>NZ_JADQDQ010000009.1 GCF_015694725.1 Hymenobacter jeongseonensis | reverse complement strand
AAAGCGGCCCGCTGGTGCGCAGCTCGTATCATGCTGAGCGCCACGTGAACGTGCCGGTCTAAAGCTATAGCGTTGTTTCCCTGGGGAGGGTAAGTGCCGAGAATGCCGTTGACAATGCGCAACGTTTCAGCCTCGTTGATAGAGTTTTGGTCCACTTGCGCTTGTCCAGTACCCCTCCATGCCAATTCTTTGCGTCTGGCATCGATAATGTCAATCACCACCGTGCCGGCTTTGTACTGAGTGATGGGTTGCATGCCGCGGCCGTAGTACCCGTATCCGTAACCATACGGATAGCCAAGACCATTATAGTAAGGCGAAACTTGCTGCTTGTCCTCTACGCGGGCACTGTAGGCCACATAAATATCGGGAGCGGTTGTGACTTCCGTCAGGCCTTTGCGGACCATCTCGGCCGAAACGGCTGCCCGCATGCGTTTGTCCAAAAAGGACTCGTAGCCTTTGGCGGGCCCGCCCTCGGTGTCAGTGGGCTGCTGCGGATACCACGCCCAGGTTTTAAACGCCAAAAAGTTAACCGAATGGTCAAAGTCGTTGGTCACGCCCACGCGGGAAGAAGTGGCGCAACCGCTGGTGCCCAGCAAGAGCGCAAGGCTCAAGGCGGCTAAGGCAGCGGGACGAGCCATAAAATGGGTCATTCGAATCATGGGATTTGAAAAAGACAGGTTAATTGAAGGGTCCAAAAGGCTGAATTTAGAGAGGAACAGCCGTTTTTGGGGAGATGCTATTATAACGATGAAACAAACCCCGGCGTTCCACTTTCTGCAGCCCCCAATTAGCTTCCGTTGCAGGCAATTTGGATGGTTTTAGTTTGGTATAAACAGATTTTGTCCTACCTTACCCCCGAATTTCCACTCATACCCACGCTTCGTCAATGAAAAGTACCGCCTTGTTGTTATTGGCTGTTACGGGCTTGCTGGCTGCCTGCTCTTCCACTCGCGACGAACGCATGCAAACCGCGGCCGGCAACAATACGCCCGTTGCCTATAATACTATCGTAAACTGCCCGGTATACGACGGCATGAAGAAATCCTCCTTGGTGCTTGCCCAAACCACCGCAGGCAACGAAGTGCAAGTAACGGATACCATCAACGCGTACTTTGTGCGGGTACGTCTGGATAAAGATGGCAAAACGCAGACTGGCTACATGGACCGGCGTTGCTTCGGCGAACGAGGAGCTAAGTAGCGTTCAACGCTGATTTGAAAAAGAGTTAAGGATGCAATTACTTCAGCTTTGCTTAGCTAGCTGATACCAACTTCCGAACACAAAAAGCCCCGTCTCTAACCTTGAGACGGGGCTTTTTGTGTTTAAATAGGCAGATAAGAGACGCTTATGTTTCGCTTATTCTTTCGGAACTAGTACGATGGGCCTTTATCAGCCTGTACCAATTCTTCTTCTTGGTCGGCGTACTGCTCGATTGGGGTACAGCTGCAAATCAGGTTGCGGTCGCCGTAGGCCGAGTCGATGCGGCTGACGGTGGGCCAGAACTTGGCGGCGCGCACGTACTCCATGGGGTACACGGCTTTTTCGCGGGAGTAGGGACGGGTCCACTCGTGCACCAGCACGGTAGCGGCGGTGTGGGGCGCGTGCTTCAGCACGTTGTCCTTGGCATCGGCTTTGCCCGACTCTACTTCTGCGATTTCCTTGCGGATGGAAATCATGGCATCGCAGAAACGGTCCAGCTCATCTTTGCTTTCGCTTTCGGTGGGCTCAATCATGAGCGTGCCGGCCACGGGGAAACTCACGGTAGGAGCATGGAAGCCATAGTCCATCAGGCGTTTGGCAATGTCTTCTACTTCAATGCCGGCCTTCTTGAAGTGGCGGCACTCCAGAATCATCTCGTGGGCGCAACGGCCGTGGCTGCCGGAGTACAGCACCGGGTAGTGCTCTTCCAGACGGGCCTTGATGTAGTTGGCATTGAGGATGGCAATTTGCGTGGCGCGGGTCAGGCCCTCGCCGCCCATCATCGAGATGTAGGCGTAGCTGATGGGCAGGATGCTGGCCGAGCCCCACGGCGCCGCCGAAACCGAGCCGTTGGTGCGGCCTTCTACGGCCACCACGGCGTGGCCGGGCAGGTAAGGAGCCAAGTCAGCTACTACGCCGATAGGGCCAACGCCGGGGCCACCGCCACCGTGAGGAATGCAGAAGGTCTTGTGGAGGTTGAGGTGGCAAACGTCGGCACCAATGTTGGCGGGCGAAGTCAGGCCGACCTGGGCATTCATGTTGGCGCCGTCCATGTACACGCGGCCGCCGTGGTTATGAATGGTCTCGCAGATGTCTACAATGGTTTCCTCGTACACGCCGTGCGTGCTGGGGTAGGTCACCATAAGGCAGGAGAGGCGGTCGGCGTACTTGGCGGCTTTTTCCTTGAGGTCGGCCACGTCGATGTTGCCGTCTTCGGTACTTTTCACCACCACTACTTCCATGCCGGCCATTACGGCCGAGGCGGGGTTGGTGCCGTGGGCCGAAGCCGGAATCAGGGACACATTGCGGTGGTGGTCGCCGCGGGCTTCGTGGTAGCCGCGGATGGCCAGCAGGCCGGCGTATTCGCCTTGCGCACCCGAGTTTGGCTGCAGGCTGACGGCGGCAAAACCGGTGATTTCACATAGCCAAGTTTGCAAGTCGGCGAAAATCTGCTGATACCCCTTGGTCTGGTCAAGCGGCGCGAAGGGGTGAAGCTGGCCGATTTCGGGCCAAGTCACCGGAATCATCTCGGCGGTGGCGTTCAGCTTCATGGTGCACGAGCCCAGCGGAATCATGCTGTGCGCGAGGCTGAGGTCCTTGTTTTCGAGCTGCTTCATGTAGCGCAACAGCTCGTGTTCGGCGTGGTGCGTGTTAAAGACGGGGTGGGTGAGGTAGTCGCTGGTGCGAACGAGGCTTTTGGGCCAGGTCAGTTCCAGCGACTCGGGCAGGCCCACTAGCTGGTCGGCTTCTTTGCCGAGGACTTTGCCGAAGACGTCCAGAATGTCGGCCACGTCGTGCAGCTCGGTGTTCTGGTTGAGCGAAATGCCCACGCGCACCTCGTCGAAGTAGCGGAAGTTGAGGCGGGCGGCTTCGGCTTCCTTGCGCAGCGACTGCTGCAACTCGGCGCTTTCGAGGCGCAGGTTCAGGGTGTCGAAGTAATTTTCGTTGGTTTGCTCCACGCCGAGCTTCTTCAGGCCGGCTTCCAGCGTTTGGGCCAGGCTGTGGGTGTTCACGGCAAACTGCTGGATGCGCTGCGGGCCGTGGTACACGGCGTACATACCGGCCAGCACGCTCAGTAGCACCTGCGCGGTGCAGATGTTGGAGGTGGCTTTCTCGCGGCGGATGTGCTGCTCGCGGGTTTGCAAAGCCATGCGGAATGCCTTGTTACCGGCCGCGTCGATGCTCTGGCCGATGAGGCGGCCGGGAATTACGCGCTTAAACTGGTCTTTGCAGGAGAAGAAACCGGCGTGCGGACCGCCGTAGCCCATCGGCACGCCAAAGCGCTGCGAGTTGCCCACGCACACATCGGCGCCGAGCTCGCCGGGCGAGGTGAGGAGCGTGAGGGCCAGCAAGTCAGCCGCCATCACCACAAACACGTTGTTGGCGCGGGCCTGACCGATGAATTCTTTGTAGTCGAACACCTCGCCGTCGGCGGCAGGGTATTGCACCATGGCGCCGAAGAAGCCTTCGGCGCTCAGGTCAATTTCGCGGTGGTCGCCTACCACCAACTCAATGCCGACCGGCGTGGCGCGGGTGCGCAGCAGGTCGATGGTTTGGGGCAATACTTGCTCGGAAACGAAATACTGGTTGGCGCCTTTTTTCTTGGTCTGGCTGTGCAGCATGTGCATGGCTTCGGCGGCGGCAGTGCCTTCATCCAGCAAGCTGGCGTTGGCAATTTCGAGGCCGGTGAGGTCAATTACCATCGTCTGGTAATTGATGAGGGCTTCGAGGCGGCCCTGGGCAATTTCGGCTTGGTAAGGCGTGTAGGCAGTGTACCAGCCCGGGTTTTCGAGGATGTTGCGCTGAATAACCGGCGGCAGCGTGGTGTCGTGGTAGCCCAGACCGATGTAGCTCTTGAACACCTGGTTCTGGCTGGCAATCTGCTTGAATTTCGCCAAAAAAGCCCGTTCGCTGAGGGCGGCGGGCAGGTCGAGCGGTTTTTTCAGGCGGATGGCGGGCGGCACGGTTTCGTCGATAAGCTGCTCGATGCTGCTCACGCCGATGGTGCGGAGCATGGCCGCCTGCTCGTCGGCGCCGGGCGCGTTGTGGCGGTCTTCAAAAACGTCGGCAGGCTGGGGTTTCAGCGTCATAAAGGCGAGAAATGGTGGGGTGGGAAACGGTTTTGATGCGGTGATTTTCAGTTTCAGAATCCTAAACAAAGGTAAGGGCCAAAAGGTCCGGCGGACTGCGGGCAAAACCGTAATTTTGGCGGACACCGCCGGTCGTCCTGCTCACAGGATGACACACGATGTGTAGAAGAGTAGACGACTCTTGCCCCTCACCCCACCCAGCCAATCCCACCCATGTCCCTCACCATCGGCCTCATTCGCGAAGGCAAGACGCCGCCCGACAAGCGCGTGCCCCTCACCCCCAAAAAGTGCGTGGAAGCCCAGTCCACTTTCGCCGACCTCCAGATGGTGGTGCAAAGCAGCCCCGTGCGCAGCTACTCCGACCAGGAATACCGGGACTTAGGGCTGGAAGTACGCGACGACATATCCGATTGCGACGTGCTCATGGGCGTGAAAGAAGTGCCAGTGCAGCAGCTTATTCCCAATAAAACCTACCTGTTTTTCTCGCACACCGTGAAAAAGCAGCCCGCCAACCGCAACCTGCTGCGGGAAGTGCTGAAGAAAAACATCACCCTGATTGATTACGAACTGCTGACCAACGCCCGGGGCGAGCGCATCGTGGCCTTTGGTCGCTACGCCGGCATTGTGGGCGCCTACAACGGCTTGCTCACGTACGGGCGCAAACACCAGCTGTTTTCCTTGAAGCCCGCCCACGAGTGCGTGGATATGGACGACATGCAGGAGGAGTTTTTCAAAGTGAAGAAACTGCCGGCCATCAAAATGGCGGTTACCGGCTCGGGCCGGGTGGCGCAGGGCGCCTTGGAAGTGCTCGACCGCATGGGCATCCGCCGCGTCAGCGTGTACGACTATTTGTACCTCACCTTCAATGAGCCGGTGTACACCCAATTGCGCAGCTCCGACTACAACCGCCGCCGCGATGGCCGGGTGTGGGACACGACCGATTTTCATGCCAACCCGCAGGAATACGAGTCTACGTTCGGCCTGTTTCTGCCCGTGACGGACCTGCTCATTGCCTGTGCGTACTGGCATCCGGCGGCCCCCAAGCTCTTCGAAGAAGCCGACACGCAACGCCCAAACTTCCGCATCAACACCATTGCCGACGTGACCTGCGACGTGAACGGTTCCATTCCCACTACCAAGCGCGCCAGTACCATTGCCGACCCGGCATTTGACTACAATCCCCAAACCGGGGAGTTGGAGGCGGCTTACGCCCGTCCCACAAACATCACGGTGATGGCTGTGGACAACCTGCCCTGCGAGCTGCCGCGCAACGCCAGCCGTGATTTCGGCCGGCAGCTCATCGACAACGTGCTGCCTCATTTAGTGGGCCACGACGACGAGGGCGTAATTGCCCGCGCCACCATCACCAAAAACGGCCAACTAACGCCGCGCTACCAATACCTGGCCGACTACGTAGCGGATGCGGTTGAATTATAGTCCCGAATCGCAGCGCCGAAACCAGATTTGATTAACAAACCGTGGGCAGGGTTGCGGGTGCTATTCGCGCCGGTGGTGGCTTCCTGCGCAGGCTTATAGCCCGCGCAGCACCGGGTACTTGGCTTGCACCAGCATAAACAGGCCGTAGGCAACCAGCCCGGCGGCTACCACGCCCAGCACGGCCGGCCCCATGGCGGCCAAAAAGTCGAAAGCCTCGTCGGTGCCGCCCACAGCCGAGGCGCGCGACTGCTGCCCGGCTTTCAGCAAGAAATAACCCAGAATGGCCAATACCACGCCCCGCGCGGTGAATCCTACTTGGCCGGCGCGGTACACCAGCTGCTGCTGCCCAGCCGAAAGGCCACTGGCGTTCACGTCTTTCTGGAATTTGCCGGAATACGCCCGGTACATCTGATAAATAGCGATGCCGATAACCACCACGCCGGCCAGCATGATGAGCCATTCGCCGCCGGGCCAACCCAGCACGGTCGCGGTAAGGGTCTTCGAGGTGTTGCCGCCTTTTTCGGCGCTTCCGTTGAGGGCGAGGCGGGCCGCGTATAAGGCCAGGCCGCTATATACCAAGCCACTGGCCGCGTACCAAATGCGCGTGCCGATTCCTTTGGCATCAGCACCCTTGCTTTCGGTATCGATAATGGCCTGGGTGAAACGCCACACGATGTAGCCCAGCAAGCCCAGGGCAATGAGGCCCAGCAACACGTTGCCGGCGGGCAGGTCCTGCAGCCGCTGCACGGCTTCTTCCCGGTCGGCGCGCTCGCCGCGACCCAGGCCCGTCACGGCCATCAGCGCCAACACGCCCATCAGCACATACACCACTCCGATGGCGGCAAAGCCCAGGCGGGCCAGTGTCTTTATGCCCGACGATGGCGAGCCGGGAACGGCAGAAAGCAAAGTATCGGAAGCGGACATGGAAATCGGGCGAAAGGTGAAACCGGGATTTTATTACGCACTTCCCTCGGACAAAGGTTGAGATTGGGGGCGCAGTTAACCAAAAAAGGCCCTTTCTGTCTCCAGAAAGGGCCTTTTTTTAATGAGTCAACCGCGTGTGGATTGGAAGGCGGGCTGCCTCATTGGCAAATGCAACGGGCTAGAAGGTTCGGTTGAACCAGTTCTTGATGTCTTCCACGGCGTGGCCGGTTTTTTCTTGCAAGCGGCCGTACCACTCGTCCTGTTTGCCGTCCTCGTAGTCCAGGTCGTCGTCGGTGAGGTTGCCCCACTTCTGCTTGGCTTCGCCTTTAACTTGATTCCAATTGCCGCGGGCTTTCAGCTCGCTTTGGTCGTCGATGTTATTGTTGTTGAGGTCCATCGTGTGAAAGAAAAAGGGGTGAAGGAAATGTGGATGGGAAGGAGGAATTTCTGGGGTTTTTACGCCGCGCCTTTCCATAAAGTTGAGCTTGTGGCCACAATGCCGGAATCTTGTTAGTGACTGTATTTAATTATAATTACTTAGTATATATTATTTTAAATAATTAATAAACGTTGTTAGAATGTTTTTTAGCAGTTGAAAGGCAGCGCATCAATCGTTTTTCTCCTTTTGCCGCAACCATTCCTGCGTTGTGCCAAGGGGGGCTCTATTCAAGGCAAATGCTGACAACAAAAAGCCCCGCTACGATGGTAGCAGGGCTCTCAACTAGAACGGATGGAGTTAGTCCTTCTTGTCAGGAATCTCTTCCACCACCTTATCGGCGGGCTGGTTGCGGACCACGGCGGTATCGCCGGGCTCGCGGGCAATGTCTTCTTTGGCATTGTCTACGGCGTTATCCATAGCGTTGGTGGTGTTTTCGGCGGCGTTGTCGGCGGCGTTTTCCACGGTATCAGCGGTGTTTTCAGCCTTCTTTTCCGAGCAGGAAGTAGTGGCAAAGGCACCAAAGGCCGCGACGAGGAAAAGGGTTTTGGGGGAAAATTTCATGAGTTTGGAAAGAAAGAGGTGATGAAAATTCATCATTAAACGAAGGAAACTGCAACGGGTAATCGGCTTTTACCCTGTAAGTAAGCGTTAGGTTTCGCGCCCAGCCCCAGCGCCAAGGCGGGAATGCACTGCGGAAGCAATGTTGCTACCGCTGCGGAAGCCCTGAGCAAGTGGCAGATAACCGTGGCTGCGCTCTTCCTCAAAACAGCCGGCCGTCGCATCGTAATTTGCTGCCATGGACGACCTGCGCACGACGCTTTTAACGCTTGGCCCCGACGAGCGCCGCGACTTTGGCGTATTCATTCAGCGCCAGCGGCGCAAGACGGCGGGCCGGCAAGATTCGCGGCTGTACGAACTGCTGGTGCAAGCCAAAGCGCTCAGCAGCCCCCAGCTCATTGCCAAGCTCTACCCCGACGAGCCCAACCCGGTGGCTTACTACGCACTCCGCAAGCGCCTGCTGCGCCACCTCACCGATTTCCTGCTCCTCCGCCAGCGGCAACTCGATACTACGGCCGCTGCCTCGGTGCGCGGGCAACTTACCCTGGCCCAGTACCTGTTTGAGGCCGGCATTCCGCGCCTGGCGTGGAGCACGCTGCGCAAAGCCGAAAAGCTGGCCCACGACAACGAGCAGTACGAGCCGCTGAATGCCGTGTACAACCTGCAAATTCAGTACGCCAATTCGCCGCACGCCGAGCCGCTGGCCGAAATAATTGCCCGCCGCCACGTCAATAAAAAAGCCGCCGACGAAGAGGAGCGCGCCAACATTGCCGATAGTCTACTGCGCCAGCGCTTGGGCGAAGCCCGGAAGCGAGGCCGTGCCGGTGCGCCGCTCGACACCCTCATGCACGACATTTTGGTGGAGTACGACTTGCAGGAAGCCTTTGCCCGTTCGCCGTCGCTGCTGTGCCGGCTCATGTCCATTGCCCGCAGTGCCATGCTCGTGCGCCGGGACTTTGCCTCGTTTGCCGTGTTCATTGAGCGTTGCTATCGGCTCATGGAGCGACGCCACGGCTTTGCGCCCGCCCAGCGCAACTACCAACTGCGGCTGCTCTACATGCTGGCCCACGCCTTGTACCGGTCGCGGCATTTTGCCCAGTCGGTGGCCTATCTGGAGCAAGGACGGGCACTGCTGCAAGGCGCGACCAACCGCAAATTCGCGGAGTTCGGGCCGCGCTTCACTTTTCTGCTGGCGGCCAATCTGGCGTTTCTTCGCCGCAATTCCGAGAGTATTGCCCTATTGGAGCAGGAGCTTGCGGCCACGCCGGCCCTGCCGATGATGGAGGAACTCACCGCCCGCCTCCAGTTGGTCTTCCATTACTTTGCCGAAGGGAATTTTGGCAAGGCCAATTACACCATGCTTCGGCTGGGCCGCACCGACCACTGGCTAGAAGAGCACCTGGGCCTGGAGTGGCTGCTGAAAAAAAACATGGGCGAGATGCTCATCCAACTGGAATTGGGTCACGAAGACATTGCCCTCGGGCGCATCAAGGCCATCGAGCGCCGGTTGGTGGAGCAGTTTCCGGGTAGGCTCGCCGGCGAGGACGTGCTCGATACGGCGGTGGCACAAACCGCGCTGGCTGGCGGGCCCTATCACTTTGTGCTCAACTACTTGGGTTTGGTGCGCGACCTCATCCACGACCCTGCGCTGGCCCAGCGGCCGGCTTTTGCCGAGCGGGTAGCCGAGTTTCCGGCCTTCCTGCCCTCGGAGCGCGAAGATTTGCAGGCCATGAGTTTCTATTCCTGGCTGCGCGCGCGCCTGCTCGGCCGGCCCTACTACGATGTGTTGCTGGAAGTAGCCGAACTCTAAGAACATTAAAAAAAGCCCGCACGCATCATGCGTACGGGCTTTTTCAATGCTACTACGGCTTGTGGCTTATTCCCGGTTCGCGTCTTTGACGTTCTCTTTGGTTTGGGTGGCGGAGCGTTCGGCGGCCCTGCCCATGGCCTTCATTTTCGATTCGAGCTTTTCGCCGGCGGCTTCCATTTTGTCGCCGGCTGCGTTCACCTTTGCTTCAAACTTTTCGCCGGCGGCTTCCATTTTAGCACTGGCTTTTTCGGCCGCGGCATCCATTTTGTCTTCGGCCCGGTCGAGGCCAGCTTCGGCGCGGTCGCCCATCGAATCGGCGGCTATTTCGGCATCGTTTGCCGTCTTTTCGGTGTTGGCTTCGGCGTTGCGCTGCTCGGTTTCGGTACAAGCGGTGGCACTCAGGGCCACGGCTACGGCAACAAATAAGGTTTTCAAAGACGTTTTCATGGCGAAAAGGAAATGAGATGAATAGATGCCAATTAATAAAAATCGGGCCCGAAAGGTAACCCGGGAGTATGCCAATGGGTGAGTTCGCGGTGGTTTGATAGTGGGTAAGCTAACTTTTTATTCTCCACGCTAGTATAGTTCTCTTGTAACTTCTTACTCCCATTTCCCATGGATTCCACCGCCGCCACTCCGCAACCGACCGTCCCGCACGAAGTGCCCATGGCCGTGACCGACCAGCAAAATACCGCCTTGCTCGACGATACGCTGACGTTTCTCTCCGCCAGTACCCCCACCAATTCCGGTCCGCAGGGCCGCGTTGAGGTTGAGCGCTGGGAAGCCGTTCTGGCTTCTTCCGACCGGGCGGGCCTGGCCAAAATCAAGCAGGGCCTCCACCAGCTCAACGAGCTACTGAGCGATGCCAAAAGCCCCGCCCACGACATCGCCGAAGTATTGGCTACCCTGGGCGCCGAAACCGCCAAGGTAGCCGAGGATGCCGGCGGGGATTACAGCGCCCCGCTCACCAACCTGAGCAAGCTGCTCATCCGAGCTGGGTCGTCGCTCTCGCGATAAATCCCGTCCGGCTGGGTTCGCTAACCGCCGTAGCGCGAACTTTGTGGTTCGCATCGTCTGTCCGTTTGGCTTGTTCCACGGGCGCGGCGGTGCGGGCCACCAAGTTCGCTTTCTTGTTTTATGCCCCAGCTCACCCCCGCCGACCTCATTCCCTACGACCCGTTCGATGGCATGCGGTTTGGCCCCACTACTTGTTTTCTCAGCGGCCAGCCCGTCGGGCCTGATGACACCGTCCCCGTTTTTGCGGAGTGGCTCCAGGCCCGCTACCACTTGGCCGAGCGCCCCATTCAGCTTCTCGACCAACGCACCGTTCAGTTCCGCGATTTGCGTCTGCCCGCCAGCCCCGCCGTGCGCCAGCGCATCACGGAACTTGAGAGCAGGGTAGAGGCCGCTGCGGTCCAAGGCCCCGCCGCCCTGCGTGCCCTCGGCGACGATGCGTTGTTTCTGTGGATGGGCAAAATGTTCTACGGCATCTTCATCACGGAACTGCTGAATGAGTTCGAGCCGCTGATAAAGCCCAAGTATCCTTTGGCCGAGAATGCGGCGTTGGTGCGCCGCTTTCAGGCGTTTTTTCAGCTTTTGCAGGGCTTGCGCGTGCCCACTGAGTACGCCGATTTCGTGCCTGGCTCCGTTTTCGTGCTAGAGGCCGATGCGGCTGAGGACGTTACGCCGTTCGAATACGACGACGACCTGAATACCCTCGTTTTCAGCATAAAACTCGATAAAACCGTGCTGGTGGCCTGTTTGGTTGATATCGGCCTCATTGGCCAAGCCATGGGCAAAGTGTACCAAGATGCTCAGCGCCCGCTACACCCTGTGCAGGTTGCCGAGTTCAAAGCCCGCGTGTACTATGCTGCGCACCTCCTCCACGTCGTGCCCGATATCTACCCGCGCACCCCGCGTGCCGGTGATACCCAACTGGTGTTCGACGCCCTCATCGACGACGTGACCGGCGCCATTTTCAACCCCTGGGAGAATTCGGCTTACACCCAGACGCTGGCCGAAATGTGGCAGCGCTGGAACATTTCCCTGGCAGATGTCGTCGCCAAACCCGCCGAGCCCATGAGCCTGTTGTATGACGAAACCGGCCAACCACGCGTGATTCAGCACTGGCCCACACCAATTATTTAATTCAGTACCAAATAAAACCCGTCATGCTCCGACCTGCTCAGCATGACGGACTACACAATATTGTTCCTGTGTTAAAACCCTGGTTACGCTACCTCTGCTTATCGCTGTTGCTGATATCACTGAACTCCTGTCTCAAGCTCCTCAAGCCGCGCCACGACTTCGTGGCCTACACTCCCACAACCGGCCCCGACTATGCGCAAGACAGCTTGTGGGCTGCTCTGCCAACCCGCCGCGACTCTGCCGATGTAGTTCCCGAAAACTCCGGGTTGCGCGATGAGCAGGCGACTGCTGCTGCCGATGTTTTTTTTATCCACCCCACCACCTACTACTGGCGCAAAGCCTGGAACGCCGACCTAAGCCGCGAAAAGCTCAACCGCTTCACCGACAAAAGCACCATTCGCCACCAAGCCACGGCCTTCAACGCCGCCGGCCGTATTTACGCCCCGCGCTACCGCCAAGCCACGCTCTATTCTTTTTTCGACGAGCAAACCCCCAACGGCCAAGAAGCCCTCAATCTCGCTTATGCCGACGTGAAATCGGCCTTCCAATACTACCTCGCCCATTACAATCAGGGCCGCCCCATCATCATTGCCGGCCACAGCCAGGGCACTGCGCATGCCACCCGTCTGCTTCATGAATTCTTCGAAAACGACCCGAAAATGCGCCGCAGACTCGTGACTGCCTACCTCATCGGCTTCAAAGTGAAGCCCGGCGAGTACCAAACCATCCGTCCCTGCCCCGATTCCCTTGCTACCGGTTGCTTCATCAGTTACAATGCCGTGGCTACCGGCAACGATTTTCCTCCCTTTCATCCCTTCGCCGTTACCAACCCCCTCACTTGGACGCTGGATACCCTGCTAGCCCCCGCTACCCTTAATCGCGGCGGCGTCAGTCAGGATTTCAAGCGCATCGACCCGCAGGTGACGGATGCTAAAATCCACCAAGGCCTGCTTTGGATAACACCGCCCAAGCCCAGCGGCTACCCACGCTTCTTGCTTCCCGGCCGCCCCGAACTGCGCCATTCCTTTCACATCGCCGACTACGCGCTATTCTACCTGAACATTCGCGAGAACGCCAATTCACGGGTACGGGCGTGGCAAAAAAATAATCAATGAGCTGGCCATACGCGAAGGCAACAACTTCAGCGTTGACCTTGAAAAGCTACACCACACGTTCCTAATTAGCATGAAGCACCTTCTTCTCCTCCTGTTGGCAACAACTTGTTTGGCTTTGCCTGCCTGGGCCCAAACGCAGCCCGTGCTCTACCCCGCGCTCAGCAAAACGTTGGACAGCCTGGCTTACGTAGACCAATGGCCGATGCAGCAAATATTCGGCGGTCAAAAAGTAGACAGTTTGGGAAATAGCCTAATTGATATGGAGAAGACGAATTTTGCGCGTCACCAGCCCGTGCTGGAAAAAATAGTAAAGCTATACGGCTACCCCGGGTTTAAGCAGGTGGGAGAAAAAAACTCGAATAATTTTTGGCTGCTCGTGCAGCACGCGGATGCTCACCTGGATTTTCAGCGTCAGGTGCTAACCCTGATGTTGGCAGAGGTAAAACGCAAAAACGCCAGCCCAATCAATTACGCCTACCTCACCGACCGCATAGCCATACATACGGGCAAGCCGGAAGAATACGGCACGCAGGTGAAATACGAAGGGCCCGGCCTAGGCAAAGCCGTTCCGGTTTCTTTACGCGGCCCTAAAAACGTAAACAAGCGCCGGGCGGCTATTGGCATGGAAACGTTGGAGGGCTACTTGAAAATGATGACCGACACGCACATCCAAATGAATTCGCCACAAAGCAACTAGACACAAAAAGGCCCGCTAGCACAATGCCAGCGGGCCTTTTTATTGTGAGTCAGTCAAAGCCATTTCAAACACCTTCTTGAAATGTAGTACGCTCAATTGTGGATTTGCCTGACTAAAGCTCTCTATACCTTGCCAGAATGTTGCTTCATCGAATGCAATGAAGTCGTCAGCCGCTGCTAGAGCAAAATTATGAAGCAGATAGGCCACTGCACCAGCATAATTGACTTGATTACGACACTGTTCGTCAGTGAAATACGCAGAGCTGTCTGGAGTAGGAGCTGTGCGAATGTCAAGTAGGAATTGATAAAGCAAGTAACGGTATGCCCGTTTTCTATGATGTTCCATGAACAATTGTTGTATCAAAGAAAAAGGCCCGCTAGCACAATGCCAGCGGGCCTTTTTTATTCAACTATAAGCCGCAATTAAGCGCCGATAGCTACACGCTTGAAGTCCGAAACCGTCATGCCTTTCGACTTGCTGTCGAGCAGCTGGGCGATGGTCATCGAGTTGTCTTTCACGAACTCCTGGTTCAGCAGGGTATTCTCCTTATAGAATTTGTTGAGCTTGCCTTGAGCAATTTTCTCCAGCATTGCCTCGGGCTTGCCTTCGGTGCGGGCCTGCTCTTTGCCTACTTCGATTTCACGCTCCACCGTAGCCGAATCCACACCGTCTTTGTCAACGGCAACGGGCTTCATGGCTACAATTTGCATGGCTACGTCGCGGCCTACGGCAGCAGCGTCAGCCGAACCAACATTCTTCAGGCCCACAAGTACGGCCTTCTTGTTGTCGGAGTGGATGTACGAAGCCACTTTCTCAGCGGTCAGCGTCGCGTAAGTTACTTCCAGCTTCTCGCCGATTTTGCCCATCAAGTCGGTCACGTGCTCCTGCACGGTCAGGCCGTCCGAAGCCTTGGCAGCGAGGATATCCTCCTTCGTGCCTGCATCGATGCGGATAGCGGTGTCCAGAATTTGCTGGGCCAGCTCGCGGAAGTTAGCCACTTTGGCTACCGATTCGGTTTCGCAAGCCAACGCCACCAGTTTGCCTTGGGTGCCGTCTTCGCTCACGTTCACCAACACGAGGCCTTCCGAGGTTTCGTTCTCGGCGCGCTTGTCAGCGATTTTCTGGCCGTGCTTGCGGAGAATGTCGCGAGCGGCTTCGAAGTCGCCGTCGGCTTCCACCAGGGCTTTTTTGCAATCCATCATGCCGGCACCGGTCATGGTGCGGAGCTTGTTTACGTCTGCGGCGGTAATAGCGGCCATTAGATGTGTTTTTTGTTGGGTTGGAATTCAGGTAAATAAAAAAGGGAACCTCCGGAGCCTAGCTACTCGAAGGTTCCCTTTTTTCAAAGAGCGATGAAGGGACTATTCTTCGTCAGCAGCCGTTTTTTCAGCAATGGCAGCCTCGTCGGCTTCCTTGCGGTCGGCGTCTTCTTTGTCAACTTTGCGCTCCGACAGGCCGTCTTCGATGGCCTTACCGATTACGCTCACGATGAGCTGAATCGACTTCGAGGCATCGTCGTTGGCAGGAATCGGGAACTGTACCAATTCGGGGTTCGAGTTGGTGTCGCAGATAGCAAACACCGGGATACCCAATTTGTGGGCTTCCTTCACGGCGATGTGCTCACGCTTCACGTCCACTACGAACAGAGCAGCGGGCAGACGGCCGAGGTCGGCGATGCCACCGAGTACGCGGTCCAGCTTGGCGCGCTCACGCGACATCATCAGCTTCTCGCGCTTGGCGAGAGCGGCGTAGGCCGTGTTCTCTTTCACCATCTTGTCGATGGTGGCCATCTTCTTCAGGCTCTTGCGAACCGTAGCGAAGTTGGTGAGCATGCCGCCCAACCACCGGTCGGTCACGAAAGGCATCTTCAACCGCTCGGCTTCGGTGGTCACAATTTCTTGTGCCTGCTTCTTGGTAGCCACGAACATCACCTTGCGGCCGCTCTTCGCAATGTTGCGAATAGCAGTGGCGGCGTAGTCGAGCGAAACCAGCGTTTTGTTGAGGTCAATAATATGGATGCCGTTCTTCTCCATGAAGATGTACGGCGCCATTTTGGGGTCCCACTTGCGGGTGAGGTGACCAAAATGGGCACCTGCGTCGAGCAGGTCCTTATAAGTCGTCTGAGCCATGATATATTTCCTCCTGGTTTAGCGTTTCGAGAACTGGAACGAGCGACGAGCTTTGCGCTTGCCGAATTTCTTGCGTTCCACCATGCGCGGGTCACGGGTCAGGAAGCCTTCTTTCTTCAGAGCAGGACGAGTCTCCTCGTTGTCGCTCACGAGCGCCTTGGTGATTGCGAGACGGATAGCCTCGGCCTGCGCCGAAATGCCGCCGCCTTTCACGTTCACCTTGATGTCGTACTGGCCGACTTGCTCAAGAATTGCCAGGGGTTGGTTCACAACGTTTTCCAGCAACTCGTTGCTGAAATACGCCTTCATGTCCCGGTCATTGATAGTGATATTCCCTTGCCCGGCCTGCATGTAAATGCGGGCCACCGAGGTTTTTCTTCTACCAGAGGTGTTGGTAATTGCCATTAGTGGAAAAATTAAAGAACGTAAGCCGTCGTGGCTTACAGGTTTTTGAGTTCGATAGCAACGGGCTGCTGCGCCTCGTGTGGGTGCTCGGTGCCGGCGTACACGTACAGGTTGCGGTACTGTGCCGAACCCAACTTGTTGCCCTGCAGCATGCCTTTAACAGCGTGCTCGATAACACGACGCGAATCGCGGTCCATCTGCTCACGCACGGTGCGACGCTTCTGGCCACCGGGGTAGCCCGAGTGCGTGATGTAGACCTTCTCGGTCATTTTCTTGCCCGTTACGCGCAGCTTGTCGGCATTGAGAACGATGACGTTGTCGCCGCAGTCCGAGTTGGGGGTAAACGAAGGCTTGTGCTTGCCACGCAGAATGTTGGCAATCTGCGAGCAAACGCGGCCCAGCGGGGCTACGCTGGCGTCTACGATAACCCAGCTCTTCTGGGCGTTGGCCTTATTGACGTGGGTCGTCTTGAAGCTCAGGTGGTCCATGAGTCGAAAAAAAGGTATGCTAAACTATTGAATAAGAGTTCGAAGCCCCTACGGCTTCGGGAAAAACGGACACAAAGGTACTGATTTATCGGGAAATAGCCAAGCGTGGCTGAGTAGTTTTTCCAAAGCGCTTCCCAACGCGGGCTGTTGCGGAAACGGCTTAACCAGCGCCCAGTGAGCAGAAGCGTACTTTTGAAGCTTATTATTGCCTTTATGACACTAGCTGCCGTCCACTCAGATTCTGCTGCTACCGACCGGCGCGCCTGGCTGCTGCTGGCCGGTTTGCTGCTACTATCCATCACGGTGGCCTTCGTTACCACGAATACATATGATTCTGGCGACAGCATCAAACACTACCTGTTTGCGCGGCACGCGCCGCAACATCCCCTGAATTACTTGGATTCGTGGGCCAAGCCGTTGTTCACCCTCTTGGCTTCGGGGCCGGCGCAACTTGGCTTTATTGGGATGAAGCTGTTCCAGTGCGGCGTGGTGGCGCTCTCGGCTTGGTGCGCTTTTGTGGTGGCGCGGGCCCTGCGGCTGCCCGCGCCGGAGTTGGCGCTGCTGTTTGCCTACGCGGCGCCCGACTATTTTCTCATCCAATTCTCTGGACTTACGGAGCCTTTGTTCGGGTTGGTGTTGGTGGGGTCGGTGGCGCTGGCCGTAACGAACCGTCCGGGTTGGTCGGCCGCGCTTATTTCCTGGTTGCCCTTTGTCCGTTCCGAGGGATTTGTGCTGATTGGGTTGTGGGTGCTGTATTTGGCGTGGCGGCGGCAGTGGCGCTTTTTGCCGCTGCTGATGGTGGGCTACGTGGTATTCAGCGGGATTGGGGCCGTGGTCATGGGCGAGTTGGATTGGGTATTCAGCCGCAATCCATATGCCACGATATCCGTTTACGGCCACGGTGACTGGGACCATTTCATATTCAGCCTGCCCGGGTTACTGGGCTGGGTGCTGCTGCTATTGGCTCTAATAGGAGGCGTACGCATGTTGCGCGACTGCCTACGGTCGGAGCGTCGCCAGCGCCCCTTTTTTAGCGCGGAATTACTCCTGGTTTACGGCAGCATCACCGTTTTCATTGCCGCGCACACTGTTTTCTGGGCACTGGGCCTGTTCAATTCCTTTGGCCTGACGCGCGTGCTCACCGTGACTACGCCGCTTTTTGCCGTGGTGGCCCTCAATGGACTGGACTGGCTAACGCAATTGGCGCCGTTGCCCACAGCGCAACGCCGGATTCAAATAGGCGTGGTTGCGGCCGTGGTACTCTTCCCGTTCTTAGGCACCCGCCAAGGGTTCCGCTGGCAGCGCGATTTTACCCGGCCGCCCGACCAGGAAGTGGCGGAAAATGCCGCCGCGTGGATACGCAAAACCTATGGCCAGGGCGCGCGCCCACTCGCTTATGATTTTCCTTATGTAGCCTTGGCTACGCAGAACAATTTCTTTGACTCTCAAGCGCACCCGGCCCTGAGCGTGAACAATGTCAGCCAAGCGGAGTCGCTGCCCGTGGGCACGCTGGTGCTGTGGGACGATTGGTTTGCCCGCACCGAAGGCCACGTTTCCTTGTCCCAACTCCGCTCAGATGCGCGTTTCCGGGAGCGGTGGGCCGATGCCCGACCTCGCAACCGCACGCATCCCGAGCGCGACACCACCCGCATCATCGTGTTCGAGCGCGTGCAATAAAAGCGGCTTACTGATTTTGGCGCAACGCCTCCACCAATACCCGAAAGTCCTTGGGATAAGGCGCTTCCACGGAGATTTCCTCGCCGTTCAGGCCGGAAAATTGGAGCCGCATGGCGTGCAAGGCGAAGCGCTTGATAAACGGTTGCTCTTCCTCGCCCTGCTTCAGGTTGAATTTCTTCTTCAGCGAAGAGAGAAAAAAATCTTCCCCGCCATACAGCGTATCGCCCACAATGGGCGCCTGCAAGTACATGAGGTGCAGGCGAATCTGGTGCATGCGGCCGGTGACGGGCTCGCAGAGGATGAGCGAGTGGCGGGTGAAGTTTTCGAGGGTGGTGAAGTGCGTTTCGGCGGGCTTGCCTTTGTAAGCGAGCCGGGCCTTGCCGCGCGTGGTGTTTTCGATGCTGCGCTCCACAATTTCGTCAGTGAACTGCGGTGTGCCCCACACCACGGCGTGGTACTGCTTTTTTACCTCGCGGTTCTCAAACTGCATGGCAAGGTGGCGGTAAGCCTCCGGGTTTTTGGCGAAGGCCAGCGCACCGCTGGTCTCGCGGTCGAGGCGGTGAGCGGCCTGGATATCGTCGTAGTTCTGGCGGGCTAGGCGCAGCATGTTGGGCGCGCCGCCCACCCGCTCGTCGAGCGTAGCCAGAAACGGGGGCTTGTTGACGACGAGGTAATCGTCGTTTTCGAAAATAATGAGGTCGGAGAAATCAGGAAGCTTCATAAGAGGCCCCAAAGGTAGCCGGTACGTGATTGGGGCGGGGAGTGAAAGGGTAAGCACTTCTACACAACCCCCCTCTGATGAAGAGCGGCTGGTGGCTACCCCGCGCCTTTGGGCTTGCTTAGCTTGAATTCGAGCGTGGTGCCCTCGCCGATGGTGCTCTTCACGCGTATGCTGGACTTGTGCGCTTCCACGATGTGCTTGCTGATGGCGAGCCCGAGGCCCGAGCCGCCGGAGTCGCGCGAGCGGCTTTTGTCGATGCGGTAGAACCGTTCGAAAATGCGCGCCTGGTGTTCGGGCGCAATGCCGGCCCCGTCGTCGCGCACGGCAACGCGCACCGAGCGGCCGCTCTCGGTTAAGGCCACCACCACGCGGCCGTGGTCGCGGCCGTATTTAATGGCGTTATCAATCAAGTTCACCAAAACCTGGCGAATGCGGTTGCGGTCGGCCACCACCGGAATTTCGGTTTCGGCCAGGGCAGGCGGAAACAATTCGAGAGCGGTGCCGCGGCGGGCGGCCTGCTGTTCCAGCAGCTCAAAGATTTCGCGCACCAGCGCCACCAGGTCGAACCGCTGACGCCGCATGCGCACCACGCCCTTTTCGAGCTGGGCAATGGTAATCAAGTCCTGCACCAGCGCATCCAAGGTGTCGAGGCTGGTGGCGGCTTTGCGGAGGAATTTGCGGCGGGTGGCGGGGTCAATGTCGTCGGCCTCATCGTCGAGAATGGTATGCACAAAGCCCTGGGCGGCAAAGAGCGGCGTTTTGAGTTCGTGCGAAACGTCGGCCAGGAACTCGCGCCGCAGGGCTTGCAGCCGCATCAGCTCGTCCAGCTCCTGCTGGCGGCGCTCGGCCATGAGCAGAATTTCGTCGCGCACGCGCTTCACCGGCTCCGGCCGAAACAGGAATTTATTGCTCAGGTGCTTGAATTCCTTGCGCTTGATGTGCTCAAGACCGGCGTAAATGCCGTTGATTTCGCGGAAAATCAACGCTTCAAACGACAAGTATACCAACAGGAAGCACGCCGCTACCGTGATGCCCGCCGCCAAAAAAGCCTCCCGAAAGGCCAGCGTGGGGCCGAAGTGGGCGTAGGTGGTGAGCACACCCGCCACCAGCAGCGAAATGAGAATGGCAATGGTGCGGGAAGAAAGGTTCATGTTTTAGCAAGCTGGATGCAGGGAGCCGTAACAACCGCGTCAGGCTCACTTTAATAAATTGATTTTCAAAGTAAAGAAAATGAGCAACAGTCGGACTGACCATTGCTCATTAGTTACTGCGAACGGCACCCTGAATTTAATCAGCGTTGAACTTATAACCCACCCCTTTAATGGTCTGGATGTGGTGGTCGCCCACTTTCTCGCGCACTTTGCGCACGTGCACGTCCACGGTGCGGGCCAGCACAAACACGTCGTTGCCCCAAATATTCTGCAGCAATTCTTCGCGGTTGAAAACTTTGTGGGGCGAGGCGGCCAAAAATGCCAGCAGCTCAAATTCCTTCTTGGGCAGCGTGATTTTGCGGCCTTCCTGGTACACGGCAAAGCCGGTGCGGTCGATGCGCAAGCCGTTGATGTCGATGGCATCAATAGTGCCGTGGGGGTCCTGGTCGCGGCGCTTCACGGCAGCCAGGCGGCCGAGCAGGGCCCGCGGCTTAATGGGTTTGGCGATAAAGTCGTCGGCCCCAGCGTCAAAAGCCGCAACTTCTGAGAATTCCTCGGCCCGCGCCGTGAGGAACAAGATGTAGGTTTCCTTGAACTTGGGCTGCTCGCGCAGAAGCCGGCAGGTGGCAATGCCGTCGAGGTTGGGCATCATCACATCGAGTAGGATGATGTCGGGGTTGAACTCTGCGGCAACTTCTAAGGCTTTGCGGCCGTCGCTGGCAGAAGCCGTCCGGTAGCCTTCCTTTTTCAGGTTGAACTCCAGCAGTTCAACGATATCCGGGTCGTCGTCAACGACCAGAATCTTGTATACGGGCGTTTGAGGAGTAGTCACGGCGTTGGGGCTTAAATGAAGCAAGGCATTGCTGCTGCAAAAGTACCGCTTGCCGCGCCTATGGCTATGTTACGATTGTGTGACCTACTTTCTTCATGGCCGCGCCAGCCGCAGCGCCACGGGTTAGCGCACCCGGTTCAGCGGCGACTTCAGGCCCTGGTATTTCACCATGTCCACCTTCACTGTTCCCACAAACATTTCGGCCTGAAACAGCACCGGAATCTTGTTTCGGTCATCGGAGAGGTACACGGAAATCGCATTCTCGCCCCGAAACAGCTTGTTGTTGGGCAGCTTCGGCACCAGCTTGAAGGTGTGGATGTCGCCGGCCAAGGTTTCCACAATTTGCCGGCCCTTGTACGTGACCTCAAGCATGAAATTATCGCCGTCGAGAAAGCCGGGCACTTTGATGACTTCGCCCACGCGCATCTTGTTAAAATCGAACGTGCGCAGGTAGTAAAAGCCGCTCACCAGCTCCAGGGTGTTGTTGGCCACCTTCACGGTGGTGCGCTTTGGGGTGTTTTTGTTGTGCACTTCCACCTCCGCCAGGTCGTTGATGTGGTCGTACGTGACGGTTTCCTTTTTGCGGTAGTTCTTCTCGGCAATGTCGCGCTGCGAGCGCAGGGGCAAAATGCTGGTGGTGTCGATGTAAGCCCGCCACTGGTCGCGGATGCGCAAAAAGAAATCAAACGAACCCGTGGTGCGGCCGCTCACGGTGGCTTTGTAGCAGGGCCGGTCGTTCACGCGCTCCAGGCTGCCCGCGGTTTCCACCGTGGCTTCGCCACCGTTGATGAGGCCGTAATGCACCGTGTACCGGATGACTTCGCCCCGCCCAAAACTGGACTGCGGAATGCTGCGCACGGCATCGCCGGGGCCCAAAACAGGTTGCGTGGCAGCCAGCAACAGTAAAAGTGCGGGGGTTAAAAGAAGCCAGCGGCGATTCATAAATCGTAACAGAAGGGGAAGCTGAACCGGCCTAAACAAACGCAATGCCAGCCTCGGATTCCTCAAATATACAGACACAAAAAAGCCCGCTGCGGTTTGCGGCGGGCTTTCTATTACGGTGCGCAATCTACTCAGGTTGAACCCGGATTAGAGCGTGTCTTCGCCGTCATCCTCGATGCTCATGTCCACGGGAATGACGTCTTCGTCGCCCTTGGCCATGGCCCGGATTTTGGCTTCAATTTCGGCGGCCAGCTCAGGGTTGTCGAGCAGCAACGTTTTCACGGCTTCGCGGCCCTGGCCAATCTTGGTATCGCCGTAGTTGAACCACGAGCCCGACTTGCCGATGATGCCCATGTCGACGCCAAGGTCCACAATCTCACCGACTTTCGAAATGCCCTGACCGTAGATGATGTCGAACTCGACCACCTTGAAGGGCGGCGCTACTTTGTTCTTCACCACCTTCACCTTGGTGCGGTTGCCGGTCACGTTGTCCTTGTCTTCCTTGATTTGGCCGATACGACGAATGTCGAGGCGCACCGAAGCGTAGAATTTCAGGGCGTTACCACCGGTCGTGGTTTCGGGCGAGCCGAACATCACGCCGATTTTCTCACGGAGCTGGTTGATGAACACGCAGCAGCAGCCGGTCTTGTTGATGGTGCCGGTGAGCTTGCGCAGGGCTTGGCTCATGAGGCGGGCGTGCAGGCCCACTTTCGAGTCGCCCATGTCGCCTTCCAATTCGCCTTTCGGCACCAGAGCGGCCACGGAGTCAATTACGATGATGTCAATCGCACCCGACGAAATCAGCTGGTCGGCGATTTCGAGGGCTTGCTCGCCGTTGTCGGGCTGGGCGATGAGCAGGTTGCTGGTGTCGATGCCCAGCTTCTCGGCGTAGGATTTGTCGAAGGCGTGCTCGGCGTCGATGAATGCGGCCATGCCGCCCTTCTTCTGCGCCTCGGCAATCATGTGCATGGTCAGCGTGGTCTTACCCGACGATTCCGGGCCGTAGATTTCAATCACGCGGCCCCGGGGCACCCCGCCAATGCCGAGGGCAATGTCGAGCGAGAGCGAACCAGTACTGATGCTCGGAATGTCGCCCACTTTGTTGTCGCTGAGCTTCATCACGGTGCCTTTGCCGTAGGCTTTGTCCAGCTTATCGAGCGTGAGCTGGAGGGCTTTCATTTTTTCGGCCGCGACGTTCATATCGCCTTTTTCAGCCTTTTCGACTTTCTCAGCTTTCGGGGCTGTTCTGGTAGCTAGTGCCATGTGGGGTTATTGGGGAAAAAGGGATTAGGTTTGGTAAAGTTAAGGGTTTTGGAGCCGTCGCAATCAGATAAATCTATCCCCTGGTAAAGACGCTAAATAGCCTCTTTGGGGACGGCTTTTTCTAACACAATGCCTAACGGTTTCGTGCCGTTGGAAGTGGAAATATATGGTGAATTATCTAAGAATTTTAGTTGGCCTTGTGGCTGTGCTAATTACAGTGGGAGAAGCGCGTGCGCAACTGGATAATCGGGCGTTTACAAGTCCCACGCCAGGGGCACTGCGCGACAGTGTAGCGGTATTGGAGGGGAACGATACGCGCGCGCAATCCGACTCAATCAACCGAAAAGCCCAAGCTTTCCAAAAAGGTGACGTGCGGATTTCGCTCTACGCTTTCGTCTTCTTCAAAGACAACGAGTACTTCAACAAGATTATCGAAGGCTACACGCTCTACGGCACGCAACTGAACCCGCAGCTCGTCTATTACCCCACCAAAAACCTGCGCCTAGAGGGCGGGGTTTTTCTTTGGAAAGACTTCGGCAACCCGGTGTTGCAGCAGGTGCGTCCCACGTTCCGCGCCACTTGGACGCAAGGCAAGCAACAGATAATCCTGGGGAACATCCGGCCGCATCTTCATCATAATTACATCGAGCCAATGCTCAATTTCGAGCGGGTGATGCTGAACCCATTGGAAGAGGGCATCCAGGTGCGCTACAATGGTACGCGGCTGTTTGTGGACCAATGGGTAGACTGGCAGCGCCAGCAGTACCGCTACAGCAATTTTCAGGAGGAAGTAGCCGGCGGCGTAAGCAGCAGCTACCGCATCAGCCCCGATGGCAGCCGGTGGCACGTGGCCATTCCGTTTCAGTTCACGGCCACCCACCGCGGCGGGCAGATTGATACCCTGGACCGGCCCCTGCGCACATCGTTCAACGAGGCCCTGGGGCTGGAAGCGCGGTACCGGTTTACCGGGCCTGCCCTGCAAGCGGTGCGCTTCAACGGCTACGTGCTCGGTTTTCAGAACTACTCGTTCACGCCCGGCCAATTCCCCTTCAAGTACGGCCGCGCGCTGTACCTGAACGCCACGCTCGAAAGCAAATTAGTGGATGTGATGGTGAGTTACTGGCAGGGTTCGCGCTTCGTTGCGCCGCTGGGTGGCGACTTGTACCAGAGCGCCTCGCGCACGGTGTCAAACCCGGACTTCCTGGACCCAAAGCGGCAGTTGGTTTTTGTGCGCCTCATGCGCGACATCCGCATCTCCGACGCAGCCGCGCTTACGGCGCGGGTAGAGCCGGTGTTCGACCTGAATACCGGGCTGCTGGATTATTCCCTGGCGATGTACTTGAACTTCCGGCAGGAATGGCTGCTGGGCAACGTTGGCAAGCGCGCCCGCGTGGGGCAATAACAGCCCCCCGCAAAGCACACGGACGTGCCCGAACGCTCTACTTGAGCGGTTTTCAGTTTCCGTTGCCAGCGCGGGAAAGCCAGAAGCGGCGGATATTACTTACCGCATCGGAGTTCCGGAACCAGCCGGGACGTTTTGGCGGTATTTCGAGCACAAAGCCGGCTGCCCGTGCCACGGCTTGGCCGCGCTCGTTGTCGGCGTAGCACCGGATGAGGAGGCGCTGACTGCCCACGGCTTCAAAGCCAAACACCACAATGGCGCCCAAAGCCTCGCGGGCGTAGCCCTGGCCTTCGGCTCCTGCCCCCAGATAATACCCTATTTCGGCCTGGCCCTTTTGTTGGGGCATGATGCAAATGTCGCCGAGGTAAATGGCTGAAACCCGGTGCCACAAGCCAAATACGTAGAAGCGGCCCGTTTGCCAGTCGGTGCTGAAATCGTGCAGGGCCTTGGCGGCGTCGTTGGGCGTGCGCACGGCCTGCAGGCGGTCGGGAAACGATGCGCGGAACCGGTCCCGGTTGCCCTCGAGCAGGTCAAAAAAGGCCGGCGCGTCGCTCAGCTCATACGGCCGTAGGCACAGGCGGGTAGTGAAGAGTGGAGTTCGAGGCAGCATGAATGCGTTGGGTACAAAGGGAGTCCGCCCACCAATCAAAACGGCAGTCTAAGACGAAGGATAACCGCAGACTCCCCATTTTGACTAAAAAGCGGCCGCTACAACGATAAGTTAAATGCAAAAAAAGCCGCTTCTGTCTGACAGAAGCGGCTTTTGCTACAAACTGAAATGGGGGTTTATTTATTCACGCCCTCGTATTGGCTGGGGCTGCCCAGCGCTTGCTGCGTGCGCATCACATTCACCTGCCGAGCGGCCTCGTTGAAAAACTCCAGCCGGCGAATGAGCATTTCCTTCACCAACACGCGGCCCTCGGGCGTGCGCATGGTGCCGCGCTTGTCGGCCAGCACGCGCGCCATGGCCGCCAGGGTCTGGCCTTCGTGCTTCATAAATTGCTGCTGAAATTCAGCCAGCCGGGCCACGCCGGTGGCGGTGAGCACAAAGTCTTCGCCGGCGCCTTGGTTCAGCACTTCGCACAGCACGTACACTTCAATGGGCAGGCTGGTTTCGAGGGAAGTGGTGCGCAGCTCCAGGCCAGCGGCCAGAGCGTCGAGGATGATGCGCACGTTGCGCTCAAATTGCTGGTAATAGGCTTGGGCTTCCATTCTTTTTTTACGAGGGAGACAACAAAGAACGTCATGCTGAGTGAAGTCGAAGCATCTCTACTTTGGCAGTAATTGATTTACTACTGCGATAGAGATGCTTCGACTTCGCTCAGCATGACGTTCTTTTCATAGTTTTTACAATAACTCTTTCACAATCTGTTCCACGCCAATGCCCTCGGCTTCGGCTTTGAAGTTGCGCACGAGGCGGTGGCGCAGAATGGGCACAGCCACGGCGCGCACGTCCTCAATATCGGGCGAGTACTTGCCGTTGAGCAGGGCGTTGCACTTGGCGCCCACAATGAGGTGCTGCGAGGCCCTTGGGCCCGCACCCCACTCCAGCAATTGGGTGGCGCGGGGTGCAGCGCGCTCGCTGCCGGGGCGGGTTTTGTGCACGAGGCTCACGGCGTATTCCACCACGTTATCGGCTACGGGCACGCGGCGCACCAGTTCCTGAAAGGCCTGAATGTCGGCGGCGTGCAGCACTTTGTTTACCGTGTGCTTGCGGTCTGAAGTCGTATTTCTGACGATGCTCAACTCCTCGGCGTAGGTGGGGTAGCCCAACTCGATGTTGAACATAAAGCGGTCGAGCTGCGCTTCGGGCAGCGGGTACGTGCCTTCCTGCTCGATGGGGTTTTGCGTGGCCAGTACAAAAAACGGGCGCGCCAGAGGGTAGCGCTGGCCAGCCACGGTCACGGCGTATTCCTGCATCGATTCGAGCAGGGCGGCCTGGGTTTTAGGCGGCGTACGGTTGATTTCGTCGGCCAGAATGATGTTGGCGAACACGGGGCCTTTCACGAAATGGAAGTCCCGCTGCTGGTTCATGGTTTCCGAACCCACGATGTCGGAAGGCATCAAATCCGGCGTGAACTGGATGCGGTTGAACGACAAATCCAGCGAATCGGCAATGGTTTGAATCAGCAGGGTTTTGGCCAGGCCGGGCACACCTACCAAAAGGCTGTGGCCCTGCGAAAACACGGCGGTAAGCACCAGCCGCACCACTTCGTCTTGGCCCACGATGACTTTGCCAATTTCCTGGCGCAGCTTCTGAAAG
Organism: Hymenobacter jeongseonensis; assembly: GCF_015694725.1. Lineage (GTDB taxonomy): Bacteria > Bacteroidota > Bacteroidia > Cytophagales > Hymenobacteraceae > Hymenobacter > Hymenobacter jeongseonensis. Next base: position 192,572 of record NZ_JADQDQ010000009.1, on the reverse strand, counting down.
GAGGCGGCCAGCGCATCGGCGGCTTCTTTGTCGGAGGGAAATTGGGCCATTCGGAATGCTTCGGAATCTAAGGGAAAGGAAAGCGTCATCCTAAGCGCCGCGAAGGACCTGCTCACGTTCAAACGGTTTGTTTCGACGCAAGCAGGTCCTTCGCGGCGCTTAGGATGACAAAAAGAAGGGCATTGGGTTTTATCGTTCGGCTACGTCCAGCACCTTACACTGGGCGTATTCGGGCGCAATTTCCAAATACACCGTGCCTCGGTTCTGGAGGAACCACTCGTCGAGCGCTTTGTTGCGCTTTTCGTTGAGCGCAGCGGCCGCGATTTTCTGGTAATCTTCCTGCAGGTTGGCTTGGTGGGGCGCGGTGTTCGATTTCAGCCACAGAATACGCATGGCGTCCTTGCCGTCGTCGGTGCGGTAAGGCAGGGGCGGGGTGATGCTGCCCACCTTCATGGTGTCGATGGTGAAGAACACGGCCGGGTCCAGCTTGTCGAGGGGCAGGCGAGTGCCGCCGTCTTGGCGGTTTTGGAGCAAGCCGCCGTTGCCGCCGGTGGTTTTGTCCGAAGAGTACTCCTTGGCTGCTTTGGCAAAGCTGATGCTGTCGGACAAGATTTGGCGGCGCAGCTTGGTGAGGGTTTTGGCCGCCGCGCTGGCGTCGGCCGTGCCGGTTTCGGGCTTGAGCAGAATGTGCCGCGTCGAAAAGGTGTTGCCCTTGCGCTCAATAAACTGGATGAGGTGGAAGCCGAATTGCGACTGCACCACCGGCGAAAGCTGGCCGGGCTCCAGTTTCATGGAAGCCGCTTCGTACTCCGGCACCAGCTCGCCGCGCTTGAAAAAGCCGAGGTAGCCGCCTTCTTTGGCCGAGCCGGGGTCTTCGGAATACTGCTTGGCTAGGGTAGCAAAATCGGCCCCGCCCTGAATCTGTGCCCGGATGTCATTGAGCTTGGCCAGGGCTGCCTGCTTGGCTTTGTCGTTCACCTGCGCCAGAATGATGATTTCGCCCACTTCTACTTCGGTGCTAAAGTAGGGCAGGCTGTCCTTGGGCACTTTGCTGAAATACTGCGCCACTTCGCGCGGGGTCACCGTCACCTTGCCAGTGATGGTTTGCTGCATTTCCTGCTGCGTGAGCTGGTCTTTTACCTGGGGCCTGAGGTCGTCCTTTAGGGATTTGATGGACTTGCCGTATTGCTCTTCCAAGCGTTTTTCCGAGCCGATTTGCTGCACAAAATAGGCCATGCGGCGGTCTACTTCGCTGTTCACGCGCTGGTCGGTCACGGTAACGGAGTCAACTTCGGCCCGGGCCAACATGAGCTTGTTCAGCACGAGGCTCTGCAGGATTTTGCATTTCAAATCCGGCGGCAGCGCCTTTCCTTCGGCACGGGCTATTTCCTGGGAGTAAATAAGCTCCACATCGGACTGAAGCACAATCTGATTGTCAACTTTCACTACAATGCCGTCGAGCAATTGCTGGCCTTTGGGCCGGGTAATGCCCAATTGGGCCTGTGAGGTGGGGGCAAAGCCGAGTAACAGCAGCAGCGTAAGCAAGGTCAACGCCGTTGCGCGATTCACTTTAAAAAGCATAGAGTAGTAATGTAAAGCCTGACGGCCCAATGCCGGGGCTTGCGCCACGAATGCATAACACACAAACGGGCCCGCAAATTTCACGATAAATCCGTGGGCAGACAAAAACAAGGAGGCGGCCCGGCTTCGGAAGGTTGCAGCGGCCCCAAACAGGTAACAGCGCGGCGCTAGCCGTGAACGGTTTAGACTAAACCATTCGTTGCTAACGCCGCGCTGCGAAGGACCTATTTCGTAACGAGCTTGTTTACCTCTGCCTCGTTCACTTTAACGGGGCGGGTGGTGCGCATTTCCGTAATCCACTCTTTTTCCAGGTACGTCTGGTAGTCGGAAGTAGCCTGGCCACGGGCTTCAGCCAATGTTTTGGGGCCGGCAGGCAGCATCTTGTCGATGGTAACGGCATTGTAACGGCCGTCTTTGGGCACAGTGTAAGTGCCGGGGCCTTTGACTATCAGCTCATCTACTAGCTTGTTGTCGCCTTTCTGGAATACTCTTTGGGTTATTTGCACCGACAGCGGATTCTTCTGGTTCAACTCGGCTTCAATGGCGGTTGGGTTGCCGGTCACCATCGCTACCTGCACGCCAGCGGTGGAACTTGCAGCAGTTGGCGCTGCCTTGCTGATGCGGGAAGCCGGTATGCCGCGTGCCAGCAGGTAACTGGCTGCCGATTCGGCGCGGGCGCGGGCGAGGCTGGCTTTTTCGCCTTTTTTCACGCGGCCGGTAAGGGTTACACGGGCCAAGGTGTCTTGTAGCATGCGATTGGCTACTTCCCCAAGTGTATTGCCCGCGCCTTTGCCCACAGTGGCGGTGCCAGTAGAGTAAAGCACGGCTTTGGGGACGTTCTGGGTAACGGGGAAACGTGCCGCCTTCAACTCTTTTTGCGCCCGAGCCAGCAAGGCCGGCGTAGCTGCGCTAACCACGGTGCCTTGCACGCGCTGCTCCCACTGGTATTTGTCCTGGTTTGCCGCGAAGTACTTCTTCAGGCCCACGGTGTCTTCGATGGCCTTGCTCCATACTTTCTCGTCCATCAATTGGAAGAGCAGAATGCCGTCGCGGTATTCTTTCACCAGCATGCGGTAGTCCTCGTATTTGGTTTCGAGGTTGTTTTTCTCAAACTCCGTCAGGGACTGCTCCACGTACTGGTCGTAGAGTTGCTGCATGGCAAACGACGGCTCTGCGCCAGCGCGGGGGCGCTGGTTTTGCTGCACAAAGGCCAAGAAATCAGCCGCGTAATACGGCTTGTTTTTGATGGTGAACAGAATCAGCTTGCCACCGCTCGTCTTAGCCTGCGCGGGTTTCATGCCCTCGCCGGCCGCCATTTGGTACTTGAAACGGCCGGCTACCAAAGAGGTGTCGGCCTTGCCGAAGATGTAGAGCTTGGCTGCCGGAATTTCCATGAACTGGTTTTCCTGGCGCACGCGCTTGAGGAAAGCGGCTTTGTTGAGCTCTGAGCGGGAGTCTTTGGCGACTTTACTTTTCAAGCTGGGCTCCATATCGGCGAACTGGGCCAAGGGCTGGCGCTCAATCAGCTTGATGACGTGCCAGCCGTAGGGCGTTTGCACCGGGGCCGAAATATCGCCAGGCTTTTGCAGCTTGAAGGCCACTTCTTCAAACGACGGAATCATGCGGCCCGTGCCGAAGGGGGGCAATTCACCGCCGTTGGCTGCCGAGCCCGCGTCTTCCGAAAACTGCGCCACAAGCTTGTCCCAGTTTTCGCCTTTTTTCAAGCGGTTGTACAATTCGTCTGCCTTCTTCTTGGCCGTGAGCGAGTCGGCTTTGGGGGCGTTTGCGTTCATGCGAATCATGAGGTGCGCCACCTTGATTTCGCCCTGCGCGGCCCGCCTATCGTTCACCTTGATAATGTGGTAGCCAAAGCGCGTGCGGATGGGCGCCGAAACTTGGCCCACGGGCGTGGTGTAAGCCGCCGATTCGAAGGGGTACACCATCTGCATGGCCGTGAAGTAGCCCAGCTTCCCGTCGTTTTCCTTGGCCGACGGGTCTTCGCTTAGGGTACGGGCCAGCTGCGCAAAATCGGCTCCGCCCACTACCTGCTGGCGAATGCCTTGGATTTTTTGGAACGCCGCCAGCGTGTCCTGCGGTGTAGCATCGGGCGTGACGCGGATGAGGATGTGCGAGGCATTTACTTCCTGGCTCATGCGGTCGTAGGCCTCGCGCACCAGCTTATCGGTTACGCTCTTCTCCGTGAGGTAGGGTTGCGAAAGCTGCTGGCGGTAGCCATCAAGCTCGCGCTTGAAGGCCTGCGTGGTATCGAGGCCGCGCTGTTCTGCTTCCAGCACCTTGAGGCGGAAGTTGGTGTACAGGTCTAAGTAGTCGGTTACGCTTTGGCGGGTGCCATAGTCGGGAGCCGAACTGTTGTTTTTGCGGTAGACGTAAGCAAACTCGTTGGCCGGTACCGGATAATTTCCCAGTGTTTCGACGGCGGGGCCGGCAGCAGCAGAAGCGGTGGCGGCCGAAGTAGCGGGTTTGGAGGCCTGGCAGCCAGCCAGCAGTGTTACGACGGCGGTGCCGGCGTACAGAATGCGTTTGTGCATATTAACAGGTAGGGGACGATAGCGCCAAAGAAAAAGCAGCCAATAGCGCGGGCATAAAAGTACCAGTGCGAAATTAACTAATTTTTGAAGGGAAACGAAGCGAACGGGAAGCTTGGGGAAATTGACTCGCCGCTTCCCGAACAGGTTGGAAAAAAGAACGTCATGCCGAGCGGAGCCGGCGCTTCGTTGCTGCAGACACAATCCAATTACTTGGATTGGTTACGCAGCAAAGATGCTTCGACTTCGCCCGGCATGACGGGCTGGGTGGCTGTTACGCCAAATGCTTGCTCAGGTGGCAAACGGTGTGGTTGCCGCGAGTGAAAAATACTACCCTGTCCATGAGCCGGTTCACCAGCGTCATCCCCATGCCCCCCTTGCGGCCCTGGCGGATATAGTCGCGCAAATCGGGGTTTTGGTGGGGTTCGGGCAGGTAAATGGTGTCGCCATTGTCGGTGATTTCCACATTCAGCTCGTGCTCCTTGATGTCTATCTTCAGGTCCAGGAACTGGCTTTCGTCTTCACCGTTGGCGTGAATAATAAAGTTGGCCACCACCTCGTCCACGGCCAACACCACTTGGTTGATGGCGATTTCGGGCAGCTGCCGGTTGCTGAGGTAAGTCCGCACGAAGTCACGCACCTGCTGGAGGTGGCTGCGTGAGCAAGCAATGCGGAGGGCGGATTTCATCGTTGAGGGATGAATTATGAGCTTGAACCGGCTAAACCAATTCAATCCTCATAGTTCAACTTAAGCAGCTTCGGCTTCGGTGGCGGTGGGCACGATGGTCATCAATGCGTCCAGGCCCAAGATTTCAAATACGTTGAAAACCTTCTCCTGCATGTTAAAAAACACGAGTTTCACGTGGGCATCCTGAAAACGCTGCAGATGCGAGATGAAAACCCCCAGGCCAGCCGAAGAAATGTAGCTGAGCTTGGCGCAATCAATCAGCACCTTGCGGTAGTCGAGAATATCGGGTTTGGCCAGCTCAGTATCAAGAACAATGGCGGAGCTAGCGTCCAGCTCGCCGTCCAGTAGGAGGGTGAGCGTATCGGCGGTGGGTTGGGCAGTAACTTTCATAATGAGGGCGATACGTCAGGCTCACTGTGGGGGTTGAGCGGACTTGAATTTAATAACCAGCAGGGTCTGGTCGTCGTGGATGGGAAAGCCGTGCGTAAATGCGTTTAAGTCTCTTAGTATAAATGACTTGATTTCTTCGGCATTCTGGAAATAAGTTTCCTCCAAGCGCAACTTAAGTCGGTCTTCGCCGTATTCGGCGCCGCCCTCGCCCCGGGCCTCCACGATGCCGTCGGTGTAAATCACCATCACATCGCCGGGACTGTAATCGTAAAACTGGTTTTTGATGTGCTTCTCGTACGTGTCGTTTCGAATGATGCCCAAGCCCAAACCGGTCGATTCGAAATAAAAGACTTCTTCGCGCAGGGCGTGGTAGTAAAGCGTGTGGCAGTGCCCGGCGCGGGCAAATACAAAACCGCCCTGCTCGTAGTCAATGATGTAGAGCGAGGAGGTGATGAAGCAGGATTTTTCGAGGCAGTGGGCCAGGGCGGTGTTGGCTTGGGTCATAAACCGGCTGGGCACCGGAAATTTGTCGCGCTCGTTCTTCGCCAGCGGGTTTTCCTGCATCAGCGAATGAAAGATGCCTTTCATCTGGGCCATGTGGAAGGCCGCCGTCACGCCCTTGCCGCTCACGTCGCCGATGATAACGGCCAGCCGGCGGCCGGGCAAGTGCAGGAAGTCATAAAAATCGCCGCCCACCTCTTTGGCGGCCAAGGAATGCGAGCTGATTTCAAACCAGTTATCCGTCGGCAGGTTCTTCGGAATCAGGCTGTCCTGCACTTGGGAAGCAATCTTGAGCTCTTCCTGGGTGCGCTGGTTTTCGAGCGAAGTATGCACCAGTTCCAGGTTTTCGATGCTGAGCACCGCTTGGCTGGTGAAGGTTTGCAGGATGCTCAGGTCCTCCCGGTCGAAGGTGTGCGGCTCCGCTTTCAGCAGGTGCAGCATGCCGTAGTTGTAGTGCAGCCCGCGCAGCGGCAGTTGCAGCAACGAGCGGAACGCCTGCGGCATGCCTGCGAAGCCAGGCCGCAGGTTCAGGTCGTTGGTAATGAATTCGCCTTCCGGCAGCTCATGCCCTTTCAGCAGCTCCCGCAGAACGTTTACTTGGTTGGGCGCCAAGTTGTAGTAATACGTGGCTTCGGCCGCATCAATGCCGGCGTGACCGGGGTCGAGGTCGAGCCAGGCCGCTTCGGCCTGCACGGTTTGCACCGCCGATTCCAGGAGAATGTTGTAGACCTCCGCCGACGTCTGGCCGCGCTGGATAATCTGGGTGAGGCGCTGCAGGCGCAGGATTTCGTTGCGCCGCTGCTCGATGATATCGGCAATGGGCATGTTGAAAAACGTGACCAGCAAGCCCATCAAGGCGTAGAAAGCCGAGAAAAAAGCCGTCAGCAGCAAGAAAGCATACTGGGGTTTCGGGGCAATGAGCTGCGGGTCGACCTGTGTGACGCGGAAATATTGCACAAACACCAGCACGCCGAACAGCAGGCCCGCTTGCAGCAACACTGCGTTCCACTTGTCGCGCTGGCTGAGGTAAGCCACCCATTTTTGGTGCCCGCTGAGGTAAATGCCATATAGACCAAGCAACACCACAATGGGAATGCCAATGTAGTCGGGCGGATTCACGCCTACCAAGCGGAACAGCAACGTGGCCCCCAGCATCATTTCAAACAGGGTCCATTCGCGTTGGAGCCGGGCCGAGGAACGGAACAGCACCAGCGCCCGCCACGCGTAGTTGGTGCGGGCCAGAAAAATGACGAACAACCCCAGATTGAGGGTGTAAATGCAAGTGAAGAAGAGACTGTTGCCGCTGAAAATGGGCTCGTCCTTCGCCTGGCGCTCCAGTAAGTGCAGGCCCACACAGGCCAGGGCCAGAAGGCCTGGCCCCAGGAGCAAGCGCCGCAGCAGCTTCACAAATGCCTGGCCCTGCAAGGGCGACGGCTGGTACCGGTAGTACAAAAAGACACTCAGCACAAACGCCGCCTGGGTCAGCTGCGTCGTCCACTGGGGCCAGTTGCCCAGCCACGGCTCGGCTCCCGAGTGGCTGAGCGCACTAAGCAGCAGCAGCACCCAAGTAAGCAGGCTGAATGGGAGGAGGGAAAAGAGTAAGCGTTTAGGCACAGAATAAAACCAGGAATAACACAAGTGCACCAGCCCGCTGCATCTGCAAAGACGCTCAATCGGCATGCAAGATACAATCAGCCCTGAGAAACCAACCCGCGCCTAGTGCAACAAGCACAACGGGCAACCCCAGCATAAGCCAGCGTTGCCCGTTGGGTATCAATACGTCGTTTAATGGCCTTACCGGCTTGAATAGTTCGGGGCCTCGCGGGTGATTTGCACGTCGTGCGGGTGCGATTCGCGCAGGCCCGCCCCGGTGATGCGCACAAACTGCGCCGCTTGCAGCGCCTCCATGTTGGCGGCGCCCACGTAGCCCATGCCGGCGCGCAAGCCGCCCGCCAGCTGGTATATCACCTCCGATACGTTGCCTTTGAACGGCACGCGGCCCACAATGCCCTCGGGCACCAGCTTCTTCACGTCGTCCTCGGCATCCTGGAAGTACCGGTCTTTGCTGCCGTCTTCCATGGCTTCTACCGAGCCCATGCCGCGGTACGATTTGTACTTGCGGCCTTCGTAAATAATCAGCTCGCCGGGGGCTTCCTCGGTGCCGGCCAGCAGCGAGCCCACCATCACGGCGGCGGCACCGCCGGCCAGAGCCTTCACCACATCGCCGGAAAACTTGATGCCGCCATCGGCTACCAGCGTCACGCCGGTGCCTTCCAGGCCGCGGGCCGCTTCGAGCACGGCCGAGAGCTGCGGCACCCCAATGCCGGCAATGATGCGCGTGGTGCAAATGGAGCCGGGTCCCACGCCCACCTTCACGCAGTCGGCGCCGGCATCGGCCAGGGCGCGGGCGCCCGCGGCGGTGGCCACGTTGCCGGCCATCACGTCGAGCGTCGGGTAAGCGGCTTTGATGGCGCGCACGGCATCCATTACGCCCTTGGAGTGGCCGTGAGCGGTATCGAGACTCACAATGTCGACGCCAGCTTCAACGAGTGCGGCGACGCGCTGGAGCAAGTCAGGCGTCACGCCCACTGCGGCGCCTACACGGAGGCGGCCCTGGCTGTCTTTGCTCGCGTGCGGGGCGCGGCGGCGCTTGCGAATGTCTTTGTAGGTCATCAATCCCGCCAGGCGGCCGTCGCTGTCTACCAAAGGCAACTTGTCCACTTTGCTGTCGGTGAGCAACTGTTCGGCGGCGGCCTGGTCGATGCCGGCGGGGGCCGTGACGAGGCGGGACAGTGGAATCATTACCGTGGTCACGGGCTGGCTGAGGTCTTTCTCGAAGCGCAGGTCGCGGTTGGTAAGAATGCCTTCCAGCCGGCGGCCGTCGCTGATGATGGGAATGCCGCCGATGCCGTGCTTGCGCATCAGCTGGCGGGCATCGGCCAGCGTGTTTGTGGGCATCAGGGTGAACGGGTCCTGAATCAGGGCCGATTCGCTGCGCTTGACGCGGCGCACCTGGTCGGCCTGCGCCTTGATGGACATATTCTTATGAATGATGCCTAGGCCGCCTTCCTGTGCCAGCGCAATGGCCATGTCCGACTCCGTAACGGTGTCCATGGCCGCCGAAATGAGCGGGGTTTGCAGCCGAATGTTGGGGGTGAGGCGGGTGCCGGTGTCGCAGTCTCGGGGCAGTACCTCGGAGTAGGCTGGGAGCAGCAGTACGTCGTCGTAGGTCAGCGCCTCGAAGGCAATTTTGGGGGTTGCGGAATCCGCCATAGCAAAAGGGGTTGGGGGTTGGGGCCTTTTGCCAGGCAAAGGTACGGCGAGAAGTTGAGTTAGCGCCTCGCTAACTCCCAGCTGGAAATTACTCTTTTGCGAATTTCACCACCTTTACCTCGTTGCCAGCCGTTATCCGCGACAGATAAAGCCCCGCCGCTAAGCCGCGCAAATTCACCGCCTCGCCATGGTGCACGGCGGTTCGGAGCACCGTCCGGCCGCGCGCATCGGTGATTTCGAGCTTGGCTTCGGCCAAAGAAACCGGGAATGCTATGCGCAGTTCCTGCGCGGCCGGATTGGGGTACACGCTGGCCGACAGCCGCTGGCTGTGGCGAACCGGCGTGGCGGTAGCCGGCGCGAATAGGAAGTTGTAGGCCGCTGGGAATTCCCGATTCCAAAACCATTCGGCGTGCTGGCCATCGGCGCGCGGGTTGAAGCTCAGGTTGGCAGCCGGCACGCCGCCGCGCAGCAGCGAATCGCGCATGGCGGCCATGTTGGGCACCATGGAGGTGCTTTCGGTGGTGCCGCTCACGAAATAGAAGCGGGTGTTCGGGTTGGCCGGGTGCTGGTGCACGTACTCGAACAACGGCTGGGACGCAAACCAGTAAGCCGGCGAAAACACGCCCACCTTGCCAAAAACCGTGGGGTGGCGCAAGGCCGCGTACGTGGCGATGAGCGCGCCCATGCTGGAGCCGGCAATGCCGGTATTTTCGCGGGTGGCCAGCGTGCGGTAGTTGGTGTCGATGTACGGTTTGAGGGTTTGAACGAGGAAGTCGAGGTACAAGTCGCCCTGGCCGCCGCCGTTCTGCGGGTTGTTCCAGGGCGAGTATTCGTCGAGGCGGCTGCCCCCGCCGTTGTCGATGGCCACCACGATGCAGCCCGTGGGGTCCTGGCCGTTGGTTTGGAGAAGGTTCAGGGTTTCGTCTACGCCCCACTCCCCGGCAAAGGCGGTGAGGTTGTCGAATACGTTCTGGCCATCCTGCATATACAGCACCGGGTAGCGGCGCCCGCTGGTGGCGTAGCCCGGCGGCAGGTACAGCCACACGCGCCGGGTGCGCCCCAGCTGCGGCATCTGAAACGTGGTGGAAATGACGCTGACGTTGGCCGCCGCCGTGGACTGGCCGCCCCCCGGGGTGCCGCCGGCCAGGTCTTCCCAGTTCAATACTTGGTGCAGCACTGGCCCGGGGCTGCTGCCGAAAGTGAACGTCCGGTTCGGCACCTGGCCGTTACTAGCCGTAGTTTCTACCGAGGCCCAGGCCCCGCGGGTGAATTTGTATTCGATGGTGCCCGTGGCCGCGGGCAGCGTGATTTGGTAGCTGCCATCGGCGTTGCGGGTGAGCAGATGGGCGGCGCTGGCGGGGTTCCAGCTATTGAAAGAGCCGGCCATGTAAATGGTGGCATTGGCCGGGGTGTTGGCCGGCACGGCGGTGATTTTGAACGTTACCTGCGCCTGCGCCGTGAGCCCAAGTAAAAAGAGGAGAAACGAGAAGAGCTTTTTCATCGGCTGGAATGCGGCGCGGAGCGTGTTGGGTGGGATTTGTGGGGCGCGAAGGTACGGCAATGGCCTCAGCCCCGCGCATTTCGGTTGCGCCCGCAAACAATTCGCGGCCGCAAGCCGTCTTAGCACCTACCATTTCCCAATACGAATTGTATGCCTGATTCCACCCCCCAAACCTGGTTTATCACCGGGGCGTCGTCCGGCTTTGGCGAAGCCCTGGCTACTTATATTCTGGAGCAAGGCGGCCGTGTGGCCGCTACCTTTCGCCAGCCCGGGCAAGCCGAGGCGTTTACATCCCAAGCGCCCGGCCGCACCTTGGGCCTGGTGTGCGACGTGACCAACGAAGCACAGGTGAAAACCGCCGTGGCCGATGCCATTGCCCATTTCGACCACCTCGACGTGGTCGTGAACAATGCCGGCTACGGCTCCATGGGCAGCATCGAAGAGGTGCCCGCCGAGGAAGTGCAGCGGCAGTTCGACGTGAACGTGTTCGGCGCGCTGCACGTGCTGCGGGCCGTGCTGCCGCATCTGCGGGCGCGCCGGTCGGGCCATATTCTCAACATCACCAGCATCGGCGGCCTGCGGGCGTTTCCCGGCGTGGGCGTGTACAATGCTTCCAAATTTGCGCTCGAAGGCATCGGCGAGAGCTTGTCGCTGCAACTGGCACCGCTGGGCATTCACGTCACCAACGTCGAGCCCAGCGGTTTCCGCACAAAATGGGCAGGCGAGTCGGCCACCTTCGCCGATACCAAAATTGACGATTATCAGGCCACTGTGGGCGAAAACATGCGCGCCATCCAGGGCTACAGCGGCCGCCAGCCCGGCGACCCCGTGCGCGCCGCCAAGGCCATGTACGACGTCGTGCAACTAACCAAGCCGCCCCTGCACCTGCCCCTGGGCAAAGCCGCAGTGAAAGGCGCCCGCGAGAAGTTTGCCGCCCTCAGTCAGGAACTGGAGCAGTACGCCGCGATGGGCGATGCTGCCGATTTCCCGGCCGGTGGATAAGAGTTGCGCCCAGCGAAGCTTCCGGTTTTGAAGCCGGTGGCTCGCCAGGCGCTACGCTTGGTAAGCTCAAACGAACGGCTGCTGCTGGCGCCGCGTATCTTCGCCCCATGCCCCTTTCTGCCAACGATTACGAAGCTACTTCCTGGGAAGACCTGCAACGCCTGCTCTTTCAGGATACCTGGGACGGGGGCCTGGGGCGGTTCCGTTCGCCGTTTGTGTACCGCGGGAGCCGTTCGCGCCACTACCAGCTCAATACCAGCGTGCAGCGCCTCGGGGGCGAATACCACAAGCTGGAAAACCACCTGCTGCGGAATTTCCGCAAGTACGCCCACGACACCACCCAAACCATTCAGGCGGCCAGCACCTGGGACTGGCTGGCCCTGGCCCAGCACCACGGCCTGCCCACGCGCCTGCTCGACTGGACTTACTCGCCCTACGTGGCCCTGCATTTCGCCACCGACGACCTCGAAGCCTACCACGAAGACGGCATTATTTGGGCCCTCAACTACGTAAAAGCCGCCGAGCACCTGCCCCAGCGCCTGCGCCAGGCCCTGCAAACCGAAGGCTCCAACGTGTTTACTTCGGAGCTCCTGCAGCCCCTGGCCAGCAGCCTGGGCGAGCTGGAAGAGCTGCAGGACGTGCCCTACGTGCTGTTTCTCGAGCCGCCAAGCCTCGACGCCCGCATCGTGCACCAGTACGCGTTGTTCTCGCTGATGAGCACGGCCCAAAGCGTGCTGCACGACTGGCTGACGGAACGCCCCGAGCTGTATTTCCGCATCGTTATTCCCGCCCGCCTGAAGTGGGAAGTGCGCGATAAGCTCGACCAAGCCAACATCACGGAGCGGGTGTTGTTGCCCGGCCTCGGCGGGCTGAGCCGCTGGCTGCATCGGCATTACTCGCCCGCCCGCGGCCGGGACGCCAGCGGTCCGGGCAGCGAGTTGCCGGGCTAGCCAACAAGCGGAAGCAGCTATCAGCGGCGCACCAAGGCAAGATGGTTGGGTCGAGCCACGGCCACGCTCACTTGCACCGCATTGCGGGCCAGGGAAGCGCCCGCCGACCCCGCCGCCTGGGTCTGGTGCAGGTAAGCCATTTCCACGGTGGCGTGGCGGCTGACGCGGTAGCCCAGGCCCGCACTTGCGCGGTTTTCTTCCAAAAAGCTCCGCCCTTCGCGCCGACCCAGGCCGGCAAATACTTCATTGCCCACCACCAGGAACACGCCGCCGATGGGCAGCGTCCCGCCCGCCCGCAACGGCAGCACCAGTCGCAATTGGTAGCGCAGGCGCGGGGCAAACCGAAAGGCGGCTTCCGGTGTGGCGCGCAGCCACCGCTCTTCGGCCCGCAGGCGGTGGCCGGCGCGTATGGCCCCGGTGGCGTCGTTCACAGCTACTTCCTGATACAGGCGGTGTTCGGGAGTGGTGGACTCGTCGCCGCTGGCGCGGCATTCGTTTGCCGCCAGCACGTAGCCCGTGGTGAGGCTGAAATTAGGGGATACGTTCAAGCGGAAGCCCAGGCGGCCGAGCTGCTGGGCAGTGAGTTGAGCATTGCTCTGGCGCGTCTCCACTTCCGAGTACATGCTCCAGCGGCCGCGCAGGGGCAAATCGGCGCTGAGTTTCATCCACCCCACGGGTGCCCCTCCGCCGCCACCTTGGCCCTGGGCCGTGCCAGTAAGTAGAGCCAGAATGAATGAGGAGAAGAGGTGTTTCATACCCCAATTACGCACCGGTCGGCCAACGTTACGCAATTGTTACCTCATAAATTACCGGTTTTTGAGTAATGATAACATTGGCTATTAGTCCGTAACGAAAACCGGCTACTGGCCCAGCCGCTTTTTGGTGAGTTTGGTGGGAATGTGCTCCATGGGTTTGTCGGGCCAGGGATGCCGGGGGTAGCGGCCCTTCAAGTCCTTGCGCACCTCGAAGTAGCCCCGTTCCCAAAAGCTGCGCAGGTCGCGCGTGACCTGCGCCGGCCGCCCGCCCGGCGACAGCAGGTGCAACAGCAGCGGCACGCGCCCGCCGGCCACAGTGGGCGTCTCGGTAAGGCCAAATAGCTCTTGCAGCTTCACGGCAAGCACCGGGGCGGCCGGGTCGCTGTAGTCCAAGGCAATGTGCGAGCCACTGGGTACTTCCAGCGCGGCCGGGGCCAAGCGGTCGAGCACTTGGCGTTGGTTCCAACCGCCGGGCAGGCGCGCCAGCAGCGGCTCGGTCAGGTTGAGACGCTGCACATCAGCCAGGGTTTTGAGGCCGGTGAGGTGCGGGCCCAGCCACTCCGTAAGCTCCCGGGTCAAGGTTTTATCATTGAAAGTGGGCCACTCTTCCCCGGGGTTTGCTTCGGATGCGGGGAACTGCTGATGCAGAAATTCCAGTCGTTGCTGTAGCTGCCGGGCCTCGGCCGTCCAGTTCAATTTGCTCAAACCCGCTTCCTGCAAATACGTACCCAGGGCCTGGCTGACCAGCGCCGGGTCGGGCTGGCCAATAACCGCCTCCGAAAGCAATAACGCCCCCAGCCGGCGCACGCGGCGGCCACTTACGCGCTGGGCCGCAACGTCGTAGCCCACTTCGTCGGTGGTGGTAATCTGGTCGGCGAAGGCCAGTTCCAGTTCGTCTTTGCCCAGCGGCGCGGCCAACGTAGCGCGGGGCGCCGCCGCCGTGCCGGCCAGGTGAGCCACCGCAAAGAACTCGGCCTGCGGGTCCACATCCGTCGTGTTCAAGCTCACGCGCTGGCCCGTTACGAGGCGGAGCCGGTCATGGGTTTCGCGCTGGGCCAAGCGGTCGGGGTACGCCAGCGCCGTGAGCAACCCAACGGGCGCCTGCGCGGCCGAATAGCCAGCCGCGGCCGGCGCCTGCCGCTGTCGGGCTTGCAGGTTGCGGGCCACGTCGCGTACGCGCTGCAGCGTGGCGTGGTGCAGCGCCAGGCCGGGCAGCGGCGGCCGGCCGCTTTCCAACGCCTCCAGGCGCAGGCGCAAATCCGGCAGCATCGGGCGGGTATCGGTTGGCGAAGCCCAGCGCAGCAGGTCGCGCTCGGCCAGTAATGCGGCCAGCGCGCCCGCCGCCGCGCCGTAGCCCAACTCCTGGCCGCGCACCACCAAGTGTCCAAGGCGGGGCGGCAGGCCCAGCGCCGCCAACTGCCGGCCGTGCGGCGTGACTTTGGTCTCGTTAGCCAACGCTCCCAGCCGCAGCAACAGCTCCCGGGCTTGCGCGAAGGCGGCCACCGGCGGCACATCCAGCCACCGCAAGCCGGTTGGCTCCGTCGCTCCCCACAGGGCCAGTTCCAGCACCAGGCTGCTTAGGTCGGCGGTGTGGATTTCGGGCGGGCGGTGGGCAGGCAGGTTGTGGTGCTCGGCTTCGGTCCAGAGGCGGTAGCAGGTGCCGGGGGCCAGGCGGCCGGCGCGGCCCCGGCGCTGGTCGGCCGCGGCGCGGGCCACGGGCACGGTTTCCAGGGTAGTGAAGCCGGTGCGGGGCACAAAGCGCGGCACCCGCGCAAACCCGCCGTCAATCACCACCCGCACGCCTTCAATGGTGAGGCTGGTTTCGGCAATGCTGGTGGCCAGGATGACCTTGCGGCGCCCGGCGCGGGCGGGGCGCAGGGCGGCGTCCTGGGTTTCGAGCGGCAACTCGCCGTGCAGCAAGTGCAGGTCAACGGTATCGGCCAGGGCGTCGGTGAGCTTGCCGGCACTCCGCTGCAAGTCCCCCACGCCGGGCAGAAATACCAGAATGTCGCCCTCGGCGTGGGTATTCAGGGCCGCGCGCACCTGGGCGGGCACCAGCTCGGCCAGCCGCTCGTTGGGCTTGTTGGGCAGCGAAGAAGCGCGGCGCGGGTCGAGGTAGTGAGTGTCAATCGGAAACAAAAAACCGGCCGAGGACACCACCGGGGCGGGCAGCCATTGGCCCAGGCGCTGGGCCTCCAGCGTAGCACTCATTATCAGAATCCGCAGGTCGGGCCGCAGCACGGCTTGTGCATCCAGGGCCAGGGCCAGCCCCAAATCGGCATTGAGGCTGCGCTCGTGAAATTCGTCGAACACCACGGCCGCCACGCCTTCCAGCGCCGGGTCGTCCTGAATCATGCGCGTGAGAATGCCTTCGGTGATGACTTCCACCCGGGTTTCCTGGCTCACTTTGCTATCCAGCCGCACCCGATAGCCGATGGTGCGGCCCACGGGCTCACCCAGTAGCTGCGCCAGGCGGGCGGCGGCCCCGCGCACGGCCAACTGGCGGGGTTCGAGCACCAGAATTTTATCGTCCGGATTCCGCCAGCTGGCGGCCAAAAGCTCCAGCGGCACCACGGTGGTCTTGCCCGCGCCGGGGGGGGCTTCCAGCACCACGCGGGCATTGCTGGCCAGGGCAGCCCGCAACGCGGGCAGGGCCGCAATGATGGGCAATTCGGGCAGCGGCGGCAGGATAAAGGCAGGTTTCACCCACCAAAATTACACCCGCTGCATCGGCCACAGCTCCACGCTCACGGGGCCGCCGGCGTGCAGCACGGGCAGTCCAGCGGGCGTAGGCAGGCCGTGGCTCTCTATTAGCGATGATTCGAAGTGCAGCACATTGGCCGAGGACAGGGGCCACGGTGCATGCGCCACCCGGCCCCGGTAGAGCTTGGTGTGCGCCTTATTGCTGGCATAAAGGCAGTAGCGCTCCGTGAGAAAAAAGGCCAATGAGCCGGGCTCGGCGGGCGGCAACGGCGCGCCCACCGTCCAGGTGGCGCGGAAAGTGGCGGCCGGGGCGCTTGGGTGGGTGCGTTGGGCCCGGAACTGGCGCAGCTGCGGGCTAGGGCTGTCCAAGCTCATGTTGGCACGCAGGTAGGGCAGGTTAAAAAACGTGCGGGCCGCCCACACGGCCAGCGCATTGGTGGCATCGAGCGAGAAAAACCACACGCCCGGCACGCCATCGAGGTGCACGTAGGTGCGCACGTTCAGCTCCAGAAATTCATTGGCGCCCGGCACCGGCGGGCTGATGCGGGTACGCACTTTCGACATGCGAAACGGTACCACCGCCAGCCAAGCCATGCCGTCGTAGGTGTCGATGGTCAGCCGCGGCGGCAGGTAGGGCTGAAGCAGTTCGGCCGGAACCGGCCAGTGCATGAACAGCAAGTCGCCCCATTCCTGGCGCAGTAATGGCGTGCCGGCCGGCCGGTCGCGCAGTGCCACCCTGGCGGATAGGGTAGGGGCGCCCGCATCGGCCAGCAGCGCGGAGGAGAGAGAGAAATCGGGCATGGGTAGCGGAAAGCAGCAGGATATGTGCCTTCAACGAACCCAACTCCTAAACGACGGGACTGGTTTGAAATTGACCTGCTTGCTCTGGCGCTTAATAGCGCGGAAAGGCGGGGTCGACTTGCTCGGCCCAAGCGGCTACGCCGCCGCGCAAGTTCAGCAGGTTGGTGCGGCCGAGGCGGTGGCGCAGGTAGCCCAGTGCGTGGGCCGAGCGCACGCCGTGGTGGCAAATAAGCACCACCGGGCCGTCGGGGCGAATTTCGGCCGCGCGGCGGGGCATTTCGTCCAGGGGCAGCAGGAGGCTGCCGGGCAGGTGGCAGTAGTCAAATTCTTCGGGCTGGCGCACGTCCACGAGTTGCAGGTCGTCGCCGGCTTGCAGGCGGCGGTGCAGTTCTTCGGGGCTGATTTCCAGGGATACGCTTTCCATAGCTGAGCAGTAGGTGGGGCAAAAGTAGGCGTCGGAGCCCTACCTTGCGCCTTTCTTCTTCTGCTGGCGTTGGCTGTGGTTCTCTCTGCTACTTTATTTTCGGCGGCCTGGGCGGCAGTGCAGGCCGCTAGTCCGGTGGAAGTAGCCGGCGTGGTGACGGGCGTGGCCTGCGTGTGGCTGGCCGCCCGAAATTCCATCTGGAATTTCCCTATTGGCATTGTCAACGGTGGGCTTTACTTGGTAGTTTTCAAGCAGGCCCGGCTCTATTCGGATGCCGGCTTGCAGCTGGCTTTCATAGCCTTGCTGGTGTATGGCTGGGCGAAATGGCTGCGCAAGGACGCTTCGCCCGAAGCGCCCTCGCTGCCCATTTCCCACACCCCGCGGCGGGTGGCCTGGTGGCTGGGGGCGGCGGGCCTAGTGTTTGCGGTGGTTGTGGGCTTTTTGTTTAGTCGATACAGCGACGCGGCCCTGCCGTATTGGGACAGCAGCACCACGGCCATCAGCCTGGCGGCCCAGCTGTTGCTTTCGCGCCGCAACATCGAAAACTGGCTGCTCTGGATTGGGGTCGACGTGGCCTACGTAGGCATGTACTGGCACCGCGACTTGCACCTGACCAGCGTGCTCTACGCCGTGTTTTTGGGGCTGGCCGCGTACGGCTATTGGCAATGGCGGCGCGAGCTAGCAGCGCAGACGGCGCAAGCGCAGTCCGTTGTTTCTTAAAAGCTGGCGGGAGATGAGCCGCGGTTCCCAGCCCGGTTTTTCGTTTCCAGCCACTTACTAGGTTGCACCGGCTAAATAATTTCTGGTTTTATTTAGGCCGCCGCTCACTCCGTTTAACCTCCCTTTTTTTTTGCATAAGTTGCTGCGCGTTTCCCTTACTGGTCCCGAATCCACGGGCAAGTCGACGTTGGCCGCTCGGCTGGCGGCTCACTACGGAACCTCTTTTGCTCCCGAATTTGCCCGCGAGTATCTGGCCGATTCCGGTCCCCATTACACGCCCGAGGATATTGAGGAAATAGCCCGTGGCCAGGTCCTGGCCGAAGCGCACGCCGAAGCCCAGGCCAACGGGCTGGTGTTTTACGACAGCGACTTGCTGGTAATTAAAATCTGGTCGGAGCACGCTTTTGGCACTTGTCCGGAGTGGATATTGCGCCGCATCAGCCAGCAGCACTACGACCTGGTGCTGCTCATGGGCATCGACCTGCCCTGGCAGCCCGACCCGCTCCGCGAACACCCCTTTCTGCGCCAGCAGTTCTACGACCTCTACCAGCGCGAGCTGCGCGAGCAAATGGCCAATTTTGCCGAGATATCCGGCAACGAAGACCGCCGGTTCACCCAGGCGTGCTTTCTGATTGATGAGCTGCTGCGGGGCGCTTCGCTCCCTCTCCCCACCTCGCCTCTTCCCATGCCCGCCCGCCCCGACCAATACACCCTCACCTCGCCCAGCTGCCGCGCCACGTTTGCCGCATACGGCGCCGAGCTGACCAGCCTGGTAACCCTGGCCGATGGCCTTGAGTACTTGTGGCCCGCCGACCCGGCCGTGTGGGCGCGCCACGCGCCGGTGCTGTTTCCGCTGGTGGGCCGCCTGCCCGGCGATGCGTACTACCACGAAGGCCGCGACTACAGCCTGCCCCAGCACGGCTTTGCCCGCGACCAGATGTTTACGGTGGCCCAGCAAAGTGCATCGCAGTTGGTTTTCCAGCTGCGCCACGACGAAAAAACGCGGGCCGTTTTCCCTTTCGCTTTCGAGCTAACCATCACCTATACGCTGCGCGACGCCCTGCTCACCGTGCGCTGGGACGTGCGCAACCCCGCCCCCGAACAGCCGCTGCTGTTCAGCATTGGGGCGCACCCCGCGTTGCGCTGCCCCTTGCTGCCGGATGAGCAATTTGAAGATTACTTCTTTGAATTCGACCACCCCGTGACCTTGGACCGTCACCTGCTGCAAGGCGGCCTGCTCACCGGCCAAACCGCGCCGGTACTCCGCAACGAACGGGAATTGCCGCTCAGCTACGAGCTGTTTGCGGACGATGCCTTGGTGTTCAAGCACTACGATTTTACGCGCCTGACGCTGCGCTCGCACAAGTCGGCGCATTTCGTGCGGTTCCAGTTCGATGGCTTTCCCTACCTCGGCCTCTGGACCAAAGGCCCCGGCGCCGGTTTTGTGTGCATCGAGCCCTGGCACGGCATCGCCAGTCCCACGGGCGAGCCCGGCGAGCTCAGCGAAAAAGAGGGCATTCTGACGCTGGAACCGGGGCAGGTATTCTCGGCTGCCTACACCATCGAAATCGGCTGAAGGCAGGACTTGTGCCGGGCCCGGATTTAGGTGTTCGGGCTAGCCATGCTGCAAAAAGAAAGGAGCGGTTTGAGGGCCATAAATTGACCGTCAAACCACTCCTGAACCCACTCGTGGCGGCCTTTATATTATAGTAAAAGCAAGGGTGCGCTATGCGCGCTATACGCCCACCCGGCGCTTGTTGTAGTCGGGCTCCCAATCGTTGATGGGCCGGGAAATGCCGGGGGGCAAATCCAGGTCGGGCAGGCCGGGGTCGTGTGGTTCGCCGCCGTCGTCGTCACCGTCGGGCGGAGGGGGCGGCGGCATGGCCCGGCGGCGGCGCGGGAGAACCAGCAGAAACAGGAAAAAGGCGCAAAAAGCAACGGCGTAGACAAGGCTGAACATGGCGATAACAGCTGAAGCGGTGCAAAACTTTCAACGAAGGTTCGCGTCCCGGCGTTGCGCCGGCCGACGTCCCTAAATTAACTGACTTTCAACAAACGGCCAAGGGCAAAGTTGCCTGCCGAGGAGCTTGGCAGCTTGTTTTGCGGGCCGTATGGCGCGGGGCGTATACCTTTGCATCCTGTTTAGGGGTGCTGATGTTGTGCACGACATCGGCTGAGATGATACCCATCGAACCTGAACCGGGTAATGCCGGCGAAGGGAACAAACAATCCGCGGACGTTTCCGCTGTCACTCCGACCCCTGGGGTGATGGCGCGTTCCATTTTTTACGCCATAATCTTTTTGAAGACTGTATTGATTGCGGGAGCCGCCCTTCTGGGGACGGCCTTCGCGCCGGCATGGGCCCAAGGCCCCGTGTCCGGCACGGTTACCGATGCCCGAACGGGCGACGGACTACCCGGCGCCACCGTATTGCTCGACGGCGTGGCGGGCCCGGCCACCGATGCCACGGGCAGCTTTGTGCTGGGCGCCGTGCCCGCCGGGACGCATGAGCTGCGCATCAGCTTTGTTGGGTATGAGCCCGTGGTGCGGCAAGTGCAGGGCCAGGCCACCGAGCAACGCCTGACTGCCAGCCTGAAGCCCGGCGCTGTGCTCACCGGCGAAGCTCTGGTGACGGCTTCCCGCGCCAGCGACCGCACCGCCACGGCCTACACCAATCTCAGCAAGGAGGATTTGGCCAAGCGCAACTTCGGCCAGGATTTGCCCTATCTGCTCGACCAGACGCCTTCGGTGGTGGTGAATTCCGATGCCGGGGCGGGCGTGGGCTACACCGATATCCGCATTCGGGGCACGAGCAACATCGGCATCAACATGACCATCAACGGGGTGCCGTTGAACGACCCGGAATCCCGCGGCGCGTTCCTGGTGAACCTGCCCGACTTGGCTTCGTCCGTCAATTCCCTGCAGGTGCAGCGCGGCGTGGGCACCAGCCAGAACGGCGGGGCCGCCTTTGGGGCCAGCATCAACATTAGCACGCTCGACAACCGCCGCGAAGCCTATGCCGAGACTAACAACACCTACGGCTCATTCAACACCTGGAAGAACAACGTGCAGTTTGGCACCGGGCTGGTGGGCGGGCACTTCACCTTCGACGGCCGCCTCTCGCGCATCGCCACCGACGGCTACATGAACCGGGCTGCTTCGGATTTGAAGTCGTATTACCTGGCCGCGGGCTACCAAGGCAAGAATACACTGCTCAAATTCATCACCTTCTCGGGCCGCGAAAAAACCTACCAGGCCTGGAACGGTGTGCCCGAGCCGGCCATTACCGGCAACCGCGCCCTGCTGCAGACTTACGTGGACAACGGGGAATTATCGGAAGCCGACGCCGTGCGTGTGCAACAGGAAGGCCGCCGCTACAGCTACTATACCTACGACAACCAAACCGATAACTACCAGCAAAACCACTACCAGCTGCACCTCTCGCAGGCCTTAGGAGCAAACTGGAACCTGGGGGCGGCGCTGCACCTCACGCGCGGCCTGGGGTACTACGAAAACTACCGCGCCAACCGCCGCTTCTCGGCCTTTGGCCTGCCGGACGTGGTGATTGGCAGCCAAACCATCACCCGTACCGACCTCATCGACCGGAAGTGGCTCGATAACTACTTCTACGGCGGCACTTTTGCCTTCAACTACCAACCCAAAGACAACGACAAATTTCAGGCTACTATCGGGGGAGCGGGTAATATTTTCCACAACGACCATTACGGCGAGATTATCTGGGCCCAATACGCGGCCAATCTCCGGCCGCGCCAACGCTACTATTTCAACGACGCCACCAAATCGGACAACAACGCCTACGCCCGCGCCACATGGCAGGTGCTGCCCCGGCTTGGCGTGTACGGCGACTTGCAGGTGCGCCGCATCGAGTACAAAATCGATGGCCTGGAGGACGACCAGAACGACGTGACCACCCGCGCTAATTACACTTTTTTCAATCCCAAAGCCGGCGCCACTTTCACCCTGGCCGAGGGCCAGCAGCTCTACGGCAGCTTTGCCGTGGGCCAGCGCGAGCCCGTGCGCGCCGACTTCACCGACCGCCCCGCCGGCGACCAAACCGCCCGCGCCGAACGCCTCGAAGACTACGAAGCGGGCTACCGCCTCACCCGCGCCGACCTGAGCCTGCTGGGGCCGCGCACGGCCGTGCGCCTCGAAGCCAACTATTTCTACATGAACTACCGCGACCAGCTGGTGGCTACCGGCCAGCTCAACGACGTGGGCGCGCCGCTCCGCACCAACGTGGCGCGCAGCTACCGCACCGGCCTGGAACTCACCGGCGCTATTTCGGCCGACGATAAAATCAGCCTGAGCAGCACCCTGACGCTGAGCCGCAACCGCATTCTGGAGTACCGCGACGTGACCTACGATGCCAACTACGAGCGGGTGGAGGCCGCCCCGCGCACGTCCACCATTTCCTATTCGCCCGGCGTCGTTTCGGCCCACACTTTGGAAGGCCAGCCCCTGAAAGGCCTGCGTTTGGCCTTGCTCTACAAAACCGTGGGCCAGCAATACCTCGATAACTCGGCCAACGAGGCACGGCGCATTGCCGCCTATCAAGTGCTCGATTTACGCCTGCGCTACGTCATTCGCCCGGTTTTCATGAAGGAAATCGAGCTGGCCTTGCTGGTGAATAACCTGCTCAACCGCGAGTACGTGGCCAACGGCTATACCTACAGCTACGTGGGTTTCAGCGGGCAGCAGGAAACCTTCAATTGGTTCTTCCCGCAGGCCACCCGTAACTTCCTGGCTTCGGTGAACCTGAAGTTTTAGGTATCGGCCAATAAGCTAGAACGTCCTGCTGAGTGGGTCGAAGCATCTGTGACACGAGGAGTAATCAGTTACTACTGCGGTGGAAATGCTTCGGCCCGCTCAGCAGGACGTTCTTTTTTGCGCGCCTTTTCCTCAAATAATCAGACGTACGCCGCCCAACTCGGAAATCTGGTACGGAAACCGGTCGCCGGGAGAGCCGATAAACATGAAGTTCTTGGGAATGCACCACTTCTCGGACAGTTCCTCAATCAGCTCGGGGCCAAATTTGCCTTCCATCGTCACGAAATCCACTTCGATTTGCTCGTAGGCGCGGTCCAGCACCCGGATGTCGTTGAGCAAATCCTGGGGGTAGTTTTCGCCGTCTTTTAGCAACGTCACGATTTTGAGGCGGTTGGTAAACTCGTTTTCCACTACGTAGGCCATCACCTTGTTCAGGTTGGCCACGTTGTCGCCCTTGGTGAAAAACACAAATTCCTGCTTGGACAGCTCGCGCAGCTGGCGCCGCACCATGAGGCGCCCCAGCCGGGAGGCCCGGGGCAGGTGGCGTTCAAAGGCATCCACGGCCTTCAAGATAAAGTTAAGTATGGCAATGCGGTTGAGCATGATGGACACCACGGCCATGGTCGGCAGAAAGTACTGCAGGAACACCACCAGGTATTCGGGGTGAATCTTAACATTGCCATACAAGGCTACGAAAACGCCCAGCAAGGCCAGCGTAACCGTAATGATGCCGGCGTACACGGGGCGCGGCAGGTTGGGCCGCTTGCGCTTCAGCAGGAAGTTGCCAAGGGCAAAAAAGGCCATCACCGACAGAAACGAAATGGTGTACACCCCGGCCAGCGGCCCCAGTTTGCCGTTCGTAATCAACAGCACGGACACGCAGAGCACGAAAAACGTGATGAGGATGACGTAGTTGCTGCCCCGCTTGTTCTCCTTGAGGAAAAACTGCGGCAGAATGCGGTCCAGCGTCATCCGCTTCATCAGGCCGCTCACGCCCACGAAGGAGGTGAGCACGGCCCCGCTGAGCACGGCCACGGCATTGATGGAGATGAGCGTGCCCAGCCAAGGGCCGCCCGTGACGGTGCCCATGTGCGAAAGCAGGGTTTCGGTGTGCTGCCCTACTTCGGCCAGCGGGAGCACGGCAATGGCCAGAAAGGCAATCAGCGGGTTGAACACCGTGACCACCACCCACATGTTGCGCAGGGTTTTCTGGAACACGCCTCGGGCCTGCTCCTCCACGAAGTTGGCCGAGCTTTCGAACCCCGAAATGCCCAGCATAGCCGCACTAAAACCAAAAAACAGCGCATTCATAACGCTCCCGCCCTTGACGGGCATTTGGAAGTTGAGCGACAAATTATCGAAGCCGTTTTGGGCCAGATACCACACCGCCACGCCCACCAGCAGCGTGAGCGACAGCAGGTGAGTAATGAAAATAACCACCGCCACAATGGCTGATTCGGACATGCCCAGTATGGTTAGCAGCAGAAACAGCGCCAGCAGCCCCATGGTGGCGCTAATAATGGGCAAGCTGTGCCACAACGTGTGCAGGTAGTGCATGGCCTCGTTGGCCGAGAGCACGGCCGTGGCCATGTAGGACAGGATGGTGAGGCAGGCGGCCAGGGCGGCGTTGCGCTTGCTGGTGGTGTTCAGGAGCACGTTGTAGGCGCCGCCGTTCAGGGGCAGGGCGCCCACTACCTCGCCGTAAATTTTACGAAACAGAAACAGCACCGCCCCGACTACCAGCAGGGCCAGCCAGGCATATTGCCCGGCATAGGAAATGGCCAGGGCCGAGACGTACAGGCAGGAAGAGGAAATGTCGTTGCCGCAAATGGCAGTGGCTTCCAGTTCGTTAAGTTTCTTTGCGTGGCTCATGTGCGGCCTTAGCTAAGGCGGGTAGGTGGGAATGGATAGTCTGTACGGCGAAGCCTGCGTTTGGGAGCAGTAAGAAGCGAAATTTTTGCAAAACCTCACCACAACGAAATTTTTAATCTGGTTTTCGGGCTGTTGCGCAGCGAACTGCGCCCCCGCTACGGCTGTTATCTTTGCGCGCACATCCCACCTCACCACCCCCTTTATGTCCTCCCAAGCCGACGTTCTTTCCCCGGAATCCAAAGCCCACACCGCCCAAAAAGGCAGCACCAACGCCAACGGCTTCACCGATTACTTCGACCTCGACGGTCTGCTCACCGAGGAGCACCTGCTCATCCGCCAGAGCATCCGCGACTTCGTCAAAAAAGAAATTAATCCGAACATTGAGAAGTGGGCGCAGGACGCGCATTTTCCTTCGGAAATCGTGCGGAAGTTTGGTGACGTGGGCGCTTTCGGTCCCACCGTGCCCCAGGAGTACGGCGGCGGCGGGCTGGATTACATCAGCTACGGCCTCATCATGCAGGAAATTGAGCGCGGCGATTCCGGCATGCGCTCCACGGCCTCGGTGCAGGGCTCGCTGGTGATGTTCCCCATTTACCAATATGGCTCCGAGGAGCAGCGCAAGAAGTTCCTGCCCAAGCTCGCCAGCGGCGCATGGCTGGGCTGCTTCGGCCTCACCGAGCCCGACCACGGCTCGAACCCCGGCGGCATGACCACCAAAATCGAGGACAAAGGCGACCATTACTTGCTGAACGGCGCCAAGCTCTGGATTTCGAACTCCCCCGAGTGCCAAGTGGCCGTGGTATGGGCCAAAAACGAGCAAGGCCGCATCAAAGGCGTGATTGTGGAGCGCGGCATGGAAGGCTTCAGCACCCCCGAAATCCACAACAAATGGAGCCTGCGCGCCAGCACCACTGGCGAGCTGGTGTTTGAGGATGTAAAAATCCCAAAGGAGAACATCCTGCCCAACATCGACGGCCTCAAAGGCCCGCTCAGCTGCCTCGATTCGGCCCGTTTCGGCATCGCCTGGGGCGCCATCGGCGCGGCCATCGATTGCTACGAGTCGGCCCTGAAATACTCGCTGCAGCGCGAGCAGTTCGGTCAGCCCATCGGCGGCTTCCAACTGCAGCAGAAGAAACTGGCCGAGATGATTACCGAAATCACCAAGGCTCAGCTCATGGCCTGGCGCTTGGGCGTGCTCAAAAACGAAGGCAAAGCCACCAGCGCCCAAATCAGCATGGCTAAGCGCAACTCCGTGGAAATGGCCCTGCATGTGGCTCGCGAAGCCCGCCAGATTCACGGCGGCATGGGCATCACCGGCGAGTACCCCATCATGCGCCACATGATGAATCTGGAATCGGTGATTACCTATGAGGGCACCCACGACATCCACCTGTTGATTACGGGTGCTGATATTACGGGCATTCAGGCGTTTAAATAATATCGACGGCTTCTGGCTCGAGACACACAAAACGGCCGCTCTAGTAATGGAGCGGCCGATTTGTGTAGGCGTTTGGGATGGCTAGGCTTCAGCGTTTCTCCAACAAATACGTCTCGCTGAAAGTATTATTATAGTAATTGCCATTGGTTGTGGATGGCGTGTTTCGGTCGGTCATCTGCACCACCTGCCACCCATCGTGCCGCAGTTCGTTAAGTTTGAGCAGCGTTTTGGAGCGACCCAGGGGCGCGTCCGCCTCCTTCACCTGTATCATGTTCACCTTGCCATCAGCTGCAGTAATAATTAGGGTGCCCCGGCCGTCTACGTTATAAGCATCCAGTTGCATGTAGGTACCGGGCTGGTTCTCATTGGGAGCGAAGGCCCAGGAGCCGGCCACGGCCAGCGCCAGCGCGGCGGCGAGAAATGCTTTTTTCATAAAAAGTTAAGAGGGAAGAGTGGAAATATTGATTCAATATACTGAGGACGGCGTGGCATGGCCTCGAACGCAAGCATTACACAAAACCAAAACCTGCCGCCCATGCCGTAATTTGGCCCCATGATGAAAATCGCTACCGATTCCGAACCCCTCGTGCTGCTCGAGTGCCTCGTGGCCGGCACTTCGCACCGCGACAACCTCGTGCAGTACGAGCCCAGCCTGAGCGTGGGGCAGGCCCTGCAGCTGAGCCGCGAGCCCAGCAACAAATACGACGACTGGGCCGTGCAAGTGCACACCGCCCCCGCTACCGACCCCGCCAACGTGTGGCTCGGCTACCTACCCGAAGGCCGCAACGAAACCGTAGCGCGCCTCCTCGACGCCGGCAAAAACCTTACGGCCCGCCTCAACCACAAGTCCTGGGAATCGGATTGGCTGCACTTGGATATTGAAGTGCTGTTGAACGAGTAATAACAGGAACGTCATGCCGAGATTGTCGAAGCATCTCGCGTGTGGTAGTAATCTTAGTCGTTCAGCGAAGCACGCGAGATGCTTCGACAAGCTCAGCATGGCGTCCTTTATATAAGGCTACTTTTTTGGAACGCAAAGGAGCTTTTTTGCCGGCAACAAGGTTACTCACTAGCTTAGCAAGCGTCGACCAATTAATTTAGTAAATACCATTATGCGCGAAGCCTATCTCACTGGCGGCAACGAGAGTTTCGATGCCACCGATAAGGACATTGACAAGGCCCTGCGGCCGCTTAGTTTCGACGACTTCACGGGCCAGGAAAAAATTCTGGAGAACCTGAAGGTGTTCGTGGCCGCTGCCAAGCAGCGCGGCGACGCCCTCGACCACGTACTGCTGCACGGCCCTCCCGGCCTGGGCAAAACCACGCTCTCGCACATCATTGCCAACGAGTTGGGCTCGGGCATCAAGATGACGAGCGGCCCGGTGCTGGACAAGCCCAGCGACCTCGCCGGCCTGCTCACCAACCTGGAGCCG
This sequence comes from Hymenobacter jeongseonensis, assembly GCF_015694725.1. GTDB lineage: Bacteria > Bacteroidota > Bacteroidia > Cytophagales > Hymenobacteraceae > Hymenobacter > Hymenobacter jeongseonensis. The sequence goes on along the minus strand of NZ_JADQDQ010000009.1, from coordinate 165,206 downwards.
CACGACGTGCTGTTCATCGACGAAATCCACCGCCTCAACCCCGTGGTGGAAGAATACCTCTACTCGGCAATGGAGGACTACCGCATCGACATCATGCTCGATTCGGGTCCGAATGCGCGTTCGGTGCAAATTTCGCTGTCGCCCTTCACCTTGGTGGGCGCCACCACGCGTTCGGGCATGCTCACGGCGCCGCTACGGGCCCGTTTCGGTATTTCGGCCCGCCTGGAATACTACGATTCCAAGCTGCTGACCACCATCGTGCATCGTTCGGCCGAAATCCTCGGTACGCCTATTCACGAAGACGCAGCTTTTGAAATTGCCCGCCGCTCGCGCGGTACCCCGCGCATTGCTAACAACCTGCTGCGCCGCACCCGCGACTTTGCTCAAATTAAGGGCGACGGTACCATCACGGTAGACATTGCACAGTTTGCCCTCAATGCCCTTGACGTAGACGCTCGCGGCCTCGACGACATGGACAAGCGCATCCTGACCACCATCATCGACAAGTTCAAAGGCGGCCCGGTGGGCATCAGCACCATCGCCACGGCCTGCGGCGAGGAAGGCGAAACCATCGAGGAAGTGTACGAACCGTTCCTGATTCAGGAAGGCTACATCAAGCGCACCTCGCGCGGCCGCGAGGCTACCGAGGCTGCGTACCAGCACCTGGGCCGCCTGCTCCCAAACCACTTGCGCGGCAACAACGGCGCTAGCTTGTTTGATGAAATAACGTCGTAGCGTCGTAGTGTGAACTCTGCGAGTCCGCGTTTCGAACGAACTGAACCATGCGCGGACTCGCAGAGTCCACGCTACACTACGGAACGCGCCGCCCCCAGCGGCGCGTTTTCTGTTTCTTTGCACCTCTTTCTCCGTCGCCCATGCTTCCCCAATCCGAATGGGCCCCGTTTATCAAGCGCCGTGCGGCCGAGCTAGGCTTCATGGCCTGTGGTATTTCCAAGGCCGAATTTTTGGAGGAAGAGGCCCCGCGCCTCGAAACCTGGCTCACGCGCCGCATGAACGGCAAGATGGGCTATATGGAAAACCACTTCGACAAGCGCCTCGACCCACGCCTGCTGGTAGACGGTGCCAAATCGGTGATTTCGCTGCTGCTGAACTACTATCCCGCACCGGAAGACCAGCAAGCCGATGACACGCTCAAAGTGAGCAAATACGCTTACGGCCGAGACTACCACTTCGTCATTAAAGACAAGCTGAAGCTGCTGCTGGCCGATATGGAAGCCGAAATAGGGCAGATTGGTGGGCGCTGCTTCGTCGATTCGGCACCAGTACTGGACAAGGCCTGGGCCAAGAAATCCGGCCTTGGCTGGGTGGGCAAAAACTCCAACCTAATAACGCCCGGCACCGGCTCGTTCTACTTCATCGCCGAGTTAATTGTGGACGTGGAACTGCCCGCCGACGGTCCCATCCGGGACTACTGCGGCACCTGCACCAAATGCGTGGACGCCTGCCCCACGCAGGCCATCACGGAGCCGTATGTGGTGGACGGCAGCAAGTGCATCAGCTACTTCACCATCGAGTTGAAGGACCAGATACCCACCGAGGTGGCCGGGCAATTCGGCAACTGGGTTTTCGGCTGCGACATCTGCCAGGACGTGTGCCCTTGGAACCGCTTTTCGAAACCGCACAGCGAGCCCCAGTTTCAGGCGCATCCTAGCCTGAAAGACCTGACGCCCGGCGACTGGCGCGAAATCACCCACGAATTGTTCACGGAGCTGTTCCGCCAGTCGGCCGTGAAGCGCACGGGCTACGAAGGGCTGAAGCGCAACATTAAGTTTGTGCTCGACACCGACTAAGCGGCCACAGTTTGGGCATATGGCGCGGCGCTACTGGCTCGACTACCCGACGCTGATTTGAAAGGCTGATTCGTCGAGGCTGCCAAACACGCGTTGCAGCACAAGGCGATAAACGCGGGCAAACTGCTGGTAGCACCACACCCGAAAGTCTGGCACCTCCGCTGGCATGAGCATTTTGAGAGACTTACGGAGTTCTTTTTCGAACAGGGCTTGGTTAAAGCTTACTTTGAGCAGAATCATTTTCACGTAGTCTAGCATAGCGTTGGCAGTACGAAAGAAAGAAGAAATATAAAAATGGGCACCAATTCCTACGGAAGAGCTTGGTTGCCACCCTTTAATAAAGATACAATAGCAAGGGAGAATTGTGCAAGAGAAGCACATAGAATCTAATTGCCCAAGCAGACCGAATACGCAAAAGGAGCGGCCTGAGCCGCTCCTTTCCGTCATAATACCCAAATTTTATATCCTTAACCAAAAATACTAAGCAGCGCCGTAGCCTGGAGCGTAGGCAGCGGTTCGTCGAAAGCCTCCGCAAATGCCCTGGACTGCACCGCGTTAACGCCAGTGAGAATGGTTGGGAAGGGGACAACGGTGGTACCGGTCGAGATTTGCCGCTCGTTGGCTTCGAAGGTGTAGATGGACGTGGGTGTAGCGCCACTGCTGCTGGTGCTGGGAACCAACACGGCAGCGGTAGGGGCCGTGTCGGCGGTGCTGGGCCAGCTTTTTACCGCTGTGGCCGGCGTAGCGGAGCGCCGCAAGGTGCGAACGTGCGAAGCGTGGCGGGCTTCCACCAACTGCATGCGGAGTACAGCGTCAAACAGGGGCTTGTCGGTGGTGAGGAAGGCAAGCTGGCCGAGGTAAATGCTGGCGCTGGCGTCCTCCAGTTGCTGGGCAAGCTGCAGGAAAGCCGTGTAGTCGGTCAGCACGTTAGGGAACAGCACGGGGTTTGCCGGGTTGTTTCGGCGGCCACTGAAGTCGAAGCTAGGCGCCGGGGGCGGAGTTACACCCGCAAACGAAAGGGTATCGCGCAGAAAACGGGCGTGGCCCTGCTGCTGCTGCTGCAGGCGCACAAAATCGAGCCGGACGGCGGCCTGGGCAGCGTTGGTGAGCACGGGTGCCGCCAGCGCCTTGGTGTAAAAGTCCATGAGCAGGTCTTCGAGCTTGAGGAGCAGAACAACGGCGTCGAAGGAATTATTGGCGGGAGCCGCTTGCGCGGGCGTACCGAGGGCCAGGGGCAAGGCGGCTACTGCCGCGCGCGCACCGGCTTGGCCCAGCTGGCGAAGCAGGTCACGGCGGGGAGCGGCGTCCGAGGGAGCGTCGACGGAACTGATGCGGTCGAGAAGCGAGAGGAAATTCATGCGGAATCAGGCAAAAAGGAGGCGCTACGCCGTGGGCAGTGAGCTGGGCGAAACCACAACGGGCAAGAAAAAAGCTTTGGTCTCGTCGAGGACCTGAGTGGGGGTTTTGGCCAAACTCACGCTCTGCAGGGCGCCTTCACTCACCACCACATCGGTGTCGGCAAAGGAGCCGGGGGTGCGCAGGTCGCGGACGAAAGCGGCATGGCGGGCTTCCACCGAGGCAATCTTGGCTAGCAGCGCTGCCGTGGGAACAGCCGCCAACAAGCGCAAGCTCCCGGCGTAGGCCGCCACCGACAGGTCTTCGAGCTGCTGCGCACCTGCCAGCACGCCGGCCCGTGAGGTGAGCGTCAGGCTGGAGAAGTCAAACGGCAGCGGCTGCAACAGGGCCGTGTCGTAGGCGTTGGCGCCCAGCATAAAGCGCAACGTTTCGCGGTGGACCAGTTCATGGTCGCGCAGGTCGTTGAAAGCGAGCTTCTCGGCTGCTGAAAAGTCACTTGGAAATGCATCGACCACCTTTTGGTAGAAAGCCGTTTGGAGCTGCTTTAGCAAATACAGGTAATTGAGCAGGCCCGGGTCGGCCTGGGCCAGTTGCAGCAAGTTTGGGTCAACGACTACGGGCGTAGGCTCCGTGTCGGAGCAGCCGGCCAATACCAGCGAGGCGGTGGCCGCCGAAGCGCCCGCTACCCGTAAAAAAGTCCGGCGATGCAAAGCCCCGCTCCGGGAAAAAAACGAATCAGACATAAGAATAGAACCGCCGGGTGCCCAAGCGCACCTCGCCGCTACCTACAAAGATACTCGCAGCGGCCCAGGGGTGGCATGCCCCCAAAAAAAGGATGGCCCGGGGCGGGCCATCCTTGTATGAAACACATTGACTGAAAATTTTTTGGCTACGACAGAAGCGCAAACGTTGGGGTGCCGGTTTTGACGAAGTTGCGGGCAATGGCTTTCACTGTGGCCATGTCCAGGGGTTCGTCAAACGCTTCAGAAGCAGCCGTCGGGATATTGGTCGTGGCCAGTCCCGCAATAACAGCCGTGGTGAGGATGGTGCTGATGCTGGCCCCGGCCTGGGTCACATTGTCTTCGGCCGGGTAGAAAATCGTGGTGGCCGTGCCCGATGCCGGCGTGCCCGGGCCATACACCGCGTCGGTTGTGCCCGGGGCGGGGCCACCTCCGTCGCGGCCCGATACCCAACTCTTGGGCGAGGTGCTGAGGTTGGCACCCGGGGCAACCAGTGAGGCACGGTCGTTGGCGGGCATCAGCCCGCCACGGCGCATGGTGCGCACGCGGGCAGCGTGGCGAGCTTCCACCGAATGAATGTTGAGGGCGGCTTCGAGCACGGTTTTGTTCGACATCAAATCCGTGGCGCTGCCCTTGTAGGCCCGCACGCCGGTGTCTTCCAGGGCCTGGGCCACAGCCAAAAACGTGGCTGGGTTGGTCAGCACATCGGCAAAAAGCGCGGCCCGCGAGCCGCCCTGCGCGCCGGTGTAGTCAAAGTCCGTGGCGGCTGGCGCCACTGGCGTGGCGTTGAATGGGGCCGCTGCGATGACCCCGCGCAGGAAGGTAACGTGGTTGTTTTCGTCGGTTTTAATCGAATTCAGGGACTTGACGTTGTTGGCGCTCAAGGCACTGGTGATGGTGGTGCTACCCGTGCCGATGTTGTAAAAATTGGCTTCGAGGTGCTCCAGCAGCAGCGCGTAATTAAGCACTTCCAGCACGGTGGCCTGCGTGGCGGTGGCGCCGGCGTAGGCTTTGTTGAAGATAGAACCCAGGGCAAAGGGCACGGCGGCAACGGCCAACTTGCCGCCCAGCCCGCTCAGGTGCTGGAACACGCGGCGGCGTGAATCGAGGCGACCGTACACTTCGGGGTCCACCTTTTCGATTTCGGAGAGAATATTCAGAAGATTCATAAAGCAGGAAGATTAAAATAAGGAAAAAGCCCGTCCGGACTTATACCAAGCCCGATACGTCCAGCTTCGAGCCTGCTTTTAGAAACGTGTTGGCTATGGCTACTACTTCGGTTGGGGATTTGGAGCGCTCCAGGCCGGTTGGGGTGGCCGAAACCGGCCCGCCCGCCACAATGGGGCCGCCGGTGGTCACTTGCACCACGTCATCGCCCACAAAGGTGGCTTCGGCAAGCAGGTCGCGTATGAGCGAGGCGTGGCGGGCTTCAACCGACACAATTTTGCCTGCCAATACCAGGTTCAGCGGGCTTTGAATGTAGCGCCCCGCACCGTTGTAAGCTGCTACGCCCAAGTCTTCGAATGCTTTGGCGGCATCGAGCACGCCCAATTTTCCGCCGGTCGCACCCGTGCGCACGCCAAAGTCGATGGTCGCAAAATCGGGTTCGAGGTTTTTGATGGCGTTGCTGCTCAGGGCCGCCCGAAAGAAATCACGGTGCGCCACCTCGTGGTAGTGGAGGTCGTCAAGAATCTGCTTTTCGGCGCTCGATGCGGCCAGCGACTTGTAGTAGTCACCGTCTTTGAGTTGGGTGTAAAACGCGGCTTCCAGCTGCTCCAAAGCATAAGCGTAGTTGAGCACGCCAAAGTCGTTGGCACTGCTGATGCCCACATTCACCAAGCCACTGTTGGGTGTGGTGTCGCTGTCATCGTCGCAGCCGGCCAGCACAAGCGCCGTGGCCCCGGCAGTAGCACCAGCGTACAGGAAGAACGAACGCCGTTTGATGGGGGCGTACAAGGGCGGCGCGGGCGAAAGACGCTCGGGGCCAGTGGGCCGGGTAGTGTCGGACATGAGAAGAAAAAAGTTAGTGAATTAAGGAATGAAGCCGTCGGGCTGAGCCCATCAGGAAAATCGAACGCAGCCCACCATGGCATGAGCAAGCACACTCGAATCAAGACAAATACGGCGGATTGTGATGGAACGGCGAATAACCAGTTGCTTGCAGTAAGAACGCTGATTAGTCAATAACCCGCCGTAAAGCTACCGGATGGTTGGTGCTGATGAGGTTGGTTCAATGCCTTATTTCGGGCCAAGACGAAGCATAAGAAGGCGGCTTAGCTAAAATTATGTTGAAATAACGGTGCAAAACCTACACCTTAGCCAGTATCATCGTTTAGGCGCAAACCACTACCCATTTAGAAACACAAAAGCCGGCCCCGCATATGCGGGGCCGGCTTTTGTATATAAGCTGCTTCGATATAGAAGCGGATTACCGATTGGTATTAACCAACAAGACCACCGGCGCGCGAAGGGGCAAGTACTTCGGCCTTAGTCAGGATTTCGTCGAACGAAGCCTGTGCGTCTTTGGCAGTATAACCGCCACCAAGCTTGGTAATGTCCACGCCCGACTGCGTGGTGTTGCTCTCGGGAATAGCACCTTTATAGTGTTCCTGGCCGTCGAGGTCACCGTCGCCGCTAATCCAAGGCGTTTGACCGCGCATGTAGCGAATGTGAGCCGCGTGACGGGCTTCCACCGAGTGAATCTGCAGAGCAGCCTGGAGCGGGTTCACCATGCCTACGCCGGTGATGTTTACGTCGGGAATACCCAACAAGTCTCCAGCGCGGCCTTTGTAGGCCCGTACGCCGGTGTCCTCAAGTAGCTGGGCTACTTGGAGTTGTGCCTGGAAGGAAGTGAGTGTCGCAAACGTGGTTGCTTTGAAAGTGACCGGAGCAGTCGGCGTTCCACCAATGGTGGTAATTACCGTTTTCAGCAGGTTCACGTGAGCCGTTTCATGCTTCAGGATTTGACGGATGGCAGCTTGGTCATCAGCGGAAACCGTAGCAAAAATGGGCGAAGCAACTACCTTTTTGTAGAAATCCTCTTCCAAGTACTCCAGCGTAAGGGCGTAGTTGAAAACTTCCTTGGGGTCGCCGGCGGTAGTGCCAGCATAAGCTTTCGAAAAGAAGGCAGCCAAAAAGGCGGGAGCCGAAGCCAAAGCAGCGCGCTTACTTACCGTGGTCAACGAGTTGAACACAGAACGCCGGGTATCCAAGCGACCCATTACGTCGGGGTCTACTTCGGAAAGCTGATTGATAATGTTGAAGAAATTCATGGTGAAGATTGATTACGATTGGAGGGAAGGGGGATTAATTAACGCCAATGGAGCTACCATCCAGCTTCTCGGTAATGAAGGTTTGCGCAGCGGTGAGGACCTGAGCAGGGGTCATTGCCTTATCGAGACCAAGGGCGTCCACATCGGACGAAAAAGAGCCTTTCTCAACCAAGTCGCGGACATAAGCAGCGTGGCGTGCCTCAACCGAAACAATTTGGCCGGCAATAACCAGGTAAGCAGCCGTTTTGAGGAGCTTGCCCGCGCCATTATAGGCCGCTACACCGAGGTCTTCAAATGTCTTGGCAGTATTCAGGATAGTGGCACGGCTAGTGAAGGTGGCAGCGGGGTACTTCGGCGTCAGGCCGCGCAGGGTTTGGCCAGCGGCGTCGCGGTCAAGGGCAGCCTTAAAGAAGTCGCGGTGAATGGCTTCGTGCTTGGCTACTTGCTGGAAGTAGGCAAATTCGGTAGCGCCGAGTAGCGTAGCGCCATTGGAAAGAGCTGCAACTTTTGCGTAAAAGTCAGCCTCCAATTGCTCTAGAGCATAAGCGTAGTTCAAAACGCCTACATCACCCGAACCCAGGCTAATAGAACCATCGGCCGTGGTGCTGTTGCCTTTAGGAAGCGACGGCGTCGCATCATCCGAATCTTTGGAGCAGCCGGCCAACACCAGGGCCGAAGCACCCGCTGTGGCACCAGCGTACATGAAAAAGGAGCGCCGCTTGATGGGCGTGTACAGCGGTTGGGCGAGCGTGGATTCCTCGGTGCCGCGGGGCTGAAGTTTGTCAGACATGGAATAGAAACGGTTAGGTGAGAAGTGAAATTTTATTTAGAAGGCAATACGGTTCCACACGACGCCAGCGGGCCGTTTTTTGGAGGTAAAAACCTGAACTGTTATGGGGATTTGAAACCAGATACGGGAATAGTGTCGCAAAAGGATTCCCTAAGCCCGTATTTTTTATTTCAAAAACGCCGCTTTGCTGTGGATTTAGTAATTAGCACTCTGCAAGGAAATGGCATTCCCGCGTTTGAAGCTACATTTAGGGTTCGCTAACAAGCCAGCGATTATGGGAAGACTTTTTGGGTGGATGGCGGTGTTGTGGGGCGTATTGGGCGCAGGGGCAGCCAGTGCTCAGCCCACGGCGCCCCCAAAACCGGCCATAACCGCGCCGGCCGCTAAAACCCCGCCTCAGCCAAAGCCCACCGCTCCGGCCGATGTAGCGTTGCTGCCGGGCCCAGCCACGGTGCCCGTCACGGGGGTATTCACGCTGGCCTTTCGGCTGCGAGGCGGGGCCTTGGGGCAGTATTCGGAATTTCCGGAGCTGGAAGGCTTCAAAAAAAGCGGCAAAACCAGAACCACCACCACGCGCATTGTGCAAGGCCGCCGGTTCACAGACCTGACCATAACGCAGCGTTACGTGCCTTATGGCGAGGGCGAATTCAGCATCAAGCCCTTTCAAATAACGGTGAATGGAGTGGTGCTGCGCAGCCGACCCGCTACCGTACGCGTGCTGCCCGACCCGGCGGCCGTGCCGCCCGCGAACTCACCCGCGCCCGCGGCCGGTAGTAATGTGCCGGTGACCACTCCGGGCAATGCACCCGCCCTGACCCCGCCGGCCGACCCCACGGCGCCGCTCCAAGCCGTGGGCGACCTCGACAAGCTATTTGGCAAGCCCAAGCCCGCGCAATATCAGGAGTTGCCCGATGGGGCCTTTCTGGCTGTGGTGGCCGACCGGCCCAGCGTGTATGTGGGCGAGGGCGTGCGGGTGGGCCTGTATTTCTACCTCAAGCCCTCGGACCAGGCTTTGTTGGCCTTCCACGATTTTAATGACCAACTTCCCCCGCTGCTCCAGGAGTTGCACCAGGCCACGGCTTGGCAGGAGCCCGGCCCCGAGGCCAGCGTCACCCCCGACAGCGTGCGCCAGCAAGGCCAGCTGTACCTGCGCTTCCGGCTGGCCGAACACGTCTATTACCCCCTTACAAATGCCCCGCTGCGCTTTCCGCCCCTGGCGTTGACCATGGTGAAGTTTAAGCTTTTGAAAAAGCCAGAACCGGGGCAGGATAATCGCCTGGCAGGCTACAAAACCTATTTGTCGAAAGGCCTGACAGTGATGGTGCGCGCTTTGCCGCTGCATCCGGAGCAGGCGGCAGTGGCCGTGGGAACTTACCAGTTGCAGGAAGCTATTAGCCGTTCTGTGCCTCAGGTAGGGCAGGCGTTTACTTACACGTTTGTTGTACAGGGGAAGGGAAATTTGTCGGCGGTGCTGGCTCCGGATTTCACCGAGTGGCCAGGACTGGCCGTGTACGGCCCCGAGGTGCGCGAGCAGGCCACGCCGGGCGGGGGGCGCAAGGTGTTTCGCTATCGGTTGGTGGCTCGTCAGCCCGGCATCATTCCCTTGGATAGTTTGGTTCGCCTTATCGTTTTCAACCCTTTAACGGCCCGCTACGATACCCTGCGGCCCAGAATTCGTCCCCGGGTCAGCGGGGGGCTGGCTGCTCCCAACGTGCTGCCCAAGCCCGAAGAAGACCCTTTTTACGGCCCCGCCCTGGCCGATGCGGATACCCGCCTGCAGTCGTTGGATGTGTACCGCGATGTGCGCCGCTATGCCAGCTGGCTCCTGCTGGGCTTGGTGGGCGTAGCCGGATTGGGCTGGTGGCGTGCCGGGCGCCGGGGCTGATTTTCGGTGGCGCCGTGCCAACTTTGCCTGGCGTTTTCGGGTTGCCGGCTGCGCAGGACGTCCTGCCGGGGCCTCTTCTTAGTCATTGCCATTTACTACTCGCTTCATGTCCAATACGTTCGGCTCTGTTTTTCGCATCACCACCTTCGGCGAGTCGCATGGAGCGGGCATCGGCGTCATCATCGACGGTTGCCCGGCCGGTGTGGCGGTAGAAGCAGCCCACATTCAAACGGCCCTCGACCGGCGGCGGCCCGGCCAGTCGGACCTGACCACGCCGCGCAAGGAATCGGACACCGTTCAGATTCAGTCGGGCTTATTCGAAGGATTCACGACCGGCACACCCATCAGCCTGTTCATCCCCAACGCCGACCAGCGTTCCGATGACTACTCGCACATTGCCCACGCCTACCGCCCCAGCCACGCCGACTACACCTACGACGTGAAGTACGGCCGGCGCGACCACCGCGGCGGCGGCCGCAGTTCAGCCCGCGAAACGGCCGCGCGTGTCGCCGCCGGCGCCATTGCCGGGCAGTTATTAAATCACTTCGGAGTTGAAATCGCCGCCTACGTTTCTGCCGTGGGCGAAGTAGAAGTACCCGTGGAGTACCAGGAACTGGATTTGAGCCTTATCGATGCCAACCCCGTGCGCTGCCCCCACCCGGAAACGGCGGTGCGGATGGAAGCCCGCATTCGCCAGGCCCAGGCGACGCATGATACCGTGGGCGGCGTAATTACCGGAGTAGCACGCCATGTGCCCGCGGGCTTGGGCGAACCAGTGTTCGACAAGCTACCCGCCGTGCTAGGCCACGCCCTGCTCAGCATCAATGCTGTGAAAGGCTTCGAGTTCGGCTCCGGTTTTGCCGGTACGAAATTGCCTGGCTCGGTGCACAACGACGAATTTTATACCGACGAAGCTGGCGCGGTGCGCACCCGCACCAACCACAGCGGCGGTAGCCAGGGGGGCATCAGCAATGGGCAGGATATTAATTTTCGGGTGGCGTTCAAGCCCGTGGCCACGCTGCTACAGCCCCAGCAGACCATCAACGACCAGGGAGAAGCCATTACGCTAGTGGGGCGCGGCCGCCACGATGCCTGTGTGCTGCCCCGCGCCGTGCCCATCGTAGAGGCCATGACGCAGCTTGTGCTGGCTGATTTGCTGCTCCGGGCCCGCGCCAACCAGTTGTAGCGCGGACTCGCAGCGTCCACGCTACGGCGGCGAGGCTCAAACCAAATGATGTAGGTACATTTGCAACCTCTAACGCCCCCGTGCGGTTGTATATTAGTTGTCGCGACCTACGCGACCTCACCCCTCGATTTTAAGCCCCGAAACCATGTCTGCTGTTTCCATTTATGCCGAAGCCTCTCCCAATCCGGAGAGCATGAAGTTTGTCCTGAACTCCAACTTGCTGGTCGACGGCGTGAGCGTGGACTACCCCAACCTCGAAGCCGCAGCCAACTCGCCGCTGGCGCAGGAGCTGTTTGGCTTCGATTACGTAGGCCGCGTTTTCATCGCCCAGAACTTTGTCACGGTAACCAAAAGCCAGCCTGAGTTGGCCTGGACCCAGCTCATTCCCGAGTTGCGTCAGTTCCTGAAAAGCTACGTAGAGGCCGGCGGCCCAATTTTCCTGGTCGACCCTGCTGCCGAGCAAAAGGCTGCCCAAGCCGCCACCGCTGGCGACCCCACCCAGCAAGACGGTCAGATTGCCCAAAAAGTAATCGACCTCCTCGATAACTACGTGCGTCCCGCCGTGGAGCAAGACGGTGGCAACATCACCTTCAAAAGCTACCACGAAGGCATCGTGACCGTGAACCTGCAAGGTTCCTGCTCCGGCTGCCCCTCAGCTACCGTCACGCTCAAGTCCGGTATTGAAAACCTGTTGAAGCGCATGGTGCCCGAAGTGCAGAGCGTAGTTGCCGAAGGCATCACGGTTTAAGGAACCAATAACTAAGAATAAAAAATGCCCACCTGATTTATCAGGTGGGCATTTTTTTTGAAACAGTTTCACAGTTCATCTTTTCAGCGTTTGTCATCCTGAGCGGAGCGAAGGACCTTATCAGGTTAGAACGATTTGTTCAAGCGTGATAAGGTCCTTCGCTCCGCTCAGGATGATAGATGTCTGGACTTTCTAGGTAGCTTATTTTTTAAAGAAAGCTTTGATTGCGCGCTAAGTGGCGTTCTAGTAGACCAAATCCACGCACAAAAAAGCCCGACCACATGGTCGGGCTTTTTTGCAAATGTTGCGCTGGTTGCGCAAGCAGGGCATTACATATTGGCCGTGCTCAGCTTGGGTGCGTCGCCGGGCAGGCCGGTTACGTCCTCGCCGGCAGCTTTGCGCTCACGCTCCTCTTTCCGGCCGTAGGTGTCGAGGATAATCGGAGTGGCGATAAACAGCGACGAATAGGTGCCGAAAATCATACCGATAATCATCGAGAACGAGAAGGAACGGAGGGTTTCGCCGCCGAAGATGTACAACACGATTACCACCATCAGAATGGTCGACGACGTGATGATGGTCCGCGAGAAAGTCGAGTTCAAGGCCGGGTTCACCACTTGGGCAAAGGTCAGCTTGGGGTTCTCGCGCAGGTATTCGCGGATACGGTCGTAGATAACTACCGTGTCGTTCATGGAGAAACCCAGCACCGTGAGCACAGCGGCCACGAAAATCTGGTCCATTTCATACACCACACCGAAGGCCCGGGCGATGGGGAAGGCCGCAATTACCAGCAAGGCATCGTGGAACAACGCCACTACCGCCGCCATCGAGTACTGCCACTTGTCGAAGCGGAACAGTACGTAGATGAAGATGCCTAGCAGGGTGAGGCCCAGAGAGAGCACCGAGGTGCGCTTGATGTCGTCGGCGATGGTAGCACCTACTTTTGAGAACGACGGCACATTTGGGCTGGCCGAGGCGAAGGGCTGCAAGCCCTGGTCCAGGGCGGCGCGTACCTGCTTGTCGGCTTCCACGCTTTCGTCGCTGGCCAGGTAGCCGGTGGTCACGCGCAGGCGGCTCGGCGAGCCGTATTGCTTCACTTCTAGGCCGGCGCCTTTGAAAGCTGGGCGTAGCTGGTCCGCTACGTCTGAGGCCACCATGGGCTTGTTGAAATCGACCACGTAAGCGCGACCACCCTGGAAATCGACGCCCAGGTTAGGACCACCTTGGTACGCCATTAAGGCAAAGCCAATGACGATGACGATGGCCGAAACCGTGTAGGCAATCTTGCGCTTGCCCACGATGTCGAAGTTGATGTTTTTGAACAGGTTGCGCGAGAGCACCGTGTCAAACGTGAGGCTGTGGTCTTCGCGGCCTTTCACCATCCACTCGATGATAAGGCGCGACACAAACACTGCCGACAGGAACGAAGTGAGTACACCAATACCCAAGGTAACGGCGAAGCTCTGCACCGGACCCGTGCCGAAGAAGCCGAGGATAACGGCAATCAGCATGGTGGTCACGTTTGAGTCGAAAATAGCCGAGAAAGCACGCGAGTAGCCTTTGTTGATGGCATCGGGCACATTGTGGCCGTGGGCCAATTCTTCCCGAATCCGTTCAAAAATCAACACGTTGGCGTCAATGGCCGAGGCAATTACCAGAATCAAACCGGCAATGCCAGGCAAGGTCAGGGCCGTACCGAACTGGGCTAGCATGCCCAGAATCAGGAACATGTTGAACAACAGTGACACGTCGGCCACCAAGCCGGCGCGGCCGTAGTAGGCGGCCATGAAAATCATGATGATGACCAAACCGGCCAACGACGAGTACAGGCCCTGGTCGATGGCTTCTTTGCCCAGTGAAGGGCCCACAATGGCTTCTTCTACAATACGGGTAGGAGCGGGGAGCTTACCCGCTTTCAGCTGGTTGGCTAAGTCCTGGGTGTCTTCGATGGCGAAGCTGCCCGTGATGCTGGTGCCGCCGCCCGTAATCTCGCTCTGTACCACCGGCGCCGAACACACGTAGTCGTCGAGCACCATGGCCACCTGGCGGCCGATGTTGGCGCCGGTCATTTTAGCCCACTTGCGCGAGCCGGCCGGAGTCATGTTCATCAGCACTTCGGGCTGGCCGTTCTGGCCGATGTCGGCACGCGCGTCGCTGATAACTTCGCCGCTCATGGGGGGCACGCCGTCGCGGGTTTTGCGCACGGGCACCAGCTCCAGGTATTCCTGCTTGTCGATGGTGGTTGGCTTCAGGTTCCAGAGCAACGCCAAGGTGGGGGGCAACACGGCTTTGGCTTCGGGCGAGCGCAGGATGTCGTTCATGCGAGCGGTGTCGCGCAGGTTCACGCCCAGGCGGCCGGGCATGGTGAAGAGGCGGGCCAACTGGCCACCTTTGGTAGAAGTAGCGGCCGAATCAGCAGCAGCGTCTTTGGTTTTCTTGGCCAGCTGGGCAGCCAGGGAGGTCGAGTCGCCGGTGGCGGTGCTGGCTACGGCAGTGGTGTCGGCGGTCGCGGTGGAGCCACCTGCTTTGTTGGCAGCTTCTTTGGCCGACAATTGCTGGTCGAGCTGCACGAGGTAAGGACCTACCTCGTTCTGGTTCCACACTTCCCAGAACTCCAATTTGGCCTGGCCTTGCAGCAGTTTGCGCACGCGGTCGGGGTTGTCTACGCCGGGCAGCTCAATCTGAATGCGGCCGGTACCCTTCACGCGCTGAATGGTGGGCTGGTTCACGCCAAACTTGTCGACGCGGGTGCGCAGGATGTTGAACGAGCGGTCAATGGCTTCGTCTACTTCTTTATCGATGGCGGCAACTACCTTCTCATTTGACGAATTGATGTCGATGCCGCGGCTCTTGTTGGTGGTGTTGGCGAAGATGCTAGCCAGCGACTTGCCAGGGGCGGCCGCCTGATAGGCCTGCGAAAACAGGGTGGTAAACGGCGTGCCCGAGTTGGTTTTCTGAGCTGCCTGGGCTTGCTCCAGGGCTTTGTTGAACGCGGCATCTTTGCTGTTGCCGCTCAATGCCCGTACGATTTCTACCGGCGAAACTTCCAGCGTGACGTGCATGCCGCCTTTCAGGTCGAGGCCGAGGCCCAGTTCGCTCTGGCGTACTTCGCGGTAGGTGAACGGGCCGAATACCGGCGCGCGCCACACCGAATCGAGGTAGTGCTGGCGGGCCGATTCGTTGAGCTTGCCGTTGGTGGTGGCGTAGGCTACGGCCTTCTGCTGCACCCCGCGCGAGACGTAGGTGAAGAACAGGAAGTACGCGCACAGCGCCGTCACCACGACGGTTAGGGCGATGATTAATCCTTTATTACGCATGAGCGTTGCTAATTATGAATGAGGAGTGATGAATTATGAGTTGACGTTCGGGCGGCGAGTCAGGAATCATACCTTATAAGCGGCTCTTGCTCATCGGGCTTTCGCCCAACCAGCCAACTTATAATTCATAATTCGCAACTCATAACTCCCCTTAGGGGGCCTGCGGCGACAGGGCCACGGCCAGCAGCCGCGCTCGAAATACCTCGCCGGCGCGCACGCCCGCGTGCAGCCGCGGCACGGCCAGGGCCCGGCGCAGGGCCGGCAGCCATAGCGCGGGCACCGCGGCCGGCAACCACGCCACCAGTGGCGGGGCCACAAAATGGTCCAGTGTAGCCGTGGCTTCCAGAAGTACTTTTTGTTTCACCACCGTGGCCTTGGGCGGCGCGGCCAGGTGCGTCTCGCCCTTGCTCACCGGCAGGCGCAGTATGCTCACGGCGCGTTGGTTCAGGCCCAGCACCAGCAGCACCGTAGCGGTGAGCAGGGCAAAGCGGAGCGAAAACCAAAAACGAGTGAGCAAGTCCAGCATGGGTATGTACGGGGACTGCAAAGATAATCTTTTGCCGGGGATGAAGGCAAAATGTCGTATTACTTCATTTAACAAGCGGTTAAGGCCTATTTCAAGGCTTCAAACGTGTATTGGGCGTCGGCCCAGAAGGCGTCCAGCGCAATCATTCGGGGCTTGAAAAACGAAATCAGCGCCGGCCAATCGTCCCGGCTGAACAGGTTGACGGGGCTCAGCTCCTTATAAATGCGGCTAAACGGCACGCCGTGCGCGTCGGCCGCCTCTGCTTCCCAGGTCCATTCCTCGCCCAAGGTTTCGTGCAGCAGGCCTTTCAACTCCCGAAACTGCTCGAAAAACAGCTCCCGAATGCCCGCGTCCGGGTGGCTGAGCTCGATGGCGATGGTGGCCTGGCGGTTGTCGGCCTGCATGCGGAAGTACAGGTGCTTGACGCCGGTTTTGTAGTTTATCCAATTGGTCGTCTCGCCCTCGGCCGACGGCACGGGCGCCATGTATTGCCCAAAGGCCGTCCAGAACGCTTGGCGGAGCTGGGTTACTTCTGCTTTGCTGTACATGCTATTTAAAAGTGTGTGCCACAAAAAAAAGCACGTCAGGCCGGTGCTTGACGTGCTTCTGAACCTTGTTGCACCTTGAGTAAATGCAGCGCAATGCGCTTAGCGTTCCGCCACCACTTTGCCTTGCAGGAAGCCCACCAGCACTTCCAGTCCTTTCTCGAAGTGGCGGTTGTTGGGAATCACGATATCGGCGTAGTGCTTGTACGGGGCGATGAACTGCTCATAAGTGGGCGCCACGTGGTGGGTGTAACGGTAGAGCACATCGGCCAAATCATAGCCCCGCTCGTCGCGGTCGCGGATGATGCGGCGGTGCAGCTTCACGTGTTCCTGGGCATCGATGTACACCTTGAGGTCGAGCAGCTTGGCAATCTCCTCGAAGTGAAACACGAAAATGCCTTCCACCACCACAATGGGCGCCGGCCGAAACACCAATTCCTTGGCCGTGGCCGCCGCGTTGTTAAAGGTGTATTCCCTGCGCCGCACCTCGTGGCCCTGGCTGATGCGCAACACGTCGTCGGCATACGCGGCGGCGTCGATGCTGGCGGGCAGGTCAAAATTTTCTACGCCCTTATCGTCGCGCAGCTGCTTTTCGCGGGGGTGGTAATAATTATCCTGCGAAATGAGGCAAATCTGGTCTTCGGGAAACGCCGCCAGGAGCCGGCGCAGAAACGTGGTTTTGCCAGAAGCGCTGCCGCCGGTGATGCCAATAAGATAAGGGGTTTGCATAGCAGGCAAAGATAAGGCTTGGCTTTAGGAGGAACGAAAAAGCAGGAGCGAAGAATTCGGTCATCCTGTGCTAACCCTTTTTCGCTCACGAATTTACTCGTTGCTCAAAAAAGCCAGCAGCCCCGCCACGGCCCGGGCGCGGTGGCTGATGCGGTTTTTCTCGGTGCCGCTCATTTCGGCAAACGTGCGGCCGTCGCCCTCGGCGGGCGCAAACACGGGGTCGTAGCCAAAGCCGCCCGTGCCGCGGGGCGCCTCGGTGATGTGGCCGGCCACTTCGCCCGCAAATTCGTGCACGGCCCCATCGGCGCGGGCCAGCGCCACCACCGTGCGGAACCGGGCCGAGCGGTCAGTCGCCCCGGCCAACTCCTGCAGCAGCTTGGCCACGTTGTCTTCGGCCAGCCGCTGGGGGCCGGCGTACCGGGCCGAGTACACGCCCGGCTCCCCGTTGAGGGCGGTTACCTCCAGGCCGGTGTCGTCGGCAAAGCAATCCACGCCGTAGTGCTGGCGCACGTATTCGGCTTTTTGGCGGGCGTTGCCGGCCAGGGTGTCCTGCGTTTCGGGCAGTTCTTCGTGGCAGCCGATGTCGGCCAAACTTAACAAGGTGAAATTAAGCGGCAGCAGCGGACGAATTTCGTCGAGCTTGTGCTCGTTGTTAGAAGCAAAGCAGAGTTGGGTCATTATAAGGTTGGAATGTCAGTGGATAAGCAAAAAAGAACGTCATGCTGAACTTGTCGAAGCATCTCTCCTGCAATACTAAAATGAATTAGTTGCGCGGGAGAGATGCTTCGGCAAGCTCAGCATGACGGGCTGGTGGTTCGTCGTGAGTTGGTAGTTCTTGGCAGTGTTTAATGCGCGCTGTCCTGATGACACGCTCAACCTACTAAAGGCACCTTCAACCCTAACGGAACATGGACTTGATAGTGCCCCAGGAACGCTGCACTGCACTGGGCGTGCCGGCCAGCACGGTGAGGTAGCTCGGGTCGGGGCCGGGGCCGAGCACGGTGAGGCGGTAGGTATACGGCCCCCCGGTGGTGGGGGCCGCGGTGCCGGTGCCCCCGGCGGTCCGGTACACGTTGGCGTCGAGGTACTGGTAGCGGCGCTGGCCGGTGGCCGTCACGTTGCTCAGCACCGTGTACGCCGATTCGTTGGCTGCTTTGCGGGCAAGCTCGAAGCCGGTGACGTCGGTTTCGGTGTTCACTTCCCACTCCACGCGCACGGTGGTGCCGTTGTAGGCGGCCGTGAACAGGGTGAGCGTCGCGGCTATGGCCGCCCCCATCCCGCACAGCAACACCAGCACGGCCACCAGGCCAGAACGGCGGAACAGACGGCGGATGAGGTAGGATAGGAGCACGCGCGACGGACCGCCCCCATGTGGGGGTCGGATTCAAATGTACAACCGTTTCAGAAAGTCAACAAGCTCAGCTACACCCATCGGCGGAGCTTGTTAATAGGAAATTATTGGGTTCGGAGTTGGGTATTTACGAGCTAAGCTGTACTTTTGCAGTCCCTTCCGCAAAATCGGCAGGGTTCAACTGGTAAAACTGGCCCCCGATATGAAAAAAGAGACCCATCCCGAATATCAGGAAGTCGTGTTTCAGGACACTTCCTCGGATTTTAAGTTCATCACGCGCTCCACGATGAAGCCGACCGACACCATCACGATGGAAGACGGCAAAACATATCCGCTGGTGAAAATCGAAGTTAGCAGCGCTTCGCACCCCTTCTACACCGGCAAAAACATGTTCATCGACACGGCCGGTCGCGTGGAGAAATTCCGCAGCCGC
The DNA here is from genome assembly GCF_015694725.1 of Hymenobacter jeongseonensis. Lineage (GTDB taxonomy): Bacteria > Bacteroidota > Bacteroidia > Cytophagales > Hymenobacteraceae > Hymenobacter > Hymenobacter jeongseonensis. The sequence continues at coordinate 146,517 of NZ_JADQDQ010000009.1, read as the reverse complement.
TACGCCAAGAAAGAGCAGAACAGCGCCAACAAAGAATAGCTGGCCTGGCAGCAGGCTTGCCGCCCGCTGCTATCCGCATTCTGAAAACTCCTTTCGGTGAACCCGGAAGGAGTTTTTTTATGGCCCCGGCCGAGCCCGGTTGCCGTAAATTCGCCCCGTTATCGTAACAAAAAGTTAACCGCCCGCGCCCGCCGCAATGCTCCGGCTCCGCGCTAACCGCCCTACCCATGCACGTTCTGCTTTTTGATGACCCGGCCATTCGGCCGCATCTGTTGCCCTTCACGTTCACGCGGCCCGTGGCGGCTTTGCGCTGCGGCATCCTCACCCTAGCCGAGAAGTGGCAGCACCGGCTGGGCACCGCATCGGTCGGGTACCTCACGCAACCGTATTTGCAGGCCAAGTTTCCGGCCGGCGACGTGAGCGGCCCGGCGCTCATCATCAACGGCGCCGTGTGCCCCGATGACTTGCTCACGCGCCAGGTGCAGGCGCTGCAGCCCGGCCAGGCCCTGTATTCCGACGACCTGCTGGTGGCGGCGCACGTGGCCGATGCCACGCTGGTTGCCGAACTCATTCAGGACGGCTTGCCCGAAACCCAGCAAGTAGCCGAGCCGGTGGCCGTCATCAAGCGTCCGTGGCAGCTGTTTCTGTTCAATGGGGTAGAAATCCGCCGCGATTTTGCGCTCCTGACGAAGGGCCGCACCTCGCAGCCCGTGAACGACCCGCACACCATCGTGTACGGCGCCGAAAATATCTTCATCGAAGAAGGCGTGAAAATCCGCGCGGCCATTCTCAATGCCGAGGACGGGCCTATTTACCTGGGCAAAAACTCGCAGGTGCACGAGGGCGCCATTATCAAGGGCCCGTTGGCTTTGTGCGAGGGTTCGCACATCAACGCCGGCGCCAAAATGCGCGGCGACAACACCGTGGGCCCCCACTCCAAGGTGGGCGGCGAAGTGGGCAATAGCATCCTGCTGGGCTATTCCAACAAGGGCCACGACGGCTACCTCGGCAACTCCGTCATTGGCGAGTGGTGCAACCTAGGGGCCGATACCAACACGTCGAACCTTAAAAACAACTACGCGCCCGTCAAAATCTGGAGCCACGTGGCCGGCCGCTTCGTCGATACCGGCCAGACCTTCTGCGGCCTGATGATGGGCGACCACAGCAAATGCGGCATCAACACCATGTTCAACACCGGCACGGTGGTGGGCGTGGGGGCCAATGTTTTTGGAGCGGGTTTCCCGCGCACGTTCATTCCCTCCTTCAGTTGGGGTGGCGCGGCGGGCTTCGAAACCTTTAAGCTGCCCAAAGTAGCGGAAGTGGCCGAGCGGGTGATGGCCCGCCGCGCGCTGCCTTATGATGAGGTGGAGCAGGGAATTATGCAGACAGTGTTTGAGGCCACGGCAGGGGATAGAATCTGGGAGAAGGTTAAATAAGATGAAGCCCTACCATGTCGAATATGTGCAGCTTGCTGGTTGGGAAGCCGACGAGGTGGGCCTGTGGCTGGCCGAAGACAACGATTGGTTATTGCTCCGCTCTATTCCGAATGATTATATGATTGACGGGTACGTTTTGGTTGTGAAGGAGCACATCGTGTCCCGCAAACCACATCGTGACCGCAAACAGGTTGAGCAGGTACTAAAGCTGAAGGGCATTCAGCCGGAAGTGCCGTCAAATTTTTCCTTTCTTGAATTAGTGGACATGATGCGCTGGGTAGAGCACCAATATGGGTTGGTTGAATTTACGGACAAAGAGGACTGCACATTTTTTGGTTGGGTAAATGAAGCCGACGCGGTGCATTTATGGATGGATACGCTCTCTTCGAACTGTACGGTGGCCGTGCGCGACAACGACAACCCACCTTTCGTACTTTCTGAAATCCAGCTTCTCCGTTTTGATGCCGATTATTTCAATTCTCTAAAGCTGCTGTGGCAGCACAAGTCGCGTCAGAAACTTTTGAAACCAAGCGACAACTAAACCGAAGTGCTTTTCAACGACATTCCCAACCAAGCCGCCGTTAAGCAGCTGCTGCGCCAATCGGTGCAGCGGCAGCATGTGGCGCACGCGCAGCTTTTTCGGGGCAGCGAGGGCGGCGCGGCTTTGGCGCTGGCGCTGGCCTACGCCCAGTATCTGAACTGCGAAGAGCGCACCGCCGATGCCGGGGACAGCTGCGGCCACTGCCCGGCCTGCACCAAAACCGCCAAGCTGGCCCACCCCGACCTGAACTTCATCGTGCCCGTGACCACCACCAAAACGGTGGCCAAGGATGCGGTGAGCAGCAAGTTCATGGCCGAGTGGCGCAGCTTCGTGCTCGGCAATCCCTACCAAGGCCTCAACGACTGGATGCAGCACATCGGGGCCGAAAACAAGCAGGGCAACATCTCCAAGGACGAGGCTGTGCAAATCCTAAAGCTGGTGTCGCTCAAGGCGTTTGAGGCCCGCTTCAAAATTGTGATTCTGTGGCTGCCAGAATTGATGCACCCGGCCGCCGCCAACGCGTTGCTGAAACTGCTGGAGGAGCCGCCGCCCGCCACCATTTTCCTGCTGGTGTCGCACGCGCCCGAGCAACTGCTGCCCACCATCATCAGCCGGGTGCAGCCGGTGGTGGTGCGCCCGTTTTCGGAGGACGACATCACCGAATTCCTGCACGCCCGGCACCACGTGCCCGAGGCCAAAGCCCGCCAGGTAGCCCAGCTGGCCGACGGCAGCCTGGGCGCCGCCCTGGCCAGCCGCGACGCCAACGCCGACCATAACTACTTTGAATTTTTCCGCGACTGGATGCGGCTGTGCTTTAACTACGGCAGCAAGGCGGGCGACATTCTCAAGAAAAGCGAGGAATTTCAGAAGCTGGGCCGCGAAAACCAGAAAGAGTTGTTGGCCTACTCGTTGGGCTTGGTGCGCAAGGTGTTGCTGTTTGGCATCGACCCGAAATTTGTGCCGCACCTGGCCGGTGGGGAGCAACAGTTCGTGGTTGGATTTGCCAAGTTTGTGACACCGCGCAACGCCGATTTATTAACCAAAGAGCTGACCGACGCCCATTACCACATCGAGCGCAATGCCAACCCGCGCATGGTGTTTTTCGACAGCTCGTTGCGGCTGGGCAGTCAGCTGCGTTTGGCCCAGGCTTAGGTTTCGCATTGCCAGCGGCTACCCGTTAATTGAACATTATTTACATGTCCCAAGAACCCATTCGCCTCGCTACACGCGCCAGCCGCCTTGCCCTTTGGCAGACGGAGCACGTAGCCAGCCTGCTCCAAAAAGCTGGTTTTGCCACCGAAATCGTGCCCATGCAAACCACCGGCGATGCCGTGCAGGACCGTTCGCTGGCCAAGATTGGCTCGAAAGGCGTGTTTACCGAAGAGCTGGAGGAAAGTCTGCGGCGGCGCGAAACCCATTTGGCCGTGCACTCGGCCAAGGATGTGCAAAGCAGCATCCCGCGCGACCTGGAGTTGCTGGCCTTTCTGGAGCGGGAGCAGGTAAACGACGTGGTTCTGAGCTTCAACGAGCAATTTTCGCTCGCTAAGCCCGGCATTGTGCTGGGCACCAGCAGCACCCGCCGCAAGGCCCAGCTGCGCCGCTTCTATCCCGAAGCCACCACCGCCGAGGCCCGCGGCAACCTCCAAACCCGCCTTCGCAAGCTGGAAGAAGGCCAGTTTGATGCGCTGGTGCTGGCGTATGCGGGCGTGCACCGCATGGGCTACGACCACCTCGTGCGTCACGTGTTGCCTACCCAGCAGTTTGTGCCCGCCACCGGCCAGGGCAGCATCGCCATCGAATGCGCCGCCGACCTGAATCCGGCGCTCAAAGCCCAACTCAAAATCGCCCTCGACCACCCCGCCACCCACACTTGTCTGCTGGCCGAGCGCGCCTTTCTGCACACCATGGAAGGCGGGTGTAGTATCCCCTCATTTGCATTGGCCACGCTGGATAGCAACGGCGCGGTACGCCTGCACGGCGGCCTCATCAGCCTCAGCGGCGAAGAATACGTGGAAGAAATTCAGCAAGCCGCGGCGGCCGATGCCTACGCCCTGGGCGTGGCCGTGGCCGATGCGGTGCTGGCCCGTGGCGGCCGCGAAATTCTGGCCAGCATTCGCGAGCACCGCGGGTAATGCCTGTTGCCGACATCTGGCGGCAAGCGCGGCACCGTAATTTTGTGGCACTGTTTCCTTTCTCTTTCCTTTTCCCAATGAAATTCTCTGTTCATCGTTTTGGGGTGCTGCTATTCGCTTTGTTGTGGGTGGCTGGCTCCGCTTTTGCCGCCGATAAACCCGCCAAGCCCGCCAAAAAAAGCAGCCGGGACGAAGTCGTAACCATCACCACGGCGCAGGGCATCATCCGCGTCATTCTCTTCGATGACACGCCTTTGCACAAAGCCAATTTTCTGAAAAAAGCCAAAAGTGGCTTCTATGATGGCACCTCGTTTCACCGCGTTATCCCCAATTTCATGGTTCAGGGAGGCGATGTCAACTCCAAAGACGGTGACCCCAGCAACGACGGGCTGGGCCAGGCCAACGAGGGCACGGTTGCGGCCGAACTGGTCGCTGGGCACCAGCACAACTTTGGGGCCTTGGCCGCCGCACGTCAAGGTGACTTTGCCAATCCCCAGCGCGCCAGCAGCATCAGCCAGTTTTACTTGGTTCAAAACCACGACGGCACCCACTTCCTCGACGGGCAATACACCGTTTTCGGGCAAACCATTCAGGGGCTGGATGTCATCGACAAAATTGCCGCCCTGCCCCGCGATGGCCGCGACCACCCCACTGGCGACGCCAAAATGACCATGAAAATTGAGAAGCTGAAGCGGAAGAGAATCACCAAGCTCTACGGCTACAAGTACGAGTAGCAAGGCCCGCCGCTTGGTGAGAACACCACGGTAGTAGTGCCCAGTGGAGGCCGTCTGACGCATGACAGCCAATAAACGCAGTCACTCTCCCATGAAAATACTTATCACGGGTTCCAACGGCCTGCTGGGCCAGAAGCTGGTGGCGCTATTGCGCCAGCAGGTGGGCGTGGAGGTGGTGGCAACGTCGCGCGGCGCTAATAAACTGGCCGGGCTCTACCCCGATGTCCGCTTTGAAGTACTCGACGTAACGGACGCGGCCCAGGTGCGGCAAGTGCTGGCTCAAGAGCAGCCCACCCACCTTATCCACACGGCGGCCATGACCAATGTGGATGAGTGCGAGCTAAACCAGGAGGACTGCTGGCAGCAAAACGTGACAGCGGTGGCGCACGTGGCCACTGCCTGCGCCCAGCACGATATTCACCTCACGCACCTCAGTACTGATTTTATTTTCAGCGGAGAGGCTGGACCGCTCACGGAGGCCGCCGAACCCGGGCCGGTAAACTTTTATGGCCACAGCAAGCTGGCCGCCGAACGCTTGGTACAGGCTAGCCCCGGCCGCTGGGCCATTGCCCGCACCGTGCTGGTGTATGGCGTCGCACACGAGTACGGCCGAACCAATATTGTGGTGTGGGTTCGGGATGCCTTGCGCGCCGGCAAATCCATTAAAGTAGTGGACGACCAGTGGCGTACGCCCACCCTGGCCGAGGACCTCGCGCAGGGCTGTTGGCTACTGGCCCGGCAGGGCGCGCAAGGCATCTACCACCTCAGCAGCGACGAATTGCTCACGCCCTACGCCATGGCGCTGCGCGTGGCGGACTATTTCGGCCTCGACCAAAGCCTGATTGAAAAAGTAACTGCCAGTACGTTTTCGCAGCCGGCTCGGCGGCCGTCCCGCACCGGGTTTTACATCGACAAGGCCCGGCGGGAACTTGGCTTTCAGCCGCACACCTTCGCCGAAGGCATTGCGCTAATTGGTGAGCAGAGTAACTAGTCGGCACAAAAAAAAACCCACCGGGGTAGACGGCGGGTTTAAACTCAACGGGGGTAGCCTGTGAGTAAGGGGTAGAGGTAATGGTGGTAGAGAGGTTGCCTATGGGTAGTAGGCCGGTGTTGGATGGAAATCTGAAAATGGAATGAAAAACAAGTCGACTAAGCCGAGGGGCTAAGCTCAGGATTGGGGCCAGACGCCCACCAAAAGCCCACCTACCAGCACGGCAGTGTGGCCGAGCAGCGCGGCTTCGCCCAACGCGCGTGGCACAATCAGGCCATCGGGGGTAATAAAATCGGCGCCGGTAGAAGCAGCCCGAGCAGCACCGCTCGATGATTTTGAACGGCGTGAGGGGCTTAGTGCGGGATAGATAAGTAGATACATGGGTAGCAGCGGTAGAGAGAATGAAGCCGTCGGGGTAAGTAGATAGCAAGCATCCCTAAGGCGATACAATGTTACCGCGCCATTCTACCGCAGAAAAGGACACTAGCGTAGAATAGGCGACATTCAAATGCGCCAATATTTGTGATAAAATGCAATGATTAATATTGATAATTTATAAAATAGTAAAAACGGGTTTTTGTATTACGGTAATCAAACAATTGAAAAATAGATTGTTGATGAAAATATATTTTGCATTTGAATGCTCTCTAAGTCTCCAAAAAAATGCCCATTTGCGACATGACGCAAATCTAGATAAGCAAATGATTGGGAGGTTTACCGACTCCTTGATTTTAGCGGAATAATTGAAGATTTATAGCGATTTGTGTCGGCTGCGCCCTAGTGCATTGAGTGATAAAATACTTGCTATCAGGCATGTGGCTGGAAGCGCAAGCGTCCACCAAGCGTCTGGTTCGTTGCGGATGGCGCTCATAAGTCTGCCCCAACTCGCTACATCAGGGGGCAAGCCAATGCCGAGAAAAGACAAGGTGCTCTCCAGCCCCAGCAGCCCAGCTATACTGAGTGGCAGGGCTGTTCGCAGGGGTTGGATGGCATGCGGCAACGCGTGATGCAACCAAATTTTGCAGGATGAAAGGCCGGCTGCATGGGCTGCTTCGATGAAGGGCAGGGTACGGATTCGCAGCATTTGGGCCCGTACCAAGCGGGCCGAATGCGGCCACGCCGTCAGGGTAAGCAAGGCCAGCAGGCCGGGTGCCGAGACCCCACTGCCGGCAGCTATGGCCACCACCAGAATCAGGCGCGGAATGGAATCCAAGGTGGTAGCGGCTCCCATGACTATGGCGTTGATAGGAACTGGCCAAGTGGGAATAGGGCGTGGGCGCAGGAGGGCCAGCACGATGGCGGCGACTCCCAGAGCGGCAACTCCTGCACCCACTAAGGGCACTGGAAATCGCAGTCCCCACCACAGGCCGCCCAAGGCCAGTAGCCAATAAGGCACTGCCAGCCGGCGGGTATTTCCCCAAAAGCCGGCGGCCCCGCCGGCCAGTGACCCCAGCAAAGCCGCTAGAAAGGCCGCCGGAAGCGTAAGCAATACGGCCGTACGGGCCCCGAATACAAGCACGCTCAACACGTCGCGCCCCTGCGGGTCGGTGCCCAACCAGTGCAAGCCCGTGCTGCCCATGCTGTAGGGCGCTTCGGCTACGTGTGCCAAATCGGACTCATGAGGAGGGTAGGGGAGCGGCAAGTACGGCGCCAGCAGTGCCATAAGCACTATGAAGCTTAGCCAAACCCCAGCCAGCTTTTGTGGCCAGGAGAGCGAAGAAAAAGTTAGGATTGCCACCGGATGCGCGGGTCGGCCCAGAAATAAAGAAGGTCGGCCAGAAGCAGCGCCAGCAGGCGGGCCGCCCCCGTTAGCAGAACCCCGCCCACCAGCACGGGATAGTCGCGGCCGGCCGCGGCGTCGGCCAGCAGCCGGCCCATGCCGGGGAGGGCAAACACCACTTCCACCACCACGGCCCCGGCCACCATGGCAGGCAGCAGCTCAGCCACTTGGGTAAGAGTAGGTAGCAAAGCATTGCGCAGGGCGTGGTGCCGGATGACGGCTCCTTCGGCCAAGCCTTTGGCGCGGGCGGTGGTGGCATAATCGGTGCGCAACTCCTGGGTTAAGGCCGCATCGAGCTGCAAGGTGAGTTCCGGCAGCGCCGCGAGCGTGAGTGCAGCCACGGGTAGCACCAAATGCAGCAAGTAGGTTTGAGTACGGCTCCAGTTGTCTGAATCAGCCGCCAATTGGTCGAGGCCATAAGCTGGAAACCAGGCAACTACTGCAGGATTAGCAAACGTCAGCAACAGCAATAAGGCCAGCACAAACAGGGGCAGCGCGTGCACTGCCACCAGTGCCGCCCGCACGGGGTGCTGCCACCAGGGCTTGGCCGCTAGGCGCCGAGCCAACGCCAAAGCCGTCAAGACGGCCAGCAGCGCCGCCGTGCCGGTTAGGGGCAAAGTGAAACCCAATGCACTACACATCCGGGTGGTGACAGGTTGCGCCGTGCGGAAAGAGGTGCCTAAATCGCCGTGCAGGAGGCGGACCATCCAGCGATGGTATTGGTTTTGAGTGCCATTCCATCGCCATTGTGCCGTGTTGGCCGGCGCGTTGGGCTGTTGGCTTGCGTAAAACAAAGGTAAGTCGAGGCCCAGGCGGTGTTGGACGGCCCGCTGCGCCGCGGCGTAGTCAGCCGCATTGCCATTGCCGGTGGCCACCGATTCCGAAGAGTCGGGCAGGAACAGTAACGTGGCGGTGTTCGCGTCGTGGCGGCTTAGCAGAAATACCGAAGATGCCAAGGCCCACACGGCCAGTACCGTCCGAAATAAGCGCCTGAGCAAGGGCCACACCATGCGCTACGGAGTGGGAGTGGATTTCGCCGAACGCTCCACAGCGGTAAGGGCAAACCCGGGTTTGAGGCCTGTGACGTGAAGGCCGGTTAGCTCGTGGCTGGCCGCAATGCGGGTAGGCAGGAAGAATAAGGGCACCCAAGGCATTTCGGCTTGCATCAATGTTTGGAACTTCCGCAGCAACTGCGCCCGGCGCGTGGGGTTTTCAGCTACAGCAATGGCGTCGAGGAGCCGGTCACTCGCTGCCCCACTGTAGCCCGTTGTGTTGCTCTGGCCAATGGCGCGCGAATGCAGCAGCGGCGCAAGGTTGAACATGAATGGATTGCCCTTGAGCGTGCGCACGTACATATCAAAGTCGCTGGTGCGCAAAGCCGTGGTAAACGAGCCCGCTTCGGTGGGCAACAGCGAGACGGCAATTCCCAGGCTCGCCGCCGCGGCCTTGAATTGGAGCGCAATGGTCGCGAAAGTGGTTTCATCGGCCCGATAGCGCATGGATACCTGTAAAACCTCGGGCTGTTTGCTGCCCGGCCGGGTCCGGACCCAGCCTGTTTCGGTGCCGGCCCGGCGCTGCCAGCCCGCTTGGCGAACAAGCGCCTCGGCTTTGGCGAGGTCGAACGGCACGGGGGCAAGGCTGTCGTTGTAATTCTGGCGGTCCAGCGGGCTGATGATGCCGACGGTTTGCTGTCCTTCGCCCATCTGGGTGGCCTGCAACAAGCCCGCCGCATTAAAGCAATGGCTCAGCGCCCGCCGGGTCAGGGCATCGGCAAGGGCCGGTCGGCGGGTATTAAAGCCGGCCGTTACCACATCGTAGGATGGCACCGAGTAAAAGGAGAGCGCAGGCCGCGCGGCCGTCGCCTTGCGCAGCCGCGCAAATTCTCGAGCAGGCATTTGCGGGAAAATATCCAAGTCGCCGCGTTGCAGGGCCAAACTCGCCGTCGCGGCATCTGGAATGATGACGAAAGCCAACTTCTGAGAGCGGGCCTGCAGCACGAACGGCGTGGGCCGGAGCCGGCTGCCCCACCAGTTTGCCTTGCGGCGAAAGGCGAGGTACCGGTCTTTTTCCCAGGCGGTTAATTGGTAGGGGCCGCAGCCTGGTAATTTGCCGGGGGCTAGGGCGCGGTAGCGCCGGGCCACGGCGGCCAGTCCCGAATCGGGGGCGTTCTGGGGGCGGCGCTGCAACGCGGCCAATGAAAAGCGCCGCAACTCGCCTTGAGGGTCGAGTGCGGCTTCTGGCAGAATAAAAAAGTCGCCCGTGGCTTGTTGGTATTCCGTTCCTTGACCGCGGCATTCCAAGGTGAAGCGGCGCGGGTCGTGCGGGTCGGGAATAAGGCCTTGGATAAACCCAAATTGGAGGCGTGAAGTCTCGTTGGGCACGCCCGGGCAAAACATCAGCTTTAAGGTAAACGCCACATCCGTGGCCAGCACGGGCCCGCCGGTATCCCAGGTTGCCGCCGGGCGGATGCGGTAAGAAACGCGGGTCAACGAATCCCCAACGAGCTCAGCCGTAGGAAGGGCTTCGGCCAGTGCAGGGGCTATTTCCTTTTTAGAAAAATCGGCTTGTAATAAGCTGACATGCAGCAGATTCGCGGCGTCAAAAGCCTGCTGGTTAGGCAGCTGTAGCGGGTTCAACGACTCGGGGTCATAAGCACAGCGCACCCGAATGGCGAGGTCCTTGCCCTCGGGCGCAGAACAGCTTTGACTACAAAAACCTATTGCAGCACAAAGCAGAAAAAAGGCCGAAGAATGAGGCTTCATGCGAGGTGTCTAAACTGCCGTTTATGCAGCAGCGAAGCAAGATAGACACGAAACGTGAGCGCCGGGAAGACCTAGGCGGCGATGATGTCGCCAACCCAGCCGCCGGTGCCGCCCACTGAAGCGATATCGCCGACCCAACCACCAGTTCCACCCGCTACAGCGATATCGCCAACCCAGCCGCCAGTACCGCCTACGGCCGCAATATCACCAACCCACCCGCCGGTTCCACCAACCGCGGCAATATCGCCAACCCAACCACCGGTGCCGCCCACTGCAGCGATGTCGCCAACCCAGCCGCCGGTGCCGCCCTCACCACTTACTGCGATGCTGGTGCTCGCTCTGACCGAGTTAGCCTGAACGGTGGCAGTTTCCTTAGCAACACCAGACGAGAGGCTAGCGAATTGGAGCAGGGCGATGGCGAGGAGATTCAGCACGGCGTTTATCGATTAAGAGGTGTGTCAGATGTTTGAGTGACACAAAGTTGACGCATCCTGCTACCGTACAAAAGGACAATGTTGCCTTAAAACAGACTTGTTCTTTGGTAATAAACTATGGTATTTTAATATGTTAAAAGAAAATGAAGAGCAATTCCGTTTTCCTAACGGTGTTATTTAGTTTGACCGTTAAAAAAAAAGGCTCAATTTGTGACGTCAAACCCTTGAAATGGGGATGAATAATCACGATACAAAGATTGTAGGGCGCAAAGCAATGAAAAAAGGAAATAAGCGGCGCAAATGCGACATGGGTTTGCAGAGCCGTCTGATTGCAAAAAGGCTCAACAGGGGCTTGTAGAAGACTTTTATCATGAATGAAATTGCGAATTTGGCGCGAATTGTGACATTCCGGAGCTTGGCTTCTTTGCCCGTGTTGGACTTGCGGGGCAAGCAGTCGAGCAAGGAAAATCAATTTGTAACCATTTTGACCAAGTCGCCCGACGCTACCCAGCTGCAAGTAGTGAAGGCGCTATACGGAAAAGCAACGCCGGCAAATGTGCGGGCGCTGCAGAAGCTGCAGTCCCGGGTGCGAAGTAAGTTGCTGAACCAGCTTTATTTCCTAGACCACTCGGACCCAAGGCATTTGGTATCGCGGCGCTACGAACTGGAGTGCTTGGACCAGCTGCATAAGGTGAGCATTCTGTACGCCGAACGGGACTTCAAACTGTCGGAGCGCTTGCTGCAGCGCTGCCTGCGCCTGGCCGAGGCGGGAGAATTTACGCAGTACGTGGTGCAAAGCGCCCGCATGTTGCGCAACCTGCATATGGAACAGCGGCAGGCCATTCCCTACAAGAAAACGGTGAAAGTGCTGCTGAAGGCGCAGCAAGTGCTGGCCCTGGAAGACGAGGCCGAGCAGCTGTACGCCGATACGCAGCTGGCCCTAAACGGCACGGTGGCCGCGCGCCGCGCCGTGCTGGTGCTACTGCCCACCCGCATTGAGCAACTGGAAGCCTTGCACCGCCGCGCCCGCAGCTTCGTAACGTATAACCTCGCCTACCGGGCGCGGCTGGCGTACGAAGAGCTGCAGGGAAACTACGTTGAGATGATTCGGGTGACGGCAGCGGCTTCCCGGCGGCTGCGCGAAGGCAAGCTCAATGCACGGCGCTTCGACTTGCGTTTCAATCACTTCGTGAGCATTTACGCCTATTTGCGCAGCCGGCAGCCGGTGCAGGGCTTGCGGCTAGCAGAGCAGTATTCGCGCGATTTTCACCCTTCGTCCAACAACTGGTTCTACTTCCAAGAGCACCACATGTTGCTGGCGCTGCACGCGCAGCAATACGAACGGGCCCAGAATTTGCTGGCGATAATAGCCAAAAATCCGGGCTACCCCAATCAGCTCGAAACAGCGTTGCAGCGTTGGGATTTATATAAGAGCTACCTCGAATTTGTGCTGCCTCCGCAACGCCTCACCACGGCCCGGCAGCGGCAAATGGCCCAATGGGTGTTGCAACTGCCCGAGTACAGCCGCGATAAGCGCGGGCACAACGTGGCCATTTTGGTGCTCCAGCTGCTGCACTTCCTGCGCGAACGCAACCTGGAGCAAGTGCTGATGCGCCTGGAACGGCTGCGCAAGTACCAGCAGCGGCATTTGTACGAGCCCACCACCTTGCGGAGCCGGCTGTTTCTGCGCCTTTTGCAGCTGATTGTGGAAAAGAACTTCGAGGCGGCGCAGGCGGCCGAAAGGGGCGCGGTCCTTCTGGAGCAGCTACGCGACACCCCCCCGCCCGGCGAGGCGTTTGCTGAAGTCGAAATCATTCCCTACGAGCACCTGTGGGAACTGGTCCTGGGCTTGCTACGCGAAGGCCCGCCCGTGCCAAACGACCTGGTGACTGGATAGCTGGGAACATGAACGGTACCGGCGGTTTTCGGCGCCCCAAAGATTATTTGCCGGTCACTTTAAACTCGGTGCGGCGGTTGAGCTGGCGGTTGGCTTTGTTGGTATTGGGCGCTACGGGACGGGTTTCGCCGTAGCCCGCGGCGGTGAGGCGGGCGGCCGCAATGCCGTGCTGGGTAAGGTAAGCAACCACGGCTTGGGCGCGGCGCTGGCTGAGGTCCTGGTTTTTGGCGGCTTCGCCCACATCGTCGGTGTGGCCGGCCATCTCCAGCTTCAGGGCCGGGGTTTCGGTGAGGAGCTTTTGCAGGCGCTCCAACTCGGCAGTGCTTTCGGGGCGTAAAGACGCTTTGCCCGTATCGAAGAAAATGTTCTTCAACACAATGGTGACGCCCATTTCCAGCCGCTTGAGGGGAATGTCTTTCACTACTTCGGCGTAGGCGGCGCCAGCGGGCAGGTCGAAGTTTTCGGAGTGAAACAAGTAGCCTTCCTGCCGCACCACAATGCCGTAGTTGGTACCCGAAGGCAAACTCACCAAGTACCGGCCCGAAGTGGAGTTGCTGCGGAACGTGGCAATGGTCTGGCCGCTGGTGTTGTCGATGAGGTCAATGGCCGCTTCCACGGGCTGCTTGGTGGCGTCATCGGTCACGGTGCCTTTCAGAATGGTGACCTGGGCGGTGGCTACTTCCACGGCCGGGGCCAGCACGGTTTGCTTCATGGGCGCGAGCCGCGAGGCCAGCAACTGGTCTTCTTCGCTCAGCAGGGGCTGTTTTTCGGGGCCGAGAAAGGTGATGCGGTAGATGTCCTTGGCGCCCAGCCCGCCGGGCCGGTCGCTGGAGTAGTAGCCGTGCCGCCCCGACGCCGAGGTAACAAAAAACACGTCGTCGTCGGGCGTATTGATGGGCCAGCCCAGGTTTTCGGGCTTGCTCCACTTGCCGTTTTCAAACACCGACTTGAAGATGTCGTAGCCGCCCATCGTGTTGTGGCCTTCCGAGGAGAAGAACATGGTTTTGCCATCGGGTTGCATAAACACGCCTTCTTCGCCGTAGGCCGTATTAATTGTAGAGCCCAGGTTCACGGGCGGCGTCCGGCTTTCCAGCTCTACCTTATAAATGTCGGAGCGGCCCAGGCTGCCTTCTTCCCGGTCGCTCACGAAGTACAAGTATCGACCGTCGGGCGAGTAACTGGCCGACGTTTCGTGGCTGCGCGTGTTGATGCGCGAGCCCAGCTGCTTGGGCTTGCCCCAGGCGCTGCCGCCCAGGTTGGCCTCGAGAATGTCGCCGCCGTTGGCATTGGAGTATACCAGCATGCGCTGGCCGTCGGGCGCGAGGCCCACAGTGGCGTTGTGTTCGTCGGTGTTCACGGGCGCGCCCAGGTTGGCGGCGCGGCTCCAGGCTTTGCCCGTCCAGGTCGCTTGGTAAATGTCTTCGAAGTAGCCGTTGCCCTCGGGGTCCTTTTTGCCACCAATCGAGCCGGCCCGCCGGGAGGTTATGACAATAGTCGACTCGTCGGCCGATACCACGGGCCCATAGTCCGAATCGGCCGAGTTCAGCTCCGGCCCGGCATTGTCGACGAACACGCGCACGGGGCGAGCCATCAGCAATTGGCCGTTGCGGCACTGCTGAATGTAGCGCTGCAAATCATTTGCCGTCAGGGCGTCGGCGCTGCCGTTGCGCGTATTGCCGCCCACGGGCGGGGCCAACTGGTATTCGGCAATGGCTTCGCGCCACTTGGCACTCAGGTGCAGGGCGCGGGCCAGCAGGAAGTGCGTGCGTGCATCGGCGGTGGCGTCGAGCTTGGCGGCTTTTTGCAGATAGGGAAGGGCAGCCGTTTTGGTGGTCGAATGCAGGTAGCAGTCGCCGATTTTCACGTTCAGGCCCGCGTTGTTGGGGTTGAACTCCTGAGCGGCCAGGTAATGGGGCAGGGCCTGGGCGTAGCGGGCCGGGTCGGCGCTGTATTCGGTGTCGCCTTCTTTCATCTCGCGCATTGCCTCGCGCAAGCCTTCCTTGTTCTCAGAAAACTGGTCTTTGCTAAAGGCCACGCTTTGGGCCGCCGCTTGGAACGTAGGAGCCAATAGCAGTAGCAGAAACAGGCGGAAGAGGATAGGCATTGACATAAATAAAAGGGGTAGGAACGTGCCTTGACGCGTTCAATCAGTGCACCGGTAGCAAAGTGCGGTTTGGGTGCCGAATGCGCCTTCTTACTGGGCTTCACCTGCGCAGCCGGCGGCCGCGGCGTAATTATCGCCGGCCGCAATGCCCAGTTCGGCGGCTTTGCGCCAGTCTTGGCAGGCTTCGTCGGCTTGGCGCAGCATTTCGCGGGCGTGGCCGCGGTTGAGGTAGGCCTCGGCGTAATCGGGTTTCAGCTTAATGGCTTGGCTGGCGTCGGCGGCAGCCGGCGCGTATTTCTCCAGCTTGAGCTGGGCGGCGGCCCGGTTGTTCCAGGCATAGGCATAAGCCGCATCGAGCTTGATGGCTTGGCTGAAATCGGCAATGGCGCCGGCGTAGTCCTTGTTTTCGAAGCGCGCACTGCCCCGGTTGCTGAACGCCAGTGCATTGTCGGCTTTCTTTGCGATGTAGGCGTCGTAGTCGCGCAGGGCTTGGGGCAGCTGGCCCGTGCGGCGCTCGGAGGTAGCGCGGTTGAGCAGGGCCGCCAGCAGGTCGGGCTGCAGGGTCAGGGCCTGGGAATAGTCTTGGGTAGCGGCGGCGTAGTTGCTCAGCTTCTGGTTGGCGCTGCCGCGGTCGTGGTAGGCGTAGGCCATTTTGGGGTCGGCCTTGATGGCGCCGTCAAAGTCATCGCGGGCCGCTTGGTAATCGCCTTTTTCAAAGCGCAGCACGCCGCGGTTGTACCACGCCGGGGCGTAGTCGGGCTTGGCTTTCACGGCTTCGGAATAGTCTTGGTCAGCTTCGGCCGGCTGGTTCTGGGCTTCGCGCACCCGGGCCCGGCCAAAGTAGCCCGCGTAGTTGCCCGGTTCCAGCTTCAGGGCTTGGTCGTAGTCGGCCAGCGCCTGCGAATATTCTTTGAGTTCGTAGCGAGTAGCGGCGCGGTTGGCATAAGCCGCCGCAAAATCAGCCTTGGCCGCAATGGCCTGGTCGAAGCTGCGCAAGGCGGCCGAGTAGCTTTGGGCATTGAAGCTGGCCAAGCCGCTGTTGTACGCCTTCTCTGCCAGCTGGGGGCCGGGCAGCGTGCTGGCCCGAACGGTGTCGACTTGGGCGTAGCCTACAAGTGGAAGTGCTAGTAATAAGGATAATAGTAGAGGCTTTGGCATAATAGCTAGAGAGAAATCAGTTTAATGCTCGTGCTAAGCGAAGATATTGGATTTTATTATTCAGCACGTTGTGCACGGGTAGAATTTTAAATAAAAATCGGGTCAGTATCAGGGCCTGTAAATTATTTTAACTAGCCTGTTTTATTATTATGTTAAGTGAAATGGGCTTAAATATTATGGAACTTATTAGTATTTATAGCTTCAGAATCCAGCAAATGTAGCGTATTCATCGTCTCACACAAGAGCTATGAAAGAGGTAGTTTGCCACAGTCAGGTGCTCTTCGAATCGGTGCCCTAACTGAGCGGAAATCCCTTGGCCAGCCAACGGGGAGCAGTCGTGCTGAAATTGCGACCTTAATTAAGTCAGAAGCGTTGCTGAGTTGTTTGGTATCCGCTCCCTTGTCTTCTCTGTTGATGAAACCTGCCGAAGAAACCCTTTCCGCTGCCGAAACCAACCGCTACAGCCGCCACTTGCTTCTGCCCGAAATCGGCTTGGTGGGCCAGCAAAAGCTGAAAGCCGCCCGCGTGCTGGTGGTGGGCTGCGGCGGGCTGGGCTGCCCGGTGCTGCAGTACCTCGCCGCCGCGGGCGTGGGCACGCTGGGCTTGCTGGATTTTGACACCGTGGACGACAGCAACCTGCAACGCCAGGTGCTGTACGCCACCACCGATGTAGGCCGCCCCAAAGCCGTGGTGGCTGCCGAAAAACTCCACGCCCAAAACCCGTTTATCGAGCTGCGCACCCACCAAGTGCACCTCACGGCGGCGAATGCGCTGGAACTGTTTGCCGACTACGATTTGGTGGTGGACTGCTCCGACAATTTCGCCACCCGTTATCTAGTCAACGACGCCTGCGTCATCCTGGGCAAGCCGTTGGTGTTCGGCGCTATTTTCAAGTTTGAAGGCCAGGTTTCGGTGTTTAACTACCAGAATGGCCCTACCTACCGCTGCCTGCACCCTACGCCGCCAGCCCCGGGTGAGGCTCCTAGCTGCGCCGAAATCGGGGTGTTGGGCGTGCTACCTGGTTTGGTGGGCACGCTGCAGGCAACCGAGGCGCTTAAAATCATTCTCGGTATCGGGGAAGTATTGAGCGGGCGCCTGCTGCTGGTGGATGCGCTTGGAATGCGGTTTCAGCCCATTCG
The DNA here is from genome assembly GCF_015694725.1 of Hymenobacter jeongseonensis. Taxonomy (GTDB): domain Bacteria; phylum Bacteroidota; class Bacteroidia; order Cytophagales; family Hymenobacteraceae; genus Hymenobacter; species Hymenobacter jeongseonensis. Next base: position 129,409 of record NZ_JADQDQ010000009.1, on the reverse strand, counting down.
CTTCCGGGCCGTGACCGCCAACCAGCAATTCACGGCCCTGGCCGCTGACTACGCGGCATTTTGCGGCGAAACTCCAAGCGCCGACGGCGCGGCGCAGGCCCCCGAAATCAGCGCCGAGGAACTGAAGACTTGGCAGCACAGCGGCCGGCCCTTGCAGCTGCTGGATGTGCGCGAGCCGCACGAATACGCCCAGTACCACATCGGCGGCCGCCTGATTCCCTTGGGGGAACTGCCAGATAATCTCGCTAAAATTCGCGTCGATGTTCCGGTGGTAGTGCATTGCGCCAGCGGCCGGCGCAGCCAGCAAGCCGCCGCCCTGCTACTGGCCCACGGCTGCGTCACGGTGTATTCGCTCCGCAATGGCTTAGCCGATTACTAAGGGCCGCCGGTGCAGGCACGCCCGCGTTGTCGCGAACCAGCGAGACGCTAGACGTTCTGGAAATTCCCGTCCGGGTTGGGCCAGGCCGCGAGCAGGGCGAGAATACGGTCGAGGCGCGCCTGCTTGGACGCCGCCCGCCGGGCCACAGTGGTGGGCGTCCAGTAGCGGTGGTGGGTCAGGAAATTGGCTTGCAGCTGATACCACTCGTATTCGTCGGCGATTAGCTCGCGGGCGGTCAATTCTTTGAAAAGGCTGGTTGAAATTGGCTCAAAATCGGGCCGGCCCAGGTAGTCGAGGTCGGCGTCGCACAGGATTTCGGCCAGCTGGCTGCGCGGTTCCTGGGGGTACTGCGTAGCCATTATCATGACACAAATCTGTTCGATTTGGTCTGGGGAGTAGCCGAAGTCCGGCAGCGTGACCCGGACCAGCTCGCAACCTTCGGCTTCGTGTCCTTGGTAAGTCCGCAAAAAGCCGGCGTCGTGGTACAGGGCCGCCGTGCGCAGTAGGCACAGTGCTTCCGCGTCGGTTACGCCTTCGGCTGCGGCGAGCTCCATGGCCACCGCCGTCACGTCGAGGGTGTGGTGCAGGCCGTGGTAGTAGAGCGTGGGGGAGAGGCCCCGGCGTAGCTCCTGTACGATGTATGCTTCGGCGGCTTGGGCGTGCATGCGGCTGGGCGCGGAAACCGGAGCATCCAGCCCCGCGCCAACGTAAAGCAAGTACTTAAAAATGAAAATACAAACATCCAATGGCTGGTGCTGAGCAGTGGCTGCGGGGCCAGGGCAAATGCGCTGCCGGGGCCTCCAATTCAATTGCGGATTTTATAAACTTCTGACGAAAAAAATGCTAGTGAAGCGCCGGGTCCCGCGCACCAAGCAGTGCAGTTGGGAACCCCGCTCGGGCTAGGCAATGCCAGCCGGGAGCAAACGCCAAAGCACGGGGATGTGAAAAATGATTAGTTCAGAAAATAATATATAACGAAAATAATATATAACGAAGCAATATTTACTAAAAAACTTGGTTTTTGCTTGAAATTCAACAACCACTGTTAGTAGTGTTGTGTTATAGGCGCCTATTTAGGTATAGTAAATTGAACGTTCTGTGCAATCGGGTGCACCGATTCATCAATCTTTACCAAATGGAACGTGCCGCCTGCTATTCTTTCTGGTACTAACATTTAGTATGGCATGCTCCTTACCCCAGCTTTTCTACCGTTTGCCTGCCATGAGTTGTCAAGATAATCTCCTTTTGCCAGGCTGCAGCAGGCCCCGGTTGTTGGCGGGTATGGCCAGCAATGCGCTGCCCCATTTGCCTGCATCAAAGTCCTGTCTTTGCCCATGAAATGGATACTGACAGTCCTGGTCGTTTGGGGCATGTGTGCACCCTTGCAGGCACAGCATCGCTACTGGGATGCGGATTATGACTCCTTGGCGGGGACCCTGCCCCAGCAACGCACAGATACGGCCCGGCTCCGAACGCTGGTGCACCTGCTCGACCTGCGCCCATCCAACACCCAGGCCTTGCCGTTGCTCGACCAGCTTTTGGCCTTGAATCAGCGCGCCAATGCGCTGAACGAAAAGCCTTACCGCCGCCTGCGGGCGGGCCTCGCGCTCTGGCACCAGCCCGCCGTGGAGATGGTGGCCCTGGACAGCATGCAAGCAGCTGTAACCGAGTTTGACCGGGCCGGGCGCGCCATTCCCTGGCTGCTCATTGACTTGGTCACGCTCTTCAACCGCTTAAATGCGCTGGACGAACGCAAGCAGTACTACGACCGCAAATTGGCCTTCTACCGGCTGCGCGGCGACGATGAGAACGTGGCGGCCTGCTACTTATCGCAAGGTGCCTACTACCGGCGCATGGGCGACTACAACCGCGCCATCAACAGCAGCCTGCGCGCGGCCGATATGGCGCAGCAGTTCAGCCGAAACCTGTACCTCAACGAGCTGCTGGTAACCGGCGCCATTTATGCTGATTGGGACAACGCCAACAAGGCGGTTCAGTACCTGAGCAAAGCCCTGGCCCAGCCCGAATTCCGGCAGGTGCAGGGCCAGAACCGGGTGTTTACCTACGTGGCGCTCTCGAAGCTCTACTTGCAGCAGCAGCAACACCAGGCCGCCCTGCGCGCGTCCGATTCGGCCCTGGCCGCCCGCGTGGTCGACCCGCGCGAACAGAGCATGATTCGGGCGCATGCGCTTGTGCAAAAAGCGGCGGTGCTGCTGCAAATGAAGCAGGTAGAGCCCGCCGGCCGCCTCCTGAAGCGCGCGCAGCACCTGGAGGATTCGCTGCGCTTGCCGATGTCGGACAAGCCGGGCGAACTGGAGATTGACGCGGCCTGGGCCCGGTACTACACGGCCCGGCAGGACGATGCCCGCGCCGAAACCCACTGGCTTTTGGCTTACCAAAAAGCAACGGCGGCCAAACTCGACCGCCTGCGCCCCAAGTATTTGCAGCAGCTAGCCGCCTTCTACGACGCCCAGGGGCGGCCTACGGAGGCGCAGCGCTATTCCCGCATTTACATGGCCCTAACTGCGGCCTTTAATGCGGCGCAAAATTCCTTTCATGTGGCGCAGTACGAGAGCGAGCGGGTGGAGCAAGCGCAAAACACGCAGATTAACAACCTCCACCAAGCGCAGGCCGTGCAAGCGGAGCGCCTGCGGCTGGGCAATTGGCTGCTGCTAGGGGCGCTGCTGGCAGTGGTGCTGGTTTCGGGATTGGGAGCGTTGATTTACCAGCAATTGCGCACCAAGCGGCGGGTGCTGGCCCAGCTTCGCCAAACGCAGTCGCAGCTGGTGCAGGCCGAAAAGATGGCCTTTCTAGGCGAGCTCACCGCCGGCATTGCCCACGAGCTGCAAAACCCGCTCAACTTCATGAAAAACTTCGCCGAAGTCAGCACCGACCTCGTCGACGACATCAACAGCGAAGGCGCCGATGGCCGCCCCAATTCCGGGCTGGAGGGCGAAATTTTGGTCGGGCTCAAGCAAAACCTGCAGCAGATTAGCCAGCACGGCCAGCGCGCTTCGGCCATCATCAAGGGCATGCTGGAGCACTCGCGGGCAGGCGTGGGACAGCGCGTACCAACCGACCTCAATGCCTTGGCCGGCGAGTCGCTGACCTTGGCTTACCAAGGCTTTTGTGCCCACGACAAGTCGTTCAGCGCGCAGTTAGAGATGGATTTTGACCCCAAGCTGGGCCTTGTGTCCGTGGTGACGCAGGACATAGGGCGGGTGTTGCTCAACATCTGCACCAATGCCCTGCACGCCGTGCGCGAACGCCAACAGCAAGCCGCCGCGGCCGGCGCTGCTTACCAGCCCACGGTAGCGGTGAGCACGTGCTGCCGGCTGCCTGGGCGAGAAGTTGAAATCCGGGTACGGGACAACGGGGCGGGGATGAGCGAGGCGGTGCGAGCGAAAATCTTCGAGCCCTTCTTCACGACCAAGCCGGCGGGGGAGGGCACGGGCCTGGGCCTGTCGCTGAGCTACGACATCGTGACCAAGGGCCACGGCGGCACGCTCACGGTAGAGAGCCGCGAGGGCCACGGCACCGAGTTCCTCATCGCCCTGCCGCAGTAGGAAGTAGAACACCCAAAAAGCTTGATTCTGGGGCAAGATATGTTTGGCAATCAGTTATTATAAGCTCGACACTAAGAGCTGGCTGACCATTTGGAGGTTTCTTTGCGCTACATGAGAAGAATCTACCTTCTTTTAATGGTGACATTGCTGGTTCCGTTTGGACTGCTGGCGCAAAAGCTTTCATCTGAGGAGCTGCGCACCGCTTTGCAAGCCCAGCCGCGGGCCGACACCGCCCGGGTAAACCGCCTCAATGCGCTGGCGTTGGCGTTGCGCAATACAGAAGTCGAAGAGTCGGCGGGTTTGTTTCGGCAGGCGTTGCGGCTAGCGCAGCAGCTGGCGTACACAGCCGGCGCCGCGGAGGCCCGTTTGGGACTGGGGTTCTACTACCGCCACCACGGCGAGTACGGGCTGTCCCACACCTACTCCGAGCAGGCGCGCCAGGATTTTGCCCGCGTTGGTGACCGCGAAGGCCAGACCCGGAGCCTGTATAATTTGTCGGCGGGGTATTCGGAACAGGGCCGGTACGTGAAGTCGCTGGAAGCGAATTTGCGGGGGCTGGCGCTGGCCGAAGCCATGCACGACCGGAAATGGATGGCTTTTCTTAACACCCGTCTCGGCGTCACCAGCACTTTTTTGGGTGAGTACGAGCACGCTTTGGATTACCTTAACCAAGGCATGAAGTGGGCCAAGGAATCGGGCGACCCCCAAAGCATTGGCAACGCGCACGCGGGCTTGGGCGACCTAGCCCGCATGCAGGGCCAGTGGGCGCAGGCACAGCGCAGCTACGAGCAGGAGGCCATTATTGCGCAGCAAACGAATAACCAAGCGGGCCAGCTGTTCGAAGAACTCAACATTGGCGAGATGGCGGAGCGCCAGGGAAAGTACGCCCAAGCGTTTACGCACGGGCTGCACGGCCTTGCCGAAGCCCGGCGCCTGCACGTATTGGCCGAAGTGCCCCGCGCCCAACTGCTGCTGGCCCGCGCCTTGCTGAATACGGGCCAGCCCGACAGTGCCCTCGTCTACGCCAAAAAAAGCCTGCAGGGCTCGCAGCGTAACGGCACCAAAACGTTCAGCCGCGACGCCAGCGAAGTCATTGCCCAGGCGTCTTACCGGCTTGGTCGCTACGCCGATGCCTACCGCTACGAGCAACTGTTTAGCTCCTACAAAGACAGCCTCAATAGCAGCGACCTGCAGCGCCGGGCTGCCGTGCTCGAGTACCGGGCCGACCTCGCCAAAAAGCAAGCCCAAATTGGCTTGCTTACCAAAAACGACCAACTTATCAGGAAGCAAAACCGCGCCCAGCAGTGGTTTCTGCTCGGGGCTTTGCTGAGCTTGGGCGCAGTGGCTGCCCTGAGCGCGGTACTCTGGCGCAGCAACGGCCAAAAGCGCCGCGCCTATGCCTTGCTCAAGCAGCAGCAGGACGAGTTGCATGCCGCCCAAGGCCAGCTGGTACAGGCCGAGAAGTGGGCTTTTGTGGGCGAACTCTCGGCTGGCATTGCCCATGAGCTGCAAAACCCGCTCAATTTCATGAAAAACTTCGCCGAAGTGAGCGTGGCCATGTTGAGCGCCGAAGACAAAGGGCGCCCACCCGGCCGCCCTGGCGCGGCCGAGCTGGAGAAAGAAATTATGGCCGGTTTGAAGCAGAACCTGCTGCAAATCAGCCAGCACGGCCAGCGCGCTTCTTCTATCATCAACGACATGCTGGCCCACGCCCGGAGCGGTACCGGCCAGCGCGTGCCCACCGACCTCAACGCCCTGGCCGGGGAAGCCCTTGCCCTGGCCTACGAGGCCCTGTGCGCCACCGACAGCGGCTTTCGCGTGCTGTTGGTGAAGGAATTTGACCCCGAACTGGGCGCCGCTAATGTAGTGCCGCAGGATTTTAGCCGGGTATTACTCAATCTGTGCGCCAACGCCTTGTATGCCGTGCGCCAGCAGCAAGCGGCGCTGGCCGGCCAGCCTGGCGCCTACGAGCCCACCGTCACCCTCAGCACCCGGCGAATTGCCGACCACGCCATTGAAATACGGGTACGGGACAACGGGGCAGGGATGAGCGACGCGGTGCGGGCGAAAATCTTCGAGCCCTTTTTCACCACCAAGCCGGCGGGGGAAGGCACGGGCCTGGGCTTGTCGCTGAGCTACGACATCGTGACCAAGGGCCACGGCGGCACGCTCACGGTGGAGAGCCGCGAGGGCCACGGCACCGAGTTTCTCATCACCTTGCCCCGCTAAGGGCATTGGGGCGTGTACGCACCGGGCGGCGTTGGCGCTACCGGGTGGCGCTTGGCTAAAAGCGCGGGAGGCGGCAGCGCATACCGGCAGCTTTATTGCTATTGCCAAGTGTATCTTGGCGGTGCTGAAAATTAGGGTTTGAGCTAATATTTTTCTTCTCTACTACCCTGCTACCGCGTTTTTGCTGCAATGGAAGCCACCCCTAGTAACGGTCAACTCCTGTTTTTGGCCCCGCTCGCCCTGCTGATTATTAGGGGCTTGCGCCGCTTTTTGGACTTGCCGGCCCGGTTGTCCTGGAACAACCTGCTGAGATACATCTGGGTGCCCGGCGTCGTCCTGTTCTTAATGGGGTGGGTGTTCAATCTCCATAGCCCGTTGCTGGTGGATGGGTACTGGCTGTTTGTGCTGCTTGTGGTGGCGACCGTGCTGGTGGCCTTGCGCGACTACCGCCCGGCCCGCACGCTGCTGCTGGCCCTGGCGCCTTTTCTCATCAACAAGCTCCTCGAATTTGTGCTGACCGGAGCCGATGGGCGCCTGCCCAAGCGCTTCGACCAAGTGCTGGATACCACGCAGGGATTCGCCATTGTTTGGCTGATTACCTTCATTATCATCGCCCGCAACCAGAAAAAGACCCTGGAACAGGAGCGTTTGCAGCGTGAGGAGGAGGAAAAAGCCAAACGCCTTATCGAAGCGCAAAATGTGGAGCTGGAGCGGCTGGTGGTGGAGCGCACCGCGGCCCTCACCTTTCAGGCCGAGGAGCTGCGCTCGGCCCTCACCGAGCTGCGCACGACCCAGGCCCAACTGGTGCAGTCCGAAAAAATGGCCAGCCTGGGCGAACTCACGGCCGGCATCGCCCACGAAATCCAGAACCCGCTCAACTTCGTCAACAACTTTGCCGATGTGAGCGTGGAAATGCTGGCCGAGCTGCGCGAGGAGCAGGCCCGCCCCATCCGCGACCCCGAGCTGGAGGCCGACCTGCTGGCAGACATTGCCCAGAACCTCCAAAAGATTCACCACCACGGGCAGCGGGCGGCCAGCATCGTGAAGGGCATGCTGGAGCACAGCCGCGCCAGCAGCGGCGAGCGCCAGCCCACCAACATCAACCACTTGGCCGACGAGTACCTGCGCCTGGCTTACCAGGGCCTGCGCGCCAAAGACAAAACCTTCAACGCCACCCTCAACACCGAATTTGCGCCCGACCTGCCGCTGGTGCAGGCCATCGGCCCCGACCTGGGCCGGGTGCTGCTCAACCTGTTCAGCAACGCCTTTTATGCCGTGCGCCAGCGCCAGCTGCGGGGCGAGGCCGGTTACGCGCCCACCGTCACGGTGTGCACGCACCAGCGCGGCGACCAGATTGAAATTAAAGTGCGCGATAACGGACCGGGTATTCCCGAAACTGTGCGCCAGAAAATCTTCCAGCCGTTTTTTACCACCAAGCCCAGCGGCGAAGGCACTGGCCTCGGCCTTTCGCTGAGCTACGACATTGTAACCCAAGGCCACAGCGGGACGCTCACGGTAATTTCGGAGGAAGGAAAATACACCGAATTTCTGATTAGCTTGCCTATTAATCAGGCCGACTAGTGCCTGATTTGCCTTGCAGAGGGGTTGCTTTCTTCGGGCTCGCAGTATTTTAAGTTTACTATAATAAAATCCCTTTTTCTTCATGTGTTTTCGGCTGAGCCTCTTGGTGCTGTTGCTGCTGAGTGGACTAAACTCAGCGGGCGCGGCGCCGTTGCCGGTGCCTGCCCAAAGCCGAACCGTGGACAGCCTGCGCCAGCTACTAGCCCAGCCGCAGCCCGACACCCTGCGGGTGACTGTGCTGTGCCAGCTCAGCGACCAGCTGTGGACGCAGCGCACCGATTCGGCCGCCGTGTACGCCCGCAAAGCCCTGGCCCTGGCCCGCAGCATCGGCTACCGCCAGGGCGAAGGCGAAGCCCTGAACCGCCTCGGCGCCGCCCTGCGCGAAAGCAACCTCGCTCGCTCGCTGGAGCTATTTCAGCAGTCGCTACGCATTGCCAAAGCCACCCGCGACCGGGCTCTGGAAGCCCAGAACCTGCGCAGCATCGGCATTATTTACGTGTATTTGCGCGACAAGCGCCAGGGCTTGTCATACTACTTCCGGGCCCTGAAAATTGCCGAAGAGCTGCGGGCCGAACGCCGGATTGTTTTGGAGTTGAGCAACATTGGCTTGGCCTACGACTTGTTCGACCAGCTTGATTCGGCCAAGCTTTTCCAGGAGCGCGCCTTCGCGCTGGCGCGCCGGCTGCGCACGCCCACCAACTACATTTTGTATGGGCTGGGCAACGTGGCCCGCAAGGAAGGCAAGCTAGACCAAGCGGCCGCCTTTTACCGCGAAAGCATTGCCGAATCGAAGAAAGTGCGCCATTTGCGCAGCCTCAATTTCGCCTACGTGGGAATGGCTACGCTCTACCAGCAAATGGGCCGGCTTGATTCCAGCATTTACTACGCCCGCCTGGGCTGCCAAGCTGGCCAAACCAACGGCTTTCTGCGGGGCGTGCTCAATGCCAGCACCTTGCTCACCAAGGACTTTAAAGTGCGCGGCTGGCCCGATAGTGCCCTCAAATACCAAAGCATGATGCTGGTGATGAAGGACACGCTCTTTGGCCAAGAAAAGGTGATGCGCCTGCAAAGCCTGAACTACCGCGAGCAGCAGCGCGCGCAGGAGGCCGCCGCCAGCCAGGCCGCGCTCAAAACCCGCTACCGGACCTATGCCTTTGTGGCGGGCTTGGTTGGCCTGCTCACGCTGGCCTTGCTGCTGGGCCGGCACGCCCGCCAGCAGCAGCGCGCCCGGGAAGCCCTGGAAGAATCCCTGGGCGAGCTTAAAACGGCGCAGGAGCAGCTGGTGCAGCGCGAGAAAATGGCCTTTCTGGGCGAGCTCACGGCCGGCATTGCCCACGAGCTGCAAAACCCGCTCAACTTCGTGAAGAACTTCGCCGAAGTCAGCACCGACCTCGTGGATGAGATTACCGGCGAACACCGCGACCCTACCCGCAACTCGGGCTTGGAACAGGAAATCTTGGCTGGCCTAAAGCAGAACCTGCAGAAAATCAGCCAGCACGGCCAGCGCGCCACGTCCATTATCAAGGGCATGCTGGAGCATTCGCGCACGGGCACCAGCCACCGCGAGGCCACCAATCTGAACGCGCTGGTGGAGGAAAGCCTGCGCCTGGCCTACCAGGGGGTGCGCACCAAGGAAAAAGAGTTTAATGCACAACTCACCACCGCGTTTGCCCCCGACCTGCCCCTGGTTTCGGTGGCACCGCAGGACTTGGGGCGTGTGCTGATTAACTTGTTTACCAACGCGTTTCATGCCGTGCAGCAGCGCCAGCGCCAAGACGGCCAACCGGCCTACCAACCCGAAGTGACGGTGTCCACGCGGGCCGTAGCAGGCGGCGTCGAAATTCACATTCGCGACAACGGCACGGGCATGTCGGAGAAGGTGAAGGCCAAGATTTTTCAGCCTTTTTTCACCACCAAAGCCGTGGGCGAGGGCACGGGTTTGGGCCTGTCGCTCAGCCACGACATAGTGACCACCGGCCACGGCGGGAGCTTGCTGGTGGAAAGCGAGGTAAATGCCGGCACCGAATTTATCGTGGCGTTGCCGGCCTAACCGGCGGCAAGCCCTAACTTTGGTGCCAGTTCATCCCTGAAAAATCTAGTTATGAAAATCCTGGTTGTTGATGACGAAACCGATGTCCGCGACTTGTTTCAGCAGCGTTTTCGGCGTGAAATCCGCAGCGGAGAAATGAGTTTCAGCTTCGCTTTTTCGGGCGAAGAAGCCATGACCTACCTGCGGGCCCACCACTCGGAGGTCCTGATTATCCTCTCTGACATCAACATGCCCGGCATGAGCGGGCTGGAGTTGCTCAGCCACGTGAAGGAGGAGTTTGAGATGCCGCCCACCACCATGATGATGATTACGGCCTACGGCGACGACGAAAGCTACAGCAAAGCCATGGAACTGGGAGCGAACGATTTTCTGACCAAACCCGTGGATTTTGCGGTGCTGAAGGATAAATTGCTACAGTTGATTCCCTAGAGCTGCTGTTTGAAATAACGACAAGTAGAACGGTTCTGCTGCGGCAGTGCCCACCACGAACCGTTCGATACCACGCCCGGCCAAGCTCTTAACTCCGCTATTGCTATGAAGACCAAAATACTGGTGGTCGACGACGAAGCCGACCTCGAATTACTCATCAAGCAGAAGTTTCGGCGCAAAATCCGCGAAAGCGTCTACGAGTTTGTCTTCGCCAACAACGGGCAGGAAGCCTTGGCTCGCATTGACGAAAACCCCGATACCGACGTTATTCTCAGCGACATCAACATGCCGGTGATGGACGGGCTAACCCTGCTCACGCACACCCACGCCGAGCACCCGGCCATGAAAACGGTCATCGTATCGGCCTACGGCGACCTGGGCAACCTGCGCACCGCCATGAACCGGGGCGCGTTTGACTTTGTGGTGAAGCCCGTGGATTTTCAGGACCTGGAGCTTACCATCGAGAAAACCGCCGAGCAGGTGCGCCAACTGCGCGACACCCTGCGCGCCATTCAGGAGAACAACATCCTGAAGATGTACGTCGACGAGACGGTGCTCAATTTCATGACCCGGCCCGACTTCGAAAACCGGCTGCTGGCCAGCGAAACTGTGGAAGCCACCGTCGTTTTCCTCGACATCTGCGGCTTCACTTCCTTGGCCGAAAAGCTGGCGCCCACCGACGTGGTGAGCCTGCTCAATACCTACTTCGACGTGATGGTGAAGGAAATCATCGCGCAGGGCGGCTACGTCGATAAGTTCATGGGCGACGCCGTGATGGCCGTTTTCCGCGGCGAACACCACCTCGACCGGGCCATCGACGCGGCGCTCTCGGCCCGCTCGGCGCTGCAGAAAAGCGACGCCCCGCTACCGCCCGGCTTCGAGTATCGCCCCCAGGTCAGCATCGGCTTGAACACCGGCGAGGTGGTGTCCGGCAACATTGGCTCAGCTTCGCTCAAGCGCTTGGATTACACCGTGATTGGAGACGTGGTGAACGTGTCGCAGCGGCTGCAGGCGGCGGGCAAGCCCGGCCAGATTATCATCAGCGAGGCCGTGTACCTTAAAGTAAAGGAATCGTTTCAGTGCCAGTTCGTGAGCGAAGTGAAGCTGAAGAACAAGTCCTTGCCCGTGAAAATTTACGAAGTGGTAGAGTAGCCGCGCAATCCTAGCCGGCTAGCTCGCGCATCTTCTCGTTTTGCTGTCGAATGCGCTGGCACAGCATGCGCATGATGTTGCGCAGCACTTCGCCGCGCTCTTCCATCACGTCGTAAAAATCTTCCTGGTCGAGGCGGAACGCCAGCACCTGGCTCAGCGCCGCCGCCGAGGCCGAGCGCGGCTCGGTGTCGAGCAAGGCCAACTCGCCAAAAAAATCGCCGGGCCCGAACGTCGCCAGCTGCTGGCTGCCGTTGAAAATTCCCACCTGCCCGTCGTGCACAATGAAAAGCGAAGTGCCAATGTCGCCTTTGGCAAAGATTTCCTCGCCTTCCTGAAACGTCACTTCCCGCATAATGGGCACGATGCTGCTCAGTACGTTTTCGGGCGTTTGGGCAAACAAGGCGGTGCTTTTGAGTACCACCACGCGCTCCAGGGCAGAGATGCGGGCGTCGGCGGTAGTGGGGGCGTGGCTCATGGCTGAAAGTGGAGAAGGCAAATCGGATAAAGGCTGGCCCGTATGCGTGACCAGCGCGGCGGCCGCTACTGCTGCACTTTCGCGCAACAGCGGAATGGTGGCTTGCAAGTAAGGCAATAGCAGCGCGGCGGCATCGGTTTCGGTGGGTTGCCAGTGGCGCAGGGCCACGCTTAGCGTCCAGGCGGTGAAGGCGCTGTGGCCGCGGCGGAGCAGGAACACCGGCAACGCTTCCGGAAGGGCAGCCGCTGGGGCTTGGGGCAGTGCCACTGCTGTCCCGCGGGCTCCGGCTGCCTTTTTAGCGGCAACGGACCGCGGCGGACGGGACGGAGTGGTGAGGGTGGCGAATAGCCGGGCTTTTTCCGCCACGGGCGTGTCGTCGAGCAGGGCCTGCAGGCCTTGGTAAATGGGCCGGGGAATGAGGTTGTCTAGTATTTCCAGGGCATTGGCCTGGCGCTCGCGGGCGGCGTGGGCCACGTTGCGCTGCGCCGTGGCCACCAGGTCGGCATCGTAAAGCTGGGCCAGAATGCCAAATACGCGTTGGTGCAGCAAACCCAGCTCGTAATGGACGGTGGCTTGCAAGGCGAGCGGTTGGGTCGGCACCAAGCCATGCAGCAGTTGGGAAGCCAAGCGGAATTCCTCGCGCAGCAACCGCTCAAAAACGGACTGTTCAGCGGACGTCGGGGAAAAGTGGCGCAAGGCGCGCAGCGCCACCAGCCGGAAAAACAAATTGGAAGACTGGGCCAGCTCCACCAGCGCCGTCCGGCTGGCCGGGGCATCGAGGCGTTCGAGCACGGCGGCCAGCCGATGCGTCAACACGTTGCTGGTTGACTGCTGAAGCGCTTCGCGCAGCGAGGCCACTACTGGCGGGCCCAGCGCCACGAGGCTATCGGCGGCGGGCTGCCACCGCTTTTTGTCGCCCAGTGCCCGCACCAAGTAAGGCGCAAGCTCGACGTGGCCCAAGGTGCCAATGGCGCTCAAGGCGGCATGGGCTACCGTTGCATCCGCATTGGCTAAGCTCCGGTCCAGGAGTTGGGTTTGCGTATCAGCGGGAAAAAATATCAACAGCCCCAACGCGGCACAGCTGGCTTCCGGCGAAGCCTCCTGCAGAAGCTGCTGGAGGCTGTGGCGGGCCAACTCATGGTCGGGCAGCGCTTCAAGGCTGCCTCGGATGGCACCTTGGCGGGCGGCCAAGTCCGGGCCGGCCAGCAAGTTCGCTAGCCCGGGAGAATCGGGGGGGGCACTCGCAAACTGCTGGGCGGCGGCTTCGCGCACGGCCGGGGTGGGGTCGTGCAAGGCCAGGGCGTGCAAGGATTCGGGGGGCAGGGGCCGTACTTCGGGAGTAGCCAGCAAAGCCAGGCGCACCCGTTCGTCGGGGTGTTGGAGCAGCGTGGGCGCGTGGCTGGGCAGGGCCGTTGGCTCGTGTTGGCGAAGCCACGCCACGGCGTTCAGGACTTCGGTGGGGCGGGGGCTGCGCAAGTGAGCCAGCACAACCTGGCGGGCGGCCTCGGGCAGGGCTAGCTCGGCAGTGTCAGCAAAGCGGCGGCCCAGCCCGTCCTTCAACTCTGCTAGATAGCCGCGGTAGGTGCGCCGCAAAAACCACAGCGCCAGCACCAGCAGCCCGCCCATCCAGGCAAAAGGAATCCAGCCACCCAGCATATCACCCGCGCCCAATGCCAAGAAGAGCAGGCCAGTTAGGCCCATGCCCAGCGGCTCGTAAAAGCCTTTGGCCAGGGTGTGAGCCGCCAGGCGCTGCTGCGGGGCCAGGGGTTGAAAGAGCACCAGAAACACGGGGTCAAACACGGTGCGGCGCAACACTTCCAGCAGCAGGTAGAGACCGCAGAAATAGGCTAACAAAGTGGTTTGGCTGGAAGCACCCATGACTTGCACGCCGCCAAATACCACCAAACACACCAGCGCTACGGCCGGCAGTAGTTGCAGCGACCATTGCACCCCGTACCGGTCCAGCGCCTGCCGGCTTACCAAGAGCTTAAAAAACATGGCCGCCAAGTAAGTCAGACCCAAGACCCAGCCCACGGAGCGGGTGATGTCTTCCGACGCATGAAACCGATGCTTCACGTTGATGAAAAACATGTACTCTACCCCCGAAATCACGGCGGCGATGGCCACCAGACTCAGGCACATGGCCAGTACCAATTCGCTGCCGCCAAACAAGCGCTTCACCAGGGGCGCCGAATTGTGCTGGGACTGCCGCACGGGCCGGGCAGCGGCTTCCACCACGTGCGAGCTGAGGGTGGAACGCAGTGCAAACAACGCCCCCAGGTAGGCCGCAAACGATACGCCCAGCAGCACCGGCAGCTGCGCATCGCCGTGGATGAGGGCCGCCAGCAGGGCGCCCAGCGCTTTGGCCGGCATGTCGCCCGAACTGATGACGCTAAACAGGCGCTTGCTCTGCCGCACATCGAACACAACCGCCGAAACGCCCCAGAACTCCAGGTTGGTGAGCAGGTAGATGACGCGATACCCCACCATAATGGCCGCCGCCGCCGCCACGGAATGGCCCACCGCCACCAGCACGCCCATGACGCCGGTAAGGGCCACCACGGCCAGCAACACCCGCACGGCGAGTTTTTTCAGCAGGTAGTGGTGCTCGAAGTAGGTGTAAACCTTGCTCACGGCCATCATGGCCAAGGCGCCGGCAATGTAGCCGAGGGGCAGGCTGTGCGCGGGGTCGTGCTCAAGCAGCAGCACGTTGGCCGCGACGTACACCAGCACCGAGCCGATGCCCAGCAGGAAATTGTGCAGCAAAAACAGCCCCACGGTGCGGGCTTCGCTGGTTTTGATGCCAAACAGGCGTTGCAGATAGGTGGCAGAAATCATGCGGGAAGGACGCCGGCACCACCGGGCACGGTCGTAGCCAAAGATACGGGCGCCGGGTCCCTATTTCGGAATAATTGATTCCTTGGGCATTTGCCCCAAATGCCTTCCCGCAATGGCGCAGGGCGCTTGTTTGCTAACCAGAACAGCAACCAACCCGGGTCAACACACCGTTTTCAACAGCAAAGCCTTCTCAACAAAACAGGCCCTTGACAATGTGCCAAGGGCCTGTTCGAGGAAAAAGTGTTACGGGGCGGGTAACTGGTTTCTTATTGGGCGGGCGGGTTGGAATACACTTTGATGGGCCGCGTGAAACTGTTGTTGCCTTCCAGCCATTCGCTGATGAGGTTGCTTTTGTCAATGACTGCGCCGAGCGAGAACGTGCCCGCTGCAGTGGGCTTCCAGTTGTTGGCCGTTGCGGGTAGCAGGCGCGCCTGGCCCGGCAACAGCGGCTGGCCAATGCCGGCGAGGCTGGCCACCGGCGCATTGCCTACGCTGAAGGCAATGTCGAGCTTGCTGGCCCCGCTGACCGGTGCGGTGCCCATGTTTTTCACCATGGCATAAAAAGTAACCGCCTGACCAGGCAAGGGGAAACGCGGCACCGTGAACACCTGCGTTATCTTCAAATCGGGCTTGGCCGGGGCCGCTTGCAGGGTGAAGGCGCCACCCAAAGGCAGGTTATCAGAGGCGCTGCCAACTTTGAAGGCGTAGGCTCCCGGGTGTACTTCGTAGGCTTTGGTCTGCTCGTTCCACTGGTAGAAATCCTCGGCCGAAAGCGTAAAGGTCACGGTTTTCTTCTGCTTCGGTGCCAGCCCGATGCGCTCGAAACCCTTGAGCTGTTTCTCAGGCATAGGCAGCTTCGACGACTTATCCAGCACGTATAGCTGGACGACTTCATCGCCGGCCACGGCCCCGGTGTTCGTCACGTCCACGCTAATGGTGACGGGCGCCCCAGCGGCGGCCGTAGCGGCCGGCAGCTTCAGGTTGGTGTACTGGAACGTGGTGTAGCTCAGGCCCGCCCCGAAGGCAAACTCGGGCTTCATGCCTTTCTTGTCGTAGAGGCGGTAACCCACGCCGTTGGCATCGCGCAAGTCGTCGCCCCAGGCGGGCAGTTGGGCATCGCCGGTGGGCATGGTCACGGGCAGGCGGCCGGCGGGGTTGTAGTCGCCTACCAGCACGTCGGCCAGGGCAGTGCCGGCCTCCTGGCCCGCGTAGAAGGAATAGAGCAGCGCCTTGGTGCGCGGCAGGCTTTCGTGCAGGGCGCACACGCCGCCGCTCTGCACCACTACAATCATCTTGGGGTTGGCTTTGGCGAGGGCGTTGATGAGGGCCTGCTGCTGGCCGGGTAGCGTGGCCGACCTGTTGGCGCGGTCGTGGCCCGAGTTGTATTCTTCGCCTTCCTGCGTGCTGTCGAGGCCGGCAGCAAAGATGACCACATCGGCTCCGCGGGCCAGCTCCCGGGCCAGCTTGAAACCGGAAGTGTCGGCGCTGTTCATGTCGCAGCCCTTGGCAAACGAGATTTTGTTGAGGCCCAGCTTCGTTTCCAGGCCCTGTTTCAGGCTGACGGAGTAGGGCGGGCTGGTTTCGCTGCTGCCGTAGCAGTTCAGGTTGCCCTTATCAGCATTGGGGCCGATGAGGGCGATGCGCTTCACGGTGGCCTTGTTCAGCGGGAGCAGGTTATCCGTGTTTTTGAGCAGGATGATGGATTCGCGGGCGGCCTGCTGGTTGAGCTTGGTGTGGGCCGGCGTGTTGGCATCGGCCTTGCTGCCCTTGGGGTAAAAGTCCAGCAGGCCGGCCATGATTTTCGTGCGCAACACGTTGCGCACCGCTTCGTCGATGGCCGACATGGGCACGGCGCCGCTTTTTACCAGTCCGGGCAGGTCTTTGGTGTAGTCGTCGCTGCCCATGCACACGTCGTTGCCGGCCATGATGGCCTTTTTGGTGTCGTGCACCGCGTCCCAATCCGACACCACATAGAACGGGAAGCCCCAGCGCTCGCGCAGTACGGTGTTGAGCAAGTACGGGCTTTCGGCCGCGTGTTCGCCGTTGAGCAGGTTGTAGGCCGACATCACGCTGAGCACGGCGCCTTCCTGCACCACGGTGCGGAAGTGGTAGCCGTAGTGCTCCATCACGCCGCGGTCCGTAAACAGCTCGTTTCGGGTGTGGCGCGTGGCCTGCTTGCCTTCAATCATGAAGTGCTTCACGGTGGCCATCACCGGCGTGGTTTGAATGCCTTTGGCCATGTGCGACTGTACCTGGCCAATCAGAAATGGGTCTTCGCCGCCGCTTTCGGCGCTGCGGCCGCCGCGCGGGTCCTGGGCCAAATCGATGCACGGCCCCAGTTGCTGGTGCTTGCCAAACGCCCAGAATTCCTCGCCCATGGCCTGGCCCACTTGCTGGGCGAGGCTGCGGTTCCAAGTAGCGACCATGCCCATGCCGGTGGGCCAGGCTATGGCTTTTTGGAAGCGCACGCCGTGCGGGCCGTCGTCCATCACAAAGCCGGGAATGCGGAGCCGCGCGTTGTCGGGCGTGGTCATGAAGCTGTTGTTGGTGAGCTGGGCCAGCTTTTCTTCGGTACTCATCGCCGCCAGCAGCGAATCGATGCGGGGTTCTAGGCCCAGCTGCGACGCCTGAGCTGACTGTTTCTGCGCCTGCGTGTTGCAACCGGTGGAGGCCAGCAAGGCTCCCAAGCCGAGGAATAAATGAAGGCAAAGGTGTTTTTTCATGAAAGAGACGGAGGGCAAACGAGAAAAGACGGAGACGAACAATGCCAGAGAAGGAACGGGGCGCACTTGGTTGGGTACTGGCCACGCATCCCACCGCGTATGGCCCCAGGTGGCCCGTTCCTTCCGCATGGCGCTCGTAGCGGGTAGGCACCGGCGTCGGCAGTGCCGAATGGAGTCTCACCATTCCTTCGGCACGAAAACAATGACCCGTCAGAAAGACAAAACCCCGGACGACAGCAGGACTGCGCCCGGGGCTTTACTGATTTTCAGGTCATCCAAAACAACTTATTCCACGCTCAGCGGCCGGGTCAGGGCCACTCCGTCCACCGTGAGGCGGCAGGTGTAGAGGCCGGGCGCCAGCTGGGCGGCATTAAGCTCGGCCGTGAACTGGCCGGCGGGCCGGGTTTGGCGTTCCACTACTGTAGCCACGCGGCGGCCGAGGTTGTCGTACACGGCCAGGCTCACCACGGCGGGCTTTTGCAGGCTGAACGGCAGATTCGTGAGGCCGGAGGTGGGGTTGGGGTAAGCGGGCGCAAAAGCGGCCGTTGCCGTTTTTACGGTGCGGGCAGCCGTTACGAAGCCCACTAGGCTCGGACCCGTCCAGTCGTCGAGGTACAGGCGGCGGCGTGCGAACGTATTGGGGGCAATCAGCAGCACAATTTCGTTGACGGAAGTATTGGACGTGGCGCTGGGGGTGTTTACGTAATTGAAAGTCAGCGTTTCCCAGGCATTGGTGGCCGTGGTGGTGGCCGTGTACTCAGAGTTGCGACCAGCTGGGTAGTTGTTGGCGGCCGCGACGGTAGAGTCCTGCAGCGTTATCTGGAACGGAATGCCGGGGGCCGTGCTGTAGACCTTCAGGGTCATGCGCACTGTGTTGTTTTTGAAGGGGGTTACATCGGCCAGGGCCGCGCCCTGGGGGTGCACCACCAAGACGTCGTACTGGTTGGCGGAGCGGGTGTAGCGGGCCACCTTGGTGCTGGGGTTGGCGGTGCTGGTGGGGGCGGGGTTCAGCGTGTCGGCATTCAGCCCACCCGACGATTTGTAGGCAATGTATTTAATGACTCGGGTGCCTTCGTAGTTGTCGTAGAGCTGGCTAACGGCACCCGCGGTAATTACAGGGGCAAGCAATTCCGGCCCCATGAGGTCATCGATATAGTAGGTTTCGCCGGTTTTGGTGTTGGGCGCTACCAGCAGCACCATCTGGTCCACATCGGTGGGCAGCACGGCGGGGTCGAAGCCGCCCGACGCACCCGGAATGTAGGTGAAGGTCAGGGTTTCCCAAGCGTTAGCCACGGTGGTGGTGGCCCGGAAGTCGCCGCCAAATTTGCCGGTCGGGTAGTTGGCGGTGTTCAGGCGGCTGTTTTGGAGCACGGCTTCTACCACGGTGCCTACGGCGGGGCTCCGGAACTTCATGCTGATGCGCTTGGTGCCCGCAACATAAGCCGATACGTCGGCCATGGCCGTGTTATTGGGTTTTACCACAATGACGGCATATTGCTGACCAGCGTCGCGGGTGTACAGCGCGCAGGAGGGGCTGCTGTTCACGGTGCTGGAAGCGGGGTTGGCCGTGGGATGGGTGAACACACCCAAGGCTATGGGGTAGGAAACCAGCCGGGTATTCTCAAAATTGTCGTACAGCGTTTGGGCCGCAGCCTGAGTGCCAGTCGCTACTAAAGCAGCCAAGCACAAAATCGGAGTAAAAATTTTCATGCGGGAACGGATTAAAGGTGAGGATGTGAACTTGGAAGCACTTCATCGGTATCAGAGGTGCTATGTTGAAAACGAATTAGATACACTCCGTCATGCTGAGATTGTCGAAGCATGACGGGCTGATTTATTGGACAGCGGTTTCTAGTTCTTTTTCATCTGGTAGATGCGCACGAAGTCCACCAGCATTTGCTGGGGAAAAGCGGCTTCATCAATGCCCTTCTGGCCGCCCCACTCGCCGCCCACGGCCACATTTAAGAGCACGTGAAAGGGCTTGTCCCAGGGCCATGCCTGCCAGCCGGTGCCCTCGTTGCGGGCCGCGAAATACAGCTGCCCATCCACTTCGGCGGTGATGGTTTCGGGCGTCCACTCAATGGCATAGACGTGAAAGGCCGTGGTGGCATCCGCGACGATGGTGACGCCGGTTTTCTGGTTATTGGTGCGGAAGTAATAGCTCTTGCAGTGGGTCGAAGCGTGAATCACGTTGGGGTCGTAGCCCACGTGTTCCATGATGTCGATTTCGCCGTTGTCGGGCCAGCTTTTGTTGCCGTACAGGTTTTGGTCGGGCAGCATCCAGATGGCCGGCCAAGTGCCGCGGCCGGCGGGAATGCGGGCCCGCACCTCGAAGCGGCCGTAGGTTTGGCTGCCGCCTTTGCCCCGCGACAGCAGCCGGGCCGAGGTGTAGGCATTTTCGGGCACCAACGCTTCCTTGCGGGCTTCCACCACCAGGTTGCCGCCCTCTACGCGGGCGTTTTCGCGGCGGGCTTTGGTGTAGTACTGCAGCTCCTGGTTGCCCCAGCCGCCGCCGCCCACGTCGTAGCCCCACTTGGTCGAATCGGGCAGGCCGGTGTAGTTGAACTCGTCGCTCCACACCAGCTTGGTGAAGGTGTAGCGCGGCTTGGGGGGCGCGGTGGTGCCGCTGCCCGCCGGGCCAACGGGCGCAGCCGCAGTCAGCAGCAAGCTGCTAACTACGACCGCCACCCGGGCCAGCGTGGCAGTGCCACGATTGCGCCCTTCGGCCGAATTGACTTTCCCACCTATTCTGGCCGTCATGCGCACTGGTTGTTACTTGTACTGGTAGTACCGCACGTAATCCACCTGCATCTGCTGGGGGAATACGGTGGAGGCGTCGGGGTTGCCATCGAAATCGCCTCCCACGGCCACGTTCAAAATCATGAAGAACGGGTTGTTGAACGGGTAGCCGCCACCCACGGTATCGGCGGTGCCGAAGGTGAAATACAGCTCACCGTCGAGGTACATCCGGATTTGGTCCTTGCTGCGCACCACCGAGTAGATGTGGAAATCTTCGGACAAGTCCACCGCTACATTGTTGGTGGTGCCCTTCAGGCGGCGGGCGCCCTGCGCATCCGGAAAGTGCATGGTGGCCAGCAGCTCCTTGGGCCGGCTGCCGCGCAGCTCCATGATGTCGATTTCGCCGCACTTCGGCCAGTTGTTCTGGTCAATGTCGGCGCCCAGCATCCAGATGGCGGGCCACACGCCCTTGCCTTTCGGAATCTTGGCCCGGGTGTCGATGCGGCCGTACACGAAGGTCTTCTTGTTTTTGGTGAGCAGGCGGGCCGAGGTGTAGGCATTGCTGCCCGCCTGCTGGCGGCGGGCCTGAATGGTTAGGTTGCCGCCGTTTACGAAGGAATTATCGCTCGAATTGGTGTAGCTCTGTAGCTCGTTGTTGCCCCAGCCGCCGCCGCCCAGGTCGTAGCCCCACTTGGTTTGGTCGAGGGAGCTGCCGTCGAATTCGTCGCTCCACACCAAGTCGCTGTACTCGGCGTAGTTGCGGGCTTCCTCGTTGGTCACCGGCACTACCGGTACCACGGGCGGGGGCGTGACCGGGGGCGTGCTCGCCTTGTCGGTGCAGGCCACGAGGCCCAACCCAAGCAGCAAGCCAGCTCCGAGCCGATAATTGCGCAACACACTAATTGATTGATTCCTCATAAACTAAGCAATTTTGGTAAGTAAGAATGAGATTTAGAGTTATTTAGCAACAAGCTTTATTGTGAATACCGTTCCGTTGTTCTGGCCGCTGCCGGCCCGCAGGGTCATCTTCTTGTCGTCGATGCTCAGGATGCGGTACACGCGCTCCGTGGGCGAAGCGTCGGTGGCGGCGATGAAGGCGCCGGACCGCGTGAGCGTGAACTGCGCCAGGCCGGCCCCCGATGCGGGACCCAGTACGAACGGCGAAGTGCCCGTTTGCGCCGCTTGGCAGCTGTAGCCGTTGGCCGAGAAGGTTTCGGCTTTGGCGTCATAACTGAACAAGTTGGCGTCGGAGAAAGTGTATTCGTCGTCGGATTGGCAACCGGGCAGCTCGCCTGGCTTCACTCCGGCGAAATAGGACGTGGGAGCGGCTTCCGTGCCCACCACAATCGGGGCATCGGCCGCGTTGTCGAGCATCCAGGTTTTCGACGAGCCGCCGGTGAGCAGCAGCCGGATGGGGGCCGTGGCGTCGTAAGGCGCCAGCGTGATAATGGTGCGGGTGCCGTCGGGGTTGGTGCCGCGCAGGCGCAGGCGGGTGTCGCTCACGTCCAGAATGTCGTAGGTTTTGTTCGCCACCGAGTCGGGCGCGCCGATGAACCCGCCTTTGCCTTGCAGCACAATTTGGGGGTTGCCAGTGCTGCTGGGCCGGAATACGAAGCTGCCGCCCCGGCTGAGCGAGGTGCCGCAGGTGCCGTTTTGGACGGTTTCGCCGCCGCTTTCGTAGTTCACCGTGAAGTTGTTGCTGAAGGCAAACTGGTCATCGAGCTGGCACGCCAGCAGCGCCCCCGAGGACGAGAGCTGCACGCCGGCCGCCGTTTCTTTCACAATGGCGCCGGGTGTATTGATGAAAGACCACACCCGGGTGCCCGAGCTGGCGCAGCCCACCAGCTTGTTGAACGAAGCGTTGGTGCAGGCGTCGGG
This sequence comes from Hymenobacter jeongseonensis, assembly GCF_015694725.1. Taxonomy (GTDB): domain Bacteria; phylum Bacteroidota; class Bacteroidia; order Cytophagales; family Hymenobacteraceae; genus Hymenobacter; species Hymenobacter jeongseonensis. The sequence continues at coordinate 107,370 of NZ_JADQDQ010000009.1, read as the reverse complement.
GATGGTGATGGTTTGCTTGCTCGAAATGCTTGTGCCGCCTTTGCCCGCCGTGATTAGCTCCACTTCGTAGGTGCCGGGGCGGGTGTAGGTGCGCTTCACCGTGGGGCCGGATGCCACCGCGTTATCGCCCAGGAAATTCCACTGGTACAAAAAGCCGTCCTGGCTGGTGCTGGTGAAGGTAACCACCGTCGGAAACTCGGTGGTGTTGACCTGGAACGTGAAGCTGGACTGCGGCACGGCCCCTTCCAGCTGGTTGTCGTCGTCGTCTTTGGAACAGGAACCCAGCAGCAGCGGGACCGATAAAAGGGCCAGCGCGGCTATACGAACTATATTTTTCATGAGAATAATCGGAGAGGAATTGAAGGAAGACGGAACTTAGTAGCCCGGGTTTTGCGTGAGGCCGGTGTTCACGTCGAGCTCGTTCTGCGGAATGGGCAACACGATGTTGAAGGCCTGCACGCCGCGGTACTTCAGCAATTCGCCGGTGCGCTTCATATCAAACCACCGGTCGTTTTCGAACGCCAGCTCGTACTTGCGCTCGCGCCATACGGCTTCTTTGAAGGCCTGGGCGCTGAGGCTGGCCGACAAATCGCGGGTGCTGGTAGCGTTGATGGGCAAGCCAAAAGCGCGCCGCCGCACTTTGTTGATGTTTTCGAAGCCTTCGGCCGTGTTGCCCACAGCCTCGGCCAAAATCAGGTGCACCTCGGCCATGCGAATCACCGGAATGTTGAGCTCCGAATCCCAGACGTTGGTGTTCACTTTGCCCACAAACCACTTCTTCACGCCGTAGCCGTTGGGCGAGCCGGGCAGGGTAGCGGGCTGCACGCGGCCGTCGGGATACACATCGCCGGGCTTCCAGATGGTCACGTCGCGGCGCAAGTCGCCGGCTTCGTAGCCGGCCACAAACTCGGGCTCGGGAATGTTGAAGCCGTAGCCGCCCTGGGGCACAATGCCCTGGCCGCGGGGGCCGAAGAATTCGTTGCCCACAAAGCCCAGCCCGTCGAAAATGTACTGGTTGCGGCCCGAAATGTACCCCACTTCAAACAGCGCCTCTTTGCCGTACTCGTTGGCCACTTTGAAGTTATCGGCGTAGTTGTCCCACATGGACTTGCCGCTGGACGTGATGACCGAGCGGGCCTGCGTGGCGGCGTCGCCCATTTTGCCTTCGGTGAGGTACACCTTGGCTAGCAGCGCGGCGGCGGCCCACTTGGTGGCCCGGCCCAAATCGTCGCCGCTGTATGAAGCCGGAAGCTTGGAAACAGCATCGAGCAAATCCTTCTCAATCTGAGCGTACACCTGCGCGGCCGGCGTGCGCGGCACGTTCACTTCTGCCAGCGTGGTAGGGGGCACGGTCAGCAAAGGGACATCGCCGTAGGCGCGCACCAGGTCGAAGTAGTATTTGGCCCGCAGAAACGAAGCCTCGCCGATGCTGCGCTGCTGAATGGCAGGGTCAATCTGCATGGTGGGCACCTTTTGCAGCACGATGTTGGCCCGGCCAATGCCTACGTAGCAGCCGCCCCAGAGGCGGGTGGTGAGCGGGTTGGTGGCCGGAATGCTGCCGTAGCGGTCCAGCTGCTGCTGCTCAATGCCGTCGCCGCCGCCACCGCCGCCCGTGTTGGACAGGTCGGAGCCGATGTCGCCGATACCCCACAGGGCGTAGTTATACTGCCCGCCCTTGCCCAGCTCGCTGTAGACGGCATTGGTGGCCTGAATGGCGTCGTTGGTGGTTTTGTAGAAGTTGGCGTCGGTTACCTGGTCGGTGGGCGCTTCTGCCAGGAATTTCTCGCCGCAGCTCGTGAGCAAGCCCAGCGTGAGCAGCAAGGTGCCGCCAGCGTATTTCGTGAGGATTGACATCTCAATGAGTTCTTTAAAGATTAAAAACCAAGGTTCAGGCCGGCCAGGAACACGCGGGGCTGGGGGTACACGCCCAGGTCCACGCCGCGCGAGCCCACCTCAGGGTCAAAACCGGTGTATTTGGTGAGGGTGACCAGGTTTTGGCCGCTCACGTACAGGCGCAGTTGCTTGCCGCCCACCCGGTCGGTGAGGCCCTTGGGCAAGGAATAGCCCAGGGTGAGGGTTTTGAGACGCAGGTACGAACCGTCTTCGAGATAATAGCTGCTCACCTGCAAGTTGCCGTTCGGGTCGCCGGCAATGGCGCGGGGCACGTCGTTACTAGTGCCGGGACCGGTCCAGCGGCCCAGCACGCGGCTGCTGCCGTTGCTGTTGCCATACAGGGCGCTTTCCAGGATGTAGCGGTTCTGGTGGTAGATGTCGTTGCCCTGCGAGCCCTGCACGAACACGTTCAGGTCGAAGCCCGCCCAACTCAGCGTGTTGTTCATGCCGTAGGTAAAGTCGGGGTTGGGGTTGCCGATAAACGTGCGGTCGGCGGCGTTGATAACCTTGTCGCCGTTCAAATCCTTGAAGCGGATGTCGCCGGGCGCGGTGCCCGACTGCTGCACGGCGTGGTTTTTCACGTCTTCCGGCGTCTGGAACAGGCCGTCGGCCACGAAGCCGTAGAACGAACCAAAGGCGTAGCCTTCGTCGTAGCGAACAATCGTGCCGCTCAAGCCACCCAGGCCGTTGTAGGGGTCACCCACGCCCAGCTTCTCGAGGCGGGTTTTGTAGGCCGACAAGTTCAAGGTGGTGCTCCAGGTCAGGCCCGTGCCGCTGCCCTGGATGTTGCGCGAGGTCAGCGAGAAGTCCACGCCGCGGTTGTAGGCCGAGGCGGCGTTGCGGTTCACGCTTTCGAACGTGCCCGATACCAGCGACACCGGCACCGGCGCAATCAGGTTTGGCGACGTGCGGTCGTAGAGGTCGATGCTGCCTTCGAAACGGTTGTCAAGGAAGCCGAAATCAATGCCGATGTTCGCTTGGTTGTTGTTTTCCCACCGCAGCTCGGGGTTGGGCAGGCGCGTGGGCGCCGCGCCCGTCACGATGGTGCCCGCGGGACCGAACGGATACTGAATACCCGAGTTCACGGCAAACAGATAAGCAAAGCGGCCGGCGTTGTTGGGGTTGCCCACGCGGCCGTAGCCCACCCGCACTTTCAGGTTGCTCAACACGCTGTTATCCTTCAAAAACGCTTCTTCGGAAACGCGCCAGCCAGCTGAAACGCCGGGGAAGAAGCCAAACTTCTTGCCGGGCTGGAAGTTGCTCACACCGTCGTAGCGCGCAATGGCCGAGAAGAGGTACTTGCCCGCAAACTCGTAGTTGAAGCGCGCGAAGTAGCTGGCGATGCGCGAACGCGGGTTGATGGTGCTGGCGTTGGCCAGCTGGGTATTGATGGGCCCCGAATTGATAACCTGCAAGTCGTTGCGCAGGTAACCGGTGCGGTAGGCCTCCACGTTGCTGAAATTAAACTCCTGCGCCGATTGGCCCAGCAGCGCGGTTACCTGATGCTTTTCGCCAAACAGGTGGTCGTAGTTGAGGGTGTTTTCAATCAGGTAGCTCGGCGCGTACGACGACGTCGCCGTGGCCCCGGCCGTGGCCTGGGTGTAGCGTGTGTTGTAAGTATCAGTGCCGATTTTCAGCTCCGGCACCCCGGGGCGGAACGCGTTGAAGTTGTCGAAAATGAAGTCAAAGCCCACGTTGGTGCGGAAGCGCAGGCCTTTCAGCGGCTCTACTTCGGCAAAGAAGGTAGACAGCGCCCGGTTGCGGGTGAACTTCTGGTTGGCAATGGTGGCCGATGCCAGCGGGTTCTCCTCAATGAAGTTGTCCTGCTGGCCGCGCGGCTCGTAGTAGTAGCCATCGGGCCGGAACAGGGGAATGATGGACGGAATGCGAATGGCCTGCTGCACCGTGCCGTATTCGCCGTTGTTGGTCGTAATCTGGCGGTCTTCGAGGTGGGTAAGCGAGATGCTGTTGCCGAACTTCAGGTACTTGTTTACCTGCACGTCGCCGTTGGCCCGGAGCGTAAACCGCTCAAACTGCGACCCGATGATGGTGCCGTCCTGCTGGAAATAGCTGCCCGACACCGCAAAACGGGCCTTGTCGCTGCCTCCAGTGGCCGAAAGCGAGTAGTTCTGAATGGCCGCCTGACGGAATACTTCGTCCTGCCAGTTGGTGCCTTCGCCCAGTGCTTGAGGGTTGCGCAGGCGGGGCACTACAATGGGTTGCCCTGCCGCAATGCGGTTCTCGTTGTTGATAACCGCGTATTCCTCGGCCGTGAGCAAGTCGAGCTTGCGCCACACCTGCTGCACGCCGCGGTAGGCATCCAAGTTTACAGTGGAAACGCCCGCTTTGCCGCGCTTGGTGGTGATGAGCACCACGCCGTTGGCCGCACGCACGCCGTAGATGGCCGTAGCCGAAGCATCCTTCAGAATGTCAATGCTTTCAATGTCGTTGGGGCTGATGGCGTTTAGTTGGTTTTCCCCGCCCTCGGGCAATGGAAATCCGTCCACTACGTACAGCGGGTTATTATTGCCCGCCGAGGTAATGCCCCGCACCCGGATAGAGGTGCCGGCTGCTCCGCCCGGCGCGCCGCCGTTTGAGGTGACCGTGACGCCCGCTGCCCGGCCTTGCAGGGCCTGGGTGGCGTCGGCCACGGGCTGGGAAGCAATTTCCCGCGCCGACACCGACGATACCGCCCCCGTTACGCTGCCGCGCTGCTGGGTGCCGTAGCCCACCACCACCACTTCCGTCAGCTTCTGCGTGTCTTCAACCAAGCTGATGGTGACAGCGCCCGCGCTTGCGCTTGATACGGCCAGCGTTTGGGTGGTGAAGCCCACAAAGCTGAATACCAGGGTGCTGCCTTCAGGCGCATTCAGGCTGAACGCGCCGTTGGCATCGGTGCTGGTGCCAACCGTGGTGCCGCGCACCAGCACGGTCACACCGGGCAAGCCCACACCATCCGGCCCCACTACGCGGCCCGAAACGGGCACATCGGCCGTGAGGCTGGCATACAGCAGGTTCGGAGCCGGTGGGGCGGCTGCCGCCAGGGCGGGAAGCCCGCAAGCCAGCAGCACCGCGGTGCGGCGTACCAGCGCAATCATGTAAAAATTTCGCTTCATGGTGGGAGTTGTGAAAGGGTAAGCGAACGGTGAAAAAAGGTTGAGTTGAGCGAGGGGATGCTGATGCTAGTGGGGGGCGACGGCTTCCGCAGGGCGGCTGGCGGGCCGTACCGCCCCGGTAGCGCCCGTCGGCGCCGGCGTGGTGCTGGCTACGGGGCCAGCCGTGTAGCGGAAGCGCGCCGTTTGCGACCCCACCCGGAGGGTGTACCAGCCGTCTTCCAGCTGGGGGCGGCCCTGGCCGTCGGGGTAGCTCAGGTCGCGCAGCGGGTCGATTTCGAACGACATGTCACGGCTTTGCCCTGCGGCAAACGCTTGTTTTTCAAAATGCTTGAGCATCCGCACGGGCCGGGTAATGCGCCCAACCTCGTCGGTCAGGAACCACAGCACGGCTTCTTGGCCAGCCCGGGCGCCCGTATTAGTCACGCGCACCGTGGCGCGCAGCTTGGCACTTTTGCTCCGCAGCAGGGAGTCGCTCAGCGTCAGGCTTGCATAGGAGTAGGTCGTGTAGCTCAGGCCCTCGCCAAACTCCGTAAGCATGGAACTTTTGTACTTAGCGCCGCGCTGCTCAAAGCCAGCACCAAAATCACTCAAATCGAGACTGTTCTCGTTGTTGTCGTGGTGGTAGTTGGAAATGTGGCCAGCAAACTGCGGATAGGTAAAAGGCAGCTTGCCGCTCGGGTTGGTTTTGCCGCTAATGATTTCGGCCAGCGCCGTGCCGCCGCCGTAGCCCGGCAGCCCCGCCCAGATAATGGTCTTCGTCCCCGCCGTCACGTTGCGGATTATCCCCGGCCGGCCACCAATCATGAGCAGGATAGTGGGCTTGCCGCTGGCCTGCGCCGCTAAGGTGAGTTGCTGCTGGTCGTCGGGCAAGGTCAGGTCGGAGGTGTTGCCCAGGCCTTCGGTGTAGGGCCGTTCGCCAAGGGCCAGCACGATGGCATCGGCCTGTTTGGCGGCGGCTGAGATGCTGGCCAGCGTCAGTTTGCCCGCTGCATTGCGGTAGGGCATGGTTTCGACCCGGGCATTGGGATATTCTTGGCGCAGCGCTTCTACCAGCGTGGGCACATCCTTGGGGTAAGCCTCTTCCGGGCGGCCCTGCCAGGCCAGGGTCCAGCCGCCGGAGAGGTTGGCCCGGGAGTCAGCTGAGGGGCCCACCACCAGCAGCCGTTTCACCCGAGTGGGTGCCAGGGGCAAGGTATTGTTGTCGTTTTTGAGTAGCACCACCGACTCGCGAGCGGCGGCTACGGCCTGGGCGCGCAAGGCCGGGTCGCCCACGCGGGATAGCCGGTCGGCGCGGGGCATGGGGTTTTCAAATAATCCGATTTCGTCCTTCATCTGCAGCACGCGGCCGGCCGAGAGGTCGATGCGGGCCTGCGTGAGGCGGCCTTCCTGCACCAACTCTTTCACAAGGCGGCAGAACGTGGTGGTGTAAGGCGTCATGGCCATGTCCACGCCGGCGTCAATGGCCATCCAGGTGGCTTCCTTCTCGTTGGCCGCTACTTTCTGGATGCGCACGAGGCGAATAATATCTTCCCAATCGGTCACGGCCACGCCTTTGAATCCCATTTGGCCGCGCAGCAAATCCGTCAGAACCGCTTTGGACGCGTGCACCGGCTCGCCGTTGATTTCGCCCGAGTTAATCATGATGGATTTCAGTCCGGCATCGATTGCGGCCTGAAACGGAGGACGAAATAACTCTTGCAGCCGCTGGTCTGGAATAAGGGCGTTGGTGCGGTCCCAGCCGTTGCGCGGGTCGGAGTACCCGATAAAGTGCTTGCCGGAACCGGCTACCTTATAAGGGGCAATCTCCGTGTTGTTCTGCAGTTCTTTTACAAAGGCGGCTCCCATCCGGGACGCTACCAGCGGGTCCTCGCCGTACGTTTCATAAAACCGCGGCCAGTAGGCGTTTACGCCTAAGTCCAGCACCGGTGCAAATACCCAGTGGTGGCCCAGGTCGGCCGACTCAAGCACCGTAGCGCGGGCCGTTTGGCGAGCAAGTTCGGGGTTGAAGCTGGCACCGAGGTTGATGTTGTGCGGGAAAATGGCCGTGCCCGCCACGTAGCTGGCCCCGTGCATGTGGTCGATGCCGTAAATGATGGGGACGCGCAGCCGCGATTCTCGCAGGGCAATGCGCTGCAGTGCCGCTGAATAGCGCACCCACTGGGCCGCGGGCACGGCTTCCCCATTTAGGAAAGAGCCAATATGAAATTCCCGTACCAACGCGGCCGCCTTCGCTGAATCCAGGACGACATCTTTTTGCACTCCAGTCGTATTGATAACCGAAATATTCAGCTGAGTCATCTGCCCGATTTTCTCCTCCAGCGTCATCTGCGCCAGGAGCTGCTGCACGCGCGGGCTAAAAGGAGAGGAGGGTGTTTTGGCAGGTGCTACCGTTACGGGGGTAGTGTTTGCTGCGGTAGTAGGAACAGCGCCCCGCTGACAAGATACCAACAGCGGCAGGGCGAGCATGGCGTTGCGCCACCTCGAGGGGCTTGCAACGCCATGCTTCGACGTGCGGAAACAAGTTGCAGAAAAGAGGGCGAGTACAGTGCGAAACACAGGCATTGGGCGGGAAGTGTTACCCAAATGTAGAATAAGGTGTTTGGCAAACGCAACCCCAAAATGCCCTTAATCAGCCGTTTTGGCCATTTTTGAATAATGGCCACTATCGTGCTATACGCTTGCTACACACGTAAAAAATCTTGATTCTGGCTTAATCAGGGCAACATCACATTTTAATCGATTCAGCGTGAAAGCTAAAAAACAATGAAAAAAAATGTCCCCTGACCAAAAAAAAATGATTGCAATAGTCAAAGTAGAGTTTGGCTTCGCAATTATCCGCTGGAATGCCCGCTAAGGCCTAATCCATTGGTGCCGCTCTATCACAATCGTTGCCGGAGAATGCCGTTCGAAATAACTTAATTTATTCCTCTTCAATCTCTGCTAACTCTACTTCCGCAGCCCCGTCCAGAAGCACATAAGTCCAGGCTTCTCCTTCTTCGAATTCGGCGGCTAATCGGCGGCGCTGTAGGGCCGCCAGCACTTTCTGCGCAAATGCCCAGCTGGTGGCCTGGCGCAACTCCAGCACCCGCGCCAATTCAGCCGGTGAATAGTTGCCTTTGTGCGCGTGCAGGAGGAACACCGCGTAGAGTGCTTTCACGATTGAGAATTTGCACTTTTGCAACAAAGTGCCTGCGGTTGCCGACTCCACGTACCGGCAGCGGGTGCAGCGCCGCGCGTGTGGTTCGCGGGCTTCACAGCTTTTTTCGTGTCCGCACTTGCGGCAGCGGTAGCCGGTTTGGGTCCACTTCAGGTCGGCGAGGTAGCGCAGGCACGCGTCCTTATCGGGGTAAATCTGACTGAATTCGCCAAAGTCCACTTCCCGGGCTTCAATGCGTGCAGCTTTCTCGGCGTGCAAGTCGCGGCTAAGGTCACCGTTGAGCTTTTCGATGGCGGCGGATTGCAGCGCCAGCAGCCCGTTGGCTTCGAGCAACTCCCGATTTTGGGCCTCCACGGTATCGTTTTGGCGGCGTAGTTCTATGGTTCTCTGGTTTACAAGGGCTTCCAGTTCCGTGTTAAGTTGGTCTTTGAGCTCCTGGTTTTCCCGCATTTGCTCTACTAGGCGGTCTTGGGCCTGGTGCTTTTTGCGCAGCTGTTTGAGCAGGCGGTGCTGGGTGAGCAGCGTGGTATCCATGATGCCTTTGATTTTCTCGCCCAGGGCGTAACTCAGGACCACCACTTCGGCCACAAAGGCCACATACAGGCTGTAGACGGTGTAAGCGTTGTTATAAAAATCGATGCCCAGCTTGCGCATGATGAGGAACAAAAGGCTGCTGGCTACCAGCCCTTGGCCCAGTAGCAGGTAGCGCGCTGGTTTTAAACCGCGGCGATATGCTTGAAAGCCAGCGTAGTAAAGCAAGCCATAGGGCAATAGATACAACCAGAAGCTAAACCCGGAATGAATAACGGCAGCATCGAGTACGAGCAGGGCCATACTCACGCCCACTACCCAGCGGCCCAGGCGGTGCAGGGCCGGCAGCCGGGAGGCCATGTCCAGAAAGCCGCTGGCGTAGGTGGCAAAGGTGAGCAGGAGCAACACCGGCGCCACCGCCCCGATAAAGTTGTTAAACCTGGGCCAATCGGACCAGAGGTACTGGAATCCGAGCCCGTCTTCGCTAAGGAAAAGCAATGTGCCGCTCAGCACGTAAAATACGTAGTAGAGGTAGGTGCGCTCTTTCAGGAAGAAAAAGAGGATGAGATTGTACATCAGCATGATGCACAAAATGCCGTAGAAGCCGCCTAGCAACCAGTACTGCAGCGATAGTTCGGGAATAAGCCCGTCGCCGCTGTGCAGCATGGCCCGGAAGCTGGTGCGCGTTTCGGAGCGCAGCCGCAGGTAGTAGGTGGCCGTTTGGCCCAGGCGGGGCGGCAGGTCGAAGAGGAAGTTTTTGTAGGGGTGGGGGCGGGTGGCGAACGGCAGACTGGCGCCCGTAGCCACGCTGTCGTAAGCCAGCGGGGCGCCAGGTGGTCCGGGACTGAGGGCAGGCCGGAAGAAAACCGCCCGGCCAATGTGCGAATCGTATAGTTCGAGGTACCAAGTCGCGGTTTGGGTGGCGGGGTGCCGCACGGTGATGCGCAGCCAGTAATTGCTGCCGGGGTGCTGAATATTGGGCGGCTGCCCCGAACCCCGCAGTATGTGGAAGCGCTGGGCCCAGGCCGGGCTTTGCACGTCGGCAATGGTGAGGCGGCCCGTGGGGTCCTCTAGCACGCTATAATAGTAGTCCTGCAGGTAGATAAAGGGCAGGGCCGGGTTCACCACCAGGGTATCTTCGGGAGCTGCGGCAGCGCGCAGGCTAGAACTCAAAAAGACGAAAAGGACCAGCGCTGTGCGAAGCGTCCTCAGCCAGAAGTTACCGCCGGCGGTAGGGCACCGTTGGTTCCGGAATCGATTGCATGTGTAGTGCATGAGGCATCCAAAGTACAAAAAAGCCCACAGGATTCTGTCGTGCAAGCGCTTCTGGGCGGTCGAAAACCGCGGCCCTGCTAAAGCCGGAACTGTGCTCCTACCTTGATGCCGAACTTATTGGCATCCGGCGAGTCGCGGTACGTAAGCCGATGAATGAAGTCAACCCGCAAGAATTTAAAGATGTTTTCAACGCCGTAGCCCACTTCCACATAAGGCTGGCGACCAAGGGGCCGGATAGTCGGCAGGAGTTCGCCTTCGGTGTTGGTGCGGGGCTGCTCGGCATTCGAGGCCGACAGGCCGCCGTAGAGTACATTGGCAGTGCCAACGAAGCGGAGATTGAGGCGCCGCACACCGGGCACGCTGTTGAGAAACAAGCCTTCAAAGTGATGGTCGAGCCGCAACGACACCGACCGGTCGGTGACGAACTCGAAGTAATTCATCAGGTTGAAGGCATTGCCATTGTAAAAAGGCGTTTGGTTGCCCAGCGGGGTTTTGAGAATGAGGTAGGGCACCGGGTCTGGAATCAGGCTGCCCTCGAGGCGGTAACCCAAGCGGCCTAGTTGGCCCACCGACACGCTGTGTGTTATCAGCACGTTGAACTTTTGATAAGCGGGCGACGGCTTGGTGTTTAATAAGTTGCGCGCCCCAATGATGTAGCGAAACGAGAACACCGGCCATCTTTTGAGGCCTACTGGGCGGCGGCGGTTTTCGCTCTGCACCAGGTTCTCATCGGGGGCGTAGCGCGACTCCAGCACGATTTCGGAAAGGCCCAAGTCGCGGGCTTTCGGGGCGGTGGGGCCGCGTTGGTCGGTGGTGAAGTAGGCGAAATCGTGAAGTGGGGTAATGTCCTGGTTACGCACCGTGAGGTACTGCGTGAACCCGTGAAATAAATCGCGCTGAAAACTGAGGGACAGCAGGTTGCGCATGATGGGCTTGCCCTGCCGGACGCGCCCCCAGCGCGAAGCGGCCACAAATAGATTGTTGTTGGACAGGAAATCGTTGTCGAGCAAGGCGGCCTGCTCCACGTCGTGGCGGAATTCACCGCTGAAGACCGTCCAATGGCGCCGCTCGGCAATGAAGCTGGTTTTCAGGCCGTACTTCAACTGCTCGTCTTTAGTGCCGTAGGCTAGGTATCCCTCCGTAAGCCAGTTGCGGCTGATTTCGGGCGTGGAGCGAAACCCAAAGCGGAACCGGCTGCCTTCGTAGTCGTTGCGGGAATAGGTATTGAGTATCGGGCCGATGTCCCAGCGGCCCACGCGTTTGTAGCCATTTACCAGCAGTTCAATCCAGTCGAGCACGTTGCGCACCGACGGAAGCTGCTTGGCCGAGTCGAGCACGGCAAATGTTTGGCGTTCCGACAGGCTGAGCGTGTCGGGGCGGTGCTGGTCGAAGTAGCCGCCGGCCGTACCCTGGGGTGCCCCGCTGAGCAAAGTGCTGCCGGCCCCGCGCGGGGTGGGCTCCATGAGCGACGAAACCACGGGCTGGTCGTAGAAACCGCGTTCGGTGTGCATCTGGTTGCGCACGAAATTGCTGCTGACGGTGGTGAAGCGCACCAACATGGCGGCTTGCTTTTCGGAGGGGCGCACGCTCACCACCAGTTTGGTGCGGGTAGGCAGCCCGGGGCCTTCGGTGGGCGAGGTGAGCTCCTGAAAAATGCGGAGGTCGCCGATGAAGTTGATGTTGGCGTTGGGGCTGGCCACGAGGTCGGCCCGGCGCAGGGCGTAGCCTTCCTGGGTAATCCAGATGGTGCCTTTGAAGGCCAAATCGTGCGACCGTTTGGGCGTAACGGCAATTTTGTAGCACCAGTCGGTACCCACCATCACAGAGTCTTTGAGGTCATAATCGTAGGTGAGGCGGCCGCCTTCGGCGATGGGCGAGATGAAATCCTTGCCCATGACGTTTTGCCAATTGGGGTAGAAATCGAAGTTCTGGAAGTTCGAGCCCAGCATTTGCGAGAGCATCGAGCCCTCGCGCGGCCCCACGCCCCGGATTTGCTTGTGCAGCAAATCTTCCCGCCGACGCAACGGTACCGATTTCTGGTAAACCCGCGAGCCCACTTCGGAGGCGAAAATGGGCAGTGGAGCATCCGTATCGGCTGCCGCCGCTGCCCCTTGGCGCACGGCCAGCGCCCGAATATCCTGAATAATCCTGCGCTTGGCCATGCTGGCCGGTAAGTTAATCAGGCTGGTTTCGATGCGGTTGTACGAATCGTATTCGGCTGCTTGCAGGTACTGGCGTGCGTTTTGGGGCTTGTGCTTTTGCACCTCGCGCAGGATGCGGAAGGCGGGGTTTTCAGGCTGCCGCGAACTCACCACCACTTCGCCCAACGCCACGCCGCCGGCCCGCAAGCGGAACAGCACGGTTTGCACGGGCGCGTCGGTCAGCTTGCGCCGCTGGGTGGCAAAACCAATGGCCGACGCTGCAATGGAATCGGGCGTGCCCTCGACGGTGAGCTTGAACTTGCCTTCGGCATCGGCCGTGGCCCCGGAGGTGGTGTTGGGAACGAAGATGGAGGCAAACGGCACGGGTTCGCCGTTCGTCGCTTCCACCACTTGGCCACTTATCAGAATCCGCTGGGCTGCGGCTGGCACTGCCCACAGGCACACCAAGAGCAACGAAGCCAGAAATCTCATACGCAGGGCAAAGGAGTCAAATGAGTTACGCGGAAGTAGCCTCGCAATCTACGCAAAGCGCGGTGGGCGCCCAAGTAGTTCCGGCAGGAATTGTCAGATTCTGAGGCCACCAATTGCAACCGTGTAGCAAATAGGGGTTTTCAGGCCTGCTTGCAGTGGTTTTGCGGTGTTGGCAGTAAAGCGGCATTTGATTATTGCCAGTCCTTTTTAGCGTGTGTCAAAAAAATAGACGCTTGGCCGTCAATCAGATTAAGTGGAAAATCAAACACAAACGGTAATCTGACTTGCCAAACTGCTTGGGCACAGCTGCTATGCCATCACGACAATCCCCATCCCACCAGCCAGATTTCGGTACCGGGTGGCAAGGTGGCCGCCACGGTGCCCAAGTCGAGCAGCAGGCCGCGCTCCACGCTGTAGGTGCGCGTTATTTCTTCTACGGTAGCAGCACCGGGGCAACGTGCGCCGCTGGGCCACACCACTTCAACGGCCAGCGCCGTGTGCAATGCGTAAGCCGCGAGGTGTGGCGTGGGCGCGGTAGGCAAGGCCAGCAGCCCCAAGCCCGGTAGGGGCCAGGTAGCCGCCACGCGTAAAAGAAGCAGATTAGTATCCGGCATAGATTTAATCTGCAACGGGGGTGGCTGGCAACGTGTTTCGCATTTCTGCACTGCTGAAAAAAACAACGCCCCGGCTACGAAAGCAGCCGGGGCATCGGGTTGGGAGCGTCAGCACTCGGGTTTACACTTCCACTTTCAATGTGGCAGGAGCTTCGGTTACTTCAAACATCTCGCCGTGGGGCACGATGGTAATCTGGCCGTATTCCTCCAATAGCTTTTTGTAGCACCTGGCCACGGCCCGGGGCTTGCGGTCGAGATCAAAGAGCCCACAGGCATTCACGCGGCCCACTTTGCGCGAAAGGCCAATGTCCCAATCCACTTGGTCGATGAGCGAATACCAGGTGAAGCCGAGCACGGGCACGCCTTCGTTGCGCATCCGCAGGATGTTTACCCACTGCTTCCAGAGCCAAGTGGGGGCGTCGTGCGGGTCAAACACGTTGGTTTCGGTGTGCATCACCGGCTTGCGGTAGCGGTGGTAGTAGTCGAGGGTGATGTTGTACCAGCCCAGCACGTCCATGCTGGTGCATACCTCGCCGTCGGGCAGAATAATTTTTTCGTTGCGGCCGTAGTAGTCGTTGCCCATTACCTGGTAGCCGGGTGGCTCGCCGGCCATAAACCAGTCGTACTCGCGCCGCGTCAGGCCGTTGTCAAACAAGTAGTTCAGCACGTCGCCGTCGGGGTGGTGAGCATAAAGCAAATCCAGGGACAGAAAGCGCAGCTTGTTATCCAGCGTGATTTGCGGCGAAGGTGTGGCCCGCAGCTCGTGGATGTACTCCGCCGATTCGCTCTGGACGATGATGCAGTCGGGCCGGTGCCGGGCAATTTGCTGAGTGCCCATGATGCTGGCGGCCACCAAGTGCTTCATGGCCGTCACAAAGGCCTTGTCGGTTTTCAGCTGCTCGTTCCAGATGCCGTCTTTGGCGCTCATCCGGGCCGTGACGTAGATTTCATTGATTGGAGTATAAAACCGCACCCACGGGTAGCGCTGGGCCACTGCGCCCGCATACTGGGCAAAATGTACGGGCAACTCCGGGTTTTGGAAGTTGCCCAGCCAGTCGGGCACCCCAAAATGCAGCAAGTCCAGAATGGGCGTGATTTCGAGGCGCTGCATCTCTGCCATCACCAAATCGGCGAATTCCCAGTCGTAGCGACCCGGCCCGAGGTGAGTTTTGTGATACGGCAGCCCGTAGCGCAGTACCTTCAGCCCCAGGTCTTTTACGAGCTGCAAATCCTCCTGCCACCGCTCGTAGTGGCCGCATTCTTCCAGCAAGTCGCGCCGCGTGCGGCCGTTGTCAATCGTGGGATTCGAGCACTCGATGCCGGTGGCAAACATGAAGTTGTTGGGCAGGCCGGTGGGCAGGCCCCGCCCGTCGTGGCCCCGCGCGCCACCAAACTCGTCGCCCTCGTAGTTGCCGTCGCCGAAATGGGCCTTGATGCTGGTGAGAAAGGATTTCATGGTAAGAGCAAAAAGAATGTTAAACTCCCCTCCTTGGTAAGGAGGGGACGCGGCCGCGAAGCGGACGCTGGGGTGGTTGGGGCGTTGAACGACTTGCGTGTGGTTCGTTCCGGCACCGTTCAGCGAATCCAACCACGCCCGTCCGAGCCTGCGGCTCGAACATCCCCTCCTTATCCAAGGAGGGGAGTTTTCTGTTCACACGTCGCGGCGCTGTTGGCTTTCCAGAAACTTATCCGCCGTGCGCAGGCTCAAGGCCATGATGGTCAGGGCCGGATTAACGCTCAACGCACTCGGAAAAGTCGAGTTATCGCAGATGTACAGATTGGGCACGTCGAAGGCGCGGCCGTTGGCATCCACCACGGCATCGTCGCCGCTCAGGCCCATGCGGGCCGTGCCGATGACGTGCGCCATGCGCGGAAAAGACCAGATATCGGTGGCCCCAGCGGCCGTCCAGATGCGGCGCATCAGGGCTTCGGCGTGGTCGTTCATGCGGCGCTCGTTTTCCTGCATGGTGAAGTGCAGGCGCGGCTTGGGCAGCCCGCGGGCGTCTTTCTCGTCAGCCAGTTCCATGTAGTTGTCGGCGTGGGGCAGGCAGTCGCCGAGGATGTTGATGCCGGCTACGTGGTTGTAGTTTTTCATGTAGTCGCGCAGCTGCTGGCCCCAGTACTTGCGGCCCCGCGCCACCTGCCCGGCAAACGTGACCGGCATGATGCCGATGCTTTGCAACAGGTAGCCGCCCACAAAATCGGCATCCTTGGGCCGGTGGGTATCCTGCGAAATCAAACTACCCGGAATGCCCTTGTGGGGACGCGTGGCTTCCCCGAAGGTGCCAAAAACCTGCACGCCGGGGTGCGCCATCAGGTTTTTACCCACCTGCCCGCTGGTCAAAGCCAATTCATTCAGCAGCAGCAAGCGCGGCGTTTCCACCGAGCCACTGCAGAGGAACAGGTTGCGGCAGCGTTGGCGGCGCTGCTCGCCGTTTTGGGTATACACCACGCCGGTGATGCGGCCCTGCGCGTCGCGCTCAATCTCCGTGACGAAGCTATTGGGCTGAATTTTTGCCCCGTATTTCACCGCCAGGGGAATAAACGTGACGTCCATGCTCGCCTTGGCGCCGTTGGAGCAGCCCGCCTGGCAAAAGCCGCGGTTGGTGCAGGCCTCGCGCCAGCCCACGCCTTCCTGGTAGTAGCGCGCCGATAGGGCGGCGTTGGCCGCGGGCGAAGTCGTGATGCCCAGCATCTCGCAGCCCCGCACCATGAGTTGGGCCGCACTGTTCAGGGGCAGCGGCGCCAGCGGGTAGCCCTTGCGGCGCGCGGGTCCCCAGGGATAGGGGGTGGGGCCCGAAATTCCCAGAAACTGCTCCAGTTCCTCGTAGTACGGCTCTAGCTCTTCGTAGCCAAAAGGCCAATCTTCGCCCTGGCCGAAGTCGCGCCGCACGTGCAAGTCATCTGGCAGAGGGCGGGGCGTGTAGGCGGTGTAGTGCAGGGTGGAGCCGCCCACACCGGTGCCGGAATTGTTCTTGCCCATGGCCAGTGGGTCGGCGCCGGCGCACAGCCGCTCGTCGTTCCAAAACAGGAAGTCCTGCGCTTTCTCGTCGGTGGCAAAGTCGGTGGCGGGCTGGTGCCAAGGGCCAGCTTCCAGCGCCATCACCTTCAGGCCGGCCATGGCCAGGCGGGCCAGCAGCGGCGCCCCGCCCGCGCCCAGCCCAATGACCAGGCAGTCTACCTCATCGCCCGCAGTTGGAATGGCCTGGGGCTGTTCCAACGGGATATCAACCGGTGCCATTTCCTTCACGGGCTCGTCGGCAATCAGGGCGCGCAGCAAGGGGTCTTGAATTTCGGGCTTTACTGGGTTAAGGACGCCTTCTTCCAGGATTTCTTCGTCGGGCATAGGAGTTGATACCTAGTGAGATGATACAGATAAATAAAATAAGCCTGTCATGCTGAACGCAGCGAAGGACCTTATCACGCAGGAGATTACTGCAAAGAGTTATTGGGTGATAAAGTCCTTCGCTGCGCTCAGGATGGCAGTCGTTACCCGCCTACTTGGCTGGGCTCCCGTTCTTCTTTTTCGTTCAGGCCGATTTTGGTCCAGGCCGGTAAGTCGGCCATGCCGACGTAGCCGATTTCCTCCTGGGCCAGCGGGTGAGCGTAATAGGTTTCGGTGAGTTCAGCCAGGAGTTCTTCAAAGAAGCGGCCGGCATCCAGCGTTTCCCACGTAGTGCCGGGCGGGGTGCCGTCGGCTAAGGACTGAAGGGTAGAATCCTGCTGTTCGGCACTCAACGCCATAAAATCAGCTTGAAATAGCGCCTGCGCTATTTCCTGGATGCCGCCGAGACCCATGCGCAGGGCTTCGCGGTCGGGCGGAAGGGCATCGTAGCGCCAGCCATCGGCCCGGCCCTCGGCGAGGCGTTGGTCCACGGCGGGAGCCAGGGGAATGGGACGCTCGGGCCGGTCGGGCTGCGGGAATAGGCGGCCGGCTACCGCTTCGAGCAGGGCAAAGGTCTCGGGCGCCAGAAACTGCGGCTCGTACGCAGCAGGAGCATCGAGCCGGTTTTGCAGCGCGGCGCGGGTGGCCTCCGAGACGTGCTCAGTGGCGAGTAGCGCTCGAACGCTGCCGCTGGGATAAGTTGGAACAGACATACAAAAGGCTTCAGCTGAAGGAGTGCCGATTGAGACGGCTCAGCTAGTAACCCCTTACGAGCAAAATCTTCCCAGCGGCTGAAGAATTCTGGCGGTAACTACAATTGATAGTGTCTACTACAAGCCGTCATGCTGAGCTTGTGGAAGCGTCTTTACGGCCCCCGTTGTCATGCTGAGCGCCGCGAAGCATCTTCTCACCTAGGAACGATTGGTTCTTACCTGAGAAGATGCTTCGCGGCGCTCAGCATGACAGACGATTACTTCAGCAGCATAATGGCGGCCATGGTTTCGATGCCGTCCCACAAGTTGCCGAGGCGGATGTTTTCGTTTTCGGCGTGCTGGTTGTTATCGTAGTTGGCCACCGGCACCGTGATGGTTTGGGCCTGAAGCTGCTGCTCGAACACGTACAGCGGCAGGCTGCCGCCCATGGTGGGCAGCAGCACCACGCGGTCGGGGGTGGTGGTCTGCACTGCGGCCACCACTTGGCGGGCAATGGGCAGGTCGAGGCGGGTGCGCTGGGCGTTGTAGCCGGTTTCGGGCTGCACGCGCACCAGCCGCGGAAACTGGGCCCGCTCGGCGTCAGTGGGCTCGTCGCGGGTCACGTGGTAGCCTTGCCGCTCGATATGCCGGATGACTTTCTGCACTTGGCGTTGGGCGTCGTTGCCAGGTACGAGGCGCAAGTCCAGCACGGCCGTCGCCACCGTGGGAATGACGTTGGCGGCCTGCGCGCCCACGTTGGCGCTTTGCATGCCGTTGATATTAAGGGAGGGCTGGTTGAGCAGCTCCACCAGCGACTGTCCGGTGCCGTACGGCCGGGCAAATCCCAACTCCTGCTGAATGGTCTTATCCAGATTCGGCACTTGGGCCAGAGCGGTTTTCTCCGCTGGCGTCAGCGGCGTTACGTCATCATAAAAGCCCGCAACGCGCACCCGGCCAGTACTATCCGTCATGGAGGCCAGCAGGCGAGACAGTTCCATGGCCGGATTGGGCACCCAGTTGCCGTAGTGCCCGCTGTGCAGGGGCCGGCGCGGGCCGTATACTTTCAGGCTCATGTTCACATCGCCCCGCGCGCCGAACACCACTTGCTTGCGGCCCGACTGGTGCACCGGCCCGTCGCAAATTACCCACACATCCGAGGCCAGCAGCGCTTTATGGCGGGCCAGAATCTCGGCCAAATGCGGCGAGCCCCGCTCTTCTTCGCCTTCAAAAAAGAACTTGATGTTGACCTTGGGCTTGAGCTTGCTGGCCACTAAGGCCTGATAGCCGGTGAGGATGGTCATCACGCCGGCCTTGTCGTCCGAAGCACTACGGGCGTAGAGGCGCCAGTCGGGGCTGAGGGGCTGGCCGGGCGCGGGGCGCGTCGCCAGCTGGCCGCCGCGGTCGAGCGGGCCCGTCGCCAGGGTGGGTTTGAAGGGGCTAAGGCCCTCGCGCCACTGCGCCGGATTCACGGGCTGGCCGTCATAATGCGCGTAAAAGATGACGGTGCGGGTAGCACCCGGCGTGCGAACCTCGCCAAACACCACCGGCGGCACGCCCGCCGTGGGCGCGGCCAATAGCTGCGTTTTGATGCCGCGCCGCTGCATCATCTCCTGAATAAACCCGGCGGTGCGGCGCAGGTTGGCCGTGTCGGCAGCCACGTTGGGAATGGCGACCAGTTGCTCAAATTCAGTCAGCAATTCGTGCTCGTGCGTCTGCCGGAACTGCCGGACTTTCTGCAATGGGTCGTTGGCCTGAGCGGAACCAAGGAGGGCCAAAAGGGCCAGCGCGAATAGCTTTTTCATGGCCGTAAAGTAAAGCCAATAAAAAAAGCAGCCGGCACGAGGCCGGCTGCTTTCCAATATGGGGCAATTGCGGGGGCAGTTTAGTTAAACAGTGCCAGCGCCTTGATGAACGTTTGCGACACGCCCCAAGCCAGGGGAATGCCCACGAACAGCCAAGCCAGCGCCACCGACAGCGTCGAGCTGGGCTCTTCGCTAGTGCTGGGGTACGAATTCGGTTGCGGATTCATATCAATTTCAAATTACAGAGATGAAAGGAAATGCTTACGCGCCAGCCGGTACGGTGACGCCTTTTTTCACGTGGTACCGCTCGTTCACGGCCGTCACCAGCAGGTTGGCAATAAAGCCCACCACCAGCACGCCGGCCATGGTGTAGAATACGCTTTGGTAAGCGGCGGCACCGGTCAGGCCCTTGGCTTTTTGATTGTCACGCAAGTAGTTCACCAGCAATGGCCCCAGCACCCCGGCCGTAGACCAGGCCGTGAGCAGGCGGCCGTGGATGGCGCCCACTTGCATCGTGCCGAACATGTCGCGCAGATAAGCCGGGATGGTGGCAAAACCGCCCCCATACATGCTCATAATAACGCAGCAAACGACCACGAACAAGGTGAGCGAGGCCCCGGCTGCCAGCGTGGGCACCAGCGCATAAAGCACCACGCCCAGGCCCAGGTAAATCATGTAAGTAGGCTTGCGACCAATCTTGTCCGAAGCCGACGACCAGAAGAACCGGCCCAGCAGGTTGAACAAACTAAGCAGGCCCACAAAGCCGGCCGCCGCGGCTGCCGTCACACCCCGCCCGGCACCCATGGCCGTGTCGGAGAAGGATTCCTGAATGAGCGGCGAGGCCGATTCGAGCACGCCGATGCCGGCCGTCACGTTCATGCAGAGTACAACCCACAGCATCCAGAATTGCGGGGTTTTGATGGCGTTGTCGGCGTCTACGTTGGCCGTGGTTATCATGGCGCTCGACTGCGCCGGCACCACGTAGCCCTCTGGCTTCCAGCCCTCGGCCGGTACCCGAATGGTGAACACACCAAACATCATGAAGGCCAGATAAATAAGGCCCATGACAATGAACGTAGGCGCTACACCCATGGGCGCCACGTCCTTGAACTGCGCCATGAGGGCCACAGCCAGCGGCGAGCCAATCATGGCGCCGCCGCCAAAGCCCATGATGGCCATGCCGGTGGCCACGCCCGGCCGGTCCGGAAACCACTTAATCAGCGTACTCACCGGCGAAATGTAGCCGATGCCCAGGCCGCAGCCGCCCACGAATCCGTAGCCGAAGTACACGAGCCAGATTTGGTGCAGGTGCACGCCCAGCGACGCAATCAGAAAACCGCCGCCGAAGCACAGGGCCGAGGCCATCATGGCCTTGCGCGGGCCCACGCGCTCCAGCCACTTGCCAAACACAGCGGCCGAAAGGCCCAGCAGCACAATGGCAATCGAGAAAATTACGGCCAGCTGCCCGGCCGTCCAGTCGTCGGGCGCCGGGGCGTCCACATTGCCGCTGATAAGGGCGCCCATGGGCTTCTTGAACACACTAAAAGCGTAGGCTTGCCCAATGGCCAAGTGAATGGCCAGGGCCGCCGGCGGCACCAGCCAGCGGTTGTAGCCGGGGCCCGCCACGGTGCGGCTGCGGTCAAGCAGAGAAGTGGAATTTTCAGCCATGAATAAGTGGGAATTGGAGTGAAAGAAACAGTGAATTGGTGCGGTCCCTTTCGCCAGTGGCATGGCGGATAGGGCTGTTAGCGAAAGGTAACCGGCTTTTAAACAGATTGATTGTTGGAGGTTGAAAAAATTTGCTAAATAGATATAGCTGACGCGGCCAAAGAAAGAGGAGGGAATAATTACCTACGGGTAATTATTCCCTCCTCCGATTCATTTTCTCGCCGCCTTACTCGTCGCTGCTAAGCTTGCCGCCGGTAACGTGCAGGAGGCTGCCGGTCATAAACGAACCGTCCTGGCTGGCGAGCAGCACGTAGGCCGGCGCAATTTCCTCGGGCTGGCCGGGGCGCTTGAGAGCCACTTCGTGGCCGAACTTCTCGATTTCGGCCAGGGGCATGGTGGCCGGGATGTTGGGCGTCCAGACGGGGCCCGGCACCACGCAGTTCACCCGAATGCCGCGTTCGCCCAAATACAGCGCCAGCGACTTGGTGAGGGCATGAATGCCAGCCTTGCTGGCCGAGTAGTCGACCAAAATCGGGATGCCCGTGATGCCCACAATGCTACCAGTATTGATAATGCAGTCGCCCTTGGCAAGGTGCGGCAAGGCCGCCTGCGCCATCCAGATGTAACCGAGAATGTTGGTATCAAACGTGCGCCGGATTTGCTCCTCGCTGATGTCCTCGAATTTTTCCTGGCTCATCTGGAATGCCGCGTTGTTCACCAAGATGTTCAGCCCGCCCAGCTCGGCCACAGTGCGGCGCACGGCCTGCTTGCACTGCTCTGGGTCACGCACGTCGAGTTGCAGCAACAGGCACTTGCGCTTCTCCTTTTCTACTAGCTGCTTGGTTTTTTCGGCGTCTTTCAGGTTCTCGTTAAAAAGCACGGCCACGTGGGCGCCTTCCTTGGCAAAAGCAATGGCCACGGCCCGGCCAATGCCCGAGTCGGCCCCGGTGATGAGCGCCACCTTGTCTTTGAGCTTGCCGGCCGCGCGGTAGTTGGCCAGGTCCGAGTCCGGTTGCAGCTTCATGTCGGCCTGGGCGGCCGGGTAAGGTAGCTTTTGGGCAGCGGCTTTGAAATCGGTGGCCATGGGGCGGCGCTCGGTTTTGGCGGGCGCGGGCTTGGCTTTGGCTGGGGCAGCGGGCTTTTTGGCGGTAGGCTTGGCGGGAACGGTCTTTTTCGTGGTCATGCGGAAGTGAAAAGGATGGGCCCTTGCTTACGCGAAAAAAAACAGAACGACTAACGGCAGCACCAACGCACCGACAGTTGCTCAGAGCCGGCGCAGCACCACCCGGCGGTTGAGGGGGCGCTGGGCGGGGTCGGCGTTGTCGGCCACGGGCTGGGTGCCGCCGTAGCCTTTGGGCTGCAACTGGCCCGCCGCTACCCCGTGCGCCGCAAGGTAAAGGCACACGGCTTCGGCCCGCTGCTGCGAGAGTTGGCGGTTTAGCTCAGCGTTGCCCACGTTGTCGGTGTGGCCCTGCACTTCAAAGCGCAGGGCCGGGCGAGCACGGAGGGCGGCGGCCAAGCCATCAAGCGCCGTGCGGGCCGCTGGCAACAGCTGCGCCTTTCCCTGGTTGAAATACAGCTCGGGCAAGGTCACGGTTTCGCCGATGCTCAAGGCTGCGAGCTGGGCCGTGCTCCCCGAATCGGAAGCCGCTAAAACCGGCGCCTGCCGCACTGCGGCATAAGCGGGCCTAGCAGCAGGTTTCACGGTGGCTTTGGCAACCGGTTTGGCTATTGGCCGGCCGACGGGTTTGACCACGACTTTTGTGGGCGGCTGCGGTCGCTGCACAGGAGCTGACGCCAGCGCTTTCGCCTGCCCCAGCGGCGCTTTCGGTTCTTTGGCTGGGGGCAGGGGCGGCACCGTGCGCGCTGCTACTGCTTTGGGGTTTTCCCGGAACAAGTAGCGCGTTGGAATGGGCGACGGCCCGGGTGTCTCGGCGGTAGCGCCCCACAAGTTGCGCCACGAGGCCGGGGGCGGACCCAGCGGTGCATCGGGCCGCTCCCAGGTAACCACGGCGCGAGTGTCGAGGATATCCTGGTAGTATTCAACCCGTAAGTGGTAAGGCTGGCCGCCTTTCAATTCGAGAGAAGTCGTGAAGTTGCTCACCGGCTGCGGCCGCCACTCGTCCATAATCAGCCGGTTGTTCACCCAAATGCGGATGCCGTCGTCCACGCTCACGTGAAAAATGTATTTGCCGCTGGCCGGGGGCACCAGCCAGCCCGTCCAGCGCACCGAAAAATACTCGGTGGGCAACCCAAGCGCCGGCGGGCGATGGCCCCAGTCGAAGGCTAGGGTGGGGTCGCGGCGGCTGAGTACGAACTTCTCAAAATTGGTCCCTTCGTAGTAGTCGCCTTTGATGCCGTTGCCCACGATTTGAGTTTGAGCCCGAGCTGGCAACACCGGCAGCAGTACGGCCAGCAGCAACCCACGCAATAACGGGCCCCGCAGCCCCCAATAATTAACCCACGCCATGCGGCAATAACGGCATTTTGGGAAAAGTAGTATCGACTTTTGAAATCGGCTGCAGCCCAATAGTCGCGCTTCCTGATGTGGTGCTCTTACTTGAATTCGTGGCCGCAGTGAAAGCAGTGATGGCGCTTGCCCCGCACCGGATACCGCAGCAGAATGGAGAGCAGCCCCGACCACAGCCCGTAGGTATTGCGCGTAGCCGGCCCGTAGGCCACATCCGGGGAGCCACACTTGGGGCAGCGCGGCGCCACGGGGTCGGGTGCATCGGCAGCAAAAGAGGCTTCGTCGGGGCCGGTGGCCAACGGCACGGGTACTGCTTGGAGGATTTCCAGCGCGGCTTCCGCATCGGCTTGGCGCACGTGCAGCCGCACGCCCCCGGTAATGGGGCTGTAGAGCGGCATGAGCGACACCAGATTCTCGTTGCTCAGAAAGCACGGGATGCCCGCCGCCTCCAGCCGGGTGCGGGCCAGGTTGGCCGCCATCGGCTCATAGTACGATTCCAGGAAAACGACGGAGTCGGGGGAGGACATGCAGGCTACGCTACCTATCGGGCGGCTTGCTTGGTGGCCTCGTTGATGCCTTCGGCGGTGCGGCCGGCTTGTAGGGCCACAAATTCGGCCTGCCGGGCGCGAATGCGCACTTCCTCGCGGGCCGGCAAGTCCATGCGAATCTGCTTCACTTGGTCGTTCAGGCGGCGGTACACGGCGCGGGCGTAGTCCCAGTCGCGGTCAGTCCAGGTGGCGCGCTGCTCGCGGGCCGACCGAATGAGCTGGGCGTAGGCGTTGGGCAGGTCGGCGGGCGTGAGGTTATCCAGCTGGCCGGAGTACGGGCCCATCAGCTTGTTTTCCATCGCAATTTCCTGGCGCGGGTCCAGCGGCTGCTTGCGGCGGGCGCGGTTGGCGGCGTCGTAGCTGGCAGTGGCTTTGCCCACGCGGGCTACTTTCTGGGCAGCGGTTCGGGCCAGGGTATCGAGTTCGCGCACGCCTTCGCGGGCCACTTCCTGGCGCTCGCGGGGCGTTGAGTCGCAGCCGGTGAGCAGCAAAGCCGGCAGCAGTAGTGTTGCGGCCAAGCCGCCCAATCCATTTTTGAAATCTTCAACCAGTCGGTTCATAGCACAATGCCCAGCGGGCCGGTAATTTGTTGTGCTGCCTTCTACGGCTTCGCCATGCGAAAGGTAAGCGTGAGCTCATATTCGGCGGGCACGGCCCGGGTGCTCAGCCGGGCGGGTATCCATTCGTTGGGGATGGTGCGGGCCACGCGCAGGGCCTCCTGGTCGCAGCCGCCGCCGATGCTGCGCACCACGCGGTGGTCGCTGGCCTGCCCCAGCGTATCGATAGCGAAGGCAATGGTTACCTGACCCTGAATGTTGCGGGCCTGGGCCTGCGCCGGGTACTGCAGCTGCGTGGTGTAAGTAGCCAGCGCGGCATCGCCGCCGATAAACAGCGGGGGCTGGTCTACCACGCGGCTGGCCCATTGGCCCGGGGTGGTTTGGATGCGGTACTTCATGTCGCCGCTGGGACGGTAGTAAACCAGCGCTTTAGCGGAATGGTCGTAGCGTTGCACCACCACTTTTTCTTGGGATGCGGTGTAGCCGTAGTATTCCCAGATGCCCACCTTGTCGCGGCGCTCCATGAGGCCACTTTCCCATTTGGTGGTTCGCATCTTCTGAGCGTTGGATATAGAGGCAACGCCCAGCAGCAAGAAAAGTTGAAAAGCTAGAGTAATTGTATTTTTCACAGCTAGGTAGAGTGTGTAAAAAAGAATATTTGGCTATTATTTGACCCCAATCGTTTCCGGCTGGGAAAGGTAGCAAAACGTTCTTCGTTTACAAAGCACCTGCTCTTACAAACCGTCTTCTTCTAATTGCTCGCGCACTTCCAATAGCTGCTTTTGCAGCCCCGGCAGATGTGGGCAAATGACTGATAGCCGATTGAGTACCCGCAGGGCCCGCGCGTAATCACCCAGCTGCCGCAGCATGCCTGCCTGCCCCCACAGCGCGCCAAAATGACGTGGTTCGCGGTGCAGGGTTTCCCGAATATCGTCTAGTGAGGCCCGGTATTCGCCGCGCAGGTAATGTGCTGTTGCTCTCTTATTCCACGCCTCAGCAAAGCTCGGGTTAACTTGAATTATACGAGTAAAATATTCGATGGCCCGGGTATAATCTTCGGCTTGCAAGGCCCGCAGGCCCTCCTCCATTGCTTTGTCAATGGCAACATTATCAGTGGTTAGCCACAGCTGCCAAATGCCATCTTGCAGGACCTCAATCTCGGCGGGGGCAGTGGCCAGCCGCAAGCGGGCGAAAAGCTCGTCGAGCATGAAATAAGGACAAATGAACTGAATGAAACCTCGGATTGCTGAAAATTAAAACAGCTCCTTCGCCACGCGCCGGATGCTTTCCGACTTGCCCATGGAGTAGTAGTGCAGGCATGGCACGCCGTGGGCCATGAGCTCGCGGCTTTGGTTGAGGCACCACTCGATGCCCACGCTACGCACGGCCTCATTGTCGCGGCACTGGCTCACGGCTTCCACCAGGGTTTCGGGCAAGTTCAGGTAGAAGGCCCGCGGCAGCATGGTGAGCTGCGATTTGGTGGTGAGTGGCTTCAGGCCGGGAATAATGGGCACGTCGATGCCGGCCGCGCGGCAGAGCTTTTCGAAGCGGAAAAATTCTTCGTTGTCGAAGAACATCTGCGTCACGATGTAATCGGCGCCGCGGTCTACTTTGTGGCGCAGGTAGCGAATATCCGAGTTGTAATTCGGCGCTTCGAAGTGCTTTTCGGGGTAGCCGGCCGTGCCGATGCAGAAGTCGGTGGCCCATACGTCGTCCTGCTCCTGGTCGAGGTACTCGCCCTTGTTCAGGTTGGCTACTTGCCCAATGAGGTCGCAGGCATAGGCGTGGCCATCGGGCTCGGGCTTGAACATTCCCTCCGACTTAATGGGGTCGCCGCGCAGGGCCAGGATGGAATCGATACCCAGAAAGTGCAGGTCAATCAGCGCGTTCTCGGTTTCTTCTTTGGTGAAGCCGCCGCAGATGAGGTGGGGCACGGTGTCCACATCAAACCGGTTTTTGATGGCCGCGCAAATGCCTACCGTGCCCGGCCGGCGGCGCACGGTTTTCTTCTCCAGCAGGCCGTTGGGGTGCTGGCGGTACACGTATTCCTCGCGGTGGTACGTCACGTCGATAAACGGCGGCTTGAACTCCATCAGCGGCTCAATATTAGAGAACAGCGTGTGGATGTTTTCGCCCTTTTTCGGTGGGAGAACCTCAAAGGAAAAGAGCGTTTTGCCGTTGGCACGCTCCAAGTGTTCGGTAACTTTCATGTAGAGAATAGCGCGGACTTTGTAGTCCGCGTTCGGAATTGGGGTGATGCGGCCGATAGCAGCCGTTCCAAGTCGGTGCAATACGCGGACTACAAAGTCCGCGCTACAGGTTCGTAGTTCAGGTTTGGCATCAACCAGCGTTCCAGCTCAGCGGTTTCCATGCCTTTGCGTTGGGCTATGTCGGCTACTTGGTCAACCCCAATTTTGCCCAGGCCGAAGTAGCGCGAATCCGGGTGCGCGTAGTACATGCCGCTTACTGAAGAGGCCGGGTACATGGCCAAGTTTTCGGTGAGCGTGATGCCCGTTTTAGCGCCAGCATCCAGCAGTTGGAACAAGGTGATTTTCTCGGTGTGGTCGGGGCAGCCGGGGTAGCCGGGCGCTGGGCGCACGCCGCGGTATTTCTCCTGCACCAAATCCTCATTACTCAGATGCTCGTCGGGCGCGTAGCCCCAGAACTCGCGGCGTACCCGCTCGTGCAGGCGCTCGGCAAAGGCTTCGGCCAGGCGGTCGGCCAGCGCTTTCACCATGATGCTGGAGTAATCGTCGTGGTCGGCGGCAAACTGGTCGAGCAGCTTCTCAATACCGATGCCCGCCGTGACGGCAAACCCGCCCATGTAGTCAGCCCGTCCCGAGTCTTTCGGCGCCAGGAAGTCAGAGAAGGCAATGTTGCGGATGCCGGGGCCTTTTTCGCCCTGCTGCCGCAACGTGAAAAACTCGGTGGCCACCGTGCCGCGGTTGTCGTCGGCATAGATTTCGATGGTATCGTGGTCCACGGTATTGGCAGGCCAGAAGCCCAGCACGGCGCGGGCCGTGAGCAGCTTCTCGTCAATGATGCGCTTGAGCATGGCCTGCGCGTCTTCGAAGAGCTTATTGGCCGCTTCGCCCAGGTTCTCGTCGGTGAGGATGCGCGGATAGCGGCCTTTCAGCTCCCAAGTGTGAAAGAACGGCGTCCAGTCGATGTATTCGGCCAGCTCGGCTAAGTCGTAATCTTCCAGCACTTTCGTGCCGAGGAAGGTGGGCTTGGTGATGGGCGTGGTAGCCCAATCGGCCTTAAATCCGTTTTCGCGGGCCGCTCCAATGGTGAGGTAGTTTTTGTCGCGCTGGCGGCTGGCGTAGTCGGCGCGCAGGGCAGCGTAGTCGTCGGCCACGGTCTGGGCATAGGCTGCTTCGCCCGAGCCGAGCAGGCCGGCAGCCACGCCCACGCTGCGCGAGGCGTCGTTTACGTGCACCACAGCGCCGCTGTACGCTGGCGCAATTTTCACGGCCGTGTGCAGGCGCGAAGTAGTGGCGCCGCCGATAAGCAGGGGTACTTTCATGCCGCGTTTCTGCATGGCCTGGGCCACGTACACCATCTCATCGAGCGAGGGCGTGATAAGGCCGGAGAGGCCGATAACGTCCACGTTCTGGGCTTGGGCCTCGTCGAGAATCTTCTCGAGCGGCACCATTACGCCGAGGTCGATAATGTCGAAGTTGTTGCAGGCCAGCACCACGCCCACGATGTTCTTGCCGATGTCGTGCACGTCGCCCTTCACCGTCGCCATGAGGATTTTGCCGGCCGTCTGGCGATCGGAGCCCTGCTTATCGGCCAGCAAATACGGCTCCAGATAAGCCACGGCCTTCTTCATCACGCGGGCCGATTTCACCACCTGTGGCAGAAACATTTTGCCGGCGCCAAACAGGTCGCCCACCACGTTCATGCCGGCCATTAGCGGGCCTTCAATTACGTCGAGCGGGCGGGCTAGCTCAAGGCGAGCAGCTTCGGTGTCTTCGTCGATGAATTCAGTGATGCCCTTTACCAGCGCGTGAGACAGGCGCTCCTGCACCGGCAGGCTGCGCCAGGCATCGGCCACCACTTCCACCTTGCCTTTTTGCTTTACGGTTTCGGCAAATTCGAGCAGTCGCTCGGTGGCGTCGGCGCGGCGGTTGAGCAGCACGTCTTCCACCAGTTCCAGCAGGTCCTTGGGTACTTCGTCGTACACCGCGAGCTGGTTGGGGTTCACAATGCCCATGTCCAGGCCCGCTTGGATGGCGTGGTAGAGGAAGGCCGCGTGCATGGCCTCGCGCACCACGTCGTTGCCACGGAACGAGAAGCTGATGTTGCTGACGCCACCGCTGGTGAGGGCGCCGGGCAGGTTCGCCTTAATCCAGCGCACGGCCTCAATGAAGTCGATGGCGTAGTTCCGGTGTTCCTCCATGCCGGTGCCGACGATGAGGATGTTGGGGTCGAAAATGATGTCCGAGGCTGGGAAGTCGATGCTCATCAGCAGGTCGTAGCTGCGCTGGCAGATTTCCTTGCGGCGCTCCAAGGTGTCGGCTTGGCCGTCCTCGTCGAAGGCCATAACGACCATGGCCGCGCCGTACTGGCGCACGGTGCGCGCCCGCTGCAAAAACACCTCCGGCCCTTCTTTCAGCGAAATCGAGTTAACGATACTCTTGCCCTGCACGCACTTCAGGCCGGCTTCCAGCACGCTCCATTTCGAGGAGTCTATCATCAACGGCACCCGCGAAATATCGGGCTCTGAGGCAATGAGGTGCAGGAAGGTGGTCATGGCCTGCTCCGAGTCAAGCATGCCTTCATCCATGTTGATGTCAAGCACCTGGGCGCCTTCCTCCACTTGCACACGGGCCACGGCCAGGGCTTCCTCATAGGCGCCGGTGCGAATGAGGCGGGCGAAGGCGCGCGAACCGGTCACGTTGCAGCGCTCGCCCACGTTCACAAACAGACTCTCGGGCTTAATGGCGAATGGCTCCAAGCCGCTCAGGTGGGTAGCGGGCGGGATTTCGGTAGGCAGTGGGCGCGGCTTGTATTGCTCGGCCAGCTTGCTCAATTCAGCAATGTGCTGGGGCGTGGTGCCACAACAGCCGCCCACCACCGTCACAATGCCGTCCTTCAAATAATCTTCGACCAGCGCCGCAAATTCCTGGGCCGATTCATCGTAGCCGCCAAACGCATTCGGCAAACCCGCGTTGGGATACGCCGAAATGTGCACGTTGGAAATGCGGCTCAATTCCTCCACGTATTGCTTGAGCTGGTGCGCACCAAGGGCGCAGTTCAGCCCCACGCTCAGCAGCGGCAAGTGGCTGATGCTGTTCCAGAACGCTTCCACCGTCTGGCCCGAGAGCGTGCGGCCCGAAGCATCGGTGATGGTGCCCGAAATCATGAGCGGCACCTGGCGGCCTCCTTCGTCGAAGAACTTCTGCACCGCGTACAGCGCCGCTTTGGCGTTCAGGGTGTCAAAGATGGTTTCGATGAGCAGCGTGTCCACGCCGCCGTCCACGAGGCCGCGCACCTGCTCCAGGTAGGCCGTGGCTAATTCGTCAAACGTCACGGCGCGAAAGCCGGGGCGGTTCACATCGGGCGAGAGCGAGGCGGTGCGGTTGGTGGGGCCCACGGCGCCGGCCACGAAGCGCGGCTTGTCAGGCGTGGCGTACTCGTCGGCGGCTTCGCGGGCCAGGCGCGCCGACTCATAGTTCAACTCGTACACCACGTGTTCCAGGCCGTAATCAGCTTGGGCAATGGTAGTGCCGCTGAACGTGTTGGTTTCCACCATATCGGCCCCCGCGGCAAAGTACTCCGCGTGAATGCCTTTGATGATATCCGGCCGGGTAAGGCTCAGCAGGTCGTTGTTGCCGCGCAGCGGACGGTCGTGGTCGGCGAAGCGGGTGCCGCGAAAGTCTTCCTCGGTCAGCGGGTGGCGCTGAATCATGGTGCCCATGGCGCCGTCGAGAATCAGCAGGCGCTGGCGCAGTAAATCGGGAAGCGGGGAGGGGGCGGAGAGCGTGGCGGTGGACATTTCTTTCGGATTGAGTAGCGAGCAAGCAGCGCGTATATCCAGAAAGAAACCCGTGCGGGCTGGCACGGTTCCGGCTGTCATCTTCTTCCACCGAAATCGTGGTGAAACGGGAGTTGGCACCTACTCGTGGTAGGTTGCCAAGACGTCATCGGGCCCGGTCCCTCGGTCTTTCTGGATAGCAGCGTACCGCGAAGATACGACGGAAGACGGATTGCAGTCTACCTCAAAAGGTATGTGTCATGCTGAGCGCAACAGGTTCTACTTATTACAGCGCCCAGGCGGGCCACACGCTGCCAGCAGGAAATACCGCCGGCTCGGGTGGCAGCTCCAGAAACGCCGTTGCCCCGACCAAGCCGGTTAAATCGCCGGAGCCTCCCACGCGCAGCGGCGTGGCTAAGCGTCGGCCATCGGCATCAACAGTCAGGCGCACGGGCACGAAGTGGGCTAGCTGCGGTTTAAAATTGATGTCAACAGTCAGCACGGCAGGAGCGGGGGCTTCCAGGGCTGCGGGCATGTCGGCAGCGTTTTCGGGCTGCTGGACGGCGCGCAGCCAGGGCCGCACGTAGCGGCACGCCGTGAGGAACGTCGAGACCGGGTTGCCGGGAAGGCCGAACACTACCGGGCCTTCGGCGCGCGCGCCAAACCACATGGGCTTGCCGGGGCGCTGGTTCACTTCGTGGAAAATCTCGACCACTTCCAACTCGCGGAGTAGACTCGGGAGGTGGTCGGCGCGGCCCTTGCTCACGGCGCCGCTCAGCACCACGGCATCAAAGCCCGCGCTTAGGATATTGATGAGGCCCTGACGTAACGCCGTAATCTCGTCGGTAAGGTGGAAAAGCGACACCTCCGCGCCGGTCTGTGCAAACAAGCCCTGGAGCGCATAAGCATTGGAACGCCGGATTTGGTGCGGCAGGGGCGTCTCATTAATGCCCACCAATTCATCGCCGGTGCTCACCACGGCCACGCGCGGCGTGCGGGTCACGCGGATTTCGGCGGCTCCCACAGTGGCGGCCACAGCTAGTTCGGCTGGGCCCAAACGAGTGCCGGGGGTGAGGAGCACATCGCCTTGGCGGCGGTCCGCCGCCTGGCGGTGAATGTTGACGCCAGGCGCGTCGGGGGGCGCAATCTGAATGCTTGCGCGGCCACCTTCCAGCAAAATGTCTTCGTAGCGCACCACCACATCGGTGCCGGGCGGCAGCACAGCGCCGGTCATGACTTCCACGGCCGCCTGGGTATTTTGCAGCAGCTGCGGGGGCGCGCCGGCATACTGCGTGTGCTCGATACCAAACTCCGTTTGGCCAGCGGCCCAGGTAGCGTGCACTACCGCAATGCCATCCATGGCCACCCGGCTGAAAGGCGGAAAGTCGCGGTCGGCCGTGAGGCTTTCTGCTAAAATGCG
This sequence comes from Hymenobacter jeongseonensis, assembly GCF_015694725.1. GTDB lineage: Bacteria > Bacteroidota > Bacteroidia > Cytophagales > Hymenobacteraceae > Hymenobacter > Hymenobacter jeongseonensis. The sequence continues at coordinate 75,626 of NZ_JADQDQ010000009.1, read as the reverse complement.
GCCCAGCGCCTTGGGCAGCGGCACGGTTTCGGGCGGCAAAGGGCGGGCAGTGGCCAGCACGCGGGCAGTGGCTTCGGCAGTGGAAATCATGGGCAGGTTTATGGCGAGACTAATTATTGAATTGCAACGGATGAACCAAGGCCGTCATGCTGAGCGCAGCCGAAGCATCTCGCCCGCTTCGTTGCAATCATTTGATTTACTGCTCCGAGCGAGATGCTTCGGCTGCGCTCAACATGACGTTGTAGGAAATAGTCCTGCTTACCTACGGAATCAACCGGTCTTCGCGCAGCTTGGTAAACAGGTCGAAGAAGGAATCTTCAGTGCGCTGGTACACGGCGAAGCCCCGCTCGCGGCTGTTGGCCATGTCGGTCATTACTTCGATGGGCCGGCCCAAGTCCAGGTCGGTGTGCCAGGGCGAGGCCAGGCGGCTCAGGTCGGGCTCGGCGAGGCCGTGGCGCGTGGCAATGTCGCGCCAGAGGTCCGCGTCCGCGGCCATTTCAGCCTCTAATGGGTGAATGGCGCCGTCGAAACCCACGGGCTCCACGCCAAACCAATCGGCCAGCTTTCCCCACAGCCAGCTCCAGCGGAAAATATCCCCGTTCACGATGTTGTAGGCTTCGTTGCGGGCGGCTTCGGTGGTGGCGGCCCACACCAGCTGCTTGGCGATAACGCGGGCATCGGTCACGTCGGACAGGCCTTCCCACTGCGCTTTTGAGCCGGGCCAGCGGAACGGCCGCCCCGTTTCCTTGCAGATGCTGGCGTACACGGCCAGCGTGGTGCCCAGGTTCATGAGGTTGCCCACGGCCTTGCCGATGATGGTGTGCGGGCGGTGAATGCTCCAGGTGAAGCCGTCTCGCTCGGCCGCGGCATATACTTCGTCTTCCTGCGCGTAGTAAAAGTTGTCGAGCGCCAGCCGGGGCTGCGACTCCCGCAACGGCGTAGGCGGCGCCACGCCTCCACTCACATACGCCTCAAATGGCCCCAGATAATGCTTCAAGCCAGTAACCAGGGCCACGTGCTGCACCGATTTTTTCGGGCCGAGCACCGCCAGCAGGTTGCGCACCATGGCGCTGTTCACGCGGATGTTTTCGGCCTCGGTGTCGTTGCGCATCCAGCTGGTGATGAAAACGTGCGTGGGCGCCAGGTCGGCCAGGGCCGTTTCCAGGCTGGCCACGTCCATGAGGTCGGCGGCTACGGGCTGCAGGCCGGCAATGTCGGTGCTGGGCCGGCGGGCCAGGCCGTAGGTAGTCCAGTTGTTGGCGAGGAGTTCTTGGGCGAGGTTGCTGCCGATAATGCCACTGGCACCGACGACTAAAGCTGTATTGGTCATATTAAAATTCGAGTTGAATGCGGGCTTGGGCAGGCCCAACCCGCGTTGTTTGCAGTGAGCAAACGTGTTTTGGGCAGTTAATGGCCGGAAAACGGACCTCCTGCACGATATTTTGCAGCTAAACAATCCGCAGCCGCAATTGGCTGTTAGCAACGCTGCGGCTGCCGCGTGCCTGGCGCGGGGCCGTCGCTTTTTACTCACAATGCCAACGATTAGACGCTAGTCTGCGTCTGTAAGCGCTATGCTAACCAAGAATTTTACCCACGTCAACGCCGCCAACCAGCCTACTATGGTGGACGTGGGCGCCAAAACCCCAACCCGCCGCGTGGCCCGCGCCCGCTGCCGCGTGGTGCTGGGCGCAGAGCTGCTGGGCCGGGTGCAGGCCGGCGAAATGCCTTCGCACAAGGGTCCGGTCATTCACACGGCCATTCTGGCGGGCATCATGGGCGCCAAGCGCACCTCGGAACTCATCCCGCTGTGCCACCCGCTGGGCCTGGACGATTGCAAGGTCACCATCGAGCCCGACGGCCCCGACGCCCTACGCGTGGAATGCACCGCCGTGGTCACCGGCCGCACGGGCGTGGAGATGGAGGCGCTTACCGGCGCCACCGTCGCGGCCCTCACCATCTACGACATGTGCAAGGCGTTTTCGCACGACATTACCATTGATAGCGTGCAGCTTGTGGAAAAAACCGGGGGTAAGCGCGACTTTTTGCGTCCCGAAAATTCGTAAATTCCATCATGGACAGTCATTCAAGCCCAACAGCAAAACGAACGAAACACGCGGCCTTGGCCCGGCCCGATATGGGCGAATTTGGGCGGCACGAATTAGCCATTTTGGGGGCTCCCTGCGGGGAGATTCAAGCCTTGGTAGCCCGATTGCTGCCGCATCTTGCCCCGAAACTACGGGTAGCGTACGTCGATGCCGACCACGCCGCTGGCGATGCCGCCGAGGGTTCGGCAGCAGCCCAGACCAACCCGGTGCCCTACGTAGCCGCCAATGGCCTTTCCGCCGAGCTAGTCGATAAAATAACCTACCGCCAGCTCAACCTGACGCGGGTGCTGGACAAGTTTTCGCAGCCCGAGCTGCTGGCCCACGAAAGCGTGGTGCTCGTCAATGGCAACCACTTTCGGGCCCGCCAGCAAGTGGTGATTGTGGACCCGCGCAAGCCGCTGGATAAGAAGCTCGACCGCCTCACCGACGTGCGCCTCATTCTCCTGGCCGAGGGTCAAACCGACTTGCCCGCTGTGCTGGCCGAGCACCTGAGCGCCGCGCCGCTGCCCCCTGTGCTGCGCCTCGCCAATACCGCCGCCATCGCCGCTTTCATCCGGCAGTGGTACGAACTGGCCGTGCCGGTGCTGCGCGGCCTCGTGCTGGCCGGCGGCCGCAGCGAACGGATGCAGACCGACAAAGGCGCCCTGCACTACCACGCCCTCGACCAGCGCCAGCACACCGCCGCGCTGCTCAGCGAATTTTGCCCCGACGTGCGCGTATCCGTGCGTCCCGACCAGGCCGCCGAGCTGCCCGCGGGCCTGAAGCCTTTGCCCGATACGTTCCTCAACCTCGGCCCGCTGGGGGGCTTGCTATCCGCTTTTCAGGCCGACCCTAATGCGGCATGGCTGGTACTGGCCTGCGACTTGCCCTTTCTCACCCGCACCACGCTGGAGTTTTTGGTGACGAACCGGCAGCCGGCCCGCGCCGCTACGGCCCTCAAAAGCCCTTGGAATGACTTTCCGGAGCCGTTGGTCACCATTTGGGAACCGCGGAGCTACGGGCAGTTGCTGCGGTTTTTGGCGCTTGGCTATTCCTGCCCGCGGAAGGCGCTGATTAATTCTGATATCGAACTACTAACTCCGCCAGTGCCCGAAGAGCTGCGCAACGTGAACACGCCCGAAGAGCGGGCCGCGGCGCAGCGCGAATTGATTCGCTAACCCACTGCCCCGATGCAGGTTGGAAGTTTATTGCGGAAACTGCGCAGATTTTTTTGGCCCTTATGGTACATCTGTTGACTTAAAAAGGTCGTTTACGGTTCTGATTGGCACACTTTTCGAGTAGGGCCAATCCGAATCCATATTCAACCTATTCAGTCACCATGAAAAAATCTGCATTTCTAATCGGGGCTTTATTCGCTACGGCGGCGGTTTCATCGGCCCAGGCCCAGGACGTGCGCTTTGGTTTGCGCGCCGGTGCTAATTATTCCAACCTGGCCGGCAACATCAAAAACGAAGATACCTACAATAACAAAATCGGTTTTTTGGGCGGTGTAATGGTCAACGTGCCCGTCGTGGAAGGTTTCTTCTCGGTGCAGCCCGAAATTCTGTATTCGCAAAAGGGCTTTGAGAACAAGCCCACCGAATTCACCGACATTCTGGGCCGCAAGCAAAAGCGCGAGGGTGATGTCAATTTCAACTACATCGACGTGCCGGTGCTGCTAAAAATCAACGCCGCCGGTTTCATCGTCGAGGCCGGCCCGCAGTACTCCTACCTGCTCAGCTCCAACAACGAGACCAAAACGACCATTACGCCTGCTCTCGGCGGCGCGCCGTCCACCGTCGAAGCCCGCGACAAAAACGACGTGAGCGGCCTCAACCGCAACGAACTCGGCTACCTGGCCGGCGTGGGCTATCAAGCTGAAAACGGCCTGAGCCTGAACCTGCGCTACACCGGCGCCTTCAGCGACTTCGTAAAAAGCGACGATAACAGCTATTTCGACGGCGACCTGAAAAACGCTCGTCACTCCGCCTTCCAACTCTCGCTCGGCTACTTGATTGGAGGCAAGTAATTCTGCCGCTCGTCGCATGATTGCCCGCCTGTCATGCTGAGCATCGCAAAGCATCTTCTGACCGCTGAACAAAGTAGTTGTTGTGTGACAAGATGCTTCGCTGCGCTCAGCATGACAGATGAAATGTTTTGCCATTAAAAAGCCCGGTTCCTGCGCAGGAACCGGGCTTTTTGGTGAATACAGATAAGCTACGGATGCGCCGCTACCCACTCCGTGCCGTCCTCGTATTCCTCCCTTTTCCATATCGTCACTACTTGCTTTAATGTGTCGATTATGAACTGGCAGGCGGCGAAGCTTTCGGCGCGGTGCGGCGTGGCCACGGCCACCACCACGGCCACATCGCCAAGAGCTAGCGTGCCTTTGCGGTGCACCACGGCCACTTCCTGAAGCATGGGCCACTTTTCGTATGCCTGCGCTACCACATGGCCAAGCTGCGTGAGGGCCATGCTATCATAAGATTCGTAGTGCAGGCGGCGCACTGGGCGGCCGCCCGATTGGTTGCGCACCGTGCCGATAAAGGCGTTGACCGCACCCGCGGCGTCGGTTTGCACGGCAGCGAGGGCCGCAGCTACGTTGATGGGTTGGTCGGTGATTTCGAGGTGGGGCGTCATTATGGACATTGCAAAAAGTAGCGCGGACTTTTAGTCCGCGAGTTGCTGCTCGGAGAAGCAACGCCGATGTGGTAGTTCAGGCGCGGACTAAAAGTCCGCGCTACGGGTTAGCCGCCGGCTACGGGCGGGATGAGGGCAATTTCATCGACTGTGTGCAAAGGCTGGTCGAGCGAGGCGTATTCGTTGTTTACGGCCACGGCGCAGCTGCGCAATTCGCCCAGAGCGGGGTATTGCTTGCGCATTTCGGCCAGCAGCTCGCCCACCGTAGCAGGTGCCGGAGCGGGAAGCTCTATAACCGACGTACCCACGATATCGCGGGTGATGCCGAACAAGGAGACTTTTAAAGACATATCTTTCGACGTAAAATAGTGGTGTAAACCGGCGCTCAGCAGGGCTTTCGAGCCTGCTGCGTACCCCATCTGAACACCTGGCGGCTGTCGGGGGTTTACCGCAAGCGGGTTGTCTTACGTACAGCCCGACAAAATTGGTGATAAACGTGCTTTCAACTGCTTCTCCTGCGGCCACCAACGTGGTTTCGACGCTCTACGACCAGCACGGCCGGCCGCTAGAATACCTGCGCCTAGCCGTGACGGACCGCTGCAACCTGCGCTGCTTCTATTGCATGCCCGAAGAAGGCATCAAGTACATGCCCAAGCACGAGTTGCTGAGCTACGAAGAAATGCTGCGCCTCACCGGCCTGCTGGCCACCATGGGCGTGCGCAAAGTGCGCCTGACCGGCGGCGAGCCCTTCGTGCGGCGCGACTTGGTGCCCTTCATGGAACGCCTGGCCCAGCTGCCCGGCATCGAAGACATCAGCCTCACCACCAATGGGGTACTCACTGCACCGCACGTGCCCGCGCTGGCCCGCATGGGCGTGAAGGCGGTAAACCTCAGCCTCGACACGTTGGACCGCGCCCGTTTTGCCAGCATCACGCGGCGCGACGAGTTGCCGCGCGTGATGGAAACGTTCTACGCCTTGCTAGACGCCGGTATCAAGGTCAAAATCAACGCGGTGGTGATGGACGGGCAGAACATCGATGCCTTGATTCCTTTGGCCGACCTGAGCCGCACCCTGCCCGTGGACGTGCGCTTTATCGAGGAAATGCCCTTCAACGGTGGCAGCCACGAGGCCGGACCCGATTCGCTGCCGTGGAACCACGTGCGCATCCGCCAGCACCTCGAGCAACATTTTGGCGAGCTCACGCCGGTGGCCATGGCGCCCGGAGCTACTGCCTCAGATTATTCCATTGCCGGCCACCAGGGCCGTGTGGGCATCATCGCGGCGTATTCGCGCACGTTCTGCGGTACCTGCAACCGCCTGCGCATGACGGCCGAAGGCGGCATCAAAACCTGCCTTTATGACCAAGGCGTGCTCGATGTGCGGGCCCTGCTCCGCGGCGGCAAGGACGACGAAGAAATAGCCGCAGCGCTCGCGGCGGCCTTCCGTTTCCGGGCGGCCAACGGTTTCGAAGCGGAGCGACAGCGGCCCCTGCACCAGCTTAGCTTCGAGAGCATGGCCACCATCGGCGGCTAGCTAGCAGCGTGGCAGTTCGCGTTTTTGCCTGCTAAAACATGCCGTTGGTATTCTGCGCCGCTTCGGGCACCACTTGCAGCACGTCCCAGTGCTCCACGATTTTTCCGTCCGCATCGAACCGAAAAATGTCGATGCCGGCGTAGTCGTGGCCGCCGGGCCAGGTTTGGTGGCAGTGCAGCACCACCAGGTCGCCTTCGGCCACGGCGCGGACCACGCGCACGTGCTTGCCGGGGTATTCGGCCTGCATGCGCAGGAAATACGCGAGGAAGCCCAGCTTGCCGTCGGCCACATGGGGGTTGTGCTGAATGTACTCGGCGCCGACGTATTGTTCCAGCGCTTTGCCGGGCTGGCAGTCGTTGAACATCAGCTCATAGAAAGCAATGGCGTTCTGCTTGTTATGGTCTTGTTGGGTCATGATTTCGGAGCGGGAACGTTTGCTGGAAGCCGGAAAAACCTTTTACGAATAAAGCAACTACTCCGTGCTGGCCGGCGTTGGGGGAGCTTGTAATTTGCTAAAAAATAGTGTGAAACGGCCCCTGCCCAGCGCTCGGGCCGAGAAGGTATTCGGTATGATTTCATTGACTGCAACGGCCCTGCCCATTTCCCGAAAAGCCCACCGGTTGGCAGTGGGCGCTTTGTTTTTCCTGTTGGGCCTGTGCTTTGCCAGCTGGGCTTCGCGCATCCCGAGCGTGCAGCAGCGCATGGGCATTTCGGAAGCGCAACTGGGCCTGTTGCTGCTGGCGCTGCCCATCGGCCAGCTGCTGTCGTTGCCCGTCACGGGCTGGCTGGTGGCCAAGGAAGGCAGCCGCAAAGTGGTGCTGTGGGGCGTGGTGCTCTATGCCACGGCCTTGGTGGCCATGGGCTGGGCCAGCAACCTCTACCAGCTGATACCCTGCCTGATACTGTTTGGCGTGGGCGGCAACCTGACCAATATTTCGGTGAATACGCAGGCCGTGGGCGTGGAGCGGCTCTACAAGCACAAGCCCATCATGGCTTCCTTCCACGGGCTGTGGAGCCTGGCGGGGTTTGCGGCCGCGGCGGTGGGCGCTTTCATGATTGGCCACGCGGTGCCGCCGGGCGTGCATTTCGTGCTCATTGAGCTGTTTATCCTGGCAGGCTTGGCGGTGAGCGCCGGCTACACCGTGCGCGAAGACACCGGCGTCGACCCCGACCAACCCATTTTCGTGAAGCCCGACAAAGAGCTGTTGGGCCTGGGCGCCATTGCCTTTTGTGCCCTCATCTGCGAAGGCGCCATGTTTGACTGGAGCGGCGTGTATTTCAAAAAGGTTATTCAGGCTGATAAAGATTGGGTGGGCGCGGGCTACACGGCTTTTATGAGCACCATGGCGCTGGGCCGCTTTGGGGCCGATAAGCTGGCCGAGCGGCTGGGCGCCCGGCGCGTTATTCAGCTCTGCGGCTTGCTCACCGCTACCGGCCTGTCTATTGCCGTGCTGCTGCCGATGCTGGGCACGGCGCTGTTCGGGTTCTTTTTGGTGGGGTTCGGGACGTCGGCGGTGGTGCCGCTGGTGTATAGCGCGGCGGGTCGGTCCACGCATATGTCGGCGGGTATGGCGCTGGCTTCGGTTTCGACCATTGGCTTTTTGGGCTTTTTGCTGGGGCCGCCGGTGATTGGCATGGTGGCCGGCGCCACCAGCCTGCGCTTTTCGTTTGCCCTAATTGCCTTTATGGGCTTGTGCGTGTCGGCGGTGGCCAGCCGGGTGCGGGTGTAGGTTGCCGGAGTTATGCAGGAGAGCCCCAAAAAAGAACGTCATGCAGAGCGCAGCGAAGCATCTCGCATGCAATAAGTAATTAGCGGTGGCACGCGAGATGCTTCACTGCGCTCTGCATGACGTTCTTGAGTGCTGAAACGCTTCTCAACCATCAAAACCCATCCAATCCACCTCATGGAAGTAACCCAAACCGCCACCAAATACACCTGGGACGACATGCCCAAAGAGCAACTGTCGGACCAGTTATCGCGCCGCCTCATCACGGGCAATGACATGATGCTGGCCCACGTGTACCTCAAAAAAGGCTGCGTTGTGCCCCTGCACCACCACATTAATGAACAGATAACCTACATTCTGGAAGGCGCTTTACGTTTCCATATTGGGGCCGAAGACGGCGAGGAAATCATCGTGCGGGCCGGCGAAGTGCTACACATCCCGTCCAACGTGCCGCACACGGCGGAGGCCTTGGAAGACACGCTGGACGTGGACATCTTCAGCCCGCCCCGCCAGGATTGGTTGGATAAATCCGACGATTACCTGCGCCAGAAATAGCCCATGGACCTCGGACTAAAAGGCAAAGTGGCCCTGGTGGCCGCCGCCAGCAAGGGCCTGGGCCGCGCCGTAGCCGAAGAACTCGCGGCCGAAGGTGCCTCGCTAGTGCTATGCGCCCGCGGCGAAGAAGCTCTCCAGGAAACCTGCGCCGCCATCGCGGCGGCTACCGGCGTGCCCGTGCTCGGCGTGCCAGCCAATGTGGCCGACCCCGCCGACGTGGCCCGCGTGGTGCAGGCCGCCATGGAGCGGTTTGGCCGCGTCGACATTCTGGTGACCAACGCCGGCGGCCCACCCGCCGGTACCTTCGACACGCTGAGTCGGGAAATGTGGGAGTCGGCCACGCACCTGCTGCTCACCAGCGTGGTGGAGCTCACCCGCGCCGTGCTCCCCGGCATGAAGCAGCGGGGCTGGGGCCGCATTCTGAACGTGACGTCCATCGCGGCCAAGCAACCAGTTGACAATTTGTTGCTCTCCAACAGCCTGCGCGCAGCCGTGACCGGCATGGCCCGCACGCTGGCCAACGAAGTCGCGCCGTTTGGCGTCACGGTAAACAACATCCTGCCCGGCTACACGCGCACCGAGCGGGTGGTGAACCTGGCCGATGCCGTGGCCGCGCGCGACGGCATTTCGGCCGCCGATGCCACGGCTCGTTGGGAAGCCGAAATTCCGATGCGGCGCCTCGGCGAGCCCCGGGAGTTTGCGGCCCTAGCGGCTTTTTTATGCTCGGAGCGCGCCAGTTACATCACCGGCAGCTCCATTGCCGTAGATGGGGGCTGGATTCGCTCGCTGCTATAATGGCGCCGGGTAGCGCAACCTAAATACACGTCATGCAGAGCGCAGCGAAGCATCTTGCCCGCCACCACTAGACCTATCGTAAGGAGTAGCGGTGGCGGGCAAGATGCTTCGCTGCGCTCTGCATGACGTTCTTCTTGGCCTGTTTCTGCTTTCGCTTCTTCCTTCTCCTTATCACCTCACCCTACCCACGCTTTGGACGAGAACCGTTCCCACCGGCAGAAAATGCTCACGTTTGCCGGCGTTTTGTTGGCCATGTTTCTTGGCTCGCTCGACCAGACCATTGTGTCCACGGCGCTGCCGCGCATCGTGGAAGATTTGCACGGGCTGGAGCGGTTTACGTGGGTAGCCACGGCGTATTTGGTGGCCAGCACGGCACTGGTGCCCATTTATGGCAAGCTCGCCGACATGTACTCGCGGCGCAAGATTGAGGTCACGGCCGTTATTATTTTTCTCATTGGCTCGATGCTGTGCGGGCTGGCCGGCGAGTTTGGCCCGCTGCCGCTGCTGGGCGACGGCATGAACCAGCTGGTGGTGTTCCGGGCCATTCAGGGGTTCGGCGGGGCGGGACTATTCGCCATGGCCTTCATCATCATTGCTGATTTGTTTCCGCCGGCTGAGCGGGGGCGGTACCAGGGGTTTACGGGGGCGGTATTCGGTACTTCGTCGGTGCTGGGGCCGTTTCTGGGCGGTTTCCTCACCGACCACGGCAGCAACCTGATTCCGGGCGTGGCCGGCTGGCGGCTGGTGTTCTACGTGAATCTGCCGCTGGGCCTGCTGGCTTTGTGGTTTATCCTGACCCAGATGCCCGCCCTGCGCCCGCGCAGCCAGCCCAAGCCGTTCGATTACCTCTCGGCCGCCTTGCTCATGGCGGGCTTGGTGCCGCTGGTAATGGCCCTGCAACTCAATAGGGCGGTGTACGGCTGGACGGACCCCGTCACGCTGGGGTTGCTGGCGGTGGCTGTGGTTTCGCTGGCAGGGTTCGTGTTTCGCAGCCTGCGGCACGAGAACCCCATCCTGGATTTTCAGCTCTTCCAAAACCCCGTGTTTCGGACGGCCAACGGGGCGCTGTTTCTGCTGGGCGGCGCGTTTCTGGGCATCATCATCTTCCAGCCGCTGTTCATGGTGAACGTGCTGGGCGTGTCGGCCACCAAAGCCGGCGTGAGCCTCATTCCGCTCTCCATGGGCGTGGTGATGGGCTCGCTGCTGGCAGGCCAAATGGTGTCGCGCTACGGCCACTACAAGCGCTGGATGCTGGCCGGACTGGTGGTGCTGCTCGGCGGACTTTCGCTATTAGCTACCATGCCCGCCAACGTGAGCTACTACCAGGTGCTGGGCTATTTGCTGCTTTGCGGCATCGGCCTGGGGCCCACCATGCCGCTCTACACGCTGGCCATTCAAAATGCCATCGAGCCGCGTCTATTGGGGCAGGCTACGTCGGCCAGCCAGTTTTTTCGGCAGATTGGCGGAGCCATTACGGCCTCGGTGCTGGGAGCCGTGCTCACCCTAACCTTAGCGCAAAACCTGCCCGCGGCCGGTGCGCCGCTGTTGGTACCGGTGCGGCAGCTGGTGACGAGCGAAGGGCCGGCCCTGCCAGTGGGCGCGGCATCAGGCGCCGCCTCGCCGGTTATGCGGGCAGCCTTTTCAAAAGCAATTTCGCGGGTCTACTTCGTCAATATCTTTTTGGTCGTGGGCGGACTGCTTCTAACTCTTTTTGTGCCGGAGCTGCCTTTGCGCAAAACCAACGCGGAGCCGGGCGCAACTGCAGAGTGACTTAGTGAAGAATTAAAGAGAATAGCCGGCTTTGGGTATCGAACGAGGAGTGGATGAGGGAAATGACGTTTGCCTTTTTCAAAAGTCGAACCCTACTACTTCCCCAACCCCACCCAGCCGCGCCGCAGAGCGTAGTGCAGCGCCGTGCCCACCACCAAACCCACTAAATAGCCGTACGGCAGGCCGGCGCAGAGCAAGCCCACCAGCAGCGCCACCAGCAGCTCGGAGTGCCGGCCGCTGATGTCGCGGAGCAAGGCGGCCAGCGTCAGGGCTTCGAACAGGAGTAGCACGCCCAAAATAGGCAGGGGGAAAATCTGGACCACCTGCTGAAATCCCTGGCTGAAAAACAAGCCCAATACCAGGAACAGGGCGCCATACAGCAGCACCGAGCCGCCCGTGCGCGCCCCAAAGGCGTAGTGCCCCACCATGCCGCCCGAGCCGTGGCATACCGGAAATCCACCCAAAAACGGGTTCAATAAGTTCATCAGCGCGTACGTGAAGCTGATTTTGCGCACCGTGAGCTGCCGCTCGGGGAAGTAGTCGTTGGCAATCTGACGGGTGGCCAGCACCGAGTTGCCCAGCGACAACGGAATCTGGGGCAGCGCCAGCAGCACGGCCCCGGTCAGGATATCGGCCATTTGCGGCACGTGCCAGGTGGGCAGGTGCAGGCCAACGGCCCGCTGCGCCGTGGCCAAATCCAGCTTGAAAACCAGCGCATACGTCACGCCCAGGGCAATAACTGCTAGTGCCGCCGGCCAGCGCCGGTTGCCCAGCAGCACCACCGTGATGATGAACGCCACCGCCGCTAGCGCAAAGCCGGGCAGGCCGTCGGCCGGTACGTACTGTTTCAAGGCCAAAGTGGCCAGCTGCAGCGCCAAGCCAAACTGAATGCCGCGCACCACGGCCTTGGGCACGAGCCGCGCCAGGGCATCAATCAGCCCCGTTACCGACAGGAAGAACATGCTCACGCCAATGGCCAGCCCGCCGCCAAAAATGACCCGCCCGGGAATTTTCTGGGCAATAACCAAGGCAGCGAAGGCCTTGAGCGGCTGCACGGGCATGGGCATGCGGTACCACAGCCCCGAAAACACCTGCATCAGCCCGAACATGATGAGCACGCCGGCGCTGTCCATTCCCGAGGCGGCAATGACGCCGATGAGCAGCGGCAGGTCGGTGCCGAGGTCGCCAAACGCGCCGGCCAGTTCGTTGCGGTCGAAGCGGATGGGTGGGCGGCGGGTAGAGGCAAGGCTCGGTTCGGCCTGGGTCAGGGTTGAGGGTTCCACAGTGGCAAAGGTCGGGAAGTAGCGTGGACTCTGCGAGTCCGCGCCCGTGTGGTTTCGTTCGTTCGATGCGCGGACTCGCAGAGTCCCTCCGGGTACGACCACGCTACAGGCAGTGCTACTGCGGAGCCGTTTTTTCGGCCACTTCCTCTGCTATTTCGCCCAGATACTCGCCGCTGCTCAGATGGCGGCGGCGGAAGCGCAGGGGCCGCAGGCGCTTGCCCAGGGCGGCTTCGGCCAGGTTGTGGTCGAGGGCGCCTTCGGTGTGCGCCAGAAAAACGGTGGCCACCCCGTTGCCAATAAAATTGGTGATGGAGCGCGCTTCCGACATAAACCGGTCCACGCCCAGCAGCAGGGCCAGGCCTTCCACCGGAATGACTTTGAGGGCGGTGAGCGTGCTGGCCAACACCACAAAGCCGCTGCCTGCCACGCCGGCCGCGCCCTTGCTGGTCACCATCAAAATGCCCATCATGGTCAGAAGTTGAGCGCCGGATAAATCGACGTGGAAGACTTGCGCCAGAAAAAGCGTGGCCAGCGACAGGTAGATAGTGGTGCCGTCCAGATTAAATGAGTAGCCCGTGGGCACCACCAGCCCCACCACCGGCTGCGCGCAACCCATGCGATCGAGCTTTTCCATGAGGCCCGGCAGGCCGGCTTCGGACGAAGAAGTGCCGAGCACAATCAGCAACTCGGCCTTGATGTACTTAAGAAACGACCACATGCCGATGCGGCAGTAGCGAAGAATGCCTCCCAGGATAAGAAAAACGAACACGGCCATGGTCAAGTACACCGTGGCCATTAGCTTGCCCAGTGGCAACAGCGTGGCAATGCCGAACTTCCCAATGGTGAAGGCCATGCCGCCAAACGCCCCAATGGGCGCTAGCAGCATCACCAGATGCAGCCCACGGAATACGTATTTCGAGGCTTCTTTCAGAAAATGAATGATGCGCTTACGCCCCGCGTATTTGCTCAGAACGATGCCCAGCACGATGGAGAGCAGTAGCACTTGCAGCGTAAAGTTATCGGCCAAAAAGTGCAGCCAGGAGAACTCAACGGCCCGTTTGGTGTACTCGCCCACGGCCGCGCCGCTGACCTTGCCCACCGCCACCCCGGCGCCGGGCTTCACCAAAGCCGCCACGCCCACGCCGATGAGCAGCGCCAGCGTGGTCACGATTTCGAAATACAGCAGGGCCTTGCCGCCAATGCGCCCCACCTTCTTCAAGTCGCCCATGGTGCTGATGCCGAGGGTGATAGTGAGGAAAATAATGGGGTTGATGAACAGCTTGACGACGGCGATAAACCACTTGCCGAGAAATTCAGTTTTCACGGCGGTAGCGGGTGCAAAGTGCCCCAGCAGCGCTCCGCTCACAATGGCCAGCAGCACCCACAGCGTAAGATTTTGAGTCAGCTTTCTGAATTTCATTCGGTAGAAGTTGTAACTACGGGATAGGCAACGAGGCGCAAGAACGGCATGATGAAAGAACGTCATGCAGCGCGCAGCGAAGTAGCTTGCCCGCCATCACTAATCTTTTTCGTTTGACGATTGGTTTAGTTATGGCACACGTCATGCTTCGACAAGCTCAGCATGACGTGTAGATTAAAATTTATATTCTCATCCTATTCATGGACCCTGCCATTCTGCTCCCCGCCGCTAGTTACGAGTTTGCCACCATTCAAAAAGTGAGTGGCGCGGGCCCGCCCGTCACGGCCTCCGACCAGCTGGCCGCTGAGGAGCCGCTGGAAATCCGCGTGGGCTATGAGGTAAATGGCCAGCGCGAGCACCGCACCTTATCCGTGACCATGCGCACGCCCGGCCACGACGAAGAGCTGGCTGCCGGCTTCCTGCTCACCGAAGGCATTATTCAGCACAAATCCGACTTATTGGGCATTATCCCTTGCCCCGATGTGCAAAAGGCCGAAGAAGCCGGCAACGTGACCCGTGCCGAGCTCGCCGCGCACGTCAAAGTGGATTTCTCGGCCATGGAGCGTCATTTTTATACTAGCTCCAGCTGCGGTGTGTGCGGCAAAACCAGCATCGACGCCGTGCGCACCGCTTCCTGCCCGGTGCTGCCCACCGATGGCCCGTATTTGAGCTACGAAACAGTGCACCGGTTGCCCGAGCGCCTGCGTGCCGCTCAGGCCGGCTTCGAGCAAACCGGGGGCCAGCACGCCTCGGCGCTGTTCACGCCAGCGGGTGAGCTGGTCTTGCTGCGCGAAGACGTGGGCCGCCACAATGCACTGGACAAGGTGATTGGTGCCGCGCTGCTGGCCGAGTGGCTGCCGCTTCACCAGCACGTGCTGTTGGTGAGTGGCCGCGTAAGCTTTGAGTTGGTGCAGAAAGCCGCCGCGGCGGGCATTGGCATTATTGCCGCCGTGGGTGCCCCGAGTAGCCTGGCCGTGCAGGCCGCCGAAAACTTCGGGATGACCGTGCTGGGCTTCGTGCGCCAAGGGCGCTACAATATCTACAGCCACGGTTGGCGCCTGAAAGAGGCCAATGGCTAGGCGAAATACTTGCCGCGCGAGCCGGCCACGACAGTGCCGGTTTTACGGCACCGGTGAAAGGTCGTAATAGCAGACGCTGGCCTGTTTTTAAATAGTAAGTAGTAAGAGCCGCCGTATAAAGCCAATAGAAACTACAAAATTCTGGCTGCCTTTCGGGGCAGCACAAGCGAGTTGCAAGGCCAATTTTACGCTGCTTAAGCCGGGCACTAGATAACCCCGGCTATATCTTCCCGCTTAAGAAACCGTATTCAATTCCAGTATGAAACTCCGCTTCGAAGACAATTCCATTCGCCTCCGGCTCTCTGAAGCTGAAGTTGCGCATTTTGCTCAGACTGGCCGCGTCGCGGTAGTCGTGCCACTGGGGTTGTCGTCGCGGGAGAACCTCACTTATGCGCTGGAGCGCTCCGAAACCGAGGAATTTCGCATCACCCACGGGGCTGGAGCCATTACCATCAAAGTGCCGGCTGCCTTGGCCACCAAGTGGACCAGCACCGACCAAAACGGTCTCTCCGCCACCCTGATGATGGCCGAAAGTCAGCCCCTGAAAGTGCTGGTTGAAAAGGATTTGGACTGCCGTCACTAATTGTTGGCAAAATCGTAACAGGCGGGTAATTTGCTGCGGCCACGCACTTGCAATACTGTAGATGGCGCAGTACACTTGCGGGATAGTATTTCCGGTGAATAGTACATGCCTTGTGTTCGGGTGTTCGCCAAGCCAGATTACGTAGTTTTCATGCTGCTTTCAGTTGGCTGGCTAGTATTTGGAGAAACAGCGTTTAATGATTTTCCGGAAACGTTTGTTGATTTTTAGGCAAATTCGTATTTGTTGAAAATCAGCTGCTTGTTAATTGTTTTTAAACAAATGCGAGCCATTAACATTAAGATGTTTGGCTGAGCCGTATTCCTTATTAATCAACCGTTCTGCTTGTCATGGAAAAATCCCCCGCCGAAGACCCCAGCCAAGCTGGCAAAACCGAACAGCAAGGCGCTGAAGCCAATGCGCCGCACAGCGGCGAACGGCCCGACCAGGGCACCGCGCCAGCGCCCGACCACTACCGCCCGGACCCGCAATCCGAGCGCGATGAAAGCAACATAGACGCCCCCGACGTGCCCAACGCCAAGTACCGCAACCCCATTCTGGCCCAGCCCCCGGAAGCGCTGACCGGCCTCGTGTTAAAAGAGCAAGACCGGGTAGCCGCCGGCCTCACGGCTGTTATCAAATCCATGGAGTTTAGCTGGAGCGAAGGCGGCTTGCAGCGCGGCACCAAGGGCCTGCTCAAAATGAACCAGAAGGACGGTTTCGACTGCTCCAGCTGCGCTTGGCCCGACCCGGACGACCACCGCTCGGTGGCCGAGTTCTGCGAGAACGGCGCCAAGGCCACCGCGTCCGATGCCGACGACAAGGCCGCCGGTCCTGAGTTCTTCGCCAAGCACAGCTTGGCCGAGCTTTCGCGCATGACCGACCGCGACCAGAACAACGCTGGCCGCCTAACGCACCCCATGGTGAAGCGCCCCGGCGACAATCACTACAAGCCCATTGCCTGGCCCGATGCCTTCAAAATGATAGGTGACGAGCTGAACGCCTTGAGTTCGCCCAACGAGGCCCTGTTCTACACGTCGGGCAAAGTGCCGAATGAGCCGGCTTTCCTTTTCCAGCTTTTCGCCAAGCAGTTCGGCACCAACAACCTGCCCGACTGCTCCAACATGTGCCACGAAAGCAGCGGCGCCGCGCTCAGCCCCACCTTGGGCTTGGGCAAAGGCTCCGTCACGCTGAATGATTTGTACGAAGCCGAAGTCATCCTCGTCATCGGCCAAAACCCCGGCACCAACCACCCGCGCATGCTGTCGGCCTTGCAAAAGGCCAAGCGGAACGGGGCCAAAATCATCAGCGTGAACCCGCTGATTGAGGCTGGCCTCCAGAACTTCAAGAACCCGCAGGATTTCATGAACCCGCTGCGGGCCTTGGGCGCGCTGATTGGCGACGGCACTCAGATTACCGACCTGTTCCTGCAAGTGCGGATTGACGGCGACATGGCCCTGCTGCGCGGCATCATGAAGCACCTGTTTGAGGCTGAGGACATGAACCCCGGCAAAGTCGTGGACCACGGCTTCATTGCCGAGCACACCACCGGTTTCGAGTCGTTCGAGCAGAACATCCGCAACACCAGCTGGGAAGACATCGAGTCGGAAAGCGGCATCAGCCGCGCCCAGTTGCTGGAAGCAGCCAACATGCTGGCCACGAAGCAGAAAATCATTACCTGCTGGGCCATGGGCGTCACGCAGCAGCGCCAGGGCGTGCAAACCATCCAGGAAATCGTGAACCTGCACCTGATGAAGGGCGCCATCGGCAAGCCCGGCGCGGGCACTTGCCCGGTGCGTGGCCACTCCAACGTGCAGGGCGACCGCACCATGGGCATCTGGGAGCAGCCCACCAAGGTGTTTCAGGATTCGCTGGCCAAAGAATTCCACTTCACGCCGCCTTATGAGCACGGCCTCGACGTGGTAGAGTCCATCAAGGCCATGTACAAGGGCAAAACCAAGGTGTACTTCAGCCTTGGCGGCAACCTGCTGGCGGCCGGCCCCGACACCGAAGTCATTGCCGAAGGCATGCGCAAGCAGAAACTGACCGTGTTTGTGGGCACCAAGCTCAACCGCGGCCACCTCGTGACCGGCGAAACCAGCCTGCTGTTGCCCTGCTTCACGCACTTGGACATTGACATGCAAAAATCCGGTCACCAGATGACTTCCTGCGAGAATTCTATGGGCGTGGTGAGCCAGAACAAAGGCGTGCTGGTGCCCCTGGAAGGCCAGATGATGAGCGAAGTCGCCATCATTGCGGGCGTGGCCATTGCCACTCTGGGCGACAAAACCAACATTGCCGACTGGGTGGCGATGACGGAGAACTACGACGTTATCCGCGACCACATCAGCCGCGTGATTCCGGGCTTCGAAGGCTTCAACGAGAAGCTGCGCCGCCCCGGCGGGTTCTACCTGCCCAATGGCCCCCGCGAGCGGAAATTCACCACCAAAAACGGCAAGGCGAACTTCTCTACCACGGAGCTGCTGAAACACCACCTCGAGCCCGGCCAGCTGGTGCTGATGACCGTGCGCAGCCATGACCAGTTCAACACCACCATCTACGAGTACAACGACCGGTACCGGGGCATCCAGGGCGAGCGCCGCGTGCTGTTCATGAACCGCGAAGACATGGCTGACCGCGGCATCAAATCCAAGGACCTCATCGACATCACCAGCCACTTCGAAGGCTCGGAGCGCACGGTAGAGAAATTCGTCGCCGTGCCCTATGACATTCCCAAAGGCAACGTGTCGGCCTACTTTCCGGAGGCCAACCCGCTGGTGCCCGTCTCCAGCGTAGCCAAAGTGAGCAATACGCCCACCTCCAAGTACGTGGTGGTAACGGTGGTGCCCACGGCCGTGAACAACGATAAACGGGTGAAATCCCGCGAGGCCATGATGGCCGAGTAAGGCCTCTGGCTGTAGCTGGACGAGCAAAGCAATTTGCCGTCTGGCAACGACTAGTATCGAGAGTGAAAAGCCCCGGCGCTACGCAGCGTCGGGGCTTTTTGTGGTCAATATCATTTCGTAAGTAGCTGAGCAACGGGGCTGATTGCATATTCAGCTCCCTTGCCTAATTTGAATGACCATTTCTCAATAATGTATCAAGCTGTTTGTTGGCAACACGATACCACATGTGCCTTTTCATCACAATCCTTCTATTTCTGGTGTCAGGGTGATTTGCTTCCCCGCTCAGGCGCAGGCCCCGCGCATACGGGTAGAAACCGATTTGGGAGTTGAACTGGTGAATGCGGTCGAGGTGCAGATTTCACCGGAGTTCATCAAAGACTCGGCGGCTGACCCGCAGCTGTTTCGCACTACCCGGTAGGTTAGAGCATAAAAAAGCCCGACCCTGTAATGGGTCGGGCTTTTCTATTGAATAAAGACGGGTTGCATTACGCCGCCGCTTCCTGTTTTTCAAGGTCGAACATCTCGCCCAGCATGGCCACTAATTTATCCGCTTCGTCGCGCTTGCAGGCCGATTTCAGGTGCAGCACGTGCTGCTTTAGAATCTTCTGCATCAGCGAGCGGGTGGCTTCGTCGAGGAGCTTGCTTTCGGCGGGCGTGGCGCGCTTTTGGTAGCGGTCTAGCTCTTCTTGGCGCATGGTTTCCAAGCTGGCCTTCATCTTCTGGATGAGCGGCGAAACCATCATTTCCTTGGCCCAGTCGTTGAGGCCGACAATGCTTTCGGCGATGATGGCGCGCACCTGGGGCACGGCCGCCAAGCGGGTTTGCAGCGCGGCCGAAGCCTTGCTCTGGATGGCGTCGATGTTATAAACCAGTACGCCGGGCACTTGCTCCACATCGGAAGCAATGCTGCGGGGCACGCTCAGGTCCACGAAAAACTTGAAGCTGAGCACATCGAGGTGCGCCACCAGTTCGCGGGTAAAGAACGGTTCGGCGCGGTTGATGGAAGAAATGATAACATCGGCCTCTTTGAGCGCGGGCACCAAATCTTCGAAATCCACGAGGCGCATGCCGCACTCAGCGGCCAGTTCCTCGGCCTTGCCACGGGTGCGGTTGCAGATGGTGATGTCGCCGAAGGCCTTGCTGGCGGCCAGGTGGCGGCACACATCGGCACCAATTTCCCCCAAGCCCACCACCAACACGCGCGGGTTGGCCACGTCGGCCGTCAGCTCTTCTACCAGTTCTAGAGCGGCATAGCTGATGGAGGCCGCGCCGTCGCGGAAGCTGGTTTCGGTCTGAACGCGCTTGTTGGTGAAAAACACCGTGTGCAGCAGGCGGTGCAGAAACGGACCCGCCGCGTCGGCGTCGGCCGACCACTGGTAGGCCGTCTTTACTTGGTTGCTGATTTGCAGGTCGCCCACTACCTGAGCGTCAAGCCCCATGGCTACTTCAAACAGATGCTGCACGGCCGCGTCGGTGTCGGGCAGCAGGTCGAAGTAGGGGAGGAACTGGCCGATGTCGGCGCGGTCCTTGAGGTGGCCCAGGGCGAGGATGATTTCGCGGCTGCGGTCATCGTCGGCCGCGTAATACACTTCGGTACGGTTGCAGGTGCTCAGCACGAGCAGGTCGGAAAGACCCAAATCGTGGTGCAAGGTGTGCAGGAAACGACGACAAGCAGCTTCATCTAAAGAAAGCAACTCGCGGATGGCCAGCGGGGCTTTCTTAAAGGATAGGCTAACGGCCTTGAACGGATGCGACATAGACTGAATCGGCACGAAACCGGACAACAAAATTACGGCAGGAATCGGCAAGAATGAAACAGCCGAAGTAATACTCCGGTTCGGGCCGCCGGGCAACTTAACCGAGAGCCTCCGTTCTGGCCTCCCGTACCTTTGCGCCATGCTTGCTCCAAACCCACCCGTTGCTGATACCCCAATCGTTCCCACTCCCGCCGCAGCCGTCTCGGCCCAAGCCAATAATGGCTTTCAAACGCCCGCTGCCGGGCCGGTGGCGGCCAAGGCGGGTGTAACTGCTCCCGGCGTCACCACGCCCATGGCCTGGATACTGCTCCTGATTTTGGCTACTATTTGGGGCACGTCTTTTATTTTGATGAAAAAAGGCTTGGTTGTGTTTTCGGCCATGGAGCTGGGCGCCACCCGCGTGAGCGTGGCGGCGCTGCTGCTGCTGCCCTTCGCCCTGCGCCACGTGAGCACCGTGGAGCGCAGCCGCTTCAAGTGGTTGGGGCTGAGCGGCGTGGTGGGCACCCTAATTCCCGCCTTCCTCTTTGCCTATGCTGAAACCAAGCTGGCTTCGGGGCTGGCGGGCGTGCTCAATGCCCTTACGGTGGTGTTCACGTTGGTGGTGGGGGCGCTGCTGTTTGGGCAGCGGCTCACGGCGCTGCGGGTGCTGGGCATCGCGCTGGGGCTAGCGGGCACGGTGGTGATGCTGCTACTTGGCGGCAGCGGCGGCACCGACACGCCTACCGGCGAGGGAAACGCTTGGTACGGTATCTACATCCTGATTGCCACCATCGGCTACGGAATCAGTGTGAACGTCATCAAGCACAAGCTGGGCGGCATGACCCCAATGGCCGTCACGGCCGTGTTGCTGCTGCTCATCGGCGGGCCGGCATTGGCCTATTTGCTGGCGGGAACGGAGTTTTTGCACAAGTTATCCACCGTGCCGGGCGCCTGGACGGCTTTTGGCTACATCGCGCTGCTGGCCACCATGAGCACAGCCGTGGCCATGGTGCTATTCAACCGCCTCATTCAGCAATCCACGGCCTTGTTTGCCTCGTCGAGTACGTATTTGATTCCCGTCGTGGCCCTGGCCTGGGGTGCGCTGGATGGCGAGGCCTTCAACCTGTGGCACTTGTTGGGCATGGTGATTATTCTGGCCGGCGTTCTCATCATTCACCGGGCCAGGTAGCGCGTCGCTGGCTAAAAAGCGGCCGTCAGCGCCAGTTTTCCCCAACTGTGGCTTCGCGCACCCGCAAACTCGGGGGAAATCCACGTGGAAGTAACATCGAGGCTGAAGCCCTTGTGGGCCAGCACCAAGCCGGTGGTGTTGCGCAGCACCGTGCGCGTCACGGCACCGGCCGGCAGCACGTAGGGACTCGATTGGTTGAACAGGCCGCCTTGCAGCGTGGCATCGTACCCAACCAATCGGCCTTCCAGCGACGTGTGGGCGTAAACTTGCCAGCGCGAACGGCCCGGCTGACTGGTGCCGCTACCCACGCCAAGGTTGGTGAAATACGGCTGCAGCAGGCCCAGGCGCAACTGGGCGCCGGTACTAGCATAGGTATACAGCGTACCCAACGAAGCTTCGGCGTGGCCGATGACCTCGGCGACGCCGGCCACGGCCAGCAGCTGCCGCTCGTAGCCGACGCGGTAGCCCAGCACGGCATCGGTCCGGATTTGATAGTCCCAGCCGCGGGGTTCGGGGTTGTTGGTGGCGCGGTGAATGGCGGTTTGGAATTCTTTGGCGAAAGTCCCGGGCCCGATAAAGCCCACTTCCAAGGCCGAGGTCAGGCGGCGCCGGCGCGTGGGCTGGTTGCTGACCCGGAAAAACGAGGCGTAGACGTAAGAAGCATACGGCCGGTCGCCGAAGCGAATAAACGGGTCCTGAATGCGCAGGGGCGTGAACCCGTCGTAGCGCAGCAGCACGCCATGGTATTGCGTACTGCCGGGCGCGCCCCGCAGCAGCACGCGCTGGGTGGGCAGGCGGGCCAAGCTAGGCAGCACCAGCGTCAGCGTCATGCCTTGGGTAAAGTAGTAGTCGGTGCGGGCCAGAAAGTCGTTGGCATACGTGTAGCGCAACAGGCGTTCGGGGCTGGTAGGCCGGAGCGTGTCGGACAGCGCGGGCGCGGCTCCGGCGGGCATGGCCCCGGCCAGCAAGGCCACAAGAAGGAAGCAAAAGCGTACGCGCATGGATGAAGCAGCCGGGCAGGAAGTCTTTGGAACTGCACATACGGTGGCGCAATGGCGAGCGGGTTGAACGGCGGCTTCTTTTCCGGCTTCCCGTCGAACTACTTTTGAAAGCCGACCTGTGTAAATCAGGGGCTTGCAACCGATAAGGCCGTGCTATTTACCGCAGAAGCCCAACGAGCGAAGGCGCGAGTTGAATGAGGGGGACTGGCACTGAGGCCACAAAAAAAACGGTTTTTCAGGCGGGGTTGACGACAAAATCGGGCGGTTTTCGTAAACCAAAATGGAAATTTCTATCCCGCAACTGCTCCGGCTCCGGCCCCAGAGCGCCGCCGTTTATGAATGACATTTTTCAATTGAAGGAAAGCGAGCAGCGGTACCGGGCCCTGTTTGAGAATAACCCCGATTTGGTATTGTTCCAGAACCGGGAGGGCGTCATCCGGGATGCTAACCCGGCCTATCTGGCGGTATTGCAGCGGCCCAAGGACGAGGTTGTGGGCCACCACTTCAACGAATTTCTGCCGCCGTCGCTACACGCGTTGTTTGCGCAAAAGCTACGGGAGGCCTTCGAGGGGCACAAAGTTTACTTCGATGCGGAGGTGCATTTTGTCGGCACTTCAAACGCCCTCCGGGTTGCCGTAACCAAGGTCCCGCTGGTGGTGGAAGGCACGATTGCGGGCGTGTACGCGGTGCTGCGCGACGTAACGGAAGTGTACCAAAGCCACCTCGTGATTCGCGAGCAGGCCCACAAGCTCAACACCATTTTTGAGAGCATCACCGATGCATTTTTTGTGCTGGACCACAACTGGCGCTTCGCTTACATCAACGGCGAAGTGGAGCGCCTGCTGAACGTGAACCGGGAGCACCTGCTGGGCCAATACCTACAGGATGTATTTCCGGCCGATGAAAACGAAATTTTTCACCAGCATTTCCGCCGGGCCCTCGATACCAACCAGGCCGTGCATTTTGAGGCGTTCTTCCGGCGCCGGGCGCTTTGGCTGGATATCAAGGCGTTTCCTTCCGAGGAAGGCTTGTCGGTCTACTTCTCGAATGTCACGGACAAAGTGAAGTCGCAAGAGGAGCTATACCGCCAAAACCAGGATTTGCAGCAGTTCACCTACATCGTGTCGCACAACTTGCGCGCCCCGCTCGCCAACGCCATCGGGCTGGTGGACTTGCTCAACAGCCTGGACCGCGACTCGGCCGATTATCAGCCAACGCTAAACAACTTGCGCACCAGCACCCAGCAGCTCGACAACGTGTTGCGGGACATGAACACCATTCTTTCGATTCGGGACAAGCAGGACGTGGACGAGCCGGAGCACGTGCCCCTGGCCGACGTGGTGGAGCAGGCCCGGCGCAACCTCGCCGAACCCATTGCCCAGTGCGGCGGCGAAGTGGTGATGGACCTGCCGGCGGGCCTGAGCGTGCTCGGCAACCGCGCCTACCTCTACAGTATTTTTTTTAACCTCTTGTCCAACTCCATCAAGTACCGCTCCGAGGAGCGGCGCCTGCGGGTCACGGTTAGCGCCACGGCGCAGCCCGGCGCTGGGGTGCGCGTGCTGTTTGCCGACAACGGCTCGGGTTTCGACGTGGACAAAGCCGGGCCCGATGTTTTTCGGCTTTACAAGCGGTTTCATACCAGCCAGCCGGGCCGCGGCATGGGCCTGTATTTGGTGAAAACCCACGTCGAAACCATGGGCGGCCGCATCGAGGTGAGCAGCACCGTGAACGCGGGCACCTGCTTTACTTTGCATTTACGCTGAACCCCGCATGGAAACCTTATTAATAGACGACGATTCCATCGGCGTATTCCTCACCGAACGCCTGTTGAAACGAGAAGGGTTTGCCGAAAATCTGGCATCCTTCGCGTCGGCCCAGCAAGCCCTCGAATTCCTGCAGAATGCGCCGTTGCACGAGTTGCCCCAGGTCATTTTTCTCGACCTGAACATGCCCGTGATGGACGGGTGGGATTTTTTGACTGCCCTCAAACCACAGGAAGAAGCCCTGCTGGGGCGCTGCTACATCTTCATCCTCACGTCTTCCTTGGCCCACTCCGACGCCGAGCGCATCCACGAGTTCCCGCTGGTGGCCGGCCTTATTCGCAAGCCGCTGGACGGGGAGCAGATACAAAACGTGCGCGCGCAACTGGAAGCGGCACTCAACTCGAAATAGGCCGTGGTGCTTCCGTGGGCAACTGAATGAAGAACGTGGTGCCCGCATTTTCCTGGCTTTCGCACCAGATGCCGCCGCCGTGCAGCCGCACCAGCGCCTGAATGATGGACATGCCCAGGCCGGTGGTTTTCTCGCCGCGCAAGCCTGGTCGGCGGGCTTTGGTGAACCGGTCGTATAACACCGGCTGCAGCTTTTCGGGAATGCCGATGCCGTCGTCGGCCACGGTCACCAGCACGTGCTGCGGGTGTTGCACCACCGTCACGGCAATGTGGCCGCCTTCGCCGGTAAACTTGATGGCGTTCGACAACAAGTTGTTCATCACCTGCAAAAACTTGTTGTTGTCCAGCTCAATGTACACCTTGTCTGGCGTGCTGCTAAAACTAAAGCGTTTGTTTACCAGGTGCTCGGACTGCTGGTAGGTATCCATTACCTGGCGGATGCTGGCCGCCAGGTCCACCCGCGCGCGCTTGAGCTGCACGCTGGCCGACTCGGCAAACTCGCTGTCCACGAACTCGCGGATGAGATTGATGCTGTCGCGGCACGTGTCCTGCATCACCTGCACCATTTTTTCCAGCTGCGGGTCGTGCAAGTCCTGGGTTTTTTCCTGGAAAAAACCCGCCATCTGCTGCAGCATGTTGAACGGCCCGGCCAGGTCGTGGGAGAGGATTTCGAGCGTGGTATTCTTCTTGGCCATGAACTTATCGGCGTTGCGCGTGTACTCGTGGTCCACGGTCACGTCCTGCACGCTGCCGCACAGCAGCACTTGGCCGTCGCTGGCCACGGCGCGGTGGGCGCGCACGCACAGCCACCGCAAAGGCACGTTGGGCTCCAGCTGCATGCGCAGCAGCAAGTCGTCCTGCAGTTCGCCGTTGGCGAGGTCTGTCAGGCAACCCAGGGCGTATTGCTGGTCTTCGGGCGGGAGGCAGCGCAGCAGCGCGGGCAGGTCGGCGGTGGCGGTGTCCCGCCGGCTTTGGGGGAAAATCCGCTCGTAGGCTTCGTTCACGAACAGCACTTCTCGGGCACTCACACTGTACGCGAAAAGAAGAATGGGACTGCCCTGCACCACATGGTGCAGAATTTCGGTCTGGTTTAGCATAAATTATTGGCAGGGAGCCAAGCGAAGGTAGCCTGCGGCCGACACGTTTATGCGTTTAAATTACTCCCAATTTTTTGTGGAATAAATTGGGTTCCCCTTTGTTTCTGCTTGCGACCAATCGGTGGAAGGCAGAACGCAAGGCCAACCGAACGGCGACTGCTATTCTACCCCGCCGGCCGCCCAACGCAGCGTGGCTTGGGTTTGGGCGTACTTAGCCTGCAATTCGGCAAGTTTCACGCGGGCCGTGACCAAACTGGCTTCGCGGGTGTTGAGCAGAAAAACCGAGCTTTCGCCGTTTTCAAAGCGAATTTGCTCCCCCTTGCGGAGGCGCTCGGCGTTCAGTACCACTTGCTCCTGTAGAGCCAGTTGGGCGCGTAGGGCCTCCCAATCGTTGGCCACAGCCCGCACCCCGGTCTGAATGGCGCGGGTATCTTGTTGCAGGCCCAGCTCGATGTCGCGCAACTTGAGGCGATTGAGTTGAAGCTTGGCCCGCTCTTGGCGCAGCAACAAAGGATAGGCAAAGCTCACGCCGAGCTTGTAGTTGTTTTGCAAATAGGCCCCGCTGAAGTTGGCGCCGGTTTCGGGGCTGAATGGTTGGCCGGCTTGCAATAGGTTGTAGTCGAGCGTGAGCTTGGGCAGCAGCTTGTTGCCGAGCAGGCGCCGTTCCACGCCCAGCTGCACTAGCTTGGCCCGGCTTTTCTGCAAGTCGGGGTGCTGCTGCTGAGCTAGTTCGCTCAAGGCCGCCAGCGAGTCGGGAGGCAGCGAAAGCCAGTCTGCCGGGCTGGGCAGTCCCTGGGGCCGCACGTCGTTGGGCAGTTCGCGGGGCTGCTGCTGCTCGTCCCAGAGGTAGTTGCTCAACTGCAGCGTAGCGTTTTGCCACTGCACTTGGGCCTGCACCAGCAATGCTTGGCGGTTCTGCAGCTCCGTCAGGGCCTCCACTGAGTCAATAGCGGCCAAATCGCCGAAGCGCACCCGCTCGCGCACGGCCCGGAAGCGCACGGCGGCCAGGTCAGCATTCTGCCGTAACAATTCCTGGCGCTGGTAGCTCAAGGTCCAGTCCCAGTAGTCTTTGGCGGCCTGTAGCAGTAGCTTATTCAGAACCCCGCGCCGCTCGGCTTCGGCTAGGCCCTGCAGGGCCTGGGCCTGGCGCACCGCCGCCCGGCGTTCGTCTATCAACAGGCCCTGGGCCAGCGGCACCGAGATGCCCACGTAGCTCAAGCCCACCGGCGCGGTATAGTTTTCGGGGTTAATGTAGGTGCCCACCCCCCGCTCAAATCCGGCTTTCACGTCGGCTCCGAACCAAAGAGGAACCCGCAATTGGGTGTCCCAGTCGTGGAAGTAATCCTTGCCGCCGAATTGCTTGCCGTAGTATTTGCTGGTGGCCGCGGGGTCGAACTGGCCGCGGGCTAAGCGCACTTCCTGCAAGGCACGCTCGGGCAGCAAGCCCGCCTGCCGGGCCAGGGGGTGGCGCAGCGTAACGTAGGTCAGCAAATCGGTGAGGCCAAATACGCGGCCGCTATCGGCTAGCTCCACCGGGCGAGTTACCAGGGTCGGCGCACCTTGCAAACCAGTTGGCTGTAGCTGGCGCGCTTGCCGCTGCAGCCGCTGTTGGGTGCGGGGCGACTGGCCCGGCAACGGGCTTGCCGGGCGCACTGTTTGCGCGGCCACGTCGCCCAATCCAACCACGAGGACCAGCAAAGTCAGCCCTATCCCACACACGCGCCACTGGTTCATTTCGTTTCTTCTTCGGTCGTAGAGTATTCCTTGGCCGCTTTTTTAGTCTCCTTGCCGCCTTTGTCGGGGCTGGGGGTAGGGCCGCCCACGTAGTTGGGCGGGAAGCCATTCACCTGCCGCCACAGCTCATACCAAATGGGCACGTCATCGAGCAGGGCCCAACCGTACACCCCCGAGCCCACGCGCAGTGGGGGAGGCCAAGCTTCCTGCGTAGAGTCAGGCGTAACAAGCACCCGGTACTGGCCTTGCGAATCAATGTTGTCGATGACCGACACCACCCCGCCGAACGTGCCGAAGCTGGTGCCCGGCCAGCCGCTGAACACCAGCGCCGGCCAGCCGTCGAACTGCAGGCGCACTTTACGGCCCACGCGCAACAGCGGAATATCCATTGGCTTCACGTAGAGCTCGGCGGCCAGGGCCGGCGCGTCGGGCATCACCGTTACTATCGGTTCGCCCTCCTTGATGATTTCGCCAATGCCTTCTTTCAAGGCACGCACCACGTAGCCGTCCTGCGGGGCCGTGATGTGGTAGAAGCCTGACCGGATGCTGAGGTTGGCCAGCTCGTTGCGCATCTTGGCAATCTGCCCTTCGGTGTCGAACTGGTAAGCCGTCACCGAGCGCCGGTCCGATTCTGATTTGGCCAGCTTGTCCTGGTACTCGGCGGCGAGCGAAGCCAATTCTAATTGAGCGTTGGTGAAGGCTTGGCGGCTGGCAGCCAGCTTGTTTTCGGTCGACTGCAACTTGGCCGTCGCCTCCTGAAACTTCAGGCGGCGCTGCTCCAGCTCCGTGAGCGACTTTAGTCCCTGCTTGTACAGTTCTTCCTGGCGCTGCTGCTGGCGCTCGGCAATGGTGTAGTCGTTACGCACGGCCACGAGTTCGGCTTGGTCGGAATTTACTTTCAGTCGGCTTTGCTCCACGTAATTGCGGGCTTTGCTGAGGCTTACCTGCAGCCCGGCGCGCAGAGCGGTCTGCTGGGCGCTGAGGGCCGTGCCCTTCGCTCGGTTTTCGCTCAGCGAACCAATCTTGGCGTCGAGTTGCTCGCCGGTGCGCTGCACGAGCTGCGGGTCGAAATACTTCTCTTTTATCTCGGTAATTTCTACCAGGGTATCGCCGCGGCGCACATGCTGGCCCTCACGCACCCGCCAGCGCTGAATGCGTCCGGCAATGGTGCTGGGCACGGTTTGGGGACGGTCCTGGGGGCGTAGCGTGGTAAGCGTACCGGCAGAGCGGATGTTCTGCGTCCAGGGCAGGAAGCCGGCCAGCAGCACCAGCAAGCCCAGCCCCGCCGCCCAGCGGGCCAGCGTGCGGCCCGCCTTGGGGGTTTGCACCCGCGCAAACGAGCGGAAGCGCCCGGTCAGCGGGTTAGATTCGGCTAGGGGGTGTTCAGCAAAAGGCATCGTTGAAGAGAAATAGAAGAGATAGAAAACAGCGCCCGCTGAGATTACGCTAGCAGTTCCCGCATTTCGGCTTGCTGGGCCACTGCGGCAAATGCGCCGTCTGCTACCAGCACGCCTTCGCGCAGCACCGCCAAGCGCGGGCAGAGGCTGAGCACGCGCAAATCATTGGAAGCCAGGACTACGGTCCAGGGGTGTTCGGATGCCAGCACCCGCCGCAGGATGCGCAGCTGTTCGGCAGGTTCCACCCCCGGCAGGAAATTATCGAGCAGAAGCAGGCGGGGGCGGCGCACCAGGGCCCGGGCCAGCAGCAGTTTCTGGCGGGTGCTGTCGGCGAGTGGCGAGCCGATGCCCAGAGGCGTATTCAGGCCCAAGGGGCGGGCGTATACGTCGTCGCGCAGCCCTACCAATGCCAGCGCCCAGGCCACGTCGTCGGCCCCGATGCGGGCTTGGCCCAGGGTGAGGTTTTCAAGCAGAGTGCCGTCGAAAAGGTGCTGATGGGCAATGTTGTCGCCCACGTGTTCGCCCAGGGAAGCGGGCGTCAAATCCTGTAAGGCCAGCCCATCGTAAGCCACTACGCCAGTGTAGCCGGTGAGCAAGCCGGCCAAGATGCGCAGGAGCGTGGTTTTGCCCGAGCCGTCGTAGCCGGCTAGGCCCAAGTGCTCGCCCGAAGCAATGGTGAGCGTGAGCTGGTCAAGCGGGTGGCGATGGGTGTCGGGGTATTCGTAGCTGAGCTGGCGCAGTTCGGCCCGCAGGCCAGCCTGCACAGCGGGCAGCGGCAACGTAGTGGCGCCCTGGCCGTTCACCACAGGCAAGTCCAGCACGTGGCCAATTTTATCGAGGCTGGTCAGCGCGTCGTACACCACGTCCAGCTTGAGCAGTACTTTTTCCACAGCTGAAATGGTGAGGATGATGACGATTTCGGCTGCTACGAACTGACCGATGTTAATCTGGCGGTCAATGAGCAGCCAGCAGCCGATGATGAGCAGCGCCGCCGTAATCAAAGTTCTGAACGCCACGAACCCCCAGAATTGGATGAGCAGCACCCGGAAATGGCTTTGGCGCGAGCTCAGGTAGCCCTCTACCAGCGTGTCGGTGCGGTCCAAGGCCATTTCCTGCCGGGGTGGGTGGCGGAAGGTATGCACGGTGCGGGCCACGTCTTCGAGCCAGGCTACTACCTTGTACTTGTACTTGGACTCCTGGAGGCTGGTGCTCAATCCCTTGGGGCCCGTCACGCGAATCATCAGGGCCAGCAGCCCCACTAGCAACGCCCCAAAGGCGATGAAGATGGGGTGGTAAAAGGAGAGCAGCAACAGCCCGAACAGGATTTGTAGGGCCGCCGCCGAAAACTCAATCAGAATGGTTGCCAACCCCTTCTGCAGGGTGGGGGCATCAAGCAGCCGGTTCATGAGCTCGGGCAGGTACTGGCCATCCAAGGACTCGGTCCGCACCTGCGGCAGGCGCAGGGCAAAGTCGAGGCTAATGCGGGCGAAGAGCCGCTGCTGAATGAATTCGACCAGGTACACCTGCATCACCTGCAGGCCGCCCATCAGCAGCGTGCCGAGAACAATGAAGCCAATGAGTACCACCAGCGAAGTGCTCACGGCCCCGCTGCTCACGAAGCCAATGACGGATTGCACCCCCAGGGGCAACGACAGGTTGACGAGGCCGGCCAGCGTTGCGTACACATAGAGGTAAGTGATGTCGCGCCGCTCGGATGCCAGCAACCGGAACAGGCGTTGGCCGGGGGTGAGGGAAGATGGGGGCAGGTCCGCCATAAGGAGGAGTGAAGTCGAAGGAACGGGGTGAGTATTCTAGTAGATGTTAGGCGCTTCGGTCGGGGTCCGAGGAGATTTTCAGAGTCAGGGTAGCAAAAGCCAGCTGGGTCAGGAAGGCTTGCACGGCGTTTTCACCGCCGTTGCCGGTTACAGCGTCCGTGAGAGAGGGCAGGTGTTGGGCGAAGAAGAATTGCTTGCGGGCCGATTCCAGCAAGGTGCTCACCAAGGCGTGCGGGTAGATGTAGGCGGGGTTGATTTCCTGTACCACTTCCACTATGCCTGCTGCCAAGCGCTTGTACTCCCGAAACAGCCCGGCCCGGTTGTCGTCGTCCACGTCCTTGGTGAGGTAGGCCTTGGAAGCTTCGCTGACCACAATGCGGTAGAGGGCCGCCTCGTCGAGCTGAACCGTGGCCGGGTCATCTTGGTGGGAACGGGTGAGAATGCCCAGAATGAGTCGCAGCCGTTCGCAAGCGTCGGGCACGTTATGGGTGTGGAATCGAATCTGGTAGCGCAGCCATGCCCAGTGCCAACTCACCAAGTACACCAGTAGTTTGTGCTTGTTCTCAAAATAGCGGTACAGCGAGGCTTCCGTGGATTCGATGCGCTGCGCCAGCTTCTTGAAAGTGAACTGCTCAAAACCAATTTGGTCGATGAGGAGCACACTTTCTGCTACTAGCCGGCGCCCCAGGTCCGTGTCCTGGGGGTCGCGCAGGTATAGTTTCTCGTTTAGCTCAATGCGGAAGGTGGGGTGCATTTGAAAGTAAAGCTAGCATGGGTGAAAGTAAACCCCATTGCAAATAAACGCATTACTTCGCAATTGAATCGTATGCTTGTTCCAGGGTTATGAACTGGTTTTTTTTGGACGCAGCAAAAAATAGTGTTCGGCTGCCTGCTATTTGGCACCGGTTCTCCGCTTTGATGATTTGTATTTGACCGAATGGAGCCAAGTAGAAACCGTATTGCAGGCTTGTGCACAGGCCAATTTTACTAAGAGGGCAACTTGACTTAACTCAGCGTCGGATAGTTTCGCCTCACCCGGCTGAATCTCGTCTGGGATAAGACAAATAGCCGCGCCGATAGTTACAAATGTGTTGCGTTTAGCAAGGTTTTCTGCCTTTGTGCATCCCCGACCGGCGTGTTTGGCTGCTGCGGTTTCATGATTTCAATGGCTTTGAATTGCGGCATTAGAAACCAGGACTGTCTCATCGCCTGGTTATTCAGACTGCGCCGCTCAGCACGTGATTCTGAATTAGAACCGTCTCATTCCTAACCGGAGCTTTTGCCTGACTATTCTCGCGACTAGCACGCCCACAAAATTGCTGTCAAATAAAAAACAGTGCCCGCCCATCCGTCTGCCACTAGGTGGGCACGGATGGACGGGCACTGTTTCTAGAAACACCCATTCAGCTCTCAATCCCACTCCATTCCAAATGGGGTACGGAGGGCTAGGAAGAGCGGTGCAGCAACGCTTAGCAGGTCGTGTTTGGAGACAAAAGATTTGCTGCAACGAGTTTTAAGCCGCCACCTTCACCCGCTGGTTCAGCTTGGAGTTCGAATAGCCGTAGCCGAAATACACCGCCAGGCCAATGAGCAGCCACACGAAAAACAGCGTCCAGTTGCTGATGCCGAGCTGCGTCATCAGGTACAGGTTGATGAGCAGGCCGAGCACGGGCAGGGCCGAGAGGCGCTTGCGGAACGACAGCACGGCCAGCGCAATGCAAAACAAGAAGAACACCAACGTAGGAATCTGGTGGGCAAAGCCGCCGGTGATGCTTCCGCTCACGGCGTCGGTGGCGAGCCAGCCGCGCTGCCCGCTCACGTCCAGCCAAAACTCGTGGTTGTCGGAGGAGTTGTAGCGGAAAATCAGGTAAGTGCCCAGCAGCAGCAACAGCGGCACCAGGAACTTGCCGTTGATGTACGGCACCTTAAATCGGGCCTCCGAGCGGCCGTAAGGGTCGATGATGAGAATGCCGCCGCACACCAACGCAAACGCGAACAGCGTGCCGATGCTGGTGAGGTCCACCACCAAATCCATGTTCAGCACCAACGCTGGCACCGCCACAAAAAAGCCCGTGACAATGGTAGCAAACGACGGCGTGTGGAAGCGCGGGTGAATGCGCGAAAATACCTTCGGCAACAAGCCGTCGCGGCTCATGGTGAGCCAAATACGCGGCTGGCCCAGCTGGAACACCAGCAGCACCGAGGCCATGGCAAACACCGCACTCACCGCCACCAGGCCCGAGAGCTTGGGCAGGCCCACTTCGGCAAACACGAACGAAAGCGGGTCGCCCACGCCGAGCTTGGTGTAGGGCACCATACCGGTGAGTACCAGGGTGATAATAACGTACAGCACCGTGCAGATGACGAGGGCATACATCATGGCCTTGGGCAGGTCGCGCTGAGGGTTTTTGCATTCCTCGGCGGTGGTCGAAATCGCATCGAAGCCGATATAGGCAAAGAACACCGCCGATACGCCTTTGAGCACGCCGCCCACGCCGTTGGGCGCGAAGGGGCTCCAGTTGGCCGGCTCGATGTAGAACGCGCCCACGGCAATAACCACCACTACCACAATCAGTTTCAAGAGCACCAGGATGTTGGAAGCCGTCTTGCTTTCCTTGATGCCCACGTACACCAATGCCGTGATGGCGACGGTGATAAGGAAAGCCGGCAAGTCCGCCACCAGGTGCCAGTTGCCGAACAGAGCCGGGGCCGTAGTCCAGATTTTGTAGCCTTCCATCTGGGCGGGCGTGGCTTGCGAGAGGGGCAAATTGGCCTGCATAAGCGCCATCACGGCTTTGTAGCCTTGGTAGGCACTTTGGGTGCCGGTGCTCAGGTACGCCGGAATGTGCAGCCCGACGCCATCGAGCAGGCCCGTAAAATAATCGGACCAGGAAATGGCCACCACGATGTTGCCCACCGCGTATTCCATGATGAGGGCCCAGCCGATAATCCAGGCCGCGAGTTCGCCAAACGAGGCGTAGGCATAGGTATAAGCCGAGCCGCTGACCGGAATGGTGGCCGCAAACTGCGCGTAGCACAGCGCCGAAAACGCGCAGGCCACGGCCGTGAACACAAACAGCAGCGACACGGCCGGGCCGCCGTCGAGGCTGGCTTTGCCGATGGTGCTGAAAATGCCGGCCCCGATGATGGCCGCAATGCCAAGCGCCGTGAGGTCGCGCACGGTAAGGTGGCGCTCCAAGCCGCCGGGCGCGTGGCCCTCGGCATCGGCAGGTGGGTTTTGGAGGATGGCCGCGATGGTTTTGCGGCGGAAAAGGGACTTATCAGAACGCATGAAAGGTGGATGGGACGAGTTTGAAGCGCAAAAGATAAAGCATAATGGCGGGGGCATGTGGAATTCATGTGCCGTCGGCATCAGACAAGGGCTGCCCTTCGCACCAAATTCAAGCCCATGCGCCCATCTGTTACCCTCTCCATTCCGCAGCCCTGCCACGAAAGCTGGGCCGCCATGATGCCCACCACCGCCGGCCGCCACTGCGCGGCCTGCCAAAAAAACGTGGTGGACTTTACTCTGAAAACCGACGCCGAAATCCTGGCCTATCTCGCCGGGGCCGCAAACGCCCGCATCTGCGGGCGCTTCGCGGCGGGGCAGCTAGAACGGCCGTTGCAGCGCGCCGAACTGGCTGCCCCAACGCGCTGGCGGACTTGGCTGGCGGCGGCCGTAGCCCTGTGGAGCGTGCGCGAAACGGCGGGCACCTCAGCACTTGCCCAAACCCCTGCCGAATGGCGCGCCCAACATTCGGGCGGGCCAGTACCGGCTACGCTTCCTCCAGATGCAGACAATTCCTCCATTACTCAAGGCACCAACTCGGCCTTGAAGCAACAGACTAGCATCCCGGATTCCGCATCGGTCCCTAAGAAGTATTTCCCGGCAGTGACGACGCCGCTGTTGCAGGGCATTGTTATGGATGCTAGCAGCGGCGAGTCGATACCGGGCTGTACCGTGCTCATTGCCGGCACTCGCTTTGGAACAAGTACAAATGCCGATGGCCGTTTTGAGTTGCAAGTGCCGGATTCACTAATTGGAACCCGAGAGCTAACGCTAACCATTCATTTTGTTGGGTTTGTAACACAACAGCGCACGCGCATTGCCACCAATGCGTCCTCGATACAAAATTTTCGGCTTCAAGCCGATGTCAAAGGCATGCTGGGCGAAGTAGACTTTGTTTATGCCCGCAAGATGCCGCCCGCGCCCTGGCATCCGCGCCGCTTTTATTATTGGAGTAAATATTGGTTGACTCAACCATTCCGAGGCCGATAACCGTCAAACAAACTACATTAGCTCCATGGCCACTCTCCCCCGCATCTCCATTCCGCAGCCCTGCGCCCAGCCCTGGGCCGCCATGACGCCCACCGCCGACGGCCGCCACTGCGGCGCCTGTGCCACCGAAGTCGTGGACTTCACCCGCCTGAGCGATGCGGAAATCATGGCGTATCTGGCGCGGCAGGGCGGCCGGACGGTGTGCGCACTGGCCCGCGCCCCGCAGCTGGTCGCCTCGGCGCCGGCCAGCCGCTGGCGGCGTTGGGCCCTGGCTGGCTTGGCGCTGCTGGGCTGGCAGCCCCTGACGTCTTGCGCTACCAAGCCGCCCCAGCAACTGCCAGCCCAAGCCACGGCTGCCCCCACGGACCCCGCCGCCGCGCAGACGCAGCAGCTCATCATTCGCGGCCAGGTATTCGACGGCGAGAGCAAAACCGCCGCGCAAGTCAGCGTTTTCATCAATGGCACGCAGTACGGCACCGTTACGGACGAGCAAGGCCAGTTCGAGCTGCGCATGGCGCGGGATTGGGCGCCCTTGGCCGGCGGCGCGGTCGAGCTGCGATTTGTGGGCAATCCGTTTGATTTCAAGGAGAAAAAGGTGAGCCTGAACACGCGCACCACGCCGCAGCCGGGCCCGCTGGTGGTGCGAATGGAGTCGGTGCCCAACCGCGGGCAGGTGATGGGCAAAATCCGGATGCCCGAGCCTCCCGTAGCGCCGCCCCAGAAGTAGTAGCTGGGTTTTCGGGAGAAGTGGGACAGGTGGCAAAAAGCGCTTCGGAGGCTTTAGGACCCCGCATTGCGCGCGTTAAACTCCACCCTAAACCAAACTTTTAGCCTCGGAAAAGCCTTGTGGCAGGGTATGAAATTCCTGCGATTCGCCCTGCTTCTTGCTGTTGCTTCGGCTTGCTCCATCCTCAAGCCTACTGTTAAAAACGATGTTTTCCCCGGCCAGGCCCAGCTGCCGCTGGAGGAAGCACCCCATGTGAAAAACTCGCTGGAGTGGTGGTACTTCACGGGCCATTTGAAGGACGTGGCCACCGGCGAGGACTTCGGCGTGGAGTACGTTTTCTTCCACTTCAGCCCCGATGGCAAGAAAGATTACCAGATGGTAAACTTCGCCCTGACGGACCCGCAAACGCAGCTTTTCGCCTTCGATTACCAGCTTGATAAGCTGCCCGCGCCGCTCACCGCCGCGCTGCCCATCAGCCTCGCCCAGCCCAAAGACGACCAAACCTGGACCCTCACAGGCCAGGAAGGCCGTTACCAGCTACAGGCCCGCATGACCACCAAAGGTCCGCGCAATAAAACCGGCCAAGCCATCAATCTCCGTACCACGCCCACCAAACCGGTGCTGCTGCACGGCGGCACGGGCTACGAGCAATACGGCCCGGTGGCCCAGGCCGGCTATTACAGCTACCCGCGCCTCGCCACCACCGGCACCATCGAGGTAGGCGGCAAAACCCGCCAGGTGACCGGCGAGCTCTGGTACGACCGGCAGTGGAACTGCGGCGGCGTGAACAAGCGCAACGTGGCCTGGGACTGGCTCAGCATCCAAATGGACGAGTCCAAGGAAGACCTGATGCTGTATGCCGTGCACGATACCAAAACCGGCCAGCAAATTGGCGGCGGCTCGCATTTTGGTGCTCAGGGTGAAAACCTGCACCTTGCCGAAACCGATTTCAAGCTGGAACCCCTCACGTACTGGACCAGCCCAACCTCCAAGAAGAAGTACCCCGCCACGTGGCGCATCACCGTGCCCAGCAAAGGCTACGACCTAGTGGTGACGCCGCTGGTGCCCCACCAAGAATTGAATTTGCTCCTCTTTAAGGTGTTGAAATTGAATTACTGGGAAGGCATGTGCCGCGTCACGGGCACGCAAAACGGCAAGCCCGTGAACGGCAAAGCCTACGTGGAAATCACTAACCGGTGATGTAGCGCGGACTCTGTGAGTCCGCGTATGGAAGAACGTTCTTCTACACGCGGACTCGCAAAGTCCACGCTACAGCTTTTTCTACTGGTTCAGCACTATGCGAAAGGTGGTGCCACGGCCTACTTCGCTCCATTTCACAAAGAGCTTGCCTTCGTGGTAGTTCTCGATGATGCGCTTGGCCAAGGCCAAGCCGAGGCCCCAACCGCGCTTTTTGGTGGTGAAGCCGGGCATAAATACGCTTTCGAGCTTGTGGCTGGGAATGCCTTTGCCGGTGTCGGTAATGTCGACGGCAACTTGGCGGCCGGGAGCGCTGCGGCGGTACCAGCTGCGGCGGGTGCGCACCCGCCGCAGGTGCAGCGTGATGGAGCCGCGCCCGTCCATGGCATCCACCGCATTTTTGCAAATGTTTTCGATGACCCAATCGAACAGCGGCACGTTGATGCGGGCCGGCGTATCGAGCGGCAGGTCCGACTCGATTTTGAAAACGACCTTTTTTGAAACCCGGCTTTGCAGGTACTCGATGGCGTTGCGGGTGGTGTGGTAGAGGTTTTCGTCCTTGAGCACCGGCACCGAGCCGATGTTGCTGAACCGCTCGGTGATGATTTCCAGGCGCCGAATGTCCTTGCCCAGTTCCTCCACAATGGGCTCGTCCTTGAAGCGCTCGGAGTCGCGCAGGTAGTTCTGCCAGCCCACCAGGCTGCTGAGCGGCGTGCCCAACTGGTGCGCGGTTTCTTTGGCCAAACCCACCCAGACGCGGTTTTGCTCGGCCCGGCGCGAGGAGCTGAACGCGAAGTAGGCAATGATGCCCAGGCAGCCAATCACGACCAATTGCACCAGCGGGTAGGTGCGCAGCTGCTGCAATAGCTGCGAGTCGCGGTAGTAGATGTAGTTGACCTGCCCGGCGCCAAATTTCACCACAATGGGCGTGTGCTGTTGCTTCATCAGCAGCAATTCACTTTGTAGCAATGCCACCGAATCCTTGACCGAAATGCGGGCCGGCATGCTGATGTTTTTGGCCGCCAAAATGTCCGTGCCGTCGCTGCTGAGAATAACTGGAATGGTGGCATTGGCATTCACAATCTCATTGAATACAAAGAGCGTATTCGAGTCCGATTCAGAATTGATGATGAACTCCTGGGCCTTGGCGTAGAGTTGAATCTGCTGCTGCTCCCGTTCCGACACGCGCTGCACCAGCAAGTTGGTGTAGACAACGGTGGCTGCGCCAATGAGCAGGGCCAGCACCGCCACCAGGATTTTGACACGGGACTTTTGGTCGTAAATCGGAAGAATCATTCAGTGGGTGTCAAATTCTGATAAATCCCGTCATGCTGAGCGCAGCCGAAGCATCTCTCCCGCAATACTAAAATGAATTAGTTGCGCGGGAGAGATGCTTCGGCTGCGCTCAGCATGACGGGCTATAGTGGCCGGCGTATCGACGTAACAGGTAAACTACCCCACCATCACGGCGTCGCTGGCCGCGATTTCTTGCAGGATGCCGTATACCACGTCTGGAGTTTCGGCGTTCACCAAGCTGGTGCGCCAGGCTTTGGCGCCTTCCAGGCCACGGAAATAGTGCGCGTAGTGGCGGCGCATCTCAAAAATGCCCACTTTCGGGCCTTTCCACTCCACGCTTTTGTCGAAGTGCATCTGGCACATGGCCACCCGCTCCTCCAGCGTGGGCGGAGCCAGGAGCTGGCCCGTGGCCACGTAGTGCTTGATTTCGCGGAAAATCCAGGGGTAACCGATGCTGGCGCGGCCCACCATTACGCCGTCCACGCCGTAGCGGTTTTTGTATTCGAGGGCTTTTTCGGGCGAGGTGATGTCACCGTTGCCGAAGATGGGAATGTGAATGCGCGGGTTATCCTTGATTTTGGCAATCAGGCGCCAGTCGGCTTCGCCTTTGTAGAGCTGCACGCGGGTGCGGCCGTGCACGGTGAGGGCCGCAATGCCGATGTCCTGCAGGCGCTCGGCCACTTCCTCCACGTTTTTGGTGCCGTCGTCCCAGCCCAGGCGGGTTTTCACGGTCACGGGCAGGTGGGTGTTGCGGATGACG
This sequence comes from Hymenobacter jeongseonensis, assembly GCF_015694725.1. GTDB lineage: Bacteria > Bacteroidota > Bacteroidia > Cytophagales > Hymenobacteraceae > Hymenobacter > Hymenobacter jeongseonensis. The sequence continues at coordinate 36,894 of NZ_JADQDQ010000009.1, read as the reverse complement.
GCGGCCGTCATTTCCACCATTTTGGGGATGTCGCGCAGCAGGGCCGCGCCGGCGCCGCGGCAGGCCACTTGCTTCACGGGGCAGCCGTAGTTGATGTCAATCAAATCGGGCCCCACCTCGGTGCTGATGGCCGCGCACTCGCCCATGGTTTCCACATCGGAACCAAACAGCTGGATGCCGATGGGCCGCTCGTAGTCGAAAATGTCCAGCTTTTTCCGGCTTTTGGCCGCCGCCCGAATCAGGCCTTCTGAGGAAATAAATTCGGTGTACATCAAATCGGCCCCGTTGGCCTTGCACACGGCGCGGAATGGCGGGTCGCTCACGTCCTCCATGGGCGCAAGCAGGAGCGGGAAGTCGGGAAGCTGGATGTTGGGGCCTATGTTAACCACGTTTTTATAATTCAATGAGAACCTCGTACCAATTTGCACGTCATGCAGAGCGCCGCGAAGCATCTCGTGCGCAGCCAAGTAACCAACCGATTGGGTTAGTGGTGGCACGCGAGATGCTTCGCGGCGCTCTGCATGACGTTCTTGTGGGGGTGCGTCGGTTAGCCTTAATTTAAATCTGCGGTAAATTTACGCCCTTCCCAACTAGTCTCCTGCTATGAAAGGTTTCCTGCCCCGTACGCTGCACCCCGGCCTCCAGGTATTGATGCTGCTGGTGCTCTTGGTGGCGGGGGCTTGCGTGGGCTATGCCGTCGTTTTTGGAGTGGCCCAGGCTGGGTTCGGGCTCTCGGTGGCCGAAGCCGGCAAGGTGATGACGGCCCCGTCGGCGTACCCGCAGGGCTGGGGGCTGCTGATGATGGCGCAGGGCGTGCTGCTGTTTTCGGCGGGTGCGGGCGGGGCGCTGGCCCTAGCTTCGTTGCTGGGCTACGGCTGGGCCGAGTATTTTAATCCGCGCCGGTTGGGGGCGGGCTGGTGGCTGCTGGGCGCCGGGGCGCTTATCGTCGTCATTGTGCCCTTCATGTCCAGCCTCATTGCCTGGAACGCCGACGCGCATTTTCCCGGCTTTCTGCACGATTTCGAGGTGTGGGCGCGGGCCAGCGAAGACCGGGCACAGGGCCTCACCAAGTTCCTCACGCGGTTCAATTCCACCACCCGGTTTTTGGTGGCGGTGGTGGTCATCGCCGTGGTGCCGGCCGTGAGCGAAGAGCTGGTGTTTCGGGGCGTGATTCAGAAAAACCTGGTGCGGTGGTTTTCGCCGCACGTGGGCGTGTGGCTGGGGGCAGCCATTTTCAGTGCCATTCACATGCAGTTTTTCGGGTTTGTGCCGCGGTTTGTGCTCGGGCTGGTGCTCGGTTATTTGTACTTCTGGAGCGGCAATATCCTGGTGTCGATGGCGGCGCACTTCGTACAGAATGCCTTGCAGCTGCTGATTCTGTTCCTCAGCCAGCGCGGCCTGTTCGGCTGGGGCTTCGACCCCGACGGCAACGAGTCTTTGCCGTGGACGTTGGTAGTGCCGTCGGCGCTGCTCTCGGCCGGCTTGCTCTACTTCCTCTACCAGCAGATGACGGCCCCGCCCAAGCCCACCCAAATGCTCACCCTCAGCCACGACGGCGTGGACTTGCACCGCCCCAAGCCGCTGGCCTAGCCTGCTCACCGCTTACCTTTCCGCCCATCCTCATCCCTCCGCGTTGTCCGACTTTACGCCTCCGATTACCCCCGAATTAGCCGACCCCACCGAGCAGAAAACCGGCCCCAGCAACTTGCGCTTGCGGGTCATTTACGCTTCCATCGGCGCGGCCATGCTGCTGGGCAGTGTGTGGTACAGCGCGTGGACCTTCGCCTTATTTTTCGCGGCCGTGCAGACTAAAATGCTGCTGGAGTTCTACCGCATGATGCGGGCCGATGGATTCAAGCCAGCGAAATGGATAGGAGTAGGAACAAGCTTGATTACCACTGCGGGCCTGGTATTTATGGTTGCGGCCAACGAAGAAGGCACGTTAGGCACTGTGCCAGCGGTTGCCATCGCCTTATTCCTGTGCTTGCCTGTGTTCTTACTGCTGCGGGCAATTGTCCTCTGGCCCACGCACAACAAGCCGTTTTCTGACCTAGCCGCTACCCTCGCTGGCCTGTTTTACGTGAGTTTTCCGATGATTTTGTTGGGTGTAATCGCAAATTTTCACTCTGCTTACGACTACCGGCGCGTCTTTGCCCTCCTGTTCTTGGTATGGGCTTCCGACATAGGCGCCTATGCAGCCGGCAAAACCTTCGGCAAGCACAAGTTGGCTCCCAGCATTTCGCCCGGCAAAACCTGGGAAGGGTGGGCAGGCGGCTTTCTGCTTACGCTGGCCGTGGGTTGGGCTCTGAAGTTTATGCTGCCCGATGTGCCGCTGGAACACCGTCTCGTAGCGGCCGGAGTCGTGGCCATCTTCGGCCCGCTCGGCGACTTGGCCGAGTCCATGCTCAAGCGCAGCGTGGGCGTGAAAGATTCGGGCAGCATCATGCCCGGCCACGGCGGGTTGTTGGATAGGTTCGATGCTTTTTTGTTGGTGCTGCCGGTGCTGGCGCTGCTGCAATTGCTGGCAGGGTAGAAAAGTGGACTTGTTATTGCCGGGGTTGCGCCCGCGGCAATTGCCGCTAAACGGTAGCCGGGGCAATGTTGCTGGTGCTAAACAATCTCGGGGAAACGCCCCAAACGTTTGCACGCAATACGCCTCTGGTCTTGGCAAAACCAATACCTTTGCGGCCCTAAACCGTACGCACACTCCCACCCAACACTTCCCTAATCACAACCCGAATGGCAGCCCACCACACCGTGTATAAAGAACCCGCCCCGCTCCTGGACCGCGAAAACCCCCTGGAATCGATGATGTCGCGCTTCAACATCGCGGCCGATATTCTGGGTCTCGATGATGCCACCTACAACGTCCTGAAAGCTGCCGACAAGCAGGTTATCGTCAACATTCCGGTGACGATGGACGACGGCCACATTCGCGTATTCGAAGGCTACCGCGTTATTCACAACACGATTCTGGGCCCGAGCAAGGGCGGCATTCGCTACGACAAAAATGTGCACCTCGACGAGGTGAAAGCCCTGGCCGCCTGGATGACCTGGAAGTGCGCTGTGGTTGATATTCCCTACGGCGGCGCCAAGGGCGGCATCATCTGCGACCCCACCACCATGAGCGCCGGCGAAATTGAGCGCATGACCCGCGGCTACACCCTCGCCCTGAAAGATATTTTTGGCCCCGACCGCGACATTCCGGCTCCCGACATGGGCACCGGCCCCCGCGAAATGGCGTGGCTGATGGACGAATTCTCCAAAACCAACGGCATGACGTCGCCCGCTGTAGTTACCGGCAAGCCGCTGGTAATGGGCGGCTCGCTGGGTCGCACCGAGGCCACCGGCCGCGGCGTGATGGTGTCGACGCTGGCTGCTTTGAAAAAGCTGGGCCTGAAGCCGACCGAAGTATCGGCCGCTGTGCAGGGCTTTGGCAACGTGGGTTCGTGGGCAGCAATTTTGCTGCACGCCGAAGGCGTAAAAATCAAGGGCGTATCCGACATTTCGGGAGCTTACTGGAACGATAACGGCATCAACATCGACGATGCCATTGCCTATAAAAACGCCCACAACGGCCGCCTCGAAGGCTTCACCGGCGCCACGCCCATGGACCCCAACGACCTGCTAACGTCTGACGTGGACGTGCTGGTGCCCGCTGCCGTGGAAGACGTCATCACCGAGCACAACGCCCACAACATCAAGGCCAAGCTCATCGTGGAAGGCGCCAACGGCCCCACTTCGGCGTCGGCCGACCCGATTATCAACGAAAAAGGCATTATGGTGGTGCCCGACATTCTGGCCAACTCGGGCGGCGTAACCGTTTCCTACTTCGAGTGGGTGCAGAACAAGCAAGGCTTCAAGTGGAGCCTCGACATGGTGACCGACCGCGCCGACCGCATCATGAACGACGCGTTTGAAAAGGTGTACCAAACCAGCCAGAAATACAACGTGCCGATGCGCATTGCCGCCTACGTGGTAGCCATCGACAAAGTAGCCCAGACCTATAAGTTCCGCGGCGGTTTCTAAGCCCTACTGCCCAATCCGAAGGCGTCGGCAACGGCGCCTGCTGGGTTGATGGCGGCGCAATACTCCCGTTTTGCGCGCCACCCGAACATACGGCCCACTTTACCCGTTGCGGTAAAGTGGGCCGTTGTTTAGCTAGAGGGCTTTAACTTGCATCCCAGGCGGCCCGTTTCGCAATTAGCATGAAGATTCATAAAGAAGGAAGACGTATTCTGTTCGTTACGCTGCTGGTTTTGCTGGCGCTTAATTTGCTGGTATTCAATTTGAACAAAGGTGCGGACCTGGTCAACCGGCTGTTTGCCGGGGCCACCGTTATTGTCTTTTTGTTGATTCTGCAATTTTTCCGCAGCCCGTTCCGGCACTTGTTCACCCACGAAGATTTGTTGCTGGCGCCCGCCGATGGCAAGGTGGTGGTCATCGAAAACGTGTTCGAACCCGAATATTTTGAGGATGAGCGCAAGCAAATCAGCATCTTCATGTCGCCCATCAACGTGCACGTCACCCGCAACCCCATTTCGGGTTTGGTGAAGTATTTCAAGTACCACCCCGGCAACTACCTGGTGGCGTGGCACCCCAAAAGCAGCACCCAAAACGAGCGCACCACCGTGGTGGTGGAAAGCGATGCCGGCCCGCTGGTGCTCTTCCGGCAGATTGCCGGCGCCATGGCCCGCCGCATTGTGTGGTACGTGAACGAGGGCGACGAAGTAAGCCAGGGCGAAGAGTTCGGCTTCATCAAATTCGGCTCCCGGGTCGACGTTTTTGTGCCCATAGACACCGAAATAAAAGTGGAGTTGGGCCAGAAAGTGAAAGGCGGTGAAACGGTTATTTGCCAGCTCAAAGTGAAATAAACCCGTCTGATAAAATCAAAAAAAGCCCGGCTTCCCCAATGGAGCCGGGCTTTTTTGTGGATGCAACGCGGTGCGCTACACCAAAACGTGCGGCACGAATTCCGACAAATTGGTAATCAACCCGGCTTCGCGCCGGAAGCCGATGGCGCAGGCCTCCCCAGCCCAGAAAACCCCCGCTTGGTACCGCCGGCCCTGCGCATCGGCGGGCAGCTCGGCCCAACGCTGGTAAAGCTGCGGCTGCTGGGCAAAATCGCCTGGGACTTCGGTACTGGTGCGGCCATCGGGCTGAATTTCGGCCACATTCTGGCCCTCGCGCCCAAACAGGGGCTTGCGGATGTGGTGGCCGGGCAGGGTAGTCAGGCTAGATTCGAGGAGCAGCGGGTGGTGCGGAAACTGGTTCCAAAGGTGCGCGAGCAAGGCTTTGCTCTGGAAAATCAAGCTGTAGGCCGGATTGGCCGTGACCACGTCGCGCGTGAGCTGCAGGTGGGCCAAATCGGCGGTGAGTTCCGGTTCCTCTTCGGCCAGAATTTCCCAGGGCACGAGTTTGAACAGGAAGTCGAATTTCTGCCACTGGTTTGGCGCGGTTTCGGCCCAGATGCCCCGGTCTTCGCCGGCCACCGACACCTTCATGTCGTCGACGGAGCAAATGTGGAAGTCCGCAAAGCCAGCGGCGTGGGCGGCTTCGGCCAGCACCGCGCAATTGGCTTCGTCTTCGGCGCTGTCGGGGAGGTGCACCAGCAGCAGGGTGGCCTGCCGGTCGATATTGAGGGTGCGCCAGTGGCGGAACTGGTCTTCGAGGCACTCGAACAAGCCGTTGGCCTGGCGGTCTTCGTCGGTCTGGCCCGTGGCTACTAGGCTGGCCCATTGCACCACACTGGTTTCGGGAATGCTGGTGGCCGTATCGGCGTTAAACTCCAGCAGCTTGGGGCCCTCGGGCGTCAGGGCCAGGTCGAAACGGCCGTAGAGGTGCCAGTGGCGCTCATCTTTCCAGGAGTGGCGCACAATCTCCCACAAGTTGGCGGGAATGGCCAGTTGCTGCAAAAACGCATCCGAAATAGGGTCCGGAATGGATTCCACCAGCATGTCGTAAAGCGTATCGGCGGCCTGCAGCAACACCTCCGCCTCGTTCTCGCTGAGCTGCACGGCTTCGCGGGCCACGTAGTTCTGGCACGCTTCCTCAATGGCCCAGTCCCAGCCCAAAGTGCGCACGGCGGGCGAAACATCGCCGGTGAGAGGGAGGAGGTTTATCATGGATAAATTAGGGAGAGTTGCTGAAGTAGATAAATTTTTAATAAATAGCAACGTCATGCTGAGCGCAGCCGAAGCATCTCGCGTGCAGTCACTAACTCAATCGTCGAGTTTAGCGGTGGCACGCGAGATGCTTCGGCTGCGCTCAGCATGACGTTCTGTAAACAACGTTTTGTAAACTGAGAAAGGGGCTTACCCGCCAAATCCTCGCGAGCCGCCGCGGCTGCCAAAGCCGCTGCTGCGCCCCGCGGGCGAGCTGCTCCGGAAGCTGGGCCGGGGCGCCGTGCGCACCGTGGAGCGGCTTTCCGAGATGCCCGCATTGGGCGAAGTGCCGGCGCCGCCGAAGCCCCGGCCGAAAAAGCCGCGGCCGGTTTGGCGCTCGCGGGCCACGTTGGCGCGCCAGCCTTGGTTGCGCTGGAGCAGGCCGGGGTTGGCGTAGGCGCCGGTGTTGGGCGTGAGGAAACGCCCGGCCATGTAGCCGATTCCGCTCCACATCAGAATGTCCATCATGCCGGTGCCACCGGAGCGGTTTTCGGGGTTGGCGCGGCTGTATTCCTGCATTTGGCGCTGCAGAGCTTGGCCCTGCAGGGTGTCCACTTTGCCGTCGAAGTGGCGCAGCACGGCGGCTACTTCTTCTTTGCCGGCCGGGCGCTCGGCCGTGATTTTCCATTCGCCGGGCTGGACTTCGGTCATTTCCGTGATGACGCCCTGGCTGTAGGTCTCGCCGCCCCAGCCGGCTTCGGCGCCGTTGGTATCGGCGCGCTGGTTGTCGGAGCAAGCCGGCAGGGCCAGGCCCAGGCTGGTGGCCGCGGCCATCAGCAGCACATTGCGCCGCCAGTCGCCGAGGGGATGAAAGTGCTTTTTCATAGGGAAAACTGGAAAATAGAGGAGTAGCTAAGGTACAATTGGGGCGTTAGAACCAGCGGGCGGCCAGCTGCATAAGCTGTTCCAGCGCAGCTTGGTCGTCGTGGTCGAAGTCGTTGAGCTGGTCGCTGTCCACGTCCAGCACGGCCACCACTTGGCCGTTGCTGATAATGGGCACCACGATTTCTGATTTCGAATCGGAGCTGCAGGCAATATGGCCGGGAAATTCTTCCACGTCGGGCACCAGCAGGGTCTGGGCTTGGGCCCAGCTGGCTCCGCACACGCCCTTGCCGTGCCGAATGCGCGTGCAGGCAATAGGACCCTGAAACGGGCCCAGCACCAGCTCGTCGCCCTTCACCAGATAAAATCCCACCCAGAAAAACCCGAAAGCCTGGCGCAGGGCGGCAGCCGTATTGGCCAAGTTGGCCGTCAGGTCGGGTTCGCCGGTGGTGAGGGCTTCGATTTGAGGCAGCAGCTGGCGGTATTGCTCGGCTTTGGTGAGCGTGGTGTCGAGGGTGAGGTTTTCGGCCATGAGGGAGGAAGCGCGGGCGTCGTCTGTCGCGCGGGGAAATGTCGTAAGTATGATTCGCTGAATTGCGCCGGGCATTACACCCCGCCGCTAGTGCACCGCAGGTTTTTTGTCGTTTACATACCAGAACAACTCATCGGGCCCAACGTTCCGCCGCTCGCGCAGAGCCGTCAGGCCCATGCGCGGCGCGGCAATGCCCTGGCCCAGCCGCAGGGGCGCCCGGAACACCCGGATTTCGTCCCACAGCCCGGCGTTTATCAGCGCGTTGAGCACCGTGGGGCCGCCTTCCACCAGTACCGACTGAATCTGCCGCTCGTACAAGTCGCCCATTACCTGCGGAATCAGGTCGTCGGCTTCGGACAAAGTCACGAGGTCGAGGTTGGTGGCGTGCCGGGGCTGCCGATAGGTGTAGATGAGGGTGGCCTGCGAGCTATCGAGCAGGTGGTGGGTGGGCGGCAGGCTCAGGTTTTTGTCGATAACCAAGCGCGTGGGCTGGGGGCCGGGCCAGTCGCGCACGTTCAGGCGGGGGTTGTCGTGCAGGGCGGTGCGGGTGCCCACTAGAATGGCCTGTTCCTCGGCCCGCCACTGGTGGGTGAGCAAGCCCGCCTGCGGCCCGCTGATTTGCACCGGCTGGAAGTAGCGCCCAGCCAGAAAGCCATCGGCCGTTTCGGCCCATTTGAGTACCAGGTAGGGCCGTTTTTTCTCGTGAAAGGTGAAAAACCGGCGGTTGAGCCAGCGCCCTTCGGCGGCCAGTACGCCGGTTTCCACCTTCACGCCGGCGGCGCGCAGCTTGTCGATGCCCCGGCCCGCCACCAGCGGAAACGGGTCCTCGTTGCAAATGACTACTTCCGGTACACCCTTGGCAATGAGCAGGTCGGCGCAGGGTGGGGTTTTGCCGTGGTGGGCGCAGGGTTCCAGGGTCACGTACACGCGGCTTTCGCGCAGCAACGCTTGGTTGGCCACCGATTCCAGCGCGTTTACTTCGGCGTGGGGGCCGCCGTATTGCTGGTGCCAGCCCTCGCCAATGATGCGGCCCTGGTGCGTTACCACGCAGCCCACCAACGGATTGGGGCGTGCGTAGCCGGTGCCGAGCTGCGCCAAATCGAGGGCGCGGCGCATGAAAATCACATCTTCTGAATTCATGAGGCGAAGGTAGTTCGCCAACCGTAGCTCGGCCTTGGCTTTACCTTTGTCCTGATGACCATCCGCCTATTCACTACCACCCTTGCTCTGGCCTTACAAGCCGCCTACCCCCACCGCGAAGCCGAAGCCATTGCGACCCTGGTGGTGGAATACCTGCTGGATATTGACGCACTGCAGCGCATGATGGACGCCCAGCAGCCGGTGCCCGCCCACGCCCTGGCCGCGCTGCCGCCCTTGCAGGCCCGCCTGCTGGCCCACGAGCCCGTGCAGTACGTGCTGGGGCAGGCATTTTTCGAAGACATGACGCTGGAAGTAACCCCGGCCACGCTCATTCCCCGGCCCGAAACCGAAGAGTTGGTGCGGGTGATAAAGATGGAACAGCTTGGCCGCGCCGGGCTGAAAGTGCTGGACGTGGGCACCGGTTCGGGGTGCCTGGCGCTGGCCCTGGCCACGGCGCTGCCCGACGCAGAGGTACTGGCCGTGGATATTTCGGCCGAGGCCCTGGCCGTAGCGCGCCGCAACGCCGCCCGCTACGCCCCCGCCGTGCGGTTTCAGCAAGTGGATATTTTACAGGAATTGCCCGCTGACCTCGCGCCCGGCAGCCTGGATATCCTGGTGAGCAACCCGCCTTACGTGCGCGAAAGCGAACGGCCGCTGATGCGGGAGAACGTGCTGGCTTGGGAGCCGGCCACCGCTTTGTTTGTGCCGGATGAAGACCCGCTGCTGTTTTACCGGCGCCTGGCTGACATTGGGCTGGAACTGCTTGGCTCTGGAGGCGTGCTGTACCTGGAAATAAACGAAGCGCTGGGCCCCGAAACGGCAGCGCTGCTCCAAGCGCGGGCCTATACCGATGTGCGCGTGTTGCCCGATATGTTTGGCAAGCCGCGCGTGGTGCGCGGCACCCGATTGGCCACTGCAAATACGCTCTAGGTAAGCCCGGCCACTAGCCCATCTAAATAGCTGCAAAAGGCGCGGATAGAAGCCTAGGCCCACTGGGCAGAACGCAGGATTTGCAGCGATAAGAAAGGCCTGAAAATGCCTCAGGCAATTGTTCTTGCGGCTTTTTGTGGGAAAATGAGTTGAACAACAACTTCATTTTTGCCGTTATTCGGGCGGCACACGTGTTTGTTTTCATCCTTTCTTAATCCACTATTCTATGAAGCAAGAGCAAGACTTGACTCCCCGCCAGCAGCCCGGTGAGCACGGCACGGCCGTGAACGGCGCTGGCAGTTCGCTGGATGGCCGCATGGCCGCCGGCGAAGACGCCAACACCCTGACCACGCGCCAGGGCCACCCCGTCTACGACAACCAGAACCTGCGCACCGTGGGCAACCGCGGCCCCGCCACGCTGGAAAACTACCAGTTTCTGGAAAAAATCAGCCACTTCGACCGCGAGCGGGTGCCCGAGCGGGTGGTGCACGCCCGCGGCGCCGGGGCCCACGGCATCTTCGAAGCCTACGGCAAAGTGGGCGACGAGCCCATTGCGAAATACACCCGCGCCAAGCTATTCAACACGGCCGGCAAGGAAACGCCGGTGTTCGTGCGCTTCAGCACGGTGGGCCACGGCGGGCACTCGCCCGAAACCCTGCGCGACCCGCGCGGCTTCGCGGTGAAATTCTACACCGAAGACGGCAACTGGGACCTGGTGGGCAACAACCTGAAGGTGTTCTTTATCCGCGACGCTCTCAAATTCCCGGACCTGATTCACTCCCAGAAACCCGACCCGGTGCACAACCGCCAGACCGGCGAGCGGATTTTTGACTTCATCTCGAACACGCCCGAGGCCATGCACATGGTGTCGTTCCTGTTCTCGCCCTGGGGCATTCCGGCCAACTACCGCCAGATGCAGGGCTCCGGCGTGAACACCTACAAGTGGGTGAACCAGGAAGGCGTGGGCGTGCTCGTGAAATACCACTGGGAGCCGCTGCAAGGCATCAAAAACCTCACGCAAGCCGAAGCCGAAGCCATCCAGGCCAAGAACTTCAACCACGCCACCCAGGACCTGTTCGACAACATCAAGGCCGGCAACTTCCCGCAGTGGGAGCTGCGCGTGCAGATTATGAGCGACGACGAGCACCCCGAACTCGACTTCGACCCGCTTGACGACACCAAAATCTGGCCCGAAGACCAGTTCCCGCACCTGCCCGTGGGCAAGATGACGCTGAACCGCAACCCCGAAAACTACTTCGCCGAAGTGGAGCAAGTGGCCTTCGGTACCGGCGTTTTGGTGGACGGCCTCGACTTCTCGGACGACAAAATGCTGCAAGGCCGCACGTTCTCGTATTCGGATACGCAGCGCTACCGCGTGGGCACCAACTACCTGCAACTGCCCATTAACGCGCCTAAAAAGCACGTGGCCACCAACCAGCGCGACGGCCAGATGGCCTACCACGTAGATGCCGCCCCCGGCCAGAACCTGCACGTGAACTACGAGCCCAGCAGCCTCAAGGGCCTGCGCGAGTCGCCCCGGGCTGGCGCCGACCACATGCCGGCCTACCAGGGCCGCCTGGTGCGCCAGGCCATCGACCGCACCAACAATTTCAAGCAAGCCGGCGAGCGGTATCGCCTGCACGAAGACTGGGAGCGCAACGACCTCATCAGCAATATGACCGGCGCCCTGGCCGATGCTGCAGAGGTAATTCAGAAAAAAATGATTGACCTCTGCACCCAGTGCGACGCCGACTGGGGCCGCCGCCTGGCCGAGGGCCTGCAAAACGCCCGCAGCGGCCAAGCCGGCGCCACCCAGGCCAACGAAAGCAAAGCTTCCGCCGCCGTGCACGAGGCCGAGGCCATCGCCCACGACGCCAAGCCGTATTAATGTAGATTGGCGCAATAAAAAGGGCTCCCAATTGGGAGCCCTTTTTATTGACTGCTTATTTGAACGTCATGCTGAGCTTGTCGAAGCATCTCTACTGCTTTGTTGCAGCGGTGCAGGCGAAGCGGTAGAGATGCTTCGACAAGCTCAGCATGACGTTCTTTCTAGTGTTGTTTGGCTAAAGCTTTTTACAGGTTCTGCTTCACAAAATTCGTCATCTGGCGGTAGAGGTGCAGGCGCGTGTTGCCGCCCGAGATGCCGTGGTTGCGGTTCGGGTAATAGAGCGTCTGGAAGTCCTTGTCGGCTTTGACGAGGGCGTCGACGAAGGCGATGGAGTTCTGGAAATGCACGTTGTCGTCGCCGGTGCCGTGCACGAGCAGGAACTTGCCTTTCAGGTTTTGGGCGAATTGCACGGGCGAATTCTCGTCGTAGCCGGCGGCGTTTTCCTGGGGTGTTTTCAGGTAGCGCTCGGTGTACACGCTGTCGTAGTAGCGCCAGTTCGTGACCGGGGCCACGGCAATGCCCATCTTGAAGAGGTCGGGGTTTTTGGTCATGGCCAGCGAGGTCATATAGCCGCCGTAGCTCCAGCCCCAGATGCCGATGCGCGATTTGTCCACGTAGGGCAGGCTGCCGAGGTACTTAGCGCCTTCGCCCTGGTCAATGGTTTCGAGCTTTCCCAGGTTGGCATACGTGGCCTTGCGGAAGGCCGAGCCGCGGCCCGAAGTGCCCCGGTTTTCCACCGAAACCACGATGTAGCCCTGCTGGGCCAGCATCTGGTGCCAGAGGTAGTTGGTGAAGGCCGTGCCGCCGCCGGCGTTGTCGAGCACGGTTTGGGCGCTGCCGCTGCCGAAGCTGGGGCCGCCGTACACGTGCATCAGCACGGGGTATTTCTTGTTGGGGTCGAAGTTGGCGGGCTTAATCATCCAGCCGTTCAAATCCACGCCTTCGGAGGTTTTGAAGGTGATGAATTCGTGCTTGCCGAGGTCGTATTGCGTCAGGGTCTGGCGCAACTTGGCGTTGTCTTCCAGGGTTTTCACCAGCTTGCCGCTGGCGCCTTCGCGCAGGCTCACCACCGCCGGCACGCCGGCCGAGGAGTGGGTGTTGAGGAAATACTTGGTGTCGGGGCTCATGTTTACCACGTCGGTGCCGTTGCCGGCCTCGCTGATGCGCTTTTTGCCCGAGCCTTTCAGGTTGATGCGGTAGAGGTGGCGCTGCAGGGCCGAGCCTTCGGTGCTGGTGTAGTACACAAAGCCGGTTTTGGGGTCGAAGCCGTTAATTTGGCTGATTTCCCAGTTGCCTTTGGTGAGCTGGCGCACCTGCTTGCCGTTCATGTCGTGCAGGTAGAGGTGCTGGTAGCCGTCTTTCTCGCTGGTGAAAACGAACTGCTTGCCGCCCGCCAGGTACTTCAAGTCGTCGTTGATTTCAACGTAAGCCGGGTTGGTGTCGGTGAGCACCACGCTGGCTTTGCCGGTGTTGGCGTCGGCGTGCAGAATTTCGAGCTTGTTCTGCAGGCGGTTCAAACGCTGAATGCTGAGCGTGTTCGGCACCTGCGTCCACATCACGCGCGGGATGTACTGGTCGGGCTCGGGGCCCACGTCCATTTTGGTGGTGCGGGCGCTGGCCACGTCGTAGGCATTCACGCCTACTACCGAGTTTTTCTCGCCGGCCTTGGGGTATTTGAAGCGGTATTCCTGGGGGTAGAGGTTGCCCCACTTCTGCATGTCGTACTCGGGCACCTGGCTTTCATCGAAGGTGTAGAAAGCAATTTGCTTGCTATCCGGCGACCAGAAGAAACCCTGCGCAAAGCCAAATTCCTCTTCGTACACCCAGTCGGTCGAGCCGTTGATGAGGTTGTTTTTCACCCCGTTGCTGGTCACGGGAGTTTCCTTCATGGTGGCCAATTCCGTCACAAACACGTTGTTGTCGCGGGTAAAGGCCACGCGCTGGCCATCGGGCGAGAACGTGGCGTAGCCCTGTTTGCCGCCGGCGCTCAGCGGCGTCAGCTTCTTGCTGGCCCGGTCAAACACGTAGTACGTGGCCTGGGCGCTGTGCCGGTAAATGGGCTCCGTATCGGTTGTGAACAGGATTTTCTGCTCGTTCGAGTTGAAGGTGTAGCCGTCCACGTTCAGCGGCTTGGCGGCGCCGGGCAACTGCAGTTCGGCGGCGGCCACCAGGGTAGCCAGGGCTTTGCCGGTTGTCACCTCGTACTGCACAAGGCTGCCGCCTTCCAGCGCCGAGTAGTAGCGGCCGTCGTTCATCCAGTTGAACCCCGGCACGCTAGCGGCGCGGAACGTGGGCTTGGCCCAGATGTCTTCCAGGGTCAGCGGCAGCTTTTGCTGGGCCTGCACCAGGGTGAGAGTGAAGCCCGGAACCAATGCCGGGCCGTTGGCGGCCAGTAGCGCGGCCAGCGCAAAAAAGCGAAAACGCATAAATCGGAAAAGCGTGAGCGAAATAAGGGAGGAAACGGAACGTTAAAGGTAACAACCAGCCGCAGCACCGTCGCGGGGCGTGGCTCCCGCTACCTTTGTAACTATGCGTTTTCGCCTCCTGCTGCTTTTGCTGCCCGTCTTGCTGGGCGCCTGTTCCAAAACCAACGGGCCGGTGCGGCTCGACTTCGTGGGCAACACCACGCTCACCTCCAGCAACCGCACGGTGAGTGCCAACGACACGCTCTCGACCCGCGCCTACGCCGTGGGCAACGACAACGCCCTGCGGCGCCTGCGCATCAGCGTCACCTACGAGCCCGGCCCCGAGCCGTTTCTCTACCCGCTGCCGCTTTCCGGCTTCGACCCCAGCGACGCGCCAGCCGCGCAAACCATCGTCTACCTCGATTCGCTCATCACCCCCATTCAGAGCACCAGCACCTACACTTCGCCCTTCCGGGGCGGCGAGTATTTGTTCGAAAACCGGTTTTCGGCGCGCTCCACTTCCGGCACCGAGGTGTGGCAATACACCGTCACCGACGCCACCGGCGAAAGCGCGTCGCGGGCCTTTCGCCTCACCGTGCGCAAGCCCGATTCGGCGGCTGTGTTCCACAATTACAACCTCGTAGTGCGGCCCCGGCCCCGCACCGCGCTGGCGTTCGATACGCTGCGCGAGCGGGCCCGCGTATTCCTGAACTTGAGCTACGGCCTGCTGCTGCCCAAATACGCCGTGCTCAACAACGAAGCCACGGTGCAGCCCAACCAGCAGTTGGTGGACGTAATTGCCACGGTTCGAAACGGCAGCATCACGCTGGAAGCACCGGCCCACGCCGGCCAATTGCCGCTGCTGCCCGTGGCCAAGTGGCCCATCCGGCGCCGCACCGAATTGCGCCGCACCAACCTAAGCAGCGTCGAATTCAACGCGGCCGCCACTACGGCCGCATTTACAACCGCTTTCACCAACGGCGAGCTATTCACGGCTGCCCCCGATGGCTTGAGCACGGGCGCCTTGGCCAAAGACCAGGTTATCGCCTTCCGGACAACCGAGGGAAAAACAGGTCTGCTGCTCGTTTCCGATGTTGTGCTGGGCACCGCGCCGGTTCTTACCTGCGTGGTTCGGGTGCAGAAGTAGCCGAGGGGTTTGCGGGAACAAAAAAGGCGGCTCCGGAATGGAGCCGCCTTTTAGTATTTCAAAAGCATCGGTTAGAATGTGATGCCGGCTGTGACACTGGTCGTAAAACGGTTGTTGTCTACCTTAATGTACGGCTGCAAGTTGTTCGGCAGCGAGTAAGGCGTGTAGGCCTGGTTAAAGGTGGTGTAAACGGCCGCCGCGTCGAGGAAGAAGTTGCCTTGGCGGATGCCTAGCCCGCCGGTGTAATAATTCTGCGCGCGTCCCAGTTCGGCATCTTCATTATACGGGTCGCCGTAGCGGGCAAAGCCCAGCCGCGCCCGGAAAATATCGAAGCGTGCTTCTCCTCCAACCCGCAGGTTGACGGCGCTTTGGTAGCGGGCTTGAATCTCGCTGTTTTCCGCACTGAAGGAATAATCGTCGCCGTTGACATCCTCCGAGTCGTTGCGCAAGCGGGCTTGGCCGTAATTCACGTATTCCACGTCGCCCGTCACAAAGCCATACTTGCCCAACGTAACCGCTACCCCGCCATTGGCCCGAAAAGGAGATGTAAGTGTGTAGGCGTAGTCATTGGACGGGAAATTTACTGTGGTTTCGCCCACGGGTAGGTCCACCGGCACGCGGTCAGTGCCCTGGCCACTAAAATCCGAGGTCAGGTTTTCATTGTAAGTATCGTTCAGCCGCGTAAACGTTGGCGTTTGCACCGATGCCCCCACGCGCACCTTGTCGGTAGCCCTATAAATCAAGCCCAGCCGCGCATTGATGCCCGTGCCCCGCGTCGTCAACTCGGAGCGGCTGCGCAGTCCGTTGAAGTAGGTATTGGGGTCATCATCGGTTTCGGTCAGTACACGAACTTCGGTGTACTTGGAATTGACGATGCCCAAGGCGCCGCCGATGTATAGCCGGTCGCGGTAGCTAGCGCCGTATCCCAGGTCGAATTGGGATACGGAACCCGAATTGGTAACCGTTTCGCCTTGGTTCAGCACGCTGCCCTGCCGCCGCAACACCACTGCCGAATCGAGACCATTTCGTCCGCGCACAATGTCGGCCAGGTACGCGCCATAGGCCAGGCCCAGGTTCGTTTCGTAATCGTTGGCATCGAATTGACCGTCGAGGTCATCGAAGAAGGCCTGTCCTCGCGCCCCGGCTTCCGGCTGCAGGCGCGACAGAAACGATTGATTATTGTTTATCGTCCCCTGGTAGCTGGAGGCGGTATTAAAGTCGGCTAGTCGGGTAAAGCCCAGGGCGAAGGACCCGGCCCGCCAGTTAGTAGTCTGGTCGTCATCGGGGCGCCGGGTGGTGAACACCAAGCCGCCGCTGGCGATGTGAAAGCTGTTTTTAGTAGCCTCCTGTGCTCCCGAAGAACTGCCATCAATGCTGGCATTGCTTTGCCCAAAGCCAATGCCGGGCGTGAAATGCAGCTCCGACTTTTGGTACATGCCCAGGCCCGCGGGGTTGCTGGTGAGGTTGCCAAAGTCGGCACCGAGGGCTACGTTGGCCCCTCCAATGCCCAGCGTGCGGGCGGGCCCCCCAAACTGAAGGCGAGAGTAGCGCAGCGCATCGGCCGGACCTTGGGCAAAGGCGTGGCCGGCCTGCCCTGCTACAAGGGCCAGGCTAAGCCAGATAATCCGTTTTTTCATGGGGGTAGGAAGAAAAGGAGCCGGCCGTGTGGCCGGCTCGCTTGGGTAAATTTTTTGCAGAAACACCGGTGCCGTACCTAGTTCACTCGGCCCCGGCCACCGGAACGGCCACTGCTGCTGCCGCCATTGTTGCCACCGCTATTGGAGGGCGGTGAGTACGATGGCTGGCTTGAGGGCTGCTGGTAGGTTTCCTGACGGGGTTGCTCGTACGTCCGCTGCGGACGGGGCTGCTCATAGGTAGTGCGGCGCTGGCGGGCGGGCTGCTCTGGCGTTTGAGCGCGCGTGTTGGCTGGTGCTGGACTTGCCGCGGGGCTCTGGGAAAAGCCTTCGCGGCGCCGCTGAACTTCCTGCGGCTGCGGGGCCGGGGCTGGTTGTGCCTGGCTGCGCTCGGGCAGTACTTCGGTAGCCCGCTGCCGGCCACCGGTTTCCTCGCGCACCACGCGGCCCGCACCCTCGGGCTGCTGGCTCATGTCGCGGTACACGGGCTCGTTGCGGCGGCGGGTTTGGTTATACTCGGAACGCGTGCGCGTATCGCCCGAAGGATTTGCGGTAACGGTTTCGGACCGTACCCGGCCTTGTTCGTTGGGCGCGGGCTGGGGCGCCCGGGCTTCTTCGGTGCGGGCGCGGCCCGGGGTTGCTCCGCCGCTGGTGTTGCCGCTCGTGCCCGACGGCCTAACTCCCGACGAGTACCGCGCATCCGAAGCGCGGTTGTTGCGGTGGCCGTAGGTGCGGTTGCTGCGCACGTTCTCGTTGCCGTTGTAGCGGTTGCCGTAGCCAAAATTGCTGCCGTAGTAGCCACCACCATAGTAGCCGCCGCCCCGGCCGTAATACCCACCATACATGGGGCCACCGTAGAAATAAGGGTCGTAAAAACCGGCACCGTAGCCGCGGCCAAACGGACGGCCGTAGCCGTAACCACCGTAGCCCCAGGGCCGCCCAAAGCCAAAGCTGATGCTCAGGCCCGAGCCGTACCCGTAAAACGGGCTGTAGAATGAACTGTAGAAGGGGTCGCAGATACCATAAGGCGAAAAACCACAGGCCCCGATGCCCCAGGCGCCAGCGTAGTTAAGGTTGGTATAGGGGCTGTAGGGTGTGTAATAGCTAACACCAGGGCCGTAGTTGGGCAGGCCCTGCATGTAGGTATAGGTATTGTCGTAGTACTCATCCGACCCGCTGTTTTGGCGGGTCGAGGAGCTGGCGGTGTTGCCGTTGTAGTCCGGGTTGGTGGCCTCCTCGGTTGCCTCCTCGGTGCGGGCCGGCGCAGAGGTCGCCGAGGGCTGGGCCTGACGAACAACGGCCGTGGTGCGGTCTTGGGAAGAATAATAAACGCCGTCGTCTTCCGACGTTGCGAGCCCCGAGGTGCTCGCACAACCACCCAGCGCGAGCAAGGCCAAGGCAGGCAGAATGGCGGTGAGTAGGTTTTTCATGGCTGAAAAATGTATAATGGACAGGCTTACGGTAAAGTAACGACGCAAACGACGGAAGCAGGCGAAAGAACTAATACTCAACGGTAGCTTCGTAATCTGCAACCCAAAGGAAAGTTGCAAAAGCCGGGGCAATGCCGCCAAAGTGAGCATGGATGCCTGATACGAGGTCCGCACATTAATAACGTAATTTGACCCCGAAACGGTGCCCCTGGTTCAGTTCAAATCTTATACCAGAATTAGGAACTTTTTCAATTAAATCTTAGATGCCTCCCATGAGCAAAAAGTTGCCTACCCGCCAAGAAGATTATTCGCTTTGGTACAATGAGTTAGTGAAGCGTGCCGGGCTGGCCGAAAACTCGGCCGTGCGCGGCTGCATGGTTATCAAGCCCTATGGCTACGCCATTTGGGAAAAAATGCAGCGCCAACTCGACGATATGTTCAAGCGCACCGGCCACGAAAACGCCTACTTCCCGCTCTTCGTACCCAAAAGCTTGTTCGAAGCCGAGGAAAAAAACGCCGAAGGCTTCGCCAAGGAGTGCGCCGTGGTAACGCACTACCGCCTGCAAACCGACCCCGACAACCCCGGCAAGTTGCGCGTGGACCCCAACGCCAAACTGGAAGAAGAACTCATTGTGCGCCCTACCTCAGAGGCCATCATCTGGAGTACTTACAAAAACTGGGTGCAGAGCTACCGCGACCTGCCGCTGCTCATTAACCAGTGGGCCAACGTGGTGCGCTGGGAAATGCGCACCCGTCTGTTTCTGCGCACCGCCGAGTTTCTGTGGCAGGAGGGCCACACCGCCCACGCCACCGCCGAGGAGGCCGTGGCCGAAACCCGCCAGATGCTCGACGTGTACGCCGAATTTGCCGAAGAGCACATGGCCCTGCCCGTGGTAAAAGGCGTGAAAACGCCCAACGAGCGGTTCGCCGGTGCCGAAGACACCTATTGCATTGAAGCACTGATGCAGGACGGCAAGGCACTGCAAGCCGGCACCAGCCACTTCCTGGGCCAGAACTTCGCCAAGGCGTTCGACGTCACCTTCGCTACCAAAGAAGGTGGCCTGGAGCACGTGTGGGGCACCAGCTGGGGCGTGAGCACCCGCCTGATGGGCGCCCTCGTGATGGCGCATTCCGACGACGAAGGCCTAGTGCTACCGCCCAAATTGGCGCCAATCCAAGTGGTCATCGTGCCGATTTATAAGTCGGGTGAGCTCGACGCGCTGTTGGAGCGCATTCGGCCCATTCAGCAGGGTTTCATTGCCCGCGGCATTGCGGTGAAGGTGGACAGCCGCGACACCGAGCGGCCCGGCTTCAAGTTTGCCGAGTGGGAAATGAAGGGCGTGCCCGTGCGCTTAGCCATCGGCGCCCGCGACCTGGACGCCGGGACCGTGGAGGTAGCCCGCCGCGACACCAAGGAGAAAATGAGCCTGCCGCTAGCCGACATTGTGGCCAGTGTGGACCAACTGCTCAATGATATTCAGGTGAATATTTACCAGAAAGCCAAGAAATTCCGCGAAACCCACACCACCCGCGTCGACAGTTACGACGAGTTCAAGCGGGTACTGGACAACGAAGCTGGTTTCGTGCTGGCGCACTACGACGGCACCTCCGAAACCGAGGAGCGCATCAAGACCGAAACCAAAGCCACCGTGCGCTGCCTAGCCCTGAACGAGCCCGACGAGGACGGTGTTTGCATGGTGACGGGCCAGCCCAGCGTCCGCCGCGCCTACTTCGCCCGAGCGTATTGATAATCGTTTCTGAATGGAGGCAAAACGTCATGCTGCGCGAGTCGAAGCATGACGTTTTGCTTTCTTGCCGTAGTATATTTCCGTACCGTTTCCCCTAAATCCTTCCGACCATGCCCTGGCTTTCTATTGCGATGCTGCTCTTGTTTGGACTGCTGTTTCTGGCAGCGGAGGTGATTTTTATTCCCGGCACCACGGTGGTGGGCCTGGTCGGGTTTGTGCTGCTGGCGGTGGGCATCTGGATGGGCTACCGCGACTTGGGCACGCCCCTGGGCCACTACGCGCTGGTGACCGTGGCGCTGGTGGCCGGGTTGATTGTCTACGTGGGGTTGCGGCCCAAAAACCTGTCGCGGGTGGCCCTGACCAGCGTCAACAACGCCTCCGTGGACGATGTGCGGCGCGCCGACATGCCGCCCGGTACCTTGGGCCGCACGTTATCGGCGCTGCGGCCGGCGGGCACCGTGCTTTTTGGCGCCGAGCGGCGGGAAGTGGTTACGCGGGGCGAGTTTGTGGCCGCGGGCAGCGACGTGCGCGTGCTGGCCATCGAGCAAAACCGCATTGTGGTGGCGGCTGCATAGAGGCGCTGCACCATGGGTTTCTGATTACAAGAAGGGTGGTACAAGTTGGTATGTGCTCGATGCAGTGCAGAATTCCTCATTACCTTACGGCATGAATTTTCCTATATTCCCTGTAGCCGTTGCAGCGGTTGTGCTGCTGGTGTTCCTGTATTTTTTCCCCATTAGCCTGTGGGTCACGGCTATTTTCTCGGGAGTACGGGTAAGCTTGTTTCAGCTGGCTTTCATGCGCGTCCGGAAGGTGCCGCCGTCCCTGATTGTCAATTCGCTGATTACTTCCACCAAAGCCGGCTTACAACTCACGGCCAACGACTTGGAGACCCACTTCTTGGCCGGCGGCAATGTGCCCAGCGTCATCAAAGCGCTGATTTCGGCCGATAAGGCCAACATTCCCCTCACGTTTAAGCAAGCCACCGCCATCGACTTGGCGGGCCGAAACGTGTTCGAGGCCGTCACCACCAGCGTGAACCCCAAGGTGATTAACACGCCCAACGTGGCGGCCGTGTCGCAGGACGGCATTCAACTCATCGTTATTGCCCGCGTTACGGTGCGGGCCAACATTGCCCAACTCGTGGGTGGAGCCGGCGAAGAAACCATCTTGGCCCGGGTGGGCGAGGGCATCGTGACGAGCATCGGCTCCTCGAAGTCGCACAAAGAGGTGCTGGAAAACCCCGATAAGATTTCCAAACTCGTGCTCTCCAAAGGCTTGGATGCGGGCACGGCCTTCGAGATTCTATCCATCGACATCGCCGACGTCGACATCGGAGAGAACATCGGCGCCAAGCTGCAAATGGACCAAGCCGCCGCCGACTTACGCGTGGCTGAAGCCCGTGCCGAAGAGCGCCGCGCCATGGCCGTGGCCGTGGAGCAGGAAAACCGCGCCAAAACCCAGGAAGCTAAGGCCCGCGTGGTAGAAGCCGAAGCCGAAATCCCCAAGGCCATCGCCGACGCCTTCCGCAGCGGCAATCTGGGCGTGATGGATTATTACAAAATGCGCAACGTGCAGGCCGATACCGACATGCGTGATTCCATTGCCAACCCCGGCGGCAGCGGCAACGTGAAGCCCGGCTCCAGCAATATCACGCCCTGATTACTGTCTTTTACTGGCAGGATGCCCCGTCGAGCCAACAACAAAAAAGCCCCTTGCTGCATGCAAGGGGCTTTTTTGTTGAGTGTTAAGGTGGGCCAATCAGCCGCCGCACGGGTTGTGGTGTCGGTTATTTTTTCGTGATGGTGAACTCCACGCGCCGGTTTTTGGAGCGGGTTTCTTCCTGGTCGTTGCTGGCGATGGGCTTGCTGCCGCCGAAGCCTTCGGTGGTGATGCGGCCGCCGTTGATGCCGTGGCTGCTGAGGTATTTCTTCACCTCGTTCACCCGGTCCTGGCTCAGCTTGAGGTTCAGGGCGGGGTCGCCCTGGTTGTCGGTGTGGCCGGAAATTTTAATTTCCAACGAAGGATACTCTTTCATGATGCGGATGAGGCGCGCCAGCTCAGGGTAAGAATTGGTGTTCAGGTAGTACTTGCTCTGCTGGAAGAAGATGTTGTTCAGCTTCACGGTCTGGCCCACGTTGAAGGGCACGAGGAACAGGTCTTCCTTCTGCTCGGAGTATTTCTCCTTGGCCGTCACGTCGAGGTTGGCGTTTTCGGCGATGTAGCCGACGGCTTCGGCGCGGTAGCCGTACTGCACGCCGCTGGGCAGCACAATGGTGTAAGAACCGTCGCGCGGGTCGGTTTCGGTCACGCCGATTTCCTCACCCGTGAGCAGGTTTTCGTAGTGAATAATGGCCCGGATGGGCTTTTTGGTGTTCACATCCAGCACGCGGCCGGTTACCAGCGTCACCACTTCGGGCTGGAAGGCGGGAGCCAACGAGATGCGGAAGATGTCCTTGGAGCCATCCGTGCCATTGCGCGACGACACAAGGTAGGCATCCTGGCCGGCCGCCGATACGGTGTAGTAGGCATCAAAGTCGGGCGAGTTCACCACGGGGCCAAGGTTGCGGGGCGGGCTCCAGTTGGTCCAAGTGTCGTCGAGGCGTTTGCAGTAGAAAATGTCAGACTTGCCGTAGCCCCCGCGGCCTTCGCTAGCAAAGTACAAAGTCTTCTCGTCGGCGGCGAGGAAGGGCGCAAAATCGGCTTTGTCGGTATTTACGTTCCGGCCCAGGTTCAGCGGTTTGGTCCACTCCACCTGTTTTTTGGGGTCGGCCATGGCGCCCGGCAGCTTGTCGGGCTTCGGAAAGCTGACGTAAATGTCCTGACTACCGATGCCGTCGTTGCGCTCCACGGCCATGAGCAGGGCCTTGCCCGAAGTGGCCAGGCAGGCATCAATGTGCTCGGGGTCTTTATTGTAGTAGTCGTCAATCTGCACTTTTTGAGGTTTGCTCCAGCCAATGGCCGAGCGGCGGCTCATGCTGAAACCTTTGGGCTGCATCAGGCCGTCTTCGTACACGCCGATGAGTAGCGCCGACTGGCCGTTGGCCGATACCGACGCCAGACCGTTGGGGTCTTCGGGGGTGTTGCTGGGCTCGGCCATGTTGCGGGCCGGGCCCCAGGTTTTGTTCTTGCCCGAAACGAGGCGGGAAATCCAAATGTCCTGCGGGTCGCGCACGCCGCCCACGTTGCCGGGGTGGTTTTGCCGGGCAAAGTAGAGCGTGCGGCCGTCGGGCGAAATAACCGGGTGCGTGTCCACGTAGCGCGTGTTCACGTTCGGCCCCAAGTTCACCAGCGACGAGTCGAACTGCGTGGACAGCACCGCATCGGCGCCTTTGGGGGCATCAAATGCCTGTTTTACCATGGTGGAAGCCACGTCGGCAACGCCGATGGCGTCAATCTGATTCACGCCTTCCACCTTGCCGGTGTTCATGCGCACTATCACGCCCAGGGTGCGGTATTCGGCCACCGGAAACCGGATTTCAAGCGTGCGAAAAGGCTCCGGGATGGGGCCTGGCGTGGCGTTGGAATACACCTCGTGCTTGGCCCCCTTGGTGTCCACCAGCTCGACCTTGGTAATGGAGCCGGGGTTGAAGTTTTCGACAATGGTTACTTGCTGGGCTGCAATGGACCGGGCAAACCGGACTTCAATGAATTCGTTGGCACCTTCCTTCTTCGGAATCCAAGCGTCGTTGCTGATTTGCCCCAGCGGCAACGCATTGGGCGTGCCCAATACCTGGGAGGGCGCAAACGCGGCCTTGCCTTCGGCTTTTTGCGAGGAAACATCTACCACGCGGGCTGCCCATAGCACCCTTTGGGCCTGAGCAGCTGGTGCGGCGAGTAGCAACATAACCACCGGGCTGAGAGCCAAAAGGCGGAACACAAAAGAATTAATCATAGAACGAATAGCAGAAAAAGCAAAACCTGCAGGGCACGCCCTAACCATTGCAAAAGCACAGTAGCGGGCCCAAGCGGCTTTATTTACAGCTAACCTAACGAAAAACTATTTCCCAATCCACACCGGCTCATGCATTACCTTCCCGGCGTGGCTCTGTGAACTTACAAAAACGGAGCCGTTAGTCCGTGATAATTCAGTGGTTATCGGTGCTTTTGGGCAAAAGGTTGGCACCACGCCCGCTCCACTGCCGGCGCGCAGGCAAGCCGGGAATATTGCTACTGTTGCTGCTGCTGGGCGGGTTGCCGGGGCGGGCCCAGGTGCTGGTAGGGGCCACGCCATTTGGCCCGGTATTCAGTGGCCTGCAGCCGGCTGTGGCCGATACCGCGCTGCTACTGGTGGCGCGGGCCCGGCGCGTGGGCCTGAGCACGTTTGTGCAAACCACGGGCGCGCGCGGCTACCTGCGGTTGGGGCCGCGCCAGCAGCTGCGCTACCGCCTGGGCACCGACATGATTTACGACTCGCGGGGCACGCCGCCTTTTGTACGGGAAGATTACGGGGCCGACGTCGCCCACGTCTTCACGCTGGATGCTGCCAACCACTGGCAGTTGGGCCAGCAGATTCACTACGATCAAAGCCGCGCCAACGGCACCCGCAGCGGCTTGTGGCTGGGCCGGCTGGGCTACCAGCGCCGCCTGCGCCCCGGCCACGCCACCGACTCGCTTTCCCAAATGCGCCTCACCGTGCTCGGCGGTCTGGCCACCGACCGCCGCAACGGCCGCGACGATGCCGGCGTGGCCTATGGCTTCGATGCAGCCGCCATTTACTTTGCCAATGGCCCTGCTGCGCCGCCGCTGGCCGTGCGCGTGCTGGGCACGCGCGCGGTGCTGGGGCCGCGCACCATGCAGCGCCTCGTGGCCGAAGCCATCGGCGAACAGGCCTTTTTGCCCAATGCGCCGCTCACGGTGCAGGGCCGGCTGGGTTACCGCACCAACTGCGCCGAAGACTACCTGCTGGGCTCGGTGCAGCGCATTCAGTCCGATACGGTGGCAGCGCAGGCAGGCGCTTCGTACCGCATCAACGCTTTCACTACCCTGCGCTCCGACAACAGCGTGCTGCTGCCCACCCGCGCTTTCTTATACCGGCGGCAAGCCGATGCGGCCGACACGCTGCAGGACGTGGGCTACCGCCAGCGCGAACTGGATACGCGCCAGGAATTGCGCTATGCGCGCCCGCAGCTGCAAGCCACAGTAGCCTTCAGCTACCGCGAACGAACCCGGGCCTACTACCTCGACAACTCGCGCAACCTGAGCGTGGCCCGCCTGGCCACGGCTCTGGCCCGGGAGCAGGTGAAGGACATCACCGAGCAAACCACGCTCTGGCAAAGCACGCTCACCTGGCTGCCCACGGCCCGCCACGCCCTGGCGCTGCTGGGCTCGGCCCAGTTGCTGCGGGTGGATGCGCCCAGCAAAGACAACCAGCAAACCCGCGACGAAGCCCAGCACATGGCCCGCCTCACCTGGACCGGCCGCTGGGCCGGGGCCTTTCGCACCACGCTGGGCGTGGCCGGGGAGTACCGCCAAACGGTGTTCATCCGGGCGGGCCTGAGCGCGGAAAACTACGCCGACCGGCTGCTGCATTGGGAGCCGGGCTTCACCTGGGCGCCGGGCAAGCTGAGCATCCGTTCCTACTACCACTTGTGGGTGAGCTACCAGGTGCGCGACCGTGCCAGCGAGCAGGCCCGCAACCGCGCCAGCCGGGTGCTGGAACAAACCCAAAGTATCAGCTACCAGCTGCGGCCGCGCCTGCTGCTGCTGGCCGACTACGTGCGCCGCGAAAACCGGGTGGGCCAGCTCAACTGGGCCCAGTTTCGGGAGAGCCCGCTCGATACCAGCGTCACCCACGACTTCACGCTGGGGGCGCGCCAGAGCTGGGCCGGCCTGCGCGGCAGCACCAGCCTGCGCCTGGGCTACCGCCTGCTGGAGCAGCGCAACTACGGCCGGGCAGCCCTGCTGCTGGACGACCCCACGGGCCCGGCCACGACGCTTATTTTCCTGCACAACGTCACCCGCCAGCACGGTCCCGAAGTGGCGGTGGAGCGCCGCGCCACCGCCGGCTTCAACGTTTCGGCGAGCGTGTGGCTGCAATGGCTACGCACGTTTTCAACGTACACCACCGGCTCCGGTACCTTCATCGGCAGCAGCTACACGGCCCTGGATTTGGCCCGCGAAACCAGCCGGGTGCTGCCGTATTTCGAGCTGACGGCCGAATGGCGCGTGGGGCGGCGGTAATGGGCGCCAGCCTGGGCTGGCAAACACATTAATTCAAGCGACGTCCGGCAAATTATGCCGACAATTCCTTTGGTAGCACCGCCAGCAGCTCCTCGAGCCCAGCTGCTAGCTCCAGGGTCGCTTCAGCCCGCTCCGCAGTGGTGGAGGCGTCAGCTTCCAGGATTTCGAGCCAAGGAGCTATCCGTACGGCTCCCAAGAGGCGCAGCGAGGGCCGTAATTTGTGCGCCAACGCGGCCGCAGTCGGCCAGTCAGCGGCCGGGTGCGCCTGGCGCAGCTCGGCCACGCTGCCGGGGGTATTGGTGTGGAACGAGGCCAAAATGCGGTTCATGAAAACCGTGCTGCCGTGGGCAGTTTGGTGTAGCAGGGCCAGGTCGAAAAGGGGCGGGGCTTCGTCGGTGCTGGCCAGTGCCGGTTCGGCGATGGATTCCGGCTGGGGTTCCGGTGTGGCCTCGGGCGCGGCCCGAGGCGTTTCGGGAGCGGCTTCTGTCGGGGGCGCCGTCGCGCCGGCCATCAAGGCGGCCAGCTTGCTGAGCAGCTCGGCTTCGTCGAAGGGCTTGGGCAGGGTGTCGTTCATGCCGGCCGCGGCATATTTCTCGGCATCGGCCCGGAAGGCATTGGCCGTGAGGGCCAGGATGGGCGTGGCGGCCCGCACGGCGTCGTAGTGCGCCCGGATACGCGCAGTGGCTTCCAAGCCGTTCATGCCCGGCATCTGAATGTCCATCAGAATGGTATCGTAGCGGCGCTCTTCAAACAGCTCCAAGGCTTCGATGCCACTGTTGGCTTCGTCGACCAGTACGCCGTGGCCTTCCAGCAGCAGCTTGGCCACTTCGCGGTTCACGGGGTTGTCTTCCACCAGCAGCACGCGCCGGCCGCGCACGGCCGCTTCCTGCATGGGCGCGCTGGGCGCCATGGCGCGCTGGCGCGCTTCGAGGCTGGCTTTGGGCAGCGTGGTCACGAACGAAAACGAACTGCCTTGGCCCTGCTGGCTTTGCACCGTGAGGCGGCCGCCCATTTGGGCCACCAGCGCCCGGCTGATGCTCAGGCCCAAGCCCGTGCCGCCAAACTGCCGCGTGGTGTCGGCGTAGGCTTGGGTAAATTCCTGAAAGATGCTTTCCAGCTTATCGGCCGCAATGCCAATGCCGCTGTCCGTTACGCGGAATTCGGTGGTGAGGGTATCTTCGGTTTCGCTCACGAAATAGCCTCCCACCGCCACCGTGCCGCCCGCGGGCGTGAACTTGATGGCGTTCGAAAGCAGGTTAATCAGAATCTGATTCAGGCGGTAGGAGTCGCCGAGCACCCACGGCAGTGGGCAGGAGTCGCGCAGCAGCGTGCCCACCACCCGAATGCCTTTCTCCTGCGCCTGCATCACCAGGGGCTGGGCCGCGTGGCCCATCGAATCGCAGAGGTTGAAGGCGGCTTGCTCCAAATCCAGCTTGCCGGAAGTGATTTTGGCCATGTCGAGCACGTCGTTCACCACGTTGAGCAAGTGGCGGCCGGAGTGCTGAATGATGGTGGTGTAGTTGAGCTGCTGCTCGCTGAGGCCGGTTTTGGCTAGCAAGCTGGTCATCCCCAGCACCCCGTTGAGCGGCGTGCGAATTTCGTGACTCATGTTGGCCAGGAAGTTTTCGCGAGCTGTGGCCGACGCTTCCGCTTCCTGTTGGGCTTTTTTGAGTTCGGTAATGTCGGTGCTCACGCCCAGCACCTGGGCCGTGCCGTCGGCGAGCACCAACGGGCAGCGCACGCTCTGGAACCAGCGTTCTTCGCCATTGGCCAATACCATGGAAATCTGAATGGTGAGGGCCTGGCCATCTTCGAGCACTTGCTGGTCGGCGCGCGTAGAGGCCTTGAGTTCCTCCTTGCTCATGGCGGCTTCCATGGTCGGGGCACCGGCCACTTCGCTCACCAGGCTCCGGAAAGCCTTCATTTGGGCATTCTCAAACACGGTGCGGCCTTCGGCATCGCGCACCCAGATGAGGTTGGGGTTTAGGTCGAGGACGAGTTGGGTAAAGGTTTGTTGGGCCAGCACCTGCGCGTCGCTTTGGCGGGAGCGCGCCTCGGCCTGCCGCCGCACGGTGTTGTCGAGCCCGTAGCACATTACTTCGCGCAGTACCCCGCTGGCGCCAAATATCGGTTGGTAGTAGCACTGCCAATGGGTGGCCATTTCGCCATTAGCGGCGGGCCATTGCTCTTCCCAACTCACCACTTGGCGCGTGGTAACGGCGCGGTCGAACAAGCGGCGGCGGCGCACGGCCAGCGCGGGCGGCAGCCCAATGGCGGCGCTGTGCTCGGCAAAATTTAGGCCCACGCGGGCTTGGCGTTTCGCCGCATCGGGCTCCGAATAGGGGTTGAGGTAGCGGTAGCGCTGGTCGGGGTCGAGCACCGTCACCACGGCCGGCAGGTGGGCCAGAATGGTTTCGTAAAATGCCCGCTGGTCCAATGTTTCCTGCTCGGCCTGGCGCCGGGCCGTCACGTTGGTGAGGTACAGCATGGCAAAATCCTCTTCCGGCACCGGCACTGCAAATAGTAGGAAATGCTGGCCGTTGGCCTGTAGTTCCCGTTCCAGGGGTTCGCCCGTGCGCAGCGTTTGGGCGGCGGCCTGAATGAGCTGCGGCCGCACGCGCGAAGGACCTGTCGCACGCAATTCGCCGGCCAACATGGCCGCCGACGGGTTGGCGTACAACAATTCGCCGGAGCTACTCACCCGCATGATGGGGTTGGGGTTGAGTTCGGGAATGCGGCTCTTGCTGCGAAACCCTTCTAAATCGGCTTCGGCCTGCTGGCAGCGGGCGCGCTCGGCCAGGACCAAAGCGCGCAGTTCGGTCGGGTCGGTTGGTAGGGTCAGGTTGTTGTCAGCATTCTTCACAGTACAAAGATGCTTGACAATAAGCGGAACCTAAGCAGCCGCTTTGTACTGGCAGCGAAGCCGCTGGTAGCGGCTTGCCGAGGCTACAATTCCTTGCGCAAACGAGCCACCGGAATGTTGAGCTGCTCGCGGTATTTGGCCACCGTGCGGCGGGCAATGTTGTAGCCGCGGGCATTGAGCATTTTCTCCAGTTTGTCGTCGCTCAGCGGCCGTTCCTTGTTCTCGTTGCCAATCAGGTCTTTCAGAATGCTCTTAACCTCGCGGCTGGAAGCGTCCTCGCCCGAGTCGGTGGCAATGCCTTCGGAGAAGAAATACTTGAGCGGATAAATGCCGAATTCGGTCTGGATGGACTTGGAATTGGCCACTCGGCTCACGGTCGAAATGTCCATGCCGATGCGCTGGGCAATGTCCTTCAAAATCATGGGCTTGAGCTTGCCCTCGTCGCCTTCGGCAAAGAAGTCGCGCTGCAGCTCCACAATGGCGTTCATTGTGCGCAGCAGCGTGTTCTGGCGCTGCCGGATGGCGTCGATGAACCACTTGGCCGAGTCCAGCTTCTGTTTCACGAAGGTCACGGCCTCCTTCATTTTCTGGTCCTTCTTGGCCGCCTTGTCGTAGGTCCGGAACATCTCCGTGTAGGCCGGACTCACGCGCAGCTCGGGGGCGTTGCGGGCGTTCAGGGTCAGGTTAAAAATGCCGTTGTCGTTCGTGAGAATGAAGTCGGGCATCAAATACTGCGTTTTGCCCAAGCCGCTGGGGCCGCTGCCGCCGGGCTTGGGGTTCAGCTTCAGAATCACGTTGATGGCCTCTTTCAGCTCATCATCCTCCAAATCCAATTTTTGCTGAATGCGAGGGTAATGTTTCTTGCTGAACTCCTCAAACGTATCCGTCAAGATGCGCTCGGCATTCACCGTGTTTTCGTCTTGGGGCCGGCGCTCCAGCTGCAGGAGCAGGCACTCGGGCAGGTCGCGGGCGGCAATGCCGGGCGGGTCGAAGCCCTGCACCACGCGCAGTACGGCTTCTATTTCGGCCACCGTTACTTCCAGGTTTTGCGAGAAAGCCAAGTCGTTGGCAATGGCCGAAAGGTCGCGCCGGATGTAGCCGTCGCCGTCAATCGAGCCGATAAGCTGCTGGCCAATGGCCTCCTGGCGCTCGTCCAAATCGGCAAAGTGCAGCTGGTCCATGAGCGAATCCATGAGCGAGCCGCTGGTGTCGGCCAGCGGGGTGTCGCGCTCTTCCTCTTCGCCGGGGCCGTCTCCCTGCATCTTGTAGCCCGCTATTTCGTCGTCGTTGAGGTAGTCGCTCAGGTCGAGGTCAGTGTTATCGGCGGCCGTTTCGGAGTCAACCGGGCCGTCGTCTTTGGGCAAAAGGTCCGGCTCGGGCATTTCGTCGGCCATTTCCTGGTCGGCGCCGCGGTCGTCGAAATCTTCGTCCAGCGTGTTTTCGTCGTTGTCGAGGCTTGCATCGGGGTCGTCCGAGTCGTCGCTGTCGTCATCGTCGCGTTCCAACTCCTCGGGTTCGTCGGCTTCGTCTTCTTCCAAAGCCGGATTCACCTCCATCTCTTCTTTGATGCGGGTTTCCAGCTCGGCCGTAGGTATCTGCAGCAGCTTAATAAACTGAATCTGCTGCGGGCTAAGCTTTTGGGAAAGGAGCTGTTTAAGGTCGAGGCGTTGCATAGGAGCGAAAATACGAAAAGGGCGGGCCGACGGTCGTTTTTACTAAAACTTGGCCCGAAAAGTTGAGGTCCTGTACCTCCGGCTTTTGATTGAAACGGCGTCCCCACAGCGGCGACCATTCCTATTCAACGATTCTCCCATTAAAAGGTGGAGTTACGGCTACCTTTGCCCTCTTACAATCCGTTATCCGCAAGTTATGTCCCTCAAACGGTCCACCGTGCAGCAGCTTCTGTCGAGCCAGGAGCTCGACCGCGAAGTCCTCGTCAAAGGCTGGGTTCGCACCCGCCGCGGCAATAAATATGTGCAGTTCATTGCCGTCAACGACGGTTCTATCATCCACAATATCCAAGTGGTGGCTGATGCGGAAAAGTTTCCCGAAGAAGACCTGAAATATGTCACCACGGGCTCGTGCGTGGCCATTCGCGGCAAGCTCGTCGCCTCGCAAGGCAAGGGACAAACCGTGGAAATCCAAGCCGCTGAAATCACGGTGCTGGGCAAGTCGGATGCGGAAGCCTACCCGCTGCAAAAGAAAGCCACCTCGCTGGAGCATTTGCGTGAAATCGCCCACCTGCGCCCCCGCACCAACACGTTTGGGGCAGTGCTGCGTGTGCGGCATGCCCTGGCTTTCGCCATTCACGACTACTTCAACAAAAACGGTTTTTTCTACGTCCACACGCCCATCATCACCGGCTCCGATGCCGAGGGCGCGGGCCAGATGTTCCGCGTGACCACGCTGTCGCCCGAGCACCCGCCCCGCACCGCCGACGGCTCGGTGGACTTCTCGGAGGACTTTTTCGGCAAGCAAACCAACCTCACCGTGTCGGGTCAGCTCGAAGGTGAACTGGCGGCCATGGCCTTGGGCAGCATCTACACCTTCGGCCCCACCTTCCGGGCTGAGAACTCCAACACCGCTCGCCACCTGGCCGAGTTCTGGATGATTGAGCCCGAAGTGGCTTTCAACGAGCTCGAAGAAAACATGGATTTGGCCGAGGATTTCCTCCAAAGCCTGGTGAAATACGCTCTGGAGCACTGCGCCGACGACCTCGCTTTCCTCAACGAGCAGTACGACAAAGAGCTGCTCGGCCGCTTGCATTTCGTGGTGGACAACGCCTTCCAGCGCCTCACCTACACCGAGGCGGTGGAAATCCTGAAGTCGGCGAAGCAGAAGTTTGAATTCCCCGTGGATTGGGGCACCGACTTGCAGTCGGAGCACGAGCGGTACTTGGTGGAGAAGCACTTCAAGAAGCCCGTTATTCTCACCAACTACCCGAAGGAAATCAAGGCTTTCTACATGAAGCTGGACGACGACGGCCGCACCGTGCGCGCCATGGATGTGCTGTTTCCCGGCATCGGCGAAATCATCGGCGGCTCGCAGCGCGAGGAGGATTACACGAAGCTCACCACCCGCATGGCCGAAATGCACGTGCCCACCGACGAGCTGGACTGGTACCTCGACACCCGCCGCTTCGGCACCGCGCCGCACGCTGGCTTCGGCCTGGGCTTCGAGCGCCTCGTGCTGTTCGTGACGGGCATGAGCAACATTCGCGACGTGATTCCCTTCCCGCGCTATCCCAAGAACGCAGCGTTTTAAGCGCCTTAATGATTACAAAAAAAGCGGCCCAACGAAGAGCCGCTTTTTTTGTGGGGTAATGGCAACGATTCAAGCCGGCTAATGCCGAATGGAATCGTACTGAGCTACGGCCTGCCGGTGAATGAGCTGCTGCAGCGAAAGCCCGGTTTCGGCCGATTTGGACCACCATTTGTCAGCCAAATCCGGAATGGCGGCGATGCGGGTTTCAAACGCCTTGATGCGCGCCGAATCGGCGCGGGTGTAGGGCGTGAAAATGTTGTAGGCATCGTCGCTGAACCCGCCGTCGAGGTGAATCATATTGTACTCGGTGAAGAGTATCATGATGATGTCGCGACTCAGGTACTGCTGCTTGCGGTCGAGCGCGCCCACGGCCCGGCCTTCGGGGTGCTCGTCGGGCCAGGAAACCTCGGTGTTGTAGTACCAAAAACGCGACTGTTTGTTGTCAAACGCTTCGTTGATAAATGGATACATAATGGGCCAGCAGAAACTGTCGCCGATGAGCAGCAGGTTAGGTTGGCGTTGGCCGGGCTTCAGGGGCTGCGCCACGGCCGTGGGGTAAGCCATGGGGTAAGCCGCGGCGGGCCACATCAGGTTCATGGCTTTGGCAATGTCGTTGTCGCTTTCGCGCGGCTCGCGGGTGATGTCGCCCGGTACCAGACGGAAGTCGCGCAGCTCGTGTCCATATAGCTTTTCCACGTAGCATAGGAGAGTGTCGCCGGCCAGTTTGGCGCCGTAGCTGCTCCAGTGAATGCCGCCCCGCGGAAAAAGGGGATGGGAGGTGGTGTCCTTCCAGGCTCGAAAGGCTTGGCTTAAATCCAGAAAATTGACCCCTGCCGCCCGCAGGGCCGCCGAGTAAGCTTGGTAGTTCGACTTCCCCGGCTTTTGCTGGCGGTAGTAGCTGGGCAGGTATTCGGGCATGAATGAAGCTTTGCTTGGGGCCACCACGAACACCAGCAGCTTGCCGCGCCGGGCCAAAGTATCCTGCACCGCCCGAAAGCGCCGGACGTGGTGCTGCACCACGGAATCAGCCATTAAATCCTGGCCCAGGTACGTGAGCACGGGCCGTTCTTCGTATAGCACATTGTCGCGGCCTACAAGCACACGGTTGGCGCGCGCCACGTTAAGAAAGGTGTAGGAAAACTGGTTGCGCAGGCGAATAAACCATTCGCGAAAGCCCACCCGCGCTTCCAGGTAATGCTCCAGGTCGGTCTGGTAGCTGTTGTTCTGCAGACCGGCCCAGTCCAGCTCTGGGTGTGGGGCCGTGCTGGCGGTGTAACCGCCGAGAGCATCCATTTTCACTACCTTGAACTTGGCCTGCACCGCGGGCAGCAGCAACATCAGCAGCAGCGCCACCAGCAAGGCATGTTTGCCCTTATAAGGAATATTGGCTGACATATGGCGGGAGTGCTAAAAGCGGAAATACTGAACGAACTGCTGGCTGCCAGAGCCAGTATGGTTCAAAACTACGGTGTTAAGTCAGTCATCGGCAATGTGGCTGTGGTCAGGGCCTCTTGGGGCAACTCAGGGTCTATTGCTCAAGGTAGTAGGTGGCCACGGCTTGCTCGTGCATCCGCTCGGCAAAGCCAGGTTGGGTCTGCGCTTCCCAGCTCTGTTGACTGACAAATTTTCGCTCGATTTCTCGTATCCGTTCTTTGTCCTCGTTACTTTGCGGATGGTAAAGGTCGAACAATCGCGGCGTTAGCTCAAACTCGCGGGAGTAGAGGTTGCCCTCGGATACCAGCACCAGAACAATTTGCCGGCTTTCCACCTGCTGGCGCAGGTCCAACTTTTTGACTTCGCTGCCAGCAGGGTCTTTGTGTTCGAAAGAGTCGGGAAGGTAAACAGTGCTGTTGTAGTACCACAGGCGGGATTCTGGGGCGAAGGAGTGCTGAATGAAAGGAGAGAAGAACATGAGCCCCCAACTGAAACTATCACCAACCAGCAGCAGATTGGGCCGCCGTTCGCCGGGGCGGGCGGGCGCGGGGCCCAGGCGCGGGTACACTGACGGATAAGCCGAAAGGGACTGAAACATATTCAGCGGGCGGCTTAAGTCGGCGTCCATTCCCCGAGCAGTGTCCGTTATCACCGGCAGGCCGATGGCCCGTAGGCGCGGCAGTGGCGTGTGCAGCAGGTGCTCGACCCGCCCGGTGATGGTATCGGCCGAAAGAGCGGCCCCCACGGCATTCCAGTGCGTGCCGCCCCACGAGAACAGGGGGTAGCGGGCGGTGTCTGCCCAAGCCTTAAATAGTGAATTCAGGTCGAGTAAGGCCACGCCCTGCTGCCGCATTTCCGCCGTAAAAACCTCATAGTTCGACTGTCCGAGCCGGGGTGTTGGCAAGTGTGGGGGCAGCAGGTGTGCCAAGTGCCGGGCTTTATTGGGTGCCATAATGAACAGGAGTGGGATACCCCGGGCGGCCAGGTCCTGCTGTACTTGCTTGAATTGCTTCACCCGAAACCGGATTTGTAAAGAGGCGATGGTGTCCAGCCCCAGATAAGCCTTGATGGGGTAATCCTGAAAAATGACGCCCTGTTGCCCAATAACCATGAAGGGCGAGCTAGAAGCTTTAAATAGGGTAAAGCGCAGCTGATTCCGCAGGCGAATTAGCCCTTCACGGAAGCCAAGACGGGTTTCCAGGTAGCGTTCCAGGTCGGTTTGGTAGGTGTTGTCGCGCAGTTTCTGCCAGTTCAGCACCGCGCGAGGCGCCTGTTCGGCAAAGTTGCCTTCGAGTGGAGCCAATTGGATAAGCCTGAACTTGGCCTGCACCGCGGGCAGCAGCAACATCAGCAGCAGCAGCCATAGCAGCACCCGCTTTGCTCGTTCTTGATTGGTGGCCAACATGAATGCGCAGGCTTAGAAACGGAAGTAGATGAACGGATTGAAGGAGCTGCCGGCCACGTAGCTCACGGCCAACAGTAGCAGCACGGCCGTGACGGTGCTCAGGCCTGCGGCTTGGCGGAAGCTGAAGTGTGAGGTAGCCAGCAGGCCCAGCTCGGCCCGTTCGGCGCGGGGCCAGGCCGCCACAAAGGCAATGGCCGCTGCTAGGGCCAGTATGGTCCAGAATTCCGGCGTGAAGTAGGGCACCGGCAAAGTGGCGGCCGTGGGCGCCTGCGGCACCATGGCCCGCAGATAAGCCAGTGCCTGGGCTAGGCTTTCGGCCCGAAACAGCACCCAGCCAATAACGGTGACGATGAAAGTGGGAATGATGCTTAGCGCTCCTAGCCGCTGCGAAATCCTAAGGAGAAAAAGCCGGTCCAGAATCAGAAACAACCCATGATATGCGCCCCAAGCAATGAAATTCCAGGCGGCGCCGTGCCAGAAGCCGGAGAGAATGAACACGGTCCAGAGGTTGATATATAGTCGGCTGGGCTTCACACGGTTGCCGCCCAGCGGAATATAGAGGTAATCGCGCATCCAGCGGCCCAGCGTGATGTGCCAGCGCTGCCAAAACTCGGTGATGGACCGCGAGATGTAGGGGTTGTTGAAGTTTTCGGGAAATTGAAAGCCCATCATCCGGCCCAGGCCAATGGCCATATCGGAGTAGCCCGAGAAGTCGAAATAAATCTGAAATGTGTAGGCCACGGCCCCCAGCCAAGCCGTGGCCGGACCGAGTGAAGCTGGAGTGGTGGCGAAAATTATATCGGCCTGCTCGCCCAACACGTTGGCGATGAGCACCTTCTTTGCCAAGCCGATGACGAACCGGAACAAGCCGGCCAACTTCTGGTCCACGGTGTCGAAGGCGGTGCGGTCGGTGAGCTGCCCGGCAATCTCGTGGAAGCGCACAATCGGCCCGGCTATCATCTTGGGGAACAGCATGATGTAGAGCAGGAAGTCGGCGAAAGACTTCAGTGGCTTGTTCACGCCGCGGTACACATCGATGGTATAGGTGAGCTTTTCGAAGGTGAAAAATGAAATGCCGATGGGCAACACAACTTTTTCCCAAGTGAGCGGCGGCCCGCCAAAGTAGCTGCGTAGGGCGCTGGCATTGTCGAGAAAGAAGTTGGCGTATTTGAAATAGAACAGCATTCCTACGTTGAGTAGGATGCTGATGATTAAGAAAATGCGCTGCTTCCATCGCTCCGACGTGGCATCCATGAAGCGGATGAGTACAAAGTTTATCAACACCGAGCCCAGAAACAGGGCTAGGAAATTCAGCCCGCCCCAAGCATAAAATCCCAGGCTGGCCAACAAGGCCACGGTATTCTTGAAGCGTGTCGGTACTGCATAGTAAAGGAGCAGAAATCCAGGAAGAAAGTAGAAGAGGAAAAGCGTACTGCTAAAAACCATGGAATGTGAGAACTGTGCAAGTGGGCAGTTTCAAAGCTACGCAACCCAGCCTAAACCCATAAAAAAGACCTGCCCCGATGAAGGGGCAGGTCTTGAAAAGTGGTTGGTGGCAGCGGCTTATTTGCTGCTTGTTGGTTTGTCGTACTTGGCCTGGTAGGCGGTGTAGAGCGACCAGGGCTCGGAGCCGAGGTAGTCCATGACCACGGGGTGGAAGGTGGTGGTGTTGGCGCCCTGCAGGCTGGTGGCCCGAATCCAGCGGCCGCTGCGCTTGACCACGTACTCGCGGGCCGGCACGTCGTAGAAGCCGTCGACCTCGGGGATGTAGTAGTAGCGCTTGCCGGCCGGCAGGGCCGGGCCCCAGCTCGGGGCCGTCACCGTGGCCTTGTCGTACTTGGCCTGGTAGGCGGTGTAGAGCGACCAGGGCTCGGAGCCGAGGTAGTCCATGACCACGGGGTGGAA
>NZ_JADQDQ010000008.1 GCF_015694725.1 Hymenobacter jeongseonensis | reverse complement strand
CGCCTTGCCGGAGCATCAAAAAGCCCCTGCCGGATATCCGGCAGGGGCTTTTTGATGCTCCGGCAAGGCGGCGCAATTAATAGTCGTCGCTGTCGAAGCTGCTGCCGCGGCGGCTGCCTCGTCCGCTGCTGTAGCCTTCGTCCGCGTCGTCGTCGTCGTCAGCAAACTCGTCTTCGTCATCATCAAGGCTGGTGAAAGCACCACGGTCGGCATTTTCGGCCCGCTCGGCTTCTACAAATTCCTCCTCGGTCATGTTGGCCAGGTCGAGGGCTTCGTCGTGCGAGGAACCTGTGTCGGTCCACATCAGGTAATCGGCGTATTTGGCGGAAAGCCGGTCTTCTGTGGGGCCGAGGGCCGCGGCGCCGCCTTTCGAGGCGTAGGTGTCTAGGTTGTCGTCGTCGTCGAGCAAGTCGTCGTCCAGGTCGTCGTTATCTATCATGGCCGGGGCGGTTAATGTTGAGGTGGGGAATTGTGCCTAAGGTGGCCGCGAAGATACGAAACAGGCGGATTTTGGGTTAAGTGTGGCCCGGTTTTACTTGGGGAGAACACTCCCTCTATAACGAATTGTGGGATTGTGGACTGGGGCTTAACCGAGCGTACGGCCACGTAATTAGCCCATTAAACCCATAAAAACTGAGCAAGTATCAAGAGCCGTTCTGGTAGCTGGTTACCAGCAGCTGTTCATCACAGAAAGCGTATTCGGCTGGTACGTTAGAGCTTAACAGCAACGTTCGGCCGGCGCGTGTTGCCTGCACGTGCTCCTGGTACCACGCCACGCCCGTTTCGTCCAGGTTAGTGGTGGGCTCATCGAGCAGGAGCAAGGGCGCTGCCGCATACAGCGCCAGCGCCAGTTTCAGGCGCTGTTTCATGCCCGACGAAAACTCCCGGACCAATTGATGACGCGCCTTTTCCAGGTACATGATGCCGACGAGCTTCTCCCGGGTAATGCCCGGCCGAAGGGCCTTGAACTGGGTGTGGAAATGCAGCATTTCCCAAAGCGTTAGCTCTTCCAACAACTCGAGGTAAGGTGCGGCAAAAGCCAAGTGCTGCGGCAGGTCCTCTACGGCTATCACGCGGCCACCCAAGACGTAAGTCAACTGTCCTTCGGTGGGGAGCAACTGGCCTGAAAGGGTATTAAGCAAGGTGCTCTTGCCCGCGCCGTTGGGGCCCAGGACAGCCGTGGCGCTGCCGGGCCGGAAAGTGCGCGTGAGGCCCCGGTAAATCCAGTCGCGCTGAAAGCGCTTACCCAGGCCAGTCGCGTCGATTTGCAATGCGTAATCAGAAAATCAGGCGGAAGCTGGCAAAGCACCTCCTGTACCAGACCAAAGGAATCAATTGAGGATGAGTGTGAGCCAAAAGCTTTTCAGCAACGATGCCTAACTATAGCAGTAAGCGTTGGTGCCTATTTCCCTTAAAAAGCTATTCTGCCTCGCTGCCATCGGCCCGGCCCCGCTTGGGACCTTTAATAATGCCGCGCGTGGCCGCTCGCACAAAGCTGACGGCTACTTCGCGTTCTGGGGTTGAGGGCAATTCCAGTTCGATTTGAGCCAGGGCATCGTTGGTGTTATAGCCCCCTAAAAACAGGGTGCGGTACAATTGCTGCACCAAGTTGATGGCCTCTTCGGAGAAGCCCCGGCGGCGCAGGCCCACCGAGTTGGCCCCGGCGTAGGAGAGGGGTTCGCGGCCGGCTTTCACGTAGGGTGGCACGTCTTTGCGCACCAGCGAGCCGCCCGAAACCATGGCGTGTGCCCCGATTTTCACAAACTGATGCACCGCCGACGACCCGCCTACAATGGCATAGTCGCCTATCTCGACGTGCCCTGCCACCTGCACTGTATTGGCCAGAATGCAATGATTGCCGATGATGCAGTCATGAGCCACGTGCACGTAGGCCATCAGCAGGCAGTGGCTACCCACGCGGGTTTCGCCCCGGTCAACGGTGCCCCGGTTCACGGTAACACACTCCCGAATGACGGTATGGTCGCCAATGACGGCCGTAGTTTGCTCACCGGCAAACTTCAAGTCCTGCGGCACGGCCCCCACCACAGCCCCCGGAAACACCTGGCAAAACTGCCCGATGCGGGCACCGTTCATGATGGTAACGTTCGGCCCAATCCAAGTGCCCTCCCCAATTTCGACGTCAGCCGCAATGGTCGTAAACGGTTCAACGGTTACGCCCGGCGCGAGACGAGCTGAAGGGTGAATGTGGGCGAGGGGGGAAATCATAAATCAGTTAACAGTTAACAGTTCTCAGTTGATAGTTGGCAAGTAGTGGCACGAGGCTGGCACGAAACCGCGCGTGTTTTATTGCGAACTACTTACTGAAAATCAAGCGTCTTTGCGGACAATGGCGGCGCTCATTTCCGCGTCCATCACCACTTTGCCATTCACAAAAGCCTGGCCCCGCATTTTGGCGATGCCCCGTTTGATGGGTGCTAACAACTGACAGTGAAATAAGATGGTGTCGCCGGGCAAAACTTTTTTGCGGAAGCGGCAATTTTCAATGCCGAGGAAGTATTGCCAGTAGTTTTCGGGGTCGGGCACGGTGTTCATCACCAGAATGCCGCCCGTTTGGGCCATGGCTTCTACTTGCAGCACGCCGGGCATCACCGGGTTGCCGGGGAAGTGGCCCTGGAAGAAGGGTTCGTTCATGCTGACGTTCTTCACGGACGTCACCATCTGTTCATCCAGGTGAATGATTTTGTCAATCAGCAGGAAGGGGTAGCGATGGGGCAGCACCTGCATGATGCGGTTGATGTCCATCACCGGCTCGCGGTTCAGGTCGTACACCGGCACGGGGTTGCTGTGCGCTTCGAGCATCTTCTTTTTGATGCGCTTGGCAAACGCCACGTTGGCGGCGTGGCCGGGGCGGGCGGCCAGAATCTGGCCTTTCAGCGGCCGGCCCACGAGGGCCAGGTCGCCCACGAGGTCGAGGAGCTTGTGGCGGGCGGGCTCGTTTTTGTGGCGCAGGTCCACGTTGTTCAGAATGCCTTCTTTCTTCACCGAAACGCGGGGCTTGCCCAGCATTTTGGCCAAGTCGTTGAGCTCGTCATCGGTCACCACGCGGTCTACCACCACGATGGCATTGCTTAGGTCGCCGCCGCGAATCAGGTTGTTTTTGTAGAGCATTTCCAGCTCGTGCAAAAAGCAAAACGTGCGCGAGGAGGCGATTTCGGCGCCGAATTGGCCGATGTCTGCCAACGTCGCGTGCTGCGAACCCAGCACCGGCGAGTTGTAGTCCACCATCACCGTGAGGCGATAATCGGACAGGGGCAGGGCGGCAATTTCCACGCCGCGGGCGTTGTCAACGTAGCGGATGCTTTCCGGAATTTCGTAGTAGTTGCGCAGCGCATTTTGTTCTTCCAGGCCGACGGTTTCGAGGGCTTTGATGAACTCGGCCGAGGAGCCGTCCATGATGGGCGGCTCGGGCCCCGACAGCTGAATCAGCACGTTGTCGAGCTGCATGCCTACCAAAGCGGCCAAGGTGTGCTCCACCGTATTGATGCGGGCGCCGTTTTGCTCGATGGTGGTGCCGCGGCTCAGGTCTACCACGTTGTCCACGTCGGCGTCGACCACGGGCTGGCCGGGCAAATCCACCCGCTGAAACTTATAGCCGTGCCCCACGGGCGCGGGGCAAAACGTCATGGTCGCTTCCACGCCCGTGTGCAGTCCGATGCCACGCACCGTAACAGGCGCCTTAATAGTGTGTTGCTTGTCGTTCATCTGATTAGTTGTCAGTTGCTAGTTATCAGCCATTGGCGCGGCAGGCCCAAAGCCCGCGCATCCAAAAACTAGCAACCACCAACTAAGAGCCTGCAAAGCTAGGGCTTTTCCGTCGCGTTTTTAGCCTTCTCCAAGCGCTCCACGCGCTGCTCCAACTCGGGCAGCCGGCGGAAAACAATTTGGGCGCGCTGGTTTTGCTTGAAATCGAAGGCCGTAGAGCCTTGTAGTATCAGGCCTTCTTGCTTCACGTTTTTGCCCACACCCGACTGGGCCGTAACGGTGGTTTTGTTGGCCAGTGTGACGTGGCCGGCCATGCCCACCTGCCCCGCCAGCACGCAATGGTCGCCAATTTTGGCCGAGCCGGCGATGCCGGTTTGGGACGCAATGACGGTGTGCTGGCCGATTTCCACGTTGTGTGCCAGCTGCACCAGGTTGTCGATTTTGCTGCCCCGGCCCACGCGCGTGGAGCCCAGCGTGGCGCAGTCTATCGTGGCATTGGCCCCGATGCTCACGTAGTCTTCCAGCACCACGTTGCCAATCTGGGGAATGGCCTTGTAGGAACCATCGGGCTGGGGGGCAAAGCCAAAGCCGTCGGTACCCACCACGGCGCCGGCTTTCACCACGCAAAACTGGCCAATTACGGTGTCGGAATAGATTTTGGCACCCGCGTGGATGATGCTGCCCGCCCCAATCGTGACCCGGTCGCCGATGTAGGCGTGTGGAAAAATCAATACATTTTCGCCCAGCTTGCAATTATCACCAATGTAGGAAAAGGCACCTCGGTAGTGTCCGGGCCCGATTTCAGAGGTTTCGCCGATGTAGGAAGGTTGCTCTATTCCTCGCTTGCCGGTGCGAGTAGCCTGGGCGTAAAACTCGAGAAGCTGACTGAATGCCGAATACGGGTCTTCAACGCGAATTAGCGTGGGCCGGACCGGTTGGCGTAGCTCCAAATTGCGGCCAACGATGACGGCGGAAGCACCGGTTTCGTACAAAAACGTCTCGTATTTGGTATTGGAGAGGAACGTGAGGGAACCGGCTTGGGCTTCTTCAATTTTGGCGAGGCTCGAAATACGCTGGGTCGCGTCGCCTTCCACAGTGCCGCCGAGCACTTCGGCGATTTGCTGAACAGTAAATTCCATAGCGGGCAAATTTAGGTGTCAGAACTCCATCTCAGTTCCTATCTCAGGGAACGTCATGCTGAGCGCAGTCGAAGCATCTCGCGTGTGGTAGTAAACCAATCGTAAGGATTAGTTACAGCACGCGAGATGCTTCGACTGCGCTCAGCATGACGTTCTTTTAATCATTCCTAATACAACAGACCACCAAGCGCTACACAATTTCCTTGGGGTAGCATATGTAAAACTTCTCGACGCGCTGGCTGAGGGCCCGGATATTGGGCAGGTCGGAGGCTTCCATCACGTTCACGACGTCGCCTTTTTTGGTCAGAATCTCAATGGGCTCCAGGCTTTCGGCGTTGTAGGCGCTGTTGCTCAAGCGGCCTTCAATCATTAAGAGGGCCGCTTGGTCGGGCGGCA
Source organism: Hymenobacter jeongseonensis (assembly GCF_015694725.1). Classification (GTDB taxonomy): domain Bacteria; phylum Bacteroidota; class Bacteroidia; order Cytophagales; family Hymenobacteraceae; genus Hymenobacter; species Hymenobacter jeongseonensis. The sequence continues at coordinate 243,327 of NZ_JADQDQ010000008.1, read as the reverse complement.
GGTTGAATTTCTCTTCTATCAATTCCTGGATTCCCAAGCGGAAATCATTGTCGAACGGCTCGGGCGCCAGCACTATCTTGAGCAGGTTGCGGTGCAGCACGCTTTTAGCGAGGTAGCTGAGCACCTTGTCGGGGTGGGATGCCCAGGTCTTGATGGCCGACCAGAAGTCGTGGTCGTCGAGCTCCACAAAATGGCTGAGGATTTTGTCGTCGCGTTCGAAGTCTTCCAAGGTGACGGCGCGGCCCAGAAAGAAGCCCAGGCAGCTATTGGCCGGCACTTCTACGCCCTGGCGGGCCAGGTCGCGGGCCCGCTGCACCACCCGAATCACCATTTGTTCGGCGCTGGTCACGGTTTTGTGCAGGTACACCTGCCAGTACATCAGGCGCCGGCTCACCAGGAAATTCTCCACCGAGTACACGGCTTTTTCTTCCAGCACCAGCCGCTCTTCGTGCACGCGCAGCATTTTGATGAGGCGGTCGGCGCCGGGCCGGCCTTCTTCCACGCCCGTGTAGAAGGAGTCGCGGTTGAGGTAGTCGAGCCGGTCCATGTCGAGCTGGCTGCTCACGAGCTGGTGGAAAAACGGCCGCTTGTAGGTTCCCCGGAACATTTCGATGGCCAATGTCAGCCTGCCGTCGAACTCCACGTTGAGGCGCTGCATGAGGAACAGCGAGAGCTGCTCGTGCGGTACATCCTGAAAAATGGCCGTTTCCAGGGCGTGGGAGAGGGGGCCGTGCCCCACGTCGTGCAGAAGAATGGCCGCGAGCGCTGCTTCGCCCTCCGCCGCCGAAATCTTTACGCCCTTGTCTTTGAGGGTGCGCAGGGCCAACGACATGAGGTGCATGGCGCCCAGCGCGTGGTGGAAGCGGGTGTGCAGCGCCCCCGGATACACAAAGCCCGTAAGGCCCAATTGCTGAATGCGCCGCAGCCGCTGGAAATACCGGTGCTCGATAAGGTCAAATAGCAGTTCGGTGGGAATGGTGACGAAGCCGTACACCGGGTCGTTGAAAATTTTCTTTTTATTCATATAGTGCGTTGGCTATACGCCAACGGGACGGAGAACCATGACTTCGTGGTACAAAAGAACGACGCCAACGCGGGGTTTATCCCATTGGGAGGCCGGGAAAGGACGCCTCACGCAACGGTGCCCGCGCAAAGTGAGACCTTTGGTACCGCAACGGCTTCACCGCCGAGCTAATGTCAATGCAATAACTAAACTGCCTCGTTTACGGTAAAGCTTACGGGTTTGGCCCGTAGGCCGGGCACTAGCGCTTCTTTTCTACCGTTTCATTCCATGCCGGGACTTCGTTCCGGGCACTATTCACCCGCGGCCGCCTCCGGCGAACCGTTATTCTAACTCGCCAACTTAAAAAACGGGCGCAATCCTATGCAACAAACTTCCATTCTCTGGGCCGACGACGAAATCGACTTGCTCAAGCCCCATTTGCTGTTTCTCAAGGAAAAAGGCTACGACGTGACGCCCGTGAATAGCGGCGCCGATGCCATTGAGGAAATTCAGGAAAAAAGCTACGACCTGGTGTTTCTCGACGAGAACATGCCGGGCCTCACCGGCCTGCAAACCCTCACCGAAATCAAGGCGATTCGTCCCACCGTGCCCGTGGTGATGATTACCAAGAGCGAGGAAGAGCACATTATGGAGTCGGCCATCGGCGCCAAAATCGCCGACTACCTCATCAAACCAGTGAATCCGAGCCAGATTCTGCTGTCCGTGAAAAAGGTGCTCGACAACAAGCGCCTCGTGAGCGAAGCCACCAACTCGGGCTACCAGCGCGATTTCCGCCAGTTGGGCATGCAGCTTTCCGACCGCCTCACGCCCGCCGAGTGGGCCGAGGTATACAAAAAGCTGGTGTACTGGGAGCTTGAAATCAACGAAACCGAAGGCAAGAGCATGGCCGAGGTTTTCAACATGCAGAAGGATGAGGCCAACACCTACTTCGGCCGCTTCATCACGGAGAGCTACGAAGACTGGGTGAACGGCGACGACAAGGACGCGCCGCTCATGTCGCACCAACTGTTCAAGGAGCGGGTGTTCCCCACGCTGAAAGCCACTGGCGACACGCCCGTGTACTTCGTGCTGATTGACAACCTGCGCTACGACCAGTGGAAGGTGCTGGAGCCCATCATCACCGAAATGTTTACGGTAGATAGCGAGGAGATGTACTACGCCATATTGCCCACCACCACGGCTTATGCGCGCAATGCCATTTTCTCGGGCATGATGCCGTCGGAGATTCAGAAGAAATACCCCAACTTGTGGGTGACCGACGACGACGACGAGGGCAAAAACCTGCACGAGGCCGAGTTCATGGAAATCAATTTCCAGAAGAACAGCCAGAAGGTGAAGCACAGCTACCACAAGGTGACCAACCTGCAGGCTGGCAAGGACTTGCTGGGCAAGATGAGCAACCTGCACAACAACTACAAGTGCAACGTCATCGTGTACAACTTTGTGGACATGCTCTCGCATGCCCGCACCGACATGGCCATGATTCGGGAGCTGGCAGCCGATGAGTCGGCCTACCGCAGCATCACCCGCTCGTGGTTCCTGCACTCGCCGCTGTATGAGATGCTGCAAACCATTGCCGATAAAAAAGGCAAGCTCATCATCACCACCGACCACGGCACCATCCGGTGCAAGCGCCCCTACAAGATTGTGGGCGACCGCAACACCAACACCAACCTGCGCTACAAGCACGGCAAAAACCTGGGCTTCGAAGATTCGCGCGACGTGTACGTGGTACGCAAGCCGGAAAGCATTTTCCTGCCGCGTGAGAACGTGAGCACCGCGTACGTCTTCACCATTGGCGACTATTTCTTCGCCTATCCCAACAACTACAATTACTACGTGAACTACTACAAGGACACGTTCCAACACGGCGGCATTTCGCTGGAGGAGTGCATCATTCCTTATGTGACGCTGACAGCTAAGGGGTAATTGGCGAAACTTTATTTATAGAAAAAGGCCACCTCACTAGGTGGCCTTTTTCTATTGTAAAATTATTGTTTTATACAGGCCGCAAAATGAAGTCGAGTCTTTTGATTCAATACGTATTACCCTTTTGCTATTGCTATAGAAGTCTTCATCGGGTAAATGGCTTTTGCTCGTTTTCGGAACAGATTTTTCATCAATAATTCTGATAGTTAACCCTTCAAGTTTGTCTTGGATAAAAATATTGTTTTTGCCATCTCCAGCATAAATGGCCGAATAGCCAGATTTAAACTCTAAATCAGTTCCGGTAAAGCAATTAGTGTAAATACAAATGTTTTTGGGAGCATTATCACTGATAACAATAAATAAAGTACTCCTGTATTCATAGGTATTTGTAACCCATTTTTTGAACCATTGCCACTGATGCATCAGAGCAACTGATGACGATAGAATAGCAATGCCAATAATTACTGCTTTTGAACTAGAATTCATGCTTTACCGCTTCAGCTTATCCAGCGCCGCCCGCAGCCGTGGCAATGCAGCCTGAATAGAATCTACAGTCTCAGCCCCAACCGAAGCCCGAAACCACGGCTCCGAGGCCGGCGTACCGAAGGCGCTGAACGGCACCAATGCCAGCTTGGCTTCCGAAATAAGGTAGGAGGTGAGCTCGGCGGTAGTTGTGAGGAGGGTGCCGTCGGGGGCGGTGCGGCCCAGCACGTCGATTTTGGCCGTGAGGTAGATGGCACCGGCCGGCACCACGGCATCGACTGGGTAGCCCTGCGCCTGCAATTCTTTTAAACCCGCGAAAAGGGCTTGCAGGGAATCCTGCAGCTTGTTTTTCATGTCGGCGATGAACGTGTCGACGGCGGTGGCCTCGGGCAGGAAATGGGCGGTGGCCACTTGCTCGGCTTTGGGCGCCCACGCCCCCACGTGGCCGAGGATGGACTTCATTTTCTCAATAATGGCCGGGGGGCCGAAGCTGTAGCCCACGCGCACGCCGGTGGCAGCAAAACACTTGGAAATGCCGTCGATGTAGATGACGTAGTCGCGCAGCTCGGGGCGCAGGCTCACCGGGTCGAAATGTTGGGTGTTGCCAAAGGTAAGCAGCCAATAAATCTGGTCATAAAGCACATAGAGCGGCTTTTCGTTGGGGCCTCGGCGCTTGTTTTCGGCAAGCACCAGGTCACATATTTCTTCCAGGCCCGCTTTGGTGAATACTGTGCCAGTGGGGTTCAACGGCGAGCACAGGGCCAGGAGCGTGGCACCTACTAGGTGCGGGGCCAGTTCGGCCGCGGTGGGCATGAAGTTGTTTTCGGGCTGGGTGGCTACGGCCACCTGGGTGGCGCCGGTGAGGTGGCAATAGTGGTTGTTGTTCCAGCTGGGCAGCGGGAAAACCACCCGGTCGCCGGGGTCCACGAGGGCGCGGTAGGTGGCGTAGATGAGCGGCCGCGAGCCACCGGCCACTAAAATATCATTCGGGCCATAGTCCAGCCCCTGGCGGGTTTTCAGGAATTCCGAAACCGCTTGCCGCAGCTCGGCTATGCCGGCCGCTGGCGGGTAGTTGGTGTGGCCTTGGTGGTACGCTTCGGTGATGCCGGTGCTGAGCTCGGCCGGAATCGGGAAAATCCTGGGGTCAAAATCGCCAATCGTCAAATTGCAGATGTTGGCGCCCTGGCGCACCTGCTCGCTTACTTGGTTGCCAATTCGAATAATCTCGGAGCCGCTGAGGCCGGCTGCCATCTTTGATACTTGCATGGAGAGAAACGGAAAAAGAAATGCCACACCGGCCTACGAAGGTATTTCAGCGCCGGCAAATTGGCTCGTCCTTAGCCGGCCCGGCGCTTCTCGTCTTCGGCCCCGCTGGTGCGGCGGCGGGTGGGCGCCACCTTCTGGTTGCCGAAGCGGTAGTTGAACGCCAGCGTGACAACCCGCGTGTCGAAACGCTGGTGGAACCGCTCCCGGTAGTTGTTAAACGTAGTGGTGGCGCGGGTTTGCTGGGTGTAGAAGATGTCGGTAACATTCAGCTTCAGGTTGCCTTTTTTGTCCCACAGGCTTTTGGAGATGCCGGCCACGAGCTGCCCGCGCGGCTGGATGTCGAAAAAGCCCTGCTGCTGGCGCGATTGGTAGGTGCCGGTGAGGTCGGCGCCCCAGCCGTGGCCCAGGATAAAGCTGTTGTTGGTGGTGAAGTTGAGCGTGGGCCGGCCCTTATCGAGCGCGGTGCCGGCCAGGGTGCCGATGTAGCGGGCGTAGTACCCCACGAGGTTGTTGTTGGAACTCCACCACTTAAACGGCTCCAGCGGGGCGCTGAAGGTGAAGGTGTAGGTATCGAGCCGGTCGAGGTTGGCATCGCGCACCACCACAAAGTTGCCGGGCGCGGGTTGCACCGACCCCACAATGGGCCGGTCGGTGATAGACCAAGCCAACTCGGTCGTGAATTTTTGACGGAAGGTGTGGCTCAGCTCCAGGTTGTAGCTGGTTTGGGGCAGCAGGCCGGGGTTGCCGGAGCCGTAGGTGGTGGCATCGATGTAGATACGAAACGGGTTGAGCTGCCCGTAGGTGGGGCGGTCGATGCGCCGGCCCAGAGAAAAGGCCACCTCGTGCTTTGGACTCAGGGTGCGGCGCACGGCCACGCTGGGAAATAATTGGTAGTAATGGCGAGGCGGAAACGGCTCGTCGCCTACTTCTTGGCGGCCGGTGGCATTGGTTTGCTCGGCCCGCAGGCCCGCCGTGAGGGTGACTTTGGGCGTGGTGTGCGTGAGGGTGAAATAGCCCGCATTCACGTTCTCGTTGTAGCGGAAATGGTTGGACTGGTTGCGGTCGATAACGGTCTGGTTGTTTTCGGTGATGCTGAACAGCACGTTGTTATCGGAACGCACCAGGCTGGTTTTGAGGCCGGATTCCAGCTTCGTGAGCTTGCTGAACGGGTGCACATAGTCGGCTTTAACGGACTGGATTTCGAGGGTGCCGCGCTGGTCGCCGGTCAGCGTGTTGGAAGAGCGTGCGGGCAGGTCGTAGGTAGTGGCCAGGGTTTGCAAGCGGGTGTTGCGGAACTGCACGTAGTCGGCGTCCATCGTCAGCTCGCGGCGCCCGAGCGAGTCGGTGAATTCGTGCTTGAAATTGAGGTTGAGGGCGGCGTTGGGCGTGCGCACCGTGCGCAGGTTGATGGCCCGGTACTGCGCCGTGGTGCGGTTGCTGGCGTCGGCTGCTACGGCCACGTTGGTACCTTCCTGGGGCGAGTTGGCGGCCTGCCCGTTCACGGCCAGTCCCACGGTGGTTTTGGGCGAGAGGCTGTAGTCGAGGCCCGCTTTCCAAGTGTGCACCAGCTGGCGCACCAGAATAAAGTTTTCCTGGTCGCTGGACCCCACCACTTGCCCGTCGCTCAAAAAGTCGCGGTGAATGGTCAGCGCGTTAAATGCCTCGCGGTCGGCATAGCCGTAAGTGCCGAATAGGTTGGTTTTGCCACGGCGGTTGTTCAACGTCAGGCTGGTGTTGAATTTGTTATACTGGCCGCGGCCAATGCTGGTGCTCAGGTTGCCGTTGGTGCCCTGGCGCTGATCTTTCTTGAGGTTGATGGCAATGATGCCAGCACTGCCTTGAGCATCGTATTTGGCGGGCGGGTTGGTAATCAGCTCAATGTTTTTGAGCTGGTCGGCGGGCAGGTTGCGGAGGAAGTCGGCCAGCTCGGTGCCGCTCATGGCCACGCGCTTGCCATCGATGAGCACCATCACGCCGGGGCGGCCCTTCAAACTCAGGTTGTCGCCGGAGCCCACTGTCACGCCCGGCGAGCGGGTGAGCACATCGAGCGTGGTGGAACCCGCCGCGAGCGGGCTGTCCTCTACGTTCACCACGGTGCGGTCGGCCTGCCGCTCAAACAAGGGCTTGCGGGCCGTCACGGTCACTTCCTTGAGGGCAGTGGCCGCGCTGGCGCGCAGGGCAATGGCCGGCAACGCCAAACCAGCAGCCGGCAGCTCAAAGGGTACGCTCCAAAAACGCTCGAAGCCCACCTGAGCCGCCGAAACCCGGTAGTTGGCCCCGCTGGTCGCTTCGAGCTTAAAATGGCCCTGGTCGTCGCTAAACTCCGTTTTTACCACCGACGAATCGGCCGCCCGGTGCAGGGTAAGGGTAGCAAACTCCACCGGCGCTCCGGCCGAATTGGCTACCGAGCCAGTTAGCGCCGCCCGGGTTTGCGCGGTTGCCGGAATAGCGGTTAAAAGAGTAAGTAGAAAAGCGCCAGTTAGATAGACGAAAAAGTAGCGTTGCCGGGAATAGTTGTCGCGCATAGGTCAAAAGCCAAAATGGGCCCCAATGACCGGTGGTGTACTCCACAGTTGCACTTCCCTGGCATTATGATTCCTATTGGCCGCTAGCACGGCGTAGCTCTTCCTCGGCCCCAGCCGTGCGCTTGCGGGCCGCCGTCACTTTGCTATTGCCAAAGCGGTAGGTAAAAGCTGCCGTAACCACCCGTGTATCCTGCGCCGACCGGAAGGTCTCGGTGAAATTGTCGTAAGTCGAAGTGGATTGGATGGGCGTGGTGTAAAAAATGTCGGCCACATTCAGCCGGATGGTGCCCAGCTTATTCCACAAGCTCTTTTGCAAACCCGCCGTGACCTGCCCCCGGCCTCGAGCAGATTCAAATCCCCAGATTTCTGGCGACTGGTAGTTACCATTCAGTTCGGCGGTCCAGGCGTGTGGCAAGCTGAAGCTGTTGTTGGCCGAGAACAAAAAGGCCGGCTTGCCCCGGTCAAGCTCAGTACCGGCCAAACTGCCCCGAAAGCGGGAGTAGTACAGCACCCCGTTGGCGTAGAGGGTCCACCACTTGGCCACCTCCAGCGGCGCCGTGATGGTGAGCGCAAAGTATTGTTGAGTGCTGAGGTTGACGTCGCGGTTCACCACCAGCCGTCCGCCATCGGGCGAGGGCTGCACCACGTTCACAATGGGGTTGTCGGTTTGGGCAAAGCTCAGCGCGGTGCTGAATTTTTGCCGGTAGGTGTGGGTCACTTCGAAGTTGTAGCTGGTTTGAGCCACCAGGTCCGGATTGCCCGAGCGGTAAGAAGTCGCGTCGAAGTAGTTGCGCAGCGGATTTACCTGGCCATAGCTGGGCCGGTCGATGCGGCGCGCCACACTCAGGGCCAGCCCGTGCTGCTTGCCAAGCGCTCGCTGCACCAACACATTCGGGAAAAACTGCACATAGTGCCGCTCCCGGGAATCTCCACCCTCCGTTTCAGCCAGCGTATTGGTTTGCTCGGCGCGCAGGCCGGCTTGCAGCGTGGTTTTGGCCACGGAGCCGCGCAGGTTCACATATGCGGCGTTCACATTCTCGTCGTACCGAAAGTCATTCGAAATCAACGGGTCGAAGGTGCGGGTTCCTTCGCTGGTTCGCATAAAAACCACGGAGTTGTCGGATATTACCTGTGTGGTTTTTACGCCCACTTCCAGCCGTGCGCGGTGGGGCAGGGGTTGGCTGAAATCGGCTTTGAGCGACTGAATGGTGAGTGTGCTGTTTTGGTCGCCGTCGAGCCGCGTAGTTGGGCGTGTCGGCTGCTCAAAATTTGTATTCAGCTCCAGCAGGCGGGCGGTGTGGTAGCGGGCGTAATCGGCATCGGCCGTCAGGGCGCTGGCCGTGGCCGAGTCGGCGAAGGTGTGGCGCAGGTTCAGGTTGAGCGCGCCGCTGGGCCGATTGAGGTCCTGCGCAACAGCGGAAGTGTAGCGGCTAGTGGGCTCGGGGGCCGCGCTTTGCACCACGGTGGTGTTCTGGGTGGTGGTTTGGGTTTGGCTGGCCAGGCCATTCACAGAAACTCCCACCAGCGTCCGGGCCGAAGGCGTGAAGTCGAGCCCGATTTTGCCAGAATGGGAGCGCAGGTACGTCAGTTGGTCGTTGTCGATTATGCTGTGCGCCGCCGCCAACTGGGGCGTAGCCGAGTAGCCCCGGTCGAAATCAAGCCGCACAAAGCCCCGCCGTTCCGTGTAGGCGTAGGTGCCGTACGCGTTGAAGGTTTTGTGGCGGTGATTCAGCGCTAGGCCGCCCGTGAACTTGCCGTATCGGCCCCGGCCGTAGCTGGTATTCACGCTGCCGTTGGTGCCCAGCCGCTGGTCTTTTTTGAGGTTGATGGCGATGACACCCGCGCCTCCTTGCGCGTCGTATTGCACCGGCGGGTTGGTAATGAGCTCAATGCTTTGCAGCTGTTCGGCCGGCAGCGCCCGCAAGTAATCGCCCAGCTCAGTACCGGTCAGCGGCACGCGTTTCCCATCAATAACCACCAGCAGGCCGGTGCGCCCGCGCAGGCCCAGGTTGTCGCTGGCATTTACGGTCACGCCCGGTGCCCGGGCCAGAATGTCGAGGGTGGTGGCGCTGGCCGCCAACGGACTGTCGGCCACGTTGACCACGGTGCGGTCGGCGAAATGCTCATAAATGGGCTTTCGCGCTGTCACGGTCACTTCTTTCAGGGCCGTGGCTTGGCTGGCGATGAGCGTGATGGCCGGCAAGTTGAGCTTTGGGGCCGTCAGTTCAAAGGCTGGGCTCCAAAACCGCCCGAAGCCAACCTGCGCCGCCGAAATGAGGTAACGGCCGCCCACTGTTTCAAATAGAAAGTGCCCTTTTTCGTCGCAAAATTCTGTTTTCACCACCGTCGAATCGGCGGCTCGGTGCAGGGTAACCGTGGCAAACTCGATGGCAACGCCGGCCTGGCTGGCCACGGTGCCCGTTACGGCCGCGTTGGCCTGCGCCAGGGCGGTGCTGGAAGTGGCCAGCAGCAAGCCGCAGAACACTCCCACGAAAGGAAGCGGCAAGCAGCCAAGCCGGGCCAAGGGGAAATAAGGCATTAGGTGGGACTTGGGTAGAAGTCAGCGAATAGTCGTGCACACCGGCACGGGACCGGCTGCCAGGCACAGTATTCCTGAAAAGGGAATAGTACAAGCAAGTGTACTGCCTGTTATTCAGAATGCATCAACCTGAGCGGCAAAGTGTAAAGGTGAGTTATTGCCATCAATATTCCAAAAAGGCAACGGCGTTTGGCTGGTAACGGGTAATTTTACCCTCATGCTCCCCCATATCGTTCACGTGCCCACGCTGGCCGACCTTCCCGCCGCCGCCCGGCAAGTACACACCGCCATCACCGAATCGGGCTGCACGGTGGTGGCCTTCGAAGGCGAAATGGGCGCTGGCAAAACGACTCTCATCCGGGCGCTGGCCGCCATTTTGGGCATAGCCGATGACGTGAGCAGTCCCACGTTTGCGCTGGTGAATGAATACCGCGACGGCCGCAATCACCCCGTGTACCATTTCGATTTTTACCGCATCGATTCCATTGACGAGGCCGAGCGCATAGGCGCGGCGGAGTACCTGGATTCCGGGTATCTTTGTTTGGTGGAATGGCCCGCCCGGGTGGCGGAATTATTGCCGCACCCCCGGCTTGAGGTCCGCCTCACGGTGCTCAGCGCCGAAAGCCGAACAATTGAACTAACTATCATCAATTAGAAAATTGCTGCGAGGCGTTGGTATGGGAGGCAAAAAGCCTTCGTTCAGCCCTTAATAAACGTTTTTTAATTCTTCAACCTTCATGGCCGAACAGCTACCATCCGGTTTTGAGTCATTGGCGACCAGCCGTGCCTATTTCACGCAGGAATCGATGCTGGCCGTGGAAACGCGCAAACGCAAGCTCTTCATCGGCTTGCCGCGCGAGACGTCGCTGCAGGAAAACCGCATTGGCCTCACGCCCGAAGCCGTGCAGCACCTCGTCACCGAAGGCCACGAAGTAGTGATTGAAGCCGGTGCCGGCGAGCCCAGTAAGTACGCCGACCATGCCTATTCCGAAGCCGGCGCCCAAATTGTGTACTCGCCGGAAGAAGTGTTCAAAGCCGACGTGCTGCTGAAGGTGGCCCCGCCCACGCTCGAAGAAGTGGAGCTGCTGCGGGCCGGCCAAACCCTGATTTCGGCTTTGCAAATGGGCTCGATGACCCAGGAGTACATCGCCGCGCTATCCCGCAAAAAAATCAACGCCATCGGCTTCGAGCTGATGAAGGACCCCAGCGGCGCCCGCCCGGTGGTGCGCGCCATGAGCGAAATCGCCGGCTCGACGGTGATGCTGATTGCGGCCGAATATCTGGCCCGCTCCAACGAGGGAAAGGGCATTATCCTGGGCGGCATTACGGGTGTCCCACCGTCGCAGGTGGTCATTCTGGGCGCCGGCACGGTGGCCGAGTATGCCGCCCGCGCCGCCACCGGCCTCGGCGCCGAAGTAAAAGTATTCGATAACCACCTCTACAAGCTGCGCCGCCTGAAGCACAACCTCGGCATGCAGCTTTACACCAGCACGCTCGACACGTTTGCCCTAAGCCAGCAAATTCGCCGCGCCGATGTCGTTATCGGTGCCCTATCGGTGGAAGACGGCCGCATCCCCTTCATGGTGAGCGAGGAAATGGTGGCCAGCATGGCGCCCGGCTCCATTGTCATCGACGTGAGCATCGACCAGGGCGGCTGCTTCGAAACCAGCGAAATGACCAGCCACAGCAAGCCCGTCTTCCGCAAATACGACGTGGTGCACTACTGCGTGCCCAACATTGCCTCGCGCGTGCCCCGCACCGCCACCAACGCGCTGAGCAACATCTTCACGCCCATTCTGCAGGAAATCAGCCAGCACGGCGGCATCAATGAAGTGCTGTTCACCAACGAGCATTTCCGCAGCGGCGTCTACATCTACCGCGGCTCGCTAACTAATTCGATGATTGCTAAGAAGTTTAACCTTCGGTATAAAGAATTGGGGCTGCTGATTGCGGTGCGGAACTAGGGAAGTGGAACTACGCTTTTTGCGTTGCGAGAAGAATCAGTTCGTCTCCAGTAATGACAGGTATACTTTAGGGGAAGCGTACATTCACACGCCAAATATTGCTAGTGCTTTGTCAACTAACTTATGCAGCCATTTATTTAATAGACTCCTCTCTTTAAGGCTGTTTTCATAGAACTGAGATGCTACTAACCTCAATCTAGCATACACTTCTTCGCTTTCACACTCGGCCATAGTGTCAGCTTCGTTCTTCTCAACGTATGAATCAGCTAAGAAGCCTTTGCGTGCAAGAGCGACATTATCAATGTATGACAATATAACATACCAATCATGGTCTTCTATGGATGATTTCTCATTGGAGGATGCTGTATGAAGCCACCAATCGACCGATAGATTATACTTTATACAAATATTTATATTGTTATATGTTATCATGGTGCGAATATATAGTTTATGGGGTAGGTTCCTCTCAGCCACGGCAACTCATGTGTCATAAAGATGCCGTCCATTTGGGTATGTACGCTTCCCCTATAAGTAAGCCAGTCATAATTTGAGGTTGCTGATTTTTCGTCTGTGAAACGGACCCTCAATTAGAAAGCAACGTCTTCCACGCATCAACCAGCCGCCCTTCGGCCAGAAACTGGCGGCCCAGTTGCAGCAATTGCTGCTTAAGCTCCGGGGCATCGTCGCGGTATTTATTCAGTAGATAGGCCACCATCGGTTCCGTTTGGAATTCCTGAATCTGCTCCGGCGTAGGCAGCGCGGTGCGCTCGATGTTAGCCAGGCGGCCGAGCTCGTTGCCGGTTAGCACGTCGCTGTTGCGCAGGAACTCCGGCAGTTGGTCAATGCCGATGCCGATGTGACGGTTGGGTTTGGGCACTTCGAAGAGGCTGGCGCCGCTGGCCCGGCAGTACCAGTCGCCGCCGAGGCGGGCCACAGCATCTAGTTTGAACGGGTCGATGCCGGTGGCGTCGGGCAAGAGAATGTCCTGCCGGAAGTGAGCCCGCACTACGCGGCACACGATGAGGTTGCCGGCCCCGTTGTTCTGGCCCAGCTCAATAACCTGCTCCACCACACACTCAAACGCGGCCGGCGCTTCGGCCACCCGCGGCGGCCGCACCAACTCCGACGCCAACTCGGTGAGGCCGGCTTTGGTGAATTCATTCACGCCCTTCCCATACTCGGTGCTGGCCAATGACATCTGCTCTACCAGCGCAAAATCGCAGATGTTGATAACGACTTCGGGCACCTCGCGCACATTTTGCAGGGTGTGCTTTTGGGTATTGTCGCGCACCCGGTTGGCGGGCGAAAAAACCAGAATGGGCGGGTTGGAGCTGAAGGCGTTGAAGAAGCTGTAGGGGCTCAGGTTTACCCGTCCTTCGGCATCGATGGTGCTGGCGAAGGCCACCGGGCGCGGCGCCACCGCGCCCACCATGAAGGGGTGCCACTCGCTGGGCTTGAGGTCGGAAGGCGTGAGGGAGTGGAACGTGCGTTCGGGAATAGGCATAAGTAGGAGCGAGGGCGCAAAGGAACCATTGGTATGAGCGGCCAAAGCTAGAGCCGTTTTGTATTTGGCTCAGCTGGCTTGTCGCGCCCGTAGTTTGGAATGTGCAGCTAGCGCGATGATTCTTATGCTGATGTGGCCATGGAATCAGCCTTTGCAACCGTTCAAAAAGGCCCCATTGTTTGCCGCCCATTGCCGCCTATTGCCGGCAATGGCTGGCTTTTCGCGGCTCTTGAACCCATTAGATAGGGCTGGGAACGATTGGGGTTGGTTTTTTGCTAAATTGCTATATGTTTGCTTAATTACTGTAGCTTTAGGTCGTTTCCATCCTGATTTCTAACTCATGACTACGCCCACCTGCCCCAAATGTGAATCAACAGAAGCTACAAAAAGTGGCGTGGTGAACAACCGGCAGCGGTTTAAGTGCAAAAGCTGCGGCTACCATTTCACAGTGGCCAAAATTGGCCGGGAAGTCGATAGCTACTACGTCATCAAAGCCTTGCAGCTCTACATTGAAGGGGTGAGCTACCGCGAGATTGAACGCCTCCTGGGCGTGAGCCACGTGAGCGTGATGAACTGGGTGAAGAAATACGGCGTGCGAGCACCCCGCCAAACCGACTACCACCCAACCTACAAAATATTCAACCAGACTGAATTGGCCGCCTTTTTTCAAATTCCGGGTAACTTGAAAGGGGCGGGCATGGTGGTCACGGAACTGGGCGATAAGTTCATGGTCATTCGGTGGGAGCGGTTCCGGGCGGGCTAGGCGCCGGAGTGGTGAAAGGGAGCTATAGTAATTAGCGAAAATATAGTACTGGGGTAGCAAAGCGCTGGGTGGCGCTGCTACTTAGAGGTGGCTAAGACTTCCGGGGCGCGGGCCAGTGCTAAGCTGTACTATATCACTCACTTCCATTCACCAACCCTTTCATTGCTTATGCGAACTCCTCGCTACGCTTTAGCCCTTAGCGGCTTGATGCTGGCCAGCGCCGGTGCGGCTTTCGGCCAGGTGCCCACTCCGCCTCCCACGCCCCCGGCCGAAACGCCCACGGTGCCCGCCGGTACCAATCCGCTGCCCTCGGGCCAGCAAACGCCGTCGGCTCCGGTGGCGCCAGCAGCGGGCAGTGCGGCCACGCCGGTTCCCACCGAATCGGTGCCGTACGGGGCCGGGATGAAAATTAACATTTCCCCGGACGGGTCGAAATACCTCCGTTTCCTGACCTGGCACCAAGTGTGGTCGCGCTATACCCAGAACAACACGGGAACGCTGCGGGCGCCCGGCAAGCCCCAGGCCGAGCAAGTGGACTTTGCGCTGCGCCGGTCGCGGATGATTGTGCTGGCTCAGCTCAACCCGCGTTTTCTGGTGTACACCCACATTGGCATCAACAACCAGACGGCCGTGAGCGGCGGTGTGGCGCCTGCCACCGATGGCAAAAAGCCGCAGCTCTTCGTGCACGAGGCCGTGGTGGAATACAAGGTGAACAAGTACATGAGCCTGGGCGCGGGCATGCACTACCAAAACGGGCTTTCGCGGATGACCCGCGCCAGCACCGTGAACTTCCTTACCATGGACGCGCCGCTGACCAACTGGCCCACCATTGAGGCCATCGACCAGTTTGTGCGGGGCATTGGCGTGTACGCCAAGGGCCGGGTAAGCAAGCTGGATTATGCCTTCTCGGTCAACGAGTCGTTCCTGACCAACCAAGCCGGGCCCTTTAGCACGGCTGTCGGCCTGGGAGTAACCAACGCCACTTCGGGCGAGAACAGGGGCCGTAATGTGGCCGAGTACAATCCGCAGGGCACCAACCACGTGTACCAGGGCTACCTGGCTTGGGAATTTCTGGAGCAAGAGTCCAACCTGCTGCCTTTCAACGTGGGTACCTATTTGGGCACCAAACGCGTGTTCAATTTGGGGGGCGGTTTTTTCTACAACGCCGACGGCATGGTTTCGCGCCCTACGGACAACGTGCTGACCGCCGCGCAGACGGCGGCGGCCGCTTCGGCGGGCTTCTCGTCCTTCAACAACGCCGCCAATCAAGTGCAGACGCATGACATCGGCCTCTGGTCGCTCGATGCCTTCTTCGATACGCCCATCAACAAAGAATCGGGCACGGCCTTCACGGCCTATGCCGTGTACTACAACTACGACATGGGCCCGAACCACGTGCGGTTCATCGGCGCTTCGAACCCCGGCTACGGCACCGATGCCCGCCGCGGCAATGCCGTGCCGCATTCCGGTACGGGCCAGGTGGGCTACGTGCAAGCAGGCTTCCTGCTCCCCAAAAACCTGCTCGGCCCCAAGCTGCGGGTGCAGCCCTACGCCTCACACTTGCTGGCGAGCTACGAGGGGCTGAGGGATGCTTCGGGTGAGAAGAAAGGGGTGAACATTTTCGACGCCGGCGCCAACTTCTACGTCGATGGCCACAACGCCAAGTTCACCATCAACTACCGCGCCCGGCCCGACTTCACGGTGCCCGCCGGCACGGCCGGCACCGCGCCAACCGACGTGAAGTACCGCCCCGAAATCACGCTGCAAACGCAGGTGTTCTTGTAGGCCGCAGCGCCTCCGCTTCATTAATCAACCATAAACCTTCGTCACCTCATGGAACAAAGCATTCCCTCTGCATATGGTGCGCCGGCCGAAGCCAGCGTTGCGCACGACAACAACACAACCCCGACCAGTAAAATCTGGCAGGTAATCACGGCTTCTTCGGTTGGCACGGTCATCGAGTGGTACGACTTCTACATTTTTGGCTCGCTCGCCACCATCATCGGCCCCGTGCTTTTTGGCTCGAAAGGCAAGATTGAGGACACGCTGCTGGGCGCGCTGGCCGTTTTTGGGGCGGGGTTTGTGGTGCGGCCGTTTGGCGCCGTCTTCTTTGGCCGCATCGGCGACATGATTGGTCGCAAATACACCTTCCTGCTCACGCTGCTCATCATGGGCGGGGCCACGTTCGTCACGGGCCTGATTCCGAGCTATGATAAAATCGGGCTTGCGGCCCCGGCCATTGTGGTGGTACTGCGCCTGTTGCAAGGCCTGGCCCTGGGCGGCGAGTACGGCGGTGCCACTACCTACGTCGCCGAATACGCGCCCGACAACAAGCGCGGCTACTACACCAGCTTCATTCAAATTACGGCCACGGCCGGCCTGTTTCTTTCGGTCCTCGTAATTCTGGCCACCCGTAAAATTCTGGGCGAAGACGCCTTCAAAGAGTACGGCTGGCGCATTCCGTTCCTGCTATCGGGTATCCTGATTGTGGCTTCCTACTACATCCGCCGCAAGCTGGCCGAGTCGCCTTTGTTTGCCAAGGCCAAGGCCGAAGGCAAAACCAGCACCAACCCGCTGCGTGAATCCTTTGTGAACCCCGTCAACCGCCGCTTGGTGCTCATCGCGCTGTTTGGCGCCACCATGGGCCAGGGCGTGGTGTGGTACACCGGGCAGTTCTACGCCTACTCGTTCATGCTCTCTACTTTGAAGATGAGCATCGTGGACGCCGCCATTGTGCTCTGCACCGCGCTGGCGCTGGCCACCCCGTTCTTCGTGTACTTCGGTAGCCTGTCGGACCGCATTGGCCGCAAGAAAATCATTATGGCGGGCCTGCTGTGCGGAGCCGTCTTCACCGTGCCCATTTTCCATGGCTTGCAGGCCTTCGCTGGCCCGTTGACGGAAAAGACGGCTGCTGTGCCCGCCACCGTTGACGCCGCTGGGGCTGCCGTGGCCGCCGTACCGGCCGTGATGCAGTCGGCTTCGCCGCAGCTGCTGCCCATGATATTGCTCACCTTCTGCCTCGTACTGTTCGTGACCATGGCCTACGGGCCCATTGCCGCTTACCTCGTCGAATTGTTCCCCACCAAGGTGCGCTACACATCACTTTCGCTGCCGTATCACATTGGCAACGGGGTGTTTGGCGGGTTTGTGCCCTTCATCGCCACCTCGCTCACGGTGTGGGCAGCGGCGCAGCCCGAAGGCACGTTTACCAAGGAGCACAGCACGCTGATGGGCCTGGCCTATCCGGTTATCATTGCGCTGGTGTGCTTCATCATTGGCTCCTTGTACATGAAGGATGTGCGCAATGTGAAGCTGATGGACGACCAGCCCTCGGCGGCCGCATAGCGCCGGTGTTCTTGGCTGCAAATGCCAAAAAAAGCCGCTGGTCCATTGGGCCAGCGGCTTTTCCGTTAAATTGGAGGGCTACCGCACCCGCGTCGCGCCCTGGTTATGCCCACCGATTCCAACTCATCCATGCCGAACCGCACCCGCCCCGAGGACATCGAAATTCGGCGGGGGCAGCGGCTGCTGTTTCTGACGGTCTTATTTGGCGTAATGCTCACCTACCCGCTGCTGGCCGTGTTCGACCACGACACCCGCATTGGCGGCGTGCCCTTGCTGTACCTCTACATTCTGGCGCTCTGGATTATGCTGGTGGCCCTGACCGGGTATCTGGTCCGAAAAACCAACCACAAATCCAGGGAGTGAGTCTCGCCACCAATGGTAAGTAGGGTAATGGGGTAACTCATTGGCCATTCTTGCCTTCCTGTCCTTGCCCGTCCAGCTTTATTCAATATGTCCAAACTGCTCGTCATTGCCTTTTCGTTCGGCTACCTGGCCTTGCTCTTTGGCGTAGCCTACGCCGCAGAGCGACGGTCGGAAGCGCGCAAAAGCTTGGTGAGCAACCCCTACGTGTATGCCCTGAGCATGGCCGTGTACTGCACGGCCTGGACGTATTACGGCAGCGTGGGCCGCGCCGCGCACCACGGCTTGGAGTTCGTGAGCATTTACCTCGGGCCCACCTTGCTGGCGCCGGCCTGGTGGCTGGTGCTGCGGAAAATTATCCGGGTGTGCCGGCAGCAGCGCCTCACGTCCATCGCCGACTTTATTTCGGCCCGCTATGGCAAAAGCGCCTCGCTAGGTGCCCTTGTTACCGTGGTTTGTGTGCTGGGCATCGTGCCGTACATCGCCCTGCAAATTAAAGCCATTGCCATGTCCTTCGTAACCATGACGGGCAGCGGCGCCGGGGGCGAAGGGCCGGCCGCTGCTACTGCGCTCTACACCACCGGGGCGCTGGCCGTGTTCACCATTTTCTTCGGGGTGCGCTCGGTAGAAGCCACCGAGCGCCACGAAGGCATCGTGCTGGCCGTGGCCCTGGAAAGTGTGCTGAAGCTGGTCGCGTTTCTGGTGGTGGGGCTGTTCGTTACGTTTGGCCTGTTCGGCGGCTTCAAAGACTTGTTTGACCAAGCGGCGGCGGTGCCCGCGCTGCGGCAGTTATTTACCCTTCAGGGAGCCGGCGTTACCGGAGGCGGGTGGCTGACGCTGTTGGTGCTGAGCATGTCGGCCGTGCTGTTGCTGCCCCGCCAATTTCAGGTGTCCGTAGTGGAAAACGTGGACGAGGACCACCTGCGCAAAGCCATGTGGCTGTTTCCGTTGTATCTCATCGTCATCAACGTTTTCGTGCTGCCCATCGCCTTTGGCGGCATGCTGAAGCTCGGTGGCCGCGGCATCGATGCGGACACGTTTGTGCTGGCGTTGCCGCTGGCTGCGGGGCATTCTTGGCTGGCGCTGCTCACTTATCTGGGCGGAATTTCGGCGGCCAGCAGCATGATTATCGTCGAAACCATTGCCCTGAGTGTGATGATGAGCAACCACCTGCTTATGCCGCTGCTGGTGCGGGTGCCTGCCGCCCGGCCGGCTCTGCAAACCCGGTGGTTTGCTTATCTGGGCCGGGTGGCCTTGCAAAGCCGGCGGCTGGCCGTGTTGGCCGTGCTGCTGCTGGCGTATGGCTACTACGCCGAAGTGGGCAAACAGCTGCCGCTGGTGAACACCGGCTTGGTTTCGTTTGCGGCCGTAGCGCAGTTTGTGCCCGCCGTGCTGGGCGGCTTGTACTGGAAAGGCGGCACGCGGCGCGGGGCCACAATGGGCTTGCTGGCCGGCTTTGGCATCTGGTTTTTTACGCTGGTATTGCCCACGATGGTGGGGCCGGGCAAGCTTCCGCCGTCCATTCTAACCGTAGGCGTGGGGGGCATTGCCGGGTTGCGGCCCTTTGCCTTGTTTGGGCTGGAAGGCCTGGATTACCTCTCGCACGGCCTGTTCTGGAGCTGGTTTTTCAATATCGGCTTATACGTGGGCCTGTCCTTGGCGAAGCCGCCCACGGCGCTGGAGCTGCGGCAGGCCGACGTGTTTGTGGACGTGTTTCAGCGGCGCAGCCTGGGGGAGGAGGTGGCCGGCTGGCAGGGCCGCACCCCATACCCGGACGTTCGCGCGCTGCTGCTGGGCTTTCTGGGGAAGAAGCGCACCAACCAGGCCCTGCGCACGTTCGGCTCCCGCTTTCCGGATGCCATGCCGCAGGATAACCCGTCAGCCAATGCTGCCCCGGCTCATTTTGCCTCCGCCGACCCGCGCCTGCTGACCTACGCCGAGAAGCTCCTAGCCGGCAGCCTGGGCCCGGCATCGGCCCGCATGTTGGTGGCCTCAGTGGCCGGGGCCGAACAAATCAATTACGATAACGTGGTGGGCATGCTCCGCGAAAGCCAGCAGCTGCTCGAAGCCAACCGCCAGCTCCTGAAGCAGTCGCGCCAGCTCCAGCGCCTCACCGACGAGCTGCGCATGGCTTACGACCAGCTCCAGGCCCTGGACCAGCGCAAGGACGAGTTCCTGTACACCGTCACCCACGAGTTGCGCACGCCGCTTACCAGCATCCGGGCCCTGGCCGAAATCCTGGCCGACAACCCGGACCTTGAGGAGCCCGAGCGCCAGCGGTTCCAACTCACCATCAGCCGCGAAGCCGAACGGCTCACCCGCCTCATTTCGCTGGTGCTCGATTTGGAGAAGTTCGAATCGGGCCAGGCCACGTTGGAGCGCCAGCCCGTGCCCGTGCCCGAACTGCTGGAGGAAGCCGTGGAAGTAGTGGGCCAGCTGCTCCGCGACAAGCAAATCAACCTGCGCATCGACCTGCCGCCGCACGTGCCCGCTTTGCCCGCCGACCGCGACCGATTGATGCAGGTGCTGGTGAATCTGCTGTCGAATGCCATCAAGGCCTGCCGGGCCGATGGTTCGGGCCGCATTCGGCTCACCGTGACGTGCGCGGCGCCCCCTTTGCGCGCAAATGCGGCTGCTCATTCCGAAGTGCTTACCCTCGTCGTTTCCGACAACGGCAAGGGCATTGCGGTGGCCGAGCAGGAGCATATTTTCGAGAAATTCTTCCAGGCCCGCAACCAGACCACCCGCAAGCCCGAAGGCACCGGTTTGGGTCTGGCCATTACCAAAAAAATTGTCGACCTGCACCACGGCCGCCTTTGGGTGGAAAGCCAGCCCGACCAAGGGGCTTCCTTCTTTATAGAGTTGCCCGTTGTAAGCACCCCCGAGCTGGTCAGTTAGCCCATCTGATTTCCCCCGCCTGCTACCCATGAGCCATGAAAACACCCCACATTTTAATTGTTGACGACGAGCCCAACATCGTCATGTCGCTCGAATTTTTGATGCGCAAAAACGGGTACCAAGTGGGCATTGCCCGCAATGGCACCGAAGCCCTGGCCGCCATCGAGCAAACGTCCTACGACTTGGTGCTGCTGGATGTGATGATGCCCGACGTGGACGGCTACCAGGTGTGCCGGCAGTTGCGCCAGCGGCCCGACCGTACCGGCACCAAAGTCATCTTTCTTTCGGCTAAAAGCCGCGAGCCAGACATCAAAAAGGGGTATGAAGTGGGGGCCGATTTGTATATTCCCAAACCCTTCAGCACCCGCCAGCTTATGGAAAAAGTCCGGGAGCTGCTGGGCGTTGCGGCCTAAACCGCGCTTGTATTCCAGTGCTGGAAATTCCGCCTGCGCGCCCCCGCAGTTTCTCCCAGCCGCGCTTCTCACTGCCCACCCGCCCAATCCCACCCGCCCCATGAAACCTGCTTGCTCCTACGCCGCTACGCATGCCGCTAGCCTAGCCGACCCCGCCGCCTTTTGGCTGGCCCAGGCCCAGCAACTGCAATGGGATACTCCGCCCGGCGAAGCCCTGTTTCAGGATGCCAATGGTTTTTACCGGTGGTTTAAAAAAGGCACGCTCAACACGTCGTTTCTCTGCCTGGATTTCCACGTGCAGCACGGCCGTGGCCAGCAGCCGGCTCTGATTTATGATTCGCCGGTGACCAATACGCAGCGCACTTACACCTATGGCGAACTGCTGGAAATGACGGCTCGCTTCGCCGGGGGCTTGCGCGAATTGGGCGTGGCGCTCGGCGACCGGGTTATCATCTACATGCCCAACCTGCCCGAAGCCGTGGTGGCCATGCTGGCTTGTGCCCGCATTGGGGCAGTGCATTCGGTGGTGTTTGGTGGGTTTGCGCCCCACGAGCTGGCCGTGCGCATCGACGATGCCCAGCCGCGGGTTATCGTGTGTGCTTCGGGCGGGATGGAATTTGACCGCATCGTTGCCTACAAGCCGCTTGTGGAGGAAGCCATGGCTCAGGCTACGCACCAGCCGGCGCATGTGGTGGTATTGCAGCGCGATTTCGTAACGGCCAAGATGCAGCCCGGGCGGGATGTTGATTACCAGGAACTGCTGCAAGCCGAGCCTGTGGCGGCTGTGCCCGTGCCCGCCACCCATACGCTCTATATTCTTTACACCAGCGGCACTACCGGCCGGCCCAAAGGCGTGGTACGTGACCACGGCGGCCACGCGGTGGCCCTGCGTTTCAGCATGAAAGCGGTGTACGGCCTTGCTCCTGGCGACACCATGTTTGCGGGGTCGGATATCGGCTGGGCGGTGGGGCACTCCTACATTGTATACGGGCCCTTGCTGCAGGGCTGTACGTCCGTTTTATTCGAAGGCAAACCCGTGCGGACGCCCGATGCGGGTACTTTTTGGCGCCTGGTCGCGCAGCACAAGGTGCAGGTGATGTTTACCGCCCCCACGGCCATTCGGGCCATCAAAAAAGAAGACTC
This sequence comes from Hymenobacter jeongseonensis, assembly GCF_015694725.1. Classification (GTDB taxonomy): domain Bacteria; phylum Bacteroidota; class Bacteroidia; order Cytophagales; family Hymenobacteraceae; genus Hymenobacter; species Hymenobacter jeongseonensis. The sequence continues at coordinate 221,171 of NZ_JADQDQ010000008.1, read as the reverse complement.
CGAGGGGCTACTGGCCCGGCAGTACGACCTAAGCAGCCTGCGCCAGCTCTTTCTGGCTGGCGAGCGTTGCGACCCCGCTACCTACACCTGGGCCGGCCAGCTCCTCGGCGTGCCCGTGGTGGACCACTGGTGGCAAACCGAATCGGGCTGGCCCATGCTGGCCACCATGGTGGGCCTGGAGGGGATGCCGCCACCCCGGGCGGGCAGTGCGGGCTTTCCCGTGCCGGGCTACAACGTCCAGATTCTCGATGAAGAAGGCGCGCCGGTACCAGCCGGCGTCACCGGCTTAGTGGCGGTGAAGCTACCGTTGCCGCCGGGCTGCTTGCCCACGCTATGGAACGACGACGTTCGGTTTCGGGAAGGCTACCTCAAGCCGTTTCCCGGCTACTATTTCAGCGGCGATGGCGGCTACCGCGACACCGATGGCTACTGTTACATTATGGGCCGGGTTGATGACGTAATCAACGTGGCGGGCCACCGCTTGAGCACCGGCGAAATGGAAGAAATTCTGGCCGCGCACCCCGCCGTGGCCGAGTGTGCCGTGCTTGGCATTGCCGACGCTCTCCGGGGCCAGGTGCCGATTGGCCTGGTGGTGCTCAAAGACGGCCAAACCATAGGGGAGGAGGCCGTGGAGCAGGAGCTGGTGAGCCGCGTGCGCACCCTGATTGGTGCCCTGGCCTGCTTCCGCTCGGTACTCGTGGTGAAGCGCTTGCCCAAAACCCGTTCGGGTAAAATTTTGCGCAAAACCCTCCGTCAGCTCGCCGACGGCGAAGGGTTTGCAATTCCCTCCACCATTGACGACCCGCTGATTCTTGACGAAATCAGCGCAGCTTTTCGGCGGCGGGCCATTGGGGCGGCTTTCGAAAAAGCTGGGTAATTCAGGTTCAAGGGCCTTTTACAACATTAAAATACTTCTCATTCTGCACCATACCAATCACCCCATTATGTCTGAAAATACCCCAGCTCACGCCCGCGTTCGCACCCTCGACGAATACCACGCCGCTTATCAGCAGTCGGTGGAAGACCCCGACGCCTTTTGGGCAGCCGTGGCCGAGCCCTTCACCTGGCGGCGCAAGTGGGGCAGTGTGCGCGGTGGGCAGTTTTCGCCCGAAGGCCAAAGCACTTGGTTCGACGGCGCTACCCTCAACATCACCGAAAACTGCCTCGACCGCCACCTCGAACAGCGCGCCAATAAGCTGGCCATCATCTTCGAACCCAACGACCCCCGCACCCGCCACCTGCGCCTGACGTATCGAGAGTTGCACGCGCAAGTGTGCGAAATGGCCAACGTGCTCAAGAAAAATGGGGTGAAAAAGGGCGACCGAGTGGTGCTTTACCTGCCCATGATTCCGCAACTGGCCATTGCCGTGCTGGCTTGTGCCCGCATTGGGGCGGTGCACGGCGTGGTGTTTGCCGGCTTCTCGGCCGCCGCCATTGCCGACCGCATAAACGATGCGCAGGCCTCCTTCGTCATCACGGCCGACGCCCTGGAGCGCGGGGCCAAGCAAATCCCAGTGAAGAGCGTGGTTGATGAAGCCTTGGCGCAGTGCCCATCGGTGAAGCGCATGCTGGTGGTGGAGCACACCGGCTGGCCCGTGCAAATGGTGGCCGACCGGGACGTCTGGTTTCACGAAGAGGTGATGGAGGTAGATAAAAACTGCCCCGCCGAAGAAATGGCGGCAGAAGACCCTCTCTTTATCCTTTACACCAGCGGCAGCACCGGCAAGCCAAAGGGCGTGGTGCACACCCAGGCCGGCTACATGGTCTGGGCCGATTATACGTTCCGGAACGTGTTTCAGGTGGAGGAAAACGACGTGTACTGGTGCACGGCCGACATCGGCTGGGTAACCGGCCACACCTACGGCCTCTACGGCCCGCTGCTGGCTGGCAGCACCACCGTGTTGTTTGAGGGCGTGCCTACCTTTCCTTCGCCGGGCCGGTTCTGGGAGGTGATTGACAAGCACAACGTCACCATATTCTACACTGCGCCCACCGCCATCCGCTCGCTCATGGCCGCGCCCATCGACCACGTGCTGGCGTATTCGCTCAGCAGCCTGCGCATACTGGGCTCGGTGGGCGAGCCCATCAACGAGGAAGCTTGGCATTGGTACCACCAGCACGTGGGCAAGGGCCGCTGCCCCATCGTGGACACGTGGTGGCAGACGGAAACCGGAGGCATCATGATTTCGGCCATGGCGGGCATTACGCCTTCGGTGCCGGCGCGGGCGGGCCTGCCGCTGCCGGGCGTGCAGCCCGTACTGCTGAACCAGGACGGGACCGAAATCAAGGGCAACGACCAGGAAGGCTACCTCGCCATTAAGGGCAGCTGGCCGGGCATCATCCGCACCACTTGGGGCGACCATGCCCGTGCGCAGCAAACGTATTTCCAGCCCTATCCCGGCTACTATTTCACCGGCGATGGCGCCCGGCGCGACGAACAAGGCCTTTACCGCATCATTGGCCGCGTCGATGACGTTATCAACGTGAGCGGCCACCGCTTTGGCACGGCCGAGATTGAAAGCGCCATCAACGAAAGCGAGTTTGTGGTGGAGAGTGCCGTTGTGGGTTATCCGCACGACGTGAAAGGCCAGGGAATTTACGCCTACGTCATCTGCCAAAACGGGGTGCCCACGACCGATATCGACATTCAGCGTACCGAGGCCAGCATTGTCGAAGCCGTGGTGGCCCACATCGGCCGCATCGCCAAGCCCGACAAAATTCAACTCGTTTCGGGCTTGCCCAAAACCCGCTCGGGTAAAATCATGCGGCGCATCCTACGCAAAGTTGCCGAAGGCGAAACCACCAACCTAGGCGACGTTACCACGCTGCTGGACCCTTTGGTGGTAGACGAGATTGTGGCCGGAAAGAAGTAGGCAGCTCCGCCAAAATCAGAAAGCGGCCCACCGGATTCATTCGGTGGGCCGCTTTTTGATTTTAGGCAGCAGTAAGCGTTAGCTTTCAAATCACCCAAATACCTTCACCCGCTCGCCTTTGTGCCTGGTGCGCAGGTGCAGCCGGATAATTTGCTGGATGTCCTTGTTATCAGTGAAAGGCTTAATTACATCGCGGAAATCGGCCAGTTTGCGAGCCGAAAACGTTTCGTCGACGTACCCAAAACCGCGGTAGCTGCCGTTCTCGACCAGCACAATGGTCTTTTCCAGTTCGGTGCGGCCCGCGCCAATTACCACGAACGTGTCGTGCTCGTAGCTGATGCTGTCGATGGCTTCGTCCACGCGCAAGTTGTAGCTCTCCGGCGCCTCCTGGCCCACGCAGGCGCCCTGGCAGCGGTGCACCTGATAGTCGAAGCACGCGCCCTGCGTTTTGTAAAGGCCGCACAGCTTTTGGCAAAGGTTGTACTTGGCCACTTTGTGGTAAAGAAAACCCTGGGCTTTGTATTGGTTGCCCAGCGCAATGATGGGAATTTCGGCGTTGCGGGCATCGGCGCGGCCGTAGGCCAGGCGCTTGTAGCCTTGCTCATCAATGCGCAGGTAGATGCCGGCCGGAAACACCGAGCGCCGCTGCTGTCGGTTGTAAGCCGGTTTGAGCTGTTTAATCAGGTGCGATTCGTAGAGCAGCGCCACCAACTCCGAGCCCGTCAGCTCCCAGGTGATATCGGCAATAGAATTTTTGAACTCCAGGCTTTTGCGCGATTTGACGTCCACTGCAAAGTGCTGCTGAATGCGCTTGTAAATGTTGATGCTCTTGCCCACGTAAATCACCTCGCCGGCTTCGTTGTGGAAGTAGTACACGCCCGTGGCCTGCGGCAGGCTGGCCACCAAAGCCGGCGAAACGAGCGGCGGAATCAGCGCCGTGCGAATGGCTTCCTGCACCGCCGCCACGCGCTTGGGCGAGGGTCCCTTGGTGCCATCGGGGCGGCGGCCGGCCGGTGCCAGGGCATCCACCCGCGCCAGAGTGTCGGCCGGAGGAAGCCCGTTTTGCACCGCTTCGCTATCCTGCGTGATTTTGAGCAGCCGGCCGAATAGCACCGCCGTGGCATGGGCATCGCCCGCGGCGCGGTGGCGGTTTTCCAGCGTAATCCCGATGTTCTGGCACAGCTTGCCCAGGCTGTAGCTAGGCTGGCCGGGAATGAGCGAGCGGCTTAGGCGCACCGTGCACAAGGTTTTGCGCGAATAATTGTAGCCGAGGTCAGCAAATTCCTTCTTCAAAAAGGAGTAGTCGAACCGCACGTTGTGGGCCACAAACACGCAGCCCTCGGTCATTTCCACCACCTTGCGCGCCACTTCATGGAACTTGGGGGCATCGCTCACCATGTCGTTGGTGATGCCCGTGAGCTGGGTGATAAACGGCGGAATCGCCCGGCCCGGGTTGAGCAGGGTCGCGTACTCGTCCACGATTTTCTCGCCGTCGTGGATATAAATGGCTATTTCGGTGATGCGGTCCTGGGTGGGCTGCCCGCCGGTGGTTTCAAGGTCAATAATGGCGTACAAATCGCAGGGCCGGGATAGTGGTCAGAAGAAAGACTAACAAACTTAGCCGGGCAGAAGGTTGCACAAGAAAAAAGCCGCCCCAATAGGACGGCCTTTTCGAGGAATATTAATCAGTGAAAGCAAGTCCGCAACTTAGGCGGGCCAACAGTACGGCCTTGACATTACTTAACCTGGCCTTTCAGCTGGGTTACCATGTTTTTGGCGTTCAGAATCTGACTGCGCTGCTGCTCAATTACACTTTTGGCCTGCATGGGCAAGTCAGCTGAGAGGGCCGTTTCGTAGGCTTTTAGGGCCGTGGCATCGCCAGTTTCACACTCGTTGAGGATGGCCTTGTCGTCGTGGCCCGTAATGGCCGATTTAATGTTAATCCAGCCGCGGTGGACGGCGGCGGCAGCATCTGTCATGGCGCCTTCCAGGGTGCCGCTCTCGTTCACATTTACCCCAAACTGCTTGGCCTGCTGCGACAGTTCGGACGCAAATTGGGCCCGCTGCTGCGAGAGGCGACTCAGTTCCGTTTTGATTTTGGGATTGGTCACACCCTCGGCAGCTTCCTGGTAGCCTTTGGTTGCCGACTTGTTGATTTCAACCAAGTCATTGTAAGCACGGACGGTTTTTTCATTCGGTGTTGCCATAGCATAAAGGATGGTTGGTGGAAGATATATTTCCTGTAAATACTGCCGCCATCAGTTATTGGTTACACAAAATAAGGTTAAAGTCCAGCTTCTACATGCGCTTTATCATGTGCCAGGCTTTGCCAAAAAAGCCCGGTTTGCTGCTCGAAGTGTCCTTTTTGCTGTCGTCACCGTCCGTGACGTCGCCCAGCAAAAATCCCCAGGGTTCGGTCGTTTTGTTCGAGTCAAACACAACCTTGAGTACGGCCACAAGCGGGATACTTAATATCATGCCCGGCGTGCCCCACAACTCGCCTCCCAAGATGAGGGCCACAATGGCTGCCATGGGATTGATGCTCACTTTGGAGCCGGTAATCATGGGCGTGATGAAGTTGCCTTCCAGAAACTGCACAAACACAAACACGCCCACCACCGCGGCCGCCTTGCTTGGGGAACCGGTCTCGACCAGTGTAATCAGGGCCGGAATGGTGGCGCCTACCAGGATACCGATGTAGGGAATAACCGCCAGCACCGAAGCGAAAATGGCAAAAAAGATGGCAAACTTCACCCCGAGCAGCAACAGCCCAATGCCATTGAGCACCGCCACAATCACAATCACCATGAGCAGCCCCGTGATGTAGGCCTGCACCACGCTCTGAATGTTGTCCATGGTATGCAGCACGGCCGTGCGCTTGTCTGGCGACACGAAGCGGAACATGAACTGCCGCATATGGTCGCGGTAATACAGGAAGCAGAAAATATAAATGGGCACCAGCGTGAGCACGCTCAGCACCCCGGCCGTGGTGCTGATGGTGCTGCCAAGAAAGCCGCCGGCCGACTTTTTGGCCGAGCTCAGCGAAGAGTCAATCAGCTCGTCTTTGCTCATCACGCGCATGCCAAACCGGTCGTGCAGCCACTTCTGGCCTTGGTCGAAAAACGTCACCAGCTTTTGCTGAATCATGGGCAACTCGGCCCGTAAATCCATGATTTGCGCGCCGAATACCACGACCAACCCGGCAATGCCGCCAATCAGGAGCAGAATGGTTGCGAGAATGGCGATGGACCGCGGCCAGCCCCGCGCTTCCAGCTTGCTCACCAAGGGCAGCAGCAGGGTGGAAAGCAAGGCCGAAAAGAACAGCGGCAGCAGAATGCCGTCGAGCTTGTGCAGCACAAAAACCAGCAGCGACAGGCCAATTAGCAAAAATGTGTAGTGTATCACCGGCGCCAGCTTGGCTTCGGTCAGCGCTCCGCTTTGCTGAGATACGTTGGAATGCGGCGAGCCGCGGTTGATTAGAGGAGGAAACATAAGTAAGGAGTGAGAGGGGAGTGGAGATGATGCAATGGGCCGAAGCATTGCGAGTGAACCGGAGCCTGGAAAGCGGTGTTGGAAACTAAATAAATTAGTGAGAAGATGCTAAAAGAGCTGGCAATATTTCTTGCCCTGCTGCTATTTTGTGCGTTATTTTACCTAAAACCTGGACAACAGTTGCCCCAATGAACGACGAATCCCTGACCGAAGCCGCCGAAGTGGCGGTTAAAGTCGCCGACCACGGCTACAACGAAGACAGCATTCGCTCGCTGGACTGGCGCGAGCACATCCGGCTGCGTCCGGGTATGTACATCGGCAAGCTGGGCGATGGCTCCGCTTACGACGACGGCATCTACGTGTTGGTGAAAGAAGTGGTCGATAATTGCATCGATGAACACGTGATGGGCCACGGCCGCACCATCGATATTAAGATTTCGGATTCCCGGGTGCAGGTGCGGGATTACGGCCGCGGCATTCCATTGGGCAAGGTGGTGGACGTGGTGAGTAAAATCAATACGGGCGGCAAATACGATTCTAAGGTGTTTCAGAAGTCCGTGGGCTTGAACGGCGTGGGCACCAAAGCCGTGAACGCCCTCAGTGGCTATTTCTTGGTGCAAAGCGTGCGCGAAGGCGTGCTGAAGTCGGCCGAGTTTGCCCAGGGCAAGTTGGTGAGCGACCCCAAACCCCAAAAAACCAGCCAGCGCAACGGCACGCTGGTCACGTTCCAGCCCGACGACACAATTTTCAAGAATTACCGCTTCATCCCGGAGTACCTCGAAAATCAAATCTGGAACTACGTCTACCTCAACGCCGGCCTGACCATCAACTTCAACGGGCAGAAGTATTATTCCGAAAACGGACTGCTCGATTTGCTCTCCCGCAAGGCCGACGTGGAGCACCTGCGCTACCCCATTATCCACCTCAAGGCGGCGGATATCGAGATGGCCATGACGCACGGCAACGACTACGGCGAGGAGTATTACTCCTTCGTGAACGGCCAGTATACTACACAGGGCGGCACTCACTTAGCGGCATTCCGCGAAGCCGTGGTGAAGGCCGTGCGCGAATTCTACAAGAAAGATTACGACGCGGCCGACATCCGGGCCAGCATCATTGCCGCCATTTCGGTGCGGGTGCAGGAGCCGGTGTTCGAGAGCCAGACCAAAACCAAGCTCGGCAGTGTGAACATGGGCGAGGACGGCCCCTCGGTGCGCGGCTTCATTCTCGATTTTGTGAAGGAGCACCTGGACAACTACCTGCACAAAAACCAGGCGGTAGCCGAGGCGCTGCGCAAGCGCATCGAGCAGAGCGAACGGGAGCGCAAGGACATGGCCGGCGTGAAAAAGCTAGCCAACCAGCGCGCCAAGAAAGCCAACCTGCACAACCGCAAGCTGCGCGACTGCCGCTTCCATTTGGGCGAGAATGCCAAGGACGGCGCCGAAAAAGAATTGCTCACCACGCTTTTTATCACCGAAGGCGACTCAGCTTCGGGCAGCATCACCAAGAGCCGCAACGTGGAGCTAGAGGCCGTGTTCAGCCTGCGCGGCAAGCCGCTGAACTGCTTTGGCCTGAAGAAAAAAATCGTGTACGAGAACGAGGAATTAAACCTCCTGCAGCACGCGCTCAACATTGAGGAAGGCATTGAGCACCTGCGTTACAACCGCGTGGTAGTGGCTACCGATGCCGACGTCGATGGCATGCACATTCGCCTGTTGCTGCTCACGTTTTTCCTGCAGTTTTTCCCCGACTTGGTCCGCAACGGCCACGTCTTCATCCTCGAAACGCCGTTGTTTCGGGTGCGCAACAAGAAGGAAACCATTTACTGCTACAACGAGCAGGAGAAGCAGGCCGCCATGCGTAAGCTGGGCAAAAACCCCGAAATCACGCGTTTTAAGGGTCTGGGGGAGATTTCGCCGGAAGAATTTGGCAAATTCATCGGCGAAAACATCAAGCTCGAGCCCGTTATTCTGCAGTCGGACCGCAGCATTCAGCAGGTGCTCACTTACTACATGGGTAAAAACACGCCCGACCGCCAGAATTTTATCATCGATAATCTTCGCCTCGAAAAAGACTTGATTACCAGTGATGTACTGCCGGCAGCGGAAGTGCTGGAAGTGGAAATAGTTTAATTTTATCATGCCGTTCAGTAGCGTTATAATGCGCTGTTTGGCAACGGCCGAGCAGCGCATTATTGCATTTAAGTAATAAATTATGAAGGGCTAATCGGGTAGACGTTTTGTTCAACCTCAACAATATTACCTTTATCTGATTATTGCCAAGCTGAATGCGAAAACCTTTACTGAAGTGGCATCGAGTGGCGGTGCGGGCGTTATTCATCTTCGCGGGCGGCGTTGTTCTTCTAGCTGCGCCAGCCCGTTTGGCCGCGGCCGTTAGCAGCCAGCCTACTGCTCTGGCAGCCGTTCCGCCGCCGCAGTCTAGCCTGTGGCACTCCCAACAGCATCGAATTGATAGCATCAAAGCGCTGATTGAAAACCATTCAGATTTCGATTCAACCCGCGTGGTCCTGCTCACGAACTTGGCGTGGGAAGTCAAGCTGCAAAATGTGAAGGCTGCGCGCCCGATATTAGAGGAGGCCCTTTCGCTGGCGCGCCGCCTGCGATACAAAGATTTAGTGGCCGAAACCCTATTGGATTTGGCCGATTACCACATCACCCTGGCGGAATATGGCCCGGCGGTGCGGCTCCTGAACGAATCGCGCGATGAGTTTAAGAAGGTGCATGACCAAGGCGGTGAGGTACGCTGCCACGGCCGCTTGGCGCAGGTAGCCGACCAGCAAGGGCAGTACGCTGCCAGCTTGGCCCACTGCTTTCAGGGCTTGGCCTTACCCACCAACACGAATACCCGCCGATTTCAGACCAACCTGAAAATCCAGGTGGGTAACACGTTTACTAAACTGGGCGACTACGCTCACGCCCGCGACTATCTTTTCGATGCCCTGCAGGTAGCTCGTCGTTATGACTATCCTGACCGCATCAATTTGGCGTTGGGCGGCCTTGGGGATGTAGCCAAGAGCCAGAAAAAGTGGGCTGAGGCGCGGCACTATTACGTGCAAAGCATGGCCGTGAGCCAGAAATTGCACAATGCATCTGAGGTACTTACCATGCAACTGAACTTGGCTGAGGTGAGTGAGCGGCAAGGAGATTTCGCTCAGTCGTTTGCGTTAGCATCGGCCGCATTGCGGCAATCCATTCTGGCTGGCCAGCGGGTGGCCATTCCCCGAGCACAGGGGATTTTGGCTCGGGCCTTCCTGCGGCAAGGGCAGTCCGATAGCGCGATTATCTACGGCGAGCGCAGCCTGCAAGCTAGCAAACTAGTCCGGGCCGTTGAGGGCAGCCGGGCGGCTAATGAGGTGCTGGCGCTGGCCTACGCGAAGGAGAAGGATTTTGCGCGCGCTTATCAGGCTTCCATTGGCCGCAAAGCTTTCAATGATAGCCTGCTCAACGAATCGACGGTTCGCCGCACGGCCGCCCTGCAATTAAACTTTGAATTGGGGCAGCAACAGGCGCAAATCAAACTGCTCACGCAGCAATCGCGCCTGCAGGCACAGGAACGCGAGCTCGATAAGTTGCGGCAGCAGCGCCAGTTGCTTGGTCTGAGTGGGCTTGGGGTGCTTGCAATTGGCTTTGCCGGTTATTTGCTGTGGCGCTTTCGCCAGCGGCAGTCCGCCCGCGAATCGGCGTTGCGAACGCTGCTGGCGGCCGATTTGCGGGACGATGTGGGCGCGCTGCTCCGCCAAATCAGCCTTCAAAGCAACCTCCTGCAAGAGGGCTTAGCCGATGCCGCGGGCCAACGCCTGCAAATCAGCCGGCTGTCGGAAGCCAGCCGCACCGCGGTGCGCCAGCTCAACGACGTGGTGTGGAGTCTCGACACCCAACAAGATTACCTGGCCGAGCTACTGAACCGCATGCGGGAATATGCCCACGAACTGCTGTGTTCCCGGGGCATCGAAGTTGTGCTTGAAGCTCCCGAGGTAGCCGCCACGGTGCGGCTACACACCCGCCTGCGCCGCAACTTGTACCTGATTTACAAGGAAAGCCTGCAGCATATTCTCAAGCACGCAATTCATGCCACGCAGGTCATTATTCGCATTCGGCTCGAGGGGCCTCAGCTAATCATTGATGTCATCGACAATGGCCAGTCCGTTCCTGCCGGCGGCCAAGCCGGCTTGGACTTGCGGGCCGGGCAGGGGTTGGCCCACATTGACGCTCGAGCCAATGCTATTGGTGGAGCCGCCACTACCGGACCCGTCTTGGCCGCCGATGGGACTCGCACCGGCTTCGGCGTGCGGATAGCTGTCCCATTGCCAACCATTTAAGCTGAACCGTTAATTGATTATTGTCAATATCACTTTCGCGTGATTCAATTTTTGCAATTATGTTTTTACAAGAACCAAATAATTGATTATTTGCGATGTTTCTGGTAGAATAATTTGTATTTATATTGCAATAAATAATTTAACATTATCAATAACAAGGCTTGTTTTAGTATCAGATTGACACAAGCCATGGCCGTTGCCTTTTTTATTTAGAGACCTAGGCAAGGCTAAAATATTTTACTCGAGAAAGTTCGGCATTTTGCATTGTTGGTTTTTTTGCGTAGGTTTGAACCGCCGCCTAGGGGTAGACTAGTCGGCACATTCCACGGAAAAGCTCGGGCCTTTGGCTCGGGCTTTTTTCGTTTGGCGAGGTTTGGATTAATTGTCCAGCTTGCTGGAATGTAAATCACAGCCGAATTGGCTATTGATATTAGTTTGCGGTTTGTGATTTAATGCCGTTATTTGATTCAGGACAGCGTTTGCGATTAGTTGCAGGCTGTGCGAAACCCCTGAAGTAGCTAAAAAAATTGGGAACTTTCCAGCTCTGCCTGGAATTGTAATTTGTTGCGCTCCTCGCTGATTCCGGTATTTTTGACGGCAGTTCGCCGACTTCTTTTGATTTCCCTGTGGCTACTCTCGATACTCCTGCTTCCGAATCTCCTGACGAAAATTTCTTGCAGCCCGGCGATTCGTTGGACTTTGACCTGACGGCGTTTTCGCCCGCCGCCGCGGCCGATGCGGTAGAGCCCGCCAGTTTTGCGGACCACGATGCGGCGGAGCAAGCACTCGCGCATCCCGCCGGTGGCGCGCTCACTCCGCCTGTTGAGGCGAATAGCTTGTTTGGCGAAACGCCCGCCGTTCATATGGCCGTCGACATTGCGCCCGAACCCGAGACCGAGGAAGAGCCCAAGTTTGCGCCCGGCGAGACTATCCACGACGTTGCTACTGTGAAAGGAATGTACCAGAACTGGTTTCTGGATTATGCTTCCTACGTAATTCTGGAGCGCGCTGTGCCCGCCATTGAAGATGGCCTGAAGCCCGTGCAGCGGCGCATCCTGCACGCCATGAAGGAGATGGACGACGGTCGCTTCAACAAGGTGGCCAACGTCATCGGCCAAACCATGCAATACCACCCGCACGGCGACGCCAGCATTGGTGACGCCATGGTGAACCTGGGCCAGAAAGATTTGCTAATTGAAACCCAGGGCAACTGGGGCGACGTGCGCACCGGCGACGGCGCCGCCGCGCCGCGCTACATTGAAGCCCGGCTGAGCAAGTTTGCCTTGGATGTGGTGTTCAATCCCGACACCACCGAGTGGCAGCTTAGCTACGACGGCCGCAAGCGCGAGCCCACCACGCTGCCCGTGAAATTCCCGTTGCTGCTCGCGCAGGGTGTGGAGGGCATTGCCGTGGGCTTGAGCACCAAGATTATGCCTCACAACTTCCGGGAGTTGTGCAAGGCCAGCATCGACGTGCTGCGGGGCCGGGAAGTGCAGCTGTTTCCAGACTTTTCGACGGGCGGACTGTGCGACGTGACCAACTACAACTCGGGCATGCGCGGTGCCAAAATCCGGCTGCGCGCCACCATTGAGAAGGTCGATAAAACGCTGCTCATCATCCGCGACATTCCGTACGGCTCCACGACTACGGCGCTGATGGAAAGCATCGTGAAAGCCTCGGAAGCCAACAAAATCAAGATTAAAAAGGTGGTCGATAACACGGCGGCCAACGTGGAAATTCAGGTGCAGTTGCCTGCGGGCGTTTCGCCTGACCTGACCATGGACGCGCTGTATGCCTTCACCGATTGTGAAATCAGCATCTCGCCCAACACCTGCGTCATCATTGATGACAAGCCCCGCTTTGTGGGCGTGGAAGACGTGTTGCGGCAAAGCACCAAAGCAACGGTGCGCCTGCTGGAGCGCGAGTTGGAAATCAGGCAGGATGAGCTGTGGGAAAAGTGGCACAACGCCTCGCTGGAGAAGATTTTCATCGAAAACCGCATTTATCGCAAGATTGAAGAGTGCGAAACGTGGGCCGAAATTCTGGAGACGATTGACAAAGGGCTCAAGAAATTTGTGCGCATAGAAGGGGAGAAGGCCAAGGCCGACGACCAGCGAATTCTGCTCCGGCGGCCCATACTGGAAGACGACTTGACCCGCCTGACCGAAATTCGCATCAAACGCATTTCGAAATTCGACGGCTTCAAAGCCGATGAGTACATCCAGCGGCTGGAAGCAGAATTGGCTGAAGTAGCCGACCACCTAGCCAATCTGACCCGTTACGCCATCAATTACTTCGAAGGCCTGCTGAAGAAGTACGGCGCGGGGCGTGAGCGCAAAACGCAGCTGCGCACCTTCGACGTGGTGACGGCGCAAAAGGTGGCCATTGCCAACCAAAAGCTCTACGTGAACCGGGCAGATGGCTTTGTGGGTTTTGGCCTCAAAAAGGACGAGTTTGTGTGCGATTGTTCCGACCTCGACGACATCATTGCCATCAAGCGCGACGGCACGTTTACGGTGACCAAAATCGCTGAGAAAACCTTTGTGGGCCGCGATATTCTTCACGTCGGCGTTTACAATAAGAACGACGACCGGCTGGTGTACAACATGGTGTATTTGGACGGGGCTTCGGGCATTTCCTTCGCGAAACGCTTCCTGGTTTCGGGTATCACGCGCGACAAAACGTACGACCTGACCAAGGGCACGAAAGGCACCAAAACCCTGTACCTGACCGCCAATCCCAACTCAGAGTCCGAAATCGTCAGCATTCAGTTGTCGGACAAGGCCCCGGCGCGGGTCAAGCAGTTTGATTTCGATTTTGCGGAGCTGGGCATCAAGGGAAAAGGTTCGATGGGCAACATCGTGACCAAGCAGCCAATCAAGAAGATTACGCAGAAAACCCTTGGCGATTCCACCCTGGGCGGCCGCGAAATCTTCTTCGACAGCGTAGTGGGCCGCCTCAATACGGCCGGCCACGGCCGGTACCTGGGCACCTTCGATACCGAAAACCACGTGCTGGTTGTTTTCAAGGACGGCAGCTACGAGCTGACCACGCCCGACCCGGCCAACCATTACGACGTTCCTAACATTGTGCTGCTGCGCAAATACGAGCCCGAAACGGTGCTTTCGGCGGTGTACGTTGATGGCGATACCAAAATCCACTACGTGAAACGCTTCCGCATTGAGACCACGACGTTGGCCAAGCGGTTTACTTTTATTTCCGAATCAAAGGGCTCTAAAATGCTGGCCGTCACGGCTAACCCGGAGCCGATGATGGAGGTGAAAGTGCAAAAAGACAAAAAGGCGGAGAAGGAAACGGAGAAAATCAGCCTGCACGAATTCATCGACGTGAAGGGCTGGAAGGCAATGGGCAACAAACTCAACTACTTCAAGCTGCACGCCTTGGCCCTCCTCACCGACGAAGGCCCGGAGCCGCAACGCCGCGAAGTATCCAAGAAGCGGGTGGTTGCCGCACTAGCCAAGCCCAGCGAGGGCGGGGCAGGTGCGGCCACCACGGAGCGCACGGAAACGAACGGAGCCGTTGACGTCACCGCCGAAGAAGTGGCTCAGGCCCGCGAATTGCTTAAGCGGCCCAAAGCACAGCTCGGCTTGTTCTAGGGCGGGCTGCGATTCAAATTGGCGTTGAAACTTGATAATCCGCGCTTCTGTTTCGCCTAGCAGAAGCGCGCTTTGCAACGCTAACCCCGTTTTCTTGCCCTTGGGCACAAGCGGGACTAGCCGAGCCCATTTATTTGCTTTATGTCGTCGTTGTTGTGGTTACGGCTGTGCGTGTTGCCTGCCTGCACCTGGGTGCGATGGCTAACGCTGGCATTTCTGTGCGGTACCATGGCGCCACTGCCCGCCGCGGCCCAGTTTCGAAACCGGACGCGGAAGCCAGCCACTGCCCGGCCGCCCGTAGCCGCGGCCTTAACTGCCGACCCGCCTGCCGTTCTTCAGAAGCTGGTGCAGGCGAGTACCTTAGTGAACCAATTCAAGGATTCCGAAGCCCTGGCGGTTTACCAGGAGGTACTCAAAACCAATCCTACTCACTACCTGGCCTTGTGGCAGGCCGCTGTACTGAGTGTGAAAATTGGCGCTCGGTACTCCGACGAAACCCGCAAGGCGGCTTATTTCGACGCGGGGCGCCAGTACGGGGACCGCGCCTTGCTGCTCCGACCCGAAGGAGGCGAAAGTAATTTTGCCGTGGCGTTGGCTTTGTTCAACCAAGCCACTCTTTATAAGGCGGGGGCGCGGCTTAAGGCCTTCGACGACTTGCGCTCGCACGTGTACTTGGCCACTCAAAATCGGCCTGATTTGCCGCAGGCCTGGCAGTTGCTGGGGCGTTGGCAGTACCGCGTGGCCCATTACAACTTGCTCGAGCGCGTGTACAGCAACTTGGTACTGGGCGGTGTGCCGTCGGGCGGCGACAGCCGCAAGGCCATGGAAGCGCTGGAGAAAGCGCGTAGCCTGGCACCAACCAATTTGCAGTTCTGTTATGACCTGGCGCGGATGTATCAATACCAGGGCCGCCGCCGCCTCGCCATCCAGACGCTGCGGGATGCGGAAAAAATAAGCCCCATCACCAGCGAAGACCTGGTGATTAGCAGGCTTTGCCGCCAGATGCTGCCCCCACTTTTACGCGCCGATGCCCAACGACAAAAGCGGTTAACATCATTGGAGAGGAAGAATGCTGACCCTGACAAAGTCCCAGTAAATTCTTCAGTCAGTAAATAGTAGTAGTGGCTTGGCTTCGGTTCTCCTTGGATGCACATTGGCTAGTGTGGACGTTGCTTCGTTTTATCTTCGTTCAGGAAAGCGCCTATTTGGATTGGATTCGGGGCCGTTTTTTCTCTGTAATAGCTTGTGGGGCATCCCAGAATCATGAATTATCAGCGGTTATTAAGGCTTGGTTGGAGTTCATTGGTCGTGCTGGCGTTTCCCAATTGCTCGACGCAACCCGCAGAGCGCCCCGACACCATGGTAAACCTCGCAACGGTGCAAAGTGGGCCGCGGGTGCAAGCCGATGAGCTCAACGGCGCCATTGCCCAGGAACCGCGCAATGCGGCGCTGTGGGTGCGGCGCGCGACCCTGCGGCTAGCCGCAGGCGACCCCCGCGCCGCGCTCAGTGACGTTACTGCCGCCTTGGAAATCGATGACGCTGATGGTACCATTTATTACGTGCAGGCCCGCGCTTTGCGAACGCTGGGCCGATTGCCAGAAGCACTGGCAGCAGCGCGCCTGGCGGCCAAATACGGGTTTACGGGGCCTGAATTGCCCTTGTTTGTTGGGGAAACCCATCTGGCAGCACGTGACTACGGCGCGGCACTTGATAACCTCGACCGTACCCTGCGCCTGGACCCGGACCAGCCCGCCGCGCTGTTCTATAAGGGGCTAGCTTACGCCGCTACGGCCGATACCTCCACGGCCGTGCAGTACTTGCAGGATGCGCTCGCCCGTGCCCCCCGGCAACCCGAAATTCTGCACCAGCTAGCCTTTCTCCTGAATGCCTGGCGTGTACCGACCGATGCCGCCCGCTACGCCGCCCTCGGCATGAAGCTGGACACTACGTCTGGACTTTTGCACTACGACTACGGCCGTCAGCTTGAGTTGCGGGGCCGTCCCGACAGTGCCCTGTGGTACTACCGCCGGGCCCTTGCCCTTGATACCACCGTATACCGGGCCGATTACCGGCTGGGCTTGGCTGCTGCCCGCGAACGCCGACCCGCCGCCGTGGTCGAGCACCTGAAGCGGGCGTTGCGCCGCAACCCCCGCTTGCCTCAGGCCCGGGCCCTGTTGGCCGAAGCCTTGGAAGTCCAAAACCGGCTGCCCGAGGCATTAGCGCAGTTTCGTCGGCTGGTGGCGGAAAACCCTGGCAACGCGCATTGGACTTTCAAAGTTTGGAAAACCAACGAGCGGGTGCAGGCCACACTGCCCGATAGCCTGCGCACCTCGCCCCGGTACTATTACCGCCGCCCGGCCGGCATCGTCCGGCCGGCGCCCATTAGCCCCTTGCCTTCCCTCAGGCCCACCGCCGAGTGAGAAGGCGATGAAACCAGCCAGGGAATTGATGAATAAGAAAATGCCCAATTTCGCATTCTCAATTCTTAATTCCTCATCGGGCAAGGTGTAACTTGCGCCTTGCTTTGCCCATTGGGCCCCTTTTACAACATTTCTATGCTCAACATAACCCTCCCCGACGGTTCGGTTCGCCAGGTCGAGTCCGGCTCGACCGGCCATGCCCTGGCCAACAGCATCAGCGAAGGCTTGGCCCGCAATGCCTTGGCCGTGCGCGTCAACGGCGAAGTTCGCGACCTTCACCGCCCCATTACTGAGGACGCTACCGTCGAAATTCTGACCTGGAACGATGAGGCCGGCAAAGCGACCTACTGGCACTCCTCGGCCCACCTGATGGCCGAAGCGCTGGAAATTCTTTACCCCGGCGTGAAGTTGGCCATTGGTCCTGCTGTGGAAAACGGCTTCTATTACGACGTAGACTTGGGCGAAGGGCGCAGCATTTCCAGCGAAGACTTCCCCGAAATTGAGAAGAAAATGTTGGAGCTGGCCAAGCAAAAAAGCCGGTACATCCGTCAGGAAATCTCCAAAGCCGACGCCATTGCTTATTTCCAAGAAAAGCAGGACCCGTATAAGCTGGAGCTTCTTGAAAACCTGGAAGACGGCCAAATCACTTTCTACACGCAGGGGGGCTTCACCGACCTCTGCCGCGGCCCGCACATTCCCGACACTAGCACCATCAAAGCTGCTAAGCTGATGAACGTGGCGGGCGCCTATTGGCGCGGCGATGAGAAAAATAAGCAGCTGACGCGCCTTTACGGCATCACTTTCCAGAAAGCCAAGGACCTAGCCGAGTACCTCGAGCGCCTGGAAGAAGCCAAACGCCGCGACCACCGCAAGTTGGGCAAAGAGCTCAAGCTGTTCGCTTTCTCGGAAAAAGTAGGAGCGGGGCTGCCGTTGTGGCTGCCCAAAGGCACTGCCCTGCGGGAGCGACTTGAGCAGTTTCTGCGCAAAGCCCAGGTTAAATCCGGCTACCAGCCCGTGGTCACGCCCCACATCGGGTCCAAGGAACTGTACGTGACCAGCGGCCACTACGAGAAATACGGCGCCGATTCGTTTCAGCCCATCAAAACGCCCAATCCCGGTGAGGAATTCTTCCTCAAGCCGATGAACTGCCCGCATCACTGCGAAATCTATAAAACCGAGCCGCGCAGCTACCGTGACCTGCCCGTGCGTTTGGCCGAGTTTGGTACGGTGTACCGCTACGAGCAGTCAGGCGAGTTGCACGGCCTGACGCGGGTGCGGGGCTTCACCCAAGACGATGCCCACATCTTCTGCCGGCCCGACCAGGTGAAGGACGAGTTCAAGAAGGTGATTGACATCGTCCTCTACGTGTTGAAAGCCTTGGATTTTCCCGACTTCACGGCCCAGATTTCCCTGCGCGACCCCAACAACAAAACCAAGTACATTGGCTCGGATGAGAACTGGGAGCGCGCCGAAACGGCCATTCAGGAGGCCGCGGCCGAAAAAGGACTGAATACGGTGACGGTGCTAGGCGAAGCTGCCTTCTACGGCCCCAAGCTGGATTTTATGGTGCGCGACGCCATTGGCCGGCGCTGGCAGTTGGGGACCATTCAGGTTGATTACAATCTGCCCGAGCGGTTTGACCTTGAGTATGTTGCGTCGGACAATTCACGCCAGCGCCCCGTCATGATTCACCGGGCGCCGTTTGGCTCGTTGGAGCGTTTTGTGGCGGTGCTTATCGAGCATTGCGGCGGCAATTTTCCACTGTGGCTCACCCCGGAGCAGTTCATTGTGTTGCCCATCTCGGATAAATACATTGACTATGCCCATGAGGTGAAGGCCCAGTTGGAACAGCACGAGCTACGCGGTACCGTGGACGCCCGCGATGAGCGGATTGGCCGCAAAATCCGTGATGCTGAAATGAGCAAAATTCCTTACCTGCTGGTTGTGGGGGAGAAAGAGGCTCAGGACAACATCATTTCGGTGCGCAAGCACGGCGAAGGCGACTTGGGTTCCATGCCCCTGGATGCCTTCGTGCAAAGCGTGCAAAGCCAGATTGTAGAAGCTTATTAGTAGGTGCTGGGGAAGATGCTGCTGTGAACGGAGACCGAGAATGGCTTCCATTTACAGCATCCTTTCAGGCTTTTCTGTACTCATTGCAAGAGGGATTTGCCTTTACCAACATAAATACCGATATTTGCCCCCTGATTGCCAGGCCCTACCCGGCCGGAATCGCCCAGAATCTCATTTCCCGCCACTTTTTAGGAGGAGGACCAAACCATAGCAGCCCCGAACCGTCGGTACGTGCCCCGCCAGCAGGTGGAAGAGCCGTTCAAAATCAACCAAAAAATCCTGGCCCGCGAAGTGCGTCTGGTCGGTGATAACGTCGAACAAGGCGTTTATCCAACCGACCAAGCCCGCAAAATGGCCCAGGACCAGAACCTCGACCTCGTTGAGATTTCGCCCACGGCCACGCCGCCCGTTTGCCGCGTCATCGACTACTCGAAATTCAAGTACGAGCAGAAGAAGAAAACCCGCGAGCTGAAGGCTAAGCAGACCAAGGTCGTGCTCAAGGAAATTCGTTTCGGCCCCAATACCGACGAGCATGACTTCGCCTTTAAGGTGAAGCACGCCCAGGAGTTTCTGCGAGAAGGTGCCAAAATCAAGAGCTACGTGCATTTTGTGGGCCGTAGCATTGTTTTCAAAGAGCGGGGCGAAATCCTGTTGCTCAAGTTTGCGCAGGCCCTCGAAGACCTCGCCAAAGTCGAGCAACTGCCCAAGCTGGAAGGCAAGCGCATGTTCCTCTACCTGGCTCCGAAAGCAGCTGCCGTAGTTAAACCTGCCGCCAAACCCGCTGCTACTCCGGACAAAGCCGAGAAGAAAGCGCCTAAGCCAGCCGAGCCCAAAGCTGAAACTGCCGAACAAACCTCCGAAACGGCTCCGGCTTCTGCCGATGCCGCCGAATAGATTTTTACCCGGTTGAAGATGGCTTCCCGACCCTTGGTCGGTCAGCAATCAACAATCAACAACCAACCCTCCAACACTTACTACAATGCCGAAAGTAAAGACGAAATCCGGTGCTAAGAAGCGCTTTGCGCTCACCGGAACGGGCAAGGTGAAGCGGAAGCACGCCTTCAAATCACACATCCTCACGAAGAAGACGACCAAGCAGAAGCGCGGTCTGACCCATACCGGCCTCGTGAGCAGCGCCGACATGAACCGTGTGCGCCAGATGTTGAACATCTGATTTTACTTGTTTCTGGTCTGGGCATAATTTTTTTTGCCTCGGGCTTGAACAGTACGTCACCTCATTATTTAAATTTCACCAGGCTTCCGGCCTTAAGACAATAACCCGTCGCCGGCTGCCAAAAACTCTCTAGGTTATGCCAAGAAGTGTCAACCACGTGGCCTCGCGCCACCGCCGTAAGAAAATCATGCGTTTGGCGAAAGGCTACTACGGCCGTCGCAAAAACGTGTGGACCGTAGCCAAGAACGCCGTTGAAAAAGGCCTCTTGTACGCTTACCGCGACCGTAAAGTAAAGAAGCGTGAATTCCGGGCCCTCTGGATTCAGCGTATCAACGCCGGTGCTCGTGAGCACGGGTTGTCGTATTCGCAGTTGATGGGCGGCTTGAAAAAAGCTGGCATCGAACTCAACCGCAAAGTTCTGGCTGATTTGGCCTTAAATCACCCCGCTGCCTTCAAAGGCATCGTGGATAAAGCGAAGTAAGTGCCTTTCAGCGCGATTTAGCAAGAAAACGCTGGCCTTTGGGTTCAGCGTTTTCTTGTTTTGGGGCCCTGCTATTTCTTGTGGCGCTATACTCGAGGCAACCCGCTATTCCGCGGCCACCCCAACCTTAAAACCAGTTAAAGGTTAGCTTAAAATAAAAAAACCGCTCCAGCCGATAGCCGAAACGGTTTTTGAAGTAGCGGGGACGAGAGTTGAACTCGTGACCTCAGGGTTATGAATCCTGTGCTCTAACCAACTGAGCTACCCCGCCGGGTTTTTTGTGGGTGCAAAGGTAACGTTACAAAAGGCCCCGACGCAAGCTGCAGGGGCAAAAAACACCATATTTCTCTCCCGTGGCCGGATTTAAACCGTGGTTTGTCCAGGCTCCTTCGTCTTAATTCCTATGGCTTTGCCTGATACCCAAACTAAAACGCGTTTCGTTGTTGAATTCCCCATCAATGCGTCACCCAAAATTCTTTTTCCTTACTTGGCAACTGCTTCAGGTCTTTCGCAGTGGTTTTGTGACGATGTACGGTACGTAGAGGGGCAACGCCTCAACTTTATCTGGGACCAGGACAACCACTACGCCGAGATTTCGGGCCAGCGCCTGAACCGCGGGGTGCGGTTCGTATTCCTCGACGAACACCGCCAGCCCGTAGCCGATGCCAACTTTTTAGAATTTACCCTCGATTCCTCGCAGGTGACCGACGAAGTGTACCTGCGGGTTGTGGATTACTCCTCCGCGCACGATACCGATGAGCAGCAGGAAATGTGGGAAAGCCTCGTGGCCAAGCTACGGGAGCAGGTAGGCGGGTAGCATTCCTGGAATGCTGGTTGCCTGAAGCACGTTGTGCTCCGGTACTTTTTCGCGTGGAGTTTCGTTTTCCTGCTGGCATCAGTCCACTCCCGTTGCCATTACTTATGCTCAAAAAGCTCGATAAGCTTATTTTAAAGGCCTTTGCCGGGCCGTTTCTGCTCACGTTTGCGGTAGTTCAGTTTATTCTACTCACGCATACACTCCTAAAGTACCTTGATGACATCATCGGCAAGGACTTGGGAACGGGCGTGTTGCTGCAGCTGCTGTTTTATTTCAGTGTGCTCATCGTACCGGTGTCACTGCCCTTGGCGGTGCTGCTCTCATCGCTGATGACGTATGGGAATTTAGGTGAGCACCACGAACTTACGGCCATCAAAGCATCGGGCATCGCCCTGACTCGTATTTTGCTGCCCGTCTTTTTGCTTACCGCTGGCTTGGCGGTGGGGGCGTTTTGGTTTAACGAAACCATTGTTCCGCGCGCCAATCTTAAAGCGTATAGCTTGTTGTGGGACGTGCGGCAGCAAAAACTGGCCTTGGATATTCGGGAAGGCGTGTTTTACAACGGAATTCCGGGTTACACCATCAAGGTGGACCGTAAATCCGGGGAAAACGGCGACCGGTTGCACGGCGTCATGATTTACGACCACACCCAACAATCGGGCAATGCCAAAGTCATGCTGGCCGATTCGGGCCGCATGTTCACCCGGTTCAATGGCGGCTACCTTGGTCTGGAACTCTTCCACGGCCACAACTACGTGGAGCAGCCCGATGCGCAGGACCGGGCCGGCGCCAGCTTCGTCCGGCAAGGCTTCGACCACAACATGGTCACCTTCTCCTTGGCTTCATTCGGCACTACCCGTACGCCGGAGGACCTGTTTAAGGAAAACCGAATGATGCTCAACATCGCGCAGTTGCATACGGCAACCGATTCGGTGCAAAAAAAGCTGCACGTCGAGCAAGGCCAACTTACGCGGCAAACCAATGCCTATTATACCTTTTTGCGGTTCGACACCACTGGGCGGGCCGCAAATCGTCGGGTTGAGGCATTGCAGGTGCCGGCTTCGCGTTTGGCCGTGACCACGGCTCCCATCCTGCAGCAGGCGGCCAACCGCGCCAACAACATGAAAGCTTTTGCGACATCCAGCGCGGAGCGGATGAATGAATATGCGCGTAGTTCGGCCTTGTTCCGGATTGAGGTCTACCGGAAATATTCACAGTCGATGGCTGTATTGCTCATGTTCCTGATTGGAGCGCCCTTGGGGTCTATTATTAAGAAAGGCGGATTGGGGGTGCCCATTCTGGTGTCCATCCTCTTTTTTATCATCTATTACGTGCTTAGCATCATGGGCGAAAAGTACGGGCGCGAGTTTGTCATGCCCGTTGGCATTGGCATGTGGATGTCTAATCTGGTGCTGCTGCCCGCTGGCTTGTTCTTCTTGTATCAAGCCTACAACGACTCCGGCCTCTTGGAAATGGACTTTTGGCGTCGGTTGCCGCAGCGTCTTGGCATTCCGGCACTGCGCAAAATCACGGAGCCTGCGGTAGAAGAATAGGCGGGGCTTTGAGCCACCTTTCAGGGCATTTGCATAAATCCTCCACCGCGCTTTTATCCTGTTTTTAAATTGCGTACCTTTGCGGCACCCCAATGTGTGGGGTATCATAACAACATTTTTTTCATCCCAAAATCTAAGACGGGGTAATACCTATCAACCGATGATTTTAACTACAGAAGCAAAACAGGCCATTTTCGAAAAGAATAGCCTGCAAAAAGTGAAAACCGATACCGGTTCGGCCGAGGCGCAAATTGGTCTCTTCACCCACCGCATCAACCACCTCACCGAGCACTTGAAGGCCAACAAGAAGGACCACAGCACTCGCTTGGGCCTGCTGAAGCTGGTAGGTAAGCGCCGCCGCATGTTGGACTACCTGCAGCACCGCGAAATCAACCGCTACCGCGCCATCATCAAGGAGCTGGGCATCCGTAAGTAAGTCCAGAGTCTGAGAGTAGGGAGCCTTCCAACGAAGGTTCCCTACTCTTTTTTTGTTCGGGTCGGTTTTGCGCCGAGGCTGGCCCGTGGCACTGTTTTGTATCGGCGCGCTGTTGCTGTGTTTACCTGAGTAACGAAGGCCGCTGGCGGCGTTCGTTTTTGGCTGCTCGCCCGCTGTCGCTTTTCCAAGCAAATCCCGCTGATGTCCCAACCCCACGCCATTACCAAAACCTTGGCGCTGCCTGACGGCCGCGTTATCTCCATCGAAACCGGCAAGCTGGCCAAATTCGCCGACGGCGCCGTTGTGGTTCGCCTCGGCGATACCATGCTGCTCGCCACGGTGGTTTCGGCCCCGAGCCAGCGCGAAGGCGTTGACTTCCTGCCGCTGTCGGTAGACTACCAGGAGAAATTTGGCTCGGCCGGCAAAATCCCCGGCTCGTTCCAGCGCCGCGAAGGCCGCCTGTCGGACTACGAAATCCTAGTCTGCCGCCTCGTCGACCGCATCCTGCGGCCGATGTTCCCCAAGGACTACCACTACGAAGTGCAGGTGATGATTACGCTCATCTCTGCCGACAAAGAAGTGCAGCCCGACGCCCTGGCCGCTTTGGCCGCTTCGGCAGCTTTGTCGATTTCGGACATTCCGTTTGCTGGCCCCATTTCCGAAGTGCGCGTGGCGCGCATCGACGGCCAGTTCCAGATTAACCCCAAGACTTCCGATTTGGCCCGCGCCGACATGGACCTCATGGTAGGCGCTACTGCCGACTCCGTGGCCATGGTGGAAGGCGCCATGAAGGAAGTGAGCGAAGAGGAAATGGTGGCGGCCATTGCCTTCGGCCACGAAGCCATCAAGGCCCAGTGCCAGCTGCAAAAGGACCTGGCCGAGGCTGTGGGCCGCACGCCGGAGTCGCAGCCACGCGAGTATCCGAAGTACGACGAGAACGAGGAGCTGAAAAAGCACATCCATGCCGGCATCTACCAAGGTGCTTACGACGTGGCCCGCGCCGGCAACACCAGCAAGGGCGGCCGCAAAGAAGGCTTTTCGCAGGTGAAAAAGGCGTTTTTGGAGAAGCTGTTGGCTGACCAGCCCGAACTGGACATGAAGATGTTCGGCCGCTACTACAGCGCCGCCGAGAAGAAAGCCATCCGCGACATGATGGTGAAGGAGCGGGTGCGCCTCGACGGCCGCCAGCTCACCGAAATCCGCCCCATCTGGTCGGAAATCAACTACTTGCCCGGTGCCCACGGCTCGGCCATCTTCACCCGCGGCGAAACCCAGAGCCTGACCACGGCTACCCTCGGCACCAAGCTCGACGAGCAGATTGTCGACCAGCCCCTCACCAAGGGCTACTCGAAATTCATGCTGCACTACAACTTCCCCGGTTTCTCGACCGGTGAGGTGAAGCCTAACCGCGGCGCTGGCCGTCGCGAAATTGGTCACGGCAACTTGGCCCTGCGCTCGCTGCGCCAGGTGCTGCCGCCCGATGAGGAGAACCCCTACACCATCCGCATTGTGTCGGACATCCTGGAGTCGAACGGTTCCAGCTCGATGGCAACCGTATGCGCCGGTTCGCTGGCGCTGATGGATGCCGGTGTGAAGATTTCGGCCGCCGTGGCCGGCATCGCCATGGGTCTGGTACAAGACAAGGAAACGGGTGAGTACGCCGTATTGAGCGACATTCTCGGCGACGAGGACCACCTCGGCGACATGGACTTCAAAGTGACCGGCACCGAAAAAGGCATTTGCGCCTGCCAGATGGACATCAAAATCCAGGGCTTGAGTAATGAGATTTTGACGGCTGCGCTGCACCAAGCTCGCGAAGGCCGCCTGCACATCCTGCGCGAAATGGCGAAGACCATTGCCGCGCCGGCTGCGGAGTTGAAGCCTCACACGCCGCGCTCGCACAAGATGTTGATTGACAAAGAATTCATCGGCGCGGTAATCGGGCCAGGTGGCAAAGTCATTCAGCAAATCCAGAAGGATACCAACGCCACGGTTATTATCGAGGAGAAGGACGAGAAGGGCCACGTGAGCATCTACGCCTCCAACCAGGAGGACATGCAGGGCGCCATCGACCGCATCCGGGCCATCGCGGCCCAGCCGGAAGTGGGTGAAACCTACAAAGGCAAGGTGCGCAGCATCCAGCCCTACGGTGCCTTCGTGGAAATCATGCCGGGCAAAGATGGCTTGCTGCACATCTCGGAGGTGACGCACGAGCGGATTCAGACCCTGGAAGGCTTGTTGGAAGTGGGGCAGGATATTGACGTGAAACTGGTGGAAATCGATAAGAAAACCGGCAAGTACCGGCTCTCGCGCAAGGTGCTGCTGCCCAAGCCCGAGGCGGCGGCCGCCAGCAATGGCGAAGCTCAAGCCTAGATAGGCGCCGAAGTCCCGAACTAATGTCAGGGGGAGCCTGTTGGCTTCCTCTGACTGAGGGGACTAGCCGGGCGGCTTTTTCTTACGTACAACCCCATCAGATATCGTTCTTACCTAGTCCCATGAGACAGCTAAAAATTAGTAAGCAGATTACCAACCGCGAAAGCCAGTCGCTGGATAAATACCTCCAGGAGATTGGCAAGGTTGATTTGCTCACGCCCGACGAGGAGGTAACGCTCGCGCAGCGTATCCGCGACGGAGACCAGCAAGCGCTGGAGAAATTGACCAAAGCCAACCTGCGTTTCGTTGTATCGGTAGCCAAGCAATACCAGAACCAGGGCCTGAGCCTCGGTGACCTCATCAACGAGGGCAACCTCGGCCTTATCAAAGCTGCCAAACGCTTTGATGAAACCCGCGGTTTTAAATTCATTTCCTACGCTGTATGGTGGATTCGTCAGTCTATTCTGCAGGCCTTGGCCGAGCAGAGCCGTATTGTGCGTTTGCCCCTGAACCGCGTGGGTTCGCTGAACAAAATCAGCAAGTCATTCTCGGAACTGGAACAGAAGTTTGAGCGCGAGCCTTCGCCCGAAGAAATCGCTGAAGTTCTTGAGCTGACCACTTCAGAAGTAGTGGACACCCTGAAAATCTCGGGCCGTCACGTATCCGTGGATGCACCGTTTGTGCAGGGTGAAGAAAACCGCTTGCTCGACGTACTCGAAAACGAGGACGAGGAGTCGCCGGACATGGCCCTGATGAACGACTCGCTCCGCAAGGAAGTGCAGCGCGCCCTGAGCACGCTCACCAAGCGCGAAGCTGATGTTATCACGCTGTACTTTGGGTTGAACGGCGAAGCCGCTTTGACTTTGGAGGAAATCGGCGAGAAGTTTAACCTGACCCGCGAGCGGGTTCGTCAGATTAAGGAGAAGGCCATTCGTCGTCTGCGGCACACGTCGCGCTCAAAAGCGCTGAAGCCTTATCTCGGCTAATCAATTAGTTTTGCAGAATGAAAAACCCCGACCGTTAGGTTGGGGTTTTTTGTACAGCCTCAGCATTGCGGTAATGTGAAGTGCCGTGTGATGTGAGCATTTAAATTCTATAATTCAACGATTCGCAAAGCAGGGCTTTGCGCTACAATCTTCGAAATGTCTGAACACATCAAGTGCCTGATTATTGGCTCCGGCCCGGCCGGTTATACTGCTGCTATTTATGCGGCTCGGGCGAACATGGCGCCGGTAATGTACATGGGTTTGCAACCGGGCGGTCAGCTCACTATTACCAACGACGTGGAGAATTTCCCTGGCTATGCCGATGGCGTGATGGGGCCGCAGATGATGGAAGACCTGAAAAAGCAGGCCAGTCGGTTTGGTACTGATATTCGTTACGGCATTGCCACCGCGGTTGATTTTTCGGTGCACCCGCGTAAAATCACCATCGATGAAACACTGGAGTTGACGGCTGATACCGTGATTATTGCAACCGGGGCTTCGGCTAAGTGGCTGGGTATTCCTTCGGAAGCGAAGCTCAATGGCTCGGGGGTATCGGCCTGCGCTGTGTGCGACGGCTTTTTCTACCGGGGCCAGGAAGTGGCCATTGTGGGCGCGGGTGATACCGCTGCTGAGGAGGCCACTTACTTGGCCAACCTGTGCAGCAAGGTGACCATGATAGTGCGCAAAGGCGAAATGAAAGCCTCAAAAATCATGCAGCAGCGCGTGCTGGATAATCCCAAGATTGAGGTGTTATTCAACACCGTGACCGACGAGATTTTGGGCGAGCACGCAGTGGAGGGGGTACGAGTAAAAAACCTGCTGACCCATGAAACGAAGGAAATCAAGTTGACGGGCTTCTTCGTGGCCATTGGCCACGAGCCCAACTCCAAGATTTTTCAGCCCTTCCTGCACCACGACGAGCAGGGCTATTTGAAGACCATACCCGGCACCAGCAAAACCAACGTGGACGGCGTATTTGCATGCGGCGACGTGCAGGACTACACTTATCGGCAGGCCGTGACGGCGGCTGGCACCGGCTGTATGGCGGCGCTCGACGCGGAGCGTTATTTAGCCGCGCTCGGCGCACACTAAAATCCTTGCATTGACGTGTTAGGCAAGACGAGCTTTGTGGTTCGTCTTGCCTGACTTCTTTGTTTAGACTGAACGGCACGAGGGTGTGGACTTTTGCTCCAATGCCCTCGGCCTTTTTCCTGTTTGCTTTTGACCTTTCTGAAAACAACTTACTGGCGGCCGGCGCTGCTGCTGCTGGCATTTTTGCTGGTGCTGGCTGGCCTCAATCCGGCCCAGGCTCAGCGGCGCAAGGCGCCCCGCACCAAAGCCCGGGCGGGCAGCACCTCCGGCAATGCCGATTTTTTTCGCATCAAAACGCCCAAGATGCGCTACGTGCGTCCCGATACAACTACGGTGATTGAGACCGAGGAATTGCCCGACGACAACTCCGATGCGGCGAAATCAATTTTCTTTAATCCAGCCAAAAAGCTCAGCATTGTGAGCGAGGATACTTCCAAACTCAATTTGGGCGGGCAGGAAATTGTGGAGATGTCGGAGGAAGTGCTGATTGATTCTTCCTGGGTGAAAGTGGCAGGCTATTATTCCATTTGGGATACGCGCAGCGTGAACCCTTACCGCGTGGATGGCCGCAGCTACCGCGACTCCCTGAAGCTGAAGCTGATTGACCCGCCGCGCCAGCGCTTCGCTAGTATGCCCCTGGTTAAAACCCCCATTACCTCGGGGTTTGCCTTCCGGGGCTACCGTTGGCATTACGGCATGGACCTTGACCTGAATACCGGCGACTCAGTGAAAAGTGTCTTCGATGGCGTGGTGCGCATCAACGCGTGGGACGGGGGCGGCTACGGCAACTACATTTTGGTGCGCCACTACAACGGCCTGGAAACGATTTATGGCCATATGAGTAAGGCCTTGGTACCCGTCGGTACTTTTGTGAAAGCGGGGCAGCTCATTGGCTACGGCGGTAACACGGGGCGGAGCACGGGCTCGCATTTGCATTTCGAGGTGCGCTACCAGGGCAACCCTATCAATCCGGCGCTGGTGTACGATTTCCCGGACTACAAACTGCGCAAGGATAATTTCACCATTACGTCGGAACTGTTCAACTACTACAGCCGCGCCCTGCAAAACCGGAGTCGGAGCAGCAATAGCCGGAGCAGCAGCAGTCGGCCTTCCAAGGCCCGGCAGACCGTCACTTACAAAGTGCGCTCGGGCGATACCCTTTCGGAAATTGCCGAACGACACGGAGTGGGACTGAGCACCTTGAAAAGATTAAATCCCGGCGTCAAGACCTTGCAGCCCGGCCGCAGGGTCCGCATTAAGTAAAACAAGCGGTATTAAGTAAGCGGTACGCCTCATACCTATTTCCCTCGGCTTGACAAATGCTGCCTGCCAGTCGTAACCCCCTGTAATTTGTGATAAAGCTCGATATTCTGGCCCTGGGGGCTCATCCCGACGACGTTGAGATGTCGTGCTCCGGCACGCTAGCTGCATCGGCCGTTGCGGGCAAAAAAATTGGGGTCGTTGACTTTACCCGCGGGGAGCTAGGGACCCGGGGTACGCCCGCAATTCGGGCGGCCGAGGCAGCAGCGGCTGGCCTAATTCTGGGATTGAGCGCGCGCGAAAACCTGGGCCTGCCCGATGGTTTTTTTCGCAATGAGCGGGAACACCAACTCCCCCTTATTGCCGCCATTCGTCGTTATCGGCCCGAGGTAGTGCTCTGCAATGCCGTTCAGGACCGGCACCCCGACCATGGACGCGGCGCGCAACTGGCCACGGATGCCTGCTTTCTGGCGGGCCTGCGCATGATTGAAACCATTGGCGATGACGGCCTGCCGCAAGCCCCGTGGCGACCCCGCAACGTGTACCATTACATTCAGGACCGCGCCCTCGTGCCGGCTTTCGTGGTGGATATATCGGCCCATTGGGAAACGAAGTGGGCTTCCATTCAGGCCTACGGAACGCAGTTTTTCAATCCCAACCTCGACGAGCCAAGTACCTACCTGTCGAGCCAGGAATTTTCGAAATTCATGGAAGCGCGCGCCCGCGAGTTCGGCCACATGATAGGCGTAGAATTTGGGGAAGGCTTCACGGTACACCGGCCGGTGGGGGTGCGGGAAGTGACGGATTTTATTTAACCGCAAACGACTTCCTGAGCTAATCGGAACAAAGTGGAAGTTTTTCCCGTTTCTACGGAAAATATTCCCATCTTTGGGAATGTACCATCCGCCTGCACTCATGACTGCTGCTCTGCCCTCCGCTGCTTACTCGCCTGCCTTGCTCGGGCTGCAGGCAACCGTGGCCGATTCCTTCGCGCTGGTGATGCAGGCCCGTACCGGCGTGCTGGCCAAAACCGCCTTCGACGTGGCTGCGCTGCTGCAATTGAGTGCCGACGAATTGGCCAACTTGCTGCACACCACCACCAAAACCCTGCGTACTTACCGGCTTGGCAAAAAACGCCTAGCCCCCGCCGCCAGCGAGCAAGTGCTAAAACTGCTGGCCCTGGCCCGCCAGGGAGAGGAAGTGTTTGGTTCGGTGCCCGCATTCCGACGGTGGCTCGATAAACCTGCCTACGGCCTCGATAATCAGCCGCCGTTGGCCTTGCTGGAAACCAGCGGGGGTATTGATTTGGTGGCCGACGAAGTCGACCGCATTGCCCACGGCGACTTCGCCTAGGCCCGCGCGTGGAAGTCTACCGCATCTGCCTGGCAAAATATGCCGGCGAACTAGTGGCCTCCGGCAATCCCGGCCGCTGGAACCTGCGCGGCCAGTTGGTCATTTACGCCGCCGGCAGCCGCGCTTTGGCCTGCCTCGAAAACGTGGTGCACCGCAGCGGCGAAGGCCTCAACAGCCTCTTCAAAGTCATCCGCATCGAAATCCCTGACGCGTTGGCAATAGAAAGCTTAACCTTGGACGAACTGCCAACGGACTGGCAATTGCCCCGCCACTACGCCCGCTGCCAGCCGCTGGGTGCGGCCTGGTACCAACGCCAGACGGCAGCCATCTTGCGGGTGCCGTCGTCCATCATCGCCCACGAGCACAACTACGTGCTCAACACCAGGCACCCGGATTTTGCACAGATTCGCATCGTGGGATGGGAGGATTTTGCGTTTGACCCACGAATTAAGACGGACGCTGAATAGCAAAGCCAAGGGAACAGCGGGCCCGTTGCGCTTACTAAAGGGCTTCACCGCAAGCGTGTCCTAAGTAAGCCCGCTCGCGTATGCAGAGGTATGGATACTGCGGTTTTCATATCGAATATACCCCCGTGGGCCCTATTTACTTTGGTGTTTGGCGTGGGCTTAGGGGCTAATGAGTTGGGGTTTCGCTTGGGCCGGCTGCTGATTCGAAGGAAGGCACGCGAGCCGGAACCGCCCGTCGCGGCGCTGGTGGGGGCTATTCTTGGGCTGCTGGCTTTTTTGCTCGCCTTCACGTTTGCCATGACTTCTTCCCGATTTGATGCGCGCCGGGAACTGGTGATAGAGGATGCAAACCGGATTCGAACCGCCTACCTATACACCCGCCTGCTACCGGAGAAACAGGGGCAAGCGCTGAGGCAGCTTTTCCCGGAATACGTAGCGCTCCGCCTGCATATTACTTCGTTGGCCGTCGCCAAAAAACGAGAGCCCCGAATCGATGAAGTTCAGCGGTTGATGTGGCGGGAGGCCATGTCGCTGGTACCGGAAAATATGGATTCGGAGGTGCGCAGCTTGTTTATCAATGCTTTGAACGAAGTACATACTGTGCATACCACCCGCAAAACAGTTGCTCTGAACTACCACATTCCGGGCGCTATCTGGGCGGTATTAAACTTGCTTTCTGCCATGAGCATGCTCAGCCTTGGGTACCAAACCGGCATGTTCAGTGCGCGCCGGTTGGCCGGAATCCCCTTGCTGGCCGCAGCATTTGCCTTGGTGATAACCATGATAGCGGCAATGGACGCAACCGGCCAACGGGGATTTTTAATTAGCCAACAGCCCTTAGAAGACGTGCTGAAGCTAATCCAGTCAGGCAAGTACTAATGCCGGCAGAATCGGGTTTATGTGTTAAAAGCAGGGACCCCCGGCCACATTCGGTTCTTGCTGGGCGGCTGTTTTATGCCCGCTGAGCAGCAGGCTGCCTTGATACACGACGACTTACAACCGGTAACGTAGACCAAGCGATGTGGAAAAGCCAAGGTTGAACCCGTAATAATTTTTGATGTTCTGGTCGGGGTTGGTGCTGCCCAGCAGGTCAGAGGTTAATTGTAGGTGCTGGCCCAGGCCGTAGCGCAACCCAATACCCGCCGAAAGCAGGGCGTTGAAGCCGTTTTGACGGGGCAGGGTGAATACTTGGGGACTGGTAGGATAGGAAAACTGGAGCTCCTGGCGTTTGACGTGCACAAAAGTTGCCTCCAAAATGCCATCGACCTGAAAGCGTCGTTCCGGCTGGGAAAACGTGGCGCGCAACTGCACCGGTAGTCCCCAAATTGCGTGCTGCTGGTTTTGATTTAACTTGCCCCTACCGTATAAAACCCCAGCTTGTACCGCCAGATTGGACGTGAAATAATAGCCGCCATGCGCACTGCCCGTGTAAAGTAGGCCGCCGGTGTCAAAGTCGTTGATGATAAAAGTATGGCCTTCGAAGGCCGATTTTACGCCTATGTACCAAGGGGAGGGGGGCGGCGGGCCAGCTGCCGTTTGGGCCTGTGTCGTGCCTGCCAGCAGCCCGCAACAAGCACTCAAAACACAGGTTTTTATTAACGTCGCCAGCGGCCGAGGTAGAGGAAGCAAGTGCATGCGCGTGGAAGCGGGGTTACAAGTAAGGGATAAGAGAAGGGCAGATGGTTTACTAACGAAGTGCTAAACAGGCTGAAGGTGCCTGATTACCGCACGCCCAATCGATTCCGGCGCCAGCCCGAAACTGCTGCGTCCGTTGCTTCCCCATTCGCGCTAGCCATTATGGTCTTTTTATCGCTGAGCAGAAGCGCCCCCAGCACCGCAGCTACTTGCGCTGTTTCCGCATCTGGGGCGGCGGGAGCGAGGGTAGTGGGTGAGAAATGGTCGCGGATAAAGTTTGTGTCGAAGTTGCCGCTGACGAATGCCGGATGCGTTAGCACGTAGGTGCCGAAGCCTAAGGTGGTTTCGATGCCGGTAATTTTAAACTCCTCGATGGCGCGCAGCATGCGGGCAATGGCCTCGGCGCGGTCGGCCCCGAAGGCGACCAGCTTGGCAATCATCGGGTCGTAATGAATCGGAATGTCCATGCCCTGCTCGAAGCCGTCGTCGACGCGCACGCCGGGGCCCTGGGGGCGGACGTAGGTGCTCAGGGTGCCGATGTCGGGCAGGAAGTTGTTTTGCGGGTCTTCGGCGTACACGCGTACTTCAATGGCGTGGCCCGTGATGGAAAGTTCTGCTTGCGAGAAGGCGAGGAGCTCGCCCTGAGCCACTTTGATTTGCTCTTTCACCAAGTCGAGCCCCGTGATTTGCTCCGTTACGGGGTGTTCTACCTGGAGGCGGGTGTTCATTTCCAGGAAGTAGAAGTTGTGCTGGTCATCGAGCAAAAATTCTACTGTGCCGGCGCCGGTGTAGGCGCAGGCGCGGGCCACGTCCACGGCGCACTGGCCCATTTGGGCACGCAGCTCAGGGGTGAGCACCGAAGAAGGCGCTTCTTCAATGACTTTTTGGTGGCGGCGCTGGATGCTGCACTCGCGTTCGAACAGGTGCACGATGTTGCCGTGCTCATCGCCCAAAACCTGGATTTCGATGTGGCGCGGGCCAGTCACGAATTTCTCAATGAAAACGGCACCGTCGCCGAAAGCCGACACCGCTTCGTTGATGGCCAGCTGCATTTGTTCTTCAAACTCCCCGGCGTTGTTCACGATGCGCATGCCCTTGCCGCCGCCACCGGCCGAGGCCTTGATAAGAATGGGAAAGCCCACTTCCTGCGCAATCTGCTTCGCGGCGGCCACGTCGGAAATGGCTTCGTCGGTGCCGGGCACCAGCGGAATGTTGTAGGCTTTCACGGCCTGCTTCGCCGAGAGCTTGTCGCCCATCATTTCCATGGCCTCGGGGCTGGGGCCCACGAAAATGAGGCCGGCCTCGCGCACGGCGCGCGCAAAGCCGGCATTCTCGGAGAGGAAGCCGTAGCCGGGGTGAATGGCATCAACGCCCAATGTTTTGCAGACTTCGAGAATTTTGTCGCCGCGCAGGTAGCTGTCTTTGGACGCGGGCGGGCCCACGCACACGGCTTCGTCGGCGTAGCGCACGTGCAGGGCGTTGCGGTCGGCTTCGGAGTAGATGGCCACCGTGGCGATGCCCATTTCTTTGGCGGAGCGGAGAACCCGCAGGGCGATTTCGCCCCGGTTGGCGACGAGCAGCTTGGAGATTTTCTTCATGAGGGGGCTCCAACCGGCAGTTGGAGAGGCATTGAGCGGTGGGTGGGAAGCCGCAGGGGCGGACAAAACTCCTGCGGAAAGCAGGAGTGAGGGCGCAAAGAAAGTTGGAAACTCATGGGTTACCGTAAACATCGAACCCAGAATGACGTTATTAAGCCCAAATTATGTACAACGGCGGCCCCGGGCTACCTTTGTGATTGGGCCTGCTGTGCGTGCTATGCGCGCGCCTCCTGCGGCCCTTATGCTGCTTTTACAACCACCCTATTTCCCGTTTTTTCAGTGGATATTTTCGACCGGATTTCGGCCAACCGCGGCCCCCTGGGCTCGCAATCGCATTACGCCCACGGTTATTTCGCTTTCCCCAAGCTGGAGGGCCAAATCCATCCCCGCATGCAGTTTCGCGGCAAAGAGGTGTTGACCTGGAGCCTGAATAATTACCTTGGCTTGGCCAACCATCCCGAAGTGCGGCAAGCCGACATCGACGGCGCCACCGAATTCGGCATGGCTTACCCCATGGGCGCGCGCATTATGAGCGGCAACTCGACGCTGCACGAGCAGCTGGAAAACGAGCTGGCCGATTTCGTGCAAAAGCCCGGGGCATTGCTTCTTAACTTTGGCTACCAGGGCGTGGTCAGCATTATTGATGCGCTGGTGAGCCGCCACGATGCCATTGTGTACGACGCCGAGTCGCACGCCTGCATCATCGACGGCGTACGCCTGCACCAAGGCAAGCGGTTTGTGTTTCCTCACAACAACATCGAAAACCTCGAAAAGCAATTGGAGCGCGCCAAGCGCCTGACCGACGAAACCGGCGGCGGCATCCTGGTAATTACCGAGGGCATGTTCGGCATGTCGGGCAACCTGGGCAAGCTGCGCGAAATCGTGGAGCTGAAGAAGAAATACGACTTCCGCCTGTTCGTGGACGATGCTCATGGTTTTGGCACGCTGGGCGCTACCGGAGCCGGAACGGCAGAACATTTGGGCTGTGCAGAGGGCGTAGACCTAATTTTTTACACGTTCGCCAAGAGCATGGCCAGCATCGGCGCATTCGTGGCCGGGCAGGAAAGCGTGATTGAATATTTGCGTTACAACATGCGCAGCCAGATTTTCGCCAAATCGCTGCCCATGCCGTTAGTAATCGGTGCCCTGAAGCGTCTGGAGCTGATTCGCAACCACCCCGAATACCGCGAAAAGCTCTGGACCATTGTCCGGGCCCTGCAGGGCGGCCTAAAGGAAAAAGGATTCAACATCGGCACCACCGAGTCGCCGGTAACGCCCGTGCTGCTGAACGGTGAACTTTCCGAGGCAACGGCCCTAACCTTCGATTTACGTGAGAATCACGGCATTTTCTGCTCTATTGTGGTGTATCCGGTGGTGCCCAAGGGCGTTATCATGCTTCGTTTGATTCCCACGGCTATGCACACGCTGGAAGACGTGCAAGAAACGATTGTGGCCTTCGAAGCCATGGGTGCCAAGCTGGCCAAAGGGCTTTACAACAAAACCCCCGCGCCTTTCCAAACCGCCTAATTTCGCCGCTATGGCACTTCGCGCCGGCCTCCCAGATGGGAGGCCGGCGTTTTTGTTTTGGTACTATACCAAGGAAGTGCCGGGATGTCTACTTTGCGCAAAGGGCCTTTTTTTTGGCAAAATAGGCCTCTAAAAGCAGGGGAGGGGCTTTTAGAAAAAAAATGGAAAACTTGCTTGCATTTGAAATCCCTGTATATTAGGGCCGGCTTAACACCATCATACTTTCATTTTTCACCCCAAACCCAACCCACAATGAACAATTTCGGCAAACTGAAGGACCTCGTGATGTCGCTCGAAGACGACTTTTCGAAATTCTACGACAAGCAGAACGCTGCTGCGGGCACCCGTGTGCGCAAAGGCATGCAGGAGCTGAAGACGATGGCCCAGGCGTTCCGTACCGAAGTACAGAACACTAAGAACGCCGGTGCTGCCGCTCCCGCTGCTAAAGCTGCTCCCGCTGCTAAAAAGGCTGCTCCTGCTGCCAAGAAAGCTGCTCCTGCTAAAAAGAAGTAAGGCCCGGCCACGGCTTCGCGCGCAACCTCAAGGTCGCGCCGGCGCTGTGGATGCTAGCCCAAAGAAAAGGCCCCGCTGGATTCAGCGGGGCCTTTTCTTTGGGCTAGTTATTGGTAGCAGCAAGCAGCGCAGCCAGAGGTGCGGGGTTGCTTATTCCAGCTCAATCAGGAAGTAGTTCTTCTTGCCTTTTTGAGCCACCAAGTATTTGCCAGCCAGTAAGGGCAAGGCTGCTACTGAGGATTCGGGCGAGGCCACTTTTTCGCGGTTCAGGCTCACGCCGCCGGCCTGAATCATTTTCTTCGCCTCGCCTTTGGAAGGGAAAATCTTGTGCATGGTGGCATCGCTGAGCAAGGACACGGCATTCAGATGGGCGAACTCCGAGCGAAGCACGAGGATGTGCGGCACGCCCGCGAATACGTCGAGCAGCGTGGCTTCGTCCAAGGCTTGCAGGGCCTCGAGGTCGCCTTTGCCAAACAGAACTTCGGAGGCGGCGATGGCGGCTTCGGTGGCTTCGAGGGAATGCACGCGGGTGGTGACGTCGCGGGCCAGGGCTTTCTGGAGCACGCGCAGGTGGGGAGCCTGGGCATGTTCGGTCTCCAGGGCCACAATCTCGGGCTCGCTCAGCAGGGTGAATACTCGGATGAGGCGGGGCACATCGGCATCGGCGGCGTTGTAGAAAAATTGATAGAACTGATACGGGGAGGTCAGGGCGGGGTCGAGCCAGACGGTGCCGGTTTCTGATTTGCCGTACTTCGTGCCGTCGGCTTTGGTGATGAGCTGGCCGGTGAGGGCGTAAGCTTTGGCCTCGCGGCCCTCGGCGCTGCTGATGCGGCGGATGAGTTCGGTGCCGGTGGTGATGTTGCCCCACTGGTCGCTGGCGCCCATTTGCAGGGTGCAGCCCAGGGTTTTGTTGAGGTGCACAAAGTCGTAGCCTTGCAGCAGCTGGTAGCTGAATTCGGTGTAGCTGATACCGTCGGTGCCGCTGTCCTCGTTGCCGCTGATGCGGCGCTTCACCGAGTCCTTGGCCATCATGTAGTTTACGGTCAGGTGCTTGCCAACTTCGCGCAGGAAGCCCAGGAAGCCAATGTCCTTGAACCAATCGTAATTGTTCACCACCAGCGCGCCGGTGGGGCCTTGCGTAAAGTCGAGAAACTTCTCAAGTTGCGCTTGAATGCCGTGCTGGTTGCGGCGCAGGGTGGGTTCGTCGAGCAGGTTGCGTTCGGCCGATTTGCCGCTGGGGTCACCAATCATGCCGGTAGCGCCGCCTACCAGGGCCACGGGCCGGTGGCCCGCCCGCTGCAGGTGTACCAGCAGCATGATGGTGGCTAGGTTGCCAATGTGCAGCGAGGCGGCGGTGGGGTCGAAGCCGATGTAGCCGGTGATGGGCGCGTGGGCCGCCAAGTGTTCGGCAGTGCCGGGCATGGCGTCATGGTACATGCCGCGCCAGGTCAGTTCTTCAATTAAATTCAAGGCTGAATGGGTGATTGAGTGAATGGGCGAATCAAATGGGTAATTCATCCGCGTAACGTGGGCCCAAAGGTACTAGGCAGCTTTACCTTTGCTCGCGTGGATAACCGCACTGATTGTTTATTCACCCATTCACTCATTCGCGCATTCTCCCCTTGATACTAGAAGCCGACGCCCTCCTAAAGCAGCTGCAGCAGCGACAGTTTCAGCCTGTGTATTTTTTGCAGGGCGAGGAGCCGTTCTATATAGATGCAGTTGCCGACCTGATTGAGAAAACCGCCCTAGCCGAGCACGAGCGCAGCTTCAACCAAGTGGTGCTGTACGGCAAAGACGTGGACGTGACCGGTATTCTGAGCCAAGCCAAACGCTTTCCGATGATGGCCGAACGTTCGGTTGTCATCGTGAAGGAAGCCCAAACTGTGGCCGATTTGGAGCAGGAGCGGAGCTGGCCTTTTCTGGAAGCATACCTTAAAAACCCGCTGCCCAGCACGGTACTGGTCTTGTGCTACAAGCACAAGACCCTGGACAGCCGTAAGAAGCTAGGCAAGCTGCTGAGCGGCAAAGAATCGCCGGCCGTGCTGATGACCAGCAAGAAGCTCTACGACAACCAGGTGCCGCAGTGGCTCACGGCCAACGTGCGCCACCGCGGCCAGCAGATTACGGGGCAGGCCACGGCCATGCTGGCCGAGTACATTGGCGCCGACCTGGGCCGGCTGGCCAACGAAATCGACAAGCTGGTGCTCAACCTCAAGCCCGGCCAGCCCATCGACGAAGAGTTGGTGCAGCAAATGGTGGGCATCAGCAAGGATTACAACATTTTTGAGCTGCAGAAAGCCCTCGTGCAGCGCGATGTGCTCAAGGCTAACCGCATTCTGGGCTACTTCGCCGCCAACCCCAAGGCCAACCCGCTCATCCCCAACCTGACTTTGCTGTTTGGGTTTTTCAGCAAGCTGCTGGTGCTACATCAAGCCGGCTCCAACCCGGTCGATGGCGAGTTTAAGAAGCTGGGTATAATGAACAGCTTCGCCCAAAAAGAATACCAGCAGGCCCTGCGCGTGTACCCGGTGGAGCGGGTGGTAGGCATCATTCACCTCATCCGGCGGGCCGATGCACAAAGCAAAGGCATCGAAAGCGGCTCGATGGACGACGGTGAAATTCTGCGGGAGTTGGTGTGGCTGATTCTGCACAACGTGCCCGAAGGGGTGCTGCAGTAACACCAACCCGCTGCGGGCCGTAACAGGAGTGGATTTTACCTTAAGCTGATTTCACTCATGAGCGACAACCAACCGAGTGGCACCCTGGGGGGCCTCCTTTCCGGCCTATTCGGCCGCAGAACCAATGTCGAAGGTACGCCAGTGGGCGCATCACCATCCCGCAAACTAGTAGGTGGAGCTTTGCTGGCCGCCGGTGCCGCGTACTTGTATAAGCGTTACAAAAACGGTACCCTGAAGGTGCCCAACTTCACTCCCCCAAAATAGTCAAGCGGCTTCAGGATTTTGAACGAAAGCCCCGTTGGCACGCGCCGACGGGGCTTTTTACTTGTTGCAACACATACAAGCACACAGACACCATGCTTAAGGCGTACACCCAAATTTGGTATGGCGACCTATATCAGGATACGCCCGTGTGGTTCGCCGAACCGCTGCACTTGGTGGCCGAATGGAGGTGTTTTGTTCGATATGGCCAGATTTTAGACGTGCGACCCTATAAAGGAAATTGGCGCTCCCATTTCACCCCAACTGTGCTAGAGCAGGCGCTAGCGGCTTATTTACCCTCAGCTCTGGCAGCTTTTGCGTTGGAAATTGGCTGCACGGCTGACGGAAAAACCGTGGTAGTGGAAGGAACGAAGGCTATGCGCTGGGTGCTTATTGCCTGACGGCAGTAACGTATGCTAAGTTTCTGTCGGCACGCTGGGCCGAAATGACGGGCAGCGAGGACTACTGCCATTTTCAACTGACCGGCTTTTGTCAGTTCGGCAATGAATCCTGCGTTTCTGCGTTTTGTGGGCAACCTACGGGCTTTTATCGCTACTTTTGGCGAGTTCCCGGGTCCGGTGCGGCCCCTCCACGCAAGGTATTTTCATGAAGCTATTTCCCCGGTTGGCGCTGGCCGCCGCCCTGAGTGCCGTGGCGCCAGTAGCGGCCCACGCCCAGCAAACCCAGGTTTTTGCCGCCGATGAGCGGTTCTTTCAAGAAGGGCTGGAACTGTTTGACCGCGGCCAGTACGGCGCGGCCCAGGAGGCGTTCCGGCAGTACCTCGCCGTCGAGCCCGTTCGCAGCAGCCAGGCCAGTCCCATTTCGGCCGACCGCACCGCCGATGCCGAGTACTACTACGCCGTAAGCGGCCTGTATTTACTGCATCCCGACGCCGAGGGCCTGATTCTGGCCTTCGCCGACCAGCACCCAGCGCACCCGCGTTCGGCCGTGGCCTATTTCGAGCTGGGCAAGTTTTACTTTGACCAAAAGAACTATGAGTCGGCTATTCGCTACTTCCAGAAAGTAGCCCCCGACAACCTCAGCAACGAGCAACGCGCCGAATCCGACTTCAAACTCGCTTATAGCTACTTCGAGCAAAAGGAATACGAGAAGTCCCGGCTGCTTTTCGACCGCAGCAAGCAAGTCCAGAGCGAGTTCAAATACGCTAGCTCCTACTACGCAGGCTACCTGGCCTACCGGGCCGGCGATTTTGCCGCCGCCCGCGCCGACTTGGGCGTGGCCGAGCAAAACGACGCCTACAAGCCAGTGGTGCCCGCCATCGTGTCCCAGATTTACTACAAAGAAGGCAAATACGACGAGCTGATTGGCTACGCCTCGAAGGCCCTGAAGGACACCCCGCCACCGCAGAATTCCGACGAAATTCAGCTGCTGCTCGGCGATGCGTATTACCAGAAGCAACAGTACAAGGAGGCCGCCGAGGCCTTCGATAAGTTTGCCGCCATCCGCAAGGGCAAGATTGAGCCGAGCCTGCAGTATAAGATTGGCTTCGCCAACTACAAGATGGGCGACTTTAAAGGCGCCATCGCCAGCCTGAAAAACGTGGCCGTGCGCCGCGATTCGCTGGGGCAGAACGCCGCCTATCACCTGGGCCTGAGCTACGTGCAAGCCAACCAGAAGCCCCAAGCCGTTACCGCTTTCGACGCCGCCCGCCAGGGTGATTTTGATAAAAAGATTGCCGAGAACGCCTCCCTCAAGCTAGGCCAGGTGCACTACGAGCTGGGCAACCTGCCCGAGGTGATTGCCGTGCTCCGCGACTTCCGCAAACGCTTTCCCCGGTCGGCCAACCAAGCCACGGTGGATGATTTGCTGAGCACCAGCTTTCTGGCTTCCACCGACTACTCTCAGGCCCTGGCGTACCTCGAAGGCCTTGATGACCGAAGCGACAAGCTAAACGCCACCTACCAGCGCGTGGCGTATTCGCAGGCTGCGTCGCTCTACAACAACAGTAACTACAGTGCGGCCCTGCCGCTGCTGGATAAGTCCTTGAAATACCCGGAAGATGACGCCTTGCGCGCCGCGGCCCAGGTCTTGCGAGGCGAAATTTACAGCGTGGGCCAGCAGTACCCCGATGCCATCACGGCCTACTCGGCGGCCGCCCGGGCGGCCCGGCAGGGCGGTGTGAGCGCCGAAGAAGTGGAGTTTGAACAAAAGGCCCGCTACGGCTTGGGCTACGCCTATTATAATACCAAGCAGTATGAACGCGCCCGGCCACAGTTTCAGGCTTTTCTGAACGACAAATCGGCCAAGCCCGACGACCCGAATTACTACGACGCCACGCTGCGCCTCGCTGACACCTACTATGTGGCCAAAAGCTACCCGCAAGCGCTGGACCTCTACGACAAGGTGATAAAGGCTAACGCTGCCGATAAGGACTACGCCTATTATCAAAAAGGCCGCACGCTGGGCGCCATGGGCCGCCGCGATGAGGCGACTACCACGCTGGCCTCGCTCCTCAAAACAAGCCCCAACTCGCGCTACGCAGAAGAGGCCGTGTTCCAGCAGGCCCAGCTTTCTTTCGAAGCCGGCGAGTACCAGCCCGCCGCCACCGGCTTCTCCCGCCTGATTGACAACCGGCCCAACAGCCCGCTTGTGCCGCAAGCCCTGCAGAAGCGCGGCGTCTCCTTCGCCAACCTGCAGCAGCACGAAAAGGCCGTGGCCGATTTCCAGCGCGTGCTCACCGAATTCCCGCGCAGCGAAGCGTCCTCGCAGGCTCTCTACAGCCTCCAGGAAAGCCTGACGGCGCTGGGCCGCACCGAAGAATTTGACGCGGCCCTGGCTTCGTTTAAAATCCAAAATCCCGACAGCAAGGCCACGGAGAGTGTCGAATTTGAAGCTGCTAAATCGTTATATCTAGCTGAGAAATACCAGCCGGCCATTCTGCGCATCGAGTCTTACTTGAAGCAGTACCCGCAGTCGGCTCTCGGGCCGGATGCCCGGTTCTTCCTGGCCGATTCTTACCTGAAAACCGGCGACAAGCAGCAGGGCTTAACCCGGCTGCGCGCCGTGGTGACCGAAGGAAAAAGCGAGTTCCTGAACCGCGCCGTAGGCCGCCTTGCCGACCTGGAGTTTGAAAATAAGAGCTACGCCGAAGCGGCCAAGCTATACGAGCGTCTGCGCGGGGCTAGCACCAACCGCCGCGAAGTAGCCAATGCCACCCTAGGCCAGATGCGCAGCTTGTACGAGGCCGGCGACTATCCCGGCACCCGCCGCGTGGCCGAAGAATTGCGCACGCAGGCCGGTGCAACATCAAATGCCACCAACGCGGCGCTGCTGTACATCGGCAAGGCCAGCTACCGCGCCGGCACCTTCGACCAAGCGGCCACCGAACTGACCGCTGCCGTAGCCGCCGCTCCCAACGACGTGAACGGCGCCGAAGCCCAGTATTACCTAGCCGATACCTACTTCAAACAAAAGAAGTACGAGGAAGCCATCGCCGAGGCGCTGAAGGTGAACGCCAATTTCAGCAGCTACACCTTGTGGCAGGGCCGCGCCTTCTTGTTAGTCGCCGATGCCTATGCCGCGCAGGGCGACAACTTCCAGGCCCGTGGCACGCTCAACTCCATCATCGACAATAAATTCCCGGTAGCGGAGATAGTGGAAGGAGCCAAGCAGCGCCTCAAAACGCTGGGAGCCGACCAGCCCGACGAGGCTGCTGAACCGGCCGCCCCCAAGCCCGCTCCGGCCAAAACGCCCGCTAAAACCCCAACCAAGGGCAAGGCCGCCGCGCCGCGCAGCAACCTACGGGACGCTACCGCTCCGGCCGATACGGCCACCCAACGCTAGGCGCCGCGTATTTT
The DNA here is from genome assembly GCF_015694725.1 of Hymenobacter jeongseonensis. GTDB lineage: Bacteria > Bacteroidota > Bacteroidia > Cytophagales > Hymenobacteraceae > Hymenobacter > Hymenobacter jeongseonensis. Next base: position 178,334 of record NZ_JADQDQ010000008.1, on the reverse strand, counting down.
TTCATTGAATAATCATTTGCTGATGAAGCGTTTGTTGATACTACAGAATAAGCCAACGGTGCGCCCACTGGCGGGTTGGGTGCTGGCGGCGGCATTGGTGGGGGGCTTGATGCCCACGGCTTCGGCCCAAACCACGCGCCCCCGAACCACGGGCAAGATTGAAGAAGCCGAGATTGAAATTGTGAAAGAACGGGTAAATCAACTGCCCGAAGCCACCCGCAACTTTTCGAAAATCAAGCTGCCCGCGCCTCCCCCGGCCGAACGCAAGGTGGCCTACACGTTTCCAGACTTCCGGCTGCCGGCCGACCGCCTGAATCCGTCGGTGAAGGTGCTTACCATCCGCAGCGAGGAGCTAACGCCGCTCACCGGCAACTTTATCAAAGCAGGATTGGGAAATTACGGCACGTTTTACGGGCGGGGGTATTTCCATAGCACCCGCAATACCGACCACGCTTACGGCCTCGACATCAAGCACGTGAATTCCCTGACGGGGCCCGTTGATGGCAAGAATTCCGGCGTTTCGGAGTCCAGCGCGCACCTGATGGGCGAATTATACCGAGGCACCGCCGCCTTTGGCGCTACCATTGACGTGGGCCGGGAACGCTACAATTTCTACGGCTACGAGAAGGCAGCCAACCAACCCGAAACCACCCCCAAGCCGGATGCCGCCGATATCAAGCAGGTATTCAACCGCTTTGGAGTAAAGGCTTACGCCCACAACCGCGACCCCGAGCAGGTGCTGACGTATGATGCCGGCATCGGGTACCGGTATTGGGGCGACAGCTTCAATGCCCAGGAACACAATGTGATGGTGAACGCCAAAGGCGGCTACGCACTGGGCGAAACCAGCCGCGTGACCGTCACCGCAGATGCCTCGTTCATCTCGGAGAAAGACCTGGCGCCCGGCAACCCGGTTCAGCCCGACCCGCTGCCGTTGGTGACGCGCAACCGCACGTTTGTGCAAGCCACGCCGGCCTATGAATTCATCAACAAGCGCCTCGCCTTTACCTTGGGCGCCACGTTGGGTTATTCATCCGACACTACGACGAATGTGAGCAAGGGGGTGATTTACCCGGCCGTGCGGGTGGGCTATACCATTGCCCCCGAGAAATTTATGCTGTATGCGGGCCTGGGTGGCGCCCTGCAACGCGTCACGCGCTACGACCTGAGCACCGAGAATCCATGGCTAAACCGGGGCCTGAACGTGGCCGATACCCACCGGGGCCCTACTATCTACGCGGGGTTCACGTCGACGCCAGTGCGGGGTCTTGAACTCAACGCCCGGGCCACGTATGCGCGCGACCGCAACCTGTATTTCTACCTGAATAACGCCATTGACCCCACCAAGTTCGACCTCGTGTATGACCAGAATGCCACTGGCGTGCTGAACATCCACGGCGAGCTGTTGTACAACGTGGCCGAGAAATTCCGGTTGGGCACCCGCCTTGACTATAATAAGTACGCCCTCAAAAACCTGCCCCAGCCTTTTCATCGGCCCGAATTTCAAGGCTCCGTATTCGGAACATACAATGTTTTTGACAAGCTGATGGTCAGCGTGGAGGGGTATTTTTATGCGGCCAGCTACGGCATTAGCTACCGGCCAGGGTCCACCTTCGGCGACGTGCGCACGCCTGACTTTTACCGCGCCACCGACCCGATTATCGATTTAAACCTGCGCGCTGATTACCGCATTACGCCAAAAATATCCATCTTTGTAATGGGTAATAATCTTGCCAATCGACAGTATCAGCGCTTCTACGGCTATCCGGTGAAGGGCGTGAACGTGCTGGGCGGCGCTACCTACACGTTCTAGGTTTCTGGTTATTAATTGCTTAACATTCATCCGGCCGCTTTTGTCGGAATTAAGGAACCAAGGAATCAGTGCCAAGCCACCGGATACTAGTAATCAGTAACTCCAAAAAATGCATCTCGCCGACCACATCCGCCCCCTGCTCCGCGACCACGACTGTGTGATTATCCCGGATTTTGGGGGCCTTGTGGCCGATGTGTCGTCGGCCCGGGCCCAGCCCGGCCGGCAGGTGTTGAGCCCGCCCACCAAGCTGGTGGCTTTCAACCAAGCCCTGACGCGCAACGATGGCCTGCTGGTGGATGCATTAAGCCAACACCTGGGCTTATCCATTGCCCAGGCCCGTGAAGCCGTGCGAACCGCCGTGGCTGGGCTGAAGCAGGAGTTGGATGAAACCAACCGAACCGAATTGCCGGGTATTGGCATTTTCCGTCGCGCGGCGGGCCGGGGTTTGGCCTTCGAATACACCGGTACCGACAATCTGCTGGCTTCGGCGTTTGGCTTGCCACAATTGGCCGCTCGCCCCGTGCGGGCGAACGATGCCCGCCCCAAACGGCCGCAGCCCGTATTGCGCGGGGGGGCTACACGCCGCCCGCGCTGGGCACGCCTGTTGCCCGTGGGGGTTATTGCCTTTGCCGCCAGTTTGCTGCTGTTGGCCAACTACCAAGTAGCCCTCAATGCCGGGTACCTGCCCACCGCCTGGCAAACCCAATTGCCCAAATTGGAATGGGCCCAACGTCCGGCCAGCACCACGTCCGTCTCTGAGCCCCAACAGGCAACGTTGGGCCAGCACGACTTCAATTCGTCGGCCGCCCCGCTCGCATCCGAGGGCATGACGCCGCTGGAGACTTCTGCTGCTACGTCGGCTCCCGTTGTTGCTCCACAGCCAGCCACAGTACCTGCTCTAAATGACGCAAAACCGGAGGCTAGTAAGGTCGTTTCATCGGCTATTGCTGCCCCTAATGCCGACATAGTAGAGAAATCGGCCATAAAAACCTCGGCTGAAGCCACCAGTACTAGCGAAGCGAAAGCTCCTGCAGTTGCGGCGCGCCCCGCAGCCGTTGCGGCACCGGTGGCCAAGGCGGTAGAAAGCTCCACTACAATTAAAAGCCGCACTGGCCGTTACTACGTTATTGCGGGCGCCTACCGGACGCTGGCCCACGCCGAAAGAGGCCGCAAGGCCCTTACCAAAACCGGCCACGCCACGCACATCATTCTGCCTCCTGCCGGCAGCCGCTTGTTCCGGGTTACTGCTGCGGATTATGCCGATTTAGCTTCGGCGCAACGCGAAGCACAGCGTTTGCGCATAACCCAGCGCAGTGACTTCAATACTTTGAAATTTTAAACGAACGCATGTCCGTATTCCTTTTGCAAGTTGCCGCCACCGCGGCTGATTCTGTTAATACCGCCGTTTCGGATGCTCCGATTGTTCAGTCCGAAGTTCCCGTTCTTGATTTGATTCTGCGCGGGGGCCTGATAATGATTCCCCTCTTAGCGCTTTCTCTCATCTCTATTTACATCATTCTAGAGCGGTACTTGGCCATCCGCAAGGCAGCTGGCAACCCCGATTCCTTCATGAATGGCATCCGTTCGTTGATGGTAAAAGGCGATTTGGCCGGGGCCAAGCTGCTGTGCGCCCAAACGGCGTCGCCCTTGGCCCGCATGGTAGAAAAGGGCCTGCGCCGCATCGGCCTGCCACTGAAAGAAATTGAAACCAGCGTCGAAAACGTGGGCAAAATTGAAATTGCCCGCCTCGAAAAGAACATCAGCATTCTGGGCATTATTGCCGGCATTGCGCCCATGCTGGGCTTCGTGGGTACCATTATCGGGGTTATCAAGATTTTCTATTCCATTGCCGCCACCAAAGAGTTTGGCATTCCGCAAGTGGCCGACGGCCTGTACGTTAAGCTCGTGACTTCGGCCACGGGCCTCATCGTGGGCATCATTGCGCACGTGGGATACCATTGGCTCAGCATCCTCGTCGAGCGGATGGTGTTCCGAATGGAGAATTCTGCCATCGAGTTCATGGACATCCTCCAGGATAACTAAGTTAACAAAAAAAGAGAAGTGAGGAATGAAGGAACTCCGGCGCGTCGCCCATTCTTCATTCCTCACTTCTCTTTTTTAATTCTAAATAAAGATGAATCTTTCCCGCCGCCATCGCCTCACGTCGCACGTCGAGACTGGGGCCATGAACGACATCATGTTCTTCCTGATGTTGTTCTTCCTCATTGCCTCCACGTTGGTCAACCCGAACGTTATCAAACTCCTGCTGCCCAATGCCAGGTCGAGTAAGCAGGTAATGAAGCAGCCCATCACCGTGTCGGTGGATGCGGCGGGCACCTATTTCGTGAACAAGAAGCCCGTGAATCCGGCCATGGTAGAGCCCGAACTGGTGGCGCTGGTTGGCACCGTGCCCACCACCGAGCAGCCCACTGTGGTGCTGCGGGTCGATAACTCGCTGAACGTGCAGAAGCTGGTGGACATCCTGGAAATTGGCAACCGCCTGAAGCTGAAAATGGTGATGGCAACCCAGGCCCAGCAAGCCGCCGGGAAGTAGAGATGGGCCGGATGTTATTTCGGCAGTGAGTTATGAAGAAGCAGGTCAATACCTACTTAGGGTAGGAATGAGCCGGCATTTTTGAACTCACTTTCGCCCGATGCGTTAAAAAACAGTTGCACCATCCCTTCATCACCAACAAGATGGCTATCGATTATCCCGAACCGTACCGCCGCGAGGCCCTGATTGGCACCCTGGTCATTCACGGCTTGTTGCTGTTGCTGTTCATGTTCACGTTTTTTAAAGGGCCGAACCCACCCTTGGCCGCCATTGGCGGCGATGGAGTGGAGCTGAATTATGGCATCGACGAGGCGGGTTCGGGCGATGTGCAGAGCATGGCCACGGCCAACAAATCGCCCAACCGCGAAGACAGCCGCCCGCCCGTAGCCAACCCCGACCCCCAGCCCCGCCCCGAGGTAGCGGCCACACCGGCCCCCACGCCGCCTTCGCAGGAGAAAATCATTACGAGTGAGGCCGAAGAAAGCCCGGTTTCTGAAGCTCCCGTTGAAACGCCCGCTCCGCCCAAAGAAGAAGTTAAAGTAGCGCCCAAGCCGGCCCGGAAAGTTGCCGTCACCTTTTCGCCCAAGGGCAATGAGTCGGGCGGCGGCAACGGCGTGAATGGCACCAGCAACGCGCCCACCGGCAATAATAACGGCGACCGGCCCGGTGCCGTGGGCGACCAAGGCGACCCCAACGGCTCCCTCGATTCCAAAGCCCTTTACGGCGCCCCGGGCAGTGGCGGCAGTGGCAGCAGTCCCGGCAGCGGCGGCCTGGAAATGAGCGGCTGGCGTTTGGAGAGCAAGCCCGTGGTTGATGCCATCGACAATAACTCCGGTGTTGTCCGCTTCAAGATTAAAATCTCGTCGGATGGCGAAGTGGAATCGGTTTCTAAAGTGTCGGGCAACGTTTCCTCCGCTCAGGAAAAGCTTTGCCGCGACAAGCTGCTCGATGCCAACTTTATTAAAACCAACAGCGCCGCAGGTGGTGCTACTGGGTTTTATACCTTCAGGTTTACAGTTCGATAGCAGTTTGCTCACTTAGTAAAAGCCCCGTGGTGTGCCCAGCATGCCACGGGGCTTTTGGGTTTGATGCGCCAAGCAGGCCGTTACTTTGCACTTTCAAAATAAGCTTTTACCAGCCTACTCGTGACCTATTCCGAAACCCTGGCTTATCTGTACGACCAACTGCCCATGTTTCAGCGGGTGGGAGCGGCGGGCTTCAAAAAGGGCCTCGGCAATACCCTTAAACTGGCTGAGGCCATGGGGCATCCGGAACAGAAATTCCGAAGCGTGCACGTGGCCGGTACCAATGGCAAGGGGAGTAGCTCGCACTTGCTGGCAGCAGTGCTGCAAGCGGCCGGCTACAACGTAGGATTGTATACCTCGCCCCATCTGCGGGAATTCACGGAGCGCGTCCGGGTAAATGGCCAGGAACTATCCGCCGATTACTTAGTAGAATGGGTGGCGCGCTGGCGTCCGCTTTTTGAAGAAGTGGAGCCCTCCTTTTTTGAAATGTGTGTGGCGTTGGCCTTTAGCTATTTCGCCGAGCAGCGCGTCGACGTGGCCATTGTCGAAGTAGGCTTGGGCGGGCGGCTGGATTCGACCAACATCATTACGCCGCTCGTTTCGCTCATCACCAACATCAGCTACGACCACCAGGCGCTGCTGGGGAATACCCTGCCAGAAATTGCGGGGGAGAAAGCCGGAATTATTAAGCCCAGCGTTCCGGTAGTGGTAAGCCAATCCCAGCCGGAAGTGGCCGATGTTTTCAAACGAGAAGCTGCGGCCAAATTGGCTCACCTCGTTTTCGCCGACCAAGTTTATCACGCTGAATTTACCGACGAGCCTTCCCTGCAAACCGGCCTGCGGCCAGTGGCCGTGACCCAGCAGGGCCGCCCGTACCTCCTTAATGCCGAGCTAGGCTTGCCGGGCGACTACCAACAGCTCAACTTGCCCGGCGTATTGGCCACGCTGGATGAACTGCGGGCCCAGGGCTTCCGGATTACCGAAGCGGCGATACGTACCGGCCTGCGGCAAGTAACCCACCTCACGGGCCTGCGGGGACGATGGAGCATCATCGGCCACCACCCGTTGGTGGTAGCCGATACCGGGCATAATGCCGCCGGTCTGCGGCTGGTGCTGGCGCAACTGCTGCGCCTGCCGCATCGGCACCTGCACTTGGTTATCGGGGCGGTGAATGACAAGGACGTGGCCGGCATGCTGGCGCTGCTGCCGAAGGAGGCTACCTATTATTTTTGTGCCGCGAACATTCCACGGGCATTGCCCGCCGATGACCTGGCCCGGCAAGCTGCCGCGCTGGGTTTACAGGGCCGCGCCTGTGCCTCGGTGGCCCTGGCCGTAGCTGCGGCCCACCAGGCGGCGGCGCCTGACGATGTTGTCTTCATCGGGGGGAGCACCTTTGTGGTGGCAGAGGTCGAGGACCTTTACCGACCTGCTTAAGCCGAAAAACCAACCTAAAGTTACACCTAATCAATACCCACACTTGCCTCGCGTCAAACTGCACCGTTTTACGGACAATGCCACCCGCCCCGACATCATTGAACCCGGCAAGCCCGAATACGAGCAGCTTGGCGGCCGCTGGCGCACCGATTTCTTCCGGGAGCCGCACCCGCTTACCCTTGAAGTAGGCTGCGGCAAGGGTGAGTACACGGTGGGCCTGGCGCAACGCCACCCCAACCGCAACTTTCTCGGCCTCGACATCAAAGGCGAGCGAATTTGGCGCGGCAGCACCCGTGCTGCGGAGTTAGGCCTGACAAATGTGGGCTTTGTGCGCATGCGGGCCGAAGCCCTGGCTGCCCAATTTGGCGGAGGCGAGCTTGATGAAATCTGGATTACGTTTCCCGACCCGCGGCCCCGCGACCGGGACATCAAGCGCCGGCTTACCTCGCCGCGCTTCCTAGCGTTGTATGAACAATTGTTAACTCCGGGCGGGCTGTTGCATCTGAAAACCGACAACGAGGGCTTGTTCGAGTTTACACTGGAAACCCTGGCATCCCGGCCCGGCGCCGTGGTGGAGCGGTTTACCCGGGACCTCTATTCGGAAAACAACCCGGAATTCACGGAAGCTCAAGCCATTCAAACGAATTTTGAAGGCAAATACCGCGCAATTGGAGTGCCCATAAAGTACGTGCAGTTTCGGCTGAGCTAAGAATTGCGTGGCTTGCTCAGCAACTACATAAGCCAGACGGTTAGTCGATTTCGAGCGCTTCAAAAACGGCTTCTAGCTGGTCGAAGTCGCGCAGCCCAGGCTTTACTTCATCGCCGGAGGGAAATGTTAACCCGGCCAATGGTAGCAGAATAATCAACTCTCGCGCCAGGGCTGGGTCCAGGCTCGGGCCAACCCACAGGGGCCGCTGGGAGGCGATTTCGCGCAAGCCCGCAAGGGTTTCGCTGGTGAGCGGAATGGTTAATTCTACCACGATGCCTACGGGCGAATCGGGGAGATACGCCGCCGTAGCCAGCGAGCCCGCGGCCAATTCCAGGTAAACCGGCGGCGCAATTTCCTCTAGTTCCTGCACGGAACGGGGTTGGCGCAGGAGCACGGCATCCAGGGCGCAATCCGCCGCGATGGCGTTGATTTCAGCGGCCCTTAGCTGGTCAAATTCGCCAATCAGCTCAACCCCGGCAATCCAGCCAGCTAGTTCTTTAACGGCTTTGGTATCCAGGTGCCCGGGCAGGGCCGGGTCCAGAACGAAGGTGAGCTTATCAGCCCCCATGCCGGCGCAGTAACGGGCATCGGACAGGTTGTTGATGCCGCGGATGAGAAGGGGGACGAGGTGAGGCACGATAAATGAAACGAAAGACGAACAAAAAGCAGAGTGGAAAACGCGGCCTTAAATCACGGGCCAAGCGGCTACAAAAGTAGAGCCTTGGCGCTGCCTGGGCCGTGCCGGGGTAGCGGATGCCCGGTGTATCTTCGCGGCCATGAACCCCATTCGCCGTGCTCCTTTGTTGGCTCCATCGTTTCTGGCCGCCGACCTCGCCAATTTGCAAGCTGAAACCGAGCGGCTTGCCACCAGCGCCGCCGACTGGCTGCATTTCGACGTGATGGACGGACGGTTTGTGCCGAATATTTCCTTTGGCCTGCCCGTGTTGCAAGCCGTGGCCCGCTACGCCAAGCAGCCGCTCGACGTGCACCTGATGATTGAAGAGCCCCAGCAATACCTCTCTGCTTTCCGAGACGCGGGCGCCAGCATCATTACCGTGCATTACGAGGCGTGTACGCACCTGCACCGCGTGGTGCAGCAGATTAAGCAATTGGGCTGCCGGGCGGGAGTGGCCCTGAACCCGCACACGCCGGTGGCGTTGCTGGAAGATATTGCCGCTGACCTCGACGTGGTGCTGGTGATGTCGGTGAACCCCGGGTTTGGGGGGCAGGCGTTCATCCCGAATACGTTGAAAAAAGTAGCCATGCTCAAAGAGCTGCTACTTGATGCGGGCTCTGATGCGCTGATTGAGATTGATGGCGGCGTGAGCCTAGCCAACGCCGGGCCGCTGGTGGAAGCCGGGGCGGATGTGCTGGTAGCTGGAAACTTTGTGTTTAGTGCGCCCGAAGGCCCCGTGGCCACCCTGACCCGCATGCGCGACCATTTGGCCGGGCTGGAGTTGAACGCAGCTGAGGAATTCTCCGACGGACGCGGGCAATAGCCCTGTGGTCGGCCCGTTATCTGAGCATTGTGAAAAAAAGCATTACACCGAGTCAGTCACCGTTAATGGGAAGTGCAAAAAGGAGCTTGACCCCGCTGCGGGCCTGCGGGCTGGTGGTGCTCTTGCTGGCTGCGGCCGATGCTCAGGCCCAGATTACACAACCAGCAGCGGAGAAAGCGCCGGCATCCACTGTGGTCACGGTAACGGGGACGTTGCGCGACGCCACGGGGCAGCCCTTGGAACTGGCCGCGGTGGGAGTGGAGGGCCAGCCGGGCGGGGCCAATACCAGCGCAGAAGGTGCCTTTTCGCTGCCGGTGCGCGTGAATTCGTCCGGCCAAACCACCTTCCTGATTATCCGACGGTTGGGTTACCTCCCGCTGCGCATTCCGCTCACGCTGCCCGCCGACGCGGCCGAACCGCTGCGCTTAACCATGCGGCTCGACACCAAAGCCCTGGGCGCGGTGAAAGTAACGGGCCGCTCCGACCAGGCCGATACCCGCGAGCAAGTCAGCATCACCCGCATTGACCCGCGGGCAGCCAAGGAAATTCCTTCCCCGTTTGGTGATTTCAATGCGATTCTCAAAACGCTGCCCGGCGTGGTGTCGAATAACGAGCTGAGCAGCACGTACAACGTGCGCGGCGGCAACTACGACGAAAACCTGGTGTATGTGAACGGCTTTGAGATTTACCGGCCGTTTCTGGTAACGTCGGCGCAGCAGGAAGGCCTCAGCTTTATCAACCCCGATTTGGTGAAACAAGTCGAGTTTAGCAGCGGCGGCTGGCAGCCCAAGTATGGCGACAAGTTGGCGTCGGTGCTGAGCGTGGATTACAAAACCCCTGAGAAGTTTGCGGCTTCCCTCACCGGTAGTCTGGTGGGCGGAGCGGCCCACGCCGAAGCCCGCTCTGCCAACGGGCGCGTGAGCTACCTGGCTGGTGTGCGCTACAAAAATGCCCAGTACGTGCTGAGTTCGTTGCGGCAAGCGCAGGGCGGCTACAACCCCACGTTCTACGATGCGCAGGCTTTTGTCAACATCGGCTTGGGGAAGAAGGAGGACTTGCAGCGTACCACGCTCGGGCTGCTCGGCGTTGTTGCGCACAACGATTACCGCTTTTCGCCCGAAACGGGACAAGCCACCTTCTCCACGGGCACCAACCAGTTTACACGGGTGTTCATCGCCTACGGCGGGCGCGAGCGGATGCAGTTCGATACCTACCAAACCGGGCTGAACCTGAAGCACGACTTCTCTGCAAACCTGCAAATGGAGGTGCTAGGTTCAGCCTTGGTGTCACGCGAATTTGAATACCGCGACGTCGAGGCCGCCTACACGTTTGCTGAAATCAACCGCGACCCAAACTCGCCCGATTTCAACCAGGCGGTGCGGCAGCGCGATATTGGCTCGCAGTTTAAGCATTCGCGCAATTCCCTCACGGCCCGAATTTTCACGGCCGAAACCCGGGGCCGGTGGACGCTTGGGGGGGCGCATACTGTACGCTGGGGGGGTAAAATTGGCCGCGAACGGATTTCCGACACGCTGGATGAATACAGCTTTGCCGACTCCGCCGATTTCGTGCCCGATGCCCGGCGATTACGCCTGCGCTCCGATTTGAGCTTGCGCAGTACGCGCAGCCAGGGTTTTGTGCAGGACACCTGGACATTGGATTCGTTGCGCACGCTCACGTACGGCGCCCGCGCGCACTACTGGACCACCAACGGCCAGCTCGTCATCAGCCCGCGGGTGCAGTACTCGCAAATCAGCCGCCGCAAGCCCAACCGCTCGTTTAAAGCGGCGGTGGGGGTGTATTATCAGCCGCCGTTTTACCGGGAGCTGCGCGACCAACAAACCATTCAGCTGGGCGTGCAGCAAGCGTTTCTCAACCCCGCGCTACGGGCCCAGAAGTCTTACCATTTCATCGCGGGCAAGGAAATCAGCTTTCAGCAATACGGCCGCCCTTTCAAGTTTTCGGGCGAGGTCTACTACAAGTACCTCACCGATGTGGTGCCCTACGACGTGGACAATGTGCGCCTGCGTTACTTTGCCAAAAACAACGCCACCGCCTACGCCGCCGGCGTTGATGCCCGCGTGAGCGGCGAGTTTGTGAAAGGAGCCGAGTCGTGGTTTAGCCTGGGCTTGCTCACCACCCGCGAAAACGTAGCCGGCGATTCCACGAGTTCTTTCGACCCAGATGGCAAGGAAATTGGCAGAAGTCCCAAGGGATACATCCGCCGGCCGCAGGACCAGCGGCTCAACGTGGGCATTTTCTTTCAGGACCATCTGCCCAACAATCCCTCCGTGCGGGGCTACGTCAACGTGGTTTACGGCACGGGCTTGCCTTTCACGCCGCCCAATCAGCCCGATTTGCGCGGTACCGATGCCTTGGAAACCAGCTACAAGCGCGTAGACCTGGGTTTCTCCAAAGTAATCGGCCTGAAAAACAACGATGCACCCAAGGCGCGGTTCTACAGTTTCGAAAGCATTTGGATGGGCCTGGAAATCCTCAATGTGCTGGCCGCCAATAACGTGGCCGGCTACAGCTACTTGCAGGACGTGAATGGCGTCACGTATTCGGTGCCCAGCTACCTCTCGCAGCGCGTGGTCAATCTGCGCTTGATTGCGCGGTTCTAACAGGTTGCTTTTTGGCATTCCCTATTGAGTGCCCAATGCCAATGCGGTACCGCTGGTAAAATTTGTTTTGGAACAACTCCTGGGGGTCATAATCTAGTTTCAACCGGAGGAACTCATCAAACTGCGGGTAGGCGCGGCGAAGCTGCGTGGGAGTGGCGTGCAGGCGGTAGGGCAGGTAGTAAGTGCCCCCCAGCTTTTCAGCTTCTTCTATAAGTTCCTGGGTTAAAGCCGTCATATCGGCTTCGTCAGCGGGCGCGGTACCTTGATTGAAAAATAAGACGAAGCCAAAGGCTTCCCGCCGGGCATACGGCAGGAAAGTATCGGTGTCCGCGTACACATTCCGAAGAGTGACGTTGAGCAAATCGGCTTTGTGCCGGGGAATTCGCTGTTGAAGGGCCAAACGAAACGCATTGTAGTGGCGGGCGGGAATGAAATACTCGTGCAGAATATCGGTCTGTCCGGGGCTGCGGTTCATATAAAGCGATGGACTTTCGTTCATGATTTGATTGCGCGAGAACTCGCTTCCTTCCTCAACTTTGCTCAATCCCTGCTCTAAGTCCCAGCGCAGTTGTTTGCCGTAGGTATTGTGCTTCGACCCGAGGAAAACGGCCCGCTTTAAGTCCAACAGGCCGGGCTCCACCATGGGATAATCGGCTTTAGCCAGCCGTTCCGTAGTAAAGTAATTAAGCGTAGCTTCTTCCAAAAAACGAGAATTAGTTACGTTTAACCGGCCATAGGCAAGATGTACCTGGGGGTTGGCATCCACGTGCCGGCGATATTCTTGGATGTAGTTTTCCGCCGCACCAGCTACCCGATGGTAGCTGTATAACTCATTCGGCACCGTGCGAAGTTTGGCATCGAGAATGACGCCGAACAACCCATAGCCACCGAGTACCAAGCCAAATAGCTGTTGGTTTTTCGTGCGGCTGCACGTGAGCAGGCGGCCATCGGCGAGCAACACCCGAACCGATACCACGGTGGCCGCGATGGGCGGCTGATTGGGTTGCCAGCCGTGGCAATTGACGCTGAGCGACCCTCCGACGGAGAAGGCATTATCCGACTGCATGGTGCCCACGGCCCGGCCGCGGTGGTTCAGGTAAGGAATGATTTCGGCCCAAGTAGCGCCGCTGCCAACGGTCAGTAAGTTAGAGACAGTATCAAAGCGCATGTAATTGAAGGCCCGCATGTCAAGGCGGATACCGTCTGGCGAAAGTGTGTGCCCGCCCATGCTATGCTGCGCCCCGGCAATGGATACCGTCGTGCAAGTGGCCCGGGCCAGTACCAGCAATTCGCGCAGTTGCCGCAGGTTTGCCGCTGAGTCAGTCCCCAGTCCGACCGTCCGCATAGGCGTCGGGTTCAACTGGCTGACATCATTGGCAATGCCGGTATTTTGCAGAGGAACTGAAACCGCATCACCTTTATGGGCCTGCCACAAATGCTGCGCCGGCCGAATGCCCAGCGAGAGGATAATGACTAATCCAACCAAAACACAAAGTATGATGGGCTTTTTTGAGCGAAGAATCATGAAATAATGGGCTTAAAACGCTCGCAAAGGTTGAGCGTCTGCGGCCTGCATTTCATGACAAATGTCATTTTCCTTCTTCTCGATTTGCTATTCCTCATTTGCGGCTCCGCAGCCTGCTCAAGGTTTCGGGCGCCATGCCCAAATGTGAGGCAATGTGCTGCACCGCCACCCGCTGAAATATGGTCGGGAATTCATGAATTAGGGAATCGTAACGTTCTGCCGCCGTGCGTGAGCGCAAGTGCTGGGCCCGTTGCTCACTCAGCACGTAATATTTTTCCACGAGTTTTCGCCCGATGAAATTGAACTCGGGAAACTCGCGGTAAAGTTTTTCCAACTGGTCAAACTGGATGGAGTAAACCGTGCCGGCTTCCAGCAATTCCAGGTATTCTTCGGAGGGCTGCTGGGTGAAAAAGCTCACGATGGAAATCACAAAATCTCCCTGCTGCATAAACCAGGATGAAATCTCACGGCCGTGCAGCAAGGTGTAGCCCCGCACCAGCCCGGACTCCAGAAAATATACCTGCCGCGCCACTTGTCCGGGTTTCAACAACAAATGATGTGCGGGAAATTGCGCGCTAACGGTACCCGCCAAAACTGCTTCCTGAAGCTCCTGGCTAAGGGGCTGCAAATCATTAAGAAACGCAATAAAATTGACCATTGAACACGAATTTCATTGCAATTTGGTACAGCCATTGAAAAAATATTTCCAATTGGCTAAAACTTTTAAATAGGGTTACTGGTATGGATTTCTGAAAACCATGCGGTCATTTGTCCAACTCCGTTCGGTTTTCTGTTATACCTTTGTTCCAACATGAACCGTTTAGCTTCCCTGTTTTGCTCTGATGCAACGGCCGCGCAGGTCCTCCGCGTGGCTGCAGGCAAGGCTGTAGCTGTGGGTGCCCACCATCGCCACCACCATCTGTGGGAGGCCGGGTTGTGCGCCGGGTGCTAAGCTAGCACCGACCGCCCGAGTCTCCACCGCCGCGCTCGGGGTGAGTTTACGCCGGGCTTATTCACTCATTTTCTGGGTAATTCCGCAGTCAGCCATCTGGCCTCGCGTGGAATTCAGGTATGCCCAACGTGCGGCACCGCCCGCCTCTTTTACCCTTCATGCTACGATTAGCCATCCAAAAGTCCGGGCGCCTGAGCGAGGATTCCCTCACCCTCATTCGCGAATGCGGCATCAACTTCATCAGCAGCTCCTACAAGCTGAAAACCGAAGCCACCAATTTCCCCCTCGAAATTCTTTTCCTGCGCGACGATGATATCCCGGGTTATGTACAGGATGGTGTGGCCGATTTGGGCATAGTGGGCCAAAACGTGCTGGTGGAAGCCGGTTTTCCGGGATTGGAAGTTGAAGCGCTTGGCTTCAGCAAGTGCCGCCTCAGCCTAGCCGTACCCCGCGCCGATGCTTATGCATCGATTGCCGCCCTGCAAGGCAAGAACATCGCAACATCCTACCCCAATATTCTCGGTCGTTACCTGGCCGAAAATGGCGTTCAGTCCCACTTGCACACCATCAGCGGTTCGGTTGAAATTGCGCCCAGCATCGGCCTGGCCGAAGCAATTTGCGACATTGTCAGCAGCGGTTCGACGCTGCTGGGCAATGGCTTGCGCGAAGTTGAAACCGTGTTCCGGTCCGAAGCCGTGCTCATCGCCCAACCCAACCTCTCAGCCGAACAAACGGAGTTGCTCGACCAGCTGCGGTTTCGCATGCAGGCCGTTCGCCGGGCCAAGCGCAGCAAATACATCCTGCTTAATGCCCCCATCACAGCACTTGAGGAAGTGCGCCGCTTGCTGCCCGGCATTAAGTCGCCCACCGTCACGCCCTTGGCCGAAGCCGGGTGGGTTTCGGTGCAGTCGGTGGTGCAGGAAGATGAATTCTGGCACATCACCAGCCAGCTCAAAGCCGTTGGTGCCGAGGGCATACTGGTATTGCCTATCGAAAAGATGATTGCCTAGTCGTTGGCCATGCAAGCTTACAATTATCCTGCGCCCAGCACTTGGCCCGCGTTGCAAGAGCGCGCCGCCACGGCCGAAGCCCCCCAGGTTGCGGCCCGTGTCCGCGACATTTTTGCGCAAGTGCGTCAAGGGGGCGACCGCGCCCTGCTGGCCTTAACGGCCGAACTCGACCGCGCGGCACTAACCACGTTGGTCGTTTCCGACACTGAGTTTGCGGCCGCAGCAGCTCAGGTGCCTGCTCAACTGCAAGCGGCCATTCGCCTGGCAAAAGCCAACATCGAAGCCTTTCACGCCGCACAGCGCGAGCCAGAGCTTCGGGTTGAAATCATGCCGGGCGTGGTGTGTTCGCGGCGGGCTGTGCCCGTGCAACGGGTGGGGCTGTATGTGCCCGGTGGTTCGGCGCCGTTGTTTAGTACGCTGCTGATGTTGGGCGTACCGGCGCGATTGGCCGGTTGTCTGGAAGTAGTGGTTTGTACTCCTCCACAACCCGATGGCTCGGTGAGTCCGGTGATTTTGTTTGTGGCCCAGCTGCTGGGTATTCAACAAGTGGTGAAAGTGGGCGGTGCGCAAGCAGTGGCCGCGCTGGCCGTCGGTACCGAATCGGTGCCGGCAGTGGACAAGATTTTTGGCCCCGGCAACCGGTACGTAACCGCCGCCAAGCAATTGGCCGCTGCGGAATTTGGGGTGGCCATCGATATGCCGGCTGGGCCGTCTGAAGTGCTGGTAATTGCCGATGCCACAGCCAACCCAGCGTTTGTCGCCGCCGATTTGTTGTCTCAAGCAGAGCACGGCCCGGACTCTCAAGTCGTGCTGCTCAGCGATTCGCAATCAATCATTGACCAGGTGCAAGCCGAACTAACCATGCAGCTCGCTACGCTGCCTCGGCGTGAAGTAGCGGCGCAAGCGCTGGCCAATAGCCGGGCCGTGCTGCTGGCCGATGCGGCCGCTATGCTGGCGTTTTCCAACCAATACGCACCGGAGCACCTGATTCTGGCCACCGACATGGCCGATGCGCTGGCCGCGCAGGTAACCAACGCAGGCTCGGTCTTTCTGGGTCACTTCACACCCGAGGCGGTTGGTGATTATGCTTCCGGCACCAATCACACCCTGCCCACCAGTGGGTATGCCCGGCAATACAGTGGGGTCTCGCTAGATTCGTTTATCAAAAAAATTACCTTTCAGCGGCTTTCCGCCACGGGTTTGCACGCCTTAGGCCCGGTTGTCGAGACCATGGCCGAGGCCGAAGGACTGGCTGCGCACGCCCGCGCTGTTACGGTTAGGCTTATGGCGGCGGCCTCGGCAGCAGCTCAAACGGAACAGAGCCCGATGCCTTATGCTGGACTGATTCGGCCTAGCGTTGAGCGTATGCAGACGTATTCGTCTGCTCGCGACGAGTTTGAGGGAATGGCGCCGGTGATGCTCGATGCGAATGAAAACAGCCTGGGCTCTGTAGGCCCAGACGACTTCAGCCGCTATCCCGACCCGCACCAGCGCGCCATCAAATTGGAGTTGGCTAAGCTAAAAGGCGTGGCACCCGGCAATATTTTTCTTGGTAATGGGTCGGACGAAGCCATTGATTTGCTCGTGCGTCTCACCTGCACGCCCGGCCAGGACAGCATTGTTATCTGTCCGCCAACGTATGGCATGTATGAAGTGGCGGCCAACCTGAACGACGTGCGAGTTCAGCGCCTCCCGTTAACGCCGGATTTCCACCTTCCCGCTGATGCGGCGGAAACACTGGCAGCATCAACAGCCAAACTGGTTTTCCTGTGCTCACCCAATAACCCAACCGGGAACCTCTTCGCTCAAGAAACCGTCGAGACCATATTGCGCACCTTCCGCGGAATCGTGGTGGTTGATGAGGCCTATGCCGATTTCTCTCCGGCGCCCAGCTGGACCACCCGATTACCAGAATTTCCGCGCTTGGTAGTGCTGCAAACTTTTTCCAAGGCCTGGGGGCTGGCCGGCTTGCGCCTGGGTGTGGCCTATGCAGCGCCCGAACTCATCGGCTACCTCAACAAAATAAAGCCGCCCTATAATATTTCGACTGCGACACAGCAGCACGCGTTGGCGGCATTGGCCGCTGCCCCGCAACTACCCGAAATGCAAGCTGAATTGTTGGCCGGCCGGGAAGTATTGGCCTCAGAACTGCCTCGTTTGGCCATCGTCGACCACGTATTTCCATCGGATGCCAACTTTTTGTTGGTGCGCTTCAACGTCGATGCCACTGCGGTGTACGACCAATTGCGGGCTCGGGGCATCGTGGTCCGCAACCGCACAACCCAACCCGGCTGTGCCGGCTGCCTTCGCCTGACCGTGGGAACGGCCGCTGAAAATGCTGTATTGCTGCGAGCCCTAACCGAAATCGTTACGCAGAGTCCCAACGCAGTGACTTCCGCTCACTGATTTTTTCGGGGGAGCATTCCACTTGCGCCCTGCATTGTCCCTTGTTTACTCATTGTAAATTGCCCATAGAATTGAAAAAGGCCCTGTTTATTGACCGCGATGGCACCATCCTCGTGGAGCCCCAGCCCAGCCAGCAGGTCGACAGCCTGGAGAAATTTGCTTTTTTGCCGGGTTGCATCAGCGCCCTGGCCCGGATTGCCCGCGACTTACCTGAGTACGAGTTGGTGCTGGTAACCAATCAGGATGGCTTGGGAACGGCCAGCTTCCCTGAAGACACGTTTTGGCCACCGCATCGCCTGATGCAGGAAATTTTGGCGGGAGAGGGCATCCATTTTGTCGCCGAACACATTGACCGGAGCTTTCCGCACGAAGGACTGGCAACCCGTAAACCGGGCACGGGTTTGTTGGGCAGCTACCTCGACCCCGCCAATGAGTACGACCTGGCGAACTCCTTTGTCATCGGCGACCGATTGACGGATGTAGAACTGGCCGTAAATCTTGGCAGCCAGGCAATCCTAATAGGAGAGGAGCCCGACTCGCGCGCCGCCCTAACCACCACCAGCTGGGAAGCCATCTACCGCCACCTGCGATACCCGGCCCGTATTGCGGTAATTGAACGCAACACCAACGAAACTCAGATTTCAGTCACACTCAATCTGGACGGCACAGGTAAAACCGACATTCATACCGGGTTGGGGTTTTTCGACCACATGCTGGAGCAATTGGGGCGTCACAGCGGAATTGATTTGCACATAAGTGTAAAAGGGGATTTGCACATTGATGAGCATCATACCGTCGAAGACACAGCGCTGGCGCTGGGAACAGCCTTTTCACAAGCCCTTGGGGACAAGCGTGGATTGGCTCGCTATGGGTTTCTATTGCCCATGGACGAGGCCCTGGCGCAAGCGGCTATCGACTTCTCGGGCCGTCCTTGGTTGGTCTGGAATGCTGAATTCCGCCGCGAGCGGGTAGGGGATTTACCTACTGAGTTGTTCTTTCACTTCTTTAAGTCGTTCACTGACAATGCCCGCGCAACCTTGAACATTGCTTGTGCCGGTGATAATGAGCACCACAAAATAGAAGCAATTTTTAAAGCAGTGGCTAAGGCCATTAAGATGGCGTTGCAACGGGATGAGTCGGCTGCTATCCCCAGCACCAAGGGGATATTGTAGAAATTACTGGTCTTTACAAATGGGTATTAGGTAGCCAAGTCCAGTTCAGGGCGTTGCCCATTTGGATAATATCAAATTACAATGGAAATAGCAGTTGTTGACTATAAAGGTGGCAATGTTCAGTCAGTACTTTTTGCTTTGGAGCGCTTGGGCGCCCAAGCAACTCTTACTGCTGATCCGGAAATTTTGCGCAAAGCTGATAAGGTGTTGTTTCCTGGCGAAGGCGAAGCATCCTCGGCCATGCAAGCATTACGTGCGGCGGGATTAGACCAAGTGCTTCCTACGCTTACACAACCTTTTTTAGGCATTTGCCTGGGGATGCAGCTGCTTGGGCAGCACAGCGAGGAAAACGATACGCCACTGCTGGGGCTGCTGCCTTTTACGGTACGGCGGTTTGCGCCGGATGTGGCGCACAAGGTTCCGCATATGGGGTGGAACAACTTGCAGGCTTTGCAAGGGCCATTATTCGCGGGCCTGAGCGATGCCGACCACGTCTACTTCGTTCATAGTTATTATGCCCCCGTTGGCGGCTACACAACCGCGGAGTCTACTCATCCGGCACCGTTTAGCGCAGCGGTTCAACATGGCAATTTTCATGGCGTGCAGTTTCACACTGAAAAAAGTGGCGCGGTCGGCACCCGCATTCTAGCCAATTTTCTCAACCTATAGTTTTTCAGTTATTAGCATTTTTTTCAACTTCTGTGGAAATCATTCCCGCCATCGACCTCGTCAACGGCCAGTGCGTCCGGCTCAGCGCAGGCGACTTTTCCCGCCAGACTACCTACGATTCGGACCCGGTGGCGGTCGCGCAGCGTTTTGTCGACGCGGGCGTAAAACGTCTCCATTTGGTGGACCTGGACGGTGCCCGCGCCGGGCATCCCGTCAATCTTCCAATACTGGAAGCCATTGCCGCTAAAACTGCGTTGGATATTGATGCCGGGGGCGGCATTCAAACCTTAGCTGCGCTGAACCAAGTGTTCAATGCAGGCGCTGCTCACGTGACGGCCGGTAGCTTGGCCGTACGCGAGCCTGCCACGGTTGAGGCCTGGTTATCACAATTTGGTGCCGACACCATCTTTCTCGGAGCCGACTTCAAGGGAGAGCACATCATGATTAACGCTTGGGTTGACCAGAGTCAGCTGCGCCTCGTTGATTTCATTGCTACTTACCTCGAAGCCGGAGCAACCACGTTCATTTGCACGGATGTAAGCAAAGACGGGTTGTTGCAAGGCCCCTCATTGGCTATTTATAAGAGCTTAATAGCTCAGTTTCCGGCGGCGCGGTTTATTGCCAGCGGCGGAGTCACCACCCTTGCTGACGTGGAAGCATTAACAGAAGCCGGAATGCACGGAGCCATCATTGGTAAAGCGCTCTATGAAGGTACTCTGACCCTAGCGGAACTTCAGCCCTTTTTATAGAATAGATTTTCCCGCTTCTACGCCTCAAAGCTGCTGAGTGATTTGCTGCATTTACATTACTCTTTGAATTCCCGTGGTTAAGAAACGACTAATCCCCTGCCTTGATGTCCGCGACGGCCGTACGGTAAAAGGCATTCAATTTGAAGGCCTCCGCGATGCCGGCGACCCCGTGGCGCTGGCGGCCCGGTATGCCTGCGAAGGCGCCGATGAGTTGGTGTTTCTCGACATAACCGCAACCAACCAGCGCCGAAAACCTCTCACGGAACTGGTTCGGGATGTGGCCCGTGTTTTGGACATTCCCTTCACTGTGGGAGGTGGGATTAGCACCGTGGCCGACGTTGAAGCCCTGCTGCTGAGCGGTGCTGATAAGGTATCGATTAATTCCGCTGCACTTGCCCGTCCAGCCTTCATAGCGGAACTAGCTGGGCGTTTTGGCTCCCAATGTGTGGTTGTGGCCGTTGACGCCCGGTTGGTAGAGGGCGAATGGCAGGTGATGACTCGGGCCGGCACGGTTGCCACCGGCCGCGAAGCCGTAGCGTGGTGCCAGGAAGCCGCTCAATTAGGAGCAGGGGAATTGCTCTTAACTTCCATGAGCCACGATGGCACAAAAGCCGGCTTCGCGCTGGACCTCACCCGCGCTGTTAGCAACGCGGTTTCAGTGCCTGTTATTGCCTCAGGGGGCGCGGGCAAGCCATCAGACTTTGCCGACGTTTTTCAAGCCGGAGGAGCTGATGCTGCGCTAGCCGCCAGTGTTTTTCATTTCAACGAAACTGCTCTGCCAGCCCTGAAACAATTTCTGCACGCCGAAGGCATTCCCGTTCGCCTTTAGCCTATTCTTTTTCAAAAAATGTGGGGAAGCTGCACAGGCTAACGCACGTCAAAGGTTTCTATACTCTTCGCAATGGCCATTTACCCTATTATTCCTGCTACCGACTTACGTTTTGACACCGTGAGCGGCCTGTTGCCGGCCATCATCCAAGATGCTGATTCGGGTCAGGTTCTCATGCTTGGGTATATGAATGCGGAAGCATGGCGCCGTACCCAAGAAGACGAACGAGTTACCTTCTTTTCGCGGTCCAAAAACCGTTTGTGGGTCAAAGGAGAATCGAGTGGTAATTACTTAAAGGTTGTGAGCTTGCATGTAGACTGCGATGCGGACACGGTGCTCATTCGCGCTATACCCGCTGGTCCTACGTGCCATCGTGGGTCCGTTAGCTGCTTCGAGCAACCTGACCAACTCCAGGCGCCTATAGCGCCGATTGGGTTTCTGTCTAGCCTGGAACGTTTGATTGTACAACGTCACGATTATCCTGAACAGGCACCTACTTCTTATACCGTTTCCCTATTTAAGAAGGGAATGCCCAAAATTGCCCAAAAAGTAGGAGAGGAAGCTGTTGAAACCGTTATTGATGCCGTGAGTGGCAGCCGTGAAACCTTACCGGGTGAAGTTGCAGACTTACTCTATCATTTGCTGGTGTTGTTGGTGGCAGCAGGGGTGCCAATGGCAGAAGTCATAGCAGTGCTTCAAGAGCGTCACCGGCTTCCAAATACTCGCCATTTGAATAATGATTAAAAAAAGGTTTTAACTTCCGCTAATCCAAAAGGGAAGAGTCAATCGTTCTACATATCAGAATGGTTGACTCTTCCCTTTTGGATTAGCGGAAGGCAGGGAGCATCTAGCTTTTTGCTTTTAGCTGTCGGCTAATTTTCTGAAGAAGTGCCATGGCAATTGCTATATCTTCTTCCTCGCTTATTGAAAGGATAGTATTGACGCCCGGGCCACTTACTTGTATCTGGTACACAACCTCTGAATGTATTTGTATGG
This sequence comes from Hymenobacter jeongseonensis, assembly GCF_015694725.1. Lineage (GTDB taxonomy): Bacteria > Bacteroidota > Bacteroidia > Cytophagales > Hymenobacteraceae > Hymenobacter > Hymenobacter jeongseonensis. Next base: position 156,368 of record NZ_JADQDQ010000008.1, on the reverse strand, counting down.
ATTGATTGGATACTGCCTGGTGGGAAATCTCCGGTAGTACAGGAATAGGGGCGACGACTGGATCAGGGGTGTTGTGCATCGCAGTTTCGCTTTGATGGGATACTTCTCTTTCGTGTGGCGTCGGTTGTGAAACAGGTGTATCCAAAAGTCCAAACAGACTTGCAATTGCATCAACTCCTTTGATGCTAGTGTCTGGTTGATTTGTATTGGTGCGATTATAATTTGAGGAATCAGTTGGATTAACTGTGATTGATTGCTTCTCAGAAAGGAAGTCTCCATTCGTGTTTGACCTCACACTGGGAGACGTTTTATCGTCTGAGTTCAAATTGTCAGCGTTTCCGCGGAAAGTATTAATAATAGGAGGAGGACTTGCTAATTCCCGACGGGGCGATGGCTTATTGGTTAAAGCATCAATATCTGCCACAATGTTGTGTTCGTCCAGTAACCCCACCATACGGCATCCTTCCACGAATGCCTTGGCAACTCCCTGGGCGTTTATTTCCTCAACGCCGAATTCGCGAATGAGCATAACATCCAGCATTTGAACTGGTAATTCTCTGGAGCGAAATTTTCGGCACAGTTGGGTAAATAGGGGGGGCGTAAGAAATGCTTCTCGGTGAAAGGCCAGTTCTTCCTGCTTATCGTAAGCGTGCTTAATTCGCTTAAAAAGCGTGGTTGTAGTGAGTAGGTCGCGTTTACTGGTCAATAATCCAAACTTGACCGCTGAGCCAATGATGGCTTTAAAAGACCCGCTTACCTTGCGATTAAGTTTTCGGGCAGCAGTTTCAATTGCGCATTTTCCTCCAGTGTCGTCTGTTATTTCTGCTATTTCCCAAGCTCCAGAATAGGTTGTGCGGGGGTAGTCAATGAGTTTTGGCATCAGTAGTCTGTCGGGTTTTATACTTATCTCAATAATACTTAATTGAATTCAAATGGTTAGCATTAAGGCCAAGTAAATTTATTGGTACAAAAAAGTATACCCAATGGAAACATTTTGTACTTTTTAATACTTCTATTTTGTATCATTGCTTGGTAATCCGTGGTGCTTGTGGCATAGCTTATCTGGTACTTGAATCTATTGCACATCTGCTAAAACTTTAGATACTTAAGCTTCTGCATGTGCCTAAAGATAATCACACATTTATATTTTGTACTTAATAAATGTACGAACAGGCATTATTAAGTATTAAAAGGTATGTAAAGTTATATTTTTTTTGTGCTTTTTAATATCTTACTTTCATCACAACCAGTTGAATACAACATGTGCACACAGCCATGGTTTCCAAATATTCATTGGCACTGCATTGTGCTAACTTAAGATGATTCAGATGATTATATCATCGCCAATTATTTATCAATAAAGTAATTAGGATGGAGGTGGTTATGCAAGTGTAAGCAAAGCATTCGAAAATCAACATCATATAAAGTAAAAAACTAGCGCATTAGCTGCACCCCAAGCAATACAAGAATGGCCATAAACATAAAGTAGCCTAGAAGAACATTGCTCCAAAACCATTCATAATATTATTATGCCGCACCAAACAAATTCATTTTCTATTCAATCAATACTGGGACGAAATTTAACTAGATATCTGTCTTATAATTTATATTATGTTAAATTGAATCTGAATTGCATCCGCTTTTATACAACAAAAGCCCAGCCACATTGTGGCTGGGCTCTCTCCTGCTTTTCTTAAAAGACTACTTGCTAAGAGTTTTCAGCTTCGCATTCAAACGCTCCGAGTCTGCAGTACGCCCTAAACGGAAATAAACCTTCTGCAATGAAACAAGTGTGTTACGGTCTTCAGGCTGCAACTGCAATGCCTTTTCAAAGTAAGGAACTGAAGCTTCGAAATACTTCTTGCCATCGGCCTCAAATTTCTTACCCGAGGCTTGATACGTTTTCAAATCCATTTTGCTGGCCTTCGTGTAAGAATCGGCTGCACGATTGTAATTGTATACACCCAAGTTAAACTGAGCATCGAAGTTATTCGGGTCCAGTTCGACTGCCTTGCGGTAATCGGCCAAGGCCAAATCAGTCTTTTTTTGCTGGTCATACATCGAACCACGCACCGCGTACAAATTTGAATTGGCTGGGTCAGCCGCAATGGCTTTGTTAATTTTTCCCAGGGCATCATCGCCACGGCCACTGGCCAAGGCAACGTTCAAATCCTCTAGCATGAAGGCCTTATTGTTGGGATAAGCAGCCAACGCTTGTTGAAGCACATTGGCAGCTTCTTCTTTGTCGCCTTGCTGCTTGGCAATTTGCAACAGCCGCGTGTATAAACTAGCAGACTTGTAGTTCATGCCCAGCAACTGGCTGTAGCTGGCTTTGGCACCGGCAAAATCCTGCTTAGCCTCAGAGGCATAAGCCGAATACAGAACCGCCGTTGTGTCCTGTGGCTTAATCTGAGAAGCCATCTTATAGCTAGCAATGGCCTTGTCGTACTCCTTGGCGTTGTAGCTATTAACCGCGTCATTAAATGCTACGCCGTACAAGCCCTCCAGCTTCGCATCGGCTTGCTTACCAAACTCACCGGTTTTGGTGTCCAGTTCAATTGTCTTTGCGTAAGATTCATATGCCTTCTGCAATCCTTCACCAGGCTGCAGTTGCTTACCATAGATAGGATTACCTATCATTCCCTGATAAATTTCACCACGGGTATACCAAGTCTTGGCTTTGCCGCTTGTCTTTTCATTGACAATAGCTTTGTCGATATCAGCGCGAGCCTTATCAAGCAGCCCAGTGCGCTGGTTCAGAATGGCATTGGTGACGGCCGAGTTTTGTGCCGATACCAGCATGGGAAAGCCAGCAGCTAACACAGTGGCGGCGCTTAGCGTCAAAAAGGTCTTCTTCATAAATTGAGAAATGAGTCTTAGCCTCGTAAGATATTCAGTTGAATACTTGAAAGCCAAGTGGGAAAGGATGGAATGAAAGTGAGAGAAATCGCGAGATTATACCCCAAAACGATGGGAATGGGTCTTCGGTTCGCCAAAAATAAACGGGGCGAACCAAAAGGCCCGCCCCGCTCCTATTCAGCAATTATGCCAAGTCTTCAGCATCTGCTTCATCTTCTTCATCAACTAGGCTATTGAGCTCAATTGCGCTGGTACCATCGGCAATTTCTGTAATCTCCAGAGTTCCTTCAGCCGTGGACGCCACCACTAGCAACGCGTCAATTTCAACTTCTTCTTTCTCCTCGGCCGCCACTTTTGCCACCGAAGATATTTCATCGTTGCTGCCAATCTTAATCAGACGCACGCCTTGCGTAGCGCGACCAATGGTGCGCAAGTCACTCATGCGCAGTCGAATGGTGATGCCTGACTTGTTGATAATCATCAAGTCATCGGTGTCATTCACATCCTTGATGGCGACCAGATTACCGGTTTTGTCGGTCAGCTTCATGGCACGCACGCCCTTACCACCCCGCTTGGTGATGCGGAACTCATCAAGCGAACTGCGCTTACCATAACCATTCTCGCTCACAACCAGCAGTTCCTGCGTGGGGTCGGCCAGACAGACCATTCCCACCACACGGTTACCATCCTGGTCATTGAGGTTGATACCGCGCACACCAGCAGCGGCGCGGCCCATTGAACGCACCTGACTTTCGTTGAAGCGAACGGCCCGTCCGAAACGCGAAGCCAACACAACTTCCGAGTTGGGAGCAAGCAGCTGCACGTCCAGAATTCGGTCGCCCTCGTTGATGGTAATGGCATTAATGCCCGCCGTGCGAGGACGCGAATACGCTTCAAGCGGCGTTTTCTTCACTGTTCCCTGCTCGGTGCAGAACATCAGGAAGGTATTTTCGAGGTAATCGGGGTCTTTCAGGCCGCGCACATTTAGCACGGAACGGACCTTGTCTTCGCGCGGAATTTCGATAAGGTTCTGAATGGGCAAGCCCTTCGTGGCCTTCCCTCCTTCCGGTACTTCATACACTTTCAGCCAGAAAACCCGGCCCAACTCGGTGAAGAACAACAAGTATTCGTGCGTGGTGGCCACAAAGAGGTGCTCCGTAAAGTCATCCTTTTTGGAAATAGCACCCCGCGAACCTGCACCGCCTCGTCCTTGGGCACGGTATTCGTCCAAATTAGTACGTTTGATGTAGCCTTCGCGAGAAATGGTAATAACCATGGCCTCGTCGGCAATCATGTCTTCGGTCGAAAAATCACCGCCGATGTAGTTGATTTCCGTGCGGCGGCCATCGCCATACCGCTCCCGGATATCCTCCAACTCTGTTTTGATGATGCCACGCTGCAACACATCCGAAGCCAAAACGGCATTCAGGTGGTCAATCAAACGCATCAACTCATCGTACTCCGCCACAATTTTATCGCGCTCCAAGCCCGTAAGGCGTTGCAGACGCATATCGAGTATGGCGCGGGCCTGTACTTCACTTAGCGCAAACCGCGAGATGAGTTGACCACGGGCAACTTCAGGGTCGCGCGAGCCGCGGATGAGGGCAATCACCTCATCCAAGTGGTCAAGCGCAATAAGCAAGCCCTCCAGGATATGGGCACGCTTTTGGGCCTCGGCCAGCTCGTATTTGGTCCGGCGGATGATAACCTCGGCGCGGTGCTCAACAAAGTAATGGATGAGCTGCTGCAGGTTCAGCGTCATCGGACGCCCTTTTACCAAGCACACGTTGTTGACGCCGAAGGAGCTTTGCAGCTGCGTGTACTTGTAAAGGTTATTGAGCACGACACTGGGCATGGCGTCACGCTTGAGGTCATAAACAATGCGCATGCCGTCGCGGTCCGACTCATCGCGCATGTCGGAGATGCCCTCAATCTTCTTATCGTTGATGAGCGCGGCCGTCTTTTCAATCATCGACGCCTTGTTCACCATGTAGGGAATTTCGGTAACGACGATTTGCTCCTTGCCCGTTTTCGAGGTTTCGAAGGTGGCTTTGGCCCGCATCACAACGCGGCCCCGCCCGGTATGGAAGGCTTGCTTCACCCCTTCGTAGCCGTAGATGATGCCACCCGTCGGGAAGTCGGGCGCGGTCACGTACTGCATCAGCTCGTCAACCGTAATATCCGGATTGTCGAGGTAGGCAATGATGCCGTTCACCACTTCTGTCAGGTTGTGAGGCGCCATGTTGGTGGCCATGCCCACGGCGATGCCCGACGTGCCGTTTACCAGCAGGTTCGGGAATTTGGCCGGCATCACGCTGGGCTCTTCCAGCGAGTCATCGAAGTTGGATTGGAAGTCAACGGTGTCTTTGTCAAGGTCGTTGAGCATCTCGTCGGCAATGCGCTTGAGGCGGGCCTCGGTGTAACGCATTGCAGCCGGCGAGTCGCCGTCAACGGAGCCAAAGTTGCCCTGGCCGTCTACCAACGGGTAGCGCAAGCTCCAGTCCTGAGCCATGCGAACCATGGTATCATACACTGAGCTGTCGCCGTGCGGGTGGTATTTACCCAATACCTCGCCCACGATACGGGCCGATTTTTTATAGGATTTATTGTAGCCCACGCCCAGCTCGCTCATGCCGTAGAGCACGCGCCGGTGCACGGGCTTCAGGCCGTCGCGAACATCGGGCAAGGCCCGGGAGATGATGACCGACATCGAGTAATCGATGTACGCGCCCCGCATCTCGTCTTCGATGTTTATCGGAATGATTTTTTCGCCTTCCGCCATTGGGGGGTTGATTGGCAGCTTTAAAAGGCCAAATTAGGGCCCTTTTAGCCGCAGGGTGAATGGTTCTTTATATGCGTGCGAAGATACAACAAAAAGGCCGCAACGGCAAGCGCAGCGGCCATTTATAGCGCTTTTAGGCTAACGCCATTTGCTATTAGAATTTATGCAATAAAGGCCAACTGGCTTTAGCTACTCGTTGTGCCTATTGCCGCCACCGAAACCCGCAGCCGCTCATTAAATCTAATCTAAGGGCTTGCTCTTGTCGTTGCCGTGCGTACCAGACTTAGGGTTATGAGTTTTTATTTTTTCGCCGATAGCAGGATTCTGCTTTTTGAACCAGGGCTGGCCTCGGTATTTATTGCCACTGTGCAAATGCACTTTACGCACGTGGCAGGTTTCGATGGGGCACGTACGACAGCTTGATGCAATGAATAGCAACAAGACAGGAGCCAAACGGAGGAGCATTTTCATGGCGCAAAGGTAACAAAAGCCTCACCGCCGTTAGATTCTACTTTGCCAGCTCTAATCCTCTCCATCCCATTCGGCCAGGAACTGAGCGACGAATTCTTCCATATACCGGTGCCGTTTAAGGGCTACTGCCCGCGCAGCATCTGTATTGAGCCGGTCTTTGAGGTGCAGGAGCTTCTCGTAAAAGTGGTTGAGGGTAGGTGCCGTATTCTTTTGGTAGCTGGCAAATGAATCGTGAAGAACTGGTGCCACCGCCGGGTCGTGCAGTGCGCGGCCCTTGTGGCCGCCATAGGCAAAGGCCCTGGCTATGCCGATGGCGCCTATGGCATCCAACCGGTCGGCATCCTGCACCAAAGCCGCCTCAATGGAGGAAACTGGCGTAGCCACTCCCACTCCTTTGAAGGACACCTCCCGAATAACGGTTTCGACCCGGGCAATCACATCTTCAGGCGCCGCTTGGGTACGTAGCCATTCGCGAGCGGCACGGGGGCCGGCTTCGTAGTCGCCGTCGTGAAACTTCCAATCCGCAATGTCATGCAGCAGGGCTGCCAACTCTGTCACCAGCGGGTTGGCATCGGGGGAAGCGATGGCAAGGCGGCGGGCCATAAGCCACACGCGACGGATGTGTGCCCAATCGTGCCCACTACCTTCATCGGCAAACTTTTGCTCGATAAAGAGAGCAGTGGCTGGTATTAAATCCATAGTAAGAAATTGTTGTAATAAGATTAAAGTGACAGCTCACAAAGCCGTCATCGTTGCGCTGGCAGACGGTGCGAATGCTAACTGCCAAAACTATATCCCGCCAACGCATCAGTGAATACTAATTACTCAACAGCAGGAATTGGCTTCTTTGCGGTCAGCGTTGCGCCTCCACTGGCAATAACTACCAAAGCAACCGCCAGCCACTGGGTAAAAGAGAGGTGCTCGTGCAGGAAAACCAGTCCACACAATGCCGCCATGGCCGGCCCCAGGCTCATGAGCACACTGAACGTGCGACCGGGGAGCTTCCGAAGCGCGTTCATTTCCAAGGTGAATGGAATGGCGCTCGACAGCAAAGCCAGAGCCAAACCCGATGCCAGCAATGTCGGGGTTAGGTTGAACAGCCCTCCTCCGGCAAAGGTGACCGGCAATACGGTGAGGGCAGCAAATATCATTCCCGTTGCGACGGCTGCAGTTCCGGGCAGCACCTGCGAAACCCGGCCACCCAGCACAATATACGCGGCCCAGCAGGTGCCCGCGACCAATGCAAACAAAGCGCCCAGCAAATCCAACCCGTTGCCATTCCACGGCGCTATCAAGGCAATGCCCGCGGCGGCCAGCAACACCCACACAAAATCCAATACCCGGCGCGAGCTGCTGACCGCGAGCAATAAAGGCCCCATAAACTCCAGCGTGACACATAAGCCTAGCGGAATTCGCGCCAATGCCAGGTAAAAGAACAAATTCATGGCCCCCAGCACAACTCCATACGGAATGATGGCCCGCCATTGGGTACTGGTCAGCTTCCCGAGCGACGGCCGGAATACCGCCAGCAACATCAAGGCCGAGAGTCCAATCCGCAGGCCGGCAGCTCCCGATGGCCCCACGGCCGGGAATAACCCCTTGGCCATGGCTGCTCCAGCCTGCACACTCAGAGAGGCTAACAACACCGAAGGAACGGGCGGCAAGGCATCCAACCGAAGTTTGCTCATAGAAACGGGGATAAACAAAACAGACCCCAGAAATCGCCACCGTAACCGGAACTGCGACTTTTGGGGTCTGTTTCACACATTGAGCCTCCTGCCGGGATCGAACCAGCGACCTACTGATTACAAGTCAGTTGCTCTACCAGCTGAGCTAAGGAGGCGTTGAGGTGGCACAAAAGTACGCAGGCAAACCGTTTTTGCCAGCTCCAATTGCTATTAAAATCACAAAAAAGCCCGACAATATCAGTGCCGGGCCTTTTTACAATGGATAAGCGCTTGATTCTGAAGCAATGTTAGCTCCGAATCATTTTCAACTGCTTTTTCAAGGCTTCAATGCGCTTTTGACCTTCGGCAATGCGCCCTTCGTATTCCTGACGGAGCTGAGCCGCATTTTTCGAACGAGCAAAAAAGGCAAGGTTAGTCTGCAAAGTCGAGTGGTCATTCTCCAACTCATTAATTTCCTTGCGCAACGCCATCTCCTTGCGCGTGAGCTGCTGCTGGGCCTGCGGACGGGCTTTCAAACGCCCAACCTCCACTTGAAACAATAAATCGGCACGGTCAGCATAGCTCAAACCGGGCACGTGGTCAAGGTATTTGCCCAAGTGGGCTAACAGCTGCTCTTCGCTGCGGTCCGCAGTGCCACGGCCGGGTTCTTCGTCGGTAGGGTCAAATTCGGTCACCCAACCGGCCAGCAATTCCCGGAAGCCTTCCAGCGAACCGGGGTTATCAGCGGAAAGCGCGTTTACCTGCTCCGCAATTTTGTCGAGGTGCGCGGTTTGCTCCACCGAAGACTGCTGCACTTTCTCATCACGCTGACGGGCCTCGTGCTTAGGACGCTCAAATACGGCATCGCAAGCCGCCCGGAAACGGTGCCAAAGCTTGTCGGCCAGCTTATCGGGCACGCGGCCCACGTCCTTCCACTCCTTCTGCACCCGAATAACAACCTGGCGAGCTGCGTCACCATCGGGGTTGTTAGCGGCTTCTTCGGCCTGCTCGATGAGTGCAACTTTGGCCCTAACATTGGCCGACTTCTCGTTATCGAGGGACTTAAAGAAGTCGTTTTTCCGGTTAAAGAAAGCTTTATAGGCCGCCCAGTATTGCTTGTTCAGCGCATCGGCCTGGGCGCGGGGCACGAGGCCGGCCGCTTCCCACTCCGCTTTAATTTCCTGGAGCTCATCCGTTTTGGAGCGCCACAGGTTAACGCGGTCCGAATCGAACGCGGCAAAAGGCAACACCCGCTCCAGCAAAGCTTGCTTCACCAGCAAGTTGGCCTTTTCCTGCGTGGAACGCTGGTCCACGAACTCTTTGCGGCGCTGGTGCAGCACATCAGACGCGGCAATAAAGCGCTGCCACAACGGTTCGCGCTGGTCATTGGGTACGGGCCCGATGTGCTTCCACTCTTCGTGCAGCTTGGTTAGCTCGTCGAGCGCCTTGTTGATGCCCGGCACTTGTGCCAAGGCTTCTGCCCGCTTTATCAGCCCTTCTTTGGCCTCCAGGTTGCGCCGGCGGTCCAGGTCCTTCATCTCTAGGAAGCGGCCCTGTTTGCTGTAATAGATATCTAACAGCCCGTGGTACGTATCCCAAATGGCCTGGCTATCGGTTTGGGGCACGGCGCCGGTGGCTTTCCATTCCGCTTGCAGCGCCTTCAGCTTGGCCGAGCTGTCCTTGGTTTCTGCGGCCTCAACCAGCACCCGCAGCTGGTCGAGCAGCTGCTTTTTCTTGATGAGGTTGTCGCCGCGGCTGGCGTCTTCCGCTTTGGCGTCCTTGGCCCGGTTCTCGCGGAACTCCTGCAAGGCCTTATTCAATTCCTGCTGGCCTTCGGGCTGCTGAAAAGCAAAGGCTTCCGCGCCCTCGCCGCCTTCGGCAAACTTTTGGCGCGCAGCGCTCCGGGCCAAGCCCACATTGGCTTCGTACTGACGCGTCAGGTCCTGAATTTGCTTGCGGTTGCGGGTCGCATCGGGACGACGCAACAGGTTTACCAGATAGGCTGCTTGCGCGGGCAGGTCGAGGGAAGTGAAATCAGGAATTTCGGTTTCAGGAACGTAAGTTTCATCGTCATGCGTCTCGGCAACGTCTTCTCCTTCCACGGCGGGCGTAGCATCCAAAGGGGTTTCTTCCGAAGTGGGCAGCGTTGCTAGAACTTCCGAGGCCGTTTCTATTTCCTCGGCAGTGCTAATATGGGCGGTGGGTAGTTCGGGTGCTTGGTCTTCCACGGTAGCTCCGTGCCCACCGGAACCACTCAGGGTTTCAGGGTCGGCAATGGGCGCCGGGTGGGCCGTGGCGATGTGCTCGTCGGCGGGCAATGCTTCGGGATTGGGAGTCACCGTTTCCTCAGCAGCCGGCGCAGCATCGCTGTAGTGAGCCAACGCCCGGGCTTGCGGAGCCGATACTTCATGGCCTTCCACCGTAACGGGATGCGCTACGTGGTGCGAGGTTTCGATGGCAGCCGTGGCCTCCGGCGTGCCGGGCTCTGGCGCAATGGCACCCGCTGCTGCGGCAGCCAAAGGCTCGGCAGTCCCCGCTCCAAGGGGCTCGGCAGCGGGCAATTCAGGGGTACCCTGAGCGGGCAATTCAACTTGTCCCGGTTCTGCTAGTGCGGCGGGTTCCGCCGAATCAGTCGATGCAGGGGCGCCTTGAATTTCGGCGAGACGCCGTTGCAGGATAGTCATCCGGTCTTCCGCAGATGGGTCGGAATCGCCCGAGAGCGGAGCAGTGGGGTTTTCTTCAGCAGCCATAAATCTTCGTAAAAGCCGGCCCTACCAATTGGGCCAGAGGAGAGAGCAAAAAAAAGTAAGAATAAAACAAATTTACGAGCCGGAGCCCGTTCAATTCAAGCGAGGGTCTACCGGATAATTGGCCAGCACTTTAAATCGACCGCCTTTCTCCCGCAGAATATCCCGCCAAAAGGCATCAGATGCCAAAGTAAACACTTTCCCAGCGCTTGCCGGGTGCCGTATCCAACTCTGCCCCTGTATTTCGCCCGCTAATTGACCCGCTGACCAACCCGAATAACCGGCAAAAAGCCGCACGCTACTGGCGTCTACCGCGCCGGTACCGATGAGGCCCAGCAGGAGTTCAAAGTCACCGCCCCAGTACACCTCCTGCCCCAAGTCCGAGGCTCCCGGCAAGTCGGCCCGGCGGTGCAGGTAATGCAGGGTATCGGGCTCAACCGGCCCGCCCACGTAAATGGGCAGCGCGGCAGCAGCGACAGCAACCAGAGGCGGCAACTCCAGCACATCACCGAGCGTGAGCGAGGTAAGGCGGTTGAGTACCAAGCCAAAAGATCCTTCCTCCGGCTCGTCGCGGCACAGAATAATAACGCTGCGCTCGAAGTTGGGGTCGCCGAGGAAGGGTTGCGAGATAAGGAGAGTACCGGGGCGCATAAGGTTCAGCTAGCAGGGAATTGCGACAGAGCAACAGCTGGTATACGACGAATTATCGGGCAAAGGCGGACCCATTACATCGCCGAGCCGCCTGCCAGTTGTTAGTAACTTGCGCCTCAGAAGACGCGCTGCCCATCTAAACAAGCGCATACCCCCGCTGCTTGTTGAGTCTTTCCCCAAACAGAATTTTGGCATTTACCAACGGAACTCATATTTACTCCGTGTTCCGGCACTCAATTGCCGCTTTTTTGATGACCAACTCATCCAACCCGTCACATGATTGACCCGCAACTCGCCGACTTACGCAAGACCTACACCCAGCGTACCCTGGCCGAAACCGACGTGCTGCCCGATGCCGTGCAGCAATTTCGCGTGTGGATGGACGAGGCCCTGGCAGCCCAGCTCGACGAACCCACGGCTTTGACCTTAAGCACCGTGAGTGCAGATGGCCAGCCATCCTCGCGCGTCGTATTGCTCAAAGGGCTGCCCGATGACAGCGGCTTTTTGTTTTACACCAACTACGAATCGCGCAAAGGCCAGGAATTGGCCCATCAGCCGTTAGCAGCCCTCAACTTCTTTTGGCCGGGCCTGGAGCGCCAGGTACGCGTGGAAGGACGGGTTGAGAAAGCGCCGGAAGCCTTATCTACCGAATACTTTCAAAGCCGGCCGCGCAGCAGCCAAATTGGGGCCTGGGCGTCCCCCCAAAGCCAGGTAATTGCGAGCCGGGCTGAGTTGGAAGCCAAGGAAATCCAATTAGCCGAGGAGTTTGGCGACCAGGACCCACTCCCCCGCCCACCCCACTGGGGCGGCTACATCCTGCGCCCACACCGGGTAGAATTTTGGCAGGGCCGGCCCAGCCGATTGCACGACCGCATTGTGTACGAGCTGGCAGGCACAGCGTGGCAGCGCAGTCGCTTAGCCCCCTAGTAGTGGCACGGCTCTTCTGCATTCATCCTCGATTCATTCTTCATCCTTACAAGTTTGGCTGAAATTCAACCCCTCCGTGGCTGGCGCTATAATCCGACGCTGAGTGCCAACATCGATGCGTACGTTTCACCGCTTTTCGATGTGGTATCGGCCAAGCAGCGGGAAGCGCTGTATCGAAACCCGCTCAATTCCATTCACTTGTCGGTGCCTCGGTCCGACGACCCGGCCGCAGCCGCTCTGGCGCGCCTGCGCGAGTGGCAAGCGGCTGGCGTACTGCGTCAGGACGAGTTGCCCGGCCTTTACGTCTACTACCAATACTTCCGGCTGCCAGGCAGTTCGCGGGAGTACTGCCGCAAGGGCTTCATGTGCCACATTCGCGCCTACGACTGGGACGAGAACGTGGTGCTTCGGCACGAGAATACCTTGCCCGCTTCGGTAAATGACCGGGCCGAGCTGCTGGCCCGTACGCAATTTCAAACCAGTGCCACGCACGGGTTGTATCGGGATGAGCAGTTTGAATTGGAGCAATACATGGACGAAGCCATGCGCTCACCCACGCTCGAAACCGAGGAAGACTACCAAGGCGCCCGCGACGTGCTGGCTGTTATTCAGGACGCCGCCACCATTCGCAGCTTTCAGGCCATTCTGGCTTCGCGGCAAGTGATTCTGGCCGACGGTCACCACCGCTACGAAGGCTCTCTGGCCTACCGGCACGCCCGGCAGGCGGCCACCCCCAACGCCACCGGTCGGGAACCCTGGAATTATCATTTGATGTACCTGACCAATGCCGCCGCCGATGACCTGCGCATTCTAGCCACGCATCGGCTCCTACTCGAATTACCGGGCAACCTGAGCGACGCTGAGCTACTGGCTCGGTTAGCGCCCTACTTCACCATTCTGCCCAAGGAAGACGCCAACGACTTACCCGAAATCATTGCGGGCAAGCAGTGGGCTTTTGGCGTGTACCTGGGCGGGCAGGCCTACAAAATCCGGCTGCGGCCGGAGGCGCACGCCCTGCTGAATTGGGATACCACCGAGGAGGTGAAGCAGCTTGATTTGACCGTGCTTCATTTTTTTGTTCTGGAAAAAGTGCTGGGGATTGTTGGTCCCGATGCTCAGCGCGCTTGGCCGGGCATCGCCTACGTGCGCAATTTTGCGGAGTGTCTGCAGCGGGTTGACCGCGGCGAGGCCCGCGCCGCATTCATCGTGAACGAGGTAAGCATGGCCGAAGTGGAAGCCGTATGCCATTCCGGAGCAGTGATGCCGCCCAAATCGACCTTTTTCTACCCCAAAACGATAGGTGGCTTTCTCTTCAGCAGCATTGCCGATGAGGAAGAAGGCAACCTATTCACGAATCAATTCCAAGCCCGACCTGCGTGAAATTAATTTTAGCCTCCAATTCCCCGCGCCGGCGCCAGTTGCTCACTGACCTGGGGCTGCCTTATGAAATCCGGTTGTTGGAAGTCGATGAGTCCTTCCCGGACCACTTGCGGCGCGCCGAAGTGGCCGAGTACCTGGCCGCTCACAAAGCCGCCGCTTATACCGCCGGCCTGGCATCCGACGAAGTAGTGCTAACCGCCGACACCATCGTCTGCCTCGGCGACGACGTGCTCAACAAACCTGCCGACGTGGCGGAGGCCACCGCCATGCTCACGCGCTTGCAAGGCCGGGCCCACGACGTATTCACTGCCGTGTGTCTGCGCTGCGGTGATGGCCGCGAGGTGGTTTTTTCCGACCAGACCACGGTGCATTTCCGCAGCCTCTCCCCTGCCGAAATCAACCACTACATCGCCACGGCCAAGCCGTTTGACAAAGCCGGGGCCTACGGGGCACAGGATTGGCTGGGCATGGTTGGTATTGCCCGGTTGGAAGGCTCTTACTTCACCGTTATGGGCCTGCCGACGCACCGCGTCTGGGAAGAACTGGAAAAGCTGGGCGCCCTGCCCGCCCATAAATGAGGGTAACTGCTCACTTTGTTTGGTTGCTGGGAATTGGGCTACTGGCGCTGTGCATGGCCTATTCGGCGCTGGTATTACACTCCGCTACCTGGGAGGAAGTCCGGGCGCTCGACCTCATTTTTCCGTTTTACGGCCAGCCCATTCGCTTATTCAGCCCCAGCGAATACGCGACATTTCGCGATGCAATGACGCTAGCTGCCCTGGGCATGGGCGGACTGCTGGGCGGGCTGTGCTTTTTTCAGGTTTTTAGAGCAGAAGTCCGGGCTTTATGTGTGGAAATAGCCAGTGGCATTAGGGCACTGCTCTCTAGCTTCAGCATCCTAACCAAGCCTCAAAAACGACTGATTTGGGGGGCATTTGCACTGCTTACGGTACTACGGTTGTATTTCAGCCTCTACAATCCAGAATACGACGACGCCGTTTCGTACGAGGTGTTTGTGAGCAAAGGGTTTTTGGCAACCAATGCGTACTACCCCATTCCCAACAACCACATTTTTTCGAATTCCATTAGCCTGTTGTTTTACCAGCTAAGCCCCGGCTTTTGGTGGACCATGCGGCTCCCGGTCCTGCTCATTAGCACGGGAACTACCATTTTCCTGTTTTTGGGGGTACTACGGCTCACTAGCTTTCGGGTAGCCGGCATTGCAACGGGTTTGTTTAGCTGCTTGCAACTGAGTCTGTATCATGCAGGGGTGGGCCGGGGTTACTGGCTTATGATTCTCCTGGCGGGCGTGGTGTTTTTTAGCACGTTGATTCTGGTTGAGGGCCAGGGCCGGCAGCGGGCGGCCGTGACGGTCCTGGTGCTGGCCGGGGTGGTCGGCTGCTACACAGTGCCGCCTTTTGTGTACGTGCTGGCTTCCGCGTTTTCCTGGCTTGGTGTAACGGCTTTGCGTCGGCGCGACTGGAGCCCACTTGTGCCTATTGCGGCGGCTGGCATTCTGATTTTAGCAGGGGTAGCAGTGTTGTATAGCCCGCTGATTTTTGTATCGGGCTTGAATAAGCTGGTGGGAAATGGGTACGTCGCGTCGCTGCCCCCCGCGAAATTCTGGGCCGGGCTTCCGGCCTACGTCTGGTTCAACGAGGGCTTCATGGCGGGGCAGCGCACCCTGGGGGCATTTATCACGGTCCCAACCTTGGGCGCGGTTGCCTGGCTGTTTTTCGCAGCCCGACATGGCCAGCTGCCGCTCGTGCTCACGCAACGGCTTTGGCGCGTTGGCGTGCCGGCGTTGTGGTTTGCCGGGCTGCCTTACGCGGTTATTCTGGTGCAGCGGGTATTCCCGCCCGAGCGCGTGCTGCTGTACAAAGCTTTCTTCTCCTTAATTCTGCTAGCTCTGGTAGTGGATTGGATATGCTGGCGCTGGCCAAGCCGGCGTTTGCAGTGGTCCATTAGCGTATGCGCCGGGCTGTTTATTACCTACCAGACCTACTCGGTTATACGAGTCAATCCGGCAGCCCGGGGCAGCAACGCGGCCTACCACGACGGCCTGCACTGGCTGGCCACGCAAGCCCCTGGCCCCGTTCTGATTCCGGAGCCTACGCACAACCTTTTCTTTCGCTTCTACGCGCATTCCGAAATGCGGCAGCGCACCTGGCACATCGATAACGACCAGAAGGACACTACCCGCTACGCTTACGTGGTGGCCTTCCCGAAGAAGCGCGGCTTTTTCCAGCCCGAGTTCAGCTTTCCCCCCGCCTATCAAAACCGCGAAGTCGAAATTTATCGGGTCCCGAAAGAATATCCATTGCAAACGAAACCCTGGCGGCACTGAGTGCAGATTTAGTGGCCCCGGGCCAACAACACAATGCCCGCCACAATCAAAATCAGGCCGCCGGCCTGGGGCATGGTCAGGCCTTCGCGCAACACGGCCAGTCCCAACACGGCCGTCAGCAACACCGAACCGCCAACAATGACGGGCGTGCCAACCGAGGAATTGACGCCACGCTGAAACACTACAAAAGTTAGGATTTCGGCCAGTCCAACCCCCAGCCCGGCCAGGGCCGCCAGTAGCACGCCCTTGCCGGTGATGTTCAACGGCTGGCCCTGCAGCTTCAATTTCACCAGCCAAACAGCTCCCAGCGCGGCGGCCACAAGCTGAAGTACCACCGCCCCGGCCGCCGCAGACACATGATTGGCCGCCAGCTTGATAAAAAAGTTATAGAGGGCCAGGCAAAGTGCCGTGAGTAAGGCCAGCGGAAGCCAATGCATACTAAAAAGTCAAGTACGACGCAGTGAGCACAGGCATCACTACACGAGTTTATAGTTACGGTACTCGCCCACGCGGTAGCCCGTGAGCTGCTCAACCAGCTGTTTCAGACGCTCTTTCGACGAATACCTGTTGCGCGACATGTCGTGGGCAAATTTCCAGTTCTGACGCTGAATGCGGGAGTGCATGGCCGCCGGATGCGTGCCCTCAAACAGCTTGAGCGAGTCAATCTGGCTGTAGTCAAATTCCTCGGCAAGAGCCACGTTTTCGGCCATCCATTGGTCGGTGTGCCACAGGCGGTTGAAGGTTTCCTGCTTGCGCTGCATGGCGGCCGGGGGCTTCACCCAGCCGTAGTGATGCACGGTGGCATCAAGCAGCTTCACTTGCAGCTTCTGGTTGGAAGGCTTACGAAAGCCCTGCGCGTCGCGGTACGAATACACACCGATTCCCGGCCGCACTACCCGAATTTCGCGCCGGTACCAGCGGCGGGAGTCGCCCACATAGTCATAGGAACCGTAGAAGTGGCGGTAGTTCAGCAATAGGCCATCCACCCTGCGGTCGGCGGCCCACTGGCTCATTCCGGCTTGAAGCGCGGGGTAGTCGGCTTCGTGCAGCACCTCATCCGCCTGCAGGTAAATGGCCCAGTCGGCATCGGCCGCCACGGCCGCCAAGGCTTTGTCGGTTTCCTGGGCCAGCACCCGGCCGCCTTCGCGCAGCGAGTCGTCCCAAACGGTTTCGATGATGCGGATTTTGGGGGAGCTTATGCTCTTGATTAAGCCCAACGTATCATCGGCAGAACGGCCAACGGCCACCACCACTTCGTCGCAGAGCGGCAGCAGGGAATTAATGCTTTCCACCACCGGGTAGTCGTAGGTGATGGCGTTGCGAACGAACGTGAAGCCAATAACTTTCATGACAGGCTAGCGCAACTGCTCTTTCAACAATTCCATTTCCACGGCGGGTGCCACTTTCTCGTAGAGTACGCGGTAAGCAGCCGTGGTAATGGGCATGTGCACTTTCAGTTTTTTATTGAGCTCGTAGATGCTTTTCACGGCGAAATAGCCCTCGGCTACCATGTTCATTTCCAACTGGGCCGATTTCACGGAATAGCCGCGGCCTACCATACCCCCAAAAGTGCGGTTGCGCGAGAACTGCGAGTACGCCGTCACCAGCAAGTCGCCGAGGTAAGCCGAGGCCGAAAGGTCGCGCGGGTGGGGGTTGATGGCCTGCAAAAACCGGCGAATTTCCTGCACGGCATTGCTCACCAACACGGCCAGAAAATTGTCGCCGTAGCCCAGCCCGTGCGCAATGCCGCCGGTCAGCGCAATGATGTTTTTCATCACGGCGCAGTACTCAATGCCGTCGAGGTCGGAAGCCGGGTAGGCGCGCACGTAGCGGTTGCGCAGCAGCCCGCAAAATTGCTGCGCCAACTCCGTGTCCGGCGAGCCGATGGTGAGGTAACTCTGCTTTTCCAGGGCCACTTCCTCGGCGTGGCAGGGCCCCGCGATGACGCCCAGCTGGTGGCGCCCCAGCCGGAACCGCTCGGCCACGTAGTCCGTCACCAATTGGTTTTTGGCCGGAATCATGCCTTTGATTGCCGAAACCACGCGCTTGTGCTTGAGGGCATCCCGGTCGAGCTTGTCGAGCACCGGCTGCACGTACGCAGCGGGCACGGCCAGCACCAGCCAGTCGGCTTCTTCAATAGCCTGGTCCAGGTCGGTGGTGGGGTACACGCTATTCAGGTCAAACTGCACGGCCGACAAATAGCGCGGGTTGTGGCGGGTGCGCAGCAGGTGCTGCACGTCGTCTTTCGAGCGCAGCCACCAGTCGACGCGGGCGCCGTTTTCGCTGAGTATTTTGGTGAGAGCAGTGGCCCAGGAGCCGCCGCCGAGCATGGCAATTTTTTCCAAATCTGTCGGACTTATCTGTTACGAAACTAAGAACGTCATGCGGAATTGGCCGAAACAACGCTTTTGCAATAGTAAAGATTACTTGCACAAAAGCGCTGCCCCGGCCAATTCGCATGACGTTCAATTCAAACGCTGCGGGTGCTAGTTATCCGATTCGGGCTCTTCTTTCAGGGCCTCCTTGTTGAGACTTTTAGCGTCCTTAATTTCCACCAAAGCCCCATCTTTCAGGGTTTTGGCCACTGCCCGGAACGGTCCGCTTACCACTTGGGCGCCAGCGGGAACTCCGCTCAGGATTTCGATATTTTGAAAATCACTGATGCCAGTTTTAACGGGCGTAAGCACTGCCTTGCCGTCTTTCACCACAAATACCACCTCCTGAATCTCGGGTTTGGGCGCGCCGGCGGCAGGTTCAGCGCCGTTGCCGCGGTCTGAGTTTTCGCGGTCGCCGTTATTCCCGTCGGCCTTGGTGGCCGCCGAATCCGAACGGGTGGTCACCGCCGCCAAAGGCACGCTCAGGGCGCCTTTTTTGCGGTCCGTCACAATATCAACCGACGCCGTCATGCCCGGGCGGAAAGGCACGATGGTTTTGCCCGCTACTACGCGCGTTAGGTGGCGGTAGCTCTCGGGGAGCAGCCGAATACGCACCTCAAACTCCGTCACGGCTTCGGCCGTGAGGGCATCCTTGGCGGTGTTGGCAATGTTGGTCACCAAGCCTTTGAATTTCTCTTTGCGGGTGCTGTAGGCATCCACGTCCACTTCCACCGAGTCACCGATGTTCACGTTGTTCACGTCGTTCTCATTCACGTTCACCCGCACCTCCATATTGTTGAGGTTGGCAATGCGCATGATTTCGGTGCCGGCCATCTGGCTGGTGCCCACTACCCGCTCGCCCTTCTTCACGTTGAGCTTGCTGACAGTGCCACTCACCGGCGCGTAAATGGTGGTTTTGTCGAGGTTGCGGCGCGCTTCCTCCAGCGATGCCGACGCCGCACTCACAGTGCTCTGCGAAGCCCGAATTTGCTGGCGGGCGCTGTTAATTTCCTCCTGTGAGGCATTATAGGCGGCTTGGCTGGCTTCGTATTCGGATTGCGAAATCACCTTTTGCTTGTACAGCGAGGCGTTGCGGCGGTACGTCAGCTCGGTTTGCTTGGCCGAAGCCAGGAGTTGCTGCAAACGGGCCTGCGCCTGACCCACGTTGGCGCGCTGGGTGCCTACCTGGGCATTTTGCATGGCCACCTGGGCCTGGTAGTTGTCCGGCCGAATGCGCAGCAGCAGCTGGCCTTTGCGCACCGAGTCTCCTTCCTGCACATACAGCTGGATGATTTCGCCGGAAACGTCGGGCGAGATTTTCACTTCGGTTTCGGGCTGGAGCTTGCCCGAGGCACTGACTTTCTCTACGATAGTGGTGGGGCCGGCTTTGGACACGAGCACCTCCACGCCGCTCGGCTTGCCTATCCAGCCCTGTTTTTTGGCCACGGTGTAGCCCACGAGCGCCACCAGCAGCACGCCGACAAGAATGTAGAGTAAACGGTTATTTTTCATCTAAATCAAAGGGTGAATGAGGGGTGAAAGACCAAACGGGTACACGAAGCACGCCCAGGCCGGTAGCCGGGATGAAAAACTGGTTCTCACCCTGGCCCCGCGCCCACGTACTTGCACCCGTTGTTATAGCGCCAGGGGTTTGCCTTGGTAGAATTCCAGCACTTTGCGGCGGAAGAAAAATTCGTATTTCGCCTGAATCATATCCGATTCGGCCGCCGTGAGGTTGTTGCGGGCAATATTGAAGTCCGTACCGTTCAACAAGCCGTTATTAAACCGAATTTCGGCATTGCGGAAGGCCAGCTTCAGGGCTTCCACCTGGCGGGCGCTGGCCGCGAAACGGCGCTGGGCTGCCAGCGCATCCGCAAAACTTTGCTGGATGGTTTGGCGCAGCTGCAGGCGCGTTTGCTCCGACCGTAGCTCGGCCTGCTGAATGTTGACCTGAGCCCGCTGCACGCCGACGCGGGTTTGCAAGCCGTTCAGAATGGGAATGTTCAGACTGAACTGGATGAACTCACCCCGGTTATCCGCCAACTGGTCGAAGAAGTTATAAGGCAACATCTCAAATGCCGGCTGGCTCGATACCAACACGTAGGGAGAGGGCGCGTAGCCACCCGGCGCAGCCGGGTCAATCTGGAACACGGGCACTTCCAGCACGTTGTCGGCCACGCGGAGCTGCTGGTTGCGGACCGACGAAAAGCCGGTTTGCACGCCGCCGGCCATCGTGAGGCGGGGATAATATGCGCCGCGGGCAATGTCGATGCCCCGGCGGGCGCTTTGTACGCGCAGCTCAGCGGCTTTGATTTCGGGCTGGTTTTGGCGGGCCAGCTCGAAGGTGGCGTTGGGGTCCAGCCCGTCGGGCGAGGCGGTGGTGTAGGAAGTCGGGTCGGGCAGGGCCGGCACTTCCACCTGGAATTGTGTGGCCGTAGCCGGGTCTAGGTTCAGCAACTGAACCAAGGTGAGCTGGGCCAGGTCGCGCTGGTTTTGCGCCGTCACCAGCGTGCGTTCTTCGCCGGCCAGTTGGGCGCGGCTGTCGAGCAGGTTGCCTTCCGCCACGGCCCCGGCTTTGAGCAGCTTTTCGCTGCGCGTCACTTGGTCGCGCACCGTGCCGAGCCGCGCTTCCGAGGCCCGAATCAGTTCCTGCGCCAGCAACAATTGCAGAAAGGAGGAAGCCACGTTCAGCGACAAATCGTTGCGCGCCTTCACAATATCGACCCGCGCCGCTTGGGCATCGAGTTCGCCTTGCTTCACAGCATTGCGCAGCTGAAAACCCGAAAACAACGTCACCTGCGCGGTGGCGCTGAAGTTGTTGGTGCGCACGTTCAGCTGCTGGAACTGGTTTGTGAAGGGGTCCCGGTTGGTGCCAAAGTTGAAGCCCTGGGTGCCGCTGAGGCCCGCCGTGGGCAGCAACGCGGCCCGGTTCAGGCGCTGGGTGGCTTCCTGCTGCTGCGCCGTCAGCTCGCTTTGGCGCACGGTCAGGTTGTTTTGCAAGGCGTAGTCCACCGCGCGCTGCAAGGTCCAGGTGCCGGTGGCGGGCTGCGGCTGCTTACCCAACGTAGCAGCTGGCGGAGCGGTTGGAGTTTGGGCGTTAGCCACTGGGGGTAGCGCCAGCAGCGCGCCCACAAGCCCCGCCATAGCCAAGGGCCGGGCTTTAAAAAGTGTTGTCGTACTTCGGTTCATCTTGCAGAAAAATAGTGCTTGGAGGTAGCGTATGGTGTTGGGGCTGCCGGCGGCGGGCCGCTTCAGTCTAGTGTGGGAATGTAGGTAATGCGTTGCACCCAACTGAGCTGACGCAAGTAAGCCAGCGTAATGTCTTTGATGGGGCTGTCCATTTCAATGAATTGGCGGGCGGCGTCGTTTCGGCCCTTGCGGCTCACAAACATGGTGGCAATGTTGCACTGGTCGTGGGCAATAACCGAGGCGATGAAGGCAATGGAGCCGGGCACGTCGTTGGCATCGATGATGAGCGTGTGCAGCGCCCCCGAGAAATCAGAGGGAAAGCCGTCGACTTCCACAATCCGGATAACACCGCCGCCCCGGCTTTGGCCCACTACTTCCACACGGTGGCCGGTGCGGTCGTCGTACAGGTTCAGCTTAATGGTGTTCGGGTGCATGGTCGAGGCATTGCCCACGCTCTGAAACGTGTACTTCAGGCCGGCATCAGCCGCGTGGTCGAACGCCGTCCGGATGCGGGTGTCATCGGGGGCATAGCCCAAGAGGCCCGCCACAATGGCACGGTCGGAGCCGTGGCCTTCGTAGGTGCGGGCAAAGGAATTGTAGAACGTGACGACGGCTTCGGTGGGAATGCTCCCCAAAATGCGAATGGCCGCCCGCGCAATGCGCACCACTCCGGCCGTATGCGACGAGCTGGGCCCAATCATCACGGGCCCAATCATATCAAAAATACTGGATTTTTCGGCCATGGGCTTGCGCCATACGTGTAGTTACGGGCTTAAAAGTAGCGGATTTGAGCCAAATCAGCCACTGCTGGACCTGCATTGCCCCAAGAAGCCGCCGCCACCGGGGCTTGGCCAATTTGCTTTCGGGCAAGGATTTCCGACAAAGATGCTACCTGCGCATTTTAGTTGCGCCTTGTGGAACGGCCAGGCGGAGCAACCGCCCCATTCCGTGGTTATTTTCAACGATATTTGCCCAGGCCCACCCAGGCTATTCCCCCACCTTCCCACCTCACCCCCATGCCCACCCAACCCACGCAGGAGGAGTTTTCTCCGGCTGTATTCGAGCAGCTGCGACGACTCCAGGAAAAATACGCCCCCGACGGCCAGGACTTGGCCGCTTACCTCGAAGGCCTGTACCACGCCAAATACATCAACTACTGGGACTACATCGAACTCGATACACTGCTTTCGTTGCAGCGGCCGCTCACCAAGATGCCCGATGAGCGGATTTTCATCATGTACCACCAGATTTCGGAGCTGTACTTCAAGCTTTGCCTCTGCGAATACGAGCAGATTGGCGACCTCACCGCACCGACGCTGGGCGAAGTAGTGCTGCGACTGGGCCGCATCAACCGGTATTTCGACAACCTCATCGACTCGTTCGATGTCATGGTTGATGGCATGGACAAGGACCAGTTTCTGGACTTTCGCATGGCCCTGATGCCCGCCTCGGGGTTTCAATCGGTGCAGTACCGAATGATAGAAATTGCCAGCACCAGCCTCGAAAACCTCACCGACAAAGCCAAGCGGCAAGCCTTAGGAGAAGCTTCGGCCCACGACTACGACCAGATGCTGGGCTGCATTTACTGGAAAGCCGGCGCAACCATTGAGGAGAGCGGAGCCAAGGCCCTTACGCTCATCGAATTCGAGCGCAAGTACACCGCCGACCTCGTGCGCCACGCCGAATCCTTCCACAACCGCAACGTGTGGGCCGTGGTGCAGCGCCTGCCCGAGGAGGACCGCACCCACCCCCGCCTGCTGCGCGCCATGCGCCAGCTCGACGTGAGCGTGAACGTGAACTGGCCGCTCATGCACTTCAAATCGGCGGTGCGCTACCTGCAGCGCAACCCCACCGACATCGCCGCCACCGGCGGCACCAACTGGCGCAATTATTTGCCTCCCAAGTTCCAGCGCCGCATCTTTTACCCGCAGCTCTGGAGCGCGCAGGAGCTGGAAGAGTGGGGCAAAGGATGGGTAGAGCAAGTGCTGGAGGAGGGCGAAGCCGCCACCCGGCCCCGGAGAGTTGCTACCCAATCAGGCGCTGCGGGCTAGAAATCCGCTCGATTGACCACGAAAGAGGCAGGCATCCGTATGGGAAAGCCTGCCTCTCTTTTTTTAAATATCATGACTGAAGCCGACCAGAAACTTATCGACAGCACCCTTGGGCAAATGCGGGCGCTCCACACCAACATGGGCACTATGTGGGACGGCGATGCCATTGCCGCCTTTTATTATAATGTATTGACCGGCGCCATCGCCCGCAACGGCCCCGAGCTGGCCAGGCCGCTCATGGAAATACTGACCGAAGTGTACGAGAACACGGCCAAATCGCACGTGGACCTCGGCAGGCTAACGACAGGCCTTTCCTCTCCCAACGTAGCCCCAGCGAGCGACTCGACGCTGCCGGAATAGCTGGCCAATCCTCACTCCGGCGCCATGCGGGAGTTGGTTTGGGTCTCGCTCATGCGCCAGTAGACCAGCAGCGACAAAAACGCACAAACCGTAACGTACCAATAAAACCACTCTTCCACGCCCTGGTTCTTGGCGAAAAGCGCGACGTATTCCGCAGTGCCGCCAAAAATGGCCACCGTCAGGGCAAACGGCAGCCCCACGCCCAGCGCCCGAATTTCCGTCGGGAACAGTTCCGCCTTCACCACCGCGCTGATGGAAGTGTAGCCGCTCACCACAAACAGGGCCGCCACCAGCAGGCCCGCCGCTACCCAAGCATCCTGCGTCTGGGCCAGCAGGCGCAGCAGCGGCACCGTGCCCAAAGTGGCTCCAATGCCAAACAAAAGCAACACCGGCCGCCGACCAATTTTGTCCGAAATAGCCCCCAGCAGGGGTTGAAACAAAAGCGCTACCGCCATCACGCCAAACGAAATGAGCGTAGCCATTTCCTTGCTGAAGCCCGAGGTGTTTACTAGAAATTTCTGCGCATAGGTGGTGAACGTGTAGAAAGCCAACGTGCCACCCAGCGTGAGGCCGACTACCGTAAGCACGGCCCTAGGGTGCTGCATCAGCAAGCGCAGCTGGCTCGGCGAAGGGGGCCGGCCCTCTCCTTCGGCTCCGGCCGTGGCCAGCACTTGTTGCTGCTGCTCAAAAGCGGCTGTTTCGCCCATGTGCGTTCGCAGATAAAGCGCGCCCATCGCCGCAACAGCCCCAATCACGAAGGGCACTCGCCAGCCCCACTCGCCCAGTTGCTCGGCAGTGAGCACCCGCTGCAACCCCAGCTG
This sequence comes from Hymenobacter jeongseonensis, assembly GCF_015694725.1. Lineage (GTDB taxonomy): Bacteria > Bacteroidota > Bacteroidia > Cytophagales > Hymenobacteraceae > Hymenobacter > Hymenobacter jeongseonensis. The sequence goes on along the minus strand of NZ_JADQDQ010000008.1, from coordinate 131,741 downwards.
CACCACCAAGGCCAGGAGTTGGCCACCCATCAAAGTGAGGTATTGAAAGCTGGACCAAAACCCGCGGTGCTTGGCACCGGCCATCTCGCTCAGGTAGGTGGCTGAAGTGCCGTACTCGCCCCCCACGCTAATGCCTTGAATCAGGCGGGCCAGCAGCAGCAAAGCTGGTGCTGCCACCCCGATAATGGCAAATCCTGGCGTAACGGCAATCAGTAGTGAGCCCCCCGCCATGAGTTGGACGGAGAGCAACAACGCCGCTCGCCGGCCAAATCGGTCGGCGTACGCGCCCAACAGCCACGCTCCCAACGGCCGCATTAGAAAGCCCACCGCAAAGATGGCCGCAGTATTAAGCAGCTGCGCCGTGGCGCTCCCTTTGGGAAAGAATACCGGTGCGAAATACAAGGCAAACGCCGAATACGCATACCAATCGTACCATTCAACCAAGTTGCCAATGGAGCCGCTGATGATGGAGCGCAGCCGCGAAACAGGGTGTGGAAAAGAGAGTGAAATCATGCAGCAAATTAGCGCCTATTACAAACCCCAACGGTAGGACTACAAAAAAGGAAACTTCAACCAAGCGCGGATTGCTTACAATCCCAATTGACGCGAGTTGGTACAACTCTAGTTTTTGCTTGCCTGAAAATTGGTTGAGTCAAATGACCCTTCTTCAGTGCAAAGTTTGATGGTGCTTGTCAGCACTTTTTCAGCCCAAACACTGTGCTCGTAACTTTGCGTAGCGTAGCCCGAAAACCGGTATCGTCTTAAAGGATAGCCACCTTTCATATTACACAAATGTTAAAACAAGAATTAGAAATTCTACTCGCTCCTGAAATTGCGTTTGATGAGTTTGCGCAGTACGAAGCCATTTTAAAACAAGCAGGCTTGGCTCCTGGAGAAGCGGATTTCGTTCATTTACGACGCCGTTCTATCGATGCGCGTGGCCGCCAAGCTTTGGTAAGACTGCGCGCAGATGTGTACCAAAGCGCCCCCCCTGCTGATTTATTCGGCCCTTGGTTCATTTATCCAAATGTGAATACAAGCACCCCGCGTGTTCTCATAATTGGGGCAGGTCCGGCTGGGCTTTTTGCGGCGCTGCGCTGCCTGGAGCTGGGCTTAAAACCAATTGTACTGGAACGAGGCCGCGACGTGCGAGCGCGCCGCCGGGACTTAGCCGCTATCAACAAAGAGCAACTCGTCAATCCAGATTCCAATTATTGCTTTGGTGAAGGAGGCGCGGGCACTTATTCAGATGGCAAACTCTACACCCGTGCCACCAAGCGCGGCGACGTTGGGCGGGTGCTGCGGCGATTTGTCCAGCACGGAGCGACGCCCGATATTTTGGTGGATGCCCATCCTCACATCGGCACCAATAAATTGCCGGCCGTGGTTCAGGCCTTGCGCGAAGCCATTATAGAAGCAGGTGGAGAGGTGCATTTCGACACCCGTGTTACCGACCTCATTCTCGAAAACAATGTTCTGCGGGGCGTGGTCACGGCTACCGGCGAGGCGCTGGAAGCGGAAGCCACTATTCTCGCTACCGGCCACTCGGCACGGGATATTTATGAACTTTTGCACCGCCGCGGCGTGCTCATCGAAGCCAAGCCCTTCGCCTTGGGCGTACGGGTGGAGCACCCGCAAGCCCTAATTGACCAAGCCCAGTATCGCCGTGCCGAGCGCGGCCTGTTGCCGGCCGCTTCGTACGCGTTGGTTCACCAAACCGAAGTGCACGGGGAGCAACGCGGCGTGTTTTCTTTTTGCATGTGCCCGGGCGGCTTTATTGTGCCGGCGGCCACGTCACCGGGCGAAGTAGTGGTGAATGGCATGTCGCCCAGCCGGCGCGACTCCCGCTTTGCCAACTCCGGCATCGTGGCAGCAGTCGAACTATCGGACATGGACGTGAAGCAATACGGCCCCTTGGCGGGCCTGCACTTTCAGAAGGCCATTGAACAGCTGGCCTGCCAGGCAGCCGGTGGCACCCAGCGGGCCCCCGCGCAACTGCTGGGCGACTTTCTTAAGCGGAAACAGTCCACCAATCTGCTGGAAACGTCTTACCAGCCCGGACTGGTGTCGACCCGCATGGACGACGTACTGGGGCCGGTGCTGGCCGAGCGCCTTCGCCAGGGCTTCACCGATTTTGGCCGTAAGATTCCCGGCTACGCCACCAATGCCGCGCAGATTGTGGGCGTCGAAAGCCGCACATCGGCTCCGGTGCGCATTCCGCGCGACAAAGACACCTTGGAGCACCCCGTGGTACGGGGCCTGTTTCCTTGTGGTGAGGGCGCGGGCTATGCCGGCGGCATTGTGTCGGCCGCGATGGACGGTGAGCGCTGCGCCGAAGCGGTTTTGGCCCTGCGGCGGTAGGGTTCAGCTTCAGCCAGCAGGCTCGTGTTTTTCGTATCAGTGAAAAGCATATTGTTTGTTTCACCTCACTCCTGCCCGGTGGCCCACGGCTGCGGGCGTCCTCTTTCCATGAAAAAAACCCTCGTCCTCGGCGCTTCCGACAATCCGGACCGGTACTCGTTTCGCGCTGCTCATATGCTCAAAAACCACGGCCACGAAGTCGTTCCGGTCGGCATTCGCAAAGGGCAGGTGGCCGGCATGGCCATCCACACCGACCGGCCCATGGAAACTGATATCGACACGGTAACGCTCTACGTCGGGACCCGGAACCAGCCCGGATGGTACGATTACATCCTGGACCTGCAACCCAAGCGCATTCTCTTTAACCCGGGCACCGAAAACCCCGAACTGGCACGCCTGGCCCACGAACGCGGCATTGCGACGGAAGAAGCCTGCACCTTGGTACTGCTTTCGATTGGCCAATACTAAGTAACTCAAACCCAAACCGGGGTTTCGAGACGTGGCCTCACCGCATTCTTTCTCATCTTAAATGCTAACCCGCGATGCCTTCTCGCTTTGTCTGGCTCCTTGTGGTCATGCTCTTGGCTGCCTCGGCCCGGAGTACGGCCCAGGTGGGAGGCGAGGCGGCGGTGGGTTCGCCGCTGTCCATTTATCCGGATTCGGTTCTCGCGGATGTGTCGCACCATCCCATTGGCATCAACCTCGACTTCCTGACCGACGATGACCAGTACTTAAATCCCCGGCGGCGGTTGGTTGATGCCCTTAAAGCCATGGGCGTGAAATACCTGCGCTACCCCGGCGGCAACAAGTCCGACTTTTACCTGTTTTCGCACCCGCCCTACCGCAAGGCAGTGCCCACGCTGGCCCGCACCGGCCCGGGTGCGGTGGGTGACCGCAGCATCATGCTGAATGAGAAGGGCACGGCTTTCAAGTTTCCGGTGCTGGACTTTGACGAGTTCATGGACATTTGCCGGGCGGTGGGCGCGGAGCCGGTGCTGGTGGTTGCCGCCGACGAGTACACGGGTCCCTACCCGGCTGGTTGCACCTGGGCGTCGAGGCAGCAGTTGCTGGACCACGCCGTGGAATGGGTGCGCTATGCCAACAAGAAAATGGGCTACCACGTGAAGTATTGGATGATAGCCAACGAAACCTGGAACCACGCGCCGGCCAACGGGGCCGCCGTGTACGCCGAAGACGTCGTGGCCTTTTCGAAAGCCATGAAAGCCGTGGACCCTTCCATCTATATTATTCCGAACGGCAACACGGAAGCGTGGTGGCAAACCGTACTAACCAAAACTGCCGGGCACATCGACGCGATTTGTGTGAGCAACTACCCGTTCAGCGCCTGTGATACGCTGCGGCAGCTCACCCGGCCGGTTGACATTGCCAGCCGGGCCATTGAGCAATATGCTTCGCCGGCTGACCGGCTGAAGCTGCGAGTAATCGTGGCAGAATACGGGCCCTTTAACTGGTGTGCGGGCGCCGAGGATTCGTTTTTGAACTCGATGCGTAATAACCTGACCAACCTGGAAATCAGCCTGGAGCAGTTGCAGCATCCCAGGGTGGCCTTTTCCTGCTTCTGGACGACCCGCTGGATTGAGAATGCCGATGGCAAACACGATGGCTACAATGCCCTCGACCGAGATGGAAATTTCAATGCCAACGGGCTGGGATTGATGCTGCTGGGCAATTTCCTGGGCAGCCACATGATTCGGACCCGCAGCCGGACCCCGCTCAAAACCTACGCCAGCATCGACAAGCCGCACCACAAGCTGTACGTATATGTATTGAATCCATCGTCTGAAACGGTTTCCATTCGGCCCGAAATTGCCCGTAGCACCCTCGGCGCACCCAGCCGGGCGCACGAGCTAGCCGGCCAAAACGCCGGTGATACCAAACCAATATGGCGGCTTTTGCCAGCCAGTGGCGGCACCACTCAACTCATTGCGGGAACTAGTGTACGGGTGCTTGAGTACGAATTGCCTTAGCACTTACTTAGCATGATTAATCACGGGCAACGTTTTTGGCTCAGACTTCAATACCTGTTCCAGGTACGCATTTTGATACTGGACCCAGGCTGCCAGGCGCTGCTGGCTTTCCTCCACCAATTGCGGCATTTGGGCCGCGAGGTCGGTGGTTTCGCGGGGGTCTTTTTTTATGTCGAATATCTGGGTTTTGCTGGTGTAGGCATTGAAAACAATCTTGTATTCAGGCGTCCGAATACCAAAAGTGTACTGCGAATACGGACTGAAAAAGTAGGCCCTGTTTACCCGTGTTGGACTAAACAAACTAGCGCCCTGCCAGGCCTTAGGAATGGGCAAACCCAGCACATCGAAGATGCTGGGCGCAATGTCTACCTGGCCGCCCACGGCGTCCAGCGTTTCGCCCCGGAAAAGCAGCGGGTTTATTAAAAGCAGTGGAATTCGCACATTTTCTTCGTAAACGTTGCCAGCGTGCCCGTATTGCATGTGCCGGCCAAAGGCCTCGCCGTGGTCGCCAACCACCACAACCAAAGTTGATTCGGCCAAGCGGCGCCGGTTTAGTTCATTGAATAATTTCCCCAACTGCTTGTCGGTATGGTGCAGGGCGTTGAGGTAGCGGTTGAGGTAACGCTCCTGCACCCGGAAGTTTTTTTGTTTGCCAGGCGGCGGAAAGTAGGGATAGTGGGTTTGGGCCGTCCATAGGGTGACAAAAAATGGAGCGCCCGTGGTGTCAGCGGGCAGCCAGTCGAGGCCGGCTTGTACGAGACACTCTTCGTTGGCACTATCCAGAAAATCGTTTTCCTTGGGGTTGACCTTCCGCACCGGTCCGGTACAGACAATTGTTCGGTAATCGGCCACGACATCGAACTTGCGGTGGGCCAAAAAGCCCTTGATGTTTTGAAAGCGCGTGTCGGCAGCAAAGAAAAAACCCGTTCGGTAGTGCCGCCTTTTCAACTCCGAGCTGAGCGAAGGTACCCGGATGGCGGGGTTTTCTTTTGAAATGCTTTCGTAGGATATTCTTGGGTAAAGCGACCCCAGCAGCGCGACCACGGCATTGTTGGTACTCGGCATGTGGGCGTACATGTCCGTGACCCGGAGGGCGTGCGGCACCTGGCGCGCCAGGTGCGGCATGGCATTGATACGGGTTTGGTAGCCCGGCACATATTCGGCCGGCACCGATTCCAGCACCACCAATACCACGTTCCGAATGCGGGAGTTGACCGGCGCCTTGGTTGCAATGACTTGGGAAACTGCCGGCATGGGAAAGGATTCAAAACCCATTGGCACCTGCATGGTAAACAAATCGGGTGAGGAAACGAATGCCACGTATACCGATTTAGAAAAGGCCAGCACGGGATTGGCCACGGTCTTGTAGGTAAGGTCGTTGCGGGCCACCGAGCGCGGCGCCACTACAAAATAGACCAGCAAGTTGCCGCAAAGCACCGCCAATACCGGACGGAAATATCGATTCTGGGCGTCTACACGCTGTACTAGCGCCCATAAGGCGTAGCTACTCAGCAACAGCAAGGCACTCCAGCCCAGTAGTTGGCCAAACCAAGTCCACGAGAGGTTGGCCCGCATGGCCGCATCAAAGTCACTGTTCTGCATGAAGTCAGAATAGTAAAGCCAGCCATAGGTCATGGGGCCACCCATAATACTGCTGGTAATCACATAAGAATGGCCAATTAATACGCAAAACAGGGCCACTCCCACAAATGCCCCCACCAAAAATGACTGGGCCCGCGGCCGGTGTTGCACCAACCATGCCGCCGTCATAAAGACCAAGCCCAGGGCCGTCGCCAGTAGTAAATCGTAGTAGCTGGCCAGCAAGATGATATAGAAACCCCGGAAGTAGCCAAACACAATGTGGTAAGGAATGGCAAGGACTTGCGGGCGAATCAGAAACAACACCACCATGAGGCTGAGCGTGATGCAGCCCAGCTTGCGTAGCGTAACGGACAACATAGCAATAGCAGAAATATCATGTTAACTCTATAATTAGCTGATAAGCCCCCTTGTATAAGGGCCTATCCATCGAAACTGGCTCGCCTAATGGGCAGCGGCAACTGCATAAGCCTTGGCCATGGGGCAAGCGCCATCAGTTAGCAGGCCCTGGCGCTTTCCAGGGAATAATGTTGAAAACATTACTCTTCATCCACAGGTGTGGACCGGGTTATCCTGTCTACACCTGTGGAATCGTCTGATTGGAGTGGCCTTAGATTGCCAGCGTATTTGGCGGCCGGTTATGCTAATCCACCTTTTGTAGCGTCTTAAGATTAGCCATAGGCAAGAAATTTAATAGCGGATTGTATAGAAGCCTGTTAGTTCATTTCTGAAATCAGAGGCATGGCAAAAAACAACTACTTATTTATATTTTTAATTTAAATAATTCCAACAATTTGCACTTTGCCCCTGAGCACAACTAGCATTAATTAAACAAGTGGTCACAACCGCTTTGGAAGTCAAAAATTACGGTTAGGCTGCGGGGTAAGTTGGCGGGCCAAAATCAAACCAGCACACCATGTTATTTATTAATTTACGTGTTAATACCCATCATAATACGTACTTAACTGCATAAAATCTCTGACAGCTTCGTTTACATTTGCCTCGCCTGCCTATATTCATGGCAATCTTTATTTGTATTCTATGAAACAGTTGCCCTATCAATTAGTGTCCAAGCAAGAGCGTCAGTACATGATGGACAGCGTATTGAACATTATCAAGAATAAATCGCAGGAACCTAATCCGGTTGAGTGCATGCTGCTGGAATGGTTTGTGCTGGGAGAATTGACCGTGGAGCAGTTGCTTGACTTTTTGCAGGCCGCAAACCAACAGCAGGCCCTCGATGCGCTCCAGAATTAAGGAATTGCCGATTGCTGCCTAGAAGTTAAAAATCAACTGCTCTCCCCTGCTTCTATCGGGTCGAGCGGTTGCCGCTTGCATCTTTTTGCGCTCCCTGGCGTGGGCGCCCTGCGCTCGCAGCCACGCCAATGCCGCGGCTTCTTCCTGAAACCAGCCCACGCGGGCCTCCAAAGCGGGCCATTCCAGCGGCGCACTATGGCCAAACTGCTGCAAGCTTGGCCACTGCCGGGGGTCGACTAGAAAGGCAATGCACGGCGACTGGCCGAGTTGAGCCCGCACCCGCGGATAGTAATCGTGCTCGAGCCACTCGTGCAATTCCACGGGCTGCTGGTGGTGGCTTACGCGGCCATCGAGCAACCAGTAGTTGCAGCGGCGATGCAACGCCGCGGCCAGCAATACTTCACAGGTTTTGGTTACCTCCTCCGCCGTCAACGTCCGGCGGCTGTAGCCCCGCAACAAGGAGGAACCGGCTCGACATCTTACCGCAAAAAACGCCAGACTTGGTAGTGATGAGTTTCGCATAGGTCCGTAGTATGACTTCATTGGAGATGCTTAATTTCCCTCCAAAGAAACACTATTTCTGCGATATATTACATAAAAAACGTAATATGCTGATTACACCGTGCTTTTGAACAGTATACTCGGTTCAAGCTCCGCTCTGGAGCCTGTTGGAGCGTGATTGAAACCACCGGATTATCCGTTGCGGCAGCCCTTTCGATACAGCGCAACGCTGGATGTAGCGCAATGCCCACAGACAAGGCCCCAGCGGAACCTGTCTTAACATGGATGGGCCGCCGTAGGGCTACATGGGGGCTTTTTCCGGTAAGGCCACATTCCAGCCAGTCCCAGCCGCGAGCGAGACACCTACGGTAGTTCCCGGTTCAAAGGAAGTAGCCTCGCTGCGCACCCGGACGGTGTTATGAGGCAGGACAATTTCCAGCTCGTGGTGGCTACCGAAGAACCGAATGGCCTTGACCGTTCCAGGCACCTGACCGTTGCCGGGCGGGGCGAGGCGGAAATCCTCGGGGCGAACGAGCAACGCAGTGCCCGCAGCCTTGCGCTTGCTCACGGGGGAAAGGGCTTGCCGGTCGGCACCCCTCACGAGGTTGTAGTCACCTAGCAGGCCCGCTGTGTATTCGTTGATGGGGTTCCGGTAAATACGAGCGGGTGGCCCTTGCTGAATAATGCGTCCTTGGTGCATCACCAAAATTTCATCGGCCCACGATAAGGTGTCGGCGGGGTCGTGCGAAACCAGCAGGCAAGTGATGCCAAGCCGCAGCCCAAGGTCCTCGATAATGCCCTGCATTGCGCGCTTGTGTGCCCGGTCCAGGTTAGAAAAAGGCTCATCCAGCAGCAGCAGCTGGGGCGAGCCGAGCAGCAACCGAGCCAAGGCTACCCGCTGCTGCTCGCCCCCCGAAAGCTGGTTGGTGCGGCGCTCCGCCAAGTGGCTAATGCGGCACAACTCGTACAGTTGCTGCGCCTCCGCTTCGGGCCTTTGGTTGGCGTATCGGAGCACTTGCTCGACTCGCAGGGCGTGGGGCAGCTCCGAATTTTGAGTGAGGTAGGCTACTCCAGGGTGCCCGGGCACCAGCGTTTCGGCTGGGCCGCGCACCCGGCTGCCCGCAACGTGTACCTCGCCGGAGTTGGGCTGAACGAGGCCGGCAATTACCTGCAGCAACGTGCTTTTCCCCGTGCCCGACTCGCCGGCAATGGCCAGCTTTTGGTGCGCCGACTGCGTGAAACTGATTTGTTGCAAAATCGGCTTTCCCCGCTCCTCCAGGCTGATATTATGTACGGCAAGCAAATCCAAAATCGGGCAAAAAGTGAGAATAGAAACGATTACAAACCCATTCGTTTATAGAAGACACTTGCAACGAAGTAAATCCCGGTGGACTAAAACTGACAATATCTGCCGTCCCGCTTCGGTCCGTAATGCTGGCAATCAGCAATTACATCAGATAATAGGATTGCGCAACGGAGGGCTCTGGCACTTCCGATTCCCGCAACATCTGCTTCAGGTTGATTTCGACCGTGCGGGCAATGGCCGTGACCGGCGTATCGGTGGGGCGGTTGCTGAAAGGGTCCTGCAGGTAGCGGGCCGTGCGTTCCAGCAGGAAATAGGTGATGGAAATGCTCAGCAAAAGCGGAACCTCCCACAGCCCAATGGTTTCGACCAGCCCTAGGGAAAGCGTTACCAGGAACAGGTAAATAAACAGGTAGATAAGCAAGCGGTAACTCGAGGGGAAGACGGTGCTGTTGATGCGTTCGCCCTGGCCCATGGCCTCGCAAAGCCGCACCATCGTCGAATCGAGCTGCACTTGCTGAAAGGAATTGATGGTTTTAGCCTGAAACCAGCTTTTTATTTGGATGGAATGCAGCGTCAGCAGGGCCAGCGGCTTGTTGGAGTGCAGGCGCATGTATTCGAGTTCGTGCTCCGGCAGGTAATTGGCGATGGAGGCCATGGGGTCTAGTCCGCGCAAGCCTTGGCCCAGGCTGTAGCACCACGCTATTTGCCGGTAGGCCAGGGTTTTTAGGCGGGTATCGGCGCCAGTGGGCAGTAGCTCGTCGGCTTCGAGGAAGCTGTTGGCCTGCATCACCAGCGTGCGCGATTCGTTGACGATGGAGCCCCATACCTTGCGCGCCTCCCACCACCGGTCATACGACTGGCTGATTTTGAAGGCCAACAGCAACGAAATGGACCCACCCAATACAGTGGGAAGTTGCAACGGGATGAGCGGCAGCCAGGCCGAATAAAATTGCTTAATCAGTTGAAAGACGACGGAAATAAGAAACACCCGAATTGCATCGGGCAAAATATCCTTAATGATGTAGCGAAATGGAAGCTTGGTATCGAGGAGCATAGGTGGCGGGCCAGGGAATTGGGAGACTTACTTCCTACAGTACGGGGTAAGTCACTGTTTAAGTTAACAAAATTGGGCCGCTACTGGCCTGCTTAGTTGTGTAAATCCAACTCTGCGACGGCATAGCGCGATATTATTGCCAGTAATCCGACACTTGGGAAGCCTATTTATTTTATTTGGCAACCCGGGCAACCTTCGTAGCTATTTTCGCATCTGGCGCGATACTTCACCATGCTTTCTGCCCATTGCCCACTCTTACCGTGATGACCGAAGCCGACCTCATTGCTGCCTGCGTGCGGGGCGAGCACCGGGCCCAGCGGCAGCTCTACGACCAACTGGCCGGGCTGATGCTCACCGTGTGCCGCCGCTACCTCAAGCGCCGCGAAGATGCCGAAGAAGCCCTGCTGCTGGGTTTTGCCAAGATGTTTCGGGCCTTGCCCAACTATCGGTTCGAAGGCAGCTTCGAAGGCTGGGTGCGCCGCATTATGGTGAACGAGGCCCTGATGCAGCTGCGCCAGCGCGAGATGATGACGGTGTCGTTCGAGGAATTTTTGCAGCCCGAAAATTTGGCCGTCACCCCCGCCACGGCCGATACCCAGCTGCAGGCCGAAGACCTGATGGGCCTGCTCGCCGGCCTGCCCGCCGGCTACCGCACCGTGTTCAACCTCTACGCCCTGGAAGGCTACGGCCACCAGGAAATAGCCGAGCTGCTGGGCATCACCGAAGGCACCAGCAAATCCCAGCTGAGCAAGGCGCGAGCCATGTTGCAGCGCCGGGTTCAGTTTTCTGCCATTGCTAGCAATTAATACCATGCCTCCCGAAAATATAGACGACTTATTCCGCGATAAACTGGACGGCCACGCTTCGCCGCCCAGCGAGGCGCTGTGGTCCCGCCTGCAGGCCGGTGCCGCATCGGAATCGACGCCCGACAGCAGCGCCGAGCGGCTCGACCAGCTGTTTCAGCAAGGCTTGAAGGCTCACGCAACCCCTCCCGGCCGCGTGTTGTGGGAGCGCCTCGAAGATGAGCACCTGCGCCCCAAAAAACAACGGGCAGCCGCCTGGTGGCCCATGGCGATGGCCGCCGCGTTGGCGCTGCTACTGGTGGCCGGCGGTGCGGGCCTGTGGTTGGGTTTCCCGTTCGGCCGCACGCAAAGCGGCACGGTTGCAACTCAAAACGATTCTTCAACCACTCCTCCTGCTCGCCCTTCGGAACAAGCCGTAGTGGCACAGCTTGAGAAAACGACTGAGGCCGCAGCAAGTCCAGCGTCGGCACCCCAGCAGATAGCAGCCAACGCAGTGGAGCCCGCAAATACTGCCTCTTCAACTTCAAATCAAAAAAACCTAACGCCTCAGGCAACCCGCTCCGAGGCCCTCGCATCTACCGCACCAAAGGCCAGGATGTCGGCCCCCGGGCAGTTGCCTCGTCACTTGAAAGGAACCAACCGGCAGCCGGACGCGGCCACCGAACAAGCTCCCCTCGTGGCCCGCACAACTACCCGGCCCGTCCTTCCAGCGGCCTCGACCCGGCCTGCCGCGGCTGACGAGCCACGGTCAACCACCGAAACCGTGGTGGCCACTTTGCCAAAACCTGCGTCGGCACCGGAAATCGTCCCCGCCAGCACAGTGCCCGCCGCCAGCCTAGCCAGCGCCGGCGAGTTGATTACGGTAGATGTTCGCAACGGCGGCGAGCCAGTGGTTCGCCCCAGCAAAATGGCCAGTCCGGTAGCTACCGCTTCCGCTACCGATGAGCGGCGGCGGTTGGGCGGCCGGCTCCTTCGACAGGCCGGCAACCTGGTGCGGGGCGAGCGGGTGAGCTTGGCCGAGGCCGCCGGCCTCCCCGAAAACGTGACGGTGCGGGCCACCATTGCCGGCCACACCCTCACCAAATCAATTCAACTCTAATTCTTACTTAATAGAAATCATGCAACGCGCTTTTCTCCCCTTTTCTCTGCTGTTGATGCTACTGTTTGGCGGGCTGAACGTGGCCTCGGCCACCAACTTGCCCAGCGCCCCCGTCCTAAAAGACACCATCGTGATTCGGCTGCCTAACCAGGCCACTATCACCTTGGTGGTGCGCGACGCGGCCCAACTGCGGCAGATGAAGAACTACCAGCTCGACTCGCTCACGTCCCGGCTGGCCGGCTACATCACCCAGGCCGAAACGGCGGCCAAAAATGGCACCTCTGACCAAGTAACCGTCCAGTTTTACCCCGACAAAGACCAGCCCGGCAAAAACCTGCCCGAGCAAATCCGCATCACAACCCGCAAAAAGCAACCCAACAGCAGCGGAGTAGTGGTACTGCTCAACAAAAAGTTTGGAGTGAACGTGACTACCAACGACAACGGCGACGTGTCAATAAAGACCTCTGACATCCAAACCAAGGCAGAAAAGACAGCCAGACGCGACTCTACCCGCCTGAGTAAAATCGAGAACGACCGAACTTCTACGGACTTTATCTTCGACCTCGGGCTCAACGCCTTAGCTAATCAAAAGGCATACACCTCGCCCGGTGGCGAAACCGATGCCCTAGACCTGCGCACCGAAGGCTCGCGCTACGTGAACATTGGCTTTGACTGGCGGGCCCGCCTGGGCGGCAAGCGCAGCCCCATGAGCATCACGGTGGGCCCACAATTTGCCTTCAACAATTTTATGCTGAGCGGCAACAACAAGTGGGTGAACGAGAACGGCCGCACCGACATTGTGCCCGAAACCAGCGGGCGCCAGTACGAGAAAAGCAAGCTCGGTACATCGTCCATCAACCTGCCTTTGATGCTGCGTTTGCAACTGCGCGATAAGCATTACAAGAATACTTTCTCGCTCGGAGCGGGCGGATTTGTCGGCTACCGCATCAAGTCCTGGACCAAGCTGAAGTACACCAACGACGGCAACAGCTACAAAGACCGGGAAGTGGACAGCTACAACATGGAAAATTTCCTCTACGGCATGCAAGGCACCATTGGCTACGGCAGCCTGGAACTGTTTGCCAAGTACAACATGAACAGCCTGTTCAAGACCAATGCCGGTCCCGACACCCAGGTAGTAAGCTTCGGCCTGCGCTTGTTCGGCAACTAAAGCCCATGCTTAGCCGCATCAAACGGCACGCTACTTTTCAGCTAAACGCCCCGGACCTGCGCAGGTCCGGGGCGTTTTGTTAAATTTCAGCCTTTCCAGGCAAATGGAAAACGCGCAGTTTCTGCGATTCAATTTTGCTGAAATTCTTATTGATTGCGGAAGAAATTATCCAACAGAATTGCTGCCGAAATAGCCACGTTCAGGCTTTCGGCCCCGCCACTGACCCCGCGCGGAATATGCAGGCGGCGTGTGAGGCAGGCCTCCACCGCGGGTGTGAGGCCGTGCGACTCGCTGCCCATGACCAATATGCCGGTGGGCCGCAACGCCAGGCGGTGCACGTTGTCGCCCTGCAGGTCGGCGCCGAAAATAGCCGTTCCAGCCGGGTGCGTGGGCAACCACTCGGCCAGGTCACGCTCCCAAACCTGCACCCGGGCGAAGGCCCCCATGGTCGCGGCCACGGTTTTGGGCGAATACGGGTCGGCGCAGCCGGGGCTAAGCACCACGCCTGGCAGGCCGTACCAATCGGCCAGGCGCAGCAGGGTGCCGAGGTTGCCGGGGTCGCGCACTTCGTCCAGCGCAAGCAACAAAGCACCTTGGGGCAGCGTTGGAGGCAGTGGCTTTTCGGGGGGCAGGCGGGCCACCGCCAGCGCGGTGGTATTGGTGGCCAGCGTGCCCAGCTGGGTCAATTCGTACTCCGTGGCCACGGTAAGCGGGAGCTGTGCCGGGAGTTGCGCCCGGTTTTGGGATGCAAACTCAGCCGTAACCAATAGGTGTTCGGTTTCCAGGTCGGAACTTAGCAGCTCCAACACACTTTTGCCGCCTTCCACGAGGAATGCCCCGTGGCGCTGCCGGTACTTTTTTTGGTGCAGTGACTGCACGTATTTGCCTAGTGCTTTTGAAACCATTGTCGTCTAAATATTCGCCGAAACTACGGCCCACCCGCCGCCTGCGCTGGCGCATGGGCCCGTTGCTCGGGCTTTTGATTTTTGCCGCCTGTTCTCCGTTCAAACTGCTGCGGCCCGGCCAGCGCCTGCTGAGCCGTGTCGAACTGAAGGGGGTGGAACAGGCCGACAAAGAACGGCTGACGGCCCTGGCCCAGCAACAACCCAACACCCAATTCCCACTGCCCAAGCTGGCCATCTACCAGCTGGGGCACGGTTTCTACGATTCGGCGCGCATCAAAGAAAAGTTGCGGACCATCCAATCCAGCTTCGATACGCGCATTCAGGGGGCCGGGACCGACTCGGCCAAACTGGGCAAGCTGCTGGCGCAACGCGAGCGCAAGGTCAACCGCAAGCAACTGGCCCTGGACAAGGGCAACGCCATCATGCGGCTGGGCGAGGCCCCGGTTATCTACGACACCCTGCTCACCCGCCGCTCAGTCGAGCAAATGACCACCTTTCTGCATTCGCAGGGTTTTTTCCGGGCCACCGTCACGGCCACCGATACCGGGCGCTACCAGAGGGGGCTGTTGCTGCGGGCCATTAAAGCCATCGGCCACGTTTTTCCCAGCAATCCCGATTCGCAGGCCATTGCCAAGAACTACCGCCGCGTCACGGTCACTTACAACATCACCGAAAATAAGCCTTTTCTCTACCGCCTCCAAGAGCCCACCATTGCCGATTCCGGCGTTGCCGCCGTGGTGCGTAGCGGGCAGGCCGCCACATTGCTCAAGGAAAACACCCGCTACAACGAAGAGCTGATTGGGCAGGAGCGCACCCGACTCGAAACGCTGCTGAAAAATGCCGGCTATTATGACTTTCGCCAGCAGTACATCACCCTCGAAGCCGATACCAGCTACGAGGCCTTTACGGTGCGGCTGCGCACCCTGATTGCAAACCCCGGCCCCGGACAGGGCCACCGGGTATATACCCTGCGCCAAGTGCGCTTCACCACGGATGCCGGCGTAAACCGGACGTTGCGCGCGGCCACGGGCGACACCTTGCGCCGGGCCGGCACCGGCGCGGCCCGCCGCGTGCGGCCCGCCGCCGGCCTCCGCGCCGATACCGTCGTGACCGATTCCATCCGTTTCGCGGCCTACGAACAAAAATACAGCACCCGCTTGCTGGCTCAGAAGGTGCTGGTGCGGCCCGGCCAGCGCTTCAGTCTCGACCGCACGCTGCAAACGCAGCGCATGCTGGCTGACCTCGACATGTTCCGGTTCAATACCGTGAACTACCGCAAAGTGGCCGACCCGCCCACTGCCGACAGCGTGGGCCTGCGCCCCAGTACCGGCGAGTTGGTGGCAGTTATCAACGCGGCGCCGGCGCCCAAATACACCGAAACCAGCGAATTTGGCGGTACCTACGTGGCCGACAAACCGGGCCCCTTTATCAACCTCCGGCTCAAGACCCGCAACCCCTTTGGCGGCGCAGAAGTCCTGGAGCTAGGGGTGCGGGCAGGTTTCGAGGGGCAGCTCGTTCGCGTAGCGGGCGCTACCGACGAGGGCACATCCGTTTATACCACTCAGCTGGGCGCAACGGCCGCGCTGGTATTGCCCCAGTTTTTGGTGCCGTTCAATACCAACCAGTTTCTGACGCGCTACAATCCCAAAACCCGGTTTTCGCTATCGGAAACTTTTGTGAAGCGGCCCGAATACACGCGCTCCAATTTCGAGTTTGCCTACGACTACATTTGGCAACGCTCGCCGTTCCACCAATACGTCTTTTCGCCGGTCGTCATCACCTTCGTCAACACGCCTTACACCAGCCCAGAATTTGACCAACGCCTCGAAACCTTGCGCATCGAGCAGGGCTCGTCGTTGTACCGGTCGTTCGTGAGTTTGGTAGAGCCCAGCATCAGCTTCACTTCCCTCTATAATTCCAACGACTTCAACCAAACCCGCAACGCGCAGTATTTGCGTCTATTCGGGGAATTGGGCGGCATGACCCGTGGCCTGTACAAGGATGCGCTGCTGAAAGAACTGCGCCTCAATGTGTACGATTTTGCCCGGTTCAGCGTCGATTACCGCCGTTATTACCACGTTTCGCCGCGCACCTTCTTTGTGTGGCGCCTCAACGG
The DNA here is from genome assembly GCF_015694725.1 of Hymenobacter jeongseonensis. Classification (GTDB taxonomy): domain Bacteria; phylum Bacteroidota; class Bacteroidia; order Cytophagales; family Hymenobacteraceae; genus Hymenobacter; species Hymenobacter jeongseonensis. The sequence continues at coordinate 115,581 of NZ_JADQDQ010000008.1, read as the reverse complement.
GGGCGTGGTGCGCGCCCTCACGCGCACGACCGACCCGAAAGACGGCAGCAGCCAGTACGTCATTCCCTACGATAAATCGTTTTTTGCCGGGGGCTCCACCAGCCTGCGCGCTTGGGCGCCGCGCCGCCTGGGTCCCGGCGGCTACACCCCACTGCGCCTGCAGGACGGCGAAGTGGTGCGGGACTACCTAACCGAACAACCCGGTGAACTGCTGCTGGAAGGCAGCGCCGAGTACCGTTTTCCGGTCTACAACTTCATAAAAGGTGCCTTTTTCACCGACTTTGGCAACGTGTGGGGTTTGCAGGAACGCAAAAAAGATGGCGAATACCTGCGCCCCGGCGCGCAGTTCCAGCTCAACTCCTTCTACAAGCAAATTGCGGTGAGCTCGGGCATGGGCATTCGGTTCGACTTTACTTTCCTTATCCTGCGCCTCGACGCCGCCGTGAAAGTCTACGACCCCGCCGCCCTGGATGGCCAGAATTGGGCACTGCGCAACTTCAATACGCCTGCCAACCGCATTGCCTTCAACCTGGGCATTGGCTACCCATTCTAAGCCGTGGGCCGTGGCCACCGCTGGCTACGGCCCAAGACGCTAGTAGCCAAGCAACTCTCCGAGCGAAACAGATACTTTCGCGGTGCTCGGCAGCATTTGCCGCTCCAGCTCAACATTCAGGGCGATGGCCGGTAAGTTGGCGGCGCCCAGCGTAAATACCGGGGCATCCAGCACTTCGAAGCAGTGCCGCTGAATACGGCCGGCGAGGCTTTCGGCGAAGCTGTTCATCAGGGGCTCTTCCGTCAGCACCAGCACTTTGCCGTGTCGGCGGGTGGCTTCGGTCACGGCCTCGAAATCGAGGGGGTTGAGGGTGCGCAGGTCGAGGATTTCGACTTGGCCGGGAAAGTCACGGCTGGCCGCTTTGGCCCAGTGCACGCCCATGCCGTAGGTAACCACCAAGGCTGTGTCGCCCTGGCGCAGCTTGTCGGGGTCGGCGGCCTGCGCTACCGCGGCTTTGCCCAACGGAATGACGTACCCAGCCGCCGGCTCTATCGTTTTGGCGTCCTCGGTGCCCGGCACTTTGCTCCAGTACAGGCCTTTGTGCTCCAGCATAATCACCGGATTGGGGTCGAGGAAAGCCGCTCGCATCAGTCCTTTCATGTCGGCGGCATTGCTAGGGTAAACCACCTTAATGCCCCGAATGGTAAGCAGTGTGCTTTCGATGGAACCCGAATGGTACGGCCCGCCCCCGCCATAGGCCCCGATGGGCACCCGAATCAGCGCCGGAATGGGAAACTTGCCCTCGGTCAGGTAGCATGATTTGGACAGTTCCTCAACCAGTTGGTTCAGCGCGGGCCAGATATAGTCGGCAAACTGAATTTCGACGATGGGCCGGGCGCCTACGGCCGCCATGCCCGCCGTGCTGCCCACGATGTAGGCCTCCTGAATTGGGGTATTGAAAACCCGCGCATCGCCGTACTTCTTGGCCAGCAGCGCGGCTTCGCGAAATACGCCGCCCAGCTCGCCACCTACGTCCTGCCCGTAGAACAGGGCCTCCGGAAACTCCCGCAGAATATCGTCCACTGCGTGCAGGGCGGCGTCCACCATTAGGGCTTTATCGGCACCGGCGGGGCTGCGCTCGCCGGCTTCGGCGGTCACGGCAGCTGGGGCAAATTCGTGGTCGGCAAAGGTGGCCGGGTCGGGGTTTGGGGCGGCCAGGGCCTGCTCCCAATCGGCCCGCACCAAAGCCGTAGCTTCGCTGGCAAGGGCATTGAGCTCTTCTGCGGTAAAGCCTTGCCGGAGCAATTGCTGGTGCAGGCGCGGCAGCGGGTCTTGTTCCTGGTGGGCGCCGAGGTCGTTGCGGTACCACTCGCGGCGTACCCCGCTGGTGTGGTGGCCCAACAAGGGACATTTGGCGTGCACCAGCGCGGGCCCTTTGCGGGCCCGGACGTGGGCAAAAGCGTCGCTCAGGCCTTGGTGCGACGACCCAAAATCGGCACCGTCCACTTGCAAACGCAGCATGCCCGGAAAGCCAGCCGCAAACTCGTACGCATTCATGGCGCGCATTTCGCGGCCCGTGGCCGAAATCCCCCAATCGTTATCCTGCACCAGGTAGATGATGGGCAGCTGGTGCAGCACGGCCATTTGCAGGGCTTCGGCAACTTCCCCCTCCGTCATCGCGCCGTCGCCAATGGAGCAAAGCACCACCGGGTTTGCAGCCGAATTCTCAGTATTCAGGCGCTGATTTGGGCTTCCCACCTCCTCGTTTCGGGGATACTTCAAGCCCTGACTTTCAAAATAAGCCAAGGCGTGCGCCATGCCCGTGGCCGGAATTGCCTGCATGCCCGTAGCCGAGCTTTGGTGCGGAATAACCGGTATGCCAGCGCGCCGCAACGAAGGGTGCGAATAGTAAGTGCGCCCCCCACTGAAGGGGTCATCGGCCTTGGCGAGCAGCTGCAGCATCAGCTCGTAGGGCCGCAGGCCCAAGCCCAGCAGCAGGGCATCGTCGCGGTAATAGGGCGCGGCGTAATCGGTTTCGGTGAGCAGAAAGGCGGCGGCCAGCTGCACGGCTTCGTGCCCACGGGCCGTAGCGTGCACGTAGCGCGAGGCGGTAGCCTTTTCTTCCTCATAGAGAGCAGCCATCGCGGCCGCCGTGTGCATGAGCCGGAAGGCCCGCCGCTGCAACTCTTTATCGAGGCCGGGCGCTGGGGCCGCGGTGGGGGTGGTAAACGCAGCCGCAGCGGCCGCGGCGGCCGCCGTAACACGGGTAGAAGCCAGGTTGGCGGTATCAGAAACTGCAAATTCGGACATCAGAAGCGTGAGAAGTTAGGCCACAAAAGTACACCCCACCCGCGAGCCTATCTTTGTGGCCGCATGAGCAGGCCGCTGTTTTTGCCTCATTCGCTGTGCTCCCCTTGCAGAGTTTTCCCTGTATTCCGCATTCCAATGCCCGCTGCTCCTACATCCTCCCCCACCATTCGGCCCGAAATTGAAATGTGGTTGGCTGACTTTCAGCTGCGCCTCTGTCAGCAGTTGGAAGCTGCCGACTCCGGCGCGGTCCACTTCCTCACCGATACCTGGCAGCGCGAAGGCGGCGGCGGCGGCCGCTCCAAAGTGCTGGAAAAGGGCCATATTCTCGAAAAAGGCGGCGTCGGTTTCTCGGCCGTTTGGGGGCAAATGAGCGAGGCCGCCGCCCGGCAGCTGCACATGCCCGACCCTTCTTTTTATGCTACTGGTGTGAGCGTGGTGCTGCACCCGCGCAGCCCGCAGGTGCCCATTATCCACATGAACGTGCGGTATTTTGAGGCCGGAAACGGCGAAAGCTGGTTTGGTGGGGGCATCGACCTCACGCCCATTTACGTGAACGAGGCGCAGGCCCGTCGCTTCCACGCCCGGCTCCGGGAAGTGTGCGACCGGCACAACCCGGCCTACTACCCCAAATTCACCCGCTGGGCCGATGATTATTTTTTCCTGCCGCATCGCCAAGAAACCCGGGGGGTGGGCGGTATTTTCTTTGACCGGCTGACGGTGGGACCGGACGGTTCGGCGGAAGCGCTGTTTCAATTCGTGCAAGACGTGGCCGAGCTGTTTGGCCCTTTCTACACCGAAATCATGGCCGAAAACCACGCCCTGCCGTTTGGGGAGCGCGAGGAAGCCTGGCAAAGCCTGCGCCGCGCCCGTTACGCCGAATTCAATCTGGCGTTTGACCGCGGCACACGTTTCGGACTGGAAACCGGCGGCCGCACCGAGTCCATTCTCATGAGTCTGCCGCCGCGCACGGGCTGGGCCTACAACCCCGCTCCGCCCGCACCGGGCTCACCGGAAGCCACCACCTTGGCATGGCTCCGCAAAGGAGTAGATTGGCTGGCCAATGCTTGAATTCATCAAAGCCCTCGACATTCAGCTCTTGCTGGCCGTGAACCGGGCCCAAAATCCGTTTCTGGATGCCGTTATGGGGTTCGCTTCCGAGCGCACGGCCTGGATTCCGGCCTATGCCCTGCTCATTGGCTTTCTTATTTACTTGTTTCGCCGACAGGCTTTGCTGCTGCTTCCACTGGTAATCGGGGCCGTTGGCTTGGCCGATATCATTACCAGTCGCTTATTCAAGCCTTTTTTTGCCCGGCTCCGGCCCTGCCACGACCCGCAACTCAATGGTTTGCTTCACCTGCCCAATGGCTGCGGCGGCCAGTTTGGATTTTTATCGTCGCACGCGGCCAATTCTTTTGCGTTAGCCGTTTTTCTGGCGGTGGTGCTGGCCCCGGGTCGGTTTCGGGCCCTTAAAATTGCGGCTTTTCTGTGGGCGCTATTAATGTCGTACAGTCGCATGTATCTTGGCGCTCACTATCCGACTGATGTACTGGGCGGCGCCGCTCTGGGCAGCCTGTTGGGCTGGGGGGCCGCCACGGCTTTCCGGCACTTGGCGGCTCGGGGCCGGCCGCTTCCCACTTAGGCAACATTCTTTATGTCTGACTCAGCCCGCCGCTTTCTTTTTCTGCTTTCCAGCACCCGTCGGCTCGGAAATAGCGAGCAGTTGGCGTACTGCGCCGCGCATCCACTGCCCGCTCAAACCGGACAGCGCTGGCTGCATTTGAGCGACCACGCGCTGCCAGAGTTTGTGGACCTGCGCCACACGGGCGCGTTTCACGCCCCTACGGGCAACGCCCAACTGCTGTTGGAAGCTACTCTCGACGCAACGGATGTGGTGCTCGCGGCGCCGCTCTACTTGTATAGCTTGCCGGCTGCGGCCAAACATTACCTCGATTATTGGAACGCCTGGCTCCGCACTCCCAACATCGCTTTTAGCGAGCAGATGCAGGGAAAAACCTTGTGGGCCATCATCGTGAGCAGCGGCAAGCGAGACGAAGCCAAGCCACTAGAGGCCACCCTCCGCCTCACTGCCCAATTCATGGACATGCGATGGGGCGGCATGCTCTACGGCACCGGCTCCCGACCCAACGACATTCAGCAGGACGCAGCAGCCTTAAAGCAGGCGCAAACCTTCTTTCTCAACCCAGCCACAACCTAACGGGCATCGGCTGGCCGCAATTTGCGCGGCCAAAAGGCGGACGGGGCTCAACGCCCCAGCAGTTTGGCCACGTATTTTCCCACAATGTCAAACTCCAGATTCACGGTCTCGCCCGCGCGCAGCTGGTGAAAGCTTGTGTGCTCGTAGGTGTAAGGAATAATGGCTACGGTAAAGTTCTCGTCCGTGCTTTCGAAGCAGGTCAGGCTGGTGCCATTCACGCAAATGGAGCCTTTCTCCACGGTCAGGCGACCGGGACCGGGCGCGTGGCCAAACCGAAACAGCCAGGAACCCTGCTGGTCGGTCACACTCAGGCAAGTGGCCGTGGCATCGACGTGGCCTTGCACAATGTGCCCATCGAAGCGGCCATTGGCCGCCAAGCAACGCTCTAAGTTGACGTGCCGGCCGGGTTGCCAGTGCCCCAGGTTGGTCACGCGCAGGGTTTCGTCGATGGCCGTGACGATGTGGGTGCCCGCCGCGGCGTCTACGGCCACCACGGTCAGGCACACGCCGTCGTGGGCCACGCTTTGGTCGATTTTTAATTCGGCGGCAAACGGCGACGCGACGGTAAAGTGTCGGTTGCTGCCTTGGGTATCGACGGCCACAATGGTGCCCAACCCTTCAATAATTCCAGTAAACATCCTGTCTTGAGTTAAAAGCAGGGGGCAAGCGCCCCGGATTCAAATGCAAAGAACGGCACCCGGAAGCCAGGGGCCGTTCTTGAGACTTAGTGCAAGCACAACCGCGCGGGCGGCCGATTGATTAAATGATTAGCGGTCGGATTTATCCATGGCCCGCCAGTCGAGTTCGCCGCCTTCGCGGCGGCGCAAAAACACCGTTTGGTCGTCCTTCTGGGTTTTGCCGAAGGTCAGGTCGGCCCGGCAATCGAGGCATCGGATGGAGGTGTACTTGAATTTATCCTGCGCCACGCGACTCGTCAGGTCCAGGTTATCGGAACCACAGAGGCCACAAGCTGCTACATCCGAGAAGCTGAGCCGGTCGTATTCGGCTACGGTTTCATGGAAATTATTCCCCTGCACGGTGAAGTGAAACTGCTTGCGCCCAATGCGCTTGGAAATCATCATTTGCAACATGAAATGCAAGAAATAGTAGGTGAATTGAAGGTTTAAAATTACGAAATATCACCCTGATAAACAAGCGGATATTCAACCTAAAAAGCAATAAAAAAGGCGCTGTGCAGCGCCTTTTTTATTGCTGCGAAGTGTGGCGGTTATTGCTGCACAAACTTGACGGTGCGGCGCACGCTTCCGGCACTCACTTCACAGAGGTAAGTCCCTTTTGCCAAGCGGCCAAGTTTCAAGGGAGCTGTGGTGGCCGTGCTTGCCGCCAGCTGCTGCCTGCCAACCACGGCCCCGCGGGCATCCAGCACGCGCACGCTCAACGGCTTGCCCCGCAGCTCGGCGGGCAGGGCCAGCGTCAGCAATCCGTCGCCAATGGGATTCGGAAACAATCCCAACTCCTCGCCACTGGCGGCCCGGCCGTCCGTCGTATCCAACGGGGTGCCGGGATTTAACGCGTTGTAGGCTTTTACAAAATTTGGAATGCCGTAGCCCAGGCTGGCATTGGGCGCGGTGCTTTGCGAAGCGGTGTTGCGCAATGCGGCAATTACTTGCTGGGCGGTGAGCGTAGGGTTGGCTTGCCAGAACCCGGCCACCATGCCGGCCAAAATGGGGCAGGCATAAGAAGTGCCGTTGCCCCGGAACGCCGTGCCATTCGGTGCCAGCACGGCCGCGGCGCGGCCCATGGCCGCCAGCGTGGGCTTCACGCGGCCGTCGGAAGTTGGCCCGTAGCTGCTAAAGCTGGCCCGGATGCCCAAAGAGTCCACCGCACCCACCGAAATGATAGAATCGGCATCGGCCGGGGCCGAGATGTACCGCCAGGGGTTAGCGCCTTCATTGCCGGCAGCACTCACCACCAGAATGCCCACGCGGGCCGCAATGGTGGCAGCGCGCGAGCTGATGGCCGTTTTGCCGTTCATATCGGCGTAGGTGTAGGATACCGACGGTGCATCGAAGGTGGTGTAGCCCAGCGAGGAACTGATGATATCCACGCCCACGGAATCGGCGTACTCTGCCGCGGCCAGCCAATTGGCTTCTTCAATGGGATGCTCGGAATTCACGTCTTCGGTGAGGCACAAATGGAACGTGGCCTTGGGCGCGCTGCCGATGTAGAATCCTTCCTGATTGCCCGCCATGGCCGACAAGCAGTTGGTGCCGTGGCTGCTGCGCTGGTACACGTCGCGGCCGCCGTCCACAAAATTGCGGGTGCTCACCAAGCGCTGCTCCTGGTAGAGCGGCTGGAGCGCCGGAATCTGGTTAACTCCCGGGAATCCAGCGTCGAAGACGGCAATCTGCATGCCTTCGCCGCGAAAGCCGGCATCGTGCATTGCCAGGGCGCCAATCTGCTCGTTTTGGCGATACGCCATGCCGTATTTAGCGCGCGTAGCCACGGTGCCGCGGGCCGCCGCCGGGGCCACTTGCTCCGGTGGCAGCGTGGGCGATACGCTCCGGAAGCTGCGGTTGAGGGTAGCGGCACTGCGCACCGCAGGCAACGCCGTGATGCGGGCCAAAGTGGCCGAATCGCAGGACACAACCGCGGCGTTGAACCATCGAGACGTGTACAGCACCTCGGGCCGGCCGCTGACGCCACGCACCTGCGTCACGTAAGCGGGGTTCACGGGCAGGTCGCGGGGAAGCACGGCAATGCCTTGGCGGGTGCGCCGGGCCACCGAGCGCGCCGAAAGAAAGGCCTGCGGCTGGGCCACCGAAAACGGCGTTCCCGCTTTGTCACGGAAGTAAACCAAATGGCGCCGTACCGTGCCTTGCGCCACAGCGGGGGCCACCGCCAGCACGTTGAGCAAGCCAGCCGCCAAAACTACTGCCAGGCTTTTTGCTAAAGAAAATACCATCGAGAACCAGAACTAAGAGGAAGGAAGTGAGCAGACCGCCTAGCGGGGGCCGTAATCAATCAGTGTTTCTTCGCGCGAAAAACCCAATGTGTACGCACCGGGCGGATAAACCTGATTCCCGTTGAAATCAACATAGGTGTAGGGAAGGATGTTGACCCGGCGACGAAAAACCGGCCCCACGCCCTTGGCAAACACCTGCTGGTAGCTGGAACGCTTTACCAAACTGTTTTCGGCCGCGGCTCCGGTGTTTTTGGTGGTCAGGGTTTCGGCATAGGTCTGTGCGGGCGCACTGCCCACCGCGGCCGTGGTAAAGGCCTCCCCAATCCGGCTGTACTGGCGGGTTTCGGCGGTAATGGTGTCGTTGAAGTTATTATTGAAGGCGTTCAGGTTCCACGAACGGCCTTCGCGCACCGGGAAGATTAGCTCCAGCGTGCGGGTGTTGTTGCGGTTCAGGGCCACAAACTGGTCAGTGGCACTCAGCACAAAAACGCTGTCGTTCCGGAAGGTCGTACTCGGCGGCACTTTCACGGAGCGCACCATGCGGTACGCCGTTTTGCCGGCCGCATCGGTGAAGGTTTCGTTGATTGTCTCCTTGAATTCGTACACGGTTGCGGTGGGCACGCTGGTTATCAGCCCCGAACCCTGGCCCGTTGCCTGGCTCCAAGTAGTGTCCACAACGGCATAGGTCCAGAAATTCCCCACCGCAATTGGGTAGAAGTCCTTCCCCGTTTCCGGTGCCGGCATGGTTTCATTCTTACAGCTAGCCAGGCACAGGGCCGCCGCTACCAGCGCCAGCCCCGCACGGCCAGCAGCCGCTTTCGCCTTCAAAGTCGATACAAAAAAATGCATATAGGGGCAGAAAAGGAGCTGGATTGACTTAGCGGATAGATTCCGCAACAGCAAAAGGTAAGGGGAATTCTCCAATTACGTGGCGCTCAATCCAACCGCCGCCCAGTACGTCCTGGCCGTCGTAGAACACGGCCGCCTGCCCCGGCGTGATGGCGTGCACCGCCTCCTCGAAATAGACCCTGATTTTACCGTCTACTTCTTCCAAGAACGCGGGCGAGCCGTCGTGGTTGTAGCGCACTTTCACCACGGCCGGCACTAGGCCCAGGCCCGCGAGGCTGGCTCGCTTGCCCATGTTGAGCTTGCCCACCACAGTGGCTGTGCTGGCCAGTTCGTCGTAGTTGCCCAACACCACTTCGTTGGTATCGGGACGAATTTCCAGCACGAATGCGGGGTAACCGAGCGCCACACCCAGGCCCTTGCGCTGGCCAATGGTGTAAAACGGATAGCCTTCGTGCTTGCCGATGACGCGGCCGTTTTTGGTCACGAAGTTGCCGCCGGCCACGCGGGCTTCCAGGCCCGGCACGCGCCGCCGCAGAAAGCCCCGGTAGTCGTTGTCGGGAATAAAGCAGATTTCGTAGCTCTCGGGCTTGTTCACCAACTCGGTGAAGCCGCGCCGACGGGCTTCGTCATAAATTTCGGTTTTGCGCATGCCGCCCAGCGGAAACAGCGTGCGGCTCAAGCTCTCTTGGCTCACGCCCCAGAGGGCATAGCTTTGGTCTTTGTTTTCGTCGAGGCCTTTGCTCACCACAAAGCGGCCGGTTTCGGCATCCTTGCGGATGTTGGCGTAGTGGCCGGTGGCAATGAACTGGCAGCCGAGTTGGTCGGCGCGGCGCAGCAGGGCATCCCACTTGATGTGGGTATTGCAGAGCACGCAGGGGTTGGGCGTGCGGCCGGCGAGGTACTCATCGGTGAAGTTGTCGATAACGAAGTCGCCAAACTCGTCCCGGATATCGATGATGTAGTGCGGAAAACCCAGCTGCACGGCAATATCGCGGGCATCGTTGATGCTGTCGAGCGAGCAGCAGCCGGTTTCTTTTTTGGACCCGCCCGCGCTGGCGTAATCCCAGGTTTTCATGGTCATCCCGACCACTTCGTAGCCTTGCTCGTGCAACAGCACGGCGGCGACACTGGAGTCAATTCCGCCGCTCATCGCGACGAGTACTCTTCCTTTTACTTCGGTATTCATATGTGTGGTGCAATTCACCCGGAGCTTGAAAGGTTCCGGCCGGCAACTGCAAAGGTAGCTGGCAGCACAGGCTTTGGCTTGGGCCTCCCCACACTATACAGTTGCGGCCGGAGTTTAACACCCCGATTTACTTCCCGCGCCCCTCCATAATAATCTTCAGCGTGTAAAGCAATACGCGGAAATCCATGGCCAAACTCATGTTCTCAATATAGAGGATATCAAATTTGAGCCGCTCCACCATTTGCGCCACGGTTTCGGCATAGCCGTACTTCACCTGGCCCAGCGACGTGAGACCGGGGCGCACGCGGTGCAGGTGCCGGTAGTGGGGCGCAATTTGCACAATCTGCTCGATGAAAAACTGCCGCTCCGGCCGCGGTCCCACAATGCTCATGTCGCCTTTGAGCACGTTCCAGAACTGGGGCAGTTCGTCGAGGCGCACCCGGCGCATGAAGCGGCCCCAGTTGGTGATGCGGGGGTCGTAGTCGGAGCTCAGGGCCGGGCCGGTTTTCTCGGCATCCATCACCATCGACCGGAACTTGATGATGTTGAACGGCTTCCCGTTTTTGCCAATCCGTTCCTGCCGGTAAAACACCGGGCCGGGCGACGACAACTTCACCATTAGGGCCGTGAAGGCATACACCCAGCAAGCTAGTACCAAGAACAGCACGGAGCCCACCACATCGATAAGTCGCTTGAGCACCACCTGCCACACGGGCAACAAATCCTGTTTGATTTCAATGAGTGGCGTGCCAAACATGTGGGTCACTTTCACCGACCCCAGCAGCATCTGGTACAGGTCGGGCAGGATGCTTACGCGGGCCCGCGTCCCCTCCAGCAGAGCCAAAATATCCTGAATGAGCCGATGCTCGCTGGGCTCAATGGCAATGACAATCTGCTCAATCTGGTGGGCTTGCACCAACTCCGGCAACTGGTGGTACGCACCTGGCGTGGGCAGCGCCAGCGCCAGGTCCGGGTCTACGGTATCGGCCACGGGCGTGAAGCCGACGAGCCGCAAGCCCAGGTGCCGACTGGTTCGCGACAGTTCGTAAAACGTACTCATAGCCAGTGCGTTGGAGCCCACCAGCAGCGTAGGGAAGTATATGCGCCCCTTGCGAATCTGGCGTTGGATGCTACTCACGGTCACCGTGCGGAAAACGGCAGAAATGAAAAAATGCAGCAGAAAATACGCCGTTATGGTTTTGTAGTACAGCCGGTAATTCACGACTCCTTCGTCATCGAGCAGCAGCGCGAAGAAGATAACGACGGCGCCCAGCAGCGAAACCCGGGCCAGGCGGATAATCTCGGACAGCCGCGACTTGCGGTAGATGTCGCGGTATTCGCCGATGAGAATGTACAGAACAGTCCAAAAAATGGCAATGGCCAGGGCCGAAGCCGTCAGGTCGAACAGGGCGCCCTCGTTGAAGTGGTAGCCCGTCAGTTCGTTGAGCAAGTACTTGCGCAACAGGAAAAAGCACATCCAAGCCAGGAGCGCTGCCCCAAAATCGGCAGCCACGAGCTTAAAGTATTGGAAGCGGCGAATCAGCAGCAAAGTATCGGGTCGGGTAGTATTTTAGCGGCCAATGGGTGGAAAACGCGCCGGGCAAAGGTAGGGCCACGGGCAGTGTGTAATTATCACTTCACCGCATCCGGGTTGTTACAAAAGGTGGCCCGCCCCGTTTCCAATCTGTTGATTTCTTTTTTACCCAGGAGCACAGCCCCGGTACCCCGGCCGCTGTTCTGCTCCTGACCAAGCTTCTTCCTGTGACTTCCTCTGCCGATACTTACCGCCACCAAGGCCAGCGCCGGGCGCTGGTCCGCGAACTGCGCCAGCGTGGCATCCACGATGAGCGGGTGCTTGCGGCCATTGCGGCCGTGCCGCGGCACCTGTTTTTTGAGCCGGCGTTTGAGGCCCACGCCTATCAAGACAAAGCCTTCCCCATTGGCGAAGGCCAGACCATTTCGCAGCCCTTCACGGTAGCGTACCAAACCCAGCTGCTTAAGCTCCAACCCACCGACCACGTTCTGGAAGTGGGCACGGGCTCGGGCTACCAGTGCGCGGTGCTGCTGCGCCTCACGCCCCACGTCGATAGCATTGAGTTCAACGAAGTGCTTTTTGCGCGCACCCGGCAACTGCTGGCTCACTTGGGTGCCAGCGGCGCCCGGCTGCACTGCGGCGATGGCTCCCTGGGCCTGCCGGAGCGCGCGCCTTTCGATGCGATTCTGGTGACGGCCGGGGCTCCGTCGTTGCCGCCGGCCCTGTTGCGCCAGCTGCGCGTGGGCGGCCGCCTGGTTATCCCCGTGGGCGATAACCAAACCCAGCGCATGGTGCGGGTCACCCGTGAGGGGGCCGAGTCCTTCGTCCGCGAGGAATTTGAAGAATTCCGCTTTGTACCCCTGCTGGGGGCCAGCGGCTGGCAACAATAGCCGCGCCGCGAGGAGTCGCGCGGGAAGAAATTGTTCTCCCACTGCCCTTCCCAGGGGGATTTTTCGCGTTAACCAAAGCTGATTTCTGGGCGGTTTATTAATGCAATTAAGTGGATTGAACCGCGTGCCTTAGTCGCGCGTTCGGTATCCAACTCGCTTTCCCGACACCGGAAATAAAGGCAGTTGCAGCGAGCAAAGCTGCGGCAATCATCGATAACTTTGGCTACGAGCCTTTCCGTCGTTTGCCGGGGCCGTGGTTTTTTCTTGGGTCCGACTATTTTCTTTAGTGCTCATGCTGAAAAATCTTTTACCCTCGGTGCTGCTTGTCACCTTTGCTTGCTGTAGCTGGAACGCCAGCGCCCAAACACTGGCTCAAGGCCGCGGCCGAAACTGGTGCGGGGCCACCGCCGAGCAAGAGCGCTACTTCGCCGAAAACCCCGGCGCCCGAGCCGCCGCCGACGCATTTTACCAAAGCGTGGAGAACCAGCTGCTGTTTCAGCAGCGTGGCATGGCCGTGGCCCCGGACGTAACCATTCCCGTGGTGGTGCACGTCATTCATGCCGGCGGGGCCGATAACATCAGCGACGAGCAAATATTCAGTGCCCTGGAGGCCCTAAATACCGATTATCAAAAGCTCAATCCTGACACGGTGAGCACCCTGCCCCTTTTCCAGCCCATTGCGGCATCGGTTGGGTTTCGGTTTCGGCTGGCCAAAAAGGACCCGAACGGTAACTGCACTACCGGCATCACCCGGCACTACGCCCCCACTCTGGTGAACGACAACCAGAACGGCGCCGTGCAGGCCGTGGCCATTTGGGACCGCGCCCGCTACCTCAACATTTGGGTGGTTAACAGCATTGGCACCCCAACGGGCAACTACGGCATTGTGGGCTACTCCAATCTGCCGCAAAATTCCTCCGCCACCCGGGACGGCTTTGTTGTTCGGGGCGACTATTTTGGCAACCTGGGCACCAGCAATCCATCGCGCGCCCTGAGCCGGGTGGCTACCCACGAAATTGGTCATTATTTTGGGTTACGGCACACCTGGGGCAGCGGCAACAACCCCGAAATTGCCGGCAATTGCAACGACACCGACTTTGTAGCGGATACCCCGCCCACCAACGGCACCTACGAATGTGATTTGAACTACGCCCCTTGCGGCACCGTGGCCAACGTGCAGAATTTCATGGACTACGCGTCTTGTCCGACCATGTTTACCCAGGGCCAGCGCACGCTGATGCGCACCGCACTTAATACGTATCGCACGGGCCTCACCACCGCCGCCAATCTGGTAGCCACGGGCACAAACGACGGCTACGCGGCCCCCAATTGTGCCCCTATTGCGGCCTTTGGCACCGCGCCCGGCGCCCGAACCACGGTGTGCGTTAATACCCCGGTGACTTTGCGTGACTACTCGTCGAATGTGACGGCCAGCGGCGGGCCGCTTACTTACACGTGGTCCTTCCCGGGCGGGAACCCGGCCACAGCCACCGGCCAAACCGTCTCGGTGAGCTACCCCACGGCGGGCTTTTATACCGTAACCGAAACGGTGACCAACAGCGCGGGCAGCAGCACCAGCACCGCAACCAATCTGATTCGGGTGGAAGGACCAACTGGCGGCGAAATGGCCCCTTTCACGGAGTCGTTTGAGAACCCCGGCTTCCCAAACATATTCCCGGCACCCTCGCTGCGCAACTACGAATTATCGGGCCTTACGGCCACCGGGGTGCCCTCTAATTACCGGTGGGTGCGGCAGGCAGGCCTGCCCGCTGCCACCGGCGATGCGTACCTGGTGGTAAACAACCGGCAGTATCCAACCGAGGCAGTAACCACCCTCATAACGCCCAATATCAACCTCAACGCCGTGCCCACTCCGGCCGTTTTCAGCTTTGCCCGCGCCTATGCATTGCGAACCGCCAGCACTAGTGACCAGCTCCGCATTTCGTTTAGCAGCGACTGCGGGGCGAGTTGGTCCAGTCCGGTTGTGTATAGCGCGGCAGAGCTGAGCACGAAAGGCCTCACGCCCATTGACGGTTTCCAGCCCGCTACCCCCACGGATTGGCAAACCCTGAGCGTGCCGGTTCCGGCGCAGTTTCAGGGTAATGGCTTGTTCAAAATTCGCCTTCAAATGGTGAACGGAACCACGCAAGCCAACAACTTTTTCCTGGATGACCTGCGCATTTCTGGCCCGCTGGGTACCAAAGCCGACGCCCTAGCCAACCGCGGCATCAGCGTTTACCCCAATCCGCTCACCCACGAAACGGCCGTTCACCTCAACCTGACGGCCCCTACCCAAGTGCAGCTCCGGCTGACCGATGTGCTGGGCCGCGACGTGCTCACCCTCCCCGCCAAAATCTACGGCGCCGGCCTCCAAACGCTGCCATTGCTCGCCACCGGCCGCTCGCTACGGGCAGGTATTTACGTCGTGCGTATTTCTCTCGACGGCGAACTATTCACCAGCAAGCTCACAGTGGAATAATCGTCCTGAGGCAAACAAACTGTTCTAAGATTATAAAAGCCCCGGTTGCTGGCTGGGGCTTTTGCGTGCGCGTGGTACGGGCTGATGGCGGGCTGTACCTTTGCGGCGCTGCTGCCGGGCTTACATTTTTGGCAGCAGTGCTCTTCATCACCCGTTATAGCTCCCTTTGCTGATGCGCAAGCAAAAAAACGTGGCCGATTCCTTTGTCATCATGACGGAATTGGTGCTGCCCAACGACACCAACACGCTGAATAACCTGATGGGTGGCCGCATGATGCACCTGATGGACATCGCCGCCGCCATTTCCGCCCAAAAGCACTCCAATCGCATCGTCGTGACGGCCTCGGTCGACAACGTTTCTTTTCGCGACAGCATCCGGCTGGGCAACGTGGTCACGCTCCAGGCCCAAGTCACGCGCGCCTTCAGTTCCAGCATGGAAGTCCACATCGACGTGTGGGCCGAGGACATTCCCAGCGGCACCAAAGTAAAAACCAACGAAGCCTTTCTGACTTTCGTGGCTGTGGACCAGGCCGGCCGGCCCATCGACGTGCCCGAAGCCATTCCGGAGTCCGAGGAAGAAATACGCCTTTACGACGGCGCTTTGCGCCGCCGGCAGCTCCGCCTCGTGCTGGCCGGCCGCATGAAACCCGACGAAGCCCAGGAGCTAAAAGCCCTTTTTGCCCTGGACTAGTCGCGTCTGCTAATTGCAACTACCAATCAAATCAGGCTCATCTGTCAATTTAAATTCACTTCCTCATGTCTGCTGAAAAGCTTGCCTTCCTGCAAAACTTCTACACCGACGTGACCCTCTATGTGCCGTCGGAGCCAGCCCCGGCGCCCGCACCCGAAGCCCCACTACCCGCCAAAGTACCCGACCCGCCCCAGAAAGCGGTGGTAAAGCCGGTGCGTGAAGTGCAGCTGCCTTCCAGAGGCTATAGCAACCCCTCGGCAGGCCTCGAACGGCTCGCCAGCAGCTACGTCCACCCCCAAACGATGCCCGAACCAGCCTATCCGGCTGCAACTCCTTCCGTCGAGCAGCCGGCCTTGCCAGTTGCAGTAGCCCCTATCGCGGCGCCCCTGCGGCCAATGGTGCCTCCGGCCACAGAGCCGCCCGCGGTGCCCGCAGTACCACCGGTAATGCTTACCCCGTTTACCACGCTGGGCAGCAATGCAGCAGGCGTGATTTTCTTGTTCCGGTTGCCGCAGGAGCAATTTCTTAAGCTGCACCGCAACGTTTTTTTGAATAAGATGCTCCAGGCGCTGGGCCTGGTAATGGCCGATGTTGTCCTCGTCAACGTGGAATCGGACCTGCCCGTCGCGCTTGTGAACCTGCGCCGGGAGCTAGCTGCCACGCACATCGTTGCCTTCGGCAAAAACCTGCTGGATACCACCATCCGCAACACGCAGATATACGAACCGGTCCTTTTCCCCAGCCTGAACCTCTCCTACCTGTCCTCCGCCACCGTTGATTTGGTCGAATACGACGTTAGCCTGAAGAAGCGTCTCTGGCCCGGCTTGCAGCGCATGTTTCTGGGCTAAGTTGACCAACAGCAGCAGCGGCCCTCCCATAGAACAGAAAGCCGCTTGGGCAATTCTATGGAGCGTTTGCAGCCAGGCATGCTGCTTTATAATTTAATTCTGAACAACAAAAAAGGCCCGTCTGCATGCAGACGGGCCTTTTTTGTTGTTTAAAAGCAATTACTTGAGCACCTCGGCCAGCTTGGCGGCGAGGGCTTCGCCGCGCAGGTTTTTGGCGATAATCTTGCCTTGTGGGTCAATCAGGTAAGATTGCGGGATGGATTTTACGCCGTAGGCTGCTCCACCTACGCTATTCCAGCCGGCCAGGTCCGAAACGTGGTGCCAGGTCAAACCGTCGGTCTGAATGGCTTTTTCCCATTTGCCTTTGTCTTGGTCCAGCGACACTGAATAAATGGTAAAACCCTTGTCCTTAAACTGATTATAGGCCTTTACCACGTTGGGATTTTCCTGGCGGCAGGGGCCGCACCAGCTGGCCCAGAAATCCAGCAACACGTACTTCCCGCGCAGGCTGCTAAGGGCCATGTTGCCCCCCGTTGGCTTTGCTAGGTTGATTTCCGGGGCCATGGCGCCGGTGGCCGTCGCCCGCATAGGCTCTAATCGCGCCGTTAGCTCCTTGGTGAAAGGAGAATTGGGATTGGCCTTGCGCTGAACGGATGCAATGGAATCAGCGAACTGAAATTCTTCGTCCGGATTGAGGAAGGCGCCGACCGCGAAACCGCCTACCACCGTCGTGGCGTTCTGCCGAATCAAGGTTTTAATCTTGTTGTTGTTGCGGCCCTGAATGGTATAGAACTGCTGTTCGATGGCCTTCATTTCGTCGGCTTTGCCCGCCTGGCCAGCCGCGTTGTAGCGTTGGCCCAGGCTTTCCATCTCGGTTTTGGAGCCCTGCATCACTTGCGTGAGCTGCCGGAGCACTTCGGCATCCTTGCTGCCCTTCACGGTGTAGGTCACGGGCAGGCTTTTGGCATCGCCACTGAGTTGCACCTTGGTTTTGTTGTCCAGCATCAACAGCACCTGGTTGGCGTCGTCCACCTTCAGCTGGAAAATGCCCGCCGTTGGGCTGGTTCCTTTGAGGGTAAATTTACCCGAGGCGTCGGTTTTGGTCTGGCCTTTTTCTACAAACTGGTTCGACACCAATTCGGAGAGCCGGATGACGGTACCGGCCGGCGCGTTCTTTAGCTGGCCCGACACTTCGTAGCCATCGGCGGCATCGGCGTTTTGGCAAGCATTGGCCAGGGTCAGCACCGTGGCGGCCAGAAAAACAGATTTAATCATAGTGGAAGGATGTAACATACGCTGATGCTTGTGCATATAAATGGCCAACGCACGGGGGAAAGTTTATTGTTCCAGGGCTTGAGTCACCAAGCCCTGGTATGCGCACAACTAAACTGAGTGCAATGCGCGGCAGTTCGACAACCTACCCGTCCAGCGCCGTACGCAGCAGCTGGTTAGCCAGCTTCGGGTCGGCTTTGCCGCCGGTGAGCTTCATGAGCTCGCCCATGAACATGCCCGTGAGCGACTTTTTGCCGGCCCGGTACTCCTCTACTTTGGCGGGGTTGGCGGCTAGCACTTGCTGCACCAGCGTGGCCAGTTCGCCGTTGTCGGCTTGCGTGAGCAGGCCCAGGCTTTCGGCCGCGCCGGTGGCGTTGGCCGAGGGATGGTCGAGCAAATGCGGAAAGAGCTGTTTAGATGCCACCGAATAATTGAGCTTGCCCGCATCAATCAGCTCAATGATACCGGCCAGTTGGGCGGTATCGAGCGGAAAATCGGCCATGGTCAGGGCCCGCTCGTTGAGGTAGGATTTCACGGGGCCCATCACCCAGTTGGCGGCGGCTTTGGCGTTGGGCGTGAGGCGCGACAGCTCATCAAAGAACAAGGCCACTTCCTTCTGGTCCACCAGCACCGAGGCGTCGTAGTCGCTCAGGCCCAGCTCGCCTGTGAAGCGCGAATACAGCTGCTGCGGCAGGGCCGGCAGTTCGGCGGCCACGCGGTGCAGCCACTCATCGGAAATGATGAGCGGGGGCAAGTCCGGCTCCGGGAAATAGCGGTAGTCGTTCAGGGTTTCTTTGCTGCGCTGGCCGTTGGTGGTGCCGCTGGCCGCGTCGAAGCCGCGGGTTTCGCTGTCCACCTCCCCACCGGCTTCGATGATGGCAATCTGCCGCTCGATTTCGTAGGCAATGGCGCGCTGCACGTTGCGGAAGGAGTTCATGTTCTTCACTTCCACCTTCATCCCGAACTTCTCGGCGCCTTGCAGCATCACCGAAATGTTGGCGTCGCAGCGCAGCGAACCTTCTTCCATGTTGCCGTCGCAGATGCCGAGGTACTCCACCAGCTTCTTTATTTCGATGAGGTAGTTGTAAGCCTCCTCGCCGGTGCGGATGTCCGGCTCGCTCACAATCTCAATCAGCGGCACGCCGGCGCGGTTCAGGTCCACGAGGGTTTCGGTTTCGCCGGCCAAGTGCATGCTCTTGCCCGCGTCTTCCTCCATGTGAATGCGCGTGACGCCGATTTTCTTCACCGAGCCGTCGGCCAAGCGCACGTCAACGTGGCCGTCGTGGCAAATCGGGGTTTTATCCTGCGTAATTTGGTAGCCCTTGGGCAGGTCGGGATAAAAGTAGTTTTTGCGCGCAAACAGGTTGTCGCGCCGAATGGTGCAGTTGGTGGCCAAGCCCATTTTCATGGCAAACTCCACGGCCGTGCGGTTAACCTTGGGCAGCGTGCCGGGGTGGCCGAGGGTAATTACCGAAAGGTTGGTATTCGGCGCCACGCCGTATTCGTTTTCGTCGGCCGAATACATTTTGCTGTGCGTGAGCAACTGAGCGTGTACTTCGAGGCCGATAACGGGCTGGTATTTGGCAAGGGTGGCTTCGTCCATATCAAAAAACGCGGGGTAATAGTGGCTATTTGCCCCTAAAGGTAACGCGTAGGCCGAAGCCGACCACGCGGCCCTTGGTCTGGTTTAGCAAGCTTGAATACTGAAAGGAGAAACCCCAACTGGGCACGAAAACTCGTAACGTGCCCTGCCGGGCGTGGCGTTGCCCTGCAAAATTTGCGTTGCACTGTTTCAATGCTTATTTCAATGCTTACTGAATGGCAAACGTTATGGGCAGAGTGTAGGCAACGGCCACCGGCTTGCCATCCTGGTGGCCCGGCTTAAATGGTTTTAGCTGCTGAACGGCCTGCACCACTGCGGCATCAAGCGACGGGTAAACGCCTTGCACCACCTTGATATCGGCCACCTTTCCCTCGTCGGTGACGTTAAATGAGACGATTACCTTGCCCGATTTTCCAGCTTTGAGAGCATCACGCGGATACTTTACCGCCCGTTGAATGGCGTAAACCACGACTTTGCTGCCGCCGTCACCGACTGAATAAATGGGCATCTGCTCGAACTGAAAAAACGGAACGGGTTGGCCGTCTTCCCCGAAGCACTCGCCGGTTGACGCAAAATCACTACCCTTGGCATCATACGTTTCGCGGCGCTTCAATTGGCCGTTGGAATAGTACGTCCGGAGTACTCCTGACCGTTTTCCGTGCATGAATTCTTCGTGAAATTGTATCTGACCGTTGTCGTGCCATCGCTCGGATACACCATCCAGGATTCCCTTGCGGAAATGCTCAAACGACCGCACGCTAACGAGTTTGCCCGGCATGGCGTAGAACCTGACTACCGCGCCAACGCTATCGGTGGGTGCGATTTCGCGGCGATAGCGGGCGCCCGCTGCCGACGGCAGCACCACGTAGGCAGAATCCAAGAATTCTGTTTTTGCCGGCGGATTTATTTGTTGCCCCAAAGCGCTGGTTGCCCCGAAGCTACCCAGCAATCCCAAAAACAGCACTAGCTTTTTCATCAATATGCGTCCCACGCGACGATGCTTTTACTGACCGATTAGCCCTTCTGCCTTGGCAATGGCCGCCGCCAGCCCGGCCACGTTCTTGCCGCCGGCCGTGGCGAAGAACGGCTGCCCGCCGCCGCCGCCCTGGATTTCCTTGGCCAGCTCGCGCACCAGCGTGGTGGCGTTGAGCTTGCCGGCCCGGGCAATTTCGTCGTCGAGCATCACCGCCAACTGGGGCTTACCGTCGATTTCGGCCCCGAGCACGGCCACGAGGTTGGGCACTACCTGGCGGAGGTCGTAAGCTAGTTTCTTCAGGCCCTCGGCGCTGCTGGCTTGCACTTGCGCGGCCAGGAAATTCACGCCATTCACAGCCTTCACTTGCAACACCAGCTGGTCCTTCTGCTGGTTGAGGCTTTGCTGCTCAAACTGCTCCAGCTGCTTGCGCAGGGCCGCAATTTCTTCGCTCTGCTTTTCGATGCTGGTGATGAGGTGCTGGGGGTTGCCGAGCGTTTCGCGCACTTGGGCCAGCAGGTCAAGCTGATGGTCAACGTAGGCTTCGGCCCCGGCGCCGGTCACGGCCTCAATGCGGCGCACACCGGCGCCTACGGCGCTTTCGGTCGTGATTTTCAGGTAGCCGATGCTGCCCGTATTTGGCACGTGCAAGCCTCCGCACAGCTCCACCGAGAAGTCTTTATCGAAGGTGATGACACGCACGAATTCGCCGTATTTTTCGCCAAAGAGGGCCATGGCACCGAGGGTTTTCGCTTCGGCAATGGGCACGTTGCGGCGCTCGTCGAGCGGGATTTGCTGGCGAATCTTCTCGTTCACGATGCGCTCAATTTCGCGCAGCTGGTCGTCCGTTACTTTGGTGAAGTGCGAGAAGTCGAAACGTAGAAGTTTCTCGTTCACCAACGAGCCTTTTTGCTGCACGTGGCTGCCCAGCACTTCACGCAGGGCGGCCTGCACCAAGTGAGTAGCCGAGTGGTTTTGGCGAATCTGGCTGCGGCGCGCCACGTCCGGAATGGCCAGGAAATCGGCATTCAAGTCTTCCGGCAAGTGCAGCAACGTGTGCACAATCAGGTCGTTTTCGCGCTTGGTATCAATCACGCGCACCTTGGACAGCGGCGATTCCAGGTAGCCCGTATCGCCGATTTGCCCGCCGCTTTCGGCGTAGAAGGTAGTTTGGTCGAGCACCACTTGATACTCGGTTTTGCCCTTGGCGGTGGTTTTGCGGTAGCGCAAAATGCGCGCCGGGGCCTCGTCGAGGTCATAACCTATAAATGCGGGCTGCTCGTCGGTGTCGGCCACAATGGTCCAGTCGCTCTGCTCGGTTTCCTGGGCATTGCGGCTGCGGTTTTTCTGTTGCGCCAGCTCCTTTTGGAAGCCCTCCTCGTCCACGGTCAGGCCTTTTTCGCGGGCAATAAGGGCCGTCAGGTCCAGCGGAAAGCCGAAGGTATCGGACAGTTCAAACGCCGTTTTGCCGTCGATGCGGTTGCCGTTGGCGCGGGCGGTGTCTTCGAGGGCATCGAGGCGGCGCAGGCCGGTTTCCAGCGTTTTCAGGAAGGCAATTTCCTCTTCCTCAATCACGCGCTGCACGAAAGCAGTTTGCGCCTTCAGCTCGGGGAAGATGTTGCGCATCTGGTCGGCCAGCACCGGAACCAACTTGAATAGGAAGGGCTGCTTTTGATTGAGCGACGAAAACGCGTAGCGCACAGCCCGGCGCAGAATGCGGCGGATGACGTAGCCGGCTTTCACGTTGCTAGGCAGTTGGCCGTCGGCAATGGTGAAAGCAATAGTCCGAATGTGGTCGGCGATGACGCGGATGGCGATGTCCGTCTTCTCGTTTTCGGTGGTGGGCTGGTCGGTCACCTTGGCCGGGGCTGTGCCGTGGTACTCCACTCCCACTTCCTGGGCAATAAACTGGATGAGAGGCTGAAACACGTCGGTGTCGTAGTTCGACTTCACACCCGACACGGCCATCATCAGGCGCTCGAAACCCATACCAGTGTCTACGTGCTGAGCGGGCAGCTTCACGAGGCTTTTGTCGGCCAGGCGCTGGAATTCCATGAATACGTTGTTCCACACTTCTACCACTTGCGGGTGGTCGGCGTTCACCAACTCGCGGCCGGATTTGGCGGCCCGCTCCTCTTCGGAGCGTAAGTCGATGTGAATTTCAGTGCACGGGCCGCAGGGACCGGTGTCGCCCATTTCCCAGAAGTTGTCCTTCTTGTTGCCGGGCAAAATCCGGTCGTCGGTGGTGTACTGGCGCCACAGGTCTTGCGTCTCGGAATCGGCGCTCAGGTTGTCGCCTTGGTCGCCTTCGAAATACGTCACGTAGAGCCGGTCTTTGTCGAGCTTATACACTTCGGTGAGCAGCTCCCAGGCCCAAGCAATGGCGTCTTTCTTGAAATAATCACCAAACGACCAGTTCCCAAGCATCTCGAACATGGTGTGGTGGTAGGTGTCGTAACCCACTTCCTCCAGGTCATTGTGCTTGCCGCTCACGCGCAGGCATTTCTGGGTGTCGGCGATGCGCTTATAGGGCGCGGGCTTGTTGCCAAGGAAATAGTCCTTAAACGGGGCCATTCCGCTGTTGATAAACAGCAGCGTGGGGTCGTCTTTCACCACAATCGGGGCCGAAGGCACAATGTGGTGGCCTTTGCTGGCGAAAAAATCGAGGAATTGCTGGCGGACGTGGCTGGCGGTGGGAAGTGACATAGGGGGTACGCTAGGCTGCGGCCAGGCAAATCAAGAGGGTTCTGTAGAATACAACTGCCCATAAAATGACAGTTAGTAGCGCCCCAAAGCGCTTCAGGCAAAGTTAGCCTGCTTCCCCTGAAGTAACCAATGCCCTGCACCCACCGCCTGGATTACTTGTCTAAGTACTCCTGCACCGACATCTGCTCGTAGGCCTGCGCGCGGGCTACATCGGCTGCCTCCACCGCTCCCTGCTGCCAGATTACCCGACGCTGGTGGTTGTCAAACACAAACTGACGGTCGGGCATAACGAAGCCAAATCCGTCGCTACTGGAGGCGAAATAGGCAAATTGGGACACCTTGGACCGAAAAATATCATTGCTCCAGGGATAGGCATGCGTAGGCAGATTTAGTTGATTAAGCACCGTAGCGGCCACGTCTACCTGGGAGCACACGGTGTGGACTACCGTGTCGCGCCGGGCTAAAGCTCCCCCAAGCCAGAGCATGGGAATGTGGTAGTTCTGCACCTGATTCTGGTAGGGCAACAATAGCTCGCCATGGTCGGACAGGATAACGACAAGTGTATTATCCCACCAGGGCTGGATTTTCGCCTGAGTAATAAAGTCGCCCAAACTTTTATCGGTGTAATACAGGGAATTCTTAAAGCGGCTGTCATCATCCGCCCCCGCAAATATGGCGGGCATCGGCACCTCAAAGGGCTCGTGGCTGCTGGTGGTAAACACGGCGTGAAAGAAGGGCACCGAACTTTCCCGGGACCGACGGTTGATGTCTTGCAGCACATAGTTGAGCACTACGTGGTCGTGCACACCCCACTCAGAGTTCTGGTCGCGGCGGCTGAACATGTTTTCATCCACCACTTCCTGAAATGATGACACATAGGAACGCATGTTGTAAAAGTTCAAGTTGCTGCCCAAGTAAAATTTAGTGCTATAGCCAGCCTGCTCCATGTCCTGGCAGAGCACGGGCAGTTGGCGGCTTTTGCTCGGAATATCCATAATAGAAGTGGTGGGCTGCGCCGGAAACCCGCTAAGCAGGGCTACCATGCCCTTATCACTCCGGTCGCCGCTGGCGTACAGGTGGTCGAAGAGGATACCTTCCCGGCACAGGGCTGCAAAGCGGGGCGTAACACCCGGCACACCCCCCAAGGGTTCCACGGCTTTGGCCGTAAGGCTTTCCCAGACGATAAGAAGAATATTAGGCCGGGGAGTTCGCAAAAGTTGTGGCCGTGCTACTGCGGCCGCCGGCTGATACAGGCTCCGCACCTGCCGAAGGGCAGAATCGGGCTTAAAGAATCGGTAAGGATTCTGGCGCGCATATGATTTTCGGCCCCAGGATTCGACAAAATTCCACCCCACGTTCAGGGCCAGATGGTTGGCAAAGGGCACGTTACAGAAATAGGCACTGCTCTGTCGTAATGAACCGTGTATTGCAAAGCTGCCCCGCAGGAGCGGCAGCAGCACGGCCGCCAGCAGGAAGCTGACGCCCAAGGTCCGCAGCCCTAGCGGCGAACGAAGCTGCCAGTAAGTTGACAGGAACACGAGCCCGCCCAAGACGGCTAGAAATGCCGCCAGCTTGAACACGCTCGAATATAACACAGAGGCCATGCCGGCCACTAGCAATGCAGCGGCGGCGGCGGCCAGGCCCAGCACGGCTAGCACCCGGGGAAGGTCAGCAGCGGTTAGGGTTAGCGCGTCGGACCGGGCTGCCAACGGATGCAACAGCCAGCGGTAGGCCAGCAGTGGTCCTAGCACCCACAACACCAGTAAGCCACTCAAAAGCAGCAGTGGCGTAGATTTCGCCGAGGCCAGCATGAGGTTAGGGGTGGTTACGTACTTGAGAAATGTACTGTCGATGCGGTACTCCCACGCACTATACAACTCCAAATCGGCCACCGAAAGCAAGCTGATAAGCAGCAATAGCAAGGCTGTATAAATCGTGAGTAAGGGACGCACAAAGCGGTTTGGAACCAGAGCCTCCCCTCCCAACAGCAACGTGGGCAGTAGCGCAAGCCCCGCTGCCGCTGCCACATCCAGCCGCAGCCCCTGCAAGAATGCCCGGCCCAATAGCTCAGCCCCTATTGAGTCGGTACGGCCGACGTGGTAAAGCAGGAATACCGCCCGCGAAAGACTAAAAAAAAGCAGCCAGAAGAGTTGATACCGAAGCCAGAAAGCAAAGATGTTTTTCATAGCAGCCTGTTTCAAGTGATACCCAATACGGAGAGTCAATAAAATTTACATTTATTAATTGAAAATTACAAGTTGATAAACACAAAATCTTTCAATTACTGGCTTCTGGGAAAACTTTGGACGTCACTAACATTTCGCATTTTGTGCCCTAAGCCTTAGCTTGCGATTGTTATTATGCGATTATTATTACTTATCGCAGCAGCTCAGTGGCCCATTACATCTTTTGCTGCGCCTGAACGACGTAGTTCCGCAACCATTGCAGCGAAATCCCCGCCCTATAGCCCGTCATAATGCCCTACAAAGAGCGCAGCATCGAAAAACAATACTTCACCATCGGCGAGGTGGCCGCCCAGTTTAAGGTGGCCGAGTCATTGGTGCGCTTCTGGGAGACGGAATTTGACGAGCTGCGCCCCCGCCGCAGCAAGAAAGGCAACCGCCTCTACACCCCGCAGGACATCGAGGTTTTCCGCACCATCTACCACTTGGTGAAGGAGCGCGGCTACACCATTCCCGGCGCCCGCGACATGCTCAAGCAAAAGGGCCCGCAGTTGAAAGAGAAGATTGACGTGGTCCAAAGCCTGGAAAAAGTCCGCTCGTTCCTGCTGATGCTGCGCAAGGAAGTGGAAGCCGCGGGCAAAGCCGAGCCGGAGGCCTAACCCTGTGCCCTGGTTTCTGATGAACGACGACTCCCTCTACCACGAACTTGCCCTCACTCTCCTGCCCGGCATCGGCCCGCAGCTCACGCGGCAGCTGATGAGCTATGGCGGCTCGGCCAAAGCGGTGCTCACAATGCCGGCAGGCCGGTTGCGCCGTATTCCCGGCGTGGGCGACGCCACCATTAAAATTCTGACCGGCGCCGAGCGCGAAAAAGCGTTTCGCAAAGCCGAAGCGGACATGCGAAAAGCCGAAAAGGAGAACGTCGAAATTCTTTTCTATACCAACAAGCGCTTTCCCAGTCGCCTTAAGTTGATTCCGGATGCGCCCGCCATTCTGTATTACCAGGGCACAGCTGACCTAAATGCGCCCAAAACCGTGGCGCTGGTGGGCACCCGCAAAGCCACCGAGTACGGCCGGGAGCAAACGGAGCGTATTGTGAAAGGCCTCGTGCCCCACCAGCCGCTGGTGGTGAGCGGCCTAGCCTACGGCATCGATATCATGGCCCACCGCGCGGCCCTGCAGGAAGGGCTGGAGACCGTGGGTGTAATGGCCACCGGCCTCGACATCATCTACCCCGCCGTGCACCGCAAAACGGCCGAGAAAATGCGCGAGCAAGGCGGCCTGCTCACCGAATTTGCCTTCGGCACCCCGCCCGACCGCTACAATTTCCCGTCCCGCAACCGCATCATCGCGGGCCTTTCGGATGGCACTGTGGTAGTGGAAGCGGCCATCAAAGGCGGAGCCCTCATCACCGCCGAGCTGGCCCTTAGCTACGACCGCGACGTGCTGGCCGTGCCCGGCAACCTGGGCTCAACCGCCTCCGAAGGCTGCAATGCGCTTATCAAAAGCAACAAGGCCGCGCTTTATGCGGAGCCGCTCGACTTGGAGCAGTTGCTGAACTGGGATGCGGCGCTGCACCAATCGGGCAAGTTCAAGCCCGTTCCCACTTACTCGGCCGATGATTTTACGGTTGAGGAATTTGCGCTGATTACCGTTCTGGCAGCTGCTACGGGCAGAGAAATGCAAATGGATGAGCTGGCCTGGAAGGCACAACTGGCCATTCACGCCGTGGCGTCGCTCCTGTTGAGCCTGGAGTTTCGGGGTGTGGTGCGGGCATTGCCGGGCAAAAAGTTTGGCTTGATTTAGTCCCCGAATGTTATTTGAGCCGCAATGAACCTAGTCTTGTACAACGGCGAACAGTTGCCAAGCCAAGCTTGCGGCCTACTGCTGCCCAACCGGGGCCTGGCTTTCGGCGATGGGTTCTTCGAAACCCTTGTTTTTGTCGACAACCGCCTCCGTTTTGCCGCTGACCATCATGCCCGAATGCAACGGGCCGCCGCTGCCCTATACTTGACGTTGCCAGCCGCCTTGGCTACGGCAGGTGCTTTGGAGCAGACCCTCACGGAACTGACTCGGGCCAATAATCAGCCCGCGGCCCGGCTGCGCCTGCAGCTTTGGCGGGCGGGCGGCGGCCGCTACACGCCCCTCACGACTACTTGCGGGTGGTTGGCGACCGCCGAGCCTTTTGGTGCCGATGATTCAGCCGTTTCCCATGCTGCCTTCGCGTTGGAAACCTATTCCATTTACTCCCCACTGAGCTTTTGCAAGGGCCCGCAGGCGTGGCTCTACGTGCGCGCCGCCCACGAGCGGCAGCAGCGCGAGTTAGATGAAATCATCCTATGCGATGCGGCCGGCCACGTGGCCGAAGCCGGAGCCGCGGCCATTTTTTGGATAAAGGACGACGTGCTGTTTACGCCTTCGCTTGATAGCGGCTGCGTGGCTGGGGTGCGCCGGGGGCAGGTAATGCGTGCGGCCTATCAAAAAGGCACAGAATGCCAAGAAGGCCTGTTTACCCAAGATAAATTACTTGCAGCGGATGCGGTTTTCACGGCTAATGTAGCGGCTATTAGGCCATTGAAACAGGTTGAGAACACAACGTTTCACAAGCCAAATCCACTTCTTACTGCATTAAGAAACGATAAGTAATGGTAACGGTATCAACGGCTACGTTGCTGGGCTTGAAGCGTAGGGAGTGCGACACCCGTAAGGCTTCGGCATCCAAGTCGGCGTAACCTTTTTCCGCGTAAACGGCATCTCCGCCTTCAGCCTTTAGCTCGCGACGGATAATTGTCGCCCGGCTCACGCTTCCGTCGGCCGCCACAGTGAGGTGCACATGCAATTTTCCATCTATTCCTGCTCGCAACGAATTGCTTGGATATTTGAGTTGGCGGTTTGTGAAATGGTATAACTGCTGAGCTTCCCGGCGCTGAGCAGTGTCAATTTGTTGCCAGAAACGTGGCAAAATCGATGAAGCGACAGTGGCTACTTGTGGCTTTGCTGCTGAAGGCGGTACGCGGCGCTGTAAATGCAAAGGCATACCAGGCGCAGAATAGCCTTGCGCCTGAGCTCTAAGCTGCAAAAAGAACACTCCAGCCAGTAGCAGCGCCGTTCTCATAGTGGTAATTTACACCGCCACCGGCGCTTTTATTGCGGGCCAAGGCTCGTAATTCTCCAGTTGGAAGTCCTCGTACTGAAAGCCGAAAATATCATTCACCTCAGGGTTTATGCGCATCTGGGGCAGCGGGCGTGGCTCACGTTCCAATTGCAGCTTGGCTTGCTCCAAGTGGTTGCTATACAAATGGGTATCACCGCCCGTCCAGATAAATTCGCCGGGCTGCAAGCCCGTAACCTGAGCCACCATCAGGGTGAGCAGCGCGTAGGAAGCAATGTTGAAGGGCACCCCCAGAAAGAAGTCTGCGGAGCGCTGGTAGAGTTGGCACGACAGCTTGCCATCGGCAACGTAGAACTGGAACAGAGCATGGCAGGGCTGCAGCTTCATTTCGGGCAATTCGGCCACGTTCCAGGCCGAAACGAGGATGCGGCGCGAATCGGGCTGAGTCTTGAGCTGCTGGATAATCGTGCTGATTTGGTCGATGTGGCCGCCGTGGCCATCGGGCCAGGAACGCCACTGGTGGCCATACACGGGCCCTAGCTCCCCGTTGGCATCGGCCCACTCGTCCCATATTTTTACGCCGTGTTCCTTGAGGAAGGCAATGTTCGTGTCACCCTTCAAAAACCACAGCAGCTCGTGAATGATGCTCTTAAGGTGGACTTTTTTGGTGGTCACCAGCGGGAAACCCTCGGCCAGATTGAACCGCATTTGCGGACCGAACAGGGACAAAGTGCCCGTGCCGGTTCGGTCGGATTTCACGGTGCCGGTTTCAAGAATTTGACGGAGAAGGGCTTGGTACTGGCGCATGAGTTGGTACAGCAAATGTTCCCAAAAATACTCACGGGCAAGGTTCCTCTCAGTTTCCGGCTACATTAGTACCTCATTTAAGCTTTCAATGATATGGTTATGAGCGCACCGAGTCTTGGTATTGATGCCGAGGTTTTTGGTTCAGACATTATTCCAGCCATCGAAAAGTCGTTTGGCATTCAGTTCGAGCAAAATGATTTTGAGGAGGTTAGCACGTACGGTGATTTGTGTAGTACTGTGCGGTCTAAGCTCAATCTGGCGTCTGTTTCCACCTGCACCACACAGCAGGCTTTCTACAAACTGCGCTTAGCCTTGCAAGCCCACGGGGTGCCGGCTACCATTGGCCCTACTTCATTGCTGGAGGACGCACTTCCCGCACAATGGTTCCAGCGGCGCCGGGCGGTGAATGCCATCCAACAGGTGCTTGGCATGGAGTTGAATATCTTGAAAATGCCTGAAGCCGTTGAAAGCTTTTTTGCCATTATGGTGCTGCTGTCGGTTGTAGGCATTCCAGTCGCTGGATTAATAATTGGCTCAAGAGGCGCCACAATATGTGCACTCGGCTTTGTAGCAGCCATCATGGGGCTGATGATTGGCAGTTGGCTAGGGAATACCATACGATATACTACTATAGGCGAAATCGTATCAGCAATGAGCAGCCAGTACTATCGTCAATCGCGACGTGACCCGAGTTCAGTGAATCAGACAGAAATCAATCATCATTTAAGTGAATTATTTAGTTACCATTCAGGCATTGAAGTACGCGAGTTAACTTCTGATGCACTTTTAGCTTATAAGTGATTAGCAGCGGGCAAACCCTATTCCATAACGTCATGCTGAGCTTGTCGAAGCATCTCTACCGCTTCGTTGAGAAAGCTCCAAACGAAGCGGTAGAGATGCTTCGACAAGCTCAGCATGACTCAAAGTCACAATCTCAAACATTATTAAAACGCAAAAAGCCGCCTCGTTTCCGAAGCGGCTTTTTGCGTTTTTAAGCAGCACCCGAGGCTATAGCTACTACAGCTTCACCGTAGCTGGCGCTTTCTCGACTGGTTTTACGGCGGCAGTTTTGGTGCCTTTTTTCATGCAGCAGCTGGGCATTGAGGCGGCCATGTCCTTGCTGCAGCTGGCTTTGGCTTCGGTGGTGCAAACGGCTTTCTTTTTGCCTTTTTTAGCGCCTTTCTCGTCGCCTTCGTGGGCGAAGGCAGTGGAGCCGGTGAAAGCCAGCAGGGCGAGGGCGAATAGGGTCTTTTTCATGAGCAAGTGGCGGTGGGGTGAGGAAACAAAAGGTGAAAAACGAGGGTTTGATGGCTCTAATATACAGCCCGGGGCCGCTGGTTTTAGTACTGGCCCCGACCTTTACCTCCCCTATTATTTCCGATGCCGCGCTCAAGGCTTCTGCCCTGCCGTACGGCCTGCCCGATGCCCATCCGCCGCCTCGCCCACCTCACCCTCGTTCTGCTGGGCCTGCTCACGGCCCTGAGCGTGTATTCTACCGCTCAATTGCGGTTCAATTACAATTTCAACGACTTCTACCCGGCCGGCGACCCCGACCTGGACTACTACCAGGGCTACACCCAACGTTTCGGCAACGACAACGACTACGTGTTGCTGGGCCTGGAAGCCCCCGCCGGAAAAACGGTTTTCGACCCCGCTTTTCTCGCGCAAGTCGATTCCCTCACGCAGCTGGCGCGGCGCCAGCGCTACGTGCTGAGCGTGACTTCGCCCACCACCCTGGCCAACCCAGTGGTTGAAGGCTTCGGCCTTTTCAGCATTCCCTACTTGCACCCCACCGAGCCTGCCCGCCGCGCCGCCGATTCCACCCTGATTTATCGCACGCCCGGCTTAGTGGGCAACGTATTCAGCCCCGATGCCCGGGCGGTTACGCTGGTCCTGCAAATCACCCCGGACCTGGAAAAGCCTCCCGGCGATTCTCTGTTTGCCGCGCTTCACGGGGGCATTACCCGGCTGGGCCTGCCCGATGAGCGGGTGCATTTCGCGGGCAAGCTCGTGGCGCAGTCCGTGTTTGTGGATAGGTTGAAGTGGGAATTGGTGGTGTTTATGTCGCTGTCGGTGCTGCTGGTCACGGGGTTGCTGTGGCTCACTTTTCGGACGTGGTGGGGCGTGGTGCTGCCGCTCATTGTGGTGCTGGGCGCCATTTTGTGGGGCTTGGGCGTGATGTCGGCTTTTGGCGTGAGCATCGATTTGATGACGGCTCTGCTCCCGCTCATGCTGTTTGTGGTGGGCATGTCCGACACCATTCACATCATCAGCCGCTACGTGAGCGAGCTGGGCTACGGGGCCGGCAAGAAAGAGGCGCTGTGGGTCACCATCAAGGAATCAGGGTTTGGGTCGGGATTGTCGGCGCTGACCACCAGTCTGGGCTTTTTCACGCTGATGACTTCCACCATCCGGCCCATTCACAATTTCGGGCTGTTCACCGGAGTTGCCATCATCCTCGCGTTCATTCTCAGCTTCACGTTGCTGCCGGCCATGCTGGTGTTGCTGGGCAAGCCCCAGCTCCGCGAGCCACGCCGCCAGGGCCACAGCTGGGACGGCGTCCTGGGCCGGCTTTTTCGCACGGTACTGCTGCGGCGGCGGCTCATTTTTGTGGTCAGCGGGCTGGTGCTGGCCACAGCCATTGGCCTGTCCACGCGGGTGCGCATCAATTCGTCGCTGCTCGATGATTTGTCGAAAGACGACCCCGTGCGGCAGGATTTTGCTTTTTTCGAACGCCAGTTCGCCGGCGTGCGGCCGTTTGAGATGGAGTTGAAACCTGCGCTCGGCCGCGACATCTACGACCTAGCCGTGCTCCAGCAGACCGAAAAAATCGAGAGCTATCTGGAAACTACTTACGGCCTCCGCTTTGCCGCCTCCCCGGTCACGCTGGTGAAGTCGGTGCGCAAGGCCCTTAACGGCGGCGGACTGGCCGAATATCGCCTCCCCGCTGATACCGTGGAGTTGAAACGCCTGCGCAGCAAGCTCAAGCTTTTCCGCAAAAAAGCCGAATTCAGCGCCCTGGCTCTGCCCGATGGTTCGGCCGGCCGCCTCACGGGGCGGATGGCCGATGTAGGCAGCGTAGAGGCGGGCAAGCTGAACGACGCCTTGCGCCAGCACCTCCGCGCCACCGTGGATACCACCGTGCTGACGACCCGCCTCACGGGTTCATCCAACCTCATCGATAAGAACAACGAAAACCTCACCCTGAACATGATTCAGGGCATGGCCATTGACGTACTGATGGTGACGCTGATTGTGCTGGCCTTGTTCAAGTCATTGCGCATGACCATCGTAGTGCTCATCCCCAACTTGCTACCCATCGTCATAGTGGCCGGGGTGATGGGCCTGGCAGGGGTGAGCATGAAAGTGAGCACGAGCATCATCTTCACCATCGCCTTTGGCATTGCCGTCGACGATACCATCCACTTCATTTCCAAGCTGCGTCTTACGTTGGCCAAGGAGCCCGACATTTTCAAGGCCGTGCGCCGCACCTATCTGCTGGCGGGCAAAGCGGTAATCACTACTTCCCTCATTTTGGTAGGCGGTTTCTCCACGCTGCTGTTCTCAAAATTTGACGGCACGTTCTACGTCGGCCTCCTCATCGGATTGACGCTGTTGTTTGGCGTGGTGGCCGAGCTGACGCTGCTGCCGCTGCTGATTCTTTATTTCTATAAGAGGCCCAAGGCCATTCTACCACAGCCAGTACACATGGAAGTTAAACCCCGGATTTAGGGCAATGGCAATGCCGATTTTAGGAACGTCGGGGTTGACAAAATCGACTTGTTTTTTCAGTTATCGGCCTGGACTTCAAGAATACAACGGTGCTGTTGGGTTTGCCGTTAGCAATAGCTAACCTCCATCTAATCTTGCCAGCATGAGCCAGCCGATACAAGGGAAAGACTTTTACGACAGCGTGTTGCAGTTCTATGACCAGGCTGCCGGATTCTCGAAGCTAGACCCCGGCATTCTGGCCCAAATCAAGGCCTGCAACAGCATCTACAAGGTGAATTTCCCGGTGGAGGTTGAGGGAAAAATTCAGGTATTTGAGGGCATTCGGGTGCAGCACAGCCACCACAAGCTGCCCAGCAAAGGCGGCATCCGCTACAGCGTGTATGTGGACGAAGACGAGGTGAAAGCCCTGGCCACGCTCATGACCTTTAAATGTGCCTTGGTCGACGTACCGTTCGGTGGAGCCAAGGGCGGTGTGAAAATCAATCCGCGCACCAGTTCCGTCGAGACCTTGGAGCGCGTAACGAGGCGCTATGCCAGCGAGCTCATCAAGAAAAACCTCATCGGGCCGGGAATGGACGTGCCCGCCCCAGATTACGGTACCGGCAGCCGCGAAATGGCCTGGATTGCCGATACGTACCTCACTTTCAAATACGGCGACACCAGCGCCTTGGGCTGCGTGACGGGCAAGCCCGTGGGCCAAGGCGGCATCCGCGGCCGGACTGAGGCCACGGGATTGGGGGTATTCTTTGGCTTGCGGGAGCTGTTTACGGACGGTGAAATGCTCAAGAAAATTGGCTTGAGCAGCGGCATTTCTGGCAAGCGCATCATCGTGCAAGGGTTGGGCAACGTGGGCTACCACGCAGCGCACTTCCTGCAAAAGGACGGCGCGCTGATAACGGGCATTGCCGAGCGTGAAGGCGGCATCTACAACGCCGACGGCCTCGACGTAGAAGCCGTGGTGCAGCACCGCACCGACAGCGGCTCGATTCTGAATTATCCTGGCGCCAAAAACGTGGCCGACCCAGCCGACCTGCTGGAATACGAGTGCGACGTGCTGCTGC
The DNA here is from genome assembly GCF_015694725.1 of Hymenobacter jeongseonensis. Lineage (GTDB taxonomy): Bacteria > Bacteroidota > Bacteroidia > Cytophagales > Hymenobacteraceae > Hymenobacter > Hymenobacter jeongseonensis. The sequence continues at coordinate 81,711 of NZ_JADQDQ010000008.1, read as the reverse complement.
CCGCCGCCTTGGAAAACCAGATTCACGAGAGCAACGCCGCCCGCATCAAAGCCAAAGTAATTGCCGAAGGCGCCAATGGCCCCGTCACCCGCGCCGCAGAAAAGATTCTATTGGAGCGCGGCATCGTCGTGCTCCCCGACCTCTACCTGAACGCCGGGGGCGTCACGGTGTCGTACTTCGAATGGCTGAAAAACCTGTCCAATGTGCGCTTCGGCCGTATGGGCAAGCGGGCGGAAGAAGCCTCCCTGCAGCGGCTCGTGAACACCATAGAGCAGAGCACGGGCAAGAGCATCAGCCCGCAGGAACGTGCCCTCATCGTGCACGGCGCCGACGAACTGGACTTGGTGCGCTCCGGACTGGAAGACACGATGATAGTTGCCTACCACGAAATTCGGTCGGTGATGAACCAGGTGAAAGGCATTCGCGACCTGCGCACGGCGGCTTTTTACAGTGCCATTGAGAAGGTAGGCGTCAGCTACCAGTCGCTGGGGATATTTCCGTAAGCCCGAATGCATTCGTCAAATAGTTGCAAACCGGAAATTGGTCATCCCAATTTCCGGTTTGTGCGTCCGGCCCTTTTTGTTGATTAGCGGTGTGGGCAGCTTATGGCCGGAACCAAAGCGGGTACCGAATGATTGAGTGGCCACCAGCTTGCAACGCTAGATTGGTCTCTACCCTGTAATTTCGACAAAAAAAGCACATGAAGCATTCCATTTACACCGTATTCAATCGGTTCTTTTTATTGCTGTTTCTGGCTACTACCGGCCTTTTTGCGGCATCCTGCACCAAGGACGACCCCGAAGTCGTCGACTACAGCGGCATCGACGACAACCTCATCAAGAAGTACCTGACGGACAACAGCATCACCACCGCCCAAAAACAGCCTTCGGGCCTGTATTTCCGGCCGATAACCACCAATGCGAACGGCGTAAAAATCACCCCCGGCACCACCGTATCGGTGCTTTATACGGGTCGGTTGCTGGATGCCGCCGGCACGGTGTTCGACGCCACCTCCCTGCGCGCCAACACTCCCATCAACTTCGTGGTTGGCGCCGGGCGGTTGATACCCGGTTTTGAGGAAGGCATTGCGCTGATGCACATCGGCGATAAGGCCGAGTTGATAATTCCGTCAGGCCTGGCATACGGTTCGCGGGCCAATGGAAATATTCCCGCCAATTCTGTGGTGCGCTTTGAGGTCGAAGTGCTCGATTACAAGGCAATCGACGACGCGCTAATCACAAAGTATTTCGTCGATAAAAACGTCACAACTGCACAGAAGCAGCCTTCTGGCATTTATTTTTTACCTATCACCACGAACCCAACGGCTCTAAAGCCTACCGTAGGCTCCTTGGTTTCTGTACTATATACCGGCCGCTTCCTTGACGCCAACGGTACCGTTTTCGACGCATCTTCCCAGAATGGCAATACCCCGTTATCCTTCCGTATTGGCGGCAATTCTGTCATCAAAGGATTTGAAGAAGCTATTACGCTCATGCACAAAGGCGACAAAGCTGAGGTATTTATTCCTTCCTCGCAAGCCTACGGTCCGGCCGGCGCCGGCACTTCCATCGCGCCCAACACCGTACTGCGCTTTGAGTTGGAGTTGGTAGACGTGCGGTAGCCGCTGCTGGCGCGAATCAGCTGATTCGCGCCAGCAGCGCCGCGTGGTGCGGTGCCCGGCTCAACACCAATTCATTGCCCAGCAGCACCAGCTGCTGCCGCGCCCGAGTCAGGGCCACATTCAGCTTGCGGTCCACCTGCCCAGTTTCATCCGGCGACACCATCAATTCCAGCTGGTGCTCGTGATGGCAGCAAAAGCTCACAATGATGACCTCGCGCTGGCTGCCCTGGTAGCGCTCCACGGTGTCGACACTAACCTGGGCCAGCGCCGGCAAACCCAGCTCCATTGCCAGCTGCGCCAGTCGGGCCCGAATGCGGGCCGCCTGGTTCCGGTAGCTGGCAATAATGCCCAGCGTCGTTTCTGGGTTGAAGGCCTCACCGTAGCCCTGCGCTACGTAGGCGGCTGCGCGGGCCGCCAGCTCGGCCTCTTGGGCCGATTCTTTCATGGATAAATCTTCGGGCACCCGGCGGGTGGGCACAAACACCACCCGCTGCGAGCGCAACGCCGCCGCAAACGCATCGGCTACATCGGGCACCGGCCACGCCGCCCGGCTAAGCGGGGCGGCCTGCCAGGGCTGCGGGCACCGGAGCTGGTTTTCGTAAAAATCCTGGTTGACCAGCGCGGCCAGCTCCTGGTGCATGCGGTACTGGTCGGCCAGGGTGCCGTGGGCGTGCGGCCAGTGCGCCTCCGCCCGCCGAAACAGGCGCTCGAAGTAGGAGTTGCGCAGGTTGGTCAGCCCCAGTTCTTCGCGCAGTAAGTCGGCGCATTCAGCGGCAATGGCGCTGGTTTCGGGCTCCTGGGCCACCACAGCGGGTAGCTGCCGGTGGTCGCCGATGAGGATAAACTTCCGCACCTTGGCCAACAGCGCCAGCATCGGCGACTCCAGTACCTGGCTGGCCTCGTCCACCACGGCCATGTCGAACTGCTTCAGCATAAACAGTTCCGGCTTGCCCAGCAGGCTGGCCACCGTGCCCACGTAAAAGGGGCACGTCCCCAGCCGGTTACGCACGGCCTGCCGGCTGGTGCAGTCCCGCAGCATATTATCCAGCAAATAGGGCCGGTACATGGGCGCCGTCCCCAGCCGCGAGCCCACCCGAATGAACGGCAGCTTGGCCTCCACCAGCTGCTCACAGATTTCGTCCACCGCCCGGTTGGTATAGGCCGCCAGCAGCACTTGCTTGTCCTGTTTGTATAAATTGACGGCCAGTTCCCGTAGCACCGCGCGCGTTTTGCCGGTGCCGGGCGGGCCACAGAGCACAAACCAGTCGGGCGCGGCCAAGGCCCGGGCCACCACTTCCGAAGCCGTGGTGGCCGGCTCGGCGGCCGGGCTCCAGCCTTCGGGCGGGCGCGGCCCAATGCGGCCCAACAGGCGCCGCCGCCTCTCCGGCGCCAAGCTCAGAAAGGCCGATAACCCCGCCCATTCCCGCCGGAAGGTATCGTACGTATCCGGCTCCAGCGCCCAGTGCGAATGCCCCAGCAGGTAGCGCGGCGCCATGCGCCGGTTGCGCACACTCAGCACCACTTGGCCGTCGGTGCCCAGGTCTTCGGCCAGCACCACTTTCACCACCTGCGCATCGAGCACGGTGAGCTGATGAGCCGCGGCCGCGGTAGCAGCCATTTCTGCAGCCGCATCGGCACCGTCCACGGCACGAGCGTGGCGGCGGCGCGGGTAAAGAATAAGGGTGTCGCCGGCCCGGAAGTTTACTTCTCGCCCCCCCGCCGAACGCTGAAAAATCAAGTGCGGCCCCAGTCCTTCGCGGGCATCGTCCTCGGCATTGCTGTGGTCCTCCAGCAGCACCAAGTCATCCAGCAAGCTGAAGTTTTGATGCTTGCGGGCCTGCGGTAGCAGCCACAGCCCGGCCTGGCCACCGGCATCGCCCGGCCGGGCTTCGTCGCCGAGCAGGGTCAGGCGCATCTCCCGGGCCGTGAAGCGGGCCAGTTCCAAGCAATAGGCGCGTTCCACGGGGTCGGCCGCGGCCCAGGCGTTGGCCACTTTCTCGGCTTTGGCTTTGCCGAAGGAAGGCAGCGCCATCAAGTTTGGATGCAGCACCGGCGCCAGCAGGTGCGCCGTTTGGCGCGGGCCGGTGGCGCGAGCCAGCTGCAGCTCCGTCCCCACCAATTGGTTTCGGGCCGAGAGCAGCCGGTCTATCAGTTCCTGGTCCTGGTCTACGCGCCGCACGGCGGGCTGTCCACTGGCCGCATTCGAATACAGAATACTGGTACGCCCGCGCCCGGCCGTCTCCCCATCGGCCCCAAACACCGATTCGAGCAGCAGGCGGTAGAGCTGCGCCTGCGCCGCGTGGTTGCTCCACGGCTCGGCATGCGGCACTTTGGTGGAGCTTTTCAGCTCTATCAAGTCGTAGCCGGTGCTGCTTTCGTGCAGCAAATCCAGCCGCCCCTGCAGGCCATAGGTAGCCGATAAAAAAGTAGGTTCGAGGAAGCAATCCGCTAGCCGCAACGGCTCTTGCTGGTAGCCGGTACGGCTTTGGGCCACAAATCCCTGCGCCCGCGTCTCGCGCAGCGTCCGGTGGTGCCGCCGCAAGTCGTTGAGCAGCTCAGGCACGCCCGTTCGCGTCTGAAACTCCGGCAGCGTACTCAAGGACAGCGGCGAAGTCCGAAACAGCCGCTTGTTCAGGAAAGTCTCCAGGTCGAATTCCTCACCGCTTTCCCGTGCGGTGCTAGTTGCAGTAGCTTCTTCAGAAGAATCTTCCGCCTGGGCTCCACCAAACGGCATTATCCTGTCCCGCAGCGCCAGGAGTTTCTCAAGCCGGTTTTTTGCCTCGTCCTGCTTTGTTTTGCCTTCTAGTTTACGGGCCGCGTGGCTTACTTCCTCGTCCAGCAGCAGGTTCACCAGATTACCCAGCACCAGCGGCCGCGAGGTTTCATCGGGTAAAAATGCGTTCAGCAGCGCCCATTCTGGCATTGTCCCGTCCCGTTGCGCGCACTCAGCCACGGTGGTCACACTTATCAGATAGTCCGGCTCCAGCACCACGCGGCGCGCCCGCACGCTGCCATCCGGCAGCAGCACCGGCCCAATCAGGTGCAGCGTGGGGTGCAGCGCCGCCGCCAGCGGTAGCACGTTTTCATACGCTACCGGCAGCACCAACCCGAACGGCGCGGCGGGCCGGCCATCGGCCGGTGTGGCCATTTCCACGGTCAGTTCGCCGGTGGCTTCGTCGGCGTGCAGCACGTTCACCCGCCACACGGTGCCCGCCGGGCCGGCATCGGGCAGCAAGGCTTGTTCCGCTGGCAGGCTGCTTCCAGCAGTCAATGTTTCGGGTATCGGCAGTTCCGGCAGCGCGGGCCCGTCGTACACGGCCCCGGTCAAAGACAGCACCAGCGCCGCCACGGCCGCAAAACCATTTGCCACCTCCGTTGGCGTGCCGGCGTAGCTTTCGTGCACTACCAGGTTGGCCGCCAAGCGCAGTGCCTGAAGCCTGGCGCGCAACGCCACCGGCAAATTCCGCTCATACGCCACCAGCCCAATGGCCTGGCTGAGGTTGACAAACGGCGCTTCCTGCCGCTTGCACTCGTCGCGCAGCACCGTTTCGAGGAGCTTGCGCAATTTGGGCAGTTGGTCGGCGGGCGCGGCGGCCACGTCGGTGGCAAGGGCCGCGAGCCGAGGGAAGTAGCGAGTGGGCATCTGGGGTAGAAAATGAGCAGAAATCCTAATTTACAAAGCGGGGCAGCTACCCCTTAAGCACGTCGTGCCGCTTCGCTAAAAGTAACAGGCACGGCCCCAGCATTTCGCCCCCAGCATTTCGCCGCCCCACACTTAGCGGGCGCCCGTGAACCCCTGCGGCGCCAGCAAGCGCCCGCCCCGATACATATTTATGTACAGCGTCACGGGGGTAGCTTTGCCCGCCCACGTCACCTGGTACACGTCTAGCAAGGCCGTATTGTCCACCGCGCCCCGCCGCGTTTTGAAGGCGCAGCAGCTGGCCTGGCGCGCGTAGGTAACGTCTTGGCCATTCGGGCCTTTCAACGCGTTCAGGTAGCGCTGCTGATTGCGGGCGCCCGCCGTGCGGCCGCCACCCACCCGCACCGGGTTTTCGGCCGTGTAGCCGTAGGTGGCGTCCTCGCTCACCCCGCGCACCACAAACGGCAGCACGGTACTGCTCGCGTTTGCGTTAGCCACCGCGGGCACGGCCGACGTACCGTACAGCGTTGGTGTTTTTTGGCTGGTGCTGCACCCGGCCATCATTCCCCCCAAAACTCCCCAAAGGAGCCATGTTTTATTTCTCATGACCACAAAATTGTTGATGACTGCCTGCCTGCCCTCCGTCCCATCGCTGCCACAAAGAACGCAGAAGCCCACCAAACGGCCCTTTTTTCTTTCGGTCGCCGTGTTCGGCCTCCTCTGCGCCGCCCCGCTCAGCGCCGCTTTCGGCCAAACCGATTCGCTGGTGCTCGACAGCCGCCTGCCCGCCCTGCTGCGCGAACGGTCCGTACTCACCCGCCAATACGCTGCAGCCAGCGCCCAGCGCCACAGCCTCTTTGGCAACAAACCCTCCAAAAAAGACCTGCAGGAAGTGGTCGACGCCCTCCAGGGCATCGTCGACAAAGACCAACAAATTGTCGACGTCCTCAACTCCACCGCCCGTCAGGCCCGCACAACTTCCGTACGCCTCGCCGCCACTACCACGCACCTGGAAAGCACGAGCCGCGACGACCGCAACAACACCTCCGAGCGCCTCTCCGAGCTGCAGAACGAAACCGAAAACCTCCGTCAGCGCGAAAAACAACAGCTTGCCCGCCAGCGCGACTTCGAAGCCGAAATAGCCGAAGTCAAGCAAGGCCAGTTTGTGCGCGACGCCCTCATTGCCCTCCTGGCGGTGGTCAGCATCGGCCTGGCAGTGGCTCTCAACCGCCGCAAAGCCCCGCCGGCCCGCCGCAAATAGCCGTACTTTTCCAGCTAGTCCCCGGTCTGCCCGCCCTGGGCAGTCCAACCGGTAGCCGCCCCAAAACTCCCAAACATGCTCTCCACTTTCCCCTTCCAAATCGCGCACCTGCCGCCGCCCACGCCCCCCGAGCGCCAACTCGCCATCTTCGCCGACGTCGGCGGGCTCGAAGAATACTACGCCCTCTTCCTACACCACGGCTTCGGCGGCACCGCAGAGTCCTGGGTCGAGCACATCGAAACCATCATCGAAGAACATCAACCGGAACTGCTTGATGAAATTGAGTTCGAAGAAGGCGGCCACACCTTCGTCGCCTACGCTCCCAGCCAAGCCGTCGCCGACCAATTCCTCGCCTGCGTCCTGCCTTTCTTCGGCACCCTCCCCCAGCTGCAGAAGTACCTCAGCCAAACCGACCCCGACGACTTCTTCGCCTGAGCCACCCGCTCAATCCCTCCTAAGTACAAACCACTGCCCGCCAAACACTCTTTTCAGCCCCGGCCTGCGTACCGGTAACGCCCACCGACTCCGCACCCATCCCGGGTCACGCCAAAAGATATTCGGCCACCTTCAAATCTACTCCTGGTCACTCAAAACCCATCAATCCTCGTTTCAAAGCCATTCCGGCAAGCTCTTAATCCAGCCTGTCCCGCTCCAAATCGTTTTTATCTCGCTCCAAAACCATCCCATCCTGCTCCAAATCCAATCCGTCTTGGTAGCCAGAACTTACAATTTCGCCGTTCGCTGCTAGTAGGCTAAATTCCCTCCGACCTTCGCCACTCATTTCCCTTTTTCGTTGTTACCTCAGCAACGAAATCAATCCGCATTCTTTTGTCCGAAGTATTCACCCCCACCGACCCTTACGCCCTCGAAAAAGAGCTGCGCCACACCCAGGCCCTCATGCAGTTGGAGCAAAAGGAAGACCTCGAGCAGTTCAAGCTTAAAAACGCCAAGGCCAGCATTGCCGAGCGCCAGCAGCGCGGCCTCACTTGGTACCCCGTCACCATCGTCAAAGAAGATATCGGCTTCGGCGGCAAAGTCGTGCTCGAACTCGAACGCCCCGCCGGCCAGCAGGGCCTGCACCTCTTCCAGGTGGGCAAAAACGCCTCGCTATTCGGCAACGTCCCCGGCCGCGCCGCCACCGACCGCCCCACCCTCAGCGGCGTCATTACCAGCGTGCGCCGCAACAAGCTACTGCTCGCCACTACCAAAGAAGACCTCCCCGATTGGGTCTTCGACGGCGGCAAGCTCGGCATCGACCTCACCTTCGACGAGGTCAGCTACCGGGAAATGGACTACGCCCTGGGCAAAGTCATGGGCGCCTACGGCGACCGGCTGGCCGAGCTGCGCGACGTCCTCCTCGGCGCCAAAGAAGCCCGCTTCCGCCAGGAAAAAGCCGATGACCTCTTCTACCCCAGCCCGCTGAATGACTCGCAGCTCGCCGCCGTGCGCCACGTAATGGCCGCCCAGGACGTGGCCATCATCCATGGCCCCCCCGGCACTGGCAAAACCACCACCCTGGTGCAAGCCATTATGGAAACCATCCGGCGCGAGCGCCGCGTGCTCGTGTGCGCCCCCAGCAACACGGCTGTGGACCTGCTCACCGAAAAGCTGGCCGAGCGCGGCGTCAACGTTATCCGCATGGGCAACCCCAGTCGCGTCTCCGACCTGCTGCTCGAGCACACCCTCGACGCCCAAATCATGGCGCACAAGAGCTACAACGAGATGCGCTCCATGCGCCAAACCGCTGACCAATACCGCGAAACCGCCAGCAAGCACGTCCGCAACTTCGGCTACGAGGAGCAGCAGCAGCGCCGCCTGCTCAAGGAAGAAGCCCGCCTGCTCTTTCAACAAGCCGACGACCTCGAACGCTACATCACCGAAGACCTGCTTGAATCCGTCCAGGTCATCACCTGCACCTTGGTCGGCGCCTCCAACCGCAACATCCGCCACCTCACCTACGAAACCGTCTTCATCGACGAAGCCGCCCAGGCCCTCGAGCCCGGCTGCTGGATTCCCATTGCCAAAGCCAAGCGCGTGGTGCTGGCCGGCGACCACCACCAACTCCCGCCCACGGTGAAAAGCGAGAAAGCCGCCCGCGACGGCTTGCGCGAAACCCTGTTCGAAAAGTGCATCAAGCGCCAGCCCGCCACGGCCCGCATGCTTACCGTGCAATACCGCATGCACGAGCAAATCATGGAGTTCAGCTCCGAGCAGTTTTACGAGGGCCAGCTCGAAGCCCACCACACCGTGCGCCACGCCGGCCTCGACGCCTACGACCTGAGCTTTGCCCCCGACCTGCCCGTTGAGTTCCTCGACACTGCCGGCTTCGGCTTCCAGGAAATCACCATCCCCGAAAGCCGCTCCACCGCCAACCCCGAAGAAGCCGACCTCCTGCTCAAGCGCCTCGCCCAGCTCCTCGAGCCCTACGACCAGGCCGAGCACGAAGAAGACCTGCTCACCATCGGGGTCATCGCTCCTTACCGCGCCCAACTCAACTACCTCAAGGACGCCATTGAGGAAAACGACGAGCTAAACGGCCTGCTGGCCCACCGCATGCTCAGCGTGGGCACCGTCGATTCGTTCCAGGGCCAGGAGCGCGACATCATCGCCATTTCCCTCACCCGCAGCAACAACCACGGCGAAATCGGTTTCCTCTCCGACATCCGCCGCATGAACGTGGGCATGACCCGCGCCCGCCGCAAGCTCCTGCTCGTCGGCGACTCCTCCACGCTCAGTTCCAACCCCTTCTTCAAGGCCATGCTGGAATACATCGAGCGCATCGGCGGCTACCGCACGGCCTGGGAATTGCAGGATTAATTCTCAACTTGCGCAACGCTAGTCGCTGCAGAAAATACTCTGCAGCAGGCTTTGGCACCGGATTCATCCATGCAAGGGTTCATACGTTTTTTCTGCCTCCTATCACTCTTTGCGTATCTACCGAGCAGTAATTCCAGGGCAAAGTCTGCGTCGGAATTATTGCTCGGCTCATGGATAAAAACGCGTATCCAAGCCAAAACAGGCGAAGAGCTGCCGATTACTTTTCGCTCCAAAAAAGCTTACCTGCGCTTTAGCTTCTATAAAAACGGCCAGGGCTTTAAAAGCGTCGATTTCAGGGATAAAGGGTTTGCAATGGCCTATGCCATCAAGAGCAATACGCTGGTTTTTGGCATCAATACTTATACTGTAGAGTCGATTGACAGTGCCCACCTGGTTTTGCTTGAGGAAGCAAGCGCAGGCACCGATGAACCCGCCATTCGGTACACCTTTACCCGCGAGCAACAGTACCAAAACACCCTGCCTGCAGAACAGGAAACCGCCGTTTACCGCCGGGACAAACTCGTTTACAAGGAAAGCCAAAAACTGACTCCGGAACTTCAGTTGAAGTCTTCATTGGATGCCTTCCTCCTTGACAACATTAGTGCGTTGCATGCATCAAGCAGCGTTGCTGGCTTTTTCGTGGCCAGTTTCGTGGTGTTGCCCTCTGGCAAGCTTGATACCATTCAAATTCACAAAGGCCGAAACCAAGCTTTTGACAAGCAATTTGTCAAAGCTATTCGGAAAACGGATGGCTTATGGAGACCGGCCATGCTCGATGGCAACACGGTAGCTGTTGAAAAAGAAATCCGATTCAAGTTTTCCACTTTCGCCACGCGGATGGACTACGACCAGAAATATAACATGGCCATCAAACTGAAAAATCAGGGAGAATACCAGTCCGCCATCGCGCTGTTATCCGTCTGCATTCAGCTTGACCCCTACGAAATTGATGCCTATTACCACCGGGCCACCTGCTACCAGGAAAGCAACCAAATTCAAAACGCTTGTACCGACTGGCAACAAGTGAAAACGCTGGGTTCGAAGGACGCCGATGAATGGCTGGCTAAATTTTGCAAATAATTCAGGGCGAGCCTACCGGTGTCGTCGTGTCCACTACGCGGCTTGTTCTTACGGTAATTCAATAACCGAAATCGTGTGCGGGGCGTCCGACTTCGTGTTAATAAAATTCTTATCCGGCTTGTCAAAATTGGCGATGTAGAGGCGCTTGCCTTTCATCAGCACCTCGGCAGGCTGGTCGAGCAGGCCGCCCGCGCCGTCGGTGTCGCCGTTTTGAGCCAGGGTGGTCACGGCGTTGCCGTTGCGCAAGTCCACCATTTCAATGGCGTTTTCGCGGGAGTTGCAGAGATACAGCTTATCGGTGCTGCGGTCGATAATCAGGCCGTCGACGCAGGGAATCTGCTTGCCTTTGAGCGACAGCACTTCTTGTTTGGCTAGGCTGCCGTCGGGCTTCAACGTGATTTTGTAGAGTGTGCCGTCGCCGAAAGAACCGGTGTAGAGGTTGCCTTGGCTGTCGTAGTCCAAGCCATCGGCACCGTTGTCAAGGCCGGTTTCGTTCACTTTGGTGGTAAAGAAAGCCAGCATGTGCGGGTCTTGCGTCTTCGGCCTGAGGTGCACCACGCCTTTGTTCAGTTCAGCTAAGGAAAAGCGCAGAATCGCGCTGCCCTTGTCGTTTTTGGGCAGGTCCCACTGGCTGTCGGTTACGTAGAGCGTATTGCCTTTCCAGGCCACGGCATTGGCCAAGGCAAAGCCGTCGGCCACGGTTTCAATCTTGCCGGGCTTGCCGTTGGCAATTTGCACGCGCATCAGGCGCGACTTAAAATTCTTATCGTTTTCGTATTGATTTTCGGCGTAGTAGAGGTGCCCGTCGGGCCCGAAGGCCAGGTCCATGGGCGCTGCCTTTTTCGTGCTCGGCTCCACAGGCAAGTTGGTAGCGTAGGGCCGGATGGTTTCCCCTACTATCTCCATTAACGAGGCTGGCTTGGAATTATCAGCCAGGTTTGGAACCGATAGAATAATGCTGCCATTGGGCGCCAGGGCCATGCCATCGGGCGTGTTGTGGGCTTCGTCTAATGAAAACAGTAGCCTGGGAGTGCCAATCCGGCTCACACTGTCCGCCGGCGCGGCCGAAGCCGGAGAATCGGTTCTGACCACAGCTTCCTTGGCGACGGCTTCGGCCTCCGTAGTGGGTGGGTTTTGCTGGCAACCGGCCAGCAGGGTGCCGCTCAGTAGCAACGAAAAAAGCGTGCGCATGGGTAGAAATTTAAATCGACTGACAATCCAAATGGGGCTGTGCCTCCGGTTCTCATAACGCGGGGCCTTTGATTGAGTTACGCGCCGTCACTGCGCAAATGGGCTGGCAACACCCCAGCATTTGGCCTTTCCACGGTTTTTGCGTACCTATCTTGCCTGAAATTTCTTCCCAATAACTCCAATGGCTGGTGCTGCCAGCCGCCCCCCTCCCCATGGCTACAATCAGCGACAAAAAAGTTGTCACCATCACCTACGACCTGAGCGTGACCGACGAGAACCAGGAAAAAGTATTGGTAGAATCGGCCGAAGCCGATGCGCCCATGGTTTTCCTGTTCGGCCACAGCGGCCTTCCCGAGGAATTCGAAGCCCAGCTCGACGGCAAAAACCCCGGCGACGATTTCCAGTTCAGCCTTACCCCCGAGCAGGCCTACGGCGAGTACGACGAGCAGGCCTTAGTCGAAATTCCCAAGGAAGTATTTCTCATCGACGGCAAGCTGGATGAGGAGATGCTGCAGGAAGGCAACTTCCTACCCATGGCCGACAACGAAGGCAACCACATGCAGGCCAAGGTGGTGAGCATCGGCGACACGGCCGTGCAAATGGACTTCAACCACCCGCTGGCTGGCATGGTCATGCATTTTGTGGGCAAAGTGCAGGCCGTACGCGACGCGACCGCCGACGAGCTGGCCCACGGCCACGCCCACGGCGAAGGCGGCCACCAGCACTAGGTTTCAGGATTTCAGCGTCGAAATTCAGCTACCCTTCCAGCACCAACGGCTGAAAACAGGAACGTCCTGCTGCGCGCCACCGAAGCATCTTTACCGCGAAGAGTAGTCATTTACTACTGCGGTAGAGTCGCTTCGGCGGCGCTCAGTAGGACGTTCTTTTTTATCCCTAAAACCGCTCTGTTCACCCCAAAAAGCCCGCGACTTGCGCTTGCAGCTCCGGAAAAAACTCCTCAAAGTCAGCTTCATAGGCCGCGTAGTTGGCCTGCAATTCCACCACTGCCGTTTCCATGCCGGAACCCGGCGAGGCGCGGCGGCTTAGGCCATTTAGCGCCCGGGCAATACTCTCAACGTCAGCGTAGCTTAGCAGCCAGTCGTGTTGCGTCATGTAGGGCAGGAAATGCTGCACGCGGGGTGGCATTTCGGGCTGGCGGGCATTGAGCAGGGCGTAGATGCGCTGGGCAAAATCGGCGAGGCTTTCCGGGGTGAACTCCGCAAACTTTCGGGCCAGAAAATGGTCGAGAAACATGTCGGAAATCACGCCCGCGTATTTGCCATAGCCGGCAGTGCGCAGGCGTTGGGTGGCCCGCCGCACCACGGGGTGCTGGTCGGTAAAAGTATCGATGGCCCGGTGCAGGCGAATACCGGCTTGCACGCCCGGCGGGTAGTTTTCCAGCTGTTTGCCGGGCACGGAGTCGGCAATGAAGTTGCCCAGCAGCACATCAGCGTACGCCGGTGTTCCGGGCCGCCCGGAGAGAAACAAGTGCGCGAGAAAATTCATGGGTTTGAGAGCAGGCAGGTCCTTCAGAAATCACAACAGTAAGAAACAAGTACTGACCAAGGCCGTAAACCCAACTCATTACTTTCTTCTCATTCCCTTAAGACCCTATTCCCATGGCCGACCAAGTTGCCGTAAGCCACGACGTATCAAAGCTCGTCGAAAAAATCAAGGACATCAAGATTGCCATGATGACCACCGTTGAGAACGGCCACGAGCTGCACTCGCGCCCCATGTATACCAGCCAGCCGGAGGACGACGGCACCCTGTGGTTTTTCACGGAGCTGGACTCGCAGAAAGTAGACGAGTTGCAGAAGGACCGCCACATCAATTTGGGTTATTCCAAACCAGACGATAACCTGTACGTGGCCATCACCGGCACGGCCCAGGTGGTGACGGACCGCGCCAAAATCAAGGAACTGTGGAGCGAAGGCCTCCGCGGCTGGTTCCCGAACGGCTCCGACGACCCGAACATTGCCCTGCTTAAAGTTACGATTACCAAAGGCGAGTTCTGGGATTCGCCTAACTCGACTCTGCTCCGCGCCTACACCTACGTGAAGGCCGTGGTGACCGGCGAGCGCGACCAACCCGGCCCCGACCGGCAATCGGTCGTGATTCCGAAGTAATTTCCACGCATTCCAGTTGCGTCAAAAAAGGCCTGAAGCAATTCCGGCCTTTTTTTGTTGATTGAAATCCGCTGGCGGGCCAACTGGCCGCTGGCCCGCCGCCTGCATGCCACACACCACCCTCACCGTATTCACCCTCAAGCCCGGCAATCGGCGCTGGGGTTTGGCCCAGATGGGCACTTCTCCAGCTTCCCTGCACCGCGTACCGGGCCTCCGTTTTTTCAAGCTGATGGGCAGCGGCGCCAACAACGGATTCGGCTTCTGGCCCAACCTGGACCGCTACGGTTTCATGGGCGTGTGGGAAGATGCCGCGGCGGCAGCAGTTTTTTTTGGCCAGCATTCACTATGGGCGACATACAAGGTACGAAGCAGCGAAATGTGGACGGTGCAGCTGGCGCCCCTGAAAGCGCACGGCCTGTGGGACGGCAAAACGCCGTTTGACTATCCCATTTCCCAACTACCGGCCGAAAACGCGCCCCTGGCCGTGCTCACCCGCGCTAGCATCCGCCTACGCAAAACGCCCCGGTTCTGGCAGTTTGTCGAACCCACCAGCGCGGCCTTGGCACAGGCCGGTGGCGTGCGCGCCGCCATTGGCCTGGGCGAGCTGCCGCTGGTGCGGCAGGCCACGTTCAGCGTATGGGAGTCGGCGCAGGCCATGCAGGAATACGCCTACCGCGATGTACGTCATCGGGAAGTCATCAAACTCACGCGCAGCGAGCAGTGGTACGGCGAGGAGTTGTTTGCTAGGTTCCAGGTGCTGGCCAGCAGCGGCACCTTGGATGGGCAAGACCCGCTGGCGGGGCTACTCGCGGCACCTGAGTCTTACAGCCGGTAGCGCGACAGCCAACTCCGGGCATTGGTTACGGTCGAATCCGAAGTGGTTTTGACCGTGACTCCCTTCGTAGGATTAATGGTGGTTCCGCTGGGGCTGGTGTGCCACGTAATGTCAGAAACTTCGGAATTTTTCTGGCGGGGGCTCACAAGCTGGTTGCGGCCTGCGCCTTCAAAAACGTGCACCGCCACCCCGGATTTGCAGGGCGCGAGCACCTCAAAAATATCATTACCCGCCAATCCATACAGCTCCACGGCCGAGGTTTCCCGGCGGTCATACGTGCGTTCCGTGACCAGACTATCGGCTTGGTTGGGCCGCTGAACAAACACCTTCACCCGCAAGCGGCCCGGCCCGGCATCGCTGAGCACAAACCGCTCGGCGTAGTCGGTGCCTACCACCCACGCCTCCTCGGCCAGCAGCTTGTAATAGCTCTGGGCTACCTCGGCCAGTTGCTCGCGGCGGGCGCGCAGCAAGGGCTCGAAATAAGCCGAAATGCTGGCGCGGGTTTCGGGCGGGCCCGCGGTAAAAGCGCGGGCGATGGCCGCATCCGTCAGGCGCAGCCGCAGCGAATCGGCCACTTGGCGAAAGTCCTCGGCGGTGAGCGTGCCCAGCAATGTGCGGTCGAGGGAGCGGGCCGTGGCCGTGAGGCCATCAATCGCGCCGGGCCGAATGCGTGCGTGGAAGCTCTGGTACTTTGGTACGAACCAGGAAATGATGCGGGTAAAGAACCCATCGTCGAATAGAAAAAAGGCTTGGTCGCGGTCGCGCGGGATGGGCCGGTAGGTCATTCGGCCGGCGTGGGTAAAACTGGCCCAACGCCACTGGTCTTCTCGGCGGCTCCAGTCGCCCAGCCACACGTCCAGCAGGCGAGCCCGCAAGTAAGTCCGCGCATCAATCTGGGCACTGGGCCGCTCGTGGATGGTGGCCAGCATCAGGCCGGTGCTGTGCACGGCGGGCGAGTGGCCAAAGCTGGCCACGGTGCGCTGGTTGCCATCCGGCCGCTCTTCCAGCAGGTACAGGTCGTTGGCATAGGCTGCCCGGAACTTGCCCAGCGCCGGGTCGTCCGGCAGGTACACCAGCCGCGGATTGGTGTGGTAAACTCCTGCCGCCTCGGCCAACTGGGCGGCCACGTAGGCGCCGTAGGGCTGGGCCACGCTGGTTTGGTCTTTCATGAGCCCGCCCAGCAGCCAGCGCTGCCAGCTGGAGGTGAAAGCGGCGCTGGCATCTTTGTCGACGGAACGCAACACGTACTCCTGGCCGCTAGCGGCGCGCAGGCGCAAGGTTCGGCTTTGGTAGCTGCCGCCCGCTTGGAGCGGCACCAAGCCCCCCGGCACGGCAGTGGCCAAACGAAACACTGGCACCGTAACGGGCGTGGCCCATATCTCGCGATAATGCTGCCCCCAAAAGAAGCGCCACACGGCCCCCCGGTTGTACTCGGGCCCGGCGGCCCGGCGCACGGTGGTTGAATCAGGCGCCCATTGGGTTGGCACATTGCGGGCAGCGTTTTGGCCGTTGCAAGCCATCGGCAACAAGGCAACCGCGCAAGCCAACCCACGGATAAAGCCGGCGCAACTATCAAATATCCTGGACATAGCCGATGAATTTTCCAAGGCCATCGCGCCCTTGTACGGGCTGAAAACGGCGGCCTTGCCTTGCCTATACCGCAAACGCATGGCCAATGGTTGTACGGTTGTGCTTCCCAATGGTCGACTTTTGGCAGGGTTTTGCGTTAAAGGCCCAAATCCCGCCCCCTAATTCTCCGGATGCCTCCACTTTCCGCCCAACCGCCGGTTTCTCATTTCTGTCTTTTACTGTTCGGACTGGCGTTGGCGACTACCAGCTGCGCCCGGCGTGATTTTTTTCAGCCCGATGCGCGCATTGGCGTCGGCAGTTCCGAGCCTCTGCCTCCCGCCACCGACAGCGTGCTGACCGTAGCAGGCCGCCAGTACAACCGCTACTCCAAATTCTACCAGTTTTTCTGGGGGCATCACTACCGGCCGGTGTGGGCCGCGCCCGCCAAGGTGCAGGTGCTGCAGCTGGCCACTGCCGCTCCCGGGGGGCTGAAAGCCGGCAAGCCCGGCGGGGGATTCCAAAGCATCAGCATGACGATGGAGGGCACCAAAGAACGAGAGTACGCGCTGCGGGCATTGGATAAGAACCCCGTCAAAACGTTGCCTAAGTTTCTGCAAAACAGTTTTTTGTTGAATACGGTGCGCGATGCCACATCCGCCGCTATGCCCTACGGCGCCCTCACGGTGCCACCCTTTGCCCAAGCGGCCGGAGTGCCTCATACCCGGCCGCGGCTAGTTTATGTGCGGCAGGATGAAACCGGGTTGGGCGAAATGTCGGAACGGTTTCAGGGCAAAGTGGCCTTGCTGGAAGAGAAGTACGATGCTCTGGCCTCGCGTACGGCCGACCTCGCTGGCGCCACCGACTTTAAAGGCGGTGAGTCCGTGTTGGAACAAGTGTACGCCAACCCCGCGCATACCATCGATGAGCCCGCCTTCTTGCGGGCCCGCCTGCTGGACGTGTGGCTGGGCGACTGGGACCGCCACGAAGGCCAATGGGACTGGGCCGAATTCAAGAAACCCGATGGCCGCGTCCGATACCAAGCCATTCCCAAAGACCGGGACCAAGTGTATTTCCGGTTTGATGACGGCATAATCCCCTGGTTTGTCAGCCGGCGGTTCATTCTTCCCCGGTTCCAAACGTTCAAACCCAACTACGGTAACGTAGCGGGGTTGGTACAGCAAGGCGACTTTATCGACCAGCGCGGCCTCAAACAAATGACTCGCACCGATTTTAGCCGCACCGCGGCCGACTTACAGCGGCGCCTGCCCGATTCGCTCATTGAACGGGCCCTGCGCCGCTTGCCGCCGGCCGTCTACGCCCTCGAAGGTCCTACCCTGCGCAGCGCGCTTAAAGCCCGCCGCGAAACGCTGCCCCAAGCCGCCGAAACCTTTTACCTGACGCTGGCCCGCAAGCCCGTGGTGGGCGGCACCGCTCAGGCCGAACGGTTTGTG
This sequence comes from Hymenobacter jeongseonensis, assembly GCF_015694725.1. Lineage (GTDB taxonomy): Bacteria > Bacteroidota > Bacteroidia > Cytophagales > Hymenobacteraceae > Hymenobacter > Hymenobacter jeongseonensis. The sequence continues at coordinate 64,117 of NZ_JADQDQ010000008.1, read as the reverse complement.
GTGCAGCGCTATCCCGATTCTACCACGGTGCGCGTGTTTTCAACCGCCCCGAATAAGGTCGCCCGCCGGGATTCGCTGCAATTTCGGCGAACGTATTTCAATGCCGAAACGCGCGAGCTCAGCTTGGAAGGGCTGAGTGGAAACGATGTATTCGAGCTAGAAACTATAGGCGCCGGCCGACCCATCGCATTGCTTGTGTACGGTGGCGCCGGACAGGACATACTTCGCTTAAAAGGCTCGGGCAATCGGCTCAAACTCTACGATGAAACCTCAGATTTGACCGCCGCCCAAGCCCCGCGGCCCCAGCCGCCCAAGAAAAAACGTCTCCCCTACGACCGCACCCTCGACACCAAAGGTCGCTAACTCGAAATCTCAGCCATTGGGTACCATGGGGTGATTTTTCAGAAAGCTCCTTAGTACTGCACACAATTTCCGAATGCCGTCGCCTCTTCAAACTTCTGTAGTGCTCATAGGTGCGCTGGCCTGCCTAGTAATTGGTCCCGGCTGCGTAAGAAAACAGTACTTCCAAGCCGACGCCCGGCCGGATTCGGCCCTTGCGCAGCCCCTTTCGGCTTCGGCCGATAGTGTGCATGGCGTCACGGCGGGCCGGCAATATGCCCGGCATGGCCGCCTGTACCACGCGCTGATTGGCCGGCACTACCGGAGCACCTGGGCTGCCCCCATCGCGGCGCCCGTACTGCGCCTCGCCACCGCTCAACCGGGTGGCTTGAGGCCCGGCAAAGTGGGCGGCGGGTTCAACAGCACCAGTCTCAATTTAAGTACTCCCACGGGTCAGGGCTACGTCCTGCGTACCGTGGACAAAGACCCCATCAGGGCTACGCCCAAGCTGCTGCAAGGCACTTTTTTAGTGAATGTGCTGCGCGATAATGTGTCGTCTACCAACCCTTACGCATCGCTGGTTGTGCCGCCATTTGCGCAAGCGCTGGGCGTGGCCCGGGCGCAGCCCAGCCTCTACTACGTGCGGCCCGATGACGCTTTCTTTCAAACGGATTCGTTGCGCCTTTTTCGGGGGCAACTCGCTTATCTGGAAGAAAAATACGCCGTTGCGCCTCCCAGCAGCGGCGCGGGAAACCCGGCCAGCAGCACAACGGCATTTACGGGGGTGTTCGCAAGCCCCAACCAGCGCATGGACCAAGCGGCCTTGCTGCGGGCCCGGTTGCTCGACGGCTGGCTGGGTGACTGGGACCGGCACGCCGGCCAGTGGAACTGGTTGGTCCGAACACAGCCCAATGCCGGGTTCGCCAGCATTTTGCCGCTGCCCAAAGACCGGGACATGGTTTTTTATCGGCTCGATGACGGAGTGCTGGGTTGGCTAATCGGGCATTTGGCCATTCGCCACTGGACCACTTTCCGGCCGCGCTATCCCAATATTGCCCATCTGATGTCGAACGGCAAGTACCTGGACGAGCGGAGTCTTAACCAGCTCTCGCGGGCCGATTTTGAGGCAGCCGCACGGGCGATGCAGCAGAAACTACCCGATTCCCTCATCGGCCGGGCCGTGCGCCGGATGCCGGCCGCCGCCTTTGCCTTGGAAGGCCCGGGCATTATCTCCGCCCTTCAAGCCCGCAGAGCCGCTTTGCCTGCTTTTGCAGCAGCCTACTACCGGCAGTTGGCCCAGCATGTGCTTGTTGGAGGCACCGCCCAGGCCGAACGGTTCGAAATTCATCGCTACCGTGACTCCACGGTGGTGACGGTGCGGCTGGTTACGGCGGGGAGTTCTGACCAGCCCCCCCAGTTTCGCCGCACTTTTTTGCCCGCCGAAACCCGCACAATTCAACTGGAAGGGCTCGCAGGCAATGATATCTTCACCATTGAGCAGCACGGCAACCAACCCGTGCGGCTTCCTGCCTTGCGCCTTTACGGCGGGCCGGGCACCGATGAATTACCAACCAACTTTCTTGGTCGTGGTGCCAGTTTTAGCCAAGACAGCGCACCAGCAAAAAGCGCCTACGACCAACCGCCCAAGGAGTAGTCGGCGGCTTATTGTCGAGATAGCAAAGCAAGCAATCTGAACACATTACGACTATCTGCCAACGACCACAATCCCAGGAATGGAACACCAGCAATGGTGCGGCTACGCTTCTTCCAACATCTTCAGTACTAGCCGTTCCACGGGAGTAAGCAAATCGCCGGGGGCAGCTTCGGCATCGTGCTTACGCAAGTATTCAATGAGTTGCCCCGATTTGAATAACTCCACCACCTGCGGATGAATGTAGTACTTGGAGCACACGGTGGGTGTGTTGCCCAAGCCGGTGGCAACTTCTTTCACCGCTTTTTTCACCACTTTTTCGGGGGCCAAATCGGGCTCCTCGTGCAGTACGGCTTCTAGGCACTGCACCATTTTCACGGTGCCGCCCCAGGTGCGAAAGTCCTTGGCTGACAGGGCCAGTCCGGTGTGGCGTTGCAGGTATTCGTTCACATCGCCCGATTCGAGGGCGTGGCGCTGGCCGTCGCTGGAATAATACTGGAACAGGTGCTGGCCAGGAATTTCCTTGCACTTGCGCACCAGTTTGGCCAGGCGGGCATCGTGCAGGGTTACGTCATGCGGCACCCCTTTTTTGCCCACGAAGCTGAAATTCACGTCAGCGCCCTCAATCGCCACGTGCTTGTCGCGCAGCGTGGTGAGGCCGTAGCTCTTGTTCTTTTTGGCATATTCTTTATTGCCCACCCGGATGAAGGACTGGTCCATCAGGGTCAGCACCAGGGCCACCACTTTCTCGCGGTCCAAGGTTGGGCGGCGGAGGTCTTTGTTGAATTGCGCGCGCAGCGCCGCTAGCTTTTCGCCAAAGGTGCGCAGCCGGGAAAACTTGGTCAGGCTCCGCATTTCGTCCCACGCGGTATGGTAGCGGTACTGCTTGCGGCCCAGGCTGTCTCGCCCGGTTACCTGCAGGTGGGCGGTTGGCGACGCCGCAATCCAGACATCGGCCCAGGCCGGCGGAATCACAAAGCTCACAATGCGGTCCAGCGTTTTCGCGTCGGTAATTTTTTGGCCTTTCGCGTCGTGGTAAGTAAAACTGCCGGTTCGCGTGGTTTTTCTGGTGATGCCGGGCCCTTGGTCGGTGGCGTAGCGCAGGCCTGCCATTTGTGCTTGGCGGGCCGGGTCTTTGTACACCACATGCGCCTCTTCCTGAGGAACAAGGGTCTTCTTTTTGGTTTTGGAACGGGGAGCGGTGGTAGTCGGCATAGGGAGGAGAAAGGAGCCCTGAAAAGTGGGCACTGGCGTAGTACGCAAGCCGAACGCTGGCGGCCATTTTTAGCCGTTGCCACGGTCCAGCCGTAGGTTTGCCCTATGAAGTTGCTCGATGCCCTTTCCTCGGTCACTGAATGGACCGACCACCTCCTCACCCGTTCCCGGGCGCGGGCTGGTTGGCTCCGCCCCCTCCAACTCGATGCGTACCGGAGCTACGGCACGGCCGCCAAGTTCTACATCAAGGGCCGCTTGCTGGCCGAGCGCGGGCTGGGCACGCAAACCGCCACGGACTCGCGCTGGCGCAATTTCCAGAGCATGGTCCGCCGCTTCAACAGCCGGGAAGTGGCCGGCGCCGACCTCGTGGCCGAACTGCCCGACGGCAGCCAGCACCTCGTCACCACCGACGACGAAGGCTACTTCACCCTCATCATTGAGCCCCACGCGCTGCCCGAGCCCGTGGCCTACCTGTGGTATCCGGTGCCGGTGAAAGTATCGCGCCTGCCCTCGCAATTCCGTGCACCACTGCCGGCCGTTCAGGGCGCAGCCAAGGTGCTGGTGCCGCCGGCTACCGCCGAATTCGGCGTTATCAGCGACCTCGACGATACCGTATTTGAGACGAGTGCCACCAACCTCATGAAAATGCTGGCGCGCACCCTGCTCAGCAATGCGCATTCCAAGCTGCCCTTTGTGGGCGTGGCCGATTTCTACCGCCGCCTCCAGCGCGGCAATACCAACAAACCCGACAACCCTTTTTTCTACGTGAGCAGCAGCCCGTGGAACTTATACGACGTGCTCGATGAATTTATGGGCATCCACGAAATGCCGCCCGGGCCGCTCCTGCTGCGCGATTTGGGCATTGCCCGACCCAAAACTACGGCCCCGCCCGGTATCACGGGCTCAGCGGCCGTGCACTTTGGGCACAAGCTACACGAAATCAACGACGTACTAGCTACCTATCCCCAGTTACCCTTCGTGCTCCTCGGCGACAGCGGCCAGGAAGACGCGCGCATCTACCGGGAAGTAGTGCGGCAGCATCCCGGCCGCATCCGCGCCATTTACATCCGCGACGTGCAGGTGCCCGCCCGCGCCCTGCTCGTGGGGCCCATCACCGAAGAACTACAGGCCGAAGGCGTACCCATGCTGCTGGTAGCCGACTACGCCACCGCCGCTGCCCACGCGGCCAGCATCGGGCTGATTGTGAACGAGCCGGCTCCCAAAGCGGGATAACTGGCCCTCCCGTTACCAGTTCATTGGCTATTGGTGTGGTCGGCCGCTACTACCCAATTGCCGTCAATCTGCCGCATTACCAACAGAAAGTAGCCCTGCACATCGCCGGCCACTGGCCGCGCCAAGTGCCAGCGCCCAATTACCTGTGCCGCGTTGGTATTCAGCACCGTTACGCGCAAGCTGCTGAAATCCAACTGGCCCATGGCGGCGGCATCGGGGTAGTTTTTTTTGTAATTATCGAGCGTTTGCTGCCAGCCGTAGGTGGGGCCTTTGCGCCCGAGGAAAACCAGGGAGTCGGACTTCCAATACCCTTGCATGAAGCCGGGAATGTCGCCCCGATTCCAGGCGGCGGCCTGGGTGGTCAGCACGGTGCGGATGGCGGCGGCGGCTTGCTCGTTGTCGGCAGTTTTGCCCGCCGTTGGCGGTGCTTCTGAGCAGCTTTGCAGGCTCAGGAACAATCCGGCCAGCAGGGTTTTTCCACTGAATCTTAGCGAAACATCCATTTTATTTATTCAATAACGTTTTGACGTAGGAAGTACCGCCCAGCCGGCGCATGTTGCGCATCACCCGCTGCTGTTTGGCCCGGGCCACTGGGCCGGGATTGGATGCCCGAAACCGGAGCGGATTGGGCAATACCCCGGCCAGTAGCGCGGCTTCGGCGGTGGTGACCTGGCTGGCGGGCTTGCCAAAGTAGCGCTGGCTGGCCGCTTCGACGCCGAACGTGCAGTCGCCCATCTCCGCCACGCTCAGGTACATTTCCATTATGCGCCGCTTGTCCCACAAAAACTCAATCAGCACCGTAAAATATGCCTCGGCTGCCTTGCGCACGTAGCTGCGCCCGTGCCACAGAAACACGTTCTTGGCCACTTGCTGCGAGATGGTACTGCCGCCTACTATGTGCGTGCCGTCGCCGTTCCAGTTGCGTTTGGCGGCCTTGGTGATGGCATCAAAATCAAAGCCGCGGTGCAGGAGAAAGCGTTGGTCTTCGGCCGCCACCAGCGCCAACGGGATGGCCGGGGCCACCTCGTTTAGGTTGCGGAACTGGTAGCGAATCTGCCGGGATTCTTCCTGGATGCCGTAATAGCCGCGGCCCACGGGGGCGTGCGCGCGCCGTTCCAGCATCAGCCAGGTAGCGGGCGGCGCCACCCAGCGGTAAACGAGCACCCAGGCCACCGAAGCCAGAAACAACGCGGCGCCAACCTGCAGCAGCAACCGACCCGTTTTTTTAAGAATTACCGAGATACTGGGAAGCAGTGGAGTGGATGCCATTGCGGCAAAAGTAGCGCGGCAGGCGGGGTTTCGCCATTCCCTCCTACCTTTCGTCCGCTTGCGGTTCCACTTGCCGGCCTTATTTCCCGCCCGCCGCCGGCCATCCTAAACCTAACCCACGCCTCAACTTGTTGATGCAGTAGTTGGCCTCTCAAATCCAGTCACGGTTCCCATGTCGCGCTTGTTACCACTGTTTCCGCTCAATCTGGTGGTTTTTCCAGGCGAAAAACTCAACCTGCACATCTTTGAGCCCCGCTACCGCCAGCTGGTCCGCGAATGCATTGAGCAGAATATTACCTTCGGTATTCCGCCGTACCTGGATAATTCACTCAGCGAATTGGGCACTGAAATGCGCCTGCTGAGTGTGGAACAGACCTATTCCAGCGGAGAACTGGACATCCGAACCAAAGCCGTGGGCGTGTTTCGCATCAATAAATTTTATCGGCAGGCCCCGGGCAAACTCTACGCCGGCGGGCAGGTAGAAGAAGTGGTGCAGGACGACGTGGCCGACCCCATACTTCGTGAAATCATCACCAAGCAAGTGCGGCAGCTTTACGAAGCGCTGGGCCTGCGCAAGCTGTTGCTGGAGCTGGCCCCCGACTATTGCATCTTCGACGTAGCGCACCACATCGGCTTCAGCACTGAGCAGGAATACCAGCTTTTGGCCACCACGAGCGAACAAGAGCGCCAAGAAATGGTGCGGGAACACCTCGACACCATCCTGCCCGTAGTTCTCGAAACCGAACGCCTTAAAGAGCGAGTGCGCCTCAACGGTCACTTCAAAAACCTGACACCGCCAAATTTCTAGGCCACGCCACAAACCAAAGGCGGCGCCCCAGCGACGAAACTGTCGTCGGGGCGCCGCCTTTTTTGTTGTGCGGAATCGGTTATTGCTTCAAGCCGGCTGGTACTCCCTGGGGGAAATCAGCGGCAATTTCCTGTTCCAGCTTGCCGATGCGGTTGCCGGGGTCGGGGTGCGTGCTCAGGAACTCCGGGGTGGAGCTGCGGCCACCGGCCTGCGCCAGAATGTTCATTACCTCAATCATGGCGCGGGGGTCGTAGCCGGCCTGGGGCGTAAAGTCAACAGCCAGTTTGTCGGCTTCCAACTCATCGTTGCGGCTGAAACGCATGCCGATTACTTTGGCAATGGCCGCCGCAATAGCCGCTTTGGCAATGGAACTACCGGGGCTATTGGGGTCGTAGGATGCAATGGTGGCTGCACCGGCCAGTCCCTGGGTTAGGTTTGATTTGGCCACCTGCGCGGCCGAGTGGCGGCCCACCACGTGGCCGACTTCGTGCGCCAATACTCCCGCCAGCTGGGCTTCGGTCTTAAGGTTCTTCAGCAAGCCTTCGGTAATGAAGATTTGGCCGCCGGGCAGCGCAAAGGCATTCACGGTTTTATCGTCGGCGAGAAGGTGAAACTGGAATTTATAAGGCGTCTGGCCGGCTTTGGTGGTGGAAATTATTTTCTGGCCTACCTGCTGCACCGCGGCCCGGGCTTGGGCGTTGGTGCTCACGCCGCCGTACTGGGCAGCCATGGAAGGAGCGGCTTGCACGCCCAAGGCTATTTCCTGGTCGGCGCTCATGCTCACGTGCTGGGTTTCGCCGGTCACCTCGTTTTTGGAGGTGTTGAAATAGTAGCCAAAAAGGGACACCGCCGCCACAATAATGGCAATGATGAAGCGGAGATTGAGTCGCATGGAATGAAAAAAGGGATAAGCGTGAGAGGCGCCGCCAGCGGCCCCGCCGCCGAACATTGCCCGATGGCCTTATAACGCACCCTTTTCGTTCTGGTTATTCTTCCGGCCCGCGTGGGCTAGCGCAACCCGGCAAAAGCCGTCACCGCCGTGTCCACGTTCAGCCACCGCGAGCGGTAGCCCGCGTCGGCCGGCCCGTGCAGGTACATGATGCTGCCGCCCTTGATGGCCTTCACAATGGCGGTGGTTTCGGCCACGGGCAGTGCCGGGCAGCCCTGGCTGCGGCCCAAGCGGCCGTGGGCCTTCACAAAGTCCTGGCACACATAATCGGCCCCGTGCACCACCACGGCGCGACTTTCGGCATTGGTATTGAACCCGGGGTCGAGACCCGAAAGCCGCAGCGAAAGCCCGTGCTTGCCGGTGTACGTGGTAGCCGCGGTGCGGTAAAATCCCAGGCTGCTCATCTCCGAGCCGCCCTTGTTGGAAAAAGAAACCGGGACATCGGCTCCGCTGGCTTTGCCGTGCGCCACCAGCGTGTGAAATAATACCTTCCCTTGCTCAACATTAATCACCCACAACCGCTTTTGGGTGCTGGGGCGGCTAAAGTCGATAAGGGTAAGGACGGGCGGGCTTGCCGTGCGTGCGCCTTCGGGCCGTAAATTATAATACCCTACCAAGCTCTGGCGAAAAACCGTGAGGGACAGCCCGGAGGCTCCCAAGCCGAGCCTGCTATAAAGCTGGGCAGTTTTTTGTTCAAATGCCGTCTGGTAGTAGGCCCGGCGGGCAGCAGGCGGTAATGCCGCTATTGCCGATTTAGAGACAGATTGCGCTGCCAGTTCGGCTGGGGAAAGTGCTAGAGATAATAGAATGCCGGCAACGAAAATATTTCTAAACATCAATAAAACAGTGCTACTGTGGTTTTTGAACAATTCTGAGTTGGCCTCTATACATAATCAGGCCAAATTTAGTGCTTAGATTCGTTCAAACCCCGGTGCCAGGCACTGTATTTTTATTATTAAACCCCATGGGCACTACTTTTTTTTCGCCTCGGTACATGCGCCAGCTGCTGCCCGTTCTAGCCGGCATCCTCCTGAACGGGTGTGGCCACGCCCTCCCTGAAGTGCCCGGATTCGACGCCACCACGTGGCGCAGCGACCCCTACGCCTGCCGCAATTTGCGCCGCACCGCCGTGCCTGCCCTGGTGCGAGCCAAAGAACAACTCTACGAAGCCCGGGCCAACGATGTAACCGCCCTACTCGGCCCGCCCGATGAAGAAGAACTCCGCGCCGGCACCGAAAAAGTGTACTACTATTATCTGGAGCCCGGAACGCAATGCGAAGCCCGCCACGCGCGCTCTGGGGCAGCCTGCCTCAGCATACGGTTTGGCCCCATTGGCACCGTCACCGAAGTGTTAGCCGACCCGCTACGGATACAAAACCCCTAAAAAAAGCCCGCTACGATAATAGCGGGCTTTTTTATATCCAGCAGTGTCAAAAGCAGGTATGCTTAGCCGAGGCCGTGCCCAGGCTCATTGGAGCCGGCTGGGTGGTCGTTGCTGTGCTGCAACTGGCTTAGCTGCGAAGGCGTGAGAATGCGGCTGCACTCCTGCTCAAACTGTGCTTCCAGTTCGGCCACTTTCGAAGCGCGAGTAGCTTCGTCGCCTCTATACTCGCGGGCTATGCTTTTGAGGGTAACCAACTTAGTGCGGTTCAGGGCGAGTAGACTGAGAAACTGACCTTCATTAAGGTGAAGCCGATTGCTCATTTCCCGCGTGATGACCAGCGCATCGTCGTCGGCCGATTTGCTTATTGAAGCGAGACTGAAAGTCGGGTGTTCGGCGAGGCGGTCAGCCATTTGGGCTTGGGCAGAAAACGAACTCGAAACGAGAAAAAACAGAACGAGAGAAAATATAACTTTATACATAAAAAAGCAGAGATTGGGGTGAAAATTCCTGCGCCGTTTTTGATTAACAGCAGAAAGGTAGTGGATAGTTTCTGTTTTGTCTAATTTTATTTATACAACATGTATTGCTACTATATATCGGACAAACAAAAAACGGCCTCAATTGAGGCCGTTTTCATTGCTACACCCAGGTATTATTGAATAGCGCTAATCAAGGCTGGTAATCGGTTGGTGGTCGGGGCTCTTATAATACTGCATTGCAATAAGTGAGACAATTACGCCCGTCATCGAACCCAGCAGGATAATGCCCAAGCCCCCGATGAGGATGCCCAAGTCGGCACCGAACAAGTCGCGGGCCTGAATCCGCTCAACGGACCCCATCACGCCTTTGCTAAGGCCGCCCAGCAACCAGAAAAATATCGCCAACAAGACCGAGGCCACAATCGCCGTCACGATGCCCGTGCCGAAGCCCTGCAGGTAGCTCATGCGGTTGCCGCGGGACTTTTTGAAGCGCTTAATTGCCAGCACCACGCCCACGGCCAGAATCACCAAATCGAGGGTACCGGCCTCAATTTGGTCGAGGAAGCCAGCCAGCGCCGCAATGCCAGTGTAGGCCATCAGCACGATGGCTGTGAGAATGCCCAAGCGCAGGCCGTTGTTTTCGGGAGTTATTGAATGGTCAGCCATGCTCGTGGGGTGCGTTAAGTGAGTGAAAGTGGAAGTGGGTATCACGTTGTTACGCATTTTATACTTGCTCTCGTGCTCAGAGGTTATCGGAAGGCTTTTCGGAGGGATTGGCTGATAATATTGCGCCCGGGCGAGGGCACTATTTTGACCGTAAGGCCGTTATTTCCGCTCGAATTGGCCATTACTTTTCCGTGCGAAATTTTGGCCCGCCTCCTGTTGCGTAATTTTGGGGCCCGCGGCGCGCACATGCGCGTGTTTTTTAAAGTTTGCCATTATTTTTTGACTGAATGATTTCGACCACCAATGTGAGCCTGCGCTACGGCAAGCGCATCCTGTTTGAAGACGTTACCGCTAAATTCCTGCCGGGCAACTGCTACGGCCTCATCGGGGCCAACGGTGCGGGCAAATCCACGTTCCTGAAAATCCTCTCCGGCGAGCTGGAGCCCAACACCGGCTCGGTAGAAATGCCAGCCGGCCAGCGCTTGGCGGTACTGAAGCAGAACCAGTTTGCCTACGACGAGCAGCCCGTGCTGCAAACCGTGATTCAGGGCCACCAGCGCCTGCACGCGGTGATGACCGAAAAGGACGCCCTCTACGCCAAAGCCGATTTCTCGGATGCCGACGGCGAGCGCGCCGCTGAGCTGGAAGGCGAATTTGCCGACCTCGAGGGCTGGAACGCGGAGTACGAAGCCGCTGAGCTGCTCTCGGGCCTCGGCATTGTGGAAGACAAGCACCACTCGCTGATGGCCGACCTCGGCGCCAGCGAGAAAGTACGCGTGCTGCTGGCCCAGGCCCTGTTTGGCAACCCCGACGTGCTGCTGCTCGACGAACCAACCAACAACTTGGACGCAGAGAGCGTGCTGTGGCTGGAAAACTTCCTCGACTCGTTTCAGAACACGGTGATTGTGGTGAGCCACGACCGCCACTTCCTCGACGCCGTGTGCAACTACATGGCCGATTTGGACTTCGGCAAAATCACGATGTACCCCGGCAACTACACGTTCTGGTACGAAAGCAGCCAGATGGTGCTGCGCCAGCGCCAGGATGCCAACAAGAAAACCGAAGACCGCCGCAAAGAGCTCGAAGAGTTCGTGCGCCGCTTCTCGGCCAACGCTTCGAAGTCGAAACAGGCTACCAGCCGCCAGAAACTGTTGCAGAAGCTGACGCTGGAAGACATCAAGCCCAGCTCGCGCCGCTACCCGTACATCGCCTTCAAAAGCGAGCGCGAGCCTGGCAACCAGTTGCTGAGCGTGGAAAACCTGAGCGCGAAAGTGGACGGCCAGACGATTTTCAAAAACGTGTCTTTCACGCTCGATAAGAAGGACAAGGTGGCCATTGTGGGCCGCGACGACCGCGCCGCTTCCCTCCTCTTCGATATCATGTTTGGCGAAGCCACGCCGGCTACCGGCGAAGTAAAATGGGGCACCACCATCACGCCCAGCTACTTTCCGAAGGAAAACAACAGCTTCTTCCAGTCGGGCGACCTGAACCTGGTGGACTGGCTGCGGCAGTACTCCACCGATAAGGACGAGAGCTTCGTGCGTGGCTGGCTGGGCCGGATGTTGTTTTCGGGCGAAGAGTCGCAGAAGAAATCCAACGTGCTGAGCGGGGGTGAGAAAGTGCGTTGCATGCTCTCGAAAATGATGCTGGAAGGCGGCAACGTGCAGGTTTTGGACGACCCTACCAACCATTTGGACCTGGAAAGCATCACTGCTCTAAACAACGCCCTGCGCGACTACCCCGGCTCGCTCTTGTTTGCCTCGCACGACTTGCAGTTCATCGACACCGTGGCCAATCGCATTATCGAACTCACGCCCGATGGCATCATCGACCGCCGCATGAACTACGAAGAGTACCTGGCCGACGAAACGCTGAAAGCCCAGCGCCAGAAAATGTATAAAGTGGCCTAACCTTTTTTGGGTTGGTCCGGATTGCAGAATGAGAGATGGGATTTCATCTCTCATTCTTTTTCACGAGTGCTTCGTTCTTCCTTTTTCTTCTTGCTAAGCATGCCCATGAAACTCCCGCTGCTTCCCCTGCTGCTCCTTGCTGGCGTGGCCCTTCTACCTGCCCACAGCGCCCTGGCGCAGGAAAAGCCGGTGCTAAACACCGCGCCTCCCGGGCCGCCGGCCACGCCACCGCGCCCCACCGAGCCCACGCCGGCTACTACTCCGCCTCCAGCGGCGGCCCCAGAGCCAGTTGCGGCCCCTGCAGCCCAGCCCACGCCCGATAGCCCCTCGGGCCTGGATTTCCCCAACCGCAAGGCCACCAAGGCCGGCGGCGCGGAGGACAAGCCCCCAACGAAGAAATTCCTTTATACCAATTTTGGCTTGGGCTTCGCTTCGAACGATGGGCTCAACCAATTCAACGTAAGCGCCGCGCCGGCCATAGGATTCCGCATCACCGACAAGTTTGCCGTTGGGCCGGGCATTTCCTATGCCTATAGCAGCTTCAGCTTAAGCAACGATGCGAAGAAGGCCGGTTTTACGCTGAACAGCCAAGGCGACAACAGCATCAAATCAAGCAGCATTGGCTTGAAGGCTTTTGCGCAGTACATCGTCTACAAAGAGTTTTTTGTACACGCCGAATACGAAGTCACCAACGCCGAGTTGATTGACTTTGACCCCAGCAATGGCTATTATAAGTTAAAGCGCACCGTAACTACCCCGCTCGCGGGTGTTGGCTACCGCTCCCCCATGGGCCAGAACGCGGCCTTTGACATTGTTGCGCTGTATAATTTCGACAACACCCTGTATGCCCTGTACCCAGGAATTGTGCTGCGCTTTAGCTTTCTGTACAACTTCGGGAAATAAAGATTTTCAAACTCCACAAAAAAGCCGCCCCGATTGCTCGGGGCGGCTTTTTGTATCTATTACAGTCGGAAACTGTCGTTAGACAGCGCTTCGGCCGCTGATAACACGCAGCAAGATTGCAATGATGGCAATTACCAGCAGCGTGTGAATGATGCCACCGGTATAGAAGCCACCAAAGTAGCTGATAGCCCAGATGATGACCAAAACGACGGCGATGATATAGAGGAGGTTACCCATGACTAGAGAGAGTGAAAGGAGGTGAAAGAAAAAGTGTCTCTGCGGCTTTGTACGCGGCTTCTTTCAAAAGGATATAATAACCGAAAAAATATTTTTCACGATGCAAACAAAACCGCTGGTTGCTAATAGCCCTCGTAGCTTTGCCGCACGGGCCAACTGGCCGCTAACCTCCACACCCTCCCTCTTTTCCCACTAGTTATGAACGTAGCCGTTATTGGTTCCGGCACCATGGGCAATGGCATTGCCCACGTCTTTGCACAACACGGTTTTACCGTGGCGCTCATCGACATCAGCCAGCCAGCTTTGGACCGTGCGCTGGGCACCATCACTAAAAACCTGGACCGCCAGGTAGCTAAAGCTACACTAAGCGAAGACGATAAAACCACCACTTTGGGCCGCCTTAAGACCTACACTTCCTTGGAAGCCGGCGTTGCGGGGGCCGCGCTGGTGGTTGAAGCCGCCACCGAAAACTTAGACCTGAAACTGCAAATTTTCCGCGACCTAGACCAGTACGCGCCCGCTGAAGCCATTTTGGCTTCTAACACTTCCTCCATTTCCATCACCAAGATTGCGGCAGTCACGAAGCGTCCCCAGCAGGTGATTGGCATGCACTTCATGAACCCCGTGCCGGTGATGAAGCTGGTCGAGGTGATTCGCGGCTACGCCACTTCCGACGCCGTGACGGCCAACGTAATGGAGCTGTCGCGCCAGCTGGGCAAAACTCCCACCGAAGTCAACGATTACCCAGGTTTCGTGGCCAACCGCATTTTGATGCCCATGATTAACGAGGCCATCATCTCGCTTTTCGAAGGCGTGGCGGGCGTGGAAGAAATTGACACGGTGATGAAACTGGGCATGGCGCACCCCATGGGCCCGCTGCAATTGGCCGATTTTATTGGCCTGGACGTGTGCCTAGCCATTCTGCGGGTGTTGCACGACGGCTTGGGCAACCCCAAATACGCGCCCTGCCCGCTACTAGTGAACATGGTAATGGCCGGCCGCCTGGGTGCCAAATCCGGCGAAGGCTTCTACCAATACACGGCCGGCTCGAAGGAGTTGGTTTTGGCGGAGCGTTTCCGCAAATAGCGAACTGCTCCGTTAAGGAACGTCCTGCTTCATCCTGCGTCCGCGCAGCCGAAGCAGGACGTTCTGTTTATGGTGATTTTCGGTAAGAAAAATAACTTCCGCTGCGTCTGGCGCGTTGTCTACCCAACCAACGAATCAACATCCTACCTATGCAAAAAGCAACATTTGGCGCCGGCTGCTTCTGGTGCGTCGAAGCCGTATTTCAGAACCTGAACGGCGTGAAGAAAGTGGTATCCGGCTACGCCGGCGGCCGCATCGCCAACCCTACCTATAAAGAAGTGTGCAGCGGCCTCACGGGCCACAACGAGGTGATTGACATCACCTTCGACCCCGCCGTCATCAGCTACAAGGAACTGCTCGAAATCTTCTGGAAAACCCACGACCCCACCACCCTCAACCGCCAGGGCAACGACGTGGGCACACAGTACCGCTCGGGCATCTACTACCACAACGACGAACAGAAGCAATTAGCGGAGGAGTACAAGCAGAAACTTAACGACAACCACGCCTTCCCCAACCCCGTGGTGACCGAGATTCTGCCCGCTCCCACCTTCTACCCCGCCGAGGATTACCACCAGAACTACTTTAACCTGCACGGCCACGAGCCCTATTGCCAGTTTGTGGCCCGCCCTAAGGTGGACAAGGTGAAAGCGCTGTTTGGCGACAAGTTGAAGGCGGGCGTATAGGAAAACGTCATTAAGCAAAAGGCCCCGCCTCCATTTCGGAAGCGGGGCCTTTTGCTTATCTATTTGAACTAGGATTATTAGACCGAAACCCCAAAGTCCCGCAACGCGTCATTGAGCGAAGTTTTCAAATCGGTGCTGGGCTTGCGCTGGCCAATGATGAGGGCGCAAGGAACCTGGTATTCGCCGGCCGGGAACTGCTTGGGAATGGAACCGGGAATCACCACCGAGCGCGGCGGCACGTAGCCGCGGTACTCTTTGGGCTCGCTGCCCGTCACGTCGATGATTTTCGTGCTGCCCGTGATGGTGACACCGGCGCCGATGACCGCTTCTTTGCCAATGCGGCAGCCTTCCACCAAAATACTGCGGGACCCGATGAAGGCGCCGTCTTCGATAATAACCGGGGCTGCCTGCACGGGCTCCAGCACGCCGCCCAAGCCCACGCCGCCGCTCAAATGCACACCCTTGCCCACTTGGGCGCAGGAGCCAACGGTGGCCCAGGTATCAACCATTGTGCCTTCGCCTACATAGGCGCCGATGTTGACGTAGCTGGGCATGAGGATGACGCCGGGAGCTAGAAATGCGCCGTAACGGGCCGTGGCGGGCGGTACCACGCGCACCTGCTGGCCCGCGTAGTCGGTTTTGAGGCGCATTTTGTCGTGGTATTCGAAAGGCCCAACCGACTCCGTTTGCATTTGCTGCAGCGGAAAGTAGAGAATGACGGCTTTTTTCACCCAATCGTTCACCTGCCACTCTTCGCCGTCGCCCAGGGGCTGGGCCACGCGCAGGCGGCCTTTGTCCAGTTCTTCGATGACGTGCGCGATGGCGGCTTGGGTGTCGGGGTTTTGGAGCAGGGCGCGGTCGGCCCAGGCTTGCTCAATCAGGGTTTGAAATTCGGACATGGGTACTAATCGTTAATCTGGCAAGCCACCGGAGAATGCCACGGCTCACTTAGAAGCGGCAAAACTAGCATCTTTGAGCCGTGCTTGGCTCCGGTTCTTCTCAATTGGTGGTGTTGCTGGCTTCGGTGTTGAAACCCGTAGACGACACGCGCATGCACGAAAAGTTTGCTCAAACCCTGCTCAGCCGGCCCAACACGCAGGTGCACGTAGTGGGCCGCGCCCCCGGCAATGCCCTCGACCGCAACTTACCCAAGGAATTTTTCCGCCTCCACCAGCACTCAATTTTCGAGGGTTCGCGCCTCAGCCTGAAACGCCTAATGGCCCAGTGGCGGTATTGGCGGCTGCTAAAGGCATTGCGGCCCGATATCGTCATCGTGCATGCGCCGGAGCTGTTGCCGCTCACCGTGCTGTGGCAAAAAATGAGCATAGGACGCAAATTCCTATATGATATCCGCGAGAATTACGCGCTGAATATTTCCACCCAACGCGTGTACGGAGGCATTACCCAGCGCTGGTTGGCTGCGGGCTTGCGCTGGGTCGAAGGCTGGGCAGCTGCCCAAGCCGCCGGCCTTATTCTGGCCGAAGCGAGCTATGCCGATGAACTGCCGTTTTTGGCAAAGCTGGACCCGAACCGCGTGGTTGTCATAGAAAACAAATACCAGCCAGACCCCGGAGAATCGGCAGCCACGCAAGCCCTCCAATTACCCTACACCGTGCGTCCGATACGCGTTTTATACTCGGGCACCATATCGGAGCTCAACGGCGTGTGGGAAGCCATTGCGTTCACGGAACAGCTGCACTGGGCATGGCCAGGTGGGGCTCACCTCACCATCGTTGGGTTTTGCCAGCAGCCAAATTTACTTCGTCGACTTCAGGAAAAAGTAGCGGCGCACCCGGCTTGGTTGACCCTAGTTGGCGGGGCTGAGCCGGTGCCACATGCGCGTATTGTGGCCGAAATAAATCGGAGTCACCTGGGGCTGCTGCCTTACCGGCCGCACCCGAGCACGGAACGCTGCCGCCCCACCAAGCTGTTTGAGTATTTGGCGCACGGCTTGCCCCTCATTTCTTCCCCTAATGCGCTGTGGCAAGCACTGCTGAGTAAACACGGGGCGGGCTGGCAACTTGATTTTACCCAGCCCCTCGACCGCACGGCAGTTGTGGCCCGCTTGCAAACCAGCAATTTTTATCCTTTGGGCGTGCCAACTGAGGTTCTGTGGACCGAGGAAGGGAAAAAATTGTGGCTTTTGCTGGATTCTCTCGTTTAACCTGCCACCTTTGCCCCCCGTTTTACGTCAAGTGCGCAACTTGTCGTTTTCGGCAGGCAGTCCCACCAGTACCATCACCCAGAATTCCCATTCATTTTCCGTCATCCATGGCAACCTTACGTCAGTCTTACATTGCCGGTGTCGGCCATTACGTTCCCAGCCGGGTAGTTACCAACGCCGAGCTGGAGCCCATGATGAATACGTCCGACGCTTGGATTCAGGAACGGACCGGTATCAAGGAGCGGCGCTGGTTTGAAGAGGGCAAAGACACCACGGCCAACATGGGCGCCAACGCCGCCCGCAAAGCCCTTGAAATGGCCGGCGTGACGCCCGACGACGTGCAGCTGATAGTTTTTGCCACGCTCTCGCCCGATTACTTCTTTCCCGGTTCCGGCGTGCTGCTGCAGCGCGAGCTGGGCATGAAGAACAACGCGCCTGCCTTGGATGTGCGCAACCAGTGCTCTGGGTTTATCTACGCCCTGTCGGTGGCCGACCAATTTGTGCGCACCGGCATGTACGATACCGTGCTAGTAGTGGGCTCTGAAATCCATTCTTCCGGCCTCGACAAGTCGCCCGAGGGCCGGGGCGTTTCCGTCATCTTTGGTGATGGCGCCGGTGCCGTCGTATTGCGCCCCAGCACCGAGGAAGGCCGTGGCATTCTCAGCACCCACCTGCACTCGCAAGGCGAGTACGCTGAAGAACTGATTGTGAAGGAACCCGGCTCGAACCGAGCCAACCGTTTGCAACACGTGCTCGACAATCCCCAGGAGCTTTATCCGTACATGAACGGCCAGAACGTGTTCAAACACGCAGTGGTGCGTTTTCCACAGGTTATCAAGGAGGCCTTGGACCAGAACGGGTACGCCGCTACCGATATCGATATGCTCATTCCGCACCAGGCCAACTTGCGCATTACGCAATACGTGCAGCAGAAAATGGGCCTTTCGGATGACAAAGTGTACAGCAACGTCCAGCGCTACGGCAACACCACCGCCGCCTCCGTTCCCATTGCACTGAGCGAGGCCGTACAGGAAGGCAAGATTAAGAAAGGCGACTTGGTTTGCCTAGCCGCGTTCGGCAGCGGCTTCACGTGGGCATCGGCACTGCTGAAATTCTAGTGCCCGCGCAATTGAAAAGGAAGCGTTAACCAGCGAAAGTGGCCGGCCAACCACAACGAGGCTATCACAGCTCGCCAGTTAGTTCTACCTTTTTAATTTTACCCGAAGAAGATGCCCAGCCACACCGAAGAGAACTACCTTAAAGCAATCTATAAGCTGGCCGAGGCCGAGCCCGACAATACCGGCGTCAGCACCAACCGCATTGCCGCCGCGCTCGACACCCGCGCGGCTTCGGTGACGGACATGCTCCGCCGCTTGGCCGACAAGGGCCTCCTCGCCTACGAGCGGTACCGCGGGGTGCAACTCACGGCTGAGGGCCAGCGCCTGGCCCTGCTCACCATCCGCAAGCACCGCCTGTGGGAGGTGTTCCTCGT
Source organism: Hymenobacter jeongseonensis (assembly GCF_015694725.1). Classification (GTDB taxonomy): domain Bacteria; phylum Bacteroidota; class Bacteroidia; order Cytophagales; family Hymenobacteraceae; genus Hymenobacter; species Hymenobacter jeongseonensis. The sequence goes on along the minus strand of NZ_JADQDQ010000008.1, from coordinate 45,646 downwards.
GCAGCAGCTAGGCTTCAATTGGGACGAGGTGCACGAAGTCGCGGAGGAGTTGGAGCACGTGCAGTCGCCGCTGCTCATGCGGCGGCTTGATGCCTTTCTGGGCCATCCGGCGCTCGACCCGCACGGCGACCCCATTCCGGCCGAGGACGGGGCCATGCGCCGCCCCGCGCACCGCCTCCTGGCCGACCTTGCCGTGGGTGACCGGGGCACCTTGGCCGCCGTAAAAAACACGACTGCCCCTTTCCTGCAATACCTCGACAAAGTTGGATTACAGCTCGGCGCCTTAGTTGAAGTCCTGGACAAGGTGACCTTCGACAACTCTTTCGAAATCAGAGTAAATAAAGAGCGCACCGCTTTGATTTCGGCTGAAGTAAGCTGCAACTTATTCGTAACCGAATAACCTCTTTCACGGATTCAATCGCACAATCCGAGCACCCTAAGTAAACCGAGCGTAGCCGTGGTTCAGCCCATTTTTTCCGATACCATTGTCGCGTTGTCTACGCCGCCGGGCGCGGGAGCCTTGGCCGTCATTCGCTTATCCGGCGCCGCAGCTATTGCTCTCACGGCTTCCGTTTTTTCCAAGAAAAGCCTACCCACGGCTGCGGGCCACACCCTGCATTACGGCACCTTGCGCGACCCCAACAGCGGTGAGATTCTCGATGAAGTAGTGGTGGCCTTGTACCGAAATCCCCGCTCCTTCACCCGCGAAGACGTGGTGGAAATCAGCTGCCACGGCTCCGACTACGTGGTGCGTCAGGTCTTGGCCCTGTTCCTTCGGCAAGGCGCCCGCCTGGCCGAAGCCGGCGAGTTCACCAAGCGCGCTTTCTTGAACGGCGCCATGGACTTGGCCCAGGCCGAAGCCGTAGCCGACCTCATTGCCTCCGATTCGGCCCTGAGCCACCGCGTGGCGCTGAACCAGCTTCGGGGCGGATTCTCACAGGAGCTGCGCGAACTCCGCGGCCGGCTCATCAAATTTGCCGCCCTGCTGGAACTTGAGCTCGATTTTGGCGAAGAGGACGTCGAATTTGCCGACCGCACGGGCTTGGCGCACTTGCTGGCCGAAGTGCGCCGCGTGGTGGCAGCCTTGCTCCGTTCGTTTGAATTGGGCAACGTTATCAAAAACGGTATCACTGCCGTCATTGCCGGCCGGCCAAACGCGGGCAAGTCCACCCTGCTCAACGCACTTTTGCGCGAGGAGCGCGCCATTGTATCGGCCATTCCGGGCACCACCCGCGACTTTATCGAGGACGAAATAAGCCTCGATGGCCTGCGTTTCCGTTTTGTCGACACCGCCGGCCTGCGCGATAACCCTGCCGATGAAGTAGAAGCCATCGGTGTAAGCCGGACCCGGCAGCGTGTGCGACAAGCGGCCTTGTTGCTCTATCTCTTCGACCTAAGTGAAATGACGCCGGCCGAGGTGCAGCGTGAAATCCAGGAGTTGACAGAGGGCTTGGACCTGCCGGTAATGGCGGTGGGCAACAAAACTGATTTATCCACTACCGAAGCGCTGGCTGCGTTTGAAACAACGTTTCGGGCGGAACATTCCCTGACTGCCAGTTCCGCGCCGCTGGTTTTTGTGGCCGCTAACCAGCAAATTGGATTGGATGCCTTGCAAACGGCTTTGCTGGCCCAGGTGCGTGGTTCCGCGCTGGAAAACACCGCGTCAGCCACCATCGTGACCAACGTGCGCCACGCCCGCGCCCTCGAAACTGCCGCCGCGCACCTTGCGGCTGTGCAGGCGGGCCTCGACACCGGCCTGGGCACCGAATTACTAGCCGCCGACTTGCGGCACGCCCTGGCCGCGCTGGGCGAGATAACCGGCGAAATTTCTTCCGAAGACCTTCTCACCAGCATTTTCACCCAGTTCTGCATCGGCAAATAAGAATCTGGACGGCGCTGCTTTCATTTATTATCGAACATCTCTTCTACTTCACCTGTACTAAAGCCTATGCAAACGGCCGGAAAGTTTCCCGGCTTACGGCTTATGCCTTAGTTTCGCACTGTAATTTCTCTTTCATCACTCCCGCCCATGGCAGAATCTGCTGAACTTATCCTCGACGGCAAATCCATCACCTTGCCCGTCATTGAAGGCACCGAACACGAAAAAGCATTTGATATCGGCAAACTGCGCGACCAAACTGGCTACGTTACCCTCGATTCGGGCTACAAGAACACCGGTGCTACCAAGAGTGCCATCACTTTCCTCGACGGAGAAGAAGGCATCCTGCGGTACCGCGGCTATCCAATTGAGCAACTGGCTGAAAAATCGAGCTTCCTTGAAGTTGCCTACCTGCTGATTTACGGTGCCCTGCCCACCAAGGAGGAATTCGACGGTTTCAAGTACAGCATCACGCAGCACACCCTCGTGCACGAGGACATCCGCAAGATTCTCGACGGTTTCCCGTCGTCGGCCCACCCCATGGGCATCTTGTCGTCGCTCATTTGCTCGCTGACGGCGTTCTACCCCAAGAGCATCGCCCCCGAAATCAGCAAGGAAGAGTTGGATTTGAACATCGTGCGCCTGATGGCCAAGATTTCGACCATCGCCGCGTGGAGCTACAAAAATTCGGTGGGCCACCCGCTCATCTACCCGCGCAACGACCTGGATTATTGCGCCAACTTCCTCTACATGATGTTCAGCTTCCCCACCGAGAAGTATGACATCAACCCCATCGTGGTTAGCGCCCTCAATAAGCTGCTCATTCTGCACGCCGACCACGAGCAGAACTGCTCCACTAGCACGGTGCGCTTGGTAGGCTCGGCCAACGCCAGCCTCTACGGTTCGGTTTCGGCCGGCATCAACGCCCTTTGGGGCCCGCTGCACGGCGGTGCCAACCAGGAAGTTGTTGAGATGCTGGAAGCCATTGAGGCCGATGGCGGCGACACCAGCAAGTGGATTGCCAAAGCCAAGGATAAAAATGACTCGTTCCGCCTCATGGGCTTCGGGCACCGCGTTTACAAGAACTTCGACCCCCGTGCCACCATCATCAAAAAGGCGGCCGACGAAGTGCTGCAGGCCCTGGGCCTGCAAGACAGCCCCCTGCTGAAAATTGCTCAGGAACTCGAGCAAGCGGCCTTAACGGACCAGTATTTCATCGAGCGCAAGCTATACCCGAACGTCGACTTCTACTCCGGCATCATCTACAAAGCTCTGGGCATTCCTACTGAGATGTTCACGGTAATGTTTGCCTTGGGCCGCCTGCCCGGCTGGATTGCCCAGTGGAAGGAAATGCGCGAGAACAAAGAGCCCATCGGCCGTCCCCGTCAGATTTACACCGGCGAATTGGAGCGCGACTACGTATCCATCACAGAGCGCGCCTAGGCAAATCCTGGTTGTTGCCAACTATAAACAAAAAGCCCGCTCTAAGAGCGGGCTTTTTCGTGTCCGGGGAATTTGCAAGGGAATCCCTCCCCTACTTCAGGCGGTGCGCGGTAAAGTTGGTGCGGAGGGCTTGGTAAGCCAGCAATTGATGTGGCTTGAGCAAGAACATGAGCTCGCTCTCGTAGCGCTGCTGCGCCCAGGAAAGCTGGGCATCACGCTCTTCGGCACTGGCACCATTGAGCAGAATCTCCAAGTCGCGACGCTCCGTGAGCATGTTGAGGTGCAACTGCTTCACGGCGAGGTATTGGGCCTCATTGAAGTGGATGCGGTCGGCCAGGGCCCGAGTGAGCGTGGTGGCCCGGCTCATCATTGCCTGCGAGTAAGAACCGTCGCCAGGACCAGCTGCGTTGGCGGCTGGGGCGAAGCTAACGCCCGCAGCAATGCATGTAGCCAAGAACAAATTTTTCATGGGTTGGGAGTTGAAGGTGAAAAGATTTGTGAGAAAGCCAAGTGGTTAGTGTTTGACTGGACCAAACGTAAGCACAATTTATTTTTGAACGAAAAATATTTTTTTTGGCACTTTTTGCATTCAGCAATTCCCCTCAACACTTATAAGAATCTCATTTCAAATGACTTGAATTGTTTAAAAAAACAGTGCCCTTAAGCAAAAAAAAAGCTTGCCAACGGGCAAGCCATATTAATTCCCCACCAAAATGATATTATATTTTCACTTGTTTAAAGCAACACTTTAAGTAAAAGCCAACGAATAATCAATTTTTGACATTTGGCTTTTCCCAAGAAGGACGTCCCAAACCGTATGCAAATATCCTGGCCTTATCTAAAAAGCCGTTGTAAAACCGCTGGTCCGTTTTTCTCAGGAGCCTGAATTGGTCGCTGCCAAGTGCCAGCGCCGGCTTATAGAATGCGTAACTCGATACGCCGGTTCAGTTGCCGGTTGGCTTCGCTATCGTTGGCCGCCAACGGGTTCCGGTCGCCGTAGCCTTTGGCGCGCAAGCGTGCGGGCGGAATGCCGTGGCTCGACAGGTACGTAACAACGGATTCAGCCCGCCGCTCCGAAAGCTGCAGATTTGCCTCGGGGGTACCCACGTTATCGGTAAAGCCCGAAACCTGAATCTGCACATCCTGGTACTGCCGCAAAAACTCGATGAGGCGGTTTAATTCGGTTCTTGATTTTGGCTTGAGGTCGTACTTGTTCGTATCAAAAAACAAGTTGTTCAGTACCACGCTCCGCCCCGAACGCACGGGCTCCAAGTAGATATCAAGGGTCAGCGGGTCAAACGCGTGCTTATCGGAATAGTCGAAACTGAGGCTTTTGAGCAGATATTTGTCGGCCGCTGCGTACATGGCGTAGTGGTGGCCCTCGTTCAGCACCACCGTGTAGTCGCCATACTCCGGGTCGGAAGTCACAAACTGGGTAAGCACATCGGTGTCAATGTCGTAGAGCTTGACTTCAGCTTTGAGCGGTTTCTTGGTGTTGGCGTCGAATACGCGCCCCTGCGTGTACGTGCTGGTTTCGCGGGCTTTCACCACCGTTGGCACCGCAAAGCTGAACAGCTCCACGGGCCGTTCGCGCACCATGCGCGAGCCCGCCGCCGGCTCGTCGGTGGCGCGGCTACGCGAGCAGAACCCCTTCTGGTTATCAGAAGTGATGAAGAGCGAGGCTTCGTTTTCAAAGGTATTGAGCGGGTAGCCCAAGTTCTTGGGTTCGCTCCACTTCCCGGCCACGACCTGCTCGCACCGAAAGACATCGAGCCCGCCCATGCCCACCAGCCCATCGGTTACATAATAAAGCGTGGTGCCGCTGGCGTGAATAAAGGGCGCCATGTCTTTGCCAGCGGTGTTGACGGGCGTGCCCAGATTTTGGGCTGGGCTCCAGCTGCCACTGGGCTGCAGGTTGGTCACATATATATCTTCTTGGCCCTGGCCACCGCGCCGCGTTGACGTGAAATACAGCGTACGGCCATCGGCGGATAGCGATGGCTGCGAGTCCCATTCCGTCGAATTCACGTTGATGCCCAGGTTGGCCGGTGCGCTCCAGTTGTTACCGGTGCGGCGCGAGATGTACAAATCGCAGTTTCCAATGGCTTTGGGCCGGTCGCAGGAAGCAAAAACCAAGGTTTTTCCATCCCCCGAAATGGTGCCTGCTCCTTCGTTGTAGCTCGTATTAATTGCCCGCGAAATGGGCACCGGCATGCCCAATGTGCCGTCCTTGTTTTGACGGCTCACAAACAAATCCTCGCCGCTACTCGCGGCCGGACGCCCCGTAAAGAGCAGAAACCGATTATCGGCCGTGAGCGCCGGAAAATACTGAAACTTGAAACTGTTCAGCGGAGCTGGCAATGGCACCGGCGCCTCACCCACGGGGTTTTTGATGGCTTCCAGCGCAAACTCGCACGTGCGCAGCTGTCGCTCCGACTTTGCCAGATTCCGGTGGGCTTTCGGGGCCACTTTCAGCAGCATTTTATAGGCATTCAGTGCCGTCTGGTACTCGCCGTAGCTCAGGGCCAAGTCGCCCAGCATCTGGTATTCGGAGGCGTGCGACGCATCGAGCGCCACCTTGCTGAGGCCGTCGCGGTAGGCCGCCAATGCCCCCCGGTTGTTCCCAATCGCCTTTAGCAGTGAGCCTTTCATCAAATACGCTTCCCCAAACGAGGGAAACTTTTCATTGAGCTGGTTTAGCGTTTCAATGGCTTTGATGAAGTCCCGCTCCTTGGTCTGTTGCTGCGCTTTTTCCAGCAGGTTGCGGGCCTTCGTGTTGGTAGGAGTCTGAACCTTAACGGGAATCTGGCTCGAGGCTGGGGCCACGAAGGCGAGCCACAGCAGAAACATCGTTCCGAGCCGCACGGCCCCCAACACTGAAATACCACGCATAAGAAAGGCTACGGGATGTCTAGATATTTGTGCGTTTGCAGCGATACCTGCCAACGGGGATGTTGCTTCACGTATTCGACAAGCTCAGGCGTCATTCGAGCCGCCCGGCTCCATTCGGGTTGCAGGTAGAGCCGGGTGGAAGCCGGAACCAGCGCCGCGTGTTCCTCGGCCCATGCAAAATCGTGCCCATTAAAAACTACGACCTTTAACTCGTGCGCGGCGGCCAGCACTTCGGGCAGGGGCGCTTTAAACTTCTTGGGCGACAAACAAATCCAGTCCCAGGTGCCCGACAGCGGATGCGCGCCCGAGGTTTCGAGCCAAGTGCGACAGCCTGCGGCTTGCAAGGCCGCCGTGAGCGCCCCCAACGGGTGCATCAGCGGCTCGCCACCGGTGATGACAACGTCGCGGCCAGGATGCGCCAACACGGCTTCAACCAGTTGCGTGACGGACTGGCGCGGGTGCGCGTCGGCATCCCATGATTCCTTGACATCGCACCAAACGCAGCCCACATCGCACCCCCCCAGCCGAATGAAGTAAGCGGCCCGACCTGTATTATAGCCTTCGCCCTGAATGGTATAGAACTGCTCCATTACGGGTAGCAGCAAGCCCGCTTTCGGGGCCACCTCAGCACCGTTTGATACAACTATTTCTGAAGAAAGTAAATTCACGGTAATCATAACGTAATGCGTCAGAAAGCTGAGCATTCTGAACGTTGGCAAAGGAACACACCGTTCCAAACGCCGGACTTTAAAAGTACGGCCTAGCCATAGCTTAACCAAATATTCCTAAAATATCAGCGGGTCAGCTTGGGGTATATTTGCCCCTTGGCGGCGCGGAGTGTGTTAAGCAAAAGCATGGCAATTGTCATGGGCCCGACTCCGCCCGGCACGGGCGTGATGGCGGAAGCCAACGGGGCTACCTCGGCAAAATTAACATCGCCTTTTAGGGTGTAGCCGCTCTTCTTGCTGGCATCGGGCACGCGGGTAGTACCCACGTCGATGACCACTGCGCCGGGCCGCACCATATCGGCGGTCACGAACTCGGGCCTACCAATTGCGGCTACTACTATATCCGCCGTCCGGCATATTTCGGCCAGGTTTTGGGTACGGGAATGACATAAAGTAACGGTGCAGTTAGCTGTATCCAAATTCTTGGCTAGTAGAATACTAACTGGTGTGCCTACAATGTTGGAGCGACCAATCACCACGCAATGTTTACCGCTGGTTTTAATTCCCTGACGGCTCAGCAATTCCACTATGCCCGAGGGCGTGGCGGGCAGCAAGGCGGGCAAGCCGGCTACCATCCGCCCGATGTTCATGGGATGAAAGCCGTCGACGTCCTTCTCCGGCCGGATGGCTTCGATGACCTTTTCGGGGTTGATGTGCGCGGGTAACGGCAGTTGCACGATGAAGCCGTCAATTTCGGGGTCGCGGTTTAGCTCTTCTACTTTAGCCAGCAATTCGGCTTCGGTGATATTGTCCTCGTAACGGAGCAGCGTGGACAGAAACCCTACTCTTTCGCAGGCCAGTACTTTGTTCCGAACATAGGTTTCGGAACCTCCGTCGTGGCCTACCAGAATAGCGGCCAAGTGCGGCACCTTTTGCCCGGCGGCCTTCAGGGTTGCTACGTCGGCAGCAATTTCGACTTTGATGTCCTCGGCGGTTTGTTTGCCGTCGATGAGATTGGAAGTTTGCACGGGGTTCATAAATTGTCTGGCATCCTGAGCGGCGCGAAGGACCTTACCACGTCCGTTCCGCATCGATTATAAATTCTAACCAAGGATGCAGTGGTAAGAAGCATCCTTCGCCAGCTTGACGGCAATACAAAAAAAGAGCGGCCCGAAAGCCGCTCTTATCAAATCAATCAATCTTGAGAACCGCCAGAAAAGCTTCTTGCGGAATTTCGACGGAGCCCACGGAACGCATCCGTTTTTTGCCTTCTTTCTGTTTTTCGAGCAGCTTCCGCTTCCGGCTGATGTCACCGCCGTAGCATTTGGCAATTACGTTTTTGCGGAGGGCCTTCACCGTCTCACGGGCGATGATTTTCTGGCCAATCGACGCCTGGATGGCAATGTCGAACATCTGGCGGGGCAGTAGCTCACGGAGCTTCTCGCAGAGACGCTTGCCCCACTCGTAGCTCTTGGAGCGGTGTACGATGGCCGACAAGGCATCCACTTTCTCTCCGTTCAGCATCACGTCCAGCTTCACCATGTCGGCTTCGCGGAAGCCAATCAGCTCGTAATCAAGCGAGGCGTAGCCGCGGCTGATGGTTTTGAGCTTATCGAAGAAGTCAAATACAATTTCCGACAGCGGCAACTCGAAGGTCATTTCCACCCGCTCAGAAGTCAGATAGGATTGGCCTTTGATGATACCGCGCTTGTCCATGCACAGCGTAATGATAGGACCTACGTACTCAGATGCCGTGATAATCTGAGCCTTAATGAACGGCTCTTCAATGAGCTTAATCAAGTTCGGCTCGGGCATTTCCGACGGCGCGTTGATGGTCAGCATCTGGTCCTTGGTGCCGATGGCGTGGAACTGCACGCTGGGCACCGTGGTGATAACCGTCATGTTGAACTCGCGCTCCAGACGCTCCTGCACGATTTCCATGTGCAGCATGCCCAGGAAACCGCAACGGAAGCCGAAGCCCAACGCCACCGACGTTTCGGGCTCCCACACCAGCGAGGCGTCGTTGAGTTGGAGTTTTTCCATGCTCGAACGCAGTTCTTCGTACTCGGTGGTTTCAACCGGGTAGATGCCGGCAAATACCATGGGCTTCACATCGGCAAAGCCCTGAATGGCTTCCGGTGTGGGCCGGCTCACGTGGGTGATGGTGTCGCCCACCTTTACCTCGCGGGCTTCTTTGATGCCCGAGATGAGGTAGCCCACGTTGCCCGCGCTCATTTCGGTGCGCGGCTCCTGGTTGAGGCCGAGAATACCGATTTCGTCGGCCCCGTACTCCTTGCCCGTGGCCATGAACTTCACCTTGTCGCCTTTGCGCATGGTGCCGTTCTTGATGCGAAACAGAACTTCGATGCCGCGGTACGAATTGAAGACCGAGTCAAAAATCAACGCCTGCAGAGGAGCTTCCGGGTCGCCTTTCGGCGCCGGAATTCGCTCGCAGATGGCGTTGAGAATGGCTTCGATACCAATGCCAGTTTTGCCCGAGGCGTGCAGAATATCACCGGCATCGCAACCAATAAGGTCCACGATTTCGTCGGTCACTTCCTCCGGCATGGCGTGCGGAAGGTCGATTTTGTTGAGTACCGGGATTATTTCCAAATCGGCCCCGATAGCGAGGTAGAGGTTGGAAATGGTCTGAGCCTCGATGCCTTGAGAAGCATCGACAATCAGCAAGGCGCCTTCGCAGGCGGCAATGCTGCGGCTTACTTCGTAGCTAAAGTCGACGTGGCCGGGCGTGTCAATCAGGTTCAGCGTGTAGATTTCCCCTTTGTAGGGATACTGCATCTGGATGGCGTGGCTCTTGATGGTGATGCCGCGCTCGCGCTCCAGGTCCATGTTGTCGAGCAACTGGGCCTGCATGTCGCGCTTGGCCACGGTGCTGGTGAACTCCAGCAGGCGGTCGGCCAGGGTGCTTTTCCCGTGGTCGATGTGGGCAATGATGCAAAAGTTACGAATATTCTTCACAGAGGGCAGTTTTTCAGTCCGCGAAGGTACGAAGGATGGGCCGCAAAAGCCAGCCGGCAGCCGTTGGCCGTTCACTGTGAGCCCTTAGATTTATTGAACGCAGGTGCTTAGTTTTGCCAATTACCCATTTCAGCGCGATTTATTCAAGCCGCCTATGCAACCGGAAACCGCTACAAACTCTGCTGCGCCCTTCGAAACGGAGCGGCATAAGTTTATTACTGCGGCCCTAAACGGGACGGCTATCTACATCCTTGCCTATTATTTGGTATGGGGGGTGCACGACGTTGCCAAGGTTGGGATATCCAAGCATTACCACCTGCGGGGGAATTGGAATCCTAGCTGGGTGGTATACACAATGGATAATAGCGAATGGTGGCGCAGGGCCATTATTGTGGTGTATGGCGTGGGACCAGCCTTGTGCTTGGTGCTTGGCATTGCGGCTTTCCTGTGGTTCTGGCAGCGGGCTCGCGCCCAGCGCGGACTATTCAAGCTGTTGTTGTTGTGGGTGGCTTTTCACAGCTTGAACGCTGTATTTGGCGCCCTTTTGGCCGATACGTTCACGCTGTCGGGCTTCTATTACGTTCCGGATTGGCTGTTTAACATGGGCAAAACGCCTGCGATGGTAACGGCTTGTTTGTTTGGCTTAGTCCAATTGGTGCTCGGTTATTTTGGGTCCATGGCCTTCCTGCAGGCCCACGACTCGAGAACAGTCATGCGCTACACCAATCGCAAGCAGATGGTACTATTCACGCTTATGACGCCGTGGGTTGTGGGAGGGCTTTTTATTTCGCTCACCAAGCTGCCTTATTTATCCATTCAAGAAGTGCTGCACCTGCTGATAATAGGCTTGCTGCTCGTCCCCATGGCGTTGGGGTGTTTGAACGAAACGTTTTCCGAAACCGTAGAACGCGCCTTGCCAACGCACGTGGCCTGGGGCCTGGTGGGCTTGGCGGTGCTGGTTGCCGTAGCATGGCGGTTTGCCCTGAGCCCGCCGTTGGTTTTTGGCTAAAAGCACATCAATTTAGGTTTGCCAACTGGAAGCCTACCTGTCTGCTTTGACCTTATGCTATCGTCGCAAATTTGGGCGGTATTATCGCAATACCTAGCTGAAGCATAAACATGCTGGGGCCTTTTGCGTTGTTTGAAGAGAATCTTCTCTCCTATTAACCCTCCAAAACAACATGGGAATTACCCTAGCACAAGCGCAGACGGCACTGGAAGCCGCACACCAGAAGGCCGTTGCCATGAACGTCAAGATGAACATTGCCGTGGTCGACGCAGGCGCAAACCTGGTCGCCTTCATCCGCATGGACGACGCCTGGCTCGGTTCGCTCGATATTTCCATTAAAAAAGCCAAAACCGCCCGGTTTTTTGACATGCCCACCGGTGCTATCGGCGGCTTGTCCCAGCCCGGCGGCTCGCTCTTCGGCATCGAGCACTCCAATGGCGGGCTCATCACCTTCCCCGGCGGCATCCCCATCAAGGGCCGCAGCGGCTTGGTAATGGGCGCCATCGGCGTATCGGGCAGCACTGTGGAAGACGACCACGCCGTAGCCGAAGCTGGCGTTCAGGCCCTTGAGGGCAACTAAGTCCGACTGAATGAATAGGTAAAGCGTCATGTCAGGCATCGCTCGGCATGACGTTCTTTTTTCATCCCTTCACACTTTAATCCCCAGCATCATGGCAGACAACAGAGGCGTAGTATACCTGGGCCCCGGCAAAGTCGAGGTTCAGAGCATTGATTTTCCCGAGCTGAAGAATCCCAAGGGCAAGAAAATTGTCCACGGCGTGATTCTGAAGGTGGTTTCCACCAATATTTGCGGCTCCGACCAGCACATGGTGCGCGGCCGGACCACGGCGGCACCCGGGCTGGTGTTGGGCCACGAAATCACGGGCGAGGTGATTGAAGCCGGCGCCGACGTGGAGTTCCTCAAAAAAGGGGACCTAGTATCCGTGCCCTTCAACGTGGCTTGCGGGCGCTGCCGCACCTGCAAGGAGATGAAAACCGGCATTTGCCTGACCGTGAACGAAGGCCGCGCCGGTGGCGCCTACGGCTACGTGGACATGGGCGGCTGGGTCGGCGGCCAGGCCGAGTACGTGATGGTGCCTTACGCCGATTTCAACCTGCTGAAGTTCCCCAATAAAGACCAGGCGATGGAGAAAATCCGCGACCTGACTATGCTGAGCGACATTTTCCCGACCGGTTTCCACGGCGCTGTGAAGGCGGGCGTGGGACCCGGGGCGACTGTATATGTAGCCGGTGCGGGCCCCGTGGGCTTAGCTGCTGCCGCTTCGGCGCAGTTGCTTGGCGCGGCCGTAGTGATTGTGGGCGACATGAACAAGGCGCGCCTAGCGCACGCCCGCTCGTTCGGCTGCGAAACGGTGGACTTAAACGAGGACGCAAGCTTGGCCGACCAAATTGCGCAGATTCTGGGCGTGCCCGAAATTGACTGCGCCATCGACTGCGTAGGCTTTGAGGCCAGCGGCCACGGCACCCAGGCCAAAACCGAAGTGCCGGCCGCCGTTCTCAACTCCCTCATGGAAATCACCCGCGCGGGCGGCTCCATTGGCATTCCCGGCCTATATGTAACCGACGACCCTGGGGCCAAGGAAGTTTCCGCTAAAACCGGTAACCTGTCCATCCGCTTCGGTTTGGGCTGGGCCAAGAGCCACTCTTTCCACACCGGCCAGACGCCCGTGATGAGCTACAACCGCCAGCTCATGCAAGCCATTCTGTACGACAAGGTGCAGATTGCTAAAGCCGTGAATGTGGAAATCATCACCCTTGACCAAGCCCCCGAAGGATACGCCGAGTTTGACAGCGGCGTGGCGAAGAAGTTTGTAATCAACCCGCACAACCTGATTCCGAACGTTAAGCCCAAAGCAAAAGCCAAGGCGACTGCTTAAGCTATAACAAGCTCAAAAGAGAACAGCCGGGCTGCCCAAAGGCAATCCGGCTGTTTTCTTTTGAAAGCGCCAAGAAGTTGGTTCACCAGCGGCCTCTACTTGCGCTTGGATATTTTGTTAAATGTGATGTTTTTCTGCAAGGTCGACTTGAAACGCGCACCATCGACGGCACTTATGGCGCGGTGCTTAGTGGGGCGGTTTTGCACGCGGGCGCGCCACATCCGCCACGACGACGCTTTCATTTCGCGACGCATTAGCTTGATGACCTCCGATTCGGGCAATCCGAACTGCAACTCTATTGCTTCGAAGGGGGTGCGGTCTTCCCACGCCATTTCGATAATGCGGTCAATGTCTTCGGCTGTTAGTTCGGATTGGGTCATGCTTGTTATCGGCCGTTAGCGCTGCTTTTTGCTACATCGGTACGGTTGCAACAAGCGAAAACACATTTCGGGTAATTAATAATCACAAATGATACTGCGCTACTTGAATGGTTAGTACTCAGAAAAATCAGCGGTGCAACCAAGGAGCAAGTTTGTGGCCTCCCCTGGGCAACCAAACTGCTCAATATGCTTTTCTCTGCAATTCGTCGGCTAAATACCCTGCTTGTTATTTACTCTGTTCCTGCTATTTCCTCACCGATTCGGATTATTAAAGCCTACCAACCGGTTGATGCCCTACGCCGTGATTTTGGGGCAACACGAGCGAGTGGCCGTGACATTGGGTTGATACGCGTTGCATTGTTATTGTTTCTGCTGGCTGGAACGCTGGCAAGCGCGGCCCAGCAGCTGACTGGCCGGGTGCTAGCTGCTGCTTCCGACCAGCCGGTGGCTTTTGCCACGGTGGGCATCAAAGGCAAGGCGCTGGGCTCGACGGCCAATGCCAGCGGCCACTTCGCTTTTGCAGTGCCCGCCGCTTTGCCCGATGTCGATTCTGTGATTATTTCTTGTGTCGGGTTCCGGGCGCTGCGGCTCACGGTTGGCCAGTTGCGGCGGGGTGAGGCCGCGTGGCGCCTGCTGCCGCAATCGCAAACACTGGGCGAAGTGCAGGTGCGCCACTCCCAACTCAGGCCGGCTATTCTAGGGCGCAAGGAGGTGGGCGGCCTGGCCTACTGGACCACCAACTCCCGCGATACCAGCGAGACCGTGGCCACCGACGAACGGGGCAGGGAATTGGCGACGCTTTTGTCCGTGCGCAAGAATTGCTACCTCGACACCTTCCGCTTTCACGTCCAACAAAACGACTTTAAGGCCATTCGCTTCCGGTTTAAACTCTATGAAATGGTCGATGACCGCCCCGGGCGGCAGTTGCTTACCGACGACATCCAGTTTACCCTGGCCAGCCAGCAAACCGGCTGGATTAGCTTGTATTTGCACGCCTACAACATTCAGTTGCGCAAAGGACAGACCGTCGCGGTGGGCTTCCAATGGCTGCATGGCGAAAGGCTGGCCCCTGAAAACGGGGTGTTTGGCGGCCAAGCCGCTTTTCCCTCGGTGGGGCATCGAGCGCTTGTGCGCAAAAAAAGTGAAGCCGATTGGCGCATTTTTCCAATGAATCTGAGCATGTATCTGGCCGTACAACAGCACGACTAACGTTCGAATAACGTTCTACAAAAAGCCCCGGTGCCACCGCGCCGGGGCTTCTTTCGTACCTTCACCCCGTCAAATTCCCACTCGCTACTCCCCTGCTTATGCAAGCTCCTGTTGCGCCCTACAAGCCCAAAAATCACGTTCGTATTGTAACTGCTGCCGCGCTGTTCGACGGCCACGACGCGGCCATCAACATCATGCGCCGCATTATCCAGAGCAGCGGCGCGGAGGTGATTCACCTCGGGCACAACCGCTCGGTGCAGGAAATCGTGGATTGCGCCATTCAGGAAGACGCTCAGGCCATTGCCATCACCAGCTACCAGGGCGGGCATAATGAGTACTTCAAGTACATGCACGACCTGCTGAAGGAGCGCGGCGCAGGCCACATCAAAATCTTCGGCGGCGGCGGCGGCGTGATTCTGCCCACCGAGATTGCCGAGCTGCAAGGCTACGGCATCACCCGCATTTATTCGCCGGACGATGGCCGCGCTATGGGCCTGCAAGGGATGATTAACAACCTGCTGGAGCAGGCCGACTTTCCGACTGGGCAGAACCTGAACGGCGAAGCCGACCACGTAAAGGAGAAGGACGCCCGCAGCATCGGCCGTTTGATTTCGGCCGCTGAGAATTTTCCCGAGGAGTTTGAGCGGGTGAAAAACGAGCTGGTAGCCGATTTCAAAATGGGCGAAAACAACCAGAACCAAACGCTGAACTCCGGTCATAAAGCACCTATCCTCGGCATCACGGGCACGGGCGGCGCGGGCAAATCCAGCCTCGTGGATGAGCTGGTGCGGCGGTTTTTAATGGACTTCCCGGACAAGACCATTGCCATCATCTCCGTCGACCCCAGCAAGCGCAAGACCGGCGGCGCGCTGCTCGGCGACCGCATTCGGATGAATGCCATCAACTCGCCGCGGGTGTACATGCGCAGCCTGGCCACGCGCCAGAGCAACCTAGCCCTGAGCAAGTATGTGCAGGACGCCGTGGACGTGGTGCGCGCCGCCAACTACGACCTCATTATCCTCGAAACCTCCGGCATTGGTCAGTCCGACACCGAAATCATCGAGCACTCCGACGCCAGCCTCTACGTGATGACGCCCGAGTACGGCGCGGCCACGCAGCTGGAGAAAATCGATATGCTCGATTTTGCCGACGTCATTGCGCTGAACAAGTTCGACAAGCGCGGGGCGTTGGATGCACTGCGCGACGTGCGCAAGCAGTACCAGCGCAACCACGGCCTATGGGACACGCCCACGGACCAGATGCCGGTGTTCGGCACAATAGCCTCGCAGTTCAACGACCCCGGCATGAACCGGCTGTACCGGGCGGTGCTGAAGATGCTGGAAACGAAGACCGGCGCTACGTACGCCTCGCACCTGGAAACCAGCGCCGAGGATTCGGAGAAGATTTACATTATCCCGCCGCACCGCACCCGCTACCTCTCCGAGATTGCCGAAAGCAACCGCGCCTACGACCAGCGCGTGCGCGAGCAGGCCAACATTGCGGAAGTAGCCGGCGCCTTCGCCAAGCTGGAAGAGCACTACCGCGCCGACAAAAAGAGCCCCGAAGGCACCGTGGTGGAGTTCGGCAAAAACAAGCAGACGCAGCTCCGCCGCCTCGATGCCGACAGCCAGGCCATTCTGGAGAATTGGGAAGGCACTCTTCAGAACTACCGCAATCTGGAGTACGTGTACTCGGTGCGGGGCAAGGAAATCCGGGTGCAGACGCACACCAAGTCGCTTTCCGGCAATATGATTCCGAAGGTTTCGGTGCCGCGCTATACGGGCTGGGGCGACCGGCTGCGCTGGGCCATGCAGGAGAACTTCCCCGGTGAGTTTCCCTACACGGCCGGCGTGTTTCCCTTCAAGCGCGAGGGCGAGGACCCGACCCGCATGTTTGCCGGCGAGGGCGGGCCGGAGCGCACCAACCGCCGCTTCCACTACGTGAGCATGGGCCTGCCCGCCAAGCGCCTGAGCACGGCCTTCGATTCCGTAACCCTTTATGGTGAGGACCCAGACCTGCGGCCCGATATTTATGGCAAAATCGGTAACGCGGGCGTGAGTATCGCCTGCCTCGACGATGCCAAGAAGCTGTATTCGGGCTTCAACCTGGCCAATCCCAGCACGTCGGTTTCGATGACGATAAACGGCCCGGCGGCTACGCTGGCCGCGTTTTTCATGAACGCGGCCATCGACCAGCAGTGTGAGCTGTATATTAAGGAGCACGAGCTGACGGACGAAGTCAACGCCAAGATTGACGCACTGTTTGCGGCTAAAGGCCAGCCCCGGCCCCGCTACCAGGGCGAGTTGCCGGCCGGCAACGACGGCCTCGGCCTGCTCCTGCTTGGCGTGACGGGCGAGGACGTGCTGCCCGCCGACGTGTACGCCGCCATCAAGGCCAAGACGCTGACGCAGGTGCGCGGCACCGTGCAGGCCGACATTCTGAAGGAAGACCAAGCCCAGAACACCTGCATTTTCAGCACCGAATTTGCGCTGCGCCTAATGGGCGACGTGCAGGAGTATTTCATCACCGAGAAGGTGCGGAATTTCTACTCCGTGTCCATCTCCGGCTACCACATTGCCGAGGCGGGGGCCAACCCGATTACGCAGCTGGCCCTCACGCTGAGCAACGGCTTCACGTTCGTGGAATACTACGTGAGCCGGGGCATGAGCGTGAACGACTTCGCGCCGAACCTGAGCTTCTTTTTCTCCAACGGCATCGACCCGGAGTACGCCGTGATTGGGCGGGTGGCGCGCCGCATCTGGGCCAAGGCCATGAAGCTGAAGTACGGCGCCGACGCCCGCAGCCAGATGCTGAAGTACCACATCCAGACGTCGGGCCGCAGCCTGCACGCCCAGGAAATCGACTTCAACGACATTCGCACCACGCTGCAGGCACTATATGCCATCTACGACAACTGCAACTCCCTGCACACCAACGCCTACGACGAAGCCATCACCACGCCCACCGAGGAATCGGTGCGCCGGGCCATGGCCATTCAGCTCATCATCAACCGCGAGCTAGGGCTGGCCAAAAACGAGAACCCGCTGCAAGGCTCCTTCATCATCGAGGAGCTGACCGACCTGGTGGAAGAGGCGGTGCTGCTCGAATTCGACCGCATCACGGAGCGCGGCGGCGTGCTCGGGGC
The DNA here is from genome assembly GCF_015694725.1 of Hymenobacter jeongseonensis. Taxonomy (GTDB): domain Bacteria; phylum Bacteroidota; class Bacteroidia; order Cytophagales; family Hymenobacteraceae; genus Hymenobacter; species Hymenobacter jeongseonensis. Next base: position 28,144 of record NZ_JADQDQ010000008.1, on the reverse strand, counting down.
CATGGAAACCATGTACCAGCGCGGCAAAATCCAGGAGGAAAGCATGCACTACGAGATGCTGAAGCACACCGGCGAGTACCCCATCATCGGGGTGAATACCTTCCTCTCATCGAAGGGCTCGCCCACGGTGGTGCCGGCCGAAGTTATCCGGGCTACGGAGGAGGAAAAGCAGTACCAAATCGACATGCTCCAGCTGCTGCACCAGCGCAACGCCGACCAGGCCCCGGCGCGCCTCAAGCAGCTCCAGCAAGTAGCCGTGGCCAACGGCAACCTCTTCGCCGAGCTCATGGAAACGGTGAAGTACTGCTCGCTCGGCCAGATTACCAACGCACTGTTTGAGGTCGGTGGGCAGTACCGGCGCAATATGTAGGGTTAGCTTTTCTGATTAATTAAAACGGGCTGCTACAACTAGCAGCCCGTTTTTCTTTGTACTTGATACCCATGAAATACTGGATACTTGCTGCTTCATTAATTCTCAGTGCATGCACTCACAAAAAAGAAATGCTGACAGAAAAGGAGTTTGCGGAAGAATATTTATTGGTTCTTAAAAAGGACAATCCAGGAGTCATCTACAGTCTTTCTCCTGATTTAGGAATTACAGCAAAGTATAAAGGGAAAGATTATAGGCATTTTCCTGACAACGCGTATCGAGAATATACTTTAGAACCTGATTCGATTGAACAAGTCTTAAAGAAGTTCTCACAGACAGCTCATGAGCTATATCAAGAAAGCGAAGCCGTAGATGTTAATTACATCATTCCTGTGATTAAACCCACTAGTTTCCTCAACGATATTGGCCAATTAGGAGAAGCTAGTGACTCTATAAAACCTACTGTTGTTTATCAGCAATACAACGATAAATTATTAATCGTTTTTGCAGAAGACAAGGAGCACGGCATTCACTACTTTACTCAGGAGAATTTCCAAAAGCTAAATATCAGTCAGGATTCGGCACAGGGAATAGCACTGACTAACTTAGAAAGAAAGCTGCCCAATATTAAAAAAACAGGGGATAACGGAAGATATATGGTAACAGCCGGTGGCGACTATGAAGCAAGTTTGATTTTACTAAACTTCATTTGGTCACAAAATAATTTTGAGGTGAAAGGAGACATAGTTGTTGCAATTCCAAATCGAGATATGTTGCTCGTTACTGGGAGTAAAGACAAGGCTAACCTCAAATGGCTGAAAGCCGAAGCTCAGCAATCTTATGACTCGGGGTCATATCAAGTTTCTCCTTCTTTATTCAGATGGAATGGCAAGAAGTTTTTGAAATTTGAATAGTAACTCAAGACATGCCAAGCTTCCTCAGCGGCTCTAAGAGGCACCAAGGGCACGGGGGCGGGCGGGGGGGCCAGGCGGGTGCGGCGCTGGGAGATATGAAGATTCGGCAGCGGCTTGGGGGATGCTTGTTTATTGAACTTACACTTACAAACCCAAAACTGTCTGATATTGCATTAGGCGTCTAGGCGCCAGCGGAGTAGCCCAGTCAGTGAGCGGCAAACCATTACCGCAGCAGTATTGCGTATTTGCCCAGAAAACCGGAATCGCCCGTTACCAGCGACTCCTCCGTCTCCTATGCTCACCGACACCTTGCGCCTGCTTTTCCAACGCGACCTAAAACGGGTGCAACAAGAACTCTCTTCCTACCGCGACGAGCAAAGCATCTGGCGCGTTGACAAGGGAATTGCCAATTCCGCAGGCAACCTGAGCCTGCACCTCATCGGCAATCTAAACACCTACATCGGGGCCGAGTTGGGTGGCAGAGCTTACACCCGGCACCGTGAGCTGGAATTCTCTCTCAGAAACATTCCCCGGCTCCAGCTGCTGGAGAAGCTGGGAGAAACGAGCCGCATCGTGGATGAGGCGCTAGCCCACCTAGCACCCGAGAGGCTGGCGCAGGAATACTCCCTTCTGGTGTTTGAGCAGAAGACTTCAACCGAGTTTATGCTCGTTCATCTGGCCACTCACTTGGGGTATCACCTGGGCCAAATCAACTACCACCGCCGCTTGCTCGATTCTCGGCAGCCCCCAAATTAACGCGCGTTTTGGCCCAGCCATAACTCGTGACTAATCATGCGGTGGAGGCATCGCCTTAGCTGCCGCAAGGCGGCAAATTTGCGTCAGGCTGGGTTATAGGCCTGATGAGAGTCGTTCTGCTGCGAGGCACAGCTTCGGCCGATGCCCAGACACGAGGCACAGCTGCTCCCAAACTCGCGCCAGTTACAGTTTTGTATAGCGCCCACCCTGCCGACCTTTGCCGGCCCATGAAGCACCTTATTGACCAAGCCAGCTGGAACCGGCGCGAGCATTTTGCCTTCTTCTCCGCGTTTGAGGAGCCTTTCTTCGGCCTAGTGGCCACCGTCAACTGCACCCGCGCTCTGGCCGAAGCCAAGCGACTCGGGGTGCCGTTTTTCCTGTATTATCTGCACGCGGCCTTGCAGGCGGTGAACCAAGTGGAGGCCTTTCGCTACCGCATTGAAGACGGGCAGGTGTACTGCTACGACCGCATCCACGCCTCGGCCACCATCGGCCGGGCCGATAACACGTTTGGGTTTTCCTTTATCGAGCACCACGACGAACTAGCGGACTTCCTGCCCGCCGCCAACGCCGAAATCGCGGCCGTGCAAGCCAGCCAGGGCCTACGCTTGAACGAACAGACCGGCCGGCCCGATGTCATTCACTTCTCGGCCATTCCGTGGGTGCGCTTCACGGGGCTGAGCCACGCCCGCAGCTTCGGCCACCCCGACAGCTGCCCCAAGATTTCGGTAGGCCAAACCTACCTGGAGGACGGGGCTACGCTCATGCCCGTATCCATCAACATCCACCACGGCTTGGCCGATGGGCACCATGTGGGGCAGTTTCTGGCCGCGTTCCAGGAGCGACTGGGGTAAATGCTTTGTTAGAATGTACAGCGCAACGGCAAGTTTCACACGGATTTAAGCGGGGCAATTCACGCCACGCCTAGCTGCCTTTGCCTGCACAGGGAAATCATTACTGAACCACTATTAAGATAGCAGCCGGGCTTGGTGCGCAATGTTGATGAGGGCCGGCGCGTTTTTGAGCGTTGCCAAAACCACTTCTTTGGCCGCTTGCTTCAGCTCATCGCGGCTGATGTCGCGGGTTTCTTCGAGCACCAGTTCGGCTAGCGTTTGAAAAGCATGGCTTAGGGCTTGGCGTCGGGGCCGTTCGGTTTGCAGCTCGGCGTAAGCCTCCGCCAAGTGCAGCTTGATTTTCTTTTTTCGGGTACGAAACACCGATTCCTGGTCGACCGCTGGCTGAATCGTGTCGAGCAGGGCTACCAGCGGCAGCAGCCTAGTGGCGGTTGTGGCAACGGCTCCGCGGATGCGCTGGTGGGGCAGCCCTGCTTTCAAATTGCGATGCGGTACAACGGCTTCCTCCATCTCACCAGTGGGCTGGTTGAGGGGCGCCGCCGGGCTGGGCAAAGCATCAAATTGCGGGGAGGCTGAGAACATCATATCGCACTTAGTGCCGCGAAGATAAACGCGAATAGAAACAGGGACAATGCCAGGACCACACCGGGCGCCGAGAAATGCCTGCCCTTGAGTTGACGCAACTGCAAGCGGCAAGTCATCAATTTTCAGTCCTGCTCAAACATCTCGCATTCCAAACCGTCTTCCCGGCACCAACCCCATTCAATCCCATGACCATCACCATTGCCCAACACACCGCTCATCCCCTCACTGTGTCCCGCCTCGGTTACGGCACCATGCGCCTCACCGGCCCCGACATCTGGGGCGAGCCCGCCGACCGGCCCCAGGCCCTGGAAATCTTAAAAACTGCCGTTTCCAGCGGCGTAAATTTCATCGACACCGCCGACTACTACGGCGAAGACGTGACCAACCGCCTGATTGCCGAAGCCCTGCACTCCTACCCTTCGGACCTGGTAATCTGCACGAAAGTGGGCGCCACCCGCCGGCCCGATAAAAGCTGGGTGCCCTACAACACCCCCGAAAACCTGCGTGCCAGTATCGATAACAACCTCCGCACCCTCAAGCAGGAACAGATTCAGCTGGTGCACCTGCGCCTGATGGGCCATGGCCCGGTGCCGCTGGCCGAGCAGCTCGGCGCCATGTTTGAGATGCAGCGCGAGGGCAAAATCCAGCACGTGGGCCTGAGCAATGTGACCCGTGAGGAGTTGGAAACCGGCCTGCAACTGGGCTCCATCGCCACGGTGGAAAATATGTATAGCTACGCCCAGCGCACCACCATGCAGCTGCCGCACGGCGCCAATCCCGGCGGCGAAGAAGTGCTGGATTTGTGCGAACAACACGGCATTCCGCTTATTCCCTTTTTCTCACTGGTGCACGGCCTGCCCAACGCCGGCAACAAGTTGGCCGAGATAGCCAAAAAGCACAACGCCACCGAAGCCCAGCTCAACATTGCCTGGCTGCTGCACAAGTCGCCCTGGATTTTGCCCATTCCGGGCACGTCGTCGCTGGCCCACTTGCGTGAAAACCTGAAGGCGGCCCAAATCCACCTCAGCGCCGAGGACATGGCCTATTTGGGTTAAGAAAGGTCATCCTACGGAGTCTATTTATAAAACATCTTGCTCCGCTAACGTCCGCGCAGTCAACGCTGCCACAACCAAGCACATCGGCTGCGCGGGCGCCAGAGGAGCAGGACGTGCTTTTTATTCTTTTCTTAAGGCATTAATTTCAGCCTTATGAAACGCAGCTTCTGGTATGGAATCGGAGCGTTGCTCCTGGCGGGTCCCACCATTCAGGCCCAATCCCTGTCGGGCATCTGGCAGGGCGTCGAAGCCGACACGGGCAAAGAAGAGGCCGGCCACTGGCCCGCCGTGCTCCGCTTGCAAAAGAACAAAAGCGGGGAGCTTTTTGGGGTGTTGTACCAAGAGGTGGGCGGGCAGCCGGCCATTTCCGTCACCTTTCAGGTGCGCGGCACCCGCGAGGGCTCCGGCATGCGCCTGGAACACCTGCGCAAGCTGAACGAAACTGGCAGCACCCGCACCAGCTACTGGTGCGATGGCGCCATCGCATTCACGTACGATGCCAAGCTGGAAAAACTGACCGGGCGCGCTATTTACCGCCCTGTTGGCGACTGCGATTTCGGTACGTTCACCCTGTACCGCATCAAGCTAAAATCACCCCTTACGGTGAAAGCCGGCGCCGAAACCACCATCAGCGTGTCGGGCCGCAACGTGCTGTGGTACGCCGACCCCGACCTTAAGCAACCACTCAACACCGGCAACGCTTACCGCACCAGACTCCGCAAAACCACCACGTTCTACCTCACCCAAGGCTACTACCCCACCAGCCAGAGCCCGGTAGTCCCCATCACCATCCAGGTAACCGGCTCCGCTCCCGCGGTGAAAGCGCCTCCCACAGCGCCACCAGCGCCCACCTCACCCGATACCGCTCGCCCAGTTCCGGCACCAGCGCCAGCGCCCGCACCCCCGCCGATTGTGGCACCTACGCCGGTGGTCCTTCCCACGGTGCTGTTTAAGTTGGGCACGCCCGAACTTTTGCCGGAAGGCATGCCAGCCCTCAACCGTTTGGCCGATGAGCTCAAGGCGCGGCCCACGCTCCGGATTCAAGTAGCCGGACACACCGATAAAATTGGTGAACCCGAAAAAAACCAAGCCCTGTCCGAGCAACGAGCCGCTGCAGTGAAAGCCTATCTGGTGCAAGCCGGCATTGCGGGCGAGCGCATCAGCACCATTGGCTACGGCGACTCGCGGCCGGTTTATCCTTCGCCCGATGCCCGCAACCGCCGCGTGGAGGTGGTAGAAATAAAGCAAGAATAGTGCGCCTCCGTTAATCCATGCCGGCCGCCATCGTTTCCTGAACCAATAACACACCTTTCGCTTCGATTATCTCATCAATGCTTCACCGCCATTTCTTAATTCACAAGCCCTACGGCTACCTCAGCCAGTTCATCGGCGAAGCCAAGAAAAAAAAGCTGGGCGAATTTCACAATTTCCCGGAAGGCATCATGGCCATCGGCCGCCTCGATGAGGACAGCGAAGGACTGCTCCTGCTCACCACCGATGGCCGGGTGAGCGAACTCATCCGCAGCAAGAAGATTGAGAAGGAATACTACGCCCAGGTTGACGGCCTGATTGACGACGAGTCCCTGGCCCGCATGCGCACCGGCGTGGAAATCGGCATCCACAATGTGCGGTACCAAACCAGCCCGTGCACGGCGTTTCGCCTGGACCCCGCTCCTGCTTTCGCGCCCCGCTCGCGCAAGATTCGCGACGACCGGCACGGCCCCACCAGCTGGGTTTCGATTACGCTCACGGAGGGCAAGTTTCGGCAGGTTAGGAAGATGACGGCGGCGGTGGGATTTCCCACGTTGCGGCTGGTGCGCGTGCGGGTGGGAGCCATTCACTTGGGCGCCATGCAGCCGGGCGAGGTGGTGGAAATGAACAGTCTGGAAGGTTAAGCCCAGGTTAATTTATGCTGCATGCATAACATTATGACTGAGTCTTCGTATCTTTGCACCAGAATCAACCATTAGCCTGATTCGCTACTTTATTATGAAAAAGACCACCGCATTATCGTTGTCTTCCCTGCTGCTGCTGGGTGGAATGAGCTATCTGGCTGCCAAAGTGGCCGACCTGGACCTGACCTTCTACTTCCACGGCGACGACGACCAGCACCTGTACTGCTAAGCACTATTTTATCCACTATTACCGTTCAGAGCAGTTATATTAGGAAAAAGCCCGGCCCAATGGTCGGGCTTTTTTGTTAAGGACTCGGCCATTACGGCCGGGCCATGCGGTTCGGCGCGGCTTTTGGAACTTTGCCCAGGCAACGGCGTAACCCGTTGACCCTATTTTTTCACTGGCTGCCGGGCGTGGTTTCGGCAAGAAGCACCCGCAGCATCACTTTCTCTCCTGCCCATGAACCTTGATTCCCACCAAGCTCAAGTAAGCTACATCATCGGCCGCGACCTGGCCCGCAACTTCGCCCAGCAAGGCCTCGACCTGGACGTAGATACCTTGGCCGGCGCGCTGAAAGAAGGCCTCCAGGGCCTGCCCAGCCGCCTCACCCAGGAACAAATGCAGGCCGCTATGCAGCAGTTGCAGGAACAAATGGGCGGTGCCGATGACGAACAACAAGACCAAGACCCCAATTCTATGAACAACAACAAAGCCGAAGGCGAAGCCTTCCTCGCCCAAAACGCCGCTAAGTCGGGCGTGACCACCCTGCCCAGCGGCCTGCAGTACGAAGTACTGACCCAGGGCACGGGCAAAACCCCCACCCTGAAATCGTCGGTGACCACGCACTACCACGGTACTCTGATTAACGGCACCGTATTCGACAGCAGCTACCAGCGCGGCCAGCCCGCCACCTTCCCCGTGAACGGCGTGATTGCCGGCTGGACAGAAGCCCTGCAGCTCATGCCCGAAGGCTCGAAGTACCGCTTGTATATCCCCTCGGACCTGGCTTACGGCAAACGGGGCGCGGGCCGCGACATCCCCGGCGACACGGCTCTGATTTTCGATGTGGAGCTGATTAAAATAAATAACTAAGGCGACGTGGTGGTGGAAAATGCCTTTACATCTTCTACCACCACCCGCTCCGTTGTGCCCCACTGGACACGTCCCACCAGCACTTTGGCTGTTTCTGAGCCCATGAACGACCTCGAAGCCCAGCCCCCTGCCGAACCAACCCCGCCCGTGGCCCCGGAACTACCTTCCGGGGCCACTTTGGTATCGGGGCCGCTTTACGATGCACAATCAGCGCCAGCCGCGCCGCTTGAACCGCCACCGCCCCTACCGGACCTGCGCAGCAAAGACGGCCGGGTGGTACTGACTGATTCCACGGTTACGGTGCTGGGCAATACTTTTCTGCTGCTGGAGCTGGAACGCGCCGAACTGACGCCCGTACGCTGGATACTGTGGTACCTGCTGGGGGGGCTGGGGCTGGCCACCGTCATGATTGCCTTTCTGCAAAACTGGCTGAGAACCGGGCCTGCTATGTTTGGCATGGCCCTTACGGCCTTGCTGCTGGCCTACGGCCACCGCGGCACTAACCGCCTTCGCCTGCACCGGCTGGGGCGCGAAATGGTGAATTTTGCCCTGCCGGGCGACACCTTGGCCTGGCAGCGGCTGGTGGCGGAAGTAAACCGCCGCATCTACCGGGTGCACGACTGGGCTGCACGGGAGGCCGTTGCACTGCTCGCGGCCGCCGACGAAGCTAATCGCCAAGCGGCGCAAGCTGCCGCCGACGCGGCAGGACCTGATAAATCAGCCGAAGAATAATCCCTCAACTATTTAGGGAACAATCAGATGATGCTTAACCTAGCATCATTACTGCGCCTACTCCACTAGTTGGCTGCTACCTTCGCGCGCTTTAAATTCTTTGTAGCCTCAAGCGAGCTACTTATCGTTGACCCCATTTCATGGATTCTAAACATTCGCATACCGCCATTTCGGGGGCGGGATTGCTAATTGCCCTTGGCATCATCTACGGCGACATCGGCACGTCGCCCCTCTACGTGATGAAGGCCATTGTGCCGGGCCTCATTGACCCCTTGCTGGTATACGGCGGTATTTCCTGCGTGCTTTGGACGCTCACGCTCCAAACCACCGTAAAGTACGTGCTACTCACCCTTAATGCAGATAACAACGGGGAAGGCGGCATTTTCTCGCTCTACGCACTGGTGCGGCGCCGCGGCGCCTGGCTGTCGGCCGTGGCCATTATCGGCGGGGCGGCGCTGCTGGCCGATGGGGTTATTACGCCGCCGATTTCGGTGTCGTCGGCCATCGAAGGATTGCAGGCGGTGTACCCGAGCATTCCGACCGTACCCATCGTCATTGCCATTATCCTTGGGCTGTTTCTGATGCAAAGCTTTGGCACCCAGATTGTGGGCAAAGCTTTTGGCCCGCTCATGATGGTGTGGTTCACCATGCTGGCGGTGCTGGGAATTTCGGGCATTTCCCTCCACCCGGAGATTTTGAAGGCCGTGAATCCCGTGTATGCTTACAAGTTGCTGGTGGAATACCCCGGCGGTTTTTGGCTGCTCGGGGCAGTATTTCTGTGCACCACCGGAGCCGAAGCCTTGTATTCGGACCTGGGCCACTGCGGCAAGGGCAACATCCGCATCAGCTGGATTTTTGTTAAAACCTGCCTACTGCTCAACTACTTCGGCCAGGGCGGCTGGCTCATTGCCCACCAGGGCGAGCAGCTAGCCGGCCGCAATCCGTTTTATGAGCTTATGCCACCTTGGTTTCTGCTCATTGGGGTGGGCATTGCGACTATTGCGGCCATCATCGCCTCGCAGGCGCTTATCACGGGTTCGTTTACGCTGGTGGCGGAGGCCATTCGCCTTAATATGTGGCCCAAGGTGAAGCTCAACTACCCTACCGATGTGAAGGGGCAGCTGTTCGTGCCCAGCATGAACCGCTTGCTGCTCATTGGCTGCATTGGCGTGGTACTGTACTTCCGGGAGTCGAGCAACATGGAAGCGGCTTACGGCTTGGCCATTACTCTGACCATGATGATGACCACGCTGCTGCTCACCATGTGGCTGCGGGCCAAGCGCGTGGCCCTACCGTTGGTATATGGTTTTGCCATCGTGTACGGGCTGATTGAAGGTTCGTTTCTCGTTGCCAATCTCATCAAGTTTCCCCACGGCGGCTGGGTATCGCTGGCTATCGGGACGGCGCTGATGGGAGTGATGTACGTGTGGCTGAAGGCATTTTTCATCAAGCGCCGCCTCACGGAATTTGTGCGCCTGGAGCCTTATGTAGATGCATTGAAGCAGCTCAGCGACGACGAGTCCATCCCCAAATACGCCACCCATTTGGTGTTCTTGACTTCGGCAGAACGCAGTTCTGAAATTGAGCAGAAAATCATCTACTCCATTTTCCAGAAGCGCCCCAAACGGGCCGACATCTACTGGTTTATCCACGTTGAAACCACCGACGAGCCCTACACCATGGAGTACAAGGTCACCGAAGTGGCTAAGGATGACGTGTTTCGCATCAATTTCCGCCTGGGCTTCCGGGTGCAGCAGCGCATCAACCTGTATTTCCGCAAGGTGATTGAGGACTTGGTGCGCAACAAGGAAGTGGACATCACCTCGCGCTACGAGTCGCTTAGCAAGCAGCACGTTACCGGCGATTTCCGGTTTGTGGTGCTGGAGAAGTTTCTCAGTGTAGAAAATGACTTCCCCACCGTCGAGAAACTGGTCATGCAGGCCTACTTCTACATTCGGCAGTTTATCGCTTCGGAAGACCAGTATTTCGGGCTGGACACCTCTTCGGTGAAAGTAGAAAAGGTACCGCTGGTGATTGCGCCCGTGCGCGAAGTGGCCCTAAAGCGCATTATTTGACGCAGCTTTTGACCTAAGTGCACACAAAAAGGCCCGTGGAGCATGCTCCACGGGCCTTTTTGTGTGCACTACATAAGTATCTTTTCGCTATCGAAAGGCCTTATTTCGTTGGGCCAAGCCAGCGGGCCAGCACGCGCTGCTGGGCGGCCGTAGGGCTGGGCACGGGCTGTACGGTGTATTTGCGGTCCGCATCGGCAAGGGCTTTTAGGGCCAAGTCACGCGTTAGGCCATCGCGGCGCACCTGCAACTTGAGCTCGGTGCCCACGGGGCTGCCCAGCAGTTGCTTGGCCGATTCTTCGTTGGGAGCGGCGCCGTTGATAAGCAATACCTCGTCATTCACGTTCAGGCCGCCGTTCCAGGCGGCGCCATCGCGCTCCACGCCCGTCACCAAAAAGCGACCGTTGCGGTTGGAAAACGACGCGCCTAAGGTGCCGTTGGGGTTCAGGGGCGCCACATTCAGTGCCAAGCCCGCATAGCCGAGAGCGGCGGCATAATCCAAGGTTTTGGTGCCATACACACTGGTGCGGAAGAAGTCGTCGTAGCGACGACCAGCGACCGTAGCGACGGCATCCTGAAATTCCTTGTCGGTAAAGCCCCGGTTGGCTTTCTTGTAATAGGTATCGTAAAGCAGGCGAAACACGTCGTCGAGGTGCTTTTCGCCTTTGGTGGCTTCGGCAATATTCAAGTCCAGGATGGTACCAATCAGGTCGCCCTTGGAGTAGTAGCTGATTTCGGTGTTGTTGGTATTTTCATTAGGACGGTACGCCCGAATCCACGCGTCAAAGCTCGATTCGGCGGCGGATTGCACCTTGTTACCAGGCGTGTTCTCAACTTGAGTGATGGTATTGCCCAGCTTGCCCAAGTATTCCTCCTGCGAGATGACGCCCGCCCGTTTGTTAATGAGCTTGGCGTAATACGACGTCATGCCTTCGCTCACCCACAGCATGTTGGTATAGTTTTCTTGGTCGTAGTTAAACGGCCCTAGGGCCACCGGACGAATCCGCTTCACGTTCCACAGGTGGAAATACTCGTGGGCGGCCAGGTCCAGAAACGACTTATATCCCGCCTCGGTGCTGTAAGCCACACGGCTTACTTCGAGCGTGGTAGAGTTGAGGTGCTCCAAGCCCCCGCCGCCGCGCTCCAAATTGTGCACGATGAAGAGGTAGCGGTCGAGCGGGTTTTGACCCACCACGCGGTGGGCTTCCTCGCATACTTTCTTCATGTCGGCCATCAGTTTGGCTTCATCCACGGTGTAGGTGCCGTACATGGCCACTTTGTGAGGCGTGCCGTTGGCCGTGAATTCCAGCACTTTGTGCGTGCCGATTTCAAAGGGCGAGTCGGCAAGCTCGTCGTAGCTGGCAGCTTTATAGGTGAACTTGCCGGTGCTCGGCTTAAGGGCCGTGCTCACTTGGTTCCAGCCAGCGGCGGGTTCCACCACCACGGTGCTGCTCAATGATTTGTTATCAGCGGGATACATGAACACGCTGGTGCCGTTAAGGTAGCCGTGGTCGGCGTCGATGAACGACGTCCGCACCGTCAGCTCGTAGGCGTACACCTTGTAGTTGACCTGGAAATTGGCTTGTTTGGGGTGGCGCACCCGCCAAGTGTTTTTGTTGAGTTTTTCAACCGCCAACGCCTGCCCACCGGTGGTGCGGGCCTGGAAGCCTTCCACGTTTTTGGCAAATTCGCGCACCAAGTAAGAGCCCGGTGCCCATACGGGGATTTTAATGTCGGTGTAATCGGCCGGAAAGCCGCCGAGCTCCATTTTAACCTCGAAGTAGTGGGTTTGGGGTGCTGGCATGGCCAGGGTGTAGCGGAGCGTAGGCACGACGGCCGCGGGCGTTGCGGCGGCCGTGAAGCCGCTGGCCAACAGACCGGCCAGCGCTAGGTGGCTAACAAGTGTTTTTGAATTTTTGAGCATTAGCAATGTTGTAAGTTTTGTTAAGGGCACAAAGTAAGTCCGTTAAGCTGCCTCCAACCTAGCGACTACCTGAGCCGTTAGGAGCGGTGGTGACGTATAGGACGCACCAGCTTACTTTTCCATTCCTTATCAAATGCGTTTCCTCTGGCTAATTTTCGTAGGACTGGTGGTGGGCATGCTCGCGGTGTTGCCGCGCCTGAACTCTTCCTCACCTCAGCCGAAGGAACTGGCAGCGACCCCGCGGGAGGAGTTGAGCAGCGGAACTCCGCGCATGGCGGTGCTCACCACGCCTCGGCACGCCGAGCTGCTGGTGGGCGAGGCAGGCCGCCGCGATAGCATCGTGCGGTACGCGCTGCAGCAGCTGGGCACTCCCTACTTATACGCCGGCACCACGCCCGAGACCGGGTTTGATTGCTCGGGCTTCGTGCAGTTTGTGTACAGCCGCTTTGGTATTCCGGTGCCGCATTCCACCGCGCTGCTCATCGACGCCGGCCAGCCCGTGCCCCGCGCCGACGCCCGGCCCGGCGACCTCGTTGTGTTCACCGGCACGGCCACAACCTCTACTACCCCCGGCCATGCCGGCATCATCATCTTAGCCAAACCCGGCGGCCCCATTCGGTTTGTTCACTCTTCTTCGGCCCGCCGCGAATCGGGGGTGAAAGTGAGCCAGGTAGAAGGCACCGACTACGAACGGCGCTTTATGCAGGTACGGCGGGTGGTGTTGCCGGGGAAGGCCACCGACGCCCGTTCCATCCCGAGCAAGCAAACCACTCGGTAGCGGGGTGAGACAGCGGCTACTTTTCCAAACGCAATTTCAAAATCCCTGTAACGAAGCGATGCCCGGCCTGCCTCTGCCGTCCCACTGAAGGGCGACTGGGCAAACCGGGCATCTAATCCTTCAAATCTTACCGAGCGGCGAAACTGGGGTACAGTTCCGGCGTCCACTACTGAGAGTAAGACCTGGCCGAATGTGGGAAGCCTTAGGAGCTACCCCACGAAGCTGTTGTTAGGCGCGTACTGCGGTGAAGCGTACGACATTCGACAGGCTGGGCAGGATTTGTTTGGGACTACTAGACATTTTGTACCTCCTTTCTTTACGTTCGACATAACCCCGCTCGCGCGGCCCAGCACCTTAGGGCTGCTTGGGAGGGGCCGTAGCACTCACTACTGAGCGGTAAAGTTAATAGCCATCCTTAAGGTTCAAAATTTGCGCCCCCATTTTGTAGTAAATCATGCCTTGATATCGTTTGTTGGCTGATTTTCAACGCTATTTTTTTTGATTTGGCTGTGATTTTTTGGTGGTTTGCTTAAAACTTAGAAGTTGGCCGTAAACTTGCCTTATGGGCAGTAAGCGCTTCCGGCGGATGCTCCGGAAATTTTATCTTACCTTTTCCCACAAACCCACACCCACAACGTTCTAAAATGAAAAAAACACTGCTCTTACTCGTTGCTCTCGTATTAGGAGTAGCCAGCTTTGCTTCGGCGCAATCGATGTCGCCGCTCGGTATCTGGACCAATTCGGAAAAAAAGGCTACGTTTGAAATTTACAAATGCGGCAATAAGCTATGCGGCAAGATTGTGAGCCTGACCGTTCCCAACGACCCCGCCACGGGCAAGCCCAAAACCGATACGCAGAACCCCAATCCGAAGCTCCGCAGCCGCCCCCGGCTGGGCATGGTCTTCATGGAAGGATTTGAATACGACGACGATAACAAGTGGGACGATGGCAAAATCTACGACCCCGAAAGCGGCAAATCGTATTCCTGCTACATGAAAATGGAAAACGCCAACACCATGGAAGTGAAAGGATATATTGGCTTCTCGCTCATCGGCAAGTCGCAGGTCTGGACCCGCGTTAAATAAGCCTTTAGCAGCTGCTCCACACAACTTAGCCAGGTTGGTTTCTTACAGAAACCGGCCTGGCTAAACTGTAAATAGGAGTTTGGGAATTGCCTTCATCCCCTCCATTTCCTGCTCTGCTGGCGACATCGCCCGCCTTGTGCTCAGAAACTATTTGCACAAGCGCATGTTTCGAATCCATTAACTCCCGCGTTTTGCTCGATTTCATTCACAACCTTTTTCGCTCCAAAGCGGGCACTCCGGCAGCTTGGCATGCCGTGGCGTTGTCGCCAGCCCAAGTGCAGCGGCATGCGCGTTGGGTCGAGCAGCGGGTGTACCTGAATTGGCTGGGGCCTTATTTCAAGGCTTACCACCTGCGCAAGGGCGGTGCGGCGGGCAGCCGCGGCTTTCAGGTACAGTTGCTACAGGAAAGCGGCTGCAAAGGAGTGCTTTTGCTATATGAACCCAGCATCGGCCCGGGCAATTTTCGGCATTTTTTTGAGCACCTGGGCGAGCGGCTCACGGCGCTGGGCTACCACCGGGCCTGCGCCGACCAGTGCCGCCAGCACCACGAGCACCATACCGAAACCACTCTTAAGCAGCTTTTCAAGCCCAACCCCACCGACTGCCCCCAAACGGGCAACTGCAACCAACAATTCGGGTTAGTAACCATCGACTTGGTCGCCATGAACCGCCAGCCACTGTTTATTCGCCTTACCAGCAACGCCGTGCTCCAACCGGGCTTTACGCCCGCTCGCTCGCTCGACGACTTGCTCAAGGCGTTACTTGATGCTCCGGCAGCTGATGCCGCCATTGAGGCAAAAATCACCGAGTACCACGACGTGTTTTAAGGCACTTTCAGCTCCATTTTGACACAAAAAAGCCGTTCCCGAGCAGGAACGGCTTTTTTATGTCAAAATGAGTGTTATTCCCGAATAAAGCGTCCTTGTCCCAGTAGCTCTCCGCTGCCACCCAGCAGCCGCAAGTGGTACATTCCCGAAGCGAGTTTTCGGGTATCAAGTTGCGGCCGAGTAGCCAGCAAGGTCTGACGCAGCACCACCCGGCCGGTTATATCGGAGGCTTCGGCAGTGACGCGAGCGGCAGGCAGGGCCGCCAGCTGCAATTGTTCGCGGCAGGGATTGGGATAAAGCGTGAGGGCCGAAAGGCCGGCGCCGGCCCGGGTAGCCAGCAGTGTATTGTCGCGCACCGGGGCGGTAGTGGCACGGTCCAGCAGCCACTGGTCGGGGTCGACGGCCACGCTTGCCACCGTACCATTCACAGTGAGTTGGAAGGTTTCTGACGCTTGCATTTGGCGCAGGCGCACGGTCTGCGTCGTGCCGTTGGTAAATGTCAGCCGGTAATCGACGTCGGTTTTGAAAAACGGCGTAACGGATGGCACGGATACCGTTTCGACCACACGCAGCACGAAATTGCTGCCGCCTTGGTTCCACCGGCCGGTAAACGTGGGGTAGCCTTGCCCCCGGAACCACTGCTCGAAGAAGTATCCCAAGGGCCGGCCGGCCTCGGCTTCAAAAATGCGCTGCATATCGGCGGTGCGGGCCGTGGAGCCGCTAAACTGGGTTTGGTACGTGCGCAGGGCTCGGAAAAACTTTGTATCGTCGTTGAGCAGATAGCGCAGCATGTGCACCACGCCAGCCCCCTT
The DNA here is from genome assembly GCF_015694725.1 of Hymenobacter jeongseonensis. GTDB lineage: Bacteria > Bacteroidota > Bacteroidia > Cytophagales > Hymenobacteraceae > Hymenobacter > Hymenobacter jeongseonensis. The sequence continues at coordinate 12,392 of NZ_JADQDQ010000008.1, read as the reverse complement.
CTTATAGGTCAGGTAATAGTCGAAAATACGGCCCACGCGGGTCGTGTCGGGCACGTACACACTGCCGGAATTCTGGAAGGCAAGGTTGTGCGCGCTGTTCATCCAGTTGCGGGCACTGGCGGGCGTATCGAAGGCTTGGAGCGACAGGTATTCGCCATAGGAAGCAAAGCTTTCATTCAGCCAGATGTCCTCCCAGGTGGCGCAGGTCACATTGTCGCCGAACCACTGGTGAAAGAGTTCGTGCGCCGTGATGGTTAAGGCAAAGCCGTCCTGCGTGGTCATGGTTTGGTGCTCCATGCCGCCATACAAAGGCGCTGCGGCGTGGCCGTATTTCTCGTTGGCAAACGGATAGAGCCCGACCAGGGCGGAGAAGTTTTCGAGGAAGCCGGGCGTGAGGTCAATCCAGCTTTTCCAGTAGTTGAGGTAGTTCTGGTTATATACGTAGTTGACGATGGGAACGCGCGGGCCACCCACGGGATTGGCGTAAGTCACGTACTCGATGTAGGGCGCTACTGCCACCGATATCAGGTAATACGCAATGGGATGACGGGATTTCCACTCGTAGCGCACCTTGTTGGCCGGCAGTGGCACGGTGCGTACCAGTACGCCGTTGGACCCAACTTTATTAGGCAGCGAAGTCGTAACCCAAACGTCCGATGAATCGGCCTTATCGGTGAGCACCTGCTTGCAGGGAAACCATTCGTGCGCTGAAAACGGCTCCGACAGCGACCAAGTCACATTAAAAGGAAAGGTTGGCGACCCATTATTGGTGTCCATATGCACCGTATTGCGGTTGCTCAGGCCGTTGCCGATGGCCGCGGAGTTGCCGCTCGGCGCCGTGCCGTGGTAATAAATCCGGGCATCGGCCAGGGTATTGGCGGCGGCGGGCTGGGCCAGTTTAGCCGTAGCATCGGGCCCTTTGCGCAGGATGCCGGGCGAGCGCCGGCCGTTCACCACCACCGAATCGATGAGCAGGGTGGCCGTGCCCGGCATCGAGGTAGCCGGCGCTTGGTAGAGCTCAAAGGCCAAGGAATCGAGTGGCTGACTGCCTACCCGTATGCGCATCCACACCGACCCGGCCACGTTCAAGGAAGTGTTTTCCAGGGCCAAATCCAGCTTGTAGTACTTCACGTCGTAGCGCTCCATTTTGGTCCGGTGCGAAACCGAAGACGTAGCCGGCCGCTGGGCGGCCTGCACGTGGGCGGCGGCGCAAAGCCGTCCGCCATCTAAATCGGCCTGGCTAAGGGCACGAGGGGGCGCAACCTGTCGCGGCTGCTGGGCTTTCAGTTGAAGCGGTGCTGCGAAAAGGCCACTGGCCAAGAGGGTATAAAGTAGAGTTCGCATACAGTGAATGGAAGTGGGCAGGAATTGACTTTGGCAGGAGTTGGCGAACGAAAAGCGGCCTCCCGAAGGTAGCGCGGCGCCGACCAAATCCACCCGTTCAGCCTGAGCCCTAGCGCCGCCTCGCAAACGCGAAGGAACGGCCAGAAGTTGGTTTTTGCCACCGTATATTTCGGCTGGTTCCGGGTTTAATACACTTCTTGGTCTATCCAATGCCTTTTCGCCTCATGATGCCCGGCCCCGGCTGGTCAGCCGTTTTGCTGTGGTTGGGCAGTTGGCTGATGGTGGCAGCCCCGGCGAAAGCCACGCACATTGTGGGCGGCGAAATGGAACTGGTGCACAACAGCGGGGATTCCTACACGCTGCTGCTAAACCTGTACTTCGATGCCGTGCACGGCAGCTCCAGTGCGCTGGATGCGGAACTGACGGCCAGCATCTTTGAGAAAGGTAGCAACCGGCGCATGGCCAACGTGGTGCTGCCGCTCACGTCCAACACCTTCGTCGATTACGCGAACCCTGCTTGTGCCACGCCTTCGCTCAGCACCCGCAAAATGGTTTACAGCCGGGCCATTACCCTGGCTGCCAATACCTACGCCAACGCCCAGGGCTACTACGTGGCCGTGGAGCGGTGCTGTCGCAACGAGGACATCAGCAACATTGTGGAGCCTGACAAGGCGGCTCAGGCCTTTTACCTGGAGTTTCCGGCGGTGGTGCGGCGTGGCCAGCCTTTTCTCGATTCAACCCCGAGCCTTTTTCCGGCACTGGCCGAATACGCCTGCCGCAACGAACTGTTTTACTACGATTTCAGTGGCCGGGATGCCGATGGCGACTCCTTGACCTACGACCTGGTGACGCCCTTAAACGGCAACGCCAACGCCGTGACGCCCAAGCCGGCCACGGCCAGCGCCGCGCCCTACGACCTCATTCAGTGGATTGCGGGCCTCGGCACCGCCAACCAAATTCCGGGCAAACCCACCCTCGCCATCGATGCACTAAAAGGACGCCTTACCGTGCAGCCCCTCGACACCGGTTTGTTTGCGTTTGGGGTGCGCTGCACGGAGTATCGGCGGGGCGAGAAAATTGGCGAGACGCGCCGCGACTTTCAGTTGAAAGTGCTCGACTGCGCCCCGAATGCAACGCCCAGCCTCGTGCTGCTGCCCGCCCCCACCGGCCGTGTGCCGTACCGGCCCGGGCGCGACACCCTGCGCTTGGTATCGGGGGGCAACCGGTGCGTGCGCCTGCGCTTCACCGACCCCGACCCCAGTTCGCGGCTGAGCTTGTCGCTGAGCCCAGTGAACTTCTCGGGGCTGCTGCCCAATTTCACCACCGCCAGCAGCGGCGCGGTTCGTACCCCCGGCGCGCCCGACACCCTCACCACCACGATGTGCTTTCCGGAGTGCATCGATACGCAAGGTCGCGTGTTTTATCTGGACGTGGTGGTGGCCGATGATGGCTGCAGCCAGCCCAAACGCGACACGGTGCGGGTTGCTTTTATGGCGGTGCCCCCGGCAAATTCGCGCCCCACCATCGTCACAACCGCCAGCCCAACCCGGCCGCTCCGGGTGCAAGTTGGCGATTTACTGGCCTTCGATGTTATCGGCACCGACGCTGACCGCGACGCTATCCAATTGGAAATGACTGGCCAGGGCTTCAATCCCACCGACATTGGGGCGGCGCTGTCGCAGGGCACGGTGGGCACGCAACAGCGGGGCCGCTTCACTTGGCGGGTCGATTGTCGGGCCGTTGGGGCCGATTCGGTGCTGAATTTCCAGTTTACGGCCGCCACCTCACCCTGCGATGTCCGTCAGGCTACCGTCATCACCGTGCCCGTGGTGGTGAGCTACACCAACCGGCCGCCAACGCTCACTTCTACCCTGCCCGTGGCGCAATCCGAACAGATTCCAGTAATCGAATTACCACTTGGGCAGGTGTACACCGCAACTTTTCGAGGAGTTGACCTTGACCGCGACGGCCTCACCCTGACTGCTACGGGTAGCTCAGAGAATGGCAAGGAAGGCTTTGACCTGGCGCTGGCCGGGATGCGCTTCGAAGCCCAGAACGGCACGGGCGCCGCCAACGGTACCTTCCGCTGGGATGTGAGCTGCGCCGCGGCCAACCTGCACCGCAACCTTACGGTTACCTTCCAACTTATTGACGCCACGTGCAAGCCGCTGCCGCAAGTACAGCGTATCCGCCTGCAGGTAACCAATCCGGATTCGTTGGGAGTAACGCTGTACAATGTGATTACGCCCAACCGCGATGGCCAGAACGACGAGTTCCGACTGCCGGATTTGCCGCCCAATTTCTGCGACATGCAGTTTGCCAACGTTCGGATTTTCACACGCTGGGGCCAGCAGGTATTCAGCTCGTCGGACCGCAATTTCCGGTGGGCTGCCGGGCAGGACAGCGCAGGGATGTACTACTACTTCGTGACCTACAACGACGGCCGAAAATACCGGGGCTGGCTGGAGGTAGTGAAGTGATAAAGTCGCTACCGCTGCGCCGTTTAATACAGAAACAGGAAGATGGCAAAAAGGGCGACCCACAGCACATCGACGAAATGCCAATAAGTGCCCAGCAATGTTAAATGGCGCCGCTGGTAGGGATTTCGGATAAAAACGAGCGTGCGCACCGCATCACGGTTGGCGTGAACAACTCGTAGCAGCAGCGTTAATAAGAACAACATACCGCCCAACAAATGCGCAACGTGCAATGCCGAAATAAGGTAGACAAACTGGCCGCTGCTGTTGCTGGACGCGCCTTGGAACGGGACGCCATTGGCCATCAGTTCGCGCCAGCCCAACACCTGCAGCCCGGCAAAAACACAACCCAAGAACAGAGTGGCACCCAGACAGCGGGCCAGGGTACCCAAGTCGTCCTCGGCATAAAGCCGAGGCGCCTGGGAAATAACAAAGCTACTGAGCACCAATACAATGGTGCTCAGCGAGAAATAACGGGGCAGCGCATGCAGGCCCGTTGGCAGGCCACTCCGCAAGCGCGTGGCCACGTACGCGGCCACCAGCACAACGAACATCACCGTGATGCCCAGCAGGGCCAGGTACAGTGCCACCGTAATCGGGGGCAGCCCTCCGATACGGTTGAAGGGGGACGCGCGACGCCGCGCGCCAACCTGGTTTTGGTGTTCGTGTTCGGAGTTCATCAGGGCCGGCAGAGGATGTTCACTAGCAAACTAATCGGCGAAGAATTAGTTGCAAATTCCCTGGCCTCGGACCGCAAAACTGACTTAGCGGAAGAACGAGCCAATTTTGCCGAGCACGGCGTTGAGGGTGATTTTGGGCGTGCGCTGCACTCCAAACGTCACGTAGGTTTTGCCCGCTACCCGCAAATCCAGCACCCAGCCCAATTGATTGGCCAAGTCATTGATTTGCTGCATGGGGTCGGGCCCGGGCGGCTTTGGCGCTTTGGGCGCGCCCGGGGCCTTGGGCGGACCGGCCGTGAGCAGGTCCAGCACCTGCTGGCTCGGGATGTTGAGGATGAGGTAGGTGCCCGCGGCCGCCAGCTGCAAGGCATGGCCGTTCCAGTTGATGACCAGCTGCGCCTCAATTTCGAGGGTACTAGGCACCGGCTTCGGGGGGGCTGGGCGGGAGTTGGGGTGTGGCCGGGCGGGTGGCGGTGCCGGCGGGCTGGTCGCCGCGGGTGCGGATGCGGAGGGAACCGTTCAGTTTCCAGGTGGCCGCGGGTGCGTTGGGGTTCTGTGGGTTGGGCACTTGCAGCTCCATTTGTTCGAAGGCGCAGCTGAGCTCAACACCGCCCGAAAGCTTGCCGAGCAGCGAGGCGGCCATGTCGGCCCAGTTTGAAGAGGAAGAATCGGGCATTGCTACTAATCAATAAGAAATGAATGGACAGCGCCCGGGTCGGGCGCGCCAACTGGCCGCAAAGTACGGTCCTGCGACTGCTAACGCAACGTGGGGACTCGAGTTGTCATTCTATCCGGTGGGATAGCCCGCTGCGTACATTGCACTCAAATGGCTTATCTCAACTTTCATCTTAGGTCCACCCCCTTCTACAGCGTGGCTTTCGCAGTTGGAATGCTGCTGGCCGGGGCTGCACGGGCGCAGCCTACATCCATTTTGCTGCAGCTGCCACGGCCGGCGGCGGTTTCCGAACTCACGTTTGAGCGCGCAGCGGCCGACTGCACCCACCCGTTTGGATTCAGCGAAGGGCAGAGCATTGAATACCAACTGCTAAATACTAAAGGCCGCGCCACCAATACGTGGCGCTACCGGGTGCTAAAAATCAGCACCGATACTGTGCCCCGTAAGAAAGGCATTCCCGTGGTGGTCACACGGGTTCAGCTTAAGAGCGGGCTTTACGACCTCAATAACCGGGTGCTTCAGCAGCAGGACCTCACCCATTTTTGCCGCAACGACACCACTTTTACCGATGGCATGGCGACCATTAATTACGAAAACATGAAGTCCTTTCGTAACCGCCGACTGGCTTATACAGTTACCCCGTTGGCCTGGCCCAATCAGCCGGCGGCGGGCAGCCAATTGGCCAACGGAGGGGTGGCCGTGCAAGTGAGCAGCCCCATGGTGGCCATTGCCAAAGTCCAGACCATGATTAGTCAACGCACTGTGCTGGCCGGCCCAACACGCGTCACCGTACCGGCCGGTACGTTTAGCTGTTACGCGGTAGAGAGCAAGCGCGAAGTGTCAACCACCACCCGCCCCGACCTGATTTTGAAAAACAGCGGGCGCGAGGTCAATTACTACGACCCGGTCGTGGGCATAGTCAAAACCGAATTCTATGACAAAAACGGCAAGCTGGTGCAAACCCGCGTGCTCACCAAACGCTAGGCTGCAACCGGCCTGGTATCAGATAATGGCCCAGCCGGTTTCGCCCTGCGGCCCGCGCAACAGGCTAAACCCGGCGGCCTGGCCCAGTACCACAACCGAAGTCTGGGCCGCGAGCGCACCGCCCGCCGGTGCCGCTGCTACGGGCAGAGTGAGCAACTCGGTGAGCGCCGGAAGCACAACGCGCCGCAACGGGTTGCCGGTGGCGCCCACTACAGCTTGGGCCAATACGTAACCGATTTGACCAGTGGGAGTCTGCACCCGCAGCGCGGCCCCTTGCTGGCCCACTACCAAAAGCGGCATTTGCTTGGGGAGCACAGGGGCGCGTTGCGACTTTTTCAGCTTGCCATCTTCGGGCCCGGGGCGCAAGGCGGCGTCGGCCCGCAGGCGCACAAATTCCCCCCGGCGGTCGGGGCCTTTGGGCAGTGCCGTCACGGCCTCGGGGCGCCGCACAAAGGGAAACGGGTCGACGGCGCCCTTCCCGCTGCGGTAGATGCCGAAGTGCAAGTGTGGCACCGTGGTGCGGGCGTTGCCGGTGTTGCCCACCAAGCCCAAGGTATCGCCGGCGCTCACGCGTTGGCCGGCGCTCACCAGCTGCTTGTCGAGGTGGGCGTAGTAAATGTGGCTGCCGTGCTCGGCATCGGCCAGCCACACCACGCGGCCGCCAATCGGCGTTTCGCCGGTGCGGGTGATGAAGCCCGACGTTGCCGCGACCACCGGCGTGCCCCGGGAGGCAAAAATATCGATGCCTTCGTGGCGGCGGGTACCGGCGTCGCGGTCGGCGCCCCAGAAGCTTCCCACGGCGGCGTCGGTGCGGCCCAACACCGGAAACACGCTCAAGCTCGGCTCCCGGTTCACGCGCAGTGTGTAGCGGCCCGCAGCCAGCAGCTCGGGCTGCACCCGTAGCAGGTGCTGGCCGTCGACATCGGCCTGGTAGCGGAAGTCCAGAACCAGGGTGTCGGCGCTGGCGAGGGGCACGGGAACCGTGCCCGGCACTACCTCAAAAGCATCCAAAAAGACCCGTGCCGACGCCCCAGTGCCCAACGAAAGGCTCACGTGCACCTGCTCGCCGGCCCGCACGGCGTAGCGATAGCCGGCCGCGCTGGGTTCGCCGGGCCGGAAATACCCCGTTTCAGCAAAAGGCAACGCCACTACCAACGAATCGCGCAGGGCTTGCTCGGCCGCACTCAGCCAAGCGCGTCCGCCGGGGCGTTGGTCGAGGCCGGCTTGCGCCAACCGGCGGGCATACGCTTGGTGCGGCGTGGATTTTTGAAACAGCGCCTTGAGGCTTTGCTGCTTGCTACAGCCACTGATTACCAGGACCACGCCGAGCAGCATCGGCATAAAAAAATCGAAGCGCGGCCGCTTCACCGGCCGTTGAGTTGTTGCATCCATCCTATTCAGCATGCCGTTCAAACAACTTCAGCCTTCGCGTAGTTCGGTTGCGTGTTTCCCCGGCGCACGGGCTGCAGCTAGCGCTGAGTGCCGGCCTGCTTGCTATGGCCTGCTACCTTTATGGCCCCGTTCCTCCCCTATTTCTCCGCCATGAAGCTAATTGAATGCCCACGTGACGCCATGCAAGGGCTGCCCGATTTCATTCCGACTGTCACCAAAATTGAGTACCTCAATGCCCTGCTGAAGGTCGGCTTCGACACGCTCGACTTCGGCTCCTTTGTTTCACCGAAAGCCATTCCGCAGCTGCGCGACACGGCCGAAGTACTGGCTGGCCTGGACCTGACGGGTTCCAGAACCAAGCTCCTGGCCATTGTGGCCAACCTGCGCGGCGCGGAAACGGCCGTTCAACACACTGAAATAAGCTACCTCGGGTTCCCGCTTTCGGTTTCCGAAACGTTCCAGCGGCGCAACACCAACCAAACCACCGCCGAGGCCCTGGCCGACGTGGCTACCATGCACGAGCTGTGCGAGCGCAGCGGCAAAACCTTGGTCACCTACCTTTCGATGGGCTTTGGCAACCCGTATGGCGATGCCTGGAGTCCGGAAATTGTCACCGATTTCACCCAGCAACTGGCGGCAATGGGCATCCGCATTGTGGCGCTGTCGGATACCATCGGGGCTTCCACGGCAGCCACCATCGCACCATTGTTTTCGGCGTTGATTCCGGCATTTCCGCAAATTGAGTTTGGCGCACACCTGCACACAACGCCCACTACCTGGCGCGAAAAAGTAGCCGCCGCCTATGAAGCCGGGTGCCGCCGCTTCGATGGCGCCATCGGCGGCATCGGCGGCTGCCCCATGGCGGCCGATGAGCTAACCGGAAACATGGCCACGGAAAACCTGCTGGCGTACCTAGCCGAACAGGGCGTTGAAACCGAACTGGACATGGCCGCATTTATGCGGGCTCAGGGAATGGCGGCGGGTGAAGTATTTGCTATTCACTAGAGTTAATATATTTTATTTTTAAATATTCACATGGATTTTTGAGCACTTTGGTTACTTATTGTTTTTCAATAAACAAGTGAATTCATCTTTACCCGATACCACGGATGAAAGCAGTAAAAAGCCGCTTATTAGAATAACCTTTTTCAATAGGCAAGCAACGAAACTGACGCTGTGGATAGAATTGGCTTGCATTGAAGTAGAATTGGAAGCGTGTATGGAATACCGCGTAGAGTCTGATGAAACTGAGTATACAATACATTTTGATGGCCAATTTGTGGTTCTTTATTTAGAAAATAGATTTGGACCCAAAGTATTCAAAAGGCCATATCCAACGGATTTCATAAATCCAGGAGATTGGGAATTAATTGAGGATTATTCAGACATTGAATAACTCTCGTGTAGATAGTGCGTCATTTTTGTATTCTATGCCTTCCAGTATTGCCGTCGATATTTTCATCCCCTGCTTCGTTGACCAGCTCTACCCCGCCACGGCCCTGAACATGGTGAAGGTTTTGGAGAGGGTTGGGGTGCAGGTGCACTACAATGCGGGGCAGACCTGCTGCGGGCAGCCGGCTTACAATGCGGGCTACCACCCGCAGAGCCGCGCCGTGGCGGAGAAGTTTCTGGCAGATTTTGCTGCGCCGGCAACACCCACCGGCCAGAATACGCCTTCGCGCTACATCGTGAGTCCTTCGGCGTCGTGCGTGGGCATGGTGCGCAATAGCTACACCGAATTATTTGCGGGCCGGGGGCAGGAAGTGGCCTGCCAGGGCGTGCAGGTCCGTACGTATGAGCTCACCGAACTTTTGGTGAAGGTGCTCGGAATCACGGCCATTCCCGGTGCCCAGCTTCAGGGCAAGTATACGTACCACGACTCCTGTTCGGCACTGCGCGAGTGCGGCATTCGGGCTGCTCCGCGCCAGCTGCTCGACGCGGTGGCCGGGCTAGAACGCCTCGAAATGGCCGAAACCACCACCTGCTGCGGCTTCGGTGGCACCTTCGCCGTGAAGTTTGAAGCCATTTCGGTGGCCATGGCCCAGCAGAAAGTGGAGCATGCCCTCGATACGGGTGCCGACTTCATTATCAGCACCGATGTGAGCTGCCTGATGCACCTGGAGGCGTACATCAAGAAGGAAAAGCTCCCGCTGAAGTGCCTTCACATTGCCGATGTGCTGGCCAGCGGCTGGTAAAACCGAAGCACCGCAATGCCGGTGCTTAATCCGCCAAAACCAACCGAATGCTTTGGGGCCCGCACCTCACAATGTATATCCCCGCACCAAGCCCAGCCACGGCAAGCTCAGCCGTGCCCGTGGCGTCCACATTGCCGTTGGCCACCAACTGGCCCTGCACATTATAGAGCTGCACCCGGTTGCTGCCGGCGCCTTTCACAACCACTGTAGCCCCGGCAAGCGCCGGATTGGGCAGCACTTGCAAGGCACCGCCATTGCTCCCCCCCGCCCAGCTGCCCGACAATGCGACGACCGGTGAGAAGGTTGTTTTGCCATCGGTATCAACTTGCCGCAAGCGGTAATAAATGATGCTGCACGCGTACCGTGCCAGGTTTTGGTCGGTGAATTGGTAGCTCTGGGCTTGCGCGGTGCTGCCGTGGCCGGCTACCTGCCCCACCTTGCTGAACGTCTGGCCATCTCGGCTGCTTTCGATAACGAAATGGGCATTATTCTGCTCCGAAGCGGTGCCCCACCGCAGCAGGGCTGCCGGTCCCTGTGCACGCACGGTGAACTGGGTCAGGACCACGGGCAGCGGCTCCTGAGTTTCGAGCGCGCCGATGTTGCCGGTTTTTGACGCCAATGGCGTGGGATTGCCTACAAAATCCCGGGGGCCGGGATTCACGCTGAATTCGGACTGCAGATTGAGGGCCGCGCCCCGCGCGGGCGAGGAAGGCAGCGGAGTATAAGCAGCCGCGCCGCTTTGAATCTGGGGGTCGGCGATGAGGCCAGTGGCACGGCCATCGGCCATCTTCTCCTGGCCCGTAGCGGCCCGCCAGCTGGCCAAGTCAGCATAGTTAGTGCCTTTCCAATTCAAGGATACGGTGCTCGCCTCCGCCCAATACAGGTTGCCTTCCAGCTTGAGCCCCGTGGTGGTGGCCGTAGCCAGCAAGAGCAATCCGGCAGCGGTTTTTAGCACGTTGTTGCGCAGGGTGATGGCGCTGATGCCGCCGCTCATGATGCGAACCGCCAATGGACTGGTGCCGTTGGCTGGGCGACTCAATAGAACCGTATTGTTGTGGATGGAGGCCCGCTTGATGCCGCCATTTGCCCCGGATGACCACACGGATATGGCGCCCTGGCCGTTCTGGCGGGCATCGTTTTCACTCACGTTGTAGCGAATGGTAAGGTCCGTCATGGGCGGGGCACCCGAGTACTGGGCCAGCAGGTAGCCCGGGCCGCCGTTGTCGTGCGAGTAGTTGTACTGGAGCACCGAGTTGGTGCAGCCGCCGTCGAGGTCAAACCCGCCGCCGTCGATGGCAGTGCCGGAGCTGTTGTGGTGCGACTCGCATTTTTGAATCACCAGATTGTTGCAGCACCAGCCCCAGATGCCGACGGGCCCGCCGCTGCGGTTACCGTTGAGTGCCCCGTTGTTGTAAGCCTCGCAATGCTCCACCAGCGCCCCGTCGATGCCCGAAAGCACGATGCCATTGCCGGTGTGGGTGGTGGTGATGTCGGCCCGGCCCGTGTTGTCGAACGCCTTGCAATTGCCCACGTACCAATTGTGATGCGCCGCCAGGCTTTGCGAGTAGGAAGAAATTCCAGCTTCGCCGTTGGCGTGGCTAAAGCAGTTGGTGATGCGCACATCGGTGTAGCCACTGGTGCCGTTCCAGCTGCCGATGCTGATACCCGCGTTGCGATAGCCGCTCACGTCGAGGCTGTCGAGGCGCACGTGCTGCAGGTGCGTATTAGCGGTGGTGAGATAGAAGATAACGCCCGAACTGGTGTTGGCGCTGCGGCCGCTGCCCACAAAATTGAGCCGGCGCAGCTCAATACCGGCGTTGTTTTCTCCATAGAAGCCGAAGCCGTTGCCACTGGCAATGGTAGCCGCACCCACGCCGTACGAACTCAGCACAATGGGCAGCACAGCAGTGCCTTGGCTGGCAGGCTGCAACCAAATCCCGCCCGAAAAAGTCTGTCCCCCTTCAAAAAGCACCCGGTCTCCGGGTTGGAAGGTTGCGGCATTCACCCGGGCTACGGTGCTCCAGGCGCTGGACTTGGAAGTGCCGGCGTTGGCATCATTGCCACTAGCAGACACATAATAAGTTGCTGCAGTGGCCGGAAATACAATAGAAGACACAAGCAGAATGAACAGTATGATTTTTGCCATAAAATAGCTTTTGTGGAACTAACTGATTCACAAAGCTACAATAGGCAAATGGTATAAAAATATTGATAATTACAGGGCTTTTTTATAATTATTCAAGATAATTTCGACGCCAAGAAGTTATTTGATGCCCCTATTTATGCTGCCACAAAATTGTACTTAGCGACAATATGTTCTAAACACAGCAACGGCCCTGTGGCGCCAGTTTTCTAAGTATGGTTATACAATAGAAAGTTAAGTCATTAAAGACCTCATTTGAAGAACGATACAAAGGTTAATCATTTTACTATTAAAATATTATTGAACTTATTTAAATTTATACACCTATAATTTAACGTCTCATCCGAAGATGGTAACAGACTGATTACAACAGTCCATTTTCAAGGCTAAGTCCCGTCCGCCTCGCTATTCTCTTTATCTCGTGTGTAGTACTCCCCAAAAGTTGGACAGTAAATGGCGGCTATCTTAGTCAACGCCATGAACCCCAAACGTACCCGTCGT
>NZ_JADQDQ010000007.1 GCF_015694725.1 Hymenobacter jeongseonensis | reverse complement strand
GGGGCGCGGCAAAGCATGAGCCGGCGGGGCAACTGCTACGATAATGCGCACGCTGAATCGTTTTGGAGCCGCTTCAAAGCGGAGTTGCTGGACGGCGGCCACTTCCCCGGCCTGGCCGAAGCCAAGCTCGAAATCAGCCACCACATTGCCTACTACAACGCCGAACGTCGACATTCCGCGCTTGGCTATCAATCGCCCAACCACTTCGAATCCCAACTCCAAACCACGTCCCAATTGTGTCCGGCTTAGCTAGACCACCTCAGTTCTTCAAGCTCGTGCTGGTGGGCCGGCTGGAAAACCTGGTCAGCGACCGCCGCTTAGTGGAGCACTGCGCCCTGCGGTTGGACATTCTCTACCTCCTCGGCTACGAGGTGGACGAGGAGTTGCCCTGGCACTCGACCGTGAGCCGCACCCGCCAGCTGTTTCCGACGGCGGTGTTCGAGCGCCTCTTCGACCACGTCTTTGCCCAGTGCGTCGCCCGGGGCCTGGTCGCCGGCGACACGCAGGCGGTTGATTCGGCGCCCGTCAAGGCCAACGCGGCGCTCGAAGCGGTGGTGGAAAAGCAGGCCGCGGGGGCGCTGGGCCCGCACCGGGCGGGAAGCAGCGCGCCGCCGGCCCCGGCGGCGTCGGTGGTGACGGCCCCCGTGCACCAGCTGCGCAACCTGGCGGCTCACCAGGCGCGGCAGGGCGCCCACTCCAGCGTGCCGGGCGCCCAGCAGCCCAAGGCGCGCCTGCTCAGCAACAAGACGCACTACAGTCCCGCTGACCCCGACGCGCGCATTTCCGTCAAGCCCGGCAAGGCCCGCGCCCTGAACTACCTCTGCAGCCTCGCGGTCGACACCGCCCACGGCGTCATCCGCCACGTGCAGGCCGACTTCGCCGACCGCCGCGACAGCCTGCATCTGCCCCGCCTGCTCACCGGCCTGCAACGCCGGCTGCGTGCCCAGGAACTGCGCCTGCGCGAGCTGCTGGCCGATGCTGGCTACGCCAACGGGGCCAACTACGCGCTGCTCGAAAGGCAAGGGATTACGGCCTGGATTCCCGTGTTTGGCCAGTACAAGCCCGAAATTGCGGGCTTTGCCTACGACGCGCAAACGGACGCATACGCGTGCACGGCCGGCAAAATCCTCTCGTTTCGGAAATACGACGTAGCCGCGGACGGCGGCTGGCGCAAGATTTACTGGGCCACCTGCTCGGATTGCCAGCAGTGCCCCCTCAAGTCCACTTGTGTGCCGGGGGCCAAGCGCAAGCAACTCACCCGCACCCTCTACGACGCCCCGTACCGCCGGGCGTGGCAGCGGCAGCAAAGCCGCCGGGGCCAGCGCATGCGACGGGTCCAGCAGAGCACCGTAGAGCCCGTGTTTGGGAATCTGCTGCACCACTACGGCCTGCGCCGGATGAACGTGCGGGGCCACGCCGGGGCCCATAAAACCATGCTGCTCACGGCCGTGGCCTACAACCTCAAGAAGCTCCTGAGGTACCGGCCCAAACGGCAGTTGAGCCTGGCCCTTGCCCTGCCAAGGCCGATACTGACTGCAAATGCACGAGCTGGGCAGCGAAATAGGCGCACCAAAGCCCCAACGCGAGCACTTAGAAAGCGGCCCTGCTGAAACGGAACCACCTAAACCGAGTTCTGCAACAGCCACGGTAGTTATGCCTATTGCCGATTACGTGGTGTGCCTGCCCGGTGTGCCCTTTTAGGCGAAAATGGATGCCGAAAGCCGCTTTAAATTTCTTACGCGACTCGTCTTTAACCCTAATACTATCAAAGGCAATGGCAGGGTTAAGCAGGGTTCAGAAAGCCTTTGAGTTCAGGAGGGAGCGCTAAAAAGTCCCCAGACGCTGCTAGTCAGGTTCTGGGGACTTTTTCTTTTGCTATGGTTTTGCCGCTAATGATAGTGGGCAACAGCAGAAAACACGAGTCGCTAGCAAGCTGTTTCAGAACGCCTCTGCATTCGTCTCGATGGGATGACTGCTTCTCGCTATGGATTCGCCAATAATTTTCTTCACTTCAGATTGGTGTTGCGGTTGTTAAGCCTAACCACTTGGCCCGCCCGCTTCCCATTGCGTTTGATGCGGGCATCGTCTGCCTGTTCCAGTACCAACCGTGGCAATGTGCATTCCGTTAGTGGTACATCGAGGGGGGTATACCCGGCGGCGCCAATGGTTAGCACTTGGCCTTCGTAGACGGGCTCGGTGAACATGAACTTGCCTTCGGAGTCAGTAACGTACACTTGGTGGGTGCCTTTTATCAACAAGGTGGCGCCAACCAACGGGTCGCCGTTGGGGTCATATACTTTGCCGATGATGGGTGCGCAGGCCAAGCGCATGGGAGCTGCATCGGTTGCGGGACGCGTAGAAAGGGCAATGCGCTCACGATTGGCGACGGATTTGGAACCCTCAGTGCTGGTGGTTTGGGCAGTTGCGGACAACGCAGTCCACAGCGACAATGCGGCTGTAGCAAGGAAAAATTGGCGCATAGAATAAGAGATAACAAAAGGGAAAAAATCGTGGTATTCCCACCGTCAATTCAGGGCTCAGCGGGTAGATTGGGAGTAACACGCAGTTTGAAGGGCGGAAGTTTCCATTTTAAGCAAGGATGGAAGCAATACGGTGCGCAGGTATTTTGTAAGGGACGGATAAACCGGGGTTTACCATACAGTGTGAGGGTTAGCCGCAGGCCTCCACAAACACAAGGCGATTGCCAAATGGGTCGGTTACCTCGGTCTGCATCACTTTTTCGTTCCAGGCGGTTTTTTCCAGGCCGGGACGCATAAACGGATAATCCTTTTGTAGCAACAGCCGGTGATAGGACCGCAGACCGTTGATTTCGGCAATGGCTTTTGAGCCGGGGCAACTGTCGCTATGATGCCCGGTGAGGTGCAACACAACATCGCCCCGAGACACCTGCATATACAGAGGCCCGGCATTAGGCCGCTCTTCCCAGTCAATGTGAAAACCCAACCAATCGATGTAGAATTCGATGGCCGTTTTGTAGTCGAAAACTCTGAATATAGGGGTTACCATGGGTGGTTCAGAAGAGCTCGCTGGGATACCAAATATAGTGGCTGATACTTAGATACTAAACAATAGAAGAATAATATAAAATATAGCGCGTATTCTTTTGCTGTAGCACTGATGCTCAGGTGTTGTGCCGGGTCATTTTGCCTTTACGTAAAGGTTGGAAAAATCAACGGAGGAGATTGTAGGGAGTGGTAAATATTTGTTCAATAAGATTTTGCATTGCAGGCAAGTTAAGCCAATCCAAAACTGCTGCGCGCACAAAAAAGCCCGGCCGGGACCGGGCTTTTTGACATAACGACTTGCGCGCCGGTTAGTGCTGAATGCTAACCTTGGTGGTTAAGGTGCCTTCGCTGGTGGTGACACGAACCACGTAAACCCCGGAGGCCAGTTGGCTGGTGTTGAGCGTTACTCCGTTTTGCCGCATCTGGGTGGCAGATACGGAAGCCGTGCGCACGACGATTTTGCCCAACAAGTCGAGCACGGTCACTTGCATGGGAGCAGCGCTGGTCAATTGGGTGCGAACTGTGAGCAGGTCCTGTGCGGGGTTCGGGTAGGCTTCGAGGGCTCCGCGCGTGGTGATGCCGTTTTTATTCGACAAGGCAATTGGGCGGGTGCCGGGCGGCAGGTCAAATCCCTGTACAACGCCCGCGACGCTGGGCGTGCCATTGACGCGGGTGCCCTGCACGGCATTGAAGCCCATGCCACGACGCGCAAACACGTTCCAAATCAGTTCGGCATTGGCGGCGCGGTTGGTTACGGAGTCGGCACGCAGGAGTGCGTCGCGGCCGTCGAGGAAACCGGGGTTGCAGACTTGCAGTTTGCAACCGTCGAGCACCAGCTTGAGCATTTTGTTGTTGCCGCCGGTTGCCGCATGGAAATCCTCGTTGTAGCCGTATTTGTAAATGAACTGCCAGTTCAAATCCCAGAGCACCGTGGCCCACACTTCGCCCACCGCGTGAGTGGTTTGGTATTGGCCCGTTCCGTTGCCGATTTGGCTGTAAGTGTAGTTATTCTTGGCGAAGTCCGTGCTGTAGGGTTTGTTGCGGAAGCCCGGGCCCACGTTGTAGGGCTCGCCGCTGTCGTAAGTGGCAATGTAGCGGCTATTTCGGCCATCGTCGCCGGGGCGGGTGGTCATCCAGAGCGCAAAGAAGTCGCTCCAGCCTTCGCCCATGGTTTGGCTGCCATCGGCATTGTTGAGACAGCTCGAATTAGCGGGGCCGCCGGTGAGGCGCGTCGAAATGCCGTGGCCGAATTCGTGCGAAACCACGCCGTTGTCGAAGGCACCGTCAAAGTCCGGGCCCAGCAGCGCGGCCACGTTGAGCGTGGCGCCGGCCAGTATGGCGGCCCGCAGCTTAAAGCCGTCGGCCCCGCTAATGAAGATGGCCGGAATGCGAATGCCAACGGTATCAGTGCCCCCGAAGTTGGTCAGGTTGGTGGTGGCCACGGAATCGAATACGATGACGGCGCTGGCGCCATTGGCCTGCGCCCGTTTTACCTTGGTGGCAAAAGCGTTGGTGGCCCGTGGGCTGAGCGTGGTGAGCTGCGGGCAGCCCCCGCGTTGAATGAAGGCCACGTTGCCGGCTACAGCGGCGGCATTCACGAAGGGCGAAGCGCAGGCGTGGTCTCCGCCGTTTGCCGATACGCCGTCGTTCACGAGAACCAGTTTGCCGGCCAGGGGGCGCTTGGTGAGGCGGGGGCCGAAGGCGACCGAGGCGAAGGCATAGGTGCCGGCTGCACTGCTGGTGCCGGTAACGGTCAACTCATTTTTGTCTGAGTTGTCGAACAAATACATCTGCATCCGGCCGGAGTTGCCATCCGGCGGCGCCGAAAAGTTGGCGTTGTTGCGGCCGCTGCCGTCCTGGGTTTCGGCCCGCACAAAGTCGTTGCCCAGGCCCAGGTTGGTGATGTTTTTATACTGGAAATTGCCCGAAACTTCGTCAAACCCCTTGCTCATCATCACGTCGTGGAGCATGTTGTTCCAGTAGAACAGGTTGGTGGTGCCCGCCGCCAAGTTGCCGGGGTTGCGGGCGCCCTTGCTCTGGTCAAAAGGAAAGTCGAAGTCCCGGTTGGGCCCACCATCGGGCGAATTGAGAGTGGAGGAAAGGTTGCCGCTGCCGGAAGTAATGGTGATGTTGTCATCATAAGCAGCCACGTTGTTGCCGCGCGTCAGTTGCCGGCCACTCGAAAGCAGGGAGTAGCTGTCCGCAAAAAAGTTAGCAGGCGCTTTGCTGTCGCCCACTTGCCAGCCGTAAGGCGAGTACAGCGGGTTGGCCGAGCTGAAGGGCACCACCACCCGGGGCGAAAGGTCGGGGTTTTCGAACGGCACGGGAATCACGGTTAGGCTGTTGGGTGCTCCCAGTGTGCCTTTTGCGCCCGCCGCTTTGCTTAATGCTGCCGCTTGGGTGGTGGTCAGCGGCTGACGCCGGGCCCGGTTTTGGAGCACGTGCTCCTGAAAAGAGGCCCGCTCGCTCACCACGTAGTCGTTGCGGTCCACGAGGCGGCCCGACTTCGCGTCGATACGCGCATTCCAGTTGTGCTGCTGGTCGAGTTGCGCAATGCCCACGTTCCACACCAGCACCAGCTCATCGCCGATGCGGACGTACATCAGGCGCACCGGAATGTTTTCTTCTGAGATGCCGCCTTTGTTGAAGACGATGCCATCGGCAGCCCGGCCTTCCACCAGTCTCTGCAGCGCCACGGGGCGGGGCAGGTTCAGGCTTTTGGCGGCCGCCCCCACGGCTTGCTCGGCCGTGAGCGTCGGCGTGGCCGACGGTGCCCCAGCGGCCGCATTTGCCAGGAAGTCCTGGTTGAAAAATACCACCTTGCCGCTTTGGTCGGTGTGTACGGCGCCGTTGGCGTTGAACACCGTGAGGCCATTCACGCGCTGCTGCAGGTAGGTGTGCGTCAGGCCCGTGCTGCGGTCAAAGTACGAGCTGGTTACGACGGGGTTGGCCACATCGGCGGCGCTCAGGCGGCTCTGCGCCCGGGCTTTGGCCGAAAAGGAGGCCAGCGCCTGCGCCGTGGGAGTAGCTTGCTGAGCCGAAGCCAGCGCTGGTAGGGCCAGCGCAATGGCCAGCGCCAGCTTGCCGAAGCCGGAAGGAGTAAGATTCAATGTCATATATAGAGAGGAAGAGAAGAAAAACCTTGGTCTACGGCCTGTAGCCGGTAGCAAGTGGAAACGCAAAGTGCCTCAGGCACTGGATGCAGGATGAATAATCCTGCGCTCAAAAAAGTTTAGTGTTGAGGTAAAACCTCCGGCTTCAATGCAGAAAGTTTTTTGGCGCCAAGCTTTTAGCAAGTTGCTTGGAATGAAATTCAAAGGCAACTCGGCTTATTTCACAATGCTAATCCGGCTGGTCATGTGCTCGTCGCCGTTGCGCACGGTTAGGAAATAAATGCCGGGAGCCAGGCTGGTTAATTCAAGCCGGTTGGTGTAATTGTCGCGGGCCGAGCCCGTGTACACGTGCTGGCCGAGGGTATTCGTGACCTGCACGCCGAGGCTACCCTTGGCTTTGGCGCCGTGAATTTCGAGGTCGAACCGGCCCGTAGCCGAGGGATTGGGAAACACGCTGATGGCGCGCAATAGCGCTTCCGAGTTGGCCGAAACCGTGGTGGCGGTCACGGCAATGTCATCAATGTAGAGGTTGCCTTGGTTGGCTATGCTCTTGGCGTGGAAGCCCACAAACTGTGTGCTGGCCCCCGCCGGCAGCAATGCTACCACCGGAGTCGAGGTCCCGTTGGCCAGCAGATACGCGGTGTTGGTAATGGCCGTGTTGGTATACAATACGTTGGTTTGCGCGGCTGCCGTAGCCGCCGTGCCCGAGGTTACTTCCAGGCTTTCGGTGAAGCTTGATGGACTGTTGGTGATGCCTTCGCCCCGGTAGCGGAAAGCCACTTGGTAGCGCGAATTCGCAGAAAGCACCAACGCGGGGAGGAAGTACCAGTCATCTGCCACGACGTTGTTGAGCGTCAGGCCGGTGTAGCGCAGGCTGCTCGTGCCCGTGTTGGGGTTGGCTTTTGATACCGTCCAGGTAGCGCGGTCGTTGTTGGCATCAAGTACCGAGGTGCCGCAGGGCAGTGCCTGGCCAATGGGCAGGTTGTCAAATCTTTCCACGTAGGGGAACGTGGCAACGGCCGTCACGGCGTTGCAGCTCGTGCTAAAGTTTACCGGCCCCGTGATGAAGCTGGTGCCCCCGGCACTGCAATTGCTGCGCACATACACTTGGTAATTGCTGCCCGCCTGCAGGCCCGTGATAGTGAACGGATTGGTGGTGGCCGTAACGGTAGTACCGCCTGTGAGGGGCTGAAACCCGACCGGGCCGTAAATAATCCGATAGCTGCCCGAGTTGCTGGCGTCGGTGAAGGAAACCGTGGCCGTGTTGGCGGTGGTGTTGGTCACGGCCAAGGCCGTAGGCTGGGCGCAGTTTGGAGCCGGTGCCAGCTTCACCTCAATGGCCAGCCGGCGTGGATACTGCACGGACATATCGGTCCAGGAACTGGCCCCGTCTGGAGAAAAATAGAAGGTCGAAGCGCGCAGGGGCGTTTCCGTTTGGGTGGCGATGCCGAGGCCGGTGGTGCCGGCTTCCACCACGCCCACGTAGAACGAGCCGGAAACCTGCAACGCGGGCAGCACCACGGTTACGTCACCGCCCGTGGCCGGCCGGTTTTCCGTGGCGGAGGTGAAGAGCACCTTGCCGGGAAGGCCGCCGGTGCCAGTCGCATCGTACACCACCGCCCGGAAGGGGGTAGTGGCGCCCGTATTGCCGAAGGAGATGACTTGTTCGGCGAGTGCCACGGTGCCCGGCACGGTGTACTTCGTGGCGAAGACCGTGGTGGCATTGCCAAAGCCGCTAAACGCGCCGTCGGTTTCCTTGCCCGGGTCAATGTAGCTGAGGCGGTCGGCGGTTACGAGTTGCGTCACGGCCACCGAGTTGTTGGCGTTGTTTTCATCATTGGCCACGCTCACCGTAACCGTATTGGTGCCGGGCGTGAGGGTGGCAGGCAAAGCGGGGAAGGTGACCGTGCCGCGGGCGCCGGCCGGCAGCGCGGCCACGGTTACTCTTTCGGTAATGGTATTGGCGCCCGTGATTGACAGCGTGACGACGACGTTCTGTTGCGCCGCCGTGCCCAAGCTCGAGATGTAGGCTCTTACTTGCTGGGGCAGGGCGCGCGGGGTAGCAATTTTGCCAAGGGTATAAACGGTGACTACCGCAATGTCATTTGCAAACGGCGGCGATGTTTGGGCTTGGGCCGCCCCCGCCGTGCCGGCCATTACCAGCGCCGCCAAACCGAGTTTTTGCAGGCAACGCGCCCAAGTAGTCCGAGTGTAAGATTTTGTCATAAATAAAGAAAGAGGGAAGAAATAAGCAGCGCATTCCAGACCAGCAGCAAGCCTTGCTCCATGGTAGACAGCAGATTTAGACGTACAATATCTTACTTATCTGCTAAATAAGGAGTATGCTGCCCACCGGAAAGCTGCCAGCCGACGGATTGGCTTGTTCCAATTTTAATCTCCTCCTAAAGTCAGATGCCAAAGCGGTTCTGGTGTGGTAGAAAACTGATAAAATTTTATCGAATAGTTATTGATGAATACGCTGTTTGCCAGAAAATCAACTTCCTGAAATTAAAATCGGATTTTTCTCAGATGCCCTAATTATGCCTTTGGTCGGGCAAGATGGTTAAGTCATAAAACCCCGGTCCGACACTTAATAGGAGAGTTGTAGGAATTTGATTAGGTAAGAATATTTATAATGTGAGGGTTGGCTCTGCTTAAGGCGCTTAGCCACTCAAAATGCTTCCCCAACTCCTGAAAAAGCCCCGACTGCACGGGCGCAATCGGGGCTTTTTCAGGGTGAAAACAGGAGCGAAGTGCCGCTACTTGTCAAATGCTTCGTTCAGGACGCCTGCCAACCGAATGCCGGCTTTCAGAATTTGCTGTTCCACAGAAGGCCCAAAGGCCGGGTAGAAGTGGTAATCAAACTTGGGGCTGGTGGCCGCCGCGGCATAAATCGGGGTGCACAACTGGTAAGATTCGAACAGCCAGGTGGCCACATCGTCTTTCTGCCATTGCTTGATTTGGGGGGGCGTGGCCCGGTCGTAAGCCGTCGCCATTTCGGAATAGCTAAAGCCCGGGTATTCCACCAAGTCGCCGTCCAGAATGCTGTGCAGGTTGGTGTCGCGCCCCCGCCAATTCACCTGGATGCTGTTGCCCCCACGGTCCTCGCCGTGGCCCACGTGCAGGGGCTGGTGGATGTCGCCCACCAAATGCACTACAAATTTCAGAGCGAACAGCTTTTCAGCGTCCGTTTTCTTTGGGTCTTTCAGGTCCTGGCGCACTTGCAGCAGGGCATTGTAGGCGTTGGTGGGAACCGGGGCAGGGGCCGCAGTGAGCTGGGCCACGAAGGCCGGGAAGTCGAGGCCGGCTGCCACGTTGAGGTAATGCCACGGGCCTGTTTGCTTGTACTGCGGGTCGGAGCGAATCTCATCGGGCCAGGTGCTGACCAGCGGCAGGGTTTCGGTGCCCAGAATCCGGGCGATTTCCCGCTTGGCCGAGGACGTGAGGTGGTTTTCGGCAATCTTGGCGACGGCCCGGTGGCCAATGGTGCCCCACGCCAGCAGGCTAAAAGGAGCACACAACAAAACCAGTAGGACAATGCTTTTTCTAAACATCAGGGAAGGGGGAAATGGCGGAAAAAAAGAACTTTACGGAAGTAAAACCAGCCTGCTGCCGAGAAGCAGGACCACAAAGCTAGGGCTGGCGGGCATCCGCCGGGCCCGGCCGGCCTTAATAGCGCGCCGTTCGGTATACAAATCCTTGCATTGTAAGGGGTTTGCGAGCGTAAATTTGACAGCTCAATTGCCCTGCTACTCGGGGCAGTTCATGAGCCTCTATGCAGTTGGAAGTTATTGTTGATTCGCCCGAGTTGTTTATTGGCTACGATACTGAAATGGACTGGCTCTACGTGGACTGGAAAGGGGTACACAACCAGGAATCGTCGCAGGTGGCTTGTGAACAGATGCTGACCAGCCTGCGGGCGTGGCCCTGCCACAAGATTCTTAACGACAACTCCGGCATCACGCACACCACCATGAAGCTCACGGCCTGGAGCGCGTGGTGGTTGGAAGAAATGCGGCTCACGGGTCTGCAATACCTGGCCTGGGTGCTGCCGCCCAGCCTGCTGGCCCGCCAGTCGGTCGAAACCATCGTGCACGCCATCGACGCCCCGCGCGTGGGCACGTTCGATGATGTTGCCTCGGCCTACGTGTGGCTGCAGCAACAGCAACCCCTCGTTCGCAGTTACCAGTAAGCCACGAGGGGGAGCACGGAGTAAACGCGCAGGGATGTGCTGGCTTGTTGTTCACGCCTAACTGTTTGCTGCCGATGTATACCAACCCCGTTATCGACGAAAATTTTCCGGACCCCACCATCATCCGCGCCACCAACGGCTGGTATTACGCCTACGGCACCCAAACCAAGCGGGCCGGCCGCATCATCAACCTGCAAGTAGCGCGCTCCCGGGATTTAATTCAGTGGGACTACCTGGGCGAAGGCCTGCCCGAGAAGCCCCGCTGGGCCACGGCCAGCCAGAAAATATGGGCGCCCCACGTGAGCGAGCACGCCGGCCGCTTTTACCTCTACTACTCGGCCCGGCCCGATGGTACCGATTACTTCAGCCTGGCCGTGGCCGTGGCCGATGCGCCCGCCGGCCCTTTCGTAGACAGCGGCCAGCCATTGCTGCCCGGGCCCGGCTTCACCTGCATCGACCCCATGGCCTTCGACGACCCGGCCACCGGGCAGCGGTTGTTGTATTGGGGTTCGGGCTTTGGGCCCATCTGGGTGCAGGAATTGGCCGAGGACCGGCTGGGCTTCCAACCCGGCAGCGCGGCCCGGGCCGTGGTGCACCCCAGCCTATCCCACGACCCCGACGACTACCACCGGTTAGTGGAGGCCGCCTGGGTGCACTACCGCGATGGCTGGTACTATCTGTTTTTCTCAGGCGATAACTGCTGCGGGGCCAAGGCCCACTACGCCGTGCTGGTGGCCCGTGCCCGGCACGCTACCGGCCCCTTCGAAACCTTCGCTGCCGCCACCAATAACCCACACAGCGCCCTGCTCGCGGCCAACACCTACTGGCAGGCACCCGGCCACAACTGCGTGGTAACCGATGCGGCGGGCCAGGACTGGCTGGCCTACCACGCCATCGACCCGCGCCGGCCCACCTTCAACGCCATCGACGATTCTGAGGGTTATTCGCGGCGCATTCTGCTGCTGGATAAACTGGAATACGCTGATGGCTGGCCCGTGGTCAAGGGCGGTTCGCCCTCTTGGCAACCGCAACCAGCACCCATCGGGCAATAGCCGGAAAGCGAGCGACGACTACCTGAAAGGTGCTTGGCCCACTTGCTTTTTGCAAACAAGAATCGGCGAAATTCATTTTAATTTTATTCAAGCCATTGGCTGGGTGTTTTTCGTACTTTCGGTAGCACGCGTTTTTCCGTCTTTTCTATGGAGTTTGGGTTCTCGGGTATTCGATTTTGGATATATCGTTTGGGTGTAATGTCAATGTTGGCTTTGCTCGGCAGTGGGCAGGGCTGGGCCCAGGGGCCACTGCCCGAAACGCAGTGCCTGATGCTGCCGATTGAGCCCGCACGCCGGGCGCAGGAGTCGGCGCTGGTGGTTGAAGCTCAGGTGCTCGACGCCCATAGCTTCTGGGACGCCAGTCACGCCCGGCTCTTCACCCGCCACCGCTTGCGCGTGTTCTCGTTGCTGAAAGGCCAGGTGGCCGACACGACTGGCTTGGCCCTCATCACAGAAGGCGGCCGGTTGGGCCTCGACCAACAGGTGCTCAGCAGCACGCTGCAGCTAGCCCCTGGCCAGGTGGGGATTTTCTTTCTGACTCCTGCGCCTTGGGCCGGGCTGCCCGCCTCGGCCAGCCGCACTTGGACGCCGTTTGGCAGCGAGCAAGGATTTATCAAATTCAACTTGGTCGATGGAACGGCGGCCGAGCCTTTTCGCACCTATCCGGCGCTGGATGAGTCTTTCTACAAAGTAGCAAGTCAGTTTACGGGGCAGGCGCGTCGGGTATTGCAATCCATCCCCGCGCTGCGTGCTGCTGCGCCAGCATTGCTGCGCGGTTCGCTGGCGCCCGTTATCAACAATTTCACGCCCCAAAGCCTGCCCGCGGGGGCTGAGGCAGTACTCACCATCAACGGCGATGGATTCGGCAACACCCGCGGCAATGGTTTTGTAGAGTTTCGCAACGCCGACGACGGCGGTGCCACCCGCGTGAAGGCCCGCACCACGGACTACATCACATGGACCAATACGCGTATCCAGGTGCGGGTGCCCTCGGCGGCCAACGGCGGCCAGCCCGTTTCCAACGGCCATCCGGCGGGCTCCGGCCCCGTGCGCGTGACCACCAACGACCAATTAGCGGGCGAGAGCGCCAGTTCGGTTACCATCATCTACGCCCTGACCAACGTGGAAAGCACCGATGGGACTTTGCTGCAGCGGCCCAACCACATTGCGCAAAATGCTTCGGGCGGCATCAGTTTCCGCTTCAGCCCCAACTTTGTGGCCAATGCGGCGGCTGTGGCGGCCATGCAGCGGGCCCTCATCACCTGGCGATGCTCGACGGGCATCAACTGGGAAGTGGGCACTCCGTTTGCCACAAACACCATTGCCGACGACGACCAGAACGTGGTGGCCTTCGACAACGGAGCCGACCTGCCCGAACGCGTGCTGGGCCGCACCATTACCTATTACCGCGGGTGCTACGCGCCCAGTGGCGAGGTTGTTTTTTGGGTGAAGGAAGTAGACATGCAGTACGACGATGCCGCCATCTTCCAATTCGGGCCAGCGCCCGCCCTCGGCACCCTCAACCAAATTGATTTTGAAACGGTGGTTGTGCACGAGTTGGGCCACGCCCACCAGCTCGGGCACCTCATCCTGCCCGGCGCGGTGATGCACTACGCCATTGGGCGCGGCCAGAACAACCGGGGCCTCAACCCCGTGAGCGACGTGGCGGGCGGCCGGCAAGTGCTGCGCGTGCGGAGCTTCAAAAACCTGGGGTGTGGCGGGCCCGCCATGTTGCCCGCACCCCTCACCAGCTTCAACGCCGAATACACCCGCGGCGTGGGCGTGAACGTGACGTGGACCACCCGCGACGAATGCTTCGTCACCAACTTTGTGGTGGAACGCAGCCTGGGCAGCGATACCACTGCCTGGACCCAGGTTGGAACCGTGGCCACGCAGCCACCGTCGGGCCAGTACCAGTTTTTCGATACGCAGGTGCCCGCCGGACTTTATAACTACCGCCTGTTGCTGACCCGCCCCGATGGCTCGCAGGACAGCGTGGCGCCCGAGGTGCTGACCAGTGAAGGCGCCAGTGCGGCCGTGTCCATTTTTCCCAATCCCGTGACGGGCGAAAAATTGGACCTGCAGTACCCCGCTGCCATGACCGGCGCCGTAGTATTCCGGTTTTATGATGCGCTGGGCCGGCGTGTGCTCACCCAAAGCGTGGCCACCACCGCCGGCCTCAACGTGTTGCCCTTGAATGTGGCCGGCCTCATTCCGGGCTTCTACATCCTGAGTTGGCAGGACACGCAGGGCAATACCGGCAGCCGCAAATTTGTGCGGCTGTAAACCGGAGGCTTCTGGAATGGCTGATTTAGAAGTCGCGGGCTGAAGTTGGCGCGGCGGCTGCTTCTGCTGCGGCCGCCACGGTGTAGCTGGCCAGTTGCGCGTGGTCGAGGTTGCCGTTCAGCCATTCGCCCTCAATGTTGGCACCCAGTTTTTTGTAGAAGGCAATGGCCGGCTCGTTCCAGTCGAGCACCTGCCACTTCATGCGCACGGCGCCCGTGGCGCGGGCCTCGGCCACCACGGCATCGAATAGAAGCCGGCCAAAGCCGCCACGGCGGGCAGCCTCGGTCACCACCAGGTCTTCGAGATACAGCATGCGGCCTTTCCAAGTGGAATAAGCCGTGTAAAACAGCGCAAGACCGATTATTTCAGCGGTTTGGTTTTCCAAAACGAAGAAGCTGAAAATGGGCGCGGGCCCGAATCCGTCGCGTTGCATGTCGGCCAGGGTATTGGTCACGGCCTCTGGGGCACGTTCGTACTCCGCCAGTTCCTTGATAAGCGCCAAAACCTGGGGCAAATCGGCTTCTACCCCGCGGCGCAATACGATGTTGTTTTCCATAAAAAAAAGCGCCGGCCAGGCCGCACCAAAAGAAACCGGGCCGCCACCGCCTCAGCAGCAACGGCCCCAATTATGCATCTATTAAGTTGAGAGCAGAAACTCGCAGGTTACATCTGAGGCTGCATCTTTTTGATGTCCTCGGTGGCATTCACCGAGTTCAGCTCCCGGTAGGCTTCGGGTTGCTTGGCGCCAGCGGTGGTGTCGGGAGCCGACGGCAATGGCGGCAACTTGGTAGTGACAATGTCTTCGTTGGTATCACCCGTCGAAGGACCGCACGATGGCAGCGTGAAGGCAATGAGGGCAGCGGCCAGCAGGCCGGGAAAAAGCGTTTTTTTCATGTGTGGGAAAACGAATTGAGGCGCAAGTTACGCACGGAGACCGGGTTGCGATGCCCGAAATTGTACTCTTTGCTTACGGCGAATTAGCACCTGTGTTAGAAGTGTGAATAAACGAAACGGGTTGATGCCGGACTACTCTATCTATTGTATCAGCAGGCATTAAGGGTTGTGGTTCAATTTTAAGGCAGCGAAGCGCACTTTTCCCGCATTATGCCGCGCCGTTTTGACTCAACATTACCTTTGCCCATACTTACATTGTCTTCTGGCTTTTCCTGCGTGGTTTCTCTCTCCGTCGTCATCATCACATTCAACGAAGCGGCCAATATTGCCCGCTGCCTCCAGGCGCTGGGCGATGTGGCCGACGACGTAGTGGTGGTCGATTCTTTCTCGACGGATAATACCGTCGAAATCTGCCAACAGCACGGCGTGCGTGTCGTTCAGCACGCCTTCGCCGGCTACGTGGAGCAGAAAAACTACGCCACCGCGCAGGCCGCATTCGACCACGTTCTGCAACTCGATGCCGACGAAGTGCTCACCGACGAACTGCGCCAGTCCATCCGCGCGGCCAAACAGCACTGGCAGCACGCCGCCTATAGCCTCGCGCGCCTCACCAATTACTGCGGCCATTGGGTGCGCCACGGCGGCTGGTATCCCGACCGCAAACTGCGCCTTTACGACCGCCGCCTGGGCCGCTGGACCGGCCTGTTGCTCCACGAGCGCTACGAAGTGAATCCCGGCCAAACCACCGGCCAGCTCGCCGGCGATGCCCTGCACTACAGCTACTACTCCATTGCCCAGCACGTCAGCCAGCTCAACAAGTTTACCAGCATCACCGCCCAAGAGCTGGCCCTGCGCGGCAAAACCAACGTCAACCTCTTCCACCTGCTGCTGAAGCCGCTCTGGAAGTTCGTGCACGGCTACTTCTTTCGGCTGGGATTTCTCGACGGTTTTGCCGGCCTCTGCATCGCCGGCATCTCGGCCTGGGGCGTGTTTCTGAAATTCGCCAAGCTGAAAACCCGCACCGAAAGCGCCGAAGCATGAGCCAGACCTTCCTCATCTCCCGCACCGATGCCATTGGTGATGTAGTGCTCACGCTGCCGGTGGCCGGGCAGCTCAAGCGCATGTTCCCCAACTGCCGGGTGGTGTTTATCGGCCGCACCTACACCGCGCCGATTGCGGCGGCTTGCCCGTGGGTTGATGATTTTCTGAATCTGGATGATTTGCTGAAGCAGCCCGAAGCGGCGCAAGTAGCCACCCTGCAAGCTTTCGCCGCATCCGCCATCGTCCATGTCTTTCCCAACAAGACCCTGGCGCGCCTAGCCAAAAAGGCTAAAATTCCCGTTCGCATTGGCACTCGCAACCGCTGGCAGCATTGGCTCACCTGCAACCGCTTGGTTGCCCTCAGCCGCCGCCACTCGTCCCTGCACGAAGCGCAACTAAACCTGCAATTGCTTCAGCCATTGGGCTTCGCCGCAGTACCGGCATTGGTGGAGGTAGCAAAGTTGGTGCGCTTGCATTCGCTCGAATCCTTGTCCGCACCGTTGCAGGCACTTTTACGAGACCGTCGGCCCGGCCGGTTAAACGTCATTCTGCATCCGCGCAGCCGTGGTAGCGCCCGGGAGTGGGGCTTAGACAACTTCGGCCAGCTGGCTCGGCTGCTGCACCAGGCCGGGCACCGCGTTTTCGTGACCGGAACCGCCGCAGAAGGGGAGGAGCTAGCCGATTGGCTTCAGCAAAACGCCGCCTTTCTTGCGGCCGACCTCACCGGCAAGCTCGGCCTGCCGCAGTTCTTGGCCTTCATCGCCGCCACCGACGGCCTCGTAGCCGGCAGCACCGGCCCGCTGCACTTGGCTGCGGCACTTGGCCGCCACGCCCTGGGCCTGTACCCGCTCATCCGTCCCATGCACCCCGGCCGCTGGGGTCCGCTGGGTGAGCACGCCGACTACATGGTGTTCGAGGAGCCGAATTGCGAGGCCTGCCGCACCCAGCCAGCGGCTTGCCGCTGCATTCGGGCTATCGAGCCGGTTGCCGTGGCGGCGCGCGTGCTGGCTTGGCCGCCGCTATTTTAGCGTTAGGGAAATGCCATTCGGGTACAAACAAAAGCTATTCTGTACCGTTTGTCTTTTGCCTATTGCCACGGCGCGCAACCTACGCAGCGCGGTAATCCGTACATCGGGCAGTATTTCATGTGCTAAGCTGTTCTCAAAAGGACGATTTATCTCCCAAATGCTTTGGTTTGTGGTTGTTTGACGCGAAGCCATAAGGCCAGCCACCGCATGTAGCAGTTCTTGCAGTCAGATTTCTCCTAATTAGCTATTATTTCGTAGGTTTCGGCCTACAATTTCCCCCGCCCACTATGAGCGATTCTCCCGAACGGGTCAAACTGAGCAAAGAGGAAAAGGACCGGCGCTTTCAGGCCGAGCTGATGCCCGTGCTCGACCCGCTCTACAACTTTGCCTATCGCCTCACCCTCGACGAGGACGATGCCAACGATTTGGTGCAGGAAACCTATCTCAAGGCATACCGCTTTTTTGAGTATTTCGAGCCCGGTACCAACGCCAAGGCTTGGCTTTTTCGCATTCTCAAGAATTCGTTTATCAACGATTTTCGGAAGAAAAGCAAGCAGCCCGCCAAAGTCGATTACAGTGAAATCGAAGGCTACTACAACCCCGACGATGTAGAGGCGGAAGGCGAAATCGGGGCTTCGTCGTCCGACATGCGCCAGCAGTCGGCCCGCGATTTAATTGGTGACGAAGTCGCTAGTGCCCTAAATTCTTTACCGGTCGATTTCCGCACGGTTATCATCCTCTGCGACCTAGAAGGATTTACATATGAGGAAATGGCTAAAGTGCTTGACATTCCGATAGGTACGGTCCGTTCGCGCTTGCACCGGGCCCGCAATTTCCTCAAGGATAAGCTGGAAAAATACGCGCAGTCAATGGGATATGGCAATGATGCAATAGACGACGAGACGGAACTAACCGAGCCCGAAAATAATTAACCTCCCCAGCAAGCACATGTGAGTGTAGCTTTGCTTTGCAGACCCTTGTCTATCACCCTTTTCTCGCGTTGCACGCATTTACAATTATGGACCAATCCGCTACTACAAAAACCAATTCGTCGGCTCCCGTTGCTGCTACCCCCGACAACGGCACCGACTGCGAACGCGTGAATACTGTACTAGACCAACTCATCGAAGGCCAGCCCGTGACGGCGGAAGACGAGGACTACCTCTACGACCACGCCAACGACTGCTCGCCCTGTTTCGACGACATCGAGAAGCAGCGCATTTTCATCGGCTTCCTGAACAAGGGCCTGTCTCGGCGCCCCAGCCCCGCGAGCCTACAGGAGTCCATTTTGGCCCGCGTGAGCGCCGAAATGGCCTAATACCGGTCGCTACTGGCTAGCTTTGCGCGATGCAAGGCAAAATCATTGTGTTTTCGGCGCCCTCCGGCGCCGGAAAAACCACTATCGTGCATCGGCTCATGCAGCGGTTGCCCGAGCTAAGTTTTTCCATTTCGGCGTGCACCCGCGACCGCCGTGGCCGCACCGAAGCCAATGGAAAGGATTACTACTTTATTTCCGTTCAGGATTTCCAGGACAAGATTCGGCATGACGAATTTGTGGAATGGGAAGAAGTGTACGAAGGTGCTTTTTACGGCACGCTGAAGTCTGAAATCGAGCGCATCTGGGACAGCGGCAAGCACGCCATTCTGGATGTCGACGTGAAAGGTGGCCTCAGCATCAAAGAGTTTTACAAGGACCGGGCCTTGGCGATATTTGTCCGCCCCCCGTCCATTGAAGTCCTTGAGCAGCGCCTGCAGGCCCGTGCCACCGACTCGCAATCCAGCATTTCTTCGCGGGTATACAAAGCCAACTTTGAACTAGCATTCGAAGACCGATTCGATGTAACCGTGGTCAACGACGACCTCGACGAGGCCACGGACCACGCCGAAAAGCTAGTGCGGCAGTTCATCAGCGCCGAGCCGGCCATTGTATGAACGGGCAAGTTCGAATAGGCCTGCTTTTCGGCTCGTTCAACCCCGTGCACATCGGCCACCTCATCCTAGCCGAGCACTTCGCCACGCGCACTGACCTGGCCGAAGTGTGGCTCGTCGTCTCGCCGCACAGCCCTTTCAAAGAGGCAACAGATTTGCTGCCCGACACCGAGCGCCTGCACTTGGTGAACTTGGCCTTGGCTGGCAACCCGCGCCTCCGCGCCGAGGACATCGAGTTCAGCCTGCCGCGCCCCAGCTACACCATTGCCACGCTCGACGCTTTGCGGCGGCGCCACCCCGCGCACGACTTCGTGCTGCTGATGGGCGCCGATAACCTCCCGGGCCTCCCGCGCTGGCACGAGTCGGCCCGTTTGCTGTCCGAAGTGGATATCTACATCTACCCGCGTCCCGGCACCGAGTTGCCCGAACTTACCTCGTTTCCCCGCGTTCAGATAATAATGGCGCCCTTGCTGGATATCTCCGCCACCTACATCCGCGAAAGTCTCCGCACGGGCCACAGCATCCGCTACCTGGTGCCTGATGCGGTTGAGGAAGCACTTTTAACGCAAAGAAGCTACCTGTAATACAATGCAAGGCTCCGTAAGCGAGGTATTTCAACAAAAAAGCCCCGGTTGTGCAACACAACCGGGGCTTTTTTGTGGCAGACCAATTCCATCAGATGGTCATAATCTCCGATTCTTTCTTGCTGAGCGTCTTTTCAACTTCGGCAATGTAAGTATCCGTCGTTTTCTGTACTTTCTCTTCGGCGCTCTTAACGGCGTCTTCTGAAGCGCCTTCTTTCAGGAGCTTGCGCAGGGCCTCGTTCACATCCTTGCGGATGCCGCGAACCCGCACCTTGCCGGCTTCCGATTCGTTTTTGGCTTGTTTTACCAGCTCCCGACGGCGCTCTTCGGTCATGGCCGGGATGTTCAGGCGTACGCCTTCGGCATCAGTCACGGGGTTCAGGCCCAAGTCGCTGTTCTTGATAGCCTTGGAAACCTCGCCAATCATGTTTTTCTCCCACGGCTTGATGAGCAGCGAGCGGGCATCGGGGGCGGTGATGGTGGCAATCTGGCTGATGGGGGTAGAAGTACCATAGTAATCTACCCGCAGGCCGTCGAGCATGGCCGGCGAAGCCTTGCCCGCGCGAATGCGGCTCATTTCCACGTTTACGTGCGCCAGGGCCTTGCCCATTGATTCAGCAAGCTCGTCGAGGTAAAACTGAATTTCTTCGTCCATTTGGTTTTGTAGTATCAGTAGTAGTGGGTTGTCAATTGCCAAACACCGGTATTCGTTTGTCGCTACAAACTAACAACTGGCACCTGACAACTAAAAGTTAGGCTTGTTCTGGCTGGTTGCCCACCAGCGGTTGCAGCAAGCTTTGCTTAGGGTCCAGCAGCGGTTTGCGCCCATCCCGGATGCTTGAGTTTCCATCGCTTACCAGCGTACCCATCGACTCGCCGTCGAGCAAGCGCTGCAGGTTGCCCGGCGTATTCATGTCGAACACGATGATGGGGAGGTTATTCTCCTTGCACAGGGTGAAGGCCGTCATGTCCATCACGTTCAGGTTCTTATTCAGCACCTCGTCGAAGGTGATTTCATGGTAGCGCGTGGCCGTGGGGTCTTTCTCCGGGTCGGCGGTGTAGATGCCGTCTACCCGCGTGCCTTTCAGCACCACGTCGGCCTCAATCTCAATGGCCCGTAGCGAAGCTGCCGAGTCGGTGGTGAAATAGGGCGAACCGATACCGGCACCAAAAATTACTACGCGCCCTTTTTCCAAGTGTCGCACCGCCCGGCGCCGAATGTAGGGCTCGCACACCCGCTGAATGGTGAGGCCCGACAGCAGGCGCGTGCTTACTTCCAGCTTTTCCAAGGCGCTTTGCAGGGCCATGGAGTTGATAACGGTAGCAAGCATTCCCATGTAGTCGCCTTGCACGCGGTCGAGACCAAAGGCTTCGGCCTGCACGCCGCGGTAAATGTTGCCCCCGCCAATCACAACGGCCACTTGCACGCCGGTTGCGGCCACGGATTTAATTTCGGACGCGTATTGCATCAGCCGCTCGGCGTCGATGCCGTACTGCTGCTGGCCCATTAGCGCTTCGCCGCTGAGCTTTAGAAGGATGCGGTGGTATTTCAAATCGAAGTGGTTGAGTAATTCGGAATAGATTGATAACGGGCGTTACGAGAACTGCACCAGCACTTGGCCCTTCTGCACGTTGTCGCGCAGGTTCACTTTGAGGCTGCCCACGATGCCATCGGCGGGGGCCTTGAGGATATTTTCCATCTTCATGGCTTCCAGCACCAACAATGGGTCGCCTTTCTGCACGGTCTGGCCGGGCGCTACCCGAATATCGACGATAAGGCCGGGCATTGGAGCCTTCAATTCGTTGACCTTGGCCGCGGTGGCATTGCTCATGCCCAGGCGTTCGAGCAATAGGTCGAACCGGTCTTTGGCATTTAGCTCGATGCGCTGCCCGTTTATTTTCAGTACAATATTCTTGGTAGCGTAATCCGTTGAGACAACTTCCGCATTATACGAGCGACCTTCGTGCAATACGTGAAACCGGCCTTCGCCCAAATCCGCTATGTCCCAGGCAAAAGGCTCACCATTGAGCGTGATAGTATCGGCGGCGCGGTAGTCAACTTCCCAGAGTTGCTCGGGGCCGGTGCTGATTTGTAGCATCTGAAGCGGATAGGGTGGGATGGAAGCGGGGGTTAAAGGTAGGTCAAATCTCAAATTAATTCAGAAATTGAGGCGTTTTTCGCCTGTTATCGTCGGCATGAGGTATTTGGTTCCGGGCTTCACCAGCCTGCTGTTGTTTATTCACTTACTGGCTGCCGCCCAATCGTCGGGGCCGGGGGCACGGAAGCCTGGGACCAAGGCGCCCGTGCACAAAAAAGCCGCGCCAGCTTCGGCCCCAGCGCCAGTCTCTGCTGGGTTGGTGGTGCCCTCGTGGCTGCCGGCCGAAGCCCCGCTGCAACCGGCCGCTACCATCCTGACGGATGTGGTTGACACCAAACTCGACGTTCGATTCGACTATAAAAAGCAGTACCTCCTGGGCACGGCAGTGCTTACCCTGCGCTCGCATTTCTACCCGCAATCCGAGGTGGTGCTTGATGCCAAGGGCTTCGATATTCAGAAAGTCGAGCTTATCGGCGATAAGAAAAACAAGGCCCTCACCTATACATACAACAAGCGCAAGCTCGTCATTGCCCTCGACCGTCCGTACGCGCGGACCACGCCCTACCAAGTTCGCATCGTGTACGTGGCCAAGCCCAACGAGCTGCCACAGGGCGGCTCGGCGGCCATCACCGCTGATAAAGGCCTGTACTTCATCAATCCACTGGGGACGGAGAAGAATAAGCCGCGCCAAATCTGGACGCAGGGCGAGACCGAATCCAATTCCTGTTGGTTTCCCACCATTGACAAGCCCAACCAGCGCATGACGCAGGAAATTAGCCTGACGGTGGAGAAGCAATTCAAAACGCTTTCCAACGGCACGCTCACGTCCTCCAAAGCCAACGCCGACGGCACCCGAACCGATACCTGGAGGCTCAAGGAGCCACACGCTCCGTACCTGGCCACGATGGTGGTTGGCGACTTCGCCGTGGTAAATGACTCCTGGCACGGCAAGCCCGTCGACTACTACGTCGAGCCTCAGTATGCCAGTACGGCCCGCGCCATCTTCGGACGCACGCCCGAGATGATGGACTTCTTTTCCAAACGGCTGGGCCTGGAATACCCGTGGGACAAATATGCCCAGGTAGCTGTGCGCGACTACGTGAGCGGTGCCATGGAGAACACCACGGCCACCACGCACGGCAGCACCATTCAAGCCACCCGACGGGAGTTGATTGATGCCAATTACCAGAGCGGAGAGTCCACCATCGCTCACGAGCTGTTCCACCAGTGGTTCGGCGATTACGTCACCAGCGAGTCATGGGCCAACCTGCCCCTGAACGAATCCTTTGCCGACTACTCCGAATTTCTCTGGGCCGAGTTTAAGTTGGGCGCCGACGAAGCCGGCTTCGTGCAGGAAACCAAAATCAATAACTACCTCGAAGAAGCCTTGGCCAAGCGCGAGCCACTCATTCGCTACCGCTACACCAACCGCGAGGATATGTTCGACCGTCATTCCTATGACAAAGGCGGGCGCGTGCTGCACATGCTCCGCAAGTACGTGGGCGACGAAGCCTTTTTCGCCTCGCTGAACCGCTACTTGGTGCAGAACAAGCACACGGCCGTCGAAATCTCCAAGCTGCGCACGGCTTTTGAAGAAATCACCGGCGAAGACCTCACCTGGTTTTTCAACCAGTGGTTCATGCAGCGAGGGCACCCAGAGCTGCGTATCAGTCATTCGTACACCAACGGGCAGGTCACTGTGCGCGTGCAGCAAGTACAGGATACCTTGTTCCAACCCGTGTACCGTCTTCCGGTCACTGTCGCCGTCTGGACCAATAACAACCAGCCCACCGAGCACCGCATCACCGTTACCAAAGCCAGCCAGACCTTTGTGCTGCCCGCCAATCAGAAGCCCAGCTTGGTCAAATTCGACAACGAAAGCCAACTTCTTGCCCAGTTCGAGGAAGACCGGACGCAGGAGGAGTTGATATTTCAGTTCTACCACGCTCGCGGCTATCAGCAGAAGGCCGAGGCCATGGAACTCCTGCAAAACAAAACCACGGAACTAACCGTGAGCAGTTTGCTGCGCAACGCCATGAACGATAAGTTCTGGGCCGTCCGTCGTGCTGCTCTCGACCACCTTCGCCGTTACCGGGGCCCCGAGCCGGATGCCATGCGCAAAGACATCCAACGCCTTGCCAGTACCGACCCCAATCCGCGCGTACGGGCCCAGGCCATTACCACCCTGGCTACTTTTGCCGATGGCAATTTTGGTCCCGTTTACGGCGCCGCCGTCACCGACAGTTCTGCGCTGGTAGCGGCCGCCGCGGTGGAGGCATTAGCCAAAAAGCCCAGCGAGAATTCTCGTCAGCAAGTGGCGGCGCTCGACAACACTAGCAGCAGCCCGCTCATCCTGGCCGTGGCCAGTTACTACGCTTCCAATGGAGGGCTTGACCAATACGGTTGGTTTCTGCGTCGCTTGCCCGATGTGGCCGAAGCCGACCTCTACGCCTACTTCCAAGCGTTCGGCACCCTAATGACGCACATCCCGCCCGTGGAGCGCGATAAGGGCCTGAGAATTCTGGAAGAATACGCTCGTACCGCCCCACGGTATGAGGTTCGCTTGGGTGCCTATCGCGGCCTGGCATTGCTCGTCCCCACCACGCCCACCTTGAAGGCGGTGCTCCAAAACATCCGCGACAAAGAAACCGACGACCGACTCAAAGCATTTTATAACCTTATGTAAGAGCACGTGAAGGGCTTTTTTAGAAAA
Source organism: Hymenobacter jeongseonensis (assembly GCF_015694725.1). Lineage (GTDB taxonomy): Bacteria > Bacteroidota > Bacteroidia > Cytophagales > Hymenobacteraceae > Hymenobacter > Hymenobacter jeongseonensis. The sequence continues at coordinate 230,808 of NZ_JADQDQ010000007.1, read as the reverse complement.
AAGTCTCGCCTTTTTTCGCCTCATCGCTTGCTCGGTGTCAGAAAACCCTTAATTTTGCGACTCCTTACGAAACACTACTACTACGGTGGCTAGCAAAACGAAAGGGAAACGCTTCTTGGCAATCGGCCAGCGAGCAACAAATTGGGGAGGTTCCAGAGCGGCCAAATGGGACAGACTGTAACTCTGTTAGTGTAAACTTTCGAAGGTTCGAATCCTTCTCTCCCCACTTTTTGATAGGCCAACTGCGGGAGTAGCTCAGCTGGTAGAGCGGCAGCCTTCCAAGCTGCAGGTCGCGGGTTCGAACCTCGTCTCCCGCTCATTTTAGCATAAGCCGTTTTAGCTCAGTGGTAGAGCACTTCCTTGGTAAGGAAGAGGTCATGGGTTCAAATCCCATAAATGGCTCAGATTATATTACAAGTCCTACGGCTCCCATTTTCGGGCCGCGGGCGCGGTTCTCTCAGGTAAGCGACGCACAGTTTTCTATTTCGTAGGGGCTGAGTCTCGCTTTCTTGTTGTAGGGTCCGATTTTATCTTCAAATTCACTTCACCACCTCTTTTTTACTCTTTACAATGGCTAAAGAAAATTTCGACCGGTCCAAGCCGCACGTAAACATCGGTACCATCGGCCACGTCGACCACGGCAAAACGACTCTGACCGCTGCTATCACCATGGTGTTGGCAAACCAGGGCTTGGCCGAAAAGCGTGACTTCTCTTCGATTGACAATGCTCCCGAAGAAAAAGAGCGTGGTATCACCATCAACACCGCTCACGTAGAGTACTCGACCAAAAACCGTCACTATGCTCACGTTGACTGCCCCGGTCACGCTGACTATGTGAAGAACATGGTTACCGGTGCTGCCCAGATGGACGGCGCTATCCTCGTGGTAGCTGCTACCGACGGCCCAATGCCCCAGACCCGTGAGCACATCCTGCTCGCCCGTCAGGTAGGTGTTCCTCAGCTGGTGGTGTTCATGAACAAAGTGGACATGGTGGATGACCCCGAGCTCCTCGAGCTGGTGGAAATGGAAATCCGCGAACTCCTCTCGTTCTACGACTTCGACGGTGATAACATTCCGGTTATCCAGGGTTCGGCCCTCGGCGGCCTGAACGGCGACGAGAACTGGGTTCCAAAAATCAACGAGTTGATGGACGCGGTTGACTCGTTCATTCCGATTCCTGCTCGTCTGACCGACCTGCCCTTCCTGATGCCTGTTGAGGACGTGTTCTCGATTACCGGCCGTGGCACCGTTGCTACCGGTCGTATTGAGCGCGGTATCATTAACTCGGGTGAGCAAGTTGACATCCTCGGTATGGGTGCTGCTGCTGGCTTGAAGTCGACGGTTACGGGTGTGGAAATGTTCCGCAAAATCCTTGACCGTGGCGAAGCTGGTGACAACGTAGGTCTGCTGCTCCGCGGTATTGAAAAAGAAGCCATCCGTCGCGGCATGGTTATCTGCAAGCCCGGCTCGGTAACTCCTCACCAGAAGTTCAAGGCTGAGGTTTACGTTCTCTCGAAAGAGGAAGGTGGCCGTCACACGCCGTTCTTCAACAACTACCGTCCGCAGTTCTACCTGCGCACCACCGACGTTACCGGCATCATCACCCTCCCAGAAGGTGTTGAAATGGTAATGCCCGGCGACAACATCACCATCACGGTTGAGCTCATCAGCAAGGTGGCAATGGAGAAAGGCCTCCGTTTCGCTATCCGTGAGGGTGGCCGTACGGTAGGTGCTGGTCAGGTAACGGAAGTTCTCGACTAAGCTCCGGCTTAAACAGTAAAAAAAGCCGCTCTCGAAACTTCGGGGGCGGCTTTTTTACGCTGAAACAGAAGGTCATATTTGTTTTGTCCGCTGTTTCTCTTACCTTTGCACTCCCTTTGGCGAAATGCGCTTGATGGGAATGACTAAAAACGAGTGTGGTGCAGCGGTAGCATACGGGTCTCCAAAACCTTTGACGGGAGTTCGAATCTCTCCACTCGTGCAATTTGGGCCAGTTGGCCCGCTCCATGTCGTAATCAGCGGCAACGCTGTTTTTCCCTCAACTAATGGACAAACTGAGCAATTATTTCCGCACTACCATCGAGGAGATGCGTTACAACGTAACGTGGCCTTCAACGACGGAACTGCAAAAGAGCGCCGGTCTCGTGCTGGTGGGTTCGCTTGTGTTTGCCATTGTGGTGGGCATTATGGATGTAAGCTTTGAAACTGTTCTCAAGGCTTTTTATAACTCGTTTCGCTAATCAGCAATTAAGATGGGCGAATTGAAATGGTACGTGGTTCGCTCAGTGAGCGGCCAGGAGAAAAAAGCCAAAAATTACCTCGAAACAGAGCTCGGTCGGCACAATCTGACTGAGTTGGTGCCGCAGGTGCTGATTCCAGTAGAGAAGGTGTTCGAGATGCGCAACGGCAAGAAGCGTGTGCGCGAGCGGAACCTCTACCCCGGCTACATTATCATCCACGCCGACCTCGGCCACGGTGAGGTAGACCACATCATCACCAGCACGCCTGGTGTGATTGGTTTCCTCGGTGATAAAGACAAGAAGGACGCGGCCAACAACAAGCCCGTTCCCCTGCATATCTCCGAAGTGAACCGGATACTCGGCATTGTAGACGAAGCCGAGCAGCAGACTACCGCTACCCTCGACAAGCCTTACGTAGTAGGTGAACTTGTGAAAGTGGTAGATGGTCCGTTCAACGGCTTCTCCGGCAACGTCGACGAAGTATTCGAAGAGCGCAAGAAGCTCAACGTAGTTGTGAAGATTTTTGGCCGCTCGCAGCCGGTAGAACTCAGCTATACCCAAGTAGAAAAAGAGGTGTAACCCTCTCTCGATTATACCACGCCGGCTAATTGCTCCGGGTCGGCGGGGCTTCCAAACAGGAGTTTATATGTACTGAGGCAAGCGCGAGTTACGACGCAGGAGCCACAGCCAACACAATCCAATGGCCAAAGAAATCAGAGGTTATCTGCGTCTGCAGATAAAGGGAGGCTCAGCGAACCCATCGCCGCCGGTAGGACCTGCACTTGGTAGCAAAGGCTTGAACATCATGGAGTTTTGCAAGCAGTTCAATGCTCGCACCCAAGATAAAGCCGGCCAAGTTTGTCCTGTACTTATCACCATGTACACCGATAAGTCGTTTGACTTTGTGGTGAAGACGGCACCGGCTCCGGTGTTGCTTATGGAAGCTGCTAAACTGCAGAGCGGTTCGAAAGAGCCAAACCGCAATAAGGTGGGCTCCGTGACGTGGGACCAAGTCCGCACCATCGCCGAAACCAAAATGGCTGACCTGAACGCCTTCAAGGTGGAAGCAGCTATGAAGCAGGTGGCAGGAACGGCCCGTAGCATGGGTATTACCATCAAGGGCGACTCTCCTTTTGCTGAATAATTAAAAGGAAAAACGACAGATGGCAAAAATCAGCAAAAAGCGCAAGGAATCCCTTGCCAAGCACGACCTCACGGAAGTGCGCAGCCTCCTGGAGGCTGCCAAAGTGGTGAAGGACATTACCTACACCAAATTCGATGCTTCGGTAGACATTGACGTTCGCCTCGGCGTGGACCCTCGCAAAGCGGACCAGATGGTTCGTGGCGTGGCCACCCTGCCCCACGGCACCGGCAAAACCGTTCGCGTTCTGGCTCTGGTTACTCCCGACAAGGAGGCCGAAGCTCTGGCCGCCGGCGCCGACTTCGTGGGTCTGGACGACTATATCGCGAAAATCGAGAAAGGCTGGACCGACATCGACGTCATCATCACCATGCCGGCCGTAATGGCTAAGGTAGGTCGCCTGGGCCGTGTGCTCGGTCCCCGTGGTCTGATGCCGAACCCGAAGTCTGGTACCGTTACGACCGACGTAGCCAAGGCTGTGCAGGAAGTGAAAGCTGGTAAAATCGACTTCAAAGTTGACAAAACTGGTATCATTCACTGCTCGGTGGGTAAAGTATCGTTCGACGAGAAGATGCTGGCCGAAAACGCCCTGGAGATTATCCAGACGTTGGGTCGCTTGAAGCCTTCTTCTTCGAAAGGCACCTACATCCGCAGCATCACCTTGAGCAGCACGATGTCGCCCGCCGTTCCGGTGGACAGCCAAGTAAACTCCGCTAACTAATTAACCCAACCAAACATGACCAGGGAAGAAAAACAAACCCTCGTGGATGAGTTGAGCGGAAAATTTCAATCGCACAACTCGTTCTACATTGTCGATGCTTCGGTAATGTCGGTAGCGAAAATCAACGATTTCCGTCGTCTGTGCTTCAACCGTGGTATGGAATACAAGGTGTACAAAAACACCTTCATCCGTAAGGCGCTTGACACTCTTGGCCACGATACGTCGGAGATGGATGCTGCGCTGAAAGGCTCTTCGGGCGTGTTGTTCTCTTCGGAGAGCGGCTCGGCTCCTGCCAAGCTTCTGCGTGACTTCTACAAGGCTCAAGCTTATGGCCGCGGCGTAACGCCCAAGCCCGTGCTGAAAGGCGCTTATGTAGATGCTAGCATCTACATCGGTGCAGACCAGCTCGAAGGCCTGACCAGCATCAAAGGCAAGCAGGAACTGCTCGGTGAACTCATCGGCCTGCTGCAATCGCCAGCCAAAAACGTTATCTCGGCTCTTCAGAGCGGTGGCAACAAACTGGCCGGTATCCTCAAAACGCTTTCCGAAAAAGAGGCCGCCTAAGCGCCACTCTTCTTTTTCGACTTCAACAATAAATTTTCAACAACACATTTTTTTAACAATCTACAGAAATGGCAGATTTGAAAGCATTCGCTGAGCAGCTTGTAAACCTGACGGTGAAAGAAGTAAACGAATTGGCAACCATCCTGAAGGACGAGTACGGCATCGAGCCCGCTGCTGCTGCTCCCGTAATGATGGCCGGTGGTGGCGCTGCTGCCGCTGACGAGGCTCCTGAGGAGAAGACGTCGTTCGACGTTATCCTGAAGGCTGCTGGTGGTGCCAAGCTGGCTGTAGTTAAGCTGGTGAAGGACCTGACCGGCCTCGGCTTGAAAGAAGCCAAGGAATTGGTTGACGGTGCTCCCAAGCCCCTGAAAGAAGGCGTAACCAAAGACGAGGCTGAGTCGCTGAAAAAGCAGCTCGAGGAAGCCGGTGCTGAAGTAGAAGTTAAGTAATTTCTGCTCCTGAAGCATCTCCGGACCCGCTTCGAATAAGGATTAGACCTGGCAACTTAGCCAGGTCTTTTCCTGTTTGTGGTGTGTCAAAAGCGCGAGCTTTCTAGTTCGCGCTTCTTTGCGTCAGCTAATGCCACTGTTATTGTGTGCGTTAGGGAGTGCGAGTTCTGCCTCGCATTGCTGGCCAGCCGCCATTTCGGCCTCCTTTATTACGCTTCTGTGTCCATCTTTTAATCCCCATCGCATTGGCTACACCGAAAGCAAAGACGGCCGCCCTGAAGAAAACGGCCGCCGAGCGAATCAATTTCGCCAAGATTAAGAAGGTTATTGAATATCCGGACTTCCTGGACGTGCAAGTACGCTCGTTCCAGGAATTCTTTCAGTTGGAAACCGCTGCTGAGCGTCGTTCTAACGAAGGATTGTTCAAAGTGTTTGCCGAGAACTTTCCGATTTCGGATTCGCGCGAAAATTTCGTGCTCAACTTTATCGATTATCACGTCGACCCGCCGAAATATTCGGTTGACGAGTGCATCGACCGCGGCCTGACCTACTCGGTTCCCCTGAAGGCCAAGCTCCGGTTGATTTGCAATGATAAGGACAACGAGGACTTCGAGACGATTGAGCAGGAGGTGTTCCTCGGGAACATCCCTTACATGACCGTGAAGGGCTCGTTCGTTATCAACGGCGCCGAGCGCGTTATCGTATCGCAACTGCACCGCTCGCCGGGCGTATTCTTCGCCCAGAGCAAGCACACGAACGGTACCAAGCTGTATTCGGCCCGTATCATTCCGTTCAAAGGTTCGTGGATTGAATTCGCCACGGATGTGAACAACGTGATGTACGCGTACATCGACCGGAAGAAGAAATTCCCGGTGACAACGCTGCTTCGCGCCATCGGCTACGGCACGGACAAAGACATTCTCGACCTGTTCGGTTTGTCGGAGGAAGTGAAGGCTGACAAGAAAAACCTCAAGAAAGCCGTTGGTCGCAAGTTGGCTGCCCGGGTGCTCCGCACTTGGACGGAAGACTTCGTGGACGAAGACACCGGCGAAGTGGTATCCATTGACCGCAACGAGGTGTTGCTCGAGCGCGACGCTACCATTGAGGAAGCTGACATCGATGTGATTTTGGAGGCCGGCGCTAAGTCAGTAATCCTGCACCGTGAGAATGTGAACATTGCGGATTTCGCAATTATCTACAACACGCTGCAGAAGGACAACTCCAACTCGGAGAAGGAAGCTGTGGAGCAGATTTACCGTCAGCTCCGGAACACGGAGGCTCCTGACGAAGAAACTGCCCGTGACATTATTCAGAAGCTGTTCTTCTCGGATAAGCGCTACGACCTCGGTGAGGTGGGCCGCTATCGGATTAACAAGAAGCTGCAGATTGGCATGGACCAAGAGTCGCGGGTACTGACCAACCAGGACATTGTTCTGATTGTGAAGTACCTGATTGGCTTGAGTAACTCCAAAGCCATTGTCGATGATATTGACCACTTGAGCAACCGTCGTGTGCGCACGGTAGGGGAGCAGCTCTACGCCCAATTTGGCGTGGGTCTGGCCCGTATGGCGCGTACCATCAAGGAGCGCATGAACGTGCGTGACAACGAGGACTTCAAGCCGGTTGACCTGATTAACGCCCGGACTTTGTCCAGCGTTATCAACTCGTTCTTCGGTACGAACCAACTGTCGCAGTTCATGGACCAGACCAACCCGCTGGCCGAGGTGACGCACAAGCGTCGCGTATCGGCACTCGGGCCAGGAGGTCTGTCGCGTGAGCGTGCTGGTTTTGAAGTACGTGACGTTCACTACACCCACTACGGTCGCCTTTGCACCATTGAAACGCCGGAAGGACCTAACATTGGTCTGATTTCGTCGCTGTGCGTGCACGCTCGCGTGAACGCCATGGGATTCATTGAGACGCCTTACCGTGACGTTAAAGGCGGCAAGGTGGATATGAGCGCCAATGTGAAATTCCTTACTGCTGAGGAAGAAGATACCCACCACATCGCGCAGGCCAACTCCCTGCTGGATGAGGGCGGCAACTTGACCCAAGAGCTGGTGAAAGGCCGTTTCGAAGGTGACTTCCCGGTGGTGAATCCGTCGGAATACTCCTACATGGACGTTGCCCCGAACCAGATTGTGTCGGTAGCTGCTTCGCTGATTCCGTTCCTGGAGCACGATGACGCCAACCGTGCACTGATGGGCTCGAACATGCAGCGCCAGGCAGTTCCCTTATTACGTCCCGAGGCTCCGATTGTGGGCACGGGCCTAGAAGGCCGAATTGCCAGCGACTCGCGTACGCTGATTATGTCGGAAGGCGAAGGCGTGATTGACTACGTTGATGCTAATAAAATTGTGGTGAAGTACGACCTCACGGAGGACGACATCATGGTTAGCTTCGATGCTGAACGAATTACCTACGACCTCATCAAGTTCCGTCGCACCAACCAGGACACCTGCCTCAACCTGACGCCGCTCGTAAAGCGCGGTGAGCGGGTGAGTAAGGGCCAGGCGCTGTGCGAAGGTTACGGTACCAACCAAGGCGAACTCGCTTTGGGTCGCAACATGCAGGTGGCGTTTATGCCGTGGCAGGGCTACAACTTCGAGGATGCCATCGTCATCTCGGAGCGTGTGGTTCGCGACGATATTTTTACCTCGATTCACATTGAGGAGTTTGAGCTGGAAGTGCGCGAGACCAAGCGCGGCGAAGAAGAGCTGACCTCGGAGATTCCGAACGTAAGCGAAGAAGCTGTGCGCAACCTCGACGACAACGGCATCATCCGCCTCGGTGCCGAGGTGAAGGAAGGCGACATCCTGATTGGCAAAATCACGCCGAAAGGCGAGACGGACCCGACGCCGGAAGAGAAGCTGCTCCGCGCCATCTTCGGCGACAAGGCTGGCGATGTGAAGGATGCTTCGCTTAAGGCGCCGCCCTCCTTGCAGGGTGTGGTTATCGGCACCAAACTGTTCTCGCGTCCTAAGAAAGACAAAAACCTCCGGGCCAAGTCGAAGAAGGAAGTGGAAGATTTGAAGGCGACTTACGCGCAGGAACTGCGTGGCGTAAAAGCCATCATGATTGACAAGCTGGTACAATTGCTGGAAGGCAAAACGTCGCAGGGCATCAAACACCGCTTCGGCGAGGAGATGATTGCCAAGGGCGTGAAGTTCAACCGCAAGAACATCAACGAGGGCATGTTCCCCGAGAAGAACCCTTACAAGGACGAAAGCAACTACGCCGTTCCCGAAGAAGTGAACCTGTTTAAGGACCTGATTCTGGAAGGATGGACGGCTGATGCCCGCGTGAATGGCCTGGTGCTGGAGCTGGTGCGTAACTACGCCAAGCGCCGCAACACCATCACCGCGAAATTCAAGCGTCAGCGCTTCACCCTGGAGGTGGGCGACGAACTGCCCGCCGGCATCGTGCAGCTTGCTAAAGTTTACATCGCCAAGAAGCGCAAGCTGAAGGTGGGTGATAAAATGGCCGGCCGCCACGGTAACAAGGGTGTGGTAGCCCGCATCGTGCGCGATGAGGACATGCCCTTCCTGCCCGATGGCACGCCAATGGACATTGTGCTGAACCCGCTTGGTGTACCAAGCCGCATGAACATCGGTCAGATTTATGAGACCGTACTTGGTTGGGCTGGTCTGAAAATGGGTCGCACGTATGCTACCCCAATTTTCGACGGCGCTACCGAAGACGAAGTGGCTCGTGAATTGACCGAAGCTGGCTTGCCCGACTGGGGCCGTGCTTACCTGCACGATGGCTTAACGGGCGACCGTTTCGACCAGCCGGTAACCGTGGGCGTGATTTACATGCTCAAGCTGGGTCACTTGGTTGACGACAAGATGCACGCTCGTTCCATCGGGCCGTACTCGCTCATCACGCAGCAGCCGCTGGGTGGTAAGGCGCAGTTCGGTGGCCAGCGCTTCGGCGAGATGGAGGTGTGGGCATTGGAGGCCTTCGGTGCTTCCAACGTTCTCCAAGAAATCCTGACGGTGAAGTCGGACGACGTGGTCGGCCGCGCGAAGGCGTACGAAGCCATTGTAAAAGGCGACGTTCTGCCCAAGCCGAATATCCCCGAGTCGTTCAACGTGTTGCTCCACGAACTCCGTGGTCTGGCACTCGAAATCACGATGGAATAGTTACCAGTTGCTTGTTGCTTGTGAGGCCTAAAGCTTTGCAAGCAACAAGCAGCTTAATTGCTGGCAAGCCATACGAGTTGCTACTTGAGCGGCTCATGTAACGAAGGGTGTGAAAACGCTTCGGTGACAGATAAAGGAGAGGTTGTTCCGAGATATGGTCAGGACAACAATTCACTCTCTGAGTTTCCTAACCGAAGGCCTTCCCATCCGTCCGCTGGTCCGGCAACTAGATTACCCGACCTGCTAAAAGGCTGTTACGCATCATACCTATCTGGTCCGTGCCGGCACTTTTTTTAGCGTCAAACTGTTTGGAACTCTTGCATTCTTCTGGCGAAGGATGAGGCGCCCAACAGCTCAAAGCCAACAGCTAACAGCTTAAAACCAATCAAATGGCTTTCGCAAAAAACAAGAAAATAGTTCAGGACTTCTCCAAAGTCACTATTTCGCTGGCCTCGCCCGAAGCAATTCTGGAGCGCAGCACGGGCGAAGTGGTGAAGCCTGAAACCATCAACTACCGCACGTACAAGCCCGAAATGGGTGGCTTGTTCTGTGAGCGGATTTTCGGTCCCGTGAAGGACTGGGAATGCCATTGCGGTAAATACAAGCGCATTCGCTACAAGGGCATCATCTGCGACCGTTGCGGCGTGGAGGTGACCGAGAAGAAGGTGCGTCGTGAGCGCATGGGCCACATCGAACTGGTGGTGCCCGTTGCTCACATCTGGTACTTTAAGTCGCTGCCAAACAAAATCGGCTACCTGCTGGGCCTGCCCACCAAGAAGCTCGACCAGATTATCTATTACGAGCGGTACGTCGTAGTTCAGCCCGGTACCCTGGCTGAAGAAGGCGTGCAGATTCTCGACTTCCTCACCGAGGACGAGTACCTGGACATCATCGACAAACTCCCCCGGGAGAACCAGATGCTGCCCAACGAGGACCCCAACAAGTTCATCGCCCGCATGGGTGCCGATGCCCTGCACATGCTGCTGGAGCGCATCAACCTGGACGAGTTGAGCTACTCGCTGCGTGACTCCGCTGCCCACGAGACTTCGCAGCAGCGTAAGGCTGAGGCGTTGAAGCGTCTGCGTGTAGTGGAAGCTTTCCGTGACGCTGCTACCCGCGTGGAAAACCGCCCTGAGTGGATGGTAATCCGCATGGTGCCGGTGATTCCCCCGGAACTGCGTCCCCTCGTTCCCTTGGATGGTGGCCGTTTCGCTACGTCCGACTTGAACGACCTGTACCGTCGCGTTATCATCCGCAACAACCGCCTCAAGCGCCTGATTGAAATCAAGGCTCCTGAGGTAATTCTTCGGAACGAGAAGCGCATGCTGCAGGAAGCGGTTGACTCCTTGTTCGACAACTCGCGTAAGGTGAACGCCGTGCGCGCTGAAGGCAACCGCGCCCTGAAGTCGCTGTCCGATATGCTGAAAGGCAAGCAGGGCCGCTTCCGTCAGAACCTGCTCGGTAAGCGTGTCGACTACTCGGGTCGTTCGGTAATCGTGGTGGGTCCTGAGCTGAAACTGCACGAGTGCGGTCTGCCCAAGAACATGGCAGCCGAGCTGTTCAAGCCGTTCATCATCCGCAAGCTCATCGAGCGCGGTATCGTGAAGACGGTGAAATCGGCTAAGAAAATCGTGGACCGCAAGGACGCTGTGGTTTGGGACATCCTGGAGAACGTGCTGAAAGGCCACCCCGTGTTGCTCAACCGTGCTCCTACGCTTCACCGCTTGGGTATCCAGGCGTTCCAGCCGCGCCTCATCGAGGGCAAGGCTATCCAGCTGCACCCCCTCGTTTGTACGGCCTTTAACGCTGACTTTGACGGTGACCAGATGGCTGTGCACGTTCCGCTCGGACCGGCCGCTATCCTAGAAGCCTCTATGTTGATGTTGGCTTCGCATAACATCCTGAACCCCGCCAACGGCGCGCCCATCGCGGTACCGTCGCAGGACATGGTTCTGGGTCTGTACTACGTAACCAAAGGCAAGCGCAGCACCGAGAACGAGACGATTCAGGGCGAAGGCCGTGTGTTCTACTCGGACGAGGAAGTTGTGATTGCCCTGAATGAAGGCCAGCTATCGAAGCACGCCTACATTAAGGTGCGGACGCAGATTCGCGACGAGAACGACGACTTGGTAACCAAAATCGTGGACACCGTGGCTGGCCGCGTGCTGTTCAACCAGATGATTCCCAAGGAGGTCGGCTTTATTGACGAGCTGCTGACCAAGAAGAAGCTGCAGCAAATCATCTCGACGGTGTTCAAGCGTACGGGCATGGCTCGTACGGCTCAATTCCTGGACGACATCAAGACCCTCGGTTTCCAGTCGGCTTACAAAGGCGGCTTGAGCATGGGTCTGGGCGACATCCAGATTCCGAAAGAGAAAGACGAGCTGGTGCTGCAGGCGCAGAACGACGTGAAGGCCGTAACTCAGAACTACCAGATGGGTCTGATTACCGACAACGAGCGTTACAACCAGGTTATCGACATCTGGACGCGTATCAACAACCAAATCACAGAAACGCTGATGGGTCGTTTGGAGCGCGAAAACCAGGGCTTCAACTCCATCTACATGATGATGCACTCGGGAGCCCGTGGCTCGCGTGAGCAGATTCGTCAGCTGGGCGGTATGCGTGGTCTGATGGCCAAGCCGCAGAAGTCGCTGCAGGGCTCTATTGGTGAGATTATCGAAAACCCGATTCTGTCGAACTTCAAAGAAGGCTTGGACGTAATCGAGTACTTCATCTCGACCCACGGTGCCCGGAAAGGTCTGGCTGACACGGCTCTGAAGACGGCTGACGCTGGCTACCTGACCCGTCGTCTGGTAGATGTTTCGCAGGATGTAATCGTGAACGAGCCGGACTGCGGTACCTTGCGTGGCATCGAAACCTTCGCGTTGAAAGACAACGAGGACATCGTGGAGCCGCTGTCGGAGCGTATCCTGGGCCGTGTGACGGTTCACGATATCATCGACCCCATCACGGACGAGGTAATCCTGACTTCCGGTTCGGAAATCAAGGAAGACACGACCCGTCGCATTGATGCCACCGGCATAGAGTCGGTGGAGATTCGCTCGGTACTGACTTGCGAAAGCAAGCGCGGTATCTGCGCCAAGTGCTACGGCCGTAACCTGGCTTCGGGCCGCATGGTGCAGCGTGGCGAGGCTGTTGGTGTTATCGCCGCTCAATCGATTGGTGAGCCCGGCACGCAGCTGACCCTGCGTACCTTCCACGTAGGTGGTACGGCCTCCAACATTGCGGTGGAAGCCAATATCAAGTCGAAGTTCGCTGGTGTGGTTGAGTTCGAAGACGTTCGTACCGTGGCTACCACTACGCCGGAGGGTGTAAAGGGTGCCGTGGTAATGGGTCGCTCGGGCGAGATTCGCATCGTGGAAAAAGGCACTGGCAAAGTGTTCACCACCAACCACGTTCCCTACGGCTCTTTCATGCTGGTAGAGGAAGGTCAGGAAGTGGAGAAAGGCCAGGAGTTGAACAACTGGGACCCCTACAACGCCGTTATTTTGGCTGAGTTCGACGGTACCGTTCAGTTCGACGCCATCACCGAAGGCATTACGTACCGTGAAGAGTCGGACGAACAGACCGGTCACCGCGAGAAGGTAATCATCGAATCGAAGGCCAAGGACCAGAACCCCTCTATCATCGTGCGCCCCGGCAAAAAGGGCGACGCCGAAGGTCAGAAGGGCTACAGCATCCCCGTGGGCTCGCACTTGAACGTGGAGAACAACGATAAAATCAAGGCCGGTCACATCCTGGCTAAGATTCCTCGCTCCGTGGGCAAGACCCGCGACATCACCGGTGGTCTGCCGCGTGTTACTGAGCTGTTCGAAGCTCGGAACCCGTCGAACCCGGCTGTGGTATCGGAAATCGATGGCGTGGTAACCTACGGCACCGTGAAGCGTGGTAACCGCGAAATCTACGTGGAGTCGAAAGACGGTGTCAAGAAGAAGTACATGGTGCCGCTGTCGAAGCACATTCTGGTGCAGGACAACGACTTTATCCGTGCCGGCATGCCGCTGTCGGATGGTGCCATCACGCCTTCGGACATCCTGAGCATTCAGGGCCCCGGCGCCGTGCAGGAATACCTCGTGAACGAGATTCAGGAAGTATACCGCTTGCAGGGCGTGAAAATCAACGATAAGCACATCGAGGTGGTAGTTCGCCAGATGATGCAGAAAGTTGTGATTCTGGATGCCGGTGACACGTCGTTCCTCGAAAACCAGGTGATTGATAAAATCATCTTCATGGCCGAGAACGACATGATTATCGACATGAAAGTCGTGACCGAAGCCGGTGATTCGACCAACATGAAGCCCGGTCAGATTGTGAACGCCCGCAAGCTTCGCGACGAGAACAGCAGCCTGAAGCGCCGTGACCTTGCCCTCGTGCAAGTGCGCGATGCCCAACCTGCCGTTTCGCGTCCGACGCTTCAAGGCATCACCCAGGCTTCGTTGGGTACGGCCTCGTTCATCTCGGCCGCTTCCTTCCAGGAGACGACCAAGGTGCTGAGCGAAGCCGCCATCCGTGGCAAAGCCGACCAGCTCCTGGGCTTGAAGGAGAACGTAATCGTTGGTCACCTCATCCCGGCTGGTACTGGCTTGCGCGAGTACACGCGTCAGGTAGTAGGCTCGAAGGAGGAAATGGAGGCTGCTCAAGCCGCCAAGGCCGCCGAGGAAGTGGTGCCTGCCAAGCGGCCTAGCCGCGCTGGCAAGCGTGAAGTATCGGCTGAGTAAGCTGGCTCTTTAAAGCATGAAGAAGCCGACCGGTGCGAACTGGTCGGCTTTTTTGTTTCTTTGATGCGTGGAACTTATAAGGACCACAGAACTCGTAATTCGGATAATAATTGCTGCCGTAGTACTGACCTTTTACGGATTTGTGGTTTTTACTTTTGGCTATAGTATCTGGCAAGATGAACTTGGCGAAGGCGCGGTTGCTCTTTTTGCTTTCACATCAATAATCTTTTTGCCAGCATCTTTTGCTGCGGTGCGTTCCACAATGGATTATTGGCAGTCCAAGACTAATTAACCCCTTATGCAACCAACCGACCAAAACCCGGACCCCAACGCCATCAACATCGAGCTTTCCGAAGCCATGGCCGAGGGCGAATACGCCAACCTCGCCATGATTGCGCACAGCAACAGCGAGTTTGTGATTGACTTCATCCGCATGATGCCCGGCCTGCCCAAAGCCAAAGTGAAGGCGCGCATCGTCGTCACGCCCGAGCACGCCAAGCGCCTGCTACAAGCCCTCACCGAGAACATCGAGCGGTTTGAAGCTGCTTTCGGGCCTATCAAAATGCAGAACGAAGCCCCAAGCTACCCGATGAATTTCGGCGGCGCGGTAGGGGAGGCATAAGCTGAACCAGAAGTTGTATTTGCGGAAGCGCCTCCATTTTTTAGTGGAGGCACTTTCAATTTTAGGCTAAAACCGACACTCCTAAAATTAACATCCTCACTCTGTTTGCTATTGCGGCGAAATAATCTTACCTTTGCAAGCCAAATTTTAGGGGCAAACGGCTCCAAACAAACCATTCGCTAAATGCCAACCATCAATCAGTTAGTACGGAAAGGCCGTGAGGCTTTGACTACCAAGTCGAAGTCGCCCGCCCTTGATTCGTGCCCGCAGCGTCGGGGCGTGTGCACCCGTGTGTACACCACCACGCCTAAGAAGCCGAACTCGGCTATGCGCAAAGTGGCCCGTGTGCGCCTTACCAACGGTAAGGAAGTAAACGCATACATCCCCGGTGAAGGCCACAACCTCCAGGAACACAGCATTGTGCTGATTCGTGGTGGCCGGGTTAAAGACTTGCCAGGTGTTCGCTACCACATTATCCGTGGCGCTCTGGACACCGCCGGTGTAAGCGGCCGGACCCAGCGTCGTTCGAAGTACGGTGCTAAGCGTCCGAAGCCCGGTCAACCCGCAGCAGCAGCTGGCAAGGGTGGCAAAGGCGCACCCGCTAAAAAGAAATAAATCAGCTAGTAGTGAGTAGTTAGTGATGCGTGGCACCGGAAACGGCGCCGCGCATCCTTGATACTGACTACTCAACATCAACTACCTATCATGAGAAAGTCTAAACCAAAGAAGCGCATCTTGCTGCCGGACCCTAAGTACAAGGAGACGCTGGTAACCCGTTTCGTAAACTACATGATGTACGACGGTAAGAAAAACCTGGCGTATACCATCTTCTATGACGCTTGCGACCTCGTGGAGCAGCGCACTAAGGAGAGCGGCCTCGAAATGTGGCGCAAAGCGTTGAACAACGTGATGCCCACCGTGGAAGTAAAGAGCCGCCGCGTAGGTGGCGCTACCTTCCAAGTTCCGATTGAAGTGCGCGCCGACCGCCGCATTTCGGTGGGTGCTAAATGGATGATTCAGTATGCTCGTCGTCGTGGTGAGAAAACCATGAAGGACAAGCTGGCTGGCGAAATCATTGCTGCTGCCAAAGGCGAAGGTGCTGCCGTTAAGAAGAAAGACGACACCCACCGCATGGCAGAGGCCAACAAGGCCTTCTCGCACTTCCGTTTCTAAACTGGAAATTGGGTTTGGGGTCTTAGGGACTTGGATTTATTTGACGGACTGTTCTGTTAAACGACCCAAGACCTGAGACCCTAAATTTTAAGCCTTAACCAACATCATGGCCGTTAACAAAGAACTTTACTACCTCCGTAACATCGGGATTATGGCGCACATCGACGCCGGTAAGACCACGACGTCGGAGCGTATTCTGTATTACACGGGTAAAACCCACAAAATCGGGGAAGTGCACGATGGTGCCGCCACGATGGACTGGATGGAGCAGGAGCAGGAGCGCGGCATCACGATTACTTCGGCTGCCACGACTACGTTCTGGAACTACCCTACCGATATCAAGGGTGACCCAACTCCGGATACCAAGCAGTACAAAATCAACCTGATTGACACCCCCGGCCACGTAGACTTTACGGTGGAAGTGGAGCGCTCGCTCCGCGTACTGGACGGTGCCGTGGCCCTTTTCTGCGCCGTTTCGGGCGTTGAGCCGCAGTCGGAGACCGTATGGCGTCAGGCTGACAAATACAAAGTGCCCCGCATTTGCTTCGTCAACAAGATGGACCGTGCCGGCGCTGACTTCTTCAAAGCCGTTGCCGAAATCAAAGACAAATTGGGTGCTAACCCGATTCCGTTGCAGATTCCGATTGGCGCTGAAGATACTTTCAAAGGTGTAGTTGACCTGCTGACTGGTAAAGCCATTGTGTGGGACGACAAAACCGAAGGCAAATCGTACGACGAAATCCCCGTTCCCGAGGACCTCGTTGAAACGGTAGCTGAGTGGCGTCAGAAGCTCGTCGAGAGCGTTGCTGAGTACGATGATGCGTTGCTGGAGAAATTCTTCGACAACCCCGATTCCATTACGAAAGAGGAAATGATGGTTGTTATCCGCCAAGCGGTTATCGACATGAAGTTCTCGCCCGTATTGTGCGGTTCGGCTTTCAAAAACAAGGGTGTTCAAACGATGCTGGATGCCGTTATGGCGTACCTGCCATCGCCGCTCGACATGCCTGCCATCATGGGTACCGACCCGGAGACCGGCGCAGAAATCGAGCGTCACCCGGACAACTCGGAGCCTTTCACCGCGCTGGCATTCAAAATTGCTACTGACCCGTTCGTAGGCCGTTTGTGCTTCTTCCGCTGCTACAGCGGCGTGCTGGACGCTGGCTCTTACGTGTTGAACAACCGCACCGGCAAGAAGGAGCGTATCTCGCGCCTGATGCAGATGCACTCCAACAAGCAAAACCCGATTGACAAAATCCAAGCGGGTGACATTGCAGCAGGTGTTGGCTTCAAAGACATCAAAACCGGTGACACGCTGAGCGAAGAAAAGCACCCCATCGTCCTCGAGTCGATGAGCTTCCCCGAGCCAGTAATCGGCTACGCCATCGAGCCTAAGACTCAAGCCGACGTTGATAAAATGGGCATGGCCATCGCCAAGCTCATCGAGGAAGACCCCACGCTGAAAGTAAACACCGACCCCGAGACCGGTCAGACGGTGTTGCGCGGCATGGGCGAGTTGCACTTGGAAATCATCATCGACCGTATGCGTCGTGAATTCAAAGTGGAAATCAATCAGGGTGCCCCGATGGTAGCCTACAAGGAGATTCTCACCAAGAAAGTTGACCACCGCGAAACCTACAAGAAGCAGACCGGTGGCCGCGGTAAGTTCGGCGACATCGTGTTCGAGCTGGGTCCGAAAGAGACCGAGCCCGAAAAGCCCGGCTTCGAGTTCGACAACGCCATTGTGGGTGGTGTTATCCCCCGCGAATTCATTGCCCCGATTCAGAAGGGCTTTGAAGAGGCGATGAAGCAGGGCCCGCTGGCCGGCTTCCCGATTGAAGGCATGAAGGTGCGGCTGTACCACGGCTCCTTCCACGACGTTGACTCGGACGCCCTGTCGTTCGAACTCGCTGCCCGTGGTGGTTTCCGCGAAGCTGCCCGTCAGGCTGGCCCTAAATTGCTCGAGCCCATCATGAGCGTGGAAGTGGTTTGCCCCGACGAATACACGGGTCCCGTAACCGGTGACTTGAACCGTCGTCGCGGTCTGATGAAAGGCATGGACACCAAAGGCGGTGCCCAGTTGATTAAGGCCGATGTTCCACTGTCGGAGCTGTTCGGCTACGTAACTGCACTCCGTACGATTTCGTCGGGTCGGGCTTCGGCTTCGCTCACGTTCTCGCACTACGAGCAGGTGCCGAGCAACATGGCTGATGCCATCATTGCCAAAGTAAAAGGAAGTAAATAATACCGGTCACTAACTTGGTCAATCGGACCAAAACCCCCAATGAACCAGAAAATTCGCATTAAGCTGAAGTCTTACGACCACAATCTCGTAGACAAATCGGCCGAGAAAATCGTGAAAGCTGTGAAGGCCACCGGTGCCATCGTTAGCGGCCCGATTCCTTTGCCGACCCAAAAGGAAAAGTTCACCGTGCTGCGCTCGCCCCACGTGAACAAGAAGAGCCGGGAGCAATTCCAGCTTTGCACCTACAAGCGTCTCGTAGACATCTTCTCGACTTCGTCGAAGACGGTAGATGCCCTGATGAAGCTGGAATTGCCCAGCGGCGTCGACGTAGAAATCAAAGTCTGAGGATTCGATTTCAGTCTTAATTAAGAAAAGCCCCACCGTGATTCGTCGCGTTGGGGCTTTTTCTTAAATTATAATATAGCCAGCACTGCGTCAATGGAATTGGCTAGGGATGCTCGAATTGAACATGAAAATGCCGCAGTAAAGCTTCCAGAAATAGGCCAAGCATTGCAACTATTCAAATTCAATTAGCCGCGTTACAGAGTAAAAACAAAGTCACGGTGTCGAAACATATTAATTCCTTCCCGCATAGCTAACAGCCTCACCTAGAAAATATTTCTAAGTATGGTTGTGATTCCCAAGCCTTTTTTCCTATCTTTGCACTCCCTTAGCGAAAACGGCACTCGGTCGTTTTCTTTTTGTGTCATTTAATCATTAACAGAATGCCTGGCATCATCGGTAAGAAAATCGGTATGACAAGCCTCTTCACTCCGGATGGGAAAAACATTCCCTGCACGCTCATCGAAGCGGGTCCGTGCGTAGTGACGCAGGTTAAGACTATCGCGAATGACGGCTACACCGCCATTCAAATTGGGTACGGCGAGAAAAAAGCCAAGAACACCACCAAAGCTTTGGTTGGTCACTTCGCTAAAGCTGGTACTACCCCCAAGAAAAAATTGGTTGAATTCCGCCTCGATGCCGAATCGACCTACGCCGCTGGCGCAACTATCGACGCTACCCTCTTTGAGGAAGGCGAGTTCGTTGACGTAGTGGGCACTTCCAAAGGCAAGGGTTTCCAGGGCGTTGTAAAGCGTTACAACTTCCAGGGTGTTGGTGGCCAGACCCACGGCCAGCACAACCGCCTGCGTCACCCCGGTTCTATCGGTGCTTGCTCCTGGCCTTCGCGCGTATTCAAAGGAATGCGCATGGGTGGCCGGATGGGCAATGACCGCGTGAAAGTGCAGAACCTGAAGGTGATGCGCGTAGTAGGCGACAAGAACCTGATTCTGGTGAGCGGCTCGATTCCCGGCGCGAAGAATTCTTACGTGGTAATCGAGAAATAGACTAGTACGATGGAACTCGCAGTATATAACCTCAAAGGCGAAGACACCGGCCGCAAAGTGACCCTGTCTGACGCCATCTTCGGTCTCGAAGTAAACGAGCACGTGATGTACCTGGACGTGAAGCAGTACTTGGCCAACCAGCGCCAGGGCACGCACAAGTCCAAGCAGCGCAACGAGGTGCACGGCACCACGAAGAAGCTGAAGAAACAAAAAGGTACGGGCGGTGCCCGCGCCGGCAGCATGAAGTCGGGTGTGTTCGTAGGTGGTGGCCGGATGTTCGGTCCGCAGCCCCGCGACTACGGCTTCAAGCTGAACAAGAAGACCAAGCGCGTAGCTCGTCTCTCGGCTCTGTCGAGCCTGGCGAAGGATGGCAAAATCTCCCTCGTGGAGAACATCGCCATGGATGCTCCCCGCACCAAGGACTTCTTGGCCATCCTGAACGGCCTCAAACTGAACAATGGCAAAAAGACCATGCTGGTTACCGGTGAGGTAAACAAGAACGTTGTTCTCAGCGCCCGAAACCTGCAGAAAGTGACCGTGTCGACGCCCATCGGCCTCAACACCCACGACCTGCTGAACACGGACACGCTGCTGATTTCGGAAGACGGCATGGCTTCATTGGTTGAACTCTATAGCACCGCCGAATAATGAGCACCCTGAAACGCCCCATCGTTACTGAAAAGGCCACCGGCCTCAACGAGAAAGGTCGCTACACGTTCGAAGTGGAGCGCACCGCCAACAAAGTGCAAATCAAGAAGGACATCGAAACGCTGTACGGCGTGACGGTAACCGACATCAACACGATGCGCACCATTGGCAAAATGAAGTCGAAAGGCACCAAAGGCGGCCAGGTTTCCGGTCGTCGTGCCCACGGCAAGAAAGCCATTGTGACTGTTAAAGAGGGCGACGTAATCGACTTCTATAGCAACCTCTAGGCTTCGCCTTAATTCTTCCGCCGCAAAAGCACAACTAGCTAGTAATGGCACTTAAAAAACTCAGACCAACCAGCCCAGGGCAACGTTTCCGCGTTGCGCCGGCGTTCGACGAGATTACCTCGTCGACCCCGGAGAAGTCCTTGATGACTTCCCTCCCCAAATCGGGTGGCCGGAACTCTTCCGGTAAAATGTCCAACCGCTACATCGGCGGTGGTCATAAAACCCAGTATCGTATCGTGGACTTCAAGCGCGATAAAGCCGGTGTTCCGGCTACCGTGAAGACCATCGAGTACGACCCCAACCGTACCGCCCGCATCGCCCTGCTCAGCTACGCTGACGGCGAGAAGCGCTATATCATCGCGCCCGCCGGCATGCAGGTAGGTACGACGGTAGTATCGGGCACGGGCGTAGCTCCCGAAGTAGGCAATACCTTGCCGCTCCGCGAGATTCCCCTCGGTACCATCCTCCACAACATTGAGCTGCAGCCCGGTCAGGGCGCGGCCATGGCTCGCTCGGCCGGCACCTACGCCCAAATCGTAGCCCGCGAAGAGAAGTACGCCACGTTGAAATTGCCTTCCGGCGAAATGCGTATGGTCCTCGTGACTTGCATGGCTACGGTTGGAACGGTTTCGAATGGTGACCACATGAACACCCGGATGGGTAAGGCTGGCCGTAACCGGTGGGCTGGTCGTCGTCCTCGCGTTCGTGGTGTAGCCATGAACCCTGTCGACCACCCAATGGGTGGTGGCGAAGGCAAATCGTCGGGTGGTCACCCACGGAGCCGCAACGGCATTTTGGCTAAGGGCCAAAAGACCCGTAACAAGAACAAGTATTCGGAGAACCTGATTGTGAGCCGCAAAGGCAAGAAGTAATATATGGCACGTTCACTCAAAAAAGGGCCGTACATTGACTTCCGGCTGGAAAAGAAAGTCACGGCACTCGAAACGGCTGGTAAGAAATCGGTGGTAAAGACTTGGTCGCGCCGCTCGATGATTTCCCCGGATTTCGTTGGCCACACGTTCGCTGTTCACAACGGCAATAAGTTCATCCCGGTGTATGTGACCGAGAACATGGTAGGGCACAAGTTGGGCGAATTCGCCCCGACGCGTAACTTCCGTGGTCATGTCGCCAAAAAAGATAAAGGCAAGCGCTAAGATGGAAGCAGTAGCAAAACTCCGCAATGTGCCGACCTCGCCTCGTAAGATGCGACTGGTGGCCGACCTCGTGCGCGGCAAGAAAGTGACCCAGGCCCTCGGCCTGTTGCGCTTCGAAGCCAACATCGGCGCCGAGAAGATTGAGAAACTGCTCCTTTCGGCCTTGGCCAACTGGCAGCAGCACAACGAAGAAGAGCGGATTGAGGACGCAAACCTCTACATCAGCGAAATCTTCGTGGACGAAGGACGCCAGCTCAAGCGCCTGCGCCCCGCCCCTCAGGGTCGTGGTCACCGCATCCGCAAGCGCAGCAACCACGTGACGCTGAAAATCGACACGAAAGTGGAGAAGCTCGGCAAGAAAACCACCGAGCACGCCAAGCAAGTTGGTACTACCGAAAAACCTAAGGCCGACGCCAAATCCTAATTTAATATGGGACAGAAAGTAAATCCGGTTGGCTTCCGCTTGGGAGTTATCAAAGGCTGGGACTCCAACTGGTACGGCGGCAAGGACTTCGCCGAGAAACTGGTGGAGGACGAGAAAATCCGCAAGTACATCAACGCGCGCATTCAGAAAGGTGGCATCAGCCGCATTGTGATTGAGCGCACCCTGAAGCGCATCACCATCACCATCAACACGGCGCGTCCGGGTGTGGTAATCGGCAAAGGCGGCCAGGAAGTTGACAAGATTAAGGACGAGCTGAAGCAAATCACCAGCAAAGACGTTCAAATCAACATCTTCGAAATTAAGCGTCCGGAGTTGGATGCCAAGCTGGTTGGCGAGAGTATCGCCCAGCAGCTGGCCGCTCGTATCTCCTTCCGTCGCGCCATGAAAATGTCGATTCAGGCTGCTATGCGTGTTGGTGCCGAAGGCATCAAGATTCAGTGCGGTGGCCGTCTCGGCGGTGCTGAAATTGCCCGCTCGGAGCAGTACAAAGAAGGTCGTACGCCGCTGCACACGCTGCGCGCCGATATCGACTACGCTTTGTCGGAAGCTCAGACCGTTTATGGCAAAATCGGCATTAAAGTGTGGGTAATGCGCGGTGAGGTGTTCGGCAAGCCCGACCTCTCGCCTAACCAGCAGCTCACCAACCCCGGTGGCGATGCCGGTGGACGTCGTGACGACCGTGGCCCTCGTGGCGAGCGTCGTGAAGGCGACCGCGGCCCGCGTCGTGATGGTGGTGCTGGTGGCCGTGGTGGCAACGACCGTGGTGGCAACGCCGGCGGCGGTGCTCCCCGCGGCGACAACGCTGGTCCCCGCCGCAACGGCCCCGCCCAAGGTGGTGGAGCTGCCGGTGGTGCCGCTCGCGGCCCACGTCGCTAGAACAAAGTCAAGGCATTTCGCTTCGTTTGCCGCTTTGGTGAACGAAGCGAAATGTTCGGCTGTTCGACCCTCTCTCTTACAGAACACTCTCTTTTATTAAAATCAAATGTTACAACCGAAAAGGACCAAGTATCGCAAGATGCAAAAGGGTCGCGTAACAGGCCTCGCCTACCGCGGCAGCTCCATAGACTTCGGTTCGTTCGCTATCAAGTCGCTGGAAGTGTCTTGGATTACGGCTCGCCAAATTGAGGCTGCCCGTATCGCCATGACCCGCGCCATGAAACGCGAAGGGCAAGTATGGATTCGCATTTTCCCCGACAAACCCATTACCAAGAAGCCTGCTGAAGTGCGGATGGGTAAGGGTAAAGGTTCGCCCGAGTATTGGGTAGCCTGCGTGAAGCCGGGTCAAATCATGTTCGAGTCGGACGGCGTATCGCTGGAAGTAGCCAAAGAGTCGCTGCGTCTCGCGGCTCAGAAGCTGCCGGTTCGTACTTCATTCGTGGTTCGCCGCGACTACACGGACGCCGCCTAAGTCATGAAGAACAAGACCGACCACAAAGGCCTTTCCGCCGAAGCGCTGAAAGAGCAAATCAAAACCGAGCAGGCTACGGGCCAGCAGTTGCGTTTCGCTCATGCGATTTCGCCCTTGGAAAACCCCGCCCGCCTCAAGGCCAACCGTAAAAACGTCGCCCGCTTGCTCACCGAGCAGACTCGTCGGAACAACGAGCAGGCCTCTAACCCCGCTTAATTCCGATGGCAACCGACGAAACAACCCAAGACCAAACCGCTGCTGCTGAAGCCTCGCGCAACATGCGCAAGGAAATCACCGGTAAGGTGACAAGCAGCAAGATGGACAAGTCCATCACCGTGGCTGTGGTGCAGAAACAAAAGCACCCCATGTACGGCAAGTTCGTGACCAAAACCACGAAATTTCACGCCCACGACGAGAACAACGAGTGCGGCGAAGGCGACACGGTTCTCATCATGAGCACCCGCCCGCTGAGCAAAACCAAGCGGTGGCGCCTGGTGGAAATTATTGAACGCGCTAAATAATCTAATTCGATGATACAGCAAGAATCCCGCCTGACGGTGGCCGACAACAGCGGCGCTAAGGAAGTCCTCTGCATCCGCGTTTTGGGTGGCACGGGCAAGAAATACGCCAGCGTTGGCGACAAGATTGTGGTGGCCATCAAGTCAGCTATCCCTTCGGGCAACGCCAAGAAAGGCACCGTGAGCAAGGCCGTAGTAGTGCGTGTGAAGAAGGAAGTACGCCGCAAAGACGGTTCGTACATCCGTTTCGACGACAACGCTGCTGTGTTGCTCAACAACAACGACGAGCCCCGCGGCACGCGCATCTTCGGCCCAGTGGCCCGCGAGCTGCGTGAGCGTCAGTTCATGAAAATCGTATCCCTAGCCCCCGAAGTACTCTAAGCCATGGCTATCAAGAAAGCAGACCCCGTGCAACTGCACGTAAAGTCGGGCGATACCGTGAAGGTGATTGCAGGCGACGAGCGTGGCAAAACCGGCGTTATCAAGTCGGTAAACCGGGTGACCCAGCGTGTAACCGTTGAAGGTTTGAACCTGGTGACGAAACACAACAAGCCGAGCGCCAAATCGCCCCAGGGCGGCATCACCAAGATGGAGGCGCCCATGCACGTGAGCAACGTGCAGGCTATCAACCCCACCACTGGTGAGCGTGTGCGCAAAGGCGCTGCAGCGGCCGCAGCTCCGGCTGCTCCTGCTAAGGCCAAGCGTGCCACTGCCAAGAAAACGGCGTAACTGCCCCCTGCATCATGGCCCGTCTCAAAGACATTTACAACAAAGACATCGTACCCGCGCTCCAGGAGAAATTCCAGTTCAAGAGCATCATGCAGGTACCCCGTGTCACCAAAATCTGCATCAACCGCGGCATTGGCGCGGCGGTTGCCGACAAGAAATTGGTGGATAACGGCGTGGAAGAGCTGACGACCATCACCGGTCAGAAAGCCATTGCGACCATCGCCAAGCGTTCAGTGTCGAACTTTAAGCTCCGTGAAGGTATGCCTATCGGTGCAAAAGTGACCTTGCGCGGCGAAAAAATGTACGAGTTCATGGACCGTCTCCTGACGGTAGCCCTGCCCCGCGTACGTGACTTCAAAGGCATCAACGATAAAGGGTTCGATGGTCGTGGCAACTACACGCTCGGCGTGAAGGAGCAAATCATCTTCCCCGAAATCTCGATTGACAAAATCAAAGGCATCTCGGGCATGGACATTACGTTCGTGACCACCGCCGAGAACGACGAGCAGAGCTACGAGCTGCTCAAAGCGTTCGGTATGCCTTTCGCCAACGCTAAAAAAGAAGCTTAATCTCCCGAACTCATGGCTAAAGAATCCATCAAAGCACGGGAGCGCAAGCGCATTGCCACCGTGGCCCGCTACGCTGAAAAGCGCAAGGCTCTGAAAGCTGCCGGCGACTACGAAGGTCTCGACAAGTTGCCCAAAAACGCTTCGCCCGTGCGCCTGCACAACCGCGACATGATTGACGGCCGCCCCCGCGGCTACATGCGCAAGTTTGGCATCAGCCGCGTGCGTTTCCGCGAAATGGCTCTCGCCGGCAAAATTCCCGGTGTGACCAAGTCGAGCTGGTAGTATCCGGTTTCGATGTAAGTTTAAATCCCCAAGTTGAAGCTTTTAGCTTTGGCTTGGGGATTTTTCTTTTATACATCAGATTGCTTTTTTATTCGAGAAACCAATTTTATATATAAATCAAGTAATGTTGTTGATATGAAGCTCATTATGTTATGCATGCTTCTCAGCACAAGTAGTATCTTATTCAGTTGTGTTAAAAAAGAATCGAGAATATATAAAGCAGACATTATTGATGGATGGCAAAGGGTAACGCCTGCACCTAAGAAGAATCGGTTCGGAGGATTTAATCCTAGTTGGATGAATAATTGGTTAGGCATTCGAGAAGTGAATAATCAACTGTTTCTTTAAAGTTATCAGGGTCACCATAGCTTAAAGCTTAAAGCTAGGGGTGATACTCTTACATTACGACAGGGCTGCATCAGTTTTGAGACACCCGCGTCCATAAGCCAAGGACCTGGAGTGGTCAGCGACACCTTGTGGATTCTGCCAAATGGAAAATACGTGAGGATAAATCTGAGTGATTTTGATACGGGTCGAAAAGCATTCATTGATTCAATGGAGTCAAAAAGGGCAAAGAGAAATTTATAACCAAGTATCTGCCGAGCCTTCTGCCACTCCAAGTTTATCCAGGTGCGCGCCGGGTGGGTAGGGGAGTCAATTAATTGAAGCCTAAGTATACTGGTCTGTGCAAAAGGAATTTCCACGCTCCCCTTGCAAAAGCCCTGTAAGCCTGCTACCTTTGCACTCCCAAAACCCTGAGGCTTGCCTCAAAACCATTTGGCAGGTTGCCAAAAGAAACCATTGGCCGGACCGTCGCCGGACGTGCCAAGTAGTCTTAACCGAAATTTCGTTGGTCCCGTTGGGCACCCGGCGAAATTTTCTTATCTTTGCGCTCCGAAAAAAGCGGACGTATTTACTAAATAATGAACACTGACCCCATTGCCGACTACCTGACCCGGGTACGCAACGCCATCAAGGCGAACCACCGGGTGGTAGAAATCCCGGCCAGCAACATCAAAAAGGAAATCACGAAAGTGCTTTACCACAAGGGCTACATTCAGTCCTACCGTTTTGATGATTCATCGGTTCAGGGCACCATCAAAATTGCTCTGAAGTACAACCCGACCACGAAGGCCCCCGCCATCACCAAGCTGCAGCGCGTTTCGACGCCCGGCTTGCGTCAGTACGTGGCCGCCGACAACCTGCCCCGTGTCCTCAGCGGCCTGGGTGTCGCCATCATCTCCACCTCGAAGGGTGTGATGACGGAGAAAGAGTGCAAAACCGAGAACGTGGGCGGCGAGGTGCTGTGCTACGTGTACTAATCCGGAACCGCTTTAGCTAACTCAATTATGTCACGTATTGGTAAACTGCCGATTTCCGTCCCTACCGGGGTCGCTATTTCGGTTGAGAAAGACAACGTGGTAACGGTGAAAGGCCCAAAGGGCACGCTAACCACGCAAGTGGACCGCGACATCAACGTTGCCATCGAAGACGGTACCCTCACGGTAACCCGTCCCACGGAGCAGAAGCGCCACAAGGCCATGCACGGCCTGTACCGCTCGCTCATCAACAACATGGTGCAAGGTGTAAGCAACGGTTTCGAGAAGAAGCTGGAGCTGGTAGGTGTAGGTTATAAAGCATCTTTGGCTGGCACCACGCTGGAGCTGGCTTTGGGCTTCTCGCACAACATCTTCATTGCTCTGCCGAAAGAGGTAACTGCTACAGCCGTTACCGAAAAAGGCAAAAACCCGATTGTCACGCTCAACAGCATCGACAATCAGCTCCTGGGTCAGGTAGCCGCTAAAATTCGTTCGTTGCGTAAAGTCGAGCCTTATAAAGGCAAAGGTGTACGCTTCGTGGGCGAAATCATCCGTCGCAAAGCTGGTAAAACGGCCTCTAAATAAGTTCGTATCATGGCATTTGATAAGGCACAACGCCGCAAGCGGATTCAGCGCATCATCCGTACCAAGGTGGCTGGCACGTCCGAGCGGCCGCGGCTCTCGGTGTTCCGTAGCAACACGGGCATCTACGCTCAGATTATCGACGACACCACCGGCCGCACGCTGGCGGCTGCTACGTCGAAAAAAGTAACCGCCGAAGGCGGCAATGGCGTGGCTTTGGCCGCCGCCGTAGGTCGGCAGGTTGCCGCCGTTGCTCTGGAGAAGGGTATTACCAAAGTGGTGTTTGACCGCTCAGGTTACCTCTACCACGGTCGCGTTAAATCATTGGCTGAAGGTGCTCGCGAAGGCGGCCTCAATTTCTAAACTATCATGGCGCAAGAACGCGACACTAATCGTCCTGGCGGAGACCGTCAGCGCAGCAACGACCGCGACCGGAACAAGGACAACTCCCGCATGGGGGCTGATTCCGACTTCAAAGAAAAAGTAGTAGCCATCAACCGCGTAGCGAAGGTGGTGAAAGGCGGTCGCCGCTTTAGCTTCTCTGCCATCGTGGTAGTAGGCGACGGCAACGGCAATGTAGGCTACGGCCTCGGCAAAGCCAACGAAGTAACTGACGCCATTGCCAAAGGCATTGACGACGCTAAGAAGAACGTAGTGAAAGTACCCATGTACAAGCACACCGTTCCTCACCTCATGGAAGGCCGCTACGGAGGTGGTTTCGTGCTCATCCAGCCCGCAGCGGCTGGTACGGGTGTAATCGCCGGCGGTGCAATGCGCGCCGTGTTCGAGAGCGCTGGTATCAAGGATGTGTTGGCGAAGTCGAAAGGCTCGTCGAACCCCCACAACGTGGTAAAGGCTACCTTTGCTGCCTTGGCCAAAATGCGTGACCCGTTGCAAATCGCACAGGCACGTGGTATCTCTCTTGCCCGCGTTTTTAACGGTTAATTGACATGGCACAAATTCAAGTAAAGCTCGTGCGCAGCGCCATTGACCGCCCCGAGCGTCAAAAGCGCACCGTTCAGTCCCTCGGCCTGAACAAAATGAACAGCACCGCGCAGCACGAAGTAAACCCGTCCATCATGGGCATGGTGAACAGCGTGAAGCACCTGCTAGAAGTAACCGAACTGTAAGACTATTATCGTCATGCTCAATCTCAGCAATTTATCGCCCGCCTACGGCTCGACTAAAAACGAGAAGCGGATTGGCCGGGGCGAAGGCTCCACGCGCGGTGGCACGTCGACCCGTGGTCACAAAGGCGCCAAGTCGCGTTCGGGCTACAAGCGCAAGTCCGGCTTTGAAGGTGGCCAGATGCCCCTCCAGCGCCGTGTGCCTAAGTTTGGCTTCACCAACATCAACCGTGTAGAGTATAAAGCCATCAACCTTGATGCGCTTGCTACCCTGCTCGAGAAGAACAGCGCCACCACCATGGATGCCGCTTACTTCATCGCCAACGGTCTGGTTTCGAAAAATGCCAAAATCAAAATCCTCGGTCGTGGTGAAGTAACCACTGCCTTGGAGGTTCACGCCCATGCATTCTCAAAGTCGGCTGTAGAAGCCATTGAGAAGGCCGGCGGCAAAGCCGTAACGCTCTAAAGCCTACCTTCGGCAATGAATAAGTTTATCGAGTCGATAAAGAACATCTTTCGTATTGAGGATTTGCGTACGCGAATCCTCAATACGCTTTTCTTCATTGCCATCTATCGCCTCGGCGTTTACGTGGTGTTGCCGGGTGTAGACCCGACTCGCCTTAAGACGGGTGCCGAAGGTTTGTTTGGCATTCTGGATACCCTCCTCGGAGGTGCATTCAGCAACGCGTCCATTTTCGCGTTGGGCATCATGCCGTACATCTCCGCCAGCATTGTGTTGCAACTGCTCACTATTGCTGTTCCTTACTTCCAGAAATTGCAGAAGGAGGGAGAGTCGGGCCGTAAGAAAATCAATCAGTACACGCGCATTCTCACAATCCCAATTGTGTTGGCTCAGTCGGTTGGCTTTATTGCTACCATCAACGCGGATGCCATCATCAATCCGGGCACGTTCTTCACCGTGTCGACCATGATTATCATCACAGCCGGTACATTGTTCTGCATGTGGCTGGGTGAGAAAATCACGGATAAAGGCATCGGCAACGGTATATCAATGCTCATCATGATTGGCATTGTGTCGCGTCTGCCCGGTGCTATTATCGGTGAGGCAGTTGCGAAAGGAGTTAACAAGTCACTCATCTTCCTTCTGGAAATGGTGGTTCTGTTCCTTGTCGTGATGGCCGTAATCGTGCTAACCCAGGCTGTTCGTCGTATTGCGGTGCAGTATGCCAAGCAGGTAGGCGGTACTACGCAGTTGGATGCCCAGCGTCAGTTTATTCCCCTCAAGGTGAATGCGGCTGGAGTAATGCCCATCATTTTCGCTCAGTCGTTGATGTTCGTGCCGGCCATTGTGGCTTCGGTATGGCAAAACCAGAGCGACATGGCAAGCTACATCGGTGTGAAGTTCTCGGATTACACGTCGTGGCAGTACAATCTGACTTTTGCATTGCTCATCATCATCTTTACTTACTTCTATACAGCCATCAGCGTCAATCCTAACCAGATTGCCGATGACCTGAAGCGTAGCGGGGGCTTTGTGCCAGGTGTGAAGCCAGGTCGGGATACGTCGGAATTCATCGATGAAATCCTGACCCGTGTTACGCTGCCCGGTGCTGTTGCTCTTGCACTGATTGCAATTTTCCCTGCTATTGCTTTGTTGCTTGGCGTTACGCGTCCTTTCTCGGCTTTCTATGGCGGTACATCGCTCATCATTATGGTGGGTGTGGTGCTTGATACGGTAAACCAAGTGCAGAGCTACTTACTCATGCAACACTACGATGGCATGATGAAATCAGGCAAGCTGCGCGGTCGCACAGCCCAGCCTATTTCGGTGGCCTCGTAAACCAATCATGGCAAGCGGAAGCATTCAGTATAAAACCGAAGAACAGATTGACCTTATTCGGGCCAGCGCCTTGGTGCTGGCTAAGGCCCATGGCGAAGTCGCGGGCATGGTGAAGGAAGGAGTAACGACGCGACAGCTTGACAAGCGTGCGGAAGAATTCATCCGGGACCACGGCGGGGTACCTTCTTTCAAAGGTTATAATAAGTTTCCCTTCAGCCTGTGCCTTTCACCGAATTCGGTGGTGGTGCACGGGTTCGCTACCGATGAGCCCCTCAAAAGTGGCGATATCTTGACGGTGGATGGTGGGGTTTTTCTTAATGGTTTTCATTCAGACAGTGCTTATACCTACTCAATCGGGGAGGTAGAGCCGGAAGTATTGGCTCTGCTGCGGGAAACCAAAGCAGCGCTGTACAAAGGCATTGAACAAGCTGTGAGTGGTAACCGCGTGGGCGATATTAGCTTTGCAATCCAGAACCATGTGGCCCCGATGGGCTACGGGGTGGTGCGTGAGCTGGTTGGCCACGGAGTTGGCGCTAAGTTGCACGAGAAGCCCGAGGTGCCGAATTACGGCAAACGGGGTTCCGGGCCGCTCTTGCAAACCGGGTTAGTGATTGCCATTGAACCAATGGTGAACCTGGGCAAGAAGGACGTGGTACAGGAAGCGGATGGCTGGACTATCCGCACTAAGGACCGTAAGCCTTCAGCTCACTTCGAGCACACCGTAGTAGTTAGAAAAGATAAGGCGGAGATTCTCACCTCCTTTGAGTACATAGAAAAAGCATTGCAGCAGTAGCCCTTATGGCAAAACAAGCCTCGATTGAGCAGGACGGTACCATCCTCGAAGCCCTTTCCAACGCCATGTTCCGCGTGGAATTGGAAAACGGCCACCAGTTGATTGCCCACATCTCGGGCAAGATGCGGATGCACTACATTAAGATTCTGCCCGGCGACAAGGTGAAACTGGAAATGTCTCCCTACGACTTGTCGAAGGGCCGCATCAAGTATCGTTATAAATAAACCCGTTTTCCTTCACAGGTCATGAAAGTAAAAACCTCGGTGAAAAAGCGTAGCGTGGACTGCAAATTGGTCCGCCGTAATGGCAAGCTCTACGTCATCAACAAGAAAAACCCCCGCTTTAAGCAACGCCAGGGTTAATCCTATTTTAGAACCCCGGAACCTTGGGTACTGAGGAGTTGGTTAATCCTTCTTCCCGCCTTCCAAGCAGTTGCCGGGTTTCTGTCCGCAAACACATAACCACACAAAATGGCTCGTATCGCAGGGGTTGATATCCCGGACAACAAGCGCGGCGAAATCGCCCTGACTTATATCTTTGGCATTGGCCGGAGCAATTCTCAGAAAATTCTGGTGAAAGCCGGGGTTGACATCAACAAGAAGGTAAAGGACTGGACCGACGAGGAGTCGGGCGCTATCCGTGCCATCATTGCTGCTGAGCACAAGACCGAGGGCGTTCTGCGCTCGGAAGTAACCACCAACATCAAGCGTTTGATGGACATTGGTTGCTACCGTGGCTTGCGTCACCGCAAAGGCCTTCCAGTTCGTGGTCAGCGCACCAAGAACAACTCGCGTACCCGCAAGGGCAAGCGGAAGACGGTGGCCGGCAAGAAGAAGGCAACCAAATAATCTCACACGGGAATCGGCGCTGGCGGCTGCGAGTAATACACTTGCGCGGCCAGCGCCAACACCTCCCGCATTTTTTGCGATAACCAAATGGCACAAAAAAGAAAAGACAAAGCCAAGAAGCGCGTTGTCGTGGTGGAGCAGGTTGGCCAGGTACACATCCGTGCCTCGTTCAACAACATCATCATCTCCATCACCAATAACAACGGTCAAGTTATTTCGTGGGCTTCGGCCGGCAAAATGGGCTTCCGTGGTTCGAAGAAAAACACGCCCTACGCTGCCCAAATGGCGATGAGCGACTGCGGTAAAGTAGCCCACGACCTGGGCATGCGCAAAGCCGAAGTATTCGTTAAAGGTCCGGGTTCGGGCCGTGAGTCGGCCATCCGCGCCCTCGGCAACGTGGGTATTGAGGTGACCACCATCCGCGACGTAACGCCGCTGCCGCACAACGGCTGCCGCCCCCCCAAGCGTCGTCGCGTTTAGTTTTTCACTTCTAGTATTAGATTAAGATGGCACGTTATACCGGCCCTACCTCAAAAATTGCCCGTCGCTTCAACGAGCCGATTTTCGGCCCCGACAAAGCGCTCAATAAGAAAGCCTATCCTCCGGGCCAGCATGGCCGCGGCCGTCGCAAGAAGCAGTCGGAGTATGCTGTCCAGCTTATGGAGAAGCAGAAGGTTAAGTACATGTACGGCATGTTGGAGAAGCAATTCGAAAACCTGTTCCACAAAGCAGCTACCATGCCCGGTATCACCGGCGACAACTTGCTCGCTCTGCTGGAAGCCCGTCTGGACAACGCCGTGTACCGTTTGGGCATCGCCTCGACGCGTCGCGCTGCTCGCCAGCTGGTGGGCCACAAGCACATCACCGTTAACGGCGAAGTTGTAAACATCCCTTCGTACCACCTCCGGGCTGGCGACGTGGTAGGTGTTCGCGAGAAGTCGAAGTCGTTGGAAGCCATCACCACGAGCCTGTCGGTTCGCAACTCGCGCCAGTTTTCCTGGTTGGAGTGGGACGGCAAGGAGATGGCTGGCAAGTTCATCAACGCCCCGGCCCGCGAGCTGATTCCGGAGAAAATCACGGAGCAGCTCATCGTCGAATTGTATTCGAAGTAAGTAACGCTACTGGTAGCGGCCCGGCAGTTTGTCGGGCCGCACTTGTGCTTATACTTCACCAACTTTTTTTACATTTTTTACGCCCCACATATGTCAATCTTAGCTTTTCAGATGCCGGAGAAAGTGGTGATGGAGAAATCCGACGACTTCACCGGGACGTTTGAATTTAAGCCGCTCGAGAAGGGCTACGGCGTCACCATCGGCAATGCGCTGCGTCGCATTCTGTTGTCGTCGCTGGAGGGTTTCGCCATCACGTCGGTTCGCACGAACAGCGTGTTGCACGAGTTTTCGACCATCGAAGGTGTGATTGAGGACATGTCCGAAATCATCCTGAACCTGAAAATGGTCCGGTTCAAGAAGACCAGCGACGCCATTGCTGATAAAATTACGGTGCGCGTGAAAGGTCAGGAGACCTTTTCGGGTGCCGATATTGCCAAGTTCGCCAGCGGTTTCGAAGTACTGAACCCCGACCACGTAATTGCTCACTTGGACCCTAGCACTGAGCTGGAGTTTGAGTTGACGATTGCCCGTGGCCGTGGCTATGTGCCCGCCGACGAGAACAAGCCAACTGACCAAGTTTTCGGTCAGATTGCTATCGATGCCATCTACACGCCCATCAAGAACGTGAAGTACAGCATTGAGAATACCCGCGTGGAGCAAAAGACCGACTACGAGAAGCTCATCATTGAGATTCAGACCGACGGTTCGATTCACCCGGAGGAAGCACTGAAAGGTGCGGCCAATATCCTCATTCAGCACTTCATGCTATTCTCGGATAATACGATGACTCTCGAAGGTCCTCGCGTTACCGAAGACGAGCCGATTGATGAGGAAACCATGCAAATGCGCAAGATGCTCAAGACTCCGCTGGAGGACATGGAGCTCAGCGTACGTGCCAAGAACTGCCTCAAGGCTGCCGATATCAAAACGATGGGCGAATTGGTGCAGCTCGAAATTGCTGACATGATGAAGTTCCGCAACTTCGGTAAGAAGAGCTTGACCGAATTGGAGAACCTCGTTGAAGAGCGTGGCCTGGAGTTCGGCATGGACCTGGGCAAGTATCGCCTCGAAGAAGACTAGTCGTAATGGCTGAACCGTTGGAAAGTTGACTGTGTTGCAGTCGGCGGCCAACGGTTCAGCCATTCGCTTTTTATATCATTTTCTTTTTTACTAGTGCGCCCTTGGGGCAGCGGTTCTAATGAGGCCTTCAAGGCCCGCCGTGGTCGCCGCCCGCAAGCGCACATCTTTTCAAACGTCCAATGAGACACGGAAAAAAAATCAACCACCTGGGCCGGACTACCGCCCACCGTCACGCGATGCTGTCGAACATGGCTTCGTCGCTCATCCTCCACAAGCGCATCACGACGACTGTGGCTAAGGCCAAAGCCCTGCGCAAGTACGTGGAGCCGATGCTGACTAAGTCGAAGGAAGACACCACGCACTCGCGTCGGATGGTGTTCGCCGCATTGCAGGACAAAGAATCCATCAAGGAGTTGTTCGGTAACATTTCGAGCAAAATTGCTACCCGTCCCGGTGGCTACACTCGCATCCTGAAGCTGAGCGACACCCGTCTGGGCGACAACGCGGAGATGTGCATCATCGAGCTGGTTGACTTCAACGAGACCCTGCTCGAAGCTAAGTCGGCTGCTGCTGAGAAGGCTACTGCTACGACCCGTCGTTCGCGCAGCCGTGGTGGTAAGAAAGCTGCTGGCGACGCTGCTACTTCGGCTACCGAAGTACAAGGCGAAGCAGTTGCTCCTGCTGCTGTAGTTGAGACGTCGGCTACGGCTGATACCGCTACTGAGACTGTTAAAGAAGGCGAAAGCCGCGATGAAGCTAAGGCTGACGAGGCTAAGGCTTAATTCGCACTAACTGTTAGAATCGAAAGGGACGCGCCGTGAGGTGCGTCCCTTTTTTGTTTGTGTTTACACCCTAGTAACGCAAAGCCTCGCGCTGCAAACGATTGGGGCTAGGTCATGCGTTCGTATGGACGATTTGCAAGCAAAACGTGCTTATGCCGGCTGATTCCCGTAGGTTTGTGGCAACGTAAACTGATTTAAAACCGAGACCCTATGAGCTTCATTTCGCAAATTCACGCCCGCCAAATTTTTGATTCCCGCGGCAATCCCACGGTAGAAGTTGATGTAACGCTTGATTCGGGCGTTATGGGCCGCGCGGCGGTGCCTTCCGGCGCCAGCACGGGCAAGCACGAGGCCGTGGAAATGCGCGACGAAGACAACACCCAGTACATGGGCAAGGGGGTACTGAAGGCCGTAGATAACGTCAATTCCCGCATTGCGGAAGAATTGGTAGGCTTCTCGGTGTACGAGCAGGCGCTGCTCGACAAGATTATGCTGGAGATGGACGGTACGCCCAACAAGGCTAACTTGGGTGCCAACGCCATTTTGGGCGTGAGCCTTGCGGCGGCCCGCGCGGCGGCACTAGATGCCAACATGCCGCTGTACCGCTACGTGGGCGGCGTTGGTGCCTCCACCATGCCGGTGCCTATGATGAACATCCTCAACGGCGGCTCGCATGCCGACAACTCGATTGACTTCCAGGAATTCATGATTATGCCTGTGGGTGCGTCGTCTTTCTCGGAAGCCATGCGCTGGGGCTCGGAGATTTTTCATACGCTGAAAGGCGTGTTGAAGAAGCAGGGCCTAAGCACCAACGTGGGCGATGAAGGCGGCTTTGCACCGAACATCAAATCGAACGAGGAAGCAATCAAGGTGGTATTGCAGGCCATTGAAGTAGCGGGCTACCGCCCCGGCGAGGACGTGATGATTGCCATGGACGCGGCTGTTTCGGAGTTTTATTCGGATGGCGTGTACCACTTCAAAAAGAGCACCGGCGATAAGCTGACGTCTTCGCAGATGGCCGACTATTGGGCTGACTGGGTAAGCAAGTACCCCATCATCAGCATCGAGGATGGCATGGACGAGGACGACTGGGCCGGCTGGAAACTGCACACCGAGAGCTTGGGCAACAAAATCCAACTGGTGGGTGATGACTTGTTCGTGACCAATGTGGACCGCCTGCAGCGCGGCATCGACGAGAACATTGCCAATGCCATTCTCATCAAGGTAAACCAGATTGGTACCCTGACCGAGACCATTGCGGCCGTGAACCTGGGCCGCCGTAACGGCTACAAGAGCATCATGAGCCACCGCTCGGGTGAGACCGAAGACAGCACCATCGCCGACTTGGCCGTGGCCCTGAACACCGGCCAGATTAAGACAGGTTCGGCTTCGCGCTCGGACCGGATGGCGAAGTACAACCAGCTGCTTCGCATTGAGGAGGAATTGGGCGAGGTTGCTTACTTCCCCGGTCGCAAAATGTAATTTCCTGGTTGTGTAACTGCCAAACGGCCGATTTAGCGAGAGCTGAATCGGCCGTTTGTATTACTTTTACTTTGATGCAATTACCTCCTTTTATTAGCCCAATTCTGCGCGTCGTCCGCAGCTTTTATTTCCTTACTGGAGTAGGGTTTCTGGTTTGGATGCTGGTATTTGATGCCAACGATTTGGGCAAGCAGTTCGACATTTATCAAAAGTGGAAGGAGCTGCGCAACGAGAAGCAGTATTACCTCGACAATATCGAGGTAGTGAAGCGGGAACGGGCTGAATTGATGAGCTCGCCGGCGCTGCTGGAAAAATTTGCCCGGGAGCGTTACCTGATGAAGCGGCCAGGTGAGGACGTTTTCGTGCTGGTTCCGGCAACTGAGGAGTAATCCACGAAGGAGGTTTTGGGGAAGCATTTCCCACGGTAACCGTTTCTCTGGGTGCTCCTTTCATCTGAATATTCTGCTGTCTGTTCTTTTCTTTACTTCGGTATGAAGCACATCTACCCTGCCGGTTTGCGGCTGCTTATTGGGGTTCTGAGTCTACTATTTATTGTGGGAATTGCCGTACCAGGTTCCCTGCGTGCTCAGGCTTACCAGTTGCCCGCTACGGGCACCAATGTGGTAACCGCTTGCTCGGGCATGTTGTATGACAACGGCGGGGCCAGCGCATCTTATTCTCCTTATGCCAATGGTTCGACGACGATTATGCCCGCCATTGCAGGCAATAAGGTTAAGCTGCAGTTTACGTCAATCTCCCTGGAGAGCGGTTATGACTACGTGTACATCTACGACGGGACCAGCACAAATGCGCCCCTGATTGGCACGTACAACTCCACCAACCAACCCGGCACCGTGTATGGCACTTCCGCCTCGGGGGCGCTGACGGTGCGCTTGACGTCGGACGGGTCGGTTGAGCTGAGTGGCTTTGCCGCTACCATCGAGTGCGTGAGAACCATCCCGCCCCAGGCGCAGCCGGACCTTACGGTACAAGGGGCTTCGGTTTCGCCGATGAGTGTGGTAGCCGGCGGCTTGCTTACGGCAAGCTGCTCGATTTACAACCTGTCGGGGTCGCAGGCTAGTAGCAGCCCCATTGGATATTACCTCTCGAGCAACCCGGTGCTGGATGCCGCAGACCAGCTATTGAGCAGTGTTCAGGGGTATCCGCTGCCGGTGGGCCAGTACTCTTCGCGCTACGACAATTTTACGGTGCCTACGGGCACGGCCCCGGGCAACTATTACGTGCTGTTCGCGGCCGACCCGCTGAGCCAAATCAGCGAAAGCAACGAGACCAACAACGTGACGGCGGTCAACCTCACGGTAACACCGCCCAGCATCGATCTGATTACGCAGCAAGCATCGGTGTCGCCGCTCAGTACGGCGGCGGGGAATCCGCTCAATTTGGGCTGCTATATCACCAACCAGGGCAATTCCGTGGCCAGTAGCAGCAGCGTGGGCTTTTACTTCTCGCGGGATGCCACATTGGATGCCACTGACCAACTCCTGACTTCGCAATACGGCGGCCAGCTGTCGCCGCCTTATTCGGAGCAGCGCTACGGCACGGCGGCGGTGCCCACTGGGGTGGTGCCGGGGACGTACTACATTTTGTTCGTCGTTGATTTTCAGAACCAGGTCGGCGAGACCAACGAAGCAAACAACGTGTCGGCGGTGAGCATCACGGTGGCGCCGCCCGGCATTGACCTGGTCATTCAGTACGAGCAGCTGTCGCCCAGCACGGTGGTGGCGGGCCAGCAAATTGAAGTCAGCGCCACGCTGATGAACGAGGGCAACACGGCGACCAATAGCAGCTCCATGGGCTTTTATTTTTCGACCAATCAAACCTTCGATGCCAACGATGTGCTGCTGAGCAACCGCATCAGCGGCATGCTGGCGCCTTACCAATACAGCTACAATTCGGCGTATCCGGTGGTGCCCGCGGGCACGGCGCCGGGCACCTACTACGTGCTGTTTGTGGCCGACCCGCAGAACACGGTGGTAGAAGCCAACGAAACCAACAACGTGCGCAGCCTGCCGCTTACGGTGGTGCCGCCTACCATTGATTTGGTGGTACAGAGTGCGTATCTCAACCCCACTTCGGTGGCCACGGGCGGCACTACTTCGGCCTCGTGCTACCTCTATAACCAAGGAAATG
This sequence comes from Hymenobacter jeongseonensis, assembly GCF_015694725.1. Lineage (GTDB taxonomy): Bacteria > Bacteroidota > Bacteroidia > Cytophagales > Hymenobacteraceae > Hymenobacter > Hymenobacter jeongseonensis. Next base: position 192,303 of record NZ_JADQDQ010000007.1, on the reverse strand, counting down.
CAATGGCCAATCCGGCCACGGTGGGCTATTACCTATCGACAAATTCGGTTTTGGATGCCAGCGATGTGCTGCTGGGCAATAGCCGAAGCCCGTTGGTGGGCGGCAGCTATTTGTCGCCTTACGTTGACCTGACGGTGCCGGCAAGCACGGCAGTGGGGACCTACTACGTGTTATTTGTGGCCGACTACCTCAATCAACTCGTCGAAACCAATGAAGGGAACAACTTGGCCAGTGTCATGCTACAGGTTGTCGCGCCCAGCATAGACCTCTCGTTCTCGCAGGCCTACGTTTCGCCGTATACCACGGCGCCCGGCAATGCCATCAACACCAGTTGCTACGTCGAAAACCGGGGCAATACACCTTCGCCCAGCAGCACGGTGAGCTACTATTTGTCGACCAATCAAGTGTTGGATGCCGGCGACGTGTTGATGCTTACCAGCCCGGGCGGTGTGCTGCCTGCCAGCCAATACTACTCGCGCTACAACGCCCCGATTGTGCCCGTTGGGACAGTGCCGGGTTCTTATCAGGTGCTGTTTGTGCTCGACCCGCAGAATGCCGTGGCCGAAACCAATGAAACCAACAACGTGACCGCGCAGCCGTTGCTAGTGGTGGCACGGGAGGTCGAACTATCGATTGCCCAGCCCTACGTGAACCCATTGGCAACTGCGCCGGGCAATGCCATTAGTACCAACTGCTCCATTCAGAACTCGGGCAATTCGGTGGTAGCCAATAGTACAATTGGCTACTATTTATCCACTAACCAAGTGCTGGATGCCAGCGATGTATTGCTTGCAACCAATGTTGGCGGTCCTTTAGCGGCTGGCCAAAGCGACTACCGAAACAGCAATCCAGTAATTCCGGCCAGCGTAACGCCGGGCACCTACTACGTGCTGTTTGTGGCCGACCCGCTGAATGCGGTGACAGAGACAAACGAAACCAACAACGTGGCTGCCGTGGCGCTGCTGGTGGAGGCCCCAGGCATCGATTTGGCGATTCAGCAGCCCAACCATTCGGGGAGCAGCGTAACGCCGGGATTTGCTATTGCAGCCAGTTGCTACATTCAAAACGCCGGGAATGCCGTGGCTGCGAGTAGCACGGTAGGCTTTTACCTCTCGACCAACCAAGTCTTAGATGCCAGCGACGTGTTGCTGAACACCACGGCTGGCGGTTTGCTGCAAGCAGGCATCAGTTCGGTGCGCACTTCCAATTTAATGATTCCCACTGGCACCCCAGCCGGCAATTACTACCTGCTGTATGTGGCCGACCCCCAGGGCGTTGTGGCTGAAACCAACGAAGCCAACAACGTTGGATTGCTGCCCATCACCGTACTCGGGCCTTTTGCCGGCAGCATCGTGCCGGCGATGGGCGGTGCCACCGTGACCACGTGTGCAACCACGATTTACGACAACGGCGGCTACAACAACTACGTCGATTACTCCAACGGCTCGCTGACCATTTTGCCCGCCACCCCGGGCACCGTGGTTGAGTTGGTATTCAACACGTTTTCGATGGAATCGGGATTTGATTTCGTGCGGGTTTACGATGGGCTGAACGCCAACGCGCCGTTGTTAGGCATTTATACCGGCTACCAAATGCCCCCTCCCTTGGTAGCCACCAACATCAATGGCGCCCTCACGGTACAGTTCACCAGCGACGCCAACGTGAATGGCTCCGGCTTCGATGCCACGGTGACCTGCCGCACGGCTCCGCAATCCGACTTGCTGCTCACGCAGATTGGCGCTTCGCCCTCGACCGTGGCCGCGGGCAGTAGCTTATCCCTGAGCGGGGTAATTGCCAACGAAGGCGCCGGCCCAGCCGCCAGTTCGGTGCTGGGCTACTACCTCTCCACCAATCAAACCCTGGATGCGGGCGACCACTTGCTGGGCACCAGTTCCGGCAGCTTCATGGCCGCTAACCTGAGCGCCACGCGCCGCATGACCGCCGCCGTGCCGAGTACTATGCCCGGAGGCACGTACTACGTGCTGTTTGTGGCCGACCCGCTGAATGCGGTGAGTGAATTGGACGAGAGCAACAACCTTGCGGCACTGGCCGTGACGCTCACCCAGGTGTTGCCCAACCGCGAGCAAACGGCGGGCTACACCGTGGGCATTGCCCCCAATCCCGTTGCCAGTGGCAGTCCGTTGCGCGTGCAGCTGAGCGGAGTGGGGGCCACGTGCACCGCCACGCTCGACCTCTATAATGCCCTGGGGCAGCGCGTCCGTTCCCAACCGTTGCCGTTGGGCGCAGGTCGGGCCAATCAAGCGGAAGTGGCCACCCAAAACCTGGCCACAGGCGTGTATGTGGTGCGCCTGAGGGGGCCGGGGCTGAACGTCACGCGCCGCGTAATAATTGAATAAATCCACTGTCCGGAACAGATTGGAGCGGGGTGACTGGGCTGGCAGGCAGCCGGGGCAGTTGCCTCCGCTTATTTTTGTTCATGCAGCTACCCTTTACTCGTCGGCTGGCGCTGGCTTTTGCGCTGCACTTGGCTGTAGTTGCTACGGGAATAGGAGGGAAGCCCTTGCTCGCCCAATCTCGTTCGGCTGCGCGCCTCAGTCAGGGCCAAGCTGCATATCAGTTTTTGCGCGCGGTGCTCCGCGCCGATTACGCAACGGCCTACAGTCGGCTGGCGCCCGAAGTGCGCCGGGGCATCACCCTGCAGCGCTTTATGGCCGCTGCCCGCCCCTTGTGGAAGAGCGGGCAGCGGCGCGGGCAGGGAATAGAGCTCTACAAACTGGGCGTCCGCCTCGGTGACGGCGGTTCATCGAGGCTGTTTTATGCTTTTGCGTTCGCCAGCGACTCAGCAGCCAAACCACCACCAGCCGTTTTGGAAGTGGTTTTTCGGGATACGGCAGCCCGGGCCGTTTTAGGGTTTGGGTTGCGCCCGGTGTTGCGGCCGCCGCCTACTCCTGCCAAAACGAGCGGACAGCGCCGCTGAGGCGGAGCAACGCTCGGCCCGCGGGGGTAATTACCTAAGCGCGCATTGAAGTTAGCCGATTTTTTTACCCGCCATGGCTTGCTGAATGGAGATGTTCATCACCCGCTCGGCATAAGGCCGGGTCAGCTCGTCCAGTTCATCCATGGCTTTGAGAATGGGGTCACGCTCAGGGCCAGCGAGGGCGCTGCGTACTTTTCCAACCTGCGCCTCGGTGGCGGTCAGCTCTTCCTCGGTCAGGTGCTGGCGGTTCTTCTTCGTGAAATTACCAACCTGATAAAGTAGCTGTTCGGCTGCCGTGCGGGCTTCGATGAGCAAGCGGGCGGCCACGTCTTCCTTGGCATTCACCAGCGAATCCATGAGCATTTGCTCCACCTGTTCGTCGGTCAGGCCGTACTGCGGCTTGATTTCGACTTGCTGCCGGGTGTTGGAACGCAGTTCAATGGCCTCCACCTGCAAAATGCCGTCAGCATTCAGCAGAAAGTTGACGTCGACCTTGGGCAGGCCGGCGGGCATGGCCGGAATGCCCGTCAGCACGAATTCGCCCAGCTTGCGGTTCTGGCTTACCAAGTCGCGCTCGCCTTGGTACACGGCAATTTTCAGGTTTACCTGGCCGTCGATGCTGGTGGTGTACTGGCGGCCAGCTTTGGTCGGAATCTTGGAATTGCGCGGGATGATGGGGTCCAGCAAGCCGCCCAGGGTTTCGATGCCCAGCGTGAGGGGCGTCACGTCGAGCAGCAGCACATCGCGCCGGTTGCCCGCCAGAATGTCGGCCTGAATAGCGGCGCCCAAGGCCACCACTTCGTCGGGGTTGAGGGAATTGTTGGCCGGCTGGCCGAAAAACGCCGAAACCGCGTCGTACACCAGCGGCACGCGCGTCGAGCCGCCTACCAGCAGCACGGCGTCGAGGTCGGTGGCCGCAAGCGTTGAATCCTGCAGCGCCTGCCGACAGGCGGCAATGGTGCGGTCCACCAACGGGCGAATCAGGTCGTTGAACTGCGCGCGGGTGAGCATGACGGCGATGTTCTGGCCGGCCTCGTCGGTGAGGTGGGTAGTGAAATCGTCGTGCTGGCTGAGGTATTTCTTGGCCATTTCGGCGGCCAGGCGCAACTGCTGCTGCAGATGCGGGTTGGAGCGAAAAGCGGCGGGCAGCTGGAACGCGCTGGTCCAGTACTCAGCCACCACGCGGTCAAAGTCGTCGCCGCCGAGGTAGGTATCGCCGTTGGTGCTCAGGACCTCAAAAATGCCCTGCTGAATACGCAGAATGCTGATGTCGAACGTGCCGCCGCCGAGGTCGTACACGGCCACGGTTTTCTCGTCGCTGGGGTCCAGGCCGATGCCGTAGGCCAGCGCGGCGGCCGTGGGCTCGTTCACAATCCGCAGCACTTCGAGGCCGGCGAGGCGGCCGGCGTCGCGGGTGGCTTGGCGCTGGGAATCGTTGAAGTAAGCCGGCACGGTGATAACGGCGCGGTTCACGGGGGTTTTGAGGGCGTGCTCGGCACGGGCACGCAGCTCCTTCAGAATATCCGCCGACAGCTCGATGGGAGAGTAGAACCGGTCCTCAACCCGGATTTTGACCAGGCTTTCGGAGTTGTCGTCGATGACTTTGTAGCCGAGCTGGTCGGCGTGGTTGCCTAGGTCGCGGTAGCTTTTGCCCAGCAGGCGCTTCACCGAATAAATGGTGCGCTGCGGGTCGGTGAGCAGGAATTCGCGGGCTTCGGTGCCCACCACGGGTTCGGCGCCGTCGGCCGGGAAGTGCACCACCGAGGGCACGATGCTGCCGCGCCCCTGGTCGTTGATGGCCACGGGCTGGCGGCTGTCGGGGTGCACGTAGGCCACCAAGCTGTTGGTGGTGCCCAGGTCAATGCCAACGATGATTTCTTCCTGCTGAAAGGTGCCAGTGGCAAGATTGATAGCTACAGTAGCCATAGGGTATAGTCGGTGCTGCTCGAAAAACAGCTCAGGGAATGATAAGAAAAACGGCCGGCCTCGCGCTGCAAAAGTAGCGGGTAAACCACCCCGGCATTGAAACAACGCACACGCGTCATTGTCGGGCTACGCCCATGCCATAATCTTATTAAAAGAATATTCAAGCGTTTAAAACCGGATGGGCAACGGCTCTCGTAGGATATAGAATACCGGGATATGCTGGATACAGCGACCTGATTTCGGCGAGTTATGCCCAGGATGACCGGTTTTCTTCGTTTCCTATTTCCTTTCATCTCAAGCCCTTTTCAGTTTATGAAAAACTTGCTTACTCGTCCCCTTTTCCACGTTGCTCTGCTCGCAACTTCCGTGGGAGGGATATTGGCCTGGAGTGGTCAGCACAATGCCTTGGAGGCTTCGAGCCACCGCGAAGCCCCGCTTATCGCCGATGACCCCTTGGCCGATAACACCGACTTGTATGCGTTCCGCAGCCCGGAATCGGCGGCTAACAACGGCAACGCCAGCGTCACCATTATCGCCAACTACATTCCGTTGGAACTGCCCCAGGGCGGCCCCAACTACAATACGTTTGGTGAGAACGTGCGCTACGAAATCCACGTGAAAAACGACCCAACTACTACGGGCGACGACATCACCTACCGCTTCGTGTTCGACCGGACCAACGAGGACCCCACCACGTTTTTCAACATCCGCCTGGGGCAGGAAAACCTCAAAACCACGTATACCTGCCAGAAGAGCGTAGGCGGTGGCGCCTTCACCACCATCGTGACCGATGGCGCGGTGCCCCCGCCTAATGTCGGTCCGCGCTCCATCACAAGTGCGGCTGGCTTGAGCACCAGCTACAACGCGCTGATGACGAGTGCCATCGAGGAGCTGTCTGATGGCACCAAAATATTCTGCGGCCCGACCGATGACCCGTTTTTCGCGGACCTGGGCGGCATCTTTGACCTGGGCGGCATTCGTGCCCCCGGCGCTGCTCGCGACGGCTTGGCCCGCAAAAACACCCACGCCATTGCCATGCAAATTCCGGTGTCGGTGCTGAAGAAAGCCAGCGCTCCGGCCCTGACGGCTACCACCAACATTTTGGACAGCAACTACATCATTGGCGTGTGGGCTTCGGCCAGCCGCCCCACCCTGCGTACCCTGAACGTGAACGGTACCCAGACCCACACCGGTGCTTTTGTGCAAGTGTCGCGTATCGGCATGCCGTTGACCAACGAAGTAATTGAGCCAATTGGCGAAAAGGATGGCTGGAATGCCCGCACGCCTTACGCCGAAGACGCCGACACCGACGACTACCTCTCGAACCCCGAACTGGGCCTGTACATGGCCGACAACGTTCCCGTGGCCCCTGCGGCGCCCAAGCCCGCTGGCCAAACCTACTACGGCGAGGCCGTGCCCGGCCTTGGCCCTTTGCGCATTCAAACCAAGTCGCTGGCTGGCCGCCCCGGTTTGCCTGCTGCTGGCTTCGACTTCCGCAACGGCGCCGACGGCTTGAGTGGCCTAGCCGGTAACGCGGCCCTCAACGGCACGGCGCTGGCCGCCAATGCGTATGGCCCATACCTGCTGCGTGCCAACAAGCCCCGCTCGGTGGACATCCTGCCCATCTTCCACACCGGCGTGCCCAACCTGGCCCCTTACCAACTGGCTACCGGCAAAAACGGCAACCCCCTAGCCGCCGGCAAGCCATTCATCAACAACTTCCTGCTGGTGGGCGGAAGTGCCACCAATCCCGGTGGCGACGTACTCCGCCTGAACATGGCCGTGCCCCCCACGCCCCGCAACTCGGCCGACTTCAGCTCGGAAGGCCTCTTGGCCGCCGCCGTGCTGGGCCTGACCGATGCGCGCTATAACACCACCACTACCATCCAGAACATCCCGAACATGGACGGCTTCCCGAACGGCCGCCGCTTGGAGGACGACGTAGTTCGCATCGAGCTGCAAGCTGTGGGTGGGGTAGTATTGGCTGCCATCGGCCTGTGGTACGACGACTACACCGCTACCGCCACGAACCCCGTGACGGCGCAACTGGGCAACGTGCTTGGTTTCAACGCCGGCATCACGGCCAACGACACCACGTTCCGGGCCGCCTTCCCCTACGCTCAGACGCCTTGGAGCGGTACCACCGCCCAGCGCACCGCTCTCTCACAACGCAGCGGCCTCGGCTTCTCGCCCAACCTGACCGTGGCGCAAGCCTACCCGAACCCTTTCCTCGACCGCACTACGTTGCGCTTTGAGTTGCCTGCCAAAGCCAACATGAGCATCGTCGTCAGCGACCTGACGGGCCGCAAGGTGGCCACCATCACCAAGGATAAGGCTTTTGCCAAAGGGGCCAACGAAGTAAGCTGGCAGCCGGGCCGCGACGTGGCCCCCGGCCAGTACATCGCCACGCTCTACAACGGCAAAACGGTGGTGCAATCGGTGCGCCTGCAGCGCCAATAAGCTTCCGTAGCTAGCAAACGAGAGCCGTCGTAGGTCCAGGTTGGGCTGTCGGCGGCTCTTTTTTGGTAGTTTTAACGGCTGGTTTTCCACGGCTATTTACTTCCCGATGCTTTGAAAAAATACCTTTACCCCAGCTTAATTGTGGTGTTCTGCTGTTTGGCAGCGGCCATATTTATCTTCAAAAAACCAGCGGTCCGGACGCCCGAACTCAAAGAGCGTCACGCCGACCTTTCGGTGGGCAAAGAATGGTTGAATACCAAGGCTGCCATTCAGGGCTTGCTGGCCAAGCTGCGCACCAATCCCGACGACCAGAAAAGCCGCTTGTTGCTGGCGCAAGCCTACATGCAGGAAGCCCGCGTGACCGGCGACCACCCGTATTATGACGGCGCCGCCGTGCAGCTGCTGGATGTGGTGCTAAAAGCCGAGCCCGACAACTTTGAGGCTTTGTGCTGCAAAGCCTCGCTCAGCCTCACGCAGCATCACTTTGCCCAAGGCCTCGGCCTGGCCCAGCAAGCCCAGCAGCTGAATCCCAACAGTGGTTTCGTATACGGATTGCTGACCGACGCCAACGTGGAGATGGGCCACTACGAGGAAGCCGTGAAAATGGCTGACAAGATGAATACCCTGCGCCCCGACCTGCCGGCCTATGCCCGCGTGAGCTACCTGCGTGAAATTTACGGCGACGTGCCGGGCGCCATTGAGGCCATGAGCTACGCCGTGAAAGCGGGCTACATCGGCCTGGAGCAAACCGAATGGACCCGCGTGGCTCTCGGGCACCTTTACGAAGTGAGCGGTGACACCGCCCGCGCCCGCAACACGTTTCGGATGGCACTGGCGGCTCGCCCCGGCTACGCCTACGCATTAGCGGGCCTGGGCCGCCTGGCCGCCGCCCAAAAGGACTACGCCACAGCCATCAAGCTTCACCAGCAGGCCCGCGCCATGGTGAAGGACTATGCCTTTTCCGATGAGCTGACAGACTTGTACCGCCTCAACGGGCAGCCCGCAGAAGCCCAGAAAATGGCCAAAGAATCCATTGAAATGCTGGCGGGCGCGGCCCAGGAAGCCGACGACAACGAGCAGCTCGGCCATTACGTGGACCGGGAGCTAGCCTATGCCTACCTCAAAACCAATGAGCTGGACAAGGCCTTGGAGCACGCCAAAATTGAATATGACCGCCGCCCCGATAACATCGACGTGAACGAAACCGTGGCCTGGGTGCTCTACAAGCGCGGCGACTACGCCGAGGCCCAGAAATACATGCAGGTGGCCCGCCGCACCGGTTCCAAAAATCCCGCGCTGCTGTGCCGGGCGGGCCTGCTCCTGACCAAAGTAGGCAAAACGGCCGAAGGCCAGCGCCTGATTGAAAGCGCACTGAAAACCGCGCCCTACCTCAATCCGGAATTGGAAGCGGAAGGCAAAAAACTGCTGGCCGCCCGCTAACATGACTACTGCCGGCCGACCAGCTTGGGTGAAAAAAGCCGCTTGGCGCAGCCTAGCGGCCGTGCCGCTGCTGGTGTTGCTGGCCCTGCCCGCCGCCGCCCACGTCCTCAATACCGACCTGAGCAAGCTCTCGCGCACCGAAATTTTTGGGACTTACCTGAAGCTGGGGTTCACGCACATCATTCCGCTGGGGTTCGACCACATTCTGTTCATCATCAGCCTCTATATTCTGGAGCCGCGCCTGAAGCCGGTGCTGCTGCAAGCCACGGCTTTCACGGTGGCCCATTCCATCACGCTGGGGCTGGCCATGTACGGGCTGATTTCGCCCCCTTCGGAAGTTATTGAGCCAATTATTGCGCTGTCCATTCTGTTTGTGGCCATCGAGAATATTATTACCAACAAGCTCAATCCGTGGCGAGTGGCCATTGTGTTCGGTTTCGGGTTGGTACACGGCATGGGGTTCGCCAGTGCCCTCACGGGGCTGGGACTGCCGGAAAAGGACTACTTCGGCTCGCTGATTTCCTTCAATGTGGGCGTGGAACTGGGCCAAGTGGCCGTGATACTGCTGGCCTGGGGGCTGGTGGGGCGGTGGGCCGCCGATAAAGCTTGGTACAAGCAGCGGGTCGTCATTCCCGTTTCCGTGGCCATTGGCTTAGTGGCCGCTTACTGGACAGTGGAGCGGGTGTTTTTTACTTAAACAGTTGTTTAACTAATTACTTTTTACGCTTCGATGCTGCGCACTCTGCTCGCTTTCTTGCTCTTGGCCAACTACCTGCTGGTGGTAGGGGCGGGGCTTGGGGTAGCGCGAGCGGCGGCGCCCACTTTTTCGGCTGCCCACCCCTACGAGCACAGCCAGCACTGCCAGCAGCAGAACTACCTGCGGCTGGACTGTTTTGAGCAGTGCAACGGCCGGCAGCAGGCGTCCAAGGCCAAACTGCCCACCGGCGCCGGGCTGCATTTCCTGGCCCAGTTGAAGGGTTTGGACGTGCATTGCCCCGCCGCGTTTGCCCTGCTGAGCCCGCGGCTGGTAATTCGGCCCTTGGGCAAGCCACAACCTGCGGCGGCCGCTGCCGCGATGGCGGCCGGATTTGGCAGCCGTGATTATCCACCACCCCGCCGGGGATAAGCTGGGTTTCGAATGTGCCAAGTTCTAGGCGAACCTGGGCGCATTCACGAGGCGCGCTCCTGCAGCAGCGCCTGCTCATCTTATTTTCTATCTGATGCCGCACAAGCTTTCGGCTTGCGTTCCATCATTTCTCCGGCTTTATGCACTCTCTTTATTTTTTGATAACAACCCGCTTCCGGCGGGTGGGGGCACTTATGGGCCTGCTGCTCACTACCCTGGGCAGGCCAGTGGCTTTTGCTCAACCCACTGCCATTCTGCGGGGCACCGTGGCCGATTCGCTCTCGGGCCAGCCATTGGCGGGCGTTAGCGTAGGCCTCGAAGGCCAGCCCGGCGGCACTGCCACCGACGCCCTGGGCCGCTTTCGGTTTGCCGGAGTCGCGGCCGGTACGTACACCCTGCGCGTGGGGGCGCTGGGCTACCGCAACGCGGCGCAGCCGGTGACGGTGGCGGCCGGCGAAACGCTTACGCGCACGTTCCGCATTGCGCCTGCGGCCCTGAGCCTGGCCGAAGTGACCGTGAGCCAGCCCCGCGACCCCAACCAAAGCCTGGCCGCCATCAACCAAATCGACAAGGTGCTACGGCCCGTGAACTCGGCCCAAGACCTGCTGCGGCTGGTGCCGGGCCTGTTCATTGCCCAGCACGCGGGCGGCGGCAAGGCCGAGCAGATTTTCCTGCGCGGGTTCGACGTGGACCACGGCACCGACTTCGCGGTGAGCGTAGACGGCCTGCCGGTGAACATGGTGAGCCACGCCCACGGCCAGGGCTACGCCGATTTTCACTTCGTGATACCCGAAACGGTGGAGCAGTTGAAGGTATACAAAGGGCCGTACACGGCGCGGTTCGGAGATTTTGCCACGGCCGGCGCGGGCGAGTTCAGCACCAAAACCCGCCTCGATGCCAGCCAAGTAAAGCTGGAAGTCGGCCGCTTCGACACCCGCCGGGCGCTGGTGATGCTGGACCTTTTGGGCAACAACAACCGCCACCTTTTCTCCAAAAAGCCCGAAAGCGCCTACGTGGCCGCCGAGTATAGCTTTACCAACGCCTACTTTGACCAGCCGCAGGATTTTCGGCGCTTCAACGGGCTGGCCAAGTACACCGGCCAGCTTTCGGACCGCACAGCCCTCACGCTACTAGGCTCGCACTTTACGTCGAGTTGGGATGCCAGCGGCCAGATTCCCGAAAGCGCCGTGCGCGACGGCATCATCTCCCGTTTTGGCAGCCTCGACCCCAGCGAAGGCGGCCACACCAACCGCACCAATGCCTCGGTGGTGCTCACCACCGGCCTGCCCGGCGACGCCGTGATTCGGCAGCAGCTCTATTATTCCCGCTACAACTTCAACCTATTTTCCAACTTTACCTTCTTCCTGAATGACGAGGAAAACGGCGACGAAATCAACCAGACCGACGCCCGCAACATCTACGGCTACACCGGTACCTACGACCGCGACGACCAACTGGGCGCCCGCAGCCTGCACACCACCTTCGGTCTCGGCACCCGCATCGACGCCGCCGACGTAACCCTGCGCCGCGCTGTGCGCCGCACCATCTCCGATACCATTACGGCGGGCCGGGTATTTGAGCAAAACCTAAACGCCTACCTCGACGAAACCCTGGCCCTGACCGACCGCCTGACGCTAAATGCCGCCGTGCGGGCCGACGTGTTTACGTTCGATTTTCAAGGCATCATCACCAACGACAACGGGAATCCAGAGCCGTTGAACGGCCGCAAAACCCGCGCCCGCGTGTCGCCCAAGCTGAATGTGTACTATGAGCTGACCCCGACGGTGCAGCTGTTTGCGCGCTCCGGCTACGGGTTTCATTCCAACGATGCGCGCGGCGTGGTGCGCGGCACCCGGAACGATAATGTGCTGCCCCGTGCCTTGGGCTACGAGGCGGGCAGCACCTTCAAGCCCCTGCCGGGCGTGGTGGTGAATGCCGCATTCTGGGCCCTGCACCTGGAAGACGAGCTGATGTACGTGGGCGACGAAGCCATTGTGGAAAGCGCCGGCCGCACCCGCCGCTACGGCGCCGACTTCTCGGTGCGCTACCAACTCACCCGCGCCCTGTTTGCCGACGTGGACCTGAACTACAACCACGGCCGCCTGGTGGGCGTGGCCGAGGGCCAGAACTACATTCCGCTGGCGCCGCGCTTCACCAGCGTGGGCGGCCTCACCCTCAAAAGCCCGCAGGGTTTCGGCGCCAGCCTGCGCTACCGCCACCTCGACCGCCGCCCGGCCAACGAGGACAACTCCATTCAAGCCCGCGGCTATTTCCTGCTCGACGGTGTGCTGAGCTATACTCGCTCGCGCTTCCAGCTCGGGGCCACCGCCGAAAATCTATTCAACGTGGCCTGGAACGAGGCCCAGTTTGCCAACCCCAGCCGCCTGCGCGGCCAAACTACGCCCGTGGTGGAGCAACTGCATTTCACGCCCGGCACGCCGTTTTTTATAAAGGTGAATGCGAGCGTGTTTTTCTAAAAAGCCGCTTTAAGAGAAGTGACGCCAGCAGCTCTGCGTCCGCAATGGATGAGCGAATAAGACAGGCCCGGGCCTCTGGGGCATAAAGTTGTGCAACTTCGCCCTGCCAATGCCTCTTGCCTTTGGCCCAACTTATGTCCAAACACTTACTGCTGCTTCTACCGGGCCTGCTTTTGGCCTTGGGCAGCGCGGCCCAAACGCCCGCGCAAACCATCAAGCCCCGCCTCACCAACGTCACGGTTTACCTCAACGGTTCGGCTTTGGAACACCAGGGCCAGGTAACCCTGGCCGCTGGCCTGAACCGTTTGGTAGTGGGCAACCTGTCGCCTCGCATCGACGCCCAGACGCTGGAGGTGCGCTTGGGCGAGGCCGCCGAACTGCTTTCCGTGAGCGACGACGATGACGAAGCCCCAGTCCCCAAGCTGCTCAACCAAACTGCCGCCGACAGCCTGACGCGGGCCGAAGCCGAGCTGAGCATCATCGAAGGCGAGTTGCAGGGGTTGCAACAGGAAAAGGCTTTCTTGCTGGCCAACCAAACCCTGCCCTCGGGCACCCAGGCCAACTGGAGCGCCGAGGTGCAGAAGGGCAGCAGCCTAATGCGCACCCGCCTGCCGGCCATTCAGCGCGAAACAGAGCGGCTCAAAGCCCGGCAGGAGGTACTGAACGCCCAGTCCAAAGAGCTGCGCCCGCGCGCCACCGAAACCAACTTGGGCAGCTGGCAGGTGCTACTGGTGCGCGCCCCACGCGCCGTGACAGTGCCACTGGCCATGCGGTACTTTGTCCGCACCCGGATACTGTGGCTTCCACGGCTCGATATTCGGGCCAACGCCACAGGCCGGGAAGTGGAGTTCGTGACGCACGGGCTGCTGCGCAACGGTACAGGGCTGCTGTGGCAGCAGGTGCGCCTCGTGCTGATGCGCCATGCGCAGGGCGACGATATCTCGCGACCTGAGCTAGCACCTTGGGAACTGGATTTCGACGGCGGCGACCACATCGGCGAGGGCCGCATCGACGAGTTTGTGGTGAAGGGCACGGCCAAGGGCCGCCCGATAGAAGTGTCGCAAGGCACGCGCTACGAGGTGCCGGAACTGGTAACGCTGGCCACTGGCGCCCGGCGCGAACTCACGCTGCCTGCAGTGAAGCTGGTGGGCCGGCCCGAGTACCTGGCCGTGCCGCGGGTATCAGAGCACGTGTTTCTGCAATCCAAAGTATCGGGCTGGGAAGGGCTGCAGCTGCCCGACGACGCCAAGATATTCCACCAAGGCATGTACGTGGGCAACACGGAGCTGAACGACCGGGCGTTTAACGACTCGTTGGAAGTGGCCCTGGGCCACGACGAGCAGCTGGTGGTGGGCCGCGCCAAACTGGAAGACTTCAGCGGCAACGTGCCCCTGAGCGACAAGCGCCGCGTGCGCCTCACGTATGAGCTCAACGTGCGCAACCGCCATCCCGAAACCGTACGTCTCCGCCTCCTCGACCAAGTGCCGGTATCGGAGGAGAAGGAAATCAGCGTGAAAGTGCTCGAAACCAGCGGCGCCCAGCTCGACGCGCGTTCTGGCAAGCTAACGTGGTTGCTGACCTTGCCTTCGGGCGCGAATCAGCGGCTCCGGTTTAGCTTCCAAGTTGATTACCCAAAGGATAAGAAAGTAGAAATCATCAACCACCAAGTCCGGATTTCCAGCCCCAAATTCCGCTAGTAAGCCCCGGCAGCTACTGAATCAACAAACACAAAAAAGCCTCTCCGAGCTATTCGGAGAGGCTTTTTTGTGCTAAAGCCGGCTGGCAACGGGCCAGTTCGGCTGGGCTGAAGGGTTAGCGCAGGGCCAGCTTGCGGCTGAGCTTAAACTCCGGCACCGACAGCTGGTACATCCCCGAAGCCAGTGCCCGCTTCACGCCCAGGCGCACTTCGTTCGAGCCGGGGTAGAGGCGCACGGTTTCTTCGTGCACCAGGCGGCCGGTGAGGTCGTGCAGGCGGATGGTGGCGTTTTGCTGGAGCTTGGATTGCAGCACCACGTCGATGCGGTCGGCGGTGGTGGGGTTGGGGTACACGCTCAAATCGGTGCTCAGCGCGGCTGGGATGGCAGCGGGCGTGTCGTTGTCGCGGCGGCCGGTCATGGCCCCGGTTACCACCGCGGGCGGCATGTAGGTGGCTTTGATAAAGCAACGCTGGGCAGGGTTGGCCGTGGAGGCGTTATTAGCGCGCAACGTGTACCAGCCCTCGGCCGGGGTGGTGTAGGAACCCGTGAGGTTGCCGGTGCCGGTGAGGGTGCTCACAACGGTGCCGGCGCTGTTCGTCACCGACACGGTGAGGCTGCGGGTGGCATCGGTGGGGTAGAGAACGTAGGAAATGACTTTGCCCGACGCCACGTAGATGCGGCCTGCCTTGCGAATGGCCGTGGAAGAGGCGGGCAACTGCCCGCCCTGGCCCAGCGAGCGGCTGTCCTTGTCGCCGAGGTCATCGGCCAACTCCCATTCCTGGGTGGTGGTGCGGGCCGTTTTCACGTAGCCGGTGGCGGCGTTGGTGGGTGCCCACACCGAGTACCCGCGGCGGCCGCCGGCGGCCGTGCCGTTGCAGGGTGGGGTGTTGATGGCCACCGTCTGCGAGCCGCTCACCGTGACGGTGGCGGTGCCGTTGGCGCCGGAGTAGTCCTTGAGCACGGTGCCGGGCGCGAAGTCGCAGCTCACGGTGGAGTTCTGCCAGGTGCTGAAGTTGTCGTTGATGCCGATGATGGCCTTGGTGCTGCGCTCAATCACGAGGTGGTCGGCGGCCTGCCAGCGCACCTTGTAGGCGCCTTGCTTGAACTTCAGGTTTTGGTGGCACCAAATCAGGTTTTCGATGTCGGAGCGAACCGGCAAATCCGTGGTGCTTTTGGGGCTGTGCGAGTAGCGTTTGCCGGTGTTACCGATGTTGAACAAGTCCTCGAAGAAAATCTGGGGCGAGCCATCGAAGGCCAGCGCGGCGGCGTAAGCCGCCGACAGGCGGGGGTCAAACGGGTCGATGTGGGGGGCCAACTCCGAGCCGGTGTTCCAGCCGGTGTAGTTGCCAGTGCTGCCCACCTGGGGCCGGAAAGTGTCGTGGTTGTTCACAAACGGCACGGTGCGGTGCACGTAGGTCCCGTTGGTGAGGACCACGCGGGTGCCCTGCTGGAAGCCCGGCAGCGAGCCAATGTCGAAGTTGCCGCCGCCGCTCACGATGCTGTAGAGGCCGTTGCGCAGCGAGAAGTCGAAGGTGCCGGCGCGGCTTTGCACGTTGGCCACCCAGCCGTCCATCTGGCTCGAGGAGCCCACCCATTCGCCCACGGCGTACATGGTGGGGCTGCCGTTGGCCCAGCCGGCGTTGCTCTGCAGGTTGTAGAGGAAGTCTTCCATGGCGAAGTCCGGGAAGTGCTTCACTGCATCGAGGCGCACGCCGTCGAAGCCAACTTGCTTCTTGTACCAAATCAGCCATTCGCGCTGCTTGTTGCGCATGTAGTCGGCGCTTTGCACGGGGTTGAAGGTGGCGTTGGAGCTTTGGCCGTAGGAGCCGTTGTAGTAGCTGATGTCGGGCCCGAACAGCACCTGGTTCCAGTCGCCGCTGGTGGAATTGTTGCCGGGGTTGGGGTTGAAGTTCTGCCAGTTTTTGGAGAAGCGGCCGTTGCGGGCCAAATAGTTGGCGGCGCTTTCGTCCACGGCCGGCGTGGCGTAGCTCACGTAGCGGAAGTTCTTGTACTTGCTGGTGGTGTAGTCTTCCCAGGCGCCCGGGTCTTGCCCGCCGCCGCCGCTAGCCGAGCCGGCGCCGTCGTTGTGGTTCAGCACAATGTCCTGCACCACGTCGATGCCGTTGGCGTGCAGAATGGCCACGCCGCGCAGCAATTCGTCCTTGTTGCCCACGCGGGTGGCCAAAAAGCCTTTCTGGTACTTGTCGCCCAGGTCGTAGTTGTCGAAGGGCGAGTAGCCGTTGCCTTGGTTGGGGCTTTTCACGGTGGGCGGCATCCACACGGCATCAATGCCCATGGCCTTCAGGCGCGGGGCCAGGTCGGCGATGTAGTTCGCCCAGCCGTTGGGGTAATTGCTGTTCCAGTAGTCCCACCAGAAGCCTTGCAGCACCACCTGTTGAGCGCGCACCGCTTGGTTGCCCATGCCCAAGAGCAGAGCCAGCAGCAGGAGCGGACGTTTAAAAGAAAATTTTGTAAAATGCTTCATGTGTGGGAATTGGGTTTATGAAAAAAAGAAGAAGAATGTGTACCGATTTTATTGCCGAATAAGCAAAAGCTGAAACGGCCATTTGGCTCAGTAAGGTAGCGATTTAGCAGCATTCTACTCTATGAATGCCAGAATCTTTTGATGCCCGGCACTGCCTGCTGTGTTTTGGGCTTTAGTAATATTCAAAGCTGGTGCATACGTCGCCCGCTACAGGCAACGGGCAACAGCCAACTGGAATAGCCAGATAGGGGCAGCAACTCTTTAATTACCTCGCATCCGCAAGGCTGGCACGAGAAATATTGGTCTGATGCGTGCGCCCGGAGTACTTTCAGGAAATCTTAAGCTGAAAAGGATGAGGAATTCTACTGCCGCGAAAGTTTGGGGACGTCGCGGGTTATTGATTGCGCTGGCAGCTTTCGCCGCGGGCTGTCAGCTTCGGGCCGATGAGCTTGGCGGTGTCTCAACCAAACTACCGGTTACGACCCACCGGGCGGCCCTGGCCTCGCCCCCCGCACCCGCCACCATCCCCGACTCGCTGGCCCTGACGCCTATTCCTTTGCTGGCCGAGGTGCCCGATACCCTGCGTCAAGCTATCCAGCAGTTGCACGCCGCCCTGGGGCCCGAGGCCGCCGACCTTCGCCCCGAAGTACTCGAGCAAGCCTGCGTAGGCTACCTCACCCTGCACCCCACCGGCCGCATCGAGCGCGCCGGCTTGCTGGCCGTGGCCGATATGGACCTGCCCAACACTACCCCGCGCCTCTGGGTACTGGACCTGCGCAACGGCCGCGTGCTGCACCACAGCTTAGTAGCCCATGGCGAGGGCTCGGGCAAGCTGCGGGCCACCCGGTTTTCCAACCTGGAAAAATCGGCCTGCACCTCGCTGGGCTTCTACCGCACGGCCGGCACGTACGAGGGCATTCACGGCTATTCGCGCCGCATTGAAGGCCTCGACAAGGGCCAAAATGCCAACGCCTTCGACCGCTATGTGGTGCTGCATGCCGCCGACTACGCCAGTCCGAAGTACATTCAGCAGCACGGGCGCCTGGGCTACAGCCGCGGCTGCCCTGCGCTGCCGCCCGAGCAGTTCAAGGAAATTATCGCCTCGGTGCGGGTGGGCAGCATGCTGCTGATTAGCGGGCCGGGACTGGCCTCGCGCTGGCTCGATGGCCGGGCCGCCGGCAAGCGCTTTCTGGCCCGGGGCTGGGAGTAGTAATGGCCATTTTTGCGTTATATTACTTTGTAAAACAGCTGTTTATTGAAGTAGTGGATTCTTCAACGACACGCGAAGCGCAAGCCTCGCGCTACCGTTCCAAAACCCGCTGAAGGAATCATTTGGGCCAACTAACCGTTTATAAACCAGCCGCCGGACTGCGAACTACGTATAAGGTTGCAAATCAACAGCTGCATGCAGGACCAGTGGTTCTACTTGCTTCACCTGCTAATTCCAAGAAAATATGCACCAGACCAGCGTAATTCAGCGCAAACGCAAGATGATGCGGGCTCGCGTGGCCCGTCGCGTACTGCCCTTTCTGGCGTCATTGTTCCTGGCTACCCCGCTGGCAACGCCCGTGACCAAATCCATGGCCGGTGGGACTGGTAACGAGGTGCGTATGCCCAACGTGGCCACTTCGCCCACCGCTGTTTTCGATATGAAACTGCGCGCTACTTACGACGCGCTGGGTGCCGAGCAGCAGGGCCTCAAGTTTGAAACCTTCGCCAAGGCCATGACGGGCTACCTCAACCTGCGCGAAGCCGGCCAGCTAGCCGACGACAAGCAATTGCTGACCGTGGTAGACTTCGACCTGCCCTCAACCGAAAAGCGGCTTTGGGTGTTCGATTTGGCCACCAACCAAACCAAATTCCACACGCTGGTGGCCCACGGCCACAACTCCGGTGAGAACGAAGCCACCAACTTCTCCAACACCGACCAGAGCAACATGAGCAGTCTCGGGTTCTATGCCACCAGCAAAGAATACCAGGGCAAGCACGGCCGCAGCCTGCGCCTCGAAGGCCTCGATGAGGGCTTTAATACCAACGCGGCGGCCCGTTCGGTGGTGATGCACGGCGCAGATTATGTCAGCGAAGACTTCATCAAGCAGAACGGCCGCTTGGGCCGTAGCCTCGGCTGCCCCGCCTTGCCCATGGACCTGAAGGATGAAATTATTGATGCCGTAAACGGTGGCACTTGCTTGTTCATCAATAAGTCAAACGCCGGTTACGATTCGAAATATCTAAATCAAGAAGCCGCCATCGCCGCCCTGGTGTCGACTTCTACTGCCGCTAATCAAAGCTAGAAAACAAACTTGTTGCATTAGGAAAGGCCCGTCTGGATTTCCAGGAGGGCCTTTCCTTTTGGTTAAAACCAGATTTTCTGCTGAGCTTGTCGAAGCTTCCACTCGCGACATCTGTCATGCTGATGAAGGAAGCATCTTATCCCCGCAGAACGACTCTCGTTCAGCCGTGATAAGGTTCTTCGACCTCGCTTGATTCGCGACATGCTCAGGATGACATATGGCGTGAGCCAGATGCTGCGACTCCACTCAGCATGACATTCGTTTGAGTGAAGCTTATTGATAAAGAAGCTTCTTTAAATAAACTGGCTACCCCAGCTTTACCCCAAACTTCTGCCCGACACCCTCTAAATCCTTCACCACGGCATCCAGCAACGGAATGCCTTCTAGCAGGCGCACGGCGGCCATTTCGCGCTCGGGGTCGCCGGGGATGAGGACTTTTTTGCCCTCGATGGCGTGCGCGTTACGGAACGTGGTAATCCAGTTATCCATGTGGGCCTTGAACTCGTCGGCGGGCCGGAAAGCATCTACGCGCATAGCGCCGAAAAAGTGGCCCAGGCCCTGGCCTACGGGGTCAGTAGGGGGCTGCAGGAACGCCACGAATGGGGGCACCCACGGGCCGTAGTTGGCGCCGGAGAGCACCGCCGAAAAAATATCAACCACCGAGCCCAGTGCGTAGCCTTTGTGCGAGCCGGTGGCGCCGCCCAGGGGTAGCAGGGCGCCCCCATTTTTCACGGCGTTCGCATCGGTCGAGCCGCTGCCGTCGGCGTTCTGCACCCAGCCTTCGGGCACCGGCAGTTGCTTGCGCTGGGCAATTTCGAGCTTGCCGTTGGCGGCGGTGGTCGTGGCGAGGTCGGCTACGAAATCGGGCTGCTCGCCGGCGGGCACAGCTACCGCAATGGGGTTGGTGCCGAGCAGGCGGTCGAGCGAATAGGTGGGCGCGACCAGGGGCGAGGCATTGGTCATGGCCACGCCTATCATGTCGTGGGCCAAAGCCAGCATGGCGTGGTAGCCGGCAATGCCGAAATGGTTGGAGTTTTTTACCGATACCCAGCCCGTACCCACTTGCTGTGCTTTTTCGATGGCCACGCGCATGGCTTTGGGGCCCACCACTAGGCCCAGGCCGCCGTCTCCGTCTACCACCGCGGTGCTGGGGGTTTCGTAGGTCACGCCTACGCGGGGCGTGGGGTTAATGCGACCGGCTTCCCAGAGGCGCACGTAGCCCACCAAGCGGGCCACACCGTGCGAATCGATGCCACGCAGGTCGGCCGAAAGCAGGGTTTCGGTGGCGAGGGTGGCATCTTCTTCGGGGCAGCCGATGCTGCGGAAAACGGCTTCGGTGAAGGTGAAAAGCTGGTTGTAGGAGAAAGTCATCGGGGATTTATTAGTTCGTCCCACCCGTCATGCAGAGCGGAGCGAAGCATCTCGCGTGTTGCAGTAAAATTAAACGTCAGGATTAGTGGCGGCACGCGAGATGCTTCGCTCCGCTCTGCATGACGGGTTGATTAATTAACCAGCATTTCGGCAAGCAGGCCTTCCTTCAAGGCGTAAGCCGAGGTGCGGATGCGGGTGATTTCGGAGATGCCCAGCACGTAATCAATGAGCACGGCGGCCACCACCAGCATGTCGGCTCGCATGGGCAAGATGCCGGGCAAGGCCACGCGTTGCTCGTGGTTGCCACTGAGCAGGTGCCGGTAGCTGTCCTGAAAACTGGCCAGGCATAGCTCGGTGAAAGGTGGCAGGTGGGCTTCGCTGCGTAGCTCACCGAGCTGCATGTCGGCTAGGCTGTCGAAGCTGCCGGAGGCGCCAACCAAGCTCACAGGTTTGTAGTGCTTGATGGCGGCCGCGAGCGGGGCCAGCACGGCGTTCAGGTAGTCTTGCTCGGCGGCTACCGCGGCGGCGGGGATTATGCCAGCGGGATTAGGGAAAAACTGGTCCAGCAGGCGCTGGGCGCCTATTTCGAAGCTTTGCTTCCAGAAGATGGTGCCTTCATCGGCAATGATGAATTCCACGGAGCCCCCGCCAATGTCCATGAGCAAATGCGGCTCCGGGCCCAGCGGCACGGCCTGGCGAATGCCGGCGCAGATAAGCTCGGCCTCCCGCTCGCCGGGAATAACGTCGACCTGGATGCCGGTTTGCTCGAATATGTCGCGCACCAAGTCCGGGCCGTTGCGGGTAACGCGCATGGCGCTGGTGGCCGTGGCGCGGGTTTCCGTCACTTCATGCAGCTCAATTTCTTCTTTGAAGCCGGCCAGGGTGTGCAGGGCACGGGCATAGGCTTCGGGGGCGATGACGCCCTTGCTGATGCCGCCTTCGCCCAGGCGCACGCCGGCTTTGGTGCGCAGCAAAACCAGCGGCTTTTCACCGGGTACGGTCGGCATTTCCACTATGAGCAGGTGGAAGGTGTTAGTGCCCAAATCAATGAGTGCGAGGCGACGGTGGGCGTGGGCAGTGTGCATGAAATTACAATATAATATATCTGTCATCCGGAGCATGTCGCGAGTCAAGCGAGGTCGAAGGACCTTATCACGGCTGAACGAGAGTCGTTTCAACTGGATAAGGTCTTTTCTTACGCTCCGGATGAGAAACGAAGATGTTAGTTAGCGAACCGGCAGAACGTGCCCAGCGGCAACTTGCGTTGGCCCGCGTCGTGCAAATAAATTTCGCCCAATTCCCGCACCGATTTCGGGCCCGGAAAAATGGCCGTGGTCAGGTTGTCCAGAATCAACGCCGAGAAGCCCAGGGAGTACAAGTTCACCACAAAAAAATGGTCTTCGGGGTCGAGCAGCTGTTGGCTGAGCTTGAGCATTTCGTTCAACTCGTCTTCTAGCTGCCACTTCTCGCCGTTGGGGCCGCGGCCGTAGGCGGGCGGGTCGAGGATGAGGCCTTGGTACTTGCTGCCGCGCTTCACTTCGCGCCGTACGTACTTCATGGCGTCTTCCACGAGCCAGCGCACGCCGTCGAGTTGGCTGGCTTCCATGTTGTCGCGGGCCCAGAAGTTGACTTGCTTCACCGAATCGAGGTGCGTGACATCGGCGCCGGCGGCGCGGGCAGCCAGCGTGGCCGCGCCGGTGTAGGCAAACAGGTTGAGCACGCGGGGCAATTTGGCCCGCCGCAGCCGCGTCTGGTTGTAGATGAACTGCCAGTTGGGGTCCTGCTCCGGAAACAGGCCCACGTGCTTGAACGACGACAGGCCCAGCCGAAACTTCAGCTTGAGGCCATCGGGCCGCTCGTATGCAATAACCCACTGCTCGGGCATGGCGGGCTTGAGGCGCCACTGGCCTTTTTCAGTGCTGCCGGGGGCGCGGGCAAAAGCGGCATCGGCCTTTTCCCATTCTTTCAGGGGCAGGTGCGGGTCCCAGATGGCTTGGGGCTCGGGCCGGGCCAGCATATACTTACCGAAGCGTTCCAGCTTCTGGAAGTTGCCGCAATCGATGAGTTCGTAGTCGGGCCAGGGCGAGGTGGTGAGGAAGTCGTACATAGAACGCGCAAAGGTAGGGGCCGGGCCTGGCAGGGTCGTACCAGGACGGGAGGGCCGATAGAGTAAGGACGCTGCCCGCCGCTTTTGGCAAAAGCCGTTGCGAGCAAAAAACTATATTTACCTACTGCACCTCTTTTTGCCTTCTATCATGTCTGAAACTGCTCGCATCATCGACCAACTCCGCCAGGCATTCGATGGGGAACCGTGGTCCGGTCCTTCTCTGCTAACCAACCTCAACGGCATTACGGCTGCTCAAGCTGCCCAGCATCCCGTGGCTGCGGCCCATAGTATTTGGGAAATTACGCGGCATGCTGGCGTCTGGGCCGAGGTGGTGACCCGCCGCATTCAGCAAAACGCGCAACTGGAAATCAGCGACGCCGAAGACTGGCCCGCACCGCCCGAAAACCCAACCGAAGCTGACTGGCAGCAGGTGCTGAGCGAGTTGCGTGCTGCCCATGAGCGCCTGCTGCAAACCGCCGCCGCTGTAGCTGATGATAGTCTGGACCACACCATCGGGGTTTTTCCTGATAAGGCGCAAAGCCCAGGTTCTTCGGCCTACGTCATGCTGCACGGGGTGGCCCAGCACTACCTCTACCACGCCGGGCAGATTGCCTTGTTGCGAAAAGCCATTTCTTAACAGCACGGCTGATGACAGCTCTGCCCTGACCGCCAACGGCTTCCAGGGTAATTCAACCTCTTTAATACGGCCCTGAGACCGATTCATCGAAGAATGTGAGCCCCACGGTAGTCAGTAAATTAGCTTTACCGTATGCGCACTGCGGTAGCGAGCTAGTGGCGGTCTGGCTGGGATAGTCCCGGTCAGCTTAGCCACCGCAGCGCGCCACCCCTAATATTTCCCTATGAGGCTATTCGTTACTTGTAAAGCGTTGGTTTTAGGGATGGTATTGAACGGGCTGTGCGCCTGCTCTTCGCCCGGCACGCCGGCCAGTGCGCCCGTTCAGGACACTGCGGTGCAGTACACCCGCCGCCGGGTAGTGCTGACTGATATTCCGCAGCGCGGGCGCATCCTCGACCGCCACGACTCGGTGCTGGTGGATACCCGGCCGCAGTTTTTGCTGAGCTTGCCGCGCCGCCCCCCGCTCGACACCGCGGCCTTGGGCCAGCTGTTGGGCTGGGGGCCGATAGCCACTAAAAAGCGCATTGCCGCCGCCTTGCCCTACGAAGAAGCTCCCGCTGGCTACCCTGTGCACCTGCTGCTCACCAAAACCGAAGCCGAGCGGGTGCGCCGCCACCGCACCGAGTGGCCCGCCCTCACCCTCACCGAGCGGCGCGGCCGCGCCTACACCACCCGCGTGGGGGCACCCGTACTGGGCTACATGAATGCCAACGCCCAGGCGTTTCTGAAGCAAGCCATGCGCTACCGGCGCGGGCGCTTTTACCGCTTGCGCAGCGGCGGGGTCGAAACCTACTACAACGGCCTGCTCAACGGACACCGGGGCTTTCTGCACCCCCTCGTGGACTCCGCAGGCCAGGAACACGGCACTTGGGCAGCCGACACAGCCTTTCAGCAAGGCCAGGACTTGCACCTGACCATCGACGTGAAGCTGCAGGCGTATGCCGAAAGCCTGCTGGGTGGCCGCAAAGGCTACTTGGTGGCACTGGACCCGCGCACCGGCGAAATCCTGTGCGCCGTGTCGGGCCCCACGTACTCCGCGGGCACCCTCACCGCCCCCGACCAAGCGGGCAACCGCGCCAAGCTGCTGCAGCACGAGGACATGCCGCTCATCAACCGTCCCGCCATGCTGGCCAATCCGCCCGGCTCGGTGTTTAAGCTGGTGAATGCGGCCGTGGCCTTGCAAATGGGCGCCATCGAGCCCAATGCTTCATTTCGCTGCGACCAGTCGCTCATCAGCTGCGTGCACCACCATCCGCAGGCCAAAAGCCTGACCATGGGGCTGCAATACAGCTGCAACCCCTACTTCTACCAGGTGATGCGCGCCCTCATCAACCGCGTGCCCGACAGCCTGCGGACCGATACCGTGGCCGCCCGCCACGCCAACCTCGATGCTTGGCGGCGCTACGCCCGCTCGTTTGGGCTCGATTCGCTGCTGACCGTGGACGTGCCCCGCGAAAGCCCCGGCTTCCTGCCCACCGCTGCGTATTACGACAAGGCCCGCCGGACCCCGCGCTGGAACTACCGCTCCATCTACTCGCTGAGCGTGGGCCAGGGCGAAATCAACCTTACGGGCTTGCAAATGGCCAATATGGTGGCCATTGTGGCCAACCGCGGCTGGTACTACACCCCCCACTTTGTGCGCAGTGTGGGCGATAACGGCCCGCTGCCGCGGTTCACTCAAAAGCACCGCACCCTCATCGATAGCGCAAATTTTGAAGCGCTGATACCTGGCATGCTGGCCGTGATGCGGCGCGGTGGCACCGCCGAAACCTCCAGCTTGGCCGACGTGGGCATTGCCGTTGCCGGCAAAACCGGCACCGTAGAAAACGACGAGGGCGACGACCACGCTACGTTTGTCGGTTTTGCCCCAGCCAACGACCCGCAAATTGCCGTGGCTGTCTATATCGAAAACGGGGGCTTTGGGGCTACTGCTGCTGCGCCCTGCGCCGCCATGGTCATGGAGAAATACCTGCGCGGCAGCATCGCTCCCCGCCGCAAGCGCTGGGAGGCCCGCATTCAGCGCCGCAGCCGCCCGCACGACGACTAGTGTCATGCAGAGCGCAGCGAAGTATCTCGCCTGTGGTAGTAACTCAACGGTTAGAGATTAGTGACAGCACGCGAGATGCTGCGCTGCGCTCTGCATGACGTTTCGTTACTATCACAGTTATTTTTGTGTGCTAAATACCATCCCATGCAATTCCACAAGTACCAAGGCACCGGCAACGACTTCGTGATGATTGACGACCGCGCCCACGCTTTCGACGAAACTGACCAAGCTCTGATTGCGCGCCTTTGTCACCGCCGCTTTGGCATTGGGGCCGATGGCCTCATCTTACTGCGCAATAAGCCCGATTTCGACTTTGAGATGGTGTATTTCAACGCCGACGGCCGCCCTAGCTCCATGTGCGGCAACGGCGGCCGGTGCACCGTGGCCTTTGCCAAATTCCTGGGCCTGATTGCCGACCAAACTCATTTTCTGGCCGTGGATGGCCCGCACGATGCCCGCGTGGAGACCGACGGCACCGTGCGCCTGAAGATGATTGACGTAGCCGCGCCGCAAGAAGCGGAGGGGGGGGAGGACGACGTCTTTCTGCACACCGGCTCGCCCCACCACGTCCACTTCCTCGACCCCACGGAGTCGCCGGCACTGGCCAATTTCAACGTGTTCGCCACTGGTCACGATATTCGTTATGACCAAGCCTACGACCCGGCTGGCACCAACGTAAATTTTGTGGAAGTGCCCGCCGACCCCAGCCAGCCCTGGCCCGTGCGCACTTACGAGCGCGGCGTAGAGGACGAAACCTTAAGTTGCGGCACGGGCGTGACGGCCGTAGCGCTGGCGGCCTCGCAGCGCGGCGCTACCTCGCCCGTGCGCCTGAGCACGCCCGGCGGCGAACTGGAGGTCGCTTTCAACCAGCGCCCCGACGGTGGTTTCGACAACGTGTGGCTAAGCGGGCCAGCCGTGCGGGTGTTTGAAGGGAAAATCTAGTTTCGGGTTTTTGACCTTAGCCAATGGCTGCCTCCTCCATTCCGAAACCCGCCCGCTCCGGTGCCGTGTATTTGCGCGCATTGGAACCCGAAGACCTCGACTTTCTTTTCGCGTTGGAAAACGACCCCGACATTTGGGGCGTGTCGGATACGCTGGCGCCGGTGTCACGCCACGCCTTGGCGGAGTATTTGGCTCATGCCACTGCGGATTTCTACGTAGTGCGACAGCTACGGCTTGTGGTTACTACTGAAATTAGCAGTGTTCCGGTCGGCGTCGTTGACCTATTCGACTACGACCCGCTGCACCAACGCGCCGGAATTGGCATCACTATCCTGGCCGCCGAGCGGCGCCACGGCTACGCCCGGCAGGCATTGGAGCTGCTGAAAACCCACGCCCGGCAGGTGCTCAGGCTGCACCAGCTTTATGCTACTGTGGGGGCTACTAATACGCGTAGTTTGAGACTGTTCCGCGCAGCCGGGTTTCGGCGCGTGGGCACCCGGCAGCAGTGGCTCCGCACACCTACGAGCTGGGAAGATGCCGTAGAATGGCAGTGTCTGCTCTAAATCAGAGCTGCTTTAGGATTAACAAATTACTTGTATATTGTAATGAAACCATGAAAATGGGCGTCTTATTTAGTACGGTAAGCTGAACCATATCCTTCGGCCCGGCGGGTGCGTATAGTAGGACAAGCGCCCCGGTAGTATCTCCTGTGTTGTCCCGGAGCGGCGCGAAATCTTACCTTCTTGCCGTTTTCCATGCCACCATCGTCGACGGCGGAAGCACCTCTGCGTGCCTCCTCCACCGCTGCCCGGCCCAGCGCATCAGCTGCCGAAAATACTGCTTCTTATACCCTGCCTGACCTGGTTTGCTTTGCGCATTTGCACTGGGACTTTGTGTGGCAGCGCCCTCAGCATTTGTTTTCGCGTTTTGCGCAGCACGGCCGGGTATTTTATGTGGAGGATGCCTTCTACCACAACGACAACTTGGTTGAGCCACACGTTGAAGTAAAAGACCGCGACAACGGGGTGAAGGTGGTGGTGGTGCATCTGCCCCAGCGTCTGCGCGATGATGAAACCGCCAGCGACCAAGCCCAATTCGAAGTTTTAAGCCACTTCTTTGCCGAGCACAGCGTTACCCAATACGTTTTTTGGTACTATACCCCCATGGCGCTCGGCAAGTCGCGCCATTTCCATCCGCTGCTCACCGTGTATGACTGCATGGACGAACTGGCCAACTTCAAGTTTGCCCACCCAGAGTTGAAAAAGCGCGAGCAGGAGCTGTTCCAGAAAGCCGACCTTGTGTTTACGGGCGGCCACACGCTCTACGAAGCCAAGCGCGAACAGCACCCCGACGCGCACGCTTTCCCCAGCAGCATCGACAAGGACCATTTTGGCCAGGCCCGAGGTCCCATGCTCGAGCCCGCCGACCAAGCTGCCATTCCGCACCCGCGCATTGGCTTTTTCGGTGTGGTCGACGAGCGGCTCGATATTGAACTGCTACGTGAATTGTCTCAAAATCATCCGGAGTGGCAATTTGTCATCATTGGCCCGGTGGTGAAGATTGACCCGGCCACGTTGCCTCGCACCGCCAACGTTCACTACCTCGGCAGTAAGGATTACAAGGAACTACCTGCCTATTTAAAGGGTTGGGATGTAGCAACATTGCTGTTTGCGGATAACGAAAGCACCAAGTTTATTTCGCCGACCAAAACCCCAGAGTATCTGGCTGCCGGCAACCCCGTCGTGAGCACCCCAATTCGTGACGTGGTGCGTCCCTACGGTGAGTTGAAGCTTGTGCACATTGCCGACAATGCCGCCGATTTCGGCGCTGCCATTGAAAAGGCGCTTACTCAACGCGCTGATGCCGACTGGCGGCAGCGCACCGACGATTACCTGGCCACCATCTCCTGGGACCAAACCTGGCAGGGCATGGTGGACCTGATGCAGCAGCGCTTGGGGGCCAAAACCGCCGACGCCAGCACCACGCTAACCGGGCCGCCGCCCATGGCCACGAAGGTTTCCGAAGTAGTGCTGCCGCCAATTACCGCTGCCCATTAAGCAGCAGGTTGCCTACTGGCAGCCTTTTAACTAGTCCCTTGCTTTCCATACTTCCATACTCCTACTACGCACTATGTTCGATTACCTCATCGTTGGGGCCGGTTTTGCCGGCAGCGTGCTCGCCGAACGGCTAGCTACCCGCAGCAATAAGAAGGTCCTCATCATCGATAAGCGCAGCCACATTGCGGGCAACGCTTACGACCATTACAACGAGGCCGGCATTCTGGTGCACAAGTATGGCCCGCACATCTTTCACACCAACTCGAAAGACGTGTTCGATTACCTCGGCAATTTCACCGATTGGCGCCCGTACGAGCACCGCGTGCTGGCCTCGGTAGACGGCCAGCACGTGCCGATGCCCATCAACCTCGACACGATTAACAAGCTCTATGGCTTGAACCTGACCAGCTTTGAGCTGGACGAGTTTTTTGCGTCCGTGGCCGAGCCCGTGGCGGTTATCAAAACGTCGGAAGACGTGGTGGTGAGCAAGGTTGGCCGCGAGCTGTACAATAAATTCTTCAAGAACTACACCAATAAGCAGTGGGGCCTAGACCCCTCGCAACTTGATAAGTCGGTGACCAGCCGCGTGCCTACCCGCACCAACCGCGACGACCGGTACTTCACCGACACCTACCAAGCCATGCCCCTGCACGGCTACACCCGGATGTTTGAGAAGATGCTCGACCACCCGAACATCAAGGTGATGCTCAACACCGACTACCACGAGGTGATGGACTTCATTCCCTTCAAGGAAATGATTTTCACCGGCCCGGTAGACGAGTATTTTGACTTCAAATTCGGCAAGCTTCCCTACCGGTCGCTCGAGTTCAAGCACGAAACGTTGAACAAGGAAAAGCACCTAGCCGCGCCCGTGGTGAACTACCCCAACGAGCACCCCTACACCCGCATCACGGAGTTCAAAGCCCTCACCGGCCAGGACCACCCCAAAACGGCCATCGTGTACGAGTACCCGCAAGCAGAGGGAGACCCGTACTACCCGATTCCGATGCCGGAGAATGCCGAGCTGTACAACAAGTACAAGAAACTGGCCGATGAGACGCCCAACGTGCATTTCGTGGGGCGCCTCGCCACCTACAAGTACTACAACATGGACCAGGTAGTGGCCCAAGCGTTGACGCTCTACAAGAAGCTGACTGAGAAGGAGAACGCTGCCAAGCCCGTCCGCCCCGCTATTTCGGGCAGCACGGCGCTGGTTGAAAAGCTCGTGAGCCGCTCGCCAAAGCAAGAGTAGCATGTAGCGTGGATGCTACGAGTCCGCGCCTCGCCGCAATGCGGCTAACACGGGACTGCAAAACGTCCTCACGATTATCCACTGTTACCCATCGAGGCGCGGACTCGCAGAGTCCACGCTACAGAAAAAGCCCCGCCATTTTGGCGGGGCTTTTTGTTTTGGGACGGTTTTAGCGGAAGGCTCCGTAAATTTGGGGTGCGCCCCGGCGCTTATTCGTTAAAAAACTACCTGATGTTTGAATTCCTAGGCAAGACCGTCGCCAAAATATTTGGCTCCAAGTCGGAGCGCGATTTAAAAGAAATCGTGCCCTACGTGGCGCTGATTAATGCCGAATATGCCAAACTGGCCGGCTTGACCGATGACCAGCTCCGTGAGCAGACCCAAATTGTCCGCTCCCGCATCGATGAGCGCCTCGCGGGGCTCGATGGGCAGATTGCCGGTTTGCACCAGCAAATCGAGAATCAGCCGCAGCTGGATGTAGCCCAGAAGGAGGTATTGTTCGAGCAGATTGATGCCCTGGAAAAGCAGCGCAACAAAGACCTCGAAGCCGTGCTGCTGGAGGTATTACCGCCCGCTTTCGCCATTGTGAAAGAAACAGCTCGCCGCTACAAAGAAAACGGCCAGCTGGTGGTGACGGCCAACGCCCACGACCGCGAATACGCCACCACGCACCCCAACTGCGTGATTCAAGGTGACCAAGCCATTTGGAGCAACAAGTGGCTGGCCGCCGGCGCTGAAATCGTCTGGGACATGGTGCACTACGACGTGCAGCTCATCGGCGGCGTGGTGTTGCACCAAGGCAAAATTGCCGAAATGGCCACGGGCGAAGGCAAAACGCTGGTTTCGACCTTGCCGTCGTTCCTCAACGCGCTGTCGAAGCGCGGCGTGCACCTCGTAACCGTCAACGACTACCTCGCCAAGCGTGACTCCGAATGGAACGCGCCGCTGTTCGAGTTCCACGGCATCACCGTGGATTGCATCGACAAGCACCAGCCCAACACGCCGGAGCGCCGCGCCGCTTACCAGGCCGACATCACCTACGGCACCAACAACGAATTCGGCTTTGATTACCTGCGCGACAACATGGCGCGCGACCCCGAGGAATTGGTGCAGCGCAAGCACCATTTCGCCATGGTCGACGAAGTTGACTCCGTGCTGATTGACGATGCGCGGACCCCGCTCATCATCTCCGGCCCGGTGCCCCGCGGCGACGTGCACGAATTCTACCAGCTCAAGCCGCGCATTCAGCGCTTGGTGGACGAGCAGAAGAAGGTGGTTCAGAACTACCTCGTGCAGGCCCGCAAGCTCATCGCCGAAGGCAAAACCGGTGCCGAGGAAGGCGACAAAAACGGCGAGGGCGGCCTGATGCTGTTCCGCGCCCACCGCGGCCTGCCTAAGAGCAAACCGCTCATCAAATTCCTTTCCGAGCCTGGAATCCGGGCGGTGTTGCAAGCCACCGAAAACCACTACTTGGCCGACAACTCGCGCCAGATGCCCAAGGCGGATATGCCGCTGTTCTTCACAATTGACGAGAAGAACAACCAAATTGAGCTGACCGAAAAGGGCATTGACTTGATTACGGCCCAGGGCGAAGACCCGCAGCTGTTCATCATGCCCGACATCGGGATGGCCATCGCAGACATCGAGAAAAACGCCACCATTTCGGCCGAAGACAAGCTGCATCAGAAGGAGAAACTGATGAGCGACTACCAGGAGAAATCGGAGCGGGTGCACACCGTGAACCAGCTGCTGAAGGCCTACACGCTGTTTGAGAAGGACGACCAGTACATCCTGACCGAGGACGGCAAAGTAAAAATCGTGGACGAGCAGACCGGCCGCGTGATGGAAGGCCGCCGCTACTCCGACGGCTTGCACCAAGCCATCGAGGCCAAGGAAAACGTGCGCGTGGAAGACGCCACCCAGACCTACGCCACGGTAACGCTGCAGAACTATTTCCGCATGTACCACAAGCTGTGCGGCATGACCGGCACGGCCGAAACCGAAGCCGGCGAGTTCTGGGAAATCTACAAGCTCGACGTGGTGGTGATTCCCACCAACCGGGTGATTTCGCGCAAAGATTCCGACGACCAGGTGTACAAAACGGTGCGTGAGAAATACAACGCCGTGGCCTTGGAAATCCAGAAGCTGGTAGAAGCCGGCCGTCCCGTGCTGGTGGGTACCACTTCGGTAGAAATTTCGGAGCTGATGTCGCGCATGCTGAAGCTGCGCGGTATTCCGCACCAAGTTTTGAACGCCAAGCAGAACCAGCGCGAGGCCGAGATTGTGGCCGCCGCCGGTTACCCCGGCACCGTGACCATCGCCACCAACATGGCCGGCCGCGGTACCGACATTAAGCTGCGCGAAACCAGCCGCGAGTCGGGTGGTTTGGCCATTATCGGCACGGAGCGCCACGAATCGCGCCGGGTTGACCGCCAGCTGCGGGGCCGCGCCGGCCGCCAGGGCGACCCCGGCACGTCGCAATTCTTCGTTTCATTGGAGGACAACCTGATGCGCCTGTTCGGCTCCGACCGGATTGCGAAGCTGATGGACCGCATGGGCATGGAAGAGGGCGAGGTTATCCAGCACTCGATGATTACCAACTCCATCGAACGCGCCCAGAAGAAGGTGGAGGAAAACAACTTCGGCACGCGCAAGCGTCTGCTGGAGTACGACGACGTGATGAATGCCCAGCGCGAAGTGGTGTACAAGCGCCGCCGCAACGCCCTGCACGGCGACCGTATGGAAGTCGACATTCTCAACATGATTTACGACGTGAGTGAGGACATCGCCGCCGGTCACAAAATCACGGGTGATTTCGAGGATTTCAAGCTGGCCGTCATCAAGGTATTCGGCTACGATACGTACCTCACCCAGCAGGACCTCACGAGCCTGCAACTGCCCGCTCTCACCCAGAAGCTCTACGAAGAAGCCCTGGGCTACTTCCAGAGCAAGAACGAGCACATCGCCACCAACGCCCTGCCGCTGGTAAACGACCTGTTGAACAACGGCTCGCCCTACGAGAACATCGCCGTTCCTTTCACGGATGGCAAAAAGCAAGTGCAGGCCATCGCCAACCTCAAGAAGGCCCAGGCCACCGGTGGCCACGACATTCTCCGTCAAATGGAAAAAGTGGTGGTGCTAAGCGTGATTGACACGGCCTGGACCCAGCACCTGCGCCAGATGGACGACCTCAAGCAAGTGGTGCAAAACGCGGTGTACGAGCAGAAAGACCCGCTATTGGTCTACAAGTTCGAGTCGTTTGAGTTGTTTAAGCGCATGATTGGCAAGGTGAACGAAGACACTACTTCGTTCCTGTTTCACGCCGACGTGCCGGTGCAGCAAGGCATGGTGGGCACCAACGAAGAGCCCGATTACTACCTCGAAGACGAGGAGCCCGCGCCCCGCCTCACCGTGGAGCACGAATCGATGCTCGACTCGCTCGGTGCCGGCCCTGAGGACATGGGCCCCGACAACGCCCCCA
The DNA here is from genome assembly GCF_015694725.1 of Hymenobacter jeongseonensis. Classification (GTDB taxonomy): domain Bacteria; phylum Bacteroidota; class Bacteroidia; order Cytophagales; family Hymenobacteraceae; genus Hymenobacter; species Hymenobacter jeongseonensis. The sequence goes on along the minus strand of NZ_JADQDQ010000007.1, from coordinate 159,566 downwards.
TCGCCGAAAAGCAAACTCCCGCCCGCAGCCAGAAAGTAGCCAACCGTAACGATAAAGTGAGCGTGCAGTACATGGACGGCCGCATCGTGCGCGATGTCAAGTACAAGTCCGTGGAACAAGACGTGGTGAGCGGCCGCGCTGTGCTGGTGGACTAGTCGGTCGGAGCCCAATCAATAAAGCATAAACAAAAAATGCCCCTGCAATCAGCTGGGGTATTTTTTGTTTATCGATACATAAGAATTTACCGGAGTATTTTTGGTTAATTCTCCCTATAATTCTCCCTATAATTCTGCCTATAATTCTGCCAGGTCGCTATGAAGACTACTGTTCTACTTTCATACGGCTGGCTATTGGCCTTGCTGTTCCTGGCTGCACCAAAGGCCAAGGCGCAAGTACCGGCTTGGCAAATGCTGGCAAGCACTCATCAAATCAATACCACCAACGGGAATCCCTATGTGCAGACCACGACGCTGGATGCAAATGGCAACGTGTTGGTGACCGGCCGCTTTACTGATACCATCACCCTGGGCACTATCACGCTGACCAGCGCGGGAGGCGCCGATGGATTCGTAGCCAAGTGGAACCCGGTAACCGAGAGTTGGTTGTGGGCTTACCGGATGGGGGGAAGCTTGTACGACGAGGTGAGTGCAGTGACAGTGAGCGGCGCGAACGTGTACATAGGCGGAAGCTTCGCCAGCCAAACAGCCTCTTTTGGGGCTTTGAGCCTGACCAATATCAGTACCGATTGTATCCAGTACGAACCATCGGATATCTTCGTAACCAAGCTGGTGGACGCCGGCAACAGCGCGTCCTTTGCTTGGGTACAACAGGCGCAGGGAATATTCGACGAGAGGATAAGTGGTTTAGCCGTTAGTGGCAACCAAATCTACCTTATGGGGGGCATGAGCAGTACTGGAGGTTATTATGGACCGGGAGGCAACACGTGCTCCTCTTTTAATCGGGTAACTTTCGGGGCCAACACTCTGGTTAATATTGGTCCTGGGCAGCTTGGGTTTGTGGCCAAACTAGTAGATGCTGGCCACAGCGCGGGCTTTGCCTGGGCCAGTACGGTAGGAGGAGTGTACAGAACCGAGATGAATGCCCTCGTTGTGAATGGCACCAGCGTGTATGTGGCAGGCAACTTTCGAGGCGACGACCTTTACTTTGGGGCGCCCGTACGTGGGCGACATATTCTGCAGAATACCAGCGGAGGCTCCACTGGTAACATCGATGGTTTTTTGCTGAAATTGGTAGACGCCGGCTCATCTATTGGCTTGGTATGGGCTCAGCAGGTGGGAGGGGCATATACTGATGAATCGGTGACTCAATTGGCTGTGAACGCATCGGATATATACATGATAGGTACATTTCATGGCACCGCAGAATGGGGAAGAATTCGCTTGACCACTCCCAATATATTCGGGGATGGTTTTCTGGCCAAGCTCACTGATGAGGGTTCCAGCAGCACATTTGCATGGGTAAGGCAGGGTGGCGGCAATAACGGCCAACGACTTTACACTGATTTGGCAATATCCGGGGACAACGTGTACGTGGCTGGAACACTTACCAGTGCCACCTCGGACTTCGATGGCACCACGCTGACCAATCCGGCCTTTGGCACACCTAACCCAAACGCCCTGTTCGTGGCCAAGACACAGGGCGCAGGCACCGCAACCTTCAGTTGGGCAAAAGGAGTAAGCGGGCTTGGTTATTCGACTGTTATTGGCTTAGCAGTTAACGGTAACCGTGTTTTCCTAACGGGCGAGGCGAGTAAGACAGTCACTTTCGGCAGTCTTGCCTTTGCCGGTCCGGCTAATGGCAGCGTGGGTTTCGTGGCTTCGTTCGTTGACCAAACCATCACCGCTGCCGTCCCCTCAGCGGTGCTGCAGCGCATCGCCCTCTTCCCCAATCCTGCCCACGGCCGGGCCACGGTGCAGTTCCCCGCCCTGGCTGGCGCCAGCACGGCCACGCTCACCGTACTGGATGCCCTGGGCCGCTCCGTGCGTACCCAAACCGCAACGCCGTCCATTACTGGCTTGCGCCACGAGTTGGACCTGACAGGCCTGCCCGCTGGCATCTACGCTGTGCAGGTGGAAGCCGGCGGTATCACTACAACCCAGCGCCTCGTAGTGGAGTAGGGGAGGCAGCATCCCGCCCTACCTTTGCCCCATGACCCTAGCCGCCCGAATAGACCACACCCAACTGCGCCCGGATTGCACCGAAGCCCAAATTATCCAGCTTTGCGAGGAGGCGCGGGAGAATGCCTTTGCTACGGTGTGCGTACCGCCGTGCTACGTGGCCCTGGCCGCCGAGAAGCTGGCCGGTACAGCTGTAGGAATCTGCACCGTGATTGGGTTCCCGCTGGGCTATTCCACCAGCAGCGCGAAATTTAAAGAAGCCGAAGCGGCGCTGTATGATGGAGCCACCGAACTGGACATTGTCATCAATATCTCGGCGCTGAAGTCGGGCAAAACCGAGGCCATTCAAGCCGAAATCCTTGATTTGGCCGACCTCTGCCACGTGCACCAGGCCTTGCTAAAAGTCATCATAGAAACCGCGCTGCTCACCGAAGCCGAAATAGAACTGGCTTGCCAGCTGTGTGTGGGCGGGGAGGCTGACTTTGTAAAAACCTCCACCGGCTTTGCCAGCCGGGGGGCCTCGGTGGCCGATGTGGAGCTGATGCGCCGTGTGCTGCCCGAAACCGTGCGCATTAAAGCCGCCGGCGGCATTCGTACCCGCGAAGCCGCTCTGGCCCTAGTAGCGGCCGGCGCCGACCGCATCGGCTCATCCAATAGTGTGGCCCTGATTACTTCAACCGATGAAACAACTGCTGCCTAAAATGCTGATGGCTTCCATGCTGCTGGGGCTGGCCGCCTGTGCTAGTACTGCTCCCCAGTCTCCGCGCGCCAGTGCTCCGGCCGATACGGCGAAGAAGACTACGGCTGCCGTGCCCACCATGCCGGCCGAGGACGTGACTAAATACCGGCCCGTATTTGCGGCGCCAAAGGCTGTACCAGCCGGCACAATCGTAACAGCCAAAACGACGGTAACGCCCAGCAACCATGTGAATGCTCCAATGGAGCAGCGCCTCCGCGACCAGGCGTACACGAACGAGAAGGTGAAGTACGCGCAAGGCTACCGCATTCTGGTATATCTGGGCCTGGAGCGCGACCAGGTGATGGCCATCCGCCGCAGCATCATTGAACGCTACCCCGACGAAACCGACTACATCTCCTTCAAATCGCCGGTCTACCGGCTGTACATCGGCGACTACCTGACCAAGCTGGAGGCGGCCCGCGGCCTGGCCAAGCTCCGGGGCTTGGCGCCCAAGCTGGAGCTGGAAGCCACCCAGGTGCTGCTGAACAAGAACCCCTAATTTTTAGGAGAACCCCATGTCCGAACTTCTTCCCCAAATTCAACGCCTAGCGGCCCACCACGCGGCCGATACCGTGGCCCTGCGCCGCCACTTGCACGCCCACCCGGAGTTGTCGTTTGAAGAGACCAACACCGCCGCTTTCGTGACGCGAGAGCTGGAAAAGCTCGGTCTGCAGCCCCATTCCATTGCCAATACCGGCGTGGTGGCCCTAATTGAAGGCCAGCCTGGCGGCCCCACCATCGCTCTGCGGGCCGATATGGACGCGCTACCCATCACGGAGGCCAACGATGTGCCCTACAAATCCACCAACCCCGGCGTGATGCACGCCTGCGGCCACGACGTGCACACGGCCTCGTTGCTGGGTGCCGCCCGCATTCTGAATGAACTTAAAGGCGAGTTCAAAGGCAACATTAAACTGATGTTTCAACCGGGCGAGGAACGGTTGCCCGGTGGCGCTTCACTCATGATAAAGGAGGGCGTGCTGGAAAGCCCCGCGGTGTCGAATGTGCTTGGGCAGCACGTATTCCCACACCTGCCAGCGGGGAAGGTAGGCTTGCGTTCGGGACGCTACATGGCTAGCACCGACGAACTGTACCTAACCGTGCGCGGGAAGGGCGGCCACGGCGCCATGCCCGAAATGAACCTCGACCCGGTGCTGGTGGCCGCGCACATCATCGTGGCCGCCCAGCAGATTGTAAGCCGCCGGGCCAGCCCCAAGATTCCGTCGGTGCTGAGTTTTGGAAAAGTTATTGCCAACGGCGCAACCAATGTGATTCCCAACGAAGTCTACATCGAAGGCACTTTCCGGACGCTGAACGAGGAGTGGCGCAACGAAGCCCACGGGCACCTGCGCCGCCTCTGCGAAGGCTTGGCCGACAGCATGGGCGCGGTGTGCGAGCTGGAAATCCGGCGCGGCTATCCGTATCTGGAGAACGAACCCTCCCTCACAGCCCGCGTGAAAGCCGCCGCTCAGGAATACCTCGGCCCCGAAAACGTGGTGGAACTGGACCAATGGATGGCTGCCGAAGATTTTGCCTACTTTTCCCAGGCGGCCCCGGCCTGTTTTTATCGCCTCGGTACCCGGCACGAAGACGGCCGCTTTGCTTCTTCTGTGCACACGCCCACCTTCGATATTGATGAAAAAGCCCTCGCCACCGGGCCGGGCCTGATGGCGTGGCTGGCCGTGAAAGAGCTGGCCGGACAGTAGCACCACCGTACGCTCGTTACCTTCAATTATATGAAATATTGGTATTCTTTTGCTCGTTGGGGAGTAGCGGCGCTGGTTGGCGGCTTGGTGTGTGCACAGCCGGCGGCTGCCCAGGCCCGCCGCGATGTTGGCAACTTGCAAGTTTGGCCTGAATTGCAAGCCGAGCTGGCCCTGAAAAACGGCGACTACCTCTTTTTGGGGCTTCGCGGCCAGCGCGACGTGGAGCGCACGAGCTACGAAGGCGACGGCCGCAGCTTGGGTTTCGACGAGCGGCGCTTTACGCTGGGGTACGAACATTTCTGGAACGAGCACTGGAGCGGTGGCGGCACGCTGCGGCTCGAATCTTTCGGCAACAAGCGTTTGGCGCTAATTCCCGAAGCCTTGCTCCGGCACCGCAGCAATGTGGGGCCGCTCACTTTTGGGCAGCGCTTGAGCCTGGAGCGCACTTTCCCCAACAACGCCGGCTACGTTGGTGGTCCCGGTCCCGATGGCCAAACGTGGGCGCGCCTGCGAGTCGACCTGGAAAAGCTGTTGCCCGTGGGCAGTGGCAGCGTGGCCCTGCGCCCCCGCCTGAGCTACGAAGCCGCCACCCACGTGCGCCTGCTGCGGTCTGATACCGACGCCAAGGAGCGGGGAATCCAGTTTACGAGCTTGCGCGGCGAAGTGGGCTGCCGCCTGAGCGACCGGCTTGACGCAACGCCCTGGTTCGCCTACCAGACGAACTATTACTTCACCGTCGACCGCCTCGACGCAAACGGAAACGTGACCCTGCCCGGTGGTCGCTTCAATCAGGTTGCGCCCGTGCTTGGACTTGACGTGCGCTTCACCCTTTTTGAGGGGAAGGATGTATTCGAGCGCAAGCAGCTGCCCACCCAGCACTAACGTTTAAAAAAAGCATGAGTGGCTGTATGGAAAAACCCTTCAGGACGCCCAATTGTGTCAGATTGGCGCCTAGTGATTCGGCCGAAAATGCTTGTTCAATGCGCTGTAATGACATTTTGCAAAATCTTAATGTCGATTTCTCCTAGCGAGTAATTAAGAGTGAGACAAAATGTCGCTATTGGGTAGTGTAGTTGGATTGGTATAGATTTTAAGGACGAAGATGTGTGCCGCCTTGCGATGCACGCCTTATTCACAACCTTAATCCACTACCATCCTGATGGCCACTTTGCTGTATAATCCCCGCCCTTCCCTGCGTCCCAGCCGTGCGTTGATCGCAATGCTTGCCGACATGCTCCGCGAGCCCCAAATAGCTTCTGTTCAATCCACACCCGCTTTTGTTCCCGCGGCCGATATTCTGGAAGCCGCCGGGGGCTTCGAGTTGCACCTGGCCTTGCCGGGGGTGAAAAAAGAAGCAGTAACTATTGAGTTCCTCGACGGCCAGTTGGTGATTTCCGGCGAGCGGCCCAATACCGCCACGGCCAGCGAATCCGCGGCCGTGGGCAACGGGAACGATGCTTACAAACCTGAACCGAAAGAGTCGGCAACGCCGGCAGTTCCCAAATTCCGCCGCCTCGAAACCAATTACGGCCGTTTCTCCCGGAGTTTCCGCCTGCCCGATACGGTGAGCGTGAAAGCCATTGCGGCGGAGCTGACGGACGGCATCCTGCGCGTTACGCTGCCCTTCGACACGGAGAAAATAACCAAGCAACACATCGAAATTCAATAACAGCGGGCGGTATGGTAAAAAAAGGCGCCCGGTCGGGTGCCTTTTTTGCCGCTGCTTTTGTTAGGATGTAGCAAGCTCCGATTGGCCTATTTTCTGCTTAAAGCAACCCGAAGACACGAAAGTGAATCCTTCCAGCGTTGCCGGAAATAATCGTGGTTTGCACGTGCGGTTTTTACCGACTAGTTGTTAAATTAGGTTCTTCATTCAACCCAAATCACCATCTCCCTTACCCATGCAAGCAAAACAAATGATGCTCGGCCTGTTCGGTTCCGCCATTCTGGGCGGCGGCGTGGCCGTGGGGGGGTACAAGCTGCTGGAGCCGGCCCCTGTGGCGCCTCAGGCTGTGGCAGCCGACCCCCAGGTGCGCTATACGTCCGAGATGCGCAGTAGCACGTACGCCGTGCCCGAAGGTTTGAACTTCGTAGCTGCCGCCGCCGCCGTAACCCCGGCCGTGGTGCACGTGATGACCGAATACGCTGCGCCCGCCGTGGACCAGCGCCAGATGCAAATGGACCCCTTTCTGCGCCAATTCTTTGGCGACCAACTGGAGCAGTTCCGGGGGCAACAGCAACCCCGGGGCGGTGGCCAGGGCTCGGGCTCGGGCGTGATTATTGCCGCCAACGGCTACATCGTGACCAACAACCACGTCATTGAGAAAGCCTCGAAGATTGAGGTGGTGCTCGACGACAAGCGCAAGTTCGAGGCCGAGTTGGTAGGGGCCGACCCGAACACCGACTTGGCGGTGCTAAAAGTGAAAGCCGACAACCTGCCTTTTGTGAAGTACGGCAACTCCGACGACGTGCGGGTGGGCCAGTGGGTGCTGGCCGTGGGCAACCCCTTCAATCTGAACTCCACGGTAACGGCTGGTATTATTTCGGCCAAGGGCCGGAATATTGACATTCTGCGCCGCAAGGACAACATGGGCATCGAGTCCTTCATCCAGACCGATGCCGTGGTGAACCCCGGCAACTCGGGTGGCGCCCTTGTGAACCTGAACGGCGACCTGATTGGAATTAACTCGGCCATTGCCTCGCACACGGGCTCGTTTGAAGGCTACGCATTTGCCATTCCCAGCTCGCTGGCCAGCAAAGTAGTCGACGACCTGCTGAAGTACAAAGTGGTGCAGCGCGCCTTGCTCGGCGTGAATATTCAGGAGGTCGATGCCCGGCTGGCTTCAGAGAAAAAGTTGACGACTCTGAACGGCGTGTACGTGCAGGGCCTAAGCGAAAGCAGCGCCGCCGCCGCCGCCGGCTTGAGAACGGGCGACGTCATCACCCAAATCAACGGCGTACCGGTAAACACTTCCTCGCAATTGCAGGAGCAGGTGGCCCGTTTCCGCCCTGGCGATAAGATTAAGGTGAACTTCCAGCGTGGCAATGCCCCGAACGAAGTGACTGCTGTGCTACGCAATGCCACCGGAACCACCAGCGTGGTGCGCGAGGAGCCCGCGTTGGCCTCGGTGAAATACGAAGGCGCTACCCTGGCCCCCGTATCCGCCCGCGAGCAAGCCAAACTGGGCTTGGAAGGCGGCGCGAAAATCAGCGGCATCCGGGGCAGCAATTTCCGCGAGACGGGCATGGGCGACGGTTTCATCATCACCCGCATCGATAAAAACCAGGTGACGAAGCCCGCCGATGTGAAAAAGTACCTGGACGAGGCCCGCGATAAATCGGGCGCACTGGTTGAAGGGGTGTACCCCGACGGCCGTAAAGCATACTATCCCATCGGCCAGGAATAGGTCTTCTGCGCTATGAAAACAACATCCCCTGCCGGACCCGGCAGGGGATTTTTTTGTATAGAAAAATCCAAGGTATAGCATCAATGCTGACAGACATGTTAGATGCTTCATGCGAAAACAGGTAGTTGCCCTTTTGTAGATAGTTGCGCGCTGACTGTCCGAGCGAAGACGATAAAAACTGCTGAAAAACAATTAGCAAAGCACTCTAAAGCCTGCAGCTCGCCTAAACCTGGGATTTAGCCGGGCCGTATAGTCATCAGACTAGCTTATTTGCCGTGCCTCAAACGACATTTTCAAATTCCGCTTTTTCGCTTGAGTACCGCGCCGATTTGGGCATTCTCATCGGGCGTTGGCTGCAGGCCCTGCCGCCGCCCGAGCTGCAAGGCACCTACCAGGCCATGCTGGCCCACGCCCAAGCGCACGACAATTGCCGCTTCTGGCTCCTGGACTTGCGCCGCCGTCCCCTGGCTGGTCCCGACCTGAACCAATGGTTTCGCGAACAGTTTTCGCCGCAGGTAGCGGCGGCTTTAAATGGCCCTTTGTTCACGGCATATCTAGCCGGCCCGCACCAGCGGGTAGCCGCCGAGAGCGCCGAAATGGAACTCCACCTACGCCACGCCGCCACCTTGGATTCTTACCCGTTGTTTTACGACGACGAAGCCGAAGCCGTGGCTTGGCTCACCGAACAGCAGGAGCGGGCCGGCGTGCGGCCCCTGAAGCGGGTAGTACAACGTTAGCGGCGGGCATTGCATCGTTATCTTGTTCAAATAAAAAGCCCTGGCCACTACATGGCCGGGGCTTTTTATTTGAATAAGCAGAAGTTACGCGCTTGTGGAGCGAAACGCCCAGCAAGCTAATTCTGCTACCCAATATCACAAGGCTTCCGGCGCAGGCTACTGAAGCAAGGAGCAATTGCGTTGGGCAAAAGCTTTGTCGCGCGATGTGACGCATGGTCAGGGTCGGGGCTAGGTTCTTACCTTTGGGCCACACCACCCACCCGATTTCCCACCCCTTCCCATGAAGCAAGCCCTCGAAGAAGCCACTTCAGCTGCCGACGTTACCGTTCCCCAGCCGCACACCGACCCGCACGGCATCCAGGATGTGCTGCGCCAACTGGGCATTACCGCCGACAACGCTGCCTACAGCACCGGCCGCACTTGGGGCGGTAGCGCCAATCCCAACCGCCGCACCGTGCTAGCCCCTGCCGACGGCCGCCCGATGGCCAGCGTGGCTTTCGCCACCGTCGACGACTACAACACCGTGGTGCAAACCGCCCAGGAAGCCTTTAAAACCTGGCGCCTGGTGCCCGCGCCCAAGCGAGGCGAAATCGTGCGCCAGATTGGCAACAAGCTCCGCGAATACAAGGAGCCCCTGGGCAAGCTGGTGAGCGCCGAAATGGGTAAAATCCTGCAGGAAGGCCTCGGCGAAGTGCAAGAGATGATTGACATCTGCGACTTTGCGGTGGGCCTCTCGCGCCAGCTGCACGGCCTCACCATGCACTCGGAGCGCCCCGCCCACCGCATGTACGAGCAGTACCAGCCCTTGGGCTTGGTGGGCATTATCTCGGCCTTCAACTTCCCGGTGGCCGTGTGGAGCTGGAACGCCATGCTGGCCGCCGTGTGCGGTGACGTCAGCATTTGGAAACCGTCGGAGAAAACTCCGCTCACGGCCGTGGCCGTGCAGCACATCATCCGCGATGTGCTGGCCGAGAATGATATTCCTGAGGGTGTGTTTAGTGTGATTGTGGGTGGTGCCGACATCGGAGCCGCTATGGCCGCCGACAAGCGCGTACCCTTGGTTTCGGCCACCGGCAGCACCCGCATGGGCCGCAAAGTTGGCGAGGTAGTGGGCGCCCGCCTGGGCCGCGCCCTGCTGGAGCTGGGCGGAAACAACGCCATCATCGTTACCAAAAACGCCGACCTCAACATTGCCATTCGAGCCATCGTGTTTGGGGCCGTGGGCACGGCCGGGCAGCGCTGCACCAGCACCCGCCGCGTCATCATCGAAGACAGCATTTTTGAAGATGTGAAAAGCCGCCTGCTGGCCATTTACCCCAAGCTGCCCATCGGACACCCGTTGCAAGACGGCACGCTGGTGGGCCCGCTCATCGATGGCGACGCTGTGAAGATGTTCGAGGAGGCCTTGGTAAACGTGCAAGCCGAAGGGGGAACCCTGCTCACCGGCGGGCAGGTGCTGAGCAGCGCCGAACTGCACGGCGGCCACTACGTACAGCCCGCGCTGGTAGAAGTTGAAAACCACTACCACACGGTGCAGGAAGAAACCTTCGCGCCCATTCTCTACCTCATCAAATACAGCGGCGGCGTAGAGAATGCCATTGAGCTGCAGAACGACGTACGCCAAGGCCTGTCGAGCAGCATCTTCACCCTGAACATGCGCGAGGCCGAAGCCTTCCTGGCCGCCAATGGCTCGGATTGCGGCATTGCCAACGTGAACATCGGCACGAGCGGGGCCGAAATCGGCGGCGCGTTCGGCGGCGAGAAAGAAACCGGCGGCGGCCGCGAGTCCGGCTCCGACGCGTGGAAAGTTTACATGCGTCGCCAGACCAATACGATTAACTACTCCACCGAATTGCCTTTGGCGCAGGGGATTAAGTTCGACGTGTAGCGCAGTTACTTGATTAATAAAAATTGGATGTCACGACCTGTTCCACACGCCGTTTCGGTTCAACCTCAACAGGCAGGTGAATATCCACGTAAATTTGAGTTAAATCTAGAAGCTTTGCGGGGGGGGGCGGCGCTAATCGTTGTCATTAGGCACGCCATACTTTTGTCGCCCTCCCTCATGAAGGGATACGAAATTCCTGGCCCTTGGAAATATGTTCCTCCAGGACACTTAAGCGTATTGATATTTTTTATGCTTTCGGGCTATGTTATTGGTTTAACCAATAAAACGCCGATAAACTCTTGGGAAAGTTGCGGAGAATATTTAAAGCGAAGATTTATTAGACTCTACCCGATATACTTGCTAAGCATAATACTTACGCTGGCTGTTGCTTTTTTGCTGCTTAATAAAGTCTATAGCTGGTCATTAATCATCCAGCACCTTACGTTTTTGCAAGTCACTCTGGGAGTGGTTATTAAAGAAAATAATCCACTTTGGTCGTTAAATTATGAAGTAGTTTATTATGTCATTTTTATTGTAATATCATCTTTTTCAATTAGGCCGGCTTTGATTATTGCTATCAGCTTGCTTGTGGTGGTGATAGCGACAGTTATGCCTCAGTGGTTGCATCCAATGCTAGCTTCTTACGGGTACGGATTAATATATTGGGTAATTGGATTGTGGTTGGCCAAATGCCACACTTCCAACACAACTACAAAATTTCCCCAATTGGTGTCGTTTATGTTGCTGTTTCTCAGCTTTGAGCAGATGAATTACATGCAGCGGGTATTCCAAATGCTTGGGTTGGATATTTCACTAAAGCAAGTTGATAACTATCATCAACAAATTGTGCAGTTCTCAGATTTGTCGTACCTATTATTTTGCATGGTCGGTATTATGCTCTTTACTGACAAAAAGATACGCGTTTATAGAGGGCTAAAATTTGTGATATACTTTATGCCGATTGTCTATCTGGCTGTTCGTCTGAACAAGGGCGACCTGATGAGTCTAATAGAAAATACGGGGGTCGGCTTCACCATCCTATTCTACTTGCTTAGCTTGCTTTTCTTACTAAAAGCAGAGGCCCTTGACAAGTTATCCCGCAAGGTCATTGCATGGCTTATTCCATTGGGTAGCATTTCCTACGGTATTTACGTGGTTCACTATCCGATTATATTCATTATCGGCTCATTCAGCTATTTCAGCGGCAGTGCTTTCGAGTTTAGTACTCGTATGATAATCTATCTCGCAACTACTTTAAGCGTAGGCTATTTGCTGGAGAAAAAAATGCAGCCGTTTTTCCGAAACATGATAATTAGATAAACTAATTCTTGTGATTCATCGGGGGAAGGATTTTTAATAATCAGTTCAGGTTGGGGTATAATTGAAAGTTTTAGCAGCCAAAAAACAAACAAGCTCATAGGTAATGGTCGGCGTTCTTAGGCGCTGGCTATCGTATGGTTGCTGGCTATTAACTCCATACTGACTTACAGTTGTAGTTGCGCCCCTTTTTCCACGCCACGTCTATTGTCGGTTGAATTCCCACGGTGTACTTACTCGATATGGTGTGCTGTATCTGTCGCACAGGCCGTCAATATCAATAGTGAAGTTTGCCGGCTGCCACTGGGGTTGCAATTGGAGCGGCTAGCCAGCCCTTTAGTGGAAACTGCTTCATGTCGTTGGCTTGGCGCTAGGTCGTTAAGCGCGCCTTTGCCTAGTTAGTCTGCTTTCGCCACTAGGCTGTGGCTTTGCTCCCGCTAGTTATAAAGCCTTGCTTCTCATAGTCAATACCACGATGCACTTTAATCAAGTTATTATCAAATAAGCTGCAAACCACATTTTTGCATCGCAGGAGAGAGGTAGTATTCGTTGAATACCATTCATATTCAATACTTATAACCTTAAATATGATTAATTGCCATATTTTAAGTTTTTTCGCGTCTATCTTTGCGAAGTAGTAACTGTATTATAAGCAATAAGAATCTTGGCTTTACTGGTCAATTTCATTCTTGCTTTCTTATAATTCATTTATTCAATAGCGCAAATGAAAAACTGGTAAAATAGTCATTGTAAGGATTTTATGTCAATTGCTTTACTAATTGAATCTGCAAATATTCAGAAAGCAGAAGTTAAGCCTAGAATACAGCAGAAGCTTCAAATGCTAAGGGGGGTCACTTCTTTAGTAATTGTCTGGAGTCACGCTGGCATGCGAGGGTATGTCGACCCAATATATCACTTGTACGGTTTTTTCGTCCCCGTAGGCACGATGCGGCCGTTTCTGTTTTTCATGTTATCTGGCTACATGCTTGGCCTAACTAACAAGAATCCTTTAGCTAATTTTAATGAGATAAAATCCTTTGTCAAAAAGAGGTGTAAAAGGCTTTACCCAGTTTATTTCTTAGCAGTATTATTCAGCTTTTTAATTGCAAAGGAATCAAATTTGTTCTGGAGTTTAATAGGCCATCTTTTGTTTTTACAAAATATTGCCACAGATGTAATAATTGAGAATACGCCGATATGGTCAATGAATTTTGAGATAGTATTTTACATAAGCTTCATTATTATTTCATTTTTATCGATTAGACCTCTCTATGTAATAGTTGCTGCTTTAGTGGCATTGACTGTATTACTCTTTCCCAGCAATGTTCACCCAAATTTAATACGGTACTCTTTGGGGCTGATATACTTCGCAATGGGTATACTCTGTGCTGATATAAAATTTAGGGAATATGTTCATCCCACCTCTTTTTGTATATCGCTACTCATTCTATTATTTTGTTACCAACGATTAGAAGTTTATCAATTTATATTCAATAAACTTCATATTCCTAACCTAGACGTCACGACTCAAGGATTTAAATTTTTTATAGTATTACAGTTTGTCCCATATTGCATTCTGATATTGTCAACTTTCAATAACAAGATACATGCATGGCATAAGTATTTAGTTGCTGTAATTTATGTGCCACCCTTAGGGCGTAGTTTCTATTTGTTGTATAGTGGCAACCTCGACCTAGGTATGAAGATTTCCATTGCATTATTTCTCACTAGCGTGTTATTGCTCGTGTTTCCATTCCGGTTTAGTTTTACACGGATAAAAATGGGATTGAGTTTTTTAGGAGGAATTTCATATGGTACCTATCTTGTGCACTTGCCAATTTGGTATCTATTTATAAGATTCACACCTTTTTCCGGCACACTGTACACTGCACTAATTAGGCTGATAATCTATCTGTGTGTAGTTATCGCTTCTGCGTATTTCTTGGAAAAAAGGTATCAGAAGTGGGCCGTGAAACTGGTTGAAAGAAGCTGAGAATAGATTTAACAAGGTTCGCTAGAAGCTGTTAAAAATAGCTAGTTTATTCGTCTCTACTACTCAAAAACCCCTTTGGGTCATTGCCACTTTATCAATCCTGCGATGATATAATTTAAATAATAAGTTTCTTGGATTGTTATAAAACCAATTGAATACTAGCTGCTGATAAGTATTATCCAATGCTAATTAATGGCTCTAATTACGTTTGCGTTGTTATTTGGCATGAGCTTGATAGCACCTCAAAATTTCCTGATTAGGAAATGTTTGAGAAACAGAACAATTGGAATCTACTTACCAAGACAGTGGTGGTGCTACTATCCGGTAGGTAAGGGCGGCGCGGGTGTGCTTGGAAACTGGTTTACAAGTTCAGCTTGTCCATCTGTGAACTATTTGGTTTGGTACTGTGCCACTTAAAAGACCTGCGCAATTCGTCGCACAGGCCTTTTAAGTGGCATCTTTAGTTGCGGGGTTGTCTGTTGCCGCGCCGTTGCGAATGACATTATTGCTTGGTGGTTTGGCCTTTGGAATCTGAAATAGTCTTACTTTAGGGCAACTGGAAATGAAGTTCATCGGTTGTGAGCTACAGGTGCAACCCCTTATATCAAGCCAGGGTCCTTTACTTGCTTAAGCCCTACTAATTCGCCTTTCTGCATGGAAGCCGCCGTTGCCTACGTTGACATCAATGCGCCCCTGGTGGAGCGCTGCCGCCTGAACGACCGCCAAGCGCAGGCCGAGATTTACCGTCGCTATGCCAAGGCCATGTTCAACGCGGCCCTACGCATCACCGGCGATTATGCGGAGGCGGAAGACGTGCTTCAGGAATCGTTTCTGAGTGCGTTTCGCGAGCTGAGCAGCTACAAAGGCGACTCTTCGTTTGGGGCGTGGCTCAAGCGCATTGTCGTCAACAAAAGCATCAATTGCCTGCGGCAGCGGCGGCTGGCGCTGGTGCCGCTAGGCGAGCAGCACCACGAGGAACCCGCCGAGCCCGCCAGCCTTTCGTACGAAGACGAGGCCGACACGCATTATCGCGCCGACGTGCTCCGTCGCTGCATTCAAGAGCTGCCCGATGGCTACCGCGTGGTGCTGAGCTTGTACTTGCTCGAAGGCTATGACCACCTCGAAATTGCCACCATTCTCGGCATTTCCGAGTCAACCTCCAAATCCCAATACAGCCGGGCCCGCGTTCGGCTGCGCGAATTGGCCGCCCAGCGCGGCTTAAGCTAATTATCTATCGTTTTACCAGTTTAGCTACTTTTTAACTACTCTTCATCCTTTTTCGTCCGGCCGCGGTTGTTGTATCCCCCGCAGCCTCCTTCAATCTGGAAGAACCGTGCGTCTGCTCCTCATTCATGGACTCTAATAAGAACAAGTCATTAGAAAATTTCGTCGAGCGGCACCGTGCCGATTTCGACACCCACGAGCCGCGCCCTGACCTCTGGGCTGCGCTCGAACAGCAATTGGCGGAACCCGTTTCAACGCCCGCGGCGCCGGTTATGCGCCTGATGGGCGCTGCAAATACCGTTGCAGCCCTTCCCGGCACCGGGGCTTCCTTGCCGGCGGTGGTTAGGGGTAACTGGCTACAGCGCTACGGTGTAGCGGCGTCGTTGGCACTGTTGGTCTTTGCGGCTGGCGCCAGCGAGGCCTGGAAATCAAGCCAAAAACCGACTGAAGTGGTTGCCATCACTGCCCCAGCGGGCACCGATAATATCTCCGATGCCCCCGACGAGGCCTTGTACCAAGGCGGCAACCCGGTGGCCATGACTGCGGCCGACCGCAGCGCCGGCGCCGATAGCCAACTGGTGCGGGCCGTGCGCGGCATGGAGGCCTACTATACCACCCAATTGGCTCGTCGTCAAGACGAGCTGCACCAACTCAGCGGGCCCGGCACGGCCGCTATGACGGCTGACTGGAAACGGGAGTTGGTGTCGCTCGATTCTAGCTACCGCCAGCTGAAAGGGGAACTGCTACACCACCCGCAGCCCGACGCCGTGCTCACGGCCATGAACCGCAACCTGCAGGTACGCCTCGACATTCTGGACCAACAGCTGAATCTGGGCACTGCAACTGCCGAAGACCGCAACTCTAGCTCTTACGTGCTGGCAGATAGCCGGCAAGCCAAATGAAACCGCTTGTATCCCGTGCTGTTTGGCGCCTGACGGTAGTAGCGATGCTGGCCATGACTGGGTTGGTGCGCCCCCGGGCTGCCGTAGCGCTGCCCACCACGGCAGGAGCAGGCGGGACCGGTGTGGTCATTAGAAGCATCGATATTGAGCTTTACATACCCGAGGACGCTACCTGTAGCGCCCCGCAAGCTCAGCCAAATCCGCAGCCCGACCAGTCCTATGGGCAGGACGCCAGCATTCTGCAAGTAGAGCAACGCCGCCGCTCGAGCCGCAGCTTTGCGGTGCCCAAGGCGGGGCGCGCCTTCTCGCTCAATACGCGTTACGGGCGGGTGCAAATCAACCCGTGGAACAAGCGTGAAATAAAGGTTGAAGCAGAACTGGTGGCCCGCTCTGAAACGGAGGCCGGCGCCCGTCAAGTGCTGGATGCGCTGGGGGTACAATACCTGGAATACGACGCCAAAACCGGCGGTGTAACCGTAAGCACCCAGTTCGGTGCCCTGCTGCGCGGGCGGGCGGGGGGGTGCCGCTACGAAGTGAACTACACCGTGTGGCTGCCCCGCACCACGGCCTTGAGCGTTTACAATAATTTTGGCGAGGTGAATATTGCCAGCGCCATGAGCGGCCCCACCGAGCTGGCCGTGGAATACGGTGCCCTGCGCACCAACCGCCTCGAAGGGCCGCAAAACCTCGTGCGCATTGCCAACGGCAGCTGCATCATCGCATACGCTGGCCAAGCCAGCATCGATGCCAGCTACGCCCGCCTGCGCCTGGATGAAGGCATTAACGTTGGCCTGCGAAACAATCACTCCGATATCGACATCGGAACGGTGCAGGACCTGACCATTCATAGCAAATACGGCGACGTGGCCCTGGGCACGGTGCGCAACCTACGGGGCTCGTCGGGCTACACCCGGTTCACAGTCGATAAGCTCGACCAGGGCCTGGACATGGCCCTGCGGTACTGCCCCGATTTCGTAGTGCGCGACATGGGTCCCAATTTCCGCCAAGTGAACTTGGACGGGGGCTTTAGCACCATTCGGTTGGGTTTTGCCGAAGCGCCGAGCTTCCGGTTTGACGTGAGCACCGAGCAAGGGCAGTTGCTGGTTGACAGAAAAATGGTGCGGGTGCTTTCCCAGGAAAACGGCCCGCAGACGAGCGACGTGCTGGGTACCTTTGGCGGCGCCCTGCCAACGCCCAACGCCGGCAACGTCAACATCAAGGTGCGTTACGGCACGGTGCGGTTCAGCAAGTAGTCGCTTGCGGGCAATTGCGCTTTCAGGCCGATTTTGACCTGACCAAGCCTGTGCGGCATAGCCGGCTTACTTTGCGGCGTGTTTCGTCTCCTTCTGTTGCTGCCGCTGTTGCTCGGCCTGCTTGCCAGCCCAGCGCGCGCCCAAACGCCGTCCGCCGTGCCCGTTGCCTTGTCGTCGCCACTGAAAACGTACGCCCTGCGCCTAAAACCCGGCGACGACCTACGCCAGCAGCTTGCCGCCTTTGTGCAAGCGCATCACATCGCCGCGGGCACCATGCTTACCTGCGTGGGCAGCCTCACGGTAGCCACCCTACGGCTGGCCAACCAAGAAGGACCGAGCGTTTACCGCGGGCATTTCGAAATTGTGTCCTTGGTTGGGACGCTGTCTACCAACGGCTCACACTTGCACCTGGCCGTTGCCGATAGCACGGGCCGCACCATCGGCGGGCACTTGCTCGATGGCTGTGTGGTGTACACGACAGCCGAAATCGTGGTAGGCGAACTGCCCGCGCTGGAATTTCGGCGCGAAACGGATTCCACGTTTGGGTATAAGGAGCTAGAGGTGTACCCAGCCCCGGTTCTGCCAGTCCGCTCAAGTAAAAAAAGCGGTTTGAAACCCGCGAAATAACCAGTTGTATTCTCGTCTTTTGCTGGCAACTGCTCACTACAACCACTATGACTGCAACTGATACCCCCCAAGCCGCCGCTTTTCGTCGCCAGGTTCTCAGCCCCCTGAAGCTGCGGCTGTTTCTGATGCAAAAGCTGCCCATGGCCGGGCTGGCGGGGCTGCGGCTCACGGCGCTCACCCCCGAGCAGGCGGTGGTCACCATCCGGTTTCAGTTTCTTACGCAAAATCCGTTTCGCAGCATCTATTTCGCCTGCCTGGCCATGGCGGCGGAGTTTGCCAGCGGCATACAGGCCATGATGCACGTGCAGGCCGGCGGGCCCGTTTCGATGCTGGTAACGAAGCTGGAGGCGGACTTTAGCAAAAAGGCCGTCGGCTTGATATCTTTCACTTGCGCCGATGGCGCCCGCATTGCCCAAGCAGTGGCCGAAAGCCGCGCCACGGGCGAAGGCCGCACCGTGGTAGCCACCAGCACCGGCCTCGACGACGCCGGCGACCTAGTGGCCGTGTTCCGCATCACCTGGTCGTTCCGGGCAAAAAAGTAAGCCTGCGCCTCCGGTGGCGCGGGCGAATGATGTCGTTTATTCCTGCTCCGAGGTAATCACGTCCACCAGCCCGTCCTCGCTTACCACAATGGCGATGCAGGGATAATCGGAGCTTTCCACGTAGCGCAGGGCCGAATTGTAGCGGGCGCCGCGCGTGCTGTCGCCGCGGCCCGACGCCCGGCCGTCGAGAATAACGCCGATGGAGTAGCAGTAGCCTTCGGGGTCCAGCAGCACGGCCCCGTCGATGCTGGTGACAAGGCGGGTGATGAGCGGCGTGAGCGGCACGGGCTCAATAAGGGTGCATTGGAGCTTCAGGCGGTCGGCTTCGGCCAGGGCCTCGGTGGTGATGACCAGCAGGGTGCCGTGCTTTTGGCGGCTGGCTTCGAGCACTACATCCCACAAGCGCTCCACCTTCGTCGGTTCGATGAGGCCGAAGGTGCGCTTGAGCGCGCGGCGAAAGCCCGAGCGGTTGATGCGGGTGCGCGGCAGGCCGGGCAATCCGTAGTGCGAGCGCAGCAACACATGGCCGTCGTGCTGCAATTCCCACGAATAATGCGTGACAAAGTTGATGACGAACAAATCCTCGCGCACGGCGTCGTATTTGCCCACTTGCCGGCCCAAGGCATACACGCTTTCGCCATCGGCGAGTAGGTGCACGTCAGGCGTCGTCATTTCCAGCAGCTTGCGCACGGCACGGTAGTCGGTGAGCTCAGTGGGGCAGGTGAGGGCAAAAACCTCCTCGATGTTGGGGTGGCCGCGGCGAGCCAGCAGCAGCTTGCCCACGCCCTCAGCGCCCTCGTAGCGGAGGCTGCTGATGGTGTTGCAGGTGGCAAACAGCTTGGTGGTGGCGGGGTCGAAGCCCAAAGCCTGGGCGGGCGTATCGAGCAAGGATTTGCCCGCGGAGCGCAGCAACTCTTCGCTTTCGCGCGGGCGCACAATGAAGACGGCTCCGGGCTCGGGCTCGCTCAGGGCCTTCGCACTTTCCTCGTTGAAGCGGTACATGGCCGCTACCAACAGCGACGGCGCCAACGGCCGGCCATCGGTGTAGTAGCGGTGGGGGCGGAGCGAAGGGTAGGCCCGCACTGGCTTGCGCTGCAGGCGCATGATGGTGACCACGAAATGCCCATGAATCTGAATGGGATAGCCGGCAAAATGCTGGTGGGACGCGTGCTCGTCCAGCACGTCGAGAATTTCCTGGACGGCATCGCGCACGCCAATGCCCTCGAGCTTGCGCCGCTGCATCACGGCGCTCACGCTGTCCGTCTCGACCTGGGGCCTCGGGCGGGTATTTTGGATGACGCGGCCCCGGGCCATCACGCCGGAGAATGCCTCGGAGGGCAGGCCGCAGTCGTCGGGCTCCAGGCAGCGGGCGGGCAGAGCCGGGTCGGTGGGCAAGGCCAGCAACACCACAAAGGGATGCAGGTCGTCATCAAGCGCGTCAAACAGGTCCTTTGCCAACGCTTGGGCCGCTTGCCGGTAACGGGTTTGGTGCGGCCAGAGTAGGGCGGCAGCAGGGGCAAGGGTAGGCGTCATGGCAGAAAAAGAAGAGCAGAACCCAGCTCCTTTTCTTGCTTTTTCAAGGAAAAGAGTCGGGGGCTGGATTACAACTGGAACAGAACAGGCAAGACCATCTTTTGCTTTAATGGCTTGCCCTGGAACATGGCCGGTTCCCACTTAGGAGCCGTTTTGATGAGGCGCAACGCTTCCTCGTCGAGGCCAGAACCCATCTTTCTAATTACGCGGGCATCGGTCAGGCTGCCATCGGCTTGCACCATAAACTCAACCATAACTTTGCCCTGAATCTTGCGCTGGCGGGCCAGCAACGGGTACTTCTGGTTTTTTTCAATCCAATCAAAAAAAGCCTGGTTGCCGCCCACGGGTTGGGTGGGGCGGTCGGGCGCCACCACGGCGGGCCGGTCAGGGTTGGCCGAGGCGGCAATGTCGGCGGCCGAGGTGGTGATGGGGCGGTCCTTGCCCGCGGCCATCACCACTTCGCTGCCGGGCGACATCACGAACGAAACCGGCACGTAGATGCGCTGACGCACCACTTGGTTGCGGTGCTTGGCCGGCGTCCATTTGGGGCCGCTCTTGATGAGGCGGATGGCTTCGGCGTCTAGCTCCGGCGAAAGCGGCGTCTCCACTTTGACCTCGTTCACGGTGCCGGTTTTCTCCACGATAAAGCTCACTTTCACGGTGCCCTGAATGCCTTTTTGCATGGCCGTGGCCGGATAGCGCTGGTTGTCGCCCAGGAAACGCGCATACTTCTCGGTGCCGCCCAGCGGCACGGCGGGCTGGGCCACCGAGTCGTACACCTCCGCGGCCGAAGGCTTGGGCGGCATCTTACGCTTTTGGGCGTGGCTGCTGAAACTAAGGCAGCTGAAGCCCAGGCAGCTCAGCAGCACGAGGAGCGGGGACTTTATACGAAATGTCATAACGGACAATAGTTGAGTAATATGTAGGACCACATTTACAAATAACGGCAACCGAACTGGCAACCGAAATGCAGCGTCCCTAAAAACCTTGCCAGGAAGGGCACTCACCGGTGTCAATGGTGCTGACGTTCTTTGAGCCGGTTTATTTTCCTTCCCGCCCCACTTTTATTCTTATGACCGAGCAAACCTCCCGCGCCCCCGAGCCCGTTGGCGCTTACCCTTACACCCGCCGCGTGGGCAACCTACTGTTTCTGTCGGGCGTGGGCCCGCGCCAGCGCGGGCAAAAAGCCATTCCCGGCGTCGAGCTCGACGAATTGGGCCACATCGTGGCGTATGATTTTGAAAGCCAGTGCCGCGCCGTGTTCCAGAACGTACGCTATATTCTGGAAGAGGCGGGCGCCGCGTGGGACGACTTGGTGGACGTTACCGTATTCCTGACCAACATGAAGGACGATTTTGCGGTTTATAACCGGTTGTATGCCGAGTATTTTGCCACGGCGCAGCCCTGCCGCACTACCCTGGAAATTAATTGCCTGCCCACGCCCATCGCCATTGAGCTGAAGTGCATTGCGGCCGTGTCGGGGTGATTGGATGAGCGTCGGCACCGCGTGGGGGCGGACTTTTTTTCTGGTGTTGTGCGCCAAATACATTCCTGCGCGTCCTGTTGCCGTAAGCTAGACGGTGGTTCGGTTATATGCCACCTGCCCAAAGCCATTTTATTATTTCGTTACCTACCCGTTATTCATGTACGTCCACAAAAATCTTCGACTGTCGGTTGTTTGGCGCATGTCGCGCAACGGACTGTTGGTCTTTTTTATCTACGATACGCTGATTTGTTTGCTGTATAGCCGCCTGAATTTCCATTTTCTGGACATTCCCTGGCAGCCCGTGGCCACGCTGGGCACGGCGGTGGCGTTCTACATCGGTTTCAAAAGCAACGGCTCCTACGACCGGTTCTGGGAGGGTCGGCGACTCTGGGGCAGCATCGTGAACGTGAGCCGGACCTGGGCCATTCGGGCGTTCGACTACGTGCAGCCCACCCCCAACGAAATGCAGCCCGAACCGAGCGAAGTCCGCGACCTGCACCGCCGCCTGCTCTACCGCCAGATTGGCTGGTGCAACGCCCTGCGCCTGCACCTGCGCCGCCAAACCGCGGAGGGCTGGGAAACAGAAGTGGCGCCTTTTCTGCTCGACCCGGCCGAATCGGAGGCGGCCAAGCGCATGAGCAACCCGCCCACCCACCTGCTGCGCCACCAGAGCGAAGAGCTGCGCCAGTTGCACCAGCGCGGCCTGCTCACCGAGTACCGCCATGTGGCCCTGATGGAAACCATTCAGGACATGTTTGACGCCCAGGGTGGCTGCGAGCGCATCAAAAACACTCCGTTTCCGCGACAGTACGCGTTTTTTAGTTTCGTTTTCGTCTGGATATTTGCCGCCATCCTGCCTTTGGGCCTGGTCGAGGAATTTGACCACCGCGAGGCGTTGGGCGAGTACCACGTTTGGCTGATGGTACCGTTTGCGGTGCTCGTTTCGTGGGTGTTCAACATCATCGAGCTGGTGGGCCACGCCAGCGAAAACCCCTTTGACAACCAAATCAACGATGTTCCCATGACGGCCATCTGCCGCAGCATCGAAATCGACCTGCGCGAGCTGCTGGGCGAAACCGAGCTGCCACCCAAAGTGGAGCCGGTGAAGGACACGCTTTATTAACTGCTGCCGCCGCGCTAGAATAAGCTCGGCCTAACGCGAAGTCGCGCCCCGGCGTAAGCAAGGACTCTACTTCCTGCTCCGCTGCATATGCCCACCAAACTGCCCAATCCTGCCCGTACCTCCGGTGCTACCATTTCGTCGTGGTTTGGCACGGCGTTGCCCTTGCCTTCCTTTGCTCCGCTGGCCAAAAAGGCCAAGGCCGACGTGGTGGTAGTGGGCGGCGGCATTGCGGGCCTCACCACCGCGTACCTGTTGAGCAACGAGGGCCGGAAGGTGATTTTATTGGAAGACGGCGAACTGGCCAGCGGCGAAACGGGCCGCACCACGGCCCACCTCTCGTTTGCCCTCGACGACCGGTACACCACCCTGGAAAGCCTCTTTGGCGAAGAAGGCGCCCGGCTGGCGGCCCAAAGCCACTCGGCGGCCGTCGATGCGATTGAGGAGATTGTGGAGAACGAACAAATCGACTGTGATTTTACCCGCCTCGACGGCTACCTGTTCCTGCACGCCGATGGCAAGCCCCAGGACTTGACCAACGAGCTTGAAGCCGCCCACCGCGCCGGCCTCACCGCCGTGGAACGGCTGGCTAATTCCAATACCACGGGTTTCGAAACGGGCGAATGCTTGCGCTGGCCGAATCAAGGGCAATTTCATGTTTTAAAATACTTGGCCGGCCTTGCCCAGGCCATCGTGCTGCAGGGCGGCCGCATTTGCACCCACACCCGCGTGAGCGAGGTGCATGGCGGCCCGCAAGCCCGCGTCGTGACTGCCGACGGCTTCGAAGTGAAGGCCAAAAAAGGCATTGTCATCGCCACCAACACGCCCTTCAACGACCGGGTGGTGATGCATACCAAGCAGCACCCCTACCGCACCTACGTGGTGGCCGCCCGGGTGCCGAAAGGCTCGGTGAGCAAAGCCCTGTATTGGGACATGGCCGACCCGTACCACTACGTGCGTCTGCAGGACGTGCCCAACGGGCCCCGCGGCGGCCAGACGGCATACGACCTACTAATTGTGGGCGGCGAAGACCACAAAACGGGGCAGTCGGCCGACCCCGAAGCCAGCCTGCGCTGCCTGGAAGAATGGACGCGCGACCGATTTCCAATGGTGAAGGACTTTGAATACCGCTGGTCTGGCCAGGTGATGGAGCCCACCGATGGCCTGGGCTACGCCGGCCGCAACCCGCTCGATGCCGACAATGTCTTCGTCATCACCGGCGACTCGGGCCACGGCATGACCCACGCTACCCTGGGCGCCATGATTGTGACCGACCTCATCAACAACCGCGAAAACGCCTGGGCCAAGCTCTACGACCCCGGCCGCATCACGCTCACCCGCGAAAGTGCCCAGGAGTACATCCGGGAAAACGTGAACGTGGCCATTGAATACGCCGAGCTGCTCACTGCCGGCGACGTGAATTCCGTGGATGACATTCCCAACGGCTCGGGCGCCGTGCTGCGGCGGGGCCTCACAAAAGTGGCGGTTTATAAAGACGAAAAGGGCCTTGTGCACGAACGCTCGGCCATTTGCCCCCACCTGCATTGCGTGGTGCACTGGAACGGCTTGGAAAAAAGCTGGGACTGTCCCTGCCACGGCTCGCGCTTCACGGCGCTGGGCGAACTGCTCAACGGCCCCGCCAACTCGGGCCTGAGCCCCGCCTAATCCAGCCTCGCAGCCCCAATCCTCTGTTCCAAATACCAATGCCCACTCGTAAAAAGAATTCTCCTAAAAGCCCTTGTCCACTACCCCACGGCATCCTCATCGCTATTGGCGGGCACGAAGAAAAAAGCCTGCACCCCGGGGCCGATGCCGATGCCGAACATGCCCCTGATGCCATTCTGCGCCGGTTTGTGCAGGAGTTGCACGGCAAAGGGCTGGTCATTGTGGTGCCCACCGCCTCCGACGAGCCCGAAGCCGCTGCCCAGGACTACGTCGACGTATTCACCGCGCTGGGGGTGAAGCGGGTCGAAGTGTTCAATGCCCGGGAGCGGGCCGATGCTGAAGACGAACAAGCGCTACAACTGCTCGACGAAGCGGCGGGCGTCCTGTTCACCGGTGGCGACCAATTGCGACTCACCGCGCTGCTGGGCGGCACGGCGTGGCTGCGCCGCCTCAAAGAGCGCTACGCCACCGATGCCATTGTGATAGGCGGCACCAGCGCCGGCGCCACCGCCATGAGCACACCCATGATTTACCAGGGGCGCGACAACCAAGGCATGCGGAAGGACGAAATCCACATCACCACCGGCCTACAACTGATGCACGACGTGGCCATCGATACGCACTTTGTGGCCCGTGGGCGCATTGTGCGCATGGCCCAGATTATTGCCACCAACCCCGGCTGCATCGGCCTGGGCCTGGAGGAAGACACGGGCGTGGTCGTGACCCAAGGCTACGAACTGGAAGTCATCGGCAGCGGCGTGGTGACCGTGGTGGAAGGCCAGACCGTGACCGCCACCAACATCCACCTCATCGAGCCGGGCGAACCCTTCACCATCCGCGACCTGCGGGTCCACATCCTCAGCTGTGGTGAGCGCTACACTCTGCCCATCCAAGAAGCCCTGCACCGCTGAGCCGCCCGTTTTTCACTTTCTAGCAAAGGCACCGCGGTTGATTCGCAAGATTTCGGTTTGCCTATGGAAAATGAAGTTAGACTGGCTCCGGTTGCGCGAAGCTTGTTTCTTTGCGCTGCATGAATACCCAAACGCGCCAACTGCAGTACTTCTTCTTCGGGCAGAATTTCTCGGACGGGGTGCGCACCACGCTGGCCATTCTGGTGCCGGCGCTGGTGTTTGCGCAGCTGGGCCATTTTGAAGCGGGCATCACGGTTTCCACCGGGGCCGTGTGCCTGAGCGTGACCGACGTGCCCGGCCCGGCCCGGCACCGGCGCAACGGCATGCTGGCCGCACTGGCGCTGGTGGTCGTCACCGCGCTGGTCACGGGGCTGGCAGCCAGCAACGTGTGGCTGCTGGGCTTGGTGGTGGGCGGGCTCAGCTTTGGGCTGACCATGCTGCTGGTGTGGGGCGCCCGGGCCGGGGCCGTGGGCACCGCCGCCCTGCTGAATGCCGTGCTGGTGCTGGCCCAGCCGCCCACCTTGCCGCAACTGCTGCCGCACGTGGGACTGTTGCTGCTGGGTGGCCTGTGGTATGCGGGCTTGGCGCTGCTGGTGCACCAGGTGCGGCCCTACCGCCCAGCCCAGCAGGCCCTAGGCGAGTGCATTCACGCCCTGGCGCAGTTTCTGGAAATAAAAGCACGGTTCTACAACCCCCAAACCGCACTCGACGACGACTACCGGCAGCTCGTAGCGCAGCAGGTGGTGGTGAATGAAAGGCAGGAAGCCGTGCGCGACGTGCTGTTCCGCACCCGCCAGATTGTGAGCGAAAGCACCAGCACCGGCCGCCGTCTGGTGCTCACTTTCGTCGAAACCGTGGATTTGTACGAGCGCATCACGGCTGGCTACTACGACTATGCCGCCGTGCGCGCCGCCTTTGGCCCCAGCGGGGTGCTGCCGGAGGTGGCCGCCCTCATTCGCCACCTGGCCGCCGAAATCGACCACCTGGGGGTGGCCATTCAAGCCAACCGGCCCTATGCCGGCGCCGGCCCCGACCTCAGCGCCGAGCTGGCGCACCTGCAAGTCCGCATCAGCGCCCTCGACGCCGACCCCAAAGTTGATGGCAGTACGCTGGTGCTGAAGAAAATACTCGTTAATCTGCGCGACATTACCCGGCGGGTGGGTAACATTCGCCGCTACTTCGACGAGAGCTTGGCGGCGGCCGCGCCCGCGCCGGACCGCACCAGCGACCACGGCCGGTTTGTGGCGCACCAGGAGGTGGAGCTTCAGGCGTTGGGTCAGAATCTGGCCATGAAATCGGCCGTTTTCCGCCATTCGCTGCGGATGATGCTGGCCTGTTTGGTGGCGTTTGGCGTGGCCCAGTGGCTCTGGCGCGGCGAGCACAATTACTGGATTCTGATGACCGTAACCATCATGCTCAAGCCCGGCTTCAGCCTCACCCGGCAGCGCAACACCGAGCGGATTCTGGGCACGCTGGCGGGCGGCGCGCTGGGGGCGGCCGTGCTCTGGCTCGTGCCCTGGACCGATGCGCAATTTGCGATTCTGGTGGTTTTTATGGTGGTGGCCTACAGCTTTCAACGGACCAAGTATTTGGTAACGGTGGTGTTCCTGACGGCCTTTCTGCTGATTCTTTTCAGCTTCCTGGGGCTGAACTACATTGGCGTGGTGGAGGAGCGGATTGCGGATACGCTCATGGGGTGCGCCATTGCCTTTTCGGCCGGCTATTTCCTGTTTCCCAACTGGGAATCGGACCAACTGACCGACCACATGTCGGCCGCCCTGCGCGCCAACCTGGCCTACCTACGCCAGCTGGCCAACCGCCTCGCCGGCCGCCCCCTGCCGCCCAACGAGTACCGCCTGTTGCGCAAAGACGTGTACGTGAGCGGCGCCAACCTCGCGGCGGCCTTCCAGCGCATGCTCACCGAACCCAAAAGCAAGCAGCACCAACCCACCAAAACCCACGAGTTTGTGGTACTGAACCACATTCTCTCGTCTAATATTGCGGCCCTCACCGCCACCCTGCGCGAGGCCGCACCCGCCGTGCCGCCCTTCCCAGCCGAGAGCCGCCGCGCCCTCACCAGCGCCCTGGCCACGCTGCACAAAAGCCTCGCCCTCATTGCCCCCGCTGCTACAATGCCCGCGCCCGAGCTGCCCGCCGCCGAACCGGCCGCGCCCATTGCTGAAGACGATAAGTCGCTGCTGGAACAGCTCACGTTTCTACAAAAAGTGAGCAGCGACATCAGCAAAGTAACCGAAGGCTTGGTGGGGGCAAGCCGTTAGCCGGGCGCGAAGCAGGTATGCGTCGGGGCACGCCGGTTGGCTTTCGCGCAGCTCTCAGCACGGCAGCTGCACGACTATTCGGGTGCCCACTTCGGGCGTTTCAATGCTCAGGTTGCCATTCAGGTAAGCAACGCGGGTGCGCACGCCGCGCAAGCCAATGCCGGTGATGGGCGCATCTTCGCCTTTGCCGAAGCCGCGGCCGTCGTCTTGCACGCACAGCTCCAGTACGGGCGGGCGGCAGCGGAGGTGCACCTGCACGTGCTTAGCCTGGGCGTGGCGCATGGCGTTGTTCACCAACTCGGCTACGATGCGATAGGCCACCGATTGCACCGTTTGGGGCAGGTGGTCGAGCCCGGCGTCGAAGTGGGTGTGGACCTGCAGCGTGCCGTGCAGGTTCAGGGCCCGGCAGAGGGCGGCTACGGAGGTGGTGAGGCGGCTGGTGCCGGGCTCGGCGGGCAGCAGGGCGTGGCTGAGCTGCCGAACCTGCGCGTAGAGCTGGCCCAGCATTTCTTCGGTGAGCTGGCCCACGGAAGCAGCGGCCGGGGCGGTGGCCAAGGCGTCGCGCACAGCTTGGCTTTGCCAGGCCATGTGCAGGGCCGCCAGGTTGGGACCCATGGCGTCGTGCAGTTCCCGGGCCAGTTGCTCGCGTTCGGCGTCCTGGGCCGCAATGAGGCGACTGCCCAGTGCGTTGCGCTGCTGCAGCTCCCGGATGCGCAGGCGGGTATTTTGCCGCAGCGTGTGGCGGAAGCGGCCAGTGAGCAGGGCGCTGAGCACCAGCAGCTCCCAAAACAGGCCCCAGGCCAGGGCATTAGGATACACCGGGTTGAAACTGGTGAGGCCCAAATGATTGAGCCAGAACACGGCGAAGCCAGTGAAAAAGAACAAGTAGGTGAGGGCATAATAAGCCGCCAGGCGCCGACGACGGCGCCGCCTCAACACCGACAGCAGCGTAAACCAGCCATAGCCAAAGATGAAGAGCAGCAGCACTTCGCGCGTGCCGTTTAGCCAATTCACCAGCGCCAGGCTGTGGCCCACGGCCCACGGGTACAGCACCGAGTACACCCCCACAAAGCCCGCCGCACCCCCCGCCAGCCATTGCCCCGCCCGATACAACCCGCGCCAGCCGCTGCGGAGCCGCAGGAACAGTTGCATGATGCGAATGCCCGCCGCCCCTGCCAGAATGATGAAATTGTACTGCCCCACCGACCACAGCAGCCGGTAGGGCGCCGGGGGCAGCAGCAGGGCATCCAGCCCGTCCTCCATCATCAGAAACAGCGTGACGCACACCACGTAGGCCCCGTACCAGAGGTGAATGCGGTCGCGCAGAAAGGCGAACAGCACCAAGTTGAAGAGCGCGCTGCTCAGGTAAAAGCCCAGCAGCAGCACCCAGTGGCGCTCAAATGGAAACCCCATTTCCCAGCTCAGAAACCGCTCGGTGGTTTCGATGTACGTGGGCAAATACACGCCGCCGGTGTGCACGTCTGCGCGCAGGTACAGCACTGCCGCCTCGCCGGGCTTCAGCGTGAAGGGAAAGCTGAGCGCGCGGGCCGGAAACAGCCGTTCGGCCGCTGGCGTCCAGGAGCTGGCCGCGCCCAGGCGGGTGAACCGGGTTTCGCCCTGCCGGCGGCAGTACAGCGCGGCGCTATCGGTGAAGTTGAAGATGCTCCACACAAAACGCAGGCGCTCGGCCGCGGTGTTGCGCACGGGCAGCCGCATCCAAACCCGTTGGTGCAGCGTGCCCAGGTTGAGGGGTTTGTGCCAGGCGCCGGGCCGGAATTTGCCCGCCCGCCACTGGGCCTCGGCCTGCTCTGGGTTGGGCGGCACACTGAAGGGCTCGGTATAGTAGCGGTACGCTTCCGATACGTGCGGCTCATCGGCGTCTTTTAGTAGAAGCGTGTCGCGCCGGGCCGGGCCGGGAGCTGCCTGTACGTTTCCAGTGCCCACCAGCCACCATCCCAACAGCAAGGCATGGAAGAAAAGACGCCGCATGAGGACAAGGAAAAAGCGAACTAAGCAAAGCAAATAACCGCAAATAACTGTAAATTCAAGTATTTAAAAGTAATCCGTTCTGGGTAGTTCGTGATGTGCCGGCCTGGCTTATTTCGAAGGGATAAGCAGCAAGGATATCAGTAAAATGAAAAAGCCAGTTCCGATTTTGAACTGGCTTTTTTTACGTTGCGGGACTTGTAGAATAGGAGTGGTGACTGGCGGCTGGCGCAGCGTGGCCGCTCGAATTATTTGCGTGGTTTTTTCCGCCCTGAACCGCCGGGAAGTTTTCCGCCGCCGTCGTTTTTATTCACCGTGGCCCATGCCCGCGCTTCGGCTTCGTCCTTGGGCACGCCTTGCTTTTCGTAGCCTTCTTCGATGTGCTCGGCTTGGCGCTTCTGCTTGTCGGTGTATTTCGACTTATCTCCCTGTGGCATGACCGTAGCTGTTTGTGGATGGAAGAAATAGGGCTTGGGGCAGCAAGCGCATCTTATTTTTACGTGGGCCGCAGGGTAGGAGTTAGGTAGCGCTTGCTACCTTCGTTTCGCTGCTGGCCTTCCCACTCTGCTTATGCGCCACGTCGCCGACATTCCCCATCCCGCCGTTAAAATCACGCTC
The DNA here is from genome assembly GCF_015694725.1 of Hymenobacter jeongseonensis. Lineage (GTDB taxonomy): Bacteria > Bacteroidota > Bacteroidia > Cytophagales > Hymenobacteraceae > Hymenobacter > Hymenobacter jeongseonensis. The sequence goes on along the minus strand of NZ_JADQDQ010000007.1, from coordinate 129,495 downwards.
TTGGCCTGGAACGGCAAGTTTTTGCTGAAGCTAGAACAAGGCAATCTGGAGCAGACCTACAAAGTTGCGGAGCTTGACCTGCTCACCGGCACCGACGCCGAAGTGCGCGAGCTACTCGACGAAGCGTTTCTCGCCGCTGCCATTGCCCGCTTCCAGGACATGCGCGCCGACTTGCAGGCCGCCTTCGAGCGCCACGAGCTGCGCTAGGCCCTTTCACTAATCATTTCCCCTTCCCGATGCCCAAATTATTCGCTCCACTGCTGGTCTTGGTGAGCCTGCTCACGGTTGCGCCGGCTTTTGCTCAGCTCTACGACGTGCGCGCCAGCGAGGTGAACTACGACAAAAAGACCCGGGCGGCCCTCAAGGTGCAGGTTGATGGCAAAGCGTCCGACGTGCGGGATTTTTTCCAGGAATGGATGAAGAAGAACTACAACGTCAAGTTTAAGAACGGCGGCCTGCTGGGGCTGCTGGGCAAAAACGACGCCCTCATTGCCCGCCAAACGGCGGCCAACGCCATTTCCGGAAAGCTCGTGGACCTGTACGCCACCGTGGTGGCGCCTACCGATTCCACTTCGGAAGTAGCCGTGTTCGGGGGCTTCGACGATAACACCTTCTTCGACCCCGACAAAACGGCCACCGAGTACTCGGCCCTGCGGGTTATGGCCCAAACCTTTGCCACCGCCGCCCGCCTCAAAGCCTACCGCGACCAGATTGCCGAAGCCGAGAAAAATCTGAAGAACGCCGAAAAGGAAAAAGAGAAGCTCGAAAAGAACCGGATTTACCTCCAAAACAACACCACTTCCAATTTGGCCAAAATTGAAGAGCTGTTGAAGAAAAACGTCGAAAATGCGCAGCAAATGCGTTCTGATTCGGTTTCGCTTATCAAAACCGGGCAGGTCCTCGACCAGAGCCGCGTGCAACTGCAGCGCCGCCGCGACCGGCTCTCGGCACTCGACCGCAAGAACTAGGCCGGGCGCGGGCCGTACTCAGGCTATGGAAAACCCATCTTCACCCCTCGATACCCTGCGTCAACTCAAGGAGATGCTGGATGCCGGGGCCCTAACCCCCACCGAATTTGAGGCCCTGAAACAGCGTCTGGTGTTCAGCGAGCAAGCGCTGCAGTCGCCGCCGCCGTCCACCTCGCTGCTACCTGCCCCGGCGCCATTTGCATCGGTTCCACCGACCGCCGTTCCGCCTGCTTTGCCTCCCGTTAAGTCGTCGCCCACGGATTACGGGCCGCCCGTGGCCCGGCCGCAGCAGATAAGCACGGAACCGGGGTCACCAGACTTTGGCAGTACGCCTGCCCCAGCGCATCAGGAATCCCTTACTTCGCTTGGCAGTCCGCAGCCGCCGGTAGCCGGGCCATCTGGTCTGGTGCCACCCGCTACCCCGCTTTCCCAGCTGATTGTGGAGTCGCTTAATAAGGCGCCCGCCGGCAGCCGCCCTGTGCCGCCCGCGCCCGTTGCCTCGCTGCCACCCCGGTATTCTGAACCCAGCACGGTGCCACCGGCAGTGCCGCCGGTGCTCGCCGAGCCGCCTCCCGTGCCGGAAGCGGACCCGGAAGGCTGGACGGACGACGAGTTTCCGGAATCCGCAAGGCCAGCGGCCCGCAGTCCGCTGGCCCTGATTCTGTCCATTGGCGGTTTGCTGGCGTTGCTGGGCTTGGTTTTGTACCTCTCGCTCAACCGGCCGCCTTCGGAGCGCCTGTCCAGCACCAGCCGGACTGCTGCTGATTCGGTGGCAACCAGCATCGAGGTTGGCCCGCAGGCCGAGCCGTTGCCTCCCTCAGCCGAGGCCGTGCCCGAAACCATTCGCGTGGTGCCTACCAATCCGGCGCCGCTGGCTCCAAGCCGGCCCGCGCCGGTAGTACAGGATTCGGTGGCCGTGACGCCCGCCGCGCCCGCACCAGCCGATTCGACGGACACACCTTAAGTAACTAGCACGGGGGCGCGTCTGCTGCTGCTTATCGTTTCGCCGCCCGCGGAATTTGTACCCTCGCTATTCAACATCCCGGCCACGGGGCCGTAAGAAAAACATCAGCCCTGACCGGCTGAGGTTTTTTCTTTCCACTAATCCGCTGGCTATTCATGGCTTTTTCTCAATTTCTATCGTCGGCCCTGCTGGTGGGGCTGGCTGCTGCAAGCCTCGGGCTGGGCAGCTGCTCGTCGCCCAACAAAGATTCGGAGAGCATTGCGGTATCGGCGGGTCCCGATTCCACGGCAACCGGGCTCGATGACGTGCCGGCCAACTCGCCCCTACAGGTAGTGGCCGAATTCGCGGGGCCCCAGATGGTTGGGGTGGCGGTGGCACCCGGGGGCCAGGTTTTCGCCTGCTTTCCGCGCTGGGACCACAATCCCGTGTACCCCATTGCCCAGGTCGGGCCCAACAATACCCTCACTCCCTACCCCAATGCCAGCTGGTGCCTGTGGAATGACTCGGTAAGGAATGCGCCGCAAAAGCACTGGATTTGCCCCCAAACCGTGCACACCGACAAAGCGGGCATGGTGTGGGTGCTCGACCCGGCCTCGCCCGGCATCAAAGGCACCGTGCCCGGTGGCCCCAAGCTGGTGAAGACGGACCCCAAAACCGGGCAGGTGCTGCTCACCATTCCGTTCCCGGAGAGCGTGGCGCCCCGCAAGTCCTACCTCAACGATGTGCGGATTGACCTGCAAAACAACTACGCTTACCTTACCGAATCCGGCACCGGCGCGTTGGTGGTGGTCGATTTGAAAACCAATAAGTCGCGTCGCCTCCTGGACACCCACCCGTCTACCAAGGCCGAAAAAGGACTGGTGATAAAAGCCGAGGGCCACGCCATGATTGACGCCCAGGGCAAGCCCGCGCAGTTCAACGCCGACGGCATTGCCCTGAGCACCGACAACACCTACCTGTATTACTGCCCGCTCACGGGCCACACGCTCTACCGCATCAAAACCGCCGCCCTGCGCGATGCCACGCTCAGCCCCGCCCAGCTTGGCCAGCAGGTGGAGAACCTGGGGACCATTCCGGCTACCGACGGCATGGAAATCGACGCGGCCAACAACGTTTACCTCACTTCCTTCGAGCAGAGTGCCTTGGTGCGCCGCACCCCCGCTGGCAAGATTGAAACCATTGCCAAAGACCCGCGCCTGCAGTGGCCCGATACCTACAGCTTTGCTGCCGACGGCAGCCTCTACGTGGCCAATTCGGCCATTCACAAAATGCCAAGCTGGAACAAGGGCGTGGGCCAGCCGCAACAGCCCTTCCGCATCTTCAAGATGGCCTTGCCAAAGTAAAATGACTGGTTCAATAGGCACTAAAAAAAGCCGCGCCTTCAAGAGGCGGGGCTTTTTTAGTGGGGCAGCCGTTGCGGCAACCAGTGGCTTACAGCGCGCTTACCTGGTAAGCGACTTTCTGGATTTTAACGCCTTTGGTAAAGATGTCCAGGTTTTCACTGGTATGAGCCAGAATGTCCATGCAGTGGCGGTGCCGCTTGTTCATGGTGTCGTGAATGGTGTACACGCCATCGAGTTTGGCGGAGATGCCCGTGACGCGCACGGTGTCCCCGAATGCGAATTTTCCACCCCAGGGCTTCAGCAAATCGCGCGACAAGGCCATCCAGCGCTTTTTGGTCCCGTAGTGCGGTTTAATCCGCGAATTATCGGCCGTGATGAACGGCTCGCTGTCCGTTTGGCCCGGCACAGCTTCGTAGATGGTGGCCGTCACCCGATAAGTTAGGCTTTGGGCGACGTATGTTTTTGCCTTTTTAACGTTAATTTTTTCACTTTCCATCCGGCGCTCAGCTGGGCGGCGGGCAACTTCTAGCGGCGATATAAACTTAACCAGTCCGGTTGCTTTGTTAGTGGCTGGTGACGAGGAGAAAAGGGGTGCTGTAAATGCGGAGGCTGCTAAAAGGATGTCTAGAAATAACCGTACACTACTCATTTAAAAGGGTTTCGTTCGTCCGCCATTCTTCGCCTGGCAGTATAGGCGTCCCCCGATTTTTGTGCAAGGGAAAAGTGTTAACGATTAGATAGATAGATAAGTTTTCCGAAAATAAATTATCCAACTCGAAGGTGCTTTACGGGCTGTATGGCGCCTTAATAGTCGAAAGTTTATAGAAGAAATCAGGCCCATGCAGGAGGTTACGGTCCGAACTGCTCGGAATAAAAAGCTGCGACTTATATTATCTCGGCTGGACCTGCGTAAGCAGTGTCCCGGTTCATCCCCTCAATTTTTGATAAATTGGCCAGCCAACCCAAATAGAATTTGGGGAAGCGGAAAATTATAGCGTTTAACGTCAGGTTAATTCGTTTAGTCGAATTTAGGTTTTTGCCTGACTTTTAAGCTCCCTACTTTTACGCAGCCTTACCCACCCTGCTTTTCTCATGGACGCATACTCGTATATCGCCAACGCCGACGCGGCGGCTATTGAAACCCTCTACCAAGCCTACCAGCAAAACCCGGAGTCGGTTGATTTTGGCTGGCGTAAGTTTTTTGAGGGTTTTGACTTCTCGCAGCAGTTTCCGGAAGGCGCCCCCGTCGTTCCCGGCAACGGCAGCACCACCAACGGTTCGGCTACCACTGCCCCGGCCGCGCCAGCAGCAGGCACCCCGACCGGTCCGCAAATCGACGGATTTGGGGTGTTGGAAACCGCCGCTTCCACCAACAACGCGCCCGGCTTCAGCAGCGGTGAGGCGGTGGCCAGCGACAAGGAAACGGCCGTGCGCAACCTCATCCACGCCTACCGCAGCCGCGGCCACTTGCGCGCCAAAACCAACCCGGTGCGCGAGCGCAAAGACCGCAAAGCCCGCCTCGACCTGGCCGATTTTGGCTTGAGCGAATCCGACATGGACACGGCTTTTTCCAATGGCGAGGGCTTGGGCCTGGGTTCTAAAGCCACCCTGCGCGAAATCGTGGCGGCGCTGGAGAAGATTTACACCGGCGCCATTGGCTTCGAGTACATGTACATCCGCGACCCGCAGGTGCTGGACTGGTTCCGCGAGAAAGTGGAGCGCGCCTCGCTGGCGTTCAACCCCGGCGTGGAGTACAAGAAGCGCATTCTGAAGAAGCTGAACGAGGCCGTCGTGTTCGAGAATTTCCTGCACACCAAGTTTTTGGGGCAGAAGCGCTTCTCGCTCGAAGGCGGCGAAACGACCATCCCCGCGCTGGATGCCATCATCGGCAAGGGCGCCGAGCTAGGCGTGAAAGAGGTGATGATTGGCATGGCCCACCGCGGCCGCTTGAACGTGCTGGCCAACATCATGGGCAAGACCTACGAGCAGATTTTCTCGGAGTTTGAAGGCACCGCCGTGCCCGACCTGACCATGGGCGACGGCGACGTGAAGTACCACATGGGCTACAGCTCGGAGGTGGAAGCCAGCGGCGGCCAGAAAGTGAACCTGAAGCTAGCGCCCAACCCCTCGCACCTTGAGGCGGTGAACCCGGTGGTGGAAGGCTTCGTGCGCGCCAAAATCGAGCACCAGTACGCCAACGACTACCACCAGATTCTGCCCATTCTGATTCACGGCGACGCCGCCTTGGCCGGCCAGGGCATTGGGTACGAATTGACCCAAATGTCTTTGCTGGAAGGCTACAAGACGGGCGGCACCATCCACTTCGTAATTAACAACCAGGTTGGTTTTACGACCGATTTTGAGGACGCCCGCTCGTCGATTTACTCGACCGATTTGGCCAAAATTATTGATGCGCCGGTGGTGCACGTGAACGGCGACAACCCCGAAGCGGTGGTGTTTGCCGTGCAGCTGGCTACGGAATACCGCCAGCAGTTCCACGCCGATATCTTCATTGACATGGTGTGCTACCGCCGCCACGGCCACAACGAGTCGGACGAGCCCAAGTTCACGCAGCCCACGCTCTACAACATCATCTCGAAGCACCAGAACCCGCGCGAGGTGTACAACGCCATGCTGGTGCAGCGCGGCGACGTGGACGCCGAACTGGCCGCCCAGATGGACAAGGAGTTCCGCGACACCCTGCAGGCCCGCCTGGACTTGGTGAAGCAGAAGCCGCTCCCCTACAACTACCAGGCGCTGGAAAACGAGTGGCGCAGCCTGCGCCGCTCCAAGCCCGAGGACTTCGACCAGTCGCCCGAAACCGGCGTCAGCGAAGACACGGTGCAGCGCGTGGCCAAAGCTCTGACCAGCTTGCCCGAAGGCTTCAAGCCGCTGAAGCAGATTGATAACCTGCTGAAGGAGCGCAAGAAAATGTTCTACGACACCCGTGTGCTGAACTGGGCCGCCGGCGAATTGCTGGCGTATGGTTCGCTGCTGGCCGAAAACCACATTGTGCGCGTGAGCGGCCAGGACGTGCAGCGTGGCACGTTCTCGCACCGCCACGCCGTGTTGCATGATGCCGAAACCTCGGCGCCTTACAACTCGCTGAACTTCATGGAAGGCGAGAACGAGAAACTGAGCATCTATAACTCGCTGCTGAGCGAGTACGCGGTGCTGGGCTTCGAATTCGGCTACGCCATGGCCAACCCCACGGCCCTGGTGGTGTGGGAAGCGCAGTTCGGCGACTTCGCCAACGGCGCTCAGACCATGATTGACCAGTTCATCGTGAGCTCGGAAAGCAAGTGGCAGCGCATGAACGGCGTGGTGATGCTGCTGCCCCATGGTTACGAAGGCCAGGGCCCGGAGCACTCCAACGCCCGCCCCGAGCGGTTCCTGCAGCTGGCGGCCGAGCACAACATCGTGGTGGCCAACATGACCACGCCGGCCAACTTCTTCCACGCCCTGCGCCGCCAGCTCACCTGGAGCTTCCGCAAGCCACTGGTGGTGATGTCGCCGAAGTCGATGCTGCGCAACCCGCTGTGCGTGTCGCCCATTGAGGAGTTCACCAACGGCACCTTCCGCGAGGTGCTCGGCGACACGTTTGCCGACGCCAAAAAGGTGAAGCGCGTGCTGCTGTGCTCGGGCAAAGTCTACTTCGACCTGCTGGAAGAGCAGCGCGAATCCAAGCGCACCGACGTGGCCATTGTGCGCCTCGAGCAGTTGCACCCTTTCCCCAAAAAGCAGCTCGATGCCGAGCTGGCCAAGTACCCCAAGGCCAAGCTGTACTGGGTGCAGGAAGAGCCCGAAAACATGGGCTACTGGAACTACATGCTCCGCTACATGCGCCGCGAGCTGGAAGACGTTATTGCCCGCAAGCCGTCGGCGTCGCCGGCCACGGGCTACAACAAAATCCACGTAAAAGAGCAGAAGGACCTGGTGGGCCGGGCTTTCGACAAGCCGAAAGAGGCCGTGGCCAACGACACCATTGAAGCCACGGCGGAAATCGCCAAGAAACAGGACTAGCTGCCGGCTGTGGGCCGCCGATGTGGCGGTTCAGCTTACTTTCTGCGTAGGAAGTGAGCGTTGCCTAGCACTCAATCAAATTCAGAAAATTTCTTTTCCCGCCACCCTAGTTTATGGCCCTCGAAATCAAAATTCCCGCCGTTGGCGAATCCATTACCGAAGTCACGATTGCGAAGTGGCTCAAACAGGACGGCGACGCCGTGAAGCGCGACGAAGTAATTGCCGAGCTGGAATCGGACAAAGCCACGTTTGAGCTGCCCGCCGAAGCCGACGGTATTCTGAAAATTCGCGTGGCCGAGGGCGAAACCATCGGCATCGGCACCATTATCGCCGATTTGGATGGCGCGGGCGGCAACGGTGCGGCCCCTGCGGCGGCAGCAAGTCCTGCTCCGGCAGCAGCGCCAGCCGCAGTCCCCACAGCGACGGCCGACCCAGTTGCTAAAGGCGAGGAAAACCCGGCGGCCAGCAACCAGTCTGGCTACGGCGGCGCGCCCGCTGGCAACGAGAGCAAGGACCCGGCTACGCCCGGCGCTCCGGCAGCTGCTGCTGCGCCCGCTGCTGGCGGTGCCGCCCCGGCTGGTGGCGGAACCATTGAGATGAAAATCCCCACCGTGGGCGAGTCCATCACCGAGGTAACCGTGGCCAAGTGGCTGAAGGAAGACGGCGCCCAAGTGAGCCGCGACGAGGTAATTGCCGAGCTGGAATCGGACAAAGCCACGTTTGAGCTGCCCGCCGAAGGCAGCGGCACCCTGCGCCACGCCGTGAAAGAAGGCGAAACTATTGCCATCGGCACCGTGATTGCGCGGATTGAAGGCGGCAGTGGCGCTGGTGCTGCCCCGGCTCCGGCCGCTGCGGCCCCGGCTGCGCAAGCTGCTCCTACTGCCGCGCTGGCTTCGGCCCCCGCCGCTGGTGGTGCGGCCACGTATGCTACTAGAGTGCCTTCGCCGGCTGCTGGCAAGATTTTGGGTGAAAAAGGCATTGCGGCCACCGACGTGGCCGGCACCGGCCGCGACGGTCGCATCACCAAAGAAGATGCCCAAAACGCGCAGGCCAAACCAGCTGCGCCAGCCCCTCAGGCCGCGCCAGCCGCTGCTCCGGCCGCTCCGGCCCCGGCCGCCAGCAGCGCACCCGCCGCCAGCGGCACCCGCACCCAGCGCCGCGAGCGGATGAGCAACCTGCGCAAAACGGTGGCTCGCCGCTTGGTGACGGTGAAGAACGAGACGGCTATGCTTACCACCTTCAACGAGGTGAACATGCAGCCCATCATGGACCTGCGCACGAAGTTCAAGGACAAGTTCAAGGAAAAGAACGGCGTGGGCCTCGGCTTCATGTCCTTCTTCACCAAGGCCGTGTGCGTGGCCCTGAAGGAATGGCCTTCGGTGAACGCCCAGATTGACGGCACGGATATCGTGTTCAACGATTTCTGCGACATCAGCATCGCTGTTTCGGCCCCGAAAGGCCTCGTAGTGCCGGTGATTCGCAATGCCGAATTGCTGTCATTTGATGGCGTGGAGAAGGAAGTGGTGCGCCTCGCCACCCTGGCCCGCGACAACAAGCTCACCATCGAGCAGATGACCGGCGGCACGTTCACCATCACCAACGGCGGCGTGTTTGGCTCGATGATGAGCACCCCGATTATCAACGCCCCGCAATCGGCCATTTTGGGCATGCACAACATCGTGCAGCGCCCCATCGCCGAAAACGGCCAAGTGGTGATTCGCCCCATGATGTACCTGGCCCTGAGCTACGACCACCGCATCATCGACGGCCGCGAATCGGTGAGCTTCCTGGTGCGGGTGAAGGAGCTGCTGGAAGACCCCACGCGCCTGCTGTTGGGCGTGTAAGCTGGATTTTTGATACAAAAAGTGGCCGACAAGTAATGTCGGCCACTTTTTTTGTGCGCTGGATGGCCCAAAGTCATTTCCTGGCGTTTAAGAGGACTCATCCGCTCTCGCTATGAAACAATCCAAAAAGTCCCGCCCCGCTAAATTTTGGCCCGTGATGGGTTTCGCCACTTTGGCTGGTATGCGCAGCATGAGTGCGCCGGCCTTTCTAAGCCATTACCTCTCGCGGCAGCCCCATGCCGGCCTGGATGGCTCGCCGCTGCGCTTCCTGCAAAAGCCATTTACGGCAGGCTTGCTGAAGCTGGCGGCGGCTGGCGAAATCGTGGCCGACAAACTGCCGAATACGCCCGACCGCATTGCCTTACCCGTGATGACGGGGCGGCTGATTTCAGGGGCGTTGGTGGGAGCAGCTTGGTACAAATCGCGACACGGCAGCGCAGTAGGCGGCGGGCTATTGGGCTCCGCAGCGGCGTTTGCGGCCACCATCGTGAGCTACGCGCTGCGCACGGGCATCAGCGATAAATCGGGCGTACCGATTGCGCTGGTGGGCGTGGGCGAGGATGCGCTGGTGCTGGCCAGTGGCGCGGCACTGATTAGCGCCCAGCGCCCGGCTGCTAGCGAGTGGCACCCCATGTAGCGTGGACTCTGCGAGTCCGCGTTTCGTTCGGCCAATCCGTGCATACGCGGACTCGCAAAGTCCACGCTATTATAGCAATGACAGCGGGTTGGGACTCATGCGGTGCTCGAACATGGCCCCAATGTTTTGGGCTTTGAGCTTAGCCTCGGTGGCATGGGGCCCGGCAAACAGTTCGTCGACACTGGCGTTGAACAGCGCCAGCCATTGCTGAAAGTGCGCCGCCTTGATGGGCAATGGGAAGTGCTTGGCCATGGGCCGGCCCTTGTAGCGGCTGGTGCCGAGGAGCACGCTGCTCCAAAAGTCGTACATGGTGGGCAGGTGCGTGGCCCAGTCCACCTGCGCCACGTCGTTGAAGATGGGCCGGAGCAGCGCATCGTCATCCACGCGTGCATAAAAGGTGTCGACGAGCTTCACGATGTAGGCTTCGGTATTCAGGTCGGGCAGGGGAGTGGCCATGGGAAAGCGGGCAATGGTGCCAATTAGGGATAAATGCGTTGGCCTTGAAAGTGGGCCGCGCGGGATTTAATCACCACCGCTAGCCCCGCGCCGGGTGCCCACAGCTAGCAGATTCAGTTTTTTACTGCTACTTCAGGTACGGTAACTGGTGCTTCGGTTTTGCGTCGCCCGCCCAGCACCACCAGCACCACGGCCAGTACAATGAGCGCCGCGCCGCCCAGCATTTGCGGGTTCAGCACTTCGCCGGCGAAAGCCCAGCCGAGCAGCACGGCCACCACCGGATTGACGAAAGCATAGGTGCCCGCCAGTGCCGGCTCTACCACGCGCAGCAGCCAGATATAAGCCGTGAACGCCACGATGGACCCGAACGTGACCAAGTAGGCATAGGCCATCCAGGATTTGGCGGTAACCTGTGCTACCTCGAATCCTGCGCTTTCGCCCCGCGCCAGGCCCAGAATTAGCATGGCCACACCGCCGCAAATCATCTGCATGCCGCCCGAGATGAAAGGCGAGGAAGCCGGCTGGTGCTTCTTGGAGTACAGTGAGCCCACCGACCACATCACGGCCGCCAGCAGCACCAGCGTAATGCCAATTTCAGAGTGGCCCGGCCGCGGCACGCCCGCCGAACTGGGGTGTGCGGCCAGTAAATACATACCCAGCAGGCCCGCCGCCAGCCCCACCGACACCCAGCGCGTGGGCCGGGGCGTAACGCCGCTCAACCACCCCAGCAACGCCAGGAACATGGGCACCGTGGCCACCAGCAGCGACGTGGTGCCGCTGGGCAGATACAGCACCCCAAACGTGGTGCCGCCGTTACCAAAACCCAACAAGCAAATGCCGATGACCAAGGCATGGCCCCAACCCCGCCAGGTGGGTCGGGGCTCGCCGCGCAGCCGCATGGCAGCATAGAGCAGCCCGCCTGCAATGCCATAGCGCGTGCCGGCCATGAGCAGCGGCGGCATGCTGGCCACGGCAAATTTCATAACCAGATAGGTAGAGCCCCAGATTAGATAAACGGCAGCAAATGCTAACAACAGGGCCACCCGCGACGGGGCAGCAACTAAATTCGAATTCGGCATACAATCGATAAAAACTGCCGCAAAATTACGTTCGGGGCACGCGGCAACGTGGGAAAGCTTTGTAAAAAGGCCGTCATGCAGAGCGCCGCGAAGCATCTCGCGTGCCACTACTAACTCAATCGGTTGGTTTTACTATCTGCACGCGAGATGCTTCGCGGCGCTCTGCATGACATTTTTCAGAGGCAGACGTTCTTACAGCATCGTAGCCGACCCAAGCACGTAGCATTAATACCCGTTGCCTTTGTTGCTTTGTAGCATGATGAACAACAAAGCGCTTACTCTACTGCTGTTGCTGCTAGGTTCTGTCGGTACCGCCACGGCCCAGTTGCTGCAACCCAAGCCTGCCTTTACCCGCGCCGATTCGCTGCGGGGCAGCCTCACCACACCGCTGCGCACCTGCTACGACCTCAACTACTACCACCTCGACGTGAAGCTGGACCCGGCCAAGCGGTTCATCAGCGGCTCCAACCTGTTTCGCTTCACGGCCGCGCAGGATTTTACCCGGTTGCAGTTCGACTTGTTTGCCAACTTGAAAGTGGAGAAGGTGCTTTACCAGGGCCAGGAAGTACCCTTTACCCGCGAGGCCAATGCGGTGTTCGTCACTTTCCCCAAACCCATTGCCCAAGGCAGTCGCGACGAGTTCAAGGTGTACTATTCCGGCAATCCCACCGTGGCGAAAAAAGCGCCCTGGGACGGCGGCATGGTCTTCACGCAGGACGCCAAGGGCAAGCCCTGGGTGGCCACCGCCTGCCAGGGCACGGGTGCCAGCATCTGGTGGCCCACGAAGGACCAGCAAGCCGATGAGGTCGACAGCATGCTCATCAGTGTGAGCGTGCCCAATGGCCTCAAAGACGTGTCGAACGGCCGCTTGCGCAAAACCACCAAGCTCAAGGGCGGCTACACCCGTTTCGACTGGGCCGTGCGCAACCCCATCAACAACTACGACGTGGCCCTGAACGTGGGCAACTACCAGCACTTCAGCGGCGGCACCTACGCCGGCGAAAAGGGTCCTCTCACGGTTGACTACTGGGTGCTGCCCGAAAACCTGGCCAAGGCCAAAAAGCAGTTTGCCGACAACGTGCCCCCCATGCTTAAGTCCATGGAAAACTGGTTCGGTCCGTATCCTTTCTACGAAGACGGCTACAAGCTGGTAGATGCTCCACACCTCGGGATGGAGCACCAAAGTGCCGTGGCCTACGGCAATAAGTACCAGAACGGCTACCTCGGCAACGACCGGTCGGCCACGGGCTGGGGTTCCAAGTGGGATTTTATCATCATCCATGAAAGCGGGCACGAGTGGTTCGGTAACAACATCACCACCAAGGATATTGCCGATATGTGGGTGCACGAAGGCTTCACCTGCTACTCAGAAGCCCTGTTTGTTGAAAGCCAGTTTGGCAAGCAAGCCGGGCAGAAATACATCCACGGCCAGCGCCGCAACATTCAGAACAACGGCCCCATCATCGGCCCTTACGGCGTGAACCAGGAAGGCTCGGGCGACATGTACGACAAGGGCAGCAACCTGCTCAACATGCTGCGCACCGTCATCAACGACGACGCGAAGTGGCGCCAGCTGCTGCGTGGCTTGTCATCGACTTTCTACCACCAAACCGTGACCGGCCAGCAAGTCATCGACTATTTCAACCGCGAAAGCGGCCGGGACCTTACCAAAATCTTCGACCAATACTTGCGCCATCCCAGCCTGCCCACGTTGGAAATACGCTTCGAAAACAACCAAGTGCTGGCACGCTGGGTATCCGATGTGAAAGGATTCGACATGCCGGTTCGCATGCGCTTGAAAGGCGGGGAATACCAGTTTATTCCGCTCACCACCAAGTTTGAACCCGTTAAAGAACTGGCCGGCGCCACCAAAGAAAACCTGGAAGTCGACACGTTCAACTACTACATCGGCGTGCTGGTGGAGTAATTCCCCCGGTCATGCAGAATAATGCCGGTCATGCAGAGCGGAGCATCTTGCGTGCTTTAACTAATTACTGGGAGCACGCGAGATGCTTCGCTGCGCTCTGCATGACCGGTGTTTGCGGCCGGTTCGTGATGGCTTTTAACAGAGGGACAAAAAAGCTCCCAATGCTGTTGCTCAACGTTTCTTGAAGCGCGCCAAGTGGCCCCAAGCGCCTGCGCCGTAATTTGGCCATTCGATTACCAAAGCCCCTTCATGCCACCTGTTATTCTGGGTATCAATTGCAGTGGATTTCATTCGTCGGCGTGCCTGCTGGGCCCGGCGGGCGAAGTGCGGGTGGCCATTGCGGAAGAACGGCTCACGCGCATCAAGCAGGACAAATCGTTTCCGCGCCGGGCCATTCGGTATTGCTGCGATGCGGCCGGGATTTCGCTGGCGTCGGTCACCGACGTTTTCATTGGCTGGAACCCCGCTTCGTATCTCACCAAATCGGCCCTGAGCGGCCAAACGGCTTTCCAAGACCGCGGCCAGCTGGCCCAGCTGGCCATGGCCGAGTTGGCCAGTCTGTCGGGCGGTGTTGCCAGCGTTGGCCAAACCCTGACCGACTTTTCCGGCAGCCAAACCCGGCTGCACTACGTCAACCACCACCACGCGCATTTGGCCAACGCGTGGTTTCCGTCGGGCTTTGCCGAAGCTGATTTCTTCATCGCCGATGGCTTTGGGGAAACCACCACGGGTCTGCTGGGCACGGGCACGCCCGCGGGCCTCGCCGAGCTGGCCGCCAACCGCACGCCGCACTCGTTGGGGCTGTTTTACTCCGCTTTCACCGAGTTTCTCGGCTTTCAGCCCAACGGCGACGAGTGGAAAATAATGGCGCTGGCCGCCCGCGGCGATTGGCGGAAATACTACGAGCAGCTCCAGCCCCTGCTCACTGTAACCGGCCTGCACTACGAGGTAGACCTGAGCTATTTCGAGTTTTTTCTGCCCTTCACGCCGCATTATTATTCGCCCAAGCTGGAAGCGTTGCTGGGCCCGGCGCTGGCCCGCAACGCCCCACTCACCCAGCGGGAATACGACATTGTGGCTGCCGTGCAGCATCTGGTAGAAGAAGTGGTGGTTGAGCTCCTGGCCAACCTGCACGCCCAAACCGGTCAGCGCCGCCTCGTGCTGGGCGGCGGCGTGCTGATGAACTCCGTGCTTAATGGCAAGCTGCGCCACCGCACGCCGTACGAAGAAATTTTCATCGGCGGCACACCCGACGATACCGGCATCAGCGTGGGCAGCGCCCTGTATGGCCGGCAAGTTGTGCTAGGGCTGCCAGTGCCCGCCGACGTGTCTGCGTCTCACAATTTCTTCGGACGCGAGTACTCTGATGCCGCTATTGAAACCGAGCTGCAGCGGCGCAAGCTGCGCTATGAGCGGCTGGCCGAAGTGCCGGCTGCGGTAGCGGCGCTCTTGCACGCCGGGCTGGTGATAGGCTGGTTCCAGGGAGCTTCGGAGTTTGGGCAACGCGCGCTGGGCCACCGCAGCATCCTAGCCGACCCCACGCGCCCCGACATGAAGGGCCGCGTAAACGCCAGCATCAAGCACCGCGAAGGCTTCCGGCCTTTTGCGCCGGCCGTGCCGGAGGAGCGCCAGCACGAAATCTTCGATTTGCCGCCTGGCGAAACCGCTTATTTCATGGAAAAAGTGTTTCCCCTGCGCCCCGAGGTGCAGGCCCGCCTGCCCGCCGTGACGCACGACGACGGAACGGGCCGCCTGCAATCTGTGCGCGCGGCCGACAACCCACTTTTTCACCAACTGCTGCTGGATTTTGAGCAGCTGAGCGGCTTTCCCGTGCTTCTCAACACGTCGTTTAATGTAAACGGCATGCCGTTGGTCGAGTCGCCGGCTGATGCCCTGGACTGCTACTTTCAGTCCGGCTTAGATGCCTTGGTGCTGGGGCCTTTTTTGCTACGCAAGTAAGGGTTGGCTTCTGGCTTTCATCCTGGTGCTTGATGGGGGCTGCCAACTGGGCGGTTCCACCTGTGCGGCAACCGCCTTAGCCCGTACCTTCGTGGCACGAACCATCACCGAACATTCGGCTCTATGAATCAATACGACGTCACCGTCATCGGCTCCGGTCCTGGGGGCTACGTGGCCGCCATCCGCTGCGCCCAGCTCGGCCTCAAAACGGCCCTCATCGAGAAATACCCCACCCTGGGCGGCACCTGCCTCAACGTGGGCTGCATCCCCAGCAAGGCCCTGCTCGACTCCTCCGAGCACTACCACAACGCCCATTCGGTGTTCCAGGACCACGGCATCGGGCTGGAAAACCTGACCGTCGACATGAACCGCATGATTGACCGCAAGGCCGGCGTGGTGAAGGCCAACGTGGACGGCATTTCCTACCTGATGAAGAAGAACAAAATCGACGTCATCACCGGCGTTGGCTCGTTCATCGACAAAACCCACATCAGCATCGCGCCCACCGGCGGCGGCGAGGCGCAGCAGATTGAAACCAAAAACGTCATCATCGCCACCGGCTCCAAGCCCACGGTGCTGCCGTTCATCGCCCAGGACAAGGAGCGCATCATCACCAGCACCGAGGCCCTGAACATCCGCGAAGTGCCCCGGCACATGATTGTGATTGGCGGCGGCGTGATTGGCCTCGAAATGGCCTCCGTGTACGCCCGCCTCGGCGCCAAAGTCTCGGTGGTCGAGTTCCTCGATTCGCTCATCCCGACCATGGACCGCGGCTTGGGTAAGGAACTGAAGCGCGTGCTGGGCAAAATCGGCATCGAGTTTTTCCTGAGCCACAAAGTGACAGGCGCCACCCGCGAGGGCGACAGCGTGACCGTGACCGCCACCAACCCGAAAGGGGAGGAGGTGAAGTTTGAAGGCGACTACTGCCTGGTGGCCGTGGGCCGCGTGCCCTACACTGCCGGCCTCAACCTGGAAGCTGCGGGCGTGGAAATGGAAGAGCGCGGCCGCATCAAGGTCGATGCCCACCTGCAAACCAACGTGCCCGGCATCTACGCCATCGGCGACGTGGTGCGCGGCGCCATGCTGGCCCACAAGGCCGAGGAAGAAGGCGTGTTCGTGGCCGAAACCATCGTGGGCCAGAAGCCGCACATCAACTACCTGCTCATCCCCGGCGTGGTGTACACCTGGCCCGAAGTGGCGGGAGTGGGCTACACCGAGGAGCAGCTCAAGGAGCAGGGCAAGGCCTACAAAATCGGCAGCTTCCCCTTCAAAGCCAGCGGCCGTGCCCGCGCCAGCGGCGACACCGACGGCTTCGTGAAGGTGCTGGCCGACAAAACCACCGACGAAATCCTGGGCGTGCACATGATTGGCCCGCGCATCGCCGACCTCATCGCCGAAGCTGTGACCGCCATGGAATTCCGCGCCTCCGCCGAGGACGTGGCCCGCATGAGCCACTCGCATCCCACCTACGCCGAAGCCATGAAAGAAGCGTGTTTGGCGGCTACGGAGAACCGGGCCATTCACATGTAGTTGCGCCTCTCGATTATGGAATTGCCACTTTCAATTGAAGAGCTGAAACAAGAGCTGGAGCGCGCTTTGCCTGACTATTCATACTATATCAATAGCTACTTATTTGATAAAGTATTGATAGCTAAAAAGGCAAATTTCAGCGGTGCTGAAATCCGGCTAACTAAAAAGCAACTGAAAGTTGGCTATTGTGTTCCGAGTACCTGGGGCGCTTCATTTGCTGCGAACTTCGGCTTGTTAGGGGTATTCGTGGTTCGCAAGTTTGTTAAAGACGCTTTGGAGCCTAGAGACAGCGTTCTGGAATATTTATCCGCTCGCTATTCTCCTGTCAAAAAGGGATTGTAGATGATTCTCTAGCCCTGCGGTAGAAACTGAAAGAGGCTGAAGCTCCTGTAGCTTCAGCCTCTTTTTATTTAGCTTCGTCTCCGATTGCCATATCTAAAAATTCTAGCCAATGCCTTTGTATCTACGCTTTTCCTCACTTTTAGCGCCCATGTTGCTGCTTGCCCATTTGGGAATATGTCAGTCAGCCGGGCTTGAAGCAGTAACACAATCTTCAAAGCTTGAGGCGAGCAAGAAATACGAGGCCGCTTATGAAGTACTGGATAAAATCGACCCGAAAGACCAGCTACCAGACGTATTCTTGCAAAAGGAAAAGCTACTGCTTGATTACTATTTAATTACCCTCAATTTTCAAGGGTTTGGCCTGAAAGACTTGGCCCCAGGCGAGACAGTAGAAAAACTGCGCGGCAAAGAAGGACAATACAGCATGCACCTGCTCGATATTCCCCAGAAGCTTGCGCAATTGCGCAAGCGGTTTCCGCAAGACTACCGCCTCTGCAAAGGACTAGGTGACTATTACTACCGGGCCATGCTCTGCCACTGCGGCGAACAAGACAAAACCGAAGAACAGCTGCTCAGGTTGGTGATTGAAAACTACGAGCAGGCGCATGCGCACCAACTAGGGGATTTCATGTCTTACTACGCGGTAGGGTATGCTTACTTGGTGCAGAAACAGGCCCAAGCCAGCGTCGCGCCGTTTGAGAAATCCATTGCTTTGAATTCAAAGTATCCCGATGCGCCCTACAACCTGGCGTATGCCCTGTGGCAATTGAAGAAACCTGCCGAGGCCACACCGTACGCTCAGGCATCTTTCCGGCTCTACTCCGACCCCGCGATGAAAGCCGATGCTGCCCGCATGTTGGGTGAGCTCTACCAGCAGCAACAGCAACCCGCCGAGGCCCTCAAAGCGTGGCTACAGAGTCTGGAGTTGCAACCAAAGAGCTACGCCACCCTGCGCAATCTGCTGGAAATCTCTGTAACTAGCCATGCACCGGAGGCCGCCAGCTGGGCTGCGCGCCTCTATCAACTCAATCCTGCCGACGACCAGATGTTCATTGACATCATGGACATTTACCAGGCCCAAAATCAATGGGCTGAGGCCGAAGCGTTTTTCAGCAGCCAATTGCCGAATGCGCCTGCCGAACCCACGGCGCAGGGCCTGCTGCACATGTATATCGCCATCCTCAACATGCAACTCAAGCGGCCAAAGGTGGCCTGGCCGCACTTCCTCGTAGCCCAAACGCAACTTAAAAAGGTAGTGAAACCGGAAAATCCCCTGTTTCAAATGATTAATAGAGGGCTGGCAGAAAGCAAGCAGTAGTTTTTGGCTTTCTAGTGCTTATCCAGCTCCCGGCCTGTTTGCTCGCCCCTGTGCTCGCTGAGTTTATGCAGTTGATGGCGCCTCGCCAAAGCTTCCGCATGCCCGCCAACCGTTTCAGGACAACAGACCTGGCTGCGGTTAGATGCTTCGACTCTGCATATCCTAATGCTCGGATTACGTTGCCACCACCAGTTCCGAAGTAGCTACACCCCTCAGTGGTCGTAGCTCACGACGCGGGTGATTCTCCAGGTGCCGGCCTGCTGCTGCCACACCATCACGAATTTGGAATTTCCGCAGTCTTGGCGGCCGTTCTCGATGTGGCAAAACCGTTGCGTGGCGATGTGCATGGCCCCGTAGTCTTTCACCGGAAATACTTCCAGCGTGCCCGGCACCAGTGTGCGGCTGATGTCGGGGCTTTGGGCGAACAGGCGCGCGAAGCCTTCCTTGGTCTGTGCGAAGTTGCTCAGGCCGCCTTTGTCGTGGTAAAACTCCACGTTATCGGCGAAGTAGGACATGAGCTTGTCCGCGTCATGGGCATTGAAGGCAGCAAACATTTCTGTGTCCAGCCTAGCCACCGTTTGGTAGAGCTCATCTTTGATGAGCGGTTTCGGAGCAGCCGCCGGCAGCGGTTTGGCCAGTTCGGCTTTGCGCGGCGTGCTTTGGGCGCGGGCGGTGGTGCCGGTAAGGGCCGACAGCAACAGGAAGACTACGAAGGAATGACGCATAACCGAGAACGATGATAAGAAACAGTTTGATATTAATCCCACAAGTTGCCAGCCCGGTGTAGAGACGCATATTTGCGTCTCGTCGTTGAACAGAATCGACCAACGACGAGACGCAAATATGCGTCTCTACAGCAGAACGATGCTTCGCTCAAACGCTCCTCCCATGCCCCGTACCGATACCTACTCCCAGGCCCAGCCCGCTAGCCGCGCCGAGTGGCGGCAGTGGCTGGCCGAGCACCACGCCAGCCTGCCCGGCGTGTGGCTGGTTTATTTCAAAAAAGCCAGCGGTCAGCCCAGCGTCACCTATGTCGAAGCCGTGGAAGAAGCCCTCTGCTTTGGCTGGATTGACTCGCTGCCCCGCAAGCTCGACGCCGAGCGCACGCAGCTGCTCTTCACGCCCCGCCAGCCCCGCAGCGGCTGGAGCAAGGTGAACAAGGAGCGGCTGGAGCGCCTCGAAGCCGCCGGCCAGCTCATGCCCGCCGGCCTGGCCGCCATCGCCCGCGCCAAGCAAAACGGCACCTGGGAAAGCCTCGACGCCGCCGAGGCCGGCCTCGTGCCCGACGACCTGGCCACTGCCCTGGCCGCTGATGCTGCCGCCGCCCGTCACTTCGCCGCCTTCTCGCTCTCGGCCCGCAAGGGAATTTTGACCTGGGTGCTGGGCGCCAAACAGCCCGCCACCCGCGCCCGCCGCGTGGCCGAAACCGTGCGCCTGGCTGCCCTGAACAAGCGCGCCAATTTCGACCGGGAGTAAATGCTGCCGGACATTCCGCGTTATTTGGGTAATAGTTGGCAGCAACTCCCTTGCCTCGCCACTGCTGGCTGCCTAAGTGGCCGGGTGTTTCGGGCGAAGCAGTGCTGCTTCCGTCGCCCCATTAGTCACCATGAAGCTATACATTAAATACATGGTCAGCGTGCGCTGCAAGGCGGAAGTGCAAGCCAAACTTGATAAGCTCGGGCTGCACTATGGGCAGGTCGACTTAGGCGAGGTGGAGTTCAAGCAGGACATCACCCCGGAGGAGCACGACCAATTGCAGCGGGAGCTGCAAGACTTGGGTGTCGAATTGCTGGACAAGGGCCACGGCGAACTGATTGAGCAGGTGCAGGCCATCATCGTCGACTTGGTGCACCACGCCGATACCCTGCCAAAAATGAAAAACTCTGACTACATCAGCCAGCAGCTGAACCGGGATTATACCCAGTTGGCTACGTTGTTTTCGGAAGCCACGGGCGTTACCATCGAGCGCTCCATCATCCGGCATAAGATTGAGCGGGTGAAAGAGTTGCTAATATATGATGAGCTGAACCTCACTGAAATCGCCGATAAGTTGAACTACAGCAGCGTGGCGCACCTCTCCGGCCAGTTCAAAAAGGAAACCGGGCTGACGCCGACTTTTTTTAAGCAGCTTAAGCGGAAGAAAAATGTGGCCTAAGCAATTGGGAATGATGTAAATAATCGTGCGAATTGTGTAAGGAAGCTGGGGCGAAAGAAAGGGAGCTTTGCAAAATGCAAAACTCTTTATCCTTCAATTCCGCCGTATGAAACAGCGCTTACTACTTCTCCTCTCCTTTACCTTGCTGCTGAGCTCTTCACACAGCAGCTTTGGCCAGAACACGCCGCCACCTTTGGGCCTTGCGGCCGGCTTCGCAATGTTCACTGCGGTTGGTGCCATAGATAACAACGGCCCCAGTGTCATCAATGGCGACATTGGTACCGATGCGGGTGCTTTTAACGGGTTTCCTCCGGGTGTAATAAACGGGGCCATTCACGTAGCCGACACGCGCTCGACGCAAGCAGCTACGGCGGTTCAGGGCGCCTATGGCCACATGTCGGCCATTGTCTACAATTCGCTGGCAATTTTCGGCGGCACGCCCGCCGTGACACTAACTCCCGGTGCGTACACCGTGGGCGGCGCCTCGACTCTAGCCGGCACGCTGATTCTGGATGGTGGCAACGACCCGAACGCGACGTTTTATTTGCAGGTAACCGGCGCCCTAACCACGGCTCAGAACTCGCAGGTGCTGCTAATCAGAGGCGCTAATGCCAACAACGTGTACTGGCAGATTGGCGGACTGACTACTCTAGGACAAAACTCGGTGATGCAGGGTACTTTGCTGGTCGACGGAGCCATTATCATGATTGCGGGCGCGCAACTGACCGGCCGCGGCCTTTCGCGTGAGGGTGCCATTACGCTGACGTCGGGCACGGCTACGCTGCCGAGCTTCCTGGCAGCTCCGGTAGCAACCTCCACCGTTTGGTTGGGCAACCGTACCACGAATTGGTTTACGACTACCAACTGGTCGAACGGCGTGCCTACCAGCCTGCTCAACGCCATCGTACCCACCAATACGTCGCCCTATCCGGTAATTGGCAGTGGCGATGGCATGGCCAATAACCTTACCATCGGCACTGGTGCCAGCCTGACCATGAACGGTGGCACGCTGGATGTAAAAGCCAGTCTGAACAACAGCGGCACCATCAGTGCCACGGCCGGCACCACCAGCCTGAGCGGCATCACCACGCAGCTCATCGGCGGCAGCGGCAGTACCCAGTTCTGGAGCCTGAACGTTGCAAATACGGCCGGCGCCCTCCAGACTGGTGCCGTAAGCATTCACGGCGTGTTGGCCCCCGCCAGCGGCAACCTGACCACCAACGGCCGGAAGCTGACGCTGCTTTCCGACGCCGCCGGTACGGCCTTGGTGGACAACAGCGGCACGGGCAGAGTAAACGGCAACGTCACGGTGCAACGCTACATCGCCTCGGCCAACAGTGGCCTGGGTTACCGCCACTACAGTGCCCCAGTTTCGGGCAGCACGGTGGGCGACCTGGCTACGGCCGGCTTCGCTCCCGAAATCAGCCAGGGCAGCGTTTACAACACCTCGGCCACGCCGGCCACCACCACGCCGTTCCCCACCGTGTTTGCCTACGACCAAAGCCGCCTGGCTACGGTTACCAACAATAACTCGGCTTTCGACAAAGGGTTTGTGGTTCCAGCCAGCCTGGCCTCGCCGCTAGCCGTGGGCCAGGGCTACGTTGTCAATATTAGCGCTTCGCAGCAGGTTGACTTTGTGGGTCCGCTCACCAACGGCACCCAGACCCTGAACCTGAGCCGCAACGCCGCTGCCTCGGCCAACGCCGCAGCCGCCGGTTGGCAGCTGGTCGGCAATCCTTACCCCGCCCCGCTCGACTACAGCCGTGTGGCTGCGAGTGACCGCACCGGTCTGGATGCCGCCATCTACGTGTACGCCAGCTCGGGCCCCTACACCGGTTCCTACCGCAGCTATACCAACGGCATCGGCAATCCCGTGCTGCCCGTGGCCCAGGGCTTCTTTACCCGCGTGAGCACTAGCCAAACCACCGGCTCACTCACCTTCCGCAACAGCCAGCGTCTTACCACGCTCAACGGCACCACCTTCCAACGCGCCACGGCCGACACCCGTCCTCTGGTGCAGCTCGAACTGCGGGCCGGCAACGGTAATGCCGATATGCACTATGCCTACGCCGAAACAGGGGGTACGCCCGGCTTCGATGCCCAGTACGATGCCCTGAAGCTGCCCAACACCACCGGACTGAATCTGGCCAGCGTGGCCACCACCAGCGAGTCGCTTGCCATCGACGGCCGCCCAACCTTCACAGTGGCCACCGTGCTACCACTGACTGTTGGCGTACCCGCCGCCGGTACCTATACGCTGGCTGCTGCCACGCTCGCCAACTTGCCCGCCAGCCTCGATGCCCTGCTCACCGACGCCGCTACCGGCCAAACCGTGAACCTGCGTTTGCAGCCCGTTTATTCTTTTAGCGTAACCAGTGCGCAAGCCGCCGCTTCGATAACCGGTCGGTTCACGCTTCACTTCGCCGCCCGCATTGCCCTCGCCAACGCGCACGCCCTGATGGCCGCCGAGGTGACGCTCTACCCTAACCCGGCTCACAACACCTTTACGGTGCTTGTGCCGGCTATCGCTGGGGCTACACTGGTGCAGGCCAACCTGCTCAACGCGCTTGGCCAGGTGGTGCGCCGCCAGAATGCTGCAATGGCGGCCACTGGCGCCCGCCTTGCCGTGGAGGCTACCGGCTTGGCCGCTGGCGTGTACACCCTGCGCCTGCAGGTTGGCGCTACCACGCTGGCCAAGCGCGTCGTGATTCAATAAATTAACCAAGGCCGGTTCGGTTCACGCAATGGGCCGGCCTTGAGGCGTTCTTAACGTACCCCATTCCATGAAGTATCTTCTTTATTCGGCCACGCGCTTGCTGGCCCTGTGTGTGCTGACCAGCTTGCCCACTTTTGCCCAGCCCAGTTCGGGCGGCCCGACGCCTGCCAACCCGCTCGAACCAGCTGCGGTTCCCATCGACGGTGGTGTTTCGCTGCTCTTAGCGGGTGGTGTTGCTTATGGTATCAAACAGCTTAAAGCTCGCCGCGTGGCAGGCCGGTCCAGCAAATAAGCATCCCGCACCGGCTGCTTGGTGGTAATTTCCCACTGCTAGTCGCCACGGAGAACCGGGCCATTTACATCGTGCCCCGCCCTACGGCAGAAACGAAGAGGCTGAAGCTACGGGAGCTTCAGCCTCTTTTCGTATTGGTCAATATACAGCTTGCCTATCAACACACGCTGGCTTATTTCAGCACGTCTTTCAGCTCTTTCAACCGGACTAGTTTGTCGGAAGCGATGAATTTCTGCAGCCTGGCCGCCATCGCCCGCGCCAAGCAAAACGGCGCCTGGGAAAGCCTTGATGCCGCCGAGGCCGGCCTCGTGCCCGACGACCTGGCCACTGCCCTGGCCGCTGATGCTACCGCCGCCCGTCACTTCGCCGCCTGCTCGCTCTCGGCCCGCAAGGGGATTTTGACCTGGGTGCTGGGCGCCAAACAGCCCGCCACCCGCGCCCGCCGCGTGGCCGAAACCGTGCGCCTGGCTGACCTGAACAAGCGCGCCAATTTCGACCGGGAATAAGGGCGGAAACAGTACGGTCCTGCGAGGCATAGCCGAAGCAGCACTACCGGGCCGGAGTCGCCATCTTTCATTCGCTTTTCTTGCGTTGAGAGACGTTACGGCACGCGTTTCGGGTTTCTGCTGTTTGATAGCCTGAGGCCGCAAATCCACGTAGTTGCCCCTATGTATTCCGAACCGACTTATCTGACGGCGCGCATGGCTGCGCCCCGGGTGGAAGCCCACTTTGCGCGGCACCGGGAGTCCAGTGTGGAGCAGGCTTCCCGGCTGGCCTCGCCCCCCGAAACCCATTGCGTGGAAGCCATTATCGACGTGGCTTTCTGGGCCAGCATGCGGCGGGAGGAAGGGCACGCACCCCGCATTTCGTTGGCGCTGCTGCCACCCGAGCAGGCCCGCCAGCCGCTGGTGTTTGGCCAGCGGCGGCGCCTCACGCCCCACAACCTGCTGAAGCTGGCGCCGGCCGTGGAGCAGCCCGGCATCCATTTGGGCGTGTGGCACGATGCCGACGGCCTCTACGTGTGGGGCACGTCCACCATTATTCCGCCGCTGTGCTTTGTACTGGAAGTGGTGGAGCCCGGCCTGCTGGTGGTGAAGCACCGCCGCGTGGGCGGCTTCGGCAAGTTTGTGAACGTGGCCGTGCTGCGCGGCGACCACCTGCAAATGGTGGACGAAGAGCACGGCGGCCTGAGCGACTGCCCGGCCCTGCGCGCGTTCCTGCCGGGCCGCAGCCTGCCCACCGGCACCGGCGAAACCGATAACGTGCTGCTGGAACTGGCCGCCGCCATGCGCCTCCACGGCCGCGGCGGGCTGGTGCTGGTGGTGCCGCCCGGCTCCAGCCAGTGGCAGGTATCGGTGGTGCAGCCCCTGACCTACGCGGTGGCGCCCGCCTACAAGGGCATCCGTGCCCGGCAGCGGCCGGGGCAATCGCGGCGGAAGTGGCAGAGCAAGCTGCACCGCAACATTCGGATTGTGGGCGGCTTTACCGCCGTGGATGGCGCCACCGTCATTACGCAGGAGTACCATCTGCTGGCCTTCGGAGCGAAGGTGGCCCGGGCCAAAGGCAGCACGCCCGTCGACAACATGGTGCTCACCGAGCCGGTGGTGGGCAGCGAAGCGCAGCACGTGCACCCCGCCCAAAACGGCGGCACCCGGCACCTAGCCGCCGCCCAGTTTGTGCACGACCAGCGCGACGCCATCGGCCTGGTAGCGTCACAAGACGGCTATTTTACGGTGTTTGCCTGGTCCGAATCGCTGCAGAAAGTGCACGCCCACCGGATTGACGTGCTGCTGCTCTAAAATGGCCGGGCCGGCGCAGTTGCTGGGCAATGAGTTGCGGCTGAATACCTTAACTGTAGGTGCCGTAACTGCCCAGTAGCGAAAAAGCAGCCGGCCAAAAAGGAAACCTTACCCCGTCGCCTTGCGAATAACGTAACCTGTTGGGCCGCTGGTGCTACCGCACTGCCCAACGGGCTAGTTCTTTCCTTCTTTCCACCCGGTACTTACCTCCTACGGCTATGGGCAAAGGCAAAAAGAAAAAGAAGCACTCGAACAACGACCCAGTATCGGAAGATTTGCTGGATGCCGCTGCGCTATCGGTCCGGAAGTTTCGGAAAGTGACCAAGGAAATCCAGAAGCTCAGCACCGGCCAGAAAGTGGTGGGCGGGCTCGCGCTGGTGGCCGCCGGCCTCGCCTACCTGGCCCAGCACGACTTCGAAACCGAGGCGACCGACGCGAATAAGCCGGCTACTACCGCGCCCCACGCCCACGCTCTTCATGCAGCCGACGCCACTCCTACGGATGAAGAAAAAGCTGCGGCCAATGGCAAACCCCACGTTCCCCGGAAAAGCCGAAAAACGCCCAAAGCCAAAATCGAGAGCTAACGCCGCGAGCGCACCAACCAAGCGGCGGAACCCTGCTGCGTGGCCGCAGCCTACCGCGCAACGGGCCACGCCGTTTCGTAGCATCCACTCCCCATATTTCCCAAAACACCATGAAAAAGAACAAGAAAGCCAAAGCCGCCAAAACCAAGGCCGGCAAGAAAACTTCCCTGCTCGGCGGCGCCACCAAATCTCTTAGGAAACTAGGACGAGGCACCGCCAACGGCATCGGCGGGCTCAGCACCACCTCCAAAGTGGTGGGCGGCGCCGCGCTGGTAGCCCTAGGCCTGAGCTACTTTAACAAGCGCCGGAACAACACCGCTGCCGCCACCGCCAAGACCTCCGCCGCCACCGCGGCAGAGCAGAGCCTAAGCGCCATGGACGACCGCGACGAAGACCAGGTGTAGGGCTTAAGCAGCCGCTCGCACCCAACAAAAAGAGGCTGACGCTCCGGGGAGCATCAGCCTCTTTTTGTTGATAAGAATCCGGTTTAAACCGCGGGCGCGGCTGGGGCGGCGGGCGGCGGCGTGGCACTGGCCTTTTTCACGCGCACGGCGTTGGGGCCTTTGGGGCCCATTTCCACCTCGAAAGTCACCTTGTCGTTCTCGCCAATGGGGCCGCTGGCCAAGCCGTTGGCGTGCACGAAAATGCTTTCCTGCGTCTGCTGGTCTTTGATGAAGCCGTAGCCTTTGGAATCGTTGAAAAAACTCACGATGCCATTGCGCACGGGGTCGTCGTCGTCATCGTCGGTGCGGCGGGCCACCCCAATCTGGATGTCCTCGTCCTTGATGATGCGCTTCTTTTTGGGGTCGGGCGGGGTGGCGGAGATGTTGCCATCCTCGTCCACGTAAGCAAACATTTCTTCCAGCGGCTGGCCGGCTTTGGCGTTGGCCTGGCGCTCGGCTTTGCGCTCTTCCTTCTCGGTTTTCTTCTTCGCCCGCTTCTTTTCGTTGTCCTTCTTACCAAAAGTCTCTTGTGACCTACCCATAGTTTTGTACTGCTAAATCGTTGTATCTGTTTTTCCTAATTGAAGTAGAGGAACAAAACAGAGGAGTGGATTATTACGAAGATACGCAATATTAAGGCGCGTTCATCGGGTCTGCTAGTGAATAGTTGCCCACCGCTCAGCTTGCCACTTAGCCTGCTGCGCGGGCGTGAGGAAAGTCCAGGCCACGAGGCGGCTTTTTTTCTGGCCCTGAGCCATGTCGATGGTGCGCACGACGGTGGCTCCGGCGGTTTTCAGGGCTCGGTATACGCCCGGAAGGGTTTCTTTTTTTGATACCAAACTCGTGTACCAGTAGCAGGAGCGGGGCCGCCGGCCGCTTTCCTGCACCATGCGCCGAATGAAGGAAGCCTCGCCCCCTTCGCACCACAATTCATTGTTTTGGCCGCCAAAGTTCAAGGCCGGCCGCGGGCCGCGACTAGTGCCTAGGTTGGCGGTTTTGCGCTGGCTACCGGCGGCCGCGGCTGCGGCTGAGGCATGAAACGGTGGGTTGCACATCGTGAGGTCGAACACTTCGCCGGCTTGGATAAGGCCGTCGAAAATGCGGGTGCGAGCGGGTTGCAGCCGGCACTCGATGGCGCCGGCCAGGCTGGGGTTGGCCGCCTCAATTTGCTGGGCGGCGCGCACGGCAACGCCGTCCACATCGGAGCCCACGAAGTGCCAACCGTATTCGCGCCGGCCGATGATGGGGTAAATGCAGTTGGCACCCACGCCCACGTCGAGCACCGTAATTTCTTCGCCGTGCGGCAGCGTGCCGCCGTTGCTTTCCGCCAGCAAATCGGCCAGATAATGCACGTAATCGGCCCGGCCAGGGATGGGCGGGCAGAGGTAGCCCTTCGGAATATCCCAGTGCTCAATGCCATAGAATTGCCGCAGCAACGCCCGGTTCAAGGCCTTTACAGCGGCGGGGTTGGCGAAATCAATCGACAGGTTGCCGTACTGGTTGGCCTGCACAAAAGCGGCTAGCTCGGGGCTGCGCTGGCTAAGCTGTGGGAAATCGTAGGCCGCGCGGTGCGGGTTGCGCGGGTGCAACTGGTCTTTCTCAAGAGCGGCGGCGGGGAGTGGTGGCTTCATGGGGAGCGGTGCGGTGGGACCGCAAAGGTACCAAGCCTGCCACACGGGCCGGGGTCGCGACTCTCAAACGGTTTTATACAGATACCAGCCATCACCCAAGGGTTTGAGTACGATGAGGCGGTCGGGGTGCATGGCCGGGAGCAGGGCTTTGGTGGGCTGGTAGAGCAAGCCCACGGTGCTGCTCACTTTGCCGCCAATGACGAACTCCAGGCAGCTGGTGCATTCGGTTTCGCGGCGCGTGACCTGGGCCAGAAACAGCTTGCGCAGCAGGTCGTGCACGGCTGGGTCGGCGTTGGCGGCTTGCTCGCCGGCAGATGGGGAGAGGGACTGAGCGGAAGCGAAATACTTGCCGGCTTGCACCAGGCGCAGCAGCTTTTGAAAATCGGGGCGGTTGCTGGTGAAGTGCGCGGCAATGTCGGCATCGGCGCTGGTCCACAGCTTGAGGTTGCCCAAGGTGAAGGCGTGGCTGGCGTCGGGGTGCTTGAGGTCGTAGTCGGCTACTTCCGCCGGTTTCATGCCCGCCAGGATTTCGACCATGGGCGGCCCCAGGTGTGTCATGGCCAGGTTACGAATGGCAAGTAGCTTCCAAGAACCCGCTTCCTTGCCGAAGTGCAGGTAAAAATCCTTGCGGTCTATCGAGTCACGTAGTTCCACGGCGACAACAGCAGTACTAAGACTTTGCTGCACCAATTGGCACGCGCGTTGGAGGCGGGCCGGAATCTGCTGGCCCAGGGTTTCGCGCTTGGCTTGGCCCGCGGCCTCGCAGCAGAGGTATTCCTTCATGGCTGGCCAGCCCCCGGGGGCCACAAACTGCTCGGCAATCTGCAGCGGCTCGAGGGGCTCAAGCGCCGAAGCGGGCCACGGCAGCCACAGCAATAAGACCAGGAATACGTGCTTCATCAACAAACCTAACCCCGAAACAGCCGGATTTGATTCCCGCTTACTCTTGTCCTTGCTACCCTTGCTAACCAATGCCCATGTTTCTTTACAAACATGAATCAACGCTTCCTGCATCTGGTTATTGGCTTCATTTGCCTGCTACTCGCTCCGGGCGGGGCAAGGGCCCAAAAAGTGCCCCTCACGCGCCAGCAGTACCAGCAGGACTTCGATTACTTCTGGAACACCATCCGAACCGATTACTGCTATTTCGCCCAAAAGCAAACCGATTGGAATCAAGTTCGGGCCCTGTACCGCCCCCAACTCGATACGTTGAGTAGCCGCCGAGCCTTTGTCCGCTTGCTCGAATACGCGTTGGCCGAGCTATACGACGACCACGCGGGCCTCGGCACCAACCGCCTCGATTCGCGGCGCCTCGTGCCTTCCGGGACTGACGTCTGGGCGGAGTTTGTGAATAACGAGGCGGTGGTCCTCGCTGTGCGGCCCGGGCTTGGGGCCGAGCGCAGCGGCGTACGCCCCGGAATGGTGTTTACGCAGGTAAATGGCGTGCTGGTAGAGGAGGCTATCCGTCCGTTTCTGCCCCGCGCGCTACGGCGCCCCGATGCCGCTGCGCGCAACTTTGCGCTACGCCACCTGCTGGCCGGCGACCACCTCAGCCCCCGCACCTGGACCCTGCGGACCGACGGCCGCCCCCTCACGGCCCGCCCTGATGAGCCCATCATGAAGCTCGAAAACATCACCTACCCTTCCCGCCTCGAAGCCCGGCGAATTGGCAACATGGGGTACCTCAAAATCAACAACTGCCTGTTTGATAACGGCCTTATCGCGCCGTTCGACAGCGCCCTTACGGCCCTGATGGAAACCCAGGGCCTGATACTGGACCTGCGTGAAACACCCAGCGGGGGCAACTCCACGGTAGCCCGGGCCATTATGGGGCGGTTTATTGCCAGCGAAGGCCCGTACCAGCGCCACGAGCTCACGGGAGAAGAAACCCAGACCGGCATCCGCCGCATCTGGCTCGAGTACGTGGTGCCCCGCGGCCCGCGCTATGCCGGGCCGCTGGTGGTGCTGGTGGGCCGCTGGACGGGCAGCATGGGCGAGGGCTTGGCCATCGGCTTCGATGCGCTGGGCCGCGCCACCGTGGTCGGTACCGAAATGGCCCAGCTCAACGGAGCTATTTACTCCTATCGCTTGCCCAATTCTGGCATCGGTTTCAATATTCCGGCCGAGCGGCTCTTCCACGTCAAGGGCCAGCCCCGCGAAACCTTCCGCCCGCCGGTCTACATCGACTTGAAAACTGCCGCTAAAGGCCAATCTGCCGCCACAGACCCAGTATTGGGGAAAGCCCTTGATTTGCTAGCCAAGCAGAAAAAATAAGCAGCGCTAAACGCTTAGCGGCGGGGGGCGGGCCCTTTGCTGCGTCCGCCCGGGGCAGCTTTGCCTTTGGAGGCGGGTCGGCTGCCGGTGGCACTGGGGCCTTTGCTCTTGGGACGGGCCGCGCCTCCAGGGCCGGCTTTGGCGGGGCGCTTGCTGGCGCCCGGGCCGGCCGCTTTTTCGGGCCGGGGGCCCCACCAGCCGTTCGCGGAAGGGTTCTTTTGCGAGGGCGGGCCGGACTTGGGGCGGCGGTCCACAGCGGGTGTTTTGGGGGCGCCGCTTTTGGGGGCGCGCCGGCCGCCCGAGGCGTCTTCGGTACCGCTCGATTTCGCCACCATTTTCATGATGCCGGCCAGCTCTTGCGGGGTTAGCTCGCGCCAGTCGCCCACGGGCAGGCCTTTCAGCGTCACGTTCATGATGCGGACGCGTTCGAGTTTCACCACTTCGTAGCCAAAATGCTCCACCATGCGGCGAATCTGGCGGTTCAGCCCTTGCACCAGCGTAATGCGGAAGATGTAAGGGGTTTCCTTCTCAATCAGGCAGGGCTTGGTGACGGTGCCGAGCATGGGGATGCCTTGGGCCATTTCCTCCAACATGCGGTCGGAGAGAATCCGATTTACCTGCACGAGGTATTCCTTTTCGTGCTTGTTGCCGGCGCGCAGGATTTTGTTCACGATGTCGCCGTCGCTGGTTAGGAAAATCAGGCCCGATGAATCCTTGTCGAGCCGGCCAATGGGGAAGACGCGGGCCGCGTGGTTCACGTAGTCCACGATGTTGCCGCGCACGCCGGGCTCGCTGGTGCTGGTCACGCCCACCGGCTTGTTGAAGGCCAAGTACACGGCATCTTCGGCTTGCTTGGGCTCCAGCTTGTGGCCGTTCACGCTCACCCGGTCGCGCGGGCCCACTTGGTCGCCCACCTGGGCCGGCTTGCCGTTGAGCAGCACCATGCCCTGCTCGATGTATCGGTCGGCTTCGCGGCGGGAGCAAAAGCCGCTTTCGCTGATGAATTTATTGAGGCGGGTGGAGGAAATGGGTGGCATCGGCGAACGGAAATAAAACGGGATAACGGGCTACAACCCGCAAGTTAGAAAGCCCAGCGTAGGCACGGCCCTTGCGTCGACCTCGCTCGGTGCCCCGCGTTGGCAGAAGTCGTCCGTTAATCATCCTGAGGGTGGCCTTTTACTTCTGTCCAGGACGCCGCTATCGCACCGGCCAAACCCGGCACCCCAACGGTGACGAAACCGTGAGCACCTAAGCTCCTCAACAACCTCGGCGTAAACCAAGCCGTATCAGCGTACAAAAAATGCAGCATTGCATTTTTTGTACGCTTATTTTTTGCAATCATGAATACCAAAGTCCTGAGCCTGCTGGTGGCTGCCACCATGGCCACCGCCGCTTGCCAACAAGAAAAAACAACCGAAACCACCACCACGACCACGCCCGTTGGCGCGGATACGGCGGTGGTCGTGACCGACGACGTGACTGCCCGTGACGACGCCCGCCGCCTCGCCGCCCGGGTGGCCGAAGACCTCAAACTGACCGACACCGTGGTGGTGACGCGCATCGAAAAAACCTACTACACCCGCGGCCGGACCTTGGGCGAGCTCGAAACCCGCTACGCCACCGACACCACGGGCCGCTACCTCGCCATCCGCGAAGCCAACGACCGCGCCGACGAAGAAGTCCGCACCACGCTCAACAACCCCGAGTATTACAACACCTACTCGGCCAACCGCGCCAACTACGGCGACGGCCCGTACTCGGTGGCTCCGGCTCGCGTGGCCACGGCTAACACCGGCACCCGCACCAATAGCGTAAGCCAGGGCTCGGGCATCAAAAAGCTGGAGCGTGAAGGCGACGGCGACCGCAAAACCAAGTACATGAACGACGCCAAAGTGAAGGTGGACGACGACGGTTCGCGTAAAGTGAAGCTGGCCGACGGCACAAAAATCAAAATCGACGAAAACGGCAACCGCAAGGTGAAAAAGCCGCTGTTCTAGTCACCGCTTACCAAGACAAAAAGAAGCCCGTTCCAACTCTGGAACGGGCTTCTTTTTTTAGGGAAGTTATATTATTGGGTCATGCAGAGCGCCGCGAAGCATCTCGCGTGCTGCCACTAACCCTAACGATTGGCTTACTACCCCGAGCAAGATGCTTCGCGGCGCTCTGCATGACGGAAACCAATATTCTCAGTCCACCAACATGCTCGAAAAACTGGCAATTATGCCTTTTCCGCCTTGAAGCCGGCTTCCTCTACCAGCGCCACAACTTGGTCTTCGGTTAAATCGCCGGTAACGGTCAGGACTTTATCCGGGTTGGCTGTGTCTACTTGCCAGGAAGTGATGGATTTTTCGCCGTTCAGCGTGGGCGTTACGGCCCGGATGCAGTTGTTGCAGTTGATGTTGGTTTTGAATTGGAGCGTTTTCATAAAAGCGAAAGCGGAAGTGCCTGAAGCAGGCGGGGTCAATAAATAAAAGAAACAGTCAAAAGTAGCTGAGCGTGCGCTGGGGCTGGTATAGCATTAGGCTTCTAACGGTCAGGATTTGGCCCATAGGCACATGAATCAAGCCTGATTCCCAGTCCCCAATTAGCGCACGGGCAGCACCGGATTTAGGTCCGACGGCGGCGTGAGCGGCGGCGCGTCGAGCTCCTGCGGGTGGTCGCCGAGGCCGGTTTCCTGGTGCGCGGCGAAGTACTGGGCCAGGGCTTTTTCGCCCACCAGCCAAAACACCACCGGCGTCACGATGATGTCGAGGAAAGTGGAGCTGAGCAGGCCGCCGAGAATC
Organism: Hymenobacter jeongseonensis; assembly: GCF_015694725.1. Taxonomy (GTDB): domain Bacteria; phylum Bacteroidota; class Bacteroidia; order Cytophagales; family Hymenobacteraceae; genus Hymenobacter; species Hymenobacter jeongseonensis. Next base: position 96,428 of record NZ_JADQDQ010000007.1, on the reverse strand, counting down.
ACGGTAGCTACCGGATATAGAATTTCCTTGCCCGGCGCGTCCTTGGCCAGCGTGAGCGGCACCAGCGCCAGCGCAGCTACCAAGGCCGTCATCAGCACGGGCACTAGGCGTTCGAGCGAGCCCCGAATTATCATCGGTATGCCAAACTTTTCGCCTTCGTGCTCCACCAAATGGATGTAGTGCGAAATCATCATGATGCCGTTGCGTGAGGCAATGCCCGTGAGCGTGATGAAGCCCACCAGCGAGGCAATGCTGAACGTGCCGCCTGTGAGCAGCACCGCCACCACCGAGCCGATGAGGGCCAGCGGAATGTTGAGCATAATCTGGCCCACCATGTAGCTGGATTTGAAGTGCGAAAACAGCACCAGGAAGATGCCGGCCAGCGAAAACAAGCTCAGCCACAAAATCTTCTGCGAGGCCGACTGCTGGCTCTCAAACTGCCCACCGTAGGTGAGGTAGTAGCCCGGCGCCAGCTTCACCTGCTGGCCGACTTTCGCCTGAATCTCCTTCACCGTGGAGCCCAAATCGCGCTCCGCCACGTTCAGCGAGATGGTGATGCGGCGCTGGGTGTTTTCGTGGTTGATGGTGTTCGGGCCGGGCTCGTACACCACATCGGCCACCTGGCTCACCGGAATGAGGGCCCCGGTGGGGGTTTCAATACGGGTTTGGCCGATGGCGGCCAGGTCGTTGCGCTGGCTTTCGGGCAGTTTCACAACGAGGTCGAACCGCTTCTGCCCGTCTATCATCTGCGACACCACGGAACCTTGAAAAAGGGTTTCCAGGTCGCGCACCACTTCGCCGCGTTCCATGCCGTAGGCGCGCAGGGCCGCGTCGCGGGGCCGGATGAGCAACTGCGGAATCTGCACCTGCTTCTCGACTTGTAGGTCAACCACGCCGGGCACCGTGCTGGCGGCGTCGCGCACCTCGTTGGCGAAGCGGCGCAGCTCCAGCAAGTCGTTGCCAAATACTTTGATGGCCACCTGGGCCCGCACGCCACTCAGCAAGTGGTCGAGGCGGTGGGAAATGGGTTGGCCAATGTTTACGTTCACGCCCGTAATCAGGCCGAGCTTCTGGCGCATATCGGCCAAAATTTCGTCGCGGCTGCGCATTTTCCGGCCTTCCTTCTCCAACTCGGCTTCGGTCTTGAAGGCCACTTCGATTTCCGAGTTGTTCACCGATTCGGCGTGTTCGTCGAGCTCGGCGCGGCCGGTGCGGCGGGCGGTGTAAGCCACTTCCGGAATCTTGAGCATTTGCGCTTCGCCCAGCGTGCCCAGCTTGTTGGACTCGGTGAGCGAGGTGCCGGCCGGGGCCGAGAAGTTTACCGTGAGCGAGCCTTCGTTGAAGGGCGGCAGAAACTCGGTGCCAAAGAAGGGCACCATGGCCACCGCCATTCCGAAGAGCACCGCCGTGGCAGTGAGCACCAGTCTGGGGCGCTGCAGGCCCCAATGCAGCAGGCGGGTATCTTTCTTTTTGAGCCAGCGCACCAAGCCACCGTCGGTTTCGGGGTGGTCCATCTGCTTCATTTTGGGCAGCAGGTAGTAGCACAGCACCGGCGTCACGGTGAGCGACACGAACAGCGAGGCCACAATGCTGGTGATGTAAGCAATGCCCAGCGGGGCGAAAATGCGACCTTCCATGCCCTCCAGCGCAAACAGCGGCAGGAACACCAGCACCACAATAATGGTGGCGTACACGATGGAGTTGCGCACCTCGCTCGACGCCGCGTAGATGACCTTGAGCACCGGCCGTGGCTGGGGCAGCTGCTTGTTTTCGCGCAGTCGGCGGTACACGTTTTCCACGTCCACGATGGCATCGTCCACCAGCTCGCCGATGGCAATGGCCAAGCCGCCCAGCGTCATGGTGTTAATGGAAATGCCCGCTACGCGAAAGACCAGCGCCGTGACCAGCAGCGACAACGGAATGGCCACCAGCGAAATAAAGGTGGTGCGCACGTTCAGCAAAAAGGCAAACAGCACGATGACGACCAGAATGGCGCCGTCGCGCAGCGCCTCCTCCACGTTCGTTATCGACGACTCGATGAACTCCGACTGCTTGAATAGGCGGGTATTCACCTGCACGTCTGGTGGCAGCGAGGGCTTGAGCTCAACCAGGGCTTGCTCTACGGCGGCGGTGAGGCCCACAGTGGTCGCGCCGGGCTGTTTCTCGATGCTGAGAATGACGGCTGGCTTGCCGTTCACGCTGCCGTCGCCGCGCTTGAAGCGGGCCCCAAATTCCACGTTGGCCACGTCGGCCACGCGCACCGGCGACTGCTCGCGGTACCCGACAATGATGTTCTCGATATCGGCCACCGAGCGCAGCCGGCCCAGGTTGCGGATGAGAACTTCGGAGCCCTGCCGGTCGAAAAAGTTGCCGGTGGTGTTGAGGTTGGAGCTGCGCAGGGCTTCTTCCACCTGGTTCACGGTGATGCCCGTGGCATTGAGGCGGGCCATGTCGAGCAGCACTTGGTACTGCAGGTTGTCGCCGCCGATGGGAATGACCTGGGCCACGCCCGGAATGCTGAGCAGGCGCTGGCGCACGGTGTAGTTGGCCAGCGTGCGCAGGTCGGCCGCGTTGGTTTGCGGGCCGCCCGACAGGCCCACCAGCATAATCTGCCCCATCACCGACGATATGGGCCCCAGCACCGGCGTAATGCCGGTGGGAAGCTGCTCGCCCACGGTTTGCAGCTTTTCGCTCACAATCTGGCGGGCCGTGAAAATGTCGGTGCCGTAGTCAAATTCTACGAACACCATGCCCAGCCCGATGGCCGAATTAGAACGCACCGCCGACACGCCGGTGGCCCCGTTCAGGGCCGTTTCCACGGGCAGCGTCACCAGGGCTTCTACTTCCTCGGGAGCCATGCCGGGCGTTTCCAGGAACACGGTCACGCGGGGCCGGTCAAGGTCGGGCAGCACGTCCACGGGCAGTTGGCGGGCCGTGTAGGAGCCGGCCACGAGCAACGCCACGGCAAAGGCCAGCATCAGCAGGCGGTTTTGCAGCGCAAAGCGAATTATGTTGTCGAGCATTTACTATGGAGAAGTAAGAACGAAACTCCCCTCCTTACCAAGGAGGGGACGTTGCGACTGCAGTCGCAACTGGGGTGGTTACGCCGGTTGCGTAGTTGGGACGAGTCGTTCGGGCGTCATTCTAAAATCGTGCAACGAGCGCAACCACCCCCGTTCGAGCCTGCGGCTCGAACATCCCCTCCTTGGCAAGGAGGGGAGTTTGTCGTTCGGCTTATTGGTTGAGGTAAATGGACTTGAGCTGATACGTGCCCGTGCTCACCACCCGGTCGTTTTCCTTCACTTCGCCCTGCCGCAGCACGGTTTGCTGGCCGTTGAAGGCGCCGGGCTGCACGTAGCGAATTTTGAACCGCTCGGGCTCGGTGTGCACAAACACCACGGGCTTGCCGTTGAGGTCGGTGACGGCCGAAGTGGGCACCACCAGCTGCTTCTGGCCGCTGTCGCTTTGGCCCAGCACCTGTACGTTCACGGCCTGGCCGGGGCGGTACGGGCTGCCGGCGGCGCCATCCAGTTCCAAAATCAGCTGGCGGGCCTGGTTCACGGGGTTCACCACGTTGCTGAACACCACCAGTCGGGCCGGCGCGCTGGCCTGTCCCTGCAATCCTTCGACTCGAAACTGCGCGCCGGGCGTGATTTTAGCTAAATCCTGGGCAAATACCTGAGCTTCTACGCGCAGCTTGCCGGGGTTAAGCACCCGAAACAGCTCGTCGCCCTGATTCACCTGCTGGCCCACGGCCAGATTAAACACGTCCACCGTGCCGCCGATGGGCGAAGTAATGCTGACACGCCGCTGCTGGGCCTGCCCGTTGTAGATACTGGCGTTCTGCCGGGCCTGGCGCAGGCGTAGCTCGGCGGCCACTACGTCCTTACGGGCGGCGATGTCGGCGATGGTTTGGAGGCGGGCGTAGTCTTGCTGCGCGGCGCGCAGTTCGGCCTGGGCATTGGCCCGCTCGGTGCTGAGGCCGATTTGCTGGGTGGCATCCAGCGTTTGCTCGATGATGGCCAGCGTTTGCCCGGCCGCTACCTTTTGGCCCACCTGCGCCGCCAAAATTACAACGCGGCCGGCCTGCGGCACCACAATGCGGCCTTCGCCGCCCGCCGCTGCCGACACGTTGCCGAAGAGCGTAGCCCGGCTGTAGGTAGTAGAGTAGCTGGCCAGATTGGTGCGCACTTCGAATAGAAACTGGCTTTCCTTGGGCAGCAGCACCTCGTCGGTAAGGGCAACGCCGGTGCCGGCTTTGGCCTCGTTGCCGTGGTCTTCGCCATCGTGGCCCAGCACCGCGGCGGGCGGGGGCAGCAGCACTGTCAATACCAGTCCGGCCGTGGCCGCAGCGGCCAGGAGTTTATGCTTGCTTTTCATAGACTGCAGGAGTTGGATTTGAAATAGCAACGGGCCGCGCCGGACGTCGGCGCCGCATCAGCCACGCTGTGAGGGCGATGCCGAGCGCAAAAGCGCCCACCAGGGCCAGCACGGTTTTCCAGGACGAGAACAAGCCGGGTGCTGCCGTGGCCGGAGCTGCCGCCACCGGCAGTTTTTCACCAACTTCAATGCCTTCAAGCAGCATTAAGTCGGCGCGTTCGCCGGCCACGATGTTGGCCGCGAAACTGTAGGTTTTGTTGGCTGGGAATTGGCCTTCCACCATGTAAATGCCGGGCTCCTGCTCCGTCGCGGTCCATTTCAGGGCGGCATCTTCCGGGGTGGTCAGGGTGAGTTTGGCGCCTTTGATGGGGGCGTTGGTGGCGTAGTCGGACAGGAACAGGCGCAGGTGCGCGGGCTGGCCGCCTTCCAGCGGCTCATAGCGCAGCAGCACCTCGAACTGTGCCGACAGCGCCGCCACCGAGAAGGTAGTGGCGCCGCCCGGCGTGGCAGCGGTGGCGTGGTCGCCGTGGTCTTCGCCCCCGTGGGCGTGAGCCGGGCCGATGAGCAACAGGCCCAGCAGTAGCATTACGAGCTGTTTCATGTTATTGACCCCGTAGGTAGTTAAGTTCCACCAAGGCCTGCCGGTAGTCGCGGATGGTGGTCAAGTAAGTATTCTGAATGGTGAAGGCCTGATTCAAACTCTGTATCAAAACCAGGTAGCTGATTTCCCCCGCCCGAAACAACCGCTGCGACTGGCTGATGATGGCCGCTGACTGCGGAAGTCCCGTCTGCTCGTAGTATGCCAGCGAGGTTGAGAACTTGCGGCTATCGGCCAGGGCCTGCTGGTACTGGCTGCCCAGCTCCAGGCGCTGGGTTTGCAGCTGGTAGCCGGCGGCTTGCGTGCGGGCCGTGGCCGCCTGTAGCTGGGCGCGGTAGGTCCAGAACCAGACGGGAACCGATACGCCAAACTGGAAGCGGTAGCGGATGGGAGAGTTTTCAAAGCCCTGGTTTTGGTAACCCAGTGTCAGGGCCGGCGTGCGCCGGGCCCGCACCAAACTGATGCCCGACTGGCTCAGCGCTACGTTTTGGGTGGCGTAGGCCAGGGCGGGGCTTTGCACCAGGGCGCTGCTGTCGTCGGCGGGCAGACCGCCGAGCAGCGCGGCACCGGTTTGGGCCAGCGCGGGGCCACTTTGGCGCAGGTCGGTGCTGGTGGCGAGCGGGGCGGTGGGCCGGCCCAGCAACAGGCCCAAGCGGCGCTGCGCGGCGCGCCGGTCTTCGGTGGCTTGTTGCAGCAGCACAGTTACCTGCCGGGCTTCGGCATCGGTGCTGATGCGCTGCAGCGAGGTGACTTCGCCGGCCGCAAACAGCCGGTCGGTGGCCAGGCGCAGGGACCGAAAAAGGCTGTCCTGGTAGGTGAGCTGCCGCACCTGAGCTTCGGCAAATTGCAGGTTCAGATAGGCCAGGCGGGTGTCGCGCAGCACGCTGGCCCGGCTCACCTCACGGCCGCGCTCGGCCAAACCGATGCCGGCTTGCGCCACCTGCGCCTGCCGCCGGTACACGTTCGGCAAGTCGATGGTTTGGACCACGCCGGGCGCCCACATCTCGCCCGTGGGCGCCGCAAACAGGAAATCCGGGTTGGCCGGCGCGAAAGCGCCGCGCTTGAGGGCACGCTGCTCCGCAATCTCCTGGTCCGACTGCCGCAGGCGCGGATGGCGACGCAGCGTCACGGCTTCGGCGCTGTCGAGGCTGACGACGGCGGTTTGCGCGTGCGCCGCTGCGCCGCTCAGCAGCAGCGCCAGCACCAACCAGGTCACTCCAAAATACTTCATACTCTCAGCTAAAATTTGCTCGTCGTGCTTTGGCCATAGCCATCGGTGGGCGCTCCAAAACCCCAGCGGCAGGAGGTCCGAAATGCCCAGCGACGGTTATGACTTTTTCACCAGGGCCATGCCGCATTTGGGGCAATCGCCGGGCTTGGTGCTGGCGCTGCCTTCGCAGTTCATAGGGCAGGTATAAGCCGCACTCACGGCTTTGGCTGGCGCTTTTTTGGCATACCAGGCCTTGAATTGCTGGATTTCCTTCTGCTGCTGAGTCAGCATTTTTTGCGTCATTTCCTTGAGGCGCGTGTCCGTGCCGTGGGCCAACTCGGCCTGGGCCATGTCCACGGCGCTTTGGTGGTGCACGGTCATGAGCTGGTTGAAATTCAGGTCCGGGTCGGTGGCCGGGGCCGGCATGTTCTGCATCATGCTCGTCATCAACGCCTTCATTTTGCTGGCGAACGGGTCGCTCGGGTCTTGGGGTTTGTAGTTGGCGGGCGCGCGGTCGAGGCGTTCGGCCGCGGCTTGCAGCTCGCTGATTTCCTTGAGTTGGTCGGCCTTTATTTTCTCGGCCATGCGGCGCATGGTGGCGTCTTTGCCGTCGCGCAGCTCCAGGTCGGCCATGGCCACGGCGCCCTTGTGGTGCTGCAGCATGTGGTTCGCAAAGTCGTGGTCGGCGTTGCCCTTCATCTTGACGGCTTCCATTTTGGCCATCATGTCATTCATAGCCACCAGCAGGGGCGAGGGGTTGGCGGCGTCCGTGGCCGCGTGCCCCATGGCCGAATGGTCCATTGCCGAGTGGTCCATGCCGGCGGCCATGGTATCGGCCGCGGCGGTATCCGTGGTGGTGGTATCAGCGGCTTGGTCGCGGTTGCAGCTGCTCAGCAAGAGGGCGCCGGAACAGAGGGCGGCCAGGAAATAAGCGGAAATTTTCATTGGTTGGGTGGGGTTAAAAGATGAAAAACGACCGGGAACTTAGCCCTTCACGTTGATGGTGAAATCGCCGGTGTGGATTTTGCCGCCGTGGTTGAACTGCAGGAACACGCGGTACAGGCCGGGCTTCTCGAAGTTGGTGTTGAAGCCGATGGCCGGGCCTTTGTCGGCCTGCTCATTGGGGTGTACGTGCAGGTACTGCTCCGTGTCTTCGCTGATAACCACGACGTGGCCCAGCGCGCCGAGGTAATTGTCAAGGTCCGTTACCGGCTGCCCGCCCTTGCTGATGGTGATTTGCATGCCCAGCGGCTGCCCCACGGTCAGCGCCTTGTCAAACGAGAGCGTGGCCTGGTAGCCGTCCTGCGCCCACTGCATGTCGTCGTTTTTGAACTTCACCGGCGCATACGCCGCGCCTTTCACCGTGAGGGGCTGGCGGCCCAGCTGGTGGCCGGCCCCGGCCGGTGTGTAGTCCTGAAACAGCACGTAGTCGCCGCCCTTCGGGAAGGTGTATTGCACGCGGTAGTCGCCCTGGGCGGTGTATTCGGGGTGTTCGTGGTAGAACTGGCCCAGGTCTTTGCTCACGATGATGAGATGGATTTTCTTCTCGTGCACCACAGCCAGCGGCACGGGCGCGGCCTCGTTGCCGGCTTCCTGGGGCTTAAAGCTGAGCGTGGCGGGCGTGCCGGCCACCGGCGGCGCGGGCTGCACCGCAAACTGCATCTGGTAGGTTTTGCCGTTGGCTACTTTGTCGGTGTGTTCGAGGTTCATGCCGCATTTGGGGCACTTTTCGCCCTCTTTGGTGCTCGTCACCTCGGGGTGCATGGGGCAGGAGTAAATGTGGCCCCCGGCGTGTTCGGCGGTGCCTTCGGCCGGGCCGTTGGTGGCGGTGGTCACGGTATCGGTTGAGCTGCTCGAGGCAGAGTCGGAGGAGCAACTGGCGGTGGCAAATACGCTGGCCAGAGCCAGCAGGGAAACGGAAATGCGAAACATAAAATGCGAATTTGAATGAAACAGAATGGGCTGCCCGCTGCCAACTGCGGCAGGGAGACACTAGTTATCAGGAAAGCAAGAAAAACCGTGAGGAGGAGGAAGGGCGCCCCGGGCGCCGGGCCAACAAAAAGGCTCGCCCCCAAGCATAGCACAGCTATGCCGGGGCGAGCCTCAGCGCGTCAGAACAATCAGACTGTCAGGGACTGAATGAAAATGCGGATATCGGGTATTTTGGGCGGCAGGTGCTCGCGGAGCACCAGAACAACCGCGCTGGTACGGTCCCACTGGCCCGCAGCCGGGCGAAAGTGGAAGGCCGTGGCCTCCGGCAACAAGGCCGGGCTAGTGGCAACTAACTGCTTCTCGACGGGGGCTGCCAGCGTCGAGAGCAGCTTGGTCGACTTGTCTTTGCAGCAGTTGCCTTGGTCGGACTGTTTCTGCTGGGGCGATAAGCTGCTGCGTTCAGACGCTGCTGGTTTCTGCTTGCCTCCTGCTTTGCAACAGGCGTGGCCCGGTTTCATCGGCAGGGGCTTGGCCGCCGGTTCCTGCTTCAGGGCGCTTGCTGCCTTTGGCGGGGTCATGCCGGCGCAGTAGCACTGGCCCACGAACACGTTGACGAAGACGGCCAAAAAGGTCGTCGCCAGCAAGCGTCGGAAAAGGAACAGGCTACGGAACATGACAGCGACTAAGCAACCGCAAAAGTAGAAGGTCTGGCTGGAATGCAAACAGCTGCCCCGCCGCCACAGTTCGGCGCAACGCCTACTAGGGGTAAGCCACCACGCGTTCAGCCAGCACTCCAAATTGGGTTGTAGATAGCGGGCAGGCAAAGTTTCAGCCCGGCGCCAAAAGGGATAACGCTTCGCGGCAGCGCCAAATTATGCTACTTAATGGCGTGATTTTGTAGTGGCGCCCGGCCAAGCAGAAGGACAAATTATGCAAGATTTTGGATGGATTTCGTACCAGTCCGGGACTGCGGCGGCCGTTCCTTTGCACCGTATTTCCGGGGATTGATTTTGCGCTGAACGGTGCCAAACCCCGATTTGTTGATAACCAATTATGGAACCGACCACCAAAACCGAGACCCTCGACATCGAAGGCATGACCTGTGCCTCCTGCGCGTCCTTCGTGGAGAAGTCGCTCAGCCGCACGCCCGGCGTGCAGCGGGCGGTGGTCAACTTCGCCACCGAAAAAGCCACCGTTGACTACGTTCCCAGCCAAGCCACGCCGGCCAGCTTGAAGGAGGCCGTGGTGAATGCCGGCTACGGCGTAACCGAGCGGCCCCCTGACACCAGCGCCGCCGAGCGCAGCGCCGAAATCGACCGCCAGAAAGCCCTGGCCTACCAAAAGCTCAAGCGTCGGTTTGGTGTGGCCGCCGGCCTGGCGCTCGTCATCATGCCGCTGAGCATGCTCATGCTTTGGCCCGCCGCGATGGAGCGCGTGAACATGCAGTGGCTCAACTACGGTCTGCTGTTGCTCACCTTGCCGGTGCTGGGCTACAGCGGCCGGGAGTTCTACAGCTCGGCCTGGAACGGCTTCAAGCACCGCGCCGCCAACATGGACACGCTCATTGCCGTGGGCACCGGAGCGGCGTTTCTCTACAGCCTGGCCGCCACCGTGGTGCCGGGCTTTTTCACCCGCCGCGGGCTGATGCCCGAAGTGTATTACGACACCACGGCCACCATCATCGCCCTCATTTTGCTGGGCAAAGTGCTGGAGCTGCGCGCCAAAACCCAGACGTCGGCTGCCATCCGCACGCTCATGGGCTTGCAGGCCAAAACCGCCCGCGTGGTGCGCCCCGGCGGCCAGGAAGTGGACGTGCCCATCGAGCAAGTGCAGCTCGGCGATGTGGTGGTGGTGCGACCCGGCGAAAAGGTCGCCACCGACGGCATTATTGAGGAAGGGCACTCGGCCCTGGACGAAGCCATGCTCACCGGCGAAAGCCTGCCCGTCGAGAAAAAGCCCAGCGACCCGGTCTTTGGTGCCACGCTCAACAAAACCGGCAGCTTCCGCTTCCGCGTGACCAAAGTAGGCGCCGATACCATGCTCGCCCAGATTGTGAAGCTGGTGGAAGATGCCCAGGGCAGCCGCGCGCCCATTCAGCGGCTGGCCGATAAGGTGAGCGCCATTTTTGTGCCCACGGTGGTCGTCATTGCCATTCTCACCTTTGTGCTGTGGTTCGATTTGGCGCCGTTGGAAACCCGCCTGCCGCTGGCGTTGGTCAACTTTGTGGCCGTGCTCATCATTGCCTGTCCTTGTGCGCTGGGGCTGGCCACGCCTACCGCCATCATGGTGAGCACCGGCAAAGGAGCCGAGCACGGCGTGCTCATTCGCAACGCCGAATCCTTGGAAAAAGCGTATCAGGTAAACACCGTGTTGCTTGATAAAACCGGCACCATCACCCGCGGCGAGCCCGCCGTGACGGATTTTGTAGCGGCCGACGGACAGAATGTCGGCCACCTGCTGCCGATAGTAGCAGCCGTAGAACGGCAATCGGAACACCCGCTGGCGGAGGCCGTGGTGCGCTACGCCGATGCGCAGCAAGCCACGCCCTTGGCCGCCACCGGTTTTCGGGCCGTGGAAGGCAAAGGCGCGTCGGCTGCCGTGGATGGACAAGCGGTATTAATCGGCAACTCCCGGCTACTGGCCGAAGCGGGCATCAACATTTTGCCGGCTCTGCAGCAGCAGGCCGACGGGCTGCTGGCCCAGGCCAAAACGGTGCTCTACGTGGCTGTGGCCGGGCAAGCCGTAGGCCTGATTGGCGTGGCCGATACCGTGCGCGACACCTCCGCCGCTGCCATCAAACGCCTGCAGGCCCTGGGCCTGGAAGTGGTGATGATGACCGGCGACAACCCGCAAACCGCCGCCCAGGTGGCGCAGCAGGTGGGCATCAAGCGGTATTTCGCCGAAGTGTTGCCCCAGGACAAGGCCGGCAAGGTGAAGGCGCTGCAAGCCGAGGGCCGCATCGTGGCCATGGTGGGCGACGGCATCAACGACGCGCCGGCGCTGGCCCAAGCGGATATCGGCCTGGCTATGGGCGGCGGCACCGACGTGGCGATGGAAGCCGCCGGCATCACTCTCATGCGCTCCGATTTGCAGGGCGTGGTCACGGCCATCGAGCTGTCGCGCCAAACCATTCGGACCATCAAGCAAAACCTGTTTTTTGCCTTTATCTACAACACACTGGGCATTCCGGTGGCCGCCGGGCTGCTGTATCCGGTGTTCGGCTGGCTGCTGTCTCCCATGCTAGCGGCCGCGGCCATGGCCCTGAGCTCGGTGTCGGTGCTCACAAATTCGCTGCGGCTGCGCGGCTTCACGCCCCTTAAAAACTAACGGTTATGGACACGGCAGAAATTATTGTGACCCTGACGGGGCTGGCGCTGGTGGCCTTTGTGGTGTGGTATTTCTTCTTCTCGGCGCGCCAAACGGCCAGCGCGGTTTCCTCTTCCAGCGGCGTGCAGGAGGTCGACATCACCGTGAAGGGCGGGTACTCGCCCGATGTGATTGAGGTGGAACGCGGCAAACCCGTGCAGCTGAGTTTCTACCGCGACGAGGAAAACAGCTGCTCGGAAGAGGTGCTGTTTCCGGACTTCAGCATTAGGCGCGACCTGCCAGCGTTCAAAACCACGCTGGTGGAGCTGCTGCCCGATAAGCCCGGCCGGTTCGAATTCACCTGCGGCATGGGCATGCTGCGGGGCAGCCTAGTGGTGAAATAGCCTACGCCGGACGCCGCCGCAGCACGTAGTACGCCACGCTGCTGTTGTCTTCCACCAACACAAACGTGCTGGCCAATTCCCAGCCTTGGGCGCTCAGCCAGTTCAGCGCATCCATTGCCGAGTTGAACTCCACACTCTTTCCGGTTGCGTCGCGGAACAGGTTTTCGGAAATGAGTTTTTGCCGCTGGCCGTAATCAATGGCGATGACATAGCGGCCGTTGAGCTTGGGCCGGGCCGTGACCTGGCAGTATTCTTCGAGGCGCTGGCCGTTGGCCGCGTTGGGGGCCGGCGCTTGGGCATTGGCTGCGGCCACGGTGCCCGCCGTCAGGCACAGGGCAAGGAAAAATTGCTTCATAAGACTACGCAATAGTAGAAGCCGCGAACTTAGCTACAAACCCGTAGTTGCCGCGTGCGGAACCAGGCTTGGCCACGCGCCTCAGCTACCAGCGCAGCTTCCAGGAGGCGCCGGTGAAGGGACCAAAGGTGTAGGGGGAAAACGAGCCTTGGCGGTACCAGGGACGCCGTTTGGCGGGGGCCAGCGGGCCCGTTGCCGCGGGGTCTGGAGCAGGTTCGACGCGGGTGCGGCCGTTGCGCACGGCAATTTTGGCAAAGGCGTAGCCCAGGGCAATGCCGATGGGGTAGTTGCTGGCCCAGTGCATGCCGTTGTTGAGCAGGGAATAGCCCAACAGGCCCATCAGGGAGTAGCCCAGCGGGCGAATAAACCGGTGTTCCGGATAATTATCGGCAATAACGGTGACGGTGGCCATGGCCGTTGCCAAGTGCCCGCCGGGGAAGGCGCCGTAGTTGGGCACCTGGTGCTGGTAGCGGCGGAAGGAGGGAAACGGTTCCCACTTGCCCCGCTCCTCGGTGGCCACCAAAGGACGCTGGCGACCAGTGCTGCGCTGGAGGGCTTGCACTACTAGGCCCGACGCAAGAATGGCTTCGCCCAACTGGCTGGAGGTTTGGAGCGTGCGGTTGTCTTGGCGCAGGCCGCCGTACACCCAAAAGCCGCTCGCAATGGCGAGGTGCGTCCAGCAATTGCCAAGGTAAGAGAATGCGCTGTTCAGGTTGTCGGGCACGTTGAATTCCAAAGGCAAATTGGCCGCCCCGATGCGAAACGGAACCTGAACCAGGGTTTTGGAGGTGCTGCTAGCCGATAGGTGCAGGCCTCGCCCCAAATCCTGCGATGCATCGACAAGAGCTTGGTCGGCCACCCACAGCACCACCGAGCTCACGGCCAGCCCCGTCAGCGTGTTGGTGTTTTCCTTCTGGAACGCATACCCGGGAAACTGGCCCAGGTCGCGCGGAATGTGCAGCAACCACTGAAAGGGGCGGGGCTTGGCGTAGTGCCAGCTGACGCCCGGCGCCACGGTGTAGGTTGAAAAGCGGCCCTGCGCATTGCGGGCCGGGAACACGGTATCGGCCGGCGCGGCCGCTGGCCGGGGCTTTCGGACCGTTTGCCTGGCCGTGTCCTGGGGGACGCCGATGATGGTATCGGCCCTGCCACCCAGCCATGAAGTGTCGGGTAAAGGCAATAGAGCCACTGTGCGCGGCAGGGAAGCGGCGGCGCTGGGGCAAACAAAAACACCACTAACAACTAGCGCAATAACTACCCGCACGGCGCCGCGGAAACAACAATCAACCACTCAGAAATAGGAATATAGCAGCAGCGCTGCCCTCAATAAAGCCCTGATAACAGGGAGCATAATGCGAAATAGATGGCGCGGAAAAACGCCCGAAACAAGCTGCAAAGGTAACCAAGACATCGCCCCGCGTTAGCGGTGAGCCCGCGGCAACTTTCCCTGGTGCTTTTTCGCTCCCAATATTGGGCGGGCGGCGTATCTTTCAGCGAGCCGCTGCCCAATGGTTGGCTTGCCCATTGCTTCTGCTTATGCACTCTGCCGTTTCAGTGCCTTCTGCTGCGTCCGTTCCGGCGAATTCGCCAGCGGCCAATGCCTTCCAAGCCCAGTTTGAGGCGTTGCGCCAGCGGGCACCGGCTCTGCGCCGCGAAGGTGTGGCCGAGCGCCGTGCCCGCCTGCAAAAGCTGCACGACTGGCTGCACGCCAACCGCCCGGCCATTCACGAAGCCCTGCTGGCCGACTTTCGCAAGCCCGCGGCCGAAACGGACATGACCGAAATCTGGACTTCGTTGGTCGAACTCAAGCACACCGTAAAGCACCTGAAGCAGTGGATGGCCCCGCGGTCGGTGGGCACGTCGATGGCGCTGCTGGGCACCCGTTCCTGGGTGCAGGTAGAGCCCAAGGGCGTGGTCCTGATTATTTCGCCCTGGAACTACCCGTTCTATCTGGCCGTGGGCCCGCTGATATCGGCTATTGCGGCCGGCAACGCCGTGGTCATCAAGCCCGCCGAGCAAACGCCAGCTACGTCGGCCCTGTTGCAGCGCATGTGCGAGGAGCTGTTTCGGCCCGAAGAAGTGGTGCTCATTCAGGGCGACAAGGAAGTGGCCACCGAGCTGCTGAAACTGCCTTGGGACCATATTTTCTTCACTGGCAGCCCCGAGGTGGGCAAAATTGTAATGCGCGCCGCGGCCCAGCACCTCAGCGGCCTCACGCTGGAGCTGGGCGGCAAAAACCCCGCCGTGGTGGACGAAACCGCCAATCTGCGCGACGCGGCCGAGAAAATCGTGTGGGGCAAATTCCTCAACAACGGCCAAACCTGCGTGGCCCCCGACTACCTGCTGGTGCAGGAAAGCGTGCAGCCGGCGCTGCTCAAGGAGCTGGCAGCGGCCATTCAGCGGGCCTACAACCCCGATGGGGGCGGCATTCAGCAGTCCGACTCACTGGCGCGGGTGGTCAACCAGCACCATTTTGCCCGCCTCGCCGGTTTGTTGGAAGATGCCCAAACCCGCGGCGCTACCGTGGCCGCCGGCGGCACCGTCGATGGCTCGCAGAACTACATCGAACCCACCATTCTGACCAACGTGCCGGCTGGGGCGCGCATTCTGGAAGAGGAGATTTTTGGCCCGCTGCTGCCCGTGCTCACTTTCAAAAATCTGAACGAAACCGCCGACTACATCAACGCCCGCCTCAAACCCCTGGCCCAGTATGTGTTCAGCAGCAATGCCGAAAACCGGCGCTATTTGCTGGAAAACGTATCGGCTGGCGGCGCCGGCGTGAACGAGACGGTGCTACACTTTGCGCACCCCGAGCTGCCCACCGGCGGCGTGGGCAACAGCGGCCTCGGCAAGGCGCACGGCCATTCCGGTTTCCTGGCCTTCAGCAACGAAAAAGGCGTGATGCGCCAGCGCGTGGGCTTCACCGGCATCAAAGCCATGTACCCGCCCTACACGCCCAAAGTGCGCCGACTGATTGGGCTGCTGGTGAAGTATTTGTAGGCAGGTAGGTTACGAAGGGCTGCATATGGCATTAATAGCTAACTCAACTTGCTGCCATGCGCCTGCTTTTTCTAGGAATATTAGCGCTGCTACTGACCTCCTGCGAGGACTCGCAATCGGTGTATTTTTCGCAGCCGTTTCTGGCCTCGGCTCCTAATCTAAAGGGGTTCCCAGCGCGGCATCAGGGCTGGTATATTATGCCTGATGACTCGACCAGACGTCTGCTCATTACGCCCACCATGGTTTGGTCAGAAACGATGTGGACGTTTGCAACGACGGTGCAGAAACTGGATTCGTTGAAACTTAACGACGCAAGCAAAAAGCTCGGCATCTGGCACCCGCATAACACGGGCAGTGTGCGGCTGCGACCCGGCCAAGCCGATACGCTGTGGCTGGATGAGTGGGCTCGCGACACGGTGTGTGCCCTCACGCCGGATTTTAAGGGCCGGGTGCGGTGGTACCGGGGCGCGTACTACGTGAGTCAACCCGGTGCTGATGAGCAGTGGAACGTGGAGCGCCTGCTGCTCGACGGTCGTCGGTTGAGTTGGCAGCGGTTGGGCAACGACACCTTGCGCCTTGCGGTGCTAGCTACGGGCGCGGTGCGGCGCATGGGCTCAAAGGACCACGCGTATTGGCTGCTAACGCCAAGGACTCGCCGGCAGGAGCAGCAAATAGCCCGCTATGCCGGGCTGTGGGTTCCTTGGCGGGAAATGGTGCGGCAATAAGCCAGTCCGGCTACTTCTGGCGCTGCTGCATCTCGGCGGCCATTTTGCGCTGGTTGGCTTGCAGCTGCTTGAATTTGGTGGGCCCCAACACCACTTGCAGCTCCTTCTGGGAGCTGATGTTGATGCGCTTCAGCTCGGCCAGTAGTTCCGGTGATTTGGGCGCGTACTTCAATTTGGCGGCGTTGGCCTGCTCCACGGTGCCGTTCAGAATAGTGCGGACTTTTTGCGTCTGGTCGGGCGTGAGTTGGAGCTCGGTGGTCATCACATCGGCCAGGTCGCGGGCCGCCGTTTTCGGCGTGGGCGAATCCTCCGTGCGCACGGTTTCAATGACGGGCGTTTTGGCACGGGGGCGGAACAACGAGCAACTGCCCAAGGTCAGCACCGAGGTCAAGAGCAACACGGAAAAAGAAGCAGAACGCATAAATCGTCGGAATAGCAATATTCAGAAGAGTACGCAGCAAACCGTAATTAGGTGCATTATCTGGCAAGAAACCGTTTCAGATGCCTGCAAAAGCGGTGGCCTAGTTCGGAGAGGAGCAGACGCGTGAGAAGTCCGAAAACTAGCGCGCAGCTTTCGGATTCCTAGGCTTGGTGCCATTGACGTCAACGGCGAAACACCGTGAGAACGGGCAGGCCATTTACCTTGATATTGTGGATGGGCGTGCCATACGTCTCCTCGTAGGGCGCGGGATGCCAGCGGTACATCCCGAAAAAATACTGTGCCCGGTGGTGTGGTACCAGCCGAACCCGCGCCCGGTCGGCCGCGGGCAGCAGGAGCGTGTTGTTGCCGATAAAATCCTTGCAGTAAAGGGTGTCGCTGAACGTAACGGCGGCCCGTTGGTCGTGTGCCAATACCCAAGACAAGCCTTGCACGGTTGATATGCCCCAGTAGTCACGCTCAAACAGCTGGCCGGCCAACGGCCCCTGCAGAAAACTGAAATACGCGTACTGATGCGGATGGTCGGCTACTTGCCGCACGGCCGTGTGCGCAACTCCCGCTGCCAACAGTACGCCGGCCACCAGCCCCAGCCGCCGCCCAGCCGAGCCCGGCCCCGCTGCCTGATACGCGGCTACGCCCGCCTGCAGCCCCCGCACCGCCAGCAGCACAAAGGCCGGGTAGATGAAATAAACGTGCCGCCACCCATCGTATACCACCGACTGAATGACCACAATCAGCACCAGTGGCCCCACGCACCACGCCCCGAAAAGCAAGTCACGCCGGCCAGCCACGCGACCCAGCATTGCCAGTGGCTGCCGAAAAAACTCGCGCAGCACCACGCCCGCACCGCCCACAAACAGCAGACTATAGGCCACGGGCGTGGTCACTAGCAGCCACACCGAGAGGTAGTGCCAGGGCAAGCGCTGGCAGGATTCCATCTGGCCCAAATAGAACACCCGCATGGTTTGGCGGTAGCGCCGGAAGCTGCCGAAGCATTCCCAGAGCCGCTGCAGCGGCGCTTCCCACAAGTACGGCCAGAATAGAACCACCAAGGGAATCGTTGCAGCCGAATAAACTGCCAGCGTGCGCATTAGTGCTTGCCGACGTACTGGCCGGGCCCACCATTCCAAGGCCCCAAACCCTACCGTGAGCACCGGCAGCAATAGGCCCATGATGCGAACGTCGGTGGCCAAGGCCGTGACCAGCGCATGAGCCACGGCTCGCCCCGTCGTGGGCCGCCGTAGCAGTCGCGTGAGGGTGAGCCCGCCCAGCGCGAACAGGTTCATGAACACCAAGTCTTTGTAATTGTAGAACGCCTCGGCAAAAATGCGTGGCGACAGCACCAGCATGCCGGCCGCCACCAATCCCCATTTCCAACTGCCGAAGCGGTTCGTGGCCAGCCGGTACACGGCCCAGGTGCCCAGGATGAAGGTGCCAAAAACAAGAAAGTGCCGTAGCCAATAGGCGCCTTGCAGGTCGTAGCGGGCAAAAATGGCTTCCATCACCGCCAGGGGCAACTGAAAAGCCACGCCGTGGTCGGCGTCGCGGTAGGTGCGCAATTCGGGCCAACCGCTCAGGTAAGGGGTTTGGGGCACGTAGGAGGCCAAGCGCTGGGCCACGTACTGCAAGCTGACAAAGCCCGCTTCCCGTTCGGCTGGTTCGTCCCAGCTCATGCCGTAGTCGCGGGTGAGCAGGAGCCCGAGCAGCAGCAGGCCGCCAAAAAACAGCGTGGTAATTACCTGGCGGGAAGTCCGCCAGTCTTTAGGTTGTTGCATGGTGGCCCTGAGTCGGGGCCAAAGGTATGGTGTGGGCGGCCCGGCCCTCCCCGGTTTTCATGCCCTGGGCCGTGAAATGCGCCAGCGCCATGATGGTGAGCATGGGGTTGACGCCGCTGCACGCCGGAAACGCCGAGCCGTCGGCCACGAAAAGGCCCTGCACCTCCACGGTTTCGCCGTTGAGCTTGAGCGGGTGGGTGGCCGCGTCGCCGCCCATGCGGCAGGTACTCATCTGGTGGGCGCTGTAGAGGCCAAATTGGTTGGGCTTCCAGCTCAGGTGGGGCAGCTTATCGAGGAGTTCCGGGTTTTGCAACACGCCGTCTTTGGCTTGAAGAATGGGCAATGTGCCGTGAGGCAAATACACCAAGTTAGCACCGGCCGCCACGTGGATTTGAGCGGCGGCGCGCACGCCTTCCAGCATGTTGGCGCGGTCGAAATCCGACAGGGTGTAGTCAATCAGCGCGGCGCCGTGCTTGTCGATGCTCACCCGGCCGCCGTCGCGGTCGCGGGTGAGGACGATGAACGAGCCCAAGTGGCTGGCGTCGCGCAGCAGCTCGTGGTGCTGCCGGCCCGAGAGCCAGGGCAGCACCATGCTCAGCAGGCCGGGGTGGGTGGGCGGCGTTTCGAGCTTGGCGCCGAAATTGGTGCCGTGCAGCATGGTGAAATTATCGTTGACCACGCTCATGCTTGGGCCGTGCCAGGAGTTCATGGGGTGCGGGTAGCGGGCGCCTACCACCACGGTGGGGTGCAGGTGCAGGTGCCGGCCCAGGTGCGGGTGCTTCAGGCCGGAGCGCAGCAGCAGCGCGGGCGTTTGGATGGCGCCGCCGGCCACCACCACGCGCCGGGCCTTCACCGCGATGCGGACCTGCCGCCCGTCTTCGGTGGTGTGCACGGCTTCGGAGCCGGTGGCGCGGCCGCTGGCAATGGTTACCCGGTCTACTTTGGTGTCGGCCAAGATGCGGGCCCCGTGCTCAAAGGCCGTGAGCAGGTACGTGTTCAGGGTGCCTTGTTTGATGCCGTGGGCATCGCCCAGCGTGGTGTAGCCCAGGGACCGAAAGTGCGCGTCCGAATCAGTCAGGCCTTTTTCGTTGCGCGGAATCAGCTTAACTTCCTGGCCCAGCTTGGTCGAACCGTCCCACAGAGCCTGGTTCTGGCCGTTGTGGCGGGTGTAGTTGGTGTTCACGCCGATGGTGCGGGCTACGGCGTTGATGCTTTCCTTAAACTCTAGCGTGGTAAAGTGCGGCGCGTCGTGCTCCTTGGCCCATTCCTGCAGCACGTAATCGGGCGTGCGGAACGAGCCGGCCCAGTTCACGGTAGTACCGCCGCCCAGGCAGGAGCCGGCCAGAATACCAATGCTGCCGTCCTGGGTGCTCAGGGCGCCTTTGGCATCATAAAGCTTGCCGAGCATGTCCACTTCGCGCTGGGTGAAGTCGCAGCCGTGGCAGTAGGGGCCTTTTTCGATGACCAGCACGTCATAGCCGGCCTGCGCCAGCTCGCCGGCCACCACGCCCCCGCCCGCGCCGCTCCCGATGACCAGCACGTCGCAATCATACGCCGTGTCCTGGGTAGGGTGCAGGGTTTTGATGGGTTTGGGGGTGTCCACGGGCTTCTCCTCGGGGCCGGGGTAGCCCAGGCGGCCCCAGGCGGCGGGCAGGTCGGGCATGCTGCCGCCGTAGTAGAGCAGCGTGCAGAGCTTGCGCACGGCTTGGAAGCCTTTGCGCAATTGCGGAATGTTGGAGGAAGCCCAGCTTTGGAGCAGTTGCTCCCGCTGCTCGGGGTCGAGCTTGCGGAAGGGTTTCAGCGGCCCAAACCAAGTCAGACCCAAAATGGGCTTCTGCATCAGGTCGAGCAACTGGCCGAATTCAGCCTGCGCGCCCAGTGGCTGCTCCTGAATGGCCGCTTCTAGTTTCTCCAGATTTACACCCAACGAGCCGGCCGGGCTGCCGTCGGACAAGGGCGGAATAATGGTATCGGCAAGAGCGTGCAGGACGGCAGAACGGGCGGGCGTAAGCGTGAACATGGTGCGGGAATTTTGATGGCTAAAAGGTAAGAATTTTTCCGCAAAGTGTTAGGCGTGCCGAGTAGTTTTGGGCGTGCGATGGGCGTGCTGAAAACAGAAAGACGTCATGTTTATCTGGTTTCCACGCAGTCCAACCAACTTGCGCGCCCCTTGTCATGCTGAGCGTAGCGAAGCACCTTCTCGCCGCTGGACGATTGGTTCTGACCGGATAGGATACTTCTCCTTGCTCAATATGACAAGCAAAGTGAGCGGGCCGCTGCGCTGCGCATGTCAAGCACTCAGGCCCGCTTTTGTTGAAAGGATGCGACCTTTGCCGCCCGGCTATTTCCCTTAGTTATGTCTACGCTCGTCAAAACGCCCGAAACCACGCACCACGTCTACTTCCAGGACTGCGACATGCTGGGGCACCTCAATAATTCCCGCTACCTCGACTACTTCCTCAATGCCCGCGAAGACCACACCACGGCGCATTATTCCCTTAACATGGGCGAGCTGGCGCGGGCGCAACACGCGGTTTGGGTTATCACGAAGCACCACATTAGCTACCTGAAGGCCGCGCGGCAGGGGGCGCAGGTGCGCATCAGCAGCCAGCTGATTCACTTCGATAATTCGAGCCTGGTGCTGGAAATGCAGATGCGCGACGAGGCCGGCACGCGCCTGCTGGCCCTTTTGTGGTCAGAAATGGCGTATGTGACCATGCCCGCCGGCACGCGCACCGACCACGCCAACGCCATGATGGACCTGCTCGAGCAGCTCGATGTGGACACCGTGGACTACGACCCCGACGGCTTTGACGAGCGGGTGAAAGCCGTGCGCCAGCAACTGAAAAAGCAGCGGCGCGCCGCGGGCTCCGACGAGTAATCGCCGCAGCGTGCCGTCGACTTCCACCACGAAACCCCGTGCTAGCGCTAGTTAAACGAGTAGCGCAGGCCCAGCTGGCCCTGCCAGCGGGAGTTGATGGGGTCGGTTTGCCAGGGGGTGCCGGCGGGGTTCTTGAACTGATACACCGGCTGCTTGTTTTCAATCCGCACGAAATCGAGTAGGGCGTAACCCGAGTTGTTGATGTTGGGCACGAAGTATTGCAGGCCCCACTCCCGGTTCAGCAGGTTGCCGAGGTTGATGAAGTCGAAGGAGACCTCCAGGCGCTGGGTGCCGGTTTTGCTCACGGGCAGTTTGGCGGTGAAGCGCAGGTCGAGCTGCTGGGTCCAAGGGGTACGGGCGCCGTTGCGCTCGGCGTAGCGGCCGCGGCGGCCGGATAGGTACTCGTCGTTGGCAATGTACTTGGCTAGTTGGTCGTACTGCTGCTGGGCCGTGACGGTGCCCTGGGGCGTGGCAAAATCCACCAGCTTGATTTCCGACGCGTTGCGCGGGATGTAAAGCAGGTCGTTTTTGGCAGAGCCGTCGCGGTTCACGTCGCCTTCGTACACGAAGGTGAACGGGCTGCCCGAGCGGGCAATGTAGATGAGGCTGGCCGAGACGCCCGTTTTCTCCCACAGGGTGGCGTTGTAGGTGACATTGCCGATGAACTTGTGGCGCAAATCGAAGTTGGAATACGCCAGGGCGGGGGTGTTGGCGACCAGCGACTGGTTCCACTCGTAGTTGGCGGCCGGCGACACGCGCACGCCGTTCACGATGTCCTTGCTCTGGCCGTAGCTGTAGCCGGCGTAGGCGTCGAGGCGGTTTTGCACGCGCTTGCTCAGGCTGAAGGTGGCGTTGTAGGTGTAGCCCTGGTTGGTGTTTGACATCACGAAAACGTTCGTGAACGCGGGGTCAATCTTGGCGGCGTTGCCGGTGGCGGCGAAGTAGGGCCGGTTGTCGGCGCCTTCAAAATTGAGTTTGGTCTCTTTGAAATTGATGGACTGAAACAGCACGCCCGACACCACTTTCGAGTACAAACCCTCGGCCGTGAAGGTGAAATTGTAAGGCAGTTTCACATCAAACGCCAGCGTGGATTTCCAGTCGCGGGGCAGCTGGAAATCGTTGTCGATGAGGTTGATTTCGGCGATGCCGGGCTGCACCGATTGCAGGGCCGACAAGTCCTCGGCAATTGGCAGGGGGCCGGTGGGGCGGTAGTCGATGTTGTTGTAGCGGTTGCCCGAGATGTAGTGCGCATAGGCGTACCAAGCGAATGGGATGCGGCCCGTGAACAGGCCCGAGCCGCCGCGCAGCTGCATGGTATTGGCCTCGTTGAGCTGGTAGTTGAAGCTCAGGCGCGGGTTGAACTGCGGCACGCCGCCAAAGTCGTTGCGGTACAGATTGAATTCTGGGTTCTTGAACACAGCGGGATTCACCGGGATTTTATCGGGGTGCACCTGCATGTCCACGCGCAGGCCCACCTGCACATTCAGGCGGTTGGTCACGCGGTAATCGTCCTGGGCGTAGAGGCTCAGCAGCATCACCCGGAAATCGGCCGAGGGCAGGCCCTTGTTAAAGTCAACGTCGTTGTTTTCGGTGTTGTACACGCCGCGCACGCGGTTGGGGCGGTCCTGCAGGAACGCATCCACCGACGAATATTGCCAGCGGCCGTTGAACGCCGTCAGGAAGCGGTACTCGATGTTGTTCAACTCGTTGGTGGTGCCCAGCGTGAGCGTGTGCCGGTTTTTGAACAGCGTCAGGTTGTCCGTGAACTGGGTGGTGCTCAGGTCGGAGCGGTACACGGCCGCCTCACGGTAGGTGCCGGCGAAAATCGATGTGGCGGTGTTGTAATTAATTTCGAGGTGCGGGAAAATGCGGCCGTCGTAGCTGCGATTTTCCGACACGGTGTTGTGGCCGATAATCAGCTGGTTGGAAAGCTGGTTGCTGAACGTGCTTTTCAGCTCGGCCACCAGGCTGTTGGTGCGGCTGTGGTGCCGGAAGCCCTGGTTGCCGAAATTGAGCACCGTGGGCGAGCGTTCCAGGTTGTCGGCGAAGCCGGTCACGTAGTTGTCGCGCAGCACCAAGCGGTGCTTTTCAGAGAGGTTGTAGTCGAGGCGCAGCAGGAATTTGTCGCTGTGGCGCCGGATGGTGGCGCCGCCAAACGTGCCGGGGTCGTAGCCGTATTTCGTTTTGAGGTGGTTGCTGATTTGCTCGGCCACGTCGTGCGGCACATTGGCGTCGGGCTCGCCGGGGGCGTAGAGCACGGGCTCCTCGCGGCGCTGGTTTTCGTAGTTGCCGAAGAAAAACAGCTTGTTTTTGATAATTGGGCCGCCGATGCTAAAGCCGGATTGAACGTCGTAGTAGTTGGCAATGGGCTTGTGCAGCTCGTCCACGCTCTTGCCCGTGATGACCTGGTTGCGGGCAAAACTGTAGACGCTGCCCTTGAATTTGTTGGTGCCGCTCTTGGTCACGGCGTTGATGTTGGCCCCCGTGAAATTGCCCAGCGTGACGTTGAAGGGCGAAAGCACCACCGAAATTTCCTCAATGGCATCGATGGAAATGGGCTGCGTGCCGGCCAGCGCGCCGGGCGTGCCCGAGGCCACTGTGCCCGCCGCACCGCTGGCCGGCTCCTGGAAACCCAGCACGTCGTTCGTCGCCATGCCGTCGATGCTCAGGTTATTAAACCGGTAATTGGCGCCCCCGAAGGAATTCTTGTTGCCCTGCGGCATCAGCTTCGTCAGGTCACCCAGGCTGCGGTTCAGCGTGGGCACGTTCTGGATGGCCTGCTGGCTGAGGTGGTAGGCCTGGCCGTTTTTATCGGCCGTGAAGGGGTCACTTTTATTGCCCGTCACGGCTACTTCGCCCAGCTCGGTGGCCGCCTCGACTAAGGTGAACGTTTGCCGGGCTACTTTGCCCAGGCTCAGAAAAAGGTCGTCGTTGCTCTGGGTAGTGTAGCCCACAAAGCTGACCTGCACGGTATAAGGGCCGCCGGGCTTGAGGTTGTTGAGTAAAAACTTGCCGTTCGGTTCCGATTGGGTGCCGCTGCGGGTGCCGGTGGGCACGTGCACCAGCACAACGGTAGCGCCCGGAATGGCCGCGCCGGTCTTGTCCGTGACCAAGCCTTCAAATGCGCTGGTGGTTATCTGGGCGAAACCCAAAAAAGGTAGAAGAGCAGCAAGGAGTAAGAGGAGAGATTTTTTCATGTAGAGCGGTGCAAGGGCAACTTCATTCATCTGTCATCCTGAGCGCCACGATGGTCCTCCTTACGCCTGCTTCTAGTACTATTTGCGGTTCTTCGGTGAGAAGGACCATCGTGGCGCTCAGGACGACTGCTGGCGCAGGGTGCTGGGCGCTACACGACTTTTCCCTATTGGTTCAGCGCGTGAATGGCGAAGTAGAGGCCGGCACTGAGCAGGGCCGCCACTGGCAGCGTAAGCAGCCATGACAAGCCGATTTTGGCGATTTCGCGGGAGTTGGCCGTGCCATTCACCAGCCCAATGCCGTAGATGCTACCCACCGACACATGGGTCGTGGACACGGGCAAGCCGAACTTGCTGGCCACAATCACCAAGATGCTCGTGATGAGGTTGGCCGTGAAGCCTTGGCCGTGGTTGAGCTTGGAAATCTTTTTGCTCATGGTGTCGGCTACTTTCCGGGCATTGAGCCAGCCGCCGATGGCCATGGCCACGGCCAGAATCAGGACGTTGACGGGCATGGCGAAAAACTTGCACACCAGCAGCAGGCCTACCAGTTTGGGCGTGTCGTTGAGGCCCCGCGCGAAGCTCATGGTAGCGGCGCTCACGTAGTGCAGGTTGTTGATGAGCGGCTGAAAGTTGAGGCCAATAAAAGTGCCCTGGTAAAGGTTTTGGCACTCGGCTTGGGTGCCGAGGCCGGCCTGCAGCGTGGGCAAGGCCGTGAAGGCCGCGGTGGGCGCCGAGGCCACCGGCACCCAGGTGTCGCCCACGCACACGCACGATTCTTCCGTGATGCCCGCCGCTTTGCGCCCTTGGCGAAACAGAATGTAGACCAGGGCGCCCAGCCCCACAGCCAGCACCGGCCCCAAAATCAGGGGCAGGAAAAAAGTGGTGCCCAACTTGGAGAAATTCACGGCCGTGCCTACCGCCACCAGGCCGGCGCCTACCAAGGCCCCCACCAAGCCGTGGGTGGTAGAAATGGGAAAGCCAAACTTGGTGGCCAGCAACACCGTGATGCCCGCCGCCAGCGCCACCGCCAGCACAAATGCGGCCGACCCAATAATCTCATCCGGCACCAGCCCCTTGCCCGAGAAGTTCTTAATCAGCTCGGCGGCGAAGAAATACGAGCAGATGGAGCCGGCAAACGTAGATACAGTGGCCAGAATCAGCGCTGGCTTGTAGGCCAGCGTGCCGCTGCCCCACAGGGTGGCCACGCCCTTGAAGTTGTCGTTGGCCCCGTTGGAATACGTCAGCAGAATTACTGCCAGAAAAAGAAGAATTAGGAGCATAGAAGGCGATTGAAAACGAAGAAAAGCCGTAGTTTCTGGGCGTTTTGCCAGCGAACCTACGGCTTTTCAACTTTAATCGGATTTTAATATTTCCGCTTTCTTTGGAACGAGCCCAAACCGAACGGTAAATCGGCAATTACCTCTGGGTCCAGGTATTATCCTTCTCGTTGGCGTCCATGAAAACGCCCTGTTGCAAGGCCACGGACTTGGCGGCTTTGGGTAGGGTGATGGTGGCCTGTTTCTGGTTGGCTTGCCAGATGGCAGGCGACTGGTGCAGGGTGGCTTTGGTGCCGTCGGTGTACTCCACGGCGAGGTCGAAGGGGATGGCGAAGCCGCCGATGTTCTGCACCGTGACGGTGGTGCCGGTGACGGGCGCCACGGCCAGGTCGATGTAATTATTGGTAAAGAACCAATTCTGGAAAAACCAATTCAGGTTTTGGCCGGAGGTGGTGTTGAAGGAGTTGAAGTAGTCCCAAGGAATGGGGTGCTTGCCATGCCAGTCGGCCATGAAGGCGTGCAGGCACTTCTTGAACATCGTATCGCCGAGCATATCCTTCAGGGCGAAGTAGCTGAGCGAAGGCTTGCCGTAGGCGTTGTTGCCGTAGCCAGCGCGCAGCTCGCTGCTGGGCGTGATGATGGGCAGGTCCTGGGCGGAGTTGCGGTCGTTAATCCAGCGGTTGACGCGGAATTTCTTGTAAAAGTCGTCGGCGTAAGCGGCGCCGTTTTGGCTGGTGTTGATGAGGCGCTCGAAGGTGGTGGCCCAACCTTCGTCCATGTAAGCAAAGCGGCTTTCGTTGATGCCCATGTAGAACGGAAACCACGTGTGGGCAATTTCATGGTCCTGCACAAACTGGCCAAATTTGGGGTCCTGCTGGGGGCTGTCGTTCAGCATCATGGGGTATTCCATGTCGGCGAAGCCCTGGAAGGCCGTCATTTTGGGGAAGGGATACGCCACGCCGGGCCAGTTTTTGGGGTCGGAGAACCAGCCGAGGGCGTATTGGCCGAACTTGACGGACTGGTGGAAGTTGGCGGTGGAATCGGCGAAGGCGGCCTGCATGCTGGCGCGGCGCTTGGTTTTGGTATCGACTACCACGCTGGCGGCGTCCCACACATAGCCGCTGCTGAGGCCCACGGTGACGTCGGAGATGTCGGTGGCGGTCCAGACCCAGGTGTTGGTGGGGTTTTGGGCGGTGATGGACTTCTTGGCCAGGTCGGCGGCGGTGGCCACGTGGATGACTTTGTCGCTGGTGAAGGACTGCTTGAGGCGCTTGGCGGCGGCTTTTTGCAGCACTTGGTCGGGGTTTTGGAGGGTGCCGGTGGCCCACACGATGTAGTTGGCGGGCACCTGCACGCGCAGGCGGTAGTCGTTGAAGTCGTTGTAGAACTCCTTGCTGTCGACGAAGGGCAGCCGGTCCCAGCCCGCGTAATCATCATACACAGCCAAGCGCGGGTAGAAGTAGGCGAGGAAGAAGGTGTTGGGGTCGATGACGCCCTCGCGGCCGCTTTCGAGGGAGAGCGGGAAGTGCCAGGCGATGGTGAATTTGATGGAATCGCGCGGGGCGAGGGGCTTGGCGAGGGGGAGGCTGCGGGCGGTGCCGCCGTCGGCGAAGGGGGCGGGGCGGCCCTGGCCGTTGACCTTAAAGGTGTCGATGACGAGGCCGGAGGTGAGGTAGTCGGGGTTGGCGTCGGCGTCGCGGGCGGCGCCGGGCAGGTGGATGTTCATGGTGAGGCGCATCACGACCTGCTTCAGGGTGTCGGGGGAGTTGTTGAAGTAGGTGATGGTTTCGCGGCCGCGGATGTCGCGGGCGGGCGGCGCGGCTTGCACGGTGATGTCGTAGCGGGCGCGGTTTTGCCAGTATTTGGGGCTGGGGCGGCCGTCGGGGCTGCGGGTGCCTCGGTCGTAGGCCCGCTGAATGTCGCGGGGCATGTAAAGGGGCGGGGTGGTTTGGGCGGCGGCGGTGCCGGCGAGCAGGAGGAGGGCGAGGAGAATTCGAATCATAGGGACAACAGACGGCGGGAAAAGGGGAGGTGTTGCAGTTGGCGCGAGCAAAAGTAGGTCGGCGCCAACGCCCGGGAAGAGCGGCAACCGCTGGCGTCCCGGTGTTGAACGATGTCGTCTGCACGACTTCCAGACGGTGCGGACGCCGAGACGCAAGGTGTTGCGCCTCTACGCCGGACAGGACTAGCGCCCAGCTTTCTTTAGGAGGAGAGGCGTAAATTTCCAGCTTAAAGAATTCGACATGACGTTTTTTGATGGGGTACTTACTGGTTTGAAAGCACGGAAAGCTGGGTGGCGCAACTCCGCCGCGCTGCTGCTGGGGCTGCTGATGGTGGGCCCCGTGGCCGCGCAGTCCACTGCGGTTTCTGCCGACACGTTGGCGGCTACCATCCTGTCCGCGGATACCGTGGCGTTCAATGAATCGGACCGGTTGGAAAAGGCTTATACCACGCTGAGCGGCATTTCGGGGCAGGTGCGCAAGATTTTCGATGCGCGCACCGTGACCGAAGAATTGCCCGAGGTGGTCGAAAACCTGCGGGCCATCCGCCTCAGCGTGGAGGACAAGGCGCAGGTGGTCGACATCAAGCAGCTGCAAATGTGCCAGCTGATGCTGGGCACCATTCAGGAGCAGCTGGCGGAATGGCGGGCGGCGCTGGGCACTGCCCATCAGCAGCTGGAGGAGATGAACGGCCGCCTGAAGGGCCTGGCGCCGCGCCCCGCCCGGGTGCTCAACCCCGATGAACACGCGCGGGCCCTGATGCGGGCCGATTCGGCGCTGCAAGTGCGGCAGCAGCGCATTGGCGGCTTGCTCGCCAAGCGGTTTGAGCGGGTGCGGACGCTGCAAACCCAGGTGGCGGCCAGCTACATTCAGACCCTGGAATTGCAGGATGCCGTGGGCGACCAAATGCGCCGGTTCGGGCGCACCACGGTGAAGGCGGCTTACCCGCCGCTGTGGGCGGCCCGGCCCGATACGGCGGCGCAAGTCGCGCGGCCGGTCGGTACCTATCGGGGGCAAATCAACGCGTTCTACTTCGCTACTAATTGGGATAACTGGGCGTACATGGCCCTGATTGGGCTGGTCTTCTACGGCTGGGTTCGCTTCAACTACCGCCGGGTGAGCAAGCGCACGCTGGTGCTGGACGAGCCGTTCCGCTACCTGCGGCCGGGGCCGGTGGCGGGCACGCTGGTGGTGATGTTCAGCCTGGCGCCGGCGCTGGAGCTGCACCCGCCGCCCGTGTACCTGGCCCTGCTGCAAGGGCTGTTGCTGCTGGCGCTCACGGCGGTGTTTGCGCGGAGCTGGCCGCGGCGGCCGTTTTGGTACTGGCTGGGGCTGGTGGGATTTTTTGTGGCGATGGGGGCGGTGAATGCCAATGCCACGTCGGGGCTGGGGGCGCGCTGGGGGCTGTTGGGGCTGAACGTGGTGGCCGTGGGCATTGGGCTGGTGCTGCTGATGCGGGTGCGCAAGGCGGTGGCGCTGCCGGGGTTTTTGGTGCCGGTCACGGGCCTGTTTATGGGGCTGAATGTGCTGGCGGTGGTTTGCAACGTGTTTGGGCGGCTGAGTTTGGCGAAGATGTTCAGTACGGCGGCCATTTTTGGGCTCACGCAGGGCATTGGACTGGCGGTGTTCATTGAGCTGTTTACGGAGGCGTTTCACCTGCAAATGCTGGCCAGCCGGCTGGTGGCAGGCGGCGCGGCCCACTTTGACTACGACAAAATCGAGCCCCAGCTCATGCGCCTGCTCACGGTGGTGGCGGGCGTGCTTTGGCTGGTGGTGTTCACCTCCAACCTCAACCAGTACGAGACGGTGTATAATGGCCTGGAGCACCTGCTGACGGCCCCCCACACGCTGGGCAGCACGGTGTTCACGTTCGGCAACATCCTGCTGTTCTTCGTGATTCTCTACATCTCCACGCTGCTGCAGCGGTACATCGGCTACTTTTTTGGGGAGGTGGGCGACGACGACAGCTCCGATTCGCGGCGGCGCGGGTCGTGGCTGGTGGCGCTGCGGCTGCTGCTCGTGATAGTGGGCTTTGCGCTGGCCACGGCGGCCACGGGCTTGCCGCTGAGCAAAATTGCCATCGTGTTTGGGGCCCTGAGCGTGGGCATTGGCCTAGGCTTGCAGAGCATTGTGAACAACCTGGTGTCGGGCATTATCCTGATTTTCGAGCGGCCGTTTCACGTGGGCGACTTCATTGAGGTGGCCGGCAAGGCGGGGCGGGTGCAGGACATCGGCATCCGGTCGAGCAAGCTCACGTCGGTGACGGGCTCGGAAATCATTGTGCCGAACGGCGACTTGCTCTCGGGCCACGTCATCAACTGGACGCGGACGAACGACCACATCCGGGTGGATTTGGTGCTGAAAATGGCGCCGGGCACCGACATGCAAACCGACCTGCAAACGGCCCGCGAGCTGATTCAGGAGGAAATCAAAAACAGCCCCTACACCATGCAAAGCATGCCGCCCGAAATCCTGCTCAACAGCGTGAACGGGCAGCTGTACGAGCTAAAGGTGCTGTTCTGGATTACCAACATCCGGCAGGAGCAGCTCACGAAAAGCGAGATTCTGGCGGGGATTTACCGGCGGTTTACCTCCCAGGGGTTGCAGCTGAGCTAGGAGTGGCGCGGTTAATTCAACCAAGGAAGCAATTTGCAATTCCATGCGCAGTCGATTTTTAGGTAGTAAAAGCACGGTGGGCTGGGCGTTACTGGGTTTGCTTCTCCTGTTTAGTATTAGTTGCCAACCGCACGACCAAGCAGTGGTGCGGATAAAGGCTAAAACCTATACCCGCAGCGTGGCGGAGCTGGCGCAGGCCCGGCTGACGCCGACGCTGGTGGACCCGGATTATTTGCTGGTGCTGGACATGGCGATGCTGAGCGCCAACGTGTATTCGGGCGTGCAATCCCGCGACCATCGGCCGGACTATGGGCAGGACACGGCCAAGTACGTGAGGGAGCGGCGGGAGCTGGCGCGGCGCGGGTGGCTGCCGTTTGCGTTTCGGTACGCTGTGGGGGCGCCGGCGGGGCAGCGGCTGGCCAGTGGGCTGGTGTTTGATGTGTGGGTGCGGACGGTGCCGGGCACGGTGCCGCTGGCGGTGCTGGTGTTTCGGGGGACGAACTACCTGGAGTTTGCGGATTGGGTGGCCAACGTGCGGCCCCTGACCAACACGCCGGGCGTGTGGGACCAGTACGAGCAGGCCCGCGTGCTGACGCCGGTGTTGGTGGCGAAGCTGGACTCGGCGTATGGGGGTCGGCAGCGGGTGATGTCGGCGGGGCACTCGCTGGGGGGAGGGCTGGCGCAGCACGCGGGCTTCACCTGCGGGCGGGTGGAGAAGGTGTTTGCCTTCAACTCGTCGCCGCTGACGGGGTATTTTGACGTGGCGAAACGGGAGCGGCTGCGGCACGGCAGCGGGCGGCGCACCTACCTGGTGTATGAGAGCTATGAGGTGCTGGCGATGCTGCGGCTGGTGCCTGGGGTGCTGGAGCGCTTCACCGACAATGCGAATGCGGTGGTGGTGCGGTACAATTTCTCGGAACTGGGGACGTGGTCGCCGTTTCGGCAGCACGAGATGCAGCGGCTGGTGGTGGGGCTGGGGGAGAAATGAGGTGGGGGTTGTGGTTACGGCGCGATAGTAGCGCGGACTTTTAGTCCGCGCCCCACGCCGCGTGGGTGTCGTTTGGGGACGCGGACTAAAAGTCCGCGCTACTATCGCGCTACGGTCAGTTGGCTGGAAAAATGCGCTGCCTCGTTCGGCTACTGAATTACTTCGACCCAGCCTTTGAACTTGCGGCCGTCGGTATAGGTGACGAGGTAGTAGTAGACGCCGCCCGCGCCGGCGCCGCCCCAGCGGAAGGTGCGCTCGGGCGACTGATAAACGCGCTGGCCCCAGCGGGTGAAGATTTGGATGCCGGCGAAGCGCTGGTCGCAGAAGTCGACGGGTAGGTCGGGCATGGTGAGGACGTCGTTTTTGGTGTCGCCGTTGGGGGTGATGACGTTGGGCGGCCGGAAGGCGACGGGTTCTTCGAGGGGCACGACTTGGAAACGGACGAGGCGTTCCTGGTTGCGGGGCGTGCAGGGGCCGGTTTCGGCGAGGCGGAACCGGACGAGGAGGCCGTCGGCCGTGACGTCGTCGCAGGTGGGTTCCCAGGCGAAGGTGGCGTCGGCCTGCCCGGTGCCGTTTTGGGCGGCGAAGACCATGCGCCGGGCGGCAAGGTCGAAGCCTTGGCCGGCGGCGGTGAGGGCCAGGGCGTGGCCGTCGGCATCGGTGCCGGCCAGGGTGGCGGAGTAGCGGGTGCCGATGGGCACGCGAATGACGACGGGCGTGAGCGGGGCGGGCGGCACGGGCGCCGCCGGAAAGCTGGTGGTGAGCAGGGGCGGGGCATTGGGCGGCTGCGTGGCGATGAAGGCCACGCGCACGGTGTCGCGCCGGGGCAGGCTGCAGCCATTATCGGCCACGATGACATCGAGCAGGAAAACCTTGCCCTGGGAGTCGGTACATTCCGGGAAGCAGAGGGTGGCGGTTAGGGTATCGGGGGCGCCGGCTGCGCGCACCGTGCCGCTGCGGGTGGTGGTGAAGAGGGGCGCGTTGGCGCTGAAGTTGACCGGACGGCTGCTCATGGTGAGCACGGAGTTGGGGTCGGGGTCGGTGAAGCGGATGGTGAGGCAGCGGTTGCCGCCGGGCACGAGGCGCAGGGTGTCGCGGCCGGGCAGGTAGGCGGCGGGGCTGGCGGAGGTGCGCACCTCCATCTGGGGCGTGGAATTGGTGGGGCAGATGAGGACTTTGAGTTGAAAGTCGCGGCGGGTTTCGCCGATTTTCTGGCCGTTGCGATACTCCGTGCAGCGCACCCCGAACACGAACAAACCCGTATCGGCGGGCTGCACGGTGAGGCGGCCGGTGCGGGCATCGATGCGCAGGGGCGGGGTGCCCGGAATCTGGTTGTCGGTGCCGAGGCCCGGTTTCCAGGTGATGAGGGAGTAGGGGGCGGGGCTCACCTGGGGCAGCACCGGAAACGCCACCGATGTGTTGCCGTTGAGGGGCGTCACCATGTCGTAGGCCAGGGAGTCGCCGTCGGAGTCATCCCCGCCAAAATCGTAGTAGAACAACTCGTTCTTGCAGGCATAGTCGCTGAGGGGCGGGAAAATGCGGGGCGTGGAGTCGATGAAGGCCGCGCCGTTGCGCACCACGGCCGGGAATTCGAGGTAGAAGGTTTGGGCGGCAGCTTCGGGGGCCACAATGTTGCTAATCTCGTCGTTGCGGCAGCAGCGCTCCACGGCCACGTAGTAGCCGGCGGGGCTGTTGTACACGCCGGGGCTGAGGACAATGTCGCGGATATACACCAGCTTGCGGGTGCGGAGCGAGCCGACTGCGCAGTCCGGGTCGGTGTAGTCAACGAACGTATTGGACGTGAGGGGCAGGACGACGTTGCCGAAGCGCTGGTTGTTGTTCTTGGCGAAAATGCCGGCCATCAGCTCCTGGTCGAGGGCGCCGGGGTCGCCGTGCACGTCGTCGAAGTACAGGTTGAGGCGGAGCGTGTAGGTGTTGCCGATGCGGTGCTGCAAGTCAAGCTCGCCGCCCACCAAGTGGGTAGCCGAAGCGGCCAGTGGAGCCAGCAAGGCCAGCAGTAGTAGAAACCGCCAGGTAGGAAGCAGCGCGTGTAAGAGTCGATTCATGGCTTGGAAGATAATTGAAAAAATAAAATTCAGGGCCGGGCAGCCGGTTCTGGAAATCCGCACTGGGGAACTTGCGGGCTCGAACGCTCCTTCTGGAGCAAGGGGAACTGAGAGCCATCCGAATTGGGAGGCCGTTGGCCCTGCTGCAGGAAATAAGCGGCTGAAGCGGAGCACACTGGGAACGGCCATTTTCAGGTTTCCGATACGGCACATATCTTTCAACTCGTTACTGCGTATTGCGGTACTGCTTATCGCCAAAGACCGTAAAATGAAGTGCCCTGCTGCCTGGCCGCTGTTTTGATATGATTCACATCGTTTACATGAGCCGGGCCGTCCGTCCGTTGTCCGACGAAGACTTGCAGGCGTTGCTGGGCCAGTGCCGCGACGATAACGCCCGCCGCAATGTGACGGGCGTGCTGTTTTACAGCCATGGCCATATTGCCCAGCTTATTGAGGGCGAGCCGGAAATTCTGGAGCCATTGTTTGATAAGATTTCGCGCGACGGCCGCCACTCCGACGTCCGAAAGCTGGTGGACAAGCGCATTGCCACCCGCAGCTTTTCGGAGTGGTCCATGGCCTTTCACCCGCTCGAGCCCACCGGCTTCGAGGCTTTGGAAGGCTTTCTGTTGCCTCACAAACTGACGGCCCCGCCGAGCACCCTCACCATTGCCGATGCCATGCTGGTGGACTTGGTGCGCTTGGCCGTGTTTGGCCCCGAAACCATGCCTGCCGAGCACGTCGAGTCCGTCCATGCGTGAGGAACAGCTGCGGGACATCCTGCACCACATGCCGGCGGGCGTCGTCACGCTGCAAGGCCCCGAGCTGCGGTTTGGCTTCGTGAACGAGGCCATGCGAGCAGTGCTCGGGGACGGCGTCCGCGAAGGGCAGTCGATAGCCGAGCCCGCGGGGCTGGTACCCGCCGATTTGCTTGAAGTCATGCAGCAGGTGTATCAGTCCGACCGGCCGTTTGTGGCCAAGTCCTACTGCATCCCCCAGCCGGCGGCCGATGGGCAGCCGCCCCGGCTGCGCTATTTTGATATTGCCCTGGAGCCCGTGCACGAGGGCGGCGGGCCCGTGAGCGGCTTGCTGCTGTTTGCCGTGGACGTGACCGTGCAGGAAGAAGCCCGGCAGCGCGCCCACGAGCTGTCCATCGAAACCCGGCGGCTGGACACGCGCCTGCGGGTGCTGACGGAAACGGTGCCCCAAATCACGTTCACGATAAACGCGGAGGGCAAGTTTGAGTACGTAAGTCCGCAATGGTACTACTTCACCGGCCAGCCGCCCACCACCGACCTCAACGCCATCTGGCCGCTGCTGATTCATCCGGACGACCGGCTGCGGGTGCTGTACCAGGCCGATACGGCCCGCGCCTCGGGCATTGGCTGGAACTTTGAGTACCGCCTGCGCCGGCACGACGGGCAGTACCGCTGGCTGCTGAGCCGCGCCCTGCCCGAGTTTCTGGCCCCCGACAAGCCGGTGTTCTGGCACGGCGCCCTCACCGAAATCCACGACCAGCGCGAACTGTCCGAAGCCCTGCGCCAGGGCGAAGCCGAGCTCCGGTTTCTGGCCGACAGCATTCCCGAACTCATCTGGACGGCGACGTCGGACGGTTTTATTGATTACTACAACCAATTCACGGGCGAGTACACCGGCCTCACGCAGGAAGAATTGGGCCCCACCGGCTGGATAAACCTGCTCGAGCCCAGCGAGCAAGCCGGAGCGGCCCGGCGCTGGGTGCAGAGCATCGCCACGGGCGAGCCCTATGAAAGCCTGTGCCGCATGCGCCGCCACGACGGGCACTACCGCTGGCACATCATTCGGGCGCGGCAACTCACCGACACGCGCGGCCCGCGCTGGTTTGGCGCCTGCACCGACGTGGACGACCAGCACCGCCTGCGCGAAGTGCTGCAAACCCAATACGACGAACTGGCCCGCACCAACCGCGACCTCGACACGTTCGTCTACACGGCTTCGCACGACTTGAAGCAGCCGCTGCTCAACCTGCGCGGCCTGTTTGACGAGCTGCGCCGCACCGCCACGTTCCACGACCCGGAAGATGCCAAAATTCAGGGCATGGTGGATGGGGCGCTCACTCAGCTCGACGCAACGCTGCAGGAACTGGCCGCCACCGTGCAGGACCAGCGCGGCCTGACGGCGCCGGCCGAGGCCCTGGACTTGCGCAGCGTAGCCGAAGAAGTGCTGCTGGGCCTGCGCGCCCAGGTGCAGGACATCGGCGCTGCTGTGGAACTGGACTTTGAAGCCGTCCCGACGCTGACCTACGGCCGGGCCAATCTGCGCTCCATTCTGCACAACCTGCTCAGCAACGCCCTCAAGTTTGCCGATGCCGAGCGGACGCCGCTGGTGCGGGTGCAGAGCCAACTCACCGAGGCCGGCCGTCCCGTCCTGCGGGTGGAGGACAACGGCCTGGGCATGGTGCTGCCGGATAATTCAACGGCGGTTTTTCAGCCGTTCACGCGCCAGCACCCACATATTGCGGGCGCCGGGGTGGGCATGTACTTGGTGCAGCGCATCGTGACCAGCCGCGGCGGGCACTTGGACGTGGCCAGCACCGTGGGCGAAGGCACCACCTTCACCATTTACTGGTTCGACTAACCCGCCGGCCCCGCCCCACAGCCGAACCAACGGCTGGCAGCGGCGTAAAGACAGAAGGCCGGGCATATTCCTGGCCTTTCCTTTTTACCACAGCTACCAATGAGTATTTTCAGCAGCGACAAACTCAAGGGCAAGACAATTGCCATCATCGCCACCGACGGATTCGAGCAATCGGAACTCGACGAACCCAAGAAATACCTGGAAGGCGAAGGCGCCGAAACCCACGTCATCTCCCTCAAGAGCGGCTCCATCAAGGGCTGGGACGGGCCGAGCAAGGACTGGGGCAGCAAGGTGGACGTCGATAAAGTCATCGGCGATGCCAAGCCCGCCGACTACGACGCCCTGGTGCTGCCCGGCGGCCAAATGAACCCCGATATTCTGCGCATGGACAAAGACGTGGTGGCCTTCATCCGCGAGTTTGCCCGCTCCAACAAGGTGATTGCCGCCATTTGCCACGGCCCCTGGACCCTGATTGAAGCCGATGCCGTGCGCGGCAAGCGCGTGACCAGCTGGCCCAGCCTCCAAACCGACCTACGCAACGCCGGCGCCCACTGGGAAGACTCGGAGGTAGTCTGCGACCACGGCCTCATCACCAGCCGCAAGCCGCAGGACATTCCCGCCTTCAACAAGAAGATTGTGGAAGAAATGCTGGAGCCCCAGCACGGCGGCAATAGCTAAGTGTAAGCCTGCACTCTAGTAATCTCTTTGCAACAAAAAAGCCTTTCTCTGTGCAGAGAAAGGCTTTTTTGTTGGACTAGAAACGCTTATTTCTGGCCCAGGACAAAGGCGCGGATGTCGGCCGGGGCGTCCAGGGAAATGGGCGGGGGCGACATGCCGGCCGCAATGGCACTGATGATTTGCAGGGCGTGGTTTAGGCCGGGGTAGTGCAGCTCGGCCACGCGGGGGTTGTTGCGCAGGCCTTTTTTCAGCAGGGCCAGGTTCACCGGGGCATTTACTTCGGCATCCTCGTCGCCTTGCAGCAGCAGCACCGGGCACTGCACCTGAGCCAGCGAAGGCAGGGGGTCGAAGGCCAAGAAGTTGCGGTAGGCGGGCGTAGTGAGCGTTTGCACGGTGGCCTGCACATCGGCCGGGGCAATGTTGGGGTAGCGCTGGCGCATCATGTTGCTCAAAATGGCTTGAGCTTGGCTGTTGTCGGGGGTTTGGCGCACGATTTCGAGCATGGCCCGCTGGTGCTTGAGGCTGCTCTCAGCGTCGCGGCGCATGGCGGCCTTCTGGCGGAG
Source organism: Hymenobacter jeongseonensis (assembly GCF_015694725.1). Taxonomy (GTDB): domain Bacteria; phylum Bacteroidota; class Bacteroidia; order Cytophagales; family Hymenobacteraceae; genus Hymenobacter; species Hymenobacter jeongseonensis. The sequence goes on along the minus strand of NZ_JADQDQ010000007.1, from coordinate 59,425 downwards.
GTGCTGCTGGTCGAGGTAGGTTTGCACTTGCGCGGCATTGGAGCCGTGGGCGCGCAGCTTCTCGGCTTCAACCAAGGCGGCGGCTTGCTCGTGCTGGTACTTGCGCTGGCGCTGCGCATCGGTCGAGTCGTTGCCCAGCACCTTGCCGTACATCACGGGCTGGCTGGCGAGCAATTCCCGGCCGGGGAGACCGGCGGCGGCCAGCGCTACTACAAAGTTGGGCGCCAGTGGCTGCGCGCCCGCCAGCAGCGCCACGTTTCCGCCTTCGCCGTGCCCGATGAGGCCGAGGCGGCTACCGTCGAGCTGGGGCCGGGTGCGCAGGAAGTTGAGGGCCGCAATGGCATCGGCCGACCGCTCCGCGAGCGTGGTGGTGGCACCCGAGCCGCCCGACCCACCTTGGCCGCGCTCGTGCAGGCGCAGCACGGCCACGCCTTGGTTCACCAGGTAATCGGCCAGGCTGCCCAGTAGCTGGTTGCTGCCCGAATTGGGGTCGCTTTTGTCGGCGCCGCGCTCGGCCAGCAGCACCACGGCCGGGAAGGGGCCGTTGCCTTTGGGCAGGCGCAGCGTGCCGTTGAGGCGAACGCCCCCGGCGGGCGAGGTAACCGCCACGGCTTCAACACGGTCAAACACGTCGGCTTGCGCACGGAAGGTGCCGGCAATCAGCAGGCAGCAGGAAACGAGGACGGTGATGAACTGGCGCATAAGCAAGGTTGTCAGAGACAAAGCGAAAACACTTCCATGTGCCAGGAGCAGTTAAAAGTGATATTCAAAATTCGCTCGCTCACGACGCGCTTGCAGATTTATTAGCCGAAGTAGGAGTTTTCGCCGGCTTATGAACCCATTTCCCGGTTGAAAAAATTGAGCTGTTCTCAAAATGGGTAATTTGTCCCATAATGGGATTGCAGCTCACGCATCACTATCCCTAATTCAATAGCGGCAGCCAGGCTTGGCCCTGCCTGTGCAGCAGCGCCCACATTACGGCATCGAACACCAGCAGAAAACCGCCCTGCCACCACAGCGAACGGCCAAATCCGGCCAGCTGCGCTGGACTCCGCCGCGCCGGCTGTCCCGCCAACGCCCGCAGGTAGAAGCCAGTCATGATGTAGGCCACGTCCAGACCGGTGTTGAACAGAAACAGGTTCTCATTCAGGAGTTGTCCCTGGAACAGGTTGGCTAGGCGCAGGCCGGTGGGCGGGCTGAGGTGCCGCAAGCTCCAGGCTGCCAACCCAGCATTTACAAGGCCCCAGCCCAGGTTCATGCCATGGAAGTGGAACGATTCGAGGTGGCGGGGCGTGCGCCAGGCGCCGTAGCCGCTCACCACCACGTTGAGCAGTGCCCAAGTGGCCAGAACGGCCATGCCGCGGGCCAACAGCAATTCGCGGGCTTCATAAAGCAGGGTAACGTGTTGCATGGAAAAGAAGAAGGGAGGCATTTGAAACAAAAAAAGGAAGCCCAGCGGGCTTCCTTTTTGAGAACTGGAAATGGAGCGGAAGGGTGCTTATTGGGTAAAGCCGATACCCAAGTAAATCTGAAACAAGTTGTTGTAAATCTTGCTATTGGAAAAGGCCGGGTTGATGGTGCCGGATGAGTTGGAGCCGTCTTCAAATACTTTGCCCAAGCTCAGGTTGTAGCGCGCGCCCAAACGGGCCGGTCCCAAGCGGGCTTCGAGTCCGCCGACACCCCCAAAATCGAGGGAATTGAAGCCGTTTGCGGCGATGTCCAGGTTGTCGTCGCCCTGCCGGATGTTGGTGAGCAGCGACACCTGTGGGCCCACATGGAAGCTGATGGTTTCGGTCACGTTGCCCACGAACATGACGGGGAGCGAGATGTAATCCATGCGAAAATTCTGCTTTGCGCCCGCGCTGGTCCCCACGCCGGTGTTGGCTTCAAAGCCTTGGCGCGAATACAACAACTCGGCCTGCACGGAAGCAAACTCGTTGAAGCCAAACTGCCCGTAAAGGCCGGCGTGCACGTCGCTACGCGAATTGCGGTCGATGCCGGCCACGTCGTCGCCGCGCAGGCTGCTCAGGTTGTAGCCGCCTTTAATGCCAAAGCCGGTGTTGCGCGAGTCGGTGGTGCCGCCGCCCGTGTAATCTTTGGAAGACAACTCGCCGCCCGGACGGGCCTGCGCAAACGCTGCCGTAGAGGTGGTTACGGCGAATACTAAAAACAGAAGAGTCTTTTTCATGGGTGAAAGAAGATGAGGAGAATGAGGCCGGTGGCCGGGGTAAGATTACTATTCCCGTTTGCCACTATACTTTACCGGGGCTAGAAAGTTGCCTTGTGGCGGCCGAAGGCAAAAAAAACGGTTGGCGCCCGTGCGTCGGGGCCTTACCTTTGGGGCCGCTGCTCCGCTCATACGGAGTAGTGGCCTGGGGTGTTAGCTCAGTTGGTTCAGAGCGCCACCCTGACACGGTGGAGGTCGTTGGTTCGAGCCCAATACGCCTCACGAAAACCCCTCGCTGCCTTGTGCAGCGAGGGGTTTTTTATTGCATGTCCCCGTTTCCGCTGGGTGTGTTTTGTGTATTCTGAAAAAGGAAAAGCAAAGACCGTTATTGCGGTTGTTGCATTGGGTTTTGTGAACGACCAAAGGTGCATTCGTTTGGCCTTCCTCACCCACGACGGCTACACCTTTTGGTGCCAAAACACCACCAGCAGCATCTGCGACATCGCCTAAGCCCACTGGCACTACCGAAGCCTTGTACCCAACGGACCGGGTTAAGCCGAACTCAAAACAGCCCCCGCTTCGTAGTCTGAGAAAGACGAAGCGGGGGCTGTTTGCTTTTTTACGGTAAGGAATATAAAGGAGAAAGTGTCTGCCTATGCGTTTCTATTTGCTGAATAGCAAATTGATTTTTTTCAGCCAGGTGTTCACTGCCTCCTTCACCTGCTTTTTCTTGTTGCCCTCCATCACGTAAAGCACCCCGTCTCTTTCAATGCCGCCGCGGGTTGAAAAGCCTTCCACAACCGAGCTATTGAGGGCCAGCGCCTTGACGGTTTCGAAGCTGCTGCCCACCCCATAGCCTGCATTGGTATTGAATGGCACAATGGTTTTCCCGCTCAGATTGTACTGCTTCAGAAAGCTCTTCATGGGCGGTGGCAGCTGCATCCCCCAGGTCGGAAAGCCCACAAACACGACGTCGTACTGCTCCATGTTTGCGATTTTGGTACGCAGGGGCGGCAAAAAACCGGTTTCGTTTTCCCTAGCCACCTGCTGAACGGTGGCCTGGTAATTTGCCGGATACGGGCTTTCTACTTCCAGTGCCACCAAGGTTCCGCCCACCGCTTGGTGAATCATGCCCGCAACGGCCTTCGTGTTGTTGGTGCGCGACAAGTACACAATCAATACTTTGCTTGGAGCCATGCCGGGGGCCGGGGTGGCCTGGACATCCTCGGCCGGGGCAATGGAGCAGGCGGAAATCAGGAGCAAGCACACTGCGAGCCAGCGCATCGGTGCCGCTGGGAACTGCTTTAGGCGTTGTGGCTCAGCATCCATCTGACTTTTTATTTTGCAGCGGCCCATGAGAAAACGTTACGGGCGGGCTATTCGATACAAGCGGCCCTGGTCGGTGACGGCATACAAGGCGCCGTCCGTTCCCTGGGTGATGTCCCGGAAGCGTTGTCCTTCGCTGGCCAGCAACCTTTCTTCGCCCACCACGCGGTTGTTTTCAATAACCAGGCGCACGATGTGCATCCCGCTGAGCGCGCCGATGAACAGGTTGTTTTGCCATTCAGCAATGCGGTTGCCCGCGTAGAACGTCATGCCGCTCGGCGACACCACCGGGTCCCAATAGTACACCGGCTGCTCCAGGCCCGTGCCCTGCTGGATGGCACCGCCCACCGGCTGGCCACTGTATTCGAGACCATAAGTAATGATGGGCCAGCCGTAGTTGGCGCCCGCCTGGGGGCGGTTGAGTTCGTCGCCACCCCGCGGGCCGTGCTCGCTTTGCCAAATGTCGCCCGTCACCGGATGAACGGCCAAGCCCTGCGGGTTCCGGTGGCCGATGGAGTACAATTCCGGTCGGGCGCCCGCTTGCGCAAATACCGGATTGCCAGGGGCCGGCTGCCCGTCTTTCGTGATGCGGATAAGCTTACCCAGGGCCGACGTGACCGATTGCGCCTGAGGCCGAGTGGCGAGGTCCGACCGCTCGCCGGTGCTCACCACCAGATGGCCCGTGCGGTCAAATACCACGCGGCCCCCGTAATGATTGGCCCCGGCATACGCGGGCTCCGCGCGGTAAATGACGGCGGCTCCCTCGATGGTGCGCTCATCCGTAGCCAGTCGGCCCTTGGCAATGGCCGTCAGATTACCGCCCGGGCGAACTTCTGAAAACGACCAGTACACCATCCGATTGGTGGCAAAATCCGGGTCGATGCAAAGCCCCAACAGCCCGCCTTGCCCGGAAGAATTGACCGGCGGCAAGCCCGTAATGGGCTCGCTGACCGTACCAGTTGCCGTAACCAAACGCATCCGGCCGGCCTTTTCGGTAATGAGCAGCCGCCCATCGGGCAGTGGGGTGATGCCCCACGGGTTGGTCAGCGAAGACGTGAGCACCGTTGCCCGGTAGCTGCTGGCCGCCGTAGTCACGCTCGGTACGCGGGTTTGGCCGGTAAAGGCCGGCCGATAAGTGGCATTGGGGGCGTTGGTTTCCACCGGCGAACCGGAGGGAGCAGGCGTTGTAGAAACCGCAGCAGTATCTCCATTGCGAGAACACGCCCCAAAGGCCAGCGAACCAGCAAGGAGGCAAATCAGAGGTTGTTTCATGAGTTGACCGATGGAATAGGATTACCTGAGCGCTGCCCTTCATGAACGGCTGCCCGTCCTGCTTAACGTGATTTATGCCAGCAGAGATAATTCTATGGCTTGGGGGCTGCTTCCACCGCCGAAAACTGCAGCACCATCTGCGGCAGTCGCTCGCCCTTTACTTGAATTTTAGCCAGCTCCGCATTGAATTGCCCCAACTCATCCGCGGTAAACCGCACGGCATCGGCCCCGTTGTTTTCCAGCATGTGGGCCATCTGCGTGGTGCCGGGAATGGGCACAATGAAGGGTTTTTGCGCCAACAGCCAGGCCAGCGAAATTTGGGCAGCGGTAGCTTCTTTCCGGGTGCCCCAGCGCTTCACCAGTTCCACCAGGGCCAGGTTGCCCGGCAGGTTCTCCGGCGAGAACCGAGACTCCGCCCCGCGAATGTCGCCGGGTGCGAACCGGGTTCCGGCGTCGATGGCCCCGGTGAGAAAGCCCACGCCCAGCGGGCTCCACGGCACGAACCCAATGCCGAGCTCCTGGCACAGCGGAATAACTTCGGCTTCCGGTCCCCGCCAGAGCAGGGAATATTCGTTCTGAATCGCCGTCACCGGATGCACGGCATGCGCCCGCCGCACGGTTTTCAGGCCGGGTTCGGATAGGCCGTAGTGCAATACTTTGCCCTGGCCGATGAGGTCTTTGATAGCGCCGACCACGTCCTCAATGGGCACGGCCGGGTCCACGCGGTGTTGGTACAACAGGTCGATGCGGTCGGTGCGCAGCCGTTGCAGCATGTTCTCCACCACCACCTTGATGTGGTCGGGCCGGCTGTTCAGGCCCGGCAGCCGCTGACCGGTTTTCTGGTCAATATTCCAACCGAACTTCGTCTCAATCACGATTTTGTTGCGGGAGGGGCCCACCGCTTCGCCCAGGATGCGCTCCACCTCCCACGGGCCGTACACCTCCGCGGCATCGAACAGGGTCACGCCTTGGTCATAGGCCGTGCGGATGATGTGGTGCATCTCGGCCCGGTTTGGAACTTCCGTGGTGTACTTGCGGCTCATGTTTTGCACGCCCAGGCCCACGCTGGACACTTGCAATGTGCCCAGCTTCCGCCGACCCCGCACCTGGCTTTTTGCCGAAGCCGAGCGGGAGGCCGCCGCCGGGGCTGATGCGGCACAGGCTGGCAGCATGGCGCCGCCAGCCAGGATTAAACCGGTTTTCAGCAGGTCGCGGCGGTTGAGGCCCGAAGTTGGTTGGTCAGTTGAAGGGTCCATGGTTTGTAAGGCAGGGTGAGCTGATGGCGGCGGTTTTAGCGGTTAATCATTTTCTGCGACTGCTCCGTGTACCGGGCGCCGTGAACATTGATGCTGGCGCCTTCTTCTTCCAGGCGCTGCAAATCATCGGCGGTCAGCTTCAATTCCGCCCCGCCGAGGTTTTCCTCCAGCCGATGCAGCTTGCTGGTGCCGGGGATTGGGGCAATCCAGGGTTTCTGGGCCAGCAGCCACGCCAGCGCAACCTGGGCCGGGGTAGCGCCTTTTTCTGCCGCCACCCGGCCGATGAAGGCCACAAAATCCTGATTGGCTTTGCGGTTCTCCTCCGAGAAGCGCGGCACGCTGTTGCGGAAATCGGACTGGTCGAACTGGGTATTCTCGTCAATCTTGCCCGTCAGAAAGCCCTTGCCCAGCGGGCTAAATGGCACAAAGCCGATGCCCAGTTCCTCCAGGGTGGGCAGCACGCTTTGCTCGGGCTCGCGCCACCACAGCGAGTACTCACTTTGCAGGGCTGACATGGGCTGCACTGCGTGCGCCTGGCGAATGGCCGCCACTCCCGCTTCGGAAAGGCCAAAATACTTCACCTTGCCTTCCTGTATCAGGTCTTTCACGGCCCCGGCCACGTCTTCCATTGGCACGTTGGGGTCCACGCGGTGCTGGTAAAACAGGTCGATGTAATCGGTCTTCATGCGCCGCAGCGATTGCTCCAGCACTTGCCGGATGCGCTCGGGCCGGCTATCGAGGCCGAGGGAGGGCTGGCCTTCTTTAAAACCAAACTTGGTGGCAATGACCACTTGGTCGCGCACCGGCGCCAGGGCCTGGCCCACCAGCGTTTCGTTGGCTTCCCCATAGGCTTCGGCCGTGTCAAAAAAGGTCACCCCGCGGTCAACGGCCGTTTGAATCAGGTGGATGGCTTCTTCAGCAGGGGTGGAATGGCCGTAGCCAAAAGTCAGTCCCATGCAGCCCAGGCCCAGGGCTGATACTTCCAGGCCGCTCGGCCCCAATTTTCGCTTTTCCATGTTGGATGCTGCTTAAAAAATGTAATCAGGCCCCACCGCCTGCAGGCGCGAAAGCTAGCCGCCCACCCCCAAAAGCTTGAGGCAGTGAATGCAGTCTGATTCTTGATGGATTCGCAATCAGTCCGCTAATGACCAGTTGGTTACCCGTTAATAGTATAGACTAAAACGAGTAGCAGTGAGCATGACAAAGGTCCGAACACACCAGGCGGCGGTTAAACATGATTCAAACCAAAGAGTATGATTATCAAACAAGCGCTGGCTGTTTTGCCAACGCTTTTTACATATTGCAACAGCCGCAAAAGAGGCGACTAGCCCCATCTCACTTCTGGTTGGGTGCGCTGGACGGCTGAGCAGTGCTCAGCGCTTTCGCGAGCACAGCCCGGCCGGCATCCGCCTCTTTCTTACCGATACTCGTCTCCGTTACAGCCATCAATTGCTGCAGCTGCGCGGGCGTCAGTCCGGTATGCAGTCCAATGCCCAAGTGGCTCTGCAACATGGGCTCCACGCCCCCCAGGCTAACCAGCGCGGCAATGGTGACCAACTCCCGCTCCTGGTAGGTCAGTACGTCGCGCTCGAAGATGTCGGCAAACAGGTGCTCCTTCAGGAACCGCTCGATTTCGGGGCTGAAGGCGGCGTAACCGGTTTTGGTGGCTGGTTCGGGCTTTCCCGAAAGCTTCTCCAGGTTCTTCTTGCCGCGCTCGTACTTCGATGCGGTGCTGGTAACGGGCGACGCCTCCTTGCCTATTACATCTTTAATTCCCTTGGCCTTGCGCTCATCCAGCACCTTAATAAGCGTGTTGATGCCCTGTAGGCTGCGCGGAAAGCCGCAGTAAGCGTAGAGGTGCACCAGCACTTCCTTTTCCTCATTCACGGTTAGGCCGGCCTCCAGGCCTTTGCCCAACGCCTGATGCAGCTCAGGCAGGTTACCTTTCGCGGTCAGCGCCGAAATGGTGGTAATGGCCTGTTGCCGGGCCGTCAGCGCATCTGCCGCAGCCTGTTCACAGCTCCCGGGAAAGGGTGCTGCCACCGCCAAAATACCGAGTAGAAAGACAAAAAAAGCCAGCAGTCCCAGCTTTCCCGCCCGCGGCGTCTGCCAGGGGGGAAGTGGGAGGTTGTGGGAGTCGCGCCGCGCTTGCCGGGACGCGCGAACGGCTACCCAGTTCCACTGATTTGTATTCTTCATTTGTGCCTGAAATGAATGTCCCGCTCCGGCTTCAACTACGGGCGTAACCGGGTGAAAAAGCCTTGCTTGCGCCTGGTTAGGCCGGTTGGCGCATGGCGTCCAGCACCTTGTCAGGGGTCATGGGCAGGGAGCGCAGCCGCCGGCCGGTGGCGTGGAACACGGCATTAGCCACGGCCGCCGTCACGCCCACGATGGAAATTTCGCCGATGCCCTTCACGCCCATGGCGTTGACGTGGGGGTCGTGCTCGTCGATGAAGTCGACTCTCATGTCTGGAATGTCGGCGTTGACCGGGATGTGGTAGCTCGCGAGGTCGGCGTTGGTGTAGCGGGCCAGGTTGGGGTCGCGTACCGTCTGCTCCATCAACGCCGACCCGATGCCGAAAATGCTGCCGCCAATGACCTGGGAGCGCGCCGTTTTGGGGTTGAGAATGCGGCCCGCACTCATCACGCTCACCCAGCGTGCCACGCGCACGGTGCCCAGTTCGGGGTCCACGTGCACCTCGCAGAAGTGGGCGCCAAAGGCATGCATCGAATACCCGGCGGCGGCTTCCTTTTCCTCCTTGTTCATATCAGCGTCGGCCGTGACGCTGGGCTCTTTGTACACGCTGCCGTAGCGCCCTTGCGCGGTGCCTTCCACATCGCCCAGGCTGGCGCGCTTCATGATTTCAGCAAAGGCCTCGCCGGTGGCCGGCTTGGTTTTGAGCTGCAGGCGGCCTTTTTCCATCACCACGTCCGCCGCCTTGGCCCCGTACAGCGGCGATTTCCTGTCCCGGACCGCCATGCTGATGAGTTTCTGCCACACCTCCTGCGCGGCCAAGTAGACCGACGAGGACACCCTGCCCGCCGCCGTGGAACCGCCCGACCACTGCGTAGTGGGCAGAATGGTATCGCCCAACTCAAATCGAACGTTCTCCGGCGGTACTCCCAAAGCGTCGGCTGCCACTTGGGTGATAATGGTGTAGGTGCCCGTGCCCAGGTCGGTGGCGCCAGCCTGCACCACGGCATGCCCGTCGGCGTAGAGGCGCACCCGGGCGTTGCCCTGCGAGTTGTGGACAGGGTAGGAGGCCGTGGCCATGCCCCAGCCCACCAGCGTTTTGCCGTTGCGGGTCTGCCCGTTTTTGGGGTTGCGCTTACTCCAGCCAAAGAGTTCAGCGCCGCGCTGGTAGCAATGCTTCAGGCTCTTGCTCGACCACGGCTGGCCGTTGGTGGGGTCCTTCTCCGCGTAATTCAGCAGCCGGATTTGGATGGGGTCGATGCCCAACTGGTAGGCCAAATCACCCATGGAGCACTCTAGGGCAAACGAGCCGGGCATGTCGCCTGGGGCCCGCGTCGAGGTCGAGGTCATCACGCTGGCCTTGGCCAGGTGGTAGGTCGACTCGAAAGCGGGCAGCGCATAGAGCATGTTGATGATGCGGCTGTTCGTTTCGGCGTAGTCGTCCCAAGGCGAGGTAGTAGACGTTTTTTTCGTGTACAATGCCCAGCAGCTTGCCTTCTTTGGTCGCGCCGAGGCGCAGCGTTTGCTCCTGTTCTTCGCGGTGGCCCATGCCGGTGTACTGCTGCTGGCGCGTGAGCACCAGTTTCACCGGCCGGCCCATGGCCTTAGCGGTAAGCGGCGCTAGCACCACGTGGGGCCACACCCAAGCCTTGCAGCCGAAACCGCCGCCGAGGTACTTGGTCACCACGCGCACCTGCTCGGTGGCCAGGCCCAGCATCAGGGCCAGCGTTTTCTGGGTTTCCGACACGCCTTGGGTGGTGTCGTACACCGTAAGCCGGTCGGGGGCTTCCCAGTGCGCCGTGGTGGCGCCGGGCTCCATGGGGTTGTGGTGGTTGGTGGCGTGGTGGTACGTGGCCGTCAGCTGCACCGGAGCCTTGGCAAAAGCCGCTTGCGCATCGCCGCGCTTGGTGACGCCGGCCGTGCCCTTCACGGTTTTTGGCACGTAGCGCTGGGCCTTGGGGTCGAAGTAGGAAGAAACCGGCGCTTCGGCGGCAATAGTCACTTTGAGCAAGGCTGCCGCATACTGCGCGTGTTCCAGCGTGTCGGCTACTACTATGGCCACGGGCTGCCCGGCGTAGTGCACCTCGTCCGTCATCATCGGGAAAAAGCCCATCGGGGAATTTAGCGTCCCTTTGTTCGCCTGCGAGTCCGGCACCTTCACCGGCTTGGGCAAGTTCAGGTGCGTGAGGATGGCCAGCACCCCCGGCTGCTTCATGGCGGCACTGCTATCAAAGCCCGTGACGCGGCCCTTGGCCACGTCGCTGGTTTTGAGCACGGCGTGCACCAGTCCCGGCAAGCGGTTGTATTCGGCCGAGTACTTGGCCTGGCCGGTCACTTTTGCCCAGCCGTCCACGCGGTTCATGGGCTGGCCCACGGCACCCGGGCCAGCGTTGGTTTCGAAGAATTGGGGTTCGGTATCCATAAAAGCTTCGGGCGTAAGGCGCAGTGGGAATAGGAAAAGGAAGGGGCTTATTGGCTATGCCGCGGCCACTTGCTGCAGGGCGCGCACCAGTGTGTTTTGCGCCAGCTCCACTTTGTAGCGGTTGTGCTCGCGCGGCTGGGCGGCCTGCAAGGCAGCCGCAGCAGCGGCCCGGAACGTGGCCTCGGTGGCTGGCTGGCCGACCAGCACTCGCTCCGCTTCGCGGCTGCGCGCCTACGCCGCCCAGCGCCACCCGCGCGGCCCGGATGGTCCCAGATTGCACATCCAGGCCCACGGCGGCCGAGGCCAGGGCGTAGGCGTAGCTGCTGCGCTCGCGCACTTTCAGGTAAGCCGAGCGTTGCGCATGGGCGGCAGTCGGAATGGTGATGGCCACAATCAGCTCGCCGGGCTCGAGTACCGTTTCAATGTGGGGCGTGTTGCCGGGTAGCCGGTAGAAGTCGTTCAGTGGCACTTGGCGCTGCTTGCCTTTGCTTCTCTCAATCGTCAGCACGGCATCAAAGGCGGCCAGCGCCACGGAGAAGTCGCCTGGGTAGGAGTTGGCAATGCAGCTTTCGCTCACTCCCAAAATGGCGAGGTTGTGGTGGTCGCCGGTCAAGGCTGGGCAGCCCGAACCGGGCACGCGCTTGTTGCAGGGAAAGGCCGCGTCGCGGAAGTAGCCGCAACGGGTACGCTGCAAGATATTGCCGCCCACCGTGGCCATGTTGCGCAGCTGCGGGTGCTCCTGCAGGTGGGCCTTCATCAAATCCAGCAGCGTGGTGCCGCCGGCGATGTAGGCCACCGCGGGCGTGTCTTTTTGCAGGGCGGTGGCTTCCTTGGCCGAGGCCGCTTGGGTGTAGCTGAAGTCGTTCATAGCGTTAGCCCTGGGCCGGTTGGCTGGCCACGTCGCGCACGGCGGCCAGAATGTTGGGGTAAGCGCCGCAGCGGCACAGGTTGCCGCTCATCCACTCCCGGCATTGCGCGTCGGTGGTGGCGTGGCCCTCGCGCACGCATGCCACGCCCGACATAATCTGGCCCGGGGTGCAGTAGCCGCACTGCAAGCCGTCGTGCTTAATAAAAGCGGCTTGCATGGGGTGCAGCTGGTCGCCCTTGGCCAAGCCCTCAATGGTGGTGATTTCCTTGCCCTGCGCCATCACCGCCAGCGTCATACAGGAGAGGGTGCGTTGGCCGTTGACGTGCACGGTGCAGGCGCCGCACTGGCCGTGGTCACATCCCTTCTTCGTGCCGGTCAAATCCAGCCGTTCGCGCAGCGTGTCGAGCAGCGTCACGCGGGGCTCGACCCGAACGGTGTGCGCTTGGCCATTAACGCGCAGCGTGATGTCGGTGGCGCCCTTGAGAACTTTCGAGAAGGCCGTCAGGCGCTCGGCCTGACCAGCCAGGGGGGAGGCCAGCGCTAAGCCGAAGATGCCGCCGGCCTGTTTCATGAACGAGCGGCGCGAATCATCGGCTGGTTGCGGGGCGTCCAGGTTGGGTGGAAACAAATCAGACTCCATGGCAAAACGGAATGGTGAGTGAAAAAGTCAATAAGGCTCCCTCGCAAATTATCGACGTCGCGGGCCAACCAGGCCGGCGGCTCTGACACCGCCGGCGCCATTAAAAACACCTGCTAATTCATTTGAGCCGAAACCGGGTAAGGTCTATACCAACTGGCATTATCGAAGTTGCCCCAGCGCCCGGTATTGTTTGAAACCCTTACTGATTCGTTTGAATAGTATAATCCAGGCCGGGCTGGGGTACTGGCTATCTGGCCCGCCACCGCGTCACGCTACGCCTCCATCACCCGTTCGGCATCCCGCCGGAAGGCCAGGGGCGTGGTGGCGGTGTGCTTCTTGAAGAAGTTGTTGAAGTACGTGGGGTATTCAAACCCGAGGCTGTAGGCCACCTCGGCCGTGCTCCACGAGGTGTGGTGCAGCAGGGCCTTGGCTTCGCTAATCACCCGCTCCGCAATGTGCGCGGTAGTGGGCTTGCCCGTCACTTCCTTCACCGACCGGTTCAGGTGGTTAACGTGCACCCCGAGTTGGTTGGCAAATTCCTGAGCCGTTTTCAACGGCATTGCCTGACTGGGGCTTTCCACCGGAAACAGCCGCTCCAGCAACTCCAGAAACAGGGCCGTAATCCGGGACGAGGCATTCTTGTGCTGCACGAAGCTTTCGGTCGGCTGCATGCGCAGGGCCTCGTGAATCAGCAGCTGCAGGTAGGTGCGAATCAAGTCGCCCTTGTAGAGGTAATCCGATTCCTGCTCGGCCAGTATTTTCCCGAAGATGCCCTTGGCGTAAGCCACCTGTTCATCATTGAGCTGAAAGATGGGCGTGCCGCCGACCTTGAACAGCGGCGACTGCTGCAAGCTTTCCGACCGGTCGTTTTCCTTCATAAACGCTTCGGTGAACAGGCAGGAAAAGCCCGTCAGCCTATCCCCATGCACCTCGATCGAGTACGGGATGTGCGGGTTGGCAAACATCAAACTCGGCCCGTTGATTTCAATGCCGCGGTCCGCGTATTCCACGGTGCAGGAACTGGTGACCAGCGCCACTTTATAAAAGTCCCGGCGGCGGTACGCATGACTTGGGCCTGCCGCGGTGTCCACCTCGTACGCCTTAAAGCCTCGAAGCTTCAACTCCTGGGGGTTCAGGTCCTGATGGCTGCTGATGCGCTCGGTAACGGGGGCGGCTGTGTGGGTCATGGCTTTTATACGTAAAGAACGGGTAACACGCAGGTGGCGCGCCAGATAGAACACCACTATGGTAACGGCTCCACGGCCGCACCGGTCGTTTTCTGCCAGAATTAGTCGTGAATTTTACGCTCGCTAATCCACTGCACCATGGCCGGGTCGCGGTGGTCGAAGAACAGGCTGGCCTTCGTGTCCAGCGCCTTAATGGCCTCCAGTTCTTCCGCCCCCAACTCAAAGTCGAGGCTGTTGAAGTTCTCGGCCATCCGCTCGGGGCGCACCGACTTCGGAATGGCTACCACGCCGCGCTGCGTGAGCCAGCGCAGAATCACCTGCGCCACCGTCTTCTGGTGCTGGGCGGCAATGCCGCGCAACACGTCGTTGGCGAAGATGTCATTCTTGCCCTCAGCGAAGGGCCCCCAGGATTGAATCTGGACCCCATTTTCCTGCAGAAACTGCTGCGTTTCTACCTGCTGGTGGAAGGGGTGGGTTTCCACCTGGTTCACCGCCGGCACCACGTTGTGGTGCACAATGATATCCATCACCCGGTCGGGGTGGAAGTTGCTCACCCCAATGGCCTTGATGCGCCCGGCGTGGTACAGTTCCTCCATGGCGCGCCAAGCGCCGTGCACATCGCCGTAGGGCTGGTGAATGAGGTAGAGGTCCAGGTAATTAAGCCCGAGCTTCTGCATCAACGTTTCAAACGCCTGCTTAGCCCCGTCGTAGCTCGCGTCCTGCACCCACAGCTTGGTGGTGATGAACAGCTCCTCCCGCGGCACCCCGCTCTTGCGGATGGCGTTGCCCACGGCTTCCTCGTTGCCATAAGATGCCGCCGTATCAATCAACCGATAACCGGCCTTGATGGCTTCCAGCACGCTGTTTTCGCACTCGCCGGGGTCCGGTACCTGGAACACGCCAAAGCCCAGCAGGGGCATCTTTACTCCATTATTCAATGCGACAGTTTGCATAATTTTCTTCGGATAGAAGTAGCACAAAGAATGTGTCTGGAGCAGCAGAAGGGAGTATTTGCCGAGTTAATGCGTCGGGTAAACACCGCGGTCCAACTACTTCAGATTTTCATGACAAAGGTCCGGTTGGTCGAACCAGTTGGGAAAAGAGAATCAAACGAATTAGTATGAAAATCAAATAACTTCTCGCGCCAATTCAAACGGCTGCAGTTAACTTGAAATCCTTGTTAAGTGCGTGAGAGAGGAATGTTTGGCCTCAATAATAGCCGCTCCAGGCAGGTAGCGCAAGCTTCATGTAATGGTGTTTTCTGCACCAATAGAGTCAAGACTTTAATAAGGGCTGTGTCACGAAATTCACACGCTACCGCCACAGCTTACTGCTTGCTCAAGTACTCTGCCTGCGTCACTGGCAGTCCCCAAACCACCGCCACCGCCGTCACGTCGGGGTTGATGGTTACGTGTGTCATGGAAGTGGTAGGCGCGGCTCCGTGCCAGTGCTCCACGCCGGCTCGCGCCTTGACGACATCGCCTTTGCGGAGCACCCGCATCGGCTGCCCTTACTTCTGGTAATGGCCCGTGCCTTCAACTATTAGTAGGATTTGTCCGGCCGGATGTTGGTGCCAGTTGGAGTGGGCCCCAGGCGCAAACTGCACGCTGCCGACGCTGCACGGGTACTTGTCGTCCTGGCCCGTCAGCCCCTGCAACCACGCTTTACCAGTGAAATTGGCCGTCGGCCCCGGTTGGCCCTTCGCAAAAATGGGCCCCGGCCCGCTGGCCGCTGGCGACGGCGTTCGGGTTTGGCCATTACCCGCCAATACGGTCAGGATGGCAAGGATTGCCAGCGCCAAGGATGGGCGAATAAAGTGGTTACGCAGACAGGTCGCGGCGCCCGTAAACCGCAGTCGGAACCGCGCCAGTGGTTATCTGGTAAATATTAAACCCTCCCATCATTTCCCGGTCCATCATAAAAAATGCGTCCTTCGCCACCTACAAGGCACAGAGCAGCCCAATAGGAAGCCCAGTAGTATGCAAAGTTCTGTTGGCATAGCTTGGGCAAATAATGGGAATCAAACCAATCGATGTAAGATTCAAACAAACCGGCCGTGGTTGTTGCAGACATCGCGACCGGCAAGCGCCGGTCGCGCAGCCAAGCACTGGAAAGGTGATGGCTGGATAAAAGGGCGGTGGGAACTATGAAGGAACCGGCTAAGCTGGACCACCTCATTTTCTAGTACGATTGAGCAGTCTTAGGCAAATAGCCGTGCCCAATACGCCTCGCGAAAACCCTCACTGCCTTGTGCAGTGGGGGTTTTTATTGCCAGCATGCTAAATGCGGCTGGGGTGCCGGCAAATCTGCTCCGTCAGGTGTCCGGAATGGGGCGCTTTTTTTCATAGCTTACGGCCATTAAACGACGATTTGGCCGGGCGTTCTGACTTAGGATTTCGGCTTTTGCATTCATGAAACGCCATTTTGAAATCTTGGACGGCTTGCGGGGCACGGCCGCCCTGCTCGTAGTTGTCTTCCACCTGTTTGAAGCGGTATGGCCCGACTACACCGCCAATCCGCTCCGGCATGGCTACCTGGCGGTAGACTTTTTCTTCCTGCTTTCGGGCTTCGTGGTGGGGTACGCCTACGACGACCGGTGGCCTGCGCTCACGGTGCGCGAGTTTTTTCGCATCCGGCTGGTGCGCCTGCACCCGATGGTGCTGCTGGCCGTGGTAATCGGGGTACTCGGCCACTTATTCGACCCCTTTCTGGGCCCGGCCGACCGTGTAAGCGGGCTGCGCCTGTCGCTGATTGCCGGGCTGGGCGCGTTGCTGTTGCCCGCGCCGTCCTTGCCCAACCACTACGGCGAAACGCACTCGCTCAACGGGCCCTGCTGGTCGCTGCTACAGGAGTACGTGGCCAACGTTGCCTACGCGCTGGTGGGGCCGTGGCTTAGCCGCCGGGTGCTGCTGCTGGTAGTGAGCGGGTCTGCCGTGGCATTGGCGGCCACGGCCGTGGGGCATGGGCACTTGCAAGGCGGCTGGGGGTGGGACACGTTCTGGATGGCGCCCGTGCGGGTGGCCTTTCCCTTTTTCGCGGGCTTGTTGCTCTTTCGTTCGGAGTGGCGCCTGCGTGTGCCGGCGGCGTACGCGTTGCTGTCGGCAGTGCTGTTGCTGGTAT
This sequence comes from Hymenobacter jeongseonensis, assembly GCF_015694725.1. Classification (GTDB taxonomy): domain Bacteria; phylum Bacteroidota; class Bacteroidia; order Cytophagales; family Hymenobacteraceae; genus Hymenobacter; species Hymenobacter jeongseonensis. The sequence goes on along the minus strand of NZ_JADQDQ010000007.1, from coordinate 42,973 downwards.
TTGCGGCCCCGGCGTTTCAGCCTGCGGGGTACTACGAAGCGTTCTGCGTGCTGGTGGTGTTTCCGCTCGTTGTAGCGGCCGGCACTGGCAGCCCCGTTGGCGGGGCGTGGGTGGCGCTGTGCCGGTTCTCGGGCCGGATTTCCTACCCGCTCTACCTCGTGCATTACCCGTTTATCTACGTTTTCACGCACTGGGTCCAGGCCCGGCACCCGCCCATGACGCAGGTGCTGCCCGTGATGGTGGGCCTTACCGGGTTTTTTGTGGCGCTGGCTTGGGCGGCGCTACGCTTTTACGATGAACCCGTGCGGGCCTGGCTCAACGCCCGCCACCGGCTGGTGGCCGCCATTCGGCCCGAAAACGCGTAAGCAATTCGCGCACAGCGGCGGAAATGCGCTCCGTGCAAAAAGCCCCGACCACGCACGGAAGGGGCTTTTTTTGATGTGTCTGGGGTTTCCTCAGCTTCGCCAGCAGCTGGTGTTCGTATTCGCACTAGCAAGAAGCATGATGGCCGCCAGACTAGCAAGCGCTCTAGGGCATTATTTGCAGTATTCGCTATTTCATAATGCTAAACGGGCGTTTGGAATTTTATAAAGACGCCGTTTTCGTCAAGCTAAGTTTGTCGGAGCCTGACAATTTTCAAACACGTTCTTCCTAAACCGATGGTAGCTGCCGGTTTGGTCGTTTTGTGCCAAATACTAACCCAGTCTGTTGCCGTAAGCTCAGAATTATGCTTGGCGCCGCCGCCGAGCCGGCCGCTCGTTGGTTATTGCACCATGCTTCCCATTGCCTTTGCGCCCAACTACGCCCACCCGCTGCCGGATGGCCACCGCTTCCCGATGCTGAAATACGAGCTGCTGCCCGAGCAGCTGTTGCGGGAGGGCACGGCCACTGCGACGGATTTTTTTGTGGCCAAACCGCCCGCCGTGGCGGATGTGCTGCTGGTGCACGCCGCCGACTATTACGAGCGGCTGCGGCTGGGGCACCTCACGCGGCAGGAGGAGCGGGCCACTGGTTTCCCATGGTCGGCCGCGCTGTTTGAGCGCGAGGTTACCATTCTGGGCGGCACCATTGAGGCGGCCCGGCTGGCGCAAACGCACGGCGTGGCCTTCAACATTGCGGGGGGCACGCACCATGCGTTTCGGGCCCGGGGCGAAGGGTTTTGCCTGCTCAACGACCAAGCCGCGGCCGCCGCCTGGCTGCTGGCGCACGTGCCGACGGTGAAAAAAGTCTTGATTGTGGACCTCGACGTGCACCAGGGCAATGGCACGGCGTCCATTTTTCAGTCCGAGCCGCGGGTGTTCACCTTCTCTATGCACGGCGCCCGCAACTACCCGGCCCGCAAAGAAGCTTCCGACCTCGACCTGCCGCTGCCCGACGGCACCGACGATGACCACTACCTTCAGTTGCTGGGCCGCACCCTTCCGCGCCTGCTCGACGAGGTGCAGCCCGATTTCGTGTTCTACCTGGCCGGCGTCGATGTGCTGGCCACCGACAAGTTGGGCCACCTAGCCCTCACCCGCGACGGCTGCCGGCAGCGCGACGAACTGGTCTTGAACCTCTGCCACCGGCACCAACTGCCGGTGGTGGTGTGCATGGGCGGCGGTTATTCCGAGCGCATCGCCGACATCGTGGAAGCCCATGCCAACACCTACCGCGTGGCCGCCGGACTGTGGGGATGAAAGGGGATTTCAGCCCAATTAGTTGTGCAAAATCACCTGCCAGCGAAAGGCCCAGCGCCAGCGCAATGCATAGTTTACAATGCCCGCGCGCTGCAGCAAAGCGACCCAATCGGCCCGTCGAAAGGCCCGGGCAACGGACAGCGGCGCGTCGTGCTGCACCAGGTAAGAACCGCCGAGCAACCGCGTGAGCCACTTAATGCTGTGATAAGCCAACCAGTGCCGGTGCAGGTCGTTGATGACCACCGCCACTTGGGCTTGCTGTTGCCATTGCTGCAGCAGCGCCACCAATTCATCATCCGTGAAATGGTGGCAAAACAAGCTGCAGGTAAGGACGTCGTAGGGCTGCGCCTGAAATTCCGGTGCGAAAATGTCGAACTGCCGGTAAGTGATTTCGGGATAACCCAGGCTTTTGGCCATGGCGTAGTCAAGCATGAACTGGTTCGCGTCAATGCCGGTCAATTCTGCTGAAACGCGGTTTTTGCGGGCCCATTGCGCGATATGGCGCAGGGTGTCGCCGCCGCCGCTGCCCAGGTCGGCCAAGCGCAGGGGCCGGCCGCTGGGAAACCGCGGCTTCAGGCGCTTGAGCGCGTTGAGCACCGGCGCGTAGCCCCCCAGCCAGGTGTTGATGGTTTCCAGCTCGTCGAGGTTCTGGCGCAGGGCATCGGTAGCCAGCGTCAGGTCGTCCATCAACTCCGGGCCGGAAGCGCGTTTTTCAAACATTCGCAGGCGAGCCGTTATCAGTGAATGGAGAGCAGCCCGGCCTTATCCGCCGTTTCTTCCTGCTGGTGGGTTTTCGCGCGGGCTGGTTCGTCGCTCACGGCAATCTCCAGCAGCATGGCTTCCATGGTAAGCCCCGGCCCAAAGGCGAAGCTGAGAACGGGCGCGCCGCGGTCGGCCGGGGAGGCGTGGGCCAGCACCTCGCGCAGCACAAACAGTACCGTGGCCGACGACATATTGCCGTAGTCGCGCAGCACGCGGTAGGCGTGGCGGTTGTCCTCGCGGGTCAGGCCCAGCTCGGCTTCGATGGTTTCGAGAATCTTGCGGCCGCCGGGATGAATGGCGAAGTGCCGAATATCGGCCAGCTGCACGGGCAGGCTGTTCAGCAGCCCGTCGGTGAGGCTGCGGATGCCACGCTGAATCAGCTTCGGCACGTAGCTCGACAGTGTCATCTCAAACCCAAAGTCGTTGATGTGCCAGGCCATGTCGTCGTGCCCATCGGGCTCCAGGCCGCAGTGAAAGGCTTGCAGCGCCAGGCTGGGCGCGCCGTTGGGTAGCGGCGCGGCTTGCACGAGGCAGGCCGCCGCGCCGTCGCCAAACAGGGCATTGCTGATGAGGTGGTCTTCCTCGGGGCTTTTCTGGAAGTGCAGGGTGCACAGCTCCACGCTCACAATGAGCACGCGGGCGTGAGCATCGGCCAGGCAAAAGGCATCGGCCAGCTTCACGGCGTTCACGGCGGCGTAGCAGCCCATGAAATTCACGCAGGTGCGGCGCACGTCGGGCCGCAAGCCCAAGGCCTGCACCAGTTCAATGTCGAGGCCCGGCGCGTACATGCCCGTGCAGCTCACCGTGACGAGGTGGGTGATGCTGGCCGGCGCCACATCGGGCACTTGGCGCAGGCAGTCGCGCACTGCTTCGGTGGCCAGAGGCAGGGCCTCGCGGCGGTACACGGCCATGCGCTGGCCCACGCTCGGAAACGGCTCCAGCGTGGGCGTATTCGGGAAAAACGTGTAGTCGCCATTGGCCCGGCCGTAGTCGGGCAGCACCGAATAGCGGTGCTCAATGCCCGACACCCGGTACAGCGCCCGCAGCTTGCGCGCCTCGTTGTCGCCAAAAGCCAGGGCCTGGGCCATGAAATCAGCAATTTGCGGCTGGGCGATGCGGTGAACAGGGTTCGCAGTGCCGATGGCACCTAAATAACTCGGCATTGCGGAGTGAATTACGATTCTAAATTGAGCTGCTATTCGGATATCTCGGCCGATGAATGTACGGCTGCACCGCTCATCAGCACCCCGACGTACGGTATAACAAACGTTTTTGCGCTTTGCTTGGGCAAAATCAGAGGAATAAGATTCTGGCGTTACAGTAACCGCGGGTCAGTAGGCCTCTAATTGCAAGCGAAGCGCAGAGCCGCTCCGGGATAGCACCAGCCGTTTGCCGATGCCAAGCGGCTGTGCCGGGCCTGAGCGGTACACTTAAAACTCCTGGCCGTGGGTGCGGCGCATCAGCGCCTGCACGGCCCCCGGCCAGTGCCGCAAGCCTCCCACCACCAGCTCGCTCAGCACCGGCCCGCCAAAGAGCCGCTGCACCGCCCGGCCCACCCGCAGCCGCGCCGCAAACTGCGCGTGCCAGGCCCGGGAATAAGCCGTTTCCATCTCGGCCCGGGTGGTCTTAGTACTCAGAAAATCGTGTGCCGCCGCTGCGCCCAACGCCGCGCCGTGCAACGCCATGGCCATGCCATTGCCGCAGAGCGGCGTGATGAGACCGGCCGCATCGCCGCACATCAGCACGTGCTGTTCCACTGGCTGCTTGGGCGCAAACGAAATCTCGTTGATAACCTCGGGCTGCGGGTACAGCCGTTCGGCCGAGTCCAGAATTTCGCGCAGTCGGGGGTTCCGGGCCAGCACCTCGCGCTCCATGCCCGCGATGGTGCCGTGGCGCTTGAGGTTTTGGCGGGACGTGAGGTAGCAAAAGCACAGCTTGTCTTCCTCAATGGCCGAAATGCCCGCGTAGCCATCGGCAAAGTTGTGCAGCGCAATCAGGTCGCGCGGGAAGCCGGGCAGGCGCAGGTGGTACTTCACGCCGAGGTAGGGCGAGCGCTGGCTGAAGAAAGCGCGTTGCAGCTGTCGGTCGAGGTTGGCGCGCTTGCCGTAGGTGCCCAGCACCACGCGGGCCGTGAGCGTGCGGCCGTCGGCCAGCGCCACGCGGTGCAGGCCGACGGCGGCGTCGTAGGCTACGTCGGTCACCGTGTTTTTCAAGTGAAAGGTGACGCCCCGGGCCATGGCCAGTTGGTACAGAAAATCATCGAGCGCGTAGCGGCTCACGCCGAACCCGCCCAAGTCCAACCGGGCCGTGAGGCTCCGGCCGCCCGGCGAGGTCAGCAGGAACCGGCTGATGGCGGCCGGGGCCAGCGCGGCGGGGTCGGCGTGCAAGCGGCGCAGGTAGGGCAGCACTTCGTTGCTCACGTATTCGCCGCACACTTTGTGAAACGGGTACTGCTTGCGCTCCACCACCGCCACTCGGTGCCCACGGCCCGCCAAATCCAGGGCTGCTGCCAAGCCAGCCAAGCCGCCACCTATCAGTAAAATGTCCACTTATTTATTCAATAAAATCAGAACCATGGGAGGGAAGAAGCCGTAATTTATCTTGCTTTTGGTATATACTACTAGGCCTGATGCCTACGCTGTTGTACCTTTGCCAACTAAAATCAACGCCACTCGTTAAGCCCTAGCGTCCTGCGCTTGTTCGGGCCGCCGACTTATAATTACTATGATGCAACGCTTACTCTTATCTCTGTTATTAATTGGCTGCCTCAGCATTGGCTTTGGGCCGCTTCTGAACAGCCTGCCGGCTGCTTCGGCAGCCCCCGTTAGCCGTCCCGGCCAGCAAGGCAAGCCCGGCGACGAACGCACGCTGCTGGTCTATCCCAACCCTTCGACCGGCATTGTGCACCTGACCATCAATAACCTACAGGGCAAGAAAGTGGCCTTGAGCGTGCTCAACGTCATCGGAACGGTGATGTACCGCGAAACGCTGACCGAGATGAACGACCGGTATACCAAAATGCTCGACCTCAGCAAGTTTGCCAACGGTCTATACTACGTGCGGCTGGAGGCCGACAACACCAGCCAAATTTGCAAGCTGGTGATTCGCTAAGCGCGATTTGCAGCCCTAGTATGACGAATAAAAAAAGCAGCCCGAGGGCTGCTTTTTTTTATGAATATCAGCGGTGTGAATTACTTCACTCGAACCCGCACGGGGGCCAGCGTTTTCTTCGCGTTGGGGGTCGTATCAATGGCGAGAACGGCAGTAACTGCCAGAAGGCCGAGCATGAAGATTAACATAAGACTAGAGAAAAGACAGGTTAATAAAAAGCGGCTCATTTGCAAGAGCAGCAGCTTGTCTCTACAACCCCCGAAAGCAGGTCCGGGTTTCAATAACATTAGGGCATTCGCAGCAACTCGGCTACTACGCGCCGGGCGTCGGGACCCGCGCCGTACAGCAGCGCCGAGCGCCGGCTATCGAGCCAGTTGAGCCCCAAAAAAGCCACGCCGGGCACCTCGGTGATGCCGCGGTAATGCCGGGGGCTGCCATCGTCTTCCAAAATGGGTAGCTCAACCCACCCATAGTCCGGCCGGTAGCCGGTAGCCCACACCACCGCTTCGAGCGGTTCCGACGTCGCGCGTCGCCCTCGGATGGCCCCTGAGGGCAGCGCCTCTTCGGCCCGCCCAATAAACCGGACGTTTGCAAAGCGCCGCAGCTTTGCCAAATCGCCACTCACCACCGGCTCGGGGCTGTGGTACATCTTTCGCCCCAACATCGTGTGCCGCGAAACGCCCAGCAGACCGGTAATGGCCAAAAAAGTCCACATCAACCGATTATTGGGCATGGCCGGTGTCTTGTCATCAAATGCCACATACACCGGCCGGCCTGTTGCGGCTACATCGGCGGCAATTTGCAGGGCCGAATTGCCGCTGCCGACCACGGCCACGGGGCCCGTGCCGGGCAGCTGGACCGGGCGCTGGTAGTCACGGCTGGGGAGTTGCCAAACGCCTGCGGGCAGCTGCGGGGCCCACGCGGGCACTTTGGGGGTGGTGTAGGGGCCGGTGGCGATGATTACCCGCCGGGCGGCGTAGGTGGGGCCCGCCGCCGTTTCCACTACGTAGCCGTCCGGTCCAGGCGCCAGGCGGACGACCCGGCGGTTGGGTTCGAGGGGAAAGCCAAAGTGGGCAGCGTACTGGCGCAGGTAGGCGGTGGTTTCGTCGCGGGACGGGTAGTGCGCGGCGGGGCCGGGCCACGGCAGGCCCGGCAAGCCACTCACCCCGGCCGGTGAAAACAAGCGCAGCGAATCGTAGCGGGTGGCCCAGGCAGCCCCGGCCATGGGCGCAGCGTCCAGCACCCGAAAATCGACCTGGCGCTGCTGCAAATAATACGCGGCGGCCAGTCCGGCCTGGCCTGCCCCGATAACCACGGTGTCGGTGTGAATGAGCGGCGGCGCAGGCGCGGAAGTACCGGGCGAAACCATGCGCTACGGGAGCTCCGGAAATTCGGCCCGCAGGTCGGCCATGACTTGCTCGGTGGTGGCGCGCACTTGGGCTACTTGTTGGGCCGCAACGAAGGGGACAGGGGGATTGGCGCCGTAGTCTTCGATTTCACGAATGACGTGCCGCAGGCTCTCAACGCCCAAGCCATCGAGGGAGCTTTTGAGGTGGTGGGCCGCGTCGCCTACCTCCTCCCAGTTGCCGCGCGTCAGGGCCTCGTCGAGTGCGGTCAGAATGGCGGGCGTGGTTTCGATAAAGGCCCAGGCCAGGCGGCGAACGATGGCCTCGTCCTGGCGCACGAGCTGGCGCACATTGCTCAGGTCGTATAAGGGATTTGCAGAAGTCATGGTGGGGGTAGTGTTGTAGACGGGTAGAGGTTCGGCTAAGAGCTGCTGGCTGGCCAGCACGGTGTGCATGGTTTCAAGCAGCTGCTCTTCGCGGTAAGGTTTGGCAAGATAGCCGGCAAAACCGCTTGCTTGGAGCCGTTCGGCTTCGCCGGCCTGGGCCCGGGCCGTGAGGGCAATAATGGGTGTGGCTGCCCGAACGGGGTCGGGGTGCTCGCGCAGGAAGCGGGCGGCCGTCTCGCCATCCATGCCGGGCATCTGAATGTCCATGAGCACCAAGTCGAACGGGCGGTGCTCGAACAGTTGAATGGCCGCCGGGCCGCTGGCGGCGGTGGTCACCTGCCAGCCCCAGTTGCGCAGCACTGTTTCGGCCAGTAGGCTGTTCACCAAATTGTCTTCAACCAGCAAGATGCGCCCGCCCGCCAACGGAACAGCCGCGTCGCGCTCGCTTTTGGTGCGGGCCCCCGCAGTGGCCGCCACCGGCGGAAAACCCAGCGTGAAGGCGAACGTGCTGCCCTGGCCTACTTCGCTGCTCACTTGCAGCACACCTCCCATCAGCCGCACCAGGCCCTCCGAAATGCTCAGGCCTAGGCCCGTGCCGCCGTATTCGCGGTCGGTGCTGGCGGCGGCCTGCGCAAACGGCTCAAATACTTTTTCGAGGGTTGCGGAAGACATGCCCACGCCCGTGTCGCTCACTGTGAATTGCAGCCACACCGTGCCCGCGGGTTCGGTGCTGCTGCGCGGCGGCGTCACGGCCCGGCAACGCAGCAGCACCTGGCCGGTTTCGGTGAACTTGATGGCGTTGCTGACCAGGTTGAGCAGCACCTGGCGCAGGCGGTGGGCATCGCCGAGTACCTGGGGTAATTTCGTGGGCTTTGTCACGCGCAGGCGCAGGCCTTTCTCGCGCGCTCGGGGCCGCAGCAGCGCGGCGCATCCTGAGAGCAGCTCTTCGGGGTTGAAGGGGGTGGTTTCGGGGTGCAGCTTGCCGGCGCCGAGGCGAGCGGTGGTCAGCACGTCGTTGAGCACCATGAGCAAGTGGTCGGCCGACTCGGCCAGCAACCGCAGGTAGTCGTGCTGGCTGCGGCTGAGCGTGGTTTTGGCCAGTACGCCGGTCAGGCCCAAGATGCCGTGCAGCGGCGTGCGGATTTCGTGGCTCATGTTGGCCAGAAAGTCCTGCTTGGCTTGCGCATCCACTTCGGCCGCCGCAATCGCGGCTTCCAGGGCCAGCTGCGTGTGCTTGAGCTCGGTGATGTTGCTGTCGACGCCCAGTACCTGAGTGGTGCCGTCGGTGCGCGCAAATAACCGTTTAACGCTGCTAAACCACGACACCTGGCCGTTGGGGTAAGTGTAGGATTCTTCCAGCGTTAAATCCTGGCCCGTGCTCAACACCAGTTGGTCTTGCGCCTGGTAGCGTTCGGTTTCGCGGGTGGTGGTGGCTGGGGCGCCGTTACGCACCAGTTCCTCGGGGGTCATGCCGTAGAGGGCGGCCATGGCCGTGTTGGCCAGTAGGTAGTTGCTGTGGCCGTCTTTTAGGTAAACGGGGTGCGGGAGGGCGTCGATAACCTGCCGAAACAGGCGGTGCTGCTCGGCCGTGTGCGCCGCGGCCATCTGGTTGCCCTCGTCTGAAGCGCGCCGTTCGGTAATGTCTTCGGCCACGCCGATGATGCTGGTGACCCGGCCATCGGCCGTGCGGGCAAACGGGGCGTGGGTGCTGCGCAGCCATCGCAACTCGCCGTTGCGGTGATGTACGGCAAATTCTATGGTCAGCGTTTGGCCATCGGGTAGCTGGGCCACGGCCGCGAAATGCTTACGCACCTGTTTCACGGTGTCGTTAGGCATTACTTCTGAGAGCAGTTTCCCATTGGGAAACGCCAGCAACTCCTCGCTGGTGTAGCCCATTACCTGTTCAATGCGCCGGTTCGAATAGGTGTTGCGCTCTTGCTCGAGGTCGTAAATAAAAATGAGGTTGGGCACCAAATCAACTACCTGCCGCAGCAGATGACGGTTTTGGCGCAGTTCTTCCAGCGCGGCGCGGTGGCGGGTCACGTCCTCGGCACTGCCCAGCATTTCTACCAGTTGCCCGGTGGGGCCAGTGGCCCCGGCCCGGAGGCGGATGCGCAGCCACCGCCAGCTCCCATCGCGGTGATGCAGGCGGCAATCCCAGCTCAGGCCCTGGCCTTCGGCCAACAGGGCCGGCAGGTTGCGCTGCTGAATCTGGGCCAGGGAATCGGGGTGGAGCAGGTGTCGGCCCAGCTCATCGCCCAAGTTCAGGAGTTCCTGGCTGCTGTAGCCCAGCACCGTTTGGCAATGTTGATTGCAGTGCAGCAGCCGGTGCCGCTGCAAATCGTAACTGAACAGAATGAGGGGCACTTTGTCGGCTAGGACCTGCGCAAATAGGGGCGCCTCATTGGCCAGGGCCGCCGGCTGGGCAAGGGTAGCGTCGCGGGACGCCCGCTCGGCCACCCGGCGCACGGCTGGGGCCGCTGCCCGACGGCCGACACGGGGAGAACGAGAATAGCGCAGCATGGGGCAAGCGTGTCGGTGGTAGGTAGCGAAAGGCAAATAAACACCGCAGCAGTCGCTCTATCCTACGTGCAGCTCTTGTTGTTGAATCATTCGGTAAATGGTGGACTTGCCGATGCGGAGGCGGGCCGCCGCGGCCAGCACGTCGCCGCTCACCTCGTCCAGGCATTTTTGCACAATGGCCGTGGTCTGGTCCCGCAGCGAGCGTTGGGAGTTGGGGGTTTCCAGCCCCTTGCCCGACCGCAGGGGCAAGTCTTCGGCCTGAATTTGTTCGCCATCGGCCAGCACGGCGGCCAGTTCTACCACGGCTTTCAACTCGCGCACGTTGCCGGGAAAGGGATGTTGCTGTAGCCGTACGCGGGCGCATTCCGTGAACTGGCGGGGCGGCAGGTTGTTGAGAATGCAGAAATCGCGCACAAACGCGTCGGCCAGCAGCAGCACGTCGTTGCCGCGCTGGCGCAGGGGCGGCAATTGCACCGGCAAGCCCAGCAAGCGGTAGTACAAGTCTTCGCGGAAGCGGCCCGCGTGCACTTCGGCCAGCAGGTCGCGGTGCGTGGCCACCACCAGGCGCACGTCGAACGCTACGGCTTGGTTGCCACCCACGCGGGTTACTTCCCGCTCTTGCAGCACCCGCAGCAGCTTAGCTTGCAGGCTCAGGTCGAGGTCGGCAATTTCGTCCAGAAACAGGGTGCCGCCGTTGGCTTCTTCCAGCCGGCCCACCCGGCGGGTCACCGCCCCCGTAAAGGCGCCCTTCTCGTGCCCGAACAACTCGCTCTCCACAAGCTCGCGCGGAATGGCGGCCATGTTCACGGCCACAAACGGCTTGCCGGCTTGGCTCGACTGGAAGTGAATGGCTTTGGCCACCAGCTCCTTGCCCGTGCCGGTTTCGCCGCTTACGCTCACGGTGATGGTGGTGCGGGCCGCTTTGGCAATGAGCGTGTGCACCAACTGCACCGTGGGGTGCTCGCCCAAAATGGCCTGCCCCGGCCCAAACCGGGCCCCAATTTGCTGCCGCAGCTGGGTGTTTTCGCGGCGCAAGCTCACCTGCTGCTCCACTTTGCCCACAATGTTCCAGAGGCGGTCAAGGGTGTTCTCGTCCTTCACCAGGTAGTCGTAGGCCCCTTGGCGGAGCATGCTCACGGCCGTGCTCACGTCTTCCTGGCCCGAAATGACGATGACCTCCGTGCCGGGCAGCCGCTCCCGAATCTGGCGCAACACTTGTTCGCCCTTGGCATCGGGCAGGGAATAGTCCAGCGTAATCAAATCGGGGAGTTCGCCCAGTTGTTCGAGGCAGGCGCGGGCAGTCAAAAACCGGTGCACGCTGTGGTTGGGGTTCTGGCCCAGGCGGTGGGCCAGCAACTCGCCGTACCACTGGTTGTCCTCGACAACGAAAATCTTAAACGGTAGAATGGCTGTCATAATCGAAGAACTCAAGTACCGCGCCTGCTCAATTATATAGCAGACATATAAAAGAGGAATAAGGTTATATAATCTATTTATAATTCGTGTCTATTTCTATTGGAAATATCATATTGCAAAAATAGGCTTCAAATAATGTATTTTATTTAAAAGCATTGACAAATAGGGTACATACGACAGTAGAAGGAAGGCGGATTTATGCCTTTTTACATATAATATTCTCGATTTAGGAATAAAATCCCATAATGGGAACACTCGGCGTTATTCTTGAAATTGTATTTGGTTGATTACTAACAGAAGAAGGAAAAAAAGGCTGTGTGGCTGCGGAATTGCAAGGGTGAGCGTGGCGCTGTGCCAAACGCTCAATTTTATTTTTTGCCATGTCCATTTTTACTCATCTCCGCATCTCGCCTATTCAGCTCCGGCTTTGGTTGATGACCGTACTGTTTATTTTATCGGGTGCCTTGGCCGCTACTGCCGCCAACGGAGACGCCATCTACTCCAACGACAACCGCTACTACACCGCCGATACCTACCGGCCGAAGTATAATTTCCTCAACATCCTCACGGCAGAAGCGGGTATTCAGCATCCTGAGCGGGCCGCTGATGCGAACCTGACCAACTTCGCAACCATCCATAACGATATAGAAGTTGTAAGCACCATGAAGCTGCAGCTGAGTTTGAACGCCAACACTGCGGGCGGACAAGCCGGTGACCGGGCCGGCGTATTGGTGGGCAACTTTCCCACTGATTTGAATTTGGTCAACCTGTTCGGCGTCAGCGCAATCACGCTTCGCACCTACAAAGCCGGTACATTGAAGCAGACGGTGCCGGTATCCGCCGCCGTGATTCGGGCCTTGTTGCTCGACGTTGACCGGCCCACTCAGCTGGAATTTGTTGCGGAGCAAGCTTTCGACCGCATCGACATTGAAGTAAGCGGCATTGCGGCGGTTTCCTACAAGCTGAAGATTTACTACGCCTACGCCGTGCCCTCGTTGGTGCAGCAGCCGGCCCTCGGCCTGATATCGCAGTTCGCCGGCCAGAGCGCCGCGGACCTGGCGCCTTATTACGGGGCGGGCACCGGGGGCGTAGGCATTGTGAGTGTATGCGGCTTTAATGGAATCGAGGACCCCGAGCATGCGGTGGATAAGGACCTGAGCAATTATGCCACCTTCAACAATCTGGCGACGGTGAGCTGTCCTTCTGCTCTCACCGTGGCCTTGGAGGGTTCTCAGCCCGCCCCGGCGGGCTACTATGCCGGCTTTGTGATTGGCAGCGGCAGCGACGGCCTGCTTGACGCAAGTGTATTGTCGGGCTTGCGCGTTACCACTTACCTCAACGGCGTGAAGCAGGAATCGCAGACGGGCATTGGCGTGCTGGAGCTGCGCTTGTTGCCCGATGGCAAAACCCAGGTCAGCTTTCCCTCGACCCTGGCCTTTGACGAAGTGAAAATTGAGCGCGTGGGCCTCCTCACGGTCCTGGACGACCTGGAAATCTATTACGGCTTTGGCGTGGAGCCCAAAGCGTTTGAGGCCGAAACCGAAGTATTGTCAGATTTTGACTCCGATGAGGCCGAAGAGCACGCTACCGTAACGCAATCAGGAGGAGTTTTAGGACTAGGAGTTTGCCTCGGCTGTAGCGTTTCGAACCCCGAAGGCGCTGCCGACAACGACCCTGCTACCAATGCGGTAATCAATGTGGGGGTTGGCGTGGCCAACGTGGTGGAGCTAAAACTCGACCTCAACGCCGACGGTACCAACACGGGAGAGGCCGGTAATCGGGCCGGTGTGGTACTCGACGCCGGCATCAACCTGCTCGACTTGTCGGTGCTTGAGCGCATCACCATCACCACGTATTCCGGCAACCAAGTGCTGGAAAGCGCTTCGGGTAGCTCTTTGCTTTCGGTAACGCTGCTGCCCGATGGCCGCCAGGAGCTTTCTTTCCTCACCACCCAGGACTTTTCGGCCGTGTCCATCACCGTGGGCGGCTTGGCTACGGTTCTCCAAAACATCACCGTTGCCTACGCCTTTGCCGATGACCGGGCCGGCGGCCTTCCCATGATTGTGGGGCCGCTGCCCGTAGAGCTCACCGCCTTCACCGGCCGCTGGGCCAATGGCGGCACCGACCTCAACTGGGCCACCGCTTCGGAAAAAAACAGCAGCCACTTCGTGGTGGAGCGGTCCACGGGCCGCGATGCCGCCTTCCAGGCCATTGGCCAAGTGCAATCGGCGGGCAACAGCAGCCGCAACCAAACCTACAAGCTGCGCGACACGGAGGCCGGCGCGCAGGGCGTGGCCATGCTGTATTACCGCTTGCGGCAAGTTGATGTCGACGGCCAGCAGGCGTATTCGCCGGTGGTATCGGTGGCCATGGGGAAACTCCGCGCCGCCGCGCCGCAACTCTCGGTGTATCCCAATCCGGCCACCGATGCGAAAGCCGTAATGGTACAATGCACCGACCTGCCGGCCACCGGTGGTACCGTGCAGACATATTCACAATTGGGCCAGCTGGTCAGCCAACAGCCGGTGACCGAAGCCGCCGCCCGGCTGGCATTGCCCGCCCTGGCCCCCGGCCTGTACCACGTGGTGCTGCTCGATGCCGCCGGGCAGCGCGTGGCTACCCAGCGCCTGGTAGTGGGCGCCCGCTAACCAATACCTGTTCTTCTGCATAAAAAAGCCCCGCTGGCATTGCCAGCGGGGCTTTTTGCGTCGCGCTAGGTGTGTTCTCTTCTTTACGGGCTGGGGCGTTCGGAAGCACCTCAAAAACAGGGTTTATACAGAGTGCAGAATTTGAGGTGACAAGAGGGAGGAACTACCGAAATTATCCATTGAACACGGGTAAAACGTGTAAAATTTGGGCACTAACTCACTCCTATACTAATATTTAATATAGAAGACGCTGTTGTGTATAATTGTTTAATATGTTGATGTTTAGACTAAATATGTGCGATGCTTTGGTTGTTGAAATATGACAAAAACATGCGGAGCCTGGTTGGGGGAGATGGGGAGCTACTGTTGACCTTATCGTAATATTTGCGCAGCGGCCAAGCAATGCCTGCGCAGGAATTTTGCGGTTGCTGTTCACCCATTCCCATTTCCAGTCATTCTATGAAAATTTCTTTTATCCGAATGAGCAGCATCGCGCTGCTTGCGGCTTTGGCCACCGCATGTTCAAAGGAAGCGCTGATGCCTGCCCCGCCAACCGCCGTCGTAGTGACCCAAGATTCCACCCGCGACAGTCACCTCGCCATGGGTAACCCCAGCGGCGCCACCACCGTCGCTACCAACTACACCAACTACCTCCTTTCCAAAACGCAGTACGCTGCTTCTTATCACCGCGACAAGGGCAAGGCCAACTGGGTGAGCTGGCACCTGAGCAGCGCTTGGTTGGGCAGCACGCCCCGCCAAGACAATTTTGCCGGCGATGCCACCCTGCCCACGGGCTGGTTCCGGGCCACGAGCAGCAGCTACACCGGCTCGGGCTTCGACCGTGGCCACAACTGCCCCAGCGCCGACCGCACCGGCTCCGTAGCCGACAACTCGGCCACCTTCCTTATGACGAACATGATGCCACAATCGGCCAATAATAACCAACGCACCTGGGCCGGTTTGGAGACGTACTGCCGCACCCTGGTTGACCAAGGCAACGAACTCTACATCATCTGCGGCAGCTACGGCAGCGGCGGTACGGGTGTGAACGGCTACGCCACCACCATTGCCGGCGGCAAAATCACGGTGCCCAGCAACTGCTGGAAAGTGGTGGTGGTGTTGCCCGAAGGCTCTTCCGACGCCAGCCGGGTGACCACCGCCACCCGCGTCATCGCCATCAACACCCCCAATAACCAAACCCTGGCCACCACCTGGGGCAGCTACCGCACCTCGGTAGACGCCATCGAGTCGGCCACGGGCTACAACATCCTCTCGGCTGTGAACAGCACGGTGCAAGCCACCATCGAGTCGCGCGTCGACAGCGGCCCGACCAACTAACGCTGCAAATCCACAAAAAAGCCCGTGGTACTCAGGCGAGTACCACGGGCTTTTTTGTGTCCGGAAGCAAGCGGTGCTTTTATCTCGGTATAAAGAGTCAAAGTTACGGCTTTCCGCAAATGCAGTGCAAGCGCAAAATTTTGTTAGAAAAAGATTTACAGCATTATACCGACTGAAAATCTCGGCTATCTCCTTCGATTCGCACAAAATGGAGCACGAAAATAAAGTTGAAAAAAAGGCTCAATAAAAACTTAACATTACCTGGAATTTGCCCGGCGAAATGATTCCGTAATTTTGCATCGTGCTTCAACCCAATCACCAATTGATGAAGTGCGGGACGCTCAACAGTGCCCCGCAGCGAGACCGGAAGGTCTTGGCCCTTGCCGGTTTTGCCGATTTTCAGTTCGTTTTTTCTGGTTGTTGCCCCGCTGCCGTTTCGTGATTCGAAACGGTTTTTTTATGTCCAATCTGTTCAGTTGCCTTAGCTAGTCTCCACTCTTTTAGCACCCACAAAAGAAGCCCAGTTCATCCTCGGACAGCCCGACATCCGCGGGTGCGTGCCCTTCCTGATTAACTGCGGCAACGTAATTTAAGAGAATCAAACGCTGGTTCGCCAGCCGAACATCACCCGCACCCGACTCCGGTTTGGTGCGGGTGATAATTCGTTTTTGTCACTGAAGAAAAAGCTATGAAACTCGGCGCCATTACGTTACAAAATTCCGTTTGCCTGGCCACCGCTCCCTGGGAGCTGGACGGCCCCGGCTACGAGCAGTTGGGCGCGATTTTTACCAAAACCGTGACCATGGAGCCCCGCGCCGGCCTGCCCGGCGACGAAGGCATCCTGCAAGTGGCCGACCAAACTCTGCTCAACCGCACCGACCTCCGCACCGAAGGGGCCGAGTTGCTGGTTCAGGAGCACCTGCCGCGTCTGCGCCGTTTCGGCGTGCCGGTATTCGTGAGCATCACCGCGCCGGGCGTGCCCGGTTTTCGCAAGATTGCGCGCTACCTGCAGCGCGAGGCCGGCAACCAGCTGGCCGGCGTGGAAGTGTACATCACGGTGCCGCACGGCGGCGCGGGGGCCGAGGTAACGGCCCGCTACGTGCGGGAAGCCACCGAAGCCGTGCGCAACGAATTGCGCGACGACGCGGCCGTTATTGTGAAGCTGCCGCCGTGGCCCGACCACATTCGGGGCCTGGCCTTGGGCGCGCAGGAAGGCGGTGCAACGGCCCTGGCCGCCACCAATACCTTGAAAGTGCTGCACCTGCCGGCCAACCCCAACGATGCACCGCTGGTGGGCGGCCTCTCCGGCGAGGCGTTGCGGCCGCTGGCTCTGCGCTGCGTGTGGGAGCTGGCCAACGACGAAAAATTGCAGCTTCCCATTTTCGGAACGGGCGGCATCTTTACACTGCGCGACGTGGAAGACTACCTGCGGGTGGGCGCCCAGGCCGTGCAGGTGGCCAGCGGCGAATGGCTGTCGCCGGGCCTCTCGGCGCGGTTGGCGTCCGAAGTCGCTCATACCAACTCGGTAACTCGCTAATCGGACTCGTTCTTCTTTTTCATCCCCAATTCCCACCACCTTCCGATGCAAAAGCTCCTCAACCGCGTTCAAACTGCCAATTCTCTGCTGTGCGTGGGCCTGGACCCCACGGGCGACGATGCCACGGTGGCCCGGCGGCTGCGCGAAGTAGTAGCCGAAACCGCCGCGTATGCCGCTGCTTTCAAACCCAATCTGGCGTTCTTTCTGAGTCGTGAAAACGGAGTGGCCCTGCTCCAACAAACAGTGCAAAGCATTCCGGCCGACATCCCCGTGATTTTGGATGGCAAATTCGGCGACATCGCCAACACCGCCGAGCAGTACGCCCGCTTCGCCTACGACATTGTGGGCGCCGATGGCGTGACCGTGAACCCCTACATGGGCGACGACACCATCCGGCCCTTCGCGCGGCCCGGCAAGGTGGTTTTCTCGCTGGCCAAAACGTCCAACAAGCCCATTCACGGCCTCCAGGATGCGGCCATGACCCGTGGCGGCTCCATCAGCGACTGGGCCGCCCGCCTGGCCAAGCTCATGGATGAGGAGCTGACCGAGTCAACCGTTGGTCTGGTCGTGGGCGCTTCGGAGCCCGAAACGGTGGCCAAACTCCGCGCCTCGTGCCCGGAACAGTGGTTCTTGGTGCCGGGCATCGGCGCGCAAGGCGGCGACTTGTCCTCCACGTTGCGGGCAGGCTTACGGGCCGATGGCAGCGGCCTGCTGATAAACTCCTCGCGGGGCATCTGGCAGGCAGCCGATGCCGGTGCCGCCGCTCGCGAATTAATGGAGCAAATCAACCAATTCCGGACCGTAAAAAACCCTGCTCACGCCTAACTTAAAAAGCCGCATTTACTGCGGCTTTTTGCATAGAAATTTTCTGCAATCGATGACTTCATCTCCCGATACTACTTCTTCCACCGCGCTTGATTCCGGCCTGCTAGAACAGCAGCTGCGGCAGGAATACGCCTTGTTGCGCGGGCACTTCCGGCTGTCGTCGGGGCTGCACTCCGATACGTATGTGCAGTGCGCGCGCTTCCTGCGCCGGCCCGATTTGGCGGCGCCGGCCGCGGCGGCGCTGGCGGCTCAAATTCGGGCAGCGGGGCTGCAAGCCGATGTGGTCGTCGGCCCAGCGATGGGCGGCGTGGTAATTGCCTACGAACTGGCCCGGCAGTTGGGCGTGCCCGGCATTTTCACGGAGCGCGACGCCGACGGACAAATGACTTTGCGGCGCGGTTTCACCATCGAGCCGGGCGATAAAATCATCATTGCCGAAGACGTGGTAACGACCGGCAAAAGCACGTTGGAAGTCGCTAAAGTGCTGCGCGCTATGGGCGCCGAAGTGCTGGCCGTGGCATCATTAATTGACCGGACGGGCGGAAAAGGCGGGCTGGATTTTCCGCATTTCGCGCTGCTTTCGGTCGCAGCAGCGACCTTTACCCCGGAAACCTGCCCGCTCTGTGCCGCAGGCGAACCGGTGGTAAAGCCTGGCAGTCGGCCGGAAAAAGCGTTTTGAAGCAGCGTTCAGCCGTAGTCTGAGCGTCATGCTGAGCTTGCCGAAGCATCTCTCCCGCTTCGTTGTGATAGTAAATAATTAGTTGTGCAATAGAGATGCTTCGGCAAGCTCAGCACGACGTTTCGATATCATTAATGACCGATACCCACACCATCCAGCTCACGCTGAAACCCGGCCAGCACGACGGCGACGGCCAGCGCGTGGCCGAAGCCGCCGCCCGCCACTTGGGCCTGGCCACCGGCCGCGTGCGCAGCGCCGCCCTCTACACGGTGCGCTACCCACTCACCGAAACCCAGCTGAATAACTTCGCCACCCGCTGCCTCGCCGACCCGGTGCTGCACGACGTGCGCTTGAATGGGTTGACCGCCGCTGAAGGCTTCGCCACCTATATCCTCGTCGCCCGCCGCCCCGGCGTGACCGACGACGAAGGTACCTCCGCCCAAAACGCCCTCGCCGATATCCTGAACGAGCCGCTGGACACCCACACCCAGCACATCTTCAGCAAGCGCCTTTACCTGCTCGAAAACGACCTGCCCGCCGACGACCTGCGCCGCATCGCGGAAGAGCTACTCGGCAACAAACTCATCAACTGGCTGGAAGTGGGCCGCGTGGCCGATGGCATCCGCGACTACACGCCGCGCCCCGGCGGTGGGGCCGAAGCCATCACCGAAATTGTCAAGCTGACTGGCCGCAGCGATGCCGAATTGGTGCAACTGTCGAAGGAAAATATCTACGCGCTGAATCTGGAGGAAATGCGGGCCGTGCGCGACTACTTCGCCGCGGCTGAAACGCAGGCGGAGCGGAAGGCCGCAGGCTTACCGGCTGACCCCACAGATTGCGAGCTGGAAATCATCGCTCAGACGTGGTCGGAGCATTGCAAGCACAAGGAGTTTTCAGCTCTAATCAACTACAAAGACCTGGAAACGGGCGAGGAGAAGCAGGTTGATTCGCTCTTTAAAACCTACATCAAAGACGCCACTTCCGAGGTTGACCGCCAGCTGCGGGCCAACGGCAACGACTGGCTCATAAAGGTGTTTTCCGACAACGCCGGCGCGGTGCGCATCAACCCCGACTCGCTGTTCGTGTGGAAGGTGGAAACGCACAATTCGCCCTCGGCCATTGACCCTTACGGCGGGGCAATTACCGGCATTTTGGGTAACAACCGCGACCCGCTGGCTACTGGTATTGGCGGCGCACAGTTGCTGTTCAACACCAACGTGCTGTGCTTCGGCAACCCGGAGTATGACGGGCCGCTGCTAACCGGTCAGTTGCACCCGCGCCGCATTCTGGAAGGCGTGCGCAAGGGCATTGAGGACGGCGGCAACAAGTCGGGCGTGCCGACGGTGAACGGCGCCATTGTATTCGATGACCGGTACGCCGGCAAGCCGCTGGTATACTGCGGCACCGGCGCGGTAATGCCCATGCAATTCGCAGGCAAAGACTCCTGGGAAAAAATCATCGACGCCGGCGACCGCATCATCATGGCCGGCGGCCGGGTGGGCAAAGACGGCATCCACGGGGCCACCTTTTCTTCCATTGAACTGGATGAAACCGCGCCCGCCACGGCCGTGCAAATCGGCTCGCCCATCACCCAAAAGCTGGCGATGGATTTCCTGATGCTGGCCTCGCGTCGCGGCCTGCTGAAGTGCAGCACCGACAACGGCGCGGGCGGCTTGTCGTCCTCCGTGGGTGAGCTGGCGGGCATATCGGGCGGTGCGGTGGTGGAGCTGGAGCGCGTGCCGCTGAAGTACCCCGGTCTGCGGCCCTGGGAGATTTTCGTGAGCGAATCGCAGGAGCGGTTTACGCTGGTGGTGGAGCCCGGCAAGATGGCCGAGCTGCTGGCGCTGGGCCAGGAAATGGAAGTGGAACTGACCGATATTGGCCACTTCACGTCGGATGGTTTCCTGGACGTGCGCTTTGATGGTGCGCCGGTAGCGCGGCTGAACATGCATTTTCTGCATGAGGGCGTGCCGCGCAAAATCCTGGAAGCGGAGTGGACCAAGCCGGCCGCGGCTGAGCCGGAGATTCCCGCCGCTACGGACTACACCGCCACCTTGGGTCAGCTGCTGGGTTCGCTCAATATCTGCTCGCGCGAGTCGATTATTCGGCAGTACGACCATGAGGTAAAGGGCCGCACGATTGTGAAGCCGCTGATGGGCGCGACGGGCCAAGCGCCGCAGGACGCGGCCGTGGTGCGCTTCAATTTCGAGAGCTGGGAAGGGGTGGCCGTGAGCAACGGCATCCTGCCGCGCTACGGTGATTTGGATGCTTACCACATGTCGGCCGGCGCGTTCGACGAAGCGGTGCGGCAGATTATTGCAGTGGGAGGGAAGCTCCCGAACCTGACGCCCGGCGACGGCATTTTCTGGTCGGTGAACGACAACTTCTGCGTGCCCGATTCGGTGTACGACCCCGCCACGAACCCCGATGGCAAGCAGAAATTAGCCAAGCTGGTGCGCATGTGTGAGGCCCTGCGCGACGCCACGGCGGCCTACTGCATCCCGCTCACCAGTGGCAAGGATTCGATGAAAAACGACTTCAAGGCCGACGGCGTGAAGATTTCGGTGCCGCCCACCGTGCTCTACTCGATGACGGCCAAAATGGAAGACGTGCGCCGCTCCATTACCTCCGATTTCAAGCAGGCCGACGACGTGGTGTACCTCCTCGGCGAAACCCACGATGAGCTGGGCGGCTCCGAATACTACGCCCTACACGGCCAGCTCGGGGCCAATGTGCCCAAGGTTGATTTTGAAAAGGCCAAGGCGCTGTACACCATCGTGGGCCAAGCCAACGACCATAACCTCATCCAATCCTGCCACGACCTGAGCGACGGCGGCTTGGCCGTGGCGCTGGCCGAATGCACTTTCGGCTACAACTGCGGCGCCAGCATCGACTTGCGCGAAACGGGCCTAGCGCTGCCGGCGCAGTTGTTTTCAGAGTCGCACTCACGCTTCCTGGCTACGGTGGCGCCGGAGGATGTGGTGGCTTTTGAGCAGCTGCTTGGCGGCCGCGCCACGCGCCTCGGCATCGTGACGAAGGACGTGCGCTTGGTGGTGCGCCACGGCGGCCACGAGGTGATTTCGGCCGATACGGATGTACTGCGGAGTCTGTGGACCAACGGTCCTGTAAATAAGCTGCTTGGCGTGGTATCGAAGGAAAACCTTAGCCATTCCAATTCGCTGTAAAAGCACAAGACTCAATTCCATTGGCCCAAAAGACTTTTGAAATGGTACAAGACGCCACGCAGGCAGCACATAAAGTTCAATCAGAGGTACAAACGCAGGTGTCGGCCCCGGCTGGCACGGTGCGCGCGCTGATTCTGACGGGCTTTGGTATCAACTGCGAAGAAGAATTCGCGGCCGCTTACCGCATGGCCGGCGCCGAGCCCACCATTGTGCACCTCAACCAGGTGCTGCACGGACAGGTGAGCATCCACGATTTCGACACGCTGAACTTCCCCGGCGGCTTTTCCTTTGGCGATGATTTGGGCTCGGGCGTGGTGCTGGCCAACAAGCTACGCTACCGCCAGACCGGCCCCGGTGGCCGCACGCTGCTCGACGACATCAAGCAATTCATCGCCGAGGGCAAGTTTGTGCTCGGCATCTGCAACGGCTTCCAGGTGCTGGTGAAGCTGGGTTTGCTGCCCAACCTCAGCGGCGAGGTGACGCCCGAAGTAACCCTGACCCACAACGCCAGCGGCCGCTACGAAGACCGGTGGGTGACGCTCCGCGTGAACCCCAAGGCCAACACGCCCTTCCTTAAAGGCATCGACACGCTGGAAGTGCCCGTGCGCCACGGCGAAGGCCGCCTCGTGATTCCGGATGCCGCCATCCAGCAGCGCATCGAAGCCGGCGGCCTCAACTGCCTGAGCTACCTCGACGCCAGCGGCGACGGCACCGACATTTACCCCTTCAACCCCAACGGCGCGGCCCTGAACTGCGCCGGCCTCACCGACCCCACGGGCCAGGTATTTGGCCTCATGCCGCACCCCGAGGCGTTTTTGTCGGCCTACAACCACCCGGACTGGGCCCGCCGCCGCCGTCAAAACCCGCAAGCCAGCGAGGAAGGGGAGGGGCTTCGGATTTTCAAGAACATCGTGGAGCACATTGCTCACTCGCGTGCTGCCGCAACTTCTACCGCAGAATTAGCCACTCAGAATTAATCTTCTTTCTCAAACAGAACCAGCCTTCACAGAAACGTAGCTAAATGAACACCCTCACCCACTTCGCTTCTCCCCAACTCCCATTGCTGCACCGCGGCAAAGTGCGCGACAGCCTGCGCGCGCCCAGCGGCGACCGCCTCATCATCGTAACGGACCGCCTTTCGGCGTTCGATTCGGTGCTCGAAACGGCCATCCCGCACAAAGGTGCCGTGCTGAACGGCCTGGCCAACTTCTGGTTCGAAAAGACGGCCCACATCATCCCAAACCACGTCATCAAGCTCGTGGATGCCAACGCCATGTTGGTGAAAGAGGCGCAGCCCATCAAGGTGGAGATGATTGTGCGCAACTACATCACCGGCTCGATGCTGCGCGGCTACCAAAAAGGCCAGCGCACCTTCTCGGGCGTGACGGTGCCCGATGGCCTGACCAAGCACCAGCAATTCCCCGAGCCCATCGTAACGCCTACCACCAAGGAGGAGTCGGACCGCGAAATCACCCCCGAAAACCTGGTGAGCGAAGGTTGGGTGACCAAGGAACTGTACGACCAAATGGCTGTGAAGTCCCAGATGTTGTTTGCGGTTGGTTCGCGCCTGCTGGCAGAAAAGGGCATCATCCTGGTTGATACCAAGTATGAGTTTGGCTTGCTGAACGGCCAGCTTATTCTCATCGACGAGATGCATACGCCGGACTCGTCGCGTTTCTGGAGCGCCGAGGACTACGCCAAGAACCCCGAGACGGTGGAGCAGATGGACAAGGAGTACGTCCGCCAGTGGCTCATCGCCAACAAAAAAGACGGCGAGTATCCCCGCGCCCTCACCCCGGAAGTGGCCACGGAAGCCAGCCGCCGCTACCTCGACATCTACGAGCGCATCACCGGCGAGGCCTTGCCCACCGCCGAAACCGCCGCGGCTGATGCCCCCGGGTCCGGCCGCCACGACGCCCGCGCCCGCTTGCTAGCCAACCTCGTGCAGGCTGGCTTGGTGAAGGATGCTTGGGTGAACATTGTGATGGGTTCGCCCGCCGACAAGGAGCACTGCGAGAAAATCCGCCAGCAGTTCGAAGGCTACGACGTCTTCACCCAGCTGCGTGTGACCTCGGCCCACAAAAACGGCGAAGCCATTGCCGGCATGGCCGACATCTGGAACAACAGCCTGGAGCCCGGCGTCATCATCGCCGTGGCAGGCTTAAGCAACGGCCTCGGCGGCGCCCTGGCGGCCAACGTGAACGTGCCCGTGATTTCGTGCCCGCCCTACAAGGACTACGCCGAGCTGGCCATGAACCTGAACTCGTCGGTCATCATGCCCAGCGGCACGCCCAACCTCACCGTGGTGCGTCCCGACAACGCCGCCCAAGCCGCCCTGCGCGCCCTGAATATCCCCCGCCTGCGCGAGCGGCTAAGCAAGGATATTCTCGCCACCAAAGCCAAGCTGAAAGCGGCTGACGAGGAGTTCCGGGTACTCTAAGCAACCACGCATCTGATGAATTCCACGGAGCAAAAGAATCTAGTCGAAGCATACATCGAAGCGTACAACCGCTTCGATGTAGCCGGCATGCTCGCGTCGCTGCACGACGAGGTGGTGTTCCAGAACATTGTGGATGGCTCCGCGAACCTGACCACCAACGGGAAGGAGAGTTTTCGTCAGCAGGCCGAGCAGGCTTTGCCCTATTTCTCCCAGCGGGAACAGCGCGTCACCGATTGGCAGGCGAGCAACGAGCAGGTGGAAGTTGTCATTGACTACACCGGCGTAGCGGCCATTGAATTCCCGAACGGGTTGAAGCCCGGCGACACCTTGCGCCTGCAAGGCAAGTCCGTGTTTCGCTTTGCCAACGGCCAAATTATTTCCATCCAAGACATTAGTTAAGCCGCTACGGGCTTCCCAATTTTGACCAACTCCCAAAACGTATTGCTCCTCGGTTCCGGCGCGCGCGAGCACGCCCTGGCCGAAAAGCTGACCCGCGACGGGGCCATGGTGCACGTGCTGCCCGGCAACGCCGGCATCCCCAACAGTTACCCCGAGGTCAATCCGCTGGATTTTGAGGCTGTGAAAGCCTTTGCGCAAGCGCACAATGCCAAGCTGATTGTGGTGGGCCCCGAAGCACCGCTGGCGGCCGGCATTACCGACTTTTTTGCCGGTTCCGATATCAAGGTGTTCGGCCCGACTCGCTCGGCGGCGCGGCTGGAAAGCTCCAAGGTGTGGAGCAAGGAATTTATGCGCCGCCACGGCGTGGCAACGGCGAAAGCCTGGTCATTTCGGAGCGATAATATTGCCGCCGCTCGTGCCAAGGCCGCTGAGCTGGGCGGGCACGTGGTGGTGAAATACGACGGTTTGGCCGCTGGCAAGGGCGTGTACGTTTGCTCGTCGCCGGAAGAAGCGGAAGCTGCTTTGGATGACTTGCAGACGAACTATTCGGGCTGGTTTTCCTTCCTGCTAGAAGAGAAATTGACCGGTCCTGAAATCAGCATTATCGGCCTCACCGATGGCCGCGAAATCAAGATGCTGGCCACTTCGCAGGACCACAAGCAGCTGCTGGCCGGCGACCAGGGCCCCAACACCGGCGGCATGGGGGCCTACTGCCCCGTGCCCTTCGCCAACGACAACGTGCTGGCCGCCATCCGCCGCGACATCGTGGACCCCACCCTGCGTGGCCTGCAAAACGAGCAGTTCGCGTTCCACGGTTTTCTGTATTTCGGCATCATGCTCACGCCCAGCGGCCCCAAGCTGCTGGAGTACAACGTGCGCCTCGGCGACCCCGAAGCGGAAGTATTGTTGCCCGCTCTAGACAGCAGCCTGCTCACCCTGATTGAGGCGACCTTGAATGGCACGCTGGCCCAGCAGGGCGTACGGCAGCGCCCCGGCGCATTCGTGGGCGTGGTGCTGGCCTCTGGCGGCTACCCGGCTCAGAAATTTCCCACCGGCTTCCCCATCAGCGGCTTAGACAATCTGCCTGCGGGCGTTCGGGCTTATCATGGCGCTACCAAGCGCGACGAAGCCGGCCAAATTGTGACCAATGGCGGCCGCGTGCTCGTCCTCACGGCCCACGGCAATGACCTGGAAGCCGCCACCGCTCGCGCCTACGAAGCCTGCGGCAAGGTCACGTTCCAGGACGCCTATTTCCGGCCTGACATTGCCCAACGCCCGGCGCCGGTATTAGCGGCGAGCGCCGTAAATTGAATTATTAACTCAACCATGAGCAGTTCCTCTCCCGCTGAGCAGAATCGTCAGGCTCTCCCACATTTGGGAGGGGCCAGCGTGGAAACGCTTGGTGAAGGGACCCGCAAAGCCCGACTGGCCATTTTGCTGTCGGGCCGCGGTTCCAACATGCTGTCGCTGGTGCAAGCCACCCAAACCGGCGTGCTGCAAGGCCTGGCCGAAGTGGTGGTGGTGTTCAGCAACAAACCCGATGCGCCCGGATTAGAACTTGCCGTCGCCCAAGGTTATCCGGTAGCTTCCTTGCCCAGCCAGGGCCGCAAGCGGGAAGCGTTTGATGCGGAAGCAGCCGAACTGCTGCAGCAATATCACCCCGATTTTGTGGTGCTGGCGGGGTACATGCGCATCTTGTCGCCGGCCTTCATTCAGCCGTTTGCGGGGCGCATTCTCAATATTCATCCCGCCGACACCCACCAGCACCAAGGCCTGCACGCCTACGAGTGGGCCTTTGATAACCAGCTGGCCGAAACCAAAATCACCGTGCATTTGGTTGACGAAGGTCTGGACACCGGGCCCATCCTGGCTCAAGAAACGGTGGATTTGCGCGGCGCTGATACCCTGGCCGAAGTTGAGCGCCGCGGCCTGGCCGTGGAGCACCACTTGTACGCTCAGGTTCTGGCTGACTTAATCATTAATAAACAAAAACGGTCATGCTGAGCGCAGTTGAAGCATCTCTACCGCTTCGTTGTGGTAGCATTATTTACCCCCGCGGTAGAGATGCTTCGATTGCGCTCAGCATGACGTTCCTGATAGTTGCTTTTAACTCGAAATACTCAATCCCATGTGTGGAATAGTAGGTTTTCATGGCCCCGATGACGTTGTTGCCGATATGGTGGTGGGCCTCACCGCCCTGCAACACCGGGGGCAGGACGCGGCCGGCATCGCCACGTTCGATGGTTTGGCCTTCCACCTCCACAAGGGCCAGGGCTTGGTGAACGACGTGTTCAAGAAGAAGCACCTGAAGAAGCTGAAGGGCCACAGCGGCATCGGCCACGTGCGCTACACCACGCAGGGCGCCAACGACTCGAACCTGGCCCAGCCCTTCACCACCAGTTACCCCTTCGGCCTGGCGATGGTGCACAACGGCAACGTCATCAACTTCCGCGACGTGGCCAAGCGCCTGCACGAGAAGTACCACGTGCTGCCCAAAACCACCAACGACCTCGAGCTCATCATGTACACCTTCGCCTCGGAGCTGCGCGTGAAAGACCTCGACCATCTTACCGTGGTCGATATTTTCGACGCGGTGGAAACCACTCAGGAGCTGGTAGAGGGTGCTTATGCCACCATTACCCTGATTGCCGGGCACGGACTGCTGGCCTTCACCGACCCGCTGGCCATCCGGCCGCTGGTGCTGGGCCGCCGCGACACACCGGCTGGCCCGGTGTACGCCTTCGCCTCGGAAAGCACCTGTTTCGACTTTCTGGGCTTTGAGTTTATTGAGAACGTCGGCCCCGGCCAGGCCATCTTTATCGACAACAACTTCCAGGTTCACTACAAGAACCCCTATGAGCTGCCCAAGAATTTCTGCGCCTTCGAGCAAATCTATTTTGCCCGCGAAGACTCCGTTATCCACGGCCGGCTGGTGGCCCGCGAGCGGGTGCGTTTGGGCAAGGTGCTGGCCCGCAAAGTGGCCGATGCCGGCATCAAGCCCGATATGGTGATTGACGTGCCCAGCAGCGGCTACTTCTCGGCCTCCGGGCTGGCCGAGGCCATCGGTGTGCCTTATCGTCGGGCGTTGGTAAAGAACAACCACATGGGCCGCTCCTTCATTGTGGCCACCCAGGCCGGGCGCGAAGACGTGGTGAAGAAAAAGCTGAACCCCATCCGCGAGTTTGTGGAAGGCAAAAAAATTGCCGTCGTGGACGACAGCATCGTGCGCGGCACCACCTCGCGCCGCATCGTGCGGCTACTGCGCGACGCCGGCGCGACGGAAGTCTACTTCATTTCCAGTGCCCCGCCCATCGTGTCACCCTGCATTTACGGCATCGACATGGCCATGAGCACCGAGCTAATTGCGGCCAACTATACGGAGGATGAAATCTGCCGCTACATCGAAGCCGATAAGGTCATTTACCAGGATTTACAAGACTTACAGGACCTGTTTTCTGACGAGAAAGGCCACGGCGGTAGCTGTTTCGCCTGCTTCTCGGGCAAGTACCCGACGGGCGACGTAACCCACTACCTGCGCCACGTGCAGGAGGAGCGCGCCAGCCACCGCCCCGAAAAAGGCAAGAAAAACCTATCCGTAAGCGCCAAAGCGCCCGAGCCGACGGAGCACTAACTCGATTCCATAAGTACCCAACCGTCATGCAGAGCGCCGCGAAGCATCTCGCGTGCCGCCACTAATTCCGGTTGATTTTACTGACTGCACGCGAGATGCTTCGCGGCGCTCTGCATGACGGTCTTTTCTCCTCGCCAACGCCTCACCATGTCTGCTTCCCCCGAAAACCCCGCCGGCTACTCCATCGAAGAAGGCAACGCCGCTTCCCGCAACGCCTACGGCTGGGCCAAAAAAACTTTCGCCAACCGCGCCGGCAAACCCGGCGAAGCCGCCCAGGACCTCGACGGGGGCTTTGCCAACGAAATCCGCTTCGGCAACGCCCGCCTCGGCATCAGCTCCGACGGCATCGGGACCAAGATTGAAGTGGCCGAGCGCGTGGGCCGCTACGACACCCTGGGCTTCGACCTCGTGGCCATGACCGCCGACGACCTCATCGTGGCCGGTTTCGTGCCCACCAACCTGTCCAACATCATCGACGTGAACCACCTCGACTACGACGTGGTGGACCAGATGATGCGCGGCTTGCACGATGCCTGCAACTTCGCCCAACTCGCCATCACCGGCGGCGAAATCGCGGAGCTCGGCAACCGCATCGGCGGCTGGCCCGGCGCCAAAATGAATTTCAACTGGTGCTCCACGGCCATCGGCAGCCTGCACCCCAGCCTGGTGCGGCCCCTGAGCGGGCACACTGCCCAGGCCGGCATGGCGGTGGTGGCCATTCAGTCGCCCTCGTTCCGCTCCAACGGCTACTCGCTGGCCCGCAAAACCCTGCAGCGTCTCTTCGGCGACAACTGGCACGAAGCGCCCTACGACGGGCTCGACACCGGCCAGTACCCTACCTGGGGCGATGCCATGCTGGCGCCCTCGCTCATCTACTCGCCCGGCGTGGCGGCCCTGCTCGATGCTGGCTTGCCCCTGCACGGCGCCGCTCACATCACCGGCGGCGGCGTGGCCGACAACTTCCAGCGCGTACTCAAAAATGGCCTCGGCGCCGTGCTCGACAACCTATTCGAGCCCCTGCCTGCCATGCAGCGCCTTTGCGAAATCGGTGACCTAAGCCCCGAAACCGCCTACCTCTACTGGAACATGGGCACGGGCATGCTGATTGTGACGGAAGAAGCTTCTGCCGCAGCTGTAGTGGCTTCGCTGGAAAGCAACGGCTACCGGGCGCAAGTGGCCGGCCACCTCACCGCCGAAGCTGGCGTGACGCTGCGCGTGGGGGCAGGGGAGTTGCGGTACGCGTAGCCTTGGGGAGTAAAATTTAAGAACGTCATGCTGAGCATGCCGAAGCATCTCTACTGCGCAACTAAAATCAGCTAGTTGCGCAGTAGAGATGCTTCGGCAAGCTCAGCATGACGTTCTATTCGTTCGAGATTTTTACAAGCCAATTATTTCTTTCTAGTTGTTCTTGGGTTAAGCTGATTCGTTGAAACAAGCGTTTTTTCTTTAGTATTGCCATGTTACGATACTTTCTTACTGTATCAGATTGATACACAAACATGTTCAGTCGTCTGTTTTTACTGGTTGCTATTTCAACTACCCAAGCCTCTTTTCCTGGTATCGTTTGCCTTGATGTATCGCCTGGCGAAATTTCATGGCTTAAGTAGAATGCTGGTTGATTGGTATTGGAATCTTCAGGAATGGTGTCTTTGTAAGTCTCAACGCAGATTGCCGAACGACTTTCATTGATTATACTGAGACGCGAATCGTAATAGTCGCAACCAGTTAATAGCAATAGGATTACTACAAAGCAAAGGCGAAACTGAGGTATCATGAGCTAGGGTGGTAAGAGCAGGTAGTACCAATTGATAAATCCAGATGTAATTGGTAACCCTGTTTTGCTAGCTATGCCCCGCGCACCGGCCGCTTCTCCAGAATAAGCTGCGTGCGGTATTCGCAGAGGGTTTTCTCCAGGCCTACGGGGTAGGTGTGAGGGTTGAGGAAGCGGCGGATGCTGGGGTCCAGGCCGTGCACTTCGCGCTGGGCGTGGGCCCGGCTTTCTGTGAGGGTGGGTAGGTCCAGCACGCGCTTGCCTTGGCGGAACACAGGCTCCAGCAGTTCCTTGAATTTGGTTTCGGGCTTGATGGCGAGGCGGCGCGTGTAGTCGGCGGGGTCCACGATGGTAAGCTGGTTGGGGAGGGGCTCGGCGGTGTTGTAGAGCATGTCGGCGCGGGGTTTGCCGTACTCGTTGAGGTAGCGGCGCACTTGCAGGATGCCGGGAATACTGGTTTTGGCTACCTGTTCCGAAAGCTTGATGGTGAAATCCCAGCCGGAATCGTCGGCTTTGCGTAGGGCGGCCAGCTTGTACACTCCGCCTAACGCGGCTTGGTTGTAGGCCGTTACGAGCTGGGTGCCTACGCCCCAAGTGTCGATGCGGGCGCCTTGCTGCTTGAGGCTGGTAATGAGGTTTTCCTCCAAATCGTTGCTGGCTACGATGCGCGTTTCGGTGAAGCCGGCCTCGTCCAGCACGGCGCGGGCCTCGCGGCTGAGGTAAGCCAAGTCGCCCGAATCGAGCCGGATGCCAGCCAGTTCGTGGCCATTGGCGCGCATCTCGCGAGCCACGTGAATGGCCCGCCGCACGCCCTCAATGGTGTCGTAGGTATCGACCAAAAACACGGAGTCGTCGGGAAAAGCCTGCGCATAGGCCGAAAACGCCTGCGTTTCGTCCCCAAAGGCCTGCACCCAGCTGTGAGCGTGCGTACCGCGCACCGGAATGCCGAAACGCTGCCCGGCCAGCACGTTACTGGTGGCATCGGCCCCGCCCAGATAGGCTGCGCGGCTGGCCCCAATGCCGCCATCAAAGCCCTGCGCGCGGCGCAGGCCAAACTCCAAAATCTGGTCGCCGGGCCCGGCGGCTTCTCGGATACGAGCGGCCTTGGTGGCAATCAGGGTTTGGAAATTGACGAGGGTCAGCAGCGCCGTTTCCAGCAATTGGGCTTGTAGCAGCGGCCCGCGCACCCGAATCAGCGGTTCGTTGCCGAACATCACGGTGCCTTCGGGCACGGCGTCGATGTCGCAGGTGAATTTCAGCTGGCGCAGGTATTCCAGAAACTCTGCCGGGAACATCACAGCCCCTTTGCTGCCGCGCAGGCTGCCCAAATAAGTCAGGTCATCGTCCGAGAAATGCAGGTTCTCAACCCAATCCACAGCCAGCGCCAGGCCCGCCGCCACCGCGTAGCCGCCCTGAAATGGCGCCTTGCGGAAGTACAGGTGAAATACGGCTTCCCGGTCTTGCATGCCCTGCTGCCAGTAGCCGTAGGCCATCGTGAGCTGATACAAATCGGTGACGAGGGCAAGGGACGGGGCGTAGAGGCCGGACAGGGGAGCGGTGTTCATAGAAAAGAGCGGCGAAATAAGCAGAAGCTTCAGCCACAAAGGAAACCACCGAAAACCGAAAAAGGCCCGGCCCTTGGCCCGTGCCGGTCGCGTATCTTACGCCCATGTTGTTCCCCCATTCCGCTCTTTTTCGTTTCACGCACCACGTTGGCCAACTATCGGCTAAGCACCGCATGCTCCTTTGCCTGGCGCTGGGCGTGCTGGCCTGGAGCTTGGCTCCGGCCGGCGAGGACACCGTGAGCCGGTGGGTGGCGGCGTGGGACGTGTACGCGGGCAGCACGCTGCTCCTCATCGCGGCGGCCATGTTCACGGCCGATGCGGCTACCATTCGCAAGGTGGCCAACTGCGAAGACCTGAGCCGGGTGGTGGCTTTTGTGTTTGTGCTGGTGGCCGCGCTGGCCAGTTTGCTGGCGGTGGTGGCGTTGCTCGGCACCCTCGATTCGCTGTCGCGCGGGGCCCTCACGCGGCACGTGGCCATCAGCGTGGTGGCCGTACTCGAGTCGTGGTTGCTGGTGCACACCGTATTCACGTTGCACTACGCGCACATTTATTACGACAACGACGAGCGCCACGGCGGCGATACCGGCGGGCTGGAGTTTCCCGGCAACGACCCCGAGCCCGATTACCTGGATTTTGCCTACTTCGCCTTCACCATCGGCATGGCCGCCCAAACGGCCGACATCACCATTCCCGGCAAGCGGCAACGCCGCACGGCGCTGCTGCATTCTCTCATTTCATTCGGGTTCAACACCGCCATTGTGGCCCTGAGCGTGGGCGCCGTGGGCGAGCTGATGCGCTGAGGCGGGCTTCTCGAAACGAGGGGGGTGCCCTACGAAATGAGGCCCCGGCCCACGGCCAGCTTGATGAGGGCGGCGGTGTTCTTGGCCTGGGTTTTGGCGATGATGTTTTGGCGGTGGGTTTCGATGGTGCGCTTGCTGGTGAAGAGCTTGTCGGAGATTTCGCCGTTGGTAAGGCCTTCGGCGATGAGCTTGAGCACTTCCAGCTCGCGGGCCGTGAGGTCGGCGCCCGCGTGGCCGCCATCGTCAGTAGCGATGGTGGACGACTGCACCACGGCCTTGTGCAGCATGTTGAGGCCGATTTCGGTGCACAAGAACGGGTTGCCCGCCGCCACCGTGCGAATGGCGTAGGTGATTTCGTTGATGGCCGCGTTCTTGAGCACATAGCCCGAGGCCCCGGCCTCGAACATGCGGGTTACGTAGTTTTCGTGGTCGAGCATGGTGAGCACCAGCACGCGCACCTCCGGGAATCGGCTGCGGATTTCGGGCACGGTGGCAAAGCCGTCGAGCACGGGCATTTGCACATCCATCAGCACCACGTCAACGGGTGTCGTTTCCAGGATGGAGAGTACCTCGGCGCCGTTGCTGGCTTCGCCCACCACATCTAAGTCGGCATCCGCCGAAAGGAGTGCGCGAATGCCATCGCGCAAAATTGTGTGGTCATCAGCAAGCAGAATACGGGTCATGGCCAGAAAAAAGTTTAGGTCCGGGTTGTCAAAACGAATTGCGGATGACAAAGTTGGGCTAACTCTTGGGACCAAAATGGCGGGTACGTATTAATACGATATGAAAAGTCAATGCTTGCGCTTTTCCCCGTATTAATACGGCTTTTGCCCAAAACAGCCCCGATATGCTTGCCGAGCCGTGTACTTTCGGGTTGCTATAAAACCGGACTGCCAGCTATTATTTGGCAACCGGGGTATCTGCGCTTCTTTTGCCCGTCAACTCGTTTATGATTCGCTTGCTGCTTACCGATGGCGATTTTTCCGCCCGTGAGGCCCTTCGGGGGTGGTTTGAGGCAGTGGTGGGGATGGAAGTGGTCGGCAACGTCGGCAACGGTGCCGACCTGCTGGCGCAAACGGCCAGCTGTGCGCCCACTCTCGTGCTGCTCGACCTGAGCCTGCCCGGCCCCGACGTGTTTGCGCTGCTGCCGGCCTTGCGGGAACAGGACGTCCAACTGCGCGTGCTGGTGCGCGGCGAGCTCACCAACGAGCATTACGTGCGCCGCGCGTTCGACTTGGGGGCCCACGGCTACCTGCTTAAAAGCTCCCTGCCCACCGAGCACGCGCACGGCGTGCGCACCGTGGCCCTGGGCCGGCCGTTTCTGTGCTCGGCCATTGGGCTGGCGCTGCTCAACCGCCTCTACGCCACTGGTCCGACGGGGGGTGCGGCCACCCAGGCCGCTCTGGGCCTGAGCAAACGCGAGATGGAAGTGTTGGGCTTAGTGGCCAGCGGGCTGACCAATGCCGAAATTGCGGGCAAACTCTTCACCAGCAAGCGCACCATCGAAACCCACCGCCAGAACATCATGGAAAAGACCCAATCTCGCAACACGGCGGCCCTCATCAAGCTGGCCGCCAGCCAAGGGCTGCTCCCGAAGTAAAAGCCGGGTTTTACGGGCGGTGCTGCCCCGCGCTTCCGTCGCCATGCATTTTTGTGCACCCGCGCAGCACATCCGTATTTATTGCTGCGCGGCAATGATGAATTCGGCCAGCTCGCGGAAGCAACCGTGGCCGCCGGGCACTTGGCAATGGAAGTCGGCCACGGCGCGGGCAAAGGAAGTGGCATCGCCCGGGCAGGCCGCCAAGCCAACCATGCTCAGAATGTCGAGGTCGTTGGTGTCGTCGCCGATGAACGCCACTTCGTCGGCCCGGAGCCCGGTGCGGGCCAAAATGCTGTGCAGGCAGGCCGGCTTGTCTTTCACACCCAGATGGAGTTCCTCAATCTGGAGCTTGGCGGCGCGGGTGCGCACCGAAGGCGACAGCTCGCCCGTCATAATGCCCGTGGCGATGCCGAACTCGCGCAGGCGCACCACCCCCATGCCATCGCGGATGCTGAAGCGCTTCATTTCCTCGCCCCGTTCGGAGTAGTACACCCCGCCGTCGGTGAGCACGCCGTCGCAGTCGGTGAGTACTAAACGAATGCGGCGGGCGCGGGCAATGAGGTCGGCTAATTTCATAAAAACAAGAAGGAACAGAAACGGGGGAGGGGCTAATCGAACGGCTCGAAGCAATCAGCCCGCAAGAACGGCACGGAATGGCGAATGAAAATTGCACTGTAATTATAATTATCACGGAAAGTGTATATTAGCCTTTGCAATCTATTATAGTAGTATCTTATGAAGAATTCTTTAGCTATCGGGGCAATGTTGGCCCTTTCGGTTCCTTTCGCCGCCTTCGCCCAAATACCTCGGGATGCTGTGGTGGCCGCAGAAACGGCTTTCGCCGCGCAGGCCGCCCAAGACGGTACCAAAGCCGCGTTTCTGGCCCACAGCGCGCCCACGGCCCTGATAACTGAGAAGGGCAACTGGGTGAAAGCCCAGGACCTGTGGAAGTCCCGCCCGGCCCAGCCCGGTACGCAGCTGGCTTGGTACCCCGTGCTGGCCGATGCTGCGCAGTCGGGCGAAATGGGCTACACAACCGGGCCCTGGACTTCTTCCCTCAACGACCAGCCCCAGGCCACCGGCGAGTACGTGACCGTGTGGCGTAAGCAGGCCGACGGCAAAATGAAATTCGTGGTCGATATGGGCATCGAACGCATTGGCGCGGCCCCGGCCAAGGCGGCCACTGTGCCGCAGCCGCGCCTTTTGGCCGCGGCCGCCACTCCCAGCACCGCCCCGCCTAACATCGTAATCGACATCGACAAAAAGTTTGCCCTTGCCCAGCAGCTGAAGCCGGGCGCTACTTACCAGCAATACCTCAGCACGGAGGCTCGTCTTTATCGGCCGGGCCTGTCGATGATGCAAGGCGCCGCCGCCGCCGCGAACATGAAAAACCTGGACGGGAACTACAGCTTCATCGTGGGCACGGGGTACCTGGCGGCGTCTGGGGACCTGGGCTATGTAGTGGGCACCGTCAGCCGCCCGGCGGGCCTGAAGCACCCACAGGAAAGCGGCAGCTACCTGCGCATCTGGCGGCGCGAAGCCGTGGATGGCTGGCGCATTGTGCTGGAAATATTCAACTTCGCCCCCAGCGCAGCAGACACTGCCACCTCCCCGGTTCCCGATAAGGTCCCGGCTTCCGGCCAGGTATCCGCCAAGCCTTCTAACTAAGCTGGGCCCGCCAGATGACAAAACAGCCCCCGTCTGCTAGCAGGCGGGGGCTGTTTTGTCATCTGGAGGCCGGAACTGCTAAGCGCCGGTAGCGGCCAGGCGCACCACCAACCCGTCGGTGCGGGGCGTGAGGCGAATCTGGCAGCTCAGGCGGCTGCCTTCGTGCACCACGGGCAGGGTTTCGAGCATGTCGAGTTCGTCGTCGCCGGGCTCGGGCAGGGCGGGGCCCGCCAGCACTTCCACGTGGCAGGTGGCGCACAGCGCCATGCCCCCGCAGGTGGCCATAATGTCGTAGCCGCTGGCTTTGAGCAGTTCCATCAAGCTCAGGCCCATGTCGGTGGGGCCGATGAGTTCGGTGCGTTGGCCGGGGGCTTCTTCGACGTAGATGCGGATATCTTCTTCCATAGGTTCGGTGAATTCGTAGAACAAAAGAACGTCATGCTGAGCGAAGCCGAAGCAGCTCTACTGCGCAACTAACTGTGATTAGTGCTGCGGTAGAGACGCTTCGGCTTCGCTCAGCATGACGTTCTGCGCTGTTGCTACAGGCTGGGTGCCCCGTTCACGGTCGTGTACTTGAGCGTGTACTTCTTGTCGGGGTAAATGTATTTGAACGCGCCCTGGCACATGAGCGCGGCCTCGTGGAAGCCACAAAGGATTAGCTTCAGCTTGCCGGGATAGGTGTTGATGTCGCCGATGGCGAACACGCCGGGCAGCGAAGTGCTGTAGTCAAGCGTATTGACTTTTACAGCGTCGTTTTCGATTTCCAAACCCCACTCGCCGATGGGGCCGAGCTTGGGCGTGAGGCCGAACAACGGAATGAAGTGGTCGAGCGGCACGGTGTCGGCGGTGCCGTCGTTGGCGGTGATGGTAACCTGGGCCAGCTTGCCGTTGCCGTGCAGGTGCGTCACGTTGGAACTCAGCACGAGCTTGATTTTGCCGGCTTCGTGCAGCTTTTGTACTTTCTCGGCCGAGTCGGCGGCGCCGCGGAAGGTGGTGCCGCGGTGCACCAAGGTCACGTCGGCGGCCACGTTGGCCAGGAAGTTGGTCCAGTCCAGGGCGGAGTCGCCGCCGCCGGCGATGACGATTTTCTGGTCGCGGAAGTGCTCGGGGTCGCGCACCATGTAGTGCACGCCTTTGCCGCCTTCAAACTGCTCCAGGTTTTCAACGGCGGGCTTGCGCGGCTCAAACGAGCCCAGACCGCCGGCAATGGCCACGGCCTTGCAGTGGATTTCGGTGCCGTCGGTGGTGTAGAGCTGGAACGAGCCGTCGTCGAGCTTGGCAAACCGCTCCACCCGCTCGCCCAGCGTGAAGGTGGGATGGAAGGGCGCAATCTGCTTCATCAGATTGTCGACCAAGTCGCCGGCCAGGATTTCGGGGAAACCCGGAATGTCGTAAATCGGCTTCTTGGGATAAATTTCGGAGAGCTGGCCACCGGGCTGGGGCAGGGCATCGACCACGTGGCAACGCAGCTTGAGCAAACCGGCTTCAAAAACCGCAAACAGGCCGACCGGTCCGGCCCCAATGATGCAAATATCGGTTGAAATGGTATTGGGCATAATAGCAATTAGTGCCTGACGAGGCGCCGAGTGAAAAGCGGCCGAACGCCGTAGCAAGCCGTTTGGCAAAGGTACGGTCCGCAGCCGGGGCCGCCAACGACGACCCGGGTCATAACAACCGACGCGCCCAAATCGTTGGCTGTTAACTGCTATTCAGCTACCGAATTTGCGGCGTGCGACACAGCAAGTGCCGGTTCAGTGGCGACTTCGTCCAGGAACTGCGCGGCTTCCCACATGGTCAGGAACTGGCGCACGGGCATGGCCTGGGCCGTGGTTACTTCGTCGCTGCAGCGGCGGGTGGGCAGGCCGGGCACGTGTACTTCGGCCACGACGTTGACGCCGCGCTCCACGATGAGCTGCTCCACGGCCTGAAAATCGGCCAGCAAGTCCTGGTTTGATTGATTAACGACCTGCATGTCGCTGAGAATGCTGAACCCCGGGCGCACTTCGGCCAGCGCGGCGGTCCAATCGGCTAGGTAGTCGGGAAGGGCCGTGGCCTGCTGCATCTGCCCAAAATTCTGGTAGAATAAGCGGTTCTTCTCTTGTTCAACGGTAAGCTGGTATTCGGGTCGGAAAGCAATAAGACGCATAACGGCAAACAACACATAACAACGCGAGTCCGGATAAATACTTAGGCCTCGATGGGGCTACAATATTAATACGTAGAATGTTAACATTGTTCGATGAGCGGCCTAAAACGAGAAAGCCAGGCTCGACGTCAGGTTGCCGTAGCTGTTGGCGGACGGATTGTCGGCGCGCTGAAACACAGGCGCTTTCCCTTTCAAATAACGGCCCTCGACCCTTAACGTCACGTTGGTAGTCGGCGCGTAGTCGAGATTGAGCGAGCCGCCACCGGCCAGGAAATCAGGCGCGCCGGCAAGGGGCGAAATATTTCCGGTGACCAATACGCCGCGTTCGGCAAAGTAGTACTCGGCGCGGGCGGCGGCTACCCACTTGTTGGCCAATTGGTAGCGCACAAAGGCGGCGGCCGTGTGCCAGGTATCGTATCGGCCCGACGTCTCGGTTTCCTGCTTGCCCACGTCGAACACGCCCGCCACGCTCAGGTGGTCGGTGAGGGCGTAGGTGAGGTAAAAGTTGTGGAAATAACGGCGGCGCCGGAGCGCATCGGCGGGCTGCTCATCGCCGACGAAGGTGCTGCTGTTGAGGAGCAGCTTGGGGCTGGGTTTCCACTGAATTTGGGTGCCCAGGGCTTTTTTCTGGTTGGTTTCACGGATGTTTTGCCAGCCGTTTAGCACAAAGGCCGTGAGCGTGAGCTTGGGGTCCAGCTCATAGGTGAAGCGGGCGCCGGTTTCGTAGTAGGGCGAGTTTTCGGCCATGATGGAGCGCGCCAGCGTCCAGTTTTCCTTGCTGATGGCGGACTCAAAGCCGATGTGGGAGGTGAAGATGCCCACGTCAAGCCAGGTTTGTTTAAAGGGGCGAAACCCCGCATAGGCCTCATAGAGGTGCCGGAAGGTGGAGCCTTCGGCCGCGTAGTTGGCCTCGACGTAGGAACCGGCCTGCAGGGCCAGTGCGCCGCGCACCTGGTCGTTGTTGTAGCGCACGCCTAGCACGCCCTGGTTCACGCTAAACTCGTCTTGCCGGTTGTGGGAATACAGAAACGAAGGCCGCAAATTGGAAACGTCGTTGCCAAAATCATAGCCGTAATAGGCATCCAAGGCGCCGTAGAAGGTGAGGGGACCGGCTGGGGCCGCCGCAACCGAGTCTGACACGGCCGTTGGGGCTGGAGCGGGCGTTTGGGCGTGCGCAGAAAAAATTGCTGCCCCAAGCAGCAGAAAAAAGAAACTTTTCATAGAAAGCAGGCAAGCGTGCGGACTACCCCACGCGGTTACAAAGGTGTCGGTTAGCAGCAGAATCGGGTTGGCTTACCGCCGGGATTATACTTTATAGGCCAGTTCTTCGGCGGCCACGGCCGCTGTGGGTACGGGGTCCGATTCGGAGGGCACGCGCTGCAAATCGAGCCGGCGGTGGGGCTGAATGGTCAGCGGCACCAGTTCCACGGCCACATCGCTGGTGTCGAGGCCAAAGGCCTGCTGGTCGCTGATGGCCAGTTTGTTGAACAGGAAGTATCCCTGCAGAATAATCCGCTCGCGCAGCGACAGCTGGTTGTCGAAACTCAGCACTTTGTCGAGTACCACAAAGCGGAAATCGCCGGGTAGCTTGTGTTTTTGCAGCGTGGCGTAGCGCGAGGTGATGTCGATTTCGCCCTGCGCGGCCATGTCCTCCAGCACCCTTCTAAACAGCAAGTTGATGCGCGGCTGGATGCGGAAGCCCAGCTGGAAATTGATTTTGTAGGCCACGTCGGTCACCAGCGTTTCCAGGGTGTAGCGCATCCCGAACGGCTCGTTGAGTAGGCTGATGTTCAGGAACCAGTACCGGTCGGCGCGCTTCGGCTTCTTGCGCAGGATGGAGTAGAGGATGCGCGCCTCAATCTGCCGGGCGTTTTTGCTGCGCGTGAGGTACACCAGGTTCGAGGCGTATTTGCTCACGGTGGGGTCTTGGCTCAACTCCTGCAGGATGGGCAGGTTGCCGGCCCAGTCGGTCATTTCCAGGTAGCGGTTCTTGATTTGGCGGCCCTTGTAGCCCACCCACATACCCATAATCAGGGCCCACTCGAAGACCAGAATGCCCAGTCGGCTGAGCAATTTGGTGATGTTGGCGACGAGGAACGACAGCTCCACCGTCAGAAACACCAGCATGATAACGCCCACTACCGGCAGCGCCCAGTGCTTCACGCCCCGCAGGTATTGCGAGAGCAAGATGCTGGTCATCAGCATGGCCACGGTGATGGAAAAGCCGTAGGCGCCCTCCATAGCGCTCGACGTCTGGAACCAGAGTTGCACCGCCACGCAGCCCGCCCACAGCAGCCAGTTGATGCTCGGCACGTAAATCTGCCCGCGCTGGTCGGTGGGGAAGAGGATGCGCACCTTGGGCCAGAAATTCAGGCTCACCGCCTCGGAGACCAGCGTGTAGGAGCCCGAAATCAGGGCTTGCGAGGCTATGATGGTGGCCGCCGTGGCCAACACGATGAGCGGCACCAAAGCCCACGAAGGCGCAATGAGGAAGAAGGGGTTTTGGTCGGTAAGCACCTGGCCGGCCCGCTCCATGGCCCAGGCACCCTGGCCCAGGTAGTTGAGCACCAGCGCCAATTTCACGAAAAGCCAGGCTGCGCGGATGTTTTTGCGGCCGCAGTGCCCCAGGTCCGAGTACAGCGCCTCGGCGCCGGTGGTGCACAAAAACACCGCCCCCAGCAGCCAAAATCCTTTCGGATAAGTCGTAAGCAACTCGATGGCATACAGCGGGTTCAGCGCCTTGAGAATGGCCGGGTGCTGCAGCACCTGCGCCACGCCCAGCGTGCCAATGGTGCTGAACCACAGCAGCATGATGGGGCCAAAAGCCGCGCCAACCACCTTGGTGCCAAACTGCTGAAACGCAAACAGCAACGTAATAATGACCAGCACAATGCCGATGATGGTGCTTTCGGTCAGGCTAGGGTCCAGGATTTTCAACCCTTCGATGGCCGAAGACACCGAAATGGGCGGCGTGATAATGCCATCGGCCAGCAGCGTGCCCGCCCCGATGATGGCCGGCCACAGCAGCCACTTGCCCCGGTGCCGCACCAGCGAGTACAGCGAAAAAATGCCGCCCTCGCCGTGGTTGTCGGCCTCCAGCGTCAGCAAAATGTACTTGATACTGGTTTGGAGCGTGAGGGTCCAGAATACTGCCGATACGCCGCCATACACCAGTAGCTCGCTCACCGGCCGGTCGCCGAGAATGGATTTGAACACGTACAGCGGCGAGGTGCCAATATCCCCGAAAATGATGCCCAGCGTGACCAAAAGGCCCGCCACGGTGATATTTCGCTTGTGAATACTGGTTTCGGAAAGGGCAAAATTTGACATGGCAGTGGCTAGCACCCACCTTGCGGCAGGCCAGAAAAAATGAGGAATAAAGTGAAAAGGGAGCTAGGCGACGGGCAGCGCCAGGTAGAAGCGGCTGCCCTGCCCAGGCTGGCTGTCCACCCACAGGCGGCCCTGCTGGGCGGCCAGAAATTCGCGGGCAATGCTCAGGCCCAGGCCGGTGCCGCCGGCCGCCGGCTCCCCGCCGGGACTCGGGCCTTGGGCATAGCGCCGGAAAATCTGCTCCTGCAGGTCCAGCGCAATGCCGGGGCCCTGGTCTTCCACGCAGCACTCCACCGTGCGGCCGGCTCCCGCCTGGGCCCGCACCACCACGCGCCCACCGGGGGGCGAAAAGCGAATGGCGTTGGCCAGCAGGTTTACCAGCACCCAGGTGGTTTTTTCGCGGTCGGCGCGCACCGCAGGCAGGTCGGCGGGCAAGTCCACGTCGAGCTGCAGCTGCTGGGGCCGCAACTGCAACTGCACCGCTTGGGCCGCGGCGGCCACTAGCTCCGC
Organism: Hymenobacter jeongseonensis; assembly: GCF_015694725.1. Lineage (GTDB taxonomy): Bacteria > Bacteroidota > Bacteroidia > Cytophagales > Hymenobacteraceae > Hymenobacter > Hymenobacter jeongseonensis. Next base: position 1,678 of record NZ_JADQDQ010000007.1, on the reverse strand, counting down.
CACGGGCACTGCTTCGAGTTGCAGCGGAATGGCGCCCGATTCGAGCTTGCCCACTTCCAGCAGTTCGCCCACGAGGCGCAGCAGGCGCTGGTTTTCTTGCTTGATGCTGCCTAAAATCTCCTGCTGCTCGTGGTTGACGGGGCCGATGCGCTGGTCCTGCAGCAGCTTCAGGTTGAAGTTGATGCTGGAAAGGGGCGTTTTCAGCTCGTGCGAGACCGTGGCCAGAAAGTCGGACTTAGCCCGGTCAAGCCGCCGGAACTCCGACACGTTTTGGAGCGTCACCACGGTGCCGAGAAATTCCATCTGGTCACGGGCGGGGTTGAAGGCAACCACGTCGCGCGTGGCCAGGCGGTAGTAGTCGGGCTCGGCCGGTTCAACGGCGTTGGGCACGGCCAGCTGCGGGGCCTCGGCGGGGCGTTGGGCCTTGGGCGTTTCCAGGTAGGCTCGCAACTGGTGGAATAGCTCCGATTGCGTCGCTAATTCATCGGCCGCCATCTCGGTGAGGGCCGGGGCGGGCTGGCCCAGCAGGGCGGCAGCCGTGGGGTTGGCCAGCAGCACGCAGCGGTCGGCGTCGAGCAGGAGCAGGCCTTCGTCGAGGTGCTCCACGATGCTGGCGGCGCGGTTGCGCTCGGTCACCAGTTCGGCCAGCGAGGCGTTGCGGGCGCCGTGCAGCTGCACCAGCATGCGGTTGAAGGCCCGCGCCACCACCCCAAACTCGTCGTTAGTTTCTTCGGGGATAGTGCCCGTAAACTCGTTTCGCGTGGCCGCGTCAATGCTTGACGAGAGCTTGCGCAGGCCGCTCACGGCCGCCTCGGGCACGCTGAACACAAACAACAGGGCAAACAAGCTGCTGAAGGCCAGTAGCAAAATGGTGTTGCGCTCAATGTCGGCCGCCCGCTTCTCTGATTCGGCGTTTTTACGCGTTAGGGCGCTTTCATTCAGCTGCACCACTTGGGCCGTTTGCTGGCTGAGCTGGTGGTGGGTCGGGAGCGTGCGGGCGAAATAAGTGGCGCGGCCGGCGGCCGGCTCTGCTTCCACCAGATTGCGGTAAGTGGCAAAATTCTGCTGCAGCCCCGCCACCAGTTCCCGCTCGCCGGGTTCGGTGATGTTACCCGCTTCCTGCGTCAGAGCGGTTTCGAACCGGGCCAACCCGATGTGAATCTCTTCGGTGGCGCTGTCGCCGGCTGGGGCCAAAAACCGCCGTTGCTGCGCCTTGCTGAGCAGGTTGAGCGCTGCGTGCATTTCCTGCCCCATTTGCACCGAGTAGAAATTGGCCTGCAGAATGTGGCGCGCCGCCTGGTCCAGTTGCCGCACCGCGCCCAGGCTGTAAGCGCCCACGCCCAGCAGCAGCGTCAGGAGCAGCAGGAAACCCAGCGTGATTTTGGTTTTGATGTTCATGGCAAGTGGTTGACAAGGGACACAGCCCCGCTTGCCAATTGGTGTCCACAAACGGCAGCTTGCCTGGTGTTGACAGCTAATGTTCTGTGAACTAGGGAGAATAAAAAATATTGGCGCGATAGCTTGCTAACCACGGTTGACCTAACCGGGCCATTTTGACCCAGTAGGATTGTCAAAGTGACTCGATGGCTACCCAAAAGAACCGTCCGAAAGAACGTCATGCAGAGCGCCGCGAAGCATCTCGCGTGCCACCACTAATTACTTATTGCACGCGAGATGC
>NZ_JADQDQ010000006.1 GCF_015694725.1 Hymenobacter jeongseonensis | reverse complement strand
ATTTGCCCCAACGCCCCTGCGCCCGCCTTCACCGGCCCGCGCAGGGGCGTTTTGTATTTACAAGCCCCCACTTCCCCGCTTACCCCCGCCGACAACCGGGCGCCGCGGCGCATGGGGCAAGGGTAATTACTTGCCCATGCAATTAATCTTAGAGTATGTGGCCACTTTGCCGGGCAAAAATGGCAGGGACTTTTTTATATCTAGCTTTCTTATCCCTAATGAAATTGGAAGCTCTAGTGTATAAATCATAAGAGCAGGATATATCCTAATTGCCAGCGCTAATATAGTTTGGTGACAGTACCTACTTGCAGCGAAGAAACCATGCATGTCAAGGCTTTTTGAAGCAGAGTGATGGTGCTGGAGCTTTGTAGTAATTACGTCGTTTCTGGTGCTGTTTTCTGCTGGTTTTGTAAGGATGACTGCAAATGGAGGTATTCTGTTTCCAGTTTAACATAGTTAAACTGTTTCAGCATCTTCAATCATTTAGACGAAAAAAAACCCGCGCCAAGGGTGCGGGTCTTTCTGAGCTATGAAAACAAACTTAGTTGTCGGCAGCAGTGGCTACTAGCGAGCTGCAACCGATAACCGAATCAAAGGTGGGGCATTTCGCAATTGGATAAAGGCGCATTTCGGTGAGTTGAGGGATTGGCACGGCGAACGGTAACTTTATCTGGATGCAAAGCACAACACTGACTTTCCGTTATTAAATGGTTTACACCAGATTCAAGCGGCCCAATAGCCCGGCTTTATAGGAACTGCCGATGGGAACCCGTACCGGCGTACGCGATAAACTCGTGTCCCGTACGCCGTCTAGCAGAGCCGAATCTGCTTCAATGGTCATGATGCGGTCGAGGCGGACAATGTATTTACGGTGCACGCGGGCAAAATCCCGGACGGGTAGTTTGGTTTCGAGGTCCTTCATGGTGCCGTAAACCGTAAACCGCTCGCGGGTTGTATGTAGGTTGACGTAATCCCCCAAAGCTTCCACATATTGAAGGTCGGCAGTGGCAATGCGCACCAACCGCTGGTCTTGCTTGACGAAAATTTCCGTGCGGTTATTGGCATAAAGTGCATCGCCGTCGTTGTTGGCCATGCGCAGAACCCCATCCAGCTTTTGTCGCTCATCTTCGAGTTGAATGCGAATGCGGCGTAGTTCCAGATGGGCCATGACTTGCCGGGCCAAGATGCGCAGGGCTTCGCGCTGGTCCTCGGTGAGCTCGCGTGGTACCGTGTCTAGCGCGCACAGGGTGCCCAAGGGCTGGCCTTCGGGCGAGAGCAATGGCGCGCCAGCATAAAAACGAATGTTTGGGTCGCCGGTAACGAGTGGGTTTTGGGCAAAACGTTCGTCGAGTGCGGCATCTGGTACTTCATAGATGTCGTCGGCCCGCATGGCGTATTGGCAAAAAGCGTACTCGCGGGGCGTTTCTTTGGCCTCCAACCCTACTTTGGCTTTAAACCATTGCCGTTCGCCATCGATTAGGGATACCAACGACATGGGTGTGCCGCAGATGAAGGCGGAAAGTTGCGCCAAGTCGTTGAAGACTTGTTCGGGGTCGGTATCCAGCACTTGGTAGCTGTGAAGCGCCTCCATGCGTTCTGGCTCATTTACTTGGCGTAGGGTGGCGTCGGCCGGCGTCGTGCGCATCGATAATTTCACAGCGTATTTAGAAGTGTAGCGGTTTAGTTCTGACCCAATTAAGGCAAGAAAGCACTCGATGGGAGCTTAGCAAAACTACGTGATGAATTGAAGGCAGAGGGAATATATTGGGCCGAACTGCAAACCTAGCCCTGCCAACAGGGTCAATTTCCCGGTTAATGAACGTGCAAGCCCTGCTAAAACCTTACTAAAGGGTATCTTTGGAACTCCAAAAGACGTTCGACTTCGTATACCTTCCTTTATCAACCTAACCGGGCCCCATGCCCTTCTCCTCATGCTTCATTCGTTGTTTCTAATTGGCAGCTTCGGTACAACTGAAATTCTGCTCATCGTGTTTGTAATTGTGTTGTTATTCGGGGCTAAACGCATTCCGGAGCTGTTTAAGGGCATGGGGCAGGGCGTGCGCGAGTTTAAGGACGCCAGCAAGGTGGCCGAAAACGAGCAGCCGCAGTACCGCGACCAGCCCGTGGCGCCGCCCGTGCAGCCCCCTTACCAACAGCCCGGTGCGCCCCAGCAGAGCTACCAGCAGCCGGTGCCTCCCGTGTACAACTCCAACGACCCCAACAACCAGCCGCGCTAATCCGCGCATTCCTGACTCATGCAAACCCCTTTCATCCTGTTTTTAGGCGACATCGGCGGCTCGGAGCTCATGCTCATCATGGTCGTCATCCTCATTTTTTTTGGGGCTAATAAAATTCCAGAGCTGGCGCGGGGCTTGGGCAAAGGCATCCGCGAGTTCAAAGACGCCAGTACCGAAATCCGGCGGGAGTTTGAGCAAGCCGGCCAGCCCGCACCTACGAACTATGCCCAGCAGCAACAACCCGTTTATGATGCGCACAACCAACCAGCGAGTTCGCTGCCTTCGGCTCCGGTAGCGGAAGCGGGCTCGGGCTTTGACCCGTGGGCGGCACCAGCTACCGCCTCGGTATTGCCCACCGCCGATGCGGATTACGCCGCCGTGCCCAACAACCAAGAGCCCGCTCCTCCCGTTGCGCCGACTTTGCCCCCCAACTTGGCGCCGGAAGGCACCCAGCCCCGGCAGCCGTACATTCCGGCTGCTCCGAGTCCTAACGTATAATTAATGCCGTATCGGGCACCTAATCTGCAAAACAGCTTGAAGCGTTTTCATTCTTTATCCGAAGTTCGTAACGAGCTGGCGGCGGGCACCACGTCCTGCCGTCAGCTCGTTGAGTATTACCTGGGCAACATCGAGCGCCAGCAGCACCTCAACGCATTCTTGGAGGTATGGCCCGATGAGGCCCTCGCCCAGGCTGACGCTGTTGATGCCAAGCTGGCGGCCGGCACGGCTGGGCCGCTGGCGGGCATGGTCATCGGCCTCAAAGACGTGCTGGCTTACGCGGGACACTCGCTACAAAGCAGTAGCCGAATGCTGGACGGTTTCAAGTCGCTCTTCACGGGCACGGCCGTGCAGCGCCTGCTCGATGCCGACGCCATTCTTATTGGCCGCCAGAACTGCGACGAGTTTGCCATGGGCGGCTCGAACGAGTCGTCCTTTTTTGGGCCGGCCCGCAATGCGGCCGACCCCGAGCGGGTGCCCGGTGGGTCGTCGGGTGGCTCGGCTGTGGCCGTGCAGGCTGATATGTGCTTGGCGTCTATCGGGTCCGATACGGGCGGTTCGGTGCGCCAGCCGGCGGCTTTTTGTGGCGTCATCGGCTTCAAGCCCACGTACTCGCGCATTTCCCGCTACGGCTTGGTGGCTTTCGCCTCTTCCTTTGACCAGATTGGGCCCATCACCCGTTCGGTGCAGGACGCTGCGCTGTTACTGGAGGTAATGGCCGGTCCCGACGGCATGGACAGCACGGCCAGCCAGCGCGAAGTGCCGGCCTACAGCCAGCAGCTCACGCCGGCGGCGCATTACCGCATCGGCTACATTGCCGACGCCATCGACAACGAGGGCTTGAATCCGGAAATCAAGTCGGCTTTGGAAACCCAGCTTGATATACTGCGCGGCCAGGGCCACGTGGTGGAAGCGGTGGATTTCCCTTACCTGGATTTCATGATTCCGACGTATTATATTCTCACCACGGCCGAGGCCAGTTCGAATCTGGGCCGCTTCGACGGGGTGAAATACGGCTACCGGGCTGCAGACGCCACCGATTTGGAGTCGTTGTATAAGAAAAGCCGTTCCCAAGGTTTTGGCGCGGAAGTGCAGCGTCGCATTTTGCTCGGCACGTTTGTGCTCAGTGCGAATTACTACGATGCCTACTACACCAAAGCCCAGCGCGTGCGACGCTTAATAAAGGATAAAACCGACGAGCTATTGCGCCAGTTCGATTTCCTAGTGCTGCCCACCACGCCGACCACCGCCTTTAAGATTGGCGAGAAGCAGGACCCGGTTTCGATGTACTTGGCCGATATTTTTACGGTGCAGGCCTCGCTGGCGGGCGTACCCGCTATTTCCGTTCCGATAGGGGAGGACTCGGCCGGCTTGCCCATCGGCTTGCAGGTAATGGCCGGCGCTTTCCGCGAAGCCGATTTGCTGGCCTTTGCCGGCGTGCTGACGGAGGAAGTGGTAGCTTAATAAGCAGGTAAGATACCGCCAACAGCAGGGCCTCCTACAAATAGAGGCGGTCCTGCTGTTGGCGGTATTTGCATGTTGTTTCTGCTATTTCTCATCTGCGATACACGGCCTAAAGGTGTTTGAAATCGTGGCTGACGGCGGCTTTTGGGTACTGGCTCCATCGGAAATCGGCGAGAGCCTAAACGTTTGGCTTCCTTCGTAATTCAAAACGGGTTTGACGTGCAAGGACTGCCTCGGTATATCCTTTTCTCTAGAAACATCAATCGTTACCTATACAAGTTCTTTACCCTTGCGCTATCTTAGTGCTATGAAGCAAGGGATTAAGCATGTAAAAACCTCCCGGCACAGACGGCTTTGGCTGGTGCTGGTGCTGCCTTGGCTGCTGTTTAAAACGACAGAGAGTAAGGCCCAAGGGGTACCGGAATCCAAGTCGGCAGACCCGGTAAATTCCACAATGCCAGCTTTGTTGGGCGACACGCTGCGTGTGCGATTGGAGTTGCAGCCCGATTCGTTGGTGGCCGTGCCAGTAGACCCCATGGGCATTGATTCGGCCCGGCTAGAATGGCTGCGAACGCCACCTACCCTGCGCGACTTAGTCTGCGACCGGGTGAGCTGCTTCGAAACCGACGTGCCCCACCAATTCAATAATTCGGTGATGGCCTACGTGACGCTGTTCACGGCTCGCAACCGGAGCTACATGCAACGCGTGCTAGAGCGTGAGAACTTGTACTTCCCCATTTTTGAGAAATACTTGGCGCAGTATAATCTGCCCATCGATTTGAAATACTTGGCCGTGGTGGAATCGGCCCTGATTCCGACGGCGAAGTCGCCAGTGGGCGCAACTGGCCTTTGGCAGTTTATGGGCCCCACCGCCGGCGACCTGCGCCTGAAGCGGGACGAGTGGGTGGACGAGCGCATGCACCCAGAAAAGGCTACCGAAGCCGCCTGTAAGCACCTGCGCTACCTCTACGGCGTGTTTCACGATTGGGAGTTGGTGCTGGCCGCCTACAACTGGGGCGCCGGCAGTGTACAGCGCGTGATGCGACGTACTGGCAAAAAAACATTCTGGGAGTTGTACCCCCATATGCCGGCCGAGACGCGCAACTATGTGCCCACCTTCACGGCTATCATGTACAGCATGAAGTACGCCGAATCGCACGGCCTGCGCACCGATAACTTAAACTACCAGCACGCGGAGCCGATGGATACGTTGGGCTTACGGGGCCAAGCCTTTGACTTGCGGCGCCTGAGCCAGGCCTGCGGCTACGACGATTCGCTGTACCTCGCCCGTTTCAATCCGGAGTTGCGGCGGGCGGCTCTGCCCGCTGGCTATCGGCCCTACGTGGTGCGGTACCCGGCGGCGGCGGCCGTACATTTGGGCGATGTGGACCGCGCGACGCTGCTTGATTATTGCCAGCCCGCGGCCGCTTTGCCGCAGCAACTGGCGTTTATGCCGCCGCGTTTGGACGGTGTGGAACCTTGGCTGAGCCGGCCGCTTCTGGCGGCTACTGAAGGGCCACGCACCCGCAGCGAGGCCGAAGCACCACGCTTTCGGCGGGTGCCGCACAAGGTGCGGCGCGGCGAAACCCTAGCCGGTTTGGCCGAGCGCTTCGAGGTGAGCCAGGCCCAGCTGCGCCGCTGGAACGACCTGCCCAAAGGCCGCGCGCTGAAGCCAGGGAAACAACTCGTGATATTCGTGCCGCAGCCAGCAGCGGCGCCGAGCAAGCAAATGGTCCCTGCGGAAGCGCCAGCTGCAATTGCCGTGGTGCCGCGCTCTGTGCGGCCCACCATAGCTCCTGAGGTGGCTGCCGCTCGCCAGGCCCAGGCCGATGCCAATGCCCGGGAAGTAGCGCGGATGCAGGAAATAGCTCGCCAGGAAAAAAATCAGGAGGCCCGCCTGACAGCAATTCGTCAGCGCCAAGCTATTCACCAAGCGGCGGCGGAAGCGCAAGCCCGCGTGGCTGCCCGTCGCTTGGCGCAGGTGCAGGGCGCCGAAACCAAACGGAGTGAAACCAAAGCGGCCGCTGAGGTGGCTGGCGAAGTGGCCAGCGAGCCCGCGTCGGCTACGGGGAATGAAGAAATGACGTACACCGTGCGCAAAGGCGACAACCTCACCAAACTTGCCCGCGACCACAAAGTGAGTGTGGCGCAAGTAACGGAGTGGAACGGCCTTGATTCGGAAACCTTAGTTGCTGGCCAGCGGCTGGTGTTCCACGCGCCGGCTGAAAGCGATGGCGTGCCGGAGGTAGCTGCCCGAAAGAAACCCAACGCCACCACCAAAACCGCCGCCGCGCCCCGCGCTACGGAGTTGGCCAAGGAATTGGCGTCGCCAAAGGTGCACTTGGTGCAACGCGGCGATACGCTGTTCAATATTTCGCGCCGCTTCGGCGTGAGCGTGAAAATATTGCGCGAAGTCAACCACCTTACTTCCGACGAAGTGAAGCTGGGCCAAAAGCTGTTGGTGCCCCAGGGATAAGAAAAACACGACGGCCGGCGACCTCCGTACTACCGCTTGGTCGACTGGCTTATGAGGCACGTCGCAGCAACTGGAGATAAAATAAACACGGCCTTGCTGCGCATTTCGCGCTAATTTCGCCTATACGGCCGCGCTGCCTGCGCGGCCGTTTCTCTTTGCCACGCTTTTCGATGCTGAAAACAAGCCAACAAGACGCCCTCAACTACCACTCCCAAGAGCCCGCGGGCAAGCTGGAAGTGGTGCCCACCAAACCCATGAGCACCCAGCTCGATTTGGCGCTGGCTTACTCGCCCGGCGTCGCCGAGCCGTGCAAGGCCATTGCCGCCAATCCGGATGACGTGTACAAGTACACGGCCAAAGGCAACCTAGTGGCCGTGATTACCAACGGAACCGCGGTGCTGGGCTTGGGCAACATTGGGCCGGCGGCATCCAAGCCGGTGATGGAAGGCAAAGGTGTGCTGTTCAAGAAGTTTGCCGGCATTGACTGCTTCGATATTGAGATTGACGCCACCGACCCCGACGAATTTATCCGCATTGTGAAAGCCCTGGAGCCCACGTTTGGCGGCATCAACCTGGAGGACATCAAGGCGCCGGAATGCTTTCGGATTGAAACCGAGCTGCGGGAAAAGATGAACATCCCGCTGATGCACGACGACCAGCACGGCACGGCCATCATCACCTCGGCGGCGCTGTTGAACGGGTTAGAAATCGTGGGCAAGAAAATCGACGAAATCAAGCTCGTGGTGAGCGGCGCGGGCGCGGCGGCCGTGTCGTGCCTGCGGCTGTACCTGGCCCTGGGCCTGAATAAGGACAATGTGGTGGTGTTCGACAAAGACGGCATCATCAACGCGGCCCGCACCAATCTGGACCCGATTCAGATGCAGTTTGCCACCACCCGCACCATCACCACGCTGGACGAGGCGATGGAAGGCGCCGACGTCTTTCTGGGCTTGTCGGCGGCCAACGTGTTGCCCGCCGGCCTGCTGCTGCGCATGGCGGGGCAGCCCATGGTGTTTGCCCTGGCCAACCCCGACCCCGAGGTGAGCTACCAACTGGCCATGGCCACGCGCGACGACCTGATTATGGCCACCGGCCGCTCCGACCACCCCAACCAGGTGAACAACGTGCTGGGGTTTCCCTACATTTTCCGGGGAGCCTTGGACGTGCGCGCCACCGAAATCAACGAAGCCATGAAGCTGGCCGCCGTGCATGCGCTGGCCGAGCTGAGCAAAGAGGCCGTGCCCGAGATGGTGAACAAGGCCTATGGCGACAACACCCTGGCTTTTGGCCCGAACTACTTGATTCCGAAGCCGCTCGACCCGCGGCTCATTACCACCATTAGCCCCGCGGTGGCGCGGGCGGCCATGGAAAGCGGCGTGGCCCGTTTGCCCATTGAGGACTGGACGGCCTACGAAGACCAGCTCCGTGCCCGCCTCGGCGTGAACCAGAAGCTGATGAACCGCATGACGTCGGCGGCCAAGGCCAACCCCAAGCGGGTGGTGTTTGCGGAAGCCGACAACTACAAAATCCTCAAAGCAGCCCAGATTCTGCGCGACGAGGGCATTGCGCATCCCATTTTGCTGGGGCCGCAGGAAGCCATCGAAACCATTGCCCGCGCCAACAGCCTGGATTTGGAGGGCTGCGAAATCATCAACATCCTGAAACAGGACGAGAAGCGCGCCGAGTACGCCGCCCTGCTGTACCAGAAGCGCCAGCGGCGCGGCATGACGCTGTACGAAGGCCGCCGCCTGATGCGCGAACGCAACTACTACGCCGCCATGATGGTGGAAACCGGCGAGGCCGACGCCTGCATTACCGGCCTGACCAAGGACTACGGCAAGAGCATCATTCCCTCGCTGCAGGTCATTGGCACCGAAGAAGGCGTGCGGCGCGTCGCGTCGATGTACATCATTCAGCACAAGAAAGGCCCTTACTTCTTCGCCGATACCACGGTGAACATCAACCCCACGGCCGAGGAAATGGTGGAGATTATCGGCCTCACGGCCCGGGCCGTGCGTTTCTTCGATGCCGAGCCGCGCATGGCGGTTATCAGCTACTCCAACTTCGGCTCCAACTCCGGGGTGCTGCCCGAGAAAACCCGCCGTGCGACGGAACTGGCCAAGGCCCGCTTCCCGGACCTGCTGATTGACGGCGAGATGCAGGCCAACGTGGCCCTCAGCCCGCAGCTGCTACAGGAGCATTATGGCTTCAGTCCTTTGGCCGAGAAAGGCGCCAACACACTGATTTTCCCCAACGTGGAATCGGGCAACATTGCCTACAAAGTGCTGCAGGAAATCAGCGGCACCGAAGTCATTGGGCCGGTCCTGATGGGCATGCGCAAGCCGGTGCACATTCTGCAGCTGGGCGCCTCGGTGCGCGACATCGTGAACATGGCCGCCATTGCGGTGGTGGATGCGCAAATGGGCAGCAAGGCGTTGTAGTATCGTTGCATAGCTTGGATTGAATGTCCTACTTTGCAGGATGAAGAAAATCGTTTTGCGCACACTGGCGGCCTTGCTGGTCGTTGTGGTCGTTTTGGTAGTGAACACCGTTTGGTTTAAGCCCTTTTTCATTCGGGCTTTCTATGAAAAGGTGTTTGCCCAAGTCGCCTTCGACTCGCCGGAGATGCTCTCGTCGCTGCGGCTGGTTGAAGGCCTCGGCATGCAGGGCCACAACCAGAAGTTGGACGACGCCTCCGATGCCAAAGACACCGAAACGCTGGCCCGCCTGCGCGAGGACTTGGCCACGCTGCACCGCTACGACACCACCGGCCTGCGGGGCCAGGACCGTCTCAACTACCGGGTACTCGATTGGTACATGACCAACGCGGCGGCGGGCGAGGCATTCCGCTACAACAATTACCCCGTCAACCAGATGTTTGGGGTGCAGAATGAGTTTCCGGCTTTCATGGCCAACGTGCACCAGGTGCGCAACCGCCGCGACGCCGACTACTACAACCAGCGGCTGGCGGCGATGAAAGTCAAGTTTGCGCAGGTGCTGGAGGGGCTGAAAATCCGGGAGCAGCGCGGGGTAGTGCCGCCCACGTTCGTCATCGACAAGGTGCTGGCCGAAATGTCGGGCCTAGTGGCGCAGCAGCCGGAACAGAGCATTCTGTACACCTCGCTGGCCGAAAAGCTGAAAAAAGCTGACGGCCTGGACGCGGCGGCGCAGGCCGAGGTGCTGGCCGAAACCAAGCGCCAGATTCAGGGCAGCGTGTACCCGGCCTACCAACGGTTGATAACCTACTTCACGGCCCTGCGCCCCCGCTCCACCAACGACGCCGGGGTGTGGAAATTCCCTAATGGCAAGGCCTTCTATGCCCACTGCCTGCGTAGCAGCACCACCACCAACTTCAGCGCTGCGCAGATTCACCAACTGGGCTTGCAGGAAGTAGCGCGCATCACGGCCGAAATGCGGACCATTTTGCAGGCCCAGCGCGTGCCCGGCGCCGACAGCGTGGGGCCCACCATGGCCCGGCTGGGCGAGGAAGCGCGGTTCACGTACCCCGATACCGAAGCAGGACGCACGCAGATTCTGGCCGACTACAAAACCATTCTGGCCGAAGTAGACCGGGGCCTGAGCAGTGCCTTCCGCATTCGGCCTAAGGCCGAGCTGGAGGTGCAACGCGTGCCCGAGTTCAAGCAGAAAACCTCGGCTGGCGCCTACTACGATAGGCCTGCCCTCGACGGTTCCCGGCCCGGCGTGTTCTTCGCTAACCTCTACGATGTGAAGGCCACCCCCAAATTTGGCATGCGCACGCTGGCTTACCACGAGGGCATACCGGGGCACCACTTCCAAATAGGCGTGGCGCAGGAACTCAAAGGACTGCCCACGTTTCGAACCCTGATTCCCTTCACGGCTTACAGCGAAGGCTGGGCCCTGTACGCCGAACGAGTGGCCGCGGAGCTGGGCTTTGAGCAAGACCCGTACGACAAGCTGGGCGGCTTGCGGGCCGAGTTGTTTCGCGCGGCCCGGCTCGTAGTCGACACCGGCCTGCACGACCAGCGCTGGACCCGCGAGCAAGCCATTCGCTACCTGCGCCAAACCACCGGCATGGCCGAAACCGACGTGACCGCCGAGGTGGAGCGCTACATCGTGATGCCCGGCCAGGCCTGCGCCTACAAAGTGGGCATGCTGAAGATGCTGGAATTGCGCGAGCGGGCCAAGCAGCAGCTTGGGAGTAAATTCGACCTGCGCGACTTCCACGACGTGGTGCTGCAGAATGGGGCGCTGCCGTTGGAGGTATTGGAGCAAGTGGTGGACGAATACATTGTCGCTCAAAAAGCCAGCGCATAGCCCGCCCACCCGGCCAGAAGCTTCGCGGAACCATTGCCCCGGTGCCAGCACACCCGGGCGATGGTTCCTTTTTTTAACCAATTTATTTGGCCAAAAAGCCAGTAGATTTGGGATAGAAACTGGCGGCTGTGACGTTGAGTGAGCGGGCCAGTTCCGGCTTTTTGTCTGTACTTCGGGCGCAGTTTCCGCGCCGGCCGCTTCCTGTCGGAAGCCGCCGCTTGCTTCGCTTTTATCAATTCCCTGCATGATTGCCTACCTCGACGGTAAACTCGCTTACAAAGACGCCACCCAGGCCATTGTTGACATCCTGGGCGTGGGCTACGAAGTCCGGATTTCGCTCGCCACCTACTCCAAGCTGCCGGCGGAGGGCGCGGCCACCAAAATTTACACCTACCAGCACATCAAGGAAGACGGGCAAACGCTCTACGGCTTTCTCGACCCCAGCGAAAAGGCGCTGTTTATGCAGCTGATTTCGGTGTCGGGCATCGGGCCGGGCACGGGCATTGTGATGGTGAGCAGCATGAGCGTGGGCGAAATCCGCGAGGCCATCGTGAACGAGAACGTGCGCGCCATCCAGAGCATCAAAGGCGTGGGCCCCAAGACGGCCCAACGGGTGATACTGGAGCTAAAGGACAAAATGCGCAAAGACGAACTGCTGGCCAAGGCCGGCGTGGACACCGTGCCCTTGGCCCGCCAGCACAATACCCGCCGCTCCGAAGCGTTGCAAGCCCTGGTGACCCTGGGCTTTGCGCGGGCTGCCGCCGAAAAGCAACTCGACCAGATTCAGCACAAGCACGGCGGGGAGCTGACCGTGGAGGAATTGATTAAATTTGCTTTGAAGTCGCATTAAGCCGCGGCGCCGCTTTTTTGATGCGCGCCGTCGCAATGGTTCTGCTTGGGCGCTCGGTCCCGATTACTTGCCTTCTATATAATGCCGGACCCGCCGCACGCTGTCGGGGCCGCGCCACTATCCACTTATCTGCTTGAAATTCGGTCAGAATCTACTTCCTGCGTCGGTTGTTGCAGTTGCGTCTTTGCTCACGTGGTGGTCCCAGGCCACCCCATTGGCTAGCGCCCGCCTCACCAACGCGTGGCTACGGGCCAGCCACGTGCTGGCGGCCGATACTCCGGAGCCCGTGGGCGCGGTAGTGGATACCACGGGACCGTACACGCCCAGCCGCCGGCCCCGGGTGCGGGCCCAGGACCGGCCGGGTAACCCGTTCGGGCCACGCCGCCGCGAATCGCCGCTGATTCTGCCCTTGCCCAGCAACGTGAAGCTGGACGTGACGGTTGACGACAGCCTGAAACAGTTCGACGTGAAGGAGAAAGTCGGCACCGACATTGACTACCGCGACCCCAGCGTGCTCAGCTACGAGCAATACGAGGAGTTCCAGCGCCGGGAGGCCGTGCGCGAGTACTACCGTCAGAAAGCCAAGGGCGGCGTAACCGGGCCCGCGGCGGCGGCGGGCACGCCCCAGGCCCAGCGCCTCATCCCCAAAATTTACCTCGGTCCGATAGCCAACCGTATTTTCGGCGGCAGCTACGTCGATATCCGGCCCGCGGGCTCGGTTTCGCTCAAGTTTGGCGGGCGATACAACAAAAACGAGAACCCAGCCCTGACCCTGCGCCAGCAGAGCGTGGGCGACTTTCTGTTCGAGCAGAACATCAACGTCAACCTGACCGGCGCCATCGGCACCAAGCTCAAGCTGGTGTTCAACTACGACACCAAAGCCTCGTTCGACTTCGACAACCAAATGAAGTTCGACTACGCGGGCGAGGAAACGGACATCATTCAGAAAGTCGACCTCGGCAACGTGAGCCTGCCCCTGACCAACTCGCTGGTGCAGGGCGGGCAGAACCTGTTCGGCATCAAAACCCAGCTGCAGTTCGGCAAGCTGGGCGTGACGGCCGTGGCCGCCACCGTGCGCGGCACCGCCGACGAGGTGCGCATTCAGAACGGCGCCCAGAGCCGGCAGTACGAAATCAAGGCCAGCCAATACGAGCGGGACCGGCACTTTTTCCTGTCCCAGTTTTTCCGGGAACGGTACGACCAGGCCCTGCGCAACCTGCCCACCATCCAGAGCGGCGTGACCATCACGCGCCTGGAAGTGTACGTGACCAACGACAACCGCACCACCGAAAACCTGCGCAACGTGGTGACGCTGATGGACCTGGCCGAGCCCTTGCGCCTCTACCAAGACAAGTACCGCAATGGCAGCCCAACCCCGCGCGTGCCGGCGGCTAACGAGGCCAACCTGCTCTATCAGCGGATTATTGCCGGCGGCCCATCGGCCCGAGACAATCTGGGCGTCGATAACTTCCTGCAGATAACCGAGGGCCTGGCCAAGAACATCGACTTTGAGCGGGTGCGGGCTCGAAAACTCGACCCGCGCGAATTCACGTTCAACCCGCAGCTGGGCTACGTGTCGCTGAACACGGCCTTGCTGCCCGACCAAGTGCTGGGCGTGAGCTTCCAGTACCTCTACAACGGCACGACCTACCAAGTAGGCGAAACCCAGGACGAGTACGGCAACCGGAAACAGGACGACGTGGTGTTCCTGAAAATGCTGCGGGCCAGCAACCCCGGCGTGGGCGTGGCCGACCCCAGCCGCAACCCGCAGAACCCAAACCTGCGCACCCTCAACACGCCGACCTGGGATTTGATGATGAAAAACATCTATCCCCTGAACGCCTCGCAGCTGCAGCGCGACAATTTCCAGCTGCAGATTGTATACAAGGACGACGAAACCGGGGTCGACTTGATTTCGCTGAAAGAGGGCATCAAAATCGCCAACCGGCCGATTATCGAGGTGCTGAACCTCGACAACGTGAACCCCAACAACGACCGCAACCCGGACGGCAACTTCGACTTTTTTCCCGGCGTCACCATTGACCCGGAGTTGGGCAAAATCATCTTCCCGAACGTGGAGCCGTTCGGCTCCTACCTGCGCACGCAGTTCGACCCCAGCGAAACCGAGCTGATTGACAAGTACGTGTATTCGGAGCTGTACAATCAGACCCAGAGCGACGCCCAGCAACGGCAGGAAAAAGACAAGTTTTTCCTGCGCGGGCGCTTCCAGGGCGGGGCCGGCTCCGACGAAATCAACCTGCCCGGCATTGGCATTGCGCAGGGTTCGGTGCGGGTGCGCTCGGGCTCTACTTTGCTCACCGAGGGCGTCGATTACCAAGTGTTTTACGACCAGGCTAAGGTGAAAATCCTGAACCCGGCCTACCTGAATTCGGCCAACGAGCTGCGGGTGGAATTTGAAAAAAATGCCCTAGTGCAGGTGCAGCCGCGCCGGCTGGTGGGCGTGCGCCTCGACTACCGCCTGAACAAGGACGTGAATATTGGCGGCACGGCGCTGCACTTGCTCGAGAACCAAGCCCCGGGCATCAACCGCGTAAACATTGGCGACGAGCCGGGCAACAACACCATTGTCGGGATTGATGGCAGCATTCGGAAAGACAGCCGGGTGCTCACCAAGTACCTCGACATGCTGCCTTTTGTGTCGACTAAGGAGATTTCCACCATTTCCTTCGGCGGTGAGTTTGCCAAGCTGCTGCCGGGCCGCTCGCAGCTCGGCAACGGCGAAAACGGGGTGTCGTACATCGACGACTTTGAGAATGCTCGCACGCCCTACACGTTGGGCGGTCTGGCTTCTATTCCGGCGTGGCGGCTGGCCTCGACGCCGCTGCCCGTGGGCGGCAGCACGGCGGTGGGCTTGCCCTTCAACTACCAGCGCGCCCGGCTGGCTTGGTACACCGTGGACCAGAGCTACTACACCGGCGGCCCCAACGTGCCCGGCAACATCGGCGCGGCCGACCTGACGAACCACTACATCCGCGGCATTAAGCGCGACGAGGTATTCCCGAATAAGGACTTGGGCGCCACGGGAAACGGGTACGAGTACACGTTCGACATGGCGTACTACCCCGGCGAGCGTGGCCCTTACAATTACAACCCGAACATCGACGCAGCCGGAAAGAATTTTACGGCCGCAGAGCGGCCCCAGGATAAGTTCGGCGGCATCAGCCGGGCAATCACCTTCGATACCGACTTTGACAACGCCAACGTCGAATACCTCGAGTTTTGGATGATGGACCCCTTCCTGAAGGTGACCAACCCCAGCGCGCCCGACGCGCGGGTGAACGTGACCGACCAGGACGGCAATGACGTGGCAAATACCACCGGCGGCGACCTGGTCATCAACCTCGGCAACGTGAGCGAGGAATTGCTGCGCGACAACAACCAGCACGAGTTCGAAAACGGCCTGCCTACTACCGACGACCCTTTGGAAATTGCCGAAAACAGCACCCCTACGGTGTGGGGCCGGGTCACGCGGCAGCAGTTTCTCACAGATGCTTTTAACGCCTCGCCCGGCGCCCGGCAGCGCCAGGACGTGGGCCTTGATGGCGTGAACGACGCCGCCGAAAAAGTACAACCACAGTTCGGGGCACCATTCACTGCCCTGCCCGACCCTTCGGCCGACAACTTCCGCCATCACCTCGACCCGAGCTACGACCAGAGCAACACCAAGCTGCTGGGCCGCTACAAAAACTACAACGGCTACGAAGGCAACTCTGCCGAAAACAGCCAGCTCAGCTCCACCGCTTTCCCCGACAAGGAAGATTTGAACCGCGACAACGTGGTGCAGGAAGTGGAGCGCTACTACGAATACCGCATGTCGCTGCGCCCCAGCACCGTGCCCGGCGGCGGGCTGGAAGTAGGCCAGAACTTCATCATAGATAAAGTAACGAATAAGGACGAGCGCACCAGCGGCGACGTAGTGACGTGGTACCAGTTCCGCATTCCAATTCGGGAGGGCTACACCGTGCGCGGCGCGTCGCAGGAGTTCGGCTTCAAGAACATCCGCTTCCTGCGCATGTACATGACCGGCTGGCAGCAGCCCGTGGTGGTGCGCCTGGTGCAGCCGCAGTTTGTGGCCAACCAGTGGCGCCGCTTCCTCTACCGCATTGTGGATGCCCGCCAAGGCACCCAGCCACCTGTGGGCCAGCTCACCGATGCCGATGCGTTCAGCGTTTCGACGGTGAGCATTGAGGAAAACGGCTTGGCGGCGACGGGAGTCACCGGCAAAATTCCCTACCTGTCGCCCCCCGGTATTTTGCGCGATAAGGAGTATGGCAGCACGAGTACCTCGCGCCTGCAAAACGAGCAGAGCCTGCGCCTGTCCGTCACCAACCTGCGCGACGGCTACGCCAAGGCAGCCTACAAAAATCTGAGTATTAATATGCTGCGCTACAAGCGCCTGCGCCTGTTCCTGCACGGCGACAGCGAAGACGAGAGCCTGAATAATGGCGACGTGCAGGCCTTCATCCGCATCGGTACCGACTACACGCAGAACTACTACCAGTATTCGCTCCCGCTGGCCATCACCCCGCCCAAAGCCGCAACGGCCGACGAAGTTTGGCCGGCCGCCAACCGCATCGATATTTCCTTTCAGGATTTCATCGACGCCAAATCCGAGCGCAACAAGCGGACGCCGGTTAATTTCCAAGTGCCCTATACCAAAACGCTGCCCAACGGCGCCACCATTACTGTGGTGGGCAACCCCGATTTTTCGGCGGTGCAGGGCGTGATGATAGGCATGCTGAACCCCACGGCCGACATCAACAACGGGAATACGAATGCGATTTCGGCCAATCTGTGGGCCGATGAGTTCCGGGTGTTTGACTTCGAGCAGCAGGACGGTTTTGCCGCCACGGCCCGCCTCAACGTGAAAATGGCCGACCTGGCCAACATCACCGCCACGGGCAGCTATACCAGTGTGGGCTTCGGCGGCTTGCAGGACAAAGTGCAGCAGCGCTCCCTCGACGACGCTTTCCGGGGCGACTTGCAGGCCACCGTGGCGGCAGAGAAGTTCCTGCCCGAGCAGTTCCAGCTGCGCGTGCCGGTGCTGCTGCAAATCGGCCACGAGAGCCGCACGCCCCTCTACGACCCCCTGGACCCCGATACCAAGCTGAGCCAAAGCCTGGAGAAATTCACCGACGCCAACGGCGACCTCAACCGCACGGCCCAGGCCGAGTACCGCAAGGAAGTCATCGACCAAACCACCAGCCGCAGCATTTCGGTGCTGAATGTGCGCAAGGAGCGCGGCCCCGGCAAGCCCGGAGCGGCCCCCGTCACGCCCAAGCCCTGGGACATTGAGAACGTGGCCCTGAGTTATTCCCTCACCGACCGCCTGCACACCGACATCCGCACCGACCGCGACTACACCAAAGCCTATACCGGCGCCGTGGCCTACGTGTATCAAACTACGCCCAAGAACTACACGCCGCTGAGCAAGATTAAGGCCCTGGACAATCCGTATCTGAAGATTTTTCAGGAGGTGAACTTCACGCCATTGCCGTCGCGCTTCTCGTTCCGGACCGACATCGACCGGCGCTACAACGAGCGGTTTCTGCAGCGCATTCTGGAGCCGGGCACGGTGCCCAGCTCGGCGGGCATCGCGCCGGTTATTCAGAAGTCGTTTTTCATCAGCCGGATTTACGACCTGAAATGGGACCTGACCAAAAGCCTGATTTTTGACTATACCGCCAACAACCGCGGCGTGGTGGACGAAGGCCGGGGCCGCACCATCGGCGTCAGCGACGAAGCCATCCGCAACCGCGACCTGCTCAAGGATAACCTGCTGCGGGGCGGCCGCACCACCAACTTCAACCAAGTGGCTGCCCTCACGTACCGGCTGCCGCTCGACAAGTTTCCGCTTACCGACTGGATAAGTGCCGACACCCGCTATTCGGCCAGCTACACTTGGCAGGCGGCGTCGGCCTCGTTGCGGGCGCCCCTGTTTCCCGTGCCCACCGGCGACGAGGCGCGGGACACCCTCACCACCGAGCTACGCCTGGGCAACACCGTTCAGAACAACGCCGAAATCAGCGCCAACGGCCGCATCGATTTGGTGAAGCTTTACAACAAAGTGAAGTTTCTCAATATCATCAACAACGCACCGCCGCCCACGGCACGGCCCAAAAAAGACGCTTCGGCGCAGGCGAAACCCGGGCAGCCGGGCGAGGTCTCGGCCGCTGACACCACGCGCGAAACCAATCGGTTTGTGAAAGCCGTGCTCCGCTCGCTGATGACGGCGCGGTCGCTCAACTTCACCTACGTGCGCACCAACGGCACGCTGCTACCTGGCTACCTGCCCAAAACCCACCTCTTTGGCCTCGACAACGACCTGACGGCGCCGGGCCTGCCCTTCATTTTGGGCCGGCAGTACGAGCTGCCCGACTTGTACAACCGCGCTATTAGCAACGGTTGGTACACCCAGAGCAGCGAGTACTTGAATACCCCGCTGAGCTCTTTGCTCACCGAAACCCTCACGCTCCGCACCGCCCTGGAGCCGTTCCGTGGCTTCAACATTCAGGTAGACGCCCGCCGGCAGCTGGCCCGCAACAAGGAGGTGTATTACCGCAATTTGCTGGACGAAGCAACCCTGGAGGTGGTACCCGACCCCTCAAATCCGGGCCGCTTCCTGCAGGCGCCCAGCCCGTTGCTCGGCACCGGTTCCTTCCAAACCTCTACCGTTACCATTCAAACCCTGTTTGGTGATTTGGGGGCCAACGGCGAGACGTCCAAAGCCTTCGACCGCTTCGTGCGCAACCGCGCCTTCGTGCGCCAACGCCTGGCCACGGCCAACCCCTCGCCGGGGTCCAATCCGGAAGTCGGCTACGGCTTCAACTCGCAGGAAGTGCTGGTGCAAAGTTTCATTGATGCCTACCACGGCCGGTCGTCGGATGGGTACGAGGCCGAGAAGTTCAATCCCTTCGACAAGCTGCCGTTGCCCAACTGGCGCGTCGACTACAACGGGTTTGCTGATTTGCCTTTCGTCAAACAGTACTTCACCTCCTTCACGCTCAACCACGCGTATTCGTCTACCTACAGCGTGGGGAGCTACACCACCTCCACGCTCTATGAGCCCACTTTTAACCCCGAAACCCAGTTCCCGACCCTGACCAATACCGCCGGGCAGTTTCTGCCTTACTACGTGGTGGGGCAGGTGAGCATCATCGAGCGTTTGTCGCCGCTCATCGGCATCAATTTCCAGACCGTGAGCCGGGCCACCGGCCGCCTCGAGTACCGCACCGACCGCGCCGTGGTGCTGAACACCACCAACTCGCAGGTGACTGAGCTGTACACCAACGAAATCGTGGTGGGCCTCGGTTATGCTACCAACAGCCTGCGGCTTCCCTTCAAGGTAGGCGGCGAGCAGCGCGTGCTGCGCAACAACCTCACCGCCCGCCTCGACCTGAGCATTCGCGACAACATCACCGTACAGCGCAGCATCCTCGATGTGGTGGATTTTGGCGACCCCCAAAACCCGAACCCCTCCGAAGGCCGCCCCGAAGGCCAGGTGACCAACGGCTCGAAAACCTTCCAGCTGCGGCCCACCATCGACTACCTGCTCAATACCCGGCTCAACTTGCAGCTGTACTACAGCCAGACCATCAGTACGCCGCGCATCAGCAACGCCTTCCGCAACTCCACCACCGAGGGCGGGGTGCAGCTCCGCTACAGCCTCACGCAATAGCGGCCGCCCGCAAAGAGGGGGGTAATTGCAAAGAAGCTCGGGCAAGGTTGCTTCTGGTTTAAAGAATTCGGGCTAAGCAGCCTTCCCCAAGCAAGTATTGCCTAATTTTGGTCTGGCTACCAATCCACCACCTTACCCAACCAACCCTTGCTTATGAACCTGCCCGCCACGCTGCATTATACCAAAGACCACGAATGGATTCGCGTTGAAGGCGATGTTGCCTACGTCGGCATCACCGACCACGCTCAGAAAGAGCTTGGCGACATTGTTTATGTTGACATCGATACGCTGGACAAGGAAGTAGCCCAGCACGACGTGTTTGGCACCGTGGAAGCTGTGAAGACGGTTTCGGACCTCTTCAGCCCCATCACCGGCACCGTGCTGGAAGTAAACGCCAAGCTGGCCGACTCGCCCGAAACCGTGAACTCCGACCCCTACGGCGACGGCTGGATGGTGAAAATTTCCATCGCCAAGCCCGAAGAGCTCGAAGAGCTGCTGTCGGCCGAAACCTACGGCGAACTGGTTGGCGTGTAAAGCCCCAATTCCTGCTTTCGCTTGTGCGCCGTGATGCCAGACCTCTCTCCTCACAAGCCTAAGCCGGGGCAGCCAGTGCTGCGCCCTTACGCGGCGTTGCCCCTGTTATGGGCCGCCATTGTGCTGGTGCTCACGCTCACGCCCGCCCAAGACATGCCACGCACGCCCGCTTGGGAGCTGTTGTCGTTCGACACAGCGGCCCACGCGGGCGTGTTTGTTGTTTTGGCTGGCCTCAGTTGGGTTTCTTTTTCACGGCAGCGTCGGTGGCCCCATGTGGCCCGGCACGCGGGGCTGGTAGTGCTGGTGGGCACCATTCTCTTTGGTGGGCTGATTGAAATTCTGCAACACACCATGGGCCTGGGCCGGCACGGTGACTGGACCGACTTGCTCAGCGACGCCATTGGCGCCGCCGTGGCTGTCGGCTTGGCCTCCGCCTGGGCTTGGGGTCGTAAGCGCCGGGAACGGGTGCTGGCGCCAGTGGTGTGGGCGGGCTTGGTAGGCGCTACCCTTGGGTTGAGCACCATGCCACTGCCCGGCCACGCGCAGGATATGCCGCGGGTGCGCCGCACCATTGAGAAGCTAGGGTCGCCCGCCCTGCACGGCCGGGGCTACGTGAAGCAAGGTGAACGCAAAGCAGCCGATTACTTGCGCAAGCGCTTAAAAAAACTGAAGCTGGAGCCGTTGGCGCCTGATTATACCCAGCCGTTTACGCTGGATGTAAACACGTTTCCGGGGAAAATGCGGCTATCAGTTACGCATAAGAGCGGGTCAAATAAGTCTATTATATATGAATTAATACCGGGCCATGATTTTATTGCCGCACCTGAATCTAAAGCGGCATCGCTACTGGACTCAGGTATTGCAATACTTTTTGATACGCTGTGTTTTAGCTCCTTAAGCGAACGGCAGGCTCTGCAGACACAGGTTCGCCGTTTAATGGCTAAAGATGCTGAAGGTTCGTTTCTCGTTGTCGCTGCTCGCGACGAGAAACGGTTAACTTCTCTACCCGTCACCGTTCGCCAAACCTTGGACTCATTGCCAAACCGTATAGTGTTGCGTCCTAGACTTACTGCTTCACTTGCTTCATTTCAGGCTGCGGGTGTTCGCATCGAAGCGCTGGATGAATCTGCTGTGTGGTATCCTCAAAATGAAATTATTGCGCTCCAAATTGACGCTCAACTCCAGCGCAACTACCAAACCCAGAACCTCGCGGCCATCATCCGCGGCACCGCGCAGCCCGATTCCTTCCTCGTGGTTACTGCCCATTACGACCACCTCGGCCTGATGGGCAAAAAGGTTTACTTCCCCGGGGCCAACGACAACGCCAGCGGCGTGGCTATGCTCCTGGAACTCGCCGCGCACTATGCCCGTCCCGAAAACCGACCGGCGTATTCGGTCGTTTTCCTGCTTTTCGGGGCCGAAGAGGCTGGCTTAGTCGGTTCGAGCTACTTCGTGGCCCATCCGCTGGTGCCGCTCAAACGCATCAAGTTTTTGGTGAATCTGGACCTGCTGGGCACCGGCGAGCAAGGCGCCACGGTGGTAAACGGCCGCGTGCTGGAATCTCCTTTTCGCCGCTTGGTGGCCCTCAACGAGGCGCACCGCTACCTGCCGCAGCTGGCCGCACGCGGCCGCGCCGCCAATTCCGACCATTTTCCCTTTTCCGAAGCCGGGGTACCGGCGTTTTTTATCTACACCCGGGGCGGGAGCGCCGCCTACCACGACGCGAACGACCAACCGGCGGCGTTGTCCCTGGTAGGCTTTACTGGGGCTTTTGGGCTGGTACGGGACTTTCTCAACGACCTCGGCGCGGCGAAATAAGGCGCATAAAAAAGCCTCCGCATTCAGTGCGGAGGCTTTTTTATAAGCAAAACCAGCGGGTTAGCTTAGCCTTTGGATTTCAGCGACAGCATGATTTGCTTGGCGATGGGCTCCCACTCGGGCTTCTGGCGGTCGGCGCAGTTGAAGGTGCAAATCATCAGTTTGCCTTCAACATCGGTGAAGAACACCAGCGTGTACACTTCATGGCCCATTTCCGGCTTCATGAATTCCAAGTAGCCAACCTTGCGGTTGTTGATGTTTTTGATGCCGTCACCAAACCAGGTAGCGTCTTTGTACTGCTTGTGGTAGGTCTTGCCAAACGACGCGGCGTAGATGTCAACCATGTCCTGGTCGGCATCGTTGTCGCTGTAGTTGAAGGCGAGGCTAATGAGGTTGTTGTTCGTGAAAATCACGCTCGGACGGCTCTGGGCCTTGGCGTAATTGAAGTCCATCTGCTGTTCGGTCATTACCTCGAAGCCCTTGGGAATCAAGATTTCAACCCGCTCACTGAGCACGCGCTTTTTTACCAGCTCTATTTCAGACGCCGGGTGGGCAGCCGTCAGCATTAATCCAAGAATACAGAGTAGAAATGTAAGTTTCATGCTAATGAGGATAAGGGGGTGAGTAACTAAAAAGCTATTTGATAAACCCAAGTTAGATACAATAATTAAGTATCCAACTTTCGGGTTACAAATATTGCGATTTATTTTTAAACGGTCCGAGTTAAGCCAGCCGATTCAGCAATAACTACCTAAGATTCGACCGGTTGAGAAAGTTAAATCGAACATGTTTTTACACTTCAAAACTCCTGCCAAAATGCTTTACGCAGTTGATAGTGGATGGGAAACAACGGCAAAATCCAATATCAGATTGTTTTTTTGCTCAAATTGCATCCCGAAGGGTTTGGCCAGGGGTAACGAAAGAGTTCAATAATAGACTTTTAAAGAATATTATTTAGCTGCTCTTTAATTTTCTCTAATTCTTCCTTCATGCCCACCACGAGGTGCTGCACAGTAGCATCGTTGGCCTTGGAACCGATGGTGTTGATTTCGCGGCCAATTTCCTGGGCCAGAAAACCGAGCTTTTTACCTACGGCCTCATCGGGCTGATGGATTGCTTGCTCGAAGTATGCCAAGTGGGCGGCCAGGCGCACTTTCTCCTCGGCAATGTCCAGCTTCTCGATGTAGTAGAGCACTTCCTGTTCGAAGCGGGTGGCGTTGAACTGCTCGTGGCTGGTGAGCTCGGCCAGGTGGCCGGCCAGGCGCTGGCGCACGTGCTCGATGCGCGCGGGGTCGTGCGCCTCCACGGCTGCCAGCTGCTGGCGAATGGTGGCGATGTAGCTCAGGATTTCGATGGTGAGGGTGGTGCCCTCGTCCTGCCGGAACTGCTGCATGGCGGCCAGGGCCTCGGTGAGCAGCGGCTGCAGCTCGGGCCAGGTGATTTCTTCGGCCGCGGGCTCGGCGTCGCGCACTTCGGAGGCGCTGGGGATTACGCCCGGCAGGCGCAGGGCGGCCAACAGGGTATCTTCCCCGGTGGGCAGGCCCAGGCTTTGGGCAATTCCTTTCAGCTCCTGGAAGGCAGCAATTAAGGCCTCTTTGTTGAGCGTGGCGGCGGCGCGGGCGGCCGCGGGGCGCACAAAATCTAAGTTCAGGTTGACTTTGCCGCGCAGCAACGCTTTGGCTACGGCGTTGCGGATTTCCAACTCGTGCGGCATGAGGAAGCGCGGCAGGCGCAACGTCAGGTCGAACGTTTTGGAGTTGACGGACCGGAGTTCCACGGCGGCGGTGTAGGTATCGGTTTCGCGGTGGGCCTGGCCGTAGCCGGTCATGGAAAGAAGCATCTGCGGGGGAGGGGGCTGGTTGAGGCCACAAAGAAACGACCGAAGCGGCGCGGGCGCTTGGCCGAACCATCATGCTCTGTGGCAGCGAGGGAAGCTGCGGCAGCGTGGCGCTCGAGAGCGCTGCCGCAAAGCGTCGAAACGCGGTTTGCCTGCAGGGCAGGTTTTTTGAAAAAAGCCGCAAAAGTAGGGGTTGTCTTTCCGTTCTGGAACGCCTGAGAACCTCCGTAACAATAGCATAATTCACTGGCTATGTTGCCGTAATAGGCCCCCGGTAATTTTGTGGCGTGAAACCAACTACTCGTTTTATGCGCCTCACCCTACTGGGCTTTTTAGTATTGTGGCTGAATACGTTGGCTTTTGGCCAACAGGGCACCCTGGCGGGAAAAGTGACCGATAAAAAGGCTGGCGAAGGTGTAATTGGGGCCACGGTGCTTGTCACCGGCACCACCCAGGCAGCCCCCGTGAATGTGGACGGCAGCTACACGCTGCCGCTCGACCCCGGCACCTACAACATCACGATGACCTACGTGGGCTACCAGCCGCTCACCTTCCCCGGCATTGTGATAACCAGCGGCCAAACCACCACCCTCAACGGCGTGATGGAGGAAAGCGCCACCAGCCTCACCGAAGTGACCGTGACCGGCGTGAAGCAAACCGGCACCGAAGTTGCCCTGATACAGGACCTGAAACGGAGCGAAGTGGTGGTGAGCGGCATGAGCAACGACCAGATTGTGAAATCGCTGGACCGCGACGCGGCCGAAGTCGTGAAACGCATTCCGGGCGTGACAGTGCAGAGCAACAATTTTATTGTGATTCGCGGCCTGGCCGAGCGCTACAACACGGTGCTGCTGAACGACGCCCTCACGCCCTCGGCCGAAGTGGACACTCGTTCTTTCTCCTTCGATATTCTGCCCAGCTCGGTGATTGACCGTGTGTTGATTTTCAAGTCGGGCTCGCCCGAGTTGCCGGGCGAAATGGGCGGTGGCGTGGTGAAAGTGTACACCAAGAACAGCGTGCTGGAAAATGCCACCACGGCCAGCGTTTCGGGCTGGTACCGTAGCGGCACCACCTTCAACGACTACCTGAGCAGCGCACGCTCCGGCACCGACGCCCTGGGCTTCGACGACGGCAAGCGACAGTTGCCCACCGGTGGTTCCGAAAACGAAATCGCGCCCAAGCTGGCCAACACCTGGTTTCCGCGGAGCGTAACCGCGCGGCCCGACGTGCGGCTGTCGTTGGGCCTGAACCGCAAATTCGAGATTGGGTCCAAGTACCTCAGCAACGTCACTTCGCTGTCGTACTCCAACACCCAGGAGCGCTACGACGTGACCCGCAAGCGGGTGGAGCTTTACCAGCAGGCCCCCGAATTGATGAACCTGCGCAGCGACTACAACGACAACCGCTCCCTGGCCACCACCCGGCTGGGCATTATCCACAACTGGCAGGTGCGGCTGAACGACCGCAACCGGATTGATTTTCGCAACTTCCTGAACCAGTACGGCACCGACGAGGTAATTCACCGCACCGGCGTATTCTACCCCCAGGACCAGGAACGCGACGAGTACGCTACACACTACCAAAGCCGCACCATTTACTCGGGCCAGCTGCAGGGGCAGCACACCGTGGGCAGCACCGGCCACACCAGCCTGACTTGGTCGGGCGGCTACAACTACGTGTTCCGGGACGAGCCGGACTACCGCCGCTACCAGGGCCAGCGGGCCCGTGGCACCAACGACCCCTTTCTGGTGCAAGTGCCGCTGGCCAATGCCCCCAACCAGCTCGACGCCTCCCGTTTTTATTCGGACTTGAAGGAAAATACCTACATGCTGAGCGGGCAATGGGAGCGCCGGTTTAACGGCCGCGACACCACCAGCGTGAACCAATACAAGCTGCGGGTGGGCTTCTACGCCGAGCAAAAAGCCCGGTCCTTGAACAACGACTACTTCTCCTATACTCAAGACCGCGACACCGACCCCGCGCTGCTCGCGCTGCCCATCGACCGCATTTTCGACCCGGCCAACGTGGGGCCAACCGGCTTCAAGTTTGAGCGGGCCACCCGGCCCGAGGACCGCTACAATGCCGAAAACGACTTGGTGGCCGGCTACGTGGGCGTGGTGGCGCCACTCACCGAAAAGCTCAACGTATCGGGCGGTGTGCGCCTTGAGTACAACCGCAAGTACCTCATCAGCGGCAACGACCTGGCCTACGAGGAAAAACGGTTTATTCCGATGCCTTCGCTCAACTCGACGTTCAATTTCAACGACCGGTCCTTGCTGCGCCTCGCCGGCAGCGTGACCGTGAACCGGCCAGAGTTTCGGGAAGTGGCGCCCTACATTTTCTACGACTTCAGCACCGGCACGGCCGTGACGGGCAACACGGGCCTGAAAACGGCTTCCATTTACAACGCCGACCTGCGCTACGAGTTTTACCCCTCGCGCTCGGAGCTGATTTCGGTGGGCGTGTTCTACAAGCACTTCCGCAACGCCATCGAGCAAACCATATTGGCCCAAGGCGGTGAAGCCATCAACGTGTCGTACCAAAACTCGCCGACGGCCTATGATTACGGCGTGGAGCTGGAAGCGCGCAAAAGCCTGGTGGGCCTGAGCCAAAGCGCTTTTCTGCAACGCCTGAACTTCGTGGTTAATGCCTCGCTCATCAAAAGCGAAGTGACGCTGGGCAACGACCAGCGGCAAATCACGAACCGGCCGCTGCAAGGCCAGTCGCCGTACGTGGTGAACGTGGGCACCTTCTACCAGGACGACGAGCATCACTGGCAGGTGTCGGCGCAGTACAACGTGGTGGGGCCGCGCATTGTGCTGGTGGGCGACCGCAGCGACAACTTCTCGGTGATTGACCGCCAGCGTCACATCGTGGATTTGTCGGTGACCAAGACCGTGGGCCAGCACTTAGAAATTAAAGCCGGTATTCAGGACTTGCTTAACCAGCCCGTGCGCCAGAGCTGGGACCTGAACCGCGACAACAAAATCAACCGCGGCACCCTGGAGGAAAGCACCCACTTCGGCAGCTACAAGCGCGGCCAATATTCGACGCTGGGCCTGACTTATCGCTTCTAGGCCTGGGCCCGGAAGCAACAATAAGATAACACGTAATCAATTGAATGGTAACGCCTGGCCCTTGGGTCAGGCGTTGTTGCTTCGGTCCTTTGTGGGACCAAACATCACGTATTAATTCCCTTGGTTGCTATGAAAAAGTTTATACTGTCTGCTCTGTTGGCGGTGGCCGCCGTGGCCGCTACCCGCACCGAAGCACTGGCCCAAACAGCCTGCCCGACTTCTGTGGCTCCCATCAGCGTACCGGCCGGGGTGCTGACCGGAAACATTACCTGGTCCAACACCAACATTTACCTCATCAATGGCAACGTGGTGGTGGGCCCTGGCGCTGTGCTCACCATTCAGCCCGGCACCATCATCAAAGGCGACCGCAACAGCAACGGCACGCTCATCGTGGCCCGCGGCGGGCGGCTCGAAGCCAACGGCACCGCCACGCAGCCCATTGTGTTCACCTCCAACCAGCCGGCCGGCTCGCGGGCCCGCGGCGACTGGGGCGGCATCATCATGCTGGGCCGCTCGCAGGAGAACGTGGCCGGCGACCCGCTCATCGAAGGCGTGGCGGGCTATAACTACGGCCCGGGTTTCGTGAGCGGCACCACCGGCGCCGAAAATGCGCCGGTGCTCACCGATAACTCCGGCACGCTACGCTACGTCCGCATCGAGTTTCCCGGCATTCTCATTTCGACGGGCAACGAAATCAACGGCCTGACGCTGGGCGGGGTCGGTTCGGGCACCACCATCGACCACGTGCAGGTTTCCTTTTCCGGCGACGACTCGTTTGAGTGGTTCGGCGGCACCGTGAACGCCAAGCACCTGATTTCCTACGGCGCCCTCGACGACGACTTCGACTCCGACAACGGCTTCGCTGGCAACGTGCAGTTCGGCCTAGCGCTACGCGACCCTTCGGCGGCCGACGTCTCGGATGCCAACGGCTTCGAGTCCGACAACGACCGCAACGGCTCCAACGCCACGCCCCAAACGGCGCCGGTGTTCTCCAACATGAGCTTGTTCCTGCCCTCGGCCGGTGCCGGCCAAACCTTTGCCGAGCGCCACCGCCGCGGCGCGCACATCCGCCGCAACTCGGCGCTGTCGCTGCTCAATTCCGTGATTGCGGGCCCCTACGCGCCGCTGCTCAACATCGACGCCGCGGCCGCTACCGGCGGCGGGTTCATCACCCCCAACTCGGAAACCCAGGCCACTAACGGGAACCTGGTGCTCAAAAACAACGTGTTTGCCATTGGCGGCACGCGTGCCAGCGGCTCCACGCTCACGCCCAGCAATTTCAGCGTAACCACTGGCAGCACTTTTGATTTGGCGGGCTTTGTGAACGACGCGAGTCGTGCCAACCTCACCACCACGCTGGCAAACCTGAACCTGAATCCGGACAACTTTGGCCTCGTGGACCTGGCATCGGCTGGCAACTGCGGCTTTGCGGTCAACTGCATGCCCGACTTTAGCTTGCCGGCGGCTTCGCCGCTCGTGGCTGGCGCTTCCTTCACCGATGCCAAGGTCAGCAGTGCTTTCTTCGATAACGTGGCTTACCGGGGCGCATTCGGCCCCGCTGGCACCCCAAACTGGGCGGCCGGCTGGAGCAATTTCAACCCCCAAATCACGTGCTACAACCGCCCGGGCCTCACGCTGGGCAACCGCGAAGTGGTAGCCGCTCCCCTGCAGGCGCTCACCGTATCGCCGAACCCCACCGAAGGTGCCGCCGCTACCTTGGGCTTCGAGGTGAAAACCACCACCACCGCCACGGTGCGCATCGTTGACATGCTCGGCCGCGAAAAGGCCACCATCCTCAATGCGGGCAAGCTGGGTGCCGGCCCGCACAGCCTGGTCCTCCCCAGCAACCTGGCTCCGGGCGTGTACCTGGCCACCGTTACCACCAGCGACGCCGTGCAGTCGGTGCGCTTCGTGGTAACGCAGTAAAGCCACGAGGAGCGACAATAAATAGCGGAACGCCTTATTTCTGTGATTAGGTAAAAGCCTGCCCTCTCCAAGGGGCAGGCTTTTTCTATGGCGGCGAACCGTCGCCGTACTTTGTGCCAAATCCCACTTTCTCATTTTTCTTTCCTCATTGCAAGCGCCCCGCGTTTTGATGCTGCCCAAGTGGTATCCCAACCGCTACGACGACCAGGACGGCGACTTTGTGGGGCGCCACGTGGCCGCCATCGCGGCATTTGGGGGCGTGGAAGTGGCCGTGCTTTTTGCCGCCGTGGCCCGCGGCCCATTGCCCAGCCTGATTGATGCAGAAGAAGATTTTAGCGGGGCCTGGCCCACGTTGCGCTACTACTACCGCGCCGCACCCACCGGCCTCCCGCTACTCGACAAGCCGCTGAAACTGCTGCTCTACTTCTGGTGCCTGCTGCGCGGCTACCGCCGCATTTGCCGCCACTGGGGCAAGCGGCCCGCCTTGGTGCACGTGCACGTGCTGCTGCGCACGGGTGTATTTGCCTGGGCGCTACGTGCCATGCAAAACATCCCGTTTCTCATCACCGAACATTGGACGGCCTACCTGCCAGGCCGTGCCGAAAACCTCACCTGGGTGCGTCGCCGGCTGACGCGGGCCGTGGTGCGGCGCGCGGCGGCGCTGCACACCGTGTCGGACAACCTGCGTACCGCCTTGGCCGCCTTAGGCGCAGTCAATAACCGAACGGTAGTTATACCAAACGTGGTAGATACGGCCCTTTTTCATCCTCCGGCGCATCCGGCATGGGCGGCAAGCCGGCCGGTGCTGCTGCACGTGGCCGCCTTCAACGAAGCCGCCAAGAACCTGGGCGGGCTATTGCGGGTAGTGGCCGGCTTGCGCACCCAGATTCCCGGACTCCGGCTGCGCATCGGCGGCTACGGGCCCGACGAAGCGCACGTGCGTGCCCAAGCCGCCCAATTGGGGCTGCTGGCAGACGGCACCGTCGTCTTTCTGGGCAAGCTCACTCATGCCGAAGTCGCCGAAGAAATGCGCCAAGCGGCGTGCTTCGTGCTGTTCTCAAATTTCGAAAACCTACCCTGTGTGCTGGTCGAAGCCCAGGCCAGCGGCCTGCCAGCAGTGGCCACCAAGGTGGGCGGCGTACCGGAGCTGCTGCCCGCTGATGGCCGCTTCGGGGAGTTGGTAGCGGCCGGCGACGAAGCCGCGCTGGCCACTGCCCTCCAAACCGTGCTAGCCACCACCTACAGCGCCACCGCCTTACGGGCCAATGCCGAAGCGCGGTTTAGCGTGCCAGCGGTTGGGGCGGCGTTTCGGGCGCTGTATCAGCAGGTGTTGGGGCGGCAGGGGTAGGTGTGGTCCGAGCTTTGGCGGCGTCATTCAAACGCAGCATTTTCTGTTGTTTCGGCCCCGGTGCCGACCTTGCGGCCTGCCATGATAAAACGCATTCTCCAACACTTCGCGGCTCGGGTGCTCACGGCGGGGCTGAGCTTCGTGGTGGTGTGGCTCACGGCGCGGTACCTGGGGGCGACGGGGCGCGGGCAAGTCAGCTTGTTTTTCACCGATATGTCGGGGTTGGTGCTGCTGGCCGGGCTGGTGGGCGGTTCGTCGCTTATCTACCTGGTGCCGCGGCGCAACGCCTGGCACCTGCTGCTGCCGGCTTATGGCTGGGCGGTGGTGGTGAGTGTTTTGGGCGCGACCGCAGTGGGTCTTTTGCGGCCCGCCGGCCTAGTCTACACCCTGCATTTGGGAGGGGTGACGCTGGTGCAGGTGCTGCTTTCCATCAATTTGTTCCTGTTGCTGGGCCGGCAGCGCGAGCGGACCTACAATGTGCTCATGACCGCGCAGGCCGCGCTCCTGGCTGGGGCGCTGGCATTGGCGTTTGGCCCGGGGCAGTGGCTCAGCATCACGGCGTATTACTACGCCAACTACGTGGCCTACGGCCTGCCGTGGCTCATCAGCACGGGCCTGCTGCTGCGGCTGCCCGATGCCTGGGACCGCCGCCGTCCGCGCCGCCGCGCCGCCGCCCGCGAGCTGGCCCGCCACAGCCGCGGCGCCCACCTGTCCAACTTGCTCACGTTTGCCAACTACCGCTTCGGCTACTACGCCGTGGCGTATCTGGCCGATGCCCGGTCGCTGGGCATTCTGTCGGTGGGCGTGGCCCTGGCCGAGGCCATTTGGCTGATTCCGCGGAGCACGGCCCTTATTCACTACGTGGCCCTGGTGAACGCGGCCGACAAGCGCGGCCAGACCTACGCGGCCCTGCGGGGCAGCCGGCTCACGCTCCTGGCCACGGCGGCGGCTGTGCTGGTGCTGGCAGCCGTGCCCGCGGCGTGGCTAGCGGCCGTCTTCGGCGCTGAGTTTGGGGCGGCGCACGCCGTCATTCTCGCCTTGGCGCCCGGCATTCTCATCAACGGAGCAGGCATGCAGGCCAGTACTTATTTCAGCGGCATGGCCCGCTATGGCGTCAACAACCGCGCGGCCTTGCTGGGCCTATTTGTGGCCGTGCCCACGAGCTTGGTGCTGGTGCCGCGCTTGGGCATGGTGGGCGCAGCATTGGGCATGTCGGCCTCGTACGCGGCCAGCGCCACGTACCTGCTCTGGCAGTATCAGCGGGCAATCCACGCCGACTGGCGCGATTTGGTGCCCGGCTGGGCCGATGTGCGCGGGCTGCTGCGGCGCGGGAGCAGGACCGAAGCGCTGGAAGCCGACCAATCCGAGTCGCTGCCGGCCCGGCCTTAGCCGTTAGCGGCGCACTTCTACCCAGCCTTTCACGCGGCGGTCGTCGGCATCGCGCAGCAGGTAGTAGTAAATGCCGTTGGGTACGCCCTTGGCATCCCAGTTGTTCTGGTAGTCATTGGTTTGGTACACCCGTTGGCCCCAGCGCGAAAACACTTCCAACGACGCCGGGCGGCAGCTGAAACGGGGCCGGAAGGTTTGGTTCAGCTCGTCGTTGTTGGGCGTAATGATGTTGGGCACAAATACGTCGCCAACCACCACGGGCGCAAAGCCGGTGAGGACTTCGCAGTTGCCGTAGCGGGCCGTGAGGGTAACCTTATAGGTGCCGGGTTGCTGGTAGGTGTGAGTGGGTGTGGCCTCGCTGCTGGTGGGGGTGCCATCGCCGAAATTCCACAAGTACACGGCTTTGGAATACAGCAGCACGGGCGTCAGCACAATCTTAAAAGGGGCGAGGCCCGTGTACTGCGGCGCGGCGGCGCACACGGGCAGGTTCAGGCCCACGTCTTGGGCCGAGGTGGGCGCCAGTATCACCCGCTGCGTGGCGGCCGCCTGGCAGGCGCCATCTACCACCGTGTAAGTGATGGGGAAAACCCCGCCCCGGTTGTTGGTGTCGGGCGGCGTGAAAAAGCCCGTGGCCGAAACCCCGGTGCCGCTCCACGCCCCGCCCGCCGGCGAGCCGTGCAGCTGAAACGGCTGGCGCAGGTCGGCGCAAAGCGTGGTGTCGAGCCCCACGCTGACTGCGGGCGGCCGGCCCACCACCACCTGCTGGGTGATAACGCCGCAGCCCAGCGAATCGGAAATGGCATAGGTAAGCGTGTGCGTGCCCGCCCCGGCTGCGGCGGGATTGAAGCGCCCGCCCGACACGCCGGGCCCGCTGAATGCGCCCCCAGCCGGGGTCGCGCTGAGGGTAAGGATGGGCATGGTGGTACACTGGGGTGGCACCGGGGCAAACGCCGGTACCACGGCCGGCGCCACCAAGTAGCGCACGGCGCGCGTGCTTTGGCAGGTGCCCGTGGCCTGCACCGTGTAGTTGATAAGGTACTGCCCGGCGCCCACCGCCGACGGCACAAATTGGTAACCGCCGCCCGGTAGCGCCTCCACGCCCGGCCCGCTCCACACGCCGCCCGCCGGGCTGCCGCTCAGGCTGATGTTGCCGTCGTCCACGCACACGTAGCGGCGCGGGCCGGGGTCGGCCTGCACCACCTCGAAGTTGATTTTGAAGGCGGCGTTGTTGCAGTTGGCGCTGCCGTTGCGGGTGGAGTAGCTGCCCGCGCCCGGCGGCACCGGAAAGCCTTGCGTGCCGCTGCAGCTGGCGCACACGGCCTGGTACACCACGCCGCGCTTGTCAAAGCGCGAGGTGCCGCCGTCCACGTGCTCGCCCCGGCCGCCTTGCTGGCCATAGAAAGTGCCGTATTCGAGGCTGGTCATACCGGCGGCAAATTGGGCCAGGTAGAAGTCGCTGCCGTCGGTGGTGCCCTGCATGGCGTTGCCGGTCACGGGCAGGCCGGCGGTGTTGCCGCCCAGCCAAGCGTTGTTGGTGTTACCGCCCCAGCCGCTGATGTAAACCCGTTCGCAGTCATCGACGAGGAAGGCGGTGGGCACCAGGTTGGGGCCGCCGCGGGGCCCGGCGCGGTTGCCAAACACGGTGTTGTAAATGCTAGCCATCAGGTCGGGGTCGAGCTTTTGAATAAACTGCGTGCCGCCCACGTCCCCAAATAGCCCGTCGGGGATATCAACCTGCCCCAGCGTTTGCCCGAATAAATAGGGGTGGCCCGCGGCATCAAGCTGCAAAAAATAAGCTTGGTCGTACGAGTCCGTGCCAATAAAAGTGGCGCGTTCGAGCGTCCGTCCGTCGGGGCTGATGCGGGCAGCAAAGCCGTCGGTGCCGCCCCCGGGCGCATCCGCAAGGTAGGCGCCGGTCGTGGTGGGGAAATTGGCGGAGGTGGTGCCGCCGCACACATACACCCGGCCCTGCCCGTCGCGTTGCACAGAATAAGCCGCGTCGGCGCCGGTGCCGCCCAGAAAACCGGTCCACACGGCCGCGTCCAGGGCCGGCGTCAGCTTGCTCACCAACGCATCGGCCGGGCCGCCCCGGTACGTGGGGTTGAACCCCCGGGTCAGGCCCATCAAATTAGCGGAGCTGGTGGCCGCGGCGATGTACACGTTGCCGGCGCCGTCCAGCAGCACGTCGCTGCGAAACGCGTCGCCGTAGTTAGCCCCGATGGCCCGCGGCTGGGCCACCACGCCGTCGTTGCCCGCCCCGCCGAAGTAGGTGCTGGCCAGCAGCGCGCTGCCCGTGGCGTTGAGGCGGGTGATGACGAGGTCGGACCCGTTGGGCATGAGGTAGGGCGCCTGCCCCGAGCCAAACGGGTCGAGGGCGGTGCCGCCGCCAAACCGAGACTGCATTGCCCCGGCGGTGGTTGGGTAATTTATGGACGACGTGCTGCCCAAAATCACCAGCTCATTCTGCCCGTTTACCACCAGGCTGTGCGGAAAATCGGCCTCGTTCCCGCCCAGGTAAGTGGCCCACACCCGCGATGCCGGCCCGGTGAGCTGGGTGTTGTACTTGATAATGGCCATGTCGACCACGCTGCTGAAACTGGTGCGGTAGGCGCCCGGCGTGGCCGGAAACGTCCCGCCCGAGTTGAACACAATGCCGCCCGAGTACATATTGCCCGCGTTGTCGTAGGTAGCCGTAAAGCCCCAGTTGTCGGCCGTCGAGCCGGTGAGGGTCGAAAACTGCACCGTGGGGTCAATGGTCAGGGCGCGAGACTTGTCGTAGGGTCCCAGGGCAAAGGTGATGGTGCGGCCCGTGAGTACATAGCGGCAGGCCACGGCTTGCGGCCGGCCCGCGGCGTCGAGCTGCCAGGCCTTGGGAGCCAGCTCGGTGGTGGTGCTCACCGTGGTGCTGATGACGAGGTTGCCGGCGGCGTTCAGCGCCAGGTCGCGGGCGCCGTCGTAGCGCAGGGCCACGCGGGCGGGGTTGGCGCGGGGCGCCAGCAGCACGTCGTATTCCAGGTGCTGGGTGGCGTTTTCGTAGAGGGTGAGGTCGATGCCGGGCCAGAGCTCGGTGTAGCGCAGGCGCCGGAACGCGCCCACATGGCTGGCCCAGCGGGTGGCGTCGGCGCCCACAAAATAGTTGCGCTCGCCGGCCGTGGGCCCTTCGGCGCTGAGACGCACCTGCGGGTTGGCCCGCTCAAAGTGCACGGTGTAGGCGTGGGCTGCAATATCGGCGGTGGCGGCGCCTGCGTTAGCGCCGGCTGGCCGCGCCCGGGCGCCCTCGTGGTGCTGGCTGAGCGTGGCCGGGTCCAAAAAGGTGTACGTCAAGGCATCGGCCTGCACAAAGAGCCGGCCGGCGGGCAGCGCCGCCTGGTAGCGCACGCGGCGGTCCCACTGTCCTTTGTTCTGAATAAACTCAAGGCTGGCCGCCGTCGGCTCCGAGGCTGCCGCATGCGCCGCCGTGGCCAGCAAGGTGAACACGGGCAGCATCGCCACGAAGCATCGGCAGATAGCGCGGAAAAGTGGATTCATATATAACGACTAAGGCAGAATAGGGTAGGAGAACAATTCGGGGGAGACGCTAGGGGGCGGGTGAATTCTGACGGCTAAAAACGAGGGGCCGAAGTAGCCGCCCCAGCGCGGAGTAGCCTAGGAATCCAATCAACGCCGCGGGCATAAAAATCTGCTGTGGCGCCAGTGCCTAAAGATAAATAAACTCTGCGCTCGCGGCAGCCTTGCGCCCGTTCCGCTACCTTTGGGGCCCCTGTTGCTTGTGTCGTGCGCCGTTTGTTTGCTTTCAAAATAACCTTACTCACCCTGGCGTGGCTGCTGCTGGCCATTGCCTGCCAGCAGGTGCCGGCTAGCACGTTCTGGCCCGTGGTGTTTGGGGCGCTCACCACGCCGGTGGCCCTGGCCCTGACGGCGCTGCTGGCCCTGTACTGGCTGCGGCGCAACTGGCGGGTGGCGGTGCTGCCCGTGGCGGCCTTGGTGCTCACATGGCCCCATGTGCAGCGCGGCCTGGCCCTGCACCCCACCTACCTGGGCAAGCCAGTGAAAGAGCAAAACCAGACGCTGACGAACGGCAACACCCTGCGTTCGTCGTTCCTGGTGCCGGCCTCCAAGGCCAACGTGTCGCTGCTCTCAGCCAACGTGCGGATTTTCAACGTGTATTCCCAGCTGCGCGACCCTGACAATACCTCGTCCAAGGGCTTCATTCGCTGGCTGGCCGAGAGCCCGGCCGACGTGCTGTGCCTGCAGGAATACTACAACGAGCCCCGCGGCTCGCGGTACGACAAGGAATTGTTTCGCACCGACGACCACCTGGGCCGGGGCAGCGGCCGGCACTCCTTTGTGTCGGTCACGCTCACCAATGGCATTGGGGCGGAATTTGGGCTGGCTATTTTCTCGCGGTTTGTCATTGTGCGGCGCGGCACCATTGCCTTCGGCCGCCTCACCCAAAACCACGCCATGTGGGCCGACCTGGCCCGGCCCGCCGCCCGCACGGGCCGCGCCCGCCCCGATACCATTCGGGTGTACAACCTGCACCTGCAAAGCATGAGCATGGCCGAAACCGACATTGTGAAGGCCACCGAAAGCCGGGCCGGCCTGCGCCAGAAAGCCCCCAACCTGCTCCGGCGCTTCCGCAATGGGGCCGTGGCCCGCGCCGCCCAAATCGACACCGTGCTGGCCCACATGGGCCGCTCGCCCTATCCCGTGCTGCTGGCCGGCGACCTCAACGACCTGCCTTATTCTTACGCCTACGACCAGCTGGCCGACCGCATGCAAAACGCTTGGGCTACCGCCGGCACGGGCATCGGCGCCACGTACAACGGCAAACTGCCCGGCCTGCGCATCGACCAGCAGTTTGCCGGCCCGAAGTGGGAAGTGCTGGGCTGCCGCGTGCACCGCGAAATCAAGTGGAGTGACCATTTTCCCATCGAGGCGCTGTACCAGCTGCGCTAGTCCCCCATGCAAGGGCCGGCCTGCGTAGGAAAAGAAACGGTCAGGCGACGGGCTACTGCGCTAGGGGACGAAATTTGTTGCCCGATGGCACGGGTTATCATCCACGGGGTGCGGATTTTCGTTTCTCCGTTGTTCGCTGGCGGCACTTTGGCCCCGCCGGGCGTCGTCTTTTTACTTCTGTTCCGCCTCCGCCGCGCGCTTCTTTAGGAGGTGGGCGCTTATCGTTTTCTCCCCCGCTACCTTTGCGCCATGTCGCTCTCGCTCTACAATACGCTTACCCGTAAAAAAGAAGAATTCCAACCCGTGCACGCGCCCCAGGTGGGCGTGTACCTCTGCGGCCCTACCGTGTATAGCGAAGCCCACCTGGGCAATGCCCGGGGTCCAGTTGTATTCGACGTGCTCACGCGCTACCTGCGCCACCTCGGCTACCAGGTGCGCTACGTGCGCAACATCACCGACGTGGGCCACCTGGAAAGCGACGCCGATACCGGCGAAGACAAGATGGAGAAAGCCGCCCGCGCCGCCCGCATCGAGCCGATGCAGGTGGCCCAGCACTTTGCCAACCGCTACCGCCAACACATGCTGGCCCTGGGCTGCTTGCCGCCCGACATTGAGCCCCAAGCCAGTGGTCACATCACCGAGCAAATTGGCATGATTGCCGAAATCATCGCCAACGGCTTCGCCTACGAAGTCAACGGCTCGGTATACTTCGACGTGCCGAAGTACGACGAGGCCCACCGCTACGGGCGGCTCTCGAACCGCGGCATTGAGGACCAGCTAGGCGGCACCCGCGATACCCTGGCCGGCCAGGACGAAAAGCGCAGCCCGCTGGACTTTGCCCTCTGGAAAAAGGCTGCCCCCGAGCACATCATGCGCTGGCCTTCGCCTTGGAGCGAAGGCTTTCCCGGCTGGCACCTCGAGTGCTCGGCCATGAGCCGCAAGTACCTCGGCACGCTCTCCGACATCCACGGCGGCGGGCTGGACTTGATGTTTCCGCACCACGAGTGCGAAATCGCGCAGTGCCAGGCCAGCA
Organism: Hymenobacter jeongseonensis; assembly: GCF_015694725.1. Lineage (GTDB taxonomy): Bacteria > Bacteroidota > Bacteroidia > Cytophagales > Hymenobacteraceae > Hymenobacter > Hymenobacter jeongseonensis. The sequence continues at coordinate 225,520 of NZ_JADQDQ010000006.1, read as the reverse complement.
ACACCGGCACCGACGAGTCGCGGGTGTGGATGCACAACAACATGATTACCGTGAACGGCACCAAGATGAGCAAAAGCCTCGGCAACTTCGTGCTGCTGGGCGACATGTTCAAAGGGCCGGCCGGGCCGCTCGTGCAGGGCTACTCGCCCATGGTGGTGCGCTTCTTTCTCATGCAAGCCCACTACCGCAGCCCCGTGGACGTGAGCGATGACGCCCTGCAGGCTGCCCGCAAGGGCTACCGCAAGCTCATGAACGGCCTGCGCCTCCTCGACAAGCTGGCGCCCACCAGCGAGGGCGCCGACCTGCCCGGCGACGCTGACCTGCGCAAGCTCACGGCCGACCTCTACACCGGGCTCGACGACGACCTGAACACGGCCCGCAGCATCGCCAGCCTCTTCAACCTGCTGCGCAAGTTCAACACCCTGGCCACTACGCCGGCTGCCCTAGCCGATGTATCGGCCGCGGCGCTGGGCGAGGCCGTGGCGGCTTACCGCACCCTGGTGGCCGACATTCTGGGCCTACAGGACGAGCCCCGGGCCAACGCCGAGCAGCTGCTGGCGCTCACGCTCAGCTTTTACTCCGAAGCCAAGGCCGAGAAAGCCTACGACAAAGTAGACGTGATTCGGGCCGCGCTCAAGGGGCAGGGCATCGTCATCAAAGACACCAAGGCCGGCGTGGAGTGGGCCTACAGCGAGGAGTAGGTTGCAACGGTATTTTCGGCTGTCATCCTGAGCGCAGCGAAGGACCTTCTCACGTTTATGCTCAGTTGAGTTAGTAATCAAAGTGCCTCCTGCCGCGATAAGGTCCTTCGCTGCGCTCAGGATGACAGTTCCTTATACATGCGTCTTCGCCACCTCCGCCTTCCCCTCGCCGCCCTCGCCGGTCTCGTCCTGCTCACCGGCTGCCCGGACAAGAAAACCACCGAAACCCCCGACACCACCACGGCTCCGCCGGCCGAAGCGGCGCTGCCCCCGGCCCCGGTCTTTAATGCCGATTCGGCCTACGCCTTCACGGCCCGGCAGGTGGCGTTTGGGCCGCGCGTGCCCAACTCCAAGGCGCACGTGGCGGCTGGCAACTGGCTGGTGGCCAAGTTCAAAAGCTATGGCCTGAAAGTGATGGAACAGCCTTTCGAGGCTATGACTTTTGATGGCACCTATATCAAGGCGCGCAACATTGTTGTGCAGTACCAGCCCCAGGCGGCGCGGCGCGTGGCCATCTTCGGCCACTGGGACACCCGGCCCTTCGCCGACGACGACAAGACCAAGAAGAACGCGCCCATGGACGGCGCCTCCGACGGGGCCAGCGCCGTGGCCGTGGCTCTGGAAATGGCCCGCGTGCTCAGCCAGCAGCCCGACAGCCTGGCCCCCAACGTGGGCGTCGACTTCATTCTCTTCGACGCCGAGGACTGGGGCCACGACGCCTCCACCCAGGCCGAGGTGAAGAACCTGCTCGAAGGCAGCGGCACCGATTCCTGGTGCCTGGGGTCGCAGTACTGGGCCAAGAACCTGCTGCCGAAGAACTACAAGGCTGAGTACGGCGTGCTGCTCGACATGGTGGGCGCCAAGGGCGGCAAGTTTACCCGCGAGGAAATGTCGCGCGCCAAAGCCGGCTTTGCCCTCGACAAAATCTGGCGGGTGGCCGCCCGCCTGGGCTATTCCGACTTCTTCCGTTACGAAGACACCGGCGGCATTACCGACGACCACGTGTACACGAACCAAGCCGGCATCCCCACCATCGACATCTACCACCACAACAACAGCAACAACTACTTCCCGGAATACCACCACGCCACCGCCGACAACATGAGCATCATCGACCGCAAGACGCTGAAGGCAGTGGGCCAGACGGTGTTGCAGGCGCTGTACGTGGACTAACGATGGAAAATTGGACTACTTAGGGAGGCGGGCGGCGGCCGGAGTTGCAACGCTTTGGGCCGTGCGTGCCTCTGCTCTGGGTGATTCACCTGCTTTCTACCTCCTTTTATGAAACCCCTGTTTTTGCTTAGCGGCTTGCTCGCTCTGGTTTTTGCTGCTTCGGCACAGCCTATTAAGCAGCCTCCGGTGCGTGTGGCCGACGGCACCATGTTCCGGCAGAAGGTGGCCGTGGCGCCCTACGGCGGCCAGCGCTACCGCCTCACCATGCGGGCGCAGGCCGACACCGCGGGGGGCAGCTGGGCCAGCCTGGGGATTGTGTACTACAAAGGCGGCCGCTACCTGGCCGATGCCGACCTCTACAACCAGAAGAAGCCGCTGAACCGCGTGCGCTCGCCGCGCTGGACCACGTACACCATTGCCGGGACCTTGCCCGTGGGCACCGATACCGTGCACCTCAACCCCAACGTGCACGGCAACGGGCGCTTTGCCTTCGACGACTTCCGGCTGGAAGTGGCCCAACCCGGCGACACCTGGGTATCGGTGCCGCTGACCAACGGCGACTTTGAAGCGCCCGCGCCCGCTGACTCTTCGGCTACGCGCCTGCCGCCGGGCTGGCAGCCCTACGAGCCGCGGCCAGTGGCCGGCTACACCTACCGCGTGGCCCGCGAATCTGCCGGTAACCACTACCTGCTGCTGCGCGGCACCGGCATCGTGTCCTACGGCGACAACCGTGCCGTGGGCCGCTACCAAATGGCCAACGGCGTGCGCCTTTATTACGAAACCTACGGCCAGGGCCCGCCGCTGCTACTGCTGCACGGCAATTCCTACAGCATCGGCGGGTTCAACTACCAGATTGCCGATTTGGCCCGCCACTACCGCGTCATCGCCGTGGATACCCGCGACCAGGGCAAGTCGGCCATCACCAAAGGCGTGCTCACCTACGACCTGTTTGCCGAGGACATGGTGGCGCTGCTTGACGCGTTGCACGTGCCCGCCGCCCACGTGGTGGGCTGGAGCGACGGCGGCAACACCGGCCTGAGCATGGCCCTGCACCACCCCGCCCGCGTGCGCAGCCTCGTGACCATGGGCGCCAACCTCTACGCCGACACCACGGCGGTGGAAGCAGGCATTTTAGATGAAATCAGAGAGAACCTGCGCCGCGGCCCGGCCCGCTACCGGCGCATCACCACGCTCTTGCTGGACTACCCGCGCATGAAGCCCGCCGAGCTGGCCGCCATCAAGGCGCCGGTGCTGGTGCTGGCCGGCGAGAAAGACGTCATTAAGGAAGCCCACACGCGGCTCATCGCGGCCAGCATTCCCGGGGCGCAGGTCACCATTTTGCCCGGCCTGAGCCACTTCGCCCCGCAGGAAGACCCGGCCGTGTTCAACGCGGCCGTGCTCGACTTTCTGGCCAAGCACTGAGGCGGCTGACTGGCCCGGTCACGCTCACCTCACCCCCCTGCCCCCTCTCCCGCGGAGAGGGGGAGCCACGACGGCACATAAGGCATTTCCGGTTTTCCCTCTCCGCGGGAGAGGGGGTCAGGGGGTGAGGTGACCCGTCAGGCCGTGAGTCTTCCACCCGCTTCATCCACCGTCAGCGTCACGGTCTGCCCCACTACCAGCGCCAGGTTGTCGGCCTCGTGGCCCACCGGGAAGCCGTAGGCCACCGGGAAGTCGTACATCTGCGCATACCGGTCGATGATTTCCTCGGCCGTCACGCCAAACGGAACGGTATTGTCGCGCATTTGGGAGAAGTGGCCCACCACCAGCCCGGCCAGGCCGGCCAGCTGCCCGCTGCGGTGCAGGTGCAGCATCATGCGGTCGATGTGGTAGAGGTATTCGTCGAGGTCTTCCAGAAACAGGATGCGGCCCGCGAAGCCTGCCTGCGAGGCCGTGCCCGTGATGGTCTGGAGTAGGCTGAGGTTGCCGCCTACCAGCGCGCCGGTGGCGGTGCCTAGCCGGTTGAGGGCGTAGGGCGCGGTGGCAATGGGCTCAAACGCTTCGCCGAACAAGGCCCGGCGTAGGGTTTCGAGGGCCAATTCGCCGCCGGCCTGGTGAAACAGCACCGGCATCACCCCGTGGATGCTGGCGTAGCCCAGGGCCAGGAGGTGGCTGTTGAGCACCGTAATATCGGAGAAGCCTGCCACCCACTTGGGTGCGGCCCGGAAGCCGCTGAAGTCGAGTTCGTCCACGATGCGGGCGGTGCCGTAGCCGCCCCGGGCACAGAGGATGGCGCGGATGCTGGGGTCGTCGAGCTGCTGCTGAAAATCGCGGCGGCGCAAGGCGTCGTCGCCGGCAAACTGGTGGTGGTCGCCGGCGATGCTCTCGCCCAGCACCACGGTCAGGCCCCAGCTTTCGAGGGTGGCCACGGCGGGCGCCAACTCGGCGGCTGGGATTTTGCGGGCGGTGCTGACGATGGCCACGCGCTGGCCGGCTTGCAGGGAAGGGGGGAAGACTACCGACATGGAAATAAAAAGAAAACAGCCGCAAGTAAAGCAGGGCGGGCCAGTTGCTTGGCGGCGGGAGAATTTTAACGCCGGGCTGTTAAGTTTGGATGAGCATTGCGCTAAACCCCGGCCGGGGCTTTTACGTCAAGCCCATCGGTCGGCCTCTTCTTCCTTCACTTTTCCCTTTTTTATGAAAGCTACTTTACTGTTTGTCTGGCTGCTGCTGGGCGCCGGGTATCCGGTTTTCGCCCAAAACCCCATCGACATCACGGGCGGGCGGTACTTCGACCCCATCTTCCCCACCGTCACCGTCACGCCGGGCGTGGTGTACGGCTCGGCCGTCAACTTTGCTGGGACTACGCAGCCCCTAATCATGGACATCTACCAGCCGGCCGGCGACGTGGCGCCCGAGCGGCCGGTCATCATCTTCGCCCATCAGGGCGGCTTTGTCAGCGGCAGCCGCAGCGAACAGTACATGGTGGACGTGTGCACGCGGTTTGCCAAGCTGGGCTACGTCACGGCCAGCATCGATTACCGTCTGTTCTTTTTTCCCTTCGATGTGGATAACCTGGACCGCGCGGCCTTCCGCGGCATGCAGGACATGCGGGCGGCCGTGCGTTTCTTTCGCAAAGACGCGGCTACCGACAACACCTATCGGGTAAGCCCCAGCCGCATTGTGGTGGGCGGCGCTTCGGCGGGGGCGTTCATGGCCCTGGCCGTGGGCTACCTCGACAAAGTGAGCGAAGTGCCCGCTTCCGTAAACGTGGCCGCCATGGGCGGCATCGAGGGCATGAGCGGCAACCCCGACTACAGCAGCGAGGTGCTGGCCGTGCTCAACCTGAGCGGTGCCACCGAGCGCCCCGAGCTGATTGAGGCCGGCGACGCCCCGCTCTACAGCATTCACGGCACCGACGATGCCGTGGTGCCCTACCTGGAAGGAACCGTGGGCGCCAGCCTGCCGCCCAAGTACGTGTACGGCAGCGGTCGGCTGAACCCGTATGCGACCAGCATCGGCGTGCCCAACGTTCTGCGCACCCTGGACGACGCGCCGCACATCCCGATGTACGGCACCAGCGCGGCTGCGCTGGCGTACGCCGAAACCACCTTCCGCGACATTCGCGACTTCCTGCGCCCCCTGCTCGTGCCCGTCACGCCTACCACGTACCCCAGCCTGGTTATCAGCACGCCCACCGACGTGCTGGCCGGTACCTATCAGGACATCACCATTACCGGCAGCCAAGCCACGCTCACCGGCGCCATCACCGTGTTGGGTACCCTGACGGTGCAGAACAACGGCGCCCTGAAAACCGACTGCTCCGTGGTGGAGGGTCCCGGCAACTTCGTGCTGGAGGCCGGCGGCACGCTCCGCATCTGCAGCTCCGCGGGCATTGCGGCCAGCGGCGCCACCGGGGCCATCCAGAACACCGGCACCCGCACATTCAGCACCGATGCTATCTACACCTATGAAGGCACCGCCAACCAAGTGACCGGCTCCGGCCTTCCCGCCCAGGTGCGCGAGCTGGAAATTGCCGTGCCCGCCGCCAGCGCCGTTTCGCTGACCAATGCCGTCCGCATCAGCCAGCGGCTATTGCCCACCAGCGGCACCCTGAGCAACGCCACCCGCGCCCTCACGCTGCTATCCAGCGCGGACGGCACGGCCCTGGTCGCGCCCGGAGCCGGCACCGTGTCCAACGCCTTCACCGTGCAGCGCTACATCGACCCCAGCGTGAACCCCGGCCTGGGCTACCGCCACTTGGCAACGCCCCTGGCCGCCACCACTGCCAGCCTGGCTACCGGAACCTTCTCGCCCGTGCTCAATACTGCCTACAATACCAGCGCCCAGCCCGAGCTGGTGCGCCCCTTCCCCACGGTGTTTGAGTACGACCAGCGGCGGACGCTGACTTCGCCGGCCACCAGCTATTCCTTCTTTGATAAGGGCTGGGCCGTGCCCACGGGTGGCACAGCTACCACTACGCCGCTGGAACGCGGCCGCGGCTACGCCGTGAACACGACGGCCGACCAAACGCTGGCCTTCACCGGGCCACTGACTCGCAACAACGAAGCCATTTCCGTAACCCTCACCGCGGCGGCCACGCCTCAGGCCGGCTGGCACTTAGTGGGCAACCCCTTCGCCTCGGCTTTGAACTGGGACAACGTGCCCATACCCGCCGGCATGAGCTCAGCCATGTACATTTTCGTGAGCACCAGCCAGTATGATGGCCAGTACCGGGCCTACGTGAACGGCGTAGGGCCAGCCGCTGCGGCCACCATCCCGCTGGGGCAGGGCTTCTTCGTGCGCTCCCTGGTGCCCGCGCCCATCACTCTCACCTTCCCCGTTAGCGCCCGCATCACCGACTTCGACGCCGCCAACACGGCCACCGTGCAGCGCGGCACGGCCGATGCCCGCCCCCGCCTCCGCCTCACCGTGGCCGACGCGACCAAAGCCGCCGCCACCGACGAGACGTACCTCTACGTCGAAGCCGGTGCCACCACCGGCACCGACCTGCGCTTCGATGCAGCCAAGATGCCCAACCCCAGCGGCCTGAACCTGGCCACGGTGGCTGCGGGCCAGCAGCTGGCCATCAACGGCCTGCCCGCCCTCGCGGCAGCTACAGTGGTGCCGTTGGCGCTCACTGTGCCCCGCGTAGGAACCTACGTGCTGGCCGCCGAGCAGCTAGTCAATTTCGCCCCCGGCAGCACCATTTTCCTGAATGATGCCGTGACTGGCACTCGCACCCCGCTGGCTGCGGGCACCCAGTACCGTTTTTCCCAAACTAGCCTCACCGCCGCCGGCCGCTTCACGCTGGAGCTCACTTCGTCGCCCCTGGCGGCTGCCGGTTCGGCCCTGGCGGCGCAACTGCAAGTGTACCCCAACCCGGCTTCGGGTAGCTTCACGGTGCTGTTGCCGCGGCCCGTAGGCAGCCAAGGCCAAGCCTCGGCTCGCCTGACCAATGCCTTGGGCCAGACGGTGCGCGCGCAGCAGCTTGCGGCGGCAGCCGGCCAGCCTCTTCAGGCCGAAGTGGATGTGCGCGGCCTGGCGCCGGGCGTGTACCAATTGCACCTCACCGTGGGCAGCATCCCGCTGGTGCGTCGCGTAGTGGTGCAGTAGCCCCATGGGCAGGCTGCCGCGGTAATAGCTCACCGTCAGGCTTCCGGGCCATCGGCCTCGTGGGTTCGATGCGGTAAACAGCAGCGAGTACAAACAGAAGGGCGTCATTCGTGCGAATGGCGCCCTTCTGTTTGTACTCGCCGGCTAGCCCGTACTCGTTCAGCCTGTGAGCCGCCCCAACTCCTTCACCACTGCGACAGGGCTTGTGGCCAGCTTCTGGCTAGAGGCGTTCTTAAAAAAGAACGGCTCTGCCGAACCCCCGTAGTGAGCACACTATTTTCGTGGAAGCCAAGCCTGGCTCTCGCAACGTGACTTAATGCGCGAAGGTGGGCGCGTAGAATCGCTCCAGAAAGTGGGTGATGGCCGCCGTTTCCAGCAAAAAGCCGTCGTGTCCGTAGCGCGAATCCAACTCAGCATACATAGCGCCCGGAATATGGTTGGCCAGCTCCCGCTGCTCGCCGAGCGGAAACAGCACATCGGACGTGATGCCCAGCACCAGTGTGCGGGCGCCAATGCGCCGCAGGGCCGCGGGCACCCCGCCCCGGCCGCGGCCCAGGTTGTGGGTGTCCATGGTTCGGCTCAGGGCCACGTAGCTGTAGGCGTCAAAGCGGGCCACTAGCTTGTCGCCCTGGTAGCGCTGGTACGTGCTGGCGCGGTGCTCGCGCAGCAGCTCCTCGTCGGGGTCGGTTTGGGTTTCGCCGTAGGCCGAGTAGCTGCGGTAGCTCAGCAGCGCTATAGCGCGGGCAGCCCGCAAGCCGTCGTCGCCCCCGCCGGGCTGTCCGTGCGCGTAGGTTGGGTCGGCCTCAATGGCCAGCCGCTGCGCCTCGTTGAAGGCAATGCCCCAGGCCGAGTGGCGGGCATTGGTGGCAATCACCACGAGGTGGTCGAACAAATCGGGGCGCTGCACGGCCCATTCCAGCGCCTGCTGGCCGCCCAGCGAGCCGCCGATTAAGGTGTGGATATCGGTCAGGCCCAGGTCTTGCCGCAGGGCCTCGTGTGCCGCCACCACGTCGCGAACGGTCAGGCGGGGGAAGTGCTGGAAGCGCGCCTGGCCCGTGGCCGGGTCGGCATCGAGCGGGCTGGTGCTGCCGTAGCAGGAGCCCAGCACATTGGCGCACACGATGAACCAATCGGCGGGGTCGTAGTAGCAGCCCGGCCCTACCAGGCCGGGCCACCAGCTCAGCACGTCGGCATTGGCCGTGAGAGCGTGGCACACCCAAACCACGTTGTCGCGGTCGGGACTCAGCTGGCCCCAGGTGCGGTAGGCCACGTGGGCCCCCGCCAAAATCTCCCCGCTTTCGAGGCGCAGGTCGGGGAGATGAAATATCTGGTCTTGCATGATGGTTCGATATCAGGAGCTTTTGGCCGGCGGCCCGCCAACGGCGGGCAACCGGCCGCCGGGCTATACTTCCAAAGGCTGGGCGTGCTCCAACTCGGGCTCGCCCACTGATGCGCCTTCCGCGGGGCGGGTTGCGGTGTTGGCAACGGCCTCGAACGCCTGCTGCAAATCGGCTTTGATGTCCTCGAAATGCTCAATGCCCAATGACAAGCGCAACGACGTGGGCGTGACGCCGGCGGCCAGCTGCTCCGCGTCGCTCAGCTGCTGGTGCGTGGTGGCCGAGGGCTGAATGATGAGCGTTTTGGCGTCGCCCACGTTGGCCAGGTGGCTGATGAGTTTAAGGTTGTCGATGAATTGCGTGGCGGTTTCTTTACTGCCCTTGAGCCGGAAGCTGAGCACGCCGCCGAAGCCGCGTTGCAGGTATTTGCGGGCGATGGTGTGGTAGGGGCTGCTGGCCAGACCGGGGTAGTTCACGCTTTCTACCTGCGGGTGCTGCTCCAGCCAATTGGCGATTTTCAGGGCATTTTCGACGGTGCGGTCCACGCGCAGGCTCAGGGTTTCGAGGCCGATGAGCAACTGCCAGGAATTGAACGGGCTAATGGCCGGTCCGAAGTCGCGCAGGCCCTCTACCCGCGCCCGAATGATGAAGGCGATGTTGCCAAACGGCCCGCCCTTGCCAAATACGTCGTTGAACACCAGCCCGTGGTAGCCCTCGCTGGGCTCGGTGAACTGCGGGAACTTGCCGTTGCCAAAGTCGTAGGTGCCGCCGTCCACAATCACGCCGCCCACGCTGGTGCCGTGGCCGCCAATCCACTTCGTGGCCGACTCCACCACGATGTGCGCGCCGTGCTCCAGAGGCCGGAACAGGTAACCGCCCGCGCCAAACGTGTTGTCGACCACCAGCGGCAAGTCGTGCTTGTTGGCAATGGCGGCAATGGCTTCAAAATCGGGAATGCTGTAGCTCGGGTTGCCAATAGTTTCGAGGTAAATGGCCTTGGTCTTGTCGTCAATCAGCGCCTCGAAGCTGGCCGGATTGTCGCCGTCTGCAAACCGCACCTCAATGCCCAAGCGCTTGAAAGCCACCTTAAACTGGTTGTAGGTGCCACCGTATAGGTAGGCCGTGCTCACGAAGTTGTCGCCGGCCTGCAGGATGTTATTTAGGGCAATGAATTGCGCTGCCTGGCCCGAGCCGGTAGCCAGCGCCGCCACGCCACCTTCCAGAGCCGCCACGCGCTGCTCAAACACATCGGTGGTAGGGTTCATGAGCCGGGTGTAGATGTTGCCGAACTCTTTCAGGGCAAACAGGTTGGCGCCGTGCTCGGCACTTTTGAAGACGTAGGACGTGGTTTGGAACAGCGGCACGGCGCGGGCTCCGGTGGTGGGGTCGGGCTGCTGGCCGGCGTGGAGTTGCAGCGTTTCGAAATGCAAGGGGGAAGCAGACATAATGGGGGTATGATTAAGCGTTGAAAACCGAAAAAACAAATGGGAAAAGCGCTTAAAAGCTAGTAAAGGCCATTGTTGAGCGCCGCAAAAACCCCGAAAGCCCGTGCTGAAGGAGTGGCCCCTACCGGCCGCTAGGCGCCAAAAGGGACGGCGGCGGGCCCAGCGGGCCACCAAAAAATCCAGAAAGAGGGGAGGGGGTGCCTAAGCCGAAATCAGCTTAGCAACAACACGGGCACCAACAGCACATTCGCATTCGGGCCGGTCGCGGGGCGAGGCCGGGGCCACTTGGGGCCACAATGCAAAAAACCGAATCTGCGGCGCGCAAAGCAGCCGGAGCATTCGGCACAAAAAAAGCGGAAGAGGGAGCGTTTTCCATGGTACTCGATTCATATTCCCCGCCCTGGCCTGCGCCGGAGTGGGTAGGAATTGGCACCTTTCGCGCGGTCGAAGGTTGCCAGCGGGTCACGGAGCCTAGTCTCTCGCCGCTTCTCTATAAAACATAAAACTTCCCCGCCGCGAGCGGGGGAGTACCTTGTTGGTGAGGCAAATGTAAGCGCGAATTTTTTTTATGGGCAAGCAGCAGCCCATAAAAAAAAGTTGCTGCCGAGCTTATGGGCATGCCCACGGAGCCCGCTTGGCATGCTGCGTCCCGAAGCAACGGAACACTGCCAGACAAATTATTTGCGCTAGGGGCAACGCTGCGCCGGCTAAGTAGAGCGGGCGTACCGAGCCGCGTTCAAAACCCCTAAAACACAAAAAAGCCACCCTGAAACAGAGTGGCTTTTCTCACCTTTTTTCTGCAAAAAAGTACCTAGAGACTAGGTAGGGTCAACACCTGTCCCACTTCGATGTGGTCAGGGTTGTTGCCGATGAGGTCCTTGTTGGCCTCGTATATCTGTGGCCACTTGGCGGCGTCGCCGTAGTGGTTTTTAGCAATTTTTGAAAGCGAGTCTCCACTTACCACGGTGTACGAATTACCAGTGGCAGCCGGATTGGCAGCGTTACCAAAAAAATCGGTAGCACCGGTACCTGTTTTTGCGGCGGGCTCTACGGGCTTTTGCTCGCCTTTGTCGCTGAGGAAATCAAGAAGTCCCATGGAAAGTTTCAAATTAAATGAAAAAAATAGCCAGCCGGCACCGGCCAAGCTAACAAAGCACCTATACGGGCAAGCTGAAGCGGGGTTTCGTTGTAAACTCTTTTGCCTGTGGGCCGTAAGCCGACGAGCCCACTTTGCTGGGCTTTGTCATTCTCTTCTTTCACCAAAACCTTGTTCCAATGAAAACCCAGTCGCTTTTTTCGCTTCGTTATTTCGCCAGCCTGCTGCTGATGCTGTCGCTATTTGTTACTGCCTGTGGCAGCGACAAAGGAAAGGTAGAAGGCGTTAATATGCTATATGGCACCGATAGCAAGGTGTGGAAAACAGCCAAAGAAACCGACACCAGCGGCGACAAAGTGAAGCAGACCGATGCTCAGAAACAAGAGGAGCTACGCATTTTTGCCAACGGTACCTACAACATGACCGGGGCCAGCGGCGCAGTATCGGGAAAATACACGTTTGACCAAGCCGGCAAAACCATCACCATGACCCCCGACGGCTCGGCCACCAGCAACACGTTTGCCGTGGAAACCCTCACCGACGACAAGCTCACCCTGAAGTCGGCCGATGGCGCGGCTCTCATGCTCGAAGCTGAATAAGTAGCGGCTAAAATTTGTTTGAAAAGGCCCCGGACCGTTTTGGTTCGGGGCCTTTTTTGTGTCTTTTGCCAGCTGGTTTCTCGGTGAAAAAGCACCGGCGGGGGTAGTTTGCACTCCTTCCGGGCAAGCTCAATTCCCGGTACAACTTTTTTCTGCCGCCCATGCTCACCAATTTCAAAGGCTTTATCGGCCTTTTTTTGTGTTGCGGTCTGTTGTTTTCGGCCCGCGCCCAAGCGCCAGCTTCGCTGCCCGTGCATGTGGTGCGTAGCATCGACCCCGCCGATGCCGACTTCCAGGACCTGGAATTTCTGTTGCAGGAAATTGGCCCGGCGCGCGTGGTGATGCTCGGCGAGCCCACCCACGGCGAGGGCAACGTGTTCGAAGCAAAGGCAAGGCTGATTCGCTTCCTGCGGGAGAAAATGGGCTTCACCACGCTGGCCTTTGAGAGCGGGTTTTACGACCTGCGCAAGGCCCAGCAGGCGCTGGAGACTGGCAATTCGGCCCAGGAAGCACTGGGGAACAGCGTGTTTGGCGTCTGGACCAGCACCCAGGAATTCCAGGCCGTGCTGCCGCTGGTAGGCTCCGGCAAACTGCGCGTAGCCGGCTTCGACCCGCAGCTGTTTAGCGAAGGCTACGCCGGCGATTTGGTGGACGATTTGCAGGTATTTCTATCGAAAGAAAAGGGTGGAGCCGCGCTGCATTACGACTATCTCGAGGAAGTCATCAGCTTCATGGGCGAGCATTTCATGTTTCTGCCTTCCACGCAGTTGGCTGATTTTGAGAAGGAAATGGCCAAGGCGCAGCGCTTGGTCGACAAAGCCGCTGCCAGCACCAACGTTGCGCGCCGCGCCGATGCCGCCTTTTGGCAGCAGTGCCTGCGCAGCCTGCTGGCCCAGGCCCGCGACTACGAAGCCCACGATTCCGGTACCAAGGACGAGAAGGAATTCAAGGCCGCCGACAGCAACCCGCGCGACGCCCAGATGGCCGACAACCTGCTCTGGTACTTGCGGGCTCACCCGCAGGAAAAGGTGATATGCTGGGCCGCGCTGCCGCACCTCGCCAATAAAGTAGAGGCGCTGAATGATGTGGAAATCCAGACTTTCCGCCCGATGGGCCGCGCCGTGAAAGCGGCGCTGGGCCCCGACCAAGTCTATATTCTGGGGACGCTGGCCGGCGGCGGCACCCACGGCTTTGCCGGCATGGGCGGCTACCAGCCTGTGCCACCGCCAGCCGCCGGCACGCTGGAGGCGGAACTGCTGGCGCAGGGCGCCGAGTTCAGCTTCGTGAGCCTGAAGCACGACGCGCCCGGCCGCGCCCTGACCACTTATGCCTTTGAATACAAACCCCTGACGGGGCCGTGGAGCGAGGTAGTGGACGGCTTCCTGTTTCTGCGGGCCGTGAACCCGCCGCACGGAGCCAAACTGGTGCCCAACGCGCCCGCACCTCCCGCCGATACCGCCGCCCTGGCCCGCGCTATACCGGGGGCCATCAACCCGGCGGCGCGGCCCCAACGCGTGCGCCCCGGCACGGCTGGCCAAACGATACGCGGCACCGTGCTCGACCGCAAAACCAGTCAGCCGGTGCCCTATGCCTCGGTGTCGGTGCCCGGCCAGGGTGTGGGCACCGTGGCCGACGGGCAGGGACGTTTTGCGCTGCGAGTGATTGGGACGACGGCGCTGCAAATCAGCAGCGTAGGCTACGCCACAGCGGCGCTCACGCCCAAGCTCAGTGGCGAACCGCTCACGGTGCGTTTGGTGCCCGCGGCTTATGAACTACAAGACGTGCAGGTGCGCGGCGAAAGCTTGGACCCGCGCCGCATCATGAAAAAAGTGCTGGCCGCTTTGCCCACCAATTATGAGCAGGAGGACTATGCGGCCGAAGTATACACGCACCGCCGGCTCAGCCATTTCGATACCCTGCGCTACGATGGAGAGTACGTAAGTCGAGTTTTCGAGCCGGCCGGCCACCGCGACTTCAACGGAGGCTTTCTGATGCGCGGGCCCAGGCAGCAGCACCAAGTGCGCGAAGTGCGGGTGCGCCAGCCGCTTCCCCCGCCCGCCAAGCCGGGCGCGCTCATAAAGGGCGGCCACGGTTTTTTTACTTCCACGGCCGACCCGGTGCGTATCTCGCCGCTATTCAAAACGGGCACTTGGCGCAAATTCAACCTGCGGCTCGACAGCGTGGTGGAACGAGGCGGTGAGACGGTGTACATCATCGGGTTTGCCGTGCGGCGGCCCACCCACCGCTCCACGGGTACTTACCTGCAGTCCGGGTATTCGGGCCGGTTTTTCGTGCGCCAGCAGGACCATGCCGTCGTGCACTACGAGGCGCTGTGGGAGCTGGATACCGTGAAAATGAATGCCATTGCCCGCAAGCACCACCCGCGCCGGGATGGAATTTCCCAGCTCTACACCAGTGTGTATGCCGACGACCGCACCGACCACGTGGTGGACTACGCCCGCGGCGCCAACGGCCGCTACCACGTGAGCCGCAGTGCCGCCCAGGGCCTAAGCGTGGGCCGGGTGCTGCGCGGCAACCGCCACTTTCACACCCAGATGTCCGTTGAGCAGTATTTTACGGTGGTGCCAGCGTTGGCCCCAACCTTGGAAACTGCTCCTACTAATGCGGCTTCCGAATTTGAGCAATTGGGGCATACTGTCTACCATCCCCAGTTTTGGGACCGCTACCAACTTCCTACCCTAACTCTTAAAACTCCCGCACCAGCCGCCGCTAAACCGTAATGGTTTTGGCGGGCCGCTTGATAAACACCCGCGCCACCCAGCGGGGCAAAAACACCATGCCCAGCACCAGGTATAGGTAATACGTCACTACCCGGTACAGCAGCACCATGAAGCTGGTCATGGTGGCGGTGCCAATGAAAGAGCCAAAAAACGTGGGAAACGCGCCTTCGGCAATGCCCGCGCCGCCCGGCGTGATGGCCAGCAAGAGGATGACTTTGTAGGTGATGTTGCGGGCGAAGATGAACAGGAACGTACCCGCATCCATGGGCACAAACGCGGCAATGAGGCAGCCGATAATGGCGTAGCGGGCCGTCCAGACAAAGGCCGTGCTCACGGCGGCGTGCCACCAGTAGCGCGGCCCGTTGCCGCGCAGCTGCATCGAGGCCAGTACCATTTCCTGCCCGTGCCGGTAGGCCTTGCGGCGCCAGCGGCGCAGAATGGGGAGGGAAAACAGCCGCACCAGCAGCCGCCGCACCGCCCACGGATTAACGAAAATGGCGTACAGCATCAGCCCCGCGTAGAGCGTCACAAACACGTAGCTCACGCCAAACGCCACCCGCAGCGTGGCCACAAAGCCCGTTTGCAGCGCCTCGTGCGGGTAGAGCCCGGCCCCGGCTATCAGCACCACCAGCGGCACCATCAGCACGTAGTACAGGTTGTCGAGCAGGGCCGTAACCATGATGTAGGCCAGGCCTTTGCCCAACGGAATGCCTTCCTTTTCCAGAATAAACGGCGCCGCCGCCGTGCCGCCCTGCCCCGAAGGCAAGACGCAGGAAGCAAACTCCCAAATCATGATGACGTCCAGCGACTGCCGGTAGGTCAGCTCGTCCTCGGCAATGTGGCGAATGCGGTAGATGTAGCCCAGGTCGCGGGCCACCAGCACCAGCAAGGCCACCAGCAGCCAGCGCCAATCGGCGTTTTGCAAGGGAGCCAGCTCGCCCGGCTTGTAGCTGCGATAGAACAGAAACGCGACCACGCCCAGGCCAATAACGACGGGCAGAATGAGGCGCGACGGCCGCAGTCGCTGCAGGAAATTCTCGTCGTTTTTGGACAGAGTAGGAAGCTTATCGGGCATAGCAGGGAAAGACGGCAGCTTAGCAAAAGTAGGACGTAGCCTGCTGGAATGAATACTCAGCACGAGCTGGAAACAAGAACGCCATGCTCCGCAGCGCGGGCATGGCGTTCTTGTTTCCAGCTCCGATGCCCTTAGGGGCGGCCGCCGGTGCTGCCGGCCGGCGTGATGCCGCCGGGCGTGGTAGTACCGGGTGAAGGCGCGTTGGCCGGGTTGTTAATTGGGTTCACGGGCGTGTTCAACGGCGCGGCGGGGCGCTGCTGGGTCGCCGGGGTGGCGGGCTGTACCGTGGGCAGGGGCTGGGCCGGAACCGTGCCTGGCAGCGCGGCCGGTAGGGTTTTGGTCGAGTCCGTAGTGGTGCTGTCGGTTGGGGCAGTCAGGGGCTGGGTACCGGGCTGAGCAGTTGGCGCCGTTCCAGCAGGAGCGCCGGGAGCACCGCCTGGGCGCGTGCCGGGAGCGCCAACCGGGCGGACACCGGCCGGGGCACCACCCGCTGGACGAGCACCGCCGCCGCCACCGCCGCCACCTGCCGGGGCTTCCCCGCCACCTAAGTCACCGCCGCCACCGTCGCCTTTCAGGTCATCGTTGTTGATGCCGCGCCGGCGTCGCGGGCGCTGGTCGGCCGAAAGCTGGCCGATGCGGTAGCTGAAATTCACTTGGAAACTCAGCTGGCGCCGCTCGTTGATGCTATTTTGAGTTAGCAAGGGGGTGCGAATTTCGTTGCGAATTTTGATGGACGGGGTCAGGAAGTTTTGAGCGCCGAAGCCGAAGCTGCCTTTTTTGTTGGCGAATTCGCGCCGCACGCTTAGGCCGTAGAAGCCGAAGCCGCTCTGCTCGCCCTGCAGCTCCACCTGGCGGCCACGGTAGAAGCCAAAGGCCTGCAGGCCCCACAGGTCGGTGATTTTGTACGAGCCAAACAGGCGGCCGCTGGCCACAAAGCCCTTGTTCGAAGCGTTGTAGAGGCGGTCGGCCACGTTGTTGCGCAGCACGGCGTAGTACACGTCGATGCCGCTGTTGAGGCTCAGCTTCTTGCCGTTAAGCGAAGCAAACACGTTGCCGCCGTAGGCGTTTTCCTCGCCAATGTTGCCGAAGCTCACGAGCTGCGCCCCGGGCACCAACTGGGCTTCAGGACCCAGCTGGGCGTTGAGGGCAGTGCGCAATTCCTCGGGCAGGGGGCTGCGCACCGACTGGATAGAGCCGGTGGTGTTGCGCACAAAGGCCGAGAAGTTCAGGTTGACCTGCTTGACCAGCGTGCTATAGCCCAACTCGTAGTTGTTGGTGAATTCGGGCTGCAGCTCAGGGTTGCCCTGGCTTACAATCAGGGAGTTGGAGAACTGCGGGGCCGGGTTCAGGAACTGCAGCGAGGGGCGCTGCAGGCGGCGGTTGTAGGCCAGTTTCACCACGTTGCCGTTGGTGAGGCGCCGCGAGAGGTTCACGCCGGGCACCAGCGCCCCATAGGCGGGAATGCTTACCACCTCGTCGGTGTTGTTAAAGTCGGCCGTGATGGTCGTGTACTCGTAGCGTAGGCCGGGCTTCAGGGTGATATTCTTGGGCAAGCTCACCGTGTAAGTGGCATAGGCGGCCGCTACATTCTGCCGGTAGTTGAAGCCGTTGTTGAGGGCGCCGCCCGTGGCCCGGGTAAATGCGCCGTCGGAACCGGGTGCCGTGAACAAGGCAAAGTCGCTGCTCACCTTGCGCAAAATGTCCTTGGCGCCGAACTCCAGCAGCTGGGTTTTGCCTACCGGCGACTGGTAGTCGGCCTGGACCGTGAATTCTTCGTTGGCGCTGGGGTTTTCGTTGCGCAGCCGGCTGGTGGTGTTGAAGTTGTTAACGTCCAGAATCGAGTTCGTGAAATCGTTCTGGCGGTCGTTGCGGCTGTACTGCGTCAGCAGGCTGAATTCCTGCTGTGGCTTCTCAAACAGGTGGGTGAAGTTCAGGCTGGCGTCCACCGAATTGGACCGGTCCTCCACGTCCACGTTGCGCACATCCAGCGGCAGGCTCGACGAGGAGAGCAGGTTGGTGCGGGTCAGCCGGTCCTGCTGGGAGTTCGACGCACGCAAGCCGTAAGTGAACGACGCCTGCAGCGAATTTTGCTTATTGATGTCGTAATCCCAGGCCAGGGCGGTGCGTCCGCCGCCCTGGTTCTGGCGGTTTTGGGCCGTTTGCAGCGTCGAGCGGATGTCCGAAGGGTTGCTGGGGCTGATGGTCGTCTGGCGGTTCTCGAAGCCACCGCGGATATTGTAGCCGGCCCGGCCGCCCGCGTTCAGCGAGAAGCCCATTTTGCCGGTGCGGTAGCTGCCGTTCAGGCCCAGGTTGGCGCTGCGGGTGCCCGCGCTCACGTCCACGCCCAGCGTGCCGCCGCGCAGCGTATTGGTTTTGGTAATGATGTTGATAATGCCGCCCGAACCTTCCGCGTCGTACTTGGCCGAAGGCGAGGTGATTACCTCCACGCTCTTAATCTGGTCGGCCGGAATCTGGCGCAGCGCGTCGGCAATGCTGCTGGCCGCAATGGCCGAAGGCTTGTTGTTAATCAGCACCCGGATGTTGGAGCTGCCGCGCAGGCTCACGTTGCCGTCCAGGTCCACGCTCAGCAGCGGCACCCGGCGCAGCACGTCGGAGGCGTCGCCGCCCTTGGCGGTCTGGTCGTTTTCGGCGTTGTACACCGTGCGGTCTACCCGCTCCTCAATGAGGGGCTTTTGGGCCACCACCACCACTTCGCCCAGCTTTTGGGCCGAAGTGGCCATGCTCACCGTGCCAAGGTCAACGGGACCGCCGGCGGGCACTGCCACGCCAGTGCGCTCCTCGTTCTTGTAGCCGATAAAGCTGATTTGGACCGTGTAGCTGCCGGCCGGAATGCCCGCTAGGATAAACTTGCCGTCGTCGCCGGCTACGCCGCCGTTCACCACTTTGCCAGCGGCATCCAGCACGGCCACGGTAGCATACGACACCGGCTTGCCCGTGCCCGCCTCCGAAACGGTGCCGGTGATGCGGCCGGTAGCGGCCCGTGCAGTGGTCGGCGCCGAAGGGGCTGCCGGACGGGCGCCCGGGCTTTGCTGGCCCGCGGCCAATTGGGTGGTGCCCATTAAGGCAGCCAGCAAGACAGCAGTAGCTGGTAAATTCTGTTTCATACAATACATAGCGGCCAAAGTGCCACAATTCGAGCCGGAGGTTGCATCCGGCACCCTTCTTTTGACTTTATAAACGATGTAACCGCAAACTGGTCCATTCGGCTTGCCGATACGCAAAGGTCCCCCCGAACGCCGGCCTCAACCCCATAAACTAGATTATCAACCCGCGAACCCCGACAAACGGCCGGATTCTCCCGGTTGTCACAACCGCTGTTCGCGCCGCGTCGTACCTTTGCCGAGGTTCGCTAATCTTTTAGCGGGTCAGACGGTTACACTCCGTCACCATCCCACCGACGCTGCCCTGATGATAGTTGAACCCGGCCCGCTGCTCGCCGCGATTGATTCGCCCGACGACCTTAAAAAGCTTGCTCCTGAGCAATTAGTGCAACTCAGCACCGAACTCCGGGACTTCATCATCGATTCCGTGAGCATCTATGGCGGGCACTTCGGCGCCTCGCTGGGGGTGGTTGAGCTGTCGGTGGCCATGCACTACGTCTTCAATACGCCCTACGACCAGCTGGTGTGGGACGTGGGCCACCAGGCCTACGGACATAAAATTTTGACCGGCCGGCGTGATAAATTTCCGACCAACCGCCGCTACCACGGCATGTCGGGTTTTCCCAAGCGCAGCGAGAGTGAGTATGATGCTTTCGGGGTGGGCCACAGCAGCACGAGCATCGGCGCGGCCCTGGGCATGGCGGTGGCTTCGGACTACAAAGGGGAGAAGGACCGCCAGCACATTGCCGTAATCGGCGACGGCGCCATGACGGCGGGCATGGCTTTCGAGGCCCTGAACCACGCCGGCGTGGCCAATTCCAACCTGCTGGTTATCCTCAACGACAACTGCATGAGCATCGACCCCAACGTGGGCGCGCTCAAGGAATACCTCACCGACATCACCACCTCCCGCACCTACAACAAGGTGCGCGACGAGCTCTGGAACGTGCTCGGCAAGCTCAGCAAGTTCGGCCCCAACCCCCAGCAGATTGCCCGCAAAGTAGAGGCCGCCATGAAGGCCACCCTGCTCAAGCAAAGCAACCTGTTTGAGGCGCTGAAATTCCGCTATTTCGGTCCCGTCGATGGCCACGACGTGCAGCACCTCGTCACCATCCTCAACGACCTGAAATCCATTCCCGGCCCCAAAATCCTGCACTGCGTGACGGTGAAGGGCAAGGGCTACGCGCTGGCCGAGAAGGACCAGACTTTGTGGCACGCGCCGGGTTTGTTCGATAAAATCACGGGGGAGATTTACAAAAAGACCCCCGACAAGCCGCAGCCACCCAAGTACCAGGACGTGTTCGGCCACACCATGGTGGAGCTGGCCGAGGCCAACGACAAGGTGATGGGTGTGACGCCGGCTATGCCGTCGGGCTCGTCGCTGAACATCATGATGGCCGCCATGCCCGACCGCGCTTTCGACGTGGGCATTGCCGAGCAGCACGCCGTCACGTTCTCGGCCGGTCTGGCCACGCAGGGCCTGGTGCCGTTCTGCAATATCTACTCCTCGTTTATGCAACGTGGGTACGACCAGGTGGTGCACGACGTGGCCCTGCAAAACCTGCACGTAGTATTCTGCCTCGACCGCGCGGGTTTCGCCGGCGCCGACGGCCCCACCCACCACGGCTGCTACGACCTGGCCTACATGCGCTGCATCCCCAACATCGTGGTCTCGGCCCCGATGAACGAGCAGGAGCTGCGCAACCTGATGTACACCGCCCAGTTGCCCGAAAATGCCGGCCCGTTCAGCATCCGCTACCCGCGGGGCGAGGGCGTGATGCCGCAGTGGCGCACGCCGCTGCAGCGCGTGGCCATCGGCACGGGCCGCGTGGTGCGCGAAGGCGCCGAAGGCGGCGTGGCCATCCTCAGCATCGGTCACATCGGCAACTACGCGGTGAAGGCCACCGAAACCCTGGCCGCCGAAGGCCTTGACGCCGGCCACTACGACATGCGCTTCTGCAAGCCGCTGGACGAGGAAATGCTGCGCGACATCGCCCGCCGCTACCGCGCCATCGTGACCGTGGAAGACGGTTGCCTGCCCGGCGGCTTCGGCTCGGCGGTGCTCGAATTCCTCACCGACCACGGCTTCCACCTGCCCGTGCAGCGCCTCGGCATCCCTGACCGAGTAGTGGAACACGGCTCGCAGGACGAGCTGTACAAGGAGTGCGGCTTCGATGCCGCCGGTATCGCCCAAGCCGTGCGCGACCAGAATGCGAAAGTGGCCGTTAGCAACCTAGCTACGCTGCTCCTCTAGGCTGCTGGCCGCGTTTTTAGCGAAAAAAGAAGCCCCCGTAGCGGATGCTGCGGGGGCTTCTTTGTGTTGATAAGCTGCTATTTCGCTCTGCGTGATGGTGTTTCATGTCTGTTCACCGCACCGCCTTGTCCAGCACTAGGGCCACGTCCTTGGTCGATACCTTCTGACCCGTTTCAGCGGCGCGGTAGATGGCCTCGAGCAACTGCACGTCGCGCAGGCCCATTTCGCCGGGTACGCGGGTAGGCTTATTGTTTATGATGCAGGCGGCGAAGTCGTCCATTTGGGCGGCTTGCTGGTTCACATTGTGAATGTTCATTACGCCCTGGCTGGTGCGGCCCTGGATGCCGCCATAGCCAAAGGCGGGTGCTAGTTCCGCCCAGCCTGTGGTCGCATCGGCGCGCAGGCGGCTGGCCATGTTTTCAGCGTAGGTGGTGCGGCAGTCGGCCACGGCACCGTCAGCAAATTGCAGCTGCCAGTTCACGCCCGCTTCCACTTCCTTGAAGAGCACAGGGTCGGGTTTGGCGGTGAATTTCGCCGTGACCGATACCGGCACTTGGCCTTTGGTGTAAAGGCAGCCCTGCAGGCAGTAGATGCCCATGTCCAGGAGCGGGCCACCGCCGCCCAGCGCTTTGCTCACGCGCCAAGGCGTGTCGTTGTTAAATTTGAAACCATTGTCGGCCACCAAGTGCTTAACCGGGCCAAACACCTCCTGCTGGCCCAGGCGCATCATTTCGCGGTGGTGGGGCTCGAAGTGCAGCCGGTAGCCGATGCTAAGCTTTTTGCCGGCTTTTTGCATGGCCGCAATCATACGCCGGGCGTCGGCCGCTGTCGTAGCCATGGGCTTTTCGCAGATGACGTGCTTGCCGGCCTGCGCCGCCCGCACCACGTACTCGGCGTGCAAGGCGTTGGGCAGCACCACGTACACAACGTCGATGGCGGGGTTGTCGATTATCCGGTCGAAGGTCTGGTAATTATAGACGTTCTGGGTCGGGATGTTGTATTGCCGCTGCCATTGCACCGCTTTGGCGGGCGTACCCGTCACGATGCCCGCCAGGCGGCACCACTTGGTTTCCTGCAGGGCCGGGGCCAGCAGGCCGGTGCTGTATTTGCCCAGGCCCACCAGGGCCACGCCCAACGGCCGGGCGGGCAAAAGCTCATCGGCCAGCCCGCGCCACGGGTGCGCCCACGCCGCCGACCCCAGGACCGTGGCACCGGCTGCCAGCGAGAGATGGCGAAGAAATTGGCGGCGGGAAACAGCAGACGAGTCCATGAGGCAAGGCAGTGAATTCCTCTGCACTTACCGCCTTTGGCCCCAACGGGTTATGGTTGAGCCGGGCCCGCGTGGGCCCGGCCGCTGCTACCAAAGCCGGATGTCGGTAATGCCGGCCGGGATGGGCGGTTGGTCGCTGAAGCCCAGCACGCACCAATCGGGCTGAATGCCAAAAGTGCCGCCTTGCAGCACGTAGCTAATCCAGCGGGTGATGGTGCGACCGGTGAATTGCTCATTTTCGGGCTCGACTTCGCGCAACAGCAGCAGGTCGCCCACCTGAAAGCTGCGGTCGTTTTCGCGCACGTCAAACGGCTTGTTGCCGGCTTTGACGGCCGCAAAGCAGGAAGGCCAGATTTTTAGCTCGTGGGTTTGGTGCTGGGTTGGGTTGGAAATTTGAAACTGAGGAACAAATTGTTCGGCAAAGGCAAGATTCGTAGTCATCGGAATGGTCGCTAAGAATAAGATAATAGCCCCCCAAGCGTACCGCCGCGCACTGCGCGGGCATCGGCGACTGGGCAAAGGCGCCATAGGCGGCGCAGGTCAATAAGGAAGATAGTCAAAAGGTAATAAAATAATTCGGTGCAAGAGTGTTTAACGGCAAGGTAATCAGGATGGTTCACGCAGTGATAAACAAAGTGGAAACAGGGAAAGTAATATTCAGCAACTGCGTGCGAATCAAGTCCCAAACGATTTTTTAGCACAGTGTAGGGCTTTTCCTCTGCCTCTGGGGTCCCGCCGGGTTAGTTCAATCCTACTTTGCCCTTCACCGACTCAAGAATCTTCGCAGAATCAAAGCCTACGCCGTTTTTAAATACGATTTCCATCTGGCGCACCTGCCGGATATCCTTTTCCAGGTCGCCATTGATGAGCACAAGGTCGGCCTGCTTGCCGGCTTCGATGGTTCCAATCTGTTTCTCGCGGCCGAGGTAAATGGCGCCATTTAAGGTGCTTATCTTGATGGCTTGTACCGGCGTGAACCCCGCTTCGACGAGCAGCTCGAGTTGGCGGCGGTTGGCGTAGCCGGCCACGGTGCGGCCCGCGCCAGTGGGGTCGGTGCCGGATACGAGCAGGCCGCCGGCCTCGTAAAACTGCTTTTCCCACGCCATTTCTTTCTTGAAAAGCCGCAGGCTGGCCGTGTCCTTGCGCTGGTTCTGCTTCCAGGTGGCCATTTCGCGTTCCTGCAATTGCGGAATCAGCGCTTCCAGCCCGCCGCCCAGCACCACTTCACGGTCGGTGTAGGGCTCGAACACCGGCAGGGTAGAAGTCAGGGCCACTTTCTTGCTCACTAGGAAGTTGATGAGGCTTTTCATCTCGGGGCTATTCTGGGGCAGGCGCAGCAGGCTTTGGCGCACATTGGGCTCGCAGGCGTCCGCCACCTTGTTGGCCACAAAATCCGCGCTGGCCATAAAGCCGTGCTCCAAGTTATCTATCCCAATTTCGGCCGCCTCGCGGTAAGTGATGGAGCACAGATGGCCCGTGATTTTTAGATTGCGTGGGTGGGCTTCCCGCACCACGGCGGCGAGGTCGGCGCGGGTGGCGTGCATGTACATCTTAAAAGAGGTGCATCCCTTATCGGCCCAAAACCGGGTGGTGGCGGCCGCGTCTTCCGGGCCTTTCACCGTGTTCAGGGCTGGGATATCCATGCTGGGCTCTTCAATATAAGGCGCCGTCACGTCCATATCCGGCCCGATGAGCTTGCCTTCGCCCACCAGCCGTTTGATAGCCAAATCCGTTTGGGGCTCAATGCTGCCTGCCGTGCGGATGGTGGTGACGCCCCCGGCCAAGTACAGGCGCGGGAAGGAGTAAGGCATCTGGGCGATGTTGAAAAACGGGCCCGCCGGCATGGTGTAGTACAGGTGCTCGTGCAGCATCACAAAGCCTGGAATCAGGGTTTTGCCCGCGCAGTTGATGACCTGGGCCCCGGCGGGTACCTTCACTTTTTTCACAGGGCCCACTTGCGTGATGCGGCCATTTTGCAGCAGCACCGTTTGGTGGAGCAGGGCCGGGCGGCCGGTTCCGTCTATCACCTTGGCATCGGTCAGGGCCACGCTGGGGGCATTCACTGCAATGAACTCCTGCACCTGCGGCGTGAACTGCTGGGCTTGGCCGGGCCCAAGGGCAAGGAACAACAAACTGGTAGCCAAAAGCCGAAAACTGATAGAAAAAGGTGTCCGGTGGAGGAAAGCTAAAATCATTAAAGAGAGTTTGACCAACAGATTGGAGTTTGCAATTTGATAATAATTAGGTTGCCAGTGCTTTTTTAGAAAAAACCCAGATTCTGGTATAGCCCTTTTCCTACGGTTACCCAACTGGCATGACGTTTAAATACAGAGTAGCAGCTTAAGGCGAATAGATAGGATAAGTAACCGCTGAAAGCGGTTGAATGCCCTGTTTCGCGTACTAGTTGTTCAAGCGTGGAACCAAAGAGAATAATCCAGTAGTTAGATGGTTCGATAATGTGTCTGCAGTATATACTACAAATCGAATCAGTCTGATTCATGGATTATTTCGACATTGGAAGTTGATTTACTGGGCCTTTTTTGAGCGTTTCCAGAAGAATTTGAGGCTCTCGGCCAATGTAATCCAACAATGATTTGTATGTTTGTATTGGTTTAGAATGTTTTGCGCTGTTAACCTTTAACTATTTACCATTTTGAAAACACTACTTACTTTTTTGAGCGGCATTTTATTGCTGCTCGGTTCGACAACGGTTGGGTACGCACAAAACTGTTCGGGTCAATTTTCTGTATTTTATCCGGGCCCAAATTCTACTACTCTCAGTCAGGATTTTAACAACGGCACAACATCAGCAACACCCGGCTTGTATTGCCCTGTTAATGGTGGTGGGGCCACCATATCATTCGTTGCGAATTCCATAAGCACCTTAACCCTAAGGCGAAATAGTGATGGAGTGGTTGTCAACACGCTATTCTTCACACAAGCAGATTTCAATGCGGGACCTGCTCAGAACACTTCCATTACTAAGTCCATCACTCTGCCTGCTAATCTCACCTCAGAGACATACACTTTCCAATCAACTTCGACTGGATGCAACGGAGCTAATAACAAGCAAATTACTGCTCAGCTTGCGCTTGCACCTTCGCTGACAGTAACTGCTACTGTTGGCGGCGTGGTTAGCACTAACCCAGTCGTATGCCCGGGAACTCAGGTAACAATCAAAGCATCAGGTGCTAGCACTAACACTTCGTATATTCTGCTTGCCAATGGTGTGCAGGTCGATAGCAATACTAGTGGTACCTTTGTAGTAACTCCGCAGGTATCAACTACTTACACAGTCAACACAACGACTGCTGCCTGCGGAAGCAATGTAGTTTCTCAGAACATCACAATTCGGGCAAGAGAAATAACTGCTACTGCTAGCCCAGCAGCTATTTGTTCAGGTCAGTTTTCTGACCTCACGGCTTCCTTTACCAATGTGCCCGCAGGCGTTACCCCAACTTACTCTTGGCGCAACACATCGACTGGAGCAACCTCTACTGCCAATCCCTACCGAGTAACTCCTGCTGCCACGACTACTTACGAGCTGACTGCCAACGCTGGCTGCGGCGCGGTAGTTAGACTTGTGACCGTAACTGTGGGCACCCCGGTTTTAACGATTACTCCCAGTGCAGCGAATGTTTGCTCGGGCACTTCAACGCTCCTAACCTCGACATTGGATAGGACTGTTGCTGGTACAACCTACTCATGGAGTGTTGTGCGCGCTGACAACACATCTGCCAACGGCATCGCTAGCGGTTCTACTTACACCGCCACGCCGACTCAAACTTCAACTTATACTTTGACAGTTAATGTGCCCAACTGTGGCTCAGTAAGCAAGTCAGTCGTTATAACTGTTGAAGCCTCTACTCTGACTCTGTCGCCAAGTGCGGCCAACATTTGCGTAGGCACTTCTACCACGCTTACCGCTGTATCGAATAAGACTAATGCTGCCTACAGCTGGACTGCTACCAGCGGTGGAGTGACAACTACGTTGCCCCAAACTACCTCCTCAATAAACGTAAGTCCGGCTACAACCACTGTCTATGCTGTGACTGCCACCGTAGCCGGTTGTAATACGTTAACTCGGTCGTCAACCATCACCGTGAATCCAACAGTAACAGTGACGCCCTCGCAATCAATACAAGCTGGTCAAACCAGAGTGTTGACCGCTACTGGTGGCTCGAGCACCGTCTACAATTGGACGGCTACTGTTGAAGGCGGGACTGCTACTCCGCTGGCTCCTGGCGCAAGCATCACGGTTTCTCCAATGTATACTACTACGTATACCGTAACGGGAACCACTGCTAACGGCCAATGCAATACGGCAAGCACCACCATCACCGTGGTACGTCCCTTGCCCGTTGAACTCATCAGTTTTGATGCGGCCTGGGTTGGTAAAACACCCGTGCTCACTTGGGCAACTGCTTCGGAAAAGAACAATGCATACTTTGCCATTGAGCGTAGCTTGGATGGTGCTGCATTCCAAACGATGGGCAAGCGCGAGGGTGCCGGCACCACCAGCGCACGTACCAGCTACCAGTTTGCTGACGGCAGCCTGGGCCAAACGGCAGCTACTACGGCATACTACCGCTTGCGGCAGGTCGATACCGATGGCACTACTACCTTCTCGCAGGTTCGCTCCGTGCAGATTGTAAGCGTGGTTTCGCAGGAGTTCAAAGCCAATGTATTCCCGAACCCTTACGACAACAAGGTAGCCGTTCGGGTCAACTCGCTTGGCACTGACGCAATCAGCTTCACTGTCCGTAACGTTCTCGGCCAAGCGGTACTCACCAAAACCCTGACCACCACAGCCGGCGAGCAAGACGTTGAACTGTCTGAAGCAACGGCGTTGCCCCGTGGCATGTACTACATCACCGTACGCCAGGGCAACGAGCAGCAGGTGCTGCGCATGAGCCACCGCTAGACCGGCACAAACCACTTGCATAGAAAGACCAGCGCCATTACGGTGCTGGTCTTTTTTATTTGGCGCGATGGGTTAGTGGCGTAAAGCGCTGGGTTGTTGACGAGGCCGTGTAGCTGATTAGTGTTTTTAGCACGCCGCCAGTTACCCGAGCGCAAAGGTTTGCAGGCCGCAACAAAAGCTTGGATGCAAGTGGCAAATATGGATTACTTGGCAAAACGCTGGAAGGGATTGCGGCAACACTTGCGTAGTGATAGGGCATTGAAGAAAGAAAATCTCAGGAGTCCCGAAATCGATTGAGAAAAAACAATCGATAAATTGATAATTCCAGTAAATTGCAGTAACATTGTCTAACTGCTGACTGATACATCGCCTGCGGTTTCAGTGGATTGATTAGTATTATTTGGGTAGAATATGCCCTAAACAAGCTTTCGGACATGTTTACTAGCCTGTTTAAGCGCAAAGATTTAGTAGCGCAGTCTCCCGGTTTTCTCTCTCCAGCATAACGAAATCGCTCTTTTTTGCGCCCGTTTACACAATCGATTGTGTTTGTTCTCACCAATTCCCACAATGTTTTATGAAAAAGTCAGTACCCAAAATGCAAGGGCTAGCGGTGCCAGCCTTGCTCGGGGGCTTGCTGCTGCTGCCCATGGCGGGCCAAGCGGTGGCTTCAGCACCCGAAAACCTAGCGGTGTCCATGCTGCAAGCAGCCGATACCCCCATCACCGGTCGTATTACCGATGAGAAGGGCGCCGGCATTCCGGGCGTAACCGTACTGGTAAAAGGCACAAGCAACGGTACCCAAACCGACGCCGACGGACGCTACAGCATCACGGCCCCGGCAGATGCGACGTTGGTGTTCTCGTTTGTGGGCTATACCTCGCAGGAGGTGGCAGTGGGCGGCCGCACGGCCATCGATACGCAGTTGCGCGCGAGTGCGCAGGGCTTGTCGGAGGTAGTGGTGGTGGGCTACTTGGCGCAAGACCGCCAGAACCTGACCAGTGCCGTGAGCGGCCTCGATGTGTCGGAGGCCAGCAAAACGCCCGTCCCCAGTGTGGCGCAGCAGATTCAGGGCCGTATCCCGGGGGTTTTGGTGCAGGGCGGCGGGGCTCCTGGCGCTTATCCAGTGGTCACGATTCGGGGCATCGGCACGCTGGGGCTTGCCGATACAGGCCCGCTTTACGTGATTGACGGCCTCTGGCCGGCTGACCCGCGCAATCTGGTGCCTTCTGATATCGAGAGCCTAAACGTGCTGAAGGATGCGTCTTCGACGGCCGTGTACGGTTCTCGCGGCGCCAACGGGGTCATCCAAATTACGACCAAAAAGGGCAGTGCTGGTACGCCCACCATCCGCTTCAACGGCGTGGTGGGGGTGGACCAAGTGCGCAAAAAATACAACCTTACCAATGCTGCTGAGTGGGCGCAGCGGGCGCGGGTGGCATACCAGAATGCGGGCATTGATATTCTCAATGCCGGCCAGAACAGCTTGTCTGGCGCGGTGCCGGTATCCGAAGGCGGTACTTTCGACCCCAGCATTGACACTGACTGGCAGGACGAGTTTTTTCAGACCGGCCGCCGCGAAAACTACAACCTCAGCTTTAGCGGGGGCAGCAAGGGCGACAAAAGCTCCAGCAACTTTCTGGTATCGGGTGACTACTTCCATCAGGAAGGCATTGTGAAAGGACCGGATTACAAGCGCTACAGCCTGCGCCTGAACTCGGGCATGAGCCGAGGTCGGTTCCGGTTTCAGGAAAACTTTCAGCTGAGCCGCATCGACGCGACGCTGCTCAACGGTGCGCCGTTCATCGACGTGCTGACCATGATTCCGAGCATCCCGGTGCTTGACTCTACCAATGAGGGCGGCTTTGGCACCGGCTCGACCCGGCTCAATACTTTTGCAACCAACCCCGTGGGGGCCCAGCAGCTGCTGCGCAGGCGACAGTCCGAGAACCGGGTGCTGGGTAACATCAGCGCTGACTTCTCGATTTTCGACTTTCTGACTTATCGCCTCAACCTGGGCGTCAATGCCTTCACGTATGCCAACGACGACGCCCAGCAAACTGGCATCATCCGGCAGAACACCCGCATCACGGCGGCGACGCTTAATGAGTTTCTGGGCTATGGCGCCCTGGTACAGGCCGAGAATACGCTGAATTTCACCAAAGCCTTCGGTGACCACCGCGTCAATGCGCTGGTGGGCTACTCCGAGCAGCGCTCCCGGGAGCACAACGTGCAGGCCGGCGCTTCCGGCTTCACGTCGCGGCCCCGCTACTTCTTTGAGTTGAGTGCCGGCACGGAGAAAGGCGCCATTCTGGGTACCAGCTCCGAATACGCCATTCGCTCATTTTTCACGCAGGCTACCTACGACTACAAAAACCGCTATCTGCTTTCGGTAAGCGGCCGCCGGGATGCCTCGTCGCGCTTTGCCCCTCAAAACCAGCGGGCCGATTTTGGTGCGGCCTCCATCGGCTGGCGCATCAGCGAAGAAGACTTCTTCAAGTCAGCCCTGCCGCAGGTCAACAATCTGAAGCTGCGGGCCAGCTACGGGGTGCTGGGCAATGAGAATCTGTTCAACAACTACCTGCCCTACGCAGTGGTCGCACAGAACGTGAACTATGTCATCGGCACGGGGCAGCAGATTGTGAACGGGGCCACCCAGATTCGCATCAACAGCCCGGACGTGCAGTGGGAAGAGCGCGCCACGCGCAACATCGGCCTCGACCTAGCACTGCTGGATAACCGGCTGAATTTCTCGGCCGACTATTACATCGCCGACACCCGCAATGCTTTGATTAGCGTGCAGGTACCAACCTATCTGGGCAACTTTGAAGGCGACCCCATTCAAAACGGCGGGGAACTGCAAAACAAAGGCCTGGAGGTCGCGCTCGGGTTTCATGAAAACCGGAGCGCCTTCACCTACGGCGCTGACTTTACGCTGACCACCGTGCGCAACCGCATCACCAAAGTATTGGACGAAGGCCAGGCCATTGGCGGGGGCGATGGCCCCACCCGCTCGCAACTGGGCCACTCGGTAGGCGAGTTCTATTTGATTCAGTTCGACGGCATCTTCCAGACCCAGGAGGAAGTAACCAATCACAAATCCTCAGACGGCACCGTGATTCAGGCCTATGCCTCGCCCGGCGACGTGCGCTACAAGGACCTCAACGACGACGGTAAAATTGATAACGCCGACCGGGCATTCTCGGGCAGCGCCATCCCGAAACTGCAGCTGGGCCTGAACCTGAACGCCGGCTATAAGAATTTCGATTTGTCCCTATTCTGGCAGTCTGCTACAGGCAACGAGATTTATAACGTGGCCAAGCGGGCCCTGGAAAGCTACAACGGCCCCAATAATTACGACGCCGACGTAACGCCCTGGTCGCCGGCCAACCCCTCCACTACTACTCCCCGCCTGCTCCAGGGCGGCAGCCCTAACGCAAATTTGGCCGCTGCTGCGGCTCAGAACTCGCTGGCCAACTCGACGCGCTGGCTAGAAAGCGGCAACTACCTGCGCCTGAAGAACATTCAACTGGGCTACACCATCCCGAAGAACCTGACCAGCCGGGTACCGAGCCTGGGCACCGTGCGCGTCTACGTGACGGGCACCAACCTGCTGACCTTCACCGACTATTCGGGCTTCGACCCCGAAACCGGTGGCACGGGCTTCTACAGCCGCGGCATCGATGACAGCTCGTACCCCAACACGCGCACCGTGGTGGGCGGCTTACAGGTCAACTTCTAATCTTGTTCGGGAGCCGCCAGGCGCTTGCACGGCGGCTCCTATAAAACCGTATTTATAGCTAAGACATGAAAAGCAATAAGCTGATTACCCTGCTCTGTGCCGGGGCCCTGATGCTGACCGCCACCACCGGCTGCGACAAAGATTTGCTGGATAAAACGAACCCGAACGCACCTGCCTCGGCGGATTTCTGGAAAACGAGCGACGATGCCGTGCGGGGCGTGTATGCCTGCTACGCCGGCCTGCAGCAGTTTGCGGTGTATTACCGAAGCTGGCACTTCATGGCCCACCGTTCGGATGAGAGCTACAGCCAGAGCCCGTTTGTGGAACTGGCTAACTTCACGCGCTTCATCACGCCTGACAACAACTTCTTCATCTCGTCTTTTGCCTGGAACGACTACTACCGCACCATCTTCCGCACCAACCAAGTGCTGACCAATGTGCCCGGTATTCCCATGGATGAGACGCTGAAGAAGCGCCTGCTGGCCGAAACCCGCTTCATCCGGGCGCTGTCGTACTTCGACTTGGTGTATTTCTTCGGGCGGGTGCCGCTGATTACGGTAGAGTCGAAGGTGAACACCCGCGTACCGCAGGCCACGCAGGCTGAAGGCGAGGCCCTCATCATTGCCGACCTGCTGGCGGCCATACCAGACCTGCCGCTGGCCCGAACCTACAGTGCGTCGGAGAAGGGCCGCGTGAGCCAGGGCGCAGCGCAGGCATTGCTGGCGCGGGTGTACATGCACCAGCAAAAGTTCGCCGACGCGGCGCAACTGTTTGATACTATCATTAAATCGGGCGAGTATTCCCTGGTTCCCAACTACCTCGACAACTTCACCGACACCAACGAGAACAACTCGGAGTCGGTGTTTGAAGTCCAGTTTACGGGCGCCGTGCTCGAAATTGGCCAGGGCCAAGACAACGCCGCATCATCTGAGAGCCACGACCGGCCCAACTTCTTTGGCCCTCCCGGCCCCACGTTTGCCGACGTGCAGCCCCGCCTCTGGCTGCTGAACGAGTACAACGAGTTCACCGTGAGCAACCCCACCCGAATTGACCCACGCCGCGACATCAGCATCATCAGCAACCGCAACCCGGACCGCTTTTACGGGCGTACGTTCGCGGAATGGGGCTGGAACCCCAACCAGCAGTACTGGCGCAAATACCTGAACGACCGCACCCGCGAAAACGAGAACTTCACCTCAGGCATCAACCACCGCGTGATTCGCTACGCCGACGTGCTGCTGATGCAGGCCGAAGCACTGACCGAACTGAACCGCACCGCCGAGGCGCTGCCGTTGGTGAACCTGGTGCGCACCCGTCCTTCGGTAGACCTGGCCCCGCTCACGGGCACGTTCACTGCCGCCACGTTGCGGCCTCTTATCCGCAGCGAGCGCGCTAAGGAGCTGGCCGGCGAAGGCACCCGTTGGTATGATATTCTACGCTGGGGCCTGATGGATACTCAGGCCGGTATCGACGAGCTGAAAACCCGCGATGCTGACTTCGGCAACTTCCGCCTCGGCATCTCGAAGCTGTTGCCCATTCCGCAACGCGACATCGACATCGACGGGGGCATCACCCAAAACCCTGGCTATTAATTTGAAAAGGTGGTGAGCAAATGGCCGTCCTGGGCTGCAACCCAGGGCGGCTATTTTGTCCCAATAGCTGCGCTAATTTTGAAAATTAATAAGTTGATGATAATCCAACTCCCTTCTTTTGTTCACCGTGCACTGCTTGCGGTGATGCTGGTGGGAAGCTTTGGGTGCAACAAGAACAGTGCACCAGCGCCGCCAGTGCCTTCGCCGCCGCCGGTGGTGGTCAGCACCACGTTTCAAAACCCGTTGCTGCCCAGCGGCCCCGACCCGTACGTGGCCCAAAAAGACGGCTACTATTACTACATGCACACGCTGAACAACCAGCTGCGCATCTGGAAAACCAAGAACATGTCGGGCCTATCGCTGGCGCCCAGCACCGTGGTCTGGACGCCGCCGGCTAATGGCGCGGCTTCGGGTAACTTGTGGGCGCCGGAGCTGTTTTTTCTCGACGGCAAATGGTACATCTACTACACCGCCGGCCCCACCGGCACCAATCTAGGCCTGCAGCGCACCTGGGTGCTGGAAAATGCCAGCGCCGACCCTACGACCGGAACCTGGGTTGACAAGGGCCGCATTTATAACCCCACCGCCGACTTCTGGGCCATAGACGGGACCGTGCTGGAGCAGAACGGCAACCGCTATTTCCTCTGGTCTGGCCACGACGGCCTGAACGGCATTCAGCGCATCTACATCTCGCAGATGAGCAACCCCTGGACCCTGACCGGGCCGCGCGTGGAGCTCACGAGCCCACAGTACGCCTGGGAAAACGTGGGCCCGCCCTACGTCAACGAAGGCCCGGAAATCATCAAGCACGACAATCAGACCTTTTTGGTGTACTCGGCAAGCTTCTGCGCCTCCGATAGTTACGCCCTGGGCTTGCTCACGGCCTCAAGCACGGCAGACCCCCTGATGCCGAGCTCCTGGACGAAGTCGGCTCAGCCCGTATTCTCGCAGAACCCCGCCGCCCGCGCCTACGCTACTGGCCACAATTCCTTCTTCAAATCGAAAGACGGCAAAGAGGACTGGATTATTTACCACGCCAATTCCAACCCCGGCGAAGGATGCGTGGAACGGCGCAACCCGCGCATGCAGAAGTTCACCTGGAACTCCGACGGCACTCCCAATTTCGGGGTGCCCGTGCCCATCAACACTGACATCATAAAGCCCTCGGGCGAATAGTTGCTTTTCATTCGATTCCTTTCCCAAACCCACCTACCATGCGCAGTCCTTCCCGGTTCACCAGCGAATACCCTCTGTGGCGCCAAGTGCTGCGGCGTAGACTGACCGGGTTGGTGCTGCTACTGGCAATGACTTGGGCGGCTCCCCAGGCCCAGGCACTGCAAGGCGCTTTTGGAGCGCACGACCCGTCGACCATCGTCAAAGACGGGAATAAATACTGGGTTTTCACCACCGGCCAAGGCATCTACGGCATGTACTCGACCGACCTAGTTAATTGGACGCCGGGCCCGCGGCCCGTGTTTCCCAACAACACGTTTCCCAGCTGGATAACCGCCAAGGTGCCGGACTTTAAAGGGCTTTTCTGGGCGCCGGAATGCGTGTTCCAAAACGGCAAATACTACCTCTATTATTCCTGCTCCACCTTCGGCTCGAAAGTGTCGGCCATCGGCCTGGTCACCAACGTTACCTTGGACCCCGCCAGCCCCAGCTACAACTGGGTTGACCAGGGCGAAGTGGTGTCGAGCAACAACGGCAGCGCCGCTAACGCCATCGACCCGGGCATTTTCCGGGATGCCAGCAACAACGGGTGGATGACCTACGGCTCGTTTTTCGGCGGCATTCGCAACGTGCAGCTCGACGCGGCTACGGGCAAATTGATGGCCGGCGCCACCCAATACGCCGTGGCCAACGGCGGCGTGGAAGCCGCTTACGTGAAGCAGAACGGCGCCTATTATTACCTGTTCATCAACCGCGGCGCGTGCTGTCAGGGCGCCGCCAGCACCTACTACATTCAGGTAGGCCGCTCCCTGTCGCCGAGTGGCCCGTTCCTGGATAAGAACGGCACCGATCTGAACAACAACGGGGGGACCACGCTGCTTAGCGCTTCGGGCCGCTACCGCGGACCCGGTCACACCGGCATTTTTGAGGAAAACGGCACCTCGTATTTCACCCACCACTACTACGATTCGTACGACCGCGGCAATCCAAAGCTCGGCATTGGCAAGTTGACTTGGGACGCGGCCGGCTGGCCCGTGGTGACCCGCGACTGGCTGGCCCCGGCGGCTACGGCCGGCGCGGCCGTGCGCTACGTCGTGTCGGCCGGCCCGGCAGCTACGGGGCTGGTGTGGCAGGCGCGCGGCTGCACGGGGGCCGCGGGCGAGGCCATCGAGCAAGCTGCCCGCACGGGCAGCACCTGCCAGCAGTGGGACTTCACGGCGCTGGGCAACGGCGATTACAAAATTACCAGCGCCGTGGGAGGCCAGGCCGTCGGTGTGGCCGGCTGCTCCGATGCCAACGGCGCGCTCCTGCAACTGGGCTCCTACAGCGGCCAGGAGTGTGAGCAGTTCCACATCGACCGCGCAAACGACGGCAGCCTCGTATTCTCGTCCCTCAATGGAAACCGGGCGGTGGAAGTACCCCTGGCCTCGGCCAACCCCGGCGTGCAACTTGCCCTGTTCGACTACAACGGCTGTGCCTGCCAGCGCTGGTTTCTGACGAATTCTACCGTGACTGCCACGGCCTCCCGCACCACCCTGACGGGCATCAGCATTTACCCCATTCCTGCCTCCCGCGGCACGTTCACGCTGGACCTGAGCGGCCGTAAAGCCGCCGGCGCGGTAACGGTGGAAGTCCTCGACCTGCAAGGCCGTGTGGTGTACCGCCGATTGGTGCAGAACCCCGAGGCTACGGTGGCGGTGGAGGCCGGCTTGCTGCCGGGCCTGTTCCTGGTGCAGGTGCGCCAGGGCACCGGGCTGTTCACCCAGAAACTGACCGTTCTGTAAGCTTTTCATTCTCTTCGTCATCCGCCCGTTTTTCCCAATCTCCTTTTCTCTTCTCATGATTAAGTCTTTTCGTTTAGGAACTTTGGCCGTACCCGTTACCAGCTTGCTGCTGCTAGCGGCCTGCGGGTCTAACAAAACCGCCGACCAAACCACGACCGAGGCCGGGGCGTCCGCCGCGGCCGATTCCACCCAAACGAATACCAGCGCCATGCCCACGTCCGCATCATTTGGCAAGACCACCGATGGCACCGAAGTGCAACTCTTCACCCTCACCAATGCCAATGGCGTGAAGGCCAGTATTACCAATTTCGGCGGCATTCTCACCAGCCTCATGGTGCCCGATAAGGACGGGAAGATGGGCGATGTAATCCTTGGTTTTGACAACGTGAGCGGCTACCAGAGCCCCGAGTTTCTGAAGTCCGGCCCGTACTTCGGCGCATTGATTGGTCGCTACGGCAACCGCATCAAGGACGGCAAATTCACCCTCGACGGCAAGACGTATAACCTGGCCAAAAACAACGGCCCGAACACCTTGCACGGCGGCAAAGTAGGCTTCGATAAAGTGGTGTGGACTGCCGAGCCAATGTCTTCGGCCGACGGCCAGAGCCTGAAGCTGACCTACCTGAGCAAGGACGGCGAAGAGGGCTACCCCGGCAACCTCAACGTGACCGTGGTGTACACCCTCACCAACGACAACGCCCTGCGCATTGACTACACGGCCACCACGGACAAGGCCACGCCCATCAACCTGACCAACCACGCCTACTTCAACCTGAACCACGGCGCCGGCAAGGACATTCTGGGCCACGAAGTAACCCTGCCCGCCGACCGCTACACCGTGGTGGATGCCACCCTCATTCCGACCGGCGAGCTGCGCCCCGTGAAGGGTACGCCCTTCGACTTCACCACGCCCCACGCCATCGGCGAGCGGATTGCGCAGGTGCCCGGTGGCTACGACCACAACTGGGTGCTGAACAACGCCGCCACGCCCCAGCACGCCGCCGCCATGGTGTACGAGCCCGTGAGCGGCCGCACCATGGAAGTGACCACCGACGAGCCCGGCATTCAGTTCTACACCGGCAACTTCCTCGACGGCACCCTGAAAGGCAAAGGCGGCACGGTGTACGGCAAAAACGCCGGCTTCTGCCTCGAAACCCAGCATTTCCCCGATTCGCCCAACCAGCCCAAGTTCCCCAACACGGTGCTGAAGCCGGGCGAGACGTTCCATTCCGTGAGCAGCTACAAGTTCGGCGTGCGGAAATAACCCCAGTGAAGAGTGGGGAACGAAGGGCGGGAAGCCAGTGGTGGGAACCTCTTGCCTGCCCTTCGTCCTCACTTCTTCAAGACTTATCCCTCTAACACTTATTCTATTTCACCTGTGGAACAACAAGCCGCTACTCCCGCCTACGTCATCGGCGTTGACTACGGCACCGACTCGGTGCGCGCCGTGCTCGTGGACGCCCGCACGGGCGCCGAAACGGCCCAGGCCGTGCACAACTACGCCCGCTGGAAAACCCTGCAATTCTGCAACCCGGCCCGCAACCAGTTCCGCCAGCACCCGCTCGACTACATCGAGGGCCTGGAGGCCGTGGTGCGCCGCGTGGCCCAGCAAGTGCCCGCCGCCCACATCCTGGGCTTGGCCGTGGACACCACCGGCTCCACGCCCGGCGCCGTGAACGAGCAGGGCGTGGCCCTAGCCCTCACCCCCGGCTTCGAGAATAACCCCAACGCCATGTTTGTGCTCTGGAAAGACCACACGGCCCTGGACGAAGCCGCCGAAATCAACCACAAAGCCCGCACCTGGGGCGGCGAGGATTACACCAAGTTCGAAGGCGGCATCTATTCCTCGGAGTGGTTTTGGGCGAAAATCATGCACGTGGTGCGCGAAGACGCTGCCGTGGCCCAAGCCGCGCACTCCTGGATGGAGCACTGCGACTGGCTGACCCTGATGCTGACCGGCGGCGACCTCGCCAGCTTCAAGCGCAGCCGTTGTGCTGCGGGCCACAAAGCCATGTGGCACGAGAGCTGGGGCGGCCTGCCCTCCGAGGAATTCCTCACCCACCTCGAGCCCAAGCTAGCCGGCCTGCGCGACCGGCTGTTCCACGAAACCTACACCGCCGACGAAGTAGCCGGCCGCCTCACCGAAGAGTGGGCCCAGCGCCTCGGCCTGACCACCAACACCGTGGTGGCCGTGGGCTCGTTCGACGCCCACGCCGGCGCCGTAGCCGGTGAAATCGAAGCTTATTCGATGGTGAAGGTGATGGGCACCAGCACCTGCGATATTGTAGTGGCGCCGATTTCCGAAGTAGGCAGCCACCTCGTGGCCGGCATCTGCGGGCAGGTCGATGGCTCCGTAATTCCCGGCATGCTGGGCCTGGAAGCTGGTCAATCAGCTTTCGGTGACTTGCTGGCCTGGTTCCGCCAGATTCTCGAATGGCCCTTGCAAAATGTACTTTCGAATTCTAAAGTGCTGACGCCGGAGTTGCAAGCTGCCCTGCGCGACGAAATGAGCGACCAGCTGCTGGTGCAGCTCAGCGAAGCCGCCGCGGCCGTTGACCCCGCCGAATCCCACGTATTGGCCCTCGATTGGGTGAATGGCCGCCGCACGCCGGATGCCAACCAAGCCCTGAAAGGTGCCATCATGAACCTCACCATGGGCACCAACGCGCCCCAGATTTTCCGGGCGCTGGTGGAGGCCATCTGCTACGGCTCGAAGCAAATTGTGGAGCGGTTTGAGCAGGAAGGTGTTCCTATTAAGCAAGTCATTGGCATTGGTGGCGTGGCCAAGAAGTCGAAGTTTGTGATGCAGACTTTGGCCGACGTGCTGAACCGTCCCATCAAAATTGCGGTGTCGGAACAGGCTCCGGCTTTGGGGTCGGCCATGTATGCCGCCGTGGCTGCGGGCATTTATTCCGATGTGCTGACGGCCCAAAAAGCAATGGGCAGCGGTTTTGCCGAATCCTATGAGCCCAACCCCGACCGCGTAGCCGACTACCAGGCTCGCTATGAGCAGTACCAAGCCTTCGGGCGGTTTGTGGAAGCTACCACGCTGGGTAGTAGCGTGGTCGTACCCGGTAGGGACTCTGCGAGTCCGCGTTTACACGACACTCAGAACGACTCGCCCAAGCGCGGACTCGCAGAGTCCCTACCGGGTACGACCACGCTACAGCACAGCCACCAAGCTCAATGAGCCAATACCAAGACCTGAAACAGGCGTGCTACGACGCCAACATGCAGCTGCCCAAGCTCGGGCTGGTGCTCTTCACCTTCGGCAACGCCAGCGTGGTCGACCGGGAGCGAAGCGTATTCGCCATCAAGCCCAGCGGCGTGCCCTACGACACGCTGAAAGTCGAGGATATTGTCATCCTCGACTTCGCCAACCACGTGCTGGAAGGGGAGAAGCGGCCGTCGTCCGATACCAAAACCCACGCCGTGCTCTACAGCCACTGGGACCACATCGGCGGCATCGTGCACACGCACTCCACCTACGCCACCTCGTGGGCGCAGGCCCAGCTCGATATCCCAATTCTAGGCACCACCCACGCCGACCACCTCACCGCCGACATTCCCTGCGCCCCGCCCATGGACGACGCCATGATTGCCGGCGACTACGAACACCAGACCGGCTGGCAAATCCTCAACGAGTTCCAGCGCCGCGGCCTCTCGCCCTCGGAAGTGGAAATGGTGCTGCTGGCCAACCACGCTCCCTTCACCTGGGGCAAAACCGTGGAAAAAGCCGTGTACAACAGCGCCGTGCTCGAAGAAGTGGCCCGCATGGCTTACCTCAGCTGCACATTGCGCCCCAACGTGCCGCGCCTCAAGGATGCCCTCATTCGCAAGCACTACGAGCGCAAGCACGGCGTGAATTCCTACTACGGGCAGTCGTGATGTAGCGCGGACTTTTAGTCCGCGTCAGACCAATGCAGGCGCGGACTAAAAGTCCGCGCTACTTTTTGACCAATTTAGATTAACGATTGTGTAAGCTTCGGCTTTCCCTAATTCCACCCTTCCATGATTGACATTTCCCACTACGAAGCCTGGTTTATTACTGGTAGCCAGCACCTCTACGGCCCCGAAACCCTCGAGCAAGTGGCCCAGCACTCGCAGCAGATTGCCGCGGAGCTTGGCACAAAGTTGCCCATCAAAATAGTGTACAAGCCGGTGCTGACCGGCCCGCAGGAGATTTACAAGCTCATGCAGGAGGCCAATACCACCGAAAACTGCGTGGGCCTGATTGCTTGGATGCACACGTTTTCCCCCGCCAAAATGTGGATAAACGGGTTGAAAATCTTGCAGAAGCCGCTGGC
Source organism: Hymenobacter jeongseonensis (assembly GCF_015694725.1). Lineage (GTDB taxonomy): Bacteria > Bacteroidota > Bacteroidia > Cytophagales > Hymenobacteraceae > Hymenobacter > Hymenobacter jeongseonensis. The sequence goes on along the minus strand of NZ_JADQDQ010000006.1, from coordinate 185,632 downwards.
ACATTTGCACACGCAGTTCAACCGCGACATTCCATGGGCCGACATCGACATGGACTTCATGAACACCAACCAATCGGCGCACGGCGACCGGGAGTTTGGCTTCATCGGCACGCGTATGCGCTTGAATCGCAAAGTGGTGGTGGGCCACTGGCAGAGCGAGGCGGTGCACAACAGCCTCAGCATCTGGAGCCGCGTGGCCTCGGCTTGGGCCGACTGGCAGGGCGCCAAGTTCGTCCGCTTCGGCGACAACATGCGCTACGTGGCCGTGACCGAAGGCGACAAAGTGGAAGCCGAAATCAAGTTTGGCTACTCGGTGAACACCTACGGCATCGGCGACTTGGTGGCCGTTATCAACGAAGTGAGCGACGAGCAGGTGAACGAGCTGCTGAGCACTTACGAGCAGGAGTACGAGCTGGGCGATGACCTGAAAGACGGTGGAGCCAAGCGTGACAGCCTGCGCGAGGCGGCGCGCATCGAAGCCGGCATGCGCAAGTTCCTGCAGGACACCGGCGCCAAAGGCTTCACCGATACTTTCGAGGACCTGCACGGCATGGCCCAACTGCCCGGCATCGCCACGCAGCGGCTCATGGCCGAGGGCTACGGCTTTGGCGGCGAGGGCGACTGGAAAACGTCGGCGCTGGTGCGCGCCATGAAGGTAATGGGCGCCGGCCTGCCCGGCGGCAACTCCTTCATGGAAGATTACACCTACCATTTCGCGCCCGGCAACGAGCAGGTGCTCGGCTCGCACATGCTGGAAATTTGCCCCACGATTTCGGAAGGCAAGGTGAAAGTGGAAGTGCACCCGCTGGGCATCGGCGGCAAGGCCGACCCCGCCCGCCTGGTGTTCAACTGCCCCGCTGGCCCGGCCCTGAACGCCACCATCGTGGACCTCGGCAACCGCTTCCGCATGATTGTGAACGAAGTGGAAGCTGTGGCCCCGGAGCAGGACCTGCCCAAGCTGCCCGTGGCCCGCGTGCTCTGGAAAGTGAAACCCGACCTCGCCACCGGCGCGGCCGCTTGGATATTGGCCGGCGGCGCCCATCACACCGGCTACAGCCAAAACCTTACCGCCGAATACCTGGAAGACTTCGCCGAAATGGCCGGCATCGAATTCGTGATTATCGACGCCGACACCAAGCTGCGCACCTTCAAAAACGAGCTGCGCTACAACGAAGTGGCCTTTCGCGGCTAAGTAATCCAGAGACCACCCAGACCAAAAAGGCCGTCATGCTGAGCGCAGCCGAAGCATCTCTACCGCTTTGTTCGCTTAAGTGAATTACTACTGCGGTAGAGATGCTTCGGCTGCGCTCAGCATGACGGTTTTAATAAATTTCTGATAAGCATAACCGCTTAAATAACAACCAACTCCCACCCCAAACTCCTGCATGCGCAATCAACTTACTACGCTTGACATCCTGGTTTTCCTGCTGTACTTGGTCGGCGTTTCGGCTTATGGCTACTACATCTACCAGAGCAAGAAAAAGGCCGAGCAAAGCACCAAGGACTACTTCCTGGCCGAAGGGTCGTTGACGTGGTGGGCCATTGGCGCCTCCATGATTGCCTCCAACATCTCGGCCGAGCAGTTCATCGGCATGTCGGGCTCGGGCTTTAAGGTGGGCGTGGCCGTGGCAGCTTACGAATGGGTGGCGGCCATTGTGCTCATCATCGTGGCCGTGTTCTTCATGCCGGTGTTTTTGAAGGAGAAAATCTTCACGATGCCGCAGTTTCTGGAGCAGCGCTACAACTCCACGCTGAGCTTGATTATGAGCATTTTCTGGCTCTTTCTCTACGTGCTGGTCAACCTCACGTCGATTCTCTACCTCGGCGCGCTGGCGCTCAGCAACCTGGTGGGCGGCGATACTTTCCACGTCATCATCATTCTGCTGGCCATTTTCTCGCTGCTCATTTCCATTGGCGGCATGAAGGTGGTGGGCTACACCGACGTGGTGCAAGTGGTGGTGCTGGTGGTCGGCGGCTTGGTCACCACTTACATCGCCCTCACGCTGGTGAGCGACCGATTTGGCCTCGGCGGCGGCGCCATCTCCGGCTTCAACGCCCTGATGGACAACGCCGGCGACCATTTTCACATGATATTCCCGAAGCCCACCGTGGACACGCCGCAGGTGGAAGTGGACAAGTACTTGTCTCTGCCCGGCATCGCCATGTACCTGGCCGGTCAGTGGATTGTGAACCTCAACTACTGGGGCTGCAACCAATACATCACCCAGCGCGCCTTGGGTGCCGATTTGCACACCGCCCGCACCGGTATTCTGTTTGCCGGCATCCTCAAGTTGCTGATGCCCGTGATTGTGATGCTGCCCGGCATCGCGGCTTATGTGCTCTACAAAAACGGCGGCTTACAGGCCGAAATGTCGTCCACCGGCTCTTTTAATGCCGACAATGCCTATTCCGCCATCCTCACCTTCCTGCCCAACGGCCTGAAGGGCCTGAGCATGGCGGCGCTCACGGCGGCCATCGTGGCGTCGCTGGCGGGCAAGGTGAACTCCATCTCGACCATCTTCACCCTCGACATCTACAAGCGCTACCTCAACCCCGAGGCCACCGAGAAAAAGCAGGTGTGGGTGGGGCGTATTACCATCGTGGCGGCCATCGTCATCAGCATTGCCCTGACGTGGAAGGACCTGCTGGGCATTGGCGGCGAGGGCGGTTTCCAGTTCATTCAGAAGTACACGGGCTTCATCTCGCCCGGCATCCTGGCCATCTTCCTGCTGGGCATGTTCTGGAAGCGCACCACGGCCACGGCGGCCATTGTGGGCGTGCTGGCCGGCTTCGCTATGTCGGTGTTCTTCAACAACTACGCCCCGGCCGTGCTCGGCCCCGAAACGCTACTCTACACCGCCTTTCCCAACGGGAACGGCGCCTACGAAATCCCCTTCTTGGTGTGCATGGGCCTCTCGTTTGTCATCACCATGCTCATCATGATAGCCATTAGCCTGGTGGGCCCGCGGGTCAATCCCAGGGCCATTGAGTTGCAGCCCGGCCTGTTCCGGGTGAGCCGCCAGACGCTAGTGCTCATTGTTATTATCCTGCTGCTCATCACGGCGCTCTACACGAAATTCTGGTAACGCTTAAAACGAACTAAGGCCGTCATGCTGAGCGCAGCCGAAGCATCTCGCTCGCATCGTTGCAACGATTGAGTTACTACCACACGCGAGATGCTTCGGCTGCGCTCAGCATGACGGCCTTTTTGAATGACCGTCCTTTTTGACTAGACTAGAAATAGAACCTTGATATTCCCGCTCATGACTATGAATCCCACCCTTCGCATTTCAGCCCTCGCCCTGTTGGGCCTGCTGCCTGGCACTGCCGCGCTGGCCCAGACGGCCGCTCCCGCCACCATCACCGTGCAAGTGAACAAGCCCGGTGACGCGGTGTCGAAAAACATGTACGGCCTCTTCTTCGAGGACATCAACTTTGCGGCCGACGGCGGCCTGTACCCCGAACTGGTGAAGAACAAGTCATTCGAAACCGACGACCACCTCATCGGCTGGAAGGCCATTCGCGGCGCGGCCGGTCTGGAAAGCTACCTGGTGTCGACCGACCGGCCCATCAGCAACGCCAACAACCACTTCCTGCGCCTGAGCGTGAAAACCGCTGGCCCCGATGCGGCTTTCGTCAACGAAGGATTCCGCGGCATGGGCGTGAAGGAAGGCGCCGAGTACACCTTCTCCTTCTACGCCCGCAAAGGCCCCGGCAACGTGGGCGGCGTGAACGTGACGCTGGAACAAAGCGGCCGTGGCGGCCCCGGCCCCGAAACGCCCGGCTCGGGCAAGGCCCTGGCGCAAGCCCAAATTACCGGCCTCACCACCGAGTGGAAGAAGTACAGCGTGGTGATGAAACCGTCGGCCACCGCGGCTAAAGCCCGCTTGAAACTGGCCGTGGAAGGCACCGGCACGCTCGACATCGACGTGGTGTCGCTGTTCCCGAAAGACACTTACCTGAAGCGCGAAAATGGCCTGCGCCCCGACCTCGTGCAGCTGCTCAAGGACATGAAGCCCGGCTTCCTGCGCTTCCCCGGCGGCTGCATTGTGGAAGGCCGCACCCTGGCCCAGCGCTACCAGTGGAAAGAAACCATCGGCGACGTGGCCTCGCGCAAGCCGCTGATTAACCGCTGGAACACCGAGTTTATCCACAAGTTTACCCCCGACTACTACCAGTCTTTCGGCCTCGGTTTCTTCGAGTATTTCCAGCTGTCGGAAGACATCGGCGCCGAGCCGCTGCCCATTTTGAACGTGGGCATGGCCTGCCAGTTCAACTCGGCCGAGCTGGCGCCCATCACCAGCAGCACGGCCAAAGGCCCGAATGCGGCCGGCCAGGGCGACGAGCCCACGCTGGAAACCTTCATTCAGGACGCCATTGATTTGATTGAGTTTGCCAACGGCCCTGCCAGCAGCCCCTGGGGCGCCAAGCGCGTGGCCATGGGCCACCCCGCGCCTTTCAACATGAAGATGATTGGCATCGGCAACGAGCAGTGGGGCCCGCAGTACCTCGAGCGCTACGAGCCGTTTGCCAAGGCCGTGAAGGCGAAGTACCCGAACATCCAAATCGTATCAAGCGTGGGCCCGGCCCCCGACGGCGACCTGTTCGACAAAGCCACGCTGAAAATGCGCGAGCTGAAGGCCGAATTCATCGACGAGCACTACTACGCCAAGCCCGAGTGGTTTCGCCAGAACGTGGGCCGCTACGACAACTACCCCCGCACCGGCGCCAAAATCTTCGCCGGTGAGTACGCCGCCCAGAGCGTGGCCATTGCCAGCGAAAACAACAAGAACAACTGGGATTGCGCCATCTCGGAAGCCGCGTTTATGACCGGCCTGGAGCGCAACGCCGGCGCCGTGGCCATGGCCTCCTACGCCCCCATGCTGGCTCACGTTGATGCTTGGCAGTGGACCCCGAACATGATTTGGTTCGACAACCTGACCTCCTACGGCACCGTGAACTACTACGTGCAGAAGCTCTACGCCCTCAACAAAGGCACCAGCGTGCTGCCCGTGGCCATGCCCGCCAACGCCAAAAACGGCACCGACAACCTCTTCGCCAGTGCCGTAGCCGACGCTCCCACCGGCGACGTCATCGTAAAGCTGGTGAATTATTCTACCACGCCCCGCGCCGTGAAAGTGAACCTAGCTGGCGCCAAGAAAGTGGGCAAAAACGGCACCGCCTTCGTGATGGCCAGCGACGACCTGAACACCATGAACACCATTCAGGAGCCCACCAAACTCACGCCAAAAGAGGAGAAGTTCTCGGTGTCGGGCTCCACGGTGAGCTACACGCTGGCTCCGAATTCCTTCACGGTGCTGCGCATTCCGGGGAAGAAGTAGGGCAGAGAGCGGCAATAAAGCCGCACCCGAAGAACGTCATGCTGAGCGCAGCCGAAGCATCTCGCGTGCCGTCACTAATCCACCCGATTGAGTTACTACCCCACGCGAGATGCTTCGGCTGCGCTCAGCATGACGTTTTGGTTTTAAACGGACTTTAAGAAGCGGGAAGCACCCCCATGAAACCAGCTCAACGACTGCTTGCATTGGCCGCTTTTGTAGGAAGCCTTGCTCCGGCCCACGCCCAAAAAGCCGCGCCCAAAACCGATTTCCACCAGTGGGCGGCCACGCCGCCCATGGGCTGGAACAGCTGGGACTGCTACGGCCCCACCGTGACCGAAGCCGAGGTGAAGGCCAACGCCGACTACATGGCCAAAAACCTAAAAAGCAGCGGCTGGGAATACGTGGTGGTAGACATCCGCTGGTACGTGGGCAACGACACGGCCCATGGCTACAATGAGAAAAACCCGGACTTCAACATTGACCAATACGGCCGTTTCGTCCCGGCTGTGAATCGGTTTCCCTCAGCGGCGGGGGGCAAGGGGTTCAAGCCGCTGGCGGATTATATGCACGCCAAGGGCCTGAAGTTTGGCATTCACATCATGCGCGGCGTGCCGGTGGCGGCGGTGCATCGCAAGATGCCCATCCTCGGCAGCAAGGCCACAGCGGCCGACATCTACAGCAAAGACGGCCAAGCCGGCTGGCTGCACGACATGTACACCGTGGTGGCCGGCCGGCCCGGCGCGCAGGAGTATTACGATTCGCTGTTCAAGCTCTACGCGGCCTGGGGCGTGGATTTTGTGAAGGTTGACGACCTGTCCTCACCGTACCACGCGCCGGAGGTGGAGATGATTCGCAAGGCCATCGACCGCTCGGGGCGAAAAATCGTGCTCAGTACCTCGCCGGGCGAAACACCCATTGCCCAAGCCCAGCACGTGGCGGCCCACGCCAACATGTGGCGCACCGTGGGCGACTTCTGGGACAGCTGGGAGCAGCTCAAGGAGCATTTCGACGTGTGTGAGCGGTGGGCTCCGCACATTGCGTCCGGCGCCTGGCCCGATGCCGACATGCTGCCGCTGGGCCGCCTGGGCATCCGGGCCGAGCGGGGCGACGACCGCATGACCCGCTTCACCCGCGACGAGCAGTTCACGCTGATGACGCTGTGGAGCATCTTCCGCTCGCCGTTGATGTTTGGCGGCGACTTGCCCAGCAATGACGCCTTCACGCTGAGTTTGCTCACGAACAAAAACGTGCTGGCCATGCACCGCAACAGCACCCGCAACCGCCAGCTTTTTCGCCGCGACAACCTAGTAGCCTGGACCGCCGACGACCCTGCCACCGGCGATAAGTTCCTGGCCCTTTTCAACGCCCAGGACCAGGAGCTGGCCCCCGAAAGCGAAGCTGCCTGGGCCAGTGGCCCCGTAACCCGCGAAACGCCCGGCCAAAGCAAAGCGGCCGACATCGACATCACCGGCGCCACCAAACTCTACCTGAATGTGCGCAACGGCGGCGACGACATTGCCTGGGACCACGCCGATTGGCTGAATCCAATACTGAGCGGTGGCGGCAAAATCACGCCGCTTACTACCGTGCCGTGGAAGAGTGCCACGGCCGGCTGGGGCCAAGCCACCATCAACAAAAGCGTGTCGGGCGCGGCCTTGCTGGTAGGAGGGAAGAAGTATGACGCCGGCATCGGCACGCATTCCAACTCCATTATTGAGTACGACTTGCCCGCCGGCTACACGCGCCTTTCCACCACGGTGGGCCTCGACAATGCGGGCGCCGCGCAAAACACCGGCGGTACGCTCAGCTTCCTGGTATTCACCAAAAACCCCTACCGCCCCGCGCCTGCCGATTCGGTGCGCGTGCCCGTGACGCTGCAGGAACTGGGCGTGGCGGCTGGCGCCACCGTGCAAGACCTGTGGACGGGCCAACATATGGGGCCGCTCACGGGTGATTTTGCGCCTTACATCCGCCGGCACGGCGCCAAGCTGTACCGCATTTCAAGCAAGAAGGCCGCTAATAAATAATAGCTATCAGGAGGCTTGATGCCTTCGTGATTATTTGATTTTCCAGTTTAATATGAAAATGCGTTTGCCTATACTATTGCTGGGAATCAGCTGCTTCGTGGCTGCTTGCCAGAAGGACAAGCCTGCTCCGTTCGTGGTGCCGGATAATCAGGTAGTATTCCGCAATCCCATTGTTAAGGCAAAATTCACGGCCGACCCGGCGGCGCTGGTGCACAACGGCCGGATGTACATCTACACCGGCCACGACGAGGCCGCTACGGGCCAAAACCAGTACGTGATGAACGAGTGGCTGTGCTATTCCTCGAGCGACCTCGCCACGTGGACCGAGCACCCGGTGCCGCTGCGCGTAACGGACTTCAGTTGGGCGCGCGCCGATGCCTGGGCCTCTCAGGTGGTGGAGCGCAACGGCAAGTTTTACTGGTATGTGAGCGTGGACCACCGCACCGTGCCCGGCAAAGCCATCGGCGTGGCGGTGGCCAATTCGCCCACCGGCCCGTTTGTGGATGCCCGGGGCACGGCGCTGGTGACCAATGCGATGACGACGGCCGTCAACACCTTTTTCGACGACATCGACCCCACGGTTTTGGTCGATGATTCGGGCCAGGCCTACTTGTATTGGGGCAACACGGCCTGCTACTACGCCAAGCTCAAGGCCAACATGACGGAGCTCGACGGGCCTATCCAAACCATCAGCCTGCCCCAGTTCACGGAGGCGCCTTGGGTGCACAAGCGCGGCAAGTGGTACTACCTCTCCTACGCCACCGGGTTTCCGGAGCGCATTGCCTACGCCATGAGCCGCAGCCCCGAAGGCCCGTGGGTGTACAAAGGCATTCTGAACGAACTGGCTACCAACTCTAATACCAACCACCAGGCCCTGCTCGATTTCAAGGGCAAATGGTATTTTGTGTACCACAACGGCGCTCTGCCCACCGGCGGGGATTTCCGGCGCTCAGTCAGCATCGATTACCTGAACTACAACGCCGACAGCACCTTGCAAAAAGTGGTGATGACGCCCAAAGGCGTGGACCCCGTTCAATAAGTGACGCTTCCATGTTTTATCTCCGTGCTTTTCTCTGTTTAAAAGCTGTGCGGAATACTCCTGGCCAATCAATGTGTATAACTATGAAAACCGTACTTTCCACCATTCTGGCCGCCGGCTTGCTCAGCACGTCCGGAGTGGCACAAACCGTCAAGCGCAGCGACTACCCCATTCAAGCGGTGCCCTTTACGAAGGTGACTCTGACCGATAACTTCTGGCAGCCGCGCCTCAAGACCAACACCACCGTCACCATTCCGGCGTCGTTTCAGCGCTGCGAGGCCACCAACCGGGTGAAGAATTTTGAGATGGCGGCCGCCAAATCGGGCAAGTTTGCGACGGTCTTTCCCTTCGACGATACCGACATTTACAAGACGTTGGAAGGCGCCGCGTACTCGCTCAGCCTGTACCCAGACAAGGAGCTGGCGGCCTACCTCGACGTGCTGATTGACAAGGTGGGCAAGGCCCAGGAGCCCGACGGCTACCTCTACACCGCCCGCACCATCGACCCCGCCCACCCGCACCCCTGGGCCGGCCCGGAGCGCTGGGTAAACGAGCGGGAGATGAGCCACGAGCTCTACAACTCCGGCCACCTCTACGAAGCCGCCGTGGCCCACTACCAGGCCACCGGCAAGAAATCCCTGCTCAACATCGCTCTCAAAAATGCCGACCTCGTGTGCTCCGTATTCGGCTCCGGCAAGCGCAGCGTAGCGCCCGGCCACGAAATCGTGGAAATGGGCCTCGTAAAGCTCTACCGCGTGACCGGCAAACCCGAATACCTGAGCACGGCCAAGTTTTTCTTGGATGCGCGGGGCCAGTACAAGGGCTATGACCCCAAGAGCCCCGACCCGTTCAAGAACGGCTCGTACTGGCAGGACCACAAGCCCGTGGTGGCGCAGGCCGAGGCCGTGGGCCACGCCGTGCGCGCCGAATACCTCTACTCGGCCATGGCCGATGTGGCCGCCCTCACCGGCGACAAGCAGCTGCTGACGGCCGTGGACAGCATTTGGAACAACATGGCCAGCAAGAAAATATACGTGACGGGCGGCACCGGCGCGGTGCCCGGCGGCGAGCGGTTCGGCCGCAACTACGAGTTGCCCAACGCCACGGCCTACAACGAAACCTGCGCCTCAGTGGCCAACATCTACTGGAACCAGCGCATGTTCCAGCTGCACGGCCACGCCAAATACGCCGACCTGATTGAGAAAGTGCTCTACAACGGCCTGCTCTCGGGCGTGGGCCTCGATGGCAAGTCGTTCTTTTACTCCAACGCCATGCAGATTAAGAACAGCGCCAGCTTCGCCCAGACCGAGCCGGCGCGGGCGGGCTGGTTTGAGTGCTCGTGCTGCCCCACCAACCTGGCGCGGCTGTTTCCGTCGCTGCCCGGCTACGTGTACGGCCAAAACGGCCGGGACATTTACGTGAACCTGTTCGTGAGCGGCAGCGCCAATTTGGCGGTGCAGAACAAGCCCGTGCGACTCACCCAGGCCAATAATTACCCCTGGAATGGCGACCTGAAATTCACCGTCGACCAAGCTTCTACTTCCGATTTCAACCTGCTGGTTCGCATTCCGGGCTGGGCCCGCGACGAGGCCATTCCGTCGGATTTGTACCGCTTCGCCCAGCCTTCGAGCGCGAAAGTTGTCATTAAAGTGAACGGCAAGCCAGTGGCGTACCAGTTGAAAAACGGCTATGCCGTGCTGACCCGCAAGTGGAAGAAAAACGACGTGGTCGACATGAGCCTGCCGATGGAAACCCGCACCGTAGTGGCCCACCCCAACGTGCAGGACAACGTGGGCAAAGTGGCCCTGCAGCGCGGCCCCGTCATCTATTGCGCCGAGTGGAAGGACAACGACGGCAAAGCCACTAACATCATAGTGCCCACCGGCACCGCCTTCACCGCCGCCTTCAAGCCCGACGTGTTGAACGGCATCACCGAGCTGACCGCCACCGTGCCCGTGGTGAAAGTGGACGGCGCCAGCAACACCATCAGCACCGTGAAGCAAACGCTCACCGCCATTCCGTACTACGCCTGGGCCAACCGTGGCAAGGGCGAAATGACGGTCTGGTTCCCGCAGCAAGTGACCGATGTGGATTTGGTGACCCGCCAAGCCGTGGAAGCGACGCACGCGAAGTAATTGGCAAATGCAGCTCAATTAATAAAGGTCGTTATGCAGAGCGCAGCGAAGCATCTCGCGTGTGGTAGTAAGCCAATCGTTAGGGTTAGTGGTGGCACGCGAGATGCTTCGCTGCGCTCTGCATGACGTTCTGTTTTTGCTTATTCTCAGATAACACATGCGCCTTCGCTACTTCTGTTTCTTCCTTCTGCTCATGCGTTTCGTACCCGCCATGGCGCAGTCCACGCCTCCTATTCACATCGAGACCGAGCACGTGAGCTTGGTGCTGGCCGTGGGTGATAAGCAGCATGTCTACCAAACTTACCTGGGCCCTAAGCTGGCTGCGGCCGACCACCAGTTGCTGCCGAACCGCCATGAAGCCTACGTGACCGCCGGCACCACCAACCTGTTCGAGCCCGCCATTCGCGTCATTCACACCGATGGCAACCCGTCGCTGGACCTAGCCTTTGCTGATGTGAAAGTGCAGAAGCCGCTCGGCAATGTGCGGGGTGATGCTACCACAACTACCGTGCACCTGCGCGACCCGAAATACCCGGTGGACGTGCTGCTGCACTTCACGGCGTATTTCAAAGAGGACGTCATCAAAACTTGGACGGAAATCAAGCACCGCGAAAAAAAGCCGGTGGTGCTCACCAGCTACGCCTCGGCCATGTTGCATTTCGACGCCCATAAGTACTGGCTGACGCAGTTTCACGGCGACTGGGCCGAGGAAGCCAAGCAGGTGGAAAGCCAGCTCACCAGCGGCATCAAAATCATCGATACCAAGCTGGGCACTCGCGCCGGCTGGTACCAAACGCCGAGCTTCTTCCTTGGCCTCGACCGGCCCGCCGAGGAAACCACCGGCGACGTGCTGGCCGGCTCCCTGGCCTGGACCGGCAACTTCCGCTTGGCTTTTGAACTGGACAACCAGAATTCTTTGCGAATGTCGGCCGGCATCAACCCGTACGCATCGGAATACACGCTGCCAGCCAATCAGGCCTTCGTGACGCCCGAATTCATCTTCACCTACAGCACTACCGGCAAGGGCCAGGCCTCGCGCAACCTGCACCGCTGGGCGCGCCGCCACGGCGGCACCCTCGACGGCCTCCAGCCGCGCCTCACGCTGCTCAACAACTGGGAAGCCACGTTTTTCGATTTCAATGAAGCCAAGCTCGACGGCCTGATGGGCGACGCGGCCAAACTCGGCGTCGACTTGTTTCTGCTCGACGACGGCTGGTTCGGCAACAAATACCCGCGCAACGGCGACGCGCAGGGCCTCGGCGACTGGCAAACCACCAAAACCAAGCTGCCCAACGGCGTGGGCCACCTCGTGCAAACCGCCACCAAGGAGGGCATCAAATTCGGCATCTGGTTGGAGCCCGAAATGGTGAACCCCAAGAGCGAGCTGTTCGAAAAGCACCCCGATTGGACCCTGAAATTGCCCAACCGCCCCGACGACCTCTACCGCAACCAGCTGGTGCTCGACCTGACCAACCCCAAGGTGCAGGACTTCGTGTACCAGACCGTGGACGAACAGCTGAGCCAGGGCGTAGCCTACGTGAAGTGGGACTGCAACCGCATGATTAGCAGCGCCTACTCGCAGTATCTGGGCCGCGACCAGTCGCGCCTCTACGTCGACTACGTGCGCGGCCTCTACAAAATCCTGGAGCGCGTCCGCCAGAAGTACCCGCACCTGCCCATGATGCTCTGCTCCGGCGGCGGCGCCCGCGCCGACTACGGCGGTCTGCGCTACTTCACCGAGTTCTGGGCCAGCGACAACACCGATGCTTTCGAACGCATCTTCATCCAGTGGGGATTCTCGCAGTTTTTCCCCTCGAACACCATTGCCAGCCACGTTACCAACTGGAACCGCAGCCACAGCCTGAAATTCCGCACCGACGTGGCCATGATGGGCAAGCTCGGCTACGACATCGAAGTGGAGAAAATGACGCCCGATGAGCTGAAATTCAGCCAGCAGGCCGTGAAGGACTACAAGCGCCTCAGCCCCGTTATCTGGCAGGGCGACTTGTTCCGCCTGCGCTCGCCCTACGAGGGCAACCAAGCGTCGTTGATGTACGTGGACGAAGCCCAGCGCCAAGCCGTGCTCTACGGCTACAACCTGCACACCCGCTTCCTCGAAACCGTGCTGCCCGTGAAGCTCCAGGGCCTCGACCCCGCCAAGCGCTACAAGCTCACCGAAATCAACCTCATGCCCGGCCAAAAATCCGAGCTGGCCGCCAACGGCCAAACCTATTCCGGCGACTACCTGATGAAAGTGGGCGTGATACTCAGCGACCGCGAAGCCAAGCCCCTCACCAGCCACATTCTGGAGCTGGTGGCGGAGTAACGCTTTCGAAATTATTATCGGAACGACGCATTCAGGCCGTCATGCGGAGCGCAGTCGAAGCATCTCTACCTCGGAAGTAATTAATGCGGCCTCAACGAAGCGGGAGAGATGCTTCGACTGCGCTCAGCATGACAGGAATTTTTACCATGATGCCATAAGCAAAGCCCCACTAAACACAGCAGGAGCATGAAAACCTCTCTTTCTAATTTCACCGCTGCCCGTGCCCGTTTCTGCGGCCTTGTGTTGTCACTGATAGCTGCTTCAGCTTCATCTGCCTTCCCCCAGACCCCGCCGGCCGCTGTTGCCATCACCGTCGATGTGAAGAAGCCTATAGGCCCCATGCAGCCGCTGTGGGCCTACTTTGGCTACGACGAGCCCAACTATACGTACATGAAGGACGGCCAGAAGCTACTCACCGAGCTGGCGGCCCTCAGCCCCGTGCCGGTGTACGTGCGGCCCCACAACCTGCTCACCACCGGCGACGGCACGCCTGGCCTGAAATGGGGTTCGACCAACGCCTACACCGAAGACAAACACGGCCAGCCGGTATACGACTGGACCATCGTGGACCGCATTTTCGACACGTACATTAAGCGGGGCATGAAGCCCATTGCCCAAATCGGCTTTATGCCCGAGGCCATGTCCGTGAAACCGGTGCCGTACCGCCATTACTGGAAACCCGGCGACAATTACAACGACATTTACACCGGCTGGGCTTACCCGCCCAAAGACTACAAAAAGTGGGGCGAGCTGGTGTACCAGTGGGTGAAGCACAGCGTGGCCCGCTACGGCGCCGCCGAGGTGAAAACCTGGCGCTGGGAGCTCTGGAACGAGCCCAATATTGGCTACTGGAAAGGCACCCCGGCCGAGTACAACGAACTCTACGACCACACCGAAGCCGCCGTGCACCGCGCCCTGCCCGAAGCCCTCCTCGGCGGCCCAGAAACCACCGGCCCGCGCTGGGATAAAGCCGCCGATTACCTGCGCGGCTTCCTGGAGCACTGCCGGAGCGGCAAGAACTACGTCACCGGCCAAACCGGCACCCGCCTCGACTTCATCACCTTCCACGCCAAAGGCGCCCCCAAGCTGGTGGACGGCCACGTGCGCATGAACATGGGCACCCAGCTCGACGACATCACCGAGGGCTTTAAAATCGTGGCCTCGTTTCCCGAGTACAGCAAGCTGCCCATCATCATCGGCGAAAACGACCCCGAAGGCTGCGCGGCCTGCGGCGTGGCCACCAACCCCGAAAACGCCTACCGCAACGGCACCATGTACTCCAGCTACACCGCCGCCGCCTACGCCCGCCTCTACGAGTTGGCCGACCTCTACAAAGCCAATGTACTCGGCGCCGTGAGCTGGTCCTTCGAATTCGAAAACCAGCCCTGGTTTGCCGGTTTCCGCGACCTCGCTACCAATGGCGTCGACAAGCCCGTGCTCAACGTTTTCCGCATGTTGGGCAAGATGACCGGCCCGCGCGTAGCCGTCGCCAATCCCACGGCCCTCACCCTGCCCGACATTCACAACCAAGCTCAAACCCAGCGCGCCGACATCAGCGCCCTGGCTTCGGCCGACCCCCACTCCGCCTCCGTGCTGGTGTGGAACTACCACAACGACCAGTTGACCGCTCCGGCCAGCGAGGTAGAGCTCACCCTGCGAGGCGTGCCCGCAAATGCCAAGCTACAGCACTACCGCATCGACAACGAGCACAGCAATTCTTATACCGCCTGGCAAGCCATGGGCTCGCCCCAGCAGGTGACGGCCGTGCAGCGCAAGGCGCTGGAAAAGGCCGGCCAACTGGCCTTGCTGAAGGGTTCGCCTTCTACAGTCAGCGCCAAAAATGAGCAGACAGTGCTGCGGTTTTCGTTGCCGCGCCAGGGCGTTTCCCTGCTGCGCCTGACGTGGTAGCGTGGCCGGGCGCGGCAACGAAAAAAGCGGTCGGGCCCGCTAGCCGCCGCGCCTCTTGTGGGCATCGTTGGGCCCCACCCGCCAGTCCCGGCCGGCCCCGCAGCTTTTCCTGTAACAGACGCCTGAATGAGGTGCTGGGGCCTCGTCAGGTGCTTGGCTTTGGGAATACAGAGCCAGCGCGACGGCTCGCCGGCCACCGGCTTCCCCACAAACTTTGCTCCTGGCTGGGCGTTGTACCCGAGGCAAACCACCCGCCCGAGCTACAAGCTGCATGAAAATCCTGTACTGGCTGCGCAACGACCTGCGCCTGCATGACAACGAAGTCCTGGCCGCGCTCCCCGCGCACACCGAAGCCCTGCTGCCCGTGTTCTGCTTCGACCCCGCCACCCTGGGGCCCGACCGCTATCTGGGCCTGCCGCGCCTGGGCCCGCACCGCCTGCCGTTCCTGCTCGAAACACTGGCCGACCTGCAGCGCCGGTACGCGGCTTTGGGCTCTGGCGTCCACTTCGTGTTCGGCAACCCCGCCAACGAGCTGCCTCGGCTGGCCCGCGAGCTGGGCCTGAACACCGTGTGGGCCAGCGCCGAACACCCGCACGAAGAAACCACCGCCGAAACCGACCTTGCCGCCGCCCTAGGCCGCGGCATTCCCCTGCGCTTCTTCGAGACGCTTTCGCTGCTGCACCCGCACGATATGTCCATTCCCGTGCGGCAGCTGCCACTCTCATTCAGCAAATTTCGGTTCGATGTAGCAGTGCACACGCCGGTGCGCCCGGCCCTTACCGCCCCGCGCCAATTGCCGCCGCTGCCCGCCGGCGTGGTACCCGCACCACTGCCCACGGCCGCCGCGGTAGCCGAAGCCGCGGGCCTGCCGGCAGCGAGCGTGTCGCTCCGCGACGCCCGCTCGGCCCTGCCGACACTGGGCGGAGGCGAAACCGCCGCCCTGGCCCGTATGCACGATTACGTCGTAGACCGCCGCCTGATTGCGCGCTACAACGACACCCGCAACGAGCTGCTGGGCGAAGCCTTCAGCACCAAGTTTTCGCCCTGGCTGGCCAATGGCAGCTTGTCGGCCCGCCAAATCTGGGCGGCCATTGACGACTACGAGGCCGTGGCCGGCCGCAACGGCAAAGGCTCGCAGCAGCTACGCATGGAACTCATCTGGCGCGACTATTTCCGGCTGCTCGCCCGCCGCGCCGGCGCCGATTTTTTCCGCCTCGCGGGCCTGCGCGGCCAGCAGCCCAAAACCCCCAACCCCGACCGCGCCGCCTTCGAGCGCTGGACTCAAGGCCGCACGGGCAACGGCTTCGTCGATGCCAACATGTGCGAGTTGGCCGCCACTGGTTTTATGAGCAACCGCGGCCGCCAAAATGCTGCCAGCTACCTCATCCACGACCTGCATCAGGACTGGCGCTGGGGCGCCGCCTGGTTCGAGCACCAGCTCATCGACCACGACCCGGCCTCGAATTGGGGCAACTGGAAATACATCGCCGGCACCGGCACCGATGTGCGCGACACCGCCTTCGACGTGGCCCAGCAAGCCCAGTGCTACGACCCGAAAGGCCGCTACGTCCGCACGTGGCTACGGTAGTGGCTGAAGCACTTGAAATTACAAGAACGTCATGCTGAGCGCAGCCGAAGCATCTCGCTTGGGGCAGTAATCAAATGGATTAGTGGTGGCACGCGAGATGCTTCGGCTGCGCTCAGCATGACGTTCTTTTTGCTTCTGGTTCGCCTACTTCACCGCCTTCACGCCTTCCGTGGTCATCACGACGCGTTTCATGGTGCCGTCTTTGTTGTAATACAGGTAATCAACGCACACGGAGCGCCGGAAGCTGCCGCCGTCAGGGTTCAGGCCGCCGTTGTGGTAGATGAAGTACGACTGGCCTTTGAAGTCGATGATGGCTTGGTGGTTAGTGTTGGAATTGCCCGCCAACTCATTCAGAATGCCCTTGTATTCCCACGGCCCCTCGATGCTCCGGCTCATGGCGTACACAATTTTCTCGGGGAATTGCGAGGCGTAGCTCAGGTAGTACCAGCCGTTGCGCTGATGCACCCACGGCGCCTCCGTGAACTGCGGCAGTTTCACAGTTTGAATGGGCCCGTCTAACTCGGTCATATTGGCCTTGAGCTTGGCGTAGTAGCACGTCACATTACCCCAGAAGAGGTAAGCCTGGCCTTTGTCGTCGATGAAAACGCTGGGGTCAATGTCGTCCCACGGGTGTTTGTCATCGGTCGTCATATTATTGGCAATGAGTGCCGAGCCGCGGGCGTCCTTGAACGGTCCGGTCGGGTTATCCGCCACCGCCACGCCAATCGACTTGCCCGGAATGGTGCCGTGCTCCATTGCCGCGTACCAATAAAACTTGCCGTTGCGCGCAATCACCTGCGAGGCCCAGGCGTCGCCCTTGGCCCAGGCAAAATCCGACACCTTCAACGGCACCGGGTGCTCGGTCCAGTTTACCATATCGGTGGATGAAAAGCACAGCCATTCGTTCATCACGTAGCGCTCCTGCCGGGCGGGGGCTTCGTCGTGGCCGGCGTAGAGGTACACGGTTCCTTTTTGGACCATGGCCGCGGGGTCGGCCGTGTACTTGCTCTTAATGATGGGGTTGCCGCCTACCGTAGCACCGAGCACGGGAGCACCCGCTGGCACCGTTTGGGCCAGCGCGGCCGTGGAAAGGGCAAGGGCCGCAGCCATTGTGCACAATCGATTGTGTATTGAAGGCATAAGAAACTTGCTATGGGTGGGGTTTCGGAGTTCTATGAAATTGAAAAAACGTCATGCTGAGCGCAGCCGAAGCATCTCTATCTCGAGAGTAATTCAACGAAGCGGTAGAGATGCTTCGGCTGCGCTCAGCATGACGTTTTATCTATCGTTATGAAAGTATTTACGCCCTCGGCAGCGCCGCCAGCATGGTGCGCAGGCCCTTCTCCGCATTGGCGCCGAGATGCACGCGCAGGGTGCGGCGGTTGTAGCTGTGTAACGCCTCCAGGTCGCCCAAGGCCTGGGCATTTTTAAAGGTGCCGAAGGTGTAGGAGCGGCCCGGCAGCGCCAGGTCGTTCGGGTTATCGTCGGTGAACTGTACGAACAGGCCCGTATCCGGGCCGCCCTTGTGGTACTGGCCTGTGGAGTGCAGGAAACGCGGGCCGTAGCCCGACGTGGTGGCAATGTGGTACTGCGCTTGCACGCGGGCGCGCAGCTCCTGCAAGCACTCGCTCACAGCGGGCGTCTCGGTCAGGTAGGCTTGCAGGCAGAGAAAATCGCCGGGCCGGGCCTGGGCGAAAAATGCCTTCAATACCTCCGCAGCGCCTTCGCCCTGCACGGCCGAGTAGTAGGTCACGCCGTCTTGGCTGGCCACGGGCTGGCTCTTTTCGGGCAGGCTGCCTTGCTCTTCTACTGCCTTCATCAGGCCGTCGGTAGCGGTTTTGGCGGCTTGCACGTTGGGCTGGTCGAAGGGGTTGATGCCGAGCACGGCGCTGGCCACGGCCGTGGCCACTTCCCAGCGGTAAAACTCCTGGCCCAAGTCCAGCGCATCGTCCATCAGGATGGTGATGGTGGGGTGGCCGGCTTGCTCAAACGCCTTCATTTTGGCAAGGTTGGTCTCGTCGGCCTGGCCCTTGTAGCCCACGTACACAAACACCCGGTCCTGGCCGTAGGTGCTCACGTCGCCGAGCGGCTCGCCGGCTACCGGCAGGATGCCCTTACCTTCCTTGCCCGTGCTTTCGGCGATGAGCTGCTCCAGCCACAGGCCCAGGTCGCTCAGCGGTGCCGGCGTGAGCAGTGTGAGCTTGTCGCGGCCCAGTTGCGCGAGCACGCCCAGCGTGGCGCCCAAGTCCAGGCCGGGGTTTTGCTTCACGTCGCCGTAGGCACCGCAAGCACGCATCATCAAAATGGCACGTTCCAGCAGCTCGCCAATGGGCAGGCCGTATAAAGCCGCCGGTACCAGCCCGAAGTAGGAGAGAGCCGAGAAGCGGCCGCCCACTTCCGGGAAGTTTAGGAAGATGCGGCGGTACTTGGCAGCCGTGGCATCGGTCACAAACTTGGAGCCCGGGTCGGTGATGGCCACGAAGTTATCGCCGGCCTTGTCGCCTTTCAGCTCCTTGAGCTTGGCGTAGAAATAGTCGCCGAACGCCAGCGGCTCGGCTGTGGTGCCGGACTTGCTGGCCACGATGAACAGCGTCTCGGCCAGCGGCACCGACGCTTCAATCTGGCGCACCGTGCCGGGGTCCGTGGTGTCAAGCACTGACATCGGCAGGCCAGTTGAACCCTGCTCAAACGCGGCTTTGAAAACGATGGGGGCCATGGTGCTGCCGCCCATGCCCATCACCACCACGTGTTTGAAGCCGGCGGCTTTCACCTCGTGCACAAATTGCTGAATTTCGGGCACGCGGCCCACCATTGTTTCGGCCACGCGCAGCCAGCCCATGAAGCTGCGAATGCTCTGCTGCCCGGCTTCGTCCTGCACCCAGAGGTCGGCTTTTTTGTCCCAGAAGCCTTTGACGAAGTTCTTATCGTTCAGTTCCAGAATCTTGTTGTCGACGGCCGTTTGGTAGCCGCCCAGGCGCATGGTCACGGGCACCACCATTTCGCCCAGGGCGTGCTTGCGCTTCATGTCCAGCGACAGCATTAGCTTGCTGAAAGGCTCGTTGAATTTCTTCGCACCGTCCACTTCCAGGAAGTTGGTTTGCTCTTCCAGGTTGATGCCCAACTCGGGCAGGCGGCGCAGCACTTCGCGGGCCTTGTCGAGGCCTTCTTCGAGGCGGACGGCGGGCTGGCCTTTTTCGCGGAAAATGTCCAGCGTTTCCACCGGCACGGTGTTCACCGTTTTTGGGCCGATGAGGTTTTCGACGTACTTCAGGTCGTCGTATTTTGGGTTTTTGTTGCCGGTGCTGGCCCACAGCAGGCGCTGGGTTTCGGCCCCTTGGGCTTGCAGCGCCTCCCAGCGCGGACCGGCGAAAATCTCTTTATACAGTTGGTATGCCTGCTTGGCGCTGGCCAGCGCCACTTCGCCCACCATCGACTGCGCCAGGGCGCCGCGCTCGCCGCCTTCGGCCGCGATTTTTTCCAACATGGGGTCAAGCAGCACATCGATGCGGCTGAGGAAGAAGCTCGCCACCGAGTCGATGCGCGCCAGCGGCAAGCCGGCCTGCGCCCGGTCTTCCAGGCCCGCCAAAAATGCCTCGGTCACCAAGCGGTAGCGCTCGAGCCCAAAAATCAGGGTCACGTTCACGTTGATGCCTTCGGCGATGAGCCGGCGAATGGCGGGCAGGCCCTCCAGCGTGGCCGGCACCTTAATCATGACGTTGGGGCGGGCCACCGTTTTCCAGAGGCGAATGCCTTCCTCAATGGTGCCCTCGGTGTCGTTCACCAGCGTTGGCGATACTTCCAGGCTCACGTAGCCGTCGCTGCTAGTGTGCTCGCTGTCGTAGAGCGGGCGGAATAAGTCGCAGGCCTGCTGCACGTCGGCCACGGCCAGGTTGGTGTAGATTTCGTCGGTGGTTTTGCCTTGCAAGGCCAGCGCCTTGATGGCCGAATCGTAGTCGGTGCTGTCGCCGATGGACTTGGCAAAAATGGCCGGGTTCGACGTGACGCCGCGCAACGCTTCGTCGGCAATGCGGCGCTGCAACTGGCCGTTAATCAGAATCGGGCGGCTGATAAAGTCCAGCCAAAGGCTCTGGTCGAATTGGCGGATGGCAACGAGAGGGTTCATAGAAGTGCAGTTAGTAAGAGCGCCAAAGGTCCGGAAAGAAGCGCGTTGTTTTCAAGTACGTGCTTGTGGAAATATAAAAGGAGTTAAAAAAGGTCGTCATGCTCACCTGGCGTCCGCGCAGTCGAAGCGTCTCGTCGGGACCTCACCCCCTGCCCCCACTTTCCAAAAAAGAAGGGGCAACGGTTGTGCGCGAAATGTAGCGTAGACTCTGCGAGTCCGCGTAGGGTCGCGTCTCGTTCGGACGGGCGCGGACTCGCAGAGTCCACGCTACACTCGTTCGATTCCCCTCTCCTTTGGAGAGGGGCCGGGGGGTGAGATTCCGGTTACTGCGTCGCTACCGCCGGCCAGCCTTCCTTGTCCCACGCCAGCTTTTCAATCCGCAGCTTGGGCCGGCCACGGTCCACGGCATCGTAGCCGTGGAACACGAGGTAATCGGTTTTATCGAAGGTATAGACCGAATTGTGGCCCACCCCAAACCACTTGCTGTCGCCGGCCAGCACCAGCGTGCCGCCGCCTTGCTCTAGCAGCAGGCCCGCGCGGTCCACGTACGGGCCGGTGATTTCCTTGGCCCGGCCCACCACCATTTTGTAGGTGCTTTGGGGGCCACGGCAGCAGTAGTCAAAGGAAGTGAAGAGGTAATAAAACCCGTCTTTCTGGAAGATGAACGGGGCTTCGATGGCGCCATCGCCGGGCAGGGAGTCGTTCAGCTTGGGGTCGCGGGGGCGGCGGGCCACGGTGCGCCACTGCTCGGGCTGGGCGGGCGCGGTGAGGTCGGGCTTGAGTTTCACCAGCTTCATGCCGCTCCAAAACGAGCCGAAGGTGAGCCAGGGCGTGCCCGCTTTGTCGCGGGCCAGGTTGGGGTCGATGGCGTTCCACATGTCGCGGCCGGGCACCGATTGGATGACCTTGCCTTGGTCTACCCACTTGAAGTCGGGGGATTTCGGGTCCAGGGTTTTGTTGGTGACTAAGCCAATGGCGGAGGTGTTTTTTCCAAACGCGGACACCGAATAAAACAGGCTGTACTGGCCGTTGGCGAAGGAAATATCGGGAGCCCAAATGTGCCCCTTAAAACTGGGAATGGCGGCCACCGCCCACGCGGGCGGTGCCGCAAACACCGGCTTTTGCGGGGTCCAAATCTTCATGTCGGGCGACGACCACACGGCGATGCCGTTGCCAGTGCAAAACATGTAGTACACCCCGTTCTGGCGAATCATCACCGGGTCGTGGGCCGGTGGGTTCGCCATCGGGCCCAAGGGCGGGCGGGCGGGCTGGGCCGTAGCCTTCATGCCAAGCGAGAGCAAGACCAGGATAATCAGTTTTTTCATGCCCACCGGGTAGCTTAAATTAACGATTGTGCAGTGCTTGTTGCCAAGGGTCGCGCCATGAGCGCGACCAAAGTTATAATATTTCACAATCGTTTGTGTAAATTATTTTTTATATTGCCTACATATTCTGGTAAGCAAGCCAGTTGGGGCTCCGGCTCCAAACTGAACCTGCCACGGACCAGCGCAACTGGTTGGCTGGGCTGTAAACGGTAGCAAAACCAAGGATGCACCGGCACTGGTTTCACGCCCGGCCGGGCGCTGGTACGTTGTTATAAGCTGAACCCTGCTGCCGAGGCTATTAATAAGTCGCAGTAGCTTTGTACTCCTTTTGGCATTCTTCACTTAATTAAAAAATGGCTGCACGTCGCACTTCAACGAAAGAACCCAACGCGGCCGGCAGCCCCGTTTCCATGGCCGATTTGGCCCGGGAGTTGGGGGTTTCCATGACCACGATTTCGCGGGCGTTGAGCGACCACCACAGCATTGGGCCGGCTACCAAGCAGGCCGTGCTCCGGTTGGCCAAGAAGCTCAATTACCAGCCCAACCACTTGGCCGCGGCGTTGCGCAAAGGCAAAAGCAAGCTGCTGGGCGTGATTGTGCCCTATATTGAAGGACGGTTTTTTGCCTCGGTGGTGCACGGCATCGAAACGGCGGCCAGCAAGGCCGGTTTCAGCGTCATTATCTGCCAGTCGGGCGAGGACGTCGCCCACGAGCGAAAGAACATCGAAACGCTGCTCAGCGCCCAGGTGGCCGGTATTCTGGTGTCGGTTTCGCTGACTACGCAGGATTTCCGGCACTTCGAAAAAGTGCGCAAGCACGGCGTGCCGCTGGTATTTTTCGACCGTTTGGTGGAGGGCGACAACGTGAATGCCGTGGTGCTGAACGACCGGGAGGGCGGCTACCTGGCCACCCGGCACCTGCTGGAGCAAGGCTGCCGCCGCGTGGCGCATTTTGCCGGCATGCAGCACCTCAACATCTACAAGAACCGCCGCCAGGGCTACCTCGACGCTTTGCAGAGCTACGACATTGCGCCCGATGAGAGCCTCATCATGGACTGCAACATGAGCCTGGAAAGCGGCGCCAACTGCATGGCCGCGCTGCTAGATTTGCCCAATCCACCCGATGCCGTGTTCTCGGCCGGCGACTCAGCGGTGCTGGGGGCGCTGCAGCTCCTGAAAAGCCGCGGCATCCGGGTGCCGCAGGACATTGCCCTAGCCGGCTTCAGCAACGAGGCCCTGACCCAAGTGGCCGAGCCCATGCTCACTTCCGTGGACCAGCGCTGCGAAGAAATGGGCCAAGCGGCCTTCCGGCTGTTTACCGAGTTGGTGGCGGCCGAGGGCACGGCGTTTTCGCAGCGGCAAGTGGTGTTGCAGCCGCAACTGTTTGTGCGGGCCTCGTCGTTGCGCCAGGATACGGTTTAAGAATCCGGCGGGG
Source organism: Hymenobacter jeongseonensis (assembly GCF_015694725.1). Lineage (GTDB taxonomy): Bacteria > Bacteroidota > Bacteroidia > Cytophagales > Hymenobacteraceae > Hymenobacter > Hymenobacter jeongseonensis. The sequence goes on along the minus strand of NZ_JADQDQ010000006.1, from coordinate 162,385 downwards.
CGGCGGAAGGGCGCGGTGCTGGCGCTACTTTTGTTGCCATGACCGCCACCACGCCCCACCTGCCCACCATCGTTTTCCTCCACGGTTTTGCCGAAAGCCGGGAGGTGTGGACCGCCTTCACCCGTTCCTTCCCCGACGGCTACCGGCTGCTCACGCCCAACCTGCCGGGCCACGGCACCAACTTGGCGCCGGTGCCCGATTTTTCGATGGAAGCGCAGGCCCGTTACGTCATCGACTACCTCGGCCAGAAAGATTGTCCCAACCCCGTGCTGCTGGTGTGCCACAGCATGGGCGGCTACGTGGCCCTGGCCCTGGCCGAGCGCTGGCCCCAGCGGGTGGCCGGGCTGGCCCTCATCAATTCCTCAGCCCTGGCCGATACCGACGAAAAACGCCAGAACCGGGAGAAAAACATCAGTTTCGTGGAGCGGCACGGCGTGGCCAAGTTCATGGAATCGTTCGTGCGCCCCTTGTTTGCACCCACCAACCGCGACCGGCTGACCGATGCCCGGGCCCTGCTGGAAGAAATCGGCAAGGCCACGCCCGAAACCACCATCACGGGCGCGCTGCGCGGCATGGCCGCCCGCCCCGACCGCACCGCCGTGCTGGCCACCGCCAAATTCCCGGTGCTGATGGTAGCCGGCAAGCACGACGTGGCCGTGCATTTTGAGGACGCCGTGCGCCAGGCAGCCCTGCCCGCCGTGGCCCACGCGTTGTTTTTGGAAGGCAGCGGGCACCAATCCTACCTCGAGCAGGCTACTGAAACGCGCCGGGCCGTGCTGGCGCTGGCCGAAGCCGCTTTTGGTGCGTAGCCGCCGGCACTACTGAATCTTGAATGACGAGGGAATAACGTAAAAAACGCGCACCGGCCGCCCCTGATGCAGGGCCGGGGCCGTGGCGGCGGGCAACTGGCGGGCTGCTCGCAACACTTCCTCATCAAGGTCTAGGCCCGCACTGCCCACAATCTGCTTTTGCTCAATGGCCCCAGTTTCCGAAACTTCAAAATAGAGGTAAACCGTGCCCTGCTGCCGCTGGCGCAAGGCCGCTGACGGGTAGCGTATCTGCATTTGAAAATACGGAACCAAACCACTGGAGGAGGAGAGCTTAGCCAGCAGCGGCGCATCGTTTTGTCTCCGCTCGAAGAACACGTTGCGTTGCGCACGTAGCAGCGGTGCAAAATCAGGGAAGGTCGGCGCCTGCTCGGCATATGGAAACGGCTGGGCAACCAGAGGAGTGGCAAAGTCCAGAACCAAGCTGACCTTGGGGTTGCTGCTCTGCGGGTCGTTGGGGTCCGGGGTGCCCGGTTCCCAGGCGGGCATTCGAGCTTGCAAAAAGCTCATGGCCGTTTCCGCGGCGCGGGTCAGGGGGGATTTTATCAGTGTTGGCGATTCCAATAGTTTGAAATTGCGCGGAGTGCTCCCGTTGGCCAGCTCGAACTGCACCACCGCCCGGCCTTTGGGTGGTGGATTGATGAGCTGCGTGCTGCGATAAACGAGGGCACGGAGCGAATCGGGCCCGCCCGGGAAGCGTGGACCAGTGTAGACGGCTGAAGTAGACGCCGGTTGGGCGTGCGCGGTGGGCGCCACCGCTAGTAGCAGCACTAGCGAAGTGGTGAAGGTAATAAACAGGTGTTTCATGTGGATAGAAGGGGAGTTGGAGGCGCAAGCTACGCCCGAGAGGGCACGAAAAAGCCCAGCCTCTGGGAAGCCGGGCTTTTCGGTAAAGTCATTTCGAGCACGGGCTACGCCATGCCGGGGTTGCGGGGATTGGGAGAAGTGCCGGCGCTGGAAATGGTGCGTCCGTGGCCCGTTTCGCGGGTTTGGCCGGCCCAATCGGTGAGCAAATACACCACCAAAAACACCAGGCCCGCCGCCGCGAAAAGGTTGCGGGCCGTCTCGTTTTCATTGGCAAAGCCAAACAGCCACGGCGAAGCAACCAAGACCAAACCGCTCACCAGTTCCAGCTTGCCGTGCACCGGAAACGGTATCACCCGGGCCACGCCCAGGGGCATGTTGGTGAGCAGCGAAATCACGAGGTAGCCGCCGGCCAGTACGTAGCAAGCCGTGGCATAGGCCCCGCCTAAGTTGAATAAGGTGGGCGCGAGGGCAAAAAACGCACACACCAAATAGTCGAGCACACCGTGCATCGTGGGCGATATGGGTTTCATGACAAGGGTAAATAAAGGGTTGAAAGAGGGCCCTTTTTACGTTTTTACGCGGCGAAATGATATAGCCGAGCTGCCCCAAATCCCGCTGGGCTGCGCTATACCAGCCCGCTCAGGCGCTCGAAGCCGGTGCCCAGAATGGCTGCCTCATCGGCTTCCAGCCAGTCTTTGAGGATGCTGGCGTAAATGCTGCGGAAATCAACTTGGTGGCGCAAGTCGCCTTGGTCGAGATTGGCCAGGTCGGGGGCGGCGTTGAGGACGCCTTTTTTACGAAGCTTCCCGCCAAGTAGCAGCACGGGGTTGGCGGTGCCGTGGTCGGTGCCGTGGCTGGCGTTTTCCTGCACGCGGCGGCCAAACTCGGAAAACACCAGTACCAGCGTGTTTTCCCACTGGTTGTGCTGCTGCAAGTCCTTGGCCAGGGCGGCCAGCCCATCGCCCAGGTCGGTGAAAAGGCGTTGTTGCTGCTCCCGTTGCCGCACGTGGGTATCGAACCCCGACAGCGCCAAGTAGTACACCCGCGACTCGACGCCGGCGCTAATAAGCTCGGCCGTCGTTTTAAGGCTTTTGCCAAAATCTGAGTTGGGGTAGGCCACAGCCGAGTGGTGGCCGCTCGATTTGCGGTACAGGTAATCGGCGGCCGAAGTCGTTTCGGCCAAGGTCTTGTAGAGGTAATCGACCTGACTGTGGTGGCCCGGTGCGGTATGCTGGCTCACCTGGGCCAGCCGGCGGTTCTGAGTGAGCTGGTGAAACTTGCCGGCGTTTTTCAGGGCGAGGCCTTTGCGGGTGCTGCCTTTCATTGCCAAGCTCAGCGTATCGTCAATTTCCAGAGCGTTGTACGGCTGCTGGCACGCCGGACAAGCCGAATCGAGGTAACGGCCCAGCCAGCCGGTGCTCACGCTTTGGTCGGCGCCGGAGCCGCTTTGCCAGATATCCATCGACCGGAAGTGCGACCGGTCCGGGTTGGGGTAGCCCACCGAATTGAGGATGGCCAGCTGTCCTTGGTCGTATAGCCCTTTCAGTCCGGCCAGGGCGGGGTGCAGTCCCAGGTCCTGCTCCAACGCCAGAATGCCGTCGGTTTCTCGGATGCCCAGCGTGGGCCGGGCGCGGTAATACAGGTCGTTTTTATAGGGAATAACCATATTCAGGCCGTCGTTGCCGCCGCTCAGCTGCACCACAATGAGCCGCCGCGCGCCGGGCGCATCGCCCAGGCGTGCCAGGCCCGGCCCCCGGTCCAGGGCGTGCAGGAATTTGGGCACCAGCAGCAAGGAGCTGGCCAACGCAGAAGTCCGAATAAAATCGCGGCGGGTGGAGGACATGTTGGAATGATGAAGGAGATTCGCAATTACGAAAGCTGGTATTCCGGCAGACTCAACAAGCTGAGCAGCAGGCTACGCAAGGCATCGGCCGGTGCTTGCCCCGCGGCGGCTTGTTGCGCCGCCAGCAGGTTTTCGGGCCGAATGGGGGCTTGCAGCAGGAATTCGCTCAGCCTGGCGGGCTGCTGGGCGGCGGGAATCGGGGCCAGAACTGGGCGCAGCGCGGTTAGCGGCAGCTGCGCCCCCACGCCCGGGCGCAGGGTGCGCTCGGCCCGGCCCAGGTTGGGCGCGAGGTCGTTTTCGTCCTGTTTGAGGGCCACCGCAAATTCGGCCTGGCGAAAAAGGACGGCCGGCAGCTGCAGGCGCAGCAGCAGCGACGAGGAGTCAATCCAGCTGCGGCCGCCGGGCCAGCCCGCCACGTTCGGTGGCTGAAACAAGGTTTGGCCCAGGGCTTTCTGGTACCCCAGCAGGGGCCGGGCGTTTTCCAGCTGCAGGCCCAGCGTGCGGCGGATGCCGGCCAGCAGTTCCACCGGCGACTTGATGTGCGTGCCCACGTTGGCCGGTTCGTAAAACCAATCGGCCAAAAACAGCCGTTCCATCAGGTCGGCGATGTCGTAGCCGCTGTGGCGGAAGGCCGCGGCCAACGGGGCAATGTGCCGGTCATTGGGCACCTCGTTCACGAAAAACCGGTAGATTTTGGTGACCAGAAACGTGGCTGCGGCTGGCTGTTGTAGCAGGAGCTGGAGAACTTCCTCGCCCGTGAACGCGCCGGTGTGGCCGAGGATGGTTTTGGGCCCCGCGTCGTGGGTTCGCTCCCGAAACACAAAGTTGTTTTCCCCGTCGTACCCCCAGCCGGTGAAGGCGCGGGCAGCCTCCTTCACGTCCTGTTCGGTATAGTTGCCCCGGCCCAGGGTGAACAGTTCCATCACCTCGCGGGCAAAGTTTTCGTTGGGGCGGGCCTTGCGGTTCTGCTGGTTGTTCAGAAACTGGAGCATGGCCGGCTCCCGGCTCACCGCCAGCAGCAGGTCCGGGAATTTGTCCAGGGCATGGCGATGCATGGTGTTGTGCAGGCTGAGCGCAGCCGCGGGCTGGCGCACCCGGCAGGCAAAGTGCCCGTGCCAAAACAGCGTCATCTTTTCGCGCAGCTGGGCCGGCGAGGCGGCCATGCGTTCCATCCATGCCGTGCTCAGGTTCGCGTAGGCTTCCCGCAGGTCCGTGTTTTGGCGCTTGCGCTGCTCGGGCGTGAGGGCCGCCCGGCGCAAGCGGGGCGGGCGGGCGGCGTTGGGTTTCGTTGGTAGTTCGCCCGATGCAACACGTTGGCCGGTTGCGGATTCAATTATCATCTGCTCGTCGCCGATGGCAGCGTTCAGGCCAGGAATTATCAGCGGCTCCCCTTGCTGCGAATCGTGCAGCAGCTGCCGCAGGGCCTGGCGGGGGCTAAGGCCGGCGGCCACGTCCTGCGGCCGGGGCCCAAAACCGGCCCGCCAATACAAGTGCTGAAGTTGCTGGTTGCTGCTCATGCGCCTTCTGACGCCAAACCGCCGCGCAGGTTTAACCGCGCCGGCCCGCCGTCGGAAGTCCAGCTTTCCCGTTTGCGCTTAAAACCGGGCGCCCAGCACCACCGTTTTTTTGTATTCCCGCTTCTCCCCGCCGTTGGTCCGGAAAAGCTCGACCAGGAAAACGTAGTAGCCCACGCTGGCTTTGCGGCCTTTCTCATCGATGCCGTCCCACTGGAAAAAGCCCGTGGTGGGCACCGTTTCGTTGCGCACAAGCCGGCGCGTGAGGTGGCCCAGGGCGTCGTATACCGTGACGGACGCGGCATAGCCGGGCTGGTCGAGGTGGAAGTTGAGGGTAGCGAAATCCTGCTGGCCGTCGTCGTCGGGCGTAAAGACTTCGGGCGTCAGGGTGAGCTCCTGGTTGCCGCCGGGCGCATCCTGGGCCTGCGAGTTGGCAGTGCCGGGCGTCGCGTAGCCCACCGCACCGGCCGCCGAGTGGAAGTTGCTGCCCGTAGTAGCCCCCGCTGCCCGAATGCGCTCCAGCGACACACCGTCCTGCGTAGCCAGCAGGCTCAGGTGCAGGGCGTCGCTGTACGCAAACCGGTCAATTTCGAGGCCGCGGCTGTTGAATATCTGCGCCGTGCTCTCGTTCGGGAATGAGGGGAAGCTGGCCAATTGCACCAAGTTGGCGGCGGTAGTGCTGGTGGGGTATTGCAGCAAAAGGTTGTCGCTATTGGTGCTGAAAGCCAGCAGCTGGCCGGGCGCTAACACCAGCGGCTCGTTGCTCAGCACGTCGGTATCCACGCTGCCGTCGGCTCGCAGGTTGCCAATTTGCCAGCCTTGCAGGTCGATGAACTTGGTGCTGCGGTTCAGCAACTCAATGAACCGCACGGCGCCCACGCGGGGGTTAAATAGGAGTTCATTGATGACCACATCGCCGCTCACGGCTACTTCGGGCAAGGCAAAAGTGGCCGATTGCAACGGCCCGCTGGCGTTGCCCACGCAGTCGGTGGCTACCTGCACGGCCAGGGTGCTGGCCCGGCTGGCCAGCAGCGGCGCTGCCAACGTCAGGTCGACCTGCCGGAAATCGGGTGCTACGGGCACCACCCGGATGATGCCCGGGCCGGACGCTCCCAGCGAGTAGTGGCTGGCAATGGACGCCGTTGTGCTGTCCAGCTTCTCCGAAAAGTACACCCGGACGGTGGTGGCATTCAGGGCCACGGCGCGGAGCAGGGTGGGCGGCGTGGCGTCGGGCCGGGCGGCCCGCACCGAGTTGGCCTTGCCGGGGGTGCCACCGCTGGCATCGGTGCTGGCCAGCCAATTGTCGGCCCCGGCGCAGAAGTTGTTCACGTCTATCATCTCCAGGCTCCAGCCACCTTCTTTCTTTTGGGAGTCGCGGTACCATTCATCCGAGTACGTGACCTCGAACAGGGTGCGGCCGTCGCGGCCGCGCAGCACCAGCTGGTCACCGCCGTTGTTGAGCGCGGGGAAATTGGTGGGCCCGTACACTTTGCCGTAACCGGCAAACTGCGGTACCCGCGTGCTGCCGCACACAATGGCGTACTGGCCGGGCAGCAGCCGGGCGGTATCGGGCAAAATAGCGGCCGAGCTGCTGCCCGGCTTGCTCAGGCGCACGCCGCCCAGGCTGATAACCTTGGTGCTGCGGTTGTGGATTTCCACGTATTCTGACAGCGGCAGCCCCACCTGGGGCGTTTCGTCGGCGAAGATTTCGGTGATAATCAAATCGCCAACCTGCGGCGTGGCGGGTGGGGCCGAAAAAGTGGCCCGCAGGGGGCCTGCCGCCACATTGCCGTACAAGTCGGCCACATTGCGGACTTCCAGTGTGTTTTGGGCGGCCACGTCGGCCGCGAACGTGAGGCGCACCACGGCCGGGTTGGTGGCCAGCACCTGGGCCGTGGTGGGCACGGCGCCGCTTTGCAGCCGGTAGTTGGCCGGCATGGTGGCGCTGGCCGGGTCCACGGCTTCGTTGAAGCCGGCGTCAATCTGGCGGGAGCTCAGAGGCACAGCGCGGGCAAGCAGCGGCGCGGTGGCGTCGGTCACAGCAAAGTCATCGAAGTAGAAACTGCGGTTGTTGGCCGACGAGTAGAGTAGGGAAACACCCAGGGCCACGCTCTGCTGGTAGGTGGCGTCGATGGGCTGCGCGGCCTCCGCCACAAAGTTGCGGCCGCCGGTGAGGTCGCGTTCCAGGGTCCAGCGGCTGTCGGTGGTGCGGGTCACACGCACACGCACGAGGTTATTGCTGGCGCTCGCTAGCGTCCCATCCAAGCCGTCGATGACCAGCACCGCGGAGCGGGTCGAGTCCTTGCGGAACAAGCTCACTTCATCGGCCGTGCCACCGAGGCGGATGTAATAGCCCGAGTTTTGGGTACTGCGCAGGTCTTCCTGCGAGGCCATCAACCATACATCGGCCAGGTTGCCGGAGCTGGTGGCCAAGCGCAGGTTGGCCCAAAACTCCCACACGGTGCCCGTGCTGGCCTGGCTGGGAGTGCTGAGCTGCAACGCGGTACCCGTCACGGCGGGGCCGTTGCTTTGCAGTTGCTGGTTTGTAACCTGGAAACTTCCGGCATCGCCTCTCCAGGTAGGATTGGTGGTGAAATCACCGTCGGCAAATGTCTCGGCCAACTGGGCCGAGGCCAGGAAGGGTAGGAAAGTGAAGAGTAAAAGGAGTCGCTTCATTGATGGGCACAGGTATTAGCAGTGCCCAATGTAAGCCCTTATTAATGATATTGTATTATTTTGTTGCGCTCTGGGGCCACGCGCGGGGTTTTATGGGGTTTTAAGCGAAAGCCCGGCGCGTGGCGTACGGAAATTATGAGCACCAACGCTTACCCTCCTAGCCCGTGGCGACTCTGGCGGTTTTTCCATTCGGTGGCCGTTTCCGGATAGGGTTTGGGAGATATCGGGAATACAATGGCTTTGATTTCCGGGTACTCCCAGTTCAGGCGCTGCGCCACATTTTGCGGATTGCCCTTGGGGGTGGGGGCCAGCAAAACCACGGGCAGCTGGTGCAGGGCCAGGTTTTCGCTGAGGTAGGTGCGCAACTGGGCATAGTCGGGAGCCCCGTCCTGCGCCAGCAGCGGGCTGGCAATCCAGTCGGCGTAGGCCACGCCCGGAAACTGCTGCATCAGTGAATCAGCGGCAACCGGCGTCCAAACCCAAACGGCGTTGATGACTTGCTCCTTGCGGAAGGCCCTGACCATCTCCTTCCAGGCCTGCCGGTAAGCAGCGGCGTTGGGCGCCTGCAAAATAGGCCGCAGCATCACCGGCCCGGGAATTTGGCTTATCTGTTGGGCCAAGTGCTGCCAGTACGCCTTTTGGTCTGTGGCGGACGTGCGCGCCGTCCAGGTGAGCAAGGGCACGCGGCGGCGCTGCACCAAGCTGTCGACTTGCGCCGGCAATGGCCCGGTGAGGGTCGGAGCAGGGATGGTGAGCGCGGCAATATCGTATTCCGAAGCTTCCGGCGTTTCAGTCCACAAGCCTACCAAGGTAGCCGAACCGTGTTTTTCAAAGGGCGTGATGGCCTGGCCCAGGCGCAACGTGTGCGTGCCCGTCAGCATCCATTCGGGGGGGACCCGTGCCAGCCAGGATTCGCGCGCATAGGAATAGGAGCCGACCAGCGCCAAGCCGCTCAGCGCCACCAGCGGGCCGAAGCGGCGCAGGCGCGGCACCAGCGCGTGCACCACACCAGCCTGCACCTGATGCAGGCCCAGCACCACCCCACGAAACGGCTTAGCCGCCATATCCTCGATAAAGTTGCGCAGCACCTGGTGCTGCCCCATAAACGTGGCCGCCAGCAGAATGACTACGTTCAGCAAAGCCAGCAGCACCATGGTGTTGGTGTAAGGTCCGTAGGCAACCAAGCGACCGTATTTGCAGGCGCCTAGCAGGATGGCGACCAGCAGCAGGTTGGGCAGCACCAGGAGCCATTCGTTGCCCCAGCGGCCCTCTTTGGGCGTGGGCAAATAGGGCACGCGCACGCCCACCACCGCATACACAAACCCAAGTGCATACACCCACCACGAGCCGATGCGCAGGAACCCGCCCGCCAGATGCAGGCCGCCCTCGCCGGGCTCGCGCAGCCAGCGCTGGGCGTAGCACCGGATAAGGAGCGACATGCCCATGAGCGGCAGCGCGTGCACGGCCAAGTCGCTCACCTTTACCAGCCAGGGAAATTGGCTGAGGCCCAGCGATAACACCGGCAAGCTCAGGTCAATCAGGGCAATCACGCCGGAAAAGAAGTACAGCGGCAACAGCAGGTAGTGCAGCCGCTGCGGCCAGGAAAAACGGCCCAGCAGCTTGGGGTAAACGCGAAAAAGCAGGTCGAAAGCTCCGCGCGACCATTTGAGCTGCTGCGAATAAAAGGCGGCCAAGGACGCCGGCACCAACCCTCGGCTCACCACTTTCGGCACGTACACCGACTGCCACCCTTCGGCGTGCAGGCGCATGGCCGTGTGCATGTCTTCGGTGAGGCCAGGGGCGTGCCCGCCAATGGAGTCGAGCGCCACGCGGCGGAACGTGCAGTTGGCCCCGATGGCCTGCACCGTGCCGTAGCCGTTCATGCCCATCATCAGCGGGCCGTAGAAATGGTAGGTTTGCTCGGCGGCGCCTTTTGCCACCAAGCTTTCCTGCTGGTTGCCATAGGCTTGCACTACCTGCACGAAACCTACCCGCTCATCTTCGAAATACGGCATCACTTCGTCGAGGAAGTTGGGCGTGGGCACGTGGTCGGGGTCGAGCACGACACAGAACTCGCCGGTGGCCTGGCGCAGGGCGTTGTTGATGTTGCCGGCTTTGGCATTTTTTTTCTCCGTCCGGGTCACGTGTACCACGCCCAAGCGGGCGCAGGCCGCGCGCAGCACCGGGTCGTTGCCCTCGTCGCAGAGGTAGCTCGTGTGCGGGTACCGGATGGCTTGCATCGCCTCCAAGGTCCGGATAATCATGGCGTGGGGTTCGCCGGGGCAGGCCGTCGTGAGAACGTCCACGCGGCGCAGGTTTGCCGTATACGTGGGCGGCACGGGCTCTTGCACTTGCACGTAGTGCACCCATTCGTGCAGCATCTTCAGGAGTTTGAACCCCAGCGAAACCGCGAGCAGCCAGAAAAGCGGCGCGTAGCCCATCCGCAGGGTCGTGAAGAACCACCACAAAAAATGGAGCATGCACAGGAAGCCCACCGCCACAAGCCAGCGCATGGACGTAAGACCGGCAACCTTGCGAAAACGAACCTTATATGATAATCCCGAGGCGTGAGCAGGCTCAGTTTCCGAGGTATTTAATACAGTAGTAAGAGGCATATAGAGAACACATACAGCAATTGAATAGTATATTATTTTTCATATAGATAGTTGTTATATTAAAAGTGGCTTGACTGGGCTGTCAGAAGTCAAACAACACCCAGTACTATAAAATTGTGCTTATGGTTAGGGATTTACGATGATTTTTTTTGCAAAAACTAATTTAGTGCCCTGCAAAGGCCTATAGAACAGAACCTTCAAAAAATAAAAATATTTAGTGTTCTGTTTACGTATAGAGCCTGGGTGTAATGCCCTTCTGATTGTAGTGTCTGAACCAGAATAAGGGAAGATGAAATTGATTTGAAAAATATAAAAAATAAAATATTATAATGATTGTTTTTAACTCGGTAAATAGCCGTTTCAATGAATGTGGGCCTACTATCGGCGGTGCTTGGCTACGGGCGCTGGCAGCAGCATGCGTGCTATTATTCAGCTCCTGCAACGAGGCCAAGCCGCCGATTGCGGAGCGGTACTCTGCTGGCCCGAATGCCAAGCCGGAGAGCGTGATTGAGGTTAAAGTGGACACAACGGCCCACGGCTTTCGCTTGCTGCGCGGCGGGCAGCCCTATTTTTTGCGCGGTGGCGGCGGCCTGCAACAGTACAGCCAGCTGCGTGCCGCCGGCGGCAACACGGTGCGGCTGTGGAGCGCCGACTACGCGGGTCCGTTGCTGGACGAAGCCCACCGCCACGGCCTCACTGTGATGCTGGGCCTGTGGGTGGATGGCGAAAACCAACACTTCAGCTACTACGACCCCGCCATGGTACAAGACCAGCTGGCCCGCATCCGGGAACAGGTGCTGCGCTACCGCCACCACCCGGCGCTGCTCATGTGGAACATAGGCAACGAGGTGGAGCTTAAGGCGAAAGGGCCGCGCCTGTTTGAAGCCCTCAAAGACATTGCCCACCTGGTTCACGAGCTCGACCCTTACCATCCAGTTACCATTTCCATGACGGCTAATCTGGCACCTTATACCGACTACCTCAAGGTATTGGCGCCGGAGATAGACATCCTGTCCCTGAACGTGTACGGGCAACTGGGAAAATTGCCAGCCTTGGTGCGGGCCAGCGGCTGGCGGGGGCCGTACATCGTGACGGAATACGGTGGCCGGGGGCACTGGGAATCGGACTCCACGGCCTGGAAAGTGGCGCTGGAGCAGACCAGCAGTGCCAAAGCCGAGTTCATGAGCACCCGCTACCGCCAAACCATTGCCGTGGACACCGCGCGTTGCCTGGGTAGCTACGTGTTTTTCTGGGGTACTAAATTCGAATACACGCCCACGTGGTTCAGCCTGTTCGAGCCGACGGGCGAGAAAACCGAGATGGTGGACGAGCTGCATTTGCTCTGGCGCAAGCAATATCCCGCCAATCGGGCGCCGCACCTCACCGAGCTGCGGCTGGCGGGCTACCCACCCGGCGACGATGTTCAACTGCAGGCGGGCCAGGAATACCCAGCCGTCGTTACTGTCACCGACCCCGAAGGCGATTCCCTTACCACGCGCTGGGAAGTGCTGCCGGAGATGCGGCTCGGGGCTACAGGCAAAGAAAAAGAGTCGCCGCTGGAGCCGGTAATAGGCTGCGTGCTCCGCGCCGAAGGCCGCCAAGCCACCATCCGCACGCCTACAAAGCCGGGTACTTACCGCTTGTACGTGCGCGTGTTTGACGGGCACGGTAGCGTCGGCACTGCCAATATTCCCATGTTGGTGCGGCGAGGCGCCACTCCGGTGTCGGCTGTTTCCGGTTCGAAGTGACGGCGCGGGTCATGTTTTCAGGTACTATCTCCGTGGCTTTACCGCTCGTTTCGGAATAATTGCCTGACGGGCGCGCAGTCCGGCTGTGTCGCCATGGGCGGCGAGGTGAGATTTAGAGGGCCATAATTACTTGTTTGTTGGCGACCTTTGCAGGGCGCGGCGCGCTGGATTACCGCGTCTTATTTCCCCAATTCCATGAAACTTGCTATTGTGGGTGCCACCGGCCTGGTGGGCACCGAACTGCTGAAAGTACTGGCCGAGCGCCAGTTTCCCTTAACCGAATTGCTGCCCGTGGCTTCGGCCAAATCGGTGGGCCAACTGGTGGAATTCCGGGGCAAACAATACCCCGTGGTGAGCATGGACGACGCCATTGCGGCCCGGCCCGAAATTGCCATTTTCTCGGCGGGCGGTTCGGTTTCCAAAGAGCACGCCCCGCGCTTTGCCGCCGCGGGCACCACCGTTATCGACAACTCTTCGGCCTGGCGGATGGACCCCACCAAGAAGCTGGTGGTGCCTGAGCTAAACGCCTTCACCCTCACGGCCGAAGACAAGATTATTGCCAATCCCAACTGCTCCACCATTCAGCTGGTGGTGGCCCTCAACGAACTGCACAAGGTGTACCAGGTGCAGCGCATTGTAGTCAGCACCTACCAAAGCGTGACCGGCACCGGCAAAAAAGCCGTGGACCAACTCCTGGAAGAGCGCGCCGGCCAAACCGCCAGCAACCCCGCCTACCCGCACCCCATCGACCTGAACGTGCTGCCCCACATCGACGTGTTCGAGGACAACGGCTACACCAAGGAGGAGATGAAAATGGTGAACGAGACCAAGAAAATCATGGGCGACGACAGCATCCGCGTCACGGCCACCTGCGTGCGCATTCCGGTGATGGGCGGCCACTCCGAGGCCCTGAACGTGGAGTTTGCCCGCGAGTTTGAGTTGGACGATGTGCGCGCCATTCTGGCCCGCACGCCCGGCGTGGAACTGGTCGACGACCCCTCGCAAAACCGCTACCCCATGCCCAAAGACAGCCACGGCAAAGACGCCGTGCTGGTGGGCCGCCTGCGCCGCGACGAAACCCAGCCCCGCACCCTCAACCTGTGGGTGGTGGCCGACAACCTGCGCAAAGGCGCGGCCACCAACGCCGTGCAAATTGCCGAGTACCTGGTGCGCGAAATGGTGCCTGCCAGCCACTAGCAGCTACTTCGCGCAACCGGCGTTGACGAACATTGAAAGCCTGTTCGAAGTAGACGGGCGGACGCATTCCGAACCGTTTTTATGCGCTGTTTCCTGCTGATATGGTTTGTGATGGTGGCGGGGGCGGCGTTGGCGCAGGCTCCCGCCATCCTGCGTGGCCAAGTGCTTGATGCCGAAACGCACCAGCCCATTCCCAACGCCCAGGTGGGTGTGGCCGGCAACCGCATCGGTACCAGCACGAACGAAGACGGGCGCTTTGCGCTGCGCGTGCCGCCGGAATACCAGCGCGAGCAGTTGGAAGTAGCGCTGCTCGGCTACCGCAAATTCACCCAGGCGCTGCCGCCGTTGCCGGGCCCAGAGCTTCGCATCGAGCTGCGCATTATCCCGGCCGCGCTGGGCGAAGTGCAGGTAACGGCCTCGGTGGTGGGCATTGTGCGGGAGGCAGTGGCCCGCATTCCGCGCAATTTTCCCCGGCAGCCCACGCGCCTCACGGGCTTTTACCGCGAGTCGGATAACGACCCTGCCGGCCGGCCGCGCTACCTGGTAGAAGGGCTGCTGACGGTGTTTAAGGAACCGTACCAGCAGCGCACCAGCGAGGGCGCCGTGCAGATTAAGCAGTCGCGCAAAGTGGACCTGCGGCCCGCCGGCCCGGTGCGGATTGACTGGGCCGGTGGCCCGTTTATCGCGCATCTGGCAGATTTTGTGCACAGCCGGTCTCAGTTTATTGACCCCGCTCAGTTCCGGCATTACGACTACCGCCTGGCGTCCGGCAGCACCTTCGCCGGCCGGCCGGTGTACATCGTCGTGTTTGGGCCGCGGCCCGGCAACCGCCGTGCGCACTTTGCGGGTCGGATGTACATCGACCAGGACACCTATGCCTTCCTCGGGGCCGAGTGGCACTACACGCCGGCCGGCCTGCGCAGTCGAATTCATGTTGCCGATGCCCGGGCGTTGCGCGTAGCCTACCAGCCCTACGCCGGGCGCTGGCACCTCAAAACGGTGTGGTGGCAAACCAAATACAACCCGCCGGTAGGCCCGCCATTGCTCTATTTCGGCGAGTTCCTGACCACGGCCATCGACACGGCTCAAGCAGCCCCAGCGCCTACTTACCTGGAGCGGGCGCAGTACCGCGACGTATTTCTGCACAACGCCGTGCCTTATGATTCAGCTTTTTGGCAAAGCCAAACCACGCTGTTGCGCTCCGAAGCCGTGCAAAAAGCCCTGCTCGACCAGCAGCGCCAGCAGCGGGCCGATTCTATCTTTAAACAACCCGCCGCTGGCGCCCCCCTACCTGCCGCCGCGCCCGCGTCTCCGCAATCCGTTCCGCTGCCTCCAAAGCCGGCCCTGCAGTGGCTGCGGCGCATCCGCTACGGGGCCGCGGTGGGGGCGTGGCCCGTTGCTGCTTCGGCGGGGCAGGTGGCGGCTGCTTTTGCGCCGGTCGGGGCGGTGTTTCGGGCAGATGGCAGCACCCGCGTAGCCGCCCGGCAAGTTGTGGGCTGGTGGAGCGCTGAGTACGAGGTTGACATCGCAAAGGGGGTGGCCGGGCGCTTGGCTACGCGGCAGCTATTCGGGCAGTTTTCCGGCGCGGGCTGGGAGGCCGGCCTGAGCTACCAGCACAACTTGGCTCCGCGCCACCGGCCCATTTTTGGCCGGGCCGGCTTGGCCTACACCCGCCAAACGGAGGCCCGCGCGGTGGGCGAATTTACCAATTCCACTGGCCCGTTGCGGGTGGGCGGCACTCGCCTGAACGCCGACGAGTTGAGCTTGCGCGTGCAGTCAATGACCGATGCCATCCAGCACAAACTAGGCTTGGGGGTGGAATTAAGCCATAAAGTCGAGTTGTTGGCCGACGTGGGGTACCTCTTGCCGCTCCGCACGCGCACCCAGTTGCAAGTGGACGAGGAGAGTGGGTTTTTCCTAACGCGGCGCTCGGCCGTCGTCAATTTGCCGAGCGCCGACGTAAGCCTGCGGGTGAACGACCAACTGGCTACCGCCCTGCCGTGGCGGCAGCGGCGGTGGCTACTCAGCTTCGGCCTGTTGTATCGGCTGTTTTGAGCGCCTAGCGGGTGGTTCGTTTGGTAAGCCTTTTGATGTAACCCCATGCCCGCAAAAGCCAGTAAGCTGCCCGCATCCTTCTTCCAGCGACCCGATGTGCTGCAAATTGCTCGTGAATTGTTGGGCAAGCACCTATACACCTGTGTCAATGGCATCATCACGGCCGGCCGCATTGTCGAAACCGAAGCCTACCGGCACGAAGGCGACCACTCGCTGACCCTGCACCTGCAGCGCAAGCGCCACCAAGCCCAGGGCTTGCACGTGCCCGGCGGCCACGCCTACATCTACACCGTTTACAACCGCCACGCGCTGTTCAACATCGCCACTCACGACGCCGAACACCCCGACGCCGTCCTGATTCGCGCCGTGGAACCCACCATCGGCATCTCCGAAATGCTGTTGCGGCGCAACCTGCTCACCGCCAAGCGCGCCCTCACCGCCGGTCCCGGCGTGCTGAGCCAAGCCTTGGGCATCACGCCCGCGCTAACCGGGCTACCGGTGAACGGCGAGGTGCTCTGGTTCGAAGACCACGGCGAAGTCATCGCCGCTGCCGACGTGGTGGCTAGTGCCCGGGTAGGCCTGGAATACGCGGGCGTGGAAGCAGCGGGCTTGCCGTGGCGGTTCCGGGTGCGCGCCAGTGTATGGACTAGCCCGGCGAAGTAGCGACTACGCCGGCGTGTGCGCTGGGTAGGGGTCCGGGTGCTTGATTTCGAGCCAGCGGTCGGGGCGGTCGAGGAGGGTGTAGCCGAAGCGTTGGTAGAGGGAGTGGGCGTCGAAGGTAGCGAGCAGGTGGCGGCGCAGGTTTTGCAGGTCTGGGTGGGCCAACATTTGTTGCACCAGCCACTTGGAGAGGCCGTGGCCGCGGAATTCGGGTAGCACGAACACGTCGCAGAGCCAGGCAAACGTGGCTCGGTCCGTCACTACGCGGCAGAAAGCGGCTTGGCGACCATCGGGCGCATAAACGCCGAAATTCAGTGAGTTAGCAATGGCCCGCTCCACGGTGGCCCGGGGAATATGGCGCGCCCAGTACGATTCTTCGCTTAGCCAGCGGTGAATGGCCGTGACATCGAGCTGGGCTGGGTCAGTGCTGAGGAGGTAGCCGGCGGGGTGGGTTTGGGTGATAAACTCGGGCATGGGGAGCAGCGCTAATGAGGCATGCAAGCTACAAAACGGGGCTGCGCGAATGCGCACGGCATCCGGACTTTTCCAAGTTTCGTTTGTTGGAGTAGCACTGCCGTCATTTCCACTTTTAGCCACTTGCCATGAAGTTTTTACGCAACGCAATATTGGCCTTTTGGGCCATTGGGCTGCCGCTCTCGGCCCGTGCACAGGCCCCGGCACTCACCACTTTCCTGGTCGGCACCACCACCGTCACGGCCTCGGCCCTGACCACCGGCCGCAGCCACATCTGGGAGTTGGTGTGGGGGCCCGATAACTTTCTGTGGATGACGGAACGGGGCGGCCGCATCAGCCGCGTCGACCCGGCCACCGGGCAGGTGCAGCTCTTGCTCACGGTGCCCGATGTGACGCCCACCGGCGAAAGCGGCTTGCTGGGTATGGTGCTGCACCCCGATTTCGCTACCATGCCCTACGTGTATGCGGTGTACAACTACACCGCCGCGGGCGACCTGAAAGAAAAGCTGGTGCGTTTCACCTACTCGGCCGCGGCCAATAGCCTAACGGCCCCGCAAGTGCTACTAGGCAACATCGAGGCCACCACCACCCACAGCGGCTCACGGCTGCTCATCCTGCCCGACCGCACGCTGCTCATGACTACCGGCGATGCCCAATTGCAGCCCGAAGCCCAGAACCGCGCTTCCCTCAACGGCAAAATCCTCCGCCTGAACCTCGACGGGACCGTACCCGCCGATAACCCCACGCCCGGCAGCCTCGTGTTCACGCTGGGCCACCGCAACCCGCAGGGCCTCGTGCGCCTGCCCGATGGCCGGCTCTACAGCTCGGAGCACGGCCCGAGCAGCGACGACGAAATCAACAAGATTGAAGTTGGCCGCAACTATGGCTGGCCCAACGTGCACGGCAACTGCAACTCGGCCAGCGAGCTTACCTTTTGCGCGGCTAATAACGTGCGCGAACCCCTCACCATCTGGACGCCCACCATTGCGCCGGCCGGCTTGGCCTACTACGACCATCCCGCCATTCCCGGGTGGCGCGGCAATTTGCTGCTGGCCACCCTCAAGCACCAACGGCTGGTGCAGTTGCCGCTCAACCCGGCCGGCGACGCCATCACGGCCCGAATAGAGTTTTTGACGAACGAATTTGGGCGCTTGCGGGCCATCTGCGTGGCTCCTAACGGCAAGGTGTATTTGGGCACCAGCAATGGCTTCAACGACCGAATTATCATTCTCGAAAACCGCGCTTACGTCGCCACGGGCACCCGCGCCGCTTCCGACTTTTCGTTTGACTTATTTCCCAACCCCAGCCGGCGCCAAGCCACCGTGCAGTTGCCCAAGGCTAACGCGCTGCTCACATTGCGCGACCTAGTGGGCCGCACCGTGCTCACGCTGCGCGCCGCTGGCACCACCGCCACGCTTGACCTGAGCAACCTGCGCCCCGGCACTTATTTGCTACAGGCCCAGACCGCTGCGGGCAGTGCCACGCGCCAAATGGTGGTGGAGTAGGGGAGGGGTGGAGCAAGATGGAGAAGCTATATCACCCCTCCGACCTCGTGGATGAAAGTCAGCACTGCGCCTTGTAGAAAAGAAGTAAGGTTGGTTTCGAGTCGCGCTTGGTCATTAGTCAATTCGAACACATAAAGGGTCGGATTAACGGTGAGCCGGTTCCACACATACATAGTAAACAGTCTATGTTTCGGGGATTTAGTTGCCTCAGCAAGTTCCTTGAGAGTGCTTACTCGGTTCAAATAGTACTCGGGGTGTACCGTCGGGTAAAGAATCCCATCGGCGAAAAGTGACAGGAACCGGTCATCCACATCGAAGGCACTAAGCGTGTCGGCTCCGTAGCGAAACACCTGCTCTTGTCGCGCTACACGAGCTTGGACTGTGCCTTGAAATCGGACAGCAGGTTTGTATTCATAATGTTTCTGGAACGTCGTTTGGGCCCATTTGGCTTCTAGTGGTCCTTGAGTAGCAAAGTTGGTTTCAGCGCTAAATTCCTCTTGGTGAATGCGAGTTTTGGTTGCAATTTGATTGGAAGCAGTACAGGCACTAAAGGCCGGTCCCAGGAGCCAAAAGATGACAGCCTTCTTCATTTGATTTAATTAATCTTCTTAATATAAGCATACCACTAACCGCTACCGGCTTACCCTAGCCCCTTCTTCCAGCGTGTGGCGCTGGTTCTTCACGGCGTTTTGCACGGTCCACTCCACCTCGTGCTTGAGGGGGTGCTGGCGCACGGGGCAGTTCGGCATCAGGCACAGGGAGCACGCGGCGAAGGTGCAAGGGTCGGCGTGCACGAACATCTCGACTTCCACCGCAAAGCGGGCCCGGATAAGCTCCTCAATGTCGTGCAATTGGGTGTGCACTTCCTCCAGGGTGAAATAGTAGGGCATCTGCATGTGGCAGTCGATGTGCAGGTTGGCGCCGTAGCGCTGCACGCGCAGGTTGTGCACGTCAATCCAAGGGGCACGGCGCTGGGTCTGTAGCTCCGCAATGACCTCGGCCACCACGGCCGTGTCGGTTTCGTCCATCAGCCCCGAAATGGCGCGGCGCAGCATCCGGCCGCCGTTCACCAGAATAAAGCCGCCCAGCAACAGAGCCGCGCCCGCGTCGAAACGCACCTCGCCGGTGGCGGCCACCAGCAGCAGCGCCACCGAGGAAACAATGGACGTCAGGGCATCAATGTACAGGTGTTGCCCATCGCCGACCAAGGCCAACGATTTCAGCTTCTTGCCGTTGCGCACCAGCAGCACGCCCACGCCGAGGTTGACCACGGCCGTGCTGGCCAGCAGCAGCACGCCCCAGTCGGGCCGGGCTACTGGCTGCGGGTTGAGCAGGGCCAGCCCGGCCTTGTAGAGAATGTAGGCCCCGGCCATGAAAATCAAGCCGCCCTCGAAGCCCAGCGACAGGTTCTCGATTTTGCCGTGGCCGTAGGGGTGGTTTTCGTCCTTGGGCAGGCTGGCCAGGTAGATGCTGTAGAGGGCAAACCCGCTGGTGAACACGTTGATGATGCTTTCCAGCGCGTCGGTGAGCACCACCTGCGAACGGGTGAGGTAGTAGGCGTAGAATTTCACCGCCACCAGCCCGATGCTGACCACGAGGGAGAGCAGCCCGAGGCGGCGTTTGATTTGGGAAGGCGTCATGCAAAGTGGGTTTCGGCGCAAAGGTCGGGCATGGCCGGCAACTGCCACCGCGCCCGGCGGGCGGCGCCTCCGGCGGGCCGGTGCTAGCGTTCCGTTTTAGCCCCAACAACCTTTTGGCAGAATCCCCGCCGGGCAGCGAAACCTTTTTGCGGATTTCCGGTATTTAAGTCAGTCGAAAAATATTTTTAGGCTGCCCTAAAAATATTGTACCTTTGCTTTAAACCAACTGCTTAACGTGCCTCCCTCTACAATCACCGATACCAAGCAGCCCGTGCCCGAAGCCGGCTGGCGCCGCGCCCGCCACGGCAACTCGCTGAGCGAAGTGTACGCCAGCATCCGCGTGCCGGGTGCCGACGCCTCGTTCTGGCGCAAGCTGATGGCCTTTTGGGGCCCTGGCCTGCTGATAGCCGTGGGCTACATGGACCCCGGCAACTGGGCCACCGACATTGCCGGCGGCGCCCGCTACGGCTATACTCTGCTGTCGGTGGTGTTGATTTCCAACCTGTTTGCCATGCTGCTTCAGCACTTAGCAGCCAAGCTGGGCATCGTGACCGGCCGCGACCTGGCCCAGGCCTGCCGCGACCATTATTCGCGCCCCATTAGCCTGGTGCTGTGGTTTCTGTGTGAAATCGCCATTGCCGCCTGCGATTTGGCCGAAGTCATCGGCTCGGCCATTGCCCTGAACCTGTTGTTTGGCCTGCCGCTGGCTTGGGGGGTGGTGTTCACGGTGCTCGATGTGCTGGTGGTGCTCTACTTTCAAAACAAGGGTTTTCGCATCATCGAAAGCATTGTGGCAGGGCTCATTTTCTTGATTTTCGGGTGTTTCGTCTACGAAATTGTGGCGTCGAATCCTGATTGGCTGGCCCTGAGCCAAGGGCTGGTGCCCCGCCTCGAAATCGTGAGCAACCCGGCCAAACTCTATGTGGCCATCGGCATTCTGGGTGCTACCGTGATGCCGCACAACCTGTACTTGCACTCCAGCATCGTGCAAACGCGTGACTTCCCGAAGGACGAAGCCGGCAAACGCTCGGCCATCAAGTTTGCTACCATCGATTCGACGGTGGCGCTGTTCCTGGCGTTTTTCGTGAACGCGGCCATCCTCGTAACGGCTGCGGCGGCCTTTCACGGCAAGGGCTACGAACAAGTGGCCGACATTGCCGACGCCCACCAATTGCTCACGCCGGTGCTGGGCGCGGTAGCGGCCAGCACGCTGTTTGCCATTGCCCTGCTGGCCTCGGGCCAAAGCTCGACCCTAACCGGCACCCTGGCCGGCCAGATTGTGATGGAAGGTTTCCTGGACCTGAAGCTTAAGCCGTGGATGCGCCGGCTCATCACGCGCACGATTGCCGTGGTGCCGGCCCTGATTGTGACCATCATTTATGGCGAAAAAGGCACCGGCCAGCTTCTGGTATTAAGCCAGGTCATCCTGTCGTTCCAGCTAAGCTTTGCGGTGGTGCCCTTGGTGCTCTTCACCAGCAGCAAAGCCAAAATGGGAGTATTCGTGAATAAGCCCGTGGTGAAGGTCGTGGCTTGGGTGATATCGGGGATAATTATCGCGCTCAACGTCTTTCTGCTTTGGCAGACTTTCACGGCCTAAAGGGCTGTGCTTAGCAGATTTATTTTGCTGTAGGTTAAGTCGTTAAATTGATATTCTACGGTCAAAAAGGGCGTCATGCTGAGCGCAGTCGAAGCATCTCTACCGCTTCGCCTGCCCCCTGCAACGAAGCGATAGAGATGCTTCGACTGCGCTCAGCATGACGCGGAAATCATATAGCTAAATCCACTCCAATGAGCGGCTGGGCTACTGTTGTTGGACTATTAATTAGTAATATCTGTATGAAACTATTATTGCTTTTAATGCTCCTGAGTCCTGCTTTGTTGTGGGGCCAAACCGGTACCTTGAGCGGTGCGGTGCACGATGCCCGGCACTCGGCCGTGCCCTTTGCCAGCGTGGCGGTGGTGGGCACGAACCTGGGCGCTGTAGCCGACGCGGCGGGCCGATTCCAACTGCTGAAAGTGCCGGCCGGAGCCCTGCGCTTGCATCTGAGCGCCGTGGGCTACGCCCCCGCCGAGCACGATGCCGTACTTGCCGACGGCCAGACCCTGAGCCTGCAGCTGACGCTGGCCGCCGCGCCCGCCGCCCTCTCCGAAGTGGTGGTGACGGGCGTGAGCCGGGTCACCGAAATCCGCCGCAGCCCCGTGCCCATCGCCACCCTGAGCCGGCGCGAAATCAGCCTCAACGCCAACACCAACGTGATTGACGCGGCCGTGCGGGGCATTCCCGGGTTGAGCGCCGTTACCACCGGCCCCAACGTATCGAAGCCCTTCATCCGCGGACTGGGCTACAACCGCGTGCTGACCCTCTACAACGGCCTGCGCCAGGAAGGCCAGCAGTGGGGCGACGAGCACGGCGTGGAAATCGACGGCTACGACACCGAGCGCGTGGAGGTGGTGAAAGGGCCCGCCAGCCTGCTCTACGGCTCCGATGCCGTGGCTGGGGTGGTGAACTTGCTGCCCGGCTTGCCCAGCGGCCCCGAAGGCCGGTTGGGCGGCGATGCCCTCACCGAATTCCAATCCAACAACGGCTTGCTGGGCCATTCGCTGGGGCTGAATTACCAGAAAAATGGATTTCAAACCAGTTTCCGGGCCAGCCACCGCCTGGCCCACGACTACCGCAACCACGTGGACGGTTTGGTATACAACACCGGATTCCGCGAGCTGACGCTAACCGGCATGGCCGGCGTGGTGAAGCCCTGGGGCAGCTCGCACTGGTACCTCACGCTCTACGACAACCAACAGGAAATCCCCGACGGCAGCCGTGACTCGCTCAGCCGCCGCTTCACGCGCCAGGTAGCCGAAAGCGCGTTGGATGACATCAAAAACCGGCCATTGGCCAGCCGCGATGAGCTGCGCGCCTACGCCATTGGGCCGCTGCACCAGCGCATTCAGCATTACCGCGTCTTCACCAAAACGCAGGTGGAACTGGGCCGCGGCCAGCTAAACCTGCTGCTGGGCGTGCAGCAAAACCGCCGCCGGGAGTTCAACCATCCCACCGCCCCCGTGCAGGCCGGCCTGGCCCTGGACCTGACCACCTACACTTATGATGTTCGCTACCACCTGCCTGCCTGGCAAGGCCTGGAAATGAGCGTGGGCAGCAACGGCATGGCGCAAGTGAATCGCCATCAGGATGCCACCGACTTCCCCATTCCCGATTACAACCTGCTGGACGCGGGCAGTTTTCTGCTCTTAAAAAAGCCGCTGGGCAAGCTGGAAATCAGCGGCGGCGTGCGCTACGACACGCGCCTTGTGAAGTGGGACGACTTCTACGTGGCCACTGACCCCCGCACGGGTTTTGGGGCGGCGGCCGGGCCCCAGGTAGCGGGTGCGGCTCTGCAATTTCCCTCGTTCCGGCGGCGCTACCAGGGGCTGTCGGCCAGCCTGGGCGCGAGCTACGTAGCCACCGAGCAGCTTACGCTCCGCGCTAATTTAGCCCGGGGCTACCGCGCCCCCAACATCCCCGAAATTGGCTCCAACGGCCTCGACCCCGGCGCCCACATCGTGTACCTGGGCAACCGAAACTTCCAGCCCGAATTCAGCTGGCAGCAGGACGTGGGAGTGCTCTGGCACCAGCCCACGCTCGACGCCAGCGTGGAAGTTTTCCACAACTACGTGCAGAACTTCATCTACCAGGCCCGCCTGCTCGATGCAGCGGGGCAGCCGGTGGTCATTGTGCCCGGCAACACCACCTACCAGTTTCAGCAGGCCGCCGCCCGCCTCTACGGCATTGAGGCCAGCCTGAATGTGCGCCCGGCCGCGTTGCCGTGGCTGGCCCTCACCAGCAACGTAGCCCTTGTAAATGGCCAAAACGAAGACGCCAAATTGGTAGAAAATCCAGACAACGCCGCCCGTTTTCTCCCGCTGATTCCGCCCCTGCGGGCCCGATTCGAAGTCCGCGCGACCCTGCCTACGCGCCCCGGCCGCCTCACCGGCACGTACTTCCGCGCCTCGCTGGACGGCAGCGCCCGCCAAAACCGCTTCTACGCCCTCGACAACACCGAAACTGCCACGCCTGGGTACGCGCTGCTGGGCTTGGGCGCGGGCACCACCTTCCGTACCCGCGCCGGCCGGGAGGCAGTGCAGTTATTTCTGCAAGTCGATAACGTGCTAGACGTGGCCTACCAGGCGCACCTCAACCGCCTGAAATACTTTGAGTACTACCAGGCCTCGCCCAACGGCCGCCCCGGCATCTTCAACCCCGGCCGCAATGTGAGCGCCAAAGTGGTGGTGCCGTTTTAGCATCTCTGCTAAGCCAAAGAGTAGTGAAGGTCTATTGCAAAAAATAATTCTTCCCGGTCATGCTGAGCGCAGTCGAAGCATCTCGCTCGGGGCAGTAATTTCTAACGATTGAGTTACTACCTCACGCGAGATGCTTCGACTGCGCTCAGCATGACCGAAGCGGGGTGTCGCTATTTTCAAAGCCTGATTCAGGCACTACAGTCAGGGCCTGGCTAGCGGTAAAATTGCAAACTGCGGTGGCCGTAGCAGCCGTAGTGCAAGCAGTTGCGTAGAAGCGCCATGAAACAGATTTTATGGTGTTTGTGCTTGCTACCGCTGGGCAGCTGGGCGCAGGTTCGCCCCACGGCTTCGCCCTACGACTCGGCGCACTACAGCTGGCGCAAGCCCGTGCCGCGTAACCGGCTGCGCGAGCTGCAGCCCGACCGGCCCGGCATTACCGAAAGCCCTTTTACCGTGGATGCGGGCCACGTGCAGCTGGAGTTGGATGGCCTGCGCCTGCGGAACAGCGCCCGCGGCAACCCCGAGCAAAGCCGCGAATGGAAAGTGGCGTACACCATGCTCAAGCTGGGCCTGAGCCGCCGCACCGACGTGCACCTCGAACTGCCGATGTACACCATTGCCAAGCAACGGCCCACGGGCACCCGCGAATGGCAGGAGCGCAACGCGGCCTTCGGTGACCTGACGTTGCGCGTCAAGCACAATTTCCTGGGGGATTTGCAGGACGGCACGTTTGCCATGGCCGCCATTGGTTTTGTGCGGCTGCCCAGCGGCGGCCTCACCAGCTCGGGCCGCACCGAGTACGGCCTCGTCGTGACCTCCGACGCGGAGTTGAGCGACAATGCCAACCTCGAATTCCAGCTGGAAACCGACCTTGACTACGACCGCGAAGCCGCCGCCCACTGCCTGCGCCTGATGCCCTCCGTGGCCCTGGAGTACGATTTCACCGAGCGGTTCGGCATCATCACCGAAGGTGTGACGCAATGGACGCCGCGCCAGCAGCGCTGGGAAGCTTCGCTGAACATTGCGCCGCTTTTTAAAGTCACTGAGAACATGCAGTTAGACGCGGGCACCCACGTGGCCCTTAACCGCCGGAGCACCCACGAATACTTTGTGGGCGTCACGCTGCGGCGATGAGCGTCCGCACAGTAAAGGGACTCGTGGCTGAACGACTTGCTCGCAGACTACGAATTCCGCGATAGGTCCTATCTTTGCCCCCGTCAAGGTGCCAACCCCCAATCGCGGGGCGCGGCTGAAAAGGGAATCCGGTTCAATGCCGGAGCTGTCCCCGCAACTGTACGCTCCACATCGGGGTGGGCCCATACGCCACTGTTCGGAGTTGATTTTCTGATTGAAAATCAACGTAATGAATGGGAAGGCGGCCCGCTCGGCGAAGCAAGCCAGGAGACCTGCCCGGACATTCACAGGTTCAGCATTCGCGGAGGACGGATGGAGAAAGAGAGCAGCAGCTGCCTTTGGGTAGCTGGTTTTACAACTGTTTTTCGGCCTCGGCCCGGCAGTGGTTTTCTTCGTTTGAAGGCAGCTGCAATGGGTTTTGAATCGAATTTTCTTCATCGAAAATTTGATTCGGATGCATTTATTCAATTTCGGACGCGCCGGCTGGCGGCAAAGCCTGCTCGGGTTGCTGCTGGCGGGCCCAGGCGTAGCGCTGGGGCAGCAGCCCGGCCCGGCCGCCGCGCCGCCCGATTCGGCCCGCCTCAGCCGGCGGCAGCACCGCCTCGCCGAAGTGCAGGTGCGCGCCGTGGGCCCCGAGCGGTTTGCCGTGGGCAGCCGCCGCTTCGAGCTCGATTCGGCCGTGCTGGCCCAGTACCGCGGCGCCAACCTCGCCGACGTGCTACAAGCCCGCACGCCGCTCGTTCTGAAAAACTACGGGCCCGGTCAATTGGCCACCATTGCCCTGCGCGGCACCTCGGCCCAGCACACCGCCGTGCTCTGGAACGGGCTGAACATCATGCTGCCCACGCTGGGGCAAAACGACTTTTCCCTGCTGCCAGCGGGGGCCAACACCCGCGTTGCGGTGCAGCCCGGCCCGGCGGCCGCGCTCTACGGCAGTGGCGCCATCGGTGGGGCCGTCCTCCTCAACACCGACCCCGACTGGCGGCCTGGCTCCCGCGGCAGCGTGCAGGCTGATGCCGGCAGCTTTGGGCTGGCGGGCGGCAGCCTCGAAGCCCGCACCACTACCCCCACCGTGGCCGTGCGCATAGCCGCCAGCTACCGCGAAGCCCAAAATAATTATTCCTACGTGCTGCGCGAAGCGCGCGGCCCCGTGCGCTACACCTTGCGCAACGCCGCGTTGCGCCACCAGTGGAGCATCAGTCCCGACGTGGCCTGGCGGATAGGCAAGGCCGGCGAGGTTACCGCCGCCGCCTGGCTCACCGATGCCGACCGCGAAATTCAGGCGGGGGTGAATGTGGTGGGCAGCGAGGCGCGCGAGCGGGACCAAAGCCGCCGCCTGGTGCTGGGCTACCGCCACGTGGCCGCCCGCCAGCAGTGGGCCGTGCGCGGCGCTTGGTTCGAAGACATCATCAACTACCGCGACGGCGGCACCCCGAGCAATTCGCGCGTGCGGACTTCTCAAGCCCAGGCCGAACACACCTCCGCCCTGGGTGCCCGCGGCAGCCTGCGCGTGGGCGCCGAAGCCCAGCATTTCGCTGCGCTGGTAGATGGCTATGGCTCCGAAACCATCACGGAAAACCGCGCCGCTGCCTTTGCCCTACTACGCTACGACCCCCGGCCGGCTCTGCGCCTCTCGGCCAATCTGCGCCAGGCTGCCCTGCCTGCCGGCTTGGCCCCGCTCACGCCCACCGTCGGGGTGGAGTGGGATTTGCTGCCGGCCCGCCCTGATACGCTCTCCTATTCCTCCGCTTCTCAGCTCACCATCAAGGCCAGCGCGGCGCGGAGCTACCGGGCGCCTACCCTCAACGAACGATACTGGCTGCCGGGGGGCAACACTGCGCTTCGCCCTGAGTTGGGAGCCGGGGCCGAAGCCGGGCTGCGCTACCGCCAGCGCCGGGGCCGTCGCATTACTATGGAAGCGGAGCTGACGGCCTTTCGGCAAGACGTGGACCACTGGGTGCAGTGGCTGCCCAGCACCAGCACCGGCATCTGGAGCCCCCGCAACCTGCGCCAAGTGCGCAGCCAAGGGTTGGAGGCCAGCACGGCGGTGCACCTACGTCAGGGGAGCTACCAAGGCGGCGCCCAGCTGGCTTACCATTTTACCGATACCCGCAAAATCCAAGGTTCAGCCGCCGACTCTGACCCCGTGGGGGTGCAGCTGGCGTTTGTGCCCCGGCACCAAGCCAGTTTAAGCACCGACCACCGCTGGCGCGACTGGCTGGTGAGCGGCACGTTCGTGTTCAGCAGTTTCCGCTATACCAATGCCTCTGGTACCGATTTTCTGCCCAGCACGTCGCTGCTAGGGGCCACGGTGGGCCGCACCGTGCGGGGGCCCGCCGGAACCAGCGTGTTGCTGCTGGTACAAGCGGCCAACCTACTCAACCATACTTATTACAGCTACCCTGGCCGGCCGGCGCCACCCCGGACGTTGGGGGCCAGCCTGCGCCTGAGCTGGAATTAAGCTCTTGGTACGCCATTTCAATCCATTCAACTCTTTCTTAACCATTTTCTTGCCGGCTGAGGCCGGTGCATTGCCTCATGAAAAAAAACCTTGCTCCTCTGCTGGCCGCTGTGGCCTTTTTGGCTGCCTGCGACCCCGAGAATTCCGCCACGCCCATTCCCGCGCCCGACATCTTCATTCTCAGCGAGGGCGAATTTACCAAGGGCGACGGGGCCGTTAGTGCCTTCAACAGCCGCACCAACGGCTTGGCCGTGGACTATTTCGGCAGCGCCAACGGCGGCGCCAAGCTCGGCGACGTGGTGCAGCACATGGGAGTGCAGGGCCAGCGCGGCTACATCGTGGTCAACGGGTCGAAGAAAATTGAGGTGGTGAACCTGCCCGATTTCAGAACGGCCGGCACCATCAGCGGGCTCGACCAGCCGCGGTATTTCACGGCTACTTCGGCCACCCGTGGCTACGTCACGGAATGGCGCGGCCCCTATACCGGCTACCTACCCGGTGTGCTCAGCATTCTTGACCTCAGCACCAACACCGTAACCAGCCGGGTGCCGGTGGGCCGCAACCCCGAGCACCTGTTGGCGCTGGGCGGCAAGATTTACGTGCCCAATAGCTTGGATAATACCATTTCGGTGGTCGACGAGGCCACTGGCGCGCTGGCCTCAACCATAACGGTGTCCGACGGTCCGTCGAGTATGGTGGCCGATAAGGACGGCAACATCTGGGTGCTGTGCTCGGGTTTTGTGTCGTATGCAACCGGGGCCGCGGTCCAGGTTTCGGCGGGTGCCCTCATTCGCTTCAATCCCAGTGTGCCCAGCGCGCAGCTAAAGTTCACGTTTCCGGCCACGAGCAGCCCCGGCAGTCTGCGCATCAACCCGGCCAAAGACCAACTCTATTACGGGTTTGGCGGGGCCGAGTACCAGATGAGCGTGGCCGCGACGGCACTGCCTACGGCGCCGTTTATCCGGCGCAGCTTCTCGGGCTTTGCCATCGACGCCCGCGACAACCGGATTTACGCCGCCGTGTCGCCCAGCTACAACACCAACGGGCGCTTCATCCGCTACCAGGCCAGCGGCGTGGCCATCGATTCGTTTGAAGTGAAAGTGGGCCCCAACGGCTTCGTGTTTTACTAAGGCTTGTTTCTCCTCCTTCCTCTGCAAAAAAGGAAAGGCCCTTACCGCGCGGTGAGGGCCTTTTTTGTGGAGAGAAGCGCTGCTGATTTTATCCGCAGTACCGCCAGTTTAGTCGGCGATGCCGTCGTGGTTGCGGTCTTTGGCGTCGGCGGCGGCTTTGTATATTTCTTTGCCGGTGGGCTGGCGGGGGCCGGTTTCCCGGGTCATGCCTGCCGTGGTCGAGTCGCCGGCGGGCGTGCCATCGGCGTCGGCAGCAGGGCCTTTCTTGGTGTAGCCGCGCTCTACGTTGGTGTCGCCTTCTTTGGTGCCGGAGCTGCAGGCGCTAAACGTGGCGGTGAGGGCGCAGGCCAGGGCGAAGGGGCGGAGGAGTTGTTGAAACTGCATGAAAGAGCGTAGGTGAAGGAGTTAAGAACCAGCAATGGCGCAAGGTAGAAAAATAACTTGCCGCCGCGCAACCCGAACCTTGCGGCCAGGGTACGGTTGTAGCGATAGCCGTGGCCGTTTGGTTGCGCACGGCCCAGTTATCCAGGCGCCGCAAGCGCATTCCCATGCTCCTTCGGCGCGACCAGGCCAGCGGTGCAGATTTGGGCGAGTGGGACCCCGCCCGGACGAGTTCCAAGTGCTGCCGTTGCGACTGCCTTCTGACAAGGGCTTGCATACCAGTGAAATAGTCAAAACAATGAATGAATAGTACGCAGCCAATAATGGGCAAGCGGTGCGACCAGAACTCCTGATTTTATTGGGGTACTATCCGGAATCAATCAGTTTTATTTCCTATTTTCACCTTCCCAATTTATCAACTGATGCCCGTTCCCCTCCGCCAACGCCTTCAAAAACGCATTGCTGCCTGGCCCTGGCCGCGGGTCGGGGTGTTGGCCGGCATCAGCCTGGGATTGGCACTAATGCTGGTCTTTTATCTGTTTGGGGTGAGTGACCATTTTTTCGGTCGACTTTTTTCTGCGTTTCTCGTACTGTTCTGGCTGCTGGCGGTTACGTTTCTGGCCGTGGTGCCATTCGTAACCTGGGCCACCGAGCACTGGTTTGGGCGTGGCTGGGCGGAGGCCTCTACTCCGGTGCCGCGTCCGCGCCGGGCTAGCAGTGGCTCACCAGCAAATCGTTCTTTTTCTTCACCGGCCCCCTCGCGGCGGCCCGAAACTCGTTAAAGCTCTTGAAAACCAACCTACTGCATATCAAAAACATGGTGTGCCCCCGGTGCGTCGAAGCCGTGCACAACCTGTTGGAACGGGCCGGCTATCATCCCAAAGCGGTGACCTTGGGCGTAGCTGAACTCGACGACGCCACCCCCGCCAACCCCGAAGACTTAGCCCCGCTGCTGCACGCCGCCGGCTTTGAGCTGCTGATGGGCCGCGCCGAGCAGCTCACCGAGCAAATCAAAACCGTGCTGGCCGACTATTTGGAGCACTTGCGCACGGCGCGCTCGCCGCTCACCACTTCGGCCTTCCTCACCGACCGGTTTGCGGCCACGTACTCGCACCTGAGCAAGGTATTTTCGCGCACCGCGCACCTCACCATCGAAAAGTATCTGATTCGCCTCAAAATTGAGCGCGTAAAGGAGATGCTAAGCTATGGCGAGCTGACCCTGAACCAGATAGCCGACCAAATGCGCTACAGTTCGGGCCAGCACCTAAGCAACCAGTTCCGCCAGGTAACGGGCTATTCGGTGAGCGAATTCCGCCGCCTGATGCTGCCCGAGCGGGTGTCGCTCGACGCACTGGCGTAGTATCATCCCATCAAATTGAACTTAACAAAAGGCGACCCTGCATAGGGTCGCCTTTTTCTTTGCTGGCCTGTGAGGCTGCTAAGCGGCGTAGGTGCGGCACGCATCAAGGCACGCTTTGCAGGCAGCCGCGCACTGCTGGCAGTGGTCGTGGGAATGCTGGATGCACTCGTCGTGGCATTTCTGACAAATTTCCATGCACTCCTTGAGCACGTGCGGGGCATGGTCGGAGCCTCGGGAAATGTAGGCGGCCGTGAGGCGGCAGATGTCGGCACAGTCGCGGTCGAGGCGGATGCAGGGCACCATCATCTTAATGTCTTCCTCGTCGAGGCAGGCGTCGGCGCACATTTCGCAGGCGGCAATGCAGCGGCTGAGAGCGTCGGTCACGGCGCGATTATCCTTACGGGTGCGGGGAGAAGCAGTGTGTGCGTGCATGGTAAAGTTATTTGGTGGAAAAACAGTGTTCTACTGTTCAATGGTTTACGAAGAAATGGAAAGCAAGGGGTGTGTAAAATTTATGCCACGAGCCAACAGGATAGAGCTATCTGATTGTCACCACAGCAATGGCTTTACCCGTTGCCTCAAGCCCCTTGGGCGCGGCCAGAATCATTATGGCGGCGTTTCAACAGCTTCTGATGCTGGCCGTGCTACCTAGTGGCCCGTGGCAAAAAGGCAAGGCCGCCGTGACACCGCCAACTATGCCCGAACTTTGTCGGAAATGAACCCCGGCCCACTTCGCCGGGTTAGTTGCTGCCGTGCCGACTGTCTCTCCTCGCATCCTGCTGCTTACCCCGCCGCTCACGCAGCTCAATACCCCGTACCCGGCCACGGCCTACATTAAGGGGTTTCTGGGCGGGCGCGGCTACGCCGTCACCCAGGCCGACATGGGCTTGCAGCTGGTGCTACGCCTATTTTCGGTGGACGGCTTGCAGCAGGTTTTTGCGGAGATTGAAGCTGGCCGCTTCCGCCTCAGCGACAACGCCAAGCGGATGCTGCGCCTGCAAAACCGCTACTTGGCCACCATCACGCCGGTCATTCGCTTCCTCCAGAACAAGGACCTAACCCTGGCCCCGCGCATTTGCCACGGCCGGTTTCTACCTGAAGCCAGCCGCTTCGACAATGTGGCCGACCTGGAAACTGCCTTCGGCACGATGGGCCTCACCGACCAGGCCCGGCACTTGGCCACGCTCTACCTCGAAGACCTGGCCGACCTTATTAAGGAAACCGTGGGGCCGCACTTCGGCTTTTCGCGCTACGCCGAAAAATTGGCCCTCTCGGCCACCAGCTTCGAGCCGTTGCACGAGGCGCTACAAGCCGCGCCCAACCTCCTCGACCGCCTGCTGCTGGAGGAATTGGACGCAGTGCTGGAACGGGTCAAGCCCGACATAGTAGGCTTCACCGTGCCATTTCCCGGCAACTTATACGGCGCCCTGCGCCTAGCCAAGCGCATCAAGGAAATCAGCCCGGCCACGCACACCATCATGGGCGGCGGCTACCCCAACACGGAACTGCGCACCATTCAGGAGCCGCGCTTTTTCAATTACATCGATTTCCTGACCCTGGACGACGGCGAAGGCCCGTGGCTGCGGCTTCTGGAATATTTAGGTGATTCGAAGCCCGAAAAAGAACGTAGTGATGAGCGCAGTCGAAGCAGCTCTCGCGCGCTGGTAACTTTTGCTAACAGCAGCGAAGCGGGAGAGCTGCTTCGACAAGCTCAGCAGGATGGCCAGGAAGTTAACGACGCCGAAGACGAGGTTCACTGCACCCTGCAATCCGTACTCTATAACCCGCCCGGCCGCGACCAGCTTCAGCGTACGTTTCTGCGCAATGAGCAGGGGCAAATCGAGTACATCAACCACCCGCACCCCGACGTGCCGCACCACGAGGTAGGCACGCCCGACTACTCCGACCTGCCGCTGACGGAATACCTCTCGGTGCTGGAAGTGCTGAACCCCATGCACCGGCTCTGGAGCGACGGCCGCTGGAACAAACTCACCGTGGCCCACGGCTGCTACTGGAAGCGTTGCTCGTTCTGCGACGTCACGCTGGACTACATCTCGCGCTACGAAACCGCCCCCAGCACGCTACTGGTCGACCGCATCGAGCAGATTATCCAGCAAACCGGCCAAACCGGCTTTCACTTCGTGGACGAAGCCGCGCCACCCCTTGCCTTGCGCGACCTCGCCGTGGAGCTGCTCAAGCGCCGCGTGGCCATCACGTGGTGGGGCAACATTCGCTTCGAAAAAACCTTCTCGCCCGACCTCTGCCGGCTGCTGGCCGCCTCAGGCTGCATTGCCATTTCGGGCGGGTTGGAAGTGGCCTCCGACCGCCTGCTGGCCCTCATGGAAAAAGGCGTGACCATTGCCCAAGTGGCCCGCGTGGCCGATGGCTTTACCCAGGCCGGCATTATGGTGCATGCCTACCTCATGTACGGTTTCCCCACCCAAACCGCCCAGGAAACCGTGGACAGCCTCGAAGTGGTGCGCCAGTTGTTCGCCGCCGGCGTGGTGCAAAGCGGCTATTGGCACCGCTTTTCGATGACGGCCCACTCGCCGGTGGGCAAAAACCCCGCGAAGTACCAAGTGACCGCCATTGGCCCCGAACCCGCCGGCTTCGCCTGGAACGACCTTTGGCACGACGACCCCCTCGGGGCCGACCATGAGACCTTCGGCCCGGGCTTGGCCAAGTCGCTCTACAACTACCTCCACGGTGTGGCCCTCGACGAACCGCTGGGCTTCTGGTTTGATTTTAAAACGCCCCGGCCCACTACCCCGCGTCACCTCGTGCAGCAGGCCCTGCAAGCGCCCGAAAAGCCAGATTTTGCCAAGCAAAACCAACGCCTGTTCTGGCTGGGCAACGCCCCGGAAATCCGCATCGAGCAAGGCAAAAAGGCATCCCGCGCCGTGCTCACCTGCTACGAGCAAGCCGAGGATTTCGAAGTGAAAACCACCGAAACCACGGGCCTTTGGCTGCACCAACTGCTCACCCAGCTCAGCCACGATTACGACACCAAAGTGCTGCTGAAGGAAGCCGCCGCTACATTCCCGACGGGGGAGGGGACGTTTGAAGCCTTTCTGCAAAATCCGGCGTGGATTCTAATGCGAGAAAAGGGCTTGCTGCTGATTTAACGGCCGAGCTTGCGAGTCATTTGGGCAGCGTCAAGCTAATGGAGCCACGACGAGCGGAGGAATTGTGGCTTGGTAATGCGGGCTATTGCGCCGTCGCGCCCCGCAGCCACTCCACTACTTCGTTTGGCAGGCCGGGGCCAAAACGAGGGCTCAGGCCATCGGGAATCAACAAATCGGGGCCGGTGGTGCGATAGGTGCGCACTGTGGCCCCGCGACGGCCTCCCAGGGCATTGCGGAGCGTAGCGGCTTGTTGGTTGAAGGCAGCCCCGCCGAACAAGCCGAGGACGGGCAGCTTACGTTTCTTCAGCGCCCGAAACGCGTCGCGGCCAGTCGGGTCAAGCGCAGCATTCTGTGCAATAACGAAGGCTGTGCGCGGGCCGTCGGGCGCGGCCAAAACCTGCGCCACTGCCGAAGCCCGGCCGCCGGTAGCCCACACGCCGATGCTGGCGGTGTCGGCGCCGGGCGTGCTGCGCAGCAGGCGCAGGGCTGCCTGTAGGCGCGGCGCTTCGGCGGGGGGCGCTGCCGAGTCGGTGGCCGGCAGTACCAGCACAATAAGGCCCTCGCGGGCCAGGGCATCGGCCCACAAAGCGGCGGCTGGCGCGGTGGCCGCATCGGGTAGGAGTAGGAGGGCAGCCCCCGGCGTGCCGGTGTCGGAGGGGGAGAAGAGCCAGGCGGAGCCATTGTCCTGCGGCAATTCTTCGACCCGGTAGGTGCTGGGCGTGGGCGCTCCGCGCTTCAGCAGAATGGCCTCGGCTTTGGTAGAATCCAGCATCAGCGAACCGCGCCAGAAGTCTCCTTCTTGAGTGAGGGTAAGCACTTGGCTAGGCCGAGCCGGGCGCGTGAACTGCAATTGGTTGTTGCGGAATACGATAGTGTCGGAGACGAAACTGAGCGTGCCGGTGGTAGGCACGCTCAGCTCGGCTTCGTAGTGGCCGGGGCTGGGGTGCCGAATGTCGAGGGCGGCGCGGACTTCGGGTTGTCCGGCTACCGTGATGCTGCCCTCGTAGTGCCCAACGGGCGGCGGGGGAGGGGTGGCTTCCGAGTTAGACTGGGATTGGCAGCTGGCTACTTGCAAGCCCAGGCACAGCAGGGCCACGAACCGGGCCAACTGGCCGCCGCGGGTACTCATCAAACGCATCAATGCAAGCATAGGCATTCCCAAAAGTAGCCGGTTTAGCGCCCGGCCATGCCTTTGCGCAAAATGAGGTCAGTTTGAATGTCTTGGCCCAACCGGAATTCGTGCTGGCCAATTTCCCGAAAGCCGAACCGCTGGTAGAAGGCGCGCGCCCGTTCGTTCTTTTCCCACACGCCCAGCACCACGGCGGAGCAATGCAACTGCTCGGCCAAGGCCAGAATGCCCCGCATGAGGGCCGCGCCGAGACCGGTGCCCTGCCAGTCGTCGCGCACGTACAGGCGTTCTATTTCGAGGCGACCGGCGGCGTCCTGGCCGTTGGGCAAGCCGAGGGCGGAGTTGTCGCGCAGCTTGGCGTAACCCACCAACTCGGCCTGCATGTGGGCCAGCAGGAACGTATTGTCGCGGTCTTGCAACTCGGCTAGCTGAATATCGGGCCCGAAGTTTTCGCCCAGGTAAGCGGCCATGTCGGCCGGCGTGTTGGTGGTGGCGAACGTGTCTTGGAACGTGCGCCGGCCGAGGTCGGCGAGTTGGGCGGCGGTAACGGGGTTGGCCTTGGCCAGGGAAATGCGCAGGGGTGATGACATAATGCAAAGGTCGAGCAATGCCCGCCGATTTACAGCATTTCGTTGGTTTCGCGGTCTTGGCCGGGCTTCTCGCCGCGCCGCATGCGCAACCCCATGCGCACCAGCAGCCCGCTGGCCAATAGCCCTACGAGGTTGACGGAGAGCTTCATGGCATCTGGACTGTAAGAGCCCATTGTACTCCAGCTATACACGGCTACGTACACTTTAAGCAGCAGCCCCACGCCCATCAGGCCACCGCTCAGCATGAGTAGCATGCCTACCAAACGGCGCGTAGTGGGGGGAAGTGGACGAGTAACCATGGGTGTCCTGTGCATACGCACCGGCCAAAGTTGGAGTTGGGGTCTCCCCTAAATCAGGTTGCTTATCCGGTTCTTTGGCGTAATTTCGTACCACCAAGTCATCCCGCGAGAGTAGCTCAGTTGGTAGAGCATCAGCTTCCCAAGCTGAGGGTCGCGAGTTCGAACCTCGTTTCTCGCTCATTGTAAAACAGCCACTCTGCTTCGCGGCGGAGTGGCTGTTTTGGTTTTTGGTCAGTTACCAAAAAATTGGCGCTGGTTTTTTCAGGGAATGCAGCAGGCCAGCCGTGCGGTTGAGCGGCTGGCCTAACGGCAGCTATTTCTTTAGCACCAAATAGCCGTAGGCGGGCAGTACCACCTCCGTGCCCAGCGCAACGGCGCCCCCTTGCAAGGCGTTGGTCCAGGATGAGTTAGCCAAAGCCGTTGGCAGAGTGTAAAGGGTGGCCGAACCGCGCACGTTGACCAGCACGAGGGCTTGCTCGGTGCCGGCGGTTTTGGTGAAGGCGCAGACGCTGGCGGTGCTGTAGGGAGTAGGTGTGCCCTGGCGCAAGGCGGTGCTGGCCGCACGGGCTGCCAATAATTGTTTGTAAGAGCGCTTCACGTCGGGGTTGACGCCCCACTGTACTTTCACTGAGGTGAAAGGAAAGGGAATGGCTGCGGTCATGCCCGCTTCCTGGCCGTTGTATATCATGGGCACGCCTTTGTACAAGGCGGTAATTACGAAAGCTGACATGGCTCCTGCTTTCCCCCCAAACAAGGCCACCGGGGTGCCATCCGAGCCGTTGACGTCGTGGTTGGTTATGTAGCGCACCACCTGCTGGGTGCCCGTGGCGCCCGTGTACTCGCTGTTGTTGAGCGCATCGAAGGTGGTGGCCGGCGCGCTGTTGCGGTACACGTTGTAGATGCCGCCGTAAAAATTAAACCCGAAGTTGTAGTCGAAGCCCGACGCGAAATTGGAGGGGCGGGTGCCCTCGGCCAGCAGCAGCAGCTTGTGGGTTTTGATGTTGCGCAGCGTGTCGGTGGCTTGCTTCCAGAAGTCGTTGGGCTGGAAGTCGGCATAATCGAAGCGAAATCCGTCCACGTTGGCCGTGTACACCCAGGATTTCAGGGCCGAAATCATCTCCAGGCGCATGGGCATGCTGTTGAAATTCAGCTGGGCCACGTCGTTGTAAGTGGTGCCGTTGTTGGAAGGAGAAACGATGGTGCCGGCTGCATTTTTCTGGTACCAGTCGGAGTGTTCTGTAACCCAGGGGTGGTCCCAGGCGGTGTGGTTGGCCACCCAGTCCAGCATCACGGTGAGGCCGCGGGCGTGGGCGGCGTCCACCAGGGTGCGCAGGTCGGCCAGGGTGCCAAATTCGGGGTTTACCGCCTTGTAGTCGCGCACGGCGTAGGGCGAGTTCACCCCGCGCAGCTGGCCGATGGGGTAGATGGGCATCAGGTACAGCACATTCACACCCAAGTCCTTGATGGAATCCAGCCGTGCCGTAACGCCGGCGAAGTTGCCGCTTTGGCTGAAGGCCCGCATGTTCACCTGGTACATCACGGCATCGGCGCGTTCGGGCACCCCGGCGAAGGGCGTGCCGTACTGGGGCGGGGCGGGGTCGGTGGTGGGCGGCGGGACAGGGTCGGGTGCCTGTGGCACGTCTTTTTTGCAGCCCGCCAGCAGGCTGCCGGCCACGAGCAGCGCCAAGCTGTTTTTGAATAGAATACGACGAAAAGACATCAGAAAAGGATTAATAAAGAGTGTAGAGTTAATGAGCAAAGCGCCCGTAGTTACTTCTTAACCGGCTTGAAGCTGACCGCCGCGCCGCCGCCGGGGGCCAGCTGCAGCGTGAGAGCCGACTTGCTGGTGACCACCTGCCGGGTGATGCGGTAGGCCATGGGGTTTTTCTGCCAGTCGGCACCGGTACCGTCGGCGTAAATGGTGGCCTCGTAACGCTGGCCGGGAGTAAGAAAATTCAACTTTATCGGTTGTTTCCGAGCGTTTTCGTCGGTGATGCTGCCGAGGTACCACTCGTCCTTGCCCTTGGCTTTGCGCACGGTGGTGAGGTGGTCGCCGGGCTCGGCGGCTAGGATGCGAGTGTCGTCCCAGTCCACGGCCACGTCTTCGATGAACTGGAAGGCGTCGAGGTGTTTTTCGTAGGCTTCGGGCAGGTCGGCGGCCATTTGCAGCGGCGAGTATAGGGTCACGTACAGGGCCAATTGCTTGGCCAGCGTAGTGTGCACCTGCTTGCCCTGGTTGCGGGTGGGGTTCCAGCTTTCGAGCTGAATTTGGAAGATGCCGGGCGTATAGTCCATGGGGCCGCCCATGAGGCGGGTGAAGGGCAAAATGGTTTCGTGCTCGGGCGGGTTGCCGCTGCTCCAGGCATTGAACTCGTTGCCGCGGGCGGCTTCGCTGGCCATCCAGTTGGGGTAGGTGCGGTGCAGGCCGGTGGGGCGCACGGCTTCGTGCATGTCGACCATTATTTTATTGTCGGCCGTGAGCTGGGCGGTGCGGTTGTAGTGGTTCACCATCCACTGCCCGTCGTGGTGTTCACCGCGCGGGATGATGCGGCCCACGTAGCCGGTTTTCACGGCGTCGTAGCCGTACTGCTTCATGAAGCGGTAGGCGGCGTCCTGGCGGCGCTCGTAGTTGGTGACGGAGCTGCTGGTTTCGTGGTGCATGATGAGCTTGACGTTTTTGCTGGCGGCGTAGCGCTGCAATTCGCTCACGTCGAAATCCGGATAAGGCGTCACGAAGTCAAACACTTCTTCTTTCCAGTTATTGGCCCAGTCCTCCCAGCCCACGTTCCAGCCTTCCACCAGCACGCCCTGAATGTTGTGCTTCGCGGCAAAGTCGATGTAGCGCTTCACGTTGGCGGTGTTGGCGCCGTGGTGGCCGTTGTCTTTCAAGGATTTCCAATCGGTGTCGGCCAGCTTGATGTTCGACACGTCGGCGTAGTTCCAGCTGGCGCGGTTCACGTGCATTTCCCACCATACGCCCACAAATTTCTGGGGCTGAATCCAGGTGGTTTCCGTTAGCTTGCTGGGCTCGTTCAGGTTTAGTATCAGCTTGCTGGCCAGCATGGCGGGGGCGTTGTCGCTCACCACCACGGTGCGCCACGGCGTGTGCTCCGGTGCTTGCAGGTAGGCCTTGGCGCCGGTGCCGGTGGCGTCGGGCACCAGCTGACTGGTGAGGCCAAAGCTCTTGGTGTCCACGTTCAGGAACATGGCCGGGTAGTTCACCAGCGCCGCCTCGTGGATGTTGAGGTACAGCCCATCGTCGGCCTTCAGCATGAGCGGGGTTTGCACCCGGTTGGGCGCGGCTTTCAGCTGAATGGCTTCAATCGGAGTGGTATTCACCTCGCTCACGCGGCTGGTGGTGTAGGTGTACTCGTTGGAATCGTAGTCGCCCGGAATCCAGAAGGCCTTGTGGTTGCCGGGCAGGTTAAATTCGGTGTGCTCGTCCTGCACCGTGAAGTAGGCCAGGTTGGGCTGCGCCGGAAACTCGTAGCGAAAGCCCACGCCGTCGGCAAACACGCGAAATACCACATCGAGCAAGCGGCCGGGCGCCGCCGGCTGGCGCAGGTGCACCGTGAGCTGCTGGTAGTGGTTGCGAATGTTCTTCACCTCGCCCCACACCGGCTGCCAGGTCTCGTCCACGTCCTTGGTTTCGCTGCCCACCACCACCAGTGGGCCCTCAAAGCCCTTGCCATCGGCGAAGGAAAGGCCCAGGCGCGAAGCTTTAATGACCGGCTTGGCGCCGAAAGCGATGGCATAGCCGGGCCGGCCATCCGGCCCCAGGGCAAACGTCAGGCTGACCTTGTCCAGGCGGGCGGTTAGTGGTCCGGGGGCTTGCGCGGTGGCGCGGTATCCGGCCGTCAGCAGCAGCAATACCAACAGATAATTTCTCATTGTGAAGTTTTAGAATGATGGCAAATCTCGCGCCGGGGGGCCGGCTGCCACCAGTCACTTTGTTAGAATAAGGTATTGGAAAGGTTGTAAAGTCAATTGAGACAGCGCAACGGACTGGCCGTCGAACGCATTGCGCCAGCCGGCGGCGCCCACGCTGGCGGGCACCTGGTAGCTAACCGGGGCATTGCGGAGGTTCACCAGCGTCAGTACCTTTTCGTTGCCGTCGATTTTGGTAAAGGCGCATACGTCGTCGGTGCTATACGAGGCCAACGCGCCGTTGCGCACGGCGTTGCTGCCGTTGCGGAAGCGAATTAGCCGCTTGTATTCCTGGGTCAGTGGCGATTTCACAGCCCAGTTGATGGGCTTGCGCGGCCCCATGAAGGGGATGCGCTCGGGGTGGCCCACTTCCTGGCCATTGTAAATCAGGGGCACGGCCTTCATGTAGGACGCCACCACAAAAGCGGCCATGGACCCACGCTCGCCCCCAAACAGCTGCTGTGGCGTGCCTTCCCAAGCGTTAACGTCGTGGTTGGAAGTGTAGCGCAGCATGCGGGCCGAGGGCGGGGTGTCGCGGTAGTTGGCCGTGTTCACCGAGTCGATGAGCTTCACGCTTTTGCCCTGAGCAAAGATGTCGTGCTTGAGCACGTTGATGAAGCCGAAATCGTAGCACATCTGGAAGCCGCCTTTCAGGTAGTACTTCTTTTTATCGCCCTCGGCCAGCAGCAGCAGCTTGTGGGTTTTGATGCTGTTGAGATTTTGCAGGGCCTCCGTGAAAAACGCCTGCGTCGGCCCATCCGCGTAGTCGAAGCGGTAGCCGTCGATGTTGGCCGCGAACACCCAGTAGCGCAGGGCGCTAATCATGGCGGCCCGCATCGCGGGCTTGGCAAAATCGAGCTGGGCAATGTCCTTCCACTCCGGAATCGGGTTCACGATGGCGCCGCTGGCGTCGTGCACGTACCAGTCGGGGTGCTGCGCAACCCAGGCGTGGTCGAAGCTAGTGTGGTTGCCCACCCAGTCCAGCATCACGGCCAGGCCGCGGGAGTGGGCGGCGTCCACCAGCGCGCGCAGGTCGGCCAGCGTGCCGAACTCCGGATTTACTGCCGTGTAGTCGCGCACTGCAAACGGCGAATCCACCGCCCGTAGCTTCCCAATGGGGAAAATGGGCATCAGATACACTACGTTCACCCCCAGCGCTTTGATGGAATCCATTCGGGCCAGCACGCCCCGAAAAGTCCCTTCCTGGCTAAACCCACGCATGTTGACCTGGTAGATGGTCGCGTTCTGGCTGGCCGGCACGCCGGCGAAGGGCTTGCCATATGGTGCGGGGTCTTTGGATGCAACTTTTGCCGCGGTTTGGGCTCCGGCCGAGCCCGCCCCAATCAAACCGGCCAGCAGCGTCAGGGAGGAAAAAAAGGTGCTTTTATTCATAAGATACTTTTGTGTTATGCTTGGCGCACCCTGAAGCAGCGAGGCCTTGCGCAGCTACCTACCGCCGCACCTCCACCCGGCGACTGGTTGTGCCGGCGGCCGTTTGCAGGCGCAACAGGTACACCCCGTTGGCCACAGCGTTTACGTTGAATGTCAGCAAGCTGCCCGTGCCCTGCTGCTCGGCCACCACTTGGCCCAGCATATT
Organism: Hymenobacter jeongseonensis; assembly: GCF_015694725.1. Lineage (GTDB taxonomy): Bacteria > Bacteroidota > Bacteroidia > Cytophagales > Hymenobacteraceae > Hymenobacter > Hymenobacter jeongseonensis. Next base: position 121,395 of record NZ_JADQDQ010000006.1, on the reverse strand, counting down.
GAGCAGCGTGGCTCGTACCGTCCCCACCGGCCCATTCAGCCCACCAAGTTGCATGGTAATTTGGTTGGTGGCCGGGTTGGGAAACACGCCTACCTGGGGCGCAGCCGCCGGCTGGGCCGCGGCCAGCGCCGTGGCCATCGGCGCAAAGGCCACGCCCCGGAAGGAAGTATTGGCCGCCAGCGGCACGAAGGGCGCGGGCAGGGCATTGGTGCTGGGTGCCACGTTGTAACCGGCTTGGTCGGTGATGGTATACAGACCGCCGCCGCCGCTGGCTACCAGCTGCACCGCCGTGCCAACCAATTGGCCCGTGAGGCCGCGCAAGAGCGCCGTAGCCGAGCCGCCAACGGTGCCGTTAAGCATCCAGATACCGTCCACGAGGCTCCATTTCCGGATGCCGCCGGTGGCCGCATCATCGGCCACGTACACCACATCCAAGCCCGGTACGGTGGCGCTTAGGTCGGCAAAGTAGAAGCCGTAGGGGCTGGCGACGCTGGCCGTGGGGAAGCCCGGTAGCAGCGTGACGGCTGCGCCGGCCGCCGTGGGCAAGCCCGTGCCAATCTGGTTCAGGCCGTAGTTGGACCCCGTGGCCGAGGTGGCGTAGAGGTTGCCCCCGGCAATGCCTAGAATGCGGAAATTCACCACCGGGCCGCTGCTCAGCGCCGTCGTCGGCCCGGCGTTGCCAAAGGGCACGTAGCGAATGCCGCTGTTGCCGCCCGACACGTAAAACGCGCTGCCATCGGTACTCACCGCCGAGCGTATGTTGGAGCCCGAAAAGGCATCGTTGATGCGGGTGTTGGTTTCCACCGTGCCCGTGGCTCTGATGCGGGCCACCAAGCGGTTGTTGGTGGTGCCGCTGTTGGTGCTCGTCACGATGGCGGCCGTGCCGGGCACGGCGTTGTAGCCGGTCAGCAGCAGGTAGCGGCCGTCGGCCGAGCGGGTGATGTTGTCCGAAGTGGCCGTGCCGCTGTTGGTGAAGGCCAGCGCGGTGCCGTTGTCGGCCGTGGGCATGGCAATGCTGCGCACCAGCGTGCCGTCCAGCGTGTACTCATCCACAAACTCAGCGGTGGCGGCGGTGGTGAGCGTGGCCGTGCCATCGCCCACCCGCACCACGGCCACGTTGCCGGGCGTGAAGGCGGTAGCGTTGGTGGGCAGTGCTACTTGCTCATAGGCAATCTGTTGTAGGACCGCGGCGTCGGCAGGCGTAATGCCTAAGTCTATAGCCGCCACCTCGGCGGCCCCGAGGGTGCGCGGGTCCACGTTGGTGAGTTGGTGAAACAGCACCAAGGCGCTGAGGTAGCTGCCCCATTTGCTGGCGTGCACCTGGTCGGAGGCCCACAGGTTGATTTTGCTGGCATCGGGCGTGTACGGGTTGCGTACGGCCACGCCCGCCGTGATGGCGCGCAGCCAGGCATCGCCCACCGGGGCCACGGCGGCGAAACGGCCATTGGTGGCAAACGCTTGGTAGTAGCTATTGTGCAGGTCCTGGGCCATCGAGTCGATGGGCAGGCCGGCGTAGCGGCTGCCGGCCGGATAGGTAAAGTCGGGCCGGGCCCAGGTGCCGTGCAGGTACACCTGCGCGGCGGGGCTGGCCCCGTGAATGGCCTGCTCCAGCAGCGTGGAATAGGTGTAGAACAGCGCCCGGTTGCCCCCGCGGGCGGTGGGCGTGGGGCGGGTGCTTTGTTCCTGCAGTACCACTTTGTCCCAGCCCGGCTGCGCGATGACCGACAGGGCATTGGTGTTGTGAAACTCCAGCGACTTGCCGCTCACCGCCTCAATGTGCACGTCATAATTCAGCCCGGCCTGCGTGGTGAATTTCTTGAAAATGCCGGGCACGCCGCCAAAAGCAGCCGGCATGCCCGGGTCGTGGGCGCGGGGGTTGGTGGCGGGCAGGCCAAAATTCACATCGGTGATGGCCGCGGCGTTGTAGTTGAGCGCCGGCGCGTACTGGCCGTGTGTGAAGCTGTTGCCCACGAACAGCACCCGCGTTTGGGCCGAAGCCGTGGCGCTGAGGCCAAGTACGGCTGTCGCCAGCCCAAGCAGGCGGCCCGTAATCCGTGGAGAAAAGGATATAGGCATTAAGGAAAATGGAAAGTGGAAATTATAACGAGCTTGCCACCCACTCTGCTAATTCAAAACAGTTTAATGGCTTATAAAAAAGGCTAGCGGGTTACCGCCAGACGACGAGTGGCAACCTTATCGCCCACCTGCACCTTCACCAGGTAAGCGCCCACGGCCAGGTCACCGGTGGCCACCTTCAGTTCGTGAAACCCTACCCGCTGCTGGGCATTGACGAGGGTGCGGACCTCGCGGCCCAGCAAATCGGTGACGCGCACGGCCACGGCTTGGGCGCGGCCCTGCACTTGGTAGGAAATCGTGGATTCGCCCTGCGCCGGGTTGGGGAACACACTCATGGCTACCACGGCCTCATCGGCCCTGCGGCTGCTGAGCACGGTCACGTTCACCGTAGCGGCCTGGGTGCCGGGAAGTTTCGTGTTGTCCGTAAAGTCAGGGCTAAAACCGAGGTTGGTGTTGTTGTTGCCGGTCACTTCCGGAATCACATCCGACGACCAAAAGGCGTCGCCGCTCACGTAAGCCGCCATCACGCGTACGATGGACGCGCCCGAAGGCAGGCCCAGGGCGGCGCGGTCAAACTCGTATTCCAGGGCGTAGGAGCCTTCTCCGCCGCCGTTGGCGTTGCCGGGGTTGGTGGTGATGTTGCCCGTGGGGGCTAGGTAAGCCACGCGGGTGCCCGCAAACAGGCTGTAGGCGCCGGTGGTCGAAGAACTGGGCAAGGTGTTGGGCACTCCGTCTTTAGTCGTGGTGGCGCTCAGGCCGTCGCCGAGCGACTTGGCCACGCCCGTGGTGGCCGTGTAGATGGCGGCTTGCACGTCGCCGTTGCCGGTGGTGGCAATGGCCGCATCCGCTTCCAGTTCCAGCTTGGTTCCGCCGATGCTGCCGCCGGCAAACGTGCCAAATACCGTGGTAGCGCCTGCAATGGCGGGCAGGCCCGTGCCCACGGGCACGCCGGTTTTGTTGGGCAAGTCCATGTATAGCTGGAAGTTGTTGCCCCCGGCCTCAATAGTGCCGGCCAGGCCGATGTAGAGTTTAGTGCTGCTGTTGGCGCCGTACATCCGTAGCAGGCCGGCAAAGCCGAAGCCGGCGTCGCCCACGTGGGTGGGCGTGAAGGCCCCCAGTGAGGCGTACTTGCCCGGTGTGGTGCCAATTTCGCCGGCCGAGATGATGCCATCCAGGGTAATCTGCGCCTGGGCGCTGAATGAGGCCGCCGCTAGCGTAGCGGCCAAAACGAGCGTAAATGTTTTTTTCATGACGTTAGACCAGTAAAAGGGTGGGTGGGAAATGCGTGATTGGGCCAAATGCGGGCCAGCGGGGTGCGCTGCCGGGCCGCACTCGGCAGTTCTTCCGGTTCAGGGCTTAAAGCCTGGTGGGCCTCCTAAAGCTGGCAGTACCAATGCCATCCGAGGTTTCCACCCGTTTTCCCACCTGTGGAGGGCTAGGCCTTAAGTCCTGAACTAGAAGCAGCTGCGCTCGCGGCTTAGTAGCCGGGGTTTTGCGCCAGCGTGGGGTTGGCCACGAGGTCGGCCGACGGCAGCGGAAACAGGTTGAACTTGGCGTCGATGCCCTGGCCGTTGGCCACGCCGCCCTTCCACGGCCACAGGTAGCTGCCGCTGGTGAACTTGCCGAAGCGCACCAAATCGGTGCGGCGCGTGGCTTCCCAGTACAGCTCCCGGCCCCGCTCCTCAAGCAGGAAGTCGGTTGTGAGTTCGGCCGCTGTGATGCGGCCGGCGGTGGTGCCGCCCGTGTTGCCATAGGCGCGGTCACGCAGGGCATTCACGTAGGTCAGGGCCTGGGTTTGGCTGCCGCCGGTGCCGCCGCGCAGCACGGCTTCGGCGTACATCAGGTACACGTCGCCGAGGCGGAGCAGCGGAAAGTCGGTGTCGACAAACGTTCCGCCCGGGTCCGAGCCGTCGGCGCCGGTCGAGGTCTTGTTCCGCCACTTCGTCACGCCGTAGCCATCGGTAAAGAGGGTCAGGTCGGCGATTTCCAGGTTCTGGCCGTTGGTGAAGAACATGGCGCGGGTATCAAACTGGCCCGGCACGGTGGGGAACAGCAGGGGCAGGTTGCGGCGGGTGCGGTTGCCGGCCCAGCCGCTGTTCACGCCGAAGCCGCTGCCCAACATCCGCCCGCCGATGGCGGCGTGGATGAGGTAGGTGGTGCCGCCGTAGCTCTGGGTAGCGCGGCCGTCGCTGGTGATGGGGAAAATGATTTCCGAGGCGGCCGTCACGTTGTTGTCGGCCAGGAACAGCAGGCGGTATTCTGGTGCCAATGCATAGTTGGTGGCCGTGATTTTGTTGCAGTAGGTGATGCAGTCGGTGTAGCGGGCGGTGCCAGTATACACCTCAGCATTGAGGTACAGCTTGGCCAGCAGCGCCCAGGCAGCACCCTGGTCGGCGCGGCCGTAGGGAGCCGAATGAGCGGGCCGCAGCGCCGCCTCAATGCCTTTCAGCTCCGACTCGATGTAGCCGAACAGCGCTGCGCGGGTCGTTTGCTTGGGCAGCGTTTTGCCGGGTTCGTCGGCTTCGGTCACGAAGGGCACGTTGCCGTACAGGTCGAGGGCGTGGTAGTAGGCCAGCGCCCGCAGGAATCGGGCTTCGGCGCGGTAGGTGCGGGCATTGTCGGCGTCGGTCCCCGTGATGCCGCGGGTGCTGAGCTTGTCGTCGCTGGTTTCGCGGATAAACTCGTTGCAGAGCGTGATTTCGTAGAAAATGCGGGTGTAGCTGTTGTTGATAAGGTCATTGCTCGACGACCAGGTGGTGCGGTTCAGCTCTTGCAGCGGCACGCTGTTCCAGGCCACCACGGCCTCGTCGGTCACCAGCTCTTGCAGGTACCAGTAGGCGCGCAGGTAGGAGGTTTCCCCTTCGTCTTTGCCTTGGCCGGCAAATACGTCGGGCTGGCCGGGGTCGCCCGAGAGGTTGAAGCCGGCGTAGAGCTTGGCCAGCACCCGCACGTGGTTGGCCGGGTCGCGGTACACCGATTCGGTGTTGAGGTCGTAAAAAGGCAGACGGTCGAGGTCCTTGGTGCAGGACGCGAGGCCGCCGGTGAGCAGGGAAGCCGCTACGGCCACGGCAAGGCCGGCCCGGCGCAGGAGGGGGTGGGATTTCATAGAGAAAGCGCGATTAGAAGCCGAAGTTGACGCCCAGCGTGAGGGTGCGGGGCAGCGGGTAGAAATTGCTGTCGATGCCGAAGGCCCGCTCGGGGTCGAGGCCGGTGTACTTGGTTAGCACCAGCAGGTTGGTGCCGGCCAGCGAGACTTGCAGGTTGGAGTCGGTCGTGAGCAGGCTGCCGAAATCGTAGCCCAGCGTCACGTTCTGTAGGCGCACAAACGAGGCGTCTTGCAGGTAGAAGTCGCTGTAGGGCTGGCCGGCGCGGAAGCCGCTCAGGTAGATGTTGGGCACCACGTTGGCCGAGTAGCCCAGGCCGGTGTTTAGGCCGTAGTAGTTGCCCTGGCCGGCGTCCACGTTGTTGTACACGTAGTTGCCCAGGTTGGAGCGGAGCGTGAAGGCCAGGCTGGCTTTGCCGTAGCTCAGGTTGGAGCTGAAGCCCAGAATGGCCTTCGGGGCGGGCGACTCAGAGCGCACCCGGTCACGCTCGTTTATCTCGCCGTCGCCATTCAGGTCTTCGTACTGCAGGGGGCTGGCGCTGTTGGTGGGGCCTTGCAGGGGCTTGCCGCTGTCGTCGTACTTCTGCTTGTAGAGGAAGAAGGTGTTGGGCGCGTAGCCTACGGTGTTAATCTGCACGAACTGGAAGTTGCCCACGTTGCCAATGGGGGTGCCTTGGTAGGCGGGGTCTTCCACCTGGGTCAGCTTCGTGATTTTGCTGCGGTTCATGGTCGCGTTGAAGTTCACCGACCAGTTGAGGCGCTCGCCGCGCAGCACGTTGTAGTTCAAGGCCAGCTCCACACCCCGGTTTTCCAGGTTGCCGATGTTGGTGAGCAGCGTGTTGCTGAAGTTGGTGCCCACACTGATGGGAATCACGGCCAGCAAGTCGTTGGTTTTGCGCAGGTACACGTCCACCGAGCCCGTCAGGCGGTTGCTGAATAAGCCAAAGTCAATACCGGCGTCGTAGGTCGTGGTTTCCTCCCACTTCAGGTTGCGGTCGTAGGGCGCGGGGCGCAGCGTGAAGATGGTGTCGTTGCCAAAAATCTGCCGCACCGAGCCGCCTTCCTGCTTGTAGCCGCCTAGGTAGGGGTAGTCGCCGGCCACGCCCGCCACGTCCTGCTGGCCCGTGATGCCGTAGCTCACGCGCAGCTTCAGGTCCGACACGGTTTTGGAATCGGCTAGGAAAGCTTCCTGGTTCACGCGCCAGGCCACCGAGCCGGCCGGGAAGTAGCCCCAGCGGGTTTCGGGGCTAAAGCGCGAGGACGCATCGGCGCGCAGCGTACCCGTGAGCAGGTACTTGTCTTTGAAATTGTAGTTCACCCGGCCGTAGTAGGAGAGCAGGGTGTACTGCGTCTTGCCGGGGTTGCCAGCCGGGGCCGTGGGGTCGCGCAGCGTGCCCGCCGCCGTGAACGTGCGGTAGAACGGGCTGTAGGTGTAGAAGTCCTGGTACGAGTAGCCGGCCAGCGCCTCCACGCGGTGGTCGCCGATTTGCTTGGCGTAGTTGAGGTAAGTTTCCAGCAGCTTGTTGTTTTTCTCTTGCCGGTAGCGGCGCATCTCGCCACGCAGCAGCGGGTCGGCCACGTAGGCCAGCGAGGACGTGGCCGGAATGTCCACGGTGCCGGCGCTGCGCGAAATGTCGTAGCCCAAGTTCACGTTGGCGTGCAGGTCGGGCAGGAAGTGCAGCGAGTAGTCGAACTGCACGTTGCCGATGCTGCGCTTCACGCTGCTGCGGTCGCGCTTGTCATTCAGCAGCGCCAGCGGGTTGCGGTCGGAGAGGGAGTAGGGCGTGGTGCCGTTGGCCGGGTCGAGCCATTCGTAGTAGCCGTTAAAGTCGTCGTTGCCGCTGCGGATGGGCTGGGTGGGGTTGAAGCGCACGGCCGCGCCGATGGCGCCCTGGTCGGCAAAGCGGTAGTCGGCCCAGGTACCCTTCACGTTCACGTCCACCCGCAGGTGGTTGTCGAACAGCTTGGGCGAGAGGCCAATAGAGGCCGAGTTGCGCTTGAGGTTGCCGGTGCGCAGCGTGCCCTGCTGGCCCAAGTAGCCCACCGATACGCGGTAGGGCACGTGCTTCACACTGCCGGTGACGCTCGCGGTGTTGTCGGTGGTCCAAGCCGTGCGGTAAATGGCGTCCTGCCAGTCCGTGTTGGCCGTGCCGATGTAGGACGGTGCACCGGCCGGAATGCTGCCATCGGCCCGGGCCGCGTTGTAGAGGTTGCGGTAGGCGGCGCCGTCAAGCACATCGACCTTGCCGTAGTTCGTCGAGCGCGACACCTGCGAGGTGAGGTTCACCCGCGTTTTCTCGCCGTCCACGCCCTTTTTGGTGGTGATGAGGATAACGCCGTTCGAGGCCCGCGAGCCGTAGATGGCCGTGGCCGAGGCGTCCTTCAGCACCGTAAACGTTTCGATGTCGCTGGGATTGACCAGCGAGAGCGGGTTGCCCGCGCCGTTGATGCCGCTGTTGTCCACGGGCACGCCGTCGATGACGATAAGCGGGTCGTTGCTGGCGTTGAGCGACGAGCCGCCGCGGATGCGAATCACGCCCACTTCGCCGGGCGCGCCGCCGCCGGTGGTAATCTGCACCCCGGCCAGCTTGCCCTGAATGAGCTGCTCGGGCGAGGTAACCTGCCCCTTCACGAAATCCTTGGTGGTGATGGTGGCTACCGAGCCGGTTACGTCTTGGCGGCGGGCTGTGCCGTAGCCCACCACCACGGCTTCGTTTAGTTGCGTGGCGTTCTCGGTGAGCGTGGTTGGGGCCACCTGGGCGGTCTGCCCGTCCACCACGGTTACTGCCACGCGGCTCGAATTCAGCCCCACGGACGAATACACCAAGTTGTGCGGGCCGGCCGGCACGTTGGCAATGGTGAAGGAGCCGTTGGCGTCGGTTGATGCCCCGAGCGTGGTGCCTTCCACCAGCACCGTGACGCCGGGAATGCCTTCGCCCTTGGCATCAACAACGCGCCCGGTGATGCTGCCATCGGCCAGCACGTTGGAAGAGCTGATAGCTGCGAAAGCCGGGAGCGGCACCGCGCTGGCCGAGTGGGCAAACGTAGTGCTGGCAGCCAAGTTTCCCAGCACCGAGGTCAGCACCGAGGCTCGGAGCAGATGGCGGCTAAGGATTGGTGGTAACAGATGAGCCATGGGTGGGAGGTTAGGTGGCGGATAGGGATTAGGGGGGCCGGGAACGGCTACTGTGGCCGGAGCAAATGGCAGGAGCAGAAATCGTTTGCGGCAATGTTGCCGGACAAAACTAGAGGCACCCTTAGCCGCGTAAAACTTGTCAAACTACAGTATGAAAAATATTAACCCGCTTCCTGTTCAAATTATTGATTTATAAATAATTATATCATAAATGAGGGCCTTAAATATAAGGCTGATATAGCCGGTTGGCACGATTTATTCCATAAAAAAAGGGCCGAAGCCCTCTGGTATTACCGCCTTTTCTATCGGGTGCACCCATACCCTGAGCACCTCCCGGCCGTATGTCCGGCATCGATTTCTGACCCGGCCTGACTGAGCCAAACCAGAGGCACGCGGCTAAAATTAGCGCCTTGCGACCGTCATTTTCTAAACCGCTTGGATGGCTTGGATGCGCGCTTCAAACTCCTCGTTGGGAAGGAAGGAGCGGTTCTTCACGCGGGTTTTATAAGTGTAAATCGTGTTGATGGAGTAGCCTAGCATGCGGCTGATTTGTTCGCTGTCGTCGATGCCCAAGCGGATGAGGGCAAAAATGCGCAATTCTGTGGTCAGCAACTGGTCTTCCCCAAGCTTGATGCGCTCCTCTTCGTGGAACAGCGCATTGAACTGCGTGATGAAGTTGGGGAACAGGCGCAGAAACACGGTGTCGAAGCCCTTGAGCAGGTCGTTGCGCTCGGTTTTGATGTTCACGCCGTCAATCAGCTTCTGCACCCCCGCGTACTGCTTGCTGCTGAGCAAATTATCCAGCCGCTTCTTCAGTGCCTCGATTTTGTCGATGTACTGCGAGTTGTTGTGAAAGTAGAAGCCGATGTACTCTTCCTTGATTTTATTGGCCTCGTTCAGGCCGTTGTTCAGTTGCCGCAACTCGCCGTTGCGGTCCCGCAACTGCTGGTTGGTGGCAAAAATCAGCCGTCCGGCTCTGCGCAGCTTCCGCAGCTGCCGGACGCTGACCACGGCAAAACCGATGACGACCCCGGCCAGCGCCGTCATGATAATGGCGTAGGTTTTCAGCGACTTGCGCTGGTTTTCAATGATATTGATTTTCTGCCCTTCGATGATGGAGGAGACGTGGCTCATCTCAATCTGCCGTTGCCGGGCTTTGTAGAACGCCGCGTCTTCGCGGGCTTCCTTGATGAAGGTGTAAGCATTTTTCAAGTCGCCCTGCCGGTAGCAGTAGTCCGAGAGCTTAAAGATGGCCGTGGTTTCCTTGGTGGCCGTTTTCACGTCGGCGATGGCCGACACCAGCAGCAGCTCAAACGCTTTGTTGCCCTGGCCCGCCAGCTCGTAGAGGTAGGCCGTGGTGCTGGCGCTCACCGCCAGCTGGTGCAGCGTGAGGCGGGGCAGGGCGCGTATCTGGCGGTAGACGGCGGCGCCGGCTGGCAAGTTGTTGGTCTTCTGGGCCCGAAACTCCTGCACCGACAGGTACTCGTAGGAGCCGGGCCGGCTAAACCGCAGGGCTGTATCGGCATACGCCAGAGCCTTCGTGTAATAGGCCGGCCGGTACGTCTGGTCCTGGTTAAAATCGCCGAGGTCGCTGAACGCCCGGGCTTTCAGGAAATAGAAACTCTGCTTGTCGGTTTCTGCCAGCTGGCCAGGGTCGATGCTGTCGAGCGTTTCAAACGTCTCCTTGAACAAGCCCGATGAGAGCAGCACGAAAGCAAGCTTCAGCTTGGCTACTTCGATTTTCTCCGGGTTGCCAAGCTGCTCGGCCAGGCGCGTAATCTTCTGGCAGTAAACGAAGGCCGAGTCGTACTTGAACGCTTTGTATTCGTCGTAAATCCTCAGCCCCAGGTCAAACTTCGTGTTGTTGTTTACTTCCGAGGAAGCAAAATCCGCCGTCAGCACGGCAATGCGATTCAGGCGCTGCCCGTCGTAGTGCTTTTTTTGGGCCAGCGCCTCGTTCAGCACCGTAAGCAAGCTGTCGGCCGCTTCGGCGTTGGAAAAGGCATGGGCGGGCAGCATACTAAATAGCAGCCCGCAGAAGAAGAAAAAGAAGCGCTTCACCAGATGATATTCGTAACCTGTCCTCGTCAAAAGTAATGAATAGTTAAGCCGAGCCTTACCGAACCGGACCCCGCACCGAGCCGGCTTGACCTACCTGGCCCGTGCCGGCACCCGCGGCAACCGCCGCGCAACGCTTGCCGTTCGGCCCACTTGGTTTTAACTAAATTTACCAACCGCCCGTTGAGTACCAAGCCGCGTCTTGTGCGCCGGCCCCCGATTTGCTACTGTGCCGAACTTGTTCCCTGCCGCCTTTCTCCTCCGATTCACTGCCCTGCTGGTGCTGTGGATGGGCGCATTGGCCGGGCCACGGCCCGTAGCGGCCGCGGCGGCAGGGGAATTCAGTACGGTGCGGGCCGCCGACCACACGCCCTCGCCCGCTGCGCTGCTGCTGAGTCAGTTGCAAGGCCAGGCGCTGGTTGCGGTAGAGGCTCAGGACCCAGGCTTGCCGCCGCTGGTGCCCGCGGGGCCCGCGTATTTGGGAGCAGCCCTGGCCTTCCACCGGGCGGCCGCGGTGCTCACGGCGGGCCTGTTGCCCGTGGCGCGGCCCCGGGCGCTGCCAGCGGGCATTCGGGCGCGGCTGCTGCGGCCGGTGCTTTCCCCGAACGCGCCTTAGTCTCAACTGCTTGTTGGTGCCGTCCGACTCTGGTGGCCGCTGCTTTCGGGTGCGCGGAGCCAGCTGCTTGGGCGTATTTTTTCTAAGGGGCCACCCGGCTGGGGCTGCTACTGCGTGAGCCGCCGCCGGCCAACCGGCCCTCTGTATCCTATTAGTAAGTATGTTGCTTCCCTCATTTATTACCTCCCAATCCATGGAACATTCCCTCCAAGCGAACGCGCCCGGGCCCCCGCCCGGCCAGAACGCAACGACTTTGCCAGGGGCCTTGGGGCCGGCCACGGGCCTGCCGCTGCGTCGCTACTTTGTGCAGTTTGCTTTCATGGCCATGGGCGTGCTCTCGGCCGCGTTGGGCCTAAAAGGATTTCTGCTGCCTAACGGCTTCATCGACGGGGGCGTAACCGGCATTTCGCTGCTGGGCAACCAGCTTTCCGGGGTTTCGGTCTCGGTGCTGATTGTGCTGCTCAACCTGCCCTTTATCGTGATGGGCTACTACCAGCTGGGCCGCACCTTTGCCCTGAAAACGCTGGTGGCCATTGTGGCGCTGGCCGGGGCGCTGCTCGTCATTTCCTTCCCAACCCTGACCAATGACAAGCTGCTGATTGCCGTGTTTGGCGGGTTTTTCCTCGGCGCTGGCATCGGGCTCACCGTGCGCGGCGGGGCCGTGCTGGATGGCACCGAAGTGCTGGCTTTGTACCTGAGCAAAAAAACGGCCCTCTCGGTTGGCGACGTTATTCTGCTCATCAACCTAGTGATTTTCGGCGCGGCGGCAATCCTGCTCTCCGTCGAAACCGCGCTGTATTCCATCCTGGCCTACCTCTCGGCCGCCAAAACGATTGATTTTATCATCGAAGGCATCGAGGAGTACACCGGCGTCACCATTATCTCGGCCCAGAGCGAAGCCATCCGCACCATGCTCACCGAAAAGCTCGGGCGCGGCGCCACCATTTACGCCGGCCGCCGGGGCTTTGGCTCGCACGGCCACGCCCGCGAGGCCATCGACATCATTTTCACGGTAACCACCCGTCTGGAAGTCACGCGCCTGAAGGAAGAAATCGACCAAATCGACCCGCAGGCCTTCGTCGTGATGCACAGCGTGCGCGAAACCAAGGGCGGCCTCGTAAAACGCCGCCCGCTGCACTAAAACCGGCTTTATTAAGTACGTAATTGAATACAAAATCCCAGGCTTTTGGTCTGGGATTTTGCTGTTTACTGCCGAGTCACCGTATTAAACCCGTGGGGTAACCAGTTCTGTAGCCCGCCACGCGGGTGGTTTTGCCTGGCGCTAACATTCGTTTCTATGTCATTCTACAACGTTGCTCTGGTGTTGCTGGGCGTGGCCATTCTGGGCGTGGCCTGGCTGCCGTCGCTGCTCGAAAAGTACCCGCTTTCGTACCCTATTTTCTACATTTTGCTGGGCCTGGGCGTGTTCTCGCTGCCGATTGGGCTGCCGTCCGCCGACCCTTTCGAGCACCCCAAAATTGCGACGCATTTGTCCGAGCTCTGCGTGATTGTGGCCCTGACGGGCACCGGATTAAAAATCGACCGGCCGTTTTCGCTGCGTGCGTGGCGCACGCCCCTGCGGCTGGTGCTGCTCCTGATGGTCTTCACCATTGCCGGCCTCACGCTGGCCGGCTGGACGCTGATGGGCCTGGCCCTGCCCTCGGCGGTGCTGCTGGCGGCCGCCATGGCGCCCACCGACCCCGTGCTGGCCGGCGACGTGCAGGTGGGCGACCCCGGCGAAGGCCGCGAAGACAACGTACGCTTTGCCCTCACCGGCGAAGCCGGCCTGAACGACGGCTTGGCCTTTCCGTTTGTGTGGCTGGCGCTGGCCTTGCTGCCCGATGCCCTGCCGATGACTGACCGCCTGCTGCACTGGCTGTGGATGGATGTGCTCTACCGCGTGGCGGCGGGCGTGGCGCTGGGCTGGCTGTCGGGCCGGCTGCTGGCCTACCTCATTTTCAACCTGCCCAAGCGCATCAGCGTCAAGGCTAGTGCCTACGGCTTTGTGGCGCTGGCCGTCACGCTCACCAGCTACGGCGTGACGGAGCTGCTGCAAGGCTACGGCTTTCTGGCGGTGTTTGTGGCCGCCGTCACGCTGCGCAGCCGCGAGCGCAAGCACGAATACCACCGGCAAATGCACGCCTTCACCGACCAGATGGAGCGCCTGCTGATTGTGATTATTCTCATTCTCTTCGGCGGAGCCATTGCGGGGGGGCTGCTGGCGCCGCTCACCTGGCAGGCCGTGGCGGGGGGGCTGCTGTTGCTGCTGGTGCTGCGGCCTTTGGGCGGCATGCTCACGCTGGCCGGGTCCAAGCGGGTTACCGTGGCCGAGCGCGTGGTTATCTCCTTTTTCGGTATTCGGGGCATTGGCTCCATCTTCTACATTGCGTTTGCGCTGGAGAAGGCCAATTTTCCGCAGGCCCGGCTGCTGTGGGCCATGCTGGGGTTCACCATCCTGGTTTCCATTGTGCTGCACGGCGTGCTGGCCACGCCCGTGATGAACTGGCTGGACCGACGCCACGGCCGGAAAATATCGGCCGAACTAGCCGAGGAAACCGAGCACCAAGCCGCCCCGGCTACCGAATAACGGAGCAAGACGGGTTCAGCGACGGCCACGTTTCAGCGGCGGCGCTTAAAACGAACCCGCGTAAATACTCATCAAGCTAGGGTTGCGGGCCAGCCCCTCGGCCTCGGTCAAGGTATCGTCGAGCAGGTGGCTCGGCTCCTCCGGCAACGGGCGGTTACGGTCGCGGCCCAGCCTGGGGCTGCTGCGCGCGGCAAAACGGGAAGGCGGTGTTTCGCCGTGATAGGGACGCTTATAAAACGACGGGGAAGCGCTTTTGGTGGACCGATTCATAGTAGTATATTTTTGATAAAACGAGATAGATACTGGTGCCGAGCAGCCGAAGTATTGAGTATTAACCCATTGTTTTACAATAGTTAATGCGAGGTCTTGGCTAGCTGCTTGTCCAGTTTGGCCCTGATTCGTTCGCGTTGTTGCGTCTGGTCAATAGCCCAGTACGCCACCACCAGATTGCGGGCATCGACGCAGGCAGCGCCCGCCAGGTAGGCGGCCGCCACTATCTGGTCGCGCTCGGCAGCGGTGCCCAGCGTGCCCGTGAGTTGCACTACGCCCCGCACCGTACGGGCATGGATTAAGGGACATTTCACGCCATTTCCCCAAACCAGAAATTCTTGGATGCGGGCCGTGATTTCTTCGTCCGAAGGCCTGGTTTCGCCGTCCTGCACCCGCAGCCGGTTGTTAATTTGGCGCACGCCCGACACCCCTTTGAGTACCCGCAGCACCGCTTGGCGGGCGGCTTCCGAGGGCAGACTGCCCGCCACGGTGAGTTCGCCGCTGCGGCCGTGGCAGCTCACTTTGTAGTAACGGGCCACGGGGTCTTGCAGCAGGGCTTGCTCGGCCCGGTTCTGCAGTTCCGCATCGGGTATTTCCAGCGTGCGGATGCTGATTTTATTGATAACGCCGCGTACGCCGTGCACCGTTTTGGCCATGTACGCGGCCCGCTCCCGCGACAGCAAGCTGTGCGTGAAACCCACCAGCTCCACAATTCCCTCGCGGCACTTCACCTCCAGCAAGCGGGTGCAAACTCCCTTTTTCATGAGCAGCAACTCCACGGCTGCCGTGATGCTGGCGTCCAGGGCGCTGTTTGGTGCGGCCAGTGTTTCTGCCGACGGGGTGTTGTGAAAAGAAGCAGGATAAGCAGTCATGGCGTGGTGGGATGTAACTCGGAAAAAGACCGGCGCCCGGCGGTGGGATTTCGGCCACCGCCGGGCGCCGGCCCAGCCGAAAACTTACTTAAAATGCCACTGCGCTCGGCCCCGTCAAATGAATCATACTGCGCCACAAAATTGCACCCGAATCCAGTCGTTAGTCATTGACTATCATCAAGCTTATCTATGATTTTGGTCAAATTGCAGATTCCTCTGGCCAATGCTGATGACACACAAAAGGGCCGAAAACCTGGTCGGTTTTCGGCCCTCATGCTTCTGGTTTTTAGTCGTTATTGTGCTGCTGGTTGGTCTCGCTCAAGGGCCATTCGCGTGGCGAAGCATGGCCAGTTGCTAGCTTGATTGCCGGCAACGCTGGAACGAGGGATTTGGGCACCGACCAGCAGAAACCACCAGTAAAAAGCGGCCCCGGCCACTCCTGCTTCGGGAGTAACCAGGGCCGCCAGCCAATGAAACCAGGAAATTACTTCGCCAGCTGCTTCAGCAGTTCTTGGGCGGCGGGCTCGGAGGAAGCCGGGTTTTGGCCGGTGATGAGGTGGCCGGCGGTAACCACGTAGGGTGCCCAGTCGGCGCCTTTGGAGTACTGGCCGCCGTTGCTTTTCAGCATGTCTTCCACCAGAAAGGGCACCACGTTGGTCAGCTGTACGGCTTCCTCTTCGGTGTTGGCGAAACCGGTCACGGGCTTATTCTGCACCAGCGGGGTGCCGTCGGCGGCTTTGGTGTGGCGCAGCACGCCGGGCGCGTGGCACACCACGGCCACAGGCTTGCCGGCGGCATACATCGTTTCAATCAGCGCAATAGACTGCTGGTCCTCGGCCAAGTCCCAGAGTGGGCCGTGGCCGCCGGGGTAAAACACAGCATCGTAGTCCGCCGCAGTTACGGTGCTCAGCTGCACGGTTGTGGCGAGGGCTTGCTGGGCGTCCGGGTCTTGCTTGAAGCGTTTCGTGGCTTCCGTTTGGGCGCTGGGGTCGTCGCTTTTGGGGTCGAGGGGTGGCTGGCCGCCTTTAGGCGAAGCCAACGTGAGGGCCGCGCCCGCGTCTTTGAAAACGTAGTAAGGCGCGGCAAATTCCTCCAGCCAAAAGCCGGTTTTGTGGCCCGTATTGCCCAGCTCGTCGTGCGAAGTGAGCACCATTAGAATCTTCATCGGTATCGTCGTTTAAAGTAAAAAATGAAAGGCCGGAGCCGGCTGCCCGCGGGCGGCCTTAGGCCACCTTCACAATGGCTTTGCCGGTGTTTTCGCCCTGAAATAATCCCAGGAACGCGGCCGGAATCTGCTCGAAGCCTTCGGTGATGGTTTCCTCATAGCGGAGCTTGCCCTGGGCGTACCACTCGCTGAGCTGCTGCACGCCTTCGGGGAAGCGCTGGTGGTAGTTGCTCACGATGAAGCCCTGCAGGCGGGCGCTGGTAGTCAGCAGCTTGCCCTCGGGGCGCGGCCCTACTGGGGCTTCGGTGGCGTTGTAGCTCGAAATCTGGCCACAGAGGGCAATGCGGGCGTGGTTATTCAGGCGGTTGTACACGGCGTCGGTGATGGCGCCGCCCACATTATCGAAGTAGCAGTCGATGCCGTTGGGGGCGGCGGCGGCCAGCGCGGCCGGCAGGTCGGCCGTTTTGTAATTGATGGCCTCGTCGAAACCCAGCGACTTCAGGTAGGCTACTTTCTCATCGGAACCGGCCGTGCCGATGACGCGGGCGCCCTGGATTTTGGCCAGCTGGCCCACCACCATGCCCACGGCCCCGGCCGCGCCGGACACCACCACGGTTTCACCCGCTTTGGGCTGGCAAATGTCGAGCAGGCCGAAGTAGGCCGTGAGGCCCGGCATGCCCAGCAAGCCCAGGTAATAGCTTACCGGCGCAGGACCCGCCGGCACGCGGCTCAGCCCCTGGCCATCGGCCACGCTGAACTCCTGCCACGGCAAACTTCCCACTACCAGGCTGCCCACCGGCAAGGCCTCGCTTTGGCTTTCAATCACCTCGGCCACTGCACCGCCGGCGATGGGCTGGCCCAACTCAAACGGCGGCACGTAGGATTTGCCCTCGTTCATGCGCCCGCGCATGTAGGGGTCCACCGATATGTACAGCGTTTTCAGCAGCACCTGGCCGGCCGCCAGCGGGGGCAGTTTGCGGGTTTCAAACGTGAAGTTTTCGGCCGTGGGCACGCCCTTGGGGCGGCTGGCTAAGGTGATGGTTTGGGTTTTCATAGCTCAGAAAGAGGCGAATAGCTAGCGGCTGAGGCAGGCAGATGCGGCGCTACGCGTTGGTGGTGGCCGTGAGGTTCACTTCGATGTTGCCTTTGGTGGCGCGCGAATAGGGGCAAATGCCGTGGGCCGCCGCCACCAATTCGTCGGCTTGCGCCTGGGCCACACCGGGCAGGTTCACGTGCAAGTCGGCCGAGATGCCGAAGCCGCCGTCTTCGGCTTTGCCAAAGCCAATGAGGGCTTCCACGGTCACGTTGTTCAGCTTCACGCCAGCCTGGCGCGCGGCCACCCCCAGGGCGCCTTCGAAGCAGGCCGCGTAGCCGGCCGCAAACAATTGCTCGGGGTTGGTGGCGCCGGCTTTGCCGGGGCCGCCCATTTCTTTGGGCGTGCTGAGGCTGAGGTTCAGCACGTCGTTGGTGGTGGTGATGGAGCCGTCGCGGCCGCCGGTGGCCAGGGCTTGAGCAGTGAAGATTTTTTCGATTTTCATCAGAGGAAAAAAAGGGGTTGGAATGAAAAAATAGGTGATTGAATTAAGCCAACTGGGTTAGAATGTGCTGCAGCTGGCGGCGCAACGCTTCGAATTCGGTAGGGGTGAGGGTGAGCTTTTCCAGCAGCTGGGCGGGAATGTGGCAGGCCTGGGCCTGCAGGGCGCGCCCGGCCGGCAGCAGCCGGATGAGCACCATGCGTTCATCGGCCGGGTCGCGGCGGCGGCTGAGCCAATACTTCTGCTCCATGCGCTTAAGCAGGGGCGTAAGCGTGCCCGAGTCCAGCAGCAATTGTTCGCCCAAAGCTTTCACCGTCAGCTCGTCGTGTTCCCACAGCAGCAGCAGCACCAAGTATTGCGGATACGTCAGGTCCAGTTCCTGCAGGTAGGGCTGGTACGCTTTGGTTAGCATGCGCGACGCGGCGTAGAGCGGGAAGCACAGCTGGTTTTCCAGTTGCTGCACGGGGTTCACGGAAGCGGGAGGCGTGTTCATGGGTTTCGGAAGGCTAAACCAAACTAGATAGCGCAAGTTTTAATTGTACGCAATTAAATAATTTTTGTCTGAGTTCGCGCTACTGATTGAAAGTTGACTGATAATTTAATGGCACGTCCTGCGAAGCACAGCCGAAGCAGGCGACGAGGCTGCACGGGTTACTTTCGCGGCTTCCCAGTGTTCCCCCTCCGCCTGCACCAATTCGCAGAAGCGGCGGTTCTAGGGGTCTTCAGCTCCTTTCCTTTTCGCTAAAAACATGCCCGAGTCCCGCCCGGATATTCAGACCGAAGCCGACGTGAAAACGCTGGTGGATGCCTTTTACGACAAGGTGAATGCCGACCCGCTACTGGCGCCCGTTTTCAACGGGTTTGCCCACGTCGATTGGCCGGCCCACTTGCCCAAGATGTACGATTTTTGGAGCGGTTTGCTGCTGCACACCAGCCGGTACCAGGGCCGGCCCTTTCTCAAGCACATTCCGCTGCCCATTGCCGGGGAGCATTTTGAGCGCTGGCTGGCGCTGTTTTTTCTCACGGTGGACCAGCTGTTTGCCGGCCCGGTAGCGGAAACGGCCAAGCTGCGGGCCCGCAGCATTGCGCAGGTATTCGAGGCGCGCCTGAATCCCAGCCGGCTCTCCATTCTGTAATTTCTTTCTCTTGCGGCCGCATGAGCGAGCGGCCGCGGAATGGCGCCGCCGCGGTGTTGCGGGTGGGCGCCGCGCTGCGATTGCCCGCGTGCCTGGCCCTACTGGGTTTGAGCGGCCTGCAGCAGGTTGCTCAGGCTCACTTCATCTTCGGGCAGGCCGTGCTGGCGCCACAGTTCCACGCCGTGGCGCACCAGCACACAGGCCGGCAGCTGGGGCGTGCCAAAGCTCTGCACCACGGCAGGGTGGCTGGCTTCGTCTATTTTCAGTACCCGAATAGCCGGCCCTAGGCGCCCTTGCAGGGCGCGAATCGACGCGTTGCTTTGCGTGCCTGGCGGTACTTCGCCGGCGGGCACCAACGGCAGCAGCACCAGCAGCACGGCCGCGTCGAAGGGCAGCACGGGCAGGGGTGAAGAAAGGGACATCAGCGAAGAAGTTATATTCTTGTCGTAAAATTACCGGCCGGCGCCCGGGCTCATCTATGAGGCTTCTCAAGTAGGCGCTTGACCTTTGTCAAGAGGTGTGCCAAGGGATTTCTGGCGACCTTTAATCCGCTTCGCTCAATCAGTACATCGCGGAACGGCGGCCCCCAGCACCCGTGGCCGCGCCGGCTAAGCGCAACCGTTGTAGACTACCGGGATTCCGGAATTTTGTTTGTTTTGATTATGCCCGATACCCCGTTTGCGCTTGCTTTAACTGATATTCTCATCACCAACGCTTCCGAGTTCGTGGGGGTGTTTGATGCGGCCCAGGGCTGGTTCACGCAGGTCAACCCGGCGGGCGTTGCCCTGCTTGGCTATAGCTCGGCGGCGGAGTTCCTGGCCGAGCCCAAGCGGCTGCTGCGCACGCCAGCCTACTCGCCCTCCGACTGGGCGGCGTTGTGCGAGCAAGCCCGCCGCACCGGCCGCCAGGAGGCCGAAACCGAAATCAGCCGGCCTGAGGGCTCCATTCAAGCCCGCATCGAGCTCACGTATTTTGAGGCGGCCAACGCGCCTTATTTCCTCGTGCGCATCACCGAGCAAAGCCGACTGCACCAGGCCGAGCGCGAGCTAGCCCAGAGCGTGCGCCGTTTCGAAGCCGTGTTTGCCAACGCCACCATCGGCATTGTGGTGTGCAACCGCGCCGGCGCCATCCTCTCGGCCAACCAGATGGCCCACCAGCAGTTTGGCTACGCCGAGGGCGAACTTATGGAGCAGTTTATCGAAGCGCTGGTGCCCAATGCGGCCGGCCGCCGGCACGATTCGTTGCGCGCCAGCTTCAATGAGGCGCCGTCGGTGCGGGCCATGGGCGCCCACAACGGTGACCTGGAAGCTCGTCGCAAAGACGGCTCCGTGTTCCCCGTCGAAGTGAGTTTGAGCTACTTCTACATCGACGAGGAGCTGTTCGTCGTGTCCTACATTCTGGATATTACCTACAAGAAAAACGCCCAACAGGCCCTGATTTCGGAGCGCCAGCGCGTGGAGCGCCTCAACGCCGAGCTGGAGCAAAAAGTGGCCGACCGCACCCACGCTCTGCTCAGCACCTTGGAGCAGCTGGAGCAGCGCAAAGACGAACTGGCCAAAGCCCTGGCCGCCGAGCAGGAACTGGGCGAGTTGAAGTCGCGCTTCGTGAGCATGGCCTCGCACGAGTTCCGCACGCCGCTCACGGCCGTACTCACCTCGGCGTCGCTCATCGAGAAATACCCGGCCACCGAGCAGCAGCCCAAGCGCTTGGTCCACCTCGACCGCATCAAGCAGTCGGTGAACCACCTGAACGACATCCTGGAGGAATTTCTGTCGGTGGGCCGCATCGAGGAGGGCAAGGTGCTGGCGCACCCGGCACTTACCAGCATTCCCGAACTGCTGGACGACACTGTGGCTGATGTGCAAGGCCTGCTTAAACCCGGCCAAGGCATTGCGCAAGACGTGCAGTGCCCGGCTGCCGTGTGGCTCGACGCGTCGCTGCTGCGCAAAATCCTGGTCAACCTGCTGTCCAACGCCATCAAGTATTCGGGCGAAAACTCGGTGGTGCGCGTGCGCGCCACCTGCCTCGATGGCCAGCTCCACCTAGCCGTGGAGGACCAGGGCGTGGGCATCTCGCAGGAAGACCAGGAACACTTGTTCGAACGGTTTTTCCGGGCCCGCAACGTCACCAACGTGCCCGGTACCGGCCTGGGCCTCTACATCATCGGCAAGTACTTGGAGCTGATGAACGGCACCATTGCCTTGCAAAGCACCCTCGACGTGGGCACCACCGTCACCCTAACCATTCCCTATGAAAACCATTCTGCTGATTGAGGACAACGATTTCATCCGGGAAAACACGGCCGAAATTCTTGAAATGACGGGCTACGCGGTTATTACGGCCCACAACGGCAAAGTGGGCGTCGAAAAAGCGCTGGAAACCAAACCCGATTTGGTGGTGTGCGACATCATGATGCCCGTGCTCGACGGCTACGGCGTGCTGCACATTTTCAACCAGAACCCGCACCTGGCCGGGGTGCCATTCATCTTTCTTACCGCCAAAACCGAGCGCACCGACCTGCGCCGCGGCATGGAGCTCGGGGCCGACGATTACCTTACCAAACCCTTCGACAGCAGCGAACTGCTCAGTGCCATTGCCAGCCGCCTGGCCCGGTTCCAAAACCTTAAGTCCGACTACGACCTGCAGGCCGGCGGCCTCCACGAGTTTCTGCACGATGCCCAGAAGATGGACAATCTGGCCAGTCTCTCCA
Organism: Hymenobacter jeongseonensis; assembly: GCF_015694725.1. Lineage (GTDB taxonomy): Bacteria > Bacteroidota > Bacteroidia > Cytophagales > Hymenobacteraceae > Hymenobacter > Hymenobacter jeongseonensis. The sequence goes on along the minus strand of NZ_JADQDQ010000006.1, from coordinate 100,131 downwards.
TCGACCGCAAGCCCCACGCTGTGCCCCGCAAGCAGATTATTTACGCCGAAGGCGACGAGGCCACGCGCCTCTACTTTGTGCAGGCCGGCCGGGTGAAAACCAGCAAAGCCACCGCCACCGGCAAGGAATTGATTACCGGCCTCCACCAAGCCGGCGACTTTTTCGGCTACAAAGCTCTGCTGGAAGGCACCGAGCACCACGACTCGGCCGTGGCCGTAGAAGACAGCGTGCTGCTCTACGTGCCCGCCGACGACTTCACCCAGCTGCTGCACCGCAACCCCGATGTGAGCCAGCAATTTGTGCGCCTGCTGGCCGGCCGCGTGCGCGAGCAGGAAAATTTGCTGCTGGATATGGCCTACAATTCGCTGCGCAAGCGCGTGGCCGACACCCTGCTGCGCCTGCACGAGCAGCAGCGCCACCTCGACCCCGCCGACCCGCTCATCCACCTCTCGCGCGACGACATGGCCGCCCTCATTGGCACGGCGCCCGAGTCGCTCAGCCGCACGCTGAGCGAATTCCGGCACGACGGCCTCATTGAGCTCACCAACAAGTTTATCCGGGTGGTGCAGCCGGAGCAGCTGCGGCGCACCAACTGGTAGGCCAACAGCCGGCAGCGGGGCGCTTTGGCCGCTCGCGCATCCCGCAATACTGCCCATAAGAAAAGCCCTGACCGAAGGCCAGGGCTTTTCTTATGGGACGCACCAAGTGCTCAAAAAGGCGCGGAAGCCCGTTGGTGGCTTACGCGGTGTGGCGGTGTACCTGCTTGAGGGTGTGCTTGATTTCCTTGCGGGCGTGTTTCAGGTATACTTTAAGCTGCTGCTTGCGGGCCACTACAATCACCGTAGCGTTGGCCAAGTTGACCGTGGATTGGGCCGCGGCGGCGTTCAGGGTCATGCGCTCATCGGCGTAGCCGGCGTAGGTTACGCGGGCTTGCAGCGGGCCGGAGTTGGCGGGAATCACAAACTGGAATTCGCCGTCGGCGTTGGTCACGGCCATCTGTTTGGTAGCAGTGATAATAACCACGGCGCCGGGCAATACGCCGGCTGTATTGGTGATTTTGCCCACCAGCACCATTTTCTGAGTCGCCTTGGCCGCAGCAGGCGCGGGCTTGTCGGTATCCGAATAAGCAGTCTTTAGCGGCTTGATGCTGGCAAACGTCTGCGCTTTGGCGGGAGTGTTGAAGAACGACAGGCAAGTGAAAAGCGAAGCGGCGGCGAGCGTAATGATTGAGCGCATGGTGCTGGTTGTTTTGGCGTTTTGTTTGAACGATACAAATGTAGTTTTGCACCTTACTCAGGCAGCGCGGCTTCGGCCCAAGCACGGCAATACGCCGGTGAATAGGCGGATTTGCCATTGGAATGGCCGCCAGATACTGCTGGCAGGGATTATCGGGGTTTTTGCCCGCTGAAATGTGGGTTTCACCTGGAAAATCCCGCAATTCAGACGGAATAACTAATCATTGGGCGAAGGCCGGGGAATGGCAGCTGCATCTGGCCGGATATTGCAGATGCCTCCCATTATGTCTACTCCCTCGCCGCAGCTTCCGTCTTCCGCCACCCCCGCCGACCTGGCCCAAGCCCAACAGCGCGCCGCTGAGTTGTTCCAAGCCGTGGTGCAGGCCACCGGGGCCGCTGAAACCCCGGCCCACCCGGTAAGCCTGCTCCTCGACATGCTGCCTGAGGGCATTGCCCTGGTCGGCGCCACTGGCCGCATAGAAGTACTCAATCAGCGCTTTTTCACGCTCTTTGACTTGCCCGATGCGCCGGCCATTTGGCTAGGCCAGCCGATGGAGACGCTGCTGGCACATGCGCAACCCCGGGTGCTGGCCAGCGAGCCCCGCGGCTCCGCCCAAGTCCAAACCCTGCATAACGGCCGGGTTCTAATCTGCAGCGAAATGCCCGAGGCCGCTGAAGCTGAGAAAACGGGCCGCCGTCTGTTGTGTTGGAACGAAGTAACGGAGCGGCACCAGCTGCTGGCCCAGATAGAATCCATTGCTCGGATTCCGCAGCAAAACCCCAATCCGGTGGTGCGTTTGGCCGCTTCGGGCCGCCTGCTTTACGCCAACGTAGCCGCCCACAAGCTGGGCCTGAGCCTCACCCGTGCCGAGCGCGTGCAGGGGCAGCAGACGCTACGGGCGCTGGCCGCGCAGGCCCTAACGCAAGGCGACGGGTCTCAACTAGAAGGCAGCTTGGGCCAGCGGTGGTTCAGCGTGCACGTGGTGCCATTTGCCGCCGAAGGCTACGTGAACCTGTATCTGGGCGAAACCACCATGCGCGTGCAGGCCGAGCAGCAGTTGCAGGAACAGGAGCGTTTCTACGAAACCATTCTCAACGAGCTGCCCGCCGAGGTATTCGTGGTGGACCAGCACTATCGCTACCAGTTTGTGAACCCGGCAGCCGTGCCCGATGCTGCCTTGCGGCAGTGGATGCTGGGGCGCACCAACGAGGAATATAATACCCGCCGGGGCCTCCCGGGCGTGGTGGCCCAGCAGCGGCAGCAGCACATGAAAACGGTGCTTACCAACCGCCAGCGCCACGAGTGGGTGGAGACCTTGGGCCATGCCGAACAGCTCCGCTACGTGATGCGCCGCCTACAACCCGTGCCCGAAGCCGGCGATAGTATCCGGTTGGTTATTGGCTACGGCCTTGACATTACGGCACAGGAAATGACGCGCCGGGAGCTGCGCGAGCAGCAGGATTTCACCCAAAGCATTTTGGATGCCAGCCCGAGCGTGATTTACGTGCGGGACGAAGCGCACCAAATTGTGTTTGAAAACCACGCCATGCAGGCCATCCGCGAGGCGTCGCGGCACCTGACCGGTGAGGCGCTGGCGCCCGGCAGCGTGGAGGCGGCAGAAGTGGCGCAATTTATTGCCAATGACCAACTGGTTATCCGCAGCGGGCAGGAATTGCAGGCCGAAGAATCTCTCACCCTCCTCGACGGGTCGAAGCACATTTTCCAGACCGTGAAGCGGCCCCTGCCGCGCTCCGACGGCCGCGTGCACGTGCTGGGCGTGAGCACCGACATCACCGCCTTTCGCCGTGCGCAGCAGACCCTGGAGCAGAGCGAAAAACAGTACCGCGACCTGATGAACTACGCGCAGGCCTTTATCTGCGCTCACGCGCTCGATGGCACGGTGCTCACGGCAAACCCCGCCCTGAGTGAGCTGCTGAACACGCCCATTGACGAAATTGTGGGCAGCAACGTCTCGGATGTGATGACCGCCGGCGACCGCGCCGCCTTTGCCGATTACCTGGCCCTAATCACGGCGAACCATGAGGCTTCCGGCGTGCAGCGCGTGTGCCCTCGCGGCAGCACCGAGCAGCGCTACCTGCTGTATCGCAACTTCTTGGTGAACGAGCCGGGCCAAGAACCTTACGTAATTTCGCACTCGCACGACATCACCGAGCGCATCGCCGCCGAGCGGGAAATGAAACGCGCCAAAGAAGCCGCCGAATCGGCGGCGCTGGCCAAGGAGAATTTCCTGGCCAACATGAGCCACGAAATCCGCACGCCCCTAAACGGCATTCTGGGCATGGCCAGCCAGCTGGGCAAAACCGCGCTGGAGCCTCGGCAGCACGAATTTCTGCGCATGATTCGCACGTCGGGCCAGCACCTGCTCAGCGTTATTAACGATGTGCTGGACATGGCCAAAATTACCTCGGGCAAGCTCGAATTTGAGCAGGTGGGCTTCAACCTCTGCGATTCGATGGGCCAGGCGGTGCAGCCCCTGGTGCTGCAAGCCCAGGAAAAAGGCCTGGAATTTGGCGGCACCATGCTGCGCGAAAGCTGTACCTACCCCTGGGTGGTGAGCGACCCGTACCGGCTGAACCAGATTCTTATCAACTTGGTGGCCAATGCTATCAAGTTCACGGCCCGTGGCAGCATCACGGTGGTGGGCCGCCAGCTGGCGGAAACCAGCACGCACCTCACCGTGGAGTTCAGTGTGACGGACACGGGCATTGGCATCGCGCCGGACAAGCACGCCAGCATTTTCGAAGGCTTCACCCAGGCCTACGCCGACACGTCGCGGCAGTTTGGCGGCACGGGCCTGGGCCTGAGCATCAGCCGGGCGCTGGTGGAGCAGCTGGGCGGCACCCTCACCCTGCGCAGCGCCCCCGGCCAGGGCAGCACGTTTGCCTTCACCCTCACCTTACCAAAAGCCGAAGCGCCCGTAGTGGCCCCCGATACCGTGGGAGAATTTAATACGGGTGCCCTGGCCGGCCTGCGGGTGCTGCTGGTCGAAGACAACGAAATTAACCGCGAAGTTGCCCGCTTTATGCTGGAGGAATGGGGCGTGATTCTGGAAGAAGCCGTGGACGGCGTACAGGGCCTGCAGCTGCTCACCGACCACACCTACGACGTGGTGCTGATGGACATTCAGATGCCCGGCCTCAACGGGGTGGAGGTGACCCGGGCCGTGCGCCAGCTGGCTGACCCCGTGAAGGCCCACGTGCCCATTCTGGCGCTCACCGCCAACGCGTTCCGGGAAGACAACGAGCGGTACCGCGCAGCCGGCATGAACGACTGCTTGGCCAAGCCCTTCGACGAACATGACCTCTACCACAAGCTGGACACCTTGCGCGGGCTGCCCCGCACGGCCCTGCCGTACGACCTGACCAAGCTGCGCGCCATGGCCCACGGCCGGGAAGCGTTTGTGACCAAAATCATTCGCTCGTTTCTCAGCAACACGCCCACCAGCCTGGTGCAGCTGCAGGAGGCCGCCGCCGCCGGGCAGTGGAGCCGGGTGGCCGAGCTCACGCACCACATCAAGCCCAACCTGGCCGCGCTGGGCGTGCCGGGGGTGTCGCACGTGGTGAGTGTGTTGGAAAAAGTGCCAAGCACCAACCAATCCTCGGCGCACGCCACCGCCGACCGGGCCTTGCTGGTAACGCAGCTGGTGGCTTCGGTGAGCCGCGCGCTGGCCGCTTTGCCTGCCGAAATACCAGCAGAATAGGGCGGAGGAGATTGGCGCTGGCGGCGGGCTTACGCGCGGCGCAGCTGGCGGTAAAACCCTTCCTGATACGATTTGCTAACGGGCACTTCGTGCTTGCCGAAGACGAGCATGTGGTCTTCGATAACGTCGATGCGCCGGGTGTTGACGATGTAGGAGCGGTGCACCCGCGCGAAAGACGAGCTGGGCAGCCGCTCTTCCAGGCTCTTGAGCGTGTTGTAAACAATCAGCTTCTGCTTGTCGAGCACCAGCACCGAGTAGTCGGATAACGCTTCGATGTAGAGCAGTTCCTCAAACTTCACGCGCACCATTTTCTTGTTCACTTTCACGAAAATGTGCTGCTCGTTGGCGGGAGTATGGGCTTCAGGCAACGCCTCAGGGGTTTGTCGGGCCTTGATGACGCGCTCCACCGCCTGCAGAAAGCGCGGCAGTTCGACCGGCTTAACCACGTAGTCGGTCACGCGCAACTCGAAGGCGTCGAGGGCAAAGTCGCGGTGCGAGGTGACGAGGATGACATCGGGCTGGGGCGTGGGCAGAATGCGCACCAAATCCAGCCCCGAGAGCAGCGGCATTTCAATGTCCAGAAACGCAATGTCGACCTGTCCGCCCTGCCGGAAAAACGCCAGGCAGTCCACGGCATTGGCGAAGGACGCCACCAGCTTCAAATTCGGGGTTAACTCGATGAGGTGTTCCAGGGTCAGCCGGTTCATCTCGTTGTCGTCGACAAGCAGGCAGGTAAGTGGGGTGATGGGATTCATAAGCCTGCAAAAAAGTGGGCCGAGTCACTCGGCGGGCGGCCGTAGCGCAGGCCGCGGCCCACGGCGGTATTGGGGACGGGACGCAGGGACGGGCAACTGCGGCCTTCCCTATTCGGGAAGCATACGGGTTTCACCCCTAAGCTAGATTTCGCAAATACCTGTAACAAAGCACACTTCGTTGAACTGCCTTAATCGGCTGACCAACAAGGTTATTTGCGGGGTCAACCGCGCAGGTCAAGCGTGTGTGGCAAGTGCGGCTCCGCATTGCGCGCTGCCAGCGCGTATGGCCCGGAAATAAGGTTGCCTGCTCCAGCACATTGCCCGGCTGCAGCCGCGGCCCGCAAAGCCGGATTCAAACCGGTTTTGGCAGTAGTACTCCCCGTGCTATTTCACCTTTCCCGCCGCCAATGCTAAGCGCCCCCGGCCGCCGACGTGTCGCTGCACATAAGAACACAAACCGAGCAGGGGAGCCGGGTCAGGCCGGGGTAGATAAGGAATCTGAATAAAGTGCCTTTAAAGTGCAGAATCGAGATATAGGTAATTAATAAGCTCCACCATTCGTATTATAACAATAAATATTAGTTAAAAAGCAATAATATTTTTATAAAGTTACTTTTTTTATTGAAAAAGTACTCATTAAATTTGGTTCTTGTTCGTGCGAATCAGAGGCATCTTTCTGGCTCATTGCGGCTTTCTCTCAGCGTTAGTACTACCTGAAATTGAACTTAACAGGTAGTGAGTGCCCGTCATAAACCAATTCCCACCCCTTTTATGAATCAAATCATACCCTCCACAAAGAGCAGGAGATACTCCAAGGCCTACGGGTTCTTGCTGTTCCTGCTGCTAAGTGTGCTCGGCGCACTTGGTGCTTCAGCCCAGACGGTCACCTCCGATAAAGATGACTATGCCCCTGGGGAAATTGCGCACATCACCGGTACTGGCTGGACGTCAGATGCGGTTGTGCACGTTGAATTTAAAGAGGAGCCTGACTATCCAGATTACCACGTATATGACGTGAACGTCGATGAGAATGGCGCGTGGCAGATTGACTATAATATTGAGGAGCGGCACCTAGGTGTGAAGTTCACAGTAACATCTATTGGTCAAACAACCAATACGACCATAAAGACGGCGTTTACAGATGCACAAAATACGGTAACTACCTTGGTGACCAGCAAAACGCCAAGCGTTTATGGTGAAGAGGTTGTGTTTACAATGGGCGTGACAAGAGGAGGAGGAGGTCAGAATAACACTGTTTTTGGAACTCTCAATTTGACGATTGACGGAGTCCTAATTACAACATCGCCAATACAAATTTCAGCAGGAAGTAATACAGGTAAAATATATAAAACCACCTCACTCACAGTAGGAACCCATACTGTAGTAGCGAACTTTACAGGTTCTTCTAGTGCTCCGGGATACGAAAATAGCGTTCAAACTGTACAGCAAAGGGTCGACAAGGCCACGGCTACGCTCACCTTGGCGAACCTGACCCCGACCTACGACGGTACAGCCAAGTCGGCTACCGCTACCACCACGCCAGCCAACCTGAGTACGGTTTCCTTCACGTACGCTGGCTCGGCCACGGCTCCGACCAATGCCGGTACATACGCCGTTGTGGCCACCCTAAACAATGCCAACTATTCTGGCTCAGCTTCGGGCTCCCTCGTCATTGGCCGGGCGGCGCAGACCATCACTTGGGCTACGCCGGCCGCTATCACCTATGGCAATGCGCTAACGGCTACCCAACTCAGCGCCATGGCCCCTGGTGCGCTAACATACTCGCCCACTTTGGGAGTGGTTCTCGATGCCGGTACGCAGACCTTGAGGGTTAACGCTGCCGAAACGACCAACTACTTGGCCGCTACCAAAGAGGTGAGCCTGAATGTGAACCAAGCCGATGCCACAGTGTCGGTGACGGTGGGCGGCCCTTATACTTACACGGGTTCGGCCCAGGGCGTGAGCAGTGCTACGGTGACGGGCCTAGGCGGTGCATCCTTGGGCAACGCCACGGTGGTGTACAAAAAAGGCACCAACGAAGTGAGTCCGGTAGAAGCCGGCACCTACGACGTGTACGCTTCGTTTGCCGGTAGCACCAACTACAAGCCGGCCTCGGACAACACCAAGCAACTGATAATTGCCAAGGCTCCGGCAATTATTGTTCTAAGCAACCTTAGTCATATCTACAACAACACAAGTCAGGGGGCTACCGCTACAGTTACTCCTGCTGTCAGTGGCTTGAACCTTACTTATACCGGAACGGCCAACGATAACACAGCTTACGGCCCAAGCAACACGGCTCCAATAAAGGCGGGTACTTACACCGTTGCAGCTACCCTCGCCAACGATAATTATCAAGCGACCCCAGTAAGCGGAACCCTCACGATTGGGCGCGCAGACCAGAGTATTACGTTTGATGCATTAGCTACTAAGACTTTTGGTGACGCTGATTTTACCGTAAGCGCGACTTCGTCAGCCAGCTTGCCCGTGAGCTTTTCGGCCAGCGGCAATGCTACCGTAACTGGAAACACGGTGCACATTACCGGAGCGGGTAGTGCTACGATTACAGCTGCCGCCGCTGCCGATGGTAATTATAACGCGGCCACAGCGGTATCGCAGTCTTTGGCTATCCGCAAAGCTCCTGCGGCGGTGACGCTGAACTTTAACGCTCCCTATACCTACTCTGGTTTTGCGCAGCCCATTACTGGCAGCGTGACCGGGGTAGGGGGGGCTTCATTGGGCAATCCCGTTGTTACGTACAAAGCCGCCTCGGCATCCGAATACAGCACGGTTGAGCCTGTATCGGCGGGGACTTACGGAGTAAAAGGCTTCTATGCCGAAACGGAGAATTACCTCGCAGCCGAAGCCGTCAGCAACATGACGATTGACCAAGCTGCCGCCACCATTACGCTGAGCAACTTGGCGCACACCTACAACGGCAGTGCCAAGACAGCTACTATCACGACTAGTCCCGAGGGCTTAACCGTGACCGTAACATACGACGGCTCAGCCATGGCGCCCGTCAACGCTGGTTCCTACCAGGTACTGGCTAGCTTGAACAATGGCAACTACTCAGCCAGCGACGCCACGGGCACGCTGAGCATCGCCAAGGCCTCGAATAGCATTGCTTTCGACAACCCCGGAACCAAGACCTTTGGCGATGCACCATTTGCATTGAGCGCGAGTGCCACTTCGGGCCTGGATGTGAGTTTTGCGGTGGCGAGCGGTCCGGCCACTATCGAGGGCAGCATGCTTACCATCACCGGTGCGGGCCTTGTAACGGTGACTGCCTCGCAAGCCGAAAGTGCCAATTACGAGGCCGCCGCAAACGAGCACCAGACTTTTGAAGTTAGCAAGGCCACGGCCACAGTGACGCTGGCCAACTTAAGCCACACGTACAACGGCGTGGCTAAAGCGGCCACTGCCTCCACAGATGCTACAGGCGCAAGCACCTTTACCTACGAATACTCAAAAGACGGTAACACAGTAGAGGCTGAAGATGTGAAGGATGCCGGGACCTACGCCGTGATAGCAACCCTGCACAACGACAACTTCACGGGCTCGGCCAGCAGTAATTTAGTTATCGCCCAAGCCCCGAACGCCATCAGCTTCGCGCCGCTGGCCGACAAAACCTTCGGCAATGCACCGTTCACGCTGAGCGCCACGGCCACTTCGGGCTTGGGCGTGAGCTTTGCCGTAGTGAGTGGCCCGGCCATTATCAGCGGCAGTACCCTTACCATTACGGGCGCAGGCTCCGTGAAAGTGCGGGCCTCACAGGCCGGCAACGCTAACTACGTTGTTGCGGCCGATGTGGACCAAACCTTTACTGTTAATAAGGCCACGCCCGTTATTGTTGTTGAGGTGGGCGGACCCTACACATACGACGGTTCGGCACAGGCTGTGGCAAGTGCCATCGTGACGGGCGTAGGCGCTGCGGATTTGGGTGCCGCTATGGTGGTGTACAAGCAGGACAATTCTCCCACTACCCCGGTGAATGCTGGCACCTACGATGTGTTCGCGTCGTTCGCGGGCAACGATAATTACCACCTTGCCTCAGATAATAGCAGCAAGCTTATCATCGGCCAACGTCCGATTACGCTCACGGCCGACGCCCAGACAAAGGTCTACGGCACCACGACGGACCCGGCCTTAACTTACCAAGTGACCAGCGGCACGCTGGTAAGTGGCGATGTCTTCACCGGCGCCCTGACCCGCACCAGCGGCGAGAGCGTGGGCGACTACGCCATCGGTTCGACGCTGGCCAACACCAATTATACCATCTCCTACGTGGGCGCTGACCTGCGAATCACTGCTCGTCCGATTACGCTCACGGCCGACGCTCAGAGCAAGACTTATGGCGAAGCCGACCCCACCCTTACCTACAAGGTAACGGCGGGTAGCCTGGCCTACTCGGATTCCTTCACCGGCAGCCTGAGCCGCGTGGCCGGCAACGCTGTCGGTGCCTACGCCATCGAGCAAGGCAGTGTGGCGCTGAGCACGAACTACGACCTGAGCTATGTGGGGGCTAAGCTGAGTATCACCGCTCGCCCCTTAGTAATTGCGGCAACCGGCGTAGACAAAGGGTACGACGGCAACGTCACGGCCACTGTGAGCCTGAGCGATAACCGCGTGAGCGGTGACGTATTAACCACAAGCTATGAGACGGCCAGCTTCGACAACAAGAATGTGGGCCAGAACAAGCCGGTAAGCGTGAGCGGTATCGCCATCACCGGTGCGGACGCTGGCAACTACTCGGCCAACGCCACGGCCTCGGCCAGTGCCAATATCACGGCCAAGGCCATCACGGGCAGCTTCACGGCCAGCAATAAACCCTACGACGGCACCACCAGCGCCAGCATCACCAGCCGCTCGCTGAGCGGTACTGTTAGCGCCGACGACGTGACGCTGACCGACGGTGCGGCTGCGTTCACTGCTGCCAGCGCGGGCACTAACAAGCCCGTGACGGGCTCGCAATTTGCCCTGAGCGGGGCCGATGCTCCCAATTACACGCTGACGTCGGTAGATGCGACCACGGCCGACATCACGGCCGTAGAGTTGACGCCACACATCACGGCCGCAGACAAAGTATACGATGGCACCACGACGGCCACGCTCAGCAGCCAGACCGTAACGGGCATGGTGAACGGGGAAACGGCGGTGACGCTGGTGGTTGGCGCCCAAAGCTTCAACAACGCGAACGCCGGCCCCCGCACGGTAACAGCCAGCAACCTGAGCTTGGGGGGCAACGCGGCCAGCAACTACTCGCTGGCGGCCAACGCGACGGCCACCGACGAGGCTACCATTTCGCGGCTGGGCATCACGGGGAGCTTTGCTGTGGCCCCAACGAGGGTATATGACGGCACCACAGATGCAGCGGTATCCGGCCGCTCGTTGACCGGCGCGCTTGCCAACGATGCCGTGAGCCTAGACGGTGGCACGGCCAGCTACGACACCAAGAATGTGGGCACGGGCAAAACGGTCACGCTGACCGGCTTCACCCTGGCCGGCGACGACGCTCCTAACTATGATTTATTGTCCGTGGAAACCACGACGGCCAACATCACGGCCAGGGACATTGCCGGCAGCTTCGCCGCCGCCAGCAAAGTGTACGACGGCAATCGCGCCGCCGAGGTGCTCACCCGCACGGTGACGCCGCTGACGGGCGATGCCGTGACCCTCGAAGGTGGCACGGCCACCTTTAGCGACAAGAATGTCGCCGACGGCAAAACGGTCACGCTGACCGGTGCTTCGCTGGGCGGTGCCCAGGCGGGGAACTACAGCTTGACGGGCGTGGCGACGACCACGGCCAACATCACGGCCAAGGCATTGGAGATTACCATCTCGGCTGACAACAAAGTGTACGACGGCAACTCCACCGCCACGGTGACGGCCTTGATTGCACCCGGTACTACCACTAGCGGATTGGTGAGCGGAGACCAGGTGGAAGTGAGCGCCAGCAACGGCTTGTTCCAAAACAAGAACGTAGGCACGGGTAAACCCGTGACGGCCGACGTGGCCATCAGCAACTCTGCGGCAGCCACTAACGCCGATGCGGGCAACTACTCTGCCAACACCAGCGCGACGACCACTGCTGCCATTACGGCCAGAGAATTGACCATCACGGCCGACGCCCAGAGCAAGACCTATGGCGATGCTGACCCGGCCCTTACCTATAAGGTGACAACTGGTAGCTTGGTGGATGGGGAAACGTTCATTGGGTCATTAGTACGGGCAACTGGCGAGGATGCCGGCACATATGCCATCACGAACTCACGAACCACGGGCGCGGTGACAGCAGGAAGCAACTACACCCTGAGCTATGTGGGGGCTAACTTTGTCATCGGCAAGGCCACTGCTGCGGTGTCGCTGAATGGCTTGTTATGCCAGACAGAGAATGGCGTAAATAAAGCTGTTACGGCCACTACAAACGCCACCGGCGTGAGCACTTTTGCTTACACTTACTCGAAAGGCGGGGCCTTATTATCAACTACGGGCGTGACGGAAGCCGGCACTTACGTCGTAACAGCCACCTTAAACAACCCCAACTTCATAGGCTCAGCCACTGGCAACCTTGTCATCAACGCAGTACCGGTGATAAATAGCATTAAGGGTGACCTGACCCCCTTGAGCATTGCTGCCCCCAAGGCCACCTTAACCGCTACCCTGACGGACACCAACCTAGCTTCTGCTGTGTGGAACTGGGACGACGGCAAAACAGACCTTGTTTCGAATACCAGCACCACTTTACTTGGAACTCACACTTATGCTCTCCCAGGGGTCTACAAAGTGTCTTTAACAGTGACGGATGCTTGCGGGGCTACCGCCACGCTACCTTATGAGTACGTGGTGGTATACGACCCCAACGGCGGCTTTGTCACCGGCGGCGGCTGGATTACCTCGCCTGTTGTACTAACAACGCAGTATATGCAAGTGGGCGGAAAGGCCAACTTCGGTTTCGTCGCCAAGTACAAAAAAGGCTCCACGGTCCAAGTCGACGGGGATACGGAATTTCAGTTTCAAGCTGGTAGCTTGAACTTTAAGAGCACCTCGCTGACGGACATGCGCCTGGTGATTTCAGGAGACCGCGCCAGTTATAAAGGTGTCGGTACCATCAACGGCACGGGCAGTTATGGGTTTATGGTAGCGGCCATCGATGGGCAGTATAACAAGGGCACTGGGCCGGATAGGTTTCGCATGAAAATTTGGGAAGCAGCCAGCGGGACCGTGGTGTATGACAACCAGGCCGGAGCCGATGAGAACGCACCCGCTTCCACGGCTATCGGAGGAGGCTCCATTGTCATCCACGCCCCAACCAAAGGCTCCACGGCTAACCTCGTCGTTACGGATGCAGATGCCACCATTGCCCCAAAATCGGCAGAGAGCAACTTGCTCGAAGTATACCCAAACCCCATAGCGGAGCAGGCCACCATCCACTTCCGCACGCAGCAGGGCGGCAAGGCGCAACTCTACCTCTACAACCAGGTTGGAGCGCTGGTAGCCACTCTATACAACGCCGAGGTTGAAGGTGGCCGAGACTACCACTTGCCACTTTCGAGAGAAAACCTAGCGGATGGCGTGTATTTCTGCCGCATGATTACCAACGGCAAAGTCGAGAACAAGCGCCTCACCATCATGCGGTAGCAGAACACGTTGTATTGCAATGTTAAAAAAGGCAGCCAGGTATCCCCTGGCTGCCTTTTTCATGAGGTCGATTGACGACCAACGTTTGCGAGGGTTTGGGAGATGAAACGAGTATTCGACGGGCAGCCTACGCACCAGCCGGGTACTGTTAGCCTCGCCAGCCCCCCGCAAGTCCAGTTGGCCGAACGTGCTGTGCGAGCGGCATGTGCGCTTAGCCAAGTAGCTTCGCCGGGCGACTCCTGCACTCGGGGAGGGGCGCCTTGTTTTTTTATGCAAAAGAATTGCTTGCGGTGGCCCGCTGAAAGGCTCAGGGGTTGGTGGTCGGTTCCGGCCGGTCGCGCCTTGTTGTGGTTAGCAATAGTGGCTGCAAGTGTACTGGAAGGGCATGCGCAGTCCATAGGGCCAGTTCCAACCGTCAGCGCTACGCTGCTGCGGCCCGCCGCCGTATTCGACGGGCAGAACCTGCACCCGGGCTGGGTGGTGCTGGTGGAAAACGATAAAATTACGGCGGTGGGGCCGGTGGCCGAAGTGGCATTGCCTCCCGGCGGCCGCCCGCTCGACCTGCCCGGCCTCACGCTGCTGCCCGGGCTGATTGAAGGCCACTCGCACCTGCTGCTGCACCCATACAACGAAACTTCGTGGAACGACCAGGTGCTGCTCGAATCCCAGGCGCTGCGCGTGGCGCGGGCTACCGTGCACGCCCAGCGCACGCTGCTGGCCGGTTTCACCACGGCCCGCGACTTGGGCAGTGAGGGTGCCGGCTACGCCGACGTGGGGCTGAAGCAGGCCATCGACAAGGGCATCATTCCCGGGCCCCGACTGCTGGTGGCCACGCGGGCGCTGGTGGCCACGGGCAGCTACGGCCCCAAACTGGCCACCGACCTCGACGTGCCCCAGGGCGCCCAGGAAGCCGACGGCGTGGGCGGCATTGTGCGCGCCGTGCGGGAGCAAATCGGCAAGGGCGCCGACCTCATCAAAGTGTACGCCGACTACCGCTGGGGACCCAACGGCACGGCCCAACCCACCTTTTCGCAGGACGAGCTGACCCTCATCGTGCAGACGGCCCGCTCGGCGGGGCGGGGCGTGGTGGCCCACGCCTCCACGCCCGAGGGCATGCGCCGCGCCACCCTGGCCGGGGTCGAAACCATTGAGCACGGCGACGAAGGCACGCCCGAAATATTCCGGCTGATGAAGCAGCGCGGCGTGGCGCTGTGCCCCACCGTGGCCGCCGGCGATGCCACTTCGCAGTACAAGGGCTGGAAAAAGGGGAAGGAACCCCAGCCGCCCCGCATTCAGCAAAAACACCTGAGCATGCAAGCGGCCCTAAAAGCCGGCGTGGCCCTGGCCATGGGCGGCGATGTGGGCGTATTTGCCCACGGCGACAATGCCCGCGAAATGGAGCAGCTGGTGCTGGACTACGGCCTTACGCCGCTGCAAGTGCTGCGGCAGGCCACCAGCGGCAACGCCCGGATTTTCCACCTCGCCGACCGGGGCAGCATTCGCCCGGGCCTGCTGGCCGACTTGGTAGCCGTGGCCGGCGACCCGACGCAGGACGTGCGCGCCGTGCGCAACGTGCAGCTGGTGATGAAGGGCGGCGTGCTCTACCGGCAGCCGTAAGGCGGCTATTGCACGCGGCGCACGCTGCTACCGCCGCTGCTGGATTTGGCTACCCGGGCGTCGCCTTTGTACCGAATGTCGCTGCCGCCGGAAGCATTGGAGGAAATTTCATCCTCGACCGATACGTTGACATCCGAACCGCCGCTGGCGCTCACGGTGGCCGTGTTGCTTTGCAGGGCAAACCCGTCGTAGTCGGAGCCGCCGCTCACATTCACTTTCTGGCGCTCTACGCGGCCGGCCAGGCTTACGTCGCTGCCGCCGGATGCCTGCACGGAAAGGGTTTTGGCGGTTAGTTTCAGCTTAATGTCGCTGCCGCCGCTGGCATCAACCCGAAAATCATCGGCGGTAAAAGTGGATTCGCTTTTTGCATCCGCCCCGCCGCTCATGGACAGGCCATTGAGCCGGGGGCAAGTGACGTAGACAACGACTTTTCCTCTGTTGCTCAGCAGGTTTCGCCAGGAGTAGTTGCGCTCCCAGCCAATGTTCAGGGTGCCGTTGTTCACTTCAGTAACCAAGTGTTCCTGGGCTTCAGACGAGGCTTCTACCGTCACCGAGGTAGTGGGGCTCTGGGTCAGCACAACATCGATGCCGCCGCTGGAGCTGACTGCCTCGAAATTGCCCACTTGGCGCGACTTTTTTTCTTGTGCCTGCGCGTTGCACGAAGCCAAGGCAATGCAGGAAACGACTAAGAGAGAGGAGAAGAACGGATTTTTCATGAGTTAAGCAGAATAAAAGATGTAGGCCGATAGATGCTGGAACGGCTCGCGGGGTTGCCTGGCAATCGGCACGAAGCAGCTTCAGGTATTGGCTGTTGAAAGTATACCAAAATACAGTAAAATATCACCAATTGCCTGCGCTCAAGGCAGCAGTTGAGCCCGGATACCGCTGTTTCAGGCCAGCTAATAAGCTGTGTTTTTTACACCATTGCGCACCGTTATGGCTCAGGTTATCAAAGGAAAGATGCTTTTTGCGGCCAACAGGCCATTATTGCTGGGTATCTTTGCTGGTATTCTACTTTCTCTAAATAATGCTTTTTCATTGATGAAGCTTCCTCTACGCAGTCTTCTGGTTGCCGCCCTGTTGAAAACGGCCGTTGTGTCGGCCCAGGCCCAAACGGTTCCGGCCACAGAATCTACCACGCCGGTGGCTCCCACCAGCACCCTGGCAGCAACGCCCGCCGCCATCGCGGAGCCATTACTTTCGCCCGAACTCGCCAAAAAAGGCAACTACAAAACCTACAAAGACTACTTAAACCAGCGTTACACCACCGACAAAGAAGCCCGGGCGGCCGTGCATATGTTTGGGCGCAAGCAGACGGGGGGAGCCGTGTGGCTGGTAGGTGGAGCAGCGGTTCTTGGCTACTTGTCTTCGCAAACCGGCACCAAAACCGATGCCTCCACAGGTGTAACGACTACGTTCTCTATCTCTCCGCTGGGGTACATCGTGTTTGCAGGGCTGCCGGCCGCGCTTGCCATCGGCAAATTCTCACGCTTCAACAACGGCGAGCTGTATAAAATGCTGCTTGAATACGACAAAACCCACGCCTTGCCCGGTTACGTGTTAGGCAAGCTCAGCAAGTCGGACTACCAATAGGGCGGCTTTTTGGAAGCAGTAAACAAAGCAAAGGCCCCACCCGCAAACGACTTATCGAGGCCGTTTGCGGGTGGGGCCTTTGCCTTGTGTGGCTAGTCCCGCTTGCCCTTGAGCATGTTTTTGAGCGCAGCCAACTCGTCGCGCAGCTTGGCGGCTTGCAGGAAGTCGAGCTCCTTGGCGGCGGCTTCCATCTGCTTTTCAGTGGTTTTGATAAGCTTTTCGAGCTCCGTGCGGTTCATCATGGCCACCACGGGCTCGGCAGCCAGCGCGAGGGCGGCGCCATCGGAATCGGGGCCGGCGTAGGCTTGGTTGTCGAGCACGCGGTAGTCGGAAAGCGACGTCTGGCCCAGAATTTCGGCGTGGCTCTTGCGCACCGTGCGCGGCGTGATGCCGTGTTCCTCGTTGTAAGCGGCCTGGGTAGCGCGGCGGCGGTTCGTCTCGTCGATGGCGCGCTGCATGGAGCCGGTCATGCGGTCGGCGTACATAATCACTTTGCCGCGGTCGTTTCGGGCGGCGCGGCCCATGGTCTGAATCAGGCTGCGCTGGTCGCGCAGGAAGCCTTCCTTGTCAGCATCCAGAATAGCTACTAAGCTAACCTCGGGCAAGTCCAAGCCTTCGCGCAGCAGGTTCACGCCAATTAGCACGTCGATTTCGCCCAGGCGCAGCTTGCGCAGGATTTCCACGCGGTCCAGCGTTTTCACGTCGGAGTGCACGTATTCCACCTTGATGCCGAGGCGGTCCATGTACTTGCTCAACTCCTCGGCCATGCGCTTGGTGAGGGTCGTCACCAGCACCCGGTCGCCCATTTTCACGCGGTTGTCCACCTCGTCCAGAAGGTCGTCAATCTGGTTGATGCTGGGTCGTAGGTCAATTTCGGGGTCGAGCAGGCCGGTGGGGCGAATGATTTGCTCCACCACCACGCCGCCGGCCTGGGTCAACTCATAGTCCGAAGGAGTAGCCGACACATACACGGCCTGCCGGTACATGCTTTCGAACTCGTTGAACGTCAGCGGCCGGTTGTCCAGGGCTGAGGGCAGGCGGAAACCATATTCAATCAGCGCCGTTTTGCGGCTGCGGTCGCCGCCCCACATGGCCCGGATTTGGGGCATGGTGGCGTGGCTTTCGTCCACCACCAGCAGGTAATCGTCGGGGAAGTAGTCGAGCAGGCAGAACGGGCGGGAGCCGGGCGTGCGCCCATCAAAATAGCGCGAATAGTTCTCGATGCCCGAACAGTAGCCCAGTTCCCGAATCATCTCCAAATCGAACTCAGTGCGCTCCATGATGCGCTTGGCTTCGGAGTCACGGCCTTCCTTTTCGAAGTAGGCGTGCTGCAGCACCATGTCGTCCTGAATCTGCTTGATGGCCGAATTCAGAGTGTCCTTGCCGGTCACGAACAGGTTGGCCGGGTACAGGGCCACGCCGTTGGCTTCGTCGCTCAGCTTCTTGCCACTTACCGGGTCAATCTTGTGGACGGACTCGATTTCATCGCCAAAAAAGTAGATGCGGAACGCGTGGTCGGCATAAGCCGGAAACACGTCCACGGTGTCGCCCTTCACTCGGAAAGTGCCGCGCGTAAACTCTACCTCGGTGCGCGAGTACAGAATCTGCACGAACTGGTACAGCAGGTTATTGCGCGTGTAGCGCATGCCCGGCTTCAGGAAAATGACGTTTTTGGCGAATTCCTCGGGGTTGCCGATGCCGTAGATGCACGACACCGAGGCAATGACGATGATGTCGCGCCGCCCGCTGAGCAGCGTGGAAGTGGTGTGCAGCCGCAGTTTCTCGATTTCCTGGTTGATGGCCAGGTCTTTTTCGATGAAGACGTCGGTGCTGGCGATGTAGGCCTCCGGCTGGTAGTAGTCGTAGTAACTGATGTAGTACTCGACAGCGTTGTTGGGGAAAAACGCCTTGAATTCGCCGTAGAGCTGCGCGGCCAGGGTTTTGTTGTGGCACAGCACTAGGGCCGGCTTGCCGGTTTGGGCAATGACGTTGGCCATGGTGAAGGTTTTGCCGGTGCCGGTAGCCCCAAGCAGCACCTGGGCATGCTCCCCGTTATTCACGCCTTCTACGAGCTTGGCAATGGCCGTGGGCTGGTCGCCGGTCGGCTTAAATTCTGAGGTCAGTTGGTACTCCATGCAACGGGAAAGGTAGGCCGAAAAGGTCAGCCTAACTTAACCCCAAACCGGTATTTTGGGTTTCGTCGGATTTGAAATAGAGCTTGGGGGAGGTTATTCGGAAATCAACACGAAACGTCATGCAGAGCGCAGCGAAGCATCTCGCGGGCCACCGCTAATTAGTGGCAGCCCGCGAGATGCTTCGCTACGCTCTGCATGATGGTCTTTTTCAAGACGCTCCTACCGGCCAAACTCTACGCCGGCTTCCAGACCGAAGCTGTAGGCGCGGTTTTGGCGCAGGTAGCTTTGAGCCGGATGGGCATTCAGGGTCACTACGTTCATTTCGGCCACCGGGCCGAGGGTAAAGGCCCACTGACCGGTGCCGGGACGAAACTGCGCTCCGGCGCCTCCGCGCACGCTGGCCAGCGCCCGGCGGTAGGGCCCAGCGGCCGACATAATGGAGTAAGTTTTGGTGGCCTCCGGGGCGCCTTCTACTTCGCTGCGCACGCCCAACAAGGCACTCACCGCGCCGCCCAGGCGGCCGTACAGGCTCCAGCCGCGCTTCAGTGGGTTGTTATACGTTACTTCTACTGGGATGCCGGCCATGTGATACCGGAAGTCGGTGGTCCGAGATTTTCCGTTGGTGAATGGTCCGAGGTCGATGAGCTGCTCGCCTACGAAAGCCGAGGTCGATGCCGATTTGGCCGTGGCTTGGGTCAAGCTCAGGCCGGTGCTCAACGACCAGTTGCCCGTGAGGTGGCGCTTGGCTACCAACGCCAAGCGCTGGCTGAGGCCGGGCCGCAGATTTTCGCGGTATTGGGCCGCCGCGGCTTCGGTCAGAGCCGGTGAATTGGCGCCGAGGGCCGGGTTATACCCGTGTTCGGCCTCAATGCCCGCGCGTGAGAAGTTGATGTTGGGATTGAATGCGCCCGCCGTGTAGGCACCGCCAAACCGCCATTTGCTGGCGGCCGAAGCCACGGCGGATTCCGCCTCGGCTGGCATGGCCAGGGCTGCCAACCCATCGGGAAGCGTGGCCGGATTGGTCAAACTCAGCGCGGCCGGCCGGGCGGCGAGTAAGCTTACCGGCTCCGGAACGGCCACGGACGAGGCCTGCGAGATAGCGGCTAAGGCCGATGAAGTGCCGCTTTGGCCAACCGCGCCGCTAGTCAGCGACCCGCCTGTCAAAGCACTGCCGGTTGTCGAAGCCGCAACAGTGGCTTCAGACAATGGGAAAGCCGGCGTATTATTCTTGTCCGGGCTGCCAAGCGCGGTGTTGTCAGTAGCGTCCGCCTGTGTAGTGCGCACCGCCACTGCTGGCTCGGTGGTGCGGCTGGCCGAGTTGTAAAGAGCACCAGGAATAACGCTGGGCGTCTCCACCGCAATTGCGGAGTTGCTGGCGCTACGCTCAATAGCGCTGGTGCTGCTTGCAGTGCGCCCCGCTGCAGAGGAGCCATTTTCCAAACCCGGGCGCGCGGATGAAGGCCCAAAGCCGGTGGTGCGGCCGGCCGAATTGGCAGCAACGGCGGCTTGAGAAGCCGCATACGCGTCGCGGGCTGCGGCGCTGGTAGCCTTTCCGTTGTTGGTCAGGCTCCCGCTGGCCGAGAAATTGGCCGATGAGGTCGCAGGACTCGTTGCCGCTACCGATTCGGTAGCAGCATTGTTGCCCGCCTGGCCGCTGCCACTGGCGGCTGCACCCGAGGTGGTGGAAGTGTTGTTGCCCGAATTGGTCCCCGTCGTGCGCGTAGCTGTGGCTACTTCTGTTCCGGCCATGTCGGCCGTGCGGTTGGCCCACCAGCCGGTGCCGGCCAGCGTGGCCAGCAGCAGGCTAGCCGCCGCTACCCAGCGGGTGGCTAACAGCCGGCGGCGGTAGGTTTCGTTTTGGCGAATGAGCAGCGAATTATCAATCTGGTCCCAGAGCATGGGACGCGGGGGCACGGCGGCCTCCTCGCCCAAATGATGACGAAATAGGTCCTCTAGGCTGCCGGTGGGTTTTGGCGTAGAATTATCTTCGATAGGATTAGTTGACATGGCGGGTTGGAGCACTCAGGCGCTCCAGTTTAGTTTGTAAGATTACCCGGGCCCGGGAGTATTGCGACTTGCTCGTGCCCTCGGTAATGCCCAATAGTTCTCCGATTTCTTTGTGGTTGTAGCCTTCAATGGCGTAGAGGTTGAAGACCATGCGGTAGCGCGGCGCCAGTTCTTGCACCATTTGCAACAGCTCCTGGAAGTTATAATTGCTGAGGGTAAATTCTTCGCTGGCCAAGGTTTGCGGATACTCGCCGTCGCTCACCGCTACCAGCGAGGCGTTGCGGCGGTGCTGGCGCAGGGCGGCGTTAATCATGATGCGGCGAATCCAAAACTCCAGCGGGCATTCGCGCCGGAAGCTGGCCAGGGTGCGGAACACCGTCAGAAAGCCTTCCTGCAGCACGTCTTCGGCTTCGAACGTGGTTTGGGCGTAGCGCAGGCACACGGCCATCATTTTGCCGGCGTACTTGTCGTAGAGCAGTTTTTGCGCCAGCTGGCGGCCGCGCAGGCAGCCGTCAATCAGCTCGGCTTCGGTGGGCGGGCCGGCGGTGGCGGCGCGGCTGGCCGTCAGGCGCGGGGCAACGGGCGCGGCGTCGGGCAGCACGTCGTCGGCCCCGAACGCAAACCACGTTGCGGCGCTCATGCCGACAGCCGGGAGCTCCTGCCGGCGGGAAGAGTGGTAGAGAAGGTCATTTTCTGCAGCATAGAAAGGCACATCAAGCGAAGACCGCGCGGCCAGTAGGGGGCCCGCTGCTTCTGGATGCAGGCGGGCGCCAAAAGGTTGCAACCGCTGGCAAAACGTGTTAAAACAGCCTGAAAAATTACCGCTCCGGGCCACGCGGAGCTCCCGCCCCCCAAGATATTACCTCCCTGCGAAACAACCGCCGGGACCAAATCGGAGCATGGGCAACAGCGGCACAGCATTGCTACCGTTCTGGTTCGCCCTTTTCACCAAAAGCCCGTATCCAATAGTTGAGCTTCTGCTCCTTCTTTTCCATTTTCCCAACCCTTTTCCGTTTATTTATGAAGACCCTTGTGCTGTTTTATTCCACGTATGGCCACGTCTGGAAGCTAGCCGAAGCCATTGCCGAAGGCGCCCGCCAAGTAGCCGGCAACGAAGTCGTGATTAAGCGCGTGCCCGAAACCCTGTCCAAAGAGCTGCTGGACCAAATTGGTGCAACCGAAGCCCAAAAGGCCTTTTCGCACCTGCCCGTGGCCACGCCCGAGGAGCTGACTGAGTACGATGCCATCCTCTTCGGCACGCCCACCCGCTACGGCAACCTGTGCAGCCAGATGCAAGCCTTCCTGGATGGCACCGGGGCCTTGTGGGCCAACGGCGCGCTGGTGGGAAAGGCCGGCGGCGCCTTCGTGAGCACGGCCACCCAGCACGGCGGGCAGGAAACCACGCTGCGGTCCTTTCACACCGAGTTGCTGCACCTGGGCTTCGTAATTGTGGGCTTGCCTTACGCCTGGCAGGGCCAGATGGGCCACGAAGAAGTAAGCGGCGGCACGCCCTACGGCGCCAGCACCGTGGCCGGGGGCAAAGGCGAGCGGCAGCCCAGCGAAAATGAGCTGGAGGGCGCCCGCTACCAAGGCAAGCACACCGCCGAAATCGCCAAAAAGCTGGCCGCGAAGTAAACTTTAAGGCTAGTGTGAAAGGCCGTCCTGCTGAACTTGCTGCAGCAGAACGGCCTTTTTCAATCATTTATAATTGGTTGTGCGCCCGAATCAATTCGCCGAACGACTCGCGGTACGTGTCGCCCACGGGCAGTAGCCGGCCGGCCACCTGCACCTTGCCGCGCTCCACGTGCTCGATGCGGCTGAGCGCCACCAGAAAGGATTTATGGATGCGCGCAAACCGCTCGGGCGGCAGCACTTCCTCCACGCGGCGGAACGATTGGAGGGTGAGGATTTTGCCGGCTGATGCCGTGTGCAGCAGCAAGTATTCCTTCATGCCTTCGATGTACAGAATATCATCGAAGGCCACGCGTTGCAGGCGGTGCTCGTTTTTAACAAACATGGCATCGGTGGGCGCAGCAGCGGCTACGACCACTTCTACCGGCGCGGCCGCAGGGGCAGTGGCCACGGCAGTAGCCGCGTGCGGCAGTGCCTGCCGCACTTTGGTCACGGCCTGTAAAAACCGCTCAAAGGCAATGGGCTTGAGCAGGTAATCGGTGGCATTGAGGGTGTAGCTCTGCACCGCGTACTGGTCATAGGCCGTGGTGAAGACGATGCGCGGCCCCGGACTGGGCAGCAGCTGCACCAGCTGCAAGCCGGTGAGGCGCGGCATGTGAATGTCGATAAACACCACATCCACGGGGTGGTCCTGCAAGAATGCCAGGCCCACCAACGCGTCGTGAAATTGCCCGCGTAGTTCCAGAAACGGTATTTGGGCACAGTAGTCGGCCAGGAGGTCGAGGGCCAGCGGTTCGTCGTCGAGGATGGCGCAGGTCAGGCGTTGCATGCAGTAGTCAGGGAATGAGCCAGCAAATAAAGCGGGATTCCTAGCTGCGGCGCGGCGCCGTCAGCCGATTGGCGGCTCCTTGCAAGACCAGTTCCACGGCGTACTCGCCCGGTAGCGTGCGCACGTGCAGCGCGTGGCGCCCCGGGTACAGCAGTTCCAGGCGCCGGCGCAGGTTGTGCAGCCCTAGGCCACCGGGTTGGGTGGGCAGGTCGGCGGCGGCCCCCACGTAGTTGTGCACCGAGAAGTGCAGCTCTTCGCCCAGCAGCTCCAGTTCAATGCGGATGGCCTCGGGGCGGGCCGCCAGGTCGCCGTGCTTGAACGCGTTTTCGACCAAGGGCAACAGCAGGAGCGGGGCCACCGGAAAGGTGAGGTCGGTGGAGCCGAAGGTGTGGAGCACGATGGCCGCATCGGCTTCGGCCTGGGGCAAGCGCAGGCGCTGCAAATCCAGGAAGCTGCGCAGGTGGGCCAGTTCCTGGCTCAGGGGCACGGTGTCGGCGCTGCTTTCATAAAGGAGGTAGCGCATGCTTTCGGCCAGGCGCAACACGGCTTCCGGCGCGCGGTCCGATTTGCGGCTGGTGAGGGAGTAGATGTTGTTGAGGGTGTTGAAAAGAAAGTGCGGATTGATTTGGGTTTTGAGCATGGCCAGCTCTGTGAGCAGGTGCTGTCGCTCCAACTCGCGGCGCTGGCGCTGGCTCTGGAGGTAGTCGAGGGTGATGCGCAGCCCCGAGCTGGCGGCCACGGTAACCAGCCCGCCCGCCCACAACATGGCAAACAGCGACCCGAAGTGCGTGCTCAAATCCGGGTCGTTGGTGCTCATGGCGTAGTACACCAAATTGGAGGTGGCCATGCGCAGCAGCGTAAACACCGCCGCCGATGCCGCGGCTGCCACCAGGTAGCGGTCCATGCGGCCATGCGCCAGCGTGCGCGGAAACAGCACGGCCCAGTTCCAGTAGAACAGCGCCGCGGTCAGCGCATCCAGCGCGCCGTTGCGCACATACCACACCAGGTCAATGCGGACGCTGCTTTTGGGGTTGATAAGTGTGGCATAATACAGCAGCACGTCGATGCTCAGCAGCACAAACAGCAGCAGCGCGTGCGCCCACCACGGCACGGCCGTGGTTTCCTGAGCGCGCGGCCACCAGTTGAAATGGCCGAAGGCGCGGGCCCGCCAGGAGCCGGAAGCGGGGGCCAGCGCGGGAGCAATCGATGCGGGAGCCGCCGGAGAAGTAAGAGTATTATCCACGCCGAAAGGTAGCCCGTGTCAAAAAACTCCCGGCCGCATTTCAACCAACGCCCCCAGCGCGCGGCCCAACGCCCCCGCCAGCGGCACCAATCCGCGGCTTTGATGCAAGGAGAAAGTTGTGGACATGAAAACGGCGTTTAAGGTCCAAAAGCGGGCGTTTCAGGGAGGCGTGGGTGGGTTGGTTGATAAGGCGTTTGCCGGGATTTTTGGGCCTTTAGGTTTGCCTCAGATTTCAGCATCACCTCACTCACACCTCACTTTTTCACCAGTTCTCACCATGAAAATGCTCTTCCACTCCGCAGCTTGCACCGGCCTCCTGTTTCTTGGTTTGCTTGCTCCCGCCCAAAGCCAAGCTCAATCAGCCGCCAGTGCCCCCAAAGCAGCCGCCAGCGCCACCACCCAGCAGCAGCTCGACGCCTACGTGCAGCAATTCCAGCAGGCCGGCTTCTTCAACGGCTCAGCGCTGGTGGCTGAGAAAGGCAAGGTGTTGCTGCAAAAAGGCTACGGCCTGGCCAACCGCGAGCAGCAAGTGCTCAACGGGCCCGACACCAAGTTCCGCATCGGCTCCCTCACCAAGCAGTTCACGGCGGCGCTGGTGTTGCAGCTGGTTGAAAAAGGCCAACTCCGGCTCGATGGCAAAGTCTCGGATTACCTGCCCACGTATCCCCAGCCGGCCGGCTCCCAGATTACCCTGCACCACCTGCTGTCGCACACGGCCGGCCTGCCCGATTACACGGCCCTGCCCAATTTCGGTCCCGACATTATGCGCACGCATCAGGAACCTGCGCAACTGGTGGCGCTCTTCGCGGCGCTGCCCCTGCAGTTCGTGCCCGGCGCGCAGTTTCAGTACAGCAACTCCGGCTACGTGCTGCTGGGCGCCATCATCGAAAAGGTGACGGGTAAGCCGTACGCTCAGGTGTTCCAGGAAAACATTGCCCGGCCCCTCAAAATGAAATCCACCGCCTACGACGCCCTTGAACCCGCTGACCGGCGCCGCGCCGCCGGTTACCAGGCCACTGCCAAGGGCCTTGTAAATACCAGCCCACTCGACATGACCGTGCCTTACGCCGCCGGGGCCATCACCTCCACCGTGGCCGATATGTACCGCTGGAACCAAGCTCTGAATGGTACTAAAGTGCTATCCGCTGCCAGCAAAAAACTGCTCTTCACCCCCGTAAAAGACAATTATGCCTACGGCTGGATGGTGATGAACGCGAAAATGGGCCCCGAAACCATCGGGCTGCAGGAGCACAACGGCGGCATCAACGGCTTTAAGTCCTACATGGTGCGCGTGCCGCAAAGCCAGCAGCTCATCATTCTGCTCGACAACCACAGCGGCAACTCGTTGCCGGAGCTGCGCCGGGGCCTGCTCCGCATTCTCAACCACCAGCCCGCCACGCTGCCCGCTGCCGTAGCTGGCCCCGCTCCAGCTTCTGCGGCGGCGGTCGCGGTGAGTGAAGCGGCTCTCAACTCCTACGTGGGCGTGTACGAGCTGTCGCCCAGCTTTCGCATTGCCGTGCGGCAGCAGGGCGGCAAGCTGTTCGTGCAGGCCACCGGTCAGTCGGAGTTCGAAACCGAAGCTGCCTCGCCGGTGCTCTTTGCCCTGAAAGGAGTGCCTGCGCAAGTGGAATTTGCCAAAAACGACAAAGGGCAGGTGGCTCAACTCATTCTGCACCAGGGCGGCCACGACCAGCTGGCGGCTAAAATTCAGTAAGTCCACACGGAGCGGGAGTGGCCATCCTTCGGGGCGGTTACTCCCGCTCTTTACTTATTTGCTATTCCAAATGTCCCAGGCGGCCTCGGCTTGCAGGCACAGCATTTCGAAACCGTTTTTGACCTGTGCCCCGGCTTCCTTGCCTTTGGCCATGAACAAGGTTTCCATGGGATTGTACACCAAGTCGTAGAGGTAATGCTCGTCGGTGAGGGCGTGGTAAGGCAGCCGCGGGCATTCGTCGGAGTTGGGAAACGTGCCTACCGGCGTGGCGTTGATGATGAGGCGGTGCGAAGCCAGGAGCTGGGGCGTGAGGTCATCGTACGTCAGGCCGGGGCCCATCAGGTTGCGCGTTACGTTCCAATAAGGGATGTTCAGCTCGCGCAGGGCCACTTCCACTGCCTTGGCCGCGCCGCCAGTGCCCAGCACCAGCGCCCGCGCCGCTTCTCCACGCAGCGGGCAGAAGGTGCGCAACGAATCCCGAAAGCCGATATAATCCGTGTTGTGGCCCACCAAACGTCCTTCGGCCGTACGCTCAATCACGTTCACCGCGCCCACGCGGCTGGCCGAAGGCGCCAGGTCGTCGAGGTACGGCACCACCATTTCCTTGTACGGTACGGTCACATTCAGGCCCACCAGGTCGGGGTGGGTGGCCAGCAGTTCGGGCAGTTCCCCAATCGTGGCCAACTCAAACAACTCGTACTGATGGTTGGCTAGCTGCAGCGAGTAAAACTTTTGGGTGAAATACGTCTGCGAAAACGAGTGACTGAGGGTGCGGCCAATAAGCCCGAACTGACGCATAGATGGAACTCTAGGAACAGGAAAACGCCCCAAAATAACACAAAAAAGCCGCCCCGGTCACTGGAATGGCGGGACGGCTCTATCAGCAAATTACAATTTATAAGAATTACTGAATGCAATGTTCTTATTGGCCGTCGGCCACGGGTTGTGGGCTCAGCTTGCCTTTGATGAACGACCACAACGGCGGCAGGATGGAGAGCAGAATGATGCCGTAAATAACCAGGGTGAAGTTTTTCTGCACCCAGGCAATATTGCCAAAGAAGTAGCCGGCCAGGGTCAACGAAATCACCCAAAGCGCGGCGCCCGCAATGCTATAGGTTACAAAAAAGCGGTAGGTCATGGTGCCCACACCGGCCACAAACGGCGCAAACGTGCGCACAATGGGGACGAAACGCGCCATAATAATGGTTTTGCCGCCGTGCTTGGCATAGAAGGCCTGCGTCTGGTCGAGGTACTTGCGGTTGAGGAACTTGTAGTTCTCGCGGAACACCCGCGGCCCCAAGTAGTCGCCCACGAAGTAGTTGAGGTTGTCGCCCATGAAGGCGGCGGCCATCAAGAGGGGAATAAGAATCACGACGTTCAGCAGCGGTTCACCCGTTTGGAGGTTTGGTTGCGCCGCCAACGTGCCGGCCACAAACAGCAGGGAGTCGCCGGGCAGGAAGGGAAACACGATAACGCCCGTCTCGGTGAAAATGATGAGGAACAAAATGAGGTAAGTCAGGCTGCCGTATTCGTTCACCAGGAGTTTGAGGTGAACGTCGAGGTGCAGAACAATGTCGAAAAAGTGCTTAAGTAGTTCCATGCCGGAGGTAAGTGAGCCACAAAGAAAACCGTCAGCGCCCGAATCAGCATTTCCTGTGGGGCACGCACTGGCAACTAGCAGCCGTTTAGTAATAATTACTGTTGTGTTTTTCGGCGGTTCAGTTAAATTTAAAGTTGGCGAAAGAAGCACTATTTGGCGAATACGTTTTGCGGCGCGCCCCTTCGGGTTATACCTTTGTTGCTCTAGTCCAAAGGAATAGGAGTATAAATTTTCAAATGTTTTTATAGTAGATACCGAGGGGAGAAATAGGGGTTGATACGATATTGGAGAGGGATTTTAGCGTAGCGACGCTCTCGTAAGCAGTTCCAGGGAGAACGGCAATTCAAAATGTGGCATGACCTGTGTTGGGCCCCGCAGCCGGGGCTGGCGTACGCCTTGTCTTTTACTTTTTTAAGGCTTAGCCGCGCGTTTTGCGGCCCAACCTCAACTACGCCTTTCTCGTTGCAGGACAGGACTTAATTTATACCTATACGATGATTGTTTACCAAGGTGGGGACTGGTGGCGGGCTTTGCGGCACTTCCAGACCTCGGCGGTTATTCGCTTGTTGCTGAAGCGCGTAGCGTTGGTGGGCCTCTACGGCTCAGCCGTTGCCGTCATCAGCATTGACTTTCACACGCTGAACGTAAAAATCGGCCGCGAATACCTGTCCATTCTGGGCATTCTGCTGAGCTTGCTGCTGGTGTTCCGCACCAACACCGCCTACGACCGGTACTACGAAGGCCGCAAAGTGTGGGGCATTTTGGTGTCGCAGTGCCGCGGGCTGGCCATGGAAATGAATGCCTTGCTGCCCCGCGAAGCAAAATCCAGCCGCCGCTACTTCGCGGCCCTCATTTCCAACTTTCCGATTGCCGTCGAAGGCAGCCTGCGCAACAAGGTGCGCTTCGACAAGATGGAGGCCACCCCCGACATCATCGAGCGCCTGCAAAAAGCCGAAAACGTTGCCTCGACCATCATCGCCGTGCTTATGGAGAGCGTGGAGCAACTCCGCCAGGTGCAGATTTTCGACCCCATTCACCTCGTCAACATCAAGCAGCATTACCTCGCGATGATGGCCGTGAACGGCACCTGCGAGCGCATCAAGTCAACCCCCATTCCGTATTCGTATAGCTTCTTTATAAAATGCTATATTACCATCTTTATCATGATAATGCCCGTTGTGCTGGTCGATTCCTGCGACTGGTGGATGGTGCCCATCACCATGATTGGGGCCTACGCCATGCTGGGGCTGGAAATGATTGGCAATGAAATCGAAAACCCGTTTGGCTACGACAGCAATGACCTGCCCATCACGCAGCTTTCCAACAAAATCCGGGTTAGCGTGCACGACCTGCTGGGGGTAGAGTTGCCGGCTGAGAAGAAAGCCTTAGCCTCAATTCCTTACAGCGTGGTGCACTAACGCAGCGGTGTAGCCGTCGCATTCTGCAAATCTAGTGGGCCGGGATTATAGAAATGGGTCAAAAACCATGTTTTTATAATAATTAGACCAATCTATTTAAATTTTTCCATAACTGCAGCCATTTTTTTTACCTCAGCGTATATGCCGCTCGTCGCGCAACGCACAAAATGCGTTCCCTTCTTCTTTTCATTCAATTTTCTAATTACTACTTACATGCAAACCATAACTTTTACTCAGAAGCTGCTGCGACAGCGTTTCTTCTTTAACTGCCTCATTCCACTGTTGGCTTTATTTGTGGGTTTGGGCGCTTCGCAGACGGCCCAAGCTGCCATTGGCATCACGACAAATGCACAGGCTGTCAACATTAACCAGGGCAGTGGCAATGCCAGAATTCTTGCCACGGCTTTTGATGGTATTACGCTTGTCGACCAAAAGCCTGGTTCCACTACAACGCCAGCATTCGATATTAACACGGGCCAGCTTTTGTTAAACGGTGGTGAGGTAACCACCACCGAATCAACTAGCGGCGTCAATCAGGATAGAGTAACTCGTGCTAACGTAGAATATCGTGTTTTTTTGACGGGCGAGGAGCCCGGTGCTTATCAGTCAATTGCTCTGACTCAGGTTTCGTACGTTTTATCACAAAACGGCACAGGGACTCGCGTTTGGAGTCTTAGCACGGCTGCCCGCAACGTCATTAAGGATGCTATTGTAACGGCTGCTGGTAATTATTCCCTTCAAATTAGGTTTTCAGCTTCAGGCACTCGCACCAAAACAAATAATGGACAAGTTTCGACACTGGGCCCAGTTTATGACGACAACGGCAGTGCCGGTTATACTGCTGATTTCGACGTTGTAGGAGCCATTCCCGTTCCCACCAAGCTCTTCGCTACCCAGGTCTTCCTTGATATCAACGGTGTTGACCCTAAGACCGAGAATACGGCATATGACGCCAGCGATGTGACTGCTGCTCCTCAGTTTGAAGGTTTCAATTTTGGCCCTTATGATATCAATACCGGTGAGTTGTTCCTGAATGGCGGCAAGGCCACCACGTTTGAAAGCGGCGGCGAACAAGTAACAGCGGTACGTCTCTATTATCGTGTATACAAGAGCGGCTCAATTACTGCTCCTGCTTTCACTAACCTTGCCCTGCAGGGTGGTGGCACGGCCACCAACGGTACTCGTACGTTTGCTCTGAGCACCGCTCAGCAGAACCTTATTACCGGTTTGCTCATCAACGCTTCGGGTGCCACAGTTGCCGGCGCTTATTTCATCGAAACTTACTTTGAAGCGGACGTATCGCAGCCAGATGGCACGGTAACTATCATTAGTGATAATGATGGAGGTACTTTTTACCGCGCTAACCTTTCGATAACAGGTCAGCTCATTGAAACGATTACCTGGACGGGTGGCATCGACGATGATTGGTTCACGGCGGGCAACTGGGATGCCAACAAGGTTCCTACTGCCCTCACCAATGTTATCATTCCTGACTTTGGTCCTGCTAATCCTACGCCTTATCCCAACATCAACAGCGGCGTTTCTTACACAACTAGCGCAGGAAGGGTAAAAGACAATACCAACTCAGGCCCGGCTCTCGCTCGTAACCTAGTATTGCAAGGGGCTTCGCAAGCACAGCGCTCCATTCTGCGGGTTATCAAGGGCCGTATAAATATCTATGGTGATTTTATGAACCAGTTAGACAGCTTCATTATGCGTGATGGTACTACCATCGGCTTTATGGGCGTCAACCAGCAAATCAGCGGTGGTTCGGGTTTTCCCAACGTTGTTATTGCGGGCGGTGGCATTAAGAACCTGCCCGGCTCTATGTTGATATCCGAGAGCTTCCGGTTTGACGATGCAAACGGCGGCGGTATTTTCACAACGGATATTGCCCAACCAACTCGTTCGTTTGTGGAATTGACCGACCGTTCTTCCAACAACAATCAGCAAGGGGCCCAATTGGTAGGCGAAAGCGAAACGTCGTATATCCGTGGTTTCGTCAAGACCAACCGTGCAAATATTTTAGCTTCGGAAACGGACCCCCGGACCTTTGGCAATATTGGTTTGGAGCTGGATTTTATCGGCAACAACCCCGGTGATGTTCTAGTGACCCGTAACACGGCCGAAAACTACACCCCACTGGGCACCAAGTTCAGCATCCGGCGCATCTTCGGGGTGCGTCCCAGCAATCCAAACACCAACAGCGGTGGTTTGAACGCAACCATGACGTTCCATTACCTGGATAACGAAACCCGGAACCTGGGGCCAACAGGCAATGGCTTTATTGCCGAGGATAACCTGACCATATTCGTATCGTCTAACTCGGGTGGAACGTTCCGCTTGGTGGGCCGCGATGGCCCAGTGAACACCACCGCCAACCGCGTGACCAAAACCGGTGTGCGCACGTTTGCCACCTTCACTTTGGGCGATGTTCAAAACCCGCTTCCCGTCCGCTTGGTAGCGTTCGACGCTCAGCGTTTCGGTGCCGATGCTTTGGTTACTTGGAAGACCGCCACCGAGGAAAATAGCAAAGGCTACGACGTACAGGTTTCGACCAACGGCAAAGTGTTCCGCACGCTGGCCTCGGTGCCCAGCGCTACCCCCAACAGCAGCGGTGAAACCGAGTACCGCTACGTAGACATGGAAAAGAACAAATCCGGCGTGCGTTACTACCGTCTGCGTCAGGTAGACTTGGATGGCACGGAAACCTTCTTTGCGCCTCGTACCGTAACCTTCAGCGGCAAAATTTCGGTTGAACCAGCAGTTGCAGCTTACCCGAACCCTTTCAGTGGCAACGATGACGTGCATTTGGCCCTGCAATCTGATGTCGCCGGCAAAGGTCAGTTTGTCCTCACCGACATGACCGGCCGCATCATCCGCCAGCAGGCCGTTGAGCTGACTACCGGCATCACCGACTTCTCGGTAGCTGGCATGAAAGACCTCACCGCGGGCATCTACATGGTGCGCGTGACTTTGCCCACGGGCGACGTGAAAACCCTTAAAGTAGTAAAGCAATAAGCTTGCTTCCTTAAGGGAAACAAAAATGCCGGTCTCCGAAAGGAGGCCGGCATTTTTTTATGAGTTGCCAACGGCTGGCTGCAACAATTATGCTGTAGCTGGCAAAGCTTAGCCGCGCGGCATGGAAGTGCCGGGTTTGCCTGTTTTGGCCGCCGGATGGAACATGGGGTCCACGGCGTCCATGTCGAGGAAGTGCGAAAAGGTGTCGCCACGCAAACCCAGCCGGATGGTCTCGAGGCTCACCACCTCATTGGGCGCAATGTTGCCCAGATTTACATTGGCGCCCAGCAGCTTGATGAACCAGACTTGCTGCGCCTTTTGGGGCGCTTCCCACAGAATCTTCTCAGAGGGAATTTTGGTCAGAATTTCTTCCACCAGTCCCGAGCGAACTTCCCCGGTGCTGCGGAACAAGCCCACGTTGCCGCCCTCCCGGGCCTCCCCAATCACCTTGATGGCGCCGGCGGCCAGTTCGGTTTCCATCTGCGAAATCCATTTGTAGGGCGGAATGATTTTTTCGGCGTCCTTGGAGCCTACTTCGCTCAATACCCGCACCGACTTGCTCAACTCGCGAATGAACTCGCATTTGCGCTCGTGGTCGAGGTCAATGCTGCCGTCGGATACTTCGGCGTACTCCATGCCGTAGGTGTCGAGCAGGCGGCGGTAATCGTCGAATTGGTTGCGGATGATGAACGCCTCAAACAAGGTGCCCCCAAAGTACACGGGAATGTCGGCGGCCCGGTAGATTTCGAGTTTGCGCTTCAGGTTAGGCACCACGTAGGACGTGGCCCAGCCCAGCTTCACCACATCGGTATAGGCGGCGCTCACTTCCAGGAAATCTTCCACTTCGCGCAGGCTCATGCCCTTGTCCATTACCATGGTGTACCCTTGCTCGCGGGGCTTGGGCGTGCGCTCGGGGAGTTGAGAAAGGTCGTAGTTCATTATTTAATAAGGGCTGTTGGGGTGATATACTCAGGATGAAGAGGAGATTAGATTAAAAACACCAGCACAGACGCAGCCAGGTTTAATACACTTCAAAAAAAGCCGCCCGCAATTAAGCGGGCGGCTACAAAAGTAGAACAACAACAAGTAGATTGCGGTGTGTTAGCGTTTAGTTAAAAAACCAATAGCGCTGCCGTTCCATCTGCCACTTATTTTCGGAACTGCTCAATCAACTTCTTCAGGCCGGGCTGTTCGCGCAGGGCGGGGAAGTAGTCAAACAGCAGCACGTGCTGCTCGTAGTTGAGCGTAAGCGCCGTTTCCAGGGTGTTGTACGCTTCGCGCATCCGACCGTCGGCCAGCAAGTACGCGCACAGCATGTAGTGGAAATGGGCTTCGTGGGGGTGCAGGTTCACGGCGTGCTGCACCAAATCCACGGCTTCGGCAAAATGCCCTTGCTCGTAGAGAATGGCACTCCAGCTCACCCAGCCCTGCACGTCGTCGGGTGCCACTTCGGTGGCTTTTTCGTACGATTCCAAGGCACTGACGACGTTGCCCACCTGGTTCTCGGCCGCGCCCAGCGCCGACCAGTATTCGCCACTTTCGGCGTAGAGCTCGGTGGCCTTGCGGAAGTAGTGAATGGCTTCGAACCAGCGGCCTTGCTCCTGCAGCAGCACGCCCTGGCCGAACCACGCCTCGTCCATCTCAGGGTTTAGCTCAAGGGCTTGGCGGTAGTAGCGGCGGGCGGGTTCCCATTCGCGCAGCTTTTCGTAGCACTCCCCAATGTTGCAGAGGGCCTCGTCGGTGGGCTCACCCGTGGGGTAAGCCAATTCAAATTCCGGAATGGCTTTCTGATACTCCTGCTGGCACACAAACGTATCGGCCAGCCAGTGGTGGGCGTCATGAAAATCGGGGCTGATGACCACCGAGTAGTCAAATGCCTCCGCCGCTTTGGCGAAGTCCTCGCGGCGGTACCAGTACTGCCCCAGGTTATACCAAGCCGTGGCCGAATACGGGTCCTCATCGGTAAAGCCTTTGAAAAAGTCCTCATGCTCCTCGAGGCGCCCGCTGATGTCCAGGCAGTGCAGCAATTCCTGCACACCGGTTTCGTTGTCGGGGTTAAGTCGCAGGCTCTGCTTGTAGTGCTTGGCCGCGCTTTTGAATTTCTGCCAGCTTTGAAAAGCAAGGCCGAGGTTAAAATGAATGTCTTCGCGCTCGGGTTCCTGCTCTAGTCCGGCCCGGAAAAACTCGACAGCTTGGGCAAATTCGCCTCGCTGGGTGCTGATGATGCCCCGCGTGACGGCCACATCGGCATTAGTGGGGTCTAAGGCGGCCACTTCGTCAATCTGGCGCTCGGCTTCGATGTAGTCGCCGCGCATGGCAGTTACTTGGGCGCGGTCAATCAGCAGCTCCGTGGAGAAGGGGTACTGGCCCAGGGCTGCTTCGCAGGCCTGCAGGGCCTTGTCAAATTCTGCGTTGGTAACGTAATGGTCGATGATGTTCTCGAAGTCCTCCAAGTCAAAGAAGACTGGTTCCTGCTGGGCCACCATGCGCTCGAAACGACGGACGACGTCCAGCACAGCCCGATGGTTTTCAAAATGTTCGTTCATGCGCATAAAATCGCAATTAAGTAAATGGACTATCTGGGTTTGTGCAGGGCCGAATGCTACGGCAGATTCTCGTTGGTACGTCGCGCGGAAGCACCGGTCCTCTCCACTTTATCCGTTCTATATCAATAATAACAAAAGTTAGCCAAAACCGTGCAATCCGGCTTGTTGCTAAGATACGATAACCGCCGGGGAGATGGTCGGGTTCATTCCCAATTTGGCCGCGCACCAAGCCAGCGTCTCCGTTAACGGGCGGAAGCCGAGGCCGGTAGCGCTTTGCACTTTGGCATGTGCGTACAGCACGGGGTGGCGTCCGGCCCGGGCCGTGTCTTTGGTAATAAGTGGCCGAGCGCCGGTGATAACGGCCCGCGCATGTTCCAGCCGCCAGATAATTTCAGCGGCCCAGTTGGGTACCGCCACCGTAGGAGGCCGGCGCTGCATAGCCGCCGCGGCTTGCCTAAAAAAATCGGGCAGGGGCACGGCCTCTGCGCTCACAATGTAGCGCTCCCCGCTCAGGGTGGGCTGGTCGAGGGCCAGGGCCAGCAACTGGGCTACCACGTCGCGCACATCCACGAAATTGATTAACCCCCGCGTATAAAACCGATGCTGCTGGTGGGCGTAGCGCAGGAGCCGGGTGCTGCTGCGGTGCCAGTCGCCCGGCCCTAGCACTACCGACGGGTTGACGATGACGGCCGATAAGCCCTCTGCCACCCCCCGCCAAACTTCCAGCTCGCCCAAATACTTGGAGGTGGCGTAAGCTGGGTGAGCTGCGCCGAGGTCCCAGGTACTCGTTTCCGTCACCAAATGCGCGCCGGAAGGGCCGGCAAGGCTCGTGGGAGCCGGCCCACCCAGGGCGGCAATCGACGACACGTGCGCCAGCCGGATGCCCGGTCTCTCCAAGCAGGCATCGACCACGGCCGCGGTGCCTTGCACGTTCACCTGAAGCAGCAAATCCTCGTCTTGCGGCGCATAGGAAACCAAGCCGGCGCAGTGGAACACGTGGGTCACTTCGGGAGTGAGGGCGGCCCGCAACAGGTCCGTGTCAAGTAAGTCACCCGCCACCCACTCCACGCCCGCCGCGCTCCCCGTTGGGACAGCCCCTCGGTGCAGGGCTCGCACGGCCAGCCCTCGTGCCCGCAGCGCCTCCAACAGAAATGAACCAATGAGGCCGGTGCCGCCGGTAACAAAAATCATGAGTTGGGGCAGGTAATTGGTAAATGGAAAGGCACGGCCTGAGAGGGAGAGCGGGCCAATCCTCCGTCAGCAACAAATAATGGCCTCAGAGCGTTTGATTCAATAGGGGCAGCTGAAGCAGTTTCTGCAAGTAGGGCTGCGGCAAGGTGCGCCGCAACAGGGTTTCCGTGTGGCGCAGGTGATGGGTGTCGGTACCCACAAAATCAACCAACCCCCCGTCTATCAATTGTTCGGCGACCTTTTTGGCTGCTGGCGAGTAATAACCCGCCAAGGAGTTGAGGTTGACTTGCAGCAACACGCCGTGGTTGTTGCGCAGCATCTCGATTTCATCAAACCGGCCGTAGAAATAGGTGTAGCGTTCCGGGTGGGCGAGCACTGGATTATAGCCCTGCGCCTTCATCTCGAAGATGATTTCGAACAAATTCAGTGGTTCGTTCATGTACGAAGTTTCGAAAAGCAGGTAACGCTTGTCGCCCCCAAACGTGAGCATCTCGGTGCCGTCCGCCAGCTTGTGCCCCAGAAATTCGTCGAGGTAGTATTCGGCGGCACAGTCAAGGGCTACATCTTCCAGGCCCGCCGCCGCCGCCGAGTCGCGTAGCAAATTCAAAGCCGCTCGGATGCCCTCCGGGGTATTCTTGTAAAAGTCGCCCATGATGTGGGGCGTCATGATTAATTTCCGAAAGCCTAATTCCCGTAAGGCGCGAAGCAGGGATAGTGAGTGTTCCACGGTTTCGGCCCCGTCGTCTAAGCCGGGTAGCAGGTGCGAATGCATGTCGGCCCCCAGCGTTGCCAGCCCGGGTAGCACCGCTGCACTAGCCGGCTTGCGCCCAAACAGCCGTTGAAGGAATGCCATGAAGCAACGCGGTTAATTGAAGAACTTCTTCAGCTTTTCTCCAAAGGTGAGCGGCTTGGTTGTTGGCTCCTCATAATAGCCTTGGCCGTAAGCCCCGTAGCCGTAGCCGTACCCATATCCATATCCATATCCGTAGCCGGAACCACGCGTGCTGGCGTCGTTGAGAATGGTGCACATGCGTGTCAGATTATTGGCGCGCATGAGGCGGTTCATGTTTTTAATGAATGCCTTGCGTGAATAGTCCGCCCGCACGATGTAAAGGGGGATGTCAGCCTTGCGCATAATCAGAATGCCATCGGTAACTAAACCAACAGGGGGAGTGTCAATCAAGATGACGTCGTATGATTGAAACAACTCCTGAATCATCAAGTCAAACTTGTCGCTCAAAATCAACTCCGACGGATTAGGAGGGGTTGGGCCAGCCGAAATGAACTGCATCGTTTCGATGGAAGTGGGCTGAATGCACTCCTGAATGCTGTGCCGGTCGATGAGAATGGTACTTATTCCCTTCACGTTTTGCGCTCCAAAGGCTAAGTTGACTTTGGGCTTGCGCATGTCCAAGTCGAGGATAATAACACGTTGCCCCGATAGGGCAATAATGCCACCCAGGTTGACCGTCACAAACGTTTTGCCTTCGCCCGAGATGGTGGACGTAACGGAAATCATCCGCTTTTTCTTCGCCGAACTGATAAAATCCAGGTTGGTCCGAATGGAGCGAATGGATTCTGAAATGGCCGATTTAGGATTTTTATCCACTATTAGCCGCGATACCTCCATCTTCTCCTTGTCGTAAGTAGGAATAATGCCCAGCACCGAGGCTTTGGTGTTGCGCTCCAGTTCCCGCACATTTGTGATGGTGTTGTGCATGAAGTAGCGCGCCGCAATCAGCCCCAGCCCCAGCAACAACCCGCCGGCTAGCCCCACAGCATAGACAATCAAGCGATTAGGCGAAATTGGGGCTGCGGGAGGGGAGGCTGGCGAGAGTATCAGAAAATCAGCTGTTGCGCCAGCCTGCTCAATATTGAACTGAACCTTGCGGTCCATCAATTGCAGGAAATTCTTGTCGTACAAGCCCAAAGGCCGTTGCAAGCGCGCCAGCTCGGTGCTTTTGGATGGCAGGCTCTGCAAGTCGCTCGTAAGCCGGTCGCGCTGCTGATTTAAGCGGCCCAACTCACTCTGCAGGAGTTTCTGATTTTGCTGCAACAGGCGCTTGATGGTGGCCCGAGTGAAGGCAATGTTTGCCTTGCGGCTTTGCACCGTCTCCGTTTTGTCGGTGTACGAACGCGAAATTCGCCGGAGCTCCCACTGCAACCCGTTCAGGGCATTCAATTCTTGCACCAGTTGCGGGTCCTGTACGCCCGCAATGGAGGGCAGGCTTTGTTCCACCGTTTGGGTTTCGTCACGTGTCAACTGCTCTTGGCTCGCCATTTGAGCAACTTGATTCAGCAAGCTCATCTTGTCCGTGAGGGCAATGCGCGCGGTTTCCAAAGCTTCCATCTTGGTGGAAATGGCTTCCAATTCTCCTTTTGTATCGTACGTGCCGGTTTGTTGAACGTAACTCTGCAACCGGTCCTCTGCCCGTTCCAGGTTTTTGCCGTTCTCGTCAAGTATTTGGTCCAGGAACTCAAGCTGGTTGCGGGTTGCCTCGTTCTTGCGGCTTAGTTTTTCGGCTAAATACAGCGAATCAATCTGATTGACAATATCTTGTGCCTTATTAGGGTTAAAGTCATTGAAAGAAATCTGAATGGTGTTGGCATCAAAATTCACAATTTCAACGGCCAGGTTTTTGTCCAAGTAGGCGTTCACCTGGCTGTCATTCAAGATGACGAAATGGTAGTTTTCCTCCGGCGTCTTGTTATTAAGTTCCGTCGTACCAAATACCTGCAGCGTAATGCCGGGCCAGGCAATTACTTGGCCGAAGTCGTATTCCCCCCGCATTGGTTGCCCTTGCCCGGTATATTCAAGGCTGAACCTGTTGGGGGAAATGAACTTCAAGTCAAATTTGCTATTGTACAGCGACCGGTCGGTGATGGCATACTTAACGCGGAAAGGGGAGGTGCCAAAAAGCTCACTTTCAAGCACGGTGCCTTGCACGTAATAGTTGACGTCGAGGGCTAACGAGTCTTTGAGCTTCCGATAAATTATATTCGACTTAATCAGCTCAACTTCCCCGGCAAGTTTGTTTGTTCGGTTTTCAGCCACGGGCGCCATTTGGCCAGCTAGGCCAAGGGCGCTGCCTTCGTTGCGCTCGTCAATCTTGAGCAACGACTGCGACTTGTAAACGGGTTTGGTGTAGCGTAAATACAACCACGAGGCCGTCAGCCCCAGCGTGATGAGCAAAATCATCCACAGCAAGCTGCGCCGGGCCACCAACACAAGCGTGGCCGTGTCCAAGCTAGCCGATTCTTCTTCGGCGTCATTTCCGGCCGCTAACGGCATCTCCGGCGCAGTTCCCCCGCCAGTCGCATTGCGGATAAGGTCCTCCAATTCCGTATTCTCGTTTATAGCCATTTTGCTGATAGTGCCAAGGATGGCGTCAATGCAAGATTATTTATTTGAAAAATATAGTAACTATAATCCAGGCTACTGCCTGTTGCTGAATTGATTAATAAGGAAAAACGTAGTGCTAAGTAGCAGTGTTGATAAAGTTATAATGGGACTCAAATCGGCTAATGCATCCAGGAATGGGCGCCGTATGGGTTCTACATAAATAACGTCGTTAGGCTCTACTTGTAAATTTGCGCGGCGCATGCCATCCAGCGTAGATAAATCAATTTGCTGCACCCGCGGGTTTTTCAGGTCACCACGTATAATACGAATGTCGTTTGCCTTGCCGCCATTGCGGTAATTTGATGCGCCCCCACCGGAGTTTCCTCCTCCGCCCGTGTTCCTGCCGCCATCGATGCCACCCGCCAGGGCCAGCACTTCCAGCAGGTTCATATTATCGTTGTTGAGGGGAATAACTTGTCCACCGGTGGCTCCCATCACAACTACTCGGTTATTCGTTACCCGGGTCGATACAAAAGATTCTTTGTAAAACTCGTTGTAGCGCAACGCCAGCATGCTGTCGGCTTCCAATAAGGTGAGGCCGCTGATGCGAACTCGGTTCACCATGGGCAATACCACCGTGCCGTCGGCTTGAACCAGAAATTCTGACCCACCAGTCGCAGGACCCGCGCCCCGGCCAGTTGAGCCGGACGTGCCTCCTCCACCGGTTGAGGGAATGGCGCTCGACCGAGAAGGTAGGCCGCCACCCGGTTGGCCAAATTGCAATTCCCCGTTGGGGTCAAGAATCCGTTCTCCTCGGTTTGTATTTACCCGCACTTCCAGAAAGTCATTGGGTTGAATGACATAATTGCGCTCCGTACGGTTCACAGCTATGCGTAACTTGGTGCTGTCGAGTTGCCGGCCCTGGCTATCAGTGAGCCGGAACAATGTCCGTTTCTCGTAATACTTGGTAGTAGCGCACGACGAAAAAAAGAGCACTGCCGGTAAGGCCAGCAGCCACAGCCGCCCGAGGCGACGAGAAAGAGATGTCGGCATGAAGGCCAATTAGGAGGGAACTGAACGGGATATAGCGAAAAACTTTTGCTTCGACAGCTAGGTTCTCCTCAAAAAGCCTCAAAAGTAACGCTTTTAGCGTGCCTATTCAAGAACAGGTGGTTAGGCCCCGGCGCGGCGCTGGCATTTCCCGCTGCGTGAGCCGTACTTTTGCGGCATCAAACCGGCTAATGTCGGTTGCGAAGACATTCAATCCCGTTCTCTCAAATTCCCACCCTCATTTCCTGTCCAATGGAAGCCGTAGCCACCGAAAACCAAACCATGATTGCGCAGATGGTGCGCGACTTTGGCGCCCAACACATCAAGCCCAACATGATGAAGTGGGACGAAAGCCAGGAGTTTCCCATTGAAGTGTTTCACAAGCTGGGCGAACTGGGCCTGATGGGCGTGCTGGTGCCGCAGGAATACGGCGGCTCGGGCTTTGGCTACATGGAATACGTGACGGCCATTGCTGAACTGGCTAAAATTGACGGCAGCATTGGCCTCAGCATGGCCGCCCACAACTCTCTCTGCACCGGTCACATCCTGCAACACGCCTCCGAAGAGCAAAAGCACAAGTACTTACCCAAGCTGGCTTCGGGCGAGTGGATTGGTGCCTGGGGCCTCACTGAGCCCAACACGGGCTCTGATGCCGGCAACATGCGCACCACGGCCGTGCTCGACGAGAGCGGCGAGCATTACATCATCAACGGCGCCAAAAATTTCATCACCCACGGCAAATCCGGCAACGTGGCCGTGGTCATTGTGCGCACCGGCGAAGTGGGGGATTCCCACGGCATGACGGCCTTCATCATCGAGCGCGGCACGCCGGGTTTCGAAGCGGGCCGCAAGGAAGACAAGCTGGGCATGCGTGCTTCCGAAACCACCGAGCTGATTTTTACCGACTGCAAAGTGCCCAAGGAAAACGTCATCGGCAAAGTGGGGGACGGCTTCGTGCAGTCACTGAAAGTGCTTGACGGTGGCCGCATCAGCATCGCGGCGCTGAGCCTCGGCATTGCCCAGGGCGCGTTCGAGGCCGCCACGCAGTATAGCAAGGAGCGCCACCAGTTCAACCAGCCCATCAGCAGCTTCCAGGGCATTGCCTTTAAGCTGGCCGACATGGCCACCGAAATCGAAGCCGCCAGCTTACTCACCTACCGCGCCGCCGATATGAAGGACCGCGGCCAAAACGTGAACCTAGAATCGGCCATGGCCAAGCTTTACGCCTCGGAGGTGAGCGTGCGCGTTGCCAACGAAGGCGTGCAGATTTTCGGCGGTTACGGCTACACCAAGGACTATCCGGCCGAGAAATACTACCGCGACGCCAAGCTCTGCACCATTGGCGAAGGCACCAGCGAAATTCAGAAGCTGGTGATTGCCCGGGCGCTGCTGAAGTAGTAAATCTCATGCATTCAGCCGGCTTGCTCAGATAATTCTTTGTTTTGCCTAACAATTCTCCTTATCTTTGCGGCCCGATTTACTCGGCTCCCCTCCTGAAAATCTCCCTCATTCCCTGATATGATTATCATTCAAATCAAAGACAACGAATCGGTTGACCGCGCCCTGAAGCGCTTCAAAAAGAAGTTTGAGCGCACCGGCGTGCTGAAAGAGCTGCGTCGTCGCACTTTTTTCCAGAAGCCCAGCATCACGGAGCGTAAGATGAAGCAGAAGGCTGTTTACAAGCTCGCCACCTACGGCCAGCCGAACGAATAGTCCGAAGTTTCGGGAACCGTTAGCATTGCTAAAACCGGTTGGGTTGCCTCACAAGGCACTCCAACCGGTTTTTTCGCGTCCATACCACAGTGGTTTGTTTGGTAGAAAATAAAAAACCAGTACATTGGATGCCCGGCCCATACGCTGGGCATTTTTGGTGTTGGTATGGATGCTTTTTTTGATTATTTGCGCTTTGAGCGGCGCTACAGCCCCCACACGGTCACCTCGTACCAAACCGACCTGGGGCAGTTTGCGGCCTACCTGAAATCGGCGTACGACCTCTTGGACCCGGCGCAGGCCACGCACCCGCTCATTCGGGGCTGGGTGGTGGAGCTGATGGAGCAAACCCTGGACCCGCGCACCGTGAACCGCAAAGTGGCCTGCCTGCGCTCGTACTTTAAATTTTTGCTGCGCACCGGCCGCATCGAGGCCAATCCGATGCTACGCATCAAGGCACCGAAAATGGCCAAGAAGCTGCCCGAGTTTGTGCCGGAGGACGCGTTGAACGGGCTGTTGAATTCGTTCGAGTTCGGCGAGGATTTCGCCGGGCAGCGCGACCAACTCGTGCTGGAGATGCTCTACGGCACGGGCATTCGCTTGTCGGAACTCATCGGCATTCACGCGGATGACGTGAGCCTGGGCGCCAGCACCGTGCGCGTCACTGGCAAGGGCAACAAGCAGCGCCTCGTGCCCCTAAACCCTTCGTTGAAGCTGGTGATTGAACACTACCAGGCCCGAAGAGCCCAGGAATTTGGCTTGGCAGCGGGGCCGCTGCTGCTCACCGACAAAGGCGAGCCGATGTACGAGAAGTTCGTGTATCGCACCGTGAAGCGCTACCTCAGCCAGATTACGACTTCGAGCGCGCAGCAGCACCCGCACGCGTTGCGGCACGCGTTTGCCACCCATTTGCTGGGCAAGGGCGCCGACCTCAATTCCATCAAGGAATTGCTGGGCCACGCCAGTTTGGCGGCCACGCAAGTGTACACGCACCTGTCCGTCGATAGGCTA
Source organism: Hymenobacter jeongseonensis (assembly GCF_015694725.1). Classification (GTDB taxonomy): domain Bacteria; phylum Bacteroidota; class Bacteroidia; order Cytophagales; family Hymenobacteraceae; genus Hymenobacter; species Hymenobacter jeongseonensis. Next base: position 57,118 of record NZ_JADQDQ010000006.1, on the reverse strand, counting down.
AAATCCGTATTTGAACAAGCCCATCCGCGGGCTTGAGTTTCTTTTACCCTTTACCCTCTTAATCAACTGCTTTATGAAAGTACAGATGCATTCGGTGCACTTCGACGCCGACAAGAAACTGCTTGATTTCGTGCAGCAACGCCTTAATAAACTCGAGACTTTTTATGATAAAGTGACCGGTGGCGAGGTTATTATGCGCCTTAACAACAAAGACGGAATCGAGAACAAAACCGTCGAAATAAAGCTGCTGGTGCCCGGCAGTACCCTTTTCAGCCAAGAAGACGCTGCTTCCTTCGAAGCTGCCGCCGATGCCGCCGCCGAAAGCCTGCGTCGCCAAATCACCCGCCACAAGGAAAAAACCCTCAGTCACTAATTGAAGCACAAGCTTTCGCTTAAACAAATAAAAAGCCCCGTTTGCTGACCAGCAAACGGGGCTTTTCTTGTGGCTTTGTACTACTCAAACACTTGGGCTACAGCGCAAACTCAGCTTTAATCTGGGGCACGTAGTCCAGCTTTTCCCACGTAAAGGTTTCGAAAGTTTTCACGCTGCCATCCTTCATGGTAGCTTGTACGGTGCCGGGCTGCCGGCCCATGTGGCCATAGGCTGCCGTTTGCGCGAAAATGGGGTTTTGCAAACCAAAGCGCTGCACAATGGCATACGGGCGCAGGTCAAATAGCTTATTTACTTTTTCCGCAATTTCGCCATCGGTGAGGGTGGCGCCGTTGCTGCCTTTGGCCTTGGTGGTGCCGTAGGTGGTCACGAACACGCCCACGGGCTGGGCCACGCCAATGGCGTAGGCCACCTGCACGAGGACCTGGTCGGCTACGCCGGCCGCTACCAGGTTTTTGGCAATGTGGCGGGCCGCGTAAGCGGCCGAACGGTCTACCTTGGAAGAGTCTTTGCCGGAGAAAGCGCCGCCGCCATGGGCCCCTTTGCCGCCGTAGGTATCCACAATGATTTTGCGGCCGGTGAGGCCAGAGTCGCCGTGGGGACCGCCGATAACAAACTTGCCGGTGGGGTTGATGTGGTAAATAATCTGGTCGGTGAACAAGCTTTGCGCTTCGGCGCTCAATCCGGCTTTCACGCGGGGAATGAGAATGGCGAGCACATCGGCTTTAATCCGGTCCAGCATAACGCTTTCGGAAGCGTCGAACTCGTCGTGCTGCGTGCTGATGACGATGGTGTCGATGGCTTCGGGGCGGTGGTCGTCTGAGTAGCGAATCGTGACCTGGCTCTTGGCGTCGGGGCGCAGATAGGTCATTTCCCGGCCTTCGCGGCGGATGGCGGCAAGTTCCTGCAGCAAGCGGTGCGACAAGTCCAACGCCAGCGGCATGTAATTGGCCGTTTCGTGGCTGGCGTAGCCGAACATCATGCCTTGGTCGCCGGCGCCTTGGTCTTCGTCCTTGGCACGTTCCACGCCTTGGTTGATGTCAGGCGACTGCTCGTGCAGGCGGTTCATCACCTCGCAGGTGTCGGCGTTGAACAGGTATTCGGGCTTGTTGTAGCCGATGCGGCGGATGGTTTCGCGGATAATGGGCTCTGCGTCGACGTGCGCCGTGGATTTAATTTCGCCGGCTACCAGCGCAAAGTCCGTAGTTACGAGGGTTTCGCAAGCTACTTTGGCAGTAGGGTCCTGGCGGAGGTATTCGTCGAGGATGGCGTCGGAAATCTGGTCAGCGACTTTATCGGGATGGCCTTCCGAAACCGATTCGGAAGTGAACAGATAGGGCATTGATAGCGCGAAAAGAGCAAAAAGAAAAGAGAGGGGCCCCCACCAAACTGCGAGCAGCAAGCGGGCGCGGTGCAAAACTACGGAAATCCGAGCTATCGGGAACGCCAACAAGCACGTGCCTAGCAGGAAGCACGGAGGATTCCAAACTAGGAAATAACCTCAACCTCTGCCTTGTTGGCTGCGGCGTTCCCTGGACACGGTTTCCCAGCAGTCATTTCAAGAAATATTTAGTCTTTGTAATCCAGAGGAGAAATATGCGACCTCGTCGTGTTACTGCATGAATTGCCCCACCTGCAGGTGAGCTTATACCTTACAGCATCCGAAGGCTGCTTACAGCTGCGCCAGCCGGCCACCGTCCACAGCCAGGGTGGTGCCGTGGATAAAGCTGGCTTCGTGGGATGCCATAAAGGCAATGGCGGCCGCTAGCTCTTCGGGCTGGCCCACCGTGGCTTTGTCGATGGTTTCGACGCCGTTCTTCACATTGGGGTTAGTCCACAGCATGGGCGTGTCCACGGCGCCGGGTGCAACGGCGTTGATGCGGATTTGCCGGAAATCCAGCTCCCGGCTCATGCCGCGCACAAACGCTTCCATGGCGCCTTTGCTGGTGGCGTAAGGCACCACGCTGGCCGTGGTTTGGTGCGCGTGCACCGAGCTAATGGCCACAATGGCGCTGCCCTTTGGCATGTGCGGCAAGCAAAGCTGCGTGAGCTGCGCCAGGGAGCGGAGGTTGACCTGCATGAGCAAGTCCCATTTTTCCAGGGGCAGGTCCACGAGGTGCTCGAAGGTCATCATCGCCGCGTCGCATATCAGTACGTCCACGCGGTGGTATTTCGTCACCACCTTCTTCACGGTCGCCGCAATGGCTTTGGGCTTGGCTAAGTCACAAGCTAGGAAAATGGCCGTGCCGCCGGCTTTGGTAATGGTGTCAACCGTTTCGTCCCCGTCGGCCGCATCGCGGCCCAGCACGACAACCGTGGCGCCTTCGGCGCCCAGCCGGATGCAGGTAGCGCGGCCAATGCCCGACGTCCCGCCCGTTACTAGGCATACTTTATCTGTAAATCGCATCGTAAATAAGGTTGGCAAAAAAGCCCCGTGCTCAATTTTCCACCTCTTACGGGAAGCAACTTGCCGAGGCTAGGTTTGCGCCACGCCTATTACCGGCGCCTGCATTTTTTCGCAAACCAATACCACTGGCCGGCCCCGCAGGTCCGTCGTGGCAAAGAGGTACACCTCGCCGCCCTCGCGAATGCCGGTATGTCGGCGGAAGTCTGCCACCGATTCGGGGAAATTCCGGGTTGTGACGTGCGCGCGGGCCTCGGGACCCAAGTGCGCTTTGAGGGTAGCGCCATCGGCTTTCTCCACAGCCTTGACCCGGAAAATACGCCCCGGAAAATCGGTCCGCAACACATCCGAAGTATACAGGTGGCTGTGCTGGTGCAGCTTCAGCAACTCGAATGCGGTGCCGATGCTGCGAAAGGCGCCCGCCTTGAGCACCGCCGCGTTGGGCTCGTAGAGAAACTGCTGGGCCTCGGCGTAGCGGGGCGTGGCCCGCGCTTCGCGGGCGCGGTTGAGACGAAATTCCTGCTGGCTGCCGTCGCGACGCAGGTTCAGGGCGTAGCGTTCGGGGTCGACGGCGGGCTCCTGGCCCAACTCGTACAGCACTTCTTTCACCTCGTTGTCCACGGCCAGCACCCACAGCCGCCGAACGTGGCCCAAGCCTTGAACGGCGTGCTCGATGTCGAGCATTGGTGAGGTTTTGAGCAGGATTTTGTCGGCCTTATGCAGCAGCAGCGGCAGCAGTTTCACCACGTCGGGCTCGCAGTCGCGTAGCAGGAAAATCTTGCGCGCGGCTGTGTCGCGCCGGGCCGGGTCGAGGTACAGCCAGTCGAAATGGTGGGGCGTGCTTTTGAGAAACGCCAGCGCATCTTCGGCGTGCACGGCCACGTTGGTCACGCCCAGTTGGGTCAGGTTATAGCCAACAATAGCGGCCAGCTTCGGGTCGCGCTCGACGTAGTCGACGTGCGCCACGCGGGCCGCAAAATGCGCCGTATCGGCCCCAAAGCCGCCGGTGAGGTCGGCCAGTCGCTGGCCTTCCACCAAGCTGGCTTTGAAGGCCGCCGTGCGGGCCGACGAGGCCTGCTCCACCGAAAGGGCGGGCGGAAAAACCAAATCGGGGTTATCGGCCCACTCGGGCAGCTTGGTTCGGGCCTTTTGGCGGGCCTGAATCTGGCGTACCAATTCGGGCACGGGCAAGCCGGGATGGCGGCGGGCTTGGAGAGCCAAGTGCGCGGGGTCGTCGTGCAGGTGCGCGGCCACGTAGCGCCTGGCCGCTTCGGGCAAGGGGTAGTCCATGAATAAACCTATACGGAAAAACGGAACCTTTAGCGCACCGTCCAGCGCAGGGCCAGCAACGGTTGCCCCGTAGGCGCGGTGCCCAAGCCAATGGAGGTTGGCCGCAGGCGCGGCAACAGCCTTATTTGGGCGCGGCCCGTGTTATAGGCCGTGACTGCGCGTTGCAAGTGCGTATTGGTGTTGCGGTTGATGAAGACCGTGGCCAGCACGCTCGTCGCAAATATGCCTATGGCAACTTTCTGAGTATTGTTGAAGTATTGCGCCTCCCCGTTGGCAAAAATTTGTTGGCCATACACCCCAAAAGAGCCCACCGCCACCAGCCGGTCAATCAGGAAAATGGTTTTCTGGCGGCGGTACTTATCCAAATAAGCCACGGATTCAGCGTTGCTGGCCAAGTAAGGCCGCAGCCGCTGACCGAAGAACCCAGCGGTTTGATAATTATACCCTTCCACCCCGGGAGCCAGAAAGTCGAAATTGTGCTGGTGACCGTTCAGGCCACGCGTGGCATCTTCGGGACTCAGGCGAATGGTGGCCGGTGCGTTCTGGGCCTGGGCCGCAGAAAAAATGCTACTGGACAAGGCCACTACTGCCACGACGCGGAGCCGCTGCTGTAAAAAACTCAAACTGGGATTCTGGTGCATGGGAGCAAAGGTAAGGCGGCCAGCGAAGCCGAGTTTGGCCGGATTTGTGCAACGATTTCTGGCCTTCGACTCAACAAAGCGAATGCATTACACGTTCAGGCCGGGCCGGCCGGGCATTTTTGGCCGGCATGCTTCACCCATAACCTCTATTTTCTATGAACACATCCTTCATCTTCCGCCGCGCTTTCCAAGCCCTCCTGCCGGCAACCTTGTTATTGGCTGCTTGCGGCAAGGACGACGTGGCCACCCCAATCGTAGACCAGGGCCGCATCAATGCCTACCACATGGCTGCGAGTGCCAACGTGCCCGTGAAAATATTGTTTGATGACGTAGAGAAAGCAACGCTTACTTACGGCCAAAGCTCAGGCTATCAAACTATAAATGCGGGTAGCCGCACCATCAAAGTGAACGTGGCTTCTTCGGGCGCCAGCGCATTTGCTCCTCAGACCGTGACGGTGGAGAAGGACCGCAGCTATTCCTACTTCGCTTATGCCAACACAGCCACCACGGTTGCCGGCTTGCTCGTTCCCGATGACCTGACGGCTCCTGCCGCTGGCAAAGCCAAAATCCGCTTGGTGCATTTGGGCTTGGATTCGCCCTCGCCGCTGAAGCTGTCCACGACGGCCGCCGCCATTTCGGACATCCCCAACACCACCACCAATTTTGCCAGCGCGTCAGCGTTTGTGGAAATTCAGCCCGGCCAGTACAACGTGGCGGTCACCAGCGGGGCCTTGTCGGTGCCGGTGGTGAACGTGGGTGATGGCAGCGGCTCGGGCGCCGGCACCAACAAAACCTACGAGGCCGGCAAAATTTACACCGTGGTGGTTCGCGGAAACAGCAGCCCCTTGGTGTCTGCTGATTTGCAGACCAAAGCCGTGCTCATCCAGAACAACTAGTTCGGCTTCATTTCTTGCTGAAACCTATGCGAAGAAGCCCGCCCCACTTGGGGCGGGCTTCTTCGTGTGATGGGGTGAACAAATCAAGTACCTTTGCAGTTGAACCACGAATACTATAACTAACCCGCATCATGGTGGAAACCACGACGAAAACGTACGTTCCGTACAAAGTAAAGGACATGAGCCTGGCCGAGTGGGGCCGCAAGGAAATCCGCCTCGCCGAAGCCGAAATGCCCGGCCTGATGAGCCTGCGCGAGGAGTTTGGCGCCGCGCAGCCCTTCAAAGGGGCCCGCATTGCCGGCTGCCTGCACATGACCATTCAAACTGCCGTCCTCATCGAAACACTCAAAGCCTTGGGCGCCGAGGTGACGTGGTCGTCGTGCAACATCTTCTCGACCCAGGACCACGCCGCCGCGGCCATTGCCGCCGCCGGCATTCCAGTGTACGCCTGGAAAGGAATGAACGAAGAGGAATTTAACTGGTGCATCGAGCAGACGCTGTATTTCGGCGAAGACCGTCAGCCCCTGAACATGATTCTTGACGACGGTGGCGACCTGACCAACATGGTGTTGGACAAGTACCCCGAGCTAGCCGCCGGCATCAAAGGCGTTTCGGAAGAGACGACAACCGGCGTGTTGCGGCTGTACGAGCGGGTCAAAAACGGCACTTTGTCGTTCCCCGCTATCAACGTAAACGACTCGGTAACAAAGTCGAAGTTCGACAACAAGTACGGCTGCAAAGAGTCGGCGGTAGACGCCATTCGCCGCGCCACTGACGTGATGATGGCCGGCAAAATTGCCGTGGTAGCCGGTTACGGCGACGTAGGAAAAGGCACCGCGGCTTCGCTGAGCGGCGCCGGTGCCCGCGTCATCGTAACCGAAATCGACCCCATCTGCGCGCTGCAGGCAGCCATGGACGGCTACGCCGTGAAAAAGCTGGTGAACGCCGTGAAAGAAGCCGACATCGTGGTGACGGCTACCGGCAACTGCGACATCCTCACCGAGGAGCATTTCCGCAGCCTGAAGGACAAAGCCATTGTCTGCAACATCGGTCACTTCGACGATGAGATTGACATGGCGTGGCTGAACGGCAACTACGGCCACACCAAAGACACGGTGAAGCCCCAGGTGGACATTTACACCATCGACGGCAAAGAGGTAATAATTCTGGCCGAAGGCCGCCTCGTGAACCTAGGCTGCGCCACCGGCCACCCTTCGTTTGTGATGTCGAACTCTTTCACCAACCAGACCCTGGCCCAACTCGAGCTGTGGCAGAACGCCAACCAGTACGACAACCAGGTGTATACCCTGCCCAAGCACTTGGACGAGAAAGTAGCTCGCCTGCACCTCGCCAAAATCGGCGTGGAGCTGGACGAGCTGACGCCCCGTCAGGCAGATTACATCAAGGTGCCGGTAGAAGGTCCGTTCAAATCGGACTTGTACCGCTACTAGTCGCGGACTGTTAACCATCAAAAACGCCGCTGAAGCATTGCTTCAGCGGCGTTTTTGCGTTTGGTGCGTTTGCGCTTAGCTGGAATGCGTGGCCGTAGTTTCCTTTTGTGGCACACCCAGCGCCGCCCGCACGGCGGGCGCTACCTGGGTGCCGAATAGCTCGACGGACCGCAGCACGCTTTGGTGCGGAATGCCCTCCAGCACCAGTTGGGCCAGGAAGCGGGTGTTGTTGAACAGGCCGTGCAGATTCAGCAGCTTTTTCGTGATTTCAGCCGCGGTGCCCACGAATAGCGGCCCTTCGGGACCCCGCAGGAAGTCGAAGTGCCGACGGTCCATCGGCGACCAGCCGCGCTCCCGGCCAATGCGGTTCATGAGCTGCGAATAAGGCGGAAAAAACTCATCAGCCGCTTGCTGCGACGTTTCGGCTACGTGGAAGTGGCAATTGAGGCACAGCGGCAGCTGAGCGGCATCGTGCCCAGCCTGTTGGGCCGATTCGCGATACAATTCGGCAAAGGGAACGTAGCGGTCGGGCGCCCCGCCGAGGACGGCAATGGTCAGGGGCAGGCCTAGCTTGCCCGCCCGCACCGCCGAAGCAGGCGTGCCCCCAATGCCTATCCAAATGGGTAGTTTCGGCTGCACGGGCCGCGGGTATACGCCTTGCCCGGCCAGGGCGGGGCGGTGCTTGCCCTGCCAAGAAACCACTTCACTTTCGTTGATTTTAAGCAGCAGCGTCAGCTTTTCAACGAACAGCTCGTCGTAATCCTTGAGGTCGTAGCCGAACAAAGGGTAGGATTCGATAAACGACCCGCGACCCGCCAGAATCTCGGCGCGGCCACCAGAAATCAGGTCCACCGTCGCAAAGTTCTGGAACACCCGCACCGGGTCGGCCGAACTCAGCACCGTAACAGCACTGGAGAGGCGAATGCGCTGGGTGACCGCCGCGACCGCCGCAAGAATAACCTCCGGCGCCGAAATAATGAAATCGGCCCGGTGGTGCTCGCCCAGAGCCAGCACGTCGAGGCCCACTTCATCGGCTCGCCGGGCCAGGGCCAGCAGTTCTTGCATGCGTTGTTGAGCGGTGCGGTCGTTGCCCGCTACGTGAGCCGGCGCGACTTCGCCGAAGGAGCTAATGCCTAGTTCCATAATGCGGGGGTAGTTGATTTGAGAGAATGAATAATGGGAGCGGGCAACTGATGGACTTTGGTAGGCTTCAGGGAGGGTAAATAGCTAGGCCCGATTAGCGTTTGGCAGGTACTGGTTTCTTTGGCGCTGCCGGTTGCGCTGTGGCAGCGGGCAAGCGGTCCAGGTACTGCTTGACGTACCGATTCTGGGGAAAGAATTTTAGCGTGCGTTGCCCGAAATGGCGACAGAGTTGCTCCTCACCCAAGTTGGCGAAACACTCCGTTTGGTATTGGAGAGCTTGCTCGTAAAGGGCCAGGTTCAACTCTTTGGTGTCAGGTAGAACCTGAAAAACCATCAGGGTTTGCGAAAGATTATACGCGGCACTGGCCCACTGTTCGTGGTCCATTTGCAAAGTGGCTAGCTTGTAGTAGGATTCCTGAAAAGGCAAATACAAGACTCCCGTTGAGCTACTTTCTCCGCCGTATTGATTGAGGAGCGCAACCAGCCGCTGATAGACGGAGTAGCTGCGCGCTTTGCCTCCAGCTACCCGGTACAGAGACCGGGCATACTGATTAAGCACCGCAGGAGCCGCCGATTCTTGGTTGGCTAGCAATTCAAGTTTTTCAGCTGCGACAGCGAAGGCTTCTTCAGCATAGGCTGTTTCCGATTGCGCTACGGCCGCGGCATATTGCCACGGGGCCTGCGGCAAATGCGGCAAATCCGGCATAGCCTCAGCAATGGGCTGGTCATCGGCTACGGTATTAAAGTAGCGTTTACTGGTCGGGTATGCGCAATCGGCGTTGAGCAGCGTCCATTGCGCATGGCCGGTACCAGGGACCAGAAGCAGTCCCAGCAAAGCGGCAATGAGTAGAATGGACGGAGGTAGACGTTTCCACATACCCAAAAGTAGGCGAGAACGTCAAGTTCAGTAGTTTGAAGTAAGTCCTCTGTTGGAACTGTTGCAGCCTAGCTACTTCATTTCCGGTGTCACGCCCATATTCGCGTAGCAGAAGCTCCACACGTCGGCCCATTCGGCTATTTGCAGCTGGGTGCTTTTGCCGGCGCCGTGGCCGGCGTTCACGTCCACGCGGATGAGGGTGGGGTTGGGGCCGTCGTTCACGGCTTGCAGGGCCGCGGCGAACTTGAAGGAGTGGGCGGGCACCACCCGGTCGTCGTGGTCGGCGGTGGTGATGAGGGTGGCGGGGTAGCTGGTATCGGGCTTGAGGTTGTGCAGGGGCGAGAACGTGAGCAGGTTCTTGAACTGCGCTTCGTTGTCGGAGGTGCCGTATTCGGGGGCCCAGTTCCAGCCGATGGTGAATTTCTGGTAGCGCAGCATGTCCAGCACGCCCACGGCGGGCAGGGCCACTTTGCACAGGTCGGGCCGTTGATTCATCACGGCGCCCACCAGCAGGCCGCCGTTCGACCCGCCGGCAATGGCGAGGTGGTCGTAATCGGTGTACTGATTGGTTTTGAGGTATTCGGCGGCGGCAATGAAGTCATCGAACACGTTTTGCTTGTTCGGCGTCATGCCGGCCTGGTGCCAGGCTTCGCCGTATTCGCCGCCGCCGCGCAGGTTGGGAATGGCCAGGATGCCGCCGTTTTCAAGCCACAGCATGCGGGCCACCGAGAAGCCGGGCGTGAGCGAGACATTGAAGCCGCCGTAGGCGTAGAGGTAGGTGGCGTTCTTGCCGTTGCGCTCCACGCCTTTTTTGTGCACGATGAACATGGGAATCTTCGTGCCGTCCTTGCTCGGGTAAAATACCTGCGTTGTCACGTAGTCCTGCGGGTTTACGTCCACTTTGGGGGCTCGGAATACGGTGCTGGTGTTGGTGGCCAGGTCGTATTTGTAAATCGTGGTGGGGTAGGTGAACGAGGTGAAAGCGTAGTACACCACTTTGTCGGTGCGCCGGCCGCCAAAGCCGCTGGCCGTGCCAATGGCCGGCAGTTTCACTTCGTGCCGAAACTGGCCCAGCTCGGAGTACACCTTTACCTGGGAGCTGGCATCGTGCAAATAATCCGCCACGAGGTTGCCGCCCACGTGGCTCACGCTCTCCAGCTTGTGCTTGGTTTCGGGCAGCACGTCGTGCCAGTTGGTTTCATGCGGCTTTTTGGGGTCGATGCGGACGACGCGGTAGTTGGGTGCCTTGTAGTTGGTATGCACCAGCACCTCACCGCCCACGTTGCCGACGACGGTGTTGTTGAATTCGTACGAGGAAATCAGCGTGGTCCAAGCAGTAGCTTGCTTGGGGTCGGTGAGGTCGCGCACTTGCAGGCGGTTGCCGTCCGACTTGCCATCGGTAAGGTAAAGCACGAGAAACCGCTCGTCCTCGGTGGCCCCGGCAATGCGAAAGCCCAGAGCCATTTTCGGGTTCTCGTATACCAGCTTGTCGGCGCTCTGCGGCGTGTTCAGCTGGTGGAAGTACACCTTGTGGAACTCGTTCATGCCAGCCAAGTTGTTTTCGCCCGCGGTGGGCGCATCGTAGCGGCTGTAGTAAAAGCCGTTCTTCGCCCACGAAGTCCCCGACACTTTTACCCAATTCAATTCTTCGGGCAGCAGCTTATTGGTTTTCAGGTCCATAATTCGCACCTTGTGCCAGTCGGAGCCGCCGCCGCTGGTGGCGTAGGCCAGGTAGCGGTGGTCGTTGCTGAACTCGGTGCCGGCCAAGGCCGTGGTGCCTTCTTTCGAGAAGGTATTGGGGTCGAGCAGCACTTGGGGCTCGCCGGCGCCGCGCTGGCGGTAGAGCACGGGCTGGTTTTGCAGGCCGTCGTTTTTGCTGAACATCAGCTCGTCTCCCACCTGCTCGGGCACGCCGTAGCGCTCGTAGTTCCAGATTTTGGTGAGCCGCTCCCGAATTTTGTCCCGAAACAGAATTTGGCTCAGGTAGCCAAACGTGACTTCGTTCTGGGCCGTCACCCAGGCTTTGGTCTCGGGCGAGTCGAGGGCTTCGAGCCAGCGGTAGGGGTCGGGAATGGTGGTGCCGAAGTAGTTGTCGGCAACGTCGGCGCGGCGGGTGTTGGGGTATTTCACGGGGGCGGGAACAAGGACGCCAAGCCCGGACTGGCGGCTGGGCTCGCCGCGTTCGGGACTCGTCATTTCAGTAAGGGGCTGGTTGCTGGGGAGCGTGTTGCGCTCGGGTTTCGTGGTGGCCCGGCAGGCTGCCATGGCGGCCAGAGCGGCCAGCAAAGGAAGGGCAGCTTTCATAACAGATAAGGAGGAATCGAGATAATGCTGGCTGGTGAAGAGACGCGCCAAATGCTGCCGGATTAAAAGCCTATCCAAGCTCCGCATGACGACCTTTTGTGAGAAGGCCATTTTTGGATGGTTTAAAAAAACCTTCTACGCAATTCCGTGCCAGTACCCGCGTCGCAGCGCACTACCGAAAACGGCGCGCTAGTCCAGCTGAACATCATCAGCCACCACTTTGCTTGGGCTGGCAGGGGCAGGCTCCTCAACGGGGGCCGCCGCCGCAGGTTGCGCAATGGCCGCGGCAATGAGTTCGGGCAGATTGGCCCGCAGCCACCGCAGCTCTTCGTCCACGCGCTGACTGACCAAGCGCTCCACCTCCAGGCGCTGGGCTGCGCTGAGGTTATCCGGAGTTTGAGTTGCGCGCGGAGCCGTGGGGTCCGGCGCCGCAGCCAGTACCAGGGCTTCGGCCCGTTTGATGCGGGCGGCCGAGTCGGCCACGGCGGCGCTGGTTTCGGCCGCGGCGGCTTGGGCGGCGGTTGCAGCCTGCTTGGCCGTGAGGGTTTCGCGGCGCTGCTGGCGGCGCCAGTGGCCCAGCGTCACGCGCAGCATGATGTAGAGCACCAAGCTCAGGATGCCCAGAATCAGCGCCAGCGGGGCGGCAAACTGATTCAGGAGGCTGCCCGCGCCCGTGGCGGGTCGCGCCGCTGCGCTGGTTTCGGTGGCGTCGCCTTCGGCAGCGGCCTGTGCTTCGGCGGCTTCGACGGGGCCCAGGGCCGTGCTGGCCGTGGCGATGGTATCGGCCGTTTCGGGCATCATGGCACTGGGCACGTCGCCGGGCGGGGTGCCGCTCACCACGTAGTTGGTGAGAGCGGTTTCGAGGGCGGCTACGCGTTCCATGCGCGCGGGGTCGCGGCGGCGAGCCGGCGAGCTTTTCAGCTTGCCGATAATGGCCTTGGTAAGGGCCGTAAGCCGGGCCTGGTTGTCTTTTTTGCCAGCGTAGATGCTGCCCCGGCCCTCAATAGGCTGGTACAGCACGCTGTACACCCGCAGGCTGTCGGGCCGAATGCTGGCGGCCAGCGCGTCGAGGTTGGCGCCTTCGCAGCGCACCGTGCTTTTGAGGTTGGGCCGGCCGGCGTCGTCGTACACGAAGCGCACGGTGGCGCACCAGATTTGCACCTTGGATTCGTCAATCGAAGGCTGGCCGAGGGGCGTTTGGGCGGAGGCCAGCAGGGGCAGGGCGGTGGCGCAGGCAAAAAGCAGGCGGCGGAAAATCATGCGCAGGGAAAGTGGTTGGAAACCGAAAAGTACGAAATTCACGCCCACTACCGCCGGGCCTAGCTATAATCAATCTCGGTATTGTCCCCGATGTTCAGCGAGTGGTTCATGCCCCGAAACGACGCGTCGGAGCCCACAATGCAGTCGTGCATAACCGCCGAACGCAGCTCCGAGTAGGTGCCGATGATGGAGTCGCTCAGGATGCAGTTTTTGATAATGGTTTTGTCGCCAATGGCCACGTTGGGGCCGATAATGGAGTGCGAAATCTGGCAGCCGCGCCCGATGCTGACCGGCGGAATAATCACCGCGTCCGGAAACTCGGAATAGTCGCGCGGCTCCAGAAACTCGGCCGTGTTGAGCAGCCGGGCGTTGGCTTCGAGCAGGGTATCCTTGCGGCCGCAGTCAAACCAGTTGTCCACCGGGCAGGTGGTCATTACCTCGCCTTCGTCGATGAGGTGCATGAGGGCATCGGTGAGTTGCAGTTCGCCGTGGGTGCGCACGTCGGTGTCGTAGAGCCACTCCAGGGCCTGAGCCAACTTTTCGGGGTAGGCCAGCTTGTAAAGGCCCACCATGGCGTAGTTCGATTTCGGAATTTTCGGCTTTTCCACCACCTTGCTCACCCGGCCGCCGGGCCCGGTTTCGACCAAGCCAAACATGCTAGGCGTTTTCACCTCCTTCACGGCCAGCACTGAGCCGGGCGTGGCAATGAGGGCGGGCAGGTCCACGTCCACAATGGTATCGCCGAGCAGGATGAGCACGCCTTCGGTTTCGTGGCGGAACTCCTCGCGGGCCAGCCACAGCGCGTGGCCGATGCCCTCACGGGGCTCTTGCACCACAAACGTGGCCTTGAGCTGGGGGTAGGTCCGGCGCACGTAGCGCACAATTTTATCGCCCAGGTAGCCCACAATGAAGACAAAATCGCTGATTCCGGCGTTTTGCAGCCGGTCGATGATGTGGCCCAGGATGGTGTTGCCGGCCACCGGCACCAAGCTTTTGGGCTGGGTGTGGGTGTGGGGGCGCAGGCGCGAACCAATGCCGGCGACGGGAATAACAGCTTTCATTGGGGTGGTTGGAAGCGAGGTGGTTTAGGGCGGCGATGGGCCCAGCTAAGTAGCAAGCTACAACCACTGGAGCCAAGCTGCGTACTTTGCGCCAAACCCGACCCAAACCGGCCCGGCCGCTTCAAGGTTTGGGGCCGTTGAAAAATCACCCCTTCTTCACTTCTTACCCTTTCACCTCATCACCCCATCATGAAACGCTTTCTTCTTTATTTCGTGGGCCTGGCCCTGTTGCTCACCCAATCCTCGTGCGGCTTTAACGCCATGACGGAGAAAGAGCAGGCCGTTAAAGGCCAGTGGGCCAACGTGCAAAGTGCCTACCAGCGCCGCGCCGACCTCATTCCGAACCTGGTGAACACCGTGAAAGGCGCCGCCAAGCAGGAGCAAGCCACCCTCACCAGCGTGATGGAAGCCCGGGCCAAAGCCACCAGCGTGCAGCTATCCGCTGACCAGCTCACGCCCGAAAACATCCAAAAATTTCAAGCGGCGCAAAGCCAACTGTCTTCGGGCCTGGGCCGGCTGCTGGCCGTTTCCGAAAACTACCCGGAGCTTAAAACCAACGCCAACTTCCAGGAGCTGCAAGCCCAGATTGAAGGCACTGAGAACCGCATCAACGTGGAACGCAACAAGTTCAACACCGTAACCAACGACTACAACGGCACGGTGAAGTCTTTCCCCAACAACCTGTTCGCCAAAATGTACGGCTTTGCAGAAAAGCCCTACTTCGAAGCCGACCCCGCCGCCAGCAAGGCGCCCACGGTTCAGTTTTAAGCAGCTTGCAGTCAAAACAGGCCGTCATGCCGAGCGCAGCGAAGCATGACGGCCTTTTAGCTTCACATGTACTGATAATGAAAGCTTTCCTCACTCCCGAACAAGATGCAGCTCTGGTTGCAGCCATTCGGAATGCCGAAGTCCAGACCTCGGGCGAAATCCGGGTGCACCTGGAAGACGTTTGCCCCACGCCCGAACCCCTGGACCGCGCGGCGCAGGTATTTGCCGAGCTCAACATGCACAAAACGGCGGCCCGCAACGGCGTGCTGTTTTACCTGGCCTGGGAGAGCCGGCAGTTTGCGGTGATAGGAGATGCGGCCATCAATGCGGCCGTGCCCGACGACTTCTGGGAAACCACCAAGGAGGCGGTGCTGGAGCAGTTTCGGCACGAGAAATACATGCTGGGCCTCGAGCGCGGCATCAACATGGTGGGCGAGCAGCTCCGGCACTATTTCCCCTATAATGCCCACACCGACCAGAACGAACTGGACGATTCTATCTCTTTCGGCGGCCCCAAGCCGTCTCCCGACGCATGAGAAATTCTGTGGCTAACGCCCAGCTGTCAGCGCCGCTTCGCTCGGGTTCCAACGTTACGCTAAGCCTGCGGGCGCGGTGGTGGCCATTGCTACTGGCGTTGCTGTGGCTGCTGCCGGCCGGGCTGGTGGCGGCCCAGGGCCTTCCGCCGCGGCCCAACCCGCCGCGCCTCGTAAACGACCTGGCCAACCTGATGCAGCCCGGCGAAGCCGAGGCGCTGGAACGCAAGCTGGTGGCCTACGACGACAGCACCTCCTCGCAAATTGCGGTGGTGATTGTGCCCAGCCTCGACGGCGAGGAAATAGCCGACTACGCCCAGAAGCTGTACGAAAGCTGGGGCATTGGCCGCAAAGGCAGCAACAACGGCATTCTGGTGCTGGTGGCGCAGCAGGAGCGGGTGGCCCGCATCCAAACCGGCTACGGCCTGGAAGGTGCCGTGCCCGATGCCATTGCCAAGCGCATCATCAGCAACACGCTGGTGCCGGCCTTCCGCCAAAACCAATACTACGCGGGTCTCGACCGGGCCACCGACCAACTCATTGCCCTGGCCAAAGGCGAGTACAAGGCCGACCCGGCGGATAACCAGCGCCGGGAACGGCGCGACACGTCTGGCTCGGGGCCTCCTTTCTGGCTCATCATCGGCATTTTGGTGCTCATCTTTCTCTTCCTGCGCAAGCGCGGCGGTGGGGGAGGGCGCGGCAACCGTGGGTTCGGCGGCGGGTTTGTGCCGCCCATCATCTTCGGCGGGGGCGGTTTTGGGGGCGGCGGAGGCGGTTTTGGTGGTGGATTTGGTGGCGGCGGGGGTGGCGGTTTCGGCGGCTTTGGCGGGGGCAGCAGCGGCGGCGGCGGCGCCAGCGGCAACTGGTAGCCGGAAGTTTGCCCACGTTGTACCCAATGCAAAAAGCCCGTCGTGCACAGCACGACGGGCTTTTTTGGGCTCTGCTTTAACCTTAGTGGTCGCTGCGCACTCCAACCGGAATGGCCACCGAAAGCCGGTTCTCGGCGGGTGGTACCGGGCACGAGTACCCGTGATTGTAAGCGCAGGAAGGATTGTAGGCGCGGTTGAAATCCAGCTGCATCACCGCGGTGCCTTTGGGCGGAATGCGTAGGTCCAGGTAGCGGCCGCCGCCGTAGCTGCCGTGGCCGTTGGTGAGGTCGGTGAAGGGCACAAACAAGTAGTCTTCAAAGCCGGGCCGTTTGAGCAGTGCGGCGCTTTGGTACACGTTCAGGCGCATGGCCCGGCCCTGAAGCACAAAGCGCAACTCCCCGTATTTGCGGTACAGCGGCCGGCGGTCGGTGCTGGTTTCCATGGCAAAAGGCTGCGAGGTGGAATCCCGCACCAGTTGCGCCGCCACGTAGTAGCTGTAGCGGCTAGGGTAGTACGGCAGCGATTTGAACGCCTGCCGCTCCGCCGCCGTCAGCGGCGACTCCTCGGGGTTGCTAAACTCCTTGTTCAGCTTTTGCTGAAATTCAAGTACTGTTTGCTGGTGAGCCAGGCTATCCAAGTGGCCGGGTGCTACTTGGGCTTGCCCGGCGCGGCTCAACAACACCAGAAGCAGGGCAAAGAGGATGGATTGATTCATGCCCTAAAATTACGCGCACCTGCCGCTTGGCCACGGAAAGCAGTTTGGGGTGGGAGCGCCGGCTTAACCTTTTGGGCGCGGCCTCAGTATCAGCAGGTATCCGGCAGTGCCCGCGCTGCTTGCCATTCTTTCATCCTTCGCTTCAAATCCATGAACACTTCCCGATTTACTCTTTTTCTTTTTCTCGGCGTCCTGGCTACTTCCCTCACGGGCTGCGAGGCCATTGGCACCATCTTTAAGGCTGGCGCCTACACGGGCATCATCGCGGTGGTGGTGATTCTGGCCTTGGTGTTCTTTATTTTCAATAAGGTGCGCGGCCCACGTCGCTAGTCAGCTTCCCAATAAGTGCAAAAGGGCGCCCTCGCAATGAGGGCGCCCTTTTTAGTTGGGTCGGATGCTGGGAAAGCTACTCGGCCTTCTTGCTGGGCATGGTGCCGATAATGTGGTCCCACAGCGTGCTCGATACGCCAAAAGCCACCTCGTCTTGCCGGTAGTGGTGCTGGCTGTGGTGCGTCCACCACACTTTCAGGAAGTTCTTGGGTGGTGCGTAGGCGTGAATGGCGTAGTGCACAAACAAATACATGGCGTAGCCAAACGTGAAGCCCGACAGCAAGCCAAATGCATACGAGCCGAAGCTGAAGCGGAAAATAAAGAACAGCAGCGACGCCACAAACACCGTGATGATGGGCGGCATGGCCAGGCGGGTTTTGTCCTTGGGGTACTCGTGGTGTACGCCGTGCATGGTGTACTGGAACTTGGCCCGGCCCGGCGTAGTGGCCGGAATGTGATACACGTAGCGGTGCACCAGGTATTCAACGAACGTGAATGCGAGCAGCCCCGTCAGAAACAACCCCAGTGCCCCCAGGCCCGTCATGAAGCCCCGGGTGAGGCCGTAGTACATGCTCAGGATGCCGGTGACCGCGAAAATGCCCACCGGCAGGGCGATGTGCGTGTGCGAAAGCCGTTCCAGCACAGGATTCTGAAATAGTTGCGCTGAGCCTTTGTGCTTGGGGCGAACAGGTGCCGCCGTGGTAGGAGAGGTTGGGTTAACGTCGGGTTCTTGGGTGGATATGGATTGCATAGAGGTAGCGAACGTCGAACTATAGGGATTAACAAAATTACGCGCCAAGCGGTAATTCACCGGCTTAGCTCACGGCAATGCCGGCAGCGGCCAGCTGCGCCGCTACGGCCTCCGTGTTGCAGGCATCGGCCGCGCAACGCAACTGGGCCTGCTGGTAAAACTGCGTGCGCGTGCTAAGGGTTTCGCGCAGCCATTTTTCGGTGGGGCCGCTGGTGGCCAGCAGGGGGCGGCTTTTCTTTTCGGCCGCCACGGCCAGGCGGGCCGTGAGCACGGGCACCGGCACGTCGAGCCAGAGGGTTACGCCCGTGGCATTCAGCACCGTCAGGTTGTCGTGAAAGCAGGGTGTGCCGCCGCCCGTAGCCAGCACCATCGGGCCCGGTTGGGCCGAAATGTCCCGCAGTGTATCGGCTTCCAACTGGCGGAAATGAGCTTCGCCATGCTGCAGGAAAATGGCAGAAATGACTTGGCCAGCCCGGGCCACAATCTCAGCATCCAGGTCTAGGAAGGGCACGCCAAAATGAGCGGCCAGCTCGCGGCCCAGCGTGGTTTTGCCCGAGCCCGGCATGCCGATGAGGAAGAGTTTCACGGGTGGTCTAACTAAGTTTTACGCGAGGGTCGAGCAGGGCATACAAAACATCGACCACAATATTTATCAACACAAAAAGCGCGGCCACAAACAAGGTGGCGCCCATCACCACCGGAAAATCCAGGTTCTCGACGGCGCGCAGCGTCACGGTGCCCAGGCCCTTCCAGTTGAAGATGTATTCGATGAAAAAGGCCCCGGCCATGAGCGAGGCCAGCCAGCCCGATACGGCCGTCACTACCGGGTTCAGGGCGTTGCGCAGGGCGTGGTGCAGCACCGTGGCCGACTGGCTCAGTCCCTTGGCCCGCGCCGTGCGGATGTAGTCCTGGCTGAGTACGTCGAGCATACTGGAGCGCGTGAGCTGTGTGATGATGGCCAGCGGCCGAATGCCCAGCGCAATAGCGGGCAGCAGCAAGTTGCGCAGCACCAAGTGGCTTTGGCCCGTAAACGGGTCGGTTTCGTACAGTTGCCCGGTCAGGCTTAGGCCCGTCCAGTGGCTCCAGTAGAAGCCGAACGTGACGGCAATGGCTATGGCGGCCACAAACGACGGTACCGAAATACCAAACACCGAAGTCGTCACCAGCGTGCGGTCCAGCACCGATTGCGGCTTCAGCGCCGCCACTACCCCAAACGCAATGCCGCCCAGGCTGGCTATCAGCATAGCGGCCAGGGCCAGCCACATGGTGCCCGGGAAATAATCAAGCAGGATGCGCAAAACATCCTTGTTGCTCTGGAAGGAGCGGCGCAGGTAAGGCGTTTTGAGCACCAGGGCCTGCTGGCCCAGCGGCAGCAGGGCCATGCCGCCGTAGCGGGCCCGGCCAGCCGAGTCGCGCGGGTGCAGGCCCAGGGGAGAAATATCGTTGAGGTAGCCAGCTAGGCGCGCCGGCAAGGGCTGGTCGAGGCCCAAATCGGCGGTGATGGCGGCTTTGGTGGCCACGTCGGTGCGCTGGCCGGCCAGCAGGGCCGCCGGGTCGCCGGGTAGCACATTAAACAGCAAAAACACCGTGCACGCCACGCCCACGAGAACCAGCAGGCCCTGAGCCAGGCGACGGAGAATGAAAGCGAACATGAAGCGAATTAAGCAGGCGTATTAAACAAAGAACGTCATGCTGAGCGTAGCCGAAGCATCTCGCGTGTGGTAGTAAACCAATCGTAAGGATTAGTTACAGCACGCGAGATGCTTCGGCTACGCTCAGCATGACGTTCTGATTTCTTCCGACCATCAATTATTGCAGCGTCTCTTCTACTTTGCCAATGCTGGGAATGTCGTGGTAGTGGTATTTGGCCTTCACAACGCCGTTTTTCAGCAGCACAAAGCCGGGGTTGGAGCGAATGATGGACTTGAGCACCGTCGCGTCGGCATAGTAGAAGGGCACCTCGTAATTGGCATTGTGGCGAAACACGTCGAACTCGGCCGGGCTGCTGCTGGTCACGATGAGCGGCGTAACGTTGGCGCGGGAGGCCTTGGCATCGGCAAATAGCTTGTTGATGATGGCGTGCCGGTCGCGGTCAGCCTTCTCTGTGTTTTGAATGATTAGCACCAGTTTGTTGCCGCGCAGCAGCTCGGGTGTGTAGTCGCCCTCGTCGTTCCACACCCGAAAATCGGTGATTTTGGGGCCGTCTTCGGGGTTGAGCGCCACCATGCTCTTGTAGGTCCAGGTCGAATCGGGGTAGGTGGTGAACTCCTGCGTGGCCCCGTTTTTTTCCATGATGTACTTGTATTGCAACGGCGCGCTGGCTTTCATCAGCTTGCCGATGTCGTTGCCCACTTTGTAGGGCAAGAAATCAAAGTACGGCAAGTGGCCCAGCGACCGCATGCCAATGCCAATGGCGATGGCCGAAGCAAACGTCATGGTCATGATGCCCTGCGTGCCCTGCACAAAGGCGTGGCGTAAAAACCGCTGGTGCGTGAACACAATGCCCCACAGCACGAGCAGAAACACGTCCTTGGCAAACGACGTCCAGGGCGTGAGCTTGATGAAATCGCCGAAGCAGCCGCAGTCGGTTACTTTATTAAAAGCCGCCGAGTAGAAAGTGAGAAAGGTGAAAAACACCAGCAGGCCCAGCAGTATCCACAGGGTGGCCCGCAGGTGCCAGCGCAGCAGCAACGCCACGCCCAGAATAACTTCCAGCGAGCTGAGTACGATGGAAAGCGTGCGGGACATGTCTTTGAAATACAGGAAGAAGGAGCCGAAATCAACGGCAAAAACTTCAAAGTATTCCTCCAGCTTGTAAGCCGTGCCCACCGGGTCGTTGAGCTTGATGAGGCCCGAGAAAATGAACAGCGCGCCCAGCAAAAACCACGACACGCGGGTCAGCGTGCGCAAGGGGTGCGGCGAGGGAGCAGTTTTGGTGCTGAAACTAGGAGTTGGCATAAGACAAAGTAATTCCGTGGCAAACGGCTAGCAACGCGCAAAGTTTGGATTGGTACGAGTTGGCGAAAAGTGAACCGGGCAACTGACAATAAAACAGAACGTCATGCTGAGCTTGTCGAAGCATGACGTTCTGTTTTCTAATTATCTATGCTTCGCCCCGCAATATCAGGGCAAACACGGCGTAGTTCAGCATGTCGCGGTAGCTGCCTTCCACGCTCTCGCTCACCCAAGCGTCGCCCCCGATGTCTTCGAGCTGCTTCACGCGGTGCAGCTTCATCAGAATCAGGTCGGTGATGCTGGCCACGCGCATCTGGCGCCAGGCTTCGCCGTAGTCGTGGTTTTTAGCGAGCAGCAGGCGGCGGTTTTCGGCGGCTTCGTGGTCGTAGGCGGCGGCCACGGCCTCGGGCGTCATGTCCAGGGGCGTGTTGAGCGGCAGGTGCAGCTGCATCAGGGCAATGAGGCAGTAGTTGATGATGGCCACAAACTCTTCGTTCACGTCATCGGCCACGAGCTGCACGCCGGTTTCCTGGATGGTGCGGATGCGGTTGGCCTTGATAAAAATCTGGTCCGTTACCGAAGGCAGGCGCAAAATGCGCCACGCCGTGCCGTAGTCGTGGGTTTTGGCCAGAAACAGGGTGCGGCAGCGGGCCAGTAGCAGGTCGTAGTGGTCGGGAGTAGTCAAGCGGTGCGCGACAACTTAATATTGTCATCCTGAGCGGAGCGAAGACCTTATCACGTTCGCTCTACCTGGTTTAATAATTGCCGAAACGCGCAGCCGTGATAAGTTGCTTCGCGCCGCAGCGTGACAAAGTAAACCCATGCATTCTCAGAATTCCCCCGTCAGCGCCTCCGCCACTTCTCTGTTCAGCCCCCACGGCCGGCTGCTCAGCCTGCACCGGCCGCAGGTAATGGGCATCCTCAACCTCACGCCCGATTCTTTTTTCGCCGGCAGCCGCGTGGTTTCGGAGCGCGACCTGTTCGTACGGGCCGAGGCCATGCTGGCGGCCGGCGCGGCCGTGCTCGATGTGGGGGCCTACAGCACCCGCCCCGGCGCCGACGACATCTCCGAAGAAGAAGAAACCCGCCGGTTGCTGCCCGCCGTGCAGTTCCTGCGCCAGGAGTTTCCGCACGCCTTTGTTTCCGTCGATACCTTCCGGGCCGGCGTGGCCCACGCGGCCGTTTCGGCTGGGGCCGACCTGGTGAACGACGTGGGCGGCGGCCTGCTCGATGCCGCCATGTTTGCCACCGTGGGCCGCCTGCGCGTGCCCTACGTGCTGATGCACCTGCGCGGCACGCCCCAAACCATGGCCCGGCTCACGCACTACGAGGACGACCTCGTGCTGACCTTGTTGCGCTATTTCCGCGATGCCCTCGTGGCCCTGCGCCAGGCCGGCGCGGTAGACGTGGTGCTGGACCCGGGCTTCGGCTTCGCCAAAACGCCCGCCCAGAGCCACGAGCTGCTGCGGCGCCTGGCCGAGCTGCAGCCCCTCGGCCGGCCCCTGTTGGCGGGCCTTTCCCGCAAGAAAATGGTGTACGGCCCCCTCGGCCTCAGCCCCGAAACGGCCCTGAACGGTACCACCGCGCTGCACATGGTGGCCCTGCAGGGCGGCGCCCGCCTGCTGCGCGCCCACGACGTGGCCGAAGCCCACCAAACCATACAATTATTTGCCAATACCTTTCCATTAGGGGAATAAAGGCCGTAATTTGGAAAATGATAGGCCTGCCGTGCAGCGGTTGCTTTTGAGCCCGTCCTTATTGCGACGGAGCTTGGCCTTCTACTTCCTCATTCTCTACGCCCATGTCCGGCCCTTTCCCCATCAATTTCCTGCATTTCGGCTGGATTGACGCGGCCGATGTGCTGTTGGTGACGGTGCTGCTCTATCAGCTCTACAAGCTGCTGCGCGGCTCCGTGGCGCTCAACGTGGCGCTGGGGCTGGTATCCATCTACCTGATTTACCTCGTGGTGAAAGCCACCGGCATGGAGCTGCTCACCAAGATTTTGGGGCAGTTTATGAGCGTGGGCGTGCTGGCCAGCATCATCCTGTTTCAGCAGGAAATCCGGCGGTTTTTGCTAAGCGTGGGCAAGGCCACGGCCCTGGAGCGGGTGCGCGGCTGGGCGCGGGGCCGCTCGGCCGAAGCCGCGCCGCTGGCCGTGGGGCCCTTTGTAGAGGCGGCCAAAAGCCTCGCCAATAAGTACACCGGCGCCCTCATCTGCTTCGCCCAGGCCTCCGACCTGTCGACCTTCGCCGATTCTGGCGACCGGCTCGACGCCGAAATCAGCAAGCGCCTGCTGCTGTCGATTTTCAACAAAACCAGCCCCCTGCACGACGGCGCCGTGATTGTGGCCAACGGTCGCATCTTGGCCGCCCGCTGCATTATCCCGGTTAGCGAAAACCCCGACGTGCCCGCTTCGCTGGGGCTCCGCCACCGCGCCGCCATCGGCCTGAGCGAAGTAACCGATGCCGTGGTGCTGGTGGTGAGCGAGGAAACCGGCGCCATCAGCCTCGTGTACCACGGCGTGCTCTACCGCGACCTGGCCACCGCCGAACTGCGCAGCCGCCTCAACGAATGGCTGTTGAAAACCCCCGCCAGCACGTCATCTGCCGCGTTGAAGCCCGAAGCGGCCGCGTAAGCTGAGACGCAACACGCGCTTTCTCGTTCACCAAAAAAACGTCATGCTGAGCGCAGCCGAAGCATCTCGCGTGTGGCAGTGACCCAATCGTTGAACGATTATGATTACTTCAGCACGCGAGATGCTTCGGCTGCGCTCAGCATGACGTTCTATTTAAATAAAATGTCCTAGCTTAAAATCAGGGCGTGTTTATCACCACCTGTCCGGCAGTTGACTGCGCAGCGTCCGGCGCTTTCAACGTGCCCAACTCCTTGCCTACTTCAATAAAGGCGGCAATGGCCTTGTCCAAGTGCGCGCGGGTGTGGCCGGCGCTCAGCTGCACCCGGATGCGGGCCTGGCCCTGCGGCACCACGGGGTAGTAGAAACCCACCACGTAAATGCCCTTATCGAGCATTTTGGCAGCGAATTCTTGGGCCAGCTTGGCATCGTAGAGCATGACGGGTACGATGGGGTGCTGGCCGGGACGAATGTCGAAACCAGCGGCGGTCATCTTCTCGCGGAAGTACAGCGTATTTTCCTCGAGCTGGTCGCGTAGGGTGGTGCTTTCCGTCAGCAATTCCAGCACGCGTAGCGAGGCGCCCACGATGGCCGGGGCCAGGGTGTTGGAGAACAAATACGGCCGGCTGCGCTGACGCAGCATGTCGATGATTTCCTTGCGGCCCGAGGTGAAACCGCCCATAGCGCCGCCCAGGGCCTTGCCCAGCGTACCGGTGATGATGTCGATGCGGCCCATCACGTCGCGTAGCTCGTGGGTGCCGCGGCCGGTTTTGCCCAAGAAGCCGCTGCTGTGGCATTCATCCACCATCACCAGGGCCTGGTACTTGTCGGCGAGGTCGCAGATTTTATCGAGCTGCGCGATGGTGCCGTCCATGGAGAATGAGCCGTCGGTAACGATGATGCGGTGGCGCGTGCCTTTGGCCTGGGCGTCCTGGAGCTGCTTTTCCAGGTCGGCCATGTCGTTGTGGGCGTAGCGGTAGCGCTGGGCCTTGCACAGGCGCACACCGTCGATGATGCTGGCGTGGTTCAGGGCATCGGAAATGATGGCGTCCTGCTCGTTGAATAGCGGCTCGAATACCCCGCCGTTGGCGTCGAAAGCCGCGGCGTAGAGAATGGTGTCTTCGGTACCCAGAAACTCGGCCAGCTTCTTTTCCAGCTCCTTGTGAATGTCCTGCGTGCCACAGATGAAGCGCACCGACGACATGCCGTAGCCGTGCGAGTCGATGGCGGCTTTAGCGGCTTCAATCACCTCGGGGTGCGAGGAGAGGCCGAGGTAGTTGTTGGCGCAGAAATTCAGCACCTCGCCGGCTTCGTCGGTTTCAATTTCGGCGCCTTGGGGCGAGGTGATGATGCGCTCCTTTTTGAAAAGGCCGGCATCCTTAATTTCCTGAAGCTGCTGCTCGAGGTCGGGCTGGAGAGTGGCGTACATAAGCGGGTGGGGAAGTGGTGAGGTGTAGTGAGGCAAAATTACGCAGGTTACAGCAGCTAAAATTTCAACCCGTCATGCTGAGCGCAGTCGAAGCATCTCTACCGAGGTAGTGATTCAATCGCTGCAACAAAGCGGTAGAGATGCTTCGACTGCGCTCAGCATGACGGTTTTTCCCTTCCCTACTTGGGCTGCCGCGCCAGAAATACTTTCACTCCTTCGCGCCCGCTGTCCATTAGTGCCTTTTTCTCGGCGTCTGTCACGCGCTTGATTTTGGGGCTGAAACCCAGGAAATTGATGCTCACCGTGCGCTTCCAGTCTTCGGGCTGCACGGGGTTGAGGTTTTCGAGGGCCACGGTGTAGAGGGCGCCCATGTAGGTGTTGAAATCCTGAATGTCGTAGGGGGCCAGCTGGCGACGGCCCGTAGTGGGGGTATCCATCGGAATCTGCTCGGCGCGGTCGAGGCGCAGGCCCAGGGTTTCAGGATTGAATACGTTGCCGCGGGCATCGGGCGTGCCCGCGGTACCGGCGGGCAGGTAGCGCGGCTTGTCAAACAAATCGACGGGATAATTCGCCAACAAACCGCCGTCGACCAGCACCTGCACGGGCTGGCCGGGCGTCGGCGTGCCGGTTATGACGTTGTTCTGGGCATCGAGCAATACCGCCCGGAAATACAGCGGAATGCTCATGCTGATGCGCACGGCATCGGCCACGCGCATGGTGGGCGTGGTTTCGTAGCTGAACACCTGCACGCGCTGGGTGGTGAGGTTGGTGCCGGTGGTGTAGAGGTCGCGGAAACGGGTGGGTTGCTGCTGGGCCAGCGTGTGCAGCTCGGCCAGGGTGAGGTTGGGCTGCTGGGTTTTGCGGGCCACCAGTTCGCTCATGTACGTGGCAAATTGGTCGCCGCGGTACCAGCCGTACTGCTTCACTAGGCGGTGGCTGCCACCGAAGAAGATGAAGCGGCCGTCGTTGAGGCGCTGCACGGGGGTGGCATTCACCACGTCGATAATTTCGCTGGCCGAGTAGCCCACCGCTAGCAGCGCCGCCTGAATGGCGCCGGCCGACGTGCCGCCCACTCGCTCGATGCCGCGCAAAATGCCCTGCTGCTCCAGCTCTTGCAAGGCGCCGCCGTAGGCAATGCCGCGGATGCCCCCGCCTTCCATCACCAGGTTGCGGTAGCGGGGTTGGCCAATGGGCTGTTGCGCCCAGGCGGTGGAAACGAGGCTGCTGAGCAGCGCAAAAAGGGCTGCTTGACGAAAGAGAAAATGGGCAAGGTGTGGCATCGGCTCAAATATACCGGCCTCAGCGGGTGCGGTGCGCGGCCAGCTGGCGGGCGCTACTGCTGGGCCGTGTGCGGCGGCCCGGTATCTTTGTGCCCTGACTTACTCCCACCGCCCCACCCAATCCCGACTCCGCGCATGACCCCCACTCCCGGCGATACCGAAACCACTGTTTTACCCGGCTCCGTGCTGGTCATTGGCGCCTGCGGCCAGCTGGGCCTGGAGCTGGTAGCGGCCCTGCGCCAGCGCTACGAGCCCAACTGCGTGGTAGCCGCCGACGTGCGCCCCCCCAAGAACCCCGAACTGCTGGCCGGCGGGCCCTTCGAGCTGCTCGACGTGCTCGACCGCTCGCGCCTTGACAAGCTCATCCGGCAGTACCGCCCCAAGCAGATTTATCACCTCGCGGCCCTGCTGTCGGCCACGGCGGAGAAGAACCCGCTCTTCGGCTGGCAGCTGAACATGGACGGCTTGCTCATTGTGCTGGAAGCCGCCGTGGCCCACGGCGTGGCCCAGGTGTACTGGCCCAGCTCCATTGCCGTGTTTGGCCCCGATACGCCGCGTGAGAATACGCCGCAGGTCACCATCATGAACCCCAACACGGTGTACGGCATCAGCAAGCTGGCCGGCGAGCAGTGGTGCGAGTGGTACCACCGCAAGCACGGCCTCGACGTGCGCAGCCTGCGCTACCCCGGCCTCATCGGCTACAAGAGCCTTCCCGGCGGCGGCACCACCGACTACGCCGTGGACATCTACCACAAGGCCATTGCCGGCGAAAACTACGAGTGCTTTCTGGAAGAAGACACGTACCTGCCGATGATGTACATGCCCGACGCCTTGAAAGCCACGCTGGACCTGATGCATGCCCCCGCCGAGCAAATCAAGGTGCGCACCAGTTACAACCTGGGCGCCATGAGTTTCTCGCCCGCCGAAATAACGGCCGCCATCCAGCAGCACGTGCCCGATTTTAAGGTGAGCTACAAGCCCGATGGCCGCCAGCAAATCGCCAACTCCTGGCCCGCCAGCATCGACGACTCGAAGGCCCGCCAGGACTGGGGCTGGCAACCCGATTTCGACCTGGAAAAAATGACCGCAGACATGCTGGTGCACCTGAAGGAGCTGCAGCCGGCCTAATGGCCTGATTGTCTTTTGCAAAGCAGCGGCCTCGTTTCGACCCTCCAGAATTGGGGGCGAAGCGAGGCCGCTGCTTTTGAGGAAGAATAGGTAGCCGGCACGCCGGTAGCGCAGTTGCCCTGAGCCACACAAGTGGGATTCTGCTGCTGGTCCTTGGCCTTCCGGCGCCGAGGGGCGTATAGGGCTTAACGCCACTATTTCAGCCCATGCACCAGCCCAACCGTCCGCTTACGCCCGTTTCCTTCGATGCCGATGAGCGGCTGCGCTGGGTTGAGCGCATTGCCCGCCTCATGGACAGCCAGTTCCGGCTGCCGGGCACCCGGTTCCGTTTTGGTCTCGACCCGCTGCTGGGCCTCGTGCCGGTGGTGGGCGACCTTTCCTCGTTGGTGGTATCGGGCGCCTTGCTGCTCACCATGATGCGCCACGGCGCCAGCGGGGCCGTGGTGGTGCGCATGGCCATCAACATCCTGCTCGATACGATTATCGGGGCCATTCCCATCCTGGGCAATCTGTTCGATTTTGCTTACAAAAGCAACGAGCGCAACGTGGCCCTGCTGCGCAGCCACTACGCCGAGGGCCGGCACAGCGGCAGCGGCAAGGGCCTGGTGGCCCTGCTGATATTGGGCTTTGTGGTGGTGTTTGGTTTGGTGGCCTGGGGCTCCATCGCCGTGCTGCGCTGGGTGTGGCAGTATTTTGATGCGAATCCAATTGTGAATGATTGGGCTGGCACGGCAACGGCATTCAGTAGCTGGCTTGCTGGCCTTCCAAGTGCATAACGTCGGTATTCTGGCCATCGAGCAGACGCCGCATTTCGGTTAGAATGGCTTCCCAATTCTCCAAGTAGAGCATGTGGCCTTGCTGAGGCAGCAACTTGATGCGCGCCCGGGCCAGGCGGCTGGCCAAGTAGGGGATATTGTCCGGCGCCCACACACCGTCGTCGGTGCCGTGCCAGAGCACGGTGGGGGCCTGCACGTCTTCCATCATAAATCCCGGCGGGCGGCACCACGCCTGGGCATCGTCGAACACGCCGCGGCCGTGGTGGGCAAAGCCCTGCACCGCCGCATCGCGCAGCAGCTCCCGGAAGCCCGGCTGCCCGGTTACGTCCTGCTCGGCTTGGCGCATGAGGCGAATAAACCAGCCGATGGTGTGGTCGGGGTGACGCGCCCAGAGCCGGCTGAGCCAAAGAAACGTGGTGCGGTTCAGCCACGGAAAGCCAATTTGACCCCAGCGCAGAAATTTCCAGGTGCGGCTGAGGTGCTGGTAGGCCGCCCGCTCGCCCAGGGGCAGGCAGGTGCTGAGCAGCTGCACGGCCGCCACCCGCTCGGGGTAACATGCCGCCTGCGCCAGGGCGTGCACGCCGCCCACCGACCAGCCCATCACGCCCACCGGCCCCGCAATGCCGAGGGCATCGAGGGCGGCGGTCACGTCGTTGGCAAAAGAGGGAAACGTAAGCCGACGGAACACGTCCGACTGGCCCACACCGGGGCGGTCGGGCGCGAGGAGCTGCAACTTCAGGCGGCGGAGCAGGGCCCCGCTGGGCGGCAGTTCGAGGCTGGACGAGCCGAAACCGTGGTGAAAGACTACGGCTTGGTGGGCTGGGTCGCCGTAGCGCGTCAGGCCCAGGCGGCGGCCGTCGGGCAGGCGCACGGTAAGCGGAGTAAACAGGTCGGCGGTAGCGTTGCTCGCACGGGGTTCGGGCATGGGTAAAGTACGGCGGGTGGGCAGCAGAGTTGGACGGCCAGGACCTGAGCCCGGTACGGGTTGGCAGTATGTGGAGGGGAAGGGCCTGAGCGCCAACCGCCCCGCAGATGCCGACAACCTCAACCCATGCTTTGCAGTTGAAAGAAGCCACGCTTGGCCCTTCTCGCCCCATGATAGTCAACTCTACGCCCGCTGGCTGGCAAATTATTTATCAGCAGGCCCACGCCCTGCTGGCCATGCAACTGGCTTGGAACTGGCCCCATACCTTGCCCCCCGACCGCTGGGTGGGCCTACTGGCCGCCATCGCACAGCACGACGACGAGCAGGCGGCCTGGCAGGGCCGCGGCGGCCACTACGGCCTCACGCCCGCCGGTGCCCCGGCCAACTTCACCCAGAAAGAATTTTCGCTGGAGCAGGCTACTGGGGTGCTTGCGGCGGCGCGCTTCCAAGGGCAGTGGCGCAGCTTGCTCACCAGCCTGCATCTGAGTTTTTTGTACGACGGGCTGCGGGGCCAGAATAAAAAAACTGACGCCTTCCTTGACGAGCTACGCGCTGGGCAGGAGCAGGGACGCCGTGCCCTGCACCTCACCAAAAAAGAAGCCCAGCACGCCTACGATTTGCTGCACTGGTGCGACCGTCTTTCGCTTATTCTCTGCCGGCACGAAATCCCGGAGATGGGCCGGGCGGTCGAAATCCACCCCGGGCCCGACGGCACCATGCACACGCTGGAACAGCCCGAGCCGGCCGGCCCGGTGGTCATCCGGCCGTGGCCCTTCCGCGATAAAGAGGTGCGGGTGAGCGTGGAAGCCAGCATCCTGACCCAGCTTCAGTTCCACGACGATGCCGAGTTGGCCGCCGCCCTGCGCGCCGCGCCCATCGAAACGCTGTGCTGGGAGCTGCGGCCGGGCGGGAAATAAGCTTAATATCGGAAAAGCGGCCCGAAGGTCTCTTACTTCAGCTTCGCGACCGGCGTGGTGCTGGTCATTACTCCTGCCGGTATGGTTTGGAGCTGGGCAATGTTGTCGAGACTGGAAGGTTTGGTGGCGTCGCTGCGGCCCGAGGCCAGGAGTAGGTTGCCGTGCTTGCGGTACTCGTTCCAGCGGCGGCGGAAAGCCGGTTGCGGGTCAGTGGCGTTGGCAAAGTAGGCCCATTCTTCTACCAGGCCCGTGGCGCGGTTCACCAGCACTTCGTAGCGGTTCTGGGGCGTGACGCCCACGTTTTTGAACGTCATTTGGAGCACGTCGGCCGCGGCACCGTCCATGGTTTTGCCGTCGCCTTTGTGCGTGAGCGTGACGCCCGAATCCTTCAGCTTGAAGGGCATGAGCAGCCAGTAGGAGTTATTTATCCAGATGCCGTTCATCCGGTCCAGCACTTTCTGGCCGGTGGGCGAGGCCGAAATGTCCTGGCCGCGGCTGTACACGCGGCCCTGCTTGGTGTTGAGGTTGTAGTTGGCCACCAAGGTGTCTTTTTCCCAATGAAAGTCGCCGGTGTATTTGTCCCAAATCTGGTACTGGCCGCCGAAGAAGCTCCAGGCGAAGTAGCGGGCGTTTTTCCAGTTTTCGTAGCCGCCCATTTCGCGCATCACGCGGTCGGCAATGGCCACGGCTTTGGCATCGGAACCGGCCGCGTCGAAGCCTTCGGCGGCGGGGTAGGAAGCCGACGCTCCGCCTTTTGATTTGGTTTTCTGTTTTTGGGCTTGGGCTGGCCCGGCCAGCAGCAGGACGCCAAAAACGAGGGGCAGCAGCGCACGCACAACGCGGAAAACAGGACGCATAATCAGGGGGATTGAGAGAAGCCGAAGTGGCGGGAAAGATACGGCCCCGCAGGGCGGAAGTTGGGCGGCCGAAGCCGCGAAAAGCAAGCGCGTTCAGGGAGCCGGGCCGCCCGTGAAACCCAGGCGGGCGGCAATTTATCGGGCCGGGCCGCCAACGCGGACCCGAGCCGGCCGTAGTAGTGACGGCAACTCCGCGCAATCCGCCGCTCACTTTTCCCGCAGCATGGCACAATACAAGTTTACCGATGTCTTGGCCGTCCTCAAGTCGTCCGCTGGTGAATTCAGCAACAACAACTCGTTTCGGCACTCGGCCGCGCTCTCGTACTACACCATTTTCTCGCTGCCGCCGCTGCTGCTCATCGTTATCACGGTGGCCAGTGCCGTGTACGGCGGCGAGGCCATTACGGGGCAGATATATGGCCAACTGAAGGGCTTGGTGGGGCCCGATTCGGCCAAATTCCTGCAGGACAGCATCGCCAAATTCACCTTGCAGCAGCGCGGCCCCGTGGCCACGGCCATCGGCCTGGCCACGCTCATCTTTGCCGCCACCACCTTTTTCGTCACGCTGCAGGAGAGCATTAACGACATCTGGAACCTGAAGGTGAAAACCAACGGCATCGGCATTGGGGCCTTCATCAAGCAGCGGTTTCTGTCGTTTGGGCTGATACTGAGCGTGGCGCTGCTGCTGCTCATTTCCTTTGTGGTGAGTGCCGTGCTCAGCGCCTTCACGGGCTGGCTGCAGCAGCAAATTCCGCAGGTGGGGGTCATTGCCATTCGGGTGGTGGATTTTGCCTTGTCGCTGGGCATTACCACGCTGCTGTTTGCCCTGATTTATCGGTTTCTGCCCGATGCCATCATCCGCTGGAACGACGTGCTGATTGGCGCGTTCATCACGGCGCTGCTCTTCGTTATCGGCAAGTTTCTCATTGCCTTCTATATCGCGCAGTCCGACCCGGGCTCGGCTTTTGGGGCGGCTGGCTCGGCCATTGTGCTGCTGCTGTGGGTCAATTATTCCTCGCTCATCATCTTCTTCGGCGCCGAGTTCACGCAGGAGTTTGCCGATGCCTTTGGGCAGAAGGTGCAGCCCAAGGCCCACGCCGTGCGGGTGCGTCTGGAAGAATACGCGCCCGGCGAATCGGACGAGGAAAAGGCCACCGGCCGCCCCCGCTCCACCGGCAGCTGGCGGAAATAGAGCAAGATGCTGATTCGAAACGTCCCTTTATTCTTAGGAGATAAATAAAATGAATGCATATAACTATTTGATATCGAGCAATAAATTTTCCTCATTATCATGACCAGATGTGTTTTTCATTGATATACAAAGTCTAATCTCTTTACATATTAGTTTGCAACGAAACGGGGGGAATAACGCATCTTTGAGGAAACTTACTTCCTCAATGAATACACCCCTACGTTCCATTTGCCAGGTTTCTGCACTGGCGTTATTTAGCCTTCCCGTTTTCGCTCAAAACCCCAAAGAGCGGGTGCTGGTGGTGAGCCCGGCTGTGGGCGAAGTCATCGACGGCACCGAAAAAGCTCGCTACGGGCTGTTTCCACTTTACGCCGCCGATACATACCAGGAAGCCCAGTTTGTGCGCGCCTTATCGCCGGACAGCACCATTACCCTGCGCATCCGGCTGCGCGACGGCCGCCAGGTGGACCGGCCCAGCATGCTAGCCGAGTTTCTGGCGGTGCGCGATGTGATTGAGCGCCGCATCAAAGAAGTAGGCGAGACCGTGCCAATGGCTGCCCCGGTACAATCACAGAACGGCGCGCCCGAGCCCGGAGCAGCGGTGCCAAGTATGGAAAAATCAGTCAAGCCCAACGCCATTCCCGAAATCCTGGGCCGCACCTACAGCGTTGAACTAGTGACGGGCACTTCTTTCATGGGCGTGCTGCGCGGAGCTACGGCCAAAGAGCTGGAGTTTGAAACCAAAGACTTGGGCGTGTTGCACGTGCAGCGCATCAATATCAAGCGCCTGGAGCTGCTCACGGGCGACCAAGCCCGCAAAGGCTACTCCGATGTGGGCAATGGCACCCGCATGCTGTTTGCGCCCACGGCCCGAAACCTGCGCCGCGGCGAAGGCTACGTGCAGGACATTCTGGTGTACTTCATCGGGGCCAATTACGGCATTACCGATAATATCTCGCTGGGGGTGCTGGTGCCCGTTCTGCCGTTCATCGCGGGTACCGCCTTCGCCCTTACGCCGAAGGTGAGCTTTCCGGTAACTGAAAAATTCAGTGTGGGCGCGGGCGCACTCTACGCCCGTATTTCGGCGTTTGGCGAATCGGCCGGTGGGGGCATTGGCTACGGATTAGGCACCTACGGTACTGCCGACAACAACCTGACCTTTGGCCTAGGCTACGGCTTCACCGACAGCGGCGAAACCAGTAGCAGCCCGGTGGTGGTGCTGGGCGGTGCCAAACGGATTTCTAACTACGTTTCCCTCATCAACGAGACGTACATCTTCGACGGTGGAGTCTTGGGTCTTGTGGGTGGGCGGTATCACGTCAGGCGCTTAAGCGCCAGCCTAGGCTTTGCCTATGGCACCGACGTGGGAGGCATTTACCCAGCCTACCTGGAAGCGGCCTACCGGTTTGGCAGAAAAAAGTAGAACAGCTTACCCACGGCACCTGACAATAAAGCCCGCTTTCCTATCCGGAAAGCGGGCT
Organism: Hymenobacter jeongseonensis; assembly: GCF_015694725.1. Taxonomy (GTDB): domain Bacteria; phylum Bacteroidota; class Bacteroidia; order Cytophagales; family Hymenobacteraceae; genus Hymenobacter; species Hymenobacter jeongseonensis. The sequence goes on along the minus strand of NZ_JADQDQ010000006.1, from coordinate 23,862 downwards.
TTATGATGGCACTTGAGCTGAGCCACGCGGCCTAGTCGACTACTTGGTTTTTCTCCTTCACCGCCAGCTGCCCGCAGGCGGCGTCGATGTCCTTGCCGCGCGAGCGGCGGATGTTGGTTTGCACGCCGCGGTCGGCCAGATACTTGTGGAAGGCGGTGATTTTGTCGTCGGCCGCGTTCTGGTAGTCGGCGTTTTCGATGGGGTTGTACTCAATCAGGTTCACTTTGCAGGGCAGCCACTTCGCAATTTTGAATAGGTTTTCGGCATCGTCCAGCCCGTCGTTGAAGCCGTCGAATACGATGTATTCATACGTGACTTTGCGGCCGGTTTTCTGGTGGTAATACTGGAGGGCTTCCTTCAGCGCGGCCAGCGAATTGGCTTCGTTGATGGGCATGATTTCGTTGCGCTTGGCATCGGTGGGCGCGTGCAGCGAGAGGGCCAGGTTGGCCTTTACGTCGTCGTCGGCCAGCTTTTTAATCATCTTGGCAATGCCCGCCGTGCTGATGGTGATGCGGCGCGGGGCCATGTTCAGGCCATCGGGCGCGGTGATGCGGCGCACGCTTTCCACCACGTTGGCGTAATTGAGCAGCGGCTCGCCCATGCCCATGTACACGATGTTGGTGAGCGGCGTGCCGTATTGGCTTTCGCACTGCTCCCGAATGCGTACTACCTGGTCGTAAATCTCGGCGGCGTCGAGGTTGCGCTTGCGGTCCATGTAGCCCGTGGCGCAAAACTTACACGTGAGCGAGCAGCCCACCTGCGAACTGATGCAGGCCGTCATGCGGGTGTCGTGCGGAATGAGCACGCCTTCCACCACGTTGCCATCGTAGAGCTTGAAGGCCGATTTGATGGTGCCGTCGTTGCTAAGCTGCTTGTTCTGCACCGTCACGCCGTTTATCACGAAGTGCTTATCCAGCAGCTCGCGGGTGGCCAGCGCGATGTTATTCATCTCCTCAAACGTGGCGGCGGTGTTCTTCCACAGCCACTCCGTCACCTGCTTGGCGCGGAAGGGCTTCTCGCCGTGCTCGACCATGAAAGCCTTCAGGTCGTCGGGCGAGGTTTTGCGGATGTCGCGTTTCGTAGGAGTGGGGGCGAGGGGCAGTTCCAGTAACATAGCACAAAGATACAAGCCGACAGGGCGTTGGGTTCCCGCGTCAGGATGCCAGCCGACACATTGTGCTACTTGCCTTTGATGGGCGGTTGCGGCTCCTCTAACCGAAACACGACCGGAACGGTGAATTGTACTGCCACGGCCCGGCCAGCCTGCCGGCCAGGCGTGAACCGGGGCAACTGCTGCACCGCTTTCACTACCGCCGAATCGCAGGACGGCTGAATTCCTTTGACCACCGCCACGTTTTCAACCAAGCCGCTGGCAGCCACTGTGAAGCTGACGAACACCCGGCCTTCGACGTGTGCACGCAGGGCTTGCGGCGGATAAACTACGCGTTGCTGAATAGCCGTCACAATAGCCGCTGAACCTCCCCCAGCTGGAAGTTGGGGCATTTTTTCCACGTAGGTGTACACGGCCTTGGGCCGTGCAGCGGGTCTTTGCGCTAAGGTTGGTCGGCTCAGCGACAAAACAAGCAGGCTTCCCAAAAGATAAATTCCAGGCAAGCGGTTGCAGCGGGTAGATAGCGTCATAAGGTGAATTAATGCAGGGAGTGTTATTGGACCTGTGCCGCCAGCGCCTCGGGCAGCAGCCGTAGCTTGCGGGTGTTGTAGTCGAAACACAGCATGCCGGTTTTGGCGCGGGCTATTTCCTTGCCGGTCTGGTTGTGCACGTGGTACACCACGTCGAAGCCGTACTTATTAGGGTCGGCGGCGGCCATTTTAATGTGCAGCACATCGCCGTGGAAGGCTTCCCCCTTGTATTCCATGGCCACGTCGACCATGATGAGGCCGAGCTTGCTTACGGGGTCGTAGTCATTCTCCATGCCGATTGAGCGCAGGAACTGCACCCGCGCCTCGTGCAAAATTCCCAGTAGGGCGTCGTTGCCGAGGTGGCCGCCATAGTTGAGGTCGGTGATGCGCACGGGGATTTCGGTGGTGCAGGAGAAGGTGTCGGGCAGGGCTACTTTTACACGGGCCATTTCGAGGGGCGAATAGGTGACATCAGTGAACAGGCAAATGAACCAGCAGCCAATAACCAGCCACCAGCCGCCCGCCGCCGAAGAACCAAAGGTAGAAGTGCGCGTGACGCGCGACGGCTCGGCCACGCTCTACGTGCCCGCGCTCGACGAGCATTACCACTCCCACCACGGCGCGCGGCAGGAATCGGAGTATGTTTTTATCCAGGCCGGGCTGCTGCCGCTGCTGGCTGCGGGCGGCGGCCAGTCGGGCCAGCCACTCCTAAACCTGCTCGAAGTAGGCCTGGGCACGGGCCTCAACGCCCTGCTCACCCTGCATGCGGTCCAGCAAGCCGGCGCTGCCGTGGCTTACGATGGGCTGGAAACGCGGCCCCTGCCGACCGACGTCGTGGCGGCCCTGGCTTCCAATTGGAGTGTCCAATCTGCCGAGACCGGGCTATTGTTCCATGCCCTCCACGCGGCGCCCTGGGGCGCCGCGCAGCAGCTAGCACCCGGCTTTCACCTCACCAAGCGGCATCAGGGCTTGCTGGAAGCGGCGTTGTGGCCTGCTCATTATCACCTCATTTACTTCGACGCCTTCGCTCCAGATAAGCAGCCCGAGCTGTGGACGGAAGCAGTTTTCCAGCAGCTTTACGCGGCTGCCGCGCCGGGCGCGGTGCTGGTGAGCTATTGCGCCCAGGGCCAGTTCCGGCGCAACCTGCGAGCCGCCGGTTGGCACACCGAAAAGCTGCCCGGCCCGCCCGGCAAGCGCGAAATGACCCGCGCCCGCAAACCCTAAGCCATTACTTGGCGCTACATTTCGGTCATGAGTCGGAAATTCCTCGAAACCGATGGCCCCGCTTGGGTAGCCGAAGGCCTCATCAGCGAAGCGCAGCGGCAAAAACTACTGGCCCGCTACCCGCCCGAAGCACAGGCCCTGGGCCTGTTGCCGTTGCTGGGCAGCGTGCTGGTGGGCCTCAGCGCCCTGAGCGTGGTAGCGGCCAATTGGCAGGCCCTACCCGATGCCCTGCGGCTGGCCCTGCTGCTGGGCAGCCTCACCGGCGCCTACGCCGCGGGGGCCTACTTCCTGCGGCGCGGCAATGCCGATTTAGGCCACGGGCTCATCGGGCTGGGGCTGATGTTGTTCGGGGCCAGCATCATTCTCACCAGCCAGCTCTACCAGCTGGTGGGCTACGACGTGAGCGGCCTGGTGGCCTGGGTGGTAGCCGGCGTAGCCCTGAGCTACGTGTATGGCTCGCGCCTGCTGGTGCTCCTCACGGTGCTGATTGGGGCGGCCGTGCAAACCTATTGCGTGCAGGCGCTGGGCAGTTTCAGCTACGCCACGGCGGCCATGGTGGCGGGCGGCATGGGCTATTATTGGTGGCGCCGCCCCGATGCCGTGAGCAGCACCGTGCTGGCGGCCGGCCTGCTTTGGCAGGCAGGGTTGCTGATTGTGGTGCTCCAGGCCAAAATCACGTGGTTTTTTGTGCCGGCCATGTTCATTTATGCCGCGGGCGACTGGCAGCCCAACCGGGCCGGGGGCCGGGCGCTGCAAGGGCCGCCGCTAGTGGCCGCGTACCTGTTCATGTTCGGGCTGGCTACGTTTGGCGAAACCGATACCTACGCCAACGTGCTGCGACCGCCGCTGCTGCCGTACCTAGGGGCGCTGGGCGCGGTGCTGGCGCTGTCGGTGGCCGGCAAGCGGGCACGGGGGCGACTCGATACCTTGCCCGACTGGCTGTTGCTCTTGCCGGGGTTTTACCTGCCCGGCGGGCTGCCGCTGGCCGTGGCCACGCTGGTGGTGCTTTATGCCCACGCCGGTTCGGTGCTGGCCCGCGCCCATCGGCAGGAAGACCCCAACCAGCTCACCGTTGGCGCAATCCTCTTTGTGACCGCCACCATGGTTGCTTATTTCAAACTGACTTGGGCTTTCTTGGATAAGTCGTTGTTTTTCTTGCTGGGCGGCGTGCTGCTGCTGGGCCTGAGCTGGTACTTGCGCCGCCGCAATGCCCAAGTGTTGGCGGCCGTCCCGCCGGTGGTGCCGCCCGCCAGTGTGCCCCCAGCCGCGCCTAAGTCATCGTCCACCTCCGAAAACCGGCTGCCCAATGACTGACCTGCTCACCTGGTTTGCCGACCCGGCGCGCCGCCGGCCCTTGCTGCGCCTACTGGTGGCCGCCCAGGTCCTGTATGTGCTGGGGGTGGCCGGCGCGGGCTACGCCACCGCGGCCCTGGGCCAGAACATCATCCTGACGACAACTCCCGTTGACCCGCGCGATTTGCTCTACGGTGACTTTGTGCGCCTCCGCTACACCATCAGCGAGGCGCCCCTGCGCCTGTGGCAAGACCCGGCCAAGCCGCCGCGCCGCCGCCAAAGCGTATTCCTGCTGCTGGCCCCCGGCCCCGATAGCGTGAGCACCACCGTGGGCGTCTACCCCACCGCCCCGCCAGCCGGCCCCAACCAAGCCGTGCTGCGCGGCTGGGTGACCAACGTATACCGCAACTCTTTCGCCCTGCGCTTCAACCTAGAGCGCTACTACGTGCCCGAAGGCAGCGGCCTGCGCCTAGAAAAAGCCGGCCGCCTGCATCCGCTCAAGGTGCGCGTCAGCATTGCCCCGTGGGGCCAGGCCCGCATTGCTAAAGTCGAAGAGCCACTAAAAACCCCCAAACCCAAGCGCTAAGCCGGATTTGGGGGTGATTTAAAACCCTGCTATTGGGACCGGCTTATTGAATTTTGTAGGTGACGGGCACCGTGAATGACACGCTTACCTCGCGACCGTTTTGCTTGCCGGGAATGAACCGGGGCAGAGAATTAATGGCGCGCATGGTTTCTTCATCCAAGCCAGAGCCCAATCCCTTTACAATGGCTACGTTGACCACTTCGCCCTTCGGATTTACGGTAAAGCTCACGAATACGCGGCCTTCCACTCCATTACGCAGCGCAAGGCTTGGGTATTTTACGGCCCGCTGAATAGCAGCTACAATAGCTGTTGTGCCGCCGCCGCCCGGTAACTCCGGCATTTGCTCGACGGAGACATAAATCCTTTCCTTAACGATGTCAGCGGCCGGACCTTTCCCAAGTCCAGGTTCTAAGTCCACCGGACCGGCATCAGGCGCGGCATTGGGGTCGCCCTCAGTAGTTACGAAGCCCGATGCTTTTTCTAGCAACTGGTTACGCTCTGGTACTTCGCTTTCTGCAGGGGCATCTTTTTCCTTCACCACCACCGGCACAAGGTCTTTAATAGTAGCGGGGCGCGGCGGCTGCACCGGTGGCTTGGCGGCGGCAGGCTCGGGCGGGGTCACCACATCGGGCCCCAGTGGCGGAGCAATCAGTTCATTGACAGCGGGGGCTTTGGGCAACACAGCGGGCGCTTTGTCCTCCAGCATCCGCGCTACCACGGGAACGGCTATCAGCAGCGCAAAAACGGCCGTGGCGATAACCAAAGCCCGCGAAACGTGGCGCTGGTAGGCGGCGCGGAGCTGGTAGGCTCCGTAGTGGCGGTTGCGACCATCAAAAACGATGTCGTCGAGGCTGGCCGTGGCCAGCTGGGAATTGGTCATCATAAGGCGGCGGGTTTGCTGGTTTTGAGAAGGTTGATGTCGTCTTGGGTAATCTTGACGAGGGCGTATTTCTTCTGCTTGGTGATGTTCATCTCGTCGAGAATGTCCACCATATCCTGGTACTTGGAATCGGCACTGGGCTTGATGAGGACTACCAGGCCGGGCTGCTGCTGCAGGCGGGTGGTCAGGGCTTGGCGGATGCCGTCGGCGGCGAAGCTGGTGGTTTGCAGCAGGGCCGGGGCCACGGCCTTGTCCTTCGGCGCGTTCAGCCCGAAGAAGTAGTGCACTCTGTGGTCTTTGCCCAGGATGATGGTCATGGCTTTGGAGAGGGCCACGTCCGTGGGGTCGTTGCTTTTCACCGGCATGTTCAGCTCCAGGGTGTAGGGCTTGGCGAAGGTGGTGGTGAGCATGAAAAAGGTGAGCAGCAAGAACGCCAGGTCCACCATCGGGGTCATGTCGATGCGGGTCGACATCTTCTTTGCTCGTCGCTTGCCGGGCCGGCCGGCCCGGGCCGCATTCTGCTGAATTTCTGCCATGATTTCTAACCGTATGAGGTGAAAGATATCCGGCTAACGCAATGCTTTATTTCCTTATTGTGAGAATGTTATGCCTAAAAAATAAGTTTTTATTGACATACTAATATGCCGTTGTGCTGCGTTCCCTCAGGATGGGCTAGAAGCGCCACACGGCGGCCGCCATTAGGCAGGCGTGCAGGGGCACATCGGTCGGCAGCACGTCGCCGATGCGAGCCACCGGTGCGTCATCCAGGATGCTCAGGCCAATAAATAGGGTGGCGGGGCCACATTGGGCCAGGAACCGGTCGTAGAAACCTCCACCGTAACCCACGCGATGGCCGGCCTCGTCCACGGCCAGTAGGGGCACCAGCACGGCATCGAACTGGGCGGGCAGGATTTCGACAGTCGCGGAAGGTATGGGCTCGGGAATGCCCCAGCGGTTTTCGGCAAGGGGCGTGCCGGGCGTAAGCTCATGGTGTTTTAGCGAAACCCCATCTGGCTGCACCACCGGCGCAGCCAGACGCACAGCCAGTTCCTCTGCCCAGATGCGGTGGATAATGCGCCAAGTGTCGGGCTCGTTCTGCTTGGCCAGCGGCAGGAACAAGTGCAGCCAGCGCCACTGCGCTACCGGGAAATGCTGGAATAGCTGCTCGCAAAGCGCCTCGCTGCGGCGTTCTACCTCCTCGGCCGGTAATGCAGCGCGGCCAGCTAGCGCCGCGCGACGGAGAGTGGCTTTGGTATCGTTGTCCATCCGCAGGTGAATATTACTATTGCAATCGGCTTAATTTGCGTACAGCGGCTGGGGTATCAAGGCCAAAATAAGCCCATGGATAAAAAGTAATGCTCGGGCCTACGTGAAGTAGGAAAGAGTTGCGCTCGCTCACATTGCCTAGCGCATGGTGCAAGCAGGCCGCGTAATTATTGTAATAAATGGCTAGTAGTGAATCTGCTGATAGGGGCTTTAATTCCGGTAATAATTGGTTGATGCGGCGGCTGTATGCTGCCTGCAGTTGGTCCTTGGCCGGGAGAAGATTGTCCAAATCAAAATCACTGTATCGTTCTACTAAAAAATTAGCCTGCAGCAACTGCCGTAGCGTAGTTGTCGGCGCTTCGTCGGCAAACTCCGCGAGTACTGCAGCATCGCCGAACCACCGTGGAGCAGCCAGCTTGAAATAATTCATATAACCCAACAAGTGGTCCTCGACAAGTTCGCGGCAAGCGAAAAAAGCCTGTTGCGCATCTTGGGGCTCATTTAGGCCCATATGCACCCGAATGAGCCTGGCGTGGGCTTCCACTTGGTAGTGGTGATTTTTAAAGGAACGGTCAAGATGGATAATGGCTTGAGCGAGGTAGTGAGCAAAGCCATTAATTTGTTTTTCTGTAAGCTCCTGCGCAACGACTTTGCTACGGGCCTCCCACGCGAGAAAGGTGTCGTGAATGCCCGCCATAAGGTGCTGCAACTCCGACTCGCCCGCTTCTTGGTAGTGGTACAGCTCACGCGTATAATTAGGGGTAGCGCACAAGCCGTCGAGCAACCGGGTTAGCTCGTCGGTCGGCAGCGCTGCCACTGTGGCTTCAAAAGCCATCCATTGGCGGTTCCGCAATAACTCATCAACTTTTAACGAATGAATTAAGCCAAACGAAGAGTCGCTGGTGTGGTCAGATGTTGGCTTCGAAAGAAGCGTGCGGAAAAATTGGCTGATTTTCAAACGGCAAAATAGCTAACGCACCGGCTCTAACTAGCCAGAACAAAGGGGAGGATAATCCCCCAAATCTATAGCGGCTTTGCCCACTTGCCTTTTTCCACGTCCTTCTACAGGTGCCCCTACTCTTCCAGTACCGTAAACTCCAGCTTCAGCGGCTCAAAAGCTTCGAGCAAGTCCCGGATAAATGCCGGGTTGTTGATGAGGATGCTGAGCACGTTCTCGCTGCGCTCCTGCAGGCTACCGCCCGGAAATAGCTTTTCCTTCAGCGAGGCGAGCTGCGTATAGGCGGTTTCGTGCTTGGTTTCGGCGGCCTTGCTCAGGCGCTTTTCGAGGCCGGCGAGGCCGGCGGCGGCTTTCTGGGCTTCGGCGGCCACTGTTTTTACCAGCGTGGGGTCGAGGCGCTGGGCCACGTCCTGCACCTGCTGGAAAGCGGCAGCCAAAGCATGCTGCTGCTCTTTCAGACTGATTTCTTCCTGGCCAAGCGCGGCCCCTACTTGCTTCTTGAGCTCGGACAGCGGCTTGAAAATCTCGCGCCAGGTCAGGCCCAGCTTCTTCAGCTTGCCGGCATTGGCCCGGCTGATGTACTCGGCCGAGTTGCGGGGCAGCACAATGGGCATGGGCACCTTAAAGGCCGCAAACACATCTTTCAGCTGAAACCAGTATGCCACTTCGGCCGCACCGCCGATGTACACCAAGTTGGGCAGTAGTAGTTCCTGATACACCGGCCGCAGCACCACGTTGGGGCTGAACTGCTCGGGGTGCTGCTTGGCCAGGGCCAGAAGCTCGGCTTGGCTGTGGCAGCGGGCCGTGTTGCGGATGGTTACCTCCACGCAGTCGGCGCCGCTGGCATCCGGCTCCAGCCGCTCGCGCTTGCCTTCGTCGGTGATGAAAAACAGGTTGATGGGCCGTGAATACACCTGCGGCTTGTAGCCGGCGGCCGTGAGCTGAGCATTGGTGGCCTGCACGGCGGCGTTGGATACCTGCTCCTTGATTTCCTTCTCTAGCAGCGGCACCAACGCTTGCTTCAGGCCGGGCCGGTCGGCGTCTAGGGTCACCAGCCCGAATTCGCCAAATAGCGCATCGGCCAGCTTGCGCGTGGCTTCCGCCAGTGTTTTCGATTCGGAATAGGCCCGGTGGAATGCGGCCGGCACCTCGGGCGGCAGCTGGCTCAACAGCTGCTCGGCAAAGCCGTCGAGCGGCAGCCGGCCCACGGGCCCGCCGGTGTTGGCCGCCTCCCAGGAGTAGGTTTTGCCAAACAATGAGAAGTGGTTGATTTCGGCGAAATCGTGGTCTTCGGTGGCCATCCAGTACACCGGCACAAAATCATACTGGGGGTACTTATCCTTCAAATCCCGGCTCAATTTAATGGCCGACACGATTTTGTAGATGAAATACAGCGGCCCGGTGAGCACATTGAGCTGGTGCCCCGTCGTCACGGTGAAAGTGGTGGGCTCGGCCAGCAGCAGCAAGCTGTTTTCGATGGCTGGCTCCGGGTCGGGCGCAAAACCGTACTGGTCGCGCAGGGCGGATACCAAGCGTTTGCGGGCCTTGGGCGTATAAGCAGCTTTTTTCTCCTCTATCTGGGCCGCAAAATTTTCCAGCGACGGCCAGCGGTTGTAAAAAGGAGCCAGGGCCGGTTTCTGGGTAATGTAATCGGTCAGGAGACCGGAAAAGGAGCCGGTTTCGGCGTAAGAGATTGTCTGAACCACGGATTCGCTCGGATTTAGCGGGTAATCGGATTTCGTGCCAGGAGCGACTGTAGTAGCGCTTCGTGCCGCGAAGGTCGGGGTTAAACAAAAAAGGCAGCCTTTCGGCTGCCTTTTGAGGGGTTAAATATTGTGCAAGTCGCCTGAAGTTGCGCTGTTGCCCCTGTGGAGGCCCTTTGCAAAATCCGGCAAATCTGATTGAGCTAACTAATTTTTTAAATTAAACAAGGTGCCCGTACAAATCGAAGTCCGTGGCCGAGGTGATTTTTACGTTGGCAAAGTCGCCGAGGCGCACAAACGTGTCTTTTTCCACCGGCACCAGCACTTCGTTGTCCACTTCGGGGGAGTCGAACTCGGTGCGGCCCACGAAATGGCCGCTTTCCTTGCGGTCGAACAGCACCTTGTAGGTCTGGCCCACGCGGGCTTCGTTCAGCTCCATCGAAATGCCCTGTTGAAGCTCCATGATGGCGTCGGCGCGCTCCTGCTTCAGTTCGGCGGGCACATCGTCCACGAGGGTGTGCGAGTGCGTGTTTTCTTCGTGCGAATAAGTGAAAATGCCCAGGCGCTCAAAGCGGGTCTGCTCCACAAAATCATACATCTCGCGGAAGTCCTGCTCAGTTTCGCCGGGGTGGCCGGCGATGAGCGTGGTGCGCAGAGCAATGCCCGGCACCCGCTGGCGGATGGTGTCAACCAGCTCAATCGTGCGGCGCTTGGTGATGCCGCGGCGCATGCTCTTGAGCATGTTGTCGGAGCCGTGCTGCAGGGGCATGTCGAGGTACTTGCAGATGTTCTCGCGCTCGGCCATCACGTCCAGCGCATCCAGCGGGAACTGCGAGGGGTAGGCGTACTGCAGGCGAATCCAGTCGATGCCGTTCACGTCGGACAGGTTGCGCAGCAGGTCAGCCAGCTTGCGTTCGCCGTAGGCTTGCAGGCCGTAGTAAGTCAGGTCTTGGGCAATGAGAATCAGCTCTTTGGTGCCCATGCTGGCCAGACGCTTGGCTTCCTTCACCAGGTCCTCGATGGGCCGGTCCACGTGCTTGCCGCGCATCAGCGGGATAGCGCAGAACGAGCAGGGGCGGTTGCAGCCCTCGGCAATTTTGAAGTAGGCGTAGTGGCGCGGCGTAGTAATCAAACGCTCGCCAATCAGCTCGTGCTTGTAGTCGGCATTGAGCACTTTCAGCATCTGGGGCAGCTCCAGGGTGCCGAAATAGGCATCTACCTGCGGAATTTCGACCTCCAGCTCGTCCTTGTAGCGCTGCGAAAGGCAGCCCGTCACGTACAGTTTATCCAACCGGCCAGCTTCCTTCTCATCCGCGTAGCGCAGAATGGTGTCGATGCTTTCCTGCTTGGCATTGTCGATAAAGCCGCAGGTATTGATAATAACAATGTTGGCGTCCGACTGCTCGGCCTCGTGAGTTACGTCGAAGTCGTTGGCCTGCAATTGGCCCATCAAAACTTCGCTGTCCACAATGTTCTTGGAGCAGCCCAGGGTGATGACGTTTACTTTATTGGTCGTCTGATTTCTAACCTTCATGAAACACTGATTTATCGATGCCTGCGGATTGCGCAAGCTGTATAGAATGGATTAAGCGGCGGAATGGTTCGGGATGCGCTGATTTACAGCGCTTCGAACTGCCGCAAAAACCGCATGTCGTTTTCCGTGAACAGGCGCAAATCCTTAATCTGGTACTTGAGCATGGCAATGCGCTCAATGCCCATGCCCCAGGCGTAGCCGGAGTATTTGTCGGAGTCAATCTTGGCGTTTTCGAGCACGGCGGGGTCCACCATGCCGCAGCCACCGATTTCCACCCAGCCCGAGTACTTGCAGATGTTGCAGCCCGCGCCCTTGCAAATCAGGCAGGTAATGTCAATCTCGGCGCTGGGCTCCGTGAACGGGAAGAAGCTGGGCCGGAACCGGATGTTGATGTCCTGCCCAAACAGCTCCTGCACGAAGTAGTAAACTGTCTGCTTGAGGTCGGCGAAGCTTACGCCTTCGTCAATAAAAATGCCTTCCACTTGGTGGAACATCATGTGCGCCCGGGCCGAAATGGCCTCGTTGCGGAACACCCGGCCCGGCATTACTTTCCGAATGGGCAGCGGCTCGGTTTCCATCACACGCACCTGCACGGTGCTGGTGTGGGTGCGCAGCAGGTGCGGCTGAGTGCCGGGCTCGGCGCCAGCGGCCGGGGCCACGAAAAACGTGTCCTGCATGTCGCGCGCCGGGTGGTTCTCGGGGAAGTTGAGGGCGGTGAAGTTGTGCCAGTCGTCCTCAATCTCCGGGCCTTCGGCCACGGCGAAGCCGATGCGGGCAAACACGCGCAGCATCTCCTCGCGCACCAAGCTCAGGGGGTGGCGGGTGCCCAGGGCGTTGGGTACTGGGGGCAGGGTATAGTCGAAGTCGGGGTTGGCGGGAGCGTTGTCGGCGGCCGATTCGGCGGCTTGCTGAGCTTCGTCGAAGCGGGCCTGGGCCTGCTGCTTGAGGGCGTTGAGCTGCTGGCCCACGGCGCGTTTTTCTTCGGCGGGCACCGTTTTTAGTTGGTCGAACAAGTCGGCCAAGCGACCTTTGCGGCCGAGGTAGCTGATGCGAAACGCATCGAGGTGGGCGGCGCTGCTCAAGTCAGCTGCCGTAATTTCGGCCGCAAGGCTGGCAATGGATTCCTGCATCATGCCACAAAGTTAGGGAACTAGGTGTCCCCTGACCGAAGGATTTGCGTATGCATTCGGAACTTATCCGTAGGCCTTCCGCTTCCTGTCGATTCCACCCCTCTTCGGTCCTAACTATCCAGATTATTATGAAACGTACCCTGTTCTCGTTGTTTTTTACGGTGGCCATCGCCGCCACGGCCTCAGCGCAAAGCGGATGGGATACTTCTGATTCGTGGGGAGCCCCCAAAAAAACCACGAAAAAGAAAACCACCACTTCCAGCGGGCAAGCCACCGGCCAAACCCGGGCCACTGGCAACGAAAAGACCCCTCAGAACGACGGCCGCACCGTGTCGCCCTACCCCAGCGCGGCAGCGCAGCCCGACGTCAATCCCGGCAACACCGCTTCGACCCCGCCCGATAACAGCTTCACGCCCGGCACCACGAGTAGCGGTAGCGGCAACGGTGGCAACGACCGCCAAGGCATGTCGGTAGCACCCGGTTCGCCCATGATACTGCAAAGCGGCCGTACTGTGATGGCGAATGACGCCGCCGCTGCCCGCGAGCGTCGTCTCAACCGCATGAACAAGGCAAAGCGCGTTCCCGCCACTCCCACGCAAGTAAACGGCGCCAGCATGATGGAAAGCCAGGCTACGGGTGCCGGTGCTGGCATGACCGCGCCCGCCGCCAGCCCTGCGGCTCCAGTGGCCGCGCCCGCCGCGCAGTCCAAGACCGCGCCCACCAAGGCTGCTCCGGCCAAACCCAAGAAGAAAGCTCCCGCCGCGCCTTCTGGCTGGTAGCCCGGAGGGACGAATTAATTAGAAACGCAGAATAGCAAACGGCCCGGCTACCCAGTAAAATGGGCTTGCCGGGCCGTTTTGCGTGGTTTTAGAAGTGAATTGAACTTTCGGCACGGTTTTCGTTTTTGTGCCATCCAACTACTCACTTATTCTTTTCTCCGCTATGTTCCGTTCCTTGTTTACGCTCGCCCTGTCCCTGTTTTTGGTAGCTGAAGCCAGCGCCCAAACCGCTTCCACTACCAAGGCCAAATCGGCGAAAGCCACGGCCCGCACACAAGCCCGCGTTGCTAAAAAGGAGCGCAAGGTGACCCTGAAAACCCTGCCGGCTGCTCCCGTAGTGAACGACGGCTGGCCTCCCCTCGATGACACGCAAACGGCCGTTGCTACTACCTCTGCCACCAACGACGGCTGGGGCTACGAAAACACCGCGGCAACCACCTCGCGCGGCGAACTTGACAATGCCAACGTGTACGCTGCTCCGGGCATGCCCATCCACATCCGCACCAGCAAGGTGCCCGTGCCGTATAGCGTGCGGCCTCCCCGTAAGGCTGCCGCTGTTCAAACCACATTAGGCAACTAAATAAAACGGCCCTGGCTTAGCTGGGGCCGTTTTTTGGGTTTTGCATATCCTTTCCCCATTGGCTTCCGTTATCTGCCGACACCGCCGCCAGGCGTTGTTTGTATGACGGAAGCCAAAAGCTTTTGGCCCAGCTTCCGTCGACAAGGGCCCATTATCCACCCTTTATTTTGTATCGGTATGCTTCGTTACATTTTCGCCTCCTTGGTCGTGGTTGGTTTTGCCGCCGCCGATGCCAGTGCCCAGACCACGCCCCGCGCGGCCCGCAAAAAAATCGCTCCCTATTCCAGCCGAGGCGCCGCCAAACCGAAGGTCAAAATCAACCCGCATACGGGCAAACCCTATGGGGCAGGAGTGCCGCAGGACCTCAAGGACGGCTCGTACTACCTGGCTCCCAGCATGCAGATGCGCAAGCAGGAAGGCTACCACGCCAACGGCCAATACAACGATAACCGCGCCCGGCGCCCCGCTACCAAGAAGGCCGCCAACAGCTCCCTGAGCCGCGACAGCAACGCCCCCGCCGCTGTTCCGGCCAAAACACGGAAGTAAAAACATTTCAAAAGAATTGAACGACCGGAAATAAAAAAGGCCCGCAAAGCGGGCCTTTTTTATTTCCGGTCGTCGGTATTTACACCGCCTCGTAGTAGAGGGTGCTGCAGTTTTCAGGGCGCAAAATAGATTCCGCCGCGGTGCGTACATCGGCCACGGTCACGGCCTGAATCCGGCGGCTCTCGTCGTTCACCAAGTGAGCATCGCCTTGCAGCTTGCTGTAGGCCAAATTTAAGGCCCGGTTCAGCAAGTCAATTTCGCCAAAAACCAGGCTGCTTTCGGCCTGGTTTTTCACTTTTTCGAGCTCCTGCGCGTCCACGTCCTGCGCGGTGAACTCGGCCACTATTGCCTCCACGGCCGCATCGGCCGCTTCCAGTGCCACGCCCGCATTCAGCTTGCCACTGATGACGAGCAGGCCGGGGTCGAGGGAGCCGGTGAGGGAGGCGGAAATGTTGTTGAACAAAGCCAATTCCTTCACCAACCGCTGGTGCAAGCGGGCCGATTTGCCGCGGCCCAGCACGTCGCTCAGCAAATCCACGGCGTGGTAGCCTTCGTCGGAGCGGGCGGGCATGTGGTAGGCTTTATACAGGGCGCTCAGGGGCACCGGGGCCGAAGTGCGCAGGTGGCGAGGCTCTTGTTGGGCGGGCTCGGTGGGCAGTTGGCGCTGGTAAGCCGGGCCGCCGGGAATGGGGCCGAACCACTTTTCGGCTAGGCGCCGCACCTCGGCCTCGCTTACGGCGCCGGCTACTACCAGAATGGCGTTTTGGGGCGCATAATGCTTTCGGAAAAAACCGCGCACGTCGTCCATTACCGCGTTTTCGATGTGCGAAATTTCCTTGCCAATGGTATTCCACTGATAGGGGTGGGTCTGGTAGGCGAGGGGCTTGAGCTTTAGCCACACGTCGCCGTAGGGCTGGTTGAGGTAGCTCTGCTTGAATTCTTCGACCACCACTTTGCGCTGCACCTCCAGCCCGTTTTCGGAAAAAGCGAGGTTCAGCATCCGGTCGCTTTCCAGCCAAAAACCGGTTTCGAGGTTGGCAGCGGGTAGCGAGAGGTAGTAATTGGTGACGTCGGAACTGGTGAAGGCGTTGTTTTCGCCTCCCACGCGCTGCAGCGGCTCGTCGTAGCTGGGAATATTGACCGAGCCCGAAAACATGAGGTGCTCAAACAAGTGCGCGAAGCCGGTGTGCTCCGCGTCCTCATCGCGCGAGCCCACGTCGTACATGACGTTGAGCACCGCCATGGGCGTCGAAAAATCTTCGTGGACAATGCAGCGCAGGCCGTTGTCGAGGGTGAATTCCTGGAAGGAAATCATAGATGGAATCAGGAGTGAAGAAAGAGGAAGTACAAATGAACAACAGCGGAAACAGGAATACTTCCCTATTCGTCCCTTCCCGCTAAAACGAAGCTTAAGCGGGCTCCTGCCACTTGTTCGGCCGCGGGCCGGTGAGCAGAGAACTAGCATTACGTGGGAAACTGGGCTCCGATGTCCGACTGTGAGAAAAGAGGGCCGCTCGCTTGCACACTGGTTTCACCAAGCGTGCTGGTTGGAGTTGCCGGCCGATGCCCGTTTGGCAGAAGCCGTTTTTTGCTAGTACGGCTAAGCTCGATATTTAAAGGCAAAGTAGGTACTTTCGTGCATGGTCATGGGCCCGGTTTTCTACCACGATATGCAAAACAAGTTACACTCAACCAGGATGCTAAAGCCGGTCGCTTGCCTCTTGCTGCTGCCGCTGCTCATGAGCTGCGAGGACTCGCTCGATAACCTGTACCCAAAAGTGCAGCCCGTGCAGCTGCCCGCCGCCTCCGAGGCGGGCGCCAATACCTTCGGCTGTCGCGTCAACGGTCAAGTGTGGGAAGCCAACAACGCCCGCACGCTCAACGGCAAAGTAATAACGCCCACCATTCATTACCGGAACGGCGAGCTGCGGCTGGATGCCTTCCGGCGCCTGCAAGTGGCCGGTCCGGTAACTAACTTCCACTTCCGTCTCGACCACGTGACCGGGCCGGGGGTGTATGAATTGGGAACAACCAAAGCGGGCAATTACGCGGCCCTGAAAACATCCCATGACGCTCAGGCTTATATCACCGATGGGCAACACACCGGCACGCTCACCATCACGCGGCTCGATACGGCCGGGGGGCTTGCTTTTATTGCGGGCCATTTTGCGTTGCGGGCGGCGCCTCCCCGCGGGGCCCGCCGTTCGGCCGCTATGCCTGCTGCGATGGAAATAACCGACGGCCGCTTCGATATTCAGTTGAGCCGCTAGGAACGGGGCAAGCGGAGCCCTGCTACCTTTGCCGGATTCCCGTTTGTCTCCATCCCACCCATGACTCCAGTTGCCACTGCGCTGCGGTTCGACCGCCTCGACCACTCCAACGAAACCCTGCTGCACCTCTACCAGCACCTGCTGCGGCCTCGGCTGATTGAGGAAAAAATGCTGATTCTGCTGCGCCAGGGCAAGGTGAGCAAGTGGTTTTCGGGCATTGGGCAGGAAGCTATTTCGGTGGGCAGCACGCTGGCCCTAGAGCCCGACGAGTACATTTTGCCGCTGCACCGCAACCTGGGCGTGTTTACGGGGCGCAACGTGCCGCTGGGCCGTTTGTTTGCGCAGTGGCAAGGCAAGCGCACCGGCTTCACCAAGGGCCGCGACCGCAGCTTTCACTTCGGCAGCAACGAGCACCACATTGTGGGCATGATTTCGCACTTGGGGCCGCAGTTGGCCGTGGCTGGCGGCATTGCCCTGGCCGACGTACTCGACCAAAAGCCCAAAGTGACGCTGACTTATAGCGGCGATGGCGGCGCCAGCGAAGGCGACTTCCACGAGGCCCTGAACGTGGCCGCCGTGTGGCAGCTGCCGGTCATTTTCGTCATCGAAAACAACGGCTACGGCCTGAGCACCCCCAGTAACGAGCAGTTCCGCTTCAAGTCCTTCGTGGACAAAGGCCCTGCCTACGGCATGGAAGCTGTCCAGGTAGACGGCAACAACGTGCTAGAGGTGTACACCACGGTAAAGAAACTGGCCGAGGACCTGCGCCAAAACCCGCGCCCCGTGCTGGTCGAAGCCCTCACCTTCCGGATGCGCGGCCACGAAGAAGCCAGCGGCACCAAGTACGTCCCGCAGTCGCTGATGGAAGAATGGGCCCAGAAGGACCCGGTGGAAAACTACGAAAAGTGGCTCATCGCCGAAGGCATTCTCACCGAAACGGCCAAGCACAGCATCCGCGAAACCATCAAAGCGGCCATCGAAGCCGGTTTGCAGGAAGCCGATGCCGTGCCCATGCCCACGGCCGACGTGCAGGAGGAAATTGCCGACATGTACCAGCCGTTCGAAGCGCCCAAAAATGACGCGCCAGCTGGGGGCGCTGCGCCGGAAAAGCGCTTCATTGATGCCATTCAGGAAGGCCTGCGGCAGAGCATGCAGCGCTACCCCGACCTTGTGCTCATGGGCCAGGACATTGCCGATTACGGCGGGGTGTTCAAGATAACGGAAGGGTTTGTGGCCCAGTTTGGCAAGGCGCGGGTGCGCAACACGCCTTTGTGCGAGTCGGCCATTGTGGGCGCGGGCCTGGGCCTGAGTATCAAGGGCAAGAAAAGCATGGTCGAAATGCAGTTTGCCGACTTCGTAACCTGCGGCTTCAACCAAATTGTGAACAACCTCGCCAAAAGCCACTACCGCTGGGGCCAGAACGCCGACGTGGTGGTGCGCATGCCCACCGGGGCCGGCAGCGCCGCTGGCCCGTTTCACTCCCAAAGCAACGAGGCGTGGTTCACGCACGTGCCTGGCCTGAAAGTGGTGTACCCCAGCAACCCGCACGATGCCAAAGGCCTGCTGTGCGCCGCCATCGAAGACCCCAACCCGGTGATGTATTTCGAGCACAAAATGCTCTACCGCAGCCTCAGTGGTCCGGTGCCGGAGGCCTACTACACCACACCCATCGGCAAGGCCGCGCTGGCTGCCGAAGGCGACGAGTTGAGCATCATCACCTACGGCATGGGCGTGCGTTGGGCGCTGCAAGTGTGCGAGGAGTTGAAGGTGTCGGCCGACATTCTCGACCTGCGCACTCTGCTGCCCTGGGACCAAGAAGCAGTGCGCCGCACCGTGGAGAAAAATGGCCGCGTGCTCGTGCTGCACGAAGACACCCTCACTGGCGGTATCGGCGGCGAAATCGCGGCTTGGATTGGCGAGAATTGCTTTGAGCACTTGGACGCACCCGTGCGCCGGGTGGCCTCGCTCGATACGGCCATACCGTTTGCGCCCCCGCTGGAAGCGGCTTTCCTCCCGCAGCAGCGCCTACGCGAGCAGGTAGAAGCCCTGCGCAATTACTAAATAGGGTCGGGCTGTCTTGGCGCGATTTTCGCGCGCGGGCATCGTATCTTTCTTCTCTTTACTTTCTGACCCTGGCTGCCTTACGGTGAAATACAGTTTACCCTCCACGGTGAAATACAGTTTACCCTCCGTTGTTCTTCGTTGTGTGTTGGGGGTGCTGCTGATAGCAGGACTGGATGGCTGTAGCCTGTACCATAGTATTTTTCATCCCTACCGCCTGCCCACGCCCAAGCCATCGGCCGAATTCAAGGCGCAGCAGAAGGCAGCGGCCAAGGCTCGGAAAAAGAATGAGCCAACGGGCTTTTTCAAGAAAAAAACGGACGTTGAAGACGAAGAAGCGGCCACCGATGTTTCTACTCCCACCGGGGGCGCCATCAAGACGCAAGCGGCCGCTCCCGAAGCCCGCCCGCTACCCGAGAGCCCAACAGTGCATTATGACAAGGCCGGACTGCTGAAAAAGCCGAAGCTGATACGGCGGCGCATCAACAAGCCCGCCCCGAAGCCCTTTAAGCCGTGGCAGTCCATCGTTCATTTTTTCAAATTCAAGTCCCATGGCAAACCCAACTACAGCCCCGACCACCGGCCTGCCGTCAAGGCCCCTGCTGAGCCGGATGCACTGCCCGATGCTGCTCCCGACGCTACCCCGGTTGGCAAGCCGTAGAGCGGGCCTGGGCGCACTGCTGCTGGGCTGGCTGCTGCTGGGCACCCAGCTGGCCAGTGCCCAAATTGCGCACGAAAAGCCCGCTAAAGTGAAGGCGGCCAACCGCCAGGCCCTGCGCGATGCCAAGCGGACCAACTCTCCTTACAAAGACAGCCATCTCGGCGTGAGCTCTGCACGGCTGAAGCGCGGCCAAAGCAATCAACCCGAAGCCCAGGTTATTCGCCGCGACGAAGAAGAATACGACGACAGCGAGGTAGACTACAATAGCGTGGCTACTCCGCCCGTGAAGTCGCCGCCCTTCTTGGGCATCCGCCTCAAGAAAAAGCCCAAGCCGGTTTCGCCGACGGCCGCGAAGAAAAATTGAATGAGCAGTGGAATCAACTGCAGTTGAACTGTTGTAGTAAACGTACTACAAACCCGGAGCAGAAGCCCGCGGGCCTTTTGAATAAATACGCGGCCTTGTGGCGCTCCTTCTTCGGTTAAAGTTTTCACCCATTATTGCTATTATGTCCACCCCCTGGCTTCCCCTCACCCAATCCGACCAGCTAAGCGACTTGGCCCAGGCTTCCCACGAGCAGCCCGTCCTCATTTTCAAGCACAGCACCACTTGCTCCATCAGCGCGGCCGCCAAAAGTAAAATTGAACGCCAATGGGCCGATAGCGGCCTGTCCAACGTGCCCATTTACTACTTGGATTTGCTGCGTTTTCGTCCCCTCTCGGCCCAGGTGGCCGACCAGTTCGGCATCCGCCACGAGTCACCCCAGCTGTTGCTTATCAAAGACGGTGAATGCCAGTACGATGCCTCTCACATGGGGATTCGCCTGAGTGATGTGTCTGCCAAGGTAACCAAGTAATAAAAGGCGGAAAGCACTGAGCAGCTTTCTAGTGCCTTCCGCCGTTTAATACCGGTTTAAGCGTACAAAAACACCACGTTTTGACGGATGTCTGGGTGCAGGCTCAGGGCTACCGGGCAGGTGAGGGCAGTGCGTTCCAGCAAGGCGCGGTCGTTGGCCGACAAAGCGGCGGACAGGCTAAACGTAATGTCTATTTGCGCAATGCGGCGTGGGGCCTCGCTGCTCATGTGCTTCACCACGGCAAAAGTGCTGTCAACCAAGCTCAGCTCGTGGCGGGCGGCCACAATGCCCATCACCGTCATCATGCACGAGCCGAGGGCGGTGCTCACCAAATCGGTCGGCGAAAATGCTTCGCCGCGGCCGTGGTTGTCGGTGGGCGCATCGGTTTGAATAACATTACCCGAGGCAACGTGCGTGGCTTCGGTGCGGAGTTGGCCGGCATAGCGGGCGGTAGCGGTATTCATTAAGACAGGGGGTTACCTTTACAAAGTTGTTTCTTCAATAGCTAATTTACGTACTATGCAGTGCGCCGCGCCTGTGGCGATTGGTCGGGCTCAATTCTGGTTGATTATGCTTCCCTTTCCTTCCCGTTTTTTTGGCTTGTTGGCGGTGGGCGTTTTCGCCGCCGCGCCTGCCTGGGCGCAGGCACCCGTTCGCCCGGTACCCGTGCCCGCCGCCCCGTCCGACGAACAATCGTACAGCAAAGAGTTTGTGTACGGGGTGAATTTCAACACCCAAGGTGGACTGCTTGGGGGCGCTTCGGTGCGTTCCACACGCGTGCTGGACGAGCAGTGGATGCGCTTTTGGAGTATCGAGGGCGTCATGCTTAAAAATAACGCCAAAGAACAGCGCATCAATACCATCGTGGGCGGCAGTTACATTGACCGGAAGACGAATTACGCCTTTGCATTGCGCCCATCGGTAGGCTTGCAACGCATCCTGTTTCGCAAAGCTGCCGATGCCGGTGTGCAAGTGAACGGCCTCGTGAGTGCGGGTCCATCCTTAGGGCTGCTCATGCCGTATTACATTAGCTTCGACCGGACTTACACCCAAACACGGGTTTTTAATGTGGCGACCGACGAAATCGTGAACGAGCAATATAACCCCGTCAAGCACGCCGATGTAGATGCCATTCTGGACCGGGGCCCGCTCTTTAGTGGTATCGGCGAAACGCAGCTGGTGCCTGGCTTTCACCTGCGCGGCGGCCTTAGCTTTGAGTACGGGCGCTACCGCGACGCCGTGACCGGCATGGAAGTGGGCTTTTTAGTAGAGGGCTACACCAAGCGTCTGCTCATTCTCAGCCCCAGCAACAACCCGCGGGAAGTCGACGGCCTGAACCGGCAGTTTTTCCCATCCGTGTACTTGACCCTATTCTTTGGGCAACGCTCTTAAACAAATGCTATGTGCTCTTAGTAACACAATGTCAGAATAAGTTAAAAGTTACCTGTTGCTTGGCGGCATAATACAATCTGCATCTCGTATGACATCTATTGCTTGGCCTTTAACAGCGTCAAAACGTTTAATTGAATTTTTCATATCCCACGCTGACAGAATAAGAATAAGGCCTCATGTTAAGCATGATGGGGATAAAGTGGTTGGATTGTCTTTAACTGCTCAGAACTACCGTTTTTATTACCCGTTGATTCGTCATTTAAGTGATGCTGGGTATGCGTGTTATATACAAATCGATTACAAATTTTTGCATTCTGCAAAATTATTCCTGGATTGGATTTCGAAACTTGACAACGTATATTTTAGCGTTTCATTAGTTGGGAATAAGGATATATCTTTTTTAATTAAGGACAAGTCAAGTCAAACAGATAATAATTCTGATATCAAAGTTGTGATATTGAGTGACGAAGTATATACAATTAATGGGGATTTTAAAAAAGACAATATCATTCCTTTCTCAATGCATCCCGACCAATACGCTCTCTTATCAGAGCCGAAAATTCGAGAATTGAGAAATGCTAATAAAACCATCAGAATTTTCTTCTCAGGTAACACTTCGGGTAAAGGATACAAAGACGAATTCCTGAACGTGCTTCATGGGAAGATGAGTAGGAATCAGATTATCAATGCTGTATTTGAGCGCTTTGGCGAGAAAATACAGCGTCAGCCTACTATCGGAAAAAGTGACAAGCCAATCCACCTTTACGTATCGGATTTTTGGGTGAATGATGAGCTGAAAAACCAAAATGTATCAAAATCAGATTGGTTTTCCCAATTGGCCCAGTGTCAATTTTTCCTGGCCTGTCCGGGTTTCTCACATCCAATGTGTCACAATTTGATAGAGTCAATGGCAGTAGGGTGCATACCTATACTCGAACACGCGGAGTATTTATCGCCGGCATTGGTACACAAAAAAAATTGTATCTCCTTCTCCGGTCAAGACAGCTTGCAGTCAGCCATCGAAGAAGTGCTTATGATGACTGATGCCGATATTTCTATAATGCAATCGAATGTAATTGACTACTACGAGAATTACCTGTCCGGCGTATTTGTAGTAAAGATGTTGGAGCAAGCCAGCGATAACTCGACATTGTATTATTACTCAAGTGCACAAAGTATCGAAGTTTATTATCAGTTGATTGCAAACAGAAAAGCATTGAATGCATAGTATCTATTCGATGATGCTTTGTAGGTGTAAATCATCAGCCATATGGCATTAGAGAGGAATGATTCAAGAGCTACAAATTGGTAGGGGCTAATTTTAAATATCACCTTGCCTCAGAGTTCTCAAGTAATTTTGCCAGTCTCGTTTCTGTAAAACGATTGAGTTCATTATTGCTTTTACATAGCGTTGGTGTTTCCTGCTACGGTCTACATTATTACTGAAAATGATTGATTTGCCTGTTATTCAGCCGGAAATGGCTGCGCCTGCCCGTCCTCGTAAGCCCGACTGGCTGCGCGTGAAGCTGCCCGTTGGAGAAGAATACGCTGCCGTACGTCGTCTCGTGGATGAGCATAAATTGCACACCATTTGCGAAAGCGGCAACTGCCCCAATATGGGCGAGTGTTGGGGGGCTGGCACGGCGACGTTCATGATTTTGGGCAATATCTGCACACGTTCGTGCTCGTTTTGTGCCGTAGCTACCGGCCGACCAACTGAGTACGACCTAGACGAGCCGCGCCGTGTGGCCGAAGCCATCAAACTCATGAAGGTGAAACACGCCGTAATTACCAGTGTGAATCGGGACGAGTTGAAGGACCGGGGCGCCAGCGTGTGGCGCGAGACGGTCGTACTCACAAAGCAACTCAGCCCCGACACGACCATTGAAACCCTGATTCCGGACGTAAAAGCAAACTGGGATGCGTTGGATGTGATGATTTCGGGGGGGCAGGAAGTTATTTCGCATAATGTTGAAACGGTGGGCAGCTTATACCGGCTGGTGCGCCCCCAGGCCCGCTACGACCGGAGCTTGGAGCAAATTCGCCGTACCAAGCTGGCGGGGCACCGCACTAAATCGGGTATCATGTTGGGCTTGGGCGAAAAAGCTGACGAACTGTACCAAGCCATGGACGACTTGGTTGCCAATGGCCTCGACATCCTCACGCTGGGACAGTACTTGCAGCCTACCAAGCGCCACCTCGACGTGGCCGAGTTTATCACGCCCGACCAATTTGCTCACTACAAAGAGGAAGGTCTCAAGCGCGGCCTAAAGTATGTAGAAAGCGGCCCGCTGGTGCGCAGCTCGTATCATGCTGAGCGCCACGTGAACGTGCCGGTCTAAAGCTATAGCGTTGTTCTTTAACAAAAAAAGACCTCTCCGCATATGCGGAGAGGTCTTTTTTTGTTAAAGAACAACGCTAGCGACGAGCGTTGTTTCCCTGGGGAGGGTAAGTGCCGAGAATGCCGTTGACAATGCGCAACGTTTCAGCCTCGTTGATAGAGT
>NZ_JADQDQ010000005.1 GCF_015694725.1 Hymenobacter jeongseonensis | reverse complement strand
GGGTGGGCCAAGCCGGCGCGAAGTAGAAACCAAAAGTAGTCGGTTGCTGCAGCGTAAGTAGGCTAAGCAAACGGTCGGAAAAGTAAAAGGAACCTTTCACCAAACCTCTAATAACGTCTACGGCAAGAACAATATATTCACCCGCGTTATATTTGGTCTACAACCCTTTCCGCGCCATGAAGAAACGCCTCCCACCCGTTGTCCGCGGCATTGCCCTGGGGATTGCCCTGCTGGGCGGTTCCTGCACCAAGAACACCCAGGAGGCTCCGACGCCTGCCGCGCCAACCCCGGTCGGCCCTTCCATCACCGGGCGAATTCAGCCGGTGGGGGCCCTCAGCGACGTCGCACTGGTCGATACCGCCACCCACCAGACCGTTGTCGGTGCGGCCCCCGACGGCCAAGGCGCGTACCAGTTCACGGCCGTGCGCGCCGGCACCTACGATTTGTATTTCAATGCATGGCCCGGGTACGTGCGGCCGCGCCAGCAGCGGGTGACGGTCACGGCCGGCAAAACGACGGTGGTGCCCCCGGTCACGGTGGTGCAATCCACGGGCTCGGTGACGGCCGATGGGGCGGTGCTCCCGGCCCCGCTCGTCTCGCGGATCATTGGCCACCCAACTCTTTTTACCCTCGTCCTGAGCGACGACGTGCCCGGCGGGGCGCGCGGCACCTACCGCCTGGAGCTGAGCCTGCCCTATGCCGTGCGGGTCGGCACCTACGCCCTGGACGGCGCGGCGGCGTATGCGGTTTTTTACGCTGGCAACGCCGGCGGGTTCGACTCCCGGCTTCCGGCGTCTCCCGTGCCCTCGGGGGGCACGCTCACCGTTACGGCGGTGGACAACCCCGCTCCGCATCCGCGCTCCGTTTCCGGTACGTTTCGCTTCACCGGCACGGCCCCGGCACAGGGCACCCAAAAAACCGTCAGCGGCACCTTCCAAAACGCGTCCTTCTAGTCCAGCGGGTGCGTTCCACCAGACCCGCAGGCCCGGCTCCGGCAAGGTGCGCCTAACGGGAGGCTGCGCGTCAGGTGCGGGGCATTCAGCGAAACGGTGGTAATGTAAACGCGCTCCGTTCTATTGAAGGAGCGAATTAATTACTTCCATGGTCCGCTCAATACATTTGAGGAGCTACCTACGCTGAACCGAATGGAAAACACAAATGCGAATTTCTACACCGGGTATGAGGGAGAGCCCGAAGTGGTATTTGCGCTGCAAGATTTTCCTAGCGGGAAGTTACATGCCTGGGAAGGGCATGTAGACGCCGTGTTGCAGGCCATTCCACCGGGTACAGGGGGAAGTTGGGATGGTTTGCTTTTGCCTTACCATCTCGCCACAGGCTGCTGGGACAACGGAGAGGAAACGGTGGTGGAGGACTTACCCTTGTTTGCCTCGCAGTTGGCGGCCGTCGATGCTTCCTGCTTCGAGCCAGAGACCGACCAGTTCTTTCAGGCACTGCAAGTATTAGTTCAACGGGCTATGGCCGAAAGAAGGACTCTCCTGATTTCACGCTCATAGGAGTCCAGCCAAACGGTCCGAAGGTAAACGCGCTGCGTTGAATTGAAGGAGCATAATTTTACATTGCTACTTTTCAGCGGCGGAACGACGCCGCCACTACCTTCGGCGCATGAAACACGTGAGGACGCCCGTGCTCGGGACCGTGTTGCTGTTCACGGCCTGCTCCGGCCCGCAAGAAGCAAAAACGCCCCCCCAGGCGCCGACCCCGCCAGCGGTTCGCCCCAGCGGGTCGCCCGCGGCGACCGTGCGGGCCTTTTTGACCTGGTACCTGCAGCACCAAGACACGCTTAACTCCCTGCCGGTGGTGCCGGGTCTGTTGGACGAGGACACGACGCAGGTGTATGCGGTCGACTTTCAGGCGGTCGAAGACTACGTGCGCTTGTTGCAGCGCAGCGGTACGGTGTCGCCCCTTTACTTGCAGGCGCACCGGCGCTATTTCCAGCAATGCGCAGATTCGTTGCGCGCCCACCCGCAGACGGATGGCTTCATTGAAGGCTTGAATTACGACCACATCCTCTACACCCAAGCCGGAGACATTCAAACCCAGTTCGTACTCCGCAGCCAGCCCACCCGTGTCACTGTAGGCGCCGACACGGCCCAGGTGGTGTACCGCTTCACCGAAACGCAGACGAGCGAGGGGCCGCCTTTGGCCTTTAGCTTAGCCGTGGAACAAGGACGGTGGATGATTACCGCCGTGCGTCCCCAGCAGTAAGCACAAGTGAGTTCAGCAAAACGGTGGTGTCGTAAACGCCCACTATTCAGTTGAAGAGGGTATTCCCCCTCATGGTTTAGCCGGCACGTAAGCATGTAGCGCGGCAAGGAAGGCATCGAGCGGCATGGTAAACGGCTCCTGTTCCTCGTCCGGGCCCATCATCATCGTGTCCCAGAGTTCGACTTGCTGGTCCTGGTAGTGGATAAGCAACTGATAGACGTTGTATTCCACGTCCATCGTCGAACGGTGGCCGGCTTGGTCCACGGCAATGCCGTGCAGCAACTCCTGTTTGATGGACCCACTGCTTACTTCGGCCTCAAAGAACGAAGTCAAGTCGACGTATACCATGTGTACCGCAAAAAATGGAAATGTCGTTCATTCAAACGGTGATTTATCTGCCTCCAACTTTCGGATGGGGTTTGTAAAGGGTCCGTCAAAACAGGCCGTCGTGGGCGCGCTCGGCGTCACCGGCGTGTTGCCAGCGGTGCGTAACGTCAGGGTCGGTGAAAATTGAACGGCAGCAGGACAAAGCGCCGAACGTACGCCAGCGGAACCACTCCCAAGCGGCCGCTGCCGCACCAGGCCACTTCCCCTAAGAATCTCGCCGGGCCGACGCGCCCCAGCCCCTGTGGAGGGGCTCCGCCAAAGGGAACGAACAGGATTTGCCGGGCACGTTACCCAGTCGGCGGGTGTGGTGATGCCACCCGATTGACCGCCGGCTACAAAAACGGCTACAAAAGACGCTAACATCGGACTCCTGTCGGCGGAAATAGCAAAGTCGCACGCCAGAACGCCCCCTGCTTTTGCTGGCTACGCCCCCCCGATGATGCTAATTAGCGAAACGACCCGCAAAGCACGCTGATAATAGGGCCTGGAAGGCAGGAAAGGCCGTTTTGTAGCCGAGCGATGGCTGGCGACGCCACGAGGAGCGCGCGGCGCAGAAGCCGCCACCGGACCGGGCAATCTCGGGGCTCTTTCCACGGTTAGGGGACGTCTTCCCAAGCCCGGCAAGCCGGGCAGGAAACCCACGGGCGAAATCCACCCGGAGGGGTCACGGGCGCTGTTGTGCCGGTCACGCTATTTGCTGCTTTCCAGCCGAGGGAAATAGCCCCGTCGCACCCCAGCCCGCCCGTTGCTTGTGCCCCTGTGGTCAACCCGATCCTGCTCCTGTTGCCTTGGCGACCTCAGTAGCTGTTCAGCGGCCAAATGAATGCGGATTTCGGGCGTATTCGACGCGTTAAGTTCGAGCATCCGTCCTTACGTGCCGAAAGGAACAAATAAGGGGGCTCGCATAAAGATAATCATATGTTAATCAGTACCTTGCGCTGCCATCAACCCCTTAGGTAAACGCTTATGTCACAACCGCTTCCTTCCCTCGAATCCCAGCTGCGCTCGGCCCTGCTCGGCCTGGCCGTGGGCGACGCCCTGGGCGTGCCCGTTGAATTCCAAAGCCGGGCCGTCCGCCGCCGCGACCCGGTCACGGGCATGCGGGCCTACGGCACGCACCACCAGCCCGCCGGCACGTGGTCCGACGACGCCTCGCTCACCTTCTGCCTGGCCGAGGCCCTGGCCGACGGCTACAGCGTGCGCCGGCTGGCCGACCACTGCGCCCGCTGGTACCAGGACGCGTTCTGGACGCCCCACGGCCGGGTCTTCGACATCGGCATCACCACGCGGGAGGCGCTGCAGCGGCTCCAAAACCTGCCACAGGAGGCGTCCCCGCTCGTCGGCGGCCGGGATGAAATGAGCAACGGCAACGGGGCCCTGATGCGCGTCCTGCCGCTGGCCTTTTACCAGGCCCAGGCCCCGCTGGCGGTGCGGTTCCGGCGCATTGCCGACGCCGCGGCCGTCACCCACGGCCACCTGCGCTCCGCGCTGGCGTGTTTTCTCTACCTGGAACTGGCCGCCCACCTGCGGGCTGGGCTCACGCCGGCGGTGGCCTACGCCCGGCTGTGCGAGGACGCGCCGGCGCAATTCGAAGAACTGCAGTTGCCCGCCGGCGAGGCTGCGCTGTTTGCACGCTTCTTGGGCGGCCAGCTGGCCTCGGTGCCCGAGGCCGCCATTGCCAGCAGCGGCTACGTGCTGCACACGCTGGAGGCGGCAGTGTGGTGTTTGCTGCGCCACGCTACCTACGCCGAGACCGTGTTGGCCGCTGTCAACCTGGGCGACGACACGGACACCACCGGGGCGGTAGCGGGGGGGCTGGCCGGGCTCTGTTACGGAGAGGGTGGCATTCCGGTGGAATGGCACGGGGCGCTGGCTCGTCGGGCCGACATTGAAGACCTTGCTCATCGTGCGGCTGTTGGGTGTGTGGCCGTGCAGGTTGCCCCACCTAGACCTATTCCGAATAGCTACTGGGCCACGCCGTCTGTGCTTGGCTGCGAGTACCCGGGGGACCGGACCGCGGCGCTGGCGCAGGCCAAACTCAAGGCGTTGCTGGACGTCGGCATCACCGACTTCTTTGACTTAACAGAAGCGCACGAACTCACGCCTTACGAGCCCTGGCTGCAAGAACTAGCGGACCAGCAGGGGATAGTTGTCCGGTACCAGCGCTACCCGATTCGGGACGTCGACGTGCCCACTCCGGCCGTGTTAGAGGAGGCGCTGGCCGCGTTGGCTGACAGCGTGGCAGCGGGCCGTAAGGCAGCAGTACATTGCTGGGGAGGGGTAGGGCGCACCGGTACGGTGCTGGGGTGCTACCTCGTGCGGGCCCACCAAGTCAGCGGGGCTGAGGCCCTGGCTAGCATTGCGCGGGAATGGCAGGGCGTGGAAAAAAGCCACCGGGTGCCACAGTCTCCAGAAACGGCAGCGCAGTGCCGTTTAGTGGAGTGCTTTGAATAGTCTATGAGCTTGCTTCTGCCTGTGAAGCAAAAAGTAAGTGGTAACCGAAGTCAGCAGCTTCCATACAGGCACTAATTGGCGAAATACATAGTGATTACATGAAGTGGAAAACGCTAACATATTAGCTTACTCCACCACGCAGGGTGAGAGCTTATGCAGGCTTTCGGTGAAGAGGGCATCAAAAATGTTAGGCCCTGCTTGCACCTGAAAGTGCTTCCACAGTCTGTCGCATTTGCGACGGTAGTAGCTGAAGGTGCTAGGCGGCGTGGTGGGCTTTGTATCCGCCCAAACCTCTGGTACATGGACTGCATGGAGCAGAATGGCCTCTTGAAGTGTTCGGCCAACAAAACGCGCGGGCATCTTGCGATGCACTAACCCCCATTGCTCACTTAGATAATTAGAAAACAATCGCAACAAATCTGGACTCGCTAAATCAGCCAGGGTTAGATAAGGTCGTTTTACGATTCCTAACAAACGCCGGCGGCTGGATAATACCAATTCAAAGCGCATCAAGGGTTGGTAGGTTTTGGGCAGGTAGCCTTTGCTTCGGTCGTAGGCCGCTTTGTCGTAAAACTTGATTCTATACTCACGATAGGTTGCCTCAAATTGGAAGGGCCTGTTGGCATTTCGAGGCGGTGAGATGGGCCAAAACGGTTTCCTTTTGTGGTGAAGTAAAGAATTTAAAAAAGGCTCGGGGGAAGTGGGAGTCTCGATATTCACTCCAATTTCCAGTTTGTAAACGCGTAACCAACCAGCGGGTATCCCTAACTCCTGCGCAAGTTTTGTACAAGCGTATTCGACCATGTCGGCAGTGAAGGAGCCTCGATTATTGCCGAGGGCGAACGTGTGGAGTGAGCCCCGGACCCGGCCACTTCTTTCATATGGCTTGTAATCGATTCGCAGGTCTCCGTGTGAAAATTTTATACAGTTGTGTTTGTTCATTTGGCCTGTGCAGTTGGAGAACGCTGGTGAGGCGGCCATGCGGGCCAATGCCTCGTGGTCGTGGGGGGGAATGTCAAAGTGCAGGTGTAGGTTATCGTACATGGGCTATGGTGGTGACGCATGGCGTCTGTTTAATGACTTCCGCGCTGTTGATTTGAGGCGACAATAGAGTAGCCTTTCCCTTTGCAGGTAGCGAAATTTGAACTCAGAAGAGAGGGGTTCAGGATGGGCTAAAGCCCCGAAGGACTCGCCGTGCTGGCGTCGATTAGGGGAGGAACCGAGGCCTATGGCCGGCATTGTCGTATGCCAGGCAAGTTATCGTAAAAGTTGGCGCGCCACCATGAAGGTCGTCCAATGGGTCTCTGAAATGAGGAGTGAGAAGCCTAGGGCGAATACTGGATTGTAGTCGGCGGACGCTTATTTCCGATGCTGATAGCGAGTATGGCTACGACCGGCCTCTAACATTTTGCTGCGTTCGAAGTAAATCCTACGTCCTAAGCGCACGAAGGGAACGATTCCGTTCTTCTGCCATTCCGTGAGGGTAGTTAAGGAAATGCCGAACTCACGGCATGCCTCCGTTTTAGTGAGCAGTGAGTCGGGGCCGTCAACTTTCGGTGCGCCTGGGGCCATAATCTCGGCGAAGGTGTCACGGAGAAATTCTCGGAAAGCTTCTGGGCTATCAGCCAGGATGATAAGGTTTGACATTGTAGGACCAGGTAGGTGAATTGGTGGGACAAACCTAGTCTTTCATGAAAGGTAGGAACAAGCTAAATACTACCTATCAAAAAATTAGTACTGATAAAAAAAGCTTTATAGGTAGTTAAAGTGCTATGTTTTTTCTGCCGTCTTAGGGTCAATAAACTCTTTAGAAACACGTTTTCTTCCCAAGGCATTAAGCACTGCAACTTCGGGTTCCCCTATTCCAAGTCGTTCAGATGGGATCTTCGACAACGCAAGTTGAAGGGCTAACGCGGGGTTTTTACTTGAAGTAGTATGAAGTATAAATACCCGACAAAGGGTCCGGCATAATGCTGCCATGTTGCCCTCGGTCTTTCGATAATCCAGTAGGCTGATATGACCTTTTCTTTCGAGCCGATACAAAGCCTCAGCTAAAGCGGAAACAGTGCCCTTAAATGGAATTGTTGCTTCGATTGGGTTCTCACGCACATGTTCTTCTTTCGTCAATCTCAAGCGCTGTTTTTTTATCCACTTATCGACCTTGGCTGCATTGGCAACAAAGAGTTTTCCACTTCCTGGTGTCTTTATGTACCTAGGCCTGTCTTTGGCCCAAATTTTCTGGAGTCGAATTTCTACTAAAACTTCCTCCAAATACTCGCAATCCACATTATCGCAATCGGGAAAGAGCACGTTAAGGTGCCCTTCCACTTCATTATAGGGCCACGCCCGGAGAAGATTAGCCAAATAGGTTGGGAATTCTCCGCCATAAGGCTGGGGTAGTTCTTGCCGCTTACGTAGTTTTAAAACAGGAAAGTCGCTGCTCCCGAGCTCTTTGAGTGGACGGTAAGAATCAGCTTTCTTCTTTCTCTCTATCTCAGTGTTGGCGATTACTAGATTCCTTCGCTCTAGGATTGTGGGCGGGCGCTCAGTCATTCACGAAAATAAGGGAGTTCCCAAATAAACGCTTAGGAAGGTACAATAGGGAGAAGGTTCAATAACTAGAACTAGACTACGTTCGGGCTGCATAAGGTAATCTGCCGTTCGCCTCCGATATTTTATCCTCCTATTTGTGTTTGGTACCATATATCTGGCAGCCAGCTTTGCCTGGGTTCAGGTAGCATTCACCGAGCATTGTCCCGTGAAAAGCAAGAGGCCCAACAACTCGCTGATTAACAGCATGTTGTTGGGCCTCTAAGTGGTCGTGTAAGGAGTCGAACCTTAAACCTTCTGATTCGTAGTCAGATGCTCTATCCAATTGAGCTACACAACCGTTTCCCGTGATGGGACCGCAAAGGTAAGAGGGAAAAATGCGGCTGCACAAGCTAGGAGCGTATTTTTCCTGAATATTTTTTCAATAAAAGCGCAAGCTCCTCTAAATCAGGCTTCGTTTGTGCTGGCGGCAGCGCCTTTGCTGAGTGCCCGCTTCAGGGCTTGGTTGAAAAGATAGTAGAGTCCGAAGAAGGAGGCCGCTACCAGTGCAATCAGCAGGAGCTTGCCGGTGGTGCCGGTGCCGGGGTCTTTCAGCAGCGTGAAAACGTCTTGTGCCTTCGTGCCGAGCCAGTAAAAGAACAGGCTGCGGGGCAGCATGCCGGCAATGGAGGCCAGCAGGAACGGCCACCGGCGCACTTTCATGATGGCCAGCACGAACGTCATGAGCGCAAACGGCGTGACGGGCGACACCCGGGTGAGGAAAATCAGCTGCCAGCTGTCGGTTTTCAGCTCCTTCATCACCGCATCCACTTTGGGGAAATGGCTGAGGAAGCTGAGCATCTTGCCGTGGTCGAGCAGGGTGGCTATCTGGTAGCCGGTGAGGGCCGCTAGGGCGTAGGCCACCACCATGCCCGGAAAGCCGCTCCAGCCCAGGTAAAAGCCCGTGACCAACACCACGGCGGTGGTGTTGACCAGCGAAAACGCCATGGCCACGCCCACAATCACGAAGTACAGCAGGCTCTGGCCGGTGGTCAGGTTTTCGAGAAACTGCTGGTTCTGGTAGAGCACAAACGTGAGCGACGAACTGCCCACGATGGGCACCGCCACCAGCAGCAGCATGGAGAGCAGGGTGGAAAAGTTCTTTCGGAAAAGCTCACGCAAAAATTTCATAGGCGGACGAAGGTAGGGGCGGGGCCACCCGCGCGGAGCACCACGGCCCCGCACGAGCGGCCCCGCCGATACCATGCCAATACGCCTTCGCCCGGCCTTTGGCTGGCTGTAGGCCTACGCTTCTTTCGAGCCGAAGCCAAAAAACCGCTTCAGGCCCGCCCAGGCGCCGGCTAGGGCCAGCAACCCGATTTTCCAAAACTTAAGCACCACGGCAAACAGTCCTACTTTGGCCAGCACCTTGCCGGCCACCAGGCCGCCGATGGAGTAGGCGGCAACTTCGTCGATGTCGGCATCGAAATCCAGGTACTGCTGGCCGCGGGCAAACGTGACGCTGGACAGCAGCCCCGGAATGCTGGCCTTGATTTCGGGCAGCTGGCTGTTGTCGCCGATGGCGTTGAGCACGAGCACGCCCTTGCGGCCGAGCAGGCGCACGTTGTAGTTGAGGGTGGTGTCGGGGTTGGTGCCGAAGCGCAGCGACTTGGCCCAGTGCAGGGCGTGGGTGGTTTTGTCGTAGTAGGGGTTGGCGGCCCAGCCCAGCACGTAGAACGGCTCAAAGCCGGCGCTTTCGCGCTCCTTGTTGTTTTCCTCGGTATCGTCCTGCATTTCCGTCAGCAGCTCGCTGTAGTCTATGTCGTCGGCATCGTCGTCCTTCACGTAGCCCATGGCGTCGTAGCTGATGGAATAGGCCCAGGATTTTTCATCGAGCGGGCCGCGGTTGGCGGGAAACAGCATGCCCAGCGTCTCGCTTTTGGGGTTGCCCCAGAGCTGGGTGAGCACCTGGCGGCTTTGGGCCGAGTCGAGGTAGCGGAAGCCGTTGGGCACGGTGATTTCGCCGATGCCGCCGGGCAGCACAATGCGGCCCTGCTGAAAATGCAGGCTGCCGGTTACGGAGTCGGAATAGGCTTGGTAGGCGGCCAAGCGCATGGCCACGGAGTCGGCGGCGGTGGGCACGGGCTTGGGCCGGGCAATAGCGCCACAGTGCACAAGCAGAAGGAACACGAGGGGTAGAATTTTTTTCATGAAGACTTGAAATGGGTAAAAAAGTATGGGGGTGTGAAAAAGCCAAAAGGCGAATATAGCCCTGGGCTTGCACTTCGGCTTTGCCTTGGCTGGCGTCCGTAACTTGCCGGCCCAAAGCGGTTGGCCCCGGGCTGCCGTTCGGCTCATTTCCGTCAAATTCCCGCTTCTTCTCTTTATGAAATTCGCCACCAAAGCCATTCACGCCGGCGTGCATCCGGACCCCCACACCGGGGCCATCATGACGCCCATTTACCAGACATCGACCTACGTGCAGACCTCGCCCGGCAAAAACCAGGGCTTCGAGTACTCGCGCACCCACAACCCCACCCGCTCGCAGTTGCAGGACGCGGTGGCGGCGCTCGACAACGGCAAGCACGGCATCGCTTTCGCCTCCGGCATGGCCGCCATCGACTGCCTGATGAAGCTGCTGCAACCCGGCGACGAGGTGATTTCGACCAACGACCTCTACGGCGGCAGCTACCGGCTTTTCACGAAAGTGTACGAGGGCTACGGCATCAAATTCCACTTCGTGCCCATGCACGACATGGAAGCCGTGCGCGCCGTGGCCGGCCCCAAAACCAAGCTGATTTGGGTGGAGACCCCCACCAACCCGCTGCTGAACGTCATCGACATTGCCGCCGCTTCGGCCGTGGCCAAGGAGTGCGGTGCCCTGCTGGCCGTAGACAACACCTTCAGCACGCCCTACCTGCAAACGCCCATGGATTTGGGGGCTGACATCGTGATGTATTCGCTGACCAAGTACATGGCCGGCCACTCCGATACCGTGATGGGCGCCCTGGTGGTGAACGACGACAGCCTGCACGAGCGGCTGAGCTTCTACCAGAATGCCTGCGGCGGCACTCCCGGCCCGCAGGACTGCTTCCTGGTGCTGCGGGGCCTCAAAACCCTG
Source organism: Hymenobacter jeongseonensis (assembly GCF_015694725.1). Taxonomy (GTDB): domain Bacteria; phylum Bacteroidota; class Bacteroidia; order Cytophagales; family Hymenobacteraceae; genus Hymenobacter; species Hymenobacter jeongseonensis. Next base: position 379,462 of record NZ_JADQDQ010000005.1, on the reverse strand, counting down.
CACATCCGCATGCAGCGGCACTGCGAAAACGGCCGCGCCGTGGCCGAGTACCTGCGCCAGCACCCCAAAGTGGAGAAGGTGTACTGGCCCGGCTTCGAGAACCATCCCAACCACGCCATCGCGGCCAAGCAGATGCGCGACTTCGGCGGCATGATTTCCTTCGTGCTGAAAGGGGATAAGCAGGAAGACGCCATTGCCGTGCTCGAGAAGTTCAAGTATTTCACCCTGGCCGAAAGCCTGGGCGGCGTGGAAAGCCTCAGTGGCCACCCCGCCACCATGACGCACGCCAGCATTCCGGCCGAGCAGCGCCGCAAATCGGGCCTGAGCGACTCGCTCATTCGCCTGAGCGTGGGCATTGAGGACGCCGAGGACTTGATTGAGGACTTGGCGCAGGCAATTGGGTAGAAATGAAGCGTTAGGTCAAGCGAATGCCTCGGAGCTGTGCTTCGGGGTATTCGTGTTTAAAGCGTATCCGAATAGGCCGTCATGCAGAGCGCAGCGCAGCATCTCGCCAGAGTTAGTACTCGCCAGAATTAGTAAATAATTAGTGGTAGCACGCGAGATGCTGCGCTGCGCTCTGCATGACGGCAAACTTATTACGGATGGGCGCTAACCGGGCTTGCGGTCCAGCAGGGTTTAAGCCCGTTCGCGGGGCGAAATAACCGTTGGCGGAAATTGCCTTTTGGTGGGGGAGGGACAAGAGTAGGTTTGAGTCATCAATCAGCCCTTAAAACAAATCTGACCATGAACTACACTGTTCTCCGCCGCCCCTTTGCTGCCCTGCTGCTGGGCCTTGCGCTTGCTCAACCGGCTTTCGCGAACACGCCGCCCGCCGCTGGTGCTGCCACCATTGTGGCCGACAACCCCGCCGCCCATCCCAGCTTCACGGTGCGCGTGGTGGGCAAAGGCCGGCCGGTGATTTTGATTCCGGGCCTGACCTGCCCCGGCGCCGTGTGGGACGAAACGGTGGCCCGCTACCAAAGCCGCTACCAGTGCCACGTGGTCAGCTTGGCGGGCTTTGGGGGCGTGCCGGCCGCTACGGGCAATGCCACTAGCTTTCTGCCCGCTGTGCGCGACCAGCTCTTGGCCTACATCAAGACCCAAAAACTGGACCGGCCCGCCATCGTCGGCCACAGCCTGGGCGGCTTCATGGGGCTGTGGCTGAGCGTGGCCCAACCCGAGGCCATCGGCCCGCTCGTTATTCTCGATTCGCTGCCGTTTCTGGCCGCCATTCAAAACCCGAACATGACCGCCGAAGCCGCCCGGCCCATGGCTGAAGGCATGCGCAAGCAAGCGAGTGCCGGCAAAATGCCGATGGCCCAGCAGCGCCAAATGGTAACCAGCATGGTGACCGACACCGCCCGCCAGCGCCTAGTGGCCGTCTGGGGCCAGGCCTCGGACCCCGCCAGCGTGGCCCAGGCCATGTACGAAATGTACACCACCGACCTGCGCGCCGACCTGGGCGCCGTGCGGCAGCCCGCGCTGGTGCTCGGCACGTGGGCTGCTTACCAGCCCTACGGCGCCACCCTGGCCTCGACGCGCGCCATCTTCGCGGCGCAGTACGCCAAGCTGCCGCAGCACAAGATTGAAATGTCGCAAGCCGGCAAGCACTTCATCATGTACGACGACGCGGCCTGGTTCTTTGAGCAGACCGACGCATTTTTGCAGGCCAACTACGCGGGCAAAGCCAGCTACGCGGGTAAGAAATAGGGCAGTTGAGGCGCCGGCCCGGCGGCTTTCCATTCATTACCACCTGCTGCCATGTCCCTGCTTACTGCTCCGAAACCCAGCCGCTACTACTGGCGCACGCAGGTGCTGGCCTGGGCGGTGTACGGCGTGTTCAATATTGTTATGTTTCGGGCGTTTGTGCCCAAAGCCGCCGGTACGCCGCTGTGGGTGTTCGACGTGATGAGCTTCACCATTGCGGCCACGGCGCTGGGTGCCTCGCACGTGCTGCGCCAACTGATATGGCGCGGGAGGTGGCTGTCGCTGTCTCCGCTGGCCTTGCTGGGCCGGCTGCTGCTGGCCAACGCGGTTTTGGCGGTGGGCTGCGTGGTGGTCATTGGGCTGATGTCGGTGCTGTTTTTGCCGCTCCAGGGCGCAAGCCGGGGGCCTCAGGGCTGGGCCGCGCAGCTGGGCTATTCCCTCAACCTGGCCATTCTCCTCTCGATGTGGGCAGCGGCCTACGTGGGCTGGCAGTACTTGCAACGCTTCCGCCGGGCCGAAATTGAGAAGTGGCGGCTGACTGCAGCGGTGCGCGAGGCCGAGCTAAACACGTTACGGGCCCAGCTTAACCCGCATTTTCTCTTCAATGGCCTCAACAATATCCGGGGGCTGGTGAGCGAGGACCCCGAGCGCGCCCGGCAAGCCCTGGCGCACCTGGCCGAGCTGCTACGCTACGTGATGCAGCACAGCGCCACGCCGCTCGTGCCACTGGGCCAGGAACTGGAAATCGTGGCCGATTACCTGGCCCTCGAAGCCCTGCAGCTGGAAGACCGATTGCAGTATTCTCTCGACGTGGACCCTGCCGCCCGGGCCGTGCAGCTGCCCCCGCTCACGGTGCAGCTGCTGGTCGAAAACGCCATCAAACACGGCGTGGCTCCGCGGCCGGCGGGCGGCATCGTGTCCCTCACGGCGCAGCTCGATGCGGCCGGCTGGCTGTGCCTGACCGTGCGTAGCCCCGGGGAGTACCATCCCGCCGCGGCGGCCGCGAGCAGCGGCTTGGGCTTGCGGGGCCTGCGCGAGCGGCTGGCCCAGGCGTTTGGGCCGGCTGCTCAGTTTGAATTAGCCAACGACCCGCTCGCGGCCGATACCGTGCAAGCCTCCTTGCGCCTTCCCGTACTTAGCGCCGACTCAGCAGCTGGAGCGTCCGCCACTGCTACTCCGGCATTCGCTCATTCATCCACTCGCCCATTTGCTCATTAATGAAAGTACTGCTCGTTGATGATTCGCGCCTGGCCCGTGCCGAGCTGCGCCGTCTGCTGGAGGCATTCCCCGACGTGGTGGTAGGCGGCGAAGCCCGCAACGCGGACGAGGCCCGCGCCCAGCTGGCCGCCCAGCGCTTCGATTTGCTGCTGCTCGACATCCACATGCCCGGCGAAACCGGGTTTGAGCTGCTAGCTTCACTAGAAGCGGCCCCGCCGGTGGTGTTCACCACTGCTTACGACGCCCACGCGCTGCGGGCTTTTGAGGTCAACGCCCTTGATTATCTGCTCAAGCCCGTGCAGGAGGCGCGCCTGGCCGCCGCGCTGGAGAAGGTGCGCGCGCAGATGCAGGCGGAAGGCTCCGGAACCGTCCTCAAACCAGAACCCGCCGCGGCCATTCCGGCTTTGCTGACCGGGCAAGACCAAGTGTTTGTGAAAGACGGCGAGCGGTGCTGGTTTGTGCGTTTGGCCGACGTGCGACTCTTCGAAATCAACGGCAGCTACACCCAAATCTACTTCGACCAGCACCGGCCGCTGATTCCGCGGACGCTGGCCCAACTAGAAGCTCGCCTCGACCCCAAACAGTTTTTCCGGGCCAACCGCCAGCAGATTATCAACTTGGATTTCGTGGCCGGCGTCGAGCCCTGGTTCAGCCACAGCCTGCGCCTGACCCTGCGCGGCGGCGCCGAGGTGGTGGAAGTATCGCGCCAGCAGTCGGTGCGTTTTCGGGAGTTGCTGAGCCTGTAAGAAAGATGTAACAGGATTTGCCAATTTTCCTGCTGGCCGATATATATGAAAAGCGCCGAACTACCGTTGTAGGTGGCCCGGTGCTTTTGTTGTGGAACACCGGATTTGCCTTTAATCCAGCTCGATGCGCCACTTATTTGTTCTGTTGATATTGCCGCTCGCCCATCTTTCGGCCGCCCAGACGGTGGCGCCGGTCCCACCCCGCACTATTCTGGTGCGGGGCACCGCGGAACAGGAAATTGAGCCGGAGAAGCTGGATTTGTTGCTTACCTGCCGCTTTTCGGATAACGTTAAGGAAAGCGGGCGCACCCAAGAGCAGGAGCAGGGCCTGCAGCAGGTGCTGAAGCAAGCCGGCATTGCGCCCGAAAAACTGGTGCTGGAGGACCTCAGCGCCAGTGGCTACGGTGGCTTCTCGAAAACCGGCAACGCCAACGTGGCCCTCACCAAAGTGTACCGCCTCACGCTGAACAATCCCAAAATCCTCAACACCCTGATTCCTCAGCTTGTACAGACCGGTGCTGATAATCTCAGAATTGTAAATCTGGAAAGCAGTCTGCTGGCCGCTACCCAACTGGAAGTAGCGGGACGCGCAGCCGCCAATGCTCGGCAGAAGGCCCTGGCTGTGACGAAACAGGCCGGCGGTCAGCTCGGCAATGTAGTAGCAGCGGTAGAAGTGCTGCCGGGGGCATCATTGTCTGAAGTGCTGGTGGAAGGCTACCAGAAAATGGGCGCTGGCAAATACAAAGCCTCTGAAGACCGTGGAGAAATAGCGACTCCTAACTTGCGCAAAATCGTAGTTGAAGCCGTATACGACGTAGTTTTTGAAGTGAAGTAAGCTGCATTCTTGCCCTATGGAGGAGTCGCCCAGTCGCCCAACCGTGCCCATTGAAGTGCTGCCGCTGTTCCCGGTGCTGGACCAGCGGCTGACGGAGCTCCTGCGCTCGCTGTCGGCGCCGGACTGGCAGCGGCCCACCCTGGCCCGGCAGTGGACTGTGAAGGACGTGGCCGCCCACCTGCTCGATGGCAACCTGCGCACGCTTTCCATGCTGCGCGACGGATATTTTGGCGAAGCCCCGGACGACCCGACGTCCTACACCGGCATCGTCAGCTACCTGAACCGCCTCAATGCCGACTGGGTGGGTGCCGCGCGGCGCCTCAGCCCCGCGGTGCTGATTGAGCTGCTGGCCCAGTCCGGCGCCGAATACACCGCCTACCTGACCACCCTCGATCCGTGGGCCCCGGCTGCTTTCTCGGTGGGCTGGGCCGGCGAAACGGAGTCGCAAAACTGGTTTCACATTGCCCGCGACTACACCGAGAAATGGCACCACCAGCAGCAAATTCACGCGGCCGTGGGCGGGCCGGGCCTGCTGACCAGGGAGCTGTTTGAACCCTTTGCCGCGACCTGCCTGCGCGGGCTGCCGCATGCTTACCGCAACGTAGCGGCGCCGGTTGGCACCGTGGTGCAGGTGCACATCACCACGGTGATTGGCGGAACCTGGCAAGTGGCCAAGTCCGCCGCAGGCTGGCAACTGCAGGCCCCAGAACCCACGGCCGCGGTGGCCGCAGAGGTTGCACTCAGTCCCGAAATAGCCTGGCCGCTCTTCACCAAAGGCCTGAGCCCCGCCGAAGCTCGGCCGCAAGTGCGCATTGTGGGAAACCAGACGCTGGGGGAAGCCGCGCTGCACTTGCTGGCGGTAATGGCCTAGCCATAGCAACGGTTCAGGTTAGACGGGGCCTACGGGCGGCATCAGCTTCATCATCAAAGCGGTGGCGAAGCTGGTGAAGTAATTTATGACGAGTGGCGATGTTAACATTAGATTAACACTGGCCAAAAAGGACTGCCGCCGCCAACCAGATGGCTCAATTAGGAGTTTAAGGTTTTTTTGTTAGCATTGGCCAGGTGCCATTTTTATTTATGTCATCATTATTTACGCTGCGGCGCTGGACCCGTATTGCCCCGGCTGCCGCCTTGTTGGTGGCCGGCTGTGATATGTTGGAGTTCAGCCCCAACGATTACCGCTTACCGGAGGAATTCACCAATCTCACCCAGAAAAACATCGCCAAGCTGCAAGCCAAGCCTCTAGCAGCGACCGACACCCTGCGTTTTGTGTTCACCGGCGACTCGCAGCAGTTCTACGACGAAGCCGAGGACTTGGTAACCAGTGTAAATCAGCAGCCCGGCATCTCGTTTATGCTGGTGGCCGGCGACATTTCCGATTTTGGCCTGGCCCGCGAGATGCGCTGGGTGGATGAGAAACTGCGCAAACTGACCGTGCCGTACCTCACCGTTATTGGCAACCACGACCTGGTGGGCAACGGCCGCGAGGCCTACCAGCACATCTTTGGCGCGCTCGACTACTCGTTTGTGTACGGCGACACCAAGTTTACCTTGCTCGATACCAACGGCCGCGAGTACAACTTCAACGGTCAGATTCCCAACCTCAATTGGCTGCGGCCCCAACTCGCCAACCTCGACGGCGCCCGGCGGCAGGTGGTTATCTCGCACGTGCCCCCCACCAACGACGATTTTGACCCGGCCTTGCGCATGCCCTACGTGCAGGCCCTGCGCGAGGCCCCGGGCTTGGTGTTCGAAATGAACGGCCACAACCACCAGTCCACCATCGGCCAGCCCTTCAACGACGGCGTGACCTACGTTAATTCCGATGCTTTTTCGGAGCGCCGCTACATGGTGGTTACCGTGTGGGGCGACCGGGAATTCCGCATTAAACAGGTCACTTTCTAATGAAAACGCTTCTACTCGCTGGCCTGCTGTTCGCCACATTCGCGGCCCACGCAGCCGCCCCGCCCGATACCATCGCAACGACGCCCGCCGGTGCGCGCCAGTGGTTCCGCCCCCAACACCTCGTGCTGCAAACCGGCGGCGGCCTGGGCATGGTAGCCGGCGGGGCGGGCTATTCCTTCCTCAAAGACCGCCTCGAAACCGATATTCTCATCGGCTACGTGCCCGAGCGCTACGCAGGTTCCACCTTGACGCTGGCCTCCCTGAAGGTGATGTACTCGCCCTTCCATCTGCGCGTAGCTGAACAAGTACAGGTAGTGCCGTTCACCATAGGCGGCTATTTCAGCTATACCCACGGCACCCTCAACGACGAACTGAAGGGCCAATACTCGAAGGATTACTACTGGTTTTCAACCGACACCCGCTACGGCGCGCTCGTGGGTGGCCGGGTCACCTACCTGGCCGCCCCGGTGGCCGCCACCGGGCTGCCCCGCAAGCTGTCGCTCTATTACGAGCTGGGCAGCAACGACCTATACATCGCCACCTACCTCAACAACCGCAACGGTGGCATCGGCGTGGGCCAGTTGCTGACTTTAGCTTTGGGTGTGAAGGCCGATTTATAACTCTCCAAGACGAACCATTTGTTCGGCCGTTGCCTCTATGGCATGGCCAAGAAAAAGCCCCATCGGTAAACTCCGTTGAGGCTTTTTCTTGATAAACCAAACCTGGTTAGTGGGCAGGTACTGTATCAATTCTAAACAACAGCCTTACAGATTAGTGCATGTATGATGATTTGCCTGGAAGCTCTTTATCGTCCGCTATAGGCCAACCTGGCCACTTGCGTGCCGGCTAGGTTGCGGGCGAGGTAGATGCCAGCGGGCACGTTGGGCGCGGGCTGCCATACCACGCGGCCATCCGGCGCGGTGGTGAGTTGCTGCACCGTCCGGCCGAGCCCATCGACGATAAGCACCGCCTGGCTGCCGGCGCCCGTGAGTTGGAAGTAAACTTCCTCGCGAAACGGCGTTGGGAACGGAAGCTGGGCCAGCGGCTGGCGCGTGCGGGTTGCCAATGCCGTCCGCAAAGGCGTCACCAGAAACCGCATGGTTTGGGTAGTGACGCCCTTGCCAGGGCAAGTATCGTCAACGGCGGTGGCCGTGAGGGTGTAGCGGCCGGGCGCTTGCAACACCGGTACCTGCCAAGTAAGCTGGCCTTGCCCGTTGCCCTGAGCTTGGAACGTGACGCCCGGTACTTTTCCGGCCGCCTCGCTCATCAGCTGCACGGTTTGGCCGGCGTCAGGGTCGGTAGCGGTGAGGTCGAGCGACACCGTTTGGCCCTGCGTCACGGAAATGGTTTGGCCCAGCAGCTGGCCGGTGGGGTTGTTGCTAAACGCCACCCGGGTGAACGCCGGCGCCTGATTGCTGCCGTTAGCGGCGAGGTACAGCATGTTGCGGTTGATTTGCCCTATTTGCTGCCAGGTTCCATTTATCCGCCGGTACTCATTCACAGCTACTGCGAGGATAAAAGCGCCTTGTTGCACTGGCATTGCGCGCGTTGTCAATTCGCCGGTGGTGGCGTCTATCTCAAAGTGCGGCGCTACGGTGCTGCCGACTGCCAATTCCGCACAGCTAGAGTTAGGGTAGGGGTCACGGATTGACATCGGGCGCACCAATTCGTAAGTTAGCGAGTCGCCTTCGCTGTCGAAGGTGCTCAAGCTATGGCGTGGCACCTGGTTGCCGACCACCTGAATCAGGTAGTGCGAAGTGAAGGTTGGCGAGGAATTTACCAAACCCGTGGAGTTATCGAGTGTGGCCGTAACGTGGATGGATTGTAAATGCGACTCCGGAAGGTTAGCAACATCGAATCGTCGATTATCGCCGTTAACACTCAGTGTCCATCGTGCCGGCGGCAAATCCACTTCACCTTCAATTACATGAATCCGGTAGTCATAAGAAAAGGGTGGCCCGGCACAGAGGGCAACGGGCGCCGGCACTGTACGAGTCATCCTGAGTTCGGTGGTGAAGCTGCCCGGTAGCGTATTGCCGCATTCGTTTTTGCCGCAGGTTAAAGTGTACTCTCTGCTCTGGACTGGCGATTGGATGTCTTGAAACATCCAAACGGAGACGCGGTACCGGTTGGGGGCTGCGGCCGTCCCAATGTATTCGTAAACGAGCTCTGTGCCCAAAGCATGCGAGGCATTGGCCCGCGTGATACTTCCAACCCAACTTAAAATAATAAGCAGGCTGCTGAGTAGTAAAGATGGACGCATGGCGAGGGTAGAAATGATTGAGAATGGAACTACAAGTTGGCGCTTTTATAATGGTTAATTAACGTAAATGTGCTTTAAAATAATATATAAGTTTCATTGATAGCCGAAAAATTGCCTTGCGGAATAATTGCGTGAAAAAAACAAGCCCCAACCTGGTCCATGCAGGTTGGGGCTCATCGGCAGCTCGCGGCAGCAACTACTTGGCTGCCGGCGCTGCTGGTGCGCTGCTGGAGTTGGTGTCCAGAATCTGAAACAGGTCGTCGAGTTTGGGGGTGAGAATGATTTCGGTGCGGCGGTTCAGAGCCTTGTTGGCGGGCGTGTCGTTGCTCGCCACGGGCACGTATTGGCCCCGGCCCGAAGCAGTCACCCGTTCCGCTGGCACGCCGCTGGTGGTGAGGAGGCGGGCAATTTCGGTGGCGCGCAGGGCGCTCAGGTCCCAGTTGTCGGTGAGGCCGGCCGTGCCGCGCGCAATGGGAACCGAGTCGGTGTGGCCTTCCACTACCACGTTCACGTCTTTCTGCTCTTGCAGCACGGTGGCGAGCTTTTTCAGGGCTTCCTGGCCCTTGGCGTCCACTTTGGTCGAGCCCGATTTGAAAAGTAGTTGCTCGGACAGCGACACGTACACCTTGCCGTCTTTCAGCTTCACCTGCAAGTCGCTGGAGTTGAAGCTGAGCAGGGCTTTGCTCACGCGGGCCTTCAGGTCGTTCACGGCCTTGTCCTTCTCGGCCAGCGCCTTGGTGAGTTCCGTCAGGCGGGCTTCGCGCCCTTTGAGGTCGGCGGCGAGGCGGTCGTTTTCGGCTTTGCTTTTTTGCAGGTTGGTGTCCAGCACCCCAAGCTCGGCCTCGCGGCGGGCCAGGTCTTGGGCCACTTTGTTGTAGTCGGACGATTTGTTGGCCAGTTCCCGGTCGCTGTTTTTGAGCAGCTTGTCGTAGCTGTTGCTGAGCTCGTTGTAGAGGCCGCGGGTTTTGCGGTAGGCGGCACCGGTTTCGGCCGAGTCGTTCACAAGGCGCTTTTGGGTGAGGCGCAGTTGGGCTAGCTCGTCGGTGGCTTTTTGCAGTTCGGCGGTAGCGCCGCGGTACTGGCGCTCGGCCGCGGCTTTGCCGTCGGCATCGGCCTTCTGGCGGGCGCTCAGGTCGTCGTATTTTTTGGCAGTAACGCAGCTGTTGAGCAGGGGAGTGGCCAGCAGCGAAAGGGCCAATAGGGCGGGGGATATATTCTTCACGAGCGAAAGGCGAAACAGGCAAGTCCATTGGCGGCCGGACTACCCGGCCGCATTGGAATACCAAGGTAGCGCTTAGCGCGCAGCCAGCGCCCATTATGCCCAATTTAGCCCGCGTATTTCGGCCTATATTTGTTCGCCTTCCAGCCGCCATTTTACCCGCCGAAATTCACTCAAACTGCTCTTTCCGAATGGTCTCCACCCTCACCTTGAGTTCTGAAAACGAAGCCCTGCTGGCCCACCAATGCGTGGTGAGCAAAGAGCAGCTCCACGCCCCCGGCCCTGATTTTCTGGACCGCTGCTTTTTGTCGGGCAGCCGTCCGCCACAAGTGCTGCGCAGCCTCGGTGCCCTCTACAACCATGGCCGCTTGGGCGGTACTGGCTACCTAAGCATCCTGCCCGTCGACCAAGGCATTGAGCACACGGCCGGGGCCTCGTTTGGCCCCAATCCGATGTATTTTGACCCGGAAAATATTCTCCGGCTGGCCATTGAAGGGGGCTGCAATGCCGTGGCCACCACCTTCGGCACTTTTGGCACCGTGGCCCGCAAATACGCGCACAAAATCCCGTTTCTGGTGAAAATAAACCACAACGAGATGCTGAGCTACCCCAATAAATTCGACCAAATCATGTTCGGGTCGGTGCGGCAGGCCTGGGACATGGGCGCGACTGCCGTGGGTGCCACCGTGTACTTCGGCTCAGAAGACAGCAACCGCGAAATGGTGGAGGTGGCGCGGGCTTTCGAGGAGGCCCACGCGCTGGGCATGGCCACGGTGTTGTGGTGCTACACCCGCAACAACGCGTTCAAAACCGCGCAGAAAGATTTTCACGTGGCGGCCGACCTCACGGGCCAGGCCAACCACCTAGGCGTGACCATGGGGGCCGACATCATCAAGCAAAAGCTACCCGAAAACAACGGCGGCTTCAGCGCCTTGAAATTCGGCAAGTCCATCCCCGCGATGTACGACACGCTCAGCGGCGACCACCCCATCGACATGACGCGCTACCAGGTGCTGAACTGCTACGCCGGCCGCATCGGCCTCATCAACTCGGGCGGCGAAAGCCTCGGCGCCGGCGACCTCGAAGCCGCGGTGCGCACGGCCATCATCAACAAGCGCGCTGGCGGCCAAGGTCTGATTTCGGGCCGGAAAGCTTTTCAGCGACCTTTTGCCGAGGGCGTGGCCTTGCTGAATGCCATTCAGGACGTGTATCTCGACCCCGAAATCACCCTCGCGTAGGGCCTTCCGGAACCGGGCACGAGCGAGGGTGGCTGGTTGTGGGGCAAGTTTTCGCTACACAACCCTGATAATCCCTTACTTTTGACCCTACAGTTTTATTCTAACTACTAGCTTCCAGCTACAAACACCCATTTATATATGTCCTGGTTTAAGCGCGTAGAAAAGGGCATCGTCACCCCCACCGACCAGAAAAAGGAAACGCCGGATGGCCTCTGGCACAAGTGCCAGGAGTGTAAGTCGGTGGTTACCATGGCCGAACACAAGCGTTTGCTGTACGTGTGCGGGCCTTGCGGCCACCACGACCGCATCGACGCCGCCGACTACTTTGACTTCCTCTTCGACGGCGGCCGATTTACGGAGCTTGATGCCGAGCTCACCTCGGGCGACCCGCTCCGCTTTGTTGACACCAAAGAATACCCCAAACGCTTGGTGGCTACCGAGCGCAACACCGGCCTGAAAGATGCCGTGCGCACGGCCCACGGCTTGTCGGCCGGGCAGCCGCTGGTGGTGGCGGCCATGGATTTCAAATTCATTGGCGGCTCGATGGGGTCGGTGGTGGGCGAGAAAATTGCCCGGGCCATTGACTACGCCCGCCAAACCCGCACGCCGTTTCTGATGATTTCGCGCTCCGGCGGCGCCCGCATGATGGAAGCCGGCTACTCGCTGATGCAGATGGCCAAAACCTCGGCCAAGCTGGCCCTGCTGTCGGAAGCCGGCGTGCCCTACGTGAGCTTGCTCACCGACCCGACCACGGGCGGCGTCACGGCCTCGTTTGCCATGCTGGGCGACTTCAATATTGCCGAGCCCGGCGCCCTGATTGGTTTCGCGGGACCCCGCGTTATCAAGGAAACCATTGGCAAGGACTTGCCCAAGGGCTTCCAGAGCGCCGAATTTGTACTAGAGCACGGCTTTCTCGATTTCATTGTGGACCGCCGCGAGCTAAAGCAGCGCTTGGCCGACTTGCTGGGCATGTTGCAGCCCGTTTCAGCGGCCAATCCGGAACCCCGCGAAGCTCGCCGAACTCCTTCCAAAGCGCATTAATGGCCTTTTTTGAGCCCTTTTTACTTTCGGCACACTTTTTGAAAAACCCGTTTCCGTTACCGGAACGGGTTTTTCCCGTATAAGCCCGAAATTATACTCACCCAATTTCCTTTTTTCACATGAACACCTCCAAATCCCTTCTTTCCGTACTGATGTCCTTCGTGCTGTTGTTCAGCTCCTGCGCCACGTCGCAGCAAGCCAGTACGCAGCCCGACCTCTCCACCAACAACGGTACCGGCGCCCGCAAAACCGGCATGAGCAAGACGGCCAAAGGCGGCCTGATTGGCGCGGGCAGCGGCGCAGCCGCTGGCGCTATTCTGGGCCGCGTAATCGGCGGTGGTGCCCGTGGCACGGCCATTGGCGCTATTGTAGGTGCTGCCGCGGGCGGTGCCACCGGTGCCATCATCGGTCGCAAAATGGACAAAGCTGCTGAAGACCTTCAGCGCGACATGCAAAACGCCAAAGTAGAGCGCGTGGGCGAGGGCATCAAAATCACCTTCGATTCGGGCATTCTGTTCGACACGAACTCGGCTAACCTGCGCGCTGCGTCGGAATCGGACATCACCAAAATGGCGGCCATTCTCCAGAAATACCCCGACACCAACGTGCTGATTGAAGGCCACACCGACAACAGCGGTTCGGACGCCATCAACCAGCCCCTGTCGGAGCGCCGGGCCCAGGCCGTGGCCAGCTCTACGATTGCCAAAGGCGTTTCTTCGAGCCGCATCACCACCCAGGGCTACGGTTCGAGCCAGCCCGTGGGCGACAACGCCACGGCTGAAGGCAAGCAGGCCAACCGCCGCGTAGAAATTGCCATCTATGCCAACGAAAAGATGAAGAAAGCTGCCGAAGACGGCCGTTTGTAAGCACCAACTCGTTGCCGGGCCAGCGCGCTGCTTTGCAGCGCAGCTTCCCTACAACAAAAAAAGGGCCGCCTATTTGGGCGGCCTTTTTTTGTGCAGTGCCAGCTGGCTTTGGCTGGCAAATACCGCATTCAAATAGAACCTCCGGCGAGATGCCCGCGTTTAATCTGCGTCGTTTTCTCAACCTTAATCTGGAGTCGTTATGAAAACCATCAAATTATTTTTCCTGCTGTTCTGCTCCTTCATGCTCCTGGCCGGCTCGGCCGCGCAGGCCCAAACACCCAAAAAAGGCTGGAGTAATAAAGCAAAAGGCGCTACCGTAGGCGCGGGCGCGGGGGCCGTGACCGGGGCCATTGTTGGCGGGGGCAAAGGCGCGGTAATCGGTGGCGCGGCCGGGGCCGTAGGCGGTGGCCTGCTGGGCCGCAAAAAAGACAAGAAGAAAGACCCTGCCCGCTACAATGAATACCGCAAGAAGCGGAAGTAGCCAGGGAAGGATGTTTTAATTATCTGGCTCAAAAAAAGGCCCTGTCTGCGCGACAGGGCCTTTTTTTGAGCTATCGAGTAACGGTTTACGCTTCAGTTTGCGAGTGGTAGTGTCGAGCCTGAATAGTTTGGCAAGGTGGTTGCAAATGGCGTACTTGCCGGCCCGTTGCACCTGCAGCGGAAGACTGCTGGCCAATCACCTTTTACAAACACTTTCTCGCTTATGAAATTCTTTCGTTCGTCCCTCACCTTCTTGTTGGCGCTGTTGCTGCTGGTAAACACCTTCGCCCAAGCCCAAACTTCCACCGTAGGCACTGCCCGCCCCAAGGGCACCATGAGCAAAACCCTCAAAGGCGGCCTGATTGGCGGCTTGGGTGGCGCGGTAGCCGGTGGGGTAGCAGGCCGTCTGATTGGCGGCAAGTCGGGCACGGCCAAAGGCGCCATCATCGGAGCAGCCGTGGGCGGTGCCGGTGGCGCGCTGATTGGCCGCCGCATGGACAAGCAGGCTGCTGAGCTGCGCCGCGACCTAGAAGGCGCTACCGTGGAGCGCGTGGGCGAAGGCATTAAAATCACCTTCGCTTCGGGCATCCTGTTCGCCACCAACTCGTCGAGCCTGACCGGCGCGGCAGCTGCCAACATCGACCAGTTGGCCGCCACCCTGAAAAAATACGCTGACACCAACGTCGTGATTGAAGGCCACACCGACAGCTCGGGCTCGAACGCCATCAACCAGCCGTTGTCGGAGCGCCGGGCCCAGGCCGTGGCCAACGAAATCACGGCCCAGGGTGTTGACAACGCCCGCATCACTTCCACCGGCTACGGTTCGACGATGCCCGTGGCCGATAACACCTCGGTATCCGGCAAAGCCGCTAACCGTCGCGTAGAAGTAGCCATTTTCGCCAACGAGAAAATGCAGAAAGCGGCCAAGCGCGGCCAATTGTAAGAATCTAACCGCGGTGCTTGTCACCGTGGCAATAGCAAAACCGGCGGTCCAGCTTTGGGCCGCCGGTTTTTTTGTGGGCTGCGCCGAGCCGTGGTCCGCGCAACCAAGAGTAGATTTGGGCATGAAACTACTCCTCATCATTAGGTATGCGCTGGCGGCCGTGCTTGTGCCCGGCACCCTGCTGGCCCAGCCCCGCAAAGCAGCCCCGGCCCGGCCCAAACCCGTGGTAGCAGCGTCGGCACTGCTACGGTCGGGGCCGATGGTGGGCTACTCGGAAATGCGGGAAGTGGCGCTGTGGGTGCAAACCATGGCCCCCGCTACCGCGCAGATTGAGTATTGGGACAAAGAAAAACCGGAGGTGAAGTGGCGCACGGCCCCCGTGGCCACCAAGGCCGCCCGCGCCCACACGGCCCATCTGCTGGCCGACCAGGTGCTGCCCGGCCGGCGCTATGCCTACGCCCTGTACCTGAACGGCCAGCGCGTGGCCCGGCCCTACCCGTTGGAATTTCAAAGCCAGACCCAGTGGCAGTGGCAGCAAGACCCGCCTGACTTCAGCTTTGCCATGGGCTCGTGCGTGTATGTGAACGAAGCACCCTACGACCGGTCGGGCCCCGAGTACGGCGGCGATTACGGCATCTTCACCAGCATCAATGCCCAAAAGCCAGACTTTATGCTTTGGATGGGCGACAATACCTACCTGCGCCCCGCCGACTGGAACACCCGCACCGGCATCTACCACCGCTACTCGCACACTCGGGCGGTGCCCGAAATGCAGCCCCTGCTGGCCCGCACGCACAATTACGCCATCTGGGATGACCACGATTTCGGACCCAACGACTCGGACCGCAGCTACGTGACCAAGTCTACTACGCTGGAGGCGTTCAAAGATTTCTGGGCCAACCCGAATTATGGCCAGGGGGCAGGCCAGGGCATCAGCGGCACGTTTGAATGGAACGACGTGCAGGTATTTCTACTGGATGACCGGTGGTTTCGGGCGCCCAACCGCTACAATCAAAAGGAAAGCGCCTACCTAGGGCAGGCCCAGCTGACTTGGCTGCTCGATGCTCTAACTACCAGCCAGGCCACTTTCAAGCTCATCGCCGTGGGCGGGCAGGTGCTCAATCCGGCCAAAGTATTTGAGAATTATAGCAACTACGAGCAGGAGCGTGCTGCCTTGCTGCAAGGCATTGCCGCTCGCAACATCAGCGGCGTGGTGTTCCTCGACGGCGACCGCCACCACACCGAACTCACCAAGCTGGAGCGCCCCGGCACCTACCCGCTTTACGATTTCACTTGTTCGCCCCTCACCAGTGGCGCGGCCACTGGCGCCCGCAACGAAGCCAATACCGGCCGCGTGGACGGCACCCTGGTGATGGAACGCAACTTTGCCGTGGTGAAAGTGAGCGGCCCGCTGGCTACCCGCCAGCTGCGCATTTCGGTGATGAACAAGGCCGGCCAGCAGCTTTGGGAGCGCACCATCAAAGCGGCCGAGCTGAAGTGACAACCCCAGCGCGGATTGGGCGGTACAACGGTTATGCTTGCTACCTACGCCTCATCTGCCGCCGAAAAAGCCCGGGCCGACCACGAAATCCTTAATGAATTCTACGGGCCCGTGCCCAAGGCGCCCCGCCGCACGCCCATGCGGGAGCTGATTTCCACCGTTCTCTCGCACCGCACCACCCACGCCGACGAGGAGCTGGCCTACGACCGCATGCTGGAAGCCTTCGGCGATTGGCCCGGCGTGCTGGCCGCCCCCACGGCGGACTTAGCCCACGCCATTCGCACCACGCGCTGGCCCGATACCCAGGCACCGCGCATCCAGGAAATTCTGCGGCGAATCCAGACCGAAACCGGCGGGTCGTTCGATTTGAATTTCTTGGCCGACTGGCCACTGGACCGCGCCATGGCGTGGCTGACCGATATGCCCGGCATTGGCCTGAAAACGGCGTCGCTGCTGTTGCTTTTTAATTATCGTAAGCCCGTGCTGCCCGTCGATACGCATGTGCACCGCGTGGCCCAGCGGGTGGGCTTTCTGGGACCGAAAGTGTCAGTCGAAAAGGCCCACGCCGTGCTGCTGGCCTTGCTGCCCGCCGACGCCGAGGCACTGTTTAACTTCCACAAGCACAACTACTGGCACGGGCAGCAAATTTGCTTTTTCCTGCGGCCCAACTGCCCGCGCTGCCCGCTCAAAGGCTTCTGCAATTATTACCAGGAGCACTACGGCGCCGCCACGGCCGAGGCCCTCGCCGCCACGCCTACGCAGTGGGACCCCGCCGCCTGGGGCAAGCTGCCGCACTAGCTTTGTAGCGCGGACTCTGCGAGTCCGCGTGTTGCCCGCCCTTTATGCGCGAACTCCCAGAGTCCGCGCTACCGCTCATGCGCCTCGTTAAGCACCCCGTCCTCTGCAATTACTACGTCACGTACCGCTGCAATGCGAAGTGCGCGTTTTGCGACATCTGGGAGAAACCTTCGCCCTACATCACGCTGGAAGACGTGACGCAAAACCTGCGCGACCTCAAGCGTCTGGGCGTGTCGGTGATTGACTTCACGGGCGGCGAGCCACTGCTACACCGCCAGCTGCCCGATTTTCTGGCACTGGCCCGCGAAATGGGGTTCATCACCACCGTCACCACCAACGGCCTGCTCTACCCCAAAAACGCAGAAAAGCTGCGCGGCTTGGTGGACATGCTGCATTTTTCGCTCGACTCGGCCGACCGCGATACCCACGACCTGGGCCGCGGCGTGGCCTGCTACGATTTCGTGCTCGAAAGCATTCGGGTGGCCAAGGAGCTAGGCGAAAGGCCGGATATCCTGTTTACCGTCTTCCGTAAAAACCTGGCGGACTTGGAAGCCGTTTACCGCGACATTGCCCAGCCCAACGGCTTGGTACTGATTCTCAATCCTGCTTTCGAATACGGCGACGTAGAAACCGGCGAGCAGCTGAGTACCGAGGAGCTGGATTACCTCTCCGCCTTCGGCAAGCGCAAGGGCGTGTATTTGAACGAAGCCTTTATCCAGCTGCGGCGCGACGGCGGCAACCACGTGGCCGCGCCGGTGTGCCGAGCCGCCAGCACCACGCTGGTCATCTCACCCAGCAACGAGTTGGTGCTGCCCTGCTACCACCTGGGCGAACAGAAATTTACCATCGAAGGCAAGCTGTTTGATTTATACAATGCGCCCGAAACTCAGCGCCTCGCCGCGCTGGAAGGCCGTTTGCCCGCGTGCGAGGGCTGCACCATCAACTGCTACATGCAGCCCAGCTTCGCGGTAGAAACCAGCAAATACTTCTGGCAGGCGCTGCCCAGCACGCTGAAGTATAACTGGGAAAAAGGAACGTGGAAGCGGCTGATTGGGGTGTAAAAAGCCCGTCATGCAGCGCGCCGCGAAGTATCTTGCGAGTAGTGACTCAATCAGCTGGATTAGTGGTAGCACGCGAGGTGTTTCGCGGCGCGCTGCATGACGGATTTTTGCTCACTACTCACTGAAATTATGCCCGCTCTCATCCTGCCCGTTCACGGCATCTATCCCGAAATTCCGGCTGATTGCTTCATTGCCGATAATGCCACCATTGTGGGTGACGTGGTGCTGGGCCGGGGCTGCACCGTCTGGTTCACGGCCGTGATTCGCGGCGATGTCCACCGCATCCGCATCGGAGAGGAGACCAATATCCAGGACGGGGCGGTACTGCATTGCACCTACCAGAAAGCGCCGCTCACCATCGGAAGCAGCGTGAGCATCGGGCACCGGGCCCTTGTGCACGGCTGCACCGTGGAAGATGACGTGCTCATCGGCATGGGCGCCATTGTGATGGACCACGCCGTGGTGGGCACGGGCTGCATCATTGCGGCCGGGGCCGTGGTGCTGGAAAATTTCGTGTGCGAGCCTGGATTTTTGTACGCCGGCGTGCCCGCCCGCAAAATCAAACCCGTGACCGCAGAGCAGCGCGAAGGGCTGAAGCGCACCGCCGCCAACTACCAGACCTACGCCAGCTGGTTTAAGTAAAAACTGAAATGCGGCGGGGTTTTATAGTTCGTCGCCCAGCGTACCGCGCGGCTCGGCGCGCTCTTCCACGGTGGTGATGCGCAGCTGCACCAGCTCCACGGCGCGGCGCGAGCGTTGCAGCACGCGGAACTCATAAGGGTCGAGCACGGCGACGTCGCCTACTTCCGGGATGCTGCCGTAGATGACGTTCAGCAGGCCGCCCACTGTTTCATAGTCTTCGCCCTCGGGCAGCGGGAAGGGGAGGTATTCGTTGGCATCGGAAATGGGCGTGGCGGGGTTCACGCGGTACTCGTCCTCGGTCACTTTCTCCACCACGGGCACTTCGTTATCGTACTCGTCCTGGATTTCGCCCACCAGTTCCTCCATGATGTCCTCGATGGTGACGATGCCCGAAACGCCGCCAAACTCGTCGCTCACAATGGCCATCACGATGTGCTTGCGCTGAAACTGACGCAGCAGGCGGTTGATTTTCTTGGTTTCGGGCACGAAGTAGGGCGGCCGCATGATGCGGGCCAGCTCTACCGGCTCTTGGCGCCGGATGATGGGCAGCAGGTCTTTCACGTTGAGCACGCCCACAATGTTGTCGATGTTGCCTTCGTACACCGGCATGCGCGAGTAGCCCTCGTTAAAAACAACGTCGAGAATCTGGTCGGCGGGGGCGTTCACGTCCAACGCCGAGAGCTTGGTGCGGGGCACCATAATCTGCTTCACCATCCGGTCGTTGAACTGGAACACGTTCTCAATCAGTTCGTGCTCCGAGTCCTGGATTTCGCCGCTTTCCTTGCTTTGGTCCAGCAGCATGCGCAGCTCGTCGGAGGTATGGGCTTCACTGCCGTGCCCCGACGCCACCCCGAACAACCGCAGGGTAAGACCCGACAGCTTGTTCAGAATCCAGATGGCAGGGAAGCTGATGATGTAGAACAGCCGCAGCGGCAGGGCAATGGCAATGCTCAGAGCTTCGGGCCGCTGAATGGCCAGCATTTTAGGAGCCTGCTCACCAATTACGATGTGCAATACCGTGATGGTGGCAAACGAAACGGGCAGGGCAATCTGGTGCGCTAACTCAGGCGTCACATTCAGGTCCAGGGCGTGCACGGCAGCCAAAATGATGGAGGCCACCACGCTTTCGCCTATCCAACCCAGGCCCAGAGAGGCCAGCGTAATGCCCAATTGCGAAGCCGAAAGGTAAGCCTCCAGGTCCTGCAACATGCTGAGCGTAAGCTTAGCCAGGCGGTTTCCTTCTTTGGCGCGCAACTCTATCTGCGAAATGCGCACCTTGACCAGCGCGAATTCGGCGGCCACGAAAAATCCGTTTACCAAGACTAGTAAAACGGTAAATAATATTTTTAAACCCATGTGAATGGCTCCCGCGACACGGTCGGTCTGGGGGCCTTAGTTATTCAAAAGTACGGAGATTAGCGCGTCTTGTTGGACTGCTGAACTTTTCGACCGCCAGTTTGTGGTAGGCGCAGCCTTAATTTTGTCGAGGAAAGTGCGCGGAAGCAGTGGCAAAAGGCCGCAACTTGCCTGAACAGACGGTGGGAACGGATTCTGCCGTCAGCGCCTTATTTCAGAACAAAAGCGCAACACAGGACAATAGGCTTCTGGTTTGAAATTATGAAGATTTTTTTGATGGTTAAGTTATTGTTAATCTGGCTGTGCGTAGCTGTTCCGGCTGCGGCCCAGATTCTCACGCCCACGCACCTGAGCACGGCGCTGAGCCAGCCCAGTGCCAAAGTAGGAGAGGAACTGGAGTTGGTGGTGAACGCGCGCATCGACGATAAATGGCACCTGTATGCGTCGGATTTTAGCGACGAAGTCGGGCCGGTAGTTTTTACGCTCGCCTTCAAACCCAGCCCAGCTTACGCCTTGGTGGGCAAGCTGCAATCCGTTAAGTCGCACCACGAGCAGGACGAAGTTTTTAAAGGCGAGGTCGCTTTCTGGGAAAAAACCGGCCAGTTGCGCCAGCGCATCCGGGTGTTGAAGCCGGGCTCGCTCACCATCACCGCCGCGGCCGACTACCAGAGCTGCACCACCGTGGATGGCCGTTGCGTGCCCGGCAACGAAACGCTCAGTTTCGGCCCGATAACGGTGGCTGGCGCGGTGCCGAACCCCGCCACTTCCTCCGCGACCAAGCCCGGTTCCACTGCTTCCACAACTTCTCCCACTACTGCGGCACCCGCTGCTTCAGTGCCCGCGCCGCCGACGGCCAATTCGGTTGCACCCGGTATCGATTCGGCCGCGCAGCCTGCCGTGGCCTCCGCCCCGGCCCTGCCGGGTGATGACGTGCCAAGCGCGGCCAGCGCCGCTCCCGTGGCAACTGTGGCGCCCGCGGCGGCCGAAGACCCCGTGGGCAAGGCCGGTGGCCTGTGGAGCTTTGCTTTTCTGGCGTTCACGTTTGGCTTAGCGGCGTTGGTGACGCCCTGCGTTTTTCCGATGGTGCCGATGACGGTTTCGCTCTTCACCAGCGGTTCCGATAGCCGCCAGCGCGGCATCTTCAAAGCGTTGGTGTACGGCGCCAGCATCATTGGCATTTACGTGTTGGTGGGGGTGCTGGTCTCGGCCCTCTTGGGGGAAGACGGGCCCAACCTCATCAGCACCCACTGGTTGCCCAACGTGATTTTCTTCGCCGTTTTCGTAGTATTTGGCCTCTCGTTTTTGGGGTTGTTCGAAATCACGCTGCCGCATCAGCTCGTGAATACCGTGGACACGCAGGCCGATAAAGGCGGCTGGGCGGGCATTTTCTTCATGGCGCTGACGCTGGTGGTGGTGTCGTTTTCGTGCACCGCGCCCATTGTGGGCAGTATCCTGAGTCTGGCGGCCCGGGGCGAGCGGATTACGCCCATTGTGGGCATGCTAGGTTTCTCGCTGGCGTTTGCTTTGCCGTTTACGCTGTTTGCCATCTTTCCCTCGTGGCTAAAAAGCCTGCCCCGCTCCGGCGGCTGGCTCAATACCGTGAAGGTGACCCTGGGCTTTATTGAACTCATGCTGGCGCTCAAGTTCCTGAGCACCGCCGACCTGGCTTACCACTGGCATTTGCTCGACCGCGACGTGTACATCGTGCTGTGGATTGTGCTGTCGGCGCTGTTGGGGTTTTACCTGCTGGGCAAATTTCGCCTTTCGCACGACTCGCCCCTCGACCACCTCAGCGTTGCGCGCCTGATGATGGCCGTCATGGCCTTTGCTTTCACCGTGTATTTGGTGCCGGGCCTATTTGGGGCCCCGCTGCCGCTGCTGGCTGGCTATTTGCCGCCCCAGAGCAAGAACGATTTTTCGTTGGCTACGGCTGCTCAGGCAAGTAATTCGCCCTCACGCCAAGTAGCCAGTGCCCTGTGCGAAACGCCCCGCTTTGGCGAGTTTCTGGAACTACCGCATAATCTGGACGGCTATTTCGATTTGGAGCAGGCCAAACGTTGCGCCCGCGAGCAGAACAAGCCCATTTTTATTGACTTCACGGGGCACGCTTGCGTTAACTGCCGGAAGATGGAAGCCACGGTTTGGAGCGACCCGCAGGTGCTGGCGCGCCTGCGCAACGACTATGTGGTGGTAGCTTTGTACGTGGACGACAAAACCGAACTACCCGAAAAGGAGTGGTACACGTCGCCCCGGGACAAGCAGCTCAAAACCACGCTGGGTAAGCAAAATGCCGATTTGCAGGTGACTCGTTTTGGCTTCAATGCCCAACCCTATTATGTAATTCTCGACCCCGACGACGCAACCAGCAAGCCCTTGGTTGCTCCCATTGCCTACGAACCCGACGTGGCGCAGTTCCGGGCGTTTCTGGACGCCGGGCTGAAGCAGTTCCAGGGCCAGCGGGCTCCGGTGGCCGCACGGTAGACAACCGCTTGACAATCCAGTCGTAACACCGCATAGTTATTTCCGCAATCGATTTAAAGCACGAAGAGGCGACCCCCACCCAGAGGTCGCCTCCTACAAATGTGAGGCAGACATCCACCCAGATGCGCTACCCCGTTTTCCCCTCTTCTCCTCTGTATCCAACCGCGGCCGTAGTGAAAAGAACCAACTCTTCGGAAAGAAGTTGACTTGCAATAATGCCAAATAATCGGCGTTGATTGCGACTTTGCTTTTCAGTCTACTAAGTGCCTCGGCCATCTGCCTTGGATTACGACAAATGTAACAGTATAAGCTAGATAATGCAAATATCAAGCTTCCTGTTGAAAGAATTTACAATAAATTTAATTTGTTGCCGTTAATTTTGCGTTTACTATAATTCTTTTCTGCAAAATATGCCTAGAAATTACGAACTTGATGATACTGACCGCAGTATCCTTAACCTGCTCATTCAGGATGCGAAAATGCCTTACACGGAAATTGCCCGCAAGGTCAACGTGTCGGGTGGTACCGTGCACGTGCGCATGGCCCGGCTCGAAGAGCTAGGCATCGTGCAGGGAGCCACGCTTCGCATTGATTACCAAAAGCTTGGATACGGGGTTAATGCTTTTCTCGGCATTTACTTGCTGAAAAGTTCGGTGTATACCAGCGTTGTGCAGCAACTGCGCGAGATTCCGGAGGTGGTGAGCATTCATTTTACTACCGGGGCCTACGGGGTATTTGCCCGGCTGGTGTGCCGCGATACGCAGCACCTGCGCGACGTGCTGCACGACCGGATTCAGCCCATTGATGGAATCGAGCGCACCGAAACCCTGATTTCTTTGGAAGAAGTAATCAACCGCCCGGCGCAGCTCACGCACTAGCTCACTGGCCCGGATTGTATGTCTTAACAGGCCGCAGAAGCGTAATTTATACGCTTCTGCGGCCTGATTTGCTAAGGGGCCTGCTACGGGGCTGAACGAGTTGGCTGCTCGGCTTTCTTTGGCAATGCCCACCACGCAAGAATTCGCGGAACGTGGCGCCACGGCTTACTTTCGTACTCGAATTATGCCTATTTCCTCGCCCGCCACGCTGCTCATTCAAACTGCTTTCATCGGCGATGTCATCCTGATGACGGCGCTGCTGGAATACCTGCACCGCGCCGAGCCCGCAACGCCGGTGGATGTGCTGGTGCGGCGCGGCAACGAAGGCCTGCTGGCTGGTCACCCGCACGTGCGGAACGTCCTCATTTGGGATAAAAAGCACCGGAAGTATGCTGCCTTGTGGGAATTGCTGCTGCAGATTCGGGCCACCCGATATGGGCGGGTCGTCACGCTGCAGCGCTTTGCCAGCACCGGCTTTCTCACGGCTTTTTCACGGGCGCCGGAGCGGATTGGGTTCGCCAAGAATCCATTGAGTCGGTTTTTCACGCGCCGCGAGCCGCACACCATCGGCGATGGCACCCACGAGGTAACCCGCAACCTGCGCCTGTTAGCGCCAGCGCTAACAGGCAGCAAGGCTGAGCCTACGGAACTGCCGCGGCTTTATCCTTCGGCTGCCGACGAGGCGGCGGCTGCGCCGTTTGTCGCTGCGGGCCATTACATGTGCCTCGCGCCCACATCGGTGTGGTTTACCAAGCAGTATCCAGAAGAAAAGTGGCTGGAGTTGCTTGCCGTGCTGCCCGCCCACTTGCGCATTTACCTGCTGGGCGGCCCACCCGATGTAGCGGCCTGCGAGCGGCTGGCGGCCGCCAGTAGCCGCGAGGGAGTGACCAACTTGGCTGGGAAGCTGAGTTTGCTGGCCTCGGCGGCCCTGATGCGCGGGGCGGTGATGAACTACGTGAACGACTCGGCGCCCATGCACTTATGCTCGGCGGTGGGAGCGCCGGTCACGGCCATATTTTGCAGCACGGTCCCCGAATTTGGCTTTGGCCCGCTGGCGCCGGTGTCGTTTGTGGTGCAAACCAAAGAAGCGCTGCCGTGCAAGCCCTGTGGGCTGCACGGGCACGGCGCGTGCCCGCTGGGGCACTTTCGCTGCGCCCACACCATTGAGGTTACGCAACTCCTTGCCACCGTGGGCGGATAATATCCGGCAGCATAGAGGCTTTGCGGCGACAATTGCCCCCGGATAACTGTTCATTGTTTGCTGCGCACTCCTCACCGACGCAAGTACCTTTGTACTTCCTATGCCTGACTACGAAATTCACGAATACCCCAACGGTATCCGCCTGCTGCACAAGCAGGTGTTGCATACCAAAATTGCGCATTGCGGCTTCCTGCTCGATATTGGCTCGCGCGATGAGGCCCCCCACCAGCAGGGGCTGGCCCACTTCTGGGAGCACATGGCCTTCAAAGGCACTGAAAAGCGCAAGTCGTTTCACATCCTCAACCGCCTCGAAACCGTGGGCGGCGAGCTGAACGCCTACACAACCAAAGAAAAAATCTGCTTTTACGCCGCGCTGCTCAGCACGCACTTCGAGCGCGCGTTTGAACTGCTCACCGACCTGACGTTTCATTCCGTTTTTCCGGGCCGCGAGGTGGAGAAGGAGCGGGGCGTGATTCTGGAAGAAATGAGCATGTACCAGGACGCCCCGGAAGATGCCATCATCGACGACTTTGATACGGTGGTGTTCGGCGACCATCCGCTGGGTGTCAATATTCTGGGCACCCGCGAAAGCGTGAGTCGATTCCAGAGTGCCGATTTTCATGCGTTTTTGCAGGAGCAGATGCGCACCGACCGGCTGGTGTTCAGTTCGGTGAGCAACCTGCCTTTTAAGGAAGTGAAGCGGCTGGCCGATAAATTCTTGGCGCCGCTGCCTGCCAAGCTCGGGCCGCGGGTGCGCCGCCCGGTGGGCAGCTACCAGCGCAAGTCGCAGGTCGAAACCCGGCCCATTACCCAGGCCCACTGCCTGGTGGGCGGCCCGGCCTATTCGCTGAACGACCCGCGCCGCATTCCCTTTTTCATGCTGAACAACATCCTCGGCGGGCCCGGCATGAACTCACGGCTCAACCTGGCGGTGCGGGAGAAATACGGCCTCGTATACACCATCGACAGCACGTATTCGCCTTACACCGACACGGGCCTGTTCGGCATCTACTTCGGCACCGAGGGCAAGCAGGTGAAGCGCACGCTGGGCCTGGTGCAAAAGGAACTGAAGCTGCTGCGCGAAAAAACCTTAACCACCAACCAGCTGCACGTGGCCAAGCACCAGCTTATGGGTCAGCTCGCCATGAGCGAGGAAAGCAACGGCGGCATGATGCAGCTCCTCGGTAAGAGCACCCTCGACCTGGGCCGCGTGGAGCCGCTGAGCGAAATTTTCGAAAAAATCGAGCGGATTTCAGCCGCCGAACTGCGCGAGATGGCCAACGAAGTGCTAACCGATGACCACCTGAGCGTGCTGCAGTACGTGCCGGAGGCCAAATGAGTCAGCCGGTGTTCGGGCACGTAGGCAGCTACCGCCCCGGCGACACGTTTCGTAATCGAATTGCGCTTGCATTCAGCGGCTTGCACCGCCCGCGCCGGGCAGGTGTCTGCGGCACCCAGCAGATGGGAGCGGAAAGCATCGTGCTGGCCGGCCAGTACGAAGATGATGAGTTCGGGGAGGAGGAAATTTGCTACGCTGGAAATGGAGGCCGCGATGCCAAGTCGGGCCACCAGATTACCGACCAAGTGGCGAGCGGCACCAACTTGGCCCTGCTGAAAAGTCAGGAAACGGGCCTGCCCATTCGTGTGCTACGCAAAGTGCCCGCTGAGGACGATGGTCCTGATGTGTACCGATACGAGGGGCTTTATCAAATCGTGGACTCCAGCTTCGGGCCGGGCAAGTCGGGCTTTCAGGTGTTTGTCTTTCGGTTGCGGCCCATAATTTGAAGCCTGTCAGCCCCAATCGCCTGTCCTCACTTCGTTAGCACGACAGCAGTGAGGACAGGCAATTGGGGAGACTAGCCAATCATAGCTTTTTTAATGACCAATCAAGACTCCATCCAAGCCTACGCCGAACTGCACACCGCACCCGAGCCGCCACTGCTGGCCCAACTTACCCGCGAAACGCACTTGCAAACCATGACGGCGCGCATGAGCAGCGGGCACGTGCAGGGCCGTTTCCTGAGCATGCTGAGCCACCTCATGCGGCCGCGCCGGGTGCTGGAAATAGGCACATTTTGCGGCTATGCCACGCTCTGCCTCGCCGAGGGCTTGGCCCCGGACGGGCGCTTGCACACCATTGAAATTGACCCGGAGAAGGAGGCGCGCATCCGGCGCTACGTGGCAGCGGCCGGCGTGGCAGACCAAGTGCGCCTGCACATTGGCGCGGCCCTCGACGTTTTGCCGGAATTGGTCGATGAAGACTGGGACTTGGTCTTTATTGACGCAGACAAGCGAAGCAATGACGCTTATTTTGAGGCAGTCATCGGGCAGGTGCGCCCGGGCGGGTTGCTCATCGTCGACAATGTGCTGTGGAGCGGCAAGGTGCTGCCCACGCACGAATTGAAAAGCGGCGACAAGGACACGCCTTTCGTGCGCGCTTTCAACGACAAAATGGCTCAGGATGCGCGGGTGGAGCCGGTTTTTCTGCCCCTGCGAGATGGGCTGCTGCTATTGCGCAAAAAGTAGCACGTGGCACCCGCCCAACTGTTGAGTAAACCCTGGCAGGTGTTCTGCCGTCAGACGAGTTTCCGTTGCTTTTTCCAGTTCTATGCGGCTCTTATCCTTCCTGTTTTTCTTGTTTCTTGGGGTGACTGCTGCCCGTGCCCAAGCCCCCACTTCGGTGAGCGGGCGCGTGGCCGATGGCAAAGACCAGTCGCCGCTTATCGGGGCCAATGTGCTGCTTATCCGCTTGCCGGATTCAGTGAAAACCGGCACCGCAGTCGACACGGAAGGCAAGTTTCAATTCGATAACGTGGCCGCGGGGCGCTACGTGCTCGATGCCTCGTTTGTGGGCTACCAAAAGCAGCGCCAGACCCTGACCGTGAGCGGCTCGCCGGTGCAAGTGGGCCTCATTGCGCTGCAAACCGGCGGCATTCAGCTCAAGGGCGTGGTGGTGACGGGGCAGGCCGCGCAGTCGGTGCAGAAAGGCGATACCACCCAGTTCAACGCCAAGGCCTTCAAAACCAACCCCGACGCCAACGCCCAGGACCTGATTACGAAGATGCCGGGCGTGACCGTGGGCACCGACGGCAAGGTGCAGGCCCAGGGCGAAAACGTGCAGCGCGTGCTGGTCGATGGCAAGGAGTTTTTCGGCAACGACCCCGACGCCGTGCTCCGCAACCTGCCCGCCGAAATGGTGGATAAGGTGGAGGTTTTTGACCAACGTAGCGAGCAGAGCCGCTTTTCGGGCTTCGACGACGGCAACACCACCAAGACCATTAACATCGTGACCAAGGTAGAATTCCGCAACGGCACCTTTGGGCGGGTGGTGGCCGGCGCGGGCACGGAGCGCTACAAGGTGAGCGGCAACGTGAACACGTTTAAGGGTGACCGGCGCGTGTCGCTGCTGGCGCAGTCAAACAATGTAAACGAGCAGAATTTCGGCACCGAAGACTTGCTGGGCGTGGTGGGTAATTCCAACCAAGGCGGCGGGGGCCGCGGTGGCAGGGGCGGCGGCAATGGGGGCAACGCCGGCGACTTCCTGGTGAACCAGAATGGCGGCATCACGAGGACTAACGCGGTGGGCCTGAACTATTCGAACTCTTGGAACAAGAAAACCGACCTGTCGGCCAGCTATTTCTTCAACCGGGCCAATAATGCGCTGCTCAGCAACACGCAACGCCAATACGCCGACGCTGGCCGCACCAACTACACCCAAAGCGCCAATAGCAGCAGCCTCAACACCAACCAGCGCTTCAACCTGCGCCTGGAGCACAAGATTGACTCGGCCACGTCCCTGCTGTTTCGGCCGCGCATCAGCTACCAGATGAACGATGCCGCCAGCGTGCTGGCCGGCCGCACCAGTCGCGCCGATACCACGCTGGGCAACCTCAACACCAACTACAACGCCGACAACAACGGCCTGAATGCCGGGGGCGACCTGCTGCTGCGCCACCGCTTTGCCAAGGCCGGCCGCACCGCCAGCCTGACTTTGGGCGGCACCTACACCCAGCGCGAGGGCAATACCGTTCTGCGCACCGAGGACACGGGCTCGGCCCTCAACAACCTCAACCAAACCAGCACGCTGACGCAAAACGGCGGCAGCATGAACGCCAACCTGGCCCTGACCGAAGCATTGACCAAAACCGACGTGCTGCAAGGCAACTACACCATCAGCTACGCGCCCAATAGCTCCAACAAATACACCTACGACCGGCTGACCGGCGACACACGGCAGCTGAACGAAGGCCTGAGCAACGTGTTCGATAACTACTACCTGAACCAGTCGGGGGGCCTTACCTACCGGCACATTGCCCCAAAATATCAGGCCAGCGTGGGGCTCTCGGGGCAGTATTCGGAACTCTACAGCGATGCTCAGTACCCGCGGCCCAGCATCGGGCGGTACTACTTCGTGAACGTGCTGCCCAACGCCAACGTGAACTACCGCTTCACGAAGCAGAAAACCCTGCGCTTCAACTACCGCACCAACACCAGCGCCCCCAGTGTGACGCAGCTGCAGGCCGTGGTGAACAATGCCAACCCGCAGCAGCTCACCATCGGCAACCCCGCGCTACGGCAGGAATTCCAGCACTCCGTCAATTTCCGCTACACGGCCTCGAGCCCCGAGGTGGCCAGCAACTTTTTCGCGCTGCTCTCGGGCTCCTACACCCAGAACCCCATTTCCAATCGCACCCTGGTGGCGGCCCGCGACACGGCGGTAGTGCCCGAGGGCGCGCCCGCCGTGACCCTGCCAGCCGGCAGCCAGCTCACCCAGCCCACCAACCTGAACCAGCAGTACACCCTGCGGTCCCTCGTGAGTTACGGCCGGCCGATTAAGGCCATCAAAACCAACGTAAACCTGAGTTTGAACGCCAACTACACGCAGACGCCGGGCATCGTGAACGGCGGACTGAACTTCGCCCGGGTGCCGTCGTTCGGCGCGGGCCTCACGCTCAGCTCCAACATCAGCCCCAATCTGGACTTCACGGCTTCGACCACTGCGAACCAGAATTTTGTGCGCAACACCCTGCAGGCGCGGCTCAATAGCAATTATTTCTCGCAGGTGACGCGCTTTCGGCTGGGCTGGATTCTGGGGCCGGGCATCAATATTCAAACCGACCTCGTGCACCAGGCTTATTCCGGCCTGTCGGCCGGCTACAACCAGCAGTACCTGCTTTGGAACGCCAGCGTGGGTAAGAAAATATTTCCCGGCCAGCGCGGCGAAATCCGGCTCTACGCCTTCGACTTGCTGGGCCAGAACCAATCCATCCAGCGCAACGTGACCGATGCCTACGTGGAAGACGTGCAAACCACCATTCTGCAGCGCTACCTGATGCTGATGTTCACCTACAACATCCGCAGCGGCAACGTGGTGGCCCCGGCCGAGGCCACCGACGGCCCGCGTGAAGGCCGCGGCGACGGGGGCGGCCGGCGCGACGGCGGGGGCGGAGCCCCAACCGGCGGCCCTCGGTAAGGCATCCTTGGGCTTTTTGGCCAAAATTCAGGTTCTTTGCAACTTCCGGGCGGGGGGGTGGCCACGGTGGCTGCCTCCCGCCCGCCTTGTTTATGCGAAATCCAGTTACTTTTTTCCTGTTGTTGATGCTGGCCTTGGGAGGGCCGTTGGCGGCTTATGCAGCCCCTTTTCAGCCGGCTCCGCCCGTGCCGGCTTCGTTCGATGTGCTGGGCCTGCGCCTGGTGCTGAACGAAGAAGCCCAGCGCCTAGTGCAGCAAAAAGCCGATGGCCTGATGCGCCACCAGCCCTCTTTTCAGGCCCGGGTAGACTTGGCCGATGCCGCGTTTCCCATTATCGACCGCGTGCTGCGAGAAGAGGGCGTGCCGCTGGATTTTCGGTACCTCGCCCTGCAGGAAAGCGCATTGCTCGGCGATGCCCAAAGCGTGCACGAAGCCGTGGGCTACTGGCAGTTCAAGCGTGAAACCGCCACCGGGCTCGGGCTGGTAATAAACGACGAAGTAGACGAGCGCAAGCACCTCACGGCCAGCACCCGGGCCGCGGCCCGCTACCTGGCGCGCAACAATGCCTCGCTGCGCAACTGGCTGAATGCCCTGCTCAGCTACAACACCGGCCTGACCGGCGTGAAACCTTACACGCTGCCCACCGATGCCGGGGCCACCGAAATGGCCATTACCGGCGCTACTTCGCCCTATGTATTGGCTTTTTTGGCGCACAAGCTGGCGTTTGAGCCCAATTGCGGTCTGAATCCGCACCCGCCGTTGCGCCTGCAGGAGTTCCCCGCCGTGGCCGGCCAAACGCTCGAAGCCCAGGCCCTGACCTTGCACACGGAGGTCGCCAACCTGGCCGTGCACAACCGCTGGCTGCTGGCCGCTGCCGTGCCCGCTGGCCGGCCTTATTCTCTGATTGTGCCTATCGGCGACGTGTCGCAGGCCGCCGGAATAATTGCTAACCAGCGCCTGCAGAGCCGTCAGGAACTTCTGGCAGTGCCGGCCGTCAGCTCGACGAATGCGGCCGAGGTGCACCTCAATAATCTGCGCGCCATTATCGCATTGCCGGGCGAAACCATCGCCGACTTGGCCCGCCGCGGCAACAAGCGCATGGGCGAGTTTCTGCGTGAAAATGAATTAACGGCCTTCGACGTTGCCGTGACCGGCCGGCCCTATTACCTGGAAAGCAAGCGCGATGCCGGTGCCGTGGAGTACCACGTATTGCAGCCCAGCGAAACTGTGTTCGACGTGGCGCAGAAATACGGCATGCGTAAAAAGGCCGTTTTGGCTAAAAACCGAATGGCTCGTAATGAAGAACTGCGGCCCGGCCGGCTGCTCTGGCTTCAGCACACGCGGCCCCGCGAGGTAGCCGTGGAATACCGCAGCCTGCCAGAGGGCGCCGGCCTGGAACGCTCGCGCCCCGTGGCCCGGCCCGCCGCCGCGCCAGTGGAGTTTGACCAGCCCGTTGCCATTGCCGCAAAGCCCAAAAGAAGCTCCGCCAGGAACCAGCGCCAGGAAGCAGAAGCGCAGGAGGGTTGGGGCGAAGCATTGCCCAGCCGTAATGGGCAGGTGATTGCTGCCCCAGCGCCCGCGCCTGTGCCCGCCCCGGCTAGCCCGCCTGCCGCACCGGTTATGTCCCCGGTTCCCGTGCCGGTGAGTCCGGCGGTTTCCATTCCAACCGTTGCTCAGTTGCCGCCTGCGGCTTCGGCCCCGGCCCCGGCGCCGCTGGCCGATGAGCCCCGCGAAGCTGAGCCCGCTGAGAGCAGCCCAGTTGTGGCTGCACCCACAGCGGAAGCTGCGCCCATACCAGCTCCGGCCAAGCCGGTGGTGGTTGTGCCAGCGCCCCGTCCAGCGGTTTCAGTGCCAGTTCCGGCTGCCGCCCCAATGGCAATACCTGCTGCAGCAGCGGAAGCATCGCACCGGGTTGAAGCCGGCGAAACCGTGTATTCCATCAGCCGCCGCTACCAGATTGCCCCCAAGGCCCTGATGGCCATGAATCGCCTTACGCTGCCCGCCACCTTGGCCGTGGGGCAGGTGTTGGTGCTAAACGCGCCCGAGCCCTTGACGGCCGCCCCGGCGCCCCAACAAAATGGACGCACTAATCCGGCCGCTATCTACTCGCCCCAAACGCCGACTGCACCGGCTCCGGCTGCCATGGGTGGCCCGGTTGCGCAGCAACACACCGTAGTAAAGGGCGAAACTTTGTACAGCATATCCCGCCGCTACGGCGTGCCGGTAGCCGACCTGCAGGCCTGGAACAATAAGCCCGACGGCACTGTCCGGATAGGAGAGGTACTCACCGTGAAAGGCAAATAGCGTCGTTGCTAAGCCAATTGCGTGGCGTAGGTAGTACGGGGAATGCGCTGGGTGCGGGCGCGCAGCAGGGCCACCACTTCCTGCATACTCCGGTTCCGGTCGCCGAGGTTTACGAAATGATGCGCCAAACGGTCGTAGCGCTTGGTCATCAGGTACAGGAACACGTGGAGGAAGTGAATTCCATCGAACACGACGGCATCTTGCCGGGTGTACTCGGCCAGATTTTGGCGGAAGTGGTGCGGGTGCTCGGTCCAGTGCAGGGCCGGTTTGAGATGGTGGCTGATGTGGTAGCCGTCGTTCCAGCACTTGTGGTTGTAGGCCGTGTTGATGCACGTAATGCTGTTGGTGTAGCAGTTGTCGGGGGCCGTGGCGTCGATGAAGGCATGCTGCGACCAGTTGCCCAGCATCATCACCACGCGCGAAAGGATGACCGGCAGCACCAGCACGGCCAGCGTGGCCGGCAGGTTTACAAAAGCTAGCCCGATGGTGGCGACAATGTACACCAGCTCGCCGCGCAGCAGGCGGTGGCGTAGCTTGGGTTTGTTGCGCCGGGTGAAATACTGCACCAGGCGCGGGATGCCGAGCAGGAAAAAGCTGCTTAGGTAATGCAGAAACCCCCGCAGCGAGTCGCGCTGGTAAAACATGGTGGAGCTGTCGTCGTCGGGCAGGTTATTCTCCGGGTGGTGCATGCCTAGGTGGTGCGTGAAGTAGGTCTCCGGCGTTTGCCCAAACAGTGGCCCTATCACCCACGGAATGTAACTGTTGAGAAACCCGTACTTCTTTTTGAACAGCACCCGGTGGCTGGTGCAGTGCAGCATCAGTCCAAAAGGTCCTTTGAAGCGCAGGTTGCCCAAAAACAGGTACACCGCCAGCACCGCCCACCACAACCCGCCCGTGAGCGCGGGCACAAACAGCAAAACTGCCAAGGGCAACAGCGTGGCCGAGATTTTCAGAATGAGGTAGATAAACGGCAAGTCGCGCACGTCCTGCACGTAGCGACCAAAGAACTGGTCGGGGCCGGAGGGCTGCGTGGGGGCGAGGTACACCGGGTCGGTGCTGGCAACAAAGCTTTTCATATCGGGGATAGGGAATTTTTGCTATCCGGGGCTAGGAAGCAGACTTTGCGGTGCTCGCTACCGGGGCGGCGGAGCACGAAAAACAGCCAAAGGCCAACAAAGCCGAGCGTTGTTTGGTGTAGAACGCGGTTGAGCTTAACAAGTTCAGCCTCGACCGTAGGACGGTGGCGGGCGGCCCTGCCGAAGCCATGAAAAATACAGGCCTCAGGGAATCAGGCAGCAGGGAATTGGG
Organism: Hymenobacter jeongseonensis; assembly: GCF_015694725.1. Classification (GTDB taxonomy): domain Bacteria; phylum Bacteroidota; class Bacteroidia; order Cytophagales; family Hymenobacteraceae; genus Hymenobacter; species Hymenobacter jeongseonensis. Next base: position 345,996 of record NZ_JADQDQ010000005.1, on the reverse strand, counting down.
GTTTGGGAATGCCCGCCGGCTGGGGGTATCTTTACGATTAGCCCGTTTCCAACGCCTGTCTTATGCCCGTTTTCTCGCACCTCCACAGCCACACCCAATACTCGCTGCTCGACGGCCAGGCCAGCATTGCGGCCCTGATGAAGAAGGCGCAGAAGGACGAGATGCCCGCCGTGGCCCTCACCGACCACGGCAACATGTTCGGGGCGTTCAACTTCGTGGCCGAGGCCAATAAGTACAACGTGAAGCCCATCGTGGGCTGCGAGTTCTACATGGTGCAGGACCGCCACAAGAAGGCGTTCAGCCGGGAAAAGGGCGAGCGCGACGTCCGCCACCACCAGCTGCTGCTGGCCAAGGACCAAGCCGGCTACCACAACCTGAGCAAGCTCTGTTCGATGAGCTTCATTGAGGGCTTGTATTCCAAGTTCCCGCGCATTGATAAGGAACTGCTGCTGCAGTACCACGAGGGCCTGATTGCCACCAGCTGCTGCATCGGAGCTGAGATTCCGCAGACCATTTTGTTTGGGACCGAAGCCGAGGCCGAGGAAAAGCTGAAGTGGTGGCTCGACGTGTTCGGCGGGGATTTCTACATCGAAATTCAGCGCCACGGCCTGATGAATTTCGACGGCACCGGCAAAAGCCAGGAAGACGTGAACCAGGTGCTGCTGGGCTTCGCGAAGAAGTACAACGTCAAGGTCATTTGCACCAACGACTCGCACTACGTCGACCAGAACGACTTCGCCGCTCACGACCTGCTGCTGTGCGTGAATACGGGCGAGGAACACAGCATCCCGGTCGGTGACATTCGCACGAATTACTACACGCTGCTCACCACCAAGGGCGAGGTGAAATACGACCTGCTCGACAACCTGCGCCGCGACTACCCACGCGACGAACGCGCCCAGCGCCAGTTGCGCCGCATCGACGAGGAGCTGCAGAAGCCCAAGCCGCACACCCGCTTCGGCTTCGCCAACGACCAGTTCTTCTTCAAGAGCCAGGCACAGATGAACGAGCTGTTCATCGACCGGCCCGACAGCGTGGACAATACCAATGAGATTGTCGACAAAATCACGCCGCCGAAGCTGGCCCGCGACATTTTGTTGCCCAACTTTCCCATTCCAGCGCCCTTTGGCAACGCCGACGAATTCCTGCGCGAGCTTACCTACGTGGGGGCTTTCGGGCCCGGCGCGGGCAACGGCACGGTAACGATGAGCAAGCCGCCGCGCTACTCCGAACGCACTCCCGAAATCGAGGAGCGGTTGGACTACGAGTTGCGCATCATCCAAACCATGGGCTTTGCGGGCTACTTCCTCATCACCCAGGACTTCATCAATCACGGCCGCAACATCGGCGTGGCCGTGGGCCCGGGCAGAGGCTCGGCGGCGGGCTCGGCCGTGGCGTACTGCGTGGGCATCACCAACATCGACCCAATTAAGTACTCGCTGCTGTTCGAGCGTTTCCTGAACCCGGAGCGCGTGTCCATGCCCGATATCGACATCGACTTCGACGACGTGAACCGTCAGAAAGTCATCGACTACGTGGTGGAAAAGTACGGCAAAACCCAGGTGGCCCAGATTATCACCTTCGGTACCATGGCCGCCAAATCGTCCATCAAGGACGTGGCCCGCGCCATGGAGCTGCCCTTGCCGCAAACCAACGACCTCACCAAGATGGTGCCCGAGAAGCCCGGCACCACGCTGGCCGGCGCCTTTGCCGAGAACCAGGAACTGGACATGATTCGGCGCGACGAGTCGCCGGACAACCTCAAGGGGCACATTCTGCGCTTGGCCACGCAGCTGGAAGGCTCGGTGCGCAACACGGGCATTCACGCGGCGGGCGTCATCATCGCGCCCGACGATATCACGAAGTACATCCCGGTTTCAACCTCCAAGGACTCGGACCTGCTCATCACGCAGTTCGATGGCAAGGTGATTGAGAGTGCCGGCATGCTGAAGATGGACTTTTTGGGCCTCAAAACCCTGACCGTCATCGTGGATGCCATGAACCTGATTGAGCGCAACCACGGCGTCAAAATCGACATTGATGACATCCCGCTCGACGACGAAAAGACCTACGCCCTCTACCAGCGCGGCGATACCATTGGCACCTTCCAGTTTGAATCGGAAGGCATGCGGCAGTACCTCAAGGACTTGAAGCCCACCAATATCGAGGACTTGATTGCCATGAACGCCCTGTACCGCCCGGGCCCGATGCAGTTCATCCCGAACTTCATCAACCGCAAGCACGGCCGCGAAGTGGTGGAATACCCGCACGAGCTATTGAAGCCCATTTTGGAGTACAGCCAGGGCATCATGGTGTACCAGGAGCAGATTATGCAGACGGCCCAGATTCTGGCCGGCTACTCGCTTGGGGGCGCCGACTTGCTGCGCCGCGCCATGGGTAAGAAGGATATGAAAAAGATGGCCTTGGAGCGCGAGAAGTTCATCGAAGGCGCCAAGAAGCTGCACGACATTCCCGCGAAAAAGGCCAACGACGTCTTCGACGTGATGGAGAAATTCGCCGAATACGGCTTCAACCGCTCGCACTCTGCTGCTTACTCCGTGGTGGCGTACCAGACTGGTTATCTGAAGGCTAACTACCCCGCCGAGTATATGGCCGCTGTGCTTACCAACAACATGGGCGACATCAAGAAGGTGACCTTTTTCATTGAGGAAGCCCGCAAGCAGGGCGTGCCCGTGCTCGGGCCCGACGTGAACGAAAGCCTCTTGAAATTCAACGTGAACCAAGAAGGCGCTATCCGTTTCGGCATGGGCGCCGTGAAAGGCGCGGGCGAACTCGCGGTGGAGAGCATGGTGCAGGAGCGGGAGGCCGCCGGCAACTACTCCGATATTTTCGACTTTGCCAAGCGCGTGAACCTGCGTACCGTGAACAAGAAAACCTTCGAAAGCCTGGCCCAGGCCGGTGCGTTTGATGGCTTCGACAAGCACCGCCGCCTGTACCTGGACGCGCCCGCCGGCGACCAAAGCCTGATTGAAAAGGCCATGAAAATGGGCCAGCAGCACCAGGCCGCCAAGGAATCGGCGCAGCACAGCCTGTTCGGCGCCGGCGCCTTCGGGGCCGTGGCCGCGCCGCTGCCTAAGATGCACGAGATGGAGCCCTGGAGCAAAACCGAGCAGCTCCGCCGCGAAAAGGAAGTGGTGGGCTTCTACCTCTCCGGCCACCCGCTGGACAGCTATAAGCTGGAGCTAGACGCCTATTGCACCTGCGGCCTCGACAAGGTGGATGAAATCAAGAACAAGGAAATTGCGGTAGCGGGCCTGATTAATAACGTGTTGTTTAAGACCACGAAAACCGGCCAGCCGTTCTGCACCTTCACCTTGGAGGACTACGAGACCAGCATCAACCCGGCGCTGTTCCGCGATGACTACACCAAGTTTGCCCCGCTTATCAACCCGCGCAACTACCCCAACGAGCAGGTGCCGCCCATGTACGTGAAGCTCAAGCAGGAATTGCGCCGCCACACCCAGGACCAGTGGGACCTGCGCATCCTCACCATGGAGCCCTTGGCCGACGTGGCCGAGAAACGCAGCAAAGGCGTGCGCGTGAAGCTGGACCTGCGCACCGTAACCGGCCCCATGCTCGACCGCCTGCAGGACGCCATCGACCACGCACCGGGCAGCAAGCGCCTCGAAATCCAATTCGTGGAGCCCCACGAGCACCTGGCCGTGGACATGTTCTCGCGCCGCTTCCAGATTGAGCCCAAAACCTTCATCCAGAAGATGCACGAAATGGAAATGGAAGTCTGCACGCTGATTTAAGGCGTTCGTGCTCTAAATCGTCTGTCGGGCTGAGCGCCGCGAAGCATCTTTTCACCGCAGAATGAATCGTTCTAACATTAGAAAATGCTTCGCGGCGCTCAGCCTGACAGATTATGTTTAGCGGTTTCACTCATCCTGCTATTTAGTGCTTTCAGATAGCCAGAAGGACCATTTGCCGGCGGCTACCCGCAGCCAGACCACCCTTCTGAACTTTCCCCCGTACACTCTGTTTAACCATCCAATCTGCTACCTTGCGACCCCGTTGGCCGTACACGCCAGAATAATCTTAACCCAACCCAAACCGTAATGGGACACAAAGCAATTGAAATAACCGACGCCAACTTTGACGAAATCATCAGCGGCGACAAGCCCGTATTGGTCGATTTTTGGGCCGAATGGTGCGGCCCCTGCCGCATGGTAGGCCCCGTAGTAGAGGAACTTGCCGGCGAATACGAAGGCAAAGTCATCGTGGGCAAAGTTGACGTTGACGCCAACCCCCAAACGTCGATGAAGTTCGGCATCCGCAGCATCCCGACGCTGCTGGTGTTCAAGAACGGCCAAATCGTTGACAAGCAAGTGGGCGCCGTGCCCAAGCACGTATTGGCTCAAAAACTCGAAGCTCAGGTAACGGCTTAATTCCGTTTCCCTTTTTACTAAAAAGCCCCTTGCCGGTTTGGCAAGGGGCTTTTTGTGTTGCTACTGGGAAGCGTAGTCGCTCTGAAAGTAGGGTTAGCCGCGTTGGCAGCGCTTCCATTTGCTTTGCGATTCGCGCCAGGCTTTGGCTTTAAGCTCGACTTGGCGCTGGTGCAGCTGTTTGTTAAGTCTGGCCGGCGCAGAAGAAGCGCGCTTCTTTTTGGGCCGACCCAGCAAGGCGGAAAGCGTTTTAGGTGCGCTGGTATTACTGGCCGCCGTGTTTTGAATCAAAACGGTTTTGGGAGTGCTGGCAGCCTCAGCTGGGGTCATTGTGACGGCCGACAGGGCTCCCAATGCGCACAGGACGTAAAAAGTTGTTTTCATTTTAATAGATTGGAGTGGAGCAGTAACTTCAGCACCTTATTACAGGTTGCGTGGCAAAGTAATATAACATAAAGATATAATACAACATATTAATTATAATTAATATTAATTTATAAAAATGTATAATATAAATGGGCGTTCATAAAATCGATTATTTTTACATTTATCGAGTTGAACCACAATGTCTTTTCCAATGCAGTGACGTGTTTTTTATATAAGACTAGTCAGATTTATTTTATTGAAAAAATCTAGGTGACGAAGACGTGCTTTGGCAGGGTGTACTTAAGCTGTCCGCTATTTTTCTGCATGGCTGGGTGAAAAGCACAACGGCGGCTGCGCAAACTCCTTGCTGGTGAGATGCGGAGCCGGTTTGTGGCCTACGCCACAACAATTCCGCCACCTCAGGTCAATCCCCTGATTCTGCGCTTTTCTGGCCCCAACAGCCGCCTGCCTAACTTGCGCCTCCATTCCCAACCAACTAACCGCATGCGCTACACGCCCCTCGCTTCCGAGCATTACGTTGAGAACCGCCGCCGCTTCCGCGAGCAGCTGCCGCCGGCCTCGCTGGCCATTTTTCAATCCAACGACATCATGCCGACCAACGCCGATGGCACGTTGGCTTTTCGGCAAAACAACGACCTGTTGTACCTCGCCGGCGTTGACCAAGAGGAAAGCATTCTCGTCATCTTCCCCGATGCGCGGCTGCCCCAGCACCGCGAAATCCTGTTCTTGAAGGAAACCTCCGAGCACATCCTCATCTGGGAAGGCTACAAACTCACCAAGGACGAAGCCAAAGCCAACTCCGGCATCCGCACCATCATGTGGCTCGATAGCTTCAAGACGGTGTTGCCCGCGCTGATGAACGAGGCCGAAAACGTGTACCTGAACTCCAACGAGCATATTCGGGCCGTGGTAGAGGTGGAAACGCGCGATGCGCGCTTCATCAAAGCCATCCAAAGCCAATACCCGCTGCATACTTACCGCCGCGCCGCGCCGCTGCTGCACCGCCAGCGCGCCATCAAAAGCCCCGAGGAAATCAAGGCCATGCGCGAGGCTTGCCGCATCACCGAAAAGGGTTTTCGGCGCCTGCTGGGCTTTGTGAAACCCGGCGTGTGGGAGTTTGAGATTGAGGCGGAAATCGTGCACGAGTTCATGCGTAACCGCAGCCGCGGCCCGGCCTACGGCAGCATTGTGGCCAGCGGCAAGAACGCCTGTGTGCTGCACTATACCACCAACGACAACCAGTGCCAAGACGGCGACGTAATTCTGCTTGATTTTGGTGCCGAATACGCCAACTACGCGGCCGACCTCTCGCGCAGCATCCCCGTCAACGGCAAGTTCACCCCACGCCAGCGCCAGGTCTACGACTCCGTGCTCACCGTGATGGACTTCGCCAAAACCCGCCTCGTGCCCGGCGGCGAAATTGAAGCCTACCACCAGGCCGTGGGCGAGTGCATGGAGCAAGAACTCATCAAACTCGACCTGCTCAACGCGGCCGATGTCAAAAACCAAGACCCGGCTTCGCCGCTTTACAAAAAGTACTTCATGCACGGCACCAGCCATTATTTGGGCCTCGACGTGCACGACGTGGGCTACAAATACCGCACCTTCGAAGCCGGCATGGTGTACACCGTCGAGCCCGGCATCTACATTCCAGAAGAAGGCCTAGGCATTCGGTTAGAGAACGATATTCTGCTCACTGCCAATGGCAATGAGGATTTGATGGCCAATATTCCCTTGCAAGCCGCCGACATTGAGGCCCTGATGAGCCAGAAATAACGCGTGCGAATTGCGCATAAGAAAGCCCTTCAGACAGTGCCTGAAGGGCTTTTTTGTGTTGTTCTGGTTGAAAGATTAGCGGGCCGTGGCCTGGACCAGCTGCGGCAGGTACTTGCTCAGGGCCTGCACCTGCGAACGAGTGAAATTGCCCTCAACCGCAACCAGCACAAACGAATCGGCCACATCGGGCAGCTTGCCGGTGGCGGCAAACTCCGAAACCCGGTCGCCGTTGGCCCGCACCGCTACCTGGTAGTCGCTACCCAGCGTGGTACCGGTTGAGAGGGGCTCGTATTTATTGCCTTGCAGAATGCCGGTGGCTTCCTGCAACAGGCCCTGCTGCGCCAGGTTCTCGGCCGAGCCCGTGACGGGGGCAAAGCTGATAACGCGCGCCTCGCGAATGCCCGTGATGGCGTTGGTGAGTTCCGAACCGCCGAGCAGCTTGGCTGCTTTCACCAACGCCAGGCGTTCGAGCAAATCCGCCGACCAATCCATGGTTTTGAAGCCGGAGCGGCCCTGGTACTTCGAGAAAAACGACGCTACGGTGGTAGCCGGTGTGCCGGGGCCGGCCGTGCGACAGCCCACCATTAGCAAAATCAGAAAGAGAACGGGTAAACGAAATTTTTGAATCATGAAGCAAAGGTGGCGAGAAGATAAGTGCGTTGTACGCACGCGGCCCCGGCCACGGTTGCGCCTACTCTCCACCAAGGGAAGGGGAAATTGGCCCTGGCCTGAATGCGCCGCCCCCGCGCTTCGCTAAAAAACCACCGAGTTGAGAAAGAATACCTCCCGGTCGGGGCCACGTTCGGAGCGCACACGCTGATAGCCTGTGGCAATAAACCGGCTGCCAAACCACGGCATAAGGTCGGACTGGGAGGTGTCGCGGGCGTTTTCCTTGCCGCCATCGGTGCCGGTGCCGGTGAGAATGGGTACCGCGTGGTCGTTGGGTGACGTTTCGGCCCGGTTTATCAGCTTGTAGCGGATTTTATCGTCGTCGAGGTACGCCAGCACGAGGCGGCCATCGGGCAGGTTTTGCAGCCGCACGGCTTCTTCGAGGCTGTAGCGGCGCAGGTTGTTGACCACAAACGTATTGTCCCAAAGCAGCGTGCCGGAGCGGTCGAAGCCGCAAACCAGCGCGTGAGTAGTCTGGTAACCGTCGAAAACCCGAGAGTTGGCATAGCCGGACCCGTAGGGGCTGTAGCCGGTGTTGAAATTGCCCGGTACATTGCCGTAGCTGTTGTAGCGGTAATGCGGGTAATACACCTCGGCCACCAGCACGTAGCCGCCATCGGGCTGGGGCCGGAGTTCGTGCAGCAGCACGCGGTAGCGCCACCGCAGCGGCGGTACTGAACGGGCCATGCGGCGCTCGGTGCGCTCGCGCAAGCGGGCCTGGCGGGAGGGTTTTAGGTAATCAAAAAAGTGCTTGAGACGCAGGAAATCATAAAATCGCAACGGGGGCTTCGTGCCCGAATTTGCCGATGCCCGCAGGTCGGTGGCAAATAAGCCTTGGGCGTAGTTGGGGTCGCGGAGCGAATAGGTGCCCATCAGCAGACGAGCGGTGGTATCCTGCGGCGGCGTAATCTGAGCGGTGATGAGGCTGCGCTCGCTCTCGGTCTGCACAAACTCGGAGCTGACAAGTTGGCCCTGCTCGGTGAGCTGCTTGAGCAGGAGCCGGGATTTACGGCCATTGGTTTGCGTCAGCACGTATTCGGCGCGCCGGCTGGCCGCATCGGCCACGGAGGTAAGCTGCGTGGGCATGGGCTCGTAGATGGAAGATAGGTACTGCATCTGGCCGTTGGCCACGTCCAGAAGCAGCACCGTGACGTGCTGCTGGTCGTTGAGCAGCACCGTGGCCAGCAGTCGGCCATCGAGGGCTTTAAGCTCCACAATTTCGCGGCTCAGGCGGGTTTCGTACTGCTGGGTACGCGTTTGGCCCAACTGGCCGTTGTAGGCGGCCACCCACAGCCGGCCGGTTTTGCTGCGCGACGAAAACAGCGCGTACACCGTGTTGCCTTCCGCGCACATGCGGTTGAATTCAAACTCATCGGGCACTTCCAGGGGCGTTTCCTGGCGCAGGTGCAGGGCGTGGTCGTATTGCTGAAAGGAAAACGAGGACTCGTTGGAGAGCGAACGGATGCGGCCCACCAGCAGCACCACCGTGCTATCGGCGGGCAGGGCTTGCACGTGGACTTCGCTCTCCGTGGCGGTCAGTGGCAGTTCGGTGCGGGCGGTTTGGGCCGGGGCGTTGGGCGGGGGCAGCAGGGGGCGCTTTTGGGCGCGCAACGAGAACGTGCCTGTGAGCACGCACAATAAGAGCAGCAGGGAGAAGTAGCGGATTTTCATGTCCTTGCGCCGTTAAAAAAGAATTTAAAAATAAGCGCCTCCGCAAGCGGGGCTACTTTAAAGATACGAGCAAACCCAGGGTTTCTGTCCTGCGAAAGTGCGCTTTATTTCGTGCCCAGCGCCAGCACCGCATCAAATTCTTCGGGCCGCACGGGCAGCACCGAGAGCCGCGACTGGCGCAGCAGGGCCAATTCGCTGAGACGGGCATCGGCCTTGATCTGGGCCAGGCTCACGGGCAAGGGCAGGGGCTGCACCGGCCGCAAGGCCACGGCTACCCACGGCGAGCCGGTTTCGGCGGTGGCATCGGGTGCGGCCAGGGCGGCTACTTCGGCAATACCCACCACGGCTTTTTCGCTGACGCTGTGGTAAAACAGAACCAAGTCGCCGGGCTGCATCAAATTTAAGTTGTTGCGAGCCTGATAGTTGCGCACCCCAGTCCAGGCGGTGCCGTCTTCTTGCACAAACGTGGTCCAGGAATATGCTTCGGGTTCCGATTTAACAAGCCAATGCTTCATAGAGTAAATAACGGGGGCGTAATGTGAGGATGCCGGTTCAGTGCGGAATGCACAAACGGACGGGGGCACGCCGCAAATTTATCTGCTCTTTCCCAGCCACCGGCCTACAGCGCAAAGCCCAGGTCGAAACTGAGGATATCGGCGGTGAGGTCGGTGCTGCGTTGGTAGTGTGCGTAGCGCAAGTCCACCGCCCGAAACCGCATAACGCGCGGCCGACCCGCCCGGTCGTGGCCCGGCACGTGGAACCGGCCAATGCCGTACACCGGCGAGTAGCGCAGGCCCAGGCCCGTTTTATGGGCCGTAAAGTCCGACAAATCGTAGTCGGAGGTGTAATACGCCTCGGCAATGGAATGAGCCAGGTAGGGGGCAAAATACTTGGAAGCCGTTTGCTGATGAAAGCGGTAGAACGGGTACAACACGAAAAACGGAGTCACCTTCACCGGCAGCTCCAGCTCAAACGTGTGGGCCTGGATGCCAAAATTGTCGTTGTAAAAACGGTAGTAGGAACGGATTTGGACCAAATCCGACGCGTAGTAGTTCAGCCGCAGCCCCACCGGATATTTGAAGCGGGAATCGGGCAGCTTTTCGGACCGCGGGGCCGACGGCGCCAAGGGCGCGTAGTGGTTGTCGGCCGCAGGAACGGGGTTTTTGTCGGGATTATCGAAAAAATATACCCGGTGAAACGGCGTGCTCAGCAACCCGTTTTGCTGCACCAGCTCCGTGCTAACGGCCACTTGCAGGCGCTTGGTGAGCACTTGTGAAAACGAGGCCGACACGTTGTAGCTCTGGCGGGCACCCTGGCCCGAGGGCTGGCCATCGCGCAGCTCAATGGGCCGAATCAGGGTGGCTTGGTCGATGAAAACCTGGCCGGTGAGGCCCAACTGGCGGTTGCCATCGGCCGAGGTCTTGGCAAAAGAGCCCACCCCGTTGAACGATAAATAGTCGTATTCTTGCGAGAAGCCCGCGCCCGCGCCCCACTGGGTGCCCCGGGCTTTCTGCTCGCGGGTGTAGCCGAAGTCGGCGTGAATGCGGACGTCGCGGCTGGAAGGCGAGGAAAGGGCAAAATCAATCCGGTCGGTGGACGCGGAAGCGTAAAAGTCTGCCCCGATGTTGACGGAAAGCCGGCTCACCGTATCCAATGGGATATTAACGATGATGGTGGGCGTCACGTCGGTCAGTTGCTCGGTGCCGCGGCCACCTTCTACCGCCCCGTGGGTGCCGTCTTGCTGGTAGTAGCTGCCCAAGATGTCAATGGTGGTTTCATCCGGGGCCCGGTTCACGGGCACGGCGGCCGCTGCCGGCGCGCCGAAGCCGTCCACTCGGTTCGGGAGCAAGGGGGTGCCGCCCGGCTGGGTTTGGGCCAGCGCGGGCATTACCAGCACAAGGACGGCCAGCAATTGAAATAAAAATTTGTTCACGATTCCTTGCTTTCTGTATTGATAATGCCAGGCCACTGGAGGTCGGCCCTACTCTTGCCAAGTCTCCGCGCTTTCGGGTTGGAGTTTATGTTTTGGCTGGCGCGGCCGGCTCAATTGCAGCCGCAGCCGCCACCTACTTTGCCGCCGTTGGCGCCGCCGGCGCCCTCGCGGTAGCTTTCGAAGTTGGTTTCTGGGGTTTCCACTACCTTGCTGCTCAGCTTCATGTCCTCGTCGTTGAGGTAGGCTTTCTGGTAAGCCGCCACGGATACGCAGCCAGGCAGCGCTGCTCCCAACACGAATGCCAGCAGCCCCAGCAGCCAGCGGGCACGGAAAAGAAACTGGTTTTTGCGCAGGGCCATGGGTCGGTGAGGTTAAGGCTTGGCGCTGGAAGTGCCGTGGTAATAATTCAGTTTCATGCCGTGCGACACCAACGTGCGGTTGTCGTCCGTAATCAATGTACAATCTACTCCTTTTAGGCTGTTGATAAAAGCCAGACCGTCGGTGGGGCCTTTCACAAACACCACTTCGTCCAGGCCGTCGGCCAGTTCCACATCAGCGCACACAATGGTCACCGAGCGCAGCCCCACCGACGGGTAGCCGGTGTGCGGGTTGATGATGTGCCCGTACACCTGCCCGCCCACCGTGAAATACTGCTCGTAGTTGCCGGCCGTTACCACGGCCACATCGGTCACGTCGACCCAGGCCGCCACGCTGTGCGGGTGGTCGGGGTCGCCGATGGCCACGCGCCACAGCGAGCCGTCGGCTTGGCGGCCCCAGCAGTAAATGTCGCCCGAGCCATTCAGCAGCCCGCCCCGGATTCCTAGTTGCGTCAGCACCTGTTTGGCCCGACGGATGCCATAGCCCTGCAAAATACCCGCTAAGTTGATGCGCATGCCTTTTTCGGGCAAATACACGGTGTGCTGGGCAGCATTGAGCTTGATTTTCTGCCAGCCGATGCGCCGCACCGACGCCCGCACCTGCGCCGAGTCCGGCAGGCTGGAATGAGCCTGGCGGTCGAATTTGTAGAGCTTATCGGCACTGGCAAAGGAGATATCAAACGCGCCGCCGCTGAGTTGCGAGAGCCGCAACGTCCGGTTTATCAGGTCAAACGTTTCGGCCGAAACCGCCACCGGCTGTATTCCGGCCATGCGGTTGATGTGCACCACCTCGGAGGTAGAATCCCAAAACGACATGAGGTGGTCGATGCGCTTCACTTCGCCCAAGCCCGCGCGCAGGGCCCGTTGCCCGGCCGAGTCGTTTTCGGCAACCACCGTGAACGTGAACCGCGACCCCATCACGTGCGCGCTCCGGGTAAACGTGTGGCGCGCCACAAGGCTTTGAGCCCCGCCCGGCTGCCCCAGCAGCAACAAGCCCAGCAAGGCTCCAACCCACAGCCCAGGTCTCAATTTTGCTTTCATCAACAGTATAAGGCCCGGAGCCGGCAGGGCTCGATGGATAGTAGATTCGTGCAGGCAAGTGCTACAGCGTGGGCACTATCTTTTTCAAGTAGGCCTCAAACGCGGCGGGGCCGCCGGCAATGTAGCCAGTCTTGGCCAGCACCGTGCCTTCGGGCGAGAGGAGGACGGCCAGCGGGAAATCGCCCGCCCGGTTGAGCTGCGCGGCAGCGGCTTCGTTTAGCTTCAACTGGGCCGCGGTGGGCTGGTTGCGCTTCTGGCGCGGAAAATCGAAATGGGCCAGCACCAACCGGTCTTTGGCGTAGGCGGCAAAAGCCGGCTGGGAAAAAACTTCCTGCTCGTACATGATGCACGGCTTGCACCAGTCGGAGCCCGAAAAAACGGCCAAAACAGGCCGGTTGGTGGCTTTGGCCTGCGCTTGGGCAGCGCCCAGGTCGCTCAGCCAGGCGGCGGTGGTTGCAGCAGGGCCATCTGCCAGCACCTGCGGCGGCGATACGAGGGGCGACGTCGGCTGGGGCGCTGTTGTCACCGCTTTGCTTTTGCTTTTGCCATCGGGCACTCCCGTTTCCCCCTGCGTTTTGGTTTTCACTTTAACGACGGTTTGCTGCCCGAAGGCGGGCGCAATGCCCACCAGCACAAACCCCAGAGCAATGGCCAACAGTGGGCGTTTCACAATTAACAGCGTCATAAGAGAAGAAGGAAAAACCTAAGTTGTCACGACAACGCCGCAGCAGGGCGGCCGGTTCTGATTAAAGTGCGAAACCCCCGTTGCTTCTGACCGGCGACCAGCCCCGCGGGGTTATTCGTTCTCGGGCAATCGGCGCACTTTCAATATCTGATTCACGGAATCAAGCTCGAGTATTTGCAGCGTGTAGCTCGGGTCCTGGCCCTGGGTGAGGCGAATGTGCAAGTAAATTTTGCGGTCCAGGGTCCAGGCACCGGGGCGGCCGATGAGGCCGTCGGTGGGCGCAATATCGAACTGCTCGAAACGGCCATACGATTTAATCGCAAAGCCCGTGCGGCCACGGGCGGGCGGAAACGGATACGTTTGGGGCCGGTAAACCAGCGTGTCGCCCTTGTTTTCCTCGTGCGAGATGAGCCAGATTCCTTCGAGTTTCGCGATGGTGAGGTCGGCGGTGGTACGGGTTTTCTTGCAGGCAGTAGCCAGCGCCAGCACGGTCAACAGCAGCCAGGTGTAAGAATGCAACGCACGCATGGATTTTCGACGAAAAGAATGAGCTGAAAGGTAGGCCTAATCAGCCAGCTACGGGTTTTGAAGCTGTCCAGCCGACTTCGGCCTTCCCCCGTAATCCCTGGTGTACGCTACATTCGTTCCCCCAAACCCCCCTTCCCCGTGGATAATCGCGCCCTGACCCGCGCCTTCAAGCTGGCCGCCCAGCTCATGGAGCTGCACGACGAAAACCCTTTTAAAATCCGGGCCATTGAAGGCACGGCCAATGCCCTCGATGCCCTGAGCTTTCCGGTCTCGGAAATTGAGCGCTCCGGCCTGCCCGACCGCACCGGCCTGAGCAAAACCGCTGCCGCTAAAGTGGCCGAGCTGCTCGACACGGGTACTTTTTCCGAACTGCAGCGCCTGCTGGAAGCCACCCCACCCGGGGTGGTCGAGATGCTCGGCATTAAAGGCATCGGCCCCAAGAAAATCCGCAGCCTGTGGCGCGAGCTGGGCATCGAAAGCACCGAGCAACTGCGCGAAGCCGCCGAAAGCGACCAGGTAAGCAAGCTGAAAGGCTTCGGCAAAAAGACCCAGGAATCCATTCTTGAGGCCTTGGAGTTTGCTGGCCAGAGCAAGGGCAAACTGCTGTACCCGCAAGCCGAAGCCTTGGCCGAAGAGTTGACCCAGCAACTGCGCGACGGCCTGAAGATTGAGAAAGTGGCGGTTGCCGGCGAAATCCGCCGCCGCCTCGAAACCGTGGAAGTAGTGCGCGTGATAGCGGCCACCGACAAACCCGCAAAGGCGCACGAACTGCTCAATAAAATGGAGGGCCTCACCGCCGACCCGCGCCGCTCGGGGCCCTTTGCGTGGCGCGGCACGGCCACGGCCTCCAGCGTGCAAGTGGAAGTGCTGCTCACTTCGGCTGAGAATTTTGTAACGGAGCTGTTCCTGAATTCCGCCGCCGAAGAACACCTGACCGAAGACTTGCCCGGCGCCGACAGCCACGGCCCCACCACCAGCCTGCGCCAGTGGGCGCGCCGCGAGAAATTCCAGCAGGAAGAAGCCCTCTACGAGAAGGCCGGTCTGCAATTTATTGTGCCCGAGCTTCGCGAAGGCCTGGGCGAAATTGCCCTCGCTGCCGAGAAAAAGCTGCCCCGCCTGCTCGAAGACGGCGACCTGCGCGGCTCGCTGCACAACCACAGCACCTACTCCGACGGCAACCACAGCCTGCGCGAAATGGCCACGTGGCTGCGCGACCATAAGTATGAGTACCTGGGCATCTGCGACCATAGCCAAGCCGCGCACTACGCCAACGGCCTCGGCGTGGAGCGGGTGCGCCAGCAGCACCAGGAAATCGACCAGCTCAACGCCGAACTGGCCCCCTTCCGCATCTTTAAAGGCATCGAGAGTGATATCCTCAGCGATGGCTCGCTTGATTATCCTTCGGATGTGCTGGCTAGCTTCGATTTTATTGTGGCCTCCGTGCATTCCAACCTGAAAATGGACGAGCGCAAAGCCACCGAACGCCTGCTGCGCGCCATCGAGAACCCCTACACCACCATGCTGGGCCACCCCACCGGCCGCCTGTTGCTGCGCCGCCAAGGCTACCCCATCGATTATAAAGCCGTCATCGACGCCTGCGCCAAAAACCAGGTCATCATCGAAATCAACGCCAACCCTTGGCGCCTGGACCTCGATTGGCGCTGGGTGCGCTACGCCCTCGACCAAGGCGTGATGCTCAGCATCAACCCCGACGCCCACCACACCGACGGCTACGCCGACATGCGCTATGGCGTGCTGATGGGCCGCAAAGGCTTGCTCACAAAGGAGATGACCTTCAACACCAAATCGGTGGAGGAAGCCGCCGCCTATTTCGAGAAGCGCAAAGCCGGCATCATCCCACCGCTGGAGTTCAAAAAGTCCCTCTTCGAGTAAAGAACAAAATTCCCCTCCTCAGATGAGGAGGGGACGCTGACGCAAAGCGTAAGCTGGGGTGGTTGAACTCGTTGAACGACACCTGAACGAAGCAGTCGCAAGTCGTTCAACGATTCAACCACCCCCGTCCGAACCTGCGGTTCGAACATCCCCTCCTTGGTAAGGAGGGGAGTTGGCCGTTCCATTAATCCATGAAAATCCTAGTTCTCCGCTTTTCCTCCATCGGCGACATCGTCCTGGCCACGCCCGTGCTGCGGGCGCTGGCGCAGCAGGTGCTGGGCGCGGAAGTTCATGTTGCCACCAAGCCCAGCTATCGCAGTTTGCTGGAACCCAACCCCTACGTCACCAAAGTCCACTGCCTCACCGGCAGCTTAGGCGAACTGGTGCAGGAGCTAAAAGCCGAGCAATTCGATTGCATCATCGACCTGCACAACAACCTGCGCACCCGTCTCATTAAGCTGCGCCTGGGCGTGAAAGCCTACAGCTTTGATAAGCTGAACTGGCAGAAATGGCTGCTGGTCAACTTTAAGGTCGACAAATTGCCGCGCGTCCACATCGTGCAGCGCTACCTTGAAACCGCCGCGCCTTTGGGTGTTAAAGATGATGGCAAGGGCTTGGATTACTTCATTCCCGAAGACCAGGAAATTGACCTCAAGACCTTGCCGGCCGCATTCCAGCAGGGCTACGTGGCGGTGGCCATTGGCGCCCAGCACGCCACCAAGCGGCTGCCCCTCGAAAAGCTCATTGAGTTGTGCGCCAAACTGGCCCAACCGATTATCCTGCTAGGCGGGCCCGAAGACCAGGAAATGGGCCAATCCATCATCGCCGCCTTCAATTCCGAAACCGAATTCTTCATCCACAACGGCTGCGGGCGCTATTCCCTCCACCAATCGGCCTCGCTACTGCGGCAGGCCCAGCTGGTGGTGAGCCACGACACCGGCCTGATGCACATTGCCGCCGCCTTCCAAAAAGAAATTATCAGCATCTGGGGCAACACCGTGCCGGAGTTTGGCATGTATCCCTACCGCACCGAATTCTGGGCTTTGGAGGTGAAGGGCCTAAGCTGTCGGCCCTGCTCCAAAATCGGCTACGCTAAGTGTCCCCAAGGCCATTTCAAGTGCATGCGTGACCAAGTGCTGGATTTAGAGTTTCCTCTAATCAAAGATACATATTGAAAGATGCGCCATTGATGACCATATGAGAGTAGGTATTGCACAAATTAAAATATGCTGTATTTGGGCTTTACTGCTTGTAATGTCATGTACTGATGAATCCAATAGTTTTACTTCGGTTCAAATAATTGAAAAGTCTGTAGCACTAAAAATTCCTCATGATTGGACTGAGCGGAGCATCGTATTCAGTAGTTGCGACAATATTGGAGAAGCGTATTTCGGTGCGGGAAATGATACTGAAATCGGAATAGCAGGAGTGTTTATCAATGGTTTCTCTGTGGTCATGAGAAGAAAACCACCGGAATTAATAGAAAACATTTTTGCCAAAAAACTAGAAGAAATAAAGGTAAAAAGTCGAGGCCCTAAAATTATTTCCACTATTCTCAATAAGGGTGAGAACAGTTTGACTGTTGATTTTACTGGCAAATTCTACGATAACAAACCACCGTTTTTCTTTAGATACAAACTAATAATCCAAGGAGATGAATGGGTTGAATTTCATTTTCGGGGAGTGGACACTCCATTGTTAAGAAAACGAATAAATCAGGTTACACAAACAATTAAGGTGTATCAAACACCGGTTAAGAAGAGGCGCAAGCCTTGTCGCGAGATTCAGATTTAATACCAGACGGCCCCGCCATTATAAATGGCGGGGCCGTCTGGTATTAAGGTCCTAAAAGCGGGCGATTACCCAATCCGCTCGAATCCGCAGTAGCTGTGCAGCACCAGCGGCAATTCAATTCCCGTGCTAGTCTGGTTGTTTTCCAGCAGCGCGGCTACGATGCGGGGCAGGGCCAGGGCCGACCCGTTCAGCGTGTGCAGGAGCTGGGTTTTGCCTCCATCGGCGCGGTAGCGGCACTTGAGGCGGTTGGCCTGGTAAGTTTCGAAGTTCGACACCGAGCTTACTTCCAGCCAGCGGCCCTGGGCAGCGCTCCACACCTCCAGGTCGTAGGTGAGGGCCGAGGTGAAGCCCATGTCGCCGCCGCAGAGGCGCAGCACGCGGTAGGGGAGGTTGAGCTGTTGCAACAGGCCTTCCACATGGGCGAGCATGGCTTCCAAGGCATCGTAGCTCTGGTCGGGTTCTGTGATTTGCACGATTTCAACCTTGTCGAACTGGTGCAGGCGGTTGAGGCCGCGCACATCGGCGCCCCACGAGCCGGCTTCGCGGCGGAAGCAGGGCGTGTGGCCAGCCATGCGCACGGGCAGCTTGTCCAAGGGAATGATTTCGTCGCGGTAAATATTGGTCAGGGGCACCTCCGCCGTGGGAATGAGGTAGAGGTCGTCCTTGGCGTCGTGGTACATCTGGCCTTCCTTATCGGGCAGCTGGCCAGTGCCGTAGCCGCTGGCCTCGTTCACTAGAATCGGCGGCTGCATTTCGCTGTAGCCGGCATCGCGCGCCTCGTCCAAAAAGAAGTTGATAAGCGCCCGCTGAAGCCGTGCGCCCTGGTTTTTGTACACCGGAAAGCCCGCGCCCGTGATTTTGTTGCCCAGCTCGAAATCAATGATGTCGTACTTTTTAATCAGCTCCCAGTGCGGCTGGGCGTCGGCGCCGAGCGTGGGCTTGGAGCCGTGCTCGCGCACCACCTCGTTGTCTTGGGCGGCGCGGCCTTCGGGCACGCTCACGTGGGGCAGGTTGGGCAGCTTATATAAGAACTGTTGCTGCTCTTTCTCCACCTGCGCCAGCTCGGTGGCGGCGGCTTGGGTGTGCAGCTTGAGCTCGGCGGTGCGGGCTTTGAGGGTTTCGGCGCCGGCTTTGTCGCCGGATTTCATCAGGCCACCGATTTGGCGTGCCAGCTCGTTGGCTTCGGCCTGGGCAGCGTCGTGGCTGGTTTGGAGGGAGCGGCGGCGCTGGTCCAGGTCGAGGATGGCGGCGACGTCGGCGGGGCCGGTGGCGTAATGTTTTTTGGCGAGGCCAGCAAGGACAAGTTCGGTCTGGTCGCGGAGAACGGAAATCTGCAGCATAAGGGTCGAAGTGGAATAGGAGCAAATGTCGGAAGTAAAACCGGGTGGAACCACAACGCTGCTGCTGTGGGCCTTGCCGCGGGCGCGCAACTTATTTTGCGGCCGTGCATGTTAAACCCTCGCCGGCCGGCATCCGATTTGGCGGTTTGCCCGTAATGCCCTAACATTGCGCTAGCAACCGGCCGCTGTGGCTGAGAAACCAGGCCTTCGCGTCTGCTTCCGGCCCGTCTTTTGCTGAACTCCCTCGCGGCCCCTTTCGCACCTAATTTTCTTGCTTATTCCATTGCGCGTCGCGCGCTGCTATTCTCGCAATAGCCCGCGTTTCCTGCCAATGCTTTATCGCGGCTTGGCCGCTTTCGTGCCGTAGCTGGCTTGTTGAGCCTCCCGCGGGCCTATTGGGTCGCCAGCCCCTCGATTCACGCCGATGTTTCTCCCCTTATTCCCTTTATGCACACCATTAACGAGTTGAAGGACCGGCTGCTGTCCGACCTCAAAGAAATTGCCGAACAAATGAACGTCGGCAACTTCAAACGGCTCAGCAAGCAGGATTTGATTTACAAAATCCTCGACCAGCAAGCCCTGATTCCGGGTCCCGCCGACCAAGCCGCTCCCGCAGCAGCCCCCGCTGCCGTGGCTGAAGCCCCCGTGGCCCTCGCCGCCGCGCCGCGCGTGGCTAAAGCCCGCCGCCCGGCCCCCAGCACCGCCGAGCAGCCGTTTTCGGACGTTGCGCCGCCGGCGGCCAAGGCCGCCGGCCGAGCCCCGCGTGAGCCCCGCCGCGAAGCCCAACCAGCCCCGGCGGCCACTGTCGAAATCCTCGACCCCATCGAAGGCCTGGCCCTGGTGCCCGCTTCGGAAGCCACCGGCGCTTCGCTGGCCAACGAGCCCGTGCCCGTGGTAGCCCCGCAACTCAACGGAGAAGCCGGCCCCAGCGCCGACCAACAGATTAACGGCGTGGAGCAAGTTGAGCAAAACAACAACGCCAACAACGGCCGCCCCGAGCGCCGTGAGCGCCGCGAGCGGGTAGACCGCGCCGGCCGCCCCATCACGGAGCAGCGCGCCGCCGAGATTGCCGCCGAAAAAGCCGCTGCCGAAGCCGCCGCGGCCGCCGAAGCTGCTAATCCTACCGCCGAAATTGGCACCGACACCCGCGAAAACCGCCGCGAATTTGGGGGCAACGGCTTTGCCGACCGTCGCGAAAACCGCGCCGACCGCTTCGAGCGCGATAACCGCGAACCCCGGGACAGCCGCGAGCAGCGCTTCCCCCGCAATGACCAACCCCGGGAAAACCGCGAGCCCCGCGAACCTAGGAACGACCAGCCACGGGAGCAGCGCGAGCCGCGCAACGACCAGCCGCGTGAAAACCGGGAAGGCCAGCCGCGCGAACCACGCAATGACCAACCCCGCGAGCCCCGCAACGACCAGCCCCGCAACGGCCAGGAGCGTCAGGACCGTGGCGACAACCGCAACCTGACCCGCGAAGAGCGTTACGCTCAGCGCGACCTGCAGCGCCAACAGCGCGCCCTCAACCCCGACGGCACGCCCCGCACCGACCAGCCCCAGCGCGAACCTCGCGAACCCCAACAGCAGCGTGAGCCCCAGCGCCCCGCCCGCCAGGACCTCGACCTGGTGGTGCCCGGCGGTGGCACGTTTGAGCTGATGCCCGACGGCGGCTACGGCTTCCTGCGCTCGCCCTACTACAACTACCTGTCCTCGCCCGACGACATTTACGTGTCGCCGCAGCAGGTGAAGCAGTTCGCCATGAAGCCCGGCGACACGGTGATTTGCACCATCCGGCCGCCGCGCGAAGGCGAGAAATATTTCGCCTTGGTAGGGGTGGACAGCATGAACGGCCGCACCGTGGAAGAAGTCCGCGACCGGGTGCCATTCAGCCACCTTACCCCGCTGTTTGCCGACCAGCGCATGAAGCTGAGCACGAAGTCCAGCCAAATCAGTACCCGCGTACTCGACCTGTTCGCCCCCATCGGCAAGGGCCAGCGCGGCCTGATTGTGGCCCAGCCCAAAACCGGTAAAACCGTACTGTTGCAGGAAGTGGCCAACGCCATTTCGGAAAATCACCCCGAGGTGTACCTGATGATTTTGCTCATCGACGAACGCCCCGAGGAAGTAACCGACATGGCCCGCACCGTTAAGGCCGAAGTGCTTAGCTCGACCTTTGACGAAACGGCCGACCGCCACGTGAAAATCGCCGAAATGGCGCTCGATAAGGCCCGCCGCCTCGTAGAGTGCGGCCACGACGTGGTGATTCTGCTCGACTCCATCACCCGCCTGGCGCGGGCCTACAACACGGTGCAGCCCAGCTCGTCGCGCATCCTTTCGGGTGGTATCGACGCGGGCGCTTTGCAAAAGCCCAAGCGCTTCTTCGGCGCGGCCCGCAACGTGGAAGGCGGCGGTTCACTCACCATCATTGCCACCGCCCTCATCGAAACCGGCTCCAAAATGGATGAGGTTATTTTCGAGGAATTCAAAGGCACCGGCAACATGGAACTGCAGCTGGACCGCAAGCTGGCCAACAAGCGCGTGTTCCCGGCCATCGACATCCCGGCTTCCGGCACCCGCCGCGAAGACCTGCTCATGAGCAAGGACGAGCTGAGCCGCGTGTGGGTGCTCCGCAAGTTCATGTCGGACATGACCGCCACCGAGGCCATGGAATTCCTGAAGGACCGCATCAAAGGCACCAAGGACAACGAGGAATTCCTCATTTCCATGAACGGCTAAACCCAAGCCAGCTTCACACAAAAAAGCCCGCTGCAGCAATGCAGCGGGCTTTTTTTGATAAATAATAATCGGGGCCTATCGATTCAATAATATAGCACTGGTAAAACCCACGGCCCCGGATTTAAATTCAATAATTCACATATGATTGCCGAAAAGACCATTTTCAATTTCAGGAGTTGCCTTGTTCGCTGGGTTGGGCGGTATTTTTGCCCCTTCAATCATTAGATTCAATGGCTACTGCTGCACCCGTTTCGCTGCCCGAGTTACTCTACATCCACGACCCGCTGTGCGGCTGGTGCTACGGCATGAGCCCGGTTATCAGCCGCGTGCAGGCCGAATTTGCCGGCCGGCTCGACGTGTCGGTGTTGTGCGGCGGCATGTTGACCGGCGAGGGAGCTGCTCCCATCGCAGAAACGTGGAGCGACCTTCAAAAAGAGCTTGCCAATGTAGCAATGGCGACGGGCGTGGAAACAAGCATCGCATTCAGAGCTTTGGCCCAAGAAGGCACGTACGTGTACGACTCTGAGCCGCCAAGCCGAGCCATTGTGGCCTTCCGCCAAATTACGCAGGACCCCGCCCGGGCCGTGGCTTTTGCTCACGCCGTGCAGCTGGCGCTGTTCCGGGACGGGCTGGATTTGAACGACCCCACCACTTACAACGCCCTGCTAGCGCCTTTCGGTGTGGAGGTGACGGAGTTCCACCGGCGGTTTGCGGCGCCCGAAACAGTACGGGCTACCCAGCAGGAATTTGCTGCCGTGGCCCGCATCGGGGTGCAGGGCTTCCCGACGAGCGTGGTGCGGCTGGCAGAGCAGGGCTACGTGCTGGCCCGCGGCTATCAGCCCTACGAGCAAGTGCGGCAGGAGCTAGAACAGCTGTTGCGGGAAAACGGCGCGCTGTAGCGAGCCACGTTACTGAACCCGGATAACCTGTTTCTTTAACGGCGACCACGCAATTTGCTGCCGGTCTTCCTTGCCCTTCAGATACTCGAACCGAATAGCGTCGGGCCGCTGCTTCAGGTCGTTCCAAGCCGCGCGGTCCAGGTTTTCGATTCCGGTTGGGAACGCGGAATTGGCGGCGACAGCGGGTGCACGGAACTGCGAAGGCAGGAAAAAGCGGTCGATACGCCGCCGCACAAAGGCTTCGCGCTCGGCAGGAGTGGCGGTAGGCGTCTTCATTTCGTACACCAGCGCGGCTTCGAGGTCGGGCTCGGTGAGCATTTCCCGGAAAATGACCTGGCCGTCGGCGTTGGTGATGGTGAACTCGCCCGTGCCTTCGAGCATTGATGGTCCTCGGAATACCAACTGGAATTTGTCGGGCGAGCCCTGGGGGTTGCTGAAATTGCGCCGTTCCCGCACCACGCGCAGGGTGTCGCTCAGGGCCGATACGGCTTTGGTGCGGGATGTATCGGGTGGGGGCAGGGCCGTGGAATCCTGTGCGGGTTTGTCGGCGACGCGTGAAATGGTGCCTTCGTTCACGGCCGAAGGAGTGGAGTTGCAGGCCGCCAGCAGCGGCAACAGGGCGAACCAGGCGAAACGCATAGAACCAGATAAGTGGAAGTGGAGCAACTGCTTCTACGCAGTCGTGACGGGTGCTAGTTTCCCTTTTTTGCGCCGTGCGCGCCTAGCGCCAGAAGAGCATGGCCACAAAAGCCGCACTCAGGCACAACGACGATACCTGGTTCATGCGCATGGTGTGCTCAAAATTGGCAGCTTTCTCGTCGTGCCACACCAACCAAGCCCACCGGCCAAACAGGAACACCACAGGCCCGGTAGCCACCAAAAACAGCAATAGAGGACGGATTTCCTGACGCAACCAATAAGCCAGCCCCAAGGTGGCCGCCCCCGCCAGTAGCCCCACCGCCGCAAACACAAACGTGCCCCGAATGCCCAGACGCAAGCTCAGGGTGCGGTCGCCGCGCCGGGCGTCTTCCTCGTGCTGGTACACCTGCGTGAGTGGATATGAACCGCACAAAAACAGCGTGCTGACCAATGCCAATAGCAGATTGGTTTTCTCAAAAATGTGCGCAGCACCGCCGCCCACGCCTACCTGTGTCATCAAAAAAGTGAAGGCTCCCTGAAAGACCACCACCACCAGCGTGCTCAGCAGCGGGTATTTTTTCAAGCGAATGCCCTCGTAGCTGTAGGCTTTCGATACCAGCAGATACACCACCACCAGCGCCGCAAAAGGCAGCGAAAGCAGCGCTGCTCCCGCTACGGCTAGCGCATCGAAGAGCCACACGAGGTGCAGCAGCTCGGCCGTGACCTTGGGAGGCGCTTTGAGGCCGCCAATGCTGCCCTCGTCCCGGTCGTAATAGGAATTGTAGCCGTTGGAAGCGGGGTAAGCCAGCAGGTGCAGCACCACGAATACGCCCACGCCCCGCCACCCGCTCCAGGGCCCCTGCAGGGCACTCAGCCCAAACCAAAACACCGGCATCAGGTAAATAGAAAACGGGATGCGCAGCAGAGGCAGCGCCCGTTGATAAGCAGCAAGGGACATGCACGAATGTAGCGCGGACTTTTAGTCCGCGTCTCCGAAGGATACCTGAACAACGACCACACGGCGCGTGAACTCAGACTACACAGTCTCTGCCGGGCATGGCCGCGCTACTTCGGCCAGCCGATGAGGTACGTGACTTCGGGTCCCCAGGAGTGCTGCTTCTTGCCCGCCTGCCACTCAAACCGCCCCGCTGGGTCGGCGGAATGGGCCAGGGCCAGCAGTTCGTCGGTGGAGTACATGCGGAGCAGCGACACCGACCCATCCCAAATGGTGCAAAGCGGGATAATAGGAATGAGGTAGGTAAACACCAGCCGGCTGAGCCGGAACGGCCGGAAAAACGGCGTGAGCAGCAGCTGCGCGACGGGCAGCACCGTCCAGGCCAGCAGCAATTCTACCCAATGCTTGCCCGCACCTTCAAAAACCCCAATGCCCGTACCGGCGCGCACGGCGTCCTGCAGCATAGCTTTTGCCGCATCAGGCGGGAAATGGTGAAAGGCTGAAAAAAGCGTTCGAAACCCTAGCAAATGCGCGGGCACGGCCAAGGCATTCACAGCAGCGGCTTCGTGGCTTATGCGGCCTTGGGTGCGCTGGGCGATGTCGGCCCAAGCCGCAGGCTGGGGGTAGAGGTCGGTGAGGACGATGCGAACGTCGTTCAGGCCCTGCGCTTCCAGGGCGCGCAAGACGGTTTCGGTGCCGCCACCAGCCCCAGCGCCCAGTTCTAGCACGGTGGTTTGGTTGGTATGCCGCAAGCCTTCGGCCAGTAGCGGCGCAATGGGCCGGTAGGTGCCCAGCGTGGAAATCATGAACCGCAAGTAGTCCATCATCCCCGCCCGGATAACGGCCGGAAACCAGGGAAGGTCTTCAAATTCGAACAAGCGTAGGCGTAAGCGCATGGCCTAAGGATACGCAAAATGGTCGCAATCCGCTGGGTTATCAAAATTCTTAAACCGCGGCCGTAACTACTCCTACAGTCAGCACTACTCGATGAATTGCCTGGTTCCTTGGTGAGCGGTATAAAATTCGCTGCTGAGTAGAAAAGAGAGCAGGCTCTGATTACTCAGCGAAAACGCGAGCCTAAGTTGAGCCACGTAGAGTACGGGTTGTAATAGAATCGCCACGGAAAAGCGGGCGTTTGTAGACAAGTGCCGTTGCTAAGAGTAGCGCCAACAAATAAGTCCAGCCGTTAAGATATAGGCGGGTTTCGTCGATTACAGCCCATATAAAAGGCCGTGGCCTATCTAATGCAAAAAATACGATAAGCCCTGCACAAATGGCTAAATAAGAAAGGATTAATGCGGTACCGGTGAGTAGAAGACGGCGGAATCGGCTGTCAAATATGAAGCAACTCGTGCATCAAAAGCAGCATCATCGGCACCAATAGTAACGAGGCGAAGGAAATGTATGTGCTCAGCAAACCACTCATAATACTGTCAGAAGAGAATGAATCTTCAGGATTTCTCTGCTGCCCGGCCACCAGATTACACTGCCAATAACGTTGGTGAGCAACCAATGGAAGCCGGCCCTGCCGAGAGTACTATAATTCGAAATTCCGGCTGGAAGCATGAAAGAAAAGGGGAATGACGTAGCAAATCTATCAATTCTTTGCTGCAACTTTGCAGCACAAAGCACTTCGATGAATATGAAGCCCGCCAACGCCGACCCACTCGCCCAACTTACCGAAATCCGCGCCATCATGGAGCGCAGTTCGCGCTTTTTGTCGTTGTCCGGCCTGAGCGGGGTAGGAGCGGGCGTGGTGGCGCTGGCGGGGGCGGCAGTGGGACATTTCTATTTGCAAAGCCACTATTCGGGCGGCTTTCCAGAGCTTATCCAGGGCCCGATTGAGGGACGGCGGGCGGCGCTGCCGTTTCTTTTGCTGCTCACAGGTGTGATGATAGGCGTGGCTCTGCTGGTGGCGTTTTTCTTCACGCAGCGGCGCACCAAGCACGATGGGCAGCAACTGTGGGGCGGGCCCGCCCGGCGCCTGGCGCTGGCGCTGGCCGTGCCGCTGGTTACGGGCGGACTGTTTTGCCTTGGGCTGTACCTGGGCCGCGATGCCGGCATGGTGATGCCGGGGCTGCTGGTGTTTTACGGCCTGGCGCTGCTCAATGCCAGCAAGTTCACCCTGGACGAAATTCGTTGGCTGGGCTACACCCAAATTGGGCTGGGGCTGGTAAACATGCTGATTCCGGGCTTAGGGCTGGTGTTTTTTGCGCTGGGTTTTGGACTGGGCCACATTGGCTACGGGCTGGTGATGTACAACCGCTACGAGCGGCCGGGTGCGGCCGGCGCGGCGTCTAAATCCGTAGTGGCCCGGTGAAGCACCTCATCCATACCCTCAACAAGGCCTTTGACCACCGCGTGCGGCTGGGGGTAATGGCCGTGCTGATGGCCAACGAATCGGTGAGTTTCAACGACCTCAAGGAAGTGCTCGACCTCACCGATGGCAACCTCGCCAGCCACGTGGCCGCCCTCGAAAAGGCCGAATACGTGCTGGTGAGCAAGCAGTTCGTTGGCAAAAAGCCGAACACAACTTACTCGGCCACCGTGGCCGGCAAAACCGCTTTTCAGGAGCATTTGGCCGCTTTGGAGAAGCTGTTGCGCCCCTGAAATAAAGACAGAAGCAACTCCAGTGCTTTTTTTTTGACCTTTTACTTTGTAATACAAAGTTCTTTTTAAATAAAATACCTCATGATTGATTCCGCTCAAGCGTCCGCTTCGTGGCCGGCTGGCCAGGGTCCCCGCCCGGTGTCACCGGCGGCCATTGCGGCTTCGGTGCCCGCCGCTGTTCCGCTCACTTTCGTCCAGAAATTGCTGTTGCCGCTGGGGGCTGTGCTGTTCGACTGGCTGTTTTGCCTGCAGGAGGGCGGGCCAAACATGTTCGTGTTCACCGTTTTTGTGGTGGCGGCGCAGCTGGTGCTCCTGCCCAAAGTGGCCGCGGTGCGGCGCTCGGGCTATTTCTGGCTCATGGTAGGCGGCAGCCTATTCAGCGGGGCCATGATGGCCGTGTACGGCTCGGCGGTGGCGGCGCTGGCTTGCGTGGCCTCGGTGCTCATGCTGCTGGGCTACGTCAATCAGCCTCACCTCAAATTGGTGCAGTATGCCTTGCTTACGGCCGTGGGCAGCGTGGTGCAAGCCGGGCTGCGGGTGCTGCTGGGGCTGAGAGCGCCGCGCTATGGCGGTGAGGGCGTGCGCCGCAGCTGGTACTATGCCCGCATGCTGCTGATGCCGCTGGGGGTGCTGGCTGCTTTCCATATCCTGTTTGCCATCGCCAATCCGCGGTACCTGGCCTTGTTTGGGCGGGTGATGGATGCGCTGGGCGAGTGGCTGGTGTGGCTGCTGCCGGAGCTGTCGGTGGTGCACGTGGTATTCCTCATGCTGGGCTTGCTTGTGACCGCCGGGGTAGTGGTAGTGGTACCAGTGTATCTGTATGCCGACCACGAATCCCGCTTCGGGGAGTTCATTCGGCGGCAGCGCGACCGGGTGGCGTCGTTTGCCGTGCGCCGGCCCAATTTTCAGCTCAACACCCACCGAGTGCTCGATTTGCGCAAGGAGTTTGTGGCAGCAGTGGCCCTCTTTGCCCTCGTGAACGTGCTGCTCCTGGTTGTGAACGCCATCGACATCAACTGGCTGTGGTTTGGCTTCGTGCCCAAGCCGGGGTTCGACCTCACGCAGTTTGTGCATGAAGGCACTTATGTGCTCATTTTCAGTATTCTGCTTGCCATGGGTATCGTGCTGTGGTTTTTCCGGCGCAACCTTAACTTCTATGCGCCGGGCCTGCCGTGGCTGCGCTGGGGCGCCACGGTGTGGGTGCTGCAAAACGCGGTGCTTGCCGTGTCGGTAGGGCTACGCAATTACTACTACATCCAGAACTGCGGCTTGGCTTACAAGCGCATTGGGGTGTGCTTCTTTCTGATACTGGTGTTTTTTGGGCTGGGCACAGTGCTGCTCAAAATATGGCAGCGGCGCTCGGCCTACAGCCTGATTCGCCTGAATTCGGTAGCGGTATATGCCGTGCTGCTGCTGTTAGCTGCCGGCAACTGGGAGGTCTGGATTGCCAATTACAACCTGCAAAGCCGGTTCCGCAGCATCGACATCGGCTTTTTGCTCAACATGCCCGGCCGCGTGCTGCCCACGCTGGTCGCCCGCCGCGAAGTCATAAGTAGGACCCCCAAACTAACGGCCGCAACTGAATACGGGGGCGCCGAAGTCATCACGGCCGCCGAAGCCCAGCGCCGCCTCGATGCCGCCGTGGCCAACTGGAAAAGCCGCTTCCAAACCCATCCTGACTGGCAGGGCCGCACTTACGCCGACTGGCGCACCGCCCAATTCCTACAAGTGCAATAAATCCCCTTTCCTGATTTTTAATTTCACTTCCCTTGTCATGACTGGACTTCCTCAACTCTTCCTGACGTTTCTAGGCCTGCTTTTCTGTGCGGGCGATGTGGCCATCCTCGGTGTTCTGCTTACGTGGCAGGAACGCGCACCTACGCCCAGTTCTCGTCGCCACCGCTTTCTGCGCTTTGTGCTGCCGGCCGCAGTGGTGCTGGTGGCCTTGCTGCTGTTGGCTTTCGTGCAAATTATGCTTCTGTGGTCGGCTCAATAGCCTTGCCGTTTTGCGTCATGTATAGCAGCCCAAAATTTTTATGGCCGGGGTGGCCGGTGGCGCCGCTCCGGTTATGGCTCATGGTTGGCCTTGGGGCCTTTGCCGTAGCCAATTTGATTTTCCTGGGGGAAATATGGCCCAATACGCCGGTAGCAGAATCCGTTATGCTACTGGTGTTGTTGGGCACGGTGATAGATGCCTGCGTGCAACTGGTGTGGGTGTTGCACGGCTGGGTTAGCAATTACGCCGGGCCTACGTGGGCCAGACTATTATTGCATCTGGTTACCATTCCAATGATAGCTGGGTGCGTTGGATTGGCACTTCTCTTCTGCGTGGCTCTCGTCATCATTGGCCTTACTTCGCTATGAGCAGCGACGGCTAAAGTTGGGTGACGCTGGCATGGGTAGATTTTCCGCTGCAGCGCCTTTTTACTGGCGCAGTTCAGTGTGAAATAAGAACCACAAGTCATTTTTGGGCCTACATATTAAGCGTATTGTTGCTGTTGGTATCATTGGCCATGGCAGGATATCAGGCCAAGTGAGTCCGCGCCGGCCCAGCTACGCCGATTGATGCCACCTATTTAGCGCTACCAAGCCACGCGAACGATGACGCGCCGTTACTAGCGGTTAATCAGTATCTTGTCGGCAGAATGGTTTAATCGTTGGCCCGCGCTATGCCCACTTCTCACGTACACCCGTTGCCTCCCGTTCCCACCCTCTCGCGCCTCGGTCGGGTGCTGGCCGGTGCCCAAGTGCTAAAGGAGACGCTCAGCATGGTGTTTTTGGGACTGCCGCTGGTGAAAGCAGCACCGCTGGTGTTGCTCTCGGCGCTGCCCGGGGTGGTGCTCTACTTGTTGCATTGGCATTTGGCGCTGGGGCGGGTCGGACGCGCTTTTGCCGCTGTGGTATGGGGCTTTACCTTACTCGATGAACTGTGGGGGCTGTTGCTGTTCCAGGAATTGGATTCGCCCACCCGCGCCCAAATCCGCATGTTGCACTGGAGCTACTTCCTGGGGCTGGGATTCATTTTGCTGGCTTTGGGGGAGTTGGGCTGGCGCTGGCAGCGCCGCAGGGCAAAGTCGCGTCGCAACGTTTACCACCAAGCCATTTTGTCGGCTCGGTCGCGGCAATAGCTCTTGCGGCAGCTTTGGGCCAGATAGTAGCGGCGAAGACAGGGGACTAAAAATGCTTGGCTGGGGCGTGGGGCAATTTGCTGGCGTAAGATGTGTCAGTTAGCCGTTCCACCAGGGGCATCATGAACATGCGCGTTGCCAGCGGAAGAAGCGGCGCTTGCGAGGCCTTCCATGTTTCTCCCATCCAACATTTTCAGGGTATGGCTAGCGGTGCGGCCGGCCATGTCGCGGGCGCCCGCACCACCAAGCGGTACATCGACAACAAACTGGTCAGCGCATAAAGCCCGCAACTATTCCCGGCGATGCACCGGCTTTGGCGAAACCTAGGCGCCTAAAGGCCGACTGCTGACGTATTGGTGCCACTGCCTGGTATATTTGTTCTTCCTCGCCGCGGGGGCGTGCCCGGTAGGGGCCGGGCCCCGTTTTTCAACTAGTTGCCTCGCATGGCTGACCTCAAACCGCCACTTTCTTCCCGACCCACCGGTTCCAAATCCAAAGCAGCGCGTCGGCGTTGGCCCCTGCGTGTCACCCATTTTGCCTGGATACTGTTTGGCTTGGTCGTGATTCTGTTTTTGGTGTATCCGGTACTGGTGAGCACCAATTTCATGTTCCTGTTCGGGAAGTCGCCCAGCCTTGCTGATTTGGAAAACCCCAAGGTAGAACGCGCCTCCGAGCTTTACACATCCGATGGGGTGCTGATTGGCAAGTACTTCCGCGAAAATCGCTCGCCTATACCGCTGAGCAAAATGTCGCCTCTTTTGGTGAAGGCCTTGGTTGCCACCGAAGACGTGCGCTACTACGAGCATTCGGGCATCGACCTCACGGCGGTAATCGGCGGTTTCTACTCGTCGTTGCGCGGCGAGAAGCGGGGCGGCTCCACCATCACCCAGCAGCTGGCCAAAAACCTCTACAAAATCCGCCGCCAGCAAAGCCGGGGCGCCCTGGGCTACATTCCGGTGGTGAGCACCATTGTGGCCAAAACCAAGGAATGGCTCACCGCCGTGGACCTGGAGCAGCGCTACACCAAGCGCGAAATCCTGCGCATGTACCTCAACACCGTGGAGTACGGCTCCAGCGCCTTCGGCATCAAAGTGGCGGCCAAAACCTTCTTCAATACCTCGCCCGACAGCCTCAAGCCCGAAGAAGCAGCCATGCTAGTGGGCGTGCTCAACAATCCCACGGCCTATAATCCCCGGTTTCATCCCGTGGCCGCCTTGCGCCGCCGCAACGTGGTGCTCGACCGCATGGGCCAATCCGGCGTGTTGCCCGCCGCCGAAATTGCCGCCCTCAAAGCCAAGCCCATTGTGCTGGATTACCACGTGGAGCGGCACATCGACGGGCCCGATACGTACTTCCGCAGTGCCATCAGCCAGTTTGTGGGCCAGTGGTGCGACAGCACCGGCTACGACATGTACCGCGACGGCCTGAAAATCTACACCACCATCGATTCGCGCATGCAGGCCCACGCCGAGGAAGCCCTGCACGAGCGCATGAAATCCCTGCAGCGCAACTTCGATAACTTCTGGCGCAACCGCGACAAAAACCCCTGGGTTGACGACAAGGGCAACGAAATCCCTGACTTTATTCTGACCCAGATGAAGCGCACGGAAGGTTACAAAACCCTCGCCAACCGCTACAAAAACCAGCCCGCCCGCCTGGATTCGGCCCTGAATGCCAAGCGCCCCATGAAGGTGTTTACCTGGAAGAAGGACGACGGCGATACCACGCTGGTGATGTCGCCGCTCGATTCGCTGGCCTATTACAAGCGCTTCCTGCGGGCCGGCATGATGAGCATGGACCCTTTCACCGGCCACATCAAGGCGTGGGTGGGCGGGCTCGACTACCGCTTTTTCCAGTACGACCACGTGAAGCAAGGCCGCCGCCAGGCCGGCTCTACCTTCAAACCGTTTGTGTACCTCACGGCCCTCGACAACGGCTACTCGCCCTGCGACCGGATTCGGGACGAGCGGGTGACCATCAACTACGTGGAAAACGGCCAGCCTATGGAGTGGAAGCCCGACAACGTGACCCGCGAGTACACCGGCATCAACATGACGCTGCGGCACGCCATGGCCCGCTCCGTCAACTCCATCACGGCCCAGCTAACCGAGAAAGTAGGCTGGGACAACGTGGCCAAATACGCCCACAAAGTGGGTATTACCAGCCCACTGCTGCCGGTGCCCAGCATCGGCCTCGGCTCGGGGGGCGACGTGAGCGTGTATGAGATGGTGAATGCCTACAGCACGTTCATGAACAACGGTTTCCGCAGCGAGCCGCGCCTAGTTACGCGCATCGAAGACCGCAACGGCAACGTCATAAAGCAGTTCGACCCCGTGCAGAAACGCGCCATCTCGGCCGAAACCGCGTGGCTGATGACTTACATGCTGCGCGGTGGGATGGAGGAGCCCGGCGGTACTTCCCAGGGCCTGTGGGACTTCGAACTGTGGCGCAACAACAACCAAATCGGTGGCAAGACCGGTACCACTTCCAACTATTCCGACGGTTGGTACATGGGCATGACCAAAGACCTGATGACCGGCGTGTGGGTGGGTGGCGAAGACCGCAGCATTCACTTCACTGGCTCGCAGCAGGGCGAAGGTGGCCGCACAGCCCTGCCCATCTTCGGCAAGTTCATGGAGAAGATTTACGAGGACAAGGAACTCGGCTACACCCCCGGTGAATTTCCCAAACCCTCGGTTAAAATCAGCAAGAAATACAACTGTGTATCGCCCAGCGAGCCCCGCCGCCGCGCCGAAGCTGTGGATACCATTGCCGCCGACAACCTGCTAGAGCAAATGAACGCCGTGGGAGGAGTGCCGGATAGCTTGCCGCGGCGCTAGCGGAAAACAGAAGCAGCGGCTTCTGTCAAGACCAACTGCTTATTAACAATTCCCATTGCCTTTTTGAGCCTTCCCAATAGGGTAGTGGGGTGTTCGGTGAGTAAATCCCACATTTCCTGGCCTTCTACATTTTTGGGCCAAATAATGTTGGTTTTCCAACTAGTAGACCAAGCCAGTGAGCCGATAATATCGGCTTCTAAATGAGAACCAAGCGCCAGCAATACCTCTGCCATTCCTGGTGTATATTCGGAAATCTGCTTCCAGTCTTTTGCAGAGGTCATGAAAACGATGAACCAATCATCAACAAAAGGCCCATTTGCGGTGGTGTATTCGCCTATTAGCTTTAAGTCCTTAATTGGGATTTGAGCAACTATTTGACCAGCGTTGGTCAAAACAATAAACCCGTCCTCAATACTAATCTGGGACGTTGGGGCTTCCTCCACATTTGACATTCTCTTGTGCGAGTTGATGCGCTATAAATGAGGATTGACTCCTGTGGTTAATGGCCGTGCTGAAGAGGAAACACCGACGGGACCACAACTTTGGAAAAAGAGGATTAGGAACTACTCCCCATCATACAGCGCTTCCAGCGCGCCGCGTAAATCCGGGTATTCATACGTGAAGCCTTGGGCCAGCACTTTTTGCGCGCTCACGCGCTGCGAGGCGAGCACAATGTCGCTCATTTCCCCAAGGGCTAGTTTCAGGCCGAACGCAGGAACTTTGGGCAGCACTAGGCGGCGGTGGAGCACATGCGCCAGGGTTTCGGTGAACTGTTGGTTTGTGACCGGCGTCGGTGCCACGGCGTTGTAGGTGCCGCGCCACGAGTCGTCGTCTATCATGGCCATGATGAGGCGGCAGAGGTCGTCGAGATGAATCCACGACATGTACTGCTTGCCGCTGCCCAGCGCGGCGCCGGCGCCCAGCTTCATAGGGCGGGCCATTTGTGGCAGGGCGCCGCCTTCGGTACTCAATACGATGCCAATGCGGGGGATAACCGTGCGGATTCCCAGCGCCGCCACGGGTTCCGCCGCCAGCTCCCACTGGTGGGCAACGTCGGCCAGGAAATCGTGGGTAGGCAGGCCGGGAGGCGTTTCTTCGGTGAGCACCGTTTCGGCGGTGTCGCCATACACGCCAATGGCCGAAGCCGAGACAAAGGCCTTTACGTGGTGCTTCCGATTGGCAAGCTCGCGGTGGAGCAGGGCTAGGCCGCCCAGCCGGCTGGTCATGATGTCGCGCTTGCGCTCATCGGTCCATTTTCCGTCCGAGACGCTGGCACCGGCCAGGTTCACGATGTAGTCGGCGTAGGGAATGGCCGCGTCGTCAATGGTTCCGCTGCGTGGGTCCCAGCGAAAGCTGCGGTAGTGGCTGCTCTTGGTGGGCTCGCGGGTGAGAAGCGCCACTTCGTAGCCGCTGTCAATCAGCATTTCAGCAAGGCGGGTGCCAACGAGGCCGGTGCCGCCGGTGATGAGGACTTTGCGGGGAGAATTCTCGGTCATGATGGGTAATGCAAACAAAAGCTAGCAAAGGTAGAACGCGCAGCGGGCCCTGCTGTTTTGTTGGCCCGTAGCGCTACGCAGTCATCCCGAAAAGTAACCACTGCAACGGAACTGCCTATTTCCCAATCTGGCGCAAAAACTCCCGCCGCAGGGCTTCATCCGTGGCAAACCGGCCGCCGTACTCGCTGGTGAGGGTCGAACTGCTGGTGTCGTTCACGCCGCGGCTCATCACACAGAGGTGGTCCGCTTCGATGAGCACGGCCACATCATCAGTGCCGAGGCTTTGCTTGAGCTCTTCGGCAATTTGCCGGGTAAGGCGCTCCTGCACTTGCGGGCGGCGGGCATAGTACTGCACCACGCGGTTGAGTTTGCTCAGGCCCACCACATTGGCACCGGGCAGGTAGGCCACGTGAGCCTTGCCAATGATGGGCACAAAATGGTGCTCGCAGCAGGAAAACAACGTGATGTCGCGCTCCACCAGCAACTGGTGATAATTGTACCGATTGTGGAACATGCGCACTTCAGGGCGGTTTTTGGGGTCCAGCCCTTTGAACCATTCCTGCACGTACATCTTGGCTACTCGGCGGGGCGTGCCCGCCAGGCTGTCGTCGGTCAGGTCGAGGCCCAGTTCGCGCATAATAGCCTCGAAATGGCCGCTGATGGCCGTGATTTTCGCTTCGTCGTCTTGGTCAAACGCGTCGTCGCGGAGAGGGGTGCGCAGGCCCGTGGGCAAGTGCGCGTCGGTTGCCGGGGCCAGTCCCGAAGGGTTATCCATGGTATTCTACAAAGTTGCGGTCCGTCTCATAAAGCGTGACCGAAAGGGCAAGGCCAGCATCCAAATGGGGGCGCAGGCGCTGCCAAATTACTACGGCGATGTTTTCGGCCGTGGGGTTTAAGGTACGGAATTCTTCCGTGTCCAAATTCAGGTTTTTGTGGTCGTACCGCTCCAGCACTTCGCGCTTGATGAGGGTACTCAGGCGCTTGGTGTCGTATACGTAGCCGGTCTCGGGCTCGACCGGGCCCGTCAGGCGCACAATGAGGTTGTAGTTGTGGCCGTGGTAGTTGGGGTTGTTGCATTTCCCAAATACCTGTTGGTTGCGCTCGGCATCCCAGGCGGCGTTGTGCAGGCGGTGGGCGGCGTTAAAATGCTCGGCCCGGCAAATGGTAACTTGCATAGGAGCCTACAACCCAGGTCAGCCGAGCTTTGTTGCGCCAGGTAGCAGAAGGAAATAGATGAATGCGGGCCTCTCTTGGTATTATTGTAAATTAAAAAAGCAATAATATGATTAAAGAAATAAAAAGCGGATTATTCCCAAAAAAGTCAGGCAGGAAAGAATTTGCATCGAAGAAAGACCTTAAATTTGAAATGCCAGACAACGGCACCATTGCCAAAAGTCTTTTCCCTCGCCCAATTTTAAAGCCCTCATAAGTTATTATCTCCATGAAAAAAAGCCTACTCATCTTGTTCGTACTATGCTTGGCTACGCTGAGCGGCTATGCTCAGAAATCCGTTGTGGACGAGTACGATATGTCAATTAACAACGTGCCACGGACGGGCCAGCGCGTCAGCATTCAGCTGGACAACAAGCGCGTGGAAGCTGCCTGGCTGAAGCAGCTCAGCGAGAAGTTTGGCAGCAAGTTGAAGAACAACAAAGGCGTGCTGACCATGGACGGCGTCATTGTAGAAGAAATTGCACCCACGCCCATCCGTGTTATCAGTAAGGTGGACGCTACGCCTACCGGTACCACCGTGTGGTGGAGCATTGACTTGGGCAACGCCTACTTGGCAAAAGACAAAACCCCCGTGCAGTGGAAGTCGGCCGAGAAGTATCTGAAAGACTTCGCCCGCATGATGTACCGCGAAGACTTGGTGTCGCAGATTGCCGAGGCCGAGCGTGCGCTGGTGGCCTCGCAAAACAACCACATGGCCGTGATTGAGAAGTCCAACACAATCAAGAAGGACATTGACAAGAACAAGGCCCGCAAAATCGAAATCCAGCAGATGCTGGCCGCTAATGCCGCAGAACTGCAGCAGTTCAACAACCTCATCGACGCCAACCTGAAAGAGCAAGAATCTGCTCGCGGCGACATTGTCAACATGCGCGTAGCGCTGGAGGCCGTAAAAGACCGTATGACCAAGATTGAGTAGCCCATTCTGCTGCTTTGAGGCTTCAAACAAAAAGCCCCGCCGGTACCGGCGGGGCTTTTTGTTTGGGGTACTGCGCCAACCCAAGGGGGCCGAACTACGTTGGCAACAAAGACCACAACTTTATCGGTCACACACCACAAGTACCCACCCATGGAAAAGAAAGAAGTTCAGCACCAAGTGCACCTCGACGGCGCTATCAAATTGCTCACCGGTGACCTCAACGAAGAAACCGAGCGGTCCGGACTTGACAACCAGTTCCAGCGTTGGATTGAGGACCTGAAAGAGGCCAATAACCCGGCTTTCCATCAGCTAATCGTTGACATGCAGGCCCTGAAAGCGCACTTCGGCAGCGGTACGCTTGATGTGAACGTTATAGCCCCGCTGTTGGCCCGCCTCGGCACCAACACCACCCAGGCCGCCAACTTCGCAGAAGGCAACACCGCACCCCGCGTAACCAAGCTGGGCGAGGTGCTCTCCGCCGTTGCTCAGCAATTGCAAGGTGGTTCGGCAGAAGTAGACGGCAGCTTGCCCCAGGACTTCTCTTCGCACAGCTAAATCAGCACATCAGGTAGTTCCCACTGCTTGGCATAGCTAAACCCAAAAAAGCCGGCTCCATTTGTGGAGCCGGCTTTTTTACTATCAATGGCAACCCAAGGGTTGCGGCAGTGCTTAGGCAGTCGCCTTGGCAACCTGGTTGAGGCGACGCTCCTTGATACGGGAAGCTTTGCCGGACAGGCCACGCAGGTAGAATAGACGGGCACGACGTACTTTACCGCGACGGATAACCTCGATTTTATCGATGTTAGGCGACAGCAGGGGGAAAATACGCTCGGTGCCGATTTGGTTCGAAATCTTGCGAACGGTGAAGGTTTCGCCGTTGGAGCTAGGGTTACGGCGCTGAAGAACAACGCCTTGGAACTGCTGAATGCGCTCCTTGTTGCCCTCGCGGATTTTTACGTGCACGTTAATCGTGTCGCCAGCGGCGAAGAGGGGGAAGCTGGCGCGGCGCTCCTGCGATTCGGCCTGGATAAAGTCAAGTAGTACGCTCATGGCTGGGAAATTGCAAAAGACGGCGCTGCCGTCGGGAATTAGTATTTTACGAAACGGAGCGCAAAGATAGCGCTTTCGGTTGAGGATAGCAAGTGTTTATTATGCAAAGAGGTACCGACTGCTACTGACCCAGCAAATCGGGCCGGCGGGCTTGCGTACGGGCCAAGGCCTGTTCGTGCCGCCACTCTTCAATTTTGGGCGTATTGCCCGATAACAGGATTTCCGGCACGGCCAGCCCGCGCCACTCTGCCGGACGCGTGTACACGGGCGGCGCCAGCAAGTCGTCCTGAAAAGAATCCGACAACGCCGATTCTTCGTTGCCCAGCACCCCCGGCAGCAGCCGCACCACGGCATCGACCAGAATGGCTGCGCCCAGCTCACCACCACTCAGCACATAGTCGCCCACGCTGATTTCGTGGGTGATGTAAGTGCTGCGAATCCGCTCGTCGATGCCTTTGTAATGGCCGCAGAGCATGATGATGTTCTGGAACAAGGACAGCCGATTGGCCAGCGGCTGGCGCAGGGTTTCGCCGTCGGGCGTGAGGTAGATGATGGCGTCGTAAGGCCGCTCGGCCTGCAAGGCATCCATCCAAGCCGCAATGGGCTCTACGCGCAGCACCATGCCGGCGCCGCCGCCAAACACGTAGTCGTCAATCTGGCCGTGCTTGTTGATGGCGTGCTGGCGCAGGTCGTGCACGTGAATTTCGGCCAAGCCCTTGTCTTGCGCCCGCTTCACGATGGAATGGGCAAAGGGGCTGACCAGCAACTCTGGCAGGCAGGTAAGGATATCGATGCGCATGGTGGGCAGTAGCGCGGACTTTTAGTCCGCGAGTTAGTCAGCTACTTCGGTTTTGTGCACTCGCGGACTAAAAGTCCGCGCTACTTGACTACGCTTCGTCGAATTCGTCGGGCTCGTCCTTGTCGCGGGACGAAGGCTTGAGGTACACGTCGAGCAAGCCGTCGGGCAGGTTTACATAAATCTGCTTTTTGGTATGGTCAGCGTGGCTCACCAATTCGTCTACCACCGGAATCAGGACTTCCTGGCCCTGGTAGCGCATGGCCAGCATGTCTTGCTGGGGCAGCTCGTAGAAGTTCTCCACGGTGCCCAGCTCGCCCAGGTTTTCGTCGACCACGGTGAAGCCGATGACGTCGTGAAAGTAGAACTGGTCGTCCTCCAGTTCGGGGAGCTGGGTAAGGGGCAAGTGCAACTGGGAGCCGCGCAGGGGCTCGGCTTCCTCGATGCGCTCGATGCCGCGGAGCTTCAGCAGGACCTTGGAGCCGGGCTGGGGCTGCACTTTTTCTACCTGGTGCTCCACCAGTTTGGTGGGCGCGCCGGCCAGGGTGAGGTAAACGGTTTTGAGCTTTTGATAAGCCTTGACATCGTCCACATCGAAATGCGCCACCACGTGGCCGCGCAGGCCGTGGGTTTTGATGATGTAGCCGAGCTGATAGGTTTCGTCGAGAGTCATAAGCAGGGGAGGAACGAAAAAAGTTTGGGGGTTGCCAGCCGGTCCGGCTCACAACCCCCAAACTTTTTCGGTTTAGAAACCTAAAAACTACTCGGCAGCTTCGGTAGCCGCTTCTTCGGCCGGAGCCTCGGTAGCTTCTTCAGCAGCGGGAGCGGGTGCGTTGGCAGCCAGCAAAGCAGCAGCTTTCTGACGCTGCGCTTCCGAACGAGCTTCTTTAACCTTGGTTTCGGCGGCGAAAGCAGCCTGCTTGGCAGTTGCTTTGGCGTCAACCAGGCCAGTGCGCTTGCCTTCGATTTTGGCGTCTTTCTCTTCTTTCCAAGCGGTGAAACGCTCGTCGGCTACCGCTTGCGTGATAGCGCCTTTGTCAACACCCAATTGCAGGTGACGACGGTACAGTACACCGCGGTAGCTGAGCATGGCCCGAACGGTGTCGGTGGGCTGAGCACCGGTCATCATCCAGTAGAACGCGCGGTCGGCGTCGTAGTTGATGGTGGCGGGGTTGGTTTGGGGGTTGTAGGTGCCGAGCTTCTCGATGAAACGGCCGTCGCGGGGAGCGCGGGCGTCAGCTACTACGATGTCGTAAGTCGCGGCCTTCTTGCGGCCACGACGGGCGAGGCGGATTTTAACTGCCATAAACCGTTGGGGTTTTGTGCGACGGAACTCGTCCGTCTAGTGATATTTTCCCGAAATTGGGAGTGCAAAGGTAACGTTTGTTCAGGGGATTAGCTAGTAAGGAAAACAAAAAAGCCCTGACGACTAGGCCAAGGCTTTTTGTTTATTCAGTAACCTAACTAGGCCGCCACCGCTTCGCGCTTGGGCTTGGCCAGCTTGGAAATCGTGTTCAGGTTCATGTTTTTGCGCTTCACCTTGATGATGCCTACTTTGTCGAGGCTCCAGATGGCGACGTAAGTCGGGTCAAATTCCCACCACTTCACGCCGAAATTCACGCGCATGGGCAGCTTGTGGTGGTTGTTCTGGAACAACTCGCCAAACGCCAGAAAGTCGAGCGCCAGTGTGTTCTTGGATTTGTCGCGGTTGTCGAAGTTCTGGTAGCCGTATTTGTGGCCGCCCCAGTTCACAATGGCGCCGTGGATGGGCCCCATCAGGAAGTGAATGGGGAGCAGCAAGTATTGCCACCAAGCCGTGGCGAAGTTGATGTAGAACAGCACGTACGCCGTGCCCCAGCCCAAGCGCGAGTACACCGTGCCTCCGAACTTATCGAGCCATTTCCACTCCGGAATGTCGCCTTCAAAACGCTTGGCGCCTTCGTGCACGTCCTTCACCACGTCGTTGTAAATAACCTTGGTCTTCCACATCATGTCGAACGCGTTGTTAGAGAAATGGGGCGAGTGCGGGTCCAGCGCGGTGTCGGAGTAGGCGTGGTGCATGCGGTGCAGCAGCGCGTAAGCCCGCGGCGAGAGGAAGCTGCTGCCCTGGCAGATGTACGTGAAGGCGAAGAAGAACTTCTCCCAAAATTTATTCATCGTAAACATTTTATGTGCCGCGTAGCGGTGCAGGTAAAACGTCTGCGTGAACAGGGATAAGTAATAATGTGCGACGAAGAAGATGAGAATAGCCATAGGGATGGATAGCAAGCGGAACTGCCCGCACAAGCAAAAAGCCCGGGGGAAGGTTCAGAAGAGGTAATGCAAAATTACGGCCGGGGTGCGCCCTGAGGATATTTCGGGCCAGGAAGGCCAAAATGTTGCACGAAATTGGCGGTGGCGCGAAGCAGTATTTTGCGCTGTTCCCTACTTGTAAAATTCTCGGGCGGCGTCCCAGTGCGGCGCATCGGGCAGGGGCGCGACAAAGGTCATCATCTCCTTGGTCACGGGGTGTTGCAGCTGCAACTGGCGGGCGTGCAGGGCAATGCTCACATCGGGCAAGGGCGCGATGAAGCCGTACTTGACATCGCCCACGATGGGCGTGTTGAGGCCCGTGGCCAGCTGTGTGCGAATCTGGTGCGGGCGGCCCGTCACCGGGTTCACCTGCAGCAGGTAGCGGTTGCCGGCTTGGCCCAGCAGCTCGTAATGCAGCTCGGAGCGCAGGCCCTGCGAGTGCTTTTCCGAATAGGCTTTGGTCACGTTGCGCACCGTGTCCTTCACCAGCCAGTGCACCAAATTGCCGTTTTCGGGAATGGGCGGCTTGCCGGTGAGGGCCCAGTAGGTTTTGGTCATCAGCGAGTCGCGAAACATCTCGTTGAGGCGACTTAGCGCTTTGCTGGTTTTGGCCAGCACCACGATGCCGCTCACCGGCCGGTCAATGCGGTGGCACACGCCCACAAACGCCTCGCCGGGCTTCTTGTATTTGAAGCGGAGGTACTCGGCGGCTTTCTTGGACAGGGGCTCGTCGCCGGTGGCGTCGCCCTGCACGAGCAGGCCGGCGGGCTTGTTGATGACGAGGAGATGGTTGTCTTCAAACAGAATTTCTCTGCCTTCGGACCAGATATTGGGACGATTCACGCGGCGGGTGCGGGCGGGATATGAAGTTCAGCAGGAGGGGGCCAGGGCCCACTACGGGGCTACTGCACAACATCAGACCACACTCACCGGGCGCTCCGCTCTTGCTATTAGTAAGGCGAAGATACGAAGCTGAGCCGGAGTGAAACGGAACGCGGTTAAGCCGAAGCCGGGCCAGGTGCAGGCTCGGTGGCAGGGTTGTACCAATCCACGTTGCGCGAGAGGAACATAACGGCACCCAGCACCACCACAAGGCCCAAGCTGCCTACCAAAAGGGCGTAATCCTGCAACTGCAGCACCACAAACAAGAAGTTGTAGACCAATGTCAGAACTCCCGCTGTGACCAGCGTCAGGCGGCGGTGGTGGAAGCTAGCGGCGGCGTAGGCCGTCACCAATCCCACAATCACCACGGCCGACAGTACATACGCCGCATCGAACGGTATTTGCTCCGATAAGGCCAGCAGCAGCACGTAAAAAATCACGAGGGCCAGCCCCACCATTATGTACTGGAACGGGTGGAAGCGCCGCCGGTTCAGCACCTCAACAAAGAAGAAAATGAGGAAGGTGAGCGTGAGCGGCAACAGCGCGTATTTGGCGGCGCGCATGGTTTTCTGGTACTCGTTCACGGGCACCAGCAGGCGCACGCCGAAGGTGGATTCGTCTACTTCGGGCCGGTCGCCGTCGCTGCGCCAGTGCTGGGCAAAGTTGCGGTTGAGGTGCAGCACCTGCCAATCGGCGGTGAACTGCTTGGCCTCAACGGTGCGACGAATCGGCAAAAACGCCCCGATAAAGCTGGGGTCGGCCCACGGAGCGCTCAGGTGCAGCGTGGTTTGCCGGCCCAGGGGCGCCATTAGCAGGCCGGTGCTGCCGTTCAGGTCCAGGTCGAAGGAAAAGGTGTGGCGGCGGGTGAGGGCGGCCTCGTCGGCCAGCGGAATGGCGGCGCTCAGGCCGTTGGCCGACTGCCCGCGCCCGCTTTCATCCTGCTGCATTTTCAGGTAGCGGCGCTGCTCGTTGTTCACCGCGCTGACTTGGGTGGTGATGGTGGGCGCCGTGCCGTAGGGCAATACTTCGGCACTGGGTACGCCCGGCTCGAAGCCGTGAGGCTGGCCGTCCCAGCGCAGCGAAATGCCTTTGCGGATGCCTTTCATGTCGGATATGCCCACCGCCACGAAGGCTTCGGCCCAGCGCACCGCCCCGGCCGGCACGCCCAACTCGGCCAGCGGCGGCGCCTGGA
Source organism: Hymenobacter jeongseonensis (assembly GCF_015694725.1). Classification (GTDB taxonomy): domain Bacteria; phylum Bacteroidota; class Bacteroidia; order Cytophagales; family Hymenobacteraceae; genus Hymenobacter; species Hymenobacter jeongseonensis. The sequence continues at coordinate 303,829 of NZ_JADQDQ010000005.1, read as the reverse complement.
AAGCGCCCTGTACGTGCAAACCAGCCCGATACACCACCGCCTCGTAGATGCCACGGTGGCGGCGCTCCGGCGCCAGCGTGCCAGTCGTGGCCAGGGTATCGGGGAGTAGGCTGAGGTAGCGCGTGACTTCGCTCACTACACCCTGCTCGCTGGTGGTGCGGGCGGTGTAGGGCAGCACCAGCACGGGGCCCAGCACCAACTGGGCGCCGCCCCACTGGCTGCTGATTTCGGCGGTGGCCGCGTCGCGGTTTGCCGCCCGCTCTGTGACGAGGTCCTGCACCATGCTCGACGGAATGAGCAGCAACAGCAACAGTACTCCAATACTAAACAGCTTGAGCGTGACCGAGCCGCTCATCCAACTGTTGAGGCGGTCAAAGAAAGTGGGCGAGGCATCCATAGCTTTCGTTCTTTGAAGTACTTTGAATTGCAAAGCTAATAAAAGAAACCCTAATTGATAGACAGCTGGCAAAATAAAAAAGCCTGTTCGACAACAAGGTTAGTTGCTGTCGAACAGGCTTTTTTTGGCAATTTTTTATAAGGTCAAAAAAAATGTCATCCTGAGCGGAGCGAAGGACCTAATCCAGCCAGAACGACTTGTTCAGTAGTGATAAGGTCCTTCGCTCCGCTCAGGATGACAGATGCCATTTAATGAGGGTCATTGAGCTCAACTGAGCCTAGAGCTTAGTAGCCTTCTTCCTTGCTGGGAAATTCGCGGCTTTTCACATCGGCCACGTAGTGCTGCACGGCTTCGGTCATGATGTCGTGCAGTTCGGCGTAGCGACGGAGGAAGCGTGGCTTGAACTCCTTGGTGATGCCGAGCAAGTCGTGAACTACCAGCACCTGGCCGTCCACGTCTGGGCCGGCGCCGATGCCGATGACGGGGATGGTCAATTCTTCGGCGACTTGTTTGGCCAGGGAAGCCGGGATTTTCTCCAGTACCAAGCCAAAGCAGCCGATTTCCTGGAGCAAGCGGGCGTCTTCGAGGAGCTTCTGGGCTTCGGCTTCTTCCTTGGCGCGCACGCTGTAAGTGCCGAATTTGTAGATGCTCTGGGGCGTGAGGCCCAAGTGGCCCATCACGGGAATGCCGGCCGTGAGAATGCGGATGATGCTGTCTTTCACCTCGGCGCCGCCTTCGAGCTTTACGCCGTGGCCGCCGCTCTCCTTCATGATGCGAATGGCCGACTGCAACGCCACCGACGAGTTGCCTTGGTAGGAGCCAAACGGCATGTCCACCACCACAAAGGCGCGCTTCACGGCGCGCACCACGCTTTGGGCGTGGTATATCATCTGGTCGAGGGTGATGGGTAGGGTGGTTTCGTGGCCCGCCATGACGTTGGAGGCCGAGTCGCCAACGAGCAGCACGTCGATGCCAGCGCCATCGAGGATGTGGGCCATCGAGAAGTCGTAGGCCGTGAGCATGGATATTTTTTCCCCCCGCTGCTTCATGGCCAGCATTTGGTGGGTGGTGATGAGTTTGACTTCCTTGTGCTGGGACATGATGGTCGAGGGAGGACGATTTTCGGGGTAAAAGCCGTTCGGCGGGGCAAAGCTGAGAACAAATATTTTGATTTACTGCCAAGCGAACAGGAGCCTAAAAGCTGAACCCGAAAAAACGGATGCAAAAAGCCCAGTCAATGCCCCAAAAGGGGGCCGACTGGGCTTTTTGCGGTGCGTTGAGCGAACGGCTTACTGGTACTGGGCGAAGCGGTTGCGGTTCAGCTTAAGGTCCTGCAGGAGGCTGCTTTTGGCGGCAATGGTGAAATTGTAGCCCCGGGTGATGCCAAACGGAATCCACTGGCCGGTGATTTGCCAGCAGTGCAAGTCCCGGAAGAAAGTGACGTTGGGGTAGGTAATGGTGTTGGAAACAAAGTCGTAGCCCAAGTTATAGCTCAGGCGCAGGTTCTCGGTGAGCTTAACCGAGCCGGTGGCGCCGATGGTGTTCAGGGCCAGGATGGGCGGCCGGACCTCGCCTTTTTTTACGGGTACGCGGTTGGTGGTGTACCCGGCCGCGTAGGTCAGCGCCAGTTCCCAGGGAATCTCGAAGTCCACGTAGTCAGCGTAGTAGTTGGGCGGCCCCACGGTGCCCAAGGTGGGGTCGTTGGTGGGCGCCAGGGTGCGCGGTACTGCGCTTTTGCGGTTGCCGCTGGCGGGGTTGAAGCTATACGTAGCGCCAAAGCTGGCCGTAGCCAAGCGCAGCAGCCGCCGCGGGTTGGATTCGAAAAGATACTTATTAATGGTGCGGCCCTGGCTGTCGCGCTGGTAGGGCTCGAAGCTGGCGTTGCTGTTCAAATTCAGCTTCTTGGCTACCTGGGTGCGAAAATTGACGCCCAAGGGCGATAATCCCAGGGAATCGGCGGCGAAATTGTAGCCAATGTTGAAATCAAGGCCTTCAATCAGGCTCGATTTGGTGAACGGGTTGAGGCCGGTGGTGTCGTTGGGGTCGCGCACCTTCATTTCCACCGCATTCTGCATCGTAAACGACAGCTGGCTCTGTCGGGCGCCACCGGGCGTGCCGTAGAGGAAGTTGTTGTAGTTGTTGAAAGAGTACCGATTCAGCACATCGCCGGCCGTGACGGGCCGGTTGAACTGGTCGAGGAGTAAGGGCCGGCCCTGCTCGTCGGTCAGGATGCTGGTGCCGGTGGGGTTCACGTTGGCGCGGTTGGTGAAATCCGGCGAGAAATTGTATGTCAGGCTGGGCGTGACTTTGTGGCGCAGGGCCTGAATTTTGCGAGTGCCCTTCCGCACGATGGTGCCGTAGAACGTGGTGTTCAGGCTGGCCGAAGAGGAGTAGCTGTAAATGCGGTTGAAGCCGTAAGTCGTATCAATGCGCACGGCCTGGGCCACGGGACTAAAGCGGTAGTCCAAGCGCTGGGCGTACCACACCTCGCCGTAGTTGAACGACGGCGTGAGCTTAAAATTCTTGGCCACAGTGTACGAGCCCAAACCGATGTTGAACGCGTGCTGCATGCCGTTGCGGCCATTGAGCAAGAGTTTGCCCAGGTTCTTGGCATTCAAGGGAATAGTGGTTTGGACCGTGGTGCCACCCAGCAGCGGCAGGCCATTGGCCAGCGAGCGAGGTGCCACAATGTTGCTTATTTCATTGCGCGCCGTCAGGTTGTAGCCAATGGTAAACTGCTCATACAAAGGCGCCAACTTACCGCCCGGCTCAATGCCAAACCACTGGTAAGGGTACTGCCGGGCCACTCCCAGGCTCACGTCGGGCAGCGTAAACGTCATCGACCCGTCGGTGCCCTGGCTCTGGCTCAGCTTGATGTCGTAGTTGACGGGCGAGTTACGAATCTGCTTGGAGTAGCTGATGCTGGAGTTGAACTGCGTGGACAGGAAGCGCCGCGCGTCGAGGCTGTTGATGCGGTTGAAGCTGCTCGTGCCGGCGTTCACGCTGGCCGTGAAGCGGCCACCGCCTGGCTTGGGCACGGGCGAGTGGTTCCAGGTTACCCAGAACGAATTGGCGTCCGGTGGCTTGAGGTAAACCGGGCTGGTCGTCAGCGCGTCAGTGGCCAGAATCTGCTGGCCGGGCCGGTTCGAAAAGCGCAGGTTGAAATTGCCCTGGAACGTGTAGCGCTTCAGGTACGACACGTCGGCCGTGGCCCCAAAACCGCCCCAGCTCTGGGCGTTGCCGGCGTAGATGTCGCCGGTCAGGCGCACGCCGATGTAGTCGTTCGGCGCGAAGTAGTAGCCGCCGTTGGTGAGGAAGTAGCCGCGGTCGGCCGCCTGGCCAAACGTTGGAATGATGACGCCCGAGCCCCGGCTTTTGGTCGGCGTCGGGAAAAAGCCAAACAGGAAACCCAGCGGCGTGGGCACGTCGCCAATCACCAGGTTGAAGGGCCCGGTCACCACCTTGTCGCCCGGAATCACCTTCATATTCTTGGCCTGAATATAAAAGTGGGGGTGCTCCAGGTTGCAGGTGGTGTAGCGGCCTATCAGGCCGTTGATGTCGCCGTTGGGCAGGCGCTTGATGACGGACGCACTCACGAAGCCTTCGCCCTGGGTGGTCACGGCATCGCTCACGCGGGCCTTTTTGCTTTTGAAATTGTAGGCAATGTTGCTGGCCGTGTACAGGCCGGCCTTGTCCTTAAGCACGGGCCGGTCCAGCAGCCGGTTGGTGAGCGTGTCGCGCTTGCCGTCGGCCGTCATGGTGTTGTTGCCATAATCCACCGTGATAAAGGCGGCCTTCAGGTCGGTGTCGCCGTAGTTCACGCTGGCCTTGTTGTAGAGCCGGGCCACCTTGTTGGTCACGTCGAACTGAATGGAGTCCTTGGCCGTGTAGTCAATGGTGGTTTCAATTTGGCCCCGGCGCCGGGCCGCAAGCTGCACCGAGTCGCCGCTCACGGCCACGCCGTTCACGAGGCCGGTCGTGTCGGTGGGTGAAGTTCCGGGCCGCCGCACGGTACCGGCCGGGGCCAGCGTGTCGGGCACGGGCTTGCGCGAAGCGCCGGGCACGCGGGACTGGCCGGTGTTTTGCACGCCAGGCGGGGGCGGGCCCACGGGGTCGCGCGGGTCGGGCGAGATGTACCGAACCGGCGGGGTAGGGGCGCTGCCGGGGCGTTGCGTGGGCTTGGCCGGCGCGGCTTTGGGCTTGGTTGGGGTCACGGTTTGGCTCTGGGCCGCATGGGCCAGGCTCAAACACAATAAAAAAATGAGCCCCAGCAGCTTGGCGCTCTTCCCCGTTGGGGCTATAAGGCGCGGCCACGGCCGAAACCTGGCTTCGAAAGGAAGGCCAAACCAAACAGGCAAAATATAGTAGCGGTTAATTTCGTTTACTTTTGGGGCTTCTACAAAGGTAGCAGGTCGCTACCGCCCCTTCAACGAACATCGTGCGGATTATTGTCATCTTGGCTAGTGCCGCCCTGCTGCTGCTCGGCGCGGCCAGTGGGGAGTGGAAAGCGGAGGCCCAGACCACGGCCGACTCAACCCGGATTGCCCCTGATTCGGTGCTGCCGGCGCCGGCTCCTGAGTTATCGAATTCCCCGTACCGCTACCGCCTGCGTACCGTGGTGCTCGATGCCGGCCACGGCGGCAAAGACCGAGGCTGTGCCGGCGCGTCGGCCCGCGAGGCCGACGTGGCCCTGAGCCTCGTGCTGGCCCTTGGCAAGCAGATTCAGGACAACATGCCCGACGTGAAGGTTATTTACACCCGCAAAACCAACGTCTTTATCGAACTCGACGAGCGCGCCGCCATTGCCAACCGCAACCACGCCGACCTCTTTATTTCCATTCATTGCAACGCCGGCCCCAGCCAGGGCCACGGCACTGAGGTGTGGACCATGGGCCTGCATAAAACCAACGCCAACTTGGGCGTAGCTCAGCGCGAAAACTCGGTGATTTTGCAGGAGGAGGATTACCAGAAGCGCTACGACGGGTTCGACCCCAGCTCGCCCAAGGGGCATATTTTGTTTTCGCTGTTCCAATCGGCCTACATCACCAACAGCCTACGATTTGCCCAGCGTGTAGAGCGGCAATTGCGCACCACGGTTAATCGCCCGAGCCGCGGTGTAAAGCAAGCCGGTTTTATTGTGCTATGGAAGTCGACCATGCCCTCCGTCCTTATCGAATTGGGCTTCCTCACCAACCCCGCCGAGGAGCGCTACCTCAACAACAAAGCCAATCAGTCGTATATGGCGGCGGGAATCTATCGCGCCTTCCGCGAGTACAAGCGCGAGCTAGAGGGCGGCTCCTAACGAAAAGCCCTGATTACGTGCAACAACTACGGCAAAATCTGCCTGAGTAGTTCTTTCGTATCAAGCTTCGATTTATTGCCGCCGCCTTCCCCATCCACCCACTTACTCATTTGCTTCCCGTGTCCAAAGAAATAAAAGTGGCGCTGCTTGCCATTGTGGCCATTGCCGCGCTCGTTCTCGGCTTCAATTTTTTGCGCGGCAGCAACTTGCTGTCCAACGACCGCACCTTCTACGCTACCTATCCCAACGTGGAAGGGCTGAACGCAGGCGCCCCCGTTATCCTCAACGGCATCAAAGTAGGCCAGGTGAAAAACCTGGAGCTGCAGCCAGACAAAGGCAACGTGGTGCGCGTGGCCCTGGAAATGCAGGAAGGCATCGTGCTCGGCGATTCTACCCTGGCCAGCCTCGGCGGCACGCTGCTGGGCTCCAAAACCATTTCCCTGACCCTGGGCCGCAACACCAAGACCTTCAAGGGCGGCGAGGAGTTGCGGACGCAGTCGGATGCGGGCATTGCCGGACTGGCCACTGCCTTGCAGGCGCGCGCCCTGCCCGTGCTTTCGAGTCTCGATTCTACCCTGCGCCACGTAAACGGCATCATCAACAAAGACGCCGAAACCAACATTCAGGGCACGTTGCTCAGCGCCCGCAACAGCACCGAGGCGCTGCAGCGGCTCATCGAATCGAACCAGCGCAACATCAACCAGATTACCACCAATCTGGCCCAGATGAGCTCGGCACTGAACAAAACGACGACCAAGCTCGATAGAATTGCCGTGAATTTCTCGGAGCTGACCGATTCGCTCAAGTCGGCGCCCGTGGGTCCGGCGCTGCGCCGCCTCAATGCCACCATGGGCGAAGCCCAAGCTACCGTGACCAGCCTCAACCGCGCCCTGAACGACCAGAAGGGTTCCATGGGCAAGCTGATGAACGACACCTTGCTCTACAACAACTTAAACGCCACCGCGGCCAGCTCCAACGCCCTTATCACTGACTTCAAAGCCAACCCCAAGCGCTACGTGCACTTCTCGGTATTTGGCGGCGGAGCCAAGGAAAAGAAAGTGAAAACCGAGTTGGAAACTACCACGACGAATCCCAACGGCACTAAAACAGATGCCGAAGTAAAGACCACAATCAAGTAGCACGAAGCAGCGCGGACTTTGTAGTCCGAGCTGCTTCGTGCTACGGTTCGCACTGCAAACTCCCCGTACCTTTGAAATCCGCTCTCGGGCGGATTTTTTTGTGCTTATACTTCCAAAATCCCACCCCTGCTTTTTTTATGAACGTCGAGTTCAACCGCAACGAAGACCAACTCAAGCAACTCAGCTTTAAGCTCAGCCAGAAATTCCAGAAAGTGTCCCTCGGCGGGGGCGAAAAGCGCATCGCCGCCCACAAGGCCAAAGGCAAGCTCACCGCCCGCGAGCGGATTGAATTCCTGCTGGATAAGGGCGCGGCGCAGGTCGAAATCGGCGCTTTTGCGGGCGAAGGGATGTATCAGGAGGAGGGCGGCTGCCCCGGCGGCGGCGTGGTCGTCATTATCGGCTACGTGCAGGGCCGCCAGTGCGTGGTAGTGGCCAACGACGCCACGGTGAAGGCCGGCGCGTGGTTTCCCATCACGGCCAAAAAGAACCTGCGGGCCCAGGAAATCAGCATCGAAAACAAGCTGCCGATTATCTACCTCGTCGATTCGGCAGGCGTGTACCTGCCCATGCAGGATGAGATTTTTCCGGATAAGGAGCATTTCGGCCGCATTTTCCGCAACAATGCGGTGATGAGCAGCATGGGAATCGTGCAGATTTCGGCCATTATGGGGCCCTGCGTAGCCGGTGGCGCTTACCTGCCCATCATGTCCGATGAGGCCATGATTGTGAACGGCACGGGCTCGGTGTTCTTGGCCGGCTCTTACCTAGTAAAATCGGCCATCGGCGAAACCATTGATAACGAGGCGCTTGGCGGCGCGAGCATGCACTCCGAAGTCTCGGGCGTGACGGACTACAAGTTTGATACGGATGAAGAGTGCCTGACCCACATCCGCAACATCTTCGACAAGATGGGCGGGCAGGCTACGGCCGGTTTCAGCCGCGCCACCCCGGCCAAACCCGCGCAGGACGAGCAGGAAATCTACGGCCTGCTGCCCTCTGACCGGGTGAAGCCCTACGACATGATGGACATCATCAACCGCTTGGTCGATAACTCTGAATTTGAGCCCTACAAGGACCTGTATGGCCAGACGCTCATCTGCGGGCTGGCGCGCATCGATGGCTGGGCGGTGGGCATCGTGGCCAACCAGCGCAAAATCGTGAAGAGCAAGAAAACCGGCATGCAGATGGGCGGCGTCATCTACTCCGACTCGGCCGACAAGGCGGCGCGCTTCATCATGAACTGCAACCAGAAGCGCATCCCGCTGGTGTTTCTGCACGACGTGTCGGGCTTCATGGTGGGTTCGGCTTCCGAGCAGGGCGGCATCATCAAAGACGGCGCCAAGATGGTGAATGCCATGGCCAACTCGGTGGTGCCCAAGTTCACGGTTATTGTGGGCAACAGCTACGGGGCCGGCAACTACGCCATGTGCGGCAAGGCCTACGACCCGCGCCTCATCGTAGCCTGGCCCACCGCCCAACTGGCCGTGATGAGCGGCGCAGCCGCCGCTAACACTCTGCTGCAAATCCAGGTGGCCAGCCTCAAAGCCAAAGGCGAAGTCATCACCCCCGAAGCCGAAAAGGAGCTCCTCGACCGCATCAAGGCCCGCTACGAAGAGCAATTATCGCCCTACTACGCCGCGGCCCGCCTCTGGGTCGATGCCGTGATTGACCCGCTCGAAACCCGCAAGGTGATTTCGGAAGGCATTGCGGCGGCCAACCACGCGCCGATTGAGAAGGCGTATAACGTGGGAGTTATTCAGGTGTGAGACGAGTGCTTTGGTGGAAGTATTAGCAACACGAGTAGATAATATAATATAAGGGGATGGCAGAATTCTTCGACTTTATTAAGTACCCCCTCATTATTGCCATAACTACTTGGGCAATGAACTACTTGCGCAAGCAGTCCAAGAAAGATGTACGACCGGACGCTCAGGGTAATATTACGTTGGTAGTACCCCTATTCATCGGATTATTGGGCGCTGTCTGTAGCGCAATAGGTTTATCCGTATTGGTATTTGGGCTGCTGAACTTCGATGGAGATGATATCGGTGCTCAACTTTTCTTTTTCATTTTATTTGTGGGGTTGGGCTTGCCTATGGTCTTGCTGCGTTATGTGTATCAGATTGTCCTGATGCCTGATGGAATTGCGCAGCGGAGTATGTTTGGAAAAAAGCAATGGATGGCCTGGGCCAATATCCAAACGGTGGAGCACAGCGCCGGCATGGGGGAGTTGAGGCTATTCGACGGCGTAAAAAAGATAAAGTGCCATGTTCAAGTAGTGGGATTTGATTTATTGGTTGAAGAACTATCGAAGCGACTGGGCAAGACTCGAGCAGAAATGGGGATTTCATTATCCTAAATGAGCCTACAGGCTATGCCTTAGGCCCAACTGGGAGGGGAAACCACCACCGCCTTCACGATGCTGCCTTACTTTAATGCAGTGCCGTGAGTTCGGAAATCCTTCGAAATCAACTAAGTCAACACCACGCTTAATGAAAAGGCCATATACTGCTTTCGGCTTTCTAATTATTTCATTCTCAGCCTTCGGGCAGAGTAAAACTGATAAGCTCACGCAGCCCATCGTTGCACAAGGCAAGAGGTTGTACCAGTCAGAAATGGCTTCTTGGTATGGCACAGATATCTTTCTGGAGCACCACAAAAACAGAGCAGATATCGGAGGTTATTTCTCGTATCCAACCAAGAGTGGTGCTACCTGCATTTTCTTCTCGAAAGCGACAGCGCCTGTAGTCATTGGCACCATAGCTTTTGACAGCACCTACAATGTCAAAACAGCGCAGGTTTGGCTTAAAGAAAGGGTATTCACCACCGAAGAAGCCAACCTGTTCGCCATCAGAGACAACGCTTTGAAAACGATTGAAGGGGACACGCTTTTCAAAACGTATAAAAACACCAACCTGAACATCATTCCCTTGATAACGGGCCGTGAAAAGACAGTGTATGTCTTAACGGGCCCCAAACAAAACGGGGTCGTCATTTTTGGGAATGACTATCTACTGACCTTCGACGACAGCAACAGATTGGTCAGCAAGCGGGCATTGCATAAAAACATCATTTCCATTGAATTTGGCCCAAAAGCGGCAGAAGGCAAGGAAGTAGAAGGCGCCATGCACAGCCATTTGCCAGAAACAGGCGACTTTATTACCGCCACTGACATCTGCACACTGATGCTATATGAAAAAATGACGCAGTGGAAACAACACACGGTTGTGTCATCGGCTTACGTTTCAATCTGGAATTGCCAAAAAGACGAACTGGTTGTCTTAACCAGAAAGGCCATTGAACGAATCAACAAAGACCAAGAGAAAAGACATCCGAAGCAATAAGTCCTAGCACTTAATCGCCGGTTATTGCGCCCGTAACGCAACGCCGCTACTGTTCCGCTCGTTTCCACTGGCAGCACTATCCACGTTCTGCCTGATGTCTACAAAATCCAACTCCACTGATTCGCGCCGCCAGTTTATGCGGAAAGCGGGCCTGACGGCCGCTGTTGCTACCATTGCCGGCCCCGCCGCTGCGCTGCCCTTTGCCGATACTGATTCTCCCCTGCAAAACGACGACCAGCGCAAGGTGGGGTTTGCCATCGTGGGCCTTGGCAAATATGCCCAGGAGCAGATGATGCCCGCTTTCAAGGAAAGCAAGCATGCCAAAATCACGGCGCTGGTAAGTGGCTCGCCCGAGAAGATGCAGCAACTGGCCAAGCAGTACAGCGTGGATGCCAAAAGCTGCTACAGCTACCAGAATTTCGACAGCATCAAGGACAATCCGGCGGTAGACGTGGTATACATCGTGCTGCCCCCGGGTCTGCACGCCGAGTACGTGGTGCGGGCCGCCCAGGCCGGCAAGCACGTGCTGACGGAGAAGCCCATGGCCACCTCCGTGGCCGACTGCCAGCGCATGATTGACGCCTGCCGCAAGGCCGGCAAGCAGCTTATGGTGGCTTACCGCGCGCAATATGAGCCGTTCAACCTCGACGCCATTGCCCGCATAAAAAATGGCGAATTGGGCAAACTGCGCTACGTCACCTCCGACCACGGCCGCCAAGTGGAACCCTCCAAAGACAAGGCCGACGAATGGCGCGTGGTGAAGAAACTGGCCGGGGGCGGCTCGCTGATGGACATCGGCATTTATTCCCTCAATGCCGCCCGGTACCTCACCGGCGAAGAGCCTGTGGAGGTGATGGCCATGGAATCCACGGACCGCACCGACCCGCGCTTCAAGGAAGTGGAAGACCAGATTCACTTCACGTTGCGCTTCCCCAGCGGCGTGCTGGCCACCTGCACCAGCGCCTACAGCATCGAAACCGTGAAGCGGCTCCGCGCCTTCGGCGAGAAAGCCTATTTGGACCTCGACCCCGCTACCGACTATTACAAGCACAACATGACCATCGGCACGGCCGAAGGCGAAATGAAGCCCGCCGTGAAAGAAGGCAACCAGTTTGCCGCCGAACTCGACCACATGGCTGAGTGCGTGCTTCAGAACAAAACCCCCAAAACCCCCGGTGAAGAAGGCCTGCGCGACATCAAGCTGATTATGGCCCTCTACGAATCGGCCAAAAAGGGCAAGCCCGTGAAGGTGTAGCCGCAGTGGTGCCTGCTGGAACTTGTGCGCCCGGCGGCCCACCGTTTCCGCGTCAGCCCGCTATAGTTTGCCGGGCTACCCGCTCAAAAAAGGGCATCCGATGAAGCGCCGCAAATTCCTGGATTTGGGCTAGCAGCGGCGGTACCGCAAGCACGTTGGTTGCGGCCGCAAAATGCAACTCTACGAGCCGAATGTGCACTTGGTAATAGTCGAGCAGCCAGCTGTGGCTTTCTAGCTGGAAGAGCGTGTGCAGTCCTTCGACGCGGGCGATGCCGTGCTGGGTACGGAGCTGCGCCACAGCCTGAAATGCCCGCAGCAGTTCGTTGAATACGTTGTGCTCGAGCGTGGCCAGCTCTGGAAATTGGGCGTTGGTAAAAGTCAACCAGTCCAGCAGCGGAGCAAACTGACCGGTGAGGAACAGGGCCTCGGCCACGTGAAAGTGGTAGCCGGCAGGGAAGAAGTTGTAGAACGCGGGCAGGGCGGGCGCCGGGGCGGCCGAGGGTTGCGCTTCCTGTCGCAAGCGGGCTAGCAGCGCCTCTGGCACGGGCAGCGCGGGCGCATCAAACCAGCAGGAAACGATTTCCGCAAAGGCGCGCCGCCCGCGGGGAAAAGCGTGGACTTCGGCCGGCACGGGCAGGGCGAGCAAGTGGGCCAAACGTTGGCGCCAGGCGGGTTCGTTTTCGGCCAGAAATTCACCCAAAAACAGCATGCAATGGCCAAAGAGTTGCGCTTCGGCCGTGTGCTTGTGGTGGAGGTAAGCAGCTATTACCTCGCCATAGGCCCCGTTGAGGTGGGTTAAATCGACGAATGACTCCACAAAATACTCCTGGCCGGCGGGGTGCGCTGCTAGCCGAAGGGCCAGGGGCACGGCAGAGCCGTGGGGCGTTGTCGGGCGCGTAACCCGCCCCAGAAAGTAGCCCAGCAGCAGCCGCTCCGGGCAGGCCAGCTGCTCCATGGCCAGCAGTTCCGGAATGTCAGTGGGCGCCTGGGCCGCGCCGGAATCGGTGTTTGCCCAGGCAGCAACTGCCCGGCCAAAATCCTCGAAATTGGCGTGGCCGGCGTAGCGGGCCAGGGTATCGAGCGTGTGCAGGTGGTAGCCACCTTCTTTGCCCACCAATCCAAAAAAACGGCGCAGGGTGCTTGGACTCAGGCGCCGGGTGCCAGTGCCAGCACCTTTTTGAAGTTCGGCCTCCAGCGCATCGCAGTGGCTGGGATAAAGGAGCGGCTGCCCGAAGCGCGCCGCAACGGCATTGCGGAGGGCCAAATGCAGGCAGGGGGAAATGTTAGGCAAACGGGTAGAGCCATGGGTGAAAGGCCAAATAAAAAGAAATTTTTGGCCTTTGGGCCGGTGGCACTCGTCCGGTCACCTTTGTGCTACTTGCTATAAATCCGATGATTAGCCAGTGGATTGCTCGGCCGTGCAGCTGCTATCCTCCTCACAGCCTGCTGTTGCATCCGCTGCCCGCGCTCCAGCACAACTGGGCTGGCCAGCGCCAAAAAAAGAGTAAAAATTTTGTAGCCGCTACCACGCATGAGCACCGAAAGAGGGAAAAATAGACCATCCTCAACGATACCATTTTCTTTGGATTTCGTATTTATTATAATGGCACCGTTTGTTAAACTTTTAACCGAAGGCCAAGACCGCGACGCAGTTGAGAAGCTGTTGGGGAAGACCACTGGTCTGCTCGAAGCCGGCGAGACAATTGAGCACGTCGCGGTGCAATGCAAGCCGTTGTTCAATGCCTTCCCCGATGGCATTGCCGTCACTTCCAAGCGCATTATTTTTTGCAAGCTCAAAAATTTTGGCTTGACTGTGGAGTTTAAAACCTATCCGTGGCACGAGGTAGTGGGAATGTACCTGAAGGATGGCCTGCAGGGAGCCGACTTCACGGTGAAAACGGCCAACATGTCCGAAACCATGGGGTATCTGCCCCTGGCGCAAGCCCAGAAGCTGCACCAGTTCGGCTTGGCCCGGCAGCAGGAAGCCCACGAACAGCGCCCCCGTAATCTGGGAAATTCGCGCCTGGGTGGGGGAGGAAGTGCCAGCAGTACCCCGGCTTCGGGCCGGCCAGAGGCCAACTCCAACGAGCACGACACGGCGCTGAAAATGAGCCAGCTCGCGATGATGCTCAAGTATCGAATCATTAACCAAGCCGAGTACAACGAGCGGCGATTGGCGCTGTTTTCGGCGTAGCAGCCGATGCGTTGCTTTTTTACCGCAATAGTGCCTTGTTCTGTCAGGACAAGGCTTTTTTATTGCCCAGTCCTTGCGTTTTGAGCCGTTTAATTGATTTGGTGCGGGGCGGGGCAAACAGCGGCTGAACGGCTAAGCCGCTGGCCGTGAACAAATCGAACTTGTTGCGGCAATGTGCGCGTTGAAAAAATGCTCGAATGGCCCAAAAACCGCTTAAGGGCGTAAATTTGCCTTGCCGTTCTACCTGCGCAATGACGAACAAAGAAATCAAAGCTCTTATTTCCCTGCTCGACGACCCGGAAGTGGCGCAGCAAATCCAGGATAAAATCCAGAACCTGGGCGAAAGCATCATTCCCTTTCTGGAAGAATCGTGGGAGGAAACCCTGGATTCGCAGCAGCAGCAGCGCCTGGAGGACTTGATTCACCATCTGCAATTTGAAGGCCTGCAGCAGCGCCTGCGCGTGTGGCGCGAGGCCGGCGCCACCGATTTGCTCGAGGGCATGTGGCTGCTGAACACCTACCAGTATCCCGATGCCGACTACCAAGCCCTGAACCGTGCCATCGAGCAGCTGCGTTTTGAAGCCTGGACCGCCATGCGTCCCGAAATGCACCCCGCCGACCAAGTGCAGGCCCTGAACTACGTCATGTTCCGGGTCCACAAGTTTGCGGCCAACACCCAGCATTTTCACTCGCCGGCCAATTCCATGCTGCAGCGCGTGATTGAAACCAAGCGCGGCAACCCGCTCACGCTGTGCGTGATTTACCTGCTGGTAGCCCAACGCCTGCACCTGCCGGTTTTTGGGGTGAATTTGCCCAATTTGTTCGTGCTCACGTTCCGGCCCGAACTGCCCGGCGCTGAGCCGTTCTACATCAACTGCTATAACCGCGGCCTGGTGCTCTCGCGCACCGATATTGAGCATTACGTCAGCCAACTCAATATTTCCTCGAACCCGATGTTCTTTGAGCCCTGTACCAATTTGGACATCGTGCGCCGCGCATTGCGCAACCTGCAAATGAGCTTCGAGAAGTTGCAGGAACCCGTGAAAGCCGCTGAAGTGGCGGTGCTGTTGAGTATTCTGGAATAGCAAAAGCTTCTTCAATAGTCGTCCCAACTCTCCGCTCCAATTCAAGAAGCCTCACTCACCAAAAAAGCCCCGACTCTAGGCAGAGGCGGGGCTTTTTATTGCGAAAAAGGAAAATAACTGCCGTCGTCCGGCTCGCAATCAAGCAGCGAATTGTTACCGCTTAATCAAGCAGCCGGCGGCGCGTTTGTCGGCGATGCCAGCGGGGCGGCCGGCCAGCACGTTATCTAGCACTTGCTTGAGGTAAGCTTGCTGCACGCTGCCCGCCATTTGGGGGTTGTCGTCGATGGCACCGCGGTAGCGAATGGCGAAGCCGCCGGCGGTGGGCTGCAGCACCACGGCTTCGGCAGTTTTGCTCACGCCCAACAGGGCGCTCACTTGCTGGCTGGCGTCGGTGAGGGTGGGCAGCTCTACTTCGCCGGGGGCGGCGGTGCCGGGCGCGTCAAGGTTGATGGGGACGTTGATAAAGAGAAACTCCACGCCCTTGCTGCGGTAATTGTTGCTAAGCGAGGCCAGCCGCTCCTGGTAGAGGCGGGAGAAGGCGCAGGCGGGATTGAGGAACACGACGACCACGGCTTTGTTGCCGGCGTAGTTTTTCAGGGAAACGTTGGCGTTGGCGGCGGTTTTTAGGGTGAAGTCGGCAATGGTAGTGCCGCTTTGGGCGCGGGCCACGCCCACTGCCAGCGTGCCGGCCAGCAGGGCCATGGCGGCGATGATAGAAATTCGGCGAAAGGACATGGCGGGAAGGTAAAGCATGATGAAAAAAAAGCGCCGTCGGTTACGGGTTGGGTTCGTGGCAAAAGGTGAGCACATAGCCAGGCGCGGGTTGGTAATAGCAAATGCAGTGCCGCGTCTCGGCGCCGTCTAATACCAACGTGCCGGGGATTTCACCGGATTCTTCCGGAACGAAAGAACTCAGCAAGAGTTGTTTCTTGAAAATAATGCCGCGCTGCGCAGCCAGCTTGTAAAGCGTCTCTTTGGCGCTCCAGAGGCGGGTGTAGTGCATATGGGCGGTATCGGGCGCGGCTTGGGTGGCCGCCCGGGCATCGTCGTACTCTGCCGCACTCAGAAACTTACTGGCCAGCCGTTGGGCTTTGTCGCGAATTACTTCGACATCAACGCCTGCCCGGCTTCCTTGGGCCACCACCGCCGCCACCCACTCGCCCGAGTGGGAAAGGGACAAGGTGAGGGGCTGGGCCTCCACACCCGACAACCACGGGCGGCCGGTTGCATCGTTTTGCACCACTAGGCCGTCCTGTGCCGCGCCCACAAGCTTCCAAAGCAGCGCGTGCGCCAACACCCGCCCGGCCAGCCACTGCGCCTGCCGCACCGCATCGGCGGTAGTAGGCATCAGGGTTTGGTACGTGGTGGCCTGGGGCAATTGGGCCCACAGTTCGGCCGGGGGCTCGGTGAGCTGCCACAGGCCCAGCACGGCGGTAGAGGAGAGGTGCTGAAGGGAGTGAAGCGGCATTGCGAAATGGGCAGAATGGGTACCGGTTGCTGGGATGGGCAAAGGGCTGCCACTGTATTGGCAGGAGCTACTTAAACCAACAACTGCCCGCGAAGCTACCTTTGCGGCACCCGTATGTCCGAGATTTTCCGCCCGCCCGTTACTAAAATCGCCACATTGGCTGGCCACCGCGACGCGGTGTATGCCCTGACGGGCGGCTCGGCGGGCACCGTTTACTCCGGCAGTGCCGATGGCATGGTGGTGGGCTGGGACGCCACTGACCCCGCCCGCGACGGCGAGCTGCTGGCGCGGGTTGAAAACTCGGTGTATGCCTTGCGGCACCTGCCGACGTTGAATTTGTTGGTTCTGGGGCACAATTTCCAAGGTGTTCAGGCCATCGACCTGGCCCAGCGGCAACTGGCGCATGCCACGGCGCTACCGCCGGTAGCCATCTTCGAAATGGTGTTTTCCGAAAGCCGCCAGCGCCTGTATGTGGGGCTGGGCGACGGCACCCTGGCGGTTTTGAGCGCGCCGGCTTTCAAATTAGAAAAACTCCTCCGCCTCACCAACAAAAGCCTGCGCAGCCTAGCCCTGCACGAGGGGCGCGGCGAATTAGCCGTGGGCAGCTCCGACACGCTCACCCGAATTCTGGACCTGGATTCGCTGGAAACCAGATTCACGCTGGGCGAAAGCACCAATTCGGTTTTTTCGGTGGCCTATTCTCCCGACGGGACGCAGCTTTTTACGGCCGGGCGCGATGCGCAAATTCGCAGCTGGGATGTGGCCACGGGCTACGCGCTGGCCAGCACTGTGCCGGCCCACATGTACACCATCAACCACCTGGCTTTTAGTCCGGACGGGCGTTACCTGGCCTCGTGCAGCCTCGATAAGAGCATTAAGCTTTGGGATGCAGCCACCATGACCTTGCTGCGCGTGCTCGACCGTGCGCGCTCGGCCGGGCACGGTACTTCCGTGAACCGGGTGGTTTGGCCGGGCACCGAAAACCGGCTAGTTTCGTGTAGCGACGACCGCAGCCTGGCCGTATGGCAATTATCCGGGAGCGGTGAGGCCTGAGTAAGCAGCGTGGACCGTTATATTGTTTAATACCCTGAATTCGCGGCTGCCTGCGAACCGAAAACTGTTAATTAAAATGAAAATCACCGCCCTCGATATCCGCCAGAAAACGTTTGAAAAATCCTTCCGCGGGGTTGATAAAGACGAGGTGCAGGCGTTTCTGAATACGATTTCGCAGCAGTGGGAGCGGCTGGGCGACGAAAACCGCGAGCTGCGCCTCAAGCTCGAGCACGCCCAGCAAGATGTGCAGAAGATGCGCGAAGTAGAAAGCAGCCTCTACCGCACCCTCAAAACCGCCGAAGACACCGGTAACAACATCACCGAGCAGGCCCAGCGCGAGGCCGATTTGCGCATTCGCGAAGCCCAGTTTCAGGCCGAACAGCTCCTGAACGAGGCCCGCCTGCGCGCCCGCACCGTGGTGGACGAAGCCTACCAGCAGGCCGAAAAAACGGTGTCAGAAATGCAGCGCGAAGTAACCGGCCTGGGCCAGGAGTGCCAGCGCTTGGAGCAACAGCTCGACAGCCTGGCCCGCGACCTGCACCACCTCGCTTCCGACGCCCTGGACAAGGTGGAGAAAGCCCGCAACCGGCCCAAAGGCAGCACGGCGGCCATCCTTTCGCGGGCCGCGCGCGTACAGGTAGAGCGCCCGAAAGAACCGGTCGCTGAACCCATTCCTGAGCCCATTCCCGCCATGCAGGTTACTTCTTCCTCCGCCATTTCTTCGGCTGCTGCCGTAGCCGCGGCGGCCCCCGCCACGTTTGCTGCCGAGCGGCCCGTTTCGGAGCCAGCCGCCCGCGCGGCCCAGTCCGAAATCAAAGCTGAAATCAGCCAGCCGCTGGCTTACAACCCCAAGCCCGGCCAACAGCCCGACCCCCACACGGCCCCGCATCCGGATATTGAGCGCCCCGGCGCACCCGCCGAAAACCCCGGCATTTCGCCCGCGCCGCACATCGACCCGCCCGCGCCCGCGCAGGTGCCGCACCCCGGCGCTCCCCAAGTAGACCCCACCGAGCCCGAAATTCGCCCCATCGGGCCGGACCGGCCCGAAATCAATCCGCCGGCTCCCATGCACCCCGGCATGGAACACGCGGCAGTTGCCGAAAAGCCCGTAACCAAGGAAACGGCGGTGCCCATCGAGGCGGCAGTAGCCGAGAGGTCATTTTTTGACGAAATCTAGCCGCGGCTGTAGCCGGTTAGCCGGAGTTTGTCGCTGAAAAGCCCGAAAGCCTGCCCTTGTGGTGGGCTTTCTTTTTTATGCGCCGACCTTTGTCCTTGCGGAAGCACAGGAAGTGGCACTCGCGCTGCTCCCAACCCACCCGCACCTCAATTCAGAACACCAACAGCATGGGCCAAATCGCACTCGAAGGACTGGAATTTTTTGCCTTCCACGGCTACTACGACGAGGAGCAGAAAATCGGCAACAAGTACGGCGTGGACCTCTACATCACCACCAACCTGCTGGCTGCCGGCGAGTCGGACAAGCTGCACCAAACGGTAAACTACGAGGTGCTGTACCGAATGGTGGCCGAAGAAATGCGGGCCCCCGCTCGGCTGTTGGAACACGTTGCTCACCGCGTGCTCGACCGCATCATAGCCGAACTGCCCCACGTGCGCAAGGTGCGGGTCAGCGTGAGCAAGTTCAACCCGCCGCTGGGCGGCATCTGCCACCGGGCCCGGGTCACCTTGGTGCGGAAGCGCAAACAAGAGCCGGCTGCTTAAAGCCGCAGCGCCAACCCACCGAGGTTAAATTTTATTGAGGGGATAATTGATTGTTTGTCAATTTATTACTCCTGTAGCGGGTATTGCTACGAATTATTTCGTACGTGAGTGTTGCAACTACGAACTGTTTCGTAACATCTTTGCTTTATCCTACGAAATAATTCGTAGCAACCTCACGTTTTACCAGCATGAGCAAAGCACCTCCCAAACCTACGGATGCTGAATTGGAAATCCTAAACGTGCTCTGGCAGCACGGACCGGCCACCGTTCGGGCCATCAACGACAACCTGAGCCACCGGCGGCAAGCCGAGGTAGGCTACACCACCACCCTCAAAATGCTGCAGCTGATGCTGGAGAAGGGCTTGGTGCGGCGCGACGATGCCGACCGCAGTCACGTGTACCGGGCCGCCGTGCGCGAGCAAGAAACTCAGGGCTTGCTGCTCGATAAGTTCGTGGACGCCACCTTCGGCGGCTCGGCCATGAAGCTGGTGATGCAGGCCCTAGGCAGCCGCCAGACCTCCGCCGATGAGCTGGCGCAAATCCGCCGCTTGCTCAACGACATTGAAATTCAAAACTCCACCTCTAATCCCGACGACGATGAACGCGCTTGAGAATTTCGTTTCGCCCGCGCTGATGCGGGCTTTGGGTTGGACATTGCTGCACTCGCTGTGGCAAGGCGCCTTGGTGGCGGGCGTGCTGGCGGGCGGGATGCTCCTGCTGCGCCGGCAGCGCGCCGAGGTGCGCTACATTGCGTCGGCTGGGGCGCTGGGCGCGGTGGTGGCGCTGGCAGGCATCACGTTTGGGATTTATTTTAATTCGGGCGCGCAGAAGAATGTATTGCTGAGCGCCCCGGCGGTGAAATCCAATATGGTTTCTCCACCGAAACAGAAGAACCGGCCCGCTGCCAAAGCCCGCCCGATTCGCTTGGCTGCGGCGGAAGTGGAAACTCCGTTCTCTACCAGCGCCAACGGTGCGGCTTCAGCAACTAGCCTGCCGGAAGCACTGGCGTCTCCGGCTGTTGCCGCAACGTCGGCTTCAAGCAGCCCCGCGCGTCCTAGAGCGGCGTGGCTAACCGCGAGCCTACGCTATTTCGACAACCACCTGCCGCTGTTTGTGGTGGCGTGGCTGCTGGGCCTGCTGGCCATGAGCCTGCGCATGGTGGGCGGCCTGCTCTACGTGCAGCGGCTGCGGCACCACCGCGTGCGTCCCCTGGGGGCGGTGTGGCAGGCCCGGCTCACGGCTTTGGCCGAACGCAGCGGCGTGCGCCGGCCGGTGGCCCTGCTGGAATCGGCACTGGTGCAGGTGCCGCTGGTGGTGGGGCATTTGCGGCCCGTGATTTTGCTGCCCTTAGGCGTAGTGGCGGGCTTGCCGCCAGCCAGTCTGGAGGCCATCCTAGCCCACGAAATCGCTCACGTGATGCGCCGCGATTACTTGGTGAATTTGCTGCAAACCGCAGCCGAAGTCCTTTTCTTTTACCACCCAGCCGTCTGGTTTTTGGCCAACTGCGTGCGCACCGAGCGCGAAAATTGCTGCGATGACGCTGCCACAGCCCTGTGTGGCGGCGACTCGCTGCGGCTGGCCCGCGCCCTCACGGCCCTGGCCGAGTGGAGCCAAAGCGCCGTGGTGCCTGCCAACCCGCGCTTGGCCTTGGCGGCCATGGGCGGCCGTGGCGCCTTGCTAAGCCGCGTGCGCCGCCTGGTGCAGCGCCGCCCGGCCGCGCCCACCCTCGCCGAAGGCCTGATGGCCGGTGCTCTGGTGCTCGGCGGCTTGGGCTTGCTCGGTAGCAGTGTGGCCTTCGCCGGCCCTTTGACCGAGCCCGCCAAGCCGGCAGCTTTCGATTGGCAGGCCGGTTCAGCTCAGACGGCGCCAAAGGCCGTTGGAGCAGGCGATACCCTCAAATTTGTGAAGGTGTTGCCGGGCAGTAGCAATGCGGGGAGTTTACAGTCCAACGCCTTCGCATGGGAAGAAGACGGCCACCACTTGGTGGTGGTAAAAGATGAGTTTGGAGCCAACCGGCTGGTACTGGAGCAAGACACCTCCTTGCGCAACCGCACCATTCGCCGCCGGCCAGGCCGCGTGCGCGATAACCGCCGGGTTATTATCCGGAATGCCCCGGGCGTGGCGCCGCTTCGGAGCAATTCTTTTGAGCGCAACCCCGGCACCGTGGTCATTACCAAGGACAAAAAGGGGCGCCTGACCGACTTGGTGGTGAACGGCCAGCGCGTCGAAACCGAAACGGGCTCTGGCAAGCGCAAGCTGAAAATAAAGGACAAAGGCGGCAAAAAAGAGAAGAACCAACAATTCGAAGTAATTCGACTGGCCCCGCAAGGCTCGCCAGAGGTGGGCAGCTATATTTTCCGCGGAAATGGCGGCGCGGCGCAGTTTGAGCGCCGGGCACCGGGCACTGTCGAGTACCGGACACTGGAGCCAGGCCAGGGGCAGGGCGCCATCATTTACCGGGATGTGTTGCCGAAGGTTGAGCGGCTGAATGTTGAGCAGCTGAACCGATTGAATGGCAACTTCCGGGTGCTTACACCCCGCCTCAACCAGAACTTGAATGGCAACCTCGGCGCCCAGCGCGAAGCCCTGCGCACGGCCGAAAGCGCCCTGCGCGAAGCCAGTGCCGTGAAAAACCTGAGCACTGAGCAGCGCACGCGCCTCACCAAGCGCCTAGCCGAAGTGCGGGCCCAACTGAAAGCCACGGAGCGCAATGCCTCTTCGCCTCGCTTGCTGCGCCTCAATGGCAGTGAATTTGAGAACTTGAACGTGGACCTGGGCAATCAAGAAGAATTGCTGGAAGCGCTGCGCATGCGGCAGGAAGGCGGCCAGCAGGACCGCCAGGAAGTGGTGGTGCGCGAGCAGCGCCGCGAGGAATTGCAGGAGCGAATTCGGGAATCGCAGCGCGAACTGCGGGACCTGGACCGCGCCCGCAGCGAGCGCAGCCGCAGCAACGAAGAGGCCATGATTGCAGAACTGCAAAAAGACGGCTTGATTAAAGACCGGAATAATTTCCAGTTCAAGCTCACGGCCAAAAGCTTGGTGGTGAACGGCAAGGAGCAGCCCAAAAAAGTGCTGGAGAAATACCTGAAGCTGTACGAAACCACTTCCGGCCGCAAAATGGGCCCCAACAGCACGATGACGCTGAGCCGCAACGGCGACGCAAACGATGGAACGGCGCCCACGCCTCCGGCGCCGCCGCGCGCCCCTCGGGCCCCACGTTCCGGCGCCGGTTTTAATGGCCCGGCCGCTCCTATGGCGCCCCCGGCCCCGGCTGCTTTCCAGGCGCCGGCGCCCCCCCGGCCTCCCAAGGCTCCTAGCGTGGATACCAAGCAGCTGAGCGACGAATTGCGCAAAGACGGCCTGATTGGCCAAACCGACAGGAGCTTTCAGATGCAGCTCAATGACGCCGGACTGACCGTAAACGGCAAGCGCCAGTCGGATGAATTGGCCGCGAAGTACCGCAAGCTGGTGGGCCACGACCGGTCCGGCCAGGTACACAACCTATCGGTTTCCTTCGACGATTAATACCCCGAAGCCCTGCAAAGGCCGGCATTCCCAAAGAATGCCGGCCTTTCTGTTTTCAGCCCATCGAAATTAACCCGAAGCATTAGGCTGTAGCAAGCAACTTTCGGACCTTTGCCTCATCTATGGGCTTACCCAATATTTAGTGTTCTGAAGTAGGTATATGCGTTGTTTTTTACTGGTTTGTTGGTTAGGGATTTTTGCGAACATGGCCCACGGCCAACAGGTGCCGGCGCCCATTTCGGCTGCCACCGACGCCGCCAAGCCGGCTCCCAAGCGCCAGCTCCAGGCCGTGCGCATCAACACGCCTCTCAAGCTCGATGGCATGCTCGACGAAGCCGTATGGCAGACTGCGCCCATTGCCTCGCAGTTTTACGAGCTGGAACCCACGCCGGGCCGCCCCGAAAAATACCCCACCGAGGTGCGCATTCTCTACGATGACGCCGCGATTTACGTGGGCGCCATCATGCACGATGTGTCGCAGGATTCCATCCTGCGCGAGCTCAGCGCCCGCGACAACATTGGTAATTCCGACTGGTTTGGCGTGTTCATCGATACCTACAACGACCACCTAAACGGCTACGAATTCCTCTTGACGCCGGGCGGGGTGCAAGTAGACCTGCGCAACTCGCCCGCCACCGGCGAAGACGGCAACTGGAACGCCGTGTGGGACTCGCGCACCACCTTGCAGGGCACCGATTGGGTGGCCGAAATGCGCATTCCCTTCTCGGCCATTCGCTTCAGTAAAGCCGATGAGCAAGTGTGGGGGCTGAATTTTGGCCGGCAGCGGCGCAGCACCCGCCAGAAGTTTTTCTGGAACGAGGTGAAGCCCCAGGTGTCGGGTTTTGTGAACCAGTGGGGCGAGCTCACGGGCCTGCGCGACCTCAAGCCGCCGTTGCGCCTTTCGCTCACGCCCTACGTGTCGAGCTACGTCAACCACTTTCCCTTCAACGAGCAGGGCAAGAAAAACACGAGCACGAGCTTCAACGGCGGGGCCGACGTGAAGTGGGGCATCAACGAAAGCTTCACGCTCGACGCCACGCTCGTGCCCGACTTCGGCCAGGTGCAGAGCGACAACCAGGTGCTCAACCTCTCGCCCTTCGAGGTCCAGTTCACCGAAAACCGGCAGTTCTTCACCGAAGGCACGGAGCTGTTCAACAAGGGCGGGCTGTTCTACTCGCGCCGGGTCGGGGCCACGCCCATCGGCTTCGGGCAAGTGACCGGGCAGCTGCGCCGGGGCGAGCGCCAGGCCGACGGCAGCCGGCGCGGGGGCGAGTTCGTGGTGGAGAACCCGGGCGTGACGCGCCTGCTCAACGCCACCAAGGTCTCGGGGCGCACGAGCAAGGGCCTGGGCGTGGGCGTGTTCAACGCGCTGAGCAACGACGTCTACGCCACGGTGCAGGACAGCACCAGCGGCGTGCGCCGCGACGTGCTCACCCAGCCCTTTGCCAACTACAGCATCGTGGTGCTCGACCAGAGTTTGAAGAATAACTCCTTCGTGAGCCTCATCAACACCAACGTCACGCGGGCCGGCAGCACCTACGACGCCAACGTCACCGGCGGCCTGTTCCGCTTCGCCAACAAAGCCAACGCGTATGCCATCAACGGCCAGGTGGTCTATTCGAACCGCCGCGGCACAAACTTCAATTCGGACCAGAAAATTACCGACCAGGACGGCTATAAGTACTACCTGAATTTTGGTAAAATCAGCGGCAACTTCACGTGGAGCGTCGACCACGGTATCGAGTCGAATACTTACAACCCCAACGACTTGGGCATTCTGTTCAGCAACAACAACGTGACGCAGTCGCTCAATGCGAACTATAACATCTACAAGCCTTTCTGGAAGGTAAACAACCTGCGGACCTACGGCAGCGTGGAGTATTCGCGGCTGCAAAAGCCCTTTTCCTACCAGAGTACCGTCTTGTATTTGGGCGGAAATACCACCTTCACCAAAAACTTCCTCACCACCGGCCTCGACCTGGATGCCGCGCCGGTGACCCGCGACTATTTCGACCCGCGCCGCTCGCCCATCGGCCGTTATTTCGTGCGCAAACCCACCAATTTTGCCCTGAACGGCTTTTTGTCCTCTGATTACCGCAAGAAATTTGCGTACGATGTCCGGTACGGCGCGCGCTTTTTTGCCGCCGACGGCGACCGCACCGACCGCAAAACCTTAGCCCTGAGCCTGAGCCCGCGCTACCGGGCCAGCAACCACCTCAGCTTCATCTACCGGGTTGACTACGAGTGGCGCCGAAACCAGATTGGGTACGCGGGCGGCCTCAACGAACGCATTGCCGAAGACGCCGCCCTCCAAACCAGCTTTGGAGGCCGCAACGGCGACGTGCTGCTGGGCCGCCGCCACGTCACCACCGTCACCAACACGGCCACGGCCACTTACACGTTCACCAACCGCATGTCGTTCAATATCCGTGCGCGGCACTACGTGAGCAATGTGCATTACCGCGACTTCTCTCGCCTGCGCCCCGATGGCGTGGAAACGGCCGTGGACTACGGACGCAACCGCGACAACACGTACAACGCCTTCAACGTGGACGCGGTGTACTCGTGGTGGTTTGCGCCCGGCTCGCAGGTGAGCGTGGTGTGGAAGAACGCCAGCGCCGACGAGTTATTCGCCGAGCGGGCCACACCGCAGTACTTCGATAACTTCAACAGCACCATCAACACGCCGCACAACAACTCCGTGTCGGTGAAGGTGCTTTACTACCTCGACTACCTTACCCTGCGCCCTCGCCGCAGCTAGCGAACAGGGACTATAGGAGTTTTCGTGACCGATATTTTGGATGCCCGTGGCCTTTTTGGTCGCGGGCTTCTTTGCTTTCGAGCGGTTTGCAGTGTCACTTTTGGTGAAGTGTCTTGCCGGCATTGTGGAGGGCCCGCGCCAGCAGGTGTTCATAATCGAACAAGTGCCCGGCCGCGAACACATTTATAAAGAAAAGTTATACCAAGTTATCGGGTAATGATTTGAAATGCAATTGGTTGTAAAATTGGCATAACGTTGGAATTTACCCTGATGCCCCTGGGTGGCAGATGCTCGAAACCGGACACGAGCATTTGCCTTGCGCCGGCCTAGCCAGGGGTATGTTTCCCATCCTTCACCATCCCTTTTTTCTGATTGTCATGAAAACTTCCTTCATCCGTCCCGTTGCCCAGTCCTTTGCTAACGTAAAATCTACCACACACCGCGCTTTAGGCGCTGCCAAGGCCGGCCGGCCGGTGCTCTTCGGCCTGTTGGGGCTGGTTGCCCTCGGCATGGCCAGTTCTGCCCACGCCGAGAGCAACCAGCCGGTGCAAGTGACGCAGCCCGACGCCCAAAGTCTGCGGGTCCGCATCAACAATGCGACCAACAAGGCGGCCACGCTGCGGGTAATTAAGCTGGACAACGGCAGCTGGATACTCAACGAAATCCACAAGGAACCGGCTTACGGCACCTTGCTCAAATTCAATGACCTGCCCGTTGGGCGCTACGCCGTTGTGCTGCACGTGGGCCCCAACCGCTACCGCTACGAAGTGCAGGTAGCGGCCCCAACGCCCGGCGCCACCACCATTGCCGTGCGCGAAACCATGACGCGCCGCGTGGAAAGCGGGCTGGCTACTGCGGCCTTGTAGCGCCGGCGGGCAAGCCCAGCAATTCCGTGGCCGCTGCGAAGGGTGTCAGCCTTCCGGCGGCCACGGCTTGTTGCACGGCAGGTAGGCGGAGGCGCACGGCCGCATCGGCATAAAACCGGGTTTCCAGCTCTTGCACGATGCTCTGGTGCAGCCATTGCAACTGCTGCTGCTGCCGCCGCTGCTGGAAATAACCGCTTGCCTGCGTAGCCGCGGCATAGTGTTCAATTACCTCCCACACTTCTGTTAAGCCGGTTCCGCTCACTGCCGACGTGAGCAGCACCGGCTGCACCTGGCCCGACGGCGACGGCGGAAACAGGTGCAGTGCGCTCTGGTAGTCGACGCGGGCGCGGCGGGCGGCCTGCTCGTTGCCGTGGTCGGCCTTGGTGATGCACAGGGCATCGGCCATTTCCATGATGCCGCGTTTGAGGCCCTGGAGCTCGTCGCCGGCCCCGGCCAGCAGCAGCAGCAGGAAAAAATCGACCATGCCGTGCACCGTGGTTTCGGACTGGCCCACGCCCACGGTTTCCACAAAAATGACGTCGTGGCCGGCTGCTTCGCACAAGAGCAGAGCTTCGCGCGTGGCCCGCGCCACGCCGCCCAGGCTGCCGCCGGCGGGGGAGGGGCGGATGAACGCCGCCGGGTGGGCCGAGAGCCAGGGCATCCGCGTTTTATCGCCCAGAATGCTGCCGCCGCCGCGCTGGCTGCTGGGGTCCACGGCCAGCACGGCCAGTTTCTTGCCCAACGTTTCAACTAAATACCGGCCCAGCGCCTCAATGAACGTGCTTTTGCCCACGCCCGGCACGCCCGTGATGCCCACCCGCAGGCTGCGGCCCGTGTGGGGCAGCGCGGCCTGTAGCACTCCCTGCGCCAGGGCTTGGTCGGCGGGCAGGGTGCTTTCGACCAGTGTGATGGCGCGGCCCAGCACCGTGCGGTTGCCGGCCAGAAGGCCGGCGGTGTACTCGGCGGCAGAAAGTCGTTTGGGAGGCATAGATTAGAACGGGCGGCATCGGCCCGCTGGCAAAGCAACACGCTAAGCGCCGAATTGCACGGCGGCGGCTTATTTTACGCATTCAATACGGCAAGCTAACCGGTAGGAAGGCCTCGCCAAAGCGTATGCCGACTTCCCGCGCCCTATGAACCCACTTCGCCTCTTGCCCCTGGCCGCTTTGCTGGCCCTGCCCGCTGCCGTGTGGGCCCAAATCGAGCCTAGTAATTTTTCGGCTACTGGCCGGGGCGGCGTCATCAACACCTTTGCGCCCGGCTATCAGGCCATCGGCGTTAACCCCGCCAATCTGGGCCGCGAGGGCGAGTCCACCGTTTCCTTCACCATCGGCGAGCTGGGCCTGGGCGTGGGGTCGCGCTCACTGAGCAAGACCTTGTTTGAGCGCATCATTTTCGAGCGTACCCAATCGGTGGGCCCGGCCGAAAGGGCGGAACTGGTGGACGGCTTTTCGGGGGATAATGCCTTTAATTTTAACCTCGACGCCACCAGCCTCGGCGTTTCCGTGGCGTTGCCCTATGGCCTGGGCGGGCTGGCCTTCAGCAACCGCCAGCGCATGAGTGCCCACCTGGCCATGAACCGCAACGCGGCCGATGTGATTGTGAACGGCAAGAATGCCGCCAGCATCCAGCCGTATTACCCCACCACGGGCACGGCCGCGCTACCGCCCCCGCTCTTGTCCGAGTTTCTGGACGGCACGGCTATTCAATTGGCTTGGACCAGCGAGTACAACATTTCCTACGGCATGCTGGTGGTGGACAAGCCCGGCGTTAAGCTCACGGCCGGCGCGGGCTACCGCTACATTCAGGGCATCGGTATTGCCGATATCCGGGCGGAAGACGGGAAATTGGATGCTTACTCGGCCCTCTCGCCCATCTTCGGCATCAATTACGGCTCCTTAACCAGCAGCCCCAACTTCAACTACGAAACCGGTTCGGGGCTGAACCCGGTGGGCCGCGGCCACGGCTACGACCTGGGCCTGGCGGCCGAAGTGGGCAAGTTCATGCGCTTCGGTGTTTCCGTCACCGACCTCGGCTCCATGACCTGGAAGGGCAACGTGGTGACGGCGGCCGACCAAGAACTGAAGGCTACTACTGCTACGGGCATCGACAGCTACGACGTACTGAAAGAAGTAGTCGACCAGTTTGACACCAACGAAACCAACCTGTTCGACTACGACGCCCAGCAGAAGCGCAAAGCCGATTTGCCAGGCAAGCTGCGCGTGGGCGTGGGCGTGCGCATCAGCAGCCTGTTCGAGGCCGGGATTGACTTCACCGCGCCCCTTAATAAGGTTTCCGGTAACTTGACTTCGCCTTTTATGGGGCTGGGGGTTGATTACAAGCCCGTGCGCTGGCTGCGTTTGAGCAGCGGCGTGAGCGGCGGCGCGGGCTACGGGGCCAACTTCCCGCTGGGTGTCACGCTAGTCACGCCCATTTGGGAGGCGGGGGTAAGCTCGCGCGATGTTCTCGGGTACTTAAGCGAAAAGTCTCCTCACTACTCGTTGGCGCTGGGCTTTCTGCGCTTCAATATTGGCCGGAAGGAATAACGTAAGGGGCTACTTACGGCACCACCACAAAGGCTGGCAGGCCCAGTTTGCTGCGCCGGCCGGCTAGTTTCAACCCTTCGTCCACGTATTGGCATTCCTTGCCCAGCGCGTTGGGGTTCTGAATAACGCCCAGGTTCGGGTTGTCTTCGCGGGCCACGTAGATGCGGCCATCTGGCCCGCGCTGCAGGGCGCCGATTTTGCGGTTGGCCGATTTCCCAACCAGCGTTTTGTCTTTGGTTTTGAGGTCGAACTGCCAGATTTCGGTTTGGCCGCCGCCCACGCCATTGCAGGTGCCGTAGAGCTTGCTGCCATCGGGTGAGAACTCCACGCCATACGCTTCGGCGTAGGGCCCGAAGCTGCTCGGGTTGCTCACCTTGCCGGTGTTGCGGTCAAAATCATAGACTTCAAACTTGTTGGTTTCGCGCCAGAGCGCCGCGGCCAAGCAGCGGCCGTCGGGCGAGAACTTCAGGGCGCCGATGGCGTTGCGGCCGGGCCCGGCGTTCATGCTGCCCACGTTGCTCATGATGGGTTTGCCGCTCACGCCATCGGGCGTGACGAGGTAGGACACGAAGGCGTTGGAATTCCAGCGGTGGGCCACCACCCAGGTATCGCGGCCGTTGGTGTGGCGCACGGCGGCCAGCTTCTCAGCCACGGGCTGAATGAGCAGCAGGTTCACGCGGGGCAAGTCGCCGAAGCCGTCGTCGCGGGTCATGTCCACGATGGAATAGCGCAGGCCGTTGGGCGTGCCCTGCGGCGCCACCGTGAAGATGTAGAACACATTGCCCGCGCCCGGGTCGGGCACGATGAGGGCCGATTGGGTGCTGCTGCCGCTGCCCATGAGCTTGCGGCCGTTGGGCATGGGCTGGTGCTTGCGGTTCCACACGGTTTCGCCGTTGGTGTAGAACAGCAGCTCGCCTTTGGCCGTGGTGGCCACGGCGCAGCCCTCGTAGGTGGTCATTTTGCCGTTGTTGAGCGGCTTGGGCGCGTTGCCTTCCGCGAAGGTCAGGCCGGCTTGCTGGCCGAAATACCAGATGTCGGTGGGCCGCTGGGCGCGGGCCGTGAAGGCCAACAGTAAAGGAAGAAAAGCGAGAAAGAGGCGTTTCATAAGAGAAAGAAGCAGCGTATAATCGGGCTAAACGAAAAAACCGTGCCGAGTCGTGTTTGCGCTTTGCCGGAACTCATCAGCCCGGGACCGGCCGCGTTGGGCTTACTTATTCGGGAAGGTCCGCACCGGCCTTGTCAGCAACAATACCAAAACCCCCAGCAGCCCCAACGGCACCAGGAAATACACAAAATGCAGCGCCACTGGGTTGCCCAGTGCCAAAGCTAGGCCGTTAAGAGGCAGCAGCAGGGGCAGCACCAGTACCAGCAGCAGCCATCGCAGCGGCTTGGAAAGCGTAGGGGCAAATGCCAGCAGCGCCAGCAACAGCACGGCATCGTAGTACAGGTGATACGTGGTGAGCAAAGTGAGCGTGCTGAGTACCAGAAACAGATACCAATCGGCTAGTGGGGCACTGCGCTGCCGCAGCCAGAGTAGCCGCAGCCCGGCGGCCAGCCACAGCGCCCCGTGCAGCACCGGATGCCAGGCACTGCTGCCCGGCCGCAGCCATTCCAGCACATTGCCCAACTCCACCCGCAGCGTCATGCCTTGGGTAAGGGGATAGTCGGGGTCAGCGGGGTCGAATGATTGGGCGCGCACCTGCCCCACCAAGTGCTGGTAAGTGGGCAACAATTCGGCCGGCGTACCGGCCCAATGCCACGCCACGACGCTCAGCAGCGCTACTATGCCGGCTGCTACAACCAGTGGCAACCACTGCTTTTTCCACATAAACCACGCGGCAAAAGGCAAGAGCAGTGTCACCTTGAAAGCGGCGAATCCCAGCAATACACCGGCCAGGACAGCCGGCCACGCCGATGGGTTGATAGATGGATTTTGGAAAACTATACCAGTAGAATCATGCGTCTCCGTGGCGCTGCTCAGCCGTGGCAAGTACCGGCAGGCCGTCCTGTGGCCCACGGCCAGCGCACCCACGCCTAGCGCCAGCGCCGCAAAAGTGGGTTGCCCCGTGAGCAACGCCGGAACAGTGCCTTTCAGGGCCAGGGCAGCCAGCAGGAAGTGCCACCACTGCATCTGTTTCCCCGATTCGGATTGCAAAATTTTCGGCCACAGCCAGCCCAGCAACATTAGGCTCAGGAGTGCCAGCGCGCCCCACAGCGGCCACGCCAAGGCATACGGCAGTTGCCCCACGGTACCACCAAACAAGGCCGCTGCCCACGGCGGGTACAGAAACGGCAGGTTGGGCAGGCCGGGCTGGGTGCGGCTGGTTAGGTTTTCCTGCTGCACGATGCGCTGCCAGCCGCGTTTCAGCGTAGCGTCGTCGTAGGGGTTTTGGCCGGCCCGCAGCACGGCCTGGCCCACGTAGCAGGTTCGGAAATCCATGGCTCGGTCGGCATCGGGGCGGGGTTCGCGCAGCACCCGGCTCAGGTTGAACAAGGCAATCAGGACCAGGAAAAGCAGGAGGAAACGCGGCACGGCGGCAAGTTAACCACGGGCGGGCCGGGTACTACGGCTCATCATGCGCTATTCGCTTGCCACAAGCCGCGCGGGCGCCGCCTGCACGTCGTGGTGTTTTTCAAAGTGCGCGTAGCCCGACATCAACCCCCGCCAAAAGGCGACATGTGGGCTATTTGGGCGTTTGGATAGCTCTTTTTCGGTGATGGGAAACGGGAAGATGTGCACCGGAATAGCCGCCTGCCCCGCCGCCCGCGCCGCCACCGCCAGCAGGTATACTTCCTCGATGCCGGCGTCGGTGATGGGCAGGCAGCCAATGGTGACCTCCCCGCCGTGGATGAAAATGTCGCCGCCGGGCTGGGGTTCGCCCAGCGCCCGGTCGGCGGCGTTGGGGTAGTTCAGGCCCAGCGAAAGGTGGTAGTCGCTCTTTGGATTAAAGCGGTCGATTTCGTAGAAGCCTTCCGGCACTTGGCGGTCGCCGGCGCGGCGTTTGGGCCCCAGCTTGCCGGAGGTCGCCGCCAGCGGATAAGTCTGTAGTAGCTCGAACGGCCCTCTGTTCTGGTTGCGGGCCCACACCTCCAGCTCCCGGTTGGTTTTGATGACGCGCACCATGATTTCCAGGCGCCGGGCGTCGAGGTAATGGGTGCGCAGCAGGTTGGCCACACCTGGCCCGACGGCCTCGTACGCCACCCGCACCCGTGGAAACCGCAGCTGCTGCCGCCAAAAATCCGCCTGAGCCGTGCCCGCCAGATTGCCGGTGCCCGCGGCCTCTTCGGTGGGCGTGGTGCAGGACTGCGCCAGCAGCTGCGTAATGGACAAGAGCACCAACAGGCAGCACGACAACCGACGCAACATAACCACAACCAAGAAAAGGTGAATGGCCCTACAACGGCATTCAGGTGTTTCTATTTTGTGCGCTACTGGTTTTGCTATTCATCTATTCAGCGGGGTGGTTTATGAAGCAGGACCTTCTGCGCCAGCTGCTGAACAATAAACAGCTCCGGCTATTTAGAAAATAGTTCGGTGTTTTGCAGCAGCGAGTGATGGGTCCATTATTCAGCACTTGCAACCTTCCAATTACCCGTGCCCGAGCCTTTGGTTCGACCGTCCCCTTCCTGATTAGGACGGCGGATGTGCCCTTCCTGAAATCACCCCATGCAGCTCAAACCCCTCTTCACTTTCCTCACGGGCCTGGCCAAGCACAACGACCGGCCCTGGTTCCAGGAGCGCAAACCTACCTACGACCAGTTGCGAAAGCAATTTGAAGAGGACGCCGAATTCTGGTTTCAGGAATTGGGGAAGCTCGACCCGGCCATCGCTGGTCCGCAAGGCCGCAAAAGCATCTTCCGCATCTACCGCGACGTGCGCTTCAGCAACAACAAGGACCCGTACAAGACGCATTTTTCGGCCTACTTCACCGCCAGCGGCAAGGATATTGAAACGCCGGGCTATTACGTCCAGGTGGGCCCCAACGGCAGCACGCTCATCGGCGGCGGGCTCTACGTGCCCGATAAAACGCAGCTAGCCGCCATCCGTCAGGAAATCGATTACAACGCCGACGAACTCAAAGCCCTGCTGGCCGCGCCCGATTTCCAGCGCTACTTCGGCGGCATGAGCGGCGATAAGCTGAAGAAATCACCCGCCGCCTACTCTGTCGACCACCCCGAAATCGAACTGCTCAAGCACAAATCCTTCACCGCAGCCCACCAAATGCCGGATGAAGAGGTGCTGAACCACGCCGATTTTCGGGCGCTTGTGCCGGAGGTGTTCCGGGCCATGGTGCCGTTTTGCCAGTTTCTGCGTCGGGCCGTGGCGCCGTAGAAGCGGCTCGGCGTAATCATTAAACCCAAAAACGCCTGAAGCTGCTCTTGCTTCAGGCGTTTCTTGGTTCTGTCTTAATACCTCTCTGGTGCGCGCAGTAGCGCGGAGCGCCTCCGGCGTTACCAGGTCAGCAACTCTTGTTCGTGGCCGGCGCGGAACAGCACACTCTGCTTTTTATCGCCGGCCTCGACGTTTACAATGTTCATCTGGTCGCCAAATACGTCGAGCAGCATGGCTTGGCGCAATTGCACGCCGCCTACCGGACCCGGTAGCATCACTTTGCAATAGAGCCAGTAGCCATCCTTTTCCTGCTGCAATCCCAGCACCTGGAGTGGGAGCAGAGCGCCCGCGGCGGTGCTAAATTTGAGGGTGCGCTGCAGGTAGGCAGTAGTGAGGGCCAGGGGGCGCGGGCCCGGTTCGCTCAGGTTCACCGGGGCGGGTTGGCCCTGTGAAAGTGCCTTCTCAAAGTCGTCGGTAAACACCTTGACCGCTACCTCCAACTGCTTTTTGCCGGCGTTGTAGCGCAGCTCCATCAAACTGGAATGGTAGGCGTGCAACGCCCACGCCGAGGTGGCCAACAGGGTGAGAGCGGCCAGGGCCGTGAGGAAGCGCATCGGGAACCGCACGTTCATAGAGAGGAGCTGTGAGAAGCGGCAAGAAGCTGCTTAAAACAACTTCATTACCTGCTTAAATATCATGACGTAAGCCATCAGGGCCAGAATAAGAACCGTGCCAACGCGTTGGGCGCCTTCCATGATTCTATCCGAAGGCTTGCGGCGCGCAATCATTTCATAGAGCAGGAACACCACGTGGCCGCCGTCGAGGGCCGGAATGGGCAGCAGGTTCATGAAGGCCAGCACCATGCTCAGGCCGGCGGCCAAACCCCAGAAGTGCTGCCAGTCCCAGGTACCGCCGAATTGCTGGGCTATTTCCACGGGGCCGCCCAGGCTCTCCGAGGCCGAGATTTCGCCCCGGCCCATTTTGGCAAAAGCGCGGGCCTGCAGGCCAATCACGCCAAAAGCCTTGCTCACGCCCTGCGGGATAGATTCGGCAACGGAATAGCTGCGGGTGCCCAGTTTCAGGGTTGATTTGCGCTCGAAGCCGATGCGGCCCGACTCGCTCACCTCAATGGCAAGGGGGATGGGTTGGCCGTTGCGCTCCACAAGTACCGGGGTTTTCTTGCCCTTGTTGGCCAGCAGGGCGGCTTGCAGCTCGTCGAAGAACTGCACGGGCTGCCCGCCCACGGTGGTAATCTTGTCGCCGGCCTTGAGGCCCGCTTTAGCGGCGGCCCCACCGGCTACCACGCGCTCCACGGCGAAGGTTTCGCGGGGGCGCACCAGCAGGCTGTCGGCGCTTTGCTTGGCGAATTTGTCGAGGAAGTCCTTTGGGATGTTGATGTCGACCAACTGCCCGCCGCGCTCCACGGTGTAGAACGAGTTGGAGCCCATGATGACGTCGGGCTTGTACACGTCGTCGAATTCGGTGAAGGGCCGGCCGTTGATTTTTACAATCTTGTCGCCGGTCTGAAAGCCGATTTCGCGGCCGAGCCCGTTGGGCAAAATGCCGTAGCGTGCCTCCGTAGCCGGCAAAAAGACGTCGCCGTAGTGGAAGGTCATGGCCGCGAAAATTACAATGCCGGTGATGACGTTCATGATGATGCCGCCGAGCATCACCAGCAGGCGCTGCCAGGCGGGCTTGCCGCGGAACTCGTCGGGTTGGGGCTCGCCGGCCAGCATCGAGGCGTCCTGCGTCTCGTCAATCATGCCGTGAATTTGGACGTAACCGCCGAGCGGGAACCAGCCAATGCCGTATTCCGTCTCGCCAATCTTTTTCTTGACGAGCGCGAAGTTGGCCACGTTCGGCATCGGAAACAGGAAGTCGAAGAAGATGTAAAACTTATCGACCCGAATTTTAAAGAGCTTGGCGAAGGCAAAATGGCCGAATTCGTGCAAGCCAACAAGCAGCGAGAGCGCCAGCAGCAGCTGGCCAATCATGGTGAGAATTTCCAAGGGAAGGGTATTAATTATCGGTCATCCTGAGCGTAGCGAAGAACCTTATCACGCTAGCGCCTCAATGATTAGTAGTTCTGACAAAAGCCGCCGTGATAAGATGCGTCTTTCGTCAGCATGACAAAAGTTTTTACAGTAGCGTTTCCGCCACGCGGCGCGTTTCCGCATCGGTGGCCACTAAGTCAGCCAGCAACGGCTCTGCAAGGTACGAAACCCGTGCCAGGCACCCGGCCACCAAATCCGACATCTGCCGGAAGCCCACTTCATCGCGCAGAAACGCGGCCACGGCCACTTCGTTGGCGGCGTTGAGCACGCAGGGCGCGTTGCCGCCCCGCCGCATGGCCCCGAAGGCCAGCTCGAGGTTGGGGAAAGCGGCCCGGTCGGGGGCCTCGAAGGTGAGCGTGGGGTAGTCGAGAAAAGAAAAGCGCGGGAAGGTATTGGCCAGCCGCTGCGGGTAGCCCAGGGCGTATTGAATGGGCAGCTTCATGTCGGGCAGGCCCAGTTGGGCTTTCAGCGAGCCGTCCTGAAACTGCACCAGCGAGTGCACGATGCTTTGCGGGTGCACCACCACGTCCACCTGCTCATTGCCGAGGCCAAACAGCCACTTGGCCTCGATTACCTCCAGGCCCTTGTTCATGAGGGAGGCGGAGTCGATGGTGATTTTGGCGCCCATGTCCCAGTTGGGATGTTTCAGGGCCTGGGCCTTGGTCACTAGCTCCATTTGCTGGGCCGAGCGGCCGCGAAATGGACCTCCCGACGCCGTAAGAATGATTTTCTCGATGGGATTCGCCTCTTCTCCCACCAGGCACTGGAAGATGGCCGAGTGCTCGGAATCGACGGGTAGCAGGCGCACGCCGTGTTTTTTTACCAAACCCGTAACCAGTTCGCCGGCCACTACCAGGGTTTCCTTGTTGGCCAGGGCAATGTCTTTGCCGGCCCGGATGGCCGCCACCGTGGGCAGCAGCCCGGCGTAGCCCACCAGGGCCGTGAGTACAATGTCGATTTCGGGACGCGTCACCACGTCGGCCAAGGCAGCGGCGCCGGCCAGGACTTTGGTTTCGGGCTGGTTCGCCAGCGCCGCTTTGAGAAGTTGGTACCCACTGTCGTCGCCAATGACGACCACGGCGGGCCGAAACTCCTGGGCCTGGCGGGCCAGCAATTCCCACTGGCGATGCGCGCTAAGCACCGCCACCCGAAACCGGCCCGGCTGCTGCCGCACCACCTCCAGCGCCTGCGTGCCAATGGAACCCGTAGACCCCAGCAGGGCCAGCGTTTTCACCTTGTTGTTGTCAACCATAATGCTACGAACACAGAAACGCCGCAAAAGTAAGCCACCTCTGGCGGCCCGGAATTAAGTGCGGCGCAAGGTAGCGGCTACAAACTGGTCGATGGTGCCGACAATGTCGCCGGCCTCTTTGGCCACAGCGGGCGTCAGGGGCCCGTGCGTTGCCGGGGTCGCGCGGTTGGCCAGGGCCGTAAGCCGCGCCAACTGTTCGCCAATGGCCTTGTACACAATGTCCCAGAGCATGGCGGTGGCCCCGGCGTGCGCACCCAGCGTGCGGCGCAACTCCAGCAGGCGCATGACCAAGCCCGCCAACGTCTTCAGCAGCGTGCGTTCGGCGGGAGAAAACTGCCGGGGCGGGCCGTCGAACAGGCAAAGCGTGCCAATGTTGTGGCCATCGGGGGCGCGCAGGTTGTGCCCGGCATAAAAATTCAGGCCCAACTGCTGCACCAGAGAAATGTCGACCCCAGGAGCACTGGCTTTGTTCAGGTCCTCGAACACCGCCGTCTCTTCCTGCAAAATAGTAGCCGAGCACAGGCTTTGCTGGCGCGGAATCCGTTCAATGGCCACCGGCAGGTTGTAGGGCGCTTTAATTAGCACGGTGTCTTCCTCCACAATGGACAGCATGGCGTTGGAAACCCCAAACAACTGCGCGGCGGCGGCAGTCACGGCGTCCAACACCTTTTCGCTGCGGGCATCCAATAGTTGATAGCGCTCAAGCACCCGCAGGCGGGCAGCGTCATCAGCCGGAATCAAGGGAGTTATAGTTGTGCTCAATGCAAAGGACCAGTAAGAAGTGCATCGAAGCAGCACAGCGGTTGTGAGCTTGTACCCCCGAACAAGCCCGCGGGTTGCGCCACTTGGCGTTAATGTCAAACGAAATGTCCCAACCTTCCGTCAACAATACTCTAAAAAATGTACCATGGCTAGTGGAGCATTTTTGGGCAGGAGAGGTGGCCACTAGCCACCGCGGGCCACAATTTTCCGAAAGGGGCCGGGCCCGGCCCGCTACCTTTGAAGCCGTGCCTCCTACTTCTCTCTTCGACTACGACGTTGCCATCATCGGCGCGGGCCCGGCCGGGGCCGCGTGTGCCCTGGGCCTGCGCCAGAGCGGCCTGCGCGTGGCACTGCTCGACAAAGCCCAGTTTCCCCGCGACAAAGTGTGCGGCGATGCCATTCCTGGCCACGCCCTCAAGGCCCTGCGCCAGCTCGACCCGGCCTTTGCCGATAGCCTCTGGCAGCTCCAGCCGCTCGACGCCGTGCGGCAGTCCCGCCTTGTAGCCCCCAACGGCGGCCGCCTCGACCTGCAATGGAAGCTCCCCAGTTTCAACTGCCCCCGCGAAACTTTCGATGCGGCCCTGCTGGCTCTGGTGCGTACCCACGCCCCAGCCACCGTCATCCTCGAAAACACCGCCCTGAAAAGCCTTGCGATGGAAGTCGACCACGTGCGGCTGCAACCCACGCTAGGCCCAGAAATCACTTGCCAACTGGTCATCGGCTGCGACGGTGCCAATTCTGCCGTGGGCCGCAAATTGCTGCCCGAGCCCCGGCTGGCCCGCGCCCACCACTGCGTGGGCGTGCGGGCCTATTTCGAGAGTATTGCGGGAGCCGAAAGTGGGACCACCGAGTTTTTTCTGACCCGCGACTATTTGGCGGGCTACATCTGGCTGTTTCCGGTGGGCGGGGGGCGCTACAACGTGGGCCTGGGCATGCTGGCCGAAGTAGTGGCTCAGCACAAAGTCGACCTGAAGGAAACCATGACGCGCCTGCTGGCTACGCACCCTGCCCTGGCCGGCCGCTTTGCCGGGGCCCGGCAGTTGGGCCCCATCGTGGGTTTTGGGCTGCCACTGGGTGGCGGCCGTGTGCGGCCCATCAGCGGCGAGCGGTTTATCCTTTGTGGAGATGCTGCCTCGCTGATTGACCCGCTACAGGGCCACGGCATCGATACAGCCATTCAAAGCGGCATTCTAGCCGCTGGCCAAGCCGAGGCATGTTTCAAAAAGCAAGAGTACGGGGCCGAATTCATACAGCAGTACGATGCGCAGGTGGCCGAAAAAATTGGCCGTAAGTTGGCTAAAAGCTACCGCCTCATGCGTTTTCTGAGCAACAAGGCGTGGCTGGTGAACGCCGCAGTGAGCCTAGCCAAAGTACCCGGGCTGAAGCCGTGGGTGCAGAAGGCAATAGGGTAGGATATTAGAGGGCGAGTGTGGGGTGAGTCCAGTAACTCGCACCAAAATTGGCCAATGAGATTGCCAAACTGACTGCCGGAGCCTTCAGCTCTATCTTTGGCACAGTACTAACCAATCCGTCTGCCGGTTAAGCGGAGTCCATGAAAGTAATTCGGTTACTATTCATTGCCATGCTAGTGCTGTATTGCTTGCCGATGCAGGCGCAAGGGTGGGACGTGCTACCCGAATACACCTTTCGGCTTGGTGGCCGGGCCCAAGTCCGGCGCATTATTCTTCGGGAGGATTATGACAAGCCGTCTCCTGGCTTTGTGAAGCTGCGCGACAGTACCTCAGTAGAGCAACTAGTAAAACTGACTCGTCGCCACAATCCCGCCATGCAGCTTTATGCCGCTATGGCGCTCGCCGACCGGCATTATGCGCGTCTGCATGAGATTTTTGCCTGGTTGATTCGGAAAGACCGTCCCATTAGTTACCAATACCATGCGTGGGGGGCCGACCGAGTCAATTACCTGCATGCCTCTGAACAACTGTACCACCGCATACGCAATGCCGAGGCTGCGGCGCGGTCACATCGGCAGCCAGGGTTTCCTTCTCAAGCGGATAGTCTGCTTTATCATTCGATACTGCATCGAATGGATAGCACTGCGCTGCGATTGGCCAACGAAGGCGAACATGTCCATTATACGCTGCTGGAAAATTGCCTGGAGGACAACAATGCTTATCCAGGCTCTTATGAGGATGTAAGGAAATTATGCAGCTCAGTGGACCCACAACAGGAACAGAATCGGGGCTACGCAGCGGCGCTGGCAGCCTATCGGCGGGAGCCGGACTTAAACCTGCTGCTTCGGTTCGACCATAATGCGTTTCCGGCCGTGGCACGATTCCCGCATCCTGCGTTCTGGCCACTGATTGCAAAATATCGGCTTACTGATAAAGGAAACAGTCGATATGAATATTATGAGGCAGTAGCGGCGTTCAACAATGTGCGGGCCGTGCAGCTGCTCGATAGCCTCGTTCGATTCGAAGTGCACGATGAGAACTCTGCCATAAACATGGCGAACAGTTTAGAGAAAGCCCCTATCTCGGCTTTCCAGGCAGTTGTCGAACAATTGTGGGTGCAGCATCACACAAGTCGTCTGCACTTGGTTTCTCAATTAATTCAGCGAAATCCTCGACAAGCAGCCAAGACGTTTGCGGAAGGCTTTCTGAACTACAAACCGGATGACCAGGGCCGCTACGGCCCCTCCTATGAACGAGGGACCGACTCGGTAGCCAGCACAATGCTGCGAACCATCTGGCAGCAAGACAGTGCCGCTTTCCGCCGGGTAGCCCAGCATGGAGTACAAGTATTTCGCTGGAGTGAACTTACAGCCCTTTGTCAGCTTGATAAACGGTACAACTTCCCGTGGCTCCGGCCGCTCCTGGTTGCCGAGTTGCGAACGACTCGCAGGCCATTTGACCAATATGTGGTGGCCAGCGCGCTGCTTAATTACTCTGATGCTGCTACGAACACCTTGGTAAAACAAGCCCTAACGGAAAATGCGGTTTGCCAGACTGCCGATGATACATGGTGCAAATCACTACGTGCGCAACTGGAGCGGCTGAACGCATCGGGACTTTCCAAATAATAAAGAGTATTAAGTTAATCAGCGTTAAAACAATAAGCCCCGACATTGTAGAATGCCGGGGCTTGTTGCATTATCTGGCTGGTCGCATTTGCAGGATGGACTGCCGCGTTGCGTCTCTGCTTTTATGCGCAGAATGCTCCACTCGCAATGATAGCCGTTACGCAAACATCCCCACCGCATTTTTGCTTGATAGCGCGGTCTTGCCCGTCAGCAGCAAATCCACTTGCCGGGCGGCTTCGCGGCCTTCCGAGATGGCCCAGACGACCAGTGACTGGCCGCGGCGCATGTCGCCGGCCACGAAAACGTTGGGCTGGTTTGTGACGAAAGTTTTGTCGTCGGCCAGCACGTTGCCGCGCGGGTCGAGGTCGATTTCAAGCTCGTTCAGGAGGCCATCCACGCGGGGGCCGGTGAAGCCCAAGGCCAGCAGCACGCGCTGGCAGGGGATTTCGCGGTCGGAATCGGGCACCTCCTCGAAGCGGATGCGGCGGCCCATGACGTCGGTTTCCCAGGTCACATCGCTCACGCGCAGGGCCCGGAGGCGACCGTGCTCATCGGCAAGAAATTCTTTGGTGTTGATACCCCAGTAGCGCTGGCAGCCTTCTTCGTGCGAGGTGCTGCTGCGGAAAATGTGCGGCTCCAGCGGCCAGGGCGTGTGGGCGGGGCGCTCGGC
This sequence comes from Hymenobacter jeongseonensis, assembly GCF_015694725.1. Classification (GTDB taxonomy): domain Bacteria; phylum Bacteroidota; class Bacteroidia; order Cytophagales; family Hymenobacteraceae; genus Hymenobacter; species Hymenobacter jeongseonensis. The sequence continues at coordinate 263,064 of NZ_JADQDQ010000005.1, read as the reverse complement.
ACCGGGCTGGTGCATGAGGGCGAACTGCGTGACCGAGCGCGCCCGCTGGCGGTTGGCCGTGCCCACGCAGTCGGAGCCCGTGTCGCCGCTGCCGATAACCACCACGTCCTCGCCCTCCACCCAGATGGGCGCATCCGTCAATTCCAGCTCGCTCACCCGGCGGTTGTGCTGGGTGAGGTAGTCCATGGCAAAGTGGATGCCGGGCAGCTCCCGGCCGGGAATGTCGAGGTCGCGCGGCACGTTGGCCCCGCCGGCCAACACCACGGCGTGGAAGTCGCGGGTAAGCTGGGCAAAGGGCAAGTCGCGGCCGATTTCGGTGTTGCAGCGGAAGCTGATGCCGTCTTCCTTCAGCAGGTCGATGCGGCGGTCGATGACCCACTTATCCAGCTTAAAATCGGGGATGCCGTAGCGGAGCAGGCCGCCGGGCCGGTCGTCGCGCTCGAACACCGTAACGGTGTGGCCGGCCTTGGCCAGCTGCGCCGCCGCCGCCAGTCCCGCCGGACCCGAGCCCACCACGGCCACTGTCTTGCCCGATTTCAGGACCGGGGCCGTGGGCTGTACGTAACCCTTCGCGAAGGCAATTTCGATGATGTGTTTCTCGATTTCCTCAATGGCCACGGGGCTGCTGTGAATGCTGAGCACGCACGCCGCCTCGCACGGCGCGGGGCAGATGCGGCCGGTGAACTCCGGGAAGTTGTTGGTGGCACTAAGAATCTGGTAAGCATCTTCCCACTTCTCCTCGCGCACGGCGTCGTTGAATTCGGGGATGATGTTGCCCAGCGGGCAGCCCGAATGGCAGAACGGAATGCCGCAGTCCATGCAGCGGGCCGCCTGCTGGGTGAGCTGTCCTTCGGAGTAAGTGCCCACAAATTCGTGGTTGTGAGCCACGCGCTCCCGCGGCGCGGCCTTGGGCGGCAACTCGCGGGCGAATTCTTTGAAACCGGTGGGGTTAGGCATGGAATGTCAGGTGGTATTAGAACGTCATGCAGAGCGGAGCGAAGCATCTCGCGTGCGGAAGTAATTCTTTTCTTGCGATTGGATTAGTGGTTGCACGCGAGATGCTTCGCTCCGCTCTGCATGATGGCTTATGGTTGTTTATAAATTATTGGCTGGGCCCGTCCAAGTATCCAAATCAATGGCTTCCCATTTGGGATTGAATCCGATAATGAGCTTTTCTTTCTTGGCGCGGCTCCAGCCCTTCAGCTCTTTTTCGCGGGCAATAGCCTGCGTAGGGTCGGGAAGAAGTTCGAAGTAGACAAGTAGATTGGCTTGGTAGCGGCCGGTGAATTTCCCGTGGTTACCGAGGTTATTACTGTGCTCTTCAAGCCGGCGTGGCAGGTTACTGGTGACACCGATGTAAAGCACTGTGCGGTTTGGATTAGTGAGGAGGTAGACGTACATAAATAGGCATTTTGGAGCAGCGCAAGAACGTCATGCAGAGCGCAGCGAAGCATCTCGCTCGGAGCAATTAATTAGTTGAAGCACGCGAGATGCTTCGCTGCGCTCTGCATGACGTTCTTTCACCCCACCTCCGCATACCGAGCCTTTTGCAGCACCTTCTTATAGTCGCTCGGGAACACCTTCACGAACTTCCCGGCCTCCTCATTCCAGTTTCCTAACAGAAACGCTGCCACTTGACTTCCCGTCAGTTCCACGTGCTTCCGCAGCAGCTCCCGAATCTGGTCTTCGTCGTCGTCGTCGAGTGGGTCAAGCTCGACCATTTCGGGGTTGCAGTTTTGGGGAAATAGCCCTTCGGGGTCGTAGACCCAGGCGATGCCACCGCTCATGCCGGCCGCGAAGTTGCGGCCCGTCTGGCCCAGGATGAGGGCGCGGCCTCCCGTCATGTATTCGCAGCCGTGGTCGCCTACGCCTTCGACTACGGCGGTAGCACCAGAGTTTCGCACGGCAAACCGCTCGCCGGCCTGGCCGCGCACGAACAGCGTGCCGGAGGTGGCCCCATACAGCGCCACGTTGCCGATGATGATGTTCTGCTCGGGCACGAAATGCGCGGAAGGGGAGGGGAAGATGGCCAACTGCGCGCCGCTCAGGCCCTTGCCCACGTAGTCGTTGGCCTCTCCTTCGAGCGCGAAGGACAAGCCCCGCACGCTGAACGCGCCAAAGCTCTGGCCCGCCGAGCCGCGGAACCGGAAGTTGATGGTGTTGTCGGGCAGGCCGGCGGCGTGGTAGCGCTTGGCAATCTCATTCGAGAGCAGCGTGCCAATGGTGCGGTCGATGTTCTGCACCTCGAACTCGGCGAAAACCGGCGTCTGCTCATCGAGGGCCGGTTGGGCGTGGTCGAGCAGCTGCCAGTCCAGGATGCCGCTGATGCCATGGTCCTGCGCCTCGCTGTGGTAAAGGGTGCCGCCGGAGATGTTCACGGCCGGGTGCAGCATGTCGGCCAGGTCGAGGTGGCGGGCTTTCCAGTGGGTGATGCCCTCGCGCACTTTCAGGAATTCGGGGCGGCCCACCATCTCGTTGATGGTGCGGAAACCCAACTCGGCCATGATTTCGCGCAGTTCCTCGGCCAGGAAACGGAACAGGTTCACGATGTGCTCGGGCTGGCCGGTGAAAAGCTTGCGCAGCTCCGGGTCTTGGGTGGCCACGCCCACGGGGCAGGTGTTGAGGTGGCACTTGCGCATCATCACGCAGCCTCCTGCTACCAGTGCGGCCGTGGCCACGCCCCATTCTTCGGCCCCCAGAAGGGCGGCCACGGCCAGGTCGCGGCCGGTTTTTAGCTGGCCGTCGGCTTGCAGCACCACGCGGCTGCGGAGCTGGTTGCGCACTAGGGTTTGGTGGGCTTCGGCCAGGCCCAGCTCCCAGGGCAGGCCAGCGTGCTTGATGGAGCTGATGGGCGAGGCGCCCGTGCCGCCGTCGTAGCCGGCAATCAGGATGACGTCGGCGTGGGCCTTGGCGACGCCGGCCGCGATGGTGCCCACTCCTGCCTTCGAAACCAGCTTCACGTTGATGCGGGCGGCGCGGTTGGCGTTTTTCAGGTCAAAGATGAGCTGGGCCAGGTCTTCGATGGAGTAGATGTCGTGGTGCGGCGGGGGCGAAATCAGGCCGACGCCGGGCGTGGCGTGGCGCACCTTGGCAATCCACTCGTCTACTTTGTGGCCGGGGAGCTGGCCGCCCTCGCCGGGCTTGGCGCCCTGCGCCATCTTGATTTGCAGCTCGTCGGCGTTGGTGAGGTAGTGGGCCGTGACGCCGAAGCGCGCCGACGCCACCTGCTTGATGGCCGAGCGCATGGAATCACCGTTTTCCATGACCTCGTAGCGCAGCGGGTCCTCGCCGCCCTCGCCGGTGTTGCTTTTGCCGCCGATGCGGTTCATGGCAATGGCCAGTGTGCTGTGCGCCTCGTGCGAAATCGAGCCAAACGACATCGCACCCGTCGCAAACCGCTTCATGATGCCCTCGGCCGGCTCTACTTCCTCCAGCGCAATCGGGTCGCGGTGGTGGGCGAAATCCAGCAGGCCGCGCAGGGTGAACATGCGCTCCGGCTGCTCATTAATCAGCTTCGCATAGCGCTGGTAGGTGGCGTAGTTGTTGGTGCGCGTCGCCAGTTGCAGCAGGTGCACGGTTTCGGGGTTGAACATGTGCGCCTCGCCTCGCCGCCGCCAGTGGTAGAGGCCGCCGTCGGGCAGCAAAGTCTGCTCCTCAGGCGTGGTGCTTTTGAAACCCTGAAAGTGCTTGTAGAGCGTTTCGCGGGCTATTTCATCCAGCCCCAGCCCGCTAATGCGCGTGACCGCGCCGCAGAAATAAGCATCTACCACGGCCTGGTTCAGGCCCAGAATCTCGAACACCTGCGCGCCGTGGTAGCTCTGCAAGGTCGAAATCCCCATCTTCGAGAAAATCTTCAGCAGGCCGTCGCACACGGCTTTGATGTAGTTGTAATTCAACTGCGCGTGGTCCAACGCGGTGTTGAACTGCCCGGCCTCGTGCATGGTCCGGATGGTGGCCAGCGCCAGGTAGGGGTTGATGGCCGTGGCCCCAAACGACAGCAGGCAGGCGAAATGGTGCACTTCCCACACGTCGCCGGCCTCCACCACCAAGCCCACCGAACCCCGGAAACCGAGTTTAATCAGGTGGTGATGCACGGCCGACACGGCCAGCAGCGAAGGAATGGGCGCGTGCAGCGAATCCACGGCGCGGTCCGACAAAATCAGCACTTCAAACCCGTCGTTCACCGCATCCTCGGCGTAGCGGCAGAGGCGGGCGAGGCCGTTTTCGAGCGCGCCGGGCTTGCCATCGGCCCGGAAATAGGTTTGCAAAGTCTTGGCGTTGAACATGCCGGTGTCGATGCTGCGCAGCTTCTCCAGCTCTAGGTTGGAGAGGATGGGCTGGCGCAACGCCACGCAGTGGCAGTGGTGCTTGTCCTCGTCCAGAATGTTGCCGTTGTTGCCCAGAAAAGTGGCCAGGCTCATCACCAGCCGCTCCCGGATGGGGTCGATGGGTGGATTGGTGACCTGCGCGAAAAACTGCTTGAAGTAGCTGCTCAGGTGCTGCGGTTGGTCGGAAAGCACGGCCAGCGGCACATCCACGCCCATCGAGCCGATGGGTTCCTTGGCCTCCAGCGCCATCGGGGTGATGAGCACGTCGATGTCCTCGCGGGTGTAGCCGAACACTTGGTGGTACTTGAAAACGGAGTCGGCGGCCAGCTCCGTGAACATCTGGCGCGGTTCGGGCAGCTCGTCGAGCTGAATCTGGTACTCGTTCAGCCACGCGCCGTAGGGCTGGCGGCCGGCGGCCTGGGCCTTCAATTCTTCATCGGTGATGATGCGGCCGGCCACGGTATCCACCAGCAGCATTTTGCCGGGCTGGAGCCGGCCTTTCTGCACCACGGTGGCGGGGTCGATGCCCAGCACGCCGGCCTCGGAGGCCACCAGCACGCGGCCGTCGGTGGTTTCGAGGTAGCGCAGGGGGCGAAGGCCGTTGCGGTCCAGCATGGCCCCAATGAGCTTGCCATCGGTGAAAAGCAGGGCCGCCGGGCCGTCCCAAGGCTCCATAAACGTGGCGTGGAACTCGTAGAAGGCCTTTTTGAGCGGGTCCATCTGGGTGTTGCCGTCCCAGGCTTCGGGCACCAGCATCATCATCACGTGCGGCAGCGGGCGGCCCGAATGCAGCAGGATTTCCACCACGTTATCGAGGCAGGCCGAGTCCGACTGCCCGGCATCGACCACCGGCAGCAGCATGTCCATTTCCTCGGCCGAGAAGTACGGCGACACGTAGCTGCGCAAGCCCGCATAAAACCAGTTCAGATTGCCCCGCAGCGTATTAATCTCCCCATTGTGCGCCAAAAACCGGAACGGCTGGGCCAGCTTCCAACTCGGAAACGTGTTGGTGGAAAACCGCGAATGCACCAGCCCAAACGCCGACGTCACCCGCTCGTCGCTCAGGTCAGGGAAGTAGCCGCGCACCTGGTAAGTGGTCAGCTGGCCCTTGTAAACAATGGTTTTGCACGAGAGCGAGGCAAAGTAAAACACGTCCATCGCAGCGGTCACCGTCTCGCGCACCGTCTTGAAAATCAGGCGGCGCAGCACGTACAGCTTGCGCTCAAAATCATCGGGATTCGTGATGCCCGCTGGCCGGCCGAAGAATACCTGCTCCATCACAGGCTCAGCCGCCAGCGCCGTGGGGCCGATGCCGGTCGGGTTCACCGGCACGGGCCGGTAGCCCAGCAGCGGAAACCCCAGCCGCGCCGCCGCGCCGTTAATGACTTCCCGGCAGGCTTCGCGCAGCTTTTCGTCCTTCGGCAAATAGGCGAAGCCCACGCCGTAGCTGCCCGGCTCGGGCAGGCGGATATTCAGCGCCACGCACTCTTCCAGCAGGAACCAGTGCGGAATCTGGATGAGCAGGCCAGCCCCGTCGCCGGAGTCGGCATCGCAGCCGCAGGCGCCGCGGTGCTCCATGTTTTCCAGCATGGTCAGCGCGTCGGTGATGGTCTGGTGGGTTTTGCGGCCGTTGAGGTAGGTGATGAAACCGGTCCCGCAGGCATCGTGCTCAAATTCGGGGCGGTACAGGCCCTGCGGAGCGTCGGTGGATGGTATCGGGGCGTGGAAAGTCATATGCGGAGCGGGGACGTGCGCGAGCAGCGGGGTGAAACCGGCCAACTGCACACAGTTATTTAAAGAACCGGCCAGCATTCGGCCAGTGAATAAATATTTCCCGCTGCTTTACTATTTCTAGCCTTCTGTAATTATCTGTAATGCCTTAAACATTAGGTTTTTGTAAAGGTCAAGCGTACAACGTCAAACCACGGATTCCTCACTCGTCATGCCGAGCGCAGTATCTCGCGTGCTTCAACTAATTACTGCCGGCAAGCGAGATGCTTCACTACGCTCTGCATGACGGTTTCACAACCCGAGCCCTCTCAAACAGTCTCAACCACCTACTTCAATAGCGCGAACTTGCGCTGCATGATTTCCTCAACCGACCGATTCTCAATCTTGCTTTCGAGCCAGGAAATGATGTCGAGGTACATAAATGGCCGCCGTTCAAAGGGATTGGCGGCAATGATTGTGAGTTGGGTTTTGAGGTCTACAAAAGCATTTTTCAATTCCTGGGGATTCATGTTGCCTAGCGAGCGCAGAAATTGAAAAATGGCGACTTGCATCTGCTGCTGGTCGTTCATCTTGCCCAGGAAACGGTATACCGATTTCACCTGGTACTCCAAGCTCTCGTCACGCCCGGCCTCGTAGTGCGCAATCAGGTTCAGGATGCGCGCAAAACACTGGATGTCCTCGCGCAAGGCACTTTCCTTGAACTGAATAATCTTGGTGAGGTACTCGATGGCCTTGTTGAAATCGCCGCTGCCGAAGTACAGGCTGGCAATTTTGTAGTAGAACACCATGAGGCGGTGCGGGTCGAGCTGCTGCTGAAACTGCGCCAGGTGGGCCAGCAGCGGCGGCACAATGGCCAGGCCCTCGGTGAATTGCCCGCGCATAAAAGAGGCGTTTATCCGGTTGGTGTAGCTGTAGAGAAACAGCAGCACGTCGATGTTGGGATTAGAGCGGCGGTCCGGGTCAGCCGCGAAGGCTTCGAGGGTATCCAGGACCTTTATAAATTTGCTATAATACAGCAAATTATAGCTGGCTATCAAGAGGTTGTGCAGGCCCTTGAGGTAGAGCATGGTTTGCTGCTCGCGCATGGCCGGGTGGCGCTCAAACAAATCGACCCACTTCTGGGCGTAGCGGTAGCAGGCCACAAAATTCTGGGTGATGGTGTGGTACCACACGTGGGCCTGGTAGTAGTACAGCTCCTCAAAAAAGTCGGGATTTGACATGTCCACGTTTTCCAGAGCGCCTCGAAAAAACGTGGTCAGCCGGTCGTAATCGGCTTGGTTGCGGGCGTGGCCAATTTGCAGGTAAAAGCCGTACATGCGCAGCGCCAGGCTCGATAATTTGTGTTGCTGGCTGACGTGCTCCACCAGCGTCAGGGCTTCGGCAGAGAGTTGCTCGGCCCGGCCCCGCAGGCTGCGCGTGATGTATTGGGCCTCGATGAGCTTCTCAAAGTCGAGGGCCTGCAGGGCAATATGGGCCATGCCGGCCTGCTGGGCAGTTAGTTTCACCCGCTCCAGCATGCGCAGGCTTTGCTGATAGAGGCCGCGGTTGTACAGCACACGGGCGTAGTCGAGCTGCTCGTGCAGCTGAATATCGAGGTTTTGGCCGGCGTGGTACATGCGCAGGCTCGAAAGCAGTTGCCGGTAAAGGTTGGCCTTGAGGTTGGCCAGCTGCACTTTTTTGATGGCAGGCACCTGGGCCAGCACCCGTTCCTCGTCGTACTGTCCGGCCGTGTCGAAGGCATCGAAGAGCTGCAGGAACTTCAGGCCCTCCGTCGAACCCTGGCGGTTGGCAAACAGGCGGAAGTGTCGCTTTTCGGAGCGTGTTAGTGACTTTATCAACTGAAATACGGAGTCGCTGCTTTCGTTTGGCATCGTAATTAGTTGTTGCCTTACTGGCTTTTTATGAATGAGTTACAGCGGCAATTATTGCGCTTAGAAATAGTAGGCATCCTTAGAGGTGCGTTTTTTGCCCCGCGCCCTTCGCCTAAAATTGCGCTCAGGAGCCGACCGAAACCCGGGCCCTCAGAACCGTCAACCCCGTTTTGGGACAGGCTCTGCCACTAGCGCGGCGCAAGCTAAGTACGAACACCCCGGCTGGTTCCGGCCCGCCCGGCCTTTAAATTACCACGCAGCCTGCTTCACCACCCCGTTGCCCTGGCGCGGTAAAGTTGCCTTGGGGCGGCCGTGTGTGTTTGCCCGCCAGGAACCGGCCTTTCTTAGCCCCGTGCTCAGAAAGGCTTTTTCGTGCCCTTTATACTCGTAATCAACGTTTTTTTTTATGTATTTCGATAACAACACCCTCGTTTATCTAGATGGGGAATTTGTGCCGGCCGAACAGGCCACCTGCGGGGCATATGCCCAGTCCCTGCACTACGGCTATGCCGTGTTTGAGGGCCTGCGCGCGTACAACACCCCGGCGGGAACCCGCATTTTCAAGGCCCGCGAGCACTTCGAGCGCCTGCACTATTCCTGCCAGGCCATTGGCTTGCCCCTGAACTACTCGGTAGAGGAACTCACAGCCATCAGCTACGAGCTGCTGGCCAAAAATAACCTGTCCGATGCCTACATCCGGCCGTTGGCCTTCGCTGCGGCACCCCACATGATGCTCACCACGCCCGCCGCTGGCAACCTGCTGCTGGCCGTGTGGCATTGGGGCAAATACCTAGGGAGCCAAAGCCTGCGCCTCACCATTTCGCCCTACGAGCGGCCCAACCCCCGGGCCGTGCCCATCGAAGCCAAAGTGTCGGGCCATTACGCCAACTCTATCATTGCCAGCTCCGAGGCCAAAAGCCGCGGCTTCGACGAAGCGTTGCTGCTGGACATGAACGGCTTCGTGGCCGAGGGCCCCGGCGCCAATTTCTTCATGGAGAAGCACGGCGAGCTGTTTACGGCGCCGGCGGGCAGCATTTTGCGCGGCATCACCCGCAATACCATCATCGACCTGGCCCGCGAAGCAGGCATCACTGTCACCGAAATGTTCTTCACGCCCTCGGCCCTGCAAGGCGCTACCGGCGCTTTCATGACGGGCACCGCGGCCGAAGTCATCGGCGTGGCTTCGGTGGACGACCTGGTTTTCAGCACCCCGTTTGAGCAAACCCTTGGGGCCCAATTGGCGGCGCGCTACAGTGCGCTGGTTAGCGGCCGGGAGCCGGAAGCCGCGCCGCAGCCCGGGACCGAAGCCGTCGAAGCCTTGGTATCGCAGTAATCGTTTGGCTGCTCGCCGCATGCGGAGGCGTGGTTATACTGGCGAAAGGACAGGTTAGCGACTGTATCTGACAATCTGATAATGCTTTGAAAAACATCTAATTAAATGTGATGTGCGTGCCGTTGGAAATAGTAAGGAGTTGAAAAAAGTGCTTTCCCGCGGCGCGAGGAAACGTGTACTTGTATAGAGTTTTTGGCGCCCCTCGCGGCGTGTCGCTTGCGCCAAAACCCTTTTATTATCTGAAAAATATAATTTATGATACAGCTCTCCATTCTGCCTTACTCTGCAGCCAAATCCAGTGACTGGATTAGCTACGCCACCGTCAAGCTGCGCCAAAACGAAGCCGATACTGGTGTCGAAACGTCAGCCAAAGCCGCCCTGCATCCTAACGCCCCCAATTCCCATGGCCCCCATCCCGACCCTGCGCTCTACGGCGGTTCCGCTGCCCATCGAGAACATTGACAACGAGCAGATTCTTCCGCCTCGTTTTTTGACGTCGGATGGTCGGGAAGGCTTTGGGGCCCACCTGTTCGCCGATTGGCGCTACGCAACCACCGGCCAACCCAAGCACGGCTTCGTACTGAACGACACCCGCTACCACGGCCAGATTTTGCTCGCGGGCGAAAATTTTGGTTGTGGCGCGAGTTGCGAACAAGCCGCCCGCGCACTGCACGACGCCGGGTTCAAGGTGATTATCGCCACCAGTTTTCCGGAAACTTTTCGGCACAATGCCTTGAAAAATGGCCTACTGCCTTTGGTGGTAAGCCCCGGGGTGTACCAACGCCTGCTCGCTCGCGTCACGCATTACCCCAACACGCAGCTGGTGGTAGAGGCGTCTGCCCAAACGCTCGGTGTGCCGGTATGGGAGGAGATTATTGCCTTTGCCCTCAATGCTGACGCTGACCAGCAAGCGGCGCTGCTACAAAGCTTTGCCGAAGCCGATTACCTACCCAGCCGGCAGCCGGCTGCTATCCATCCGCATCAATAATATCAGATATGTATCCGCTAGATAAGGTTGTAAGCAAACGAATTGTTGTGTTGCCCGGCGATGGCACCGGCCCGGAAGTATGTGGCGAGGCGGTGCGCGTGCTCAAGGCCGTAGCCGAGCGGTTTGGCCACCACTTCGTTTTCGAATACCACTTGCTGGGCGCCGAAGCCCTTGAGGCAACCGGCCGCTCGCTGCCCGCCGCAACCCTCGATGCCTGCCATCAGGCCGACGCCGTGCTGCTCGGCCCCATCGGCGACGCCCGGCACGACCATAATGCCGCCGACACGCACCCCGAACAAGCCCTGCGCGCCTTGCACCAAAGCCTGGGCTCCTACGGCAGCATGCGCCCCGTGACGGCGCATGCGCAGTTGCTGGCGCATTCGCCGCTGCGGCCCGACCACGTGGCCGGTACCGATATCCTCATTGTGCAGGAGCGCAGCAGGGGCGAGGACGCCAGCGACCCTGCCGTGATGGAACGCATGGCCCGTCGCGCATTTCGGGCCGCACGGGCCCGCCGCCGCCAGCTCACCCTCGTGGATAACCCCAACGGCTTGGAGGCCTCGTCCCGCTGGCGCGAAGTGGTGCAGGAACTGGCGGGCGGCTATCCGGATGTGGCTGTGAGCTACCTGCTGGCCCAAGATGCGGCGATGCAGCTTCTGCGCAATCCGCGGCAGTTCGATGTTATCCTGGCCGATAGCCTTGTGGGCGATATGCTGACGGGCGAGGCCGCCGTGATGACCGGCACGCAAGGCCTGTTGCCTTCCGCCTCGGTGGGCGATGGCGTTGCGCTGTTTGAGCCCTTGCACGGCCCCAACCCGCAAGCCAGGGGCAGAGGCACGGCCGACCCTTTGGCCGCCGTTTTGGCCGCCGCCCTCATGCTCGATTACTTCGCCCTGCCCGACGAAGCCCGCGCCGTGCGCGCCGCCGTGGCCCACGCGCTGCACGAGGAAGTGCTCACGCCCGACCTCAACGCCACAACTCCCTACACCACCGAGCAGGTCGGCGGATTTATTGCCTACGGGGTGCTGGATTTGATGGACTGCTACCTGCACCGCAGCAACGTGGCCTATGGCAAAAGCACCATCATTTGAGAACGTAGAAAGCAGTTTATTAACCAGCTGTAGTTCCGACTTTATGCAGCATTGTGGTTGACCTAAAACGAATATTTACAATCAGGCCGAATGCTTTGCGAGTGCGATATTTTTGATATTGTTAAATTTCGCTTTTAACTAATTAGCCCGATTTAATTCATCGGCAAAACAATTAATTCTTGCGCTTTCCAGTAATTATAGCTAGCTTGCTTCAGCTAAGACAAAAAGCCCCTGTAATGTCCTTTTTCAGCAACAATTTCTTCTTGAATAACTCGAATAATAATAATTTATTCCGAGACAGGAAGGCTATTGTTCAGAAGTAAAAAATCTAAGAACATATTTTCATTTTGAAAAGCCTTTCGTAATTCGGAAGGCTTTTTTTTTGGCCTTCCCAGCCCTTGAGGCGCTATTCCGGAATTTAAAAAAAACTCCCCGCGTGGGAGGTGGCCGCTTATTGCCCAAACTCCCGCTTTTGAAACTTTAATAATTCAACATTTCCAAACTTCACCCCTACGTTTTGCCCCATGAAAACCAATGCTCTCCCCACCGCCTGGCCCACCGCGGCCGACCTGCTCGAAACCGAAGAAGCCATTACGTTCGTGAAAGAAACTTTTGCCAAGGAGCTGGCGCGGCAGCTGCACTTAGTGAAAGTATCGGCCCCGCTGGTGGTGCTCGACGGCACTGGCATCAACGACGACTTGAACGGCATTGAGCGCCCCGTGGCATTCCCCATCAAGGCCCTGGCCGAGCAGCGCGCCGTGGTGGTGCACTCGCTGGCCAAGTGGAAGCGCCTGCGCTTGCGCGAGCTGGGCATTCCCGCTGGCAAGGGCTTGCTGACCGACATGCGCGCCCTGCGCCCCGACGAAGACTATAGCCCCATCCACTCCATCTACGTGGACCAGTGGGACTGGGAAAAACATATTCTGCCCGAACAGCGCACCATTCCGTTTCTGAAAGCCACGGTGGAAACCATATACGAGGCCCTGAAAACCACTGAGCAGCTGGTGCACGAGCAGTTTGGCATTGAGCCTACTTTGCCGGCCCGCATCACTTTCGTGCACGCCGAAGACCTGCTGCTGCGCTACCCAGACCTCACGCCCAAACAGCGCGAGCACGAGGCCGCCCGCGAATACGGTGCCGTCTTCCTGATGGGCATCGGCGGGGAGCTGAGCCACGGCGAAATTCACGACGGTCGCGCCCCCGACTACGACGACTGGAGCACTCCCAACGAAGACGGCCACCAGGGCCTCAACGGCGATATCCTGCTCTGGAACCCCATGCTGGAAACCTCCTTTGAAATTTCCTCCATGGGCATCCGGGTGGATAAAGCGGCCCTGGCCCGCCAGTTGGAACTGCGCGGCTGCCCCGAGCGCCAGGAACTCCATTTTCATAGCCTGCTGCTGGCCGACCAACTCCCGCAGAGCATCGGTGGCGGCATTGGGCAGTCGCGGGTGAGCATGTTTTTGCTGCGAAAGGCCCACATCGGGGAGGTGCAGGTCAGCATCTGGCCCGAGGCGGTGCGCCAGGAAATGGCCGAAAGCGGTGTAGGGTTGCTGTAACCATTAAGTGGAATAACCACTCGTGTCAGCAAGAACAAAAAGGGGTTAGACGGCGGCTAGCTTGTCTAACCCCTTTTTGTGCGTTTGTGTGGACGCTGTTAGCAAAGTAGCGGTACGCTAAGATGGGGTCTAAATCATACTTGATTGTTAGAGGTAGCTTTTGTAGATTTTCGATTTATCTATAAATTGGCATGAAAAATTTAGGGCCAATAGCGGTTATTAGCTTATATTTCGACAATAACCCCTGTCGATGCAAGGTCTGTTACCCATTTTATTTGCTTCCGTAGCCGGAATGGGCCACGCATTCGAACCCGACCACTTACTGGCCGTGGGCAACCTCATTTCCCGCCGCGACACCCTCGCCGAAGCCCTGCGCGACGGCATCTACTGGGGCCTGGGCCATACCACTACGCTGGTGGTCGTGGGCAGTATTATCCTGCTGGGCCGCGTCACGCTCCTAACTTCCGGCTACTTCGAAGCCGCCGTGGGCCTTATGCTAGTCGTCATGGGCATCAGCCGCCTGCTCGACCAGCGTCGCGCAGCCGCCAAGGTGCGCCCCGGCGTGGCCCCATCCCGCGCGGCCTACGCCGTGGGCCTGCTCCACGGCCTGGCCGGCAGCGGCGCGCTGGTACTGCTGGTCATGAGCGAAATCCGCGACCCGTGGCTGAGCGTGCTCTATTTTGCGGTATTCGGCGTGGGCTCCATTCTGGGTATGTTCATCGTGGCCGGGCTGTGCAGCGTGCCGTTCACCAAGCGCATGAAAATCAGCCGGACGTTGAAGTTTAGTGCCGTTACCTTGTCGTCGCTGCTGTGCATTGGGTACGGCGGGTGGATGATTTATGGGAATGTGCGATGGTAGAACGACAACGAAAAGAACGTCATGCAGAGCGCAGCGAAGCATCTCGCGTGCATTACTAAATCAATCGTCTGTCATGCTGAGCGCAGTCGAAGCATCTCGCTCGCATCGTTGAACGATTGAGTTACTACCACATGCGAGATGCTTCGCTGCGCTCTGCATGACGTTCTTTATTGCTCCCTGCTTATGCACCTCTCCCCCAAAGACCTCGACAAGCTCGTTCTCCACCAAGCCGGTTTCGTGGCGCAGAAGCGCTACGCCCGCGGCCTGCTCCTGAACTACCCCGAAGCCCTGGCCCTCATCGCCACGCAGCTGCTGGAGTTCATCCGCGACGGCGAGCGGGTGGCCGTGCTCATGGACAAGGGCAAGCAGCTGCTGGGCCTGGCCGACGTGCTGCCCGGCGTGGCCGACATGCTCCACGAAGTCCAAATCGAAGGCACCTTCCCCGACGGCACCAAGCTCGTGACCGTGCACCACCCCATCTGCCGCGAAACCGGCGATGCCGCCCTGGCCCTCTACGGCTCCGGCCTGAGCAAAGCCCCGGCCCCCGGCACCGCGCCCGCCAACGCCAGCCACCCCCAGCCCGGCGAATACCAGCTGCACCCGGCCGACATCATCCTCAACGAAAGCCGCGCCACGGTGGACGTCGACGTCGTGAACATGGGCGACCGGCCCGTGCAGGTCGGCTCGCACTATCCCTTCTTCGAAACCAACGCGGCGCTGCACTTCGACCGCGCCGCCGCCTACGGTTTCCGCCTCAACATCCCGGCCGGCACGGCGGTGCGCTTCGAGCCCGGCGAGCGCAAGCGCGTGCGCCTGGTGGCCCTGGCCGGCGAGCGCATCGTGTACGGCGGCAATGGGCTCATTGATGGGAAGCTGGATGATGCTGGAAAGAAGCAGCAGGCGCTGGAGAAATTTGGTAACTAAGGGTTCTCAGTCTTTAATAAGCTTGGTGATGACGGATGAAACGCGCAAAACAGTTGAAGAGATTGATGCTTTAATCAGGAAAAATGCTTGGTTCGATTTTCATGTTTCATCCTACAATGGAAGTGATTTGGTTATTACTGGAAGCACTGATTTTTCTTATTATCACGAATTAGAAATTACGTTTCACAACGTGTTTTTTGCCACCTGCTATTTCAAGTATTGGAAGTCAGATACAACGTCTCCTGTTTTCTTTATTCCTGAACAGGAAGAAGCCTATCAAATGAACTTTCAGCTTGAGATAGAGGTGGGATTTGACCTTTTTATTTTCAAAGTTGAAGATTCTAAAACAAATGTTACAATAGCAGCTAAAAGTGTCTCTTATAACACCGATACAGTGCTTTATTACTACCGAGAAAATCTTCCACCAGGAATGAGATTAGCGGCTGCTTATATCAAGCCTAAGGAGTAATAATTCTACAATACCTAAAGGTTAAAATATGTCCCTCCCCATCTCCCGTCGCGCGTATGCCGACATGTACGGCCCCACCACCGGCGACCGGGTGCGCCTCGGCGACACCGGCCTGCTGATTGAAGTTGAACGCGACTACTGCGTGTACGGCGAGGAATGCAAGTTCGGCGGCGGCAAGGTGCTGCGCGACGGCATGGGCCAGGCGGCAGGAATCGGCCCGGCCGATGCGCTGGATTTGGTCATCACCAACGCGCTGGTGGTCGATTACACCGGCATTTTCAAGGCCGATATCGGCATCAAGGGCGGGCGCATTGTGGGCATCGGCAAGGCCGGCAACCCGCACATCATGCCCGGCGTGACGCCCGGCATGGTGGTGGGCGTCACCACCGAAGTCATTGCCGGCGAAGGCCAGCTGCTCACCGCCGGCGGCATCGACTGCCACATCCATTTCATCAGCCCCCAGCAGATACCGGAGGCGCTGGCCTCCGGCGTGACCACCATGATTGGGGGCGGCACCGGGCCGGCGGCCGGCACCAACGCCACCACCTGCACGCCCGGCGCGTTCTACCTCGAAACCATGCTGAAGGCCACCGAGGCCTACCCGCTCAACTTCGGCTTCCTGGGCAAGGGCAACGCCTCCAAGCCCGAGGGGCTGCGCGAGCAGGCCGAGGCCGGGGCGCTGGGCTTCAAGCTGCACGAAGACTGGGGCACCACGCCGGCGGCCATCGACATGTGCCTGAGCATTGCCGAGGAATACGACGTGCAGGTCTGCATCCACACCGATACGCTGAACGAGAGCGGCTTCGTGGAAACCAGCACGGCCGCGTTTAAGGGCCGCACCATCCATTCCTACCACACCGAAGGCGCCGGCGGCGGCCACGCGCCCGACATCATCAAAATCTGCGGCGAGCCGAACGTCATCCCCTCCAGCACCAACCCCACGCGGCCTTTCACGGTGAACACCATCGACGAGCACCTCGACATGCTCATGGTCTGCCACCACCTCGACCGCAACATTCCCGAAGACGTGGCCTTCGCCGAAAGCCGCATCCGGGGCGAAACCATTGCCGCCGAAGACATCCTGCACGACCTGGGCGCGCTCAGCATCATCAGCTCCGACTCGCAGGCCATGGGCCGGGTGGGCGAGGTTATCACCCGCACCTGGCAAACGGCCCACAAGATGAAGCAGCAGCGCGGCCCCCTGCCCGAAGACGCCGCCACCGGCCAGGCCGACAACTTCCGCGTGCGCCGCTACGTGGCCAAGTACACCATCAACCCGGCCCGCGCCCACGGCATCGCGCACGAAGTTGGCTCCATTGAAATCGGCAAGCTGGCCGATTTGGTGCTCTGGAAACCTGCCTTTTTCGGCGCCCGCCCGGAAATGATTCTCAAAGGCGGCATCATCGCCCAATCCCAGATGGGCGACGCCAACGCCTCCATTCCCACGCCGCAACCCTCGTTCTCGCGCCCCATGTTCGGCGCGCTGGGCGGCGCCATTGGGAAGAGTTCGATGGTGTTCGTATCGGGGGCTTCGGTTGAAAGAGTGCGGGCTGATTATGGGTTAACGAAGCAAGTAGTAGCTGTGAAAAATTGCCGGAATATTGGGAAGAAGGATATGGCGCTGAACGACTATTTGCCCAATATTTCGGTGGACCCCGAGACGTACCGCGTGATGGTGGATGGGGTGCATTTGACGTGCGAGCCGGCCGAGGTGCTGCCGCTGGCGCAGCTGTATAATCTGTTTTAATGTAGCGCGGACTTTTAGTCCGCGAGTCAGTCAGTCAGTCAGTCCCACTCGCGGACTAAAAGTCCGCGCTACATCTCATGCAATTCGCCCGCCTCCTGCACCTCGTCGACTCGGCCATTCCCACCGGCTCTTTTGCCTATTCTTATGGGTTGGAAAGCAGCATCACGTTTGGGCTGGTGAACACACCGTTTGCGTTGCGGAATTACCTGTATTCCTACCTGCAGCAAGCCGGCAGCGCCGAATTACCCTTCATCTATTCAGCCTTCCACCTCACCGAAAAGAGTCCCAAGTTTCAAGCCGTAGCCGAAGAATACGATGCCCAATTGCTGGTGCCCGCCCTCTACAAAGCCAGCGCCGTGCAGGGCCGCAACTGGCTGAAACTGCTGGCCACTTTCTATCCGGAAGCTGCTTTGGAAACCATTACCCAATGGTTCACAGCGCAAAATATCCCGCCGCATTTCACACTGGTTTTCACGCTGGCCTTGCAGCGTGTGGGTTTTGGGTTGGAGGAGCTAAAAGCCATGTACCTGCACATGCTGCTGCGCGACCAGCTCAGCGCCGCCATTCGACTCGGATTTCTGGGGCCGCTGGAAGGGCATCAGCTGCAACACGATTTCTACGCGGTGTTCGAGCACATTCTGGCGGCGCAGGTGGGAAAGGAGTATGGCGAGGCCACCCGCTCGGCGTTTTTGCTCGATGCCGCGCAGGTGCTGCACGAAGACATTTACTCCAAGCTTTTCCAGAACTAAGTAGCGCGGACTTTTAGTCCGCGAGTCCATATTATTCCAAATTATTCGTGGACTAAAAGTCCGCGCTACTGCCCATGGCTTTTGTCGAAAAACTCGCCTTGCTCCTCCACGGCCATCAGCACGAAGCGTACGAATCGCCCGGCGACTTCAACGAACGCGAAACGCGCCGGCTGCCTAGCTACCGCAACTTTCGCAAAAGAGCCTTCACAGTGGGCATCGGCGGGCCGGTGGGCACCGGCAAAACGGCGCTGCTAAAAGCCCTGTGCGAACGGCTGCGCTACGAGTTCGAGCTGGGCGTGGTGACCAACGACATTTTCACCCGCGAAGACGCCGAATTCCTCATCCGTCACAGCGCGCTGGATGAAAACCGGATTGTGGGTGTGGAAACCGGCGGCTGCCCGCACGCCGCCATTCGGGAGGATATTTCGCTGAACATGGATGCACTCGAAGGTCTCATGCAGCGCTTCGATTACGGGCTCGATTACCTCTTCGTGGAGAGCGGCGGCGACAACCTAGCCGCCCATTTCAGCCGCGAGCTGGTGGACTATTCCATCTACGTCATCGACGTGTCGGGCGGGGATAAAATCCCGCGCAAGGGCGGCCCCGGCATCACGCAGTCAGACTTGCTCATAATCAACAAAATCGACCTCAAGGACTTAATCAAGGCTGATTTGGGCGTGATGGAGCGCGATTCGAAAAAGATGCGCGGCGAAGGACCGTTTCTCTTCGCACGCGCCATTGATGGGCATGGGTTGGATGAGATTATCAGCCACATCAAAGCGGCTAAGGCGCGGGCGCTGGCCGCCGTAAGGGAAGACCGACGGTAATATGTAGCGTGGACTCTGCGAGTCCGCGCCTTAACTGCGCCGCCACACGCGGACTCGCAGAGTCCACGCTACATCAGTACTTCCGCGCCAGCGGGTTATACCCCAGCAGTTCCTCACTGGCCAGCGCGGCCAGAATCTGCTCGCACAACGGCTGCAGCGCCATGCGGCTGTGCGCGGCGGCCCGCAACACCCACACATTGTCCCGCGCTTGGGTCACCGATACCACGCACTCCTGGCTGTTGATGTTGAAGTGCGGCCCGAGGCTGCCGGGCATCTTTTGCCGCGCCAGCATTGCCGTCAAAATCTGAAAGCGCGCATCTTCGGGGCTGCCCACCAGAAAGAGGGAGAAGAAGGTTTGATACCCCGCGAAGTTGGCCGGTGAAGTAGCAATGTTTTCCCCGGGGGTGAAGGCGAATTTATCCAGCACCACCAGCCGGCCGCCCACCCGCACGCGCAGCTCTGAGTGTAGCGACGTGAAGGCAAACCGTTCGCCTTGGTCCATGCGGCCGGAGTGAAACCAGTCGACGAGCAGCAGCACCGATGTGGGCTGCAAGTTCCATTCCTGCACTTGCCGGTAGCGGCTTTCGGCCTGTAGCACCACGGGGTCGGGAAAAACCACAGCCAGGGCCCCTTCGTCCAGGTCACCAGTGGTGTGCTGCTCAGCGACGGCGCCGTCTATCGAGCGGAAAATCTTGGTGCTGGCCTGTGTGCTCACCACCAGCTGGGTGTGGGGCTGCGCGGCAATGTGCAGCCGGATGGCATCGCCGGCCACCATGCCGCCGCCGTAGCTCGAGAGCACCACGTGGCTGGCCGGGCTGGCGGCAGCGGGGTTGAAAACCTTCAGCGGCTGAATGCTTTTGCAGGCGATGAGCCGCGAGCGGCCGCGCACTTGCGCCACTTCCAGCGTGCTCCATTCCGTTGATGCGTTCATGCGGGCCGAGGAGTGAGCCAAGGACAAAAGTGAAGAAAAGGTAGGCTGGACCAGAAAACAGCCCTGCTAAGTAAGGTGCTGGGCGCTGGAAACCAATTACTGGGGTCCCCAAGCAGTTGGGCTGCGGGCCGGCCGGAAGCGCCGCTCCCAGTACCGATGTGCAATAGTGTCAGCTTGGCCACGTTTTTTAGTTCGCGACCAAGACCTTATTTTAGGGAAACTCCCGCGCTTGGCTTATGCAGAACTACTACCGCGTTTTGGGCATAGGCCCCACGGCCACGGCTGTTCAAATTGAGCAGGCGTATGCGCGGCAGCGGGCCCGTTTCAAGCGCTTGGCGGCCACCGACCGGGCCATGAAACCCCGACTGGCCGAGGTGGAAACCGGATTCGACATCCTCGGCAACCCCCACCGGCGCCTTGCCTACGACCTGCTGCTGGCCCAGGAGCCCGAAGACCCCACGCCGTATGCCCGCACCGACGACCGGCTGTTTCGCTACGCCCGGGTGGGCCGCAGCCTCAACGCGGCCCTATTGTTCTGCTGCCTGGTGCTAGCCCTTGATTGGGCCTTGCCCCAACGCGAATTTGCCAACGAAACCGTGCGCTCGCGCATGCCAGTAGCCGTGTCCTCGGCGCTTTCCGACCCGCAGATTGCCTACCGGGTGCACACCGAGCACACTTCGTTTCGGCTACCCAGCAGCATCGGGCACCGGGTGCGCGAAAACCAGCGCATCACGGTCTGGAAAACGCCGTTGCTGGGCGTGGTCCGGTACGTGAGTTCGCCGGGCTCACCCGATGGCCCCGCGCCCTTCCGGCCGCACGGCGGCACCATCTACGGCACGTTTGCGCTGCTGCCGCTGCTGCTCGGCTTGGTGGCGGCCGTGGGCGTGTGGCCCGGCCGCTCGCCCGAAACCGTCGTCAACACCGCTTCCGTAAGCGGGTTATTAACGGTGCTGGTGCTGGTGGTGCTGCTCTGGTTTTAGCGACCAGAGGCAAACTTAGTGGCACGTTTTGAGTACTACTTGCCATTGGCATTCGGCGCCGGCAGTTCAGGCTGGCTGCTGTTGTCGACGGCCCCATTTTCACATTTACTTATGGATTTTACTTCCTCCCGCCCCGAAGACTTGCTGTTTGATGCCGCCCGCCGCGGCGATGTGGCAGCCTTGCAGGAACTGCTCGCCACTGGCCTCGACGTGAACGTGACCAACGGCAAAGGCTTTTCGGCCCTGATTCTTGCCGCTTACGACGACCACCTCGACGCCACCAAATTCCTGCTCGAATCCGGCGCCGACCCCAACGTGCAGGACGTGAGCGGCAACACGGCCCTGATGGGCGTCAGCTTCAAAGGCTACCCCGAAATTGCCCAACTCCTCATCCGGCACGGCGCCAACCTCGACCTACAGAACGGCAACGGGGGCACGGCCCTCATGTTTGCCACCCTCTTTGGCCGCAACAACCTCGTGAAAATTCTATTGGAAGCCGGCGCCGACCAGTCCATTCCCGATGCGCGCGGCTTCACTGCCGGCGGCCTGGCCCTGCAGCAAGGCAACGACGAAGCCCTCGCCCTGCTTTCGTAACTAAATGGGCCACCTCGCCCGCTGCTGCGGCAGGAGCGGGGTGGCCCGTGTGGAGGGTTTAGCCTTGGCGTCCGCTGCACTGCCGGCGCACGGCGTCGAGCTTTTTCACAAGGGATGCAACCTCCTTTTCATTGTCCGTGTGCAAGGCCAGCGAAATGGTGTCGGCAATGCCCGAGGCTTCTTCGCCGTTGGTTTTGGCCCGCCGCCGGATGGTTACGTCGTAGTAACGGCCGCCGCCTTTTTCATTGGTTTTGGGGGCGTACGACACCGAGCCGACCTCGCTCCATTCCAGGGCGAGGTTGAGCTCAAACTGCACCTTGTCGTCGGTTTTGAGGCCCCAACTGCTGCCTTTTTTGCTGCTGCTCACCGAGATGTTGCCCGAGTTGCGGTCGTCGGGGGTGCGGTATTTCCGCACGGTTTGCTTCAGGCCGCAATTGGCCAGCGACACAAAGGCCATGCCGTTGTTCTCAGCACCGGAGTTGCGCATGAGCTGGTTGAGGCGCGTGGTGAGGGCCTGCACCTCGGCGGCCGGGGCTTGAGCGCGGGCCGCGCTGCCCACCAGCAAGGCGCTGGCCAGGAGGGGAAACATTGCTTTGAACATTGCAGAAAGGGTGAACCGTGCAGAGAAAAGCGCTGCGGCCCGGGCCTCGCACGAGTAAGGCCGGTACCACCGCGCCAGATGCACACCCGCGAGCGGGGGTTGCCTCCACCCAAAATAATTTGTCAGCGGCATCGCGAGCAGTTGCCAACCCACCGGTTCAGCCCCAGGGCCGGCTACTTCCGCAGCCAGGAATCGGCTTCGGTGTCGGTCGCGAAAAACTCGTAGCTCAACTGCCCTTTCAGGCCGATGCCCACCGCGCGGGCGGCCAGCCGGCTAAGGGGCATGGTTGCTTCCACAATGGCGCAGCGGCCATAGCCCACCTCGGCCACGGCGCGGGGAATCCAGGTTTGGGTGAGCCACTCCTGCACGTCGGCGGGCATGGGCGGGCGCTGGTTGTGCACCGACATCAGGGCCGTGCTTCGGTGGTGTTGCATGGCCCGCAGCACGTGCTCGTAGATGGAGCGCAACTCGGAGGCGGAGGCGGGCACCGGCTGCCAATCGAGCCGAACGTAGCCGGCCGGGGCGTAGGAGATGACCGCGGCCACGTTGCTGAAGTAATGTACGGTTGGAATCACGAGTTAAAAATAAGTCAATTACCTCCAAAGAGTCTGCCGCCAGCTTGGTGGCAAAGGACCGGTAACAGGCGCAAACGCAGCGGTTGCACGAAAAGAGGAGTGGGCCGATTGGAAACGATGCTAAGTTACTTCGAGAACCAGCAGAAAAATGCCGGCCAACCTTCCCGAATGTAACTGACTACTAGCTACTGTTAAGCTGGCCGATAGCGCCGGGTTATGTCCTTGTCTGTCGAAGAAAAATAGTTCGAAATCAATACAAAGTGTAAAAATAGTTGGGTAATGATTGGCGAAGTTTCTAACTTGGAATACGCTGCCGCTGCCACGGGGTAGCGGAAATTTAATATTCAATCTTTCCAAATATCCTATGTTTACCGGTATCTCTACGCGCATTACCCTTTCCATTTTCAGCCTCGGGCTTCTCGGTACTTTCGGGTGCAACAAAGAGCATGTAAGCCCGCGCGCGCCGCTGGCTGCTACCGCATCCCAAGCTGCTACCCAGGCCCAGCCAACGGTAAAGTTTCGCTCCAACCATTACATCATCATTGCGTCGGGCGACCGGTTGCCGGCCAATTTTACCGCCGATGCCAAGCGCGCCAACGGCACCGTGACGTCCTTGCTCGGGGAAGCCGGGCTGGCCGTGGCCACTTCCGACGACCCCCGCTTTGCCGACAAAGCAGGCCGGATTGCAGGTGTGCGCTCGGTGATAAACGACGTTTCGTTTCAGGCGTTTGACGGGCAGCACGAGCGGGCCGTGGCGCTACCGGCTTCGCACGGCGGCTACTACTCCGAAAATGCTTATTCCAATCCCTTCTTGCCTTTTCAGTGGGGGCTGACGGCCGTTCAGGCGCCTGCTGCCTGGAACGCCGGCGCCCAGGGCCAGGGCGTGGTGGTGGCCGACCTCGACACAGGCTTCGACCTGACGCACCCCGATTTGCAGCCCAACGTTATCGGGAGCGTTTCCTTTGTGACGCTGCCCGGCGAAGACCAGGATGCCCAGCACCGCAGCCCTTCTTATAGCCACGGCACGCACACGGCCGGTACCATTGCCGCCGCCAACAACAACCTGGGCGTGATTGGCGTGGCCCCCAAGGCCAAGCTGTTGCTGGTGAAAGTGCTCAGCGATGCCGGCCAGGGAAGTTTTTCCTGGCTGATGAACGGCATCGTTTACGCCGCCGACCACGGGGCCGACGTCATCAACATGAGCCTAATGGCCGCGCTGCCGCGCAATGGCAAGTACCTGGACGAGCAAGGCCGCGTCATCAACAACACCAAGGCCACGCAGGAACTGGTGGTGGCCCTGAACAAAGCCACCGGCTACGCCCGCAAACGCGGCGTTACCCTCGTTGCCTCGGTGGGCAACGACGGCAACGACGGGAACAAGGACCAGTCCTGGATACGCATTCCGGCCGATGCCACGGGCGTGATTGCCATTGCGGCCACCGGGCCCGTGGGCTGGGGCAAGGCGACGCAAACCACCAACCTCGACCGCTTTGCTTCCTATTCCAACTTCGGTACGCCCGCCGTGATGTTTGCCGCGCCGGGCGGCGATTTCAGCTACCCCGATTTCAGTGAGACGACCACCATGTTCGGCTACTACATGCCCACCTACGCCATGGACATGGTGCTGAGCACCGACAAGGACGGCAGCTACTCCTGGCTGGCCGGCACGAGCATGGCCGCGCCCCACGCCAGCGGCATTGCCGCCCTGGTCATCGGCCAGCACGGCGGCCAGCTGGACCCCGCCCGCGTCGAAGCCATCCTGCGCGCCTCGGCCGACGACCTGGGCAAGCCCGGCCGCGACCCTTACTATGGCTACGGGCGCCTGAACGCCTACCGGGCCGTGTCGCAAGCGCGCTACGCAACCCGATAGGCGCTGTTAGCCGGGCGGCGCCGTTAGCCGATGCTGCGGATTACGCCGCCGTCTACGCGCACCGAGGCGCCGTTGGTGGCCGCCGCCAGCGGGCTGCACAGGTAGGCCACCATGTTGGCCACTTCGTCGGTGGTGATGAAGCGCTGGAGCAGCGAGCTGGGCCGGTCGTGCTGAAAAAAGTCGTGCTCGGCTTCCTCTTTGCTTTTGCCTTCGGCGGCCAGCTGCCGGATGAACTCATCGACGCCCTCCGACGCCGTGGGGCCGGGCAGCACCGAATTGACGGTGACGCCGGTGCCCTTGGTGAGCTCGGCCAGCCCGCGTGCCACGCCGAGCTGGGCCGTTTTGGTGGTGCCGTAGTGTATCATTTCCTGCGGAATCTGGAGGGCCGATTCGCTCGAAATAAACAGGATGCGGCCCCAGTTCCGGGCCAGCATCAGCGGGAAATACTGGCGCGAGAGGCGCACGCCGCTCAGCACGTTCACCTCGAAAAACCGCACCCAATCTTCGTCCGGGATTTCGGCGAAGGGCTTGGGCTCGAAGATGCCCACGTTGTTCACCAGCATATCCACGGTGGGCACTTCGCGCAGCAAGTGCGCTACTTCCTCGGCCTTGCCGAAATCGACGGCCACGCCGCGCACCTGGGCCTGCGGGGTTTCGGCCAAAATGGTGGCGCGGGCTTCGGCCAGGCGGGCTTCGGTGCGGCCGGTGATGATGACGGCGGCACCCTCGGCGGCGAGGCGGCGCGCAATGGCCAGTCCAATGCCGGCAGTGGAACCCGTGACGAGGGCTGTTTTATCGGTGAGTTGTAAATCCATGGTCGTTGAAATGAGGGGTGGCAGGAAGATGAACTGCCTAAACCCGCCAGCGCCAATTTTGTAAGCCGCCGGGGTACATGTATCGGCCGGGCGCGGCCTCAGGCCAGCCACACGGCACCCAGCGCCAGCAGCGCCGGCACCGTTTGCACCAGCAGGATGCGCTTGCCGGCCGTGGCCGCGCCGTAGAGGCCCGCTACCGCCACGCAGCCCAGAAAGAAGCTGGCCACGTTGCGGTGCCAGGTCGGGTCCGAAATCAGCAGCGCCCAGAGCAGGCCGGCGGCCAGAAACCCGTTGTAGAGCCCTTGGTTGGCCGCCAGCACCTTGGTGGGCTCAAACAGCTCGGGCCGCAGCGAGCGGAACGTTTTGGGGCCGCGCGTGGTCCAGGCAAACATCTCCAGCCACAGAATGTAGAGGTGAATGAGGGCCACCAGGCCGATGAGAAATTGGCTGAGAACGTGCATGGGCGAGGGGGCTACGGGCGGGTAAAGAAGCCGAAAAAACGTCCTGCCAAGCACCTTGCTCGGCAGGACGGGGACTTTTGGGGGGACTCCGGAAGTTGGGGCTACCCCAGCACTTCCAGCTCGACGCGCACCGGGTAGTTGCCGCCACTTTGCACGATTAGCACCTGGCCGGGTGCCCCGAGGAGGTCGGCCAGCACGTCCATCTCGCTGATTTCATCCGAGAGCGTGACCGTGAGCGTGGGGGCGTCGCCGGCGGCCAGCACCCGGCCCACCGTGGCCGACTGCCCCGCCTTGGGCACCGCCAGGCGCAGGTGCAGCCGGGTGGTGGCCACCAGCGGCGTGGTGAAGGCCACGGCGGCCACCCCGTTGGGCGCGGCGGTCAGCTCGTGGGTTTCGCGGCCGCTGGCGGCCCGGCCACTCAGCCGAAACAGGTCGCGGGTGGCTTTGTCGTCGGCAAAAAGCACCTTGGCGGCCCCGCTGGCCTCCTGGCCGAAGCCGTAGGCCAGGTTTTGCACGGTGAGGTAGTGCTCGTGCTCCTCGGTGTTGGTGCCTTTTTTTACTTCCTGCGTGGTGTTGGTGTCGGCGAGTTGGGTCACGAGCGTGCCCAGGGCCGCGAGCTGCGCGGCGCCGTAGCCCTTGGCGGCCAGCTCGGTGTGGTCGCGGGTGGCCGAGGTGAAGGCGGTTTGGAGCAGGGTGCGCATTTTGTCGTGGTTGTCGCGGGCGGCTTCGTAGGTGGTGCGGCCGTAGGTGGCCAGGCGGCCGGCGTTCTTGGGGAAGGCCCGGCCCACAAAATAAAACAGGCTTTGCAAGGCGCTTTGGGCCTGGGCCATCACGGTCTGCACCTCGGCGGTGTCTTCCATCAGCTCGCCCACGCGCACGGTGTGGTCGGGGGTGGTGTCGGCCAAGTCGATGGCGGCCAGCCAATCTGGCCCGAACGCGGCATCAAATTCCGGGTTGAAGGCCTGAAACGTGGCTTGGTGGGCGGTGAATTGTTCGTGCATGGTGCGCATGCTCTGGCGCATGGTCGCATCGGGTTCGGAGTAGTGCCGGAGCACTGCGGTAGCTTTTTTCATGTGACTGAAAATGATGGATGGATAGTGAGTCGGAAATATACCTATTCCGACGCGTCTACCCGCCCCTCCGATGTCCTTTCCCGCTGGCGGGAATCCGCATCGGAACCCCGGGAAGAAGCGTCAGAAGCCTGGGAACTCCCATAGGAGCGGCGGGAACCCGCATCGGAGCCCCGAGAACCTGCTTCGGAGCGGCGGGAAACCCCATCGGAAGCCCGAGAAGCCGCTTCTGAAGGGCTGGGACGGGCTTCGGACCAAAAAGAAGGCCCGCCGAGTGGGGCGGGCCTGGGGTTAGCTAGGGGAGGAGTCGGCTTCGGCTACTTTGGTTTCGATTAAATCGAGGACTTTACTAGCGAGTTGCTGATTGATTCCATGGATGCGTATCGCATCAGTTGAACTCCTATACTTAGCTTGATACAGTTGCTCTGGCTTGCAGCCAAATCCATTGTCTATGTATTCGTAAACAGCAGCTGTGGCATTGTAATCATATTGGTCAAACTTCAATTCTAGGTATGAACCTTGACTAAATGGTATAGCCGAACTCAAAAACCTTCTCCACTCAAAGCTCAGTTTGACACTGCTAATTAACCGTTCGGTATTAGTGAAGGCATCGGTGGCAAATTCCAATGCTTTTGACAAAGTGGGCCCCGAGGCCCCCTCAAAATAACGGTGGGATGTATCCTGTACTTCAAGACGGATTTTAACTTCATCAAACAAACTATCAATTCGGGCAAATTCATGCCCTAAATCCTCTAGCCAATATCTGATAGTTGTATCGTAGAGCCGAGTTTGCGTTAGAAGATTCCAACTTGCTTTACCAAATTCTTCCTTGTTCTGAATTTGCTTTTTCAGCAGCGCTATCCTTTTATCCATGTCATCGGGCTCTTCAATAGATTCACCTTTGGCAGCGCGAATCATCAGCCGTAACGACGCTTCCACGTTTTCGATGATGAAGCGGAGGAAGGGTTCGGGGTCGCCGGCATCGGCGGATGAAAGGGCAGCGAGGTAGCGGTTGCGGGTGGGCTCGTCGGCTTTAATGACGGTAATGGGGTAACCGTGCCGCATGAGAATGAGGTTCATCAGCAGGCGCGACATGCGTCCGTTGCCATCGTCGAAAGGGTGGATGCTGACGAAGCGGTGATGGAACTCGGCGGCCAGGGCCACGGGGTGCAGGGTGGGCGTTTCCGTTTCCTGGCGGTACCAGGTGAGAAGGTCGTGCATCTTGGCCGGCGTCTCCTCAGGGGTAGCGAAAAAGAAGGTTTCGCCGGTGGCGGTTTGCACGTTGTTGGTACTGCTCTTGTACTGGCCGGGCACGATGCGCTGGCGAGTAGGCTGCCCGCTGGGCGTGTGGGCGGGCTTGTAGTGCTCCTCGCCCAGCAGCACCTTGTGCATTTCGCGGATGAACTGCTCGGTGAGGGGCCGGGTGTCGTGCACCACTTCTTCGAGGCCGAGAATGGCCTCGTTGTGGCCTTTGATGTCGAGGTGGTCGCGCAGGGGCTTGCCCTCGGCTGTCAGGCCATGTAAAAGCAAGGAACGGGTCTCGCCCAACGTGAGGGAGTTGCCCTCAATGGCATTGGAGTGGTAGTTCCAGTCGAGCCGAAACTTTTGCATCACCCGCTGCTCCTGTTCGGGAGCTAGGGGGCGAAGAATGTCAAGGTCGGCTTTGAGGCGGTCGAGGGCGGCGAAGAGGGGCATGGCTGCGTTCATCATTTGAGTAGCAAAAATGGGTACAAAAAAGCCCGCCGGAGAGGGCGGGCTTTTTTGAAGTTGGAGCTACTTTGTAATTCGGGAATATTACCCAGTCCGTCATGCTGAGCGCAGCCGAAGCATCTCTACCGCAAGAGCGAAACCAATTGAATGAATTAGTTAAAGCACGCGAGATGCTTCGGCTGCGCTCAGCATGACGGGTTAGCGAGTTAGTCAATAAACCGCTTCAGTTTTCGATAAGCCTGAGGGACAATTACTCCGCCAGCTTCGCCAGAATCTCCTGCGCGGCTGTGGCGATGACCGTGCCCGGACCGTACACGCCGGCCACACCGGCCGCGTACAGAAACGCGTAGTCCTGGGCCGGAATCACGCCGCCGGCGATGACCAGAATGTCCTCGCGGCCGAGGGACTTGAGCTCCGTGAGCAGCTGGGGGAGCAGGGTTTTGTGGCCGGCGGCGAGGCTGCTCACGCCCACCACGTGCACGTCGTTGTCGGCGGCCTGGCGGGCTACTTCGGCGGGCGTTTGGAAGAGGGGGGCAATGTCGACATCGAAGCCCACATCGGCGAAGCTGGTGGCGATGATTTTGGCGCCGCGGTCGTGGCCATCCTGGCCCATTTTGGCCACCAGCATGCGGGGGCGGCGGCCTTCGCGGGCCGCAAATTCCTCGGCGGCGGCGCGGGCTTTTTCGAAGGCTTCGTTGTGGTGCATTTCCTGAGAATACACGCCCGATACGGTGCGCGTGGTGGCTTGGTGCCGGCCAAACTGCGCTTCGAGGGCATCGGAGATTTCGCCCAGGGTGGCGCGGGCGCGGGCGGCGGTCACGGCCAGGGCGAGGAGGTTGTGGGCGTCTTTGTCGGTGTCGGCGGCCAGGTCATTCAGGCGAACTCCGGCAGCTTCGGTTAGGGCGGCTAGGGCTACTTTCACCGCCACATTATCGCGGCTAGCGCGAATGTCCTTCAGGCGGGCAATCTGGCTTTCGCGCACGGCGTCGTTGTCAATGTCCAGCACTTCCACCTCGGTTTTCTCTAAGGTCTGGTACTTGTTCACGCCCACGATGATTTCCTTGCCGGAGTCGATGCGCGCCTGCTTGCGGGCCGCGGCTTCCTCGATGCGCAGCTTCGGTAGGCCGGTTTCAATGGCCTTGGCCATGCCGCCCAATTCCTCCACTTCTTGGATAAGGGCCCAGGCTTTGTTGGCCAACTCGTGTGTCAGCGACTCGACGTAGTAAGAGCCGCCCCAGGGGTCCACCACTTTGGTCACCTCGGTTTCGTGCTGGAGGTAAAGCTGGGTGTTGCGGGCAATGCGCGCCGAGAAATCGGTGGGCAAGGCAATGGCCTCATCGAGGGCATTGGTGTGCAGGCTTTGAGTGCCGCCTAGCACAGCCGCGAGGGCTTCGATGGCCGTGCGGGCCACGTTGTTGTAAGGGTCCTGCTCGGTGAGGGAGTAGCCCGAGGTCTGACAGTGCGTACGCAGGGCCAAACTTTTGGGGTTGGTTGGGTTGAATTGCTTCATCAGCTTGGCCCACAGCAGGCGGCCAGCGCGCAACTTGGCAATCTCCATGAAGTGGTTCATGCCAATGGCCCAGAAGAAGGAAAGGCGCGGGGCAAATTCGTCAATCTTCATGCCCGCCGCCAGGCCGGCCCGCACGTATTCCAGGCCATCGGCCAGGGTGTAGGCCAGCTCCAAATCGGCGGTGGCGCCAGCCTCCTGCATGTGGTAGCCCGAGATGGAAATGGAGTTGAATTTGGGCATGTGCGCCGCCGTGTAGCTGAAAATATCGGCGATGATGCGCATGCTCGGCGCGGGCGGGTAGATGTAGGTATTGCGCACCATGAACTCCTTCAGAATGTCGTTCTGAATGGTGCCGGCCAACTTCTCCGGCGTTACGCCCTGCTCCTCGGCTGCCACAATGTAGAAGGCCAGCACCGGCAGCACGGCCCCGTTCATGGTCATCGACACCGACATCTGGTCGAGCGGAATTTGGTCGAAGAGGATTTTCATGTCCTCCACCGAGTCGATGGCCACGCCGGCCTTGCCCACGTCGCCCTGCACCCGCGGGTGGTCGGAGTCGTAGCCGCGGTGCGTGGCCAGGTCGAAGGCCACGGACAAGCCCTTCTGCCCGCCCGCCAGGTTGCGGCGGTAGAAGGCATTCGACGCTTCGGCCGTGCTAAAACCCGCGTACTGCCGAATGGTCCACGGATTCTGCACGTACATGCTGGCGTAGGGGCCACGCAGGTAGGGCGCCTGGCCTGCCCCAAACCCGAGGTGGTCGAGTCCCGCCACGTCATCGGGCGTGTACACGGGCTTAATGGCAATGCCTTCCGGAGTGAGCGTAGCGGCTTCCGAAGCTGCGGACGTAGCGCTGGGCGCGGCGGCTGCGTTGTAGGAAATCGTGGAGAAGTCAGGTTTCATGGGTGGGATTTCAGCGTGCAATTAAGAACGTCAGGCAGAAAATGGTCATGCAGAGCGCAGCGAAGCATCTCGCGTGCTTCCACTAATCACTGCCTGCGAGCGAGATGCTTCGCTGCGCTCTGCATGACGTTCAAGCTCTGCATGACGTTCAATTAGTGTTACCGGCCTTGAATGCGGTCCAGCACTTGTTCGGTGGTGTAGCCCTGCACTTTCATTTCCTGAAAGCCGAACACCCGCACCGCTTCCTGTAGCGTGGGCATGTCGGAACTGAGCAGGGTGGGCGGGATGAACACCTGCTTCTCCGTCGGTATCTGGTAGATGAAGCGGGCGAAGCGCTGGAACTGCTCGGGCGTCGCGTACATGAGCGTGGCTTCTTCGGGCGACGAATACAGCAGCGACAACGTGCCTTCCGGATGACTAGCTGCCATTTCGGGCCGTTCGTGGGGCAGCAGCATGTTGAGGAAGGTGTCCAAAATCACTTGGTTGGTGTTGGAGCCTAGCAGCACCACGGCCGCGCGTTTGCTCTTTTTCTCGCGGCGCTCAAAGTGCAACGCCGTGGCCAGCCGCAGCACCTCGGTGGGATAAGCGGCGCGCGTCACGTCGAAGTTGGCCGAGCGCAGCAGTTTCTTGGGGTGGAAGCTGAACTGCTCGCCGCGGTTCTGGAAGCGGTTGGTGCCCACAATGACTTGCTGGCCGCTGGCAATGCGCCGGAACGTTTCGGTGGCCATTTCCTTGATTTCTTCCAAGGCCTGCGCCCGAACCTTGGGCATGCCCCCGGCTTCTTCCATGCGCTGAAACAGCACCCAGGCTTCCTGGGCCAGCAGGTCGGTCAGGGTTTCGAGGTAATAGGACCCCGCCGCGGGGTCCTGCACCCGGCCCAGGCCCGACTCTTCGCGCAGCAGCACCGAGAGGTTGCGCGCCAGCCGGCCCGAAAAGTCGTTGGCTTCAGCAAACAAGCTGTCGAACGGCGCTACCGATAAAGAATCGGCGCCGCCGAGCACGGCGCTCATGGCTTCGGTGGTGTGGCGCAGCAGGTTGGTGTGTGGGTCCAGGGTTGTTTGCGTCCAGGAAGCCGTAGCGGCGTGAATACGCAGGCGCTGGTTGAGCTTCGCAGGCAGGCCAAAGGCATGCAGCAAGGTGGCCCACAGCCGCCGCAGGGCGCGCAGCTTGGCCATTTCGGGAAAGTAGCTGGGCGTGATGACCATGTGCACATGCATGGCCGCCGCCACCTGCGCCGCGCTGATTTCGTCGTTGGGCAGCTCCGCCAGCAAGGTCGCCGCGGTATTGAGGCTGAAGGCAATTTGCTGCGTGGCCGTTGCCCCGCGATTGCCGAAAAAAGCGCCATTGACGGCCAATGCCTGGAAATTGGGCATGCCAGTGGTCAGGCTCACGCAGCGGCGCAGCGCCGTGCGGTAGTCGGCCAGCTCCGCGCCCTCGGGCACGGGGCCGGGCGCGAAACGCAAAAAGCCGCGGAGGGCCGTGCCGGGCGCCGCGTCCAGCAGCTGGGCCAGCAGAACGTCCGGGTCTGCCACCAGGGTGTAGCCGATGTAGGTGTCGGCCAGCGGCAGTTGCTCGGCCAGGTGATGCACAGCAAAAGTGCTGGCGTCGGTCAGGATAAAATGGACGCCATCGGCACCGGTGGCAAGGGCAGCAGCGGCTTGGTCAATGGCAGCTCGGCCGTCGCCGGCCGGTACCGAGAACGTGGGCATGTTCAGCCACGGCGCCTGCGGGTGGGGCAGGGGCGCTGGCGGGCCGCCCAGTGCCGCCAACGCCTCGCGGTGGTAAAAGGGCTCCACGCTAAAGCCATCGGACAAGGGCCAGCGCAGCGTGGCCGGGTCCTGGCCTTTCAGGTCGCGGGTCAGGCGGGCTTGCCATTCGGCAGTGGTCACGGCCGGGAACTCAGCAAAGGAAACGGGCGTGGCAACCGGGGTATCGGACATAGTGGAGATGGACTGTTTCTTGGCAGAATTTACAAAGGCTACGCTTGGGGCCGGCGCCACTGAAAATAGGCCGAAAGATACCGCGTGCGTATCGAAGCTGGCTCCGGGCCGGCACCTGAAGACCCGGCACGCCCGCTACACGGCGTAGCTTTGTAAAAAATTAAACCAAGCGCTTCCTGCTTTCATGTTGCAAAAATCCTTTCGCACTACTTTAGCCTCGGTGCTGGTTGTAGTGGCCGTTGCCACGAGTTGCCAGCGAGCGGCCTACGCTCCCACGGCGCGTTTTGCGCCCGCCACCAGCCAGCCTATTGGCAAAACCCAGGCCGAGGACCCCGCCGTGGCGGCCATCATCGCGCCCTACCACGACAAGGTTACTTCCCAAATGCAGGAGGTGCTGGGCACGGCGCCCGTGGCGTTAGTGAAAACCCCGGGCGAGTCGCCATTGGCCAATTTCGTGGCCGACTTGCAGCGTGTCCGCGCCAGCCAGGTGCTGGGCGAAACCGTGCCGCTGGGCGTGATGACCAACGGCGGCCTGCGCGCCGGCCTCGCCGCCGGCCCGGTCACGCTGGGCTCCGTGTTTGAGTTGATGCCGTTTGAAAATGAATTGGTGGTGCTCGACGCACCCGGCCCGGTGGTGCAGCAGCTGTTCGAGTTTGCGGCCCGCATTAAAATGGCCGTTTCCGGCGCTACTTACGCGGTGACTTTCGACGGTTTGCCCAAGGATATCCGCATCGGCAACCAGCCCTTCGACCCCAACCAGAACCGAACCTGGCCCATTGCCATTTCCGATTACCTGGCCTCGGGCGGCGACAACATGACGTTTTTCAAGGCCATCGAGCCCCGCCACACCAACGTGCTGCTCCGCAACGCCATTGCCGACCATGTCCGCAGCCTCACCAAGGCCGGCCAGCCCGTGACCGCCAAGGTCGAAGGCCGGGTGAAACAATAACGCGCAGGACCCTCCTTTCAATTATCTCGATGACTACTCGCCGCGATTTTCTCCGTCAATCCTTGCTCGGCACCGCCGGCCTCACCGTGCTGGGTGGCCTGGCCAACTCCGCCGAGGCTGCCGCCAGCGCCAAAGCGCCCATCAAGCTCACCATCCTGCACACCAACGACATGCACTCCCGCATCGAGCCCTTCCCCGACAACGGCGGGCAGTGGGCCGGGCTGGGCGGCATGGCGCGGCGCGCGGCCCTCATCAAAGACATCCGCAGCAAGGAGGCCAACGTCCTGCTGCTTGATTCGGGCGACATTTTCCAAGGCACGCCGTACTTCAACTTCTTCGGCGGCGAGCTGGAATACAAGCTCATGAGCGAAATGAAATACGATGCCAGCACGCTCGGCAACCACGATTTTGACAATGGTTTGGACGGCCTGCTGCGCCAGCTGCCCAACGCAAGCTTCCCTTTTCTCGTCGCCAATTATGACTTCTCGAAAACGCCGTTAGCGGGCCGTTTTGCGCCTTATAAAGTGTTCGAAAAGCAGGGCATCCGCATCGGGGTGTTTGGCCTGGGCATTCAACTCGCCGGGCTGGTGGGCGACAAGAATTTTGGCGCGACCCAATACCTCGACCCCGTGGCTAAAGCCAAGGAAACTGCTGCTCAGCTCCGCGGTGCCGAGAAATGTGACCTGGTTATTTGCCTCTCGCACCTCGGCTACAAGTACGAAAGCGCGAAAATTGATGACCGTAAGCTGGCGGCCCAGGTTTCGGGCATCGACCTGATACTAGGCGGACATACCCACACGTTCATGGACGCGCCCGAACCCATTGCCAGTCCCGATGGCCGCCCCACCCTGATAAACCAAGTGGGCTGGTCCGGCATAAACCTGGGACGGCTGGATTATGAATTTTCGCCGAAAACGAAGCGGGCCGGTTTGGCAAGTGCCTCAGTAGTGCCGGTTCGTGCAGCCTGTTAAAAGCACGACAAAAACAAGCTGATTTCGGCTTTTTTAAGTGCAGAGTTTTCCACAATTTTGTCCCCCTCTAATAAAAACCGGCGGCCGCGTGCCCGCTGGTTTTATCACTCTTTTTGCCCCGGACTCGAGTCCGGTTACCGTTCAAATAACTCATGCTCAAAGATTTTCGCACGGTTTGGGCTGGCTGTTTACGCAGCATCTCGGCGGAAATCGGGGAGCAGAGTTTCAGGACGTGGTTTCAGCCGATTGTTCCGGTTGAGCTGAAGGGCAACGTGCTGACCATTCAGGTACCCAGCGCCTATTTCTACGACTGGCTGGAGGAACACTACGTGGACGAGCTGCGCCGCGCCCTGTTCCAGGAGCTGGGGCCCGATGGCCGCCTCGAATACAGCGTGGTAGTGGACCAAGGCAACGAGCAGACGCCGCCGCGCGCCCTGCACCTGCCCCCGCCCCGCAAAGCCGCCGCGCCCGACCCGCGCGATGCGCCGCAAGCGCCGCTGCAGCCCATGGGCAACCCGCTGGCGGGCAGTGCGCGGGCGGCTTCGGCCCGCTACGTGAATTCGGGCGCGGTGCGCACCACGCCCCGCGGCAACTTTGGCATCAATAACCAAGGGGCCGATACGATGGTGCCGCCGCGCAACCCGTTCGACACGGCCCGGCCGATGGACGGTAACCTCGTGCCGTCGCAGCTGAACGGCTCGTACACCTTCGACAATTACATCGAAGGCGATTGCAACCGCCTGGCCCGCTCGGCCGGCTTGGCCGTGGCCAACAAGCCCGGCACCACCAGCTTCAACCCGCTGATGGTGTACGGTGGCGTGGGCCTGGGCAAAACGCACCTCGTGCAGGCCATCGGCAACCACATCAAGGCCACGGCGCCGGAGCGCTTTGTGTTGTATGTGTCGGCTGAGAAGTTTACGAACCAGTTTATCGACAGCGTGCAGCGCGCGCAGGTGCAGGACTTCGCTAACTTCTATCTGCAAGTCGACGCTCTGATTCTGGACGATGTGCAGTTTCTGGCTAACAAGGGCAAGACCCAGGAGATGTTCTTTCACATCTTCAACCACTTGCACCAGTCCGGCAAGCAGATAGTGATGACCTCCGACCGGCCGCCCAAGGACCTGCAGGGCTTGGAGGACCGATTGCTAAACCGCTTTAAGTGGGGCCTGACGGCCGACGTGCAAAGCCCCGATTTTGAGACGCGGGTGGCCATCATCCGCAATAAAATGGAGCAGGACGGCATCGACATTCCGCCAGACCATGTGGTGGACTACCTCGCCAACTCGGTGCACACCAACGTGCGCGAACTGGAGGGCGTCATTGCCTCGCTGGTAGCCCAAAGCAGCTTGAGCCGCCGCGACATCGACTTGGAAATGGTGAAGCAGGCTCTGCGCCACATCATTGAAGAAGTGGAGGCTGAGGTAAATCTGGACTTCATTCAGAAGACCGTGGCCGCGTATTTCAACATCTCGGTGGAACTACTGAAAGACAAGACCCGCAAAAAAGAGGTAGTAACAGCCCGCCAGGTGGCCATGTACTTTGCCAAGCACCACACCGCGCACACGCTGAAAACCATCGGTTTTCATTTCGGTGGCCGTGACCATACCACCGTTATGCACTCGGTGCAAACAGTGTCGGATTTGGTGGATTCGGACAAGAAATTCCGCGAGCAGGTGGACGAGCTGCGGAAGAAGTTCGCGAAGTAAACTTGCAGCTAGGGTCGACGGTGTTGAGAACGAGTTAGAAACGCAATATTTTGCGTCTCGACATCTGTACCGTTAGCTTAGTACTGCTAGGTCACCGTTCAACGACGGGACGCAAAATATTGCGTCTTTATTACCCCGTTCTGTTGATGCAGGCTAGGCGGTAGCTGCGGGGGCGCTGGTTTCAACCAACTGCACGCTGTGCTGGCTGGCAAATTGCCGCACCTGCTCCCGGAAGCGCGTTTTGCGCATTCGGCCTTTCACTTCCCGAAGGTTCAGGGCATAGACTTCACCGTCTTTTTGCTGCACGCGCAGCATGGTGGGGCGTAGTTCCAGCGCGGCTATTTTTTCAGCGGCAAATACTTGCTTGGGACGGAACAGGCCGGCTTTGTGCACGATGTAGCCGGGCGTGAACTCGAGGTAGCTCTGGGTGCCAAAAATGGGCGCGTTGTGCACCAGCACGTACCCGATATACACGAAGGTGAACACCAGAAATACCCAGTGCAGGAAGTGATAGTCGCTGGCGTTGTTATCGCCCCACATCGAGAACAAAACATAGGCAAGCCAGAAGCCGCCGATGGCTAATTGGCCCCAAAAAGGGATGCGGGAAGTATTAGCGGGGCGCAGGCGAATGCGAGTGGTACCAGTGGGCATGGGGCAAATTTAGTGCGGAAAGCAGAAACGGCGTTGCATCAGCCAATAATGCCGAGTTGGAATACTAAAAACGTCATGCGAAGCGGAGTCGAGGCAACGCCACCGCGGTACTAAAATTAATTAGTTGCCCGGTAGAGATGCTTCGGCAAGCTCAGCATGACGTTCTATATAAATGCGTTCGTAGCAAAAACTACCCAACAAACTTCGCTTCCAGCGTCATTTTGGGCACGGCGCCCAGGGCTTTCGAAACCGGGCAGTTGGCCTTGGCGTCTTCGGCGTGCTGCTGGAAATCTTCGGCCGTAATGTTGCCGCCGCTCACGTGCCCTTCGGTGCTCACGTGGATGTGCTCGATAACGGGATGGCCGTTGTTGGGATTCATCGTGACGGTGGAGGTGGTGGTGATGCTCTCGACCTGGTGGCCGTGCTTGGTGAGCACGCTGGTCAGGTACATGGTGTAGCAACCGGCGTGGGCCGCGCCAATGAGTTCTTCGGGGTTGGTGCCGGCTTTGCCTTCAAAGCGGCTGCCAACGGAATAGGGGGCGTTCAGCGCGCCGCTTTCGGTGCTGAGCGTGCCGCTGCCTTTGATATCGCCGGTCCAGGCGGCGGTTCCTTTGTGGTCTGCCATGATGATGTGGTGATTGGTGAGTTCGTGTTGAGGATGTGAAATGGTGCTAACGGCGGCAAGGTAGCTGGGTTGTGAAAGCGCTGTTGCACTGAGCGGGTCCAACGTACCTTCGCAGCCGCCAGAATGGCTTTTTTCCTCGGATTATGGGACTGAAATCTGCGCTCAGCCGGCCGCTGGCCCGGTACATCGCCCGGCGTTACCAGCGCTGGCAGCTGCGCCCCGAAACCACGCAATTGGAGCTGCTCCGGCAACTCACGGCGGCGGCGGCCAGTACCGCGTTTGGCCGTGCCCACGATTTGGGCCGCGTGCGCACGCCCGCCGACCTGGCCCGCCAGGTGCCGGTGCGCGACTACGAAGCCCTCAAGCCCTACTTCGACCGCACCCAAGCCGGCGAGGCCAACGTGCTCTGGCCCGGTCACCCGCTGTACTTGGCCAAAACCAGCGGCACTACTTCCGGGACCAAATACATCCCCATCACGCGGGCCAGCATCCCCAACCACATCGACGGTGCGCGCGATGCGTTGCTTTACTACATCTATCGCACCGGCCGCAGTCAGTTTCTCGATGGCAAGCTGATATTCCTGTCCGGCTCGCCCGAGCTGGAAATCTACCACGGCATCCGCACCGGACGCCTCTCGGGCATTGCCAACCATCACGTGCCCGCCTACCTGCGCCGCAACCAGCTGCCCAGCTACGCCACCAACGTCATCGAAGACTGGGAAACCAAGCTCGAACGCATCGTGGACGAAACGCTGGGCGAAAAGATGACGCTCATTTCGGGTATTCCGCCCTGGGTGCAGATGTATTTCGACCGCCTTACGGCCCGCACCGGCCGGCCCATCAAGGACATTTTTCCCGATTTTAATCTGTTCGTGTACGGCGGCGTCAACTTCGAGCCCTATCGCGCCAAGCTATTCGAAAGCATCGGCCGGCCCGTGCACAGCATCGAGCTATTTCCGGCTTCCGAAGGCTTTTTGGCTTTCCAGGACGAGCCCGGCAATCCCGGCCTGCTGCTGCTGCTTAACAGCGGCATCTTCTTCGAATTCGTGCCTGCCGAGCGGTTCTTTGAGCCCAACGCGCCCCGCCTCACCATCGCTGATGTGGAACTGGACCAGCAGTACGCCGTGGTCCTAACTTCCAATGCGGGCTTGTGGGGGTATTCCCTTGGCGACACCGTGCGCTTCGTGAGCCTGGCGCCGCATCGTGTGGTGGTCACGGGCCGCATCAAGCACTTCCTCTCGGCTTTCGGTGAGCACGTCATCGGCGAGGAGGTGGAGCAGGCGCTACGCGAAACAATGGGCCAATTTCCGGAAGTCGAAGTCACCGAATTTACCGTGGCCCCGCTGGTGAGCGACGACCCCGCCACGCCCTCGTGCCACGAGTGGCTAGTGGAGTTTGCCCGCTCGCCGCAGGATTCCGCCGCTTTTACTGCCGCGCTGGATACCGCTTTGCGCCGCCGCAACAGCTACTACGATGACCTCCGCAAGGGCAATATCCTCGTGCCGCTACACCTCACGCCACTGCCAGTCGGCGCTTTCCAGCGCTACATGAAAAGCCTGGGCAAGCTGGGCGGGCAGAACAAGGTGCCGCGGCTGGGCAATGACCGGAAGGTGGCAGATGGCCTCATTGAAAGGTAAAAGCGCCGACTCTAGCACTGGATAACTAGGAATAGATTCTTTTGATAGCTGCTGCCTGGTTTCTAACTGACAAATAAAAAATGACCAAACCCGTTCTTCACGCCGCCTGCCTAGCATTCATCCAAGAGCGCATCGAAGCCGCCCGCACCGCCATGCAGGCCGCGCAGGAATCCTCTAGCTCCGAAACCAAGAGCAGCGCCGGCGATAAGTATGAAACCGGCCGCGAAATGGCCAACGCCGAGCGCGACCGCAACGCCGCTCACATGCAGCAGGCCCAGCAATTGCAAGCTGAGCTGGCCCGCATCAACCCCGAGGCTGCTTGCGACACCGTGCGGCCCGGCGCGCT
This sequence comes from Hymenobacter jeongseonensis, assembly GCF_015694725.1. Lineage (GTDB taxonomy): Bacteria > Bacteroidota > Bacteroidia > Cytophagales > Hymenobacteraceae > Hymenobacter > Hymenobacter jeongseonensis. The sequence continues at coordinate 223,746 of NZ_JADQDQ010000005.1, read as the reverse complement.
GGTGCACACCAGCATGGGGCAGTTCTACATCAGCATCAGCGCCGGCAAACTGGCAGTGAATGGCGCAGACGTTTTTGCCGTATCGGCCGCGGCGCCGGTGGCGGTGGCGCTGAAAGGAATGCGAGCCGGCGAGGAAGCGGTATTCAACGGCAAGCCGGTGCGGGTGACGGCCGTGGAGTAGGAGCGAAGCGGCGCCCTACTTCCAGTCGCCGCCGTCGGCGGGCTTCTCGTCGTCGGGCTTGATGAGACGAAACTCGACCCGGCGGTTCACCTTGGCGTCGGCGTCGGTTAGCTCATCTTTCAGGGGACGGGAGGAGCCGTAGCCGAGGCTCTCGATGCGGTTGGGCTTGAGCTTGCCCTTGCGCTCGATGTACTTGCGGATTTCCTCGGCGCGGTCCTGCGAGAGCCGCTCGTTCACGTCGGGGTCGCCGCTGGTGTCGGTATGGCCGCCAATGTTGAGGCGGAACGTGGGGTGGTCGACCAGAAAAATGGCAATGCGGTCGAGCGTGGTGTGCATGGTTGGCAGGATGGTGTACTTGCCTTGCTCAAACTCGATGTTCTTAAAAATCAGCGGCAGCTTGTAGTCGATGCTGTTCGTGAGCAAGGTCATCACCGTGTCACCCTTTAGCTCAAACTGCTTTTCGACGCTGAAAAAATCGGTGCTCTGGATGAGCATGGCGTAGCGGGAGCCTTCCATCAACTCAAAATCGAACGTGCCATCGGGCCGGATAAACTTGCTGGCCACTTCGATGCCATTATCCAAATCCATGATGCTGACAATGCCCTTAAGCGGCTTGCTGGACACCGAATCGAGTAGCGTGCCCTCGACGTGGGTCGTGGCCAGGGGCTGCGCCTCCATGGGCAGCGGGAAGGAGTAGAGGTCGAGGTTGTTCAAATCCGCCGCCTCGGACCGCGCATAGTAGAGGTTTTTACTTTGGGCGTCAATCGTGAAGTAGTATTCCGAGCCCTTGCCGTTCACCAGCGGCCCGATGTTGCGCGGTTCCTGCCAGCGGCCGCTCACCTTGTACGTCTTATAAATATCGAAATCGCCAAAGTTCAGCAGTTGCCCGCGCGAGCTGAAGTACAGCACGTGGTACAGCGGATGGTAGAACGGGCTGACCTCGCTTTCCCGGGTGTTCACCACCGGGCCCGCGTTTTCGGCGGGGCTCCACTGCCCATTTTTCAGCTTGTGGGTGAAGTAGATGTCGGACAAACCGAACCCGCCCAGCCGGTCGGAGGCAAAGTACAGTGTGTCCTCGTTCTGCGACAGCGTGGGCTGCGAATCCCAGGCCGGCGAATTCACGGCATTGCCCAGGCTTTTGGGGGTGCCCCACTTGCCGTCTTTGCCCTTGGTGGCCGTAAACAAGTCGCAGTTGCCGTGGCAGGTAGCGCACTCGCAGCGGGCAAAAAAAATGGTGCGGCCGTCCTTGCTCAGGCAGGCCGAACCTTCGTTGTTGGGCGAGTTGATGGGCTTGGGCATGGGCTCGGCATCGCTCCAGCTCACGCCTTCGCGGCGGGAGAAATACAAGTCCTCGTCGCGCACGCCGGTCAGGCCGCGGCGCTTGCGCTTGCTGCTGAATAGGATGAGCGAATCGTTGCCACTTATGGCCGGGCCGTAGTCGGGCGAGGTGGTATTCACGGCGTCGCCCATGGTGGTGTACACGCCGCGAGGCGGGTGAAAGGTGTTGAGATTTTTGCGGTACTCCACCAGGTCGTAGTACGTTTTGAGGGGCACGTATAGGTCCTGGTTTTTCTGTTCCAGCGAGTCATAGTACAACTGCACCTTTTTGATATCGGTGCGGTGATGCTTGAGCGCAAGGCGGTAATAGGCTTTGGCTTTCACCTGCTGACTGTCGCGCTCCAGCAGCTGTCCCAGGCGCCAGAGCATGTCGGTGTTGCGGGCAAAGTTGACGGGGCCAAAGTGCGCCACGTAGTCTTCCAGCAGAAGCCGGGCCTGGTGGAACTGGCGGCGGCGCTCGGCCCGGGAAATTTCCCGAAGAGCTTTCTTATTCTCGTAAAAAGAATAGCGGTTGATGTTGACAAAATCGGGCGTTCCGTCGGGTCTGAGGCGCAATTTGCGGCTCAGGCGGCTGTTGAGGGCCCGCACGCGGTACGTCCCTGGAGCAATGGTCGGCGGCGTGGAGTTCTTGGCCGCGGGGGTGGGGTTGCTAGCTTTTCGGGCGGGCGCGGCCGAGGCGCCACCGCTGGTGGTATCGGCCGAGGGAGAGGCGGCGGCGGGGATGCTTTTCGCCGGCCGGCGTTGGGCGTGCGCGCGCGGCGCGGCGGCCATTCCCAGCAGAACCAGGAAAATAAATTGGCACCAGCGCAATAAAAGGGACATTAGTAGAGTACTAAAAATAGAAAGATGCGCAAGTTGCCAAAAAATTAGGGATTTATGAACCAACGGTGATTCGGCCCGGGCTCGCTAGTGCGCCGCTTTGGCGGACTGGCTCCGCTGGCACGGCCCTTGAAGCGAAAACGCGTCGGGAAGCTGTACCTTGTACTTGTCCTTTCCCGGAGCTGTGGGCTGCCAATGTGGCACTTGCCCGCCTTGTTTTTGGCTTTATCCTCGTCCATGCGTTTGGCAACACTTAAATCCTCCGTTTCAACTCCCATGCGGGTGTTCAGCGACTCCAACTCTCAACCCGAAGCCATCGCCATTATGGCCGCCGACCCCGACCATCTGCTCCGCAGCGACGACGCGCCGCCCACGCTGCTGCTACTGCCCGTACGCAATACCGTCCTATTTCCGGGCGTGGTGCTGCCGGTCACCGTCACCCGCAAAAAGAGCATCAAGCTGGTGCGCAAGGCCTATGCTGCCGACAAGCTGCTGGGCGTGGTGGCCCAGCGCAGCCCCGATGCCGACGAACCCACCACCGAGGAACTGCACCCCGTGGGCACCCTGGCCCGCATTCTGAAACTGCTGGAACAGCCCGATGGCCAGGTAACCATCATTCTGCAAGGGCAGGTGCGCTTCACCATTGAAGAGCAGCTGAGCTTTACGCCCCTGCTCACCGCCCGGGTGAGTTACTTCGCCGAAGTGGCCCTGAACCCCGACATTCCCGGCGAATTCGGTTTGCTGCAGGCCCTGCGCGAAGCCGCCACCAAGGTGCTGGAGCTGACCCCCGAAATTCCCATGGAAGCCCGGGCCATGCTCGATGGTATCCAGTCGCCGGCCTTTCTTACCCATTTTCTGTCCTCAAACGTGCAGCTCGACCTGCCCGCCAAGCAGAAGCTGCTGGAACTGGCCGACCCCGAGCAGCAGGCCCGCCAGCTCCTTGAAGCGCTGCTGAGCCAGGCCGAGCTGCTGGAAATCAAGCAGGACATCCGCTCCAAAACGCACACCGGTATCGATGCCCAGCAGCGCGAGTACTTTCTGCGCCAGCAACTCAAAACCCTGCAGGACGAGTTGGGCCAGGAAGGTCCTGACGAGGACGTGCATCGCCTGCGTGCCCGCGCCGAAACCAAAAAATGGCCCGAAAGCGTGGCGCTCCACTTCAAAAAGGAGATGGAGAAGCTGGCCCGCACCAACCCCATGGCCCCCGATTATTCGGTGAGCATGAACTACGTGGAGTTTTTGCTGGACCTGCCCTGGGGCGAGTACACGAAAGACAAATTCAACCTCAAGCAAACCAAGAAAATCCTCGACGCCGACCATTTCGGTCTGGAGAAAGTGAAGGAGCGGATTTTGGAGTACATCGCCGTGCTCAAGCTGAAGCAGGATTTGAAGGCGCCGATTTTGTGCCTGTACGGCCCTCCCGGCGTAGGCAAAACCAGCCTCGGCCGCAGCATTGCGGCGGCCATGGGCCGCAAGTACATCCGCATGAGCCTGGGCGGCGTGCGCGACGAAGCCGAAATTCGCGGACACCGCAAAACCTACGTGGGTGCCATGCCCGGCCGCATCATTGCCCAGATTAAGAAGTCGGGCAGTTCTAACCCGGTCATTATTCTTGATGAGATTGACAAGGTGAGCAGTGACTTCCGCGGCGACCCCAGTTCGGCCTTGCTGGAAGTGCTGGACCCGGAGCAAAACGCCACCTTCACCGACAACTACCTGGAGGTGGAATACGACCTGAGCAAGGTCTTATTCATTGCCACGGCCAACTCGCTGGACACCATTCAGCCCGCCCTGCGCGACCGGATGGAAATCATCGACCTCACCGGCTACACCCAGGAAGAGAAGGTGCAGATTGCCCGCAAGCACCTCTGGCCCAAGCAGCTGAAAGACCACGGCCTGGGCGAAGCCGAGGTGAAAATAACCGACGCTGCCCTGCACCGCGTGGCCGACGACTACACCCGGGAGTCGGGCGTGCGTGGCCTGGAACGCAAGCTCGCGGCCGTGACGCGCAACCTGGCCCGCCGCAAGGCCGGCAAGGAGCCTCTTCCCGCCGTGATGGAGCCGGCCGAAATCCGCAAAATTCTCGGCGCGGCCATCTTCGACCGCGACCAGTACCAGGACAACGATACGGCCGGTGTGGTAACGGGCCTGGCCTGGACCAGCGTGGGCGGCGACATTCTCTTTGTAGAAAGCCTGCTGAGCCGTGGGCGCGGCAAGCTCACGCTCTCCGGCCAATTGGGCGATGTGATGAAGGAATCGGCCATTACGGCCTTGTCCTACTTGCGCTCGCGGGCCGATGAAATTGGCATCGACTACCGCTTGTTTGAGCAATACGACTTGCACATTCACTTTCCCGAGGGCGCCGTGCCTAAGGACGGGCCCAGCGCAGGCATCGCCATTTTCACCAGCATGGCCTCGGCCTTCACGCAGCGCCGCATTCGCCCGCGGCTGGCTATGACCGGCGAAATCACCTTACGCGGCAAGGTGCTGCCCGTGGGCGGCATTAAGGAGAAGCTGCTGGCCGCCCGCCGCGCCGGCATGAAGGACATCATTCTGTGCCCCAAAAACCGCAAGGACATTGAGGAAATTCAGGAAGACTACCTCAAGGGCCTTACCATCCATTACGCCGACCGCGTGGACGACGTGCTGCGCGTGGCGCTGCTCGACGAGCTGGTGCCCCACCCGCAGAAGCTGCCCGTGCGCGATGAACCCGTGCCCGCTGTGGGCCCCAGCGTAGAGGTGCAATAGTGCTACTGAAATGCCGTGCAGAGCTACTCTGTTTCTTGCTCTGTACGGCATTTCAGCAGCATCATGGGGTTGAATCTAGCTCGGAGCTAAAGAATGCTGCTCCGAACGGCAAATTTGTTGTTCGGAGGGGCAGTGTTCCTGTTCCGAACGGCAATAATGCTGCTCTAAGGAGCAAATTTGCCGTTTGGAGCAGCATTTTTCCCGCTCGCGGGTACTTTCGGCTGCTTGGCCGCCGTTTAGCGCCTTCACAAGGCTTGGTTGCCGCTTATCTTAGCTACATGAAGCACGTTTCCGCATACCGGCTGGCCGGTTTTTGCCTCCTGGTGGGTGCTCTCGGGCTGCGGCCCGCCTCGGCGCAGCAACTAGGTGGCCGCACGGTGTTTCCGTTTCTGGACCTGCCAGTGGGCGCGCAACAAGCGGCCCTGGGTGGCACCAACGTGTCGAATCGCAACGAGGACCCGAGCATGCTGTTTGCCAACCCGGCCTTGCTTAACTCGGAGATGGACGGGCGCCTGGCCCTGAGCTATGTGGCCTACGTGGCCGATATCAAGCAAAGCACCGGCGCTTATGTGTTCAACACGGAGAAGTACGGCCGTTTTGGCATCGGCATCACCTACCTCAACTACGGCAGCCTGGAGAGCTACGACGCGGCCGGCAACAGCCTTGGCACCTTCGGGGTGAACGAGTACACCGTGGGCGTGTCGGACTCGTATACCAAGGGCAAGTTTACGTTTGGGGCCACCACCAAGCTGGCAGTTTCCAGCATTGCCGGCAACCGCTCGATGGCGGGTGTGGGCGATGTGGGCGTCGTTTTCAAGCACGCCACGCAGGACTTTACGGTGGGCTTGGCGGCCAAAAACCTGGGGTTCCAGTTTGCGCCCTATCCCGGCACCGACCGCGGGCCCCTGCCGCTCGATGTGCAACTGGGTGCCACCATCAAGCCCGAGCACATGCCCCTGCGCCTCTCCCTCACCGCGCACCACCTCCAGCAGTGGGACATTCAGTACCTCGACCCCAACCAGCGCGGCCAATTGGACGGCAACAACGTAGAGCAAAAGCCCAAGAAAAGCTTTGGTGATAACCTGGCCCGTCACTTCACGGCCAGCGCCGCCTTGGTGCTGAGCAAAAACCTACAGCTGCGCGTGGGCTACAACCACCTCCAGCGCCGCGAGCTGCGCCTCGAAAACACCAGCGGCAGCGCCGGCCTCAGCTTTGGAGGCATGCTGCGCATCAGCAGCTTTCAGCTAGATTACACGCACGCCGTGCTGCAAGCCGCTGGCTCCAGCGAGTACTTCACGCTGTCGCGCAACCTGGATTCGCTGTTCAAGAAGAAGGAATAACTACTGCTTGGTTGACAAATAAAACGTCATGCTGAGCTTGCCAAAGCATCTCTACCGCAACAAGTAATCCAGCCGAACGGGTTTGGTGGCGTGGTAGAGATGCTTTGGCAAGCTCAGCATGACGTTCCTTTTATTCCGAAAATCCGTACTCATCCCATGCTCAACGACACCTTCCTCACCCCGGCCCAAATTGTGGCCGAGCTTGATAAGTACATCATCGGCCAGCACGATGCCAAGCGCCACGTGGCCATTGCCCTGCGCAACCGCTGGCGCCGCCTGCACGCCCCGGCCGAGATGCAGGCCGAAATAGTGCCCAACAACATCCTCATGATTGGGGCCACTGGCGTAGGCAAAACCGAAATTGCCCGCCGCCTTGCCCACCTCGCCGACGCCCCATTTGTGAAAGTGGAGGCCAGCAAATTCACGGAAGTGGGCTACGTGGGCCGCGACGTGGAAAGCATGGTGCGCGACCTGGCCGAACAAAGCGTGAACCGTGTGAAAGCCCGCCGCCAGGAAGCCGTGAAGGCCCAAGCGGCCGATGCCGTGGAAGAGTTAATTCTGGATGCCCTGATTCCTGCCGTGCCCCGCCCCGCCGGGGCCAAAACCGGACTCGGCTTCGGCAATGGGGGGGGAGCCGACGACGTGCCGCAGTCCGACGCCGAGCTCAACGAGCGCACCCGCGAGCGGTTCCGCCAGAAAATCAAGAACGGCGAACTCGAAGACCGCAAGATTGAAATTCAGGTGGCGCAGTCCGGCCCCAGCATTGGCGTGATGGGCGCGCCTCCCGGCATGGACGAAGGCACGCTATCGGGCCTGCAGGACATGCTGGGCAACATGCTGCCCAAGAAAACCCGCAAGCGCAAAGTGACCGTGGCCGAAGCCCGCAAGCTCCTGCTCGACGAAGAAGCCGCCAAGCTCATCGACATGGACGAGGTGAAGGACGAAGCCATCCGCCAGTGCGAAAACGCCGGCATCATCTTCATCGATGAAATCGACAAAGTGGCCAGCAGTGGCGGCCGCAACGGCGGTGGCCCCGACGTGAGCCGCCAGGGCGTGCAGCGCGACCTTCTGCCCATTGTGGAAGGCTCGGCCGTGAATACCAAATACGGCATCGTCAATACCGACCACATCCTGTTCATTGCCGCCGGGGCTTTTCACGTCAGCAAGCCCAGCGACCTGATTCCCGAGCTGCAGGGCCGCTTCCCCATCCGCGTCGAGCTGCAGAGCCTGACCAAAGAGGACTTTTTTCGCATCCTCAAAGACCCGAAAAACGCCCTCACGAAACAATACGAAGCGCTGCTGAAGGCCGAAGATGTGGAGCTAACCTTCGACGACGCGGCGCTTGAACGCATCGCCGAAATCGCCTCGCAGGTAAACGCCGAAGTGGAGAACATCGGCGCCCGCCGCCTGCATACTGTCATGAGCCGCCTGCTAAACGATATTCTTTACGACGTGCCCGACAAGATTGGGCCTAATGCCCGCATCCTCATCACGGCCGATTTGGTGAACGAGCGGCTGAACGAAATGGTGAAGAACCGGGACCTCAGCCAGTACATCCTTTAATTTTTTCGATTTAGCAGCTACATAAAAAAAGCCCCAGCCAATTGGCCGGGGCTTTTTTTATGCTCAGGAGCAACTACTAGTAACCTTCGTTTTGAGCAATCAGGTTATTGGTCAGCTGCACTTCGCGGAGCGGAATCGGGAACAGGTTCCGGAAGGGCTGCGTGTAAGTGGGCAGAGCCGTCTGTACCATGTTGGTACGACGCAGGTCAAACCAATACATGCCTTCGTACGCAAACTCCAAGCGGCGCTGCAACAAGATGTCAGCAACGAGTTCGTCGGGAGTAACCGCTGTGGTAGGCGCGAGGCCAGCCCGGGTCCGGATGATGTTGAGGTTGTTGGTGGCAGTAGCCAAATCACCCGTTTGAGCAGCTGCTTCGGCAATGGTCAACACCACTTCGGCGTAACGAACCACGTTGAAACGGTCGTCACGTGAGCTGGTGCGGTAGTACTTCTGCGTGGTACCGGCCGACAACGCAAACGGAGCGCCGGCAACAGTTATCGTAGTAGGAGCCGAAACCACGTTGATGGGCAGACGCAGGTCACCAGCGGGGTGGGCTGCGGCGATGCTGGTGCCTGGGTCAAACTCGTTACGTCCACCGGGGGCTGGATACCAGTAGAAAGCGTACTGGCTTTGGTCGGTGTTGGAATAAAACAACTGCCAGAGCGCGTCGGGAGCAGTGGCGCCCGTTGGAGCGGACGTTGCAAAGTTGGCGAGCGGGGTTACTTGGTTAGCAAAGGAAAGAGCCTCGGCATAGTTGCGCATCCGCAATTCAAACCGCGCACGCAAAGCCAACGCGGAGCTTTTGGTAACACGGTTGCCGGCGCCAGGAGTCAGGTTGGCAATGGCAAAGTCCAGGTCAGCCCGGATAGCCGTGGCTACCTCGGCTTCCGACGAACGTGGTATGGCGGCGGTTTCAGGGCCAATCGCAGTAGTTGGGCTCAGGCGTAATGGCACACCAAGGCCGCCGTTGTAGCCGTAGCCCTCGGGCTTACCGCCCCACAAGGCCAACAGATTCATGTAGCTTAACGCACGCAGGGCCCGGGCCTGAGCCTGGGTGGCCAACTTTGGAAATGCAGGGTCGGAAATCTTCTCGCTTTCCTGCAACAAGTAGTTGGCCCGGCTGATGGCGCTGTATATTGCGTTCCATGTATTGCCCACCTGAATGTTATCGGGCAGCGTCTGATTCAGGCCGATTACGCCGTAGGTGGTCACGAATGTGCCCAAGTGGCGGATATCACCCGATATCAAATCAGCCATGGTTGGGAAGGCCAACCCGAGGTATTCGGCCGATTGGATGGCGTCGTACGCACCCAGCAAGCCAGCAGCGGCATCTTCTTTGGTGGTGAAACCGGTGTCGGAGCTTACGCTGTTCGACGGCTCCACGTTGATAGCGTCATCACAAGCTCCTACTGTCAGGCCCAGGCACAAAAGCAGAGCCGAACGAGTAGCAAGCTGACGAAAATTCATTATTTGCATGGTTATAGAAAATCAAAAAGATTAGAAGCCTAACGTAATGCCACCAGTGATGGTGCGGGCTTGTGGGTAGGTGAAGAAGTCTGTGCCCAGCGAGGTGTTGGTGCCGCTGAAGGTGTTCACTTCTGGGTCAAGGCCCGAGTAATCGGTCAATGTCACCAAGTTCTGCGCCTGGGCATACACACGAATCGTGCGGATGTGAGCGCGGGTGGCCAGCGTGGTTGGCAGGGTGTAACCCAGCGTCAAGCTTTTCAGGCGGGCATACGAGCCATCTTCCAGGAAGCGGTCGGAAGTACGAGCATTCGTGTTGGGGTCGGCGTACACGGCACGGGGAATGTTGGTGTTCGTGTTGGTCGGGGTCCAGCGGTTCAACACGTCAACGTCCTGGCTGTAGGTGGTGCTCATGCCTTGGGTAAAGGCTTTCGAGTGGTTGTAGATTTTGTTGCCAACGTTGTACTGCACGAAAGCACTCAGGTCAAAGCCCATGTAGCGGAACGTGTTGGTGATGCCACCAAAGAACTTGGGCTGGGCGTTGCCCATGATTTCCTGGTCAGCAGCCGTGATGCGGCCGTCGCCGTTCAGGTCCTTGAACTTAATGTCGCCGGGGCGAGTCAGGCTCGTCTGGTAGAGGGCAGTAGGCGAATTGGACTTCACTTTTGCTTCAGCATCCAGCAGGTTGATTTCTTCCTGCGTCTGGAACAAACGGTCAACACGGTAGCCGTAGAAAGCGCCGAGGGGCTGGCCCACGATGAGGCGGCTGGCGAAACCGGCAGCCGAACCCGTGATGGCAGGGTCCGAGAGCTTGGTTACTTTGTTACGGTTGAAGCTGATGTTGAAGTTGGTTTCCCAGTTGAAGCCGGTGCCTTCGTTGCGGAAGTTGACGGTCGTCAAAGCGAGTTCAACGCCTTTATTCTCAATATTGCCGACGTTGGCTGAGTAACTTGGGAAACCTGTATCTGTGGGTAAACGCTGGGGCAACAACAAGTCGTCCGTCTTACGCTGGTAAACGTCGGCCGAAATGTAGAAACGGTTCTCCAAGAAGCCGAGGTCAATGCCGACGTTGGTTTGCTTTGTGCGCTCCCACTTCAGGCTGGGGTTAGCCAATTGAGTGAATGCCAAACCGCCTTGGTCGAGGTAGTTGGCGCCCGGGCCAATCAGACCACGCGAAGTGAAATTGCCGTTGGGCTGGTTGCCGGTTTCGCCGTAGCTACCACGCAGCTTCATTTCGCTCACAACCGTTTGGTCCTTGAAGAAAGCTTCGTCTATTACACGCCATCCTGCCGATACGGCTGGGAAGTAACCTACTTGGTTGTCCTTACCGAAACGCGACGACTGGTCACGACGAACCGAGGCACCCAACAGGTAACGGCCTCTGAACGAGTAATCAACTTTGGCCAGGGCACCGAACAGGGCGTTGCCGGTTGAGCTGGAAGTAGCAATGGTCTTGTTGGCACCGGCCGATAACTCACGGATGGAGTTGCTGGGGAAGCCCGTAGCCTGCAGGAACGAGTCGCTATAGGAATCGCGCTGGTATTCACCCACGAGCAAGGCGCTCACGTTGTGGTCTTCGGCAAACGTCTTGGCGTAGTTGAAAGCGCTGATGTGGTTATAGTTCAGGTCCTGGAGCGTGCCCAAGCTGGCTTCGCCACGTACGGCAGCACCGGCGTTGGTCAGGGTCGAGTAAAACCGGTCATCACGGGCGTAAGTGTAGTCCAGGCCAAACGTAGCGCGGTACTTCAGGTTCTTGATGAATTCAAATTCAGCGTACTGGCTGCCAATCAGGCGGTTGTTAACGCTCTTGATGATAGGCTCTTTGGCAGCAGCTACCGGGTTCTCGAGCGAGCCATCCTTGTAGTACGTGCCATCTGGGCGGTAGATGGGCAGGTCGCGGGAGTAAAGACGAGCAGTCGTCAGTACCCCGTAAATGCTGTTGTCGTTGTTGATACGGTTGTTAACGCTCTGGGTCAAGCCCACCGACGTTCCCATGCGCACCTTGTCTGAAACCTTGTTGTCGAGGGTCAAGCGGGCGCTGCCGCGGGTAAAGCCCGAGCCAACAATGGTGCCTTCCTGGTCGAAGTAGTTCAAGCCTACGCGGTAGCGGTTAGCATCTGTGCCGCCCGAGAAAGTCAGGCCGTAATTGCTGATGGGAGCCGACTGCAATACCTCGTTCACGAAGTCCGTATTAGTAGCCGTGCTGGGGTTTTGGAACTGGGTAAGGGGCCGGATGGGGTTGCCAGTGGGGGTAATGTAGTCGCGGAGGCCGTTAGCATCTTTCGCACCAACGTCGCCCGGGCCGTAGATGTAAGCCGCTAAGTCAGCATTGGTACGGAACACGTAGCGGTCGTTAGCAGGACCAAAAGTGGTAGGGTAATTACCGTTGGCGTTGGCGGGGAAGCGGTTGGCGGCAGCGTCCAAGAACAGTTGGGTTTGCTGCGAGCCGGTGATTACTTCGGGGCGCTTCCAGACCGATTGCGAACCGGTGTAGTAATCAACGTCGACACGGGCTTTGCCGGCTTTGCCACGCTTGGTGGTAATGAGCACGACGCCGTTCGAAGCCCGCGAACCGTAGATGGCGGCCGAAGCAGCATCTTTCAGGACCTCAATGGATTCGATGTCGTTCGGGTTGATGTCGTTCAAACCGTTCGTGCCCTGGTTGCCCGCGCCGAGCTGCGAGGTATTGCCAGTGATAACAGGCAAACCGTCAACTACATACAGCGGCTCGTTGCTGGCTCCGATAGAAGCCGCGCCACGAACCCGCACGCTGATGCCCGAACCGGGCGTACCCGAGGCCTGGGTTACCTGCACACCTGCGGCGCGGCCCTGCAACGCTTGGTCAACACCGATGATGGGTTGGTCTTTAAAGTCAGAAGATTTTACCGAAGCAATAGAGCCGATAACGTCCCGGCGCTCTTGCTGAGCACCGTAGCCGGTTACGATTACTTCCGTCAACTGCTTGGTGTCAGTCACCAAAGCAATATCGAACTGCGAGTCGGTGCCAATGTTACGCTCCTGCGTCGTCATGCCAACTGAACTGAATACGAGCGTCCCACCCGATTCAGGTACACTGAGGCTGAAAGCGCCGTCAGCATTCGAAGAAACGCCATTTGTTGTGCCTTTCAGCAATACAGTAACGCCAGGCAGGCCGCTGCCCGTGGCTTGGTCTGTCACCCGACCAGACACGGTGCGGGTTTGTGCCATCGCCCCGTGAAGGAGAGTAAACATGAGCACAAAACTCATGAGTATGATTTTTTTCATGGACAAAAAAGTGATGTTAAAAAAATGTTTATGGGAACTTTGTATTATCAAAAATAAGGCACAACCGTTAAATCAGCATGAAAAAAATGCAGATAGCCTCTAAAAAGCAGTTATTTTTTTTAAAAACCGAATATTTTTTGCATTTACATTAAAAAAATGAGGCTGAATTGTTCAGTTTCAAGATTGTCTAAAAGAGAGACGCCTATTTTTAATCAATTTTTAATCCGATATTATTTTTTGGGGACCCAAAATCGAGAGTTTACGGACTGGCAGCAGCAAAAAAAAGCCCCAGCCTGGGATGGCTGGGGCTTTTGTATCCAAATATAGCTTCTTAGTAACCGGGATTTTGCTGCGCCGCTAATGTCGGATTATTGGCGGTTTCCAAAGAAGGAATGGGCCACAGAAATAGAGGGGTGGAGTAAGCAATGTCCACCTGGCCCGGCGCTACGGTGGGCGCCTTGCAGCCGTAGGCCGTGGTGGTAATCTGAGCGGTGGCGTACTTGGCCGGAATGCCGCCACCCGGCCGCGGGCTGAACGTCATTTCGCCGGACAGGCGGTGGATGTCGTCCCAGCGGAAGCCTTCGGCCACGAACTCGATGCGCCGTTCGTTGAGGATGGCTTGCACCAATGCCGTGCCGGCAAGCGAGCCGGGCGCGTATTGTTCGGCCGCAGCGGTTACGGCGCGGTTGCGCACGGCGTTTAGCAAGGCCAGGGCCAGGGTATTGTTGGTGCCCAATCGGGCCAAGGCCTCGGCTTGGTTGAGCAGCACTTCAGCGTACCGAATAATGGGCGCGAAGTCGGTGCTAGTAGCGGGGTCGCGGTATTTGCGGGTGACGATGCGAGGCTGCGAACCGGCATCCAACTGCATAAGCTGCGTCCGGCGCAAGTCGTCGCACGTAAAGAAAGAAGCATTGTAGAGCAACGGACTGATGGCGACCAAGGCCCGGCCTGTACCAGTTGTGTTGGCCGGCGGGCCAGAGCGTGAGCCAAACACGTTAGGCAGTCCCCCATTCACGCCCGGGTTATCGTCGGAGCTGTTCTCAATCGAGAAAATATTCTCGGCCGTAACTGTCGCCCCGCCGGGGAACGCTGCCTGCGGGGTTGCGGCCAAGGCATAGCCGCCAATGGGGCTGGTAAATGATGTGGTGCCTTGAATGAGCTTTTGGCCTTCGGTGACCACGGCGGCCCAGTTGCCCTGGTGTTGACGCAGGCGTTGCTTCAGGGCGATGGCGGCGCCTTTGGTTGCTCGGGTCACGCGCGCGTTGCCGGAGCGGGTGTCCGGCAGTTTGGATTCGGCTGAGTCCAAGTCGGTCAGCATTTTTGTGTACACCTCGGCCACGGTCCCGCGCTCTGCGGTGCGGGCCTGGGCTACGGCCGCTTCGGTGTTGATGGGGTCGGTGCGGTAGGGTACTCCGGGACTGCTACCGTTGTTCTCAGTAAAGGGCCGAGAGAAGTGAATAACCAACTGATGGTGAGCCAGGGCGCGCAGGAAAAGCAATTCGCCCTCGTACACATCCAATTGTTGCGGGGTAATTACGCCGTTGGCTGCCGCCTGACGGATGCCGGCCAGCGTCACGTTGGCTTGGTTGATAACCGCATAGCAGCCGCTCCACATATTGACGATGTTGGGGCTGGCCGGGGTAATGGCGTTGGTGTACACGATGCCAAAGAAACCGGCCATGTCCACCACATCTTCGCCCCGCACATCGTCGAGCTCAGTGGCAGCCCCCCCAAACGGATAGCCGCGGGTTTGCAGGACGCCGCCAGTCAGCGGGTCGTAGTAGCCGGATTGGGCGGCACTGTACACCCCGGTAACGGCCAGTGCCACCCGGGCTGGGTCGCTGTACACCACATTTTCTGCGAGGGCATTTTGGGGCTGGAGGTCGGTGACGTCGCAAGAACCCAAGGCCATTACCAGGCCGCTTGCCAGCGCCAAGGGCCGAAAAGGGGCTTGGCTAACTTTAAATATGCTGTTCATAATAAAGGAAGGCTAGGAAGGTTAAAACGCCACGTTGAGGCCGCCAGTAATCACGCGCTGTTGCGGGTTGCTGTTGAAGTCGATGCCCGATTGGTTGTTGGACGTGTTGCCCTGCGTGGCCGTGATGTTGGCATTCACCTCGGGGTCAACACCCTTGTATTTGGTGAACGTGTGCAGGTTTTGTACCTGGGCATACACCCGCACCCGGCTCAGGGTGGTGACGCCCAGCACCGATTTGGGCAGTGTGTAGCCCAGCGTCAGGTTTTGCACCCGCACAAAGTCGCCGTCCTCTACAAAACGGGTCGAGGCCGCGTTGTTGAGGTTGGTGAAGTCCGAACGGCCCAAAATAGCCTTGGGCACGTTGGTTTGCTGGCCCGGCGTGGTCCACCGCTCCAATATTTCGGTGCTGTTGTTCACGAAGTCCATGCGCAGCAGCTGCTGGCGGGTGACGTTCATGATTTTGTTGCCCCCGGAATACCGAATGAACAGCTCAAAATCGAAGCCCCCGTACGTAACGGTATTGGTGATACCGCCGAAGTAGGTGGGATTGGAAGGGCCCAGAATGAAACGGTCGTTGGCGGCGCTCAGGGTTGAGGCTTGCGACACGTCGTTGGGGCTGGCGGGGTCGTAAACGGCGTACGTGCCCGTGTTCAGGTTGCCTTGTATCAGCGAGCCGTCGCGCTTCCGGTACAAGGGGTTGCCGT
The DNA here is from genome assembly GCF_015694725.1 of Hymenobacter jeongseonensis. GTDB lineage: Bacteria > Bacteroidota > Bacteroidia > Cytophagales > Hymenobacteraceae > Hymenobacter > Hymenobacter jeongseonensis. The sequence goes on along the minus strand of NZ_JADQDQ010000005.1, from coordinate 208,346 downwards.
TGGCCGGGTTCACGCCCTGATAATCGTAGCCGTAGATTTCGCCGATGCCATTGCCGAGGCGGGTGACGTTGTAAGGATTCAGCAGGTCCTCGTTGTTGTTGGCCAGCCGAGTGATTTCGGTGTGGTTGGTGGAGAAGTTGAAGTTGGTGGTCCAGCTCAGGTTCTCGTTCCGGATGTTCACCGTGTTCAGGCCCAACTCTACGCCCCGGCTCACCATAGCGCCCACGTTGGCACTGTAGCCATTGAGCGGAATGCCCAGCGAAATGGGCGTACGCACAAAGAGAATCAGGTCGTCGTTGTTGTTGCGGTAGTAGTCGGCCGTCAGGGTGATGCGCGAATCGAACAAGCCCAGGTCAAACCCGAAATCCGTCTTCTTGGAGTTTTCCCATTTCAGGTTGGCGTTGCCAAACTGGCCGCTAGTGCCGCTGGTGGTGTTGTAGCCGATTCCGGGCTGCGAGCCGTATTTGCCCGCACTATATAAGCCGGCGAAGGGAAAATCCCCGATTTCCGTATTGCCCACCACGCCGTACGATGCACGCAGCTTGAAGTCGCTGAGCCATGTCAGGTCCAAGCCCTGCAGGAAAGGCTCCTGCGATACCCGCCAGCCCAGTGAGGCGCCGGGAAAGTAGCCCAGCCGGTTGCCCGGTGCGAGCGACGAAATCTTGTCTGCCCGCAGCGTGGCTGATACCAGATAGCGGTCCAGCAACGAATAGTTCAGCCGGCCGAAGTACGACTGGTAGCCACGCTCCACAAAGTCCCCAAATATGGTGGGCGTGTTCACGGTACCCGTCACGATGCTGTTCGGGCCAAAGTAAACGTCGGAAAGGCCTTGGCCCTGCGCCGCGAAGTATTGCTGCCGCGACTTCTGCCATTCGCCGCCCACCACCGCGTTAATCTTCTGGTTTTCGCCTAAAGGCCGCTGGTAGGTGAGGGTGAGCTGCGAGTTCCACCGCACGTTGGGCGCTTGGCTTTGCAGCACCACGCCACCCGAACTGCGCCCGTCGCCCTGGCGCGGGTCCAAGAACTGGAAGTCCTCGTTCAGGTTGGTATCGGTGCCCAACTGGCCGCGCAGCCGTAGGCCCGTCACCGGCTCAATCTCCCCGTACACGTTGCCCAGCAGGCGGTAGCTGGTATTGCGGTAAATGTTGTTCTCCAGCTGAAAAATGATGTTCGGGTATGCAAATGCAATGGCTTGGGCGTTGTTGCCCTGGCCCAGCGCCCCTGATGTCGGGTCCACGTAAGGGGTGCCGTCGGGGTTGCGGGCGGGCACGTTGGGGAAGGCCGACAAGGCATTGGTCACGTTGCCCGACAAGCCGTTGGTCGACGTATTCAAGCCCAGGGTTTGGGTTCGGGTAGCCCCCAGGTTCAGGCCCACGCGCAACCACTCCCGTACTTCCTGGTCCACGTTGGCCCGGAAAGAGAAGCGTTTCAACGAATTGGCCCGCACCACCCCCGTCTGGTCCGTGTAGCCGCCCGAGAAGTAATAATTGGTGCGCTCCGTGGCACCCGAAACCCCCAGCACGTGGTTCTGCTGAAAGCCCGTCCGGAAAATCTCATCCTGCCAATCCGTGCTCACGGGCGCTCCGTTCAACTCAAACGGCGCCGCAATGGGCTGTGTAATCGGCGTTGCCGAAGCGTTGGCTTGCTTTTCGTTGCTGATTTCGATGAACTGGTCGGCATTCAGCACCTTGTAGCGCTTTAGCGTACGGGCCACGCCGAGGTAGTTGTCGTACGTCACCTGCGCCCGGCCCTGTCGCCCCTTTTTCGTGGTGATGAGGATAACGCCATTGGCGCCGCGCGACCCGTAAATGGCCGTTGACGACGCGTCTTTCAGCACCTCGTAGCTTTCGATGTCGTTGGGGTTGATGTCCGCCAGCGGGTTAGTGGTGAAACCGGAGCCCAACTGGCTTTGGCTGCCCGTAAAAATGGGCACCCCGTCCACCACCACCAGCGGCGTCGTCCCCGACGAAATAGAGTTGACACCCCGAATGAGGATTCGCGGCTGCTGCCCCAGCAAGCCCGAAGGCGTGGTAATGCTCACGCCCGCTGCTCGCCCCGCCAGTTGCTGGGCAAAGCTGGGCGTGGCCAAGTTGGCAATGGCTTCGCCCTGCACCGACGAAATAGACCCCGTCACATCGCGCCGTTCTTGGGTGCCAAAACCCGTCACCACCACTTCGCTCAGCTGTTTCACATCCGGTACCAACGCAATGTTGAACGTTGACTCGGTCCCAATTTCACGTTCCTGGGTCACGTAGCTGAGCGAGCTGATAACCAAGGTACCCCCTGTTTCCGGCACTGAGAGGGTAAACCCTCCGTCGGCATTCGTCGACACGCCGTTGGCCGTGCCTCGCAGCAGTATCGTGACGCCTGGCAGCCCCTCGCCACTGCGCTGGTCCGTCACTCGACCCGAAATGGTCCGGGTTTGCCCCATAGCCTGCTGAAACAAGCTGAGCACAAATATCAGATTCAACAATAGTATTATTTTCATGGACATAAAGTGTTAAGTAATAAATCATCCCAGTGTATCAAAAATAACTTAATTTCTACGCAATATAAAACAATTAAATCATCTAAAAAGACTGTTAATAGCCGGCAGCTAGTTTGTAATTGCTTCGTTAAAAATTGGTTGTATGATGCAGACAAGGCACTTTAGTGACCTTTATTGTAAATGGCCCTCTTTCAATTATAAAACAGATTGAGATGCTACAGGCAAGGTCCGGGCACGTTGAAGTAGTATTGTATTATATTTATATGTAATATGAAATCGCCAAAAAATCGCAAATGGCCCATTTTCTACGAGCCCACCAATATCAGTGAAACTCAAAATGCATGCACTCATAACTGCGATAGAAGGGAATATGTAAAGGCCTTCACCTAGTTACGTTACCAGAAATACCATTCAGTATTTACATAATTTAATACTATTGTATATTGAAATAATGATTTGTAGTTAATATGTATTGTCTCCCCTTTATAAATAACATAACTTGATTTATATTTCTATATATTGTATTGAAATTTTAATACTATTATAATATGATGCTGCACTGTCACTAAAAAGGGCTGCCAGTTTTGGAAGCCCTTTTTGATAGCAGAAAGCTGAACGCTATGTTACCGGACACAGCTCAACCCTCTTTACTATAGATAGAAAAGCTGTACATTTAGTGTAAACGCACATGCTATAATTTGAAAATTCAGGTTTTAAGCAAAGCAAATTCTGAGTGTAGCGTTGTTTTTAGAATGAAAACAAGAAATCTGTCTGCTATAGAGAAGAGCAGTGCAGGCGAAAATTTTGAAGGCGAGCTACGCGGGTTATCACGAGTGTGTGCCTGCTTAATGTGTAAATAACTTCTTTGTTATCAGTTATATGGCAAATAAAAAAATAGGAATAAATCCTCGCATCACATGTTCAGCCGGTCTTTAAAGTGTTAGGCCCTGGAAGTTGCGAATAGCAGTGTGACCTAATTTTCGTGTATTATTGCTCTCTCGCTTACCCAAAATCTTTTTTTACTCTTTTCACTCCTAACCAAATTCACTCACCAACTCAAAAACAAATGAAAAAACTCTTATGTATGGTCATGCTTCTCATGACCGGCCTGTTGCAGCAGGTCTATGCTCAAGAACGCTCGCTGACGGGGCGAGTAACTGACCGGACATCCGGACAGGGCCTTCCCGGAGCGACGGTGCTTGTTAAAGGCACCACGATAGGAGCATCAACGAATGCCGACGGTAGCTTTACCCTAAGTGTACCAGCTTCGGCTACTACGATTACCATTAGCTCAATTGGCTTTACCTCAGTTGAGCAGCCAATTGGAAATGATTCCAACTTCACTATCTCATTGGCTTCTGATGTGAAGCAGTTAGGTGAAGTAGTGGTAACCGGTGCTCTCGGCATTCAGCGTCAGCAGCAGCAAGTGGGTTATGCTACGGCTACCATCGATACCAAGGAGTTGACCCAGGCTCGCGTAACCAACGTAGCCAACGGTCTTGCCGGTAAAGTATCGGGTCTGCAGATTTCGACCCTGAATAACAGTGTAACTGCTGCTCCTCGCATTACCCTGCGCGGCAGCCGTTCGTTGACCGGTAACAACGAAGCTCTTGTTGTAATTGACGGTGTTATTTCGACCAACGAAGTTTTGGGTGCCTTAAATCCCGATGACGTTGCTTCTATCGACGTACTGAAAGGTGCCAACGCTGCCGCTCTGTACGGTTCGCAGGCTTCGAACGGTGCCTTGATTATCACCACCAAAAAAGGCGGCAGCAATTCACAGGTTACCTTCTCGCACACCTCGCAGTTTGAATCTATTTCGTTTCTGCCAAAGTTCCAGACCGAATTCGGACCTGGTTCGCCTGACTGGTTTACGAATTCGGGCGGCGAGCCTTTCGAGCCAGACAATAAAGTAGACGATGAGTACCACCACCAATACCAAGGTTTCGAAAACCAGCAGTACGGCCCTCGTTTTGATGGGTCGATGCGTCCTTTCGGGCAGACCTTGGCCGATGGTAGTGTTCAGATGCTCAGCTACGAAGCCCGTCCAGATGAAAAGCGTGATTTCTTTAACACTGGCTACCAAGTGCAGAACGGTGTTACGTTCTCGGGCGGTGACGAGAAAACGAAGTTCTTTACCTCGTACCAGAATTTGCAGAATCAGGGCATTGTTCCCGGTGATAAATTTGGCCGCAACAGCTTCCGATTCAACGCTTCGCGCGAGATTGGCCGTTTAAACATCGGTTTCAACTTGTCGTATTCGCTGCAGAAAGCCAATTACACTTCTAACTTAGACCGTAACACATCGGTGTACTGGAACGTGTTTAATACTTCGGTTATGGCTCCCCTCACGTCGTATAAGGACTACCGTAACGACAAGTTCTCCGAGCCGAACTACGGTTACTACAACGCTTATTACTACAACCCCTACTTCATCATCGACGCCAACCGCACTACAGACCGTCGCAACACCTTGCAGGGCAACATCGACGTGACCTATAAGCTCACCGACTGGCTGCGTGCTAACTACCGCATCGGCACTACCAACATCAACCAGGCGAACATTGACACCCAGAACAAATTTACGCTGGATGCAAACTCGCCTAAGCAGATTGGTAGCTACCCTGGCTTCGTTCGGGACCTGACCAGCGCTCAGAATCGGACCAACTCGGATTTGTTTTTGAGCATGGATAAGACCTTTGGCGATATCAGTGTGCAAGCCATCTTGGGTAACAACGTTCAAGTCAATACCAGCCGGTTTAACTACGTTGCTTCTACGGCCCTCGCCGTACCAGTAGTTGGAGATGCTTTCAACCTTTCGAACCGTGTTGGTAACCTAGACGGTGCCAATGCTCGTGCTGAGAGCCGTTTGATTGCTTTCTATGGTGACCTCACTTTGGGCTACAAGGATTTCTTCTACCTGCACGGCTCGGGCCGTCAGGATAACATTTCTATCCTTGATTCAGACAACCAAAGCTTTTTCTACCCTGGCGTAGATGCATCGTTCATCTTCACTAATGCTGTACCGGTCCTGAAAGAACTTTCTTTCTTGGACTATGGTAAGATTCGTGGCGGTATCACCAAGGTTAGCCAAGTGAACTTGGGCGGCGCAACCGCCAATGGTGTATACAACTCGTTTGGTGCTTATCGTTTGAACTCCACTTTCTCAAACGGTACCGGTTTCCCCTTTGGCAACTTGGCTTCCTTCACCGCAAACGGTGGTTTGGTACAGCCAGGTCTCAAGCCTGAAGACACCCGCTCGATTGAAACTGGTATCGAACTCAGCTTCCTACAGCGTCGTGTATCCACGGCTGTTACCTACTATGCTCAGAAGAGTACTAACCAAACTGTAACAACTAGCATCTCAGGTACGTCAGGTTACCAGTCGCTTCTGCTCAACGCCGGCGAAGTGCAGAACCGCGGTGTTGAAATTGACTTGAACATTACGCCTATCCGCGTGCAGGATGGTTTGACTGTGACCGTTGGTGGTAACTACAACTTCAACGAAAACGAGGTTGTTTCGCTGCCAAATGGCCTGTCCCAATTGAACTTGACCGGAAGCGGCCGCCAGAGCACCAATGCCGACCTATTCGCTATCCCTGGGCAGGCTTTCCCCGTTTTGCAGGGAACCTACTACCAGCGCACCGAAGATGGCCGTGTGAAAATGGTTAAAGTAAGCGACCCCAATGATGCAACCTTGGAGCGTTACGCGCCCCTCATTGCCTCCGACCAGAAAATCTTCGGCAACACCCAGCCTAAGCACCGCTATGGCATGAACACCAGCATCTCCTACAAAGGATTGACATTGGCTGGCCAGGGCGAACTCCGCACCGGCTACGTAGTATACAACACCATTGGTGAAAACCTTGACTTTACTGGTGGCGGTCAACGCAGTGCTCAGTACGGTCGCCAGGACTTCGTATACCCCAATTCGGCTGTTCCTGTAACTGATGCTGGCGGCAATGTTACCTATGTATCCAATACCTCGAAGTTGACCCCTGGTGGCTCGGAGTTCTGGGCCAACAACCCAACATGGAACACCGGCGTAGCCGAGAACTATGTTACCACTGGTAAGTTCTTCAAGATTCGTGAACTATCGTTGGGTTACTCGTTGCCAACCGCTTTGGTATCGAAACTTGGTCTGGTAAAAGGTGCAAGTTTTAATGTTTTTGGCCGAAACATCTTTACGTGGGTGCCTAAGGAGAATATCTACACCGACCCTGAGTTCAGCGGTACAGCTATCGGTAGCAACGCCGTTGGTATCAACAGTGTATTGCAGACTCCTCCTACCAAATTTTACGGGGCTACTCTCAACGTAACCCTTTAATCTAATCTATTCATGAAATCAATTTTTAGAGTTCTGATTGCAGCAGCCCTTGCGACTGGTGCAACAGGTTGCGAGAAAGCTCTCGACATCAACGATAACCCAAACCAACCCATTGCGGTAGAGCCCAATGCTATTTTGGCTTCAGCTTTGGCTGTTACGGCCAATAACTACAATGGTGGGGCTACCAACTACAACAGCTATTCAAGCTTTGCAGCTGGTTTCTGGGGTAAGTCGGGCACAGTAAGCGGATTCTCGGAGGAGCGGACGTATAGCTACTCCACGAACTACTACCAAGGACTGTTTAACAGCACCTACGACAACCTGAACGACTACAACCTCATCGAACAAAAAGCGGCTACATTTCCGAATCACGCTGCCATTGCTCGTATCATGAAGGTTTATAACTTTCAGTTATTGGTAGACCAGTACGGGGATATTCCTTATACGCAAGCGCTATTGGGAATTGCCTCCACCAATCCCAAATACGACAAGGCTGAGGATATCTACAAAGACTTTGTCGTGCAGTTGAAGAAGGCCGTTGTGGATATCGACGCAGCAAAAGACGCAACTGCTGTAGGTACTGAAGACATCGTTTTTCGTGGTAATATGACCGACTGGAAGCGTTTCGCCAACAGCCTCCGTCTGCGCGTGTTGCTTCGTCAGGCCGAGGTTCCTTCCTTGCAGGCTTATGTCCGTACGGAAATGACTGCCCTGCAGGCTGAAGTGGATGGATTCCTTAGGACCGACGCAGTAGCTCAGCCAGGCTATGGTCCAAACTCTAACCAGCAAAATCCTTTCTATAACCGCTACGGTTTCGCAGTTGGCCTTACGCGCACTACCAGTGAGTATAGCTTCGTAATGCCCACCAACTATATCATTCAGCAGTACGAAGCCAACAGTGACCCCCGCATCACGCAGCTTTATGCTCTGGGCAAAAGAACTGTTGGAGGCACTGCTACGCCTGCTTACGTTGGTACCACGTTAGGCGAAGCCAACCCCCCTACGTTCACTGCTGCTAATGAAGTAGTTGGCTCGCGTTTTCTGATTAACGGTACTTTCCTCCGCGGTGCTAACCAGGGAACTGTGTTGATGCTGCTGTCAGAAGTGCTTTTCTCGAAAGCAGAAGCTGAGACTCGGCAATTGTTTGTGGCTACCGATGCTGCTGCTAAACAGGATTTCCTCGACGGTATCAAAGCTTCTTTCATGCACACCTTCCGTTCTGCTACAGCAGCTCCGGTTTCGATAGCTAATGCTACGGCTACCACTCCTGGTATTCCGCAGTATGAAGCCTACATCGCAGCTAACACCAACAACGGTTTGGTAAACTGGGAAGCTTCTACCACGACGGTACGGTTGGGAACGGAAACTACTAACACTAATCTCAATCCAACTACGCCGCTTACTACTCCCCGTACTGTAACGCAGCAGGAAAAAATCATTTACCAGAAGTATTTGGCTTCGAATACGGTGGCAAGCACCGAGGCATGGGCTGATTACCGCCGCACGGCACTGCCTAAGTTCCCACCGTCGCTTCAGTCGGCTTCGACCCGCGCTGACAAGCTACCAACTCGTCTGTTCTATCCTCAGACTGAGGTGAGCACCAACCAAAGCAACATCCCGGCTGGTCAGACGCAGTACACGAAGGTTTTCTGGGACGTATTGGACTAGACTAGTCCAGCACCACAACAGAGTATGAAAAAGGGCTACCCAACTGGGTAGCCCTTTTTTGTTGAGTAATATTGGTATAACCGAAAGCCGAGCGTCTAAAATTAGCTTTAACTCTGCATCAGAAAACCCTTGATGTACTCGTCAAGGTCGCCGTCCAGGACGTTTTGCACGTCGGTGCGCTCGATGCCGGTGCGCAGGTCCTTGATGAGTTTATAAGGATGCAGGACATAATTGCGGATTTGGGAGCCGAAGTCGATGCGCTTTTTGGTGGCTTCTACCTTGTCGCGTTCCGCGTGGCGCTTGTCCATCTCAATTTGGTAGAGGCGCGACTTGAGCATGCGCAAGGCATGCTCTTTGTTCATGAGCTGACTGCGCTCAATCTGGACCGCGATGATGATGCCGGAAGGCGCGTGCGTGAGACGCACCGCGGTTTCCACCTTGTTCACATTCTGGCCACCCGCGCCACCGGCCCGGAAGGTATCCCAGGAGATATCGGCCGGATTGATTTCGATGTTGATGGTGTCGTCAATCACCGGGTAGGCAAAAACGGACGCAAAAGAGGTGTGGCGCCGGCCACTGCTGTCGAATGGCGACATGCGCACCAAACGGTGAACCCCAATCTCGCTTTTGAGGTAGCCGTAGGCAAAGTCGCCGTCGATTTCCAGCGATGCTGACTTGATGCCCGCGCCTTCGCCGGGCTGGTAACTGACCTGGCGCACCCCAAACCCGTGGCTTTCGGCCCACATGATGTACATGCGCATGAGCATTTCGGCCCAATCCTGGCTTTCAGTGCCGCCGGCGCCGGGGTTGATGTCGATAATGGCCGACAGCTGGTCCTCCTCGTCGGAGAGCATGCGCTTGAACTCCAGCTGCTCTACTTTCTTGAGGGTGGCCTCATAGTCGGCCAGCATTTCGGCTTCGGGTACGTCGCCTTCTTTGTGGAAATCGAAGAGCACCTCGGTGTCAGCCAGCGCGTGTTGCACGGCTTCGAAGTCGTCGGTCCAAGTCTTGATGGCCTTGATTTCGCGAAGTGTGACCTCGGCCGCTTTAGAATCGTCCCAGAAGCCGGGAGCGGTGGTTTGCGCCTCAGCGGCGGCTATTTGTTCTTTGCGGGCATCGTAGTCAAAGATACCTCCTCAGGGCCTCAACGCGGCCCTTCAAGTCCTTAATCTGGTCTTGAGTCATGGTGGGGGAAAGTAATGGGATGGCGCGACTGCCACAAAACGCGGCCGGGCCGCTCCCAATGGGTGTGAGTGAACACGAAAGTACCGAATTCTACCGCACCATGCTGTTGCCCGTGCCACCAGCCGCCCGTTTTTCAGAGATGATGAGGAATGGTTGACTTTGATTAGCCAGCCAGCGGATGCCTCAGCTGATAAAATCGCAACTCTGCTGCGAACCATGGAAGCCCAACTACGTAGGCAGGCCTGAACACTGCCTCTCAGTGCGATTGCATGAAAATTACGCTTACTACAAAGCTGTTTGCCGGATTTGTGATGTTGCTGGCCCTGTTTACGGTGGTGGTACTGTTTTATTACCAACTGGCCGGGCAGGTGCTCCAGAACACGCGCAAAGTAGAAGAATCGCAGCGGGTTACCAATCACGCGTCGAACTTGTTGCGCAACGTGATTGACATGGAAACCGGATTTCGTGGCTACCTGCTCATCGGCAACGAGGAAACGCTTAGTCCCTACTACGATGGCCAACGGCAGCTCATTGGCCGATTTGCCCAGTTGCGAACGCTGGTAAGCGAATCACCGGAGCAGACAAAGCTAATTGACGACGCCCAGCGGCTGTTTCAGCAATGGTCGGGTTATAGCCACTTGTTGATATCGGAGAAGCGGGACGTGCACCGCCGCAACCCCCGTCAAAGCAGCCTCGAAGGCATGCCACACCGCCGTTTGGCCGAAGGCCTGTCCGGGAAGCAGGTGATGGACAACATCCGGAATCGGTTGGCCACCTTCGAACTGCACGAAGCGAAAAACCGCGAACAGCTGCGCAATGAATTGAACAACAGTATTGAGCGAGCAGAATGGCTGTCCGCTGGGTTGGCCGTGACGGCGCTGGTCTCTGGCTTTGCCTGGGCCATTTACATTGTGCGCATCTTCTCGAGGCGCCTGCGCAGCATGCTGGACCTAGCGCGCCGAATGGCTGATGGTGACTACAGCAGCCAGATTGTTGACACCGAGCAAGACGAAGTGAGCGAGCTTACCACCGCCCTCAACGTGATGGCGCGGACGGTGGGGGCCAACATCAGCCAGCTCGAAAGCCGCAACCAAGAGCTGGACCAATTTGCCTACGTCGTGTCGCACGACCTGAAAGCCCCCTTGCGCGGCATCGAAAGTGCCTCGCGCTGGATAGAAGAGGACATGGGGCAGGAGGAATTGCCGGTGGCCATCCGCGAGTTTCTGAAGATGATGCGGCAGCGCGTGCACCGCATGGAAAAACTCATCACCGGCATTTTGGACTTGGCCCGTGTCGGCCGCACCACCCAGGCCGACGAGACCGTATTTGTGCGCACGCTGCTCCGCGAAGTCATCGATAGCCTTAACCCGCCGCCCGGTTTCCAAATTGAGCTGCCGTTCTTTCTGCCAACGCTCACCACGAATGCGGTGCAGTTGCAGCAGGTCTTCACCAACCTCATCAGCAACGCGCTCAAGTACCACGACCATCCGGAAACCGGTACCGTCAAGATTGCCTGCGATGACGCCGGCGAGTTTTATCTCTTTTCGGTCGCCGATGATGGACCGGGCATCGACCCGGAATACCACGACCGTATTTTTGTTATCTTCCAGACCCTGACCGAACGCGATACCCTGGAAAGCACCGGGGTGGGGCTGGCCATCGTGAAAAAAATTGTGGAACGGCAAGGTGGCCGTATCGGGGTGAAATCGGCGGAGGGACAGGGCGCTAAGTTCAGCTTTACCTGGCCCAAACAGCCGCCCAAAGCCAAAATTTCGGCCACCATTGTGGCCGCACTACCCCATTCTGCCGTATCTGCTGCTACTTGATACCAGCCTTGTGCTGCCTTTGCGGGCATATTCCCGCGGTTGCCACTTACTTAGCCTATGTCCGCCGACCACCCCACGCCCAGCATTCTGCTCGTGGAAGACGACCAGATGGACGTCATGAACGTGCAGCGCGAGCTGCGCCGTCAGAACATTGACGTGCCGCTGGTGCACGCCCGCAACGGCCGTGATGCCCTCCGGATGCTGCGTGGCGAGGGCGATGAGCCCAAGATTGCCAAGCCCAGTTTGGTAATGCTTGATATCAACATGCCCCGCATGAATGGCTTGGAACTGCTCGAAACGCTCCGGTCCGACCCCGAATTTGTGGGACTAAATGTTTTTATCATGACTACTTCCGACCTCGAATCGGACCGGTTAAAAGCCCAGGAGCTAGCTGTAAGCGGCTATATTATCAAGCCACTGAGCTTTGATACCTTCGGGGAGGGCGGAACGAGTGTGGATGGATTCAGCTTGTTCTTGGATTTGCTGAAGCTGAAAGACTAAGCATCTGCTTGCCTGACACTTTAGGGGCTGCTAGAGTAACCGGAATCCCATGCGGTGGTGCGGACTGGGCCCGTGTGTGCGAATAGCTGCCCGGTGGCTTTGCGTGGGGTAGCCCGCGTTTTGGCCCCAGCCATACTCTGGATATTCGGCGGCCAAAGCTTGCATATGTTCATCGCGGAACGTTTTGGCTAGTATGGAGGCTGCCGCAATGTTGCGGTAAAGGCCATCGCCCCCAATAATGCAAGTATGGGCAAATCCTGCCAAGGGCCGGAACCGGTTGCCATCGACCAACAAATGCGCCGGGGCAATGGCCAGCGCTTGTACCGCCCGGTGCATGGCCAGATAGCTGGCCTGCGCAATATTGAGATGGCCAATTTCTTCTACAGAAGCTGTGCCAACGGCCCAGGCCGTGGCTTCGGCGCAGATTTCGGGCCGTAAAGCGTCCCGCCGCTTGGCGGTTAGCTGTTTGGAGTCGTTGAGGAAGCGGGGGCTAAAATCAGGGGGCAGAATGACGGCAGCCGCGAAAACGGGGCCCGCCAAACACCCGCGCCCGGCTTCGTCGAGGCCCGCTTCAAGCGCGTGGCCAGTGTAACAAGATAAAAGAGGCATAGGCACGCAAAAATAGCTGGTCTACGCCTCAAAGCGAGCTAAAAGCAACGCCCGTGCGTCCGCAACAGGGGCGGGCGCACGGGCGTCGGAGGGTAAGGAATCTGGGGCTATTTGTGGTCGCCGGCACTGCTGCCAAGGACGTTGTCTTCGTTTTCGCCGCGGCGAAAGCCTTGGCTATCCCGCGGGCCTTCGTCGATTTCGCTGTCCTCGTCGGTACTCACATACTCGTTGGTAACGGGACCGAGGCCGTTGTTTTTGGCCGCGAGGTCGGCCTCGGCTTGGGCGTGCTTGAGGTTGAAAAGAGGGTCGTGTTCTTCCTGCTTGGAATCCTGCGTGGGTTTTGACTTGGATTGCGCCATGGGTAGGGGGCCGGCCGGAATGTGGGCGGTCGGTGTAGCGTGGTACGGCTGGCCGGGCGCCAGGGTTAAATGGCGTTTCCTTCTGCGCACGGCACCAAGCAACTATGTTGCACAGCCTGAATTACATAATAAAAAAGGCCACCGCACAAGTGCGGTGGCCTTAAAGTGGCGGGTCTGGCTTGAAGGTGTCTACCCCACCTTTTCAGCCAGAACGCCGCCGCACGAGAGGTCCTTCCTTTCCACATTTCCAGCCCGTGCGGGGGTACTTATGATTCAAAGGTACGCCATAGGCCGGGGGCAGCGCAATGAATTTCGGACCAACTGCCAACTTTAGGCGGCCAACGGCGGCATTGGCACGGCAGGCGGCGGGGTTTCGGCGGAAGCTCTGAGGCGCTCTGTTGTCAAGGACAACGTAATTTTGCTTGCGCTTCCTCTTACTGATTTCTCATGCTACTTGCCGACGCCGCACCCGATTTTGATGAAACCCACAATCCTTGGCAAACCCTGGGCACGGAGGTGAAATATCAGAACCCCTGGATTTCGGTGCGCGAAGACCAAGTGCTCAACCCCGGCGGGGGGCGGGGCATCTACGGCGTGGTGAGCATGAAAAACAAAGCCTTGGGCATTATTCCCGTCGATGCGGAGGGCAATACTTGGCTGGTGGGCCAGTACCGCTACCCGCTAAACGAGTACTCCTGGGAAATCCCGATGGGAGGGGGCTTGGTAGAGCGCGACATACTGGAGTCGGCACAGCGCGAGCTGAAGGAGGAGACCGGGCTACTGGCGGCCCGCTGGACGCGCATTGCCCGGCTGCATACTTCCAATTCCGTCACCGATGAAGAAGGGTTCGTGTACTTGGCCGAAGACCTGACGCAAGGGGAGTTGGAGCCCGAAGAAACCGAAGACCTGCGCCTCTGGAAGCTACCGCTGGCCGAAGCCATCCGCATGGTCATGAACGACCAAATAACCGATGGCATCAGCGTGGCGGGCTTGCTAAAGGCCGAAAAGGTGCTGGCAGAGCGAGCGGTGAAGCCGTAAGTGACAGCGTATAGTAGCGGGAGAACGTTACTAATACCCGAATACTACCGCTTCCCATCAGCTACTAGCTCCATGCCTTAACTTTGCCGATATGCGCCACCTGCTTCGTTACCTCGGCCAGCGCCTCTACACCACGTGGGCCACGTTCTGGTTCATCGTGCCGTTTGTCCTTACATTCCCGTTGCAGTGGTTTTTTAGCCGGCGGCCGAACGGCGGCGGCGTGGTGCATGCCTTGAACCGGTTTTGGTCGTGGTTTTCGATTACCATGTGGGCCGTGCCGGTAGAAGTGGTGCGCGAAAGCTCCGGTCCAAACCCACAGCCGTGCGTGTACGTGGCCAACCACGGCTCCTACATTGACATCATGATGCTGTTCAAGTACATTCCAGGATTCCTGAACATGATGGGCAAGGCTTCGCTGGCGAAAGTACCGGTGTGGGGGCCTATTTTCGAGCGCGTCTACATCACCGTGGACCGCAGCAGTGCCGTGAGCCGGGGCCGCGCCGTGGTATTGGCCCGCCGCACCTTGGCCGAGGGCAAAAGCATTGCTATTTTCGCTGAGGGCCGCATTTCGCCCAATCCGGGCAAGGAACTGTTGCCGCTGCTGGATGGCGCTTTCCTGCTGGCCATTGAAATGGGCGTTCCGCTCGTCCCGGTGGGAATGCCCCTGAACCACATGTTCATGCCCGATGTCACGAAGGACCTGCGGGTGCGGCATCACCGGCTCAAAATCGTTTTTCATCCGCCCATTTCCACGGCTGGGCTCACGCTCGCCGATATTCCAGCCTTAAAACAACAGGTCGCCGCCCAGCTAACGGCCGATTTCCTGCCCGCCGGGGCCCACAAGCCGGGCCCGAGCACGTGGCGCGCACCGGGCAACGCTACACCCCAGGAACAGCGGCGTTCCGTCAATTCCTGATTCGACCTTTAAATTTTCCTGATTCCCTTGAGCACTGACCTTGGTACCCTGCGGGGCCTGGCCCATTTGGCCCGCCTCGAATTTGACGCAACCCGCGAGCAGCAGATGCTCGGCGACCTCAACAACATCCTCGATTTCGTGGCCCAACTCGAAGGCCTCGACACGACCGGGGTGGAGCCGCTGGTGCACCTCTCGCAGGAGGTGAACGTGCTGCGTGACGACGAAGCCTGCAACACCGTGAGCCACCAGGATGGCCTGCGCAACGCCCCGCGCAAGGACTCGGATTATTTCCGTGTGCCCAAAGTGCTGGAATAAGGGTGGCGCACCCAATTTCCAAACGGCTTGGGCTGCCCGGCTGGCTGGCCATCCTCGCTGCGCTGGCCGTAGGAGTGGCCGTGTTTTATTACTTCACGGGCGATGCGGCTACGCTGCCGGTGCAGGTGGTGCCGCACTTGCAAGCGGTGCCCGTGGTGGTGGAACAGGTGGTGGTGGGGGCCGTGCGCCTGCCCGTGCAAGCCAGCGGCTTCGTGGTGAGCCTGACGCACGATGTGGCGGGGCCGTTCACGCAGCCGGTAGCAGCCGGGCTGTTTTTGGTGCTGCTGGCCTTTGCGCTGGCGGGCTGGGTGGCAGTGGCGAGTACGTTGCCCCGGGCGGCGTTTTTGGCGGGCATGGTCCCCGTCATCTTTTTGCTGATGGCGCTCAACCTGGATGTGGTGGGCGTATTCGAGCCCGGCAAGCGCTACTTCTTGTACATGACGCTGGGGCTGCTGGTAGGCGGCGCCTACGGGCTCCACGCCTTTGCCCAAGGGCTGCGCCTGGGGTGGCGCTGGCTGATTTTCGGCACGCTGGTAGCTGGGCTAAGCGCGTTATTATACCTGAAGAGCGACTTGTCGCCGGCCGAAACCACCTTGCAATTGGCAGCTTATGCCACCACCAGCGGGGCCGTAATGGTGGCTTTGGTGGTGCTGTGGGTGGGCATTGAGAATATCCGGGCCTTGCTGTGGTTCAATACCCAGGCCGAGCAGCCGAGCAGCCGGTTTGGCTTAGCTCCGTTTGTGCTGGCCAGCAGCTTGTATTTAGGTGCACTGTGGTGGCTAGTCTGGAACAACGGCAAGCTGCAGCTTTTCCCTGGAGTACAGCTCGACCCGTTGGTGCTGTTGCTGCCGGCGCTGCTTGCGAGCGGCCTCGGCCTGCGCCTGCGGGCGCCCTCTTACGCCGAATGGGTGCCGTATTCCCGGGCCGCGCAGCTTTATGCCCTGCTGCTGCTGCCGGCGGCGGGTGCGTTGGGCTATGCATTTGCCACAGCCAATACCCCCTTGCTGCGCGCCGCCCGCGACTTCACCTCGTTTGCGCTGCTTTTCTTGGGCGGCGCTTTTCTGGCGTATGTGCTCATGAACTTTGCGCCCCTGATTCGCCAACGGCTACGGGTGTACAGGGTAGTGTTTGAGCCGCGCCGCTTGCCGTTTTATCCGGTGTATATTTTGGCGGTGGGGGCGCTGATTATGGTGCAGGTGCGGAACAACCGCCCGCTGCCCGACCAAGTGGCTGCCGGTGAATACAACAACCTCGGCGACCTCACCCGACAGCAAAGCGAGGCGAACCCCAACGACGTTGGGCTGGCACTGCTGGCCGAACGGTATTATGCCGAAGCTGGCGATGTTTTGTATCGTGGCGATTTGCATGCGCAAATGGGCCGGGCTGCACTGTATCGTTTCCGGCAACAGCGTCAAAACGAAATCAATGCCCTGCGCCGCGCCTTGCTGCGCGAGCCCAGCGAAAAGGTTTCCCTGCGGCTGGCGGCGCTTTTTACCGAGCCAACGGATTTATTTGAAGGCCTGGAAGTGCTGCGGCGCGGCTTGGTGGCCCAGCCGCGTAGCGCCGCCATGGCTGGTGACTTGGCGCAGCTTTTTACCCAAACTTCCCTCACCGATTCGGTCGCTTATTACCTGGATAAAACCGAGCAGCTGGCGCCCGGCAGCTACCCCAGCCAAACCAACCAGCTGGGCTTTTTGCTGAGCCAGAACCTGCTGGATGAAGCCCGTAAGCTGAGCAGTCAGTTGCAGGTGAAAGCCGACGAGCCGGGATTGGCCAGCAACTACTTACTGCTGCAGTTGCTGACCGCAAAACCGATTCAGGCGCCTGCCGTGCCTTCGACCGACGTCCTAGTATTGGACGCGGCCAGTTTTGCCCAATTGTACCATCAGGTGCTGGTGAATGTGGCGCAACGCAAAGACCAACTCACCCCAGCGTTGCTCCAGCGCCTCTCAACGTTGGCCAATCATCCCGCCAATGAGAATTTTTACGAGCAGCTTCTTTTCTTGCAGGCGCTGGCCCGCCACGGGCGAGGGGAGGAGCAAACGGCCCGGCAGCTGCTGGCGCCACTAGCTACCGGCACCAACGCCAGCGCCGCTTACTACCAACAGCTGTTGGGGTTGTGGCAGCTGCAACAAGGTCAATACGCGCGGGCAGCCACCCAATTTGCATTCGCTGCGAAGAATGGGGCCGCTACCGCCCTCGAAACCCGCGTGCTGGCGCTGGCCTGGAGCGGCCAGGCTGATTCGGCGCAGGCGGCGGTGGCGCGGCTGGTGGCTTCGCCCGATTCGGCCGAGCGGCAGGCTGGCCGGCAAGCGCAAAAACTACTTGCCGCTGGCAATATGATACCGGCCACTGATAATTCGGCGCGCATTGGCAGTAAGTGGTTGGCTGATGCCCTGCAAGCCGAGCAACAAAAAAACACAGCCGAAGCCACCCGGAATTATCGCCGCATCGTGCGCGAAGCGCCCTTTAACGAGGCTGCCATGCTGGCGGCTGCCACCTTTTATACGCGCCGCCGCGACCCGGTTGCGGCATACGAAGCCTTGCGGGCCGGGCTCGACGAAAACCCTCGCTCGTTGCCACTGTTGAGGAACTACGTGCTGGCCGCCGCCGACGCCGGCCTCACCGACTACGCCGCCGATGCTTTGGTTGAACTACGGCAGCAGCTCTCCCCGGCTGCTTATGCTACTTTAGCGGCCGAATACACTGCCCGCCAAGCAGCCCGCGCGGCTGCCGCGGCATCTTTTTCGGGCGCCCCTGCCACCTCTCCTCTGCAATAAACCCCCAGTGCCATGAATTCAAACGTTATTGAAACCACGGAAATCGCCAAAAACTACGTCATGGGTGCCGAGGTGATTCACGCCTTGCGCTCGGTCAGCATTAAGATTCCGCGGGGCGAGTACGTAGCGTTCATGGGGCCGTCGGGCTCGGGCAAATCGACGCTGATGAACATTGTGGGCTGCCTCGATACGCCGTCGAAAGGACAGTACATTCTGAACGGGCAAGACGTGAGCCGCATGAGCGACAACCAACTGGCCGAGGTGCGGAACAAGGAAATCGGCTTTGTCTTTCAGAGCTTCAACCTGCTGCCCCGCGCCAGCGCCCTGGACAATGTGGCCCTGCCGCTCATTTACGCGGGCCTGAACAAGCGCGAACGCAACGAGCGCGCCATGGAGTCGTTGCGCTCGGTGGGCTTGGCCGACCGGGCTTTGCACCGTCCCAACGAGCTGAGCGGCGGCCAGCGCCAGCGCGTGGCCATTGCCCGGGCCCTCGTCAACAATCCCAGCGTGCTGCTGGCCGACGAACCCACCGGCGCCCTCGATTCGAAAACCAGCCACGAAATCATGGACCTGTTTGAAGCACTATATTCCAAAGGCAACACCATTATTATGGTGACGCACGAAGAAGACATTGCGCGCTACGCCCACCGAATAGTGCGCTTGCGCGACGGCTTGGTGGAATCGGACGAGGAAAACAAGGAAATTACCACGCACGCCCTCGCGAGCCATTAACCCGCAAACTCCCCGGCTGGTCCAGTTGGGGAGTTTTTCGTTTGATTCCTCTTGCTATGAAAATCTACACCAAAACCGGCGACAAAGGCCTCACTTCCCTGATTGGCGGCACCCGCGTGCCCAAAAGCAGCCTGCGCATTGACTGCTACGGCACGGTGGACGAACTGAATTCCCACATCGGCCTCGTGCGCGACCAAGACGTGAACGCCGCCCGCCGGCCCTTGCTCAAGGAAATCCAGGACCGGTTGTTCACCATGGGTTCGGCCCTGGCCGCCGACCCGGAGAAATCGAAAATGAAGCTGCCCGACCTGCACGAAGCCGACGTGACGCTGCTGGAAGACGAAATGGACCGCATGAACGCCGACCTACCGGAACTGCGGGCCTTTATTCTACCGGGTGGGCATCCCGCCGTGAGCTACGCCCACGTGGCCCGCTGCGTGTGCCGCCGCGCCGAGCGCATGGTGATTCATCTGAGCGAGGAATCATTTGTGGCCGAACTGGTGGTGGTCTATCTGAACCGTTTGTCGGACTACCTGTTCGTGCTGAGTCGCTATATGGCCCACGAGTTGGGCGTAGAAGAAGTGACTTGGAAGGCACGACTTTAAGCCAACATTAGTTAGTGCTTCTGTAGGCGCCTGACCAGCTTGATTTTACTTTCTATATTACAAAGTCACCTTTGCTTTTTTCTGCGGCTGCGCAATTACAGCCGTTTCATCACCATCCTGCGTACCTCCCAAATCCCACCCACCTGCACCCTGAAATAGCCCTATTATGATTGATATTCTCCCCATTCACACGCAACGCACGGCCGCCTCGCGGCTGGAATCCGTCGATTTCGCTCACATCGAGTTCGGTAAAGTATTTTCCGACCACATGTTTGCAGTTGATTTCATAAACGGGGAGTGGCAGGAGCCGCAAATTGTGCCGTATGGCGACATGGTGGTGAGCCCGGCCAATTCGGCCTTGCACTACGGGCAAGCCATTTTTGAGGGCATGAAAGCCTACCACCAAGCCGATGGTGGCGTGGCCTTGTTTCGGCCGCTCGATAACTGGTCGCGGCTCAATGCCTCGGCCGAGCGCATGTGCATGCCCGAAATTCCGGAAGAGCTGTTTATGCAAGGCCTGAAAGAGTTGATTCGCCTCGATACGAAGTGGGTGCCCACGGCGGCGGGCAGCTCCCTCTACATCCGGCCGTTCATGTTTGCCACCGATGGCTTTATTGGCGTCCGGCCGTCGTTCAACTACCGGTTCATGATTTTCACTTGCCCGGTTAACACTTACTACAACAAGCCGTTGCGGGTACGGTTCGAGCAGAAATACGTGCGCTCGGCCGAAGGCGGCGCGGGCTACGCCAAAGCCGCTGGCAACTACGGCGGCGCCATGTACCCCAGCAAACTGGCCCACGACCAGGGCTACCACAACCTCATCTGGACCGATGCCACGGAGCACCAGTACGTGGAGGAGTCGGGCACAATGAACATCATCTTCGTGATGGACGGCAAAGTAATAACTCCGGCCCTCAGTACTTCGATACTGGACGGCATCACGCGTCGCAGCGTGCTGGCCCTGGCCCACGACATGGGCCTAACCGTGGAGGAGCGCAAGGTGAGCAGCCGCGAAGTAATGGAGGCCCTGGCCGCCGGCAAGCTTGAAGAAGCCTTTGGCGTGGGCACGGCCGCTACCATTGCGCCCATTGCCACCATCGGCTACCAGGACCAGGACTACGACCTGCCCGTTGCAGCTTCTAATGCTTTCTCACACCGCGTACGCGCGGCTTTGGATGCTATTCGCGCTGGCGAAGGCGCCGACGTCCACAACTGGATGGTGCGCGTGTGAAGAATCGTGGACTCCGTGAGTCCGCGCTATCAAAAAAGCCGCTTCAAAACGAAGCGGCTTTTCTTTTTTGCCGCACCTTTGCACCGCTAAGTACATTCCCACTCCGTTATTCCGTCACTCAGTCAATCTTATGACCGTTTCTCTGAAAACCGTTACCCTCAACGACACGCACCGCAAGTTGGGCGCTAAAATGGTGCCTTTTGCGGGCTACGACATGCCGGTGCGCTATTCTTCCGACCTGGACGAGCACCACACGGTGCGCCGCGCCGTGGGCATTTTCGACGTGTCGCACATGGGCGAATTCCGCGTTCGCGGCCCCCAGGCCCTCGACCTGATTCAGCGCGTGACCAGCAACGATGCCAGCAAGCTCACCGACGGCAAAGCCCAGTACTCCTGCCTGCCCAACAACGACGGCGGCATTGTGGACGACCTGCTGGTGTACAAGCTCGCCGACGAGGACTACCTGCTGGTGGTGAATGCGTCCAACATCGAGAAAGACTGGAATTGGATTCAGCAGCACAACACGCAGGGCGTGGAGATGGAAGACATCTCCGACCGCACCAGCCTGTTTGCCGTGCAGGGGCCTAAGGCTATTGCCGCCCTGCAACCGCTGACCGATGTGGACCTGGCCAGCATTCCCTACTATTCGTTTGTGCAGGGCACTTTTGCTGGAGCACCTGATGTCATCATTTCCGCCACGGGCTACACCGGCGCCGGCGGGTTTGAACTGTACATTCCCAACGAGTACGCGGCGGCCGTGTGGGATAAAATCATGATTGCCGGTCAGGCACACGGCATCAAGCCCATCGGCCTCGGGGCCCGCGACACGCTGCGCCTTGAAATGGGTTTTGCCCTCTACGGTAACGACATCGACGACACCACATCGCCGCTGGAAGCAGGTTTGGGTTGGATTACGAAATTCACCAAAGACTTCACCAACGCCGAAAACCTGAAAAAACAGAAGGAGGCCGGGGTCAATAAAAAGCTGGTGGCCTTCGTCATGGACGGCCAGGGCATCCCGCGTGGCCACTACGAATTGGTGGATGCCGAAGGACAGAAAATTGGCGATGTTACCAGCGGCACGCAGTCGCCGTCGTTGAGCAAAGGCATTGGCATGGGCTACGTGAAAACGGAGTTCGCGGCGCCCGGTACCCAGATTTTTGTGCAGATTCGGGGCAAAAACCTACCCGCCACGGTGAATAAATTGCCCCTAACCAAGGGCGCTGAAGTTTAGTCTCTAATTATATAAATGGTCAGCCAGTAGGCTGAGCGCAGCCGCTGGCAACCCCAGTGCCTTCGCTCAGCCTACTGGCTGACCATTTCTCTTGAAAACGTGCCCAAACTAGATATTTGTTTCTCTCCTGAATTGCTGCCGCTGTACGACCTGCGCGGCAAAGTTGCCGTCATCGTGGACATCCTGCGGGCCTCCAGCACCATCGTTACGGCGCTGGGAGAGGGCGTCAGCCATGTTTTTCCCGTGGCCTCCCTGGAAGAATGCACTGCGTACGGCCAACAGCACGACTGCCTGACAGCTGCCGAGCGCGACGGCCTGCCAGCCGCCGGCTTCGACCTGGGAAATTCCCCGTTTGGTTTTCTGGATGCAAATCGGGTGGTGCGGGGTCGAGCCCTCACCATCAGCACCACCAACGGCACGGCTGCGCTGCGCCGGTCGCTGGCGGCCGAAGCAGTGGTGGTTGGGGCATTCCTAAATCTGGCGGCCGTAGCAGAATTTGCCCGCGCGCAGGGCCGTGATGTGCTGGTGGTGTGCGCTGGCTGGAAAGGCCAGTTTTGCCTGGAAGACACGGTATTTGGCGGGGCGCTGGCGGAGCGGCTGTCGGTTGCCTTCGATGTGCGTAGCTCCGATGCGACACTGGCGGCGCTGCATCTGTGGCAGCAGGGCAAAACCGATTTAGCTGGTTACCTGCTGCAATCGGCGCACGTGCGCCGGCTCAATTCGCTGGAAGCCAGCCAGGATTTCGAGTTTTGCCTGCGCATAGATTCTTATGCCGAGGTATTGCCCCGCTGGCAGGACGACCGATTGGTGCGCGCGTAAGCACGCTTGCTCTGCCGGCGCTTATTTCAGCTTCTCGTTGTCTTGGTGCCGTTGGCTGTCGCGCTGGGTTTTTTTGGCCAGGTTGCGGGTCAGGGCTTCGGTGAGGTCCACACCGGTTTGGTTGGCCAGGCAAATGACTACGAACAGCACATCGGCCAGCTCGTCGCCCAACTCGCGCCCTTTGTCCGATTCCTTAAACGACTGCTCGCCGTACTGCCGGGAAATAAGGCGCGCTACTTCACCCACTTCTTCGGTGAGGATGGCCATGTTGGTCAGTTCATTGAAGTAGCGGACGCCGGTGGTGGTTATCCAGCTGTCAACGGTTTTTTGGGCTTCTTCGAGCGTCATAGGGGCAGTGGGTTAAGCCGGCGTGTCTAGTACAATCGTAACCGGGCCGTCATTGAGAAGGCTTACTTTCATGTCGGCCCCAAACACGCCAGTGGGCACGGGCTTGCCCAAGTCGGCCGCTACCATGGCTACAAATTGCCGGTATAGCGGCTCGGCAATGGCCGGGGGCGCCGCGCCAATGTAGCTGGGACGGTTGCCTTTGCGGGCGTCGGCCAGCAGCGTAAACTGGCTTACGACCAGAACTTCTCCATCTGTATCCACCACGCTGCGGTTCATCTGCCCGTTCTCGTCGCCGAAAATGCGCAGCTGCACCAACTTGCGGCACATCCAGGTAAGGCTGGCGGTGGTATCGGTGGGCGCGAACCCCGCCAGAACCAGCAGGCCGGGACCGATGCGCCCGATAATTTGGCCGTCGACGGCAACCTGGGCTTCGCTGACACGCTGAATAACGAGACGCATGAAGGAGTAAAATGGAGATAGGGTCGTCGGACTGGAGATTTTCAAAAAGCAGGCCGGCACAACAACCCTCAAAAGTAAAGCAACCGGCCGATGTTGGACGAGCTTTTCCGACCTTCGCGGCCCGTGCTACGTCCGTTTATGCCCCCATTGCTCGCCCGCATACTTAGCAACCGTCCTTCTACGCCCCGCGTGTGGTGGCTGCTGGGGGCCCTACTGGTCGTTACGGTCCTGCGGCTGTGGCGTTTGCCCGAGGCGGGCCCTGCCGACTACGACTCGGTGCGCAACTGGCAGGTTATTCTGGAACTGGCGCAGGGCAATTTTGCCAATCTGTTCCATCACGGCAGTCCGGGCTTCTTGCTGATGTACGTGCCAGTAGCAGCGCTGACGCGGGATTTTGTGATTTTCCAAACACTCAACGCGCTCCTGGCAGTCCTTGGGTTGGGCTTTTTTGCTGCCTGGGTAACCGGGCAGGCCCGCCTTACCGGTCCCGAAGCCGCCGCCCTGACGCTGCTGGGCGGCACGTCGCTGCTGCTGACCTTTTCAGGCCGTGACTTCACGATGAGTTCGACCAGCCTTGTGCTTTATGCCGGATTGTTGCGGAGCTATTTTGCGCGGTTGCAGCACCCCAGCCCAGCAGCAGCATTGCGCGTGGCGGGATGGCTGGCGGTGGGGCTTTGCTTCAACTACAAGTTCCTGTTTACGCTGCCCATTATCGGCGTGCTGGAACTGTGGCGGGCCGATGGGCTGTGGCGGCAGCGGGGCTTATGGTGGCGGACATTATTGCTCCTGGCGCTGCCTTACCTGGTTTTTGGCGCATTTGGCGCGTGGGTGGGTCTGCCGTGGTACCGTTGGCTGGGATTCTACATCCGCACGGTAGTGCCGGCCGCGGCCAACGTAGCTGGCCGGCAGGCCACGCTGCACCTCGACTTGCTGTACTACCCCTGTTATCTGGCTGAGTACGAATCCCCGTTGTTGCTGACTGGGTTGCTAGTTTCGGCAGGGCTGGCGTGGCGAGATTGGCGCAGGGCCGAACCGATGCCGCTGCAGCTTTACTTACTGGTGTGGGCCGGTTGCCTGCTGGCGGGCATGTCCTTGCTCATCAAAGCCCCCCGGGGGCTTTTGTTTGCGTACTTGCCGCTGGCGGCGCTGGCAATACTTAGTGGGCGGCGGGTGCTGCCCAGAGTGGCCTTACTCAGCGTTGTGCTGGTGGCGGTGGCCTTAAACGTATTTCGGATTCACCAGGAATTTTATGTACCACTGCCCACCCAATACCCCCAGGTAGCGGCTTGGCTCCAGCGCCACGGCGCCACCAGCGTAGTAAGTACCGTGGGGGTTGGCGTCGCACCTTACCTAGTGCCAAACCAAACGTTGGCCGTGGTTACCGACGAGCGCCAGTTAGCCACCTTGCGCCAGCAAGGCTACCAATACGTGCTGCTGGACGGCTATTGGCGCGTGGCCGGGGTAGCGCGTTTCGACTCGCTGCGTCGCCAACACCCGGTTGCGGCTTGGCCCGCGCCTCAGCTGCACCGGTCGTTGCTGTTCTTGGAGCACTCCGAATTCACGGGGTTGGGCTACGAGGAAACGCTGGCTGCCCGGCAAACAGCGGCGGCTGATTCGCTGCCGTTGCGGCTTTATCGATTGCAATAAAGCCCCTGGCCTCCGGCATTATTGCGCCGAAGTCGGGAGGCTGTTCGCGTCAATTGCGGGTATGTTCGCCCGGTAGGCCTTGTTAAATGCCGAAATGAAGGCGTTAGCCAGCAATGCATTGCCCCGGGGGGTAAGGGAGTAATAATCCAACGAAAAGAAGTTGCCCCGCACGGGTTCAGCCGTGTAAACCACCCCGGCCAACGAAACGGAGCCCGCTACGGGGTTAAACAGCAGAACGTCCAAATCCAGGGTGCTTTGCTTCTTAGCGGGCGTGATAACCGGCATTTTATACACATCCGTTGCGAGGCGGTCCAGTTCATTGTTGTAGCTGTTCAGCACCACCGAAACGCGGCTTAGCTCATCCTTATCAAGCACATCGGCATCGCGCAGCGGGTTGCGGATATCGCGGCCATACGGCAGCATGAGGGTAGTTGCGCCAACGAGCACAGCAGTGGGCTGGCCAATGCGCGGGAGGGCCGTCGCCAGTACATAGTCGTCGTCCGTAATGGGTTGGGTGTTACCCAAGCCTATCGGGTCTTCGATGTAAACCAAGGCGTCATCACTGAATTTGCTCTGCAACCGGGCCTGCAACCCTAGGCCTTTGCCCGAGCGCAAAATGGGCAAGGTGGCAAACGAAGGGAGCCGGGCGATGATGCCCGGCCGCCCGCCCGCCGTCAGCTGGTCCAGGATTTTCTTGGCGTTCTGGCGCATCTGGCTGCTCAGCGTCGAATTGGGAACGGGACCGCATTGGCCGCCACTGCGCACGTAGGGCAACAAATCGTCGAGGCCGAGGAAGAACGTGAAGAACGTAGACGCGGCGGCGGCTGTGGTAACTGCTTGCAGGTAGGTCTGGTCGCTGCCGGCAGGCAGCAGCCGCTCGAAGTAAGGGTTGAACGTGGCGCCTGGCGCGGCCATGGTTTCATTACCTAGGCCAGAGACTTCAATCTGACTCAGCACCAGGCCCGGCACACCCAGGTTTTGGGGTAGGGTGCCGGCCGTGGCGCTGCGTGCCAACAGGCGCACCGTATCGGCTCCGCTGCAGGCCATGGGGTTGATAACGGTACTGCGTACTTCGCGGCCTTCAACCCGGCGGGTGCGGAAAAAGCCATCGGCCGGAAAATCAACCAAATTGAAATACCCGGCTCCGGTTCCGGCCTCTAACAGGGGCTGGCTGAAAGCGGCGCCGTTCGAAGCGCCTTGCAGCTGCCGTGCTATCAAATTCGGGTACGAATATTCCTGGCTGACACGCGTGAGGCCGCCCGCGCTAAAGCCGGCGGTATAGGTGTCGCCCACAGCCAGATAGCGGCTTACGTCCACGCGGGTGGTGGGCGTGGGGGTGTCCTGGTTGGGGGCGCAGGCGTTCAGGAGCAGGGCAGCGGCCACGAAACCGGCGCGGTGCCACGGAGTAAGGCAAAAATTTTTCATCGAGAAAACGAAATACAGACAGTCAACACCAGGTTGAAAGAAGGCCCAGCAGCACGGTGGAAGCGGCCGGCGACTAATTAAAATGCGAGCGCCACGCCTACTGAAGCCGTGTGGGTAACGGTGCGGTAGGAGCCGCTTACGTTCGCGACTTGCTCAATTTGCTGGTTGGCCCGGGCGGTGCGCAACTGGCCGTAATCGAAAGCGTAGGCCGCCTCCAGAGCCAAGCGTGGGCTGACCTGGTAGCTAAAGCCGGTCGATACCCCGAGGCGGTTGGCATCAATAAACTCGGGGTTGATGTACTCGTCGCGAATGGGCGTTTCGTCGTAGCGCAGGCCGGCCAAAGCGGTGAGCTTGGCGCCAATCTGGTATTCGGCCCCCACCCGGAAGGCTAGGGCGTCTTCGTAGCGGCGCGCGGTGGTGATGCGCCGGTCGGGGGCGCCGCCGCTGGCTGCCACATTCAGCTTAAGCGAATCTTGGGTGCTCCAGCCGGTGAGCGTGAAATCGAAGGTGACCAGCAGGTTCTTGGTGATGCGGTCAGCAATCCCCACCGAGAGGGTGCTGGGCAGGCTGAAGTCGGTGGTGAAATCGCCGGTTCGGGGATAAAGGGCGCCGTCCCGGTCCGGAATGCCGGTGGTGGTGGCTTTGCCGTTGTTCATCTTCAGTTTCACGCCGCTGCGGTAGCTGATGCCGAACGCCAGGTTATCGCCGGTGCGGCCGTACAGGCCCACGTTCAGGCCCAGGCCCGAACCGCTGCTGGTGAATTTTGCCTGCGCCGTCGGGTCGTCGTATTGGCCCAGGGCCCGGCGCTGGCTGTATTTGCCAAAGGCGTATACCACGCCCACGCCGGCGTTGAAATTGTCGTTCAGCTTAATGCCTACAGTGGGCTGCACGAAGAACGTGTTGAGCTGGCTCTCCTGAATAACAGAGCGGCCTTCCCAGGTTTCGGGCCATTTGGTGTGGTAGCCGTAGGGCGTGGTGAGGGACAGGCCCACGGCCACGCGCTTGCTCACGGCGCGGGTGGCGTAGAAATAGCCGCCAGGCTGAATGGTTAGCTCCTGGTCGGTGCGCTGGTAAGTGTCTTGGCCAATAAAGGACGAGCGCCGTACTTGGCCAATTCCGCCCATGCTCACCCGGAGGAGCGAATCGCCCAACTGCCCCAGCAGGCCCGGATTGACACTAATGCCGGCAATGCTGCCAATGTAGGCGGTGCTGGCGCCGCCCAGGCCCAGCACCCGCGCCCCTTGGGGGCCAGTATCGAAGCCACCAGCCGTAGCCGTTAATCCAGAGAAGAGCGGAAGTAAAAAGAGGAAACGTAGGCGCATACGGACGGTTTTGCGGGAAATTGGGAAACAAAAGTACGCACCCCGTTGCTAGCACAACACTAGGGCATTCGCGAAACCCGGCGCTCCTTGCATTCTGAACCGTAGAAGCCAAAAAGTTTCTTCCATCAACCCTTTTAGCCGGGAAATCCAAGCACGGTTTGGCCCCCGGGCTAGCGTTTCACGCCCAGGCTATCGAGCCGGTGCTGGTAGCGGCGGGCGTTTCGCTTATGCTCCGCATAGGTCTCGGCAAAATCCGAAAAGCCACTGCCATCGGGCCGGGCGCAGAAAAACAGGTTTTTGTTGTGCGCCGGGCGCAGCACTGCATTCAGCGAGCTGGGCAGTGGCGTGGTGATGGGGCCCGGCGGCAAGCCTTTATGGCGGTAGGTGTTATAAGGCGAATCCACTTTTTTGTCCACGTTCAGCACCCGTTTGCGGGTGCCCAGGCCGTGCAGGGGCCACAGCAAGGTGGGGTCGGCTTGCAGGGGCTGGCCGTTGCGGAGGCGGTTGAGGTACACGGCAGCAATGAGCGGCTTGTCGGTGGCTTGGGCGGTTTCGCGTTGCACAATGCTGGCCAGCACGCTCACCTGCACGGGCGTCATCTTGAGCGAGTCGGCCCGGCCGCGCCGCTCACTGGACCAGAAGCGGCGATGGGTGGCGGCCACGGTGTCTAGAAAAGCCTCGGCGCCCGTGTTCCACAGCAGCCGGTAGCGGCCCGGAATAAACATCGTGCGAATGGTGCAGGTGTCAAGTTGGTACCGGGCCCGCAGGTCGGTGTTGTTGCCCAGCAGCAATTGCAGCTTGAACGAATCCGTTTCCAACTGCCGGCTTACTTGGCGCGGCAGACGGTCGAGGTAATGAAATGGCTTCAATTCGAACTCTACGGTGTCCTGCCGGCCCTCGGCCAGCATTTTCACCAAGTCTAGATTTCCCAGGTTAGGGTCGAGTCTATAGCGTCCACCTTTCACGTGGGCCGGATATTCTTGTTGCTCTGCTACCCAGGCAAAGCTGGCCGGCTCCTGCAACAGCTGGTGCTTCTTGAGTGAGTCAAGCACGGCCGCGAAGCCCGTGCCGCTGCGGATGTAGAGGTAGGCAGGGCCCTCGGCAAAGGCCGTCACATTGGAGCGGTACAGCAGGCGCCAAGCGGCGTAGCCAGCCGCTGCCAGCAGCACGAGTAGCAGTAGCCCACCACCTAAAAAAGCACGACGTATTCTCAATTTCCTTGTACTAATTCAGCCACGGCCGCTTCGAAAGCTTCCCGCTCGGCTTGCCTAACGATTTCGACCGGCGCAGCCGCGCGCGATTCGCAGTCAACAATGGGGCAACGCTCGCAGGTTTCGTTTACGATGCGAAAAGGCAGGGCTGGGTCGGCCAGAAAGCGGACTTGAGTGTGCAGGGCCTCGTCGCAGCGCAAGCCTACCGTCACGCTTAGAGCGGGTTGGGTGGGCGTGCCGGCCCGCGCCAGCGTGAAGCACAAATATTCGTCTTCGGTACCGAAATAGCGCGATTTCTGGGCGCCGGCCACGGTTACGGGCGCGGCGGCAGTGTCGGGCAAGGGCAGGGCTCGGGCTTCGGCCAGCAGGCGCAACGACACCCAGCGGCGGCAGTAATGCTCGTGCAGTTCGTTGCCGTGGGGGTTGTGCAGGCGCGCCAGGTGCAGCTCTTTGGTTAGCTCATACGGCGCATCCGCTTGGGTTTGGTCGAAACGCAGGAAGAACATGCTCTGCAACCCAAAATGGCGAGGCAGCAGTGTGGTCAGGCGCTGCATAAACATCTCCGGGCTCACGTCATACTGCGTCATCAAGTTCAGCAGCAGGTCGGGGTGCCACTTTTTGGCGCTGAACACCTTGCGCAAATCCCGCAGTAGGCTTTCCTCTTCCATCAGTAAGGCTCCCGCGAAGTACGACGCCTTGAAGTTGTTCAGCACTTCGTCAAAGGAGCGCACCTGTGTGCTGCTGCTCACGTAGGGCCGCTCGGTCAGCTTCAGGTAGTTAAAAGCAACTTCCCGGCCCAGCACAAAGGCTTGCTGCCCCCGGCTCAGGCCCGGCCGCATGAGCAACCGCCGGATTTTGGGCTGAAACACAGAACGGAGCCGCGCCTGCGTGGCCACCGCGTGCTGGCCCAGCATTTCACGGTCCAGGGTGTAGCCGTACTCCTGCGTCAGCACCCGCTCCAGCTGGCTGAGGTCGAAAGGCGCGGCGGTGCTGAGTTGGTGGCTGCCCACAAAAGCTTGCACGTCCTGCTCCAAATCCTCAAAATAGTTGTCGTGCATCTCCTGGTAGGAGCGGAGCGCCGCCAAAAACAGGTGTTCCTGACGCATTTCGTAGTTGCGAGCAATTTCGAAAATGGTGCTCACAAAGGCATTCATCTTGGCCGGCGCATTGGCAATCAATTCCACAATGCGGGCCGGCTCCAACCCGTACATGTCGAGCGGAAATTCCTTCAGCAGCTTAGAGTTGAGTAGTTCGGCAATGGGTTCCAGCCGGCGCGGCAACTCCAGTGATGTCAACTGGTCGTAGCGGACCCCCAAGGCTTGGCTCAGGCTCAAAATCTTGTCGGCCTTGGGGTACTTCTTCCCCTTCTCAATCTCATTCAGATAACTCACGGACACATCGCAGGTGCGCGCCAAATCGGCGGGGCTAAGGCCGCGCTCCTGGCGCAACTCGCGCAGCTTCAGGCCAAAAATGAGTCGAACAACTTGTCCGTGATTAAGCATGCGATGCAAGAGAAAAATTTTCGGTAGTCATTCTGGCTGAGCTTATCAGCAATAAAAATGAGCCTGAGATAAAACCAAGGCACATTTTATAAATGCAGTCAGGAAGTTCAAAGATAAGGCCCGTTGCAAATTTTGTGTTTTTAGCGAATATTCGCTAAAAAATTAAATTCGCTTGCGTATGTTTGTGTAGGTCGCATGGTTACAGCCGGCCTTGCCCAACAGCTCTTTATCAAATCCCACCCCTTATTCCTTCTCAATCATGCCGTTCACCGAGACCGCCCCCGCGCCCCAGCCTACGTACCTCACCCCGGAGCGGGTGAAAGTCATCGGCCCATTCAAGCCGGAATACGCCGAAATCCTCACGCCCTCCGCGTTGGCTTTCGTAGCCGAACTGCACCGGAGGTTTAACAAGACGCGCCAAGCTTTGCTGGCTCGCCGGGTAGAGCGTCAAGCCGATTTTGCCGCTGGAATTCTGCCCGACTTCCTGCCCGAAACCAAGCGCATTCGCGAGCAGGACTGGACCGTAGCGCCCGTGCCGCAAGACCTGCAGGACCGCCGCGTGGAAATCACCGGCCCGGTAGAACGCAAGATGATTATCAATGCCCTAAACTCCGGTGCCAGCGTGTTCATGGCTGATTTGGAAGATTCCAACGCGCCCACTTGGGACAACGTGGTGCAAGGCCAAATCAACCTGCGCGATGCCGTTCGGCGCACCATCTCCCTGAGCACGCCCACGAAAGAATACCGGCTGAACGAGAAAACCGCCGTGCTCATGGTGCGTCCCCGCGGCTGGCATTTGGAGGAGAAGCATATTCTGGTCGATGGCGAACACATCAGCGCCTCATTGCTTGATTTCGGGCTTTATTATTTCCACAATGCCCACGAGCTGTGCGCCCGTGGCACGGCACCCTACTTCTACTTGCCCAAGCTGGAAAGCCACCTCGAAGCGCGGCTGTGGAACGACGTGTTTGGCTTTGCCCAATGGTCATTGAAGCTGCCCAAGTGCCTCATCAAAGCCACGGTCCTAATTGAAACGCTGCCCGCCGCCTTTGAACTCAACGAAATCTTGTATGAACTACGCGAGCACAGCGCGGGCCTCAACTGCGGGCGCTGGGACTACATTTTTAGCTACATCAAACGGCTGGGTCTGAACCCGGCGTTTCGCCTGCCAAACCGGGCCGAGGTGACGATGACAGTGCCGTTTATGGCCGCGTATTCGCAACTGGTTATCCAAACGTGCCACCGGCGTGGGGTGCACGCCGTTGGCGGCATGGCCGCTCAAATTCCCATCAAAAACGACCCGGCAGCCAATGAGGCTGCTTTGGAAAAAGTACGTCAGGACAAAATCCGCGAAGCTACCAACGGCCACGACGGCACCTGGGTGGCCCATCCCGGCCTGGTGCCCGTGGCGCTGGAAGTATTCAACCTCCTCATGCCCGGCGCTAACCAAATCGAGAACAAGCGCCTCGATGTGCAAGTGTCCGCCGCCGATTTGGTACGTGCCCCCGAAGGCAGCATCACCGAAGACGGCCTGAAGCTGAACATCGACGTGGCCATTCAGTACCTGGCTTCCTGGCTAGGCGGCAATGGCTGCGTACCAATTTATAACCTCATGGAGGACGCCGCGACGGCCGAAATCAGCCGGGCGCAAGTGTGGCAGTGGCTGCACACCCCCGGTACCACGCTAGCCGATGGACGTCCCGTAACCACAGAACTGTACCGTTCGCTGGTGCCCGGCCAATTGGAGAAAATCAAAGCCCAGGTAGGAGAGGAGGCGTACGAAAGCGGCCATTACCTACAAGCCGCTCGGCTTTTTGACCGGCTGGTGATGAGCGAGGAATTCGTCGAATTCCTGACTGTGCCGGCCTACGAGCAACTGGCGTAGCAAGCCGTAGCGTGGACTCTGCGAGTCCGCGCCCTACCGTGCAATAATCAACCCTGCCATGCGCGGACTCGCAGAGTCCACGCTACAATACAATCTACTTCCGAACCAAAAAAACTGCCAGCCGGGCAGGCTGGCACCTCTTTGCCCAAAAAAACTTCCACCAACCAACCCAATCCCATGAAAACGCAAACCCAACGCGCCGCCGAAATTACCCTGGACTGGTCCCACAACCCCCGCTGGATTGGCATTCAGCGCCCGTATTCGGCCGAGGACGTGGTGAAGCTGCAAGGCTCTATCCACATTGAATATTCATTGGCCCGCCAAGGCGCCGAACGGCTTTGGGAACTGCTGCACTCGCAGGAGTACGTAGCGGGGCTGGGGGCCCTCACCGGCAACCAAGCGGTGCAGGAAGTGCAGGCGGGCTTGCAGGCCATCTATCTCAGTGGCTGGCAAGTAGCGGCCGACGCCAACGGTGCCGGCCACATGTACCCCGACCAAAGCCTGTACCCCGTAGACAGCGTACCGGCCGTGGTACGGCGCATCAACAACGCCCTGCTGCGCGCCGACCAGATTCAGCACCTCAGCGGCGAGGGCAAGGTGCACTGGCTGGCGCCCATCGTGGCCGATGCCGAAGCCGGATTTGGCGGCAACCTCAACGCCTTTGAACTGATGAAGATGATGATTGAGGCCGGCGCCGCCGGGGTGCATTTCGAAGACCAATTGTCATCGGCGAAAAAGTGCGGTCATTTGGGTGGAAAGGTGCTGGTTCCCACGCAAGAAGCCATCAACAAGTTGGTAGCAGCCAGATTAGCTGCTGATGTACTGGGCGTGCCCACGCTCATCGTGGCGCGCACCGATGCCGATGCCGCCGACCTGCTCACCGCCGACGTGGACCCTCGCGACCAACCCTTCATTCTGCAAGAAGCGGAGCGCACCAACGAAGGCTTCTACCGCATCCGGTGCGGCGTGGAAGCCGGCATTGCGCGCGGCCTGGCGTATGCGCCCTACGCCGACTTAATCTGGATGGAAACCTCACACCCAGACCTGGCAGACGCTAGGAAATTTGCCGAGGCCATTCATGCCAAATATCCGGGCAAGCTCTTGGCATATAACTGCTCGCCGTCGTTCAACTGGGCCTCCAAGCTCAGCGTGGAGCAGATGGAAACCTTCCGCGAAGAATTGGCGGCGTTGGGCTACAAGTTCCAGTTCATCACCCTGGCGGGTTTCCACGCCCTCAACACCAGCATGTTTGAACTCGCCCAGGCTTACCGGCAGCGCGGCATGGCCGGCTATTCCGAGTTGCAAGAGCGGGAGTTTGCGCTTGCCAAAGACGGCTATCAGGCCGTGAAGCACCAATCTTTCGTTGGCACAGGCTACTTCGACGCGGTGCAGAACGTGGTTACCAGCAACCAAACCAGTACCTCCGCACTGATAGGTAGCACCGAGGAAGCCCAGTTTTAGGAAGGCAATGTCAGAATTGTCATTCTGAGTTGAAAACAAGAACGACCGGCTGCAAGAAGCCGGTCGTTCTTGTTTTCAACTCATAAGTGGTCTAAAATGGCTCAGCAATTTGCCCGAAGTCCTCGCCGTGCCGTTCGGCCGATTCGCGAAGCAACTGTTGCTGCCAGGGGCGCAAAGCCGTTGTAGCACCTTGCTCAATAATCTCGGCGATGAGCCGGTTGCTGAGTACCATATTAGCCAGGGTCGCCCCATGGTCGGTGATGAGCAGGGTTTTTAATGTGTTAAGTAAGGTTTCGCGGGCTTCGGCACGGCTGGCGGCCGCTCCATTGAGCCGGCGACGGAACGGAAATTTGCGCTGCTCGGGCAGGAGCGGTGCTTCGGGTGCCAAATCGGTAGTGCCAATGGCCAGCAACTGCTCGGCGTAGGGCGAGCGTTTCAGCTCGGGGTGCAGGCCGTTGGCGGTGCGCAACTGGAGCGGCGTTTCGATGGGCTGGCGGGCCAGCTCAGCCAGCCGGTCGTTGCTGAGCACGTGGTACGGCGGGCGGTCGAGCTGCCGGGCCACGGCGTCGCGCAGCATGTACAGTTCCCGGAAAATGGGCATTTCTTGGGCCGAAATCTTGTATTTGGCGGCGTTGCGTGACCACGGGCGCGGGTCGTCGCGGCCGTAGCGCACGGCTTCCAGGGCAATGTTTTCCTGGGCGGCCCACTCGCTGCGCCCCAGCTCGGCGAGGCGGATGCTGAGGCGGTCGGTGAGCTCAAAGAGGTAAAGGACGTCGTTGGCGGCGTACTCCATTTGCGCGTCGGTTAGCGGGCGCTTAAGCCAGTTGGATTTCTGTTCGCCTTTGTCCACCTCAAACCCCAGTTCGGCCTGAATGAGGCGGCCCAGCGAGATGTTGTTGTCCTCGGCGGCCAGCAGCGTGAACTGCACACTGGTATCGACGATGTTGCGGCAATTCACCCCAAAAACCTCATCCAGCAGCAGAATATCGGACTTGCAGGAGTGAAATACTTTGGCCACGGCCGGGTCGCGTAGCACCGCAAAAAGCGGTTCAAGGCCCGCAGCCATATCGGCCAGCGGCAGGGGGTCAATAATGTAGGCTTCCTGCCCATCAAATACCTGAATCAACGCCAAATGACGCCCGTAGCGGTGGCGCATGTCGTCGAATTCTAAATCGATGCCGATGCGGGGCAGGGCAGCGAAGTGGGCAGCGGCCACGCCAATTGCATCGGCGGTGGTCAGGTAATGAATGGTTGGCATTGAGGCGGAAAGGCGAAACGACGAGGTAAATCCTGCGCGTAGCGAGGGTTAGCGGCGGTAAAGGTAGGCATTGCCAGCAAGCCAGCCGATGAGCTATGGTGTGACAATAAAATTAGCCGAATGCATAAAAATGGACTTATGGGTATTGTTTACTAATAAAGTAAGCTCGTTATTATTATTATTACAGGAGGATACCATATTTTTATTTAGAAAATGCTTAAGTTGCCCGCCACTTTCATCAACCTATAACCCTGGTATGCCATGAAATACAAAATACTTACCCATCTCCACCTCTTTTTGTTGCTGGCGGGCTGGATGCTGGCTACTCCCGCGTGGGCCCAGACGCAGGCCATCAGCGGCCGGGTGCTCGGCTCCGACGGCGGTCCGGTGCCCGGCGCCACGGTGCTGGAACGCGGCACCACCAACGGCGTCAGCACCGCCGCCGATGGCACCTTTGGCCTGACGGTGCAGCCCAACGCTACGCTGGTCATCAGCTCGGTGGGCTACACCACCCAAACGGTGGCGGTGGGCACCCAAACCAACATCAACGTCACGCTGGAGGCTTCGGCTACGGAACTCAGCGAAGCCGTAGTCGTAGGCTACGGCACGCAGTCGAAAGCGGACGTGACGGGGGCAGTGACGCAATTGTCTTCGCGCGATGTCGAGAATCAACCGGTTACCAGCTTCGAGCAAGCCATTCAGGGCCGGGCGCCGGGGGTGGTGGTGAACCAAGGAAGCGGCAAGTTGGGGCAAGGCATCAACATCCAAGTGCGCGGCACGTCGTCGGTGACGGCCTCCAGCCGGCCGCTTTATGTGATTGATGGGGTGCCGATTACCTCGCAGGACCAGTCGCAGGCCGGCGCCGAACAGCTGAACCCGCTGGCCGACCTCAACCCCAACGACATCGAGAGCATCAGCATTCTCAAGGACGCTTCGGCTGCGGCCATCTACGGCTCCCGGGCGTC
Organism: Hymenobacter jeongseonensis; assembly: GCF_015694725.1. Taxonomy (GTDB): domain Bacteria; phylum Bacteroidota; class Bacteroidia; order Cytophagales; family Hymenobacteraceae; genus Hymenobacter; species Hymenobacter jeongseonensis. The sequence continues at coordinate 172,230 of NZ_JADQDQ010000005.1, read as the reverse complement.
AAACGGCGTGGTGCTTATCACCACCAAAAAGGGGCGCCAAGGCCAGACCAAAGTCAATGTGGGCTATTACTACGGCACCAGCGCCCCCACCCGGCTACGTAAATTCCTGAACGCGGAGCAGTACAAGACGCTACTAAGCGAATCGTTCACCAACGCGGGGTTTATCGGTCCGGATGTGGAAACGCAGTACCAATCGTTGGAAGATGCTTTTCTTTTTGAGGGCGGTATCGACTACAATTCCACCGATAACACGCCCTGGGACCGGCTGGGCTTCCGGAACAACGGCAAGTATAAGCTCTTCGGTCGCGATGCGTCCAATGTGGCGCAGTACGATTTCAGTGCCGCGGGCGGCGATGCCAAAACCCGGTTTTACTTCAGCGGCACCTTCAACGACCAGAAAGGCATTGTCATCGGCAACCGGTTCCGGCGGGGCAGCCTGCGCCTGAATCTAGACCACAGCATTGTGGAAAACTTCCGGGTGGGGGTCAATATCTCGCTGGCCCGCACCGTCAACGACCGGGTGTCGGGCGATAACGAATTTTCTAACCCGTTGCAACTGAATGCCCTGACGCCCATGCAGCCAGTGATTGACCCGGAAACCGGAAGGTTGAATGCGGGTACTATCTATTACAACAACTTGATTGACCAAGAGTTGGGTTCGAATCGCGCAGGCACGTTCCGTTCGTTTAGCACGGCCTACGCGAACTGGACACCCATCAAAGGCCTGACCTTGCGCTCCGAAATTGGGGGGGACTTTCTTAACCTCAACGAGGACCTGGTGCGCGGGGCGGGCACGCAGGACGGCGGCGCTACGGGCTACGCGTTCAACTCGCAAACACAGTCGGTCAACTACACCAACAACAACACGATTACCTATGGCTTCACCGTGGCCGATGACCACAACATCGAATTGTTGCTGGGAGAATCTTACCAGCAATCCGACCAGAAGGTGACCGCCGCCGAAGGGCGCGGCTTCCCCACAAACGAGTTTACGCGCATTGCCAGCGCGGCCATCAAAACCGGCGGCAATACGTCGTTCGGTACGGGCTTTTCGTTCCTGTCCTACTTCGCCCGCGCCAACTACAACTTCCGCGGCAAATACCTGCTGTCGGGTAGCGTGCGGCGCGACGGCTCGTCGCGCTTCGGGGCCAACAACCGCTACGGCACTTTCGGGGCCGGTTCGGTGGGCTACCTTATTTCCGAGGAAAGCTTTCTGAAAGACAACTCCGTTCTCAACTACCTGAAGGTGCGTGCCAGCTATGGTCTGACGGGTAATGCCGAAATTGGCAACTTCAACTCCCGTCGTTTCGTGTCGGCTGCCCCTTATGCCGACCAGTCGGGCATTGCGCCCGATGCCAACATCGGCAACCCCGACTTGAGCTGGGAAAATACTAAGCAGCTAGACTTGGGCGTGGAGTTTGCATTTTTGGGCGACCGCATCTCTGGCGAAGTAGACGTGTACGAGAAAAAAACAACCGGTCTGCTCCTCAATCGCCAGCTGCAACTGACCAGCGGCTATACCACCATCACCGAAAACGTTGGCGCGCTGCGCAACCGCGGCTTGGAAATCGCCCTGAACGGCCGCATCCTGACTGGCGATTTTAAGTGGAGCGTGGGCGGCAACGTCGCCTTCAACCGCAACCGCATTACCGAACTGCCCACGCCCATCATTCCCACCGGCAACACCATCAGCCGTGTGCAGGAGGGCGAGCCGCTGGGTGTGTTCTACGCCAAGCGCTACGCTGGCGTTGACCCCGCCAATGGCGATGCCCTGTACGACGCTGGAGATGGCACCACCACCAACGACTACGGGGCCGCGCCGGTGGTGCGGGTGGGTAATCCAAATCCCGACTTCACCGGCGGCGTCACCACCAACCTGAGTTATCTTGGCTTCGACTTGTCGGCCTTGGGCCAGTTCACCTATGGCAACGACATCTATAACGCGGCCGGCATCTATCAATCGGCCAATGCCGACTACCTCGACAACCAGACCACCGACCAACTCGACCGCTGGCAAAACGAAGGCGACCAGACCGATGTTCCGCAGGCGCGCTACGTGTCCAGCAACGGAACAAATACGTCTTCGCGCTGGGTGCAGGACGGTTCTTTCTTTAGGATAAAAAACGTGACGCTGGGCTACAACCTGCCCGCCAGCCTCGTGAAGCGGGGCGCCTTGCAAACCGTGCGCGTGTATCTCACCGCTCAAAACCTGGCCACGTTCACCGATTACGAAGGCTATGACCCGGAAGTGAATACCTACGGCCTGGGCACGGCCAACTACTTGCTGGGGCACGATTTCTATACCCCGCCGCTGGCCAAGACCTTTCTGCTAGGCGTAAACTTTGGCTTTTAAATCTTTGCTATCCAATCGACATGAAAAATAAATTTATCTGGCCAGCTTACGCGCTGGCACTGGCACTGAGCCTGGCAAGCTGCAAAGACCCGCTGGAAATCGAACCGCAGCAAAGCATCGACGCCGACACGGCGTACGATACCCCCCAGAAAATAGCCGCCGCCGTGGTGGGCGCCTACGCTCGCCTCGACAATCCGCGCCTGTACGGCACCGACCTGATTCTGGTGCCCGAGCTGCTGGCCGGCAATGGCTACGTTAACTGGGAAGGCTCTTTTGCGAATTACCGCCAAATCCGCAACCACACGCAGATTTCCAACCTCTCGAATGCCGAAGGCATCTGGACGCAGGCCTACGCCGCCATCAACCAAGCCAACCTGATTTTGGCCAACCTCGCGGTGGTGACCGACGCCGGCCAACGGAGCCAATTTGAGGGCGAGGCCCTGTTCATCCGCGCCACCATGCACTTTGAGCTGGTGCGCCTCTACGCCAATCAGTACCAGCCCGGCAGTGCCAACACCCAACCGGGTGTGCCCATCAACCTGACCGCCGTGACCTCGGTGGAGCAGGCCGATGTTCAGCTTGCCCGCAGCACTGTGCAGGAGGTTTACACTCAGGTTATCAAAGACCTGCAGGATGCCATTGCCAAGCTTCCGGACCAGAACATCACCCGAGCTTCCAAGTATTCGGCCCAAGCCATGCTGGCCCGCGTGTACTTGCAGCAGGGGAATTATCCGGCCGCCCGCGCTGCCGCCGACGACGTCATCAACAACAGTGGCGCTAGCTTGCAAGGCTCGGTAGCGGCCATTTTTGCAAACCGCAACAGTGGCGAAAGCCTGTTTGAAATTCAGCAAAACGACCAGAACAACGCCGGCACCGCCAACGACGGACTGGCTACTTACTTCGCCGGCTACAGCCCCACCGGCGCCCAAGACGTGCTCTATGGCCGCGGTGACGTGGCCATTTCAAGCGGTTTCGTCAACCAGTACGAACCCAACGACGTGCGCGGCACCGATGATTTGCCGGCCCTCACCACGCAAAAGCTCATTTACGTGAGCGACGGCAACAACAAAGTGGGCCGGTACCGCACCATCAAATGGCGCACGTACGGCCAGAATATTCCCGTCATTCGCCTGGCCGAAATGTACCTTATCCGGGCCGAGGCCGATGTGCGGGCGGGCAATGCCGCACAGGCTCGGAACGATATCAACCTCATTCGCACCCGTTCGGGCGCCTCGCCGAAAGCCAGCGTCACGCTGGCCGATGTGCTGCGGGAGCGACAACTGGAACTGGCATTCGAGGGCTTCCGCATTCACGACTTGCGGCGTACCAACGGCATTGTGATACAAGCCGTCCCGGCCACGCCCGATTCGCCGGCCCAACCCGCCGTGCCGGCCAGCGACCCGCGCTTTGTGCTACCCATTCCGCAGCGCGAAATCAACAACAACCCCAACTTGGTCCAGAACGAGTTTTATCTCTAGCCCGATTAGAAATTCAACGAGACCAGAAAAAGGGCCGCAACAATCGTTGCGGTCCTTTTTCTGGTCTCATACTGGAGTTGCTGCAAATTTTCGCAGCAGGGAAACGCTAGTCTTCCTCTTCCTCGCTAAAATCGAGGGTTCGGGCTAAGTCAACCGCTTCCTGGGCCACTTCTTCGAGCAGTTGCGGAGCGTCGGCATCGAGCGTGCGGCCGAAAAGGTTGAGCAACTCTTCGCCCTGCTCGTTCACGTACAGGTTTTCGTAGAGCCGGTCGAATAGTTTGGCTTCGCGGCCCACAATGCGGTCGATGTCTTCGGGGGAGCGGGCTTCGCTCAGCGCGCGGTGCAGCACGTCCAATACCTGGCGGCTTTCATCGTGCTCGCCGAGCTCCGATACCAGCTTAAGCAAACTCATGGCCACGCCCAGGCGCACCTGCTCGAAGCGGAAGGGTCGTTCGGCGGGCGGGGCGGTTTGCAGGTGGTCGTAAGCCCGCAGGGTGGTGGGGGTGAGGTAATACTTCACGTCGTTGGGCGCGGTGAAGGCGAGGTGCAGGAGTTGTTCGTAAGGAGTCATGGCAAAGGCGCTGGCCCGCAGCCGTAACATGGCCGGGTGTGGTGCGTAAGCAGAAAGCCGAAAGGTACGCGTCGAACGGAAGCCCATCTTTATGGACCGCGTCATTCTGCGTTTCAATTCTCCATTCTTAGCTGCTTTATCCGATGACTCACAAAAACAAATGGCTGCTATTTTCCCCACTGGGCTTGGCCTCTATTGGGGCGGGTGCCTGCATGGTGCACTGGGCCGGTAGTCTTAAAGAGCAGGAAGTGCCCACCACGCAATGGGTTGCTGCCGGTACGGCCGCGCTTGTCGTTCTCAACGCCGGAATGAGCTTATTTGGCCGAGGCGTATTGGAACGGGTACGCCACGAAATGCACGAAAAAGCGTCAGCGCAACGCCCATAACCAACCGGCTTTAGCAAACCAACTGCATGGCAATCCGTCAGCATAAAACCTCGCCACGCATTCCAAGCAGCACACAGACAATTCCGCTACAAAAAAGCCCCAGCGTGTTAGCTGGGGCTTTTTTGTAGCGGAATTGTCTGTGTGCTAGAAACCAGTGCTTGACGGGCTTAAAACCTATTCGGTTTTCTCTTCGAGCTTTTGGCTGCCTTCTTTCGCAGCGTTGCTGGTTTTGCGAGCACCTTTTTTCACCGCATGGGTCGTTTTCTTGGCACCACGTTTCACAACGCTGCCGGTTTTGCGGGCGCCGCGCTTCACGGCGCTGCCGGTCTTAACGGCTACGTTGCCAGCGGCATCCTTTGTGTTGTCGAGGGTTGCGCCAACATCGGTTTTTCCGGTTTTGGTGGTGGTTTTCACCGTGCCATTGTCGCGTACTTCTACTTCCGTTTTAGGGTTGGCCGGGGTAACATCTTGGGCGTTGGCAGCAGTGGTGGCGAGGGCCAGGCCAGCGAGCAACAAAAGTGACTTTTTCATGGGAGGATATATTAAAAAAAGATAGGTGCAGCCTTGTACGCAAGAGTGGAATGGAGGTTTTTTTAACTTTGCTCGGCCTCTTTTTTCTACTTTGCCTCGCCCAACCCGGGAAGTAGTAGCGAGCTGTCGCCGTAGCTCAAAAATCGATAGCCATATGCCAGCGCGTGGTCGTACACGTCGCGCCACTGCGGCCCTAGCAGCGCCGCTACCAGCAGCAGCAGCGTGCTTTCCGGTTGGTGAAAATTGGTGATGAGCCCATCTACCAACCGAAAGCTATAGCCCGGAGCAATGAGCAAGCGGGTGCTGGCCTGCAGGGTCTCAGTGCCCGTTGCTTCGAGGTAGTCGAGCAGTGCCGTTAGCGCGGTTTCGGGGCTAATGGTGGCGGCGGTTTCCGCCATTTCATAGGGCTGCCACTGCGTAACACGCAATTCCGCCGATTCGGTGTTAGCCGCTGCTGAGGAAGGTGACTGCAACAGGCCAACGCCCAGCCAATACAGCGTTTCCAGCGTGCGCAGGCTGGTGGTACCCACCGCCAGCACGGGCCGGGGACGGTGGGCCAGCAATTGCCGCAGCAATGCCGCCGAAACCAATATTGGCTCGGTATGCATAGGGTGGTCGGCCATGTGGTCGGCCTTCACCGGCTGAAAGGTGCCCGCCCCCACGTGCAGCGTGACATGGCCCGTAGAAAACCCTCGCTCAGCTAGCTCTGCCAGCAGTTCGGGGGTGAAGTGCAGCCCGGCCGTGGGCGCGGCCACGGCACCTTCGGTGGCTGCGTACACGGTTTGGTAGCGCACGGCATCGGTTGGCGTATCGAGGCGGCCAAGGTAGGGGGGGAGGGGCAAGTGGCCCCCGGCCCGAAGTACTTCCGCGAACGGCAGTTCGGCTGGCGTCCAGCGGAAGGCAATGAGAGCGGTGCCGGCTTCCTGCACTTGGCGCTCGGCCCATAAGGTGGCCGACTGCCCATCGGCGGTGGTGAAGTCCAATGTGACCGGGCCGTCTTTCCAGCGTCGTCCGTTGCCTACCAGGCAGCGCCACGTGCATTGGCCCGTCTGTTGTAGCGCTAGTTCCAGGCTGCGGTGCGGGGCTACGGGCTCCAGGCAGAACAACTCAACCTGCCCGCCCGTGGGCCGCCGGGCCAGCAGCCGGGCCCGCACCACGCGGGTGTCATTGAACACCAACAGGGCCCCCGCTGGCAACTCCTGGGGTAAATCGCGAAAGCTTTTGTCGGATATTTCCCCGTTTCTGCTCACCAGCAGTTTGCTGGCGGCGCGGTCCGGCAAAGGTTCGGGCGCAATGCGCTCGGCCGGCAGCGGGTACGTAAAATCGTGGATGGAAAGGTGGCGCGGGTGAGGGGCATTCATGCTGCAAAGGTCGGGCGCCCCGGCCATAGCAGCCTAGTTTGGCCGCCGAAAGAACAGCAAATGCTGTTGCGGAAGCGTTTCCACTGTTTCCACAAACTCCAAGCCCACGGCGGCCATTTCCTTGCGGGCCTGCTCCACGCTCATCTTGTGAATGCGCTTGATTGGCACGTTGGGGTCCTCGGCCCGGTATTCTACTAAAGCCAAGCGGCCCGTGCCCGGCCGCAACGCGCGCCGGATGGCCCGGCCCATTTCCCGGGGGCGGTCAAATTCGTGGTAGGCGTCCACAATCAGAATCAGGTCCACGCTGTCGGCTGGGAGCGCTGGGCTGGTGGTGCTGCCCAGCACGGGCCGCACATTTGGCGCGTTGAATTTGCGCCGGTTGGCATACAGCGAGGCAATCATTTCGGGCTGAATATCAACGGCCAGTACTTGTCCCTTTGGTACTTTTTTGGCTAGCTGGAACGAGAAAAAGCCCGTGCCGGCCCCAATATCGGCCACTACATCCGTTGGCTTCAGCTTGAGCGCATTGATGAGGATATCGGTTCCTTCTTCCTGGCGACGGCCGCTACGCTCGAGCCAGCCGGCACCTTCGTGGCCCATGACGTGGGCAATCTGGCGGCCCATGTAGTAGGTGCCGATGCCGTTGAGGTCGCGCGGCGGCGCAGTTTCGTAGCCGCTGGTGTCGTTTCTCACCACGGCCTGCAGGCGGCCTTCAGCGCTTGCTGAGGGCCGCGTTTCGGCGGGCAGCTGGGTGCAGCCCAAGACTACGAGCCCCGCGCCGCCACCGATTACCACAACACGTAATGCCCGCTGCCATGTCAAAAAAGAATACCTCATACGATTCGCAAGTAAGCATATTTAAGTTCTTCCAACAGCAACTAGAAGGAGAGCGTTCAGCCGCGAACTTGTCTGGCTCAGTTCCAGTCGAATACGTTGTAAAAACCCAATAGAGAAATTATTGTGTGAGAAAAAGGGCAAACAACTTCGCCTCAGAGTACATTTGACCGTAGAACGACTATTTCCGTTTTCTCTTATCCCCGTTTCTCATGCAAAACACTTTTTCTCCCTTCGCAAAGCTTATTGCCATCGCCGCTTGCGCCCTCACCCTGGGTAGCTGCAGCCGTGCCGACTACGCTATGCTGCCCAAAGGCGGTTCGTACCACGGGGTAACCCGGGTGGCTACGCCAGTACCCACGAAGTCTGAAAGCGCAGCCGTAGTGGCGTCGCCTGAAGCATTGGTAACGCAGGAGGTTGCCGTTGCGCCAGCTCCAGCAGCTGTAGCCGCCACCGAGGCCAAGCCCAAAGCTGTAACCGAGACCGCCATGGCTGCTGCTCCTGCTGTAGCCAGCACCGTGGGTAGCGCTTCGACTGTTGCCACTCCCGCCCCCAAATCGACGCTCGCTCAGCGCATTGCGCTGAACAAAGTGACCCGAAAAGTCGACAAGCTTATTCAAAAATCGGGTTCAATGCGTAAGTATGAGAACACCGCGTCTACCTCGGAAGCGGCAGCCATTAGCGGCAACCTCCGCACTGGCTTGATTTTCCTCTTGGTGGGCTTGCTGGTTTCGTTGTTCAGCGGCATTAGCGGCATTTTTGGCATCATCGGCGCCATTTTTGCCATCATTGGCTTGGTGTTCATCATCCTCTGGTTGCTCGACCAAGCGTAATAGCTGAGTCATTCCAGCCATAAAAAAGCCCCCGGCCAACTGGCTGGGGGCTTTTTTATGGTCAATGCGCTAGCCTACATGGGGTCCACATCGGCCACTATGCGGGCTTGCTTGAACTCCTTTTGGTCCTTTACTACGTCCATCGCCGCGCAAATCTGCTCCTTGGCCCATTTCAGGGCCGTGTGGGCGCGGTCGAGCTTGATGGTGATTTCCTGCAGGTAGAAGTTGCGAATGCGGAAGATGTATGGGGCCTCTGGGCCCAGTACGGCCGCGCGGCCCAGGCGGTCAACCAATTCCTGGGTGAGCAAAATGGCGGCTTGCTCGCCCAAGCCCTGCTCCATGTGCTTCACGGTCATTTTGATGATGCGCATAAACGGGGGGTAGCCGTGCTCGTGCCGCTGCACAATTTCGTAGTTGTAGAACTCCACATAATCGTTGCGGATAACCTTGTCGAAAATCACCTGCGTCGGGTCCGACGTCTGGATGATGACCTTGCCTTTCTTGCCCTTGCGCCCGGCCCGGCCGCTCACTTGCACAAACATCTGGTAGGCGCGCTCGTGAGCCCGGAAATCGGGGTAGTGGATGATGCTATCGGCGTTGATAATGCCTACTAAGCTCACGTTGGCGAAGTCGAGGCCTTTGGTCACCATTTGAGTGCCCACCAGCACGTTGGTGTTCTGCTTTTCGAAATCGCCGATTATTTGCTGATAGCTGTTTTTGGCGCGGGTCGTGTCCAGGTCCATACGTTGGATGTTGGCCTGGGGCAGCATGATTTTCAGGTCGTCCTCAATCTTCTCGGTGCCAAAACCCTGGGTTTTTACGGCGCGAGAGCCGCAGGCGGGGCATTTGCTCACCATGGAATCGTGGTAGCCGCAATAGTGGCAGCGCAGCTCGTGGCTGTGCTTGTGGTAGCTCAGGCTCACGGCGCAGTTGGTGCACTTGGGTATCCAGCCGCAGTCCTGGCAGGCCACCACGGGCGCGTAGCCGCGCCGGTTTTGGAACAGGATGACTTGCTCTTGGGCGCCCAGCTTGCGTTCGATTTCTCCTAGCAAATCGGCCGTGAAGTGGTTGTGCATGGTCTTCTGCTCCCGGGCCTTGCGGGTGTCCACCAGTTCAATGTCCGGCATGCCGGCTTCGCCAAAGCGTTTGGTGAGCGACACCAGCCCGTAGCGCCCCTGCTTGGCTTGGTAGTAAGTTTCCACAGCCGGTGTGGCCGAGCCCAGCAGCGTTTTGGCTCCCTGGAAGTTGGCCATCATCAGGGCTACTTCGCGGGCGTTGTAGCGCGGGGCGGGCTCGTATTGCTTGTAACTCGACTCGTGCTCTTCGTCCACGATAATCAGCGAAAGGTTATCGAAGGGCAGGAACACCGCCGAACGCACGCCCACCACCACTTGGAACCGGCCCGAGAGCACGCCATTCCACACTTCCACTCGCTCATTATCCGAAAACTTGGAGTGGTACACGCCCAGCCGCGAGCCGAATACGCGCAGCAGCCGCGTCACAATCTGGGCGGTGAGGGCAATTTCGGGCAGCAGGTACAGCACTTGGTCGCCGCCATCGAGCGCCTTGCGGATGAGGTCGATGTAAATCTCGGTTTTGCCGGCGCCGGTTACACCGTGGAGCAGCGCAATGTCTTTTTCGGCAAAATGGGTCATGATTTCATCGCGCGCCGTGGTCTGGGCTTCGGTGAGCGAGAAATTCATCTGGATAGCGCCTTCGTTTTCGAGGGGAAAACGACTCACAATGACGTCGAACTGCTCCAGTACGCCGTTTTTGATGAGCGTATTCACGGCCGAAGCCGACAGGTGCGGGCTGCTGGTGAGAGCGGCTTTCTCGATGCCGTTTTGGTTGGAATACTCGTTTTGGTACACCGGCACGCGCTGCAGGTACTTCATCAGCACATCCAGCTGCTTGGGCTTGCTGGAGAGTTGGCTGAAAAGCTGCTCGATGGAAGCCTCCGACACGAAATGATGGGCCAAGCGCACCTTTTTCACCACTTTGGGCGAGTACTTATCGGCCGTGTGCTCGAAGAGGAAGATGACGTCCTTGTGCATCAGGGACTTTATCACCTTGTGGAAGGAGGTGATGCCCAGCAGGTCGCCAACTTCTGTAAAAGTCAGGGCTTTGCCTTCTTCTGTAGTCCCTAGCGCGTTGACAATGACTTCTTCCTGCGCCGTGAGCGGGTACTCGTTTTCCTCGCGCGAAAAGCCGGGGTGCAATTGAATACGCGACTCCGAGCTGAGCTTGAGCGCCGAGGGCAGGGCCGCATTTATCACTTCGCCGATGGTGCACATGTAGTAGTCAGCCATCCAACGAAACAGCTTGAGCTGGGGCTGGGTCACCACGGGCGCATCGTCGATAAATTCGAGGATGTACTTGGCCTGGTATTCTTTTGGCGCATTTTCGTGCACAGCGGCCACAATGCAACTGAGCGTCTTTTTGGCCCCAAACTGCACGATGACGCGTCCCCCAATTACCACGTTGTCGTTGAGCTCATACGGCACCCGGTACGTGTAGAGGCGGGGCAGCGGCAAGGGCAGAATAACGTCGGCAAACAGCGTAACCCGGTCGGCTGCCGGGGCAGCTGCGGGGGAAATAAAATCGAGAGCGAGACTCAAAACAACAGCGGGGTAGGGGGCGGATAGTAAAGATAACAGGACGGTAGCGCCAACCTACGCCGCGTTGCTACAAAGCCGCCTGCGCTGCCGCTACGCTATATACCGGCGCCAAGCAGGCCTGATTGCGGCATACGTGCACGGCCGTTTGGCCTTCCGGGCCGGGTTTCAGGAGCTCAAGCAAGGGCAGGTCCGAACGACGTTCGGTGCCGGCCACGATGGTATCAAACAAAAACGGTCGGTTAAGTTCCTCCCGGAAGCTCTCAGCATCTGGCCCGATGATGGCAACTTCGGCACCCGGCCGCAGCAACGCGGCATACAGCGCCGCCCAGTTGCTCAGATGCTGGGGCTCCTTCACCACCAGGTGCCGCACTTGGGCCAGCATGGCCGCGGCAAGGTCCACATAGCGGGCGTTTTCAAGGTGGCGACCCAGCCGGCGCAGGTTGTGCGCCATCACGGAGTTCGAGGCCGGAATGACGTTGTCGAACAGTTCTTTTTTTCGCGCAATGAGTGGCTCAGCGCTGCTGTCGGTATAGAAAAACTGCGTTTCGGTGGGGTCAAAAAAGTTGTTTAACACGTATTCCGTGAGCGTTTCGGCCTCGCGGAGCCACGTTTCTGCAAAGCTGACTTCATAAAGGCTGATATAAGCCTGAATAACCAATGCATAATCTTCCAGGAAGCCGTTGATGCTGTGCTGGCCGTTTTTGCTGGTTCGATAGAGGCGCTGTTCGTCGCGCAGGTTGGCTTCGATGAAGCGGGCGTTGCGTTCGGCTACCACCAGAAACTCAGGCTCGGCAAAGGCCCGGTAGGCATCGGTTAGCCCTTGAAGCATGAGGGCATTCCAGCCGGTGAGCACCTTGTTGTCGAGGCCGGGGCGGACTCTGGTAGCCCGCACGGCCATAATTTTCTGCTTCCATTCGGCCACCAATTCGGGCACTACGCCCGGTGCCAGTTGATGCGCGGCGGCAAATGCCTCATCGGTTTGGCGCCGGTGCAGAATGTTGCGGCCATGCTCCCAATTGCCCGCTGCTGTGCACTGATAGTAAGCCGAGAATAACGGTTCCTCATCGCCGATAATCTCGCGTAGCTCCTCCTTGGTGAATGTGTAAAACAAGCCTTCCTGTCCTTCGCTATCGGCATCCAGCGACGAATAAAATCCGCCGTCCGGATTGGTTAGCTCCAAGCGGATGAATTCAATGGTATCATAAACGACTTCCCGGAACAGCTCGTCCTGCGTCACCTGAAAGGCTTCGCTGTAAAGACTCACCAGCTGCCCGTTGTCGTACAGCATTTTTTCGAAATGGGGAGCTAGCCACTCCTCATCTACCGAATAGCGAGCGAAACCGCCGTGCACTTGGTCGTAGATGCCGCCCAAGGCCATTTCACGCAACGTCAGCACGGTCTGGTTCAGCAACACCGTGCTGCCACTTACAGCATGGGCGCGCAGCAGAAAGCGCCAGATGCTGGGCATCGGGAATTTGGGGGCGTGGTTAAGGCCGCCATGCTCCCGGTCAAATTTCACCCCCAGGTTATGAACCAATAATTTAAACTCTTCCTCCGAAACCTCGGCTGGAGTAGTTGGCGGTACCAAGCCCACTGCTCGCATGCCCGTTGTGTCATCGTTGACTGAGGCCTGGGCTTGGTTCTGGCGTTTGTATTTCTGCAGGTCGCTGGTGCCAATCACCTCCATAAACCGCTCCGCCGACTGCTCCAACTCATCCCGATGCTCGCCGGCATAAGCTTGGCCGATATTCTCCAGTAACTTCACCCAATTACCCTTGGTAAAATAAGTGCCCCCGTAAAACGGTTTGGCATCCGCCGTTAGGAAAACGTTGAGGGGCCAGCCGCCCTGCAGGCCCATGGCGTGCAACGCATCCATGTAAATCTGGTCCACATCGGGCCGCTCCTCCCGGTCTACTTTAATGCAGACGAAATGGGCGTTCATTACCGCTGCCACTGCCTTGTTCTCAAATGATTCCCGCTCCATCACGTGGCACCAATGGCAGGCTGCGTACCCGATGCTTACCAAAATAGGTTTTTGCTCGGCTTGCGCCCGGCTCAACGCTTCGGTTCCCCACGGGTACCAGTCCACCGGGTTGTGAGCGTGCTGTTGCAGGTACGGACTTGTTTCTTGAGCAAGACGGTTGGTCGGTTGTGCAGCGTTGGCCATAGCAGAAGGAATAAGGAAGGTCTTAAAACGCCAAACCCAGCCACAAAGGCTGGGTTTGGAAGTTAGTAAAGCAATTATTCTTACGCTGGCTTTGCCGGCTTACGAGGAGCTTTGGGTTTCGCAGCAGCCGGTTTTGCAGCAGGGACTTTTGCAGCAGTTGTTGGCTTGGCCTTCGGCTTGGCCGCAGTTTTCGGTTTCGCTTCAGCCACGGCCTTTTTCACCACTGGAGCTTTTTTTACGGGTTTTGCCTCAACCACTGCGGGTATTGGAGCGGCCTCAGGCGCCGGAACTGGCGTTGCAGTTTTCTTGACGGCCGGTTTTTTAGAAGCCGGGACTTTTACAGCAGGAACCGCTTTCTTAGCTGGAGTGCGTTTTGCAGGTACTGGCGTTTGCGCTGCAGGTTCTATCAAAGATGCCGCGGAACCCGTCATGCGACCCGCCGCCACTTGCGTACGCAGTTGAAGCTCGTCGGTAACCGGAATAACTGGAGTATCCATTGCGGGCTTTTCTGCCCTAGCGCCGCTAACTGCCCGCTTTGCCCTATTGGGACGACGAGCAGGGGTTGGAACTGGTGTCGTGTCAGGGGCTGCAGTAGTAGCCTCTGCTGCCGTGTCTGTCAAAACTGGCGTCTCGCCAGAAGCGGCCGGTTGCCTGCCACGCGGGTTGCGATTACGGGTTGGATCAATGGCCGTTTCCGCAGTACCGGAAAGCTCTTCAGCACTGCCAATTACCGCAGTGGCTGTCTCATTAATGGGGCTAGCAACGCCAGGATTGGTAGTTTCCAATTCGTTGAGTAGTCCTGCTCCTTTTCTGCCTCGGTTGCGGCTGTTGCGAGACTTGCGAGGCGCTGCTGCAGGTTCAGTAATAACTGCGGGTGTTTCAACCAGCGGCAAAGTCGTAGCCAAAACCGGAGATTCCGCATCAGCCGACGTTTCCGATTCGGGAAGGGGAGCAGTTACAAATAGCTCCTTGCGCTGCATACGTCCGCCCTCATTGCGTCGCCCGCCTCGTTTCACCGACTCAGGGCCGGTGGTGGCTGAAGACGTCTGGTTTACTTGCTGGGTGCCATTGATTGAGTCAGTTGCAACTGTGTTTGATGCATCTGCCTCGTCCGTCACCTCAGTCCCAAGCTCATTTTCCGGAATGAGCTCGCCTGCGGCAAGGCGCAGCGCATTTTTGCGAGCCGTTCTTTTAGCGCCACCTCGCGAGCGGCGCTTTTTCTTTTTCGCCGGCTCCTGCTCTCCAGCCATCGCGCCGCTGGCCACAGTTGCAGCAGCTTGTTCCAATAGTTCTTCAGCCTTACCCAGCTCGGCAGGAATAAATACCAAGGGCGAACCAACTGAACTGCTTTCCACTTGGTCATTGTCCGAAGAGCTTGTCACCTGAAACTGTTCATTTTCAGAAGGTACCTGCAATTGGCCTTTGCCACGGCCATCGCGGCGTCCGCGTTCAGGCCGGCCCGAACGAGCCGCGCGTTGCGCCCGAAACTCATCCGGCGACAAGCGTGGAGGCCGTCCATCGGCCGGCACTGCCGGGGGCGTGGGCTGAGCCACTGGGGTGCTCACGTCCTCGGAAGCTGTGCCTTCGCCGATGTCAATCCGCTCTTCGTCGTCCTCGGGAATTGCTTCCGGCTCCGGCTGCTGAGGTACGGGCAACGCCATGATTTTGGCGCGCACATCATTCAGCTCGGCCGCTACACTGATTTTGCGCAAGTTTAGCTGCTCCAGCTTTTCCATGGTGTTCACCAGGAACTGCCGGTGCTCGGGCGTGCCTTCGTGCAAGGGACGGTGCCCAAGCGACTGCCGAACCGCCGCCCATTCTTTGCGGAACCGCCCAAAATCCGCATCAAAATACGTCCGGGCAAACTTGTCCCAGATGTATTCCTCCGCCACTTCCGACGGGTGCAACATATCGGACGCGTAAAAGCGGTAATCCCGCAAATCATCCACCAGCAACTCGTAAGCCGGGAAGTAGGCCACGCCGGGCAGCAAGTCGCTCACAATATGCGTAGCAACCCGCAGCACCGACTTACTCACCGAATTCAGCGGCAAAGTGTCTTTGAGGTGCCGCACCGGGCTCACCGTGAGCACAAAGCGCAGCTTTGGGTTGATGCGCCGCAGATAAGCGTGGGTTTCTGCCAAGCCATTGATGATTTCATCCGGCGTAAGCAGTTCCTTTACGAATAAATCGGCGGCTTGCTTGTGGCAGTTGTTTACCAATTCGCCGGTCTCGCGCAGGCGATAAGCCCAAGCCGTGCCCAGCGTCAGGAGCACCACATCGGCTTGCCGCACAAAATCACCGGTACGCCGCACCAACTCCTGAATGTGCTGGAGCAAATCCACTGGCGAGTCGGCGCCGATGCTGCCGTGCAAATCGTAGCTCTGCCAGCGCCCGCGGGCGTGCACCAAATGCTGCTGCCAGTCCACTTCTTCGCCCGCCGCTGCTCGCAGCAGCCGCGCCAGCGCCAGCGGCTGAAACACGGTGCCAAAGGGGTTTACCAGCGTTTCAACTTTGTTGGCCGCAAGCCGCGAGCCCATGCTATCGGCAAAACAGGAGCCCATGGTAAGCACCCGCGCGGTGCGCGGTAGCTGGTCAATAGCCGGGGCAATTGGTATTTCAGTTCTAAACATCGAAGCAAAAATAGCCCCTAACCTGTATTTCAGGCCGAGGGGTAATAAAAAAGCCCCACCAGAAGGCAGGGCTCTTTCACTAGTTGTTGAGCACTAACTACTCAGCTACAACGCGGAAGTTAATCGTGTGTTTAACTTCTTTGTGGAAGTTGGCAGTAGCGGTGAATTCACCGGCAGCCGAAGGCTCCTGGTCGAACGACAAACGCTTGCGGTCAACCTCGATACCTTTTGCTTTCAGCGCTTCGGCCAATTGCAAAGTAGTAACGCGTCCGAAGATTTTGCCGCTTTCGCCCACTTTGGCGCGAATTTCCAGGAATGCATCACCGATTTGGTCAGCAATAGCCTGAGCGTCGCCTTTGATTTTGTCAGCCTTGTGAGCCGCTTGGCGCACGTTCTCGGCCGTGATTTTCTTGTTGGTCTTGTCGGCCAGCATGGCCAAACCCTGCGGCAACAAGAAGTTGCGACCGTAGCCCGATTTCACGGTTACGATGTCGTTCTTGTAGCCGAGGCCCTTAACGTCGTCTTTGAGGATGATTTCCATGTCTTGTAGAAATTCTGAATCCTGAACCTGAATGTGGAGGAGGCCGAAGCCTTTCAACAATTAAAATTCAGCACTCAACATTCAAAATTTATTTCAGAGCGTCGGCTACGTAAGGCATCAAAGCCAAGTGGCGGGCCTTCGCGATGGCCTGAGTCACTTTGCGCTGAAACTTCAGGCTGGTGCCGGTGAGGCGCCGGGGCAGCACACGGCCCTGCTCGTTCACGAACTTCAGCAAGAAGTTCGGGTCTTTGTAGTCCACGTACTTAATGCCGTTCTTCTTGAAGCGGCAGTATTTCTTGCGGGTGTCCTGCGGCTTGTTCATAGCCGACCGGTCGTTGTTCCGGTTGTATGCGGGAGTTGCCATGTTACTACTGGGTTATTGGGCTACAGCTTCGGTTTCTTTTGCAGCCTTTTGCAGGTTCATCTCGCCATTGCGGCGACGGGTGTTGTATTCCACCGCGTGCTTATCAAGCACAGTGGTCAAAAACCGGATGATGCGCTCGTCGCGGCGGAAAGCCAACTCAAGCACGTCAACAATGTTACCTTGTCCAGTGTACGACAGGCAGTAGTAGTAGCCTGTGGTTTTCTTCTGAATCGGATAAGCCAGCTTACGCAGGCCCCAGGCTTCAGTGGACAAAATGGCGGCGCTATTTTCCTTAAGCACCTGGGTGAACTTCTCGACCGTCTCTTGCACCTGGCTCTCGTTCAACACGGGAGTTACGATGAAGACCGTCTCGTAATTTCTTACTTCCATTACGACGGGGTGAAAATTTGGGGGTGAAAAAAATTGATTGGGGCGCAAAGGTACTGACTTTCCGCTAGATTGCCAAAGGCCGTCAGTACTTCCTTAGTACAATGGGTCAGTTACTGGTTGAATAAGAGAGAGGCCTAAGCTCAACAGTACACTGTATTCGGCCTAACCATATTAATAAGGTACGGAAAACCCCTTGTAAATAAAAGCAGCTCCCTGAAAAGCTCGATTTTACCTAAAAACCTAACAAAATGACCCAAAGAGGGGTTGTCATTCAGGGATTTATCCGCTAGCTACTGCTTGCTTTCTGCTGGATATGGAAGTTGCTAAATGTATTCTGGTTGCCAAGGCAATAATTACCAGCAAGCAGGGGAGGAGAGGGCTTAAACGGTCTGAGAGGACCGGGCAGCGCTGCCTAGAAATTGCATTCCACGCTTTGCCGCCTACGATTCCTGACCTACATTTGTGGCCTTGAAATGCCCTAGCGTTTCGTTTTACCGTCTATTTTCTTATGAATAGCATTCGACTTCGTACGTTACCTCAACTGTTGCTGGCACTGTTCCTCACGTTTGCCGGCACCCAACAGGCTGCCGCTCAACAAGCAGATGCTGCCGATGTGAAAAAAACGGGAGTAGTTCCCGGCGCAACTGATGGCGCTACGGCTGCTACTGCGACTGCCCCAGCAGCGGCTGGCGGCGGTGGAAACGGCGGTGGCGGTGCCGATGCGGGGGCCATTGCGGCCGGCGATGCGCTATTCAAAAACAATTGCGCGCAGTGCCACGCGGTGAATGAGCAAGTGGTAGGCCCGGCACTGGCCGGTATCACCAAGCGTCGTCCCGTTTCGTGGTTGCTGCCCTGGATTAAGAACTCGAGCAAAGTAGTAGCCAGCGGCGATGAATACGCCGTAGCCATATTCAACAAGTATAATAAGCAGCAGATGCCCTCGTTCGCTCTGTCGGACCAGGAGGTAAATTCGATTCTGGCTTGGGTTACTTCTCAGGAAGGTGCTCCCGCTGCGGTGACTGGTGGTGGCGTTACTGATGCAAATAAGGCGGCGGTAGATGGTCAGGCTGCTGGCGGTGCTGAAGCCGGTGCTGGTAAGTATGTTGACATCCTGCTCATCGTCCTCGTAGTCGTGCTGATTGTGCTAGTGGTAACCCTGGTTATTATTGGTAACTTGATGAAGGACGTGCTGCGTGGTCGTAAAGACCTCGACGGCCGCGATGTTGAAATTCTGGAGCAACGCTTCGATTGGAGCAAAATGTACCGTTCGCCGGTACTGCGCGGCATCGTAGGGGCTGTTTTCGCCATTGTGCTCCTGTATGCCGGTGTGCAAAGCGTGATGGCGGTAGGCTTGGCCCAGGGCTACCAGCCCACCCAGCCCATTGCATTCTCGCACAAACTGCACGCCGGTGAGCACCAGATTAACTGCGCTTACTGCCATACCTCGGTGTATAAGAGCAAGTCGGCTAACATTCCTTCGGCCAACATCTGTATGAACTGCCACTCGCAGATTAAGACGGAATCGCCCGAAATCAAGAAAATCTACCGTGCCATCGAGCGGAAGCAGCCCATTCAGTGGGTACGCATTCACAACCTCCCGGATTTGGCCTACTTCAACCACTCGCAGCACACGCAAGTAGCGGGCCTGCAGTGCCAGACCTGCCACGGTCCCATCCAGAACATGGAGGTTGTGTATCAGTATTCGGCCCTCACCATGGGCTGGTGCATCAACTGCCACCGCGAAATGCCGGTTAACGCCAAAGACAACAAGTACTACGACAACCTTGTGAAGTTGCACAACACCAAAAATGCTGGTGCTCCCTTCACCGTGTCGTCGAATGGCGGCACCGAGTGCTCGAAGTGCCACTACTAATAATTTGATTCTTATGTAGTCAGTACTGGGTAGTCAGTATGTAGACTACTTGTTGCAGACTGACTACCCAATACTGACTACTGATTACCCTCCCAAATGAAGTACTGGAAAGGAATTGAGGAACTAGAAAACGCCCCGGAGTTCATGCAATCGGCTTTTGCTGAATTCATGCCGGTCAAGGAGAGCTACGAGAGCAAAGATGCGACCTCAGCTCCTCGCCGTGACTTCCTCAAGCTAATGGGTTTTGGTGTGGCTGCGGCCACGTTGGCCTCCTGCGAAACCCCGGTTCGCAAGGCAATTCCATACCTCAACAAACCCGAGGAGATTGACCCGTCCATCTCCAACTTCTACGCTTCCACCTACTTCACGGGCGCCGACTACAACGCCGTGCTGGTGAAGACCCGCGAAGGCCGTCCAATCAAGTTGGAAGGCAACCCGGAGTCGCCCATCACCAATGGTGGTTTGTCGGCCCGAGCCCAGGCTGCAGTGCTGAGCCTGTACGATGGTGGACGCTTGCAGAACTTCGCCATCAAAGCTGGCAACGGCCACGAGAAGGTAGAACAAGCTGCGCTCGACCAAGCAGTACGTACCAAGCTGGCGGCTACCACGGGCCGCATTGCCATTGTTTCGCCTACCATCATTAGCCCCACTACCAAGAAGGCCATTGCTGAGTTTGCGGCGCGTTACCCCAACACCACGCACGTCATGTATGACTCGCAGTCGGTGACGGGCTTGCTGCAAGCCAACAACGGCATTGTGCCCGGCTACAATTTCAGCCGGGCCAACATCATTGTAAGCCTTGGTGCTGACTTCCTGGGTACTTGGATTTCGCCTGTTGAGTACAGCCGCCAGTACGCCATGACCCGCAAGATTAGCCGCGACAAGCGCTCCATGTCGCGCCATTACCAGTTTGAGACGGCCATGTCGCTCACTGGCTCGAACGCGGACATTCGCGTGCCAGTTAAGCCTTCAGAAATGGGTGCAGTAGCTGTTGCACTGTACAACGCCGTTACCGGCGCTGGTGGAGCCTCCGCTTACAAAAACGATAAGCTGACCCAAGCTGCCAAGGACCTGACTGCCAACCGCGGCGCCAGCCTAGTGGTATCGGGCTCGAACGACCCTGCCGTGCAAGCACTCGTTGCGGCCATCAACCAAGCCCTCGGCAACTTGGGTACGACGGTTGACCTGACTGCTCCGAGCAACGTGCGCCAAGGCGACGATGCGCGGATGGCTGCGCTGGTAAATGACATGAACAACGGCAGCGTCGGCGCGGTCATCTTCTACAACGCTAACCCTGTTTATAACCACCCATTAGGTCAAAAAGTGAAGTCAGGCATTGCCAAAGTGCCCCTGACTATTTCGCTCAATGACCGACTGGATGAAACCGGCATGCTTTGCCAGTACGCCGCTCCCGATAGCCACTGGCTGGAATCGTGGAATGACTACGAGCCCAAGCGCGGTTTCCTGAGCTTGGCTCAGCCCGTTATCACGCCGCTTTTCTCCACCCGTCAGGCACAGGAAAGCTTGCTGCGCTGGGCTGGCAACAACACCAACTACTACAAATACCTCCGCGCCAGCTGGCGCGCAATTACTCCAAGTGATTCAGCGTGGGATAAGGTTGTGCACGACGGCGTGGCTACTGGCACTGCTTTAGCTGCAGCGCCAGCTATGACGGCAGCGGCATTGAGCCCCGCGGCAGCAGTTGCCCAAATTGCTCGTGCCTCCAAGCCCGCTGCAAACGCAGTTGAGCTAGCTCTGTACGAAAAAGTAGGTTTGGGTGCCGCTGGTTGCGAATCCAACAACCCATTCCTGCAGGAGTTGCCCGACCCGGTTTCGAAAGCTACTTGGGGTAACTATGTTGCTGTGCCCCGCAAAATGGCCATCGACAACAAGTGGGAGCAAGGTGATGTCATCAAGGTGACGGCCAACGGCTACACCATCGAACTGCCCGTGCTGATTCAGCCAGGCCAGACGAACGGTACTGTCAGCATTGCGCTGGGCTACGGCCGTACGCTGGCTGGTAAAGCGGGCGACAAGGTGGGCGCTAATGCTGCTCCGCTGGCAATGGCCACGGCCAATGGCTTGCAATTCAGCAATGTGGTGACCTTGGAAAAGACCGACGCCACATCGCCCATTGCCCAGACCCAGACGCACCACACCATCATGGACCGCAAGCCGGTGGTGCAGGAAAACACGCTGGTTCAGTATATCAAAAACCCGAAAGAGGTAACCGAGTACGAAAAAGTGGCCACGCCCGATGGCTTGGAGAAACCCAACAAGGTTTCGCTGTGGCAGGACTATCAGTATAACAACCACCACTGGGGCATGGCCGTGGACCTCAACTCGTGCATTGGCTGTGGCTCGTGCGTGATTGGATGCCAGACCGAGAACAACACGGCCGTAGTGGGTAAGCAGGAGGTTATCAACCGCCGCGAAATGCACTGGATGCGCATTGACCGCTACTACAGCTCCGACCACCACAAGGATGAGTTCGAAACGGTTGGCAAAGTGGGTACCTACGCGGCTATGGAAGACCCTTCGGACAACCCGCAGGTGATTTTCCAGCCGATGATGTGCCAGCAGTGCAACCACGCTCCCTGCGAGACGGTGTGCCCCGTACTAGCTACCACGCATAGCTCGGAAGGCCTGAACCAGATGACGTACAACCGTTGCATTGGTACTCGCTACTGCGCCAACAACTGCCCGTACAAAGTGCGTCGCTTCAACTGGTTCTCTTATTACTCCAACGAGAAATTCGAAACTGTAAACGGCCACATGTTCACCGACCTGGGCCGTATGGTGTTGAACCCCGACGTAACTGTTCGGGCCCGTGGTGTGATGGAAAAGTGCTCGTTCTGCGTGCAGCGCATCCAGCTGGGCAAGCTGGAGGCCAAGAAGCAAAAGCGTCGCCCCATGGACGGTGAGATTGTTTCGGCCTGCGCTCAGTCGTGCCCCACCGAAGCCATCGTTTTCGGTGATATGCGCGACCCCAACAGCCGCATCAGCCAGCTGTTGCGCCGCGAGGATGGCGAGCGTGCTTTCCACGCTTTGGAGTCTATCAACGTGCAGCCGAACGTAACGTATCTGACCAAGATTCGGAACGCAGAATCGGAGTTCTTCGCTAAAGAAAACGCTTAATAATCACTAATCTATAAGATTATGCAGCACGTATCAGCCGTACGCGAGCCGCTCGTAACTGGGGGTAAAACGCTACACGACGTAACGCAAGACATCTGCTATCAGGTAGAAGCCAAGCCCAACATTCGTTGGATGGCCGCCCTGAGTGTGGCGCTGTTCTTCCTGGGCGTATTCTTCTATTCCGTATACCGCACGGTGTGGTACGGCATCGGAGAATGGGGCCTCAACAAAACCGTAAACTGGGCCTGGGACATCACCAACTTCGTGTGGTGGGTAGGTATCGGCCACGCCGGCACGCTGATTTCGGCCGTTCTGCTGCTGTTCCGCCAGAAGTGGCGGTCGTCCATTAACCGGGCAGCAGAGGCCATGACCATTTTTGCCGTAATCTGTGCGGCTATGTTCCCGGTGTTGCACATGGGCCGTCCGTGGCTGGCTTTCTGGGTATTCCCACTGCAAAACACTTACGGCTCGTTGTGGGCTAACTTCAATTCGCCGCTGCTCTGGGACGTATTCGCCATTTCGACTTATTTCACGGTGTCGTTGGTATTCTGGTACATAGGCTTGATTCCTGACTTTGCCACCATCCGTGACCGTGCTAAGGGTACTATCGCCAAATTTAGCTATTCCATGCTGAGCTTCGGCTGGAAGGGTTCGGCGAAGGCTTGGTCGCGTTACGAAACGGTTTCGCTGATTCTGGCCGGTGTTTCGACTCCGCTGGTTCTCTCGGTACACACCATCGTATCGATGGACTTTGCAACTTCGATTGTACCGGGTTGGCACACCACCATTTTCCCTCCCTACTTCGTGGCCGGTGCTATCTTCTCCGGCTTCGCCATGGTGCTCACGCTCATGTTGATTACCCGTGTGGTATTCCGCCTCGAAGATTACATCACCTTGGAGCACATCGCCCTCATGAACAAAATCATGATGGTAACCGGCTCGATTGTAGGTGTGGCTTACATAACGGAGTTCTTCATTGCCTGGTACTCGCAGGTTGAATTTGAGCAATACGCATTCATCAACCGTGCCACTGGTCCTTACTGGTGGGCATATGCAGCTATGATGACCTGCAACGTAATTACGCCGCAGCTGGTGTGGATTCGTCGCGTTCGCTACAGCATTCCGCTCACCTTCGTGCTTTCGATTATTGTTAACATCGGCATGTGGTTCGAGCGTTTCGTAATCATTGTTACCTCGCTGCACCGCGACTACCTGCCGTCGAGCTGGGCCATGTTCTCGCCCTCTATCATCGACATCGGCCTGTATTTGGGTACGCTGGGCTTGTTCTTCACGCTGTTCCTCCTCTTCGCCAAGTTCTTCCCCGTGATTAACATGGCCGAAGTGAAGACCATCCTGAAGTACACGGTGGATAATGGTCCAACGTACAACCCGAAGAAAGCTGCGCACGCAGCCCCTGCTCCTCAACCTGCCATTCACGGGGCCCCTGCTTCAGCACCCGTAAACTACAACAAGCATGACTAAGCGCTATGCCCTCGGCATCTTCGAAGACGAAGACGTGCTGCTGCACGCCGTAGAAAATGTTCGCGCCGCCGGTGTGAAGATTCACGACGTGTTCTCGCCCTATCCCGTTCACGGAATCGACGATGCGCTTGGCATCGAACGTTCGCGCCTCCCGATTGCTGCCTTCTTCTTCGGTATGACGGGCTTGGCCTTCGCGCTGTGGATGCAGATTTACATGCTGGGTTTCGATTGGCCGATGAACATCGGTGGCAAGCCGCACATCGCGCTGCCCGCCTTTATCCCGGTTGCCTTCGAATTGACGGTATTCTTTACCTGCCACGGCATGGCCCTCACGTTCTTTACCATCACCGGACTTTATCCCCGTCCTAAAGTGCCGGTAATGGATGTGCGTGCAACTGACGACAAATTCGTAATGGCCATCGAACTGGATGAAACCAGCTCGCAATTTTCTCGGCTGACCCAGCTGCTGCGCGACAACGGCGCTTCGGAAGTCAACCAAAAAGAAATGACCACCAAATAATGAAGCATCCGCTGAACCTGAGCTTGCGCGTTTCGGCGCTGCTGTTATCCGTAGGGCTGGCCTCTTCCTGTACCCCTCGGCCCGATGACCCGGGCCTTGAGTACGCACCGGAGATGTACGACCCCATTCCGTACGAGCCGCTAAAGCAAACGAACTTCAACAAAGTCAATGCTTTTGGTATCAATGAGCGTACCCCGCCAATTGCTACCGTGCCGGTTGGTAAACTGGACTACTATAATCACATTCCCAAAGACAGTGTTGGGATTGCAGAACGCACTTTGCGTAATCCTTTTCCTTACACCAAAGCCAATTTGGAGGAAGGCAAGGTGCTTTACACGCGCATTTGCTCGCACTGCCACGGTGAAGCTGGCGCCGGTGACGGCCCAGTAGGCGCCAAGTTCAAAGGTGTGCCCAACTACACGACGGGTGCTTACAAAACCATGAACGACGGGCACATCTACCATGTCATTCAGTGGGGTCGTAACCGCATGATGCCTCACGGTTCCATCGTGAACCCGGAAGAACGTTGGAAAATCGCCATGTATGTGCGCGTTCTGCAGCGCGGAGAAGGACCCGATGGTTTGAGCAAGCTCATTGCCAAAGGTCCAATCTCCACCGCAAATGATTCAACGGAAATGACTGACCGAGCCACTCAGGCTCCAGTAGGCCAAGCTCAGGCTGGTAAAGCTTCTGCAACTCCCGGCCAGGGTGGAGACATCGCTCCAAACGGTTCCGGCGTCACTTATTTCCCCGGCAACAAATAACTATGGCAACTCTGACGCATCAAGAAAGCGCCACGGCTGAACAGCTCGTTGTTACGGATGGCGCCCGTAAAACTTTTATCACCATCATCGTTGCCGGCGTGGTGGTGCTCATTATTGGTTTGCTGGCAGCCATCTTCCACATAGGCGAGGGCGAACATGCCGCGGCAGGCGAAGCAGCCGGTCATCTCAGTGCCGCTGCTGGCCACGAAGCCGGAGCCGCAGCACACCACGAAGGCAGCCCGATTTGGTTGAAGCGTTTGCTGGTCAGCTTGTGGCACAGCAACGTGTTTTTCCTGGGCGTATCAACTATCGGTACGGTATTCATGGCCATTAACTATGTGGCCTATGCTGGGTGGTCGGTGCTGATTAAACGAATTGCCGAAGCTCTGAGCGCTTGGGTGATTCCAGGAGCAGCGATTATGCTGGTGGTTTTCCTATTGGGCCGCCACGATATTTTCCATTGGACTCACGAGGGTATCATGGACAAGGGTAGCGCGAATTACGACGCTATCATCGCTGGCAAAAGCGGTTTTTTGAACCTGCCTTTCTACCTCATTCGTACCATCGTTTATCTCGGTATATGGGCTTATTTCAGCTGGAAGCTGCGTCAGCTTTCGCTAGCCGAAGACCAATTGGGCGGTACCGTATGGTTCCACAAGAGCATCAATGCCTCGGCCTTGTTTCTGGTTTTGTATGCTGTAACTTCTTCGATGTCAGCTTGGGACTGGGTAATGTCGGTTGATACTCACTGGTTTAGCACCATGTTTGGCTGGTATGTATTCGCCTCCTGGTGGGTATCGGGTATCGCTGCTATTGCCCTCACTGCCATTTTTCTGAAACAAGCCGGCTACTTGAAGGCTTTAACAGTAAATCACATGCATGACTTGGGTAAGCTCATGTTCGGGTTTAGCATTTTCTGGACCTACGTGTGGTTTTCGCAGTTCATGCTGATTTGGTACGCCAACCTGCCCGAAGAAGCAGTGTACTTCAACCAGCGCCTCGGGGGCTTTGAAGGCCGTTACACTGGTATGTTCTTCTTCAACTTGGTTATCAACTTTGTGTTTCCTTTCCTTGGTCTCATGACCCGTGATGCGAAACGCCAGATGATTATCATGAAAATCGTCTGCATTGCCATCCTTATTGGGCACTGGTCCGACTTTTATTTGATGCTGATGCCGGGCACTATGAAGGGCGAAAATGGGTTCCTAATTGAGATTGGTGTGGCCGCTATTTTCCTTGGTGCTTTCCTGATTCTGTTCACGCGCCGCCTGGCTGCTGCTTCCCTCGTTCCAGTTCACCATCCTTTCCTGGACGAGAGTGTCCACCACACTACTTAAGATTTTAGTATGAAGTATTGAGTAAAAGGGCGTGAAATCCCTTTCTCAATACTCAATGCTTAGTACTTAATACTTAAAAATTCAATGACGGCTCTTACTATTTTGCTGGTGTTGGCGTTGCTGCTGGTCGTTTTCGCCCTGCTGTTTCGCTTACAAATTCTAACTTCTATTTTTTCGGGCACATTTACCCGGGATATTGGCATGAGCAATAGCGTGAATGCTATTCTGATGTTGGTCTTTCTGGTGTTCGGAGGTGCGTGGTTCGCCTATTCCTTTGTTGAAAACTTCAACAAAATGAATCCTCCCATTGCTTCTATCCACGGGCATGAGATGGAGCGGATGTTCTGGATTACTATGTCTGTAATCGGTGTTGCGTTCGCTATTACACAAGCGCTGCTATTTGTTTACTCCTATAAGTACCAGTACAAAGAAGGCCGTCGTGCTTACTTTTTCGCGCACAATAACAAGATTGAAGTAATCTGGACTGTGATTCCGGCTATCGTAATGGCCGCCCTGATTTTTGCTGGTTGGAAAGCTTGGACCCGCATTACTGGTCCCGCTCCCAAGGATTCGGTAGTTGTTGAGGTAATGGGCAAGCAGTTCAACTGGCTGGTGCGTTACCCCGGCCGTGATCTGAAGCTGGGTGTGGTGAATTACCGGATGATTGACGCGGTGAACGAATTCGGATTTGACCTGAGCGACAAATCGGCACTTGACGATTTCACCACGAACGAAATACACGTTCCCAAAGGCGTTCCGGTTCTGATTAAAATTCGTTCGCGCGATGTGTTGCACGCGGTATATATGCCTCATTTCAGGGTGCAGATGTACGCTGTACCGGGTATGCCTACCCGTTTTTGGTTCACGCCAACTATGACGACCGACGAAATGCGCGCCAAATTGGGTAACCCCAATTTTAACTACGAGCTGGCTTGTAACCAGGTGTGCGGAGGCAGCCACTTCGCCATGAAAGCTACGGTTATCGTGGACGAGCCCGACGACTACCAGAACTGGTATGCTGCTCAGGAGTCGTTCTCGAAGAAAAACCCTGAAGTGCTGGCTGCTCTCAAACAGAAGCCCAATGCAACGGTTTCACAAGCAGCCAAGCCCGCTGAAACCGCAGAAGCAGCTCCGTCTCCCTTGGCCGCTTCCTACTAATCACAATTAACGGTATCCCTATATGTCAGACATGGCAGCCAAACCCAATCTTTCGCCCGGTGTGCAGACGCAAGGCGGTGTTGGTTCCGCACCGGTGCCCGCCACTGAGCACGGCGACCACCTGCATCACGACGACCACGAACACCACGACCAGCATTGGCTGTGGAAGTATGTCTTCAGCCAAGACCACAAGCAGATTGCGAAGCAATTCCTGATTACGGGTATGCTGTGGGCCATTTTGGGGGGCACTTTGTCGAGTTTGTTCCGCTTGCAGCTGGGCTGGCCTGAGGGGTCGATGGAATGGCTCAAGCCTTTCTTGGGCAAGTGGATTGAAGCTGGTAAGCTTAACCCGGAATTCTACTTGGCACTGGTTACGATGCACGGCACCATCATGGTGTTCTTCGTATTGACCGCCGGTTTGAGCGGCACGTTTTCCAACTTCCTGATTCCGCTGCAAGTTGGTGCCCGTGACATGGCTTCGGGCTTTATGAACATGCTCTCGTACTGGTTCTTCTTCCTGTCGAGCGTTGTAATGTTCTCCTCCCTGTTTATCGAAACGGGTCCTGCTTCGGCTGGTTGGACAATTTACCCGCCGCTCAGTGCTTTGCCTCAGGCAATTCCTGGTTCCGGTTCGGGCATGACGCTTTGGTTGGTGAGCATGGCCCTGTTTATTGTGTCCCAGCTTTTGGGTGGCGTGAACTACGTGACGACGGTAATCAACATGCGTACCCGCGGTATGAGCATGAGCAAGTTGCCGCTTACCATATGGGCGTTCTTCCTCACTGCCATTCTGGGTATTCTTTCGTTCCCGGTTCTGTTTTCGGCGGCGTTGCTCCTCATTTTTGACCGATCCTTCGGCACGTCGTTCTTCCTGTCGGATATTTACATTGCTGGCCAGGCGCTTAGCAACCAAGGCGGTTCGCCGGTTCTGTTCCAGCATTTGTTTTGGTTCTTGGGTCACCCCGAAGTGTACATTGTAATTATGCCTGCCATGGGCATGGTATCAGAAATTCTGTCGACCAATGCCCGTAAGCCCATCTTTGGCTACCGTGCCATGATTGGCTCGCTGATTGGTATCTCGTTGCTGTCGTTCGTGGTGTGGGCTCACCACATGTTCGTGACTGGCATGAACCCATTCCTGGGTTCGGTTTTCATGTTCCTGACGCTGATTATTGCTGTTCCTTCGGGTGTGAAAGTGTTCAACTGGTTGGCCACTTTGTGGCGGGGTAATATCCGCTTCACGGCCGCAATGTTGTTCTCCATCGGCTTCGTATCGTTGTTCATCTCGGGTGGCCTGACGGGTATCATCCTTGGCAACGCCACGCTCGATATTCAGATGCACAATACCTATTTCGTGGTAGCTCACTTCCACCTGGTAATGGGTAGCTCGGCTTTCTTCGGTTTGTTTGCCGGCGTTTATCACTGGTTCCCGAAAATGTTCGGTCGCATGATGGACGAGAAGTTGGGCTACATCCACTTCTGGTTGACTTTCGCTGGGGTCTACTTGGTATTTATGCCAATGCACTATGTAGGCATCGCCGGTTTCCCCCGTCGCTATTATGCTTGGACTGGTTTTGATGCGTTCTCGCAGTTTGCTGACATGAACAAGTTCATCTCAATTGCGGCTATCATTGCCTTCCTGGGCCAGTTCATCTTCATCTTCAACTTCTTCTACAGCATCTATCGCGGCCGTCGCGCCACCCAGAATCCGTGGAATTCGACCACGCTGGAGTGGACGACGCCCATCAACCCTGGGCACGGCAACTGGCCCGGCGAGATTCCAGCCGTTTACCGCTGGCCTTACGACTACAGCAAGCCCGGTTCCGATGTGGATTTCATCCCCCAGGATGTGCCTTATTCAAAAACCCAGTCTTCGAACTTGCCTTATGAGCAGGAACTAGCCGAATAGGTTGTTGATTTGGAAAAGTCCCAAAACGGGCCGCCTGACCGGCGGCCCGTTTTATTTTGAGTTTCTCGGGGGATTTCTGCTGCAACGAAAGACCATTAGCCAGGGAAGGTTGTTGTTAAAAAGGATGAATAGTTTACAGATTAGCCCTGCCGTTAAACGGTTTCGATTCGTAGGGATTTTAACCGTGGTGGCAGTATACCTGCTTATTCTCGTTGGGGGCATTGTGCGGAGCACCGGGAGCGGAATGGGCTGTCCGGACTGGCCGAAATGCTTTGGTCAATGGATTCCTCCAACCGAAGCCAGCCAACTGCCAGCTGACTACAAGGAAGTGTACACGGCGCAACGAGTGGCCAAGAATCAGAAGCTTGCCCGGACGCTCGAGAAGCTCGGATTTGCTCAGGTAGCAGGAAGTATTTTTGCGCACCCAACCCAATACATCGAAACGGATTTCAATCCTGTTAAAACGTGGATTGAATACCTGAACCGCTTGTTGGGGGCACTAATAGGAGTACTGGTATTTTTGACGGTCGTTTTTGCCTTGCCCTACTGGCACCGTGACCGCAGCATCTTTTGGTTAGCATTTGGTTCTTTTCTGCTGACTGGGGTGCAAGGCTACCTGGGCTCTTTGGTCGTTTCAACCAATCTGTTGCCCGTGATGGTGACCATACACATGGCTCTGGCCTTGGTTATTGTGGCTATGCTGCTCTACGCGGTTGACAGGGCGCAGTGGCGGGTTGAGCAGCTGAATCTTGCTGCGACGCAAGGCTCGCCTGCTACAAGCCGACTGGCGAATGGGAAGAACCCCAGCGCTGGCTTACAATGGAGCCTTTGGGGCGCACTTTTGCTCACCTTTTTGCAAATCATACTCGGCACCCAGGTAAGGGAGCAGGTTGATATAGTCTCAAACGCGGCAGCGGGCCTTGGCCGAGAAACCTGGGTAGCCAAATTGGGAACTGCTTTCAGCGTGCACCGCACGGTTTCAGCTGTGGTGCTCCTTTTAAATGTATACGTTTGCTATGAATTGCGGCAGCTTGCTCGGCCACGCCTGAGCCGGTTGGCTACCCTGACGTTGAGTATTGTCGGATTGGAAATCTTGGCTGGTATCATCCTGGCCTATTTTGCGCTGCCTGCCGCGGTGCAGCCCGTTCACCTCACGCTGGCTACTGTTCTATTCGGGGTGCAGTTTATTGCGTTGCTGGCCGTAGCACGCGCTCGAAAAACCCCGGAAACAATTGCGTCCACAAATGCCCCCGGCCGGGTTGTTGCGTAACTTTGCGGCCCCGTTTGGGCAAGGCTCAAAAACTTGAGTTCTAAGACGACACTTTTAGACGTATTAATGGTTAAGGCCCGCGCCTATTTTCAGCTGCTCAAATTCCGGCTTTCGCTCACGGTGGCGTTTTCGAGCGCCATCGGGTACATGCTGGGGGCGCGTGACTTTAGCTGGGGCCAAACCTTGCTGGTCATGTTGGGCGGCCTACTCGTAACGGGCTCTGCAAACATCATCAACCAGATTCACGAGCGGGAACTCGACAAGCTGATGACACGCACTGCCCAGCGGCCCTTGCCGCTCGGTATTATTTCGCCGGCCGAAGGCTGGGTGTTTTGCGTGCTTCTGGGGACAAGCGGCTTGGCTTTGCTGGCATATTGCTTCAATCCCCTCACGGCGGCCCTCTCCTTGCTGTCCCTGATTCTGTACGGATTCATTTATACCCCGCTCAAGACCATCTCACCCGTTTGTGTGGCCGTAGGTGCCATTCCGGGCGGTTTGCCTCCACTTATTGGGTGGGTTGCGGCAACCGGACACATGGGTGTGGAAGCGTGGGTTCTCTTCGGCATTCAGTTCATGTGGCAGTTTCCGCACTTTTGGGCCATTGCCTGGGTGGCCGATGACGATTATAAGCGGGCAGGATTTAAGATGTTGCCTTCTCCTGGCAACCGCGATATGCGGACGGCTTTTCAAATAATGACCTACACGCTGCTCCTTATTCCGCTGAGCTTGCTGCCGATGGTTTTTAATATTTCGGGGCGGGTTTCGGCTCTTGTAGCCGTGGTGTGCGGAGTCATGTTTCTATTGCTCACCGTGCAGCTGATGCGCACCCAGTCCCGTAAGGCTGCCCTTCGCATCATGTTTGCCTCATTTCTCTATTTGCCCATCGTTCAAATTGCGTTGGTGCTGGACAAAATGTAGCCCTTTGTTGTTATGAATGAGTCCACTGAATGCAGTGTGCTCTCTCATTTTTATCAATAATCAACGTCGGCGAAGGCAGGCGTTTTACTGCTTATGAATCCTTCTGAAACATTATCCGATAAGGAAATAGGCCTCGGCTGGCACCCTAAACGCGTGCTGCTTATCCTGCTAATTTTTAGCATTGTCATGATGTTTGCCGCGTTTACCAGCGGCTACATTGTGCGGCGCGACGAAGGCAACTGGCGCGAGTTTGACCTGCCGGCTTCCTTGCTTATCAACTCCATCCTGATTGCCCTGAGCAGCGCCAGCATGCAATGGGCTTATGCCTCAGCTCGTAAGGACGAAATTGGACGAGTTAAAACCGGAATGGCCATCACGTTGGTGCTGGGCTTGGCATTCTTAGTGGGCCAGTACTACAGCTTTGGCGATTTGGTCGCGGGCAATACCTACTTCGGCGGCGCCGACGCCAATCCCTCCGGTTCGTTCGTATACGTACTGATGGGTGTTCACGCTTTTCACCTGGTTACCGGCCTTGTTTTTTTGGCCGTCGTTCTGAAGCGGGTCCTTAATTATCAGGTGCATTCGCGTGCTCTGCTCTCCATTGGGAATGCCACCTTATACTGGCACTTCTTGGGCGGGCTTTGGCTGTACCTGTATTTGTTCTTACTTTTGAACCACTAAAACGACGTTACGCTGTCCGCTATGGCCCAACCCACCACTTTGCAGCCACCCGCTGCATCCGCTACCCAAGACGCTCCACGCACTGGCAACTGGGACGGCGGCAATGAACCTTTCAAGGCGAGCTACGGCAAGCTAATGATGTGGTTCTTCCTGCTTTCTGACGCTTTCACCTTTGCCGCATTTCTAACCACTTACGGCCTTATCCGTCACAAGCACGAGGTGTTTACGGGGGCTGCTGAGAAGTTCGTCTTCAACACGCGTTGGTGGCCCGTTCCGGATAGGGTGTTTAATGCCTTCCCAGGCTTGCACGGTGTCGACGTGCCGCTGGGCTTCGTGGCCTTGATGACCATGATTCTGATTCTGAGCTCTGTGACGATGGTACTGGCCGTAGAAGCGGGCCACCGCATGGATAAAAACGATGTGCAAAAGTGGCTGTTGTGGACCATCCTGTTTGGTAGCACCTTCTTGCTCAGCCAAGCATGGGAGTGGAGCCACTTTATCCACGGCAGTGACAACGGCATGGTGATGGCCGATGGCAGCGTATTCCACGGGGCCAATTTGCAGATGAACGAATACGGTCCGGTGCTTTTCGCTGACCTGTTTTTCTTCATCACCGGTTTCCACGGTACGCACGTTCTATCGGGGGTTTGTTTGCTGGTTTGGTGCTTCATTGCCACCACCAACGGCACCTTCCACAAGCGCGGGCACTACGAAATGATTGAGAAAATTGGCCTCTACTGGCACTTTGTAGACTTGGTGTGGGTGTTCGTCTTCACTTTCTTCTACCTCGTATAATTTTCTTTGCCAAGAAGCGGGGTGCTTAATACGGTTCTGCTTCGTCCATTCATTAATTTCTGCTGGCGCTGGCTACTCAGGTCCAAGGACCTTTCTCTACTAGCGACATTAAGATAACCAACATACGATTATGGCTGCTCACGCAACTGATGAAACGCTCCCGCAAGGGGAAATTGCCAAACCAAATACCGCTTGGATTTGGAAGACCTTCTTCATTCTGGTCGGTATTACGGCGGTAGAATTTGTGTTTGTGTTTTTGATGGAACCAAGCACCTTCCGGAACAGCATCTTTATTGTGCTCACCATCATGAAGGCCTTCTTCATCGTGGCCGAGTTCATGCACTTGAAGCACGAAACCAAAGGCCTTATTTGGACCATTCTGGTGCCCATGGCACTACTGGTGTGGTTGCTGGTGGCATTGGTTACCGAAGGCTCCTACGTCGGCGAAGTACTGCAAAACATGTTCAAATAGCGGATGCGACCCCGCCAAACCTTGTTGTTGGGGTTGCTGCTATTGGTGCCGGTCCTGGCCTTTCTGTTCCTGTTTAGCTTCGGCACCAACCGTTACGCGCTGCCCACTTACCTGCCCGACCGCGTGGATTCCATGCAAGTTGGCAGGGAGTGGCGGCGCGATACTGTTTTCCACCAGATTGCCCCTTTCCAGTTGCCTGCCTCTACCGGGCGGGCGGTAAGCAGCCAGGAACTCGGGAAAGGACTGTACATCGCGCAGTTTTATGGCAACGATGCCGCAAGCACCCAAGTAGCCCGCCAGCTACTTCGTGTGCAAGAGAAGTTTCGCCGCGAGCCCCGTGTGCGTCTGGTCACATTTGTTCTAAATGGCGACTCGATGCAAGTAGCGTCGCTCACCCGCTTGGCCGAACAGTACGGGACCATTGCTGGCAAATGGTTTTTTCTTACTGGGCCGCGGGATACGCTCAAGCGCCTTACGCTGGACGAATTTCGCCTTACCGCAGACCCCAAGCGGTTGCCCGGTGCGGTTTATACAGCCAACATCCCCGCCGGCCGGCTGTTATTGGTCGACAATCAACGCCGGGTTCGAGGTATTTACAACGGAACCGACGGTCGTGAAATCGACCGATTACTCACGGAAGTGACCGTGCAGCTTTACGACTATGAACACCCCCACTGAAAAATTGCACCCGCCCGTGATGGCGCCGGGCGACTATACCCGCTATAAAATCATTCTGGGTACGCTGGGAGTCGTGGTACCTCTGCTGGTGGCGGTGCTGTTTTCTTTCCCCCAGTTATTCCGCATTCCCGGCGTTGACGTATCGTTTCTTCCGGCTGTGAATGCGGTGTTGAACTCGCTGACCGCCGTTTGCTTGGTGGCCGGTTACTACTTCATTCGCCAAAAGCAGGTGCTGCGCCACCGCGCCATGATGGGAACAGCCTTTGCGCTGGGCGGGCTCTTCCTGTTGTCCTACGTAGCCTACCATTCGCAGGCTGAGAGTGTAAAATTCGGCGGCGAGGGAGCCATTCGCTACGCTTATTTCTTTCTGCTTCTCACGCACATTGCGCTAGCTGTGGTGACGGTGGGCCTGGTTCTCTTTACCTTATATTTTGCTTTGACGGGCCAATACACCAAGCATAAAGCCATTGCGCGGTGGACGTTTCCAATTTGGCTGTACGTATCCGTGACTGGTGTTATCGTATATCTGTTGATTTCGCCTTACTATTCCTAACTGCAATTGGCTTCAATAGCCGCTTAACTGCGGAAAACTTTGCGGCAATCCTCGTGTTCTAATCCCATGAAAAAGACCCTTTTTGCTTCTGCTTTTGCCCTGCTGCTGGGTGTGTTGCTGAACTTGGCTCCCCTGGCTGCCAGCGCGCAGTGCGTCATGTGTAAAACGCAGGTGGAGTCGGCGCGGCAGGAACGCGACGATTACGATGTGGCGGGTCTCAACAAGGGCATCGTGTACATGATGACCGTGCCCTACATTTTGATGGGAGCGGTTGGCTATTTCTGGTATCGTCGCACGCACCCGAAGGCGGCCAAGAAATAGTGTCCGGCTCGCCCTCGTCGCTGACGGCATTGTTGGCGTTGCGGTGTCCTCGGTGCCGCCAAGGCAACTTATTTTCTTACTCGGCGCTGGACTTGCGCAAATTTGATGAGATGCCCGCGGCGTGTCCGGTGTGCGCGCAGGCTTTCGAGCCGGAAGTGGGTTTCTACTGGGGAGCGATGTACATCAGCTACGGGTTTTCCACGCTCATCGTGGCCATTGTGGGCGTGTTGGTGTATTTTCTTGGCAATGACCCCGATGTGTGGGTGTATGTGTTGGTAGTAGCATTGGCCGTACTAGGCTTCACCCCGCTTCTGTTCCGGTATGCCCGAGCAGTGATGCTGTACGCTTTTGGCGGCACCAATTTCGATTCTCGGTACGCAAAAACAGTTTAGAAATACCGTTGGTAACGAGGAATGAATGCCGCCATTGGGCGGCATTTTTGTTAGGCCTGGATTTTGCGGGAAGCCCTTTCCGACCAGCCGCTCGTGTACTTCCCCGCTGATTATGGACTGGGGAAGTGAATCGCGGGGGTTTAGGCTTTTACTTTGCTGCCTACACGGGTACTAATGCATCCATTGGCTGAAGACTGGGCCAATGCGGCTATATTTTCGGCATTTCCCTAAAAAACCAAGCATAACTGTGGTTCAACTTCCCGCGTGGCGTCGCTTGCCTTGGCTGTTGCTGTTGGTGGCGGGATTGTGTTTTTTGGGAGGGTACCTGGCCAGCCGGTATGCGCAAGAGCCGGGTGTGGTGCAACGCACGGATGTGAAACGCTTGCAGCAGCTGGTGCACGATGCCGAAACCGCTGCCCGCCGCGAAGCTGATTCCGTGGCCGTGCAACTGGCGCAAGGTCCATACAGCTTCAAAAAACTGCTGGACCAAACCACCTACCCAACCTGTGTGCTGGAAGATGGAGAATTGCGCTATTGGTCCGACGCCACGCTACGGCCCGAAGTTGCTGTCGCCAATTTGGATGGGCAACGGGTAGTGGAAAACGACGTGGGGGCTTTCCTGCTGTTGCAACGTCCAGCGGGGAGATTTCAAATAATCACCTATCTGCCCCTGGAGCGGCATTACGGCATCAACAACCGCTACCTGCTGGAAGGAGGGGAGCAGGCACTTTTCCGGGGAATGCAGCTGCAGGTGGTCGTCGACAGTACGTTGACTGACCTCGCGCGCATAGATTCGGAAAATGGCCGCTACTTGTTTTCTATTAAAAGGCTACAGCCCAACTTACTGACGGGCCAATACCTGCCGTTGGTATTGCTGTCCTTGGGCAGCGTCATGTTTGCAGCGGGGTGGCTCCTGCTGGCCAGGCGCTGGTGGAGAAAAGGCCGTGCCGAGGCAGCCATTGCGGCTTTGGTGGTGCCACTGGTCCTGTTGCGGGCCGCTTTGCTGTACCTGGGGCTCCCGTATTCTTTCATTGAACTTCAGCTGTTTGACCCGCGGGTGTACGCGGCTTCGTGGTGGGCCCCGTCGTTGGGCGACTTGCTGCTGAATGCGCTGCTGGCGTTGCTGGTTGCCGCTGGGGCACTGGCGCTTTGGCGGACTCTACGCGTGCTGGAGCGGGTGCGGGTGCCCAGAACGTCGGGTGGGTTGGCACTGGCTCTGGCAGGGCTCGGGTTCGCGTTTTGTGCGTGGTTGGGTCTTCTTTTTTACTACTACATCACCGCGTTTGGGAGTTCGCAACTGAGCCTCGACGTTACCCGAAACCTGCAGATAACGGGCAATTGGCTGCTGCTGGCCTTGGCCGTTTTGCTCCACACGGCGGCCTGGCTGGTTGGGTTCTTCGGCCTAACCCAACTGGCAGGCGCGCTGCTGCGGCAAGTGCCGCGGCGCGTGTTGCTGTGGGGGCCAGCGTTGGTGGCGCTACCCGTGCTGGGCGTGGGGCTGGCTTGGGGGCAGGCGTGGGTGTTGCTGGCGGGCGTGTTGCTGTTGTTCGCGTCCATGGTGCGAGCCGTAAACTTGCGCGCCACGCCCATCGCGGGCAGCTACCAGGCTTCGGTGTTGATTGTGCTGCTGCTGGCCTTGGCATCGGCTACGGGCGCACTGGCTTTGTACGAGCGGTTTGAGAAGCAATTACTGGTTGATAAGCAGCGAATAGCTGGTAATTTACTGATTGACAATGATTTCTACGGAGAATTTGAGCTGGGCGAACGGATGCGCGAAATTGCCCGCGACCCTTTTGTGCGGCGTTCCTTGTCAGCGGCTTTTGGGCAGCCGGAGGCCGTGCGGCAGCGCATTGCCCGGCAATATCTAGGCGACTATTTCGACAAATACGAAAGCAGCATCACCCTCTATGACGAGGCCGGCGACCCTTTGGACGCCCCGCCGGGCACGCCCAGCTTGGTAGAAGCGCGGGCCGAACTCGAGCGCATTGCCAGTCCCACCGACCAGCGCGGCGTGTACCTGCTGCATTCGGTCAACCCCTTTAGCTCGCGACGCTACGTGGCCCAAATCACGGTGCCCGGCACGCGGGTTAGTGGGTTTGGCTTGCCGCTGGGG
This sequence comes from Hymenobacter jeongseonensis, assembly GCF_015694725.1. Lineage (GTDB taxonomy): Bacteria > Bacteroidota > Bacteroidia > Cytophagales > Hymenobacteraceae > Hymenobacter > Hymenobacter jeongseonensis. The sequence goes on along the minus strand of NZ_JADQDQ010000005.1, from coordinate 134,799 downwards.
GCGGTGCGCGTGGAATTGACGCTAAAAAAACTCACGACTTACAGCGTATTGCCAGAATTGCTGGTCGACCAAAAGTTCTTCCAGCCCGGGCTGGCCACCGAGCTTAGTTATGCGGGCTACACGCAGGACCGGCTGGTATACAGCGAAGGCGATTTTGACTATGCCAACCGCCTGCCGGCCAATTTGCTGGCTGATAAACGGCTGTTTGAGGGCGGGGTGAGCCGCGCTGGCTACCACCACTACGCCGTGCGCGGGTCTTCGGCTAGGACCGTAGTGGTGACAACGGCCACGTACTCTCCAGGGGATTGGCTGGCGAATTTCTCGTTCCAATTTCTGCTGTCCTCCTTTTTCTGGTTGCTCGTGATTGGGTTGCTGCTGCTGCTCCGTGGCCGGCCCGTTGCCCGGCTGCGGCTCAATTTTAGTACCCGCATTCAATTGCTGCTGAACGTGGGCATTGTGGTGCCGCTGGTGGTGGTGAGCGTAGCCACGGCCAGCCAGCTTATTGCGTCGTACCAGCGCGACCTTTCCCGCACTTACGAGCGCCGCGGCCAGTTGGCGCTGGAGAGCCTGCGCCGGCAGCGCCACTTGCTTTCGGATAGTTCTGCCCGGCCTACGCTGGCGGCACTGGCCAAAAACGTGGCCGGCCTCACCGAAACGGACCTCAACCTCTACGACGTGCACGGCGAATTATTGGCCAGCAGCCAGCCTTTGATTTTTGAGGCAGGCCTGCTGGGGCCTTTGCTGAACCCGCAGGCCGTGGTGGAACTCCGCGAGCAGAACCGCCAGCGGGCCTTGCTCACGGAGCGGGCCGGTTCGCTGTCGTTTAATGCCCTGTACCTGCCGGTGCGGGCCGGGGCAGGGGAAGTAGTGATGGAGGATTTGGGCGGCCATGCCCTTGGCGATAACGGCCCCCGAAAAGCCAAGGACGCCGGGCGCCGACGTACGGCTGCATCCCCGGCACCCTTGGCCAACAGCTTCGACGAGGATTCAGCCGACGACACGGCCCTGCCCACTGGCCCCATTTTAGGCTACGTGGGAATACCGTTTTTTGACTCGGAGAAAGAGCTGAATACCAAACTGACGGAGCTGTTTACAACCATTCTCAATATTTTTACCCTGATGTTTTTGCTGTTTCTGGGGCTGGCGTTTGTGGCGGCGCGGCAACTGACCGCTCCGCTTAAGCTCATCACCGAAAAGCTCACCAAAACCACGCTCACCGGCGAAAACGAATTGCTGGACTATCGCAGCTCCGACGACGAAATCGGCCTGCTGGTGCGCGAGTACAACACCATGCTCACCAAGCTAGAAGCCAGCAAGCGCGAACTGGCGGCCCAGGAAAAAGAAGCCGCTTGGCGCGAAATGGCCCGCCAAGTGGCCCACGAAATCAAAAACCCGCTCACGCCGATGAAGCTGAGCCTGCAATTCCTGCAAAAAGCCATCACTGAGCGTCGCGCCAACGCCGATGAGCTTATCGGTCGGATTTCCCAGACGCTGATAACCCAAATTGACGTGCTGAGTGACATTGCCACTTCCTTCAGCAACTTCACCAACCTGCCGGCCATGCGCCCCGAGCGGCTCGATGTGGCCAGCATTTTGCGCCGGTGCACGGCCCTGCACCAGCCCGATGCCGACGATGGCGCCCTGGAGTTACACCTGCCGCCCGATGCCGAGACCGGCCGCTATCTGGTGTTTGCCGATGAAAACTTGCTGGTGCGCACCTTCAACAACCTGCTAATAAATGCCCGCCAGGCCGTGCCGGAAGGTCGTGAGCCGCACATTGATGTATCACTTGAATCCGTGAATTCGGGGCGCGTTCGGGTCACTATTAGCGACAACGGGGCAGGCATTCCGGACGACGTGCGCGACAAAGTGTTCGTGCCGAATTTCACCACCAAGGAAACGGGGTCGGGCATCGGCTTGGCGGTGGCAAAGCGTGGCATCGAGAGCGCCGGCGGGCAGGTTTGGTTTGAAACGAAAGTGGGAGTGGGGACCCATTTCTTTATCGAGTTGCCGCTGGCCGGGTAGTTCAGTTAAGAAAACCGCGCTTGTAGAAAGTGCGGCTTGATTGAGTGAGGGCCGCCGCGATTTTTCCGCTCCGCTGTGCGCCGGGGGGCTTACGGCAACCTTTACCAGCGGCCTGGTTTATTTGTTTCGCTCGATGGGCGGCGCCCAAAAAATCGGGCACGAAACCGCCCCGCGCCCGCGTTGTGCCCTCGCTACTCCCGACCTTTACTGCATGATTCGCCGCTTACGCCTGTGCTTCCCCTTTGTGGGCCTGCTCGTTGCGGCGTTGTGGTTGATGGCAGGCGAGGTAGCCGCCCAGATAAAGCCGGCTGCCCCGGGCGAAGCGCCCCCGCCCAGTACCCGGCGCTGCCGCTACGTGCAACTCACGCCCGGCCGCGACACCACTAACTTTACATTGGCTGATACGCTGACGGTGGTGCCGTCGTCGGTAGTGGCCGGCGGACGGGCAGTGGCCTATGATGCGCGCACCGACCAATACCGCTGGATTCGGCCCGCGCCCCGCGACACCAGCGGCGCGCCCTTGCCCGATTCCTTGCTGCTGTGCTACCGGGTACTGCCGCTGCGCTTGTCGGCCGCGCGGTTTCGCCGGCCCCAGAGCCTGATGGACAGCCTGCGCTTCCGGAGCGGGCCCATGCGGTTCGAGGACTTCTCGGTGAAAGAACAAATCCTGAGCACGCCGGGCATCAACAAAACGGGCAATTTGGCGCGGGGCATCAGCTTCGGCAACACCCAGAATGTGTTTGTGAATTCAGCTCTGAACCTGCAGCTAGAGGGCAAACTGGCTGAAAATATTAACCTCACGGCCGCCATCAGCGACCAGAGCGTGCCGTTTCAGCCGGAAGGAAACACGCAGCAGCTGCAGCAGTTCGATAAAATCTACATCACCCTCACCAACCCTAACTGGAACCTTACGGCGGGCGACGTGGTGCTGCGCAACAAGCCGGATTATTTCCTGCGCTACTACAAAAACATCCAGGGCGCGGCCGCCGAGGCCAACTTTGGGCCGCCCATTGCGGGGCTGGCCGGGCTGGGCGCCGCGCCGGGCGTGTCGAACGCCGTGTTTTTGAACGGGCCGGCTGGCCAAATGCCGAGTGGCCAGCCCAGTCAATTCCCCACCGGCCCGTCGCCCGCCACGCTCAACCCGCCTGCCATCAGCCAGCCCCAGCTCACCGACCCCAACCGCCAGGTGCCCAGCATGGCCGGTGCGCCGCTGCCCAACGGTGATGCGGCGCCCGTGACCGGCGCCACCATTACCCGCTCGGGCGTGCGCAAAGGGCTGGTGTGGCAGTCCTCGACCTCGGCGGCCGGCGGCGTTGCCAAAGGAAAGTTTGCCAGCACCGACGTGGCGCCCATTGAAAACGTGCAAGGCCCGTACCGCCTCAGCGGCCCTAATGGCGAGCAGTTTATCATCGTGCTGGCCAATTCGGAGCGGGTGTACCTTGATGGACGCCTGCAAACCCGGGGCTTCGATGCCGATTACACCATCGACTACAACCTGGCCGAGGTCACGTTCACGCCGCGCCACCTCATCACCCGCAACTCGCGGATTAAGATTGATTTTGAGTACTCGGACCTGAACTACGCCCGCTCGCTGCTCACGGCCAGCCACTACCAGCAGGTGGGCCGGCTCAGCGTGCGCGGCAACATTTATCAGGAATCCGACAACCCCAACAACGCGCCCAACCTCAACCTGAACGATACGTTGCGGGCGCGCTTGCAGCAGGCCGGCAACGTGGCCTTTGCGGTGGCCCCAGGGGCCGATTCGGTGGTTTATACCCGCACGCAGGTGCTTTACAAGCGCGACCCGGCCACCGGCCGGTTCAGCCGCGCCGTGGGGGCCGATACGCTCGGCGGCGTGTATTCCGTCCGGTTCACCGATGCGGGACAGGGGAACGGCGACTACCAGCTCACCACCACCGACGTGAGCAGCAACGGCCGGGTGTACGAGTACGTGGGGCCGGGGCTGGGCCGCTACCAGCCGGTGCGCCGCATTCCCACGCCGCTGCTGAAGCAAATGATTTCGGGCGGTGTGAGCTACCAAGTGGATAGCAGCACGACGGTATTTTTCGATGCGGCCCGCTCGCGGCTCGACCGCAACCGCTTTTCGACCGCAAGCGACCAAGACGGGGCCATGCGCATGGGCTACGTGGTGCAGGACCGCCGGCTTCCGGCCGCGCTGGCTGGCGGCGTGCTCCACAACTACCGCCTGCGCTCCACCCTCGACTACGAGTACACGGGCAAGCGCTTCTCGCCGATTGACCGCTACCGCGACATCGAGTTTGACCGCAATTGGAGCGCCACCAACACCCTGCAAAGCAATGCCAATGGCCAGTCGGCTCGCTCCGACAATATTTTTAATTTCAGCCTGGGCGTGGTGAAGGACATTAATAACAACGTCAACTACCGGGTGAGCCGGCGCTTTCGGTCGGGCGAGGTGAATGGCCTGCAGCATTGGCTGGATGCGGCCCAGAAAGTGGGCAACCTGGAGATGCGCGGCTCGCTGTTCCTGCTCAATTCCCAGGCCGGGCGCTTCCAGTCCGACTGGGCGCGGGGCGAGGCCACGGGCCGGTTTGTGGGCGGCAAAATCGTGCCCGGCTATACCTACCGCTTCGATAAAAACCGCGTGAGCTCGGCCAGCACGGACACCATCCGTTCGGCCAATTACTTCGACGAGCACAACGTCTTCCTGCAAAGCCGCGACTCGGCCCGCACCCAGTACCGCCTCGACTACAGCTACCGCCGCGACCAAACCCCCAATGCCGAACAAAACGCCCTGCAACGGCGCGGCACGGCCCAAACCTGGCAGGGCACGCTGGCCTCGCGCTTGGGCAAAAGCCAGGACATTCGGGTGCTGGCCACCTACCGCGACCTGGATTCACTGGGCCTAGCGCGCAACCGCACGGTGCTGGGGCAGGTGTTTTACAACGCCAGCCTGCTGCAAAACCAAATCCGCTCCGAGCTGAGCTACAGCGTGGCCACGGGCCGGGAATTGAAGCGCGACTTCTCGTTCATTGCGGTGCCGCCTGGCTTGGGCACGCACTATTTTGTGGATACTAACAATGACGGCCAGCAGCAGAAGGACGAGTTTTTTGAGGCCCAGACGCAAGACGCGCAGTACCGCACTTTTATTAAAGTGTATTTGCCTACGGCCGACTATATCACGGCCTTTACCAACCGCCTGAGCTACCGCCTGACCACGGCGGCCCCGCGCGGCTGGCGCGAAGCCGGCGGCTGGCGGGCGGCGGCTTCGCGCTTTGCCACGCTCACCAGCGTCACCGTCGACCGCCGCACCACCGACCCCTCGCTGCTCTCGCGCCTCAGCCCGCTGAGCTACGACAAGGAGGACGACCAATTGCTGGCCTTCAACCAGCTGGTGCGCAATACGCTGTACTTCAATCGGTCAAATCCGATTTTTGGTTCGGAACTCACCGTGCAGCAAACCCAGCAAAAAACGCTGCTCGCCCAGGGCGTCGACTTGCGCAACCTCAGCACCCAGAGCCTGCTGGTGCGCCGCACGCTGGCCACGTCGTTTACGGCCCGCCTCACCGGCTCGCGCGACATCCGAGAGTCGAACAGCAGCTACCTGCCCACCCGCAACTACCGCCTGCTGATTTATACGGTGCAGCCCGAAATCAGCTACCAGCCCACGCCGTCTTTGCGCCTCACCGGCACCTACCTGCACACCCGCAAGCGCAACACGCTCGACCTCCCAGAGGCGGAGCTGAACCCCGGCATTTTTGACGAGCTGGGCCTGGAAACCCGGCTCAGCCAGGTAAACAAGCGCACCATCACGGCCGCTACCCGCTACACCCGCGTGAAATTTGACGGCACCAATCCCAACTCGGTGGTCGCCATCGAAATTCTGAACGCCCTGCGTCCCGGCAGCAACTTCACCTGGAACCTGAACGTGGAGCAGCGCCTCAGCAACGGCCTGAACATCACGCTGGCCTACGACGGCCGCAAAGCCAGCGGGCTCAATACCGTGCACACCGGCCGCATGCAAGTGGCGGTGCTGTTCTAGCGCAGGTTGTTTGCAAGGGGAGCCACCGGCTTGTGGTGGCTTACTGCTTGGGCGCGGGCGTAATGGTGGGCAGTTGCAGCAGGAATTGGCTGCCGCCGCCCCCGCTGGTGTAGGCCGGTACGGAGCTGCCGCCTTTTTCCCAGGCTTCAATCCAGCGCATTTGCACCAGCAGCGGGGTTAGGGACTGTTGCTGCTTTTCGTTGGCGTAGGCCTGGGCATCGGCGGCAATGCGAATGGCCTTGGCTTGGCCTTCGGCCTCGGCTACGTTGATGCGAGCCTGCGCTTCGGCCTGCCGAATGCGGTTTTCGGTCTGCAGGCCGGTTTGCACGGCGGTGTTTTTGGCGTCGATGGCTGCTTTTAAGCTCGCGGGGGGCTCTAGCTTGGTTGTAATTTGCTGCACCGTGAAGCCCATGGCCTGGAGCTGGCCGATGAGGTTTTTCTTCACCAACGCCTCATAGCTGCCGCGGTTGCTGATAAGGCTATCGGCCGTGTAGCGGTTGGTGGCCACGCGGTAGGCTTCATAAACAGCCGTTTTCAGAAACCCGTTTTCGATGTCGGCCAAGGGCCGGCGGTATTGCCGGAAAATATCGTCGACTTTATCGGACTGAATAAAGTAGTTGAGGCTGGGCGCTACGCCGAACCCCGAACCGTCCTTGCTCTGCACTTCAAACTCCTCGTATTCTTTGTGTTGCGTGTACACCGGAAACTCGTATACGGCCGTACTCAGCGGGCTGTAAAACACCCAGCCGGTGGTGTAAGTGATGTCGTCGACGCCTCTTGAGGTCCCGGCCAGATTAACTTTAATGCCGACGTTGCCCGCATCGATGCGCTCCACTTTTACCAAGCTGCAGCCCCCGACGAGGGCAATCAAAAGCAGGCCCACGAAAATGAGGGGCTTCAGCCAACGACGGTTGTTTAGTAAAATTTCAGCCATAACACATTGTAAACGAAGGGTTTAGGGTAGAAAACGACGAGTTAAAGCGCGTCCGGCTTGGTATAGGGAAAAGCCGATGCCCAACGCCAGCACGCTCGTGCCCACCAAGCCCCAGCCCAGCCACCAATTGGAAGGGCGGCTCAGCCAGTCGAGGCATACGGGCACGGCAATGGGCAGCACCCCCGCATAGAAGAAAAGCCAGAAAGCCAGCCTTAGGTAAAAAGTGCGTGTAGGGAGCATGACGAGAATCCAAAAATAAGGCCTGCCGCACCCAAAAGCTGCTCCACAGCACCAAGGAATAGGAGTATTGGTTTATTGTAGCCTACTATATATTCCCAACCTCTTGTTCTCAACCAGAAATAACAGGGGCCATAGCCTTTACTGTCTAAGCCTTGGCCATTCTAGCAGCACGGGCTGCCAGCCCCGCCGTAAGTTCCCGCTGCTTGAAACACAGAGGTAAGGGGATGCCCGAACGAAAGGCCTGAACCGTGATTTCGGCGCAGGCGCGGGCGTCGGAAAGGGCGTCGTGGTGGTTGAGGGGAATACCGAAATGAGCGGCTACATAGTTGAGCTTGTGGCGCTCCAGCTGCGGCCAAGCCACTTTGCTCATTTTCACCGAGCACAGGCAGTGGAAAGCGGGAACGGGCAAGTCGAAATCGCGCAACGTGTGTTCGAGCACGCTCACATCGAAGGCCGAATTGTGGGCCACTACCGGCTGGTGGTGCAAGTAGGGCAGCAACTCGTGCCATACCTCGGCCAGGGTGGGGGCGTGGTGCAAGTCGGCTTCGGCAATGCCGTGCACCTCGAAATTGCGCCAGTCTACGCGGAGCACCAGGGGCCGCAGCAGGGTTTGGTAGGTCTCCACAATCTGGCCGCCGCGCACCCGCACCACGCCCACGGCACAGGCACTGGACCGCCGTTCGTTGGCGGTTTCAAAGTCGATGGCCGTGAAGTTGAGGCCCGCCAGGGCTTGGGTAATTTCTGCTTGCATACAGCCAAGATAATTCCCCAGGCTGGAAATGGCCCTGAAGCAGCGCCTTTACTGGGGCGCTGGAAGGGCGGTGGCCGTCGGCTCGCAACACACATCGGCAACCTGGAAATAGCGCTCCATCACGCCGTTAATGTTGCCTTCGCAGCCGGCCGTGAGGTCAATGTCAAACTCAATAAAAGTACTGAACTGGCGCAGTGGAATGAGCACGTGCCCGTACGGCAGGCGCAGGGGAGGCAACACCACAACGGGCGTTTGCGCCAGCTGGGCCGTGCGCAACACCGTGAAGCGCGCCTGCATTTGGGTATCGAAGGAAGGCGCGCTGGTCAGCAGTTCCCGCCAGGCCTCCGGCACGTGCCCGGACGCAAACAAGCCCGCTGCTAGCAGTGCCAGTAGCCCTTCGTGACGCAGCCAAAGGGGCACCTGGTACCCCAGCGCTGAAAAATGCTGAGCCGCCACCCAGGCCAGCGCCGCCACCGCCACCAGCATGACGAGCAGAATTTCATTCTGGGCGCGCATCAACGGTGCGCCAACGATGAGGTAGCGAAACAACAGGAATCCAATGCCATTCAACACCACAAAAGCGGCCAGCACCGCCCACCAAGCGCGGCGGGACAAGCGCACCGGCGTGCCACTCGTGCCCCGGTGCCGCAAGCCCAGCCACCAACCCGCCGCCGCCGCCGCCAGCACACTCAAAAGAGTGACGGGCCGGGCCAGAAAAAGCAGAGCGGAGTAGGCCGTGCGCGGCAGCAAAACCAGCCAGCGGTATGCCTGCAGCGCATCTTCGGGCGCCATGGCGCGAGCGCGCAGCCAGTTGCCGGGCGCTACCACGGCCACGGCGGTGGCCAGGCCGCCGATGGCCAGCCACAGCCACCACTTGGGGCGGGCTGCCACCGGCAACGCGTAGCCCAGCAATGCCAGCACGGGCACGGCCTGCACCAGCGTCAGCTCATTGCCGACCAAGGCCAGCACCAGCGGAAGGCAGGCGAGCCCGGCGCAGCGCCAGCGGGTTGGCTCCGGCCCCCAGCCGGCCCGCAGGGCCAGGGCGGTGAAGTTCAGTAGGCCAATCAAGGGGATTTGATACGCCACCGCGCCACAAAACCAATACAAATAGGAAAACGGGGCCGGCGCGCCGTTACAAAACAGGGCCAGCAGCAAACCGGCGGCCCAAAAAGCCGCACCCCAGGAAAACGAAACGCGCAGCGCCGTGTGCAGCAGCGCCCGAAAGAAATGGGCAATGCTGGCCCACTGCACCACGAATAGCCCCGCGGCCACCACCTTCACGCCCCCCAGCCAGCCGTAGGTGACGGGGTTGAGCACGGTCATGAAAAACGTGGAGGTGAAGCGGCCGGTCCAAGTATTAAACAAGTATTGCTGCACGCCCCACATGCCTTGCGCCCGCGTCCAATAAGCGTTGCGAAAATCATCAAAGAAAGGCTGGTTGAAAGCCGTCAGGAGCAGAAACGGGGCAATTGCCAGCAGCAGCCCAAGGCGGAGAAGCAGGATGCGCAGTGTGGGGGAAATAATCAAAACAGGAGCCGGAAGAAAAGGGGCGGAAGTTAAATGCCCACCAACCGGCGCGCCGCGGGAATAATGGCCAGTTCGGCTTGCCCGGCCGGCGCCTGCGCCGCCGTGAGCGTAGCCCGCGCAGCCGCCAGCCACGCGGCCGAGGGCATTTGATTGGTTTGTAGCTGATTGATGCGCTCCAGCAACACGCCGGATACCGCCGCAAGCTGGGTGGATAGCGGCGCATATTCCCGCAGGGCAGGGTTGAGTACTAGCAGCAGCTGGAACTGCTGGTCGTTGGCTTGCCACTGCAGCAGTTGGGCCCGCAGCTGCAGCAGTTGCCGCAGCGATACCGTGGACTGGGGCGGTTTCCGGGCTCCGGTCATGAGCACACTGTCCGCGAGCACGCCGAACCGCCGGGCAACTTCCGATTCGGCCGGAGCGGCATCAACCAAGCGGTTCAATGGGGTTTGGGGCGTGTAGAACATGCCCTGAAAATGGCGCTTGTATTCCTTCACCGGCTCCACTACCTCGGCCAGGGTGCGCAGCGGGGCCACATTGCTGGTACCCGCCATTTGGGCCAGCAGAAGCCTGGGCGCGCTGAGGTGGCGCAGGCCCAGGGTTTCCAGAAAAGTGGAAACGCCGCCCAGGCGGCGGTACATATCGGCCACATCCTGCGTGCTGGCCTGCGGCGACCACAGCCGCTCGGCCACAACGGCGGCCCGGGGCCAAATGCGCGATTCCACAATCACCGAATCGGCAAATTCGGCCCACATGGTTGCTTCGCCGCCCAGCACCAGCTTTTGCTGCGCGGGCGTGAGCGTCGTGGTCGCGGGTACCGGGTCGGGCAGGTAGTGGGAAGCGGCGGTGTAGTTCAGGTCGAGGTAATAGCCTTCCGACAGGATGGCGGGGTGGCCTTGCTTCACGGCGTCGTCCAACCATTTTTTGCCGCGCCAGCTCTGAATAACGATTTCCTTGGGCAGGTCGGGGCCCAGAATTTCGTCCCAACCCACCATGATTTTGCCGTGCTTTTGCAGCATGGCCAGTACCCGGCGGTTGAAATAAGTCGTCAGCTTGTGTTTGTCCACGGTTTTGCCATCGGCTTTCACCATGCCGCGCTCGCGCATGAAGGCCGAAATGCGCGGACTGCGCCGCCACTGCCGCCCGTCGTTCTCATCGCCGCCGATGTGAAAGTAGGGGTCCGGAAACAGCGCCGTCATCTCCGTAAACAGTGAATCGAGCAGCGTGTAGGTGGTTTTCCGTGTGGGGTCGATGGCAATGTTGGAGGTGCGGAAGCTGCGGTACACGCCGTAAATCGAGTCGTTGGAGGCTAGCCGGGGGTAAGCCGCAATCCAGCTGGTGGCGTGGCTGGGCACGTCAAACTCGGGCAGCACCCGAATGCCCCGCGCCGCCGCGTAGGCTAGTACCTCCTTCACGTCGGCCTGGGTGTAGTAGCCGTCGGCGCCGCCCACTTGGTGCAGGCGCGGCAGGACTTTGCTTTCTACCCGAAAGCCTTGGTCGTCGGTGAGGTGCCAGTGCAGCACGTTCAGCTTCACCGCCGCCATGCCGTCAAGGGTGCGTTTGATGACCGATACCGGCATGAAATGCCGCGCCGCATCCATCAGCAGCCCGCGCCACGCAAACCGGGGCTGGTCCTGAATATCCACCTCGGGCAGGTAGCGCTGGCGTTTTTCGGTCACGGCCAGCTGCTCCAGCGTGGCCAGCGCCCGCAGCACGCCCAGGCTGGTGGGCGCGTCAATGGTCACGCCCATCGGCGTCACGCGCAGGCTGTAGCGCTCCTCCTCAAACTTCTCGGGGCTGCCCATGCGGCCGTAGCGAATCTGGAGCAGGGCGCCCGTGGCCGGTTCGGCTGGGCCTTGCAGGCGAGTCAACGAGCGGCGAGCAGCCGCGGCCACGGCGGGGTCCGCAGAGGACTCCAGCTGTAGCTTGAGCGGCGTTTTTAGGTTCAGCCGGCCCTTGCCCCAGCGCATTTCGGCGGGCACGGGCATGAGGTTGTGCGGCAGTTGGGCCAGCGCCTGGCCCGGCCTAAGCAGGGCCAGCGCAAGTATCCAAAACAACCCCACTGCCGGTGTCAATCTCCTCATATCAGTCCTCTGGCTTTGAATTCTAAGTATTTATTGATGGTGTTTACGGTCAAATCCTTGGGTGCGGTGAGCAGCGAATAAATGCCGTAACGCTGTAATTCAAGCACAATCTGCCGTTTTTCCTGGGCGAATTTCTCGGCAATGGTCTGATTGTACACGTCTTCGGTGCTGGCCGCCGGGGCATCCAGGTACTCCCGCAGCTCGGTGTTTTCGAAGAAAATAACCAGCAGCAAATGGTCTTTGGCCAGGCGGCGCAGGTAGGGGAGCTGCCGCTGCATGCCGTGCAGCGTTTCAAAATTGGTGAACAGCACCAGCAGGCTGCGCTGCTTGATGCGGGCCCGCACCGTGGCGTAGAGCAGCTCAAAATCGGTTTCGAGGTACTTGGTTTTTTGCCGGTACAGGATTTCGAGCAGCTTGAGCAGGTGGCCGGGGCGGCGGTCGGCCGCCAGGGTAGCGCCGGGGCGGTTGGAGAAGGTGATGAGGCCGGCCTTGTCGTGCTTGAGCAGGGCAATGTTGCTCACCACCAGCGTGGCATTGATGGCGTAGTCGAGCAAACTCAAGCCATCGAAGGGCATGCGCATCACCCGGCCCTTGTCGATGAGGCAGTACACTTGCTGGGCGCGCTCGTCCTGGAAATGGTTCACCACCAGTTCGTCGGTGGCGCCGGTACCGGCGCGGCGGGCCGTGGCCTTCCAGTTGATGCTGCGCGGGTCGTCGCCCGGCACGTACGGGCGTATTTGCTCGAATTCGAGGCTGTGGCCCACGCGGCGAATGCGCTTCACGCCCACTTCCGTCAGCCGGTTATGAATGGCCAGCAACTCGTACTGCCGCATCTGCAAAAACGACGGGTACACGGGCACCACCTTGTTCTGGTCGTAGCGGAAGCGGCGGCGCACCAATCCCAGCGGCGAGGCCGCGTAGATGTTCACCGCCCCAAACCCGTACTCGCCGCGCTTGGTGGGCCGCAGCTGGTAGTTAATAATCTGCGTTTCACCCGGTTTAATGGCCGCATTAAACAGCACATCGCGCCGCTGAAACTGATGCGGAATCTCATCAATCGTCTCCGTTTGGATGAGAAACCGGTAATGGTTCTCGATGTAAATCTGAATGTCGTTTTCCGAGCCATTGGCCAGTTTGTCGCCCATCACGCGCCGCGCAAAAACGGGCACGGATTTGTTCTTGGCCGGCGCATAAAGCAGTAGTGCATCCATGAACGTGAGCACGACAAGCAAGCAGAGTACAATCCGCATCGGCCCCAGCAGCCACGGCAGAAATAGCGCCGTGACGAAGCCTGCGACAAGAGCCACAAGCGCCAGAAAAAAGCGTGGGGTAAGAAAAAAGGTCATGAATTGCGCAATTGGTCTCTAACCTCCATCAATGCAAAGCCTAATAAATTCGGCCCTAGCCAACGCTCCGGGTCTTCTGCTTCGGGCGCATCGGCAGCTAAGCCAATGCCCCAAATTGCATCCACCGGACTGGCCTCCACCAACACTCGGTCTTTGGTGCCGAGGAGGAAATTCGCTAAGGATTTATGTTGACTGAATTTGTGCCAGTTGCCGGTTATAACGATTTGATACCTCTGCTTCTCCCAAACCTCGGGCACAAAGCCAACGATTTCACGGCCCAGTTTCTTGGCTTCTGCGGGGCTACGGGCCGCTAGGATTTGGGCCACGCTTTCATGGGCAGCAAATAGGCGAGCTTTTTCAGCCATCATCCAATGTTCAGTGGACCGATAGGTGATGCCCGCTACCACAAAATCCATCAGCCACCATTGACTTAGGCAAGACTTGGTTATTTCGCCGGTTTTACTGGGTTGGTTGCCCCAGAAAAGCAGGTATTTGGCCCGGTGCCCTTGAGCTAATTGGTCGAGCAGCCACGCAGTGGAATAGCTCATTTACCGCGGTACTTCGACGCTCTGCATAATCTGCTTCACCACGTCGTCGGGCGTACTGCCCTCCATCTCGCGCTCTGGCGTGAGCATGATGCGGTGGCGCAGCACGCTGGGCGCCAGGAACTGCACGTCCTCGGGCGTCACAAAATCGCGGCCGCGCAGAGCGGCCAGGGCCTTGGCTCCGTTGAGCAAAGCCAGGGAAGCGCGCGGCGAAGCCCCCAAATACAGGGATTTGTGCGCCCGCGTCTGGCCCACCAGCTTGGCGATGTACTCCAAAATGTTGGCCTCCACCCGCTGCTCGCGCACTTGTTGGCGCAGGGCCTGCAAATCGGCGGCCGAGAGAATGGGCTGCACGGCCTCCAAGTTGGTGCTGCCCTGGCCGGCGTGGTGGCCGCTCAAAATCTGCACTTCTTCGGCCAACGTCGGGTAGCCCACGTGCAGCTTGAACAGGAAACGGTCGAGCTGGGCTTCGGGCAGGCGGTAGGTGCCTTCTTGCTCGATGGGGTTTTGGGTGGCCAGCACCAGGAAGGGCTCCGCCATGGCATAGGCGGTGCCGTCCTGGGTCACGGTGCGCTCCTCCATCACCTCAAACAGCGCGGATTGCGTTTTGGCCGGTGCGCGGTTGATTTCGTCAATCAGCACGATGCTGGCGAAAATGGGGCCGGGCCGGAACTCGAAATCCGATTTGTTCTGCCGAAATACCGACGTGCCCAGCACGTCCGACGGCATCAAATCGGGCGTGAACTGAATGCGGCTGAACGGCACCTCCAGGGTGCGCGCCAGCAGCTTGGCCATGAGGGTTTTGGCCACGCCGGGCACGCCTTCCAGCAGCACGTGGCCATCGGCCAGCACGGCAGTGAGCAGCAACTCCAGCAAATCGGACTGGCCGATGATGATTTTACCGATTTCGGCGCGAATGGCTTCCGTCTGGGCCGTGAGGCGGGCGAAGTCGGTGCGCGGCGTGAAAGAAGCCTCGGCAGTGGCCACTACTGATTCGGGGTTGCCGGAGGTCTGAAAGGTATTTTCGTTTTCCATTTATAGCGTGCTGGCGTAGCCAATGAAAGTCTGAGCGGTGTCTTCATCAGCGCAAACTGCGAGCAAATTTGCGTGAATCTGTTGGGCGTAACCCGTTGAAACGAGGTGGTGGTGGTAGCGCTTTAGGTCTTGTAATATTTCGCTTAAATCATCCCAATCAATGTCCGCCATTAAGGCTTTTTCCGGCACCGTGGCTTGCTTTTCGAACTGGCGAAAATTCCAGTGGTACTTGATGAGGATGGCAAGTTTTTCGACGGTTAACATTCCAGAAATGAATCAACTGGCTTCCTTCTTAAAATCACTCAACGCCTTGCTGAGCAGCAGCAATTGCTGGTCACTCATCTGCGGCGCGGTGCGGGCAAAGTTCACAATGCGCAGCAACTCATCGACGCGGGTCCGGGGCACACCGGCCTTCTGGCTGAGCCGCTCGCGGAATTCCGCATCGCCGAAATCGGGGCTGGTTTCCTGAAAACGGGTGCGCAGGTAATCCATGAATAAACCAACTTTTTTCTCGGCAATAAGGGCATGGCTGCTGCCCTGGCGGTAGAGGCTGGCCACGGTACGCGTAAACTGCAGCGTGGTATTGGGCAACGGATTGATGGTGGGAATGATGCGCTGGCGGCGGCGAGCCGCCATCAGCACAAACAGCAGCGTGCCGGCCAGCGTGAGGTAGTAGGCTTGGCGCAAGGCCTCGTGCGCAAACACCACGCGCAGCAGCGACTGCTCGCCCGCGGGGCCTTGCTTCTGGTACTCGTCCCACCAGGTGCGGCGGGCGGGCAGGTAGGCCAGAGCGGCCGTGGCAAAGCCAGCGGTGCGGGGCCGCAGCAAATAGTAGTTGGTGAAGGCAATGGGCATGCTGCAGAGGTAGATATGCCCCTGGCCGTAATCGAGCCGAATGAATACGGCGCGCCCCTTGGCATCGGTGGCCAAGGTGCGGCCCACCCGGCCGGAGTCCACCACGAAGCGCTGCTCCGTGCGTGCGCCGGGCAGCCAAGTGCGCACGCCGGCCAGGGCCGGGTTTGTGAAGCGCAATTCCACCGAATCGGGTACGGGCAAGCCTTTGGCGCTTTTGTGAGTAGTCAGTTCCACGTCATCTACCCCGAATCCGAGACGCTTGCGCAGCAAGTTGCTCGCGCCGCTGAAGTTTTGGGCGGCCACAAAAACATCATTGCCCCGGGCCACGAACTCAAGCAAAGCCTGGGAATCGGGCCGGCTTAGTTCAAAGCTTTGGTTGACGAAGAGGTAGTTGGCCTGCCCGGCGCGCAGCGGAATTTCGGAAATAAGAGTGTCTGTATCACCTACTCCCTGCTGCTCATCGGACTCATCTTCAGCTTGTTCTTCAGAACCGATTTGGCTCGTCGACACGAGTACTGTATCGGCAACTTCCTCGTTGGTTTCTTCCTCTTCGGCAACGCCGGCGTCGCCTTCATCCACAGTTAAGGTGGAGTCGAGGGTCATTACAGGAGCATCGGTGCTTGTTTCATCGTCCGGGCGCAGGCCCGTGAGCTGGCTGTACACGGGCAGGCGCACGGCCGCAATGGAATCGGTGCCGAGCAGGCGCGGCAGTTGGTCGTAGAGCACGTAGGTGCCGTAGGGAATCTTGTCCTTGTTGGCGTAGGTTGGGGCCCAATCCAGGGGTTTAGGCCGGTTGTATTCCAGCACCACGTAGCCCACAAACAGCAGCGTTATCCCCAGCAGGTACAAACGGAAGGTTGTCAGCTGAGGCATCACGCGGGCAAGGAATTAGAGAAAGCAACGGTGCCGGGCACGGTGTTGCGGGCGCCGGTCAGTTGGGCAGTCACGGCCCGTTGGCCGGCCCGGGCCTGTTCGTATAGGGCGGCATTCAGCCGAAGCTCGCCGTACCACACGTATTCAAACTGCCGAGTGATGCTTCGAAAGGCGTCGCGCAGCGGACCCGTGGTGATTTCCGCAAGGTAGGCGTGGTTGGTTTTGTCGGGTTGCCACTGGATGAAGCCGCGGTCGGTGAGGTGTTTGAGAACTTCGAGGTAGCCCAGGCGGATGGCCAGGCGGAAGTTGCCGGCCTCTTCGGCTTCGGCAATTCGGGCGGCATAATCCACGGCATGAATGTTTTCCGACGCGATGTCATACGCCAATAGCCCGCGCCGCGCCGAACGCCCGAATGCGCCCGTTATATCGACTTGCAGAAGCTTCAGCACGGCATAAACCAGGGTGCCAAGCACGGCTGCGTAGAAGCCGTATTTCAAGAGGTTCTGCCAGATGGTGGTGCTTTCAGAGGAATAACCGGTGCCGAACAAGCGGCCCAGCCAGCGCCACAGCCGCGCCCAAAAGGCATCCCAGGCGTCCGTGTCGGCGTCGGGCTCCACGTAACGAAACTCACGCTGGGCAGCCAGCTCACGCAAGCGGGCAGCATCCACTCGGCGCACGGGCAAAGCCGTGGTCCGGTCGGGCGGCAAAGGCTGGGCACGGTGCTTTGCCTGGGACGCAGAAACGGTGGTGTCGGGTTGGGTTGCGGCTTGCCCAGCCGTACCGGCCGCTGTCAGCACCAGCGCCAGCAGCGCCCGCTTCGTCCACCTGCGAAATGCCGCCTGCTGCTTAGTATTCACCCTCTTCGTCGGGTTGGTAAGAGCGGTTGTGTACTTGCGGGGCGGCCGTTTGGCCCAGCGAATTCACCAGCAGGCTTAGGCCCACGCCATCTTTGCGCTCCACCAGGTTGAAGTATTGAAAGAGCATGGCCACCAGCGGCAGCACCGCCGTGAAAATCCAGCCCAATGCGTAAATGCTCATGGCTCCAACGCTCAGAATCTCCGAGTCGAAGCCCGGTATCTTGAGCATCATGCGCACTACCATCAAGCCATAAAAGGGGATGATAAACACGTAGTTCAGGATGCCGGTGATGAACGACATCACCAAATACAGGCCCACGGTAGACCACCATTTGCCCTTTATGAGGTAAAACGAACGCCGCAGCGAGGCCATGACGCCGTCGTCTTCCATCCAGATAATGGGGTAAAAAAGTGTGAGGCAGACACCGGCCCATACCAACGGAAAGAATCCCAACACCACCAAACCGGGCCATAAGGCCGCCAAAAACGCCATCAGCAGGAGGGAGCCGCCCCCCACCACCAGGCCGAGAACCAGCCCGGCCCGAACTACGCGCCCCAGCCGGCGCCACACAAAAGCCCAGACCTGGGCCGGCTGTACAACTTCGGTGGATGGGATACTGATGCGCACCCGCACAAAGGCATAAACGGTGCAAGAGAGCAGCACAAACGCCGCCAGAAAGCCCAGCGTGGCCACTCCTAGGCCCATAAAAGACGTGGTAGTGAACATGTTGCCAGGGTAGCCGGAAGCCAAGCGCCCCCCGCCGTTTTGGCTGCTGAGCTGGGGCATTATTTTCAGAAAGTTGCTCATAAACAACCCCAGCCCAATGCCGGCCAGCAGCGCCCCGGGCAACACGAAGTAAAGCAGACACTTCATGAGCGGCCGGAACTGCGCCACCACAAACTCGAACGTGGCCCCAACCTTGGCCCCAAAATCCCGCTCCCGCCGAAAATCGGCTTCTTGGTTGAACTTAACCTTTGCTTGCATACTGGGAGAAATGAGAGCGATAGAAAAAGAAGGAAAAAGAAATCAGGCGGCCTGCCTACCTAGCCAGCCGCCGAGCCAGCCGAATGGGATACACAATGAAATACCAGCCGATGAACGCCGCCGAACCGCCGATGATGGCCAGGCTGACACCCAAGGGCATTTCGGTGTGCCGCGTGACGAATCCTTCCAGAAAGCCCGCCACAATGAAAATGGGCACCAGGCCAACGGCCATTTTTAAGCCGTCGCGCGCCGACTGCCGGAAGGCCTCGCCCCGGCCGTAAGTGCCCGGAAACAGCAGGCCCCGCGCCATCACGAGCCCGGCCGCACCGGCCACAATAACCGCCGAAATCTCCAGGGTGCCGTGAATCCAGATGGTGAGCAGCGAGGCCCGCAGCACGTGGTACTGGTGAAAGAAATACTGAAAGGAACCCAGCATCAGTCCCGTGCGAAACAATTGCACGATGGTGCCCACGCCCAGGGTCACGCCCTGCACAAAAATGTTGAGCGCCACGTAAATGTTGTTGGCCGTGATGCCCAGAAACATCAACGTCTCGCCCTCCTGCTTGTAAACGGCCATGGGGTCGCCCTTGCGAATGTTCTCAATGGTTTGGTTGACGTAGCTATCACCCAGTATCACCCGAACGAAGGAGTCGTCGTAGGCTGCCGACAAGGCGCCCAGAAACGTGAACACCGCGAAAAGCAGGGCCGTGATGGCCAGGGTGCGGTGGTGGCGGGCCACCACCAGCGGCAGCTCCCGGGCCCAAAACTGAACAAAGCGCCCGCGGCTGACGGGCTTGTTGGCGTAGAGGCGCTGGTGCAGCTTGCCGGTGAGGGAGTTGAGGTAGGCGGTAGTGGGGGAGTTGGGATAGAACGTCTGAGCGAAGGCCAGGTCGTCGGTGAGGGCCACGAAGCGGGCCGCTAACTCGTCGGCCCCGGCGGGGGGCTGCCGCTCGTACTGCTGCCAGCGCTCCTGGTTCTGGCGCAAAAAAACGGCTTCTCGCATTTCTTAAAATAGAAGGCCTTAAAGATAGGGAGCCATTGCCAGCAGGCCGCTACGCCAAACCGTGAATTTGGCCACTGTTGCACAATGCCTCGGATAGAGTTCGTGTCCATCCGTGATGCTAAGTTGATAATACCAGCGGCCGCAGCTGGTATTATCTATCGCCGGGCTCGTATTTTTCAGGGCTTAAATTTTCTACCCTTCGTTACATGAGTACCATTCGCGTCCACACGGCCCAAAACGTTACGCTTGAGTATGAAGTCGCCAGCTTGGGCGACCGCATCGCTGCTGCCATCATCGACAACGTAGTGCTCGTGGCCTGGGGCATGGCCTGGGCCCTGCTTTTTGCCGCGCTGGGTGACGACAGCAGCTCCACCAGCACCCCCATCGATTACCGTGACCCCGCCGGAATAATTGCTATTGTCCTTCTGGTCATCATCTTTCTGCCCTATGTGTGCTATAACCTGATTTGTGAAGTATACTTCAACGGCCAGAGCATCGGCAAGAAGGCGCGGAACATTAAGGTGATGCGCCTCGACGGCACGGCTCCCCGCCTCGGCGACTACCTGCTGCGCTGGCTACTGCGCATTATCGACACGGGTATTTTCGGCGGGCTGGTGGCCATCATTGCCATTGCGGCTAGTGGCCGCGGGCAGCGTCTCGGCGACATGGCCGCCGGCACCACGGTGCTCAAGCTGCGCCCCGTTCAGCCGCACGCCCTGCCAAACCCGACCAGCGAAGCCAGCACGTTGCCGGGCTATCAGGCGGTATTCCCGCAGGCCGCTATTCTCGCCGACCATGATGTAGCCCTCGTGCGCCAATTGTTGCACCAGGCCACCACTCGTCAGAACTACCAGCTGATAAACGAGCTGGCGAATAAAGTAAAAGGCATTACCGGTATCCAGACTGACCTGCCAGACGAGGCATTTCTGCATACCGTGCTCCGCGACCACGCGCATCTTGCAGTTGCAGGCCGCTAGCCCCATTCACCATGAGTACCAAAAAAAGGCCTTCTTGAATGTTCAGGAAGGTCTTTTTAGCACTTGAGGATTAGACTGGGATTTGTTAAGTCATACAACGACGGGCCTGGGTTCGGCCTGCGTTCAAGCAGAAGCCGACAATTTCATCCGTGTAGGGCGCATTTGAAATTTTGCAAACCTCTTCCAGAACGTCTTACTGGGCAAAGTCGAAGCGTCTCTGCCGCTTCGTTGAACGCGTCCCGTACGAAGCGCTAGAGACGCATCGACAACCGGCCGCTTGATAAAGCAGGACCCAAAATCAGAATCCCCAATAGTTAATTAGTCAGTTGAATATTTTCGGACAAAAAAAGCGGCTTGCCCCAATTGGGGCAAGCCGCTTTTTTTGTCCGAAACTGCGTCGATTAGTTGCGGGTCATCAGGCTGTTGGCAGCCAACTCCGTGTTGGGAATCGGCCAGATGTAGAGCGCGTCGGTAGGGTTAACGGCGCCCACCGATGCTTTGCCGGGAATGGGCTGAAGCAGGCGCAGCAGGTCGGTGTTGCGCAGGCCCTCGCCCAGGAACTCGATGCGCCGCTCCAGCAGGATGGCGTCGGCCATGGCACCGCTTGAGGCAAAGTCGGCGGCCGTGTAGGTGCCGCCGTTCGAGCGGCCGCGCACGGCGTTGAGCAATTCCAGGGCCTGCGGGTCCACGGTGTTGGTCGAGCGCACCCGCGCCTCGGCCAGGTTCAGCAGCACCTCGGCGTAGCGGATGACGGGGGCCGGGTCAGTGTAGGGGGTACCGGTGGGGTACTTGCGCAAATACGACTCGGTGCCGACCACCTGCACGAAGTTGGTGCGGCGGGTGTCGGTGGCGGTCCAGCGGGTGTCATTCAGGATGCCGCCGGCACCGGGGTTGAGGCTGTACTCGCCGTTGCCCAGCGGCGGGGGCAGGAAGTAGAACGCCAACTGGTTCTGAACGCCGGGGGCGTCCTGCGCTGTGAAAGGAAAGGAGAGAATGTTCTCCGTTGTTCCGGCTGCGGCGAATACGGCCGGTAGCGACGGGTTCAGCGCGTGAGCAACGCCGGTGGGGGCTACGAACGGCGCCGCGGCCGGCACGAGCTTGTTGGCCTCGGTAATCACGTCGGCGTAGCGGCCCATGGTCAGGTACACCCGCGTTTTCAGCGCGATGGCCGTATTGCGGTGCGCCCGCGTAGTGGCCGTGCTGGCAGTGGGAGTCAGGGGCAGGTTTTGCTCGGCAAAGTTCAGGTCCGTGATAATTTGCTCGTACACCTGAGCCACGGTGCTGCGGGCCAAGGCGTTGTTGTCGTTGTTAACTTCACCCTTCAAGCGCAGCGGCAGGCCAGGCTTGCTGCCGTTACCGTCGGCGAAGGGCCTGGCGTAGAACTGCAGCAGGTGGTAATAGGCCAGCGCGCGCAGGAATCGGGCTTCGCCCTGGTAGTTGAGCGCCGTCGCGGCGAAGGTGGCCGGGAAGGCGGGCGCCACGAACTTGCCCGTGTTGGCGGTGAGGCCGTCCAGGAACACGTTTATCTGATTGATGGCAGAGTAGCCAAAGCCCCAGGTATTGATAACGTCGTTCTGCGACTGCTCCGTGACCGTGTGGTTCCAGACCAGCAGGCCCGTTACGCCATTGTTGGTACGGTTGATGAAGTCGTTGGCGCGGATGTCGCTGTGCACCTGCACTCGGCCGCCCATAAAGCCGCCGACCTTCACGTAGTCGTACAGGTTATTGACTTGCAGCAGGACACGGGTCGGCGTATCGAAGGCCACCGTGTTCGATAGCTGAGCTTTTGGTGCGGGGTTTAGCCGCTCCTCGCTGCAACTGAGGGTGCCCAGCGTGAGCAGGCCCGTTGTCAGGGCCAAGGTAATGCGTTTTGCGATGATAGTCATGAGGAGATAATACGATTAAAAGCCCAGGGAAAGACCGGCCGTGAACGTGCGGGCCTGCCCGATGGAGTTACGGTCGACCCCGGCGCCGCTGTTGCTGGCGCCATTGGTCGAAACCTCGGGGTCGACGCCCGAATAGTTGGTCAGCAAAACCAAGTTCTGGGCCTGCACGTACACGCGGGCCGAGTTCATCTTGGCCTTGCTCAGCAGGCCCGACGTGAAGGTGTAGCCCAGCGACAGGTTACGCAGGCGGGCAAAGTCGCCTTTCTCCACATTCGACGACAATACCAGGGCCGAGCCGTTCGAGACGTTGTCGGTGTACACCACGCGCGGGTATTTCGCGTTGCCGGAGCTTTCGGACGTCCAGCGCTCCAAAATGTCGGTGGCGTTGTTCCAGAACCGCTGGTCATGCAGGCCAGACTTGGTACCGTTGTAGATGTAATTGCCACCCGAGAACTGCACAAATACGCCTAGGTCGAAGCCCCGGTAGGTGAACGTGTTGTCGAAGCCGCCATACCAGGTGGGTAGCACCGGTCCGAAGTACACGCCGTCGGCGAGCTGGCTCGGGGCCGGCACGTTGGCACCGGTCGAAACCAGGGTCCAGCCCGTCGAGCCGGCGCCGGACGTGCCCTGGTGGTTATACTGAATAAGGCTGCCATCGGCCCGCTGCACGAGGCGCTGGCCGTTAACCGGGTTCACACCGGGCGTGGGCACGGCCAGAATCGAGCCAATCGACCGGCCTACGGTCGTGAAGTTCACCGTTTCCAGGCCCGAGGTGGCGGTAGCGATACGCTGGTCGGCGGTGGCCAGTTCCAGCACCTCATTCTTGAGCGTGCTAAAGTTGCCGCTCACCGTCCAGGTGAAGTTAGTTTTCTGGATGGCGTTGAAGCGCAGGTTCAACTCAATGCCTTTGTTCACCATGGAGCCCACGTTGGCCGGGATGGACAACTGCAGGTTACCCGGCCCCAGCGGGTTCGGAAGTCCGATGGAAGGCGCGGCGGGCGCGTTCACAATCAGGTCATCAATCAGGTTGCGGTAGTAGGTTACGTCACCCGTCAGGCGGCTGCCAAACAAGCCAAACGCCAGGCCCACGTCGCTCTTGCGGGCAACTTCCCACTTCAGGTCGGGGTTGCCGGCCAGCGAGTAATACAGCGTGGGGTTGGACCCGTAAAGACCCGAGGAATACAACTGCTTCGTAGCGAAGTCGTCGATGCCCTGAAAGTTGCCGACTTCACCATAGCTGCCTACCAGTTTCAAAAAGTCCACTTTGCTGGCCAGGGCGCTGTTTTTCCAGAAGTCTTCTTCCGAGATGACGTAGCCGGCCGACGCTCCGTAGAAATTTTCAAACCGATTGTCGGGGGTAAAAGCCGAGTAGCCGTCGCGGCGGGCCGTCAGGGTAAGCAGGTACTTGCGGGCGTAATTGTAGTTTACCCGGCTGAAGAACGACACCAGGTAGTTGGCGCCCTGAAGTTCACCGGTCGGAACGATGTTGGTGAAGTTGCCCTGGATGCTGGTGAAGAACGGGTCGGCTATCTGGGAGCGGTTGTAGCCGGAGCGTAGCACGTCGGTTTGCTGCTGCTCCTGGCCCAGCAGCACCGAGAGGTTGTGCTTCTCGGCAAACGTGTGGTCGTACTGCAGCGTGTTCTGCCAGTTCCATCGCTTGTTGGTGCGCAGGAAGTTGCTGGCTGAGCCCTGCGGCGCGAAGCCGTCGCCGCCAAGCGGGGACAGGAACGAACGGTCTTCAAAGGTGATGTTGTCGATGCCGTACTGCGTGCGCAGGTTCAGGCCCTTCAGCAATTCCACGTTGGCAAATACGCTGCCCTGAATCTGGTTGCTTTCCGACGTGTAGTAGTTGTTGGCCAGTTCCACTACCGGGTTGTAGAAGTTGCCGACGAGCGGGGCATTCGTGGTGGGGTTGAGGTTGGGGCCCGCGCCCAGGCCGGCGCCGGAGGTGTTGGGGGTACCGTCGGGGTTGAACGGCGACACATTAGGCTGCAATACCAGCGGCAGGCGCCCCAGACCGCCGGTGCCAAACGCGCCATCGCCCACCGAGCCGGAGTTAGGCGAGTCGTTGCGGTTGTTGGAGTAGCTGACGTTGGTGCCCACTGTGACGCGGTCAAACAGCTTGTGGTCCACGTTGAGGCGGGCACCGTAACGCTGAAACTCGTTGTTTTTCAGCATGCCGCGTTGCTTGGTGTAGTTTACCGACGTGAAGTAGGTCGTGCGGTCGGTGCCGCCCGAGAAATTCAGGTTGTGGTTCGACGAGACGCCGGTCCGGTACACGTAGTCGTACCAGTCCGTGTCAATGTTGTTGCCGTTGCCATCCTGCCCGATTTTGAAGCCTTCCACGTTGGTGCCGGGCGTGCCATTGGGGTTGGTAGGCGTGATGGTAGCCAGCCGGCGGTTCTCATTGAGGTTGCGCACGGCTTCGTTTTTGATGGTTACGTAGTCCTGCGCGTTCAGCACCTCAATCAGCCGCACAGGCTGCGTTACGCCCACCCAGTTGTCGACCGAAAGCCGCGGGGCCTGCCCCTTGCGGCCGCGCTTGGTCGTAATCAGGATAACACCGCCAATGGCCCGCGAGCCGTAGATGGCCGCCGCCGAGGCATCCTTGAGCACTTCGATGCTTTCGATGTCTTCGGGGTTGATGTTGGCCAGCGGGTTGTTCGGCACGTTAGCCACCGCCGAGTTGTTGCCGCTGTAGGTGGGGATTCCATCCACCACAAACAGGGGCGCTCCGCTGAGCGAAATCGAGTTCACGCCCCGAATACGGATAACCGGCGGGGCGTTGAGCACCCCGTTGGGCGTCGTGATGTTGACGCCTGAGGCTCGGCCCTGCAGGGCTTGGTCGAAGCTTTGCACAGGCAACGATTTAATTTCCTTGCCGCTAACGGTAGCTACGTTGCCCGTCAGGTCGCGGCGCGACTGGGTTCCGTAGCCCACCACTACTACCTCATCGAGGCCCGTAGCGTCGGCCTTAAGCGTCACGTTGATGTTCGAGCCGCTGCCGATGGCCGCTTCCTGACTGGCGTAGCCAACGAAGGAAAACACCAGGGTCTTGGCTTCTTGCGGCACCGACAGGGAGTACTTGCCATCGACATCGGTCGAAGTGCCCTGCGTGCCCCCTTTTACAATAACCGTAACGCCCGGGATGGAAGCCCCATCAGAGCCGGTTACCGCTCCCGAAACCGTTCGGTTCTGCGCCCGTAAGTCTTGCGCAAAAAAGGCCAAGACTATGAAAAAAAATAGTAGAACTGTTCTTCTCATTTGAATGGTTTTTAGGTGAAAAAAGAAAGTCAATCGGCGAATATAGTCGCGCCTATTCAATAAGCTCGTCCTTTTATTGTAAAAATAATAATTTACAGAAAAAGCAATATTTTCAAATACGCTTATAATTAACTTGCTAAAACCTCAGCGTTTCGCGATGGGGATGAATAGATTGTTAGCTTGTTAGAATAAAAATGATATTAATTTTTACTATATAATTTGCATAAATATTTGTACAAAAGGCTCTTGGCGAATCTTTTGGGTGTTGGCCTAGCTATGCAGTGGAAGATTATCGCAATCAAAAAGCCAAGCCGTTTAATTGATTATTCAATTAAACGGCTTGGCTGATTAAATCGGGGCTAGTGTTCTAATAATCAATCTAATTACCAGGGCACAGGCTGGCCCTGCCAGGTTACAAAGCTGCCGTTCTCTTCGGCGTGCAATTGGTCGGCGAGGCGAATGATGCCGCGGGCGGAGTCGGCTGGTTCCTGCGTGGCGTGGTCGCCGCCCATGTCGGTGCGCATCCAGCCCGGGTCGACTAGCACCGAAATGAGCCCCATGTGGCCAATTTCGGCAGCCAAACTGCGCATATACATGTTCAGGGCCGATTTGCTGGCACTGTAGTGGTAAGGGTCGCCGGTGGCTTTCCAGGTGAGGGAGCCCTGCCCGGACGAAATGCTCAGGATGCGGCCTTTGCGCCCGGCGCGCAGCAGCGGCAGCAGCGCCTGCGACACCAGCAGCGGCCCAATAGCGTTGACCTGCATGGTCTCAATGGCGTCGTCGTGGGTGAGTTGGCCCAGGCGCTGGTGGGCATCGCCGGAGCCCGCGTGCGGGTACACGCCCGCATTGTTTATCAGCACATCGAGGGCGTCGGTGTTGTTGCGCACGGTTTGCACGGCTGCTTCAATGGAAGCGGCATTGGTTACGTCGAGCGGTAGCAGCACCAGCCGGTCGGAGTACTGTTGGTGCAACTGTTGCAGTTCGGCGGCATCGGTTGGATTGCGACTGGCGGCAAACACGTGGTCGCCGCGCTCGAGGTACTGGCGGGTGAGCTCCAGGCCCAGGCCGCGATTGGCTCCGGTGATGAAAACACGCATACGATGTAGTAAGAAAAAATGAAGTGAGGGGGGAATTGGGGCCGCAGTTTACGTAGAAATGCGCACTGCCAGTGCACAACTGCTCAGGTTCCGTTTTGCAGCATTGGCTGCTGGGGCAGTGCTTTGCAATTCCACTGACTTGCTGTTGACACTCATGAACGTTACCATTTCAAACCTGTCCCCAGAAGAAATTCAGCGTTTGCTGCCGCAATTAGTCGCCCTGCTACAGGATGCGGTAGCGGCCGGGGCGTCCATTGGGTTTCTGCCACCGTTAGCTGCCGCCGATGCCACAGACTATTGGGTTGGGGTAGCCGACGCCGTGCAGGCCGGACACCGCGTATTGCTGGTAGCTCAGCCTGAGAATGACCCCGTCGTGCAAGCCACCGTGCAGCTCGATTTAGCTACCAAGCCCAATGCCTTGCATCGGGCCGAAGTGGCCAAACTGCTGGTGCACAGCAGTGCCCGCCGTCAGGGCCTGGGCCGGCAGCTCATAGCTGCCATTGAGGAACAGGCCCGGCAGTTGGGCCGCACGACGCTGGTGCTGGACACCCGGCACGGCGACGTGGCCGAGCAATTGTATCAGCAAGCAGGCTTTGAGTTGGTAGGCCTAATCCCGGAGTACTTTCTTAATAATGATGGGCAACTCCATGCCACGGCCGTGTATTACAAGATACTGGCGGCAGTAAAGCCTTAAGTAGACGTGTTTGGCTGAGGCACTCAGCGGATGAATACGACCGGTATTTTCTTGGGCTTAGGCAGAGCTGCCCGCGTAGGCCAATGTCAAAACATACGGTTACTGCGCGTTTATAAAGAAAAAGCCCTTGGTTGCAGATGCTACCAAGGGCTTAATTTCATCGTGCAACGGGGGCTTAGCCTGCGGCGATGGCCTTGCGGCGGCTGACGCGCGGCAGTCGCTCCACGCCTTGTTCCAGTAACTCGTCGTCGCGGTCAGTCTTCTTTATCGTCCAGCTCAACGAGTAAAGGTCGTGGCGACGGTCGCGGAGGTTGCGCACGGCACCGCTGGTGTTCAAGTCCTTAAGCAGGTCCAGGTCGAGGTCGGCGATGAGAGTCATCTCCGTGTTGGGCGTGGCCTCGGCCACAATGGCGTCGTGCGGGAAAGCGAAGTCAGAAGGGCTGAACACGGCGCTCTGCGAGTACTGAATGTCCATGTTCTCGACCCGCGGCAGGTTGCCCACTGAGCCAGTGATGGCCACGTAGCACTCGTTTTCGATGGCCCGAGCCTGGGCGCAGATGCGAACGCGCTGGTAAGCGTTTTTGGTGTCGGTCCAGAACGGCACAAACAGGATTTTCACGCCTTCCTCGCTCAGCATGCGGGCCAGCTCGGGGAACTCGACGTCATAGCACACCAGAATGCCGATTTTGCCGAAGTCGGTATCGAAGCACTTGAGCTTATCGCCGCCGCGCATACCCCAGTAGCTGGCCTCGTCGGGCGTTACGTGCAGCTTGTACTGCTCGTCCACGGTGCCATCGCGGCGGCAGAGATAGGCCACGTTGTGCAGTTTTTCGTTCTCATACACCGGCATCGAGCCGGCCACGATGTTGATGTTGTAGCTCACGGCCAGCTCCATCATCTTGGCTTTGATGGGCTCGGTGAACGCTGCCATAGCCCGAATGGCTACCGCTGGTGAGTCCTCGTTGGTGAGGGCCATGAGCGGGGCATTGAAAAACTCGGGGAACATCACGCAGTCGGACTTGTAGCCGCTCACCGTGTCCACGAAGAACTCAATCTGCTGCAGCAAGTCTTCCAGGCTGCGGGTAGCGCGCATCTGCCACTGCACAATGCCGATGCGGACGTTGGATTTGGTGTTGCCGATGAGCTTTTCCTCTTCCTCGTAGTACACGTTAATCCACTCAAGCAGCGTGGCGAAGGCCTTGCTTTCGGAGTCGTAAGGCAGGTAGCCGCGGATGATTTTGCGCACGTGAAACTCGTTCGAGAGCTGGAAAGTGAGGATGGGGTCCACCACTTCCTTATTACGCACCATCTCCACGTACTTGGCCGGGGTCATCTCGTTGGCATAAGCGGCGTAGCCGGGAATACGGCCACCGGCCACCATGGCGCGCAAGTTCAGGTTCTCGCACAGCTCCTTACGGGCGTCGTAAAGGCGGCGGCCCAGGCGCAGCGAGCGGTACTCGGGGTCCACGAATACGTCGACGCCGTAGAGTGTGTCGCCGTCGGGGTTGTGGGTGTTGAACTTGCCGTGACCCGTGATTTTGGCGTAGGTGTGGCGGTCGCCAAAGTCGCTGTACTGCACAATGATGGCTAGGGCCGCGGCTACCAACGTGCCGTTATCTTCGATGCCAATCTGGCCTTCGGGAAACTTGCGGAGCAGGGCCGCAAATTCATCGGCCGCCCAGGCACCTTCCATGTTGGAGTACACCTTGTCCATGATTTCCTTCACGGCCTTGAAATCGGAACGGCGCAGCGTGCGCAGCACCAGCTTGTGGGCCGGCACGGCAGTGGGGGTGAGGCGCTCTACCGTAGGGCTGGGCTTACCCACCTTCTTGGCGTGGGCGCCACTGGGAGAGGTTTTATCGTTGGAAGTGGCAGAAGCGGAAGCTTTGCCGTTTGAAGAAGTGGCCATGTTGGAAATCAGTTGTTGGTAAGTGGTAAGCAGTGGTCGGCGTTCTGCACGCATGCACCACATCGGCCACCTGACGAATACCAGTTCGTCAAATTTACCTGTGTAAAAGTCCTACGGCAGAGTTTGCCAATGGGTAGCTAAACGAAAATCCAGGCAGAACGGTGCAGATGTAAGGAAAATACTCCGGCGTCACGCGCCCGAGAGCTTTTTGCGAGCCGATGCTGAGGTAACATAGCAAGCAAAAGCGGCTGCAGTTAATCAATAACTGCAGCCGCTTTTTAGTTGAGCAGGGTTAATAAGTCCGTCCTGCTTAACGCAGTCGAAGCACCTCTATGCGTCTGTGCTTAGGTTGACCGTTCCGTCGCGTGATTGGTTTATCAACCTAACGGTTCTTCAAGCCCATCTACACGCCCTGCATTTCGGGCACTTCGCCCTCGGGCACCACAAGCTTGCCGGCTGTGGCAGCTTTAATCTGCTCCACGCACACGCCGGGAGCCCGCTCGCGCAGCACAAAGCCGTCAGGCGTCACGTCGAGCACGGCTAGTTCGGTCACGATTTTCTTTACGCACTGCAGGCCCGTGATGGGTAGGCTGCACTTGGGCAGCAGCTTGCTGGAGCCGTCTTTGGCCACGTGCTGCATGGCTACGATGATGTTTTTGGCGGAGGCCACCAAGTCCATGGCGCCGCCCATGCCTTTCACCATTTTGCCGGGAATTTTCCAGTTGGCGATGTCGCCGTTCTCCGACACTTCCATGGCGCCGAGGATGGTCAGGTCCACGTGCTCGCCGCGAATCATGCCGAACGAGTCGGCCGAGGAGAAGAGGCTGGAGCCGGGCAGGGTGGTCACGGTCTGCTTGCCGGCGTTGATGAGGTCGGGGTCAACCTGGTCTTCGGTAGGGAAGGGGCCCATGCCCAGCAAGCCGTTTTCGGACTGCAGCTCCACATTGATGCCGGCCGGAATGTAGTTGGCCACCAGCGTGGGAATACCAATGCCGAGGTTGACGTAGGAGCCGTCTTTCACTTCCTGGGCTATTCTTTTGGCGATGCCGTGTTTGTCGAGCATAAAAGTCAGAACCACGAATTCAGCCGGATTCACCGGATTGCGCGGATTTTGTGGGTGGGAGTTGGGAGAAATTGAAACTTACTTCGCGGCGGGAGCCGCCGCTGCACCCGTAGGCACGGCCGGCGGCAGAACGGCTTGGTACACGGCGGCCTTGAACTTGTCGGCCAGCTCACCGCCGGTGCTGTTGGGGAATTTCTGGGTATAGAGCAAGCCCACCAGCTTCTGCCTGGGGTCGACCCAGTACATGGTGCCGAAGATTCCGCCCCATTCGTACGTGCCTTCCGAGGGGCCGGGCTGGTGCGCCGCCGCGCTTTGGGCCGTGGTGATGCCGAAGCCCAGCCCAAACTTGTTGGCCCCCTGGTTCACTTCCCCAATTTGGTTTTGAGTAATCAGGGCCACGGTAGAAGCCTTCAGCAGGCGGCGCCCGTTGTAGGTGCCGTTGTTTAGCATCATTTGCAGGAAAGCCGCGTAGTCATCGATGGTCGACGACAGGCCCGCGCCACCGGAGAAGTACGTGCCCGCCGACGCCTTTGGGTAGTCCGGGCTCATTCCATCCTGGGACAGCATGGGGGCGGTTTGCTTGGCGTCGTTCTCGGTATACAGCCGGGCCAGGCGCGCCTGTTTGGCGGCGGGTAAATAGAAATACGTGTCGCGCATGTTCAGCGGCTCAAACAGCCGGGCGCGCAGAAACTGGTCCAGCGACTGGCCCGAAAGCACCTCAATCAAGCGGCCCAGCACGTCCACGCTCAGTCCGTAGGTGAACTTCTCCCCCGGCTGGTGCATCAGCGGCAGTGCCCCCAATGCATCCATGGACGTGGCCAAGCTGCCCGCAGGCGTGCCAATGCCGCTCGGAATGCGGGCTTTGGCGTAGATGGCCGTCGCTTCTTTGGTGCCAATTATCGGGTAGCTGATGCCTGATGTGTGGGTAAAGAGTTGGCGAATGGTGATTTCGCTCTTGACCGGAACCGTGGTATAGGTCGAGTCTTTCGCATCGAAAGTAGCCAGCACCTTGGCGTTGCCAAAAGCCGGCAAATACTTCGAAACAGGGTCGTCGAGCTGAAATTTTCCCTCGTCGTAGAGCAGCATCAGGCCCACGCTGGTCACGGCTTTGGTTTGGGAGGCGATGCGCACAATGGCATCGGTCCGCAGGGGCGTTTGGTCTTTCACTTCATCCACTCCGAAGGCCTTCCGGTAGATTACTTTGCCGTCGCGCATCACCAGGGCAATGGCGCCGGGCACGCGGCGGTCGGCGGTGTATTCCCGCAAAAGCTGGTCGATGCGCGGCAAACCCGCCGGGCTCGTCGCCGTGGCAGCGGCCTTGGCAGCGCGCTTTGCTATCGGAGCTGCTACCTGGGCAAAAGCAAAGGAGCTGCTGAGCACCAGCAGCAGGGCAAGGGAAGGCTTTTTCATTGCTTGTTTTTGAAATAGCACGTCGTTTCTTTTGACACTCTTCTAGCCTTGGCGCACCGTGCGTTGCTCGATGCGCTTCTCGTAGTGCTCGCCTTGGTAAATGCGCTGCACGAAGATGCCCGGCGTGTGAATCTGGTTGGGGTCGAGCTCGCCCGCGGGCACCAGCTCTTCCACCTCCGCCACCGTGATTTTGCCGGCCGTGGCCATCATGGGGTTGAAGTTGCGGGCCGTGCCTTTGTAGATGAGGTTGCCGGCGGTGTCGCCCTTCCAGGCTTTTACGAAGGCGAAATCGGCGATGAGGCCGGTTTCCATAAGGTACATTTTGCCGTTGAACTCGCGGCTTTCCTTGCCTTCGCCCACTTCGGTGCCGTAGCCGGCCGGGGTGAAAAACGCCGGAATGCCCGCCCCGCCGGCCCGGCAGCGCTCGGCCAACGTGCCTTGCGGAATCAGTTCCACCTCCAGCTCGCCGCTCAGCAGCTGCCGTTCAAACTCCGCGTTTTCGCCCACGTAGCTAGAAATCATTTTCTTCACTTGCTTGGTTTGCAGCAGCAAGCCGATGCCGAAATCGTCCACGCCCGCATTGTTGCTGATGCAAGTGAGGTTTTTTACGCCGAGGCGCAGCAGCTCCTGAATCGAGTTTTCGGGAATGCCGCAGAGGCCGAAGCCGCCGAGCATGAGCGTCATGCCATCGGTGAGGCCCTGGAGGGCTTCCTGGGCGTTGGAAACGGTTTTGTCTATCATGGGTGGGAGTTTAGGGAGCGGGCACAGCGGCCGGCGGCAGGTAATTCTGGGGTAAAAATTCACCCATTTTTTCGAACCCCCAGTATTCGTCGGTAAATACGGCCAGCGGATTCACCAAGTGGCCGTTGGGTTGAATCTCTGTGTTGCGGGTCAGCAGAATGAGCTGCGACACCTGCCGGTCTATCGGGGCTGGTGCTTTGTTGGTACCGTAAGGCAGGGACTGAGTACGGAATAGCGGGTCAGGCGACTCGCGCAAGTAGCTGACTCGCAGTCGGTCGGTATAATTCAGGAATACTTTCGCCCCATCGGCCGACACTCGGCGCAGGCTGTCGATGGGCCGGGGAGCGGTGTAAAGCATTGAAAAAGCCGGCGGCACGCTGCCCCAACGGTTCAACGAATCGTTTTCGGCCGCCGTGAGAACCTCATTGAGCCGGCCGCGCAAGAGCGCGCGGCGTAAGCTGTCGGCGCGCGGAAACTGCCAATTGGGCACGATGCGCAGCTTCTGGGCCAGAAAACCCTCCGCCGCAACCCGGTTGTCGTGCACGCTTTTGAGGAAATGGGTGAGCGAGCCACGATACGCTTGGGCCCGATTTGCGACCCACAGGCGTTGCTGGCGCGGGTTCCGGGCCGTCATTTCCTCAAACACGGGCTCGCCGTAGAAACTGACAATGCTTTCCTTGAAATCGCACGTGAAGCGCAGCCCGAAATATTTGATGCGGTAGCCCAACGCCTGGTTGTCGACCTGAACAAACTTGTAGGAAGCCGCGGTGAGGACGTTTTTGGTGGGGTCAAAATCCACCAATACATCATCGGGGTTGCGGATGCGGCACTGACGCGAAAACGTGGTGCGGCCCACGAATAGCTCCACAAACTTCTGGTAGTCGGCCGCCCGATTAGGGTTGGGGCGCACCACTACTTCGCCCAGCTGGCTGGCGGCCGGCGCCAGTAGCAAGGTGATTTGCTGCGGGGTGGTCCCCATCAGACCAGCTTTTTTGCCCAAGCGGTAGCCGACGTAGGAGCCAACGACGTCGTAGGTGCCGGCGGGCACTTTGGGAAACTCGAACTGGCCCTGTTCGGTGGTGGTCACGCCCAGCGTGGTATTGGCCAGAAACACGCTGGCGAAGGCCAGCGGCTGCCGCGTCACCGAATCCAGCACCACACCCCTTAGGCTGCTCTGGGCACGCGCAGAACCACCTGTCATCATCCAACTGCTAAGCAGCAAGCAGAGACGTAAGAGCAGTTTGGGCGACGACAATATTCTGGACATTAGCCAGCACGGCTTGCTGGAAGTTGGCAACCACCACCATCTGGTTTACTTGGTCAATGCCGAAGCGGCAGGCGGCACGTAGTCCACCGGCAGGAATTCGCCAATTCGCTCAAAGCCCCAGTACTCGCCGTTGTAGGCGTCCAGCGGGTTCATCAGCGACCCATTGGATTGAATTTCGGCCTGCCGGCCGCGCAGTTTTAGCCGCGATACCTGGCGCTTGGTCGGGTAAGGCGTGCGCAGGTTGCCCAGTGGCGACATCCGACGCTTGTAGCGCGGGTCGGGTGCCTCGCCGAAGTAAGCCACTTGCAGCTCGCCGGTAAAGCGCAGGTAGGTGCGGCGCCCGTCGGCCGATACCCGGCGCACGCTGTCGATGGGCTGCGGCACGGGGTTGAGCGTGGCCGTGGCCGGCACCATGCGGTCCCACTTCGTGAGCGAGTCTTCCTCGGCCGCCGTGAAGGGCCCTTCGGGCTTGCTTTCCAGCAAGGTGCGGCGCTGGCTTTCGGCTAGTTCAAACCGGGGGTTGGCTACTACCTGCACCTGCTGGGTCAGGAATCCCTCGGTTTTGAGGCGGTTGGCATACACGCTGCGCAGGAAGTGCATGAACGAGCCTTTGTAGGCAATGGCGCGATTGGCCAGCCACAGCCGCCGCTGCTTCTCGTCGCGGGGCTTCATTTCCTCAAATACTGGCTGCCCGTAATAGGAGATGGCCCCCGACTCCTCGTCAAAAGAAAAGTCAAGACCGTAGTACTTCAGACGGTAGCCCAGGGCTTCGTTGTCAATCTGCACAAACTCTTTGGCCCGCACGCTCAGCTCCTTGGTGGAGTCGTCGTAGAGCACCTGCACTTGGTCGGGATTGCTGATGCGGCACTGCGCCGAAAACGTGGTGCCCCCAAGAAACATCTCGGCGAACTTCTGATACTCTTCGGGTTTGTTAGGCGCTGGTTTCACCACTACTTCGCCCAGCTGATTGCCGGTTGGGCCCAACTGCAGCGTCACTTCTTGCGGCGTGGGGCCGATGGTGATGGACTGCTTGCCCAAGCGGTAGCCGACGTAGGAGCCGACGACGTCGTAGGTGCCGGCGGGCACTTTGGGAAACTCGAACTGGCCCTGTTCGGTGGTGGTCACGCCCAGCGTGGTATTGGCCAGAAACACGCTGGCGAAGGCCAGCGGCTGCCGCGTCACCGAATCCAGCACCACGCCTTTCAACTTGCCTTGGGCCTGCGCCGCGCCGCAAGCACCCAGCCAGCAGTATAGCGCCATTAAGAATATCCTCTTCATTAACAATAGTTTAAGATAAATGGAGACAGGGCTTAGGCCAACGCCGCCCGCGTGGCCTCCGCATCCAACGCCAATTGGGCTATTAACGCGTCCAGACCGTCGTATTTTTCTTCGGCCCGCAGCCACGCCACAAACTCGAGCGTCAGCAGCTGGTCGTACAAATCGCCGCTAAAGTCAAGCAGATTGACCTCAATGGTCTGCGCCAAGTCGTGGCCGATGGTGGGCCGCACACCAATGCTGAGCATGGCCTGGTGCCGCGTGCCCGCCGCCGTGATGGCCCACACCGCGTAGATGCCCCGCGCCGGTACCAGTTTCAGGAGTTCAGTAATCGTTAGGTTGGCGGTGGGGTAGCCGATGGTGCGGCCCAGCTTCTGGCCGTGCACTACCGTGCCCGTGAGGGGATACTGGTAGCCGAGGTAGCGGTTGGCCGTGGCGATGTCGCCCTGCCGCAGCGCCTGGCGGATGCGGGTGCTGCTCACGCCCACGGCGTCCACGTCTTTGCGCGGAATCTCTTCCACGGTCAGGCCGTAGCGGTCGGCGTTCTGGCTAAGGTAGTCGAAGCCGCCCTCGCGGTTTTTACCAAAGCGGTGGTCGTAGCCGATAACCAGCTGCTTGGCGCCCACCGTCTTCAGCAGCAACTTCTGAATGTATTCTTCCGACGTCCACTGTGCGAACTCCTTGGTAAAAGGTACGATGAGCAAATAGTCAACGCCTAGGGTCGCCAGCTTGTCGATGCGCTCCTCTAACGTATTGAGCAGCTGCAATTCCAGTAGTTCGGGATGGGACGGGGGCGGCCCGAGCACCAGCCGGGGATGCGGCCAGTAGGTGATGACTACCGACGGCCCGCCGCTGGCTTGCGCTACCTCGCGCAGCCGCGCCAGAATGCGCTGGTGCCCCACGTGCACGCCGTCAAAAGTGCCGCTCGTGACGACGGCATTGGCAAGAAATGGAAACTGGGCCGGGTCGCGGATGACGTGCATTGGGGCGCCGGGGAAGCGAATGAAGGAAAATGAAGCGCCACGAAGGTAACGGGCCCTTCGCTGAACTGCGCCGCGCCGGCGCCGGGGCGCTGTTTACTCCGCGGCGGCTGCCGGTGGCGTGCCCGCACCCTCGGCGGCTTGGTGCTCTTGGTTCTCTTTGGCAGCCAGGGCATCGGCCTGTAGCGCGGCAAAGTATTGCAGGCCGGCCCGGTTCGGGGCCGTACTAGGCCGCTCGGTGCGCGGGCGGGTTTCGCCCTCGGCCCGCGGCGGGCGCAGGGCCTGAATGTCTTCAAGCGAAAAGGCATCTTCCACCCGATACTCGCCAATGCGGCTGCGAACCAAACGGGTGAGGTGCGCGCCACACCCCAGCGCCACGCCCAAGTCGCGCGCCAGGCTGCGGATGTACGTGCCCTTGGAGCACACCACCCGAAAATCTATTTCGGGCAGCTCAATGCGCGTCAGCTCAAATACTTTGATGTCAACGGTCTTGGACTTGATTTCTGCCTCCTGGCCATTGCGGGCAATTTCGTAAGCGCGCTTGCCGTCAATCTTCACGGCCGAAAACAGCGGCGGGGTCTGCTGAATAGTGCCGACGAAGGGCAGCGTGGCGGCCGTTATTTCCGCATCGGTCAGGTGGGAGTAGGGGCGGGCCATGTCCACGGCCGTTTCCAGGTCGAAGCTAGGGGTGGTTTCGCCTAGGCGAAATGTGCCCGTGTATTCCTTTTCCTGCGCCTGAATGAGGTCGATTTCCTTGGTTTTCTTGCCCGTGCACAGAATGAGCAGGCCCGTAGCCAGCGGGTCGAGGGTGCCGGCGTGGCCGATTTTCTTGATGCGCAGGGTGTTTTTTACCTTGCGCACCACGTCGAACGAAGTCCACGTCAGCGGTTTGTCGAGCAGCAGGACCTCGCCCGTCTCAAAGTCGAAATCAGCTAATGTTTTGGTGCTCATACCAGTTGCAGGTTTATACCCAGGGCTAACATAATCAATAAGATGCCGCCCACAATGATGCGGTAAATACCAAAGGCCTGAAAGCCGTACTTGGTAACAAAGCCCACGAACACCCGAATGGCCAGCAGCGCCACCACAAACGCCACCACATTCCCAAAAAGCAGCAGTTTCACCTCGCCCATCGATAGCCCAGTTTGGCTGTCTTTGTAGAAGTCGTACAGGTCTTTGGCGGCGGCGGCGGCCATGGTGGGCATGGCCAGAAAGAAAGCAAACTCGGCGGCCGCGCGGCGGGTGAGCTTCTGGGTGAGGCCGCCGATGATGGTGGCCGCCGACCGGCTCACGCCCGGCACCACGGCCAGACACTGAAACACGCCAATGGTAAACGCCTGCCGCCAGCCCGGATTTGTGACCGGATGGCCGCCTTCGTTCGGGTCCTCCTGTGGAAACCAGCGGTCGATAAACATCAATACCACGCCCCCGAAGAGCAGCATGAACGCCACCACGGCCACGGACTCGAGCAGCGCGTCGATGTACTTCTTCAACAACAGCCCCACCACCACTACGGGCAAAAAGGCAACCAGGAGCTTGAGGTAGAAATCAATGCTCTGAAAAAAACGCTTCCAGTACACCGCCAACACCGATAAAATGGCCCCAAGCTGAATCACCACCAGATAAAGCTTGGTGAAGGGAGTAGCCGGAATGCCCAGCAGTGCCGACGCAATAATCATGTGCCCTGTGCTCGAAACGGGCAAAAACTCGGTGATGCCCTCTACAATCGCGAGGAGCAAGGCTTCCCAATAGGTCATACAGGCAGAATTAGAGGCGCTTGTAAGCCGGAGCGGCTGGAGCGGCGGGGGCTACTTGGGTCACTGGCTCGGTAGTGGTACCAAGGGAAGTAGCCGGCGCGATGGGCGCAGGATTCAGTGTTTTGTCGCGCACCATAATGGCTGCAAATTCTATCCCAAACCCGGCGATGAGCAGCAGCGGCCCCAGTGTGATGCCCACGAAGTCTTCGCCGTAGTTTTCCTTATCGCCAAACATCATGGTGATGAAGCCAGCGGCCAGCACCGCTAGGCCCAGCCACATCAGGCGGTAGTTGCGGGGACCAAAGGCGAAGCGCGGAGCAGGGTTGGTAGGGGTCATAATTTAATACAGGTCGTCGAGCGACATTTTTAGGTACTTGTGAACGGCGCGGGCCGAACTGAAAAAGCCAATGACCACGCCCAGGCCCACCACGCCCAGCAGGAGCAGCGCCAGGCGAAAGTCATCGCGCAGCAAGCGCAGCGGCTCCACTTCGAGGTAAGCGTATTGAAGCAACGCCACCAGCAACAACGCCGCCAAAACGCCGCTGGCCAGGCCCTGCCACGTAGCCCGCCGCAAAAAAGGCTGCTGAATAAAGAGCGGTGTCGCTCCCACAAGTTGCATGGAGCGAATCAGGAAGCGTTGCGAAAACAGCGCCAGCTTGATGGTATTGTTAATCAAAATGACCACCACCAGAACCAGTACGGCCGCAAAGCCCAGCAGCACCAGGCTCACCCGCGTTAGGTTGTTGTTGATGCTGGTGAACAGGTCCTGCGGATACTGCACCTCAAACACGCCGCGCTGGGCCGCCACGCTGCGCTCAAGTTGGCGCAAGTGCATGGTGTCGGTGTATTCGGGCTTGATTTTGAGCACGTAAGCATCGCGCAAAGGGTTGTCGCCGAGGAACTGGCGGAAATCTTCGCCGGTGCTTTGCAGCAGCTGGCGGGCGCCTTCTTCCTTGCTCACAAACCGGATTTGGCGCTTGCCCTCGCGCTCCGCAACGTAAGGCAACTGGCCCAGGTCTTGCTGCAGGCGTAGCAACTCCGTTTCGGGCAGTTCGCGGTCGAGGTAGACCTGCACCTCCAGGTTTTCGCGCACCACTTCCGAGAGTTTTTGGGCGTGAACCAGCAGCAAACCGAACAAGCCAATCACCACCAGGGCCAGCGTAATGCTGAATACCACGAGCAAAGTAGGGTAGGAGCCGAGCTTTTTCTTGCGGGTGGTGGGAGTGGTGGGGGCAGCCATATTATCGGCAAAGGTACTCGGAGCAGTTTTCAGTTGGCAGGTATCGGCGAACAATTACCCGTTCGGGGGCTGCGAAGTTGCAGCAGCGCCCCTGATAAACGGGTACTGGATTCAAAGATTTGTGCGCGGGTCTTCGTCCACGGTCAGCACTTCCCGGCCCTCCCGGGCTTTCTGGGTGTTGCGCTCCTTGCGCTTCAGGTTTTTGCGGCTGAACAATTCCGCAAAGGTGTTGAACTGCTCGGTGTGCAGCAACGACAGGCCCGCGCGGGGTTGGTTGATGGTTTCCAGGTCGCGCGGAGTGGTTTCGTAGCGCAGCTTGGTGCGGAACTTGCCGTCGGGCCGCAGGTAGTATTCCAAACTCAAGTCGCCGAGCAATGAGGCTTGGCCGGCAATGTTGCCGGGCGCGCCGGGAACGGTGCCTGGGCTGTTCACTAAGTTGGCGTTGCTGGTAAATCCTCCCTCGCGGGTCACGCGCAAGCGGCCATTGAGCAACGAGTAGCTCAGGCGCACCTGCAGGGCCTGCAACTGCTCCGAAGTAAGGCCGTTGATGTTGAAATCAATTTCCAGATTCTGGTCGATTTGCGAAGTGAGCAAGCCCAACTGGGTGCTCAGTATCTGGCCCAGGCTGTTTTGCACCGTGTTGTCTTGTCCCCGCAGCGAAATGGTGTTGCCAAAAGAACCCAACGGAGAAAGCTGCTTAAATACCAGAAGGCTGAACACCTGGCGGTTAAGCTCCTGCTCGTCATTTCGCAACGAAGAGGTGAAAGCGGCCAGGTCGCCTTGGAGCGTGCCCGGTGCGTCGTTGAATTCCAAGTTTAGCTTAATGGCCGGCAGCAGCAACGGCCCGGTCAAGTTCATCACGGCCGTGACGGGCACTACGGCCGCGCTGCCATTGCTGGCTGTGCCCAGCACCGGCGCCAGCGACGTGCGCTGGGTATAGATGGCGGTCACGTTCATTTCGCCGGCCAACGGGTCGCCGTTCCAGGAAATGATGCCGCCCGGGCGCACCACAAATTCCTTGTTGATGAGGCCCTGCAAGGTGAAATTATAGGCGCCGCGCACAATCTCGACCTGGCCGTACATATTGAACTCGCCCCGCGTATCAATAGCCATGCGCAACTGCCCGGCCGCCGAGCCGCGAATCACGTCGCCGGTGCTTTCATCGAGCAGGATTTCCAGGTAGGCGTCGGGGGTAATGGTCAGGTTCATGTCGAGCCGGAGGCCCGAAAGGTCGATTTTTTCCTGTACGGCCACCGGTTTGGGCTTTTTCAACAGCACGGTATCGCCCACGGGGTTGTTGTTGACGAACTTGATGTAGCCCGCTTTCTGGGCACGGGCAGCGTTATCAAGCGGAAGCGAAATGCGCGTGCCCGACTCGCTGGTGGCCCGTACGTTGATGTCGAGGTCGTTGGTAGGCCCCGTGACACGGGCTGTGCCAGTGGCGTAGGCCGTGCCGAAATACAGTTCGTTGTCCTTGCGGGTGGTGTTGAGTACCTGCATCTTGCGGAAACTGGCCGCAATATCCAGGCTCATGTCTTTAAAGCCGTGGTGGCTCACAATGCCGTCCACTGTGCCGGTATTGCCCAGCACGTCGCGCAGGCGAATTCTCCGGAACTCAATCGTGCTGTTGGTGAAGGAAATACGGTCGGAAAATGTGTAGGTGGTGCCCAAGTAGCCGAAGGTGAGCCGTCCGTTGCTCACGTCGACCTGGCCCAGGAGGTTAGGCGCGTCAAACCGGCCCGTGAGCCGGAGCTGGCCGCGGCCGGTGCCGCCCAAGTTCCGAAAGAGAGTGCCCAGAAAAGGCTGCGCCAGCACCACCGGGGCATCGTTGAGGGTGCCCGTTAGGTTGAATTGGTTGGTCGCATCCTTGGGGGCAAGGTCGCCCAGCACGGTGAGCACCGATTGTCCGTCGCGGGCCACGTCCATGTTCAGGCGAAGCTTGCTGGTATTGTTGTCCCAGTCGCCGCGCCCCGCTACCTGGCCGATTAAGGTGCCTTGGTACGTCAGCGAATCCACGCCCAACGTGGTGTTGATGGTGAGGGGACCGTAGACGCCGCTCACCGTGCCCTGGGCATTCACGCGGCCGCCCAGTTGCTGGCCGGTCAGGCTGTTCAGGGTCGCCAGCTCAAAGTCCTTTACCTGCAATTCCAGGGGCGGCTTGCTGGCATCGGCCGAGATAAAGCCCTGCGCGCCCACAAACTGCACGCCGTTGCTAAAAGTCAGGTTACTAATGTCAAACTCGCGGCCATAGTCCGAAATGCGCACCGAGTTGTCGGCCGCGATGGTCCAGTCTTTGTCCAGCAGGTGTAGGCCCGACTGACGAAAAACCACCTCCACCGCCCGCGGCAAAAATGCCAATGACCCGTTGATGGTGGCCTTGTTCGTGGTGCCCGTTTGGGCCAGGGAAGTCGAGAAATTAATGCGCTCCTGGTCCCACACGCCCTCCACAATGAATTTCTCGGTGCGGCCCACCGTGGGGAGGACCTGCTGTGCACTGGTGATGCTGGCCTGCGCCAGCACCTCGGGCTTGTAAGGCAATTTCGACGTCAGAAAGTCAAAATCGTTATTTACGGTGCTCACCGGGCCGTAGCGCAGGCTGTCGAGGTGGCCGCCTAGCTGGAAGATGGAGGTTTCCCCACTCCGGAACGAGCCGTCGATGCGGCTGCCATCGGCTACCCGCAGTTCCGGCACAAACAGGGACAGGACCGGGTTGGGCCGCTTCAGGTTAAGCAATAAGTCAATCTGATACACCGGCAGCACCCGCTGGCGCTTGCGCCGGTAGTAGGCCTCGGTGGCGGCGTCGTTGCTTTCAAAGTTGAGCCGGTACTCGGTGAGCAGCGTTTGCACGTCGCGCACCACATCCGACGTGTTGAAGGTGCCGGCCACGCTGGCGTCGGCCGCCTCGGAGCGCACGGTCACGCGGCGCTGGTTGCGGCTGTTGCGGGTGCTCACCACATCAAGGGTATCGAGTTTGAGCTTGCGGTTATCGAGGGTGAACGTGGAGTTGCGTAGGTAGGCGTGGCCGATGAGAGAGTCGAGCTGCACGCCCCGGAATTTCACCTGGGCCGTGGTGGCCACCACAAGGCGCTGCCGCATGAGGCCCAGCGTGCGCAAGTCGGCCCGCTCGATGCGGGTTTTGATGTCCACGTCCTGGTGCGCGCGGTCTAGGTCAATGCGGCCGTTGGCCACGAGGCGCACGGCCGGGTCGTTGATGCTCATGCGCCCCTCAAACGCCTGCTGATGGAAGTCGCCGTTCAGCGCAATGTTGTGGTACCGGTAGCCTTTCAGCCAGATGCTTGGCACCAGCACAGTGGCCGTACCCCGCGCAAACGGCGGCAGGAAGCCAACGCCCGCCACGCGACCGTTCATGGTTACGTCGCGCACCACGCTTTCGTCTCCCAAAAACTTGCCCAGCTGAAACGAGTTGGTGCGCACCGTGCCTTGGTAGGCGGCGCGGGTGAGGTCGGTTTTGGTTTTGAGGTTGACGTCCGTTGCCACAAAGCCCAGGGCTGTATCGAAGGAGGCATTGGCTACGAAGTCGTTGTAGAACCCCAGTATTTGGCCCTGCAGCTTCACGGTGCCGAGGCGCTGGACTATTTTGTTGGCCGAGGCCGGCAGCCAGCGCTTCAGGTCGCTGGTCACCACCACCGAAGGCATCAGGCGCAGGTCGATGAAGCTTTCGCGGTAGTTGGGCAGGTTGTCGGCGTGGGCACGCTTGGCCACAATGTGCGTGCCCTGGCCGTAGCGCACGTCCAAATCGTTCACTTTGAAGTCGCGCACATAGCCGGAGGCGTCGCCCGAAATCGTGATGGCGTCGTGCAGCGTCGCCAGTTGCGGGGCAAACTTGGCGATGTCGTCCGTATACACCCGCGCGTTGCGCAAGCGGGTAATGGTCTTCATCGAGTCGTTAAAATCGGTGAAGTTGCTGAACACCCGAAATTCAAAACGCAGGTAATCTTTGATTTGGCTGCGTCCCACGCGCAGGCTCAGGTTTTTGAACTCCCAGAAATGCGGGCCATACAGCATGTCGGCCGTGATTTCGCGCAGCTGCGACTGCGACGGCGTTTCCACGGCGTGCAGGTTGCTGATGCGCAGGCCCAGCGTGTCGCCGAGGCGGATGTTGGACACATCGGCGTAGATGCTATCTACCACCATGTGGGCGTAGTCGATGCTTTTGCCGTAAGTAGCCGCCCGGGGCACGTCGGCTTTTTCGATGGCGAAATGGCCGTTGCGCAAGGCCACGTCCGCAATTTTAAAGTCAAAAGGGGCCGATTGGGTGGTGTCCGATGGCCCCATCAACCGTTTCACCGCCGCCATAAATTGGTTGAAGGTGGTGGTATCGGGCTGGCCCGCCAGGTTTTTCAGTACAAAGCGGGGCTCATTCAGCGTCAGCTTCGCAATGTGGAGGTGCCGCGGGTCAAAGACCGAAAACAAAGAAATATCCGCATCAGCCCGCCCAATGCTGAACAGTTCGCCCCCGGTCCGGTCCTGAACCCGCACGCCTTGGAGCAGCACGCTGGAAAAGGGCCGAATGTCCACGCGGCCTATCGTTACGCGTTGTCCTAGCTTCCGGGTCAGCACATCGGCGGCCTTGTGCGCCAGCTGCGTTTGCACGCTGGGCACCCGCAGCGCCACCATTGCCCCCACCACGGCCACTGCCACCACCAGCCCAATAACCAGCAGTACTTTAAGCAGAATAGTGAAGAAACGACGCACCGAGTGAAGAGATATTAAGCGGAAAACGCGAGGTAATCCGCAAAGTTGCGGTTTTTTAGCCGTTTGCGGCAACAGCCAACAACATGGCCAACTATCAAGCCAAAGGAACGGCCCATTTAGCAGCCGGGTTCAACGCTTTTGACTCCTTCTATTCCGCCCTGGCCACTGCGTGTCCTCCGTAATAAGGCGCCCTTACCTTTGCCCACTCGCCTCGCAGCCGGGCACATACCATCGGGCCGGTTTGCCCTGCTTGGGCAGCTCGCCGTGCTGCTTTGCTCACCCACGGATTAGAAGAGAGACTTAATTGATAGAAAACACGGATTTACTATGCTCGCTCATCCCATCATCCTCGCCATCGAATCATCCTGCGACGACACCGGGGCCGCCGTATTGGCCGGTGGCCAGCTGCTGAGCAACGTGGTGGCCACCCAAAAAGTACACGAGCAGTACGGCGGCGTGGTGCCCGAACTGGCTTCGCGCGCCCACCAGCAGCACCTGCTGCCCGTGGTGACGGCCGCGCTCCGAGAAGCCGGCATCACCAAAGGCCAACTCGACGCTGTGGCCGTTACCCAGGGCCCGGGCTTGCTGGGTTCCTTGTTGGTAGGAGGGATGTTTGCCAAAACCCTGGCCCTGGCTCTGGATAAGCCGCTGCTGGCCGTGAACCACATGCGGGCCCACATCCTGGCTCACTTTCTGCGCGACCCCAAGCCCGTTTTCCCGTTCCTCTGCCTCACGGTGAGCGGCGGCCACACCCAGCTGGTCGTGGTGAAGTCGGCGCTGGAGATGGAAATTCTGGGCCAAACCATTGACGACGCCGCCGGCGAGGCATTCGACAAAACCGCCAAGCTGCTCGGCCTGCCTTACCCCGGCGGCCCGCACCTCGACAAACTGGCCCGCGCCGGCAACCCCACCCGCTTTCCCTTTCCCGTGGGCGCCATGCCGGGCTACGACTTCTCTTTCAGCGGCCTGAAAACATCGGTGCTGTATTTCATAAAGAAAGAAACCGCCGCCAACCCCGACTTCGTGGCCGAAAACCTGCCCGACCTGTGCGCCAGCATTCAGCACACCATCATGGCCACGCTACTCCGCCAGCTCCGCCGCGCCGCCGCCGATACGGGCCTGACGCAAGTTGCTTTGGCCGGTGGGGTAGCGGCCAACTCCGGCTTGCGCACCGCGCTGGAAGCCGAAGCCGT
Organism: Hymenobacter jeongseonensis; assembly: GCF_015694725.1. GTDB lineage: Bacteria > Bacteroidota > Bacteroidia > Cytophagales > Hymenobacteraceae > Hymenobacter > Hymenobacter jeongseonensis. Next base: position 90,252 of record NZ_JADQDQ010000005.1, on the reverse strand, counting down.
GACCCAAGGGTGGGAAGTCTTCATTCCGGATTTTGCCTTCTGTACCGATAACGCTGCGATGGTGGCCATGACAGCCCATTTTCAATACGAAGCCGGCGAATTCGCCACCCAGCTCACCAGCCCCGACCCGCGCCTCAAACTGACGTAGCGGATTATAGCGCGGACTTTGTAGTCCGCGTCCTCGCGCTGTTCGGGTGTCGTTCGGTGACGCGGACTAAAAAGTCCGCGCTACTGCTTTACTACTTATGACCAACCCTTTCCGCTCCGGCGCTACCAAGACGCATTCCTACGTCGTGCAGCCCCAGGACTTTGCCGATTTTGGCCCGGATACCGGCGGGCTCGTTCATCGGGTTCTCAGCACCTTCGCCCTGGGCCGCGAAATGGAGTGGGCCGCCCGCCTTTTTGTATTGGAAATGAAAGCCGCCGACGAAGAAGGCATCGGCACCGAGTTAGCCATCCGGCACCACGCGCCCGCCTTTGCTGGCGAAACCGTGACACTTACGGCTACCTTTGACGTCCTCGACGGCGCAAATTTGCGTTGTGCCGTAGAAGCCCGAGTGGGCCCCCGCCTTGTCGCCACCGGCCACACCGGCCAACGCATCGTGTCGCGGGCCCGCCTGGCCGCCCACTTTGCGGCGCTGCAAGCCGAAGCCGCGGCCCCCGCACCTCCTGAACCGAACCAGTAACATGGCCAAAGACGATAAACCTGTCATCATCAACATCAAAAACCGCCGCGCCAGCCACGAATACACCTTTCTGGCCAAGTACGACGCGGGCGTGATGCTGCAAGGCACCGAAATCAAAAGCATCCGCGAAGGCAACGTGAACCTGACCGACGGCTACTGCCTGTTCCACACCGACGGCAGCCTCTGGATTCATTCCATTCGCATCGCGCCTTATTCCTTAGGCACTTACAACAACCACGACGCCATGCGCGAGCGCAAGCTCCTGCTCAACAAGCGCGAGCTCAAGCAACTGGCCGGTAAAAGCGTGGACCAAGGCTTGACCATCATCCCGCTGCGCCTGTTTGTGACGGACCGCGGCTTTGCCAAAATCGAAATTGCTTTGGCCCAAGGCAAAAAGCTGTTCGACAAGCGCAACGACCTCAAGGAAAAAGCCCAGAAGCGCGACATGGAGCGTATGTAACAAGAAGGGAGTGATTTCGCCCTTTTGCCTTCCTATCCCTCACGCTCATCGGATTGCTGCCGTTCTTTGCATTCACTCATTCACCCATTTGCCCATTCACCTTTGAATCCCGGTATCTGCGCCCTGAGCGCTGTCCCCGTCCGTGCCGAGCCCAATGACCGGGCCGAGCTGGTTACCCAGCTGCTGTTTGGCGAGTGCTACCAGATTTTGGTGACGCAGGAAAGCTGGCTCCAGGTGCAGCTCGCCGCCGACGACTACGTGGGCTGGATTGACACCAAGCAGCACACGCCCGTTTCGTCGGATTACTACGCGCAGTGGTGCGCCCAGGACCACCCCCGCGCCCTCGACGTGGTACAGGCCGTGAGCGACGCCACCACCAAAATTCCCCTCACGCTGGGCTGCCGCCTACCATTTTTCGACGGCATGAACGTGCGCGTGGGCGACCGCAGCTATTTCTTCAACGGCACGGCCACCAACCCCACCGCCGCCCCCGACTTTGCCCGCCAAGCCGCTCTGCTACGCAAAATCGCCCTCATGTACCTGAAGGCGCCCTACGTGTGGGGCGGCAAAAGCATCTTCGGCCTCGACTGCTCCGGCCTGTGCCAGCAGCTCTACGGCTTGGTAGGCATCCAGCTCCCGCGCGATGCCCGCCAGCAGATTGACCACGGCCGCCCCGTCCATTTCGTGGCCCAAGCCAAGCCCGGCGACCTCGCCTTTTTCGACAACGCCGAGGGCCGCATCGTGCACGTGGGCATGGTGATGGATGAAGGCCTCATCCTGCACGCCCACGGCGAAGTCCGCCTCGACCCGCTCGACCACAACGGCATTTACAACCGCGACCGGCAGCGCTACTCGCACAAGCTGCGCCTCCTCAAGCGCCTGCTGCCAGAGTAGGAGCGGAGCAAACAGCACATAAGGCCACGTCCTGCTGAGCGCCGCCGAAGCATCTCGACTTGCACCGCTTTTCCTGCTAACGAAGGAAGCATCTTTTGCTGGCCGAACGATTCGTGCAAACCTGAGAAGGTCCTTCGCTTCAGGCAGGATGACAAACCAGGAAACGAAGCGTCAGTGATGCTTCGGCGGCGCTCAACCGAACCGTTCGGTTTTACGGCTGATTGCTGGATGAACTTAACCCCATACCGCTTGTTTATCCGCTTGGAAACCGCTAGCTTTCGGCGGGTTATCCGAGCCCCAAGCGTGTATGGACCAAAAAGTGTTAGTGCTGAATGGCGACTATACCGCCATCACCCTGTGCAGCGTGCAAAAGGCGTTTGTGCTCTTGTTTCTTGACAAAGCGGAAATGGTGGCCAAGTCAGAGCAAGGCGTTTTGCGCACCATTTCGCATGCCTATCCCAAGCCGAGCATCATTCGCTTGCAGCGCTATGTGCGTGTGCCCTACAAGGGCATTGCTCTGAGCCGCCATAATATTTTCAAGCGCGACCATTTTGAGTGCCAGTACTGCGGCTCGACCAAAAACCTGACCCTCGACCACGTGGTGCCACGCTCCCGCGGCGGCGAGTCGTCCTGGACTAACCTGCTGACTGCCTGTGCTCGCTGCAACCACGCCAAGGGCCACCACACGCCCAACGAGGCCGGTCTCACCATTCGGCAGCAGCCGAAAAAGCCCACGTTGGCAGGCTTTCTGAAGCTCTCGGCGGGCACCATTGACCAGAACTGGCACGCCTATCTAAACTAAGTTGGGCAGTAAGGCGTTGGAGAAGGGTACCTTTGTGCCCCGCATCCAAAAATCCCGCCCATGGCCTTACCCAAATTCGCAGCAACTCGCTCCTTTCACACCGAGCTAAAAACTCGCATCAACCAATACTTTGAGGAGTCGGGCCGGCGAATGACGGGTGATACCAGCCTTATTGTCAAAGCCGTACTGCTCGTGGGCGCGTTGATTGCCTTGTACGTTCACCTCGTATTCTTTACGCCGGCCACCGGCTGGGCTTTGCTCGAATGCGCGCTTGCCGGCTGCGTTATCGCCGCCATCGGTTTCAACGTGATGCACGACGGCGCCCACGGCAGCTTCTCGCGCTTCTCTTGGGTGAACAAGCTGGCGGCCTACACGCTGGGGGTGCTCGGCGGCAGCCCATACATGTGGAACTCCAAGCACAACCTCATCCACCACACCTACACCAACATAGCGGGCCACGACGACGACATCGATATCCGCCCGTGGATGCGCATGACGCCCGACCAGCCCAAGCACGCGCTGCACCGCTACCAGCACTTCTATTTCTGGGTGCTCTACTGCATGCTTTACCTGTCTTGGGTATTTGCGATGGACTACCAGAAATACTTCACCCGTCAAATCGGCGCCATTGGCCTCAAGCCCATGAACACCGGCGAACACGTGAGCTTCTGGGGCTTCAAAGCCCTGAATTTGGTGCTGTATATCGCCTTGCCCATCTACATGGTTGGTTTCCTGCCCTGGTTAGCCGGCTTCATGCTGAGCACGTCCATTGCTGGCTTGGTGCTAAGCATGGTGTTTCAGTTGGCGCATACCGTTGAGGATGCCGCTTTCCCCATTCCTCACGAAACAACAGGCAAATTGGAAGATGAGTGGGCCATCCACCAAGTGCGCACCACGGCCAACTTCGCCACCGACAACAAAGTAGTTAGCTGGTTAGTAGGTGGCCTCAACTTCCAGATTGAGCATCACTTGTTCCCCAAGATTTCACACGTGCATTATCCTGCTATCAGCAAGATTGTGCAGCAGGTGTGTGATGAGTTTGATGTGAAATACAACAACTACAGCCGCACCCGTTCGGCCATCGCCTCCCACGTCGGTTTCCTCCGCCAGATGGGCCGCGCCGCATAAAGCACCAGATATTGCAAACAAAAAGCCCCGACGCAACTGCGTCGGGGCTTTTTGTTTATAAGAAAAAACTGTCATGCTGAGCGCAGCCGAAGTATCTCGCGTGCCACAGCAAAATCAGTCGTTTGAATTACTGGTGGCACGCGAGATGCTTCGACTGCGCTCAGCATGGCCGGTGATTTAACGAAGTGGGAGAGATTCTTCGACTGCGCGGACGCCAGATGAGCATGACGGGCCTGATTGATTCTGCTTATTACCGGCCTGCAAACGCCAGCAAATCTGCCGTCAACTGGTCTTTGTCAGTGAAGAACAGGCCGTGCGGCGCGCCCTTATACACCTTCAACTCCGAGCCAGGAATCATCTTGGCCGTGCGCTCGCCACTTTTCTCAAAAGGAACTGTAGCGTCGTTGTCGCCGTGAATAACCAGCGTAGGCACTTTCACGCTCTGTAAATCGGCCCGGAAATCGGTGGCGCTGAAGGCCGTCACGCAGTCGCGCGTAGCGTTGGGAGCGGCTAAGGACGTCACCGTAAAATTCCAGTCCAGCACGGCTTGGCTCACGGGGTGGCTAATCATGCCCACGCCATAAAAGCCTTTGGCGAAGGTTTGCAGGAAGTCAAACCGGTCCTTTTTAATGCCGTCCTGCATGCCATCAAATACGGATTGGGGCACGCCTTCGGGGTTGTTGTCTGTTTTGAGCATGAACGGCGGCACGGCACTCACAAAAGCCACGCGGGCAATGCGGGCATCGCCGTAGGTGTTCAGGTAACGGGCTATTTCGCCGCCACCCATCGAGAAGCCCACCAGCGTTACGCCGTTAAGGTCCAACTCTTCGAGCAAGGCGTTGAGGTCAGCTGCCAGCGTATCGTAGTCATAGCCCGTCCAAGGCCGGGAGGAACGTCCGAAACCGCGGCGGTCATACGCAATGACGCGCAAGCCGCCTTTGGCCAGCCCAATGGCTTGGTGCTCCCACATGGTGTGGTCGAGTGGCCAGCCGTGGATGAGGACTACCGGAGCGCCCTGCCCCCAGTCTTCGTAGAAAATATTTACCGGGTGTCCGGCCGTGTCGTCGCCTGCTTTGATATAGGCCATGTGAAAGAGAAGTTTTTGGTGAATTGACTTCTGTGCTTTACTCTATGGTACTGGGCGAAGTTGCGCGGCGTATGGTTAAGATTGTGGGTTGCGCCAAGAAGCAAGTAGATTGCGGCGACTATAACTGTGAAAAACGAGACTCGATAGCATAATGAGGCGAACGGCAGTATTGACAATTTTTAGCCTGGTATTTCTTCTCGCTTGCTCGCATGATGAGTTGGGATTGACAGGGTCAAAAGGAAAACGTGTGTTCATCGCGAAAGGCAACATTTCCTTCTTGCTGCCCGATAGTTCGCTAAAATATAGTAAGCAACAGGGCTGGGGTCCATGTTGCTCCTCCTGCAGCTATAGTGAAGCTAACGGCCTGTTCTACAACCATGACACTACCATAATGGTGTCTGTTTATATAACAGCCTATCCAGATTTGGCGCAGAGAGCAGTGCATTGGCACAGCATAGCTGACGAAAAGCAACAGCGTGATGTGGTGTCAGCCATGAATCGAAACTTAGCAGTTATTGAGAGGTATGCTGAGGATAGTGTCACTCGTACCGTAGAAATAGATTACCACTTGCCGACACGTGCGGAGTCGGGCAGACGGGGTCAAGCCAGCTATGCGAGAAATGTGACCTTCTACGGGCCCCAAAGGACTGTTAGATTCCACTTTTTTGGGCCAGATAAAGAAACCGTTCGCCAAGCAATTGCTCGCACAAGAACTAGCCTACGCGTAAATCCTGGCTATTTGCAAGAGGCCATTAAACCTTACCCCCAAAGCGTGGACATCGACTAGCAAAACCGCCTGAAATCCCGTACCTTTGCGGCCCCGCCAGGGTGGCGGGCTTTGCTGCACAACGGCAAGGTGTTCAACAAGAACCGCGTAAGGGCCCGGGCATCGGCCGCTACGTTTATCCAAGAGGTGCCCAACAGCTATTTATGGCAGATTTGATTGACGATTTCGACTGGGATAATGTCGGAGCCACCGGTTTTGGTGGAAACTACTCGGCTGACCAGCGTGCCGAGATGGAGAAAATGTACGGCGACACGCTCACGACCGTACAGGAAGAAGAAGTAGTGAAGGGCACCGTGGTTGGCATCACCGACCGCGACGTAATCCTGAACATCGGCTTCAAATCCGATGGCTTGGTGTCGATTACTGAATTCCGCGACTTGCCCGACTTGAAAATCGGCGACGAGGTAGAGGTGTTCATCGAAGACCAGGAAGATGCCAACGGCCAGCTCATCCTGAGCCGTAAGAAAGCTAAAATTAAGCAGGCCTGGAAGGCCATTTACGATGCCCTCGAGCTGGATACCATCCTCGAAGGCGTAGTGAAGCGTCGCACCAAAGGCGGCCTCATCATGGAGCTCGACGGCGTAGAAGCCTTCTTGCCCGGCTCGCAAATCGACGTGAAGCCCATCCGCGACTTCGATATTTATGTGGGCCGTCGCATGGAAGTGAAAGTTGTGAAAATCAACTCCGCTTTCGACAACGTGGTTGTTTCGCACAAAGTACTCATCGAGAAAGACCTCGAGAAGCAGCGTGAGGCTATCCTGAACAACCTTGAGAAAGGTCAGATTCTGGAAGGCAACATCAAGAACATGACCAACTTCGGCGTGTTCATCGACCTCGGCGGTGTCGACGGTCTGCTGCACATCACGGACATCTCGTGGGGCCGCATCGCTCACCCGAGCGAAGTACTGACCCTGGACCAGAAGTTGAACATCGTAGTATTGGACTTCGACGAAGCCAAGAAGCGTATCAGCCTCGGCTTGAAGCAGCTGACTCCTCACCCATGGGATTCGCTGCCCGCCGACCTGCAGCCAGGTTCGAAGGTATCGGGCCGCATCGTGAACGTGGCTGACTACGGCGCTTTCATGGAAGTGGTACCGGGCGTAGAAGGCCTCATCCACGTTTCGGAAATGAGCTGGAGCCAGCACCTGCGCAACCCGCAGGACTTCATCAAGCAGGGCGACACGGTAGAAGCGCAGATTCTGACGCTCGACCGCGAAGACCGCAAGATGAGCCTCGGCATCAAGCAATTGACCGAAGACCCCTGGACGCGTGGCGACTTCGGCGACAAGTACGCCGTGGGCACCAAGCACAGCGGCCTCGTGCGCAACCTGACCAACTTCGGCCTGTTCGTTGAGCTGGAAGAAGGTGTGGACGGCCTCGTGCACGTTTCCGACCTGTCGTGGACCAAGAAAATCAAGCACCCATCGGAAATGGTGAAGGTGGGCGACAAGCTGGACGTAGTAGTGTTGGAGCTGGACCTGGGCGCCCGTCGCTTGGCTCTGGGCCACAAGCAACTGGAGGAAAACCCTTGGGATACGTTCCAGTCGGTGTTCACCCCCGGCTCGGTACACCGTGCTACCATCACCGAGAAGTCGGAGCGTGGCGCTGTTCTCGAATTGCCGTACGGCATCGAGGGCTTCGCTTACCCCAAATCGTTGGTGAAAGAGGACGGCAGCACCGCCGAAAACGGCGAAGCGCTGGACTTCCGCGTGACTGAGTTCTCGAAGGACGACCGTCGCATTGTACTCTCGCACACGGCCATCTTCAATAAAGAAGCCGCTGCCGAGGACGACAGCCGCAACGCCAAGTTTAAGAAGAAGACCAACACCAAGGCTGGCGACACCCAAGGCGAAGGCAAAATCAGCGACTTGAAGAAAACCGAAGAGAAGTCCACGTTGGGCGACCTCGACGCGCTGAGCGCCCTGCGCGACCAGATGATGGGCAACGAGCGCAAAGCCGGTGAGCAGAAGCTCGCCGCTGCCGCCAAGCCTGCCGCTGCTCCCGCTGCCGAAGAGGCTACCGAAGAAGCTCCTGCTGCCAAGGCTCCCAAGGCCAAAGCTGCTAAAGCCGACGCTCCGGCCGCTGAAGCTGCTCCTGCTGCCGAAGAAGGTGGTTTGCTCGCTGGCATCGCCGGTGCTGCTGCCGCTGCCCTCGACAAAGTGAAAGAAGTGGCCGCTGACGCTGCCGAAGCCGTTTCGCACAACGAAACCTTCGACAAAGTGAAGCACGCCGCCTCCGACGCTGTGGACGCCGTAACCGGTTCGGAAGCTTTCGCTAAAGCTTCGGAAGTAGCTGGTGACCTGGTTGAGAAAGCCAAAGGCCTGGTTGCCGGCGACGACGCCGACAAAAAGGACGAGGAAACCAAAGCCTAGTGCTTGGTTTTGAGTAAGAAAAAGCCCCGGCCGCAACGCCGGGGCTTTTTTTGTGCTTTTGCCTTGCCTACGCCGAACGTGCTGCTTACCTTTGCGCTCCCAAAAGACCACTACTGGTGACGTGACCGAGTGGCTAGGTAGAGGTCTGCAAAACCTCCTACGGCGGTTCGAATCCGCCCGTCACCTCTGATTTCTAGTGAGAAAGCCCCGTTTGCCAATTGGCAGGCGGGGCTTTTTCTTGGTTCGAAATACGATTTCCGGATTTTGGCCGGCGTTATGCCTAAATTTAGCAGCCAAGCCACATTCTCTTACGTAGGGGAATCGAAACGCCCTTTTTCTTTCCAAATATGAAAATTATTGACCTGCGCACCATGCGCGGACCCAGCTATTGGTCTGTAAAGCACACCAAGCTCATTGTGGCCAAAGTTGATTTGGAGGATTTTGCGGGGAAGTGGTCGAATACGGTGCCCGGACTAGGAGAGCGGCTTATGAAACTGTTTCCGCACATCGGCCAGCCCCAGCCCAATGGCATGAGCGGCGGGAAGCAGTCCGCGAAGCGTCCGCCGTTGGATTTGGACCAGCTGAACGACGGCGAGCCATTGGGCCACGTCATCTACCACATTGCCCTGGAGTTGCAGCGCCTCGCCGGCATGCCGGTGTATTGGGGCAAGTCGTACCCCGCGCGTGAAGATGGCGTGGAGTACGTGGTGTTTACGTACCAGGAAGAGCGGGCCGGCCGACGCGCCATCGAGGCTGCAGTCGAGATTGTGGAGGCTTCGTGTAAGAAGGAGAAAGTCGACCTAAAGGCAATTATCGACGAACTCCACGAAATCCGCGAGGAGGAATTCATTGGGCCCAGTACCTACAGCATCGTGGCGGAAGCGGCTTCGCGCAACATTCCCTACATCGCGCTCAAAAACAGCAACATTATTCAACTGGGCTACGGCGTCAACCAAAAGCGCATTTGGGCCACTACGACCAGCTACACTTCGCACGCTGGTGTGGAAGTGGCTGGCAATAAGAACCGCACCAAGGCCATGCTCAAGGACGCGGGCGTGCTGGTGCCCCGCGGCACCACAGTGTACTCGGAGGATGGCCTGCGCGACGCCATTGAAGAATTGGGCTTCCCCATCGTGACCAAGCCGCTCGACGGCAACCACGGCAAAGGCGCCACCATCCGCATTATGAACTGGAAGGATGCGGCCGAGGGCCTGAAAGCCGCCCAGGCATATTCGCGGTCCGTGATTGTGGAGCAGTTCATTGAAGGATTTGACTTCCGCCTGTTGGTGGTGAACGGCAAGCTCATTGCCGCTGCGAAGCGCACGCCTGCTGCCGTGACGGGTGATGGCACGAGCACCATTCAGCAACTGATTGATGAGGTGAACAAAGACCCCCGTCGCGGGGTGGGCCACGAAAAAGTGCTGACGGCTATCAAAGCCGACAAGCACACGCTGGATATTCTGAAAAGCAAGGATTTGACCTTGAAGTCAGTGCTGCCAGCCGGCGAGACGCTGTACCTGAAGAGCACGGCCAATATCAGCACCGGCGGCACAGCCAGCGACGTAACCGACCAGATGCACCCCTACAACGTGCTGCTCGCCGAGCGGGTAGCAGGCATTGTGGGCCTCGATATTTGCGGCATCGATTTGATGGCGACGGACATTGCCGTGCCGCTCAACGAGAGCCGCGGCGCCGTGATTGAGGTAAACGCCGCTCCGGGCTTCCGCATGCACATTTCACCGGCCGAAGGTTTGCCGCGCAACGTGGCCGCGCCGGTGGTGGACATGCTGTTCCCGCCCGGCTCCACTGCCCGTATTCCCATCATTGCCATCACGGGCACCAACGGCAAAACCACCACCACCCGCCTGATTGCGCATTTGGTGGCCAGCAAAGGATACAAAGTAGGTTTTACCACTACCGACGGCATCTACATTCAAGGGGTACAATTGCAAAAAGGGGACTGCACCGGCGGCCAAAGCGCCGAGTTCGTGCTCAAAGACCCTACGGTGAACTACGCTGTGCTCGAAACCGCGCGCGGGGGCATGCTCCGCTCGGGCCTGGGCTTTCATACCTGCGATATTGCGGTGGTGACCAACGTTGCGGCCGACCACTTGGGCATGCGCGACATCTACACCGTCGAAGAAATGGCGGCCGTGAAAGGTGTGTTGCCGCGCACGGTGCGCAAAAATGGCTGGGCCGTGCTCAATGCCGATGATGACCTGGTGTATGCCATGGCCCGCACCGTGGACTGCCGCGTGGCGCTGTTCAGCATGGACGAGAACAACCCGCGCATCATCGAACACGTGGAGGCTGGCGGCGTGGCCGCCGTATACGAGGAAGGATACATCACCATTTACAAAAACAGCTACAAGCTGCGCATCGACCGGGCCGCGGAGTTTCCGGTCACGTTCGGGGGGCGCGCCGGCTTCAATATTGAGAACAGTCTAGCGGCTGCGCTGGCGGGCTATTTAGCTGGCTTCGACCGTGACGAAATCAAGACGGCGTTGCGAACCTTTGTGCCTTCGGCAGCGAAGACGCCGGGCCGTATGAACGTTTACAAATTCCCGAAGTACGAAGTCATTGTGGACTATGCCCACAACACGGCCGGAATTCTAAAATTTGCGGAGTTCATGGATGCCACTCCGGCCACCCGCAAGATTGGGGTGGTTTCGGGCTTGGGCGACCGCCGCGACGAGGACACGCTGGGCTTTTCCCGCGTAGCGGGGCGCATTTTCGACGAAGTGGTGCTGCGCCAGGACCGCGACCTGCGCGGCAAAACCGCCGAGGAAATCAAGGCACTCATGGAGCGCGGCCTGCGCCTTGATAAGCCGGACTTGCCCATCACCTACATTGAAAAGGAGATGGATGCCATCGACCACGTGCTGGCCACGGCGCCTGAAGGCGCCGTCATCACACTGTTTACCGAAAATATTTCGGCCGTCTTAGCCAAGCTGGATAAGTACGAGGCCTTAGTGGCGGCTGAATAAGCAAAGGCAAGTAGTAGCTAAACAAAAGAGCCCGCTTCGATTGAAGCGGGCTCTTTTGCTTTGGGGTTGCATTAAGCGGCGGCCGTGTTGTGCGGACCGCTACGTATTTGCTTGGACCCGACGTTATTTCAGCGTGAAAGTGGTTTTGCCCATCAACTGGCCGCTTTCATACAGCTCCACGGTGTGCTGGCCTTTCTTGTACTCAGCGCCTTTGGCATAAACGAAATCCAGCTTCTGCTTGGAGTTATCGTACACCACGTCCTGCTTCTGGGTATAAAATGCCTCCTGGCCATCCACGGTGAAGGTGCCGCCGCCGGTGCTCAGGTTATACAGCGCGGCGCCATCGGGCTCCAAAATGCGCATGTAAATGGCTTTGGTTTCCTTCGGCGACACGTCGTTGCGGGCCAGGTTAAAGGTCACTTTCACCTTCTCCACGCGCTTGGCTTTGAACTCGTCTTTGTCGTCGTCTTTCTCCTTGTTCTTGGATGTGATAACAGCTACTTGGATGTTCTCGGACTGCAGGCGCGAGGCGACGCCCACTTTATCCGTGAGCTCTTGATTGGTGCGGGCAATGGTGCTGATGGTGTCGGTTAGCTTGTTTTGCCGCTCTTTAAGCGTGGTGGTTTCGGTGTAGAGCGTCTCGTTGTCCTTCTTGAGTTGGGCAATGTCGTCGTCCTTTTTACGCAGCTGGGTTTCTAGGTTCTGAGCACGCTGCTTGAACAAGTTTTGCTGGGCGATGGAGAAGCTGCCGGCCCGGAAGGAGCGGAGCTTCAACAGGTCGGCGTTGACGCTGGCAATTTTGGATTCCAGCGAGTCATTGCTCAAGCCCAGGGCCTGCAATTCCTGGCTTTGACGCTCAAAATCAGTCTTCAGCGCTTCGTATTGCTTGATTTGTTCTTGTAGCTTGCCGTCCTTGGCTTGCACTTCGGTGGTCAGTTCCTCGTTTTTCTGACCTTTCTGCTGGTTGAGGTAAAACAGAACGCCGTTGATGCCAAGTAGCACCAAAACCAGGGCTACCCAGAGGAGAACGCGGCTATTGTTGGAACGGGGTTCGGGGGTTTCGTTTGGGTCCATGCGGGAATAGTTAATTCAGGAAAAGCGAATGGTTTTTTAGGGTGCCCGCCGCAATGCGACGCTTACCTTTGGGTGTAAAAATAGGGGACTTCCGTGCCCTGGCAAGTTTTCGACATACTTTGACGCAATGGAAACGGTTTTGCCTGCTTTCGATGCCGCCTATTGGCAAGCGCGTTACGTAGCCGGACGCGACGGTTGGGACACCCGCGAAGTAACCCCGCCGCTCCGCGCCTACTTCGACCAACTTACGGGGCACCAGCAACCGCGCATTCTCATCCCCGGCGCCGGCCGGGCCTACGAAGCCGAGTACTTGCACCAGCTCGGTTTCCGGGAAGTATTCGTGGTTGACCTAGCGCCCGAAGCCTTGGCAGCCTTGGCTACCCGGGTGCCGGATTTTCCGGCAGAACACCTTTTGGAAGCCGACTTTTTTGCCCTGTCCAACGCCCAGCCCTACGATTTAATTGTGGAGCAAACGTTCTTCTGCGCCCTCAATCCGGCGTTGCGACCCGCTTACGCGCAGCAATGCGCTCAACTACTAGTCCCCGGCGGCACGCTGATGGGCGTGCTTTTCGACACTGATTTCGGGCCGGGACAGGAGCCGCCCTTTGGCGGCAGCAAGGAAGAATACCGCAACTACTTCGCGCCATATTTCGATTTCCGGCACTTCGATACAGCGACCAATTCGCTCCGGCCCCGGCAGGGGCGGGAGCTGTTTATCTGTTTGAAAAGGAGGCCTGGACCAGATGCTTAAAATTTCAGATGATGTCGCCAGACTCTTATCTAAAATGGTAATGGTGGCTCAGGTGCTTGCAGCGATATTTTTTGGCTACTTATGGGCTACGAGACGAAATTTTGCTCAACCTGCCGGCAGACAGCTGATTGATTTCGAGCAGCAGTACTTCCAAGCTACGATAACCGCTTATGCTGCACTTGCAATTACCTGTGCCCTGCTGGCAGTGGTTATGTTTTTCATCCGTAAGTCCACGCGGCTGATGCGTTTGTTTACCGAATGCGGAGAAAGATGCTAAACCATTAACTGATTTGTAGACCACCCTCCCTCTTTTTAATAGAAATTATTTCAATCATGCTCACTGCCCTCGCCAATACGCTTCCCCATTTCCGCCACACCGATTCCGGGCAGTTTTTCCTCATGGCCGGCCCCTGCGTCATCGAAGGCGAGGACATGGCGTTGCGCATTGCCGAGCGCATCAAGCACATGACGGATAAGCTGCAGATTCCCTTTATTTTCAAGGGGTCTTACCGCAAAGCCAACCGCTCCCGCTTGGATTCGTTCACGGGCATTGGCGATGAAACGGCGCTGCGCATTTTGCAAAAAGTAGGGCGCGAAATCGGCGTGCCGACCGTGACGGACATCCACGAATCGAGCGAGGCAGCGCTGGCAGCTGAATACGTCGATGTGCTGCAAATTCCGGCTTTCTTGTGCCGCCAGACCGACTTGCTCATCGCCGCGGCCCAAACGGGCAAGGTGGTAAACGTGAAAAAAGGCCAGTTTTTGAGCGGTGAGGCCATGAAATGGGCCGTTGATAAGATTCGCCAGTCGGGCAATGAGCACGTCATCCTCACCGAGCGCGGCAACTCCTTCGGCTACTCCGATTTGGTGGTTGATTTCCGTAACCTGCCCGCCATGCGCGAGTTCCAGGTACCCGTGGTGATGGACGTCACGCACTCCCTGCAGCGCCCCAACCAAAGCAGCGGCGTGACTGGCGGCCAGCCTGCCCTCATCGAAACCATTGCCAAAGCCGCCATTGCCGTGGGCGCCGACGGCTTGTTCATCGAAACCCACCCAACCCCCGCCACCGCCCTTTCCGACGGCGCCAACATGCTGCCCCTCGACCAACTCGAAGCCCTGCTGGAGAAGTTGACGCGGGTGCGGGAGGCAGTGAAATAGCCGCTGCCAGTTCCTGCTGTTTAGAAATCCCCATTCACTGTTTTTTTCGCTAGAGAAAGTAACGGCTCATGAACGAGTTCAGGCTTTATAAATCTCCCTGGAAATCGATTAAACTGATGCTGATGTGCTCAGTTTTTGTTGCGCTTGGCTATTTCATGTTGGGCCGGCCCGATGTTCCACAGGCAGTTGCCTGGTTGGGAATTGGGTTTTTCGGCCTCGGATATCCGGTGGGGATTTACCAATTGCTGGACCGCCGCCCCCAAATAATTGTCAGCGAAGTGGGGATATTCGACCGCATGGCCCACCACGAGTTTATCAACTGGGAAATCATTCAAGACGTTTACTTGGCCGAAATTCACAAGCAGCACATCATCTGCTTGGTGGTCGATGAGGCCTTTGAGCCATCCCGCAGGAAAGGCAAATTCCAGCAAACGGTAGCCAGCTTAAATAAAGAGCTGGGTTTTCAGGAGTTGAACATCTCCCTGGCATACGTCGATGTGGATGCCGACCGCCTAGCAGCCTTTATCTACGCCATGCGCGGCGCCCAAGCTCCCGAAAGGGCCGCCCTGCTGGAAAAGGCAGCCGCCAGCCTCTGATTTTGCCTCAGGTGCGCAGCCAGAAGTGTTGCTTGGGCTGGCCCTTTCGAAAGAACACCAGCCCGATATGGAACAGGTCGACCGTTACGGTCACGTCGGGGTGGGCTTTGATGACCTCCCAGGCCCGTTCCATTTCCTCCGACCAATGGATGTCATCGAAGACAAAAACCGACTCATCGGTCCGGTACGCTAGGCAGTGCTCGAAGTAGCTCAGCGTAGGCTCGTAGCGGTGGTTGCCATCGAAAAAAGCAAAATCGACGGGCGTGCCCAGGGCTGCCAGGGCAGGAGCCAGCGTGTTGTCCATGTTGCCTTCCACAATGCGGATGTTCTCCAGTTGCAGCGCGGCGAAGGTTTCGCGGGCTACGTTGGCCACATTGGCGCATCCTTCTAGGGTGACGACCTTGCTCCGCGAGTCGGCCGCGGCCAAGTAGGCGGTGGTAAGGCCCAGCGAGGTGCCAAGTTCCAAAATGGTAGCCGGACGGAAATAATTGGCCAGCCGAAACAGCAGTTGCGCAAGGTGCGGGGGCTTAGCCGCCGTGCGGGCAATGTCGGCGATGCGGCGCTGCTGGCCGGCCCCGGTATGCGAGCCCGCGCCAAAGTCCGTAACCGTGATGCTGGTGGAGCTATTGAGCAACTCCTGCCGCCGCGATTCGATGGGAGCGTAGGCGTCGAAAATGCCCGTATGACGCACCACGGAGGTATAAACGCCAAATACAAACGGGGAATGCAAGCCGTGGGCGTTGCCCGAACGAAGCCAAAAACGAAGGTAAGCGAGGAGTTGAAACAAGAAGTTGTCGGTTGCGAGTGGGCCGTTGGCAGGTCGGCAGTACGACAACCACGGTGCAAACTAACAACGGACAACGGCCAATTGACAACCCAACGTTAATTCAGGCGATACGGCACCATGAGCGTGAACTCGGGGATTTCCACCGAAAACTTTTGGCCGTTGGCGAGGCGTTCCATCAGGTAGGTGCCGCACATCTTGCCCACGCCCGATTTTAAGTTGCAGCCGCTCACGTACTGATGGGCTTCGCCGGGCTCCAGCACCGGCTGGCGACCTACCACGCCTTCGCCTTCTACTTCGCGCACCACGCCGTTGGCATCATGAATGTGCCAGTGGCGCCGCAATAGCTTCACGGTGAATTCGCTGTTGTTGCGAATGTCAATCTTATAGGCAAAAACGAAGTGCTCCTGGCCAGGACTGGAATAATCGGGCAGGTAGTTGGTCGTAACCGAAACGGTGACGCCCTGCGTAGTGGTGGTGGGCATAGGTATCGGAGCTTATAAGTAGCTGCGGGCTTAACAGTGGCCCGCCCAAATTGGTTTTACGCAAAAGTTACGGGGAAACGCCGCAAAAGCCCCATTATTTTCTTAAAAAAAACTTCAATGGTAAAGATAGCCGAAAGCTGGCGGCCCGTAATAGCCGATGAGTTTGAAAAGCCTTATTTCCAACGCTTAATCGCCTTTGTGAAAGGTGAGTACGCCACGGCTACCGTTTACCCGCCGGGCCCCCAGATATTCCACGCTTTCGATGCCACGCCCTTCGAGAAAGTGAAGGTGGTGATACTTGGCCAGGACCCTTATCATGGCCGCAGTCAGGCGCACGGCCTTTCGTTTTCGGTGCAGGACGGGCAGCGCACGCCGCCCTCGCTCCAGAATATTTTCAAGGAGTTGCGCGACGATATTCCCGGCACCCCGCCCGCCTCCAACGGCAACCTCGACCGCTGGGCCGAGCAAGGCGTGCTGCTACTCAACGCCACCCTCACCGTGCGCGCCAGCGAGCCCGCCTCGCACCAAAAGAAGGGCTGGGAGGAGTTTACCGATGCCGTTATCCGCAAAGTCTCGCAGCAGAAGGAACACGTGGTGTTTATTCTCTGGGGAGCATACGCAGGTAAAAAATCAGAACTGATAGACGAGAAAAAGCATCTTATATTGAAATCGGTGCATCCTTCGCCGTTTGCGGCCGACAAAGGGTTTTTCGGCAGCAAGCCCTTTAGCAAGGCCAATGCTTGGCTGCAGAGCAAGGGCTTGGAGCCCATCATGTGGTAAACCGTCCGCCGCGCCGCGCTACGCTAACGGGTCGAAAATCCGTTCATAACCAATAGAAAAAGCCCCGACTCAAACTAGAGCCGGGGCTTTTTCTATTGACGGAATGCGCGGCGAAAGTGCAGTTTCTTCGTGCGCCGGGAAAGTTAATGAATGATATTGAACAAGCGGTTCCACCGGATTTTGTGCCAGAAATCACCGAAGGGGTCAACCGATAGCCAGATGAGGACGGCCTTGCCCACGACGTGGTCTTCTGGCACAAAACCCCAGAAGCGCGAGTCCTCGGAGTTGTGGCGGTTGTCGCCCATCATCATATAGTAATTCTGCTTTAGGGTGTAGCTGGTAAGCATTTTGCCGTTCTGGAAAATCATGCCGTCCTTCCAGGTAATCCCTTCGTTGTGCTCGTAGCGGGCTATTATCTTGAAGTAAATGGCTGCATTGCCGGGCGAGAGGGCAATGGTCTGGCCCTTCTTGGGGATGGGCAGCGGGCCGTAGCTGTCCAGGGACCAGCCGCGCGGGGTAGCGCTCATGGCCGGGGAGTTGCGGAAATCCGCTACGTCGGGGAAGAGGGCCACCTGCGGTTGAATTACGGTCATGTTCTTCACGTAGGGCTGCTTGCGAAAGAAGTTTGCCGCCGCCACTGTGCAGCTGATGGCGTAGCCCACTTTGCCGTCGGGGGCAGTCACGGCCTGGGGGCTGCCCCCGGGCTGCTCGTACTCCACCACGCCTTGGGCGCGCAGGTCGGCCAACACTTCGTCGTTGGGGTTATCGACCTGCATGAAATAGGTCGTTTCCAGACCGGGAGGCGTTACGCCGGGTTTCCCGTTCAGATATACCTGGCCTTCCCGAATTTCGAGCGTATCGCCGGCCACGGCCACGCAACGCTTGATGTAGTTGGTGCGCAGGTCGGCCGGGTATTGCGACTCGTGGGGCACGTGGAACACCACCACGTCGTTGCGCTTGATTTCCGAGAAGCCCGGCAGCCGGTACGTGGGCAGCTGAATGAGCTCGGAGAAGCTTTTAATGCCCGTTCCCCACACCGTTTGGTGGGTGAGGGGCACTTGCAGCGGCGTTTGGGGCGTGATGGGGCCGTAGTGCAGCTTGCTCACAAACAGGTAGTCGCCCACCAGCAGGGAGTTTTCCATGCTGGGTGAGGGAATGGTATAGGCTTCAAATGTGGCCCAACGGATGAGCGTAGCCGCCACAATGGCAAAAATCAGCGAATCGGCCCACTCGCGGGTTTTTGTTTTCGGCGCTTTCGGAGCGGTGGTGCGGTCGGTTTTGAGCAAAGACATGGGGGAGCAAGCTTGGGCTTGGCAATGAAATTCAGGTAAAGAAACGCAGCAGAATGCCAGGAGGCCGTGCCGCCGCCCGCGCAGGTAGGGGAAGTTACAAATCCAGCAACTCTTTCATTCCAAATACGCCCACCCGGCCGGGCAGCCACTCGGCTGCGAGCAGGGCGCCCACCGCAAATCCTTCGCGGCTGTGAGCCTCATGCTTTAGCTCCAGAATGTCCACGGCCGAGGAATACGTAACGATGTGCGTGCCCACGGCCTCGCCAGCGCGCTCGCTGATGATGGCTAGCTCGCCGGGTGTTTCGGCGGGCTCGTTGCGCCAAGTGGTTTTGCTGGGGAAATGACGAATAATGGCTTCGGCCGTGGTGAGGGCCGTGCCGCTGGGCTGGTCGATTTTTTGGGTGTGGTGGATTTCCCGAACGGCCACGTCATAGCCGCCAAACTGGTGCATCTTGGCGGCCATATATTCATTGAAATGAAAGAACAGGTTGACGCCTACACTGTAGTTGGAGGCATAGAAGAGGCTACCGCCTAGTTCGTTGGTTAACTGCTTGGCTTCCTCAAAATGGTGTAGCCAGCCCGTCGAGCCGCACACCACGGGAATACCCTGGCGCAGGCAAGCCGTCACGTTCGCAAACGCAGAGTCGGGGTGCGTAAATTCGATGGCGACGTCCACTTTCTCCGGCGTGAAGTCGCTAATGCTCAACTGCGTGGCGTGCAAGTCGACAATGCCCGCGATTTCGTGGCCGCGGTCGGCTGCCAGCGTGGCAATGGTTTGGCCCATTTTACCGTAGCCAATGAGTAGAATTTTCATGAAATAGAAAATTTGTCAGGAGTTGATTGTTCGCCGCCGGTGCGGCAAAATCGGGAGAGTGATGGGGTGAAAACTGGTCCTCAAAAGGCTCTATTTAACCACCATTGCTTACTTCACACGCAGCGCAAAGGTCACGCCGGGATTGGTAGGCAGGGCCAGCGGCCGGCCCGGAACAGGCAGCAGTGTGGGCTGCCAGTGCAGGCTCAAGTCGGGGCTCACGTCAAAGTCCTTGAGGTGAGCGTCCACCAGCGCATCCACCACTTGCAAGCCATAAGCTATGCCGATATACAGTAGGAAAATGTCACGGTTGCCACGGTATAACTGCACGCCGTTATCAATGCCTGCAATGTTGTCCACAAGTCGAACAGGGTAGCGTAGGGACGGGTCTCGGGGGCGAAGACCGTTAGGTTTGGATGCTTCGTCCTTCAGCAGGTTGCTGGCATCGGCAAATTGCCGGTATCGGCTTTGGTAAAAAACTTCGCCGTAAATGACCCCACCCAGCGCCCCATATACCAACGGCAATTTCCACCAGCGCCGGTTGTAAATCTGCCCCGCGCCGGGCAGGATGGCAGATAACAGCGCCGCTTTGCCGGGCCGGGTCAGCCGGATGCCTTCGTAGCCAAAGGCCCGAAACATGCGTTCGGTGCGTTTGGCCGAGTCGGCCGCGGCTTTGCTGCGTTTTTCTTCGGCCGAAACCACCACATCGCGGCGCTCGGCGGTATCGGCTTGAATCACCGTGGGCGGGGGCGGTGCAAAAACCTGCGCCCGTGCGTTGGAACCGGCAAGGAAAACGCCAGCCAAAAACAATAAAGCCCGGAAATGGTGAATCGATTTTTTCATAGCAAACCTGCTAACGGGAAACGTTCGAGGTTTAGCGTGTTATTATCCTGATGCTTGGTAAGCGCGTGTTGGCTGCAATGCTTTTACGAGGGGTGCAGAATGTGCAGAATGCGCTGCATGTCCTCTACCGAATCGAAGGCGATTTTGATTTCGCCGCTGCCTTTGGGACCGGGCCGTACCTGCACGCGCGAGCCAAACCGGTCGGTGAGGTGGCGCTCGGTGCGCCGCAACTCGGCGGCGGGCACTGCCTGGTGGGCAGGAGCAGCCGCGGCACCATTGTCTGGAGTTCCGTTGGAAGCGGCTGGACGGCCGAAACCGCCGCGTACCAATTCCTCAACCCGGCGCACGGACAGTTCCTCGGCCACAATCTTACGGAAGAGCTCCACTTGGGCCTTGGGGTCTTCGATGCCGATGAGGGCGCGGGCGTGGCCCATGCTGATTTCGGCATCGCGCAGGCCAATCTGCACATCGGGCGGCAGTTTGAGCAGGCGCAGGTAGTTGGTCACCGTCGAGCGATTTTTGCCCACCCGGTCGCCCAATTCTTCCTGGCGCAGGTTGCATTCGCTCAGCAGGCGCTGGTAGCTGAGGGCGATTTCGATGGCATTCAGGTTTTCGCGCTGAATGTTCTCAATTAAGGCCATTTCCAGCATTTGCTGGTCATCGGCCTTGCGGATGTAGGCCGGAATGGTCTCCAGGCCCGCCAGTTTAGAAGCTTGCAGGCGGCGCTCGCCCGAAATCAACTGGTAGGCGTTGGTGCCGAGCTGGCGCAGGGTCACGGGCTGAATAATGCCCTGGATTTTGATGCTGTTGGCCAGTTCCTGCAGGGCTTCCTGGTCGAAGTGGGTGCGGGGCTGGTACGGATTGGCTTCGATGTGCTCCACCGAAATGAAGCCCACGGAGTTGACAGGGTGCGACACCAGCCGGTCGCTGGAGCCGGGCCGCTCGCCTTTCTTGTCGTAACTGCCCTCAATCAGGGCGTTCAGGCCGCGACCCAGGCCGCCTTTGCGTTTTACTGAAGCGGCCGCAGCCAAAGCAGCTTGCAATTTCTCTTCGTTCTTCTCTGGAGTCATCTCGGCAAGGTCCTGTTGGCCGAAAGTGCGGCGCATACGGAACTTCAAAATTACGGATTGTTGGGCGAAGGGCAAGCCGGGAAAATTACCTCGGCAATTAAAACGCTTTGCAGTTCCTGCAATGTGTCTAGGAAACGTGGTCCACACTTCATTTTTAACAAAAAGCCCCAACCGAGCGCCACGTAAATCGAGGCTGCTCAGTCAGGGCCAAATATTCCTGGTGTTTTTGGGTAATCGAACCTAAATCCGCTCGTCCTCAGCGGTTTCCTCCGTGGCTTCCACGCTGTTTTTCTCTACAATTTCGCGGGCCAGGTTCAGGTAGCTGATGGAGCCTTTGCTTTCGGCGTCGTGCAGGATGACGGGAATGCCGAAGCTAGGCGACTCGCTCAGCTTCACGTTGCGAGGGATGATGGTATCGAAAGCCAACTGCTGGAAGTGCATGCGGACTTCCTCCACCACTTGGTTGGAGAGGCGCAGGCGCACGTCGTACATCGTGAGCAGGATGCCTTCGATTTCGAGTTCCGTGTTGAGGCGGCTCTGAATGATTTTGATGGTGTTCAGGAGCTTGCCCAAGCCTTCGAGGGCAAAATACTCGCACTGCACCGGAATGATGACCGAGTGCGCCGCCGTTAGGGCATTGACCGTTATGAGGCCGAGCGAGGGCGAGCAGTCGATGATAATGAAGTCGTACTGCTCGGCGAGGGGGCGCAGGGCCTCCTTCATTTTTTCTTCGCGGTTGGGCAAATTTATCATTTCCACCTCGGCGCCCACCAGGTCGATGTGGGAGGGCATAAGGTCGAGGTGGGGCAGAATGTTGGTGGGCAAGATGATATCCTGGGCATTGATGCCGTCCACCATGCATTCGTAGATGCTGTTCTGGATGTCCTTGGGGTCGTAGCCCACGCCCGAAGTGGCGTTGGCCTGGGGGTCGGCGTCGACGAGCAGGGTCCGGTAGTCCAGGGCGGCCAGGGACGCCGCTAGGTTGATGGAAGTAGTGGTTTTGCCCACCCCGCCTTTTTGATTGGCTACCGCGATGATTTTTCCCATGAGTCTCTAAATGTCAGTTGGTCGTTATCGGTTGCCAGTTGGTAGGAGTTCGGTGTTTTTGTTGGTTTCTGAGCGGCTTAACGCCCAAGGGCTAACAAGTAGCAGCGAATGACTGACAACTAAGAACTAATAACTTTTGCCGTAGCATTGCACAAAGATACATTCTTTCCCTGTTCGCATGCCCCCTTTTTTGGCACGTTTGGCGGGCCTGCTGCCTAAACCGCTGAGGCCCTTGGTGGCCCTGCTGGCGTTGGCCGGTTGCCAGGATGCCGCGCGCCCGGCCGCCGACGAGCGCCGCGTGTTTCGCTACAACCAGCCCGAAGCCCTCACCTCGCTCGACCCCGCCTTCGCTCGCAACCAAGCCAATAGCTGGGCCGTATCGCAGCTCTACAACGGGCTGCTGGAGTTGGATTCGACCCTGCAGCCGGTTCCAGCGCTGGCCCGGCGGTACTCAATTTCGTCCGATGGCCGCACCTACACCTTTGTGCTGCAGAGTGGTGTGTCGTTTCATGACGACCCCAATGTGTTTGGCAAGCCCGCGAAAGACGACTTGCTGTCGATGAAAGTGAGCCGACTCGTAACCGCTCGCGACTTTGTTTATTCCTTCAAGCGCATTCTGGACCCGGCTACGGCCAGCTCTGGCGGCTGGATATTCCGGGGCAAGGTGCTGGAAAATCCGGATGGCAGCATTAGCGACACGTGTTTTGTGGCGGCCAATGATTCCACACTGCGCATTCACCTCAAGGAGCCATTTATACCGTTTCTGGGCATTCTCACCATGCCGTATGCCTACGTGGTACCGCGCGAGGCGGTGGAGAAGTATGGCAAAGACTTCCGGGAGCACCCCGTGGGCACGGGCCCGTTTCAGTTCAAACTATGGGACGAAGGCAATGTGCTGCTCTACCACCGCAACCCAACCTACTGGCGGCGCGATGCCAAAGGCCGGGCGCTGCCCTACCTCGATGCCGTGGCCATCAGCTTCTTGCCGGACCGTAAAACCGAATTCTTAACCTTTCAGCAGGGCAAATTGGATTTCCTATCCGGCATCCGGGCCGGTTCGCGCGACTTGATTATGTACCCGGACGGCACCATTCGGGAGGATTTCAAGGGCAAGTTTCGGGTGGAGAAAGTGCCGTATCTGAACACGGAGTATTTAGGTTTTCAGCTGGACTCAACTGGACTCACGGGCGAACAGGCGGCCCAAGGCCGGGCGCTGCGCGACAAGCGGGTGCGCCAGGCCCTGAATTATGCCCTCAACAAGCCGGAAATGCTCACCTACATCCTGAACCGGGTGGGGCAGGCGGGCACCTCGGGCTTTGTGCCGGCCGCGCTGCCTTCGTTCTCGCAGGAGAAAGTGCCCGGCTACACGTTCCAGCCCCAGAAGGCCCGGCAGCTGCTGCGGGCGGCGGGCTACGGCCCGCAGCGGCCCTTGCGCCTGCGCCTGAGCACGGTGCTGGAGCGCAAGGAAATCAGCGAGTATTTGCAGAAGCAGTGGGCCAACGTGGGCGTGCAGGTGCAGATTGATATCAACCAATCGGCGGCGCAGCAGGACTTGGTAGACAATGGCAAGGTGGCCTTCTTCTCCAAAAGCTGGCTGGGCGACTACCCCGATGCGGAAAACTACCTGGCGCTATTCTACAGCCCCAATTTCAGCCCCGCCGGCCCCGACAAAACCCACTTCAAAAGTGCGGCCTACGACAAGCTGTACGACGAAGCCCGGCGCACGCAGGACCTAGCCAAACGCACGGCTCTCTACCAAGCGATGGACCGCATTGTGGTGGAAGAATGCCCGGTAATCAGTCTCTATTACGACGAAGTGGTGCGGCTGACGCAGAATAACGTGCGCGGCCTCACGCCCAACCCCATGAACCAGCTGCTACTGGAGCGGGTGTATAAGCAGTAGCGGCGAAATCTGCGGTGTAAGGAGGCTGAAGTTTTGGTGCCAATTTGCTTGTCGGTTTAAGCCTAATCACATGCGTTTTTTTCAAGCTGCCGCTCTTGTCTTTTTAATTGCGTTGTGTCCTCTTCTTGGGGTGCAAGCACAATCGTTGGGGGCGGCGGCTAAATCGGACCCGCTGGTCATCGGCCAGACGTTCACGCTACAGTCCAAAGTGTTGGGCGAGAACCGCCGGGTCAATGTGTACCTGCCGCAAGCTTACACCGATTCGGCCACGTTACGGCTGCCCGTGCTCTACATGCCGGATGGCGGCGTGAAAGAGGATTTTTTGCATGTTGCGGGCTTAGTGCAGGTGTTGGTGGGCAACGGCACTATGCGCCCGTTTGTGCTGGTTGGCATTGAGAATACCCAGCGGCGGCGCGATTTAACGGGGCCGACCACCAACGAGAAAGACCAGAAAATAGCGCCCCGCGTGGGCGGCTCGGCGGCCTACCGGCAGTTCATCCGCGAAGAGTTGATGCCCGAGGTGAAGCGCCGCTACCGCACCACCGCCGAAACCGCCATTGTGGGCGAGTCATTGGCTGGGTTGTTTGTCGTTGAAACGCTGCTGGTGGAACCCACTTTATTTGATAGCTACCTGGCCTTTGACCCCAGCCTGTGGTGGAACAACGGGCAGCTGGTAGCCAATGCCAGTGCCCTGCTTAGGGCCCAAGCCGGACAACCCAAGCAAGTGTATCTGGCCACCAGTAGCCAAGGCGACCTTGCTGCCACCCGCCAACTCACAAAAGTTCTGGAAGGTAAAACGCCACGCACCATAACCTGCCACTACGAGCCCATGCCGCAGGAAACCCACGCCACCATTTATCATCCCGCCGCCCTGAAAGCCTTCCGGGCGGTTTTCAAGCTTAAGTAGGAGAGCCGGCGGGCAATCAGCTTTGGCGTGCGGGAAGGCCAATGCGCTGGCCTTCGACCTATCTGTCTACGCCGTGTAATTGGGCCAACTGGTCGAACTGGTGGCCGAGGTAGGTGAAGAACCTGTTCACAGTTTCGGGCGCGCCTTCTTCCACTACCACCGTTTTGAGTTGGCCATTGGGCTGGCGAATGCCGACGATGGTGCTGGGCAAGTCGCTGGTGTTTTCAGAATACCGGTCTTTGAACTGGTCAAAGTTGGCTTCCTGGGCGTTGCGCAGCATCTCCGCCACGGTGGCGGCGGGGAGTCGCAGCTCCTTTTTGCCCATCAGGGGCACGGCGCGGCGGCCTTCGTAGGCCACGCGGCCATCGGCATACACGTGCATAACGTAGCCCGGGCAGGTACCGAAACAAGGCGTGCGCTCGAACGTGAGGACCGGGCCGGCCTCCTGACTTGCTTGGAACTCATCCCGACGGCCTGCTTCGGATGGCTTTGGACTCAGATTGTTGGCCGTGCCTTGCTGAGTGGCCTTTGGGGCACAGGCGGGCAGCAAAAGGCCGAAGGCAAGCCAGAGGAGCAGAGCAGGGTAATAGCGCATGGCACGGAAGCGGTAAAGGTCAACTTACTAAACGGACGGCCCGCAAATAGACCAACAAAAAACCGGCAGAACGAAAACCGTGCTAAGGTTTCGTTCTGCCGGTACACTCAGGCGGGCTGAGTTGAAGCTTAGGACTGCTTTTTCTTGGCCTGAGCCTCGCGCTCCTGCGCGGCTTTCATGGCTTCGGCAATGCGGCCCTGAATGCCGCTGGGCTTCTTGTCCTTGTTTTTGATTTTGTTGGCGTCGAGCTGCGCGCGGATTTTGGTGTCGTCCACAAAGGCCTTAGTCAGGGCCTGCTGGCCGAAGGTGATGACGTTCGACACGAAGTAGTACCATGTGAGGCCGGCCGCAAAACTGTTCAGCACGAACAGGAAGATAATGGGCATCAGGTAGCTGTACGTTTTCATCGGGCCCTGCATGGCCGTGTTGGTCTGGTTGCTCTGCCAGGTCATGAGCAGGGTAGAAGCAGTCATCAGCAGCGTGAACATCGACACGTGGTCGCCGTACCATTTCACGTAGAAGGGCAGCTTCAGAAATACGTCGTAGCTGCTCAAGTCCTTGGCCCACAGGAAGCTTTCCTGCCGCAGCTCAATGGCGTTGGGGAAGAACTGGAACATGGCAAACAAAATGGGCAGCGTGAGCAACGTAGGCACGCAGCCGCTCAGGGGCGAAACGCCGAAGGTCTGGTAGAGCTTCATGGTTTCCTGCTGCACCTTGGTTGCATCGTCGCCGTACTTGGCTTTCAGCTCGTCGATTTCCGGCTTCAGCACTTTCATGCGGGCCTGGCTCTCGTAGGTTTTGTAAGTGAGGGGCCAGGTGACGAGCTTAATCAACAACACCAACAGTGCGATAATCAGACCGTAGGACGTAATATACTGCTCCAGGAAGTGAAACACGGGCAGCACCACAAAGCGGTTTACCCAGCGGAATAAGCCCCAGCCCAGGTACACGTTGCGGTCAAATTCCGGCGCTACTTCCTTCAGCAAGTTGAAAGAGTTCGGCCCAAAGAAGAAGCGGTACTGGCCGCGGCCCTGCACCACTTCATTCACCGGCAGGGTGAGGGTCGTGCTCAAGGTTTTGATGGTCGAAGAATCCGCCAGGTTCACCGTCGAGTTGAACGCACCACCGGCGAAGGGCTGCTGGTCGGCGATGAGGCCGGCTACGAAGAAGTCGTGCTTGTGCGCAGCCCATTTCACCGGCCCGTTGGCTTTGAACTCCTCCGGGTTTTCACTGGCTTCGGCCAAGGAGCCCTGGTCGCCGGTGGCCAGGTAGTGGTTGATGGTGGTGTGGTTGCGGTTTTGCTGCAAGTCCTGCTCGGTCTGGCGCACTTTATCCACGAAGGTGAACACCAGCGGCTCCTGCGCCACGGAGCGCTCCAGGCCGTTCAGGCGCAGGTTGTAGCTCAACTCGTAGCTGTCTTGAGGCAGGGTGTAGGTTTGCACCACGCTGCCGCCGGCCACGGGCGCCGTGAACGTGATAACCGAAGCGCCGTTGGCGCCTTGCGATGTGGCAGACTGGAACACCAAATCTGAGAACTTAATGGTCTTGCCATCGAGAGTGCGGAAACGAGTGTCCATGCGGGCACTTTTTGCATCGAACAAGTCGAGCGGCTGGCCACCAAAAGTCTTGTATTTCTTCAGGCGTACGGCGGCCACGCGGCCGCCACGGGTCGAAAAAGTGACGGTGATGTTTTCGTTGGCAATGGCCACGTCCTTAGCCACCGCAGCAGTGGTGTCGAGCGCGGCCTCGGGGGCAAAGGCCGGCGCGGCAGCGGGAGTAGTTGCCGGCGCGGTGGCAGCGGTGGGCGGTGGCGTTTTACCGGGGGCCTTCACATCTTCCTTTTTCGGGCTGAAAAAGAAGAGGTACACGAGAAGCAAGGCCGAAATAAGGAAAAGGCCGGTTGCTGAATTTTTGTCCATTAGAAAATTACTGATGCTTTAAGACGCAAAGGTACGGTGTAGGGAGTAGCACGAAGCGGGGCTTCGCGCTACGGGCTTATCTAGCCCTTGCGGTACTGAATAGCCGCCCGCACAAACCGCGTAAACAGGGGGTGCGGCTGCTCCACCGTGCTTTTCAGCTCGGGGTGAAACTGGCCGGCCACAAACCACGGATGATTTGGGAGTTCAATGACTTCCACCAAGCCCGTATCGGGGTTGGTGCCGGTCATCTGCATGCCTGCTTCCTCAAATTGGGCCAAGAACTGGTTGTTGAACTCGTAGCGGTGGCGGTGGCGCTCGCTGATGTGGTTGCGGCCGTAAGCTTTGGCCGCTTTCGAGCCGCGGCGCAGGTCGCAGGCGTAGGCGCCGAGGCGCATGGTGCCGCCTTTCATGGTGATGTTTTTCTGCTCCTCCATCATGGCAATCACGGGGTTGGGCGTGAGGGCGTCCATTTCCGTGGAGTTGGCATTGGGCAGCGCCAGCACGTGCCGGGCAAATTCCACCACGGCCACTTGCATGCCCAGGCAGATGCCGAAGAACGGAATGTTGTTTTCCCGCACGTAGCGCACGGCGTTGATTTTGCCTTCAAAGCCGCGCTCGCCGAAGCCGGGCGCTACCAGCACGCCGTCGCAGCCGTGCAGCAGGCTGGCCACGTTTTCGGCCGTGATGTGCTCCGATTGAATGCTGCGCAGCGTGACCTTGCACTCGTTTTGGGCGCCGGCGTGCACGAAGGATTCGTTGATGGATTTGTAAGCGTCTGGCAGCTCCACGTACTTGCCTACCAAGGCAATGGTCACTTCCTCGGTGGGGTTTTTTAGCTTGCCGAGGAAGTCTTTCCAGGCCTCCAAGTCGGGCTGCGGGGTGCCGCCGGTTAGTTTCAGGCGCTTGATAACCCGCTCGTCGAGGCCTTCCTTGCGCATGAGCAGCGGCACCGAATAGATACTGTCGGCGTCGAGCGACTCGATAACGGAGTTGATTTTGACGTTGCAGAACAGCGCGATTTTGCGGCGCATCTCGGCCGGAATCGGGTGCTCGGAGCGGCACACCAGAATGTCGGGCTGCAGGCCGGCTTCGCGCAGGTCGCGCACCGAGTGCTGGGTGGGCTTGGTCTTCAATTCGCCGGCGGCCTTCAAATAAGGCAGCAGCGTGAGGTGTATTACCAGCGAATCGGAATCGGCCAGCTCCCAGCGGAGCTGGCGCACGGCCTCCACAAAGGGCAGGCTCTCGATGTCGCCGATGCAGCCGCCGATTTCGGTGATAACCACGTCGAACTGGCCGTTTTGGCCTAGCAACAACATGCGCCGCTTGATTTCGTCGGTGATGTGGGGCACTACCTGCACCGTTTTGCCGAGGAAAGCGCCTTCGCGCTCGCGCCGAATCACGGTGTCGTAGATGCGGCCCGTGGTCACGTTGTTGGCCTGCGAGGTCGGCGTATTGAGGAACCGCTCGTAGTGGCCGAGGTCGAGGTCGGTTTCGGCGCCGTCGTCGGTCACGTAGCACTCGCCGTGTTCGTACGGGTTGAGCGTACCGGGGTCGATGTTGATGTAGGGGTCGAACTTCTGGATGGTGACTCGGAACCCGCGGGCTTGCAGAAGCTTGGCCAGCGAGGCGGAAATAATTCCTTTGCCGAGTGAAGAAGTGACGCCGCCGGTAACGAAAATGTATTTCGCTGCCGACGCGGAGGGGGGATTGGAGCGTTCGGGCATGACGGGAGTCAAAAGTACGGCAACGGAAATTGGGATGCGGGAAAAGTTGCAGGTGGGGTAGGGCGGCCAGGCAACTTTTGAGCTTCAGAAGCCGCAACGGGAGTAGGTTAAGAACGTCATGCTGAGCGAAGCCGAAGCATCTCTACTGCTTCGTTGTGCCGGCTTTAATTACTTCACCGGTAGAGATGCTTCGGCTTCGCTCAGCATGACGTTCTTACTTTGCATGCTTAATTGGTTGGCTCATGCTGCACGAAAACTTGCTTCTCATCCTCGGGCTGCTCTTTGCTGTCTTTTTGCTGGTCATGCTTGGGCAGAAGCTGCGGATATCGTACCCCATTTTCCTGGTGCTGGGCGGGTTGGTGCTGGGTTTCGTGCCCGGATTGCCGCGCATCGCCATCGAGCCGGACCTTATATTTTTGATATTCTTGCCGCCTTTGCTCTACGAAGCGGCGTGGTATACCTCGTGGCGCGACTTCTGGCGCTGGAAGCGGCCCATCGGACTGCTGGCCTTTGGGCTGGTGCTGTTTACTTCCGTAATCGTGGCCTACGTGGCGCAGGCCATGATTCCGGGGTTCACGCTGGCGTTGGGGTTCTTGCTGGGCGGCATCATCTCGCCACCCGATGCCGTGGCCGCCACTTCCGTCCTGAAGGGAATCAAAGTGCCAAAACGGGTGCTGGCCATCCTGGGCGGCGAAAGCCTGCTCAACGACGCGTCCAGTTTGATTGTGTTTCGATTTGCGCTGGCCGCGGTGCTCTCGGGCACGTTTGTGTGGCAGCAGGCCGCCACCAGTTTCCTGCTGACGAGCAGCATGGGCATCGTAGTGGGCGTGGGCACGGCGTATGTCTTCTACTCGATTCACAAATACCTGCCCACCACGCCCAGCATCAACACGGCGCTTACCTTGATGGCACCCTACGTGATGTACCTCGTGGCCGAGGAGTTCCACTTTTCGGGCGTGCTGGCGGTGGTGAGTGGCGGCCTGCTGCTGTCGTTTTTCTCCCATTCCGTGTTCGATGCCAGTACCCGGCTGCAAGCCACCGGCGTGTGGGCCAGCGTCAGCTTCGTACTGAACGGTTTGGTTTTCATTCTCATTGGCTTGCAGCTGCCCATTGCGGTCGAAGGACTGGGGGATTATTCGTTGCAGCAGGCCATTTCCTACGGTCTTATTATCAGCGTCATTGTCATTCTGATTCGGCTGCTTTGGATATACCCGGCGGCCTTTTTGCCGCGCTTGTGGAGTGCGCGCATTCGCAACAACGAGACGAGCCCGGGCTGGCAGGGGCCGCTGGTGCTGGGCTGGGCCGGCATGCGGGGCGTGGTGTCGCTGGCTGCGGCCTTGTCCATTCCGCTCCTGGCCAACGGGCAGCCGTTTCCGCAGCGCAACCTGATACTTTTCATCACCTTCGTCGTCATTCTGGTCACGCTGGTTTTCCAGGGGCTCACGCTGCCGGCGCTAATCCGCTTCACCAAGCTCAGCCAACTAGACGAAGCCGTGCCGCCCGAAGAGCAGGAAGCCGGCGTGCGGCTCCGGCTGCGCAAAGCGGCCATTGCGCACCTGAAACAGCAATACGCTACCGAAATGGGCGGCAACAAGCTCGTGGCCCGCTTGCACCAGCGCATGGAAAGCGAGGTGCAGCTCACCGCCCAAACCCTGGCGTCGATAGAATGCGACGAATCGCAGCGCGAGGCCCTGCACCAATACCACCGCGTGCTGCTGGACGTGCTGCGCGTGCAGCGCGACGAGCTGTTTCAAATGCGCCGCCACAACGTGTTTGAGGACGAAGTGCTGCGCCAACAGGAGGCCCAGCTCGATTTGGACGAGGCCAAAGTACTCCACATCGAACATCCCGAATAGACGCCGCCCGGCCGCTTGGTTTGGAGAGCCGAATGCGGCCGGCCACCCTTTTTTATTTCGTGAAATGTCCCCGGATGGGCTTATAAGCTGCGTAATTTCGTCTCGTGCTACGTCCCATTTACTTTCTGTTGTTGCTGGCGCTGGGCGCCACCCAGTTGCCAGCCTGCGCCCAATCCACGGATACACCGCTGGCCGTGGTGATTCCGGCGGGGAAATTGCCGTGGCTCCAAAACCTGGTGGACAGCTCCGCCGTGCTCCGCCAGCACCAAGTAGGCATTAGCCTGGCCGACGCTGCCACCGGCGAAACCCTGTTTGGCTACAACGACAGCCGGTATTTCACCCCGGCCAGCACCATGAAGCTGTTCAGCTTCTACGCGGGGCTGAAACTGCTGCCCGACTCGCTGCCCAGCCTGCGCTATTTCTCCCGGGGCGACACCCTGTTTTTCCAGGGCACCGGCGACCCCACTTTCCTGCACGGCGACGTACCCAGCCGCCGGGCCTACACGTTCCTGGCCACCCGGCCCGAGAAGATGCTGGCCTACTGCGACATTGCCAGCGTACCCGCCTACGGCCCCAGCTGGAGCTGGGACGACTACACCTTCTATTTCCAGCCCGAGCGCACCGCTTTCCCGATTTATGGCAACACCGTGCGGTTCTACGCCGCCGCGCCATTGCGCCCGGTCCAGCGCGCCGGCGGGGCCTCTGCGAAACTGGGACTGCCCTTGCCGCAGCGCGTCCGAGTGCTGCCCCGCTCGTTTGCGCCGCTCACAGAGCTTGCGCCGGCCAACTTCCTGTCGCCAGACATCGACCCCGACACCCACGTGCGCCGCGACCCGCTCACCAACCGCTTCTACACCCTGCCCTCAACTAAGAAATGGATTGACGAAGTGCCATTTAGCACCAGCCGCACGCTGCTGCTGCGCATGATGGGCGACACGCTGCGCCGGGCCATCGTAGGGGCGCAATGGCGGCCCAGAAAAACGGATGAAGTGCGCACCTTGCGCGGCCTGCCCGTCGATTCGCTTTACCGCCGCATGCTGCGCGTGAGCGACAATTTCCTGGCCGAGCAGCTGCTGCTGATGTGCAGCACCACGCTCGGGCACGACTCGCTGAGCACCAGCCGCGCCATCCGCGTCGCGCTCCGCAAACACCTCAACACCCTGCCGGACAAGCCCGTGTGGGTGGATGGCTCGGGCCTTTCGCGCCTCAACCTCGTCACGCCGCGCACGTTTACGGCCCTGTTGCTCAAGCTGCACCAGGAAGTAGAGGAGCCGCGCCTGCTGAACGTGCTAGCGGCCGGCGGCGGCCAGGGCACCCTGCGCAAGCGCTACCGCGATGCCACCGGTACCTGGTTTTGGGGCAAAACCGGCACGCTCACCAATACCGTGAACCTCTGCGGCTACGTGCGCACCAAAACCGGCCGTCTGGTGGCCGTCACGTTCTTCAACAACGGCTACCCGGCCGACGACCAGCCCGTGCGCAACGAAATGGAACGCCTGCTGCGCCAGGTACGCGACCGGCTGTAGGCGCCCGCGCATCCAGAGCTTAAGGGAAAACTGCCCTCAGAACGTGTTTAGATTCTAATTTCGCGTCATGCTGAGCGGAATCGAAGCATCTCTACCGCTTCGTTGAACGGTCCCGTACGAAGCGGTAGAGATGCTTCGACTCCGCTCAGCATGACGTTCTGAAAGGGGAGGTATTTTTCTAAATCCCAACACATTCTTAATACAGCACCCGGAACTTGATGGTGTGCTCTACCTCACGCAACGCCTTGATTACTTCCTGGTCGTACTCGCGGTTGATGTCCGTTATCACGTAGCCGATTAGCTCGTTGGTTTTCAGGTACTGACCCAGGATGTTGACGTGATGGGCGGCCAGCACGTTGTTGATTTTGGCGAGCACGCCGGGCACGTTGGCGTGGATGTGGATGAGGCGGTGGGCCTGCTGCACCGGCAGCTGGATGTTGGGGAAGTTGACCGAC
Source organism: Hymenobacter jeongseonensis (assembly GCF_015694725.1). Classification (GTDB taxonomy): domain Bacteria; phylum Bacteroidota; class Bacteroidia; order Cytophagales; family Hymenobacteraceae; genus Hymenobacter; species Hymenobacter jeongseonensis. The sequence goes on along the minus strand of NZ_JADQDQ010000005.1, from coordinate 57,473 downwards.
TGCTGGGTGTTGCCGGTGTTGATGTAGGCCATGATGCGCTCGGGCACAAACTCGGCGATGTTGCGCTGGGCCTCGGCCGTGCTGCCGCCGATGTGGGGTGTGAGCAGCACGTTGGGCAGGCCGCGAAGCTCGTTTTCAAAGCTTTCGTGGTTGGTTTTGGGTTCGTAGGGGAATACATCCACGGCTGCGCCGCCGAGGTGACCGGAGCGCAGGGCGGCGGCTAGGGCCGGCACGTCCACGACGTGGCCGCGGGCGTTGTTGAGGAACAGCGCGCCGGGCTTCATCTGGGCAAATTCCGGGGCGCCGATGAAGTTCTCATTGGCGGGGCGCCCGTCGATGTGCAGCGTTACTACATCTGCTACGGCCAGCAGTTCTTCCAGCGTGCGGCATTTCACGGCGTTGCCAAGCTGGAGCTTTTCAGCGATGTCGAAATAAACCACTTTCATCCCCACGGCCTCAGCTACCACCGACAGCTGCGAGCCGATGTTGCCGTAGCCCACAATGCCCAGCGTTTTGCCGCGAATCTCGAACGAGCCGTTGGCCGACTTGTCCCACTCGCCAGCGTGCATTTTGGGGTTCTTTTCGGGGATGCGGCGGGCCAGCACAATGATTTCGCCCAGGGCCAGCTCCACTACCGAGCGGGTGTTGCTAAATGGGGCGTTGAACACGGCCACACCGCGCTTCATGGCCTCGGCCAGCTCAATTTGGTTGGTGCCGATGCAAAACGCGCCGATGGCAATCAGCCGGTTGGCTGCTTCGAGTACCCGCTCCGTCACCTGCGTTTTGCTGCGGATGCCGAGGATGCTCACGCCCTCAATTCGCTGAATCAGCTCATCTTCGTCCAAGCCGCCGGGCACGGTTTCTACTTGGTAGCCTTCGGCGCTGAATAACTCTTTGGCGCGGGCATCGGGGTTTTCAAGCAGGAGGACCTTAATGCGGTTTTTGGGGTACGAAAGAGTCATGGGAAGTTTTAGTTGGTACAAAAACTCGTCGAAGGTTGGGAGAACTTCGTCGGCTTGGGCCACCACTGTGGGGCGGCTAACATTCTCGGTGTAAGCGTAAAAGCGGTGGGCCAGTCCGGCCTCGCGGATTTGGTAGTCGGTATACCCGTCGCCGAGTACATAGACGGGTCCGTCCAAATCGAGCAGCACGAGCTGGCGGATTTTTCCGCCGTCGCGGCTCAGCACGTTGGCCGGGTCGCAGCCGGTGATGTTGCCCGCCTCGTCAAAGGTGAAGGTGTTGGCCAGCACGTGGCCGGGCGCGATGCCGAACTCGGCCACCACGGGCTCGATAAACTCCCGGAATCCGCTGCTCACCACATAAATCCGGTCGGCGAAGCGGCGGAAGAAGTCGCCGTTGCGGCGGATGCTCTCGCTCACCTTGGTTTGCAGGCGGGCCACCAGCGGCGCCAGGTGCTTTTCGTTGGCGCCCAGCAGCGCCAGCCGCTTACTCAAGGACTCCTGAAAGCCAATTTCGCCGGCCATGCCTTGGTCCGTGAGGGCCCGAATTTGAGCGACCACCGTGGCCTGGTCGGGGTGGCCTTGCAGGGCAATGTCGGCCAGCTCATCGAGGCCTTCCACTTGCGTGAAGGTCGAATCAAAGTCGAAGACGAGGTAGGGCAGGGGGGCAGCAGGAGCAGACATATGTACAAAGATGCCGCCGCGTTCAGGCAAAAGCGACGTTCACGGGAATTTTTGTGACCGATGGGAAGGACGCGCCTATCTTGCCCCGGCTTTTTCATCGCCATTACGGCGCAAGCGAAGTACGCGCAAGGTGGTCGCGCTTCACCACCAACAAGAGCCCAATTCATGCCCCAACGCCTGCTTTTTGTGTACAACGCCGATGGCGGCCTGTTGCCGGGACTAAAAGACGCATTCCACAAAATCCTCTCGCCGGCCACGTATCCGTGCTCGCTGTGCGCTGTCACGTATGGCGCTACTTCCATGCGGCCGGAGTGGAAAGCCTTTGTGCAGCAGCTGCCCGTGCCAGTTGAATTCCTGCACCGCGACGAATTTGTGCGCGACCATTCGCAATGGCAGCAACACCGGCTGCCGGCCGCTTTTGCCGTACTGGAATCGGGCGAGCTGCAGCCGTTTATTCGGGCCGAGGAAATGGATTCAGCGGACCTCAACGGGCTGATGGAAATGGTGCGGGCGCGGCTGGGGTAGCGGGCCGGTGCCGCTATTACCTTTGGCCGAAGAAATAGGCTTTTTGCTATTTCTGTGTTTTTGTTTCACTTATTGTTTTTCATGAAAATACCTTTCCTCCCCGGCTTGCTGCTGGGCGCGGCCCTGCTCTCTACGGCCGGCGCGGCTTGGGCGCAGCAAGTGCCCACCGGCCCAGCCTACGATGCCCGCACGCTGTTCAACCCGTCGTTCATCGAGCAGCTGGCCACGCCTACGCGCACGGCTGGCGGCCAGCCCGGCGCCGCCTACTGGCAAAATGCGGCTGACTATAAAATCAACGCCAGCCTCGACGACAAAACGGCCCGTGTGACGGCCACCGTCGACATCACCTACACCAACAACAGCCCCGACCGCCTGCCGTTCGTGTGGCTGCAGCTCGACCAAAACCTGTTCCGCAACGACTCGCGCGGGGCGGCGGCCACGCCGGTGGCTGGTGGGCGCTTTGGCAATGCCGCACGCGGGTTTCGGGGTGGCGACTCGCTGCAAACCGTAACCATTGACTTCCACGGTAAAAAGCTGAAAGCCAACTACCGCGTGTACGACACGCGCATGCAAATCCTGTTGCCCGAAGACTTGCGGCCCAAAGGCGACAAGCTTGGTATCCGCATCAGCTACGGCTTCAACATTCCCGAGTACGGCGCCGACCGCCTGGGCCGCCTCAAAACCAAAAACGGCGAAATCTTTGAAGTAGCGCAGTGGTACCCGCGCATGGCGGTGTACGACGACGTGGAAGGCTGGAACACGCTGCCCTACCTGTCGGCCGAGTTTTACCTCGAGTACGGCAACTACGACTACACCATCAACGTGCCCGCCAACTTCATCGTGGGCGGCTCGGGCGAGCTGGTGAACCCGGCCGAAGTGCTAACCGCTACCCAGCAGAAGCGACTGGTCCAGGCCGCGGGCTCCGACAAAACCGTGCTGGTGCGCTCGGCCGACGAGGTGACGCAAGCCAACTCCCGCCCGGCCGGCAAAAACGGCCGCCTGACCTGGCACTTCCGCTGCCAGCAGGCCCGCGACGTGGCCTGGGCTGCCTCGGCCGCCTTTATCTGGGATGCCGCTAAAATGAACCTGCCCAGCGGCCGAAAGTCCATCGCCATGTCGCTGTACCCGACGGAATCGGCGCAGGATACAGCCTGGAACCGTTCGACGGAATACGTGAAAAAGAGCATCGAATACAACTCGAAGCAGTGGTACGAATACACCTACCCCGCGGCCACCAACGTGGCCGGCGTGGTGGGCGGCATGGAGTACCCCGGCATCGTATTCTGCGGCGCCAAAGCCCGCAAAGAAGACCTGTGGGGCGTGACGGACCATGAGTTTGGCCACAACTGGTTTCCAATGATTGTGGGCTCGAACGAGCGCAAGTATCCGTGGATGGACGAAGGCTTTAATACTTTCATCAACATTCTCTCGACCAATGCCTTCAATAACGGCGAGTACAAGTCCTTGAACGACACCGTGCGGCTGGCGCAGGGCCTGGCCCAGGCCATTGCCAACCCCGCCGTGGACCCGCCCTACACCGTGCCCGACGTGACGCAGGCCCGCAACCTGGGCTTTGCGGCCTACAGCAAAATGGGCTACGGCTTGTTTTTGCTGCGCGAAGAGGTGCTGGGCCCCGAGCGGTTCGACTACGCTTTCCGGACCTACATTAAGCGCTGGGCCTTCAAGCACCCGCAGCCCAAAGACTTTTTCCGGACCATGCACGAAGCCAGCGGCGAAGACCTGACTTGGTTCTGGCGCGAGTGGGTGTACAACAACTGGACCCTAGACCAGGCCGTGACCACTGTGGCATATGTGAACCAAGACCCCGCACAAGGCGCGCTCATCACCATCGAAAACCGGGGCCAGGCCGCCATGCCCGTCACGGCCCAAGTGACCGAAACCAACGGCAAAACCAGCCGCGTAAAGCTGCCCGTGGAAATCTGGCAGCGCGGCGGCACCTGGACGTTCCGCTACAACTCCACCACGCCGCTCACGCTCGTGCGCCTGAACGCCAGCAAGCTCTTGCCCGACGCTAACCCTAACAACAACGTGTGGCGGGCGCAGGTGCTGCGCTAAGTCTGCGTTAACTCAAAACGAAAAAGCCCCGGCTGCAATTTGAGCAGCCGGGGCTTTTTTGTTTTCGTCCTTAAAAATCGTTACTGCCAGTGGTGGCGTGGCGGTGTTTGTGCCAGTCGGCATCGTAGCGCGCCCCGCCGAAAAGATAGAGCATGATGGCGCGGGAATACCGAAGGATGAGCGGCGTGAGGAGCAGCGCTACCACGGTCACCGTCACCACGTAGACCCAGGTGTCGGGGTCGCCGAAGAGGAAGTACAGCGGGATGCCCACGGCAAACATGGTGGCCACGTTGAAGGCGAAGGTGATGTACATCGAGCCGAAATAAAAGCCTGGTTCGGGCTCAAACGACTGCCCGCACACGGGGCACTGCGCCGGCATGCGCGCAAACTTGCTGATGTTGAGCGCGGAGTGGCTGAAGAGCTTGCCTTGGTGGCAGCGCGGGCAGCGCAACGCCAACAAAGCCAGGGAAGAAGATTCGAGGGGAGCTTCCATGAGGAAAGGGACGGGAGAAGTGATAACAGCCTATACGGACAAATGGCTGGTAGTATACCAGCGTGGGGCGCAGCTGTTTTCTGATACAAAATTACCGACCTCCTTGCCCGCCCGCGCAGCCTCCTTTCAGGCACTTACAGCACAAATCAACGCTGCTGCCGAAACGCTTCGGGCGTGGTGCCGGCGTACTTGCGGAAGTAGCGCACGAAGTACGAAGCGTCTTCAAAACCAAGCTCGTAGGCTACTTGCGCCACGCCCAGCGCCGAGTGGCTGAGCAGGCGTTGCGCTTCCACAATCACCCGTTCGTGAATGAGGGCGCTGGCTGTTTTATTAAGCACGCGGCGGCACAGCGCATTGAGGTGGTTGGCGCTGAGATGCAGCAAGTCGGCGTAGTCGCGCACGCTGCGTTTGGTGCGGTAGTGCTGGTTGAGCAGGGCGCCCAACTGGCGGATTTGCTGCTGGGCGGGGTTGGATTCGGCAGCGGGCAGGGCGGGGTAGTGGCGGGTGGCCAGTTCCAGGCACAGGTGCAGATAGGTGCAGAATACTTCGGCTTGGTTGGCCTGCGGCTCGGCGTATTCTTGGAACAACTGCTCGAATAAGGGCCGGAACTCGCATTCGTTGGGCGCCAGTTGTAGAGCCGGCGAGTGGGAACTGTTGAAAAACGGGTAGCCGTAGAGGCCGTTCCCCGGATAGCGAAACAGGTAGAAATCGGTATCAAAAAAAACCACGAATCCGCGCACATCGGCCCCCAATTGCCAGTGGTGCACCTGGCCCGGTGCCAGGAAAAACAGGCTGCCTGGCCGCAATTCGTAAGTTACCAAGTCCACGGTGTGCGTGCCCGTGCCTTCGCTGATGTAGAGCAGCAAATAAAAATCATGGGCATGGGGCACGTTCACGTGCGGAAACCGGACCACGTGGGTTTCCAGCCGCTCGCAGTAATAGGGCTGCGCCGCCTGCGCTTGCGGAAACGAGGCGAGGGCAAGAACTGGAGGACCAGTAGTTTTCATGGACAGGACGAGTATAGGCGGCGAAAATAGCCACCGCGCGGCAGGTCGTACCTTTGGGTACTGCTGGGGTCTGGTTGGCCCTGACTGGCGGGCGCCCTTGCGGCGTCGCGTCAACGAGCGGGGCCCCGCGCCTTGGTCGTTGATTTGGAGCACTACTTAAGCTCCAAACCAGCATTGCCGACGCCCGCCAGCAGCGTTTTAGTGTCCGTTGTTGTGAATACGTCTTTATTGAACCGCTCGGCCGTTTGGGCTGGGCTGCTGGGTGCTTGTGGACTACTTGCCAGCTTTAGTGCTTCCGAACACAAGCCGGTTGCCCCGGCCAAGCGCAGCCGCACCTTTGTGCTCACCAGCACCGCTACCGTGCCCGTAGCGCCTACCGGCACCAAAGCCGTGGATTTTTGGCTGCCCGTGCCCCATCCCGACGCCAACCAGGAGGTGCGTGACCTCAAAATTGAGTCGCCCGTGCCCTACAAGATTGAAAAAGGCACATACGGCAACCAAATGCTGCATTTCCGGCTAGCGGCCGCGCCCACGGCTCCGCTGGTGGTGAAGCTGACGGCCACCATCACCCGCCGCGAACACCTGAACCTGAGTGCTAACGGCACCTCCCCAACCAAGCCTAGCAAAAAAGAAAAGGCCGACCCAAACATGGCCCGCTGGCTCGCGCCCGACCGCCTCGTGCCGCTCGACGCCAAAATCAAGCAGCAGGCCCAAGAAGTAGTAACCAAGGCCAACGCCAAAACCGACCTCGACAAGGCCCGCGCTATCTACGAACACGTAGTGAGCACCGTGACCTACGATAAAACCGGCCAGGGCTGGGGCCGCGGCGACATTTATTACGCCTGCGACGCCCGCCGCGGCAATTGCACCGATTTTCACGCCATCGTCATCGGGTATTGCCGGTCGGTGGGTATTCCGGCGCGGTTCAGCATCGGGCTGCCGCTGCCCACCGAGCGCGGCAAGGGCGAAATCAAAGGCTACCACTGCTGGGCCGAATTCTACACCACGGAAACCGGTTGGGTGCCGGTGGATGCTTCCGAAGCAGCGAAGAACCCGGACAAGCGCAACTACTTCTTCGGTGCCCACGACGAAAACCGCGTGGAATTCACTCGCGGCCGTGACTTGGAACTTGCCCCCAAGCAAACCGCGGCGCCGCTCAACTACTTCGTGTATCCCTACGCCGAAGCCGATGGCAAGCCTTTGGAAGTAACTCGGACTTATGAGTTTGCGGACGTGACCAAGAAGTAAGGCACGGTTTGTTCAGTAGAAGCAGAAATGCTGTCCTGCAGAGCGCAGGCAAAGCTCATCTTCCATTCCTTTTATCATACTGACGGAGGAAGCATCTTAGCACGTTTGGACGATTTGTTCTGCCGCGATAAAATGCTTCCTCCGTCAGCATGACAGGAGCTTGGGTTTGCAGCCGGCCGCGGTAGAAATGCTTCGGCAAGCGTAGCAGGACGGACTGGTTGCTTGAAGGAGGGCTTTTAATTCGCGCTTATCGGCTGCGCTTTCTCCAGCGTTGCCAAGTCCTCGGCGCTGAGGCGCAATTCCGTGGCTTCGAGCAGCTCCGTGACCTGGCCCACGCTGGTGGCGCTGGCGATGGGCGCCGTCACGCTGGGCGCCTGCATCAGCCACGCCAATGCGACTTGGGCGGGCGTGGCCTGCTGGCGGTCGGCCACAGCGTCGATGGCGGTGAGCAGGGCAAGGCCTTTTTCGTTGAGGTATTTCTGGCCGACGCCGCCGCCGCGCGGGCTTTTTTGCAGGTCGGCCTCGGTGCGGTACTTGCCGGTGAGGAAGCCGGCCGCCAGCCCGTAATACGGAATGGCACCGATGTTTTCCTGCAGCAGGAGCGGGGCCAGGTTCTGTTCAAAATCTTCCCGGTCGTACAGGTTGTAGAGGTTTTGCAGGGTTTCGTAGCGCGGGAAACCGTGCTGCTTGCTGGCGGCCAAAGACTCGCTCAGGCGCTCCTTTGTGAAGTTGGATGCGCCGATGACGCGCACTTTTCCTGCTTTCACGAGTTGCGCGTAGGCTTCCAGCGTTTCCTCTACGGGCGTGGTGGGGTCGTCTTTGTGCGATTGGTAGAGGTCGATGTAATCGGTCTGCAGGCGCTTGAGCGAGCCTTCCACGGCGCGCAGGATGTAGTCCTTTTTCAGGCCTTTGTTATCGGGGTTCACTTCCCAGCCCACTTTGGTGGCGATGACGACATCGTCGCGCCGGCCGCGCCGCTGCAGCCACTTGCCGATGATGGTTTCGGATTCGCCGCCCACGTGGCCGGGCACCCACACCGAGTAGCCATCGGCGGTATCAATGGCATTGCCGCCGCCGGCCACAAAGGCATCGAGCACAGCAAAAGAAGTGGCTTCGTCGATGGTCCAGCCGAAGACGTTGCCGCCCAGCATGAGGGGCGAAATGGAAAGGCCGGAGCGGCCGAGTGGTCGGGTTTGCATGGAATGGCGGAAAAGGAAGTAGGAGTTGAGGGCCGCGACAAGGCGGCGCGGGTTGTTTAACCGACCAGCCGGCCTTGTGGTTGCGGGTGGGGTGCGGTACTGCGGCATCCCCGAGTGAGTTCTGTCAAAGCTTGGCCGCCTAAAAAAGGCCGCGCCGCTGGGGCGCGTAAGTTTGCCGCTATGAATTATTCCTGGCTTCTTATCGGCGCGGGCGGAGGCTTGGGTGCTATCGCGCGCTACTTGATGCAGCAATACGTGCAGGGCCGCTGGCCGCTGGCCTGGCCCGTGGGCACGGGCGCCGTGAACGCGCTGGGCTGCCTGCTGGCGGGCCTGTTTCTGGGCCTGCTAGAACGACATGAATTAGGCCAGGCGTGGCGGCTGCTGCTCATCACGGGCGTGTGCGGGGGCTTTACTACGTTCTCAGCGTTTGCGCTGGAAAATGTGGGTTTGCTGCGCGCGGGCCATGTGGGCTTGGCCGCGCTGTACGCGGGCGGCAGCGTGGCGGTAGGGGTGCTGGTGGCCGGCGCCGGCTACTGGCTAGCGCGGGGCTGAGGCCGGCGGCTACGTGATGCGCCGCGCCGTGCTGGCCGGCAGCCAGCACTTTTGGCGGCAGATGGGGCAGGCGAAGGCGGGCATGGGCTGCAAGTCCTGCACATGGCCGCAGGTGGTGCAGGCATGGGCACCGGCCGAGGCAATGCTTTCGGAGGCGCGGGCCAGTTCTTCGGGGATGATGGACAGGCCGGGACACACGTCGGCATCTTCGTAAAAAAACAGGCTCAGGTCGCCGGTGGCTTCGCTGTACACGGCTTTTAGCTGGCCCAGGTGCTCAACCTGCTGCTGGCGCAGCTCGCCAAACAGCTCCTTTTGGGTGAGGTTTTGCTGGTTGAAATTGTCCCAGTGCAGTTGGCCTTTTTGGAGGAGCAGCACGTCTTTGCCCTCCATCCAGTCGCTGAATTTGGGCGATACCTCGGTGAAGTAGTTGAACAACCAGTACAGGCCCATCACCACGCCAAACACGATAACGGCATGGCTGAGTGGTACTTCGGGGTAAAACATGGTGTCGCCCGCAATCGAGCCCAACCCGATAACGATGCTGAGCTCAAACAACGACAGCTGCTTCACGCTGCGCCGCCCGGTGATGCGCAGAGCGGCCAGCAGCATGAGGTACGTGGCAATGCACCGCGCCACCACCTCCAGGGCATACAGCGGCGTTTGTTCGCCGGTCCACAGCAGGCGCTGCCAATCAAACGGGGTAACGGGTTCGGCCAGAAACAGGGGCATAGCTTCTCATTAATAAGCTCCGGCTTACGCAGTGGCCGCCCATCCTGTTCAAATCATTCGTTGGCGCTGAGCAAGTCGGCCAGTTGCAGGCTGGTTGTCCGCCCGCCGCAAGCAGGCTCAGACGGCGTAAAACTCCAGCGGCAGCCCGTCGGGGTCAGAAAAAAAGGTGAACTGCCGGCCCGTCAGCTCATCGGTGCGGATGGGCTCGCAGGCCACATCGTGCTGCGTCAGCCAGGCTACAGCGGCCGGCAAATCGGCCACGGCGAAGGCGAGGTGGCGCAGGCCGGCGGCCTCGGGCCAGCTGGGGCGCGGGGGCGGGTTGGGAAAGGAAAACAGCTCCAGCACGTACTGCCCGTTCACGGCTAGGTCCAGCTTGTAGGAATCCCGCTCGGCGCGGTAGGTTTCGCTCAGCACCTGCAGCCCCAGCACTTCGGTGTAGAACCGTTTCGAAACCGTGTAATCGGAACAAATAAGGGCAACGTGGTGCAGGCCCAAGAGGGAAAGCATAGAGCAAGCGGCTTGGTGAAGCGTAGAAATTCCTCCAAAAGTGGCCTGAAATTCGGGCATGAGCGCAGGTTTTGGCCCGGTTGGCGCGCTTGGGAAAGGCCTGAACTCCTCAAATCCGAATGACAGCAGTATCCACCGGCCCGCGAACAGTTACCGGCAGTAAAAAGCCGCCAACCCGCGCCGCTTCGCTTTCGGAGCAACGGGATTGGCAGCGTAAATACCGAGTCTGAAACCGCGTTAGTTAACCTTGTTCAGGAGCTTGTCGAGGGTGCTTTGCAGGTCTTCGCCCCGCAGGTTGGCGGCCACAATTTTGCCACTGGGGTCGATGAGGAAGTTTTGCGGAATGGCCTGCACGCCGTATTCCTGCGCCACGGCGTTGTTCCAGAATTTCAGGTCCGAAACGTGCGTCCAGGTCAGGCCGTCTTTCTCAATGGCGCGGAGCCACGCCTCCCGGGCGCCTTCCTTGTCCAGCGACACGCCGAGGACCGTGAAACCCTTGTCCCTGTACGTGTTGTAGGCTTTCACCACGTTCGGGTTTTCCTGGCGGCAGGGGCCGCACCAGCTGGCCCAGAAATCAACCAGCACGTACTTGCCGCGCAGGCTCGATAGTTTCACGGGCACGTTGTCGGGGGTATTCTGGGTGAAATCCGGCGCCACGGCGCCGATGGCCACCTTTTGCAGGCGCTTGATTTGCTCGTCGATGCGCTGGCCCCGCGGCGTGCTCCGCAGGTTGGCGCTCAGGCCTTGAAACAGCGCGGCGTAGGGCCCCACTTCCGGCACAGAACCGCCCACGTCCTGCAAAACGAACAAGCTAAAACGCGTATCGGGGTGCGTCTTCACGTATTCGGACCGAATTTTTTGCTGCTCCGCTTCGATGGGTTCGAGCTTGGCTTCGAGCTGCTTGAGGTACGCCGCGTCTTTGCGGGTGGCCTCGGGCTGGGCCCGGTATTCTTTGATAATGGCCTCGTACCGGTCACTCTGCGGCTTTAGCGCGGCCTTCAGCTTGGCGTTTTCGTCGTTGAGCGGCGTGCCGCGCACGGTAATTTTGGCAGCCGAATCGGGCGTGGCCACCGTTACCGTTCCCTTTTCCAGGTAGAAGAATTGCTTGCTAGCGTCCTTCGATTTCTTCAAGGGAGTGCCCTTGTGGCTGAAGGTGAGGGAAGCCCGCCCCGGCTCGGGCACAGTACCCTTGAACTCGAAACGGCCATTTTTCACCACCGCCGAGTCCGTCGTCCAGACTTTGTTAACGGGGTAGCCCAGGTAGGCTTTTGTGACGCCGGCTTTGGCGCCCACGGTGCCTTTCACCACGAAGTTTTCGGTTTGAGCCTGGGCCAAGCCGGGCAACAGGAGCAATGCGCTGTACAGGATTTTTTTCATGGAGTTCAGATTAAAGCAGTAGTAGGACACCGTTTGCTCGGCGGTGGTTGCGTCGGGTACCGCGTGGGCATGGCCCGGTTACGCCCTTAAAATACAGGGGTTAGCCAACATACCGCACAGCTGAGCCCGTTATTCGCTCACCCAGCGCGTTTTGTCGGCCACCGGACCGCGCTTGCCGGGGGCGGAGGGCACTTCAATGTAGCCGAGTTGAAAAAAGCCCAGCAGCCGGTCGTCGGCCTCGAGGCCGAAAAAAGCCTTGGCTTCGTCGGTGTACGTGATGCCGCCGCTGCTCCAGTAGCCGCCCAGGCCGTAGGCGTGGGCCGAGAGGTGCAGGTTTTGCACGGCGCAGGCCACGGCTTCAATTTCCTCTACCTCGGGCAGGCGGCGCTCGGTGCGCTTCATGGCAATGGCGATGACGTGCGAGCACCGCGGCGGGTTGGCGCGCAGGTTGGCGTGCTTGGCGGCTTTGAAGGCCGGTCCCGCCGTTTGCTCGTACAAATCGGCCTGGAATTCGGCCAGCCGAACCAAGCCCGCGCCCGTGAATACCGTGAAGTGCCACGGCTCCGACTGCTTGTGGCTGGGGGCCCAGTTGGCATTTTCCAGCAGCTGCCAGATGGTGGAATCGGGGATGACCCGGCCGGGCACGAACTGCGGGATGAACGTGCTGCGCCGGGTGCGGATGAGCTGGTTGATTTGCTCGGTGTCGAAGAGGGGAGAAGTCATGGGGGAGAGCTGGAAATGAGCCAGCCGGCTACTAAAGCTGACGCCAGGCGCCGCTCAATGGTTGGTATTCAAAAACCGCCGCGCAGGTTTTTTGATTGGTTCCGTCCCGCTCAGTCGATGCTGCGCACCGCCCAGCCATGCGCCGCCACCCGCACAGAATCGGACGTGGGAGCCTTCAAATAAACTGTTGAAATGACGTCTTTCCAGGGCTGCGCCGGGCCGGTGGGCAGCGCCACATTCTCGGGCTTGTTGCCAAGATTGATGGCCACAAACACTTTTGCTGCTCCTTTTTGCCGCACGAAGGCAACGCACTGCGCCGGCGCCGGCAGCAATTGAAAAGCGGCTTCGGCGTCAAAATTCCGCAGCGCCGGGTGCTGCTTCTTCAGCTGCAACAGCGTTCCATAAAAATCTTGCAGCGGGTAGTTACTCCACGGAATGGTGTCTTTGTCGAAGAAGCGCAGCCGCTTTTTCATGGCCGACTCCTGGCCGTTGTACAGCATCGGAATGCCCGGCCAGAGCGTGGTGAGCACGGCCATGGCCTGGGCGTTGGCCCCGAGGCGCTCGTACTCGCTGCCGTCCCAGGCGTTGATGTCGTGGGTGCTGGTGAAGGACATCAGATTCACGCCGGGCGGGTAGAACCGGCGCTCGGCGGCCACGTAGCGGGCCAGCTCGGCGGTGGGCTTTTGGTTGCGGCCCAGGCTATCGAGCAGGCCGTGCAGGCGCAGGGCGTAGGTCGCATCGAAGGCTTTTTCCAAGAGGCGGGTATTGGGGTCGAATTCCTGGCGCGAAATGAACGTGGGCGGAAACAGCTCGTCCCATTCGGCCAGCATGAACACGGGCTTGATTTTCTCCAGCTCCTGCCGCGTGTCATTCCAGAAATCGGTGGGCACCAGCCCGGCTACGTCGGCCCGGTAGCCATCGATATCGGCGTTCTTCACCCAATACACCATGCTTTCGGTCATGTATTGGCGCAGGGCGGGCTTGCTGTAATCGAGGTCGATGACGTCCTGCCAGTCGGCCACCGGCGGCCGAAAACCGCCCACGCTGTCGCGGGTGTACCAGTCCGGATGCTGGGTGGTGAGGGCATTGTCCCAGCTGGTGTGGTTGGCCACCCAGTCCAGAATGACGTGCATGCCCAGCCGGTGCGCCTCCTTCACCAGGTGCTGTAAATCGGCCATGGTGCCCAGGTCGGGGTTCACGGCGCGGTAGTCGCGCACGGAGTAGGCGCTGCCCAGCGTGCCCTTGCGGTGGCTCACGCCGATGGGGTTGATGGGCATTAGCCACAAGATGCCGACGCCCATTTTCTGCAGCCGCGGCAGGTGCGGCTCCACCGCCCGAAACGTGCCTTCGGGGCTAAATTGCCGCACATTAACCTGGTAAATGGTGGCCGATGCCGCCCAAGCCGGATGCTTAACAGTGAAGGCGCTAGCGTCCGGTGCCGCCGGTTTTTGGGCGGCTGACTTTTCGGTCGAAGAATTGCTGCCCGACTGGCAGGCGCCGAGTAAAAGCAGCGGCAGCAGGGCCCACCACAGGCCAGCAAGAGGGGCGTGAGTCATGCCGCAAAGTAGGCGTTTCTTGGCAAAGGCGTTGGTGGGGGAAAATAGCGCGAACGTCCCGTTCTTGCGGCGCGCATTATGCCGAGCAGTTTATTTTCCTCTCTGGCCTCCAGGCCCATGCACGTCGACGTTTCCTTCATGGCGATGGCTCTGTTTGCTGTCATCGCGCAGGCCCTGTTCGCGGCCGGGCTTCTGGCCGCCGCGCCCGTCAACCGGGTGTCGAACCGCTTTTTGGCCCTGCTCATGGGCGCCATTGCGCTGTGGGTGCTCGACGGTTTTTTTCGGGTATCGGGGCTGTATGGGCAGAATGCCGGGCTGTATTTCTCGCCCATCTACTATTCGCTGGCGTTTGGGCCGCTGCTGTATTTCTACGTGCGCAGTCTGGTGAACAGCGGGTTTCGGTGGCGGGCCCGGTACTGGTGGCACTTCGGGCCGGTGCTGGCGCAGGCGGGGCTGTATTGGTGGCTGCGCTTTCAGCCCTACGCGGTGCGCTTTGCTTTCTGGGAGCAGGTGCACCAGCCGCTGACCTACCGCCTGGAATTTATCGGCACGTGGGTGTCGCTCATGGCTTACTTATTCCTGAGCCTGCGTTTGCTGCGGGGCTATGGCCGCTGGCTCGAAGACAATTTCTCCGAAGTATCGCGCCTGCGGCTGCGCTGGTTGCGCTGGCTGCTGGTGTTGCTGGCCGTGGTGAGCGGGCAGTGGCTGGTGGAGCTGGTGCTGCGCGAGTTTTTTGGGGTGTACTACCGCTACGATTTTTCCACCGAGCTGCTGGGCGTCGTGGTGTTTGTCATTGGCATTGTGGGCCTGCGGCAGGCCGATATGCGGGCGGTGCATTTCGCGCCAGAGGCCGAACAACTGGAGGCTGAAAGCTCGGAGTCCGTGCCAGCACTCAGCAACGCAGTGCCCAACCCTACGTGGGTTGCTGCTCCGGCCGCTACTGAATCCAGCGCAACGCCAGCCACCTTAGAAACGCCACTGCAACAACACGCCGCAACTGCCGAGCTGCCCATCGCCGTACTTACTCCGCCCGACCCGCTCGTCATGGAGCGCATCCGGCGGGCCTTGGTTGACGACGGCCTGTACCAGAACCCCACGCTGACCCTAGCCCAGCTTTCGGCCCACACCGGCCTGGCCCCACGCCTCATTTCCTTCACCGTGAACGCCGGCTTCGGCCGCTCCTTCAACGACCTGGTGAACGGCTACCGCGTGGCCGAAGTGCAGCGTCGCCTTGCCGCGCCCGATGCCCGGCGCTACACCCTGCTGGGCATCGCCTTCGAGAGCGGCTTCAACTCCAAAACCACCTTCAACCGCATTTTCAAGCAGGTAACCGGCGTGGCCCCGCGGGAGTACCACGCCTGAAGCTGCGGCGGTAGTGGCTCCGAGCAGCTCTAGGCGTTGGGAGGGACCAATATGCGGGAGGTGTTTCCTTACGGCATCCCCTCGCCGGCCGGAGCGGTTTTGATAGTGCCGCTGTGCAAGGCTAGTCCGATGCCAAGGCGTAAAGCGGAAGAAACGTCACTCTTATTATTGATGAGGTTGGCAAGAAGCAGTCGGCCTAACTGAGCGCGAGAACCCTAGTTAGCCGACACCCGAAAGGCGGCCGGCGTCACGCCCGTTTTGCTTTTGAACAGGCGTGTGAAATACTGCGGGTACTCAAAGCCCAGCCGAAACGCCGTTTCGTTGATGGACAGGTTGGTGGTGAGCAGGAGCTGCTTGGCCTTCTCAATCAGGCGCTGGTGGATGTGCTGCTGGGTGTTTTGGCCCGTGAGGGTGCGCAACATGTCGCTGAGGTAGGCGGGCGAGACGTGCAGCGCATCGGCAAAAAACTGCACGGTGGGCAGCGACGGGCCCTCGTCTTGGGTGAAGTAGGCGGCCAGTAGGGTTTCAAAGCGACTCAGCAGGTCGTGCTCGGCCGTGCGCCGGGTCAGAAACTGGCGGTGGTAGAAGCGGTTGGCGTAGTTGAGCAGCACTTCGAGCTGCGAAATCAGCACGTCCTGGCTGAAGGCGTCGATGGGCTGCTCGTATTCGCCTTTCATGCTGAGCAGCAGGCTGTCGAGCACGCTTTCTTCTTTGGCGGAGAGGTGCAGGGACTCGTGCAGCTCGTAGGAGAAAAAGCCGTAGCTGGCAATTTTCTTGCCTAGCGGGTACTTCAGCAGCAGGTCGGGGTGGAAGACCAGCATCCAGCCGCTGACGTTGGACGTGTCGAGGCTCTCGCTGACCGCGAAAACCTGTCCCGGCCCCACAAAAACCAGCAAGCCTTCGCTGAAGTCGTAGGACTGGTGGCCGTAGTGCATCAGCCCCTTCAGGTCCCGCTTGAGCGAAACGGTGTAGAGCTGCTGCACCACCGGCGTGAGCACCCGCGGCAGGTGGCGGCACAACGACAGGTCGATGAGCGTGAGCAGCGGATGCGCCGGCGCGGGCAAGCCGAAGAACCGCGTGTAATCGGTGACGGTGGCCAACACCCGAATTTCCTTGTTGGGCTGTTTCATGAAATGCTTATTGAAACGTCATGCCGAGCGCAGCGAAGCATCTTGCGTGCTGTCACTAATCAATACGATTGGTTTACTACCACACGCAAGATGCTTCGCTGCGCTCGGCATGACGTTTTTTGGAATCTAATCTTAAACGACTACGTGGTTCTTATTAAAAACCAGCCGGATAAGCGGCACCGGCCGCACTGCCCACCGGCATAATGGCATCCAGCTCGGCCAAATCACTGGGGCTGAGGATGATGCTGGCGGCGGCTACATTGGCTTCCAGGTACTTGCGGCGCTTGGTGCCGGGAATGACCACCACGTCCTGCGCCAGCACCCAGGCCAGCGCCAGTTGTGCGGCCGTGATGTGCTTGGTGTCGGCCATGGTTTTAAGCTTCTCCACCAGGGTAATGTTTTTGTAGAAGTTTTCGCCCTGGTAGCGGGGGAAGAAGCGGCGCGAATCGTTGGCTTCGAAATCGTCGGGGGTTTTGATGTCGCCCGATAAAAAGCCCCGGCCCAGGGGCGAATAGGCCACAAAGCCGATGCCTAAGTCCCGCGTTGCCTGCAGGATGCCTTCTTCCTCCACCTTGCGGTCAAACAGGGAATATTCGGTTTCGAGCGCGGTGATGGGGTGCACCTGGTGGGCGCGCCGCAGCACGTCGGCCGATACTTCGCTCAGGCCCAGGTAGCGCACTTTGCCTTCTTCCACGAGGCGGCTCATGGCCCCCACCGAGTCTTCGACCGGCGTGTTCGGGTCGACGCGGTGCAGGTAGTAGAGGTCGATGTAGTCGGTGCCCAGGTTGCGCAGGGAGCGTTCCACGGACTTGCGCACGTACTCGGGGCGGCCGTTGTAGCCGCCGGTCCACTGCTCCTGGTCGTCTACTTCGAAGCCAAACTTGGTGGCCACAATAAACTGGTCGCGCTTGCCGGCAATGGCTTTGCCCACGAGGCGCTCGTTGTACATGGGTCCGTAGAGGTCGGCCGTGTCCAGCATGGTCACGCCCAGCTCCAGTGCCCGGTGCAGGGTGGCGAGGCTTTCGGCCTCATCGGCCTCGCCGTATACGCTCATGCCGTTTACGCCGCTGGTCATGCCCATGCAGCCCAATCCTTCGACGGGCACTTCCAGGCCCTGGCTGCCTAATGCTACTTTTTTGAGGGTGCTCATTGCGATAATGGGGTAAAAATGAAGTGCTTTGGTACGCCACAAAGGTCCTGGCCAAGCCGGAGCGAAGGCCTATACAAAGCGCGGTTTCTGCAACACAAAACGGAGCGTTAGCTGCCCACCCAGCCGGCGGAAATGGCCCATATCCGGTTCTGGTACGTCCCACATCCGGTATTGGGGCGCTTGCGGGCAGGGGAGGAGGCCACCTTTGGGCCGTACTTCAAACGCCCTCTTTTATGCTTCGTTTTCTGCTGCTCTCCCTCGGCGCGCTGGCCTTGAGCGCACCCTTCGCCTCGGCCCAAACCACTTCCGCACCAGCCCCGGCCTGGACGGACCGCACCCGCGTGCTGCCCGACGAGCTGCGCCGCCTGCCCGTGGGCCTCACGCTCTGGCACACGCCCAACCCCAACCACCTCGAGCCCAACCCGGCCGTGCCCGGCGGCTACGTCTGGAAACACAGCACCGCCATCCGCGCCGAAATCGGCGACCTGCAAATGGTGAGCTGCGGCAGCTACATCTGGCACGATGCCACGGGCTGGAAAACCAACCTGCACGAAACACCCGCCGAATTTGCCGAACTCTTCAACTGCCCCGGCGGCCAGCTGAAGCAGGGCGTTACCTACACGTTTGCCCGCAATTACCGGTACGCCGCCAGCGCCAAAAGCCTGTATGGCGGCGATGCCCTGTGGTTCATCATCGCCAAAGACGCGCAAGGCCGCCTCTACAAAGGCTACGGGCTGATTGAAACCGAAGCCGAGCCCCAATCCCCGAAATAAACCGGCCAAACCCCGCACCACTTCTAATTCTTGACCTCATGAAAATCCTGTCGTTGCTTTCGCTTCTGCTGGCACTGCTCGCGGCCCAGCCCGCCGCCACCACCTACCGCCTCGACCCCGCCGCCAGCACCCTCACCTGGACCGGCCACGCCGAAGTCGGCTCCTGGGCGCCCCAGGGCATCATCCGGCTGCGCGAAGGCCAACTGGTGGCCGATGGCCAAACCGTGCGCCGAGCCCGCGTGGTGTTCGACATGACCAGTATTGCCCACGACCAAGCCCAACTGGCTGAGCACCTGCGCGGCCCCGATTTTTTTGACGCCACCAAATACCCCGCCGCTGTCTTCGAGCTCACAGATTTCAAGGCCGGGCAGGCACGGGGCATGCTCACGCTCAAGGGCCAAACGAAACCCATCGCCTTCCCGGCCACGGTGACAGCCGTGCCCGGCGGTGGCCTGCGGCTCAGCGGTACGGCCACCATCGACCGCACCCTTTTTGGCATCAATTTCAACTCCACCTCTTTCTTCCAGAATCTGGGCAGCTACGCCGTCCGGAATGATTTCCAACTGACTTTTGACGTGGTGGCCCGGTAGCGCCCGGGCCGGTGGTGGCAAACGCTCCGCGGTGGCGCCCGTACAGCAGGGGCTGGTTGGCCTGCCAGTGTCGAGCCTTTACCCATTTGCTATGTCGATTGCCAGGTCTTGGAAAAAAACATGGGGTGGCCCGAAGCAGCAGGCCATGTTGCTGGCGGTGCTGCTGCTGGGGTTCGTGCTGCCCTGGGTTGGATTTGTGCTGCTGGCCCAAAAAGTGTGGACCGGCGGCTTTGCCAGCGACAACGCCATCCTGAAGTTGCTCTACCGCAATGCCTCACCAACCCTGGATGCACTGGCCGTGGCCTTGGCCAACATCGGCGATTCCGAGCCCATGATTGCGCTGGGCGTGGTGGTGGCAGCCGTGCTGGCCCGCCTGCGCTACTGGCGCCAGGCGGGAGTGTTTGTGTTGGCTGTGGGCGGGAGTATGCTCCTCACGCAGGTGCTCAAGGCCCACTTTGCCCGCCCGCGCCCCGACCTCTGGGTGAGCATCAAGCCGGCCCTCACCTTCAGCTTTCCCAGCGGGCACGCCATGGATACCGCGGCGCTGGCCACGGCCGTTACGTTCCTGCTGTGGCAGCACCGGGTGCACTGGCTGGCCTGGCCGTGGCTGCCGCTGTTTGCCCTGGCCGTGGGTTGGTCGCGCATGTACCTGGGCGTGCATTTTCCTTCCGATGTGCTGGCCGGTTGGCTGAGCGCCATAGGGTGGGTTACGGGCGTATTTCTGCTGTTTGCGCCGGCTTTTCGCTTTTATGGGGCTGAACAGGGCCCGGAGCAGGTATCACCCTTGAAGTAAGCGCTAAGCCTGCTGTGGGTTGCTGGCTTCGTACCACACGCAGCGAGTGCCGGCTTCTTCAAATAAATTCCCAGGCCGCAACCCCACTTTCTCCAGAATGCGGCGGGAAGCGGCGTTTTCCACGTCGGCGTAGGCGCAGATGCGCGGCAGCTTCATGGTTTCAAAGCCGTAGCTGAGCCAGGCCTGGGCGGCCTCGTATCCGTAGCCCTGGCCCCAGAAGCCCGGCCGGAAACGGTAGCCGAGGTCGTAGAAGTTTTGCAGCCCGTTTACTGGCCCGGCCACCAGCTTCAACCCCGCCCAGCCCATAAACTCGCCGGTGGCGCGCAGCAGCACCGCCCAGCGCCCAATGCCCACGGCCGCATACTGCGCCTGGATGAAGCGAATCATGTCTAGGCTCTGCGCCGGCTCGGTCAGAATATGGCCCCCAATGCCACCCAGGTAGCGGTGCACGGCCGGGTCAGAATCCAGGGCAAACATGCCGGCCGTGTCGGCATCCGTTAAGGGGCGAAAGTGCAGGTGGGCGGTATCAAAAGACTGCATTGCGGAAGTGGATATACGGTTTAGGGCGTCACAATCAGGCGCTGGTGCTGCTCGCTGGCTTCGGCCACGTACACGCCGGGCGCCACCGGGCGGTTTTGGTCGTCACGGCCGTTCCAGGCCAGGGAATGAGGGCCGGGAGAGGTATCGAGGCTGAACACGCGCACCACGTCGCCCTGCGCGTTGCGAATGAGCAGGAGCACCGGCGCGTCGGCCGTGCCTGCGGCATGCCGGGTGTAGCGCAACGTGGTACCGCGAGGGCCGAAAGTGCGGCTACCGGGTGCTTCTAAGGTCAGGGTTTCGGGGTCGGCGGCGGTGGGTTCGGCAATGAGTTTCAGTCCGCGCAGGCTCACCGTCGCGCCGGCTTTTATCCGAAAACGAACCTCCAGTTCGTGGCGGACCGGGTCGTAGCTCGAAATGTCGGCAGCGGCCTGTTCCTTATCGAGGTAGATGGCCGTGGGTGGAGCCGCCACGCGCTGCACCAGCAGCCGCACCAGTCGGGATGCGGGCTGCCCGGCATAGCTGCCCTGGCAACTCAGTACCACGTCGGTTTGGCCGGCGGTGTGGGTGCCGCGCATAGTCAGGGTTTCGAACTGCTTTTGTGCCAATGCGCGGGCCGAATGACCGTCATCGTCGTACATCGTAAACTCCGACTGCGGTGTGCTGGGGTCGGGGTAGTAGCGCAGCAGGAGGGTATCGGGCCGGTATTGGGCGGTGCTGGGGCGGTAGGGAGTTGTGGGCAGGAAAGCGCCGGCCCGCACCAGCAGCGGTGCGTGGGCCAGCGGCGCCGCCACGCCCACCGTGCGCCCGCCGGGGTAGGTGAGGTTGGAATGGTAGTCTATCCAGTTGCCGCCGGGCAGTACCACGTTGCGGCGGCGCTGGCTGGGGTTGAGCACGGGCGCCACCAGCAGGTTGGGGCCGAGCAGGTATTGGTCGTTGAGCGTGGCCAATTGGGTAATGTCCGCCTCGTCTGATGGCGCGGCGGACGGTTGTATTCTTCCATCAGGAGCAGTTGTGGCTGCCGTGGCGTCGGCCGCTGTCTGCCCAATGGTAGCGGCTTGCTGTTGAAAGGAAATGTCGGCGCCAAAATCCATCGTTCGCGCCAATGGTGCTCCCGAAAGGGTATTCTGCCAAGCCAACGTGTACAAATACGGCAGCAACTGGTAGCGCAATTGCACGGCGTTGCGCACGCTGCTTTTATAGGGGTTGGGATAGTAGTACGGCTCCGGCGGCACGCCCTCGCCGTGGGGCCGCAGAATGGGGCAGAGACTGGCCATTTGCAGCCAGCGAGTGTACAATTCGCTGTCGATGCCGCCCACGCAGAAGCCGCCCGCATCGGAGTGCATGTAGCCCACGCCGCCCTGGCCCATGCCGAGCATCACGGGAATCTGGGCCTGGTAGCCGCTCCAGGAACGCTGGATGTCGCCCGACCACGGAAACACTGAGTTGCGCTGCATGCCCGCCCAGCCCGAGCGCGCCAGGTTGAACACCCGCTCATCGGGGAATTCCTGGGAGTAATTGTCTTGGATAATCCGGGCCCATTCCTGGCCGTAGGCGTTGTGCACGGCCCGGGCGGGTCCGGTTGCGTGGCGCATGGCTTCGGGGTGGTTTTCGGGCTCGCCGAGGTCCGACCACCAGCCGGCGGCGCCCTGGTCGTGCAGGCGCCGGTACTGGGCCCACATCCAACTTCGGGTTTTGGGCTTGAACACGTCGAGGATGCTGGCCGGCCCGGCCCAGAACGAGCCCACCGTGAACGGCCGGCCCATGGACGTGGTGCCCACCAGGCCCTGGGTGCGTACGAGGCTGTCGTTGCGCGAGGTGCGCATCACGTAGGGCTCCGAAATCAGGATGGTTTTGATGCCCTGCTGCTTCAGGCGGCTCATCATGCCGGCCGGGTTGGAGAATTTTGCGCCGTCCCAATCAAAATCGCCCTGCCGCTTGGTGCCGCCAAACCAATAAAGGTCCAGCACCAGCGCATCGAGCGGGAAGTTTTCGCGGCGCATGCGGGTGGCCACCTGCTGCATTTCCGCATCGGTTTTGTAGCCGAAACGGCTTTGGATGAGGCCCAGCGCCCAGCGCGGCGGCAGCGGCTGGCGCCCGGTGAGGGCGGTGTAGCGCTCCAGAATTTCGGCCTGGTCGCGGCCCGTTATCACGAAGTAGCTGAGCGACGTCAGGTTCTCGGCGCCGTATTCCAGTACGTTTTTGTCGGTTTTGCCCAGGTCGAGGTAGCCGGGCGCGTGGTGGTCAAAAAACAGCATGTAGCCCCGGCTGCTGAGCACCGTGGGCAGCGTGATATTGAGGTTAGGCTCGCCGTTGCCGAAACCGTAGTGTGCCTGATTATACAGCTCGAGGCGGTAGCCGCGCCGGTTCACGGGCAGGGCGCGGGAGCCGGTGCCGTAGAGCCGCTCGCCCGGCGCGAGGCGGAAGCGCACGGCCGTGCCGCCGGGGGCGAAGGTGGCAGCCGCAGCCGAGGTACCAGCCACAGCAGGCGTTTGGGCTACTTGGCGAAAAGCTCCAGCCGCTTCAGATACCAGCGTGTCAGTGCCTCTGAGGATGCTGATACGCAGAGGTTGCTTTTTGACGACAATGTTTAAATCATCGGGAAGTGATAACTTCAGAAAATTGGCCGTATTTCTTTCTTGATATTGCTCAGCTCCAGCCGACTGTGGAAATTGAATCACGCTCACTGAGCTGTCGGAATCAAAGCTGCGGCCTGGGGTGAAATAGTTAATTTTAATAACGCCAGCAGCCAAAGGCCTTATTTGTAAGGTGCTTCCGTCAGAAGATTTAATTCGTAAACTATAAATGATAGATGCGTAATCGGCATCTTGGCCGTGTCCAGGTGCTACCGGCTCCTGTGTTTCTATGGTTGTAGAATGCGACTGATACCGCCCGCCCGCCACTGCCCGCGCCGGCACCACGCGCCGCCCAAACGGGTCGTTGCTCGGGCGGCCTTGGCCTACGCGTTGGGCCTGCACGCCAAGCGCCGGGCACAAGACAAGCAGCCCCGAGAGGAGTAGAAAAATGCTTTGGAAACGGGGATTTGGGCTCATCCAATGCAGAGAAGGAGGGAAGGCGGCAAGTTACGGTTGGGGGCACACATACCGAATAGCCGGTTAGCTGCGTAAACCATCGGCAACGAAAGCTGCTTTCTGGGCTTTCCTGCATTTCAACCTAGCTATTATTATGGCATCCAAATCCGCTGCCTCTCCCTACGCCGCTATTTTCATTGATTTTGAAAACATCTATTACTTCCTCAAAAACCACTTTCAGGACCCGCCCGAGCTCAACGACTACGTGCTCGACATTGTCCGCACGCTGCGCGAACAGCTGCACGCCAAAGGCTTGGATTCCTTAATCAGCTACGCCTACGCCGATTTTGAGCGCCTGGCCACCGCGCCCCAGGGCGCCCTCTACCTCATGGGGGTGAGCACCCGCAACGTGCTGGGCACCGACCACAAAAACGCCGCCGACATGCAGCTGTGCATCGACGCGCTGGAGGTGATGTACACCCGGCCCGACATCGGCACCTTCGTGCTCGTGGCCGGCGACCGGGACTACATTCCCCTGCTGCAGCACCTGCGCCGGCAGGCCCGGCAGGTGCTGGTGGCGGGCTTCCGCGAGTCCGTTTCCGGCGATTTGCTCCAGAACATCGGGGCCGAAAACTTCCTCGACGCCCGCGACCTGCTGGCGCCCGAGAGCGTGGCGCAACTGGAAAAACGCCGCGCCGACCGCCAGCGCAAACCCGACGACAGCCGCCGCCCGCGGGAGCAAGGCCCCGCCCTGGCCCCCGATGCGGACCGCACCAAGGGCGCCACGCCCGAGGCCGGGCCCGGCGCCCCGCGCCCCGCTGGGCCAGCTTCGGCCCGGCCCGGAACCACCCGCCTGCTCGATGAAGTGCCCGAATTTGCGCCCAGCCAGCTGCTGAGCATCGACAGTGAGCTCCGCACGCTGGCTTTCATGCTCAAAGAGTTCCAGAAGCTCGCGGCCAAGCAGCAGCGGCCGGTGCGCGAGCTTTGGCTGGGCCCGTTTATGCGGCTGCTGGCCGATGAGCTGCCTGAACTGCCCGACTACGAGCGCCGCGACCTGCTCAACAAGCTGCGCGAAGCCGGCGCCATCCGCATCGAAAAGCGGGAGGGCGAGCCCCACCCGTTCTCGGTAATTGTGCTGAATTACAGCCATCCCAACGTGCAGCAACTCCAGCCGAGCGAGGCACCCGGGAACTAAGTGCCGGTTTCGAACTGCTTTCAGGAGTGCCGGTTTTTGCAAGATGCGCTTGCTTAGGGCCTCGTTTTTAACGGCCTTGCTTCCTCAGCAAACCCGGTAAACCTTTGTGTGATATAGACCTTCCCACCCATCCCAACGCCTCGTTCCTGCGCATGTTACACTCACCTTTTTTAGGCAAACAGCAGCTGGCCAATGCGCTGCTCGCCCTTAGTCTTGCTGCCTTTATGACCCCAACGCCCAGCTCTGCCCAAACCGCGGCGGTGGCCACCGCCGCTTCCGCCACTGCCACCAATCCGCTGCTGGCTCCCTGGGCCGGCCCCTACGGTGGCGTGCCAGGCTTCGATAAGGTAAAAGTGGAGCATTTCAAGCCGGCTTTGGAAGCGGCAATGGCCGAAAACCTGCGCGAAATCGATGCCATTGCCACCAACAAGCAGGCCACTACTTTCGAAAATACCATCGCCGCGCTCGAGCGGGCCGGCCAGCGGCTGGACGAAGTGCAGACCGTATACGGCATCTGGTCGGGCACACTGAGCAGCCCCGAAGTGCAGGCCATTCAGCGTGAAATGGCGCCCCGGCTGGCGGCTTTCTCCGACCAAATCAACCAGAACGAAGCGCTGTTTAAGCGCGTGGAAGCGGTGTACAACTCGCCCGAAAAAGCCAAGCTTACGCCCGAGCAGCAGCGCCTTTCCTGGCTGTACTACAATAACTTGGTGCGGGCCGGCGCCAAGCTCGATGCCAAAGCCAAAACGCGCTTATCGGAAATCAACCAGCAGTTGGCGGGCCTGTTCACCAAGTTCAGCCAGAACGTGCTGGCCGATGAAACGGACTCCGTACTGGTGCTGAAAACCACCGCCGATTTGGTGGGCCTGCCAGTTTCGTTGCGCGACGACGCGGCCGCGGCGGCCACGTCCCGCAAGCTGACCGCGGCGGGCGTCATCACCAACACCCGCTCGTCCATCGAGCCGTTTCTCACTTATTCGGACCAGCGCAAGCTGCGCGAAAAAGCCTGGCGCATGTTCTACAACCGCGGCGACAACGGCGGCGTGCACGACAACAACGCTATTATCAGTCAAATCCTGCAGCTCCGGGCCGAGCGCGCCAAGCTGCTGGGCTACAAAACCCACGCCCACTGGCGCCTCGACAACACCATGGCCAAAACGCCGGAAGCGGCCATGGCCCTGATGGAGCAGGTGTGGACGCCCGCCGTGGCCCGGGTGAAGCAGGAAGTGGCCGACATGCAGGCCCTGGCCCGCAAAGAAGGGGCGGGCGCTAATTTCAAAATTGAGCCCTGGGACTACCGCTACTACGCCGAGAAAGTGCGCAAAGCCCGCTACGACCTCGACCAGAACGAGGTGAAACAGTACCTGCAACTCGACAAGATGCGCGAAGGCATGTTCTGGGTAGCCGGCGAGCTGTTCAATTTCAATTTCAGCCCCATCACCAACGTGCCCGTGTACCACCCCGACGTGAAGGTGTGGGAGGTGAAAGACAAAACCACCGGTCAGCATGTGGGCCTGTGGTATTTCGACCCCTACGCCCGCACCGGCAAGCGCTCCGGCGCCTGGATGAATGCCTACCGCAACCAGCAGCGCCTGGACGGCCAGCCCGTGACCACCATCGTTTCCAACAACTCCAACTTCGTGAAAGGCAAGGAAGGCGAGCCCACGCTCATTTCCTGGACCGATGCCACCACGCTGTTTCACGAGTTCGGCCACGCCCTGCACGGCTTGTCTTCTAACGTGACGTACCCGTCGCTCTCGGGCACCAGCGTGGTGCGCGATTACGTGGAATTCCCCTCGCAGGTGCTCGAAAACTGGCTGCCCACGCCGCAGGTGCTCCAGCGTTTCGCGGTGCATTACCAGACCGGCAAGCCCATCCCGCAGGCGCTGGTCGACCGCATCGAGAAAGCGTCGACCTTCAACCAGGGCTTCGAAACCACCGAATTCCTGGCCAGCGCCCTCATCGATATGAAGCTGCACCTGGCCGGCGACCAGAAAATCGACGCCGATAAGTTTGAGCGCGAAACCCTGGCCCACCTCGGCATGCCCCGCGAGATTGTGATGCGCCACCGCACGCCGCAGTTTTCGCACGTTTTCTCCTCCGATGGCTACTCGGCGGGCTACTACAGCTACCTGTGGTCGGTGGTGCTGGCGGCCGATGCCTACAGCGCCTTCACCGAGGCCGGCGGCCCCTACGACAAGGCCGTGGGCCAGCGCCTGACCAAGAATATATTCTCCATCGGCAACACCGTGGACCCGGCCCAGGCCTACCGCAACTTCCGGGGCCGCGACCCCAAAATTGATGCCCTGATGCGTGAGCGAGGCTTCCCCATGGCGGCCGCCAAAAAAGCCAGCGCGGCCCCGGCCAAATCGGTGAAAAAAGCGGCTGGGAAGAAGAGCTAGCTTGGCCAGACCAGCAGGTCAATTCTCATACACGCCCTTAATTTGAAAGGGTTTGGTGGGTTTTTCGTTGGAGTGAAAGACCAAAATGTTGTTCGTTCGTAATTTAACAAGTGCGGGCGGCGCGTGTTGGTACCCCATAATTCCACCTTTTAGGCTCAACTACTATGGACAATTCGCAATCACAAAGCCGCCAGGGCACCAGCCAGCTCGATGCTACCCTCAACGCCTTGCAAGGCGGCTTGGCCAGCGCGGCCGGGGTGGCCGGCCCCACCATTTCGGGCTGGATTAAAACCCTGCAAGGCACGCCCCAGCTAGCGGGCATCACGGCGGAGCTGCAAAGCCTGCACGACACGCTGCGCAGCGGCGCTTCCGATACCGGCGCGCTGGCCCAAAGCCTGAGTACCCTGGGCGAACACACCACCAAAGCCGCCGAAACGGCCACGCCCGACGCCCAAGCCAAACTGCGCGAGCTGGGCCAGGCGCTGAGTTCGGCAGCCGGCCAACTGCGCGCCTAGCACCACCTTGCAGCCCCGCAAAAGCTGAAAAGGCGCTTCGTTGCTAGTGAGCGCGGCGTTTTTTGCGCGGCAAGTTGCTTGGTAAATAGAGGCCCATTCCTGAAGCCCGGCCCAAAGCCGCAGGCTGTAAAATTGGCTTTTTGCCTGTGCTCCTGCGTACCTTCGCGGCTGCAAGCCCTGGCTTAGCGGCCCTGCTTGGTGGGGGCGCAGCGCGGTTGGGCCGAACTTTCAACTCCCTCCATTCCTCCCATGAGCTTTATTTCCGAAGTAGAATCCAGCATTCAAGCCATTTTCGCTGCTATCGGCAGCGGTTTTCAGAATGACCCGGCTGCGGGATACAACCAGATTGATAACTGGATTCAACACCTGCGCTCGACCAACGAGCCCACGATGCGCCCCATCGTGCAGGAACTGGAAGCACTGCGTGGCTTTATTGACAACAACAACGCCGCCGGCATGGCCGAAGCCTTCCAGAACCTGGGCGAGATGACGGCTCAGGCTGCCCTGTCGGTGCACAGCTTCAGCGGCGAGGGCGACAAAGCCCGCGAAATCAGCCAGAAGCTGACCGCCGCCGCCGGCAACCTCCGCCTGGTAGCCCGGATGCCCGCTGCTCATTAATTTTAGCCGGATTTATTACGAAAAAGGGACCGGCAGCGGGCCGCGATTAGCGGCCCGCTGCCGGTCCCTTTTTGTTGCCTGAATTCCTGCTGGGGCTAGTTGCTTGTGCGCAAGGAGATGCCGTGTTCCACCAATGACCGCAGCGCTGCTTCCGAAAAGCCTTCCAGGGCCAGTAACTCAGCATACGGGTCTGGGCCATTCAATCCCAGGGCTATAGCAAAAGCCGGTTCGGTTTTGATACCAACGGCTCGCTGGGCTTGCACCCGCGCCCGAAATTCAGCCCCGCCAGCCTGTAGCAGCCGGTGCTCGATGCACAAATGCCGGTAGCCGTGCTGCCGCTCGCTGGGCAGCGGCTGGCCGAATACTTCCACCAGCAAGCCGTGCGCCGAGAAGGCCGTGACGCTGCTGGCCAGCCCCTGGCGCACCGTGCGCCACTGCGCAAACTGCGCCTGCTCGCCGTAATGCGCCGCCAGCAAGGCTTCGAAGGGCGCGAAATCGTGCACCTCACACACCAGGTCCAGGTCGCTGCCGGGCTGTTGCAGGTCCAGCGGAAACGTGCCGACCAGCCGCGGGGTGTAAGCCCCCAGCACTGCCATTAGGTCCAGCGCACCCAGCACTTGGTAGGCTTGGCGCTGCGCGGCGGTGCCGTGCTGCAGGTACGCGAGATTTTGGAAGGGAAGCATTAGTGCCAAACGGCTTATTTATTAACCCAATTAACCCAATTAACGCAACAACGGCCCCAAACGCATGAGTTTGGGGCCGTTGTCATTTAGGTCAGGTCGCGCGCTAGTCGAAGATGTAGCGCAGGCCGAGCTGAGCGCGCCAGCGGCTGTTCAAGTCGGTGTTGTTGATGAAGGTCTGGTTGCCGCCGCGGAACTGGTAGGTTGGGGTGTTGGACGTTGCCGTTGGGTAAGCAGTTTCGATGAAGCGGTTGTTGGCAAACACGCGGCGCACGCCCCAGTCCGAGTTTATCAGGTTACCGAGGTTCTGCACGTCGAGGCTGAGCTGCAGGGTGTGCTTGCGCTCCCCGGCCGTGACGGTGAAGTCCTGAAGCAGCTTGGCGTCGAGCTGGGTGTACCAGGGGCTAATGGCGCCGTTGCGCTCGGCGTACTGGCCGCGGCGCGAGTTCAGGTAGTCGTCTTGCCGAATGTAGGCGTCGAGTTGCTGGTACTGCTGGTCGGCCGAAACGAGCACCACCGGGTTGGGGCCGGTCGAAACGATATCCACCAGGTTAATCTGGCTGCGCGCGTTGGGCACAAACAGCAGGTCGTTGCCCACGATGTTGTCGCGGTTCAGGTCGCCGGCGTAAGTGTAGGAAAAGCGGTTGCCCTGGGCGGCTTCAAAGAAGAAGCTCAGCGTGGTGGCCAGCTTGTTGTCGGCGTAGGCAAAGCGCTTGCCGGCCGCCCCAATAATGCGGTGCTGCAGGCCAAAGTCGCTGTAGGCCAGCTCGGGCTGGTTGGCGTTGCCCACCACCGGGTTGCGCTGGAAGGCGTCGGCGGCAATCTCGCCGGGGTTCGAGGTCACGTCCTTGGCCTTCGAGTAAGTGTAAGCAGCGGAGAGAAACAGGCCGTTGGTGAAGTCCTTTTTCAGCTGGCCGGTCACGCTGTACTGGTAGCCTTTCTTGGTGTTTTCGAGCACGATAACGCCCGCGTCGAGGAAGCTGAACTGGCCGTCGGGGCCGGAGAAGCCGGGCGTGATGCGCGGGCCGGCGGCCGGGTAAATCAGGCGGTTGTCGGCGCCTTGCAGGCGCTCGGTGGGCGTCACGAGGTTGTAGTTGCGGTGAATAGCCGCGTTCAAATCCTTGGTGTAAATGCCTTCCAGCGTGGCCACCACGCCGCCGGGCAGCTGCTGGTCGATGGCCAGGTTGGAGCGCCACACCTGCGGAAACTTGAAGTCGCGGGCCGTGCCGTTTATCTGGAAAGTGTAGCCGGCGTCAAACTGCGCGTTCGAGGCTTGGTTGGAAATCCACACAAAGGGAATGCGGCCCGTGAAAATGCCCGTGCCGCCGCGCAGCTGCGTGGTGAGGGCGCTTTTGTTCAGGGCGTAGTTGAAGCCCACGCGGGGCGAGAACAGGGGCTTTGCCTTCGGAAACTCGGTGACGTCCACCCGGGCTGGCTGGCCGTTGGAGTCCAGCAGCGGCGCGTTGAGCACCTGCTCGTTCTGGGCCACGTCGGTGCTGTAGATGGGCATGTCGGCGCGCAGGCCGATGGTCAGCTTGAAATCTGGCGTCACGTTCCACTCGTCCTGGGCATAGAGGCCGAGCTGGGCCACGTCCACGTCCACGCCCTTCAGCGGGCGCTGGCCGCCGGCGGTGGCAATGGCGTTGAGGTCCACGAAGTCGGGATTGGTGCGGTCCGTTACCTGGAAGAAGCGGTTGATGTCGAGGCCGCCGAAGAAGGGGTAGCCGTAGCGCTGCAGGTTGAAGGCGTTGAAGAAGCTGAACCGCTCGTAGGTGAGGCCGCCCGTGAGCACGTGGGCGCCGGCAAAGTAGCTCAGGTTGTCCGTGAACTGCGTGATATTCTGGTTCAGCACGTTGTTGGCCGAAAACTGCTCGGTGCCCACGCTCACGTAGGTCGTGCCGTTGCGGGTGATGTCAATTTGGGGAAACAGCTTGGCGTCGGGCAGCTCGCGGAAGTCGCGGAACGCCGAATAGCTCAGCTGGGCCTTGTTGCTGAACTTCTCGCCGAAGCGCGAATTCAGTTCGCCCACCACCGAGTTCAGGTTGTTATTAATGGTGTAGCCCGAGTTCGAATACTGCAGGGTGTTCACGCCCTGCACCCGCGACGATGGCGCGATAGCAATGGGGTGGGGGCCCTGCTCCCGGAAGCTCTTCAGGTAGTTGTAGCGCAGCGAGAAAGTGTTTTTGTCGTTGATGTTCCAGTCCAGCTTGGCCAGAAACTTGTCGCTCGACGTGCGGTAGGTAAAGTCCTGAAAGGTGCCCGGGTCGTAACCGTACACGTCCACTAGGCGCTGCCGGATGGCGATTAAGTCGCTGGCCAGCACCCGGCTCACGCCGCTGGCCTGGCCGTTGAGGGCCGCCTGGGCTTCGGCGTCGCTGCTGGCCGGCCGGAAGGTGAGGCCCGGGTCGTCGCGTCGCGTGATTTCGGCGTTAGTGAAAAAGAACAGCTTGTTCTGCAGAATGGGGCCACCCAGCGAGAACCCGGTCTGGTTGAATTTGAGGTCGGGGTTGCGCACGGTTTCGCCGCTCACCTTCTCACCAATAAGGTTTTCATTGCGGAAAAACGTATAGGCCGTGCCCCGGAAGGCGTTGGTGCCGCTCTTGGTCACGGCGTTCACGCCGGCCCCCGTGAAGCCGCCCTGGCGCACATCGTAGGGCGCGAGGCTCACCTCCAGCTGCTCGATGGCGTCGATGGACACCGGCTGCGAGTTGGTTTGGCCGCCGGGCGTGGGCGCGTCCAGGCCGAAGGAGTTGTTGAAGATGGAGCCGTCGAGTGAGAAGTTGTTGTACAGCGTGTTGCGGCCCCCAAAGCTCAGGCCGCTGCTCTGCGGCGTGAGGCGCGTGAAGTCCTCCTGCGAGCGGCTGATGGTGGGCAGCGTGCGGATGGCCGCGTTGTTGATGTTAGTAGAAGCGCCGGTTCGGTCCTTGTTGATGATGCCGTCGCGGTTGCCGCGCACCACCACCTCGTCGAGGGCACGGCCTTCTTCGGCCAGCGTCACGTTCACCTCAAACGTCTTGCCCAGTGCCAGCTGGATATCGCCCTGCACATAAGTGGCGAAGCCCACGAAAGACACCTTGATTTCGTAGGGCCCGCCGATGCGCATGTTCAGCAGGTCAAACTGGCCGTTGTCGCGCGTGGCCGTGCCGTAGGGCGTGCCGGTGGGCAAGTGGGTGGCCAGCACCGTAGCGCCGGGCAGCGGCTGCCCTTTGCTGTCCAGAATCACGCCCTTCATGGCGGCGGTGGTTACGCCTTGAGCGGCGGCAACGTGGCCATTAGCCAGCAACACCCAGCCCAGCAGCAGAAAAAAGTAATGTTTCGGTTTCATAGAAGTACGTTTTTTGGTTACCAGAAAAGACCCTCCCTGAATTCGGCCGCAAAAGCAAATGCATCAGTTAATGAGGCAAGTATCATCTATTTAACAGCAGCAAATGATAACGCAAAGGTGAATTGAGCTTGATATGAGCCGGGTATATGCAGCAGTTGTCGGGGCTACTTTTCCCGCGCCATTGCGCGGCAGCTTCAGCCCCGGCAAGGGCGGGCCCGGGTTCGCCTCGAATATAATCGCCGGCCTCCGTGATACATAGCTCATGTATGTAATATACAGATAATTACAGAAAAAGGGCGGCTCCACCGGAGCCGCCCTTTTTCTGTAAACCTATTCTGACTGCTACTTAGTAGCCCAGGGCCGTGTCGTCGCCGCGGGGGTCGGCGCCGCCTTCCAGTTTGCCGTCGGGCCGCACGTGGATGATGTCGAGGCGGCCCCAGGGCAGGCGCGGGTTGATGCGGTAGCCACGAGCGCGCAGCGTATCCTGCGCCGCGGGAAGCAAGGCGCCGGATTCTACGTCGAGCACATCGGGCTGCCACTGGTGGTGGAGGCGGGGCGCCGTCACGGCTTGCTGGGCGTTGAACCCGTAGTCGACCACTCCCAAAATGGTTTGCAACACGCTGGTGATAATGGTGCTGCCACCGGGCGAGCCCACTACCAGGGCCAGCTTGCCGTTGCGGGTGAGGATGGTGGGCGTCATGCTGCTGAGCATGCGCTTGCCGGGGGCAATGGCATTGGCCGAACCGCCCACCAGTCCGTAGGCATTCGGCGTGCCGGGCTTGGCGCTGAAGTCGTCCATCTCGTTGTTCAGCAAAAAGCCCGCCCCGGGAACCACTACTTTGCTCCCGAAGGCACCGTTGAGCGTGGTGGTGCAGCTCACGGCATTGCCAAAGGCATCCACAATGCTATAGTGAGTCGTTTCGGCGCTTTCGTAGCTGGGCAGGCTGGGGCCGGCCGTCAGTTCGCTGCTGGGCGTGGCCCGCCCGCGCGAGCGCCGGGAGCCAGCGCGCTGGCGGTTGTAGTCCACATCCAAGAGCTTTTGCACCGGCACATTGCCAAAGTCGGGGTCGCCGAGGTAGGTGGCGCGGTCGGCGTACACGCGGCGTTCGGCCTCGGTCATGAAATGCACGGCCAGGGGCGTGTGGTAGCCGGCCTGGGCCAGGTCCACGGGCTCCAGCATTTGCAGCATTTGCAGCAGGGCCACGCCGCCGCTGCTGGGCGGCGGCATCGTGATGACGTCGTAGTCGCGGTAGCGGCCGCGCAGGGGCTCGCGCCACTTGGCCTGGTAGGCGTCGAGGTCTTTCTGGCTGATGAGGCCGCCGCTGCGCTTCATTTCGGCCAGGAGCAGGCGGGCGGTTTCGCCGCGGTAGAAACCGGCGCGGCCCTGGTCGCGCACGCGCCCCAAAGTGCGGCCCAGCTCGGGCAGACGCAGCGTATCGCCGGCTTGCCAGTCGCCGCCCCCAGGCCGCAGGTATGATGGCGCGCTACCAGGGTTAAACTTCATGAAGTCGGCGCGGGCCCGATTCAATCCTTCGGCTTCTTTGAGCGTAAGGGGGAAGCCCTTGGTGGCCAATGCTATGGCGGGTTGAACTAGCGAAGGCCACGACAGCTTGCCCAGCTGCTTGTGCAGCGTGGCCATGCCGGCCACGGTGCCGGGCGTGCCCACGGCCAGCGGGCCGGCAGCGCTCAGGCCGGCCACCACGTTGCCTTGGGCGTTGAGGTACATATCGCGGCTGGCCGTGGACGGCGCGGTTTCCCGGAAATCGAGGCTTCCGGCCGAGCCGTTGCGGTCGCGGTAGAGCAGAAAACCGCCGCCCCCAATATTACCGGCGGCCGGCAGCACCACCGCCAGGGCAAACTGCACGGCCACGGCGGCATCGTAGGCATTGCCGCCGCGTTGCAGCACCAGGGTGCCAATTTTGGAAGCTTCGGGGTGGGCCGATACCACCATGGCGTAGTTGGCCAGGCGGGGCGCCGCTGCGGCGGGCACCGGCGTGGCCAGCGAGCCCTCAAACGCCCGCGAGGTGGAAGTAACCGGACGCTCGGCGGAGCAAGCGAACACAAATGCCAGCGGAAGGGCCAAATATCGGGTTTTCATCATAAGACAAAATAACGCTATGTTTCTTTGGTTTGCTACCCCCGGATTATAAATAGCCGCTGACCTACAAGATTTTGCAGGTGAGCTGCTGACTATGCAGGACCGACGGCTTCAACGCCTTACTTTTGGCGTAAACCTTCTGCACCATGGCTAAGTCAAAACCTACCGCTTCCACCGCGCCCAAAGCCCGCCGCCCGGCCCCGCTGGCCTTGGTGAAAAACGACCCCTGGCTGGCGCCCTACGAGCCCGTGCTGCGCCGGCGTCAGGCACGGCTGCAAGCCCGCATCGAAGAAATTGAGAAGTACCACGGCTCGCTGGCCCAGTACGCCACCGCCCACCAGCAGCTTGGACTCTACCACGACGCCACCCGCGGCGGCTACGTGTACCGGGAGTGGGCGCCCGGCGCGGAGGCCCTGTTTCTGATTGGCGATTTCAACCAATGGGACCGGCAGGCCCACCCGCTCCGGCGCCTGGAGTTTGGCGTGTGGGAAGTGTTTTTGCCCGATGCCGAATATAAAAACCGCCTTACGCACGGCAGCCTATATAAAGTGCACGTCGTGACGGCGGGCGGCGGCAAAGACCGGCTGCCGGCCACCCTGCGCCGCGCCGTGCAAAACGAGCAAACCAAGGATTTTGCCGGCCAGGTGTGGCAGCCCGAAACGCCATTTGCCTGGACCGACCAGAAGTTTAAAATTGCGGCTGCGGTCATGGAGCCGCTCATTTACGAAGCGCACGTGGGCATGGCCACCGAGGAAGGCCGCGTGGGCACTTACCGCGAATTTGCCGAAAACATCCTGCCCCGCATCGAGGCCGGCGGCTACAACGTGGTGCAGCTCATGGCCGTGATGGAGCACCCGTACTATGGCTCTTTTGGCTACCACGTGGCCAATTTGTTCGCCGCCAGCTCGCGCTTCGGCACGCCCGAAGACCTGAAGTTTCTCATCAACGAAGCGCACCGCCGCGGCATTGCCGTGCTGCTCGATATTGTGCACTCGCACGCTGTGAAAAACGAGGCCGAAGGGCTGGCTAATTTTGATGGCTCGGGCAACTTGTACTTCCACCGCGGCGACCGCGGCAACCACCCCGGCTGGGACAGCAAGCTGTTCGACTACGGCCGCGACGAAGTGCAGCGCTTCCTGCTCAGCAACCTGCGCTTCTGGCTCGAAGAGTACCATTTCGACGGCTTCCGTTTCGATGGCGTGACGAGCATGCTCTACCACCACCACGGCGAGGGCGTGGCTTTTGTGGGCTACGACAATTACTTCGGCCCCGGCGCCGACGAGGACGCCATTTTGTACTTGCAGCTGGCCACCACGCTGGCCCACGAACTCAAGAAAGGCAGCCTCCTGATAGCCGAAGACATGAGTGGCCTGCCCGGCCTATGCCGCCCCATCAAGGAAGGCGGCGTGGGCTTTGACTACCGCCTGGCCATGGGCATTCCTGATTTCTGGATTAAGCTGCTCAAGCACACGCCCGACGAGCATTGGCCGCTCGGCGAGCTGTGGCACACGCTCAGCAACCGCCGCGCCGGCGAGAAGACGGTGGCTTACGCCGAAAGCCACGACCAAGCCCTGGTGGGTGATAAAACGCTGGCCCATTGGCTGTTTGATGCGGGCATTTACACGCACATGCAGGCCGGCGACCCCGACCCCGGCGCGGCGCGGGCCTTGGCGTTGCACAAACTCATCCGGCTGCTCACGCTCTCGGTCGGTGGCGAGGCCTACCTCACGTTTATTGGCAACGAATTCGGCCACCCCGAGTGGGTCGATTTTCCGCGTGAAGGCAACGGCTGGAGCTACCAGTTTGCCCGCCGCCAGTGGAGTCTCAGCGAAAACCCCGACCTGAAATTTCACCAACTGGGTGCCTTCGATAAAGCCCTGGTGCAGATGGCGCGCGGGCAGCACCTGCTGGCCGCCGGCCCCGCCACCCTGCTCAAGCACGACGAGGAAAACAAGGTGCTGGTGTACGAGCGCGGCGGCCTGGTTTTCGTCGTGAACCTGCACATCGAAAAAAGCCTCACCGACTACCGCTTCTGGGTGACTCAGGAAGGCCAATATCGCGTAGTCCTCTCCTCGGACAACAGCCGCTTCGGCGGCTTCGACCGGACGGATGAGGGCTTTGTGTATGAAACCTTTGAGCACCAGTTGAGCCTGTACGTGCCCAGCCGGGTGGCGCTGGTGCTGGCACGGGCTTAGCGAGATAAAGCAGGGACGTGGATAATCTTGATTAAGTCATTTTTATATAAGAACAAAACGAGAAGAGCGGACCCGATGGTCCGCTCTTCTCGTTTAGGTGAACTTTTGGCCGGAAATGAGCAGGGGTAATTACGCGGCTTGGCGAAATGCCTGGGACATGGTACCGATGCGCTGCTGGAAGTAGGAGTGGCTTAATAGAGGCTAAAGTGGCTGGCGATGGCGGCCACGCGCCAGCCGGTAGCTGCAAGCGCAATGTGGCTTCGCTGGCAAGGTGCTCGGCAATGGGGGCCGGCCTGCCAGTTTTTCTTCATGTTGTCAAAGCGGCAATTGAACGGCCAAATCCGGCAGCTCAACGAAAAACAGTGAAATACGCCTGTAGGGGGCAAGTAAATTTGACATTCTAGCGGTTGAGCTATTCACACCGGTCCGGCCGGAACGCGCCACCGGTCCATCGATTTATTCAAATTTCCCTTCATACTTTTTTATCTAATGTCAAATAAATACGCTTCCCTGCTTCTTGCTTCGTTTGGTCTATTCACGGCTTGCAGCGACAAGGAAGAGGCAACCCCAATGTCGACGATGACGGAGCTCACGGCCACCGTCAACGGCGCGCAGCAGGTGCCCGCCAATGCGTCCACGGCCAACGGGACTTTTGCTGGCATCTACACCAGCTCAAATAAGCAGCTCGTGTACACCGTTACCTACCAGGGCATGACTCCCACCATTGCCCACATTCACACCGGGGCCCCCGGCACGAGCGGCTCGGTGGCCATTCCCTTCCAGAACCTGACCTCGCCCATCACCGGCACGGTGACGCTGACGGCCGAACAAGCCGATAACCTGCTCAGCAACCGCATGTATGTCAACCTGCACTCGGCGGCGTTCCCAAGCGGCGAAATTCGCGGCGATATCAAGAAAAAGTAACGGCTAGGAGGCCGCCAGCGGCCCCTTGCGCTACTGTTCGGGCAACCACAGCGGCCCTGTTACTTCGGTAGCGGGGCCGTTGTAGTTGCTCCGTGCCAAACCAATTTATTGCGGGATGCTCGACTCCGTACCAAGGAGGCACCGCGGTGCCTCCCTACGGCCCACGCTCGTTCCCGAGCCTGACCGCGAGCAGCGTTCCGCCCCCATTTCCTGCCTTCTTTATATGATGCATTTTACGCAATACGCTCGGGTGCTCTGCACTTGCCTGGGCACCGGATTGGTTACCCTAACGGTTGGCGCCCAAACGCCGGCGCCTGCCCCGGTTTCAGCCCCGGCCCCCGGGCCCGGGAGTTTGAGCGGCAAAGTCACCGCCCGCAACGGCGAAATCCAGGGCGCCCCGCTGCCGTTTGCCTCCGTCACCCTGGTGTCGCTGGCCACGGGCACACGCCGCACGACCAGCGCCGACTTAACGGGCCGGTTCTCCTTTAATGGCGTGCCGGCCGGCGGCCCCTACATTCTGCAGGTGCAGCAGCCGGGCTTTCAAGCCCAGACGATTACCAACATGTTCCTGAAGGCCGACGGCACAACGGCTCTGGACGTCAACCTGAACCCGGCAACCGTGGCCGTGGGTACGCGCCGCGACGACCGCACCGCCCTGGAATCGGCCGTGCCGGTGGACGTGGTGGACGTGGCCACGCTGCTGCGCACGGTGCCCCAAACCGACCTTAGCCAACTGCTGCACTACTCTGTGGCCTCGTTTAACTCGACGCGGCAAACGGCCGCCGGCGGGTCCGACCACGTGGACCCCTCCAACCTGCGCGGCCTAGGTACCGACCAGATGCTGGTACTCGTCAACGGCAAGCGCCGCCACACCACGGCCCTGGTTAACCTGCTTAGCAACCGCGGCTTGGGCAGCGTAGGCACCGACCTCAACACCCTGCCCGGGCTTGGTGTTGAGCGCGTGGAAGTGCTGCGCGACGGCGCCGCGGCGCAGTACGGCTCCGACGCCATTGCGGGTGTGATGAACATCAGCTTGAAAAACAGCGACCGCGAAGGCAGTGTGCTGCTCAACACGGGCCTGACCACCGAAGGTGACGGCTTGGCCACGCTTCTGGGAATCAACCAAGGCTTCCGGCTGGGGGCCAAAGGCTTTTTGAACCTCACGGCCGACGCCGACTACCGCGACCGCACCGCTCGGGGCTACGCCCGCGATGCCCGGGTTAGTCCGGTGTTTGTGGTGAACGACCCGGCCCGGGAGCAGGCGGCCTTGGCGGCTTCGGGCCGCAGCTACGAGGATTTTGCCCAGCGCAACGGCGACGCCCGGGTGAGCAACGTTCGCGGCCTGCTCAACGCCCGGGTGGAGGCTTCCGACCGGCTGGCCTTTTACGGGTTTGGGGGCTACAACTTCCGCCGCGGGCAGGCGTCCACGCTCTGGGTGCTGCCGGCCACGCAAAGCCCCGACATTGTGGAGAGCCTCTTTCCCTTCGGCTACCAGCCCCAGGTGAACACCCGCCTGCACGACGGCGCGGGCACCCTGGGCGTGGTGCTGGGCCAGCCCGGACCCAACCGCTGGACCCTGGACGTGAGCAACACCACCGGCTACAACCGCATGACCTACGACCTGGAAAACACGCTGAACGCGACGCTAGGGGCATCGTCGCCCACGGTGTTCGACAACGCCGGAGGCTTCCAGTTTTTCCAGAACGTGACCAACGCCACCGCCAACCGCTTTTTTGACCAGGTGCTGGCGGGCACCAACGTCGCTTTCGGCGCCGAATTCCGGGCTGACCGCTACCAAATTCTGCGCGGCGACGAGCGCACCGAGGCCGAGTACGACCTGGGCAAGCCCGCCTCCCAGCAGGGGGCGCAGGGCTTCAGCGGCTTTGGCGAAGCCTCGGCCGTGGTGGGCAGCCGCACCAACGTGGGTGCCTTCCTCGACGTGGAAGCCGACGTCACCAAGCGCTGGTCGGTGAGCGGGGCGCTGCGCTACGAGAATTACTCCACCTTCGGCTCGGCCTTTATCTACAAGGCCACCACCCGGGTGCAAGCCACCAAGTTCCTTGCCCTGCGCGGTGCCTTCAACACGGGCTTCCGGGCCCCGTCGCTGCAGCAGGTGCTCTACCGCCAGATTACCCAGCGGCCGGGCGTGACCGGGGTCGTGTACGCGGGCATCTTCAACAACCAGGACGAGCTGCGGGTGCAGGCCGGCGTGCCCGACCTGACGCCCGAACGCTCGCGCAGCGTCAGCGGCGGCCTGGTGCTGACCCCTGGCTCGGCCTTCTCGTTCACCGCCGATGCCTACCTTATCGACATCGACGACCGCATCACGCTCTCGGGCCTGCTGCGGCCGGGCTTTGGCATCAGCCCCGACCTGACCCAAACGCTGGCCAACAGCCGCGTGAGCCAGGCGCAGTTTTTCACCAACGACCTCGACACCCGGACCCAAGGCGTGGACCTGGTGGCCAGCTACCGGCACGCGTTCGGCGCGGGGCAGTTCAGCGCCTCCGCGGCCGGCAATTTCACCCGCACCCGCACCCGCCGGCTCAACGTGCCGGCCACATTTCGCAGCTTGCAGGAAGACGACAACTCCACCACCAACTACGTCGACCCGCGCCAGCTCTCGCTCATCGAAACCGGCAACCCTGCCAGTAAAATCCTGCTCAGTCTCAATTACACCCGCGGCAAGCTGGGCCTGGGCCTGCGCAACACCTACTTTGGCGAGGTGCGCTACTACGACGTCGCCCCTGACCCAGCCGTGTATGACTTTGGCGGCTACCTGCTCGTCTTCCGGCCCCGCACCGTCACCGACCTGCTGGTGAGCCTGCAAGCTACCAAAGGCCTGAGCGTGACCCTGGGTGCCCAGAACCTGTTCAACGTGAAGCCCAACACGCTGGACCAGGCCGCTTCCAACGGACAGGCCCCCGGCGGCTTTGCCACCCGCGGGCAGTTCGAGCAGTACTTTCAAAACCGCTACGGTGCACCCTCGCCTTTCCCCACCAACCGCGACGTGTACCCCTACGCGCCCGTGCAAATGGGCTTTAACGGGGCGTTATTGTACTTGAAAGCCGTGTACAGCCTGGGATTATAAGAGTGTTTTTGGGATTCTGATTTTTAGGTCATGCTGAGCTGGCCGAAGCATCTTTACCGCAGTAATAACTGATTACTCAAATGGTAAAGATGCTTCGACTTCACTCAGAATGTCATTTTAGAAGAGGTTTTACAAAGCTACACCCCGCTATAAGCCATAAATAAATGGCTTATAGCGGGGTGTTTTTTGAACGGCTCATTGGCTGTTTGAGGCCGGCCGCCGAGTCAGGGTTTTACTCGGCCTCTTCTTCGGCAGCCGAAATGGCGGCGGGTCCTTCGGGCAGGTTCAGCAGCGGGCCCAGTAGCAGGGCGTTGGTGAACAGGCGGGAAGTGCCGTGCCAGTAGTGGCGGAAGTTGGGGTCGTCGGCGAAGAGCACCACGCGGCCCGCGCCTACTTTGCTCACCACCACGGCCGCCGAATTGCTGATTTGCTTGAGGTTGCCCTGCGAAACGTAGCCGCTCACCAGAGGCTTGCCGGTGTACTGGGCCACGGTGGCGTAAGGGTTGCGGCTGGGCCGCAGGAAAGTGGTGCCGTTGCGGAATACGTACAAGCGCCGGCTCGTGAGCCCAAACCCAATGGGATTGGTGATGTCGACATCAGCCGAGTAGATAGAACCCGCAATGGCGCGGGTGCCTTCCTGCTCTTGTTGCACAAAATCGGAACGGCGCGGTGCAGTGGGCTTGCCTTTGGCGGTGGCCGTGGTATCGGCCCAGCCGCCGTTGGCCG
Organism: Hymenobacter jeongseonensis; assembly: GCF_015694725.1. Lineage (GTDB taxonomy): Bacteria > Bacteroidota > Bacteroidia > Cytophagales > Hymenobacteraceae > Hymenobacter > Hymenobacter jeongseonensis. The sequence goes on along the minus strand of NZ_JADQDQ010000005.1, from coordinate 16,705 downwards.
GAATCAGCAGCTTTTCGCGCACGATGCCCTGCTTGATGGCCCACTCCGAGGCGTTTTTCAGGGTAATGAGCGTACCGCCTTCCTGCACCCAGCGGCGTAGCTTTTCCACGGCGGCTTTATCCAGGCCGGCGTACGTGCCGCCCACCACCACAATGCTGGTGTAGCGGCCCAGCGGCGCCCGCCCAAAATTGCTCACTTCAATGCGGCTCAGCGGCACGCCCAGTTGCTGGCTGGCCACAAACCAGGCTTCGCCTACTTCCGAGGCATTGGTACCGGTGCCTACTAGCAAAGCGGCCTTGGCTTCGGGTACCGTCCGCACGTTGTTCGACCCCAAGTCGATACCACCCGCGCTGAAGCCGGTGCTCACGCTGGTAAAGGCCACCTGATTTTGCCGGCTCACGCGACTCACAATCTGGAAGACGGAATCGGCGGGCTGCTTCTGGGCAGCCACCGGAATCACCAGCGTGCCGTAGCCGAAGTCCGTGGGCCGGTCGGCCGGACCCGCGCGGAAGGGCTTGAAGCTAGCCTTCGCCACGATACCGGCGCGGTGCAGGGCCGTGAGGGCACGAGGGGCATTGTAGTCCGACCACGGCAGCAGGTAAGCGTAGCTGCTCTGGCCGCCGCGCACCTCTCCGGTCAAGGTTTTCGGCGCTTGCACCGCGACGCCCTGCACCAAGTTGGCGTTTTTCTGCTTGGATACGGCCAGCCCGTAGGCGTGGGCCTGGCTCCAGCCCGTCACGTCGTAGAACACGCTGTCGTGAAAGGTGGTGAGCTCCTCAAACAGGGAGTTGATAATGCGGTACTGGGGTTGGGCCGTGGGCACTACGTAGGCCTTGCCCTTCTCGAAATTCTGCTGGTCAAGCGTCACGTTTTTGCCCAACTCGTGCACTTCAATCTTGTGCTGGAGCAGCACCGCCAGGAATTTATTCGTCAGCGTCGCGTCCTGGGCATTGCCAAACACATAGGCTTTGGTGGGAAACTTCTTGGCCTCGCTCAGGGCCGAGGTAAAAAACTCGCGCTGGTGGCGCAGGTACAGCTCCTTTTCCTCCACGGCGCCGCGCACCGTGGCCAGGCCCGTGGCCACGTGGTTCCGGATGGTGAACGGGAACGTAACTACGCCGTTGGTGCCTTCCTGAGCCAGCCCGCGCGAGCTGCCCACCTCAAACGTGATGCCCACGCCGCCCTGAAAATCCGGGTACGTCGAGCCGTAAATGGGCGAGAGGTTATCGAACTGCTCCTTGGTCCAGTACAGCGAGCCCAGATTGTCCAACGACTTGGCGAAGTACTTGGCCAGATGCACGTTCAGCACTTCGTAAGTAGCCCGCGGAATGAGGTCGTTTTCGGTGCTGTGCGGTTTCGAAGGCTCGAAATAATACGTGCCGTTGGTGCCCATTTCGTGGAAATCAATCATCACGTTGGGGTACCACTCGTGGAAGAAGGCCATGCGGGCCCGGCTCTCGGGCTGGGTCAGGGAAAGCCAGTCGCGGTTCAGGTCGGTGTAGAAGTGGTTGGTGCGGCCGCCGGGCCAGGCCTCGGTGTGCTCGCGGTCGAGCGGGTCGGTGGGGTTGGGCCACGACTTATTCTGGTCGAACCAGTGCGAGGCGCGGTCCCGGCCATCCGGGTTTTCCAGCGGGTCGACGGTAACGACGGACTGCTGCAGCCACTGCTGCGTTTCGGGGCTGGTGGAGGCCGTGAGGTAGTAGGCCAGCAGCAGCGCCGCTTCCGACGAACTGCTTTCGTTGCCGTGCACCCCAAAGTTCAAACTCACCACCACCGGCAGTTTGCCGTAGTTGGGCGCGGGCAGCTTGGGGTCGACTAAGGCGCGGCGGTCCTGTTGCAGCCGGGCCAGATTTTGCTGGTTTTCGGGCGTGGTGATGGTGGCCACCACCTGCGGCCGCTCCTCAAACGTGGTGCCCAGCACCCGCAAACTCACCCGGTCCGACACACGGTCCAGCTCGCGCAGGTAAGCCACAATTTGGTCGGTGCGCGTGTAGTGCGAGCCGATAGGGTAGCCCAGAAACTGCTCCGGCGTGGGCACTTTGGGGTCGAAGCTACTGGGTTGGGCACCCGGGAAAAAGTAGCTGGTCTGCGCCGATGCCGGCACCGTCTGGGCCAAGCCTAAAGTCAGCAGCGCGGCGGATAAATATGCTTTAAGCATCAGAAGTTGTAGTTAGAAAACGTGGATTAGGCCCTGCGGCACGCATTGCCGATTAATACCCCGGGTTTTGCTCAAGGTCAGGGTCGGCCACCAGGTCATTGAACGGAATGGGGAACAGCCAGCGGCGCTGGTCCGTGACGCCGAGCACGTCATCGGCCCGGCCGGTGCGCACGAGGTCAAACCAGCGGTGGGCTTCGAAAGCAAACTCCACACGGCGCTCGTTTTCAATGGCTAGCAGCAACTCGTCGGCAGTGGTGGCGCTGGTGGCGGCCACACCCGCGCGGGCCCGCACGGCATCCAAGTCGGCAATAGCCTCGGGAAGTTTGCCTTGTTGGGCGCGGGCTTCGGCCCGGATGAGGTACTGCTCGGCCAGGCGCAACACGTAGCTGGGGTCGTCGCGCTGGGCCGAGCGGCTGTAGAGGTTGCCATAGGTGACGGGTGCGCCGGCAATGACCGTGCTGGCAAGCAACGCCGAGCGGCTGCCGCCCACGGCGGGGTCGTTCAGCAGCGCAATGGCGGCCGGCACGGGCTGGAAGTTGAACTGCCCGCCCAAGGCGCTCGGAAACCAGTTGTTCCACATGCTGTTCGCATCGGAGTTGCTGAATGTCAGCTCAAACACCGATTCCTGGCTGAGAAAGGGAGCCGTTGAAAAGGCCCGATAGGGCGTTACCAAGCGGTAGTTGGTGCTGCCGATTACCTGCGTGGCGTAGGTTTCGGCCTCGGCCCACTGTTGCCGATAGAGGTGCAGGCGGGCGCGCAGGGCCCGGGCGGCGGCTTTCACGGCACGGTTGCGGGTGGCGGCTTCAGGCAGCAGGGTTTCGGCTTGGGTCAAGTCGGCCAGCGCATGGTCGTAAGTGGCGGCCAAGGTGGCCCGGCGCACGCCTAGGCCGTTTTCCTTGCTGCGGGTGGGCGTGAGCACCAGCGGCACGCCGCCCCAGCCGCGGCCCAGATCAAAATACACCAGGGCCCGCAGGAAATGGGCTTCGCCGAGCAGCTGGTTTTTCTCGGCCGCGGGCAGCAGCGGGTCGTTGATGCCGGGCAGGGCTGCAATCAGGTTGTTGGCCCCGTTCACGGCTTGGTACATCTGCGTCCAGGCTTCGGTAATCAGCACGTTGTCGGCGCTGAGCTGGTTCTGGTCGATTTGCAGGAACTGGTTGAGCGTGCCGTTGAAGCGCACGTTTTCGCCGGGCAAAAAGCCCAGCACGGGCCAGTTGAGCTGGTTATAGGCCTGCACCCGGTCATACACGCCGATGGTGGCAGCCCGGGCGCTGCCGGCGTCGGTGATGGCCTGGTCGTCGGGCAATTGCTGCACCGGTGTGGGCTCCAGCAGGTCGGAGCAGGCGCTGAGGCTGAGCGCAACTGTGGCGACTTGCCCAGCCAAAAGGAGGCGAAATAAGGTCTTTTTCATCGGTAATAAAGGCTTAGAGTCCGACCGTGACGCCCACTTGGAACGTGCGGGGCTGGGGCACCGTGGCCCAGTCGAAGTTTTTGGTGTTGCTCACGCCGCTCTGCGAGTTCACTTCCGGGTCGAGGCCGGAGTAGGGCGTGATGGTGAAGAGGTTGGCAGCCTGCACGTACACACGCAGCGAGTTCAGGTGCGCTTTGGCAATGGCGGCGGCCGGCACGGTGTAGCCCAGCGTGAGGGTGCGCAGGCGCACAAAAGAGCCGTCTTCGAGGTATCGGTCGCTCAAGTTTTGCACCACGCCGCCGTAGTTGTTGCTGGCGGCGTTGGTGGTCAGGCGCGGGATGTCGGTGGCATCGCCCGGCCGCTGCCAGCGCTCCAGCTGCTCGCTCAGGTAGCCAATGTTGCTTTGGGTACCGCCGTGCACGAGGAAGAAGCGGTTCATGTTCATGATTTTCGCGCCCTGCTCGAAGTTCAGCGTGAAGCCAAAATCAATGCCTTTGTAGGCGACCGAGTTGGTGACGCCGCCGAAGTAGTCGGGCCAGGCATTGCCCACCAGCTTGCGGTCGGCCACGGTCAGCTGGCCGTCGCCGTTCACGTCCTCGTACTCGGCGTCGCCACTTTCCGGGTTCACGCGGGTCTGGTGGTACAGCCAAAACGAGTAGAGCGAGGCGCCTTCTTCGAGCCGGAAAATGTCGCGCGAGCCCGTGGTGATGGGCGCGGCCAGCTTCTCAATCTTGTTCACGTTGCGGGCCAAGTTCACCGTAGTGCTCCATTGCACCGCGCCCTTGGGCAGCCAGTTGGCCGTGGCTTGTATTTCGAAGCCTTTGTTGCTCACGGCGCCGTAGTTTTCTACCAGCGACGTGAAGCCGGTTTTGCGCGGCACGGGCACGTTCAGCAGCAGGCCCGAGGTGTATTTGTCGTAGTAATTGAGCTCCAGTATCAAGTGGTTTTGCAGCACGGCGGCGTCCAAGCCCACGTTCCACTGCCGGGTCGATTCCCAGCTCAGGTTGGGGTTGGCGAGCTGCAGTGGGCTGGTGCCCGGCAGGTCGAGGTAGTTGGCCCCGCCCTGCACCAGGCCCAGCGCCGCAAAGTCGCTGATGCCGGCCTGGTTGCCGGTTTTGCCCAAGCTGGCCCGCAATTTCAGCTCCTGGAAAATGTTGAGGTCCTGAATGAAGCTCTCATCCCCCAAACGCCAGCCCAGGCCTACGGCCGGGAAGTAGCCCCAGCGGTTTTCGCTGCCAAAGCGCGACGACGCGTCGGCCCGCACGCTCACGTCGGCCGTGTAGCGCTCCTTGAAGCTATAAGTAGCCTTGCCGAAAAACGACACCAATCCGGCCTGCGAGCGCGACGAGCTGCCCGTTTGGGTAGCCGCCGAGGCAATGGTGGTCAGGTCGTTGCCCGGAAACTGCTGGCCCGCCAGGCTGGTGCGCTGAAAGGTGTTCCGCTGCAACGTATTGCCCACCAGCGCTTGCAAGGAATGGTTTTCGCCGAAATTGACGCTGTAGTTCAGGGTCTGCTCGTTGAGCAAGGTGATGTCGCGCGATAGAAACGACGACGCGGTACCGCGCGGCTGCCCGGCCAGAATCAGCGTGTTGTTGAAGTTGTTCTCGTACATGTCGTTGAAGTCGATGCTCCAACTGCTGCGGAAGGTCAGGTTTTTGGCAAACTGGTACGTGCCGTACACGTTCGAGATGACGCGGGTGCCCACGGCATCGTTGTTCAGGTTGTTGATGAGCGCCAGCGCGTTATCAAAGGAACCATACTTGGCGTAGGAGCCGTCCGGGTTATAAATCGGCAGGTTGGCGCGCGTAAACAGGGCCGAGTTGATGACGCCCACCGGGTTGTTGTCGTTGCTGCTTACGTTGCGGTGCGTGCGGCTCAGAGCCGTGCTTGTGCCGATGCGCAGCTTGTCCGTCACCGAGTTGTCGAGGTTCACGCGCAGCGAAAACCGGTCGAATTCACTGGGCTTGGCCACCGATTGCTGCGTGAAGTAGCCCGCCCCAATGTAAAATTGGGTTTTGGCCGAGCCCCCGGCCGCCGACAACTCGTAGCTGTGCGTCTGGGCCGTGCGAAACACGTCGGAAAGCCGGTCATATGTGGCCTGCTCTTCCGGCAGGCCGCGCCCGCCCGAAGCCACCGAACGGTAGGGCACCAGCGCCGGATTGCCGCCATCGTTGATAAACCGCTCGTTTTCCAGCGTCGCCAGCTCCGGCCCACTGGCCAGTTGGTACTGCTTGGGGGCTTTAGAAAGGGCGTGATAGGTGTTGAAGGTGATGCGCGTCTTGTCGCCGGCTTTGCCCCGCTTGGTGGTGATGAGCACCACGCCGTTGGCGCCGCGCGAGCCGTAAATGGCCGTGGCGTTGGCATCCTTCAGGATTTCCATGCTCTCGATGTCCGAGGGATTCAGGTCGGCCAGCGGGTTGCTCGACACTTGGTTGCCCAGGCCCGTTGCAATCAGGTTGGTGTTGTTGATAAACACGCCGTCTACCACGTAGAGCGGGTCGTTGCTGGCGTTCACCGAGTTGCTGCCCCGGATGCGGATGAATACGCCCCCGCCCGGCACGCCCGAGTTGGCCGAAACCTGCACACCGGGCGCTTTGCCCTGCAAGAGTTGGTCGGGGCTAGCTGCCGGAATATTCTTCAAGTCATCCCCTTTCACCGAGCTGATGGCGCTGGTCAGGGTTTTGCGGTTCTGCTCGCTGTAGCCCGTCACCACCACTTCCGAAAGCTCCTGCAAATCGGGAGCGAGGTCAACGGTGAGCGCGCCAGCTGTGGCAGAAAGCTCCTTAGGTGCGTAGCCTACAAAACTGAATACCAACGCGCTGCCCGGGGCAGCCGGGAGCGAGAATTTGCCATTGGCATCGGTGGTGGTGCCGGTGGTGGTGCCTTTGGCTAGCACGGTCACGCCCGGTAAGGGCGTGTGGCTGGTGGCATCGGTGACGGTGCCGCTCACGAGTGGGGCGGGGTCCGATTGGGCATAACTAGTAGCGGTAGCTCCTCCCCACAGCAGCAGGAAGAGCGTCCGCCGGAGCGTACGGGTGTTCATCAGAAATTTATGTTGAGGTGGTGGGCCCGGCGTCGGCCGCTACCAAGCGGCCAAGGGGTGGGAGGGGAAGGCCCGAAGAGGGGGGGAAGTCTGGGCCAATGGGCCGCAGTCGCAGGGTCCCTCCGGTGCACCAGGAGAGTTGCGGTTGCGGCGTTCCGCGGTTGAGCCAGGGCTTCGTTAGTGCACAACGACGCCCGGCTTCAAAGCCGCAGTATTGCCCGGAAAAAGAAGGTTGGCCAGCGCCTACCGCTCGGGCAGGACGCCTAAAGGCTGGCGAAAAGCCGCCGCGGGGCACGAAGGCCCCCGCAACTCCCCGGCTATGGCTTAGCCGCGGTAGCCCTTACGGCCGGCAGGAAAATGAAACAGCTGATTCAGCTCAACAACTCCGGCCGGCCTACCGCATACAGGCGGCAGCACTCGACATGCAACAACACCCATGCTGTACAGCAAAAGAGGTGGTCGAAAGAGCGGGGAGGGGACGCGAAAAGTCCATGGCTTTTGTTTTTATATGGTCAGGACTTGGCACCGTTTCAAGGGGTTAACCTCGTTGGTTGCCGGCGTTTCGTCGAGCCTGTCTCTCCACGCCTCTGTATAAAAACAATTCTTTGTTCTGAAGGAATTGTAAGGGCAAATGTAAAGCAGCAATTTTTTAAAAGCCTAATCCAAAGCCCGAATTTTATTTCCCGACCATTCCCAAAACGCTTCCTGGGCTTCTCCCGACATAGAGATTCATGGCAGTTGTGTCTGCCAAAACCCCAACTTAGAGATGTGGCCGGAATACCTTCCAAAAGCTAAAAAAAGCACATCAAAGCGGTATTTTGCTTCATATGAGGAGTACGCTGCCAGGTCCGAAGAGGACGAACGCAACGTGTCGCAGCGTAGTGAGGCACCCCGTCGGTCATGACCGTTTCGGGGGGCACGCAGAAAATTCAATTTGCTCAACAGGCGCGCCGTCTCCGCCCGGAATTGCTCCAGGAAACGGCATCTACAAGGGTGCGATTGGGCAACGGCGGCTATTTCTGCAGCTCTAGCACCACAGCAGTTTTGGCGGGCAATTGCAGTGTGGTTAGGCTGCTCAAGCTCTCTCCCGTCAGCACGTTGCGAGCCTTGGCGAAGCCTCGCGTCCGCTCCGAAAAACGAGCGGTGGGCAGCGCTACAACCTTATCGGTGGTATTGGTGGCCACCATTACGGTGCCGGTGGCATCGTACCGGAAGTAGACGTAAACCCCATCCTGCGGGAGGTACTGCATCAGTTTGCCCGAATGCAAGGCCGGGTGCGTGCGCCGATACGTCGCCAGTTTCTTCAAAAATTCGAAGGCTTCGTTCTCGCGGGCGGTGCGGCCGGCAGCGGTGAACTTGTCCTCCTTGTCGCCGGGCCAGCCGCCGGGGAAGTCCTTGCGCACCTCGGCATCGGTGGGATTTTTGAAATTCTTCATCAGGATTTCGGTGCCGTAGTACATGCTCGGGATGCCGCGGGTGGTGAGCAGCCACGTGAGGCCCATCTTGTACTTGTCGAAATCCTCGCCAATGACCGAGAGAAACCGGTCGTGGTCGTGGTTGTCGAGGAAAGTGACGAATTTGGTGGGGTCTTGGTACACGGCATCCTGGGCCAGGGCTTCGTACATGCGCTGGGCGCTGCCGTCGTGCTTCAGGCCGTCCACCATGGCGCCTTCCAGCACGAAATCCAGGCCACCCGGCTGGTTCGACTTAAAGGGGAAATTGATGTTGTTTTTGACGTAGTAAGCTTGGTCTACCACGTTGCTCACCGACGACTCTCCGAAGATATGAATGCGGGGATATTCCGTGAGCAACGCCGCGTTGCAGTGGTTCATAAACGGTTGGTCGTTATACATGTAGGTGTCGATGCGCCAGGCATCCACGCCAAAATTCTCAACCGACCAGATGGCGTGCTGAATCAGGAAATTCGCTACGTAGGGGTTGCGCTGGTTCAGGTCGGGCAGGAAGGGTACAAACCAGCCATCGAGGGTGATTTTTCGGTCGATTTGGGAGGCGTGCGGGTCCGTTATGGGCTGCTGCCGGTACGACGTATTGGTGTAGGTGGGCCACTGGTTCAGCCAGTTTTTCATCGGCAAATCCTGGATAAACCAATGGGTGTTGCCCACGTGGTTGTACACGGCATCCTGCACCACTTTGAGGCCGGCGGCGTGGGCCTGCTGCACGTAGGCTTTGTAGGCGGCATTGCCGCCCAGGCGGCGGTCCACGTTGTAGTGGTCGGTGAAGCCGTAGCCGTGGTAGGAGGCGCGCTGGGTACCGCCTTCGTTGGTCAGCGGCTGGTTGTTCTCAATAATCGGCGTGAACCACACGGCCGTGATGCCCAGGTCCTTGAGGTAGCCAATGCGCTGAGCGGCGCCGGCCAAATCGCCGCCGTGGCGGAAAAAGGGGTTGGCGCGGTCGTGGTTGGGGTCGCGCATGTCGGCGAACTTGTCGTTGGCGGGGTTCCCGTTTGCAAACCGGTCGGGCATAGCCAGGTAAATGAAATCGGCCTGCGTCACGCCCTGGGCTTTGGGGGCGTTGTCGCGGGCGCGTAATTCCCAGGCTTGGGTCAGGGTCTGACTGCCTTTTTTGCCCACAATCTGCACCTTGCCGGGCTTGGCCGTGGGCGCAATAGTGAGGTCCAGAAAAGCATAATTGGGATTTTCGACGGTGTTGGTTTTCACCAGTTTCACCCCCGGGTAGGTGATGCTATAGGCCAGTGTGCCCGCCCCCGGCCCGTACGCGAGCACCTGCACGTTGGGCCGCTTCATGCCCACCCACCAGTTGGTTGGGTTCACGCGCTGAATGGTAACCGTTTGGGCGCCAGCAACTACCGGCAGCAAGGCCAAAAGCAGTTGCAGAAACAAGTAAGTTTTCTTCATTGGAAAGCGGGTGGGAATTGGACAGGAAGAACGGTTACGGAAAAATAGCCCCGATGTAAAAACGCCGTCATGTATAGCGGAGCGAAGCATCTCGCGTGCGACTACTAATTACTACCCCACGCGAGATGCTTCGCTGCGCTCTGCATGACCGTTTAGGGTTGCTCCTTGCGTTACGTGTCGCATTCTACATTAGGCGCGTTTGCGGCCCTGTGTCAGCATTTCCACCGTTTCGGTGAGGCGGCGGGTGCGGGTTTCGGGCTTTTTGGCACCTTCGAGCCAGCGCACGTACTCGCGCTGGTTGGTGTAAGAAAGCTTGGCGAAGTAAGCGGCGGCTTTGGGGTTTTCAGCTAGCTTTTCGGCCAGGTCGGCCGGGGCTTCCATTTTGCGCTCGGTTGCGTCTCGCGAAAAGGTGACGCGCACTGTATCGCCAATCGTTTTGTCGATGGCGCGGCGGATTTGCTTGAGCAGGAGCAAGGCGTGGTGGCCGTCGCCGATGGGCACGATGCTGCCTTGGTAGGGATAGCCGTCGAAGGTGGCCTGCACGGGCACCCGGCCCCGCGTGCCATACACCTCGGCCACGCTAAAGGGAATCACGACAAAAACGCCGCCGTCGCCTTCGCCGGCTTCCAGAATGGCTTCAAATTCGTGTTCAGGCTGCATAGGGGCGGTGGGGTTGTGTGGGTTGGTTAAGAATTGCCGAAGCAAAGTAACGCCACACAAAGCGCTTCGCGATGCTGAAAGCAGGACCCCAAGCGGTAGTTGGGTTAGCCCTGAGCCACTTCGCTCAACACGCGTTGCACGGTTGCCTCATCCGCGGCCGCCACCACCCGCACTTCGCCAATGGCCCCGCCGTACTCGGCGTCGAGGCGCTGCCGCAGGTCCTCGTTCGGCACCAGAATAACGTGGGCCCGGCGCAGGGTCATGCGTTCCATTTCGAGGAGCCAGCCGCGCTCGGCCGGCCCGGCAATGTCGGTGGCCATGCTGGCGATGTACAGCACCAGGGGCTGGCCCGTGCTGTTGCGGATTTCGAGCGCTGCCAGCCAAGCGGGCCAGTTGGGCGCGTAGATGACGCCAAAATCAGAGCGTCCGCGCACCAGTTGCGCGGCCCGGCGGGCATACTGAATAATGCGGAAATTCAATCCATCCAGCACGGGCATCAGGAGGAGGGGAACGGGGGCGGGACTTGCCGATGCGGCCGGTAGTTTCTCCTCAGGCGGTGCGCTGGGGGCCGAATCCTGCGGCGCGGCTAGCGTAATATCATCCTCCGGAGCCAAAAGGGCAGCGGCCTCGCTGGTGCCGGGCTCCGTCATTCCCTCACCGAAAGGAGCCAGATGCATTACCGTGGGCAGCTCGGGGTCGGGGTCAAAGCTCAAATCGCCGGCTTGGGCAGTGGCTCGGGAGCGCAATGCGGTGCCGGCAGCCGAGGTGGCAGCAGCCGGTGTGATTCCGGCTCCGGACAACAAGTCGGCGGCTTCGCGCACCGTTTGGAAAGTGCCTGGCGTGGGGTTTTGTGGCATGTGGGGCAGCAGGGCCGCCTCGGTGCTGGCCCCGATGTAGGGAGCGGCGGGGGCCGCCCACTGCGGGAGTTCGCGGGCGCCCAGGCCGGTGGGCCATTGGTTGTGGGCCAGCGCGCGGGCCTGGGCCTTGGCATCCTCGGGGGCATCGGCCAATGGCATCGGCAAGGCGGCCGCGCTATTCGAAGCCAAGTCGTTTAGGCCGATGATGCGCGACCCAAACGCTGGCTCGGTGGCTGCCGCCGTGGAGGCAAAACCGGGCCCGGGCAGCCGCCGCAGGCCGGGAGTTGCCTCGGTGGTAGTTAATACATCCAGGGGCTCGGTTGGGCGGGCTTCACTTTCTGCTACTGCGGCGGAGGTGGGTGCTGCCGTATCTGGTTGTTTCTCGGGTGCTTGTCCGGCCGCTGCTTCGCTCGCGGGCAGGGTGGGGTACACGGCCAGCACGGGGTGCTGGGTGGCCAGTTGGTACACGAGCGGCAGGGTAGGAGGCAGGGCCGAGCCGCCCAGCACAGCCACGCTGGGGTCGGCGTCGTCCCAGGCCAGCAGCAGTACAGAAAAGTTGGGCGCGGTCATGGGGTGCATTTGGAGGGCAAAAGCTGGACGCTGGGCACACCCGCGGCGGCGGCGGCGGCGTTCAGTCCTCAATGCTACGCCAGCCGGCCCACATATTGGCTAAAAAGTTGGGAACAGCCGGCCGGGAAAAAGTAACTTGCGTACTTATCGCTCGCTTAACCGGCTCAGCCGGTCTTTTTTTGCCCGGTTTTACTGCCGACTTTGCCTTTTGCTTAGAATAACTTTATGGATACCACGATTCAGGAAAATAACTACATGGTGAACGACCTGGCGGCGCAAAGCCACCAGGAACATTATCCGGGCGAAATTATTCGGGCCGACCAACTCGATGGCAACCGCTTCCTATTTAATTGCCAGAATGGCGTGCGCTTGGTGGTGTACGTGCTCAGCGATAAAATCCTGCGCTTCCGCTACCTCACCGACGGCCCGCTCTCGCCCGACTTTTCCTACGCCGTGCCCGCCGACGGCCGGCCCCGGCCCGAGCCCGAATTCCTGGAGTTCAAGGAGAAATCCGACCATTACCGCATCACCACCGAGCGGCTCATCTGCATTATTCAGAAGGAAAACCTGAAAACGCGCGTGCTCGACCGCTCTGGCTCCATCCTGAGCGACGACGAAAAGGGCTTCCACTGGGAATACGACTACGACACCGGCAACGACATCGTGAAAATGAGCAAGCACGTGCCCGCCGGCGTGCACTACTACGGCCTCGGCGACAAGCCCGACAACATGAACCTGCGCGGCAAGCGCTTCACCAACTGGGGCTCCGACACCTACGGCTACACCAAGGGCTCCGACCCGCTGTACAAGAACATCCCGTTCTACCACGTGCTGCACCAGAAAATTGCCCACGGCATTTTCTTCGATAACACCTTCAAAGCCAGCTTCGACTTTGCGGCCGAGCGTGCCGACGTGACCAGCTTTTGGAGCCAGGGCGGCGAGATGAACTACTACTTCATCTACGGCCCCACCCTAATGGAGGTGACCGAGGAGTACACCCTGCTCACGTGTCCGCCCGAGCTGCCCCCGCTCTGGACACTGGGCTACCACCAGTGCAAGTGGAGCTACTTCCCGGAGAGCAACGTGAAGGAAATCACGAGCGGCCTGCGCGACCGCAAGATTCCCTGCGATGCCATTTACCTCGACATCGACTACATGGAGGGCTACCGCTGCTTCACCTGGAGCAAGGAGCATTTCCCGGAGCCCAAGCGCATGGTGGAGGAGCTGGCCGAGGACGGCTTTAAGCTCGTGGTTATCATCGACCCCGGCATTAAGGTCGACCCCGACTACTCGGTGTACCAGGAGGGCATTGCCAACGACTACTTCTGCCGCCGCGCCGATGGCCCGCTGATGAAGGGTTCGGTGTGGCCCGGCCTCTGCAATTTCCCCGATTTCACCAATCCCGACGTGCGCGAGTGGTGGGCCGGCCTGTTCAAAGAACTGGTGCAGGACATCGGCGTGAAGGGCGTGTGGAACGATATGAACGAGCCCGCGGTGTTCGAAAAAGGTACCTTCCCGCCCGATGTGCGCTTCAACTACGACGGCCACCACGCCTCGCACCAGAAAGCCCACAACATCTACGGCATGCAGATGGCCCGCGCCACGGCCCAGGGCATGAAGCAGTTCTGCTACCCCAACCGGCCGTTCACCATCACGCGCAGTACATACAGCGGCGGCCAGCGCTATTCTTCGGGCTGGACCGGCGACAACATTGCCTCTTGGGAGCACCTCTGGCTGGCCAACATCCAGTGCCAGCGCCTGAGCATTTCGGGCTTCAGCTTCATTGGCAGCGATATCGGTGGCTTCGTCGACACGCCCACCGGCGAGCTCTATGCCCGCTGGATTGCCCTTGGCGCCTTCCACCCGTTCTTCCGCACGCACTCTTCCGGCGACCACGGCGACCAGGAGCCCTGGAGCTTCGGCGAGCCGTACACGAGCCTGGCGCGGCACTTTATTGAGTTGCGCTACCGCCTGCTGCCTTACATGTACACCACGTTCTGGCAGTACGCCACGGCAGGCACGCCCATGCTGCGCCCGCTCACGTTCCTCGACCAGAACGACACCGAAACCTACCTGCGCATGGCCGAATTTGGCCTCGGCGACAACCTGCTCATCTGCCCCATCACCCAGCCTGGCGCCGAAGGCCGCTGGATGTACCTGCCCCGCGGCGACTGGTTCTACTACTGGACCGACGCCCCCACCGCCGGCGGCAGCGAAGTCTGGGCCAATGCCGACCTCACCCGCATTCCCTTGTTTGTGAAAGCCGGCGCCGTGCTGCCCATGCAGCCCGTGCTGCAATACGTGGGCGAACACGCCATTGAGGAGCTCACCCTGCACGTCTACTACAAAAACGGCACCTTGGAAAGCATCCTCTACGACGACGGCGGCGAAGGCTACGCCTACGAGGACGGCCACAAAACCCTGCGCCGTTTCACCGTCACCGGCACCGAAACCGGCCTGACCATCACCCAGGCCATCGAAGGTGACTTCCTGCCAAGCTACGCCACCTACCGCGTGGTGCTGCACGGCGTGGCTGGCCCCCTCACCGCCACCACCGACGGCCAAGCCGCCAAAGTAGCGGAAGCTACCTTGGAAACCGGCCTGAAGTTGCCCAGCCTCGTGGTTCCCGTTGGCTTCGGCGAGGTACGGGTGAGCGTGGTGCCGCCGGTAGTGGTGAAAGAAATTGTCCCTGTTGCTCCCGCTATTCCTGCTGCTTAAGTTTCTAAGTCGTTAAACAGAAAAGGCGTTCTATAGAACGCCTTTTCTGTTTAAGTAAATAAAATCCACCGTTTTCGTAAACTCTAAGCCTCATCTTTTTTATGTCAAAAAGCATCCCCTAACGGCTCTGATGCAGGCAGGAGGGGCTTCCTTCATTCAGAAAAAAGAAAGCGCCAGCGTCAGGAGACGCCGGCGCTTTCGCTAGTCAAAGCCAAGGCCTTATTCCACGGCCAGGCGCACAGCCCGGGCGCCGCTACGCACCACGTACACGCCCGCTGGCAAGTGGGCTGGCAGCACCAGCGCCGTCGTGCCCGCCGTGTCGGCCGTGGCGGTGAGTACCACGCGTCCCAGCGCATCAACCACCTGCACCGCGGCACCGGCTACCGCGCCGGTCAGCGTGGTTGCCCGGGCCGGGTTGGGCACCAGGGCCAGGCCACGGGCCGCCGGGCCCGACAGCGCGATGGCCCGCACCGGCGAGTAGGCTGCTGTACCGTCCGCATCCACCTGCCGCAGGCGGTAGTAGAGCAGCCCGGCACTAGCCGGCAGTTGCGCATCGAGCCAGCCGTACGTGCGCGGGGCGCTGCTGCTGCCCGCCGCGGCTACTGTGCCCACCCGCTCGAACGTGCGCCCGTCCAGGCTGCGCTCCACCTCAAACGACTGGCTGTTGGTTTCCGAGGCCGTGGCCCAGACCAGGCGCACGGTGCGGTTGCCTTCGGCCGTGGCCGTGAAGGCCGCCAGCTCCACGGGCAGCGGGGCGGCGCTGCCGGTCAGGTAGAACTCGCTGAAGTGGTCGGCCACGGTCAGCTCGGCCACGAAATAGGCCGTGCCGGCCGGCGCCGTGGCCGGGGCGGCCAGCGTGCGCCGCTCGCCGACGGCGCTGTTGTTGCCCAGTTGGCAGTCCTCGTTGGGGCCGCTGTACTGCGTGGCGTTCAGCGTGGCCAGCGTCACGGCCGGGTCGGCGGCTTGCAGGCGGGTGAGCTCGGCGGCCAGGCCGTAGAGGCGCAGGTCCACCGTGCGGCCGTCGAAGCGCCCGGCGCTGGCCGTCAGGTGCCAGTTGCGGTCGAGGTACTGGCGGCTACGTGCGTCCTGGCGCACGGGCTGGGCGGGGTCGGCGCGCAGCACCTGCAAGGAGAGGTCGCCGAGCGAGGCGCCGGTGTAGCGGTAGGCGGCCACCACCTGCCCGCCGGGGCTGAGCAGGTAGCGCCAGGTGCCGTCGCCCACGCTGGCCGTGGCCGGCACGGCGGCGGCGCAGGCGTCCAGGGGGCCGCCGTCGTACACGGCCAGCGCGGCAAAGGGCTGCGTGGCCGTGGTGCTGCCGGCCGCAGTCACGCTCACCGGGGCGCTGCCGGCGGCTAGGCCGGCGGGCACGGTGGCCGTCAGGCTCGTGGCCGAGACGAAAGTCATGATGGCCGCCGTGCCGCCGAAGCGCACGGTGCTGCCGCTGGTGAAGTTCGTGCCCGTGAGCATGACCACCTGCCCCGGTAATTCAGCCGCCGGGCTCAGGCCCGTGAGCGTGGGCGCGGGAGCGGGCAAGGCCAGCCGGGCCACAAAAAAGGTCGTGCCGCTCACCGGCGTAGCCACCGAGGTGCTGCCAAACACCGCCGGCAGCGCCACCTGGCCCGTCGCGTACACGTTGCCGCTGCCGTCCACGGCCACCCCGTAGCCGATGTCGCTGTCGGTGCCGCCGCCGGCCGCGGCCCAGCGGTAGGCACCGGCGGCCGTGTAGCTGGCCACGAACACGTCCTGGTTGACGCTGGTAGTGGGTCTGGCGCTGGCCAGGCCCGCCCCGCCGAACTGCACCCGTTGGGCCGGGTTCGAGGTAAGGTCGGTGGCGCTGGTGGCCGCGTTGTTCACATAACCCGTCGCGTACGCGTTGCCGCTGCCGTCCACGGCCACGCCGTGGCCGAAGTCGAAGCCGGTGCCGCCGCCGGCCGCGGCCCAGCGGTAGGTGCCGGTGGCCGTGTAGCTGGCCACGAACACGTCGGGGTTGATGACGGTATTGGTGCTGGCGCTGGCCAGGCCCACGTTGCCGAACTGCACCCGTTGGGCCGGGTTCGAGGCGAGGTCGGTGGCGCTGGTGGCCGCGTTGGTCACATAACCCGTCGCGTACGCGTTGCCGCTGCCGTCCACGGCCACGCCGTAGCTGACGTCGTTCCCGGTGCCGCCGCCGGCCGCGGCCCAGCGGTAGGTGCCGGCCGCCGTGTAGCTGGCCACGAACACGTCGTTGTTGGCGCCGGTGCTGTTGGTGGCGCTGACCAGGCCCGCGCTGCCGAACTGCACCCGTTGGGCCGGGTTGGAGGTAAGGTCGGTGGCGCTGGTGGCCGCATTGACCACCTGGCCCGTCGCGTACGCGTTGCCGCTGCCGTCCACGGCCACGCCGTAGCTGACGTCGTTCCCGGTGCCGCCGCCGGCCGC
>NZ_JADQDQ010000004.1 GCF_015694725.1 Hymenobacter jeongseonensis | reverse complement strand
TGGACGCGCCCGCCCCCGAAGACCGCCCCGCCGAGGAAGCCGTGCCCCGGGGAATCTTCAGCGTGAACAGCTTTGGCCAGGGCTGAGCCCAAAGCGAGGTAGAAAAGGACCGTGGCTGTTGCAGAACTCCCACGAAACGCCTTTTAAACCGATAAGGCCCATACTGGAGCGCCAAAAAGGCTGAAAAAGGCCTATTCTCGACGAGGTTGTGCGTACTGTCGCCTAAAGGGGAGTGTCTCCAAGCGTTCTGCAACAGCCACGACCGTTTCGCTGAACTGGCCCTGTAAGCCAAAAGCAGGTGGGGTTACTTTTGATTATTGCTTTTGTAGCCATTACGCTTGGAAAACACCGACTCTCTCTGGATTGAGCACGTGCTCAATCCCAAAACCATCACAAGTATTTACCCGGCCCAGGCACCCTCGTTGGCCCACGTGCAGCTGGGGGAGCTTTCCATTATTTGTGGTGGCGACCTGCAGTGCCGGCTTCACTTTGATTTACGGGATTTTCCTGCCGATGCGCCCATCAAGTGGGTGCAACAGAAGTGCAACACCGTGAGCTTGTCGCTGAATCTGATTCAGGTCACGATCGAGCAATGCGTCATTCCCAGCGGCAGCGGCGTGGGCGATTTGAGCATTGTGCACGACGGCAATGGCTTTGACGTAGCGTTTAGCACCCAGCCAGAGGGTGTCGTTTTTCGAGCTCGGGCTACGTGGATTCACGTCGACCGCATTTCGGCCTACATCCACGAATAAGCGCGTTTACTTTCCGACCGTTTTCCTGAACGTGACCAACTCACAGGTATAACTTGCCAAAGCCATGGAGATGCCATTATTTATCCGACGCCTAGAACAGGCAAAGGCTTGGACGGACCTGTTAACGAAAGACTTTGATTATGTGAATGGCTGGTACGGAACCGTGCTGCGGCAAACGAATCCGCTCGTCGAGGGGAAACCCTTGTTTACGATTGACGGGGATTACACGACGTGGAATGTGAACCCGTACGAGCTGGACTATTTCCAGCAAGCACTCGGCACGGTGAGCTCGCAACGGGAGGCAACACTGGGGGCATCCGTCCCCGTGTTAAAGGGGCTGGCAGAACACGGCCGGATTCTCTGCTTTTCCACTGGTGTGACCACGCATGATGGGGCGGCCATCATTGATAGTCAATGCTTCGTGGACGAAAGCGATGTTCCACCGATTGACACGTGGTTTTACCTGCAAGATGACTTTCGAACAGCCCTCCATCCGGAGCTGTACTGCTGGATTCCCAAAGGCTTTGAACCCGTCATGCAAGCGGCGATTGACGTGGAAATGATGGGCAGTTATGCGTGGTTGGACGAGCGAGCGCCCGTATTCTATGCCAAGCTGATGGCCGCGTTGCAAGTCGAACACCTACTTCCCACCGCACTAAAGGATTAACCCTCCTTTAACTGAATGACCGCGTTTAGCTTCGGACCGTTTGCGCAAACATCACTCCCCCCTTCTATGGCCAAGCCGGAGTATTCCACCTACGCCGCGCCGTTGAGCGCCGCCATCGACGTGGCCATCGAGGCCTTGCAACGCTTCCCGCCCGCCGGGGAAAGCGGCGAGGGCGTGGCGCATTGGGTGAGCGTGTACCGCGAGTTGAAAGAACATGTGGACCAGCCCGCGCCCGAATACCGCAATCAGCGCAGCCTGCAGCACATGCAAGCGGACGTATTGACCTATTTTCTGGAAGCCACGGGCCCCACGGTGGACTACTTCTGGCAGCACGTCCAGCAGCGCGGGCTTCCGTACCAGCGCGTCAACCGAATGGCCAAAATCCTGAAACGAAACCGCCTCACCTCCCGCTCCGAATACGACCTGGTGGTGGACGTACTCGTCCCGTACCAGCAAGAAGGACTGCTCACCCCCGACGAAGCAGCGGCCTTGTCCCGCATGATAGGAGAATTTGAAAACCGAAAAAAATCCCGGGCATAAAATCGCTCCATAGTCCAAACGGAGTGAGTTTATCTTCGGACCGTTTTAATAACATCATTACTTCAAGCGGTCAGAGTCCCGTCCGGTGGCGGGTTAGGCGCGTACGCGTAACGCCTTACCACCGCTTATACTCCGGCAGCACCACCGTTAGCGCACGAGGACCGACCCCAGTGCCAACTGGCCGATTCAGTTGCTAGTGGAGCGTTTTTCTCACCCTGCGCGCTCCCCAGGTAGCCAGCATCGCCGCGGTCATAAGGGCAAAGCACAAGCCAAAGGAAATGAGGTGGTTCAGGCGCAGGGTCGCCCCGGCTACGGCGAGCAGCGCGCCGGCGACATTGAGCAGCAAGGAGAAACGGGCCGGGTGCATAATGCGAGGCGGAAGTGACAAAGGCGGAACGCAGCGTGCCGAAAGGTACGGTATTAGCCCGAACAGAGGCACCCAAAACGCTCGTTCACCTGTGGACCGTTTTCGTGAACAGTTGCCCTTGGCCCGCGACTGAGCAAGGGGAGGCTAGGTGGTCGGACAATACCGCTCCATGAGCCAGACGCAGCCCGGGATGGCCACCACACTACTGGCCACAGCAAAGAGCACCAGAGCCAACTTGACGGCAAAGGGTTGGCGGTCCAAGCGGGTGCGAAAGGCCGGGTACCGGGCCGATTTGATGACCCCGAAATAGTTGGCGAACAAGGCCACCGCGCACGCCGCCGCTACCACGCCGAATTTGAGGGGGCACTCGTGTGGAAAGGCGGGCGCCACCCCATAAACCACGTTGGTGGTCACCAACACTACTTGTTGGGTGCACAGCAATTCGCCGCAATACGCGGCCGTGGGCGTACCGCCTTCTCGGGAGAGCTTGTCAAACCCGTAATAATTGGCAAAGAACAGGGCCGAGAAGACGTTGGACATAAGGGCTCAAGCAAAAACCAAAGCTAGGCACTTCTCCGAAACCCTCGTTTGGCCCAATGTACCATTTTGGTCGTTTGTGCCCCTGGTGCGGTCGTGCCCAAAGCCGGCGGGTGGTTGCCTCGGAACAAATTCAGCGAGTAGAATAGGGACCTGCTTCGGCCAACGCCGGGCAAAGGCCGGCCCGGGCATGGTGGGCAGCCATTTGGCTGGGTTCCCTGCTCCAGCACCTCCTTTTGGCGCGGCGCCACCTCTGGCAATGCCGGGAATCCTCCTCACCCCGCGCCGAAAAGGGGCGGTTTTGTCGTTCGTGCACACCATAGAGTCGTTCGTGCACCAAGCTGAATTACTGGGTAAGTGATGTATTATCTTCAAAGAGTTCAACGTCGTAGCCCCGTGCTCGGCGTCCTTTCCAGCTTATTGTGGCCCCTGTTCACGATGCACTTCTCCTGGCTGTTTCCAACAACGCCCCCCCGGCGGCGCCCGGCCAGACGGGTGGTCCGCTCTCCTTGTCAACGCGACGAGGGCTGCTGCGTGCCCTTGGGGCGCAGGCCCAACCCCCGGTGGCCAAGTAAAATTTCGAGGGGGCCAACCGTTTTGGACATCCACTTGGGCAAGACCAGTCGTGCCTGTTTCGCGTGCTATTTCTTCGAACCGAATTCCTTTTCCGCTTTTAACCCCACGCTCCATGAAAAACCTTCTCTCTCAAGCGCTGCCCTGCCGGCTGCCCCGCCCACTGGCGGCGCTGGGGTTGCTGCTGGCCACGGCTGGCGCCGCCCACGCCCAAACCACCACGACCTTCTCCTATACCGGCGCCTCCCAAACCTACGTGGTGCCCGCCGGCGTAACCCAGCTGCAAGTGGTGGCCACGGGTGCCCGGGCCGGCAACATTGCCACGCGTTTCGGACCCGGCGGCCCGGGCGCGGTGGTGACCGCCACGGTGACGGTGGTACCAAACGAAACCCTGACCGTCGTTGTCGGCGGCACGAACTCGGGTGCGTCGGGTGGCTACAACGGCGGCGGCAACGGCGCCGGCAGTGCCGACGGCGGCGGCGGGGCCACCGACCTGCGGCGGACCGGGGCCGCCACTGGGGATTACCTGAGCACCCGCAACGCCCTCGTGGTGGCGGGTGGCGGCGGCGGCGGCATAAGTTCAGTCACGGGCGGCGGCGGTGGCGGCACCCCCAGTGGCGGCAACGGCGGCAATAACGGGGGCATCGCCACCGGCGGCGGCGGCGGGGGCTCCGGGGCCACGCAAAGCAACGCGGGGGCTGGTGGGCTCGCCTATTGCGTTGGCACCGCCTGCGGCATTGCGGGCGGCAGCGGCAGCAACGGCAGTGGCGGCACTGGCAGTGTTAACACGGGCGCCGGCGGCGGCGGCGGCTACTACGGCGGCGGCGGCGGCGCCGGCGGCGGCCTCGTCGGTGGTTACAAGGCCGTTGGCGGCGGCGGCGGTGGCGGCTCGTCGTGGGCGATGCCGACGGGCAGCAGTGCCATCACCATGGCCGCTGGGGCCAACACGGGCAATGGCACGCTGACGATTACTGCCATTCGCCTCCTGACCCTCACTGCGGTCAGCCCCACGAACGGGCCGGTGGGCACGAGCGTGACGCTGACGGGGACCAACCTGACGGGGGCCACGGCCGTCCGCTTCAACGGGACGGCGGCCACCACGTTTGCCGTGGTCGATGAGACGACCGTCACGGCGACCGTACCCGCCGGCGCCACCACGGGCCCCGTGACCGTGACCTCGCCCGACGGCACCAGCAACGGGGTGGCCTTTGCCGTGACGACGGCGCCCACCGTGAGCACGGCGGCGCCGGGCAGCCTCACCCCCACCAGCGCCGGGCTGGGCGGCAACGCCACGGCCGACGGGGGCACGCCCATCACGAGCCGGGGCGTCGTGTACAGCGCCAGCAGCAGCAACGCCGCCCCCACCCTCGGCGGCACCGGCGTCACGACGGACAGCAACGGCTCGGGCGTGGGCACTTTCTTGGCAACCATTTCCGGCCTCACGCCGGGCACCGCCTACGCCGTGCGCGCCTACGCCACCAACGCCGTGGGCACCGGCTACGGGGCCGCGCGCACCTTCACCACGCCCTGCGAGCAACCCGTGCTGACGGTGCCGGCGGACCAATCCTTGGCCGCCGATGCAAGCCAGTGCCACGCCACGCGCACCTTCGCGGCCTCGGCCACCGGCACCCCCGCGCCGGCCTTGAGCTACGCCGTCGGGGACGCGCCCATCGCCTTCCCCTACGCCTTCCCCGTGGGCACCACCACGGTCACCGTCACGGCAACCAACTGCGGCGGCTCGGTGAGCAACTCCTTCGCAGTGACGGTGCAAGACCGGCAAGCCCCGGTGGCCCGTACCCAGAATATCACCGTCCCCCTGGTCAACGGCCAAGCCACCATCACGGCTGCGCAAGTCAACGACGGCAGCACGGACAACTGCACCAGCGCGGCCTTCTTGCACCTGAGCGTGAGCCCGAGCACCTTCGCCTGTGCCACCGCCGGAATCAACCAAGTGACGCTCACGGTCACCGATGCCAGCGGCAACGAGGACACGCAAACGGCGACGGTGACCGTGACGGGCACCGTGCCCCAGCCTGCTATTAACGTCTCGCCTTCGCCCACGTTTTACCTGGGCTTTGGCCCGCAAACGGCCACGCTCACGGCCAGCGGCGAGCCAGGAGCGACCTACCGTTGGAGCCCGGCGACTAATCTGCGCAACGCCAACAGCGCCGCCCCTGTCTTCACGGCCCTCCAGGCGGGCACGTTCCGCTACACCGTCGCGGTCACCAACGGCAGCGGGTGCACGGGCACGGCTTCCGTGACGCTCACGGTCGTGGACGCGCGCTGCAGCAGCGGCAAAAAGCTCGACAAAGTGCTGGTCTGCCACAACGGCAACACGCTCTGCGTCAGCCCAACGGAAGCGGCCGTGCACGTGCAGCACGGCGACAAGGTGGGCCCTTGCGCCCCGGCTAGCGCGGCGGCCGCAGCCCGGCCACTCGCCAGCCAAGCGGCGGCGCTCAGCGCCAACCTGGAGGCGTATCCCAACCCGTTCACCACGACGGCCACCGTGCGCTTCCGCGTGGCCCACGCCGGACCGGTCCAGCTGCAGGTCTACAACGCGCTGGGCCAAGTGGTGAGCACGCTCTACCACGGCACGGCGCAAGCCGGGGAACTAATTGAACGCTCGCTCGACGGCGCCCAGCTCAACGCGGGCCTCTACACCTGCCGGTTGCTCGGGAGTGACCAGCCCCTGACGCAACGCCTGGTGCTGACCAAGTAAGGCGGTAGGCTCCGTTCCTAGAATGACGGCAAAAGCAGGGTGCTTAGCACCCTGCTTTTTTGCATTACGAGCGCCTGTAACGGGGCTGCTCACCGGCACCGAACAGTAACGGCGAATCGGCAGATACGGAGCCGCGCCCCCCCTTCCAGTACCTAGCAAAGTGTTAGTGCAATACGGTAGTGTAGAAAAAACCAGAGGCTAGAATTCCACTCAGGGGATCTAAACTAAGCTCCGTTTGTCATCGCTTTTGGGCTCTACGGCTAGTGGCACGTTAGTAAGCCCCATACGCTCCTTTTACTTTTCGGACCGTTTTCCTGTACTACTGGTTACTTTGCCACCATGTTCCAAAACGTCCTGGTTGCTGGTTGCTGCCTGTTGCTGACGGCCTCGTGTGCTACTGGTGACGGCGCGGGCGGGGAGTACCGCAGCACCGCTCTGGTGTCCAGCACCGGGGATACGGCCTACGTCAAGTCCTACCGCTGGGGATTAACCGGCGACAAGCAGTTGTCCACCATTGCCGGAACCGACGAGCCCATCGGGTTGGCGGACCGGGGCAAGCCGGGCCTGGTAGAAGGACTCGACCCGTTCCAGTACCGCTTGGCCCACGACACGCTCACGCTGTACGCCCGCGCGCCGCTGCCGGCCTTTGCCTTACGCTGCCCCTCCCTCGTGGTCGAGTACCGGCTCGTGGACAATGCCCAGTACATGGCCCTGTACGAACCCCTTGGTAACTCCGCTTTCCACCGGGTACCCGAGTAAGCGCCACGTCTCGTTTAGCTTCCGACCGTTTCGCTGAACGGCATCAAGAAAGCTGTTAGGTTGCATTATGAAACCCCTCGCGCAACTACTCGGGTCTTTGGCATCTGCGTTGACGGCGGAGCAAGAACAAGCAGCCCTGCAGCGTTTTGGCCCCCTCTCCGACGCCAACCTCGCGGAGTTGACTTCTACCCGGTACCTCAAAAGCTGGCCGGCGGGCGTGGCCCTCCAACACCTGCCCGTGGCCCGGTTGGTGCCGTACGCGGAGCCCTTGCTGGTGCACCTGCAGGACCTGAATTGGTGCGCCGCGCCCTACGTGGCAAAAATACTGGTGGCCATGGGCGCCCCGGCGGTCCCGGCCCTGCGCCGGGTGTTTGCGACCGACCCCCACGACGGCGTCTGGATGATGAACCTCCTCTACAACGTCGTCCAGCGGTGGGAGGCGCCGGTGGCCCGATTGCTCGAAGCGGACCTCGTCGGCTACGTGCGCTACGCGGCCCCCGAAGGCGAATCCATCGCGGCCCTTGAGGCCTTGCAACGGCTGTTGCCGGCTGGGGAACACCGGCAGCTGTACGACTTCTTGCGCGGGGTGTACGGGCACGATGGCGTCCTACTGGGTGAACTACGGAACACCTTTGACTACGAATGACCTCCATTTGAATAACCTTCGTTCAGCGTCGGACCCTTTGGCTGAACGGAGCGTTAAGTGGGCTCGCTGACAAGGGTCTTGCCCCACAGCAAGTGGTAGGGGAAACCCGTGGCCGCTACGTGGAGCAGCACCGGCGAGCTGGGCACGGCCTCGAGCACGAGCAGCTGCGGGGGCTGGCCGGGGTGGACCAGCAAGTATACGGCGCACATCGGGTCGCTGGGCAGCGGGCCCAGCTCGTCTTCTTCCCACGGCAGGTTGTCGAACACCCGGCGCAGGCACCGAGCGCTGCGCCGGTGCACGCACTGCGCCAGCCGCTCCACGCTGGCGGGGGTGGCGGCCGCGTATCCCAGCAAGTACACTTTCTCTGCCGTCAGGCCGTGGCCCGCTAAGTTGCGGGTGTGAAACCCGCGGTCCGACCACGACGCGCGCTGGGTGCCGGTGAGATAGTCAAGCAAGCTCCGGGGGTTCATGCCAAGGGACAAACGGGAAAGGCCAACGCAACAACACCGATTCAAGGGAAGCACAATAATACCCTCGTTTTGTGATTCAGACCGTTTGGCTGAACACGGAGCACTTATAAGCTCTTGCGTTTGTGTGCACGGTACGCCTCAACAAACTCTTTGGCTACCCGCAGATTTTCCGGGAAGCGCACGTGGTTTCCATGGCCCCACTGGTCCAGTCCGGAAAATCGGCCGGGTAAAGGTGTTGGTACCAAAGCCCTGCGCGACGAGGTACGGTGCAGCGGCCCACTTTTCGGCTTCCCGTTTTTTGGGCGGCCGACACCGATGAGGCAGCACCACGAGTTCCTTAGCAGTTAGAAGTCTGCACTCGCGGCGTCGTTTTTAGAACTATTCGCTTAGTAGCTACAGATTTTTCTTACGAATGGGCGCGGAAACTAGGTAGCCCATCGTTGTTGGTAGCTAGCTACCGTTGTACTACTGTTATGAAGTATCGGAATCTCCTTTGGGTGGGAGCCTGCGTGTTGTCCCTTCCGCTACGGGCACAAGAGATGTCCCCGTTTAGTAGTCCTGATTCAGTGGCCTTGCATCGACCGGCGCCCGCTCCACTGGCGCTGACGAACAGAGGGAGCCGGCGGCCGGCGGCGCGGGCGCTGCTGGTGCCCACGCTGCTGCTCGGGGCGGGCATCCTGACCACTAAAAAAC
Source organism: Hymenobacter jeongseonensis (assembly GCF_015694725.1). Classification (GTDB taxonomy): domain Bacteria; phylum Bacteroidota; class Bacteroidia; order Cytophagales; family Hymenobacteraceae; genus Hymenobacter; species Hymenobacter jeongseonensis. The sequence goes on along the minus strand of NZ_JADQDQ010000004.1, from coordinate 524,638 downwards.
TGGATTGGGTGGAAACAGATGAGGCGGCGCGCGAGGAAATACGCGAGCACTTGGCCACCACAACTAGTCTCGACAACCAGCTCCGCTACTTGCCGGGCGTCACGGCCCTGGGCTTGGGACTCGCCGGTGTGGAAGGCCGGCATAGCCGCGTCGACCAAGTGTTGCTGGCGGCCCTGGCCTTCACCCTCAACGACGCCGTCACGACCCAGCTCAAAGACCGCACCCACGTGAAGCGCCCGGATGGCTCCAACTTTCACTCCTTTCCTTCGTCCCATACCAGCGTGGCCTTTGCCTCGGCCACGTTTCTGCACCAGGAATACGGGGCGCGCAGCGTGTGGTACAGCGTGGGGGGCTATTCGGTGGCGGCCCTGACCGGGGCGCTGCGCCTGGCCAAGGACAACCACTGGCTGTCGGATGTGCTGGCCGGCGCGGGCGTGGGCATCTTGTCCACCCAGGCAGCGTACTGGCTCTATCCGCAGTTGCAGCAGCCCGTCCAGAAAATACTGGGCAACCGGGCCATGGTCCTGCCCACTTACCGCGCGGGTGCCGTCGGCGCCGTGCTGGTGGTGGCGCTGTAGCTTCGGGCGCCAGCTTATCGGCAGCATTGGCCCTTATACTTGTCGGATTAATTCACGGTGCTTCCCCCTGGCTACCGTCGCGACGACGCGCACCGGTGAGCCTTGCTCGCTGCGGCATTCAGCTCAGGTTTCCACTTTCGCCGCAAGCGACCGATGGTAGGTGTCGGCTGCAAATGGTTTCATGTTAATCTTCCTGCCTTGAACTTCCTTCTTCGGGTCCCCGGTATCCGGTCCTGCTCTGCTTGGTTCCAACTCTGGCTGTTCGGGCCCCTGCTGCTGGCCGGCTGTGTGAGTACCAAGACACCGTATACCCGCGACCGGGTGGCCCAGCGCCTTGAGGCCCGCGGCGGCTATCATATAGGGCCCGCGCGCACGGCTAACAATCCGGCCCCCGCCCGGCCGAACCTGCAGGACGGCCTGAGCGAAGAAGAAGCCACCGCCTTGGCCCTGACGCGTAACCCCGCGTTTCAGGCCGACTTATCCGCGCTGGCCCTGGCCCAGGCCGATTTGCAGGACGCGGGCCTGCTCGCCAACCCCGTGCTGACCGGCGTCACGGCCTATGGCACCTCGCCCTTTTTCCTGGCCCTGAACGTTGCTTCCGACCTGCTCTGGCAGCGTCCCGGCCGCGTCGGCGCCGCCCAGCTCGAAACCCAGCGCGTGGCCGAAAGCTTGGTGAGCCGCGGCCTGCTGGTGAGCCGCGACGCGCAGGTATCGTACACCGACATCACCCTGGCCGACGAGCGGGTGCGCATTGCCCGTGAGGCCATCAGCATGCGGGCCGAGGTAGCGCGCATTCTCCGGGCGCGCTACCGGGCGGGCGAGGCCAGCGAGTTAGAAACCGTGGCCCCCCGGGCCGACTCGCTCCGCGCCGTGGACGACTTTCTGCGCGCCCGGCGCGATGCGCAGGTGGCGCGCCTGCGCCTGCTGGCCACGCTCGGGCTGGATTCCGTGAATGCGGATTCGCTACGCTTCCCCCCCCCGGCAGCGGGAAATGCCGCCGTGCCCCCGCTGCGTGCGCTGCTGGATACGGCCTATGCCGCCCGGCCCGACTTGTGGGCGGCCCGCGTCGGCATCGAAGGCATCGGCAAGCGCCTGAAATGGGAACGGAGCCGGGTGTTTTCGTTTGTGCTTTCGCTCAATGCCCGTCTCAACGACCCCAACCCCGTGCAATTGGGGCCGGGCGCGGCCATTGGCCTGCCCCTCTTCAACCGCAACCAGGGCCGCATCGCGCGGGTGAAAGCCGAGCTGGAACAGGCCTCTTGGCAATACCTGGCCTTGCGCCAAACGGTAAACCTCGACGTGCGCGAAGCCTACGCGCAGTACGAGCAGGCCACCCAAAGCGTAGCCCTGTGGCAAAACAGCCGCCTGCCCAGCCTGCGGGATGCCTTGCGCCGCTCCACCAAGGCCTTTATCAACGGCGACTTTCCCTACGTGCAGGTGGCCGAAACCACCCGGCAGCTGCTCGACGCCCGCCTGCGCGCCGCCGAAGCCCGCGCCGACCAGCGCCGCGCCCTGGCCCGGCTGCGCTACGCGGTGGGCGGCCTCTTTTAATTCTCAATAGTCCTTTCCCATGCCTGTACCAACCCTTTTTTTTGCTTCCCGCTACGTTGCGCTGGCCGGCCTGCTTGGCTTGTTCACGGCCTGCGGCAAAGCCGAAAAGTCCACGCATAAAAGCCCCTCCGAGGTCAAAAACCCGGTCAAGGAATCGGACCTGACCACCGTGACCATCACCCCGCAGGCGGAAAAGCGGCTGGGCATTAAAACCGTGGCAATTAAGACCGACAACGTGCGGGCAACCCGCGAAGTGGGCGGCGAAATCCAGGCCGTGCCGGGCCAAGCCGTCACCATCGTGGCGCCCGTGCAAGGGACGTTGCGCGGCGGCGCCAGCGTCACGGCCGGTCAGCGGGTGCGCCAGGGCCAGACGCTATACCAGCTCGTGCCCCTGCCCGCCGAGCGCGACCTGCTGACCCTTAACCAGGGCACGGCCCAGTCCCGCACCCAGCTCGACGTTGCCCAAGCGCGCCTGCGCCGCGCCGAGGAACTGCTGGCCGACCGCGCTGGCAGCGTGCGCGCCCGCGACGATGCCCGGGCGGATGTGGCCCTGGCCCAGCGGGCCCTGGCCGATGCCCGGGCCCGACAGGGCGCCATAAATGGCCACACCGGCGGCGGCCAGGCCCTCCCCATCAAGGCGCCCCTGAGCGGGGTGGTGCAACGGGTGGCCGTGGCTGACGGTTCGCTGGTAACGGCCAATACGGTGCTGGTGGAACTAGCGGCGCTCAATAAGGTGTGGGTGCGCGTGCCCTTGTTCGTGGGGGATTTACGCCGCCTCAACGCCAACCAACCGGTAACCGTGCGGCCGCTTAACGGCGGCGCGCCGCGGCAAGCCCGCCCGGTCGAAGCCCCCACACTGGGCGGCACGGCCGGCACCGCCACGGCCGACGTGTTCTACGAAATTGAAAACGCCGACCAGCGCTTCCGGCCCGGCGAGCGGGTGGCGGTGGACGTGACGCTGAGCAACGCCAGTGGCGGGACTGTCGGCGCGGCCGCAAGCACGCCCGCCCTGACCATTCCGGCGGCCGCCCTGCTCTACGATGCCTCGGGTGGGCAGTGGGTGTACGTGCGCACGGCGCCCCAGCAATACACCCGCCAGCGGGTGGAAGTGCAGCGCACCCTGGGCGACCAAGTGGTCATTTCGCGGGGTGTGAAAGCCGGCGCGGCTGTCGTGACCGATGGCGCGGCGGAGTTATTCGGCACTGAATTTGGCGGCGGCCACTAAGCGATGAAGTGGCTAATCGAATCGGCGCTGCGATTGCGCCTCGTGATAGTAGTGTTATTCGGGGTGCTGCTGGTGGCGGGCCTGCAGGTGGTGCGCAACACCCCGCTGGATGTATTTCCGGAGTTTGCGCCGCCCTACGTGGAGGTGCAGACCGAAGCGCCCGGCCTGAGCACGGCCGAAGTAGAAGCCCTGGTGAGCGTGCCCTTGGAAAACGCCCTGAACGGCACGCCCGAGGTCAAGAAAATCCGTTCGAAATCGGTGCTGGGCCTGTCGTCGGTGGTGCTGTACTTTCCGCAGGGCATTGACATCAACAACGCCCGGCAGGCGGTGCAGGAGCGGCTGGCGCGGGTGGCGCCCACGCTGCCCGGCGTGGCCCGGCCGCCGGTGATGCTCTCGCCGCTCTCGTCAACCAGCCGGGTGCTGAAAATTGGCGTGTCGTCGGACAGCCTGACCCAAGTGGAGATGACGACCCTGGCCCGCTGGAGCATCCGGCCGCGCCTGATGGCCGTGCCCGGTGTGGCCAACGTGGCCATTTGGGGGCAGCGCGACCGGCAGTTGCAGGTGCTGGTGAACCCCGAGCAGCTGCGCACCCTGGGCCTCACGCTGGCCGAGGTGGAGAAGGCGGCCGCCGACGCCACCACCCTGGCCGGCGGCGGCTTCATCGACTCGCCCAACCAGCGGCTGGCCGTGTCGCAGAGCTCCGCCATCCAAACCGCCGCCGACCTGGCCCATATGCCGGTAACCTTCCGCAACGGCGTGAGCCTGAAACTGGGCGAAGTAGCGCAGGTGGTGGAGGGCTTCCCCGCGCCCATTGGCGATGCCGTGATTAACGATGGCCCCGGCCTGCTGCTCATCGTGGAGAAACAGCCCGGCGCCAACACCCTGGAGGTGACGCGACAGGTGGAAGCAGCGCTGAACGCCATGCGGCCGGGGTTGAAGGGCTTGGACATTGACTCGACCATCTTCCGGCCCGCGACCTTCATTGAAATGTCGCTCCGCAACCTGAACCGGTCGCTGCTCATCGGCTGCGTGCTGGTGATACTGGTGCTTCTGTTTTTCCTTTATGAATGGCGTACGGCCCTGATCAGTGCCCTGGCGTTGCCAACTTCGCTGATTGCGGCGGCGCTGGCCCTGCGCTATTCCGGCAAAACCATCGACACCATGGTGCTGGCCGGCCTCATCATTGCCCTGGGCGAGGTGGTCGACGACGCCATCATCGACGTGGAAAACATCATGCGCCGGCTGCGCTTGAACCACGCGGCGGGCTCGCCCAAAACCGCCTTTGCGGTGGTATTCGAGGCCAGCATGGAGGTGCGCTCGGCCGTGATTTACGGGTCGGTCATCGTGGCGCTGGTGCTGCTGCCCATCTTCCTGCTGCCGGGTTTATCGGGCGCCTTTTTCCAGCCGCTGGCTTTTGCCTACGTGCTGGCCATCCTTGCCTCGCTAGCCGTCGCCTTGACCTTAACGCCGGCCTTGGCGCTGGTTCTACTGCCCAAAGCCGCCGAAAAGGAATCGAAAGAATCGAAGGATTCGCCGGTCGTGGCCTGGCTCAAGCGCCACTACGCCCGCGTGCTGCCCGGCCTGCTGGCCGGGCCCAAGCGGGTGGCGTGGTCGCTGACCGGCGTGGCCGTGGTGTCCCTGCTCACGCTGCCGTTTTTCGGCCAGGAATTCCTGCCCAATTTCAAGGAATACGACTTTCTGATGCACTGGGTGGAGAAACCCGGCACCTCGCTGCAGGCCATGTCGCGCATCACGGTGCGGGCCAGTAAAGAGCTCCGCGCCATCCCGGGTGTGCGCAACTTCGGCGCCCACATCGGCCGGGCCGAAGTCGCCGACGAGGTGGTGGGCCCGAACTTCACCGAGCTGTGGATTTCCGTCGACCCCAAGGTTGACTACGAGCAGACCGTGGCCAAAATCCAGGAGGTAGTGGACGGCTACCCCGGCCTCTACCGCGACCTGCTGACGTACCTGCGCGAACGCATCAAAGAAGTACTCACCGGCACCTCGGCCACCATCGTCGTGCGCATCTTCGGCCCCGACCTCGACCAACTCTATACCAAGGCCAAGGAAGTGGGCACCCAGCTGGAAGGCGTGGACGGCGTAGTGGACCTGAAAGTGCAGCAACAGACCCTGGTGCCCCAGATTCAGGTGAAAATTAAGCCGGAAGCAGCCGCCCGCTTCGGCCTGAATCCCGGCACCGTGCTCCAGGCCATCAGCACGCTGGTGAAAGGCCGCAAGGTGGGTGAAATCTACCAGGAGCAGAAGATTTTTGACGTAGCCGTGTGGGGCCAGCCGGCCGTGCGCTCCGACTTCGGGGCCGTGCGCGAGCTGCTCATCGGCTTGCCCGGCGGCGGGGCGGTACCCCTGCGCGAGGTGGCCGATGTGCGCATCGTGCCCACGCCCAACGAAATCACCCGCGAAGCCTCCTCCCGCCGCATCGACGTGACGCTAAATGTGCGGGGCCGGGACCTGGGCTCCGTCGCCCGCGACGTGCAGGCGCAGGTGGACGGCGTAGCGTTCGGCAATGGCTACCACCCCGAAATCCTGGGCGAGTACGCCGAGCGGCAGGCCTCCCAGAACCGCATGGCGCTGCTAGTGAGCCTCTCACTCATCGGTATTTTCCTGGTGCTCTACACCGATTTTGGCACCTTCCGCCTGGCCACGCTGGGCTTGCTAAGCTTGTTCTTCGCCGTGTCGGGCTGCCTGCTGGCGGCGTTTCTCACCGGCGGGGTGCTGTCGCTGGGTTCCATCGTGGGCTTCATCACGGTGCTGGGCGTAGCGGCGCGCAACAGCATTATGCTCGTCAGCCACTACCAGCACCTGGAGCGCGACGAGGGCATGTCCTTCAGCAAAGAGCTGGTCATCCGCGGCTCGCTGGAACGGATTTCGCCCATCATCATGACCGCCCTGACCTCGGTGCTGGCCCTGCTGCCCATTATTCTGGCCGGCAACGAGCCGGGCTCGGAAATAGAGCACCCCATGTCGGTCGTGATTCTGGGTGGGGTGGTTACTTCCACGGTGCTGAATCTGCTGGGCATGCCGGCCCTATACTGGGCGTTTGGGCGGAAAGAAGGCACCAAGACGAATCCATAGCTGGTGTCTATTTTACTGCCATGTCAGTTACGTCGCGAAAAACAGGTATTTATTGTTCAATCCCTTTGTTGCCCTTCCGACCGTGGCTGTTGCAGAACTCACCGAGTGCACGCATCGCCGAGCAACCGCCAGGGCGCACGGCCGAAAACGGGGCTTCAGCGGCTTATCCCAGTCGTTGATGCCCCAGGAAACCGGTGGGAAATGCCCGCTTAGGCAGTTCTGCAACAGCCACGACCGTTTGCGTGAACTGGGCTCCTTTACCCACTTACGCGGAGTAGGTGTTCTACCTGCTCTTTACTGCTGATTTCTTGTAGCCACTGCAAGTTGGCCAGCAAGCCTTTGGTCAATTCTATTTCAAACTTTTTGTGCCGTCGGTCCTGAACGACTTGGATGCCTGTCATCACCGTATCCTCGCCTATCTGGCGGTAACTGCCGGCAAAGAAATAGTGGTACTTACCCGCTGCGACTGATTCAAACGGTTGAAACGAAGCCAGCTTTTTTAATAGCATGTAGGCGCGTTCGTTGACGTTAAACCCTACACGAAGCTGCTCCCCGTTTAGGTGAAGCAGGACTTCTCCGCCAAAGGCCGATTCCTCCTTGAAGGCTCCCAGTATTTCCACTACATCCTGTTGCCAAGTGCTCATTCCTTGTCGGCTGATAGAATGGGCATAATTACGCTCCTAATTTTGAACGGAGCGCGTTTACGGCACGACCGTTAGGCTAAACCTCTTTTCTGAGACGTTAACTATGGGCGGGTCGGCGCCGGGTCAGCGGTGGCGGGCCCACCGGGGCCAAAACTTCCGGAACCCGGTGGGCACCGCGGCGCCGGTGAGCAGGGCGCAGTACTCGCACCGCGCGCGCCCGGTGGGTCCCGTGCCGGGGAGCCGGTGCAGGGGCGGGATGCTTTTGGCCACAAAGCAGGCGTCGTTGTCGTGCCAGACGTCGCGCAGGGCCAGGCCGCGCCAGGGGGAATAAAACGGGGGTACTTGCATGGCTCGGCTCCTTTCGCCTCAACGCGACGCGGGAGCCTGCCGTGGCTTACCGCCTGCCGTCGCGTCCCTACACCAAAGAGGCCCACGGGCCCAAAACGTTGCAGCGCCGCGGGCCTCAAAAAAAGAATCGTGCCCCGTAAATCACCGTTTCGCTGAAAACTCCCTGTTTTTTTGCGCCCTTGCGTATAGCGGGCATGCTCCCTTCTCCTCCGGCTGACGCCACGCGCGTCCACCTCGCTTCCACGGTGGAAGTCAACTACTGGTGCCAAACCCTGAACTGCACCGAAACCCGCCTGCGCAACGCCGTGCTGGCCGTCGGCCCCTTGGCCGCCGACGTGCGGGCGTACTTGGAGCGCTGAAGGGGAGCAGACAGAACACCTGCGCCTTTTGCGGTTCGGACCGTTTGGCTGAACTTTTGCGTTGTGTAGTTCATCCTCGCCAGCGGTTAACCCGTCCCTCCCTATGAACCGGAAGTATGCTTACTGCGCTTCGCTGTTGGTTGCCCTAGTGGGTAGCACCGCCATGGCCCAGACGCCGCCCAAAAAACGCGCGAGCAAGCCGGTCGTGGTGCGGCCTCCGGTAACAAAAAAGCTTACTTCTGGTGAACAAGGGCCTGACTACGGAACCCAAATAGAGTGTCCCGGACCCGGGCCGCTTCGTAATGAGTTCCCTGCTCAGCCGGTCGACCCCAATCAGGTTTACGTCCATGTGGAACACATGCCAACCCTAAACGGTCAGGAAGGAGCGCGCGCTAGTGTTGCCGCCATCCACCGGCGTTTGGTCGTGCCACCGGCTGCCCCCGTCGGCCGCGTGTATGTGTCGTTCGAGGTCGATAAAGAAGGCCGGGTCCGCCATCCGCAGATTCTGAAGGGGCTACGGGCCGACGTGGATTCCGCCGTCCTGGCGACGATGCGGCAGCTTCCGCGTTTTGTCCCCGGTCGGAGAGGGGGGCAGCCGGTGGCCGTGAGCTTTACGGTACCCGTGACCATTCCGGTAAAGAAGCAGCCCTAAGCCGTTGAGCGCCTCCTTGGGCCCAGTATGCGAGACTTTATCGAAAGCCTCGTTTCACTTTTCGGACCGTTTTGCTGAACAGATTTCAGCTGACCTTACCCCTACCTTACATCCCATTGGCCCTCTTTGATCGGGTGCCTTTTCCTGCTGTGACGCGATGCTGCGAATCAAAGAGTTTTTTGCGCTCGACGACCTCATAACCGCTCGATGGGGGCGCCAAGCGTTCCGCCACGTGGACTATTGCGGCCTGCTACCCGTCCGGCCCGTAGAACACGGGGGCTACGAGTGCACGCCGACCAACACGCTCAGCTTCGCGCGCACGGGCGGCGACGGCGTCCACTTCAGTGTGCTGAACGCCCGCGACGAGACGGCCGACGGCCCCGTGGTCATGACCGTGCCCCTGGCAGAGGCGAACCTGGTCGTGGCCGAAACGGTGGCCGAGTTCTTGAGCATTGGGTGCCAGACGGGCTGGTTTGAACTCGAACAACTGGCCTACGATGCCCCCGCAACCCTGGCGTACTATGCCGCAGCACCCGCGCCGGCATCGGCCCAGGAGCAGGCCTTTCTCGACCTGGTCCGCACCGAACTGCACGTAGCCCCCGTTGCCCTGACAGCCGAGCGATTAACGGACTTGGAACAACGCTTCGGGCCGCAGTTGCAAGTCCCGCCCTTTGAGGGTGCTGAGGGCATTTAATTACCCTCGTTTTGCTATTCCGACCCTTTTCCTGAACAACTTGCTGCCTGCTTACGACTTCACCAGTGGCGGTTTTATTAGTGTCAATGAGTCGAATCCTTGCCGCGGTGCTTCCCTTTTTCTGTGCTGTCCTGCTGTTGGGTAGTGGCCTGCTGACCTTGTTCGGGAGCGTCTTTACGCTCGGCTCCCAGGAAGACCTGGTGCGTCAGCACCAAGTAGCCGGGTTCTTTCCCTCCCTTGCCCTGCGTTTGCTCGTGGTGGGCCTCTTCGGACTGGTGCTGGCCCTGGCCACCGCCGCCATCAGCTTGCTCTTTCGTCGGTGGCACCGTCCCGGCAGTTGGGCCGGGCCGAAGCCGTTGTTGTGGCGCGCCGTGGCAGTAAACCTCCTATGTGCCCTCGTGGGCTGCGCATGGTTTACATGGTCAAATATGCCGTAACCCTCGTTTCGCGATTCCGACCGTTTGGCTGAACATTAGGAAGAGCGTTTGACGGCTCTACCCTTACGCTCCCTACCTTGCGCTTCCCCTTGCCCCCGGCCCATGCGCGTGCTCTTGCTGCTGCCCTTCTGCTTCCTCACTTTCGGTGCCCGCCGCCCGCCGCGCCTCGTGCTGCCGGGGTATTTCGCTTGCCGTTCCGCGCTGCTGGAGGACAGCGGCAACGCCCTCGCCTGCTACGCCCAGACGCAGCAGCAGTGCCGCAACGGCCAGCTGGTGCTGGCCTTCGAACAGCGCCTCACCGCCCGCACGGAGCGGGCCCGCTTTGCGATCGTCGACACGGTGCGCGTGACCACCGCCGCGCCGCGGCGCGAAGTCGACATCACCTATTGCGCGGCCGCCACCGGCAAGCCCCAGCTGTATTTCGTCTTGTATCAGGGGGCGCCGGCCGCTCCGAAACGCTATCTGCCCTTTCCGCTGCGGGCGTGGGGGGTGAATGCGCAGGGCCACCTGGTCGAGGTGCCGGTGAAAAGCCTGCGCTGCCTCAACAACGATTACGGAGCCGAGTAAACCATCTCTTGCTCATACTACCGTTTTTGTAAACGGAATAAGGCCTAAAGTAAAGGGAAAGGCAGTTTTCCTGGTTTCGGCCAGTCCTCCTCCCCGGTGGAACGGGCTTGAGTCACCAGTTGCCAGCTGGCCGTCAGGCGCAGAGAGGCATAGCCTTTGGCCTCTGCGCCTGTTCCTCGGGCCCGTCGCCTGCGGGTGCCCCAGTCCGTTGCCGGGCGATGGCCAAGGGCCTACCGACTCGGATTAAACCAGGCGCCCAACCGAACCGGATGGAGAACCGGGCCGGTCCGTTGCGCCGGGCTTTGGCGAAGATTTTGCCTGCGCCAGGTGCACGACGTAAAAACCCGAACGGTCGCGGAGGCGGCCGGCTTGTACGAGCAAGTGGGCCGCCTGACGGCGGCGTTGGACGCCTTGGACGCCGAGCAGCACCCGGGCCTGCCGCTGGTGCGGGAACGGCTGCGGGCCTGGGCCCACGAACGGGCGCCGGGGTCCGATGCCGACCGGCACGCCCGTTTGGTGAACGTGCTGCAAACGACCCTGCGCCAGTTCCGCTAGCGGCGCCGGCCCCGCCGTGCGACGGGGCCGTTGTCACGCGCCAAGCCGCCGGATTGCAAGGCCCGGCGGAATGCGCCCAGCGGGTGCAGGTTGTGGGGCGCGGGCAGGGCCTGTTGAAGGGCGTCCCGTTCCCGGGGACTCAGCGCAATGGCGGCCACGCACCGGCCGTTGCGGAACACGGCCAGTTCCCCTGCGGGCCCGCACCGGACCACCGTCGCCAGGCACGCGTCGCTTCGGAAACCGGCCAGGCGCTGCAAGGCGTTGCTCATCGCACGTTCAGGGGTAAATGCGTTGTCAGGATCTCCTTCTTGGACCAAACCAGCGGCGCCCGGCCCGGGGCCTCGCCGGCGGAGAATCGCCACGCGCAGGCATGCAACCGATTCGGGAAAGGACGCGTAAGCTACACATTATATAACTTTTTTACGAATGAATGTGATATTGTTTTAATTAATTGTTCATCCCTTTGCCCCATGTTGGCCGTGTACCCCGTCCCGTTGCCCGGGCGCTATGTGCTCATCGTGGCCAGCGCGCGGCAGGTGGCCGACCCGCACGCCCTGGCCCGGGCCTTGCACCGGGCGTGGCGCCGCGGCCCGCCCCGCGTGTGGCTCGACTGCAGCTTGGTGGCGGCAGCCGATGCCGGCGCCACCGCCCGGGTGCTGCGTGCCTGCCACGGGGCCTTCGCCAAGCGGGGCATGGCCCTGCTCGTGGCCCACGCCGGGGCGGACTTGCGGCGCGCCCTGGTCCTGGGCGGGGCTTCGCCCGGTCCGGTCCTGGTCGAGTCCTTGGTGGCCCCCCTGCCCTAACCGGGCCGCAGGAGCAGGCCCACGCGGGGCCGTCGCGCGGGCACGCCGGGTGCTTTGCGCCCCGTTTCAGGGAACCCACCCGAAGCCCCCCTCCCCCCGGCGGCGCCCGTCCAGTCCCCGGGCGCGGGGGCGCCGCCCCTGCTTGACTTCCCATGAGCCCACGCAACGCCGGCGCCTGGATTCGATTCGTGCTGCTGCTGCGGGCCAGCGCCTGGCTGACCGACCGCACCTGGCCCGCGTACGCGCTGCATCTGTGGTACCAAGAGGCCGACGCCGCGGTGCGTCTCTTGCCCAATGGAACGCTGCACATTCGGTTTTTCAACGCGTTCGAGCACCGCGGGGTCTGCGTGACCCGTCCGTTATGGACGGGTGAGAAATTCCAATTCGTCGGGCCGGTGCTCCGGGTACGCTACGCCTGGTCCGTTCCGGACGCCGTCGTCGTGTACGGCCTCGACCACGTCCCCGCTTTGTGGCGGCCCGTGCTGCTCCACCTGGCGCTGCTCTTCTCCCTGTTCGCCAACGGGAAACAAGCCGTAAAAGCCTTGGCCAGGCCCGCGAAGCAGGGGGAGGGCAACTAGTCGCTCCTTACTTTGAACCGAGCTGTTTACGGCGCCACCGTTTGAATGAAGGTCAATAACAGCTCATGGTCAGTATCTTCACTCATTCACCTTTTCCCTGGTTATGAAACCCACCCCCCTTTTCCTACTGGGCATGACGCTATTCGGCCTATGCGGTCCTGCTTCCGCCCAAACAACGCCAACTCCTGCACCTAAACGCCCCCCGGGGCAAGGAGTCCCTCACCCCAAAAGGGCCGCCGCTTCCCCGCGCATGGCGTCGAGGTCGGCCGTGAAAATGGACACCGCTGCCTTTCGTCGCTCCGGACGCCCCGTTGACGGCCTCCGAATCAGCGTCCGGGATCTCCCATCGAAAAAGAAGAACTAAAGGAGGAGCTCGTTCGAGCATCCGCTCCTTACTTTGAACAGCGTATGTTTACCGCAGTACCGTTAAAGTGAACGCAGCGAAGTGGGTACGAACAGCGTTGGAATGAATACCTAAGGCTGCTTGCGATAGTGTACCCGGAAGCTGCCGACCTTGCCCGGTGCCCGGCCGTCCGGCTGGACGTACACCACGCGACATTCGCGTTCCAAGGCAATGAGCGTGGCATAGGACGAGTCGGTGAAATCGTAGGCGTCGAGTACCTCCCGCCCCTTCGCCAACAGGACGGGATAGCGGCTCGCGTGCTGCGGGATGGTGAGGGGCCGGCAATCGCGGCTTGCGGCGTGCAGCCGCAATTTCCCGTTGGGGTGTTCGACCACCAGCGGATAAGGACGCGCCGCACAGTCCGTGCTCCCGCCAAACACCAGTGGGGCGTTGGTGAGGTTCGTCATTTTCAGCCGCACGCCCAGGCCCGGGCCCTCCAAGTAGTCGTCGGTGTTCGCACGGGGCAGCCCGACCTGCACCTCGACGGCCACGGAGGGGGGCGGGGTGCCGGGGGAACACGCGGGGGCGAGGACGAGCAGTAACCAGAAACCCTTCATGGAGCTGACCTAGGCAAGGCCGAAAGTAACCCTCCTTTTACTGTTCGGACCCTTTTGCTGAACGCCTCTCTATCTTGCGGTCACCATGAAAATAGTCCTAACTGGCCTGTTGTTGTTCAACCTGCTGTGTTTCCTGCTCTTCGCCTGGGATAAACGCAACGCCCAACGGGGCCAGCGGCGCCTGGCCGAAACCACGCTGCACCTGGCCACGTTGCCCGGCACCGCGCCCGGCGCGTGGGCGGCCATTTGGCTGCTGCACCACAAAAACCGCAAAGCCGCTTTTTGGGGCGTGACCCTGGGGCTGACGCTGCTGCAAGGAGCGGTGCTCTATTTCGCCTGGCCGTCCTTCCGCTGAACGAAGCGCGTGCACGGCACGACCGTTAAAGTGAACCGGACAAACGGTTCCCCCAACGGTAAGCTACGTCATCCAAACGTTGACTGTGCGTTCCACGGCGCCATTACGCACCACGTACACATCCCCGCGCGAATACCGGAGGCGCGCCACGTTGGTCTCGACATAGTAATAGTTTCGGCCATCGCCGGGGGTACAGGACGCGGAGAACGTTAGCCGAACGGGCGCGCCTTGCTCATTCGGGGGACGCAGGTCCGTTTGGTGTCGGAGCACCGCTACTTGCTGGCGTAAGACGGCGAGTTCGTTGGACCCATTGGGCGTGGCCAGGCAGTCCGCGCGCAAGGCGTGCCGGACCCCCGAGTCTGCCTCCAGGGCGACAAACCGCAGCAGGCGTTCGTGTCGAAACCGAAAGTTGTTGGCCGCGGTTTCGGTGGGAAATCGACGAAACCGCGGGGCTATTTCAACCGGTATGGTTGCTGGTTTCGCGAGCTGCAGGGTGGTCTGGAGATGGAACCGGTACACGACTTCCACCTCGGAATCCTGGTGCACCTGCTTCTCCTGCTGGCAGGCGGCGGCCAGCAACACCACCACGGACCAACGAATCATCCGCCGCGAAGCAAGGAAAGGGTTCATGTAGGAGCAAATTAACGGCTTTCTTTACGCATGTTGCATGCAGGGGCACGCAGCGGGAACGAGCCCCGAAAGTAGTGGCACAGCAGCCACTACGGGACCACTACGATACGTGAACCCTTCTTTTACTTTTCGGACCCTTATGATGAACGGAAGGCGCAGCATTATTGCCGCTGTTTACTTCGAGACCACGGCCTTAGTAGCTTCTGCCGTGCGTTAGTTTAAGCACCTGATTCGTTAGCCCAGGCACTCGTTTCAGAACTTGGATAGCAAGGGTCGTGAGCGAAGGACGACCAAAAAACTGGTGGATGAAGCGGCCCGCCGTGATGCGCAGCAGCAGCAAGCGCCGCCAGGCGCGGGTGTACTGCTGTTCCAGTTCGGCACGGGAAATGCGGCCCTCCAGGAACTCCAGCAGCAGGCCGTGGAGCAGGAAGCTTGCGTTCATGCCCATGCTCATGCCGTTGCCGGCCAGCGGGGCAATGGTACCGGCCGCGTCGCCCAGCATCAGCACGTGGGCGTCCACGGTGGAGCGCTCGCGGAAGGTAATTTGGGAAATGACAATCGGTGGGTTGCCTTCGCGCTGGGCTTCCTGCAAGTAGGGGCGAAGCAGTGGATTTTGCATGAGCACCTGGCGTTCCATCTCGGCCACGCTGTTACCGTGAGCGCGCAAGTTGCGCACGTCGCTGATATAGCTGCAGTTGGTTAGGCCGCCGGGCACCGGCGAGAGGCCGCAGTAGCCGTCCCGGAAGTTGTGCATTTCCACCAAATCCTGCGGAAAATGATCTATTTGCAAGTGGTACTTGACGGCCACAAACTGGCGGCCCTGGCGGCTGGGCTCCAGAAAGGAGCGCTGCAACTTGCTGTCGAGGTTGGCGTGCTTGCCCCAGGCCCCGCAGGCGGTGCGCGCCTGGTACGTGGCGCCGCCTGCCACCGAGATGGTGAACTGCTCGTCGGCGAAACCCACGTCCGTCACCTTGGTGCCCTCCCAAATGGTGGCGCCGTACTCGGTGGCCAACCGGGCCAGCAATTGGTCCAGCACGTAGCGGGTGATGCCCAGGCCGCCAATATCGAGTGGGTGATGCAGCGCCTCACCCGTGGGCGACGACACGGTAAAGCGCGTCATCTTTGGCAGGTCCATCTCGGCCAGCGGCACGCCCAGGCGGCACAGAAAATCGTAGTTTTCCATGGAGATGTACTCGCCGCACACGCGGTGAAACGGATACGTCTCCTTCTCAAACAGCACCACCTTTCGCCCCGCCTGCGCCAGTTGCAGGGCCAGCGTCAGCCCCGCCACGCCCCCGCCAATGATGGCGCAGTCGTAAAGCTCGGCGGGCATTTTCTGGGGTGCGCTGGTTGCGGGGGATGGCATGGATATGATGTAGTCAGCTAGGCAAAATCAGAGAAGCAGAGAAAGCACGTTCCTGCGGAGCGCAGTCGCGGCATGGCCGCATCCTTTCGTTCAAGCCAGTTTCGGCTGGCGCAGTACGCGGGCCGCGAACAGCACGCTGGCGGCCAGCAGGCTGGTGTAGGCGGTGGCCTTTAGCCACTGGGGCACTAACATGCCGTTTTCCTTGAGTATGGCGGTGGCGGCAGGTTCGTCTTTGGCGGCTATTTTCTGGTTGATGGTCTCGTAGCCTTGGGCCACGTACGCCACGGCGCCGGCCAATGGCAGCAGGGCCACGTAAGCGGCTTTGGGCAGTTTTTCGGCCTTGAATAAGTACGCGAAGCTGCCCAGCGCCAGCAGCCCCGCGCCGCTGGTCAGGGCCTGGGCGACGCGCATGCTGCGGTGCAAGCCCAGCGCCACAATGGCGGTGTTGAGGCCCGCCGCCTGGTCTTCGGTAAAATCTTCGGCGTTGTTGAGCATCAGCACGCCCACCTGGAGCAGGCCGTAGGCGGCAGCCAGCGTGAGGACAGCTGGCTTGGGGAAGCGCGTCACCAGGCTGCCGGTGTAAGCCATGGGACCGAAGAAAATCACGGCCCACAGCGCCGCCAGTTGCCACAGCCCGCGCGACTTGAAGTGGAGGGGCCGCCACGAATACTGGAAGCCCAGCGCCCACCCAATGACGGTGAGCGGCACGAATTGCCAGCGCCCGGTATGGCGCGTCAGCCAGACGCTGATAAGCACTGTGCCGGCCAATGAAGCCCGCATCTGCCAGCGCACGCCCCGGTCGCCCAGCTCGAAAACGGCGTTGGATAAGTGGCTTTTGTACACGGCGTCCACGCGGCGGTCAGCGTAAGCATTTACCATGTCGCCAAAGTTGAAAAGCAGGTAGATACCGGCCAAACCTACGTACAGCTTCGGCGTTTTCAGGAAGCGAAAATCTTCGGCGCTGAGCAGGATGGGAATGAGGAAAATCGGGATTTCGGCAATGAGAAACTCGGTGCGGCGCAGCGTCTTGCTGTTTTTCAGAAACTGGGCCAGGCCGCCCTGTGCGGGCCGCGCCAGCAGGTTGATGCGCTGGATGTGCCGCTCGTTGGGGTTGAGAAACGCGTCGCGGCCGTGCAGCAGCACGTGGTTGTCGGCCAGCACAATGTCGTTGTCTTTCCAGGTGTGAATGTAAAACACTTCCGGGGCGTAGAGCGCGGCTTGCAGTTCGGCAATCAGGTCGGCTTGCTCGGTGGAGGTGGCGTCGAGTACTTCCACATTCACGGGGTTGAGGTCGTGCACCGGCTCGGCGAAGCGCAGCGTGGCCTCGCCGGTGACGGGGTGGGCTTGCGTGAGGGGCTGGGTGAGGGTGCCGCCGTAGTGCACAATTTTTTCGGTGCGGTAGCGCAGCGTGGCGGTGGCCCAGCGGGCGCGTTGCGCGGCCGTGGCGCGGGCCAGGGCCCGGCCAGTATCGGCGAAGGTGGTGCCGCCGCGGTCCTCGGCGCGGGGCGCTTTCACGCACTGAAAGAAAATAAGGTAGGGGATGCGGCCGATAAAGGCGCCGTCCCAGTGCAGCGGCACGGCGCTGGGCGTGTAGAGGTAGTTCTTGGCGTCGGGCTTCACCTTCAGCTCGTTGATGGCGCCGAAGGGCCACTGCAGCGGCTCGCCCAGCTGCTGGGCGTAGAGCGCAAACTGCGTTTTGTCGAACAGCTCAAACCCTCGAAAAATCAGGATGCGGTGCGCTTGTACCCACGCGGTTATCTGGTCGGCGGTAATGCCGGCGATGGTTTGGCCGGGGGCGCTGGCCCGCACGAGCAGGCCAAAGGGCGCTTGGGGTTCGAGGGAATAGGCGGGCATACGAAACGGGGAGGAGGGGCGCACCAATACCTGATGACCGCCGCAAAGGTGCGGTACCGAGGCGCGCGTCGTGGTGGATAATTCGGACGGGTTGGTTAAGAATTCGGGCCGGCGACGAAGTGGCTGGGTCGCCCGTCTTTCTCCACCAGCTCAGCGCCCAGTTCTTCGGCTTGGTGGCGCTTCATCAGCACGTAGTCGTTGTCGCGCAGCACCACCACGCCGTGCCAGGGCGTGAGCCAGTCGTCGACAGCGCGGGTGATGCGCAGGCCGATTTTGTCGGAATGCGGGTGCTGGGGGTGGATGCTCAGGCGCACCGCGTGGGGAAACTCCTGGGCCAGCAGCCGCGTCCAGGCGTTGCTGCGGCGGATGACTTCGTAGGCCACTTCCTTGCTTTCTTCCTTCACCCGGTTCTTGCTTTTTTCAGGCGCCAGCGCCAGGCCGTCTTCCGACACGAAGCGGTGGATGCCGTTGAACAGGGCGCGGTGGTGCGCGGTGTCGCGCACGCGGGCCTTGAGCTCGTTCAGCGGCTCGCCGTAGTGGGCCACAACCCAGGTGCGGGCCTCGTCGAAGGAGGTGGTGGCCAGCAGGTCTTCGAGGTTTACCACGGCCACGTCCGTCGTGCCCAATTGCCGCAGTTGCTGCTTCAACACCTCGTTGTAGGCCGACACGTCCGCGTCGCTCACCTGCACGAGGTCGGCGAACACGCGCCCGTCGGCGCAAACGCTAATGCGGGCGCCTGGCGCATACACCTGCCGGATGTCGTCGCAGAGGCTCTGCAAAAACGTGAGCGCAATTTCTTCGCCCAGGTCGGGGAGCTTGCCCAGCACTTTGTGGGGATTGGGTGACTTCGCCGGAAACGCGGGCAGAATCAGGTGGATTGCCAGGCCTTGGCGGATGTAGTAGTGCAGCTTGGGCAGCTGCAAGGCAATGCTCTGCTCATCGGGCGCGGCCGGGTCGTCGGGGCCGGTGCGCAGCACCTTGCGGTGCAGCATAAGCAATTTGGCCACGCGCCGGGCGACGTCAAAATCTACTTCCGGCGCCACCTCCAAAAACTGCCCAATGGCCGTGGACACCTGGCCCAGTAGCAACGGCCCAAATAGGGTCGAGAGCTGCGGCGTGGTCATGGCCAATCCGGCACTCAGCATTTCGAGCAGGTTGTCAGTGGCTTGGCCATCGGCCGAGCGGTCAAGCAGGCGCAGCCCCAGCACGCCCCAGTGCGCGGCATACAATGCCTGGGCCAGTTGCGCCGTCAGCGCTTCCGCAGGCGCGTCGGTGGCACCATTTACCACCACTTCAAACAGCGCCAGCCCGCGCAGCCGGATGCTTTCCGTTTCAGGGCTGAGCACGCCGGTGGGCGCTTCGGCGTCGAGCAACGTGGCCATTTGTGAACGAAGCAGGCGGCGGTGCGGCGCAAGCAACGTAAGCTTCTGGCGCACCAGCACCTGAAAGCGCAAGGCTATCGGGCCGGTGGGGAGGTCGGGTGCGCTGGCCTCTAGCTCGTTGTGAATGCGCTGGTAGAGGCCCAGCACGAAGTCGTTTTTGGAACCAAAGTAGCGGTACGCCTCGGCTAACGGTTGCCCCGCCGCCGCGGCAATGTCGGCGATGGACACGTCGTGGAAACCCTGCTTTTCTAATAAGTCCAGGCCGGTATCAAGTAAGAGCCGACGGGCCGATGGAACAGCAAAGGGCAAGGCAGAAAGCGGGGTTGTCAAAACAGGCAGGTAAGCGTGGGAAAGGGCATCAAGCGTTTCGTTAAAGGTAGCGAAGCCGGGGGCACGCATGCTAAAATCTGAATTCCCTTTCTTCTGCTCCTAATGCAGGAGTGCAGCACTAGCCGGGCAACGAGTTTACAGTAAACCAACCGAGATTTAAGTCATCGTTTTGCACTTGGGACTACTTGCGTGTACCCAGGAGTCGCTCCGTTCAACGTGCCTGGTCCATCAAAGCATTCCTTCGGTCCTGATTTCAATAAGATGCCCGCCTGCCGCGGAGGCCAAACCCATACACTCGTGCACCTCAGTTAGGGCCGATCATCTGGCTGCTTCTCGGTGTGACGGAGTTCCTGGCGAAGGTGGTACACGTGCCCAATCTCTTGGGGAAGGTGCCGAATACGAGCCTTGCTGCGCTCGTCGTTTTCCCAACGCACGGGTACTTCCCGGATGCGCAGCCCGTGGGCGCGGGCCCGGGCCAGCACTTCCAGGTCAAACGACCAGCCGTCCACCGTGCAGGCCGCAAAGGTTTTCGCGGCCGCCGCGGCCGTAAAGGCCTTGAAGCCGCAATGCGTATCCACGACGCCGGGCAGCAGCACGCGCTGCACCACCCGGTTGACGAGCCGGCTCCAGACCCGGCGGCCCCAGGGCTGGGGCCGCGTGACCCGGGAAGCGGCCAGGTACCGGGAGCCGATGGCAATGTCGGCTCCCGCCGCCAGCGCCTGCAGCAGCGGGTCCAGCTCTTCGATGGGGGTGGAGCCGTCGGCGTCGGAAAACAGGCGGACGCGGCCCGTGGCGGCCAACATGCCCACCCGCACCGCGTGGCCTTTGCCCCGGTTGGCCGGGGAGCACAGCACGCGCAGGCCGGGCAACTTGCCGGCCAGGGCCGTGACCAGCGCTACCGTGTCGTCCGTCGAGCCGTCGTCAACCACCAGGATTTCAAAGCGGGCGGGGCGCGCGGCCAGAAACCGATGCACGCGCTGCAACGTGGGCCCGATGCGTTGCGCTTCGTTGAAGGCCGGGATAATTAAACTCAGCTCCATCAGGCTTGGGCGCTTTGCTGGCGCCGGAAGCCGTCGAGCCGGCTGCCCAGGTGGGCATAGGCAATGGGGCAGCGGGCCGCGCACGATTTGCCGCAGTCAAACTGGCGCCGAATGTCTTCCACGGAGTACTCGGCCAGGGGCTTGGCCGGCGAGCCGGTTTTGGGCTGGCACAGGTGCACCAGGCCCGCCCCGTCCACCTCGAAGTGCCGGGCCCCGGCGCGGCACTTCCAGTGCTTGCGTTCGCCGCGGGCCAGGGGCAGCTGAAAGTTGTCGTTAAGGACTTGCGGCAAGCGGCCTTTCATGGCCCGAATGCGCAGGTAGGATTTCATGGCTTCCGCGCCCAAGGGCAGGGCCTGCCCGCTGCTGTCGCGCATGAGCGAGCACTGGAAGCCAAAGCCGAAGCCGACCACCACGTGGGCCACTTCCTCCATTTCGGCCGGGTTGCCGGATCCCAGCACGCCGTTGACGCGCACCATGAACCGGGCGTGCTCGCGCAGCAGCTCCAGCTTGGGCCGCAGCCGGCGCATGCTTTTCTCGGTTACTGCGTTGTCTTCCAGGCTGTCGCAGCTCAATTGCATGCCGAACAGGCCGGCCGCGTTCAGGCTCTTGATGAGCGGCGCCTTCAGTACGTGGCCGTTGGTGTTGATCATCGGCACCAAGCCGGCTTCGGCAATGTAGCGGACCAGCTCGGCGATGTGCGGGTGCAGCAAGGGCTCGCCCCCGTTGAGCGTCACAAACACGGTTTTGAGCTTGCGCAGGGCATCCACCCGCGCTTTTAGTTCGGACAGGGGGACGGGCTTGGATACCTTGTCGTACTCGTAGCAGTAGCCGCAGGCCAGGTTGCAGCGGCGGGTCACCACGATTTGCACCAGCACCGGGCGGTCCCGGTCCAGGGCGGCCTTCGCCAGTTTCCACAAGACCCGGGCCCGGGAAATACGCATTGGGTGGTCAAAAGAAGGAAGTTTCATGCGGAGTGGGGGTAAGGATGGAGAGAAGGAACGGCCGCACCCGGTTGCGAACAGGATGCGACAAACCTCCTCCGCTTTTCCCCCGTCTGGAAGTGTTTTCTGCCGAATGCGGATTCCGGGGCAGTGAATCGGGAGAGGAGCCGGGTGAGTTGGCGGGACGAATGCGGCTTTTCGTCGGGCGAGCTGGTAGTTTTGCCTGGTCGTGCCGGTATGGTGGTCAGGCCCCCGCGCGACCAAGGGGGGCGCTGCCTCCGCTTTCTTCGTTCGGCGACCTTTGCCGTGGCGCAATGCCTCACCTAACCCAGGCCCCATGATTCGAAAAATGACGTTGGCGGCCCTGGCCGCCGTAGCGGTCTTCCACGTGGCGGTGTTCATCGAGTACGGCACGTTGTGGGTGGGCACGCTGGCCGGCTACAAGGAACTGCTGCTGGTGTTTGCCTTTCTGCTGCCCACCTTCTGGGCCCATGCGCCCATTGCCCGCCGCTTCGGGACGGACCGCCTGCCCACCCTGCCCGCCACGGCCAAAGCCCTGCTGGAAGGGGGAAGCGTGGTGCTCGTCAGCCTGGTGTTCTGGGTGGTGTTCTTCTCCTTCCCCCAGCACTACCTAGTGCCCACCGCGGAAGTGACGCCCAAAGCCCTGCGCCTGTCGCTGGCAGTCAGCGCGGTGCTGTCCTTGTTCTTCTATTACTTCGTGGAGCGCGAGCACAGCCGCCAAAAGCTGCAGCAGGAAGGGTACCGGGTGACGCAACTGCAAAAAGAAACCCTCCAGGCGCAGCTCGAGGCCCTGAAAAACCAGGTGGACCCCCACTTCTTGTTCAACAGCCTCAACGTGCTCGGCTCGTTGATTCACCTCGACGCCGACCGGGCCGTGCAGTTCCTCGGCCAGCTCTCCGACGTCTACCGCGCCTTGCTCGCGGCCGGGGCGCACCCGCTGGTGCCGCTGCGGAGCGAAATGGCGCTGGTGCGCGCCTACGCCCAGCTAATGGAAACCCGCTTCGGCGCGGCCCTGCGGGTGGAATGGGACGTGGCCCCGGCGTGGGAAGACGCCCTGGTGCCTCCCACCGCCGTGCAAATGCTGCTGGAAAACGCCATCAAGCACAACGGTGCTACCCCCCGCAAGCCCCTGGTGATAAAAGTATCCGCGGCCGACGGGATGCTGGTGGTCGAAAACAACCGGCAGTCCCGCACCGACGCGGTGGCGTCCACCCACCTGGGCCTGCAAAACATCCTACGCCGCTACCACCACCTCACAGACCGCCCCGTGGCCATCGTGCCCACGCCGGCGTCCTTCGTCGTCCGCCTCCCGCTCCTGACCGCTCCTGCTGTATGAACGTCGTTGTCATCGAAGACGAGCCCTTGGCCGCCCAGGCACTGGCCGCCTTGCTTACCCGCCTCCGGCCCGCCACGCGCATTCTGGCGTCGCTGGGCTCGGTGGAAGACGCGGTGGACTGGCTGCGCGCGCAGCCGGCCCCCGACGTGCTGTTTTGCGACATCCACTTATCTGACGGCAACAGTTTCGACATCTTCCGGCAGGTGGCGGTGGGCGCGCCCGTCATTTTTACCACCGCCTACGACGCGTACGCCATCCAGGCCTTTCAGGTGAACAGCGTGCACTACCTGCTCAAGCCCTTGCAGGCCGTGGAGGTGGAACGCGCCCTGCAGAAGTACGAAACGATGCACCCCGCCACGCGGCCGGCCGCCCTCGCGAACGTGCAGCGCCTGGTACACACCACGCCCCGCGCGCGCTTTCTGGTGAAAACAGGGCGGGCTTGGAAAGCGGTGCCCGTGGACCAGGTGGCGTATTTTCTGGCCGAAGAAGGCGTCGTGTTCCTCGTCACCCACCCCGGCAAACGGTACATCATTGCCGACACGCTCGACCAGCTAGAAGGCCAATTAAACGCCCAGCACTTCTTTCGCATCAACCGCCAGTTCCTGCTGAGCATCGGCGCGGTGCAGGAAATCCGGCCGTATTTCAAGGGCCGCCTAGTGCTGCAGGTTGCGCCCCCGGTCGCGGGGGATGCCCTGGTCGTCAGCGCTGGCCGTGCCCCGGCCTTTAAGCAATGGCTAGACCACTAATCCACTGGTGGCTTTTTACTTTTCGGACCGTTTTCCTGAACGTATCTTTTTGCCATGAACTCAATCGCGGTCCTCTGCGTGATACTGCCCTGCCTGCTGGGTTCAGATGGCAACGCCTTGGCGCAAGTGCCGGCGCCCTCCCCGCAAGCGGGAGCCACTGCGTGCGGACCGGACGTTCGGGTGGAGGCGTTTTTTCAGCAACACTTGGCCGCTCTTGCCCACGCCCTGCAACAGCGGGAGCCGTTGAGTCTCGCCGAGAGGCAGTTTGTGTACCTGGTCATCTTCCTGTCCGGAGCCAACACCCCGGTGGAATCATACACCGGCCGGCCCATTCTCCAACCCGCCGACGTGGACGCTTACCGGACGTGGTACGACCAGCACCGGGACCGCATCAGCTGGCGGCACGTCACCGAGCTGCAGGAATGGCTGGCCGCGCCCCTGGTATCCGAGGAGCAGGTGGGCCGCATGAAATCGTTTCGAATTAAATAAAACGCTCCTTTTCCTGAACCACTAAACTAACCGGCCTGCAAGTTCCGGGTGCGTTTGGAACTGGCTTCCATGGCGCTTGCCGAGTTCAAGAAACCCGTTCACCTTTCAAAGTTCACGAAATTCGGATTGGAGATGAGTTTCGTGAACTCCCTTTTGGGAGTGGTCGGGGGCCACTGTCCCCGGCAACGACGTTCTTTGCCCTGACCGCCATTCCCCCACGCCCCCTAACCGACCCCTCGCCTATGCCCCCCCTGCCGGCCTCCCCGAATCGGTGGTTTCGCTGGGCCGACCGGCTGCTGTACGCGGGGCTGGGGCTGGCCGTGCTCACCATCGTCCCAGAGGCGGGGCTGCTGACGCTCTTCGTCGTGCCCTGTTGCCTGTACTTGAGCTGGGTGGCCTACGTGGCCGGCTGGCCCGCGCGCCGGCTCTCGGGCGGGGAGTGGGCACGGGTGGCGCTCAGCGCGCTGCTCGCCCATTTGGTGGTGGGCTGGATGCTGCACGGGGGCTACCTGAAATCGGCGCTGGTGTGCGGGGGGGAACTGCTGCTGGCGCTGGCGTGGCAGCGGCACCGGCCGGGGGCGGGCCGGGGGCTGCCGGCTGGGGCGGTGCTGGGGCTGTGGCTGGCGGTGGCCTGGCTGGGGCTGCGCTCGGGGGATTTGTTTGCAGCGGTGCGCACGCAGGATTCCCGCTGGACGCAGCTGCTGCTGCTGACCGGGTCCGATGCCAACGAGCGGCAACCCACCTCCTTCCGCCGGGGGCAGCCCGTGTTGTACGAAGCCTTGTTTACGGCCGACCCGGACGCGGAAATAGTGGCCCTGCTCCTCCGGCACGGGGCCGACCCCAACGGCGTGTGGCGGCGCGACGACGGTTCCGTCATTCAGCCGGTGGCCATTGCGCTGGCCGGGTACCAGCGAACACAACTCCGGACGCCCGTGCTTCGCCTGCTCCTGCAAGCCGGCCTGAACCCGTGCCTGCCCGACCAGCACGGCCAGACGCTTCGGGCGGCCCTGACGGCTTTCGGACCCACCGTCATCGCCGATAGCGCTGCGCTGGCCCGCGCCGAAGAGCGGTTCGGCTGCCGCTAGGCGGGGCGCGCCGCAGGACGGGGCTGGACAGCGAGCCGTTTTTACCTGCTTAACCCGCCACCCCGAGTTGCCGTTCGGGTGCCCACGGGGCCGTTTACGAAACGCATCTCCTTTGGCCGTTTCGTAAACGTCGAATCGTAGACGCGTTTCGTAAACTCGCCTTGCCCGATTGGGGCCAACGGGCCATCAAGTGCCGGGCTGATTTCTCCCGTTCAGGGAAAGGAGCGTTTACTCCGTTAGTGCGGCCCCTGACTCCTCGGCTGCCCCTCGTAGCGGCGCTTTGAGCAGTACGACTAACGCTAGCACTCGCGAGGCAAAAGTCACTGCATCCTTGATGGCCATCCACCCATCTCTGTGGACCAACTCAAGAATGTCCTCGTAGTTCGCCAGGCAGAAGATGATGTACAACGGGGCCACGGCCAGAAAGAGCTTTGTTGCCCAAGGCTTGCCCATGCGTATTGCATAGAATAAACCTCCATAGAGCGAATAATACAGCACAATGCCCCCGAACGTCACCGGCTGCTGATACAAGGCCGGCGGATGGATGATGGTCACGACCAAGGAAAGAAACAAGCCGCCAAACAAGATGGTGGACGCGGATACCTCCGGATTGTGTAGACGAAGTGGCTCCATTGGGAATAGGCAAGCAGGCAACCAAAGGTACTGGCAACATACTAAGGCCCTGGGTGGGATTCACGAAAACGGTCATTCGCATAGTCAGCAATTGCCATCAAGGTGGGATTTTAAGTTAGCAAGAACACCTACCGCCTAGAGAAGCGGGCCATTTAGAGTACAGCAGGCATTATTTTCTACTGAAAACAATACTGCCACGCCCTCGATAACTGAGTTTTAGAATCGCAGGACGGCATGTAAGGAGCAGCATATTTTCGCATGAGCTCGTCGATATCATCGGGCGTCATGTGGCGCAAAGTCAGAAATAATTTATAATACTGGTTTATTTTTTGCCTGTCTCGCTCCACAATTAATAACCACTCCTGATCTTTTAAATAGCCTATTTGCAAGGGTAATTGGTAGTTCATTTTTCCCATTTCAAAGGCTGTACGAAGGCGCTTAATGTCGGTGAAAGGATTATCTAAAATGCTCCCCGCAGCTCCACCCGCAAGCTGGAGCGCATGACGAAACTGCTGGGCCCATACTGGATTTAATTCGACCAATGGGTCGGCAACGCGTGGGGTGTAATGTGCTTTTGCCCATCGCTTCACATCAGGCAACAACTTGCACCATATGTCACTGGAATAATATCGGGCCGCATACAAGGCCGCCATCCAGTTGACAACTTGCGCTTTAATAGCACTGAACGTATTTACTTTCAATCAATGGTACAACGGCCGTGGCATTTTCAGAACAAACGGGACATGGCTCGAACCTAGGCCAAAATCATTCATTGTGAAGGTGATTCTTTCAGCGTGAACGGCCTCGTACAAGGCTTTAAGGTGGTCCATGCATTGCGCATTCTTGATAAACAAGCTCATTTTTATTCCTCTCGTGCGAATGCCTTCTACATTGGTCACACGTTCTAAAAAAATGGGTCGACTGAGCTTTGATAGGCTGAGAAGCTCGTGATTAACTACAATTCCGAAATTACGCATTTTAACAAGTGAAGTAAGTGTTTAAAAAGGTTTTATTGATGGAGAAGCAAGATTGATGGAAAAGCAAGCTGTTCATTGATCTTGCCGTTGTAATTAATACAGCTGAAACAATAACATCCTGAACGTAAAGCGGCGCTGATCAAATTGAGCTCAGCAGGTGATTTAAGTTCCATGGTATTAAACCGATCGGCTGAATGAGCTTGCTATAGTTCCTTCAATGGTTTGGTCACGGTGCAGCCGCTTTATCCCCATTGGCCGTTTTTCATTCGGGCCGCCTCCTCTCCAGTGTGGAGGTCGTAGATAATGGCGACGTTGATTTTGGTGTGGCCGCTCTCCGCATACTTTTTAGGCGCTTGATCTCCAGGTCGCGCGGGTTCACCGGCACGTAGGAGCTTGCGTTGCTGCGGCTGTACCACGTGCGGGCGTTGCCGTCCTTGAAGTACACCAGCAGCTTGGTATGAGCGTCGGCCTTGAGCTTGGTGCCGGCCGTCGTGGGGGTATGGGACATAAAATTGGGGGAGGAAAAGGGAACGAGGTAAATCAGCGTTTGCCTCCAGCCGCGATGAGGAGGAATTGGTCCAGGGCGCGAGGATCGCGCAGGGTCTGCACCCGTTTGAGATGCTTTTGGTAGAGCTGTGCAGCCATCAGGGCAAGCACCCGCTTACTGGCCGTTTTCAGTCGCCAGCACGCATTTCTGCACCGGCTTTTCGAAGAGTGATGGCTACCATGTACTCGTGGCGGCGTAGCGTCTTATGTACCAGCCACTCCTCGGTTTTGACGGACCCCAGCCCGTTTTCACGGTCGAAATAGCCCCGCCCTTCACGATTTCGGCGTAGGGTCCCGGCAGAAAGTGGCCCGGGTTGCGCTTGAGCCAGTCGGCTACGAGGTCCACTCGCTCCAGGGCCTGTTGGTGGTAGAGATCATACTCCCGCTCCGAGAGCTCGTCCTGAAAACCGCCTAAACGCCAAACCAGATGGCGTTTTGGGCCTTGGCGTGCTGCGCCTCGTCAAACGCTACGTCCCCGTAGTGCTGGGTCCGGGCGTAGATCCAGAACGACAGAACAAAGAGCTAAATTTAAAGTGGACGGTACTTGCCAAGCAATTGGTCGCAAGCCATGATTTTTTTTAATAGCGAAAAGAATGACCAAAAGTGCGTCATCTAGCTCATTAGGTCAAAAATAAAAGTTGAAAAACCCAGTGCAAAAAATAATCAACAAGGCCGATGAGTTGCCGGACGCAACAAAACCGTAATTTTGCATCGTGCTTCAACCAAAAAACTTGTTGATGAAGTGCGGGACCCTGCTCGGCAGGGAACCGCGAATGGACCGGCAGGTCTGCGTTGCCATTGGTTTCCCCCATTTTGCCGCTGGTATTGCCGTTGTTTTATCTGGGTATTGCCTCGCCACCGTTTCGGATTCCGAAACGGTTTTTTTATGTCCATTGCCTTTGTTGGCTACCGCCTCGCGGCCCAGTCAACCTGCATAACTCCAACGCGGTGTAAGCGCATCGAAACCATATAGGCTTGCCCGTCTCTTACTCCTGACTACCCACCTACTTTCCTCAACTTCGGTATGGCACGCAAAGACCTGCTCGACATCGCATCCCTTCACCGTGAGGAAATCGAGTTCCTGCTCGACCAATCCACGTCCTTTAAAAAACTGTTCACCCGCTCGGTGAAAAAAATCCCCGCCCTCGAGGGCAAGTCCGTGCTCATGCTGTTCTACGAGGCGAGCACCCGGACGCACTCCTCCTTCGAGGTCGCGGCCAAACGCCTCTCGGCGGAGGTGACGAACTTCAACGTCGACCATTCCTCCATCACCAAGGGCGAATCGGTGCGCGAGACCATCGAGACGCTCCAGGCCATGCGCACCGACTACATCGTCGTCCGCCACAGTCACTCCGGCCTGCCCGGCATGATTGCCCGCCAAACCACGGCGTCGGTCATCAATGCCGGCGACGGGGCGCACGAACACCCAACCCAGGCCCTGCTGGACGCCTTCACCATCAAGGAAAAATTCCCCGACCCCCGGGGCAAAAAAGTCCTCATCATCGGCGATATTCTCCACTCGCGCGTCGCGCGCTCCACCAGCACCCTGCTGCAAAAGCTGGGCGTCGAGGTCGCGTACCTCGGCCCGGGGTCCTTGGTGCCCAAGTATATCCCGGAAAGCATCCGCCGCTTCACCGACTACGAGGCGGCCATGGCCTGGGCACCCGATGTGGTGTACCTGCTCCGCGTGCAGATGGAGCGCCAGGACGTGCAGTTTTTCCCCAACGTCCGCGAATACCACCGGGTCTACGGCATCACCAATGCCCGGCTGGCGGAAATCAGCGACAAGGGCCTCTACATCATGCACCCCGGCCCCGTGAACCGGGGAGTGGAGCTGTGCGACGCCGTCATGGACTACGAGCGCAGCCTGATTACTAACCAGGTCGAAAACGGCATCTCCGTTCGCATGGCCGTCCTCGACTGGCTCACCCCGGGCGGCGACTTCCCGCGCCAGGAACCGTATGCCGCACAGCAGCAAGCCAGCTCATCGGTGGTTACGCCCTAAACGCCGGACGCAGCGGCTGGTTCCGCCCGTGTATTTCCTTCTTCAACAGCCCGAATATTCCCACATCCCTTGCCGGTTTACAGTACTCCCCCATCCATGCTTCTCCTTCAAAACGCCCGCATTGCTTCTGAAAATTCACCTGTGCTTGTCGAGGGCGATGTCCTGATTGTCGAAGGAATAATTCAGGACATCGGCAGCAGCTTGGCTATTCCCGAAGGTGCCCGGGTCATCGACGCGCATGGTCGGGTGCTGATGCCGGCTATGTTTGACGCCCACGTCCACTTCCGCGCCCCCGGCTTTGAGAACAAGGAAACCATCACCACGGGGAGCGAAGCGGCCATCAACGGCGGCATTACCGGCGTGGTGATGATGCCGAACACCCGGCCGGCCCTCGACTCGGCGACTGCCATCGCCACCGTGCTGGAAAATGCCAAGGACCGGTCCCGCATTCCGGTGTATACCTCCGGCTGCGTCACCAAAAACCGCGAGGGCAAGGAGTTGGCGGAAATCGAGGGCATGCGCGGCCTCGGGGTGAAGATGCTCACCGACGACGGCGACACCACCGCCGACCCGGCGGTGCTGCTGCGGGCGATGCAGTATGCCACCGAGTTCGGGATGTTTTTCGCCAGCCACTGCGAGGTGCCGGAGCTGGCCGGGCCGCGTGCCCTCAACGAAGGGGTGATGAGCTACCGGCTCGGCATCAAGGGCTCGCCGGCCTGCGCGGAGGAAATCATCATTGACCGCGACATTCGCCTGGCCCGGGCGGCGGGTGCGCACGTGCACATCCAGCACGTGTCCAGCAAGCTTGGCATGGAAACCATCCGCTGGTGGAAATCGCGCGGCGATGTGAAGGTGACGGCCGAAGTGGCCCCGCATCACCTGATGTTCACCGACGAGCACATCGGCGACTACGACACGAACTACAAAATGAACCCGCCGCTACGTACGCAGGCCGATTGTGACGCGCTGCTCGAGGGACTCAAAGAAGGCGTATTCGACCTCATTGCCACCGACCACGCGCCGCACACGCCGTTCGAAAAAGCCCAGGATTTTATCAGCGCACCCAACGGCATCACCGGCTTGGATACGGCCCTGGTGTCGCTCTATCACCACTTCGTCGAGCCCGGAAAATTCGGTTGGGACTTGGTAGTGAAACGCTACTCGGCGGAGCCCCGCCGCCTGATGGGCCTGCCGGTGCCCGCCATCGAAGTCGGCCAACAAATCAATTGCGTCTTGTTTGATACCGAAGCGGAAACAACCTTTACGAAGGAATTCATGAAATCCAAATCCCAAAACACGCCCTTCATCGACAAGACGTTGAAAGGCCGGGTAGACCTGGTGATTCTAGGCACGGAAATCCTGCTGGAGCGCTAACAGTTAGGGGGTGTGGACAGCATGAGGTGGTCTAGTGAGGTAGTCAAGCTAAGCCGCGCTGCTCGATGGCGGCCGCTTACCCGGCTTGGCCGAAGCCAAGCTCGAAATCAACCACTACATTGCCTACTACAACGCCGGACGACGACACTCCACACTCGGCGACCACTCGCCCCATCCACCACGTCGCAACCCCCATGCAAACCACATTCCAACTCTGTCCGGCTTGGCTAGACCACCTCAAACCGCATGGAGGGTGAGGCAGCCGTTGCCCTCCATCAAGGCAAACCGCTGGCTGTTAACGGTTTCCAGCACGACAACTGGAGTGTGTTCCGTCTCGATGATGCGCGCCCGGTTGTACTCGTCATCGCCGACAAAATGCAGCACCGCACCATAATCGCCTAAGGTCACGAGGTGTTTAGCTCTGACAAACTTCAGTTCGTTGGGGACATCGCCTTGGAGCGGATAAACCTGGCTGGGCGCCTGATTGCCCTGGGTTGTGGGCTCCCATAGAACTAAGCTGTCCTCGACACCCACGGCCAACTGCAGCGCTGGGGCATAGGGGAACGCACCCATTGATTGATTTCGCCCTCCACCCGTTCGCGGTCACTGCTGCTGCCGTTTTCTGACCAGGACAACAGCCAGTTTGCCGAATAGGTGTAGTAGCGACCCCCATGGTGTACCAACTCGCAGGGCCAGGGGCGTTCCGTCAAATTGAAATCCGGGATACCATCGGCGAAGTCGTGACTAAGGGGGGTAACGGCTTGCCCTCGGCGGTGTACCGCTGCACGGTAACGGCCGTGCCCCGAAGCTGCGTTGTGACTGTGGTTCCATGCGGCAGCGGGGCCACGCGCGTGGGCCAGGGCAGCAGATAGCTTGGGCATTCCACTGTTAGCGCTTCGGGGAAATACTTGTTTTTGGGCAGCTGTTTGGTTTCCAAGGCCAGGGCTCTGGAGGGCCGCAGCAGAATACGGGCGCTGTGTTGTTCCTCGGCAATGAGCAGAATAGCGGTATTTTCGTCCACTGGTGTCATCCAGGAATAGTATTCTACGTTGCCATCAGCACCCGGCGCCACCGATGCTCACAGGCTGAAGCCGCCGTCGGCAACGTCGCGGATGGCCTTGGGCAGTTGGGCCAGGGGCATGCTTTTGAACAGGTAGCCGCTCGCGCCCCGGCTCAGGGGCAGGTAAATGCGTTCGGGTTCTCAAACACAGTTTGCACAATGACGTCGGCCCGGGGCACGTACTACCCGGGGCACGTACTACTTGATGAGAGGCCGGGCGGGCCCAAATCGAGCAGCACCACATCGGGGGGGCAGCGCGGCAGAGAAATCCATTATATATAACCTCTCCCCTACTGCAACCCCTTCAGCATTTTATAAAAAGCCTCGGCGTAGGTGTCACTGATGGGAATAATTTGGTCGCCAATCTGAATCCGGTTTTTCTCGATGTGGTCGATTTTGTCGATGGCGACCAGAAACGACCGGTGCACGCGGGCAAAATCCTGGCCCGGCAGCAGCTCTTCCAGTTTGGCGAAGTTCAAGAGGGTCATAATCTTCTCATCCCGGGTATGAATCCGCAGATAGTCTTTCATGCCCTCCACGAAGAGAATGTCGCGGGTAGCTACTTTCTGAATGCGGTGGCCCACCTTGAGAAAAATATACTCCTGTTCGGGCTTCGTTTCCGCTTTTTCCGCCTGTTTTTCTGGGGCCTGGCGGGGGCTTTGCTCCTGGTACAGCCGCAGCACGGCTTTGTAAAACCGCTCAAACGTAAAGGGTTTTAGCAGGTAGTCCTTCACCTCTAAGTCATAGGCCTTCAGCGCATACTGGTCGTAGGCGGTGGTGAGGATAATCATGGGTTTGGGGTTCAGCATCGGGATGAAGCTGAGCCCGTCCAAATCCGGCATGTTGATGTCGAGAAACAGCAGGTCGGGCTGGTCGGCCGCCAGATGAGCGGCCGCCTCCAAGGGGCTCTCGAAGGTCCCTTTCAACTCCAGAAACGAAACTTTGCTGATGTATTCTTCCAGAATTTCCTGGGCCAGGTGCTCGTCCTCAATGATGTAGCAGGTGAGCTTGTCTTTCATGAGTCGGGACGTGTAGACCGTGGATGGTGAGCAGGACCGTAAAGGTGTCGCCAGAGTCCTGAATGGTGAGCGTGTGCTGGCCGGGATACAATAAAGCCAGTCTTTTTCGAACGTTGGGCAAGCCGATGCCCCCGGGTTCTTCCAGCGAAGAAGCCGGCTTTTTGGCGATGGGGTTCTGGACGCTGAAGGTCAGGTCGCCATTTTGTACCTCTACCCTGACCTTGAGGTCGCCGGGCTCCAGGCGGCCGGGGCTGTGCTTGTAGGCGTTTTCCAGCAGGTGGATGAACAGCAAAGGGGCAATGGAGCAGGCGGCCGTTTCCCCCACTATCTGCAGGTCAACTACCGGGCTATTTTTGTAGCGAAGCTGCTGCAAGCTCACGTAATCCTGCAAGTAATCCATCTCCCGGGCCAGCGGCACCGTGGCCGCATTGGACTCATATATCATGTATCGCATCAACGAGGCCAGGTGCATCACTGCCTCCGGGGCGGTTGGGGCTTGCTTGTACACCAGCGTGTGGATGTTGTTGAGGGTATTGAACAGGAAGTGCGGGTTAATCTGCGACTTCAGGTTGGTGAGTTCGGCTTCCACGGCCTGCTTCTCCAACTGCTCTTTCCGGATGGTGTTGAGGACCAGCGTCTCGGTGATTCGGGCCAACCAACTCAGGAAGAGAAAGATGGGTACGGTCGTGAAGAAGTACATGGAATAATCTCCAAAATCAACCGCCTTCTGGTGGAAAAACAAGAAGGGCAACGGCCCGCTCAACGCAATTCCCCCCAGCCGGAGCCAGTATCCTCGTCCTTTCCGCTTACCAGAATACTGAGTCAGCAGGTAGAAATGGAGGTAAAAAACATACAGACAGGTGGCAATAAACCCCGCCGCGGTGCTACGCCAGTAGGCCTCGGTGTCACTCCTGAGTTGCAAGAAGACTAGCAAGGTGAACAAGGTCCAGACGGACAGGTGAATCAGCCAGAAGATTTTTTTGACGCGCTCCATAGCACAAAGGTGGGGTTGTGGGCGGTGGCCCGGGCCAGCGTTTCGACCAGCTGCGAAGGCTAATCTACGGGATGGGAAAAGGAGCCTGCCAGTGCTTTCGCGGCACCAAAGCCCCACTTGGTCGAATACTTTCCCGCATCAGCATATCGGGTTTCGCTATCCGAGCCGCTGACAATTGCTTCGTCCTAAAATAGAGAAAGCAGCTCTTTTTTAGAATAAACCGAAGCAACTCAGGAGAAATGAAAAATCAACAAGGCAGCCTAACTATCCGCAATGTCTCGAAACGGTATGCGAATGGCGTGCAAGCCTTGCACGATGTGTCGCTGGACATTCCGCCGGGCATGTACGGGCTGCTCGGCCCCAACGGCGCGGGCAAATCAACCCTGATGCGCACGCTCGCCACGCTGCAGGAGCCCGATGCGGGTGACATCTTTTTGGGTGACCTGGACGTGGTGAACCAGAAGGAAGCCGTGCGCCAAACGCTGGGCTACCTGCCCCAGGAATTCGGCGTGTACCCCAAAGCCAGCGCCGAGGAGCTGCTCGACTACTTCGCGGTGCTGAAAGGCATTACCAACCGCACGCTGCGCAAGGAAACCACCGAGGCCTTGCTCATACAAACTAACCTCTGGGACAAGCGCAAGCAGAAACTGGGCGGCTTTTCGGGCGGTATGAAGCAGCGCTTTGGCGTAGCGGTGGCCCTGCTGGGCAACCCGCGACTGCTCATCGTCGACGAGCCCACGGCGGGCCTCGACCCGGCCGAGCGGGTGCGCTTTCTCAACCTATTGAGCGAGCTGGGAGAAAACAGCGTCGTAATTCTCTCCACGCACATTGTGGAAGATGTCTCGGAACTGTGCACCAACATGGCCATCATCAACCAGGGCCAAATCCTGCTGGAGGCCGAGCCCATGGAGGCCGTGGCCTTCCTCAAAGGGCGCATCTGGCGCAAGCTGACTGATAAAAAAAACCTGCCGGCGCTGGAGCAGGAGCACCGGATTATTTCGGCCAAGCTGTTGAGTGGCCGCACCATGGTACACGTGTACAGCCCGGATATGCCCGGCCACGGATTCGAGCCGGTGGAGCCGGACCTGGAAGATGTCTACTTCAGTGCCATGACAGGCTGCTTCAGCTCGGTTAGTCAGCAACCGAAAGCGGAGGGGATTGCGCTATGAAGTTCCAACGGATTTTTGCGCTGGAGTTCACCTACCAGCTGCGCCGGGCCGCTACCTGGCTCTACTTCGGGGTCATCTTGGTCATCACGTTTCTGGTGGTCATTGCCAACTATGCCTCTGATGCGCGAGACGGGTACATTTTACTGAATGCGCCCATCGTTATGGCCGCCGTCACGGTTATCTGCTGCGTGTTTTGGCTGGTGATAGGCGCCTCCGTGGCGGGTGAGGCGGCGGCCCGCGACGTGCAGACCCGCATGCATTTGCTCACCTACGCGGCCCCCGCCAGCAAAGCCGCCTACCTGGGCGGGCGGTACCTGGCTGCCTTTGCCCTCAGCGCGTTCCAGCTACTTGCCATCCCGGTGGGTATGTTGCTGGCCATGCACTTTGCCGGGATAGAAGCCGAGATTCTGGGTCCGTTTCGGGTGGCGCCCTACCTGACTACCTTTTTCTTTATCGCGCTGCCCAACGCCTTTTTCGCGACGGCCATGCAGTTTTCGGCGGCGGCGCTCAGCCGCAAGGCCCTGGCCAGTTATCTGGTCGGCGCGGCCCTGTTTGCGGCGTCCTACACGATATGGCCGCTGCTGGAAAAAGGGGGAGAATGGGGGAATCTGGCCGACCCGATGAGTTTTGGGCCGGTGCTGAGCCATCTGTCCATTGACTGGAGCCCGCAGGAGAAAAGCACGCGTTTTCTGCTGCTGGAGGGCTCATTTCTCGCCAACCGCCTCCTGTGGTTCGGCATTTCGCTGGGCCTGCTCGCGTTTACCTACTTCCGGTTTCAGTTCATATTGCCTGGAACCGGCCAAAAGCAACCGTCGGGCAAACCGCTACCTCCCACGGTGGCGGCTTGGGAGAAGCTGCACTGGGGCACCGGGGAGGCACTGCCGCAGGCCAGGGGAACGTATGGCTGGGCCACCCAGCTGCACCAGTTGCGCCTCATCACCTGGGAATCCTTCTTGCAGCTCGCCAAAAGCAAGGCCGGGCTGCCGCTGCTGGCCGTCTTAGCCCTGCTGGTGGGGGCCACCATATCCGGCAACTTGAAGGGCCGCGGCGTGCCCTTGCTGCCCCGCACCGACTTTGTGCTGGAGTACCTGACCGCTCCCCTGGCGGGGCCGGCCGCTTTCTGGGTCCTCATTGCGTTGCTCATTATCTTCTACGCCGGCGAACTGGTGTGGCGGGAACGGGAAACCGGGCTGAGTGAGGTTGCCAACGCGGCGCCCGTGCCCGAGTGGGTGCTCTTCCTGAGTCGGTTTCTGGCGCTAAGCCTGGTGCTGGTGGTGTGGCTGGCCTTCTTAATGACGGCCGGAATGGTGGCGCAGGCGGCCATCGGGGGTGCCTCACCCGAAATTGGATTGTACGTGCGGGCGCTATTTGGGCTTCAGCTACTTGAATGCCTGCTTTTTGCCCTGCTGGCCCTCACCGTGCACGTGCTGGTGAATCAGAAGTTTGTGGGGCATCTGGTGGCGCTGCTGGTTTACGGGTTCATGTCCTTTGCGCCTACGCTGGGCATCGAGCATAAGCTGCTCATCTTCGGCGCCAGTCCGCCCTGGACCTACACCGATATGGCTGGCTTTGGAACGTCGCTGGCGCCCTGGCTGTGGTTCAAAGGATACTGGGTGGCCTGGGCGCTGCTCCTGGCGGTGGTGGCGCGGCTGTTCTGGGTGCGGGGCCGGGAGGGCGGTTTTGCGGCGCGGCTCCAGCTGGCCCGCCGGCGCTTCACACGTTCCAGCGTCCTGGTTTCGGCGGTGGCCTTGGGGGGCATTTTCACCCTGGGCGGGTTCATCTTTTACAATACCAACGTGTTGAATGGCTACCTGAGCTCCTCAGCAGCCACGGCGCAGCGTGCCGCTTACGAACAGCGCTACCGCCGATACCACAACGCCCCACAACCCCTGCTAACTGGCGTAAACCTGCAGGTGGAAATCTACCCACAGCAGCGGGTAGTGGCGATAAAGGGCACGTACCTGCTGGTAAACAACAGCCCGGCACCTATCGATTCGATTCATCTTGGAACCGGGGCCGGCGTTGAAACCGCTGCGGTAAACTTCGACCAGCCCTTCAAACAGGTTCATAGAGACGAGGAGCATGGCTACCGCATGTACGCCTTGGCCCGGCCCCTGCAACCCGGCGACTCGCTACGCCTGTGCTTTCAAGTGAAGCACAAAGCGCAGGGCTTTTCCAACAGCGGGGCCGACGCGCAGGTGCTGGCCAACGGCACCAGCTTCCGGAATCTGGAGTGGCTGCCGGTGCTGGGGTACCAGCCCTACCGGGAGCTGGACGAAGCCGGCGCCCGCAAAGCGTATGGCCTAGCCCCCCGGCCCGCCACCTACTCGCTCTACGACGTGGCAGCCCGCCGGTACGCCCCGTTTCCCGAGCAAATCCGCTTCGAGGCCATCGTAGGCACCGATGCCGGCCAAACCGTAGTGGCCCCGGGCACCTTGCGCCGGACCTTGACCAAAGCTGGCCGCCGCTACTTCCATTATGCCACAGATGCGCCCATTCGCAACGAATATGCCTTTTTCTCGGCCAACTACGCGGTGCAGGAAGGAAAATGGAAGAGCCCATCTGCCGGCCCGGAGCAGGACGTTGCCATTCAGGTTTATTATCCCCCGGGAATGACGGAAAACCCGGTGCGCATGGTCCGGAGCGCCCAGTCCTCGCTGGATTATTACACCAAGCAGTTCGGGCCCTACCCGCACCGGCAGCTCCGCTTTGTAGCCCATGCCAGTTATGCCTTCGGCAACCACGCCTCGCCCATCAACATTACGGCGGAGGAAGGATTTTTCCTCATGAACCCAAAGGAGGACGAGCGGGGCTTTGACCTGGTGACGGCCGTGGTAGCGCACGAGGTGGCGCACCAGTGGTGGGGCAACCAGCTCAAGCAAGCCTACGTGGAAGGCGCCGGTCTGATTACTGAAAGCCTTGCCTGGTACTCGGCCATGGGCGTGGTTAAGGACAAATACGGTCCGGAGCACCTACAGGCGCTGCTGCGCTTCCTGCGGGAAGAAAACGAAACCCCACGCACCCGGGCCGCCAAGCCACTGCTGCAGGCCGAGGGTTTTTACCAGAACTACCGCAAAGGGCCCTTCGCGCTGTACGCCCTAAGCCAGTACATCGGCCGGGACCGGGTAAATGGCGCGCTCCGAAATTTGCTGGTGCACCACCGCCCCGGGGCCATTCCCCGGCCCACGTCGCTCGACCTCTACAGGGAGCTGCAAACGGCCACGCCGGACTCGCTCCAGCCGCTGCTACACGACCTTTTCGAGGCCAACACCTTTTGGGAGTTCGAGACAAAAACTGCCAACGCCAACCAACTCAAAGGAGGCCCCTGGCAGGTAACGCTTACCCTGCAGGCCAGCAAAATGGTAGTGGACAGCGCCGGCACCGAAACGAAACGACCGATGCAGGATTGGGTAGAAATTGGAGTCTTTGCTGCCGCTGAAGCGGGCAAGGAAGGCAAGCTGCTCTACCTGCGAAAGCACCTGATTAAATCCGGCCAGCAGACAATTACA
This sequence comes from Hymenobacter jeongseonensis, assembly GCF_015694725.1. Taxonomy (GTDB): domain Bacteria; phylum Bacteroidota; class Bacteroidia; order Cytophagales; family Hymenobacteraceae; genus Hymenobacter; species Hymenobacter jeongseonensis. Next base: position 486,733 of record NZ_JADQDQ010000004.1, on the reverse strand, counting down.
GTGACGGTACCTGGCAAGCCCGCCACAGTTGGGTTTGACCCACGCAATTTGCTAATTGATTGGAATTTAACCGACAACTACAAATCGGTGAAGTTGAAAGATTAGGTGTTTACGACCTGGCCCTTTTTTAAGTACCAATATCCTCCACTGCCATTTCTTTTCTACTATAAAATCCTTAATATGAGGTGGTCCAGGCATTCCGAAGAGAAGCAATATGCATTTCTCTTACGTCCGGCGTGCTTTGACCACCTCAACTGGGCCCGAAACTTACCCATCAGGTCCGGCGACACCTAATTCCCTCACATCCATGAATTACATCAGACCGCACCATGAGTTTGGTCATTTTTAAAGCGGGATTGGAGGCTGAATTTTGGGCAACGGGCAGCTGATGCCCTGCTGCTGACAACGGTGGGCCGGCACTCCATTTTGCCCCCCCATCAGTGCTTGCCCACCTCAACTTCTCCCGCCATGCAAACGCAACGCTGGTTACCATGGGTGCTGGCCGTTTCATTGGCCGGTTGCGAAACCCGACGGCCCGTTGAAGAGGCTGGCCAGCCCAGCCGGCAGGTCCCCGTCGTGTCCCAGTTGCCCACCGATACGAGTGGCCGGGCCCGGCGCCCCCTGCCCCCGGCGCTGCCCCTCGACACGGAAGCGGCCGAACCCTGGACGCGCCTGCAAACCGCCCTACGCCGACACGATACGGCGCAGCTAAACCAGCTCATCGACCCCGCGCTGGGCCTGTGGGTGGTAGAAGATGGCGCCACGGGCTTGGTTATCACGCGGGTTGCGGCGGGCGCGGCGTTTCGGCAGGCCTATGCCCGCGTGCCGTTGCAGAGCGTCGAACGGCAGCTTCAACCATGTTCCGCGCTGCTGGCCGTGCCGCAGTTTCCGGATATTGATTGCGGCGAGCGGCGGAATGGGCGGTCCGGCTATGAGCGGGATGGCTGTTTTGGTGGCCCAGCCACCGATTTTAAAGCCCTGGATTTGTGGTCTCGCACCCGGCTGAAGGATGGCACCTTGGCGCAGGGGCAGGCGGCGCAAGCGCGGGTAGGCCGCACGGTGTTGCACACCCGCAGCGGCTTTCGGTTTCATTTTGCCAAACGCCCAGGCAACGCGGGGCGCTGGTACCTGGTATTTGTCGACCTGCGCACGCCCTGTATTAGTTAAAACCAATAAAGCGGGCTTCTTCCCTACCATCAATCGTGCACTTGGCATTGGTAGTATTGGCGCTCCAATGCAGAGGGAATTGCCTAGCCTAAGATTTTGATTACGAGAAAGTAGCTAACTCATTACGGATGCGGCCATCTTCCATTTCGATGATGCGATGGGTTTTGGCGGCAAACTCGGGGTCGTGCGTTACGATGAGCAGGGCTTGGTGGTAGGTTTCGGCCAGCTCCTTGAAAATATCGAACACGACCTCGCCGTTTTTCTTGTCAAGGTTGCCCGTAGGCTCGTCGCCCATGATGATGAGCGGGTCGTTGATAAGCGCCCTGGCAATGGCTACGCGCTGCTTTTGGCCGCCCGAGAGTTGGTTGGGTTTCTTGAGGGCTTCACTTTCGATGCCGAGGATTTTTAGCTTTTCGTAGGCGCGGTGCTCGATTTCCGGGCTCGATAATTTGCCTAGTTTTTCGGCGGGCAGCATCACATTGCGCAGCACCGAAAACTCGTTCAGCAGGTAGTGAAACTGGAACACGAAGCCGATTTTCTCGTTGCGCACGCGGGCCAGTTCGGCTTCTCTTTTATCGCGCATGGGCACGCCGTCAATCAGCAGGTCGCCTTCGTACATCGTGTCCATGGTGGAGAGGATGTAGAGCAGCGTCGATTTGCCGCAGCCCGACTTGCCTACCACGGCCGCAAACTCGCCCCGGCCCAGCGCAAACGTGAGGCCGTGCAGCACCTGCACCCGCACGGGGTCGTCGAAATACTTGGTAATCTGGCGGGCTTCGAGCGCGGGCGTGTCCATCTCACTTGCCTCTGATGATGACGACCGGGTCGACCACACTGGCCTTGCGGGCCGGGAAATACCCCGCCAAATAGGTGGTAACGAGCGAAAATACCGCCCCAATGCCGTAGAAAAGCGGGTCGAAATTGACCGGGAAAGTGTGTACCGTGGGCAGCGCCGCCGGGTGAAACGGCACCCGCGCAATGAGGGCCGAGAGCCCGAACCCGAACAGCAGCCCCACCCCGCCGCCCGACAGCCCGATGGACAGCGCCACCGCCACGAACAGCCGCTGCACATCGCGCCCCGCAAACCCAATGGCCTTGAGGATGGCAATGGTGTCCATCTTCTCGTAAATCATCATATTCAGAATGTTATAAATCCCGAAGCCCGCCACAATCAGCAGTGTGACACCCACGGCGTAGGAAATGAGGGTGCGGATAGTGGTGCCGGTTTCAAAATCTGAATTGGCGGTTTCGATGTCCATGGCCTGCACTTCGTAGCGTTGCGCGTACTCCTCGGCCAGCCGGGGTGCCAGGGTGAAATCGTGGAGTTTTATCTGAATGTCGGTGATGTAGTTGTTGGCTTCGCCGAGCAGCTTTTGGGCAGTGGCCAGCGAGGTATAGCTCTGCACCTTATCTACCTCCAGCAGGCCCGACTGGAACAGGCCGACCACCTTGAGCTGCACGCGGTTGCCCTTCACGGTGGTAATTTGGACCACGTCGCCCACGCCCACCAGCATGAGGTCGGCGGCGGCTTTGCCGAGGATGATGCTGTTGGCCACGGTTTTGAGGTTGAGCGGATTGCCGGCCACCACGTAGTCGCCGAAGGCAAAAAGCCGGTCTTCCTGCTCCACCTCAATGCCGCTGATAGTGCCCGTGAGGTCGATGGTGCCCACGTTGTAGAACACCTGGGCCTGGGTTTTGGGAGCCACGCCGCGCACCCGCGGGTCGTGGCGCAGGGCCGCGATGATGGCCCCGGCGTTGTGAATGCGCGGCAGCTCGTCGCTGGGCTTGATGGAGCGGATGAAATTGTGCTGCCGCCGGCCGGTGTAGCGGTCGATGGGCTGCTGCGGGGCCGGTTTCACCTCGTTGTAGAGGCGCACGTGGGGCGTGCGGTTCAGCACCAGCCCATCGAGCAGCTGGTTGAGGCCCGACATAAAGCTGAGCAGCGCAATGAACATGGTGATGCTGAAGGTGACCCCGATGGCTGCCACCAGCGTCTGCCGCCAGCGGGCCAGCAGCAGCGACAGGGCCACGTCGTAAAGCAGGGGCAGGTTCATTTTGCGGGGGCTGTGATTTCATCGTCGGGCGTGAGGCCCGCCAGGATTTCTACCATCTGGTAGTCGCGTAGGCCGGTTTTCACCCGCGCCAGCTGGCCGTTGGCCTTCCGCACCGTGGAGTCGTCCACCAGCAGGCGGCGCGGAATGAGCAGGGCTTTGGGCTTGGTTTGCAGCACGATATTGGCCTCGAAACTGACGAACGGATACAGCACCGGCGGCTGGCGCACGAAAGCCGCATCGACCTGAAACGTGCGGGTGCCGGTGTTCATCATCGGCGAAATGGTGGTGACGCGAGCCTGGAAAACCTGGCCTTTGTAGCTGTCCAAAGTCACCAACACCAGCTGGCCGGGGCGGATTTTCACGATGTCGGACTCGTCTACCTGCATTTCGAGCACGAAGTGGCGGGCGTCGCCGAGCAAGGCCAGCGGCGTTTGGGGCGTCACGGCCTCGCCCTTTTCTCGATAGAGCTGGTAGATGATGCCGTTGATTTTGCTGCGCAGGACGAAATCGCTGGCCTTCGTCCGGGCAATCTGCAGGTTTTTGCGCGACTGCGCGGCGGCGAAATCGAGCTGTTTTTTGAGCGTCTGGTAGCTGAGCACCGCCGATTCGTAGGCGGTTTTGGAGGCGGCGTAGGCCAGCTCCTTTTGTTCCAGGGTCAGCTTGGTGCCGATGGACTGCTGCCAGAGTTGGCGCTGCCGGGTGAGCTGCAGCTGGTCGTTCTGCATGGTGCGGCGTTGCAGGGCAATGCGTTCGCGGGCTTCCTGGAGCTGGCTTTGGTTGGCGGCCACGGCGGCGTAGCGGGCGGCCAGGGCGGCGTTTTCCTGGGTCAGCTGCTGCACGTCGCTGGCAATGGAAAGCAGCGGCGTGCCCACCCGCACCGAGTCGCCCTCGCGCACAAACACGGTCTGAATGATGCCGCCCGCGCTGGCAAAAGCCTGGTACTGCCGCCCGCTCTTAACCGTACCGGCCGCGTACACCGATTCGGAAATGGCCGACCAGACGGGTTTCACGCGCTCGGCCTTGTCCCGGCAGCCGGCCAAAGCCAAGCTTATCAGCAGCAGCCAACGCCCGGGCAGCACGGCGGGCAGGCATGGCAGCAGGGGCTGATTGGCGTTCATGGGCGGACACGCGGCTGCCGACGCCACTTGGGTGCCGTGCCTGCGGCAATTTCTACCGGATTCCCGCCCCAAAGAATGACCGTAATCAATTGAATTTTCGATTATTGTCATCTTCCCCGCAAAGGCCCGAATTAGCACCATGCTTAAGTGCGGGCGGCTAATCCCCTGCCCTTTCCGGCCCTGACGCTTCGGCCTCTAACTGTTAAACTCCTCATTAGCAATATTTTCACATCTTTCATGCGGTTGCTAACGTAAACCCTATGTTCCCGTAACTCCTTTTTACTGCGTCCAGCGCTATGGCCTTTTTTGCCTCTCTCGGGCGGTGGAGCCGCCTACTCAAGTGCGCCGTTTGCTGCGGCCCTTGGCTCCTGGTGCTCTGCGCTTTCGCCCCAGACCCGCCTAAAAAAGGGCTGCGCACCAAAAACGTCATCATTGTGGTCATCGACGGGCCCCGGTACTCCGAAACCTGGGACAGCATTCCGGGCCTGATTCCCAACATGGCCACCCGGCTGAAGCCCCGGGGCGTGCTATTCTCCCAGTTTTACAACAACGGCTTCACCTACACCAACTCGGGGCATGCGGCTATTACCACGGGCATCGACCAGGCTATCGACAATTTTGACCAAGAGCTGCCGCAGCAGCCTTCCATCTTTCAGCTCTGGCGCAAGGCCACGGGCAAGCCCGCCACCGCCGCCTGGCTCATCACCAGCAAAGACAAGCTGCACATTCTGGCCAATACCTTGAACCCGGAGTGGAAGGACCAGTTGCCGCCTTCCCTCGACTGCGGCGTGGGCGGCCCGGGCACCGGCTACCGCGCCGATTCCCTGACCCTGGTGGCCGCCAAGCGCATCCTTACGCAGCACAAGCCCAACTTGGTGCTCATCAATTTTATGGAGCCCGACGGCTTTGCCCACGCCGCCAACTGGCCCAATTACGTGCGGGGCATCGCCCGGGACGACAAGTACGTGATGGAATTGTACGATTTCCTGCGCAGGAACAAAGCCTACCGCAACAACACGACTCTGCTCATCACCAACGACCACGGCCGGCACCTCAACAGCGTGCCCCCGGGGTGGGTGGAGCACGGCGATGGCTGCGAAGGGTGCCGGCACATCAGCTTGCTGGCCCTGGGGCCGGATTTCAAAAAAGGCCGCACCATCAAGGAGCCCCACACCTTGCTCGACATTCCGTCCACGGTGGCTTATCTACTGGGTTTTCCGTTTGCCCAGGGCCAAGGCAAGCCGATAGAGGCCTTATTTAAGCGCTAACTAACCCATAAATCTCCTCCACCCGAAGCCGCCATTCTTCCCGGTGGGCGCTTTCCCGGTCCGGTGGCTCCTCAACCCGCAGCTGCGTGCTGCGCTGCTGCTGCCATGCTTCCGCTGCTATCGGTTCTGATTAGCCTGGGCCTGTGGCTGGGCCGGCCGGTGCCGGTACTGGCCGGCCCTCGGGAAAGCGTTTGCGTCCCGGCGCCTGACAACCCGTTTTTTTCGCGGGACGAACTTGTCGAGCTGACCTTGGTGCTGCCGCGGGCAAGGGTCCTGAACGACCGCGGCGCGACGCCCGGCTTGCACCCGGCCCGCCTCTCCTACCGCGATGCCGCCGCGGCCCAACACACGCTGGCCGTGCAGGTGCAAGTGCGCGGAAACCGGCGCAAAGACCCCGCCGTGTGCGACTTCCCGCCGCTGTGGGTGAAATTTCCGCCCGAAAGCCGACCGGGCTCCCTCTTTGGCCCGGTGGAGGAGCTGAAGCTGACCACCCACTGCTTGTCTGATAAATACACCCTGCGCGAATACTTGGTGTACAAGCTCTACAACGTGCTCACGGACCTGAGCTACCGCGTCCGGCTCTGCCGCATCACCTACCACGACAGCGGCGGCCGGGGCGCCGCCGAAGCGCACTACGCCTTTTTTCTGGAGCCGACAGAAGCCCTCGCGCAGCGCCACCAGGCCACCGTGGTGCCCAGGCGCCTGGTTATCGGCATGGAAAACCTCAACCCGACGGCCACGGCTACGATGGTCGTGTTTCAGTATCTGATTGGCAACACGGATTGGTCGGTGCCCTACCGCCACAACATCCGGCTGCTGAGCCAAAACCTGCAGGCCCCGCCGTTGCCCGTGGCCTTCGATTTTGATTACAGCGGGCTGGTAATGGCCCCGTACGCTGTGCCGCCCGAGCAGCTCGGCATCACGTCGGTCCGGCAACGGCTGTATCGGGGCTTCACCTTCCCCCCGGCCACCTACGCCGCCGTGCGCCACCACTTCAACGCCCGGCGCGAAGCCCTTAACTACGTGTACCGGGCCTGTCCCTACCTCAGCCGGCAAGAGCAAGACTTTGCCATCCGCTATTTAAATGATTTCTATGACGTCCTCAACGACCCCAAAGCCTTTGAGCGACAAATCGTGCGGGCGGGGCACCGCAATGAAGAGAAGCGCATCCACATCCGCGGCTTTGACTGACGGCAGCCGACGCAGCCCCAAACCGTTTAGGTCAGGGGCTGCGTCGGCTGCCGTGAACCGGCCAACTGGTTTGTCTGCCAGCTCAACGAATCTTATGCTTCGCAGGGACTTGCCGATGGGGGCATTTGCCGAACGGCCGAATGTTAAAGGGGCGTGGCCGCCGTGGTTTGCCGCACGAAAAGCAGCGCGTCGTAGGCCCGGCTCAAGGCCAAGGGGTAGTAGGAATCGGCGCCGCTCTGGGGGCTGTAGCCCACCAGCCGGTGGGGGTGCTTCTGGCCGGCGGCGGTCAGCTGGCGGGTATTGACGTAGAAAGTGGCGGGGGTGACCAAGTTAAAGGCCTGTTCCCAGGAGCCGGCCACCGGCGCGTCCAGCGGATAGGCCGCCATGGGGCTGGCCGTGGTAATAAACCGATGGGTGGTGGCGGCCACGGTGCCGGTGGCGGTGCTGGTGCCCAGCACGAAGTACTGGCCGGGGAACGCGCGCTCCAGGAATTTGCCGGTGCCGCCGCCGTTGTTGTCGCCGGGCACGGGCAAGCTGCGCGAAACGTGCGCGTTGTGGGCCCAGATGATGACTTTGCTGCCTTTGCCCCGCACCAAGAACTTGGTCATTTCCGCCATCACGCTGTCGCGCGATGACTCACGCTTGTTCACTTTGGGCTGGTAAAACGTGTCGAAGTGCAGCTGCAGGCTCTGCACGGCCCCGGCCACGGCGGCGCGCTGCTTTTTCGGCAGCTTCACTTTTTTTAGGGCTTGGGCCAGTTGCTCAGTGGTTTCGTAGCCGGCCCAGCCATTGGCCATCATCTCCGGGCGTTTGAAGGGAATGCTGCGGTCGTTGAGGTTGGTCCAGATTTGAGCCTGCAGCGTGGTCTGCTGCACCAGCTGCTGGGTGAGAGCTACGATTTCGGGGGTAGAATGGGCCAGCGTTTCGCGCAGCAGCTCGGCCGCGGCGGTGCCGTACATGGCGTCGATGCCGGCCAGCTCGACCTTGCGCAGGTGGGAGGTGTTGTAGGTGTGCATCCAGTTCAGCATTTCCTCGGTTTCGCGGTTTTGCCAGATGCTGAGCAGGTGCTTTTTCATCAGGGGCTTAAGGTCGTCGAGGGTGGCCGAGTGCAGGGCTTGGTTCAGGCGGTAGCAGTCGCCGTAGCTGTTTTCGAGGGCTACTTGGGTAAAGCCCTTGTCTTCCATCAGAATGCGCGTGAGCCAGAACCGCAGCTTGTAAAACTCGGCCGTGCCATGGGTGCCTTCGCCCAGGGCCACCACCTTTTTATCACCCATCTGCTCGATAAGGGGCCGCACAGCCTGGCGAAAGAGAAAATAGCTCTGCGTGTTTACAGAGTTGACGACAGACGCATCGAGCACGATGCGGGCCGTATCGGTGGCGGCAGTTGGGACCGTTTGGGCGAAGGCAGCGGCGGCGGGAGCAGTGAGCAAGGCGGCGGCGAGCAGGGTGCGGAAAGTGCTTTTCATAAGTAGGCAAAAAAGAGCGTGTGATGTGAGAGCTGCGCCGGCCGTCTCAGCGACTGGCAACGACACAAAGGAATTGCCTCTTGCTGCCGTTGGGAAGCTTTTTTCGACCACCCGGGGCCTAGGAGCGACCAAAGTGCCGTGCGATTTTTTTAGTCGAAAAAATCACCGCGTTGGTCGAAATTCAGGCCCAGACGCACGGGCAGTGGCCGGAAAATCCCCCAACTTGGCCCCATGAAACCCCTGTCCTCCTCAGCTGCCGCCGACCGGCCAAGCCGTTTCCCTCTTGTGTTTGAGGGCATGGTCTGGGTGCTCTACGTGGGCCTCTATAAGTACGCCCTGTTCATGGAAGCCGTGCCGGAGCGTTCCCCGGACCGCGCCAATTTGCCTTACCCCCAGTTGATTGCATTTGCCCTGGTGGCCACGCTCTACATTGTGCCCTACTACCGGGTGGCGGTGCCGGCGCTGCTGCGCCGCCGCCGCTACCTGCTGCTGGGGCTGGTGGCGGTGGGCTATAGCTGGGTGGCCATCCGACTGAATATGGCGCTGGCCCACGGCCTGTTTCAGCACGTGGCCCACCCGCCCCTGCTGGCCGACTACTACCACCGGGGCTACCTGGAGGCCGCCGCCCAGCTCCTGACGCGCCAGCAGCCCTACCTCGGCCTGCTCTTCACCGACGTGCTGGCCTTCAGTTGCGTGGCATTTGTGCAGGTGGCGTTTGAGCACGAAACCCGCCGCCGCCGCGTGGAGCAAGACCATTCGGCCCTGCAGATGGAGCAGCTCAAGGCGCAGTTGCAGCCCCACTTTCTCTTTAATACCCTCAACAGCATTTACGGCCTGAGCTTGGCCGGCTCGCCCGAAACGCCGCGCTTTATCCTGCTCCTCTCGGACCTGATGCGCTACGTGCTCTACGACAGCGGCAAGCCGCAGATTGCGCTGGCAGAGGAAGTGTCGTTTCTCGAAAATTACTTCGAGCTGGAACAGCGCAAGTACGCCGGGGCCCGGGTGGCCTTCCGGGCCGTGGGCGCCGCCGAGGCCACCGACGTGCTGGTGCCGCCCCTGCTGCTGCTGCCGCTGGTGGAAAATAGCTTCAAGCACGGCCGCCACCACTTTTCCGACGACGCCAGCGTGGAAGCCACCCTCACCACCACGCCCGGCCGCCTGCACTTTCTCATCGAAAACGACCTGCTGCCCGACGCCCCGGCCGCCTCGCCCAAACGCCGCGGAGGCATCGGCCTGCAGAACATTCGCCAGCGCCTGCACCTCTACTACCCACACGCCCACGAACTGCACCTGACAGAGCACAACGGCCGCTACCGGGCCGAGCTCACGCTGCGGCTCTAAGGCCCCATCCCGCCACCGCGCCTTTCTTTCCCGTTTTCATTCCTCCCGCTCCATGCCGACCCCGCCTGCCCCCGTTCGCTGCCTGATTGTGGACGACGAGCCGCTGGCTCACCAAGTGCTCACCCGGTTTATCGACCAAACGCCCGGGCTCACGCTCACGGGCACCTGCCGCAACGCCATGGAAGCCTACGACCACCTGGCCCAGCACCCCGTGGACTTGCTGTTTCTTGACATTGAAATGCCGCTGGTGACGGGGCTACACTTCCTGCGCACCGTCAAAAACCCGCCCCGCACCATCCTCACCACGGCCTACCGCGAGTACGCCTACGAAGGCCACGAGCTGAATGTGCTTGACTACTTGCTCAAACCCTTCAGCTACGAGCGGTTTCTAAAGGCCATTGCCCGCCTGCCCGCGGCCCAACCCGCTCCCGAGCCCGAGGCGGCCACCGAGAAGTACCTGCTGGTGAAGGAGCGCCAGGAATTGCTGAAGGTGCCGCACCGCGACATCGTGTACGTGGAGGGCTGCAAAGACTACGTCAAAATTGCGGTAGCGACCAAGACCTACCTGCTGCACCAAACCATGAAAGAAATGGGGGAAGTGCTGGGGCCGGCCTTTTTGCGCGTGCACCGCTCCTACATAGTGGCGGCGGCGCACATCGGGCGGCTGCAACCCGAACACGTGCGGCTGCTCGACAACACGCTGCTGCCCATCGGCAGTTCCTACCGCAGCGAGCTGCTGGCTTTCTTCAAAAAGTAAGGGCCGGCGACTCGGCCGTCCTCCCCTCCTTTGCATCGTCTTCAACTCATGCGCCTATCCCCCTTCCTATTGCTATTCGGGCTGGGCCTTGCGCGCCCGGCCGTTGCCCAGCAGCCGGTGCCGCAACGCCTCGCGGCCTACATGCAAGGCCAGCACGACATCAACCGTTTCGCGGGCGTGGTGCTCGTGACGCGCCACGACACCGTGCTGCTGCAGCAAGCCTACGGGCTGGCCGATGCCGAATGGGCAGTACCCAACACCTTGGAGACCAGGTTTGCCCTGGCCTCCATCACCAAGCACATCACCGCCCTGGCCATTCTGCAGCTGGCCGAACGCGGCCGGCTGCAGCTCACCGACAAGCTCAACTCCTTTCTGCCGGGCTTCCCAAACGGCGACGCCATTTCCGTGCATCAGCTGCTGACCCACACGGCGGGGCTGGCCCTCGATTTTGAAGAGCTGTACCTTGACCACACGGCCGTGTCGAAAGATTCTGCCCTGGCATTTATGAAACGGCAGCCCGTGCAATTTGCCCCGGGTACGCGGGTGGGCTACAGCAACGTGGGCTATTTTCTGCTGGGCCAAATCATCGAAAAAGCCTCGGGGCTTTCCTACGGCGCGTACCTGCAACGCCACATTTTCGACGTGGCGGGCATGAGCCAGACCGGCCTGAACAGCACCACGGCCCTGGTGCCCCGCCTAGCCCGGCTCTACTACCGGGAGGGCGATGCGCTGGTGAAAAACCCGTACATCAACTGGGACCTCAACGTGGGGCACGACGGGCTGTATTCCACGGCGGGCGACCTGGCCAAACTCGACCGGGCGCTGCGCGGTACGGCCCTGCTCTCGGAGGCGTCCAAGGCCCTCATGGCGACCCCGCACAACCAACGGTTTCCGGGCAATGGATTTTTGGACCGATACGGTTACGGCGTCTTCATCAGCCCCTACTACAATCAAGGCCACTACCTGCTCACGCACAGCGGGGGCTACTTCGGGGCCATGACCACGCTGGACCGCTACCCGCAGGACGGGATTTTCGTCACCGTGCTATCGAACAACCAGGCCGAAGCGCACTGGATTGGCTACGGGCTGGCGGGCATCCTGTTTGGCAAAGCCGTGGAAGTGCCTTATGTGCATCGGGCCCTCCCCGCGGCGCCCGCAGGGCTGCCGGCCTTCGCGGGCCAGTACGGCGCCACCCGCATTCTGCACGCCAACGGCCAGCTGTACTTGCAAGACTTGGAAACGCCCCTGGTGACCGAAGCGCCCCGCAAGTTCTTTAGCCGCAAAAACCCCGACCGCACCGTGGAATTTTTGCTGACGAAATCCGGCCGCGTGCACGCCCTCACGCTCACAAAGGGCGGCGTGAAGGAAACCCTGCCGAGACAAAGCACAGCTGCCCGTCGGTAGTGGTAAGGCAACCTGAATGGCCCCACCGAAACAAAGGCTGAATGGGAAACGGCCGGAACGGGGCGAACAGCCCCATCTGGCTTAAGTATGTACCTGCTCGATGAGCTGCGATTTTTCATTTTGCCGCCGCAGCCGTTGGCAAAGCACCCGCATGATGTTGCGCGCCACTTCGGTGCATTCCTCCATCACGTCGTAAAAGTCCTCCTGGTCGATGCGGAAAGCCATGACCGGGCTCAGCGCAACAGCGGTGGCCGAGCGGGACTCGGCATCGAGCAGCGACAACTCCCCGAAAAAGTCTCCCTTATGAAAGGTCGTAAGCTGATGCGTCCCATCCCAAATGCCAACCTCCCCTTCGCATACGATGAACAGCGACGTACCCAGCGTGCCCTTGACGAAAATCTTCTCATCGGACTGAAAAGTCACTTCCTTCATGATGGGCACGATGGTCGCCAGGACGTTTTCGGGCGTTTCGGCAAAAAGCGCAGTGGCTTTCAGCATCAGCACCCGGTCGCGCGAGGAGATGCCGGATGGTTGGGTTTGGGCTTGAGCATTCATAACGGGTAGTTGCGTAATGGATGGGAACAAGGCGAGAAACTGCTCAAACACCGCCGGATGCTGCACGGGGAGCTGCTGGAGCACGGATAGGGCACTTTCCTGAACCAAAGAATTGGCGGCGTGCAAGTGCGGGTGCAGCAGCGCTACCGTAGTCAGCTGGGGCGCCCATTGCCGCAGCGCCACGCCAATGGTCCAGGCGGAAAACGCGGCCGGGCCCCGGCGGATGATGACCGTTTGGATGGGTTCCAACATGCGGGCCGGGCCCAGCAAATCGTCGAAAGCCTGCACTTTTTCGCTCAGCCGGCCTACGTCGAGCATGGCCTGCAGGCCTTGGTACAGCGGGCGCGGTATCAGATTATCCAGGATTTCGAGGGCGTTGGCCTGCCGTTCGCCGGAAGCATGGGCCACCCCGCGCTGGGCGTCCATCATTGGCTGGCGTTCATACACCTGAATCAGCAGGCCAAAAATCCGCTGCTGGGTTTTGCCCAGCTCGTAGCGCAGGGCCCGGCGCAGTTCGGTATTGCCCTTCACCATGCCGTGCAGCAGGTGCTGGGCAAACCGCATTTCCTCCTCTACCAGCCGCTGAAAGAGTGGCATGTCGCCGGGCACTTTCTCAAAGCTGCTGAGGGCGCGCAACGCGGCGGCCCGGGCGTGCAAATTGGGGGCCTGGGCCACGTCGACCAACACTTGGCGGGCGGCGGGCGTGCCCATCCGGGCACAAATTTGCGCCACCAGCTGCAAGCTCCGCCCGTCCGTTTCCTGCGAAAAAGCCTCTTTGAGATACGGCAGAGCGGCGGCACCGGTCTTTTGCAGCGCGTCGCTGGCCGGCTTATGCAGGGCTTTGTGGCGCAGCAACGCCACCAACTGCCCCAGCAGGCTGGGGCTGGCCACGCGCGCCGCTGCCTGCACGGCCGCCTGCACAAGCTCTTGGTCGGCACTCTGGAAGCTGCTGGTTACTACCTCAACCTGCTGCTCGGGGGTGAGCAAATCGAGCAGGGCCAAAGCCATCAGGCGGCTTTTGGCATCGGGCGCCGCTGCAATACCGGCCAGGCTGGCCAGGGCCCCTTCATCGGTGGGCGCCGCTTCCAGCCGGCCCCGGATGGCGCCGCCGCGCACGGCCAGGTCGTGGTGGTTCAGCAAGTCATTGGCCTCGGGGTGCAGGCTGGCCATTCGGCTGGCCATGTGCCGCAGGTCCGCATCGGGGTCATCATACGCCAGGCGTCGCAGGAGCGTGATGTCGGCGCGGTCGCCCAACAGGCCCAGCACCCGGTTTCGGACCCGGCTATCAGAATGCTTGAGCAGCAGGTCGGCGTGCCTGAAAAGCGTATCGGCGTGGGCTTTCTGCAAGTGCTCAATTGCCTCCACGGCTGTTTTTGAACTCGGATTTGCCGGCGCCGGCTTGCCCGCTGATGCCCCGCTGGGCGGCGGCGCGGACGTGAACCGCAGGCCCAAGGCACTCTTCAGCTCGTCAATGTACTTCCAGTAGGTTAGCTGCAGCAGGAACAGGGCCAGCAGCAGCAGCACGCCCATCCAGATGAACGGCGCCCATTGGTTGAGGGCAGGAAACGTGTGCCCGCTCCACAGCAACACGCCGCCCAGCCCCAGCCCCAGCGGCTCGTAAAATCCTTTGACCAGGGAGTGGCCTTCCAGCCGCTCCGGAGCAGCCAGGGGCTGAAACAACACCAGAAACACCGGCTCAAACATGGCCCGGCGCAGCACCTCCAACACCAGATACAGCCCGCCGAAATACAGCATCACCGTGCCAGGAGCCGCGTGGGTCAGCTGCAATCCGCCAAATAGTAGCAGCCCCGCCAAGGCCATAAGGGGCAGCACGGCCAACGTCCAGCGTACGCCGAGCCGGTCGAGGCCGTGGCGTGAAAAAGCGAGCTTGAACAGCATGGCCAGCAGGTAGGTCAGGGCCAGGACGCCGCCCACGTACTGCAAAATCGTGGCTTGCTCCTGCAGCTTGTATTTCACATTGACGAAGAACAAATACTCTACGCCCACAGCCACGGCCGCAATGGCCATGAGGCTGAGCCCCATGGCGCGCACCAGCGGACTGGCCCCCAGGAGCTGGTGCACCAGGGACGGCCGCGGCTGTTGGGGTTCGGGTTCTGGGGCGTTCCGGGCTGCCCCCACTTGCGTTTGGAAGGTGGCCCGCTGAATGAAGAAGGCCAATAAATACGTGGCTGCCGCGGTAAAAAGCAGCGCATACAGGGCGTTGTTTATATGAACAAAAATGGCCAGTACCGCCCCAATGGCCTTGGCCGGCATGTCGCCGGAGCTGATGACGCTGAACAGCCGCCGGCCCTGCCGCACGTTGAACACCACCGCCGACATGCCCCAAAACTCCAGGTTGGTGAGCAGGTACACCAGGCGGTACCCCGTCATGATGGTCACGGCCGTGGCCACGGAAGGGCCGAGCAGCACCAGCCCCCCCAGCACCAGCGTCAGCACGGCCGCTACCAGCAGGGCGCGCACCGCAAGTTTGCGCAACAGCCAATGGTGCTCGCCGTAGGCATACAGGCGCCCGACCGCCATCATGGCCACGGCGCCCACGCAGTAGGCCAGCGGCAAGTTGCGCTCCGGATGCTCGGCCAGCAAAACGACGTTGGCGGCCACATAAACCAGGATGGTGCCGATGCCGAGCAGAAAATTGTGCGCAAAAAACAACCAAACCGCTTTGGTTTCGCGTGGCCGCACTCCCAAAAATCGGTACCAGCTTTCCATGACATTAAACCTGTTAATCCCTGCTGGTTTGGGCAAACGACGGCAGGGTGCGCGGCAGTGGCGCGGCGAGGGGCCCGCTCAGTGCAACGCGCGCTTCTTGATGAGCCCGCCCTTCATGTCGCTCACGCTTTGGGTGACCACAAAGGCCTGCGGGTCGATTTTATGAATTTCATCCGTTAGCTCAACTACCTCCAGCCGGGTCACGACCGTGAAGATGGCTTCGACTTTGAGGTGCTGATGGCCGTGCGAGCCGTAGCCCTGGGTGCATTCGTAGACGGTGGCGCCGCGCTTGAGCTTGTCGGTTATCATCCGCCTGATTTCCGTGCTGTGGAAGGAAATGATGGTGAGGCCGGTGTATTCCTCGATGCCAACCAACACAAAGTCCACCGTTCGGGCGGCTGATAGATACGCCAAAATGGAATACAGCGCCGTTTCGACGGACAGCAGCCACGCCGCCACCGAGAAGATGATGACGTTGATAATGAGCACAATGTCACCAATTGACACGGGCAGCTTTCGGCTCAGGTACAGCGCCAGAATTTCGGTTCCGTCGAGCACGCCTCCGCCGCGCATGGCCAGGCCGATGCCCGCGCCCAGAAAGAATCCGCCAAACACCGCAATCAGCAGCTTGTCGTGGGTGAGCGTGGGGAAGGTGACCACCAGCAATGCCCCCGCCAGGGCCAGAATGGTGAGCAAGGTCTTAAGCGCGAACTTCCGACCGAGGTGGTGGTAGCCCAGAATGATGAACGGGATGTTGATGACCACAATCAGCAGCGAGAGGGAAGTGTCCGTCAACTGGCTTATCAGCAAGGACATGCCCGTCACCCCACCGTCGATAAATCCGTTGGGCAGCAGGAAACCTTTGAGGCCCAGCGCTGCTGAAAACACGCCGGCTAGCAGCAGCAGGGATTGCAGCAGCAGCCCCAACCAGGGCCGCGCGAGCACCAAGAGTAGGTTGTTGGGCACCAGTTCGGGCGCCGCGGCCTGCTTGGAGCCAGGCATCAGGGGCGGAGCCAACCGCCCGAGGCGGAAGGGTGGCGGACTATTTTGTTCGAGCAACATCGCAACCAGCAAAACTCAGGCATCCACTACCAGTCGGTTGCCCAACTGCAGGCCGGCAGGCCACCAATCGGGCGCAGCAGAGACAAGCCAGCCTAATGCCGAAAGCGCACGCTGGCACCGAAGAACCCCAGCAACGCAGCGCCCGAAAACAGGCCTGTCAGCCGCCGGCTTCACCCCCAAGAGCTGCGCACCGGCCAAAAGCCAGAAACGCCCCCTTACGGCGAAGCACCCTAAATTTATAAAATAAATCTTAATAAAGCAAGGAATAGTTCTGGCAAATGCTCGCCGCTTTACAGCGTCACGGGTAGGCTGGCGGTCAATTGTGTGTATTCCCCTTCCGTGCTTTCCACGCTTAGCGTGCCGCCGTGGCCTTTGGTAATGATGTCGTAGCTCAGCGAGAGGCCCAGGCCGGTGCCCTCGCCGGTGGGCTTGGTGGTGAAGAAGGGATGGAAGATTTTATCCCGCATGGCCACCGGCACCCCGTCCCCGTTGTCGCGCACCTGAATGCGCACCGCCGTAGGTGTTCGACGGGTTTGCACGCTTACTTCGGGGCAGTAGGGACTGGCGGCTTTTTTGCTTTTTTCGGTCACGGCGTAAAACGCATTGTTCAACAGGTTCAGCAGCACCCGGCTGATGTCCTGGGAAACTACTTTCACGGGCTTCAGGCGGGGGTCGTAGTCCGAGTTAAGGGTGGCCGTAAAGTCTTTGTTCTTAGCCCGCCAGCCGTGATAGGCCAGCCGCAAGCACTCCTCTACCAGCGCGTTGATGTCGGCAACCTGGCGCTTGCCGTTGCAGGGCTGCGAGTGCTCCAGCATGCGCTTCACAATGAGGTCGGCGCGGTGGCCGTGCTCGTGGATTTTGGATTGATTTTGCGTGAGCTCCTGCAACAACAGGTCGATGGTATGCCTGCCTCCCACCGACAGCGGTTCCTTGGCCAGCTCTTCTTCCAGCTCGGCCGTTAGCTCCACGTTCACGTCCGAGAAGTTAGTCACGAAATTCAGCGGGTTTTGAATTTCGTGCGCCACGCCTGCCGTCAGCTCGCCCAACGAGGCCATTTTTTCGCGTTGCACCAACTGGTTTTGGGCCGCTTGCAGCTGAGTGAGGGTGCGGCCCAATTTGTCGCGGTGGGCCGCAATTTCTTTGTTTTTTTCTTCCAGGTGCCGGTTGGCGCGCCGCTTGAGGACGATGTTGCGCAACAGCAGGCCCAGCACCAGCACCACGCCCAGCAGCCCGGCTAGCAGGCCGTAGAGCTGCTGGCGCTGCCGGGCCTCTTTTTGCGCCTGGAGCTGCCGGGTTTTGGTAAGCAGGTCTATTTGGGCCTGTTTCTTTTCCAGCTCGTAGGCGTAGCGCAGGGCACTGGTACGGCGCTGCGTATCCTCGCCCGAGAGCGTGTCGTTGTAGGCCATGTGCAGGTTGCGGTAGCGATAGGCGGCCGGGAAATTGCCGCGCTGGGCGTAGGCCTGCGCCATAATATCCGCCGCATTGCGGATGTTGTCGTTGCTGCGGGCCTGCTGGCTCAGCTGGAGGCTGTGCTGCGCCAGGGCGAGCGCGCTATCGGGCTGCTGCTTCAGCACGTAGGCGCGGGCGAGCATGAGCTCCACCAAGGGCAGGTTGTATTCGTCGTGGGTGGCGTGCACCAGCTGCCGGGCCCGCAACCCGTGCGCCAGGGCTTCGGCGGGCTGGCCCATCAGGCCATGCACTTCGGCCAAACTGGTTTCGTTGCCCGCCTCGCCCGAGAGGTCGCCCAGCTGTTGGCTAAGCCGCAGGGCTTGCTGGTAGTAAGCCAGGGCTTGGGGCCACTTCTTCAGCATCTGAAACGAATTGCCCAAGCCGTTCAGGGCCGTGAGCACCACCTGCTGGTCGCCCGCCCGTCGGCCGCGCTTCAGCACGTTTTGCAGCACCGGCAGGGCGTCGTCGTAGTTCCCCATGGTGTAGTAAATACTACCCAAATTGGCTTGCAAGCGCGTTTTGGTTACCTCATCGCCGGCCTGTTCGGCCAGTGGCAGCCCCTTGAGGGCCGCCTTGAGGGCCGGCGCGGGGTTGCCTTGCAGCATGTCAATCAGGCTCAGCTGCAACCAGGCGTTGGCCTGCCCGCGGGTTTCATCGGAGCGCCCAAACACGCGCTGCGCCAGCTGCGCGTACCGACGCGCCGGCTCGTACTCGGCCTGGCGCCGGTGCAATATGCTCAGCCCGAGCAGGGCCTCGCCTTCGCCTTTGGCGTGGTGCTGCTGCCGGGCAAGCACCAGCGCTTGGCGCGTAAGCTCCACGGCCTGTGCGGGATTAGCTGTGCGCAAGGCCAAGGCCTGGGCCAGCAGGCGCCGCACCTGGGCGGTGTCGGCCCGAGACATCGAAACTCCCAGCTTATGCTCCGCCTGCGCCCGAGCCGGCGACGCGGACCCAAGCAGAAGCAGCAGCCCCAAATGCAGGAGTGGCACAAAAACGTACGGTTTCATGCTTACGAGCGTAAAGAACGGGAGGCCAACCAGGCCCTTTCGTATGCGGGCCACAGGGGTAGGCAGGTGTTTTCAAGCGCCTGCTTCGCTGGCTTGTGCGCTGCACAGGCTTTATAATCAACTGGCTTAGTACGGTGGGTTATGGATGACGCCGAGTGAGACGGAAGCCAGTGCGGAAGTAGAGTGGTTTACCTTGACGCTGCCGATGGTGGTTACCCCTGCTTTCACCTGGTTGTCTTCCAGCACAAATTCGCACCCTTCCCAGAAGGAGCCGTTTGCGTCATCCGTCAGGCTCCGAAGCGCATTGTACAGGGCATCGGCAACCGGCTTCGATTTGCATCGGAACAGGAAGGAATTATCACTCGATATTTCCGTGCTCGCGGGTTCTTTTTTCAAAATAAGCTTAACGCCGCCCGACACTCCCCACTCGGCTTGCTCGGCGTTGGCCTCATCCGGAATAAAGCGAGGTTTTTTCAGCTGGGTACTGAAAATTTCAAGTGCACTCGCCCATTTATCTGCCGGGATGTGCATCGTAGTGGATTGCAGGCCCACTTTCGAGGGTGATAATGTTTGGAGTGCTTCCATATGGGTGTGGCTAAAGTCCGTATTTGAGTATTAATGTAGTTATAATTTAATTAATTATACGATTGTTGATAAAATTATTATTCAGCTTGTATGTCTTTCTGCTCTTATTGAGGCAGTCCATATCTCAGAAACCTGCCAACAGATGGGGATTTTCTGGGCCCGCGCCGTTGCCGGGCCCCCTGGTTCGGCACGGATGCTGCCGTGTGCCCCAACTGTCGGATTGGGCTCACCTGCGTATCCCATATTGCTCCGCATTCCCGAAGGCAGCGACCAGGCAATAGTCATTAAATTTGAATATATTGATTTTTACCATTAACTTGGCGATGAGACCAACAAGCTCAGCCTTTTCCCAGGCTATTGCGTAGCAGTCCTGTTCACCTTCGTCTACTTTCTATATGCGTTACGCCTCTCTCCTTCCCTTGGCCCTGTTGTTGGGCTGCGCCGCTACCGACCAGCCAACAACCGAAGTACCCGTTGCTACATCGGCACTGAAAATTGAACGGGTATTTGATGTGCCCGCCTTGGTTGGCATGAACGCCGACCAGATTGCCAAGCCGCTATCGGGCCTTTCCATTCGTCCCGACCACGACCGAACGCCCCGGGAGTTGCCCTCGGGCGGCACCGAAGCCTTGTATACCTACTGGCACGACACTACCGCCTTGGTAGTGAGCTACAACCCTGCAACCCTGCGCATCAACAGCTACTTTATCAAAACCAAGCACGCGCTGACGCCGGACTACACGACGTTGCTTAAACTGGCAAATGTGAGTCAGTACGATAAACGCTGGAGCATCGAGCCCATGGCCTCCGTGAACAACCCGCAGCTGTACACCGGGGTGAAGCTGGTGCCGCAGCAGTAAACCGGACAGACAGGATTCTGAATATTGCGCGGTTACTGAGCGGTTACTATAAAACAGAAATCGCCCCAGGCATTGGCGCCGCAGATTCGTTTGCGGCGCCAATGCTTTTTTACTTGTCAATGTTGGCCGTTACCGCCCCAGCCTAGCCACGCCACAATCGGTGCCACCTCGCTGTCCGGGGGCACCAACCAAGCAGCTTCATCCGGCACCGAAATGCGGAGTTTTCAGCCATTCCGAAATAGGTTTGTGTACTGAAAAACCGTTTGATACCTCTACTACCTCGTTTCCAAAGCTACTCCACGTGCCCGATACCGCCCCTGCTACCATCCCAGCCGGACCAACGCCAGATGATTTCGCCAGCTTCTATCTCTACGGCCTCACTAACAATCCTTACCAGCAATCAACTGATTTTGACAAATTTGGCGAGCTGTATAAGCTGGTTATTGGTGCCCACGGCGGGTTCAGCATAGCCAGCACATTTCACCCATATCAGCTCCTCAACCCGGCTGGGGTTTCGGTGTGGTACACGGCGTTTGCCCAGTTCTACGCCCAGCCCAACCGCATTGAGATGTTTGGGGAAATGACCCTGGAAAAGACGCCGTTTTTGGTGGCGCCGCCCGCCTCCTTTGCCGAATACAACGTGTGGCCCGATACCCGGCTCACGCAAGCTGAAAACCCGGTTTTCAGCCGCTACATTCCGTTCGTACTGCCGTTTTTGGTGCGCAAAGACCCCGAAGCCCTGCGCTGGGATGCCGAGCTTGCGGCGGCCGACGGCGACCGGGAGCGCCTCAGCTGGTACCTCGATGCCGTGAAGCAGGCCCTCCGGTTTGTGCAGCCTGCCCCCGCCCTCCTATTGGGCTTCGGCGAATTTGACGAGCAACACCCGGAACATTTGATTGAGAAGTTCATCAATTGTCGACATTTGCTCGAAGCGCGGTAGGTTTTCAGCGCCGCGTGAGGGCATCCTGGCCGTGGCTTAATCCCGCCGTGACCGTTGCGCCGCCCAAGAAATCCTGGTACCAGAGCCCCGAGTCTTTCACGGTGCGTTCCTGGGTTTCGTAATCGATGTGGATGAGGCCGAAGCGCGGACCGTAGCCTTCAGCCCATTCAAAATTATCGGTCAGACTCCACGAAAAATAGCCACCCACATCTACCCCTTCGCGCTGCGCCCGCAGCACTTGGCCAATGGCCGCTTGCAGGTAGGCCCGGCGAGCCGGGTCGTGCACCCTGCCCCCGGTTGACACATCTGGGAACGCTGAACCACTTTCAGTTACCAGCAATTTTGGTGCATTTGGATAAGCTGAAAACTGTTTTAACATTTGGTAAATAGACTCCGGAAACACCTCCCAGCCCATGTCAGTATAGGGCACGCCGCGCTGCTTGGCGGGCACTAGAGCAGCCCATTGCAGCGGCAGCCACGGCGAGAATTTTACCACTTCACGGGTGTAGTTCTGCACGCCCCAAAAGTCGAAGTCGAAGGCCATGCGCTGGTCGTCGCCGGGCTTTTGGTAGCGCTCCAGCAGCCAGCGCAGGGCTGGCAATTCGGCTAGCGGGTAGCCCAGGCCCAGGGCGGGCTCCACATAAAAGCGGTTCAGAATGGCATCGGCTCGGCGGGTGGCGGCTTCGTCTTTGGGGTTGCCGGGGCGGTGCGGCGTGAGATAGGAGCACGAGAAAGTCGTTCCAATTTGAGCGGTATCGGGCAGTTCGGCGCGCAAGGCCCGGCCGCCTTCGGCTTGCGCCAGCGTGGCATGGTGCGCCGCCGACAGAAACGCCCCCAAGTGCCGCCGGCCGGGCGCGTGCACGCCCAGCAGGTGCCCCGCGCCCACAAACACCATGGGCTCGTTGAGCACCGCCCAGTGTTGCACCCGGTCGCCGAGGCGCCGGGCCATCACCTGGGCGTAATCAGCAAACCAACCCACAATGTTGCGGTTGGTCCAGCCACCTTGCGCTTGCAGGGCGCTGGGCAGGTCCCAATGGTAGAGCGTGAGCCAAGGGCGGAGGTCGCGCTCCAGGCAGGCATCGACTAGCCGGTCGTAAAAATCGAGGCCGCGACGGTTCACCGAGCCCGTGCCTGCGGGCAGCACCCGCGCCCAAGCCGCTGAGAAACGAAAATCGGTCAGCCCGATGCCTTGGGCCAAGTCCAGGTCGGTTTCGTAGCGGTTGTAGAAGTCCGCGGCTACGCGCCCGTGCTCATTGCGCCGAATGGTGCCCTTGCGGCGCGTGAAATCATCCCAAATGCTTGGCCCCTTGCCTTGGTGCTGCCACGCGCCTTCCGTCTGATAGGCTGCGGCGGCCGCTCCCCAATGAAAATCAGCCCCAAAATCGCCCCTTGAAAAGGGCAAGGGCGCCGAAGCCGGATAAAATGCCGCTGGCAACGGCTCCTTAAAGCGTGATGGTAATTTGAGCATGCACGGGGCACGGGAGTTTTGTAATAATTCTAATTGATTGTCATAGCTGAACACAACTGAAGCAGCTCTACCGATTCATTCAATCGTCTGTCCTGCTGAGGCACGAAGCATCTTATTGCCATTGAACGAATCAACCGACTGCGATAAGATGCTTCGTGGCTCAGCAAGATAAGCGCCGCGGCAGAAAGGCTTTGGCGGCACTCAGCAGGACGTTTTTCTTGTTATATCGCTCTACTACACCAACGATTTCCTAATGCCATTGCGTTGCAGTTGTTCCCGAAGCAGTTGGTCAATTACAGCACCGGTCTGGTCTTGGTAGTCCACCGGCACGGTCTCAGTCTGGTGCAGCCACTGGTCTACCTTGTCCAAGTTCTTGTCTTTCAGGTTTTTGATGACGGGAACGCCCATTTTATCCAGGGCGGCGGCGTTGCATTGCTGCTCGTATTGCTGCTTCATGGGCATGACCAGGAGCTTTTTGCCGAGATATAAGGCTTCGGCGGGAGTTTCGAACCCCGCCCCGCACAGCACTCCTGCCGAACGGGCCATGCTGTCCAGGAACGCCGGGCCGCTCACGGGCCACACCTGCACGTTGCCGTACGTGGCGGCGTTGGTGCTGTGCTTGCTAAATACCTCCCAGCGCACAGAGCGGCTCAGGTGCTGGAGCCGCTCCACCAAAATCGCCTCCTCAAAAGCGGGCAAATACACGGTGTTATGACCTTCGTTCACCGGGCTCAGTTCGCGCACCTGCTGGCGAATCACGGGCGTGAAAATCCCCGGCGCATACGCCTGAAAGTGAAAGCCATACTGCGCGGTACTGGGGGCGTAATGCTTGAGCACGGCCCGGCCCGCGGGGTCTTCCTGGTCGGGCCGGGGGGCTTGCGGGTGCAGCACGGCACTTTGGTGGCTCAGGGCCACGCAGGGCACTTCGCGCAGCTTGCAAGCCCAGCTCGACACGGGCTCGAAGTCACTAATGACCAAATCGTAGCTACTTACCGGCAAGTGCCTGACCTCGTGCAGAAACTTGGCCGAATTGAACTGCAAAAACGTTTTCACAAAGTCAATGCCGCCCTTTTTGCCAAAGAGAAAGCCCATGCCGCGGGCGCGGTACTTCACCTCGAATGAGACGGGCAGGTCGGCCGGCGGACCGCTGACCAGGATGTCAAGCTGGTCGCAACGGGCTTGCAGCAAGGGCACTACGTCGAGGGCGCGGGTGAGGTGGCCGTTTCCAGTGCCTTGAATGGCGTATAAAATGCGGGACATAAACAGCGGTAAAACGACTTCTACGGAGTTGCCAGGGCAGCGACCGGCTTATTTCATTCCAAATTCTGCCAGCAGCACCTCCAGCAGGGCCGCGGGGTTGGCATCGGCTTGCCGTTCGGCCGCATCGGGGGTGTCGGGGCTGCTGGGCTGCTGCATGGCCGGGTCTTCGTTGTAGTAATAGAGTTGCCAGCCGGCTTCGGCCGTGTATTCCAGGGCCGTTAGGTTTTCCACCCAGTCACCGGAATTAAGGTAAATGACCTCTCCTTTTTCCGTGGATAGGGTTTTGATTTCGGGCTGGTGAATGTGCCCGCAGGCCACGTAGCGGTAGCCTTCGTCGGCCGCAATGGCGGCAGCCGTTTCTTCAAAATTGCTCACCGCTGCCACCGCCGATTTCACCCGCTCTTTTACCAGCTTGGACAACGCCACGCGCGGCCGGCCCAGTTTACCGAGCAAGTAGTTCACCACCCGATTGATGAGAATCAACAAGTCGTAGCCGTGCCCGCCCAGCTTGGCCAGCCAGCGGGAGTGCCGCATGGTCACGTCGAACACGTCACCGTGAAACAGCCAGGTGCGGCCGTGGGGCAAATCCAGCACCAGCTTGTTATCCAGCCGAAACTGGCCCAGCTTCAGTCCCGCAAACTTGCGCAGCAACTCGTCGTGGTTGCCGGTCAGGTAATGGATTTTGGTGCCCTTGGCGGCCAGGCCCGCCAGGTAGCGCACCACGCGCATGTGAGCCGGCGGCCAGTAGTTTTTGCTGAATTGCCAGATGTCCACGATGTCGCCGTTGAGCACGAGTACCTGCGGCCGGATGCTTTTTAGGTAGCGGAGCAGTTCCTGGGCGTGGCAGCCGTACGTGCCCAAGTGCACGTCGCTGATGACCGTCACCTGCACCCGGCGCTTACGGGGCACCTTGTTCGGCGCCGAATTGAAAGGTCCTGATTCTGGCAATGAGAAGGTGGCTTTGCTCATGCGGCGGCCGAATGGGAGAACCGTGCTCCCCGCGAAGGCCCGGCCGAACGCCGCGGCCGGATGGCCGGGCCCGGCTGCCGCCCGGCCCCCCACCGGCCCCCACCCCCAAACGCCGAGCGCAGGCCCCCTAACGTGTGCAGCCCAAACGCCACCCACAGCGCCAACTCAAACAACTCGTACGCAAGCCAGCGCCCCAGGCGCCGCAGCCCCGAAACCAAAGCGGGAAAATACATGGCAAGTCAATTGGTGAATGATGGTTTTATCCTGTTACCAAAATTCGGCCGCCGCCGTGTCCCCTTCGTTATCGCCGCGTTACCCTTGTATAAAGACTCGGGGCCTAAGTATATAATTTCTACCTTTCCGGGCCGTTACTCCCAGCGTTCGGGTGGGATGTAGTTTCTTTGTTGCCTTGTCTATTTCTAGAACCCATTTGATTTTCATTTACTTCTTTAATTCAATCCCACTTATGCCCATTTTTCCTCGCTTGATTCGTAATTTTCTCACCATTGGCGTTTTCACTTTATTGGCCGGCACGGTCCTGGCCCAGCCCACCGGCAAGGCTGCCAAAGGCCGGAGCCGCTACACATTTGCCCAAAAAGACGCCGTGTCGCCCTACGTGAAGAACGTGACCAAAAACACCGACGAAGAGCAGGACGTCGACGGCTCCTTCACCCGCATCGGCTACCGTTCCTACACCGACATCCTCACCGAAATCGAAGCCCTGCGCAAGCTCAAGGACTGGGCCGATACTACTTACCAGCGCCGCGTGGCCGCCATTCCGCCCGGTGGCGCGCTGCTGGTCACCATCCACCGCCAGGGCCCCAAAAACGCCGACCTGTCCAACCTCACCCTCACCGTTACCGATAAGGATGGTAAGGAAGTTCTCGCCCAAACCCTGGCGCCGGGCGCCGGACGCTTCTTCGGCCGCGACCTTTACCAGGCCCAGCGCGCCCTGCCTTTCCCCAAAATGGAAGCCCAGGAGCTGAACGTAAGCATCCGCGACGCCAAGCTGTACCAGACGTTTGATTATATTCTGACGCTGCCAGCCGCGCAGTAGGCACTCACCCAATCAGACCTAATAAATAATGAGACGGCGAACAGTACTGATTTTATTAGTGCTGCTCGCCGTTTTTCTTGGTTGGCTCAGCCAAGCGAAGTACCACCATTCTCCACCAGCAGCGCTTCGAAAAAAAGCCCACTACCTGGAGCAAATTAGCAATGGTACATCGGCTGGTGCCCAAGACCTTACCAAGCTGAGGGAGTTAAACCCCGAATGGGCGCTGTTTTCGCTCTCCTTTTCGGTTTATGCCCTGACCAACATGGCCGAGCGCGACCCCAACTTCCGGGCAGAAGCCGCACTATACATCGAGACTGCCATCCAAAAAGCGCTTAGCTCCGAGATTAGCGCCTTTTCCCGCACTGCCGCTTCGCCCGTTGCCCGCCTCGATACGGCTGGGTCCGTTCTCTACCTCGGCCACCTGAACCTGATGCTGGGCTGCCATCGGCTACTGAACCCGACTTCTCGCTACACCGGCCTGCACGACACCCTCTCCCGGGTGCTGCACGGGCGCTACCAGCGCACGCCCTCCCATTGCCTGCCGTCCTACCCCGGCCTCACCTGGGTACCAGATAATACCGTGGCCCTGGCCTCCCTGAGCCTGCACAGCCAACTCACCGGCAGCCCCTACCGACAGTATTGCGCCCAGTGGGTCGCTTATGCCCGCCAGCACCTCACCGACAGCAAGACCGGCTTGCTTGTATCCCGGCCCAGCACTCCGCAGCACGGAGCCGAAGAGCCCCGCGGCTCCATGCTCAGCTGGAGTATTTGCTTTCTCTACCGCTTTGCTCCAATCTTCGCCGCCGAGCAATACTGTCTCTACCAAAACGATTTCAGCACCAACCTAGGCGTAGTGCAGCTATATAAGGAATGGCCCGGCAGCTTCGCCACCACTTCCGGCGATGTCGACAGTGGCCCCCTGATATTAGGCTACGGCATTCCGGCCACCGCTTTTGCCTTCGGCAACGCCGTGGCCCTGCGCGACTGGCGCAATGCCCAGCGCCTGCGCCGCGTCATCAGCATCGGCAGCCGCGAGATAGAAATGACGGATGAATTGAAGTATGGCGTCCGCTTGGTGGACTTACCGGTGAGCCCGCTGGCAGAGGCGTTGCTACTTCATGCGGAAACGATGACGCCGTGGCGGTAATCACGCTATTCTCGCAGCCGTACCCACTGCACCGCCAGCACCGTCTTCGCATCCTGCAGGGGCTCAGCAAGCAGCGCCTCCCAAGTCAGCTCCACCATTTCAATCTTCTCGTTCTCCTCGGCCAGCCCGCCGCCGTTGCCGGTTTTGTGGCTCACTTCGGCGTAGTACACGGTGATTAATTCGGAGCTGGTGCCCGGCGAGGGCCACATGTCCACGATTTTCTCCAGCTTGTCGATTTCGTAGCCCAGCTCCTCGTGAATCTCGCGGCGCACGGCCGTATCGGGGGCTTCGTCCCCGTCAATCATACCGGCGGCTATTTCCAGGATTTCGGTTTCGGGGCCGATGCGGAACTGGCGGGTGAGGACGTACACCTGCCGAGCCGTGTCATAGACCAGCGCGGCCACAGCCTTGCCGGGCGCAAATTGCTCGCGCTTGAGCTGGGTGTCGCCGTCCTGAACGATTAGCTGGTTGACTTTGTAGTGCCCGTTGAATACCCGGGTGCGCTCGATAATCTGCATGTTCGGATTACTGTGTTGTACCTTTGTTGAAACCAGGGCCGCCGTCGGAGCAGCCCGCTGCCCGGCTGCGTCGGGCAAAGCCCCGCGCCTCGGCTGTCTCCGCGAAGTAAGCGCACCTCATTCCAATTCCTCTTCATTCAGGGAATCTGACGGCCTCCGACGAGCCGCCAACCCCGCCCACGCCTGGCACCGTCCGGCGTGGCTATGCCGGCTTATGCCACCGCGTAGGCTCCACTTCACAGGCTGCGGGCCTTAGTCCGCTACTAATTTCTTCGGGGTCGAGCACTTATTGCTCCACCCCAACTACTAAACATCTTACATGACGTTTGACGATTTAAATCTGATTGACCCCATCCTCAAAGCCCTCAAAGAGGAAGGATACACCACCCCCACTCCCATTCAGGAGCAAGCTATTCCCCACGTGCTCGAAGGCAAAGACCTTCTTGGCGTGGCCCAAACCGGCACCGGCAAAACGGCGGCCTTCACCGTGCCCATCCTGCAGGTGCTGCACCGCACGGCTCAGGTAGCTAACCACGCCCCGCGCGCCATTCGCTGCCTCGTGCTCACACCAACCCGCGAGCTGGCCATCCAAATCAACGAAAGCTTCGGCGCCTACGGCCGCCATTTGAGCCAGATTCGCCACACCGTTATTTTCGGCGGCGTGAGCCAGGGCTCGCAGGTTGCGCAGCTCAAGCGCGGCGTGGAGGTGCTTATTGCTACTCCCGGCCGTTTGCTCGACCTCATGAACCAGGGTTTCGTGGACCTGCGCCAAGTCGAAGTATTCGTGCTCGACGAGGCCGACCGCATGCTCGACATGGGCTTCATCAACGACATCAAGCGCATTCTGCCCAAGCTGCCCACCAAGCGCCAAACGCTGTTCTTCTCGGCCACCATGCCCGGCCAGATTCAGGAGTTGGCCGGCACCATCCTGCGCCCCAACCCGGTGCGCGTGGCCGTAACGCCCGTGAGCAGCACCGCCGATACCGTGACGCAGTCGGTTTACCTCGTTGAAAACAACGACAAGCCCGCTCTGCTCCGCCACATTCTGCAGGACCGGGAAATCAAGCGCGTCTTGGTCTTCACCCGCACCAAACACGGCGCCGACAAAGTAGTGAAAGCACTCGCGGCCAACCAAATTCCGGCCGAAGCTATTCACGGCAACAAGTCACAGAATCACCGCCAGCGGGCCCTCTCCAACTTTAAAGCCGGCAGCACCCGTGTGCTGGTGGCCACCGACATTGCCGCTCGCGGCATCGACGTGGACGAACTGACCCACGTTATCAACTACGAAATCCCCAACGAGCCCGAAACCTACGTGCACCGCATCGGCCGCACCGGCCGGGCCGGGGCGTTCGGCACCGCGTTTTCCTTCGTGGAAGATGAGGAACGCGCCTACTTGCAGGATATCCAGAAGCTTATCAGCCGTCAGATTGACATCGAAGCCGAGCACCCGTTCGTTTCGGGCCGCATCAAACCAGTGATGTTGCACGGCAACGAGCGCATCATTCGGCCCAAGGGCCCGGCAGGCCGTCCGGCCCGTTCCGGCCCCCGCGAAGGCGGTAATGGCGGCGGCGGTCGTTCGGGCGGTAGCCAGGGCGGCGCCCGTTCCGGTGGCCAAGGCAGCGGTGGCGGCCGCCCCAGTGGCGACCGCAGCCGTCCGGCCGCTCCGGCCGGCAACGGTCAGTCGGATACGTCACGTCGCTTCGGCAGCGGCGGTGCCCGTGTAAACGTGGGTGGCAGCCGCGAAGGTGGCGACCAAGGTGGCCGCCGTCGCGGCGATGCCGGTGGCTCACGCCGCGGCTCGTTCTAGATAATTCTGAATTGATTAGAAGAACGACATGCTGAGCGGGGTCGAAGCAGCTCTAACGCGCAACTAATCATATTTAGTAATGCGATAGAGCTGCTTCGACAAGCTCAGCATGACATTTCTTGTATTGAGGCACCATACCAATGAAAAAGCCAGATGGCCCGGAAAACTTTTTCCGGGCCATCTGGCTTTTTAGGGCAGATTACGTGCTTTTGCTCCTGATTTATTTCTGTTTGTCTCCTATGGCCCAGCCCACGCTTCCCGTTATTCAAGCCCTGCGCGCCACGGCGCAGCGCCTCGCCACCCAAGCGCCCTACCAGTGGGGCCACATGGGCAGCTGCAACTGCGGCCACCTTGCCCAAACCGTCACGCGCCTCACCAAAGCCGAGATTCATGCCCGCGCCATGCAGCGCTACGGCGACTGGGAGCGGCAGCTCATCGACTACTGCCCCACGAGCGGCCTGCCCATCGACCAAACCATCGACGAGATGCTGGCCCTCGGCTTTTCCCGCGCCGACCTCACGCACCTAGAGAAGATTTCTGACCCGGCTATCCGGGCCGCCATTCCCTTCGAGCGCCGCGATGCCCTGCGCCACAACCAACGCGACGACGTGGTGCTCTACCTGCGCACCTGGGCCGACTTGCTGGAGCGCGACCTGTTGGCCGGCATCACCCTGCCCAGCTTCGACAACCGTCCGGTGCTCAACCCAGCTTTTGCTGGGGTTGCGGAGTAGCCGCTCTGCCCCAGCCGGTACCGTTGAAAGCGGTTACGGCTTGGAGCCACCGAAACTTGCCAAAACGCAAAAAGCCCCTGCCAAAAATTTGGTAGGGGCTTTTTTATTGCGAGCTGCTAAAGACAACCGTTGCTTCAACGAAGCAGCCAGTCGCTTTAAGATTATTGACGTGTGACGTTAGAGCGCTGCGCCTCGCGGTATCCTTCAGCACGGTGTTCGCGCTTGTAAGCAGCATCGGCCGAGGGGTCTTTCTCAGCGTCTGGGGCCTGGGCGCAGGAGGCGGTGAGCAACATTGCCGCGGTAGCGGCCAACCAGAGATTAGTGCGGAACAGTTTCATGGTGCGAAGGTAACCTCTCGTCACCAATTCGACAACCACCCATGCAAGTCGGAGCGTTGTCGTTCTGGAGCACTGCTCACTGCCAGGCACGTTCTAAATGGTGGGAATGGTCCTGGCAAAAGCCGTCGAACCGAGTCGTGCACACTCTTTACAATTGACAACAAGCCTAGTTGTCGCCGTTGTAGGGTCGTATGGCTATGCAACACAAAAGCTCCTAGCGGGCACATGGCCTTCAGGTTCATTACAGGAAAAACGCCACAAACCCAACTGACTAAAATGAGCAAACCAGATGCTATTGCGTCGCTCAACAGCTTAGTATGCACAGTCAATTCTATTCGAAATAAGTGTTGTTTATTGGCGCTGTCCGTCAGCTTATAAAATTAGCATGGCAGGCTACTTTTCCCAACAAGGGCTCAGAATCCAGACCCATAATCGTTAGTTTTTGAAAGGATAATATCAGCTCTTAAGCAGGTTAAAAAAGGCTATATTTTATCATAACCACTACTTTCGTTAGGCATATTAAAATTATTGATTAACAAGCGTTTAAAACTAAATTTTTCTGGATATTATTAGACTTGAATTTTACCCTATAAAAGTTAGCAAGCATTTAAGCTAAATATATCAATACATATCCTGTACTAAGCGCAGCTTACTCTTCCTATCCCTCGGCTCAATTGTGAGCATTGGCATACTGCCAAATTGTATTAATCCGACACTACCCACGTTCAACGCGTCCTACGCAAACCCGGGTTGATTATGGATTGGCTCAATGGGAATTACCGATTGAACAGCCAGTAAAAGCTCGTGGGTTTAAGGCAGCTCTCCCTACAGAAAGGCAGATTCAGTCTGCGATAATCTCATTAAAACGGCAAGCACAATTCGAAACCCCCATTTAGTACTGGGCAGGCATAAGAAGGGCGTCCGATTGAATCATCAACCGATTCTTGGCTTACTATTGAAAGCAGTGTAGTGCCACTTCACTCCCTCACATCAGCCACGTGGCATGAGCAGCTACTCGGGTTGGTAATCTGCGAAGGAGCCGTCACGATAGAAAATCACAATCCGGCGAATTGGCTTGTCTGCCCCAGCAAAAAGGGCAGCAGCCGTTGGATTCGTATCAGTGGATGGACTAAACGAAGCCTCTGCCGTACTAGCAGCCGCAGGTTGAGGGGCAGCGGTTCTTTCTGAGGGGGGAATTGCAGCCTCAGGATTCGGCAAAACTGGCGTGAGCGGGGCATTTTCCCGCACCATCGCTTGCGGAGCCACTATTTTGGGCAGAGCAAACCGCTTGGGTGCCGTCTTACTAATAGGGGGAGGAGTACCCCCCTCTATGCTCGTAATGTTTGGGGTACGCCTAGCACGTGTGGCCGTAGCTGGAACTTCACGCATAGTAGGTGCATCTACCGGCACTAGCACCTGCTGCTGAAGCTTTTGCTCGACAGGTAGCACCGGCGGAGTAACTGGCGAAGGCGCCGGTCGCAACTCAGGAGAAGCGCTGGGAATAGCACTGGCCAACATGGGCCCCGTACCATTTAGGAGCCAAGGCATGGACAACTCCGGCATGGCTGCCAAAATGCGCTGCACGACTTCCAGACTGGGCTTGTTCCGGCCCGATAAAATGTGGCTGACAATAGGCCGCGCAATGCCAATGGCATCGGCAAATTGAGTAGGAGTAAGTTGGCGGGATTCCAGCAACTTTCGAATACGCTCGACCATAGCACACTGTAATAGTTACAAATGTACTACATCTAATCTTTTTATGCTGAAAAAGATTTTCAAAAATAATTTACAAATAGTTTGGATTTTGAATTAGGTGGTTTACATTTGTTCATCAATTTATTCTAAGCCACTATGGACAACCTCTGTGCTGCGTTTATAATTGTAATCAACCTAACAAGCTTATTTATTGCTTGTGGCTCTATCGTTATCAACCATAAAAAAAGCCCGGCAACTGATAAGTTGCCGGGCTTTAATATGTCCAGGTATCTGCTCACAAACCAAACCAGCAAGACGTCTGTTGCGACTGGCTGGTTTGGCAAACGCCTAATCGAAGTACTCGCGCGCTAGTTCTTTGTCGTGGCCGTAGATGTCTTTCCGGAAGTGGGGGTGCCCGTCGGCATCGGCCCAAGCAGTGAAATACACCAGGTAAACAGGCAGCTTCTCCTTGAGGGTAACGTATTTTTCGCGGCGCCGCGAAATGGTATCCAAGATGGTAGCCTGGTCCCAGCCGGGCTTGTTCCGGAGGAGGTAGGTAGCCAGTTTAATGGGCTCTTTTACCCGCACACACCCGTGGCTAAAGCTGCGATTGGTCTGTGAAAACAGCTCGTCGTGGGGAGTGTCGTGCAGGTAGATATCATTGGAATTGGGGAAAATAAACTTCACTTCGCCCAAGTCATTTTTGGGTCCCGGCCGGCGACGCAGGGTGTACTTGAATGTCTCCTTCGTCACGTTGGCCCAGTCAATGGAGGCGGGGTCGACGGGCGTAGCCTTGGCGCCCCAGCCTTTCACGACCTCCATATCGAGCCGGTCGAGGTAGTTGGGGTTGGCCACCAGCTTGCTGCGGAGCTCGTTTTCGATGATGCTGAAGGGCACGTTCCAGTAGGGCGAAAGCACCACAAACTCCATTTTATCGCTGAAGATGGGGGTTTCGTTCAGGGCCTTGCCAACGATGACCGGCATCGTAAAAACCTCCTTGTTTTCCTCCACTACGTGCAGGGTGTACTCCGGAATATTCACCAGCAGATAGTTTGGCTCGAAGCGTTTGGGGAGCCAGCGCCAGCGCTCCATGTTCAGAATTATCTGGTCGATGCGGGTACCTATGGGCACATTGAGCGCAGTCAGCGTCTCGCCGCCCACCACGCCATCAGGCCGCAGTCCGGCGTCGCTCTGGAAAGCCTTCACGGCATTCACCAGTTCGGGGTCGTATACCTGTTGGGCGGGCACGGCGGCAATGCCAGCCTTGGCACTATCCCGAAGCGATACCGGCGTAGCTACGGGCGCCGAAGCAGGCTGGGCTTTCCCCGGGCTTCCGGCACCACCCCAAAGCCGCTGCCGCAAGGCCGGCACGGCGGGCGAGGCCTGCCCCGGACGCAGTTTTAGCGAGGCGGGCAATACCGGCCATCCCCCGGCCCGCTCCTGCTCCCGATAGGCCGCCAGGGCCTTGCGCAGGTTATCGTATTCGGGATGCAAGGGCGCAAATTCGTAGTAGTTGTACCGGCTTTTGCGCTCGCCCAGAAAAGTAAGCAGGGCCTTGTGGAGCTTGATTTTGTTGGGCTTTACCTGCCACGCGGTATTCTTCGAATCGCGCGGATTGGCAATGCCCCGGTAAAAGTCGGACCCCCACTGCATGTATGTGCCCGTGAGGGCCACGTCTATCTCGCGCTCCAGGGCATTGCGGCGGGTTGTATCGGATTGCGCTGCTTCCAAGTCGGCAAACAGCTTTTTAAAGTCCTTAGTCTGGTATGTCTTAGGGTCTAGTCCCTCCTCCTGTGCTTTAGCAATAATATCCTGTAAAGTCTGTACCTGAGGCACCGGCTTGTGGTCCTTAAACCAAGCCAATTGGAAATTACGGTCGCGGTAAAACCGGCGGGCGGCGAGCAGTTGCGGCTTAAAAGCCGGCGCGGCCCGGAGCGTGTTGATGATGTAGGTACTATCAAGACGAGGCTGGGGGCCAGGGTTCGACGCGAACAGGCCACCCGTCGCGCCGTTCTTGGCATCGCCAGACGCGCTGGACGAGTCGGAGCCGCACGATTGCAGCGAAACGCTGCCTAGTGCGACCAGCAACACCCAGAACAAAGAAGTGAAACGAAAGAAGGAATACATTGAAGAATTTAAATACAAAGAAGACATAAAACCTCGGGCCGTTGCCACGAGCGGGCATTGTACTGCGAAGCGGGAAGCGAGGTTGCGCCGGACAGCACCCGGAGGCAGTCCAAACGGATGCAAAGTACGCAAACCCAAGGCAGCCCTTGCCTTACTAACGACCTTAATCCGGCCCGCGTTCGTACGGCAAAGCATTTAGGTGCAATGGACGAAGCCCGAACTCCCGTGTTTTAGCCAAACATTTCGGAAGGGGCTACCCCAGGTTTGCCATCTGACTCACAAATTATCAGGCAATTGCCATCAATGCAGGGGCGGTAGAACTTCTTTGCTCCTCATTCCAGCACGCCTCCGGCATTTTTTTGGTTTTTCTCCCCGCCCCTTTTCACCTCTTCCCCATGGCGTCTTCCATTCCTGCGATTACCAACCTTTCTCCCGACCCCCACAGCTACGCCGGCAGCAGCCCGGCCAGGGTGCAGAACCTGGTGCTGGACTTGAAGGTTGACTTTGACAACCACACGCTGGCCGGCAGCGCTACCTGGGAGCTGGCCAACCCGGAAGCGGCCAATGAAGTGGTGCTCGATACGCGTGACTTAACGATTGAAGCAGTAGACCGACTGGACGCGAACGGGAATGCCACTCCTGCTGAATTTTCGCTCGCCGCCCCCGATGCAACCCTGGGCCAGGCGCTACGCATTGCCCTGGCGCCGGCCACAACGGCCCTGCGCATTCGCTACCGAACCGCGCCCACGGCCGCCGCCCTGCAATGGCTACATCCGGCCCAGACGGCCGGCCCCCAGCCGTTCCTCTTCACCCAGTCGCAGGCCATCTTGGCGCGTACCTGGCTGCCTTGCCAGGACTCTCCTGGCATCCGCTTCACCTACGAGGCGCGGGTGCGCGTGCCAGCCCATTTGCTGGCCCTGATGAGCGCCGAGAACCCCCAGCAGCGCAACGCCACCGGCGTGTATTTTTTCCGCATGGTAGAGCCCATTCCGGCCTACCTCATGGCCCTGGCCGTCGGCGACCTCGACTTTGCTCCGCTTAGCCACCGCACCGGCATCTACGCCGAGCCGGCTACACTGCCCGCAGCCACCCACGAGTTTGCCGACCTCGAAAACATGGTAGCCGCAGCCGAGCAGCTCTACGGGCCCTACCGCTGGGAACGGTACGATTTGCTGGTGCTGCCTCCTAGCTTTCCGTTCGGGGGGATGGAGAACCCTAGGTTAACATTTGTAACACCTACAATTCTGGCAGGCGACCGTAGCCTGACCAGTTTGGTGGCGCATGAGCTGGCACATTCTTGGTCGGGCAATCTAGTTACAAATGGAACGTGGAATGATTTCTGGCTGAATGAGGGATTCACAGTGTATTTCGAGCGCCGCATCATGGAACATTTGTATGGGCGGGACTATGCCGATATGCTCCAGGTACTCGGGCGCGACGCCCTGCACCATACCCTTCAGGAAATTGGCCCGACCAGCCCCGACACCCACCTGCGCCTAGCGCTAGCCGGCCGCGACCCCGACGAAGGCCTCACCGAAATTGCGTACGAAAAGGGCTGCTCCCTGCTGCTCACGTTGGAAGGCCTCATTGGCCGGCCCCAACTGGACTCCTTTATTAAGGAGTACTTCGCCCGCTTCAGTTTTCAGGCGATGGACACGGCAACTTTCCTCGACTACCTCCGGGCCGAACTCCTGAACAAGGAGCCTGGGCTCGAAGCCCGGCTACAGTTGAGCGAGTGGGTTGACGGCCCCGGCCTGCCCGCCAATGCCCCGGCAGTTTCGGCCCACCGCTTCGAAGCCGTGGACCAAACTCTGGCGCGGCTGCAAGCGGGCAACTCCCCTGCCGACCTGCGGCCCGAAACCGCTAGCTGGAGCAGCCACGAGTGGGTGCACTTTCTGCACGGCCTGCCACCCACGCTTTCGGGCGAGCAGCTTCGGGAGCTCGACCACGCCTTTGCCTTTACCACCTCTGGCAATGCCGAGATTCTCACCGCATGGTTTCAGCATACTTTGCGGGTGGGCTACGCCGAGGCAATCCCGGCCCTGGAGAATTTTCTGCGGCACGTGGGCCGGCGCAAATTTTTGGTACCGCTCTACCGAGCGCTGCTGGCTACGCCCGATGGCCGGGCCCGCGCCCGAAAAATTTATGCCGAAGCGCGAGCCAATTATCACTCCGTGGCCACGGGCACGCTCGATGCGTTGTTAGTTTAGGGAATGAATGGGCATCCGGCCCGAACTTTGCGCGGGGCTCCGCTCCTGCTTGGTCGCTTGGGCGACCGTTGAATTGATTTTCTCAGTAACGATAGATATCCGTTGAAAAGCATCACCCCACTTGGTAAACTCATCGCCGTTGGCGGAAACGAAGACAAAGGCACCTACCCCAACCCGCGCACCCGCCGCAAATACTACCTCAACTTTTTCGAGCTAGGCATCCTCAAGCGCATCGTGCTCGAAACCGGCAAGCTCGACCCGCGCATCGAAGTCATCACCACCGCTTCCATGATTCCGGAAGAAGTTGGGCCTATTTACACGGGTTCGTTTGCCATGCTCAATTGCCACAACGTAGGCATCATGAACATTCGTACCCCCGAAGACGCTCGCCAGCCCGAGTACCTGGAGCGCTTGCTGGCCGCCGATGTGCTCATGTTTTCGGGCGGCAACCAATCGCGGCTGCGCGAAATGTTTGGGGAAACGGATTTCCTGGACCGCATGACCCAGCGCTACCACGCCGAACCCCATTTCGTGATTGCGGGCACCAGCGCCGGGGCCATGGCCATGTCGCACCTCATGATTCGGGGCGGCTCCGTGCCCGATGCTTTATTAAAAGGGGCCGTGAAAATTGGCGTCGGCCTGGGGCTGCTGCCCGCGGCCATTATCGACTCGCACTTTGTGAAGCGCGGCCGCTTTGGGCGCCTCATCGAATCGGTGGCGCTGCACCCCAAGCTCATCGGCATCGGGCTGGGCGAAGACACCGGCGTGCTTATCACCCAAGGCAATCTGGTCGAAACCATTGGTTCCAACCTGGTTATCATCATGGATGGGCATTCCATCCAGCACAACAATGCCGCTGCCGCCAAAAAAGGCACCGTGCTTTCCGTCGAGAACGTGACCATGCACGTGCTGGCCAAAGGCAACGTGTACGACATGCACGCCCGGAAATTCTACGTGAGCAAAGAAGCGCAAGCGGCCCACGCGCTGGCACACGAAGCCGTTGTGGCCTCCCCTGTGGCTTAGGC
This sequence comes from Hymenobacter jeongseonensis, assembly GCF_015694725.1. GTDB lineage: Bacteria > Bacteroidota > Bacteroidia > Cytophagales > Hymenobacteraceae > Hymenobacter > Hymenobacter jeongseonensis. The sequence continues at coordinate 449,427 of NZ_JADQDQ010000004.1, read as the reverse complement.
AAATCGGTCTTTTTTATTCATTGCCCTCAAAAGCCCGCTCATCTTCAGGATAAGCGGGCTTTTTTTGCTACTTCAATCGGTGGCTAGCGTAAGCAACTTCACTCCCTGTTTTAGTTAGGAAGCGGGCGAACTTGCCGCGCATCCTCCTCTTATCGTTTTCAAACACTCTTCATATGAATTACCGCAAGCTGGGCAAAACCGGATTTTCTGTTTCTGAAATAAGCCTGGGCACTTGGCAGGTGGGCGGCAAATGGGGCGAACCTTTCCGCCACGACAATGCCGACAAAATCTTAAACGCCGCCGCAGATGCCGGCATCAACTTCATCGACACGGCCGACGTGTACGGCGATGGCGAGAGCGAAAAGGCAGTTGGCCGGCTCGTCCGCTCCCGGTCCGAGCGTATTTATGTGGCCACCAAATGCGGCCGAAAGCTTCAGCCCCACGTAGCCGACGCCTACCAACCGGCCGTGCTGCGCCGGTTTGTGGAAGACAGCCTGCGCAACATGCAGCTCGAAACCCTGGACCTCGTGCAACTGCACTGCCCGCCCACGGAGGTTTACTACCGCCCCGAAATTTTTGAGTTGTTTGACCGCATGCGCGAAGAAGGCAAGATTCAGCACCTGGGCGTTAGCATCGAAAAAGTGGAGGAAGGCTTGAAAGCCATTGAGTTTCCCAACGTGACCACCGTGCAGCTCATCTTCAACATGTTCCGCCAGCGTCCGCCGGCATTGCTGTTTAAGGAAGCCGCCCGCCGCGACGTCGGCCTGATTGTGCGAGTGCCCCTGGCCAGCGGCTTACTTACGGGCAAGTTCACGGCCCAAACCCACTTCGCGGCCGAGGACCACCGCAATTTCAATCGCCAGGGCGAAGCCTTCGACAAAGGCGAAACCTTCTCCGGCGTGGACTACGCCACGGGCCTAGAAGCCGTGGAAGAATTGAAAGCCGCTTTCCCGGAGCAGCCGCAGCTAGCAGCCCTGGCGCTGCGCTGGGTGCTGATGTTCGATGAAGTAAGCTGCGTGATTCCCGGGGCCTCCCGCCCCGAACAGATTCTCTCGAACCTGCAAGCCGCTGAGCTACCCGCCCTAACGCAGGACCAAATGCAAGCGGTACGCGAAATCTATGACCACAGAATCAAGCCGCTGGTCCACCACGTCTGGTAAATCTTGTGTTCGCTACTAACTAGACAGGAGTTGGGAACGGTGATATTGCCTTGTGTTGGGCATCGTCGTTTTCAGCTCCTGCTTATTTATAGATAGCTACTATGGGCTCGCCCCCCTCGGCGCGGGAGCCGCGATACATGCCTTCCGAATTGAAAGGCAGCGTCACATTGCCGGCCGCGTCGATGCCAATTAGGCCGCCTTCGCCGCCATCGGGGCCAAGCTTGTCGTGCACCACAATGCGGCAGGCTTCTTCCAACGACAGGTTTTTGTATTCCATCAAACACGCGACGTCATAGGCGGCCACGGCCCTGATGAAGTATTCGCCGTGCCCGGTGCAGCTGATGGCGCAACGGGCGTCGGCCCAGGTGCCGGCCCCGATAATGGGCGTGTCGCCGATGCGGGCGTAGCGCTTATTGGTCATGCCGCCGGTACTGGTGGCCGCGGCCAGGTTCCCGAATTGGTCGCGGGCCACGGCACCCACTGTTCCTTTCTTCCAGTTGGGGTCAGCAAACACGGGTGCTTCTGAGAACTTTTCTGGTTCTTCAAGAGGCGCTACAACTTGCGAGCCTGCGCCGACTGCTTGGCTGTGGTCGAGGCGCATGCGGCCTTCGCGCAGGGCTTCCTGCAACTGGTCGTGGCGGTGCTGGGTAAAGAAATACTCCACGGGCTGCAGCGGGAGGCCGTGCTCGCGGGCCAGTTCATCGGCGCCGGGATAAGCCAGCAGCACGTGCTCCGTTTTTTCCATCACCAAGCGGGCGGCCCGAATGGGGTTTTGCACCTGCCGCACCCCGGCCACAGCCCCGGCCAGGCGGGTATGCCCGGCCATGATGGCGGCGTCCATTTCGTGGTGGCCTTCGTGGGTGAACACCGCTCCGCGCCCGGCATTGAACAAGGGACAGTCTTCGAGGCTGCGCACGGCGGCTTCTACGCAATCCAGAGCCGAGGCCCCGTCACGAAGCAGGTCGTAGCCGGTAGCGAGGGCGGCTTCGAGGGCGGCGCGGTACCGCATTTCGTCGGCGGGCTTCAGCGAGGCGCGGGCAATGGTGCCGGCCCCGCCGTGGATTGCGAGAGCAAACATGAGGGCAGAAAATTATTGAGAATTATGGCTTCAAAGGTAGCTGACGGGAACGGGCAGCGGCTGGCTCGTGTTTTTTTTCGTAGGTTTGACCCTCAAGTTTTCTAATCCCCAAACACCTTACTTTTATGGCATACGACGTAACCGGCCGGCTGCACGAAATATTTGACGAACAGCAGGTAAGCGAGAAATTCCGCAAGCGTGAGTTCGTGCTCGAGGTCCAGGACGGCCAGTATCCCGAGCATATTAAGTTCCAGATGGTCCAGGACAAAACCAGCCTCATCGACCCTTTCAAAATGGGCGACGAGGTGAAGGTAACCTTCAACCTGCGTGGCCGTGGCTTCAACAAAAACGGTCAGATGCTGTACTTTACCAACCTGGAAGCCTGGAAGATTGAGCCCGCTTCGGGCGGCAATGCCGGCGGCTACGGCGGCGGCCAGCAGCAGCAAGCAGCTCCCCGCCCAGCTGCCCAAAACCAGAACCCCACGTTGCGTGCCCAGCCTTCGGCGGCTCCCATCGCCAGCGACGACGACAACGACTTGCCCTTCTAAGGCAGCGCTTCGCCTGGGCAGCCGCCCAGCGAAAACTAACTTCTAAAAAGGCCGCTCCTGATTATCGGGAGCGGCCTTTTTTTTGTTGTGCGCCTGCGTATACTGCGCCATGGATTTGCACGAGCTAATTGCACGCGGCGAAGGTGAAGAGCTGGAATTCAAACAAAAAACCACGCACCCGCACCGGATTTCCCGCACCCTGGTTTCATTGGCCAACACCCACGGCGGAAAAGTGCTGGTGGGCGTGGACGATGCCGGCCGCATAATCGGCGTGCGCGACGCCGAGGAAGAGCTGTTTGTCCTCCGCGAAGCCGCCCAGCACTACATCGAGCCGCCCCTGACCACCCTGCACTTTCAGGAGTTGGAAGAGGACGGCCGCACCGTGCTGATTGTGACCGTGCCCGAGAGCCGCAACAAACCGCACCGGGCCCAGGTAGCACCCAACGATTGGCGCGGCTTTGTGCGCGTACGCGACGCCAGCGTGCAAACCAGCGGCCTCACCGAGAAAATACTGGAACGCCAGCAGCCCGATTCCCGCTTCGAGCAAATCCCCCTCAGCAAACAAGAACTGGCCGTGCTGGACTACTTGAAAACGCACCCCCGTATCACGCTGGCGCAGTATATGAGGCTGGTGAACTTTGGCAAGCGCCGGGCTTTCCAAACGTTAATCAAGCTGGTGCTGCACGGGTATATCCGCCACCACGACAAAGAAAAAGAGCCATACTACACCTTGTGAATTGACTATTGGCGAAGGTGCTTTTCTCAGTTTTTCAGATTCCAAATTAACAGAGCTCCAACCAAAAAGGCCCCTCAAAAGAGGGGCCTTTTTGGTATTCAATAGCGTTAACTGAACCGACTACCGAATCTGGATAATCTGCCCAAAGCAGAAATTAAGTTAATTACTCTTGCTTGCGGGCCCGAGCAACTTTCTTCTCGTCCTTTTCGGCCTTTTTTTCTTTCAGAGATTTAACGGGTTCTTTCTTTTTCTCTTTGCGCGCGTCTTGTGCTTTGGCCATGATTGAAAAGAAGTTTAAGTAGGGTCTAGGTTGTTGGGGATTTTAACGAACAGCCCTGCCGGCGTGTTGTGCCCGGCGAAGGTAGAAAATTTACCGAAATCCTACAGCACGGGCAAATACCGCTCGCGGATGATGTGGAGGTGATGCAACTCGTGCCCCGGCACGATGAACAGCAACGCCCGCACGGTGGCGGGCCCGCCGTTGGCCGTGCCGCGCCGGTCAAGCTGCTCGTCGCTGAAGCTGTCGAAAAGGGCTTGGGTCGAAGCACGAGTAGCATCGTACTCAGCTAGCAGGCTGGCTACGGTGCGGGCATTGGCACCACTTTGCGCAACGTAGTCGTCTTGGTCAAAGCCGGGCAGGTCCTGGCTGTCGCCGCGGGCGAACCGCATGGCGCGGTAGGCAAAGATGCGTTCCGTATCAATCTGGTGTTGAATCATTTCCTTCAGCGTCCACTTGCCATCGGCGTAGCCCTTTTCCGTTTGGGCCTCGGTGAGGTGGCTAAACAAAGCGTGAAATTCCGGCGCAATGGCCCGCAGGACTTCCCGCGGGTCGGCACCGTCCGGAACCTGGTTGATGTAGGTGGCGGCGTAAGGCATGAAATCTCCTGCGGCTGGACGGGCAATTGGCATGTGGCGGGAAGCTGTTGGGTGAGTAACGTCAGGCAAAACTGGGGTTGGGTGCAGCTCGTGAGCAGCAGATGCGGGCAACACGAGGGGCTCGGGAGCCGGCTCGGCAATGCGGGCCGCCGTAGCGGGCAGGATGGCCGGGACTAGCGTTGGGTCGAATTGCAGCCGCACAACCGGCAGCGGCGCCGGCATACCCGCTGCGCTGCCCTCCTGCCCGAAAGCCCACTGCAGGAAGTCGTGCATCACGCGGCCCCAAGTATCGGGGTGGTGGTGGCCGCCCTCCACCTGCACGTAGCGCAGGGCTTGGTGCACATTCAACCCGTGCTTAATCAGCTCCTCAATTAAATCGAGACAGTCTTCGATGGAATCAATAACGCCGTTTTCGTTGCGGTCGCTACGTTCGTCGAGGGTGCCGGTTTGCAGCCAGAACCGGTGGCTGGGATGGAGCTGGCCGGCCCGCACGAGGCCGTGCATAATGCGGTCGGCGGGCGTGTAGCCGGCGCCCACGGCCCGCTGCCGCCACCAAAATGAACCCGAAAACACCCCCGCCCGCGCAAAGGCCTGGGGATGATGCCAAACCAAATCGAACGCCGACAGGCCGCCAAGCGAAAACCCCGCCATCACGGCCCGCGCCGGGTCGGGAGAGGCTTGGTAGTTGGCTTGCGCAAACGGCAGCAGCTCTTCTAATACAAATTTCGAATAGGCCCCGGCCAGGCTGCCGCGGCCGTTAAAATCAGCGTGCGCGGCCGTGCCGTATTCCTGCACCCGTTGCTCGTTGGCATGCACGGCCACCACTACGAAGGGCAGTACGGCATGGCACGCATATAAATTATCGAGCGTGGCTTGAAAGTTTAGCCGCTCGAGGTCCTGCCCATCATTCAAATACAGAACCGGATACGGGGTGCTGGCGCCGGACTCGGCGGGAGGCAGCAGGATAGTCAGTTCTACTTCGCGCCCCAAGAAGCTGGAAACCAGAACCTCCCGAACAAGTCGGGTTCCAGCAAAGGAAGCAGTGGGGCTGGACGATTGGAGAAGCATAAAACAAAGTAACGCAGCCGACGTGAGTCGGGGCCGCCATTCGGTTTAGAACAGCCTCCCCGTGGCAGGGCCGTTATTTTTTACTAGTTTGCCGTACTGCTTTAAAATCTTCCTCCACCCTCTCACCCCCGACCCTGTGCACGAACAACATCGGCGATTTTATTCGCACCACCTCGGCCAAGACATCGACATGCTGGTTTTCGGCACTTGGGGCTATCCAGTCGTGATTTTTCCGACTTCGGGCGGGCACGACAACGAAGCCCGTGATTTCAAGCTGATTGAAGCGGCGCGGCCGCTAATCGAAGCCGGCCGCGTCAAGCTCTTCTGCATTGACAGCATTGACCGTTTTTCGTGGTATGCGAAGCATTTGGAACCCGCTATCCGGGTAAAAAACCACGTGTTTTACGACCAGTTTTTGAGCGATGAGCTGGTGCCGATGCTTCAAAAAGAGTGCAACGTGGACAAGATTGGCGTGGCCGGGTGCAGCTTTGGAGGCTACCACGCGCTGAATTTCGCTTTTCGGCACCCCAACCATGTCGCGCACTTATTTACCATGGGCGCCGCCTTCGATATCCGCCAGTTTATGGACGGGTACCACGACGACAACGTGTATTACAACAACCCGCCCGAATACTTGCCCGGCGCTCAGAGCGAGCATTTCCAGTGGATGAATATTATCCTGGGCACGGCGGAGCACGATTTCTGCCGGCATTCCACGTTCAATATTTCGCGCATTTTGCAGGAAAAAGGCATTCATCATACCCTGGACGTGAAGCCGTTTGGCGACCACGACTGGCCGGTATGGCGCGAAATGTTCCCGCAATACCTGAATACCATTTAGCCGCCCGTTTTTTACCACAAGCAGCTGCCCTTCCTCACAAGCCCTTCTTAACTTACCAAACACCAACAAAACCGCACTATGAAAAAAATCGGCATCCTTTTCGGACAGGAAAACACCTTTCCCCAAGCTTTCATCGACCGCGTCAATCAGAAAGCACCAGCCGGCATCAGCGCTGAGTTTGTAAACATTGACCAAGTGGAACAGCACGTGGCGCCGGACTACGCCGTCATCATCGACCGCATTTCGCAGGACGTGCCTTTTTACCGGGCCTACCTCAAAAATGCAGCCCTGATGGGCACGGCCGTGATAAACAACCCCTTTTGGTGGTCGGCCGACGAAAAATTCTTCAACAACGCACTGGCCGTGCGCTTGGGCGTGCCCGTGCCCAAAACCCTGCTCTTGCCCAGCAAGGAGCGGCCTTCGGACACCAGCGAACGCAGTTTCCGCAACCTGTCGATGATGGACTGGGACGCTGCCTTCCGCCACATTGGCTTCCCGGCTTACATGAAACCACATTCCGGCGGCGGCTGGAAAAGCGTGTACAAGCTGGATTCGCCCGATGATTTTTTTCGCGCTTATGCCGAAACCGGCCAGCTGGTTATGCTTTTTCAGGAAGCCGTGGACTTCACCGATTACTTCCGTTGCTACTGCATTGGCGGCACCGAGGTACTCATCATGCCCTACGAGCCCCGCAACGAGCCGCACCTGCGCTACGCCACCGAGATGAAAACGACGGGCGAGGCCGGCGAGAAACTACTCGCCACCATGAAGGACTACGTATTGAAACTGAACGCCGGCCTCGGCTATGACTTCAACACCGTAGAATTTGCCGTGCGCGACGGCATTCCCATCGCCATTGACTTTGGCAACCCCGCGCCCGATGCCGACATCAATTCCGTGGGCGAGAAAAACTTCGAATGGGTAGTGGAAGCGGCGGCCAATATGGCCATTGCGCGCGCCCAAGCCCAAAAGCCCGGCCAGGACAATTTGACCTGGGGCACGTTTGTGCATCCGCATCGCGCCAAGGCCACCGATACCCACTTCACGGTAGCCGACGCGCCCGCGCCGAAGAAGCGCGCCGCGCCCAAAGCAGCCGAAAAGCCGGCGGCTGCAAAAACAGCCGTTAAGCCAGCCGCGAAGCCAAAAGCGGCCGCGCCTAAAGCAGCCGCCAAGAAACCGGCGGCCAAGAAAGCCGAATAAGTCCTTTTACGCCTCTCATGGCTCCGGCCCGGCGCGCGCCTGCGCGCCGGGTCTTGTGGGCGCTTCATTCCTCGTTTACTTAACTCCGTTTATGGCCATGCCCGTGTTTACCCTCGGCATCGAGGAAGAATTTCAAACCATTGACCCCGAAACCCGGGAGTTGCGCTCGCACCTGTCGCAAATTGTGGAAGGGGGCCGCGTGACCCTGCACGAACAGGTGAAAGCCGAAATGCACCAGGCCGTGGTGGAAGTGGGCACCAATATTTGCCACAACATCAGCGAGGCCCGAACCGAAGTGTTTCACCTGCGCCGCCAGGTAATGGAATTGGCCGACAAGCAGAACCTGAAAATTGGTGCCGCTGGCACCCACCCGTTTTCGCGGTGGCAGGACCAGCCCATCACGCCCGATGTCCGCTACGATAAAATTGTGGAGGAATTGCAGGAAGCCGCCCGGTCCAACCTCGTTTTTGGCATGCACGTGCACGTGGGCATCGAAAACCGGGAAATCGGGGTGTACATGATGAACACGCTGCGGTATTTTCTGCCCCACTTGTTTGCGCTCAGTACCAATTCTCCTTTTTGGGAAGGCCGCGAAACGGGTTACAAGTCGTTTCGCACCAAGGTATTTGAGCGGTTTCCGCGCACGGGTATTCCGGGTTACTTCCACAGTGCCAGCGACTACGACGAGTTTCTGCAACTGCTGATTAAGACCGGCTGCATCGACAACGGCAAAAAAATCTGGTGGGACATCCGCCTCCACCCCTTCTTCGACACCATCGAATACCGCATCTGCGACATGATGATGCGCGCCGACGAAACTGTGGCCGTTGCGGCCGTGATGCAAGCGCTGGTAGCCAAAATCTACAAGCTGAAGTCTCAGAACCTCAACTTTCGCATTTACCGCAGCGCGCTGATTAAGGAAAACAAATGGCGCGCCGCCCGCTACGGCCTCGATGGCCGCATGATTGACTTTGGCAAGCAGGAGGAAGTGCCCACGCGCCAGCTTATTCTGGAACTGCTGGACTTTATCGACGACGTAGTCGACGATTTAGGCAGCCGCCACGAAGTAGAATACGTACTCAAAATGCTGGAAATGGGCACCGGCGCCGACCGCCAGCTCCAGGTATTCCGCGAAACCGGGGACCTGAGCAAGGTGGTTGACTATATCCTGGCCGAGACTGCCCACGGGCTGTAAGTCAATTATCTTTGTCTTTCGCAACGCCCACCTTACCGGGGGCGTTGCTTCTTTTTCAGCCAAGCTTGGGCTTGGGCTTTATTTATTTGCTGGTGCTGCCAGCTGCTTACCCTGATACGCTATGGAGGCTATTCGCATTGCCATTCTTGATATGTATAACAACGCGCCGAACGAGGGCATGCGCTGCATTCGGCAGCTGCTGAGCCGTGGCAGCACAGAAAATGGCGTTCCGTTTGCCGTTGATACGTTTAACGTCCGGGCTGAAAATGAGCTTCCCGGTTTGGATTACGACCTGTACATCTCGACAGGCGGCCCCGGCAGCCCGCTGGCATCGGAGGAGGCCTGGGAGCCGCGCTACTTTGATTTTGTCGATTCGCTGCTGGCTCATAACCAAGCGAATAACCAGAAAAAGCATTTGTTACTGATTTGCCACTCGTTTCAGTTGGTGAGCCGGCACTTGGGCGTGGGCGAAATTGGCCGGCGCAAATCCACTTCGTTTGGGGTGCTGCCGGTGCACCTCACCCCTGCTGGCCTGCTTGAGCCCGTGCTTCAAAGCTTGCCCGAACCGTTCTACATCGTCGATTCGCGCGATTACCAGCTCACCAACCTCGACTGGCCCCGCCTCGAGGAGTTGGGCGCCGAAGTGCTATGCCTGGAAAAAGACCGGCCCCACGTGCCGCTGCCCCGCGCCGTAATGGCCATCCGCTTCACGCCTGAAATACTGGGCACGCAGTTCCACCCGGAAGCCGACGGCGAAGGCATGCTGCGCTACATGCTTACCGCCGAGCGCAAGCAACAGGTAGTGACCACCTACGGCTTAGAAAAGTACGAGGAAATGGTGCACCTGCTCGCCAACCCCGACACCATTGAGCGCACGGAGTCGGTAATCGTGCCCACGTTCCTGCGTCGCGCACTGGCCCAAATGGGCCAGCTCACCGCCGTATAGTTCCAATTTTCCCCTACCGGGCCCAACTTCCGCTTTATGATTCCTGAACACCGCCAGAGATTCAACGCCGCGTTCAGCCCGGCTAGCTATCAGGAAATGTTAGCCGACATCGACCGGCAACTGCCCGGCCAACTCGATTTCCGGGTGGCTGAAACGCCGGTTTTTATACCAGCGGTGCTGCGCGATAAATTAATTGCGGCCGGCGAAAGCATCATTGAAGTAATTGAACAGCCAAATTTCAAAGAATTAACCGAAGGCTCAATCCCGGCGCACCAGCGCGTTCCCAATGAAGACCAGCACCCCGAATTCCTAACTTTCGATTTTGCGGTGTGCCGTGATGCTGCCGGCGAACTGGAACCGCAGCTAATTGAAATGCAGGGATTTCCCTCACTTTACGCATTTCAGTCCTGGCTGCCCACTGTTTTCAAGCAGCACTACCCCATCGCGGACACCGTCAGCCCCTTTTTGGCAACGCTTGATTTCCAGGGTTATCAGGAGCGGATGCGCCAGTTTATTTTGGGCGGGGAATCGGCAGAAAACGTCATTTTGTTGGAGCTATTTCCGGAGCAGCAAAAGACGCGAATTGACTTTGCATTATCAAAAACGCTCTGGGGAATTGAGGCTATTTGCCTGACCAAAGTTCAGCGCCAAGGCCGCGCATTATTCTACGAGAAAAACGGCGAATTAATTAAAATTAAACGCATTTATAACCGCGTTATTTTTGATGAATTGGCCCGCTATCCAGAATTAGACTTGCAATTTAATTTAACCGACGACGTAGATGTAACGTGGGTGGGCCATCCCAATTGGTTTTTTCGGATTAGCAAATACACCTTGCCGCTGCTACACGGGCCGTTTGTGCCGCCCAGCTATTATTTGCACCAGCTTGCCGCGTACCCGGAAGACTTGGAGAATTACGTTCTCAAACCATTGTTTTCCTTTGCCGGAGCCGGCGTACGTCTACACATCACCGCCGAAGAATTGGCTGCTTTGCCCGACAAGCACAATTATTTATTACAGCGCAAAGTGGCTTATGAGCCAGTGGTGCAATCGCCCGATGGCTTGGTAAAATGCGAAATCCGCCTGCTCTACATCTGGCCCAAAGGCGAGGCGAAACCGCAGCTGCTCACTGGCCTCAGCCGGCTGAGCCGGGGCGAAATGATAGGGGTGGATTTCAACAAGGACAAGGATTGGGTGGGTGGCACGACTCCTTTGTTTGAACGGTAGGCAGCTTAATTAGCTGCATACAACGCGCGGTTGAGGTTGCGCGTAAAGGCAAGCCTATCATCCCTCACCCCCATTCCATGTCCTCACTCACCGACAAAGGCTTCAAGCTCTCCAAAAACGTCCTTTTCAATGTATTTATTGGCCGGGCTACCAAACTTTTGGGCAAGCCTTTCATGGTCATCACCACCCTCAATGAAGTAGCCAATAAATTGGCTGATAAGAAAAGCGAATCGAGCAAATTTCGCCAGCTTTTTGAAGTTGCTTTCACTTTGGTGCGCTTGGTAAAAAACTACATAACCGGCGATTACCGCGAAGTCTCAACCAGCACAATTATTTCGGGCTTGGCCGTATTGCTTTACGTCCTCTCACCTATCGACCTTGTGCCGGATTTTATTCCCATGCTGGGTTTTCTGGATGACTTGAGCTTAATCAGCTGGTTTGTCAGCAAATTCCAGGGCGAAATTGTCCGTTATCAAGCATGGGAAGAAACCGGCCGGGGCCTAGTCACCAGCGCACACGGCACCCGCGGCGTACCCGATGGCACAGCTCTTCCCGCAAAGGGCGATGCTACTCAGCCTAGCGTAGCGGAACTTGGCCATTCATAAATAGCTCGCCGGCTTCTGCTCAGAGTGCAATACCATTCATTACTTGCCACGAAGCTGCCCCAGTGCCGGGGCAGCTTCGTGGCAAGCGTGCTTTTAGGATTTCGCAACCACTACGCTCACGTCCCGAAGCAGGAAGCCTAATTATATTGCATTGCGGGCGCTACAAGTGATTTTCTCGTTCCACTGAGAATTGAACTTATAAATTATGCGCCCCTGTTTTTTAAGTCTGCTTATCAAAACGCCGGGGTTTCTGGGCGTGTGAGCACCCACTGCGTTGAATTTCACTTATGCCTACGTTTGTCGTTTCACTCCGCCTGCCCGACTCTTACGACGAGGAATTCATTGCCCTCATCCCCAGCCACCGGGATTTTATCAACCATCTGCTGAACGAAAAAGTTGTAGAGGTGTATGCCATCAGTAGCGACCGCAGCCGGGGCTGGGTCACCATCAACGCCGACGATTCCGCGGCCGTGCAGGCTGTAGTCGAGCAATTCCCGCTCTACCATTACCTGCATGGCGTGGAAATTGATGAGCTGTTTATTTTTGATAGCGCGTCCTCGCGGTTTCCTCACATCAGCTTAAACTAACTACCGCCGAAGCAGCGCATCGCAGTTTCGGCTTCCTTCTTTGATTTCAACATTTCATGGCTGTGTTTCTCACTTCTTGTTATTACTCGTTTCGTAAAATAGTACCCGTCGGGGCATTGGCATTGGTAGCCGCTTCGGGTCCCAAAACGCCGCCGCCCACCACCGAGCAGCTCACCACGCGAATGAGTGCGGCCATCGAGAACCTCAAAACTCTGCGGTGTACCGTGAAGGCGCAAGAGCGAATTGATGGCAGCATCAACCAGGCGCGCAGCATCATGAAGCTGACCTACAACCCCGTTCGCATCTACATCAAAAACCACAAAGGGGTGGAGGTTTTGTGGCTGGCTGGTCAGAACAACGGCGACGCTTGGGTGTATCCGGCCACCTTTCCCTACGTGACCCTGAGCTTGGACCCCAAGGGCAAGCTCATGCGAGGCAGCCAGCATCATACGGCCCTGCAAGCAGGTTTCGGCACCATTTCCGACCTGCTGCGCACCACCAGCCTGCGCCAAGACAACTCCTACAGCCGCTCGTTTCGGTACACCGGCGATACCGTGTTGCTGGGCCGAACCTGCCACGTGCTCCGCTCCAGTTACCCGCAATTCCGCTACGTCACCTACAAGGCGGGCAAAAACGAAACCATTGGCAGCGTCGCCGAACGGTTCGGCTGCGGCGAATACCGGGTGTTTGACCGCAATGACTTAACAATCGGCGAAAAAATACCCGAAGGCAAAGTGCTTCACGTGCCCAACTCCTACGGCCGGCGTACCACCGTTTGTGTCGACCCTAAAACGTTTCTACCTACCATGGTCCAAGTAGATGATGACAAAGGGTTGTTTGAAAAATTCGAGTTTTCCGACGTAGTTGCCAATCAACCCATTTCGGCAGCTGAATTTTCCAAAGATTACAAGGGGTATAAGTTGTAATTACTACGCCATCGAATGGTAGAGTTGCTGCGATTTAAATAATTAGTTGGTTTAATAACTTCCAAACAATTCCTAATAAAAAGGCCGCTCAAGTGAGCGGCCTTTTTATTAGGAATTGTTATTTTGAATTAGCCAGTAAATTACCGACGCATGGTTTTTTCGATTTGGTCCCACATGCCGGGAGTGAGCATTTCCAGCTTATTAAATTCACCCGCGCCATTCAGCCACTCGCCCCCGTCGATGGTTACGACCTCGCCATTGACGTAGGCAGAGAAATCGGACACCAGGTAAGCCGCCAAGTTGGCGAGTTCTTGGTATTGGCCCACGCGCTTGAGGGGCACGTTGGCGGCGGGGTCGAGTTTGCTGGCTAGCGGCTCAGGGAAAAGACGGCTCCAGGCACCTTCCGTGGGAAACGGGCCGGGGGCAATGGCATTGGAACGGATGCCGTACTTGGCCCATTCCACGGCCAAGGACCGGGTCATGGCCAGTACCCCGGCTTTCGCCGCGGCCGAAGGCACCACGAATGCCGAGCCCACCGAGGCGTAGGTCGTGACAATGTTGAGGATGGTGCCGGGCTTTTTATCGGCAATCCAGCGTTTGCCCACGGCCAGGGTGCAGTTGTAAGAACCCCGCAGCACGATGTCAACAATGACATCAAACGCCTTGTGCGACAGGCGTTCGGTGGGGCTGATGAAGTTGCCCGCTGCATTGTTCAGCAAAATGTCTACCCCGCCGAACTCCTTGATGGTGCGCTCCAGCATGGCTTCCACTTCGTCGTACTTGCGCACGTCGCAGGCAATGGGCAGCACGTTTCCACCGGTTTGCGCACGCAACTCTTCGGCCGTTTTTTCCAACACATCCAGCTTGCGGCTGGTTATGGTGACGTTGGCGCCAAGCTGCAGGAAATAAGTAGTCATGGCGCGGCCCAAGCCGGTACCACCGCCGGTGACGATGATGGTTTTGCCCGCCAGCGCGTTGTCACGCAGCATTGGTTGGGTGTAGGGAGTGTTCATGCAAAACAGATGTAGAGGTGAAATTTGCGGCTCAATCCGCAACCCGAAGGTACAAGACTGTTGGGGCGCAGTTGAAAGCCGCTCCTCGCTAAGCCTACTCAACAATACTCAAGACGAAATATAGGGTTAATTATTTTTTTCGCACCTTCGTACTTTGATGCAAATAAGTCCTTTTATTTGAAATGAATAGTTCCAATTCCGGGGGCTCCACGAGCACAGTTTCGGGAGCGGAATCCTCCACTGTTTTAGTTCTGGGCTGCGGATGGCTGGGCATGGCCTTGGCTCACTCGCTGGCCGCAACCGGGCATCGCGTGCTGGGCACTACCACCACGCCCGAGCAGATTGCTACCATGGAGATGGCCGGCATCGAGCCGCATCTGTTGCGACTTGGAGCCGATTTTGGCGCTTCTTCCGAAGCTTTATTGCATCGTCTGTTGCAGGCGGCCGACGTGCTGGTGCTGAATGTGCCGCCCCGCGCTTCTTCAGCAGGGGCTTATCCCACGCTGTTGCGCCCCGTGCACCGGGCCGTTGCCGCGGCTGGCACCAAGCACGTCATTTTCGTCAGTTCCACCAGCGTGTACCCCGACGAGGCTCGGATGATGCGCGAGAGCGATGCCTTGAGCACGCGCGATGCCGCTTCGGACGTATTGCGCGCCGAGGGCCATTTTGTGCCCCGTTATGGGCAATGGAAAAGCACGGTGGTCCGCTTGGGGGGCCTTATCGGGCCCGACCGAGCACCAGGCCGCTTTCTAGCAGGCCGCCGCGAGTTGGCCAACGGCAATGCCCCGGTCAACTTGTTGCACCTGACCGACGCCGTTGGCGTGCTCGCGGGCATCATCAAGCACGATGTGTGGGGCCACACTTTCAACGTTTGTGCGGCTCAGCATCCCCTTCGGCGCGAATTTTACCCTGCCGCCGCCCACTATTTGAATTTGGAAGCGCCCACATTTAAGGTGGAGAAAGGCGTGAGCGGCAAAATTGTCGACAGCAGTTCAGTACGCAAGCTGGTTCCTTATCAATTCCAGCACGACGACGTGCTGAAAGCGTTGGCGCACTGCTAACCGCATAGCTGCGTTCCGGCAGGAGAACGCAGCTCATTCGTTTACCATCTGCCTGATTGCGCAGCCGTACCTTTGCCTGGTGAAAATTGATGCATCCCAACCCCTTGTAGCCGTGCTTGGCGGCGGTGCAGCTGGTTTTTTTGGAGCCATTGCCTGCGCCGAAGCGAACCCTCAAACCCAAGTTGTATTACTGGAGAAGACGGGCAAGCTGCTCGGCAAGGTCCGCATTTCGGGCGGTGGAAGGTGCAACGTGACCCATGCCTGCGAGACGCCGGCGCAACTGGTAGCCCACTACCCACGTGGCAACAAGCAGCTGAAAGCCGCTTTTCAGCAGTTTGGAGTAACCGAAACCATTGCCTGGTTTGCCAAACGCGGGGTGCAGCTGAAGACCGAGGCCGACGGCCGTATATTCCCCACCACCGACTCCAGCGAAACCATTGCCAAAGCCCTGGAAGAGGCCGCTCGTAAGGCCGGGGTTCGCATCGTCACGAATACCAACGTTGATGAAATTCAACCATTGCCAACAGGAGGGTTTCAGCTGAAGCTCAGCGGTAGCGGAGCGGCCCAGTTTAGTAGCGTACTATATGCCACGCGTTTGCTTGTTGCCACCGGCGGCAATCCCAAAAGCGCCAACTACGATTGGCTGCGCGAACTTGGGCACTCAATCGCCGAACCGGTGCCTTCGTTGTTCACCTTCAACGTTCCCAATTCGCCCTTGAGCGAATTGATGGGCGTGAGCGTACCCCAGGCCCGGGTGGTGTTGGCTGGCGAAAAGCTGCAGTATGAAGGCCCCTTGCTTGTCACGCACTGGGGCGTGAGCGGCCCGGCGGTGCTCAAGCTCTCGGCCTGGGGAGCGCGCCGGCTTCATGAGCTTGACTACGTAGGAACGGCCTTGGTGAATTGGATTCCCGCTTTTACCGAAGACACGCTACGAACGTGGCTACAGCAGTTCCGACAGGAAAACGGCAAGAAGACGGTAGCCGCCAACCCACAATTTGGCTTGCCCCAGCGCTTGTGGCGCAACCTGACCGAGCAAGCCGGCATTGGCACCGAAACCAAGTGGAGTGACTTGCCCGCTAAATCCCAGAACCGCCTGCTGGAGTTGCTGTTGCGCTCGCCGCTGGCAGTACGCGGCAAAACCACTTACAAGGAAGAATTCGTGACCTGCGGCGGTATTTCTCTCGATGAAGTTGACCTCAAAACGATGCAGAGCCGGCGCGTCCCAGGTGTATATTTTGCCGGCGAAGTGCTCGACATTGATGGCATTACGGGAGGGTTCAACTTCCAGGCGGCCTGGACAACCGGCTTTATCGCCGGTCGCGCCCTCGCCGCCCCGTTAGCGGTCGAGGTGTAACCTTCGCTGCAGACAGGGAGTAAACATCTAAGTAAATCTTTCACTTTACTTATTCCCTTTCCAAATGGAAGCCAAAGCAACCCAAGCCCTGCTCAACGAATTGGTTGAAACCCTCAAGGATGGCCAGAAGGGCTATGCCGACGCCATGACCGACGTGGAGGATTCTAGTCTAAAAGACACCTTCAAGAAATACGCCGCTCAGCGCTCGGAATACATCACCGAAATCGAGGACCAGATGTTCAAGCTGAACCTGAAGCCCGACGAGTCTTCTTCCATAACCGGCACCGTGCACCGCGCTTGGATTGACCTGAAATCGGCCCTGACCAGCAAAGACAATAAGGCCGTACTCAACGAGTGCGAGCGCGGCGAAGACTACGCCGTGAAAGCGTACCAAACTGTGCTCAAAGCCCAGGACCTGCCCACGCCCGTTAAGTCGGTAATTGAGAAGCAGTACCAAGGCGTGCAAGAAGCTCACAATACCATCAAAGCCCTGCGTGATTCTTCGAAGTAATTCGATTTAATCATTCAAGGTCAACAAAAAAGCCGCTCAAATTGAGCGGCTTTTTTGTTTTCTAACCTAACATAATTTCACCTAAATAGTCACTACTGGTTAACCCAGACAATTATCGGATAACTATTCGTCGAAGCTTTCGTTGCGGGGCTTGCGGGGCGTTTCGTATTCCTTAGGAGTGCCGTAGCTGGGCTTGTTGCCATAGCTGGGCTTGTCGCCGTAGCTGCCTTTGTTGCCGCCGTAGCTGGGCTTGTTGCCGTAGCTGCTGCCGCCTTCGCGGTTGCCGTAAGCCGGCTTGTTGCCGTAGCTGGGGCGGTCGCCGCCGTCGCGGTTGCCTTTGTAGCCACCGCCGTAGCCGCTGCCACCTTCGCGGCGCTCGCCACCACCGTAGCTGCTGCCACCGCGGTTGCCGCCTTTGTAACCACCACCGTAGCCGCCTTCACGACGCTCGCCGCCGCTGAAAGGACGACGCTCGCGGTCGCCACCGAAGCCGCCGGGACCACCACCCGAACCACCGGTCCGGCTGAAACCTTCTTCTTTAGCTGCGCCTTCCTGCACTGGAGTGGCAATGCTGAAGCTAACGGGCGTGCCTTGGATGCTGGTGCGGCCCAGTTTCTCTACAATCTCATTGGCATACTCCGAGGGTACTTCCACAAAGCTGAACTTGTCGTAGAGGGCGATGTCGCCCACTTTGGCACCGGTCAGGTTGCTCGACTCCGAAATCAGGTCCACGATGTCGCGGGGGTGAATCCGGTCCTTCTTGCCCATGGTTACGAACAAGCGGGTGTAGCCGGGGCGGGCCGTACCGGCCGCCTTGCTGGCGTCGAGGCTCTGCTGAGCACTCTTGTCCTCCTTCATCGTCATCTTCAGCAGGGCTGCGGCGATGTCGAGCGAGGTAATTTCTTCGCTCTGGTCGAGCAGGCGCTGCACGCGGCCCACGTATTTCTCGAGGTTGCCCTTCTCGATGATTTCCTTGATTTGATTCAGGAACAACGTGGTTTTCACCTCCGATACATCGGCAAACGACGGCACCTGCTCCAGTTTAATCTGGGCCTTGGTAAAGCGCATGATGTCGCGCAGCTTATAAATGTCGCGGCCGCTCACAAACGTGAAGGCTTTGCCACTTTTGCCAGCGCGACCCGTGCGGCCGATGCGGTGTACGTAGTATTCTTCGTCGGCGGGCAGGTCGTAGTTCACTACGGCTTCCACGTTGTCTACGTCGATACCACGGGCGGCTACGTCGGTAGCAACCAGTACTTCGATGGTCGACTTGCGGAATTTGTCGAGGGTGTTCTGGCGCTGCTGCTGGCCCATGTCGCCGTGCAGGCCTTCGGCGAAATAGCCTTTGGCTTGCAAATCAGCTACGATTTCGTCCACCATGCGCTTGGTGTTGGCGAAAACGATGGTCGACTTCAGGTTGAACATGTCGAGCAAACGGGTCAGCACGTCCTTTTTCTGGGGACCACGCACCTCGTAGTAGCTCTGCTCGATGTTGGTCACCGTCATGGTCTGGTGGTTCACCTTCACTACCTGCGGGTCGCGCTGGTACTTCTTGGTAAGCTCCATGATGGGCTTGCTCATCGTGGCCGAGAAGAACACCGTCTGGCGTTCTTTCGGCATCTTGCTCAGAATGAACTCGATGTCGTCGCGGAAGCCCATGTCGAGCATTTCGTCAGCTTCATCCAGAATGATTTTGGTGGTGTTCTCCAGCTTCAGGGTGCCACGCTCAATGTGGTCCATGATGCGGCCGGGGGTACCGATAACAATCTGAACACCACGCTCCAGAGCGCGGAGTTGACGGTCGTAGGGGCTGCCGCCGTAGATGGGAACTACCATCAAACCGCGCTTGTATTTGCCCAGCTTCTGGATTTCGCCCGAAACCTGCACCGCGAGTTCGCGGGTTGGGCAGAGCACCAGTACCTGTACGTCTTTGCTGTCGGCGTCCACACCATCAATGGCGGGAATGGAGAAAGCGGCGGTTTTGCCGGTACCCGTCTGGGCCTGGCCGATAACGTCTTTGCCGGCGAGCAATACGGGGATAGCAGCAGCCTGAATGGCCGAAGCTTCTTCGTAGCCCATCTCGGTGATGGCGCGTTGTACTTCCTCAGAGAGGTTCAGTTCGTCAAAACGAACTACAATTTTTTCAGCTTCCATGAATGTGGAAAAAGGTAAGGGATAAGAGACTCGCTCCGAAAACAGCCGTACTCAGCGACGTTTCCCCTCCTTCTACCTTGTCACAATCAGGCGGGAAAAACAACCAAAAAACTATGCGGCCAATGCGTTATGCCTCTCTTAGGCTTGCGCGGACTTAGGGCCGTCCTCAAATGCGGGTGCAAAGGTAGGATTTTTATTTTGGATAACCTAGATAATAATAAAAACATACCTCACGATGAGCGTAGCCGAAGCATCTCGCGTGATTCGTTTGTCATCCTGAGTGGAGCGAAGGACCTTATCACGTCCTAATGGTTTCGTGCAGCGGTGATAAGGTCCTTCGCTCCGCTCAGGATGACAGATAGACCCCAAAAAAACAGGCACAAAAAAAAGCCCACCAAAGGCGGGCTTTCTTAATACAAAGCTAAAGCAGGACTAAACCAGCGATACTTTTACAGCGTTCGGGCCTTTTTTGCCTTGGGCTACTTCAAATTGAACTTTGTCGTTTTCGCGAATCGAGCTTACTTGCAGGTCGCTGATGTGTACGAAAATGTCTTCGCCAGTTTCGTCGTTTTTGATGAAACCAAAGCCTTTGGTCTCATTAAAGAATTTTACCGTTCCGGTGGGCATGGTGGTTGTGTTGTGGGTTTCCCTAAGCTTTTGGGCCACCGTGGCTTGGTTTCTTAGGTTGCGTCAAAGATAGGCAGAAATTCCAAATGACCAAGTCGATAGCTATTTTTTTCAACCTGTACCGACCTTTGCCTACTCCTCTTTCTACTATACTGTATGACTGATGCCTCCGCGCACGCTTTTTCACTAGAATTTCAAGTTCCGGAAAGCGCCATTGATGCGCTGGGCCACGCCAATAACGTGGAATACGTGCGCTGGGTGCAGGATGTAGCCGGCGCGCACTGGCTGAGCATCTGCCCGGCCGAGCTGCGCGACCAGATTATCTGGGTAGTGCGCGAGCACCGTATTCGCTACCTGCAATCGGCTTTCGCGGGCGAGACACTACGGGCCACCACTTGGGTGGGCGAAACCAGCGGGGCCACGTCGCTGCGCTACACCCGCCTCTCCCGCGCCAGTGATGGGGTGCTGCTGTGCGAGGCGGAAACGACTTGGGTCCTGCTCGACCCTAAGAGCGGCCGGCCGGTGCGGGTGACGGCGGAGATGGTGAGTTGGCTGAAGAATGAATCTGATTTACTCAACCCAATTAATTAACGAAAAAAGCGTTTTAAGCTTCGCTTCCTCAAAACCTTCCCTTGTTTCGACTGCGAAAATCGGAGTGCCATTTTGCTCAATTTCCAAGATGGAATATTGTTCTCCCCAAAACGCTTTTGCGTTCAAAAAACGCCCTTTTAGTTCTGTCAACTGAAAAGATTTTATTTCCGTCTTCCAAAATCCCCCAAAATAAACATCTAACCTTTTAGCTTGAATTTTAAGCTTGGTAACACGGCGTCTACCAGCAACACTGATAAACATCAAAATAAAGGCCACAACATAACACGATAACAGCACTGCAGAATACTTATGAAACAGGAATGTCAGAGCAAGGAAAACGGCACCCAATAATAGCGCACGTTTTGTAAGTAGACTGCCAACCGTATCACTGCTTTGTATTGTAAGCATTACACCATATTTATTGCTCTATAAAATCTCCTTCTCAAATATACATGCCTCCCTCCTTCCGCATCTACTCCTCTTCGGCCGGCTCCGGTAAAACGTATCAACTTACCAAAGAATACCTGCTGCTGGCGCTGGGGGCTGAAACCCCTGAGTACTTCAAGCATATTCTGGCCATTACGTTTACCAACGATGCGGCGGGGGAAATGAAGCACCGCATTGTGGATGCGCTGCGGAATTTTGCCTACCCTAAAGAGGGCAAACCCGATGCGCTGCTGGCCGAAGTTGCCAACGAGCTGGGCCTATCTGCGGCAGAGGTGCAGCGGCGGGCGGCGGCCACGTTTCGGTTGGTATTGTACCATTATGCCGATTTTGGAGTGAGTACGATTGACTCCTTCGTGCAGCGGATTGTGACGGCGTTTACCCGGGAATTGGGCTTGCCGGCCACGTTTGAGGTGGAGCTAGATACGGATGCGGTGCTGCAAAGCGCCGTGGCCGCGCTACTGGACAAGGTGAACCGCGACCCCAACAGCAAGCTGCTCTCGCAGACGCTGGCGGAATACGCGCTGGGCCAGGCCGAGGAGGGCAAAAGCTGGAGCCGCCTGCCGGAGGAGTTGGCCGGGTTTGGCCGGGTGCTATTTAATGAGACGGTACAGGAGGCTGTGGCGCAGCTGGATAAGCTGAGTCTGGCCGATTTTCGGCGACTGGATAAGGAAATCCGGGCACAGCGGGCGGAAATTGAGGCAGCCTTTGCGCAGACACAGGAGGTGGGCGCGGCCATTCTCGAGCAGGCAGGCGTGAGCGTGGACGACCTGTATTATGGCAAAAGCGGCATTGGGCAGTATGTGCAGAAAGGCGTGGTGCTGCTACAAGCCGATGCCGGGCCAAATAGCTACGTGCGCAAAACCCTGGCCGAGGACAAATGGCACGGGGGAAAAATCAAATCGCCCGCCGACAAAGCCCGCGTGGATGCCGTGCGGGAGCCGCTAACGGCGCTGGTGGCAACGCTGGATAAACTGCGCGCTGATTATTTGCCCAATTATCTATTACTGGCGGCAATGCAACCGTATTTATTTCACGCCTCGCTGCTGAGTGAATTAAATAAAATAGTAGAGCAAATAAGCCGGGAGCGTAACGTTGTTTTAATCTCAGAATTCAACCGCCGAATTGCCACCATTGTGCTCACGGAACCGGTGCCATTTTTGTACGAGCGGCTGGGTGAGAAATACGAACACATTCTGATTGACGAATTTCAGGACACGTCCGTTTTGCAATGGAATAACCTGCTGCCACTGGTGGAAAACACGCTGGCCAAGGGGCACAGCAGCTTGGCGGTGGGCGATGCCAAACAGGCCATCTATCGCTGGCGCGGGGGCGAGATGGAGCAGATTCTGAGGCTGCACCAAGGCAACACGGAAGCGTTGGCGGCGCGGGCGCGCGAACCCGAGATGCGCGAGCTGCTGCGGGGACGCTACGAGTCGTTTCGCGGCAAGCTGGAGTCGAAAGCCTTGCAGGTAAATTACCGGTCGGCGCGCGAGATTATTGACTTCAATAACTCGTTTTTCAAATCAGTAAGCGAGCGGCACGCGGCACTGGGGCTGGTGACCGGAATTTACGACGCGCATTTTGGGCAGCAGGTGCCCGAATCGCAGCGGGCCGACCAGCAGGGCCACGTCGAGCTCCTTTTCACTCAGAAGGACGCCCCTGCCCTGCTTTACGACCCTGCCGCCGGTACCTACATCACTACGCCCCTTCCGGGCCATGCGCCCGGGGCGCTACTGAGCTACGATGAGAGCACCTGCTACCTGACGCTGCAACTGGTGGAGCAGGCGCTGCGCGACGGCTACGCCCTGACCGACATCGCGGTGCTGTGCCGCACGCGCTACGCCAGTAAAATCGTTGCCAAGTTCCTAAAAGAGCGGGGCTACGCCATTATCTCGGCCGATTCGCTGGCGCTGGAATTTGCCGAGGTAGTGAACCTGCTGGTGGGCATTCTGCGGGTGCTGCACCAGCCCGCCAACACGTTGGCGCGCGCCGAAGCCCTGCTGCTGGTGGACAAGGTGGTGCGCGGGCAGGCTCCTACGCCGGCCCGGGCCCGACACATTGCCGCGGTGGCGAATGCAGCGGGCGGCACCTCATTTTTCGACGAGCTGCGCGACCTGGGCTACGACGTGCAGGAAGCCGAAACCGGCAACCTGGGCCTTTACGAGCTGGCCGAGCGCCTGCTGAATTTATTTGGCTTACTAGGGCGCAACGGGGAGAGTGACTACCTGTTTCGCTTCCTCGATTTAACGCTGGAATACAGCCTGAAATTTGGCAACAACCTGGGCAATTTCCTTGCGCATTGGGAGGAGCGCAAGGGCCGCATCAGCATCAACGCGCCGGGCGGCCGCGAGGCCATCACCATTACCACGGTGCACAAAGCCAAAGGGCTGGCGTACGGCGTGGTCATCGTGCCATTCGCCGACTGGAGCCTCGAACCGCACCGGGGCACCCTGCTCTGGGGACACCTGGCAGCAGACCAGAAACCGATGGAGCGGATGCCCGACGTGGCGGTGGTGAGCCTCAACAAAGGCATTCAGCAAACGGCGCTGGGCGCGCAGTACGACGAGGAACGCGAGAAAACCTTCCTCGAGGGGCTGAATACGCTGTACGTGGCCTTCACCCGGCCCCGGCATCGCCTCTACGTCATCAGCAAGCGGCCCGAAGACAAGAAAAGCACGAAGCCCGGCGAAGAAATCGCACTGCTCGCGGCGGCCCGCAATGTATCGGATTTGCTCCACGGCTACCTTGTCGATAGTGGCCACTGGCAGGAAGACCAGGTTTCCTATATTCTGTCGGCAGGCACGCCCGCACTGCAGCGCGCCGCCCAGCAATCGGCGCCCGCCTTCCTGCTCACCAACCTGGAATCGGCGCCTTGGGAAGACCGCCTGAAACTGCGCCGCCACGCCACCGCCCTCTTCGATTTTGACGAGCAGCAGGCCCAGGGCGAGTGGAACCGCAAGCTGCACTTTGCCCTGCGCCGCCTGCTCACGGCCGCTGATGTAGGCCGGGTTGCCAGCCAGCTCGTGGCCGAGGGCATCCTCAGTGCCCGCGAGCGGCCAGAGTTAGTAGCCAGCCTCGAAACGCTGGTGCGCGACCCGCGCCTGGCCCCCTACTTCGCCCCGAACCTGAGCGTGGAAACGGAGCGCGAAATCTTGGTGGGCGGCGTGAAGCTGCGCGACTACAAGCCCGACCGCGTGGTGCTCGCCCCCTCCCTCGAAGAACACCACCGCCTGGGCGGCCGGGTCACACTGATGGATTTCCGACTTCCCCCGCCGCAAGAGAAACACCAGCGCTTGCTGCGGAACTACGCCACCCTATTCGAGCAATTGGGGTACGCGGAAGTACGCGGGCTTATTTATTATTTCGGCACGGGGGAAGTGGTGGAGGTATGAGGAAATATATTTAATTGATTAATGAAGAAATTTCTCGCGCTCATTTCAATTGTAGTTGCCGCATCACTAATTGGCGGTACTTATGGGGCATTACACGACCAACTGACGTATACAATTTCGCCAGAATACTTTACCAAGTTTAAATTCATTCAATTTGAATTAGTTGATGAAGGGCCGGAAGCACATATTTCAAATCCAAGAATCTGGGTAGCGGCAGTGGGCTTCTTAGCTACTTGGTGGATGGGCGCACCAATCGGATTCATTTTGGGCTTAGTTGGGCTGGCTCATAGCAGTTGGGGAATAATGCTCATCGTAACGCTGCGCGCTTTCTTGATTACAATGATTATAGCCTTCGCAACCGGAATCATTGGCCTTATTTACGGGCGTCTGTTTCTGGCAAACAACCCCATAAAATCATTTGACAATTGGTTTATTCCTGAGAACATAATAAACTTTAAAGATTTTATTACAGTAGGCTCCATGCATAATTTCAGCTATGCTGGTGGACTCATCGGGTTAATTGCCGGCATTCTTTACAGCACAAGTCAAAAGAAGAAACGCCTTGAGTTAGCTGTTTCTTAGTTTCTCACCCTGCTGCGCTAGGCCGTTGGCTTGGCCGGCAAGGTCAGCAAATCAGTAGGCCAGAGAAACGCCGCCAAGGCAGGAGTTGCGCAAGGGGTTGCAAGCCGTCTGCGGAACTGGGGATTCCGCAAGAATAGCTATTAGGCGGTAAACCAATAGCCCGTCATGCTTCGCAATGTGCTGCACGAAGAGCTATTTAGTTCTTGATGCCGCCCACCCGGCCGACCTTTGCCACCATGCACACCCTCGACCAACTGCGCACCGGGCAGCTCGCCGGCCTCAAACAGCTTAATTTATCGGCGGGCCTCACGGAATTTCCCCAGGAAATATTCGACTTGGCCGATACGCTCGAAGTCCTCAACCTTTCGGGCAACGCCCTCTCCTCTTTGCCCGATGACCTGGGCCGTCTGCACCGGCTGCGTATCATTTTCTGTTCCGACAATGATTTCACCGAAGTGCCCGCCGTGCTGGGCCAGTGCCCGCAACTGAGCATGGTCGGCTTCAAAGCCAATCGGATACGCACCCTACCCGGCGCCGCCCTCACCCCCGCCCTGCGCTGGCTCATCCTCACCGACAATCAATTAGAGGCCTTGCCTCCGGAAATCGGCAACTGCCAGACGCTGCAAAAGCTAATGCTGGCCGGCAACCAACTCACAGAACTTCCTGCAACGCTGGCCCGGTGCACCAACCTGGAACTGCTGCGCATTGCGGCCAACCAGCTCACGGAACTGCCGAAGTGGCTTCTGGCCATGCCCAAGTTGGCCTGGCTGGCCTATGCGGGTAATCCGTTTTACGCGCTGACCGACTTCGGCATTTCTGAAAATCAGTCGATTGGCATCATCCCGTGGAAAGAGCTTGCGGTGGAGCACCAGCTGGGCGAAGGGGCCTCGGGCGTGATTTACCAAGCGCGCTGGCACCAAAACGAAGGGCTGCCCAAAGCCGTGGCCGTCAAATTATTTAAAGGCGCCCTGACCAGCGACGGGCTGCCGCAAAGCGAAATGGCGGCCTGCATCGGCGCGGGCGCTCACCCTAACTTAATTGGCGTGGCGGGCCAAGTGAGCCAACATCCCGCTCAGGCACAAGGCCTGGTTATGGAATTAATCAGCCCGGCTTTTGGCAACCTGGCCGGCCCCCCGAGCCTAGCCACTTGCACGCGGGATGTGTACGCGGCCGGCGCCTCCTTTACCCTGGCAATGGTGCTATGCATTGCCGGAGGCATTGCGGCGGCCACCCAACATCTCCACGAACGGGGCATTTTGCACGGCGACTTGTACGCGCACAACGTCCTGACGACGGCAGCGGGCGAGGCCCTGTTGGGCGATTTTGGGGCCGCCAGCTTCTTCTCGCCGCATGACATCACAACCAGCCACGCATTGCAGCAACTGGAAGCACGGGCTTTTTCATGTCTTTTGGAAGAGCTGCTGGCGCACTGCCACGAGGCCCCAACCACCCAGGCGGCCGTTGAGGCACTGCATCGCTTACGGCAGCGCTGCGCGCACCCTGACGTTTCGGCCCGGCCCTTGTTCCGCGAAATCAAAGACGAGTTAGAGCAGGTGGGCCACGCTGTTTCGCTCGCGCGGAAGTAATTCCTACTTTGTGACCGCTGGCTCGGGCGCGATGCGAGTGGGCGTCTGCTTGCCCGCCACAATGCCGCTGGCACTCTGGGCAATGGCCTGGATAATGGCCGTCATATTGGGCAGATTCAGGCTTTCAACTTCGTCGTCCACCGAATGGTAGAGCTTGTCGTCCGGAATCTGGTCGCTGCTGATGGTGTGGGCCGGCACGCCGAGCTTGGCCAGCGTGGCGTTGTCGGAGCGGTAGAACAGGTTTTGGGTGGGGTATGGGTCGGGCTCAAACCGGAATTTGCTGCCCGCCAAATTGGCTTGCAGCAAGGGGCCAAAATCCGATTTCTCGAAGCCGGTGATGAAGGCCGTATTGGGTCCGAATTTGGCCAGTTTGCCTATCATTTCTATGTTGAACATGGCCACCACCTGGTTGGGGTCGAGCTGCTGCGAAAAATGCCGGGCCCCGAATCCCCCTACTTCTTCGGCCGCCAAGGCGGTGAAGATGAGCGGGCGGGCGTTGTCGCTGCGCTGTTTAAAGTACTCGGCCAGCGCCACCACGGCGGTGGTGCCGCTGGCATCGTCGTCGGCGCCATTGGCAATGGAATCGCCGGCCACATTGGGTTTGATAACACCCAAATGGTCGTAATGGCCCGAGAACACCACCTTTTCCCGTATGCGGGCCGAATCCTGGCCGGGCAGCACGCCCACCACGTTGCGCAGTTCCACCACGCGTTGCTGAGTTTTGCCCTGCACGGCAAACGTAGTATTCGTGGTATTTTTTGCCGTTTTACTATCCGCAGAAGTCATCACCAAAACCGACGAATACGCATTGCCGGCCTCGGTAGTACGCAGGCGAGGCTGACGATTGGCATTCTGCAAACGCTTGAAAACATCTGCGTGCGCCGGGTCCAGCAGCACCACTAGGTTCTGGCTGGGCCGCATGATGCGCCCAACAAATTGCATCGGCTTCTCTTCAGGGCCAATGGTTAGCACTTCAATGGCGGGGGTTTGATTTGTCCATTCCAGCGTGGGCTGGTTGGAGAAAAGCAACAGTTTATCGGCCGGTACCACTGCCCCGTTCAGCGTCGCACTCAGGGCCGTCACCGGTGATTCGTACACGGGAAATACCTGCTCGAAGCCTGTAGCACCCGGCAGTGGCTGCAGCCCGATACGCTGGAACTCACTGGCCAGGAACTGGGCCGCCTTCAAGCCGCCGGGTTGGCCGGTGCCCCGGCCCTGCATGTCGTCCGCCGCCAGAGTCGTCAGCACCCGCGCCACCGTCACGGCCGATACCTGGACGCGGGCCGCCCGTTTGGCCGCTTTGCGGTTCTGGGCCGAGGCTCCGAGGGTGGCTAAGGCCAACGAGATGGTGAGCAGGCAGCGTTTCATAGAGGGAAGTTGTAGCGTGTGGTGAAGCGTTCCGTTACGGACCAAAGCCGCATTTTGGACAGGGGGCAATTGGATGCACAAACATAAGCTCGGCATCATTAGGGCGGCTTTTATGGGATGATGCTATTGCCCAATAAGGCCCGCTTTGTTCCGAAAGCTCTGCAGTCTCATTGTATGGCTACCTACCTGACCAGCCAGCCGTTGGCATCGAGCCAGTTTTTCAGGCGCTCGGTCCAGTCGTCTTTGGTGGTTTTGTTGTTCAGCCCAAACCCGTGGCCTCCCTGTGGGTAAAGGTGCATTTCGACGGGTACGAGGTGGCGCAGGCAGGCTTGGTAAAACACGAGGCTGTTTTGCACGGGCACGACGTCATCGTTTTGGGCATGCACCAAGAACGTGGGCGGGGTTTGGGCCGTCACCTGATTCTCGTTGGAATATTGCCGCACCAGCTCCGCCGACGGGGCAGCACCCAATAAATTTTCGCGAGAGCCCTGGTGCTTGAGGCTATCACTGAAGCTGATAACCGGGTAGAGTAACACCAAAAAGGCCGGCCGCACGGACACCGCGCCCTGATTGGCACCCACCGGGCGAGCAAACCGGGTGCCCGCCGATGCCGCCAAGTGGCCGCCGGCCGAGAAGCCCATCAGGCCGATGCGCTCGGGGTTCAGCTTGTACTTCGGGGCTTGCTGGCGCACCACGCGCAGGGCCTGCTGCACATCGAGCAGCGGGGCAATGGCTTTGTCGGGCTGGCTTTCGTCGTTGGGCAACCGGTATTTGAGCACAAAGGCCGTCACCCCCATCTCGTTCAGCCGCTTGGCCACGTCATAGCCTTCGATGTCGATGGCCAAGCGGGCGTAGCCGCCGCCCGGGCAAATAACCACGGCCGTGCCATTGGCGGTGCCCGGAGCCGGCACAAAAACGGTGAGGTTGGGCTGCACCACATTGGCAATGCGCACGCCCCCGATTTCGAGGGTAATGCTGGTTTCCTGCACCTTACTGGGGATGGAATTGGGCACCGTGCCCGTGTAAATCGGGATGGTTGGTTGGGCGAGCACGCGGAGGACAGACACAAAAAAGACGGTGAGAAACGAGAGAAAAGGCAGCTTTTTCATAGTCGGGTTAATTGTACGAATGGTTGAGCTAAACCGATTTAATGTAGTATTTTTAGCCATCTCTCCACTATTTTTCCAAGAACTTACGCCAAAATACAACTTATTATGAACCATGCCGTAGCGGCACGGGTCTGGGGTATATGCGAAAGACCACTCTGTTGGCCGTCGGTGCTCTCCTGAGCGTCCCCGGCCTCACCCTGGCCCAGAACACGCCGGAAGAAAACAACCCCAACGTTGATGCCCCTTTCGTGCGAAACATTCGCGCCGACCGTCCCGGGCAAACCATCACCGCGCAGGTGCTGCGGTCCGGGCGCTTTCAGTTGGAAGCGGGTACGCAACGTTTGACACCAAAGTCGGGAGAAAGTTTGGCAAGCAGCGGCGCCACGCTCCGCGTCGGCTTTTTCAACAGCATGGAGTTGCGCGTTACCCAGCCTTATTTCAACCGCTACCTGCAGCGGGACACCGAATCGGGCACCATGCAGGTGCGCTCGGGCTGGGCCCCGGTGGTACTGGGCTCCAAGTTCATGATTTCGCCCAATTACGACACCCGCACGCAAATAGCCCTCTTGGTCGAATCGCCGATGCCGAGCACTGGCGACAAGGAATTGGCCGTGAAAGGTCTGGCCCCCAGTGGCCGGTTGCTCGTCAGCCAGCAAATAGGCCAGCGCTACGGCCTCGAAGCCAACTTTGGTTTCAGCCAGCCGGGCCTGACGGTAGCCGACATTTCCAAAGGCCAGTTCCTGGGCTCGCTGGCGTTAAACGGCGCGATAGGCGACAAAACCGGCTTCTTCGTTGAAGCCTACGGCAGCGGCCGCGGCACCCTGAATACCGGCACCACTGCCGGCCTCTATTGGCGGCCCCTGCCCATGGTGCGGTTCGACGTGAATGCCGGGCGCGTACTGGGCGGCACGGCCAGCGGCACCGGTATAGTGGGCGCCGGCATGGTCTTCAAGGTAGGCCAATAGCCACCCAAACAAGGATAAAGAAGCGAGTCCCGTTCCTACCTCTTCAGGTAGGAACGGGACTCGCTTCTTTATCCTTGTTTGGGCTTGAGTTTTAGGCCAGGGTTAGCACCAAGTCGTCGGCCGCAACGCGGCTGCCTTCGGCCAGGGTGATGCTGTCGACCACCACGTCCTTGGGGGCGGTGATGGTGGTTTCCATTTTCATGGCTTCGATGACGAAAAGCGGGGTGTTTTTGGTGGCTTTCTGCCCGGGCTTCACCAGTACCTTGCTCAGCATGCCTTGCAGCGGGGCGCCTATTTGGCGCGGGTTCCCCTTGTCGGCTTTGGCGTTGCTGATTTTGGTAATGGCCACCGACTGGTCACGCACTTGCAGGTTGCGGGTTTGGCCGTTGAGGGTGAAGAAGATGGTGCGGCAGCCCTCCTCGTTCAGCGTGCCCACCGATTCGAGGCGCAC
The DNA here is from genome assembly GCF_015694725.1 of Hymenobacter jeongseonensis. GTDB lineage: Bacteria > Bacteroidota > Bacteroidia > Cytophagales > Hymenobacteraceae > Hymenobacter > Hymenobacter jeongseonensis. The sequence goes on along the minus strand of NZ_JADQDQ010000004.1, from coordinate 419,223 downwards.
GATAACCGACTTGCCTTTGGCAATTTCGATGATGGTTTCTTCGCCCGGTTTGAGGCCGTAGAAGAACACCGAAGTCGGGGCCTTGCTCACATCGCCGAACTTGAGGCGGTGCGCCCAATATTCCTCGAACACCTTGGGATAGAGTAGCGAGGAGAGCATATCGGTGAATTTCGCGCCGGGAAATTTCACCTGGAAGCCTTTCCACTCCTTCTTGAAATCGATGGGCGCCAGATGCTCGTTGGGCCGGTCCGTAAAGGGGGCTTCGTTCTTCAGAATCAGCTTCTGCAGCTCGGCGGGCCAGCCGCCTTCGGGCTGGCCAATATCGCCGCGGAACAGCTCGCGCACCGATTCGGGGAAGTTCAGGGTTTCGCCTTTTTCCATGACATCGGCGGGCGTAAGGCCATTGGAAACCATAAAAAGGGCCATGTCGCCAACCACCTTGCTGCTGGGCGTCACCTTCACAATGTCACCGAACATGTCGTTCACGTCGGCAAAGCGCTGCTTCACTTCCTCAAACTTATCGAGCAAGCCCAGCGACGAGGCCTGCGGACGCAGGTTGGAATACTGCCCACCCGGAATCTCGTGCTGAAACACTTCCGACGTACCCGCTTTCAGGCCCGACTCGAAGGGGTAGTACATTTCGCGCACGGCCTCCCAGTAGTTGCTGAATTCGTTGAGCGACTGTTGGTTGAATTCGCGGTGGCGCGGCGTGTGGCGCAGCATTTCCACCACCGAGTTGAAATTGGGCTGCGAGGTGAGCCCGGAAAGCGAGCCCAGCGCCACGTCGATGACGTTGACGCCGGCTTCCACGGCTTTCATGTAGGTGGCTGCCTGCAACGACGACGTGTCGTGGGTGTGCAGGTGAATGGGCAGCTTCACGGTGTCGCGCAGGCCAGCAATCAGCTCCGTGGCGGCATACGGCTTCAGCAGGCCGGCCATGTCCTTGATGCAGAGGATGTGCGCGCCGGCATCTTCGAGCTGCTTGGCCAGCTTCAGGTAGTAGTCGAGGGTGTATTTGGTGCGGCTGGGGTCGAGAATGTCGCCGGTGTAGCAGATGCAGGCTTCGGCCAGCCGGTCGGTTTTGTTGCGCACAAAGCCGATGCAGGCCTCCATTCCCTTGAGCCAGTTCAGCGAGTCGAAAATGCGGAAAATGTCCACGCCGGTTTCGGCGGCCTGCTCCACAAATCGTTCGGTGAGGTTATCGGGGTAGGCCTTGTAGCCCACGCCGTTGGCCCCGCGAATGAGCATTTGCAGCAGGATATTTGGAATGGCTTCGCGCAGCTTGGCTAGCCGCTCCCACGGGTCTTCGTGCAGGAAGCGCAACGCCACGTCGAAGGTAGCGCCGCCCCACACCTCGAGGCTGAACGTTTGGGGATGCTGCTGGGCATAGGCGCCGGCCACTTTCAGCATGTCCCAGGTGCGCATGCGGGTGGCCAGCAAGCTTTGGTGGGCGTCGCGCAGGGTCGTGTCAGTGAAATGTATCAGCGGCTCGTCGCGCAGCCATTTCGAGAAGCCTTCCGGGCCCAACTCGTGCAGCTTTTGCTTGGTGCCGGGCGCCGGAGCCGTGTGGTCAGAATGTGGAAGAATGGGCCGGCGCGGGTTGTGACGCGGGTCGAGCAGGTTTTTCACATCGGGATTACCGTTCACCACCACGTCGCCGATGAAGCCGAGCATGCGCGTGGCGCGGTCCTGTCGGGTTTCGAATTTGAACAGCGACGGCGTATCCTTTATGAAATCGACGTTGGCCTGACCAGACTGAAAGTCCTGATTGCCAATAATATTCTTCAGGAATTGAATATTGGTTTGCACGCCGCGCACCCGGAACTCGTCGAGGCTGCGGAGCATTTTCTGGGCCGCGCCCTGCAATGTGGGCGCGTGGGCCGACACCTTCACCAGCATCGAGTCGAAGAATGGCGACACCACCACGCCTTGGTACACCGAGCCTTCGTCGAGCCGGATGCCGAAACCGCCGGCCGCCCGGTAGGCCACAATGGTCCCGTAATCGGGCTTGAAGTCATTTTCGGGGTCTTCGGTAGTAACGCGGCACTGAATGGCGAAGCCGGCCCGCAGAGGCTTAACGTCCGGCCCCAGCCCAATTTCTGGGTCTTTCAGGTTGTAGCCGGCGGCAATGTAAATCTGGGTTTTTATCAAATCCACGCCCGTAATCATCTCCGTCACGGTATGCTCGACCTGGATGCGGGGGTTCACCTCAATGAAGTAAATCCGGTCCTGCTCGGGATTTACCAGGAATTCCACGGTGCCCACGTTGTCGTAGCCCACGGCCCGGCCAATGCGCAGGGCGTACTCATAGAGGAGGTGGCGCTGGTGGTCGGGCAGGTTCATGGCCGGGGCCACTTCCACCACTTTCTGGAAGCGGCGCTGCACCGAGCAGTCGCGTTCGTAGAGGTGCACGAGGTTGCCGTGCTGGTCGCCCACGAGTTGCACTTCGATGTGCTTGGGGCGCTCCACGTACTTTTCCAGAAACACGGTGTCGTCCCCAAAAGCGTTCAGGGCTTCATTGCGGGCTTCAAAAAAGCCTTTTTCCAGTTGGTCGTCGTCGCGGATGATGCGCATGCCGCGGCCGCCGCCGCCGCTGGCCGCCTTCAGCATCACGGGGTAGCCAATGCGGTTGGCTTCGGTTTTGGCGGTTTCGAAGTCCACCAAGTCGGCCTCGCTGCTTTCAATCTGGGGCACCTGGCACTGCTGGGCCACTTGCTTGGCGCGCACCTTGTCGCCGAGGGCTTCCATGACTTCGGGCCGCGGGCCCACGAACACAATGCCTTCTTCGGCGCAGCGGCGCGAGAGCGTGGCGTTTTCGCTCAGGAAGCCGTAGCCGGGGTGAATGGCGTTGGCCCCGTTGGCCTTGGCGATGCGAATCAGTCCTTCGATGTCGAGGTAGGGCTTCAGGGGCTCGTCGTCGCGGCCAATCTGATAAGCCTCGTCGGCTTTGTAGCGGTGCAGCGAGTACCGGTCCTCGTAGGTATACACGGCAACGGTGGGGATGTTCAGCTCAGTAGCCGCTCGCATTACGCGAATGGCAATTTCGCCCCGGTTGGCAACAAGGAGTTTGGTTATGTTCATAGAAAGTGTTGTGGGATAGCCGCGCATACGGCGAAACTACGCCAAAGGCTGCGGAAACGCCTTTCCACAATCGTTTGCGGTCTTCAGCACTACCAAATAAGGGCCTATCAATTCTAAAACCCTCTATATTTAACCCTGCCAGCTCCACTTTACTTCTACCTCAATGAAGCGCTACTGCTTCTTACTTATTGGGCTGTTTTTCAGCCAAGCTGCACGGGCGCAACCCGCCTCGCCTGCCCCTGCGGCCACTCCCCTTTCGGGTATTTGGGACGGTGGCGTGGGCATCGGAAACGGGATAGAAATCCACGGCGGTTACCTTTCCAATCATTTTTTACTGCTGGGGCGCACCCGCTACAAATGGTGGCGGCCCGATTCCGGCCCCGGCTCAACTGGCCTGTTTCGGCAGTTTAACACCCGCTCGCGGCAAACCGAAGTAGCGGCGTTGGCTGGCTACAGCATGCCGCTTAGCGGCACCCTGCTGTATGCAGGGGCCGGCGTGGGCTACGTAACCGGCCGACAGCTCGGGGAGTACCGCTACACGTTGCGCGGCAACGCCCTCATCGGTGGCGACACCCATTATTATGCCTACCGTCGCTACCAAGCCATCGGCTTGCCCTTGGAAGCCGGGATTCTATTCCCGGCCCCCAAATTCAAGCCGAGTTTTGGGGTAACTTTCCAAGCAAATCTCAACCCGGAACAATCGGTATTTTGCTTGCTATTCACGCTCTGGAGTGGCCAGTTCGGGCGCAGCATCGTCCCGGCTTTATAGGCGCCCGCGGCTTGTTTTTCATTCCCCTATTCCCTATCCAATGCCTGTATTCTACGCTCGTTTCCGCACGCTTTTTAGTTGGCTTGCTATGGCGCTGATACTTCGTATTGCAGCGGGTTGCTCACTCACCACTACCGAGGTCGAGCCGGAACTGCCCACCGGCCGGGTCAGCGACGGCAACACGTTGGTGTACCGATCCAACGGCGTGCCCGTGGTGGCCCACAACGACTCCAGTTTGGGTACCTTCTTAACTTCCCTCTTCGGGGACAACCGTCCTGTAGCAGGAAATCTTATTGGAAGCAATGAGTTAATAATCCGGGCCCGCGACAGCCAGAATGAAGCCGTGGGCGGCCAGACGCGCCACGAGCTGCATCTGGCGCTGCCCGACTTTCAGGGCGTAGGCACCTATTTCATTGCTTCGCCCTATAGCTACTACCAAGAAACTATTCCGACAAAAAGCCGCAACAACCAAACTCCGCCGCAAACCTTCTATCCTACCACCGCGGCCACCGTCGAGGTCACGGAGTGGAACCCTACAACCCGGCAGTTGCGCGGCACCTTCGGCTGTACAGTAGCCGATACAACAACCGGCCAGTTGGTGGTTCTCACCGATGGGCACTTCGATGTAATAGTCAACTAGTAAGCCCTCAGCATTTCTAAAACAACACGGACGGGTAAAACAAGCGGACGGAGTTGGGGTTAGCAAAGCATTCTTACCGCTTAGCTTCCTGCCCATGGATTTCACTGACAAAAACATCCTCCTCATTGGCGCATCTTCCGGCATTGGCTTGGCCACGGCGCAGCTACTCAGCAAGCTGCAGGTCAACCTGTTCACCGCGTCGCGGCACCTTTCTCCGGAACTGGAGGAATTGGGCACCACGCACGTAGCCTACGATGCCACGCAGCCCGTGGGCGCCGCGTTCGATGGCCTGCCCGAGGTGTTGCACGGCGTGGCCTATTTCCCCGGCAGCATCAAGCTGCGGCCGTTTGAGCGCATTCCTACCGAGGATTTCCAGGCTGATTTTGACCTTAACGTATTGGGCGCAGTGCGGGTGTTGCAGGCCACCATCAAGCGCCTGAAAAAGGCGGAAGGCGGGGCGTCGGTGGTGCTATTCAGCACCGTGGCGGCCGATACGGGCATGAGTTTCCACACCAGCATTGCCACGGCCAAGGCGGCAGTGGAAGGCCTCACGCGGGCCCTGGCAGCAGAATATGCGCCCAGCGGCGTGCGCGTGAATTGCATTGCGCCGTCGCTCACCAACACGCCGCTGGCTGCTGCGCTGCTTAATACCCCCGAGAAGGTAGAGGCCGGCGGCAAGCGGCACCCGTTGCAGCGCATCGGCCAGCCCCAGGATTTGGCCTACATGGCGTCGTTTCTGCTGTCGGACCACAGTGCCTTCGTGACCGGCCAAGTGCTGGCCGTAGACGGCGGCATGGGCAAACTGAAGTAGCTACCATCATGAAAATTTGCCTCTTCTGGCACCGGCGCGACTTGCGCCTGCACGACAATGCCGGGCTGGCGGCGGCGCTGGCCAGCGAGCTGCCGGTGGTGCCGCTTTTTATCTACGACCAGGACATTCTGGATTACCTGCCCGCCAAGGCCGATGCCCGGCTCACCTACATTGTTGACGAGGTAGAACGGTTGGCGCAGGCCACCGAAGCGGCGGGCGGCACCTTTCTGGCGCGCTTTGGCAAGCCCGTGGAAGTACTAGAAGCGTTGGTTGAGGAATTGGAGATTGCCGCCGTGCACACCAACGAAGACTACGAGCCCTACGCCACCAAGCGCGACGCGGCCGTGGGCCAGATGCTGCGGCAGCACGGCGTCGATTTCCTGCTTTATAAAGACCAGGTGGTTTTTGCCAAAGATGAAATCCTGACCAAGTCGGGCACGGTGCCCAAAGTGTTCGGCGCTTACCACAAAAGCTTCCTCGCCAAGCTTACCGACGACCTGCTGCTGCCCTACGGCTCGCGCGAAGCGTTCAGGGCCGAAAACCTGCACCGCCTTGCCCCGGCCAAAACGGGCTCCCGCCCCACCCTGGCCAGCCTGGGTTTCGAGCGCCTGGAGCAATACGTGCCGATTGCCGACTTGCCCGCCGAAGAAGTAGTGCGCAACTACCACAACACCCGCAACACGCCCGCTCTGCAAAACGGCACGGCCCGCATTTCGGTACAGCTGCGCTTCGGCACGCTCAGCGTGCGGCAGGTGATGCGCCAGGCCAAAGCCCTGAACCCGAAGCTGCTGGCCGAAATAATCTGGCGCGACTTCTTCATGATGCTGCTTTGGCACTACCCCATCACGGCCACCGAAGCCTACGACCCCAAGATGCGGCAAGTCCCCTACCGCAACAACGAGGCGGAATTCCAGGCTTGGTGCGAGGGCCGCACCGGCTACCCGCTCGTGGATGCCGGCATGCGCGAATTGAACGCCACCGGCTACCTGCCCAACCGCGTGCGCATGACCGTAGCGGGGTTTCTGGTGAAGCATTTGTTCATCGACTGGCGCTGGGGCGAGCAGTATTTTGCCGATAAGCTGCTCGATTACGAGCTGGCCAACAACGTGGGCAACTGGCAATGGATGGCCGGCACCGGCGCCATTTCGGCGCCCTGGTTCCGGGTGTACAGCCCCGAAAACCAACTGGCGCAAGTCGACCCGGAGCTGAAGTATGTGAAGCGCTGGGTGCCCGAAGTGGGCACCCGAGACTACCCCGCTCCCATCGTCGAGCACAAATTTGCCCGCGACCGGGCCGTGGAAGCCATTCGGGCGGCGCGCATCGCAGCGTCGTAGCGCGGGCTTTTAGTCCGCGCCTTGGTAATCTGCCGCGGGCTAAAAGTCCGCACTGCGGCAGCCGAACCGTTGGTACCCCAAAGCGGTTGTAAGTCTATGGAAAAGGACCGCATCAAACAAGCTTATCTCGGCTTCGTGCTCAACGAAGGCCACCCGCCGCAATCGGTGTTCAAGCTCACGCAGCAGTTAGGCATTGCCGAGCAGGAGTTCTACACGCACTACCCCAATTTCGAGGCCATTGACCGGGAACTATGGGCGGATTTTGGGCGGCAGGCCCGCACTACGGCCGCTTCGGAACCGGTGTGGGAAGGCTACGGCAGCCGCGAAAAACTGCTGGCGTTCTACTATACGCTGCTCGAAATCCTGAAGCAAAACCGGTCTTACGCCCTCATGAGCCTGCGGCGCTCATTGCACCGGGTGCCGGCGCTTTCGCCGCGCGTGCTTGATGATTTCCGTCAGGACTTTGAAATATTTGTGGCCGACCTCCTCGCCGACGGACGGGTGAGCGGCGAAATCGCCAACCGGCCGCTGGTGCAGGAAGGCTACCCCCGTTTCTTCTGGCAGCAGGTGCTGTTCGTGTTGGGCTTTTTTGCCAAAGACGACACCGTAAATTTTGAGCGTACCGACGCCGCCGTGGAAAAAGCCGTGACCCTGAGCTTCGACTTGGTGGGCCGCAACACCCTGGATTCGGCCTTCGATTTCGTGCGCTTTTTGGTGCGGCGCTAACGGTTATCTGCATTCATGGACGAACCCCAAACCTCGCTGCCCACCACCAAAGTGGCCCGCGCTGCCCGCTTCGCAAAAACCGGCATTAGTGTCGGCGCCAACTACGTGAAGCACTACGCCAAGCGGGCCGTGGGCGCCGAATCGACCACCGAAGACCTGCACGCCGCCAACGCCGCGGAGCTATACGGCGCCCTGAGCGAGATGAAAGGCTCGGTGCTGAAGGTGGCCCAGATGATGGCAATGGAGAAAAACCTCCTGCCCACTGCCTACGCCGACCAGTTTGCCAAAGCCCAATACCAAACGCCGCCCCTCTCGGGCCCCTTGGTAGTGAAGGCGTTTCGCGATGCGTTTGGGCAGTCGCCCTTTGGCTTGTTTGATGAATTTGAGCCCGAAGCCCGCCAGGCGGCGAGCATCGGCCAGGTGCACTTGGCCCGCAAAAATGGCGTGCAATTGGCGGTGAAGGTGCAATACCCCGGCGTGGCGGCCAGCATCAAATCCGATATCAACCTGGTGAAACCCATTGCCCTGCGCGTGATGGGCCTTTCCGAAAGCCAGGTGCGCCCGTACCTGGAAGAAGTGGAGGCACGGCTGCTCGAAGAAACCGATTATGCCCTGGAGCTGAGGCGCGGCCAGGAAATGGCTGCCCGCTGCGCTCACTTGCCGCACCTGCAATTTCCAGCTTACTACCCCGTGCTCTCAGCCGCCCGCATCCTGACCATGGACTGGCTGCCCGGCCAACACCTGAAAGAGTTCCTGGCCACCAACCCCAGTCAGCAAGTGCGCGACCAGTTGGGCCAAACCCTCTGGGATTTTTACCAATTCCAGCTCCACACGCTGCATAAAGTCCACGCCGACCCGCACCCCGGCAACTTCCTACTCCGAGCCGATGAGGGCGGCATCGTCGGCGTGCTCGATTTCGGCTGCGTAAAAGAAGTGCCCGTTGATGTGTTGAATTTGTTCACAGCGCTGCTGGCCCCCGATGCATACGCCGATGAATCGCGCCTTGAAGCCCTGCTTACGCAAGCCACGGTGTTGCGCCCCACCGACCCCGCCGCCCTGCGGACCTTGTACCTGCGCACCTTGCGCGTGTCGTTGGAGCTGGTGGGCCGCCCCTTCCGCCAGTCCCGCTTCGATTTTGGCGACCCGGCGTACATGCAAAGCCTCTACGCTTTGGGCGACGACCTGATGGCCGACCCCGAACTAAAAAAGCAGCGCGAGCCCCGCGGCTCGGCCCATTTTATTTACCTCAATCGGACCTATGTGGGCTTGTTTGCCCTGCTGACGGAGCTGCGAGCCCGCGTGAATACCGGCTTTGAGGATGCTACAGTAAAACAAACTGAGTAGTGCATTTTTTGATGAACTTGCCCGGGTTATTTTAAAAGGCGTGCAGGTGTAAACCGGTGCGCAGTACCTCAAGGAAGAACCCTAGCGCATTTGCTTTGCGGATTTTTAGAAAGTCATCCCAATCGGGATGGCTTTTTTTGCTACTTTGTTCAACATTCGTTCCATTACAGCCGCCCGTTTTTTGCCATGGCTCTGCTCCACTCGCTGCTTGCCGAATACGGCGAAAGCCACCAGAACCCCACCAACAAACTGGTGCATTGGGTATGCGTGCCCCTCATCATGTTCTCCCTGCTGGGCCTGCTCTGGTCGGTACCCGTGCCCGCGGCTATCCAGAATATCAGTCCTTGGCTGAATTGGGGCACGTTGGTGATGGTGCTGGCCCTGGTGTATTACGTGCGGTTGAGCGGCCGGCTGGCGCTGGGCATGGTGCTGGTGTGGGCCGCTATGGCCGCGGCGCTGCGCGTGGTGGCGGGCGCGGCGGCGCTGCCCTTATGGGCCATTTGCCTCCTCATTTTTGCTCTGGCGTGGGTGGGCCAGTTTTGGGGCCACAAAGTGGAAGGCAAGAAGCCAAGCTTTCTTAAGGACCTGCAGTTCTTGCTGATTGGGCCGCTGTGGCTGCTTCATTTCGTATACCGCCGCCTCGGGTGGGGGTACTAAAGTCACTTTATCGTTGTCTTCAGCGCGCAAACGAATACTGATTGCGCTGCAAAAAGGCAGAATCCGGGCTGAAGCGCACCTCCTTTTTCACAATAAATCGGTGGGGACTCAGCGTCAGGGTTTTGCGGATGGTGGCCGCGCGGTTATCGTCCTGGCCCTGGCCTTCGAGCACGAGGCGCAGGGTTTGGCTCGGTAGCCATTCTTTCGATTGCACCAAATAGTCGATGCCGTCCCACCGCACCTGGGCGCCGTCGGCCAAAAAGGCCAGCGTATCGGTGCCGAACACGTGGGTCTTGTTGGGCTCTTCGTAGTCAAAGCGAAGCAACAGTTGGTCGGGGCGGGTCATCTGCCCGCGCAGCACCGTGTTGAGGGTGACGGTTCGCTGGCTAGTGTAATTCAGATAGGTTAGCGTGCCTTGCCAATCGGCCAAGGCATCGGACAGCTCGGCGCCGGTCAGGCGGGGCAAGTTCGTTTTTACCCCTCCGCTCACTACCGGTTCGGATGCCATGCGCAGGTTTGTATCGCCGGTAATTTTCAAGTCAAGGTTGGCTTGGGAGGCGCTGGGGTTGAGCAGCACCGCCGTGGAGCCCTCCGCAAACCGAACAACGCCCTGCTGGCCGGGCGCCAGGGTAATTTTGCCAAAAATACCCCCATTGCGTGGCCGCTCCTTAATTTCGACGGCCACTTTGCCCTTGTTTCTGGCCACTACTTTGAACGCCCCGCGCTGGTCACCGCCCAGCACAAACTGCTTGCCGGGCTCGATAATCAAATCGGAATGAACTGAGCCAAACGCGCAGCCCGCCATTGCGGGCGAAGCCAACAATACCGCCGCAAGCACCGCCGCCGAAGCCCCTATTGTGGCCTTACGAAAGAATGCCTTACGAACCGAGAGCGGCCAAACGCGGGTGCGCAACCAATAGTCCAGCGACCATTTCCCGGCGCCCGTAGCCAGCAGCAGCACAAAGCCCCAGAACATCTCCTGTTGCACGTACATGCCCGTGAAAAACTCCGGCTTGTCGTACCACAAAAACGAGATAACAAAGAACTGAACGCTCAGTTGGGCAGCTGCCAGGCGCGTGCCCAGGCCCACTACGAGCAGAATGCCCCCGGCGAATTCACCCCACGCGGCCAGCCAGGCCCACATTTCCGGCGAAGGCCAGGTAAAACCAAGGTTGGCCACCTGACTGGTAAACCAATCGGACGGTTCCAGCTTGGGCAGGCCTGCTTCGACCATTACCACGCCTAGGTGCAGGCGGAAAACCAGTAGACCAAAAGCGGCGGCAGGGCCGCGCCAGGCGGCCAGGGAGGTGGTTGAGTTTTTCATGACGGGAGTAGGTTTTTGAGGTTGGAGATTGATGCCTCAAAAGTCCTCTGCCCCTCCCCGGCCCGCGCTTCAACTTACGGCTTGGGCCGTCCCAGCTTATGATTTGGGCCTGTTAACCTCGCCGGGGGTGCGGCCGGTTATCTTCTTGAACACCCGATTGAACGTAGACTTGGAATTAAACCCGCATTCTAACGCTATGCCTACCAAGGAGTAATGCGCCAGCCGGGGGTCTTGCAGCTTGCGCTCGGCTTCCGCCACCCGGTAGCGGTTCACAAAATCGTTGAAGTTTTGCCCACACCCGGTATTGATGACGTGCGAAAGCAAGGAGGTGTTGGTGCGCAGGCGCAGCGCCAACTCGGCTAAGGTAAGTTCCGGCTCCAGCCACGGCTGCTCTTCGTCCATCAGGCGCAGCAGTTTCGCGCGCCACGGATGCAGTTCCGGCGCCAGCGGGGCGGCGGCGAAACTGACTTCAGTTTGAGGAGTAGACTGGTCCGCTTGCGAATCGGCGGCTTCTAAAAGATTCGCTGCTGGCCGTGGGGACTTTTCCGCAACTGCTGCACCCACTCTAGATGGGGTGAAAGCCGGGACATCCTGGGGTGGCTTTTCCAGAGCGGGTACTGAGTTTGAGCGAATGCTCTCGTCGGAATCGGGCTCAAAGCGCAGGGGGACCACCGCCGCGTAGTTGGCTTGCAAACCCACCACACTGAGGTAGTAAATCAGCAGACCATTGGCCAGATACGCATACCAGGAGTCGTTATACCCGAGTGGTCCAACCAAGGTATTCAATGCCTCAAAGCCCAACCAGACCACCAGGGCCAGCAACGCCGCTACCAGCAAATCGCGCAAGCCGCGAAACCGCAGCCGGGTAGTATCCGAGAAGTTGTTGTCGAGGTAGCGGCGGTAGCGGCGATAGCGGCGCAGGGTGGCTACGCCATAGGCCAGCATGGAGGCGTAGCCAATTACATCGGGCAGCAAATCAACTCCTTCTAATGCCTGAACGGCCGCGCCTTTGGTGCCAAAGTGGTACGGCATGGCTTTCCCCAGCACGGCGTGCTGCCAGGCCACGTCGTACCCGGCGGCCGCTACATAGGCGCCCACATACAGCAGCCACGGCACTAGGTGCCACCAGTGGCGCCGCATCTCAAACTCCTGGTTGGTCAGGCTGCGGAAGTACAGGTAGAACACTGGGCCCCAGGCCAGCCAGGGCCGCCACGGCACGTAGAACATTGCCGTCGAATGCGCGTCGTGGCTGTCGTACCAGCCGGCAAAGCCCAGCATCCACTGCGCTACGGGCAATACATTGAGCAGCAGCAGCAAACCCAGCAGGCCATCGGCCCAGGTGCTGCTGCGCACCGCCCGCACCGCCAAATGGATAGCCAGCACCAAACCAGGCACCACGAAGGGCAGCAACAACGCACTTTGGGCTCTGAATTCGAACAGCACGGCGCTAAGCTACAACCCACTGCGGTCTGCGGCCGCATGCATTCCAGCGCGCCCTAAACCGTGACGAACATGCCGGCCAACTCGGCCACGCATTCGGTGAGCTGTTCCCAGGCGGGCAGCACGAAATATTGCTGCTGATACCGCTCGCCCGTAACGGGAGTGCGCAGCACCGTGGCCAAATCGAAAATTACGCGGGGCGTGTTCTCGTTCACGCAGTGGTGGATTTCCCCGGCCGAGGACAACAAGCCCGCGCCGTACAAGCGCGGCTGGCCCTCGTGCTGCACCAAACCAAACTCGGCCGTGAAGAAATACAGGGCCCACAGCTGCTCGCGGGCCGGCGAGCCCACGGGCTGCGCCCGGTACGCCTGCCCCAACATGTGCAGAAAATCGGCCAAGCCTTCGTCCAACAGCATGGGTACGTGCCCGAACAAATCGTGGAACAAGTCCGGCTGCGGGCTGAAATCGAACGCGTGCATGGGCCGGATGCGGGTCACAATCGGGAACCGGCGCTCGGCCAGGAACTCAAAAAACGCCGCCGGCTCAAACGGGCGGCCTACCGGCTCCAACTGCCAGCCCGTTTCCGCAAAAACCGTGGCGCTGAGCTCCCCGATGTCCGGGATGGCTTCGCGCCGCAACCCGAGCCGGGCCAACCCCTGGCTGAAGGCAGGCGCAGCCCGCCGGTGCAGCAGCGCTGTCTGACGGTCAAATAAGATTTTCCAAACCAATTGGTCCTGGCCGGTGGCGTGCGCGTGGGGGTGCTTGGCAAACATAGTGAGTAGGCGAAAAAAAAGCCCGATATCCTGGCGGATTCGGGCTTTTAAAGGTTTCTAGAGAAGTTTTGGCATCATGCCTTGTTCTTCCTCTTTGCCAATTGCAGCCCATTCTCACCCTGTTTGGGGCAAGTCATTAGGTTGGTAATATTGACGTGTTGGAGGCGCATGATTAAGACGAATTTAAGAACCGATTTTGGTTATGCAAGAGCTGTTGAAAAAATAAATTTACGCAAGCTCAACAGTCCAACTTTTTCTATTCCAGTTCGCCCCGCAGCGCAAACACCCGGCGCAGGTTGCGTACCAGTTTCGCCGACTCATCAAAATTCAGCGTCTGCTGGCCATCCGAAGCTGCCGTTTCGGGCGTTTCGTGGGTTTCGTACACAATGCCATCAGCGCCGGCCAGCACGCCAGCCAGGGCCATAGCCGGCACATACTCCCGAATGCCAATGCCGTGCGAGGGGTCCACAATCACGGGCAAGTGGCTCTTCTCCTTCAGAATCGGTACTGCATTCAAGTCCAGCGTGTTGCGGCTGGCCGTCTCGAACGTGCGGATGCCTCGCTCGCAGAGAATCAGCTTTTCATTGCCGCCCGAAAACACGTACTCCGCCGACGACAGCAGTTCCTCAATGGTACCCGAAATACCGCGCTTAATCATCACCGGCTTGTCAACGCCGCCCAGGGCATCTAGCAAGTTGAAGTTCTGCGTGTTGCGGGCGCCCACCTGAAACACGTCCACGAAGTCGTGCATTTCCTCCACCTGCGATACCTGCATTACCTCGGTCACGATTTTGATGCCGCGCTCCCGGGCCATGCTGTGAAACAGCCGCAAGCCGTCCATGCCCAGGCCACGAAACGAGTAGGGCGACGAACGGGGCTTGAACACGCCGCCGCGCATCAGGCGCACGCCGTTTTCCAGCAAGTGGTTCATCACCTTTTCCATCTGGGCTTCGCTCTCGATGCTGCACGGGCCGGCGCAAAGCGCCAGCGTGCCCTCGCCAATGGTCACGCCATCGCCGAGGTCGAGCACGGTGGGCTTCACGCGCCACTTGCGGCTCACCAGCTTGTAGTCGTCCGATACGCGGTGCACGTCGCGCACGCCCGGCAGCTGGCCAATGGTGCGGATGTCGAAATCCTTCTTCCCAATGGCCACCAGGTAGTGCGCGTGTTGGGTGGTCACCTCGGTGCTTTTGTAGCCTTGCTGCTTCAGGTGTTCCGTGATGGCGGGCACCACGGCAGCGTTTTCAAGTTGAATTATCACGGATTTACTGGAAAAAGAGCGTCCTGCTGAATGACTTTTTAGAAATAGCTATGCGTGCTTGATGCCTTGCACAAACCGGGCAGCGGTAGCCGGGGCATCGTCGGTGTCTTCGAGGGCCCGAATGAGGGCCGAGCCGATAATGGCCCCATCGGCGTGCTCGCAGGCGCGGTCAAACCCGGTTTTATCGGCGATGCCGAAACCGATTAGCCGCGGGTTTTTCAGGTTCATGGCCGAGATGCGCTGGAAGTATTCCTGCTGGGCTTCCACGTCGGGCAGCGTGGTACCGCCCGTGGTGCCAGGACCCGACACGAGGTAGAGAAAGGCTTCCGACAGCGCATCGAGCCGCCGAATGCGGGCTTCCGACGTCTGTGGGGTAACGAGGAACACGGCTTTCAAGCCGTATTTCTGGAAGAGCGGATGATACATTTCCTCGTACTCGTCCAAGGGCAGGTCGGGCAGAATCAGGCCATCGACTCCCACTTCCGCGGCTTTCTTCAGGAAGGCTTCCATCCCGTATTGCAGCACGGGGTTGAGGTAGCCCATGAGCAGCACCGGCGTTTCGGGCACGGCGGCGCGGAGCTCCTGCAACTGCCCAAACAGCACGGGCAAGTTCATGCCATTGGCCAGCGCGGCGGAGCTGCTGCGTTGGATAACGGGACCATCGGCCAGGGGGTCCGAAAACGGCATGCCGATTTCAAGAATGTCGGCCCCGGCGGCTACCAGCGCCTTGGCCAGCGGCAGGGTATCGTGCAGACCCGGGTAGCCGGCCGTGAAGTAAAGATTGAGCAGGTTTTGCTTGCTCGCGAAAGCGTTTTTGATTCGGTTGTTCATGAGAAGTTTCCCGCGGCAGCTTGCGGAGGCCAGCCGCCGCGGGAAATATTAGATGATTTTGTCCATGTTTTTGAGGTAGGTCTCCAAGTCCTTGTCGCCGCGGCCCGAAAGGTTTACCACCACTACATCATTGGGGCCGGCGCCCAGTTGGCCCAGTGCCGCAAGCGCGTGAGCCGTTTCCAGGGCCGGAATAATGCCTTCCAAGCGGCTCAGCTCGCTCACGGCCTTCAGCGCGTCGTCGTCGGTGATGGCAATAAACTCGGCCCGGCCCGAAGCACCCAAATGCGCATGCAACGGCCCGATGCCCGGGTAGTCCAGGCCGGCGCTCAGCGAATAGGGCTCCGTGATTTGGCCGTGCTCGTCCTGCATCAGCAGCGTGCGGCTGCCGTGGATGATGCCCGGCGTGCCCAGCACCGACGTGGCGGCCGAATGCCCGGAATGAATGCCGTGACCGGCCGCTTCCACCGCAATCAGGCGCACGGAAGGCTCGTCCAGGAAATGATAGAATGCCCCGGCCGCATTGGAGCCCCCGCCCACGCAGGCCACCACAAAATCGGGTAGTTCGGTGCCGGTTTTCTCCAGCAGCTGGGTCCGCATTTCCTCGCTGATGACGGCTTGCAGCCGCGCCACCAAGTCCGGATACGGATGCGGGCCCACCACCGAACCGATGATGTAGTGCGTGTCCACGGGGTTGGCAATCCAGTCGCGGATGGCCTCGTTGGTGGCGTCTTTCAGGGTTTGGCTGCCGCTGGTTACGGCCCGCACCTCGGCGCCCAGCAGGCGCATCCGGGCCACGTTGGGCGCTTGGCGCTCGATGTCGGTGGCGCCCATGTACACCACGCAGGGCAGGCCCATCAGGGCACACACAGTGGCAGTGGCCACGCCGTGCTGCCCGGCCCCGGTTTCGGCAATGATGCGCTTCTTGCCCAGCCGCTGAGCCAGTAGAATCTGGCCGACCGTATTATTGATTTTATGCGCACCGGTGTGGCAGAGGTCTTCGCGTTTCAGGAAAACCCGGGTGCCGTAGCGTTCCGAGAGGCGCTTGGCTTCGAACAGCGGCGTGGGCCGGCCCACGTAATCGCGCAGCAGGTGCTGCAAATCAATTTGAAAATCCGGGTCGGCCAGGATTTCCAGGTAGCGGGTGCGCAGCTCTTCCACGTTGGGATAGAGCATTTCGGGAATGAATGCGCCGCCAAATTCGCCGTAGTAGCCGCGGGCGGTGGGTTGCTGATAAGAGGGAGTCATGACAGTTAGTAGTATATACTCAGGATGGAGTAGTTAGACTTTTCAGGAGTGCGGCGGCCGCAACGCGGCCAGCATCTGCCCCACCCGGCGAGCGTCTTTCACACCGGGCGCGGTTTCGAAACGGCTATTTAGATCCACTCCAACCAAGCCGGGAAGTTGTAGCGTAACCAGTTCGGCGGCGTGCTCCACCCCCAGCCCGCCCGCCAGGAAATACGGCACGGGCAGGTGGTAGTGTTTCAACAAATCCCAGTCGAAAACGGCGCCGTTACCGCCCGGCGCGGCCCCTTTGGTATCGAAAAGAAAAAAGTCGCAATGCGGCACATAGGGCATTAAGGCATCGAAATCAACGGATTTGCCCACCGAAAAAGCTTTCATTACCAGCAGCCCGGCCTCGTTCAGCTCTTCGCACTGCGCGGGGGTTTCCTGGCCGTGCAGCTGCACGGCGCCCAGCCCAAACCGCGCGGCGGTGGCTAGCATCGTTTCGGTGGTTTCGTTCACAAACACCCCCACTTTCCAGATGCTGGCGGGCAAGGCTTGCACCTGTGCCGGGGCCAGCACATCCCCTACAAAACGCGGGGAGGCGGGCGCAAAAATAAAACCCAGAAAGTCGGGCTTTAGCGCCGCCACTTCTGCCAGGGCCGCCGCGTCGCGCATGCCGCACACTTTCACCAGAAGCCGGGAGGGGCCCACCAACCGAGTAGCGGACTCTGACGCCTGGCCCGGCCCGGGCAAGCCGGCCGCCAAGGCAACATCAGCGGGTAAATGGCGCGGCGTTTTCATGTTTCGAAGCTGACTACGAAATGAGAGCTGCTTTGGGCAGCGCGGCGATTTCCTGCACCAAGGCGGCACAGGCGCGCTCGGGCCGGGCATTGCGCATAAAGGCTTCGCCCAGCAGAAAGCCGCGGTAGCCCACCTCGCGCAGCTGCCCAATGGCGGCCGCACTGGTGATTCCGCTCTCCGAAACCTTGACGAAGTCGTTGGGAATGGCGGTGGCCAGCTCCAACGAGGTGTCCAGACTCAGGCTGAAGTCGTGCAGGTTGCGGTTGTTGACTCCCACCAAATCCACGGCCTCGGCATTTACTGAGCGGGCCAGCTCTTCGCCATCGTGCACTTCCAACAGGACTTCGAGACCGAGCGAACGCGCCAGGCCACCCAACGCTTTGATTTCCTCCGGCGAGAGCACCGCCGCAATCAGCAGCACGGCGTCGGCCCCAATGCTCTTGGCTTCGAGAATCTGGTATTCATCTACCACAAAATCTTTGCGCAAAATGGGGCAGAAATTGAAGCGGCGCGCCGTGGTCAGGTCCTCGTTTTTGCCGCCGAAAAACTCCGCATCGGTTAGGATAGACAAGGCGGCCGCGCCGGCCTGCATGTAGCCCAGCGTGGTGCGTTCTACCGGCGCGTATTGGTTTATCCAGCCCTTGGAAGGCGATTTGCGCTTGAACTCGGCGATGAGGCCGCTGCCGTTTTCCCGCAGCAAATACTGGCGGAGCGACAGCGGCTGCGACGCGAAGTACAGGCTGCTTTCGAGCAGTTTGATGGGCACCAGCTCGCGGCGGGCGGCCACTTCTTTCCGCTTGTGCGCGACGATGGTTTGGAGGATGGTAGGCTGGGACATGGTTAGGGAAACAGGCAGGCAAAGCTTTTGCTTCGCGCAACGTTGATTAGTGAGAAAATTGGGCTGGAAACGCCACCATTATTTAAGGCTGAGCATGGTTTCGAAAGCGCGTTTGGCGGCTCCGGAGTCCAACGATTCGCGGCTTTGCGCCAGCGCGTCTTCCCAGTTCAAGCCGGGGCGGGCGCATTGCAGAGCAAGGGCGGCATTGGCGGTCACCACGTTGCGCTGGGCAGCAGTACTCTTTCCATCCAAAACCTGCTTGAATAGCTCGGCGGCGGCGGCGGCGGTGCTGCCGCCGGCCAAATCAGTAGCGGTGCAGCCGGCGAGACCCAACGAGTCGGGAGTGAGCAGCCGCTCGCCATCAAAGGACGACACCACTTTAGCCGGGCCGGTAAGGGCCAATTCATCGTAGCCATCCAGGGCGTGCACCACGGCGTAGCGTGTGCCGGTGGGCTGCATCAGGTAATGATAGACGCGCTGCAGTTCCAGGTTGAACACGCCCAGCAGTTGCGCGGCCGGCCGGGCCGGGTTCACCAGCGGACCGAGGATGTTGAAAAATGTGCGCAAGCCCAACTCGCGGCGCACCGGGCCGGCGTGCCGCATGGCCGGATGGAAAGCCGGCGCGTGCAAAAAGCAGATGCCCGCTTGGTCGAGTTGCCGCCGCAGTTGGTCGGAGGATGCCTCGAAATCATAGCCGTGGTGCGCCAGCACATTGGAAGCCCCCGATACCGACGACACGCCAAAGTTGCCGTGCTTGGCCACCTTCACTCCCGCCCCGGCCACCACGAAGCAAGCCAGTGTGGAAATATTGAGCGTGTTTTTGCCGTCACCGCCCGTGCCCACGATATCCAATACCTCGTTTGTACCCAACTCGGGGTTGCGGCTCAGGTCCAGCAAAGCCTGGCGGAAACCCGCCAGCTCCGCCACCGTGATGGGCCGCATCCGATAAACAGCCAGGAACGCGGCGGTTTCAGCCGGGTTAGACCCGCCCTCGCCCAGTTGCCGCATGGCGGCGTGCGCCTCGGCGTGGGTCAGGGGCTGGTGGTCAAAAAGCTTGGTGAGAATCTGTTTCAAAACAGTCGGTTGGTTCTCGAACGTCATGCTGAGGGAAGCCGAAGCATCCCTACTGCGCAATTCAATTCATTATTGGTTTACTCTCGTGGTGTTATGCTTCGGCTTCGCTCAGCATGACACCACTTAACTCATTTTTCAACTCTTAACTCAACCAATTTTCCAGCATTTTGTGGCCGTGCTCGGTGAGAATACTTTCCGGGTGAAACTGCACGCCGCGCACGTCGAACTGACGGTGGCGGAAAGCCAGTACCTCGCCGTTGGCGTCGCGGGCAGTGGTTTCCAGCTCGGCGGGCATGGTTTCGGGGCGCACGGCCCAGGAATGATAGCGGCCCACTTGGAAACGGGGCGGCAGGCCGGCAAACAGCCGCTCGTCGGGCGCGGTTACTTCCGCTTCGTTGGCCACGCCGTGCAGCACGGCCGGCATGTTGTAGAGTGTGGCGCCGAAGCTCTCGGCCAGCCCCTGGTGGCCCAGGCACACGCCCAGAATGCGCTTGGTGGGCGCGTATTGTTTGATGATTTGGGGCATCAGGCCGGCTTCGGCCGGAATGCCGGGACCGGGCGAGAGCATGATGGCATCGTAGGCGTCCACCGCCTCGAGGGGCAGCTGGTCGTTGCGGGTCACGGTCAGGTTGGCGCCGTGGCCCAGCTCGCGCAGCAGATGCACCAGGTTGTAGGTGAAGGAATCGTAGTTATCGAGAACGAGGATTTTCATGTCTGAATGGTCGGGCTTACTCCTATTTAACATCGGTGGCGGCGAGGAGCGCCGCCCGCAGTGCGCCCAGCTTGTGGTGCACCTCCTCCAGTTCCGACTGCACGCTGGATGCGGCCACCACCCCAGCGCCGGCCTGGAAATACAGTTGGTTGCCAGTGCTCAAAAACGAGCGAATCATGATGGCGTGGTTGAAATTACCGTCAAAGCCCAAGTGGCCGATGCAGCCGCCGTAGTAGCCGCGGGCGGTGGGCTCCAGGCCATCAATCAGCTGCAGGGCCCGGTGCTTGGGGGCGCCCGAGAGCGTGCCGGCCGGGAAGGTATCGGCCACTACCTGCAGGGTATCGGTGCCGGGGTCGAGTTCGGCCGTGACGTGGCTGACAAGGTGAATGACGTGGGAATAAAACTGGATTTCGCGCAGGGTGCGCACTTTCACCTGGGTACCATGGCGGGCCAGGTCGTTGCGGGCCAGGTCCACCAGCATCACGTGTTCGGCGTTTTCCTTGGGGTCGGCGGCGAGGCGCTGGGCGGCGGCGGCGTCGGCGGCATCGTCGCCGGTGCGGCGGTAGGTGCCGGCAATGGGGTACAGGCTGGCTTCGCGGCCCTGCACCAGCACCTGGGCCTCGGGCGAGGAACCGAAGATTTTATAGTCGCCGTAGTCGAAGTAGAACAGGTAGGGTGAAGGATTGATGGACCGCAGCGCCCGGTACACGTTGAACTCATCACCGGAAAAGCCCTGCTGGAACCGGCGCGACAGCACAATCTGGAATACATCGCCGCGCAGGCAGTGGGCCTGCCCCTGCGTGAGCCGCGCCAAAAACTCGGCATCGGTCTGGTTGCTGGCCTCCTCGCCTACCGTTGCGAAGTTGAACACCGGCACGCTGGGGTTGCGCACCAGGTTTTCGAGCCGTTCAAGGCCATCGTTTGGGGCTTCAACACCAGCCACGCCGTGCTCAAACAGGAACAGCTCCTGCCGGAAGTGGTTGAAGGCAATGACGTAACGATACACGCCGTAACGGATAAGCGGCACGTCGCCGGCCGGCACCTTGCTAGCGTCGAAGGTCACATCCTCGAAACTCTGCACGGCCTCGTAGCCCATGTAACCGAAAAGGCCCGTGTTGATGAACGGCATCTTCGCCGCAGCGGCATGGGGCACGAAGGCGGCGGCAAAGGCCCGCAACTCGGCCAGCGCCTGCCGCGGTTCACGCAGCTGCTGGCTGGTGGTGCGGCCGTCGGGAAACGATTGGCGCAACTCGCCACCGCGCCGCAGCTCAAACGTTCCCAGCGGCTCGCACACCAAGTAGCTGAAGGCGTTTTGCTGGCCGTGGTAGTCGGCACTTTCCAGCAGTAGGCAATTGGAATACTGGTCGCGCAGGCGCAGGTACAAGCCCACCGGCGTGACGGTGTCGGCGAGCAAGCGGCGGTGGGCAGTGGTGAGTTGGTAAGACACTGGAAGCGTGGTTTGGCAAGCGAGGCAAGTGGCAGGCCTCTGTTGGAATTAAATGCAAAAAGCCCGGCTAGCGGCCGGGCTTTTTGTGGTCAATGGCAAAATCACGGGTGACTTCGCTAGGCGCACAGGCAGGCCGGTCCGATGTTTCGGAGCTGCCACCACCAAGCCTGGGAAGTACGATGTAAGGTCATGTTTGGAATATGCGCTTTTCTGAAACGCGACGCAAAGATATGGCGACTTTGTTAAAAAACCAGCAACACCAACCAAAAAATCCTGCGATACTGACAACGGATTTTCAGTATCGCCAACATTATCACAAATTGCCTTTATAACTACTTGGCCGATTTCAGGTTGCCTGCAGCCGAGCGAAAGAGGAACTGATACGCCGCCGGAAACTCCCGCTGCCAGAACCACTCCCGGTGCTCTCCATCGGCCGGGGCGTGAAACGACAGGTTGGAAGCGGGCACGCCCTGGGCCCGCAGCTTATCGCGCCAGGCCGTCATGAGCGGCAACATGGTTTCGGATTCCTTAGGCCCACACAC
This sequence comes from Hymenobacter jeongseonensis, assembly GCF_015694725.1. Classification (GTDB taxonomy): domain Bacteria; phylum Bacteroidota; class Bacteroidia; order Cytophagales; family Hymenobacteraceae; genus Hymenobacter; species Hymenobacter jeongseonensis. The sequence continues at coordinate 397,594 of NZ_JADQDQ010000004.1, read as the reverse complement.
GAAATAGAAGCGCGTGGCCGCGGCCGCCGGGTGCGTTTTGGCAAAAGCCACCAGGGAATCGTTGCAAACCCAAAAAGCCGGCGAAAAGGCCCCGACTCGGCCAAAAACCCGCGGGTACTTCAACGCCGCGTATACTGAAATCAGCCCGCCCAAACTGGAGCCGGCAATGCCGGTGTGCGCGGCGTCGGGCCGGGTGCGGTAGCGCGCGTCGATGTAGGGCTTGAGGGTGCGGGCCAGAAAATCGACGTATGCGCCGCCCTGGCCGCCGGCTTTGATTTCGGTATTGCGCCAGGGAATGTATTCGTCGGAGCGGTGCTGGTTGTCGTTGTCAATGGCTACAACGATGCAGCTGCTGGGGTCCTGGCCCAGGGCGCGGAGGCGGTCCAGGGTTTCGTCAACGCCCCATTCGCCGCTGTAGCTCGTGGCTTCGTCGAACACGTTCTGGCCGTCGTGCATGTAGAGCACGGGGTACCGCTGCTTGGGCTTTTTGGCGTAGTCGGCGGGCAGGTACACCAGCACACGGCGCGAGCGGCCCAGCTCCGGAATCTGAAACTGCTCGCTCAGTACCTGCACCTGCGGCGAGGCTGTATGCTTCTTGGGCACCGCTTGGCCGGGCTCGCTCCAGTTGAGAATTTCGTGGGTGACGACGGCTGCCTGTTGCAGGTCGGCTTTGCGGTTGGCAATGGGTTCTTTGTTGGCACCGGCTTCGGCGGTTGCCCAGCTGCCCCTGGTGAACTTGTATTCCACAGCCCCGAGGCTGGCGGGCAAGGTAATCTGGTAGGTTCCGTCGGGGCTTTTGGCGAGGCGGTACGCGGAATTGCGCGGGCTCCACATATTGAAGGAACCCGCCACATAGAGCGTGTCGGCCGCGAGCGTATTGGCCGGGACGCGGCCCACTTTAAGCACAGTCTGGGCAGCGGCCGGTGCCGCGAGCGCGACAAAAAGGCCCATCCTACCCAACATTGGAATCAATCGCATACTTCTGTTTAAAAAATTTTAGCGCACGGTTTCGCCGCTGCCCGCGCCGCGTTCGGCCGAGTCCATTTTGCGCAACGTGTACACGGCCCGCACCGAATCGATGCCCGGCAGGCCATTGGCCTGAAAGTCAAGCAGGGCACCTTTTTTCTGCGGGCCTTTCACAAAGTGGCGGTACTCTTCGGCCGATTCGCGCACGACGTAAAGCGTGCCCGACGACGGCACCCGCAGCCGCGAGTAAAAGCTGCGGCCATCGCCGGCAGGGCGGCGGGTATCCTCGGCCACGGCGCTGGTTCCCAGCAGGCGGTACTTGGTGTCGTCGCTGCCCGGTAGGGGGCGGTTGCTGAGCCCGTCAACGAACACTTCGCGGCGATTCATGAGCTGCTCCAAGTCCAACGACTTGAGCAGGCTTAGGTTTTCTTCGGCCATGATGAGCTGTTGCACCGACTTGCCCGGCGCGGCCTGCTCGTAGTACACCAGCACCGGTTTCTTCAGCTTAATCTTGCCCACAAACACTTCCGGCGCCCCGTCATCGTCGCCCCCGGCCGGTTTTTGGCCGGCTGAATAAGCCGACGGCGGCCGCTTGCTCTTGGCTCCCGCCCCCAATTTGCTGTTTTTAGCCGGCGAAGGCTTTCGCGAGGCAGACCGCGACTGGGCCAGCGCACTGGTCAGCGTGGCCGCAAGCAGCCACACCACGAGCAGGAAGTGCTTTTTCATTTTCTTAGGGAAAGCCAAATGTAATTAGGAGATAATGGCCTTGCAAGGCCATTGCCACGCCACGCAAGCCAGGGTAGTACCATTACGTAATCTGTGGCACTTGCCAGGAAGCGGACAGCCTAGAGGACCAGTAGGCGCCTCAATTCAGGAACAAATGCGTCCATTTTCTGCCAATCGGGCGCCACTAAATCCCGAAAAAGAATTAGTTTTCACCCCCTCACCCCTTGCGGCATTGCAAATTTCGGGCACAGAATTCTACAAAAAAATCAGCAACTTAGCAGCAGGGCAATTCAGATTCCAAGTTCTGACTATCAAAGATTTACATATTTACTACCAGTCCTTATTTCTCTCCCAATCGTTTGATGAGTTTTATGAAGCGCATTGCCCAACTGATTTTCGTTGTAAATAGTTAAATTTAAGCAGTTTATTCAATTGCACAACGCTCGATGATAGCGCCATATTCGTAAACTTCGATTATTCCTCTCCGTCAAAACGCCGCTGAATACACGCAAAAAATCCATTGTAAAAACCGGCTTAAAAGGGGCTTACATGCTATTTATTAGATAACTTGCACCCTGTTTCCCAAACGTTTTTTTTACTTTCTCCCACCACTCACATTTTCCCACCAAATTCTTGTTTCCCATGAAACACCCTTATCTAGCGAAACTACTGTTTCTGCTATTATTCGCGGCCTTCGGTTTTCCTTCGGGAGCCTATGCCCAGACTGGCTCCATCAGCGGACGGGTTACCGATGGTAAAAACGAAGGCATTCCCGGGGCTACGGTCCTGATTGAAGGCACTTCGCTGGGCAGCTCATCCAACGTTGATGGCACCTACAGCATTCAGAACGTACCAGCCGGGGCCCAAACCCTGGTTGTCTCGTTTGTGGGCTACAACACCGTCCGCCGTCCCGTAACGGTGGTGGCCGGCCAGAACACGGAAGTAGCCGCTAGCTTGGTTGAAAACGCTACCCAGCTTTCCGAAGCGGTGGTAGTGGGCTATGGCACGCAGCGCCGCCAGGACGTGACCGGGGCCGTGGCCACGGTTGACTCCCGCGAATTTGTGCAAGGCCAGGTAACCAACCCCGAGCAGCTCATTCAGGGCAAAGTGGCCGGGGTGAGCATCACCACGGCCGGTGGTGCGCCGGGCACGGGCAGCGTTATCCGCATCCGCGGCAACTCGTCGCTCAATGCCAACAGCGACCCGCTGTATGTAATCGACGGCGTGCCGGTTGACAAAGGCGACATCAGCGGCGTTTCCAACCCCCTCTCGTTGATTAACCCCAGCGACATCGAAACCTTCACGGTTCTGAAGGACGCTTCGGCCACGGCTATCTACGGCAACCGGGCTTCGGGCGGCGTAATCCTCATCACCACTAAGCGTGGCCTGCAGGGCGAGAAGCTACGTGTAGAGCTGAACTCTCAAACGGGCATTTCGACAGTTGCTCAGCGCTATAAAATGCTTTCGACCGAAGAATTTCGTCGGCAGATACGGTTGAACGGCTCGCCATCTCAAGATACTACACTGGGCGATGCCAGCACCAACTGGCAAAACGAGATTTTCCGCAGCGCTATGACTTACGATAATACAGTCAGTCTGATTGGTAGCGTATCAAAAGTACCATTTCGTGTTTCTTATGGCAATCTGTATCAGGAGGGCATTGCCATCACCAACCAGTTGAAGCGCAATACTGGTTCAATTAGCTTAACTCCTACTCTGCTCAACGACCGGTTGCGCATTGACATAAACGCCAAAGGCAGTGTGGTAGACAACCGCTTTGTGAACTACGGCTACGTGGCAGGCGCCGCCCTCTACGACCCAACCCAGCCCGTCCGTTCTAGTGACCCTGAGTACACGCGTTTCGGCGGTTATTATCAGTATCTGAATCCCTCTTCTGGCAATCCATTGGGTAACGCCCCTACCAATCCCGTGGCGGCTATTAACAACGAGAACAACACCAGCCGGGTGAAGCGTCTAATTGGTAACGTGCAGTTTGACTATAAAATCCATGGCATCGAAGGCCTAAGGGCCAACCTCAATCTTGGCCTTGACGCATCGCGCAGCGAGGGCAGCAACATTATTAACCCAAATGACTTTGGCACCTTCAACCCCGACTCACAATTGCCGGGCTTGAATGGCTCTTATTCCCAATATGCCCAAGACCGGGACATGAATCTGCTCGAAACTTATCTTGCTTATGGCAAGCAGATTGGCGGCACCAAATTCGACGTGCAGGGCGGCTACGCCTATCAATCGTTCGTGACACAAGGCCCCAACTTCCTGCGCTTCCGCTCCGACCGTACCACTACCTACGTGAAAGATGATACCTTGAGTGTGCCGCTTTATTACAGCAAATATGTGCTGTTGTCTTATTTCGGACGGGCTACTATGAACGTCCAGGACAAGTACCTTGTGACGGCCACGTTGCGTAACGACAACACATCGCGTTTCAACAAGGCCTACCGTAGTGGTTGGTTCCCAGCATTGGGCTTGGCTTGGCGCGTGAAGAACGAAGCTTTCCTGAAAGACAACACCTTCTTCTCAGAATTGAAGGTGCGGGCTGGCTACGGTCGCACGGGTCAGCAGGATGTCGGTGGCGTGTACGACACCCAAGCACGCTACTCGCCCGGTGTTGCTACCTCCCAGTATCCCTTTGGCAATTCCCCAACGGGTTCGGGTGGCTTAACTTATAGCCCACGTGGCTATAATTCGGTGCTTACTTGGGAAACTACCAACACTTACAACGCAGGCTTGGACCTGGGTTTCTTAGACAATCGCCTTACAGCTACCTTGGATGTGTATCAGCGCACTGCCAGCGACCTGCTGGCCGAAGTTGACCAGACGGCTGGTTCGAATTTTACCAACCGTTTGAATGCCAACATTGGCTCGTTGCGCAACCGCGGGGTTGAGTTAGGACTGAACTACGGCATTTTGCGCAACGAAAACTTCACCTGGGACGTGAACCTGAACGGCGCATACAATGTTAACGAAATCACCGACTTAGGGCGTCAATTGGAAACATTTCCTGGTTACCTAGTTGGTGGCATTCCTGGCGGCACCGGTGGCACCATCCAAATCCAAGCCGTGGGCCAACCATCTAACGCCTTCTTTGTACGTCGCCAGGTATATGGTCCTGATGGCCGGCCCGTTCAGGGTTTGTACGTTAACAGCGACCGTAACCCCAACAACGTTAATGCCGGCGACTACTTCTACAAGCAGCCGGCACCTCTGGTTACGTTGGGCTTTAGCTCGAACATAGTGTACAACAAGTTTACGATGGCCTTTACATTGCGCGGCAACCTTGGCAACTACGTTTACAATGCCAACGCGGCGGGCCTAGGTACTTACGCCAATGCGCAAGAATCGGTCAACTTCGTAAACAACCTGAACCCTGACATCCTCAACACTGGTTTTTCCCGTCGGGAGTTGTACTCGGATTACTACGTACAGAATGCTTCGTTCCTGCGCTGCGAGAACATCTCGCTCGGTTACAATGTTGGCAAAGTTCTCGGAGCTTCTTCGCTCCGCGTTACGGGTAACGTGCAGAATGCCTTCCTCATTACGAAATATGAAGGCGTCGACCCTGAAATCTTCAGTGGCATTGACAACAGCTTCTATCCACGTGCCCGCACCTACACGCTCGGCCTTGCCCTCGGCTTTTAAAATTCCCACTACTCATGAAAAACAATTTATATCGTGGGCTAACGGCCCTGACTTTGAGCACGGCCCTGCTGGGGCTGAGCACATCCTGCACCAAGGACCTCGACCAAACGCCGAAGTATGAGTTGTCGCCTGATAAGGTTTATGTTGGGCTAAACGGTTACAAGCAGGTGTTGGCCAAATTGTACGGCGGCTTCGCCCTATCCGGCTCGAACGGCCCTGATTCAGGTGATATTACCGGTATTGATGCGGGTACATCCAATTATCTTCGTCAGCTCTGGAGTGCTCAGGAAATTACCACCGACGAAGCCGTTATTGCCTGGAACGACCCCGGTCTGCAGGATTGGCACAACCTAAACTGGGATTCCAACAACCCCCTCATTCGTGGCCTGTACAACCGCTGCTACTACCAGATAGCCACCTGCAACGAGTTCATCCGTGAATCTGCAGATGATAAGCTCGGCAGCCGTTTGGCGGGTGCCGAGGTGGCTCAAGGCAAGGTGTTTCGCGCCGAAGCTCGATTCCTGCGAGCGGTTTCGTATTCGCATATCATCGATTTGTTTGGAAACGGTCCCTTCGTAACAGAAGCAAACGAAATCGGTGGCGCGGCACCGCAATACTATACCCGCAAGCAGCTTTACGATTTTGTAGAATCAGAATTACTAGCCCTTACTACGGAGTTGGCACCGGCTCGCACCAATGAGTACGGCCGTATCGACCAAGCTGCCGCTCACGGCTACCTTGCTCGGTTGTACCTGAATGCCGGCGTATACACGGGTACTCCGCAGTTCGCCAAAGCCGCTGATGAAGCTAAGAAAGTTGTCGACTCGGGCTATACACTCGTGACGGCTGCCAGCCCAGCTTCGTCGGCTTATGGCCGCAATTTCTTGGCGGACAATAATCTCCCCCCGGCTGCTAATGAAATCATCTGGCCTGTCATCTTCGACGTGTCGCGGGTACAGAGCTATGGCGGCACCACCTTCCTAGTTAACGGGGCCACCAGCGGTGTTGATGGGGCGTGGCAGCGCTATGTTGGCCAATCTACCGGCTGGGGCGGTTTGCGCACCACTAGTGCTTTGGTAGACAAGTTTTTCCTCGCTGGAGGCGATACCCTAAAGGATACCCGCGGTCGGTTTTGGACCCCAGGCCAGACGTTGGCAATCAACGACCTTAGCCAGTTCACCCAGGGCCTAGGTGTGACCAAGTACCGCAACATCACTTCGGCGGGTGTCGGTCAAGGCGGCCCTCAAAACTTTTCGAGCGTCGACTTCCCCATGCTGCGCTTGTCGGACATGATGCTCACTTATGCCGAAGCGGCTATTGAAGGCGGCGGCAGCCGCGCCACTGCCCTTGAGTATGTAAACCAACTGCGTGCCCGTGCTTTCAAAGGCTCGACCGGTGCTATTACAGATGCTCAAATGACGAAGCAGTTCATCCTTGATGAGAGGGCCCGCGAGCTGCACTGGGAAGGTACCCGCCGTACCGACCTCATCCGCCACAACCAGTTTACCACGGCCACTTATCTCTGGCCTTGGAAAGGTGGCGTAGCTGCTGGTCGTAGCGTTGACGTTTACCGTTCGCTGTTCCCAATTCCATCGTCCGATATCACGGTGAACCCTAACCTAAAGCAAAACCCGGGTTACTAATTCATCAAAAATGGGATGGGTCGCGCTGGCGTGGCCCATCCCATTTTGATTTAAAAATCTTTACAAGAACTACTTTTCAAATCCCTGTCTGCTTGGTTACGATTAACCAATGCAACTGTTTTTTTGACGTACAACACGACACTTTTAAGAAAACCGATTTGTTGCATTCAGGAGTATGTACAGTTCTTGTTATCACCTCATCATTAAATCAACAATCATGAAAAATTGGCTTACCCAAGTGGTAGCAGGTTTATTTGCCTTAGCAACTCTTGCATCTTGTGAAAAGGATGAAGTAAAGGCAACCGTAACGCCTTCTAATTCCATGAAAATCACTGCTTCCACTAACAGTATTGTGTTATTGCAGGCTAACGAAGCCCAAATAGCTTCAACCTATACTTGGAATTCCATAACTTCTTTCAGCATGAGTAATGCTGAAAAAATGGCTGCTCCAACTCCTACATATCAGATTCAGTTTGCTAAATCTGCTGAATCGTTTGGTTACAATGGTTTTGTCGACGCTGGCACAAGCACAACCACAGCAGTGACAGTTAAGGACATGAACACGGCATTGCTCAAGGTTGGTCTTGCACCAGGGATTTCGACCACCGCGTACGCACGAGTTGCGGCGGTAATTGGCACTGATGCACAAAAGTTTCACTCTGAGCCCGTAGCTTTCACAGTGACACCTTATCAGGTTTGCTTGCCTCCCAATACCGATGTGTATTCCATCATCGGCCCAGCGGGCATCGATTGGAACACCGATGTGCCTTTGGTGTACAATTGCGTGACCAAAACCTACGACATCACGCGGGCTTTGAACGCCGATGAATTCAAGTTCCGTCTCAATGCGGCTTGGACCACTAACTACGGCAGCAGCGTTAACACGGGCGGCCCTGTGGCTCTGAATGGTGGCAACATCAAGGTTGCTACAGCCGGCACGTATACCATCAAGCTTGACGTTGCAAACCTGACGTATACCATCATTCCTCAGTAAAGGAATTCAGAATAAAAGCATTGGCTTTATTGCCTTAAGTTTTTATTTCGATTAAGCTAAAAGAAGCCGTTGGTAATCCCAGCGGCTTCTTTTTTTGTATGTAAGTGACCAGCATACACTGGCGCTTGTTGAGGGCATTTTTTAGGGCCGGCATGTTAAATATCAGTTCACGCTGAGCGCAGCTAAACCGCTCTCCCGCACCTCTCATGCTGAATCTGCGAAGCATCTTATCCGGTTAGAATCATTCGTTTTTCAGTGATAGGATGCTTCACAGGCTCAGCATGACAAGAGGTGCGGGAACTAGAGAAACGCATCGCTCAACTTATGACCGTTCCTGCTAAGGCGAAACCCATTGGCTGACCTGCTAGCAAAAGCAGATTTCCAGTTGGGAGCGAGGCACAAAAAAAGCCCCGCTGTGAATTCACAGCGGGGCTTTTGCGGGGTTAGGGAGTAATTACTCGATAACTACTTTGCCGCTGGTTTCCTGGCCACCAACGTTCAGTTTTACCACGTAGATGCCGGCACGCAAGCCGCTCAGCTTGTATGACTGCTGGCCAGCCTGGGCACCGCTGTTCGAACGAACCTGCTTGCCAGTGGCGTCATACACGTTCAACGACACTTGCTGCTTGCCTTGGGGCACTACGTACGTCACGTTCACGGCCGAGCCGGGATTGGGGTACACGCCGAAACGCAGGGCAGAAGCTACTTCGCTGCGGGTTGCGAGCAAGCCCGAACCCAACTGGTAGGTCAGGAATTGCTTGCCGGCAATGGCGGTAAAGTCCTGGTCGGCATCGAAAGCAGTAGCGCGACCAACTACTGGGGGGAAAATATCGGTAGTGAAGATGCCGCCATCGTTGGTGTACGCAACGAACATGTCAACGGCGCTGGTGGCTGTGAGGCCGAGGGCTGCCAAGTCGAATTCGAATTCAAGGGCCGAGTTGTCGGTGTTGGTAAGAACACTGGCTGCGTTGGTGTAAGCCACACGAGCATCCTTCAACGGACCGGTAGTAGCGGAAGCCGTGAGGGCAGTTCCTGGTTTCACGTTGCCTTGGTAGGCATCGGGAACACCACCGGTCACGTTGCCACCCGAATAATCTGCGAAGCTGAAGTAGCCACCATTGGCTGGGGTAGCGTCGAAGTTCACCCGGATGCCGTAATCAACTTCGAAGTCCATCGTGGGCTTGTGCTTCAGGGGGCTGTCGCCAGCGGCGCCGCCAGCCAGCTTAGTACCGGCCGCAACACCCGTTTTGCCGGGCACGTTCAGGTAAAGAATTACGGCGGGGTAAGTACCGCTTTGCAGGAATGCGCCAACTACTGCCACGTACAGTTTCGTAGCGGAAGCACCTACATATAACGTTTGCAGGCCTCTATCGGCAACGGAGTGTACGCCGGCGTAGGTGCTCACCAACTGGTATTTGTTGGCGGTGTTGGTAGCAGCGATTTCAGCAGCAGTCACTTTGCCGTCGAGCGTAATCTGGGCCTGGGCACCAAGTGAGCTGGCAACGATTGCGCTGGCAGCGGCGAGGGTAAATATTTTTTTCATGATAACCTGAAAAATGAGAATGGTGAGAAGGATAAAAAGTGAGTTGACGACCGCCAAAACATGGGCTGCAAGGCGGTATTCGAAGTAAATGTAAACAAACCGTCGCTAAAAAAACAATTCCAAACGGTACTGCGGAGCTATATTCCGACTTATTGAGACCACAGGCACTAGTCTGACAGTACGGGCAAATACCCGGCTGGTTGTTACTTTCGCCGTCCCTCCCAATACAAACCGTTATTATGATTCTAATTGCCGACGGCGGCTCGACGAAGTGCAGCTGGTGCCAACTCGACGGGGCCAACAACCGCGTGTACTTTAATACTGAAGGGTATAACCCCGATTTTGTGGACACGGCGGCCATTGTGGCCTCGCTCACCCACCACCTTCCCGACACGCTCCCGCGGGACGAAGTGCGCGAGGTTTACTTCTACGGCGCCGGCGTTTCATCGCCCCAAAAGGCCGAGGTTATCGCCGCGGCATTACGCCAGCTGTTTCCCCAGGCCACGGCCACGGTTACAGAGGATTTGCTGGCCGCGGCCCGCGCCCTGCTCGGCCGCAAGCCGGGCTTTGCCGCCATCCTCGGCACCGGCACGAACTCCTGCATTTACGACGGCGAAAAAATCACCTACAACGTCGATTCACTCGGCTACTTTTTGGGCGATGAAGGGTCGGGGTCGTACTTCGGCAAGCGCCTGCTGCGCGACTACCTCCGCGGCCTGCTGCCCGATGGCCTGGAGGAGTCGTTTCGTGAAACCTACAGCCTGGGTTCCCGCAACAGCATCCTGGACCGCATCTACAACCAGCCGCTGCCCAACCGCTACCTGGCCAACTTTGCCAAGTTTGCCTACGACCACAACAACGTGAGCTACTGCCGCGAAATCGTGCTCGAAGGCTTCGAAACGTTCTTCCAGAACTTGGTGCTCCACTACCCGAATTACCAGGATTATTCCTTCAACTGCGTGGGCTCGGTGGGCTACAATTTCCGCGACGTGCTGACCCAGGTGGCCCGCACGCACGGCATGGAAGTGGGCAAGATTATCCGCTCCCCCATCGACGACCTGGTGTCTTACCACGAAAGCTAAGGTCTTCAAGCAGTCAGTTAGCGCATCGCGGTTAATCGGCATTAAGCAAATAAAAAGGCCGCCTCTTTGCAGAGGCGGCCTTTTTGTTGACCTAACTGGCAAGGCCAGCTCTTCCCGAAGGCAATTAATGACTTACGACCAAGCGGGTAGTCTGGGTGAGCTGCCCGGTGCTGACTCGGACCAAATAGATGCCATTGGCCAAGTTTTGCACGGGCAACGTCAAGTCGTGGGTACCGGCGGATTGCCGCGACAGGGTGACGGTGCGCAGGGTGGCACCCAACACGTTGTGCACGGTCAGGGTGACGGGGGAAGGCGAGGCCAATTCGTACTCGATGCGGGCCACGCTGCTGCTGGGGTTGGGCGCGGCCGTGAGGCGCAGCGCCGTGGTCATGCGGGCTTTGGTGGTCGACAGCAAAACGGCGGTTTTCTTGATGCGCCGCGAGGTGTACACCGTGTATTCGCCGGGTTGCAGGGCAATTTGGGCGTTCACGTTGGTAACGGTGATGCTGTCGCCGCTCAGGTAGTTGTACCACTTGCCGGTTTTCTGGAAGGCCGGGTCAATGGTTTTGGCCGTCACGTCGAAGTTGCCGATAACGGTGACGCTCAGGTTGGCATCGGTGAGGTGAATGGATTTGGTAGCGCCGGTCATCTGCTGCGTGAACGTGCCGGTTTCGAAAACGGGCTGGCTCTTTTTCAGGGCAATCAGGTCGCGGTACACGTTGTAGAGCTTGCGGCGGTTGGCGTTCTGGAAGTAGTTCCACAGGATGGGCTTGTTGCCCACGCGGCCGTTCTGGTCGATGCTGATGTCGTAGCCCACTTCGCCAAACTGCCAAATCATTTTGGGGCCGGGCACGGTGAAGAAGAACGCCGCGCCGGCTTCGTTGCGGGCCAGGGCCGTGTTGAGGTCGCGCACGTTGTGGGCCGGGTTTGCCTGGTTGCCGAAGGTCAGGTTTTTGTACATCAGCCGCTCTTCGTCGTGGCTTTCCATATAGGTCACCAAGTTGGGATTTACCCAGTTGCGGGCGCCGTAGTAGCCGTAGCTTAGGTCGGAGGTGCTCACGTAGCCCATGGTGGCTTCGTTGTAGTTATGGCTCATGTTGCCCCATATCATCATGCCGTAGTCGGCCAGAACCTTCTCTTCGGAATTGTCGGCAAAGTGCTCCAGAATGCAGTACACGTTGGGGTCCACGGTCTTCATGAAGTCGTAGTAATCCTTCCAGATGTCGATGCGCGACTGGTCGTAGGCGCCCCAGGCCGCTACGTTAGTGGCGTTGTTGCGCTGGGTGAAGCCTTTGGACAAGTCGAAGCGGTAGCCGTCGATGCGGTATTCCTCCATCCAAAACTCCATCACGCGCTTCGAGAAGTACTTTGTAAACGGGCTTTCGTGGTTAAAGTCGTAGCCCACGTTGAAGGGGTGGGTGGCATCGGGGTTGAACCACGGGTTTTGCGGCGTGGGCTTGCCGTTTTCAAAATACATCTGCACCATAGGCGACTGGCCGAAGGAGTGGTTGAGCACCATGTCCAGCACCACGGCCATGCCGCGGCGGTGGCACTCGTCGATGAGGCGCTTCAAGTCGTCTTTGGTGCCGTAGTACTTGTCGGGCGCGAAGTAAAACGAGGGATTGTAGCCCCAGCTTTCGTTGCCCTCAAACTCGTTGATGGGCATCAGTTCGATGGCATTCACGCCGAGGCGCTGCAGGTAGTTCAGCGTGTCGCGCAGGGTGGCGTAGTCGTGGCGGGCAATGAAATCGCGCAGGTGCAGCTCGTAAATCACCAAATCGGCGCGGTTGGGGCGGGCGAAGGTGCCGGACTGCCACTGGTAAGCCGCCTGGTTGGTTTGCAGCACCGAGACGTTACCAGTCGTCAGGCCCGTGGGATACGCCTTCAGGTTCGGGTAGGTCACGGTTGGAATAAACCGGTCGTCCGTTTGCAGAATCTTCTCCGAATACGGGTCAGCAATGCGCAACGTGCCGTCTACCAGGTACTGGTAGGCATACTCGCGGCCGGCTGTCAGGCCGTTAATTTGTACCCACCAGCGGTTGCCGTCAGGCGTTTTGTTCATGTAGGTAGCGGTTTGAGCCTGCCAGTTATTGAATTCGCCCAGCACGTACACAAACTGCTTGTTGGGCGCCGTCAGGTTGAGAATAACCGAAGTGCCGCCGGCCAGGTAGGTGATGCCGTCTTTGGCTCCGGCTGGCAACGCCGCCGTCACCACGGTGGGCCGCACAATGAAAATCAGGGAGTCGGAGACCTGCGTGGTTCCGCTGCTCGCGGTGAACTTCACCACGTTCCGGCCCGCCTGCGTGGCCGTAACCGTGGTGGTGAGCGTGGTAGCGTTGGCCTGCTGGGCCACCTGGGTCCGGTTGAGGGAGAAGGACAAATTCGAAGCAGCCGAGGCCGTTCCCGTCACGCTGATGGTGGCGTTGGCGTTCACGAACAGCGGGTTGCCATCCGAATTCGGGGCGGGGCTGGTGATGCGGGCCGAAAGGCCGGCTTGCGCTACGTCGATAAAAATATCGCTGCCGCCCGTGGCGCGGCCCGACCGCGTGCCATCGGCGTTCTTAAACAACATGCTCAACCGATAAATAACCTCGTTGGCAAGCACGCCGGGGTAAAAGGTGCGGGGCGTAAACGTGATGGTGTACAGGTTCGGATTGGTGCTCGAACGCGTCATTTTCGAAGCGGGGTCGCCCGTATTAAAGGGCGAGCTTTTCACGTGGTTCCAGGTGGTGCTGGTGGGGCCCGCGGTCACGACTCCGGTGTAAATGAATACGTCGCCGGTGAAATCTTTGAGGCCGGCGTCGCCCTGCGTGGCATCGAAAATGATGGTAACCGGCGTGGTTTCGGTGAAGAAAACCGGCTGCGTGGTGACTACCTGGGCCTGCGTGGTCCACGCCACCAGGGTAAGCAGGAGGACTGTAATTCGTCGAAGTATTTGCATTGGGAACTGTTAGTGGGAAAGTGAGATGAGATAGCGGAGAGGCCAGCGGCTGAAAACGCAGCTGGGTTGGAGGATAAACGATTCGCAAGATACGGCGACTTGCCCGGCGGCCGGTTGCTCCCAACGTACCTTTGCGGTCAATTTGTGCCCGAATGACGCATTTTATTTACCAGTTGTTTCCACTGCGGCAGTGGTGCTTAGCAGCAGTAGTGGCTGGGTTAATGGTGGCCACGCCCGCGGGCAGCGCGGCGCAGCTTGCGCCCCGCACCGATAGCCTCGCGCGCCCGCTGGCCCCCGCCTTCCCGATGCCGCCCGATAGTGTGGCCCAGCGCCAACGCCGCCTGCGCTGGTTGCTGGGCGGCTCGGCCGTGGGGTACGGCGTCATCTACACCGGCCTCACCACGTCGTGGTACACCGGCGAGCGGGCCCCGTTGCGGTGGTTCAACGATTGGCCCGAGTGGAAGCAGCTCGACAAGGCCGGCCATTTCTGGGGCGCATTCCAAATAAGCCGGGGCGCGGTCGACATGCTGCGCTGGGCCGGGCTGAGCGAGAAAAAATCCGTTTGGTACGGCTCCTTTGTGGGGTTTGCCATCCAAAGCCCACTGGAGCTGCTCGACGGGCGAGACCCCGCCTACGGTGCGTCGGCTTCCGACCTGGCCGCCAATTTCCTGGGGTCCTCGGCCCTGCTGGCCCAGCAGCTGGCCTGGCACGAGGTCCGCATCATGCCGAAATGGTCGTTTCATCGAACTAGGTACGCCCAGCAGCGCCCCAACGTGCTGGGTAGCACTGTGCCGGAGCGCTGGCTCAAGGACTATAACGGCCAGACGTACTGGCTGTGCACCGACGTGGGTGCCTTCCTCAAGCCCGGCAACCGCTGGCCCCGCTGGTTGCAGCCGGCCGTGGGCTACGGCGGCGAAGATTTGGTGTACAACGACGCCGCAACCAATGCTGCGGCAGGCCTGCGGCCCTATCGCCAGTATTATTTATCGCTCGACGTGGATTTGCGGCGCATTCCCACGCGCAGCCCGTTGCTAAAAAAGGTATTCTACACGCTCAGCATCTTCCATTTGCCGGCGCCCGCCCTGGAATTTAACGGACGCAACGGTTTCCGTTTTCACGGACTCTATCTATAAGGTAAACGTCGGTTTTGGTCCGTAAAACACGCTTTCAAAACCCGTCCGCCTCTGCTACCCGTACTTTTGAAGACCCGCTCCCCGTTTATCCGGCCAAAATACCTTGGCCGTGCCGGGGGCAGCAAAGTAAAATCGACGTAATCCCAGCTATATGAACGTAGGAGATAGAGTGCGCCTGCTCACCGGCACCGAAGAAGGAATCGTAACCCGCCTGCTCGATAGCGAGTTGGTGGAAGTAGCCATAGACAATGATTTTACCATTCCCGTGCTCCGCCGCGAAGTCGTGGTGGTAGCGCAGGAAGAGGGCAACAACTTTGACCGCGCCGCCCCCGACTTTCGCGTGGGCCAGGTACCGGGCAAGAATGCCAATGCCAGCAAGAAAGACCGCAGCCAGCGCCCCACAACGCCCGCCGCGGCTAAACCAGCGCAACCCTCGCTGCAAGAAGCACTGGCAGCCGTGGCCTCCAGCGGCGCGGGAGTGGCCAAGGTGGGCGGCGGTACGGCCGCTGGTTCGAGCAAGCAAGCGGCGGCGGCCAAGGGCTTGTTTCTGGCGCTGGTGCACCAGTCGCCCGAATTGTTGGCCGTCACCCTCATCAACAACACGGAGGCCGACGTGCTCTACACCTACGGCGAAGAAACCAGCGCCCGCCCCTACCGCGCCCTGGCCGCCGACAAGCTTGGCCCCAAAGCCAGCACCAAGCCCCTCTCCTTCCTGCACATGAAGGATTTTGAGAACTGGCCGGCCGCCGTGTTCCAGTTGCTGCCCCACCGCCATAACGGCGAATCGGCCTACGAGCTGCTCACCAAGCGCCAGGCGTTCAAAGCCAGCACGTTTTATTCGAGCAGCCGGCCGGCGCCGGTGATTGGCAAGGACGCTTACTTGTTTCAACTCGATGAGAAGGCCGCGGCGGCCATTGCTCCCGAGCAGCTGGCTCAAGCAGCCCCCGTTGCCGCTCCTGCTCCCGCCAAGCCGGCCGGGGTCGATGCTGCGGCCCTAAAGGCCCAGCTCACCGGCGATGCACCCGCCAAGCCGGCGGCGGTAATCGCCGCCACCACGCCAACTCCGGCCGCACCGGTAGTAGCGCCTTCGCACGAGTTCGACCTGCACCTAGAGGCCCTGCGTCCCGACAACAAGGAGGAGCTGAGCAACACGGCCATCCTGCGCATCCAGCTCGATGCGTTTGAAGATGCGCTGAGCCGCGCACTGGCTACCAACATGCACGAAATCGTGTTCATTCACGGCATGGGCAACGGCGTGCTGCGCAAGGAAATCCATCGCCAGCTCAGCCGGAACAAGGACATTAAGTTCTTCGAGGATGCGCGCAAGGAAAAGTTTGGCTTTGGGGCCACGCTGGTGCGGCTAAAGTAAGCGCTTTGTTCGCATAATACTCAAACAGAACGTCATGCTGAGCGCAGTCGAAGCATCTTTACTACGCATTTAGTATTGCGGTAGAGATGCTTCGGCAAGCTTAGCATGACGTTCTTTTGTTTAATTCATCATATCAGACCTCTTTCCGCTTCATGCGCCACCTCTTCTTAGTATCCTCTTTTCTGCTATCCTTCGCGGCCTTGGCCCAGCAGCCGCTGCCCGTGCCGCGCAACCTGCAAGCCACCTACGCCAAGGGCACCCGCGCCGAATCTGGCCTGCCCGGCCCCAGCTACTGGCAAAACACTGCCGACTACGACCTTGCCATCCGCTTCGAACCCACCACGCGGCGCGTGGCCGGCACCGTGGCCATCCGCTACCAGAACAACAGCCCCGATTCGTTGCGTCAGCTATGGTTCAAGCTCTACCCCAACCTCTACCAAAAGGGCGCGCCCCGCAACCGGGCCATCGCGCCGGAAGATATTGGCGAAGGCGTCACCATCTCGGCCCTCACCATCAATGGGGAAGTGTTCGACGTGAAAAAGCTGGCCATTGAGGCCACCAATATGGTGGTGCCGCTGCGCCGGGCCCTTGGTGCGCGGCAGGCAACTACCGTGCAGGTCACCTACTCTTACAACCTCAACAAAGGCTCGCACCAGCGCACGGGAGAAGTGGAGCCGGGCGCCGCGTTTCTGGCCTACTTCTTCCCGCGCATCGCCGTGTACGACGACATTGACGGCTGGAACAAGCAGCCTTATACCGGCGACCAGGAGTTTTACAACGACTTCTGCAATTTCAAAGCCGCCATCACTGTGCCCAAGGACTTTGTGGTGTGGGCCACCGGCGACCTGAAAAATGCCAGCCAGGTATTGACCAAAAAGTACGCCCAACGCCTTCAGAAAGCAGAGCAGAAGGACGTCGTGGCCTACGTAATTTCAGCCGAGGATGCCCAGCGGCGCGACATCACCGCGCCCAATGCGGAAAATACCTGGCGCTTCGAAGCCCAGAACGTGACCGACTTCGCCTTCGCCACCGCCGACCATTACGTGTGGCAATCCACGAGCCTCGTGGTGGACCCCGCCACCAAGCGCCGCACCCGCGTGGACGTGGCCTACAATCCCAAGCACAAGGATTTTGAGGAAGTAATTGATTTCAGTCGCAAAACGGTGGAAGCCATGAGCTACACCTTTCCCAAATGGCCCTTCCCCTACGCCCACGAAACCGTGTTCGACGGCCTCGACCAGATGGAGTACCCCATGATGGTGAACGACAACCCCACCGAAACCCGCAAAGACGCCATTGAGCTGACCGACCACGAAATCTTCCACACGATGTTCCCCTTCTACATGGGCATCAACGAAACTAAATACGGCTGGATGGACGAGGGCTGGGCCACCATCGGCGAATGGCTTATTTCGCCGATAATCGACCCCAAAATAGTGGACGACTACGGCGTGGCCCGCTACGGCACCAACGCCGCCACCGAAAACGACGCGTCCATCGTCACGCTCAGCACCCAGCAGAGCGGCGTGCCCTTCTTCCTGAACTCTTATCCCAAGCCCGGCATGGGCTACCTCTACGTGAAGGATTTGCTCGGCGATGAGTTGTTCACGAAGGCCCTGCACACCTACATCCGCAACTGGAACGGCAAGCACCCCATGCCCTACGACTTTTTCAACAGCATGAACGCCGGTGCTGGCCGCAACCTCAACTGGTTCTGGCAGCGCTGGTTCTTCGACGGCGGCTACCCGGATTTGGCCATCGCCAACGTCACCAAAACCGGCCCCGGCTACGACATCACCGTGCAAGCCAAAGGCAGCAAGCCCGTTCCCGTTGACTTAACCGTGACTTTTGCCGACAACTCCACGCAGAAAATTCACCGCACCATCGCCGTCTGGGAAACGGGCGCCACGTCCGTTACCGTGCCCATCGCCACCAAGCAACCCGTGAAGCGCGTGACGCTGGGCAGCACGCTGGTGTCGGATAGTTTCCCGAAGGATAATGTGTGGGAGGGAAAGTAGAATTTCATAATGACTCTATGTCTTGCCAACTCAGGTTTACTGCCAAAAGCTTTGATGTTTATTCTTACCTGCTTACTTCTAAACTTCACCCTCACGAGATTTTTAAAGCTGGAGATTATCAGCAAACAATTTTGGCTAGTTGGACTACCAAAGATTCAGGATTTTGTGTCACCGCAAGTCACGCTGATTTTAATGATTTCGAAGGTCAAATAGTTGACGCCGAAAAGTTCATTTGGCAGCATATTGATGAATTGGAAGTACTTGGCAAAATGGAAGAGCGGATTACCTACTTCTTTGATTTTGGGTTAACAACTACTCTATTTGAGGAAGATGTCTGGGTTCAATCATTCCATTTTCCTGTAGAGTTTCTTTTGCTTCTCAGCAGAATTGGAGCTGGTCTAGAAATTTCATCTTACTACCCTACAAGCGAGGAAGAGGAGGAAAACAACTCTAATTAATACCCTTACCTTTGCCCATAGTGATGGGTCGCCCTACCGCGGCGCTTTCGGGCGACGAGGAAAGTCCGGGCAACGCAGAGCGCCCTGCTTCCTAACGGGAAGGACTGGCGCAAGCCAGGACAGCCAGTGCCACAGAAAACTACCGCCTACGTGGCCTTTCGGGGCCGCCGGTAAGGGTGAAAAGGTGCGGTAAGAGCGCACCAGCGGGCGGGTGACCGTCCCGGCTGGGTAAACCTCAGGGGTTGAAAGACCAAATAAGCTGGTACGCCGGCGCGGCTTCGGCCGCATCGGCACCGGGCGGCTCGTCCGGCGCCAGCGGGTAGGTTGATGGAGCCTTTCCGCAAGGACTGGCCTAGATAAATGGTGGGGACGCGCCTTCGGGCGCGGACAAAACCCGGCTTACAGACCCATCACCAGAGATGAAAACGGCCGCCCTTGCAGGGGCGGCCGTTTTTTTTACATAAATGTCGTGCTGAGCTTGTCGAAGCACCTCTGCCGCGCCGCTTGTTGTCAAGCTGACGAAGGAAGCATCTTATCACCTCCGAACGAGCTGTTTCAGCATGAGAAGGTTCTTCGACAAGCTCAGGATGACCGTTCTCTTATAGGTGGTTCTGCAATTTTCCCGCTCCGCAATTATTTCTTATTCGTGGCGCGCACGGCTTTCACCTCGGCCCCACTCAGGGCGCTGGCTTTGTTGCCGAAGCTGTTGCGCACGTAGGTCAGCACGTCGGCCAGTTGCTGGTCGGTGAGGTAGTCGAAGGCGGGCATGACATTGGCATACTTTTCCCCGTCCACTTCGACGCCCTGCATGCCGTTGAGCATCACTTTTACCAGGCGGGTTTTGTCGCCCAGCACCCAGGTGGTTTGGGTCAGGGGCGCGTTCATGCGGTCTACACCTCCCCCATCGGCCTGGTGGCAGCTGAGGCAGCTTTGGGCATACAACGCCTTTCCGGCGGCCAGCGAGGCGGCGGGCGCGGCCGCTTTAGCCGTGGGTTTGGCTTTGGGAGTTGCTTTTTTCTGGGCGGCTGCTGGCTCGCTAAACCAAGCTAATACCGCTAGCAATACAAGAATCTGCTTCATTAAAACGAGTTATTTCTTAGCGTAGACAATGCGGTAAACCGTGCCCTTTTTGTCATCGGTCACGTAGAGCGAGCCGTCGGTGCCCTGGGCCAGGCCGCAGGGCTTGTGGTCGGGGCGGCCAGCAGCAGCCTTTTCAGGAGAGCCCGCGAAATTATCGGCGAACACCTCATACTCGCCAAAGGGCTTGCCGTCTTTGAAAGGCTGGAATACCACGTAGTAGCCTTTCTGCGGCTCCGGGGCGCGGTTCCAAGAGCCGTGAAAGGCGATGAATGCACCGTTGCGGTACTTCTCGGGGAACATGGTGCCGGTGTAGAACAGCAGCGCGTTGGGCGCGGTGTGGGCCGGGTAGGCGGCGGCAGGCTCCAGGTAGTTGCCATCGGCTACTTTCTTGCCATCGCCGCCGTACTCGGGCGCCAGCATTTTCTTACGCTGCAGGGGGGCATAATAGATATACGGCCAGCCAGCATTGTCGCCCTTGTTCAGGGCATACAGGCACTCGGCCGGCAGCTCCGCCGACTGCTTGGTGGTGAACAGCTCCGGCCAGTTATCGCTGAGTTGGTCGCGGCCGTGCTGCATCACAAACAGCTGGTTGGCTTGCGTATTCCAGTCCAGACCCACCACGTTGCGCAGGCCGGTGGCGTAGCGCGTGCCGGCGGCGTAGCCTTGATTGAGCTTATCGGCCCGGAACTGCCAGATGCCACCGGCCGAGTCCAAGATGGGGCAATTGGGCCGGCCTTTGGAGCGTTTTTGCCGGTCATTCACCTGGCAGGCGTTGGCGTAGGCCCCGATGTTGACGTAAATATTTCCGGCCTTGTCCAGCGTGATGGACTTGCTTTCGTGCTGCCCGCGGTCAATCAGGCCGGTGATGATTTTTTCGGGCTGCGCCGGATTCGCTACTTCGCCTTTACTGTTAAGCTTGTAGCGGTACACGTCTTGGTCGGAGGAGGCGTAGAGGTAATCCTGGGTGCTGTAGATGCCCGTGCCGCCGTAGTTGCCCAGGCCACCCGCCACTTCGGCTTTGCCATTGGCGGTGGACCGCAGCATCAGAATGCCCTTGCCGGCCGCGTTGGGCCGGTTCAGCTTCACGTAAATCAGGCCCTGGGGCGTGACGGTGATATGCCGGGCGCGGCCGCCGGTTTCGGCAGCTACCAGGGCGCCAAAACCGGCGGGGAGCTTCAGGCCGGCGTTATCGGCATCGGGCACCACCTTGTCTTCGGCTTTGAGGGCGAACAAGGACACGCTCCCAACCAGGGCGGCCGATGCAAGCAGGTAGCGGGTGAGGTTGCTTTTCATGAAGTGAGAAATTCGTTTCAGCTGAGTGTTTGATTTGGACAAACGGACTCGAAGGATGGTTTTGCCGATGGCTACACGGCCAGCACGGCTTAAGTACTCGTTCGTCGGGGTGGCGAAGATAAGGTGCGTGGACAAGGCGTGCCCTCGCACGGGTTCCTTGCGGCAAACCGCAACATGCCGCGGCAGCTCCCGGGTTCTTACGCCAAAGAATATTCTACGGTCGCGTTGCTTTTCATTACTTTCGGCCTCGACTTACCAAGCCCGTTTCCATGCCCCGCATCCTCATTATCGACGACGAACGCGCCATTCGGCACACGCTCAAAGAAATACTGGAGTTTGAGAACTACACCGTCGACCAAGCCGAAGACGGCCCGGCCGGCCTCGACATGCTGATTCAGCAGAAATACGACGTGGTGCTCTGCGACATCAAAATGCCCAAAATGGACGGCCTCGAAGTCCTCACCCGTGCCCAGGCCATGGGCACCGATGCGGCCTTCATCATGGTGTCGGCCCACGGCAGCATCGACACCGCGGTGGAAGCCACCAAAAAAGGCGCTTACGACTTCCTTTCCAAGCCGCCAGACCTCAACCGCCTGCTCGTGACCGTGCGCAACGCCCTCGACCGCACCAAGCTAGTGAGCGAAACCAAGACGCTCAAGAAGAAGCTGTCCGTGGCCAAAGGCTCGGCCATGGTGGGCTCTTCGGCCGCACTGGGCGCCGTGCGCAAGGCCATAGAAAAAGTAGCCCCCACCGACGCCCGCGTGCTTATCACCGGCCCCAACGGCGCCGGCAAGGAAATGGTGGCCCGCCAGCTGCACGAGCTCAGCCAGCGCGCTCAAGGCCCCATGGTGGAAGTAAACTGTGCCGCCATTCCTTCGGAGCTCATCGAAAGCGAGTTGTTCGGCCACGAGAAAGGTTCGTTTACCTCGGCGGTAAAGCAGCGCATTGGCAAGTTTGAGCAGGCCGATGGCGGCACGCTGTTCCTGGACGAAATCGGCGACATGAGCCTCTCGGCCCAGGCCAAGGTGCTGCGGGCCCTGCAGGAAAACAAAATCACCCGCGTGGGCGGCGAAAAGGAAATTTCGGTGAACGTGCGTGTGCTGGCCGCCACCAACAAAGACCTGATGCAGGAAATAGCGGACAAGAATTTCCGCGAAGACTTGTACCACCGCCTATCGGTCATTCTGATTCAGGTTCCGTCCCTGAACGACCGCCGCGAAGACATTCCCGACCTGATTCAGAAATTCCTCAACGACATCGCCGCCGACTACGGCAACAAGCCTAAGAAAATTGATGCCGCCGCGCTGGAGTACCTGAAAGGCCTGGATTGGCGCGGCAATATCCGCGAGCTCCGCAACGTGGTTGAGCGCCTTGTGATTATGAGCGACGACACGATTACGGAAGGCGACGCGAAGGCATTTGCTGGTAAGTAATTTCTTCGATTATTAGATTCCAATCTATCTGTCATCCTGAGTGCAACGACGGACCTTATCAAGCCAGAACGACTTGTTCAGCCGTGATAAGGTCCGTCGCTGCGCTCAGGATGACAGCTTTTTACACCATCTGATTACACCCGCGAACGTCGGAATTATCCATCCGGCCCAGCACCTCAAATCCGCCATCGGGGTGCATGCGGGCGAGGTCTTTGGTTTCGATAAAGGCGCAGGAATCCACGTTAGCCAAATCGATGACGTTGATGGCGCCGTCGGGTCGGAATTCGGCGACCGAGAAGGGGTCGGAAGGTTCGCGCAGCAGCACGCGCAGCGGCGGCGGACAGTGGAAGCGGCCGTCGCCCAGCGAGTAAGCCTGGCTGAGCAGTTCGGTCATGCCGTACTCGGAATGGATACCTGCGGGCCCGAAAGCCTGCTGCAACTCTTGGTGCAACTCGTCCCGAATCATTTCCCGCCGCCGGCCCTTCATGCCGCCGGTTTCGAGCACGGTGAGGCCCTGTAATTCGGGCGCGGGGCCGATTTCAGCGGCGAAATCCAGCAATGCGTAGCTCACACCAATGAGCATCACGCGGCGGCCGGGCACCTGCTTGGCTTCGGCCAGCGCGGCGCGCAGAGCCGCGTGGTCGTGCAGGAAAAACGCGGACTGCGCCTGGCCCGATTGCCGGGCGAAGTAATCTACCATCGCCACCAGTGACGAATTTCCCTGCTCCAGGTACGAAGGCAGCAGCGCCAGAAACGTCCAGTCGCTAAGAGGGCCGTAACGCAGCTCGAAAATTCGAGCGGCATTTTCGCGGTACAGAGCAGGGTCGCGGACCAAGTGGCGGCTGCGCTGCTGCAGCGTGGTGCCGCTGCTCAGAAATTCCTCCTGCGCCTCCCACTCGGCCGGTGCGGTACGCACCTCGTGGGTCTTAAAAAATTCGATGGGCAGGAAAGGTATATCCACGAGCCGGGCCACGGCGGACGGGTCGCGGCGCAGTTGAGCCACGTATTCGGCGTAGGGCGGGCAGTGGGCGGCTTGGTGCCGGAACAGCGCCAGCGCCGCCGCTTCGAAAGTGGTGGGCGTGAGTTGCGGCAGGGCACGCAGGAAATCGGAACGGAAACTCATGGCCTAGCAGCAAGGTTAGCAACGCAGGGCGAACCAACAACTGCCGCTGTTCGTTGGAAAAAATGTACTTTGGGGCCGCTTCGGCCGTTGTGCTCACGTCTATTCACTTCTACTCTATGAACCTGTTTCGTACCCTGAGCAGCGCCGCGCTGATTTGCCTGACTGCTGCGGGCCTCACCAGTTGCCTCACACCGCCGGACTATCCCGACGAGCCGGAAATCGAATTCAAAAGCCTCACCAAGATATACGTGCCCTCAACAGGCGGGCAACTGGCTGCAGATACCCTCCTGTTTGCCATCGACTTTAAAGACGGCGACGGCGACTTGGGATTATCAGACGAGGACATCACGAATGCCCCGTTCAATACCACCACCGGCGGGCCAAACAACCGAGGCTACCAATATAATTACTTCATTCAGCCGTTTAAGAAAAACGCAAGTAGCGGCGTGTTTGAGCCCTTTATCGCGCCGGGAGGCGAGCCAGGAGAGTACGATGGCCGCTACCCTCGCCTCGATGGCGACAACGGGGAAGATGCGAAGCCTGCCCCGCTGCGGGGTACGCTGCGGTACAAGCTTCCTCTATTTTTAGATGGATTTGTTTTTTCTCCCGGCGATGTCTTCCGGTTTGAAATCAGCATCATGGACCGGGAGTTGCACCAGAGCAACAAAGTCACGACCAGCGAAGTAACGCTGGGCCAGTAATACTAGCCCAGCTACTTCCTAGCTAATAAATTTCGGGGAACCGTGCGGGCTCGGCTTCACTCATCATCTCGTAGATGGTGTCGAATACGTCTTCCGCGTTGGGCTTGCTGAAGTAGTCGCCGTCGGAGCTATAGGCGGGGCGGTGGGGCTGCGCCGCCAAGCAGCGCGGCTGCGCATCCAGAAAGCGGTAGGCGCCTTGCTCGTCCAGCACGTGCTGCATCATGAAAGCGGTACCCCCTCCGGGCACATCCTCGTCGGCAAATAGCACACGGTTGGTTTTCTGCACGCTGTCCACAATCAGGTGCTCGATGTCGAACGGCAGCAGGGTTTGCACGTCGATAACTTCGACGGAGATTCCGACATCGGCCAGTTGCTTGGCGGCTTCCATCACAATGCGGCACATCGAACCGTAGGTCACCACGGTCACGTCGGTGCCGGCTTGTAGCACTTCGGGCCGGCCCAGGGGCAGCGTGAATTCGCCCACGTTGCTCGGAATCCGCTCCTTCAGGCGGTAGCCGTTCAGGCACTCAATCACCAAAGCGGGCTCGTCGCTGCGCAACAGCGTGTTGTAGAAACCAGCGGCCTGGGTCATGTTGCGGGGCACGCACACGTGCATGCCGCGGAGGCTACCCAGAATCATGCCCATCGGCGAACCGGAATGCCAGATGCCTTCGAGGCGGTGCCCGCGGGTGCGCACAATCAGAGGCGCTTTTTGGCCGCCCTTGGTGCGGTACTGCAAACACGCCAAGTCGTCGCTCAGAATCTGAACGGCGTAGAGCAGATAGTCCAGGTATTGGATTTCGGTAATGGGCCGCAGGCCGCGCAGAGCGGCGCCAATCCCCTGCCCCACAATGGTGCATTCGCGAATGCCGGTATCGGTCACGCGCAGCTCGCCAAACTTTTCCTGCAAGCCGGCAAAGGCTTGGTTCACGTCCCCAATCTTGCCCACGTCCTCGCCAATGGCGAAGATGCTGGGGTCGCGCTGGAAATTGGCATCGAAGCAGGCCTGGAGTACCTCGCGGGCATCCACGGTGGGCGCATCGGCGGCGAAGGTGGCGGGTACCTCCTCGATATTGCCCACAGCGTACTCGCTTTGGCTGAACAGGTTGGAGTTGTAGCGGTTCGCGTTTTCAGCCAGTAGCTGCTCCAGATGGCGCTGCACGGACCGGCGACCGAAGCTGCGCTTCTCGTGGCGCACGTGGCGCAAGGCCCGGCGCATGGTCCGCACAATGTCGGCGCGAATGGGCGTGGGGTTTACTTTCAACTGCTCCACCATTTCGTGCAGCGTATTTTCGGTACCGGTGTCGGCCACCAGCTTGTCGAGCAGCTCCACCGCTTCGTCGCGCTCCGCTTTGATAGTATCAAAAAAGGCCGACCAAGCGGCCGTGCGGGCCGTTTTGATGACGGCAGCAGCCGTTTTTTCAATTTCATCCAGTTCGATTTCGGTGGCGTGGCCTTCGGCCAGCAGCCACTCGCGCAGCTTGTGCAGGCAGTCGTGGGCCTCTTCCCAACCGAGCCGTTCCTTGCTCTTGTAGCGCTCGTGCGAGCCGCTGGTGCTGTGGCCCTGGGGCTGCGTGAGCTCCGTGACGTGGATGAGCACGGGTACGTGCTGCTCGCGGCACACGGCGGCGGCGCGCTGGTAGGTGTCCACCAAGCCGGCGTAGTCCCAGCCGCGCACCACGTAAATTTCAAAGCCCTGCTGGCCTTCGCCGTCGCGCTGCAAGCCGGCCATGATTTCCGAAATGCTCTGCTTGGTGGTTTGGTATTCGGCCGGCACCGAAATGCCGTAATGGTCGTCCCACACGCTCACCAGCATGGGCACTTGCAGCACGCCCGCTGCATTCAGCGCCTCGAAGAACATGCCCTCCGACGTGCTGGCGTTGCCAATGGTGCCGAAGGCCACCTCGTTGCCGTTGGTAGAGAGCGTGGTGAGCGAATGTAACTCCGGGTTCTGGCGAAACAGCTTCGACGCGTAGGCCATACCCAACAGGCGCGGCATTTGCGAAGCCGTGGGCGACACGTCGGCCGAGGAGTTCTTGGTTTGGGTGAGGTCGGTGAGGTTGCCGTCCTCGTCCAGCATGCGCGTGGCAAAGTGGCCGTTCATGGCGCGGCCGGCCGTGGCGGGCTCCGCTTCCGGGTCGGGGTTGGCGTAGAGCTGGGCGAAGTACTGCTCCCAGGTGAGCTGGCCGATGGCCACCATAAAGGTCTGGTCGCGGTAGTAGCCGGCGCGGAAGTCGCCGTTCTGGAAGGCGCGGGCCATGGCCAGTTGCGGCACTTCCTTGCCATCGCCGAAGATGCCAAACTTGGCCTTGCCCATAAATACCTCCTTGCGGCCGGCCAAGGACGCCAGGCGGCTTTCCCAAGCCAAGCGGTAATCATCGAGAAAATCGGCCTTGGAAAGGGGAATGGATAGCGCAGGCACAGCGGTTTCGGCAGCGGGCATAATGAACTTAAAAAGGGAGGGTGGGATGAACGCAGGAAGGACGAGACGGCCGGGGCCGTGGCGCAAAAATACGGAATTGCGACCGGCTGGGTGGTACCCGGGTTTCTTACGCGGGCTTTCAGCGTATATTTGAGGGGTAATGGCTTGGCCCGCCGGACACTGGCGAGCTTGGCTATTACCATTCGGTGGCATTTATTGTTAAACGTAAGCACGCCACGCCCACTCGTGCAGGCGCGGGGCAGGCAGTTCAACTTTCAAGATTATGAAACAGTTATTCACCATCTGCCTGATGGCCTTTGCCTTCAGCGCCAGCGCCCAGGGCGTGATGAAATTCGAATCGGACAACCACGACTTCGGCAACGTGGCCGAGGGCACGATGGCGACCTACGAATTCAAATTCAAGAACACCGGCAATCAGCCCGTGGTCATTGCCAATGTGCAAGCCAGCTGCGGCTGCACCACGCCCGACTGGACCAAAACCCCGGTACTGCCCGGCAAAACGGGCATTATCAAGGCCATGTACAGCAGCGCCGGCCGGCCCGGCGTGTTCAATAAAACCGTGACGGTGACCAGCAACGCCAGCGAACCCAGCAAGGTGCTCACCATCAAAGGCTCGGTGCTCACGAAGGACCAAATCAAGCCCACGCTCACGGCGGCCCAGCTGGCGCAGTCGCCGCGGCTGGTTTTAAACAAAAGCGTCCATGATTTCGGGAAACTGGAAGCCGGGCAGCAGCCCACCGCGCGCTTCACGGTGAAAAATGCCGGCAAAAGCCCGCTGGTGCTCGGCGCGCTTTCGGCCGATTGCTATTGTGTCGGCTACAAGGCCACGCCCAGCCCCATTGCCCCCGGCCAAACGGCTACCATCGACCTGCTCTACACCCAGCGGCAGCTCGGGCAGTCGAATGACGTGGTTACAATTACCTCCAACGACCTGAACGGCGACACCAAGCTCACGCTTAAAGCCACCATCGTGCGCGACCTCAGCGGCAACAGCATGGTGAAGGAAAGCACCACCGCCGTGCCTTTTAAGTAATAAGCACGAGTCCGCACCCTCATTTGAAAAGCCTTGCCGGTATGGCGAGGCTTTTTTATTTCGAATTTACCTGCGTCACTCTCTAATACTGCTTTGTAAGTTCTATAAAGACATTTAAAGCGTCGTGCTGGGCTTGCCGACGCATCGCTCCTGCTTCGTATAAGTCGTTCAACGAAGCAAGAGCGATGCGTCGGCAAGCTGCAAGGCGTTCCAGTGAAATCCAAGCATCTTCACCAGCTTAGCCGGTGCTCTCCCACAACACCGCTTTCAACATGGAAAACCAGTCATCAAACCCCGTTAAAGAGCCGGCTTCTTACGAAGTCCCCGCGCAAACCCGCATCGGCCACATCCACTTGCAGGTCACGGACCTGGAAAAAGCCCTGGCGTTTTACCGCGACATTCTGGGCTTTAAAGTCATGCAGCGATTTGGCAACCAAGTAGCTTTTATTTCGGCCGGGGGCTACCACCACCACATCGGGCTAAATACCTGGAACAGCCTGGGTGGGCCACCCGCCCGCAAGCAGGGCGCGGGCCTCTACCACACCGCCATTCTCTACCCCACGCGGTCCGATTTGGCCCAGGCCATCCGGCAGTTGGCGGCCGCCAATTACCCCATCACCGGCTCGGCCGACCACGGCGTTTCGGAGGCCATTTACCTCGACGACCCCGACGGCAACGGCGTGGAGTTGTACTGGGACCGGCCGCAGCACCAGTGGCCCATGGCTCCGGACGGCAGCGTGCAGATGTATACCCGCCCCATGGACATGGCCGGGCTGCTAGCGGAGAAATAACTTTCCCTGTATTCAGCACCGATAAGGGCAACATTCTGTGCCATGCGAGCAAGCGGCGGCGGCTTATCTTTGCACTCAGAATTCTCACCTACTGGTTTTACCTCCACTCCCACCACTCCGCTCATGATAATCGGCGTTCCTAAGGAAATTAAAAACAACGAAAACCGCGTGGGCCTCACGCCCGCCGGCGTTGCCGAGCTGCGCAAGCACGGCCACACGCTGCTGGTGCAAACCACCGCCGGCGAAGGCAGCGGCTTCTCGGACGAAGAGTACCAAACGGCCGGCGCCACCATGCTCGCCACCATCGCCGATGTGTACGAGCAGGCCGAGATGATTATCAAGGTGAAGGAGCCAATTGCCGAAGAATATCCCCTCATCAAGGAGAACCAACTGCTCTTCACGTACTTCCACTTTGCTAGCGGCGAAGAGTTGACCCACGCCATGATTGAGCGTAAGGCCATCTGCCTGGCCTACGAGACCGTAGAACTCAGCAACCGCGCCCTGCCCCTGCTCATTCCGATGAGCGAAGTGGCCGGCCGCATGGCTCCGCAGGAAGGCGCCAAGTACCTGGAGAAGCCTTTGAAAGGCCGCGGCATTTTGCTGGGCGGCGTACCCGGTGTGAAGCCCGCCAACGTGTTGGTATTGGGCGGCGGCGTGGTAGGCACGCAGGCGGCGAAAGTTGCCGCCGGCCTCGGCGCGCAGGTGACCATCATGGACATCAGCCTGAACCGGCTACGTGAGCTCGACGACTTCATGCCCAAGAACGTGGTGACGCAGTACTCGAACGAGTACAACATCCGCGAAGCCATCAAAACGTCGGACCTGATTGTGGGTGCCGTGCTGATTCCTGGTGCCAAGGCGCCGCACCTCATCACCCGCGACATGCTGAAGACCATGCGCCCCGGCACCGTGGTGGTTGACGTGGCCGTGGACCAGGGCGGCTGCATTGAAACCTGCCATCCCACCACCCACGAAAACCCCACGTTCATCATCGACGACGTGGTGCACTACTGCGTGGCCAACATGCCCGGCGCGGTGCCCTACACCAGCACCCTGGCCCTGACCAACGCCACCCTGCCCTACGCCGTGAAACTGGCCAACCAGGGCTGGCAGGAAGCCTGCCGCCGCGACGAGGCCCTGCGCCTCGGCCTGAATGTGGTGCACGGCGAGGTGGTGTACAAAGGCGTAGCCGACGCGTGGGGCCTGCCCCTCGTAAACGTGGAAACCGTGTTAGAATTGGCCTCCGTTTAGGGCCGCCAGTACAAATAGAAAGCCTTCCCGGTGCAAGTCGGGAAGGCTTTTTGCTTGCACTACTTAAGCTTTTTTGTTGTTGCGCTTTTCCAATTCAATCCCCATCGATTTGCTTCCCTCACCTGCCATTCGCCTGCTAATGCGCCGCTTTGCGCTGCTGATGGGCGTTTACACACTCCTGCGGCTGGGGTTTTACCTGTTCAACCGCGGTACGTTCCGGGGCATTGACCCCAGCTCCATTTTTCTGGCGTTTACCCACGGGCTACGCTTCGATGTTGCCGCCATTCTGTGGCTCAACCTGCCCCTGGTGGTGCTCTCGCTGCTGGTGCCGGTTTCGGTGCGGCGCGGGCAGCGGTGGCTGCGCGGGCTGTTTGTGCTGCTGAACATGCCGGGGTTTCTGTTGAATGTGATTGATTGGGAGTACTTCAAGTTCATTGGCCGGCGGCTCAGCAACGAGTTTACCACGGTGGGCGACGACATCATGCGCCAATCGGGGCAAATTGTGGAGCACTACTGGTACTTGCTGCTGCCGCTGGGCGGGCTGGTGTATTTGCTGTGGTGGCTGTGCCCCATGCCTACCCCAGCGGAGGTTGCAGCCCGGGCCGGCCGGCGGCCGTGGCTGCAACGCGGCGTTGAGGTCGTGCTGCTGGCGGGCCTTGTGGTGCTGGGTTTGCGGGGCGGCTGGCAACTCAAGCCTCTGCGTTCGGGCGCGGCGTTCGAGCAACAGCCCGCCGTGTTAGGCCACCTGGTGCTGAACAGCACCTTCACGGTACTCAAATCTGTGGACCAAGCCAAGGTGGAACGTGAAAACTATTTCTCCACTGAGGCCAGTCTGCGGGCCGCGCTCGGTTCTGTGCCGCTTCCCAAACGGCCGACGCCCGCGGCTCCCGTCAACGTGGTGGTCTTGCTGCTCGAAAGTTTTGCTTCCGAATATACGGGCGTCGAAAACGGTGGCCTGGGCGGCTACACGCCTTTTTTCGACTCGCTGGCCACGGCGCCCGACGCGCTGCTGATGCGTGAGCACTACGCCAACGGCCGCCGGTCCATAGAAGCGCTGCCGGCGGTGCTTTCGGGGCTGCCTTCGCTCATGGACGAGCCGTTTATTACCTCCAGCTTCCAGACGGCGGAGCTCCACGGGCTGGGCGAAATTCTGGGTCGCCGCGGCTACACCACCGCCATCTACCACGCCGGCACCAACGGCACCATGGGCTTCGATATGTTTGCCGGCATTGCCGGTATCCAACGCTATTACGGCCTTAGTGAGTACCCCGGCGCGGCCCGCAGTCCCGACTACGATGGGCATTGGGGCATTTTTGACGAGCCTTACCTGCAGTATTTCAACCGGCAGCTCGGCAGTACCAAGCAGCCGTTTTTTGCTACGCTCTTCACGCTCAGCGCCCACGACCCGTTCACGATACCGGCGCAGCACACGGGCAAATTTCCGGCGGGTACGCTGCCCATTCATCCCACCATTGCGTACTCGGACTTTGCCTTACGGCGCTTTTTTCAGGTGGCCCAACAGGCGCCCTGGTATCGGAACACGCTTTTTATTCTGACGGCCGACCATACCTCGCAAACCGACCGCAAGAATTACAAAAATCCGCTGGGCTACCACAAAACGCCCTTGCTGTTGTTTCGGCCCGGCCATCGCCTGCCCGCTGCGAACCCCCACCGCATTACGCAGCAAGCCGATATTCCGGCGCTGGTACTCGATGCGCTCGGCCTGCAAACCGAGCAAAAGTATCTGCTGCCCTTCGGCTCCTCCGTGTTTGATTCGACCAGCCAGGGCCGCGCTATTTTCCGCGATGGCAACTCGTATTATCTGGTCCACGCTGATTTTGTCACCGAATTGAAAGACGACAACACGGTGCAGCTCTATCCCTACCAAACGCATTTCATTCCTACCATCCCGCTGGCAAACCCGGACCCGGCACTGGTTCGCAAATACGGCAATGAGGTGCGCGCAATGGTGCAGTTTTACGTCAACGGGCTTCTAGACAACCGGCTATACAAGTAGCAGGCTATGAGCTGCTTTGAAGGCGACTGCTACGCAGAACGGTATTCTTGAAATCCGAAAATTGAACCCAATATTATATTTTACCGTTAGAGGCAACCCAATACCAGCGTTGAGCAAACGTTGGGTTATTGTTTCTCTTACCAACTGATACTATGAAAAAGCAAATCTCCCTCCTCGCACTTCTCTTGGTTTCGGGTGCCTACGCAGCTAGTGCCCAAACCAGCACCACCACCACCCAGCAAACCACGGTTACGCCGGCTACGCCCGCTTCTCCCGCAGTAGTGACCCCAGCCCCCGCATCCACGACGACCACCGAGTCGACCACGACCACCGTGCAGCCCGCCACTACCGTGGTAACGCCTGCTCCCGTCGTGCAAGCGGCTCCCGCTGAAGGCAAAGTGAAAGAGAAGCGCAACAAGAAGAAGATTAAGGCCCGCGACTAGTTCTAAGCCAGCCTCAATAGGCAAAAAAAGCCCCGCTGCAAGTTGCAGCGGGGCTTTTTGCTGTATCAAACAGCTAGGTGACGGCTATTGCACCGCCACGGCATAAGCCGGAATCTCTTCCAGCCGCTGGTTGGTGCGCGTTTCAAAATCCACCCGCCAGCAGTAGTGCACCAGCCCATTGGTGAGCAGCAACAAGGGCGCCCCGATGGTTTGATTGTAGGTAGTGGCCTGGCGGGCCACCGCGGCCGTTATGGGCACCGATGGCGCCTTGCATTCCACCAACAGCAGGGGCTTGCCATCGGGACCAAGGGCCAGCAAATCGGTGCGTTTACGGCGCTGGTTGTAGCGTAGGCCGCGCTCCAGGGCCAGCAAGCCGCGCGGATAGCCGAGGTGGTCGGCGAGGTAGTGCACCACGTGCTGGCGCACCCACTCTTCGGGCGTGAGCACGACGTGTTTACGGCGGAGGCCATCCCAGATGAGTGGTTGATTTGTGGCCGATTGCGTAAGTTTGGCGTCGAAAGGCGGCAGGTCCAGAGCTTGCATCACCTCCAAAGGTACGGGGCCAAATCGAGTGACTGAGTAGCTGAGCGACTGAGTGGCATCGGGTTTTGCGTCCTTTCTCTCATCATTTACTCAGTCGCTCAACCAATCCGTCACTCCTTATGAAGACCAAAGAAGAAATTGTCAATAACTGGCTGCCCCGCTACACGGGCGTGCCGCTGGACGAGTTTGGGCAGTACATCCTGCTCACCAACTTCAGCAACTACGTGTACATGTTTGCCGAGCAGTTCGACTGCGAAGTGCGCGGCCTCGACAAGCCCATGCAAACGGCCACGGCCAACGGCATCACCATCATCAACTTCGGCATGGGTTCGCCCATGGCAGCCACGGTGATGGATTTGCTCTCGGCCATCAAGCCCAAGGCGGCCCTGTTTCTGGGCAAGTGCGGCGGCCTGAAAAAGACCAAGCTCGGCGACCTGGTCCTGCCCATCGCGGCCATTCGCGGCGACGGTACTTCCGACGATTATTTGCCCAAGGAGATTCCGGCCCTGCCCTCTTTCCGGTTGCAGCGCGCCGTGTCTTCCATGATTAAAAAGCACGAGCTGGACTACTACACCGGCACCGTGTACACCACAAACCGCCGCGTGTGGGAGCACGACACGGAATTCAAGGACTACCTGCGCCGGGTGCGCGCCATGGCCGTGGACATGGAAACAGCGACCATTTTCGTGGTCGGTTTCATGAACGACATTCCCCACGGCGCCCTGCTGCTCGTGAGCGACAACCCCATGACACCCGAGGGCGTGAAAACCTCGGAATCAGATTCTAAGGTGACCATCGATTTCGTCAAGCGCCACCTGCAAATTGGCATCGAGTCGCTGCAGGAACTGCAGTTCTCCGGTGAATCGGTGAAGCACATGCGCTTCGAGTAGGAAGCCCGGTAAAGCTGCGCCAGCAGCTAAAAATAGCACGTCATGCTGAGCGAAGTCGAAGCATCTCTACCGCCGTACTAACCTTGATTAGTGGCGAGGTAAAGATGCTTCGGCTCCGCTCGGCATGACGTTCTTATTTCGGGGGTAGCCTTGTCAAAAACACCCGGTTTCGTAGCGTTCTGGTTTCGTGCCGTACTTGTGCAGAATTTCAAAAACCAAGCAAAACGCATGATGAACTTTACCAAGCCTTTGGGGCAGAAGTTGGGAGTGGCAGTTCTGGCACTGAGCGCGCTGGCTGGCTGCCAGAGCCAGCGGGAAACCGTGGATTTGCTCGTGACCAACGCCACCGTGTACACCGTCGATTCCACGTTTACAAAAGCCGAAGCTTTTGCGGTGAAGGACGGAAGGTTTGTAGCCGTGGGCTCCACAGCCGACCTCAAATCCCGCTTCAGTGCCGCGAAGGAAGTAGACGCCAAAGGCCAATTCGTCTACCCCGGTTTCTACGACGCGCACTGCCACTTCTACCGCTACGCCCTGGCCCTGCCCAGCGCCGATTTGGTGGGAACGACTTCGTGGAAAGCCGTCGTGCAAAAGCTGCAGGAGAACCGGAAAAAGTACCCCCAGGCTGCTTGGCTCACCGGCCGCGGCTGGGACCAGAACGACTGGCCCAACAAGCAGTTCCCCACCAAAGACACCCTGGACGCACTGTTTCCGGATGTGCCCGTGCTCCTCACCCGCGTCGATGGCCACGCCGCCGTGGTCAACCAGAAAGCCCTGGACCTGGCCGGCGTCACGGCCAGCACGCCCATTAGCGGCGGCACCATCACGCGCGATGCCCAAGGCCGCCTCACCGGCCTGCTAGTAGACAATGCCACGCGCCTCGTAAGCAGCAAAATCCCTGACCCCTCCCCCGCTGAAGCAGCCCGCTTGCTACTGCAAGCCCAGCAAAACTGCTTGGCCGTGGGCCTCACCAGCCTCGCCGATGCCGGCCTCGACCGTGCCGATGTGGAGCAAATGGCTGCCCTGCAGCAACAGGGCCAGCTCAAGATGCGCCTCTACGCCATGCTGAACCCCACGGCGCCCAACCGCGAGCATTACTTGAAAACCGGCCCCATTCTCACTGACCAACTCACTGTAAGTTCCTTTAAGGTGTATGCCGACGGCGCCTTGGGCTCCCGCGGAGCCTGCTTGGTAAAGCCCTACGCCGATAAACCTAAGGAAACCGGGTTTCTGCTTTCCACCGAAAAGGAATACCGCGCTTTGGCTAAGGAGTTGGCCGCGTCGAAGTTCCAGATGAACACCCACGCCATCGGCGACTCGGCCAACCGCATTATCCTCAACATCTACGGCGAGGCGCTGAAAGGCCAAAAGGACCGCCGCTGGCGCATCGAGCACGCTCAGGTTATCACGCCGGCTGACATGCCCAAGTTTGGCCAGTTCGGCATCGTGCCCTCGGTGCAGCCCACCCACGCCACCTCGGATATGTACTGGGCCGGGGAGCGCCTCGGCGCCGAGCGCCTCAAAACGGCATATGCCTACCAGGAGCTACTCAAGCAGTACGGCCAGTTGGCCTTGGGCTCCGACTTTCCGGTGGAAGACATCAACCCTCTCTATGGCTTCCACTCCGCCGTGGCGCGGCAGGATGCCAAGAACTTCCCCAAAGGCGGCTTCCAGATGGAAAACGCCATTTCCCGGCCCGACGCCCTGCGCGGCATGACCACTTGGGCCGCCCACGCCGGCTTCGAAGAAAAGCGCAAAGGCCAAATCAAGCCCGGCATGCTGGCCGATTTTGTGGTGATGGGAACGGACCTAATCACGGCCCCCAACGAGCAGTTGCGCAATGCCAGCGTACTACAAACCTGGATTGGCGGCCAGCAGGTGTTTGTGAGAAAATAGTTAGTCGAATAAACAGAATACAAAAAAGCCGTCCTGCAGGACGGCTTTTTTGTATTCTTTACTCAAGGTTAAAATGCCCCTTGCTCGTCGGCGCTGGGACCGTAGAGGCCGGGCACCGGAATATCCAACAGCCGCAGATACACGGAGAGCTGACCGCGGTGGTGAATGCTGTGGTTCAGGCCCATGATGCGCAGGGCGGCGCCCTTGGGGCGGTCCATCAGCACTTGCTCGCCGCGGGTGAGCTGGAAGTGCTTGGTGAGCTTCTCGTCGTCGCTGCTGTGCAGCGAATCGAGCAGGGTTTTGCTGTACTCATCGAAGCGGGCCATGAGCTGTTCGTGCGAAGTGGGCGTGGGGCCGGGCTTGGGCGCATTGGGGTCGAGAAAGTCGCGGGAATTGGCATTCACAAACAGGGTTTTGAAGGCCAACAAATTCACCACATGAGACGCCAACTGCCACAAAGACATGCTCTTCGGGTGGGGCTTGTAATCGGCCTGCTCGAAGGGCACCCGCTCGAGCACTCGGCGGGTATTGGCCAGCTCGTGGTCGAGCTCTGCCAGGATGTTTTGCTGAAGGGATGAGGTATGCATGCGAGGAGGTGGGGGTGGGTTTGGTGAACGCGCGGGCCGCTGGTATGCCGCTGTAGCTCGAGGGTAGTCTATTTAACCGTGGCCGGGATGCTGGCTACGGCCGAAGCTGGTGGTGGGCCGGGCAGCACAGCAGAAGCCGTCGGAGCATCTTCGCGCAGCTTACGGCCGCGCAGCTGCAACAGAAAAATCAGCCCCAGAATGAAGAAGACAATCAGGGCCAGGATGCTGTAGCGCATGTTGCCGCCCATAAGCTGCGAAATGCCGCCAAACACGACCAAGCCGATGACAATACCCACTTTCTCCGTCACATCAAAAAAGCTGAAATAAGCGGCCGAGTTGGGCGTATTTTCGGGGATAATCTTGGAATACGTGGAGCGCGACAGGCTCTGCACCGCGCCCATGGTGAGGCCGATAATGGAGGCCAGCAAATAGAACGACCAGCCGGCCTGCACGTAATAGCCCGCAATGCAAATCAGCATCCAGATGAACACGGCCCAACTCAGGGCCCGGGTGTTGCCGATGCGCTCCGAAAGCTTGGCAAACAGATAAGCGCCCAAAATGCCTACTAGCTGCAACAGCAAAATGGTGGTAATGAGCGCAGTGGTGTCAAGCTTTAATTCTTCGGAACCGAAGAGCGTGGCTACGTACATCACCGTTTGCACGCCCATATTGTAGGTGAAATACGCCAGGAGAAAGCGCTTGAGGTTGGGCTGTTGCTTGGTTTCTTGCCACACTTTGCCCAACTCCCGGAAGCCATTGAGCAGCCAGCCGGCGTCGGAAGTGGTGCCGGCCGGGCGGCCCGGGTCGGGAGGCAGCGTCGCGAAAGGAATCTGGGCAAAGCCCGCCCACCACAGGCCCGTGAGCAAAAAGCTGTACTGCGTGGCTTTCCCAACGCTTAGCCCAAACATGGCCACGCCCTTGGGCCCGCCCATGATTTCGGGCCCTTGAATAAGAGCGAGGCACATCACCAGCAGCAGCACCGAGCCAATGTAGCCCATCGAAAACCCGCGCGCTGAGAGAGAGTCAAACTTTTCCTCAGAGGAAATGTCCGGCAGGTAGGAATTGTAGAACACGATGGAGCCGGAAAAGCCAATCGTGGCCATGATGAACACAAACACACCCATGGTGAACGTGCTGGGTTCAAAAAAATACAGTCCCGCGCAGGAGGCCGCCCCGATGTAGCAGAACACCTGCAAGAAGAGCTTCTTGCGGCCCGAATAGTCGGCCAGCGAGGTGAGCAGGGGGCTTATCAGCGCGATAATCAGGAAGGCGGCCGACACCGAATAATTCTGCAGCGAGGTGCCGGGAATGTGCATGCCCAGGAAGTCTACCGGCGTTTTGCCCGAGTCGGTGTGCGTCACCTCCTTCACCACCGAGCTCCAGTAAATGGGGAAAATGCTGCTCGTAATGACCAACGGATACACCGAGTTGGCCCAGTCGTAGAACGTCCAGCCGGTGGTGGTGCGTTTGTTGTCTTTTTCGACGGCGGCAGGAACAGCCGTCGGCATTGGGGAGGAGGCCATAAGTGGGGGCGCGGTTGGTGCGGTATTGCCGGGCAAGGTAACGGGTTTTAAGCGCTTGCGTTGCGCATAGCGAAGAGGTAAATGGGCTGCGGCGTTGCCACGCGGGCAGTTCGGCACTCGGGCCAACTTATCTTCGCGAAATATTAGTTTGTATTCCTTTTCGACAATGACGCGTTATTTGCTCATCCTAACGGGGTTGCTTTCCTCCGTTTCTGCTCTTGCCCAAACCGGTAACCCGGTCATCGACAGCCCCGCGGCCTACCGCCAAGCGGGCCTGCACAGCCCCGAACACGGCCGCCTGGTGGCCGAGCTGCTCCGCTACGAGCTGCAAAATATACGCAGCTTGGTTGCAACCCAGCTGCAGGTACGGCCCACCGGCTACACATTCGTGTTCACCAACCGGGCTACGGTGGCTGAAATCACGGAGGGCCGCTATGCGGTGAAGTATTACAATGCCCAAGACCAGGTAATTAAAACCGCTACCGGCCGCTTTGCAGGCCTAGCGCCCGGAGCCAGCCGCAACCAGTCCGTCACCTTTCCGCGCCCGCCCGACACGGCTCGCACCGAACTCACAGTGACGGAAGTCACGGCTGAGTAAGGAAATCCAGCTCCGAATGCTGTCATAAAAAAACGCCCCGACTATGAGTAGCCGGGGCGTTTTTTTATGACATTTACTCCTAAATTCCCTTGTTTAATACGCCCATGAGTCGGGCAAATATTCCCCCGCCGGTGCCGGTAGCGGGCGCAGGGCGCAGCTGCCACACCTGCTGAAAGGCCTCTACGGGCAGGGTTTGCTCGGTGTGGTTGGTACCGGGCTGGCGGTACGTCACTTGGCCGGTGTGCTCACAAATTTCTAAATCGTAAGACCAGCCGGGTAGCCAATCGGCCGCCTCGACGGTGCCGCAGTAGTAAGCTTGTACCGTTTTAAATTCTATTCTGCTTGTTTTTGATTTCATGCTATTCTTGCTGAATTCGCGCTCTGAGTCGTCGTTTCTGAACTTCATGAGATGCTTGCTGAACCCAGGTTATTGTTTCTAAATTCCATTTTCTCTGATATGATTTTGATGTAACTATGCGGGCAGTTGAACCCTCAAGGCGAGGGAGGTGTATATTCACTGCCAATTCAGCCCTACCATGGAAGTCTCCAACCACACCATTGCCGAAGCCACCACCACTGCCCCCTATCTCGACTACGCGGTGTGCGTAGATGCCGATAATCGGCCCGCCAAGCATGTTGGCGACTGGCCGGTAGAAGGCGGCATCTACACCGTACGCGTTGCCGAAAGCCGGACCGAAGGCATTGCCTTGGTGCACGTGCTCGGCTTCGAGGGCGAGGCACCGTACTTCAACGCGTTTGCGCCGCATCGGTTTCAGATAATCGAGCGAGTTTGGTTGAATTAATGCATTTACTGCTGCCTGCCGACGGGCAGCCCGCATTGCGCTGCCCGTCCTGAAATGGGTGTAAGCCGGCGGCTTCGTTGCCAACTTTCCAAGAAAAAAGCCTCGCTATACTTCCATTCGGAAGGCTTAGCGAGGCTTTTTCGGCAAACTGTTGAGGGGATGGGATTCGAACCCACGATGACCTTTTGAGCCATACACACTTTCCAGGCGTGCTCCTTCGACCACTCGGACACCCCTCAAGGATGGTGGTTGATGGGGCAAATATAGGGCGGGAAGGGCAGTTATCAGTAAGCCAGTCCCGGTTATCGGCGAAAAGTTGTGGGCACCAAGCCCAACCACAGCAAGGGCCTTCACCAGCCGCTGCTTTCGAACCGCTACCTAAACCTCTCCCTTACAGCGTGATTTCGCCGCGCAGGTCCTGCGCCAAGAGCTGCCGGGTGCGCTCCTCCCCTAGCCCCAAACCCAGTACAAACATGAGCTTGGTGACGGCGGCTTCGGTAGTGATATCTTCGCCGCCCACGATGCCCATTTCCGCAAAACGGGCGCTGGTTTCGTACTTGCCCTGCACCACGCGGCCTTCCTCGCATTGGCTCACATTGAGCAGCCACACGCCGCGGGCGCGGGCGTCGGCCAAGCACTGCAAAAACCAAGGCGCCGTGGGCGCATTGCCCGAGCCGTAGGTTTCGAGCACACAGCCCTTCAGGCCCGCAATGCCCAGAATGGCACTCACCACTGCCTCCGTTATGCCCGGAAAAAGGCGCAACACCGCCACCCCGGTTTCCAGGTTGGTGTGCACTTTCAGGCGAGCACCTGGCAGCATGCGAATGCTTTTGTCGTCAAATTCCAGGCCAATGCCGGCGCGGGCCAGCGGCGGGTAGTTTTCGCTTTTGAAGGCCGCGAACTGCTGGCTCTCAACCTTTTTGGCGCGCGTCCCGCGAATGAGGATATCATTAAAAAACACGCACACTTCCGGCACGCGCACGGTGTGGGCGCGCGGATGCCGCGCAGCGGCAATTTCCAGGGCGGTGATGATGTTGCGCTGGGCATCGGAACGGTTGGCGCCCACGGGTACCTGCGCCCCGGTAAACACCACGGGTTTGCCCAAATGCTCTAGCACGTAGCTCAGGGCAGCGGCCGAGTAGGCCATGGTGTCGGTGCCGTGCAGGATGACGAAACCGTCGAAGTCGGTGTAGTGCCGGCCGATAAGCTGGGCCAGAAACAGCCAGTCGGCGGGCGTCACGTTGCTGCTGTCGATGGGCGCGGGCAGGCTGAGCAGCGCCACTTGGTACGGCAGGCGCGCCAGCTCCGGCATCTTGCGGTCGAGGCGGCCAAACTGCATGGGCACCAGTTCGCCGGTGCGGTTCACGGCCATGCCCACCGTGCCGCCGGTGTAGATGATGAGCAGCCGCGGGGCTGCGGTATTGGTGGCATCGACGCGGGTGGGAAGCGGCAGCAGCGGTAAATCAAGGTCGGGCATGGGAAGCGGGAAGCGCGGTGGGTCGGCAGGGCAGTCCTTCGTTGCGGCCGGGGCCCCGAAGTTATTGTTCACCCGTGCAAGGTAGGCCACCGGTTTTTTTCGGCAACCAATAGCCCAACGCTAGCTGCTTTCGTATTGCTTGCGGCCCTTCTATTCCTTTTTCTATGACCCCAACGGACCAATCCCCTGCGAAACCTGTTTCCGACGTCATTGTCATTGGCGCTGGCATCATGAGCGCCACGCTCGCCGTGCTGCTCAAATCCCTGGACCCCAACCTCACCATTGCCGGCTACGAACGCCTCGATGCCGTGGCCGCCGAAAGTTCCGATGCTTGGAACAATGCCGGCACCGGCCACTCCGCTTTCTGCGAGCTGAACTACACGCCCGAGCGCCCCGACGGCTCCATCGACATCAGCAAAGCCGATAAAATTGCCGAACAGTTTGAACTCAGCAAGCAGTTTTGGGCCTCGCTGGTGCAGGAAGGCGTGCTGCCCGACCCGGCTTCCTTCATTCAAAGCATTCCGCACATGAGCTTTGTGTGGGGCGCGGCTAATGTGGAATACCTGCGCAAACGGCACGCCGCGTTGCTCCATTCGCCCCTATTCCAGGGCATGGAATTCAGCGACGACCCCGCCCAGATTGCCGCTTGGGTGCCGCTGATAATGAACGGTCGCGACCCCGCCGTGCCGGTAGCCGCCACCCGCATGGCCATCGGTACCGACGTGAATTTTGGCGCCCTCACCCGCACCATGTCTAACTATGTAAAAGGCTTGCCGGGCGTCGATTTCAACCTGGGCCACGAGGTAGAAGACTTCCGGCGCAAAGACGACGGTATTTGGCGGCTCAAAGTTCGCAACGTAGCCACGGACGAAAGCCGCATCGTGCGGAGTCGTTTTGTTTTCATTGGGGCCGGGGGCGGCACGCTGCCCCTGCTCGAAAAAACGGGCATTCCGGAGGCCAACGGTTTCGGGGGCTTCCCCGTGAGCGGGCAGTGGCTGAAGTGCCAAAACCCCGCCGTGATTGCCCAACACGAGGCCAAAGTGTACGGCAAGCCGGCCGTGGGCTCGCCGCCCATGTCGATGCCGCACCTGGACACGCGCCAAATCAATGGCCGCAAAGAGCTGCTGTTTGGGCCGTACGCCGGCTTTAGCACCAAGTTTTTGAAGAAAGGCTCGTACACCGATTTATTCCGCTCAATTGAATTGGGCAACATCCGGCCCTTGCTCTACGCCGGTGCCCGCAACCTGGGACTGACGCGCTACCTCATCGGGCAGGTGCTGCAATCGCCAGAAGACCGCACCGCTGCGCTGCGCGAGTACTACCCCAACGCCAACCCCGCCGACTGGCAGCTGGAGGTGGCCGGCCAACGTGTGCAGGTCATCAAGAAAGACAAAAAGGCGGGCGGCGTGCTCGAGTTCGGCACTGAAATGGTGACGGCGGCCGACGGCTCCATTGCGGCCCTGTTGGGCGCCTCGCCCGGCGCCAGCACGGCCGTGGCCATCATGCTCGATTTGGTGCAGAAGTGCTTCCCCGACCGCGCCGCTACGCCGGCGTGGCAGGCCCGCTTCCGTTCCCTGGTGCCGTCCTTCGGCCAGCCCCTGGCCGACGACCCGGCGCTCACGGCGGCGGTGCGGGAGCGCAGCCGCCACCTGCTCCAGCTCGATGCGTAGCCAAGCCGCGGCGGGGCAATACTCGCCTTGCTCGGCGCCCCTACATATGCGCTTGCGTCAAACGAGCTGTAAGCAGAGTCGTGCTGCTCAATAAACCCGTGAAAACGAGGGAGGATTTGCGATATTTAAGGGTTAACAAGCAGGCCCGCCGGCCGGTTGAGCTTACAGCCCGACCGGAGGCTTATCTTGCGGGCTTATTTATCGCCCCGTCCTTCGCTTCGCCGCGTTTTTATGATTGTACTGGAAGCCTTCACCCCTGCTGATTTTAACCAACTCATAGACTGGGTCGACGACGAGCGGCTGATGAAAGAATGGAGCGGCTCCATGTTTTCGTTTCCCCTCACCGAAGCCGGACTAACCTGGTACGTTCAGGACTCGAACAACTTGGCCGACCCCAGCGTGTTCATTTACAAAGCGGTGGATTCAAAAACCGGGGTGACGGTCGGCCATATTTCCCTCGGTGGCATCAGCCAGCGCGACCGGGCCGGGCGCATCACCCGCGTGCTGGTGGGCAAAACCACCGAGCGCCGCCGGGGCATTTGCCAAGCCATGATAAAAGCCTTGCTGCGCATCGGCTTCGAAGACCTGAAACTGCACCGCATTAGCCTGGGCGTGTACGATTTCAACCACGCCGCCATCAATTGCTACCTCAAAGCCGGCTTCGTGCAGGAAGGCGTGATGCGCGACGTGGTGCGGCACGGCGAGGATTATTGGAGCTTAATTGAAATGGGCATTTTGGAAGCTGAATGGCAGGCGCTGCAAGCCCCACTCAGCGCATCGGCAGCCTAACGGCGTCTTTTCTAACCGAATTGTTTCCTTTCTTGTGCGCGCAAAATGCCCGGGATTGGCAACGGCCGTTCCGGCAAGCTTTAAAATTTTGCTGCACAACGCAGTTGGCCAATTCCTAAATCGGCGGGATAATTGCAAAGCGCGCTGCTAATCCGAAATAAATTCACCCAGTTTATTCCTTTCCTCATGTTTCTTACCAAAATAAATCTGCGTCACGCTTCGCTGGTTGGCGTTCTGCTAATGGGTGCTGCCAGCGCGCAGGCGCAGCAAGCCGGCACCGTGCCAGACGGCGCAGCCGCCCAAGCCAACTTGGCCGCGCTGGCTTCGGGCTCTCCTACCGTGGTGCCCCGGGGCGCCAGCGAGGGCCTGAAAGGCTCGCCTTACGCCGAGAATCGGTGGCTGCCCGCCCAGATTACCCTCACCAACAACCTGCCGCTGGCGCCGGTGCCGCTGAAATACGACGTATTGGAGCACCGCCTGCTGATGCGAACGGTGGCCAGACCCAACGACTCGCTGCAGCTCGACGACCGCCAAGTGGTGCGTTTTGTGCTGCAAGAACCGGCCTCGCCTTTTGGC
Source organism: Hymenobacter jeongseonensis (assembly GCF_015694725.1). Classification (GTDB taxonomy): domain Bacteria; phylum Bacteroidota; class Bacteroidia; order Cytophagales; family Hymenobacteraceae; genus Hymenobacter; species Hymenobacter jeongseonensis. The sequence continues at coordinate 354,098 of NZ_JADQDQ010000004.1, read as the reverse complement.
CCAGCGCGGCAGCGGGAGTTTCGCCGTTTTTTAGAAGCGCCCCTCGACCGGCACCGCACCGATTATGTGGAAGTATTGCACGAAGGCCGCTACACGCTGCTGAAGCACTACCAAAAGAGCTTAAAAAAGGCTGATTTCCAAGGCGCGTATAGCTCAGACCGTCGTTTCGACGAAATCGAAGACAAGTCGGTGTACTACTTGCGCACGCCCGAGGCCAAGTTGGTACCGGTAAAACTTGGCTTGAAGCCCTTGACTGCCGCCGCCCCACCCCTGGCGGCGGCGCTAAAATCCGCAGTAGACCAGAAAAAACCCAAAACGGACGCCGACTGGGTAGCCGTGCTCCACGCCGCCGACCCCGCTCCGGCTAAATAGGCAACCGGCCCGGCAGCCGTATACCAAAATTGGTTTCCAAGGCCAGTGCATAGGTGCTGGCCTCATTTAGCGTGCTGGTGGCAATACTGCCATCGGCACGTCTCGTTTTAAGCTCTTGGTCAACCAAGCTCACGCGGAAACCGGGCGCAGCCAGCGTGGTGATGCGCTGCTTGCGGAAGGGCGAATCGGGCGACTGCGAGTAGTAGAAATTCATCATTTGAAAGTCGCTGGGCTGGGCCTCGTCCAGAGTAAAGGTGTAGAGGCTTTGCCACTGGCCCTGCATATGCAGCTGCAATTGGAAGTTGTGCTGCGGCGCAGCTTGCAGGCGGTAGCGGTCGAAAAACTGCTGGTGCTCGGGGCCCGCCACCAACGGAATGGGTTCGATGAGCCCATTGGTCCCAAAACCCAGGTCGACCAGCCACGGCTGCGCGTCCACATCCACCAGCAGCACCTGGTGCGCACGGGGACGCAACGGATATCCGGCGAGCAGATTGCGTCCCACCAAGCAGGTCACCGCAAAGCCCAGTTCCTGCAATACCAATCGAAACAAGCCATTGAGCTCGTAGCAGTAGCCGCCCCGCCGCTCATGCACTAGCTTCTGCACCAAGCTGGCGGGGTCGAGTTGGATGGGCCGGTTTAGGTGGATGTCGAGGTTCTCGAAGGGAATGCTGAAGGCTTGCGCCCGGTGCAGCCCAATGAGCGTTTCCAAGGAGTGCGTGAGGGGGCCCTGGTAGCTCACGCGAGCCGAATAGGCGGCCAAATCGATGATGGAGGTAGCCATGAGCAGGAAAAGGATGGAGCCTGAGCAGAAACCCGAGCAGAAAACGGCCCTAATTACGCCAGAAACTGTGTACCGGTGAGTTGCTCGCTCGCCTCCCAAAGCTGGCGGGCGTGGTCAGCTGTGTTGAAGGAATGCTTTACCGCGACGGGTTTTTGCTTATCGAAATATCCGCCACTAATGGCCGCTACTTCGGGCGACGACGACAGAAAAATGCTGGTCTCCGCCCCTTTTTCCACCGAAATCATGAACGGGCGGCCCAATTGCGAGAGCTTGCTCAGCCAGCCACCGGCACTGGCCCCGAAGTTGCTGGCCACTACGCCGGGATGTAAGGCATTGGCAGTAACATTGCTAATGCCGTGGGCGCGCAGGCGGCGGGCCAGTTCCTGCGTGAACATGATGTTGTAGAGCTTGGTATTGCCATAAACCCGCATGGCGCTGTAGCGCTGCGCCGATTGAATATCCGCCAGATTGGGTTTGGCTACGTGGTAGGCCATCGACGCCAGGTTGACCACGCGGGCGGCGGGGCTGGCGCGCAACTTATCGAGCAGCAGGGCCGTGAGCAGGAACGGGCCCAGGTGGTTGGTGGCCAGCCCCAACTCGTTGCCATCGACGGAAAGCTGCCGCTGGGCCCCGAATATCAGCCCTGCGTTGTTCACCAGCACGTCGAGGCGCGGGTAGCGGGCGTTGAACTCGGCAGCGGCCCGGCGCACCTGCGCCAAGTCGGCTAGGTCGGCCAGCAGCACATCGACTTGGTCGTGGCCGGCCACTGCTTTTATTTCACGCTGCGTCGCTTCGGCTTTCTCGGCACTACGGGCCAATAGCACCACGCGCGCACCCATTTGGGCCAGTTTGGTGGCCGTGACTTTGCCGATGCCCGATGTGGCGCCGGTAACCAAGATGATTTGATTCGGAAGACTGGGCATGAAACGGTTCTTGGGTGGTTGAGTAACTGACTGCGTAAACGTAACTGGCGGCTCAATGCTTGGTTTTTCCGTTCTGCCCACGACCTTTCCCCTATGAAAGCCCTTTTGCTCATCGATATTCAGAACGATTTTGTGCCGGGGGGCCGGTTAGCCGTGCCCGACGGCGATGCTATTATTCCGTTGGTCAATGCCTTGCAATCCCGTTTTGATTTGGTTGTGGCCTCTCAGGACTGGCACCCGGCAGGGCACCAGAGTTTCGCCAGCAGCCACGCAGGCAAAGCGCCATTTGACCAAATTGACTTGCACGGCCTGCCCCAGACCCTGTGGCCCGACCACTGTGTGCAGGAGACACCCGGCGTAGCCTTACACCCAGCTCTGGATACGCGCCAGGTGGAGGCAATTTTCCGCAAGGGCATGGCGCCCGACATCGATTCTTACAGCGCCTTTTTCGACAATGGCCACCGCAAAGCCACCGGCTTGGCCGATTACCTACGCGGCCGTGGCGTGACCGACGTATACCTTGCGGGCCTGGCGGGCGACTATTGTGTGTATTTCTCCGCGCTGGATGCGCTAGCGATGGGCTTCGCTACCTACGTGGTGACCGATGCCACGCGGGCCATCAACGCCGACGGGTTCCGGACGGCCCTAGCTGATTTGCAGCGCAATGGGGCAAGGCTGCTGGAAAGCAGTGTCCTGCTGGACTCCCCGCAGCAATAGCTTCCGGGACTTATCCTTACTTACTGCCCGGTACCCTCAACACTTCTACTGCATCACCTATGGATTTGCGCCCCCGCGATACCGACAAAGGCTGGAAGCGTACCGGCTACAGTATTATTTTTGAGTCGGACACCCGCGCCGGTCTGTTGTTCGACATTGTGTTGCTGGTAGTAATTGCCTTGAGCGTAGCCTTGGTGATGCTCGATAGCGTGCGGACGGTAAATGCCCGGTATGGCACTTATTTGCGGGCAGCGGAGTGGTTTTTTACTATTCTCTTCATCCTCGAATACCTGGCGCGGCTGCTGGTAGTGCGCCGTCCGCTCAACTACGTCTTTAGCTGGCTGGGGATTGTTGATTTTTTGGCCACTGTGCCGGCCCTGGCGGCCCTATTGCTTACGGGCAGCCATTACCTGGTGGCCATTCGCACGCTGCGACTGTTGCGCATGTTCCGCATTTTTAAGCTGGGGCAGTTTGTGGGCGAGGGCGAATTTATCGTGATGGCGCTCAAGGCCAGCCGATTCAAAATCCTGGTCTTTCTGACGGCTGTGCTCACGCTTACCATTGCAATGGGCACGCTGATGTACGTGGTCGAAGGGGGGGAAAACGGATTTACCAGCATTCCCAAAAGCGTGTATTGGGCCATCGTAACCGTCACGACGGTGGGTTACGGCGACATTTCCCCTGTCACCGTTCTTGGCCAGACCCTGGCTTCCGTGCTTATGATTATGGGCTATGCCATCATCGCCGTGCCCACCGGCATCGTGTCGGCCCAAATGGCGGGGACCCAAACAACGCCTTACAAATCCCCGGCATTCAAGCAAGTGATTTGCCACGTGTGCCGGGCCACCGAACACCGGCCCGACGCGGAATTTTGCTGGCATTGCGGCGAGAAACTCTAGCCGCAATGCCAGCTCCATTGCTAGCGCAAACCGAGTTGCGCTAGAGCTGCTTCGTCAACACCAGCCCGCTGTAGGAATAGCCGTTGACATTCACGCCCTGCATCGGCACCATGCTCACGCCCTGGCCCCTACCGGCTTTGTGCAGCTGCGGCACCACAATGCCCATGGTAGCTCCCACGGCGTAGCCAACGATATTATCGGTTAAGAAGTGCTTGCCAGCCTCTAGGCGGTAGTAGCCCACGGCGGCGGGCACGAGGGCCGCGGCACCCCACACAAACGGCTCAGCCGTCGAACCGGGGTTGAAATCGTGGAAAACTTTGGCGGCGAAAAACGTGGCCGTGGCCGTATGAGCGGTGTGGCCGGCAAAGAAGGAATTGGTTGCGATTTTGCCGGAACGGCGGCCGCCGCCTTCCGTGCCGTAGAGGTAGGGACGGTACCGGTACACGTTGCCCACGGTCATGGTGAACATGGCGTCGGTGGCGAGCATGGTTTGGAGGTAAAGCCCCAACACTTGGCCGTAGCGGCCGCGCACTTCGGGGTTCAGGGCCAGCAGGCCGGGCGCAATTAGTAGCGTAGGATAGCAGAGTAGGTCGCTGACGGTTTGGGCCCGTTCATCGTAGTTGCCAGCTGCAAACCGGTCAATTTTGGGCACATCGTTGCGGTCCAACGCGGCAAGCTGCTCAGGAGTCAGTCCCGATTTTTGCTGAACCAGGTACAAGCCAGTGCCGGTCAGCACGGTGAGGCCGGCGGTGATGGAACCATCTACCAGGAAGCTGGTGCGGTAAGGCGAGGGCGACTGTTGAGCGGTGGCAACGGGGGCCGACCCTAAAAACAAACTTCCCGAAAGTGCAAGGGAGAAAAAGAGCTTCATAAGCGTGTAAGAAATTGAATAGAAGCTCAAACGAGGAATAACGGCATGAGGTTAGTTTCGCCGCCGAAGATTGAGGCTGAACAGTGCGGCGGCCGGGCGTGATTATTGCTCTATCACACCTCAATAATTGGTGAATCAGTTACTTACATCCCATAACAGCCCGATACGGTTGCCGTCCGCATTTCCCTCTGAGTCTAGGACTCCTACGCATTTCACGCCTCCACCATTCGCTGTTACCTTCGCCGTGCGTTCCATCGCATAGGCACGTTGCGCCTGCTAGTGCGCTAACAAACTGAGTATTGGCCGTTGGCAGAACGGGGGATTCGGCAGTGCGAATGGCGGCGGCCAATAGCCGCAAACACCGGCAACACCGCACGGCGATAAGCGGCTTTTATTCAAAAAAAGGCTTAAGCAACAACCACTTTGGCTCGCCTTTTAGCGCAGGGCATCTCTTCTCATCCAACCGGTGCTCGTCACATTTTCCCAGTTGGTGAACGTCACGTACACTGCCTCACCACGGGTTTCACCCAGCCTCACTTTGTCGCCACGCACGCAGTGTGCTTTGCGGGGGGCGGTGAGGTCGGGCGTGTTGTAGAAATAGGACCGGTCGACCTGGACCACGGCGGTTCGGGCATTGCTAGACACCGTTGGGACCGGCTGCAGAGGGGCCTCAGGGGTTGCGCGGGCATCGTTCGCAGTTGCATTGGCAGCGGCAGCTGGCGGGTTCGCAGCGCCCCCTCGAGGGGCTGTTTCGGGCGCTGAGCCTGCCGAAATCCTGGCCAGTTCCCGGACCTTTAGCCAGCCGGTACTCTTGACCCCATTGGGCGTTACAAAGCCGGTTTTCACGAAACCGTTCAACTCGCCCTCACCGTAGAACACGTCGCCGCGTCGCAGATAGCGGCCGTTGGGGGTTGATTGCTGGGGAGAATCAAAAAAATATGCCGTCCCCACCGCCACCTGGTAGCGGCGTCCTGCCCCAGTAAGCCGTTGGGAGGCGGCGGTTACAGTGGCATCAGAGACCTCTTCCGGAGCCGTGGTACCATCTGCTACCGGCGCAACGGGCGGGTCGACCAGCAACTCAGAATCGGAACGGCGGGGCTTATCTTCGGAACACGAGCCCAAAGTTGCCATCGCACAAAGTAGACCATACGCCAAAGCCAACGAACGCAAATGCGTACGGTTTATGGCCGCGGCGACGGGCCGGGATGCGTGGTATTTGGATGGAGGTAAAAGCATTGCCGTTTTGTTCAGCCAAGGATTTCCTTGCTTACTGCGAAACGCATACGTGGTTTCGTTCTCAAGCAGCGATTTTAGTTCGCGACTTTGAGTGAAAGGCTGCACGCGCCACCCGACACAACCAACGCGGCGGCCTCAGGCCTTCACACCACGCGAATCCACGGCCGAGCAGCTGCAATGAGGTCTTTGCTGGCAAATTTGAAAGTGAGCGTGTTGCCAGCGCCCGTTTGAATGGCGGTGGTATAAAACGTCATCCACAGGGATTGCTCGGAATGGAATGGCCCGAACGCCGACCACGGAATGAGCAGCGGCGGGTGCCCGGTGCCGAACGGGAAACCGGTGGACAGGGCCAGGCCCTCGGCCGAAGCACCTGCCTGCATGGCTCCGCGGTAGCTCACGCCACCCACGCTCGCTTGGCCCAGCCGGAACTGCGGCCCCGGCGGCAGGGCCGCCACGCGGTATTGTGCGGCCAGCCGCTGCCAGCCACCCAGGGCCACCAGTTTCACCACCAAGCACCAGAACCCCACGAACGCGGCCAAAGCCAGGGGTGGAATCAGCAGAAAATAGTAGTTCATGGCGTAGCATACGGTGGGGCGAACTGAACGGTGCGGAAGCAGCGGCAGTAGCAGGCGAGACTGGAAGTTGGCAGTAAGAGGGAATTTCACCCCTGCCAGCCCCGTTTCGCGTCATATACGAAGCCAAAAGTGCGACAAGCCTAACGACAAACCGAAGGCCCCATTGCGGTTGCAACGGAGCCTTTTGGGTTTGCAGTAAAGGATGACTCAACTGGCATTCAGCCAATGTGTGACTTCCTGTATCAGCAACGGCAGGTGGCGCACCACAAGGCCCGATAACATTTCATTGAAATCGGTGCCGTAGGTGTGCACTATGCGTTTGCGGGAATGATTTGGCAGGTGTATGAGAACTGAAACGCGGGGTTGGCCCTGTGGATACGCCGACGACTTCACCGATGATTTCGAAGTTGTGCTCGGTGGCGCAGTAGGTGCTACTCAGTTTCTTAAGAAACAGCATGAAGCGGGAGAGACGATTGGACTGCGCTCAGCAGGACGGGATTTTTTCTTGGCAAGCCCCGCTCCTACTACAGCGCCGGAATCTTGGCGCCGCGCTCACGAGCTACGTCCTGCGCAATCTCATAGCCGGCATCGGCGTGGCGGAAGATGCCCATGCCGGGGTCGGTGGTGAGAACGCGGCGCAGGCGTTCGGCTTTTTCAGGGGTGCCGGTGGCTACTATCACCATGCCGGAATGGGTAGAGTTGCCGATGCCCACGCCGCCGCCGTTGTGCAGGCTCACCCAGTCGGCTCCGCTGGCGCAGTTGGCCAGGGCGTTGAGCAGGGGCCAGTCGGCCACGGCGTCGGAGCCGTCCTTCATCCCTTCCGTTTCGCGATTGGGCGAAGCCACCGAGCCGCAGTCGAGGTGGTCGCGGCCGATGACGATGGGAGCCGAGACTTCGCCCCGCGCCACGAGGTCGTTGATGACGAGGCCGAACTTCTCGCGCTCACCATAACCCAGCCAGCACACGCGGGCCGGCAGACCGATGAAGGGCACTTTGGCCTGCGCCTTTTCAATCCAGCGGGCCAGCATCTTGTTATCGGGGAAGGTTTCGAGCAGGGCGCGGTCGATGCGCAGAATGTCCTGCGGGTCGCCGCTGAGAGCCGCCCATCGGAAGGGCCCCTTGCCCTCGCAAAACAGCGGGCGGATATAGCCGGGCACGAAGCCAGGATACAGAAATTGGCCGGCTTCGTCGCGCACCTTTAGGCCGCCTTTTTCGGCCTGGCCGCGCAGGTTGTTGCCGTAGTCTACGGCAATGGTGCCGCGCCGCTGCATTTCCAGAATGGCTTCGACGTGCTTTACGATGGAAGCCAGGGCTTGCTTTTTGAACTCTTCGGGGTTGGCGGCGCGCAGGGCCAGCACTTCGGCTACGTCGCCTTCGGGAATGTAATCCATCAGGTCGTGGGCCGAGGTTTGGTCGGTCACGATTTCGGGTTTGAAGCCCAGGTCCAGCAATTGCGGCAACACGGTGGCAGCGTTGCCGGTGAGGCCCACGGACCAGCCTTTGCCCTCGGCTTTGGCACGTTCGCACAGCTCCAGGGCGTGGGTAAGGTCGCGAGCCTGCTCGTCCACGTAGCCTTCGCGCACTTTCTGCTTCACCCGCTCGTCAATCGGCTCAATGACGAGGCAGACGCCGTCGTTCATGGTCACGGCCAAGGGCTGGGCGCCGCTCATGCCGCCCAGGCCGGCCGTGACGGTGATGGTGCTGCGCAGGCTACCGCCGAAATGGGTATCCGCCATGGCGGCGAAGGTTTCGTAGGTGCCCTGCAAAATGCCCTGGGTAGCGATGTAAATCCAGGAGCCAGCCGTCATCTGGCCGTACATCATCAGGCCCATTCGGTCGAGTTCGTCGAAGTACTCTTGGGTGCTCCAGGCGGGCACGAGGTTGCTGTTGGCAATGAGGACGCGGGGCGCGTGGGCCCAAGTTTTGAGCACGCCCACGGCCTTGCCGCTTTGCACGAGCATGGTTTCGTCGGCTTCTAGCTCTTTCAGGGTTTTGACGATGGTTTGGTACTCCTTCCAGTTGCGGGCGGCGCGGCCAGCACCTCCATACACAATCAGTTCATCATAAACCAACGACACGGCGGGGTCGAGGTTGTTTTCCAGCATCCGCAGGGCGGCTTCGGCTTCCCAAGTTTTGCAGCGCAGGGCGGTGCCGTGTGCGGCGCGCACGGTTTCCTCGGGCTTAAACTCGTAGAACATCGGGCGCTTGGTGTTGCCCCTGAACTTGGTGCCGGTGGCTTGCGAAAGTGAATTGGCTTCGAGGTTGAGCTCGGGCGTTGTGGTTTCGGTGGGGATGGTCGAGGGCATGGGAATTGGGTGATTGGGTGGGGTGGCGAAGATAGGAAAGTGGCCATTAGCAGCGGTGCTTCCGAAACCTATTTCCGTCCTCTGCTATTTCACCTGCAAGCAACTGGCCGCACCGCCAAGCCGTTTCTTACCGTGGCGGCGAACCTCTTACTCTCCTTCTCTGACCATGAGCACTGACTACCAACCCATCGATTGCCACTTCTACGACGAGTTGGAAGCCGCTGCCACCCAGCGCCGCCGCGTCGACCTGCAGTATTTCAACGACCTGCGTCAACTTTGCCTTGGCTCGGGCGTGATTGACACATTTTTCATCCGCGAAAAAGTAGAATTTATGCGCCTGAAATCGGGGGAGGAAATTCGGCTCGACCATATCATTCGCATCGATGACAAGCCCGCGCCCGGCTACGCAGACTACCCGGATTTCAGCTGCGCCTGCTGAGCCGCAAGCACCCAAAAATGCCCGTCATGCTGGCATAACGGGCATCCCTTTGGTTTAAGAATCAGAATCGGCTAAGCCAGGGCGGACTTAGTCGCGGCCCTGCACTAGATTCACGCCGCCGTTGGTAGTCACAGCCTTAACCGGGGCGCCGCCCTTGCCCAACGTGGTGGCCAGCTCTTTGCGCATAAAGCCCGATTTGGTGACGGGGAAGCCGGCGCGAATGCTGCCCATGTTGGTGCTGGTGAACAACTGGGCCGAATAATCCTGGGGCAGCTTCCAGTTGATGCCGCCGTTGGTGGTTTGCACATCGAGGCCCGTGCCGTCCCACTTGCTGCCCGAAAGCGTGATGTTCAGGCCGCCGTTCACGGTGTGGCCGGTCACGTTGCCGCCTAGGCTGGCCAGCGACACGCCACCGTTCACGGCTTTAAACTTGATGTCGGACTGCAGATTATCAAGGCTGATGCCGCCGTTGACGGTGTTCATTACCAAGGCCGTGGTGCGGGGCACAAATATTTCGTAGCTGACGCTGTATTGCTCGTCCTGGCCCGGGGCCGTGGCCTGCAAGCTGTTGTTGGCCGTGCTGATGGTCACTTCTTTGACGCGCTTCTGGGCATCGGCCTCGGAGTTGGCCCAGCTCTGCACTTTGGCCCGGATGCGCACATTCGAACCCGACCAGCCGTGGACGGTGATGCCGCCGTTGGCACCGCCACTAATGGTCAGAGGCTGGCCGACGGGGGCAGTCATGGTCAGGTCGCGGGTTTCGCAGTAGCGCTTGTTTTCGGTGTTACCGCGCATCCAACCGCCTTCCTCGCAGCTGATTTTGAATTGGGGCTCGGTGGTGGATTGGGCACTGACCGATAGGGTAGTGAGAGCAAGAGCAATTGCAGAAAGAAGGGTTTTCATGGGAGGTGAGGGGGTGAAAAATGAAGATTTAAAACGGTTTTGACACCAGCGCCCGCGGCTATTTAAGCCGATTTGGGAGGCGGTTGGCAGAGGGGTTACCGGGTAATTTTCGATTCGTTACACGCCGCTCGTATTTTTTTCCGGGCCCGGCACGCGCCCACTTTCTGCCAGCGGCCGTATGCTTTCTTTCACTTCTTCCCTAAAATCTCCTGCCTTATGGATAATGTAGCCGCCGGCGTCACCCAACTGCGCATTCAGCGCTTTGTCAATGTCTATTTTGTCGAAACCGGCACGCCCGGCGAGTGGGTGCTGATTGACACCGGCTTACCCGGCAGCGCCAAAACCATCATTGCGGCGGCCGACAAGCTGTTCTACCCCGGCAGCCACCCCGAGGCCATTCTGCTCACCCACGGTCACCTCGACCACTTGGGCTCGGCCAAAGAACTGGCCGACCACTGGAAGGTGCCCGTGGTGGCGCACCCGCTGGAACTCCCCTACCTCACCGGTAAGGCGCTGTATCCGCCGCGCGACCCCACCGTGGGCGGCTCACTGGCGTTTATGAGTCGCTTTTTCCCGGCGCAGCTTCCGAACCTGGGCGACCGAGTGCAGGGCCTGCACACCGACGACCCGGCGGTGCCGCACCTGATGAACTGGCGCTGGCTGCACGTGCCCGGCCACGCGCCGGGCCAGCTGGCCTTCTACCGCGAGGCCGACGGGACCCTGCTGGGGGGCGACGCCTTCGCCACCTGCCACCACGATTCTATTGCGGCCGTGCTGCTGGCCCGGCCCAAAATCAGCCGCGCGGGCACGCCTTTCAACTACGATTGGGAAGCCGCCCGGCAATCGGTGCAGCTCCTCGCCGCCCTCGAGCCCAAAGCCATTGGCTGCGGCCACGGCCCGGTGATTAAAGGCCCCGAGGCTGCTTCGGGCCTGCGGGAGCTGGCCAACAATTACCCCGTGCCCGCTCACGGCCGCTACGTGAAGGAAGCCGCCCGCACCGATGCCAGCGGCGTAGAGCACCTCCCGCCCGCCCCCAAAGACAAGCTCCCGCTACAAGCGGCCGTACTTGGCGCAGGCATTTTGGCCGCGGGCGCAGCGTGGTTTTTCACGGGCGGACGGCGGCGCGCCAAATCAAAGCCTAAGCCTGCCAATTCTTCCCTTACCGGACGAACCTACCGAGGTGGGGTGGGCAGCTAGCAGCCCGCCTTATTGCTGTTGCAGCGCAGCTACGCCCGTCAAATAGGCGGTTATGATAGTAGCGGCCAGCCGGGCCGTTTGGTTGTCGCGGTCGTAGAGAGGGTTTAGCTCCACCACTTCGAATAGTCGTACTTCGTCCTTGTTGCCGGCCAGAAAAGCCGCCTCCACGGCCTGCCTCGGAGTAAATCCGTCGGCACTGGGGGCGGATACGGCCGGGGCATAGGCCTCGGCGCAGCCGTCGATGTCGAAGCTCACAAAGGCGGGGCCGGACTTGGTGGCCCGGCTCAGGGCCCGGGTTTGGTAGAGCGCGACGCCATCCTTCTGCACGTGGGCCAGCGGTACAATGTGCGCGTCTTGCTGGTGCAGAAAATCAACGTCTTCTTGGGTATTCAGGTTGGAGTGCAGGCCGATTTCGGTAAACTCCGGGCCGGCCAGAAACCCCTCGCGCAACAGCCGGCCGAAGGGTGTGCCGCTGGTGATAGTGGGCTTGTCTTTGACGTCCGCATGGGCATCGAGGTTGATGCCGCCGACGGCCCGGCCCCCGTTGGCATCGAACAGCCCGCGCACCGTGGAATAAGTGCCATCGTGCGAGCCGCCGAGCACAACCACGCGCGGATACTGCCGGAGCAGCTCGCCCAGCCGCTCCCGAATGCGGTCGTGGTTGCGAACGTGGTCGGGGTGGCGCAAATCCAAATTTCCGGCATCGGCAATGCGCAGGTTCTTCAGGCTAATGTCGTGCTCCAGGTTGTAGGTTTTGTGGTATCGCCGCAGCTCCCGGCGAATGGCCTCGGGCGCGCCGGCCGCCCCGGCCCGGCCGCCTTCCAGCACGGTTCCAAAGTCCAGGGGCAGCCCGACAAGGCACACGTCGGCTTCGGGAAGCTCGGCGGCGGGGCGGATAAGCTCGCGCAGAAAGGTTGGCATGGGAAGTAGGGATATAAAGTGCGAATGTAGAAAAAAGGGCCGCGGGCTTGGCATCAGGGCGCATGGTAAATCCGCCAAGGGCCCACTTGCTCTTCATGCCACAAACCGGTGCGCAACCAGTGGCGTTCCGGCTTTAGCGCTCCTTTCACCACCAGCAACGGCGGCCGCGGCCATCGGGCGGCCAGGGGCACGGGGGGAGCGGCACTGTCTTGCAAATTGACGAACTGATGCTGCCACGAACGGTCGGCCTCAAACTGAGTTTCTCTCCGCAGGCTGGAATTACCATCGAAAAGGGACACCGGTATTTGGCCCAACTCAAAAGCCAGCGAGGGCAGTAACTGATTATAAACGACTACTTGGCGGCCGTTCAAACCCAAGCGCTGCAAACGCTCAGCCAGGGGCCGGGTCCCATTGAAAAGCAGCTGGTTTTGGTGCAGCAAGGTTTTGGCGGCCAGCAGCAGGAAAAGGGTGAACACCGCCGGAGCTAGCAACACGCGCAGACCAGCAGGTGCAGACCGCCACCTTACATGTTGCAGCCTCAAGAGGGCCAGCCCGACCGCCGGCCAGGCCGCCACGGCTAGGCTGGCCGTCAGCGGCATAGTCCAGACACCGGCCACCATCGGCAGCAGGGCAATAGCGCCCAGAATCACCCCCAAAAACCACCCCATTCCAAGCTGCCAACGATGGAGCGTGGCCTCTGTGCATCGGCCCAGGTAATACCCGGCCAGCAGGGCCACGCCGGGGAAGGCGGGCAGCACGTACAGCAGCAATTTGGAGCTGGACAGCGAGAAAAAACCCAGTGGCACCAGCACCCAGAACACCCACACATTGCGCCAGGCCTGCGGGAGCGTGGCCCAGGGCGTGCGCATGGCTTGCACCAAAAGCAGCCCCGACCACGGCAAGCTTACCACAGGGGCCAGCACCCAATAAAACCACCACGGCTTGCTCCGCCCAAAAATGGCCGGATTGGCAAATCGCTCCACGGTGTGGTTGAACAGAAAGTAGCGCACAAACGCGGGGTTTTCGGCAGCCAGATAAAGGTACCAGCCGAAGCCGACCACCAGAAACAGGCCCGCGCCCAGCGCATGATGCACCGTGAATGGGCGATGCCTACGCCCCTGCCGAAAATAAAAGCCGGCCACCGCCATCAGTGGCAGCACCAACCCCACCGGGCCTTTGGTCAGAAAGGCCAGGCCTAAGGCCAGCCAGAAACAGTACAGCCATACGGGCTGGCCGTATTGGTAATAGCGCAGTACTGCATAGGCGGCCGCCAGTTCCAGCGTAGCCAAGTACACGTCGGTCGTGATGTTGAGGGCGGAAATGAGCACAACCGGAAGCGTACCGTATACAACGGCCGCCGCTACGGCGCGAAGGCGGTCGCCCGGAAAGAACAATAGCCCCAAGCCGTAAACCAACCCCACCTGAGCCAGCACGGCCAGCGCCGGGAGCAGCCGCACGCCCGCCGCCGTGGGCCCCGCCACCGCCAGCCCCAGGGCCGTGAGCCAATAGGTGAGCGGCGGCTTGTGAAAATGCTGTATGCCCAGCAGCCGCGGGTGCAGCCAGTCGCCGCTGGCCAGCATCTCACGGGCGATTTCGGCATAGCGGGCTTCGCTCGTTTCCAACGGTCCCCAGGCATTGAGTCCGTAGAGCAGTCCAACCGCCAACAATGCCAGCAATAGCCCCAACACTGCCTGAGCAGAGCGTGGTTGACACAGCCCAGCTTCTGTAAAAAGTTTCATAAAATAAAGGTATAATATACTTATCATTGCACAACGCTTGCTTGCAAGGGCTCCATTTTAAATTACAAACCCCTTTTAGTCATTATTTTATCTGCGCACAGCACAAAGCTGCTTTGATTTCTCGCCCTAATCTGGCTGAGCAGATTTAGGAAAGTTGCCAAGGGCCTTCGTGCGTTTTATTTTGGTTCTGCTATGGCCACCATCCTCGTCACGGGCTGCGCCGGTTTTATAGGTTCTCACTTGTGCGAACGGCTGCTGGCCGAGGGCTATGGCGTGGTGGGGCTCGATAATTTCGACCCGTTCTATAGCCGCCGGGCCAAGGCGGAGAACCTGGCACTGCTGCAGTTTCACCCGCATTTTTCATTTTTTGAGCTGGACTTGCGCCACGGTCCTGCCGCGCTGGCGGCCTTACCCCCCGGGCCGTACTCCGCCGTGGTGCACCTCGCGGCCAAAGCTGGGGTGGGGCCGTCGCTGCGCGAGCCGGCTGCGTATATCGATACCAACGTTTTGGGCACGACGCACCTGCTGGAATGGATGCACCAGCAGCAAGTACCCAATTTGCTGTTTGCCTCTTCGTCTTCGGTGTATGGCAACACGCTGGCGCTCCCCTTTCACGAAGACGAACCGCTGTCGGCCCATTGTATTTCGCCTTATGCCGCCAGCAAGCTGGCGGGCGAGGAACTGACGTTCACCTATCACCACCTCTACGGGCTTAACGTGCTGAATGCCCGATTCTTCACCGTGTATGGTCCCCGGCAGCGGCCCGATTTGGCCATTCACAAGTTTGCGGGCCTGCTGCGGGCCGGCCAGCCCCTCCCGGTGTACGGCGACGGCAGCAGCGCCCGCGACTACACGTACATCGACGATATTGTGGACGGCATCCGGCGCAGCCTGACGTATTTGGAGGCGCACCCTGACACGTATGAAATTGTGAATCTGGGCAACAGCCACCCCATTCCGCTGCTGGAGCTGATTGCGGCCCTTGGCCAGTCCATTGGTATTGAGCCCAGACTGGATTTTTTGCCCGCCCAAGCCGGGGATGTCGCGGTTACGTTTGCCGATATCCGCAAGGCGCAGCGGCTGCTGGGCTACGCGCCCGGCACCACGTTGTCGTATGGCTTGCGGCAATTTGTGCGATGGCTCGACGCCACGGCCGGGGCTACCGTCCACCGCGCGCCGTCTACCTGGGGAAACCCGTGAAAATTGCCGGCCACAGTTACCTGTTGGGCCGCACCGGAAATTAAATCAACCAGGAATTCTGTCAATCTGCGGCCTTAACCGGCTACTTGTTGTTGCTGTGCCCGGCGTAGCAACACGATGTTGCGGAAGTATACTACGGTGCCAAACCCGTTGCCGAGGAGAAGTACCACGTCAAGGGGGTTGCGCAGCAGCGCATACACCAAAATGAGCACCGAACCGGCCAGGCTCACCGCCCAAAACCCCAGCGGCAGCACCGACTCCCCCTGTCGCTCGGAATGCAGCCATTGGTAAACAAACCGCAGCAGAAACACCGTTTGGCCCACCGCACCCAGCAGCAGCACGCCGCTCGGAATGCCGTGGCGCACCACCCCGTGGAGACTAAAATACCGGTTGCCCACCGCCGCCCAGACCAGCGTGACCACCGGAAACCCGAAGGCCGCGGCCCGAAACCAGAGCGGCAGTTTCTGCCATTCGCCCTGCAGCTGTAGGTTGCGGATGTAGATGCCGTAGCTCACCAGCTGGGCCGCCAGTATCACCGGGTCGTGGCGCAGCATGCCGTAAATAATCATCAGGAAAGACGACACCAGGCTGATTTGCCAGAACAGTGCGGGCACCAGCACCCGCCGGGCACGCTCGCTCTGCACCCATTGCAGCACAATGCGGCTGCTAAACAGCAGCTGCGCGGTGAGGCCAATAGCCAGGGTCAGCTGCTGGGCGCTAAGCACGACCATTGGGCCGGTACTGCTCCCCGATTTCGTAGTTTTTCCAGCGGCTCCTAATCCAGCGAAACCCGAACGTGTCGACCAGCGGCTTCCACGCCCGGTTCCAGAGGGTGTACTTGGCCGTGCCGGCAAAGCGCGGGAAATGCCGCACCGGCACTTGCTTCACCCGGCCGCCTTGCAGCTGCACCAACGCCCCCAGAAATCGGTGCATACCATGGAAGAGCGGCAGGCGCCTGGCATACTCCATCTTCATTATTTTCAGGGGGCAGCCAGTGTCCTCAATGCCATCGTTGATGAGGGCACGCCGCACGCCATTGGCCACTTTGGAAGAAAGCTTTTTCACGAAAGTATCCTGACGTTTGGCCCGAATGCCGTTCACCATGTCGTACTCCGGAAAGAAGTCAAAGAAGGTGAGAAAATCGAGCGGAACGGTTTGAATATCAGAATCAATGTAACCTATCAGCGTGCTTCGACAGTGGTCGATGCCGGCTTTGATGGCCGTGCTCAGGCCTTGGTTAGTACGAAGGGAAATAAACTCATAGCAAGTGCCGGGCTGGCAGATGGCGCGCAGGAGTGAGAGCGAGCCATCAGTGCTGCCATCGTCGATAAACAGCACGGTAGTAGCTACAGGCGCTTGGTTCAGAAACTTATCCATTTCCGCGACCATCTGGCGCAAGCTTTCCGCTTCGTTGTACACCGGCACCAGCACCGTCAGCGACTGGGTGGCCCAGTAAGGAGTATTTGATATGGGCAATGAAGCGGGCACAGGAGGCTATTTTCAGGAATGAAGGGGCAAAAAGAACCATTGTTTTTTCGTCCCATCTTATCAATTTTCATCAATTGCCTTGATTAAAACAAGCTGCACCGTGTTAAAAGACCAATCCGATTGTTCAGGCAAGCCGGATGCAAGGCTGCATTTTGCCCTGCTTCGGTACGCTTTTCGGTACTTAAGCTGAAGCCCGGTACCAGCTGGCAACATGGTTGGAATACCTAATGCCGGACATTGCGGGAGCGTATCCGGGAGTTTTCGGCCCGATTTTTAAGCACGCAGCAAACGCGGCCAACTACCTTAAACTGGTGTGGCGCATAAG
This sequence comes from Hymenobacter jeongseonensis, assembly GCF_015694725.1. Taxonomy (GTDB): domain Bacteria; phylum Bacteroidota; class Bacteroidia; order Cytophagales; family Hymenobacteraceae; genus Hymenobacter; species Hymenobacter jeongseonensis. Next base: position 337,206 of record NZ_JADQDQ010000004.1, on the reverse strand, counting down.
TCCCAACGCTTGCGTGGTCCTATCTTCGGGTGCCCTTGGACCTGATTTTCATTCCTAATTCACAATGACTTTTTTTCCTTCCATCCGGCTGCTGCATGTTTGCTTGCTCGCAGGCGGCTTACTGGCGTCGCCGCTGTCCACTCTTTCGGCCCACGCCCAAGCCGCGGCTCCTATCCCTTCCTTTTACACCACCTACCACTACACGGCCTACACCGTGTTCGACAATACCAGTTCGGCACCGCCCACCGAAGTGCGCGGCGTGGGCGGCTCGCTCATTCTGCGCCCCGATGGCACCTATGAGAAGCACTTCAGCATTGTGGCCCCCAGCGGCCCGCACTATTTTAACCAAACCGGCCGCTTTACGCTGGCCGGCGACAGCATTCGCTTCGCCTTCACCGACCTGAAAGGCGCCGACGTGCAGCGCGGCACTTTCCGGTTCAACCCTACCAACATGCACCTCACCTTGACCATCATCGGCTACCCAACCGGCAACCAGGGCGTGTATGAACTGGTGGCGGCTGCCCCCGAGGCAGGCCCTGCTCCTAAAGCAGCAGGGCCCAAAGTTGGCAAAAAGCAGCGCCTCTAGCCCGGCCCTGAGCGGGCATTTGGCTGCCCCCGCCCCTTCTGGCTAACTTGCGGCCCGTTTCGGCCGCTTCTGCTCCGGCATTTGCCCGAATTGGCTCATTGTTAACCGCTAACTGCTAATTGACCCCCTATGGGACGCGCATTCGAATTTCGCAAAGGCCGCAAAATGAAGCGGTGGGATAAAATGTCGAAAGACTTTACCCGCATCGGCAAGGAAATTGTGATGGCTGTGAAAGAAAACGGCCCCAACCCCGACACCAACGCCCGCCTGCGCGCCGCCATGCAAAACGCCAAAGGCGTGAACATGCCCAAAGACCGGGTGGAAGCCGCCATCAAGCGCGCCAGCAGCAAGGAAGAAAAAGATTACCAGGAAGTTGTCTACGAAGGCTACCTGCCCCACGGCGTGGCCGTCGTCATCGAAACCGCGACCGACAACCCCACCCGCACTGTGTCCAACGTGCGCCTCATCTTCAACCGCAACGAGGGCACACTGGGCACTGCCGGCTCTTCCGACTACACCTTCACCCGCAAGGGCGTGTTCAAGCTGGCCGCCGAAGGGCTTGACCGCGACGAGTTGGAGCTGGAACTCATCGACTTCGGGGCTGAGGACGTGTACGAAACCACCGAGGAAGACGAGCACGGCGCCGAGCACAAGTACATCGTAGTTGAAACCGCCTTCACCGACTTCGGCCAGATGCAGAAAGCCCTCGAAGCCCAGGGCCGCCACGTCGTCAGCGTCAACCTGCAGCGCGTGCCCAACACCACGGTTTCCCTCAACGACGAGCAACTGGATGAAATCATGAACATCATCGAGAAGTTCGAAGACGACGAAGACGTGCAAGCCGTGTACCACACCGTAGGTTAGCGCTTAGTTTACTATTCGGAAAGGCCAAATAGAACGTCATGCTGAGCTTGTCGAAGCATCTCTACCGCCGGAGTAATTAGGTACTTCCCCGGTAGAGATGCTTCGACAAGCTCAGCATGACGTTCTTGCTTAAAATCCCTCCTGGCTTCCTGCCCTGCCGCCCCACCCCATGCCCGCTGCCGAATCCTATGCCTTAGCAGCTACCCAAGCTACTCCCGGCACGTCGGCCCACGGCGCCTATCTCCCGGCGCTCACCGGCCTGCGGGCCATCGCGGCTTGGCTGGTGTTCTTCAACCACTACCCCCTCGGCCCGCTGCCCCCGCCCGGCCCCGCCCGCGCCCTCCAGTATTTTGCGGATGAGCTACACGGCCTGCCGCTGCTATTGCTGCTCAGTGGGTTTCTCATCGCCCTGCGCTACGACACCGGCACGCCCAATTTCCGCCCGCGTGGCGGGTGGCGGCGCTACCTGCAAAGCCGCATCGCCCGCGTGTACCCGCTGTATGCCTTGCTGACGCTGGCCACGTTTGCGCTGCTCTGGCGTTGGCATTCGCCCCAGGCCACGCTGCCCCAACTGCTACTCAACCTGACGCTGTTGCGGGGCTTTTTCGACGAATACAAATTCACGGGCATCGGCCAGGCGTGGTCACTCACGCTGCTCGAGTGCTTCTACCTGGCCGCTCCCCTGCTGCTGGGCCTGCGGCGTCGGGGCGTGGCGTTGTGGGCCCAGCCGCTGCTGCTGCTTGCACTGGGGGCCGGCTTGGTAGCCTTACTGGCCCCCCTGAATTGGCATGGGCTGTTTGGGTCCTACCCGTTCATGCTCGGCTATACCTTTTTAGGCCACAGCATGGAGTTTTTTATTGGTGTGTGGCTGGCTGGCCGTTACCAGGCCGGGCGCCTGGGCACGCCCGCCGGAGCTTGGCGCACTGCCGGCGGTGTTCTGCTCTGGATAGCCGTCACGGTTGCCCTAGGCCTCACGCAAGCGCAGTTTCACAACCCCGACCACCCGCTTACACTTGTTCTTAACCTAGTGGGCTTGCCTGCCGCAGGCGGCTTGCTCTTCGCAGGCCTCGTTAGCGAGCATTCCTGGTTTCGGCACTTGCTGAGTGGCGGAATATTCCAAAAGCTAGGGCGCAGCTCCTACGCGTTCTACTTGTTGCACGCCGGACCGTTGGCATTTTGGGTGTATGATTGGCTGCCGGGGTTTTGGCTGGTAAAGCTGCTGGCTATTCAGGCTGTTTCGTATGTTATCTACCTAATAATTGAAGCCCCGCTGCAGAAATTATTTAGCGCAAAAAAGAAACAAATTCAATACTAGTCCGATAATCTGCTCACCTTACTAATTCATCTACAAAATGTATTATTTTCTTGCAGCAGTTATTATCCTCTCTACATCGTTCGAAGCGAATGCCCAAGTCGATACAGCTACAACCAGAAATGGGGCGATAAAAGGGGGAATAGGTGTCGGCTACAATGACACAAACGAAGAGAAAGGGCTCGGATTAATTTCATCCATAGGATACCAAAAAGAATTTGGCGCAAAACACAAATTAAGAATAAACCCTAACCTGCTATTTGGCAGCTTTTCTTCCGCTGGCATAACCGATACGCGTGACCAATATTATCAAATGTCGGCTCTGCAAGTTATTCTGGCTTATGATGTAATACGCTTTAAGTCAATCTCGCTTTTCCTCTCAACCGGAGGGGTACTCACTTATTCAAGGGGATTATTTGGCACCGGCGATGAGTTAGAAAAACCCGGTACTACTTCCAGGTATTTCAATAAAATATATTTAGGCGGTATCGCTGGCGCAGGAATCAGAATAAGCCCACAAAACAGCAGACTTTCTTACGAAATAAATCCACTCAACTTTGGGTTTGGCAACAATGGTTTTATACTTACAAGCCCAATACTCAGCCTTGATTATAAGCTCTAAAGCAATTATTATTTAGAAAGCAAAAATTTCAGATTCAACAATTTTAGCACAAATTAATTTAATAGAAAAGCCCCTGCTACCTTTTTAGCAGGGGCTTTTCTATTAGCTGTTTTTAATTACTTAATCCACGTTGTCATGCAGAAACCGGTTATCGCCCAACAGCTCATTATCATCTGATAAATTGAACCGCGAGATATTCTGTGCGGAGCTAGGCTCTACGTTTTCCAGCTTCACCTGACGGCGCAGATAAGCCGGGGTGTCGTATTGGCTCACGGCTTCGGGTGGCAGCCCGTTGCTCAGTTCCTGCAGGCGGCGGCGGCGCTCCAATGCTTGCGCATCCATCGCCGGACGGGTGCGGTTTTCGGGAGTTGGTACCGGGGCCGCACTTGACGTTAAAACCGGTTCGGTGGGGGCACTGGCCGGAATTCCAGCCAATGGAGGTGCATTGTGCGCCGAAGGACCATTCAAATCGAACGTGACCCGAGCGGGCTCGGGCACAGCGCTGCCAAAGCTGGGCACGAAGGGAGCAGAACCGGAGCCGCCTGCCACGGGAGCCGTTGGCGCAACCGAAACAGGTGTCACTTCAACCGGAGCAGCAGCGGCGGGTACGGACTCCGAGCCGTTGGTACCCGGCGTGTTGATGGAGTGCGCATCCCGGGCAAAACCGGTGGCAATCACCGTCACCCGAATGCACTGGCCCAGCGTGTCGTCCACACCGTGACCGAAAATCATTTCGGCGTCCTGCCCGGCTTTTTCCTGGATGTATTCCGTGATTTCCGTCAACTCGTCCATTTCCAGTTCGTGCTCAGCGCCCGACATGATGGAAAGCAGAATTTTCTGCGCGCCGTGGATGTCGGTATTGTTGAGCAGCGGCGAGTTCAGAGCTTCCTCGGCGGCGCGGCGGGCGCGGTTTTCGCCTTCGGTGATGCTGCTGCCCATTACGGCCGCGCCCGACTCCTTCATCGTCGTTTTTACGTCTTCAAAGTCGACGTTTACGTCGCTGGTCACCGTGATAATCTCGGCAATGGACTTAGCAGCCGTGGTCAACACTGTATCGGCCTTGGCGAAGGCCGCGCTCATCGTCAGGTTGCCATAAATTTGAGGCAGCTTGTCGTTAAGAATCACCAAGATGGTGTCGCAGTGCTCGCTGAGTTCTTTGATGCCGAGCTCGGCTTGCAGGCGCTTTTTCTTGCCTTCAAACAGGAATGGCGCCGTCACGATGCCCACCGTCAGAATACCCAGTTCCTGCGCAACCTGCGCAATAACCGGGGCGGCACCGGTACCAGTACCACCGCCCATGCCCGCCGTGATAAACAGCATTTTGGTGCCGTGGTTCAGCAACTCACGAATTTGCTCCTTGCTTTCCAGGGCAGCCTGGCGGCCCCGCTCGGGCTTGGCACCCGCACCAAGCCCCTCGGTGAGGTCAACCCCAATTTGAAGCTTATTAGGTACCGTGGAGCTTTGTAAGGCCTGATGGTCGGTGTTGCAAATGATAAACTCCACGTCCTTGATGCCCTGCTTGTGCATGTGCTTCACGGCATTGGAGCCACCGCCCCCCACGCCAATCACTTTGATGATTGACTTGTTCTGGGCAGGAATGTCGAATTTGTAATTCATAAAGTCGATAGGTTGATTGCTAATAGCTGGTTGCTACTCATCAACTAGCGAGCAAATTACTCACTAATTAACAAGTAGCAACCAACAATCAACTGGCGGATTATTAATAAGATTTATCGTCGTAATCGTCAATCAACAGCCCCTTGGTGCGGGTGATGATGTCTTTGAAGAAGCGACTGGCCGCACCAGGCTCCTTGGGTTTGACGGGCTGCGGAGCAGGCACCGGGGCCGCGGGTACCGAAGCCCGCGTTTCTACCGGAGCCGCGGCTGGGGCCGGAGCAGCCGCCTGCGGGGCGTAGTAAGCCGGGATAACCTGCTCTTCCTGTTCGTAAGCAGACCGAGCGTTGTTGCGCTCATCGAGCGAGTGGTAGCCGGACAGCACCAAGCCCACCGTCGTGGCGTACATCGGGGATTTTACGGCCTCTATGCGGCTCTTGCCGAGGTGCTGGTTGGGGTAGCCAATGCGCGTATCCAACCCGGTGATGTACTCGGTGAGCTGCTCCAGGTTCTGAAGCTGCGAGCCGCCACCCGTCAGCACGATGCCGGCCGAAAGCTTATCGTGCAGGCCCATGCGGTAGATTTCAGCATACACCAATTCCATGATTTCCGACATGCGGGCCTCGATGATGTACGCCAGGTTTTTGAGCGACACTTCTTTGGGCGGCCGATTGGGCAGGCCGGGGATGCTCACGATTTCGTAATCGGAAGCTTCTTCGGCAATGGCTTTGCCAAATTTCACTTTCAGCTGCTCGGCCTGGCCGGGAGCTACGTTGCAGCCCGCTTTGATGTCCTGCGTGATGATGTTGCCCCCAAACGGCAGCACGGCCGCGTGGCGGATGATGCCATCCTTGAAGACCGCCAAGTCAGTGGTGCCGCCGCCAATATCAATCAGGGCTACGCCGGCCTCCTTCTCCTCTTCGGAAAGGATGGACATCGAGCTGGCCAATGGCTCCAGAATCAGGTCGGCAATTTCCAGCCCGGCTTTGGTCACACACTTGTTGATATTGTTGATGGCCGTGCTTTGAGCGGTAATGATGTGGAAGTTGCCTTCCAAACGCACGCCTTCGTAGCCCACGGGGTCGGCAATGCCTTCCTCGTAGTCCACCTTGTAGTCCTGCGGCATCACGTGAATGATTTGCGAGCCGGGCTGGGTTACGAGGCGGTACATGTCCTGCGTGAGGCGGTTCACGTCGTCCGGGCCGATGGTGTCGGCCGAGTTGCGCGTAATGCTGCCGTTGTGTTGCAGGCTCTTGATGTGTTGGCCGGCAATGCCCACGTTTACCAATCCAATGCTAATTCCGGACTGTTCTTCGGCTTGCCGAATGGCCCGTTTGATAGCGTCAACCGTCTTGTCAATATTGAGGACAATGCCCCGCGAAACGCCTTCCGACACAGCTTTGCCCATGCCCAGGATTTCAAGTTTACCGAATTCGTTTTTGCGGCCCACAAGGGCGCAGATTTTTGTGGTGCCAATGTCGAGCCCGACGACGATTTTGTCTTGTTGCATAGAGGCGGTGCTGGCGAGCGTGAGGAAAGCTGGAGTTGGGAAGTGAAAGATTCTTGACCTTACGGCCTATGATTCAGCGAATTACTATTCGCAGATAATTTGATTTTGGTATTCGACATTTACGCGGTGGTAAGTATCCCACCCCAAAACTGACGGAATTTGCCGGTAAAATACCATAAGCTTGGCGAATTTCTCGGAAATATTTTCGGGCACTCCGAATTCAATTCGCTGGTCCCCCACCTGCTGCGTGAAGGAGAGCTTGCCACCGGGCTCAATAAAGACCTCCGAAACCTGGGCTTTCCAGAATTCATGCTCGTCCACATAGCGCAAAAACTCCAAGTAGCGCCGGCCGGTGCTGTCCTGGAAAAATGCAGTTGGCAAGCTTGCCCCATTGGGCCGGGCCACCGTTGCTACGCGCGCCGTGAACAGCGGTGAAAGCGGCAGGGTGTGGCCTTCGGCGTCCACGTAGGTATCCAAGCGGGTATCGGGGTGAGTGAGGCGGGCAATGGGCCGGTTTTGGCGCACATCGGCGTGGAGGTTGCCGGCCAGGTCGCGGTATACCTGGGCTTCCCGCACGAAGGGATGCGCAAGCACCCGCGCTTCCAATTGGCGCAGCCGGGGGCCTTCGGGCAGCGTGCCCACCACGGGCTGGGTACCGCCCTTGGTCAGCAGCGCCGTGACGCCCCGCTCGCTGATGAAGTAATTATCGAATTCGTTGGCAATGGTCACGGTCACTGCCCCAACGGGGCGGCGGGCCTGGTGCATGGCAGCAAAAATGCCCAGTCCAGCCAGTACCAACAGGCAAGTAGCAGCAACTAATAAATTTCTAACGGTGCGTTCCAAAGAAAAAAAGCGTTAACGGGGCAACTGGATAAAATAATAATGCGGGGCGTATTTATTGGGCTAAATAGATTTCCAGCGCTCGGTCAAAATCGTTTTTAAGTGCGGCACCAGCGTGTCGATATCCCCGGCTCCTACGGTGGCTAAGATGTCGAATGAATTGTCGGTTTTGGCGCCTTCCAGCACTTGCTCTTTGGTTTGAATGGCCTTGGTAGCGGCGGTAATGTCTGCCAAGAGAATGTCCGATGTTATTCCGGGTATCGGCTTTTCTCGGGCTGGGTAAATATCTAACAAAAATACCTCATCTGCAATACTTAAGCTCTTGGAAAAGCCTTCGGCAAAGTCCCGGGTTCGGGTGAAAAGGTGGGGTTGAAAAATAACCCGCAGCCGCTTGCCCGGATACAACGCCCGCACGGAACGCAGAAAGGCCTCTATTTCGCGCGGATGATGAGCATAATCGTCGAGGTAAACGTTTTGGGCAGCGGTTACCACAAACTCAAAACGGCGCTTTACGCCCCGATAAGCGGCCACGGCCGCCCGTAATTTTTCGGGGCCAACGGCATGAATTTGTGCCACGGCCGCAGCAGCCAGCATGTTTTCCACGTTGTGGTAGCCCGGCACCGCCAATTCCAAGCCCGTTACTTCCCCCTTTGGCCCATTTAAATCGAAATGAAACTGGTGTCCTTCGGCGGAAATGGCGGCGGCAAATAACTCTGGTCCCTGTGCGGCCGATAAGCCGTAGCGGATGATGGTGGTGCCCGCAGGTGCAGCCGCCGCCACACTGGGGTGGGCCGTATGATTAATGAGCAGCGTGCCGCCGGGCTTTATCTGGGCCACAAACTGACGGAACGATTCAATTAACGCATGCTGGTCGCCGTAAATGTCCAGATGGTCCGCGTCGGTGCTCGTGACGATGGCAACGTCGGGAAACAAGGTCAGGAAGCTGCGGTCGTATTCGTCGGCCTCCACCACAATGGGTGCATCGGTACTCGCGGGCAACAGCAGGTTGCTGCCTAGGTTCACGGCAATTCCGCCCAGGAAAGCGCCCACGTCCAGCCCAGCGTGGTGCAACAAATGCGCGACCATGCTACTGGTGGTGGTTTTGCCATGCGTTCCCGCTACGGCAATGGTGTAGCGGCCGTGCGTGAGCACGCCCAACACCTGACTGCGTTTCCGAATATCGTAGCCCTGTTCCCGCAACCAGGCCCACTCCAGGCTCTCCGCCGGAATGGCCGGGGTGAGCACTACCAATGTTTGGGTGCGGTTCTCGGTGATTTCAACCGGAATATTGGCAACTGCATCCACATAGTGAACCCTGATTCCCTCGGCTGCCAGTGCTTGGGTCAGCGGCGTTTCGGTTTTATCGTAACCGCTTACTTGGTGGCCATTGGCGTGAAACCAACGGGCCAGCGCCGACATGCCAATGCCGCCAATGCCGAGAAAAAAAACGTAGGGAAACTGATTCAATATCAATTAATAATTAGAAGTGCGAATTAAAAAAGTAGATTAAAAACAACTGGAAATTCGCTGGAATCCGCAGCAATTACTAATTCACTCTTTTTATTTTTTAATTAATTTCAGCAACTCGTCCACAATTAGGTCAGTGGCATTGGGACGGGCCAATTCTCGAACGCGGGTACTAAGCTGCTGTTGCCGCTCGGGGTCATGGAGGAGGCGCAATGCTTCGTCGTAGAGGCGGGCTTGGGCATGTTCGTCGGTGATGAGCACGGCGGCGCCTTTGCTGACCAAAGCCAGCGCGTTTTTGGTCTGGTGGTCTTCCGCCACATTCGGCGAGGGCACCAGAATGCTGGCCTTGCCAGTCAGGCACAGTTCCGAAACCGACAAGGCGCCGGCGCGGCTGATGACGACATCGGCCGCGGCATAGGCCAAGTCCATGCGCTTGATGAATTCCAGCGCATACAAGTGGTCGCCCTTGTGCGCTTCGGCTTGTTTCTGGGCTTCGGGGAAATAGAGCTTACCGGTTTGCCAAAGCAACTGTACGCCGGCTTCGCGCAGGCGCTGCAAGGCCGCTACGGTGGCCAAGTTAAGGGTGCGGGCCCCGAGGCTGCCCCCAACAACGAGCAGCGTTTTCTTATCCGGGTTCAACCCGAAAAACGCCAGCGCTTCGGCGCGGATGCCGCCGGCAATTTCGGCGCGCACGGGGTTGCCGGTCACCACCAGCTTGTTGGCGGGAAAGAATTTTTCCATCCCGTCGTAAGCCACGCAAATACGGTTCACGCGGCGGGCCAGCAGTTTGTTGACCAAGCCAGCATAAGAATTCTGCTCTTGAATGAGCGACGGAATGGCCCGTGAGGTAGCAGCCAGCAGCACCGGCGCCGAGGCGTAGCCCCCCACTCCTACCACGGCATCGGGCCGAAATTCTTCAATTAGCTTCCCCGCTTTGCGCACCGAGCGGAACACCCGCACCGGAAACAACAAATTATGCGGCGTGAGGCGGCGTTGCAGGCCCGTGATGTCGAGCCCCACAATTTTGTAGCCGGCATCGGGCACGCGCGTCATTTCCATTCGGCCATTGGCCCCGACAAATAGGATTTCGGTGTCGGGCAGGCGGCGGCGCAGTTCATTGGCAATGGCTACGGCCGGGAAAATGTGCCCGCCGGTGCCGCCGCCACTGATGATGATGCGGAGAGGGGTTTTCGTCATAGATATCGGCGGCTATATGAAGCGGAGCAGCGCAACTCATCATTCTGAAACAGTCTGTTCGAATGTGAAAAATGCCTTGGTTCGCTCAATTAGAACCGGAGAAGTTGATTAAGCATACGCGGCCCGCTTGCTGGGGATACGCGCCGTGTCGTCGGGTTCGCCGGTCATGGGACGCACTTCGCGCTCCCCCCGGCTGACCGCCAGAATGATGCCGATGCTGATGCCCGTGAAAATAAGTGAGGTGCCGCCCATGCTCAGCAAGGGCAGCGGCAGGCCGGTGATGGGCCCCAGCCCCACGGCCACGCCCATGTTCACCAGCGCCTGCAACACCAAACTGAAGCTGAGGCCCGCCGAAAGCAGGCCGCCAAACGCGCCGTAACTATTCATCACCGTTTTGAGGCCTCGGTACAGGAAGGCCAGGTAAAGAAACAGCACCACGGCCCCACCAATCAGGCCGTATTCTTCGATGATAATGGCGTAGATAAAGTCCGAATAGGGGTGCGGCAGAATGTTGCGCTCGGTGCTTTTGCCAGGGCCTTTGCCGGCAATACCTCCCGTAGCAATGGCGATGTAGCTATGTTCCAACTGAAAAGGCACTTTCACGTTCGGGTTGCTGAAGTTCTCGATGCGCGACATTACCGTTTTGCCCCGCTGGCCCGTGGCCAGTCCGGCGCCGCCCACCACGATGCCGATAGCCAGCATCACGGCCATTTGCCGGAGCGGCACGCGCCCGATGAACATCAGCAGCAGGCACGTTGCGAAAAGCAGCAGCGCGGTCGAGGCGTTACTCAAAATAATGAGCCCGCAGATAATGCCAACCCAGAGCATTACTGGGAAAAGTGTCGTCCAGAAATCATCCAGGTGCTGCTGGCGCCGGCTGAGCATGCTGGCCAAGTGCGAAATCAAGGCCAACTTGGCCAAGTCGGAAGGCTGAAACGTTTGGTTAATCACCGGAATGGTGAGCCAGCGCGAGGCTTCGTTGATGTTGGAGCCCATTAGATAGGTAAACAGCAGCAACGGTACCGAAACCAGCAGCGCATACAGCGCCAGCCGGGAGTAGTAGCGGTAATCAACGCGGTGCGCCAGCCACATAAAGGCCAGTCCCACCAGAATCAGGGCCGTGTGCTTAATCAAAAAGTGCTCGGTATTGCCGTCCATCTTCTTGTAGGCCAGCGTGCCGGTGGCCGAATACACCACCGCAATGCTGATGAAGGAAAACAGCAGCACGATGGCCCACAAAATGGGGTCGCCCTTGAGGTTCCGTTGCAGCAGGTTTTTTGAGGGTTCCATAAATCGCTGGTTTTCGCTGATTAAATAGATGGCGCTGATGCAGATAAGCCTTGGACGGCCTGGGTGAATTGCCGACCCCGGTCTTCGTAGTTCTTGAAAAGGTCGAAGCTGGCGCAACAGGGCGAGAGCAGCACCACGTCGCCGGGCGCGGCCAGGGCAGCGGCGCGGGCCACAGCATCGGCCATGCTTTGGGTTTCTTCCACGTGCGGCACCTCCTTGTCGAAAGCGGTGCGCAACTTGGCGTTGTCAACGCCCAAGCAAACGAGGGCTTTCACCCGGTTGCGTACGGGGCCGAGCAGGCTGCTGTAGTCGTTACCTTTGTCGGTGCCGCCGGCTATCCACACAATGGGCTGCTTGATGCCGTCGAGGGCATACCACGCGGCTTCCACGTTGGTGGCCTTGCTGTCGTTGATGAAGCGGACGCCGTTGATTTCGCCCACGGGCTGGAGGCGGTGGTCAGCGTTTTGGAACGTAGCCAGGGCGGCCTCAATTTCCTCGGTGCTGAGGCCCGCAACGCGGGCGGCGAGGACGGCCGCCAGGGTATTCTGGCGGTTGTGCTGGCCGATAAGGGGAGAGTTGGCGGTGCTCAGCGGCGTGTCCTCGCGTTGGTCGATGCCGGCGGTGAGGTTGGTGCAGAGCGAATCCTCGCTGGTGTAGTAGCCGGCCAGGTTCACATCGGGGTGGCGGTGCAGGCTGAAGGGCAACAGGCGCGTTTCCATGAAAGCCGTTTGCAGGTACCTGCCCGTCGCCTCATCGTCGATGTTGTAGATAAAACTGCCTTCGCTGTCCAGATTCCTAGCAATGCGCAGCTTGGCCTGGGCATAATTCTCCAACGAGTACCCGTAGCGGTCGAGGTGGTCGGGCGTGATATTAAGCAGCACAGCTATCCAGGGCTGGAATGCATGGGTGTCGTCGAGTTGGAAGCTGCTCAGCTCCACCACATAATAGTCGTGGGCGTCGGCAATGATTTGCTCGGCCAAGCTGTAGCCCACGTTGCCGGCCAGGCCCACTTTCAGGCCGGCGCTTTTCAGCAAGTGGTAGGTGAGCAGCGTGGTGGTGGTTTTGCCGTTGGTGCCCGTGATGCAGATGCACTTGGCTTTGGTGTAGCGGCCGGCAAACTCGATTTCGGAAATAATGGGCGTGCCTTTTTCGCGCAGGGCCTGAATGACCGGGGCTTTCTCGGGGATGCCGGGGCTTTTGATAACCTCGTCTGCCTGCAATATTTTCTCCAGCGTGTGCTGGTTTTCTTCAAAATCGAGGCCGGCCTGGGCGAGCTTCTCCTTATACACCGGCTGAATGGCGCCGCGGTCCGATACGAATACGGAATGGCCTTTGGCCTGCGCCAACAGGGCCGCTCCCACTCCGCTCTCCGCTGCTCCGAGGATTACAATATTCATTCTAACGCAGTTTCAACGTAACCAAAGTAATGACAGCCAGCATGATGCCGACAATCCAGAAGCGCGATACAATTTTGGATTCGTGGTAGCCTAGCTTCTGGTAGTGGTGGTGTAGCGGCGACATGCGCAGCAGGCGCCGGCCTTCGCCGTATTTGCGCTTGGTGTACTTAAACCAGCTCACCTGCACTACAACCGACAGATTTTCAATAATAAACACGCCGCACAACACGGGAATCAGCAGCTCCTTGCGCACCACCAACGCCAGCACTGTGATGATGCCGCCCAACGTCAGCGACCCCGTGTCGCCCATGAAAACCTGCGCCGGGTACGAGTTATACCACAAAAACCCGATGCACGCGCCCACAAAGGCCGTACAGAAAATAACCAGCTCGCCGGAATCTGGAATAAACATGACATCCAGATAGTCAGCCAGTAGCGCGTTGCCGCTCACAAAAGCAAAAATGGCCAGCGTGACGCCGATGATGGCCGACGTGCCGGCTGCCAGCCCGTCGAGGCCGTCCGTAAGGTTGGCGCCGTTGCTGATGGCCGTGACCAAAAAGATGACAATCGGGATGTAGAGAAAGCCGTACAGGCCGTTGAAAATGGTGCCGGCCGTGGCAAACAAATTGGCGTAGTTCAGCTCGTTGTCCTTCATAAACGGCACGGTGGTAATCATCAGGTGCACGTCCTTGTAGAACTTGGTGGCGTTCACGGTCGAGAACAGGCCGTTGGGCTGCAGGTATTCCCGGATGGTGATTTCATCGCTGTAGAACAGCACCCAACCCACCGTGATACCCAAACCTACTTGGCCCAGCACCTTAAACCGCCCGCTCAGTCCCTCTTTGTTCTTGCGAAAAACCTTGATGTAGTCGTCCAGGAACCCAATCAGCCCCAGCCACACGGTGCTGAGCAGCATCAGAATGATGTAGATGTTGCGCAGCCGGGCCAGCAACAACACCGGAACCAGAATGGCAAGAATGATGATGAGGCCGCCCATGGTAGGCGTGCCCTTCTTCTCGGTTTGGCCTTGCAGGCCCAGGTCGCGCACGCTTTCGCCAATCTGCTTTTTCTGCAGAACCCGAATCAGGCGATGCCCAAAGGTGAGGGCGATGAGCAGGGAAATGACAATTGCCAGCCCCGCGCGGAACGTGGTGTATTGAAACACCCCAATTCCAGGCAAATGGTAATGCTCGTCGAGGTAACGGAAGAGGTAATAAAGCATTCAGGTACGGTTAGCAGCAGGCCGTTACTTGCCGAGGGCAGCAAAAACTTCGGTCAAAATCAATTTGTCGTCAAACGGAGCTTTCACGCCGCGTATTTCCTGGTAGTTTTCGTGGCCTTTGCCCGCAACTAACACAATATCATTGGCTCCTGCTAATTGCACGGCCGTTTGAATGGCTTCGCGGCGGTCGGCCACGGTACGCACCTTGGCCGAATCGGGAGCCGTGACCCCGGCTTGCATTTGAGCCAGAATGTCGTTGGGGTCCTCGAAGCGCGGGTTGTCGGCGGTGAGAATGACTTGGTTGGATAGGCGCGCCGCCAGGTTGGCCATGATGGGGCGCTTGGCCGCGTCGCGGTTGCCGCCGCAGCCCACCACGGTGATGATTTGCTGGCTGGGCTGGCGGATTTCGAGCAGGGTTTGGAGCACGTTTTCCAGCGCGTCGGGCGTGTGGGCGTAGTCCACGATGCCAGTTATGCCCTGCTTTTCCGACACCACCGGCTCGAAACGACCGGGCGCGGTCGTCAAGCCCGAGAGAATGGTCAGCACTTCGGTGGGGTCTTCGCCCAGCAGCACGGCCGCACCATACACGGCCAGCAGGTTGTAGGCGTTGAACACGCCAATGAGGCGAAACAGGATTTCGCGGCCGTCAATTTCCAGGTGCAGGCCGTGGACTTCGTTGGCAATGAGCTTGGCACGGAACGTAGCCGCCCCGCGCAGGGAATAGGTTTCGCGGCGGGCGGCGGTGTTTTGCAGCATCACCGGGCCACGCTTGTCGTCGGCATTGGTCAGGGCAAAGGCCGTTTTGGGCAGCGCGTCGAAAAAGCCTTTCTTGGCCTTCAGGTAGTTATCGAAGGTACCGTGGTAATCGAGGTGGTCGTGGGTGAGGTTGGTAAATACGCCCCCGGCGAAGCGCAGGCCCGTAACACGGTGCTGCGCCACAGCGTGGCTACTCACTTCCATGCACACGTGGGTGCAGCCGGCCGCTACCATGCGGGCCAGCAGCGCATTCAGCCGAATGGCGTCGGGCGTGGTGTGCGTAGCGGGAATTACTTCCTCGTCAATCTGATTTTGCACCGTGCTAAGCAAGCCCGCGTGGTAGCCCAATTCGCGCAACAGCTTGTGCAATAGCGTAGCACAAGTCGTTTTACCGTTGGTGCCCGTTACCCCAATCAGTTTCAATTGGCGCGATGGATGCCCGTAAAAAGCTGCCGCCATGTGCGCCAGCGCCGCGCCACTGTCCTTCACCAACACATAAGATGTGGCCGGATGCAAAACCGCCGGCAGTTCCTCGCAAACCACCGCCGCCAAGCCCTGCGCCACCGCAGCTTCGATAAACTTGTGGCCATCGGTAGCCGTGCCGCGCAACGCGCAAAAAGCGACGCCCGGCCCCGCTTCCCTCGAATCGAGGGTGAGGGCGGTGATGGGCACGTCGGTGGGGCCGTACTGGGCCAGCACAGTCACGTCGGTTAGCAGGGAAAAGAGCGGCAGGGAAATCATGAGCGGGGTAATCAGACGCCCGTCAAACGACAGCGGCCGGGCAAACAGAGCAATTAGGTGTGGCGGACGGCGGGCTTAGCCGCAGGTTTAGTGGCCGGCTTTTTAGGAGCCTTAGCGGGCGCCTTCGTGGCGGGAGCCTTGGTTTTGGAAGCGGGTTTCTTCGCGGTTGCGCTTTCCACCGTTTTAGCGGCCGCAGTCTTAGTCGTGGTGGTTGCTGACTTGGGGCGAGCAGGTGTGGCCTTGGCTTTGGGCTTCGTTGTGAGTTTGGCGGCCGCCGGGTCAACTTCGGCGGGAACAATCAGCTTGTTTTCGGCCACCTTGGTGTGTTCGGGTTCCGGCAAGGCTTTGGGGGCTTCCGGGCGCGGGCCCGTTTCGGCCAGGGTGAGGGTGATGATGTCACCACGCTGCACAGCACTGCCCACAGCCAGCGACTGCTCGCGCACCCGGCCCATGCCCATGGCCCGCACGTGCAGGCCCCGGTTTTCAAGCAGGAACAGGGCATCGCGCAGAGTCAAGCCTTTCACGAGCGGCACGCGGCCGGGACGCACCGGATTCACCACCAACGCCACCGTCCGGGCGTGGAAGGCAGTATCTGAGGCCGCCCGGACCCACTCTTCTCCGCCGGTCGCCTGGGTTTGGCCCGCCAGTCCCAGTTTTTGGCACACCAGGGCCAGTTCGTCCTGCATGCCGGCGCGCACCATCGGCACGCGGCTCTTGTTCAGGCGGGCTTTGGCCAGCAGCGGCCGCTGGCTGAGCAAGTCGCGGGCCATGCACTTATCGGCCACTTCGCGGAACACCGGGGCGGCCACGTCGGAACCATATATACGGCCGTTGCGGGGCGAATCTACCACCACAATGCAGCTGTATTTGGGCTTATCGGCCGGAAAATACCCGCAAAAGCTCGTGGAATACATTTTAGTGTACTGCCCGTTCTTGAATTTCCAGGCCGTACCAGTTTTGCCGGCAATGCTGTAGTCCCTAGGCCGAATATTGCGGGCCGTACCCGCCAGTACCACGCCTTCCATCATCGACTTCACCTTGGCCAGCGTGGCATCGGAGCAAATTTTGGGGTCCAGCACCTTCGTTTCATTGCGCTGCAGCACTTGGTCGGCCTGTTTGATTTCACGCACAATCATGGGCTGCACCTTCACGCCGCCGTTGGCTACGGCATTGTAGAGGGCCAGCGTTTGCAGTGGGGCCAACTTCAGCTCGTAGCCAATGCTCATGGTAGTAAGCGAGGTGCGACTCCAGCTGCGGTCCTTGGTGTCCTTCACGTAGGGCAGGGCCTCGCCGGTCATCTGGAAGCCCAACGGCTTGTTCATTCCGAACTTCTTCAGATAGTCCGTGTATTCCGTCGGATTGCCCGAGAAATATTTATCGACCAGCTTGGCCACGCCTATGTTGCTCGACTTCTCAAACACCTGCTGCACCGTGATGCGGCCGTAGGCGTGCGAGTCCGATTTAACGGCTCCGCCCACGTACATGCGGCCGGGGCCGGTGTCCACCATGTCATCGAGCGAAAGCTCGGGGTGCGCCTCAAATAAGGCCATCATCGACGCCAGCTTAAAAGTCGAGCCCGGCTCGGTTCGGCCTTGGTCGGCAAAGGCGTAGTTGTAATCCTCCTTGTAGGTGCCATCCGAGGCCTTGCCCAAGTTGGCCACCGCCTTGATTTCGCCGGTGGCTACTTCCATCAATATCACGCAGCCATACTGGGCATTGTTATCAACCAAAGATTTGTAGAGGGCATTTTCAGCCACGTCCTGCAGGTTGATATCAAGCGTCGTCTTCACATCGTAGCCGGGTTGCGGCTTGACTTCAGTGCCATCGTACACGGGCTTAATGCCGCCCGGCACCCGCTCAAACAAGGCTTCGCCGGCTTTGCCCGCCAGGCTTTGCTGGAAGGTATACTCCAAGCCCGCACCGTTTTTGTCTTCGTTGATGAAGCCAATTGTGCGCTGGGCCAAGCCCCCAAAGGGCCGAAACCGCTTGTCAACCTTCTCAAAGATGGCCCCGCCGCGGTTGCGCTTCTCCCGGAAAATGGGCCAATTGGCCAGTTGCTTCTTCTCCTGAAAGTTGATTTGGCGAGAGTTGAGCCGCATGTAGCGCACCACGTGCCGCTTAGGGTCGCGGGCATTCATGAGCCGGCGGCGGTATTCCTGCACGCTGCGGTCGCCAAAAAAGTGCGATAAGTGCCACGCCAACGAATCCACTCCCGCGCGGAAAACCGCGTCATCCACCACACCAGGGTCCCAGGCCACCCGGTAAAAAGGCAGCGAGGTCGCCATAATACTCTCGTTATCAGAGTAAATATTACCCCGGGTAGCCGGCACCGGCTGGTAGCTAATGCGCCGTTCCTGCTCGAGGGCGCGCCACCGGGCGCCTTCCTGGTATTGAATCTTGGTGGCTTTCCAGAAAATAGCGCACGAAAAGACGGCTACCCCCAGAAAGGCCAGCCGCACCCGCGTTACAATGGACTTCTTAACGTTGCCTTTCATCGAGATTTGGCTCTAGCATCCTGTTTGTCGGTCGTTTTGGCCTTGGGCCGACTAGCACCCTTTGGGGTCTTGCTGTTGGTAGTGGGAGCAGCTCGACGAGCTGGCTCGGCCGGGGCGCCAGCCGCTGTTGTATCGCCATCCAGGGACTGCAGAGGCGCAATAATCTCCGGGCCGCTATCCTCCTCGCCGAGTGTCGCCTCCCGGCGACGCCCGGCCGCAATGTCACTTTGCAGCGCCGCCGCTGAATCCCGGGCCGCCCTAGCCGCCAGGGTGTCAGCCGTCAGCACGGGCATCAATTCCAGTTCGGCGGCATCAAGACGTCCTGCGGGCACCGAGATACGGAAAGGAGGCGAAGAACTCTCCACCAAGCCAAAAGCGGCCACTTTGCGAGCGACTTCGCTTTGCTTGCTGGCCTCCATGTAGTCTGATTTGAGCGTCGTATAATCGGCGCGCAGGTCCTCGGTTTCCTGCTTGAGGCGGTGAATGTTCCGATTCATGCGGTTGCCGTAGTGCGTGTTGCCGATGTAGAGCAGCGTGAGCAGCATCACAAAAAGCAA
Organism: Hymenobacter jeongseonensis; assembly: GCF_015694725.1. GTDB lineage: Bacteria > Bacteroidota > Bacteroidia > Cytophagales > Hymenobacteraceae > Hymenobacter > Hymenobacter jeongseonensis. Next base: position 318,736 of record NZ_JADQDQ010000004.1, on the reverse strand, counting down.
GTGCGGCAGGAAGCGCACCGGCAAGCCCTCCCGAAAAAGACCGTCCACGCTCGTCACCCGGTCCAGCAACGAAAACAGGCTCCACGAGCTACGGGGCCGGGGCTCCTTTTTGGGCTTGCGGGGCTTCGTTTCGCGGGCTGGGGCGGGCTCCGGCGCCGGTTCGGGCACTTCGGCCACCACGGGTTCCGGCAGTACCTCGGGCTCAGGCGCGGGCACTTCGCGGGGCACATTAGCGCGGCGCGGCGTATTGGAAGGGCGGAGCGTATTGGTGGCCATTGTTTTAGATGACACTCAACATTGAACCATGAATTAAAACCAAAGCCACTGCCCCCGAGTAACTCATCGCCCCCATGCATTGCTCACAATTAGGCCTTGAACTGGCCACTTGTAACGCATATGTTCTTAAGGCTTTACTCATTGGGTTTTGCTCCTTTTTCTTAATACTAATTGCGAATTGCAACACGCAATTTAGCACTTCTAGCCCGGCTATTGAGCGCCACTTCGGCAGGGTCGGCTTCTTCCGGCTTGCGGTTCACGGCCTCAAAGGGCTTGCTTTCATTGCCAAAGAAGTCTTTTTCGACGGCCCCAAAAAACTTCCCTTTGCCGATAAAATTCTTCACCAGCCTGTCTTCCAGCGAGTGGTAGCTCAGAACTACCAGCCGGCCACCGGGGCGTAGCACCTCGGCCGTTTGCAGCAGCATCTCTTGCAGGGCCTGCATCTCCTGGTTCACCTCAATGCGGAGGGCCTGGAACACCTGGGCCAGGTACTTATTCTCCTTGCCGCGGGGCGTGCAGGGCTGAATGGCTTGCTTTAGCTCGGCAATGGTCTCGAGGCGGCGGCCGCGACGGGCGGCGCCTACCGTTTGGGCCAGGGTGCGGGCATTGGTCACCTCCCCGTACATCCCGAAGATGCGGTGCAAGTCGGCCTCTTTGTAATCGTTGAGAATATCCGCAGCGGTTAATGGCCCGTCGGGGTCCATCCGCATATCCAGCGGCCCATCAAAGCGGGTAGAAAAGCCGCGTTCCGGGGTATCAAACTGATGCGAACTGACACCAAGGTCAGCAAGTAGGCCATCCACTGGCAATGCACCAAGTTGCTGTAGTTCAGCAGTTAATTCACGAAAATTAGCCTTAACAAATGTAAATTGAGGACAAATTAACTTTTCTGCCTCGGCTTCCGCATCGGCATCCTGGTCAAAGCTGTACAGGTGACCAGTGGTCAATCTTTCGAGGATGCGGGCGGAGTGCCCTCCCCCACCAAAGGTCACGTCGACGTAGCGGCCATCGGGCTGCAGGTCGAGCGCGGCCAGGCACTGGGCCAGCATCACCGGGCGGTGGTAGGCGGTATCGTTGGTGTATTCGCTCACGCCATGGGGCCACCTTGTGGCGGGGTTTCAACTGACAAAAACTTCTGCGCTAACTTACTAAAGCTCTGCTGGTCTTTTATAAGATATTCATCGTAGCGGCTGGGGTCCCAGATTTCGCACCGGTTCCCTAGGCCAACGATAATAGCTTCTTTCTCAATACCTGCGTAGCGTAACATGCTGCGAGGTAGCATGAAACGGTTGATTGAATCAAGCTCCACTTCAGTCATCCCACGAAAGAAATTCCGCTGAAACTGGCGGTACTCTTCGTTGAACTCATCAAGAGCCATCACCTTTTCGTGGATGACGCGCCAGGCCGCCCTTGGGTAAAGCACGAGGCAGGGCTCGAAGCCGCGCACCAAAACCAGTTGGCTGCCCGACTCCTCTGGCAAATTTCCCTTCACCTTGGCCGGGAGCACAAGCCGCCCTTTCGGGTCAAGCTTGCATTCGTATTCGCCGGATAGCAGGTTCATGGGCACATACCGCCAAGGGAAACAGGGACGGTATTAGCAAATGTACGGGAACACTATCAAAAACCAACCACGATTTACCATTTCCTACCACAAAACAAATAGTGCCTCCAATCGTGCTAAATGGCATTTTTAGCTTGATTTTTAAGAAATTCATTGCCGCTATATTCTAGCTAAGCCATCTTGAATTGTCAAGATGTCATGAATTACCCGTGGTTGATGGGTATTTCCTTTTCGCTTGAGGTTATTCCTTCTTTGGCAGTACGTAAGCGACTTCGTTACTGCCTCGCTCGGTCCAAGCCTTACCTTTGGCTTTGGGATTTCTGAACACGCTTCCTACTTGAGCGTGTAAAAGTTGGGGCTTCTTCAAGCGCCATTTCAGAATAGCCCAGACCGCAGATGAAATGAGCTTTATTCACAGATTTTATTCACTTCTCGCCCTGTGTGCGTTTTTGCTGGCGTGGCTGTGCCCCGGGGTTGCAAAGGCGCAGTCGGCTGCTATTGCGCCGGTGCGGGGCGAAGTCACGGAAGCCGGCAAAGCCACTCCCCTACCAGGCGCCGTGGTGCGCTGGCTGCTCGATGACGGCGCTGACACTTCTAAGTTCACGGCCGTGACGGATGCGGCCGGACGATTTATGCTGGTGCGACCAGCCCGCGCGGCGTCGCGGGTGGTGGTGCAGGCCCTGGGCTACCGACCCGATACCCTGGCGGTACCCGTTGCCGGGGCGCCTTACTTGCGGGTAGCCCTGCGCGGGGGGCAAGAGTTGGGCGAGGTCAGCGTAACGGCTCGCGCCCTGGCCTACTCGGCTATTACCCCTGCCAACGTTCAGGTGATTTCGGCCGCCGACCTGACCAAATCGGCCTGTTGCAACCTGGCCGAGAGCTTCGAAACCAATGCCTCGGTTGAAGTGACGACCTCCGATGCGGTATCCGGAGCCAAGCAGATTCAACTGCTGGGGCTCGATGGTAGCTACTCGCTGCTGACCGTGGACAACCAGCCGGCCCTGCGGGGGCTGGCGGCGCCGTACCGCCTCGGCTATTTGGCGGGACCCTGGATAGAGAACATTGAAATCATAAAAGGCACGGGTTCTGTGGTGAACGGGTACGAAGCCATTTCGGGCCAAGTGAACGTAAAGCTGAAGGAACCGGATAAAACCGACCAGCTGCTGTTCAACGTGTACGGCAACGACCTCGGCAAACTCGATGTCAACCTAAACGCCTCGGCACGCATCAACCCCAAATGGAGCACGCTGCTCTTGCTACACGCCGACCACCTGGGCCACCGCGTTGACCGCAACAGCGACACTTTCCTGGATTTGCCTTTGGCCACGCAGTTCAATGTGTTTAATAAGTGGAAATACATGTCGGGAACCGGCATAGTGAGCGAAGCCGGAATCGGGGCCTTGCGCGAAACGCGCCAGGGCGGCCAGGTAGACTTCCGCGATACCGGCGGCGATGCGGCCTACTTCCAGCACTACGGCACCACGCAGGCCACCACGCGCTACACCGGCTACGCCAAGACCTCCTATACCTGGCCCACGCGGCCATTCCAAAGCCTGGGCCTGCTGCTGAGCGGCACCGACCACGATTTTGTGTCTGCTTATACGCCGGCTTACTTGCCAGCCGCCGCCAGCGGGCCGCGCACCTACGACGGCAAGCAGCGCACCGGCCTGGGCACGCTGCTTTTCCAAAGCGTGCTGGGCAACACCTCCCACGTGTATCGCACGGGCCTCAGCTTTCTCTACGATGACTACCAAGAAGTTTTTCGAGATGGCTACCGGTACCCAACCGAGACACTGGCGGAAGCACACGCCCGCGAACACCGCGACCGGCTGGAGCTGGTACCCGGTGGGTTTGCCGAATACACGTACCAAAACAGCCGCAACTTTACGTTTGTGGCGGGCCTGCGCGCCGACCGCCACAACCTCTACGGCTGGCAGGTCACGCCCCGCCTCAACCTCAAATACGACCCCTCCAAAAACACCGTGCTGCGCCTGGCCGCCGGCCGGGGTTTCCGCGTAGCCAATCCCATTGCCGACAACGCCGCCCTGCTGGCCAGCGCCCGACAGTTCCAGGTATTTCCCGACCTGCGCCCCGAGCGGGCATGGAACCTAGGCGGCAGCGCAACCCAATATTTCACCGTGTTGGGGCGTTCGGCCACGTTCGTTGTCGATTATTATCATACCGAATTCGATAACCAAGTGGTGGCCGACATGTACACGGCCGCTCGCTACGTCATCATTGCCAATCTTCCGGCCGGCGGCCGCTCGTTTGCCCGCAGCTTCCAGGCCGAGCTGCAGCTTGAGCCCCTGAAAGGCTTGCAGGTGAAGGGTGCCTACAAGTACCTTGACGTGCGCACTACCTACGACGGCGTGCTGCTGCCCAAGCCGCTCACCCCGGCTCACCGGGCCTTTCTCAACCTGGGCTATGCCAGCGCCTTCGACAAATGGCGGGGCGACCTTACGGTGCAATGGTATGGGCAACGCCCGCTCGCTCCCATCACCAGCGATCACGGGCACGGCAGCGGGCAGGCATACGTGCCGGACGTGGCGCCCCGGTATGCCCTGCTCAATGCCCAACTTACCCGCGGCTTTAAGCGCCTTGATGTGTACGCCGGGGTTGAAAACCTGACCGATTACCGCCAGGCAAATCCCATCGAGAGCGCAGCCAATCCCTTCGGCCCTGGTTTTGATGCCGCCATGGTATGGGGGCCGGTTTACGGGCGGCTCACGTACCTGGGCGTGCGCTACCGCATCGAGTAGTCGAGAAACAGCACTAATATCGTCGGCGACTTTTTATGGCCGTAATTTTGTTGTGCGCATCATCAGTAAGCCCCAACTACCTTCTTATATGAAATTACTCCTCTCCCTCCCGCTGTTTGCTTTGTTGAGCTTCTCTAGCGCGCAGGCCCAAACCGCACCGGCAGCGCAAGCCAAAACAGCCAGCGCAGCCACTGCCCAGTTCAAAACTTCGGCCGTGTGCGAGATGTGCAAAACCCGCCTCGAAAAAAGCTTGGCCTACGAAAAGGGCGTACAAAGCGCCGTGCTTGATGTGCCGACCCAAATGCTTACGGTAACCTACCGTCCCGACAAAACTTCGCCGGCCGCCCTGCGCACTGCCGTGCAAAAAACCGGCTACGATGCCGACGACCAAGCCGCCGACGCCCGCGCCTACAGCCGCCTGCCCGACTGCTGCAAAAAGACCAACGCAGTGCACTAAAAGCCGAAGTACCTATGGGCAATTTGCACGAAGGCGTTTGGCCGCCCTCGCCGTTTAGAGTGGGTTTGGGACTTTATAAAAATGTCGTTTCCGTCACGCTCGGCTGGTCGAAGCATGACAATTCTCCAAAACGCGTATAAGCTCTGCGCAGCCAACAAGCTGCCGTCGGTTGCGGATTAGTGTATTCCGAAACGGAGGCCTCTTGCATGAGGCCTCCGTTTTTTATGCGCAGCTGTTTGAGTAGAAGCCAGGGAAAATGCTCGGATTTTGTTATCCATTCGAGGCGCGGCTATGCGAATGATGCGGATAAAGTGAGCCGGCTCGGCTGCCGCTTTTCCGCACTGTGCGCCTTTTCCTTGATGCTTCCCCCTGCTTGCTCTGTTGTGCAGCACTACTGCTGCTCGTACCAATCCAAAATATAATCCGCCACCTTTTCCCAACCGGGTTCCCCGCATATGAAGTGGCTTTTCCCTTCAAATATTTTGACATGAACCGGGCTGTTTACATCCTTGTACCTGCCGGCTATTCTCTGAGTTAGACTGGGCGGAAAAATATTATCGCTACCGCCGCCAATAAATAAAATTGGTGCGTGAGGTTTCTTAAAATCCAGGTTTGAAAAAGAATTAAAAACCAATTGCCGACTGACTTTGTAACTTTCAGGCACCGCAAATTTTTCAAATGCATCTGCTTTTTCGGCATCAGGAATCGTATTGAAAAACGCATAATCGTACCATTTTCGACTACCCATAAAGTATTTCTTAAATGAAAAGAATCCAAAGGCTGGCAACACAGTTTTAAGGGTTTGAAAGGGCGGGAAGACATTTTTTGGCGGTGCTCCATCAATGCTTACACCAGCCGCCGCTTTTCTCATCTGAACCAGCTTCAAGGCGGCCATTCCTGCCATGGAATGACCAATAACCAATGGCTTATCGGGCAAGGAATCTAGTAAGCTAACGATGTTATCAACCACATCAATAAACCCGGTTTTAACAAGGTCAGGATGAACCCTTGCTCTCAGTTCCACAGGATTCCCCTCGTGCCCGGGGTTCGCAGGGGCATAAACTTTATAACCTTTCTGCTCATAGTGGCGCTTCCATTCCGTCCAACAGGCGTTATTCACAAAATTCCCGTGAATGAGTACGATGGTTCTTGACGTTGTCATAATCCTTCCATGTTATAAGGTTTACAATTAACTCTTTTCCAATCAGCAGTTGCTTCCCGAATGCGCCAATTACTCTTCTTAAGTTAAGGAAATATGTCGATGCATTTTACCCCTCATGCGCTTGTTCAGAGAGTGCTCGGGAATTAGCTCGTGGCAGCAAAGAAAACGCGTCAGTAAGCTGCAGGCGAAGCTCTTAGGCTCCGCTGGCATTATGGTTGACAGTAATCAACCCATTTCTGACTCGCAGTGGCAAGTTGTGGCTCCGTTGCGGCTGGCGCAACGCAAACGCCACTTGTGTGAAGAGAAGTAGTCGACATGGCACGCCATATCTGCCACACCGGTTGCCAATGGCGCAGTTCGCCCGCCTCGTTTCCGGCGCTGGCAACGCCAGCAGCTTTGGTAGCCGATGAACCAACCCCTGAGCCAAGCCGACCGCGTGGCGGCGGACCGACCCGTCCTCGCTCGGGTGCGTAGCCAGTTCAGCCAAGTGTCACTATCTGTTTTGCCCGCGCTAATTCTCTACCACGCTTTTACCGAAAAAGTCAAAAAGCCCCGCTTCTATTCAGAGGCGGGGCTTTTTGACTTTTTCGGTCGTTCAAAACCGTTAATGCCCATATAAATCTAATCAGCAGGATATTAAGGGCAACTTCATCATGCCAACTTGCTTACTTAGCCCGCCACAGCCGCCACCACGGCAAATACGGCTGGTCGTGGTGCTCGTAGTGGTAACCGAAGAAGTAGCAACTCACAAAGGCCCAGACGTGGTGTCGCAACTGGCTGCGCGACTTGTGCTTGTTGTCCGGGGCGTGTTCGCCGCGGTGCGGCAGGTAAGTTCCGAAGAAAAAGAGCTGCAGCGTGGCCAACAGCGCCGGTATCATCCAAAAGGCGATGACATTGGCCTGCGGAAACCACAGCTTCAGCACATTGTAGGTGAGGGCCATTAGGGCTATTTGCCACCAGGTCACGTAGTTCCAGGCGAAGCGCAGGAACCAGGGCAGGAAACCGGGGTGCTTGCCGTCGTGGAAGTCGGGGTCATCGTGGGTGCCCACGTGGCGATGGTGGGCGTGGTGTTTGGGCAGTTGCCCGGGAAACCAGTTGTAGGCAAACAAGCCAGCAGCAACGGTGCCAATGGCATTGTTGAGGCGCTTATTGGCGCTTACCAAGCCGTGCATGGCATCGTGCGCCGTGATGAACAGGCCGGTGTAGAGGTGCGTTTGCAGCAGCAGCAGCAGATACGGGGTTGGGCTCCGCCAGTCGGGTTGGTAAAATGCCATCAGGAAGGTGAGCAGGGCCGCCCAGCTTGCAAAAACCAACGCCGCTACCGCTACTCCTTTGGTTCCCAGCGGCGCGGGCGCCACGCGGGAAGCGGCCGAGACGTGGGGGAAGTGCGATTTGACAGTCAGCGGCATGCAGGAAAGAAAACTTGAACGACTTATACGGGGCCGGAAATCAAAAAATCATGCGTTTCTGTGCCGGCTACAGCGCAGCCAGGCGGTCGCGCACTTGTTCCATCAGCCACATGGGCGTGCTGGTGGCCCCGCAAATGCCCACCGACTGGCCGGGCTGGAACCACGCGGGTTGAATTTCGCCCACGTTGGAAATGAACTGTGTTTGCGCGTTGGTTTCCTTGCACACCTGGTACAAGACTTTGCCGTTGGAGCTTTTGGTGCCCGACACGAACACAATCTGGTCGAACTGCGCGGCGAATCGGCGCAGGTCTTTGTCGCGGTTGCTCACCTGCCGGCAAATGGTGTCGTTGGCATTCACCCGAATGCCCCGGCCCTCCAGCTCGTTCTTGATGTTGTAGAAGCTGCTGGTGCTTTTGGTAGTCTGGCTGTAGAGGGTGATGTTCTCGGGCAATTCGTGCTGAAGCAACTCTTCCAGGTTTTCAAATACCACGGCATTGCCGCTGGTTTGGCCCAGCAGGCCGAGAACCTCGGCGTGGCCGTGCTTGCCGTAGATGAAAATCTGCTCTTTTTTGTCGTAGCTGGCTTTGATGCGATTTTGGAGCTTGAGCACCACCGGGCAGCTGGCATCAATCAGAGTCAGGTTGTTTTCCATGGCCATCTGGTAGGTGGCCGGCGGCTCGCCGTGGGCCCGAATGAGCACGGCTTCATCGCGCAGCTCGGCCAGTCTTTCGTGGCAGATAATGCGCAGGCCCCGCGCCTCCAAGCGTTGCACCTCTTCATCGTTGTGCACGATGTCGCCTAAGCAGTACAGGTAGCCCTGCTCATCAAGCAAGTCTTCAGCCATTTGAATGGCGTAAATCACGCCAAAGCAAAAGCCGGAGTTGGGGTCGATACGGACGCTGAGCGACAGTTGTGGCATAGGCCGAAGTAACCAGCAACCTACCCGCAAGGTTGCGAAACATTTGCCGGGCTGCCGAAAATACGAAAACGAAGCTCATTTCAGTTTGCCAAGCCCTTTGTTCCCCTCAAAATCTTTTACTATTTCCTCTTTGGGCGGGCCTGCGTTATCAACCCAAAACGCCTGGTTGTAGGGCGTTTTCTAATTTGAGTCAATTGATTTTTCGTGCGGGCATTCTTAATTAATAGTCTGCCCAAAATCCCCAGCACACTTATCCGCAGCGATATTGTGAACAGTTGGAGAGGAAATCCCGAATTAATTAATTCGGGATGCCAACGCGGCTATCGGCACATACACCATCAGCCCGTCTCATGGGCGATACATCGCGCGCCCCACACTCCCAAATCAAATTGGGCTCGAAAAGAATACCCAACCGTTCAAGCGGGAAAATGCGCAAGGCCAACTATAGTATCGGCCCTGCGAATTGGTAAACTTACTCTGATACCTTGCCCAACCGCGCGGCGTCTTCGTCGGTCACGTGGCCGCGGCCAACCAGGAAATCACGCACCGTGCGAAACGCTTCCGGGTCGAGGCCGGATTTGGGGTGTTTCAGGGCCGCGCTGAGCAACATCTCCTTGTCCTCGTCCACGTGTTTGCTCAACCCCAGAAAGGCGGGCAGGTTGCTTTCCACGGAAAAGCGCAGAAAACGGATTTCGGGGTTTTGGGGGTCCAAGCCCACGGCTTGCTCAAAGGTGCGGGCGGCGTCCTGCACGTAGCTCATTTTGTTGAACATGGACGCATCGCGGGCCCGGATGGCTTCGGCGGCGCCTTTGTAGCCCAGCACCAGGGCGTCGCGGTCTTTGTAGTCGGCCAGCAGCTTATAGAATTTTTCGCCGGCAGTTTTATCAGCGGCGGCTTGCTCGTAGTGGCGGCGCAGGTTGGCGGGGTCGTAAGGAGAAGGCACGTTGGAAGAGGGCAAGATTAAAGAATTGAGAAATAGAGGCCTGGGGGCGGCAATGCTGGCCGACCCGGCGCTTGTGCTGGCGCCGGCCATTGGCTCTATGCCCATACGTAAGGACGTGGCTGGCGATGCAAAAACAACATCAACCATACCAGACAGAAAGAGCACACTGAGAATTTTCATATTGGCAAAACTACGGAGCACAAAAACCATTTGTTTTGCCAATGGCAAAACCCGTGCTCAAAAATGCCTGCTGTTCTCAAATGCGCGACAAACGGTACCGAAAGTAGGACCCCAACAGCAAGAGAATCTTGGTATTATCGGGCACCCGCACCCGTTCGCCTAAAATTCGCGCCGCGGGCAACTTCTTTATTTTATAAAACAGCTTCAGGTAGTAAACATAGGCCAGGTAAACGCCCAGCTTCGCGCAGCGCGGCAGCTGCACGATGCCCTCGTACGCCGCTTCAAAATCAGCCTTGATATCGGCTTCAATCTGGCTCTTGGTCACGTCGTTGAAGTGCTGGTACACAACCCCCGGGAAATACACGCGGCCCCGTTCTTCGTAGTCGGAGCGGATGTCGCGCAGGAAATTCACTTTCTGAAACGCCGACCCCAGCCGCCGGGCCGGCTCCCGCAGGCGCTCAAACATGGCCGCATCGCCGTCGCAAAAGATGCGCAGGCACATCAGCCCCACCACCTCGGCCGAGCCGTAAATGTATTCGCTGTACAAGCCGGGATGGTAGTTCTGGTCTTCCAAATCCAGGGCCATGCTGTGCAAAAATGCCTCAATGAATTCGTGGTCAATGCCATAACGATGCACCACGTGCTGAAAAGCATGCAGAATCGGGTTGAAACTCAGGCCGGTTTCCAGGGCCTCGTAGGTCTGGCGCCGGAAGTCGGCCAAGAGTGCGGCTTTGTCGTGGTCGTGGAAGGTGTCCACTATTTCATCGGCCCAGCGCACGAAGCCATACACGGCGTAAACCGGCAAATGCAACTTCTCGTCGAGCGTGCGAATGCCCAACGTGAACGAGGTGCTGTAGCGCCCCGTGATGAGCTTGCTGCACGCTAGGCTGGTATCAGTGAATAGTTTAACGTGGTCCACTTCGTTGAATTTTTAGTTTTGAGTTATGCGTCATGAATGGTCGAGTCAGTTGAGTTAACTCATCATTCGGTACTCATAATCCAGCATTCTCCTTTAGCACCTCCCCCGCCACTACCTGCCCCGAAATGAGCGAAGGCGGCACCCCCGGACCGGGCACGGTCAGCTGACCGGTGAAATACAAATTACTGACTTTTTTGCTCTTAAGGGTGGGCTTCAAAATGGCGGTTTGCTTGAGCGTATTTGCCAAGCCGTAAGCGTTGCCTTTGTAACTGTGGTAGTCGGCCACGAAGTCGCGGTGGGCGTAGCTGCGCTTGAAAACCACCGCGTCGCGGATGCTGTGGCCGCAATGGCGCTCAAGCCGGTCCATCAGCAAGTCGTAATAGTACTCGCGGGTGGCTTCGTCGTCGGTTAGGTTGGGCGCCACAGGAATGAGCAGAAACAGATTTTCCTGGCCTTCGGGTGCTACCGTGGGGTCGGTTTTGCTGGGCACCGAGGCGTAATACAGGGGCTTGGTGGGCCATTGGGGCTGCTCGTATATCTCGCGGGCATGCTGGGTGAGGTCCTCGTCGAAGAACAGGTTGTGGTGCCGCAGCTTGTCCAGCTTCTTATTCACGCCGAGGTAAAACAGCAGCGACGACGGCGCCATGGTGCGCGAATCCCAGTATTTCGCGTCGTAGTGGCGGTGCTCGGGTTTAAGCACTTCCTGCTCGATGTGATGATAATCGGCCCCGGCCACCACGGCATCGGCGGCAAAAAAGCCGCTGACGGTGCGCACGCCAGTACTGCGGCCGTTCTCAACTACAATTTCCCTAACCTCCTCGTTGTAGCGGATTTCTACCCCCGTCTCTTCGGCCAGGCGCACCATGCCTTCCACAATCTTGTGCATTCCGCCTTTCGGATACCAGGTGCCCAGCGCCAAATCGGCGTAGTTCATTAGCGAATACAAGGCGGGCGTGTTCTCCGAGGTGGCCCCGAGAAAGAGGATGGGGAATTCCACCAGTTCCAGCAGGCGCGGGTCTTTGAAGAAGCGGCGCACGTGCTTGTGCATGCTTTGGAGCACGTCCATCCGCACCATATCCACGAGCAGCTTGGGGTCGGCAAACTCGAATAGGGAACGGCTGGGCGCGTACACCAAGCGGTTGATGCCGACTTCGTATTTGTAGGCGGCCTGCTTCAAAAATTCATCGAGCCGGGCGGCACTGCCGGGCTCGTAGCGTTCGAACAAAGCCCGCAACTCGCTCATTTTGGCCGGAATGTCCACGGCTTCCGGCCCTTTGAATATCACCTGATACGAAGGGTCCAGCCGCTGCAACTCGTAGTAGTCGGCAACCTTCTTGTCGAAGCGGGCGAAGTACTTCTCAAACACGTCGGGCATCCAGTACCAGCTCGGACCCATGTCGAAAGTGAAGCCCTGCGCGCGGAACACACGGGCCCGGCCGCCGGGGCCTTCGTTTTTCTCCAGCACCGTGACGCGCCAGCCGGCTTGGGCGAGCGTCGTGGCCGCGGCCAAGCCGGCAAAACCGGCGCCGATGACGAGAGCTTGTTTGGTTGTGGTATCGTTTTGCAAGGTGAATTGCGCGCAATTAAAATAGAGAATGGAGCTAGAGAGCGGCTTAGGTGAAACAAAACCCACCCCCCTTAAATAAGAAAGTAGCTCGACCGATTAGCGGAGCTGGCAGCAAAGATGCTCTGCCGCAACTCAGCCCCAAGAATTGTGACGGGCATAAAAGAGGCCGCCGGCCCCGCGCCGCAAGGTTGCAGCAGCAAGGCCGGCGGCCAAGATTTTCAAGTGAAGCTATTAATCTTCAACCGTTTCGGTTACCTCGGCGGCAGAAGCCCCAACCGGTGCGTACACCTGCAAGGCCGACTTCAATTCTTTGCGGGCAATGTGAATGCGGTTTTTGACGGTACCGATGGGGATTTGCAGCTTCTCGGCTATCTCCATGTACTTGTAGCCGATGTAGTACATCATGAACGGCGTGCGGTAGTCGGTGCCCAAGCCAGCAATGGCCTCGTTGATGTCGCGCACCACAAAGTCCGAAGTGGCGCCGTTGTGGGTGATGTAATTTTGGTCGGTGTTGAAATACTGGAAATACTCCGTCGAATCGATGTTGGAGCTGCGCTTGGTAATCTTGTTGTAGTTGTTGATGAAGGTGTTGCGCATAATGGTATACAACCACGCCTTCAGGTTGGTACCGGCTTTGAACTTGTCTTTGTTGAGGAGGGCTTTGAGAAGCGTTTCCTGCACCAAATCCTTGGCATCATCAGCGTCTCGCGTCAAATTCATGGCGGCGGGCCGGAGGGTGAGCGAAATCTTCTGCACTTGCGAGGTAAATTCTAGCGAAGTCATTCTGTTTAGCTTTTCGTGGCCGATTGTTAAACAAATATACGAGGCTTATTGAAATTAAGCCACGACTAGCAAAAGAAATTTACCCGGTCGATTGTATATGCTGCTTGTTCTTGCGTCAAAGTAAGAAGCGCATTTATTCCCTTCCCCATTCCTTCGTCCAATGGCCGGATTTTCTCGAGGAACAGGCGCATTTACGGGGCCAAGCGGCGAACGGATTGCACGGACAACTGCGGTTTAGGCGGCTACCGGGGCGAAATTAATTTCGCTAATCCAAGTCAGAAAATCGGTCATTAATGGCGGGACAACAAAATTTGGGGGCAATACCAAGCCCTCCTGGCGCGCCAAGCTGCCATACAGAACCACCCGGCCGGCGGGGCACAACTGGTGCAGCGCTTGGGCAAAGTCGCCCACCCGCGTGCGTTCGGGCTGGGTAGTAAGCACGGTCACCAGCACATCGGGCTGGTAGGTCTGGCACACAGCACCCAGTTCCTTGATGGGCATGTTCTGGCCGAGGTACATGGTGTGCTGCCCCCGCGCCCGCAGGGCGTAGTTCATAAACAGCAAAGCCAGCTCGTGCAACTCGTGCTCGGGCAAAAACAGCAGCCACCGGGGCGTCCCGTGTGCATCGATGGGCGGCAGCGCATCGGTGGCCGCCAGTATTTTCTGGCGCAGCAAGTGCGACAGCAGGTGCTCCTGGGCCAGGTTCATGGTGCCGGCCAGCCACATCAGGCCGATGCGCTGCAAAAGCGGATAGGCCACATGCAGCATCATTTTTTCGAACCCAAGCTGCCGGGTGGCCTCGTCGAGCAGGCGGCACAAAGCGGGCTCGTCCATGCCCAGCATGGCGGCCAGCAGGGCGTTCACTTGCCGGGCGTAGTCGTGGGCGTCCTCGCACTTGGCAAGCACGGCCCGCGCGATTTCGTCGTCGTTGAGGCGGGCTACCTGCGAAATGCGGCGTCCCTGCCCACACAGCGTGGCCACGTTGAGCAAGCGGCGCAGGTCGTCGTCGCAGTACAGCCGGATGTTGGTGGCCGTGCGCACGGGCCGCAGCAGCCCGTAACGCTGCTCCCACATCCGAATGGTATGCGCCTTAATGCCCGAAAGCTGCTCTAAGTCGCTGATGGAGTAGTGGCCCATTAAGTAGCGGTGAAAAACGAATAGTGGAAAGGAACCAATAGACTAAGTAATTGAAGACACTAATGTTATAGAGGAGGGCTAACGCTGCATTTCGCTGGATTTTTCTTTTCGCTTTTGCGCCTGCTTGCGCGCCAGCTCCAGGTATTTCGGCGAAACCCACAGCAGGCCAAATTCGGCAGAGCCGTCGCGGCCCGTGGTTTTATGATGCGTTTTGTGGGCCATGTTCAGCGCCCGCAGGTAGGTGTTGTCTGATTTTTTCCAGAAGCGCAAACGGCCGTGAATCAGCACGTCGTGCACGAAGAAATACACGGTACCATAGGCGGCAATGCCCACTCCTACCCAAAACCACCAGCGCCCGCCGTTGTCGCCGGTAATAAACAAAGCGGCCGAAATGCCCCCGTAAATCAGGAAAAACAGGTCGTTGCGCTCAACCGGGTGAGGGTGCCGCACGTGGTGCGAGCGGTGCAATACCCACAGGGGCCCGTGCTGCACAAACTTGTGCATGAACCAGGCCCAGAATTCCATGAAACCAAACGTTATGAGGGTGATGCCGATGGCGGCCAGTGCTGTCATGCGTGAGTAACCGGGGTAGAGAAAGTGTTGTTTCAAATGAACGCCGGAACGCCGTTCCGCCCCACTCAATCTAGGGGGCGGAACGGCGTTCCAAACTACTGGGCCGCTAATAAACAGCTTTTTGCGCTACCAGCTAATCTTTTCCTTGCTCAGGAAGGCGGCGATGCCCTTGCGGCAGTCTTCCGACCCGCGGGCTTCGGCGTTGCGCTGCGCAGCGTAGCGCAGGCCCTCCTCCAAGGGCATTTCGGGCAAGCGGGCGAGCATTTCCTTGGTTACTTCCATGCTCTGGCCCGAGTTTTCGCGGCACAGACGCTGAGCGTAGGCGTGCACGGTGCCAGCCAGTTCTTCCTTGGTCGAAAGGAAGGTGATAAGCCCCATGTCCAGCGCAGCCTGGGCCGAAACCACATCGCCGCTGAGCAACAACTGCTTGGTACGTGCCTCCCCGATTCGACGCAGCAAAAACACGCTTACGATGGCGGGCAGGAAGCCAATTTTCACTTCCGTGTAGCCAAACTTGGCCTCGGGCACGGCAAACGTGATGTCGCAGATGGCGGCCAGGCCGCAGCCGCCGGCCAAAGCGTGGCCCTGCACTTGGCCAATCACCACTTTTTTGAGGGTGTAAATCTGATGAAACAGCTGCATGAGATGCGTGCTGTCTTCCAAGTTATCGGTGTAGCCGAAGCCTTGCAGGTCTTGGATGTACGCCAAATCGGCGCCGGCGCAGAACACGTCGCCGGCAGCCCGCAGCACGATTACCTTCACCAATTCATCGTTTTCAGCAAATTCGAAGGCTTGCTTCAGCTCGGTCACCACGTCGGCGTTCAGGGCGTTGCGCTTATCGGGCCGGTTCAGGGTGATGTAGCCAATGCGGTCCTGGGCTTCGTAGCGAATGTAGCGCAAGGCTTCGAGTTCGGGGGTAAGAAGGTTTTCCATAAGAAGCGGTAACGGCGCGGGCGGATGGTTATTCTCAAGGATGACCGCCGGGCCAAAAGGGTGGCATCCTTCAAAGCAATTAACGCAAAAAACACCCGGTCGGATAATTTTTCTCGACCAACCGACGCCCCGAAACGCTGAACGCCTTCGGGCACTGGCATATACGCATTGCGGCGGCAAGCCCAAAAGCTAGCACGCGATTGAATGCCCGCAACGCGGGCAGCTCCACCGTCTTGGCGGTTTTTGAGGGCTGAGCGGCTACCGCGCAGCCATGGGCGGCCGGCACCGAAAAGCGCCTTGCGCGGTGACGTCCCAGGTGCGAAACCCGTGGGCGCGCAGGCTGGAATCCTGCCGGGCGACGTACCATATTTTACAAGAAGAGTCGAACACTACCTGGGTTTTCTTGCCAAAAACGGCCGCCACGGTTTCGGGTTTGAGGCGGGCGTTGCGGCGCAGCACCAGCACATCCAGCGGCACGGGCCGGGTGGCCGAGGAAATGCGGTTGGAAACGAAGCCGATGCGCAAGCCGCGCCAATGGGCCACCACCACGGGCCCGGGCTTCATAAACAGGTGCTCGTTGGCACTGTCGGGGTCGGCGAGGCGCTGCACGGGAATGGTGGTATGGCGCCAGCCCACCGAATACGTGGGGTGCGTGGCTTGGCGCCGTATCAGGCCCGGCAGCAGGCGGTACGTGCGCTCGGTTTCGTTCAGGGCCACCGAGTCGGGCGTCACAAACTCGGCCGCCGCGCCCTGCCAGAACCCCACGGCCGAGCGCCGCGGAATGCTGTACACGATGAACTCCTCGGTGGGCGCCACGGCGCGGGCCTCGGCTACCCGGGTGCCCGCGTAGAGGAGCAGGATGCCCGCCGACCAACTCAGCCAGCCCAGCCGGCGGGTGTTGGCCCAGGCCAGCAGGGCGCCAATGAGGAAAAATAGCAGCACCGTTTGCAACGCCGTAACGTGCACTTCGCGGATGACCGAACCCGACATGACGCGGCTCACCCAGAAAATGTATTCATTGAAGGCCCACACCATTTTTTCAAAAAGGTAGGCCACGCCGCGCGGCAGCCAATCGAGCGCGGGGCCGGCGGCGGGCAACAGGGCGGTCACGGCTGCGGTAATTCCTTTAAGCAGCAACAAGCCCAGGCCCACGTACACGGCGCCGCTCGAGATGGGCACGGCCCCCAGGTTGGAAAGCAGGAAGCTGAGCGGAAATTGGTGAAAATAGTAGAGCCCCAGCCCAAACGTGGCCACCTGCGCGGCCAACGACAGCGCCGTGGCTTTCCAGACCAAATCGAGAAACCAGCCACTGCCGCGCCACGCCCACTGCACCGGCCGGGATTGCCAAGGCCGGCGCCGGGCATAGAAATAGCCTTCCACGTCGAGCCAGCCCGCGATGCGCGGCTGCAAGTACACGATGCTGAGCACCGCCAAAAACGACAATTGGAAGCCGACATCGGCCACGATGAACGGATTGAAAACCAGCAGCGCAAAAGCGGCCGCGCCCAGCGTGTTAAATATCATATCCTGCCGCCCCGTGGCGCGCCCCAGAATCACAAACGTGAACATGACCGTGGCCCGCAGCACCGACGCCGACAAGCCCGTGAGAAAAGCGTAGCTCCAGATAACAACCAAACCCACCAGCGCCGACCACACCTGAAAGCCCCGCACCCGCCCAAACAGCACCCGCAACAGCCACGACATGGCCGCAAACAGCAGCCCCACCTGCAAGCCCGAAACGGCCATAATGTGGGTGGTGCCGGTGTTGGTGTAGGCCTGCTTGGTTTCTGCGTCCACATCGTCCTTGATGCCCAGCACCAACGCCGAAGCAATGGCGTACTCACGCTTGGCCTTAATGTATTGCCGGAAAACGCCGTCGAGCTGCGTCGCAGCTCGCATACTGATGGCAATCAGCACATTTGGCGGCGCAATGCGCAGCAGGCGGTACTGGTCGAGGTGAATGTATTGCTGGTGGTATACCTGCCGGTACTCCAAGTAGCGGCGGTAGTCAAACTCGCCGGGATTGAGCGGAGCCTTGCTCAGGTCGGGGTGTCCCCGAATGAGCCACACTTCGCCGTAGCTCGGCTGGGCAATTCCGGCTACCCGGGGCAGCGAAACCCGCACGCCGCCCGTGGCTTTACGCCAGCGGCCGGCCACCCGCACCGCCTGCACGCGCAGGGTGGTGGCGTACGTAGCCGCCCGCACCACCACGTAATCGTCCACCACGGCCTGATAAGATTCGACCTGGTCGGCGAAGCGGGAAAGGTGGTCGGCGCGGCGGCTTTCGGTGGCGCGTTGCGTGAGGGCGGCTCCCAGCAGCGCCACCGCAAGTAGCGCCACCGTGCCGGCAGCATCGGTGGCGGCCGGGCTGCGCTGCCTCACGCTCCAAAATATAAGCAGCACGGCAGAAATCGCCAGTGCCAAGGCATAAGGCCACAATTCGGGCCAGCCCTCGCCGAGGTTGAGAAAGGCCACGATGCCGATAATCAGCGCAGGGGTGTACCGCACGAATGGAAAAGCAGCCCAGGTAATCATGGCTCGGAGATAGTTGGTAGAGAGGAAAGTATTGGCCTAGCAATGTAAGCGTTTATGCAGCATACCCGCCTCCTGCCGCCCCCTTCCACTCCCCAAGCCCCTATCTTGCTCCTCTAAAATCTGTTGCTACCGATGTTCTCCTTCCTGCGCCGCCTCAAGCTCAGCTACGCCGCCTACAACCTGTTCCAGCGCGCCAGGCTGGCCCACAACCTGCCGCTGTACCAGCGGTTGGGCCTGAAAAAGCAGTACTTCTCCCCCATCAGCAGCCGCGACTTTGCCCACTTGGCGCCCACGGCGGGCCTGCCGCCCACACCGCCCTTGGCGGAGCGACTGGCGGCCAGCCCGGCGTTTCGGGCATTGCCGGCCGCCAGCCAAGCCAGTTTGCTGGCCTTTGAAGACAACGGCTACGCCATTCTGCCCGGGTTTTTAAGTACTGAGGCGGTTGATGCCATCAATCAGGACTTGGCAAATCTTATTGCCACCAAGCAGATTGACTTGCGCTACCGCAACAAGTTCATGTTTGCCTTCCGCAAGTCGGCGCCCATTCGCGATGCGGGCGAGGGCTCTCTGCGGGCGCTGGTGGCCGGTCTGCTCGGGCACGAAACCACGCTGTTTCAGAGCATTAACTTCCTCACAGGCAGCGAGCAACACACCCATTCCGATAGTATTCACATGAGCACCTTTCCGCTGGGGGGCATGGCGGCGGCCTGGGTGGCATTGGAAGACATCACCCCGGGCAATGGCCCGCTGCACTATTACCCCGGCAGCCACAAGCTTCCTTATTACCTTAATGCTGACTACGCCAACGAAGGCAGCACCTGGCTAACCGGCGACAAGGAATACACGGCCTACGAAGCCTACATCGCCCGCCGCATTGCCGAGGCCGGCATCGAGAAGCAGGTGTTCCTGGCCCGCAAAGGCGACGTTTTTGTGTGGCACGCCAACCTGATGCACGGCGGCGAGCCACACCTCGACAAAGCCCAAACCCGCAAGAGCATGGTGTTTCACTACTTCAGCCGCGCCCATATCTGCTACCACGAAATCACGCAGCGGCCGGCCCTGCTGGGATAACCCACTATCGGCCTACCCCAGCACCATCTTGTAGTGCTGAATATTCGCTTCTTCGAACATTTCCCCTTCTTTCTTAAAGCCGTGCCGCTCGTAGAAAGGGATGGCGCGTAGCTGCGCATTGAGGTACACTTCCGCATCAGGAAGCTCAGTTCGGACGTCGGCAAGCACGGCGTGTAGCAAGGCGGCGCCAATTTCCTGGTTCCGGAAGTTGGCCAGCACCGCAAAGCGCTCCAGTTTCACGCCGTTTTCGGTTTCGCGCCAGCGGGCGGCGCCGGCAGGCGTGCCATCGGCGGCGCGGGCCAGGTAGTGGCGGGCGTCGGTGCGGTCGTGCGCGTCGTGCTCTTTGGCAGCCGGCACGCCCTGCTCTTCCTGAAATACTTGCTCCCGGATGGTGAAAGCGGCGTCGAGGTCTCGCAGGTCGGTGACCCGGTAGGCGGTAGCGGACATGGATTTAGCGTCATAAAACTGTCATCCTGCGCTTGCAAAGGACCTTGCCACGTTTGAACTCGCCGTTCAGCCGGGATAAGGTCCTTCGCAAGCGCAGGATGACAGGTGTTTCGTTTAGGGAGTAATTACAGCGGCTGCTCCTGGTTCACAGGCAGCTCGGTTTCGGTTTGCTGCTGCAGTTCCAGCAGCCGGCGCTCGTGGCGCTCGTCGCGGCGGAGGCCATTCTGCTGGGCCTGGCGGCTCGTTTCCTCGGTGTCGAACTTGTCGTAGGCTTCCACAATTTCCTTCACCAAGCGGTGGCGCACCACGTCTTCCGAGGTCATTTCGACGTAGCCAATTCCTTGCACGTTTTTCAGAATATCCATGGCCTGCATCAGGCCCGATTTCTGGCGCGTGGGCAAGTCAATCTGACTGCGGTCGCCGTTCACCATTACCTTGGCTGTGGGCCCCATGCGGGTCAGAAACATCTTAATCTGGCTCGGGGTGGTGTTCTGGGCCTCGTCGAGCAGCACAAACGCGTTGTTCAAGGTGCGGCCGCGCATGTAAGCCAGCGGGGCAATTTCGATGATTTTATTCTCCTGGTAAAATTTCAGCTTTTCGGCCGGAATCATGTCCTCCAGGGCATCGTAAATAGGCCGCAGGTAAGGGTCTACCTTCTCTTTCATGTCGCCGGGCAGGAAACCGAGGCTTTCGCCTGCTTCCACCACGGGACGGGAAATGATGATTTTTTTCACCTCCTTGTTCTTGAGGGCCCGCACGGCCAGGGCCACCGAAATGTAGGTTTTGCCGGTACCGGCGGGGCCCAGCGTGAACGTCAGGTCGTGCGCCATGACGGTATCCACGAGCTTTTGCTGGTTGGGCGTTTTGGCTTTGATGACCCCGCCCTTGGCCCCGAACAGGATAACATCAGGCGAGGCGGCCAGCACGCGGCCTTCGGCCTCCTCACTAGTGGCCGAAAGGTACTGATTCACGGTCTTATCAGTAATCTGACCGTACTGGTGGTAGTGCTCGATGAGCGAGGAAAGCAGGTCGTTGATGCGGGCAATGACTTCCGTCTGGCCCTGGATTTTTATTTCATTGCCCCGGCTGATGATTTTCGACCCGGGAAAGGCCGCAGCCAGCTGGCGAATGTTCTGATTGTCCGGGCCCAGGAAATCGACCAAGGACATGTTTTCGAGGATGATGATTTTTTCGACCAAGTGGGAAGAGAGGGGGAAAAGAGGTAGGGTGACAAAAAACAGCCCGTTTTCACCCTAAACCGGCTACTTTTGCCGGGGTTCAGGTGAATGAACAATACTACGAAAAACTACCGAACGAAGGCATGGGGTTGATAACGTTGCTGACAGATTTTGGCTACCGCGACCACTACGTGGCGGCGCTAAAAGCGCGGCTGTTGCAGCTGGCTCCGGCCACTACGGTGGTCGACATCAGCCACGGCGTCGAACCCTTCAACATCGCGCACGCCGTTCACGTTCTCCAATCGGTATTCCGGGATTTTCCCCTTGGCACGGCGCACGTCATCGGCGTCGATGACCACGGCGCCGGTCCCGAGCCGGGCTGGCAAGCCGCACTTTACCAAGGCCATTATTTTGTGGCCGGCGACAATGGCATCATTGCCCTGCTCACCAACGGCGCGCCCGAGGCCTTGGTGGCGCTGCCCGCGGCGGTCAGCTCCTCGCCCACCCGCGACGTGCTGCTGCCCGCCGCCGTCACCCTGGCCCAGGGCGCGGCGCTGTCCAGCATCGGCCCGCTCGTCACGGCGTTCCACCAGCTCAACAACCGGCAACTGCGCTTGCAGGACCACCGCATTACCGGCCATGTGGCCCACGTCGACCACTACGGCAACCTCGTCACCAATATCTCGCGCACGGCCGTCGATGCCGTCGGGCACGGCCGCGGCTTTGCCATTCACTTCGGCCGCGATGTGGTGAAGGACGTGCACCCCCACTTTTCGGCCGCTCCTCCCGGCGAGGCCGTGGCCGTGTTCAACAGCCAGGACTGCCTGTGCTTGGGCATTTGCCAGGGCAACGCCTCCGAGCTGCTGGGGCTGCACTTCGATTCGCAGATTGACGTGCGCTTTCAGGCAGATTAGCACGCCTCCCATCGGCAGCTTTTATAATTACCAGACAGCGCTCCATCACTGGCCATAACCAGAACGTGCTGCGGAGTTGCATCGAGCAACTCCGCAGCACGTTCTGGTTTGATAGCGCAATGCTTTCATCTATTTTCTGATTAAGAATCAGAAAACGGATACCTTATTTCAGTGCGCCTTTCAGGTCGCTGGCCGCAACGGCCTGGGCAGCTTTGGCTTCGGGCACCACGGCGGCCATGCCGAAGAACTCGTGGGTAGTGCCGTTATAGAGCTTGTAATTCACTTTCACGCCTGCGGCTTCCAGCTTATCGGCCAGCGTGCGGCCTTCGCTCAGCAGCGGGTCGTACTGGGCGGCAATGATGGTGGTGGCAGGCAGGCCTTGGAGGTTGGCCGCCACCAGGTTGATGCGCGGGTCTTTGCCGTCGGCCGGTGTGCGCAGGTAATGTTTGAAAAACCACTCCATCCCGGCCTTATTCAGGGGCATGGTTTCGGTATTGCTTTGGTAAGAAGGCGTGGTGGTGGCCGAACCGGCGATGGGGTACACCAAAAGCTGGTACTTGGGCAGAGCCACTTTGCGGTCGCGCGCCATCATGCTCACGGCGCAGGCTAGGTTGCCACCGGCACTCTCCCCCGCTACGGCCACTAAGCCAGGGTTGCCTTTAATGCTGGCGGCATTTTTCAGTACCCACTGGTAAGCCGCAAACGAGTCGTCGTGGGCCGTGGGGAATTTTTTCTCAGGTGCTTGGCGGTAGGCCACTGATACCACCACGGCCCCGGTTTGCTCGCACAAAGCCTGCGCCGAGGCGCCATATGTATCGAGGTTGGCAATTACCCAGCCGCCGCCGTGGTAGTACACCACCACCGGATAGGGCGCCGTGCCGCCCTTGGGCGTGTAGATGCGCGCTTTCACGCCGGGCATCAGGGTTTTGCTGGTGGTGTCGCAGTTAAGGGGCGGCGCAGCGATATTGCTCACGCGCATTTGCTTCATGGCGGCTTCGGTGGGGCCGGCTTGCTTGCGGGCTTGCGCGGGGGTTAGCTCCGGCAGCGGCTTGGGGTCGAAACTTTTGAGCTGCTCGATTACGGCCTGCATCTCGGGCTTGAGGTCGGGGCCCCAGGCAGGCTTGGCCCCGGTGGGCCGCACCGAGCCGCTAGCACCGCCCGCGGTGGCGGTCGTGTCGGAGGTAACGGTGGCTTCGTCCGATGTACCCGAGGTATTTGCGCCGCCCTCCGAGTTGGTCGGCTGGCTATTGCAACTGCTCAGCAACAGGCCGGCGACCACGGCTAAGGCAAGTGATTGGAGAGAAATTCTTTTCATAAGAATAAGAGCTTGGTAAAAGGGGAAATGAGATAAATGCAAATGCTTACGGACAAAGAAATCTGAGGTTAGCCTTATTGCACTTTTTACCGCTTTTTTAGAATACCAGCCTGCTGGTGTGGTTGCATCTATTGTCTTAGATAGAATTCAATCGATTGTCGTCATTTCCAAGTTTTTTCATCATTCGATTTTAGGTTTATATTTTTTTAATAAAACAATGGAAGTAGCTCAGAATCTTCTAATTATATTATGCTGCCAATGAGGTATTAGGTAAATTTGTCTCTGCTTATAAAAATTACTTTACTCGTAAATGACAAAACGCTACGCTCTCGTGGTGATGCTGGCTTTGGTACTGGGCATTCGGCCAGCCTATGCCCAAACCACTTCCAAAAAAGTAGTTCTCCAAGCCTTCTGGTGGGATTATTATAATGAAACGTACCGCTTCAAGTGGGCCGACTACCTCACCGAGCTGGCTCCGCGCTTGAAGGGCTTGGGCATTGATGCGGTGTGGATTCCGCCCACGCCCAAAAACAAAAACGCCACCAACGACGTGGGCTACTCGCCCTTCGACCACTACGACCTCGGCGACAAGTACCAGAAAGGCGACACCCGCACCCGCTTCGGCTCGAAAGATGAGTTCCTGCGCATGGTGGCCGTGCTGCACGCCAACGGCATTGAAGTCATTCAGGACGTGGTGCTCAACCACATCGACGGTGCCGGCGGCAGCAACGGCGAAGGCGGCCAAGACCCGGACAGCTACTCCATGCAAACCAATGGCGGCTACAAAACCTTCCGCTACGCATCGTTCGGCACGCCCCTGCCCCAAACGGGCGGCGAAAGCGCCACGGACTACCTGAGCCGCCGGGGCCGCTGGTCGAAGAACTACACCAACTTCCACCCCCACCTGGGGCACAACAGCACGTCCGGCAACCTGGCCGACCCGATGTTCGGGCCAGATTTCTGCTTTGGCGACGATGGTGGTGGCAACGGCTACGGCGGACTGAGCGGTGCCATTACCAGTCAATTCCCTAACGCTTTCAACCCCACCCAAACCAGCGGCTACTCGCGCAACGAGGCGCGCAACTGGATAGTGTGGATGAAGAAGCAAACCGGCGTGGACGGCTTCCGCTGGGATGCCGTGAAGCATTTCTCCTACGCGGTGCAGCAGGACCTGAGCTACAACCTGAAATACAACGCCGGCTGGGCCAACGGGGGCGAAACCATGTTCAACGTGGGCGAATACGTGGGCAATAAATCCGAGCTCGACAACTACACCACCACCGTGAACGGCCAGAACGGCGGCAGCGATTTCCTCTCGGGCACGTTCGACTTTGGCCTGCGCGAAGGCATTTACAGTATGGTGTACAGCAACGGGGGCTTCGACATGGGCAACCTGCCCAGCCGCCAGCAAGACCAGCGCGTGGCCTACTACAGCAATTCCAATACGTACGTGCACCGCACGGTGCCCTTCGTGAACAACCACGACACCTTCCGGCCCCAGCTCACCAACGGCAATTATTCGGGCTGGAACACGGGGAGCGAGTTGGCTCCGCACATCGACCCCTTCGAGCCCCGGCTTTCGGCGGCTTATGCCGTGGCCCTGGCCATGGACGGCTCGCCGCAAATCTTCTTTGAAGACTTGTTTAATATCGGCAACACCGGCAAGCGCTTCAACCACGAACCGGCCAATACCATCGACCTGCCCGTGCGCAGCGATTTGGAAAACCTCATCTGGTGTCACCAGAACCTGCACTTCAAAGACGGCGCCTACCGGGTGCGCTACCAGGCTCAGGACCACCTCGTGCTTGAGCGCAGCACCAAAGCGCTGATTGGCATCAACGACCAGTGGGCAACTTGGCAGAATAACGACGTGCAGACGGATTTTGCCGTCGGCACCCGGCTCCACGACTATTCCGGGGCCAATGGCAACGACGTCAAAACGGTTTACCTCGGCAACGACGGCAACAAGTACGTAAACATCAACACGCCGCCCTGCAACGGCACGGCCGCCCAAGGCCGACGCGGCTACTCGGTGTGGGCCCCCGAAAACCAAGGCACGACCTACGCCCCGGGCCGCACGGCCCAAACCACCCAGGAGTGGGAAATGGCCGACGACCTCGGCGACCTGCACTGCAGCAGCTTGGGCCAGGGCGGCGCCCTGCCCAGCAACTCCACCAACTCGCGCGTGGTGGGCAAGATTTATGTGCAAGCCGGCATGCCGGTGACCTACGACCTCTTTCCGGCCAACGGCTCCAACAGCCACAGCCTCACCATCGGGCTGTTCGACCTGCGGGGCAATCAGCTCAGCAGCGCCAGCGGCGTGGCTTCGGCCAGCGGCTTGTTCACCCCTGCTTTTACGGGCTGGTACGTGCTCAAGGTGCACAACACCCTTGCTACCACCCCTGGCCAGCGCTGCTTCGTGAAAGCGAGCTACACGGCGCCGCCGGCCGTGAATACCCGCATTGAGGTTCAGCCCCGAAACACCGTGGCCATCTGGACCGGCAACAACAATACCGCCGACCCCGGCGACTGCCGCAACTGGGAAAATGGCGTGGAGCCCTCCCCCAACACCGACGTTCTGGTTCCGGCTGGCACCAGCTTCGTGCCCCTGCTGGGCACGGGCACCCTGGCCGCCCGCAACCTCACCGTCGAGTCCGGCGCCAGCCTCACCTTGGCGGCTGGCACCACCCTGCGCCTGAGCGGCAACCTCACGGTAACCGGCACCTTTTCCGGCACTGGCACCCTGGAGCTAACCGGCAGCACGCAGCAGATAGTGAGCACTAGCGCACCCCTGGCCTTAAGCAATCTGACCATCAACAACCCGGCTGGCGCACGCTTATTCAGCTCCGTCAGCATTAGCAACGCGCTTACGTTCAGTGCGGGCCGCTTGGTAATCGAGAACAACACCCTGACTTTGGGCAATGCGGCTACGGTGACCGGCGCCTCCGCCAGCAGCTACGTGGTAACGCCCGATGCGGCCGCTGCGAGCGGCGGCGTGGTGCGGCCGGTGCCGACGGGTGGCACGCCCGTGGTTTTCCCAGTGGGCACGGCTACTTCGTACACGCCACTCACGCTTGCCAACACGGGGGCCAGCACCAGCTTCCGGGTCCGTACTTTCAGCGGGCTACTTGCCAACGGCACCAGCGGCACCAGCGGCACGGCTTTCGATAAACAAGCCGAATTTGTGAACCGTACCTGGGAGGTTATTCCCACGCTCGGCACAGAGCCGGTGGCGACCGTAAGCGTGCAGTTCAACGCACTGGACCAGAACCCTGATTTTGACTTAAGTAAGGCCAGCTTGTACCGAAATGCGGGCGGCACCGGAGCTTCCTGGGCTTCTTTGGGCAAGGCCATCGCCAATGGCAGCGGGCCGTACGTAGTCAGCACTGCCGGAATCAGCTCGTTCGGGACATTTGCCGTGGGCAATTACACGGCGCCGCTGCCTGTCACGCTTGTCCGTTTTGAGGCCGCCCGCACGGGTTACGCCAGCACCCGGCTGGCCTGGGCCACGGCCATGGAACACAACAATGCCGGCTTTGACGTTGAAAAGTCAGCCGATGGCCGCAGCTTCCAGCGCCTTGCCACCGTGCCCGCTCGGGGCAACAACCAACCCGGCACCTATCGCTACGACGACCTCGACGCGCCCGCCGCCGCGTACTACCGGCTACGCCAGCGTGACCTTGACGGGAGCACCACTTTCAGCCCCGTGGCGTACGTGAGCGCCAATTTCAGCCCCTATTACGTGGCCCCCAACCCCAGCCACGGTGGCACGGTGCAACTGCTCGGCGGCCCCGCCCTCGCCGATGACGTGCCATTGCGCCTCACGCTCAGCACCGTGCTGGGCCAGGTGCTGCTTGCCCCAGCCCCGGCCACCCGGGCCGACTTAGCAGGGCAGCTTGGGACGGCCCTACGCCGCGCCGCGCCGGGCTTGTACCTGCTCACGGTTTCCGGTCCCGATGGACTGAGCCAGCGCGTGCGGGTAGTGCGGGAATAGCCACGTTGCCGCACCACCAAAAAAGCCAAGCCTCCGTAGAGGCTTGGCTTTTTTGGTGCAAGGAACTTCCGGTAAGACCCACGCGGCGGCCTTAACAGAAGCTGATTTATCGGAGTTTTAGTTACTACGGAGCCGTAGTAGCTGCCCCGGTGCTATCCGTTGCAACGGTCGTAGCCGTGCTGTCGGAAGCTTCGTTGGTTTCACTAGGAACCACGGTGGCTGTTTTGTCGACTTCGGTGGCGGTAGGCTGGCTGTTGCAGCTGCTCAGCAGCAAACCGGTGGCCAAGGCGGGGGCCAGGAGCCAAGGCATCTTGGCGGAGCGGAAGGGATTATGTAGCATGAGAACAGTTGGTATGAAGGCAGTGGTATGAATTTATTGACTAACCTTTACGGCTGTTCAGTTTATGAGTTGGCATTTTTGCACTTTCGCAGCCATCCTTCTGCTGCCAACCACTTCTGTACGCCCTTCCATTATGCTCATTCGAATTGTCCGCATGACCTTTGCTGCCGAGCAGGTACCGGCTTTTTTGGCCCTGTTTCGCGAGTCCGAAAACCGAATTCGGCAGCAGCCCGGCTGCCGGCACCTCGAGTTGTGGCAGGACGCGCAGAACCCAGCCATCTACTGCACCTACAGCCATTGGGACGATGCGGCGGCGCTCGATGCCTACCGCAAATCAGCTCTTTTTGGGGAGGTGTGGCCAGCCACCAAGCGGCTGTTTGCGGCGCCGCCGGTGGCTTTTTCGGTCAATCCGGTGGGGTAGCCGTACTACCTGTTTCTTTGTTTCACTCCTGTTGCGTTCCAGTTTCATGTCCTCCGACTACTTCTCTTTCTACGGCCTGCCCGAGTCTTTCCATCCCGATGAAGCGGCCCTCAAGCGCCTTTACTACGCCAAAAGCCGCGAAACCCACCCCGATTTTCACGCCACTTCCTCGGCCGACAACCAGGCCGAGATGTTGCAACAGGCCACTGTCAACACCGATGCCTACCGCACCCTGGCTGACCCCGATAAGCGCATGGCTTATATTCTGCGCCAGCACGGCTTGCTGGAGGAAAGCAAACAGGAGCCGCTCCCACCCGATTTTTTGATGGACATGATGGACCTCAACGAGCAGTTAATGGACCTGGAACACGCCCCCGACGCCTCCACCATGGCCCAAGTTAGCAGTGAAGTGCAGGCAATTGCCGATACGTTGGACGCCGGCATCGAGCCCGTACTGGCTGGCTATGAAGGACTACCGAGCGACCATCGTCCGGCCGCGCTGCACCAAATCCGTACCTACTACCTAAAAAAACGGTATCTATTGCGCATCCAGCAGCAAGTTGCTACCTTTGCAGCCCGCTCCTGATACCGGCAGAGCGGAATTGTTCTGAAAGTTCATCCTGCCCGGATGGCGGAACCGGTAGACGCGTTGGTCTCAAACACCAATACCGCAAGGTGTGCCGGTTCGACTCCGGCTCCGGGTACTGTAGTTCATTTTCCGAAGGCCCCACAAGCTTGATTTCTGGCAGCAGAAGCAGTTTATGGGGCTTTCTGTTGTTAATGGTCAAAGGGTATATCTGGTTTGTTGCACTTTTGTAGCTCATCCCCGAAAACCTGTATTCTCGATGCCTTTCCCTGCTCGTTTGCTCCGCACCCAACACCTAATCGGTGGCATTAGCCTGATTACGGCCGTTTTTCTCTCCGGCTGCGGACGGCCTACTACTGGTTCAGCATCGCAGGACTACTTGGTGTATGTGGGCACAAACGTGGGTTCCGCTGAGGAAAACACGATTTTCCTGTACCGCCTCTCCCCCGCCACCGGTGCCCTAACCCGGGTGAGTGCCCAGCGTGGCGGGGCCAGCCCTACATACCTGACCCTATCGGAAGGCCAGCGCTTTTTGTACGCGGTCAACGAAACGCAGACGTTCCGGGGAATGAAGAGCGGCAGCGTTCGGTCCTATGCCGTTGACCGGCGCACCGGCAACCTCACGCTGCT
Source organism: Hymenobacter jeongseonensis (assembly GCF_015694725.1). Lineage (GTDB taxonomy): Bacteria > Bacteroidota > Bacteroidia > Cytophagales > Hymenobacteraceae > Hymenobacter > Hymenobacter jeongseonensis. The sequence goes on along the minus strand of NZ_JADQDQ010000004.1, from coordinate 289,727 downwards.
GAATGAGCAGCCTTCTACCGGCGCTTCGCCCTGCTACATCAGCCTCGACCGGAGCGGAAAAGCCGCGTTGGTGGCCAATTACGTGGGTGGCAACGTGAGCTTGCTGCCGGTGCTGGCCGACGGCCAACTGGCGCCTCCCTCTTCCACCAGCCAGCACGCGGGCAAAGGCCCGCACCAAAACCAGGACGGCGCGCACGCCCACTGCATTATTGCCGACCCCGCCAATGCCTACGCCTTTGCCGTGGATTTGGGGACCGACCGGGTATATCGGTACCGGTTGAACGCGGCCCAGGGCCAACTGACGCAAATGGCTGAGCCCGCTTTTGTGGCCCGGCCCGGTGCGGGGCCGCGCCACCTCACCTTCCACCCCAATGGCAAGCGGGCGTACCTCATCAACGAACTAAACTCAACCATAACGGCGCTGGACTACGACGCCGCCGGGCAGTTTCGCGAGCACCAAACCCTCTCGGCGCTGCCGGTGGGCTACGCAGGAGCAAATTCCTGCGCCGACATCCACGTATCGCCCGATGGCCGGTTCCTGTACGCCTCCAACCGGGGCCACAACAGCATCGCCGTTTTCAGCATCGACGCGGCCAGCGGCACCCTGACATCGGTGCAGGATGTGGATACGCAGGGCAAGACGCCCCGGAATTTCACGCTTGACCCCTCGGGCCGCCTGTTGCTGGTCGCCAATCAAAACTCCAACAACATCGTTACGTTCCGGGTTGACCAGAAAACCGGACAACTCACCCCAACTGGCCAAACGGTGGAAGTACCATCGCCTATGTTTCTCCAGGTGGTAGAGGATTTCACTAAGTAAAGCGGCCTCAAGTAAAGCGGCCTCTTTTTTGGGCCTCTAACGCACGTGGGCGCGGGCAATAGGTTTTGCCTGTGTAGCGCTTTGGTCGTCGTTAAAGAGGCTTTGTACTACCGCTACAGCTTCTTTGGCGCTGCTGGCCCAGCCATCGGCGCCGATGCTCTCCCACAACGCCTCATCTCGGGCAAATGGCCGGCCGCCCACGAGCACCCGCACGTGCTGGGTGGCGGCATCACGGCGCAACGAGGTCACCAGCTCGCGCAGCAACGGCACGTGGTGCGGCATTGAGGCCGCCGCGAGCAGCAGGTCCACGCCCTGCTCGGCGGCCATGGCCCGGATGCTTTCGAGGGGCGTGCTGGCTCCCAGGTAACTGACGTTCCAGCCCTCGTACTCCAGAAAATCGGCCACCATTTGCAAGCCCAACGTGTGCAGGTCGCCGGCCACACAGGCGGCCAGCAGGTGGCGGCCGTTGCGGGGCGTGCGCTGGAAATATGGCTGAAATTGCGCCATCAGACTGGCCGTGGCGGCGGTGCAGTAGTGCTCCTGGGCCACGCTGATGGTGCCGCTGTGCCACAAATTGCCCACTTCGCGCTGGGCCGGCTGCAGCACATCGAGGTAAATGTCACGGACATCAACTCCGTTTTCGGCTTCGTCTAAAAGTAGTCGTTGCGCGGCGGGGCGGTCGGCGGCTAATAACAGTTTCAGGTAACCAGAAGCCAATGCGGAAAGCTCATCCGTTCTCGCCGCCGACTCTTTGCCGGGCACCGCCGGCGTCGGATCTGCGGAGAGCGAATTGGTTACGGCGCTCAGTACGGTGGCGGCCAGGGCGTACTGGCCTACGCTCAACCGCAGCAGCACGGCTTTGCGGATGGCGGCTATCTGCTCCAAAGCAGATTCGGCGCCGGCCTGTTCGCTAACCTGGCTCATGTGCGCTTCAAAAAGCGCCGGGCTATCCATGAGAATGGCATTCGCCAGTGCGAGCAGGTGTTGCTTGAGTTGTTCGGGGTTCGTCGGGGCGGTGCCGGTGCCAGCAGCCGTACTGCTAGAAGGAAGTCCTAACTGATTAACTGCATAGTCAGCCAGGGCATCCAGTTCCTGATACAGCCGTTGGGCTGCATGCTCGCGCAAAACATCGGTGGTGGGCAAAGTAGTCGGATTCTAATGTAGAGTATCGAGATAGTAATAAAGCACCCGCTATTTACGGCACTTTAACCAAACAGGATACACCCGCCCAGTAACGCACGTCAGCAAATACTACGTAAAGTTATAATTTTCAAAAACTTATTCTTCAAAACCCCGTGCCCTACACTGCGACGCCCACCAGCCATTTTTGAGCCGCTTGGAGGGTGGAAAAACGCTGAAAGACGAAGCTAGTGGGCGCCCCCACCACCACCGATTGGGTGGAAAGGCGATGGAGTGGGTTTTCTCCTTCCACGATGGCGCAGTGGCGGGTCCGGGCCTGGGCCATGGCCCGCGGAATCCAGTTCTGGGTGAGCCATTCCTGCGCCTGCGCTGGCAGCGGGGCACGGTTGCCGTGTTCCGACAGGATTTTGCGCGTGTTTGAAGTTATCAACAGGGCCAAGACCTGCTCGTAGAATGCCTTCATGGCTTCCAGCGAAAACCGCTCCGAGCTCCAGGCCAAGCGCACGAACCCGTCCGGGTGGTGGTAAAGCTTGCCAGCCACACTTTGAAAATAAAGATTTTCCTTGGCAAAAGGCAGCGAATTCATGAGCAATGGAAGAAGCGCGGGGGAGCCCCCTCGTTGCTCCCAAAATTACACCGGGAAAGGGCAAGACTCGTTTCCCTACTCCAGCTATTTCGTACCCGCTGGCCCTTCGCCGGTGTTAATTTCGGCAACTACGGCCGTGCTGCCCCCGGCGTCGTCGTCGGTCACGAGCAGCACTTCCCAATGGCGGGGGCCCAGGGTGCGGCGCACGGCAATGCCTTCTACTTTGCCCAGGTAAGGGCGCCCATCGGGCCAAGCCAGCCGCACGAACGTCGCCTGCTGAGCGGCCCCACTTACCACACCCACAAACGAGCCCAGCACCGCGCCATCGAGCACCGCGTCCTCGGTGTCCTCCACGGAAGCCGTCACGAATAGCTGCTCCTGCACGAAGGTGGCGCCCGAAAATCCGGCCGCGCGGTTATTGATATAGGGCACGGGAAACTGCCGCGGAGCCTTCACGGTGGGGGCTTTGCCCACTCCAGCCAGGAATTGTAGGCAGTCCGCCAACGGCAGGCGGAACAGCAGCGCGCCTTCGACCTTCCCCACGGTCCGCTGAAATAATAACAGCTCGGCCGCAGTGGTTGCGGCCGCTTCAATGTTGACAACCGCGCCGGCGGGCAGTTGCGCACGCAGCAACTCGTAGAGCGGCGCTAAGTTTACCCGCAGCGGCGTGACGCCCGACACTGGCACGAACCAGCCGGTTTGCCGCGTCGGCGTGCTGCCCGAGCCCAGCACCAGCACGCCGGCCTGCCCGGTGGGCCAGGTGAGCGCCGTGAGGGCTTCCACATCGGGCTTGCTGCTTTTGGGAATGCGGCCGGTGCCAAATTCTGCGCTCTCGAACAGCCGCACCTGGGCCAGCAACGCCAGCGTAGCCGCATCCAGCAAGTACACAAACGGCGCGTCGTCGCTGATGACGTAGGCCACGGGGCCAATCAGTTCGATGCCGGAAGCGGAAGGTAGGCCGGGAATGGGGTTTTCGGAGAGGATGGTGGCGGTCATCTGGCTCTACTTACTGTGTGGAACATTCCAGGTGAGAAGTGCACTTTTCAGCTGGTTGTAGTTGACGCATCTCCTTACGCAGAACTTGGCCAAATGCGCAGCTCAATTCGGCCTCACTACTTCACAATCACCAGCTCCACGCGTCGGTTGAGCCGGCGGGTTTCTTCCCGCGCATTCGAAAACTTCGGCTTGGTGCCGCCAAAGCCCACGGTGGTGATGCGCTTCTCGTCGACGCCGCGGCCCACGAGGTAGCGCTTCACTTCGGTCACCCGGTCTTCGGAAAGCTGCTGGTTTTTATCGGCCGGACCCACGTTGTCGGTGTGGCCTTCCAGGCGCACTTCGGTGCCCGGGCTGGCTTGCAGGGCAATGGCCAGCCGGTTGAGTTCGGTGTAGGACGAGCCCAAGAGCCCGGCTTTGCCCTGGGCGAAGATGATGCTGGGCAAATCAACTTTGGCTCCCACGGCGGCGGGCAGCAGCAGCAAATCGCGGCGCGGCGAACCGCTGGCCACGAGCGTGTCGCCCACCGTCAGGAAGCCGCCGCCCGTGGCCGAGAGGTAGTACTTGCCCGGCAGCAGCGACATTTGGTAGCCGCCCGTATTGTCGGCCCGGCTGGTGGCGTTGAACTGGGTGCCCGCCGCATTGGCCTGCAACACGGCCTTCACGATGGCGCCCGGCACTGGCTGCTTGGTGCGCGCATCCAGCACGCGGCCGGTTACGAAAGCGCGGGGCGAGGCCTCCGTGACCACCGCAACGGGCGCGGCGGGCAGGGAATCGGCCGGTACGGCGCGGCCCGTGCGCCAAATATCCTTGGTAGCGTTGGCCGTGGGCGAGGAAGCATAATACGCCGTTTTGCCATCCGGCGTCAGGCTGAGATAGGCATTGAAACCGGGGCCGTTCAGGGCCGGGCCCAGGTTGCGGGGCTCACTCCACCGGGTCCAGCTCTCGTCGAGGCGCTGGCTCACGAATAAATCGGCCGAGCCGTAACCCATGTGGCCGTAAGAGGCAAAATAGAGGGTTTTGCCATCCGGCGTCAGCCAGGGCGCAAAGTCAAAACCCGGCGAGTTCAGCACCGGCCCCAGGGTTTTGGGCTCGGTGTAGCCCCCGCTCCCATCGGGCCGGCTCAGGTAAATGTCATTACCGCCCTCCGAGTCGCCGCGCTCCAGCGAAAGCAGCATGATTTTCTCATCCCTGGAAACAAAAAAACCCGAACCGGGCACGGCCGTGTAATAATTCGCGACCCGGACCGGGTCGGGCTTGAAGTTTTTGGTGGGGCCGGCGGTAGCGGCCGCGCGGGTGGCTTTGCTCAGGCCCTCGTCGCGCGAGGTGCCCACTTCGTAAGTACCCCGCATATAAAGCGTTTGGCCTTCGGCGCCAGCCACGGCCACCACCTCGTTGTTTTGGGGCGTGTTGATGGCATCGAGCCGGGTGATGGGGCCCCAGGTTTGGCCCTTGTCGGCGCTGCGGCTCAGCCACGCGTCGCCCGAATCGGTGTTGCCTTCGGTATTGCCCGCAAACTTGGTGCGCGCGAAATACAGCGAGTTGCCATCCGGGCTCATGATGGGGTTCACCTCATTGCCCGGCGAATTCACCGGGCCGGCCAGTAGCTGTGGCGGACCAAAGGGCGACGGGCCGTCCAGCACGTTCAGGCGCAGCAGAAACAGGCGCCACTGCTGGCTGGCCCGGCCATTGCCTTTTTGGGCCAACACGGGCGTCCCGTTGAATTTATCGGCCGCCGCCAGGGCGGCGCAACGGGCCTCGCTCTTGTTTTCTAGCTGATAGCTGCCGGCCGGGCCGGCCGGCACCAGCCGCCACTGCTGCTCGGCGCTGCCCTGAAACGGGCGCTGCACGAGGGCCATATTTTCGCCGGCCTTGCCCACGGTGAGGCACTGGGTGCTGTGGCGCGCCTCAATGCGGTAGTACTCGCTGCCCGCCCGCATGGGTACAAAGCGCCATTGCTGGCTGGGGGCGTGCGTGAACTCCCACTGCACCGCCGGCGCTCCGCTGGCGGTGCTGGCGCTGGCAATGTCCAGGCTCCGCCCGCTGCCGCGATTAACCAATCCATAATACGCCCGCTCATCGGGCACGAAAGACGCTTGGGCGTGGGCAAGAAGAGGCAGCAGCAGAAACAGCGAAAGCAGTCGAAACATCAGTTGGGGCGCGCAGGAAGGGAGCACGCGTGGGTGAACGATGCAAAAGAACGGCGGGAAAGGCGAAATGCGCCACCGTGGACCGCGACAACGCAAAAGAGCCGCAATATCTTGCGGCTCTTCACGTAAGTATTATGGACGCACGAGAATGAAACGGTGGCGGGGTCACGTCCCCAAACGGCTCCTACTCATTGGCCACTGTTGGCATGGCCCTACAAGCCATATTTGCTGCGGAACTTCTTCTCCAAATACGTCTGCTTGTTTTCCAGGGAGATGCTGCGACCATCAATAAATGCCCGCGACACGGCGTTGGTGCGCATGTCGAGCAGGTCGCCTTGGCTGAGCACCAGCGTGGCGCTTTTGCCAGCTTCCAGCGTGCCGTAGTCTTTGTCGATGCCCATAATCTGAGCGGTGGTGAGGGTAACGGCGGTCAGGGCCTGCTCTTTGGTGAGGCCAAAAGCGGCGGCGGTACCGGCCACGAAAGCTAGGTTGCGCGAGCCGGCTGTTTCCTGGTCGCCCTGGTAGTCTAGGCAGAAGCGCACACCGGCGGCCTGCAGCTGCGCGGGTAGTTTGTAGGGCTGGTCGTAGTCGTCGGCGTCGCGGCGGGGCAGCGCGTGAATGCGCGACACCACCACGCTCACGTCGTTCTGCTTGAGGAAATCCAGCACCATCCAGGCGTCACGGGCACCTACCACGGCCACCTTCTGGGCACCCATACGCCGGGCAAAGCGCACCGATTCAATGATTTCCTTGCCGTAGTCGGCGTGCAGGTACAGGGTTTTGGAGCCGTCGAAAATGCCAGCCAGGGAAGCCAGGCGCAGGTTTTCCTTGCGGCCGGCGGGCAGCTGGCGGTAGGCATTGGCTTCGCCGAACAGCTGCTCGAGGTCGCGCAGTTGGGATTCACGGGCTTTTTGGCGGCGGTCCAGGGCAGTGGCGTCCTCGTTGGGGTTGAGCCGGAATATCATCTGGGGCCAGGTGAGGTGCTGGCCTTCATCGGCGCGCACCACGGCATCCTGCCAGTTCCAGGCATCAAGCTGCACCACGCTGCTTTGGCCCGAGAGCAGCCCGCCGCGCGGAGTGGGCTGGGCCAGCAATACGCCGTTGGTGCGCACGGTGGGCATGATGTCGGAGTCGGTGTTGTAGGCGATGATGGCGCGCACGTTGGGGTTCAGCGCGCCCACTTCCTGCTCGTCTACGGTGGCCCGGATGGATTCAACTTCGGTCAGGCCCATCGTCGTATTGGGCACAATCAGGCCTGGGTACAACTGTTGTCCGGCCGCGTCGATGGTTTCGTAGCCGGCTTTGTCCTGCGTGAAGCCCGCGGCAGGGCCTGCGTAGGTCAGGCGGCCTTTGTCGAATGCCACCGTGGCATTGGGCACCACGGTGCCGTTGCCCACGTGCAACGTGGCGCCCGTGATGAGCATCGGCTTGCTCTGCGGCAGCGCCGGCGTAGGCACCTGAGCGAAGGCGGTGAAAGCAGTACTAGCTAAAGCGAGGGTTAGGGAAATGCGCATAGGAGTCGTTATTCAGCTAGTTCTTTTTCTTGGCCCAGGGTATCGCAGTGCCACAGGCCCTGCGCTTTGCTCGGGGCCGACTGGGTGGGCGCGCCGCCTTTTTTGGCGGTCAGCATGGCCTGCACGATGCGCTGCCGCTCCTTCTGGATGTCGGCCCGCAAAGCCGCATCGGCGGTGAGGCTGAACATCTCGCGGCCGTCTACGAAGGTGTATTCAGGCCGGGCGTAGATGCTCAGGGGGTTGTCGGTCCAGAGCACCACATCGGCGTCTTTGCCTTCCTTGATGGAGCCCATCTTGCCGTCGAGGTGCAGCATTTTGGCCGGGTTGATGGTCACCAAGCGCAGGGCTTCCTCCTCCGTCAGGCCGCCGTACTTCACGGTTTTGGCAGCCTCCTGGTTGAGGCGGCGGCTCATTTCGGCGTCGTCAGAATTGATGGCAACGTTCAGCCCGGCTCGCGTCATGATGGCGGCGTTATAGGGAATGGCGTCGCGCACTTCGTTTTTGTAAGCCCACCAGTCGGAGAAAGTGCTGGCGTTGGCGCCGTGGGCTTTCATCTTGTCGGCCACCTTGTAGCCCTCCAGAATGTGGGTAAAGGTGTTTACCTTGAAGCCCATGCGGTCGGCCACGCCCAGCAGCATGTTTATCTCACTCTGCACGTAGCTGTGGCAGGTGATGAACCGCTGGCGATTCATGATTTCGACCAAGGCATCGAGCTCCAGGTCGCGGCGCGGACCTTCGGTTTTCTGCTGCTTGCTTTTGCTGAGCTTGTTGTAGGCAGCCATTTCTTTTTCGTACTCCTTGGCGCGGGTGAAGGCATCCATGAACACCTGCTCGGTGCCCATGCGCGTCTGCGGGAAGCGCAGCACGTTCATTTCGCCCCAGTTGCTCTGCTTCACGTTTTCACCCAGCGCAAACTTGATGAAGCCCGGCGCGCCGGCAATTTGCATGGCTTCGGGCGTGGCGCCCCAGCGCATTTTCACCAGCGCCGACTGCCCGCCGATGGGGTTGGCCGAGCCGTGCAGCAGTTGCGCGGCCACCACGCCGCCGGCCAGGTCGCGGTAAATGCCCACGTCCTCATTGTCCACCACGTCGCTCACGCGCACTTCGCTGGTCACGGCCTGGGTACCTTCGTTCACGCCGCCGGCCACGGCAATGTGCGAGTGCTCATCGATAATGCCCGGCGAAAGGTGCTTGCCGGTGCCGTCGATGCTACGGCCGCCTTTGGGCAGGGCCAGGCTTTTGCCAATTTTCGAGATTTTGCCGTTCACCAGCAGCACGTCGGTGTTTTCGAGCTTGCCAGCGACCTCGCTGGTCCACACCGTAGCGTTTTTGATGAGCGTGGTTTGCTGGCTGGGCATTTCGGCCCGGCCGTAGGCGGCGAAGGGAAACAGCACGCTGCCCACCACCGGCAGCGGCATGACTTTGGCCGAATCGCGCCGGGCGGCGCGGCTGGCTTCTTCCAGGCGCACGGCGCGCCACTTCACGGGCGTGCCGTCGGCCAGCAGGCCATCGCCCTGGAATACCCGGCCCTCCTGCGTGTAGTAGCCGCTCAGGCGGACCGAGCCGGCAGCTGCGTCGGGTTTCTTGGGCTCGGCTGCTTTGGCGCCTCTCCCCTTTTGCTTGTCGTTGGGGTTAAAAACCACCGTGGCCATGTCGCTGGTCACCGTCATGTTGCCGCGGATGGTGTCGCCGGCGGTGGGCACGATTTTCAGCTCCGGCGCCTCGGGCTTGCCCTGAATCAGGAACCGGCCTTCGGGCTGCTCGCCGATTTTAAGAGTGTACACGCCGCGGTAGTCGGCCGGCACCGTGGTCAGCTGGTAGCGCTCGCCCTGCACCCAGTTGTCAAGCAGCACGTTGTCGTCGGCCAGGAAGCGGGCCGAGCACACCACGAAATTGGCTTCCATGCCCGGCTTCAGGGCGCCGATGCGGTCCTGGGCCCGGAGCAGGCGGGCGGGGGTTTCGGTGAGGGCCTGCAGCGCGGCTTGTTCGCTTAGGCCGTACTGCACGGCCTTGCGCAGGTTGGGCAAAAACTTCTTTTTGTCTTTGAGGTCGGCGGCGGTGAGCACAAACGGCACCCCGGCCTGGCTCAATCTGGCCGCATTGGCGGGCGCTAGCTCCCAGTGCTTTAGGTCTTCGAGCGGAATGCGCAGGGCGTCGTACACGTCCTCCACGTTGTAGGCATCGGGGTAGTTGAGGGCCAGCACAAAGGTGGCGCCCGTGGCTTTCAGGTCGTTGAGGCGCTGGTACTCATCGCCGCGCCCCTTGATGACGTACTGCTGGCCGGCCTCATCGCCCACCTTATCGGCCCGCAAGGCCGAGAGCTTGTCGCTGGCCTGGAAGATTGCCGGCAGCGCTTTTTGCTGGCTCAGAGCCTGCAGCGACAGGTTTTGCTCGCGGCGAGGGTTGCGCTGGTTCCATTGGGCATCGAGGTAGGTTTGACGCAGCAGCGCAATGCTGCCCATCAGCGAGCCGGGGTAGTCCTGGGTGCTGCTTCCTTTTTCGAAGGACAGCCCGGAAGCAGCCTTTTCCAGCAGCATCACCTCGTTTTCCTTGCGGTTGGTGTTCAGGCTGACCAAGGCGGCCGTGCCGCGCATAATGCCGTCGGCCTGCTGGGTGAGCACCGCCCCAAAGCCCAGGGCCCGGTAGGCGCCGGCCTGCTCGTTGTTGACCTTAAACTGCTCGGCGGCGTTCACTTCGGGGTGAATGGCCTGGTTCCAGTTGTAGGCGCCAACTTTTTGGGTATCGAACTGCGGGGGCACGCGGCGGCCCTGGCGCTCGGCGGCCTTTACTTCGGGCACGCCGTAGCTCGTGAACACGTCCACCAAACCGGGATAGATGAACTTGCCGCGCACATCCTGCACCACGGCACCCGTCGGTATTTTCACCTTGGTGGCGGGGCCCGCGGCCACCACTTTGCCGTCCTTAATTATAAGCGTGGCGTCGTTGATTTGGGTTTTGTAATCCGTAAACAGCGTGGCGTGGGTGAAGGCAAACACCCCCGGCCGCTGGTCGTACACGCCGTTGCGTGGGTAGGTGCCGGGCTGGGCCTGGGCCGCCCCGGCCGCTGCCATTATTACGGCCACTAGGGCCACTTCAGAGGAAATTTTCGCCATATAAAAAGCAGACAATTGAAAGCCTAGTAGGCTTTGAAACACCAAGGATTGTGAGGTGTGAGGGCCAAATGTAATACCCGCTTCCAAGCACCTTGCTAATGGGTGCTATTTTTGAACCCTACCCCAGCCGTACTTGTGCGTATTTCTTTCATTACCGCTTTCTTAATTACCTCAAGCACGGGGCTTTTCCTGGCTTCGCCCGCTGTGCAGGCCCAGGTCCTTGTCCTTGCTGCGGCCGATACCGCGGGCCTCACCGCTCAGCTGCGCCAGCGGTGGCAGGCTTCTGATTTTCCGGGCTTTGCCGTGGCCGTGGTTCGGCCCGACGGCGTTGTTTACGAACACGGCTTTGGCTACGCCAACAAGGCGCTGAAAACGCCTTACACCCCGGCCACGGTGCAGGGCGTGGGTTCGGTCAGCAAAACGCTCATTGGCGTGGCACTGCTGCAAGCCGCGGCGGCGGGCCAATTGCGCCTCGACCAGCCGGTGAATGAGCTGCTGCCTTTTGCGGTGCACCACCCCTATTTTCCCAACCAACCCATCACGCTGCGCCAGCTGGCCACTATGACAGCGGGCCTCACCGAGAACCAGCGCTTTTATAGCAAGCACGCCTACACCAAGGGCACCGCCTCGGCGTTGAGCAGCGAGGAATACCTGCGCCGCACCCTGAGCCCCACCGGCCAGTGGTTCAGCCGCCGTCGGTTTCGGCCCTATGCGCCCGGCTCGTCCTATGCCTACAGCAACGAAAGCGCCGCCCTCGCGGCGCTGGCCATCGAAAAAGCCACCGGCCAGGCATTCAGCGAGTTCACGCGCCGGCACATTTTGCTGCCGCTGGGCCTCACCGATTCGGGTTGGAATTATGCCGAAATAGCCGCTAGCCAAATGGCCACGCTGTACAGCGCCAAGGGGAAAATTGTGCCGCCTTACTACACCATCACCTACCCCGATGGCGGCTTGCTCACCAGTGTTCACAGTTTGGGGCGCTACCTGCACAGCATTATCAACCCGGCCGTGAGGGGGGCGCCGCTGCCGCCAGCAGCGGTCGATTCGCTACTGAAGCCGCAGTTTGCGGCCGGCCGCATGCCCCGGCACCTGGACGCGGCCGAGCCGAATCAGGGCTTGCTCTGGGCGCACCGGCGCAATGGAACGGTGGGACACACCGGGGGCGACGCGGGCCTCACCAGCTTCCTATTTTTTGACCCTGTGACGCGAGTGGGCAAGATTTTAGTCACCAACACCGAGGTACAGCCCGGGCCGCGCAGCCTGAAGCAATTCAAAGCCATCTGGAAACTGCTGGACCAGGTGCACTAACCAGCCGCCGAGCTTTTGCGTACTAAATGGGCACCTCTTTCCCACTCAATCATCATGCGCAAAGGCACCAAAGTCACCTGGAAATACGGCACCGGCACGGCCACCGGCAAAATTGAGTCATTGCACAAAGAGCCCATCGCGCGCACCATCAAGGGGGCCGAAATACACCGCAACGGCTCGGCCAATGACCCCGCGCTGGTGATTGTGCAGGAAAACGGCGACCGGGTGCTGAAGCTCAAAAGCGAAGTAAAGCCGGCCGGTTGAGTACAGAGCCGGAATGCCAAGCACAACTTATATAGTATTCCAGCGAGCTATTTGACGTTCCATTAAGTGCAAAAAGCCCCGCTGGCATCAACCAGCGGGGCTTTTTATTTGGCAATTTAGCTCTTACAAGTTGTGCTTGTCGGGCTCGATGAAGGCTTGCTCTTCCATCTCAGTGGGCACTACCACAATGCCCTTTTGAAGCAGCGAGTTGCGCTTGCCGTAGAGGAAGTACACGATGAACCCGAGTATCATCCAGCCCAGGGCCACTTTCAGGGTGAAGGCGTCGAGCGCTACAATCAGCAGCAGGCAGATAAGCGCCCCCATCACCGGCACCAGCGGGAAGCTGGCCGACGAAAGCGGCGAGCGGAACGGCCGGGGCTGGTCGGGGTCGGAACGACGCATAATCCACACGCCCAAGCTCACCAGCACGAAGGCCAGCAGCGTCCCGAACGAGGTAAGGTCGCCGGCGAGCGAGCCGGGCACGAAAGCCGCGAACAGGCCCACGAACACCATCAGAATCAGGTTCGATTTGTAGGGCGTGTTGAAGCGGGGGTGCAGTTCCGAGAAGGCTTTGGGCATCAGGCCGTCTTTGGCCATCGAGAAGAACACGCGGCTCTGGCCCATGAGCATCACCAGCATTACCGACGAGAAGCCGAGCAGAATGGCCACCGTTACGGCCGTGCCCATCCACTCGTAGCCGGGCATGTGCGCCTTGATGGCGTACGTCACCGAAGCTTCGCCACCCAACGCGGGGTCGGCAAATTCGCGCCAGTTGGCAACGCCCGTCAGCACGTGGCCGAACAGGATGTAGAGCACCGTGCAAATAGCCAGCGAGCCGAGGATGCCGATGGGCATGTCGCGCTTGGGGTTTTTGGCTTCCTGCGCGGCCGTGCTCACGGCATCGAAACCGATGAAGGCAAAGAATACAATGGCGGCACCACCCAGAATGCCCCCGAAACCGTGCTTGTTCCAGGCAGAATACTCCCGTACCACTTCGCCGGCGGCGTTTTTCACAGGCTCGGCATTTTCAGGAATCAGGTAAGGCGTGTGGTTGGCGGGGTCGATAAACTGCCAGCCCACCGCGATGAACACCAGCACGATAACCACTTTCAGCACCACCACAACGGCGTTGAACAGCGCCGATTCCTGCGTGCCTTTTACCAGCAGCAAGCTCAGGGCCACAATGACCAGCAGCGCCGGCAGGTTGATGATACCGTGCTCGGTTACGCCGTTTACCACCGCGCTTTCGAAAGGCGAATGGCTGAGACTATACGGGATACTCGTCCCAAAAACCTCTAAGAGCTTGTTGAGGTATTCGCTCCAGGCAATGCTGACGGTGGCGGCGCCCAGCGCGTATTCCATAATCAGCGCCCAGCCGATAACCCAGGCCACAAACTCACCCATCGTGGTGTAGGCGTAGGTGTAGGCCGAGCCGGCAATGGGAATCATAGCCGCAAACTCAGCGTAACACAAACCGGCGAACACGCAGCCGATAGCGGCCACAATGAATGCCAGCGTAACACCCGGGCCCGAGGCCTGAGCCGCCGCCGCCGCAGTGCGCACAAACAGGCCGGCCCCGATGATGGCGCCCACGCCCAAGGCCACGAGGTTGCCCGCTCCCAGCGTTCGTTTTAGAGTACCGTGACCGGTGGAATTGGCCTCACCCAGAAGCACGGCCAACGGTTTTTTGGCGAAAATACTTGCCATTTGTTAAAGTTGAAGAAGGAAGAAGTGTGAAATAAAAATGACCGTTAAAGGAACCGTCGGTTGCCTCAACCATCAAAAATCGGTGGCAGCGGCAGCGGCGGGCCCGAAATATAGGCAGCAAAATCCCTCCCGCCCTGTTTTCGGGCAAACGGGAGCTCAACAATCCCGGGCTAGCCCTAGCTAAACCCGCCCACCTGCGCGGCATCTGCCTTCGCAGCTCAGGCCCATTGCCCCTGGTCTCATCCGAAGAAAATGGCCTTGGTGCTGCTAGCTTATCGAGCTGCTACTTCCGGCTCCTGCTTTGCCCAGGCGCCGGCTCGCAGCCTTCCCGTCCGGCCCGGCCAGCCGCACCGAATGGTAGGCTAAAACGTCCGATTGGTACAGGAAATGAGCCTGTTTATCGACGGATTCTCGCCTCCGCCGCCCTGGCATTATTCCTGGCATACGCCTTGCAAATACCCCAGCAAGTGAGAGAAAAAAGCCTGCCTCACTGCTCATTCAACTCCTTTAGTTTCTCCTTCTCCATGAAAAAGACCCTCGTTCTCCTCGCCGCGCTGGCCCTCACCACCGCTGGCACTAGTTTCGCCCAAACCGCTCCAGCCAAGGCAACTTACGCTAAAACCAAAACCCAGAAAACGCCCGCGCAGAAAGCCGACCACAAAGCCAGCAAAATGGCCAAGGAACTCGGCCTCACCGCCGACCAGGAAGCCCGTGTCGAGCAGCTTCTGCTGGCCCGCCAGCAGCAAGGCGCGGCCTTCAAAGCCAAGTACGGCACCGATAAAAAAGCCGGCTGTCCTGAGCGCAAAGCCGCTCACGAACGCTACCAGGCCCAACTTAAAAGCATTCTCACGGCCGACCAATACGCCAAGTTCAGCCAGCGGCAGGACGAGCACCGCGGCCACGGCAAAGGCCAGCATGGTGGCAAAATGAAGATGAAGGCCAAAGCCTAAAGCCTTGCCCGCCCCGGCCTTGCTAAAAGCCCCAGCTCACACGGCTGGGGCTTTTCTGTGTTTTTGGCCAAACTGAACAAAGCCCTTCGTTCCGCTACTTGCTTATATTTGGCTTGGCCACCCGGCTCAGTTTTTCGCCATTTATCTGTTCCCAACCATGCCTCCCCTCCCCAGTAGCACGGCCTCGGCCGTGCAAATCCAGCAGTTTTACGACAAGGGCCTGGCCCACGCCAGCTACGCCGTGCGCTGCGGCCGGCAGGTCGTCATCATCGACCCCGCCCGCGACCCGCAGCCCTACTACGATTTTGCCGACGAGCACGAGGCCAACATCATTGCCGTGATTGAGACCCACCCGCACGCCGATTTCGTGTCGTCGCACCTGGAAATTGCCGAAGAAACCGAGGCCGACATCTACTGCAGCAAGTTGGTCGGCGCCAAGTACCCCCACAAAACGTTCGACGACGGCGACCGCATCACCCTGGGCAATGTCGAGCTGCACGCCATCAACACCCCCGGCCACTCGCCCGATAGCATCAGCATTCTGCTGATGGACGAGTTGGCCCAGAGCCGGGCCGTGTTCACCGGCGACACGCTGTTTGTGGGCGACGTGGGCCGCCCCGACCTGCGCGAGGAGGAAGCCGTAGGCGGCCACAAGCGCGAGGAACTGGCCGCCCAGCTTTACCGCAGTACCCGCAACAAACTCATGACCCTGCCCGGTGCTACGCGGGTGTACCCCGCCCACGGCCCCGGCTCGCTCTGTGGCAAAACCACCAGCACCGACCTCGACAGCACCATCGCCAAGGAGCTGAAAACCAACTATGCCCTGCAACCCATGTCGCAGGAGGATTTCATCAAAGTGCTGCTCGAAGACCAGCCCTTCGTGCCCAAATACTTTGGCCACGATGTGAAACTGAACAAGCAGGGCGCCCCCAGCTTCGAGGATAGCATCCGGGCGGTGCCGCATCCCAGCAGCACCGCCGCCCTGGAGCCCAGCGTGCTGGTTATCGACACGCGACCGGCTGCCAAATTCCGCGCCGGCCACTTGCCGGGCGCCATCAACCTACAGGACGGCGGCAAGTTTGAAACCTGGCTGGGTTCGGTCGTTGGCCCCACCGAAAAGTATTACCTGCTCGCCGATTCGCAGATTGCGCTGGACATTGTCATTCGCAAGACCGCCAAAATTGGCTACGAAGGCAATATTCAAGGTGCCATGCTGGTACCGCTGCAACTGCCTGCCATCGCCCCTACGGTCGATGTGGAAGCGGTGCGGCAGCACCCCGAAGCCTTCACCATTGTGGACATTCGCAACCACGCCGAGGCCAAGGTGCCCGTGTTCGAAAATGCCGTGGTTATTCCGCTGCCTGAGCTGCGCGAACGGGCCCGCGAGATTCCGACCGACAAGCCCATCCTGGTGCATTGTGCCGGTGGCTACCGCTCGGCAGCGGGCGCCAGCATTGTGCAGCAAGCGCTGCCCGGTGCGGAGGTGCTGGATTTAGGCGAGGCCATTACGGAGTTTCAGAAGCAGGTGGTGCATTAGAACATACAGCAAAAAAATAGCGGCAAGCATCCTAATTTTGGAATGCTTGCCGCTATTTTTTTACACCAAAATGAACAGCAATGCAAATGCTTTACCCATCTAAAAAGATAACGCAGCAACATGAACGGCCTTAAAAAACACAGAGGACTTAAACGATACTATAAAAACCTTGCAATCGAAAACGACCTGGATAAATTTAAATGGCTTGACCTTGACAATTCCGAAACGTGGCGTTACGATTGGCATCTGCACTTTGACTGGTATGGCTACGGCAACAACAGTTTCAAGAGGAGAGAACCTCACTTAGACAAGCTGTTTAGGCACTTTAACATCCTTATTGACAGGACAAAAAATATAAAATCCGATTTTCAGCTTTATTCGATTTTGCTTGATTTCAACAGTTCAAGTGACGCATTATTCTTTCATACACCAATCCCAAACAATACGCAGTTTCTATTTAAAATATCCGACTTGCAATTGACAACAACGTTGAAAAACAACGAACTCAATAACTATATTAATGCTTTGGAAGGCTATGAAAAACTCTATGGAAAAGCTGGAGAAGCCTTCTGTTTACTATTCAAGAAAGATTTAGGACAACCTTTTTGATTAAAGAAAAGCTAACTCTTTTTTGGTTTCCCATTTCTCCCCCGCCTGGGTATCTTCGTAATTATCTCTACCCTATGCGCGTCCTTCATACCGCCGACTGGCACCTCGGCCAGCACTTCCTCACGGGCCAGGAACGCACCACCGAGCAACAAGCCTTTCTCGAATGGCTGCTGCTCACAGTGAAAGCCCAAGGCATTGAGGTGCTCGTCATTGCCGGCGACATTTTTGATACCCAAACGCCGTCCTACACGGCGCAGGAGCTGTATTACACCTTTTTGGTGAAGATGCAGGCCACCGGCTGCCGCGATATTGTGGTGGTGGGCGGCAACCACGACTCGCCCACCATGCTCAACGCCTCGCGGCAGTTGCTGCGGCAACTGCGCATCCACGTAGTGGGCGGCGTGCCCACCGACCCCGCCGAGCAGGTGCTGTACCTGAACGCCGCCAATGGCCTGCCGGGGCTGGTGGTGTGCGCGGTGCCATTTCTACGCGACCGCGACATCCGGCTGGCCGTGGCCGGCGAAACACTCGACGACCGGCAAATCCGCATCCGCCAGAGCATTGCCGGGCACTACACCGCCCTGGCCGAGTGTGAAGCCGTGCAAAAGCAACGCGAGCAGGACGTGCCCGTGCTGGCTACCGGCCACCTCTACGCCGCTGGCGGCGAAGCCCGCGAAGGCGCCGAGCGCGACGTACACATTGGGGGCCTGGGCTTGGTGGGCGCCGAGCACTTCCCGGCCGCATTCGACTACGTGGCCCTGGGGCACCTGCACCGCCCGCAGGTAGTGGGCGGGCGGGCGCACATCCGCTACTCCGGCTCGCCGGTGCCGCTCTCGTTCACCGAGGCCGATGACAAGCAACAGGTGCTGCTGCTGGAATTCAAGGGGGCGGGCGCGCCCACCATCACGGCCCTGCCCGTGCCGGTAACGCGCCGCCTGCAGCGCTTTCACGGCACGTTGGACGAAGTCGAAGCGGATATTCTGGCTTTTGACAATTCCGCCTTCCAACTCGTGGCCTGGGCCGACGTGCTGGTGCGCTCCGACGAAACGCCCGCCGAAGTCCAGCGCCGGGTGCAGGCCGTATTGCAGCTGCAAAAAGCCCAGGTGCTGGCTCCCCGCGGCGTGCGCCACCAGCGCGCCACCGAAGTCCCCGACCTGGCCGATGGTGCCCTGCCGCTGGCCTTGCTGCACGAATTAACCGTGGAAGAAGTGTTTGGCCGGCGCGTGGCCGGCCTGCCGCCCGAGCGCGCCGCCACCCTCACTGCCACCTTTGGCGAGCTGCGCCAGCTGCTGGCCGAAGCCGACCCGCAAGCCTGGGCAGGCCAGGAGTAACTAGGCGCCGCCGGACGGTTTTCGTGCCAGCAACCAGATTCCGCCCAGCACCAGGGCTGCTACTCCTGCCGCTACGGCCCCTTGCGAAACGCGCGTTGCAGGGGCCGTGGAAACCACTGGGCGGGCAATGTCAACGTCGCGGAACGCCTCGCCGGCGGTTGCGGCCAGAATCAACCGGATGGTTTCGGCCGGCTGGTCCCACTGCGGAAAGTGGCCGCATTGCTCGAACCAATAGAGGCGGGCGTCGGGGAATTTTTTGAGGGCGCGCTTTGCCTGGCCGGGGAAGCATACCCGGTCTTGGCGTCCCCAGCCGATGACGAGCGGGCTGCTGATGGAGCCCTTCGCCGCGCCTTGCTGTTCCTCGCCGTAGGCCAGGTTCCCCAGCAGCTCATCAAACGACGGGGAGTGCGCGAAGCTGCGCATTTCGTCGAGCGCAACGGGAGCCGGCACCTGCCACGGGTGGGCCGAAAACTGGGCAAACAGCAAGGTGCGGGTACCGGCATTGCCGGTGAGGAAGGGCATGGCGGGCTGCAAGGCCCGCACCAGCTTGGTTGAGAGGGCCACGCTGTGGTAAAAAACGGGGATTTCCCAGCCTTTCCAAAACCCGCCGGGGTCCAGCGACACCACTGCGCCCAGCACCCCGCCGCGCCGGGCCAGCTCCAGCACCAGCCGGGCGCCCATTGAGCTGCCCACCGCGTCGATGCCCAATAGGCCGTGCGCTTCCAGAAAATCCGTCACGGCATCGGCCAGCGTGCTGATGGTAACGGGGCCGGTGAGCGGGGGCGTGTTGCCGAAACCGGGCAGGTCTACAGCAATGACCTCGCGTGCTCTGGCAAGGTCGTCCAGCACGGTTTGCCAGGACCGCCAGCTGCCCCCAATGCCGTGCAGCAGCAACAGGGGCTTTCCCGCCCCGCGTCGAACGTAATTCATAGTCGAATGCCTTATAAGTAAATAGAAACCGCTGCCTGGCCCCAAGGCCAGAGGGCCCGCTTCTTCAACGAGTAACCTCGCTGCCTGGTTAGTATAAACGCCCCCCGTTGGCAGCGCTGCGGAAACGCTGCCCGGCGTTATTGCTTTTTTAGGTGGGCTTGGTGCCGGGGCTGCCGTACCTTCGGGATGTATTGATGGGAAAAGTCTTCGCATGAAAATTATCAGCGTCCGCTTCGCTAACCTTAACTCGCTCCCCGGCCCGTTTCTGATTCGCTTCGATGAGACGCCCCTGGCGGATACGGGGCTGTTTGCCATAACTGGCCCCACCGGCGCGGGCAAAAGCACGCTGCTCGATGCCATTTCCGTGGGCCTCTACGGCCGGGTGCCGCGCCACGACCGGCAAGTGGGCGAAATGGTGAGCCGCCACGCCAAGGATGCCTTTTCGGAGGTAGAATTCGAAGTACACGAAACCAACCCCGACACCGGCGTGGTGGACCGCGTGCGCTACCGCTCGCGCTGGGAAGTAAAACGCAAAGTGCGCGGCGAAGACAAAGGCAGCCTCAACGCCGATGCCATGAGCTTGGTAATGAGCCCCTCGAACGTGGCTGTAATCAGTGGCAAAGAGGCCGTGCCGAAACGCGTGGGCGAGTTATCGGGACTCGATTTTGGGCAGTTTGAGCAGTCCGTGCTATTGAGCCAGGGCAAGTTTGCGCGCTTCCTGCACGCTCCGGAAAAAGAGCGCAGCGCTCTGCTGGAGAAGATGACCAACGTGGGCATTTATTCGCGGCTGTCGGTGGCAGCGTTTGAAAAAGCCAAAGAAGAAGAACTGAAAACCAAGCTGCTGCGCGCCAAGCTGGATGCTACGCGCTTGCTTTCGGAGGAAGAAAGAGGCGAGCTCGAAACCCAGCTCGACGTGCTGCACCAGCACGCCGAGCAGCACTACGAGGAGCAACAGGAGCTGACCATCGGCCTGACCTGGCGCACCATTCTGGACCAGCTAGACAAGCAACTGCGCGACACCGGCCGGGAACTGGAAACCCTGGCCCGGGCCGATGAAATGCTCCGGCCCGATTTTGCCCGGCTCGATGGCCACACCCGCGCCGCCGCCCTGGCCAAGCCGCTGGCGTTGGTGGCCGCCGCGCAGCAAGAGCTTGACCGCGACACCACCCGGCTGCGCGACTTGGAGCAGTCCCTGCCCCTGCTGGCCGAGGCTACCGCCGCCGCAGTGGCGGCCCACGGCGTTGCCACCGCGGCGCATGCCACGGCATTGGTTGAAGAAAACCGCCTGCGGCCGGTGCTCAGCAAAGCCCAGCAGCAGGACGCCGAGATTGCGGCGGCGCAACACCAATTGGGGCTGAAGCGCAAGGCCCAATCCCAAATCCAGCATGCCAGCGAAGACGCGGAAAAAGCATTGCGCCAGCAGACAGCGGAAATTGATAAGCTGCAAAGCCAGGACGCCATTCTGAAGCGTTGGCTCATTGACCACAGCGCCGAGATTGATTTAAAAAATCAAGTTCTTGCGTTAGACCGCGAAATCATCGATTTGCAGGGCGCCCAAAAGGAAATAGCCACCCGCGAGGCCCGCCGGACTGAATTGCGCAAGAACCAAAGCGAAGTTGCGGCCGACTTGCTTCGGCAGCGCGGCTTTGAAACAGATGCGCTGGCTCGCCAGCAGGCCATTAAGGACGAAGGCCAGCCGTGCCGCACCGAGCGCGACGCCCTGCTAAACGGCACCACGGCCGCCGCGCTGGCCCAGCACGCCGACGACCTCACCACCTACCAGCAAGGCTTGCAACAGCTGCTGCCCAAGGCCGAAGCCGTGCAGGAACAGCAAGCTCGGGCCGCTGCCCTGACCGTTCAAATCGACCAGGAAGCCCCGGCTCTGGCGGCAGCCGAAACGGCCGTAACCCACCTCGAAACCCGCCGGGCCGATGGCCAGCAGCTGCTCGAAAGCTACCGCCGCGAGCTACGCGCCCAGCAAGCGCTGGCCGACCTCAACGCCCACCGCCAGCACCTGCAACCCGGCCAGCCTTGCCCGCTATGCGGCGCGCTGGAGCACGCCTTCGGTGCCGATTTTGCCGCCGAAGCCGATGAGCAGGAACAACGCGTAACCCGCCAAGAGCAGGTCCTAACCACGCTGGATGATGAGCTGCGCCGCGCCACCGCCGCCTGCACCCGCCACCAAACCGAGCAGCGCCAACGCCTGCAGGTGCGGCAGGATGCAACAGCCGCCGCCGAAACGGCCTACCAACAGGCGGCCGAACTAGCTGCCACGCTGGTGCCCGCCCCCAGCCACCCCGCCGACCCAGCGTTGCTTCGGACGTTGTTGGCCGAAGCCACTGCCCAGCAGGCTGCCGCCGCCGCCAACCGCCGCCGGTTGGCAGTGCTCGACGAGAAACTGACTGAATTGCGGGAGAACTATTCGCAAGCGGGAGAAGCGGCCGCGGCGGCCCAGCGCGAGCTTCCGCGCCTGCTGGAACGGCAAGCGACCATGGACCAAGAGCTGGCCAGGCTGGAAGAGGAATTGGCGGAGTGGAACGAGCAAGCCACTATTTTCCAGCAAACCGTTCAGGATTTCCTGCGGCCCCACCGGCTTACCCTACCCGCACAGCCGCCCTACGACGGCCTCCTGGCCACGTTGCGCGAACGGGCCGATAACTACGAGGCTCAGGTGAACACCTTGACCGAGTTAGGGAAAACCTTATTGGAAAAGACCAGCGAGCACAAAGCCCGCGCCGAGGAACTGGAACGCAATAAAGTTCAGCTCGCAGCTGCTGCAGCCGCACTCGAAGCCGAACAGCAGGCCCTCGAGCAGCAGCAGGCCGCCCGCCACGCCTACTACCCCGGCCCCGACCCCAGCGGCGAAGCCGAGCAACTGCGGCTAGCCACCCAAAAGCTGGCCGATGAATCGACGCGGGCACAAAACCAGCTGGCCCGGCAGCAACAGGAGCTGGCCATCAAGCAAAATGCTCATGCCTCGCTGCAAGCCCAGCAGGCACAGCACGCCACGGCCCATTCTATCCGCCAAGCGGAGTTGATTGCAGCTCTGGCCGACGCCGGCATTGCGACAGCCACCGAGGCCCAGGCCCTGCTGCTACCACCGGCCGAGGCCGAGCGCCTGCAACAGCGCCGCCAGGACCACCTCACCGCCAAAGCTGCCGCCGCCCGCCGTCTCACCGACCTGACCGCAGAACTGAACTATCACGCCGAATCGGGCCTCACGCCTCTGAGCTCGGAGGAATTGACCGCGCAGTTGAGGGTGCTTGCAGCAGCTGGAGAAATTCTGCAGCAGCAGTTGGGCGCCGTGGGCAACCAGCTAAAACAGGACGACGACGCCCGGCAGCTGCAAGCCGATGGCCTGCGCGAGCTCCAGCAGCGCCAGCTGGAGGAGCAGCGCTGGCAGGACCTGAGCGAGCAAATTGGTTCGGCGCGGGGCGATAAGTTCAGCCAGTTTGCTCAGGGGCTTACCCTCACGCACTTGGCCCGGCTGGCCAACCTGCGCCTGCGCCAGCTCACCGGGCGCTACACCATCCTCAAAACGCCGCACCGCAACCTCGAGCTGCAAATCGTTGACCACGACCAGGCCGACACCGTGCGGCCCATGGCCTCGCTATCGGGCGGCGAAAGCTTTCTGGTGAGCCTGGCGCTGGCGCTGGGCCTGAGCGAACTGGCCGGCCACAAGGCCCGTATCGAGTCGCTGTTCATCGACGAAGGCTTCGGCACACTCGACCCCGAGGCGCTGAATACGGCGCTGGATGCGCTGGAGCGCCTGCAGCACTCGGGCAAGATGATTGGCATCATTTCCCATGTGGCGGACCTCAAAGACCGAATCGGCACCCAAATTCGGGTTCGGCCGGGCGCGGGCGGCAACAGCACCGTGCACCTTGTGGGCGTGATGGGCGACGAAACCAACTGCGCCGTGGAGTAGCGGCCGCCTATTTCTTGCCGCGCCGGTTCACGATGCGCTCCACGCGCTGCCGCCGAATCCAGCGCAGGTAGGTCTGGAGTTCCTCGGCACCCCGCAGGGCTTCCACCGACGGGTAGCGACGGGCCAAGTCGCGGTTGCTCAGGAAGCGGTGCACGCTGCTGTGGCAGGGCTGGCATAAGTCAACGATGGGCCCGTGTCGGCCGCCTTCTTCGCGGGGCACCAGGTGGTGACGCGACGTGGCCTGCACGTCGCGCTCGCAGAGGCCGCACCGGAGCGCGGCAGCCGAAGACTTCTTTGGCATTAATCCAAGCTGTGACATATGCTTTGCCATGTGGGATTGCATGTCGAGAGAATAGGAGCATTCAGGGTTAGGAATAACCGTTTTGGCTCGGCACTAGTTGCAAATTCAATCCCCACCCATTAACTTGGCCTGCATTGTGCTTAGTTGCATTGTTTTAATTACTATTTATTTAAACAACGTTACCCCATTTTCCACCCATGAAGACATCAGTACCCTATTTCTCTCCCTCCAAGTCGCCGTCCTTCGCGGGCCGGATGACGGGTGCACTAGTGGCCCTCTTGCTATTGGGCGCGGCGCCCGCGGCACACTCCCAAACGTGGATGGTAAGCACCACGGCCCAGATAAAATTGGGTATTTTGGATAAATACGGGCAATTGGGCACGTATTCTGCCACTTTCATTGTACACAACGAACGCAGTGGCAAAGACTATTACCTGGTAAAAGACTTGGCAATGGGCCAGACTGGAGTCGATGTACTTTTCCCTACCGACCCTTCCGACCCGACGTATTTCAAAAGTGAAACGGGCGAAGCCGCCGTTGCTGCCCCGGGTCGTTACACGTGGGAGTGCCGCGTAAAAGGCGTGAAAGCCGTAGGCGGCCGGTTTGTATTTCCCGAGGTTGGCAACGACGTAACGGTCATTAACCGGTAAAACAAAAGGCGTTACGCTTTTTTTTAGCCCTGAAAATCACCAAAGCCTGGCCCTGTGCCGGGCTTTTTTCGTTTACTGCATCCCTACCCTTTTGGTACGGCCCCAGGCGACGAATCGCCGGGAGAACCCACTTAGTTTTTTTGTATCGTGCCCCGCAAGTCCTTCCCCGAGCTCATTAACAGCCCCGGCATGCCGGTGCTTGTCGATTTCTACGCCACCTGGTGCGGCCCCTGCAAAACCATGGCTCCTATTCTGGAGCAGGTTGCGGCGCAGCACGGCGGCAAACTGCGCGTCATCAAGATTGACGTGGACCGCAACGCCGCCGTGGCCCAGCAATACCGCGTGCAAAGCATTCCCACCCTCATTCTTTTCCACCAGGGCCAGCCGGTGTGGCGGCAGGCCGGCGTGGTGCCCGCGGCGCAAATCACGCAGGCCCTCCAGCCGTTTGTGGGCAAATCCTGAGGGTTGGCAGGGCGGACTTTTGAAAACTATCTGGTGGACAAGGGCGTTGGCAGGACGTTACCTTTGCCTATTATCTGCTTGATACTGTATGGTTCTTAGTTCGGCTGCGCGTTGCTACCTGTTTGTGTTGTTGTTAAGCTTCGGCGGGCCGCGCGTGGCGTGGGCGCAGGAAGTCGTTCGATTTACCATCAACGGCACCGTGCGCGGGGCGCGGGGCGAAACGCTTCCCGGGGCGAGCGTGGCGGTTCCGGCGTTGGGCACGGGCACGGCGGCCGATTCGCTGGGCCGCTATTCTCTCAATTTACCCGCCGGGCGGCACCAGCTGCTGGTGGCTTTTGTGGGTTATCAGCAAGTAACCCGCGACATTAACCTGACCCGCAACCAACGCCTGAGCTTTGCGCTGGAAGAAAGCGGCAACGAGCTGGGCGAAGTTGTGGTGGAAGGCTCCGTGAGCTTGGAGCAAAAGCTCAAAACCACCCAAATGGGCGTGGAGCACCTCAGCATCCGCGAAGCCAAGCTGCTGCCGGCGCTCTTCGGCGAGGTCGACATTCTCAAAACCTTGCAGTTGAAACCGGGGGTTCAGAGCGGGGGCGAAGGCACCAGCGGCTTGTTTGTGCGCGGCGGCTCTTCCGACCAAAACCTCGTGCTCATTGACAACGCACTGGTCTACAACCCCAACCACTTATTTGGGCTGTTTTCGGTTTTCAATTCCGACGCGGTGCAGAGCGTGGACTTGTACAAATCCGGTTTCCCGGCGCAGTTTGGCGGGCGGCTGTCGTCGGTGGTGGACGTGAAGATGCGGGAGGGCGACCGCCAGCACTACGTGGCCACCGGCGGCGTGGGCCTGATTTCGTCGCGCCTCACCTACGAAGGCCCCATCAACAAGGGCAAAGGTTCGTTCATCGTGTCGGGCCGCCGCACGTATTTCGACATTTTTACCCGGGCCCTCAACGAGGCCAACAAGAACAAGGAAGACTACAGCCCCATTCCGGACTACTATTTCTACGACTTCAACGCCAAGGCCAACTACACGCTGGGCGAGAAAGACCAGATTTTTCTGACCGGCTACCTGGGCCGCGATACGTTTGGCTTCAACAGCCCCGGCGGTTTCAACTTTGATTTTAGCTGGGGCAACACCATCGGCACGCTGCGCTGGAACCACACCTTCTCGCCGAAGCTGTTCGTGAACACGTCGGTGTCGGTGTCCGACTACAAATACAACCTCACGAACCGGCTCGACCAGTTCAGCTTCGGCCTCGGGTCAAGCATCACCGACTACAGCGCCCGCACCGATTTTGAGTACACCCCCGACGACCGCCACGTGCTCAAGGCCGGCGCCCAGCTCACGCAGCACCGGTTCGGCGTGGGCCGCCTGGAGGCCAATTCCGGCGACGGCCGCATCAATTTCGGGTCCGATGTCAGCTACACCGGCACGGACGCGGCCTTGTACGCTTCGGATAACTACAAAGCCTCCGACAAACTCCAGCTCGAAGGCGGCCTGCGGCTGACTGGCTTCCGCAGCGGCAGCGACCAATACGGCGGGCTGGAACCCCGCGCCTCGGCCCGCTATTCGCTCAGCGAGCGCACCTCTTTGAAGGCCAGCTACGCCCTGATGTACCAATACGTGCACTTGGTCACCAACTCGGGCGCCTCGCTGCCGACGGACATCTGGTACCCGTCGCGCCTCTCCGTGAAGCCCCAACGCTCGCAGCAGACGAGCGCCGGAGTAAGCTTTCTGCTGGGCCGGGGCAAGTATTTGCTCACCAACGAAGCGTACTACAAATGGGGCCAGAACCAAGTGGATTTCCGCGACGGCGCCCAGCTTTTTGTGAATCCGGAGCTTGATTCGGAGTTCATTTTTGGCAAAAGCTGGAGCTACGGCAACGAGGTGTACCTGGAAAAGAAAACCGGCAAAACCACCGGTTGGATAGGCTACACCCTGGCCTGGAGCTGGCGCAACTTTCAGCCCCAGCGCGGCACCAACGGCGTGAACAACGGCGAGGATTTCCACCCCAATTACGACCGCCGCCACAACCTGACCGTGGTGGCCTTGCACCAGCTCAACGCCCGCATCAACCTCACGGCCAGCTTTATCTACACGTCTGGCTCGCTTACCACGCTACCGCTGGGCCGCTTTGGCTTGCAGGACATTCCGGGGTCGCGCACGGGCATCGACCCGCGCCCGGTGCCCATTTACCCCAACCGCAACTCCTATCAGCTCATCCCCTACCACCGCCTCGACCTGGGCGTGGTGTATAAAATCGGCAGCCGCCTCAACCAGGACCTGACCCTGAGCATCTACAATGCTTACAACCGCCGCAACGCCTACTTCGTGTTCTTCGAAGCCGTGCGCGACGAAACCACCGACCGCACCACGGGCTTCCAGGCCAAGCAGGTGTCGCTGTTTCCCATCATCCCCTCGCTGACCTACAACTTCCGCTTTTAGAAATTGATTTTTAGCAGATTGGCTTCCCCGTTTTTTGCCCTGAAGCAAGTCTTACCCTTTATCATTATGTCAATACGTAGTAAAATTGTTGGCTGGGTTGTGGCAGTTTCGGCGGGCGCGGCGCTCGCGGGCTGCGACTCGCTGGAAAACAACATCGACGTGCCGCTGCCCAGCTACAGCTCGGAGCTGGTGGTGGAATGCTACCTGGAGCCCGGCAAAGTGCCGTCCCTCACCGTCACCACCACCGTGCCGTACCTGAGCCCGGCGCTGCCGCAACTGCCCGACGATGTCACGGTGAACCTCACCCTGCCCGATGGCACCATCGTGCCGCTGGCTTTCAAACCGAATTACGAAGTGTTGCTTGATACCGTGTCGGGCATCAAGTTTCACACCCACATCGGGCGCGATGCCCTCGTGGCGCGTCCCGGCGACGTGTTTAAGCTGGAAGTAACCGACTCCAAGGGCCACCGCGTCACGGGCACCACCACCATGCTCCCGCCGGTGCCCATCGATTCGCTGGAATACAAGTTCAACGATAAAACCGGCGTTGAGCGCGAGGCCTATTTCCTCACCAATTTCCGCGACCCGCCCACGCTCAACGACTGCTACCGCCTGCAACTGCACCAGGGCGACCCCGCCAAAGGCGCCCTGCGCCGGGAACCGGAGGTGGACAATTCCTTTGAGGACCGGTTGCTCAACGGCAAGCCATTCGTGGTTGGCACCAGCTACCGGTTCGATACGGGCGATACCATCACTGCGACCTTGTATCATACCGATGCCGCCTTCTACCGCTTCCGCGAGTCGGTTCGCGACGCCCGCAATGCCAACGGCAACCCCTTTGCGCAGCCATCAGCCATCTATAGCACGGTGCAGGGCGGCGTGGGCATCTTCTCGGTGCTGAGCTACACCCGGGCCACTAAAATCGTGCTTTGAGGATTTTAGCGGTTCTTTTATAGCTGCTCTATCACTTTCTTTATTAGGGCAGTGAGCCGGGGTTCGGCCAGGGCAGCGGCGGCAAAAATATCGGCCAATACGACGGGCTTGAGGTGGCCGGGCGCACACAAATCGGTGATGACGGACACTGCCAGCACCGGCAGGCCTAGGTGGCGAGCGGCAATGACTTCCGGCACGGTGCTCATGCCCACGGCATCGGCCCCGATGGTGCGCAGGTAGCGGTACTCGGCGGGGGTTTCGAGCATGGGGCCGGGCACGCTCACGTACACGCCGTGGCGGGTGCTGCTGGCCTGGCCCAAGTCTTGGGCGGCGGCTTCGGCGTGGGCCAGCAGGGCGGCGTCGTAGGGGGCAAACATGTCGGGAAAGCGCGGGCCCAGTTCGTCGTGATTCGGGCCGATGAGCGGGTTGGTGGGCTGCAGGTTGATGTGGTCGTCAATCAGCATCAGGTCGGCAATATTGAAATCGGGGTTGAGGCCACCCGCCGCGTTACTCACCAGCAGCGGGCCAATGCCGAGCAGCTTGAGCACCCGCACCGGCATCACAACTTGTTCCATGGTGTAGCCTTCGTAGTAATGAAAGCGGCCCTGCAACACGGCCACGTTTTTGCCGCCCAAGCGGCCCAGCAGCAGGCGGCCAGCGTGACTTTCCACCGTGGAAAGCGGAAAATGCGGAATGTCGGCGTAGTTGATTTCGCACTCTACTTCCACTTCCTTAGCCAGCGCGCCCAAGCCCGTGCCGAGAATAATCCCCACCTGGGGCTTAAAACCATTGGACTGGGCTTTGATGTAGGCGGTGGCTTCGTGGAGGTTTTGCATGTTGTGAGTTAAAGGATTGTTGACAAAAAATGTCATCCTGAGCGGAGCAAAGGACCTCCTCACGTCGGAACAACTGGTCCAACCTTGACAAGGTCCTTCGCTCCGCTCAGGATGACAACTGTTTATGGATATTACTTTATTTCGAGCTCATACGGCAGCTTGGCTTGCACACCGCGCATGGTCATGAGCTGCTGGTACTGAACATAAACCGGGTATAGTGGGCCCAGTTCGGCTTTCATGGTTTTGGCTTTCACCTCGGCATTGTCTTCGCCGCCCAGCATGGACAGCAGATTTTCGAGGCCCGACTTGCGGCGGGGCAGGCGCTGCACGCGGTAATCATCGGCCTTCAGATTGGCGCGGGACGCGGCAATTTTCAGGGCATCGTCGTAGTCACCCAGCACATCAACCAAGCCGTTGGCCTTGGCTTCGAGGCCGCTCCAGACGCGGCCCGAGGCCAGCCGGCGCAGGCGCTCGACGGGCATGTTGCGGCCCTTGGCAGCTTTGGTGGTGAAGTCGGCGTAAATGTTGTCGACTTCGCTTTGCAGGGTGCGCTTCTCAAACTCGGTGAGGGCGCGGGTGATGGTGGGCAGGTCGGAGAATTTGCCGGTCATCACGCGGTCCACGGTGATGCCGAGCTTATCGGCCAGCAGCGGCTGCACGTTGGGCAGCACCCCAAATACCCCAATAGAACCCGTGATGGTATTGGGATGCGCCACGATGGTGTCGCAGGCCATGGCGATATAGTAGCCGCCCGAAGCCGCCACGTCCGACATGGAGGCGATAATGGGCTTCACTTTTTTGGTGAGGAGCACCTCGCGGTAGATAATGTCCGAGGCCAGCGACGAGCCGCCGGGCGAGTTGATGCGCAGTACCACGGCCTTCACCTTTTTGTCGAGGCGGGCTTTGCGGATGGCTTCGGCAAACTTCTCGCTGCCGATGTTGTCGTCGCTACCCTTGCCGGTCACGATGTCGCCCTCGGCGTAAATCACGGCAATGCGGTTGCTGCTCGTGATGCCGTCGCTTTCCTCGTCCCGGTCGCTGTCGGTGTAGTCGCTCAGGCTCACCACGCTGGGTTTTTCGTCGCTATCCAAGCCCAACTTGCCGCGCATGTAGTTCTGCACCTGGTCGAAATACCCAAGCTTGGTCACCATTTTGAGGCGCAGGGCATCGGGAGCGTTGTGCACCAGCATCGAATCGGAAATGACCTTGAGGCGGGCCGGGTTGATGCCGCGCGACGCCGCCACCTGTCCAATCATGTGGCCGTTGATGGAGTTCAGGAACGACACGGTCTGGAAGCGGGCCGAATCGGAGAAGCTTTCCCGGAAAAACGGCTCCACGGCGCTTTTGAAAGAGCCCACCCGGAAGATGTAGGGCTCGATGCCGGCCTTTTCGAACAGCCGCTTGTAGAACAGCACTTCGGTGCTCAGGCCGTTGAATTCCAACGTGCCCTGCGGGTGCAGGTAAATCTGATTGGCGACCGAGGAAAGGTAAAAGCTCTTTTCGGAGCACACCTCGTGGTAGGCCACAACGAATTTGCCCGACTTCTTGAAGTCCAGCAGCGCATCGCGCACTTCCTCCAGCGAGGCCATGCCGCCCTGCACAATGTCCAGGTTCAGCAGAATCCCCTTGATGTCACCGTCCTTTTTGGCGCGGCGAATGGCATCTTTCAGCCCCACCAGGCCGGTGGCGGTGTTGCTGCTCAAACTAAATCGCCCGTCGCGGCCACGCTCCGACAGCGGCTCGTTCAGCTTGAGCTCTAGCACGGAATTGGAGGCGATTTCCTTGCGCTCGCCCGCGCTTTTCGCGGCCCCGATGATGGCCGCCAGCAGCAGAAAGCCCAGGAAGCTGAACGCCACCAGCCCAACGAGGGTGGCCAGCACGTACTTCAAAAATTGACGCATGTTGTTTAAAACAAAGAATGTGGTGTGTAAAAGTAAGGACGCAGCCGGCCGGCCCCTACTTTATGATGCCGATACTTCCAGCTGCTTCAACTCCGAAGCCGATTTCTGAATAGCTGCGTGGCATTTCCAGCCTTCTAATGACCGGAAAGGCGCATGGAAAAGACGGAAGTTGCCTTCGGGAACTAGTAGCCGTATTTCTCGCCCCACCAGGCCCGCAGCCGCTCCTGAATTTTTTGTTCGCTGGGGTTGAGGCCGGGTTCGTAGAAACGGGTGCCGCTCAGGGCATCGGGCAGAAACTCCTGCTCCTCAAAGTTGCCCTCGCCGTTGTGCGAGTACGCGTACTCCTTCCCGTAGCCGAGCTGTTTCATGAGGCGCGTGGGGGCGTTGCGCAGCGGCACCGGCACGGGGTACACGCCGTTGGCTTTCACCTCGGCCTGCGCCGCCCGAATGGCCGTGTAGGCCGCGTTGCTTTTCACCGAAGTAGCCAGGTAAATAACGGTTTGGGCCAGAATCAAATCCGACTCCGGCAGACCGATGACGGTGCAGGCCTGAAAGCAGCTCGTGGCCAGCATCAGGGCATTGGGATTGGCGTTGCCAATGTCTTCACTGGCCAGAATGAGCATGCGGCGGGCAATGAATTTCACGTCCTCGCCCCCTTCCAGCATCACGGCCAGGTAGTAGAGTGCGGCGTTGGGGTCGGAACCGCGGATGCTTTTGATGAAAGCCGAAATGACGTCGTAGTGCATCTCACCGCCTTTGTCGTAGCGCGCCAGGGGGCGCTGGGCCACTTCCTGCACCACGGCATCGGTGATGGTGACAACCCCTTTTTTGTCCGGAGGCGTGCTCTGCACCACAATTTCGAGCAAGTTGAGCAGCTTGCGCGCATCGCCGCCGCTGAGGGCCAGCAGGGCGTGGTCCTCGGCCAGCTTCACTTTTTTCTGCTTCAGGGCCGTGTCTTCGCTCAGGGCCTTGGCCACCAGCCCGCGCAGGGTTTCCGCGCTCAGCGGCTCCAGCACGTACACCTGGCAGCGCGAGAGCAAAGCGGGAATGACTTCAAACGAAGGATTTTCCGTTGTGGCGCCAATCAGTGTCACCGTACCATGCTCCACAGCGCCCAGCAGCGCGTCCTGCTGCGCTTTGCTAAAGCGGTGAATTTCATCAATAAAGAGCACCGTGCCGCGCTGCCGCTTGGCTTTGTCGATGACGTCGCGCACGTCCTTTACTCCGGCATTGATAGCCGAAAGCGCCGAAAACGGCTGTTTCAGCTCCGAAGCCAGCAGGTGGGCCAGGGTGGTTTTGCCCACGCCGGGCGGGCCCCACAAAATGAGACTGGGCAGCCGGCCAGCGTTGAGGTAGCGGCGCAGCACCCCGGTTTCGCCCACCAAATGCTGCTGGCCGGCATAATCGGCGAGGCGGCGCGGACGCTGGCGCTCGGCCAAAGGCGCATCGGGGCCGGGGCCGGGCGGTGGGGTAAAGGCAGCGGGTTCGTCGGGAAAGAGGGAGGACATGGAAGGGTGCGCAATGTAGCGCGAACTTTGTAGCGCGCGTTTTAGAACGTTCGGCACCGAAACGAGTTCTGCTGGCGCGAAAACGCGGACTACAAAGTTGGCTTACGCCGGCCTTCGGGTCGTGCTCTTACCCTTAATTTATGCGCAATTCCTTTCGCGTGCACGCGGCCCTGTTTTTCGTTGCCGTCATCTATGCGGCCAACTACAGTTTGTCGAAAGACGTGATGCCGCACTACATGGGGCCGTTCGGCATCGTCACGCTCCGGATAGTGGGGGCGCTTGTGTTTTTTTCGCTGGTCAAATACTTCACCGCGCCGCAGGATAAAATCGTAGGCCGCGCCGATAACCTGCGCGTCATTGCCTGCGGCATTTGCGGCATTGGGGTCAATCAACTGCTGTTCTTCTCGGGCCTGAACTTAACGTCGCCCATCAGCGCCTCGCTGCTGCAAACCATCGCGCCCATTATCGTGGTCATTGCCTCGGCGGTGCTGCTGAGCGAGAAAATCACCCTGCCGCGGGTGCTCGGCATTGCCATAGGCGCCTTTGGCGCGGGCCTGCTCATTCTGAGCCGCAATGCGCAAGCCGCCATTTACCCGCACGCCACGCTGGGCAACATTTTTATCCTGCTCAACGCCACCGTGTTTGGCCTCTACCTGGTGCTGGTGCAGCCGCTGATGCGGAAATACCACGCCTTCACGGTGCTGGCGCGCATCTTTTTAGTGGGCGCCTTTATTGCCGTGCCCTTCGGCTGGCGCGAGGCCCTAATGGCTGATTACGCCAGTTTCCCTCTATACATCTGGCTTGAAATCGGCTACATGGTGGTTTTCCTCACCATTCTGGCCTACTTGCTGAATAACTGGGCTTTGAAATACGCCTCCCCCGCTCTGCTCGGCGTGTACATCTACCTGCAGCCGGTACTGGCCGTGCTCATCGCCGTGGGCCTGGGTAAAGACCACCTCACCTGGGGCAAGGCCGGGCAGGCGGTGCTGATTTTTCTGGGCGTGTGGCTGGTGAGCCGTAAGCCCAAGGCAGTTGCGGCTTCTGAGCCAGAAGTGCCGCTGGTGCCGGTGCAGGACTAGCGCTTGTGCAGAGCGCCGCGCGTACTTTCGGCTCAACTATGCGCTTCCCAATCTTTTTACCAAGCCTGCTTTTGCTGTTGTTCTCCAGCAGCGCCCGCGGCCAATCCACTGCCTCGAAAACTGATACCGTTGAAGTCAAGACCGAGACGTACACAGAGTCGATGCCTATTTTCCCGGGTGGCAAGCCCGGCGAGAGCTTCCAGGAAGCCAGCCAACGCTTTATTCACTTCCTTACCGACAGCCTCACATTTCCGCCAAAGGCCATTCGTGATGGCGTGCAAGGGAAAGTATTGTTTTCTTTTAAGGTAAATGCCCAGGGCCGCACTTCCGACATCAAACTAGTGCAAGGGCTCCGCGCCGATGTGGATGCTGCCGTGCTGCAAAATGCCCATCGCATGGACCGCATTCAGTGGGTGCCAGGCATGCAAAATCACAAGCCCGTGAGCGTTGCATACACCGTACCCATCAGTTTCAACGTGCACACTAATGGCCGGGAAACGCTCGCCGGCGACTCGCTGGACCGGGGCCCTTACCAAAAGCTCGTGCTGCCGCTGATGGAATGGAACAGCGACCGGCGGCAAATTCCTGCCGGGAAGGGATTGATTTATGGCAGTTGCATCCAGCGGCTGGGCGGCAACAGCAGCCTGGGCCTAGGCGAATACGTGCGCCTAGTGAACGTCAGCACCGGCAAAGCCTTTCGCATAATGGTTAAACCAGCCATGAAGTCGCGCCGGGAAAATGCGTTCTGCTACGCCCTGCCCGCTGGCCGCTACGCCTTGTTCATTTACGAATTCCCGGATGCCAAATGGGGCCCCTACCAACTGCACTTGGAAAATATCCGCAAGTCCACTCCAGCCCAAGATGCTTCCAGCTTACAAGCCACCCGCTTTCAGTTTGTGGTAGAAGCCGGCAAGCTCCACTACGTGGGCACCTGGAACCTGGCCAACGAAAATCAACCCGTCTTTCTGGATGAAAAAACCATTCTCGACACCCGCATCCAAGCCAGCTACGAATCCGTGAAATTTGGAGAAGCCAAGCTAGCCGTGCCCCGATAACAAGGACCTGTCTGAATACAAAAAGGCCCGGCTCAATACTAAGCCGGGCCTTTTCAACTAATTGCAATCAGCTCGATAAGCTTACAGGTGAATCACTTCGCCGTAAGCAGCAGCGGCCGCTTCCATAATGGCTTCCGACATCGTCGGGTGCGGGTGCACAGACTTGATGATTTCCATGCCGGTGGTTTCCAGCTTGCGGGCCACCACGACTTCAGCAATCATTTCGGTCACATTCATGCCAATCATGTGGGCGCCGAGCCATTCGCCGTATTTCTTGTCGAAGATGACTTTCACGAAGCCGTCTTTGGCGCCGGCGGCGCTGGCTTTGCCCGAGGCGGAGAAGGGGAATTTACCCACCAGCACGTCGTAGCCTTTGGCTTTGGCTTCGGCTTCGGTGTAGCCCACGCTGGCGATTTCGGGCGAGGCGTAGGTGCAGCCGGGGATGTTCTGGTAGTTGAGCGGCTCGGGGTGGTGGCCGGCAATTTTCTCCACGCAGATGATGCCTTCGGCCGAGGCCACATGGGCCAGCGCGGGGCCGGGCACAATGTCGCCGATGGCGTAGATGCCAGGCACGTTGGTCTGGTAGAAGTCGTCCACAATCACGCGGCCGCGCTCCACTTTAATGCCCAGCTCTTCAATGCCGATGTTTTCGAGGTTGGTGGTCACGCCCACGGCGCTCAGCACCACGTCGCACTCAATCACCTGCTCGCCCTTGGCGGTTTTGATGGTCACTTTGCAGCCTTCGCCGGCGGTGTCCACCTTGGTTACTTCGGCGCTGGTGAGCACGTTCACGCCGATTTTGCGGAACGACTTTTCCATCTGGCGCGACACTTCCTCGTCCTCCACGGGCACGATGCGGGGCAGGAACTCCACCACTGTCACTTCCGAGCCCATAGTGCGGTAGAAGTAGGCAAACTCCACGCCGATGGCACCGGAGCCCACCACCACGAGGCGCTTGGGCAGCTGCTCCATGCTCATGGCCTTGCGATAGCCGATGATTTTTTTGTTATCAACCGACATGGTGGGTAGCTCACGCGAGCGGGCGCCGGTGGCCAGAATGATGCTCTTGGCCTCCACGGTTTCCTTGCTGCCGTCGGCTTTGGTTACTTCTACTTTGCCGGGCGCCAGCACTTTGCCGGTGCCCATCACGGTTTCGATTTTATTTTTTTTGAACAGGAAGTTGATGCCCTTGCTCATGCCGTCGGCCACGCCGCGGCTGCGGCCAATCACAGCGCCGAAATCGAAGCTGACGCCATCGGCTTTCAGGCCGTAGTCGGCGGCGTGATTGAGGTATTCAAACACCTGGGCCGATTTCAGCAGCGCTTTCGTGGGAATACAGCCCCAGTTGAGGCAGATACCGCCCAACGATTCGCGCTCAATCACGCCCACTTTCAACCCCAACTGCGACGCCCGAATGGCGGCCACGTACCCACCGGGGCCGCTACCAACCACGACCAAATCAAATTGCAATGCCATAAACTTCTCAGGAAGAAAAAAGTACACCGGGCCCGCCTGGGGGACCCTCCCATTGTGGCGCAAAGATAGCCGCGCCTCCGCACCGCGCCGCTATTCTTGCCGGCAGCGCCTAACTTGCCACTGTAGCCAGGAAGCCTGGCGCCCCAGCAGCCAATCCTGCAATGTCTCCGTATAAGGCCCTGGTTACGGCGAAACCTGCCCGGCCCTCATTCTTTCGATTTTATGAAATCATGTTTCCGCACACCGTTGGCAGCGCTCGGCCTGTTGGCTTTTCTCACCAACTGCGCCACTACCACCTCTGAAAAAGAGAAGCCCACCACCATGAGCCAGCCCATGGCGGCTCCCACTGCCCCAGCACCCGACGCCAGCCCCGAGCCAACGCCACCGCCCACTGTTACGGGCGCGCCGATTGATGCTTCGCTGACGGAAGACGCCGGCACCAGCGTGGCCGCAATTCCGGATGCGGCGCCTTCAGCGGCCACAACGGCCGAGGAAGTAGTGGTGCCACCGTCGGCCGCGGCGGCGTCGGCCGAGCGGGTCAAAGAGAAAAAAATGAGCACCGCCGAGTACCGCACCATGCTGGCCAGCGCCGAAGCGGCAGTCAAAGCCAACCCCAAAAGCGCCACCGCCCTGCTCCAGCGCGCCAAGGCTAAGAGTTATCTCAAGCAATACAGCGAGGCCATGCCCGACTACACGGCGGCCCTGCGCTACCAGCGCACCAACCCCGATATTTACTACAACCGCGGCGTCAACCACCTGATGACAAAGCAGTATAAATCGGCTATTGCTGATTTTGCGGGTGCGCTCAAATTCCGTCCTGACGACAAGGAATCCTTTTTCGGGCGCGGCGTGGCCAAGATGCAGATGTACCAATACAAATCGGCGGTTGTGGACTTCACCAAGGCCATCGAGCTTGATTCCGACTACGCCGACGCTTGGGAATACCG
The DNA here is from genome assembly GCF_015694725.1 of Hymenobacter jeongseonensis. Taxonomy (GTDB): domain Bacteria; phylum Bacteroidota; class Bacteroidia; order Cytophagales; family Hymenobacteraceae; genus Hymenobacter; species Hymenobacter jeongseonensis. The sequence goes on along the minus strand of NZ_JADQDQ010000004.1, from coordinate 253,253 downwards.
GGGCATCTGCTACGCTTCGTTTGGGAAAATGGTCGATGCCCGCCGCGATTTGGAACGTGCCACGCAACTCAACCCCGATGCCGCCAAAAGCCTGCGCAAGTACGTGGGAAACGAGGGCAAGCAGCCCGTGAAAGCACCGGCTGGCAAAGCAGCTCCCCGCCCGGCCGCTAAGCGCTAGCGCTAAAGCCCCTAGCCCGTCATGCGGAGCGCAGCCGAAGCATCTCGCGTGAAATAGTGACTCAATCGTTCATCGATTTGATTACTACAACACGCGAGATGCTTCGACTGCGCTCCGCATTACGGGCTTATTTTATATGGATTCAGCATATAGTAGTAGCTTAGCGTCGCGGCTTACTTGCTGCCAAAGAGAAGCTTGAAATAAAAGCTTGGCTGGCGCAGCCGCTCGCGCAGGTCCAGGTCCATGAACATAGCCGACAGGGTTTCGGCCAGCGTGGGGTTGTTGATGGCGCGGTTGGCCACGATGTTGAACAGGCTGGGGAAGTTGAGTAACCGTTGCATCACGCGGCTCAGGCGCAGCTCCTGGCCGAGGCGGTTGTACACAGCTTTGTCGTAATTCTTGAGGAACTCCGGGCCAAAATCGGCTTTGGCTACAGCTTGCTCGGCCCAGATGGCGGCGTGGCGGCCGCTCACCATGGCGTGCGAAATTCCCTCGCCACTGAACGGGTCGATGAGTGAGCCCGCATCGCCGAGCAGCATATAGTTAGCCCCCGACAATGTCCGGCGCTTCGAGCCAAGCGGCAAGCCAAACCCCCGCACGGGCCCCAGACGCTGGGCCTGCGCAAAGCGCGGGGCCAGCGTGGGGTGCGTGGTCAGAATTTCATCAAGCCGCTGGCGAAGGTTGATTTTTTTGTCTGCAACGGTTTTGGACAGCATTCCCACGCCCACATTGGCCTGGCCGTTGGGCAGCGGAAATACCCACAGGTAACCGGGCAGAAAATCTTTGATAAAGTGCAGTTCGATGAAGTTATCGGGGCTGAGGCCGGTCACGCCGTCGTAGTAGGTGCGCAGGCCCGCACAATGATGGTCTGGCTCCAGGGCGTGGCCGGCTACTTTGCGGGCAAACTCCGATTGGGCGCCGTTGGCTACTAATAAAATGCGACAGGTGGCGATTTCCTGGCCGGCTTTGTCGAGCAGCTGCCAGCCCGTGGCGGTGCGCTCGGTGCGGGCCACGTCCACGTTTTCCCGGAAGTCGATTTCGGGGCGCTGGCGCACTTCTTCCACCAGAAAATTATCAAAATCGATGCGCTTGGCGACGTGGCCGGCGGCGCGGTCGGTGGCTTTGTCAAACTTGGGTTTGAAGGGAATGGCGAGCCGGCGGCCATTGGGGGCAAAGAAATCGATGCCCCAGCTTGGCACTTGCATCGGCGCGGCGGCCAGCTGCCCGGTCAGCTTCTCGTCGATGCGCTTTAGTTCGCTCAACACCTTGCCGCTGAGGGCGTCGCCGCACACTTTATCGCGCGGAAAGGCAGCGCGGTCAAGTAGTAAGCAGGATTGGCCGGCGTTGGCCAAGTGCAGGGCCGCCGTGGCCCCGCCCGGGCCCGCGCCCAGAATGCAGATGTCGTGATGAAGCATAGAGAAGGCGAAGTTAGGCCAGTGTAACGCGGACTTTTAGTCCGCGAATCAGAACGAGGCGGGCGCGGACTGAAAGTCCGCGCTACTTACCTTCGCCCCATGACTCAAACGCTGACCGGAAAAGTGGCCCTCGTAACGGGCGCTTCCAAAGGAATTGGCCGCGCCATCGCGGCACATTTTGCCCAACTGGGCGCCCAAGTGGCTTTCACCTACCTCTCCTCCGTCGAAAAAGGCCAGGCGCTGGAAACCGAGCTTTCCGCTTCGGGCACCAAGGTGAAAGGCTACCGCTCCGACGCCTCGGATTACGCCCAGGCCGAAAAACTGATTGAGGACGTGATTGCCGACTTCGGCAAGCTCGACATCCTCGTCAACAACGCCGGCATCACGCAGGACGGCCTGCTCATGCGCATGAGCGAGCAGCAGTGGGACAACGTGATGAACGTGAACCTCAAGTCCGTATTCAACCTCACCAAAGCCGCCACCAAGCCCATGATGCGCGCCAAAGCCGGCTCCATCATCAACATGACCAGCGTGGTGGGCATCAAAGGCAACGCCGGGCAGGCCAACTACGCCGCCAGCAAAGCGGGCATCATCGGCTTCACCAAATCGGTGGCGCTGGAGCTGGGCTCGCGCAACATCCGCTGCAACGCCATTGCGCCCGGCTTCATCGAAACCGAAATGACCGATGCCCTCGACCCCAAGCAGGTAGACGAGTGGCGCAAGGCCATTCCGCTCAAGCGCGGCGGCACGCCCGAAGACGTGGCCAAAGCCACGGCGTTTCTGGCCTCGGACGATTCGAGCTACATCAGTGGCCAAGTGCTGCAGGTGGACGGCGGGATGCTGACCTAGGAACTGTGAACAAGAATGCGCGGTAGCTGGCATTGGCCATTTTGCTGATTTTCGGGATTGTGTTGGCGGCCGGGTACCCTCGGCTTGCCAAGCGGTTTACACGTTGGCAGCTGGCCCAACAATCGGCCACAACGATTGCGCGGCTAAACGGCCAACTCCACGACGGCGACCTAATTTTCCATACTTCCCAATCGGCGTAAAGCCAAGCCATTCAGCTCGCCACGCATTCGCCTTGGAGCCACTGTGGCATTCTGTATCAAAAGGATGGCCAATGGCAGGTATTTGAGGCTGTGCAACCCGTAAAGCTGACGTTCCTAACAGATTGGGTTGCCCGTGGCCAAGACGGCCACTTTGTTATTAAGCGGCTGCGCGATGCCGAAACTGCCTTAACTCCGGCCGCCCTGGCCCGCCTAAAGGCGGCCGGGCGGCCGATGCTGGGCCACGGCTACGACCTGTACTTTGGTTGGTCGGATGAGCGGATTTATTGTTCCGAATTAATCTGGAAGGTGTATGAACGCGGCCTGGGCCGACGAATTGGCGAGCTGCAGCAGCTGCGGGATTTCGACTTAAGCCATCCCGCGGTGCAGGCCAAGCTACGCGAACGGTACGGCAACAACCTGCCACTGGCGGAAACTGTAATTTCGCCGGTCAGCATCTTTAATAGCCCCGAGCTGGTTACAGTGCTCGACCGCTGAACCGGTAGCCTGCAACCTTAGCGGCCGGTGACGACCTTTAGCCTGATTCTATCCGATTTCCGTTTGCTGAACACTCAATATTCACCCTGGTTTATCCTGCTCTGCCTGGCCGTGGGCGCGGGCTATGCTGCCTTGCAATACTCGGCCAGCGCGCCGTGGAGCAAGAATCTGAACTACGCGCTGGCGGCTTTGCGCTTCGTGGTGGTCAGCTTTCTGTGCTACTTATTGCTGGCGCCGTTCATCAAAACCACCACCACGCGCACCGAGCCCCCCACCGTGGTGTTGGCGGTTGACAACTCGCAATCGGTTGAACTCTTCACGCCTAAAAACGTGCTGAGCCAAGCCACTACCGACCTCGCCCGCCTCGCCGAAACCCTGCGCAGCAAGGGCTTCACCGTCGAAACCCGCACGCTTACGCCGACGCCGGGCCGCCCGACTCGCCTCGACTCACTCCGCTTTAGCGCTGCCGCCACCGATATTGACCAGCTGCTGGCTGGCACCCGCACTGCGTACAACGACCGTAACCTGGCCGGCGTGGTGCTCGTGAGCGACGGCTTGGTAAACCAGGGCCGCAGCCCCGGCTACTCCGACTATAGCTTTCCCATTTACAGCGTGGCAGTGGGCGACACGGTGCCCAAACGCGACCTTCGCCTCACCGGCCTTACCTACAACCGGTTGGCCTTCAGCGGCAACCGGTTTCCCGTGGATGCCGAATTGGGCTTTGAGGGCTACGCGGGCGGCACGGCCACGGTAGAGCTACGCGAGGGCAACCGGGTGCTCGACAGCCGCCGCGTGGCGCTGCCAGTCGGTCGCCGCCGGGCAAAGGTTTCCTTCCAAATCACGGCGCCAGCCCCCGGCAAACGCCGCTACGAAGTTCGGGTAGTGCCGCAGCCTGGCGAATTTACCGAGCTGAATAACGCCCGCACCGCCTTCATCGAAATTGTGAAAGGCAAGCTGCGCGTGCTGCTGGCGGGGGCCGCGCCCCACCCCGACTTGAAGGCCCTGCGCGCCGCCATTCTGGCCAACGACAACTTCGACCTGACGCTGGCCCTGCCGGGCGTGGCCCCGCTCCGGGCCGGGGCCGATTTCGATGTGGCCATTCTGCATCAGCTGCCAGCGCAAGGCGGGCTCGGCAACGACATCCTGGCGCAGGTGAAGGCCAAGCGCACACCGGCCCTCTACATAATCGGGGCGCAGTCCGACTTATCAGCTTATAACCAACTGGGTACGGGCCTCACCATTCAGGCCCGCGGTTCGCAAACCGATGAAGTGACGCCGCGGCCAAACCCCGGATTTGCCCGTTTTGCCACCGACGAAGAAACAGCCCGTCGCTACGCGGCTTACCCGCCCAGCCCCGTGCCGTTTGGCGATTACCGCCTGGGACCGGGGGCCGAAGCGGCGCTGTGGCAGCAGGTGGGCCGGATTTCTACCCAAAAACCGCTGCTGGTTTTCGGGGGGCCAGCCGAGCGCCGCCAGGGCACGCTCCTCACCGATGGCAGCTGGCAGTGGCGCCTGAGCGAAGCCGTGGAGCACGACGAGAAGGCCGAGGCCTACGACCGGCTGATAATTCGCACGCTGCAGCTTCTCACCCAAAATGCCAACAAGAAGCGCCTCGACGTGTACCCTACGCAGGAAAGCTTCGGCACGCAAGACGACGTGACGCTGGGCGCCGAAACCTACAACGCCGTGTTTGAGCGCCTGTACAACCAGAAAATCGACCTCACCCTCACCGACGAACAAAAGAAAGTGCGGCGCTTCAGCCTGGCCAATCCCGAGGATGGGTCTCCGCTCCGCCTAGGGCCACTTCCGGCGGGCCTCTACCGTTACCAAGCCCGCGCCACTCTCGGCGGCCAGGCGCAGCAGGACGCGGGCGAACTGCTGGTGCAATCGCAGCCGCTGGAGGCGTTGGAGTCGCGGGCTGACCACAATTTACTGGCTCAATTGTCGCGCCGCAGCGGCGCGCAACTGTACTACCCGGCGCAGTTTGAGAAGCTGGCGCAAGATATTTTGAAGGCCAACTACAAGCCCGTTATCACCGCCGAAGAAGACTTGAAAGATTTGATAAATCTGAAATGGATTTTCTTCGTGATTCTGGCCTTTCTGACGGTGGAATGGGCCGTGCGGAAGTATTCCGGCAGCATTTAGGAGACGACGGCGGGCTGGTCGGCCATGGGTCAGGGCCCACGGAGTTGGTTTCTATTCGCGGCTGAACGGCCTGTTCTGACCAGTCAAGATGCTTCGCTGTGAACAGCCCACTTAAAGAAAAAAGGGCCGCGCTCAAAGTAGAAACGCACCCGTTGCGTCATTACCGGGGCACGAACTCAATTTTTCGGGCCCTTACATGAAAATCAAAGCCATAATTACCGGTGCCACCGGCATGGTGGGCGAAGGCGTCCTGCTCGAATGCCTGCGCGACCCCGACGTGGAAGCCGTTCTCCTGCTCAACCGCAAGCCCAGCGGCTACACGCACCCCAAGCTGCGGGAGGTGCTGGCCGCCGATTTCCAGCATCTGGAAGCCCTCGAACCCCAGCTCACGGGCTACAACGCGTGCTTTTACTGCGCCGGTATTTCGTCTTTAGGAATTAGCCAAGCCGAATACGAACGCATCACCCACGACACGACCCTGGCCGTGGCCAACACCCTGCTGCGCCTCAATCCGGACCTGAAGTTTTGCTACGTGACCGGCGCGGGCACCGACAGCACCGGGCAAAGCCGCAGCCACTGGGCCCGCACCAAAGGCCGCACCGAAAACGATTTGCTGCGACTGCCCTTTTCGGCGGCCTACATGTTCCGGCCGGGCTTTATGCGCGCCACGCCCGGCCAGCGCAATATTCTGAGCCTATATAAGTACGTCAGCTGGCTCTACCCAATAGCCCGGCGGCTAACTTCGAATTACGTTTCCACAATGGCCGAAGTGGGCATAGCCATGATTAAAGCAGTGCAAGTAGGCTACCCCAAACCGGTGCTGGAAGTGCGCGACATCGTGGCCCTGGCCCACGGCAAAGTGGCTGCGTAGGTGTATGAGCAAAACGTCAAAATCCTTTTTTATGGCATCGGGCAGCATCATTGTCGGCGCACTCGTCGCAGTAGCGGCGTTTACCGGGCTTAGTCCGCAATTTGGCGGCAAGCCGAGCAAAGCCGACGTGGCTGTATATGAGAAATCGGGCCATTACCAAGACGGGGAATTTGTGAACCTCGTGCCAACGGAAGAGCTAACGGAAGGCAGCACCTTGGGCATTTTGTGGAAATTCCTTTTTCGCAAAGACCCACATGCTACGCCCGCAGGCCCGCTGCCCATGCAGCCGCTCGATTCGCTGGCCATCACCAAAAAAACGCCCGACCTCGTGCGCGTGACGTGGTTCGGACACTCGGCCAGTTTGGTGGAGCTGGCGGGTAAGAATATTTTGCTCGACCCCATGCTCAGCATAGAAATGGGCCCGGTGAACTGGGCCACGCCCAACCGCTACAACCCCAACCTGCCCATCAGCGCCGAAAAGCTGCCGCCCATTGACGCCGTGCTGATTTCGCACGACCACTACGACCACCTCGACTACCAAACCATTCGGCGCATCAAGGACAAGGTGGCGCACTTTTACGTGCCGCTGGGCATTGGCCCGCACCTGCGGGCGTGGGGCGTGGCGCCGGAGCGCATCATCGAAATGAATTGGGGCGACGAAGCCCAGTTCGACGGCCTCACCGTGGTGTGCACGCCCAGCCGTCACTTTTCGGGTCGAGGCCTCACCAATCGCAACTCCACTATGTGGAGTTCCTGGGTGATGAAATCGGCCACGAAGCGGGTTTTCTACAGCGGCGATGGGGGCTATGGTCCGCATTTCAGCACCATCGGCGCCACCCAGGGCCCGTTCGATTTGGCGTTGATGGAATGCGGCCAGTACGACCGGCAATGGGCCCAGATTCACATGATGCCCGAGCAGAGCGTGCAAGCCGCCCGCGACGTGCGCGCCGCTGTGATGATGCCCGTGCACTGGGCCGCTTTCACGGAAGCCAACCACGCCTGGAACGACCCCGTACGCCGCGCGACCGCCGAGGCCGCGCGCCTGCAGCAACCCATTACAACGCCGCACCTGGGCGAACCCGTAACTTTGGGCACTGAGCTGCCCCGCGCCCGCTGGTGGGAGTAGAACAGTAGCGTGGCCGTGCCCGGTAGGGACTCTGCGAGTCCGCGTGTTTCACGAACGAAACCTACCATGCGCGGACTCGCAGAGTCCACGCTACATTCTCATCATGCGCTACATTCTCGTCAACAAGCCCTACGAAGTTCTCACTCAGTTCACGGATGAGCACGGCCGCGCCACACTCAAGGATTTTGTGCCCGTGCCCAGCGTGTACCCCGTGGGCCGACTGGATTTTGACAGCGAGGGCCTGCTCCTGCTCACCGACGACAAAGCCCTGCAGCACCGCCTGAGCGACCCTAAGTTCAAAGTCCCGAAAACGTATTGGGCGCAGGTTGAAGGCACCGTGACGGAAGAAGCCCTGGAGAAACTGCGGCGCGGTGTGCAGATAAAGGACGGCCTCACCACTCCTGCCCAGGCCAAAATAATGGCCGAACCTGTCGAGCTGTGGGAACGCAGCACGCCCATTCGCTTTCGTGCCAGCATCCCAACCAGTTGGCTGGCCATCACCATTTCGCAGGGCATGAACCGCCAGGTGCGCAAGATGTGCGCCGCCGTTGGTCTCCCCTGCCTGCGCCTCATCCGTGCCCGCATCGATGAGTTGGAGCTTGACGAACTAGCCCCCGGCCAGTGGCGCGAGCTTACCCAGGCAGAATCGCAAAAGCTGAAGGCGAAGTTTTCGGCTACCAAGAACCCCGCGAATCGCAAAGTGGCAGTGAAGGGTGAAAAGGCGCCGCAAGTTGCGCCTCGCCGCCCTCTAAAACCTTAGGGGTAAAGGGATGCGCCGCTTGGCGTTTTTACATCGTTTTGGCACACATCAACCGGATTTGAAGAAACGCGCCCGCTTCCCCAAGTTGCTGCTGGTTTTGCTGCTTGGTTTCGCCGCCATCAATGCCGTGGCTTTTTTCCACGCTTGGCGCTTCACGCACTTCTCCAACGAGCCCGGCCTGCACTCGCCCAACCCCGAGCAGCTCGGCCCCGGCCAAAAGCTCTGGCTGCTGCTCACCGGCATCCGCAATCCCAAGCCGCAAAACGGCGCCAAACCCAGCTTCCCGGTCGAAACCGTAACCATCGCCAGCCCCAATGGCGCGCTGGAAGCCTGGTACGCCCGCCCCGATAGCGGCCAAGTGCGCGGCACCGTGGCCCTGTTTCATGGCTACACCAGCAGCAAGTCGCACCTCACCCACGAAGCCGGCTACTTCCGCCACCTCGGCTACAATGTGCTGCTCGTGGACCAGGCCGGCAACGGCAACTCGGCTGGTTTCCAAACTACGGTGGGCTACCGCGAGGCCGACGACGTGGCAGCAGTATTTCACTGGATAAAGGATTTACCAATGGCGTCGGACTCCCCGCTCCCCGGGAGCGGGGCCGGAGGTGTGGTTTCGATGCCTGAGGTAATCCTCTACGGCGTGAGCATGGGCGCCGTAGCCATCCTACGCGCCGAGGCCGAGCTAGGCATCCGCCCCACCGCGAACATTCTCGAATGCCCCTACGGCAACATGCGCCAAACGGCGTACAACCGCTTCGAATCCATGCACGTCCCCGGTTTCCCGATGACTGATTTGCTGGTGTTCTGGGGCGGCGTGCAAAATGGGTTCTGGGCTTTTGGCCTCAACGCCGAGCACTACGCCAGCCAAATCCGCACGCCCACCCTCCTGCTCTGGGGCACCGCCGACCCGCGCGTCACCCGTGCCGAAACCGATGCCATCTTCGCCCACCTCGCCGGCCCCAAAGCTCGCCACGACTTCCCCGGCGTGGGCCACGAGCCGTACTGGAAGCGCTACTCGGCCGATTGGCAGCAGCAGACGCGGGCGTTTCTGAGCCGCTGAATAGGTCACGGGACGTCATGCTGAGCGCCTTCGAACCATCTCTACAGTTATTGTAAACGTTTAGCAGCACCTTTCAACCTGCCCATTCCGATGCGCGCAACAATTAAAAGCTACGATTCCAATGAAATCGAAGACTTTCGCACGTATTACCCAGAGGACCCGGAGTTATTTGCGTTCTCCCTCACCTTAGCCATTGGCGAAGAGGGTAGTACCGGAGTTGACAACTTTGAAATCACGGTGGTGACACCGGAGTTCCTGCGGAATCAGTATCCGGGGGAAAAGTGATACTTGCTCCGCCATTACCTTCTGGTAAAAGAATACGATTTCGCTAGTATCCTTGCCCTATTGACAAAGTACGTTAACTCGCTGGAGGCCGAAACATGGGAACAACTTGCCCAGAAGATAGGCCAAATTGCCCGATGGGAATTTGAAGACTATCGGTCTTGATTACCCTCATTTTGCTATCCAAGGTGCTTTATTGATTGTGGTTCTAAGAAATAGATTTAGCCAGGTTCAGCAGGTATAGCAATAAAGGACTGCTGTTGTTCTCGGCACCTTTCTGCACCCTTGTCAGGAAATCCCCCGCCACCCAAAACAAATCAAGCCACCACGTCACCGAACCCCGGCCCTTGACCGGATTCGGTGACAATCTGTCACCAAATAGACGCTGGTACGTTGCTTGTAATCCCCCGATAGCGGCGGCAACGCGGCTTCAAACCTGACAAATTCCACTCCTAACCAACACACCCCCTATCATGGGCAAAATAATCGGCATTGACCTCGGCACCACCAACTCGTGCGTGGCCGTAATGGAAGGCAACGAACCCGTTGTAATTCCCAACAGCGAAGGCCGCCGCACCACCCCCAGCATCGTCGCATTTCTCGACGGGGGCAAGGGCGAGCGCAAGGTGGGCGACCCTGCCAAGCGCCAGGCCATTACTAACCCCCAGAATACCATTGCCAGCATCAAACGCTTCATGGGCCGCCACTTCAATGAAGTGACCGCCGAGCAGAAGCACGTTTCCTACCAAGTAGTAGCCGGTGCTAACAACACCGTAGCCGTGAAAATCGGTGACCGTAACTACACGCCGCAGGAGATTTCGGCCATGATTCTGCAGAAAATGAAGCAGACCGCTGAGGATTACCTCGGCCAGCCCGTGACCGAAGCCGTTATCACGGTGCCTGCTTACTTCAACGACGCCCAGCGCCAAGCCACCAAAGAGGCAGGTGCTATCGCCGGCCTCGACGTGAAGCGCATCATCAACGAGCCTACCGCCGCTGCCCTGGCCTACGGCCTCGACAAGAAGCACAAAGACCAGAAAATCGCCGTGTATGACCTCGGCGGTGGCACGTTCGATATCTCCATCTTGGAACTCGGCGACGGCGTGTTTGAAGTACTGAGCACCAACGGTGACACCCACCTCGGCGGCGACGACTTCGACCAGGTTATCATCAACTTCCTCGCCGACCAGTTCAGCAGCGAAAACGAAGGCCTCGACCTCCGCAAGGACCCCATGGCCCTCCAGCGCCTGAAAGAAGCTTCGGAAAAAGCCAAAGTAGAGCTTTCCAGCTCGACCGAAACCGAAATCAACCTGCCCTACATCACCGCCACGGCCTCGGGCCCCAAACACCTGGTGGTGAAACTGAGCCGCGCCAAATTCGAGCAACTCGCCGACGACCTCGTGCGCCGCTCGATGGAGCCCGTGAAAAAGGCCCTGCAGGACGCTGGCTTGTCGACTTCCGACATCAACGAGGTTATCCTCGTGGGTGGCTCGACTCGCATTCCCCGCATCCAAGAGGAAGTGGAGAAGTTCTTCGGCAAGAAGCCTTCGAAAGGCGTGAACCCCGATGAAGTAGTAGCCATCGGTGCTGCTATTCAAGGCGGTGTATTGACCGGCGAGGTGAAAGACGTGTTGTTGCTCGACGTAACTCCCTTGTCGCTGGGCATTGAGACGATGGGCGGGGTGATGACCAAGCTCATCGAGTCGAACACGACCATTCCGACCAAGAAATCGGAGACGTTCTCGACCGCATCTGACAACCAACCTTCGGTAGAAATCCACGTGCTGCAAGGCGAGCGTCCGCTGGCCAACCAGAACCGCACCATTGGTAAGTTCCACCTCGACAGCATTCCGCCCGCACCCCGTGGCGTACCGCAAATCGAGGTAATCTTCGACATCGATGCCAACGGCATCCTGAACGTGACGGCCAAGGACAAAGGCACTGGCAAAGAGCAGAAAATCCGCATCGAAGCCAGCAGCGGCCTGAGCGAGGACGACATCAAGCGCATGCGCGACGAAGCCGCCGCCAACGCCGAATCGGACAAAGCCGAAACCGAGCGCATCAGCAAGGTGAACGCCGCCGACTCGATGATTTTCCAGACCGAAAAGCAGTTGAAAGAGTACGGTGAGAAGCTGAGCGGTGGCAACAAAACCGCCATCGAAGGCGCACTGGCCGACCTCAAATCGGCGCACGAAAGCAAGGATTTGGCCCGTATTGATACGGCCATGGAGGCCATCAACGCCGCTTGGCAGGCTGCCTCGCAAGAGATGTACGCCGCTGGCGGTGGAGAAGGCGGTGGCCAGCCCGGTGGGGGCTTCCCCGGTGGCGACGGCCAGCCGCAAGGCGGCAACGGCCAAGGCCAGCCCGCCGGTGACCACGTCACCGATGTGGACTACGAAGAAGTTGACGGCAAATAATTCAAGTTGTTGCTTGTAAGCGAAAAGGTCGGAGGCGTAAGCTTCCGGCCTTTTTTTGTGGTTTCTAGCCGCGTTTAGGCCGCTCCGCCAGTATCCTTAGCTCCAAAGCCACTTTACCAGCGGTAAATTGCCCAGCTTAGTCCATGAATAAATTTCTACCCTACCAGTCTTTTGCGTCAGAAATAGTAGCGCAGCCCTTGCTTGAGCTACTTGAACGGCACAGCTTTCCCGTAGAAACGGGTTGGGCCAAGCCGGACTTCGACGTGAGCATGGCCAACAATGCTACTGATACGCGCTTTGTGGTGCGCTTGCACCAGGCCGATTTTGAACGGGCCCACCAGGTGGAGGATGAAGAAAACGAGGCGTTAATAGTTCATGCCGCGCCCGACCATTACCTATTCAGCTTCAGCGACGAAGAGCTGTTTGATATTCTCGTGAAGCCCGATGAGTGGAATAGCTACGACGTGAGCCTGGCCCGGCACATTCTGCGGCAGCGCGGCCGCGAAGTTTCGCCGGATACCGTGCAGCTGTTGCGGCGGCACCGCGTAGCCGAAATGGCCAAACCTGAGCCGAGCCAGAAAGCCTGGATTATGGCGGGCTACCTTTTCGCCGTTTTCGGTGGAATAGTGGGCATGCTCATTGGTTGGCACCTGCACAACCACAAGAAGCCCTTGCCTGATGGCACACAGGTTCTGGCTTTTTCGGCCCTCGACCGGGCGCATGGTTTCCGTATTTTGCTGCTGGGCCTTTTCGGCTTATTATTGTCCATTCTGGGGCAGGTTGTTGGGACCGATGGTCAGCTGTAGCGTTGGCCCCTGCTATATTTAACCTTTTGGTAAGGCATTCGCGTAAGCAGGCTCATTGTGGCCCTTAGCACTTCCCTCCCCCACCAGAACCAAGCTATTTCACGGCTACACATCACATATGAAATCCACCCCCTACTTATTTCCCGTTCGCATTTTGGCTTTAGGTGCGTTGCTCGTCGGCACCACGCAATGCAGTGTGAGCGAACAGGTTAAAGAATCCCCCAGCTCCAAAAAGAGTAACCTCTCGGTTGAAGCCCAGGAAAACCAGGCCTACGACCAGATTCAATACCGCCTCAATTTCATGGACGAGGCCAAGCTGGGGGGGCAAGACATTCTGTTTGTGCGCCAAGCCTCGGACCTGACCTCGGCCCAGCAGGCAAAGCTGCAAACGGCTTTGCAAGCCAACGCATTGCCCCTGCGCCTACGGATGCGGGTGTATGCCCGCAACCCCAGCGCGCTGAATCTGCAAATCAAGCAGCTCGACTACAAGCTGCTGCTTGATGGCCGTGAGCTAATGAGCGGCGTAACGGGCACGAGTGCCTTGTTGGAGTCCAGCGCCATTGTAACGCTGCCGATTGAGGTGGACATGAACGTGCCCCATAGCTTGGTAGCTGGCAGCACGCCCGCCGCTTTCGCCGCCGGTTTAACGGACTTCACCGGTGCCGGACGACGCCTGACTATGCGCATCCGGCCCACGTATGTGAACGCCGCGGGCCGGGTTTCGCAGCCCTCCGATTTCATGCCCGTTGAACTGGTTACGGCTAAGCGCCCGGCCGCCTCGGCCCGGCGCTAGCAGCTAGTTGGCGTTGGGGTCGTTGGCTTCGGCTACCCCTTCCTCAATTTTTTCTTCCGCTTCCTGGTGGTCGCCCGCATCGGCTTGTTCCAACTCTTTTTCTTGTTCATGCCAGCCATTGGGCTCGTAGCTCAGGCGGATGTAGATGGGAAAATGGTCGGAGCCGATGTGGGTGAGCCGCTCTAGGCGCTGGAGGCGAAAGTGCGCGGAGTGAAAAACGTGGTCCAGGGGCCAGCGCAGCAGCTTATGGTCGGCGTGGAAAGTGGGGAGCAGGCCGCGCCCGATGCGCGGGTCGAGCAGGCGCGAAATGCGGCGGAATAATTCCGAAGTGTGGGACCAGGCCACGTCGTTGAGGTCGCCGGCCACAATGGTCGGCCGGGCATCCTGCCTGTGAATAACCTTGCCCACCACCAGCAATTCCGCGTCGCGCGGGGCACTGCTTTTTGATTCCTGCGGCGCAGGAGGCTTCGGGTGCAGGAAATGCAGGTTTACCGCCACGCCGCTGGGCAGCACCACGCAGCCGTGAAAGGAAGGAATGTCATTGTCGAGAATGTAGCGAATCTGGGGCTCCCGGAGCGGCAGCCGCGAAAACACCAGCATGCCGTAGGTGTTGGGCAGCGGGGCGTGGCAGGTGTAAGGATAGTCCTTTTCGATGCGCTCGAGCTGGCTCAGCCACCAGTCGTCGGTTTCCAGGGCCAGTAAAATATCGGGCCGTAGGTTGTTGACGTGGCCCAGCAGCCGCGAAGCGTCCCGGTTGTACATCAACACGTTGGCCACCATCAGGCTGATGTGGTTGTCGTTGTCGTCGTCGGGCCGCGTGGCCCGGGCTACCTGCTGGCTGTGCAGCGGCGTGTAGGGCCAAATCCGACTAGCTTGGTAAACAATTCCCAAGCCCAGGCTCGCTGAGAAAAGAATGTGGGCCAACCCAGAGGTGCCGGGCAGCGCCAACTCGGCAATCAAGCTCAGGGCCAGTCCGGCCACAATTTGAAGACGCGGAAAATCAAAGGCACGAATCCACCACGCGGTTTGGCGCAGAATGGGCAGCAACGTTGCCACCAGTGCCACTCCCCCCACCACCCATACCACCCAGTGGCCAATGGTGAGAAGCAAAGCCATAAAATCAGTCATCGATGCGCGACAAATAGTTAGACGTCATCCTGAAAACCTCCCTTACGCAATTCCTCAATGGTGCGCATGACCCGGTCTTTGAGCGTAATCCGGTACTTCTCCAACGCATCGGCCAGGCGGGCGTTGTTCAGGGCCAGCATTTGGGTGGCCAGCACCGCGGCATTGGCCGCACTGTCGATGCCAACGGTGGCCACGGGCACGCCGTTGGGCATCTGAATCATGCTCAAAATGGAGTCGAGGCCCTGAATGGAAATCGTGCTGTTGATGGGCACACCAATGACCGGCAGCGTGGTGAAGGCCGCTACCATGCCGGGCAGGTGGGCCGCCCCGCCGCCACCGGCAATGAGCACCCGCAGGCCGCGCTTGCGGGCGTTTTCGGCGTATTCCACCATGCGGTGCGGCGTACGGTGTGGCGAAACGAGCGTGATTTCGAAGGGAATGCCAAACTGACGGAGCATGTCGGACGCGGCCGACATGATGCGCAAATCCGATTTTGACCCCATAATTATGCCCACCAAGGGCGTTTCAAGGACGGGGCGGGCATCGTCGGGCTCGGAGGAAGAGCCCGCTGCGGAAGAATCAGGAATCATAAGGTGCAAAGCGGAGAAGGACGGGAATGCATACGGAGAAGTAGCAAACTCCGCCGTTGGGGCGGCAAAATACGGGTTTTCCGTCCAGCCCGTGCCTTCTCATACCTTTGCGTCCTATGGAAGTTCTGCTCGCCACCTTCACCACCCTGTTCTCCATCGTCAATCCCTTCGGGGCAATGCCGGTTTTTCTGACCCTCACCGCCGACGACCGGGCCTCCGAAAGGGCGCGCACGGCCCTGCGGGCGTGTATTTACATGGTGGCCATTCTGAGCGTGGCTTTTTTCGGCGGGCAATATATTCTTAATTTTTTTGGCATCAACATCCAGCACTTGCGCATTGCGGGCGGCATTTTGCTGATGCGCTCGGCCTTTGAATTGCTCACGCCCGGCGGCAACCGCGACCGGGTGGGCCCGGCCGCCCTCGAAGAAAGCAAGCACAAGGACGACATCAGCTTCACGCCCCTGGCTATGCCTATGCTCTCCGGGCCGGGTTCCATGGCCATCTGCATCGGCCTGATTCGCCCCACTTACGTCGACAAAGCCATGACCGTGGCCGGGTTTGCCCTGGTGGCGCTGGCCGCTTTCATCATTCTGCTTTTTTCGCTGCGGCTCACCCGCGTGCTCGGCAAGCCGGGCATGGCCGCCATGGCGCGCATCATTGGCTTTATCACGCTGGCCATCGGAGTCAATTTCCTGGCCTCGGCCATTGCCGCCCTGTTTCCGGGGCTCACGCGCTAGCCGCCCCCGCGCTGGTTTCAGACGATGAGTTTGTAGCCAATTCCGCGGATGTTCACGATTTGTACCTGCGCGTCTTCCTTCAGGCAGCGGCGCAGGCGGGTGATAAACACATCGAGGCTGCGGCCGTTGAAAAACGAGTCGTCGCCCCACAATTCCCGCAGCACGGCTGTGCGCTCTAGCACTTGGTTGCGCTGGTCGTAGAGGCGTTTGAGCAGTTCCGCTTCGCGGTTGGTAAGCGCTTCCTCGTGGGCGCCCAGGCGCAGTTTCTGCTTGGGATAGTCGAACTGGTAGCGGCCAATGGCCAGCGGACCGACGGGGGCAGCCGCGGCGGCAGGCAGGCGTGTAAGTTGGGCCTTGATGCGCACAATCAGCTCGTCCATGCTAAAAGGCTTTTTGAGGTAATCGTTGCCGCCGAGCTCGAAGCCGCGCACCACGTCGGCGGGCTGCGAGCGGGCCGTGAGGAACAAGATGGGCACGGCCGCGTTTTCGCGCCGGATTTGCTCGGCCAAAGAGAAGCCGTCGAGCTTGGGCATCATCACGTCGGCCACCACAATGTCGGGGCATTGTTCCCGGAACAAGTGCAAACCGGCTTCGCCGTCGGCGGCCAGCCGCACAAAAAAGCCCCGGCTTTCCAGGCTATCTTTCACAATGAGCCCCAGCGAGGGTTCGTCTTCAATGAGGAGAACGGTGGACATGGTTCTTTTTAATTAAGCCTGTGGAATCCAGAGAGCAAATTCGCTGCCCCGGCCCAGGCCGCTGCGCACATCGATGCGCCCGCCGTGGCGCTCCACCACCTGCCGCACGTAGTACAAGCCCAGGCCAAACCCTTTGACATTGTGCAAATTGCCCGTGGGCACCCGGAAAAAGCGGTCGAAAATGGCGGCCTGGTAGCCGGGCTCGATGCCGGGGCCGTCGTCGGCCACGGTAAGGTGCCAACCCGTGGGCTCCTGCCGGCCCCGAATGGTGATGGTCACGGCCTCGCGCGAATACTTAATGGCGTTGTCGATGAGGTTGTTGATGACGTTGCCCATGTGCAGGCGGTCGAACTGCACCGAAATAGCCGGCGCCACCTGCACGTCGAACTTCACGGGCTTGGAAGCCTGCAATTGGTGGCGGGCCACAATCTCGGCCACCAATTCTGCGGGCTGCACCGCTTCGGTAATCAGCTCCAACTGCTGCCGCTCGTCCACGGCAATGTTCAGTACTTTTTCAACAAGTTCGGACAGGCGCTGAAGCTCCGTGCGCGAGATGCTGAGGTACGCCTGCGTCTTGGCCGGGTCATTCAAAGCACCGAAGTTTTGCAACGCTTCCACTGCCGCCGACACCGTGGCCAGGGGCGTTTTCAGTTCGTGCGTCATGTTATTGATGAAATCGTTTTTGACGTCCGACAGCTTCTTCTGCGTCAGAATAGTGCTTAGCATCAGCCAGAAGCAGCCCGTGGTGAGGGCCAGCAGCAACACCGAGCCGGCCAGCAGCCCTCCCATCTGCCGCAGGATGTAAAAGGTGGGCGGCTGAAACGAAGCCCGGACGTACAAATCGCGAAACGGATTGAGCGCAACCGGCGGGGTTCGCACGCTAAAACCGGGGGTCGCAGGCACTTTGTCGGCCTGGCCAAGGCGGTCACCCACCTTGCGGATGGGTATGCTCAGCGTGTCGAGAACGAGAGGCGCGTCGGCTCCGCGCAACCGCAACTCGGCGTGATAATCGGTGGCCAGTTGGCGCATATCCACCGGCTTGCCACCGGCCCAGTTGTTAATCAGCAGCTTGGAGAGCTTGCGCACCATGGTGTCGACCGCGCCCGTATTCACTCGAAACCGCGGGGCTTGCCCCCGCGAAGCGTTGCGCTGCACCGTCACCAGTCGGCGGCCCAATTCGGCCGAATCGGCCCGCTGGCGCACCACCACGCGGTCGAAGTGGCCGTCGTCGGTGGTGTTTTGAAAGACGATGAGCCGGTCTTTGTTGCCGGGGCTGCGGTCAACGTATTGCCGGGCCATATCCAACTGATGGCGCTGGACCACGCTGGCCAGCGCCTCGCGAGCTGTGCGGGCAAACTGGCTGGCCGTGAGCTGGTAGGTATTGTAAAGCCAGTAGCCCTGGAACCCGTTGATGCCCACCATGCACACCACCATCAGCCAGAAAATGGAGCGAATGCGACGTTTCATGGAATAATTCAGCTGAGATAATGAGGCCAAACAAAAGTACGGGCGGATGCGGCTCTTTTTACCGCGTTAACACTATTTAACACAGTATAACAATACTTTACAAATGAATGTCGGTGCTTTGTAGCGTTCAATTCAACTCCCCCATTGCCATGAAAAACCCTGCAAAAAACCTAGTACTATCTTTCACCTTGGGCTTGCTGGCCGCCGGCGCAGCCGTGGCCCAAACCAGTGGCCGCATTAGTTACGAAGCCACCCAGCGCACCGACCTCAGCCAAATGCGCGTCGTAATAAACGGCCAGCAAGTGAAGCCCGGAAGCCCCGATTTCCCCACCGATATTCCAGAGTCGCGCAGCTTTGCCATGACGCTGGTTTTTGCCGGCAACTATGCCAAAGAACAGCGCGAGGGCGGCAATGCCATCATCCGCACCATGGAAGGCGGGCCGGGCTCGGCGCCCCAGGTCTCCAGCCTGCCGCGGCCCATCGAAGAAACCGTTTTCCTCGACCTCGCCAACCGCACCACCACCACGGTGCTTACAGTGAAGAAGGACGACGCCCCCACCACCTACCGCACCGACGCGCCCATTGCCGCGCCCGCCAACTGGACGGTGACCAACCAAACCAAGAAAATAGCGGGTTATACCTGTCGCAAAGCCACGGTACCCTACAAAAAGGAAACCTACACCGTCTGGTTCACCACCGACCTGCCCTTTTCCTATTCCCCGGTGCGCGACCTGACGCCGGAAAAGGGCGTGGTGCTGGCCCTGGAAAGCGAGCAAGAGCAGTACCGCGCCACCAAAGTCGACCTAAAAGCCGTGTCCGAAGCCGAGGTCCAGCCCAGCGCCACGGCGCAAAAAGTAACCCCCGCTGAGCTGAGAGACCTGCGCGAGAAAGCCATGGCCGACTTCCGCCAGCGCATGATGGAAGGTGGATTGCGCGGCAACCGCAACTAGGCCGGCCATGCGCTTTCTCTTGTTTTTCAGCCTGCTGCTCGGCTTGGCTTCGGCTGGCCGCGCCCAGGCCCCTACCCGCCCGGGCCAGGGCACCGTGCGCGGTATCTTGACCGACTCTACCACCGGCAAGGCCGTGCGCGAAGCCTCCGTTTCGCTGATGCAGGCCAAGGATTCTAGCTACGTCATGTTCGGCATCACGGACGGCGACGGGCGCTTTTCCCTGCGCAACGTGGCCGTGGGCAAGTACTTGGTGCTGGTGACGGCCCTTGGCTACCGCACCCGCCTGCTGCCCGTGGCCGTGACGGCCACCGACCTCACGCCCGACATGGGCACCCTGCAGCTGGGCGTGCTCAGCCAAAAGCTGGGCGAAGTGGTGGTGACCCAGGAGCGCGCCCCAGTGAGCGTGAACGGCGACACCCTGGATTTCAGCGCTAAAGCCTTCAAAACCCAGCCCAACGCCGCCGTGGAATCCCTGCTGAAAAAGCTACCCGGCGTGGAAGTGGACCGCGACGGCAGCATCCGGGCCCAAGGCCAGGCCGTGAACCGCGTATTGGTGGACGGCAAACCGTTCTTCGGCGATGACCCCAAAATGGCCACCCGCAACCTCCCCGCCGACATCATCGACAAGGTGCAGCTCTACGACCAGCAGAGCGACCAATCTGCCTTCAACGGCATCGACGACGGCAACCGCCAGCGCACCCTCAACCTTGTCACCAAGCGCGACAAGCGCAAGGGCTACTTCGGCACCAACAGCGTGGGAGTGGGCACCGATGGCCGCTACCAGGCCCGCCTGGGCGTGAACCGCTTCAACAACGGCCGTCAGATTTCGGTATTGGCCCAGGCCAACAACATCAACCAGCAAGGCTTTTCGGACAACGGTGGGCCTTCCGTCGGCGATTTTGGTCCGCCACCGGGTGGGCCGGGCGGCGGGGGCGGCATGGCGCGGATGCAGGCCGTAGGCCGCCAGAATGCACCCGGCGCCAACAACCAGCCCACCAGCATCACCGAGTCGAGCGCCGTGGGCCTGAACTACCGGGACGCCTGGGGCAAGCGCGCCGAAGTAGCCACCAGCTACCTCGCCAGCCGCGCCACCGTGGTCACCGACCAGCAACTGCGGCGCGAAAACGTGGCCGGCCTCCCGGTCAATGGTGGCGAAACCGGCCCGTCCCTCCTCACCGACCAAACCCAACTCACGCGCAGCACCACCACCAGCCACCGCTTCAACCTGCGCCTCGACTACACCCTCGATTCGCTGACTTCGGTGCGGCTCACACCTTACGGCTGGTGGCAAACCAACGACCTGGCCCGCCAAAACCGGCAGCAGTCCAGTGCCGGCGGCCGCCTGCTCAACCAGGGCCAGAACGCTTACGAAGGCAATACCAGCAACCCCAACGGCGGCGGCAACGCGCTGCTCATGCGCCGGTTTGTCCGCCAGGGCCGCACGTTTTCGGCCAACCTGAACTCCACCCCCAGCAACCAGGACGGCACCGCTTTCAACCGTGCCACCAACACGTTTTTCGACGCCACCGGCACGCCCACCACGCAGGAGCTTAACCAGCGTATCGAACAGAACACACCCGTGCGCAACAATACGGTGAGCATGTCATACACCGAACCCCTGTCCTTGCGCAACAAGCTGGAAGCGCACTACTCCTTCACCGATGCGCGCAACAATGGCAGCCGATTGACCACCGATTTCAACGAGACCAGCGGCCAGTACGATTTACTAAACACCAGTCTCAGTAATCAATTCACCAGCTTGTTCCAGTCTAATCGGACCGGCCTCACCCTGCAAAAGCGCCGCCTGCGCTACACCATAGGCGTGGGCCTGGATGCGCAACAAGCCGACCTGCGGGTGCGCAACCTCTCGGCCGACACTACCGTGCAGCGCCGCTTCACCAGCGTGTTGCCCAATGCGTTGCTTAGCTTCACGGGCACCCGCAGCCGCTCGCTGCGCCTCAATTACCGCACCCGGCTGAACGCGCCCACCGCCACTCAGCTGCAGCCCGTGCGCGACAATTCCAACCCGCTCAGCATCCAAATTGGCAACCCCACCCTGCGCCCCGAATACGTGCAGTCGCTGGTAGCCACTTACTCGCAGTTCAACGCGGCCACCAACCGCAGCGTGTTTGGGTTGCTCAACGGCAGCCGCGTCGATGACCGAATAGTATCCGCCACGGACTTCAACGCCCGCGGCGTGCAAACCACCCGGCCCGTGAATGCCGACGGATTCTACAGCCTCACCGGGTTTCTGTCGCTCGGCCAGCGCCTGGCTACCCACAAAATCAACCTCAACCTGACCACCAACGCCAGCTTCGTGAAAACGCCCAGCCTGGTAAACGGGCTGCCCAACACCGGCCGCACCTGGAGCTTTGGCCAGGGCGCCAGCGCCAACTCGGCCTTTAATGAAAAGCTGGAGTTCAGCCTCAGCGGCAACGTGACCTACCAAAACGCCACCTACTCGCGCCTTCCCGAGCAAAATGCCGCGTTCCTCACCCAAACCATCACAGCCGACGTGTTTTACCAGCTGCCGGCCCGCTTCGTGCTCACCTCCGATGTGTGGTACAGCAACAACACCGGCCGCGCCGCCGGCTTCAACCAGCGCATCGTGCTCTGGAATATTGGCCTCGCCCGGCAGTTTTTTGCCAACAAGCAGGGCGAACTTAAGCTCCAGGCCAACGACGTGCTGAACCAGAACCGCAGCGTGGTTCGAAACACCACCGAAACCTACGTGGAAGACGTGCGAAGCCGCATTTTGCAGCAGTATTTCCTCCTCAGCCTCACGTACAATTTGCGCCAGTTTGGAAAGTAACGGTCATGCAGCGCATAGCGAAGCATGACGACCGTTCGATTTCCTTCTAAATTCTTATACAAACCAAGCAATGCACGGCCCAAGTAAACTTTATGATACATCATAATTCCTGCTTTACCTTTGGGCTCTCATGCTCAACTCCATCCTTTTCTATTCGCTCGATAAAGCAATTCGCAGCTACCGACGGTTGGCCCAGGCCAACATCGACCGAGCTGGGTTGGACATCACCATCGACCAGTGGCTGGTGTTGCGCGTGCTGTTGGAACACGACGACCTCACCCAGCACGAAATCGCCGAGCGGGTATTCAAAGACCAGGCCTCCGTGGCCCGCATGCTGGCCCTGCTCACCAAGCGCGGCCTGCTCTCGGCCGTGCCCCTGCCCCAGGATGGGCGCCGCACCCAGCTTCGCGTGACCGAGCAAGGTCAGCAAATGCTGGATGCCGTGCATCCCATTGTGCTCGATAACCGAGCCACGGCCCTCGCCGGCCTTGCCGAAGATGAGCTAGCCGTGCTGCAGCAATTGCTCGAACGCATTGCGCTCAACTGCACGCCGGCCATTAGCTAACGTTTTTTTCTTCAGGGTAAATCAGTAGGTTTTCTGGATAAAATACTCGGCTCTAAGCAACCTCTATGATACATCATAATCATTATGCCCATCGGCTGCTCCCTTACATATTTTAAAACGCCCTCGTCTGCTTTCCATTTAAAATCTCTCCTTCCATTCTGCAAAACATACCTCATGAATCAGTATCTCACCCGGGTTTTTACCCCACGTTTTTGGCTGGCGGCGGGCCTAGCCCTTGGATTTCAACATGCTCAGGCACAAGCCGATGTGCGGGGCGTGGTGCAAAGCGCAACCAACAGCCCCATTGAATTTGCCACCGTGACGCTGCACCAGGCCGCCGATTCTTCGGTGGTGAAAACGGAATTCAGCGACGTGAAGGGGCTGTTTGTGTTTGAGCGGGCGGCTACGGGGCGTTACCTCGTTTCAGCCGCGCAAGTGGGTTTTGTGCGGCAGTGGTCGCGGCCGTTTGAAGTGGCGGGGCAAAGCGTGGAGCTGCCGGCAATGGCATTGGCTACCAGCGCGGCCACGGCCCTCAAGGAAGTAACGGTGGTGGGCCAAAAACCGCTTTATGAGCGGGAAGCCGACCGCATTGTGGTAAACGTGGAAGGCTCGACGCTGGCGGCGGGCAATACGTCGCTGGATGTGTTGCGCCGCTCGCCGGGCGTGACCGTGGACGGCAGCGACAACCTGGCGCTGCGCGGCCGGCAGGGCGTGCTGGTCCTCATCGACGGCAAGCGCCAGCCAATGACCGGCACCGAACTGGCCGAGTACCTGCGGGCCCTGCCTGCGGAGCAACTCAAAAGCATTGAACTTATCACCAACCCGCCGGCCAAATACGACGCCCAGGGCGGCGCGGGTATCATCGCCATCAATCTCAAAAAGGACCAGCGCCTGGGCACCAACGGCTCGGTGAACCTGGGATACGGCCGCAGCCAGTACAACAAGTACACGGGCGGGCTGAGCCTGAACCACCGCCGGAAGGACTTGAACCTGTTCGGCACCTACAACCACGCCGACCGGTCGGGCTTGGCCCAGCTGACCATTCACCGCGACTTTTACACGCTGGGCAACGCCGATGGGCGGCAGCTGAGCGGTACCTCGGACCAGGACAACCGGCTGCCGAACCAGCAACGCTCGCACAGCTGGCGGGCGGGCGCCGACTACAACCTGTCGGAGCGCACCACACTGGGCGCGGTGGTGAGCGGCGTGGACAACCGCAACATGGCCGATGGCACCAACCAGACCATTCTGCGCGACCTGGTGGGGGGCGTGCAGACCTACAATTCGACCAACTACCGCAACGGACACTCGGCGAATGGCGCGGGCAATGTGAACTTCCGGCACACGTACGAAAACCCGTTGGGGACGCACGAATTGACGGCCGATGCTGACTACGCCCAATACCGCACCGACCGCAACCAGCTGCTGCAAACCTTCAGCGCGGATGAGCCCACCCAGGCCAACAGCAGCGACCAGCAGGCCCGGCTAACTATCCAGTCGGCCAAGGTGGACTACGTGCAGGCACTCAGCAAGCAGCTGCGCCTGGAGCTGGGGGCCAAAGCCAGCTTGGTAACGGCCGATAATGACCTGAAATTTTATACCGACGAGCAGCTGGACCTGAACCGCTCCAACCGCTTCCGCTACGATGAGAACATCAACGCAGGGTACTTCAACCTGAACTACAGCCAGCCCAAGCTGACGTTGCAATTTGGCCTGCGCGGCGAGCAGACGCGGGCTGTGGGCAAGCAGGACCGCGAAGTGGAATTTCAGGACTTCACGCGCAACTACTTCCAGTTGTTTCCGAGCGCGGCCATCAAGCGCACGCTGAGTGAAAACCACGAGTTGGCCATGTCCTTGAGCCGGCGCATCGACCGACCCTCGTATGGGCAGCTGAACCCGTTCCGTGAAATCATTGACAAAACCACGTTTGGCAGCGGCAACCCCGAGCTGCTGCCCCAAACCAGCTACAACCTGGAGCTGACCCACACCTTCCGGCAGAAGTACAGCGCGGGCCTCACCTACAGCCTCACCAGCGACCCACTGATTGGGGTGGTGCAGCCGGCGGCGAATAACACGGTGCTCTCGACCACGCGCAACCTCGACCAACAGCATTATTACGCCCTCACCCTCACGGCCCCGGTGGAGGTGAACAAATGGTGGAAGACCTTCAACAACGTGGTGCTGTATTACAACCGCTTCACGGGCGAGCTGGCCGGCACCAACCTCAACCGGGGCGGGGTGACGATGAGCCTGAGCTCGAACCACACGTTTACGTTCGGCAAGGGCTGGAGCACGGAGCTGAACGGTACGTATGAGTCGCGCCAGGTGTACGGCTTTTTGGTGCAGCGGCCGAACGGGGAAGTGACCGCCGGTATTCAGAAAAGCCTATGGGACCGCAAGGGCAACCTGAAACTCAACGTTTCTGACATCTTTTACACGCTGCCGGCCCGGGTGGTGTCGAGCTACGACAACTACGTGGAGCGCTTCTATCAGCGCCGCGACTCGCGGGTGGTGACGCTAGCTTTTAGCTACCGCTTTGGCAACGACAAGCTGGCGCCCACACGCCGCCGCAGTGGCGGAGCCGAGGAAGAAAAGCGCCGGGCTGGCTAACATTGGCCTGGGCGGAGTAGGCGCCGGCAGAGAAATTTTGCCGGCGCCTACTTTTCCAATCGCACGAAAAGCACAGGGCCGGCCGGCGTACCTTTGCCCTCGCTTATGCTGAAAAACGACCTTTTCCTCCGTGCCGCTCGCGGCGAAGCCACCGAACGCACACCCGTGTGGCTGATGCGCCAGGCCGGCCGCATCCTTCCCGAATACCGCGCCCTGCGCGCTCGCCTCTCCGGTTTCAAAGAGCTGGTGGAAACGCCCGCCCTGGCGGCTGAAGTGACCATTCAGCCCGTTGATGCGCTGGATGTGGACGCGGCCATTATCTTCTCCGACATTCTGGTGGTGCCCGACGCCATGGGCCTGCCCTACGAAATGGTGGAAGCCCGCGGCCCGTTGTTCCCCAACGTCATCAAATCGGCCGCCGACGTGGAGAAGCTTCGCATTGCCGACCCGGAAGAGGGACTGGGCTACGTGCTCGAAGCGCTGCGCATTACCAAGCGCGCCCTGAATGGCCGCGTGCCGCTTATCGGCTTTGCCGGCGCGCCCTGGACTATTCTGGCCTATATGGTGGAAGGCCACGGCTCCAAAACCTTCTCGAAAGCCCGCGGCATGCTCTACCGCGAGCCCGCGCTGGCCCACCAGCTGCTGGCCAAAATCACGGCCACCACCATTGCCTACCTCAAGGCGCAGGTGGCCGCGGGCGCGCAGGTGGTGCAGGTGTTTGACTCTTGGGCCGGCATCTTGCCGCCCGACCATTACCGCGAGTTTTCGACCCGCTATATCAAAGAAATCACCGAAGCACTGGCGCCGCTGGTGCCCGTCACGGTGTTTGCCAAAGGTGCTTGGTGGGCCGTGGAGGACTTCGCCGCCACTTCCTGCCGCACGATAGGACTTGACTGGAACCAGGACCCCGCCCAGGTACGCCTGCAAGCCGGCGACAAAACCCTGCAAGGCAACCTCGACCCCTGCGCTCTCTACGGCACCCGCGAGCAGGTGAAAACTGCTACCGAGGCCATGCTCCGGCGTTTCGGCACGGGCCGTCACATCGCCAACCTCGGCCACGGCGTGTACCCGGATACTGACCCCGACAATGTGCGCGTATTTGTGAACACGGTGAAGGCGTGGCGCGGGTAACTCCAATAATCGTTGAGTATGATTTCCCAATTCGGCCCCGTCTTTTACCTCACCTTGGCCTTACTACTGGGCCTGTTGCTTTTCATGTGGCGCTGGTTTCTGAAGAAACCGGAACGCACGGGCGTGGAAACTTTCATGGTGGTTTTGATTTCAATTGGCAGCTTGTCGCCGGTATTTTTTCTGGCGTATTTGATACTCACGCGCCGCTAAGCTGGAAACGTACTGTTTCCCGAATTATCAAATTCCCCTCCCCTGCTCATGGATGTTAAAGACAGCAACGGCACGCTGCTCGCCGAAGGCGACTCGGTTACCCTCATCAAAGACCTCAAGGTGAAGGGCTCGTCGCTGACGCTCAAGCGCGGCACGGTGGTCAAAAACATTCGCCTCACCAACAGCCCTGCCGAAATTGAAGGACGAGCCGGCGGCAGCACCATGGTGCTCAAAACCGAGTTTTTGAAGAAGGCCTAATTGTTACTCAAAATGGGCTCAGGCAAGCGCTCCACTTCTTCCTCGCAAATATGGCAGTGGCTGGGCGCGCTGCTCCTTATAGTGCCGCTCTTGGTGATTGGCCTATTTGCTCCAGAAGGACTTGACTTGCTGGGCGCCTCGTCCAATTCTTCTGAACGCCGAAAGCCTTGGTCCGCTGAAGCAAAATTCTTTCTGGTTGTTTTCCTTTTGCTGCTTGCTATCGGCACAATAAGTTGGCTCGTTTGGCACTAGGTGCTAACCCAATGTTGCGCTAGATTTTCCCAATCCATAATGATTGAGAAGACATGCTTGCGGCTACTTCAGCCCCGCTTCTTGCGCTTCCTGCAGCAGCAGCAGCTTCTCCACTGGTACCACGCCCACTTGCTCGCACACCAGCCCGCCGCCCAGGTTGGCCAGCGCTGCGGTGAAAGCGGCCGACTGGCCCAACGCCACGCACAGCGCAGCAATGCTAATGACGGTATCGCCGGCGCCCGACACGTCGGAAATGGTGCGCAGGTGGGCAGGCAAGTATGTTTTCGTGCCGTTTTGCTGGGCAAATACGCCATATTCCGAGAGGGTGACAAGTACCGTTTCGGGTTCCAGTACCTCGTGTAGTCGCGTCACGGCCGCTTCAAAACCAGGTCGGTCGGAGTTTGGGTCGCCGAATTCTAATTTCAGTCCCTCGCGCAACTCTTTTAGGTTGGGCTTGAAGAGCGTGCAATAGCGGTAGGCTAGAAAGTTCTTCTTTTTGGGGTCGACCACGGTCGGAATGCCGCGCTGCCGGGCCCGCGCAATGCACTCGGCAATAATGGCCTCGTTCAGCACGCCTTTGTCGTAATCCTCGAAAATCACCACATCGGCCCGGGTGAGCAGGTCGTCGTAAGCGGCTAGCAATTGGGTGCGCTCTTCGGCGTTTATATCCGTTTCAATCTCCGAATCGATGCGCAGCAGCTGCTGGCCGTGGGCCAGAATGCGCTGCTTGACCGTGGTGGGCCGGTGTGCGCTGCGGATAATACCCGCCGACGACAACTGCCGCTCCTGCAGCAACTGCAGCAACTGGTCGCCCCCGGCGTCGGTGCCAATCACGGCGCAGAGCAGCGGCGTAGCGCCGAGGGCCTGCACGTTCAGGGCCACGTTGGCGGCCCCGCCGAGGCGCTGCTCGGTGCGGGCCACGTGCACGATGGGCACCGGGGCTTCGGGCGAGAGCCGCGTCGAGCGGCCCCACACGTAGGCATCCACCATTACATCCCCAATGATGAGGACGCGCAGGTTATTAAAGTTTTCGAACAGCGTTTGCAGGGAATCGACAGGCATTGGGCAGCGTAAAGAGGCCGCAAAGGTAAAACGGTGCAGCTTGTAGCGTGGACTATTCGAATCCGCGCGTGGCGAGAGTGGTTCAGGCGCGGGCTCGCAGCGTTTACGCTACAGCTTGGCCAGACTGACTTTCACGCGCCGGAAAGCTTCTACCAGCTTGTCATCGGCCGCGGCGGTGCTGAAGCGCATGCAGTCCGGCGCGCCAAAAGCCTCGCCGGACACGGCCGACACCAGCGCGTCGTTGAGCAGGTACATGGCCAGGTCCATGGAAGTATTGATGGTGCTGCCATCAGGGGTCGTACGGCCAAAATAGGCCGATACTTCCGGAAAAATGTAGAACGCGCCGCTCGGCGTAGGCGTCTTAAAGCCCGGGATATCGCGCACAATCTCCAGCACCAAGTCGCGGCGGCGGCGGTAAGCCTCTACCATTTCATCGGCCGAACTGCGCCCCCCGCGCAGCGCTGCCAGGCCCGCCCGCTGGGTAATGGAGCAAGTGCCCGACGTAATCTGGCTCTGCATTTTCTCACAGGCCGAGGCAATATCCTGGCGGGCAGCTAGGTAGCCCAGGCGCCAGCCCGTCATGGCGTAGCCTTTCGAGAAGCCGTT
The DNA here is from genome assembly GCF_015694725.1 of Hymenobacter jeongseonensis. Lineage (GTDB taxonomy): Bacteria > Bacteroidota > Bacteroidia > Cytophagales > Hymenobacteraceae > Hymenobacter > Hymenobacter jeongseonensis. The sequence goes on along the minus strand of NZ_JADQDQ010000004.1, from coordinate 224,783 downwards.
CACGGTAATCACCCGGTCCTTCACTTCCGGAAATTGGGCCAGGCTCACGTGCTCCCCCACAAAATTGATATACTCGTAAATCTCATCGGCCAGTGCGTACACCTGCGGGTGCCTCGCCAGCACGGCGGCAATGGCACCTAGCTCCTCGCGGGTGAAAACCGAGCCCGTGGGGTTGCAGGGCGAAGAATACATGATGAGCTTAGTGCGCTCCGTAATGGCGGCTTCTAGTTGCGCGGCCGTCACTTTGTAGTCGTTTTCGAGGCTGCCGGCCAGCGTCACGGTGGTGCCCTCGGCCAGCTTCACCATCTCTTCGTAGCTCACCCAATACGGCGAAAACACGATGACTTCATCGCCGGGATTCACTAGGCTCATCACGGCATTGGCCAGGGCCTGCTTGGCGCCGGTGCTCACCACAATCTGGTTGGGCAAGTACTCCAGTTGGTTATCGCGCTTGAACTTGTCGCAGATGGCCTGCCGCAGCTCCGGAATACCGGGTACGGGCGTGTAGAACGTGTAGCCGTCGTCGAGCGCCTGCTTGGCAGCGTCCTTGATGTACTGCGGGGTTTGAAAGTCGGGCTCGCCAAAGCTCAGGTTGATGACGTCGAAGCCCTTGGCCATGAGCTCCCGGCTCTTTTTGGCCATGGCAATGGTGGCCGACTCGTTCATGGCCAGCAAGCGGTTGGAGAGCGGCGAAACGGGGGCGATGGTGCCGGAATCAGGCATAAGTTGCAGAGGTGGGAATGGGGTGCAAAGCTACGGGAGTCGTGCGAACAGGCGCGTGGGCTTGCGCTATTCCCCCAGCCGCCGCCAGCAGCGCCAAAGTACGTTCAAATCCATGCCGGGCTCGTAGTCTTTGGCATAAAGGAGTTCCAAGCGGCGCCGGGTCACTTCGTTCAGGGGGGCGGCCGTTTGGGCGGCATCGGCTGGCGACAGCACGGCGGGCACGGCCCGGGCGGTATCGGCCGTGTGCCGCAACCCGACCCAGGTACGGTTTCCGACCAGCACCGCCAAACAATTGCTCAGAAAGCCGGCTTTTCGGGTTTGAAACCAGCCGATGAAAGGCGAAAGCAGCAGCAGCGCAACACTGCTCAGCACGTCCAACAGCCGCTTGGCCCGGGCCTGCCGGGGCTGGTAGAGGTTCAGGGCGATGTCGAGGGTATAATAGTCGCCGGGCGTGTCCTTGCTGCTGCTGCCGATGATGTACTGGCTGTCTTCGGGCAGGATTTTATACGCCACCGGTGGGGCCGCGGGCAAGCTGAGCATGAGGGCGATGATTTGGCTGGCGGGCAGGTCTTTGCCGCAAAAAATCAGCTCGTCCAGCGCATACAGGCGGATGATGTCGGCTAGTTGATGCAGCTCGCCGAGTGGTTCCATTTGTGAATCCGTTACGGCCTGGCTGAGGGAGGCAGAAGCCGAAACCTCCGCTGGGGCGGAAAGTTCGGTGTCCGTCGCCGTTTCTACGTAGCCAATTACCCGCGCCTTCACGCCCGCGGCTTCCAGCAGGCGGTGCACCCGGCGGCTTTCGGTGCCGGAACCCACGATGGCAATGTTTTTCTGGCGGTGCTCGCTCAGGCGAAAGTCGCGGTACTTGATGAAGTGCGCCAGCAACTGCCGCCCCACCACGGCGGCCACGGCCCAGGCGCCGCCCAGAATAATCAGGGCTTTGGAAAAGCGCCAGGCGTCCAGAAAATTGGAAGCTGCCGAAATCAGCAGCGTGCCCACGAAGATGCCGCGCACCACCCGCGAGGTTTTCACGGGCGGGTCGTAGGCTCCGCTTAGGTAAGCGGAAGTGAGCCAGACGAGGATATAGGCCGGCACCGCCACCATCATGTACTGCGGCGGGTAAGCGCCCGGCACAAACTTGTGGTTGTTCTCCCAATACGATTTCAGGAAATACATGCCCACCCAAATCAAGCCGGCATCGAGCAGCAGCGGCGCGGCCCGCACGGCCAGCCGCTCTAGCACCGCCGCGCCGGCCCGCAGCCAGATGGCGGCATTTATGAGCAACGAAAACAGGCCCGCCCGGCCCGGCGCAAAATGCTTCCGGGCAAAAATCACCATGGCCCGGTAGAACACGAACACGAAGTTCACGCTCGTGCGCTTGGTGCTCTCGCCCTTGTAGTGAATGATGCGGGTGCCGGGGAAATAGTAGTTTTTCCAGCCGCCTTGCGTGAGGCGATACGAGAGGTCAATGTCCTCGCCGTACATGAAGTAGTCTTCGTCAAGCAAGCCCACTTTGTCGAGCGCGGCCTTGCGCAGCAGCATAAAAGCGCCGCTGAGCACTTCAATTTCGTGGGTTTCGTCGGGGCTCAGAAAGCCAAGGTGGTAGCGGCCGAACGTGCGCGACCTGGGCATAAGCTTTGCCAGGCCGAACATTTTGTAGAAAGCCACCGCCGGCGTGGGCAGCCCCCGCTTGCTTTCGGGCAGAAACTGGCCCTGGCCGTCGAGCATTTTCACGCCCAGGCCGCCGCAGTCGGGGTGCGCGTCCATGAACTCGCAGCAGGCCCGGAAGGTGTCCTCTTCCACCACGGTGTCGGGGTTCAGCAGGAGCTGATACTGGCCGGTGGCGCGCCGCAGGGCCTGGTTGTTGGCTTTGGAGAAGCCGGGGTTGTCGCGGTTGGCAATCAGTACCGCCTCGGGGAAACGGGCTTTTACCATGGCCACGGAGCCATCAACCGAATTGTTGTCGACCACAAACACTTCCACCGGCTGCCCCAGTTTCTCTACCGCCCGCCGAACGGAAAGCAGCGTCTGCTCTAGAAAATAGCAGACGTTGTAATTGACAATAACGACGGAGAGCTTCACCACAGCGGGCGAAATTACGGGCTTCGCCGCCATTGCGAGCGCTAAGCCGCCATCTTTTCCGGCAACCCCCGTTGGCTAGCAGGAAGACCATCCGGTTGAACGCAAAAAAGCCCCGGCGCTATCGGCACCGAGGCTTTTATCGTATCAGAAAAAATATATGCAAGCAGCTAACGGGCTACTACCGGGCCTGCCGCAAGCGGTCTACAATGCTGCGGCCCAGGGTAATTTCATCGGCGTATTCCAATTCGCCGCCCATCGGAATGCCGCGGGCGATGGTGCTGATGTGCACGTTGGGCAAGTCGCGCAGCCGGCGCGAGAGGTAGAAAGCGGTGGTATCGCCTTCCATGGTGGGGCTGATGGCCAGGATGACTTCGCGGATTTCCGAGTCCTCGGTGCCCGTGCGGGACACCAACGAATCGATGTGCAAATCGGAAGGACCAACGCCTTCGATGGGCGAAATAACGCCGCCAAGGACGTGGTACACGCCTTTGTACTGGCCGGTGTTTTCGATGGCAATGACGTCGCGCACGTCCGACACGACGCAAACCAGGCTGTGGTCGCGGAGCTTGTTGGCGCAGATGTCGCACTCCTCGGCATCGGAAATGCTGTGGCAGGTGCGGCAATAGGTGATTTCGAAACGCATCTTAGCCAAGGCTTCGGCGAGCGACGCGGTGGTGTCCATTTCGGCTTTGAGCAGGTGCAAGGCCAGGCGCAGCGCCGTTTTCCGACCAATGCCGGGCAGCCGGGCCAGTTCGCCCACGGCGTTTTCAATTAGTTTAGAAGGAAACTCCATTCGGGCTAATGTCATGCTGAGCGCAGCCGAAGCATCTCGCTAGCATCGGTGAACGATTTAGTTACAATTGCACGCGAGATGCTTCGGCTGCGCTCAGCATGACGTTCTTTTTATGAACGTTTTATTTAAACGACATCGGCCGAAATGCCGCGGTCGTGGATGGCGGTACAAAGCGGCTCCAATTCCTCGTAAGTCCCGATTTTAACGGCGCACTTGCCTTTGTAATGAATGAGCAGCGTGCATTGCTCGGCCTGTTCGGGCTGGTGGCCGCACACGTCAATCAGGGTTTTGATGACGTGGTCGAAGGTGTTGACCTCGTCGTTATACACGACGAGGTTGCGTAGCTCGACTTCCTCTTCGAGCAGCAGTACCTCCTCGTCATAATCAATTTGCGGGCGGGTGTTCATAAGGCAAATTTACGCAGAAATGGCCGCTTGGGTCAGCTTGTATTAACCCCTGGTCGCGCCAATTCGTTTCGCGAAAAACCGAGGTTTTGCAAATGCAGTGCTCCGCCTTCCCTCACAGGAAAGCGGAGCACTACAGAAATCCCGCCGTCACTCCAGCCCGTGGGCCAGCGTGCCGGTGGCAAGGCATTCGCGTCACTCCCGCAGCAGCCGACGGGATATCTGCCGGCCGCCTTGCACGGTACGCAGGGTGTAGCTGCCAGAGGCCAGCGCCCGCACATCGACCTGGTAGCGGCTGCTGCCCATCGGCGCGGTCACTTTCTGGCTGATGACCAAGCGGCCCGTCATGTCGAAAAGTTCGATTTGCAAGGGGCCGGCCGCGGGCATCACAACGTCCAAAGTCAGGAAGGCCTGCATGGGCACCGGGAAGGCTTCGACCGCAAAAACCAGGTTTTTGCGGAACTCAACGTGCTGCACGCCGCTGTAATTGGCGGTACCATCCCTATCGAGCTGCCGCAACCGATAATAAAAAGCCGGGGCTTGGCGGCCCGCGCCGGGGTCGGTGGCGCTGTAAGAAAGTGCGGCGCTGCTATTGCCGGCCGCGGCTTGCCGGCCCACCTCCACCCAGCTCCGGCCGTCGGGCGAGCGTTCTATTACAAACCAGGCGCTGTTGCTTTCCGAGGCGGTACTCCATTTCAGCACGGCATCCAATGCGCGGGCCGTGGCCGAAAACGAGGTGAGTACCACCGGCAGCGGCACGGCCGTGGTGCTCACCGTGTACAGTGCATCCGAAACCAGCGTGGTACTGACCGTAATGGAGCGTTCGTTTATGAGTTGAGACGAGCCCTGCCGGACCCAGCTAGCCCCTCCGTTGACGCTGCGCCAAACCTGGGCACGGGTAGTGCCATTGAAATTCAACCCGTGGTCGTTGTCGGGCAGCCACGCCAAGGTCAGCGTCACCGGGCCGGATGGGGCGTCGTCCGTGGTCAACTTCCAGATGCGGTCGATGCCGTGGTTTGAGGACAGTTGCGGGTCGGTGTTTTGGCCGTACGAAAAGTTTGGCATCAGCAGGCCCGTGCGGCGCTCCACCTCCAGGGTAAAGCTTTGGTTTTGGGGGTTAACGAGAAAGCCCATGTTGCCAAAATCAATTGCGGCACTGCCACCTGGCAATGTTTTTTTCTGCACCAGGCACCCTCTTACATAAGATTCATCTTTTTCGCCAAAAACCCGGGCGGTAGCTGAGAGGCGAAGGTGAAGCAAACCGGTCGTATACAGGTGGCCATTTGCAAAATGCACAACCCCGTCTACGCTGCCGTTAGAGCCCAGCACTACTCCGCCGGGGTCGTTGCCGACGGCGGGGTTGTCGATGCGCAGTTTGTGCAGGGTCGCAGTGCCAAGGGTCAGGTTGCGGGTCGTGCCGCTGGCGCCGTTGAAAACGACGGTGCCCATGCCTTGCACCCACGTGCCGGTATTGAGCAGGTCGCCTTCGTCAAGAAAGAGCCGGGGGCGGGCCGCTGCCGACGCCGTCTGGTCGAACTCGCCCGCATTTTCAAACGCTACGCCCGGGCCGGTGGCGCTGGGTCCGCGCACGTACAGTACCGAGTCGGTAACGGCTAGCACAGCGCCGACCCCGTTGTAAAGTGTTTGAGCCTGAACGGCCGAAGCCCATCCCAGCCCTCCTAGCCACAAGCTTGCCGCCAGGCGACCAAGTCGCAAAACATCAAAATTGACCATCTTGATAAGCGCTAAAGGGTGAGAGTTTTAACGCTGTCCTTGCACTGTGGCCTGCGCCGAATTGCCGGCTTCCAGCGCCCGCAGGCGCGCCTCGAACGACTGCACGGCGGCTTCGGCTTTCTCGGCCCGGCCGCGCATGGTGTCTAGTTGGGCTTGCTGCTCCTGCAGGGCTTTCACCAGCACCGGCACCAGTTCGGCGTAGTTAACGCCTAGGGTCTGGTTAGCATCCTTGCCCACCGCTACCACTTCGGGTACTAGCTGCTGCACCTCCTGGGCAATGAAGCCGATTTTGTTGGTTTGCGAGGGGGTTTTCTTCCAGGCGTAGCGCACCGGGCGCAGAGCCATCACCGTGTGCATGCCGTAGCCCAGGCCCGAAACGTTGGTCTTCAGGCGAGCATCGGACGTTTGCACAGTGCCGTCGGAAGTGAATACAGTGTTAGCATATACGTTATTGGCATACACGCTATTCCAACGCGCTAAATCGGTACCCAAGCCATGGGTGATGTTGGCAGAGGGCACGATGTTACCTCCGACCGTCAGCTGCTCAGCGCCCGCTGCGGTGCCGATGCCAACGTTGTCAGTTAGTGTGCTGGTGCCTGCAACGGCCAAGTTGGAATTGATGGCAGCGCTCCCAGTCACCGCTAAAGTCCCCATTTTGCCTTCGCCGTTGATGTCGAAAGCTGGGCTTGAAGACGTGCCCGAATTGCCAATGAACTCGCCATTGCTGCCCGGCAGGGCCGATGTGGCCGAGAGTGTACCATCCTGCGAGGCGACCACCACCCGGCTGCCCCCGCCCATTTCACCCAAGTTCGTCACTTTGGCCGAGGCCAGCGTGGTGGCTCCCGCCGTGAGGGCGTTGGTGACCGTGGCCGAGTTCAGCGTGGCCAGGCCCGAGGTGTTCAGCGTACTCAGCACCGAGTTACCGGCCACCGTCAACACACCGCCCACCCGGCCTGACCCACCAATATTAAAGGTAGCCACCTGCTCGGTTGCATTCTGGTTCCGAATGACAGTGTTCAGGCCCGAAATGTTCTCCGTGCTGAGGTTGCCGTCGTTGTCCGTGACCACTAATTGAGGGCCGGAGCCGCCCAAATTCGTTACCCTCGCACTACTCAGGGTAGCCAAACTAGTAGTGTTTACGGCAGCCAGATTGGTGGTGCCCGTTACAACAAGCTGATTATTGAGCGTGGTCGCCCCAGTAACGGCTAAGGTGCTTCCCAGGGTAGTAGCCCCCGCGCTAAGCGCGCCGAGGGTGGTAGTGCCGGCCGAGAGACCAGCCAGTGTGGTTTGCCCGGTCACTCCCAGCGTGCCCGACACGGTGGCCGAATTCAGCGTGGCTAGGCCTGAGGTGCTCAGCGTGCTCAGGGCCGCGTTGCCACCTACCGTCAGTGTACCGCCTACTTGGCCTGTCCCGCCCACATTGAAGTTGGCCCCCGTTTGCAGACTTGAAGAATTGCTGATGTAGTTGGCCGCGGTGGGGATAATAGGCGGGGTTATGGCATCTAGCTGCCCGGCCCCATTTACAGTCACGTACCGAGTACTTGCTCCAGTTAAACCAGAAAGGGTCGTTAAACCGGATAGGGTTGCCGGACCGGCCACTAAGGTTCCCAGCGTGGTTGCTCCGGTTACGTTCAGGGTGCCTCCTAACGTACTATTTCCAGTTATGGCTGCATCGTTATTTACAGTGAGCTTCCCGCCCACCCGGCCCGTTCCGCTCACATTAAAATTGGCGGCTTGTATGCCCGCACCGGTCTGATTCAGGATGAATTCATTGTTACTGCCCGGCAGCGCCGCCGTAGCCGAGAGCGTGCCATCGGGCGCCGCCACTACCACCCGGCTGCCTACACCACCCATGTTGGTAACTTTTGCCGAGGCCAGTGTGGTTTGCCCATTCACTCCCAGCGCACCGGTCACGGTTGTCAGGCCGGCGCCGGCAGGGCCGCCCAGCGTCGTGGTTAGGGCGGTGAGGTTGCCCGTCACGCTGGCCGAGTTCAGCGTGGCCAGGCCCGAGGTACCCAGCGTGCTCAAGGACGAGTTGCCGACGACGGTCAGGGTGCCGCCCACCCGGCCCGTGCCGCCCACGTTGAAATTGGCCCCGGTTTGCAGCCCCGTCGAATTGCTGATGAAGTCGGCAGTGGTGGGAATAACAGGCGGCGTAATAGCCCCAAGCTGGTTGGTGCCATTCACCGTCACGTACCGGATACCGGTGCCTGGTAGGCCAGGCAGCGTGGTAGTGCCCGACAATGTGGCGGGACCAGCCACCAGCGTTGCCAGCGTTGTGGTGCCCTGGGTTGCGTTCAGCGCGCCACCTACCGTCAGCGCGCCGCCCACCCGGCCCGTGCCGCTGACATTGAAATTGGCGGTTTGAATCCCGGTCTGGTTGAGAATGAATTCGTTGTTGCTGCCCGGCATCGCCGCCGTGGCCGAGAGCGTGCCATCAGACGCGGCCACTACCACTCGGTTGCCCCCGTTCGTGAGCCCCAGGCTTGTCACCTTCGCCGAAGCCAGCGTCGCGAGGCCAGTTACTCCCAAAACACCATTTAGAGTTGTGGCACCAGTAACGGTGAGGCTGCCAGGCTTAGTAACATTCCCTGTTTTTGTACCCGTTACTGTAGCATCTCCAAAAATTTGCAATAATGCGTGTGCACTTGAAAGCCCAACATCCGTATCGCGCAAGGTCGTATGGGCTTGGGCCGTCACTTTTACGTCGCCGGCCAAGGTAGTTTTCCCAGTGACTTCAAAATCAGACGTTAAGTGAGAAGTGCCATTGGGGCGTATTATAAAACGCTCAAGACTGTTGACTTTAAAAACCAAATCCGCATTATTATTAGTCCCCAGATAATTGTCGGCAGTAACTGAATTGCCCGTGGTGCCCCAAAACTCCAGGCCCACTGCAGCGGAGGTGCTCACAAACCGCACCCAGTTCGGACTGGTACCGGAACCGGAATTATAGTAAATACCCGGTGCAGGAATCAATGGGTTGGCCGGATTTGGGGAATTCGTGTTGTAAACCAGCAAGGAATTCGCCGGATTGGGAATCGTGATGGCATCACTGGTAGATTTCAGGGCCACCCGGGGAAGCAGCATGCCCTTGTTTGTACTTGTAATGTCAAGTACCGCCGAGGCATGAGGACTACGTGTCCCAATTCCGGTTTGGGCCTTCAGCGCGGGCGCAGCGGCCAATGACAAGAAAAAGGCTGCCCCAAGGGGGTGCATTAGATAGGAGATGAGCTTCATAAATATATGGCTGGAGAGTGGGAAGAAGGGGATACAAATGGCCGAGCTTTTTTAATTAAACAAATAAATTTTATCACTAAATAATATTTTATCTACCATTTTAACTAATAATGTTGATGTTTTTTTATCCACAAATCATGTATAACTCGTGTATAGCAAATCTGAAATTGATGCTTTCCAGCCACATAAATATTTAATGATATTTCTTCACTAATCACCACTAATGCCTGTTCCCTCCTCTGATTTTAAAAAAGTTCTCAAGCGCCTTCCCGAAAGCGAGAAGGAAGCTTTGCTGCTGCGGGCCGTCAGGCGTGACGCTGAATTGTATGAAACCTTTCGGTATGAGCTGCTTGCGGACGTTACGCTGGCGCAGATTCAAGAAGAAGCGGCCGACCGTATTCACGAAACGTTTAACCTGGCCGTGTCCGGCCGCTTGCTCAACCGCAGCCTTGTGAAGGCCCTGCGGGCCAGTGTGCAGGAAGCCGCGCGTGCCCGGCGCATCACTAAAAGCAAGCAGTTGGAAATCGACTTGCTTCTATACATTCTGCGGCTGTGCCTCGATAACTACTCGGGTCAATTTGACAGTGTGTACGACGGCTTTTTCAACGCCACGGCCCGGCTGGCTGCCCGGCTTCCTGCCCTGATTCTAAAAAGCCTGCACGAAGACCTGTGGGTGGAATACAAGCCGGCGCTGGACGAGGTGCTGGCCGAGCTGCACAACCGCAGCAAAAGCCGCCACCTCAAGTTCGAGCTTCCCAGAAGCTTCGCCGTGCCGGAATAAAAAAAGCCCGCCAATACTGGCGGGCTTTTTTGTTTGCATAACGCAGTGATTCACCTAGCAATAATTAGCCAGGCCGACCGGTAGCGTCATTACGACTTCTTGGCAATCACGTTGAAAGTCAGGTCGAAGTTGTCGTAGATGGCTTTGTCGCCGATGCTCTCGAAGAACGACTTCGAGCCGTACTTCAGGCCAAACTTGGTGCGGTCGATGGTCATTTTGCCGGTAGCGGCGGCCACCCCATCCTTCACACCTACTTTAGCGGGGAAGGAAAGGCGCTGCGTAACGCCTTTAATGGTCATGTCGCCGGTGATGGTGGCGTTGTTGGCATCCTTGGCGGCGCCTTTGATGGGGGCTACGCTCACGATTTTGAAGGTCGAAGTGGGGTTTTTCTCCACGCCGAAGAAGTCGTCGCTGCTCATGTGGCCGACAAACTTGCCCTGGCTCTCCGCATCGGCGATGTCAGTGGCTTTCATCGACTTCATGTCCACGGTCACGGTGCCGCCCACAATGGCGTTGCCTTTCACCAGCAGCTCGCCGTTGGAGAAGTTCATCGTGCCGTTGTGGCCGTGGGTTACGGCTTTGCCCTCCCAGCCCAGGGTGCTCAGCTGCGGCTGCAACTTGAAGGCGGGCGCGTTGGTCGCCATCTTGGTGCTATTCATTTTTTGTGCCGAAGCAGCAGGAGCAGTGCCCAATACGGCAACGGCAAACAGGGCGGGCAACAGGAATTTTTTCATCTGAAAAAGGAATTTGAAAAAAGGTAATCGGTTAATTTAAAAAAGGCGGACGGCGGGAATCGCACAGCGGCGCCCCCGGGCCACAGGAAAAATGCGGTTAGTCTTCGTCTCGAATCTTGTCGAGCAGGGTATTCAATTGGTGGGCTTCCTCCGCACTGAGGAGGCTCATGCCGTGGCACCTTGCAATGCCGGCTTCTTCAATGCGGTTTAGCAAATCCATGCCGGCTTGGGTGATGCGGATATCGACGGCACGGCGGTTGGCCGGGCACACGGTGCGCGTCACCAGCGCTTTCTCTTCCAGCCGGTCCACAATGCGCGAGGCGTTGCTGGTCTTGTCCAGCATGCGGTCGATGAGCAAGGCCACCGTGGCGGGCAGCGGGTGTTGGCCGCGCAGAATCCGCAAGATGTTAAACTGGGGCAAAGTCAGACCAAACGGCTTGAAAGCAATGGCTTGGCGCAACTGCAACCACCCGGCCGTGTACACCAGATTGATATGCGCTTTCTGGTGCTCGTCCTGAAACAGCGGCTGTTTGATTTCGTCTTCGATACGCATGGCTGATAGTGGAATCGGATGCAAATTTATGTAGGTACATTTAATGTTGCAACATTGTTCCCGGATTTTTAAATAATAATTTTGTCAGGAGACCGCAATGTTTACCTAATCAGCAAAAAGACGTATCCTCACAAACTCAACAACCATTCCATTCCCATGCCTCGTTTTCTTTTCATTCTGCTTGCCGCTGGCTGCCTAGCTTCGGCCCCTCGCTTCGCGGCTGCCCAAGACGGCGGCTTCCCCGTGCAAACCACCGCCCGCACCCAATTCGTGTTTAAAGATGGGGAGGTGGTGCGCCGCGACGGCACCAAGATTACGCCCTTGACGAAAAACGTCAAACTCGCCAGCGGCGTGAAAATCAACTACAAAAACGGCATCGTGGAGATGCCGGCTGATAAGATTAACCCGACTGGCAAAAAGCTCACCCTGCGCGAAGGCGACTACGTGCGCGCCGACGGCGGCGTCGTGTTTGCCACGCCCGGCAGCGCGGCGGCCGCTCAGGGCAAAAGGCCCATCGGTACCGACGGCAAGTTTGATACCTACATCCAACGCGGCCAAGGGTTTTCCGACCCGGCCATGCAAGTATCGCTGCTCAATCAAAAAATTGACCTTCTCACCCAGAAAGTCAACCTGCTGAGCCAGGGCCGCACCGACACGCCCGATACCAAAGCCATCGACGACCAACTGGAGCAGGTGAACATCAAACTAAACGCCCCGAAGTAAGACGGCTAGCCGTTACGCAGCGACACCTGCCCCGCTTCCTCCCCCACCAGCCCAAACGGTTCGTCTTTCACAATAAGGAAGCCGTCGAGGTCGTGCACGTCGGCCAGCGCGCTGACGTGCATGGCGGCCGCGATGCCCACGCTCGACTCCACCATGCAGCCCAGCATCGGGATGAGCCCGTGGGCCCGGGTTTGCCACAGCAGCGCAATGCCGCGGCGGAAGCCGCCGGCCTTCATCAGCTTCACGTTCACGCCGTGGAACTGCTGGGCGATGTCCGCAAAATCGGCCGCGTCCGTCACCGATTCATCGGCCAGCAACGGCACCGCGCTGCGGGGACGCAGGTAGCGGTAGTCATCGGCGTGGGCCGCGGGCAAGGGCTGCTCCAATAGTTTCAGGTGCAGGCCGGGCACGGTGGCGGCCTGTTCCAGAAACCGCAACACACTGTCCGCATCGGGCCACGCCTCGTTGCCATCCACCAGCAACGCATGGCCGGGCAGGGCCTGGGCCACGGCTTTCAGCAAGTCGAGGCCTTCGGCTTGGTTGACTTTGATTTTGAGCAATTGAAACCGTGCGGCCCGCTGCTGGCGCAGAAAGTCCGCAACTTCTCCCGGTGCCATGATGGGCAGGGTAAAGGCCGTGGGCACGCTGCGGGCGGGCGGTGGCAAGCCCAGCCACTGCCAAGCCGGCTGGTGAGCACAGGCGGCCAGCCACTGTACTAGCGCCGCCTCCAAGGCAAAGCTCAAGGCGTGCGCCACGGGCTGCGCGGCCAGCAAAGCATCCAGCTCGGGCAGGGAAACAATGGCCGACAACCCGTGGGCTTGCAAGGTGTCGAACTGGACCTGGAGCAGTTCCGGCGATTCTGCGTAGCGCACATTGGGCGCGGCCTCGCCGGTGCCGCTGTGGCCATTGCCGCTCACGCGCAGCAGCAGGTTGGTTTTGGTAGCAGACGAATTGCGGGATATTTTCCAGACGTAATTCAGGTGCAGCGTGTGCGAAGTCAGGGTCCAGCTGGGCATGGGCACGAGGGGTGAGACCGTAAAAGGCGGTATTGAAGATGCGGCCAAATGTTGAACCGCCTACGTCAGAGCCTGGGGAATGGCCGAGCAAGTCGGCCGTACTGGCCGATTTTTCAAACATCAACAGCTAACAACAAAGCCGGACAACCGCATAGCCCGCCAGGTCAGGCATTCCCAATTTCTTGTAAGAATGCCCCGTGCCGGTCGGTTTCGGGGCATTTTTTATAGTCTCTGCCGGGCAAGCCCAGCCGAGTACCGGGTTGCTGGCCGGATAATGCCGTTCTTTATGGCCTCATTCCATACCACGGCCTTTTTAGTTGCATGACGAAATCTCGTTTATTCCTCGTTGCAGTTGTCTTCGTACTGATTGCCCTCGTTCTCACCGTATTGAACGCTAAGGGTTTAGTAGCACTACCCGAATACGTTCCCGTTGCGGCCCGGTGGCTGGCCTTGGCGGTGCTGGCCGCGGTAGTGGCCCCGCGGCGCTCCCTCACGCTCTGGATTGTGTACAGCATGCTCGTGGGCATCGAGCTGGGGCACGACGCCCCCGACGTCGCCATGAACTTCAAAGTACTGAGTGATGCCTTTCTACGGTTGGTAAAAACCATCATTGCGCCCTTGGTTTTTGCCACGCTGGTGGTTGGCATTGCCGGCCATGCCAACCTGAAACAGGTCGGCCGCATGGGCCTCAAGGCCCTTATTTACTTCGAAATCGTTACCACGTTTGCGCTGTTTATTGGCCTGGCGGCCATCAATCTCACCAAAGCGGGCGTGGGCATCAGCCAAGCCGGTGTGAAGGAGGAAAAACTCGCCTCGGTGGCTCCGCAAACGGCAGCTGATATCATCCTGCACATTTTCCCCGAAAACATCGCCAAATCCGTGGCCGAAGGCCAGGTGTTGCAGGTGGTAATATTTGCTATTTTGTTTGCCATTGGCTTGGCCCTCACGCCCGAACGCCCCCGCCGCGTGATGCTGGAGTTCTGCGAAAGCCTGTCGGAGGTTATGTTCAAGTTCACCAACGTGGTGATGTTTTTTGCGCCTTTAGGAGTTGGCGGGGCCTTGGCCTATACCGTGGGTAAAATGGGCTTTGCGCCCTTGTTTAATGCCTTGCAACTGCTCCTCACACTCTACGGGGCCCTCATTGCTTTTGCCATCATCGTCCTGTTGCCCGTGGCGTTGCTTGCCCGCATTCCCCTGCGCCGCTTCCTGGCCGCCGTAGCCGAGCCGGTGAGCATTGCGTTTGCGACGACGTCCTCGGAAGCCGCCCTGCCGCGGGCCATGGAAGCTATGGAATCCATTGGCGTGCCGCGCCGCATTGTGGCCTTCGTAATGCCTACAGGCTACTCGTTCAACCTAGATGGCACCACGCTTTACCTGTCCTTGGCCGCTGTGTTTGTGGCCCAGGCGGCCGGCGTGCCCTTCACGTTTGGGCAGCAGTTGCTCATGGTTTTCACCCTGATGCTGACCAGCAAAGGAGTGGCGGGCGTGCCGCGGGCCTCGCTGGTAATCCTGCTGGCCACCGTTGCTTCGTTCAACCTCCCCTCTTGGCCGGTGTTCATTATTCTGGGCATTGATGCCCTGATGGACATGGCCCGGACGGCGGTGAATGTGCTGGGCAACTGCCTGGCTTCGGCGGTGGTGGCCCGCTGGGAAGGCGAATTTATCGACGACTACCAAGGCCCCGACCCCACGGAAGTGGAAACCGAACAGTTGGCCAGTAGCGCGCATTAAATAGCGCCTCCCCATCATTTGGTAAGCCAGTCGAAGTACCTAGACTGCTGATTCCGGGCACGGGTAATTTCATGCACTTTGCCGAAAAATAGGCTGTGTGCCAACTTGCCGGGCTAACTTAGCCCCTGCTTCTACAGAAGAATAAAGATTTTGGCATCTTTTGGACATTTTATTTTCTTTTTCCCTCATTACTATTAACTTACATCTATGAAACTTACTCGTTTACTCGCCTTTTTGGCTTTTGCCCCGGCCTTGCTGATGGCACCAGCCTGCGTGTCAGTAAAGTCCATGATGAAAGGTCCCCCTTCGGCAGCCATCTCCACTAGGTTACCGGCACTGGAAATTCTGGCCGACCAGGGCCCGTTGGCCATGAATGATGGCGCCCTGCCCGAAGACCCCCTCAAACTGTTTCAACAGGAATGCCGCGTGAACCTCACCGAGCCCACCGATACGGCGACGTTTGGCTACGCCAAACTGGTGGTGAAGAAGGTACGCACCATCCGCACGGGCCGTGGCTTGCAGGGCCTGCAGGTTTTGACGTTTCTGGTACCGGCCGTCATCGGCATCCCACTAGAATGGTATAAAACCACCCTCCAGGCTGAAGTGCAGGTGAGCGACGCCGCCGGCAACTTATTGGGTTCGTACGTGGGCAACGGCACCTCGGCAGTGAAAGTGGCCATGTACCACGGGTACTCGCAAACCACTGCCCCCCGCCTGGCCGACGTTATTGCCCTACGCGGCGCCATGGCCCAGATTCGGCCGCAGCTCGACACGGCCACGGCCCGCTTGCGGCCGTTGCTGCTCTCGGGTGGCACGGTAGAAAACCCCACGCTGCCTTCGTCCACGGTCACCGGCAGCCGGTAGGCCCAACCCGCGTTCCCAGCATCGCTTCTCCATTAAACTATTGAGGCCCGTAGCACCCTCCCCCACTCCGGTGAGGTGGGCGCTACGGGCCTTACCTTTATCCCCGTCATGACCTATCCTCTGCCTAATCGGTTCGCTACCGCCTGCTGCCTGAGCTTACTGCTGCTCAGCGGCTGCTGCGCCAATGACGTGTGCGACTGCCAGGACGAGCAAGCCGACGCCGTGCAGCTGAGTTTCTCTCCGGCTTTCGGCACGGCCGACCTCGATACCATTATTATCCTGCGTTCGCCGCTGCCTTACCTGCCCACCAACAAAGTGGAAACGGTAACGCTAATTCGAACGGCGGCCCAGCTCCGTGACAGCATTCGGCTGAACAACACAACCCCGTTTACGCAGGTGGGTTCGACCAAGCTCAACGGGTATCGGTATGCAATCCAATACCTTGTGCAAAAACCCGGCGCCAAGCCTGTTCCGATTACCGCTTTGGTAATTGACAGCGTCCGGTTGAGCGGCAGCCTGGCGGGCGACGGGTGCTGCACCTGCTACACCAACGCCGAAAAAACGGTTTACGCCACGCGCCCCAAACGAACCGGCACCGGCTCCGACAGCACGTTTGTGGTCGATTTGAAGCAAGTGCCCGCTATCCCGGTTACCAAATAGCCGGGCCGGAAGCGACTCACGTATAGTATTAGCCGTGCTGCAACTGGTCGGCCGGAAATTGTGTTTTTCTTCCCTATGCCTGCTGAACCTCTTCCTCCAATGGCGCCTGCGGTACCTGCATCGCCCAAGGCACCAACTTCTTATTTCCCGTTTCGCTCAACGCTCAGCCTGGAGCCGTTGATATCGTACTGGCACGAGCGCGAGCAAGCCAGCAATACCGGGGTGGCCTTGCTGGCCCGCGCCATTGGCGAGCAGGTGGCCGCGGAACCGTGGTGCCGCGGGCTGCTCACCGACCACAGCGTGCTGGATTCCAACTGCGACCTGATTGAGACCCTGATGCTGGCCGTGTTTCCGCCCGCCGCGTTTGCCACCGATATCAGCGGGGCGGTGGGCCCATTTCAGCGGCGCAGCTTCTACTCCACGCCGCATTTCCAAGAGGTGATGCTCAACAAGGACCGCACCATCAAGCAGCCCTTGAACATCGACATGGTGGCCATGGAAAAGCAAATGGGGCTGATGGCCTATCATTTGGTGCTCCACCGCGTGTACGGGGCCGAGCTCCCGTCGTTGGGTACCATCATTTTCACGGTTCCCGACTACCAGATTGGCCTGTATCGGCACTACGGCATCGATTTTAACTCCGACTTCGTGACGGTGCGGGTGGTGGGCGAACCGCCGGTTCTCTCGCCAGAGGCCATGGATACCCTTATTCACAACCGGCACCGTGTTGAGTTGTGGGAGGAATTGCTGCCGCCGCATCACTTTGAGTTGGAAGGCTTCAACATTATTCACTTGGTTGATGTGACGGACCAGGAGATTATGTCGGAATTGAAATACGACCTGCTGGAGCGGGACGTGTTGCAAACCCCGGCGCGTTTCGAGCAGATTCAGGAGAAGCTGCGGGTGCTATTTGCGCAGCCTTCGCTGCAGCTTGGCATTGCGGCCTACGACGAAAAAAAGCGAGCCTTTGTGGATTTTGGCCGCAAAATCAACCACAGCTTTCTTACCAAGCAGGTGCAGCACCAATCGGCCGACAGCAGCTTCCGGCTGATTTACGACCGCCTCCTGCGCGAGCGGGAGCCGCTGGTGCTGAAAAACGTGTCCACCTCCGATATCCCGGCCGACCTGCGCAATCAAATCATGGATTTGGGCATCAACTCTGCCATTCTGGCCTTGCTGCCCTATGGCAACGACACGGTGGGCTTGCTGGAGCTTGGCACGCCGCAAGTAGGCGGGCTCGACGAGTTCGAGCTCGACAAGGTGGCGCAGTTTCTGCCCCTGTTTGCCGTGGCCGTGAAACGCAACGCGGAGGACTTGCAAACCCGCGTGCACGCCATTATCCGGGAGAAATTCACGGCCATCCACCCCACCATGGAGTGGCGCTTCATGGACGCGGCCCGCAACCTGCTGGTGCAACTGGACGCGGGCAACCGCACGGCCGAAATGGAAGCCATTGTGTTCGAGGACGTGTACCCGCTGCACGGCTCCTGCGACATTCGGGGCAGCAGCACGGTGCGCAACGAAGCCATTCAGGGCGACTTGGTGGAGCACCTTACACTGGCCAACAAGGTCTTGAAGAAGGCATCTGAATACCAACAGCTGCCCATTCTTGACGAGCTAAAGTTCTACGTAACCAAAAATTTGAAGCGGTTGCGCGAAGGCCTACTCTCTGGCGACGAGGCGAATATCTACGACTCGTTGAGCCGCGAGGTGGAACCCCTGTTTGAATACCTTGCCACCCACACGCCGGAATTGCGCCCAATTACCGCCAAGTATTGGGACAGCATTGACCCCAAACTCGGCATTCTGTACAAGCGCCGGAAAGATTTCGAAACCAGCGTCACCATGCTCAATGACGCAGTTAGTGACTTTTTGGATGAGGAAGAAGACAAGGCGCAGCACATGTTTCCGCACTACTTCGAGCGCTACAAAACCGATGGCGTGGAGTACAATATTTTCGTGGGCGGCGCACTGGTCGAGGACAAGCCATTTGACTTGGTTTTCCTGAAAAACCTGCGCCTGTGGCAATTACTGACCATGGTGGAAATCACCCGCCGCACCGCCGCGCTCAAGGAACAGCTTCCCGTTAAGCTCGACACGACGCAGCTCATACTGATTCACGGCCAGTCGCTCAGCATCCGTTTTCGGCAGGATGAGCGGCAGTTCGACGTCGACGGCACCTACAACATTCGCTATGAAATCATTAAAAAGCGAATCGACAAAGCCACTGTCATCGGCACGGGCGAACGACTGACGCAGCCCGGCACCATTGCCTTGGTTTATGCCCAAAGCCGCGAGGCGGTGGAGTACTACGAATACATCGATTACCTTCAAGACCGGGGCTTGCTCGAAGCCGGGGTTGAGGAGCTGGAGCTGGAAGAATTGCAGGGCGTGAAAGGTCTATTAGCCCTGCGGGTGCGGGTGCAGCTTTAGGCAGAAACCCTGCTAACAGGCAGATTTACAGAATATAATAATGCCCCAGCCTCGTTGCACTAATTGTGCAACGCAGCTGGGGCATCGTGCTGCTGCGGAGTACTGACGACGTTTGGAGGAGAAGTGGCTGCTTTATTCCTCGCTCAGAATTTCTTTTTCCTCTTTCCAGAAAAGCTTGATTCCCAGCCGACAGGCTACAAGCCAAGCAGCCCCGCCAGCAAACCCGGCCAAGACGTCGGTGGCGTAATGGGCATGCAGGTACACCCGGGTCAGGCCAATCATGCCCACCCAAATGAGCAAGGGAATTGCCCAACCGGGCCGCCCGAAATGCCGAGCCAAGAGCCAGGCCAGGCAGCCGTAGAAGGTCATGCCCAACATAGCGTGCCCGCTCGGGAAGCTTAGGCCCAGCGTTTGCAGCAAGGCATTGCTGGGACGGGGCCGGTTGAAGTACATTTTCAGCAGCTGGTTCAGCAAAATGCCGCCAAACATGGCCACAACCAACTCGAACGCTTCGCGGCGGTAGCCGGCCCGCCGCAGAAGCCACGGCCCAATCAGGCTGGCGGGCAGCAAAAAAGGCAGGGCCGCGAAAAAAGTCACGAACCGCACCGGCCCGGTCAGGCCCGGTATGTCCCGCCGGAAGCCGTCCATTAGGTTCGAAGCCCAGTTGTCGAGCGCCAACGAATTATTCACGAACACCACCCGGGTCATGTAGAAAAACACAGCGAATGCCGCGATAAACAGCACTACGCCAAACACGATTTCGGCAGTCAGCAGCCCAACTAGGGTTAGCAAACGGGATGTAAAACGGTTCATAGGCATTGCTGCCGAATGGTCAGGTGAAATGCGGAGGGGAACAGCTAGGTCAATTACGCAAAACAAAAAAAGCCAGCCCACAGGGGCTGGCTTTTTTCAAAAACGTGCGCTCGGGGAGACTCGAACTCCCACACCTTGCGGAACTGCCGCCTGAAGACAGCGCGTCTACCAATTTCGCCACAAGCGCATGCAGTGGACAAAAGGCCGCTCTTCCCGTTAGAAAGTGCGGCCTTTTGATGGTGCAAAGATACAGTTCCAATTTGCAGTGGAACAACACATGGCCCATTTTTTTCGCATTGAAAGCAACACTGATGGCACCGCTGATTGTTTTTCAGTTACTTGCCGATGCATTTTTTTTCTCCTTCCCGCTCGTTTCTGCATGTTCAACCCGTCTGTGGGCCCCAATGCCCCATCGGCGAGCCCCCAAACCACCGGTTTCGACCGGGTAGCGTGGTGCTACGATGCTTTGGCCGGATTGGTATTTGGGTCCGCCCTCAAACGTGCGCAACGGGCCGCACTGCTTGGCTTGCCCAGTGGGGCGCCGCGGATTCTAATCTTGGGCGGGGGCACCGGTTGGGTGCTGACGGAGGTGCTAAGCCACCGCCCCCATGCCACGGTGCTTTACCTGGAAGCTTCGCCCAAGATGCTGGCCCGTGCCCGCGCCCGGCTGGAGCGCGAACGGCCGCAAGCCACGGCGCAAGTCGAGTTTCGCCACGGCACACAGGCGGATTTGAAGCCCGCCGAAACGTTTGACGCAATCATCACCTTTTTTGTCCTGGACTGTATTGCCGGCGATGAACTTGAAACAGCACTCGCCCAGCTGCGCTCGGCCCAACGGCCAGGTGCGCCGTGGCTTCTGGCCGATTTTAGACCCGCCCAAGGTGGCTGGCGGCGGTTACTTCTACAGCTGATGTATGCTTTTTTCAGGCTCACGACGGGGCTGCGGGCGCGGGCATTACCGGAACTGCACATTGCGTTGGGCAATTTGGGCCTGGTGCCGCTTCGCAGCCGCACGTTCTTTGGCGGCGCCCTAGAAGCAGTGGTTTTTTCAGAAGAAACCCGGCCACTTCGACGTTGATTCGGAATTTCCAGGCTCAACGTATTGAAACATATTTTTTTCGCTACCAAAGCCTTATCCTGCTTTTAGAAGTCTGCTGGTATTGCATATTTTCCGCAACTTTGCGAGCTCGTAATCTCAGTGGTTACGGCTTCGTTTCTCGTCTTCAACTATTTCCAGCTATGACACTTTTTGTTCGCGCCACCATCTTGTGGGCTTTTACTCTTGGCACGGCCCAGGCCCAGTCCCCGGCTAAAGCCCCTGTAGGTCCAGCGGTGCAGTACGCGGTGTCGTTTCCCTACGCCATCCACCACGAGGCCCGCATCACGGCCACGTTTGCGGGGTTGCCAAAGGGCCCACTCCACGTTCGAATGGCCCGTAGCTCGCCCGGCCGCTACGCCCTGCACGAATTTGCTAAAAACGTGTACTACGTGGTGGCTACCGATGGTGCCAACCGCCCCCTGGCCCTCAACCGGCCCGACCCGTACGGCTGGGATGTGACGCCTGGCGCCGACGGTACCGTAAACTTCAGCTACACCCTGTACGGCGACCGCACCGATGGCACCTACGCGGGCATCGACCAGCAATATGCCCACCTCAATATTCCGGCGACGCTGTGCTACGCCACGGGCCTGGAAAGCCGGCCGGCCGAGGTGAAGTTTGACCTGCCCGCTACTTGGAAAGTAGCGACCCAACTGCGCCCCGGCAGCGAGAAAAACGCCTTCACAGCGCCCAATATGCAGTACCTGATGGACAGCCCGGTGTCGTTGGGCGAACAGCAGGTGCGCACCTGGCCCGAAGGAGACCAGACCATTGAACTGGCGGTGGTATACCAAGGCCCGGCCGCCGATGTGGACGCTTTTGCGCAAAAAGTGCAGAAGGTAGTGAAAGAGCAAAAAGCTATTTTCGGGGAGCTGCCCACGTTTGACTACGCCCGCTATACGTTCATCGCCAACTACCTGCCCCAGGCCACCAGCGACGGCATGGAGCACCGCAACTCCACTTCGCTCACCAGCCCGCGCCCCTTGAGCGAAGAAGCAGGCACGCGCAACTTGGGCACCGCATCGCACGAATTTTTCCATGCCTGGAACGTGGAACGCCTGCGGCCGCGCGACCTGGAGCCTTTTGACTTCCAGCGCGCCAACATGAGCGACGCGCTATGGTTTGCCGAAGGCTTCACGCAATACTACGGCCGCCTGGCCCTGCGCCGGGCCAACCTAATTTCGGAGCAGGAGTTTTGGGACGACATCAGCCGCTGGGTGAACTTGCGCCAGAACAGCCCGGGCGCCCGCTTCGCCTCCCCCATCGACATGAGCCGCCAGGCCGCGTTTATAGATGCCGCGACGAGCCTGTCGCCGCTCAATTCGGTGAACACCTACTTGTCCTATTACGACCAAGGCGCGGGCATTGCCTTGGCGCTCGACTTGCAGCTGCGCCAAAACCACCGCACCACCCTCGATGCCTACATGCAGGCGCTGTGGCAGCAGTTTGGGAAGAAGCAGCAGGGCAACGCCCCCACGGCCCCTTACACCGTGCCGGACCTGCAGCGCGTGCTGGGCGAAGTGAGCAAAGACACGGCTTTTGCCAATGGCTTCTTCCGGCAGTACGTGTACGGCCGCGAGCAGCCCCGCTTCAGCGAAAGCCTATTGGCAGCCGGCTTGGCGACGGTACCCAATAAAGCCTCGGGCTTAGCATTGTCCCGACAGGTTGAGTTCGACAGCGAGGGCCGGTGCCTTGTGGCCAGCAACACCCAAATCGGCTCGGGGTTGTACAAATCCGGCATCGACCGCGGCGACCAGTTGGTGATGCTCGATGGCAAGGCGCTTAAAAACCCCAGCGACCTGGAAAGCGTGCTGCGCAAGCACTCGCCCAGCGACGTCGTATTTGTGAAAGTGAAAACCCGAAACGGTGCGGAAAAGACCACGCAGCTCATCTTGTCCGAAGACGCTAATGTGCAGATAAAGCCCGTCGAAACCGTCGAAAAACTGGAATATTCGCCCAATCAAAAAGCCTTGCGGGCAGCATGGCTTGCCAGCAAAGCAGCAAACTAACGGCTTAACCGTCGGTTCTATTTCCTCGAAACGAATTGCCCGATTACAACGTGAAGTCGGGCAATTTGGTCTTTTCCCTTATGGCTTCCATCTCTTACCTGCGCAACGAGGCACTGCCTACCGTGCGGGCCGGCTACCCCGGCAACAAGCTTTTCGGCAACGAATTCGCCAACGGCGAGGCGTTGTTCGAGCCCAGCTTTGCCACAGCACTGAAGTGGCAGCTCTCCACCAATCCGCAAAAGGAAGAAAAGAAGCTGGATACCTGGGCGCCAGCTGTGATAGAGTGCAACGCCGCTTTTTCGGCTACCGAAGACATGCTGGTGTGGCTGGGGCATGCCAGTTTTCTGCTGCGCGTGGCGGGCGTCACGCTGCTGTTTGACCCCGTTTTATTCAGTTCGTTGGGGCTGCGCCATCGCCACGCCCTGCCCTGCCAGCCCGAAGCCATTCGCGGCATCGATTACCTGCTGCTTTCGCACGGGCACCGCGACCACCTCGACGAGAAGAGCATCCGACTGCTGGCCCAGCAAAATCCAGACATGCAGGTGCTGTCCTCGCTCCGGATGGGGCCGTTGCTGCGCGGCATGGCGCCCAGCCTGCCGGTACAAGAAGCCGGCTGGTGGCAGCAATACGACCTGGGCCCGGATGCGCCGCTGGAAATTACCTACCTGCCCGCCTCCCACTGGCACCGCCGCGGCCTAGCCGATATGAACCGCGTGCTCTGGGGCAGCTTCCTCATTCGGGTGGCCGATAAGCTGATTTACTTCGCCGGCGATACGTCCTACGCTGAGCATTTTGAAGCCATCGAAAAGCAATTTGGCCCCATCGATATTGTGCTGATGCCGATTGGCGCGTACAAACCCGCCTACCTGATGGCCCAAAGCCATGTAAACCCGCACGAAGCCGCCAAGGCGGCCAATGTGCTGCGAGCCGGGCACGTGGTGCCCATGCACTACGGTACGTTCAGCCTGTCGGACGAGCCCGCGTCGGAGCCCCTGCGGCAGCTAAACGACGTGGCCGCCGAGGGCCTGCTGCGCGGCGACCTACACACGCCAGCCGTGGGCGAGGTGATGCGCTGGCAGGATTGGGAGTAGTCCGCCCTATTTCTTGATTTCTGCCAGAAACTGTTGGGCTTCATCCTGATTCTCGCCCGCTTTGGCAGCAGTGGCGCTTGCCTCAGTGGCCAGAGCAGCAGCTTCCGTGTTGTTGCCGAGCTTGTGCTGCAGTTTGGCGCGGGCCATCAGATAGAAATGGCTACTGTCGGTCGCAATGGCTTGCCGGATTATCTGGTCCGCTTTGGTTAGCAGGGCTTTGTCGTTGACGAAAGCGGTTAGAAAGGAGGTGGCTTCGTACAGGGTGTAGCTGTCCTGCGCCGCAAACTGCTGGCCATAGGCTAGGGTAGCAGCAACGTAGGCCGGCCAGTTACGCTGCGGCTGGCTGAGGAGGTAGTGAATTTTGGCCAGCTGCTGCCACTGCGTAGCTTGGGCGGGCAGCAGACGAGCAATGGATTGCTGCAGCTGGCCAAGACCCGCCAAGTCGTTTTGCATACCAAAAGGACGAGCCGCCTGGCTAATGATGCGCACGGCTTTCCGGCTGACGGCTTGCTGCCCAAACTGCGGCACAAAGGCAGGCTGATGCTTCAGAAAATACTGCGACGCCGGCGACTCATACGCCATGTATTGATTGAAAACGTATTCCAGATTTTTCTGAGCAGCCATTTCCTGCATGCTCTGGGTTTTCAGGTACTCGCCCGTCACTTGGCTGTGGAGACTTTCATCTTCCTGGATGCCCGCTCCATTACTCAAGGCATACAAAAGCGCCGCGGTGCGGTCGCCAGAAAGGTAACGTGCTTTCAGCGTGAAATACGCTTTACTGGGATTGAGGGCGTCTTTGCCATCCTCGATAAATTCCGTTGCAGGTTTTCCGCCGCCGCTGCGGTGCAACGGCTGGCCTTCAGGCGTAAAGTACAGGTAGGCGGGCAGCGACCTGATGCCGTAGCGACTGGCCAGCACTTTGCCCTCGCCTTCGTCGATATTAGCCTTGTAGCTTATGAAGTTTGTATTGTAGTACTTACTCACGGCGCTATCGGGAAAGACATCGCGGGCCATGCCCACGCATGGCCCGCAGCTGGGCGACCACGCGTAGAATAAAATGGGCTTTTGGCTCTTTTTAGCCGTCGCCAGCACTTCAGCCCATGCTCCGCTTCGGAAAGCAACCCCGACCGCCTGGCCGTGCGCCACAACATGACTGAGCAGGAAAATCCAGACAAAGAAGAGGTGGCGCATAAAGTGGTAGAATTAGGCGGGAGAATTTATGGGCTACGTGTGGCCCGGGCATTGGAGGCTCGAATATAGACCGAAAGGCAGCCTAACGGCACCGCTCTGCCGCCGTCACGCAACCCGCCCAGCGGCAATGGTGCACGGCGGCGCTTACCGGCGCTACCTTTGCCGCCTATGTCGCCAACTCTCGTTTTAAGCCTCGTTGCGGGTTACTTCGCCGTTCTCATCGTCATTGCCATCCTCACCTCGCGGGGGGCTACGAGTGAAAGTTTCTTCGTTGCCAACCGCAACGCGCCGTGGTACATGGTGGCCTTCGCCATGATTGGCACCTCGCTGTCGGGCGTCACGTTTATTTCGGTGCCGGGCAACGTGTACGGCAAAAGCTGGAGCTACCTGGCCGTGGCCATGGGCTTTGTGGCCGGCTACGTCGTGATTGGCACCGTGCTGCTGCCCTTGTACTACCGGCTGCGGCTGGTGTCCATCTATACCTATCTGGAGCAGCGCTTTGGCTACTGGAGCTACAAAACGGGGGCGCTGTTCTTTTTGATTTCCCGCTCTTTGGGCTCGGCATTGCGTCTGTATCTGGTGGCGGGCGTGCTGCAGCTGGCCGTGTTCGACTCGATGGGCGTGCCCTTTGCCGTGACGGTGGTGGTCAGCATCATGTTCATCTACCTCTACACCTTCAAAGGGGGCCTGAAGACCATTCTGTGGACCGATACCTTTCAGACGCTGGCCATGCTGAGCTGCGTGGGCCTGAGCATTTATTTCATGTCGGATGCCCTGAACTACTCCTTCAAGCAGTTGGTCTCGGCCGTTGCGGACAGCCCCATGTCGCAGGTGTATTTCTCCGATTTTCGGGACGACAAATTCTTCTGGAAGCAGTTTGCCTCCGGCATGTTCATCACCATCGTAATGACCGGCCTCGACCAGGATTTGATGCAGAAAAACCTGAGCTGCCGCAGCTTGGGCGAAGCCCAGAAGAACCTATTCTGGTTTACGCCCGTCATCGTGTGCGTCAACATTTTGTTTCTGACGCTGGGCGTGCTCATGTACCAGTACGCGTCGGCCCGCGGCCTGCAGCTCGACCAGATGCCGCAGCTGCTGAACCTGCGGGGCACCCTCGACACCGACAAAGTATTCCCTTTCCTGGCCACCACGCAGTTCTCGCTGGTAGCGGGCATCATCTTCATTCTGGGCATCATTGCCGTCACCTACGCCTCGGCCGACTCCGCCCTGACGGCCCTCACCACCTCGTTTTGCGTCGATTTTCTGGGCATTAGCAAATACCCCGAAGCGCGGCAGGCGAAGCTGCGGCAGCTCACCCACCTGGGCTGGTCGGTGGTACTGATTGTTATCATCCTCATCTTTCGCGTCATCAACGAGCAAAGCCTGATTGATGCCGTTTACAAAGCCGCTGGCTTTACTTACGGGCCGCTGTTGGGCCTGTTTGCGTTTGGCATCCTCACCAAGCGGGGGCTGCGCGACGGGCTGGTGCTGCCCACCTGCATCACGGCCGTGCTGCTGACCTGGCTTATCGTGTCACACTCGGTGGAGTGGCTCAACGGCTATAAGTTCGGCTTTGAAATCCTCCTCCTCAACGGCGCCTTGGTGTTCCTGGGCTTGCTGGCCATTTCCCGCCCCGCCCGCTTGAACCCGTTGCCCCAACCCGGGGTTTAGCAAGTTGCCGTAGGGCAGAGAAAAGAAATATTTTCCCGGCTGGTGCGTCTGCGTAGACGTAGCAGTTTATCAGCTTCCTATCCATTTATTATGACCAAGATTACGCTCTCGTTATTGCTGATGCTGGCTGCTGCTCCGGTAGCCATGGCCCAGCAGCCCGCCCCCGCCCCGGCCGACCAGAAGACCATTGTGCTGAAGCCGGGCCACATGCAGGTGCAGGCCAACCCCGCCGCCAACCGCCCCGACCGCGCCCCGGTGTATCCCGGCGGCGAGCAAGCCCTGGGCCTGTTCTTCCTCCAAAACATCAATTACCCCGAGGCGGCCCGCGCCAAGCAGCTCGGCGGCATTGTGTTGGTTACGGCTACGGTGAATGCCGACGGCTCGGTGACCAACCCGGTGGTGGCGAAGTCGCTCTCGCCCGAGTGCGATGCGGAGGCCCTGCGGGTGGTGCCGCTGCTCACGGGCTGGCAGCCGGCCATGCGCCGCGGCCGGCCGCTGGCGGTGCTCATTCAGTTGCCCGTGCCCTTTGGCGGGGCCGGCGAAATGCGGGTGGAGCAATCCCGCCGCCAACCGCTGAACAAGCAGAAAAACTAGCTTGCTGAAAGGGGGGCCGTGCCAGCGCACGGCCCCGATTATTATTTGGCCCAGAATTTAGTTGTGGAATGGCCCGTAGTGGATTGAATACCAGTGGCGACGTCGCGCTCGACGCCCCCAAACCCAAGCTTACCAAAGAAGCCTTCCGGCGCAGCCTGCGGGTGTTCCGCTACGTGCTGCCCTACAAGGGCAATTTTATTGTGGGCATGGTGCTGTTGCTGCTCAGCAGCACGACCACCATGATGTTTCCGTGGATAATCGGCAAGCTCGTGGACGTAGCCAACGGCAAGCCTGTGGCCCTGCCCGGTGGCATGGTGGTGGGCATCAACCGCATTGCCATTGGCCTGTTTGCCGTGATTGTGTGCCAGGGCTTGTTCTCATTCGGGCGCATCTGGTTTTTTACGCGGGTGAGCGAGTTCACCGTACGCGACATCCGACAGGCTCTTTATGCCAAGTTTGTATCGCTGCCCATTCCGTTTTTCGAGAAAAACCGAGTCGGGGCCATTACCTCGCGCATTACTTCGGACGTAGCCCAGATTCAGGACACGTTTTCGCTGACGCTGGCCGAGCTGTTCCGGCAGGTAACCACGCTGCTGGCGGGCATTGTGTTCATCATGGTGGTATCGGTGAAGCTGTCGCTGTTTATGCTGGCCACGTTTCCGCCCATTGTTGTGCTGGCCATGGTATTCGGCCGCAAAATCCGGGTGCTGGCCAAAACCACGCAGGACGAGCTGGCCAAGGCCAACGTGGTGGTGGAAGAAACACTGCAAGGCATCAATACGGTGAAAGCCTTCACCAACGAGCAATTCGAAACGCGGCGCTACACGGCTTCGCTCACCAAGACGGTGCAAGCGGCGCTCAAGAGCAATTTGTACCGCGGGGCCTTTGTCTCCTTCGTCATTATTGGCTTGTTTGGGGGCATTATTCTGGTGTTGTGGCGGGCCGCCACGCTCACCCAATCGGGCCAGATGACCATTGGCGATTTGACGTCTTTTGCCCTGTACACCATGTTTATAGGCGCCTCGGTTGCGGGGCTGGGCGAGCTGTATGGTAAGGTGCAAAGCACGCTGGGCGCTTCGGAGCGCATCCTGGAAATTCTGGATGAAAAAAGCGAGCCCACCCACTTGCCGCTCCCGGCAGGCCAGGCACCGCTCCGGCTGCACGGCAACATTGAGTACCGCCACGTGGCGTTCACCTATCCTACCCGGCCCGATTTGCCGGTGTTGCAGGACATCAGCTTCGACATTGCAGCGGGCGAGAAAATTGCCCTCGTCGGCCCCAGCGGCGCCGGCAAAAGCACCATTGTGTCGCTGCTAATGCAGTTCTACGAGCTGAGCGGGGGCGAAATCCTGATTGACGGCCGGCCCATCACCAGCTACGACCTCACGGAACTGCGCCGCCACATCGGCATAGTGCCCCAGGAAACGCTGCTTTTCGGCGGCAGCATCCGCGAGAACATTGCCTACGGCAATACGGCGGCTACTGACGAGGAAATCATCGCGGCGGCCCGCAAGGCCAATGCCTGGCAGTTCATCGCCTCTTTCCCCGAAGCCCTCGATACAGTGGTAGGCGAGCGGGGAATAAAGCTATCGGGCGGGCAGCGCCAGCGCGTGGCCATTGCCCGCGCCATCCTGAAAAACCCCGCCATTCTGCTGCTCGACGAAGCCACCTCCGCACTCGATTCCGAGTCGGAAAAGCTGGTGCAAGGCGCCATGGACGAGCTGATGAAAGACCGCACCTCCATCATCATCGCCCACCGCCTGAGCACGATTCGCAAAGTCGATAAAATCCTGGTGATTGATGGCGGCCGCATTGTGGAGCAAGGTTCGCACGAGGAACTGGCCGACAACGACAACGGGCTGTATGCGAACCTGCTGAAACTGCAGTTTGAACTGAGTTAGAAATTGATACTATTAGAAGAGTGCGGCCGTTGATTCGCTAGCTTTAGTGAATCAACGGCCGCCCTTATTTATTATCATGAATTCCACAAGGCAGAGACTGGCGTCAGGACGTAATGGAAAAAGAGGTATCTCGTTGCCAGACATGGCTCCGTTTGCCTTTGTGGTGCTCCTCGTTGCATTTTTCTATATGTCCTCGAGTCGTTTCAGACAGAAAGAAATCGGTATTGTGACGCTTGAGCAACTTGTCGCGCACACTCCGATAACATGCACGAAAGGATTAGACAGTGATAATGTGGCAATTATCAGCTTAAACACTAAAAAACAATATTCATTTGCTGCACCAGCATTTGACAATAAAATTCAAGCGGAGATTTTCAGACGCGTAGCTTCCTTGCATCAAGTTGACTTTACAAAATCCCAAATTGGTGTCTTAGAAACACTTCCGTTTTTGGCCGTCGATGTTAAGGAGCTTCCTGCTTTCTTAAATTTATCGCTATTTAAACGTCAGGAATTGCTTCGAAATGGGATATACCAGTCACTTGACTCCTTGCAATTGTCAGAATGTATAAGAACGAGTAGAGAAGTGGCACGAGAAAACCACAGGAATGGTCCTTATGTCAATCTCATGATTGAATCAGCAGTCAAGATGCCATATGTAGACCAATTGATAGCCTTAGTGAATGCACAAGGAACAAATCGGTTTGTTCTTCTTACACAGTCCAATCATATTGATTACCCACTGGGTTTACCAGCAATTCAAGCACAATAATTTCTGAAACCCGCGCCCCTAGCGCGGGTTTCGTACTTTTGAGCCCACAACAAACCACCAATTTCCTCCCCTTCTGATGAGCAAGCATTTGCTGAATTTCTCTGCTACTTTGGCTACGGCTGTTACGCTGCTGGCGGCCCCTGCGGCCCAAGCCCAAATCCGGACGCCTGCGGCCAGCCCCGCCAGCACCATCACGCAGCGCGTGGGCCTCACCGATGTAACCATTGTGTACTCGCGCCCCAGCCTGAAAGGCCGCACGGCGTTCGGCGACAAAACCCCGCTGGCGCCGCTAGGCCAACGCTGGCGCACGGGCGCCAACGCCACCACCAGCATCAAGTTCTCCGATGATGTGACCATCGACGGCAAAAAAGTACCGGCCGGCGAGTACGGCATCTACACCATTCCCCGTGCCAACGAGTGGACAGTGGTGCTGAACAAGAGCCTGAAGCAGGGCGCCGACGTGGAAGGCTTTAAGGAAGACCAGGACGTGGCCCGCCTCACCGTGAAGCCTTACAAAGCGGGCAGCAAAGTGGAGTCCTTCACCATCAACTTCACCGACCTGACACCCGGCACCGCCAACGTGGCCATGGAGTGGGGCAACGTGGGCGCTAAATTCAAAATCACCGCCGACGTCGACAGCAAAGTGCTGGCGCAGATTGACGAGAAAATCACCAAAAACGCCACTCCTTCGGCCGGCGACCTCGCCGCTGCCGCCGTGTACTACGCCGACAACAACAAGGACATGAAGCAGGCCGTGGCCTGGATGGAAAAAGCCAATGCCACGGACGCCAAGTTCTGGAACCTGCACTCCGAAGCCAAAATGCGCCTGAAAATGAAAGACTACGCCGGCGCCATCAAAGCCGCCGAGGCTTCCAAGAAAGGTGCTCTGGCCGCCACGCCGCCCAACGGTGAGTACGTGAAAATGAACGAGGAACTGATGGCGGCAGCGAAGAAAGCCGGGAAGTAAGTTCCCGCGTCAAATTCCAGCTTGAGGATTTCATCCTCTGCCATTAACTAAAAAGGCCGCAGCACTCATGCTGCGGCCTTTTTTTGTGGCCGGTTAGGTCCCGGCAGTGGGAAGGCTTTGACGGATTTACCGATGGGCCGGATGCAGCTGATTGTTCATGATGGTGGCCAGCATGGAATCGGGCAGCAGCAGGCTGGTGAAGAAGTTGACTTTGGCGCCCATGGTGGGCAGGCTGCGTGCGCCACCTTCCATCAGGGTATCGTAGCCTTCTTCGGCCACTTCCCGGGCCGAAGCCGGGTGCTGGGCGGCGCGGGTATTTTCGGCGTGGGCGGTGCGGAAGAAGTTAGTATCGGTGGGGGGCGGGCAGAGCACGGTCATGGTCACGGCCGAATGCTGCTGCTTTAGCTCGTGCTGCACGGCTTCGGTGAAGCTGAGCACAAAGGCTTTGGTGGCGGCGTACACGGCTTGGCACGGGCTGGGCGTGAAGGAGGCGATTGACCCCACTTGCAGAATACGACCGGCGTTGCGGGCCACCATATCGCGCAAATAGAGCTTGGTGAGGTGCACCACCGCGGCCACGTTCACCTGAATGATGGCCATTTCGGTGTCCACGTCGGTGTCGGAGAAGTAGCCGGTTTCGCCGAAGCCGGCGTCGTTGACGAGGGCGTCAATCTGCAGGCCGCGGGCGGTGGTTTCGGCGTACAGCTTGTCCGGGGTGTCGGGCAGGCTCAGGTCGAAGGGCAGGAGCACAATGTCAATGCCTTCGAATTCCTGATGCAGCAGGCGGGCAGCTTCTTTGAGCTCGTCGAGGTGGCGGGCCACCAGCACCACCCGGTAATCGTCGCGGGCAAAGCACCGGGCCAGTTCGAACCCGATGCCACTTGAGGCGCCAGTAATTAATGCGGTTTGGTCGTTCATGGCTTCTGGGGGTTTAAGTGAGAGGTTTCATACCAAAAAAGCAAGCAGATAATCGATTTGCCAGCCAAGGGAATGAGTCACTCGGGGCCCTTGGATGCCCGGAAGCTGCAGGCGCCTGGTTTCCGGCACCTGCGGCAGCTTGTATAATTTACCTATTTTTCAACTATTCTCATCCCTGCACTCTCCTTCTGAAACGCGTCATCTGGAATGCTGACTGGCTTCTTTTTCAACTACATTCCAAAGACCCAAACCACCCCAAACAGGCTGCATAGTTGCTCTCCGTTTAGGTGTATGAAAAAAGCCCAGCCACGACCTTGCGGCCGTCTCCGGGCTTTGCCCTTGTGCGAATACTGCTTGGTTAGTCAGCTTTCAACGCCTCTTCATCATCGACTTTGAAGCGGGGCTGCCCCAGCAAGCCAAACAAATAAGTAAACCCGGCCACCAGCCAGAGCGAAAACCAAACGTCGGACAGGTAGTGCGCGCCCAGCACCAAACGCCCTACCCCAATCAGGACGGGCAGCGCCAGCAGCGGCACCCGCCAGCGCGGAAATGCCACCGCCAGCGGCCAGAACAAGCTGAAGTAAACGGCCGTGTGCGTCGAGGGAAATGAGTCGTTGTGCGGGCCGGGTTGCCACAGGCCCAGCCCCGGATAGCCCGTCCCGAACAGTACCTCGGGCCGCAGGCGGTGCACCACACCTTTTAGCACTCGGGCCAGCACCATGCTGAACTCGTGCGTGAGCAGCAGCACTAGAAAAAGCGTGGCCCCGCGCTGCCGGAGCACGTAGCGACCCACCACAAACGCCACTCCCAAGGCCAGGAAGATGACGGGAATGCCCACCACGTGCATTTTCAGGGCGCCA
Source organism: Hymenobacter jeongseonensis (assembly GCF_015694725.1). Lineage (GTDB taxonomy): Bacteria > Bacteroidota > Bacteroidia > Cytophagales > Hymenobacteraceae > Hymenobacter > Hymenobacter jeongseonensis. Next base: position 192,432 of record NZ_JADQDQ010000004.1, on the reverse strand, counting down.
TGCGTGGCATCGGCCGCGGCCGTGAGCGCGCCGAAAAAAGGCATGGCCCACCCGAAATACTGATAGAAAAATAGCGCCAGCGGCTGGTCCAGGAAGAAGATAAGCAGCACACATGCCGGCAGCGTGAGGGCCGTGAAGCTGAGAAACTGGCGGAGGCTCATGCAATGGGGTTAGTTTTGTCCTATACCGGCTTTGCTCTTTCCGGTATCATCAGTGCTGCAGTATTAGTCGCTCGACGCCGACCAAGCAGACCAAACAAATAAGTAAACCCGGCCACCAGCCAGAGCGAAAACCAAACGTCGGACAGGTAGTGCTCACCCAACACCAAGCGCCCCAGCAAAATCAGGGTGGGCAGCACCAGGAGCGGCACCTGCCACCGCGGAAACGCCACGGCTAGCGGCATAAACAAGCTGAAATATCCTGCCACATGCCCCGAAGGAAACGAGTCATTATGCCCCGTCGCTGCCCCGAATCCCAGACCCTGGTAGCCGGCAGCTAACAGGACTTCGGGTCGCAGTCGGTGCACAGTGCCCTTCAACAAGCTGGCACTGGCTTGGCTGGCAAGGTGGGTGAGCAGCACGATGAGAAACACGGTTCCCCAGCGCTGCCGCAGCACCCAACGAAACACCACAAAACCCGCAATCAGCAAAACCCACAAGGCGGGCAGGTGCAGAATCTGAAGCCCTATTGTTTTACTGTAGCCAGCGTCAACCAGCGCGGTGTACGCAGCAAAAAAGGGCACCCCACCCGACAAGTACTGATTAACAAATAGCGCCAAGGGCTGGTCAAGTAGCAGGACGAGTAGAATGCAACTCGGGAGCGTAATGGCAGTAAAAATGAGAAACTGACGGAGCGTCATAACTAACTGGGGCGCAAGTGCAACACGCTACGATTAGTGCCCCAGGGCCGCATTCAGCGCCACAATGGCCGGCTGGTACTCTTCGCGGCCCACGATAAACTGAATGTTCACCTTGCGCAGGGCGAATCCGGCGCTGCGGATATTGATGCCTGCCTCGGCCAGGGCGCCGGCGGCGCGGGCCAGCAGGCCAGGCTCGTCGATGTTGGAGCCAATGAGGCAGACCAGGGCGGCGTCTTCGATGGTGACCTGCTCGTATTTGGTTTCCAGGGCCGCCACCAGCTCGGGCAGCAGGTCTTTTTCCCAGATGAGCAGCGTGATGCTGTTGGCGCTGGTGGCCTTGAAAATGTAGCTCACGCCGAGGTCGAAAAACACCTGCATCAGGTGCAGGTCGAAGCCGGCCGTGCCCACCATCAAGGGGTCGTGGATGTCGATGAGGACGACTTTGTCGGTGCCCGTGATGACTTCGATGTGCTTGCGGTTCGACACGAAATCGCGGGTGATGAGCGTGCCGGGGTGCTCGGGCTCGAAGGTGTTTTTGATGCGCAGGTTGATGGCGTTTATCTCCAGCGGCTTCGAGGCTTTGGGGTGAATGGCCTCCATGCCCACGTCGGCAAGCTGGTCGGCCACGTCGTAGTTGGTGAAGCCCACGGGGCGGCAATGCTCCAGGCCCACGAGATTGGGGTCGGCGGAGCAGAGGTGGTATTCTTTGTGAATGATGGCCTCCCCCGGCTGCACGGCCACGGCAATCTTGCTGAAGGTCACTTCCGAATACCCGCGGTCGAACTCCCGCATAATACCCTCAGTGCCTTTGGTATAGCCGGTGGCAATGCAGATGGTGTTGGCAAAATCAATACCGGCGAAGGCCTGCTTGATGCGTTCGTCAATGGTCAGGGCCCGCGCGTCCTCAAAACCGCTCAGGTCGACCAACGTGGCGTTTACGCCCCGGTTTTGCAGGATATTCACGGAGTTGAACGCCGAATGCGCCTCCCCTATCGAGGCCAGAATTTCGCGGGCGGCTTGCAGAATATTGGTGCTGTTGACGTAGCCGGAGGCCAGCACATTGGTGAGGCTTTCGAGGTAGGTCTGGGCCTGGTCGATGCGCTGCTGAATGAAGGCATCGGCCACGGCCAGGTTCAAGCCCAGCGGCTCGTAGTTCTTGTTCAGTTCCTGAAGCTTGGTGGCCACTTCCTGCAGCGCCTGCCGAAACTCCTGCTGCTGGGTGATGCGGTGGTAGACGCCGGGGGCGCCGGTTTTCTTGTTTTCGAGCAGCCAATTGGTGACGTTGGCGTAGGCCGAGACGACGAAAATGCGGTTGTATAAGTCCTGGCCGCTGCGGCTGTGGAAGATGATGTTGTCGAGCACATCGGCGAAGGCGGTCATGGAAGTGCCGCCGATTTTTTCTACTGTAAGCACGGGGGTAAGCAAAAGGCTCAGGAGCCTATGATAATGAAATAGCTAGTTAACTGCAAAAGAACGTCATGCTGAGCGCAGTCGAAGCATCTCGCTCGCATCGTTCTCACGATTGGATTACTGCCCCGAGCGAGATGCTTCGACTGCGCTCAGCATGACGTTTTGTTTGGCCGTTCAACGACAAGATGCAAAATATTGCGTCTCTACTGCGCGGGCTCTTTGCCGTAGGAAATCATGTTCGTAATCAAGCGGAACGCCCCAGGCACGCCGGCGGGCAGCTCGCGAAACAGTGACAGGCCTGTGTAGATGTAGTGGCCCTTGCCGTAGTCCGCGACCAGGATGGCGCTTTCCTTGGCCTTCTCACCGGGGTCGGCGCTGCTGATGACGGTTTGGTACTTGGGGTCCCAGGAGCTGGGGTAGTAGAGGCCCTGCTCCTGCACCCAACCCTTGAAATCCTGCTCGGTGATTTTGTTTGGGTAGTTGAGCAGCGCGTGCTTGGGCTTGAGGAAGGTGACCGGGGCGTCTTCCACGGTCACCCGGTCGTTGCTCAGCTTCATGGGATACGGGCCGATTTCGGGCATCACGGTGCCGCGGGCCACGGCGTACTGCACGATGACGTTGCCGCCGCCTTCGATGTACTTGAGGATTTCGGGCTGCTGGGTTTTGAGGCGGTCCACGGTGTTGTAGGCGCGGATGCCGACCACCAGGGCGTCGAACGTTTTGAGGCGGGCGGCGGTGAGGTCCTGCGGTTCAATCAGGGTCACGGTGTAGCCGATTTGGCGGAGGGCGTCGGGCACTTCGTCGCCGGCGCCCATGAGGTAGGCCACGTTCTGGCCGCGCCGCTTCAGGTCGAGCTTCACCAGCGGGGCCACGGCTTCGGGGAAGAGGTACTGCGTGGGAATGTGCGGGTACACAATGGGCTGGATGCCGCGCGAGTACTTCTGGCCCTCTACCGTGGCGGTGGCGCGCAGCTCGGAGTGGCCGGAGGCGGCCCCAGCGCTGGGCTGCACCTGAAAGTTCACGGTCAGCTCCTGGTCTTTGTTGGCAAGGATGAAGGGCACGGTGGCAGGTTCCGATTTCCAGCCGGTGGGCAGGGCCAAGGCGAGGTTGCCGCTCACGCCAGCGCGCCCGGCGCGGAGGGTGACGGGCACGGTCTTGGGCTGGTTGTCGGCAAAGACGTAGGAACGGGCGGGCGGCAGGTTCACCATCACGGGCGGCACCACGGCCAGCGGCTGGTAGAGCTCGCCGAGTACGGGGTCGGTGTGCTTGTATTGGACGGGCACTTCCATGTACAGGTCAAATGGACGCGCTTGACCAGGACTTTCAACCTCCATCCGCACGCGGCAGTAGGGATACGACGGGTTTTCGGGCTGGCCCATTAGCTCGGGCTGATTAAACAATATCTTGTATCCGCGTTCGCCATCCCGACCGCCCAGTACCTCCTTAGGAAGTTTGTACATGCCAGGGCTGCCAGGCTCGCGAAGCCAATAGGGCTGGCTGATACTGGCTTCACCAATATCAAGCGTGGCAGTCGTGCTCACGATTTTGTCGGCCGTGAGCGGCTGAGCCGGAGCAGCTTTGGCTGATTCTACTCCGGGCTTAAATTCAAAGCCCATATAGGAAACACCTTGCAGGGCAACTTTGTGCTGCGACCGATTCAGCGCTGAAATTGTGATGGCCACGGGCTGTCCCGCAGCTATTAACGGAGCGTCGGCGGTGGCTTCGACGTACAGACCCAGGCACGCCTGCAGCAGTTTATCTGCCTGCTTTAGCTTGAGCTGAGCCAGGGGGTCTTTGCCATCCGACGCGCGCTCCCACAAGTCTTCACGGATGGCCATCAGGGCAGGTATGCTAGCGGAGGGTTTGTTGGGGTCATACTTTCGAATCACCTCCTGAATCAGCTTGCTCAACGCAGCACCTTCCTTCGTCCGGTTCCAGGTTATATCAATACCGTCGAACGGGTCTTTGGCCGCCTTCTCCCCTTTCAGCTGCTGGAAGTACTCCAGCGCCTCGCCCCGCTGGGCGGCCGAGCCGAAGCCCTGGCTGCGGTGGTTGCTGCGGCTGCGGGCCGCGATTTCGCCGTAGCTCTGGCCCAGCAGGGGGTTGTAGCCGCCGGCGTCGAGCTTGAGGTAGCCAGCCATGTCTTCGCCGGGCTTCACGAAGAAGCTGCCGGTGTTCCAGAACAGGCGTTTGGGCTGCCAGGCTTGCACGTACTTGAGCTGCTCGGGGAAGCGCTTGGGGTCGCCGGCGGCGACAAAGGCTTCGGCGGCGAGGATGGCGCTGGCGGTGTGGTGGCCGTGGCCGCCGCGGCCGTCGGTGGGGAAGCGGGTGATGAGCACATCGGGCCGGCGCTGGCGGATGACCCACACCATGTCGGCAAGCACCTGCTCCTTGTCCCAGATGCGGAAGGTTTCCTCCGGGGTTTTGGAGAAGCCGAAGTCGTTGGCGCGGGTGAAGAACTGCTGGCCGCCGTCGGTGCGCCGGGCCGCGAGCAGCTCCTGCGTGCGAATCACGCCGAGGCCCTCGCGCAGCTCGGGGCCGATGAGGTTCTGGCCGCCGTCGCCGCGGGTGCAGCTCAGGTAGCCGGTTTCGAGCAGGCGCTCGTTGGCCATATAGGCGATGAGGCGGGTATTTTCGTCGTCGGGGTGGGCGGCGATGTAGAGCACCGAGCCGAGGACGTTGAGCTTCTTCAGGCCCAGCAGGATGTCCGAAGAAGAGTAGGTTTTGGGCGTTTGGGCCAGGGCCGCGAGGGGCAAGAGTAGCGCCGCCAGCAGCGGGCGTAGGGAACGAATCATGCGGGAGAAACCGGAATTGAAGCCGTGAAGTTACCTTACAGTTGCCAGGCAGCTGAACCGTTAACGGCGGCGATTAGCTTGGTCAAAAACGATGGGGGCCGTCCAGTCCCATTGCTGCCAGCGGCCAAACCGATAGCAGGCGCCCCATTCGGTTGCCGCTGCCACCGCTCTGGCTGCTGTCATGGCCAACGAGTCGTAAGGCATTCCGGTGCCTTTCACCAGCACCACGCGGCAGTTGCGCCCCGTGCTATCGGGTTGGAATTGAATGAATACGCGCCTGGGAACTTGTGCTCCCTGTTTGGGTACCTTGCGCCAATTAATGGCTTGGTACAACTGTTTTTGAAACTCTTTGCCTGCCGACGATGGAAATACTTGGCATCCCCGGTTGTCGAAGGTTTGCTGGCCAACCAGCTTTCCTTGCCCAAAGCGCAGTAACCAATCCTTTTCATAGATGGATGCGTAGCCCATGGGCTCATAGTGCAATAGCTTTCCCAGCACCACATCCAATTGGCCCGTCACCCAACTCGCGACAATGCGGTGAGGAGCATCGAATGGAAACCACTGGTGGAGTACAGCAGGCGAAATCGCCTTGCCGCCGCAGGGCTGCACAGCCACCAAGTACAGTTGGTCGTTTTCCAACTGCCACATTGCTTCATACCCCCGCCAACAATTGGTACCTACCCCCTTCAATTCGGGCGGCCGCTGGGGCAATTCATCAAGCCACTGCTCCAACGGATTAGAGTGCAGTAGAAGGGTGTCGCCGCGGTAAATCAGTCGGTCTGGTGTTTGCGCAGTGCCCAAAGCCATATGGGGCAGCAGCACAACTAAAAGCGCAGCGAGCGACCATTGCAAGGAGCAAATCATGCGGGAAAAAAATAGACTTGAAGACGTGAAGTTACCAGCCCATTGGCTCCCTCCCACTTATCCCAACAACTTCCGTTTGCCATTTGGATGAGGTTGTGCCGAACTCATCACGTTCCAGAGTTGAACGGTCACGCTTGCCTTACGCCGACCCTCAGCGCGAACCCAAGACGCGAAGAATTATGGTTCTACCTCGTTTCATAAAAATACATATAAGTCATTCTTATTAATTAATAAGCCGATTAGTCCGGTTTGTTATAGCAAATTTCTCTATTGAACCAACTTTTCATTATATAAATATACAATGAAATATAATTATTCAAAACACAAGGTTAGTTGGCCCAAATCGGCCTGTGTTTTGGTCAACATGGGATGGGATGGCATTACAACTTTTTTCAATCTTACAAGTTCCCTGCCGAAGATTTAGCCACTCAATTTGCTCGCCGCATTACTGAGCGAGACAATCTGCCGCCTCTGAGCCAGGAACTCCCCGCCGTGCAGGCTCGCGTGGCGGCAAATGGTGCTGCTGGCCGTGGTGGTAGGGCCGGTTTCGGCACCGGACCGGGTCTGAAATTGCAACCGTGCGGAGCCAATGGCCGGGCGCCGGCGCAACATCGCGCCGGTTGGACACGTCTTTGGCGTGGCTGAACTTCATTTGTGGTGAATTCGGTTTACCTCCTACCTCGGCCGTCGCTTGGCGGCTTTTTCCTGCTATATGACGCTACATCTTTCTCGCGTGTCGCTGCCAGTGCTGTTGGCCGCCACGCTCCTTTCTTCTTGTGCCCGCCGGCCCCAGGCCAGCATGGCCACTGCCTCTACTGCTGCCATCAGCGCGCCCGTGCCGGCCGTTGTTACGGAGCCCGAAGCCAAGCCCACCCCTGCGCCGGCGCCTGCCCCGGTGGGCGACCTGAGCTCGTCGCAATGGTATCTGAAAGATTCGCGGCTCGACAAGGTGCCCGGCGTGGGCGCCACCCGGACATACGAGGAAATTCTGAAAAACCGGACAGCCACCCCCGTCATCGTCGCTGTTATTGACTCGGGCATCGACACGGCCCACGTGGACCTGAAGGCCATGCTGTGGACCAACACCAAGGAAATTGCCGGCAACGGCCTCGACGACGACAAGAACGGCTACGTGGACGACGTGCACGGCTGGAACTTCCTGGGCGGTACCGACGGCCGCAACGTGAACGCCGAAACCCTGGAAATGACCCGCATTGTGGCCGCCGGCCGCAAGCGTTTCAAAGGCAAAACCGCCGCCACGGTGAAGCCCACTGAAAAGGCCGATTACGCCTTGTATGTGAAAGCCGAAAAAACATACAAAGCCCGTTTGGCCGAAGAGACCGAGCGCGCCCAGCAAGTGGAAAGCATGGCCGGCCCCCTCACCCTGATGGTGGGCAACATGAAGCAGGCCCTGGGCGTGACCACGCTGGACACTACCGCCCTGCGCAACGCCAAAACCGACGACCCCAACCTGCAGCGCGCCATTGCAGGCATGCTAGACATGATGAACCAAACCAGTTCGGCCGATGCCGACGACCTACTGAAACAGCTGAACGATGGCGTGAAGCAGGAGCGTAGCATGCTGGAAAACTCGCTGAATCTGACTTTCGACCCGCGCACCGACATCGTGAAGGACAACCCCAGCGACCTCACCGAGCGCCACTACGGCAACAACGACATTCACGGCCCCGACCCCATGCACGGCACCCACGTATCGGGTATCATCGCGGCCGTGCGCGACAACAACCTCGGCGTGCTGGGCCTGGCGCCCATGCCCGTGCGCATCATGACGGTGCGGGCCGTGCCCGACGGCGATGAGCGCGACAAGGACGTAGCCAACGCCATTCGCTACGCCGTGGACAACGGCGCCCAGATTATCAACATGAGCTTCGGCAAGGAATTCTCGCCCCAGCGCCAGGCCGTGGAGGCCGCCTTCAAGTACGCAGCCAGCAAAAATGTGCTGCTCGTGCACGCGGCCGGCAACGAAAACGCCAACCTCGACGTGACCAACAACTACCCGGCCTCGTTTTACATCAACAACACGGCCGTGCCGAACCTGCTCACGGTGGGCGCTTCCGGCCCGCGCGACAACGCCCAGCTCACCGCTAGCTTCTCAAACTACAGCAAGAAGGCAGTGGACGTATTCGCGCCCGGCGTGGCCATTTTCAGCACGTTGCCCGGCAGCAAATTCGGCAACGAAAGCGGCACCAGCATGGCCTCGCCCGTAACGGCGGGCGTGGCGGCAGTGCTCAAGTCCTACTTCCCCAAGCTCACGGCGGCGGAGCTGAAGCGCATCATCATGCAGTCGGCCCAGGTGCACCGCACCAAAGTCAACCTGCCCGGCTCCGATAAAATGGTTGATTTCTCGACCCTTTCGGTCACTGGTGGCGTGGTGGATATGTACGAAGCCGTGAAGCTAGCCGAGAAGTCGGCGTTGTAAAGCGCGGGCTCCACCCGTGGCGGGCACCTCCCCCCGGCCCCGCTCCAACAGAGAGGTGAGCCACGGCAGCTCCAATACACAAAAAAGGCCCGGCTCGATTGAGCCGGGCCTTTTTTATTGATTAACGTCAGGCTTCCCTCGCTGTTGGAGTGGGGCCGGAGGTGAGGTTGCCGGCCTACAAAACCCCCTTTTCTTCTTTCCGGAAGTGGTTTAGCACCAGCTTATCCATCAGTCCCGGCAGCAGCTTGTTCATGAACACCGTGAACTTGCCTTGGCCAGTGAGCACCAGGGAACGCCGGCGCTGCTGCACGGCCTTCAGGATTTCATCGGCCACGGCTTCGCTGCTCATCATGGCGCCTTCGTCGCGCGGCGACTCGCCCTGCGACGAGCCATCGGCGGCCAGGGCTACCTGGCGGATGTTGGACGAAGTGAAGCCCGGCGCGGCCGTGAGTACGTTCACGCCCTGGTCGAGCAATTCGGTGCGCAGGGCTTCGAGGAAGCCGTTCATGGCAAACTTGGAGGCCGAGTAGCCGGTGCGTCCCGGCAGGCCCCGGTAGCCGGCAATGCTGCTGATGCCCACAATGCTGCCCTTGCTGGCCAGCAGGTGCGGCAACGCAAATTTGGTGGTGAAAACCGTGCCGAAGAAGTTGGTTTGCATGAGCCGCTTAATGACCTCCAGGTCAGCGTCCTGAAAACGGGCCCGCATGGAAATGCCGGCGTTGTTGAGAAGCACATTGAGCCCGCCAAACCGGGCCACGGTTGCCTGCACGGCGCGCTCGGCGGCAGCTTCGTCGCCTACGTCGGCCCGCACGGGCAGGTTGGCAATGCCCGCGGCGGTCAGCGCCTGGGTGGTTTCGGCCAGCTTGGCCTCGTCGCGACCGGTGAAGGCGACCTGGTAGCCGGCGCGGCCGAAAGCCAGCGCGCACGCCCGACCAATGCCCGACGTGCCGCCCGTGATAAGTACTGTTTGCGTTGGCATAAACTAAAAAAACATTGCCCGGCGCCCCGGCCCGGGTGCCAGCGGAGAGAATGGGGCAAACTTACGGCCGGCCCGCACCATTTTGCCCGGGCCGCTACTGGTGCCAGCGAGCAGCCACTACCTGGCACCCCATTGCCGAGCTGCAAAAACGGAAAAACCGCACGGCGGAATTGATTGAGAATTGGGCAATTAAACGCGGTCAAATGGCAGTTTGCAGGGCGCTGAACTCATTTCATGCTTACATTTATCCACTGAATTCTACCCGTTTCAATTTGATTCCTGTATGGCCACACTCTTACGTTCTTGGTTTTGCGTTGCGCCAAGCATTGTGGCCGTTTTGCTCTTATTAGGTTCGTCTTCAGCATGGGGCCAAACCACTTGCCCAATAGCCGCCACCTGCACGCCGGGCCGGGCTAGCAGCGCCCAGGCCGCGGCTTTCAACATGGGCATCCTGAACGTGACGCTGGGCACCACGCTCATCAACAACACCACCGCCGGCCAGAGCGACGGCTACCAAGACTACAGCTGCACCCTGAACGCCGCCCTGCTCCTCGGCCAGAGCTACCCCATCAGCATCCGCACCAATGCCGGCACGCCGGAAAACGTGCGCGTCTGGATAGATTACAACAACGACGGCGCCTTTACTGGCAACAACGAGCTGGTGTTTAGCTCCAACAACCGGCTGCTGCACACCGGCACCATCACGCCGCCCGCCGCAGCCACCGTGGGCAGCCGCCTGCGCCTGCGCGTGGCCGCCGACTTTGCCAACGGCGTGGTGCCCACGGCCTGCTCCACCCCGCAGTACTCGCAAACCGAGGACTACAGCTTGACGCTGGCCAGCAATGTGAGCGCGCCCACGGCGGCCTTCACCACCGACGGCCTCCTTACTTGCTCGGGCTGCGTGCAGTTCACCGATGCCAGCCAGAACCTGCCCACGGCCTGGCGCTGGGACTTTGGCGACGGCACCACCAGCACCGACCAAAACCCCAGCCACTGCTACACCACGGCCGGCACCTACCGCGTAACCCTGGAAGCCACGAACGCGGCCGGAAGCAACACCAGCGCCACCACCAGCATCGTGTACGACAGCCTGGTGCCGGTGGCGGCCAGCTGCGCGCCCCAAACCGTGAACTACTTCGCCAACTACGGCATCACCCGGTTCGAGCTCAACACCATCGAGCACACTTCTGCCAATGGCAGCGCCGGCTACCAGGATTTTACCTGCCCCCAGCGCACGGAGCTCACCATGGACGTGACGTATCCCATGACCATCACCACGGGCGGGGTCAACCCGCACGACATCCGGGTGTACCTCGATGGCAACAATGACGGCGTATTTGCCCCCGCCGAACTCCTATTTGAAAGGCTGAATACGCCCAGCCCCGGCGCCAGCACCACCGTGAGCCTGCCCGCGGGCACCGTGCTCAACCAAGGCCTGCGCCTGCGGGTGATAGCCGATGCCGTGGGCAACAACCCCGGCCCCTGCAACCGCCCGGTGAGCGGCCAGATTGAAGACTACACCGTGGTGGCCCGGCCCAATCTGCTGCCGCCGTTCATCAACTTTTCGAGCAGCTACGTGGCCGGGGGCTGCGTGAACCCCGTGCAGTTCACCGACCTCACCACCAACCAGCCCACTTCCTGGCTGTGGGATTTTGGCGACGGCACCACCAGCACCGAGCAAAATCCCTCGCACCAGTACACCGCGCAAGGCAGCTACAACGTGACCCTGTCGGCCACCAATATTTACGGCACGGCCAGCATCACGCGCCTAAACGCCGTGCGAATACTCATCCCCTGCATCAGCTACTGCGCGGCCAATGGCACGGGCAGCTATGGCCCCGGCGGCACCCAGTTGCCCAGCCCCTTCTACATCACGGCCGTGCGCGTGAGCACGGCCCAGCCGGCTTATGCCAATGTCACGGGCAATGCCCCCGGCGGCTACGGCAACTACACCAACCAGGCCATAACCGTATCGCCCGGCAGCCAAATCAACATCGCCGTGACCACCAACCTGGCCATCATGCACCGCACCTACGTGTGGGTGGACTGGAACATGGACGGCGTTTTCGGTCCTGCAGAGCTGATGGTGGACGGCGTGTCGAACAGCGGCCCCACCTCGGCCACGTACGAGGCCAGCTTCGCGCCCCCTGCCAATAGCGGCGTCCTCAATACCCGCATGCGCGTGCTGAGCGTGGTAAACACCAATACCATTCCTCCGTGCTCCGGCGCCATCCTCAACGCCGAAGTGGAGGACTACCAGCTGCGCGTGGTGCCCCTGGCCACCCGCCCCCTACTGGCCCTTCCGGGCCTCCACCTCTTCCCCAACCCGACGCTGGACGGACGGGTGCGCCTGCGTTTGTCCGAGCCCATAGCCACGGGAACCTACGCCGCCGAAGTCCAAACCCTGCTCGGCGCCACCGTGCTGCGCACTACCCTGTGCCTGGCCCCCACCGCCGACGCGGAACTGGACCTGAGCGCCCTTGCGCCGGGCATTTACGTGCTGCACCTGCGCGATGCTCAGGGCCAGACCGCTGTGCGCCGCGTGGTACGCGAGTAAGGCGCGCCGTTTGCCGCCCTTCCCATTTTTCTACCTCCACTCCCTTTCCCGCGATGGCCGCTAGGCCATCCGCCCCTCCTACCCTTTACTGTTTATATGCCTACACTCCTACTCCGGCGTTTTCTTGGGTCGATTGCACTGCTGGCGCTGTTTCTGCTTGCCGGCCGGCCGGCGCAGGCCACCCACCTGCTGGGCGGCGAGATGAGCTACCGCTACCTCGATGCCAATGGCCCCGTGGGCAATCCGTTTCGCTACGAAATAACCGTTTCCATCTACAGCAACGGCCTCTACACCACTTCCAACCCAAACAGCGGCATTGCCCCGTACCCCGAGTTTGCCGAGGTAGAGATTTACAACAGCGACACCACTGCCAACTACATTGGCCGCTTTACGGCCCTGCGCCAAGGGCCGGCCAACCCGCAGCCGGTGCTGCCTCCGGTGCCGCTCGGCTGTGCGGTGGCCGGCCCCTACCAGCCGTTTTACCTGTTGAAATACGTGCAGACGGTGAACCTGCCCGCCTCCTCTACCGGCTACTACGCGGTGTATTCGGTGCAGGCGCGCAATACCACCATCACCAACATCTTCGACCCCGGCCAGCAGCCGCTCACCTTGTTTGTGAGCATGGCCGCGCCGCTGACGCCGAACCGCTCCCCCGTATTTTCTGATACGGCGGTGGCCATTATCTGCCAGAACGATACCACGCTGTCGCTCAACAACGCTTTCGACCCCGACGGCGACCGGCTGGTGTACTCATTTGGCAGCCCCTATGGACAACGCAGCAACCCCGGAGCCTTCCCACCCCTGCCGCCCCCCGTTCCCTACAATACGGGCTACAGCGTAACCAATCCCTTCGGAACAGGGGCCGGCAACTTTGCCCTCATCAACGCCAGCACCGGCGTGGCCAAATACGGCGGCATGAACAATGGCCAGTACGTGGTGGCCGTGGACGTGTCGGAGTACCGCACCATCAACGGACGGGAGGTACTCATTGGCACCACCCGCCGCGATTTGCAGCTCGTGGTATCGACCTGCCCGCCCACCCGGCCGCCCATTCTACCGCCCGTCAGTACCACGCCCCGCAGCTACGTAATCGAGGAGGGGCAGACGCTGCGGATTCCCATCACGGCCACTCAGCCCGATGGCAACCACCCGTTGGTGATGACCGTGAACAGCGCCCTGCTCGACGGCAGCGGGCCGTTTGATGCCAGCTTCAATGGCAACGCCGGCACCGTCGTGCCCGGCAACCTGACGGGCACGGCCACGGCCACCGGCACGGGCTCGGTGAGTGGCACCATCGTGTTCAATTCAGTTTGCGGCGATGCCCGCGCCACGGCGTACGACTTGGCCGTGACCGTGAAAGACAACGGCTGCGGCGGCCGCCAAGTATCCGATGTTTTCCGGGTGACGGTGAACCGCGCGGCCGGTCCCACGGCCATCAACGGGCCCGTCACCGTCTGCGACCCCACCACCGTGCGGACGTACACCGCCACGGGTCCCGCAGCCGCGTCCTACAACTGGCGCGTGCTGGGCGGCACGCTTATCAGCGGCCAGGGCACGGGCACCGTGCGCGTGACCTGGGCCGGTACCAACACGACCGGCACGCTGGTGCTCAAGGGAATTTCAGCGCGCGGCTGCCCCACCGACTCGCTGGTGAAAACCGTGGATATCCGGCCGCTGCCGGCCCTAACGGTGACGGCCACCGCTCCCACGATTTGCCAGGGCGGGACTTCTATCCTGGCCGTGACCGGCATTCCCGGCCTAGCCTACTCCTGGAGTGGCGGCGGGCTCAGCTCAACCCGGGCCACGCTTACCGTTTCGCCCACAGCCACCACGACTTATACCGTGGTGGGAACCGACGGCACCTGCACCACCTCGGCCAGCGTGACGGTGACCGTGACGCCGCCGCCCGCCGCGCAGGCCGGCGCCGACCGTAGTATTTGCCCCGGCACGCCTTCGGTCCCGCTGGGCGCGCCCGCCGTAGCGGGCTACACCTATACTTGGAGCCCGGCCACCGGCCTGAGCAACCCCAACATTGCCCAGCCCACCGTGACGCTGCCCAATACCACGGGCGCCCCGCTCGAAACAGTTTATACCCTCACGGTGGCAACTGGCACCAACTGCACCAGCACCAGCACGGTGCGCGTGGCGGTGAGCCCCGCCGCCGTGGCCGATGCCGGCCCGGCTCTTACCACGTGCCCGGCCACCGCCTCGGCCCCGCTCGGCACCGCCGCACTGCCGGGCTACACCTACACTTGGAGCCCGGCCACCGGCCTGAGCAACCCCAACTTTGCGCAGCCCACCGTGACCCTGCCCAATGCCACCGGCGCTCCCATCACGGTCACATATACGGTGACGGCCACCAGTCCCACAGGTTGCACGGCAACTTCGGTGGTATTGGTAACGGTGAGCCCGGCGGCCGTAGCCAACCCCGGTTTGGCGGTCAGTTTCTGCTCGGGTACGGTTTCGGCGGCGCTGGGTGGCACGGCCGTGGCCGGCACTGCGTACAGTTGGAGCCCGACCACCGGCCTGAGCAACCCGAACATTCTGAACCCGACAGTGACCGGCACCAATACTACCGGCGCCCCCATCGTGCGGACGTACACTCTCACGGCGACCACGGCCAACGGCTGCGCGGCCACAAGTTCCGTGAACGTGACCATCAACCCCGCCGCCGTGGCCGATGCGGGACTGCCAAAGCAAACCTGCTCGAATGTGGGCGTGGTCATTGGCGGCGCGGCCGTGGTCGGCACCGCGTATAGCTGGAGCCCGGCCACCGGCCTGAGCAGCGCTTCGGTGCTGAACCCGACGGTGACGCTGCCCAACTTTGGCGCGGCACCCATTACGCAGGTGTACACGCTCACAGCCACCACGGCCAACGGCTGCGTGGCCACCGCCACGTTAAACGTGACCATCAACCCCGCCGCCGTGGCCGATGCGGGACTGCCGAAGCAAACCTGCTCGAACGTGGGCGTAGTCATTGGCGGCGCGGCCGTGGTCGGCACCGCGTATAGCTGGAGCCCCGCCACCGGCCTGAGCAGCGCTTCGGTGCTGAACCCAACGGTGACGCTGCCCAACCTGACCGGCGCACCACTCACCCAACAGTACATTTTGCTAGCAACCACAGCCAATGGCTGTGTGCAGCGCGACACAGTGCTGGTGACTATCAACCCGGCCGCTGTGGCCGTGACCGGGGCCAACCAGGCCGTGTGCTCGGGCTCGGCCATTATGCTGGGCGCCGCCCCGGTTGCAGGCTACACCTACAGCTGGAGTCCCGCCACCGGCCTAAGCAGCGCCAACGTGGCTAACCCCACGTTCACGCTGACCAACACCACCGGCACACCAAATTCCCTCGTCTTTACCCTGACGGCTACCACTGCCAACGGCTGCGTGGCCACCCGCACCGTGACTGTGGCCGTGAACCCGGCTGCCGTAGCCGAGGCTGGCCCCGATGCCGCCGTCTGCGATGGGCAGCGCCTGACGTTGGGCACTACCGCGCGGCCGGGCTACACCTACAGCTGGAGCCCCGCCACCGGCTTAAGCAGCGCCACGACTGCCCGCCCGGTGTACATGGGAGTAAATGCCACTGCCACCCCACTCACCCGCACCTTCACCGTGACGGCGACATCGGCCATGGGCTGCGTGAGCACCGATGCCGTGACCGTGACCGTGAACCCACGCCCGGCCGCAGAAGCCGTTGCCGGGCCGGTTTCGGTGTGCCCGACGGTGACGGGCGTTGCCTACAATGTACCCACGCCAGCGGCATCGGCCTACACCTGGCTGATTCGGGGGGGCACCATTGCCAGCGGCCAAGGCACGGCGGCCATCACCGTGGATTGGGGCACGGCCACCACCGGAGCTTACCTCAAAGTATTCCGCCTGAATGCCGAAGGCTGTGCTTCCGACACCTTCACCCTGCCCATTATCATCAACCAGCGCCTACAAACAGTACGGCCCACCGGCCCTGGCGACATTGTGGCCGCGGCCCCACTGCCGCGCGCCGTGTGCCAGGCCGATGGGCCATTTACCTACCGCAGCGGGGCATTTGCCAACGGCTCCAGCTATTCCTGGGAGATTATCGGTGGCACGCAGGTGAGCACGGCGCAGAATACCGTGACCGTGCGCTGGGCGCCCGTCGCCGTGCCGACCCTTGGCAAAATCGTGGTGACGGAAACCAGCAACCCGGCCGGCGGCATCTGCCGCGGCGTGTCCGACACCTTGAAGGTGCTGATTAACCCCTCGCCCCAAGCGCTGGCCCTGGTGGGTCTAGCGCTGGTGTGCCAGACCAGCGGGCCGGTGGCATTTTCGCTGCCCGGCGGCCTGCCCGGCTCTACCTATGCGTTTGCCCTCGATGGCACGCCCCTGGCTGGCACCGGCAATGCGCGCACAATGGCCGCCCTGCCCGCCCCCGGCACCTACGTCCTCACGGCGCAGGAAACCACGGCCGGTGGGTGCGTGGGGCCGGTTGTCACCTCCTCCTTCACGGTGAGCCCCACGCCGGTGATACCTACGGTTACGGGCGCGGGCTTTGTGTGCGATTTGGCTACGCCGCAGCCCTTCGCGGTGGCCAACCCGGCGGCCGGCGCCATCTTCCAGTGGACGGTAACGGGCGGCACTGTTGCCGCAGGCCAGGGCAGCAGCCAGATATCCGTTCTGTTCGGCGCCACGGGGCCGTATAGCGTGAGCGCAGCCGAAACCAGCGCCAGCCCGGCCTTGTGCGCCGGCCCGGCTGCTACCCGCACCATTGTGTTCGATAGCCCCGGCCTGGCCCTCGTCAACGCCTCGGTGGACGCGGCGGCCCCCAACAACCAGATTATTCTTAGCCTGAATGCGCCCAATAGCGCCAACACGCCGGGGCCGGTGCGCATTTTGCGGCGGGTGGCGGGCACGGGCACCTTTGCGCCCGTGGGCACGGTGGCGGCTTCGGCCACTACCTACACCGATAACAACGCCGTGGACGCAGCCGCCAACTCCTACGAATACCAGCTGGACCTCACCGACGGCTGCGGCACCGCCGTGCCCAGCACCGTAGCCCATACCATTCGGCTGGTGGCCAGCAACACCGCCACGTCCGGCGGCCGCGAGCAAGGCAGCACGGCCCTCGCCTGGAATGCATTCGTGGGCTTTCCGGTGGCCGAATACCGCATTTACCGCCGCACCGATGCCGGCCCGGCCGTGCTCCTGAGCACCGTGGCCGGCAGCACCTTGCAATCCATAGTGCCCAATGCCGAGCCGGGTTCAGGGATTAGCGCAGGCTTCCTCCAGAGCTTCCGGGTGGTGGCCGTGGGCGCGGGGACTACGCCCTTGCTATCCAATTCCAACGAGGCCAGCGTGAACTTTGAGAATGCGTTGCGGACCTACAACATCATCACCCCTAACCGCGACGGCCAGAACGACGTGCTGGAGATTGACAACATCCAACTCTACCCCGGCAACACGTTTACGGTGTTCAACCGCTGGGGCCGCGAGGTGTACCGTACCACCAACTACCAGAACAACTGGGGCGGCGATGCCAGCATTTCGGCCGGCACCTACTTCTATCTGCTTAAACTGCCCAACGGCACCAGCCTCAAAAACTGGTTTGAAGTGGTGAAATAGCCCGCACTAACGCCCGCATCAGGCAGAAAGGCCTCCCCCACGGGAGGCCTTTTCTATGAAGTACTCGTGATAATTTGGACGTTCGGCAATCCAGCCCATCGCCCAACTTATCACGTCATGCAGAGCGCAGCGAAGCATCTTGCGTGCATTAGTAATTCAATCAACTGAGTCACTGCTGCACGCGAGATGCTTCGCTGCGCTCTGCATGACGAACTAATTTATTCGGCGTTTATCAGGCATGAACCGTTTCCGAAATTCCCGAGATGGTTCCTACCATGCGTGAGATGACTCCCACCGCTACGGAATCGGGCCCCACGATGAGACAGATGGCTCCCGCCAACCCACAGCAGTTCCGGGTTGCTTTTCTGGCAGGGGCTGGAGGCTGAGGCGTTCCCCCGCACTACCTTTGCCTCACCTATGAGCAGAGCTAAAAATATCCCCGCCGAGTTACTTCGCAACGTTAAAATTCAGGACATGGTGGCCGAGGGCAAGTGCCTCGTCCGCGTCGAAAACCTTGTCATCTTCGTGTCGCAGGTGGCCCCCGGCGACGTTGTCGACCTCCGCGTCACTAAGGCCAAGAAGAGTTTTCTGGAAGCCGTTCCCGTCAAGTTTCATTCGTATTCCGAAGAGCGGACGACGCCGTTTTGCCAGCACTTTGGCACTTGCGGCGGCTGCAAGTGGCAGCACCTCACCTACGATGCGCAGTTGCACTACAAGCAACAGCAGGTGATTGACCAGCTCACCCGCATTGGCAAAGTGGCCCTGCCCGAAATTCCCTTTATCCTCTCCTCGCCCCAGCGCACCTACTACCGCAACAAGCTCGAGTACACGTTCAGCGACAACGGCTGGCTGACCACCGAGCAGATAAACGACGATACCACGCAGTACAACCGCGAGGTGCTGGGCTTCCACACCCCCGCCCGCTTCGATAAGATTATCGACGTGCAGCACTGCCACTTGCAGCCCGAGCCGAGCAACGAAATCCGCTTGTTTGTGCGCGACTATGCCCACGAGCAAAAAATCCCTTTCAACAACCTGGTGCGCCAGACGGGTCTGTTGCGCAACCTGATTATCCGCACGGCCCAGAGCACCGGCGAAATCATGGTCATTCTGCAGTGTTACCACGCCGACGAGGCCATCGAGCCGCTGCTCGACGCCTTGCTGGCCAAGTTTCCCGGTATCACCTCCCTCAACTACGTGCTCAACAACAAGGGCAACGAAACCTTCCACGACCTCGACGTGGTGACCTACCACGGCAAGCCCTACATCGAAGAAGAGATGGAAGGCCTGCGCTTCCGCATTGGTCCCAAATCCTTCTACCAAACCAACTCGGAAGGCGCCCACCAGCTCTACAAAGTAGCCCGCGACTTCGCCCAGCTAACCGGCGATGAACTGGTGTACGACCTCTACACCGGCGCCGGCACCATCGCCAGCTTCGTATCGGCCCAGGCCCGCAAAGTCATCGGCGTGGAGTATGTGGAACAGGCCGTAGCCGACGCCCACGTCAACGCCGAAATCAACAACATCACCAACACCGAGTTCTACGCCGGCGACATGAAGGACATCCTCACCGCCGAGTTCACCGCCCGCCACGGCCGCCCCGACGTCCTCATTACCGACCCGCCCCGCGCCGGCATGCACCCCGATGTAGTGGCACGTCTGCTGGAGCTGCGCGCCCCCCGCATAGTGTATATCAGTTGCAACCCCGCCACCCAGGCCCGCGACCTAGAGTTGCTCGACGCCGCCTATAAAGTCACCCGCGTGCAGCCGGTGGATATGTTCCCCCACACCCACCACGTGGAGAATGTGGTGGCACTGGAGTTGAAATAGGATGATATTCCTAGACCGTGAAAAAGCAATTAAACAAGGCTACCTAACTGCCAACGTTGATTGGTATGGCGGCTTTGTAGGCCTATTACATTTTTTTTGTCTCTGGTTTGTTAGTGCCTTATTTATCTGGCATAACACATCTATTCAGAGCCTCATAATTGCCTGGTTATTTTTTTTGTTATTCGGGGCAATTTCGATTTATGCAGTCCATTGTATATCGACTGAACGGAAGCTTACCTTAATTCAGACGACCCTCAAGGCTGCTGAGAATCGAAAACTTATGTTAGAGGTATTTAAACAATTAAAATGGAGCGTTTTACAGAATACACAGCAATTCATAATTGCTAATGTTGCAACAAAATGGTTTGAAGTTGGCTCGTTTGCAATTGCTCTGGTCACTGAAAATCAGATTCATCTAAACGTCGTTTCGGGGTCAAACACCAAAGGCAGAATCCCTTTCTATTTTAGAAATAACAAGAGACTAAAGTTGCTAATCGATACAATAAATCAAACGATTTAAGAATTAGAATGGACTACTTCAACGACCCCGAACTCAACGGCAAATACCTTGGCACCATCACCAAGGATTTCGTCGTCGTGTGCGATACCCTGCTCGAAGCCTCTTCCCAGATTCGCAAGGGCGACTTCAGCAAATACCCCATTTTCGTATTTGCCAAGCAGGAAGTGCAGCTCGGAGGCTTGTTGGTAAATGCCGACGAGTTGAACCTCGATTGGCACGTTTTCGCTAGTTACCTGGAGTTGTTCGTGCAGCAAGGCATCATCGATGTCGACGGCATCGAAGGTTTTCAGGCCACTTACAAAGACCCCGACGAATTCTGCTGCCTTTTCGTGCTCGATAAGGAATTTACCAATTTCGTTTTTGTGCCCTATCCGGAGGATTAACGAATGGATTCGCTTCAGAAATTACTCGATTTCTTAGTTAAGCTGGACGACCGGAAAATTCATTATACGCTGGCGCATCACCGCGAGGAAGCTATTATGGTTTTCGTATCAGTTCCCGGTGAAAGGTGGGAAATCGAGTTTTTCGCAGATTTACACTTTGAAGTCGAAGTTTTCAAATCCAATGGCGCATACTTAGAAGACGAAAGCGCCCTGGAACGACTATTCGACGTTTACGGCGAATAGTCGTTCCAGGGCGCTTTCACGAATTATTTGGAAAGGCTAATTGCGGCGCTGCACCGGCAGGTCTTCCAGTTGGGCGTAGCTGAGTTTCCAGGTTTTATCGGCTCCTTTTTTCCAGAGGAAGATGTAGTTGCCTTCGCCAAAACCGCGGGGCTCACCGGGAGCCGCGGGCAGGACGTCCACGGCAAAAGTACCGGCTTCGTAGGCCGTATTGGCATCGGTGGAAGAACTCACCACGCTGGTTTTCAACCCGCTGATGGTGGGCAAGGTCTCGTTTACCCATTTCTGCGAAACCTCGCCTTTGCCTTTCCAGTGGGCGCTGCCTTGCACAAAACTCACGTCCTCGGCCAGGAAACCATTGATTTTGCCGGAATCCTTGTTGTTCCAGGCACTGATAAACTCTTGGTTCAGGTTCTGGATATTAACTGCTTCATCCGCTTTGGAACAAGAGGTTAGCGTTGCAGCCACGAGCAAACTATACAGGAAGGCTTTCATAAAATCGAAAGAGTTGGTGAAGAAAAAGTAAATGTAAAGGCCCTTGAGGCCGCCGCCAACAAGGGGCTAAAATGGCTAAACCCCGGGCGCGGGCGCCCAGGGTTTAGTAAAGGAAGCGAAGCGAGCAATTACCAGCTCTTGCGACGGTACTCCGAAGTAGAGTACGGGTGCGAAGCGTCGCCGTAAGAAGGATTGGGCAAATAGGCTGCGTTCGAAACTACGGGCATGCCCTGGGCATCATACGCAATGGCTGCAGCGGGTGCGGCCGCCAAGCTGTTGTAAGGCACCATGGCCGTTTGGGTGCGGGTGGTCACCGAAGTGTTGCGAGCAACGGCGGCGCGGTTGGCAGCAGCCCGGTTGGCGGCGGCGCGGTCGGCAGCGGCTTGGTTAGCGGCCGCAATGCGAGCCCGCTCTTTCTGCTTGTTGTCGATGTGCTTGCCCACCCCGTAGCCAATGGCACCGCCAGCGACACCGCCAATCACGCCACCCACGGGACGGTTACGCTTGTTGATAATGGCACCAGCGGCAGCACCGCCCAAGCCACCAATTACAGCGCCTTTGGCCTGCGGGCTCCATTTCTTTTTTTCCTGGGCCTGAGCCGAAGGCGAGCTAAATACGGAGCTGAGCAGCACAATCAAAGTGAAGATATAGGGGAGCTTATTCATGGCTAAGGAGATTTAATTTACTGGAAGAAATACCGATGTATGGAGACCAAAGACAATTAGCGTGCCATACCGGAATTCTTTCCATTGGCCCTCCTAACGCTATAGTTAAAAATAAGGTTATTCGCAGGCTCCGTTTTCGGCTTAAAAACTGGTCCAGCCCTGCGCTTGCAATGGCACGGCCTGGCCGGCTTTGGTCACCAGATTGGCCCCGTCGGCTTTGGCCGTCAAATGGCCAATGATGGTAATATCGGGGTGGTTTTTCAGTTTTTCGTGGTCGGTGACTGGCACGGTGAAGAGCAGTTCGTAGTCTTCGCCGCCGTTCAGCACGCAGGTAAGGGGGTCGAGGTTAAACTCGGCCGCCGCTTCGAGGGTGGGGTTGGCCATGGGCAGGAATTCGGTGAATACCCGGGCGCCCGTGCCGCTAGCGGCGCATAAGTGCAGCACTTCCGACGCCAACCCGTCTGAGATATCAATCATGCTGCTGGGCCGGATGCCGCGCTCCCTCAGCTCGTGAATAATGTCGAGGCGGGCTTCGGGCCGGAGCTGGCGCTGCACCACGTACTCGTAGTTGGCCAGTTCGGGCTGGGTTTCCGGGTCGGCCAGGAAAGCTTGCTTTTCCCGCTCGAGCACTTGCAGGCCCAAAAAGGCGCCGCCCAAGTCGCCGCTCACGCAGAGCAAATCGGTGGGCTTGCCCCCGCTGCGGCGCACGGCCTCGCCGGCCGGCGCCTCGCCCAGTACCGTGATGGCCACCGTGAGTCCGCCGCGGCTGGCCGTCATATCGCCACCCACCAGGTCCACGTTGTAGGCTTCGCAGGCCAGGCGCATGCCCGCATACAGCTCCTCAATGGCTTCCACGGTGAAGCGCGGACCGGCCGAAATGCCCACGACCAATTGCGTGGGCAGGGCATTCATAGCAGCCACGTCCGATACGTTCACCGCCACGGCCTTGTAGCCCAGGTGCCGCAAGGGGCAGAACGAGAGGTCAAAATGAATGCCTTCCACCAGCAGGTCGGTGGTCATCACCAGCTCCGCGCCGGGCGTGGGGGATATGATGGCCGCGTCGTCGCCAATTCCCAGCACTGTACCGGGCTGGCGCACGGTAATTCCTTTTTGCAAACGGCTAATCAGGGCAAATTCGCCAATGGCGGTAAGCGGCGTAAGTTCAGACATCGGTTGTAGGGATACTCTTTAAAAAGGGTGTGGTGCCTTCGGGGCACGAAACGCAGCCGAAGGTTGCGCTCAAACCTAGTTTGAGAGGCGTAAAAGTACGCCCACAAAAAAAGGAGGGAATTGCTTCCCTCCTTTTCCGTAACTGCTGCGGAGTGCTTATTCTACCACCAGCTCTTTGTAAACCTTAGTCTGGCCATCGGTGCCGATAACCTGAACGAAGTACAAACCGGCTTTCAGGCCGGAAATGTCCAACGACAATTTCTCCTGGCCCTGGCCTTTGCCCTGGGCGCTGATACGCTGGCCGAGATTGTTGATAACCACCACGCTGCCTACTTTGGCATCCTTAATTTCAACCGTGGCAGTGCCGTGGGCTGGGTTGGGGTACACGCTAATGTTGGCATCGAATTTGGCCAGCTTGCTGCTGAGCACCGTCTGGTAGGCGCCGTGCGGGCCGGTGTAGTCGAGGTGTTGGCCGAGTTGGTCGTAGAGCTGACCGCCGGGGTTAGACACCGTGCCGTTGAAAGCGCGCGAGTAGGAAATCCACTCATCGGCAATATTGTAGGTAGCCGCGGCCGGGTTCACCTTCACGCCGGTGCTGATGTCGGGCCGACGGATAAGGGTTTGGTTAGCCGAGGAAGCATAAACAGGGGGGGTACCGTCGGCAGGGTTCGTGCCGCTCCAGTTGCCGGCTCCGCCCGTGCCACTGGCGGCGGGCTGCGAGCCGATGACGCCAATGATGTCGATGATTACGCCCGTGCCCTGGCCAGCAACGCCGCTGGGGTAGCGCACCAGTGCCATAGCGTCGTCGCCGTTGAAGAACACCGTGCCACCGCCCACAATCACCGTGGGGGTAGTGGTGCCGGCCAGGTAAGCCGCGCTGAACTGATTGGCGTTGTTCACAATCTCATTCAGAGTTGCCTGCCCGTTGGCAATTACGAAGGTGGATTGCGGGGGCAAAGTGTTGGCACCCACGGCCTGCTGCGTGGCGTTGCTGCGGAACAACTTTTCCTCTTCTACCACCGTGGCGCTGCCGTTGGAGTAGCGACGGATGGAATAAGGAGCGAGGCTAACAACGTTGTTAGTAGGATTGTAGATTTCAAGGGCCCGCTCGTTGCCGGTCGAAAGGCCAGTGCCGCCGTAATTAACACCCGACTGGTGTGCGCCTTCGGCATACTCCGAGAAAAACAACTCAGTTCCCTGGGCTTGAGCGGCTCCTGCTAGCAGCAAAGCTGCCGAAAGCATGTAGTAATGTTTTTTCATAAAAAAATGGAAGTAAGAAAGTCTGTGCTTCGGCAAAGATACACTCAGCAGCTAGTTAGTTCATCTGTAGAATTGAGTTTAACACGTGTTTTTCAACCTCAAAATAATGAAATTCAGCATTCTCTCGCTGTTAAATCAGTCAGCCAAAACAGCAACTTTTTCTTGCTAACGAGCGTTAGCAAGCATACCTTTGCTTCGTCTTATGAATACCGCAGCTCCACTTCGTTCGCGCAAGGCCCAGATTGACCGCGTGGCCACGTCCCTTTTTCGGGCGCGGGGCTTTGCGGCCACCAGCATGCGCGAGTTGGCCACGGAGCTGGGCCTGGAGGCGGGTAGTTTGTACTCGCACATCAAGTCCAAGGAGGAAATCCTGCACCGCGTGTGCTTTGGCTTGGCAGAAGAATTTTTTGCTGCTTTTGCCGCGGCCACGGCCGATACGACGGCTCCCATTGCCACCCAATTGCGGCTGGCCATTGAGGGCCACGTGCG
This sequence comes from Hymenobacter jeongseonensis, assembly GCF_015694725.1. Lineage (GTDB taxonomy): Bacteria > Bacteroidota > Bacteroidia > Cytophagales > Hymenobacteraceae > Hymenobacter > Hymenobacter jeongseonensis. Next base: position 167,881 of record NZ_JADQDQ010000004.1, on the reverse strand, counting down.
GGTGCTTACCCGCGACAGCGCGGCCTCAACTGTGTTTCTGCAGGAGTGGCGCCACTTGAGCGAGCCAGCCCGTACCGACTTTCTGGCCCTGCGCGACCGCTACGAAGCCGCCTTTCGTGCCTTGGTTCAGCAGGGCATCGCCGCTGGGGAGTTGCACGCGCCCGATGCGGCCTTCGTTGCCCTTACGCTATTGGCCAGCCTCAACTGGCTGCCTGCCTGGTACCGCCCCGACGGTAAATTAACCCCCGACGAAATTGCCCACCGCCTGGCCGAACAGTTGCTGGGCGGCCTGCTTGTTAAAGACTAAATGGAAGAGCAAAGCGGAATACGTTCTATTCCACTGCCCTTTTCTACCATCTCCTATCCTTCATCCATTCCCACCCTGTCTCATGTACGGTTCCGCCAGCACTCACGACCTCCCAACCACCGCCGCCACCGGCCTGGAAAACGAAGACCCCATTCTGCTGGCCGAATTTGAGGCCCGCATTGGCCGGGGTGAGAAGATTGAACCCGGCGACTGGATGCCGGCCCTCTACCGCAAGCAGCTTACCCGCATGATTGAGCAGCACGCGCACTCCGAAATCATCGGTTCGCTACCCGAAGGCACCTGGATTACCAGGGCACCCGGCTTCCGCCGCAAAATGGCCCAGATGGCCAAAGTACAGGACGAAGTAGGCCACGCGCAGTTGCTGTATTCGGCGGCCGAAACGCTGGGCAAAACCCGCGAGCAAATGCTGATTGACCTCATCAACGGCAAGAGCAAGTACTCCAACGTGTTCAACTACCCCACGCCCACCTGGGCCGATTCGAACGTGATTTCCTGGCTGATTGACGCCGGGGCCATTGTGAACCAGCTCGCCAACGCCAAGGGCAGCTACGGCCCTTATTGCCGCGCGCTGGACCGGATTTGTGCCGAGGAAGCCTTCCACCTGAAGTACGGCCACGACGCCGTGGTGCACATGGCCACCGGCACGCCCATTCAGCGCAAGATGATGCAGGAAGCTCTAAACCGTTGGTGGCCCGCTATCATGACCTTCTTCGGCCCATCGGATAAGATGTCGGTGCACACCGAAATTTTGATGCGCTGGAAGGTGAAGATGGCGTCGAACGACGAGTGCCGCAACCAGTTTCTGGACATGTATGTGCCCAAAATTTGGGAAATCGGCCTGACGCTGCCCGATGCCAACCTGCGCAAAAACGAGGAAACCGGCCAGTGGGAATTCACCGAGCCCGACTGGGAAGACTTCAAGCGTGTGATAAACGGCGACGGCCCCTGCAACGCCGAGCGCATTGCCGTGCGCCGCGCTGCCGAAGAAAACGGCGCCTGGGTGCGCCGTGCCCTGCTCACGCCCAAAACGCAGTACGTGCGCCCGTTGGCTTAATTGAAAGCAATAGCCTGTCATGATACATTCCCACGACCCGCGCATGAACCGGCTGGGGCTGCCCGATGCGCCCGCCGCACCGGCGGCCAAAGCGGCCTTGGACCAGTTCGGTACCTACGAGGTATTTCATCAAAAGAAAGAAGGCGCGCCCTACGTCTACGTGGGGCCGGTGCACGCACCGGAGGCTGACGTGGCTTTTCTCTTTGCCAAAGAGCAGTACAGCCGGCGCTTTGCCTGCACGGGCCTGTGGGTAGTGCCCACGGCGGCCGTCACCGTAACGGATTATGTTGGCGACCAGGATTCGGCTTACGATACGCTGCCCCTGCTCCCCAACAGCCCTGCGGCAGCCGTTGGGGCCGCTGATTCGCGGGCGACTGACCATACTGCCGAAGAAGAAGCGGCCTACGCGGCGGGCGAGGAAGACTACGACATCTTTCACCTCAAAAAGCGGGGCAAAGCCCATCAGCACGTGGGCAAAGTGCGCGCCAGCTCCCCGGCCGATGCCCTGCAAGTGGCCAAAGCCGTGTTTGGCGAGCAGCGCCCGGTGGCCAATGTGTGGGCCGTGCGCTCGGCCGATTTCCTCCGCTCCAGCGACGAGGACCGCGACATCTGGGCTACCACGCCCGAGAAAAAGTACCGCGACGCCATTTCCTACAAAGTGCAGGACCGCATCGAAAAATTTAAGGCCGAAAACCCGCAAGCGTAGTTCATGGACCCCAAACTCGACCTTTTATATCGCCTCGCCGACGACCAGCTGATTCTCGGCCACCGCAATTCGGAATGGAACGGCCTGGGGCCGATTCTGGAAGAAGACATTGCTTTTTCGAGCATGGCCCAGGATAAGCTTGGCCACAGCCTGCAGCTGTACACGCTGCTGCACCAGCTGGGCGAAAGCGAACCGGATACGGTGGCGTTTACGCGCAACGCCGAACAGTTTCACTGCTGCCAGCTGGTGGAGCTGCCCATTGGCGAGTACGATTTCAGCCTGACCCGCCATTTCCTGTTCGACCACGCCGAGCTGCTGCGCTTCGAAGCCTTGGCTGGCAGCAGCTACGAGCCGCTGGCCCAGGTGGCCCGCAAGCTGCGCGGCGAACTGAAGTACCACGCCCTTCACGCCAATACGTGGGTAAAACGCTTGGGTACGGCCACCGATGAAGCCATCGAGCGCATGCAGCGCTCCCTGGATTTCACGCTGCCCTACGCGCTGGGCATTTTTGAAAAGACCGATGCCGAAGCGGAAATTATTAGCTCCGGCTTGTTTGTTGGCGAAGATGAGTTGCTTGGCCGGTGGCTGGAGAGCATTACCAAAGTACTGGCCCATACGGCGCTACAGGTGCCCGATGTGCTTAGCCTGACGCCCGTTTTTGGTGGGCGCCAGGGCCAGCACACGGAGTATTTGCAGCCCTTACTGGATGAAATGGCCGAGGTATTTCGGCTCGACCCGACGGCTGACTGGTAACCCTTTGGGGGCGGGCGGGCGAAGCCAAAAAAGCGCAGCGCCAATGCCTTACGCCGCATCGTCTTAATTAGCTTGATAGAATAGCTTCCTTCGGGACGCCCCCTAAGCATGACTATTGTACACCCCGATAAAGCGCAAATTCTCGACTGGTTGCAGGCGGTAAAAGACCCGGAAATTCCGACTATTTCGCTCATCGACCTCGGGGTGGTGCGCGGGGTAGCGCTGGACGACGCCACGGGCAAGGTGACGGTGGAGCTTACGCCCACGTTTGCGGGCTGCCCGGCCATGGATTACATGAAGCGCGATGTGGAGCGCACCCTGCTCGCGCACGGCGTGCCGGCGGTCGAAGTCAACATCAGCCTGCGCGAAGCCTGGACGTCGGATATGCTCACCGAAGCTGGCCGGCAAGCGTTGCGCCAGCACAAGCTGTCGCCGCCGCCGGTCATTGGCAACCAAGTCTTTGACCTGGATTTTCTGGAGTATGCAGAATGTCCGAATTGCCACGGCCACAATACGGAGCTGCGCACGCCGTTTGGGGCTACGCTATGCCGGGCCGTGCACTATTGCCACGACTGCCGCCAGCTATTCGAACAGTTCAAGCCGGTGTAGCTTTGCCAGCAGTCTTACTTCATTATTAATTTCTTAGCAATGCCCAAGCCAATCGTTTTCTCTGTTAAATCAGCGGTTGTTATCCTATTAGTTATTACCGGATGCGCGGCTTCCTGCAAGCGCGACGGCAGCAAATCCGTCGTGTTGAACCCGGCATCTGCGGCGGCTATCAAATCTCAATTTGACGTGTTGAGTGATTCTGTGGATGTAAAGTGGCGCAACATGACCGAAAGCGACGACCAGAAAATCGGCGTCACGGGCCTCTTGCTGCGGGAACTGAAGAGCCAGCCCGGCGCCAACGCAACCCAATTGCAAGGCCTGGAACGCGCCAATGCCCGCCTCAAGACCCGCCGCTACACGCAGCAAACTATGGGCAGCTCCGAGCTGATTGACCAGTATGATGCGGCCCAGGATTCGCTGTTCCGGGTGCTCATGCCCGTGGCCTCCCCCAATGGCAATGCCCCCACCGAAAACGCCCGCAATTTTGTAGAAGGCTTGCAGCAGCTCGACGCCGGCGTGGTCGGCTTTCGGGTGCAATACGACCGGGCAGCCATGCAGTACAACAATTACGTCAAGCTTCACCAGGCAGAAATCCAGTCCTTGGGCGGCAAATACAGCGGCGTAAAACTCCTGCCGTTGTTTACGCTGGGCGCCAAATAAACCGGCTCCATCTACTGCAAGACTTGTAAAAAAGGCGCCCGGCAACATTGCCGGGCGCCTTTTTTTGGGGCTCTAATTCCGGGCACTTTGGGAGATAAACCAGGGCCCGATTTTCGCTACCGCGCCCTTACTCCATGCGCAAAAGAGATAAAAAAGCAGCCCATGCAACCTTAAATTCGCCGTGCCGGTCAGCTGCAAAACCCACCTTCAACCAGCCTGCTCTATGCGTCTCTTTACTTCGCTTTACGCGCTAACCTGTATCGGTTTGGCCACGGGCGTTTTGCTTACTGGCTGTGCCGCTCAGGATTCGACCGAGCCGGAGCCTTGCACCACCACGGCTACCGTGCAGCTTTGCTACGGCATGACGGCCGTGTGTCGCACCGAACACACCACGCTCAAGCTTGCCAACGGCACCATTTTGCACCCGAGCGGAAAGGTGTGGGAAGCCTACCTGCCCAATCAGGTAGACAAGCAAATCCTTCGCATTAGCTACGCAATACTCCCCCGCATAACGAACGATGCCCCCGGCTACGAGAATGCCACCCTCTCCTGCCTGGAAAGCAACCAACCACGGTGTGGCAATGAGTAACGCCCGTACAAGCAAAAGCCCCGACCCATTGCTGGGCGGGGCTTTTTGGTGCAAGCGTAGTTGAGCTGAAATTACAGCGCCGCCATTTCCTCCCGCACGAAGTCGGCCAGGGTACGCAGGTAGTCGGTGCTGAAATCGAAGCGAATGCCGGCGGCCGCATAAATCTGTCCAATTGGCGCGGTGTAGCCCAACGCCAGGGCGCGCTTGTAGGCTGCCAATCCTTCCGTCGGGTTTTGGCGGAAGTTGCGCCACACGGCAATGGCGCCGAGCTGGGCCATGGCGTACTCGATGTAGTAAAACGGCACTTCGTAGAGGTGCAACTGCTTCTGCCAGAGGTAGGGCTTGAAGTTCTCCAAACCCGTCCAGTCGACGGTGCGCTGGTTGAATTCGTCGAAAATCTCCACCCAGCGGCTGTGACGCTCGGCCTCGGTGTGGGTGGGGTTTTCGTAAATCCAGTGCTGAAACTTATCGACCGTAGCCACCCACGGGAACGTTTCGAGCACGCTTTCGAGGTGAGTTTTCTTGGCGCGGCGCAGGTCTTCGGCATTCGGGAAAAACACGTGCCATTGGTCCATGCTCATCAGTTCCATGCTCATCGAAGCCAGCTCAGCCACCTCGGACGGCGGGTGCTTGTCGGCGCCCAGGGGCAGGCCCCGGGTGAGGAAGGAATGCACGGCGTGACCGCCCTCGTGCAACATGGTCACCACGTCGCGCAGGCTGCTGGTGGCATTCATAAAGATGAACGGCACGCCGGTTTCGTCCAGCGGGTAGTTGTAGCCGCCGGGGGCCTTGCCCTTGCGGCTTTCCAAGTCGAGGTGGCCCATCTGGCGCATGGTGCGCAGGCAGTCGCCCAGGTACGAATCCAGGTTTTGGAAAACCGTGATGGTTTTCTCCAGTAATTCCTCGCCGGTACCAAAAGGGCGCAAAGGGCCTTGGCCGCTGGGGTCAACGTCGAGGTCCCAGGGCCGCAGGGCGGGCAGGTTCAGGTCTTGGCGGCGCTCCAAATCGAAGTCGTCGCAGAGGGGAACCACCGTTTCGCGAATGGCCCGGTGGAAGTTGAAACAGTCCTGCGGCGTGTAGTCGAACCGGCCCAGGGCCGCAAACATGTAATCGCGGAAGTTAGAAAACCCGGCGTTGAGCGCCACTTGGTTGCGCAGGCCCACCAGTTCGGTAAACAGCGCATCGAGCGGCTGGGCATCTTGCAGGCGGCGGGCCTGAATGGCGCGCCAGGCCGTTTCGCGCACCGTGCGCTCGGGGCTTTTGAGTCGGTCGGCAGCCTGGGGCAAGGTCAACTCCTGGCCGTCGAGGGTCACGTTCATGGCACCTACTGTGGCAGCATATTGCTGCTGCTTGGTGCTGATGTCGGTTTTGAGCGGAATGTTCTCTACTCGATAAATCTCCGAAGCCCGGCGCACCGAGCGCAGAAACACGCCGTAGCGGTTTTCGTTGAGGCCCGCCAGATGCGGCGAGGCCAGCATCTTTTCGTTCAGGGCATGGTCGTAGGGCGCTACTTGAGGCTCTACTTCGTTCACGAAATACTGGAACGCCTCGGCGCGGGCACTATCCTGCGTGTCGCACGTCATGCGGATGTAGCGCCACGCCAAGTCTTCGCTCAGCACCGATTCCAGTTCGGAACGGTCGAGCAGCCAGCGCTCCAACTCGGCGGGCGTATATACCGGCCGGTCCTGTAATTCTTGGAAAAACGGCTCGATGGCGGCCCAGTCGGTTACCGTAAAATCCTCGGGCAGATACTGGCGCGGCGGCCGGCTGGTATCGGTCGCCGACTCGGCGGTGGGTTCAGCAATTAACGTCATAACACAATGATAGTAGAAGAAAATCGGGCAGTTGCAGCCAAGGCCGCGGCCTATGCTTTACGGAGCAAACAACGCGCCGGACGAACAAGGTGCAAGTATAACCGGCAACGGAATAACAGCAAGGTGCTTCCTTGCTTAGCTTATGGAAGCCCGATTCCATTCATTTTCAGCGGCCCTGACTCCCGGTATTGCGAACGAAGAAAAAGGCTTGTCGGGTTCGGCCCGATGGCTCATTTGCAACCGCCCGCGCGGTTTAGAAGTCGCCATCGACCGGCAAACCGGCCCACCGTATTAGCCGATTTCGATTACGACATCATCCGTCATCGGGTGGCCCACGCACGTCAGCACGTAGCCTTGTTTCATTTCCGAATCCGACAAGCCTTCGCGCTCATCCAAATGCACTTTGCCGCTCAGGCACTTGCCGCGGCAGGCGGTGCACAGGCCGGCCTGGCACGAATACGGCAGGTCAATATCCTGGTCCAGTGCCGTTTCGAGGATGGTTTTTCCGGCGGGCACTTCGATAATATACTCGCTGCCTTCGTACTGAATGGTGACGCTGCGGGTCGATTTGGTGTCGTCGCCGGGGCTGGCCGATACGTCGCCGTGGCCGTTGGGCTGGCCGGCCATGGCCTCGGCCGTTTCAGCGCTGGCCACAAAGCTCTCCCGGCGAATGCGCGCCTCTGGCACGTTCAGCAGGTCGAGGGCGGCGCGGGCTTCGGCCATCAGGCCTTCGGGGCCGCACATAAAATACTCGGCCTGCTCGGCCGGAAACTGGTGGCGCTGCTCCAGAATGCGCAGTATCATGGTGCGGTTCAGGCGGCCGGTGTGGCGGTGGGGGCCGCCGGGGTGCAGGGGCTGGCTGTACACGTGCTCTACTTGCACGCGGCCGTTGGTGCTGGTTTCCAGGTCGGCGAGTTGCTTTTGAAAAATCACCGATTCTTCGTTCCGGTTGCCGTAAATCAGCAGCACGTGGCTGTTTTGCTCCGTGCTCACCACTGCTTTGAGGATGGACATGAGCGGCGTGATGCCCGACCCGGCGCCGATGAGCACCAGCGAGCGGGCGGCTTTGGGGCTGGGGCTGAGGGTGAAATTGCCCAGCGGCTCCATCACCTCAATCTGCTGGCCGACCTTGACCGTATCGAGCAGGTAATTGCTCACCAGACCGCCGGTTACGCGTTTCACCGTCACCGACAGGCGCGGCGCTTCCATGGGGGTGCTGCTGAGGGAATAGGCGCGGCGCTCTTTTTTGCCGTTGGGGCCGCAAGGCAGAATAAGCGTCAGAAACTGGCCGGGCCGGCAGGCCACCGGCGCCCGGTCGGGCCGCTCCAGGTGAATGGTTACAGAATCGGCGGTTTCCTGGGTCAGCTCAACAACGGTCAGCGTTTGGTAACTCATGCGGGGGATTGGGGGTGTGGGAAATTTTACGGGTAAACGCAGCCTTTCAGGTTCCCGAACTTCAGAAATGACAAAAAGTTAAACCGAAGCCCGGCGCACGCGGCCAGACCTCGGCCGCAAAGGTAACTTGCCGCGCGGCTGCCGTCTAACAGCAGTCTCCCGGAAACTGTTGGGGAGCGGCAGCCGCGTTTCTACGGTTTCATTTCACTTTGTTCACGCCCGCGCTTCGCCCTTGTCCCTCGCCGCCCTCCTGCTCCGCCACCAGGCCGATTTCGGCCCCGTCCTGCCCGTCGACCTCAACGGCCCCGCCGTCGCCCGCCTCGATTTAACCGATGCCAACCCCGTGGTATGCCACGCCGACCTGCGCGACACCGCCGCCTTTGAAGTCATCGTGAACAACATGCTCGCGCAACAGCATGCCCGCGTGGGCATTGGCGGCTACCTCGAAAACCGCGTTATCTACCGTCGCAGCCAGCATTTCGGGCCCGGCCAGGTTGAGGAGGCCCGCTCCCTGCACCTCGGCGTCGATGTGTGGCTGCCGGCCGGCACGCCGGTGCTGGCGCCGCTGCCGGCCCAGATTCATAGCTTGGCCGACAACGCCAATTTTGGCGATTACGGCCTCACGGTTATTCTGCAGCACGAACTCGACGGCACCATTTTTTACTCGCTCTACGGCCACCTTAGCCGCCTGGAGTGGACAGCGCTCCGCGTCGGCCAACATTTGGCCAAAGGCCAGGCCTTTGCCACCGTGGGGCCCTATCCCGAAAACGGCGACTGGCCGCCGCACCTCCACTTTCAGCTCATTGCCGACATGCAGGGCCGCGTGGGTGATTTTCCCGGCGTAGCACGCCCCTCGGAGCGCGCCCAATGGGCGGCCCTGTGCCCCAACCCTAACTTGATTTTGCAATCGAGCCACCTCTAATAAGTGGCCTGCCAACACGGCCTACCTGGCTAGTCGAACTTGATGGCTACCACCGGCTTAATGCGGGCAATGAGGTAGGTAGGAATCAGCACGGCCAGCAACGACGCGGCGAACGTGGCGAGGTTGAGCACGATGAGCATGCGCGGGTCCCAGGAAATGGGCACGCGGTCCATGTAGTAGTTCTCCGGGTCGAGCGGAATCACGTGGAAATAGTACTGCACGGCGCAAAATCCCACGGCGATGACGTTGCCGATGAGCATGCCACGCACCGTGAGCGAAAGCCCGCGGAAGAAGAACATCTGCCGAATCTGGTTGTCGGTGGCACCCAGCGCTTTCAGAATGCCAATCATATTGGTGCGCTCCAGAATCATGATGAAAATGGTGGCCACCATGTTGAACGTGGCCACGAAAATTATCAGCAGCAGGAAAATAATAACGTTGCGGTTGAGCAACTGCAGCCAATCGAATAGCTGCGCGTACTGGTCCGTGATTTTGTCGATTTTGAGGTCGTACGGCAGCTGCTCGTAGAAATTGTCGGCGGTTTGGTCCAGAACGGCAAAATCTTTCAGCACCACCTCCATGCCTCCTACCAAGGAGTCGGCCCAGGCCGGCGAGTTCAGGTCGCGGATTTGCCGCAAGTCGCCGATGACGTACACCTCATCGAACTCGTCGAGCCCGGTGGAGTAAATTCCGCTCACCCGAAATTGCCGGATGCGCGGCGGGTTCTGAATAAAGTAAAACAGGGCTTTATCGCCCACCACCAGCCGGAGCTTGTCGGCCACTTTGCGCGAAATCAGCACGTCGTCGCTGGCCGCCGAATCCGGAAAGGTCAGAAACTTGCCGCTCTGCAGGTTCTCGCGCATGGGCGAGGGCGCGTCGGTTTCGGCGATGCCTTTCAGCACCACGCCCAGCACCTCGTCTTTGGTTTTGATGATGGCCGTTTTCACGGCGAAGGGATGCGTGGATTTCACCTGCGGAAACTGCCGCAGGTCCTGCACCAAACGCGGCCCGGCAATGGGCGCCACTTCCAGCGAATTGTTGGTATCGTAGCGCGAGATTTGCAGGTGCGCGCCAAACGAGAAAATCTTGTTCTGAATCTCGTTGCGGAACCCCTGCAAAATGGCAAACGACACAATCATCACCGCCAAGCCCATGGCAATGCTGATGATGGCTATTTTTGTAACCGACGAAGTGAACGAGCCGGAATTGGCTCCTCCATCGATTTTGTGCGAAATGTAGCGGGCGACGTTCATTATGTGACCGTAAAGCTACGTTTCCAACCGGTATTGGGCGCGTTGTGGCCCAACATCTGCCGGACTGCGCCAAGCAGCACCGTATTTTTAGCCCTTCCCTTCCCGTTTATGCTCGGAATTTCCGCAAAAATCACCTTCTCAATGCTGCTGGCCCTGCCCACCTGCAGCCCTTCGCCGCCCACTTCCTCACCCGTCGGCGAAAGCAGCCCGCCGATAGCCCCAACCCCAGCTGGTATCCCAGCGGCTACATCTCCAGCCGACCCCATCACCGTAGGCGCCGCACGCCTAGAGCAGTACCTGCCGCTGTTGAAGAACAAACGGGTCTGCCTCGTCATCAACCAAACCTCGCGGGTCGGCAACGCTTTTCTGGTGGATACGCTGCGGGCCCGGGGGGTGAACGTAACGGCCATTTTTGCGCCTGAGCACGGCTTCCGGGGCGAGGAGGCCGACGGCGCGACCATCAAGGACGGGCGCGATGCGCGCAGCGGCGTGGTCGTCCGGTCGGTGTATGGCAAAACCAAAAAGCCGACGCCGGAAATGCTGGCCGATGTAGACGTGCTGGTCTTTGACATTCAGGACGTGGGCGCGCGCTTCTATACGTTCATCAGCACGCTGCATTACGTGATGGAAGCCGCGGCCGAGCTCAACAAACAGGTGGTGGTACTTGACCGCCCCAATCCCAACGGTGACCTGGTGGACGGCCCCGTTTTGGAGCCCGCCCACAAGTCCTTCGTTGGCCTCGACCCCTTGCCCATTGCCCACGGCCTGACGGTGGGCGAGCTGGCCCAGATGCTGAACGGCGAAAAGTGGCTGGCCGGCGGCCAGCGCTGCCAGCTCACCGTGGTGCCCATGGCCAAGGGGTACACACACGCCACCAAATACCACCTGCCGGTGCGCCCCTCGCCCAACCTGCCCACCGACCAAGCCGTGGCCCTGTACCCGAGCATCTGCCTGTTCGAGGGCACCAACGTGAGCGTGGGCCGGGGCACCAGCACGCCGTTTGAAGTCATCGGCAGCCCGTCGCAGCCGGCCACGCGGCCGTTTTCTTTCACGCCCAAACCCAACGCGGGCTCGCCCACCCCGCCCCTCAACGGCCAGCGCTGCTACGGCCTGAACCTAGCCGATGCGCCCACCCGCGAATCGTCGGGCCTGGTGCTCAAATACCTGCTCGATTTTTACCAGCAGAGCAGCGACAAAGCCAACTTCTTTGGTAAGTACTTTGAGCAACTGACTGGCACCCGAACGTTGCGTGAGCAAATCATTGCCGGCAAAAGCGAAGCCGAAATTCGGGCTTCGTGGCAACCGGGCTTGGGCAAATTCAAAACCCTCCGCAGCAAATACCTGCTGTACCCGGAGCGGTAACGACGGGTAGTTGGCGGGACTTCATTTCCGTTTTGCGCAAGTTTTACTATTACATTTCACATGCTGAAAATCGTTTTCATGGGCACGCCCGATTTTGCCGTGCCCACCCTGGAAAGCCTGCTGGCCTGGCCCGGTGGCACCGTGGTGGCCGTGGTGACGGCGCCCGACCGGCCGGCTGGCCGGGGCCGCCAACTGCAAGCTTCTGCCGTGAAGGTGGCGGCCGAGGCGCACGGCTTGCCGGTATTGCAGCCCATCAACCTGAAATCACCCGAGTTTCAGGCCGAGTTGCGCGCTTTTGAGGCCGATTTGCAAGTTGTGGTAGCTTTTCGAATGCTGCCCGAAGCCGTGTGGAACATGCCCCGGCTGGGCTCCATTAACATTCATGCCTCGCTGCTGCCGCAGTACCGCGGCGCGGCACCCATCAACTGGGCGCTGATGCATGGCGACACCGAAACGGGCGTCACCTCCTTTTTTCTGCGCCATGAGATTGACACCGGCGACCTGATTTTGCAGGACCGGCTGCCCATTGCGTCCAGTGACGATTTTGGCAGCCTCTACGACAAACTTAAAATGGCCGGAGCGGCGTTGGCCCGGCGGTCGGTAGAAGCCATTGCGGCGGGCACGGCGCCCAGCACCCCGCAGCAGCACCGCGAGGACTTGCGTTCGGCCCCCAAAATTCAGAAGGAAACCGGCCGGCTCGAGTTCAACCGCCCCGCCGCCGAGTTGGTGAACTGGGTGCGCGGCCTCTCCCCCATTCCCACGGCCTTCGCCACTTTGCCCGACGGCCGCACCTTGAAGATTTTCCGCGCCCAAACTCTCCTGCCCGAAACCGCCGCCGAGCCCCTCCCCGCTCCCGGCACCTGGGCCTCCGACGGCAAGCACTACTTGCGCGTAGCGGCCGCCGATGGCTGGCTCGACCTGCTCGATGTGCAACTGGAAGGCAAAAAACGCCTGCCCATAAAAGAGCTGTTGCTCGGCTTCAAGTTGCCTGCTTGATGCGGCACGGCAGTTCATTCCTCATTTCTTAAAACTGATATCTTCTATGGTTTCTTTTGTTGTGGCGGTGGCCGAAAATGGCGTTATCGGGTCGAATGGGGCATTGCCCTGGGGACGCCTGCCCGCCGACCTTCAGCACTTCAAGCGGCTCACGCTGGGCCATCCGGTCATTATGGGGCGCCGCACCTACGACAGCCTGGGCCGGGCCCTGCCCAAGCGGACCAACATTGTGGTGACCCGCCAAGCCGATTGGGCAGCCCCCGGCTGCGAAACGGCGGCGTCGGTACCGGCCGCATTGGCCCGAGCCCGCGAGTTAGACGAGGAGGTCTGTGTCATTGGCGGGGGTGAAATTTACCGGCAGGCCCTTCCCGCCGCCGATGTCATCTACCTCACCGAAGTGCATCACAACTTCGAGGGCGACGCGGGTTTTCCACCTTTGCCGTCCAGCGACTGGCGCGAAGAAACCCGCGAGCGGCACGAGGCGGATGAGCAACACGCCTATGCCTTCAGCTTCGTAACCCTGCGGCGGCGCTAGCTGGCCGCCTGCACGAATAGCGAAAACAGAGAAGGCAGCCCGTTGAGGCTGCCTTCTCTGTTTTCATGCGAGTTGATTTATCGCATCAGCACCAGCTTGCCCCAATCATTCTTGAAGGCGGTGTCGCCGGCGGTGTTGCGGCGGCCAAACTGGCCGCTGGGGTCGTCGAGCGACACGCGGTAGAGATAGGTGCCGTTGGCCAGCCGGTCGCCGAAGGAATCGGTGCCGTCCCAGGCAAAGTCGGTGATGTTGTTGCCGATGTGCAGCGGGCCTAGCTCGCTCATGAAAATCTCGCGCACCACCCGGCCGGTGATGGTCATAATCTGGATTTTCATGTTGCGGGGCAGCTCCTGGCCCGTCACCGTGAACACAAAGCGCGCCTTGCTGACAACCGGGTTGGGATACGGGTAAACGTTCGTGATTTTGGAGGCATTCACGACCTCAAACTTCACCTGAAACTCCTGGCTGCCGGCGCTGGCGTTGCCGGGGTCGCGCCCTTGCACCCGCAGCGTGTATACGCCATCGGCCAGGGGCGCGCCCATGCCGGGGCGGTATTCCAGCTTGGCCACGCTGCCTTCGCTCACCGAAACGCTAAAGTTGATTTCCGGACCGTTCAGGTCCACCAGCGTGGGCATGCTCGAACCGGGTTTTTGCAAGGTTACCGTGAACACCGTGCGGTCGGTGATGGGGTTTAGCTTGTCTTCGTCGCTCAGCTCAATGTTGATTACCGGCGAGGGCGACACCAACTCGCCGTTGAGAATGTGGCGGCCGTCGAAGGCCACATCCAGCGTGGGGGCCACGTTGTTGTCGTCAATGTTGAAGGGCTCCAGCAGCAGCTCGTTGTTGGAATACACCTGCTCGGGCTGGATGCGGGGATTGACGAATACTTCAAAAGCCAGGGAGCCAAATATTCCCCGCACATCGAACTCCACGTTGATGGTGGCTATCGCGCCGGGCGCCAACGCGCCGGGGAAGGTCACCTCAATGGTTTTTTCCACGGCGTTGGTCACGGTATTCCGCAAGCGGACCTGGGCTTTGAGTGGCGCCAGAAACGCTTCCTCCGACACGTTCTGGAACTTGACGGGGAAGCTCACCGTCCCATTTTTCGCCTGCTCGGCCAGGGTGGCCGGCGCGTAGCTGGCTACCGGCACCAAGTCGCGGCGCACCACGCCTTCGGGAATGCCCCGGTAGGTAACCAGCCATTGGCGCAGCTGGGGCGGTATCCGCGTCACGGAATCGCCCAAGGCCAGTTCCAGGCGCAGGTAAGGATAAGCTGCTGCTGAAACAGCCGTTAGAGGCTGCACCGATGAGGTAACCGCGGGCAATACCACCCGTTCGGCTCCTTGCTCGTCAATGGCAACCACGCTCAGTTTGTGGTACCCGCTGGGCGTTAGCGTTTGAATGGTGGAATACAGATTCAGCCATTCCTTGGCCGGGCCAATACGGGGCGATACAACGAGGCCCGCCGTCGTGCTTTGTTGGAGGTTATCACGCAGTTCAATGGTCTGGCTGCCGCCGGCAATGGTCAGGGAACGGTCCGGACCAACTTCGCGAATCAACCGGCCGGTAGTGGCCGTGAGTTTCTGGCCGACCACGGCGAGCGGGTCGCCATCGGCCAGCTGGGTGATGAGCTGCGAGCCCAGCAAGGCTTGCAGCGACGCTTTGAGCGAAGCCGGCAGCCGGGAATAACGCACCCGGTTGGCCGACACCAGCGCCACGTAGGAACCGTTCGGAATGGCCGCCAGGAAGCTCGCCAGCTGCTGCTGCCGCACGGTGCTGTTGTTCAGGTTGTCCATCGTGTCCAGCACCTGCGGGGCCACGGGGTCACTGGCCGAGAAGTAATAGAAGTTATTAGGCGCCGTACCGCAGGTCTGAAAATTGGCGGGCATGGCCACTGGCTCCAGAGTGCCGGGCGCAAACACGGCCAGCAAAAAGTTGGGTGAGCGCACGCCGCACCCCGTAACGGGTTGCTGGACGCCCGTGGATTGCAAGTAGATACCGGCTCCGCTCACCGTCGCGAACAGGGGCGAGCTGCGCGGCAGCCCACCGCCGCGGGTGCGCAGGCGCAGCGGCACACTGCCCGATTTGAACGTCCACTCACCAGCCGGGGCGCTTACGTCGACCCCGGTGCGGGTGGTGGCCTGCAGCTGCCCGTAGTGGCTTTGCGACCAGCCGCCGGGGCTGGAGGGAATCACCCGGAACGAGGACGCAACCCAACTCCCGTCTTCGCCCACACCCGGCGATTGGAAGCGGGCCCGCCAGTACCAAACCACGCTGTCGCGGGGGGCCACGGCGGGCAACACCGGCTCCCATTCGGCCAATACCCCTGCCGTGATAACCGGCGAGCGCAGCACGATGGGGCTGGTGAAAGTGGGCACGGTATCCAGTTCGAACTCGTAGCCGCGCTGCACTCCGTTGCGGTCGTTGCTTTGCACGACTAGTTTGGGTGTTGTCGAGTTTACAATAGCGAAGTTGGGCGGGCTCACCACGGCCAGGCCTCCTTGCAGGAAGGTAAAATCAATCTGGGCCGTGTTGTTGGTTTCGCTCAGCTCGGCCACGCGGTTGTTGGGGTCCAGCTCCACCCGGAACGTGCTGACGCCGGCTTCGGCCAGCGAGTTTTGCAAGGTCAGGGCGTAGGTGGTGTCGCGCCGCCAAGCTTGGCGGCGCGTGAAAATGGAATATTCCAGCGGCGCACGCCCCGAATCGTAGGTCCGGGTGACTTTAATTTCCAAGGAGTCGAAGGTAATCTTGCCGGGGTTTGAGACGCCCACGTTCAGCACGAATTCAGCCGAGGAAGCCCGCACGGGCTCTTGCCCTGAAACCGGCGTAATGGATAACGAAGCCGAGCTAGCGATGAAATCCGGCTGTTCGGGGGCGAACAGCGACAAGGTTGGGTCGCCCTGCCAGCCCGTGGCCAGCAGCTGCTCGATGCCCACATCGTTGCTGAAAATACCCTTGTTCTGCAGCCGCCGCACTGCCTCGGCATAAACCGCCGTTATGGGCTTGCCATAAAACTCGGGGTTGTTAAACATCAGCTTATACACCGTGTCAATGGAAACCTCCAAGTGGTCGGCGTAGCTGAATCCATACTCCCCTAAAGACCCCAGTGCGCCCTTTTGGCTCGCAAACAACCAGTCCTCAACGATGGTAGAGGCCACCGTGAATGTGTGGTTTGCAGCACACCCGTTCAGGTAAAAGAAGGGGTACTTACCGGGGTTATTATAGTTTTTGGTTGGGTCGGAAGGCACGCCGAAGTTGAGGGCGAAGGTGTTATTGGACCCGTGACCAAAGTAGGTCATAAGGGAAATGCCCGAGTTGATGTAGGACGAAATGTTGATGTTTTCGGGCAAGCCAACCGGAGTCAAGCGCGTCTCCGTGCTTACTTCGCCGCCAAAAAAGGGCCGCTCAACGCGCGCCTTGTTTCGGTCCATTACTTCCCGGAAATCGGCGGTTTCAGCGGGCGTGTAGCCGCCGATGAGGTGCAGCACATTTTTGCGCCAAGGCTCCGGGCCCAGCGCGTCGTGGGTACGCACCTTACCCAGATAATTCATGATTTGCTGGGGCGTGGTAACGGTGAGACGCCCCGTGCGCAGCTTGGGCACGAAATCATCGGCCTGAAAGTTGGCCGTTATCATGTTGTCCGACACTGCCCGCGAGCTGGTGGGCACCAAGTCCACGCCCCGCTCCCCGGTGCCGCGGGCCGTGGTGCGAGTCAAGGTTTCGAAGCGGCTACTGCCGCCAATCAAGGGTTCAGAAGGCACAATGCCTTTGCCCAAGAGCAGCAAGTAACGTTCGGGGTTGTTGGGCGCGCCATCAGCCAACCAGAGACCAAAGTGCCGCAAAGCCAGCCACGACCGTTCGCCGTAATGAAACTGGTCATACAGCTGTGCCATGGTAATCAACAGCGTATCATAGCCACCGCCGGCCGTGGAGGCGCGGTATTTGGCATACTCCAGCGCCGCATTGGTCACCGGAGTGGTGCCATCCAGCGCAGATTTGTAAAGCTGTTGGTGCGAAACAATAGCAAAATTGACGGCGGCTTGGTTGATAGCTCGGAAGCGCACCGGCCGAGCTGCTAGCGGCACAAAGGGCCGCTGCATGTCGGCGAACAGCAGCCTACGCGACTGGGCAGCCGTAGCATTCGGAAAGACGAAACGGCGCCCAAGTGGCCCCAATGTTTGGGCCGTGGTAGGTGCTACGCGCTGCACGTTCCAAGGGTCATGAATATCATATCCTACCACCGACGCCGGAATGCTGTCGACCTCAAACGTGGCCGGTCCGCCGAGCAACGAGTCGCTGGCAAAGAATAGCTGGCGGCGCGGTCCCAGCCAGCGGTTGGCCTGCGGTGCAATCACGCGGATAAAGGCCCGGCGATAATTATCAGCCGACGTACCCGTGCCGGCGGTACTGCCCGAGAGACGCACCGTTACGAGTCCGTTCGGGCCAATTTCAGGGCGCTGCAACGGATAGCGGGCGCCGGCCTGGCCATAGGCCGTAAACGTCAGACGGCCCAGCGAGCGGTAGGTATTGCTGGCGGTGTTCAGCACCAGCACTTCCACGTCGTGGTTGGCAAAAGTGGCCCCCACCAATCGAATTTCCAGGCTCGGCTCGGGCGCAGGTCCGGTGGGCAGCACGGCCCGTAGCACGGTATCAGTCGAAGTAGTGGCGATGCCGTTGAGCTGGCGCGAGAAATAGCCCTCGCCCGGCTCCACCCACGGCAGAAACGTCACCCCGCGGGGCGCGTCGCCAAAGGCTTCGGTTTCCAGCTTGAGGCTGGTAGCTAGGCGCCAAGCCTGAGGGGTACCACCGGCCGAAGCTGGCTCGGCCATGCGTTTGGCGGCCGGGGCGGCCGCCCCGGGGTAAGTCAGGAAATAAGCGGCCGTATCGTTATAAAAACTATAGAGTTTGTGGGGTTGGTCGGCGGGGTTCTTGTACAGGTCGCGGTCCAGCTGGCCATCGTTGCGCTGGCCGTAAAACTCGAAATAAGTATTGCTGTCAAAGACGTTGCTGGTGCCGGCCTGGTACATGGCCACTTCGCGCCCTCGCCGCCAGAGTTGCAGGCGGCTGGGGTCGATGTTGCCCAGACCAGCCAGCGTGAGGTACTGTTGATTCATGCGGTAGATGCCGTCCTGCGCTACCCGAACTTTATAGTATTGCTGGCTGGGTACTATCCACTCGTTGCCGTATGGGCCCGATTGGGCGTGCGCAGCGGAGCCGGCCAGGCAACACGCCAGCACGAGCAGCAACCATCGCAAGCCCTTCCTTTTACCAGTAATTGTATTTTCCATCTTGTCCTTGTAGTAGATATATCTTGTTCTAAGCGTAGTCGTGGCCGTAACCAGTCGCGTGCTGGTCGGGGCTGAGATTATTTGAATCCGTACCCCAGCGAGACAATCAGGGAGTTGGTTTGCGAGGAACTGCCCAGCTTTTCAACGGCCAGGCGCGACAGCGCCAGGTCGACGCGCAGGCCGCTCACGGCCACGCCGGCGCCGAGGCTGTACTGGCCTTTCCAGCTGCTGTCGTAGGTGCCGCTGCTGTTGGCCGAGAAGTCCTGAATTTGTTGGTAGTTGCCGGCCCCGCCGCGCAGAAAAACCAGGTCTTTGTAGCCCAGCTCGATGCCCACGCGCGGGTCCACGCTCAGGGCTTTGGTGGAGATGGGCGTGTTGCGCTCGCCGTCGGTGGTGGTTTCCAAGTCGACGGCAACCAGGGCCGTGAACTGCTTGGGCAGCGTGAAGCGGCGGCCGGCTCCCAGCACAAAGCGCGGCAAGGTAATTTCGGCGCTGTTGGTTGGGATGGCGTCGTTGCCATTGGCCACGGTGCTGTTCACGCCCTTCGTGTATTCTTCGGCGTTGATGGTCCACTGCGTGAACGTGGTGGTGATGTCGCGCGCCATCAGGCCCAGGTTCCAGCCCTTGTGGTTGTACTGCACGCCGGCATCGATGCCGAAGCCGTAGCCGTTGGCAAACTTGCCGATGTTGCGGTAAATGATTTTGCCGTTGGCGCCCACGCTCAGGCCTTCCACGCTGCCCAGTTTGCGGGCGTAGGAGAGCAACAGGGCGTAGTCGGCCACAGAAAACAGCTCAATTTTGCTGTAATCGATGTAGCCGTACTCGTTGATGAGGTTGCGGGTGTCGGCAATGTTGTCGACGCCCAGGCGCATCACGCTCACCCCAATGGCGCTTTTATCGTCCAAGGGCATGGAAAACGCGCCGTAATCGTTCTTCACCACCCCGGCAAACAGCTCGGAGTGCATCAGCACGCCGTCGTACTTGTGGGTTTGGTTCACGAGGCCGGCGGGATTCCAGTAGCCGGCGGTGGCGTTGTCGGCCAAGCTGACCTGCACTTTGCCCATGCCGAGGGCCCGGGCGCCCACTCCGATGTTCAGAAATTCGTTGCTGTACTTGGGTGTTTTGGTAGACTGGGCCGTGGCCGGCAACGCCAGCGCGGCACTAGCGCCCAGAAGAAACAGCCCACGAGCGGCAGAGGAGAGTTGGAGCATATAAATGAAGGCGGGTAATAGTTGCGCCGACGGAACGCAAGTTACTTCAAGATAGTGCGTCTGGCCCACCAAATTCAAGCCAACGACCACAACAATAGCGCTGGCCAGAAGCAGTTGCGTCCGTGCCGAAGCTTTGGGGCCCGGAATTTCTACCCTAAAAAAGCGGGATTGGGCGCTTCGGCGTCCATCCAGGGAACACCCAATGCCGGAAAAGTGCGAAGCAAGCCCGGAGGCTGGAGCTTATATCTGGAATAATCAGCTTTTTCTATTGAAAATTTTATCCTTGATTGTCAGCACTTAGCAAATTATTTTACAGTAAGAAGTGGAATTATTCATCCAGTACCTTGCGTTACAAAGTACCTACCATACATTTGTACTGTTTCTCACCCACTAGCTATTTGTAACGCCCATGAAACTCGAGAACACCCAGGTTCAGATGCGCAAGGGAATCCTTGAATTCTGCATCCTGGAAATCATCGCCCGCGGCGAATCATACGCCTCCGACATGTTGGAGGAGTTGACTTCGGCCCGCATGATAGTGGTGGAGGGGACCCTCTACCCGCTACTGACCCGCCTGAAAAATGCCGCGCTGCTGGACTACGTCTGGAAGGAAAGCACCAGCGGCCCGCCCCGGAAATACTACACCCTGACCGATGCTGGCCGCCAGTTTTTGGGCGAATTGCGCGACACTTGGGAAGAAATGGCCACCTCGGTGGGCATTATCCGCCACAGCGCCCCACCTAAGCCCGCTGTTTGAGTACGCCGCCTTTTTCCTTCTTCACTCACCAGAATTTAAACGGCAGTTTTTCAGCCTTTAACCATGAAAAAGAACATCAGTATCAATCTGCAGGGGATTATCTTTCACATCGAGGAAGACGGCTACGAAGTGCTCAGCCGCTACCTCGCCGAGGTGAAAGCGCACTTTGCACACTACCGCGGCCACGAAGACATTGTAGCCGACATTGAGGGGCGCATTGCCGAGATTTTTTCGGCCCGCCTCTCCCCCACTCAGCAGGTCATCGCCCTGGAAGACGTGGAAGCCATGACAGCCAAAATGGGCCGCGTAAGCGACTTCGCCGCCGATGACCTCGACGCCGAAGACGTAGAAGACACCGCCACGGCCGGCAGCACCTACGGCACCGCCACCTCGTTTGGCACCCAAGGCGCCTACGGTTCGGCTGGCACGGCCACGGCCGGGGCCGCCACCGCCACGGAGCCCCGCCGCCTCTACCGCGACATGGCCCACCGCCGCATAGCCGGGGTAGCCGCCGGCATCGCCCAGTATTTTGCCATCAACCCGGTGTGGGTGCGGCTGGCTTGGATACTGCTCGTGTTTGTGCTGCCCGGCATGTTCGAAGTATTTGATAACCACGACCACGACGGTCATTTCCAATTCGGCGGGTGGGCCTTCCTGGCCTACATCATCCTGTGGATAGTGCTGCCCAAGCGTTACGACGCCCCGGCCCCTAACGATGCCATGCTCAACCAAGGGCCACTGGCGGGCCGCAAGCTCTTCCGCGACACCGGCACGGCTAAAGTAGCCGGCGTAGCGGCTGGCCTGGCCGCCTACTTCAACATCGACGTGACCCTGGTGCGAGTGATATTGCTGGCCGGATTGCTGGGCGGTGGCTTCACCTTCTTCCTCTACATCATCCTGTGGATTGTCTTGCCCGAAGCCAAAACGGTTTCGGACAAGATGCGGATGCGCGGCGACGCCGTGACGCTGGAAGGCTACGACAGCAGCCTGCGGGCCAATGAGTTTGCCGATGGCTCCGCGACCACCAACCGGCCCGTAGGGGCTTTTGTCGAAGATGCTGCCCGGGGCCTGCGCCCGTTGGTTGATTTTGTGGGCTCAGCCATCCGCATTGTGGCGGGGGTGTTGCTCACCGTGGGCGGCTTCTCTTTGCTGCTGACCCTGGCCATTCTGTTGGGCGCCGGCATCGGCCTGATTCCCAGCTCTGAAAATATTTCCTTGGGCGATGCGCCGGCCCACGTCATGCTCAACGGCATCCCCGCCTGGGGCATCATCGCCGGCTTCTTCGCCTTCGGCATTCCCGCCCTGGCCTTGTTTCTGAGCGGCCTGAACCTGCTGCTGCGCCGCTCGCTGATGTCGCGCACGGTGGGCTTGTCGATGCTAGGCCTGTGGATTCTGAGCATTGTGGGCGTGACCATGGCCGTTGCCCAGCAAAGCCGCCAGTACCAATTCGATGCCGAAGTGGAGCAGTTGGAGCGCTACCCCGCCATCACTACGCCGGTAATAATGCTGGACGCCCGCCGGGTAAACCGTGACTGGGAGCAGCACGTGGACGTGCGCCTAGCCGCCGCCGACAGCGGCCGCGCCGTGGAAGTACTCCGCGTGCTGGGCTCGAAAGGCCCCACCGAAGACGAAGCCCGCCGCAACGCCCTGAGCTCCATTGACTACAGCGTGCGGACCCGTGGCGATTCCTCGCTGGTATTCGACGACCATTTCTCGTTCCTGCCCAACGCCAAGTACCGCGACCAGGAACTGGCCCTGACCATTCGGCTGCCCCGCAACCGCACCTACCGGATGAGCTCGCGCTTTGCCTACGACATGCTCAACGACGAAAACTTTGTCAACAACAAGCGCCCCGAAAACCCCGAGCAGTTCCAGTACCGCCTGCGCGGCAACAAGTTTGAGTGCATTGGCTGCTCCGAAACCGACCTGGGCATTTCGGCCGAAGACGAAGACAACGACGTTGACATCAACATTGACATCGATAGTGACGGCAGCAGCTCGGACGGGGGAGATGTGAACGACGACGAAGGCGACGACAACGGCCTCAAGCTCAACTACGGCGGCGCTCCGGCGTTCGACACCGATTTGGAAAGCTATGGCAGCGGCCGCCGCACCTTCCAGCAAAACGGCTTCAACCAGGTGCAGGTAGTGGGCGGCTACCGGGTGGTGGTGCGCAAAGGCGACACCTTCAAGGTGGAAGCCGGCGGCGACGAGGACGTCCTCGAAGACATGCGGGTAACGAGCAGCGGCAACACGCTGGAAATTCGCCCCCGCAACACATCGTTTTTTAGTCGCAACCGCAACGAGAACAAAGTACTGGTTGTCATCGAAATGCCTTCGCTTGAAAAGTTGGATTTGGCCGGCAGCGTGCAGGCCGACCTCGGCGGCTTCGACCGCCAGGACCGGCTGTCCATCGAGCAGGCCGGCGCCAGCCACCTGCGCCTGAACGGCAGCTACGGCAACTTGAAAATTGAGCAGGCCGGCGCCTGCCGCACCACCGCCACCGGCAGCGCCGATGCCGTAGACCTCGACGCCGCCGGCGCCTGCGAATTGGCCGCCGCCAACCTGCATGCCCGCACCGCCACCGTGGACCTGGCCGGCGTGTGCAAGGCCCGCCTCCACGTCACCGAAAGCATTCGGGGCGATGCCGTGGGCGCCAGCCAGATTACCTACAGCGGCAAGCCCAGCAGCAGCGACGTAGACGCCACCGGCCCTTCCAGCGTGAAGCGCCTCTAATGGCCGCAGCGCGGAGCAACGGGTTGTTTCGCGCTGCCGTCTTTGACTTGGCCCGGCATCCCTACGGGGCGGGCTCATTTACTTTCAAGCATTTACCCAGCCTTTGCGCAAGTATTTCCGTATAGCTGACCTCCCTACTCCGAAGCCCCTAAAAACAGAAAAAAAGAAGCCAGGCTTAGTTTGGTGAGTGAACGAAGCCTCCTTCCGGACGAAGTCCTTTGGCCGCCCCCTGCTGCAACAGGAAGGCCAGGGCTTCGTCCATTTCGTTTTTGGGACTTTTGAGAAAAAATACTAAGGCGAGATTTAGAGAAAAGCAGAAATAACTTATTTCGAGGCAACCGCAGCCGTTGGTCTTGCATTAGGTATGGTACAGCATTTCCCCTGCCAAGCCATGAAATCCCTGTATCTCTCTTTTATGACGTATGCCCTGCTGTTAGGGAACGCCGACATCGCCCGTGCTCAGACTACCGCCTTCACCTACGAGCAACTTATGGAGCAAGGGGGTGCCCAACTGCAAGCCCAAAATCCGTGCGAAGCCGTGGCTACGTTTCAGCATGCGTTTGCGCCAGACAGCACCCGCGCCAATGAATTCGAGCTGTTTGGCGCGGCCACTGCGGCGGCTAAATGCCCAGCTCGGCGAGCACTAGCCTGGCGCTGGCTGGGGCAGCTCAGCCGCCACCGGCCCTTGCGCATGACAGCCCAGGACCTCGACAACGTGAGCCAAGACCCGGCGCTAGCCTCGCTAAAGACCGAAGCGGCTTGGCCCCGTTGGGTAGCAGCCATGCGCCGAGCATTGGCTGAGCAGGAAGCGGCCGTTCGCGCCGCCCAAGTGCGGTGGCGGCGCGAAACCCAGGCCCGCGCGCTCTCAACCCCGACCAGCCAAGGGCGCAAGCGCACCCGCTGGGCCACGGCTCAACCCGGTTTGGCGCTCTACTTCAGTTCCGTGCCCAACGACACGGTGCGAATGCCCTATTTGGTCCGCGTGCCTGCCGGCTACTCTCCCGCCCGGCCTGCCCCGGTGGTGGTGTACCTGCACGGCGGCGTGGCCAACACCTCCCAGTTTGGGCACAACGACCCCGAAGTAGTAAACGAACCCATTTTTGCAGCTGCGCCGCCAAACGCCTTGGTGGTGTACCCGTTTGGCCGCCAAACTTTTGGCTGGGTCGACCAACCAGCTGCCTTTGCCCAAATCGAGGCAATAGTGCGCGAAGTACAGGCCCGCTACCGCACCGCCCCCCGCGGCCCCGTGCTGGGCGGCATGAGCAACGGCGGCAGCGCCGCCCTGTGGTTCGCTAGCCAGCGGCCCGACTCTTTCAGTGGGTTCTATGCCCTGTCGCCGGCGCCGAACCTGCCCTTGGGCGCCAGCATCGGTCGCTTGGGCCAGGGAAAAACTTGCCTTCAGTTCAGCGCGCAGGACGACACGCTCTACCCCTACTCAGCCGTGCAGGCCTTCTACGCGGCCAATCAGCGCCAAACGCCTGAGTGGAAATTACAGACCGTGCCCACGGGCGGCCACAGCTTTCTCTACGGCCCCGACGGAATCATGATACTCCAGCAAGCCCTCACCCGCTTATTAACGAAGCTTTAGTTTATCGGGGCAGCGGACTCGGAGCCGGTAATTGATAATGGCGCTTCTGTGTCAGCACTTGGCAAAGCGGCGCCCGGGGATGGCGTCAGTCCTTTGGCTGCCCCCTGCTGCAACAAGAAGGCCAGGGCTTCGTCCATTTCATTTTTAATGGTGCCTTCCAGAATGGCTTCCATCACGGCTTCTTTCAGTTCGCCCACCGTGCGCGACGGCTTCAGGCCAAAGGTTTCCATGATTATTTCGCCGGTAATAACGGGCCGGAAGCTGCGGAGGTGGTCTTTTTCCTCCACTTCCTTCAGCTTCTCCTCCACCTGCCCGAAGTTGCGCAGGTAGCGTTCCTTGCGGGTGTGGTCCTTGCTGGTGATGTCGGCCCGGCAGAGCAGCATCAGGCGGTCGATGTCTTCGCCCGCCTCAAAAAGCAGGCGGCGAATGGCCGAATCGGTCACGGTTTCCTTCACCAGGGCAATGGGGCGCAGGTGCAGCTTCACCAGCTTTTGCACCATGCGCATCTCCTCGCCCTGGGGCAGCTTGAGGTCGGCAAAAATGCCGGGCACCCAGCGCGCGCCCTTGTCCTCGTGGCCGTGGAAGGTCCAGCCCACGCGCTGGTCGAAGCGCTTGGTGGCGGGCTTGGCGATGTCGTGCAGCACGGCGGCCCAGCGCAGCCACAGGTCGCCGCCGGCGTTGGCCACGTTGTCGAGCACTTGCAGGGTGTGAAAAAAATTGTCTTTGTGGGCGTGCGTGCCCACTTTTTCCACGCCGTGCAGCAGCGCCATCTTCGGAAAAATGAGCTGCAACAACCCCGCCTGGAACAGCAACTTGAAGCCATAGCTCGGCGTCGGCGACTCAATTATCTTGTTCAGCTCGACCGTGATGCGCTCCTGTGACACGATTTTTATCCGGTCCTTATTCCGGATAATGGCGTCGAACGTGTCCGGCTCAATGTCGAAATTCAGCTGCGAGGCAAAGCGGATGGCCCGCATCATGCGCAGCGGGTCGTCGGAGAAAGTCACGTCCGGCCCCAGCGGCGTGCGGATGGTTTTGCTGGCCAAGTCCTTCATCCCGTCGTAGCGGTCCACCAGCGCCCCAAAATCTTCCGGGTTCAAACTCAGGCCCAGTGCGTTGATGGTGAAGTCGCGGCGGGCCAGGTCCTCTTCCAGGGTGCCGGCTTCTACCTCCGGCTTCCGCGAATCGGTGCGGTAGCTTTCCTTGCGGGCGCCCACAAATTCGATTTCGCCGGCTTCTTTGGTGGGCAGCATGGCCGTGCCGAAGTTCTTGAAAACGGTGACGCGGCCCCGGCCCGGCAGCTTGGCGCCCACGGCCTGGGCCAGGGCAATGCCGTCGCCCACAGTCACCACGTCAATGTCCTTGCTGTGGCGGCCCAGGGCCAAATCCCGCACGTAGCCGCCGATGACGTACGCCGGCTGCTGCAGCTCCGCAGCGGCGGCGGCGATGGTGCGAAAGATGGGCAATTCGGGCAGTTGGGGCGTCTTCATGGCCGCAAAGTTCGGTAGTGTGCGCAGCAAATCAAGCCCGCCGCCCGTGTCACGGCCTGCCGGGCGCGGCAACCGGGCTCTGCAGCGTGAGGGCTCAGCTTGCGCATACTATCAAGACTGGGGGCTGGAAACGCGCCGGTTCTGCACGCAGCCGTGGCTTGGCTCAGGCATGACCAAAATCAAGCCTCATGATGATAGTAGTCAAGGCATAAGAGGGCTAAAATGGCGATTTTTATCCTGTTCAAACTCCTGTTTTAGGCCGAGCCAGCGGCACTGGCTTCACCCCCAATTTTTACGGTCATGCTTACGCCCGCATTTTGGCTTTCTCTGCTGCCAGTTGCCATTTTTTATATGGCCGTGGCGATGATGGCGCTCTACGGACTGCGCTCCCGCAGCACCGTTAGCCAGCACTAGCTTCCGGTGTCCTTTTTTATCAAAACCCGTTGCGCTCCCCCGGCTGGCGGAGTTGCCGGAGCCCCGTCATATTTCCGGCCCGCCGGGCTGTTGCGGGCCGCATGGCATTTCCCAATAACTATATAATTACCCTCTTTCCCGACTGCTATGACTCCCGCTATCGTTGTGCTGACCGATTTTTTTGCCGTTTCCAACCGCGCCCTTTCATATGCGGCCGGCCTGGCGGTGCCGCTCCAATCGCACTTGGTGTTGCTGCACGTGCGGCACGACGGCCTGCTCTCGCCGGAGGAATACAGCAACCGGGACGCCCGGCGCGACGAGCAGCAAACCGAGAAGGCCCTGCACCAGCTCGCCAGCAGCCTGCCCGTGCCCACTGAGGTACAAATTTCCGAAGCTTTCCTGCCCGAGGCGGTAGCCGATTCCGTGCGCGACCACCAGCCGCAGCTCCTGGTGCTGGGCCGCCCCGGCACAGCGTCTACGCCCGTAGAAATTGTGACCGGCGCCGCCATGGATTTGCTGCGCAACGTGCCGTTTCCGCTGCTGATAGTGCCCACCGTGGGCTGGGGCGACTTTCCACCGCGCCGGCTGGTGCTGGCCGTGGACGGCGACCCGTTTAAGCTGTATGAAAACCAGGGCATTGTGGCGCAGTTGCTAAAGGCGTTGAACGCCACGCTCACCATTCTCTACGTTACCAACGAGAAGGACCCGGGCGCCGCCGCCGGGCACCGCGTGCAACACACCATTATGGACAGCGGATTTGAAGCGTTGACGGCAGACAAATACCCGCACATCGTGTACCACAGCCACGCGGCGCAGGGCATCATGCAGGGCGCTACCGAGCTTGAAGCCGACCTGCTGGTGGTGGTAGCCCGCCGCCATAGTCTGCTGGGCAGCTTGTTTCACCGCAGCGTTACGGCGCAGCTCATCGGCGAGAGCGCGCTCCCCGTTCTGCTGCTGCCCGCCCAGGACTAACGGCCGGCGCCCTTCCAATCACGCTTTCTTTTCTATTCTTCGCTCAGCTCAACCCCACCCTCCTGTGCCATGAAACTTTCGTTGATAGTAATGACCAGCTTCTATCCGGCGGCGCAACACGCGGTGCATTACGCCGATACCCTGGCCCGCACTTTTGGCGGGCAGGTGGTGCTGCTGCACGCCAACCGCGTGGCGCTCTTCGACCCCTACATTTTTGCCGGGGAAGGCCTGCGGCGGGAGGAGCTGAGGGGAGCCGCCGAAATGAAGTCGCTGCTGGCCCGACAGGCCGAAAAGCTAGGGGCGCCCGCCACCGTAGAAATTGCCACCGACCTGCTGCCGGAAGTAGCCCGCGACCTGCTGGCCCGCTACCATCCGGCGCTGTTTGTGGTGGGCCGCCCGGTGCCCACCCGCACCGGGCCGGAGGATTTCAGCAGCGTGGTGCTGGAACTGCTCCAGGCCGCCCACATTCCCGTGCTGCTGGTGCCCCAGGGCGCCGCCGCCGCAAACCCGCCCCGCCGCGTGCTGATAGCGGCCGATTGCGAGGAATTCAGCGTTTCCGGGGCCGCCGTTGGCGTGCACCAGCTGCTCGTGAGCCTGGGCGCGGCCGTGACCGTGGCCCACGTCTCGGCCCTGGAGGAGGACGACAGCTGCCTGTATGCCCTGAACGCCGTGCGGCGCAGCGGCATTCTGGCGGCCCTGCCCGAAGCCGAGCTGCGGGGCTACCAGCACAAGGACGCGGTGAGCGGGGTGCTCGAGGGCATGCACGACACCCAGGCCGACCTGGTGGTGGTGGTGGCCCGGCCGCGCAGCTACCTCGGCGAGCTTTTTCACGAAAGCGTGACGGCGCAGGTGATGCACCAAAGCACGGTACCCGTGCTGGTAGTGCCCGCTGCACAAAACGTGGAAACGCCCGGCCCCAGCAAAAACCTTAAGAAACAGGCGCAACGCCATTCGAGTAGCGCGCACTGAGAGCGTATTGGGGATTTTGCAAAACACGTTTTAGCACGTCAGGCTGAGCTTGTCGAAGCATGACTCAAAAGCAGAGTCTCAAACAGGCTCAAAGCTCCCCCGTCCTTTCCTATGGCCGAACTGGCTGCTCCCCTCGTTGCGTCCGGCACTTCGCCCGCCACCGGCCTCACCGAGGCCGAAGCCCGTGCGCGCCTGCAGCAGTACGGCCCCAATGCGGTAGATGCCCAGCCGCCCGAAAGCTGGGTCCGGGTGCTGCTGCGGCAGTTTCGGAGCGTGATTGTGGTGGTGCTGGGCGGCGCGGCGCTGTTTTCCTTCTTTTTTCAGGACTACGCCGAAGGCTACGCAATTCTGGCGGTTATCTTCATCAACGCTTTCCTAGGGTTTGGGCTGGAGTGGAACGCGCAGGCGTCCATGACGGCCCTGCGCCGCATGGGCCAGGCCACGGCGCGGGTGCTACGCGAGGGCCAAGTTCGAGCCCTGCCCGCCGACCAGTTGACCGTAGGCGATGTGCTACTGGTAGAAGCCGGCGAAGTAGTGGCCGCCGATGCCGAACTCTTCGAAATGCAGCAGCTGCAAGTCAACGAATCGGCCCTCACCGGCGAGTCGATGCCCGTAGAAAAACGCCTGCCCGCGGGCGAGCCCAACGCTGCGCTGGCCGAGCAGCCCCACCGCCTGTTCAAGGGCACGGCGGTGGTCAACGGCACCGGGCGGGCCGTGGTAACGGGCGTGGGCAGCAACACCCAATTGGGTGCCATTGTGCACTTGGTGCAGGGGGCGGAGCGCACCGCCACTCCTCTCGAAGCCAAGCTCAATCACCTGGCCCGCCAGCTGGTTTTTATCACCATCGGTTTGGCCGTATTGTTTGTGGTGGGCGGCTTGCTGCAGGGCAAGTCAGCCTATTCCCTGCTGAAAACTGCCATTGTGCTGGCCGTGGCGGCCATTCCCGAAGGCCTCTCCATTGTGGCCACGCTGGCCCTGGCCTATGGTATGCTGCGCCTGGCCCGCCGCAGCGTGCTGGTGAAGCGCCTGGCCGCCGTAGAAACCCTGGGCAGTACCGACGTCATTTTCACCGATAAAACCGGTACGCTCACCCAAAACCAGATGGCCGTGGACACCGTGCGGCTGTCCGAAGCCAGCCTGCGCTTCCCCCTCGACGCCGCGCACCCGGCCGTCACCAGCGAATCGTACCAGCTGCTGCTGCGGGTGGCCGTGCTCTGCAACAACGCGTCTTACTCGCCGGCGGAAGCCGAGGCTGCCCTCGGCGACCCGCTTGAAGTAGCCCTGCTGGCTCTGGCCCACCAAGCCGGGTTCGACGTGCCCGGCGCCCTGGAAACGGCCAGCCGTCTGGCCGAGCTGCCGTTCAACTCCGATACCCGCCTGATGGCCACCCTGCACCGCCACCACCACGGCCAGGCCTGGGTAGCGGTGAAGGGCGCCGCCGAAGAAGTGCTGCGCCACTGCACCCAGCAGCACACGGCCACCGGCGCCCAGCCGCTGGCCGTGGCCGAACGCGCCGAGTGGCTGCTCCACGCCGAACACCTGGCCCAAACCGGCCTGCGCACCCTGGCCCTCGCCTACCGCATCTTGCCCGCTGAAGACCAGCCCGACTGGGCCCACGAGTTGACCTGGTTGGGCTTGGTGGCGTTTCTCGACCCGCCCCGTCCCGAGGTGATTCCGGCCCTGGATGCGTGCCGGCGGGCGGGCATTCTGGTGCTGATGGCCACCGGCGACCACCCGGCCACGGCCCTTACCGTGGCCCGGCAGGTGCATTTGGCGACTGACGGCGATGGCGACAACGTGGTGGTGACGGGCGCGGAGCTGCCGGATTTGCTGACCCAGCCCCACGGCGCGGCCGCCCGCTTTTGGCAAACGCGGGTGTTTGCCCGCGTGAGCCCGGCCCAAAAGCTGGATTTAATTCGCCTGTACCAGGAGCAAGGCCACATTGTGGCCATGACCGGCGACGGCGTGAACGATGCCCCGGCCCTCAAAAAAGCCGATATCGGCGTGGCCATGGGCCAGCGCGGCACGCAGGTAGCCAGCGAAGCCGCCGCCCTGGTGCTGCGCGACGACTCGTTTGCGTCCATTGTGGCGGCGGTGGAGCAGGGACGCATCATTTTCACCAACATCCGGCGCTTCGTGCTGTATTTGGTTTCGTGCAACCTGAGCGAAATTCTGGTGGTCACGGCCAGCAGCATGCTCCTGCCCGGGGCGGGGCTGCTGCCGCTGCAAATCCTCTTTCTGAACCTGCTCACGGACGTGTTTCCGGCGCTGGCGCTGGGCGTGGGCAAAGGCAGTGCCACCGTGATGAACCACCGCCCCCACGAACCACAAGCGCCCGTGATGCGCCCCGGCGACTGGCGCCTAGCCGTGGCCTACGCCAGCCTGATGACGGCCGCACTGCTGGGCACCAACTACCTGGCGCGTTACCGCTTCGGCCTCTCTCCCGAGGCTGCCAACGCGGTTTTGTTCTATGGCCTTGGCGCCGCGCAGCTGCTGCACGTGTTCAACATGGCGGGCATCGGCACGCCCCTGCGCGCCAACGACGTGCTGCGCAACCAATTTGTGTGGCTGGCGCTAGGGCTGTGCGCGGGCCTATTGCTGCTCACCTACTACCAGCCCGCGCTACACGAGCTGATGAGCATTGTGCCCCTCCCGCCCGTGGCGCTGCTGTTGATTGTGGCGCCGGCCGTGGCCGTGCTGGTACTGGGCCAGTTGCTGGGCCACGCCCTGCGGCGGTGGCAGCACCGGACAGCGGCCGCAGCGCCGGTAGTCAGGAGCTGAGCCGTGGTGAGGATTTCGGGCAAGGAAGACCAACCCCTTCTACAGCACACCCGGCTCGGCTCTGCCACCAGACTGTCACTAACCTTGCTTCGTTGCATCACTACCCATGAAATCAGGTGATGAAATCTAGAAATTAATAGCATAATAAACTTCTATCCAATAAGATACATCATTCATTTACTTGACATTCATCATAGCCTAAGGAATCAATTTTGGCGATTTTTGAAGAGCTTTTAGCTGCCGTATCGACTGGAAGCGGGGGTGGCATCGGGGTGTTTTGTGGCCGACCCTAACTGCCTGAAACCAGTCCAACGAATTTGACTCAACCAGTTTGCCGAAGCATTCCAACCCACCTGCCGGGTCTGTTTCCCGGCCTTAATCCTTCTTCTGTATGAAACCGGCTTTTGCAGTTTTAACCGATATGTCGGCCGCGGCGGAAGCGGCTTTGACCTACACTGCGCGCTTCGCGGCGCTGCTGAACGGGCGGGTGGTGCTGTTGCACGTGTACCTCGACCCACTCCTGGCCCCCGAAGTCTCCATGGTGGGCGCCCCCATCCCCATCACCAGCCGCCAGGCCATCATGCACGACCTAGTGGAGCGCGCCAACTCTCTGCCCGTACCCGCCGATGCCGAGGTCTCCATCGACACGCTGGAAGCCACCGTGGCCGACGTGGTGCGGCGGCGCCATCCGCTCCTGTTTGCCATCGGCCGCGAACAGCCCCAGAACGTGCTGGATAGCTTTCTGGTCAACCTGGCGCTGCCCACTTTGCACCACACCCAGTTCCCCTTGTTGATTGTGCCCGAACACTGGGACAGCCCCGAGCTGCCCAGCCGCGTGGTGGTGGCCGCCGATGGTCACGACTTCCGGCTCACCGAGCCCTCGCAGGCGCTGGCCGAGTTGCTGACCGCCCTTCGCCCCCACGCCACCGTGGTGCACGTGGCCGCCGGCGAAGGCCCCTCCCACGCCGATGTGGGCCTGGAAGCCGTGCGCCAAACCGGCCTGTTCGGGTCGCCCACTGGCAACGACCTGTACGAAGTGCGCGATGAATCCCCGGCCGACGGCATCATGCTGGCGGCGAAGGAAGTGGGCGCCCAGCTTCTGGTGGTGATGGCCCGGCCGCACACTTTCCTGGGCGGGCTGTTCCACCGCAGCGTCACAGCCAAGCTGATGCACCGCAGCCCCATACCGGTGCTGGTGCTGCCCACCACGGCCTAGGGGCAGAAGAAAGGCCTCCTTCCTATTCTGACACAGCGGTTGGCCAGACGCGGTTGAGAGTCTGGCCAACCGCTGTGTGTAATAATCCAAGGTGTAATAATCCAAGCCAACGACTCGGACACGGTAGCGCCAGCCCATGCTCACTGAGTTTGGGCTTGTTTTTTCTGCTGCCGACGGATATAGCCGCGCACCAGAAAATTGTGCTGCAAGGCCTCCATGCTTTGGCTGAAGCCCGCCGTGCCCCGCGCCACGTTTTGCATGCTCTGGCGCAGCTGGCGGCTCATGGTGGTATCCACCAGCAGGGTATTGAGGGGGCCAGCGCCGGTTTGCACCTGCCGTTTCAGGGTGGCCAGGGTGCTGGCCAGGGTGTCGGAGGTGCTGGCCAGCTGGCCGGTGGCGTGCTGCAGCTGGCCGGCAAAAGAGGTGTCGGTGAGCAGGTAGCCCACCGGCCCGCGGCCCTGGCGCACCCCGCGCGTGAGTCGCTGCACGTCCTGAGCCGAGGCCTGCAGCTGGGCCGTGGCGGTTGCGGCCTGGCGCAGGGTTTGGCGCACGCTGGCCACCAGTTGGTCGTCTTCGAGCAGTTGCCAAAGGGAATTGTGGCCGTTGAGCTTGCCGGTTATCTGGCGCAAATCCTGGGTGATGCCGACGAGGTTTTTATTCGACACGTCGAGCGTGCGCAGCATCTCGTTGATGGCCAGCGGCTCGGTGGTGGCCAGCACGTCGCCCGGAGCCACGGGTGGTGCGGGGGTGGCCACGGCGGCCAGGTTCACAATGGTGTTGCCCACCAGCCCGTCGGTGCCAATGGAGGCCACGGCGTTTTTCTTCACGAAGGGGCGCACGTCGCGGTTCAGGGCCATGGCCACCCGCACGGTGCTGTCGTTGATGATGTCGATGCGGCGCACGGTGCCCACGTTAATGCCGGCCAGGCGCACGTTGTTGCCGGTGAGCAGCCCCGACACGTTCCGGAAATCGGCGCGGATTTCCAGCGAGGAGCTGAACATGTTTTCCTTGCGCCCAATCAGGAACAAAGCAGCCACCAGCGCCCCCACGCCAACCAGCACAAACAGGCCCAAACGGGTGTAAATCGAGGTATTGGACTGGGTCATGGGAGCAACTGGTTAAGTGAAAGCCCTATCGAATTGCGCCCGCCAACAGCCCGGCTGAGCTCAGGCAAAAAATTCGTGAATGGCAGGGTCGTCGCGCTGCTCCAGCTCAGCGTAGCTGCCTTCGGCGTAGCAGCGGCCTTCTACCAGCAGGGCCACCCGGTTGGCGGTCAGGCGCACGCAGTTCATGTCGTGCGAAATGATGAGGGCCGAGGTGTTGTACTTCTGCTGCACTTGCAGAATCAGCTGGTCGATTTCGCGGGCCGTCACCGGGTCGAGGCCGGTAGTGGGCTCGTCGTACAGAATGATTTGAGGGCGCAGGATGAGGGTACGGGCCAGCGCGATGCGCTTGCGCATGCCCCCCGACAGCTCGGCGGGCATCATGTCGGCGGTGTGGGCCAGCCCAACGTCCTCCAGGGCCCCGCCCACCAACTCGTTTTCCTCGCCGGCGCGGTGCGTGAGCCAGTGCCGCCGCAGCGGAAACAACAGGTTTTCGCGCACCGTCATCGAGTCGTAGAGAGCGTTGCTCTGAAACAGAAAGCCCACTTTGGCGCGCAGCTGGTCGAGGGCCGCGTGGTCGAGGGAAGCCACGTCCTGGCCCAGCACCGTGATGCGGCCCGCATCAACCGGCAGCAGCCCGATGATGCACTTAATCAGCACCGATTTGCCCGAGCCGGACTTGCCCAGCACTACCAGGTTTTCGCCCTGGTTCAGCGAGAGCGAGAAATCCCGCAGCACCTGGTTGCTGCCAAACGCCTTGCTGACGTGCGCCACCGTGAGCACGGCCTCCGTAGCCGCCGGAGCAGTGCGAGCGGGTGCCGATTGCAGAGTAGTTGCCGGGTTCATATCAGGGGTTGAAGAGGCCGCAAGGCCGATTAGCCTTGTCGAAATCCGGGGAATGTGCCCCTTTTTCAAATATCGTTATTCCATGTGGTTATTGCAATATGCCGCCTTAGCCCGGCGTCAGCACCAACGCGTTTAGTTCAGGCCGAGGGCGCCGGTAATTTGCACGGCCAGCAAGTCGATAATGAAGATGACCAGCGACGACACCACCACCGCCGAGTTGGCCGCCTGCCCCACGCCTTCGGTGCCCTTGTCGGAATGGTAGCCTTTGTAGCAGCCGATAAGCCCGATGACGAAGCCAAAAAAGAAGGTTTTGATAACCGCCGGCACCACGTCGCCAAACGTGAGCCGCTGCAGAATGCTGTTGGTGAACAGCGCCATGCTGGTCACGCCTTTCAGGTTGATGCCAACGTAGGCGGCGAAAAGCGCCACGGCATCGGCCAGCAGCGTGAGGATAGGCAGCATGAGCGTGGTGGCCAGCACCCGCGTCACCACCAGGTACTTAAACGGGTTGGTGCCCGACACTTCCATGGCGTCAATCTGCTCGGTCACGCGCATTGAGCCCAATTCGGCACCGATGCTGGAGCCGATTTTGCCGGCAAAAATGAGGGCCGTGATGATGGGGCCCATCTCCCGGATGATGGTTAGCCCGACCATGGTCGGAATCCAGGCCTCGGCCCCAAACTGGGCCATGGTGGGCCGGCTCTGCAGCGTGAGCACAATGCCCATAATGAAGCCCGTGATGCCCACCAACGGCAACGACTGATAGCCAATAATGTAGCATTGCCGCAGGAGTTCCTGCACCTCGTAGCGCGGGCGAAACCCTTCGCGGAAGAAGCGGCCGGCAAAGTGCGTCATGGCACCGGTTTCGGCCAGCATTGCACTGGTAATCATGGTTTACAGAAAATAAAGCCAGCCCGTTGCTTCCCCATAGGTGGATTTTAGGAGTTTCAGAATCCGCTACGCCCGCTCGAAGGCCGCCGCTTCTTGGGGCCGCTCCCCGGGAGGCGCTTGCTCGGCCGCGGCCATGTTGGCCATTCCTTTGAGCAGCGCATCGGGGCTGAAGGAAATGCTGTCGATGCCTTGCTCCACCAGAAACTGGGCAAATTCCGGGTAGTCGCTCGGCGCCTGGCCGCACAGCCCAATGGGCCGCCCGCAGGCCTTGGCCGTGCGGATAACCTGCGCCAGCATCCGCAGCACGGCCTCGTTGCGCTCATCAAACAGAGAGCTGACGATGGCCGAATCCCGGTCGAGCCCCAGCGTGAGCTGGGTCAGGTCGTTGGAGCCGATGGAAAAGCCATCGAAAACTGCCGCAAACTCCTCGGCCAGCACCACGTTGCTGGGAATTTCGGCCATCACGTAGATTTCCAGGCCGTCCTCGCCGCGCTTCAGGCCAAACTCCTCCATCAACGCCACCACCTTCTGGCCTTCCGCCACGGTGCGGCAGAAGGGCACCATCACTTTCACATTGGTCAGGCCCATCTCGTGGCGCACCCGCTGCAAGGCCGCGCATTCCAGGCGGAAGCCTTCGCGGTACTGCGGGCTGTAGTAGCGCGAGGCTCCGCGGAAGCCCAGCATGGGGTTTTCCTCGGCGGGCTCGAATTGGCGCCCGCCAATCAGGTTGGCGTACTCGTTGGTTTTGAAGTCGCTGAGGCGCACAATCACTTCGCGCGGATAGAAGGCCGCCGCCACCAACCCAATGGCCTGCGCCAGCTTATCGATAAAATATTCGGGCTTGGAGGCATACCGCTCGGTAAGCTTCATGATGGTTTCGCGGGCCTTCTGGTCGGTGAGCTGGTCGAACGCCACCAAGGCCATGGGGTGCACGCGAATGGCGTTATTGATGGCGAATTCCATGCGCAGCAGCCCCACGCCCTGGCTGGGGTAGCGAGCCAGGTGCAGGGCGCGGTCCGGGTCGGCGAGGATGAGCAAGGGCTTGGTGCGCGGCATCTTCACTTGCTGCAAGTCGATGTCGCTTTCTTCCCAGGCCAGCTGGCCGGCATACACGTGGCCTTCGTCGCCCTCGGCGCAGGACACGGTGATGAGCTGTCCGTCCTTGATTTTTTCGGTGGCATTGAGCGTGCCCACCACCGCCGACACGCCCAGCTCGCGGGCCACAATGGCCGCGTGGCTGGTGCGCCCGCCCTTGTTGGTGACGATGACGGCGGCTTTGCGCAGCACCGTGTTCCAGTCCGGGCTGGTGATGTCGGTCACCAGAATGTCGCCCGGCTGCAGGCGGTGGCCGTCGGCCGGCGAGTCGAGGATGCGGGCCACGCCGACCGCAATCTGGTTGCCCACGGCTTTGCCGGTAGCCAGCACCGGGCCTTTTTCGGTGAGCTGGTATTCGTGCAGGCTCACCACCCGCCGGCCGTGGTGAATGGTTTCGGGCCGGGCCTGCACAATGTAGAGCTCGTTGTTGAGCCCATCCTTGGCCCACTCGATGTCCATCGGCATGCCGTAGTGCTCCTCAATCTGCAGGCACCAGCGGCCCAACTGCTCGGCTTCGGCATCGGTGAGTACAAAGGCCTCGCGCCGTTCCGGCGGTGTATCGGTGTTCTTGATGCCCGCCAGCTGATGCTCGTCTACGGCGTAGTGCATGGTTTTGGCCTTGTCGCCCAGCTTTTTGGTAACCAGGGCCCGGGAGTGGTGGCGCAGCGCGGGCTTGAAGAGGTAATATTCGTCGGGGTTAACGGCCCCCTGCACCACGTTTTCGCCCAAACCCCAGCTGCCGGTCAGGTACACCAGGTTTTCGTGCCCCGTTTCGGGCTCGATGGTGAATGCTACGCCGGCGGAGGCCAAATCCGAACGTACCATGGTTTGCACGCCCACCGACAAGGCCACCTGCATGTGGTCGAATCCGTTTTGCAGCCGGTACTTGATGGCCCGGTCGTTGAACAACGACACGTAGCACTCCTGGCAAGCGTGTAGCACGGGCTGCACGCCCCGCACGTTCAAAAACGAGTCGTGCTGCCCGGCAAAGCTGGCCTGCGGCAGGTCTTCGGCGGTGGCGCTGCTGCGCACCGCTACCTGAATGTCGTGGGTGTATTCGGCACTCAGGGCGTGGTAAGCATCGGTGATGTTCTGAACGACCGGCGCCGGAAGGGTGGCGTTGCGCAGCAGGGCCCGCGCCTGGGCCCCCACCTCCTGCAGGTTGCTGAACTCCTGGGCATCCACAGTAGCCAGCAGGGTTGTCAGGGGTTCGCGCAGCCGGTTTTCGTCCAGAAACCGCCAATAAGCCGACGCCGTGGTGGCAAAGCCATCGGGCACGTTGATGCCGTTGGCATTCAACCGATTGAACAGCTCGCCCAGGGAGGCATTTTTGCCGCCTACCAAGGCTACTTTGTCGTTGGCCAGTTCCCGAAAGAACAAGACAAAAGCTTCTTGTGACATGGGAAAGGTGCGTTAAAGGGTGGGGAAGATGGCTGGGAAAAAGCAAGAGGGGGCTACAGCGCAGGCACTATCAGCACGGGCAAAGGGCTGTGCAATAGCACCTGCGAGGTAATGCTGCGGTGAAACAGCCTGCCCAAAAAACTGCGGGGGCGGGTGATGAGCACCACCAGGTCATACTCGGTGGCCTGGGCCGTGGCTAGAATGCCCCGGCCGGGGTTGTCGTGCACCACGGTGCGCATGCGCAAATGCGTGGGATTGGCCACCAGGCTGGCCTGCCGAACGGCTTCCAAAGCCGCCGAACCCAGGTCTTGGGCCTCGGCGTCGGGCGCCACGTACAGCACCGTCACCTCGGCACTCAGGCAGTTGAGCAGGTGCCGGGCCGAAAACGCGTTTTTGCCCAAACCAAACGGCTCGCCATCGACGGCCACCAGCACCCGGCGCGGCGGGGCTGTGGTGGCCCGCGCATGGGGTACCACCAGCAACGGGAAGGGCGCCAGCCGCAGGATATCGAGCGACGTGGTGTGCACCAGCTCATCGGGCGTAGACGGATAATCGGGCCGGCCCAGCACAATGAGAGCGGGCTGGTGCCGGCTGGCGGTGTCCACGGCGGCCGAAGCCACGCGCCCGTGCCCTACTTCGGCCACTACGGGCACGGTGAGGTTGCTCGCCAAGCTGCGCATGGCCAAGTTGATGGCTTCCTTGCTCAGGTTCGACAGCTTGCCGGTAAACATCTCCGGGTCAATTACCGAGTCGCGGTGTACGTGCAGCAGCACCAGCCGCGCGCCCAACGGTTCGGCCAGGTTGGTGGCATAGTCCAACGCCCGGTTGGCCGCCTGAAAAAAATCGGTTAAAACGATAAGGGAAACGGGCATGAGCGGCTGCTGTTGGGAGGCGGGGGGGCAGTTGCAAGGTCGGAGAAGCTAGGCCGAATGGCCATGCGTAAAATCAAGATGGCTATTGATTTGCGTCATGTTGCCCACCAAAACCCAACCCGCATTGGCGGCTCCAGGCCGCACGCATCGCAACGCCACGGGCGTCCCTTGTAGGCCACCTAAAACAACACCTAATGCACCGGCCTAGGCCGGATAATCCCCGCGCAAAAACTCCGGTTTTCATCCCATCCTCTTACCACGGAAAACAGGTGCAATAGCTCCTTGTGCTACCCTGTAGCAACCAGCCACGCACCCAACTGTGGCGAAACATAAGCAACTCGCAATGAGCGGCTATATTTCGCTATTTGCGTTGCTTCAACATACCTTTCCCCCGCAAAAGCTCAGCATTTCCGGCTCAGCCTTACTGCACCCGCCCTTTTCTCATTCGTCCTAAGCTTGCTCTTTCGTATGAAACACCTCGACAGTCCTCATGAAATCATTAGCCCACAGCTATTCAAAGAATACTCTGCCAAATGGCTAACCGTAGTGAGCCAGCCCAGCGTTTCGCCGCTGGCCCAGGCCTTTAGCAACGCGGCCGGCGAACGAATTCTGTACGTTAGCTTTCCCGTCAGCAGCATCGTGGGGCTCTTGTCGGCCATCGGGGTGCACCAAATTAAAGCCCGCTTTCTCCTGGTGCCAGGGGAATCGGCCGGGGCGCAGGACTTCTCCATTGCGCTGTTTGCCGCCGATACCAAAGGCGACCAAGTATCGGCCTACTACATCGGCACCCCGGGCACCAAGGGCCAGGGCTACCGCATGCCCAGCACCTTCGCGCCGGCCGCCAGAAACGAACACGTGCCGGGGGAGTTGGCCAGCATTTGGCTCCGGAATTGGCAGGATGCCGGGGAGGTAAAGCCGGCCATGTTCACCGTCAACCTCGTTACGCTGCAAGGCTATAACTTCAATCTCATTGACTTTATGGTCCCGCTGCCTCGGGCGCAGGCGAGACAGCAGCAGGAAATTCGCGTGTACTTAGCCTTACACGCCTACCACGCCCCCGATTCCACCGGGGAACTGACCGAGGCGTTTGGCTTGGTGGTGCTGTCCAAGAGCGCAAACCCGCGTGGCGGCACCGACGAGGATGATTCCATTAACGGGGATGATGTATTTCTGGACTTAGCCACTCCCTGTCCTCCCAATTTTTAATGCCCGCATTTTCGGCTCAACTCCCAACCGGCACCCGCATGAATTATGAATGAAATAATGGCGCTCACGCTGCCGCAGGTTTTAACTCGCTTGACGATAGTGCCGCTGGTCATTGCTGGTATTATCGGCGCGGTGCGGTTCCGGCAGTTGCCCCTCAATCTGCGCTATTTGGCCGGGCTTCTGTTTTTTGCGGTGCCCATCAACCTGCTGGCCACGGCCATGATGATGCAGCACCGCAACAACCTGTTCCTGTTGCCGGTATTCGCGGTAATCGAGTTGGGAATGCTGGCAATGGTGTACCGCAGCACCTTGCAGTCGGCGGCGTTTACGCGGGCCGTGCCGTGGCTGGTGGGCGGCTTCACCGCCTACGTGCTGTTCGACAGCCTCTTGGCCAATAAGCTGACCATTTACCGGCCCGGCCAGCAGGTGATTCAGGGCCTGCTGGTGCTGGCCATGGTATGGCTGTATTTCCGGAAGCTGCTGCGCGACCTGCAAGTGCAGCGCCTGACGCAGGAACCCATGTTCTGGGTGTCGGCAGGCTTATTTGTCTATTTTTCCGGCTACCTCCTCATTGCGCTTTTCAGCAACTACCTGCTCACCATCTCCAACGAGCTGGCCATAAATATTTGGGCAGTCAATTCCCTATTGTTCATCACACTACACCTCTGCTACTGCGTGGCACTATGGTTCCCCCACCGGAAATAGCTTTTACGCAGCTGCTCTTCGGCGGCATCGCTATTATGCTGCTGGCGGCCGGGTCGGTGCTGGTGTTCCTGGTCACGTATCAGAAGCGTCTGTTGCAGCAGCAGCTCCACCTGCGGGCCGCCGAAGCCTTGCATCAGCAGGAATTACTTCAGGCCATTATCGAAGCCCAGGAAGGCGAGCGGGAGCGCATCGGCCAAGACCTGCACGACGGCATCGGGGCCACCATCGCCACTGTGAAACTCCTGGTAAACCGGCTCAGCAGCCTGGCCGACCAGCCGCCCCCACCCGACCTGCTGGCCCTAATCGAAGAGCTGACGGCATCGGCCGTGCACGACGTGCGCAGCATTTCGCACAGCCTATACCCGGCCATGCTGGGCCGCTACGGCTTGGCCGAAGCCGTGCAGCGCCTGGTCAACGTGTACAACGAAGCCGGCACGTTGCCCATCCAACTGGAACTAGAATACGCCCGCCCCCTGGGGCTGCCGCAGGAGCTAGCGCTTTACCGCATCTGCCAAGAGCTGATACACAACGCCCTGAAGCACGCCACGGGCGCCACCCGTCTCCAGGTCCGGCTGAAACAACACGGTGTGGGCGTAACGCTGGTGGTAGAAGACGACGGCTGCGGCTTTCCCGACGAAAAATCCGCTCCGCTCATCACCGGGTCCGGCCTGCGCAGCATCGACGTTCGGGTGCAAATGCTGAAGGCCCGGCTCGAGCGGCAGTCCGCTCCCGGGCAAGGCACCCGCATGGTTATCGAGCTAGAAAACCCGGTTTAGCAGGCTACTCCCGCACTATTTCCAGTTTTCCGTCGGCGCCCAGCCGCACCACCCGCGAGGGCTGGACTCGGGTAGCATCGTCCTGGCGCCAGTTCACCACGTGGTCGGCGCCGCGCAGGATGGCCTTATCGATTTCCTCGTACACCGCTGGGGTGGGCTCGCCCGCTTTGTTGGCCGAGGTAGAAACCAGGCCGTGGCCGAGGCGCCGCACCACTTTGAAACAGAATTCGTCCTTCACCACCCGCAGGCCCACCGTGCCATCCGGCCCTACCAAGGCGGGCGCCACGGCCCGGCTGGCGGGCAAAATGTAGGTTGTGGGCCGGGTTTCGCTGGCCAGCAGGGCTTCCATTTCGTTGGGCACTTGCGCGGCGTAGCGTTGCAGCATCGCCAAATCGGCCACCAGCACAATGCTGGGCTGGCCTTCGGGGCGGCCCTTCAGCTTATAGAGCTGTTTGACGGCGGGCGGCGCTTCGGCGTCGCAACCCAGGCCCCACACGGTATCGGTGGGATAAAGAATGACTTGCTGCAGCAGCAGGGCGTCAACGGCGGCATCTACTTCTTGCTGGAAACGGTTCATGCGGGGATGGTTTGGCAAAGTTCAACCAATACGCCGGCGGCGCTCTTTGGGTGCACAAAGCACACCAGCTTGTTGTCAGCGCCGCGCTTCGGCTCGTCATTGAGCAACACAAAGCCCTCCCCTTTCAGCCGCGCCATCTCGGCCCGAATGTCGTCGACTTCGAACGCAACGTGGTGAATGCCTTCGGGCTTCTTGGCCAGAAACTTGGTGATGGCGCTGTCGGGTGAGGTGCCGGCCAGCAGCTCAATCTTGGAGCCGCCCACCTGGAAAAAAACCGTATCAACGGCCTCGCCGGCCACATGCTCCTTCTTATAAGGAGCCGCGCCCAGCAAAGTGGTGTAGAGCGCCGTGGCCGCTTCCAGGTCATTAACGGCTAGGCCGAGGTGTTCGAGGTTGGTAAACATAGGGGCAAAACGGAAAGCAATAGGCCGCTGATGGGCTTAAAATGATGGTTTTACTGAGTCTTTTGATTTACGGCCAGAACTCGACGCAATTCCTTATTTAGATTGTATCTACTTTTGTAGAATCAAAGAAAACTGATTGCCCTGGAAGTGTGTTCTACCAGGGTCCAGTTATTCGCTGGCTTACCACCTCTGCTATACCGCTGCGCGCAATGCTGAAGCTCCCCATTTACCTCGATAACAACGCCACCA
Source organism: Hymenobacter jeongseonensis (assembly GCF_015694725.1). Lineage (GTDB taxonomy): Bacteria > Bacteroidota > Bacteroidia > Cytophagales > Hymenobacteraceae > Hymenobacter > Hymenobacter jeongseonensis. Next base: position 125,358 of record NZ_JADQDQ010000004.1, on the reverse strand, counting down.
CGCCCCTCGACCCGCGGGTATTGGAGGCCATGATGCCTTACCTGACCGACGTATTCGGCAATGCGGCCTCACGCAACCACCCCTTCGGCTGGGCCGCCGAAGAAGGCGTGGACTATTCGCGTGAGCAAATTGCCAAGCTCATCAACTGCGACCCCAAGGAAATTATTTTCACCTCGGGCGCTACCGAGTCGGACAACCTCGGCATCAAGGGCGTGTTCGAGATGTATAGCCAAAAGGGCAACCACATTATCACCGCCACCACCGAGCACAAAGCCGTGCTCGATACCTGCAAACACATTGAGAAGCTGGGTGGCCGCGTCACCTACCTGCCCGTAAACGAGCAGGGCCTCATCAGCCTTGAGGAGTTGGAAGCCGCCATGACTCCGCAGACCATCCTGGTCACCATCATGTACGGCAACAACGAGACGGGCACCATTCAGCCCATCCGCGAAATCGCCAAAATTGCCCACAGCCACGGTGCCCTGTTCATGACGGATGCCACCCAGGCCGTTGGCAAAATCCCCGTTGATGTCATCGCTGATGGCATCGACATCATGGCCTTCACGGCTCACAAAATGTACGGCCCCAAGGGCGTAGGCGCGCTGTACGTGCGGCGCAAGAACCCCCGGGTAAAAGTAACCGCCCAGATGGACGGCGGTGGCCACGAGCGCGGCATGCGCTCCGGCACCCTCAACGTGCCCGGCATCGTGGGTTTGGGCAAGGCTTGTGAGCTGGCCCGCCTCGAGATGGCCGCCGACACCGCGCGCTTGAGCGCCATGCGCGACCGCCTCGAAAAAGAACTGACCACGCTGGAAGAAAGCTACATCAACGGTTCGGTGGAGCACCGCCTCCCGCACGTCACCAACATCAGCTTCAAGTATGTAGAAGGCGAAGGCCTGATGATGGGCGTGAAGGACTTGGCAGTATCGTCGGGCTCGGCCTGTACTTCGGCCTCCTTGGAGCCCAGTTACGTACTGAAGGCCTTGGGCCTGAGCGACGACCTGGCGCACTCTTCGCTGCGTTTTGGCCTCAGCCGCTTCACTACCGACGAGCAAATCGATTACGCCATCGGCCACGTAAAAGAAGCCGTAACCAAGCTCCGCGAAATGTCGCCCCTGTGGGAGATGTTCAAGGAAGGTGTTGACCTCAGCAAAATTGAGTGGGCCGAGCATTAATCGGTTGAAATCCACTGCATCGCTTAAAATTCTAACTTAACTCAAGCCATGGCTTATTCCGATAAAGTAATTGACCATTACAGCAACCCCCGCAACGTGGGCACGCTGGACAAAAGCAAAAAGAACGTAGGCACAGGCCTCGTGGGTGCTCCCGAGTGCGGCGACGTAATGCGCCTGCAAATCGAGGTAGACGAAGCCACCAACACCATCACCGACGCCAAATTCAAGACGTTCGGCTGCGGCTCGGCCATTGCTTCCTCGTCGCTGGCGACGGAGTGGCTGAAAGGCAAAACCGTGGACGAGGCCCTGGCCATCGACAACATGGAGATTGTGGAAGAGCTGGCTTTGCCGCCCGTTAAAATTCACTGCTCGGTGCTGGCTGAAGATGCCATCAAATCGGCCATTTCGGACTACCGCGTGAAGAACGGCTTGCCCGCGCTGGAGCTCGCCCACCACTAAGTTTTAGACCATTGCTGTCATCCTGAGGGCAGCGAAAGACCTTGTCACGTTTGAACACGATAGTTGTTCTTGCTTGACAAGGTCTTTCGCTGCCCTCAGGATGACAGTTTTTTTTATTCTTTCTGTAATTCCATGACCGACGAATTTGAAGTCGCCCGCTTAGAGCGCGAAATTCAGCAATACTTAGGCCTGGAGCCAGCGCAACTGCGGTTCGAGTTCCGTACGGTGGAAGGCCAAACACGCCTGGACCTGGTCACGGTGAACCCCCGGCACCACCAGTCGTTCCTGTTCCGCTTCGAAACGGGCCGCGACGAAGTGGAGTGCCTGCAGAAGATGCTGGACTACGTGAAGCGTTTCCGCGACACCGAAAGCTCCTACACGCTGCAGTGGCGCACCCGCGGCGACAAGGAATTGCAAACCTCCTATTTCCGCGCCCACAACGCGTACGAGGCACTCGACAAGCTCTATTTCGGCCGCGACCTAAACGCCATCACGGTTTTCAGCGTGGTGCTGAATCCGAGTTCGTAGCGGAAGCCAGTCGGTAAATGTGGGCGAGTGAACAAAGGAAATAAATTCCTTGTTTATAATTTGTCTAAATTGCGCTTCCGTTTAAGCTATTAGTTGACCGAGGCCCTGCCCTCATACTGCCATGATTACTGTATCCGATAAAGCCAAAGAAAAAGTAGCGCGCCTGATTGAAGACGCGCACCTCGACGAGACGTACCGCCTGCGCGCTTCGGTAGCCGGTGGCGGCTGCTCGGGCCTGAGCTACAAGCTGGATTTCGACAACGAAGTGCGGCCCATGGACCAGGAGTTCGAGGACAAGGGTGTGCGCGTAGTGGTCGACATGAAGAGCTTTCTCTACCTGGCCGGCACCGAACTGGACTTCTCCGATGGCCTGAACGGCAAGGGCTTTCAGTTTAACAACCCCAACGCTTCGCGCGAGTGCGGTTGCGGCGAAAGCTTCTCGGTTTAACCCCTTAGAGTTATTGATTCGAATTTGCTCACAGGCCGAGAAGGATAAATTCCTAAGACTACTTTAGTCGCTTTTGTGGCAAATGACAAATAACTAAAAAGGCCACCCAATTGGGTGGCCTTTTTCATTTTGCCTTTCTCGGCTTCGTTCAGGGATTATTGCTTCTCGAAACGCAGCACTACGCGGCCGGTAGCAGTTTGAAGCTCTAGGAAGTAGATGCCCGGCGCTAAGGCATCAATGGCCACCTTGGCCGTTCCGGCTTCGGTGGTGCCGCGCAGCAAGGACTGGCTGAGCTGATTGAGCACCCGGTAAGGTGTGGCCGCATCAGCCATGAAGCTGATGCTGCTGTGGGCCGGGTTGGGAAACAGCAGCACTTTGGAAGCAATGGCACTGCCGGATACCGTCAGCACTGGCGAGTAGCTGGTTTTGCCATCGGTATCGGCCTGGAACAGGCGGTAGTACAAGGTACCCGCCGGAGCCGAACCATCGAGGCTGGCGTAAGTGGCCAATTGGCTGCTGTTGCCTTGGGCCTGCACTTTCGCAACGGTGGTGTACTGGCGACCGTCGAGGCTGCGCTGCACTTCAAAGTATGCGCTGTTCTGCTCGCTGGCCGTGGTCCATTTCACCATCACCGCGTTGCTACCCTGGCGCTTGGCCGTGAAGCTGCTCAACTCAACGGGCAAGGGGTTGTTCATATTGGTGGAGCCAATGGCAAATGTGGCCGGGCTGGTGAGGGCGGCGATGGTAGTTGACGTGACGGTGCCGATGGCACCGGGTCCCGTAGTACCCGTGGCGCCCGACCGGCCCAGGCTCTGCCATTCAGGAAATGCGGGCGTGCGGCCTGCTACCACCAGGCCAGGGTCGTTGGGGTTGTTCACGAAATCGTCGGAGCCGAAGCTGAGCGTGACCCGGCCGCTGGTGCCGCTGGTTGCTGCATCCGAGGAGCTGAGCGTGAACGAGCGAATAGAAGAAACGCGCGTGAGCCGGGCGCCGCCAATGAGATTAAAGGGCGACAACTGCTGCCCCGGATTGCCCTCTACCTGCTCGGCGGTGTAGGTGGTAGCACCCGTCTGGGCCGTGATGGTGAGCGTGAGCGGACGGTAAGCTTCCTCCTTGCCAATGGGGAACACCACGCTAGCTGCCCCGGTGCCCGTGGCGCGTGCCAGCGGGCCGCTCACGAAGCTGGTGGCCGAGCCGCCGGTAATGGTGGCCGCAGTGGCAATGGTGAGCAGGTGGGTGGCGCTGGTAGTTACCACACCATTCATCAGATTCAGGCCGCCATTGATTTGCACGTTGGTATTGAGCGTGAGGCCGGTGGGGTTATTCACGGCCACGGTGAGAGTAGTCCCGAAGCCGCTGTTATTACTGGCGGTGGAGGAACCGAATGCCTTGCCGCTAATAATCTGGGGAGCCTGGCCGTCGAGATTGAGCTCCGTGCCGGTGAAGCGGAGGTTGCCGCTGTTAACGATGTTGCCCCGCAGGTTGGTAATGGATATGTCGTTGAGGAATTGGGTGCCGACTTGCACCGTGAGTGCACCGTTAATGGTCAGCGGCGAAGAGCCATTAGCGGTGTAGCCGGAAGGGTCGTTGGCTAGGAAGGTAAGGTTGCCAAAAAATCTTCCCTGTAGCGCCGGGGATATGATTTGGCCAGGGCTGGAGGGAATGACGTTGTAAACAAACGTGCCATTTTCCGTGCCGCCAACACCGGAAAGGTTATCCGTCAGGTCGGACGACGAGCGGGGCGTGGCGTGTTGGTAGGTGCCGCCATCGTAGATATAGGCGTTTATTATGTTGCCCGTTATCAGAATACCGGCCGCAGACGACGCTAGTGTACGGTTCGTCACTATGGCATTTGCATAGATAGACAACGAGGGCTGGCTGCTGGCCGCGGTGATGGTCAGGGCGGCGCTGAAAGGGTTTGTGTCCGGCACCTCCAGCTCGATGGTGGGCTGGCTGGCTCCGCCCGGGTTCAGAGTGAGCGAACGCAGGGTAACAGCCACCGTGCCGGTACCACTCATGCTCACGAGGTAAGCCCCTGTGACAGTAGAATGGTCAAGCAGCACGTCGTCGCTGGCTCCGGGCACGGCGCCCGTCGACCAGTTCGTTGCCGTGAAGAAGCTATTGTTGCCGCCGGCGCCGGTCCAGCGCACAAACGTGCTGGCCAAACCAGTTCCACTCAGGGCGATGACATAATTGGGGCGGGCCGGGTCGTTGCTAACCAGCGTTAGCGTACCGGTGCGGACGCCAACGACCGTAGGCTCGAAGCGCACGGCAAAAGTGGCTGTACTGAAGGCTGGCACCACGGTGGGCAATACGCCAACCGCTGCGAAGTCAGTGCCCGTAGTGGAGATGGAGCTAATCAACAGGGCTTCGCCACCCGTGTTGCTTACTGTGAAGGTCTGGGTGTTGCGTACTTCCACCCGCGTATCGGGGAAGGTAAAGGAGCCGCCGGCAGCAATGCCCGTGCCTTCGTGGGAAACGCCAATGGTAGGCGGCGCAATGTTGAGGGTGCCGGTTACGGCCACGTTCTGAACGGGCGAGATGCCGCTGGTGTGCACGATGTTGCCGGCCAGCGGGCCTACGGTGCCGCTGCCGCTCAGGCGGACGTAAATGGTGGTGTTGGAAACCACGCCGCCGGTGGGCGTCAAATTCACGGAGTTGGCATCGCCGGTAACCCCGGTAAAGGCGGCAGTGGTCGAGACCTGGAAGCCGGCCGGGGCTTGCACCGTCAGCTGCGAAAAGCCCAGCGAGCTGCCGCTCACGGTGTAGCTCACGGGCGGGGCCGAGGGCACAAGCTGCTGGGTGGTGCCTACGCTGAGCGGGCCGTTAGTGGACACGACGATGGTGCCAGGCACAGCAACCGCCACGGTACCGTTAACGGTCAGGGCGTTGCTCGTAGCGCTATTTCGCAGGTTGAAGTTGCCGCTGCTGGTGGCATTGTAGCCATACAGGCGGAAGTGCAGCGTGCCGTACACGGCCTGCAGCGTGCCAGCCGCCGGGCTGAACGTGAAGCTGTACTCGGTGCCGTCGTTGGGCAGCGTGCCCGTGCCCAGGCTGACGGGGTTGCTGAAGTTGGTGCCGTCGGTGCTGTAGCGCAACTCCAGGGTTTGGGGTCCGGCGGAAGTGCGCTGCCCGATGAGGGTGACGCCGCTGATGCTAGCCTGAAAGCCAGTGCCCACGGTGATGCTGTAAGCCAGGAAGTCCTCGGTGGGAATCAGGGTAGGTGTGTCGTTCCAGTTGCTGCTATTGTACCCACCGGTAGCGGAGGCAGTACCCAGACCAAAACCGCGCGTGATGGTGGAAGCCGTGATGTTGGTGGCGGTAGAAGCAGGACTCACCGATGTGGCACTGCCCGACAAGCTGGCGGTGGAATACGTAGCCAGCGGTGGCGTCAGCACGGTGAAGGTGCTGGTGGCGGTGCCGCCGCCCGGCGCGGGGTTGGTCACGGTCACGGTTTTGGGGCCGGCGGTGGCGATGGCTGCGGCCGGAATGGCTACCGTGAAGCTGCTGCTGCCGAAGCCTGTGGCATTGGGCGCGTAGCTGGTGCCCCCAAAAGTGAAGGTGGTGACAGCGGCGCTCACAAAGCCGGTGCCATTCACGGTGAGGGTGAAACCAGCGCTGCCGGCAAGGGCCGAGCTTGGCGACAGGCTCGAAATTGTGGGGACTGGGTTGGGCGTGGGGTCAACCGTGAAATCGGTGGCGCTGGTAGCGGTGGTGGCATTGCCGCTTACCGTGACGGTGATTGGGCCGGTGGTAGCACCTGTGGGCACGGTGGCCGTGATTTGGGAGGTGCTGACGAACGTGACCGCCGTGGCCGTGGTGCTGTTGAACTTTACGGTGGTGCCGCCGCTGATAAAGTTGGTTCCGTTGATGGTGACAACAGTGCCCACCGGGCCATTGGGCGGGGTGAACGTGGTGATGGTGGGGGCCGGAACGGGGGCCGTCACCGTACCGCTGACCGTTTTGTTCACGGTAGTGGCGTCGGTGCTGCTGTGGGCGAGGCTGCCGCTGTAGGGGCTGCCCGCCACCGTGGTCGTGGAGGCCAACCGCACGTATATGCGAGTGGAGGCCACGCTGCCTCCAGCTTGGGTGAGCACTAACGGAGTAGCAACCGGATGAGCAGCAAACGTGCCGGGCGTGCCGGGCGTGGCCGATTCCAAAGCCAGCTCGTAGCCCGTGGGCGCAACAATGCTGATGTTAGCGGTCAGGTTGGTGCCGCTCACGGTGTAGCTCTGGCTAGCCGAAGCCGTACCGGCCGTGGTGCTGAATGTCGTGAAGGCAGCGGCAGAAACGCTGATGGTAGGGGTAGTGGGAGGAGGAGTGGTAGTGTAACTTAGTGTAAAATCGTCAAGCCCGGTTGTGGGGCGGTTACCACTACCGCCCGAGCCGGCTATGGTAACGATGCGTAAAAATATTGGTCCGGTTTTGTTATCCAAGGCAGTCCCAAAATTCACGTTATAAGTCGTGTTGGTGAAGCTTGAGCCGACAACTGTGATTGGTGTGGGATTTGTGGCAACTGCAGTGAAAGTAGTAGGAGCACTTCCAATACCATAGTCGACTCTAAATGTCGTGGTGCGAGCGGACGTCACATCTAGCGACTGGAGCTTGAAGCTCAACGCAAGACCAGTGAGACCGGTAGTATTAGCCAGCTGTACCACAAATGCTGCGCCAGGGTCGCCAAAGCTTCCTGATTGACGAAGACCAATAACGCGGTCAGTTGCAGCAGCCTGAGCAGTTGCAGTGTAAGCAGCTGAGTTTGCAAATCCGTCAGCTGAAGCCGTATTCCTAAACCCGGTGGTTGTCGCACTTGCAACAGTGTGCGTACTTGTAAATGATTCACTGGTTCCCAAAGCCGAGGTAGTCGCACCCGAGCGCACCGTAAAGCCTGTGGGCAAGCCGGAACCAATGGCATCAAAGTCTTGCGTGTAGGGGGACGTCGCGGGCAGGCTAACCTGCCCCCGCCCTATTATTGGCAGCAGCAACAGCACAAGTAATCCAAGAAATCGACTGTAAGGACAAAGGATTTGAGTAATCTGTTTTCGCATAGTACCGAGTGTAAAAATGTTTTCAATTATGAATCGCTGGGTAGACGCGTCATGAGTAAAGGTACAGTTCGGGCCGATGGTAATAAGCACAGTCAGATTGCTAAATCATTATTATAGGCTATTTTAGCCGTTTAGTTATTTCTTTTAATGCTTTGGTTATATTTTTCAAATCATATACTACCCCGGATGCTTGCGCTCCATTTCGGGGATTGTCCGGCCTGCTTTTAGGCCAATGGCAGCAGCTAGTTGCCATTTCCACGGCAACATCCCTCCGCCAAATCACCCGTCTTTGCGACTTATGCACCGAAACGGCCAACACAACAAAGGCCCCGCAATTGCGGGGCCTTTGTTGTGTTGGCCGTTCAAAAATGCTACCTGGCCAGTATTAGTCGTGCTTCACAAAGCGGCGCACTTGCCGCCCGGCCGCCGTGTGCATCTCCAGGAAGTAGGTGCCGGCCGCGAGGCGCCGCACGTCCACGCTGGGGTTCGCCGCATCGGCCGAACCCTGGGCCAGCACCTGCCCCAGGGCATTAACGACGCGGTAGGTGCGGCCTGCCGCGGCGGGCAGGCTGGCCATGAGCTGGTCGGTAGCAGGGTTGGGATACACGGTGAGTTCGCCCAGGCCGGCAGCGCCGCGCGAAGCGGCCACCGTCACGACCGGGGAATACGCCACGGTACCGTCAATATCCACTTGCCGCAGGCGGTAGTAGAGCAAGCTGGCAGGCGCCTCAATATCGAGGGCTGAGTACGTGTGAGCCTGGCTGGTGGTGCCGTGGGCGGCCACACTGGCCACACTGGCAAATGACTGGCCGTCGAAGCTGCGCTGCACCTCGAAGGAAGCGCTGTTCTTTTCGCTGGCGGTGGCCCAGCTCAGCAGCACGCTGCTGGCCTGGCGGGCGGCGGCAAAACGCACCAGCTCCACGGGCAGCGGGTTAATGTTGGGCGGCGTGTTGATGTCGGTGCCCAGGGTAAAGTCGCCCAATACCGGCCCAAACGGCACCGTGGAGGTGATGAAGCTACCGGTGCCGGTGCCGCCAATGTCCAGCCACTTCGAACCATTCGCTGGGTCTGTTTTCGCAATCCGCAACAGGCTATTGGTCCCGGTGCTGACAAGGTCGGTGGCGGGGTCATAGGTCAGCCGGATGCTGGCGCTCACCAGCTGGCTGGTGTTAGCGCTTTCCTGCACCACGTTGTAGTAGCGCAGCGGCGACACCCGCGCCAGGGTAGCCGGCAGCTGACGCACCGGCGAAGGGGCTTCAAATTGCCGCGCGGTGTAGCTGGTGGTGGCCGCGGCCGCATCGGTAACCGTGAGAATGAGTGGCCGGTATTGGCCGCTGTGGCCCAGCGGAAAAGACTTACTCACGCTCAGGGTTCCGGTATTGGTGACCACGGGCAGCGTCAGGGCATTGATGTAGCTGTTTGCGCCCCCGCCGGTTACGGTACCGCTCGGCAATACTTCCACCCGGGCGGTGCCCCGGACGAAGACGATGCCACGCGTTAAGGTCAGGAATTTTACGACGAGCGTATTCTCCAGCTCCGCGGTCTGAATGACCGGCCCAGCGCGGTTGATGGTGAAGCTATTCAGCGAAGCCTGGCCCGGCACAAACGAGATGACGCCAAGCGGGCCGATGTTGCTGTTGCCTAAAATGGCAAGGTTGGCCGTAGGAAGGCCGCCAACAAGGGTGCCGGCAAAACGGGCCTGCGTGGGGTCGGTAATCAATGACCCGGTCAGATTCAGGGTCACGCCGTCCCCAATTTTCAGCACTCCGCTCGTCATTGTGAGGGTACGCACGTCCAGGGTACCGCTGGCAATTTCAAGCGTTCCATTGGGCCGGTTGAGTTGCAAATCCCGAAGGACCCGGCCGGTGCTGGGCGCGGCAAAAGCCAGGGAGCCCACCGGCCCGCCAATGCCGGGGTTGACAATGAGGTTGGACGTAGTAGAGCCGCTCAACAAGCCGGCGGTAGACGTAACGGAGCCATTCAAGGTCAAGGCATTGCCGTTGAGGCTAAGTATGCCCGCGTTCAGAAAGAGGGCATTTTCGATAATTAAGCTGCTCGTTAACAGGGTGGTCCCCGAGCGATTCAGGGTGAAGGTGCCAAACGTGCGGCCGGCCACCGAAGCGCCAAGCTTCAAAGAGCTGATGGCGCCGCTACCGCCGATTGTTAATTTTGCATTGCCAGCAGCATTGCCCTGCAACACCCCGTTGGTGGTGGTGATGGGTCCGTTCAGCGTCAGCGTAGTGTTGCCCACCAGCAGCTGGCCGCTGGTCAAGGCCAAGGTGCCCTGCACCGTCATGCTAGTGCCCAGTGTCATGGGGCCGGCGGTGTTCAGGGTGAAGTTATTCAGCTCGGCAGCGCCAGCTGTGAGGCGCAAAGTCCCCAGGGTTGCCGTGCCGATTTTATTAAATACCAGATTAGACGTTGGGCTGAGCGTCAGGGTGCCCGTACCCGAACCAGAAATGGTTGCGTCGCTGCCCTGGCTGAAGCTGAGCGTGTTGTTGTTCACGGTCAGGCGGCGGCCCGTGGCCAATTCATAACCGCCGCCGGCGCTGGTGCCCAGCTCCAGGTTGCTGGTGCCCGTGGCCAAGCTCAGGCCGGCCTGGCTGGCGGGCAACGTCACCTTAAACAGCTTGATGGTGTTGCCACCGCCGTTGAGTACCTGGGGGATGGTCGTATTGGTCGCCACGAGGCTGATGTGCTCATCAGCAGCCGTCGTGAAGTTCACGGTTCCCGCCAGCGTGAAGTTGCCGGCCAGGTTCAGTATCGATGCGGAAGCTGCGGCCCCACCCACGGTAGTGGTCCCTCCTCCCGTGGTGCCCACCAGCAGCGCACCGCGCACCACGGTGGTGCTGGCGCTCAGCAGCTTGGTGGCGTTGCGCAAGGTGAGGTTGCCGTAGCCGGGCCCGCCAAGAATGGGCACGGTGTAAGCCGTGGCCTGGGCAAATTCCACGGTGCTGCTCGCGTCCACGGTGCCAAAGGTGACGGCCGGGGCCGCGTTCAGCTGCACCAGCGTAGAACCGCTGCTCAGGTCCATTGTGCCCGTAAAATTGGCAGAGGCTGGCACGGTAAAGCTGGCATTGGTTCCCAACACGACTTTTGCGTTGGTTCCCGATACCGTCAGGTTGCCCGCGATGGTGCGGTTGCTGCCGGTGATGTTGAATACCTGGAGGTTTTTGCTAAAGCTCGTGGGAGGTGGGCCGGTACCATCCGGGGTGCTACTGAAATTGGTTAATATGTTCAGCGCGCCCGTTGCCTTGCTGTAGAAAACGGTGGCCTGGGTAGTTATCTCAGCCGCCGAAGCCGAGTTCTGCGGCTGTGGCACCGGGCGCAACACGAAGTCAAAGTTGTTGTTGTTGCTATCGTAGCCATTGCCTTGGAACTGCTCAGCGCCGCCCACGGCCATCGACGCACTTGTCGACATGGGCCCGGCCTTGCGCTCGATGCTGGACGTGAGGGTTGGCAAGGGCGCAACTCCGGCGCCTTCGTACTTGGCCACGCCACCGTAGCCCACAAAATCCACAATGCCAGGGTCGTTGGCCTCGGCGCTGTTGCTGAGCTGGGCGATGCTGTTGACCAGCGCAATGCGGCCGCCAGCGCTTTCCAGGTCAATTGTGCTGGTTGCATCGGGCGCCACGGGCAACACCGCTCCATTGGCGCCTGCCGAAGCAAACCGTACCAGAAAGTAGCCATGTGCGGGAATGCTCACGTTGCCCAGGGCCGCCACGTTGTAATTGCCCCCGCCGTTCACCGGGTTGAATTGCACGGAGTAATTAGTCAGGCTGATGGCGGCGTCGCTGGAGTTGTAGAGCTCCACAAAGTCGTGGCGCAGAGCCGCGCCGCTTTCGCCGCCAGTGGTGTACACCTCGCTGATGACAACCTGCGCGTGCCCGAACATTGGCATTCCCATCATCAAAAAAAGCAGCGAGCATCTCCAAAAGCTATTGAAGGAACCAGGCCAGTTAGTAAAAAATTGTTTCATGTGTTTTAAGATGATATAGGTTACCGTTTGTACCGCCTTAGCAAAATTAAATCACACGAAACTACAATAATTTTTCACTCCTGCAAATAGTCTTTACATGAATAATATGCTATTCGAAATTGACATAGTTATTAAATGCTGAGAATGAGCATTTTTTCCACAGTACAATTAAAAATCTTTTTTATTCTTTTTAATAAAATACCTGCCTAGAATTGACCATTTACCCTAACCCACTCACAAACAGCATAGATAAGTACAATTTTTAGTCAATTTTCAGGAGCCATTAATAGGCCCTGGCCACTCCAAATTGGCCGATGCCACCGCCAAACCGAACTGCGCACAATGGCCTGCCTCATCGGAGGCATAGCAGCAGCCAGCAACCCGTGATAACATAGCTTACTAATAGCCCCAAAAGCCCACTACAATTGCAATAGGGCACTTTTTGGAGCTAAGGCACGGGAATGGGCACGCGTGTAGCGCAACACCAAAGTCGTTTCCCGCGCGCCGCCTGTGCAGCCGGCAGGCGCTTACGTCCAGCGGCTCAGAAACTGCAGAAACGCGTCTTTGTACTGGTCGCCCACCGGAATGGTAACGGCGCCAATCTGCACGGTGAGGCGGCGCACGGCCTCAATCTTATCGAGCGCGACGATAAACGACCGGTGCACGCGCATAAAGCGCCGGGCGGGCAGCTTTTCCTCCATCGCCTTCAGACTCATGAGCGAGAGCAGGGCGCGCGGCGCGCTTTTGAGGTGCACTTTCACGTAATCCTTCAGGCCCTCTACGTACAGAATGTCGCTGATGGCCACCCGCACCAACTGGTAATCGGCCTTCAGAAACAAATACTCCTCCTCCTCGGGGCCGTTGGCAGCGACGGCGCTGGCGTGCTGGGCCGTGAGCTCGGCGTAGGCGCGGGCCTTGCCGGCGGCCCGCAGAAACTCCTCGTAGTTGAACGGCTTCACCAAATAGTCGAGGGCATCGACGCGGTAGCCGTCCAGCGCGTACTGGCTGAAGGCAGTGGTGAAGATGACGCGGGGCCCGCTGTGGCCCAACACGCGGGCCAGCTCCAGGCCGGTGAGCTCCTGCATTTGAATATCGAGGAAGGCCAGCTCGACGGTGCCGGGGTGCTCGTGCAGGTACTTCAGGGCTTCGACGCCGCTGCCAAACCGGCCCACCAGTTCCAGAAACGGCGTTTTTTGAATAAACGAAACCACCAGGCCCAGGGCCAGCGGCTCGTCGTCGACGGCGATGCATTTGAGGGGCGGCAGGCTGCTCATGCGACGTGCAGGGTTAGGTGAACCAGAAACTCGTTGGTGGGCGTGTGGTCGTCGACCACCAGCGTGAACCGGCCCGGATACAACAAATCGAGGCGTCGACGGGTGTTCACGAGGCCGATGCCGTTGCTGCCGGCCAAGTCGGTGGAGGGCAGCGGCAGGCGCGTGTTGCGCACCTCTAGTTCCAGCACATTGGGCGCAGGCTGGCGCAGGGCCACAAAAATGGAGCTGGCCTGGGTGGCCGCGACGCCGTGCTTGAAGGCGTTTTCAAGAAAAGGCAGCAGCAGCATGGGGGCTACCGGCACGTCGCGCACGGGCTCGGGCCGCTCGAAGGTGACGGTGACCCGCTCATCGAGCCGGAGCTGCATGAGGGTGATGTAGTCCTGCACGAAAGAGATTTCCTGGCTCAACAGCGTGTGGCCCCCGGCACTGTCGTAGAGCACGTAGCGCATCATGCGCGACAGGCGGTGAATGGCCGAGCGGGCCTCTTCGCCATCGAGCAGCGTGAGGGCGTAGATGTTGTTGAGGGTGTTGAAGAAGAAGTGCGGATTGATTTGGGCTTTTAGCACCGAGAGCTCGGAACTAATGCGCTGCTGCTCCAACGATTGCCGAAGCTGGGCGTCCTTCTGCCACTTCTGCACCACCGTGATGCTGGTGGCAATGCCCTGCACAAACATGGTGGTGAGCAGGCCCATGGAATCGAACCGCGGCCCGCGCTGCAGCAGCCGGGGCCGGCCCGCCGCGGCCTCAAAGGCTTTATTCATGAGCTCGTGCAGATTGAGGGCCGATTCGAGGAAGCGGCTGAAGAGCAATACGCCCAGCGTGGTGCCCACCAGGGCCAGCACAAACCAGCCTGTGCGCCCCTGAAACAAGAGCCTAGGCACGCTCACCTTGGCCGTGAGGTAGTAGGAAGCCACCCAAACGCTGAACATCAGGCCCTGCCGAATCCAGAATTCGGTGGGCATCACGAGCCGGCCCGTGAGCGGCTGAAACAGCAAAAAGGTCAGCCCGAACAGCCCCCACACCAGCACATGAATGAGCGGATTGAGGTAGCGACGGGGAGTGATTGGGGGCATGAGCAGGGAAGGAGGCTAAACAAACTTAGGCAATGCCCTTGGCCAAAGTCGCGCCAAACCGACTGTTGGGGGAATTGTATCGACGGCGGGCGGCGTTTTATCGGTCGGGCTAACTTGCACCCATGATACGCCCGTTCCTGCTGCTTGTGCTTCTTTCCGCCGCTTCCACCGCCCCGGCCCAGCCCCTCCCCGACTTCGCCAGCTATCCCATCTACCACGGCCCCGACCTCGGCCTGACCTGGCGCGGCACCCAGGCCACGCTGCGCGTATGGGCCCCCACCGCCGAGGCCCTGCGGCTGCGCCTCTACGCCACCGGCACCGGCGGCACCGCCAAGGCCGAATACGCCATGACCAAGGCCCAGGGCGGCACCTGGACCTTCACCCTGCCAGCCGGCACTGCCGGGTTCTACTCGGTGCAGGCCACCATCAAGGGGAAGAAGATGGCCGAAGTAGTGGACCCCTACGCCCACGCCGTGGGCCTGAATGGGCTGCGCGGGGCCGTGCTCAACCCCGCCACCGCCCAGCCGCCCGGCTGGGCCGACGACCTGCGCCCGGCGCTCAAGCAGCTCACCGACATTGTGATTGGCGAAGTGCACGTGCGCGACCTGAGCATGCACCCGCAATCCGGCATTCGGGAGAAAGGCAAGTACTTGGGCGTGGCGCAGCTCGGCACCCGCGGCCCGAGCGGCGTCACCACCGGCCTCGAACATTTGGTGGAATTGGGCCTGACCCACGTGCACCTGCTGCCCACCAACGACTTCGCCAGTATCGACGAGAGCCTGCCCGCCAGCGCCAACCGCTACAACTGGGGCTACGACCCGCTGAACTACTCCGTGCCCGAAGGCACCTACGCCACCAACGCCGCCGACCCGGCCGCGCGCATCCGCGAGTTCAAGCAGATGGTGGAAAACCTGCACAGCCAAGGCTTGCGGGTGGTGCTCGACGTGGTGTACAACCACACCGCCAACGCCGCCCGCAGCAGCTTCGAGCAACTGGTGCCCGGCTACTACTACCGCCACCGGCCCGACGGCAGCTTATCCGACGCGGCTGCTTGCGGCAACGAAGTAGCCTCGGAACGACCCATGGTGCGCAAGCTCATCGTAGAATCGGTGGCGTACTGGGCCCGGGAATACCACGCCGACGGCTTCCGCTTCGACCTGATGGGCATCCTCGACATCGAAACCATGCGCGCCGTGCGCGTAGCCCTCGACCTACAGGACCATTCCATATTTGTGTATGGCGAGGGCTGGACCGCCGGTGCCTCGCCCCTGCCCGAAGCCCGCCGCGCCGTGAAAGCCAACGTGGGCAAACTACCGCGCATTGCCGCTTTCGGCGACGAGCTGCGCGACGGCGTAAAGGGCCACTACGCTCGCCAAACCGAGCCCGGCTTTGCCAGCGGCCAGCCCGGCTTAGAAGAGAGCATGAAGTTCGGCATCGTGGCCGCCACCCAGCACCCACAGCTCGACTATGCCAAGGTGAATTACTCGAAAGTGCCCTGGGCCGCGGCCCCGGCCCAAGCCATCAACTACGTGGCCTGCCACGACGACCGGGTGCTCTGGGACAAGCTCACGGTGGCCAACCCCGGCGCCTCGGAAGCGGAACTGATTAAAATGGATTTGCTCAGCAACACCATTGTGTTCACTTCGCAGGGCGTGCCGTTTTTGCCGGTGGGCGATGAGTTTTTGCGCACCAAGGGCGGCTCGCACAACTCCTACAACCAGCCCGACAGCGTGAACCAACTCGACTGGGGCCGCAAGGTGAAGTACGCCGGAGTGTATGATTTTTACCGCAAACTCATTGCCCTGCGCCGGGCGCATCCGGCTTTCCGACTGTCCACCACAGAAAAGGTGCAGCAGCACTTAGAATTCTTGCCTAATGTGCCCGCCGGGGCCATTGCCTACCGCCTCAAGGACCACGCTGGCGGCGATGCCTGGCAGAACATTGTGGTGATTTTCAACGGCAACCGCACGGCGGTGAACGTGCCCATTCCCGCTGGAAAATACACCGTGGTGCTGAGTGGCGAGCAGGTGAGCGAGAAAGGCATTGGCAAGGTGGAGCAAGCCGGCGCGGCGTTGCTGGTGCCGGCCAGCTCGGCCATGATTCTGGTGCAATAGGTTTTCAGCGAAGTTTTTACAGCACTTGCCCGTCATGCAGAGTGTAACGCAGCATCTCGTTTGTGGTAGTAACTCAATCCGTTCAATCAATGGAATTAGTGGCGGCACACGAGATGCTTCGCTGCGCGCTGCATGACGGACGGATGACTTCCTCAGCCGCTTTAATGGTACGGTGTTTTACCGGGCAGCAGCAGAATCGGAGTGCCGCTCTGGACAATTCGGTATGGGAAGCCGCGCCGTACTTTTTTGGCCTCCTTGCGTTAACCTCGCAACCCTCCGCCGCGCCTTCGCCATGAAAAACGTCGTCACCCTCACCCTCAACCCCGCCATTGACAAAAGCACCAGCGTGCCCCGCCTAGTACCCGAGCAAAAGCTGCGCTGCGATGCGCCCAAGGTGGAGCCCGGCGGGGGCGGCATCAACGTGTCGCGCGGGTTGCAGCGGCTGGGCCTGAGCTCGCGGGCAGTGTTCACGGCCGGCGGCCCTCCCGGCGAGGTATTGCAACAGCTCATGACGCGCGAAGGCATCGCCCAGTGCCCCGTGCTGACGGATTCCTGGACCCGCGAAAACTTCACCGTGGTGGATGCTTCCTGCAACCAGCAGTACCGGTTTGGCATGCCCGGCTCGGTGCTCACCGAAACCGAACAAGCACAGGCACTGGCCACCCTGGCCGCCCTTTCCCCCGCTCCCGATGTGCTGGTGGCCAGCGGGAGCCTGCCCCAGGGCGTCGCCCCCGAATTCATGGGTAAAATAGCCCGCTGGGCCCGCAGCGTTGGGGCCAAGCTCATCGTTGATACCTCCGACGAGGCGCTGAAATGCGCCGTTGACGAAGGCGTTTACCTGCTCAAGCCCAACCTGGGCGAGCTCAGCCGGCTGGCCGGCGTGGAAGCCCTCGACACCGAATCTGCGGCCGAAGCGGCCCGCAGCATCATTGAAGCGGGCAAGTGCGAAATCGTAGTGGTGTCACTGGGGCCGAACGGCGCCTACCTGGTAACCCGGGAGCAGGAAGAACACATTCCGGCGCCGTCCGTGAAAAAGCGCAGCACCGTGGGCGCCGGCGACAGCATGGTGGCCGGCATGGTGTTCGCGCTCTGCGAAGGTCGCCCGGTGCGCGAGGCCGTGCGCATGGGCGTGGCCTGCGGCTCGGCCGCCACTATGAACTCGGGCACGGAGCTATTTCACAAAGCGGATGCCGAAAAGCTATTCCAGTGGCTGCTGAAGCGGATGCCCCAAACGGCGCTGGCACACCTGTAGTACACACGCTGGCGTTCGCGCCACCACCGGCTATGCCTGACAGCTGATAGATAAGCTCTGTTTCTTTTCAACTGCACCAGTACTGCCTCGTGTTTGCGCCAATTTCGGCGCTTCGGTTGCCAGGGGAGTATCTGCCGTTCGTTTCTTGACTACGGGCTATTAGGATTAGGAGAAGCGGCTCAGCAGAGCCCTAATGGAAAAAGTCAATCTCCGGTATGCCAATGGGCGCACCAGGCGGCATATTCACTGCCGGGGGCGGCGAGAACTTGCTGGGGTCGGCTTTAAACCGGTTGATTTCCGAGAGCCCGAACAGCAGGTTGGCTTTTTGCACGGGTTGGGCACGTTTTGCGGCGCTCTGCATCCAATCATGAAGGCCGTCGACTTGCAGTAGCGCCTGGCCGCGCACGCTGGCCGCGGCGCGGTTGTCGGCGGCCAGTTGCAGCAGGTATTTCAGCGTCAGGTTATTAACTACCGTTTGCAGGGCCGCGGCGTAGCCCTGCGCCGGCTTGGCCCGCCAGGTGCGCTCCAACAATTGCTCCGCCACGGACCCGAAACCGGGCTGCTGGCTGTCGCGGGCCTGGTACTCAATGAGGCGGGCGGCGCGCTCCGGGTTCAGCAGGGCGGCAACGGTGGGGCCGGCCGCGGCTTCCGCGGCGGCCAGGGGGTCGAAGGTGGGGCCGGTGTAGCCCGCAAAAGTTTCGATGGAGCCGGGGTAGCCCGACGGCCGGGGCGGAATCTTGGCAATCAGCGCCTCCGGCAGCTGCAACGCGGCGGGGCTGATGGTTGCCAGCAACGCCGCCAGGGCCTGTTGCTGTGCGGCAGGGGGCACCATTTGGGTGGGCACCTGCCCGTCGTTTTTCACGGCGTGGGTAAAGTACTGCCCGCCAATTGACTTGGCCACGGCTTCTACCTGGTAGCGGTGCAGCAGGTAAATGGGCACCAGCACCTCCTCCAGGGTAGCCAGAGGCGCATTGGCCCGAATGGCTTTTTCCGAGAAGCCGTCCAGCACGCGGCGGCGCACGGCCATCAGCTTGGTGAGTTGGGCCACCGGCTCGGTGCCGTCGTCCCACTGGTTGGCGTCGGGGTGCGCGTAGCCGCCAATGTCCGGGATGAAGCGGAAGCCCTGTTGCAGGGTTTCTTTCATGAGGTTGTCGAGGGCAGCGTTTTCGTCGGTGCCCTTGGGAAAATCGGCGTAGCCCCACGTAATGGCGCGCTTGTCCCAGGCCCCGATGCCGGTGGCGTAGGCATCGGACACATCGACGCGGCCATCGGGCAGCAGGCTGAAACGCGGAAACGGGTAATCCATTACCGAGGCCCGCTCCTTGGTGCTGGCCACAAAATTGTGGTACAGGCCCAGCGTGTGGCCGATTTCGTGGGCCGACAGCTGCCGGATGCGCGCCAGGGCCAGCTGCTCCATCTGGTCCGATACCGGCTTGCCGTCCTCGTAGGGTTGCAGCAGGCCTTCGGCAATGAGGTAGTCCTGCCGGTGGCGGTCGGCTCCCAGCGAGATGATGCCTTTCAGGATTTCGCCGGTGCGCGGGTCGATGTAGGAGGCGCCGTAGGAATAAGCCCGCGGGCTGCCGGAGCGGTTTATCCAGTTCACCACGTTGTAGCGAATGTCCAGGGGGTCGGCCCCTTCCGGCAGCTCTTTCACCTGAAACGCGTTGGTGTAGCCGGCCGCTTCAAACGCCTGGTTCCACCACGCACCGCCCTCAATCAGGGATTTTTTGATGTCGGCGGGCGCGCCGCGGTCCACGTAGTACACAATGGGCTTCACGGCCTCGCTGCGGGCCGCCGCCGGGTCCTGCTTTTCCAGCCGGTGGCGGGGAATGAACCGCTGCGTCAGGGGCTGATTGATGGGCGCCGAGAAATCAACAAAGCTGAACTGGTAGAAGCCCGCCCGCGGGTCAAATTTGCGGGGCCGAAACTGGTTATCCGGCAGCTCGATGAAGGCTTGGTGCATTTGCAGCGTCACCGCGTTGGGGTCCGGCGCCAGGTCCGAGCCGCCGCCTTCCCCGCCCGAGCTGGGCCCGCCGGTGAAGGTTATCATGGCCTCAAATTCGGTGTTTTTGGGGAAGTTCCGAGTGTTTTCCAAGTACACCGCCGAGCGCGACTCATCAAACTTGTAGGGTGCCGCGACCCTGGCCCCCGCCCCTGGCCCGAGTAGGCTCGCGCCGGGGCCGGAAAAACCGCCGCTGCTCAGCCGGTCGCCGGTTTTCTGGCTGTCGCGCACCAGAAACGGCGTGAGGTCGAGCAGCACCTTGGAGCCCTCGTTCGCCACCGGCACAAAGCCCCAAATCACGGACTTGGCAAACGCGTTGTCGACGGCCCGCAGCTCGTCGGCGTTGCCGCGGGTGGCGCGGTAGTCGTAGTTGGGCTCGATGAGCATCACCTTGCCACCCACCCGCACAAACTTGGCAATGGCGGAATTGCTTTGCCCCCGCTCGATGCCGTTGCCCACCCCGCTGGACAAGGAGCCGAAATACAGAAACTCCTCGTTCAGGCGGCTCACCTCCAGCAGTATTTTGCCGGTTTTCGAATCGTAGTAAAAAGGGAAATAACCGTCGAATCTCTGCAGTCCTTTGGTCGCCGACGCGAACGAGTTGCCTGGCTGGCCAACCGCACCAGCCTTCGCCGGCAGCTTGCCCCCTTGACTAAATCCAACCGTGGGAACAGCCAGAAACCCGGCCAGCAAAAGCGTAAAATGCTTCATATCTATTGCGCTATTTCTAAGTATTTAATAGCGCAAGGTTACAATCATTTCGTTTATAAGCAGGCGCTTCATTACGTCCCCAGGCATCTTCCGCTGGCTTTTGTTCGTGTTTGTCCAGATTAGGAAGGCCGCATTCACCTCTTCAAACTTGCTTTCCACGCCTGAGGCGCTTATTTCTACGGCACATAGCCAGGATTACTTCACGGCCGTGCGGAGCTACTTAAGCAGTTATCGGCTTCCCACGCTGCCTTTTTCGCCAGTCGGAGCAGCTGATTTCCCTTGTGGGCTTTCGGGCGGGCCGAGGTAGCTGGCGGGTAGCTCGGCGCGGTGCACCACCAGCTTTTCGAGTACCACGCCGGGGTCGACGCGCCAGAACTTGAGCACGTGCGGGCCAGCTGTGGCAACGTTGTGCTGCGAGGTTTTGATGATGATGTTGTCGGCCACGGCCTGCTCCCAGGGGCGGTTGCCGTTATCGGGTTTCAGGCCGGTGTGCAGGTTGATGATTTGCGGGGCGTCGTCGTCGATGGAAACGGCGTAGCGCAGGCCTTGGGTATTGGTAAAATCCAGGGTCGGCGCGAAGTAGGCGCGCACCGTAACGGGACCAGCCTGCGTCAAGGTGACCTGGTATTGGAGGTGAGGCGAGGCGCCACCGGGCGCGGCATGCGGAGCCGCTGTGACCGGAAAAGTGGTTACCGCACCCAGCGTCCGGCCCAGGTCCGGCAGGCGCTGCCAGGTTACGGGGCCGCTATTAACCGCCTTGGCGAAATGCTCGGCTTCGATGGAAACGTAGCCGCCGTCCTCCATAAAGCCCGCACCTACAACATGCGCCATAGCAACCTTACGAGTAGCCAGTTTTGGAGGGACGGAGGTTTTTGGACTATCAGCCCAATTTGTATCCACAGCCGGCATAGTGTTTTTGGCGGGCTGCTGCCAGCTTGTGTAGCCGATGTGCGTCTGGTCCATCATGTGGTTCCATTTTCCGCCGGCTAAGGCGTGGTAACGGCTGGTGATTTCGATGTCTTTATCAAACAGCTTTCCTGCCTTTATAGCCAATTCTGTTGTGTTCGCTTGATTGCGTTTCTTGGCATCCTGGTTCAGCGCCACGGTGTAATACAGCTCGTTGAGGTTGGCGCCGGCCTGCACCGGATGTAGCACCAGTTGGTAATAGGCGTCGCGGTCGGTGGCCGGCAGCTTCTGGTTGATGGCCTCAGCGCGAGCCAGCAACTGCTGGTACTCGGCCACTACCGTGGCCCATTCGCCCGTGGCCAGGCTGTAGGTTTCCGGGCCCAGCAGCTCGGGCTTGCGGCGCGCGTTGTACTTGGCGTATTTGGCCAAGATGTCCCCGATTTCGGTGGCGTACGTCGGGCCGAACTGCTGGGCAGCCCAGCGCTGGGTGTAGGCGGCCGCGCCGGTGGCGGGAATGCGGTCCGGGTTCCAAGCGTAGTCGAGGAAGAAGCTGATGGGCAGTTCCATGGGCTTGAGGTCGCCTACGTTCACAATCCAGATTTGGTCGGCGCCATAGGCTTTGGCCAAGTGCATCTGCTCCCAGATGCGCGGCAGCGGATTCGTGTTGAGCCATTTGTAATTGCGCGGGCCGCCCACGTAGTCGAAGTGGTAGTAGATGCCGTAGCCGCCCTTGCGGGGCTTCTCCCCCAGCTTGGGCAGCTTGCGGATGTTGCCCCAGTTGTCGTCGCAGAGCAGCAGGGTTACGTCGTCGGGCACGCGCATGCCTTTGTCGTAGTAGTCCTGCACCTCCTTGTAGAGCGCCCACAGTTGGGGCGTTTGCTCGGCGGGTTTGCCGGTGGTTTCGGCAATGATTTGCCGCTGGTCGGCCACTATCTTTTCGAGCAGGTCAATGTTGCTGTCCTCGCTCATGGGCTCGTCGCCGTCGCCGCGCATACCCACCGTCACGATGTTTTCGCGGGTGCCCATGCGCTGCATGCCGCCGCGCCAGAACTCCTGTAGCGCGGGCGCGTTGGTCTGGTAGTTCCAGGCGCCTTTGCCGGCAACTTTCCATTCCTCGTGGGCACGGGTCAGCGGCTCGTGGTGAGACGTGCCCATCACAATGCCGTATTCGTCGGCCAGCACCGGGTTTTGCGGGTCGTCCACGTTGAACATGTTGCCCCACATGGCCGGCCACAGGTAGTTACCCTTGAGCCGCAAAATCAGCTCGAACATATGGGCGTACATCTTCGAGTTCACGCCCCCAAATTTCTCTTGCGACCAGCCCTGCAGCGCCGGCGCCTCATCGTTGATGAAGATGCCGCGGTATTTCACCTTAGGTTCGCCCAGCGTGTAGCGAGCGGAGGCCACGTACAGCGCCGTTTGCGTCTTTACCGGCACGTCGGCCCACCAGTACCAAGGTGACACCCCAATCTGACTGGACAAGTCATAAATCCCAAAAATCGTCCCCCGCTTGTCACTACCGGCAATGACCAGCGCGCGCTCTACACCCGGCATGGGTTTCTCCACTACCTGGCGCACGAAGGTTTCCCAGCGCCCAGCCACTGCTTTGGCATCCAGCTTTTTGTCCTTAATCAGCTGGTCAATCAGCGGGCTTTTGCCGATGGTGCCGATGAGGACAACCTCCGCCCCAGCCGGCTGGCTTGTTCTGAAAGCTGGGGAAATTTTGGTCACGCGCTCCACATCGGCTTGTAGGTCTTTGGCGGCCCGCAGCACGCCCGGCCAGTCGTTGGCACTGGCATGAATGGGTGCCACTTTCCCGTTTGCCGCCAGGGCGAAAGCGCCTTGGCTTTTCTTATTGGAAACGGTTGTTGTGCCGACGGGCAAAGTCGTTTGGGCCACCGCCTCAATGGTGCTGATTAGCGCCATTAGGGGTAGCAGGAATACGCGAAAGGGTATAGTTTTCATAGAATAGTGTATGTTGGCCAACTCAAATACTTGAGTCCGTCATGCAGAGCGCAGCGAAGCATCTCGCGTGCTGTCACTAGTTCTTTTTCTGGCAATTGGATTACTCCCCCGAGCGAGATGCTTCGCTGCGCTCTGCATGACCGTAGTTGTGCTAGAACTTCACCACCTCGTAGAAAGCCTTCTTGGGCTTCTGATTTTGGTCAAAAAGCAGGGGGTAGTTTTTGCGGCCAGCCACGGGGTAGGTATCCAGCCAGGTGTACTTGTCGGAGATGTTCCAGAAGGTGACGCCAGTCAGCACGCCTTTGTAGTCGCGGAAAACCTTGAAGAACATCTTGTACTGCTCGGCTTGCTTCTGCTCCAGCTCCGGCGTGTAGGCGTCCGACTCGTCGGGGCGCTTGGCGCGGCGTTCCTTTTCCCAGGGGTAAATCGACACATCCAATTCCGTAATCTGGATTTTCAGGCCCAGCGACTTGTACTGGTCCAGCGCGGCGCGCAGTTCCGGCTCCGTGGGCTCTTGCAGCGACCAGTGGCCCTGCAAACCAACCGCATCAATCGGCACTTTGGCATCCTTCAGCTTCTTGAGCAGCTTCACAATACGCTCGCGCTTTTCGGGCCGCTCGGTGTTGTAGTCGTTGTAGAACAGCACGGCCTTGGGGTCGGCGGCGTGAGCGTATTCGAAGGCTTTAGCAATGAAGTCTTCGCCGCAGATTTTGTACCACTCCGAGTTTCGCAGAAACTCGTTCGGGTTGTCTGAAATGGCTTCGTTTACCACGTCCCAGGCGTAAATTTTGCCTTTGTAGCGCTTTACCACGGTATCGATGTGGTCCTTGAGGCGCTTGAGCAGGACTTCCTTGGAAACGGTTGAGCCGTCGGCGTTTTTGAACAGCCACGCCGGGGTCTGCTCGTGCCAAAGCAGGTTGTGGCCGCGGACCTTCAGCTTGTTAACCTGCGCAAACTGCACGATTTCGTCGGCGTCCTTCCAGTTGTAGCGGTTTTCTTCGGGGTGGATTGGCCCCATCTTCATGGCGTTTTCCGGCGTGATGCTGTTGAATTGCTGCTTAATCAACTCGCCCTCCGCTCCTCTCAGACCTTGTGGCGACACGGCTACGCCCACCGGGAAATAGGCTTTGTAGTAGTCTTTCAGGCCCTTCGTAGCGGGTGCCTGCGTGGGCGCCGACTGCGCATGCGCCAGCGAAGCCACGTCGTAGCGGCTGTTCAACGCTCCCAAACCGCCCATAATGAGGCTACCGAGGAGTAAGCGGCGCAGCGGGGTAGCGAGAATGTTGGTTTTCATATTCGTATGTTGAAAAGGACAGTTGTGTTGAGCGCACCGCCGGCCCCTCACCTGCGGAAAGATGAGCCGGACAAAATGTAGCGTGGACTCTGCGAGTCCGCGTATTGTCGCATCGTTCGGAGTTCGTTCTGGCGGGCGCGGACTCACAGAGTCCACGCTACAGTTGCGCCGCCGTACCCCCCTTCTACAAGGGAGAGGAGGCTTAGCTGCGCACCTACCGCAATTCCAGCACTACCACCGACTTGGCCGGCAGTTCCACGGTCAGCTTGTCGCCGCGCTTTTTGGCGCCGTTGAAGGCCACTAGCTTCACCGTGTTGGGGTTGTCGAAGGTGTTGTAGTCGTTGATTTTGGCGGAAGTCAGCAGCCGGCCCGTCACCGTTTTCCAGGTCACGCCGGCCAGCGCTGTTTCCAGCTTGATGGCTTTGTTGGGGTCCAGGTTCACCAGGGAGATGTGCACGGCGCCTTTGGCATCTTTGGAGGCCGAGGCGTTTAGGGCTGGGATTTTCTCGTTGCCGAAGGCGTAGTCCGGGCTGCTGAATTGCAGGGGCAGGTACTGCGCGTCCTGGTGCACCTGGTAGAGGTCGAAGACGTGGTAGGTGGGCGTGAGCAGCATTTTGTCCTTCTCCGTGAGGATGACGGCTTGCAGCACGTTCACGGCCTGGGCCAGGTTGGCGCCGCGCACCCGGTCGCAGTGGTTGTTGAAGATGTTGAGCGTGGTGCCGGCCACCAAGGCGTCGCGCAGGGAGTTTTGCTGGTAGAGGAAGCCGGGGTTGGTGTTGGGTTCCACGTCGGTCCACACGCCCCATTCGTCCACCAGCAGCGCCACCTTTTTGTCCTTGTCGTACTTGTCCATGATGGCGGCGTGCTTGGTCACCACGGCTTCCATTTTCAGGCAGTTGCGCAGCGTGCTGAAGTACATGTCCTCGCCGAAGCCGGTGGCCTTGCCCTTGCTGCCGGTCCAGCTGCCGGTGGGCAGCGTGTACTGGTGCAGGGTGAGGCCCCACATCTGGTTGAGGGGGATGTTTTTCATGCACGTTTCGGTCCAGTGGGCGTCGTCGCCGTTGGCCCCGCTCACAATTTTCTTGAGCGGCGGGGAGGCCGGGTAGTTGTGGGCGAAGGTGGCGTAGCGCTTGTACACGTCGGTGTAATATTCGGCGGTCATGTTGCCGCCGCAGCCCCAGCTTTCGTTGCCAATGCCCCACCACGTCACTTTATACGGGTCGGGGTGGCCGTTTTTGCGGCGTTCCAGCACCAGCGGGGTGTCGTCGTTAGAGTTGAGGTATTCCATCCAGCCGGCCATTTCCTGCACCGTGCCGCTGCCTACGTTGGCCGCCAGGTAGGGCTCGGTGCCGAGCAGGTTGCACAGCTCAAGAAATTCGTGGGTGCCGAAGCTGTTATCCTCCAGGTTGTTACCCCACCACATGTTCAGCATTTTGGGGCGTTGGGCCGTGGGGCCTACGCCGTCGCGCCAGTGGTAGGTATCGGCGAAGCAGCCGCCGGGCCAGCGCAAATTCGGAACCTTGATTTTCTTGAGCGCCTCCACAATATCCATCCGAATCCGGCCCTGTTGCGGGGCTTTTGAGTCTTTGTCAGCCCAAAAACCACCGTAAATGCAGCGGCCCAAATGCTCGGCAAAGTGCCCGTAAATGTGTTTGCTGATTTGCAGCTTGGGGTCGCCGGCCTGCACGGTCATCTGCACGGTTTGGCTTGCGCCTTCCTTCGGTTGGGCCGAGGAAGCAGTCGGCACGGCAAAGCTCAAAGTGGCCACGGCAGCCAGGCGTCGGGGAAAATTCATAGAAGAAGGGAAATAAATGGTGAGTGAAATACTGGCCCAAGCTACGGCCTGGTATTCCAGCCGGCAAAGCG
The DNA here is from genome assembly GCF_015694725.1 of Hymenobacter jeongseonensis. Lineage (GTDB taxonomy): Bacteria > Bacteroidota > Bacteroidia > Cytophagales > Hymenobacteraceae > Hymenobacter > Hymenobacter jeongseonensis. The sequence goes on along the minus strand of NZ_JADQDQ010000004.1, from coordinate 99,267 downwards.
GCGTTCCGGCTCGCAGGCAACCGTGCCCACGTGAAGCAAAACCCCGCTCACCAACGGGCCTTGTGCTTGTGCCGAAACGCCGATGCCGCCTACTGGCAAGCGAGCTATTGCAGGCGCGCCGCAGTCGGCAAAACATCCCCGGCCAGCCGCCTTGCTATTCCCACCACTTGGCGGCCGGCTGGTTCTGTTTTTTCGAAGTGCGCCGGGCCCTGCCCGACGCGCTTTTTTTGTTATTACACCTACCCTTCTAACCCGTCATGTCGAGCGCAGCCGAGACATCTCGCCCGCTTTGTCCTCACGATTGGATTACTACCACACGCGAGATGTTTCGACTTCGCTCAGCATGACGTTCTTTTTTGTTGCGTTAAGGCGTTGGGTTAATGCTTATATGTACTGGTTGATGATGGCTTCCAGCCACTCCTGCTTGCCGCTCTTGGGGGTCGGCTCGCCCGACTTGTGGGCGATGGTGCGCAGGTCTTCCAGGGTCAGGCCGCCGCGCTCGAACTCGGCACCTTGGCCGGAATCAAACGAGGCGTAGCGCTCCGTGCGGAACTTCCGGTAGGGCGACTTTTCGAGGATGTCGTTGGCCACCACTAGGGCGCGGGCAAAGGTGTCCATGCCGGCGATGTGGGCGATGAAAATGTCCTCCAAATCCGTCGAGTTGCGGCGGGTTTTGGCGTCGAAGTTGATGCCGCCGGGCGAAATGCCGCCGTGCTCCAGGATGATGAGCATCGACTCGGTCAACTCGTTCAGGTTGTTCGGGAACTGGTCGGTGTCCCAGCCGTTCTGGTAGTCGCCGCGGTTGGCGTCGATGCTGCCGAGCAGGTTGGCGTCGGCGGCCACTTGCAGCTCGTGCTGGAAGGTGTGGCCGGCCAACGTGGCGTGGTTCACTTCCAGGTTCAGCATGAAGTCGTCCTGCAGGCCGTGCTCGCGCAGGAAGCCGAGGACGGTGGCCGCGTCGAAGTCGTACTGGTGCTTGGTGGGCTCGGCCGGCTTGGGCTCGATGAAGAACTTGCCGGTGAAGCCCTGCTTGCGGGCGTAGTCGCGGGAGATGGTCAGGAACTTGGCCAGGTGCGCCTGCTCGCGCTTCATGTCGGTGTTGAGCAGGGTCATGTAGCCCTCGCGGCCGCCCCAGAAGGTGTAGCCTTCGCCGCCCAGCGCGATGGTCGCGTCGATGGCGTTTTTCACTTGCGTGGCGGCGTGGGCCACCACCTGGAAGTCGGGGTTGGTGCTGGCGCCGTTCATGTAGCGCGGGTGCGAAAACACGTTGGCCGTGCCCCACAGCAGCTTCACGCCGCTGGCGGCCTGATGCGCTTTGGCGTAGTCCACGATGGTAGCCAGGTTGCGCTCGTACTCGGCCAGCGAGTCGCCTTCTTCTACCATATCAATGTCGTGGAAGCAGTAGTACGGCGTGCCCAGCTTGGTGAAGAACTCAAACGCGGCGTCCATCTTGTCCTTGGCGCGGCCAATTATTTCGTGGTGCGAGTCCCAGGCAAACTGCTTGGTGCCGGGGCCGAACGGGTCGCCGCCGGTGCCGGTGAACGTGTGCCAGTACGACACGGCGAAGCGCAAATGCTCCTTCATGGTTTTGCCGGCCACCACGCGGTTTTCGTCGTACCATTTAAAGGCGAGCGGGTTGTCCGACTCGCGCCCTTCGAAGCGAACGGTGTCGATGCCCGTGAAAAATTCTGTCTTGGAAAGCGTGTTGCTAGACATAGGAGGGGGTGGTGATGGTATTGGGAATAAGGTGAGATAATGCGTCTTGCCAGCGGCCGTAAGCGGCTTGGTATTGTTCGCGGAGCTGGTGCGTGGGCTCCACGGTGAGAATGCGTTCGAGTCCGCCGAAGGCTTCGGCCGGGCTGGCGTACACGCCGGCGCCGATGCCCGCGCCGCGCGCCGCGCCCTGGGCCGCGTCGGTGTTGTAGAGTTCCAGCTCCACGTTGCCGCTGTTCACGAAAGCTTCGCGGAACACCGGGCTGAGGAACATGTTGGCGTTGCCGGCGCGCACCTTGCGCACCTGCACGCCGCTGGCCCGCATGATGTCCATGCCGTAGTTCAGGGCGAATACGATGCCTTCCTGGGCGGCGCGCAGCACGTGGCTCTGGTGGTGGATGTTGAAGTTGAGGCCGCGCAGTTCGGCGTCGGCCGGGCGGTTTTCGAGGATGCGCTCCACGCCGTTGCCGAAGGGCAGAAACACGAGGCCCTCCGCCCCTACCGGCGCCTGGGCGGCGAGTTGGTTCATCTGGTCGTAGGGCAGCTGGCCCACGATTTTGCGCAGCCAGCTATTCAGAATGCCGGTGCCGTTCAGGCACATCAGCACGCCGTTGCGGGGCTGGGCGGGCGTGCTGTTCACGTGCACAAAGGAGTTCACGCGGGAGCGTGGGTCGGGCGTGTTAGTTTCGTTGATGCCGTAGACCACGCCGCTGGTGCCGCCCGTGGCCGCCACTTCGCCGGGGTTCAGCACATTCAGCGAGAAGGCGTTGTTGGGCTGGTCGCCGGCCCGGTAGCTGATGGGCGTGCCGGCCGTGAGGCCCAGTTCCGCCGCGGCCTCCGCCGTCAGGTGCCCCTGCACCGAGAAGGTGTCTACCACCTCGGGCAGCAAGTTGGCGCTAATGCCGAAGTGGTCCAGCAGTTCCTGGGCAATGGCCTGCCGCTTGAAGTTCCAGAATACGCCTTCCGACAAACCCGAAACGGTGGTTTGCAACTGGCCGCTCAGTTTGAAGGCGATGTAGTCGCCGGGCAGCTGAATCTTGTGAATCTGCGCGTACACCTCGGGTTCGTTTTCGCGCACCCACTTCAGCTTGGAGGCCGTGAAATTGCCCGGCGAGTTCAGGAAATTGCTAAGGCAAAACTCTTCGCCCAGCTCTTCAAACGCTTGGTTGCCGAAGTCCACGGCGCGGCTGTCGCACCAGATGATAGCGGGGCGCAGCACCTTGCCGGCCCGGTCAATCAGCACCAGCCCGTGCATCTGGTAGGTAATGCCGATGCCGGCCACGAGCGAGGTATCAAAGCCGTAGTCGGCCTTGAGTTGGGCGGTGGCGTTCACGCATTCCTGCCACCACCGCTCGGGGCGCTGCTCGGCCCAGCCCGCGCGGGGCACGCTGATTTCCATCTCCTGCTTGGGCGAGGTGACGGCCGCCACGCACTTGCCGGTGTTGATGTCCAGCAGCGAGGCTTTTATAGAAGAGCTACCGATGTCGTAGCCGAGGAGGTATTTCATATTTCTAGAGAAAAACCGTCATGCAGAGCGCAGCGAAGCATCTCGCGTGCTTCAACTAATTAATTGCTCCGAGCGAGATGCTTCGCTGCGCTCTGCATGACGTTCTTTATAGTTGTTATTTAATAGTTAAAACCGCTTTGGCAGCTGGGCTGGCACCCAACGCGACGCTACGGGCACTGGGCAGCGAGCCGCCCACCCACACCGTAACCGGGCCTGTGGCCGCCACCGACTGTCCTTTGTCATTGACCAAGGCCAGCATATCGGGCGTGAGCGTGAACTTGACGGTAGTGCTGGCGCCGGGCGCCAGCTTCACGCGCCGGAAGTTTTTCAGCGAGTACAGCGGGGTCTGAGTGCCTTTTTTGGCAGCGTGCGTCACGTAGAGCTGCACCACTTCTTCGCCCTCCGCCTTGCCAGTGTTGGTGATGGTGGCCGTCACGTCGACGGGCTTGTTTTTGGCCACGCGCTTGCTGGCAAGCTTCACCGAAGGGTACGTGAATTTGGCGTAACTCAGGCCGTAGCCGAAGGGGTACATGGGCTCAGCAGCCAGGTAGCGGTAGGTGCGGCCGGCCATGCGGTAGTCCTCGTAGGCGGGCAGCTGCTCCAGGGATTTCGGGAAGGTGATGGGCAGCTTGCCCGAGGGCGAGACCTTGCCAAATACCACGTCGGCCACGGCGTTGCCGCCTTCCTGGCCGGGGTACCAGGCCAGCACCACGGCGTCGGCCAGCTCGTGCACTTCGGCCAGGTTCATGGGGCTGCCGCCCGTGATGATGGCAATGAGGGGCTGCTTGTTATTTTCGCGCAGTTTTTTCAGGAAGTCAATCTGGTTTTTGGGCAGGTTGTAGTCGAGGCGGTCGCCGAACGTGGGCGAGGCAATGGACTCGCCCTCTTCCCCTTCCAGCAGGCCGGTGATACCCAGCACCACAAACGTGGCATCGACGGTGCGGGCCGTGGCGCTCACCCAGTCGATGGTGTTGGCGTTGGGCCGGTCGAGCATGGCGCCCTGACGGTACTGCATCTGGCTGCCGGGCTGCACGCCGCCCACCAGGCCTTCCAGGATGGTTTTCATCTCCGGGTTCACGCCGTAGTAGTTTCCCAGCAGGGCGTCGAGGTTGGCGGCGTTGGGACCGCACACGAAGTACTTGGGCAGGTCGTTGCGCAGGGGCAGCACGCCGTTGTTTTTCAGCAGCACGATGGACTTCTGGGCCGCCTCCCGGGCCAGGGCGCGGTGCGAAGCGCTGTTAATGACGTCGGGGCCGAGCTTATCATAGGGGCTACTGCCCTGCGGGTCGAGCAAGCCCAGCTTGAACTTGGTGCGCAGCAAAATGGCGAGCGAGCTGTCCATTTTGGCTTCGGTGGTGAGGCCCTTTTGCACGGCCTCAGGCAAGGATGGGTACACGCTGCCGCAGTTCAGGTTTACGCCGCGCTCCAGGGCCAGGGCGGCAGCTTCGGCGGGCGTTTTCACCACTTTGTGGCCCTGGTAGAAGTCGACCAGCGCCCAGCAGTCGCTCACGATGTGGCCCTTGAAGCCCCACTGCTTACGCAGCACGTCCTGCAACAGGTAGGTATTGCCGCAGCAGGGCTCGCCGTTGGTGGCGTTGTAGGCGCACATCACGGCTTCCACTTTGGCATCGACCAGCTTATGAAAGGCCGGCAGGTAGGTTTCCTGCAGGTCCTGGGGCGTGGCTACGGCGTTGAACTCGTGGCGCAGGCGCTCGGGGCCGCTGTGCACGGCGAAGTGCTTGGCGCAGGCCGCCGTTTTGAGGTGCTGGGGGTCGTCGCCCTGCAGGCCCTGCACGAAGGCGACGCCCAAGCGGCCGGTGAGCGTAGGGTCTTCGCCGTAGGTTTCCTGGCCCCGGCCCCAGCGCGGGTCGCGGAAGATGTTGATGTTGGGCGTCCAGAACGTGAGGCCGCTGTACTGCTGGCGGTAGCCCTTGGCCACGGCCGCGTTGTAGGAGGCGCGGGCTTCGTCGGAAATGGCGGTGGCCACGCGCTTGGCCAGGTCGTCGTCGAAGGTGGCGCCCAGCCCAATGGCCTGCGGAAACACCGTGGCCGCGCCGGCTCGGCCCACGCCGTGCAGGGCCTCGTTCCACCAGTTGTAGGCCGGGATGCCCAGCCGCTCGATGGCCTTGCTGTTGTACATCATCTGGTCGGCCTTCTCCTCCAGCGTCAGCTTCGAAATCAGGTCCTTAATGCGGGCGTTAACGGGCTGTTTGGGGTCGAGAAATAGGGCAGTTTGGGTGGCCGCCTGCGCGTGAGCGGATTGGCTTATTGCCAATGCTGCAAACAGGCAGACGATTAACCTCACACCCCAAAAGAGAGAGAGAACCCTAGGAATGTAGCGTGGACTCTGCGAGTCCGCGCCCGCCAGAACGAGGCCCAAAAGACGCGACCCTACGCGGACTCGCAGAGTCCACGCTACAGCCGCACTTAGCCGGTGCCAATATCCCGTTGGTGCTGGGCCGTCACCAGTATATGCCGGGGAGCAAGGTTTCCTAGCAGAACGATGTAGCAGGTTAGAGAACATCGGCGGCGGTTGTAAAGGGTGAAGCGGGTAAACCTTCTTGGTTGTAGAGATTGGCGCCTTCGGGGTTGTCGGCCCAGGCGTAGCGCACCGTGGTGGGGTTGGTCACTTGGTCGCTCCAGACCACCACTTTGTTCCCCTCAATTCGGGCTTGAGCCCACACGAATTTCTTGTCCGGGCCGGCCACGGCGAAGCCTTTCAGCGGCCCGCCGCCCTTTGCCACCAACCCACTACCGATGCTGGTGAAGCTGACCGTGGCTTTGTTGCCGGCCACCTGCATGGCCTGGTACAGCGGCCCAGCGGCAACCACTTTAGCGTCGCCGTACGCTACTTTCTGAGCAGCCAGGGCCAAGCGGTGACCGGGGGTTTGCTTGTCGAGGGGGTGAATGTCGTTCCACTCGCCGGCGTCGGTAATCACGGCCATGCCGGTGTGGGGCACGGCCAGCAGGCGGCGCTGGGCGTCGCGCACGGCAGCCCAGCCGCTTTCGCCAGGCTCGGGCTTTGCGGCCATGAAGTTGGCCAGTTGCACGTAGAGGAACGGCAGGTTGGGTTGGGCAAAATGCTGGCGCCAGTCGGCAATCAGGCTAGTCATCAGGGCTTGGTAGTCCTGCGGGTGGCCGGTGTTGCTTTCGCCCTGGTACCACAACACGCCCTTGACGGCGTAAGGCAGCACCGGGGCAATCATGCCGTTGAACAAGCCGCCGGGCTGGTACTGGAACGTGGTAGTGCCCGGCGTGGGCGGCATGGTGGCGCCCAGCCGGTACTGCCATTGCCCGCGCAAATCCAGCGTTTGACCGCCAGCTGTGAGTTCGTATTTCTTGTCCGAGGTAAAGCCGCCGCGGCCGCTGTTGCTGATGAGGCGCACCACCACCACGTTTTTGCCGGGCTTCAGCACGCCGGCTTTCACCTCGTACTTCCGCGGCGGGTACTGGTAGCCGGTGCTGCCCACCAGCTGGCCGTTGAGGTAGGTGGAGTCGGCGTCGACCAGCGTGCCCAGCTCCAAGCGGGCAGACTGGCCTGCCATGGCGGCGGGCACCTCTACTTCTTTGCGGAACCAGACCACGCCGTTCACGGGGCCCAGCGGGGTTTGGTCGGCCCAGTAGCCGGGCACGTTCATGGTGGCCCAGCTGCTGGCGTCGTAGTCCAGCGCCGACCATTTTTGCTGGCCCCGGGCCTGGCCCTGGTCGGCCTTATAGAGGGTTTGGTACCAGCTGGCCACGGCGGCGCTTTCGCGCTGCTTGGTGCTGGCCACCAGCGTGCTGTCCTTGTATTTGGCGCCCTGCTGCTCGTAGGTTGGGAACTGCTTCAGCGCCTCGGCGCTCAGCCAGGCTTCGGCCGGTGAGCCGCCTACGGCGTCTTTGATGATGCCCACAGGCACCTGGTATTTGGCGTTAATTTCCTTCGCGAAGAAGTAGGCCACGCCCGAAAACTGAAGCACAGTTTGGGGGTTGGCCTCCGTCCATTTGCCGCCGGCAAGGTCGGCACGCGGCTTCAGGAAAGCGTAGGTCATCGGCACCTCAAACTGCCGGATGCGCGGATTGGTGGCCTGGGCAATGACGTCGGGGTACTTGTCGCGCAGGCGGCTCATGGGCGTTTCCATATTCGACTGCCCCGAGCACAGCCACACGTCGCCCACCAGGATATTTTTCACGGTCAGCTGGTTGCTGCCGGCAATGCTCATCTCAAACGGCCCACCGGCTTTCAGATGCGGCAGCTTCACGCGCCACTTGCCATCAGCCCCAGCGGTGGCGCGGTACGTCTTGCCCAGAAAGGTCACGCGGACCGCTTCCTTAGGCGCGGCCCAACCCCACACGGCCACGTCGGCGTCGCGCTGCAACACCATGCCGTCGCTCACCAAGCGCGGCAGACGGACGGTAGCGGCGGCCCGCGAAGGCGTCAACAGCCCAATGCCCACGACCAGGGCGCACAGCAGGCCCCGCCAGCCCCGGATGGAGGGCTGCGGACGAAATACGCACAGGGAAAGGAAACGAGTCATCGGGCGTTAGTAGGTGTAGAGTTTGACCCGCTGAATGCTGTAATCGCCGCCGGACACGCGCACGTGGCGGCCCTGGTGGTCCTGGTCGCCGTTCATGCGGCGGCCGGGCAGCCACTTTTCGTTTTCAAAACGCCCTTCGTCGACGCTTAGGTAGCCGGCGCGCTTGCCTTTGGCAGTGGGCTCGGCGGTGAGCACCAGGCCGGTGCCCACCACGTAGAACTCATCGGGCGCCACGGCGATGATGAGGCCGCCGCCCGGCGACCAGTCCGGCTTTTTCGACCCCATCGACCAGCCCAGCGCATACTCGTGCTTAACGGTAAACTGGTAGTCGCCCAGCGCAAAGGCGCGGGCCGCCGAGTCTTTTTGCAGCAAAAACCCGCGCACCTGCCCGGCCGGCTGGTACTTGCCCAGCAGGAAAGTTACCTGCCGCAGCAGTTCATACGCCTTGCCGATGGGCGGCGATTTTAAGGTGTCGCTGCCCTCAATGGCGAAGGGCGCAAACGACAGGCAGTTGTAGTTACCAAAGGCGAAAAGGGCCTTCGCATCAACGCCCGCCTCAAAGCGGATTTCGGGGATAAAAAGCGGGTTTGAGCCCCGGGTGTAGAGGTCGCACCAGTGCTCGAAATTGGGGTTATAGAAGTCCGGCGCCAAGATGTCGATGGCCGGTGCGCCGGCTTGCCACACGTCCATGAGGTGCGGCAGCGGGCCGGCGCTGGGGTATTTGCCGGGCGGCACGTTGGGCCGGTTCAGGGCCGCGTTCACGTACATGGGCAAGGGGTAAGCGGCTTTGCCGGCCACGGTTATGGCGTTGGTAAAGGTGGCGTAATACCAGGCCATGAAGATTTCATCGGTAGCCAAGCTTTTGCCGAACACCTCTTCCCAGGTGCCTTTGGTTTTGGCGCCCTGGCGCTGCCAGATGGCCGCAAACTCCGGCTTCAGGTTTTTGCGCTCGCGCTGCAAATAGGTGAGCAGCGGGGCGGGCACGGGCTGCTTGAAGGCGGCATTGGCGCGGTCGTCGTAGCTGCGGGCGGTGGGCAGCATGCCGATTTCGTTTTCCACCTGCACCGTAATCACGGTGTGCTGCTGGTCATCGGTGGCTTTGAGGTGCTGCATGAGCTGCACGAAAGCCTTGCGGTCAGCCTCTAGGTTGGCGGAGCTGAACGGGGTCATGATTTCCTGCGGCACGCCCTTGTCGTCTTCCACGCGGGGAAAGCGTTTCAGGTCCGTTTTCACCCAGGCCGGCGCGTAGCACGACATGCTGTTTTTCCAGGCGCCGAACCAGAGCAGCACCAGCTTCATCTGGTGCTTGCGGGCGTCGCGCAACAGGACGTCCACCAGCGTGAAGTCGAACTTGCCTTCGGTGGGCTCCATCAGCTCCCAGTACACCGGCGCAATCACCGTGTTCAGGTGCATGGCCTTGAGTTTGGGCCACACGGGCTGCATGTACGCCGTGCTGGAGGCGGTGGAATTACCCAGTTCGCCGCCCAGCACGAAGTAGGGCTTGCCATCTACCAGAAGTTGGGTGCTTTGGCCGGTTTTCACCAGGCGCGGCATGTTGGCCGGGCTCTGGGCTTGCGCCGCGAGTGCCGTCCCGATTAACAGAAGAAGCAGGAGAAGTTTGTGTAGCAAAGCGAAGCGCTTGGATTTATTAGAAAGGAAGGCAGGAAGAAAAAAGAACGTCATGCAGAGCGGAGCGAAGCATCTCGCGTGCAGTAGTAATCAATGCCAGCTCAACGAAGGGGTAGAGATGCTTTGACTCCGCTCAGCATGACGTTCTTCTATTTAACTTCCAGATACTAGTACCCGGGGTTCTGGGTGATTTTGCCGCTGGTGCGGTCCACCTCCGTTTGCGGAATGGGCCGCAGCACGTGGTAATCCTTGATGTTGATGGCCGCATTGGAGCCGTAGACGCCACTGGCCAGGCGGGTGAGGGGCGGGTTGTAAGCTTTCACCCGTTCCAACAGCTTGCCGGTGCGCTTCAGGTCAAACCAGCGCATCATTTCGCCGGCCAGCTCGCGGGCGCGCTCGTCCAGAATGAAGTCGATGGAAACCTGGCTGGGCGCAATCGTCATCTCGGCGGTTTTGCCCGGGGCGGCGGCGCGCTGGCGCACCACGTTGATGTAGGTGGCGGCCTGGGCCGCATCGCCCAGGTAGAAGTAGGCTTCGGCAGCTATCAGGTAGGTTTCGGCTAGGCGGTAGATGATGTTCGGCCGGGTAGAGAAACCGTTTACCGACGTGCGATTCCGGGAGTCGTACTTGTTGAGCGTGGGGAAGTACTCGGTGGTGTACTGGCTGGGCTGGATAACCCGGTAGGGCACCGGCGTGCGGCTGGCAATGCGAGCGAGCGTGGCGGCCGGCAATTCGCGGCCGGGGTACCACACCGCCGTGTCGCCCACCACGGCGCTGGTGCTGCCGCTGTTGTTGCCGGGCGCGTTCACCCGGTACACCGTGGTAAACCACTTGTTGTAGCGCGAGTCGGTGGTGCGCAACGACGCCCCCGATTCCAGGGCATTGCCGCTGGCATCCCGCAAAATGTAAGCATCCTCCAGGTAGTGCGTCACGGCGTGGCGAGCAAACGGCCGGCCGTTGTTGATGTCGCGCGCCATGTTGGGCAGCAGGTCGTAGCGGCTGCGGAAGTTGAAGCCGGCTATGTTTTCTCCCCCAAAGGTGAAGCCATCGATGCGGGAGAAGGTGGCGTCGCCGTTGAATTGCACGTTGAACAGCACCTCTTTGCCGTTCTCGTTGCCTTCGGCAAATACCGTGGCCGGGTCGGCTTCCAGGCCTTTGCCGTAGCGGCCCTGGTTGTCGATGAGCTCCTTGGCAAACAGGGCGGCGTTGGCATAGTCGCTGGTTTCCTTGGCCGACGAGGTGGCCCGCGTCAGGTACACTTTGGCCAGCTCGTGCAGGGCCGTGGCCCGCGTCACGCGGCCGGGCTGGGCGGGCCGGTCAGCAATCTCATTCATGCCCTCCGTCAGGTCCTTGATAATGGCTTTGTACACGTCGGCGAGGGGGGCGCGCTGAATGTCTTTGGTGGGCGACTCGATGAAGCCCAGCGACAGCGGCACATCGCCGAAGTGCTGCACCAGCGTGAAGTAGTAGTGCGCCCGCAGCAGCTTGGTTTCGGCGGCCAGCTGCTTGGCGCGGGCCGGGTCGAGGCCCGGCACCGTGGACACGTACTGCAGCACGCCGTTGGCGGTGTTGATGTACTGGTAGCACACGGTCCACAGAAACGAGGTCGAGTTGGCGTTGACCGGGGTCAGGTCGTTGAGGCTGTAATCGTTCAGCCCGCTGCTCGACGAAATCCCGTTCGTCCACAGGTCGGTGCCGGCTTCGGTGGTGAAGAACGCCGCGTCGTTGCCGTGCAGCTGGCGCAGGCCCGAATACACGCCCGCCACGCCCGACTCTATCCCCTGCTGCGTGCCCAGAAAGGCCGGCGTGAGAATGGATTGCGGGTTCTCGTCCAGGATGTCCTTGTCGCAGCCACTAGCGGCCAGCAGCAAGGCCGCGCCCAAGGTGACAAATACTATTTTTTTCATATAAAGTAGCGCGTTGCGCTGAAAAATTGAGTGGAGGAATGAGGAGTGACTGGGTGGTGAAGCAGCTGATGGAATGCCCGTTGCTGAAATTCTTTCGACGCGGCATGTTCACTTCTTCGTTCCGCCGCCCAGTCGCTCCTTGAGATTAAAAGCCCAGGTTGACGCCCACAATGAAGGCCCGCGTTACGGGATAGTTGGTGCCCACGCCGGCCAGGCCCGCCGAGCTGCTGTTGGGGTTGCCGCCCGTGAACTCGATGCCGCCGGGGTTGGCCGCGTTGAAGCGGCTGGAGTACGACAGCGCATCGGGGTCAATGGCTTTGTTATCCTTGAAATACTGCTCCTTAGCCCAAATCAGCGGGTTCTGCACCTGCAGGTAGATGCGGGCCGAGCTCATGAACGCCGACTTGGCCCAGGCCTCCGGAATGCTGTAGCCCAGGTCGATGCTGCGCACTTTGACGAACGTGCCGCTCAGGTACGCCAGCGTCTGGCCGTAGGTGGGCCACTCGGTGGCGCGCGCCGTCTGGTCGGGCTGGGGGTACTCGTTGCTGGGGTTGGTGGGCGTCCAGTAGTTGAGGTTCACCTGGTTGCGGCGGCCGGTGTTGGTGGCGAAGTACGCCGGGCCGAACAACGTGGGGTCCACCACGGTGGCGCCCACGCGGGTCAGGGCCACGATGGTCATGTCGAAACCTTTGAACCGGAACCGGTTGGTGAGGCCGGCCTCAAACTTGGGCTGGCGCGAGCCGATAATCTGACGGTCGTTGGAATTGATAACGCCGTTGTTGTCCAAGTCCTGCACCTTGATTTGGCCGGGCTTCGAGCCGTACTTTTTGGCCTCATCGGCCTCCGAAGTCTGCCAGATGCCCAGCTTCTTGTAGTCGTAGATGGTGTAAATCGGCTGGCCGATGAAGCGCTGGTTGCCCACGTCGCTCAGCTCGTTGCCGTTGGCATCGGTGCCGCGGGCCAGCGAGAGGACTTTCTCCCGGTTCAGGGTGAAGTTCCAGTCGGTGCTCCACTCAAAGCCGCCGGCATTAGCCGAGCGCACGTTGGCCGTGGTGAGGGAAATTTCCAGGCCGCGGTTCTGGGTTTGGCCGGCGTTGCGCACGTAGGAGCCGTAGCCGCTGGCCGTGGGCAGGGCGTCGGGCAGCAGCAGGTCGCTGGTGCGCTGCTGGTACACTTCTACCGAACCCGAAAGGCGGTTGTCGAGGAAGCCAAAGTCGAGGCCGAAGTTGGCGGTGGTGGTGTATTCCCAGCCCAGGTCGCGGTTCGAAATACCGGTGGGCACGGCGCCCACGGCCCCGGTGCCGCCAAAGTTGTAGTAGCCCGTGCCCAGGGCCGAGGTGAGCAAGGCGTAGGTCTGGTACGGGTTGACGGCGGTGCTGCCCACCCGGCCCAGGCTGGCGCGCAGCTTCAGCACGTTCACCTGGCCGTAATCCTTCAGGAACGACTCGTTGGCCAGGTTCCAGGCCACGGCGGCCGAGGGGAAGGCCTTGTACTTATTGCCGGGCGCCAGGCGCGACGAGCCGTCCACGCGCATGGTCAGCGTGGCCGAGTAGCGGTCGTCGTAGGCGTAGTTGCCGCGGGCCATGTAGGAAATAATGTCCCACTTCTGCTGGCCACTGAAGGCCGAGCTGGGCGAACCCGCGCCGAGGTTGTCGTCGAGTTGGTAGTTGGTGAGCAGGTTGCGCACGCCGGTGCCGAAGTTATCGGTGCGGAATTCCTGGGCGCTGTACAGGCCCGTCAGGTTCACGTCGTGCTTGCCAAAGGTGTTGTTGTAGGTCAGAATGTTTTCCGCCAGCAGGTTGAAGGCCAGGCTCGTCGAGCGGTTGGCCGTGCTCTGGCCGCCGCCGTTCTGCGGCGTTTGCGAGGCGAAGAAGCTGCCGTTGTTGTCGGAGCGCACGTCGAGGCCCACGTTCAGGCGGTAGTCCAGCCCTTTCAGAATGTTCACTTGCCCGTAGAGGCTGTTGAAGGTCCGAACGCGGCGGTTGCGGTCGCGGTGGGCGTCCTTTTCGTACAGCGTCAGCGGGTTCGACATCCCGGTGTCGGAGTTGGGATACAGAATTGGCACCCCGTTGGCCGCGCGGGGCGACGCCAGCGGGCTGGTGGTGATAATCGAGTAGAGGATGTTGATGTTGGGGTCGTCAGTGTTGTTGAAGGTATTGAGCGTGTTCAGGCCCACTTTCACCCGCTTGCCAATCTGCTGGTCGAGGGTGCCGCGCAGCGAATAGCGCTTGAACCGCTGCACCGGCACGATGCCGGTTTCGTCGTAGTAGCCCAGCGAAGTCGAATACTGCGTTTGCTCGTTGCCGCCACTCACGCCCACCACATGGTTCTGAATGTGGCCGTTCTGGTACATCAGGTCCTGGTAGTCGGTGCTTTTGCCGGCCGCGTAGTTGGCCCGCTCATCGGCCGTCAGGAACGACGTGGCCGTCACCGGGTCGTAGTTGGGGTTTTGGGCGCGGTAGGCTTCCAGGCGGTAGTTGTAGTACTCCTGGCCGTTCTGCACGTCGTAGAGGCCGTAGGCTTTTTTCACGCCGTAGTAGCCGCTGTAGGTGGCTTTGGGCGTGCCGGCCTTGCCGCGCCGGGTTGAGATGAGGATGACGCCGTTGGCACCCCGGGCGCCGTAAATGGCGGTGGAGGAAGCGTCCTTCAGTACTTCCAGCGAAGTAATGTCATCGGGGTTCAGGTCGTTGAGGCTGCCGTCGAAGGGCACGCCGTCCACTACCAGCAGCGGGTCGTTGCTGCCCGAAAACGAGCGGTTGCCCCGGATACGAATCACCGGCGCCTGGCCCGGCACGGTGCTCGAGCTGGCAATGCTGACGCCCGCGGCGCGGCCTTGCAGGGCCTGGCCCACGTTGGCCACCGGCACGTCGCGCAGGGCCTTTTCATCCACCGACGAGATGGCGCCCGTCACCTGGCTTTTCTTCTGCACGCCGTAGCCCACCACCTGCACTTCGTTCAGCGTCTGGGCTTCGGTCACGAGGCGCACGTCCGTGGCACCCGAAGCAGCAACGGTTACTTCCTTGCGCTCAAAGCCAATCGAGCTGATAACCAACGTATTTTGCCCCTCGGGCACGCTCAGGCTGTACACGCCCTCCGCGTTGGTGGTCGAACCAATGGTGGTGCCCTTCACAATAACGGTCACGCCCGGCAGGGCCTCGCCCGTGTCCGACGTAATCTTGCCCGTGACCGTGCGCCCGGCCTGGGCCCACACCGTCGACGGCAGCAGCCCTCCTGCCAGCAGGAAGCCGCCCCCCAGGAGCTGCGCACAGAGCCGGACCTGGCACAGTGCGGTTTTCAATAAATGTACTCGCATGATATTCAGTGGGTTTTTTGGTGGGTGTGAGAGTGCTTGAGAATGAAAAAGGTGGGGTTAAAAGCCAATGGAATTGCCGCCGTCGACGGGCAGCGACACGCCGGTGATGTAGCGCGCGGCCGGCGAAGCCAGAAACACGGCCGCGTGGCCGATATCGGCGGGCTGGCCGAAGGCGCCCATCGGCGTGCGGCGCATGGCCCGGTCGCGGCGGTCGGGGTCGGAGTTCATGGCCTTGCGGCTCATTTCGGTTTCGATGAAGCCCGGCGCAATGGCGTTCACGCGCACGCCGTGGCCCGAGAACTCGGAGGCCAGCACCTTCACCATCCCCTCCACCGCCGACTTGGAGGCCGCGTACGCCACCACCCGGTCGATGCCGTAGTAGGCGGCCATGGAGGAAATCATGAGAATGACGCCTTTTTTGCGGGCTACCATGCGCGCAGCGCAAGCCCGCGTCAGGGCAAATACCGAGTGCAGGTTGGTGTGCAGAATGCGGCTGAATTCCTCGTCGGTTACCTCCAGGGCCGGTTTTTTGAGGTTGATGCCGGCGTTGTTCACCAGTATGTCCAAGGGGCCGTGGGCGGCTTCAATCTGCGCCACCAACCCGTCGATGGACGATAAATCGGTGATGTCGTTGACAATGTATTGGGCGGACTCGCCCAGGTTTTCCACGGCATCGCGCAGCACCTCCTCGCGCCGGCCAGTGATGACCACCGTGGCGCCAGCTTCGGTCATGCAGCGGGCTATTTCGAGGCCGATGCCGGTGCCGCCGCCGGTTATCAGCGCCAGCTTGCCCTCCAACGAAAAGACGTTGGCCGGCTGGGAATGGTCAGCGACTGTGGCGCCGGTAGTGTGTGATTGATGCTCCATATCGGTAGTGGTTGCCGCGACTAATTATTTCAGTTGATAGAGGTCGACCAGGCTTTTGACTTCGGCCAGGGTGCGGGTAGGCGGCGCAAACGGCGCCGGAATGGGCTGCTTCGAGTAGGTCTGGAAGTAGAGCACGCAGGCATCACGCCACCACAGGGCTTCCTGCCGCTGGATTTGCAGGCGGGCCGTTACGTCGGTGTGCAGGGCGGGGTCCACGGCAGGCTTCACGCTGGCCCAGCGCTGCTGCATCCAGGTCACGGAGTCGGCGCCGGTGTAGTAGCGGGTCACCAGTTCGTTCCAGAGGGTGCGGCCGGTGGGCAGCGGCTGCTTCCAGCCCACGTGGTGAAACCAGAGCAGGTAGTTGGGCGGGCAGGTTTTGGGGTCGCCCCACTGCTTTTGCACGCCCGGCGAATACAGCGCCAGGGCATTGGAGCCGGTGGCGGTGCGGTTGAAGCCCAGGCCCATGGAGTCGGCTTTATGGTAATACACGGCGGTCCAGTCGGGGCGGCCGGCTTCGGCCAGCCAGGGCTCGGGGCCGTAGTGAATGTTCTGGCCCATGATGTGGTGCAGGCCCAGCGGCGTGGTGTAGCGCACGTAGATGTCGCGCGACTGGCCCATTAGGTCCACGATGGTGGCCACGGCCTTGGGCTCGCGGGTCAGGGTCATTTTGGTCCACTCGGTGGCAATGGCGGCCGCGGTCAGGCTATGGTCCCAAGCCAGGCGGCCGAAAGCGTACCAGTTGGCCTGGCCCATGGGGTGGCCGGTCCAGTTGCGGTCGGAGCCGATGTTGGCCACGCCCGCAATGCCGCTGAGGAGGTGCTGGTCGAGGCTGCCATCCACCACCTTCGCCACCGTCGAGCCGGGGCCCTTGGTTTGGGTGTCGAAATCGAGGCATTCTTTGAAAAGTGGCGCCAGGTAAACGAGGTGCGTCGCAAAGCCTAAGTACTCCTGCGTGAGCTGCACTTCCAGCACCAGCGGCGTCTTGGGCATGGCCCCAAACAGCGGATGGAACGGCTCGCGGGACTGAAAATCAATCGGCCCGTTCTTCACCTGGACCAGGACTTTGGGCGAAAACTTCCCATCGAGCGGCTTGAACTCCTCGTAGGCTTCCTTAAACCGGTCGCCTTTGCTGTTGGCCTTGTACACGAAGGCGCGCCACATCACAATGCCGTCGTGCTGGCCCAGGGCCTCGGCCAGCATGTTGGCGCCGTCGGCGTGGTTGCGGCCGTAGTCCTGCGGGCCGGGTTCGCCTTCAGAGTTGGCCTTTACCAGAAAGCCGCCGAAGTCGGGAATGGTCTTGTAAATCTCGGCGGTGCGGGCCGCCCACCACTGCTTCACCTGCGGGTCGAGCGGGTCGGAGGTTTTCAGGCCGCCGATGACCTTGGGCGCTGCCCAGAACACCGACAAATACACCCGGATGCCGTAGGGTCGAAACACGCCCGCCAGCGCTTTCACCTTCTGCAAATACTCCGGCGTAAGGTAGCGGGCACTGGCGTTCACGTTGTTAATGGCCACCCCGTTAATGCCAATCGAGGCATTGGCGCGGGCGTAGTCGGTGTAGCGCGGGTCGAGGCGCTCGGGCAGCTCGTACCATTTCCAGATGGAGGAGCCCGCGTAGCCGCGCTCCACGGTGCCGTTGGGGTTGTCCCAGTGGTTGAGCAAGCGGTACTGGATGCGCGGGCTGCTGGCCGTAGCCAAATTCGCTACGGGTTGCTGCGTTTGCAGCTGCCGCAGCAGGGCATACACGCCGTAGAGCACGCCAGCCCCGCTCCTCCCCGTCACCACCAGGTTGCGGCCTTGCGTTAAAATACGGTAGCCATCCTGGGTTTGGGCTGTTCCGGGAACGTTTGCGGTCGGGCTTATCAGTAGTAAGATTCCGCGCTTTGTGCTGTTGGACTCACCCTTTGTCACCAAGGGCACCGGCTGGCCCAGCAGGCCCTGCAAGCCGCGTTGCAACTCGGCGGCGGCCGTTTTCAGCACCGCGGAGTTGCCTTCAGCCACAATGTATTGAGCGGCCTGCCGGTAGGCATTGCGCTGGGCCACGTCCGTAATGAGGTCGTATTTCAGCCACAGCCGATAGCCGTCGTCGGCACGGCTGCGGGGCGTGGCAGCGACCAAAACCAACAGTAGCAAGAGTGACCGGAGGAGCATTGGGTGGGATTTGGGAGGAACGTATCAGGAATATTGTGGGGCGCTGGCGTGAGCGGCGAGCGGCGGGGCCTCTGCTTCCAGGCTGCGGCGGATGCCGTATTCCAGCCCGCGCAGCTCGGCCAGCCCGCGCAGGCGGCCAATGGCGGAATAGCCAGGGTAAGTCTGCTTCTTGAGGTCGTCGAGCATCTGGTGGCCGTGGTCGGGGCGCATGGGCAGGGCTGGGGCGCCGTTTTCGGCCCGGCGCTGCTCCTCGAGCACCAGCTCGCGCACCACGGCGTACATGTCCACGTCGCCGGCCAAGTGGTCGGCTTCGTAGAAGTTGCGCGGGTTGGCTTCGCGCTTGGTGGTGCGCAGGTGCACAAAGTGAATGCGCGGGCCAAACCGCCGCGCAATGGCGGCGGGGTCGTTATCGGGGCGCACGCCCAGCGAACCGGTGCAGAAGGTGAGGCCATTGGCCGGCACATCGCAGGCCGCCAGCAGCTGGGCAATGTCGCTTTCGGTGCTCATCACCCGGGGCAGGCCCAGCAAGGGAAACGGCGGGTCGTCGGGGTGAATGCAGAGGCCAATCCCCAGTTCTTCGGCCACGGGCGCTACCTCCCGAATGAAGTAGTGCAGGTTGTCGCGCAGAGCGGCGGCGTCAATGGCCGCGTATTCATCCAGTAAGCCCTGAAAACCAGCCAGCTCAAACGCTTCCTCCGAGCCGGGCAAGCCCAACAGCACTGTGTTGCTGAGCGTTGTGATTTCTTCGGTGCTCATGGCCGCAAACTGCTGGCGGGCGGCTTCGGCCACATTGGGCTCGTAATCGATTGCAGCGCCGGGGCGCTTTAAAATACAGAGGTCGAACAGCGCAAAATCCTGCCACACAAAGCGCAAGGCAAGCGACCCGTCGGGCATTTCGTAGCTGACGTTGGTGCGCGACCAGTCCAGCACCGGCATGAAATTGTAGCACACCGTGCGGATGCCGCAGGCCGCCAGGTTGCGCAAAGACGCCTTGTAGTTCGCTATATAAAGCTCACGCGCGGGCCGGCCTTTCTTAATGTCTTCGTGCACCGGCAGGCTTTCCACCACCGCCCAGTGCAGGGGCGAATGGGTGGCGTTGTCGGTTTCAATCAACTGCTGGCGCGCTTGAATCTCGCTCACCGGCCACACCGCGCCCACGGGCAATTGGTGCAGGGCCGTGACCACGCCCGCGCACCCGGCCTGCCGAATGTCGAATAACGAAACGGGGTCGTGCGGACCGAACCAACGCATGGTGTGCAGCATAAGACTCTTCGGCAGAATACAATTTGACTATACACTAAGCCTTCTGGTTGCGCTTGATACCCGAAAAGCTTCCGGAAGCATATCTGAAGGACTTATAATCGAAAGTACACCCGTTTCCGTAATAGTCAACAAGAATAAAACGGCCCAAATAACTTGTTTTGGCCATAAAACTATCGGCAACGTTTCCGGAATCGTTGCCGATAGATATCTTAGCTGTGCGGTGGCCTAAAAAATATTTTGTGTGTTACCTTTGAATAACTAGACAAAGCAGGGGCAACACCGGCTATCTAAACTCGTCCTTTTCCACAAAAAGTACAAATCAAGATGATAACCTGCGTTAAATGCAAGTTGAGTAGCTCGGTTTTGAAAGCAGGCTTTGTGCGGGGCCGCCAGCGCTTTCTGTGCAAGGCCTGCGACTACCACTTTACTGAGGAAAAGCCGGCCGGGCAGCTCACCGAGCGACGCCGCAGCCAAACCACCATCGGCGATGTGGCCAAGGCGGTGGGCGTGGCTTCGTCCACGGTGTCGCGGGCCCTGAACGGGCACACGGACATTAGCCCCACCACCCGCCAGGCCATTCTGGACGTGGCCCGGCAAATGGACTACCAGCCCAACCTACTGGCCCAAAGCCTCAAAAGCCGCGAAACGCACACGCTCGGTGTTATTATTCCCGACATTGAACGGCCGTTTTTCGCCACGGTGGTCAGCGGCATTCAGGAGGTTGCTACCGAAGCCGGCTACCGGGTAATGATTTGTCAGTCAAAGGAATCGTACGCAACGGAGGTGAGCAATGTGCAGGCCCTGGTGGCTAGCCGCGTCGATGGCCTGCTCATCTGTCACTCCCGCGAAACCGAAAATTTTGACCACGTGAAGCCTGCCGCCTGCCGGGGCGTGCCCGTGGTGCATTTCGACCGGGTGAGCAACGAAGTGGACAGCGCCAAAGTCATCCTGGATGACTGGAATGGGGCTTTCAACGTCACGGAGCACCTGATTCAGCAGGGCGCCCGGCGCATTGCCATCCTGGCCGGCCCGGAATCGTTGCTTATTTCCCGCAATCGATTGGCAGGCTACCAGCACGCCCTGAAGCGCTACAACCTCGACTTGCGCAAGGAATACGAGGTGCACATTGAGTTCCGGACCGAAGAAGCTGTGGCGGCGCTCGATACGTGGCTGGCACTACCCGAGCCGCCCGACGCCATCTTCGCCATCAACTACACCAACGCCTTCGACCTGCTAGTGGCTCTGAAAAAACGCCGTTTGCGCGTGCCCGAAGACATCGCCGTGGTGGGCTTCGGCGACGAATTCATGGCCGCTATGATTGAGCCCGGCCTCACCACCGTCAACCTCCACCCCTACCGCATCGGCCAGCAGGCCGCCCGGCTTTTCCTCGAGCAAGTGCGCCAGAAGGAGGATTTCCAGCCCCGCACCTTCGTCATCTCCGGCGAGCTGGTTATCCGGGGGTCGTCGCTGAAAGGGAAAGGCGAGTTGTTTAGCTTGAGTATATAGCTGAATTGTAAAGCCCGTCATGCAGAGCGCAGCGAAGCATCTCGCGTGCCACCACTAATTATTGGATTACTGCCACAAGCGAGATGCTTCGCTGCGCTCTGCATGACTGTCATTGATTGTTGAAATGGAAAAATAACCTTTTCATTTTGAAAAAAATCCTCCCCGTTGAGCATAGTGCTCAGCGGGGATTTTTTATTTAATACTCTTATAACCAGCACGAAATAAACATTACCAACAATCAATTTCCGAAACGGCACTGGTATTGGCATGGAGTGGCAGTAACCAACCACCTGCTGCCATGGACATTCTTGATAACCTCACCAAAGCCGCCAAGGGCTTCTTCATCGAAGACGATGGAGCGGCCCTGGCCGAAGCCCCCGCGCCTCAGCCGCTGCCCGCCCAAGCCAGCACCGCCCAGCCAGCTGGCCCGGCGCCGCTCGTCACCCAGGCCGAGCAGCGCCACCTCGACCACATCGCCAGCCTGCTGGTGGGCGACGGCAAGGACTTCGGCGCCTACACCAAGCTGGTGAACAGCATGGCCGGCAGCGGCCTCACCGGCCCGCTGCTCTACCAAACGGCCTTCAACGCCTTCGCCGCCCTCACCGGCGTGGACCGCCCCACCCTGCTGGCCTCGGCCGAGCAGCTCACCCACAAGCTGGCCGACGACCGCGCCCGGGTGCTGCAGCGCCACCGCGAAAAGCTAGGCGAAGCCACCAACTCAAAGGCCGCCCCTGGCCCGCTGGCCCTGCTGCAACAACGCGAAGCCCAGCTGCAAGCCGACGTAGCCGCCCTTACCCAGCAGCTCACCGAAAAGAGCCAGCAGCTGCGTGAAATCCAGCAGCAGGCGCAGGCTGAAAAGCAGAAAACCCAGGCTGCGCTCGCCTCCTACGAACTGGCCAACGCCGCCGCTGCCGCCGAGCTGCAAGCCCACCGCCAGGCCGCGCAATCCTTCCTCACTCCCACTGCCAATCCTTCAACCACTTAATGCCATGAACACGCTACTCACAACTTCCTCTGACACCGACACCGGCCTGCCCAAGTGGCAAAAGCCGGAAAAGATGGCCGGCCGCGTGGTGCTCCTCGGGCTGGTAGGCGCGGCCGTGTACTACTGGGGCAAAATCCTGCCCTTCCTCGTCGACATCGTCTTCAACAGCGTGAAGCTGGGAATTGGGCTGGGCGTGCTGTTCGTGCTGTTTTTGCTGGTCACTAACAAGCGCATCCACGCCGGGCTGTGGTATGCCGGGCAGCGCATTTTGCGCACGCTGGCCGGGATTTTCGTCAACACCGACCCCATCGGCATCATGCAGGACTACATCAAGAACACCGAGCAGGAAGCCCGCAAGATGGACGCCGAAGTGACCAACATCGAAGGTGCCCACGAGTTGGTGAAGCGCAAGCTGGCCGCCAATACCAACCAGATGAAGGAGTACCTGGCCCTGGCCAACTCCGCCACCCGCCAGGGCGAAAAGGACATGGCCGAGAGCTACGCCAGCCGCGCCGCGCAGCTGGAGGACTACAACCGCCGCCTGCAGCCCATGGCCACCACCACGGCCAACGTCTCGGTAGTGATGCGCCAGATTCTGAAGGCTGCCCTGCGCCAGATTGACGGCAGCAAGTTCAAGGTCAACCTCTTGAAAGACGAATACGAGTTGGTGAAGCGTACCAGCTCCGGCATGCGCGCCGCCATGAACATCCTGCGCGGCGACCCCGACAAGAAGTACTTCTTCGACCTCGCCACCGACCGCGTGGCCCAAGACATGGCCCAGCAGTTGGGCCAAATCAAGCAGGCCATGCGCTACTCGCAGGAATTCGTGAAGGAGATGGACATCCAGAATGGCGTGATGAGCGAGAAGGGCCAGCGCCTGCTCACCAAGTACCAAAACGGCGATTTCAACGCCGTGCTCAACGAAAAGCCGCAAGCCCAACAATCCTTCGCCACCACCAAAAAAGCCTCCGATGATGCCTATTATAGCCTGCTTGATTAGCTTTTTGCTGGCCTGTGGCCTGGTGAGCTTGCTGGGCAATGGCGAAACAGTGGAACGTCACACCGCTCCTCATGTAGCCAAAGCACCGGTCATGCAGAGCGCAGCGAAGCATCTCGCCCGCCACCAGTAAACCCAACCATGCAACGATGCGAGCGAGATGCTTCGCTGCGCTCTGCATGACAAACTGGAGGACTGTAGCGTGGACTCTGCGAGTCCGCGTCTGGCGCTCCAAAACCATACTCCAACTCTTTAAAATAACCCGTGGACGCGCAGAGTCCACGCTACAACACTCATGACAACACGTGGTAAAATCGTAATCGGCCTACTCCTGGTAGCGGCCCTTTACTTCGGCATCAACAAGCTGGTATCCAGCGGTGCCGTGTTCAAGAAAGCCGAAACGCAATCGGTACTGCTCAACTCGATTGAGCTGCCCGCCGCCACCGGCGGCAGCCGCGCCACCATTGTGGTGCCGCTGGCCCCGCTGCCGGGCACCGCGCCCGCTGATAAGGGCACCAAAATGGTGTGGGAGGTGATGGCTTGGAACAGCCAGATGGCCGGCATGCTGGCCAACGGCGGCCCCCGCAGCACCATGGGCTCCAGCATGGCCGCCAACGGCATCGACCTGCAGATTGTGCGCCAGGACGACGTGAGCAAAATGCAGGCAGACCTGGTAAAAAATGCCCTCGACCTGCAGAACAACCCGGAAACGCCGGGCCTGATTGTGAGCATTATGGGCGACGGCCTGCCCGCTTTTTCGGCGGTGCAAACGCAGCTGCAGAAGGCCGGCACCAGCCTGCAAATCATCCCCTATTCGGTGGGCAAATCCTTCGGTGAAGACAAGTTAATGGGCCCGAAAGAATGGCTCGACAACCCGAAAACCGCCCTGGGCAAAACCATAGCCTGCTACCTGCGCGACGGCGACCAGAACATTGCCCTGAAATGGTGCGCCGACAACGGCCTGAAAGTGAACCCCGACGAAACCACCTACGACCCCGAAGCCGTGAACTTCATGGCCGCATCCGACTTCCTGGTAGCCGCTGAAAAGTACATCCTCGACAAGCCCGAAGCCCGCACCAAGGTGGTAAACGGCAAGAACACTGGCGTGAGCGTGGACGTGGTAGCCGACGGCGTGGCCACCTGGACGCCCGGCGACGTGAACATCGCCAAGCAGAAAGGCGGCCTCGTCAACATCGTGTCCACCAAGGACTACTCGAACCAGATGCCCAACATCATGGTGACCACCAAGCGTTGGTACGACGCCCATCCCAAAGAAGTAATTGGTCTGATGACGGCCTTCGCCGTGGCCGGCGACCAGGTGAAAGCCCACCCCGAGGCGCTGGCCCGCGCCGCCGACATATCAGCCACCGTGTACGGCGACCAAGACAAGCCCGGCGCCTACTGGCTGAAGTACTACAAAGGCGTGAGCGAAGCCGACCGCAACGGCGAAGTAGTAGAATTGGGCGGCAGCAAAGCCTTCAACTTCAGTGACAACCTGAGCTTGTTTGGCCTCGACGAAGGCGGTACCAACATCTACGCGGCGGTGTACAAAACCTTCGGCGACGTGCAAAGCAAGCTTTACCCCAAGGAGCTGCCCAGCTACGTGCCCCTGGCCGAAATGCTGGACCTCAAGCCGCTGCAGCAGCTTCAGCAGCAATACAAAGGCAAAGCCGTGGCCCCGGCCGAAACCCAGCAGTTTGCCGCCGATGACGAAATCCGCCAAAGCGTGAGCAAGCGCGCCTGGAACATCGCCTTTAATTCGGGCCAGAGCACCTTCACTCCCGCCGCCGAGCGCGACCTCAACCAGCTCTTCAATGACCTCGTGGTGGCCGGCCGCCTTAAAGTGGCCGTGCACGGCCACACCGACAACACCGGCGACCCGCAGCGCAACCAGCAGCTTTCCGAAGACCGCGCCATGGCCGTGGAGCAATGGCTCGAAGCCAAAAGCCGCAGCGCCTTCCCCAAAGGCCGCGTGCAGGTGTACGCCCACGGCGCCACCGAGCCCGTAGCCAGCAACACCACGCCAGACGGCAAAGCCAAAAACCGCCGCGTGGAAATTGTGCTAGGCAACTAGAACGAAAACTCCCCTCCTCAGACGAGGAGGGGATGTTCGAGCCCAGGGCTCGAACGGGGGTGGTTGAACTCGTTGAACGATGCCTTAACGCCTCCCGCGCAAGTCGTTCAACGAGCGCAACCACCCCAGTCAAACCTGCGGTTTGACGTCCCCTCCTCATCTGAGGAGGGGAGTTAGACCGCCTTCTCTACTGCCCCAATGAAATCCCTTTTCACCCCCAACGCCCAACCCGCCCGCCTCGTGTTCACCAGCATGGTGGCCGGCCAGGTAGCCCTGCTGCTGCTGCTGTGGCTGTTCTACCCCATGCAGTTCTTCCCCAGCCTGGGCGAAGTCGTGCGCTCGCTCGGCGACCTCGTCACCACGCAGGGCCTCATCCAGGAGCTGTGGGCCAGCATGACCACGGCCCTGCAGGCCCTGGCCGTGGCCACGGTGCTGGCGCTGCTCATCTCCTACCTCACGGCGCTGCCCTTCTTCCGGCCCATTGCCTACGCGGCAAGTAAGATGCGCTACCTCACCCTCACCGGCCTCACCTTCTTCATGGCCCTGATGATAAGCTCGGGCCACCAGGTGAAGCTCTCGGTGCTCATTTTCGGGGCCACGGTGTACTTGGTCACGGGCATGACGAGCGTGATTCTGACCACCACGCAGGAGGAAATGGACCACGCCCGCACCCTAGGCATGAGCGAGTGGCGCAGTTTCTGGGAAGTAGTGGTACTGGGCAAGCTAGACGAAATGCTTGAAGTCGTGCGCCAGAACTTCGCCATCATCTGGACCATGATTACGCTCGTGGAAACGCTCTACCAATCGGAAGGCGGGATTGGGTTGCTGCTCTACAAGCAGAACCGCTACTTGCATTTGGATGGGGTGCTGGCCATTCAGTTGGTGATTCTAGCTACTGGCGCGGCCCAGGACTATGTGTTTGTGCTGCTGCGGCGGATGTTTTTCCCTTACTCGGCGCTGGGCAGTAGCGCGGACTTTTAGTCCGCGGGTGAACCGCCTTCCCAAAGCTTACTATCAATATAACTCGCGGACTAAAAGTCCGCGCTACTGCGCCAGAAAGCTATACGGCCACTTTTCACAATCATCAACCAACCCAGCCTTTACTGGATTCTCCAACACGTAGCGAACAATCCGTTCCAGTTCTCCCGCTCGCACCACATGGTCGTAGCTCTCGGCCTGCCAGAAAGCCCCGCTCCTCCCCAACAACTGGTTTGCCTGCCGGCTGGAATAGCCTTTAAGCAATTGAAGTGTTTTCGCCAGCGGCGGCGCACCTTCCGGCAACTCTACTACTAAATGAACATGATTGGGCATGATGCAGTAGCACCGCAGGTTGTAGCCCTTCCCATCGGGATAATGCAGCGCCTGCGCTACGACGGTCGCAATTTCTGGCTGCCGTAGCCAAGTAGGACCGTGGTTGCTGCCCGCCAGCAAATTATCGAAGCGACCAAAATATTTCTTCCGCTCGGCATACTGCGCGGCGGGGTCTGGGCCGCAGCTTTCCTGCAGCAATTGGGCTTCTGTCTGCAGCCGCTCCAACACTTCCTGCGGTAAGCTGCCCGCCAGCCGGAACGTGATGAAAATGAGCTCGCCCGGCGGTAACCGATGCGGCAGATTACGCTCATACTAAATCAGGTCGGACACAGCTGCAATGTAGCGCGGACTTTTAGTCCGCGACCCACAAAGCCGTCCGAAACCAATCCATTCATCCATCTCACTCGCGGACTAAAAGTCCGCGCTACTTCCATGACTGCCCACACCTACGCCTACGAAGACCCCATTCTCACCCTGAATGGCGTCTCCATCACCCTCAACAACGAGCAAATCCTGCGCGACATCAATGCCCAGGTCCTCAACGTGACGCGCCCCAATATGAGCCAGGGCCAGGTCGTGGGATTCTACGGCCGCTCGGGCATTGGCAAGTCGGTGCTGTGCCGCATCATGGCGGGCCTCATCGCGCCCGGCACCGGCACCGTGGAAGTGGGCCTCGCCCAGCAGCCCGTGACGCCCGGCATGGTGGGCTTCGTGCAGCAGCGCTACCCCCTCTTCGACCACCGCACCCTGCACGACAACCTGCTGGTGGCCGCCCAGCGCAAGCACGCCCCCGCCGACGCCCGCCAGCACGTCGACGCCTACCTCGAACGCTTCGGCCTGGCCCCGCACCGGCGCAAGTACCCGGCCCTGCTCTCGGGCGGGCAGCGCCAGCGGGCGGCCATCGCCCAGCAGCTGCTCTGCTCCGACCACCTCATCCTGCTCGATGAGCCCTTCTCCGGCCTCGACGTGGCCATGATTGACGAAGTGAAACGAATAATCGTCGAAGTCACCACCATGGACGAACTGAACACCGTCATCATCGTCTCGCACGACATCGTGACTACCACCGCCCTGGCCGACCGCCTCTGGCTGCTCGGCTACGAGCACGACGCGGCCGGGGCTCTTGTGCCGGGCGCCACCATCAGCCCCCAACACCAATACAACCTCGCCGAAATGGGCCTCGCCTGGCACGAAAACGTCGAAGCCGAACCCGAATTCGCCCAGTTCGTCGAGCACATCAAGAATGAGATTCGGGGGAGTTAGTGACAGATTGAGTTTGCAATTCAATTACTTCTCCGTTTGGTATTCGCCCAATTAATGTTCGCGAAAAACTACTCGTAAATGTGTGTTCGTTGAGTTTGTCGAATCCATCATAGTATGAAGAAGGACTACCCGTTTCAAGCAGCAGCAACCATACTTCATCACATCCGCTTAAATAGCCTTGCAAATTCTTGCTCTTGCGACTTATGATACTCTGAATAGTATCAACTGGTGCATCTGGCACCATAAACGACGTAATAGGTGACCAGCAAGGAATTGTGAGTTTATCTGAATAAGAGATGCCAATACTTCGAATATAGTCGTGGCTTAACCTGTCCTTGCGAATAGAAAAGTAAGATTTATACTGCGCAAGTTCTTTTACTTCGGAAATAGAGCGAATAACAATATCTGTCACAAACGATGCGATTTGTTGGCGATTTATTTTGTGCCAATTAGCTGATTCAGCAAAAGATACTGAAACATGAAGCGGCATTTGACACTGCTTTTCGAATTGCTTTTGGGCCTCATTTAATATTTTATCTTGGTCCCCCTCACGTCTGCTAATTTCTCCGTTAGCAATTAGTGTGGTTGTTTCAATACCGATTTTCCTCCCGTCTATTTCGACTATTGCATCAGGTAACGGTGGCGCTGGTTGCAACACGGTATAAGGTTGATTCTCTAATAATGCTGGCAGGAATCTTTCCAGCAAATACAGCTCTCGGCTCTGTTTATTGGGCATAAGGATTGAAAGATAATCACAACCCTTCGCTGCTGAGCCGATACTTTTGGATGCTGAAGCGCCCACAGTGGCCACTCAACATTCGGCACTCAAAACTCAACCCCTCCTAAATGCCCACCGGTACCCTGCTCATCATCGACGACGAAGCGCGCTTGCGCCAGTTGCTGGCCCAGGTGCTGGAGCTGGAAGGCTACACCGTGCTGCAAGCCCCCGACGCCCACCGCGGCCTGGAGCTGCTCCAGCAACACGCCGCCGACATCCTGCTCGTGCTCTCCGACGTGAAGCTGCCCGATGCCAACGGCGTCGACCTGCTGCCCCGCTTCAAAGCCGCCGCCCCCGATGCCGAAGTGGTGCTGCTCACCGCCTTCGGCACCATCCCCGACGGCGTGAAGGCCATGAAGCTCGGCGCGTTCGACTACCTCACCAAGGGCGATTTTGAGCAGCAGCTGGTGGTCGTCGTCGACCGCGCCGCCGAAAAAGCCCGCCTCCGCCAGCGCGTGACGGAGCTGGAGCGCCGCGTGGGCCAGCAGTACCGCTTCGAGTCCATGATTGGCGGCTCGCCCGAGCTGCGGCGCGTGCAGCAACTGGCCCGCCAGGTAGCCCCCACCGACAGCACCGTGCTGCTCGAAGGCCCCACCGGCAGCGGCAAGGAGCTCTTTGCCCAGGCCATCCACCAGGCCAGCGGGCGGCAGGGCAAGGCCTTCGTGGCCGTCAATTGCAGCGCCTTCCCCAAAGATTTGCTCGAATCCGAGCTGTTTGGCTACAAGAAAGGCGCCTTCACCGGCGCGCTCTCCGACAAGAAGGGCCTGCTGGAAGAAGCCAACGGCGGCACGTTGTTCCTAGACGAAATCGGCGAGTTGGAACTCAACGTGCAGGCCAAGTTCCTGCGCGTGCTCGAAAGCCAAAGCTTCACCAAGCTCGGCGACACCAAGCCCACCAAGGTCAACATCCGCCTGGTGGCCGCCACCAACCGCAACCTCAAGCAGGAAGCCGCCGAAGGCCGCTTCCGCCCCGATTTATACTACCGCCTCTCGGTCTTCACCATCCTCGTTCCCAGCCTCAAAGACCGGCCCACCGACGTGCCGCCGCTGGCCAACTACTTCCTTCAACACTTCGCCGCCCGCCTCAGCAAGCGCCTCCCCGGCCTTTCGCCGGAAACCTTAGCCATGCTGCAACGCTACCCCTGGCCCGGCAATGTGCGCGAGCTGAAAAACGTATTGGAACGGGCCGCCATCCTAGCTCCCGCTGGCGAGCCGCTGGCCGCCGACTTCCTGCCCGATGAATTCCACGCCCTGGGCCGGCCGGTGAAACCCGGCGCCGATGCGACCGACGAAAGCCTGCGCGCAATGGAAGCCCGCCACATTGGCAAGCTCATGGGCGAAATGGATGGCAACAAACCAGAGGTAGCCAAGAAGCTGGCGATTGGCCTGACCACGCTATACCGCAAGTTGCAGGAGTACGGCCTGGAGGGATAATGTAGCGTGGACTCTGCGAGTCCGCGTAGTTCCGCACGGTGTTGCTCGCCCAGGCGCGGACTCGCAGAGTCCACGCTACTAGCCGTCTGGCGACACGAGAATAGATAACTGAAGCCATGTCCCTCAAACTCAAAATCCGCCTCAGCGTCTTCCTGCTGCTTTTGTTGCTGCTGGGGCTGGGCGGCTACGCCTTCCTCACCATCAGCTACCTGGAGCAAGGGGCGCAGGGCCTCGAGCAAACTGATTTTAATGCGGCGCGCAGCACGGTGCTCGCCTTTCTGGGGGCCGGTACGGTGGTGGGCATCACGATGATGGTACGGCTGCCGCGCATAGTGGTGCGCCCGTTGCGCCGCCTGACCGTGGACATGGAGCGGGTAGCCGGCCCCGGCCCCGCCACCCGCGTAGCCGTGGGGCGGCACGACGAAGTGGGCACCATCGCCGCCGCGGTAAACCGGGTGCTGAGCCAGGCCCAGGACGAGCGCCGCGCCACCTTGGCCGAGCTGTTTACCGAACGCAACCGCATGGACAGCCTCGTGCGCAGCCTGGACGAAGGCCTGCTGCTGCTCGATGAGCAGAAAACCATCGTGCTGGCCAACCCCGTGGCCTGCGACCTGCTGGGGCTGCCCGCATCCCAACTCATAGGCCAGCCAGCGGCCGCCGTGACGGCCACCAGCGACCGGCTGCGCAAGCTGCTGGTGCCCCTGGCCGAAGCCAACCTGGCCAACGACAACGTACCCGACCCGGTTTTCGCCTTCCCGCACAAAGGCGATTCGCCGCATTACCAGCTTAGCATCAGCCCAATTGCGCATATTGGCCAGCAAGCGCCGGGGCAGCAGGCGCCCGCCGGCTACATCTTCTGCCTGCGCAATGTTTCCGATTTCAAGAAGCTCGACGAGCTGAAATCCACTTTCCTGGCCACCATTTCGCACGAGCTGAAAACGCCGCTGGCCAGCATCAAGCTCAGCCTCATGCTGCTGCAAAACGACCGCACCGACGCGGCCGAGCGCCAGCGCCTGGCCACCGGCATCGGCGAAGAAACCCAGCGCCTGCTCAACATGGTAGGCCAGCTCATCGACGTGGCCCGGCTCGATGCCGGGGCCGGCATTAAGCTGAACCCAGAACCCCTGCAGCTGGGTGAAGTAATCCGCTACGCCCTGCAAACCGTGCACCCCCAGCTCCACGACAAGCAGCTCCGGCTTGAGGTGCAAGTGCCCGACGGCCTGCCCACCGTCCACGGCGACCTTGAGAAAACTTCCTGGGTGCTCATCAACCTGCTTTCCAACGCCATCCGCTACTCGCCCACGGCCGCGCCACTGGTCATTCGGGCGGTGCAGTGGGGCGAAATGGTGCGCGTGAGCGTGGAAGACTGCGGTCCCGGCATCCCGGCCGAGTACCACAAGCGCATTTTTCAGCGCTTCGCCGGCGGCCCCGGCCACTCCGGGCAGGGCGGCAGTTCGGGACTGGGGCTGAGCATTTCGCGGGAGTTTATCGATGCGCAAAATGGGCAGCTGTGGGTGGAAAGCCAGCCGGAAATGGGCAGCCGCTTTCTCTTCACCCTGCCGGTAGCGGGGGAAGAAGGCCGGAGGGCAATTTCTGGGATTTGATTGTGGCGACGACGTCATTTCCGGTTGTTTGCCCCCGCCGTGCGTAAACCCAACCGTAACCGTGGCCTCGTGCCACCTCCCTCCTCACCCGCATTTGCTCTTATTATGTTAACCCCCGCCTCCAAGTTCACCGTTGAACGCCTCTCTTTTACCTCCTTGTCCGAACTGCCCAATTCCTGGCAGAATTCAGATTATAAGGAGCTGCTGAAGAAAATGAATTATGATAATCCGGATGAAATAAAAGAGGCCGAATTAAAGGAAATGTGCCTCATGTCTTTTACAGATATGGAGCCCCGTGAAGCGGCCGAAATTGTATTGGGCTATTTATTTCCCGAAGAATTAAATGCGGGCCAAATTGAAAACCTGGGCCACCAGATGCTCACCGAAAAACTCTGGGAAGAAAACCCCGAGCTGCCGCTGCACAAAGGCTTCTACAAAGCCACCGAATTGCTGCACACGGCCTACAACGGCACTTTTCCGCGCACGCAAGCCGTCCAGTTTCAAGTAAAATGCACGGCCGAAAACCCGGAAGACATAGCCCTGCTCACGGAGTCACCGGCGGCGCCGCTCATGCGTTTATTGGCCCCAGGCTTGCCGGATAATGCCTTGATAAATCGGCTTTTTACGACGCAATTAGAAGGGCCGAAATTCTCGGAAGCCGAATCCATGCTGTGGGATTTAACAACGGTGAATAAAGACGCCAATTCGGTCACGTTTGAAGTGGTAAGCTCCGCGTATTGGCTCGACGATTTTAAATACGCCGACACCTACGAAGCCACCACCCACGCCGATGAGCTGAGTACGATGGAAGGAGAATAAGGAACGGGCATTGCCCACCGACAATGCGCAGCTTTCTAAAGCCCTGAGCCGCCCTGCTCGGGGCTTTTGCGTAGATGAGTTTCCCGCCCACGGCCGGGATTATTGCCCGCGCATTAGCTCAAGTACAACTACCTTCAATTGATTTGGTGTTGCTGGTGCGTACTGGTATCTTGCCCTGCCGCTTATTTCTATGAAATCATTCTCCGTCCGTCGGCTCCTGGCTTTGCTGCTGCTGCTTGGCGTGCTGGGAACGGGGGTAGCGGTGTGGCTGCTGGGCAGCGAATACGGCCGCAAACGCATTGCCCAGGCCGTGCGCGAGGGCCTCACGCATAATTCGGAGCTGGTACTGGGGCCGTTTGAAGTGGATTTTTCGCCGTGGCGCGACTTCCCGCACCTCACGGCTTCCATCCACCACCTCAGCCTGACCGATACGTCCTACCGGCAGCGGGTGCCTGTGTTGCGCATCGCGCGGGCCGATATGCGCCTGCATTGGGCCAGCTTGCTGCGGGGCCGGGCCCACGTGACCCGCTTGGTGGTGAACGATGTTGATTTTCGGGAACGAGTCGATTCGCTCGGGCACTCCTGGGGCCTGCGGGGCAAGCGCCGCAAAGGCACCGGCGCCCCGCCCACCCTCAACCTGGAGCTGGACGAGCTGCTCGTCAACAACTTCCGCATGAGCTCGCACAACGGGTATTCGCGCAGCGAATTCGGGGCGGTAGTGAGGCAGGCGCGCCTCACGGCCCGGCTGCAGCGCGGCGTGCTGCAAGTTGCCGGCACCCTGGACGGGCAGTTGAGCTACCTGCGCACCCGCACCGGCTCGCTGTTTGAGCGGGAGCCGGTGCAAGCCTGGGTCAACTACAAATACACGTTTGAAAACCGCCAGGGCCAGCTCTGGAACACCCGCGCCACCCTCAACGGCGACACCATTCAGGTGAGCGGCACCCACCGCGTCGACCCCAGCCAGCCGGTGGGCACCCTGCTCAAGCTGAAGTTTGTGGGCACCCAGCCCCTCACCGACGTGCTGCGTGCGGCCCTACCCCCGCGGCTAGAGCCGCACCTCGAGGGCGCCACCAGCCCCAGCCAGGCGCATATTCAATACACCATCACGGGGCTGAGCGGGCCCACCATCACGCCCCGCAACGTGCTCACCTTTTCGCTGCGCAACGCCAGTCTGCAATGGCCCGATGCGGACCAGCGCATCAGCCGCTGGGACCTGCAAGGCACCTATGACAACGGCCCGGCCCACAACCCCACCTCCACCGCCCTTACCCTGCAGCGGTGCCGAATCTACTCGCCCGCGGGGCAGCTCGACGCGGTGTTCAGCATTCGCGACTTCACCCGGCCCTTTGTGGAGGGGCACGTGCAGGGGCGCACCGAGCTGCAGGAACTGGCGGCCGTGGTGGTGCCGGGCCGCTGGCGCGCCCGCCAGGGCACGGCCGACATCAACGTGCGGCTGCGGGGGCTGCTGCCGCCGCTGGCCGGCCGGTTCGACCCCCGGCCCTTGCGCCGGAACATGTCGGTGCGCGGCAGCGTAACGCTGCGCAAGGCGTCTTTTGTGGTGCCGGTGCGCGGGGCTGATATTTCGAACCTCAACGTGCAGGTGGGCCTGCAAGACAGCGTGTGGCGGCTGTCGGATGCGTCGGGGGTGCTGAACGGCATGCAGTTTCGGGCCGCGGCGGTGACCACCAATTTGTATGACTACCTGGGCGGCCTGCAACCCAGCGCCCGCATTGCCGGCACCTTCGCGGTGGATGAGTTGCGCATCGACCGCCTGCGGTCGTTGCTGCAGCCGGTGGCCCGCACCAACCGGACCGGGTTTTCGCCCACCAGCCTGCCCAAGCCCGGCCGGGCGCCGCGCGACAAAGCCCAGCTGGCGGCCACGCTAGGCAGCGAATTGATTCCACCGGGCCTGCTGCTCAACGTGGGCCTGCGCTGCCAGCGCTTGCTGCTGGCCAGCGACACCCTCAGCAACCTCGCCGTGACCGTGCGGCACGACGGCCAGCGTGTGCAGCTCCTCAACCTGGCCGGCCGCGTGTGGAACGGCGACGTGCGCGGCAACGTGGAATGGCCCACCGACCCCACCAACCAGGTAGCACCCGTGCGGTACCAGTTGGGCGTGCGGTTTGCCACGCTCAACTACCGGCAGTTTCTGGCCCGCCTGGCCCGGCCCGAGCCCACGGCAGCGCGGCCCACCAAGGCCAAGGGTGCGGCCATTCCGGCGTTGCGCGACTTGCTGCTGGCGGCCAACGGACGGATTGGCATCGACATTGACCAGCTCCTGTTTCCCGGCAACGAAAGCATTTCGCAGGTACGCCTGCGGCTGGAGAAAACCGGCGGGCTCCTGCGGGTTCCCTTCCTGCGCTTCCAAACGCCCGGCGGCGGCCGGGGCGAAGCCACTGCCACTGCCCAGATAGATGACCTGCGCCTGCTGGCCGCCGATGCCGACGTGACCCTGCGCTACGCCTCCCTGGACGTGCAGCGGCTGCTGAGCATCGTTGCCAGCCTCACCACCCCGGCCGAGCCGGGCACGTCGGCCCTGGGTCTGGCACGGGCCACGCGGCGGGCTACCCGCCGCGCGCTCCGCCAGCAAACCCAGCCCGACCCGTCCCTGCTCACCAACGGGGTGCTGAGTGCAGTGCTGCGCGTGGAGGCCGACGAGGTGCGCTACGCAGCCATCCGGGGCAGCCGGCTGCGGCTGGTGTCGCACCTGCTCGAGGGCGAAGCACGCCTCGACAACTGCACCCTCAACGCCCTGCAGGGCCGCATCAGCCTGCGCGGTCTGATGGTGAGTACCCCCGACCGGGCCCATCACCCCACGCAGGCGCAGGTTTCCTTCGAGGGAATTCAGCTGCCCGCCCTGTTTTCTACTGCTACTGCCATGGGGCTTAGTGTGCTGGGCGGCGATAATATTCGGGGCACCGTGCGGGGCGAAGCCGACCTGCGAACGGACCTCGGCCTGACTTTTCTGCCAGATTTGCCGCAAACGGTGGGCTACTTAAAAACCGACTTCCGCGACCTGGAGCTGCTGAACGTGGAGCCACTGATGGAAGCCCTCAAATTCATGAAAGAGGAGCGCACCAGTCACCTGTACTTCGAGCCGGTGCGCAGCGAATTCATCTTGGCCAACAGCCAATTGCTCATTCCCAACCTGCGCCTGAACAGCAACCTCAGCAGCCTCGATGTAAGCGGCCGTTACGGCCTCAACGGCCACACCAATCTGTACATTGGCCTCAAACCCCTACAGGCGCTGTTTGGCAACAACAATAAGCGCGTCGAGCGCATCCAGGACGGCGAACAAAAGCCCAGCGCCAACCGCAAGCTCACCTACATCAACCTCAACCGCGCTGGCCCGGGCGAGAAGTACAAAGTGAGGCTTTTCCAGAAGGCAGAACAAAGCCGCGAGCACGCCGCACTCCGCCAGGAATACCGCGACTTTCTCCTCACCCAACGCCTCGATACGACCCTGCGCCTGCTGCGCTAAAACCGAAGAAACCGCGAGACGGAAATTGCCGGGTTGGCCGCTCCCAGCTGGCTATACCAACGACTGAAAAAACGCATCGGTGAAGTCGCTGGCGAAGTGCAGCACGTTGGGCAGGGCCGTGAATTCGGCCGCTTCGTGGGTGGTGGTGAGCACCACGGCTTGCATGCCGGCATTGTGGGCGGCTTCGGCGCCTTTGGGCACGTCTTCAAACACAAGGCAGTCGGCCGGCGCTACGCCGAGCTGCGCGGCGGCCTTGAGGAACGTTTCGGGGTGGGGCTTGCTCAGCACCACGTCATCGGCACTGACAATTGCTTGGAAATAGTGCCGGATGTTCAGGTTATCGAGCACGAAGTCGATGTTGAACGGAATGGCCGCCGAGCCAATGGCCATGGGAATGCCCTGCTGGTGGGCACTTTCCAGAAACTTCTGCAAGCCCGGCAGCAGCGCCAGATGCGGCAGAAACTCGTGCTGGTAGCGCCGCTCTTTTTCCAGCGAAAGCCGGTCCATTTCGGCGGTCGTAAACCGGTCCGCCCCGAACATACGCACCAGCACTTCTTGGTTCTTGCCGTACATCTGCGGCTTCACGTCTTCCCAGGTGAAATGGCCGCCCAGGTCGTTATTGAACAGGTATTGCCAGGCGCGGGTGTGGTATTCCATGTCATGAATCATGGTCCCGTTGAGGTCGAAGATGAAAGCTTTCATGCGAGCAAGGCGCGCCGTAGCGGCCGGATGGTATATCCGGCAAAGGTCGGCAGGCGGCGCGAATGTCGGTTGGTTTGGGCGCAAAAATGGCTTGGCCGCAGGGGTCAGACCTCAATGATTCGTGCTTTCGGCGTGCAACTCCGAAAGAGCAATGGATAAACAGAGCAGCTGAAGTAGCAGCCATTGGACTACCTTCGAATTAATAGCCGTTGCTGCAAGGAGCTTTGATAGCGGTGATGAAGCTATCAATGGTACGATTGGATGAAGTTTGGAAGTTTAATTCCCGGGTCATGCTGAGCTTGTCGAAGCATCTCTCC
This sequence comes from Hymenobacter jeongseonensis, assembly GCF_015694725.1. Classification (GTDB taxonomy): domain Bacteria; phylum Bacteroidota; class Bacteroidia; order Cytophagales; family Hymenobacteraceae; genus Hymenobacter; species Hymenobacter jeongseonensis. Next base: position 63,130 of record NZ_JADQDQ010000004.1, on the reverse strand, counting down.
CGCTTCGTTGCAGCCGATGGAATTAATTGCGCAGTAGAGATGCTTCGGCTGCGCTCAGCATGACGTTGTGGAAGATATTTTTATAGTATCAATAACACGCTCTTAAATCAAATTTTTAATTAATGCAAAAGTCTACATTCATTCTCGTTGCCAGCTTTTCTACATTATTACTTTCCTGTACTTCTAACTCCCAAAAAGAAAACGTGCCCACTATGGAAAAATCAATTGTAGTTACCGGCGAATTTGGGACTTGTTGCAAAGATTTGAAAGATGCCATGGACCCAAGTAAAGTCCATAATTCGTTTTTTAGGATTGAGAAAAACAATGTCTTGTATTTGACGGTCGGGTACGTAAATTCTGAAGCAGGCTCTGGATATTTTGACCAAGCAGTAATCTATTGTCCCTTCTGCGGCCAAAAAGTGCAAGAAAGGGTTGAAATAAAAGGCAAGGCGGGTTTATAAAAATCTATCTGGCATTAGATAGAATCATTGGTTTTGCTATGCTGAGTTGCTTCGACAAGCCCAGCATGGTGGGATTTTAATTCATTCTCATCAGAAGGAACTACTTAAATTATTTTAAAGTGGTGTATTAATTAAAAAGGCCCCGTTGCTCAATAGCAACGGGGCCTTTTTGCATCTAATAGTCGCTATTTAGGAATACCCAGCAGCGCTACAAAAACACCCGAAACGTCGTACCCTCTCCTACTTCGCTCTCTACCTCAATGCGGCCGCCGTTGCCTTGCACGATGCGGTTGACGAGGTAGAGGCCCACGCCCGTGCCCTCGGTGTGGTCGTGGAAGCGGCGGAAAAGGTGAAACAGCTCGCCGCGGTGGCGCTGCACGTCGAATCCCAGGCCGTTGTCTTCTATTAACAGCACGGGGCGGCCTTCGGCCACCCACAGCGACAGGTGCACACGGGCGGGCCGGGCGGGGTCGGCGTACTTGAGGGCGTTGCTGAGTAGGTTGAGCAGGATGGTGCGCAGGTTGGCGCGGGCGTAGGTGATGGTGGGACGGGCCGCAAAATCGGTGGTGACGCGGGCCCGGGCGGCTTGCACCTGGGGCTGCAGGGTTTGCAGCACTTCCTGGGTCAGCTCGTCCAAGGGCACAGTTTCGGCGGGCAGGTCGGGCAGGCGCTGTGCCTGGCCCACGGCGGCCAGGTCGTCGATGGTGGTGGAGAGTTGGCGCAGGGCGTCGTCCACCATGGGCACGAGCATACTTTCCTCCTCGGGGTCGTTGAAAACTGCCGCCAGCCGCACTTCCGCCACAAGGCCCGCCAGGTTGTTGACGGGCTGCTTGAGGTCGTGCGAGGCGGCGTACACGAAGTTGTCCAAGTCTTGATTGGTGCGCAGCAACTGTTGGTTGGCGGTGGCCAGTTCGTCGTTGCGGAGGCCCACGGCCTGGTTGGCGGCCACCAGCTCGGCGTTGGCCCGGGCCAGCATTTCGCGCGCGGCCACCTGCTCGCTCACATCGGTCACGACGGAGGCCACGCCGGAAATTTCTCCGTTGGTTTCGCGCAAAGCCTGGTATACCAGATTGAGGTAAACGGTTTCGATTTGACCATTGCGGCGCAATTGCGTGGGCTGCTCTTGGGCGCTGTAGGTTTCGCCGGTCCGCATCACTTGTCGCAGCAGCAGGTCGTAGCGCTGGCCTTCCAGCTCCGGAATCACGGCTTCCAGGGGCTTGCCCAGCACCTCGGCGGGCGCCAGGCCCCACAGCTCGCAGGCCACGGGGTTGGCGAGCTCAACAATTAATTCCGGGCCCCGCACCACGGCAATGGCCACGGGCGCTTGCTCAAATAGGTCCTGTAGTTGGGCATCGCGTCGGGCCACTTCCTGTTGCAAGGACGCGGCTTGCTGGCGGGCCTGCACCTGCTCGGTCACGTCGAAGGCAAACGAGGACACGCCCACCGTCACCCCGTTTTCCTGGTACGCTTGGTAGGTGAAGTTCAGGTAGCGGGGTTTTGATTTGCCCGCAGTGTCGTGGGTACCGGTCAGCACTTCGTTGCCGAAGTACGGCGTACTGGTGGTGTACACGTGGTCCAGCAGGGCGATAAACCCGTGTTCGACCGCCTCCGGAATAGCCACGGCCGTGGGCTGGCCCTTCAGCACCCGTCCCGGAAACAAGGATTGGTATGCCGGATTCACGTACTCAATAAAGTGCTCGGGGCCGCGAGCGATGAAAACCAACGCCGGGGTTTGCTCAAACACTTGCTGCAGGGTTTCGCGCTGGCGCACCAGTTGCTCGGCAGCTTCCAGGGCTTCGGCCTGCAGGGTCTCGTTGTGGCGGCTGGCCCGCACCTGCTCGGTTACTTCGAAGGCAAACACCATGATGCCGTCAATCCGGCCGTCCTCGTCGTAGCGGGCCTGCTGAATGTAGTTGAAGTACCGGTCTTCCAACTCCCCATCGGCGGGGCGGGCAATGGGAATGAGCATGCCCAGCTCTTGGTGGGTTTGGCCCGTTTCGTACACCTGCTGAAAGGTCTGTAACACGGCGTGGTCGGCAAGCTCGGGCAGGGCCTTCCGAATGGGCCGGCCATTCAGCAAACGCCCGGGAAAAAGCGCCTGGTACGAAGGGTTCACGAGCTCAAAGCGCAGGTCGGGCCCGTCGAGAATGCAAATGGCGGCCGGGGCCTGCATAAAAAACCGTTCGAGGCGGGCCCGTTGCTTCTCGGCTTCGCTCTGGGCGCGCAGCAGCCGGGCAGTGCGGTCGGCCACCCGCGCCTCCAACTCGCCGTTGAGTTCCCGCAAGGTCAGTTGGGCAGTGAATAGGTCGTCGTTGTTGGCCCGAATCTCCTCGTTAGCGGCTTGCAGTTCCTCGTTGGCGGCGGCCAGCTCTTCGTTCACGCCAATCAGCGCCTGCTTGCTTTCGGCCACCAGTTGCCGGGCGCGCACCTGTTCGGTCACTTCATAGGCAAACACGATGATGCCATCGACGGCGCCGCTGGCATGGCGCCGGGCCTGGTAAATGAAGTTGTAGTAGCGCTTTTCCAGCTCCTTAATTCCGGCATTCTCGTGGTCGAGCTGCACGAGCATCTCGTTGGCCCGGAATGTTTCGCCGGTGCGGAACACTTGGTCGAGCAGGCCAAAAATTGGTTGACCAGTCAACTCGGGCATGGCCTCGCGAATGGGCCGCCCGAGCAGCGGCCGGTTGCCCACCAGCTGCTGGTAGTGCGGGTTCACCAACTCAAATACGTGTTCGGGGCCGGCGAATATGCAAATCATGGCCGGCGCCTGCATGAAGGTTTCGTACAGAGCCGCACGCTGGCGCTCGGCTTCGGCCAGCGCGGCGCGTTCCCGGACCTGGCTTTCGCGCAAGGCCACTTCTACGGCCGTGCGGCTATGGTCGGCGGTGTCGCTGAAGCTCACCAGCAGCCCCTGGCCCACCCGCCGGGCCGATAGGTGAAAGTAGTTGTCGAGGCCGTCGCCCTGGTAGTTAACCTTCAAGTGCGTCACCTCGTCCGTCTCACACGCCCGGCAGTGAAAGTCAAATACCCCCGTTTCCCGCGTGTGGGGGAAATGTTCCAGGTACGTTCCAGCCGGGCGCGCCGGCTGGTGGAGTACCTGCTGGGCCACCGGATTGAAATAATCGATGGTAAAATCAACGATTTCTCCCCCGGGCGCCCGCACAGGGGTATAAAGCCCCACGCCGGTGAGCGAGGTTTCCAGCATTCCCCGCAACAAGTCATCCGGCGGAAAGGCGCTGCTTAGGTCAGCAGGAATAGACGCGGCGTCGGCGGTAGATTCGGGCATGCGGCGAAAGTAAACACATCACTGGGATTGGTCAGGTTTATACGCAGATTAGATTCTGATGATTTATCAGCGGCAAAAAGCCCCTGTTATATCATGCTTTTTCAGGGGCTAAATCTAAATAAGCACTCATGAACAAGAACACTACTTCTCCATTCGGTCGCTTCTTCAAGTAGTCAGGCTTCGACTGCGCTCAGCATGACCGTGGTTTTAGCTTTTAGCCTTTGCACAAATACACGCACACAAATCAGTGCGCAACATTAAAAAAGCCCCGTCGCTTGCTGGCGACGGGGCTTTTTAACGGGAAGTAGTCCCGATATTCTAAAACTCAGCCTTTACAGCTCATCGCCAATTACGGCCACGGCTTCGGCCAGGGCGGCGTCTTTGCGCAAGGGTTTCAGGAAGCGGGCAATGCGCTTGGCAGCTGTCGAATCGCTGCCAACCACGGTGCCGGCATCGGCCGAGAGCTGGGCCACTTCAAGCGAAGGCAGAGCATTCTGGGCGGCCGTCTGCTGCTTGTTGATGACACGGGCCTGCTGCTGAATGGCGCGGTAAGCGGCCAGGTTGAGCGAGAGGTTGGTTTGCTTGCGGCGCTCGGTGGCGCGGTCTGCCGCTTCGGTAATGAGGCGGAAACCGGGGCTGGCGGCTACCCGCGCGGCGCTGGCGGTGCGCAGCTTCTCCACGGCCGCCAGCGTGTTGGTGGGCTGGTACGTGGCAGGCGCGATTTCGTCCCACTGCAGCGGGTAGTCCGTTTCCTGCTCGCCTTTGGCGTAGGAAGTGAGGGCATCGGGCAGCGTGATGTCGGGCACTACACCCTTGAACTGAGTAGAGCCCCCGTTCACGCGGTAAAATTTCTGCACCGTGAGCTTGAGCGAGCCGAGGGGCGTCAGGGCTTTTACTTCGGGGGTCACGGCGTTGTCCAGGTCGAACACCTGCTGCACCGTGCCCTTGCCGTAGGTGGTGCTGCCCATCACAATTGCGCGGCGGTAGTCCTGCATGGCCGCGGCCAAAATCTCGGAGGCTGAGGCGCTGTATTTGTTCACGAGCACCACCAGCGGGCCGCCGTATTGCACCTGGGGGTCTTTGTCGGCCAGCGGCTGGGCCTTGCCGCGGCCGGTTTTCACTTGCACCATGGGGCCGGTGGGCACAAAGAGGCCGCCCATTTCCACGGCGTCCTGCAGGGAGCCACCGCCGTTGTAGCGGAGGTCGAGAATGACGCCGGCCACGTTTTCCTTCTTGAGTTTGGCCAGTTCGGCTTTGACGTCGGTGGCGCTGCTGCGGCCGCCCTTGCCCGCGAAATCGGCGTAGAAGCCGGGCAGGTGGATGTAGCCGTAGTTGCGGCCGCCGCGCTTAATCACGGCCGACTGCGCGTAGGTTTCCTCAATCACCACCACGTCGCGGATGATGGGAATGACGATGGTGGCGCCATCGGGCTTGCGCACGGTTAGGCGCACTTCGGTGCCCTTGGGGCCGCGAATGAGCTTCACGGCCTTCTCAAAGCGCATGCCTTCCACGCTCACCGGCTCGGCCGCACCCTGGGCCACGCGCAGAATTACGTCGCCCACTTTCAGTTCGCCCTGCCGGAAGGAAGCCGAACCGGCCACAATGTCCGTTACTTTCAACAGGCCATCGTCTTCCTGCAGCAGAGCGCCCGTGCCTTCGAGGCGGCCCGTCATGGAAATATCAAAGTTGTCGCGCACCAAGGGCGCGAAGTATTCGGTGTGGGGGTCGTAGGTGTTGGCAATGGCGTTGGCAAACACGGCCAGCCGGTCGTCGGCATCGTTTTTCAACTGGTCGGCAAACGAGTCGTCGTAGTACTTCAGCACGCGCTTGCGGGCTTCGGCCTCCAGCTCCACAGCCGTGCGCGGCAGCGCCGAGGTGGTGCTGGTGGCCGCGCCGGCTTTGGTCGCCGCCAGGGGCTTGTCGGTTTTGCGGGCTTCTTCGTCCATCAGCTCCGAAAGCTGGGCCAGGGTCTGGTACTTGAGCAGCTTGCGCCACTGCTCGCGCTGGTCGGCGGCGTTGGCCGCAAACGTGGCCTTGGCGGGGTCGGTTTCCCAGTTTTCCTGCGCCAAGAAATCAAATGGTTTGGCCAGCAGCTCGCGGTACAGGGCCTGAATCTCGACGGTGCGCTTGCTCAGCAGCTGGCTGGTCACGTCGAGGAACTCGTGGGTACCGGCCTTGAGCTGGTCGTCGATTTTGGTTTGGTACTGCCGCAACTGCGCTACTTCGGGGGCGCGCAGCAGCTGCTTGTTCACGTCCACGCGCTTGAGGTAGAGGTCGAACACGCGCTGCGAAAACTGGTCGTCCAGTTTTTCGGGCTGGTAGTGGGCCACGGTGAGGCCTTGCAGCATCACGCCGAGCACCACTTGGTCGCGCGGCGGCGTGCCCTGGTACACCGAAAACGAAGCCAGCCCCAGCAGGGCCAACGAAGCAAATAATCCAGCCTTAAATCGAGGAGCTTGCATGCGAAGAAAGTAAAGAGGAGGAGAAAGAGAAGCCGCTTGGGCTGAAAACCGCGCGGTGGCCGGGCCTGGGTCAGGTGGGCAGGCCCTGCGCCTACTCAACCAGAATCGCACCAATAATTGTTACCAAAGTCGAAATGTAATGGATAAGGTTGCGGAAAAGATGGTTGCATTTCCTCCGCTGCCAAAAGCCCCCTACCGGGGAAAAATCAGAAGCTCAGCGTGAGCTGCTTACCAACAGTGGCCGGGCCAGGGGCCGGTTGGCCGTTGCTGAGGTTGGACAGGGACACGCCCAGCAGCCGCACGCCCTTCGGCAACGGAAACAGGCCCTCGACCAGCTCCCGACAGCACCGTTCTAACACGGCTTGGCTCGGAATGGGTCCCGGGCTGCTGCGGCTGCGCGTGATTTGCTGAAAGTCTGCAAATTTCACCTTGAGGGTGATGGTCCGGCCCAGAATGCCGGTGCGCTGGCAGTACTCCCACACTTCTTCAATGGCCGGACGCAACCCCTCCAGCAGGTCCGGAAAATGGGTTAAATCCTGGGCGAAGGTGGTTTCGGAGCCCACCGATTTGCGCTGGCGGTCGGCCACCACGGGGCGGTGGTCCTCGGCGCGGGCAATGGCAAAATAGTAGTGCCCGGCCTTGCCGAACTGCTGTTGCAGAAACTCGGCGCTTTGCTCGCGTAAGTCGGCGCCGGTGAAGATGCCTAATTGGTTCATCTTGGCCGCCGTAACCGGGCCCACGCCGTGAAACTGACCCACTGCCAGGCCGGCCACAAAGCCCAGGCCCTGCTCGGGCCGCACCACAAACTGCCCGTTGGGCTTGCGGTAGTCGGAAGCCAGCTTGGCTAGAAATTTATTGTAGGAAATGCCCGCCGAGGCCGTTAGCTGCGTTTCTTCCAGGATTTTGGCCCGGATTTCCCGCGCAATCTGAGTGGCCGAGGCCAGTTCCTTGAGGTTGTGGGTCACGTCGAGGTAGGCCTCGTCCAGGGAAACGGGCTCGATAAGCGGTGTATATTCGGCAAAAATGGCCCGAATCTGCCGCGACACCTCCTTGTAGACGTGAAAGCGCGGCGGCACGAACACCAGCTCCGGGCATTTGCGCAGCGCCGTGGCCGAGGCCATGGCCGAGCGCACCCCATACTGCCGGGCCTCGTAGCTGGCCGCAGCCACCACGCCCCGCTCCCGCGCACTGCCCACCGCCACCGGCCGGCCGCGCAAGTCAGGGTTGTCGCGCTGCTCCACCGAAGCATAAAATGCATCCATGTCCAGATGGATGATTTTGCGCATCAGATTTCCACTCACTATTTTTGCTATTTATTCTATCAAAGATAAATTGGCGGCTTCCAAGTTCGGAATCTGCGTTTCCAGCAATCAGAGCGAGGAAACAAGGTTAAGCAACTCACGTTTTTGAACAGAGTATGCTTATTCACAGAATATTAACACAAAAGTAATATTGGGCGTTTGCTTTCATCTGCCCAATTGTTTAGCTAACTTTACATCAGCAAACAATGTGGGGTGGCGGAACTGGCAGACGCGCTAGCCTATCTCGCTAGTACAATTAGAGGTTCGAGTCCTCTCTCTACAGCAAATCCCCGGGGCCTTCGCCTCGGGGATTTTTGCGTTTTTAGGTTCGGGCGCATCGGCGAAAACGCCGACGTGCCGGCGGCGTAGGGACTTATGTGTGGGAACAGGAAAACCGGAATGCAATATTTTGGCACCTCGCCGATTTTTACGTGTTTTTTAAACCATGCGGGCACGCATCGGCGAACCATTGCCAACGGCGCAGCAGCGCCCCTATGCGGGAGTGGCGCGTGTGCCGTAAGTGTATTTGCAAGTCGCAAAAACCCGAATTCAGTGCATTGAGAGGCATTTTAGGGTTACTGTTTCTTGCCAACTGCGGCTACATTTGTCCGGGTCAGCTCTTGGGTTCGTGCGGCTTTGGCCACAATCCAGAAGGCGCCGTTTGCTGACCCCACGCTTCCCACTCAACCATCTCACCGCAGCATGACGAGGCCTCGCCCTTTTCGTTTTCAGACGCCGTTTGCTTTCCGCTGGCGCTTCCTCGTGCTTCTGGGGTTGCTGGTGGCCAGTGGAGCAACCGCCCGGCCGGGGTGGGCCCAAAGCTTTTTGCGCGCCAATGGCCCCCGCATTGTGAATGCCAGCAACCAGGAAGTCATTCTAAATGGGGTGAACCTGGGCGGCTGGGCCCTGCAGGAAGGCTACATCATCAAGCCGGGCTGGGAGGGCATCAACGGCAAGAAAACCCAGGGCGCTGTGAAACAGACCCTCTACAACGCCGGAATGAGCGACGCGGCCGTGGAAGCCTTTTACCAGCGCTACCGCGACAATTTTATTACCAAGGCCGACATCGATTTCATCGCGGCCCAGGGGTTCAACTGCGTTCGCGTGCCGCTGCACTACGACCTGTTTCTGACGCCCAGCCAGCGCGCCGTGCGCAACGGGGTGTTGCGCGGCACCACTACCTACCCCGCCTACGTGAACGCGCTTACCACCTGGTACAATGCCAACCAGCTGTTTGTGGACCCCGCCAACATGGAAGCCCTGCGCCTGATTGACAACCTGCTGGGCTGGTGCGCGGCCAATCAGCTGTACGTTGTGTTCGACCTGCACGCGGCGCCGGGCTCACAGGGCACCGACACCAACATCGCCGATTCGCTGGTGCCGCTCGATTTCTGGAATACCGCCATCCATCAGGACATCACCAACCGGCTGTGGGCCAGCATTGCGCGGCGCTACAAGCACGACGCCCGCGTGGCCATGTACGACCTCATCAATGAGCCGAACCACGTCCCCAGCAACCAATCGATTCACGACGTGTACCAGCGCCTCATCAACGCGGTGCGGGCCGAGGGCGACCAGCACCTGCTGCTGCTGGAAGGCAACGGCTTCGGCAACGACTACAACCTCATGGAGAAGCGCACCTTCACCAACACGGCCAACTTGGTGTATAACTCGCACCGCTACAGCGGCACCGGGTATTTGCTGGACAACCAGGTGAAATCCGAAGACGCCAGCAACCCCAACAGCTTGCGCACGCTCGGCAACCTCACCCGCTTCCGGACCGCCAACGACGTGCCCATTTGGGTGGGCGAAACCGGCGAGAACACCGCCGCCTGGATGCAGGAGGCCGGCCGCAACCTCAACTCCGTGGGCATCGGCACGTGCCACTGGACGTATAAGCGCTTCGATTCCAATGATAACGCGGCCCTGCTGCGCATCAACCCACCCTTCATCGTGGACGGCCCGGCCGCCCTGCCCCAGGTGCTGACCAACGTCCTGTTTGCCAACTGCGTGCCGAACGCGGCCCTGGCGGCCGTGGCGCCGCTGCAAAACGGCCTCGTGAACTACCCCGACGGGGGCAACTATTGTGGCACGACCAGCCCGGCGGCCGGCCCGTCAGCAGCTTCCCGAACCGCAACGCCCTGCAACCCGAAGCCTACCCCAACCCCAAGGGCCCGGAAGCCGCGGAAGTAAAGCCCGAACCTACCAACTGCTCAATTTTCAGCGCTGAAAAGTCGGGCATCGTGCCCCTCACGTGCTGGGGGTTGGCGTTTGGCCATCGTTCATAAGTAAGGCGCAAGGCGACGGCGCTACTTTGCTTTTGCAGCTTCTGCTTTCTTCTTCGGGCTGGTTTTCTTTCCGGCTACCGGCTTTTTGCGCTTCGTTTTTTTCCTGCGGGGCGGCAGGCGTTCGCGTTCGGCTTTGCGCTCGGCCCGCAACAGCAGGCGCTCGGGCAGGCGGGCAATGAGGCGGTCGCGCACGTACTGCGCCAGGCTGGAAAGCGGGACCAAGTGCGTGGTTCGCAAAAAATGGCCTACCTCCCGGCTGCGCAATGTGCTGACACCGGTCAGGCCGCGCGCCATCAGAAACTGCTTCACCTCTTCTAGCAGCAGCAACCTGCTCAGGGGCGCCAGGGCGACGGTGGCGTTGTAGCCGGCGGCTCGATGCGGCCGCAGGCCTTCGGCCGAAGCCACCCACACTCCCACCCACTCGGGCAGCAGCAGCAGCAGCTTGGCCAGGTGCTTTTCGGTGACGATGAACGTGACGAAATCGTAGACTTCGCCGTAGCAGCGCAGCTGGTTGGCCACGCGCTGCAGGGTGTCGCCGTCGCCTTTCACTTCGTAGCCGTGCATGAAGGCGGGCGTGATGTGCACCACGTCGGCGCGGGTAGTGCCGGTGGGCAGCTCGTCAACGTACACGCCGCCCGCGAGCAAGGGATAGAGAAGGGCGCGGATTTCCGGGTCGTTCATGGCAACCCCAAAAGTAAGCTCGGCAAGGCCAGTCTGCCGCCTGCAATCCAAAAGCCCAATCCCATTCGCTGCGCTCTCAGCTACGCCCGCTAGCCGCACACTCTGCCGGCGCCTTGCTGCCCGGATAAGGCCGCCGCCGCGACTGCGGCCGGGAGTTTTGCGGGTATGCGGAACCCAGGAGCGAAAGCGCGATTTATGCGCATCCAATTTCAGTAAGTGCTTCTTCCACAATCCGTATTTGCAGGGAGGTACTGCGGGAAACCCCTCCGGAACTTTGTGTCAGTTCCACGGTGGAACGGCCCGGCCAGGTTGTGGAGCCGGGGCAAACCTAACTTTTCTGCTCTCTGATGAACACAAACAGCAGTTTTGCCATGCCACAAGGTGCTTTGGGCGATATTGCCTTTACCACCTACCTCTACTACCGCGAAGCCCGCCATGTGGCGGCTACTCCCTCCGATTTTGCGGCCTGGCTGGCCACCCTCCCCGCTTCGCGGCGCGCCCACGCCGAATCCCGCGGGCTGGCCTCAGCCCGCTCGATTCCGGATTTCAAGCGGTTTTTGCTGGAACGGCGCGGCCATTCCCTCACTGATTTTTTGGCGGCGCGCCTGGCGCCCTCGGTACTGGCGTTTTGGCAAGCCCTGCCCGACGAAGACGAATAGCGCGGACCACCGCCCTGTTTTCAACTGATTTTCCGATTTTACTTACTGCTATTTCCGTGTCCTATTGCGGGGGCTTCGCTCGCCCTCCGCGTCATTTATCCTTCCGGCTGGCGGGGTGCTACCCGCAGCCGGAAGGGAATTATCATCAACGTGCACTATTTATAAGTCCTTTATCAACGGTAAAAGCCCGGTTCCAACGGATGGCACACTATCTACCCAGCTAGTGCCCCGGCTGGAGCCGGGCTTATTTGTGGCCAGGCCCCTCCCGCCTCCCAAACGGCGAAATCCACCGCGATAACTACGTAGCACCTGCATCTGTACTACTGAATTGGCTTTGGTGAAGTACGTATTTTCACTAGTACACCCTCGCTACCAACGCCATAGCACACGTATCAGGAAGAGTTCGGCGCTCTTCCTGAAACAGCCCCGGCATTGTCCATTCTTAAGCCCGCTGCAGCGCCATGATTCGAGTCTTTTTAGTCGATGACCACCCCATTGTGCGGGATGGCATTCGGTCGTTGCTGGAGCGTGAGCCGGCCTTGCAGGTGGTGGGCACGGCCGGCAATGGCCAGGAGCTGCTCGACCAGCTCCCCAACACGCCCACCGACCTCGTGATGATAGACATCAACATGCCCGTGCTGGACGGCTACGCCACCACCCTGCGCCTGCAGGAGGAATACCCCGAAATAAAAGTACTGGCCTTGTCCATGCTGGTGGAGGAACTCTACATTGGCCGCATGCTGGCGGCGGGCGCCAGCGGCTACCTGCTCAAAAGCACCGGCAAGGAAGAAATTATTCATGCCATCCGGATGGTGATGGACGGCAAGCTCTTTCTCTGTTCCGAGATTGGCCTGAGCATGCTGCGCAAAGTGCTGGACTGGAACGCCAGCGGCGGTACCCCGACCAGCGCGCCCAAAACCCAGCTGCTTTCGAAGCGCGAAATGGAAGTGCTGCAACTCATTGCCGAAGGCCTGACCAATGCGGAAATTGCCGACCAACTGTTCACGAGCAAGCGCACGGTGGAAACCCACCGCCAGAACATTCTGGAGAAGACCCAGGCCAAAAACACGGCGGCGCTGGTGAAAATCGCCCTATCGGACGGCTTGATTAAGTAGGAACACTGCTTATTCTGCCTTGCCATGCCGAACTCATCCAAGTCGTTGCTCACCCGGCAAGCACAGGAGCGCCTGCGCAACCGCGCTGCTCAGCTTGAAAAAGACCTGACGCCCGAACTGGTGGCCGGCGTGCCGCCCAATGTGCAGCACCTGGTACAAGAGCTACAAGTGCACCAGCTCGAGCTGCAAATGCAGTACGAAGAGCTGCAATCGGCCCACGCCGCCGTGCAGGCCGCCCGCGCCCAGTATGTTGAGCTCTATGATTTTGCGCCCGCCGCCCTCTTCACCCTGGAAGCCAAAGGCGGCGTTATTCGGCAGCTCAACGACCGCGCCAGCCGCATGCTGGGCACCACGGCCAAGCGCCTCACCGGGCGACGCTTCCTGCTGTTTGTGAGTCCGGAAAGCCGCGACAATTTCCTGGCCTTTCTGGATACCGTGCTGGCCACCCGGCAGCGGAAAACCATTGAGCTGAAGCTGCAAACCGAGGCGGGAATCGGCTTTGTGGCGCACCTCGAAGGTGTGGCCGGCACCACCACGGCCGGAGCCCCTGCCGCCCGGCTGGCCGTGGTGGACGTGACCCCCCTGAGCCAGGAAATGGAACGCCGGCAGCACAGCGAAGACCGCCTGCACCTGGCGCTGGCCGCCTCCAGCACCGGCGTCTGGGTATGGACGTTCGCCTCCAACGAGCTGGAGTGGGACGCACGCGCCCAGGCCTGCTTTGGGCGGCCCCACGACCCCAGCCCCACGTCCTTTGCAGTGCTGCAGGCCGCTGTGTACGCGGCCGATGTGGTGCCCATGCAGCGCGCCCTGCACGCCTCCATGCAGTACGGCCGCCCCCTCGACCTCGAGTTGCGGGCCCAGTGGCCCGACGGCTCGGTGCATTACCTGATGGCCAATGGCAAGGTGCAATACAACGCCCAGGGCCGGCCCGAATGCATGATTGGCCTGGTGCGCGACGTGTCGGACCGGCGCCGGGCCGAGGAAGACCTCAACTACCGCAACCGCCAGCTGCAGCACCTGGTCGATAACATGCCCGTCATGTTCGGGCGCTTGTCGGCCACCGGGGAGTACCTGGAGCTGGTGGGCGCGGGCCTGCGCCGGCTGGGCATTGCCGACAACGCGCTGGCGGGGTCGTCGGTTTTCGAGGTATTTCCCACCCTCACCGAGCCCGTACGGCGGGTGCTGGCGGGCGAATCCAGCACGTTTATGAACGTGGCCGACGTGGAAGGCCAGCGCGTGTACCTCCAGAACTATGGTTTTTTTGATGAGCAGCAGCAGCAAGGCGTCGTTTTCAGCATCGACGTAACCGAATCGGAGCGCATGAAAAAGCAGCTCTTTGAGGAACAGAAGTTCACCAAAAGCCTGCTCGACCACTACGTGGACGGCGTGGCCGCGTTTGACCACCGCGGCCACCTCACGGCTTGGAACCGCGCTTTTGAAGCCCTCACCGGCCTCCCCGAAGACGAGGCGCTGGGCCGCGACGTCTTCGCCTGCTTGCCCTTCGACCGCTCCTCGCTGCCCGGCCGCGTGGTCGAGCACGTGCTGGACGGCGCCCAGCGGCCGCGCTACCACCAGCCTTTTTCCTTGGATTTGCCCCCGCGTGATTTCGAGCTCACCGCCATTCCCCTGGCCAGTGCCGATGGGCTGGCCCACACCGGCGGCCTGCTCCTACTGCGCGACGTGACGGAGCGCAACCGCCTGCACGCCAGCGCAGCCCACTACAAAGCCCAGCAACAGCGCGACACCTTCCGCATGGTGCTCATGGCCCAGGAAGTGGAACGCAAACGCATTGCCGAGGCCCTGCACAACGGCGTGGGCCAGCTGCTCTACGCCACCAAGCTGCACTTGGAAAACAGCGCCACTCCCGGCAACGCCGAGTCGCTGACCCTGCTGGAGGAAGCCATCAAAGCTACCCGTAGCGTCTCGTTTGAGCTGACGCCGAGCGTATTAGAAGACTTCGGCTTGGCCGTGGCCCTGCAAAAGCTGGCCAAAAGCATTCCGGCCGAAAAGCTGCGCCTGCACTTGTACCTCAAAGGGCTGCAACACCCCCTGCCCAAGGTGCTGACGGTGGCCGTGTATCGCATGGTGCAGGAATTGCTGAACAACGTGATGAAACACGCCCGTGCCAACGAAGCCACCCTGCACGTGGCACTTGAGGACGACCAGATTCACATCAGCATGGAAGACGATGGCGGCGGCTTCGACGTGGCCAGCGCCATGAGCGCCGCCAAGGGCATCGGCCTCACCAGCCTTTACAACCGCGCCGCGCTGCTGGGCGGGCAGTTTGAGCTGCAGTCGCGGCGGGGCCGGGGCACTATTGCCACCATCACCCTGCCGGTTATTGAGGAGGAGCCCGAGGCGCAGCACGGGCCAGCAGCCAGACCATTGTAAGGCAATTCAGGTCGCTATTGAGCCCGGCAGCGCCGATAAGCAATGCGAAAGAACGGCCCGGCAGGCAACTGTGGTTAATGCCGTGCCAGCCTTGGCAATTGGCAACTGGCGGCCCGTCGGTGGAAGAAGGGTGGCTTGTGAAATTCGAGCCTTATCCTGTACCTTGCCTGCGGCCTTGGTTTCCCGCTCTTTTCGTTGTTTCACGCCAAAGAACAGCAGTGAGTTTACGTGATAAAACGGAGTCGGATTCCGGGTTTCAGTGGTTTGATTGTTTCCTTTTTCCTTCCTGCATGTCCCGAAAAAAGGTGCTTTTCCTCATTGGTTCGCCCAACCAAACCACGCAGATGCACCAGATTGCGCAGTTGCTCGAAGACGAGTTCGAACCTTATTTCAGCCAGCTGTACTACGACGGCTGGCAGCGGGGCTTCTACAAATTTCTGCTAAAAACCGGGGGATTAGACAAGACCATCGTGACCGGCGCCATCAAGGCCAAGGCCGATAAATACCTGGCCGACCACGGCCTGAACAACGATTTCGAAGCCCGGCAATTTGGCAACACCTACGACTTGGTGGTGTGCTGCTCCGACGTGATTGTGCCCTGGCCGCTGGTGCGCCGCACCAAAACCATTTTCGTGCAGGAAGGCATGACCGACCCGCTCAACTGGTGGGCCCGCCTTGTGCGCAAACTAAACTGGATGCCCATTCTAGCCATCGGCACGGCCCTAAATGGCTTGGCCAACTGCTGCGACATCTACTGCGTGGCCTCGGAAGGGTACAAAGCGCATTTTGCCCACGTCGGCGTCGACCGCGACAAGCTCATCGTGACCGGCATCCCCAACTTTGACGACGCCGAGAAGCTGCGCCACAACGACTTTCCGCACCGCGACTACGTGCTGGTGGCCACTTCCGACCTGCGCGAAACCTTTACCCCCGAAAACCGGCCCAAATTCATCCGTCAGTGCGTGCGCATTGCGGCGGGCCGGCCCCTGGTTTTCAAGCTGCACCCCAACGAGCAACGCGAGCGGGCGGTGGCCGAAATCAGGCAGCACGCGCCGCCCGGCACCCTGGTTTTCACCGACGGCAACACCGACCACATGATTGCCAATTGCGCCGAACTTATCACCCAGTACTCGACGGTGGTATACGTGGGCCTGGCGCTGGGCAAGCCGGTGCATTCCTATTTCGACGTGGAGGACCTCAAACGCAAGCAACCCTGGCAGAACGGCGGCACCTCGGCGCGGCGCATTGCCGCAATTTGCCGCAGCTTCAGCCGTTTTGCGGGCAGCGGCCCTGAATTCCTGCGTCAGTATCAACCCGCAGAATTTGTGCCTGCCTCGCCTGCCAACACCATGGCAGCGCAATGATGGCGAGTGCAGAGGTTGGAGATGAAGCGCGGCCTACTTTTAAAACCCTGTAATACCAATTACATACCGCCTAATACTAAATCAATTACAACCGCCAAACTACCATGTCGTTACCGCGAATTCTAACCGTAGTGCAGGCCCGCATGGGTTCCTCGCGGCTGCCTGGCAAGGTGCTGCTGCCGTTGGCGGGCCAACCGCTGCTGGTGCGCATGGTGGAGCGGGTGCAGCGCGCCCACCTGGCCGGTACCATAGTGGTGGCCACCACCACCGATGCCGCCGATGATGCCGTGGCCGCGTGCTGCGCTGCCCACGGGCTGGAATGCTTTCGCGGCAGTGCCCTGGACCTGCTCGACCGCCACTACCAGGCCGCCCGCCACTACGGCGCCGACGTGGTGCTGAAAATTCCCTCCGATTGCCCGCTCATCGACCCCGGGGTGATTGACGAGGTGGTGGGGTTTTACCTGCATTTCGCCGACCGCTACGATTTCGTGAGCAACCTGCATCCCGCTACTTTTCCGGATGGCAACGACGTGGAAGTGATGCCGTTTGAGGCCTTGGAAACTGCCTGGCGCGAGGCCCAACGCCCCCTGGAACGCGAGCACACCACTCCGTTTTTCTGGGAAAACCCCGGCCAGTTTCGGCTGGGAAACGTGGCGTGGGACTCCGGGAAGGACTTTTCGATGTCGCACCGCTGGACGATTGACTACCCCGAAGACTATAAGTTCATTTCCGCCGTTTACGAAGCGCTCTATCCCACTAATGCGGCCTTTGGTCTCGATGACATTCTTGCTCTCCTGGTTCGGCGGCCCGACATTGCCCAACTTAACGCACACCTGGCCGGCGTGAATTGGTACCGCAACCACCTCGCCGACTTGACCACCGTAGACGCCTCTCAAACCAAGCAACCGAGTCCTCCTTCTTTATGATTGAATCCAAACGCGACGAGCTGGCGGCCTTGGCCCTGCGGGTGCGCGAGCACATCGTGCGCCTGAGCACTGACGGCGGCTGCTTCACCGGCGCTTCCCTCTCCTGCGCCGACTTGCTGGTGTACCTCTACGCCGACTGCCTGAACGTGCGGCCCGACAACCTCACTGACCCCACCCGCGACTACCTTTTTCTGTCCAAGGGACACGACGTGCCGGCCCTTTACGGCACGTTTGTGGAGCTAGGCTTCTTGGATAAGGCGCGCTTGGCGCAGCACCTGAGCACCGATGACCACATTTACTGGCACCCCAACCGCCACGTGCCGGGCGTGGAATTCCACTCCGGCTCGCTGGGCCACCTGCCCAGTGTGGCGTTGGGCGTGGCGATGGACTGCCGCATGCGCGGCCAGGACAACAAGGTCATCGTCATCACCGGCGACGGCGAGCTGAACGAAGGCACCGTGTGGGAAGCCCTGCTCGTGGCCAGCGCCCACCAAGTCAATAACCTCACGCTGGTGGTTGACCGCAACCAGTTCCAGGCCAACGTGGCCACCGAAGACCTCATTCCGCTGGAACCGCTGGCGCCCAAGTTCGAAGCCTTTGGCTGCGAAGTGCGCCGCATCGACGGGCACGATTTCGCGCAGCTAGAAGACGCTTTTTCGGCCCTCCCCTTCTCCCAAACCAAGCCGTCGGTCATTATCTGCGACACGGTGCGCGGCCGCGGCCTGCCCAGCATCGAGGCGCGGGCCGACCGCTGGTTCTGTAACTTCTCGGCCGAGGAAGTAGAGGAATTGCTCCGCGAGCTGCACAGTCAGGAGGCGACTACGCTGACCAGTGAAACGCTGACGGTGCGGTAGCAGAACGAACGCAGAACGTCATGCTGAGCTTGTCGAAGCATCTCTACCGCAGTAGTAAATCTGATTACTTGCGCGGTAGAGATGCTTCGACAAGCTCAGCATGACGGTGTACGATTCTCAACGATTCAAATAGCATGACTTACGAAGAACTGATAAAAGAAACAGCCCTCGCCGATGACCGGCTGGTGGTGATGACGGCCGAAAACCGCGCCCTCATCCGCAACCTGCCCGCCGTGCTCGGCCCGCGCTTCATCGATACCGGCATCACGGAGCAAACCCTGATTGGGGCCGCGGCCGGGCTGGCCCTGCGCGGGCGCATTCCGGTGGTGCACGCGCTGGCCACCTTCCTCACGCTGCGGGCGTTCGAGTTTATCCGCACCGACGTGGGCATCGGCCAGCTGCCGGTGAAGCTGA
Source organism: Hymenobacter jeongseonensis (assembly GCF_015694725.1). Classification (GTDB taxonomy): domain Bacteria; phylum Bacteroidota; class Bacteroidia; order Cytophagales; family Hymenobacteraceae; genus Hymenobacter; species Hymenobacter jeongseonensis. Next base: position 44,928 of record NZ_JADQDQ010000004.1, on the reverse strand, counting down.
GCGGCTTCGTGCCCGGTTTCCTTTCCGATGGCAACGGCCCCACCCACCAGGCCATCGAGGACGTGAGTTTGATGCGCGGCATCCCCGGCATGACCGTTTTTGCGCCCGCCGACGAAGCCGACATGCTGGCCATGCTGCCCGCCATCTGGGCCTCGCCTGCCCCGGCCTACGTTCGCATCAACACGCGGCCCGCCACCTACGAGCATGCTCCGTTTGAAATGGGCAAGGCCGAAATCGTGGCCGAAGGCACCGACGTCACCATTCTCACCTACGGCATGCTGTTCGAGCAAACGCTGGTGGCGCGCGAGTTGCTGCAGGCACAGGGCAAATCGGTGGGCCTCGTCAACCTGCGCAGCCTCAAGCCGATTGACGAGGCCGCGCTGCTCGACGTGGTGCGCCGCGGCTCGCTCATCGTCACGGTGGAGGACCATTTCATCACCGGCGGGCTCTATTCCATTCTGGCGGAGGTGTTGCTGCGCAATCAGCTCACGGCCCGGGTGCTGCCCTTGGCGCTGGAGGAACGGTGGTACCGGCCCGGCCGCCTGAGCGCCGTGCTGGAGCACGAGGGCTTCACCGGCCAGCACATTGCCCGCCGCATTGCGGAGGCGCTGGGCGAGGGCAACGCGAGTTTCGCCGCCCGGCCCATTCTGGAGAACCAGTTTGCCGAGTAAATAAATCGTCTGTCATGCTGACGAAGGAAGCATCTTATCACGGCTGCTTTCGTCAGAGTTACTTACCCATGCAACGAGGACGTGATAAGGTCCTTCGCTGCGCTCAGGATGACCAAATACCCATGCCCAACACCGTTTCCTTCAACGAGAATTACCCCGACATCACGAAGTCGGACGAACTCTACGCTCGAGCGCAGAAAATCATGACGCCCGTAACGCAGACCTTGGCTAAGGGCCCGGGCCAGTACACCAAGGGCGTATCGCCCAAGTATGTGAAGCGGGGTGCCGGCTCCCACATCTGGGACGTGGACGGCAACGAATTCATTGACTACCAAATGGGCATCGGTCCCATTTCGCTGGGGTACGCTTACCCCCGGGTCGACGACGCCATTCGGGCGCAGCTCCTGGACGGCATCACGTTCTCGATGATGCACGAGCTGGAAGTGCAGCTTTCTGAGTTGATTCACGAAATCATTCCCAACGCCGAGAGCATCCGCATCAGCAAGACGGGGGCCGATGTGTGTTCGGCGGCAGTGCGCGTGGCGCGCGCCTTCACGGGCCGCGGCAAGGTGCTGTGCTGCGGCTACCACGGCTGGCACGACTGGTACATCGGCACCACCAGCCGCGACAAGGGGGTTCCGCAGGAAATAAAGGAGCTGACCGCTGCTTTTGAGTATAATAACCTCGATTCGCTGAAAGCGCTGCTGGACGAAGACGTGGCCTGCGTGATTCTGGAGCCGTTCATTTTCGACGCGCCCAAAGACAATTTCCTGCACGAGGTGGCCGCGCTCTGCAAAGCCAACGGCACGCTGCTGATTTTTGATGAAATGTGGACCGGCTTCCGCATTGCGGTGGGCGGCGCGCAGGAGTATTTCGGTATTACCCCCGACCTGGCGGTGTATTCCAAAGCCTTCGCCAACGGCATGCCCATTGCGCTGCTCACCGGCCGCCGCGACGTGATGGAACTGTTCGAGCAGGATGTGTTCTTCTTTACCACCTTCGGCGGTGAGGCCTTGAGCATGGCTGCCGCCATGGTCACCATCGCCGAAATGCGCGAGCAAAACGTGCCCGCCCGCCTCGCCGAGCAAGGCAAGAAGCTAAAGGACGGCTACAACGAAATCGCCGCCGAGTTGGGCCTCACGCCTTATACCAAGTGCTACGGCTACGACTGCCGCACCATCGTCACGTTCGACGCTTCGGCTGGCAACCCCATGGAAATAAAGGCCTTTATGCAGCAGGAGTTATTCAAGCGTGGCATCCTGTGGGGCGGTTTTCACAACATGTGCTTCTCGCACACCGACGCCGATGTAGCCCACACGCTGGCGGCCTACCGCGACGTGCTGCCGCTGCTCAAAGAGGCCATTGAAGCCAAGGACATAGCCAGCCGCCTGCTGGGCGAGCCCGTGGAAGCCGTGTTCCGCAAGGTGACCAACGCTGCCCCGGTGAAAGCCAAGTAACGCGGTAACGCACCTGCTAACGCTAAGCATAAAGAACGTCATGCTGAGCGCAGTCGAAGCATCTCGCGTGCCACCACTAATTTTTACCAATTGAATTACTTGCGCAGTAGAGATGCTTCGACTCCGCTCAGCATGACGTTCAGATTTAGTTAAGAGAAAGTTCGAATAATAGGAAGTTCAAAGTCATGTCGGCATGACGACCCATACCTCACCATTCGTTAAAACACCTTGGTAAACCTCTTCGACCTTACCGACAAAACGGCCATCGTCACGGGGGCCTGCGGCCTCATTGGGCAGCAGCACTGCGCGGCCTTGGCTGCGGCCGGCGCCAACGTGGTGGTGGCCGACCTCAACTTTGCGGCCTGCGCGGCCGTGGCCGCCGACCTGCCCGGCGGCATGCACCTGCCGTTGGCGGTGAACGTCGTGAGCCGCGAGTCGCTGGAGGTGGCGCGCGATGAAATTCTGGCGCATTTCGGGCATATTGACGTGCTGGTGAACAACGCGGCCATCAACGACATGTTTGAGAACCCGGCGCTGGCTGCGGACTTATCGAAGTTCGAAAACTTCCCCCTCGACACCTGGCAAAAATCCCTGGAGGTGAACGTGACCGGCGTTTTTCTGGCGGCGCAGGTCTTCGGCACGCCCATGGCGGTGCAGGGCCACGGCAGCATCATCAACGTGGCCAGCACATACGGGCTGGTGGGGCCCGACCAGAGCATTTACGTGAATGCGCAGGGCGAGCAAACCTTCTTCAAATCGCCCTCTTACCCGGCCACCAAGGGCGCGGTTATCAGCTTCACGCGCTACCTGGCCGCGTATTGGGGCAAGCGCGGGGTGCGGGTGAACACGCTGTCGCCGGGCGGCGTCGAAAACAATCAGGATATTTTTTTTATTCAACAGTACAGCGCCAAGACGCCGCTGGGCCGCATGGCTGCGGCCACGGATTATCAAGGGGCTGTGGTGTTTCTGGCCTCAGATGCTTCCGCTTACATGACCGGGGCCAATTTGGTGATTGACGGTGGCTGGACGGCTATTTGATTCTCTCACTGCTTCAGGCAATCCCATTATTTCATAACTATTTCATAAACTTACTTCTAGACGACAATCCCCTACTTTCAACAATTCTATCGTTACCTGCTCATCTATACCTCTGCGACTATGGAAACTGCCCAGTTAACTGCTAAAGCCCGGCACATCAAGCTCGTGCTCACCGACTCCGATGGCGTGCTCACCGATAACGGCGTCTATTACTCGGCCCAAGGTGAAGAAATGAAACAGTTCTCCATCCGCGACGGCATGGGCGTAGAGCGCCTGCGCAACCACGGCATTACCACGGGCATCGTCACGGGAGAAACCTCCCCTTCGGTGGTGAAGCGAGCCCACAAGCTGCGCATCACGGAGCTGCACTTGGGCGCCAACAACAAAGCGCAGCTGCTACCCGACATTCTGACCCGCTTCCAATTGGAGGCGCACGAGGTAGCCTTCATTGGCGACGACACCAACGACGTGGAAATCATGGGCTTGGTGGGGCTGGCCGCCTGCCCCGCCGATGCCACTGATTTTGCCCGCCACGTGGCCCACTACCACTGCACCACCCCCGGCGGCCACGGCTGCTTCCGGGAGTTGGCCGAGTTCATCATCGCCAGCCAAAACCCCGATTATTCGGGCCGACAACGCGTCTTTCTGGAGCGGCAGCTGCTACGCAGCCTCTCCTAACCGCTTCCCTAGTCCCTCGCTTTCATCCTTTCCCGAACGCCTTACCCCCCGCTATGCACGCTGTCGAAATCGGAAAAGACCGGTTCATTGGACCCGGTCACCCCACCTACATCATCGCCGAGATTGGCATCAACCACAACGGCTCGGTGGAGTTGGCCAAGCAACTCATTGCCGAAGCCGCGCGGGCGGGCTGCGACGCCGTGAAGTTTCAGAAGCGCACACCGGAGCTGTGCGTGCCCAAAGACCAATGGGAAAAACAGCGCGACACGCCCTGGGGCCGCATGAGCTACATCGACTACAAGCGCCGCACCGAGTTCGGAGTGGACGAGTACACGGCCATTGACGACTACTGCCGGGCGCTGGGCATCGCGTGGTTTGCCTCTTGTTGGGACGAGCCTTCGGTGGATTTCATCGAGCAGTTTCAGCCGGTGCTGTATAAAATGGCGTCTGCCTCGCTCACCGACCGGCCCCTGCTGGACCGGGTGCGCAACACCGGTCGCCCCCTCATGCTGAGCACCGGCATGTCGACCCTCAACGAAATCACGCAGGCCGTGGAATGGGTGGGATATGACAAGTTGCTCATCGCGCATTCAACCTCGGCCTACCCCTGCCCGCCGCAGGAGTTGAACCTGCGCATGGTGCCGGCCCTGCAGGCCCTGTTTCCGGCCACGCCCATTGGCTACTCCGGACACGAAACCGGCCTGGCCACCACCGTGGCAGCCGTGGCCCTGGGCGCCTGCTTCGTGGAGCGCCACTTCACCCTCGACCGCGCCATGTGGGGCTCCGACCACGCCGCCTCGGTGGAACCCGGCGGCATGGCCAAGATGGTGCGCGACATTCGCGACGTGGAAGCGGCCTTCGGCGACGGCGTTAAACGGGTTTACGACAGCGAGTTGGAACCCCGTCGCCGCCTACGGCGCGAGCTGACGCCGAACAACGAATAAACGGTTTGGTTGTTTTCACGGCTGTCATCCTGCGCCCAGCGAAGGACCTCCTCATGTCTGAACGTTGTCGTATCACAAACGGCGCGAGCGTGATAAGGTCCTTCGCTGGGCGCAGGATGACAGACGTAATTACTTGCTCCATTTTCACCAACCCATGCAACACGTCGAACTCATCACCACGGCCATACTGCTGGGCTGGGTGGCCGTGGTAATTATGCTGGAGCGGTTTTTTCCGTACCGCAAGGGGCTGCCCTTTTTTCGCGAAGGTTTCTGGACCGACTTGGTGCTCTACACCTTCGTGCAAAGCTTCCTGCTGAAAATCATCATCTTCGACTATCTCATCCTGCCGCTCGACCAGCGTTTTGAGTTCTCGAAGCTGCACCTCGTCACCGGTTGGCCGGTGTGGGTGCAGGTGTTGTTTTTCCTGATAACGCACGACTTCTACATCTACTGGTTTCACCGCTGGCAGCACCACAACCCGGTGCTGTGGCGCACCCACGAAGCCCACCATTCCGGCAAGCAGGTGGACTGGCTGGCGGGCTCCCGCTCGCACGCCGTTGAGATTCTCATCAACCAAACCATTGAGTTTGCGCCCATCATTTTGCTGGGAGCCGACCCGGTAGTGGTGCCCATTAAGGCGTTGATTGATGCCGTGTGGGGCATCTACATTCACGCTAATATTGACGTGCGCTCGGGCCGGCTGCAGTACTTTTTCAACGGCCCCGAAATGCATTTGTGGCACCACGCCGACCACAAGGAAGTGTTCCACGCCAACTTCTCCACCAAGTTTGCTTTCTGGGACTGGCTGTTTGGCACCGCCTATTTGCCGGGCCATAAGCCCCTGAAATGGGGCTTGTATTACGATTTTCCCAAGGATTATTTCCTGCAGCACGTCTTCTCCGTGAAGCGCTTCGATGAGCGGGGGCTGCGCCGGCGCTACCCCGCGCTGCGGCGCTACCTGCTGGCGCTCCCGCTGCTGGGGCGGCGCGTGCGTAGCTTTGTTAAGCCCCGCCGCGCGGCCGCCCCGCCGGTGCCCGCCGCCGCCAATTCGTCCAAAGCAGCGGTTTGATTCGCACGGTTTTCTTTTTTGCTCTGCTCTATGCCTTGGCTTTATTTATTCGTGGCCTCCATGCTGGAAGTGTGCTGGACGTATAGCTTGAAAGCATTGAACATGCAGGAAATCAAGCAAGTAAACTGGCTTCATTCCTTCACCCAGCAGCCGGCCGGCCTAACGCCGGTGGTGCCGCTGCTGGCCTACATCGGGTTTGGGCTGGGCAACGTCATTTTCTTATCGCTGGCCATGCGCCACATCCCCACCGCTACCGCCTACGCCGCGTGGATGGCGCTGGCCGTAGTGGGACTGAAGGTGGTCGATACCTTCGTACTCAAGCAGCCCTTCACCCTGCAACACTTGCTGTTTACCAGCTTGATTATCATCGGGGTAATCGGCCTGAAGCGCCTGCCTTAACGCGCGGCGGGCCAAGTTGGCAATGGCTCCATGCCTGTGCTGCTGAGCGCAGCCGAAGCGGCGCAACTGCTGCGTTGACTCAAGTGGATGGCTGCGTTGGCACACACTGATTTCCAGGAGAGGGCAAAGCCAAGCGCACAAAAAAGCCGGCAACTGGGTAGTTGCCGGCTTTTTTGATGACCCTGCGCTCGGTTACTTATTCAATATCAAGCGCTGGGTCTGCGTGGTCCGGTCGGTGGTCAGGCGCACGAGGTACACCCCGGCCGAAAGGTTGTCGCGCGAGAGCTGGAAGCGGTACGCCGTGCCCGCTTCGGCCAGGCCCGCTGCTACCTTGCTCACCACCCGGCCGCTCACATCCAGTACCTGCACGGTGTAGTGCTCCGAATTGGCAAGAGTGAACTCGATGGAAGCTTTATCCGTGAAGGGGTTTGGGAAGATGCTCATCCGGCTAGTGGCCTGGGCTGCTGCGCCGGGCTCATCAATCAGCGTCGCGCTAGCCGACGTAGTGGCCGATGTGCCACCCAAGGGGCAACCGGCGTTGTTCAGCTTGTCCAGATAGGTAGCCATGAAGCCTGGAGCAGTGCCACCAGCTAGGTAAGCCGCGTTGACTTTCTGAATAACCTGGGCCTTGCTGAGCGGATAGTTTACCCGGTTGCTCACCGTGGCGCTGTTTCTGCTGCAAGCATTGAGCACTGCGGCTACCGACTGGCGAGCAAGGTTATAAACCCCGCCACCACCTAGGTTAAGGGCTTGCAGGAGCGTAAGCTTCTCAATCGAATAAGGAATGCCATCGGCATCGGAATCAGGATTCGAAGCATTATACGTTTCTACGGTACCGTTGCCAAATACGGCTCCATACTTAGTAGCGTAGGTACCTGTAGAAATATAGCAGCTCCAGCGGTTGGTGTGGTTCTTCCAGTAGCCCAGAGTGCAGCCTTGGTAGGGGTTACAGGAATTCACCGTAATGCTGGTGGTACCGCTGTTGGCGCAGGTGTAATTAGTGGTGGGCACTGAGTAGGTGAGCGCGAAGGTGCCCACGCCGGCCGTGCCGGGGTTAAATCGGTAAATTCCGCTCACCAGGCTCACGCCCGTTCCGCTCCAGGTGCCACCCGCGGGCGAGCCCGTTAAGGTGATGGCCGCGTCGCTCAGGCACAGCGGGCCGTAGCTACCGGTAGTAACAGTGGCCAGTGGCCTCACCTTAATGCTGGTGGTGCCGCTGTTGGCGCAGGTGTAGTTCGCCCCAGGCACCGCATAGGTAAGGACAAAGGTGCCCACCGTACTGGGAGTGAATTGGTAAGCGCCGTTCACCAGGCTGACGCCCGTTCCGCTCCAAGTGCCACCCGCGGGGTTGCCGCCCAACGTAATCGGGGCACCGCCCACACACAGCGGCCCGTAGGTGCCGGGAGTTACGGTGGCCAAGGACCTTACTTTAATGGTGGTGGTGGCACTGTTGGCGCAGGTGTAGCTCCCTGCAGGTACCGAGTAAGTGAGCGTGAAGGTGCCAGCGGTAGTTGGATTGAACTGGTAGACCCCGCTCACCAGGCTCACGCCCGTTCCGCTCCAAGTGCCGCCTGCGGGGCTGCCGCCCAAGGTAATCGGAGCACCTCCCACGCACAACGGTCCGTAGGTGCCAGTCGAGACAGTAGCTAGCGGTTTCACCTTAACCGTGGTGGTGCCGCTGTTGGCGCAGGCTGAGTTGGTGGCTGCTACCGTGTAGGTGAGCGTGTGCGTGCCGGCGCCCGCCGTGGCCGGCGAGAACGTGTACACGCCACCCGATTCGCTCACGCCCGGGCCGCTCCAGGTGCCGCCCGCCGCCAAAGTAACCGACGCCGCATTGATGCAGAAGGGGCCGTAGCTGGGCGGATTGGCTGTAGCCAGCGGCAAAACCGTCACGGATGTGCTCGCGCTATTGGCGCAGGCCGAATTGGTAGTCGGCACGGAATAGGTGAGCGTATGCGTGCCGGCACCTGCCGTGCTCGGAGTAAATTTGTAAACCCCGCTCACCAGGCTCACCCCGGGGCCGCTCCAGGTACCGCCCGCGGGACTACCGTTTAGTGTGACTGCCGCCGCCGTAATGCAGTAGGGCCCATAGCTGCCGGTGGTGACGGTGGCGACGGGCTTAACAAGGATGGAAGTCGTGTTGCTGTTGGCGCAGGTGGTGCTGGTAGCGGGCACCGCATAGGTAAGGACAAAAGTGCCCGCCGTGCTGGGAGTAAATAGATAAGCGCCGTTCACCAGGCTGACGCCCGTGCCAGTCCAGGTGCCGCCCGCGGGGCTGCCGCCCAGGGTGACGGCCGCGTCGCCCACGCAGTACGGCCCGTAGCTGCCGGGCGTAACGGTGGGGGTGGTTTTGGGTGCTGCCGTGCCCGAGCCAGCCAAGCTGGGGCAGCCGTTCACGGTCTGTACCACGGTGTAGGCACCCGCCGAGTTAACCGTGATGGAAGGCGTGGTGGCGCCCGTGCTCCACAGCAACGTGCCCGTGACCCCGGTCGCCGTCAGCGTAGAGGTGCCGTTGCAGTTGTTAACCACCGTCACACCCGGCGTGGGCACGGGGGCCCTCACGGGAATCACATCAGCCGTGCCGCATTTAGGAGCAATTTTGGAGGGGTCCAGCGGGCATTGTCTGGCTTCGCCATCGGAAGCATCCGTCCAAGCCAGAAACACATTTTCGATATTTATGGCATCGCCGCAGACGTAGGTAATAGAAGGTAGCGTTACTCCGTTTTGTCCGGTCGTAAACGAGGTTATCTGCATGGGAGGCACCGGCCCAACGCAACCCGTTATGTCCGATTCAGTAGTCGTTCCGTTTGCATGGGTAATCACCAAGGTGCCAAAAAAAGCAAACGAGGTCCGTTCCGACCCCGTTTTGTTATTGATAGCAATTGTGAGCGGGGCCGTTATGGGGTCGTCGTTGGTAGGGTCGCAAGTCGAACACCCCGCTCCGCCAATGGAGGCGGAAACAATTTCCAGGTCCTTCGAGGTACAGCGGTCCGGGTCAGGCAAATCGAATGAGGACTGCGCCATTGTTTGCCCGGCAAACAGCAGCGCGGTAATGACGACTATCAGAAAGCGCAGCCAACTGCTAGGCCCCATTATTCCTCTGGACTGGCCGCCGCTTCGTTCTGCGATAATTGCTCCTAGGGGATAACTACTCTCGGCAGGGGTACCGGAAGGCCGGGCCTGCAAAAAGCCTGGTGAGTGAAATGTAAGTTTCATATTCAATAGCGGAAAGAATGTTTGGGGTTAAAACCAGCGTTCGAAACGGACCACCAAGGGGCGGTAGACGGAGGCGTGCGACGTAGCTGCCGCCGTTGTAGTGCCTAACTCACAGGGCAAAAAAGCCCCGTTCCACAGCCGAAGGCCATGGAAAAACCCAAAACCGAATTTGAATGGGGCCTCTCTACGAATAGCTTTAATTGGTAGTAAAGGACGCGAACAGCACGACGCGTATTCCGGCTACGCCGGGGCCAAGACTGGCAGTTCTATCAGGTAATCCGCCCTTAAATTGGGCAACGAGAATAGCAATTGTTAACAGCTCAGCTTTTATAAATTTTCGAGTACAAAAGAGCGTAGAACGTCTTTTGACAATAGTCTAATGTAGCTCTTTTATTCTCTTTTTGCAATACTTTTTCAATATTTTTTTTAATTATTTTATTAATACATCTCGTCCTTCCCTTAAAGGATGTGGATGATTGGTTCTGCTTAAATAGCAATCCGCTACGAACTGTTGGGGCTAATACCAGGAGTATACTAGTTCCGATTTTATAGTTATCTAAGTCGTATTTTAAAATTTATTCAGTTGTATATCAAAGCACAAAAACCATCACATCCTGCTAACAAAGCTCATCCTGCAAATTTCAACCATTTCACAATCAACGCATAATACAAACTTCACAGTATTTTAACCCAATGCAACTACCAGCCCAGCAATGAAGGCGTTATACCTCGTGGCCCTGTTGCCCCCCGAACCCGTATTTTCCGAAACCTGGGCCTTGAAGCAAGAGGTGCACCAGCTCTCCGGCAGCCGCAATGCGGTGCGCCTGCCGCCGCACATCACCCTCATTCCGCCTCTGCAACAGAACGATGATTTTGAGGCCCGCTGCACGGCATCACTGGCGGCGTTCGGGGCCACTCAGCGGCCGGTACGGCTTGCATTGGACGGATTTGCATGGTTTGGAAACCGCACGCTGTTTGTGCGAGTGAGCGAAGCTGACGCGGTAACAGCCTGCCATGCCGCGCTAAGGCAGTGGTGTGCCACGCACTTGCCGGAAATCCCTCCCGAAAGCCGCCCGTTTACCCCTCATCTTACCCTGGCCACCCGCGACCTCCCGCCCGCCCTAGTGCCGGAGCTGCGCCAGCTATTCGCGAGCCGGGCCTACACGGCAGCGTGCACGGTACCGCACCTCACCCTATTCCGGCACGACGGCCAGCGGTGGCAAGCTAGAGCAACCATAGAGTTAGGCGGGAAATAAGGGCAAGCGTCCGTTGATGGGAGCAAAACCCTTCCGTATTTTTTAATCAGCCGACAATGGCACAAACACCGGCGTTTCGCTCACGGGTACCACTGCCACACCGTTCTTCGTGGGCAGTTTGCCTTCGGCCATGCGCGCGGCCCCAATAACCAGGGTGTACAAAATTCCTTTGGTTTTCAGCGGCAGCGAGTATGCACCCACTTGGTCGCTTTCGACTGGCAGCCAGAGCACCGCCATCCGGGCGGTGCCATTTTCCCATATATCCACCCGCGGGTTCTCGCTGCGGCGCTCGCGGAACGTGTATTTCCCCATCAGCGTCCGGGTTTGCAGCAGAAAATCGGCGGCGGGCCGGCGGGTGTTGTCCGGGTTGAGCAGCCCGCAGCTTTGGTACACGTAAGGCAGCGCCCCGTTGTCGTCGAAGGCTTGGTACCAGGCAATGCCGTCGATGCCGTGGGCAGCCACTTCCAGCAGCGTGCGCAGCGTCCAGAGGCCTTGCGTGCGCTGGATGCGGACCGCTGGAATGAGCTCCCGCTTCGGATAGGCCGCCACATCGGCCGCCCGGATGGCGGCCAGCGGCGACAGCGGGTGCACGTCGTAGCCGGTTTCGGTGAGCACCACGGGCTTGCCGCCGCCGTAGAGGGCTGAGAAAGCCACCATGCGCCGGGCGGCCGCACCCAAGTGGCTGTTTTCGGGGGCAATGCCGCGGGTTTGCTGGCCGCCGTGCTGCGCGCTGCCGCCGTCGGAGGCATACTGGTGGTAGTTCCACTGGTCGAGGGGAATGTCGAGGCGGCCGTCGGCCTTGTAGCCGCGGGTCTTTTTCCAGCAGTCGACCATGCCCCGGAAGGCGTCGGGCGTGGCCTTGGCCAACCCGGCATTGAGCACCACGGCGCTGGGGTCGGCGGTTTTAATGCCGCAGCCGGGCCCCATGCGGCCCTGGGCGCCGTCGTAAATCACGGACTGGTGCAGGCCCATTTTCCAGCCGCTCATGTAGTGGCTGAGGCCTTTCCAGTCTTTGTCGAGTTCGTTGTGGGCCTCGTAGTAGCGCACGTAGCCAAGGCCCTTGCGGGGCAGGGCCACCGGAGCATTGGGGTAGGCCGGCACGGTATACACCTTGAGGCTGGCATCGGGAATGCGCGCGTTGAAGCCGTAGCGGGCGGCCATTTGGTAAGCGGCCTCGCCCGAGGGCTTGTAGGCGGCTTCCTGCATCAGGTCGGCCGTGAAAGCGTAGGGCGAGGCGTCGGTATCGGGATATTCTTTGCCCTGATAGGTGTTTTTGGGCCAGGTTTCCATCTCGGCCCGGGTGGCGTGCACAAAGGTGATGAGCAGTTCTCGGCCGTCGGCGCGGGCGCGCTGGGCCAGCTGGTCCAGGTTCCAGTACTGAAACTGGTGCTGCCCGGCCGCGGGCACAAACTTCTCCAGCTCGACATACATGCGCAGCACGCCCCCAAACGTCCGGCTAATGGCACCGAACTTTTCGTCGCTCAAGCCACTGCCATCGGCTTTGTTGAAATTCCAGGGAAAGGCATTGGTGCCGGTGAAGTCGGCAAGCGGGGCGCGGGGGCGCGGCACGGCAGTGGGTTTGAAAGGCCGGTAGTCGCCGATAATTTCGAGCTTGGCGGGCTGGGCATTTTTCGGCCCCCGCAGCACCAGCCGCTCATACACCGTGTTGGGCGGCAGGTCCACCGTAGCCGATTCGTTGTAGCGCGAGCCGGTGAAGGTGTGCACCAGTTGCTCGGCCCCATTGGTGCCGCGCGCTACCGCGTAGTACCGCTGTCCGGGGCTGAACTCGCCCGAGCCGTCGTAAATCCGCAGCGTCAGGTTTTTCGCTTCCCACTGGGGCGGAAAATCGATGACAATGGCGTGTTCATCCGTCAGAAGACCGTGGCCGGGGTTAAACGTCTTGGTCAAATCGGAGCCGGTTGGGAAGAACAGCTCGGTGGGCGGGCCGTTCACGTTGTTCTGCTGGTAGACCATCGTGTTCAAATCCAGCGGCAGCACCCCACGCACGTAGCCGGGCTCGCCGGTAGGAACCGGGGGCGCGGCCGCATCCGCCGATTGGGCCGATGGCGACGAACAGCCCAAGGCAACGAACAATAAGCCAAAGACAAGTATTCTGCTCATGCTTTCAACATATGGTTTTCGGCAGCCCGGCTTATGCTTCCTCCTTCCGCTTGGTATCTCCGCCACAGGGCCGCAGCTTCTGCTGTCACCACTAATTACCAAGAAATTAGGCGCCAATGCAACTCATCAGCTGCTGGCAAGCTGCGAATGTCCGTCTCGAGGATAAATGATGCTATTTTCGCCCTTTCCCAGCGGGCTTGCCTTGGTGGCGTTCGCTTCTCTGTTGCTCTCCCTTATGAAAAAACAGTTTCTCTGCGGCCTCCTGAGCGCCGGTTTGCTGGCCGCCGCTCCTGCCCTGCCGCCCACGCCCGCAGCCGATGTGGATGCCCTTAAAACCCAGGCTTTGCAGGAGCTTGAAGCCCGTTATGCCGACTACCGGCAAGTGGCCCTGCGCATTTGGGGTTTTGCCGAAGTGGGCTACAAGGAAACCCAAAGCTCGGCCCTGCTGCAAAAGACCCTGCGCGACAACGGCTTTACGGTGCAAGCCGGCGTGGCCGAAATCCCCACGGCCTTCGTGGCCACCTACGGCAGCGGCAAACCCGTGATTGGCATTCTGGCCGAATTCGACGCCTTGCCCGGTTTATCGCAGCAGGCCAGTGCCGAGAAGAAGCCCGTGCCCGGCCTCGACGCGGGCCACGGCTGTGGCCACAACCTTTTTGGCACGGCCAGCGTGGCGGCCGGCATCGAGCTGAAAAAGCTGATTAAAGACGGCAAGTTCAAGGGCACCATCAAGGTGTATGGCACGCCGGCCGAAGAAGGCGGCAGCGGCAAAGTGTACCTGGTGCGGGCGGGCTTGTTTAGCGGCGTGGACGCGGTGGTGCACTGGCACCCCAGCAACCAGAACCGGGCCATGATGAGCAGCTACATTGCCAATTCCTCGGCCAAATTCCGCTTTCACGGCATTGCGTCGCACGCCGCAGCCTCGCCCCAGCGCGGCCGCAGCGCCCTCGACGGCGTAGAAGCCATGAACCACATGGTGAACATGATGCGCGAGCATGTGCCCCAGGAAACCCGCATCCACTACATCATCACCAACGGCGGCAAGGCCCCGAACGTAGTGCCCGAGTTTGCCGAAGTGTATTACTACGTGCGCCACCCCAACCGCGACGAGGTAAAGGATGCGTTTGCCCGCGTGGTGAAAGCGGCCGAAGGTGCCGCGCTGGGCACCGGCACCACCATGGACTACGAAATCATCGGCGGTACTCACGAATTGCTCCTCAACGAAACACTGGCCCGCGCCCTGCAAGTGAACCTTGAGCGGGTGGGCGGCGTGGCCTACACGCCCCAGGAAATTGCCATCGGCAAGCAAATTCAGGCGTCCTTCGGCTTTCCGGCGCCAGCCGTTGAAACTGCGGCTACCGTGCAGTCTTTTGCCCTCAGCGACGGCGGGGGCAGTTCGGACGTGGGCGACGTAAGCTACGTGGTGCCCACCGTGGGCCTCACGGCCGCCACCTGGATTCCCGGCACGCCGGCGCACAGCTGGCAAGCCGTGGCCTGCAGTGGGCAGGAAATCGGCACCAAGGGCATGATGGTGGCCGCCAAAACCATGGCACTCACGGCCATTGACCTATTCACGAACCCGGCGTTGCTGGATAAAGCCACCGCTGAGTTCAAGCAGGACGTGGGCTCGTATGTATACAAACCCCTGCTGGGCGACCGGAAGCCGGCCCTCAACTACCGGGATTAGCTCCCGCGTCAGGGCCGGATTTAGGCGGTTGCCTGCTGGTTTGGGGCCACGTAGGAAGGTGGTACCACCAAGGGCGTGCGCTTTCGGGCGTTTGCCCCTCGCCCCGGAACGCTCTGCCGGGACATGGAAGCCAATATCTCCTGCCGTAGTTGGAGCAATTTAATCTGACGTTCAGCCTGTTTGCGAGCCACGTAGGCTTCGTATGCTTTGTCCAATGCCGTTTCCATGTCGTAAGTAAGTTATTTTTTTTCTGTAAATATTCACAATGATAATCTTTTTATTGCAGAATCCAACCTTGTTTTTTTTATAATTCAAGCCGCGCTAGTAGTAAGCTCAGGGTAAAGCACTTTAATGCTCATATCCTGAGCCATATTATGCAGTTGCGGTACCCCAAAAAATCATTTTGGGATTTTCCTATGTCTCTGCTCAACCGTTCTATTTTCCCCCTTCCTTACTGCTGTGCCGATGAAAACTCTGGCTGACCTGCTATTGCTCGGCGACCCGCGCCTGTATGAAGCATGCGCCCCGGTAACGGAGGCAGAACTGCCCTTGGTAGCGGGCTGGGTGGCCGACCTAGACAATGTCATGAACGAAGTGCGGGCCAAGTACCACTTCGGCCGCGGCATCGCAGCCCCGCAACTCGGGGTGATGAAGCGGCTGGTGTACCTCAACCTCGACCGGCCCATGGTGCTGCTCAACCCCGTGCTCACCGAATGCAGCGCCGCCCAGTTCGAAGTGTGGGACGACTGCATGTGCTTTCCCAACCTGCTGGTGAAGGTGCGGCGGCACGTTACCGTCACGGTCCGGTACCACGACGAGCACTGGCAGCCGCAGGTGTGGACCGTGCACGATGCCGTGGCCGAGCTCCTGCAACACGAGTGCGACCACCTCAACGGCGTGCTCTGCACCATGCGTGCTCTGGACCAGCATTCGTACCGGTGGCGCCCGTGAATGTGATTTCTGTGCCCTTCGGGATAAATTTGACGCTGCTTTTAAAAGCACGCAAACCCCTCTGAAAAAGAAATAAAGAATCCCCTGGCATTACTGCCAGGGGATTTTAGTGGGCCCAACTGGAATCGAACCAGTGACCTGCTGATTATGAGTCAGCTGCTCTAACCGATTGAGCTATAGGCCCGGTGCCGGAGGCAGTCATCTTTCACCTCAACCCTTGCCGTTGCCGGCCCTCCAACGCCACAAAAGTACGACCTTCGCGGACTCAAAAACAAGTTAGCGTATGTTACCTCATCTGTTATTTGATTTTGGCGGTGTCATCATTGACATTGATTATGCAGCTACCCCGGCGGCCATGCGGCGGCTGAGCCGGGCCGGCAGCACCATTGAATTCTCCCAAGCGCATCAGGCTGAGTTGTTTGACAAGCTGGAAACTGGCCACCTTACTCCCGCCGAATTCCGGGCCGGCCTGCGCGAGTCGTACGAACTCGATGCGACCGATGCCGAACTGGATGCTGCCTGGCACGCCATGCTTCTGGAGGTGCCGGCCGAGCGCCTTGCCCTCATCGGCGAGTTGCGCAGGCAGGGCCACCAAACGGCCCTGCTCAGCAACACCAACTCGCTGCACATTGCCGAAATCAACCAGCGGCTGGCCACCCAATACGGCTTCCGGCACGGCATTGCCGACGTGCTCGACCGGGTATTTTATTCCCAGGAAGTGGGCCTGCGCAAGCCCGGCGAGGAAATATTCCGGCACGCCCTGGCCGAAATGAACTGGCGAGCCGAAGACGTGTTGTTTATTGAAGACAGCCCGCAGCACGTGGCCACGGCCCGGCGCCTGGGGCTGCGGGTGCTGCATTTGGCCCCGCCCCTCACCCTCACCACTGCCCTGCCCGAAGCCCTCCGTGCCTTTCCCCGAGAATACGCCCCCGCCGGTTCCTGACCCCGATTTTGTTCCCGCTCCCGAGCCCGGTGCGCTGCCAAAACCCGGCGCCTTCCGGATGAATCACGAGCGAAAACGGGCACGCCACCTGTTTCGGCGGTTCGAACGCCCAGAACCTTCCAAAAGCTATACCTACTCGGTCCACATCCTGCTGTTTTTGGTGACGCTGGTGACCACCACGCTGGCGGGCATTCAGCTCACGCGGGGCGACATTGGCTTCCTGCCGCTCGATGTGTTCGCGTTACGCGGCGCGGCGCTAAACGCGGAAGTCCAGCGCGGGCTGTGGTTTGCGCTGCCTTTTTTGGGGGTGCTGACCGTGCACGAGTTCGGGCATTATTTCACGGCCCGGCGCAACCGGGTGCGCACCTCGCTGCCCTACTACATTCCCTTCCCGATGGGGCTGGGCACGTTCGGGGCCATCATCCGCATCAAGGAGCGGATTTTTTCGCGGCGCGAGTTTTTTGACATTGGGCTGGCCGGGCCGCTGGCGGGCTTTCTGGCAGCGGTGCCACTGCTGATTTATGGCTTCGTGAAGTTGCCACCCCTCGAGGAGTACTTGTTCAAAATTCACCCCGAGTATGCCCAATACGGTGCTGATTATGCCCGCCACGTGTATCCGCCTGGCCAGGCAGGCATTACGCTTGCCAAGCCCCTGCTCTATCAGTTTCTCGAAGCCACGTTTGCCAATCCGGGCCTGCTGCCCCACCCCAACGAGCTGCTCCACTACCCCGTGCTGCTGGCCGGGGCGCTCAGCCTGTTTTTCACGGCCCTGAACTTGCTGCCCATGGGCCAGCTCGATGGCGGCCACATCCTCTACGGCCTGCTGGGCCGCCGGCGCTTCAACCGGCTGGCAGTGCTGCTGTTTGCGGGCTTCGTTTTTTACGCGGGCCTGGGCCTGTTCAGCCTGCAAACTGACTGGCAGACCTGGCTTTACGGAGGCACGGTTTACGCCTTGTATATGGGGCTGATATTTTGGCGAGTCATGCCCACCCCGCGCCAGGGGCTCTTGCTGGCGGCGAGCATTTGGGCGGGCCAGCTGGCTTTTTCGGTGGCCGCCCCCGCTATTGTTGGCAACCCCGGCTGGTTGTTTTTTGGCTTGCTGCTGGGCCGCTTCACGGGCATCTACCACCCGCCTGCACCGGATGAACGGCCCCTGAGCGCCGGCCGCAAAGTGTTGGGCTGGGTGATGGTGGCTATTTTTGTGCTTTGCTTCACCCCAAGCCCAATCAGGTAAGCCACTTCTTCTGCCGAGTTACTGCGTGAAATCACGCTAGCCCCATGCTTCGAAAACTGTAGCAGGACAGGCTTTATTCATTGATTTTTTCTGCCGCACGCCGGCTTGCCGCCGCTATTTTCGGAATGATTTTCAACCAAAAACAACTCTTTCTGGGCACCACGCACATTGCGTTGCGGGCCGAAAGCCTGTATGTCTGCAAGCGCAACCCCCAAGGCGTAGCCACGCTCGAAACCGAGGTACCCTACGAGGAGATTCTTCCGGTGAAAGCCAGCGAGCACCGCCACATTCCAACCAATCAGCTCTTGCTCACGGCCTTGCTGCTGGGCTTTTTGGGCTACACGCCCTGGCGCGAGTGGCTGGCCACCGGGGAAGCGGGCAGCCAGCTGTACTGGTGGTGGGTCATTCTGGGCGTCAATGCCTTGGCCATGTGGCTGCGCTTCGAGCAGCAGTGGTGCACCTTCCGGCTGCAAACGGCTCACCTGGCCGTTACGCTGGCCGGCCGGCCCTGGCAGCGCAAGCAGTTCCGGGCCTTGGTGGCGGAACTGGAGCGCCGTACCAAAACGTATCTGCGCGACGAGTACGGCCAAGTCAACCCCCTGGGTTTTATCGAGCCCCAGCTACGCCGGCTGGCTTGGCTGCGCGAGCTGGACGTGCTCAGTGCCCGCGAGGCCCAGGCGCTGTCCACGCGCCTCACCGGCCGGCGCAGCACCGAGCCGCTCAAGGGCATGGGCCAGGAATTGGAGTCGCCGTACTTGAATTAATGCGGCGGCGGGTTTTCGGAGCGTCATCTCATGTGCGCGCGTTATGAAGTCGTTTTCCGCCGCCACTGCCCCGGCCCTGGTGAGCATCATTATCCCGACTTACAACGAAGCCGAGGGAATTGAGGCGCTGTTGCAACACCTGCGCCAAGCCGGCACGGCCACGGACGCAAACGTGGAAATTATTGTGGCCGACGGCTGCAGCACCGACGCCACGATAAGCTTGGCCCAGCGCGGCGGGGCCCGCGTGCTGGCGTGCCCCACCAAAGGGCGCGCCGCGCAGCTCAACTTTGGTGCCCAGCACGCAGCCGGCAGCATCTTGTATTTTCTGCACGCCGACTCGTTGCCGCCAGCGGGCTTTCTAGCGGATATCCGGCAGGCGGTGGCGGCAGATTTTGGCTGCGGCTGCTTCCGGCTGGCATTCGACGAGCCGCACTGGTTCCTGCGAGCCAATGCCTGGTTTACCCGCTTCAAGCTACCAATTGCCCGGTTCGGAGACCAGAGCTTGTTTGTTGAACGAACCGTATTTGAGCACGCAGGTGGCTACCGTGAAGAGCTATTCTTGATGGAAGACCAGGAAATAATCCGGCGGCTGCGGCAACTCACGCAACTGCGGGTGCTGCCGGCCACCATCGTCACCTCGGCCCGTAAGTACCGCGAAAACGGTATTTTCCGACTGCAAGGCATTTTTTATCTCTTGGTTGTGCTGTATTACTTAGGCGTGTCGCAGTCCCGGCTGCTGCGCTTGTACCGGGCGCTGATTCGGCAGGGCAAGCTGTAGCTTTCTGCCAGGTCCGCCCCGAGATGCTATTTTCTTGCCCGGCGCGCGACAGGTGTTTTTTCAAAAACCAGGAAGCTGGACGCTCGGAACCCCGGCCCCAAAGCCGCGTAGGCGGGGAGTACACTCATTCCCATTGCCATGAGCACTTCCTTGAATCCCAATGCTTTTACTTTCGCCAAACGCCTCATCGAAAACGGCGAAATAGACAATAACGCAGGCCATTGGGGCGAGCAAAATCCCGATGCAGCCGAAGAAAACTCGTTTCTGCAAGAGCACGAATACGAGGTATACAGCAATTGGCACCTCGGCCTTGACATGAGCAAAGGCGAGCACACCAAGGCCCGCTATAAATTCCCCTACGGCGACTTTCGGACCGTGCATCGCCAGGGCCTCACGGCAGCCAAGCAGCGGGCCGCGCAGCAAGGCTACATGGATATTGAGAAAGCCGCCGACAAGCTGCTTCAGCTATTGGAGAAGCAAACCAGGGCCAACCCATAGTCCCGCAACAACCTGTAAGTCAACCAGAAAATACCGTTTCCTTGGATAATGACGGTCAGCAGCGCCAACGTCTGACACGATGGCATTTGGACTTAGGGTCTTGGTGCACGAATGCAAAAGTCCGCATGCTTCAGCGGGCTATACGCTCCGAAGCATGCGGACTTTTCTATCCAGCACAATCAGCTAGGCTTGCAGCAAACCTAGCCGGTTTCCAGGCTGCTAGCCCAGCGCCGTCACGCCGGGCAGCTCCTTGCCTTCCATGTATTCCAGCAGCGCGCCGCCGCCGGTGCTGATGTAGCTCACCTGCTCGCCAAAGCCCAATTGCTGCACGGCTGCGGCCGAGTCGCCGCCGCCGATGAGCGAGTAGGCGCCGTTTGCCGTGGCTTCGGCAATGGCGCGGGCCACGTACTCGGTGCCGAGCGAGAAGTTGCTCATTTCAAACACACCCATGGGGCCGTTCCAGAGAATGGTTTTGCTCTCGCGGATGACGGCGGCGAAGACTTCGCGGCTTTCGGGGCCCAGGTCTAGGCCCATCCAGCCGTCGGGAATGCTGGTATTGGCGGCCACGTCCACGTTGGCGTCGTTGGCAAACCGGTCGGCGATGAGCGAGTCTTCGGGCAGCAGCAGGTTCACGCCCTTGTCTTTGGCTTTCTGAATGAGCTGCCGGGCCAGGTCCACTTTGTCGGCTTCCAGCAACGAGCTGCCCACGTGCCCGCCCTGCGCCACGGCAAAGGTGTAGGCCATGCCGCCGCCAATGAGCAGGTTATCGACCTTATCGAGCAGCTTTTCGATGATGAGAATCTTGTCCGAAATCTTAGCGCCGCCCATGATGGCGGTGAAGGGACGCTCGGCGTGCTCCAGCACCTTCTTGGCGTTGTCGATTTCGGATTGCAGCAAGTAGCCGCCCACCCGGTCCTGCGGGGCAAACGAATTGGCCATCACGGCCGTGGAGGCGTGGGCGCGGTGCGCGGTGCCGAAGGCGTCGTTCACGTACACGGTGCCCAGCTTGGCCAGCTTGGCGGCAAATTCTGGGTCGCCGCCTTCCTCTTCTTTATAGAAGCGCACATTGTCGAGCAGCAGCACCTGGCCGGGCTGCAAAGCCGCGGCTTTCTGCGCGGCCTCGTCGCCGAGCACGTCGCCGCCGAACTGTACTTCGCGGCCGTATTCATCGGTGAGGCGCGCCACGAGGCTTTCCAGCGAAAACTTCTTTTCGTAGCCGCCCTTGGGCCGGCCCAGGTGCGAAAGCAGCACCACCGAGCCGCCGTCGTTCAGGATTTTCATCACCGAGCGGGTGGCCATTCGAATGCGGGTGTCGTCGGTGATGTGCAGGTCCTTGTCGAGCGGCACGTTGAAATCGACGCGCATCACGGCGCGCTTGCCGGCGAAATTGTAGGTATCAAGGGTGTTCATAGGAGTTTTGAAAGGGCGTTTGAGGCTGCAAAGTAGCACGACAACTCCCCTCCTTGGCAAGGAGGGGACGCGGGCGCGACGCGCCCGCTGGGGTGGTTGGGGACGTTGAACGACTGGCGGCCGTGTCGTCCGGGTATCTTGCACCGCCCCAACCACCCCCGTTCGAGCCCTTGGCTCGAACATCCCCTCCTTGGTAAGGAGGGGAGTTTTCGTTCAACTCCCCCATTACCTCCCTTACCTTTGCGGTACTTATGAAAATCGGCATTTTTTTCGGGGGCACATCGCGCGAGCGGGAAATTTCTTTCGCCGGCGGCCGCACCGTCTTTGATAATTTAGATAAGGCGCTGTTTCAGCCAGTGCCCATCTTCGTGGATAGCCTGGGGCAGTTCATTCTGCTCGACTGGCAGTTTATCTATAAGGGCACTATTCGGGATTTCTACCCGCCGGTGTCGTCGCAGCCGCCATCGCTGCACCACTTGCAGGTTTATATCGAAAGCCTGGGCGAGCTGAGCCACGACGAGCGGTTCGAGGCCATTGCCAAAGTGGGCCGGCAGGTGCAGGCCGAGCAATTGCCCCAGCTCATGGACTTCGCGTTTTTGGCCCTGCACGGGCCGGGCGGTGAAGACGGCGCCATTCAGGGCATGCTGGAGTGGCTGGGCATCCCGTACTCGGGCTCCGGCATTCTGCCCTCCGCGTTTGGTATTGATAAAATTGCGCAGAAAAACCTGCTGCACGCGCTGGGCCGGCCCACGCCGAGCTTCCGCCTCATCAAGGCCGAAGAATGGGACACCACCGACCACGCCGCCACTCTCGCTTATCTGGTGCGCGAGCTGGGCCTGCCGTTGGTGCTGAAGGCGCCCCGCCAGGGCTCCAGCATCGGCGTCAGCATCCTCAAAACCGACGACTTGGCCAAGTTTGAAGCGGGCATCGAACGCAGCCTGTTCCGCAAAACCCTGACCCGCGCCGACTGGCAGCGCCTGGGCGAGCAGGACAAGCTGGCCTGGGTGCAGCACCTCACCGACATCCGCGAAGGCATCGGCCTGCCCGTGGTGTTCGACGACGAAACCACGCCCATCTACCACCCCGAAACGCTGCTTTTTGCCCTGAACGAACGGCTGGCCAGCACCGAAAAAGTGCGCCTGACCAACGTGGACGGCGAAACCCAGGTGCTGGTGGAAAGCTTTGTGGCCGGCCGCGAGTTCAGCTGCATTGTGGTGGAAGACCAGAACGGCTTGCCCCTGGCGCTGCCGCCTACGGAGATTGTGAAGGGCGATGAGATGTTCGACTACCGCTCGAAATACCTGCCCGGCCTGGCCCGCAAAGTCACGCCCATCGATTTGCCCGAGGAGAAAATTCAGGAAATCCGCGAGGCCTGCGAGGAAATGTTCCGCACGTTCGGCTTCCAGGTGTATGCCCGTTTGGATGGCTTTGTGGGCCACGATGGCCAGCTGTTTTTGAACGACCCGAACACTACGTCGGGCATGCTGCCGGCGTCGTTCTTCTTCCATCAGGCGGCCGAAATTGGGCTCAATCCGTCGCAGTTCCTCACGTTTCTTATTCGCACATCTTTGGCGGCCCGGCGCCGGGCCGGCCTGCGCCCCGTGAAGTTGGCGCAGCTGCTCGCCAAGCTGGACGAAGCCGTGGCCGGCCGCCAGCATGAAGCCACCGAGCGCATCCGTGTGGCCGTGATTATGGGCGGCTACTCTTCGGAGCGCCACATTTCGGTGGAAAGCGGCCGCAATATTTTTGAGAAGCTCAGCTCCTCGGCCAAGTACGCGCCGGTGCCGGTGTTCCTCACCGGCTCGGCCGACGAGCACCGCCTCTACGTGCTGCCCGTGAACGTGATGCTGAAGGACAACGCCGACGACATCCGCGAGAAAATCGAGCACGCCGAGGCCGGTGAGGCCCCGCACCCCATCCTGGAGCGCATTCGCCGCGAGGCCAGCACCATCACCAGCACCTACGCGGGCCAGGCGCTGGCCCAGCCGCGCCGCATTTCCTTCGAGGAGCTGGCCCAGCTGGCCGACGAGGTATTCATTGCCCTGCACGGCCGGCCCGGCGAGGACGGCGCCCTGCAAGTGGAGCTGGAAAAACTCGGCCTGCCCTACAACGGCTCGGGCGTGGCCAGCAGCAGCGTCACCATCAACAAGTTTGAAACCAACAAGCGCCTGCGCGAAGCCGGCCTGCGGGTGGCCGAGCACCGCATGGCCACCAAGCTGGAATGGCAGGCCGACGCCGAAAGCTTCTACCGCGCCCTCGAAACGCAGTTCCCCTACCCCTTCATCGCCAAGCCGGCCGATGACGGCTGTTCTTCGGCCGTGAAGAAAATCAAGACCCGCGCCGAGTTGGAAGCGTTTAGCCAACTGATTTTCCGAACCGAGGAAGACCTGCTGACCGGCCCGGCCGAGGTGCTGCACTTGGGCTTTAAAGAGGAGTTTCCGCGCAAGGATGCTTTCTTGGTCGAAACCCTCATCAGCCGCGACGGGGCCGCACACTTCCTGGAAGTGACGGGCGGTTTGCTCACTTCGTATGATGAAGATGGGCAATTCGACATCGAGGTTTTCGAAGCCAGCGAGGCCCTGGCCACCGGCGAGGTGTTGAGCCTGGAGGAGAAGTTCCTGGCCGGCGAAGGCCAGAACATCACCCCCGCCCGCTACGACGTAGACCCCGCCGAGCGCCAGCGCATCTCCAACGAGGTGAAAGCGGTGCTGCGCCGCGTGGCCGAAGTGCTCGACATTCAGGGCTACGCCCGCATCGACGCGTTTGTGCGCGTGCGGAGCAAGGGCGAAGTGGAGGTGTTGATTATCGAAGTGAATTCCCTGCCCGGCATGACGCCGGCTACCTGCATTTTCCACCAAACGGCCCTGGCCGGCTACACGCCCTACCAGTTTATCGACCGGATTCTGGAGTTCGGCAAGGCGCGGGTCGAACGGGCTCAAATCAACGCCTAACCGTTTTGCTTCGCGTCGCTCGGCCTGACGTTCCTTATTTTTTTAATTGGCTAATACATAGCTATCCACTTGACCAATGGCATTCTTAAAAGCTGATACCCCACTTGACGTTGTTAAGCACTTGGTGCTTATTGCCGTGGCTGGCTTGTTGCTCGTATTGGGCTTTTTCTACGTGTACCTGCCCATGAGCACCCACCACGGCGAGACCATTACGGTACCGAAGGTGACGGGCATGAACGTGGCCGACCTAGAGAACTATCTCGAAGAGCGCAACCTGGCGTACTTCGTGGACGACTCGAGCTACAGCCCCAGCATCCGGCCCTTTACGGTGCTGGTGCAAGACCCTGCGCCGGGCGAAAAGGTGAAGGAAGGCCGTAAAATTTACCTGCAGGTGAGTATGAAAAACCCGCCGGTAATCAAGATGCCCAAGCTCACCGACGGCTCCTCGAAGAATGCCATGCTTATTCTCAAAAGCTACGACCTGGTCGTAGGCCAAATTCAGCTGGTACCGGACCTGGCGCAGAATGCCGTGCTCAAGCAGCTTGTGAACGGCAAGGAAATCGCGCCCGGCGCGCCCATCGCCAAGGGCACCAAAGTAGACCTAGTAGTGGGCGACGGCCAAGGCAACCAAACTTTTGCCGTGCCCAACCTCATCAATATGCCCGAAGATGAGGCCATTACCCTGCTGGTGGGGCAGGGCCTGCAAAAGGGTGAAGTGTTCGAGCAAACGGCCGAAGCCGGCCAAACGCCCGGCACCGTGGTGCGCCAGCGCCCCGTGGCCGGCCCCGACGCCACCATTCGCATGGGCCAGCTGGTGGATATCTGGGTGGCCCGGTAGTTCGTTACCAGTTTGCACCGAGCGGTGCCTGAGGTCTTTGAGCGCGTTGGCCAATTAGGTGGCCAGTGTGCCGGACACCAGGCACCGCTCGGTGTTTACGCACCTTTTTTAACACTCGCGTCGTTAGGTTGCCAAAGCCTGATTCTATGATGACACTCTTCCGCATGTATCGCGGCCTGCTGCTGCCAGCGCTGTTTTTGGTGGCCGGCGCCACTTCGGCTCAAGTGATTCCCTCGCAGCCACTTTCCGCCGACCCAAGCCGGGCCGTTTATGCTCCAACGCTGAGCGAGCGGGCACAAGTCCAGCGCCGGACCGCTGCGGTGGAACTGCCCTTTTTCGACGATTTTACGACTCCCCTCGAAGGGGCACCCAAAGCCCAGAACTGGCTACCCACCGGGGGCGCATTGGTGAGCAACCGCTTGGCTATTTACCCGCTCACCCGCGGGGCAGCCACGCTCGACGGCCTTCGGGCCACTGGCCAGAGCTACAGCGACGGCGTTAACGCTTCGTACGGCGCCATCGACTCGTTGCTTTCGCAGCCCATCAACCTGGGCAACCTCACGGTAAACGAGCAGGTGTACCTGAGCTTTGCCTGGCAGGCCGGCACCATTGTCGGGGTTCCCAACCGGAACATTGGCAACACCCGGGTGCGTTTGGAACTGTATGTAAAAACGGTGACCGGCGCGTGGGAGCTGGTGTGGCAGGAGGCCAGCGCGGGCCAGCGCACGGCGTTTCGGCAGCAAGTCATCGACCTGAATCAACCCAAGTACCTGCACGCCAACTTCCAGTTTCTGTTTGCAGCCACCGGCAACCGTTCCGACAACAGCGACGGCTGGAGTGTGGATTACGTGGTGCTGGACCGCGGCCGGGCCCGGGGGCTGGCAGACACCACCTTTGTGGACGTGGCCACCAGCGCCGGCATCCGGGGCGGCATTCCTTCGGGCGGCCTGAGCAGCCCGCTGCGCCTCTACACGGCCATGCCGGTATGGCAATTCAACGCCGCCACGCCGCCCAACAGCGAAATAGCCCCCCGGATGGGCGTCAATTTCAGCAATTTGAACGCGGGCAATTTGCCCGTTCCCATCAGCGTAGCGGGCACGGTGCGGGAGCTGCCCAATAGCCCGGTGCTGGGCAACTGGGCGCGTCGGTCCATTGCCTTCCCGGTCAATCCGCGCCAAGACAGCGTGACGGGCCACCCCAACCGCGTGGCCATTCCGCTGACGCCGACGACAAAAACCCTGCGCTACACTTTGGTGCTCGACGCCCAGGAAACCAACCCGCGCACGCAACCCAACGACACCATTTTTCGCGACGTAGAACTCAGTAATTATTATGCCTACGACGATGGCTCGGCCGAAAACATCGTGCAGCTGGTGCCTTACTCAACCGGGGTCGCGTCGGCTTTCGCTTATCGGTTCGACCTCAACCAACCTGACAACGTGCGGGCGTTGCGTCTCTACCCGGTTTTCACGGCGTCGGACCGCGCCAACCGGCCTGTTACCATCAACGTGTGGAACGACCAGAACGGCAGGCCCGCCGACAGCCCGGTGGCCACCAAAACTGTGACCATGCCCAACCCGTTGCCAGCGGGCTCGCCGTACTATGAAATCACCTTCGACCAGCCGGTTCCGGTGTCGGGCACTTTTTACGTGGGCTACTCCCAGCCTTCGCAAGGCCGTGACCTGCACTACGGCCTCGATTTGAATAACACCTTTCCGCCCGCTCGCCTCTGGCGGCGCGACAACACCGGCGCCTGGGACACCGTGAGCTTCGTGCCGCGCGGCGCCGTGCGGCGTGGCGCCTTGATGATGCGGCCGGTGATGACCAACAACGTGGTTACGGCCACCACCGCGGCCAAGCTGGCCGCAGCCTACAGCTTGTTCCCCAACCCGACCCGTGGCACAGTCACCATTGCCGGGCCGGCGTTTGCCCGCGCTGCCGTGCTCGATGCTGTGGGGCGTAGCGTGTGGGAGCAGCCCGCCGCGCAGGCCGGCCAAGCCACGCTTGCGCTGCCATATTTGCCAGCCGGGGTTTACACCGTGCGCCTGACCTTGGCCGACGGCCGGACGGTGGGCCGCCGCCTTCTGGTTGAATAAAAGCACCCGGCCGGCGCTTGTACTAAAAAAAAACACCCTTCAGCCAGCTGAAGGGTGTTTTTTTTATGACGAGTAGCGGGTGCAGTGCGGGCTTGAAGCCGCCAATTCAGCTACTTGTTCAGTTGACTATTGAGCGGGCATCAGCACCGTGTCAATTACGTGGGTTACGCCGTTTTTGGAAATAACGTCGGCCGTGGTAACGGTGGCCATGCCGCCTTTGGCATCTTTAATCATGACGCCGGTGGCGCTTTTCATCACCGTCAGCTTTTCGCCTTGCACGGTGGTGAGGACCTGACCATCGGTGAGGTTAGCGGCGGTGAGGCTGCCGGGTACCACGTGGTAGGTCAGGATTTTGGTGAGCGTGGGCTTCATCTCCGGGGTCACCAAGGAATTGACGGTGCCCGCGGGCAGCTTGTCAAAGGCTGCGTTGGAAGGAGCGAATACGGTGAAAGGACCGGCGCTTTTGAGGGTTTCTACCAAGCCAGCGGCTTTCACGGCAGCTACCAGCGTGGTGTGGTCGGCGCTGCCAGCGGCGTTGTCCACGATGTCTTTATCGGGGGTCATCATGGCGCCGCCCACCATTACGCCGGCTCCCGTGGCAGTGGCCGCGGTGCTGGTGCTCATGCCATTGTCGGCAGCTTTCATGTCGCCCTTGCGGGGCTTGGTCTTGGCTTTCATCTTATCGCCCGCATCCGACTTGCCTTTGACCTTCATCTTGCCGTCGTCGGCCATCTTGGTCTTGGTCGTCGTGCCGTCGGCCTTGGTTTTGGTCTTCTCGTCGTCGCTCTTGGTTTTCATGCTGTCTTGAGCGAAAACGGGAGCGGTGAAGGCCACGGTGAGGGCGAGGGTAGCGAAGAATGGTTTGATGTTCATGATTCAAAAAATGGGTAAAAGAAATAGTTAGAAACTTGGAAGCCTCTATACGACGAAGCGTGCCGGAAGGGTGAAACCCGCACGACTTTGGCCGGCAAATCCGCTTCTCGGCACGTCCTCGCCGGGGTGGGCATCTACTGCCAGGCCCTGGCTTTTTTCTGAAATCACCCGCGCAGAAAGCAGGTGATTGGCGGGCGGGCAGTATCTTCTCCCACACTTTCCCTGTCCGTTGCCATGGCCTACCGCTACGTCATTCGCCACCACGCCTACACGTTCGATGACCTGAAGACGCTGCTGGCGCGGGCCTCGCCGCTGCGCTCCGGCGATGTGCTGGCCGGCGTGGCCGCCGCTACCTACGAAGAACGGGTAGCGGCCCAGCTAGCCCTGGCCGATGTGCCCTTGCGCGACTTCCTGCACGAGGCCCTCGTGCCCTACGAGCAGGACGAAGTAACCCGCCTCATAATCGATACGCACGACGCGGCGGCATTTGCCCCCATCAGCCATTTCACGGTGGGGCAGCTGCGCGACTGGCTGCTTTCCGACGAGGCCGACGCCCCCGCCCTGCAAGCCCTGGCCCCCGGCCTGACGCCGGAAATGGTGGCGGCCGTGTCGAAGCTCATGCGCAACCAGGAGCTGATTGCCGTGGCCCGCCGCTGCGAAGTGGTCACGCGCTTCCGCAACACGCTGGGGCTGCGCGGGCACCTGGCCACCCGCCTGCAGCCCAACCACCCCACCGACGACCTGCGCGGCATTGCCGCCAGCCTCGTCGATGGCCTGCTTTACGGAAGCGGCGATGCGGTGCTGGGCATCAATCCTGCCACCGACAACCCGCACACGGTGCATCAGCTGCTGAACATGCTGGACGCCGTGTGCGAGCAATACGCCATTCCCACGCAGTCGTGCGTGCTGTGCCACGTCACCACCACGCTGGAGCTCCTCAACCGGAGCGCGCCCGTTGATTTGGCGTTCCAGTCCATTGCCGGCACCGAGGCCGCCAATAGCAGCTTTGGCATCAACCTGGGCCTGCTGCAAGAGGCGTGGGAAGGCACGCGCGCCCTCAACCGGGGCACCGTGGGCCAGCAGGTGATGTACTTCGAAACCGGTCAGGGCAGCGCCCTGTCGGCCAATGCCCACCACGGCCTCGACCAGCAAACTTGCGAGGCCCGAGCCTACGCCGTGGCCCGCCGGTTCGACCCGCTGCTGGTCAACTCGGTGGTGGGCTTCATCGGCCCGGAATACTTGTATGACGGCAAGCAAATCATCCGGGCGGCGCTGGAAGACCATTTCTGCGGCAAGCTCCTGGGCCTGCCCATGGGCATGGACGTGTGCTATACCAACCACGCCGAAGCCGACCAGGACGACATGGACACGCTGCTCACCCTGCTCGGCGTGGCCGGCTGCAACTTCATCATGGGCGTGCCCGGCGCCGACGACATCATGCTCAGCTATCAGTCCACTTCTTTTCACGATGCCTTGTATCTGCGGCGCGTGCTGGGGCTGCGGCCCGCGCCCGAGTTTGAGGCGTGGCTGGAGCAGCAGGGCATTTTCAACGCCCAGGGACAGCTGTTGCCGGCTTCGGCCTCTGCCCAGCTGCTGGGTCGGCTGCCAGCCGCCCTGCGCTAACCGAACCAAACTACCGCGTATTGCTCATGACCGACTTGCCCAATCCACTGCCTGCCGCCGCACCAGCACCCGACCCCTGGGAGTCGCTGAAAGCCTTTACGGCTGCCCGCATTGCCCTGGGCCGCACCGGCACCAGCGTGCCGCTGCGGGAGGCGTTGGCGTTTAAGCTGGCGCATGCTCACGCCCGCGATGCAGTATACTCGACGCTGGCAACCCAAGAGCTGCTGGCTGAGCTGGAAAAGCTTCAGTTGCCCGTGCTGCAAGTGCGCAGCCGGGCCCGGAACCGCCAGGAGTATTTGCAGCGGCCGGACTGGGGCCGGCAGCTGGACGAGGAATCCGAAACCTTGCTGGCAGGCTTGGCCGAGCAAGAAACGGACGTCGCCATCATTCTAGCCGATGGATTATCGGCCACGGCCATCAACGAGCACGCCCTGCCCCTGCTGCAGCTACTGGTGCCCCAGTTGCATCAAGCGGGCTTTCGCTTGGCCCCGATTACGCTGGCCGAGCAAGCCCGCGTGGCCCTCGGCGACGCCATCGGCCAGCGGCTCGGGGCACGGCTTACGCTCCTGCTCATCGGGGAGCGGCCGGGGCTCAGTGCGCCCCACAGCCTAGGCGCCTACTTCACCTACGGCCCGCGCCCCGGCCTCACCGACGAGGCCCGCAACTGCGTTTCCAACATTCGGCCCGAAGGCCTGCCTTATCACCTGGCGGCCGGCAAGCTGCTTTTTCTAATTCAGCAAGCCCTGCGCCGCCAACTCTCGGGGGTTGGGCTGAAGGATGACACTGGCTTGCTCGCCGAGTAGCGTGCGGAAGGCGTAGGGGCGGGAAAGTTGTCATCCGTCCTGCCGTTACCAAACCCGTTTGGCTGCGTAAACGAGTCAGAAAACCACCTTACTGCTCACTGCCATGCCGTTTCCTTACTCCCTTCGTTCGATAGCTGCCCTGCTCCTGCTGGTGCCCGCCGCGTGCAGCTACGACATCGCCGAACGCCCCACCGGCGGCCCTGTAGTTGCGGCCGTTGACAACACCGCCCCGACGGCGTCGCCCCTACGCGACGTGCGGTGGGAGCTACGCGAGCTAGACGGCCAGGCCGCTCCTGCCATGGAGCAAACGCCGTATTTGCTACTGGACGAAGACCGGGCCCGCGTGGAGGGCCGCGCCGGTTGCAACCGGTTTTCGGGCCCGTATACGGCGCCCGCCGTGGGCCAGCTCCGCCTGGGTCCGCTGGCCACCACCCGCAGTGCCTGCCCAGACCTCGCCGCCGAAGGCAACTTCCTCCAGGCCCTCAACAAGGTGCAGCACTACCGCATTAGCGGCAATGCCCTCAGTTTGTACTCGGCCGATACCCTGGGGCCGCCGCTTGCCCGCTTTCAAGCCGTGGCGGGCAATAAGAAATAGCACCGCTACCCAAACGGGTTTGCCCATCCCCATACCGAATGTTTAGAAATTTGATAGGTCATGCTGAGCTTGTCGAAGCATCTCTCCCGCTTTGTTGAACGGTTCTTACGAAGCGGGAGAGATGCTTCGACTGCGCTCAGCAGGACGGTCAAATTGTTTTTCGGATAGGCTCTTACACTTATGGATAGTCAGGCGGCCTGCAAAGCGCGCTACTTCTCTTTTTTCCAGGTTTCCGTGAACGCCTGCTTGCTGAAATAGCTATAGAGCTGCGATACGGGGTTGATGACAACGACCTCGGCGGGCTGTTCGTCCGTGGCCTCGGACATGGCCAGGTCCAGCTCGTATTCCTGCCCGTGGCGGAAGCCCGCAAAGCCGTCCATGCCGCGGAACGTGTATTTCTTTTTCTGGAATTCCATTTTGTAAAGTTGCTGTGTTTCGCGAGGTCAAGGCACTAGCCATGTACCCTGACAAATAAAAATCCCCTCTGAAATAATCAGAGGGGATTTTTTAGTGGCCGCGTTAGGAATCGAACCTAAATCAAGAGCTTCGGAAACTCTCATACTATCCGTTGTACGACGCGGCCGGGTCTGGATAGGAGTGCAAAAGTAGCCTCAAAAGCGAGGCGGACCAAATCCGTGGCACAATTCCTCCGCTTTTCGCTGCCGCGCGCACAACCCAACCGGCCCGAAAGCAGTTAAGCCAACAGTGCTTTTGAGGTAAAACCATCTAATTCCCACGTCCTTTTTATGAAAAAGAATCTGTACACGGCCGACGCCTCGGCCGTTGGTGGCCGCAGTGGCCACGTTCGCTCGGCCACGGGCATCATCGACCTGGATATGTCGGTTCCCGAAGGGCTGGGCGGCAAGAAAGGCGCTACCAATCCCGAAGAGCTATTTGCCGCCGGATATGCCTCGTGCTTCCAGCAGGCCCTGCTCGTCATTGCCCAAAAGGCTGGCGACCGGCTCGATAACGAAAGCTCGGTAAAGTGCTCCGTTACCTTGTTTCAGGAAGGCGAAGGCTACGGGCTGAGTGCCATCCTCGACGTCGACCTGAAGAAGTTCGACGAGGCCAAAACCATTGATATGGTGCGCCAGGCCCACAAAATATGCCCTTATTCGGTGGGCACCCGCGGCAACATGGAAGTCGAGCTGCGCGTGATGGGCAAGCCCGTACCGGTAGAGGCCGAAGAAAACATTGGCGTTGCCGAGCACAAATAGGTTGGATTTGCTCCCCAGCAGCTAACAGTCCCGCTAACAGCCCCGCTAACAAAAAAGGCCCGCCTGATAATCAGGCGGGCCTTTTTTACAACTATTAACGAGCAATTAAGCCGTAGCCAGCACTTCTTTCACGCGGGCGGCGGCATCCTTCAGCAACACGGCCGAGGATACTTTCAGGCCGCTTTCGTCGATGATGCGGGCGCCTTCTTCGGCGTTGGTGCCTTGCAGGCGCACGATGATGGGCACGCGGATGTCGCCGATGGCTTTGTAAGCCTCAACTACGCCATTCGCAACCCGGTCGCAACGCACGATGCCGCCGAAAATGTTGATGAGAATGGCCTTCACGTTCGGGTCCTTCAGGATGATGCGGAAGCCGGCTTCTACGGTCTGGGCGTTGGCTCCACCCCCTACGTCGAGGAAGTTGGCCGGCTCGCCGCCGCTCAGCTTGATGATGTCCATGGTGGCCATGGCCAGGCCGGCGCCGTTCACCATGCAGCCCACGTTGCCGTCGAGCTTCACGTAGTTCAGGTTGTTCTGGCTGGCTTCTACTTCCAAGGGGTCTTCCTCGTTGAAGTCGCGCAGGGCCACGAAATCCTTGTGGCGGTAGAGGGCGTTTTCGTCCAGCGTCACCTTGGCGTCAACGGCCAAAATCTTGTTGTCCGAGGTTTTCAACACGGGGTTGATTTCGAACATGGCGCTGTCGGTTTCGTCGTAGGCTTTGTACAGGGCCGTCACGAACTTCACCATTTCCTTTTGCGCGTCGCCCTCGAGGCCGAGGTTGAAGGCAATTTTGCGGGCCTGGAAGCCCTGCAAGCCCACGGCGGGGTCGATGTGCTCGCGGTGGATTTTCTCGGGATGCGCCTCGGCTACCTCCTCAATGTCCATGCCGCCTTCGGTGGTGTAGATGATGACGTTTTTGCCGGTGGCGCGGTCCAGCAGCACGCTCATGTAGTATTCCTTCGGCTCCGAAACGCCGGGGTAGTACACGTCCTGAGCTACCAATACCTTGTGCACTTTGCGGCCTTCGGGGCCGGTTTGCTTGGTAATGAGCTGCATGCCAATGATGTCGGTGGCAATGTCCTTCACCTTGTCAATGCCTTTGGCGAGCTTCACCCCGCCCCCTTTGCCCCGTCCGCCGGCGTGGATTTGCGCCTTGATAACGTACCAGCTGGTGCCGGTTTCAGCAGTCAGTTTTTCGGCGGCGGCCACGGCTTCCTCGGGCGTATCGGCCACAATGCCTTCTTGGATACGGACACCGTATTTTTTCAGGATTTCCTTACCCTGGTATTCGTGAATGTTCATAAGGTTGGTAAAGGGGTGGGTTTAGCTACGCTTACCTTCGGTTGGTGGCACGAAAGTACGGCTTAGCCCGTCATTGCCCATACCACCGCGCCAATACCGCTTCGGCTGGTTTGTGCTGGGGCGTAAAATCGGCGTGCCGGCGGCCGGGTCCATCGGGTGCCAAGCCGGGGTACCACTTCCAGATAAACATGCCTTTTAGCCACGGCAAGCCCCAACAGGCTCGGAACAGGGCCTCGTAGCAGCGGGCCTGGGTGGTTTCGTCGGGCGTGGCAACGGTGGCCGTGCGCTCCGGCCACTCCCACGGCCGAATAGCCGCATCGGGGGTGGTTTTGTAGCCTACTTCGGTGAATACGATGGGCTTTTTGATTTTTTTCTGCCACAATGCGAGTTCACGCAAATGCGGCTGCCAGCCGAGCATGAGGGCCTCCAGGGAAGGGGCGTTAGTGGTGCTCAAGGGGAAATAGGCTTGGATGCCCACGTAGTCCAGCGCGTCCCAAAATGTGACTTGCTGGTATTCGCCGCTCCAGTTGGCGGCGTAGGTGAGCGGGCCGTGGTACACCCGCCGAATCTGCCGGATGAGGCGGCGCCAGGCTTTGTCGTGCGCCGGCTCGGTGGCGTGCAGCAGCTCAGTGCCAATGCAAAGGCCGTCGAAATGCCCTTTCTCCGCCACCTCGGCGTAGTGCAGTATGTAGCTGGCATAGCTGGCAAACCACGTATCCCAATCTTTCTCGCTGGTCATGTTGATGTCGCCGGGCCAGGTGCCATTGCCGCGCACCCACAGGTGTGGTTTCAGAAGCGTACGGATGCCGTGCTGGTGGGCCAGTTGCGCGGTGTGCAGCAGGCCAGCGTCGCTTTCGCCCCAATAGCCGCCGCGGCTGGGGCGCCGCTCGGTGCGCACCCGAATAAGCGGCTCGGCCGCGCCCGCCTGCCAGCCAAAGGGCATTTGGGCTATCCACGTGACGTGGGCTTTGCGCAACGGTTCCATTTCGGCGGCGGTAGCCGAGTCACCGCCCACCCAGCTCACGCCGCGCAGCCGGGTGCTATCGAATGCTGTGGGGTTTCTTTTCTGAAAGTCATTTGGAGCCAGAGGCAATCCGGCAGTTGTTTCTTGGGGTGTGAGGTTGGGTTCACGACGTTGCTCTTGCGAGTAGGAAAGCCCCCAGAACGCCAGCAGCGACACCAAACCCAGCAAAACCAGCGGCCACCCGCGACGCCACGAAAACAAAGGTTGAGGCATGAGGAAAATTTCAGTCACTGGCAAAATGTGTTTTACGTCGGGCGGTTTGTAAGGCGTATACCGTCCGGCTTTGCTCCGCCCGGATTGTGCGTAGCTTTGCCACTACCGCATCATTCACGCTTATCGTTGCCCGCCGTTGCTGCAAGCTATCAACATTCATAAGAGCTACAACTCCTTGAACGTGCTCAAGGGCATCGATTTAACGATTGAAAAGTCGGAAATCGTTAGCATCGTGGGCTCGTCGGGCGCCGGAAAAAGCACGCTGCTGCACATCCTCGGCACCCTGGACAACCCCGATTCGGGCGAGGTGTTATTTGATGGCGAATCCGTCAGCTCTCTGGGGCGCAACGACTTGGCCCGGTTCCGAAACCGTCACATCGGCTTCATCTTCCAGTTTCACAACCTACTGCCCGAGTTCACGGCCCTCGAAAACGTGTGCCTGCCCGCCTACCTGGCCGGGCGCTCCGAAAAAGAAGTGCGCGTGCGAGCCCGCGAACTCCTCGGCATGCTGAACATGGAATTCCGCGCCGACCACAAGCCCAGCGAAATGAGCGGCGGCGAGCAGCAGCGCGTGTCCGTGGCCCGCGCCCTCATCAATTCGCCCGAAATCATCTTCGCCGACGAGCCCAGCGGCAACCTCGACACCAAAAACGCCCAGGAGCTGCACCAGATTTTCTTCCTGCTGCGCAAAGAGCTGGGCCAGACCTTCGTTATCGTGACGCACAACGACCAACTGGCCGAAATGGCCGACCGCAAGATTGTGATGCGCGACGGCCACATTGTAGAAGGCGGCTAGCCCCCGGCAACTGCGGATTTTTCGTCAGCAGTGCATCCAAAAGATTACTGATTAAAGCCGAAGCATCAGGAGATGCTTCGGCTTTCTGCTTTTTGGCTATGATTGCAATGCCAGCTCATCGTTCCGCATTCGGCTGTGGTGTGGAGCAGCCTGGCGTCCTGGGCGCCTGTCATGCTGGGGCATCTGGCATCCTGGGGTGCCTGTCATGCTGAGCCTGCGAAGCATCTTCTCACCGCGGAACGATTCAGACGTGAGAAGATGCTTCGCAGGCTCAGCATGACAGATGGCGCGGGATAGCTGCTATGGCTGGGCGGACGACGGATGTGTAGGACGGATGATTTATGGGCTTAGGCGTGATTGTCAAGCCCGATGCAATTACCTGATTTATGACGGCACTAATTGAGCACTGTCAATGTTTTGCGCCTAGCAATCATCATTCCCAACCTCATTAGCTTTACTATTTTTTACTATTACTGATAACTCACTGATTAACAATAATAAAATTTACTAAAAATTCTGGCTTTTTTGGCACGTTATTTTCTATCTTTAGGTTATACATACGAACATCAGTTGGACACATTACTAAAGAACACAGCCATGAACGAGGCCACCAAAACCACCAAGGACATTACCAAAAAAGTGAAAATCGAGAGCTACGACATCAGCCGCTCCGATGAAACGCTGGACCTGGCGAAGGACCTCGCCAAGTTCATCAAGGACAACAAGCTCACCACCAACGTGCAGGGCAAGGAGTTCGTGAACGTGGAAGGCTGGCAGTACGCTGGTTCGCGCCTGGGCATTGTGCCTATTGTGGAGCACGTCATCAACGTGAGCAGCCCCGAGGAAATGAAATACCAAGCCAAAGTGACGCTGTTTGACATCCGTCATCAGGTGACTGTAGGCGCGGGCTTCGCCGTGTGCTCGAATAAGGAGAGCGGCAAGAAGTTCTACCAGGAGTTTGCCATCATGAGCATGGCCCAGACCCGGGCCATCGGCAAGGCGTATCGCAACTGCCTGGCCTGGATTATCCGCGCCGCTGGCTACGAGCCCACCCCTGCTGAAGAAATGGACTACAATACCAATACGCAGGCGGTAACGGCACCAGCGGCCGTAGCTCAGGCCGTGCCGGCCATGCAGGTGGTGCCTTCGGAGGTGCCGGCTGTGGCAGCCGAGCAAGCTGCTCCAGTGCAATACGCCACGGCTTCGCAGAAAGAGGAAATCATCCGCTTGCTGAACCACCCGGTGATTACCCGCCCTGAGAAGACCAAAATGTTGCTCAACATCAACCGCCTCGACGAGGAGCGCGCCGTGCAGGCCATCGCCAAGCTGCGCAATGCTATTGACGACCGTGAGAACGGCGAGAAGGCCGCAGCTTAATCTTCGGCTTAAGAAATCAAAGAGCCCGACACGTTAACGTGTCGGGCTTTTTTGTTGTCGTATTTTGGGCGTTGGTGGTGAGCTATGTTTACTATAAGCACCGTTTAAGTGAACAGGCCGCGCAGGTCGCACAAACCAGAGCAGGGGCCTAAATTGCCTCCTTTCTTTCCCCCGGCGCGGTCGTTTCCGTCAAGGGCATACGCCATTTAATTGAAAAGCTTCCTCCCGCACCGACTTGCATTCTTCCTCGTGGGGACATTGGGGCTGATTCATTGCCAGCCAAACGCCGAACAAAACGCCCGCTTTAGTCAAGCTTCGACCCTAACCGATACGATTGAGGTCACGTCCTATTCTTTTGAAAGAGAAAACAGCGCCGCGCTCGCTGACTGGAAGGGGTTTCAAGATGGAGACGAGTTCATTGCCCTGCCCCCGGATTGGCGGGATACGGTGCAGGGCCAAACCCTCGTCATTGCTCCGGGTAAGAACCAGGGGGGCTACGAGGTGCTCACGTTTGCGCGTTTCGACCGCGAGGGAGACAACCGGGCGGAAAGCGAACGATTAGGGCAACAAGCCGCCCGAAGTGCCTTTTCCCCCTTTGCCGTGCGGGGCGACACGCTTAAAGAATTGGTGTTTGAGCGGGGGTTCGGCTACGAACGAAACGCCGATTTAGCCAAACAGGGCACCGACTACCAAGGCTATTGCTTGCTCTACGCGAACGACAGCACATTTTACAAATACACGCTGATTCTTTCGAAGCAACGACTTCGCGCCTACGACGGCAACTTAATTAGCGACATCGTGGGCAACCTGAAAATTGGCAATAAATACGTTTTTAGAACGGAGAACCCCGTGCAAAAAATCATCGTGCTGAACCCATAGGCTTTCGAAACCCTCCTTTTGCGATTCGGACCGTTAACGTGAACGCATCAAGACGAGGTGTATTTCCTGTGAACGTACCTTGCCGGCACTCACCCCCGGCCTTTTTATGACCAGTCGAGACTTGCGCAATGCCTTGCTAACTGCCGTAGCGGCTGACCTGCTTCCTTTCGGCTTTGTGCTCAACCGGGCACAGGCCGAGTTCACGCAACGCACCCCCGACGGGTGGAACAAAGTGCAGTTGGTGTTTCTGTGGCAAAATCCGGGGTGGGAAATCAAAGCAGGGTTCTTGATTCGCCTTCACCGCGTTGAGCAGATTTACCACCAAGCATCGTACTTTGAGCCCAAGTACCACCGCAGCACGCCCACCATTGGCATTCCGTTGGAAAACTTGCTCACCAACGGACAAACGAGCTGCGCGACGCTGTGCACGGCTGCCGATGTTGCCCCTTGTTTGGAGTGGATGAAGGGGCTGTTTGAGGACCAGGCGCAGCCTTTCTTTGCGCGCTACCACGCGATTCCGGTTCTGGAACAAGCGGTAAATGCTGCACCGGGCACGGGCTTGTTTTCGGGACTGAAATACGAAGGCAACGTCGGAATGATTTTAGCCAAGTTGGTCGATTCTCCCGCGTATACCCAGCTTCAGCAACGCTACCGGAAGCACTACGAATGGCTGGCGAATGGTTTCTACTTGCCGGAGTACGAAAAGCTATTAAAAGTCCTTGAGGAAATCTAACGGGTCGAACAATCCAAGGTCTAAATCCAAGGCAATTCTCTCGTTTACCTTCCGTCCCTTTTCGTAAACTTGGTTACTGCTATACCTTGCCGGCATGAAAGGGCTTCGTTTACTGATTCACGTGGGTTTAATGGCAAGCCTTTTCGGCTGCGTTTCTTGCCAAAAAGCCAAGAACAAACGCCAGCAACTGCGCCAATCCGTTGACCAATACTACTTCGACACGAAAGACCGCCTCTTTCCCCAATTCGACGCCACGCGCCCGGATACCGAAAGCAACAAGCGGCGGTTCAAGGAGTTCGTCGGCATCGCGCCTGCTGCCGACGTGAAGCACCTGTACTGCAACGCGGACGAGATGGGCATTGATGCCTCCTATTCCTTTGTTTTTACGTGCGATACGGCCACCCACCACGCCATCATTCGCCACTTGCAGCTGACGCCCGATTCTAGCATCGTTGACTTTGCGTTGGGTGGATTTGCAACCGATGTGTGGTGGTGGAACAAAGCAGTGATGGCCAGAGAAAAACCACACAGTCGCCAGCAACAGGACCTGCGCTGGTACTTATGGCGGGACCAGAAAAATGGCAAGGATTACTTCCTCACCTTCGATATGTGAGGGATGCTCAATTCCGTGAAATGCCCAAGTACAACTGACTATAACCCTCGTTTTACTATTCGGACCGTGGCTGTTGCAGAACGCTTGGAGAGACTCCCCTTTAGGCGACAGTACGCACAACCTCGTCGAGAATAGGCCTTTTTCAGCCTTTTTGGCGCTCCAGCATGGGCCTTATCGGTTTAAAAGGCGTTTCGTGGGAGTTCTGCAACAGCCACGACCGTTTTTGTAAACAAGGGATAACCTAGTTGCTGTTTCCTTCGGCCAAGGCTCGCAGCGGTGCCCGCTAATCTGGCCGTGCGGCGATGCGTGGGGGGCGTTTACGCGGCTGGGGCGCGACGGCTGCTCGTTGCTTCCGCGTAAGGGGCGACAAGAGTAGCCCTATGGTGGCCGAATCCGCTACATAGAGTTTCTTTTCCCACAAAATAGTCCCCGCCCGGTCCATTTGCAGGCGCGCCGTGCGCCCGTCGGCGTAGGTGAGCAGGTACAGAAGCCGGACGAAATCATGGCCGAATTCGCGGCCCACTGGGGCGGCACGGCGCGCGAGGGTCCGGTCGAGAGCCCGCAGAAAGGACTGGGGACGACGCACCGTGGCTTCCACCCGGGGGGAGGCGACGATGCTCACCGAATCGATGGGAAACCGGATGAATTTGGTCAGCCCGTGCGCGTACACGCGGAGGTGTTGAACCTGCCGGGATTGCGCGTTTGCTTCGCGGAAAGGAATCCCAGTGCTGAGGAAACCGAGGGCAAGCAGCCAAGTGAAACGGCGAAAGGAGCTGCTCATGTAAGAAAGTGGGTAAGCGTTGTCGGGTCAAATATTACTCTCCTTCAACTGAATGGCCGCGTTTACCTTCGGACCGTTTTAGCAAACTGCTGGTTGCCCAGCTTCGCGCCCGTTTACTCGTCAATGTTTTGCGGGGGGCCCGCCTGAGCAAACCCGCCTCCCCCCAATTTGATTTCGGTAAGCAAGGCTTGTACGGGCCACACGAGCTCGTCTTGGTTGCACCAATACTCGTGGAAGGTCCCGTACTGTTCGTAGGACGAACGATTGAATCCTTCCTCAATGTCATTGTACCAGATGATTTGCTTCCCCATTACGGCCACAACCCAGAACCCGCCTCCTTCGTCGCCGTAGGGCGTTTGCTGCCACTTTTCAGGGAAGATTTGAATCAGTTGCCAGAAACGCCACAGCTCGCCCTGCATCTTTTCTTCGGCCGCCAGAATCTCATCATATAGGGCTTCGAGTGCCACGGGTTCCCACTGCATAAAGCACGTTCTTTGGGTAGTTCAGCCGAAAGGTAAACGGGCAGTAACACTCGTTTTGCGATTCGGACCGTTTTTCTGAACAGAGCCACATCGTTATTCTTTGCCTTCGTGCCGTCTGTGAAATACATGCCTTTTGCGCCGACGTGTGCGCTGCTGATTGGCAGCCTCTTGATAGCAAGCTGCTCCTCTGCGCCCACTAAGGAAAGGGCGTGCACGGCCCCTACGCACGAAGTCCACCTTTATGCCACCAACCGGAGCTATCAAGACACGTTGGCGCCCGTCCGGCTGGTCATTGACGATTCGCTGGTCGTCGCCCAGGTGATTCCACGGAACATCACCGGCGATGAACCTTTTGCGCGCATGGTTCGCCTCTGTGAGGGGACGCACCGGCTACACGTGGAATTTGGGCGCTATGCCCGGGACACCACGTTTGTGGTTCGGGAGAACATCTCCCTGCTCACGTACATGCACTACGACACCACGTCGTTCGTTATCAAAGAAAGCGGGCAGCGACTCCCACCTGATCTCAGGGAAAATGGGGTACATGTTGTCACGCTTGTGCGGGATGGTGACACCACTAGCCGTGCAGTAAAATAACGCTGCTTTTACTTTTCGGACCGTTTTTATGAACGGAGGCAGCTGTCCTCATTCGCGCTGCTGAAACCGCCCGGTTGTGCGGGTCGTCGGTTTTGGGCCGCGGGGCCCGGCCGTGTTCCACACGCGGCGAAGCCCCGAGCGGGCCGCGCCCCGGGCGCCCCACGCACGAAGCACCGCCCGTGCAGTACAATAAAATAATTTATATATACTAATCGGCCGCCCGCCGGCTACCTTTACCGTTCCGCTTGTGTGGCCGCGCGCCGACGCGGTGCTGAGCGGGGGTATCCGTGGTTTTTCCCTATACTTTTTTTCCATTTCCTGTTGAAACACTTCTTCTCTTTTGCATTACGGCCGGGCGGCGCCCGCCCGGCCGTAATGCTGGCCCTGAGCCTGGGGCTGGCCCCGGCCGCCTTCGGGCAAACCGTCACCTTCGCGCCGGCCGTGAACTACGGGACGGGGCTCTCTTCCCAAAACGTGGCCGTGGGCGACTTCAACAACGACGGCAAGCCCGACGTGGTCACGTTCAATGTGGTCGCGGCCAGCGCCGCGCTGTCGGTGCGGCTCAACCTGGGCGCGGGCAGCTTCGGGCCGGCCACGAACTACGCAATACTCGGAGCGGGACCCGGTAGCGTGGCGGTGGGCGACTTCAACGGCGACGGCAAGCTCGACCTGGCCGTGGCCACGACTGGCCGTACCCCCCGCTTGTCGGTACTGCTGAACACGGGTACGGCCGCGATGCCGGGCACGTTCGGGGCGGCCGTCACCTACGGAGCCGGCGGTCCTGACGTGGCGGTGGGCGACTTCAACGGCGACAACAAGCCCGACCTGGCCGTGGTCTCCGGTATCGGTAGTGGTACCATGTCGGTACTGCTGAACAACACGGGTGCGGGCACGGCCCCGGGCACGGTTAGCTTCGCGCCGGCCGTCACCTATAATCTTAGGGAGAGCGATGATTTTTCATTTCTTTTCCCCCGCGGCGTGGCGGTGGGCGACTTCAACGGCGACAGCAAGCCCGACCTGGCCGTGGCCACCTCCCGGAGCACTGTGGCCGTGCTGCTGAACACGGGCACGGGTAGCTTTGGGTTTCGCGTCCTCTACGGCGTCGGTGATAGCAACAACAACGATGTCGCGGTAGGTGACTTCAACGGCGACAACAAGCCCGACCTGGCCGTGGCCTCCAGTTTTGGTAGCGTGGGGGTACTGCTGAGCAACACGGGTACGGGCACGGGTAACTTCGGGGCGGCCGTCAGCTACCCGGTCGCCGGTGGTGCTCTAAGCGTGGCGGTGGGCGACTTTGACGCCGATGGCAAGCCCGACCTGGCCGTGACCGGGTCAACCAGCAGCTCCTCCAACCAGGTGCGGGTCCTGCGGGGCACCGGCGCGGGCGCCTTCGGGGCTGCCACCGCTTACACGGTTGGCGGTACTGGCGCCGGGGCTGCCACCGGCGTGGCGGCGAGCGACCTCGACGGCGACGGCCGCCTCGAC
This sequence comes from Hymenobacter jeongseonensis, assembly GCF_015694725.1. Classification (GTDB taxonomy): domain Bacteria; phylum Bacteroidota; class Bacteroidia; order Cytophagales; family Hymenobacteraceae; genus Hymenobacter; species Hymenobacter jeongseonensis. Next base: position 2,536 of record NZ_JADQDQ010000004.1, on the reverse strand, counting down.
CTCGTCACGGGGATTAGCAACAACGCGAATGCCGACAACCTCGCGGTGCTGCTGAGCACGAGCGAAAGGGACCTGGAAATAAGCGACGTGCAGGACATCCCGGCCGGCTTCTACCGCAACATCACCATTAAAGACGGCGGATTCGGCACGCTCCTCGGCGACATCGCCGTGAGCGGGGCGCTGGTGGTGGAAGACGGCGGCACCTTGTACACCTTTGGCGACAACTGCTCCCGCATCACGGGGGCGGGCACGTTCACGCTGGCCGCCGGCGGCTACCTGGAAATCTGCGACGCCGCCGGCATTGCCCTCACCGGCGCCACGGGCACCGTCCAGACCGCCGGCGCGCGCAGCTTCTCCGATGATGCCAGCTATGACTACACCGCTGAGGAAGCCCAGGTGACGGGCTCCGGCCTGCCGGCCACCGTGCGCGAGCTCTACAGCTTCAACGACTTCGACGTGACCCTGACCCAGGCCGTGGCCATCCGCCAGTTGCTGGAACCGGTGAAGAGGGGCAACCTGCAGCTCAACGGGCAGGCCCTGACCCTGCTTTCCGATGCCAACGGCACGGCCCTGGTCGTGAACAATGTCTCGGAACTGACCGGTGATGTCCTGGGCAAGGTGCTGGGCAATACGGCCACCGTGCAGCGCTACCTCGACCCCTCGCTGAACCCCGGCCTGGGCTACCGCCACTACAGCGCCCCGGTCACGGGCTCGACCGTGGCGGACCTCGACACGAAAGCTGCCGGCGGCAGTTTCTCGCCCGAAGTAAGCCAGGCCAGCAGGTATAATGCCTCGGCCACGCCGGGCCGCATCGCACCTTTCCCCACCGTGTTCGGCTACGACCAAGCGCGGGTAACGATGACCAGCACCTACACCCCCTTCGACCGGGGCTTTGTGGTGCCCGCCGGCCTGAGCGCCCCGCTGGCCGTGGGCCGCGGCTACGCCGTCCAAATCGCCGGCACCGAGAAAGTGGACTTCACCGGCACGCTCAACACGGGCGACATTAACGTGGGCCTGAGCCGCCTTGGGGAGAACGCCGACGCCGGCTGGGCCCTGGTGGGCAACCCCTACCCGGCGCCGATTGACGGCGCCGCCCTCTTCGAGAACAACAACGCCACCGGCCTAGAAGAGAGCTTCTACGTGGTGGAAAGCACCAGCGCTTACGAAGGCATGTACCGCGCCATCGCGCGCAACTTTGAGGGCGACCAGAACACGCTCATCGCCGCCGGCCAGGGCTTCTTCGTGCGCGTTGCAGAAGGGGCCATCGACGGCGCCCAATTGCAGTTCCGCGACGCCCAGCGCGTGACGGACTTCGGCACGCAGGTGCGCATGTACCGCGGCACGGCCTCGACCCAGCCCACCGTGGCCCTGACGCTGCGCGGCACCACCGGCCCCGTGGACAAGCTCTTCGTCTACGCCGCTGCGGCGGCCACGCCGGGCTTCGACAGTGGCTACGACGCCTGGAAGCTGCCCAACTCGACGGGCCTGAACCTGTCGTCGGTGGCGGCCACGGGCGAGGCGCTGGCCATCGACGGCCGCCCGGCCTTCGCCGCTGGCACGGCCGTGGCCCTGCGCCTGAGCGTGCCCACAGCCGGTCGCTACACCCTAAACGCTCTCCGTGTAGCGAACCTGCCGGCCGGGCTGGTGGCCTACCTGCACGACGCGGCCACCGGCCAGCAGGTGGACCTCTCGGCCCAGCCCACCACCACCGTCACGCTGCCGGCGGGCCTGAGCACGCGCTACCGCCTCGTGTTTGCCCCGGCCACGGCCCTGACGGCGGCCCCGGCCCTGACGGCGGCCCAGGTGGCCCTGTTCCCCAACCCGGCGGGCACGGCCGCCGCCGTGCAGGTAACGCTGCCCGTGGCCGTCGGCACCCGCACGGCCCATGCCACGGTACTGAACACCCTGGGCCAGGTCGTGCGCGAAACGGCCCTGGCCGTGCAAGCCGGCCAGGCGAGCGGCACGCTGCGCACGCAGGGCCTGGCCGCCGGCGTCTACGTCGTGCGCCTGCAAGCCGGCGCCGAGGTGGTTAGCAAACGCCTGGTGGTCGACTAAGGCCCGGAGACGGGCGCTCCTTCCCGCAGGGGCGCCTTTGTTTACTTTTTTCCTCTCTATTAACTCCCTGTTTATGCGTTCTTTTCACTTTCTTGCCCGGGGCATTGCCGGGCTAACCCTCGCTGCGGGGCTACTGCTCCACGCGGTCCCGGCCCGGGCCCAGGCCACCAGCGACGCGCCCGGTAGCCCCGGCCCCCGGCCCGGGGCGCCCCCCGCCACCGTGCCCATTGACGGCGGCGCCTCGCTGTTGCTGGCCAGCGGGGTGGCCTACGGCCTACGGAAGCTACGCCAGCGCCGCGCCCGCTAGCCCGTTTCTAAACGAGCAACAATTAAACAGGAGGACGTCCCACAAGGGCGGCCTCCTGTTTCATGTACGCTCCGTTTACTATTCGGATTACTATGCAGACCGTTTCGCTAAACGATAGGCCGCGGGTACATCCCCCTTGCCGCTCCGTTGGTTTCAGACGCGCTACCCCTGTTT
>NZ_JADQDQ010000003.1 GCF_015694725.1 Hymenobacter jeongseonensis | reverse complement strand
AAACCCCTACCTTCAACCCTACTTCAATTTGCTTAACAAACCCCGCCTAAACTGTCCAGTTTTTGGGGAGTAGTACACGTGAATGTTGAGACAAAGCAAAGCCCCGGCGGCGCTCCCTTAACTATGTTAGGGAATGCCGCCGGGGCTTTAGTCATGCAATACGCTTAACAAAAGCGCCTAGCGGTTTAAAGCACCCTTCTAATCCGCTCTTTCAGGCCGTTGGTGCCTTCGAGCAGCGGCAGCCGCACGGCCGCGCCACACACGCCCAAGCCTTCCAACGCGGCTTTCACGCCCACGGGGTTGCTTTCTTCATACATCAGGGGGTTCAACGGAAGCAGCTGGAACAGGCCGGTGCGAGCCGCGGCAAAGTCGCCGGCCAGGGCCGCGCGGGTCATATCTGAAAAGCGCTGCGGGAAAGCGTTGGCCAGCACCGAAATAATGCCCTCGCCCCCACAGGCAATGAGGGCAGGCGTGAGCATGTCGTCGCCGGAAAGCAGCAGAAAATCGGCCGGCTTGCTGGCGGCAATGGCCAGGCACTGCTCCATGTTGCCGCTGGCTTCCTTAATGCCGATGATGTTGGGATGCTGGGCCAAGCGCAGCGTGGTTTCGGCGCTGATGTTGGACGCGGTGCGACCGGGCACGTTGTAGAGAATGACAGGCACGGGGCTGGCATCGGCCAGGCGCTGGTAATGGGCAATGAGGCCGGCCTGCGTGGGCTTGTTGTAGGCCGGACTAGCCGAGAGCACGGCGGCAATGCCGGTGAGGTCGGTGGTGCGGAATAAGTCTTCGGCAGCGGCGGTGTCGTTGCTGCCGATGCCGTAGACGAGCGGCACCCGGCCGGCCACCTGCTCCTTGGCCACGCGCAGGAGCTCGGCCTTTTCATCGGCGGTTGTAGTGGGCGACTCGCCGGTGGTGCCATTTACCACCAAGTATTCCACGCCGCCTTCGATGCAAAAATCAAGCAAGCGGCGCCAGCCGGCGTAATCCACGGCGAAATCAGCAGTAAAGGGGGTGACCAGGGCCACGCCCGTGCCATGAAAAGCAGGAAGACGGGTGCCAGAGTTGTTCATGCAGGAGGTTAGGGGTTAGTTTTGTACAAAGGTAGGGGCGCGTCGCACGCGCCCGGCATGCCGCCCCGGCTACTTCACCCATTTTTATAGCTGCCCCACCCGGCGGACGCGTGCGACGCGGCCTACTCCCCATGAAATTTTCTTCCGCATCCCTCCTATTGGCGGCCCTTGCTGTGGCCGCCTGCGATTCTAAAACCGCGACCTTGGGCGAGGCCGGCACCAGCTCCGCCACCGTCGAAGCCATTGCCGGCGCCCCGGCCGAGGCCGGCACTTCCGGCACCAGCGCCACCGCTACCGACGAGGCCAACGCCACGCCCGCCCCCGACCCCAGCGCCATTCCGGCCAGCAGCACCGGCAATGCCGCGGCCATTCTGGCCCGGCCGCAGGTTCCAATATTGTGCTACCACCAGATTCGGGACTGGACAGCCCGCGACTCAAAAAACGCTAAGGATTACATCATTCCGGTGGCTCAGTTCAAGGCGCAGATGAAGATGCTGGCCGATTCCGGCTACCACACCATTCTGCCCGACCAGTTGTATGCCTACATGACCACGGGGGCCAAGTTGCCAAGTAAGCCCATCATGCTCACCTTCGACGATACGGACCTCGACCAGTTTACGGTCGCCCGTCCCACCCTGGAGCAGTACGGTTACAAGGCAGTGTACTTCGTGATGACGGTGAGCCTCGGCCGCCCCCGTTATATGACCAAAGCGCACGTCAAACAGCTGTCCGACGAGGGCAACGTTATCGGCTCGCACACCTGGGACCACCACAACGTGAAGAAATACCAGGGCCAGGATTGGGTGACCCAAATTGAGAAGCCAACTAAGACGTTGGAGGAAATCACCGGCAAGAAAATCAACTACTTCGCTTATCCCTTTGGTCTTTGGAATGCCCAAGCGTTTCCGGAGCTGAAGTCGCGGGGCTTCGTGGCAGCTTTCAGCTTAGCTGAGAAACGCGACCAGAATGACCCGCTTTTCACCATCCGCCGCATCATCGCTAGCGGCTACTGGAGCCCCCGCACCCTGCACAACAGCATCGTGCAGTCGTTCTAAATTGGGCGCGGTACATACCGCCTTCAATGGGAAGAGTTCGGGTTAGCAAGTGCCTTTAAGGGTAGCGGTTTGATAATCCCTGCCATCCGTGTCATTACTGTTTTTAAGAGTAGCCCCGGCTTGCAAGGCCGGGGCTTTTTCGTGTTTGCAACCGGGTGAGGAAATTAATTTAAAGCGGGCGATTCAGCGCTTAAATAACGCCGACTCGGAGCACCAGAACTCTTTGTTTGCCCTGCCTTAATTCCCAACCTGGCCGCCCTCATTATCAGAAAAAGCCGGCTAAATGGCTTTTTCTGCCGTAAACCCACGGGTTAACCAACTTATTTGTGTGCTATGCCCAGAACTGTAATCGTTTCTAACCGCCTACCTATAAAAATTCAACGCACCGAGGAAAACCTTACTTTTCAGCCCAGCGAGGGCGGCCTGGCCACGGGTTTGGGTTCTATTTACCGGGCCGATGGCAATGTGTGGGTCGGCTGGCCCGGGCTGTACGTGCAGGATGAATCGGAGGAAGAATATGTGCGGGAACAATTGGCCGAGGACAGCATGGCCCCGGTGTTTCTCACCGAGGCGGAAATTCGCGACTATTACGAGGGCTTTAGCAACGGAACGCTCTGGCCTACCTTCCATTACTTTGCCCAACTTGCCTTGTATGATGATGCGCTCTGGCAAGCGTATAAGGCAGTGAACGAGAAGTTTTGCCAAGCCGTACTGGCCCGAACAGGCCCCGACGACACCATTTGGGTGCACGACTACCAGTTGCTGCTGCTGCCCGAGATGCTGCGCCAAGCCCGGCCGAATGCTACGATTGGCTTCTTTCTGCACATTCCCTTTCCGTCGTACGAGCTGATTCGGGTGTTGCCCTGGCGCGATGAGCTGCTGCGCGGCATGCTCGGAGCAGACCTCATCGGCTTTCACACGTTTGGCTACATGCGGCACTTCCTCAGCGCGGTATCGCAACTGCTGGGCCTGCCCAGCCAAAACGGTCAGGTAGAAACCCCCACGCGAACCGTGTTGGTCGACGCCTTCCCCATGGGCATCGACTACGGCCGCTACGCCGACGCGGCGGTTTCGGAGCAGGCCCTAGCCCACGTGCAGGAATACCGCGAGGCACTGCGCGATGTGCGGGTTATTCTCTCCATTGACCGGCTCGATTATACCAAAGGCATTGCCCAGCGGCTGCGGGCGTTCGAGCTGCTGCTGCAGCGCTACCCCGAGTGGCGCGGCCAAGTGAGCCTGCTGATGGTGGTGGTGCCCTCGCGCGACCAAGTAGCCCAATACGCGTCCCTCAAAGAGGAGATTGACGAGCTGGTGGGCCGCATCAATGCGCAGTACCGCACCATCAGCTGGAACCCCGTGCATTACTTCTACCGCTCGTTCCCACTGGAGGAACTGGCCGCCCTCTACCGCCTGGCCGAAGTAGCCATGGTGACGCCCATGCGCGACGGCATGAACCTCGTGGCCAAGGAATTTGTGGCCAGCAAGACCGACCAGCGCGGCGTGCTCATCCTGAGCGAGCGGGCCGGGGCCGCCCGCGAACTGTCCGACGCCCTCATCATCAACCCCACCGATACCGGGCAGCTGGCCGAGGCCTTGCACGAAGCCCTGGTAATGCCCGAAGACGAGCAAATCACCCGCATGGCCAACATGCAAACCCTGGTGCGACAGTACGATATTTTTGCCTGGACCAAGTTGTTTATGGACCGCCTGGCCTACGCCAAGGGGCAACAGCTCACGCTGGCCACCACCATGCTCACGCCCGAGGGAACGCAGAAGTTGGTGACCGAATACCGCACGGCCCAGCGCCGGCTCCTTCTGCTGGATTACGATGGCACGCTGGCGCCCTTTCATCCCAACCCCCAGCGGGCCCAGCCCGACCAGGAGCTGCGCCTCTTGCTCCGGGCCCTCACCGACAATCCACATAACCAAGTGGTCATCATCAGCGGGCGCGACCGGGCGACGCTGGAAAACTGGTTGGGCCATTTGCCGCTCGACTTCATTGCCGAGCACGGCGTGTGGCTGCGGCTGGCGGGCAAGGAATGGACCCTGTTCCAAGAACTGCGGGCGGACTGGAAGCGGGATATCCGCCCCGTGCTGGAGCTGTACGTGAGCCGCACGGCGGGCTCCTTTATCGAAGAAAAAGACTACTCGCTGGTGTGGCACTACCGCCGCGCCGATGCCGAACTGGCCGCGGGCCGTGCCCGCGAGCTCATGAGCCACCTCACCTTCATGGCTTCGAACACTGATTTACAGGTATTGGAAGGCAATAAGGTGGTTGAAATCAAGAATGCGGGCATCAACAAAGGCACGGCGGCAGCGCGGTGGGTCAGCACGCATCACCCCGACTTTATCCTAGCCCTCGGCGATGACCGAACCGACGAGGACACCTTTCGCGCCCTGCCCCCCGAAGCCTACACCGTGAAAGTGGGCAGCGCCCCCCGGTCGCTGGCACGTTTCCACGTGCTCGGCACCACGGAGGTGCGGAACCTGCTGCGCCAGCTGCTATAAATTTGGTAGACGTTGCAAAATAAAAAAGGCCTTCGGCGCGCATTGCGCCGAGGGCCTTTTTGTGTTGAAGTAGGAAAACAGCTTACACGAAGCCCGGCCGGTCCAGCTTCTTGGCAATGCGATAGGCTGCGTTCATGAGGCCCACGTGGCTGTATGCCTGCGGGAAATTGCCCCATTGCGAACCCGTTTTTGCGTCCACATCCTCACTGAGTAGGCCCAGGTGGTTGGTGTAGCCGATGAGCTTCTCGAATTCCCGAATAGCGTCATCGGTGCGGCCCACTACGGCCAGGGCTTCCACGTACCAGAATGAGCAAATGAGGAAGGTGGTTTCCGGCGTGCCGAAATCATCGGCGTGCCGGTAGCGGTAAAACAAGCCTTCGGCCGTTTTCAACTCCTTTTCCAACGCTTCGAGGTGGTGGCGCGCCCGTTCGGAATTGGGGTCCAAGTAGCCCATGAGGATGAGCTGCAAGGTGCTGGCGTCGAGGTGTGGCGAGCCAATGGCATTGGTGTAGGCCCCCAGCTCCGGGCTGTAGCACTGTTCGATGCGGCGGGCGGCCTCTTCGTTTAGCTCGGTAGCCAGCGATTCCATGGCCTTATTGCCCAGGGCTCGGGCCACTTTGCGGGCCGCATGGCTGCCGGCCCAGTGAAACAGGTAGGTGTAGCAGTGGTACTGCGCCAGGTTGCGAAACTCCCACAGGCCCGCATCGGGCATGTCCATGGTGGCCCGAATCAAACCCAGCGCCTCGTACATAAGGGCTTCGGGGTTGGTGCGCTCGGGGTTTACAAAGCGCTGGTCGACATACAAGGGCAGCAAGGCCACCAGCACCTGGCCGTACACATCGTTCTGCACATGGGTATAGGCATCATTGCCAATGCGCACCGGCTGATTGCCTAGGTACCCCTCCAAATCCAGTTCCTGCTCCACCAGTTCCGATGCCCCGCTGATGCCGTAAAGCGGCTGGTACTTGCCCTGCACCTTGGTCGAAATATTGGCGATGTAATGGAAATACCGCTCCATCTCCTCGAAGTGACCGATGTTGTTGAAGGCCGTGAGGATGTAATACGTGTCGCGCATCCAGCAATAGCGGTAGTCCCAATTGCGGGTGCTGCCGGGGGCTTCGGGCAAGCTGGTGGTACTGGCCGCGATAATAGCGCCGGTGTCTTCGTACTGGTGGACTTTGAGCGCCAACGCCGAACGAATGACTTGCTCCTGATGAAAAGTACTGATGCTCATGCTTTTCACCCACTTGCGCCAGTAGTCGACCGTGCTACTCAAAAACCGCTCGGCGGTACTCTCCAGCGGGGCCTCCAGGGGGGCACCGTAGGTCAGCACCAGGTATTTGGGCTCGTTCAGCGCAAAATCCTCCTCATCGAGAATATATGTGAGCGGAATATTGGTAGTGAGTCGGATTTCCTCTTCCAGTCCGAGGTAAGCAATGTGGTTGGAGCTGCGCCGCCGGCTCAGGGTCTTGCTCCCGTACTCGCCCACCGGGTCGCAGACTACACGTATGCGGGGCGCGCCATCCAGCGGCTCCAGCTTGCGAATAAACATGAGGGGCTTGTAGTACCGCTCGTATTGAGAAAAGCGCGGGGCAAAGTCCGTGACGCGGTAGCGCCCATCGGCCGTTGTGATTTCTGTGCGCAGCACGTTCGTGTTTTCCACGTAATACTGCTCCGAGTTGAAGCTGCCGCCCCGCGCGGGCCGGATACTGCACTCGCCCCCTTTGCGGGCATCGAGCAAACTGCCAAACACGAAGCTGCTGTCAAAGCGCGGCCAGCACAGCCAGGCCACCGACGTATCCTTATTGATGAGGGCCAGAAAGGCGCAGTTGCCGATTAGCCCCATTTCATAGAGGTGTTTCGCCGGCCGGGCAACCGGCGTCAAGGGTTCATAGGTCATACAGATTGGCGTAAGATGAAGCGGCCCAGCCGGCATGTTCACCGGTGGGCACTTAGCAAAAAGACCCGGCAGCCACCTGCCGGGTCTTCCTAGAAATACGCCGTAATGCGGCCCAGGTTACCTCAGCCTGTGCAGCGGCAGCTTACTGGACTCCTTCAAAACCAAAAGGGCCGGCCCGGTTAGCCCCGGCCGGCAAGGCACCTCAGGCCGCCTGTTTATTCAGTTTGCGCCGGCCGCTTGCAAGGCACCGTAGGCACCCGCATTAGTGACTGAAGCAATGCCCTGCTCCTGCATCAGCACCGCCGCCCGGCCGCTCCGATTGCCCGAAGCACAGTAAAGCACATACCGGCCAGCGGGGTCAAGAAGGCTTAACTGTTGCTTGAAATCGGCGGCGCGAAAGTCCAGATTCTTTGCGCCTTGTAAATGACCAGCGGCAAATTCCTCGGGAGTGCGCACGTCCAGAATTTTCGTTCGGGGGTCGGCCAGCAATTTTGTGGCAATGGCAATGTCCACCGCCGGCAGCGGTGGGGCTACCTGTGCGCCCGGCTTGCCGCCGCCGCCCTTGGCGGCCGGTTCCTGAATCACTGTATTGCCCTGGTGCACCACCACCACAAACGGGTAGTCGCCTTTCATCTGGCTGTAAATAGTGGCTTCGTAATCGGGGCCTTTAAAACGAACGGCCTCGCAGCCGGCACACGTCACGGGCTGGGCTTCCAGCTTATGGCTTTTGAGCTCGCTGCGGAGTTGCCGCACGCACGAGGCCTGGGTGGTTTTGAGCACCACGTCCTGGCCGGGACGCTGTGCCCGCACATTGAGCCGGGAGGTGGCCACGGTGCCGCCGTCGGCCGCTGGAAAGGTCCAGGAAGCTTCCCGCGCAGATGCGTTGGGGGCATGATATGTCCAATCAGCAGATAATTGCTGGGTGACGACCTGGGGCGATACCAAAGCCGCAGGTGCCGCGCCAATACTCAATAATTCATCAAGCGACAGGCATTGTGCCCCCGCTGAAAGGGATGCCCCTCCCAGGGCGAGCAGCAGTACTGATAACGTAATAATTCGCATGAATGGGAAAATAGAGGTCCAATATCGGGGATTTATGTCGTTAGACAATAATTCAGCCGAATTATCTTTTTTCCTGTTTTGCAGGAGGATATTTCTGTGGCTGATGCCCTTACCCTCGTCTACACTCCCTGTTATCCTAGAAAAGTGTACCCTGCCGGCCCGGACCGGCCAATGGGGCAGACTCGGGTAAGTCATTGGGAAGGGAAGCTTCTTCGGGGCTGGGCAGCAGAGCCATTAAATCCGTTTCGGAAATAATGGGCACTTTGAACCCCAGTGCCTTCTCCCGTTTTGCGGGTCCCATGTTTTCGCCGGCCACCAAGTAGCTCAGCTTCTTGCTGATGGACCCGGTTATTTTTCCCCCATTCGAAATAATGAGTTGCTGCAGCTCGTCGCGGCTGTGCTGCTCAAACACCCCGGAAATAACGAACGTGAGGCCCGCCAAGCGGTCCGAGGCCGGCACGGGCGCCTCGCCGGTCACCACCAGCTGCACTCCGGCCTGGCGCAGGCGCTCAATTAGCTCCCTATTTTCGGGCTGCTGAAACCACTGGGCGGCGGCCACCGCTATTACGCCGCCTACTTCGGGCACGGCGGCCATTTCCTCGGCGGAGGCGGCCATCAGCGCGTCAATGGTGCGGTAGTGCGCCGCCAGTTTTTGGGCCACGGTTTCGCCCACGTACCGAATGCCCAGCCCAAACAACACGCGCGGAAACGGCACCTGCTTGCTGGCTTCGATGCCCGCAATAAGGTTGTCGATGCTCTTTTGGCCCATGCGCTCCAACGTCACCAGTTCGGCGCGGCGGGCGGGCAGTTGGTAAATATCGGCGGGCGTTACCACCAAACCCAAGTCAAAGAAGCGGCCCACCGTTTCGGCTCCCAGGCCGTCTATATTCAGCGCCTTGCGGGACACGTAGTGCTCCAGCCGGGCCTTGAGCTGGGGCGGACAGCCCCGCTCGTTGGGGCAGCGAAAATGGGCTTCGCCCTCGGGCCGCACCAAGGCCGTGCCGCAGGCCGGGCAGGCCGTAGGGTACTGAATGGGGATGGCCCCCGCTGGCCTTGCGCTCAAGTCCACCCCCGTGATTTTGGGGATGATTTCGCCGCCTTTTTCCACGTACACCAAGTCGCCGAGGCGCAGGTCGAGCAGTTCAATCTGATTGGCATTGTGCAGCGTGGCCCGCTTGACCACGGTGCCGGCCAGCGCCACGGGCGTGAGCACGGCCACCGGCGTCACGGCTCCGGTCCGGCCCACGTTGTAAATCACGTCGTTAAGTCGGGTGCGGGCGGCCTCGGCCGGGTACTTGTAGGCAATGGCCCAGCGCGGGCTTTTGGCGGTATAGCCTAGCTGGTCCTGCTGCCGCAAGTCATCAACTTTGATGACAATGCCATCCGTAGCCACCGGAAAATCGAAGCGCTGCTTGGCCCAATAATGCACAAAATCCAGCACCTCGTTGATGTTGGCGCAACGGCGCCAGGTATCCGAAACCGGCAGGCCGTAGCGACTCAGGGCTTCGAGTGCCGCGCTGTGAGTGGTGAAATGGCGGCCCGGTGTTAGGAGTGAGTACGCGTAGAAACGCAGCTTGCGGGCGGCTACTTGGGCAGAGTTTTGCAGCTTGAGCGTGCCGCTTGTGGCATTGCGGGGGTTGGCAAGCAGGGCTTCGCCGTTTTGCTCGCGCTCGGCGTTCAGCTCGGCAAAAACCGGCAGGGGCATAAACACCTCGCCGCGCACCTCAAAGTCCTCGGGGCGGTCGGGGCCGGGGCGCAGGGCCAGTGGCAGCGTGCGAATGGTACGCACGTTGGCCGTCACCACATCGCCGCGGGTTCCGTCGCCGCGGGTTACGCCCTGGGTAAGTTGGCCGTGCTCGTAGCGCAGGCTCATGGCCACGCCATCAATCTTCAGTTCGCAGACGTAGGTATAGGGCGCGCCCTCCAAGCCCTTCTGCACCCGCTCGTCGAACTCCCGCAGGTCGTCTTCCGAGTACGTATTGCCCAGGCTGAGCATGGGGTAGCGGTGCAAGGCCGTGGGAAACTGCTTGGTAATGGTGCCGCCCACCCGCCGGGTGGGCGAGTTGGGCAAGGCCAAGTCTGGATAATCGGTTTCGAGCTGCTGCAATTCAGCCAGCAACTGGTCGAATTCCTGGTCCGGAATTTCCGAAATATCGAGCTGGTAGTATTGGTGATTGAGGTGGTGCAACTGCTCGGTGAGAACCAGAACGCGTTGCTGAACAGCGGAAGAATCGGACATGAGCAGGGAGCCGAACGTGGCCAAACGGGTCATTTTAACTAATGCCGCAAGCTACGCCCGCGTTTCAAAACGAGCGATAAAACCAAAAAAGCCACCTCAGCGGGTGGCCTTTCTACTACTTTCAGTTTCAGTGCCTAACCTCTAGTCCTGCACCAAAACACCATCGGCCATAAAAGTGAGCTGCTGCTCGTCTTGGGTGATGGCGGCAATTTCCTGGCTGGATTTACCGGCGTCTTTGGCGTAATGCTGCAAATCTTCTTTGGTGACGGTGCTGCGGTGCGCCCAGCCGCTCACCACCACACTGCGCCCGGTGAGGTCTTTGGGTACGAAAAACGCGTAGTCCTTGAACCGAACGCGCATCTGCTTGCCGTCCGCGGTAGGCAGGGTCATCCAGCAACCCTTGGCCTGGCACACGGCGGTGGCTTTGCCCACCAGCTTCACCTGAGCCGAATCGCGGGTGCCAAGCGCGGTGGCAATGGCACTCATCGGCAGGGCGCCCGCGGGCGTAATGGCGGCACCGTAGGTTTGGCCGGGGGCAGCAGGCGGCACGCTGGTGCTGGCCCCCTCCTCCGCTTCCTCCTCCGTCGTCGGGGATTCCTCATCGCCCGGCGGCACCTCGGCGTTGTGGCCGTTTACCTCTTTTTGCGCTCCATCCACGGGCAGCACCGGGTTGATGGGCGCCGATGGTACGAAGCGGATGTAAAGCAGAATGACGACTAATACGGCGGCAAAAGAAAGAATAAACTTCATGGCTCAACAGAATGAAAAAGGCTGCTTTTATAAACACATCAACAAGCTGCTACTAACGCAACGCTGCTATCCAAGCAAAAATCGATGGTTCATTGATTAATAACCACGGCTTTGCGCAGCTTAGGAACGTAGGCCATCCGCCGTTCGGTGCCACCGGCCCCAACGTAATCAAAGCCGACGATAGAGGTGTCTTCGCGTAGCGCAGACCAAGTTTTGGAATCCATCTCGGCGGGCTGCTGGGCATCGGCCGGCAAGGCGGGCTGCGAGAAGTGGCCATCGGCAAAGAAATTGTTCATGCCTTGCAGAATTGCAATTTCCTTCTCGCGCACGGTCGACGCTTGGGGGTCGCTCAGGGCTTGCTCGCTGATGAGGGCACGCGCGGGCAATACTTCGTGGCGCAGGGTATCGCCGGTGCTGCTCGTGACGATGAGATGCGCCTGCGCAGTGAGGATGCGCGGGCCGCGCAACTGCAGAATGAAGTTGTCTTTGGTATCGGGGCTGGAAAAGTTGTGGGTCCGGCTCACGGTGTTCAAAACCGTTTTGCCGCTCACGCGGGTGCGGTCGCCGGCCACGGGCGGCGTGTACGTGGTGCGTGGGTCAACGCTGGAACTGCTGACTTCGCGTTCGGTGCTCACGCAGGACGTGAGCTGAGTGAGTCCGCCAGCAACCAATGCAAGAGCAGTAATTTTAAGAGAAGAAGTTTTCATAAAAAATGGCGCGCAGCACAAAAAACAGTTGTTGCCACACGAAGATAAGGTGGGAAAATGCGGACGTAAATATCTGATAAGTAATATTAGCAGAAACGCCAAACAGGGATTTTACGCGAAAGCCTGAACGATAGGTTGGAATTTTTAGCAATCTATCGCAAAAGGCAATCTGCTTTGGCATTAAAGTGTCTCTTGGTAATGAGCCATTCAGCCACGGCAGAACTCCAGCTTGCCGACAGGCCGCACGCGGTGGGCCGCCGCTCCCTAAGCCCGCCAATGTATGACGGACACGGCGTTAAAGACAACCCTACTCTACTTACCCGCTGGTTCACAAACGCGGCACAGCTGGCTAGCTGGCGCCCTTAAAACAAGCCAACCTCAATGCCCACCAACCACCGGGGCAGTTCGGGCCAGGCAGCATAATCATCGCTAAAAGCGGTAGAAAAACGGTAGCGGCTTACCAAGGCATAGCGGTCGATGCCCAGCCGGACGCCTACCCCGCCGGTCCAGCGCCGCAGGTACGGCAGGCCGGATTCGGTCGTTTCGACGGAGCTAATGCCGGGCGCGGGCTCGTCTTTGGTTACGTGGTTGGTGGCAGCCAGCCAGCCGCACCCAGCCAGTAGGTCGAGGTAACGGCCCACTGAATTGCCGCGTCGGCCCGCATTAAAGCGCAAGCTAGCTTCGGAAAAAACCTGGTGCTGCCCCAGCGTTTCGCGGATGTGCAAAACAGGGCTGGGTACCACTTTTTGCTCATTTTGAGCTAGCTCATAGCGCCCGTAAGCATAGCCCAAATCCAGATTAAAGGCCAGCGCCTGGGTCAAGCGGAACTTTAGCCGCCCGCCCACCCGAACTTCTGACGAGCCCAGCCCATACCGAACGGCCGCCCCCTTGCCGGCCGAGCCGGCCAACAGCCCATAGCCCAAATACAAATGCCCAAAGTAGCGGCGATTGGCCCCAAAGGTCGTTTTTATGGTGTCATCGGCCACGTTGGCCTGCACCAGAACTTGCTGGGCCCGCACCTGCCGGGGGCAGGTGGCCATCGCCAGTGCTAGACAAAGTCCCAACCGCGAAAGCATACTAAACGCACGGCCGTGGGCCGTATAGGAGAGTTTTATCATTCCGAATACGTACCGGTATATCCCTTAAAATGGACGCTCAGCACGTTCCCGTTCTGCAGCAAGCGGCGCGGTACCTGCACCACCAGCCGCTGGGTCACGGCTCGGGTCTCGTAGCGGTGCAACACCCCGCGCCGGTCGGCCAGGTTCCAGTAGAGGTAAGACGGATAGTTGGGTTCCGGCAGGGGCGCCGAGGGAGCATTGCCTACTGGCACTGGTAACTCCCGCCCCACCGATGGCACCGGCGCCCCGGCCGGGGCTTTGGGGTCGGCCGGCACCACGGGTACTACTTGCACGGCCACGCCACTCTGCTCTACCATCATGGGCAGCAGCTCGGCCGGGCGCAAGGCGGCATCTGCCCGAATAACTACGGCCACCAGACTATCGTGGGGCATGAAATCGAACGTGGGACCAGTTGCCGCCGAGCTGGACGACCGATTCGACAGCCCCGTGTGCTGGTAGCGGGGCCGGCCGTAGCCGTGGGCATAATCGAAGTAAGGAAACAGCTCGCCAGATTTCTCCAGCTCTTTGAATAGCTCCATGGCCGTCGCGTCCCGTTTCTGCTGCCACATGCAGGCCACAAACCCCGCGACCAGCGGGGCCGAAAACGACGTGCCTTCCAACCGCTCGTAGCCCCGGGCCGTGGTGGTGAGCACAATGCCAAAGGCGGCCAGGTTCGGTTTGGGCCGCCGGTCGGCCGTGGGGCCATAGGAGCTGAAATCCACGTGCAGCCCGGTTTCGGGGTCAAGGCCGCCCACGGCCAGCACCGAGTCGGCGTCGGCCGGGGTGCCAATGCGCACCCAATCGTTGTCGCCATCGTTGCCGGCGGCGCTCACCACCAAGATGCCCTTGCGGGCCGCCATGTTTGCCGCACGGGAAACTAGACTGCGGCGCCCATTCATCTGCTCCGGAAAATACCGCTGCTCCGTGTATGCCAGCGATGAATTGATGATGTCCGCCCCGAGGCGGTCGGCCCACTCCACAGCGGCCAGCCAAGCCTCTTCCTCGGCGTAGCGCTCGCGGCCCAGCTGCTCGGTACGCGCCAAAAGGTATTCGGCGGCCGGGGCCAGCCCCAGCGCCGGGCCCGGCGCGCCGCCTGTCGCCGCCGGGAGCCGCCCCGCCAGGCAGCCCATTACTTCTGTGCCGTGGCTACCGCTCTGGTACACGTCGTCGCGGTTTTTAAGGAAGTCATGCGTGGCGATAATGCGCTTGCCTGATACCAACTCCTGAAAAGCCGGGTGCTCGAGCAGCCCACGGAATCCGACGTCGAACACGGCAATCCGGACGCCGTTGCCTTCCAGCCCGGCCGCTCGCAGGGCGGGGCCATCAAGGTGCGCCGTCTGGCGGCGGGCCAGCAGGTAATCATTGGCCGAAATCGCCTTGAGCGGCGGATTAGTGGGCTCATCACCACGAGAGCTGTTGGCCAGGCAGGCGGCTATCCCGCCTGCGGCCTGGGGCCAGGCCATTACATCCACCACTCCGGGCAGGTACTTGAGGGCAGCCGCCTGGCTGGGAGTGGCACGGCAGGCCACGGCATTAAACCACCGGCTTACCAAGGTTACCGTGTCTGCCACCGCCGTGATACCGGCGAGGTAATCGGGCCGGACGGGGAGGTCACTGACTTCAAAAGCGGGCAGTTGCTGCCGCTGCCGGCGGACTTGCGCCGCTGGCGAAAAGTACTGGCGGGGGTCAAAGCGAACGCCATGTTTATCACCCAGCGTTACCCAGTAGCGCGTGGCGGTCGCCGAAGTTGGGTGCTGCGCATAGGACCCCTCCGCCCCGGCAAGCAGCCCCAAACTTCCTAACAGGCATACCCAATACTTTTTCACACGATATCTGTTCCGGCATTATCAGGCCGTATCCACCGGCCTTTTCTGCGCCTTATGTGTTCCCTAAAATCTCAACTGGGTCTGCTACTGCAACCTTGTGTATTAGTGCAAATACTCGAAGCCACACAGCCCTATTGTGTTCAATTAACAATTGAATTATTGGCCGATAAATCGCTCTTACAAACCGTATTTACTCAGCAAATAAATCAGCGAAGCCATGCTGGCCCCGCCCAATTCCAGCTCGCGCTTGTTCACCTTGTCAAAGGTGTCGGCGGCGGTGTGGTGGATGTCGAAGTAGCGCTGCGAGTCGCCGTCGTAGCCGATAAGGGCTTTGGGTTTGACGGCCTCTTTTAACGGGCCAATGTCGGTGCCGCCGTGGCCGGCGGTGAGGCTGTTGGCGTGGTAGGGCTGTAGCAGTGGCCCCCACACCGCCATTTTGGCCATGATGGCGGGCTCGGACTCGACATTGAAACCCCGGGGCGTGAAGCCGCCGCCGTCCGACTCAATGGCGGCGATGTGCGTTTCCTTGTTCAAGGCCGCCAAGCGGGCGTACTCGATGCCGCCACGGTTGCCGTTTTCTTCGTTCATAAAGAGTACCGCCCGAACCGTCCGCTCGGGCCGGAACCCGGTGGCGCGCAGCAAGCGTACGGCTTCCATACTTTGCACCACGCCGGTGCCATCGTCGTGGGCGCCTTGGCCCAAGTCCCAGGAGTCGAGGTGGCCGCCCACGGTAATGATTTGCTCCGGGTATTTGGAGCCCTTTATTTCGCCCACCACGTTGTAGCTTTTCTCGTCGGGCAGGGTCTGGCATTCCATCTGCAACTCAAACTCCAGGCCGGGGTTGGCCTTCAGCAACAAGCTCAGTTGGTCGGCGGCTAGGGTGCTCAGGGCAGCGGCTGGCACTTTGGTCACGGCCGGGTCGTAGCTCATGTTGCCCGTGTGCGGATTGTCGTCGCGGGCACTGGTGAGGGAGCGCACCAGGGCGCCCACCGCCCCGCGCTTCGCGGCCTCAATGGCGCCGCTGCGGCGCTGGTCGCCGGCCCGGCCATAGGCAGTGCCGGGTTCAATCAGGGCATCGTCGAAAGGCCGATTGAAGAAGACGAACTTGCCCTTCACGGCTGCTTCGGGCAGCTTTCTTAGTTCATCGAAGCTGCGCACTTCCACCACGCCGGCCTTCAGCTTGCCGTTGGTGCCCACCGAGCCGCCCAAAGCGCACAAGGCCACTTTGATTTCCTTGCCCTTGTTGCCTACAATTTCGCCCCGCTCCTTGCTGCCCCGCACCCAGTGCGGCACCATCACTTCCTGCAGGTAAACGCGGTCGAATCCGGCTTTTTCCATGGTGAGCTTGCCCCACTCCACGGCTTGCTGGGCCTGGGGCGAGCCCGAAAGCCGCGCCCCAATGGTGCCGGTGAGGTAGCGCAGGTTTTCGTAGCTCTGGCCGCGCAGCAAGGCTTCATCGAATATTTTGCGCAGGGCCAGCGAATCGGTGAGGTCTACGCGGCTGGCGGTGGCTGCCGCTTTGGCCGCTTTGGCGGCTCTTTGGGCATGGGCGGGCGCCAGGCTAGCCATCAAGGCCGCCGTGGCCAAGGCGGTGCGCCGGGACCAAGCGGCAGAATTCATCTTGTTCATAAAGCAGAAGGTGACGCCCCGAAACAGGGGCTAAGCGCGAAAGTACGTGGCCCGGTGCGCCTAGCGCACGGCAGGCACTTTGTCGGCGGGCAATAGGCGGCGCTCGGGGCCGTAGCCCTGCACCCCCACTGTGGGCAGCGCCCCTTCGGTGATGCGGACGGTGAACAGGTAATCGTATTCGTTATCACCGATTTGCTCGACCGGGGAGCTTCCACCCAGGGATTCAATCAAGGGAATGAGCGTGTTGGAATGCCCCACCACCACCACCGTTTTTCCCATGTATTCCTGGCGCAGCCGCTGCGCCAGGGTCGTGGTTTCTCTCGGGTTATACACTTGCGGCTCTACTTTGACGGCGGCAGCCAGGGGCGCCAGCGTGGAGCGCGTCCGTTTGGTATCGGTCGTGAATAAGGCCACCGGCTTGCGGCGGGCTAGTTCTTTGCGCAAGGCAATGGCCCGCACTTCGCCCACCGCCGACAAAGCCGGGTCTTTCGGATTATTGACGGTGTCTTTTTCGGCGTGGCGCACCAGGTAAATGGTGGTAACCAGCGGCTTTGCTTTGCCCTGCGACCGGGCCTGCGCCTGGGCTCCAGAGCAGCCCAAAATGACCAGCCCGGCTAGCAAAAAGAAATTGAGAAAGAAGCGTACCGTCATGGAAAATGTGTTGAAGAAAGAGAACGCGGAGTTGGATTGCTCCACAAATTAAATCATTATCGGCAAAGCGCCTCCGCCGGAAGCTGCCGCGGCAGCATCCACTATCAGCGAAACCGATTAGCCCAGCGAAGCAGGACCGTAGTCGCCGGAAGGCACGGGCTGCGGCGGGGCGGGCACTTCGGCGGCTACGGGCATGGGGAGCTGCCAATCGGTGCTGAGCTGCTCCAGGCCGGGATGCGCAGTGAGGTCGAACTGGCAAGGCACCACCGACACGTAATTGTTCGCCAGCGCCCACTCGTCGGTGTCGGTGCCGTGGTCGAGGTTGACGAACGAGCCCACCAGCCAATAGTACGGCCGTTGGTACGGGTCGAGGCGGCGGTCAAACTCTTCCTGCCATTTGGCGCGGGCCTGGCGCGACAGCCGCAAGCCGGCGATGGGCGTTTCGGAGTTTTTGGGGATGTTCACGTTGAGGGCCGTGCCCACGGGAATGCCGTGCGCCAGCGCGTGGCGGCACACCTGGCTCACCCACTCGGCCACGTGCGAGAAATCAGCCTGCGGGCCATACTCGCACAACGAAAAGCCCACGGCGGGCAAGCCCTCAATGGCGGCTTCGATGGCAGCCGACATGGTGCCGGAATACAGCACGTTCACCGACGCGTTGGACCCGTGGTTGATGCCGGACACCACCAAATCGGGCGTGCGGTCCTTCAGCACGTAGTGCTTGGCGATTTTCACGCAGTCGGCCGGGGTGCCGGAGCATTCGTAGGCCTCAATATCGGGACCGAAAACGGGGTTTTTGGTGAGGCGCAGGGCCTGGCCGATGGTGATGGCGTGGCCCATGCCGGACTGTGGAGCATCGGGGGCCACTACCACCACTTCCGCGCCCAGGGCGTGCACGATTTCGACCAGGTGACGGATGCCGGGAGCCGTGATGCCGTCGTCGTTGGAAACAAGGATAAGGGGGCGGGAAGCTGTCATATAAGCATCAAAATGGGTAAAGCCGGTCGGGCCAGGCGCAAAGGTAGGCCCCTCGCCTACTGCTGGCGGCTGGAAATTGTTTTGGAGCCGGACTTAACGTTATGGACGAGCTATTGTAACTAGCAGCCCGAAACGCTCACTTTACTTTTCAAACCAATGATTTTCACGAACCGCTACCGCTTTCACGACCTGGGCTTACTGCTGCTGCGCGTTGGGCTCGGCGTCATGTTTATGGTGCACGGCTTTCCCAAGCTGGCCGGGGGCCCCACGGCCTGGGCGGGCATCGGCGGTGTCATGGACAGCGTCGGGCTGGGGTTTGCGCCCACGTTCTGGGGCTTTTTGGCGGCGCTGGCGGAGTTTGGCGGCGGTTTGCTGCTCGCCTTGGGCCTCTGGTTTCGGCTGGCGTGCTTCGGCCTGCTCATCACCATGATTATGGCCACGGTGATGCACGCTACCAAGGGCGACGGCTTCAGCGGCTACTCGCACGCGCTGGAATCGGCGTTTGTGTTCCTGGGCTTGCTGGTAGCCGGGCCGGGCCGCTACAGCTTCGACGAACGGCTTTTTGGCAGCCGGCTGAGGTAGCAGAGAGCGGGCCGCCGGGTCCGGCGGCCCGGTGTCGGGCTCGTGGCAGACGAATCGGGCGGAGACGCGAAGCACGGCGGCGCGCTACTTTCGTCCATGCTCACGTTACTCTTCGCGGCTCTGCTGATGACCACGCCCACCCCACCCGCCGAATGGCGCACCCCGTTTGAAACCGGCGGGGGCAACACCACGGCCACACACGCCGAGTGCATTGCCTATTATCAAAAGCTGACAAAAGCGTATCCGCAGCAGCTGCAGATGGCCGAGGCCGGCCCCACCGATGCGGGCCAGCCGCTGCACGAAGTGGTGCTTTCGGCTGACGGCGACGCCGACCCAGCCAGCACGCGGCGCAAAAACCGCCGCGTGCTGTTCATCCAAAACGGCATTCACCCCGGCGAGCCGGAAGGCATCGATGCCAGCATGATGCTGGCCCGCGACCTGGTGCAGCAGCCCAAGCTGCGCAAGCTGCTCGCAGGCGTCACGGTGGTCATCGTGCCGGTGTATAATGTGGACGGCATGCTGAACCGCAACGCCACCACCCGCGCCAACCAGAACGGCCCCGCCGCCTACGGCTTCCGCGGCAATGCGCGGCACTTGGATTTGAATCGGGACTACATCAAGCAGGACTCGCGCAATGCCCGCTCCTTCGCGGCGCTGTTTCAGAAGTGGCAGCCCGATGTTTTCGTCGAAACCCACACCTCCAACGGGGCCGACTACCAGTACACCATGACGCTCATTGCCACCCAGCACAGCAAGCTGGCTCCGGCGCTGGGCAGCTACCTGCAAACCCAGCTGCTGCCGGCCCTCTACAAAAGCATGGAGCAGAAAAAGTGGCCCATGACGCCCTACGTGGACTTCGACGGCCAAACGCCGGAGAGCGGCCTGCGCGCTTTTCTGGAAACGCCGCGCTACTCCACCGGCTACGCGGCACTGTTCAACACCATCGGTTTCATGCCTGAGACGCACATGCTCAAGGCCTTTGCGCCCCGCGTGCACGCCACGTATGATTTCCTGAAAACCATGCTCGAAACCGTGGGGCAGCAGTCGCAGGCCCTGGCCGCCGCCAAGGAAGCCGCCAATACCGCCCTGGCGGCCCAAACGGCCTTCCCCCTGGCCTGGGCCCTGGACGAAACCCAGCACGAAACCGTGCAGTTCCGGGGCTACGAGGGCCGCACCAAGCCAAGCGAAGTGAGCGGCCAGCCCCGCCTCTACTACGACCACGCCGCGCCCTTCACCCGCCCCGTGAAGCACTTCAACACCTACAAACCAACCGTGAGCGCGCGCCGGCCCAGCGCCTATGTTATTCCGCAGGCCTGGGGCGAAGTGGCGGAAATACTACGCCGCAACGGGGCCACGCTAGTGCCGCTCACGGCGGAGGTAACCGCGCCAGTGGAGGTCTATTATTTCGAGGATTACAAGACTTCGCCGCGCGCTTACGAGGGCCACTACCTGCACAGCCAGATAAAGCTGCGCACCGCCACCGAAACCGCCACTTTCCACCCTGGCGACTTTGTGGTGTACCTCACCGCGAACTCGCCCATCCGCTACCTAATGGAAACACTGGAGCCGCAGGCCACCGACTCTTTCTTTGCCTGGGGCTTTTTCGACAGTGTGCTGCAGCAGAAAGAGCATTTCTCAGACTATGTGTTCGAAGACCTCGCCGCCGACCTGCTCCGCCGCAACCCGCAACTGCGCGAGCGGCTCGAGCAGCTCAAAAAGCAGAATCCTGCCTTCGCCGGCAACGGCGCCGCTCAACTGGAATGGGTGTACCTAAACTCGCCGCAACACGAAGCCGGCTTCAACCGCTACCCCGTGGCGCGGTGGCTGGGCCAAGGCCAGCTGGCGGCCAACTAAGCAGCTCGCCACGCCCAAGCCAGCGCCGCTTCGTGGGTTGGGCCAGTGTATTGGCCTTGCCCAACGGCCAGATTCCGGGCTACGCGCTACTACAATAATTCAGTTTAAAGCCCGAAAGGCCCGCCAGCACGTTTGGCGGGCCTTTTTCTTTTCCTGACCAAAAACCTCTACTTATTTCCTTGCCCACCTGTAACAATGGAAACCGGGCGGCATCAGAAAGACAACCAAAATATTTATCCTTCTTTCTTATGAAACGCTCCTTACTATTGCTTGTCTGCTTGGTTTCGCTACTGCAATCTGCGGCTTTGGCCACGGCCCCCACCCCCACAGGCCTGCGGGTGGAGGTAATGGGAAAAAAGGGCGGCCGGCCCCTGCTGCTGGTGCCGGGCTACGTGGCCCCCGGCGAATTGTGGCGCGAAACCGCCGCCGCGCTGGCCAGCAACTACCAGTGCCATGTGGTGACGCTGGCCGGCACCGGCGGCACCGCGCCACTAGCCCTGGCGCCCACCGCCTCGTACTACGCCGCCTATGCCCAAGCGCTGGCCAACTACGTGCGCGCCAACAAGCTGAAACAACCCGTGCTGGTGGCCCACCAAACCGGTGGCATGATGGCCTTGCGCGCCGCCACCGACTTTCCCGAGCTTTTCGGCGGGCTGGTGCTGCTGGAGGCCCTGCCCGCACCTTTTGCCGTGGCCAACCCCGGCCTAACCCTCGACTCGCTGAAGCTACCTGCCCGGGATAAAATGCTGCCCATGATGGTGAACATGCCCCATTCCACATTTCTCGAACAGCAAAAAATGTTCATCGGCACCTGGGCGGCTGATACTACGCAGCAGCGCCGCATTTTGGCCTGGGCCGCGCAGGCCGACCGCACCACCTGGGCCAATATCGTGTACGAGAGCATGGCCACCGACCTGCGCCCCGCCTTGTCTCAGCTGCGCGTGCCGGTGCTGATGCTCGGCATTTGGGTGGCCGGCAAGGCCGTGCAGCCCGACCTGACCGCCGATAAAGTGAAGCCCCTGTTTGAACGGCAGTTTGCCAAGGCCGGGGCCGGGGCCGAAATCCGTTTGCACAACACGGCCCGTGAGTTTATGATGCTTGACGACCCGCAGTGGACCGTGGCCAACATTCAACAATACCTAACGGCCTATCCGAACAAGCGGTAGTACTGAAATTTCCAAGAAAATTCATACATTAGAATCCATACATGCCATTCTATCTCGGAAGGCATTTTGAATTCTAACCTGCTTTCCCCCTTTCTGCATGTCGGCGGCTGCAACATCGCACTTTGATGAGTTGTACAGGACGCATCGCCGCCGCGTGCAACGCCTGTGCTTGGGCTACTGCGGCGGCAACCCTGATACGGCCAACGACTTGCTCCAGGAAGTGTTTTTGCGGGTGTGGCTGAACTTGGGCAAATTCCGGCAGGAAGCTGCGCTGAGCACCTGGCTCTACCGCATCAGCGTGAATACCTGCCTGCAATGGATGCGCCAAACCCGGCGGCGCCCCGATGCCCCCGGCCCCGCCCTCCCCGACTTGCCCGCGCCCCCGCCCGACTCGCGCAACGTGCAGCTGGCCCGCCTACACTGCGCCTTGGCCCAACTGCCCGAAGCCGACCGCCTCTTGATGATGCTGGTGCTCGACGAGCTGCCATACCCCCGCATTGCAAAGATTTGCCAGCAGAGCGAGGGCAACATCCGTGTGCGCCTGCATCGCATTCGGCAACGCCTGGCCCAGCGCCTCCATTCCATCCCCGATGAAGACGATGGCAACTGATTTTCCCAATTCTAATGAAGACGAAAGACGCTGCCTCTGACAAACGGCCAATGCCCTAACACATCGGAGCTGCGCCGGGCCCTGGCCGCTCGCCGCTCGCTGCTGCTGACCCAGAACATATTTGGCGCCAGCAACCAACGGCACTCCTTTCCTACACCTAATCAACTCAAAAATCTCCGCCGGCCTACACGGCGCGGCGGCGGAGCCACAGCCGCCGGTACACCGCGCACTAGCAGGCCGAAACCCAGCACCGGCTACGCAGTTGGGAGTAGTATTCCAGTGATGAGGCGGTGGGTGGCGCGGACTAGTTGAGTTTGCCTTGCAGCCAGCTCACGGCGGCGCCCTCGTCGGTGAAAGTGCGTAGGGCGAAGGGGTGGCCGGGGGCATAAGCGGCGGTCATAATGTCGCGCAGCTCGTCGTCGGTGCGCAAGTGCTCGGCCCGATACGGGGCTACCAGAAAGGCCAGACGCAGCCGGGCCGGGCGCACCAGAGCGGCGGCACGGGGCAGCCAGTCGGTGGTGACCCAGCGGGCAGCGGCGACGTTGGTGGTGGGTCGACGGCGCACGTCGAATAGCCAATGTGGGGTGCCGAGGGCTTCGGGAGCTTGCAGCACGGTTTCGTATTCGGCGCGGTCGGTGCTGAGGGTGTGAGAGGTGAGCCAGCGGGCCGTGAATACGTCGAGGTCGGGCCGGTAGGCAAATTGAAAAGTAAGCGCAGGGGACATGAAGCGAATTGACGCGGGAACGGTGGCGTAAGTTACGGCTGGGGAGCAACTCGCCCGCGGTTGCTGTTCTCCTTATCCCAATGCCTTAATCAACCTTGGCACCGGCACAGCTTGGCGGCTGCGCATTTTTCTATCCCGCTTCCGTTTCAGCAAATCACCGACTAATCAGCCTTGTTCGCGGGATGCGGTCCATAAAAAAAGCCCCGCATACCAAGTGGTACGCGGGGCTTTTTATTGGGCCTTATGGCCGCTTACCGGCGGCGGCGCGGCTTTTCGTCCTCGTCCTCGTCGTCATCCTCGCCGAAGGTGGGCATGGTGAACATGGACGACAGCAAGTCCTTAAACTGCGCACCGCTGGTGAGGCGATTGCGCGAAATCAGACTGTGCTCGGCCAGGCCGTGGAGCAGGAATTCCATGAGGAAATAGGTGTGCTCCGGCGTTTCGTTGGGGTGCAGCTCGGTCACGATGTCGCGCAGGCCAGGCACTTGGTCGAGGGCTTTGCGATAGTCGGCGGTGCTGGCGTCGTGCAGCAAATCCAACGTATTGCCGTTGCCGAACCACTCCTGAATGGCCTTGTAAGGCGAAGGACGGTTCTTGAGCTTCTTCGACTTGTCGGGGTCAGGAAAGAACTGCAGGAACAGCGTGCGGATGGCCTTGCCCATGAGCTTCTCGGCCACGATGCCGGCGCCTTCCTGCTCGCCCTCATACACCAGTTCCACCTTGCCGGTGATGGCGGGGACGGCCGAAATGAAGTCTCCGATGCGGACGTAGGTGTTCTTCTCCCCGTTGACGAGGGCGCGGCGCTCGGCCCCGGCAATCAGCTGCTCGTAGGCCGAGATGGTGAGGCGGGCCGATACGCCCGATTTAGCATCCACGAACTCGGAGCCGCGGGCTTCGACGGCCACTTGCTCCACGAGGTCGTGCACCACTTCGTTGCTGGTCACCATGCCCTTTTGCTCGTCTTTGATGCGGGCTTCCTGCTTGGTGATGCGCTTGCCGATTTCGATGGATTTCGGGTAGTGCGTGATAATCTGGGCGTCAATCCGGTCCTTGAGCGGCGTCACGATGGAGCCACGGTTGGTGTAGTCCTCGGGGTTGGCCGTGAAGACGAACTGGATATCGAGCGGCAGGCGGACCTTGAAACCGCGAATCTGAATGTCGCCTTCCTGCAAAATATTGAACAGCGACACTTGGATGCGAGCCTGCAAGTCGGGCAATTCGTTAATCACAAAAATGCCGCGATGCGCCCGCGGAATCAGGCCGAAGTGAATCACCCGCTCGTCGGAGTACGGCAGCTTGAGCGTAGCAGCCTTGATGGGGTCGGCGTCGCCAATAAGGTCGGCGACCGAAACGTCGGGCGTGGCCAGTTTTTCGGTGTAGCGCTCGTCGCGGTGCAGCCAAGCCACGGGGGTATTGTCGCCGTGCTCGGCAATGAGGTTTTTGGCGAATACCGACAGCGGTTGCAGCGGGTCGTCGTTCAGCTCGGCACCGGCCACTACGGGCATGTATTCGTCGAGCAGGTTGATGAGCAAGCGGGCAATGCGGGTTTTGGCCTGGCCGCGCAAACCGAGCAGGTTGATGTGGTGCCCGGCCAGAATGGCGCGTTGCAGGTCCGGAATCACGGTTTCGTCGTAGCCGAAAATGCCCGGAAATACGTCCTCTTTGTTTTTGAGCTTGTTAATCAGGTTTTCCCGCAATTCAGCTTTCACGCTGCGGGATTTATAGCCACTGGCGCGGAGCTGGCCCAGGGTTTGGATGGTTTCGTGCTTCATGGAGACTGGTAAGGGGAAACAGGCTTCCCGGTTCCTTTAACCGGGAATAGCGGGCGGAGGTTCAGGCCGACCCGCCCAACCGCTTGCTGCACGTGAACCGGCCCGGTTATTTACCGCCTTCCTCCTGACCCGCTGGGTCCTCTACTGCTTACAGAAGAGGCACAAAGCGCCTCCCTACGCAGCATTTTACAGATGAGGCTGCGCTAAAAAGGATAAAATAACCCGAACTCATCAATTGCATTTTTTGATAGAATTGCTGTTTTTTAAGAATAAGACGCCGGCTTCCCCTCCATCTTATTCCTGCGAAAACATGAAAAAGCCCCTACCCATCCTCGGCCTTTTGATAGGCATGTTGTTGCTGGCACTGGCCGGCTTTGCCGCGTTTGAGAGCGAGCGGAGCATCCCGCCCCAACAAACGCCAGTGGTGGCACCGGTACGGCCCAGCACACCGAAACGCGTGCTTCAGGGGGAAAAAATGGTGGCCCTGATGTGCGTGCATTGCCACCGCGACCCGTCCACCAAAACGTTATCGGGCCGCCCCATGCCCGACTTGGGCACCGACTTGGGCAATCTGTATTCGGCCAACATCACCAAAGACCCCAAATTCGGCATTGGCGAATGGACCGACCAGCAGGTAGTGACCCTGCTGCGCACCGGGGCGGGCCCCGATGGCCGCCCGCGCCTGGGCATGCCGCGGTTTGCCTACCTCACCGACGAGGATGCCTCCAGCATAGTGGCCTTTCTGCGAGCCGAGAACCCACTGACGCGGGCCACCTCCCTGCCCAGCCACCCCCAGGAATTCTCGCCTCTAGCCAAGTCCCTCATGTCCACGGCCCTCAAGCCCATCCCCTTAGTTAAGCACCTCGCCGATGCGCCCCCCGCATCTCAGCCCGTGGCCTTGGGGCGATATTTAGTGATAGGCCGGTATCAGTGTTACTTCTGCCATTCGCAAAGCATCAGCACCAACAACGAAGCCAACCCAGAACTATCCAAAGGCTACCTCGGTGGCGGCGACAAAATGCTGGACGATGACCTGCAAGTGCGCATCAGCCGCAACCTGACCATGGACCCCGAAACCGGCCTCGGCAAGTGGAATGAAGCCCAATTCAGCAAAGCCGTGAAATTTGGGATGGCGCCCACCGGTATTCTACACGGGCCGATGCCCAAGTTCTCCACCCTCACCGACGATGAGGTGCGCGCGCTGTGGGCTTATTTGAAAACTGTTCCCAAAATCAAAAACGCCACCCCGGAGGATGGCGCCGTGACTACCAAGTAACAAGAGTACTAGCTGCGGGTGAAACAGATACATAAAAGACCGTCATGCAGAGCACAGCGAAACATCTCGCGTGCATTAACTAATTAGTGGTGGCACGCGAGATGCTTCGCTGCGCTCAGCATGACGGTCTTTTATGTATGACCTAATTCCTAATTACAGCGTTTTGCGCCGGTTTTTCTTGTAGTCTTCGAACACAAGATGACCAAGGCCTTTCAAGCCCGAATAGTAAGCTTTGCCCTGGTTCACCTCAGTGAATTCCTCCACGAATTTCTGCAAATACGGGTCAGAAGTAATCATGAAGGTGGTGATGGGAATCTTGACGCGGCGGGCGGCGGCGGCCAGGTTCAGGGTCTTGTTCACCACTTTGCGGTCGAGGCCGAAGCTGTTTTTGTAGTAGCCACCGGGCTCCTTCAGGCAGGTGGGCTTGCCGTCGGTAATCATGAAAATCTGCTTGTTGGGCGTTTTGCGCTTGCGGAGCAGGTCCATGGCCAGTTCCAGGCCGGCCACGGTGTTGGTGTGGTACGGGCCCACTTGCAGGTAGGGCAAGTCCTTCACCTCAATCTGCCAAGCGTCGTTGCCGAATACGATGACGTCGAGAAAATCCTTGGGGTACTTCTGCTTCACGAGCTCGGCCAGGGCCATGGCCACTTTTTTGGCCGGCGTGATGCGGTCCTCGCCGTAGAGAATCATGGAGTGCGAGATGTCAATCATCAGCACGGTGCTGGTCTGGGACTTGTGCTCGTTTTCGCGCACTTCCAAGTCGCCCTCGGTCAGCATAAACTCGCCACTGTCCATGCCGTGGTTGAGTTGGGCGTTGCGGATGGATTCAGTCATCTGAATCGACTCCAGCGAGTCGCCAAAGCGGAATTCGCGCAGGTCGGTGCTTTGCTCGTCGCCCTGGCCGGTGTGGGGCGTGCGGTGGTTGCCGGTGCTACTCTTCTTCAGCTTGCCAAAAATCTCCTCCAGCGCCGACTTGCGGATGCCCTGCTCGGTTTTGGGAGTGATTTTGAATTCGCCTTTTTCCTGCTCGTTCTCATCAATGTAGCCTTTCTTTTTAAGGTCATCGATGAAATTGCCCATGCCGTAATTATCGTCGGTGAGGCCGTATTGCTTGTCGAGCTCGTTGAGCCATTGCAGGGCCTCGCCCACGTCGCCGGAGGTGATGGTAACGAGCTGCATGAACAGCTTAAACAATGATTCAAAGCCCTTTTCGGGCTGGTCTTCGGGCACAAAATCGCGGAAGCGGAAACCAACAGCCATACGTATCTAATATCTAGGGATAGGCGCGTAAAACAACGACAGCGCGGGCAATGTTCATTTCTAAAGCACCGCGAAGCTCCAGCTTCGCGGCCCTGGGCGGGAGGTTCCTGCCATTTCCCTTCAACGATACGCAAAGCTGGAGCTGCGCGCTACTTTCCCACCCATGAAAGCCATTTGGAATAACACTATCATTGCCGAAAGCGACGACACCATCGTCATCGAGAACAACCACTACTTCCCGGCCGATGCCATCAAAAACGAGTTTTTTGAAGACAGCATTGCCCAGACCACCTGCCCCTGGAAAGGCCGGGCCAGCTACTACTCCCTGAATGTTAACGGCGAGAAGAACAAAGACGCCGCCTGGTACTACCCCGAGCCCAAGGACGCCGCCAAAGAAATTAAAGGCCGCGTCGCGTTTTGGAAAGGCGTGAAGGTGGAAAAGTAAAACCGCTACTCTTGAGCTAGTCATGCAGAGCGCAGCGAAGCATCTCGCGCGCTAATTAGTTTGAGCACGCGAGATGCTTCGCTGCGCTCTGCATGACGGGCTTTATCACGAATGGCTTTATGATGTGAGGGTAATCATCTTGCATCTTTTCATATAACTGCGCAAGAATCGGGTTTTCCGCCTCTTTAAGAAGTGCGAATTTTGTAGTCAATCAGCAAGCCAATCCCATGACTGACTACGACCGCATCGCCGCCGCCCTCGCGCACATCAGGGCCAATTTCCTGCAGCAGCCCAGCCTGGAACAAATGGCCGAAGCGGCTCATTGGAGCCCTTTTCATTTCCAGCGCAAGTTTCAGGAATGGGCGGGGGTTTCGCCCAAGAAATTCCTGCAATACCTGAGCCTCGCCCACGCGAAGAACATGTTGCGTCAGGAGGCATCGGTGGCCGAAGCGGCTTACGAAACCGGGCTATCCGGCACCGGCCGCCTCCACGATTTATTCGTGACCCTAGAAGCCATGACACCCGGCGAATACCGCCACGGCGGCGCGGCCCTGGCCCTGAAGTACGAGTTGGCCGAAAGCCCATTTGGGCCTTATTTGGTGGCGTCAACTACCAAGGGAATTTGCAAGCTCTCATTCTTCGACGACGCCAATACCGCAGTGGCCGAATTGCACCAAGAGTGGCCCAATGCGGCCATCCGCAACGCGCCGTCTCCGTATCACGACGAAGCGGCGCGGTTTTTTGCACGCAACTTTTCACCCAACGAGCGGCTGCGTTTGCACCTGAAAGGGACGGCGTTTCAACTCAAAATCTGGGAGGCGTTGTTGCGCATTCCGGAAGGCCAACTCCGCACCTATTCCCAACTAGCCGAAGCGGCAGAAAATGGGGCGGCGGTGCGGGCCGCAGGCACCGCCATCGGGGCCAACCCGGTGGGCTACCTCATTCCCTGCCACCGCGTGATTCGCGGCACTGGCGAGTTGGGCCAGTACCGTTGGGGAGCCACGCGCAAAGCCGCTTTGGTGGGCTGGGAAGCCGCCATAACAGGCGTTGATTTAGTGGTGTCTTAACCAAAAAAGCGGCCCGCCTTCATGATGAAGGCGGGCCGCTTTTTCACATTACCACAAAGAACTTACGATATCCATTTGAATTTGTATTCCAGCTTGGGCACGGGCATGCGGTCGGCTACGCGGCGCAGGCGGTTGGGCAGCGCCATGATGTAGTCGCGGGCCTTTTCGGCTTGGCCGTTGAGGTCGGTGATGTGCTCAATTTTCCAATCCTTGATAAGCGAGTCGAGGATGTCGGTGTAGTCGGAGCTGGTATACACGCCGATACGCTGGGCGGCGTCGGTGAAGTGGCCAAACGTCTTGCCCATTTCGATGCCCATTTCGCGCATGTAATGGGCGGGCATCACAATTTTCTTGCGCATCATGTCCTCGAAGGCCAGCATCATCTCGCTGGGGTCCACTTCGAAGATTTTCTCCACAAAGGTCTTGTAGACCCGGGCGTGGCGGTTTTCGTCGCCGGCAATCATACCGCAGATTTTCGAAAGCTGGTCTTCGCCGGCGGTGCGGGCGAGTTGGCCCACACGACGGTGCGAAATATTGGTGGCCTGCTCCTGGTAGCTGGTGTACACAAAGGCGCGGTACGGGTCGTGGGCAGTGCCGAGGTCGAAGCCGTCGTTGATGAGGTACTGGGTGCTCACTTCGAACTCGCGCATGTTTACGCGGCCCGAGAGGTAGAGGTAGCGGTTGAGCAAGTCGCCGTGACGGTTTTCCTCGGCTGTCCAGCCCCGAATCCACTGGGCCCAGCCGTTGTCGGGGTCGCGGTTCAAGTCGTCGAGCTCGTGGAACCAGGCTTCGTAGTTGGGCAGGGCTTCTTCGGTGATGGTATCGCCGATGAGCACGGCGAGCAGGTCGTAGCTCAGGTTCCCGGCTTTTTCACGCAGTTCTTTTACCTGGTCAAAAAAAGAATCAAGCCGCGAGTCCGGCAAAAAGTCGGCGGGCTGCCAGCTGTCTTCCACACTTTTGAGGAAGGTGCCCATGTTAGCTTTGAGGAAGCCCTCCATGTGCTGGAGAACTTCGGCGCGGGATGTCATAGTGGACGAAAGCATAAAAGGGGCAGGAATGCGTGAGTAATAAGTAAAGAAACGCTTTTGCCGGGGCAAAGGTCTGCCGTTGAGACGCCGGGTCGGGTATAAAATTATGGCATTAGCAGAATGCAAACCCGCAATTAACACGCGCCACTTCTGCAAAGCAACAAAATCGACTCACGCGGCTGGCCGCATCACCGCACCGCGGGCTGGTAAAACCGATAGGATGTATCGGCCGGTAAGCTAGCCAACGGCCGAAGGTCGACTGTAGATTCTGTACCCGTTTTGTAGCGAAACCGACGGTTCAGCCAACGTGCCGTCTCGGCTGTGAGCAGCCACTGTGCGGTAGGCGAAGCACGGGCTAGGCGGGACAGGGCAGCGGTTTGGTCAGCAGTACCCAAAAGCCGTTGCCGCAAGCGTGGCTGAGAAGGGTCCTGGGTTTGCCATCCAGTGAGCAGCAGCGTGGCCACCGAGCTCGGGTAATAAACGCGAAACGGGGAAAGGCTTTTGAGCAAATCGGTGGTACCGCCCAGCACCAAAACCGTGCCTCTGGTGCGCTGATTGAGTTGCTGCAGAGCTGTTTCGTGCCGCTGTCGCTCGGCGCCCAGCACATGGCGGCGGTGTATGGTTTTGGTTGCGTAAAGCGCTAGGGCTAGCACTCCCAGTCCCCCGAACAGCCGGCGCAACAGCGGCGGCCATGCCTGCCTGAAAGGAGTTGGCAGTGCTGATTTTTCCGGCGCGGTCAAGGGCAATGTGATTAGAGAATTCCGGGCGGTGTTGGCTAAGAAAACCAGATTGGTCAGCAGCCAGAAATCGAGGATGGGCAGGGCAAGGCGAGGCGGCAATTTGAGTAAGCCAGCGAAGAGAATCAGCAACCCCAAAAAGCCGATTTGCACGAGCCAAAATTCCGGCCGGCGCTCGGGGCGGCGGGTCGTCGCAAGCACCGTGACGGCCAAGGCCAGAAGCATAGGAAAATAATCGCGCACCAAGAGCCCAGCGCGAACGGCCAGCTTGGCGGGCACCACGCTTCCGATAAATGCCCGGGCATTGAAAACGTAGACCCGGCCAATAAGCGACTCGTTCACCACCGCCGTATCGCCGAGGAGCCAGAGCTCAACGGCAGCCGTGCCCAAGCTGTCGGCGGGAGTTTGGGGTTGTGCCTCGAGTTGGCGAAAGTCGAGGATGCGGGCCAGCGACTGGTACTGGCGTTGGGCACGTTGGTCGGCGGGTGTTTCGACCAAGGCAGCCATGCCGAAAGCAGACACCAGCACGAGGCCGCTGCCCACTACCACGGGCCAGGCGCGGCGCCAGGAACCCGCCAGCAAAAAGGCCGCCGGCAAGGCAATTCCAACGCCTAAAACGGCCAAGGCAGGACGCATGAGCCACGCGCCCAATACACAGGCCAGCCCAACGAGCAGGGCCCACCGCTTTGTGGGGCGCTGAGCAGCAAATACCACCCCCGCACCGGCCAGCAAAATACCCGCCCGCACATGGCTAAACCACAGCCAATGCTCCACCCACGCCACACAGAAAAACAAAACCAGCGCAAGAATCGGAGCCCGGGATTCCAGCCGGAAGTGCACGCGAAAAAGCCCATCCAGCACCGCGAATACTAGCACCGTGGCCAGCAGCAATAACCCGGAGTTCAGCAGGCCAAACCACGCAACCCCGGGCACCGCCGAATATGCTGCCGCCAGCGCATGCCCATAGCCGTGGAAATAAAGCGGCACCGAGGAAACCGGTTTCAACGCCAACACCCCCGAAAAAAGCCAGGCCAGGGTTCCGTCGTCACTGGTTTCGTAGTAGCTGCCCAATACGGCTAGTGTGGCCAGCACCAGCGCCACGGGCAGTAGCACAACGCGACTAAAAATGGCTAAACGGGAATGACTCGGCACTGTCGCTTCTTATAGGTTGGGGCAACACCAATTAGTAAAGGCGAGACATTCGAGCGGCTCCGCAGTACATGAAATCATTGACCCAACTTGTGTTAGGCCCGCTCTTGGTTGAATGCCAACGTTGCCTTCATCGCCAACTGGCTCCCGGCAGCCAAAGCTAAGTCCAGTAACGTGGGCTTGGTTGCGTGGCGCAACAGGACGAAGAGTTTTAGCGCTTCGGCAAAACGGCGGCGGAGGATAGCCTGGCGCATTTCCCAGCGCACGCGGGTGGCCAGAGCGGTGCGCTCATCGGAGGTTTGCAGCAAGGCCAGGGCTTTTTCGCACACCCGAATGGTGGAGGCCAGGTATGGGTCGTGGCGCTGGTAGGCGCGGCTGCTCATACTGCGCGGGTGCTTGCGCTTGCGGGTAGTCACGGCATCGAGGTACAGAAACTGCCAGGCGCGGCTGGCCCGCACCCAAAAGTCAAAATCCTCGTAGGCAAGTTCTTCGTCGTAGCCACCCAGGCTGATGAGGCAGGCCCGGCGCATCATCATGGTGGGCGTGCTGATGAAATATCGGCGCAGCACCTCGGCAAACACCCAGCCGCTGGCTGGCCGGGGCAAGACCCCACCCGCGCGCCCCGCCCGGTGATGGAGGCCGAGCACCTCACCGTCTTCGGCAATCAGTTCGGCATTGGAATACACCACGCCGACGGTGGGTTCGGCCGCTTCAAAAGCCGCCACCTGCTGGGCCACCCGCTCCGGCAAAAGCACGTCGTCGGTGGCAAAATCAATCACCAGCTCGCCGGTGCTCTGCCGGAACGCGGCATTGAAGGCACGGCAATTCCCAACGTTTTCAGGCAGCAGCAGCAATTTCCAGGTGGGATTTTGCGCCGCGTACTCCCGCAGAATAGCGCTGCTGCCATCGGTGCTGGCATCATCCACCAACCATACTTCCAGGTTCAAATGGGTTTGGCTCAGAATAGAATCAAGCGCCTCGTGCACGAATGGCGCGTGGTTGTGGCAGAGCGCCACAATGGTTACAAGGGGCAATCGGCTGGTGGCTGAACAACGGAGAAAGGGCGAACCAGGCATGACTTACAGGCCGCAAATGAACTGAAGAAAAGCCTTTATCCGTGTTTGGGCGCCATGGCGTGAATGACAATACAGGCCAACAGCAACAGCCCGTAGCGCCCGGCATGAGCCCACACCGCCCCGTGCAGGCCAAACCGGGGCAGCAGCAGCACCAGCAATGCCCCAAATACTACCGCCGAGGCCGCCTGCACCGCGATATAGGGCCCGGTGCGCGCCCTGGCCGTGAGCTGAAAAATGAAAAGCCAACTCAGAAACTTGGCCCAATCCCCCAGCAGCTGCGGCGCGAGAAACTCCCGGGCCCCGAGCAGGTGCGGCGCAAACAGCAGCGGCAGCAGCCAATTGCGACAGGCAAAAATCAGCACCAGGCCCGCGGCCAACACCGGCGCCACCAGCCCCAGCACGCCCTGCAAATAGCGGCGGGCCGCGCGTGGGTCGGTGGCCAACGCGGCCAGCCGCGGGTAAAAGACGCTGCTCATTACCGCCGCAAATACCATGGTGTAATTATCCGATAGCTTGGCCACCGCCTGCCACAAATCGGTGCGGGCCGGGCCAAAGGCGCCCAGCAAGTAGTCGCGCAAAACATAATCCACCGCCTTGCCAAAGAGCAGCGAGCTCACGGCCATCAGCAGGAACTGGCTCAGGCCCCGCAAGGCGCCGCGACTGATACGGGCCCCTGGTTTCAGGTGCTGCAGAAGGCCGGCCCGGGCCGCCAGCACCAGCGCAGGCACCAGCGTGAGGCCTTGTGCCAGCAGATAAGCCAGCAACACCACATTGAGCGGCAGCTGGCGCCACAAAGCCGCCGCCGCTGCCCCAGTACCCAGCGCGGCCAAAACGACCGTTAAACCAATGTGGTCGCGCAGTCGCCCGGCCGCCAACAGGGCCGCGCCCAGCAAACTTTGCCCCGTGAGCAGGCCGATACCGAGCACGAACGCAGCCAGGCTGGGCCACCCCCACCCCAACAGGCCCCGACTGGCCAACGCAATGGTGCCCACCAGCAACGCACCGGCATTGAGGCCGGCCGCAGCCCCCAGCCACGCGCGGTAGCGGGGGCTGCCCGGGCGCAGCGGCGCGAGGTATTTCACCATACCTACCTGCACCCCGTCATTGGGCAGGGTGGTGAGCAGGGCCATCAGGTTTTGGAATTGAGCCAGCAGCGTGAGGCCGCCAGCGGGGGCGTACACGGCAAACAGCTTATTCAGAACGAGGGCGCCCGCGCCGCGGGCCACCACGGCCACGCCCGTCCCCAACGAGCCGCGCACAAAGCCCCGCCAAACGGCGCGGTGCGGGGGGGATGAGGCAGCAGAAACTTGGAACACAGGCGGCGGGGCAACAAAAAAGGAAAGTAAAGAACGGCACCCTGCGCCATTCCCTTCTGCCATAGCTACAGCTTTTTGCTCCAGCTCAGCCGCAGGCCGGCCACACCGCCCAAGTGCCGCTTAAAGCGGAGCAAAGAAGCATTGGGGCCGGTATCGAGCGTAGATGTGCCGAGGTCGAGTACGCTGATGTCGCTGGCTTTTGCGAAGGCATGCAGGCCTTCGTTCAGGAGTACCACCGGGCTCAGGGCATTGCAGCGCAGAGGACTGGCCGGATAAAAATTATACAGCACCTGCTCATTCACCCGAATGGCAATGGTAAGGGCCGCCCAGTCGCCATTAGGCTGGCGGACGGAGAACAGGAAATGTTCCCGGGGAAACCGCCGAAACAACTCCTGCACCCGTTCCAGCGGCAACGATAACGCCTGCCCCCGCTCCTGCCGGCAGGCCTGAATAAACGCATAAGCGGCCGGCAGCAAAAAGGGCGGCTCCTGCTCAAAATGCAGCCCATTGCGCCGGCATTTGTGCAGGCGGCGGCGCTCCGAAGGGTGCAAGCCGGCTTCGTAAGCGCGGGCGGGGTTGAGGTGGTAATTCTGTTCGGCCAGCACCACGCGGTAGCCGCGCTGCCGCAGGGTTTCGGCCAGCACAGCGGCACCGCCAGGGTCGTAAGCAAATGGGTAGCTGCGCAGGGCAACTTCCCGAATTCCTCGGTGCAACAAGGCCCCTTCCACTGTTTCAAACAAGCCGTGGAGGTCGCTTGTGGTAACGCCGGCAGCCAGCTGCACGGCGCCGAAAGGGGCCTGAGCGGGACTCTGCGCCAAGCCGCGAATAACGTCGAGGGCCAAATGAAACTGGGCGACGGTGCGGCCCGCCCGCTGGTCTTCCAGGTAAACGCTGAGCCCTGGACCGGCAGCGGGTTGAAGGGCCTGGTGCTCGGGACGCAGGTACAAAAAGGAGTCGAAGGCCAGCGGGAGGCGCGGGGCGGCGGGCCCGCTGGAGCCGCTTTCGGCCAGCCAAACCTGGAGCCCGGACGCGGCGCGTCCCGTGCCCGTTTCGGCGATAACCAATGGTTCTGTAATTTTCAAACTGCAATTTTGTGGCGCTGCGGGCAAAGTACGGCACTGAACCGGCGCTCTGCTACCTTAGGCTCTACTGGTACGTAAACGGCAAACAATTTGTCGCTACTGCGGGCGGCTGCTGCCCACCCTCTTATCCATTGCCAGGCCTTGGGGCCACTTCAGCGCCCCTGTCAATTCGCTTTTCATCCCCATGACTCCAACGAATACAGCCCCCAAACCGGCGCCCATTATTGACATGGATTTGGACCAGGACGGGGACGACGGGCACGGTTCCGCCTACGGAATTACCGACCGTGAGGCCACCCTGCAGGCGCGGCACCAAACCGAAACGCTCGGCCAGCGCCCCGGCTCCCTCATCATTCGGGAGGGCGCGCTCAAGCCTCGCCTCTTTCTGTATTCTTACGACGACACCACCTTCATCGAGGCCGAATACCCCCGCTACGATGACCTGTGGGCAGCCTTCCGGGCGCGCCCGGAGCTGAAGCATTGGATTGACGTGCGCGGCTACGGCGACCTGAGCCTGATGGAGCGCCTGATGGAAGACTTCGACCTGCACCCGTTGCAAATGGAGGACGTGCTTGGCGACTACCAACGGGCCAAGGTGGACGTCTTCGGCGACAACCGGCTGTTTCTGGTGTCGCGCATGACGGATTTCACCTCCGAGCTGGAAATCGACGACGACCAGCTGTCGGTCTTTACCGGGCCAAACTACGTAATCACCTTTCAGGACGACTACGAGGACTGCCTAGATTCGCTGCGCAACCGCCTGCGCGGCAATTTCAGCACCACCAAGCGCCGGCCGTCGCTGTACCTGGCCTACGCCCTCACCGATGTTGTCATCGACCACTATTTTCCCACCATGGCCGCCATTGGGGATTACCTCGAAGGCCTGGAAGACCGGATATTTTCGGAGCGCCGGGAGCGCCGGATGCTCAACCGCATTTTGCGCATCAAAAAGGACATTGTGCGTTTTCGGCGCCTCGTGTACCCGGAGCGCGACAAAATCAGCGAAATCCTGCGCCTGCCCGACGAGGTGATGCCCGAGGAAATCAAGGTCTATTTCAAAGATGCCTACGACCACTCCATGCAGGCCTTGGACCTGGCCGAAAGCTACCGCGAAAACATCACCAGCCTCACCGAACTGTTCCTCTCGGACCAAAGCAACCGGATGAACGAAGTGATGAAGGTACTCACCATCATCAGCGCCATTTTTATACCGCTGAGCTTTGTGGCCGGCGTGTACGGCATGAACTTTCAGCGCGAATCCCCGCCCCAAGGCCCGAACCCGCTCAACATGCCCGAGCTCTACCAACCCTGGGGCTACCCTGCCGTGCTCTCACTCATGGGCCTGATGGTTATCGGCCAGCTCTATTATTTCTGGCGCAAAGGCTGGCTGTCAAAACAGCGCTGATTCCTTAATCCCACGCGCCAGCGGCCCGTAACTGGCGCGTCACCTGGCCCACTCGTTCTTCGACGGAGCCCTCCACCAGAGTGTAGGGGATGCCGTAGAAGTCCAGTTGCATGAGAATGGTGCCGTGCTGGAAGCTGCGCAGGGCCTCAGGCCCGCGCCAGCCGTCCTGCTCGAAGGGCACGGTGGGCGCGCACACGAACGTATGGGCGTAGCGCTGCCCACACACGGCCGCCAGCGCCCGCAAAATGGGGTCGCAGCGGTGGAAATAGTAGTAGGAATAAAGCGCCGTGGTGGCCGCGTTGGTATCGCAAAAAAGCACGCTTCGAGCTTTCCCGATGGCTTCGTCTTCTAACTCAACGTGGCGCCGGGCAATGTAGAGCAGGTCTTCGTAGTCGAGATTTCCGTGCTTTTGTTCGTGCAGTGTGCGGCCGTACTCCGGCACCCACACCGTCTGGCACACCTGGGCCAAAGCTGCGCACAGCGTGGATTTGCCGCTGCTTTCGGCCCCAAGAAACACCACGCGGGGCACCGTTGCGGGGGACACCGTGCCGAGCTCCGCGGCCACCAACGGGTGCAGGAACTGCGCATGCTCGGCTGCGTTGCTTCGCAGCTTCGTGCCCGACACCGGCACCTGCCGGCGTGGTGCATCCACGGCTACGTGCGCCGCGCCCAGGTGCTCGGCAAAGCCGGGACCGTACGATTCGCTGCTGAAAACCACGTCTATCGAGATACCCCGCTGCGCCAGCCAGCGTTGCACAAATGTGCGGTGCGCGTCATCGTCCGCGTCATCGGCGGGTATGCCATCTGCTTCGGCGGAAAGGGCAAATACGCGTAGCGGCGTTGCGCCAATGCGCGCTCCCTCGGCCATTTCATCGCCGCGGTACAGTTCCTGAATCCAGCGGGCCCGCGTGGCGGCAGGCATAGTGCCGGAATCGGGGTTGGCATAGACCATCACGACCAAGTCGGTGACCTGAGCGGCGGCGGTTTCGAGGAGCAGCTGGTGGCCTTTGTGGAAGGGCCAG
This sequence comes from Hymenobacter jeongseonensis, assembly GCF_015694725.1. GTDB lineage: Bacteria > Bacteroidota > Bacteroidia > Cytophagales > Hymenobacteraceae > Hymenobacter > Hymenobacter jeongseonensis. The sequence continues at coordinate 577,501 of NZ_JADQDQ010000003.1, read as the reverse complement.
AATTTACCAACCACCAGGCCCATACGTGGGGAAATTGACATCAGACAGTTGGGAGAATAGTTTGGCTAGGGCAAGCCCACCTTCAGCTCGGTACGACGCAACTCGCGGCCCACAATGCGCACGAGTTGGTACGAGTCGGACGTGGCATCGTAGCTCAGGCCCACGCCGCTGCCGGTGCTGGGCACGGGCGCCCCGCCCAGCAGGCGCCCCTTGGCATCGTATAGAAATACCTGGCCCGGCCCCGGCTCGGTGATGGCCACCAGCAGCCGCCCTTTCCCGAAATCAAAGAATTGAACGGGCTTGGGCCCGGAGGTGACGAAGCGCTGGGTGACGAGCGGACCGGGTTGATTGGGCAGGTACACATCGAGTTGGTTGCCATCTTCCCGAATCACAACGCAGGTGTTGGCCCGTTGCGCTGGCACCAGCTGGAAGCGTGCCGTGCGGCTCCAGGTCGCCACACGCTTGCGGCTGATAATGTCGCCGCTCAGGCTGAACGTTATCAGTTCGCCGTGCTGGTTCACCATCTTAAGCTGGGTACGGCTCAGGGTAGCGCCGGGCTGCACCAGCACGCCGCCCGCCAGCCGCGCGCCCATGCTCAGCGGGAAACCAGGAAACAGGTTGCCCTGCTGGTCGTAAGCATACACGTAGCCGTTTTGCAACGGCACAAATACTACATCCCGGCTATTCACGCTGAATACCGCCGGCAGGCCCGCCAGAGGGAAATCCAGCCGCTTGGGCTGCCACCCAGAAAACAGCCGGCCTTTGGCATCCAGCAGCAGCAGTTCATTACTGGACGTGACGACCAGTAGCCGGGCGGGCGCCGCGGGGCCCGGCCCGGCCAGCAGCGCCGTTGCCCGCACGGTATCGGGCAGGTGCAACGGGAAAGGCAGGATTTCGGCGCCCTCGTTGCCCATCAAATGCAGCCGGTTGCCGGCGCCGGCCAGCAGCCCGCCGGGCACTCCCCCGCCGCCTGGCAGCAGCTGCACGCCCACGGCGGGCCCGGCCAGCGTATCGGACCACAGCACCGAATTATCAGCACTCACATAATGCAGCGCCCGCACCGAATCCTGCACTACTACAGCCGGGATGCGGGTGCCGAGGGCGGGCAGCAGCGTGGGCATTCCGGTTAACGGGTGCTTGAAGGTGAGCACCCGTCCATTGGCCGCGGCCACGCCGGGATGCGCCGTGGCTGGGCCCAGGTCGGGGTGGCGTAGCAGCAGCTGGGTGAAATACTGGGCATCAGGGACCGACTCGTTGTCGGCCGGCACCAGCTGCATCGCCATTTGGGGAAAACGCTTGAATAAGGCTTCGTTACGCAATAAGCCCGCCCGGCGCTCTTCCGTGAGCACCCCCAGCAAGGCATTCCAGCTGTTGCGCGTGTCGACGAGGATGCTCAATCGCGCCCGGGGCAACGTTTCCTGCAGAAAAGCCACTTGCGAAGGGTTTTGCGACCAAGTGCGGCCGGCCACAACGTCGGCCAGATAGCCGTTCAGGGTCAACTGGTCGGACAGCACCAGGTAATTTCCAACCACCACGCTCGCGCCGGGCCGGGCCTCAACTGCATTGGGCTGGGCGGGGTTCAGCAGTGGGCCGAGTACGGCCTCCTCGGCAAAGCCAACCGGGTGCACTTGATAAGGCCCTACATTGGTGAAAGACGGCGAATTATTGTTTAGACGGCGCAGCAGGGCCAGCCACCGTTGGGTGCGCGCCGGCGTGGGGCAATGCACGAAGGCGAGGCGTCCCAGCCGACTGCTGGCGGCCGGCGCAGCCAAGTAAGCAATGGCCATCTCGCCCCCAAACGTGGCCCGCAGGCTATCGAGCGCCGCGCCGTTGCCCAGCGAATCGGCCCGCGCGCCGGCCGGCCGGGGCCAGGTGCGGGCGGGGTTGGCCGCAAGGTGCAGCAGCAGCGCGGTGCGCATGCTCATCATGGGCGTCAGGCCCAGCGGCAGGGCGCGCTGGCCCCGCAGCCGCTGTTGCAGCGCGCCTTTGGCCGTTTCGGGGTTGGAAAACCCTTGCAACTGCACCCGGCTACCTATCACTTTCATGCCCAACAACCCCTCCGAAACCAACCCGGCCAAATGGTCGAATTGCCCGTGGGCTTCGGGCCGGAACAGCACATCCAGAAACTGGGGCAGGCGGCGGTAATTAACCATGAGCGTCGCATCCATGCCCCGCACCCGCAGCAAATCGGTGGCGCCAAACGGGGTGAGCACCGTGGGCTCGTCGGGGTGCGCCACCCGGCGCACAACGGCTTCCACCAACCCCGGATTGGTACTGATGAGCAAATGGTTGCGGTAGTTGAGGACGGTGAGGCTGGTTTCGCTGCTGCGCTCGGTGAGCACGCTAAACTCGTGGTCTTCGTAGTCCCGCGTGGTGAGGCGGTAGCGCGGGTCGCGGCCCAGCGTTTCGAGCAGGCTCCGCACCTGGCGGTATTCGCTCACCCGGGTCAGCGGTATTTGGTAGAGCACGTCGAACACCGCGGGCCCGGTGACGTGGATGGACGTAATCACCAGCTTGCGTCCCAGCAACCCGAGCAGGCCGGTGCGCCGCCGCGAGGTGCCCCCCGTCAGGCTATCGGCCAGGGCCAGGTGCCCAGCCGACTGCTGGAAGTAGCGCACCGCTGTGAGATTGTCCCACAGGCCGGTTTCCTGCAAGCGACGTACCAGCGTGGGGTGGTCTTGCGTGCTCAGCACCAGCACGGCGTCGTTGGGCACCAGCGCGTACGGGTCAACGGGCACGGCCGCCAGCGTGCGCCGGTAGTAGACATAAGTGGCCAGCGCGAGCAGCAGAAGGAGCGCCGTGAATAACGCCAGGAGCTTTCGGGACATGCGAAGGGAAGCGGATGACGGGCGACGAAAGTACGGCCGGATGGCGGATTGGGGAGCGGCGGGCCCAAGCGTTCCAAGGTTGCGCTTCCCCGAGGCAATAACGCACTTCTCTCCTTCGCTTTTCGCGTGGCCTTTGAATGCGTGGTGTATCTTTCTGCATGTTTTTCCGGCCTCGTATGCTGTGCAAATTTTTGCTTTCTGCTTCGTGCTGCCTTGCTTGGCTGGCGCGAGCGCGGGGCAGGGATGCGGTGGCAGGGTCAGTTTTGGTGGGGGGGCTGCTGCTCTTGCCGGGCTGTTTTCAGCTACGCGAGCCCGAGCCAGCGGCGGCTTCCAGCGAATGGATTCAGCCCACTCAAGTAGATATTTTGCTGGCCAATTTCACCACTGCCGTCCAGCGGGTGAACGCGGCCAACTACGAACGCAGCTTCAGCGGGCCCGACTTCCGTTTTGTGCCCGACCCAACCAGCGCCGGCTCCACGCCAGCCCTCTTCGCCAACTGGAGCGTCCCCGAGGAAGTCACCTATTTCACCAGCCTGCGCCGCCGCACGCCCGCGGGCACCACCAATTCGCTGGTGCTCACCGACCGGCGCGACCAACTCTACACAACGGATTCGGTGGAGGTTTCGGCGCTGTACGAGCTCCGCATCAGCCAGCAGGACACTGCCTTTCGCGCCGGATTGCTGCAAGGCAACATTCGCCTCATTCTGCGGCGCCGCAACAACGAGTGGCGCATCATTGCCTGGCGGGACCAACGCACCGGCCCGGGCTTGTGCTGGACGGACCTGAAAAAGTATTTCAGCACACGCTAGCAGCGGCTGTAAAAACCCGAATGAACCGGCCGCTGGGTATGGACGACCGCAGCCACGCCGCAACAAACTCGTCCGCTCTGGCTTTTTTCAACTCATCATCACGTATATTTCGTCTTATGAAGAGGCCGTTGCGTCCGTTGTTTCCGGTGGGGCTGCTGGCCGGCATCGTGCTGATGCTGACGGTTCCGGGCTGCAATCCCTTCGCCCCGGCGCTCGACGAGGTTCCCGCGAACGAAAACGACCTGTTGGGCAACCCCGTCACCGTCCGTGGCTTCTTCGATCGGTTTCGGGCGGCCTACCAGCTGCGGGATTCTACCCTATACGGCCAACTGCTGGCGCCGGAGTTCCGGTTTACCTACCGCGACTTCGCCGCCAACCTCGACCGTTCCTGGACGCGCGACGTGGACGCCAACACCACTTACCGCTTGTTCCGGGCCGCCCGCTCCACCAACCTGCAGTGGACGCAGTACCTGCCCAGCTCCGACACCCTCGCCTCGGACACGCTGGCGAGCGTGGAACGCTCATTTTTGCTCACCATCGAGCAACGCGACAACGAGCGGTTTTCGGGTTCGGGCACGGCCCGGCTGGTGCTCGTGCGCAAAAACCGCAACGACCCGTGGCGCATGCGCAGTTGGTATGACCGCAGCGAATTTTAAGCCATTTACAGTCTCGTTTATCCGGGCTCGCCGTTCACGGCGGGCCTTTTCGTTTTCTTTGACAAAAATCTCCGCTTTTATATGACCGAACCTCAACCTTCACAACCCCATTTTCAACGGGCCATCACCCTCTTCGATGCCATTATGCTGGTCACTGGCAGCATGATAGGCTCGGGCATCTTCATTGTTTCGGCCGACATCGCCCGGAAAGTAGGCTCCTCCGGCTGGCTGCTGGTGGTGTGGCTGCTCACGGGCGTCATCACCATGGCCGGTGCCATCAGCTACGGCGAACTGGCCAGCATGTTTCCTAAAGTAGGCGGCCAGTACGTGTACCTACGCGAAGCCTTTGGCCGCCTCACTGCCTTCTTGTACGGCTGGACGCTGTTCCTCGTCATTCAAACCGGCGTGATTGCGGCGGTGGCCGTGGCATTCGCCAAGTTCACGGGCGTGCTGCTGCCTTTTTTCAGTGTGCAGAACATTCTGTTCTCAGTCGGCAGCTTCGACTTTAGCTCGGTGCAGTTGCTGGCCATCCTGCTTATCGTCGGAATCACCGCCCTCAACGCGCAAGGGGTGCGCACCGGCAAGCTCATCCAAAACGTGCTGGGCAGCACCAAGCTGATAGCGCTGGGCTTGCTCATTGTGCTAGGCGTGGCCTTGGGAATGAATTCCGAAGCCATCGCGGCCAATTTTGCCGATTTGTGGTCGGCCAGCCGGCACGCGGCGCCGGGCGTTTCGGCGCCCACCATACCCATCAGCGGCACCACCCTGGTGGTAGCCATCGGCATGGCCATGACGGGTTCGCTGTTTTCTTCCGACTCGTGGAATAACATCGGCTTTGCCGGCGAGGAAATTCAAAACCCCGAGCGCACACTGGTGCGCAGCATGGCCATCGGCACGGCCATTGTCACGGCCCTCTACATTCTCATCAACGTGGTGTATTTGCTGGTGCTGCCCATCAACGGCTCACCTGAAGCCACCACTCTGGCCGGCCGCGGCATCATGTACGCCACCGACGACCGGGTAGCCACAGCCGTGGCCGAGTCGGTGCTGGGTCGGGCGGGTGCTTACGTGATGGCGGTGCTCATCATGCTGAGCACCTTTGGCGCTAACAACGGCATCATCCTCAGCGGCGCGCGCGCCTATTTTGCTATGGCCAAGGATGGCTTGTTTTTCCCAGGGCTGGCGCGCCTCAACGGGGCTGGTGTTCCCAGCCGAGCGCTGTGGGCCCAGTGCTTCTGGGCGTGTTTGCTCTGCCTGAGCGGCAAATACGGGCAGTTGCTCGACTACGTGATGTTCTCCGTCATCCTGTTTTATGTCGTCACCATCATCGGCATTTTTGTATTGCGCCGCACCCGCCCCGAGGCGCCCCGGCCCTACCGTGCCTGGGGCTACCCACTGGTACCCGGCCTGTACGTTCTGCTCGCTTCCACTTTCTGCATCATCCTGCTTTTTGCGCCGGACACGGCAGAGTTTTCGCGCCGAGGCCTGGGCCTGATGGCACTGGGACTGCCCGTTTACTTCCTCTTCGGCCGCCGGTTCGGCAACCGTACGGCATAACGCGCTGGCATACGCACACAAAAAAGGCCTCCCGATGGGAGGCCTTTTTTGTGTGAACTTTTGAAACAGCACAGTGCCCCAGGCACCCGCAGATGCTAGCGCCGGCTCCGCCCGGCCTTGGCCCGCGGAGTCAGGGTCACGTTCACGGGCCGGCTGCCGGAGCTGCGCACCACTTCATCTTCGTAGCCGCCGTAGCCAAAAACGAGGGTGTGGTCTTTATCGTTGGGCACTTCAAAAGAGTAGTTGCCGCTGGCGTCGGTGCTGGTGCCTTTGCTGCTGCCCTTCAGCAGCACGGTGGCGCCCACCATGGGGCGGCCGTTTTCGTCCTCAATCTTGCCCGACATCGTGACGAACGCAGGCGCGGCGGGCTCGGGGGCTGGCGCAGGGGCAGCTTCTGGTACCGGCTCGGGAGCAGGTGCAGGAGCTGCTGCCACCGGAGCCGCCACGGCAACCGGCCCGGCGGCGGGGGCCACCGTTTTGGCAGCTAGGGCGGCCTTTTCGCTTGGTTTAGCGGTGGTCTTTTCTTCCTCTTCTTCTTCTTTCGCAACGGGGGCTGCTTTAAGCCCCGCCGCAATGCTATCGGCCGCGGTGGGCGTTGTGCCCGTCACGGCGGCATCGTCCAGCATAAACGACGGCGTTACCGACGCTATGCCATCGCCACCACCTTTGGGCAGGGCCACGTAGCCAATCACCAATGCCACCACTACTGCTAGTAGCACATATAACAATCGATTGTTGCCACCCGACACAACTTCTTCATCTTGGGCATCCAAGTTGGGGTCGTACTGTTCTGGCTCTGCTTTTTGTAGATTTTCGGGATTCATATTTTGGAATTAATGAAGGTGTTCAAAAGCAATTGGAAAAGGATGAAGGCTAAAGCCACTATCCCAACTAGACCCGCAAGTTAAGCTTTTGGCGCGTTATCCCCTCTCATGATTGTTTTTTTTGTACACCTGCGAAAAAAAACTCAACCGCAGCAGCGAAAGGCGTCGTGAGCAAGCGGGTATTTAACCCTTGGAAGGAGGCAAAACTCCTTCGGGAGCAGAGTATGACGAAACATCCACCTCACTCCTTCTCTACTCACATTTCGCCTCGGGCGGAAACTCCTCCTTAGCAAGTTACGCCCAGGGGCTGCTGTGAATCAGCCCAAACGCGGCAACACCAATGCGCACGGCTGTAGTGTACACAAAAAGCCCCACCCTAGCGCGGGGCCAAGAACCAGCAGCTGCCTTCGCAGCCGTAGCTCCCGGTACCGCGCTGGGGTGGGGCTCCGTAAAATGACTTGCTAATGCGTTAGCCGTCGCTGATGCTTTCGTTGTGGCCAGCGGGCGTGGCTTCACCCGAAGCCTCTTTGGCTCCGAATGGCTGCTCGCGGGTGCGTAGATTGTGGTCCAACTCGATGCTGCCTTCGGCTTCGAAACCGGGGCCTTGGGCTTGTTCGCCGGCCCCGTGGTGGTCGTTGCCGCCCTGGGGCTCGGTTTCGGAGCCGCCGATGTGCAGGTTGTCCAGCTGGTCTTTCTGGTTTTCGCGCTGGGTGTAGTCGTTAGCGCCGGTGTTGCGGGCGGCCGAGGGGTCGTTGCTGGACTTGTTGTTGCTCTGGTCCTGCTTGTACGCTTTCTGTCTTTCCAGCTCTTCGTTTTTCGGGAAATTCTTGTTTTCGGTAATGTCGGCGTTTTCGCCTTCGTTGGGTTCGGTGCCGTTGCCGGATATGTTGTCGGGAAGCATAAGGGTAGCGCTGATGTGAGTGGGGAATTGCAGTAATTAAGCGTACGCAACGCCCCGGCTTACGTTGCTGCAAAGTCAGGCGGCAGCCTTGCGACCGTCCGCCGCTTTCCCTCAGCGGCCGGCCCGCTCAGCCGTCACTTCTTCCGTGAACTTCTGGTCGTTCAACGACCAATTGTAGGGATAATAAACCACCGAAAACCAGGTGGGCACGGTACTATCCTTCCGAAATTGATTGACGTAGGAAACACCCGTTTTGCCACTCGCGCTGAAGTCGGTTTCGTACCATTTGAAAATCTCCGGCAGCCGCACCAGCTTGTTCTGCTCGTCCACTTTCACGTAGCTGGGGTCGAGCATCGCAAACCGGGCTTGGTTGTTTAGCTGCACAAACAATTGCTTGCCGATGTACGCCGTGCGGCTCAACCGCGGGCAGCTGCTAGTGCCGCACACCAGGGCAAAATGCAGCCGGGGGTCGTCGTAAATTTTGCGCAGCTTGTCGAGCTCAATCTGGTCGAGGGTGAGGCGCTCCCCGGCAATGCTGAGCAACGTTTTGTTGAAAAAGCCGGGCATCTCCTGCACCGAGCGAAGCGGATAGTTTCGGACTATTTCCCCAATCACCAGAATGTTGTAGGCATTGAGATAAAAGGCGTACTGGTCGGCCACTTCGGTCTTGCCCGCATCAAAATCCGCAATCGAGGTCAGCAACTCGTCCAGCAACTGTGGGTTGACTTGAATCCCGGCATAATCGACCTTGCCGCTTTTATTCACATACTTGTGCAGAAAAGTATTTGTCTGGGCCGTAATCCGGGCCACCGTGGGCGAAGGCGCCTGCTGGGCCGCGGCGTTGCTTAAGCTCAGCAACCACAATACCACTGCCCAAACCATTCCGAAGTTGTACAAACTTTTCATCTGGTGTTCTTTAGCGTTAAAGATGACAGAGCTACTACGTTGGCACAGCGTCGGATTTAGCCGTTTATGGTATTCCCATTTTGAAACAAAATCGGATTATGAAAAGGGGATTTCCTGCCTGTGAAGCAGGCATCACCCCTATTTTTTCCAAAAAATAGTTTGCTCTTTATTTTCGTTCAACCGCAAAATCATTCATTTCACCGAGCAAATCAGTGCGTTCAACCGCCCGTTTTTGTTTGCGAAAAAGTAATGCTTCATAATCCAGGCAGCCGCCACTCCTGTTCAGGAATCCGGCAGTAATGAATTGTCTGGCCAAACCCTCTGGTAGGTAATGAAACGGCCGAACCAGCAAACTCCTGATTGGTACTCGGATAAAAGAAAACAACCGGTGCGCCGCAAGGTTGAAACGGCTGCCAGCCAATGATGGGTCCACTGGCGCGGGCTGGCCGGGCGTAGGATTGTGGTACGGCCCCGGTTACTTTTGACGATAGGCTTGGCCTCTCACCTCATCCATTCAGCAATGCGCCTGGTAATCATCGGCAATGGCATTACCGGCGTCACGTGCGCAGTGGCGGTGCGGCGCCTGAACCCCGAAGCGCGAATAACCTTGGTTTCTGCCGAAAGCGCGCATCATTACTCCCGCACGGCGCTGATGTACGTGTACATGGGCCACCTGCGCCCGCAGGACATCAAGCCCTACGAAGACTGGTTTTGGGCCGAAAACCGCCTGGAGCTGGTGCATGCGAGCGCCACTTTACTGAATACCGAAGAACAGCTGCTGGTGCTGGACAACGGCACCACCCTCGCCTACGACCAATTGCTGCTGGCCACCGGCTCGGCGAGCAAGCTGTACGGCTGGCCCGGCCAACACCTGGCGGGCGTGCAAGGCCTCTACAACCTGCCCGACCTCCAGGCCATGACCCGCGATACCCACGGCATCAGCCGGGGCGTGGTGGTGGGCGGCGGCCTTATTGGGGTAGAGCTGGCCGAAATGCTGCACAGCCGGGGCATCGAAACGCTGGTGCTGGTGCGCGAAGCCCGCTATTGGGCCGGCGTGCTCCCGCCCGAGGAAGCCCAACTGGTTGACCGGCAGTTTCAAGAAAACCACGTGACTGTGCGCTACCGCACCGAATTGCGCGAAATCTTGGGCGACACGCAGGGCCGGGTGCGGGCCGTGGTCACCACCGCCGGCGAGGAAATAGCTTGCCAGTGGGTGGGCCTTGCCACCGGCGTGGCGCCCAACCTGGGCCTCGCCCTGACCTCGAATGTGGAAACCGACCGCGGCATTTTGGTTGACGAATACCTGCGCACCAACGTTCCTAACGTATTCGCCGCCGGCGACTGCGCCCAGTTCCGGCGGCCTGCCAGCGGCGAAGTGCCCATCGAACAGCTCTGGTACACCGGCCGCATGCAGGGCGAAACCGTGGCCCACACCATTTGCGGCCACCCCACACCCTACCGGCGCGGCGTGTGGTTCAACTCGGCCAAGTTCTTCAACCTCGAATACCAGACCTACGGCCAGGCCCCGGCCGGCCCCACGCCGGGCCTCACCAGCTTCTATTGGGAACATCCGTCGGCGCGGGGGGCGTTGCGCATTTACTTCCGCAGCGAAGCGCCGCACGCCGTAGTTGGGTTCAATGCCATGGGCCTGCGCTTGCGCCAGGCCGTGTGCGAGCACTGGATACAGCAGGCCACGGCCGTGGCCACGGTGATGGCCCAGCTGGGCAAAGCTAATTTTGACCCGGAGTTCTTTCCGCAGCACGAAAATACCATCGTGAAGGCCTTCAACCAGCAATTTCCCCAGCAGCCCGTGGTGCTGAAGCACCGGAAAGGCCTGTTTAATTTCACCAAGCGTTGAACTCCGAAACCAGACCATTTCTGGCAGCTTATACGCTATCCACTACCTCAGACTTTTCGAATTAAAAACCAGGCTTTTCGATTCATTCTTGTTTATACTACTTCCTTCCTCCCGTGGACTACTCCAAACTTTACCGGCCTTCGGCGCTCAATAGCTTTCAGTTCATTGCCCTCACGGGCCTGTTGATGAGTGCTAGCGCCCACTTGATTCTGTACTTTTTTGTTGGCCATACGCCCGCCGGTTTCAACTGGCTGTATGTGTGCTGGACGGGCTTCTACATCGTCGGCACGCTCATCAATCTATTTGGCAAGCCCGATGAGCCGCACGACCACCACCATCATTGATATTCGGCACAACTGACTGGTAAGGTCAGGCTCAAACTAACCTTAGAACAGGCCTTCGCACTCCCCCAATGACCCCAACGCTTGCCACGCCGCCCCTGCCCACTTCCTCGCCGGCCGAGAAGCTCAGCCTGGCGGCGGTGGCCGCGGGCGTACTGGCCCTTGTACTGGCCCTGGCCGACGCCGACGCCGCCCGCCAGCAAACCTGGCTTTACCTCGCCCTGGGCCTGGTGAGTGCAGGAACGCTGGCCTGGAGCTGGCTGAAATTTGGCCAAAAGCCGGCCGGCGTACACCAGAATAATTTGTGGTTGCGCGCCAGCACCGGGCGCGGCGCCGTGGCCTGGGTTACGGGCCTCGTGCTCACGGGCTTTTACGTGGTGCTGTACTGGTACAGCGGCGACGACGGCCGGGGCAATTTTGGGCCGCTCAACAACTTGGTACATGGCTTGGACGACTTTAGCCAGTGGCTGCGCGCCCGGCCTGCCGACCAATGGTTTCTCTACGGCACGTTCTACACGCTGGCCATTCTGCTCATGGGCACCCGGGCGCTTTGGAAGTACCGGCACTCCCGCTACCAACTGATTCGCACCGGGTCGGTGATGTTCTTTCAGCTCGGCTTCGCGTTTATTATTCCGGGTTTGTTGCAGTTCTTTCAGCAGCCGGAATTCTACTTCACCTACTTCTGGCCGCTGAAGTACGAGTACCTGTTTCCCGGCACGGTGACGGGGTTGGTACATAATGGCGGCGTGGGCATGTTCATGGTGTTTTGGGGCGCGGTGATGTCCTTCTTGGCCACGCCCGTGCTCACGTATTTCTACGGTAAGCGCTGGTATTGCTCGTGGGTGTGCGGCTGCGGCGGGCTGGCCGAAACAGCCGGCGACCCCTACCGGCAGCTGTCCGACAAAAGCCGGGCCGCTTGGCGCTGGGAGGTACGCCTCATCTACCCCATTCTGGGGCTCATCATTGCCATCACGGTATTGCTGTGGGCAAATTTTGCCTTGAACAGCACGCTGCTCGGTGAAGCCGGCAACGTGGGTGCCAAGTGGTACGGCTTTGCCATTGGTGCCGTTTTCTCGGGCGTGATTGGAGTGGGCTTCTACCCTATTCTGGGTTCGCGGGTGTGGTGCCGCTTCGGCTGCCCCATGGCAGCGTATCTGGGCTTGCTGCAAAAGCACTTCTCGCGTTTCCGCATCAGCACCAACGGCGGGCAGTGCATTTCGTGCGGCAACTGCTCCAACGTATGCGAGATGGGCATCGACGTGAAGCAATACGCCCAGCGCGGCGCGCCCATTGTCCGGGCTTCCTGTGTAGGCTGCGGCCTGTGCAGCACCGCCTGCCCCCGCGGCGTCCTCAACCTGGAAAACGGGCCCCGTGAGGGACGTTACCAAAGCTCGCAACTGATTCACGCGGATTCGTTGCGGATACTGAGTTAATCAAGCAAGGTTAATCCTACTGTGTGTCGGGTTAAGCCGGGGTTTCTCCCTGCGACAACTTGAGCTGTATTCCCCGGCTTCGGAATTATGACCATTCATTTCCAATGCACCTAGCTCCTGAATGTGGTGTGTGGGCAAAGTGGACTCTCTGTGGAACGTAAAGTCATTCACGAAACGCAACTCACTTAAAGGTTTAGTAAACTTTGAATAGCAAACCAGCTTCATATATTCCGCCGGCATCACAATGAGCTGTCTGCCGCTTTGCACTGGGCTTATGCTAATGGCTCAATGAAAGAAAGGGCTTTGTCATCCATCTCTTCGCGACTGCCCTCACCGGTTTCCGGTTAGAAGATTAAACGGTGAACGAATTGGTGTTTCAACGCGATTTAGGAATAGAACGATATGGAAGCCTAAGCGCGAAGGCAAGAGGTTGCAAGGGCAATTATTTGACGTTTGTGAACGACAGTTGCGTGTAGCAAATCTGCATTGTTTTAGATAAAAATCGACTGGGAGAGTAGCAAGTCGAGCTTCTCAAAAACATTATGGAAATCTACGGATTAACTGGAAGTAAATCATGAGGAATGGTAATCCGTTAAAACAGGTGGTTTTCCTCGGAAAATGGCAGAATAACTTATTTATCCGCTTGATAATTAGCATACTATTAGCACATAGAAATGTTTACAAACGTTCAGTAAATAGTGGTTCCGAAATCTCTGAAATTAATATGGCCAGCTCGTCTTGCTGACAAACTGAAAGCCCGTTGACAAGCCGATAAAGAGCCGTAACTAAGAATTATATCCCTTGTTCGCCGCGGCCTCATCACCGGGCGCAAAGGGGCTCGGCACGAAGCATAATGCATCGGCAAAGGCAAGCGGCTGGCCTGGGCCTGTTTAGAAGAGCAAGTATTCAAATGTTTGCGGTACATTGGGAGCCCGCAGGGTCGGCATCGTGCGCCTGTTGCTCCTACTACCGCTGCATGACCTACCTCCCGAGCCCCACCCGCTACAACTCCATGCCCTACCGCCGCTGCGGACGGAGCGGCTTGAAATTACCGGCGGTGTCGCTGGGCTTGTGGCACAACTTCGGCGATGTGGACACGCTGGCCAATGGCCGTGCTATCCTGCGGTTGGCCTTCGATAGCGGCATTACCCACTTCGACCTGGCCAACAACTACGGCCCGCCCCCCGGCTCGGCCGAAACCAACTTTGGCCGGGTGCTGCGCGAAGACTTCAGCGGCTACCGCGACGAGTTGATTATCTCCACCAAAGCCGGCTACCACATGTGGCCCGGCCCCTACGGCGAGTGGGGTTCGAAAAAATACCTCGTCTCGAGCCTCGACCAAAGCCTGAAGCGCATGCGGCTGGAGTACGTCGACATTTTCTACCACCACCGCCCCGACCCCGACACGCCCCTGGCCGAAACCATGGCCGCGCTCGACCTCATTGTACGGCAGGGCAAGGCCCTGTACGTGGGTCTGTCCAATTACCAGCCTGCCGAAGCCGCCGAGGCCATCAAACTATTGCGCGAACTGGGCACGCCCTGCCTGATTCATCAGCCCAAGTACTCCATGTTTGAGCGCTGGGTAGAAGGAGGCTTGCTCGACGTGCTGGCGCAGGAAGGCGTGGGCTGCATCCCGTTTTCGCCGCTGGCGCAAGGGCTGCTCACCGATAAATACCTCAACGGCATCCCGGCCGATTCGCGGGTGGCCAAGGGCGTGGGCTTTTTGCAGGAAAGCCACCTCACGCCCGAGCGCCACGAGCAGATTCGCCGCCTAAACGACATCGCTCAAACCCGCGGCCAAAGCCTGGCCCAAATGGCCCTGGCCTGGCTGCTGAAAGACCCGCGCGTGACCTCCGTGCTCATCGGCGCCAGCCGCCCCGAGCAGCTTACCGACTCGCTGCGCTGCCTGGAATCGGCCGCGTTCAGCCCGGAAGAGCTGGCCGGCATCGAGCAGATTTTGCAAGATTAACACTGAGCCCCTAACCCCGGGCTCCTCATTCTTCCGCTTTAATTTTCTCCACTTAATTCCCACATCAATCGCAAGCCGAAACATGGAAAAAAACACCTACGATGCCATCGTCATTGGGTCGGGAATTTCGGGGGGCTGGGCCGCGAAGGAGCTGACCGAAAAAGGCCTCAAAACCATCATGCTGGAACGGGGCCGCAACATCGAGCACGTGAAGGACTACGTGAACGCCAACAAGGCACCGTGGGAATTCGACCACCGCGGCGGCAAAACCCAGCAGATGATGGCCGACTACCCGGTGCTTAAGCGGGACTACACCCTCAACGAAACCAACCTCGACTACTGGGTGAACGAGAAGGAAAGCCCCTACGTGGAGGTGAAGCCGTTCGACTGGTTTCGGGGCTACCACGTGGGCGGCCGCTCCCTCACCTGGGGCCGGCAGTCGTACCGCTGGAGCGACTTCGACTTTGAAGCCAATGCCAAGGAAGGCATCGCCGTGGACTGGCCCATTCGCTACAAGGACCTGGCCCCGTGGTACAGCCACGTAGAGAAGTTCGCCGGCATCAGCGGCTCAAAGGAAGGCCTGCCGCAGCTGCCCGACGGCGAGTTTATGCCGCCCATGGAGCTGAACTGCGTGGAAAAGGACGTGGCCGCCCGCCTCAAAAAGCAGTACGAGCACCGCCGCCTGGTCATTGGCCGCACGGCCAACATCACGGTGCCGCACCACAACCGCGTGAACTGCCAGTACCGCAACAAGTGCTGGCTGGGCTGCCCGTTTGGGGCGTATTTCAGCACGCAGTCGGCCACCATGCCAGCCGCCGTGGCCACCGGCAACCTCACGCTTCGGCCCCATTCCATCGTCACCAAAATCCTCTACGACAAGGACACCAAGCGGGCCAAGGGCGTGGAAGTGCTCGACGCCGAGACCAACCAAACCTATGAGTACTTTGCCAAGGTCGTTTTTCTGAACGCCTCAACCCTGAATTCGGCTTGGCTGCTGATGAACTCAGCCACCGACATCTGGCCCGGCGGCTTGGGCAGCAGCAGCGGCGAACTGGGCCACAACATCATGGACCACCACCTGCGGGTGGGTGCCCACGGCGACGCCGAAGGATTTGAGGACCAGTACGTGTACGGGCGGCGGCCCAACGGCGTATACGTGCCGCGCTTCCGCAACCTGTTCGGCGACAAGCGCGACTACCTGCGTGGCTTCGGCTACCAGGGCGGGGCCGGGCGCGAAGGCTGGGCCCGCGAAATCCCGGAAATGAGCATCGGCGGCGAGTTTAAAGACGCCCTCAGCGAGCCCGGCCAGTGGACCATGGGCCTCGGCGGCTTCGGCGAAACCCTGCCCTACCACGACAACCGCGCCTACCTCGACAAAACCAAGAAAGACAAGTGGGGCCTGCCCGTGCTGGCCATCGATGCCTATCTGCACGACAACGAGAAGAAAATGCGCATCGACATGCAGCAGGACGCCATTGAGATGCTGGAAAAAGTGGGCATCAAGAACGTGAAGGGCTACGACACGGAAATGGCTCTGGGCGCGGGCATCCACGAAATGGGCACCGCGCGCATGGGCAAAGACCCCAAAACGTCGGTATTGAACAAGTACAACCAAGTGTGGGACGCCCCCAACGTGTACGTGACCGACGGCTCCTGTATGACGTCGGCCGCCTGCCAAAACCCCTCACTCACCTACATGGCCCTCACGGCCCGCGCCGTGGACCACGCCGTGAGCGAGCTTAAGAAGCAAAACCTCTAAGCCTCATTCCTATGAATCGCAGAGACGCCCTCGCCCGAGTTGCCCTCATCATGGGCGGCACCGTCATCGGAGCCGACTTTTTTCTCAGTAGCTGCTCCTCCCCGACCAAAGAGGACAAAGCCGCGGTTAAAACGGCAAAGCCAGTCCCTCAAAAACCGGATTTCCTGAGTCCGCAGCAAGTGAGTTTTCTCGACGAAGTGGGCGAAACCATCCTGCCCACCACCAAAACGCCGGGCGCCAAAGCCGCCCACGTCGGCCAGTTTATGGCCGTGATGGTGCGCGACTGTTACGAACCCAAGGACCAGAAAGTCTTCCTCAACGGCATTGCCCAACTCGACGTTGACTGCCAGAAGAAGCAAGGCAAAACCTTCCTGGACAGCACCCCGGCCGAGCGCACCGCCTTCCTCACCGCGCTGGATGCGGAACAAAAGGCTTATTCCGCCACGCAGCCCAAGGATGCCCCCAACCATTACTTCCGCATGATGAAGCAACTCACGCTGCTGGGCTACTTTACGTCAGAAGTTGGGGCCACGCAGGCCCTGCGCTACTTGCCCGTGCCCGGCCGTTACGAGGGTTCGGTGCCCTACAAAAAAGGCGACCGCGCCTGGGCTAGCTAACGGAAACCTCACCCCTGTCACCCTCTCCCGCGGAGAGGGGGCACCGGTTATGCGCAGGCGTCAAGCTCCCCTCTCCCGCGGAGAGGTGCCGGGGGTGAGGTGACCCGGCTCCGCGCCGCAATGTGCTTTAATTGAACAATCCCCAGCAATCCATACCTCACCCCTGCCCATGACTCCTGTTATCCGCTTTAAGCTGTCGTTGATGATGTTCCTGGAGTTTTTCATCTGGGGCGCCTGGTTTGTGACGTTGGGCACCTACCTGCTGAAAAACCTGAACACCACCGGCACGCAGGTGGGCTCTGTGTTTCTCACGCAGTCCATTGGGGCCATTGTGGCGCCCTTCATCATCGGGCTGATTGCGGACCGGTTTTTCTCAGCCCAAAAAATACTGGGCGTGCTGCACTTGGCCGGGGCAGCCCTATTGTGGCTGGCCTCTCAGGCGGCTGATTTCAGCAGCTTCTACCCCTACGTGCTCAGTTATATGATTTTGTATATGCCCACGCTGGCTTTGGTGAACTCCATTTCCTTCCGGCAAATGCAAAATCCGCAGAAGGAATTTGCTACCATTCGGGTGCTGGGCACTCTGGGCTGGATTATTGCCGGCCTCACCATCGGCTGGTTGAACTGGGAGCAAAGCGGCAACCTCGTGCTCACCTTCCGCATGGCGGCGGGCGCATCGGCGTTGCTGGGGGTATTCAGCTTCACGCTGCCGCCCACGCCGCCCATCAAGAAAGTGGGCAAAAGCACCGTGGGCGAGCTGCTGGGGCTAGAAGCCATCGGCCTGCTTCGCAACCGTTCGTACCTGATTTTCTTCCTGGCCTCGGTGGCCATCTGCGTGCCGCTGTCTTTTTATTACGGCTTCACCAACCCGTTTTTGAACGAGATGGGCATGAAATCGGCCGCGGGCGTGCAAAGCCTCGGGCAGGTATCGGAGGTGCTGTTTATGCTCCTGATTCCGGTGTTTTTCGTGCGGCTGGGCGTGAAGAAGATGCTGGCCATCGGCATGGCGGCGTGGGTGGTGCGCTACCTGTTTTTCGCCTATGGCAACGGCGATTCGGCCTACTGGATGCTGATTGCGGGCATCGTGATGCACGGCATTTGCTACGACTTCTTCTTCGTAACCGGTCAGATTTATACCGATAACCTCGCCGGAGAACAATCGAAAAGCGCGGCCCAGGGCTTTATCACCCTGGCCACTTACGGGGTGGGCATGCTCATTGGCTCCCTCCTTTCGGGCCAGATTGTGGACGCTTACCAAACCACCGGCGGCCAGCACAACTGGCAAACCATCTGGCTGATTCCAGCGGGCATCGCCGCGGCGGTGTTGGCGGTATTCCTGCTGCTTTTTAAAGACCAAAGCGTACCGGCTACGGCTTCAACCGATGAAATCACCCTCGCCGAGACAAAGGCCCGCGTGGAGGTTTAATTGAAAACATGTTGAGAAAACCCGTCATGCTGCGCTGCGCTATGAATGACGGGTTGTAGTCCTTTGCTGACAGCCTCTACCATTTCCCAACCAACTACTCTCTATGAAATTACGACTGGCCATGATTGGTGGCGGACAAGGCGCCTTCATCGGTGGCATTCACCGCATGGCCGCCGCCCTCGACGGCTTGTATGAACTCACGGCCGGCGCCTTCAGCAGCGACGCCGCGAAGTCCCGCGCCACGGGCGTACTTCTGGGCCTGGCCCCCGACCGTGTGTACGGCTCTTACCAGGAGCTTATCGAGCAGGAACAGCAGCGGCCCACGGCCGAGCGGGTACAAGTTATTGCCATCGTCACGCCCAACCATTTGCACTTTGAGCCGGCCAAACTGGCGCTGCAAAGCGGCTTCCACGTCATTCTGGACAAGCCCATGACGTTTTCGCTGGCCGAGGCCAAGCAACTGCAACAAATTGCCGTCGCGAGCGGCCAGAAACTGTGCCTGACGCACACCTACACCGGCTACCCCATGGTGAAAGAGGCCCGGCAACTCATTGCGGCGGGCACGCTGGGCGGCATCCGGAAGGTGTACGTGGAATATCCGCAGGGCTGGCTCAGCGGCTTTGAAGAGGGCAGCGATAACAAGCAGGCGGCTTGGCGCACCGACCCGGCACGAAGCGGCATCGCCGGGGCCATGGGCGACATTGGCACCCACGCTTTCAACCTGCTAGAATACGTGAGCGGCCTGCAAGTCGAGAAGCTGTGCGCCGATATCAACGTAGTGGTGCCCGGCCGGCGACTCGACGACGATGGCGCGGTACTGCTCCGGCTAAGCCACGGCGCCAGCGGCGTGCTGGTGGCCACGCAAGTCGCGGCGGGTGAAGAAAACAACGTCCGTGTGCGGGTGTACGGCGAAAAAGGGGGCCTGGAATGGCAGCAGGCCGATGCCAACACCCTGCTGGTGCGCTGGCTGGACCGCCCGGCCGAAATCCGCCGCACGGGTACGGGCTACGTGGGTTCTTTCGCGCAGCATAATACGCGGACCCCCGCCGGCCACCCCGAGGGCTACCTCGAAGCCTTCGCCAACCTGTACCGCAATTTCGCACTGGCTTTACAAGCAGAAATGGCGGGCCAAACCGCCGCGCCCGAAGCGTTGGACTACCCGAGTTTAGCAGACGGCATTCGTGGCATGGCCTTCATTGAAAACGTCATTGCCTCGGGTCATTCCGACACCAAATGGACCGATTTCGTTGCCTAATTTGCCCATGAAAACCATTAAAGGACCTGCTATTTTCCTGGCCCAATTCATGGGCGACGACGCGCCGTTCAACAGCTTGGAAAGCATCTGCACCTGGGCGAAAGGTCTTGGCTACCAAGGCGTGCAACTCCCGACCAGCGACCCACGCTTCATCGACTTACAAAAAGCAGCCGAGAGCAAAACCTACGCCGACGAGGTAAAGGGCATCGTGAATGCCGCCGGCTTGGAAATCACCGAACTGTCCACGCACTTGCAGGGCCAGCTAGTAGCCGTGAATCCGGCTTATGACCAACTCTTCGATGGCTTTGCGCCGGAAGCTTACCGCAACAACCCCGCGGCTCGCCAGCAGTGGGCCGTGCAGCAACTAAAATACGCCGCCAAGGCATCCCAAAATTTGGGCTTGCAGGCCCACGCCACGTTCAGCGGCGCTTTGCTTTGGCCGATGGTGTACCCCTGGCCCCAGCGGCCAGCCGGGTTGGTTGAGGCCGGTTTTGACGAGCTTGCCAAGCGCTGGACGCCCATCCTGAACGCCTTCGACGAGTGCGGCGTGGACGTGTGCTACGAAATTCACCCCGGCGAAGACCTGCACGACGGCGTCACCTACGAGATATTTTTGGAGCGTGTGCAGCAGCACCCGCGCGCCTGCCTGCTCTACGACCCCTCACACTTCGTGCTGCAATGCCTCGATTACCTGGAGTACATCGACATCTACCACGAGCGCATCCGCATGTTCCACGTCAAAGATGCCGAATTTAACCCCACGGGACGGCAGGGCGTGTACGGCGGCTACCAGAGCTGGCCGAACCGGGCCGGCCGCTTCCGCTCCTTGGGCGACGGGCAAGTTAATTTCAAGGCAATATTCAGCAAGCTGGCACAATACGACTTTCCGGGTTGGGCCGTGCTGGAGTGGGAATGCGCCCTCAAGCACCCGGAAGATGGCGCCCGCGAAGGAGCGGCCTTCATCCGCGACCATATTATTCGGGTCACCGAAAAAGCCTTCGACGACTTCGCCGCCACAGCCCCCAATCCTACCCTCAACCACACCCTGCTGGGAATCTAAGCCCGCTGCATCCTCATGAAAAAAACTGCTTTGCTCCTCAGCCTTTGCGGCCTGCTCGCCGCTTGCGATACCGGCTACAAAAAAGATGGACCCGACCAAACCAGCACGGAAACCCCGGCTACTTCGGAGGGCGACAGCACGACGGCTTCTAACTTGAAAGCGGTGGCCCAGCAGCCCCAGATTGACACCAGCGTCTCGAAGATTGGCACCGAGCACCCCGGCGGCGTTGCTGCTGTGCCCACCGGCGCCACCCTGCTGGCCGCTTCCGATTGCGCGAGCTGTCACAAAATGAATGACAAGGTGATAGGCCCGGCCTACGTGGCCATTGCGCAGAAGTACCCCAACACCGAAGCCAACGCCACCATGCTGGCCGGCAAAATCATCCATGGCGGCTCCGGCAACTGGGGCGCGGTTCCCATGACGCCCCACGCCGGCATTTCGGCCGATGATGCCCAGGCCATGGCCAAATATATTCTAAGCCTCAGGTAGGCCAAATTGCGGAGCAACCCTACTTCAGAAACAGTTGGCCCGATATTCGAAATGCAGCGGCTGAGCTTTTTCAATCGCAAGGCGACTTCTTCTTATCTAATAACTTAAACCCGTTCGCCCATGACTTCCCGTAGAGACTTTTTGGCTTCGGCCGCACTCTTGTCCGCTGGCCTGCTGGTGGCACCGTCGCTGCTGGCGGCACCCAAAAAAAAGTACATCGGGCTGCAGCTCTACACCGTGCGCGACGCCATGGAAAAAGACCCGGCCGGCACGCTCGCGCAGCTGGCCAAAATCGGGTATAATTCCGTAGAAGGTGCCACCTACACGGGCAGCCAGAAATTCTACGGCATGACGCCCCAGGGTTTTGCCTCCCTGCTCAAGCAAAACGGGCTGATTATGCCCAGCAGCCACTACCGCCTGGGCGAGGAGCAGATGAACGGCGCCCCGGTGCAGGGCACCATGCTCCACGGTTGGGACCGCGCCGTGGACGATGCCGCCGCCGTTGGGGCCAAATACATGGTGTGCGCCTACCTCTCGCAATCCGAGCGCGGCAACATTGACCACTACAAGTACGTGGCCGACCAACTCAACAAAGCCGGCGAGCGCTGCCAAAAAGCCGGCCTGCAGCTCTGCTACCACAACCACGACTTCGAATTTGTGGCCCAGGAGGGCCAACTCCCCTTCGACCTGCTCCTGGCCACCGACAAGAAACTGGTGCAGATGGAGCTGGACCTCTACTGGGTGACCAAAGCCGGCAAAGACCCGCTGACGCTGTTTGCACAGCACCCCGGCCGCTTCCCCCTCTGGCACGTGAAGGACATGGACCACACGCCGCAAAAGTCCTTTACCGAGGTTGGCAACGGCAGCATCGACTTCAAAAAGATATTTGCCCACGCCAAAGAAGCAGGACTGCAATATTTCTTTGTGGAGCAGGATGCCACGCCCGGCTCGCCCTTCGATAGCGTGACCCAGAGCATGGCCTACATCAAGAAAAATTTGGTGTAAGCAGCAGCGCGGACTACAACGTCAGCGCTGCTGCCCTACGGCAACTCCCGCACCCAAATGTTGCGAAAGCTCAGTGGCTCGCTTTTGTCGCCGTGGGCCTGCAGCTTAATGGGGGCTGGGCCGTGGGGCTGTTGGTAGGCGGGCTTGCCAATGTAGACGGTGGGGCCGGCCAGGGCCACGTGGTTTTGCACCAGCACGCCGTTAAAAAACACGGTGGCAAAGGCGGGCGTGGCCACGGCGCCATTGGCTGCGAAAGTCGGGGCCGTCCACACCACGTCGTAGGTCTGCCACTCGCCGGGGCGGCGAGCTGGGTTGGCGGCCGGAATGCGCTGCTTGTAAATGCTGCCCGCCATGCCATTGACGTAGGTTTTGTTTTGGTAGGCGTCGAGAAGCTGCAATTCGTAGCCCAAGTCGCCTTTGCCCAAAGAAGCCAGGAAGATGCCACTGTTGCCCCGCACCTGCCCCGTGCCGCTGATGTTGGCCGGCACGCGCCACTCCAGGTGCAGCTGGTAGTTGCCGAAGCTGCGCTTGGTTTCAATGTTGCCCACCGGCTTGTTTACCGTGAACACGCCTTTGGCCACAGTCCAGTTGGCCGGCGCATTGCGGTTCTCGGTCGAAACCCACTCGTCCAGATTTTTGCCATCGAATAGCACCAGCGCATCGGACGGAGCGTCTGCGTTGGCCCTGCCTGGCGTTACCACTTTGGGAGCGGGCTCCCAGACCTCGGTTTCTTCGGGTTTGGCAGCTTGCTGGGCCTGAGCGGCCCCAACGGCGCTCACGAAAAGGACTGCGAGAAAAAGGCGAAAGTTCATGCAAAAAGGATAAGAAGAACGGGCGAAAATTGACAACAGAGCCTGGTTACACGTCGCAGAGCTGCACGGCTTTGCGTAACGAGGCAATTTTATCGGGTTGCTTCGGGATAAATTCCTGGGCCACATAGCCCTTGTAGCCAGTGGCTTTGATGGCCCGCATGATGGCCGGGTAATTCAGTTCCTGGCTGTCGTCGATTTCGTGGCGGCCGGGCACCCCGGCGGTGTGGTAATGCCCGATGTAGGCGTGGTTATCGGTGAGCGTGCGGATGACGTCGCCCTCATCAATCTGCATGTGATAAATATCGAAAAGCAGCTTGAAATGCTCGGAGCCCAGCTTTTTGGCCAGCGCCACACCCCAGGCGGTGCGGTCGCAGTGGTAGTCCTTGTGGTCGATTTTGCTGTTGAGTAATTCCATCACCAGCACCACGTTGTGCTTTTTGGCCAGGGCCAGCAGCGGCGTGAGGCCCTTCACGCAGTTGGCCCAGCCAGTGGCGTCGTCCATGCCGCGCCGGCTGCCACTGAAGCAAATCAGATTCTGATAGCCGGCCGCGGCCACTTTCGGAATCATAGCCGCGTAGTTCTTCTGCAGCGTGGCGTGAAACCGTGTGTCGTTGAAGCCATCAGTGAGGTTGATTTCGGCCCCGTTGCACATGGGCGAGTCGAGGCCGTGTTTCTTCAGTGTGGGCCAGTCGGCGGGCCCCACCAAGTCAATGCCTTTGATGCCGATGCTTTTGGCCGCCACGCACAGCTGTTCCAACGACAAGTCCTGGTAGCACCAGCGGCACACCGAGTGGTTGATGTTGCCCTTAAGGGCTAACGGCAGTGGTTCTATCTCTCCCGCAGGCATCATGGCACTCAATGCCCCCGCAGCTCCAACTGCGGCCGTGCTTGCCAAAATGGATTTAAGGGCCGCTCGGCGGTCTGGATAAGGCATACAAGCAGGGGTTTAGTAATAAGGCAAAGCTAGGACTTGCCATTTTCTGCGCGCTTGCTTTTCAGCAAATATGAGTTAGGCGCCAGCCGAAATTGTCCTCAACAAAGTAAACATTGTCACGCCTTATGAATTTTAAATAGGCAGCGGTAAACCTGCAGAATCGTTACTTATGCGTTGACAAAAAAGACAACTGTAGTAACCCTTCAGGCATGATAATGAAGACTTATGAGACCTAGGAATTTGAATATCGTAATAATCTGCGAATTAGTACCGTAAGAGTTGATAAAAAAACACCGTTAAAGTGAAGGTTGGTCTTAGCTTCCATTTTACGTTACGTTTCCCTCGCTGGGATGATGAATGCCAAACAGGCGAGTTCATTAAGCTTAACGGCCTGCCCTGTGTCATCGGCGCCTTAGCGAAAGTCTACGTGGGCGATTTACTCGTTCCCTAGATTTACTCATTCCCTAAGACGTCGTATTTAAACCGCGTAAGGCCATTTGGCCGCTTGCATCATTATTTCCAGCCACCGCCCAAGGCGCGGTACACATTCACCGTGGCATTGAGCTGCTGCATCTTGGTTTCGATGAGGTCGAACTTCGATTCCAGGGCGTCGCGCTGGGTGAAAAGGACCTCCGTGTACTCGGCCCGCGCCGAGCGGAAGAGGCTGTTGGAGATGTCGATGGATTGATTCAGGGCGGCTACTTCCTTGGCCTTGGCGTCGTAGCTTTTTGCCAGGTTGTTGATGTTCGAAAGCTGGTTGCCAACTTCGATGTAAGCGTTGAGCACCGTCTTTTCGTACTGGTACACTGCTTGGGTTTGCACGGCGTTGGCGCTGTAGTACGCGGCCTTGATGCCGTTGCGGTTCACCAGCGGCGCTACCAAGTCGCCGCCCAATGAATAGAGCATGGACTGGGGAGTTGAAACCAGCAAGCCGGGCGTGAATGCGGCCAACCCAGCCGCAGCGGAAAGCCCCAGCCGAGGGTAAAAATTGGCGCGGGCTACCTGCACGTCCAGTTTGGCGGCCAGCAACTGCTGTTCGGCCTGGCGGATGTCCGGGCGGTTGGTGAGCAATTGGGTGGGCATGCCGGCCGTGATAATAGCCGGCTGCAAGTTGTTGAAAGACTCGTCGTTGCGGGCCACCGGCTGCGGGTAGCGGCCCGCCAGGTAGTTCAACTTATTCTCCGTTTCAACAATGCTTTGCTGGAGCTTGAATTGCAGGCTGCGGGTATGCTGCACCTGCGCCTCGAAGCGCTTCACGGCCAGCTCGGTGGTGCGGGCCGACTCTTTCTGCAGGCGCACCAGCTCCAGGGCATTGCTTTGAATGCCAATGTTCTGCTTCACAATGGCCAGCTGATTATCCAGGGCCAGCAGCTCGTAGTAGGAGTTGGCAATTTCAGCCACCAGGTTGGTGACCATGAAGTTCTTGCCCTCTACTGACGCTAGGTAGCGCTGGGCCGCGGCCTTCTTGGCGTTGCGCAGCTTGTGCCAAATGTCAACCTCCCAAGTAGCGTAAGCACCTAGCTGGAAATTGGTGAGCGGGTCGGGCGTGTGGCGGTTTTTCTTGATGTCGACCTGCTCCTCGGTGGCGCCTTGCAGGGTGTAGCGGCCCACTTTTTCTACGTCGGCGCGGGCACCCAGGCCCACAAAGGGCAGGTACTCGCCGCTGCGGGCGCGGACTTCGTTGCGAGCAATTTTAATTTCCTGCAGGGTGATGTTCAGCTCCTGGTTGTTTTGCAGGGCCGTGCCGATGAGGGCTTGCAGGTTGGGGTCGGTAAAAAACTGCTTCCACTGCACGCGGGCAATGTTGGCGCTATCCTGGCTGGCGGCAGTCGTGGTGGTATAGCTGGCCGGCGTGTTGCGGCTCTCGTTTTTCACCACCAGCTCCGGCGTTTTGCAGGCGCCCACGGCGAGGGCCAAACCGGCGGCGCTCAGGCATTGATAAAGGCGTTTCTTAAGCATAAGGCTCGGTTTCTTCAATTAATACGCGAGGCTCTACGCCTTCAAATACGGGGGACTCGTTCTCGTCCCGAATCAGCTTGCTGTTACCGGCCAAGGTGCCAAAGAAGTAGTACAAGCCGGGAATGATGATGACGCCGAACACGGTGCCAAACAGCATACCGCCAAGGGCCGAGGAGCCGATGGTGCGGTTGCCAATAGCGCCCGCGCCGGTGGCCACCACCAGCGGAATCAAGCCGGCGATGAAGGCAAACGACGTCATCAGAATCGGGCGGAAACGCACTTTGGCGCCTTCGATGGCCGCGTCGCGGACGGACATGCCCTCTTCATGCTTTAGGGCTGCGAATTCGACGATAAGTACCGCGTTTTTTCCCAGCAGACCGACGAGCATCACGAGGCCCACCTGGGCGTAGATGTCGTTGGCGAGGCCGAACATCTTGATGAATAGAAACGACCCGAAGACGCCCGCAATCAGCGAGAAGATTACGGCCAGCGGTAGTAGAAAGCTTTCGTACTGCGCGGCCAGCACCAGGTACACGAACACCAGCACCACCAGGAAAATAATGGTCGACTCGTTGCCGCGGCCCACTTCGTCTTTCGACAGGCCGCCCCAGTCGATGCTGTAGCCGTGGGGCAGGTCCTGGGCCACTTCTTGCACGGCCTTGATGGCCTCGCCTGAGCTGAAGCCCTCGGCGGCACCGCCCCGGATGGAGGCCGTGGTGTACATGTTGTAGCGGTTGATTTCGTTGGCGCCCTGGGTCTTCACGATTTTCATGAAGGCCGAGAACGGCACCATTTCGCCCTTGTCGTTCTTGGCCCACATGTTCAGAATGTCCTCGGGCAGCTTACGGTATTCCGGCGAGGCCTGCACGAACACCTTGAAAAAGCGCTGGTACTTGATGAAGCCCAACTCATAGGTTGAGCCCACCAAAATGCTCAACGTGTTCATGGCGTTGCCGATGCTGACGCCCTTCTGCATAGCCAGCTCGTTGTCAATCTTGAGCTCGTACTGCGGGTAGTTGGCCGAGAAGAAGGTGAACAGGCCGGCCAGTTCCTTGCGTTTCTTCAACTTGGCCATGAATTCGGCGTTCACCTTTTCCAGGGCCTTATAGTCACCGGAGTTGGTTTTGTCGAGCAGCTGCAGCTGGAAACCGCCGGCCGCGCCGTAGCCCGGCACGGCCGGCGGCTCGAAGAATTCGATGGTCGCGCCCGGGATTTCGTGGGCTTTTTTCTCCAGATTGCCGATGATGTCGGCGATGGACTCCTTGCGCTCCGACCACGGCTTCAAGTCGAGCAGCAGGGTGCCGGCGTTCGAGCCGCGGCCTTCGGTCAGCACTTCGTAGCCGGCCAGCGACGAGATATTGGCAATGCCGGGCACGTCCTTGGCCATACCCGCCAGGCGCTGCGACACGGCGTTGGTTTGCTCCAGCGTGGTGCCGGGCGGCGTCTGCACAATGGCGTAAATCAGGCCCTGGTCTTCGCTCGGAATGAAGCCAGCCGGCAGCCGCGCCGTGATGGCCCAGATGCCCAGCCCGAAGGTCAGCAGCATGGCGAAGGTGATGAGGCGGTTGGCCACAATCTTTTGCAGCAAGCCGACATAAGCATTAATCAGCTTCTCAAACCCGCGGTTAAAAGCATCGAAGAAGCGCTGCATGGGCGTTTTCTTCTTGGGCTGGCCGTGGTTATTCTTCAAAATCATGGCGCAGAGCACCGGCGTCAGCGTGAGCGCCACAAGGCCCGAAATCACAATAGCCGTGGCCATGGTGATGGAAAACTGACGGTAGAAAATGCCCACCGGGCCGCTCATGAACGACACCGGGATGAACACGGCCGTCATCATGATGGTGATGGCAATGATGGCGCCACTGATTTCGCCCACCACCTTGCGCACGGCGTTGTAGGGCGAGAGGTGCTCCTCCTCCATCTTGGCGTGCACGGCCTCAATCACCACAATGGCATTGTCGACCACAATGCCGATGGAGAGCACCAGCGCAAACAGCGTAATCATATTGATGGTAAGCCCAAACGCCTGCATGGCCATGAACGAGCCCACCAGCGACACCGGCACCGCCAGCGCCGGAATCAGCGTCGAGCGCCAGTCGCCCAGGAACAGGAACACCACCAACGCCACCAGAATAAAGGCGTCGCGCAGGGTATGAATCACGTTCTCAATCGAGGCGTCGAGGAAGTTCGACACGTCGTAGGTGATTTTGTAGTCCATGCCGGGCGGAAAGCTGGTTTTCTTAAGCTCCTCCAGCTTGGATTTCACCTCCTTGATTACATCCGACGCATTGGAACCGTAAGTCTGCTTCAGCACGATAGCCGCCGACGGGTACTGGTTCAGGTTGGAGTAGATGTCGTAGTACTCCGAGCCGAGTTCCACGTTGGCCACATCCTTCAGGTGCAGGCTCTCGCCGTTGGCATTGGCCTTCAGAATCACGTTCTTGTACTGCTCCACGTCGTTGAAGCGGCCCTGGTAGCTGAGCACGTACTCCAACGATTGCGCCTGCTTGCCATCGGCCCGGCCGATGCGGCCCGGGGAGCCGATAACGCTTTGCTCATCCAGCGCCTTCATCACGTCGTCCACCGAAATGTTGTAGGCCCGCATGCGGTCGGGTTTCAGCCACACGCGCATGGCATATTGCCGGCTGCCCAGGATGCTGGCCCGCCCGATGCCGTTGATGCGCTGCAGCTCAGGCAGCATGTTCACGCCGGCAAAGTTGAACAGGTACTTCATGTCCGTGTTTTTGTCTTTCGAGTACAAGTTCACGTACATCAGCATGTTAGGCACCACGCGGTTCACTATCACGCCCTCGCGCTGCACCAGCAGTGGCAGGCGGTTGAGCACTTGCGCAATGCGGGTGTTCACGTTCACCACGGCCTGGTCGGGGTTGGTGCCCAGGTTGAAGACAATCTGGATGTTGGCCTCGCCGGCACTCACGGCGTCGGAGGTCATGTACTTCATGCCCGGCACGCCGTTCACGGCCTGTTCCAGCGGGATAAGCACCGACTCGGTGAGCACCTTGGCGCTGGCACCGGGATATGAGGCGCTTACCATCACCAGCGGCGGCGAAATCTCGGGGAACTGCGACGTGGGCAGCTGCATGATGGCCAGCCCTCCCATGAGCAGGATAACAATCGAAATAACAATGGCGAATACGGGCCGCCGAATGAATTTACTAAACATATGCTGGCTGATTATTTAATAATTGGAGAGGTTTAGAGCCAAAGCCCGTCATGCAGAGCGCAGCGAAGCATCTCGCTTGTGGTAGCCACTAACCCAATCGTTCCGCAGTGTTAATAGCTACCACAAGCGAGATGCTTCGCTGCGCTCTGCATGACGGCCTATTAGGCTCGTTTCCGTTACTCGCTGTACACCTTCAGATTCGACAGCACCGACTGCGGCTCTTTATAGTCGTAGGCCACCTTGTCGCCGTCCTTCACCTTGCGCAGGCCTTCCAGCAGAATGCGGTCGGTGCCGGTGATGCCGGATTTGATGACGTACAGGTCGGGCATTTCGGAGGCGATGTTTACCTCCTGCTGGTGCACCACGTTGTTTTTATCGACCACGAAAACGTACTTTTTCTCCAGCACTTCGAACGTGGCCTTCTGCGGAATAATAAGGGCACCTTTCAGCGGCACCGTCATGAGCACGCTGCCGGTTTCGCCGTTGCGCAGCAGGCCATCGGGGTTGGGGAAAGTGGCCCGGAAAGCGATGTTGCCGGTTTCGTTGTTAAAATCCGCCTCGATGGTTTGCACCACGCCGGTCTGGTCAAACTCTTCGTTGTTGGCCATGCGCAGCTTCACGTGCGCCGCTTTGTCGCTGGACTTGGCGTGTTGCTTATAGGCCAGGTATTCAGCTTCCGGCACGTTGTAGTACACCCACATTTTGCTGTTGTCGGAGAGCGTCGTCAGCAAATCTCCTTCATCTACCAAGCTGCCCAAACGGGCTTGAAAGTGGTCCATGATACCATTGAAGGGCGCTTTCACCGTGGTGAACTGCAGGTGCGTTTGGGCCAGCGACACCTCCGCGTTAGCCTTGTCGTACTTGGCCTGGGCCAGCGCCAACTCGCTACCGGACACGATGTTTTTATCGGCCAGCTTTTTGGTGTTCTGGTACTCCAGCCCCACGTAGTTGGCCTCGGCCTGCGACTTTCGGAGCTCGGCCTGGTACACCGTGGGCTTGATTTGAAACATAAGCTGCCCCTGCCGCACCTGCTGCCCCTCGTCAACGTAAATCTTCTCCAAATAGCCCTTCTCCAACGCTCGCAGCTCAATGCGCTGGATGGCATGAATCTGGGCCACGTATTCTTTCGTGATGGTGGTGTCTTTCAGCAGCGGGCTGGTGGCCACCAGCTTGATTTGCTCTTCAACTTCCTTTTTTTCTTCCGAACATCCTGTACCGCAATACAAGGCGCACAGGCTCATCAGCGCGAGCAGGGGCTTTCTTTTCATAAAATTAAGTACGATGGCGGGCGTTTGCAAACGCCCATAAGATGTTGGACCAGAATGGCAAGCGGACGCAGCTGCTCTGTTTCTGAAAGAATCCCACTATGACTAGCAATTAGGCCTGCCCTGCCGCCATGGCGGAGCAAAAAAATCAAGGCCAGCTCCTAGGCTGGCTAGGGCAGCGGGGGCGCCGCCCCAGCAAAAACCGCCCGCGCCAGCGTTGCCGGCACCTCCAAAAAACGCAGAAATGAGGCCATACCGTTGAGTTCTTCCCTCTAGAAGTCGCAAAGGTGAAGCGGCGGTATTAACGTGGGATTGGAAAGAAATTAGAACTTTCTAATGTGGTCCAACCCCACGTTTTGACCCCTAATTTTCAGAGCTACCCATAGTAAACACAGTGCTTTCGCAGGCCTTTAGCCAGCGCTTGGCCCCTCTCAGAGCCACAGGCGAAACTCCGTGCCCTCGCCCAGCACCGAATGGGCTGCCACACCGCCGCCGTGCAGCTCCGCAATGCGCTGCACCAAGCTCAGTCCCACGCCGTTGCCGCTGATGCGGGACCGCACGGCCTCGGCTCGGTAAAACGGCTCAAACACGTGCGGTAGCGCATCGGGGGCGATGCCGAGGCCGGCGTCGCGCACGGTATAGGTGTAGCCGTCGGGGCCAGCGGCGAGGCTGGCGTGCACGGCCGCGCCAGTGGGCGAGTACTTGCAGGCGTTGTCGAGCAGGTTGACCAGGGCCAGGGCCAGCAATTCGGCGTGGGCCGGGGCCTGGCATTCTTCCACCGCGTCGGGCAAGTGCAGCTCGATGGTGGCGGCCGGGTAGCGGCGCTGCACGGCCTGCACGGCATCGAGCAGGGGCTCGGTGAGTAGCACGCGCGTCAGGGGCAGGTCGTGGGCGGGTTTTTCCTGGCTCAGCTCGGCCAGCAACAGCAGGTCGTTGGTGAGCGAGATGAGGCGCCGCACTTCTTCGGTGGCGGAAGTAAGCGCGGCGCGCAGCTCTTCCGGCCGCTCGTCGTAGGCCCGGGAAATGTCAAGTGTGCCCAACAGATTGGCCAGCGGCGTGCGCAGCTCGTGCGAGGCCTGCCACACAAACGTGCGGTTCTGGGCCACTGTATCGGCCAGGCGGGCGAGCAGGCCATTAAATTGGGCGGACAGGCGGGCCAACTCGTCGTGGCCGTTGCCGGTTGAGAGTCGTTGGTCCAGGGTGCGCGAGGAAAGCGCCTGTATTTCCTGGCTGAGCTGTTGCACCGGGCTCAGGGCGCGGCCGGCAAACAGGTTGGCCAAAGCTACCACCAACGTCAGACCCAATATATTGCTGATAAGCAAATTGTTGCGCAAACGCACCAGCCCCTCCCGGCCAAATCGGTCTTCTGCCGTGACGATGACCACGAACCGCTCGTTGCCTTCCTTCGTGTAGAGTGCCACGCCCCACGCCGGCCCGTGGCTGAAAACCGCTCGCCCAGCAGTGCGCGCCCGCCGCAGCAAGCGGGCCGAGACAACCAAATCAGGATTGGGGCGGCTGGCGTAGACCCGTTGGTTAGCGTCGTTGTAGATGGCTTCGTACTGGTTTTCCTGAGTCAGCAGCAGGAGGGCGTCGGTGGGCTCCAATCGGTCGTGCCGGCGCACGTACACCTTGGCCGTCGCCTCGGCCTTGCGCAGCAGCAGCCCCTCAAAAATGCCCCGCTGGCTGCTGCGCTCAAAGAAATAGACGCCGCACGACACCGCCGCGACCAACGCCAGCATCAGGCCGGCGAAGAAGAGCGTAAGGCGGGTGCGAATGGTCATGCAAGCAAATGGCGGGTAGGCAATTGGGCAGCAGTAGCTGGCTGTTTATTCGCGCAGCACGTAGCCCATGCCCACCACCGTATGGATGAGCTTGGGCGCAAAGTCTTTGTCAATCTTGCGACGCAGGTACGTGATATACACGTCGATAACATTGGTATTGGTATCGAACTTCAACTCCCAGACTTTTTCGGCGATGTCGACCCGCGACACCACGTGGCCTTGGTTTAGGAGCAGGTATTCGAGCAGCGCGTATTCCCGGGCGGTGAGGGCAATGGGCCGGCCGGCCCGCTCCACGCGCTTGGTGGTGAGGTGCAGCGTGAGGTCGGCCACGCTCAGGGTGCGGCCGGGGCCGGCATCGTGGTAGCGCCGGTAGAGGGCGCGCACCCGCAGCAGCAACTCCTGGAATTCAAAAGGCTTCACCAGGTAGTCGTCGGCGCCCGCGTCGTAGCCCTCGGTTTTGTGGCCAATTCCACCCAGGGCCGTCAGCAGTAGAATAGCCAGTTGCGGCAGTTCGACCCGCAAGCGGCGGCACACTTCAAAGCCGTTGAGTTGGGGCAGGCTGACGTCCAAAATCACCAAATCGTAGTCTCCCCGCAAGGCCATACTCAGGCCAAGCTGGCCATCAAAAGCAGTTTCGACCCAATAGCCTTCGCCCTCCAGACCCTTACGCACGAATGAGCTGAGCTTGGCTTCGTCTTCGACCAGTAGAATCTTCATAGAACAGCAGCTTGCGCGAAGGAGCGCAAAGGTAGCCAGCATCCTACCGTATGTGGCAGCCCCAAGAGCCTGCTGCCTAATGTCAAGCTTGAGGTAAGATGTGGTGGAGAATTTAGTTAAATGCTCTTGGCGGTTACAAAAGTCCCGACTGGTTAGGCGCAGTTCGTGAAGGAAGGATGTAATGCAAAAACTAAGTACCTCGAACAAGAGGTTAATCGTTTTCGGCGTTCCGAGCGGGTTTTGCCCTATAATTCCTATCGCCGGGTCGCGTAATTGGTAAATGGGATGGTTCTCTGCAAAGAAACACGGGCACCCTACGGTCGTACCGAGCAGCCCTCGCTCGACCCATTGGCATTTTTCAAGTTGGTGTTCGTATGCTTGCTGCAAAAGCACTTCTCGCGTTTCCGCATCAGCACCAACGGCGGGCAGTGCATTTCGTGCGGCAACTGCTCCAACGTGTGCGAGATGGGCATCGACGTGAAGCAATACGCCCAGCGCGGCGCGCCCATCATCCGGGCCGCCTGCGTAGGCTGCGGCCTGTGCAGCACCGCCTGCCCCCGCGGCGTTCTCAACCTGGAAAACGGGCCCCGTGAAGGGCGCTACCAAGGCTCGCAACTGATTCATGCGGATTCTTTGCGGATTCTTTGCGGATTCGTTGCGGATTTTGAGCTGATTTAAGCAGGGTAAACCGACTGTAACCCGCTGGTAAATTGGAGTTATCTTCTCACTATAATTTTCGCAGTACCCCCGACTTAGAAATCGTGGTGATTTGCTTCGACCAACTCAGTCACCCGAATGTAATAAATCGACAGAGCGGGCTCCCACTGAAAAGTAAAGCCGTGCACGAAACTCATCCTTGTTGAAGGTTTCGTGAACTTTGAATCGTAGACCAGTTTCTTAAACTCCTGCAATATCACAGTGACTTATTAGCCGCTTTGCACTGGGCTCATTCTATTCGTTCAGCGAAAGGAGCCTTTTATTGTCCCGGCGCCGAAGCATACAATAATCTAAGTACCTCGTAGTTTAGCAGCGGGCTTTTCTTCCGGGCCCGTCATAAACATGATACATAAAGTACAATTATGCTCTTTGGGGCTGCTACTGGCCGGTTCGGGTCTGCTGCCCTGCGCCGCTCAGACGGCCTCGGTCCCGGCCCCCGGGCGCTTCTACGTCGGCGCCTCCTTCATCCGGAAGGAATACCTCGTGTACTCGGACGCGCGGCGGTACACCCAGCAAGCCCGGCCGTGGGAAGCGGTCGCCGGCGTCCAAGTGACGCCGAACTGGGCGCTGCAGGTGGGTTTCGCGAACCGGGTCAGCCGCAGCAGCCCCACCCCGGGGTACTATGGGGAAGACGGGCAGCTCATTGGGGACGTGCAGACGACGTATCGCATTACCGCTCTGCCGGTGCTGGTGCGCTACACCGCCCTGCGGGAGCGGCACACGGGGCTGCAGCTGGACGTGGTCGGCGGCGGCACGGTGGCTTTTTCCAGCATTGAAGAGCACTACCTGGGTTTCGTTGGGGGGCCGCCCGTGGTGGAGCAGACCTTCACCGAGCGCACGACCCAGAAGTACGTCACCGCCGGGTTGGGGGTGCGCTACCCCTTAGGACGGCACGTGGAGGGAGTGCTCGATTGGGCCTATAGCCGCAACCTGGCGAGTATGCCGACGGAGCAACGTAAAGGGTTTACGGGCAATAAATACGGCCTGACCCGCGCCGTGGGCTTGGGCCTGACGTACCGTTTTCACGGCTTCAAGAAGCCGGCCGCTTCCTAAACGGCCGGTGAGGTGCCCGTTCAGTCGACAGGCCCCGTCGCGTTGCAGTAGCCCCTCCGCGGTCCAGGTTACTCCGACGCGGGGGGGCGATGCAATTGGTAGGCCACGGAAAAGAGGCCCTGGCGCAAGGCTTGGCGGTAGCCGTAGGAGTTTCCTTGGTACTGCAGGGTCTTGGTGAACGGGGTCAGGTTCTGCTCGTAGCGCACCTGCAGGTCAACCCGGCCGGCCTGGTAGCCCACGCCGACCTGGCCCAGCAGCTGCCAGGATTCGACGCTGCGCGACAAGCGGTTAAAGAGTTCGGTCACGGGCCGCGTGGGGTCCACCGGCACCGCCCGGTCGCGCCGGTTATAGGCCACGCCCGGTCCCAGCATCAAATACGTCCGCTGGCTGGTGCGCACCCCGCCCAAGCCGACGAGGTCGAGCCGGCGCAACGGGTGTCCGAAGGGTTCCTGGTTCGGGTAAGCGTCTCCGGGCTTGTAGTACTCGATAAAGTAGCCATGGCCCCGGGAGGAGGTCAGCGCTAGTTCCGGCTGCACAAAGTAGCGGGAGGCGCCGAGCTGCCAGCGCGCAAACAGGGAGAGGCGAAACCCCACCTCGTCGTAGGGGCTGGTGTCCCGGGTCCGCAGGACGTAAATCCCCACCTGGGCGGGCGGGCTGGCGAAAGGCGTCTGCGTCACGTTCAGGCCCAGGCCCACCCCGAAGGTTTCCAGGCGCGGGCTTAGGTCCCTCGGTGCGGCGGACTGAGCCCGGCTTAGTGCTGCAGGAAGCAAAAAAGCCAGGCCTAACAGGCCAACAAGTAGACGGTTCACGGTAGAAGAGAAAGGGGCGCGAAGAAAACAACCGCGTAAGGCGATTGCACAGTCGTGAAAGATAGGTGTCATACTATGGACTTCACTCGGTGCTGGGCAATGCGGTTTAGAAAAACAGTGGTTCAAATAACATTCCAAGCACTTCAAACTCTGGTAGTAATTATTCACAACCAAAATAAGACTGGATAATAGCTCCACTCTTCAAAGTTTATCGCAAAAAATCCAGCAGCGCCTTATGAAACGGCGCTGGCGCTTCCAGATGTGGAATGTGGCCCACCTTATTCAGCTCCACCAGCTTGGCGCCTTTAATCTGGGCGGTGGTATGGCGGCCTAATGCTGGGTACTGCCCCATTCGAGCCAACACGTTGGGGTCTTTGATTAAGCCTTTGCCCACTACCGTGCGGTCTTCCTGGCCGATAATCAGCAGCGTGGGCACCGCAATCTGGGTGAATTCATAGCTCACCGGCTGCTGGTAAATCATCTCAAACGTGAGGGCGTTGGCTCGGGCCACTTTCGGAAAGTCGGGGCTTTTGGTTTGGGCAGCCAAGGGCAGCAGCCACTGGTCGTGGGCGGCTGGGTAGCCGTTTGGATAGTACGTTGCGTGGTACTTGCGGATGCTGGCCTCGGTGCTTTTGGCCTCGGAGGCTTCAGCTTGGTCTACGCTTTGAAACGGCACGCCCACACGGTAATCTTCCAAGCCAATGGGATTTTCGAGCACCAGCTTTTCGGTGCTTTCCGGGTACATAAGTGCGAAGCGGGTGGCCAGCATCCCGCCCATGCTATGGCCCAGAATAACAGCTTTCTGCACGCCCAGCGTATCAAGCAAGTGCTTCGTGTTGCGGGCCAGTTGATGAAACGAGTAATGGATATCGGCCTTGTCCGACTTGCCAAAGCCAATCTGGTCGGGGACCACCACGCGGAAACCGGCTCCGGCAAGGACTTTAATAGTTTCGCGCCAGTATGCCCCGAAGAAATTTTTGCCGTGCAACAGCACCACGGTTCGGCCATTGGCTTTGGCTGTAGCCGGCACGTCCATGTAAGCCATGCGCAACGCCTGGTCTTCCAGCTTCAGCGGCAATTTTCTGACCGGAAACGGGTATTCGTATCCGTCCAGCGTAGCATTCAAAGTCGAATTTTGGGCCTGGAGCGTGGTTGCCACCAGGAGCACCGGGCACAGCAATAGGAAAACAAATCGGGGCATAATGAAAAGTAAGGACCTCCGTCCAAGCTAATGTTAATGCTTGTTTTCAAGCTGTTGCTTCAAAATTGCATTGCGAGCCTGAAGGAACTTGGTTAGATAACGGGTTAGAAATAAACGGTTAAAGCATTGACCTATGATGCCAGCCGGGCTACTAAAATCGAACACGTCCCGCACGCGGGTACCCGTGGGCGTTGCTTCAAAGTAGTGGTCGTGCCACAGGGTGCGAAACGCCCCACGCACCAACTCGTCGCGAAAATGATGAGGTGCCGACGTGGCCGTGATTCGCACCGTTAAGTGCTGCCTAATCCCAAAATGCCGGCCCTCCCACGTCACCACGTCGCCCAATTGCAACTGGGCAGCAGCCGGCCCGGCAATCACTTTTTCGCCGGTTTGCTGGGCAGATTCCAGATGCGCCTGCACGTTCAAGGCCAGCGCATAGCAAGCTTCTGGCGGCGCCTGCACATGCATTTCTAACTCAATGCGCGGCATAGGAGCTCAATAATTAAGCCGGCAGCCCTTCCAATACTTCCTTGGTTTTGCGCACGTGGTCGGTGGCGCCGCTCAGGGAGTTGAAGATGTAGCGAATGATGCCCTTGTTATCAATCACATACGTGACACGACCCGGCAACAGGCCCAGCAATGCCCGGGGCACTTCGTAGAGCTTGCGCACGTCGCCCTTCTCATCGGCCAGCAGCTGAAACGGCAGGTTGTGCTTGGCTGTAAATTTTTGGTGCGACTTTTCGCTGTCGGAACTGATGCCGACTACCTCAGCGCCCAGGTCTTTAAAGTCCTCGTACTGGTCGCGAAAGCTACAGGCCTGGGCCGTGCAGCCGGGCGTATCGTCCTTGGGGTAGAAGTACAGTACCACGTGACGACCGCGCAGCGACGAAAGTTGAAACTTCTCGCCGGTGGTGGTATTCAACGTAAAATCGGGAGCGGGTTGGCCTACCTGGAGCATGGTTGAGTGGAATGAATTACAGCCGCAAAGGTGCGGCACCGCGCTGCTTTACGGCGGCGGCGACATCTTTGTGGTGCGGTTGGCAAGTGCTGTCCGGTTTCTTACGCTGTGGCGGTCCGGCCCCGCGTCCCTTTTTCATGTCCCAGCCCCGCATCAGCGTCATCATTCCGGCTCATAATGAAGCCAATGCCATTGGCCTGGTGCTGGCCGAAATCCCGGCCGGCCTGGTCGAAGAAGTTGTGGTGGTTGATAACAATTCGACCGACGACACCAGCCACGCGGCCACGGCCGCCGGGGCCACCGTGCTGCACGAGGCCCGCCCCGGCTACGGCTATGCCTGCCTGGCGGGCATGGCCTACGTCTTCGGCAAGCCCCAATCCGAGCAGCCCGATATCGTCGTATTTCTCGACGGAGACCATTCCGATTACCCCGAACAAATGCCTGAGCTGCTGGCTCCCCTGCTCGAAGGCACCGCCGATATGGTCATTGGCTCGCGGGCGCTGGGCGTGCGCGAACGCGGGGCGCTGCTGCCGCAGCAGCGCTTCGGCAACTGGCTGGCCTCCCGCTTATTGCGCCTGCGCTACGGCGGCACCTTCACCGATTTGGGCCCTTTCCGGGCAATTCTCGCCCCCGCCTTACTCGGCCTGCATATGGAAGACAAAACCTACGGCTGGACGGTGGAAATGCAGGTAAAAGCCGCCCGGCAGGGCCTGCGCACCGTGGAAGTGCCCGTGCGCTACCGCAAGCGCATCGGTACCAGCAAGGTATCGGGCACGGTGCGCGGTACCATTGGGGCGGGCTACAAGATTTTGTGGACCATTTTTCGGTATTGGTAAGCTCCCGGCGGCCCCGTTTTCTGCTACTTTTTAGCAAAGTTTCTCTGTGTTGTTGGTTTTTTGTTTCTGCTCCTGATGCCGCTGCTGCCCCTTTTTCTCGTGGTGGTGTACGGCCTGTGCCTGCTCTTCATTGTTTGCTTCAGCCTGGGCCAGTGGCAGCTTACACGGTTGGCGCTACGGGCCTACGCCGGGCCGCCCGCCCTGCCGCCACCCGCCCCGGCCGCGTGGCCCCGCGTCACGGTGCAGCTGCCGCTTTATAACGAGCAGAATGTAGTGGAACGCATCATCGACGCCACGGCGGCCCTCGATTATCCGGCTGGGCTGTTGCACATTCAGGTCCTGGACGACTCCAACGATGCCACCGTGGGCCTGGCCGCGGCCCGCGTAGTGCACCACACGGCGCAGGGCCTGCGCATCAGCCACGTGCGGCGGCTGAACCGGGAAGGCTACAAAGCCGGGGCCCTACGCCATGGCCTGACCGAAACCGACGGGGAATTCATTGCCATTTTCGACGCGGACTTTGTGCCGGAGCCCGATTTTCTGCGCCGCACCGTGCCCTACTTTTTGCAGGACGCCGCCGTGGGCGTGGTCCAGACCCGCTGGGGCCACCTCAACCAACACGAGTCGCTGCTGACGCGCCTGCAAGCATTTGGTCTCGATGCCCATTTTCTCATCGAGCAGGTGGGGCGCACGTTCGCCGGCTTTTTCATCAATTTCAACGGGACAGGCGGCATCTGGCGCCGCACCTGCATCGACGATGCCGGCGGCTGGCACATCGACACCCTCACCGAAGACCTCGACCTGAGCTACCGCGCCCAGCTGCGCGGCTGGCGCTTCATCTACCGGCCCGAAATCGTGGCGCCCGCCGAACTGCCGGCCGTGATGGACGCGCTCAAGTCCCAACAGTTCCGTTGGACCAAGGGCGCGGCCGAAACCGCCCGCAAGCACCTGGGCACCATGTGGCGCTCGTCGCAGCCGCTGGCCACCAAGCTCCAGGCCAGCTTCCATCTGCTCAACAGCAGCGTGTACGTCGTGATAATGCTGATGGCGCTGCTGAGCGTGCCGCTGGTATTTGTACGCGAGGACTACCGCGAATTCAAGTTCGTATTTCAGCTGGCTTCGGTGTTTTTGGTGGGTTTCGCGCCCCTCATCTACTACTACTACACGGCGTGGCGGCTGGCCCAGGGAAAATCGAGGCTTTATCCGGGCTTTTTTCTGCTGTTTTTATCAGTCTCCATGGGTTTGGCGCTGCACAATGCGCGGGCCGTTATCCTGGGTTGGATGGGCCAGCGCACCCCCTTCGTGCGCACACCCAAGGCCGGCAGCAGCGGCCGTACCAAGCGGCGCTACCGTACCGGGGGCGTCGGGTTTCTGGTGCTGCTGGAAGGCCTGCTGGCCGTTTACTTCGCCTTTGGTCTCGGGTGCGGCATTTACTTTGGCGATGCCGGCCTGCTGCCCTTTCATACCCTGCTCACGTTCGGCTTTGCGGCGGTGTGCTATTATTCGGTGCGCCACGCCCGGTAGGGCTATTTTCAATTATTCGTGCCAGTGGCCATCAAGCTCCCCTCTTTGTCGCAGCTAGCCGCCCTGGTGGCTTCGGGAGCGGCGTATTGGGGCTTGGCTTATGCTACACCCCGGGCACATTTCGGGCAATTGGTCGGCCTGTTTGGGGTGGCTTTGCTGGCGTATGTCTGGCTGCTCCGCAGCCGGCTGCCGTGGCGCTGGGGGCTGGCGGCAGCCTTGATATTTCGGCTGCTCTGGCTGCCCGCCGTGCCCGCCCTTTCCGATGATGCCTACCGCTTTCGCTGGGACGGGCTTTTGGTTGCCAGCGGGGTCAACCCCTTCCAATTCCGCCCCGCCGAACTCATCGCCGACGGGGCTCGCACGGCCATAAAAAACGAGGCAACCCGCGCTAAACTGCTGCCCGAACTGCAGCAGCTCTACCGCAAGCTCAATTCGCCGCAGTACTACTCGGTGTACCCGCCCGTGTGCCAGTACCTTTTTGGGGCCGCCGCGTGGTTATCTCCAACTTCATACGCGGGCTTCGCTTTCAGCCTACGCGGCGTGATTCTCGCCGCCGAAATAGCCACAGCGTGGTTGTTATGTGCTTTGCTGCCGGCTTTGGGATTTCCCGTGCCGCGCGCTCTGGGCTATCTGCTGCATCCGTTGGTAATTGTAGAACTAACCGGAAATCTTCATTTTGAAGGCGTGGTTTTCTGCTTTCTGCTACTGGCGCTCTGGTTGCTGAGTCGCGGGCGCTGGCGGGCCTCGGCGTTGGCGCTGGGACTGGGCGTGGCCACCAAATTGCTGCCGCTGCTGGCGTTGCCGCTGCTGGCGCGTCGCTTGGGCTGGCGGCGCTTCGCAGGGTATTCCGTGCTGAGCCTGGGCACCGTTGCCCTACTTTTCAGCCCGTTTCTTTCGGCTGATTTGTTCATCAACATCAGCCGTAGCCTCACCCTCTACTTTCGCAGTTTCGAGTTCAATGCCAGTGTGTATTACGTGCTGCGGCCCATCGGCATCTGGCTTACTTCTTATAATGAAATTGCCATTATCGGCCCGGCCCTGGCGCTGGCCAGCGGGTTGTTTGGGCTGGGGCTGGCGTGGCGGGAGCGGCGCCCGCGCCTGGTCTCACTGCCTCAGATGCTGCTGTTCCTGCTCACCGCATACTACGCCCTATCCACCACCATCCACCCTTGGTACCTCACGCTGTTGGTGGGTCTGAGCGTGTTTTCTCGGTTGTGCTACCCGCTGGTTTGGGGCGGCGTGGCCGTGCTGTCCTACTCGGCATACCGTTCCAGTACCTACACCGAAAACCTGTGGTTGGTAGCACTGGAATACACCGTGACGTTTACCGTGTTGGGAGTAGAACTCTATCAGCAATTCGCGGCTCGCAAGCGCGGAGCAGATTCAACGAACGAGTTGCTGACCAGCGACTGATTGTTGGAAATTGCTTGCCACTGCCCTCAATGGTCAAGGCCGATGAAATGGGTAGGGCTCTGGGATTACGAAGCGCGCCATGTAGCCAAGTCGTCGGCCGTATCCACGTCGTGCAGCGCGGGCAGAAGGGCCACCCGGCAGCCCAGGCGCTCGGCATCGGCCACGGTATCGGCCAGCACCGAAGCGGTGCTCCATTGCTTGTTCAGGAATAATTCGGGCCGGGGCTGGCGCATGCCCAGCAGGTAGTAGCCGCCGTCGGTGGCCGGGCCCAGCACCACGTCGTGCTGGTTCAGCAAGGCAAACGCCTGGGTCAGGTGCGCGTCGCGCAGGCCCGGGCAATCGGTGCCAATGATGGCCACCCGCTCGGCCCCGGCGCTAAACGCCGCCGCAAACGCCGCCGTCATGCGCTGGCCCAGGTCACCGTCGGCTTGGCACTGCGCCGGAAGCCCGCCCCATTCCTGGGCTTCGGTTTCGGTGGGTTCGGGGCCGGCGGTGCCAGCCAGCCAGACGGTGGTGGCCACGCCCGCATCCAAAACGGCCGTGCGCGTGATGCCCAACAGCTCCTGGTAAATAGCTAGCGCGGCCGGCTCGCCCACCCCGGCGGCCAAGCGGGTTTTCACTTGGCCCAGCGCGGGCACGCGGGCAAAAATAAGCAAATGGGCCTTTTCATGGCAGTCATTGCGCTTGGTCGGGGAATTACTCATACACTTTGCGTCCATTTTTCAGCCACGGGCTCCACAGGGCCGAGTACGGGTGCACGTCACGGGTGAGGCCCTGGGCGTTGTAAACGGGGTTGTTTTGGTTGACCCACTCAAATAGTCCGCCGTATAAATTGCGCACGTTCTTGAAACCCAAGGCCTGCAAACGCTCCCCCAGCCGCTCGCTACGGTAGCCCACTGAGCAGTACACCACCACCGGCTGGCGACGGTCGAGCCCCACAAACTGCTCTTTAGCCAGGGAATCGTAGTTCACAAACCGGGCGCCGCGCAAATGACTAACCTTGAATTCGGCCGGGCTGCGGGCATCCAGCAGTTGTGGCTTCACGGGTTTGCTCAACTCTTTCGCTAGTTCGGCAGGCGCGATGGTGGGCACGGTGTTGCGGTACAGAGCTTGCAGCATGCGGGCATAAGGCGCGCTGGTTTTGCCGGGTTCGGTTTGGCCGCAGGCCGTGAGCGCAAACAAGCTAAAGCAAGTAAAGGCGGCGCGTTTTAATGCCATTGGTTGAAGTATGGAGTGATGCTTGGGTAGCAAAAAGGCGTTGCGGAGGTCCGGCCCTGCAATGCCATCGCGCGAAGTATTGAGTGAAATATCCTGTAGCGGGACCGCGCTACTCGCCCCTGGGCGGGATGCGGCGGACGCGGATGTTCACATGCTCCCCGTCTTCGGAAGTGGTGGGAATGATGTGAATTTGGTCGGCTTCGTCGTAATAATTAGCCAAACCCCGGACAATTCCGACGGCAAGTCCGCCCATGCGGCGGTCCGAAACATATTCAATCACCAGTTCATTGGGCCCGATTCGGGTAACATCGAGAACCGGGGGCGAGTTCTCGGTGTGTTCTTTCCGCACTTGCTTGTGCATGGTGAGTTCGGTGTGCTCAATCATGTCCAACGTCTTCCACTCGGGCCGCAGCAGGCGTTGGTACATATACATCAGGTCGGGCACCAGGTATTCGCCAAATCGTTCGTGCAGCTCGCCGGCTGAAACGCCGGTCATGGCCGAGGCGTGGCCGACCAACGCATAGATGTATTCGTCGGGATACACCGTTTTGTGGTCGAACTCCACCTTGCTGATGCCCGACAGCTCCATGAGCGTCACCCACGTACTGTGGTCGTACTGGGTTTGCACGTAGCGTTTCAGCAAAATGATAATGGAACCGTGCATTTGACAATTAGAAGGACTGAAACAAATAACGTGGATAGTAAAATTACCGCCCGCTAGCCGGTTCGGCTAACAAGCGGTAATTAATGACAACCTGCTGACAGCAACCTTGAGCAGCGAAATCAGCTAATCCGGCTGCCGGTATGGCTAAATGTTGCCGACCACGGTCATGGTGCTGAGAGTTGGGTTGACGCTGCCGCCGGCGGGCTCTACCGTCATGGCAAACGCCTGGGCACTGGCAATGTCTTTCATGGCTTGCAGGCCTTCGCCCGTGGCCGTAGCCGCGGTGAGCACGCCGGCATCTACGGGCTTGCCGTTGTCGAGGGCCCAGAGCTGGTATTGCTGGCCAGCGGGCAGCGCCGGCAGGCTTTTCACGTCCACGTAAACCTTCTTGGTGGCGGCATTATACAGCACGCGGGCCTTAGCCAACGGTGCGGTTTTGGTGCCCGCCAGGGCCACGGCGCGGAATTCATCGCTCCGCAACACTTGGTTTTCCTGGCGCAGGCTGCCGAGCTGCTTATCCATCACCTGAGTGGTGGTGGCAAAACGGGCTTGGTTGTCTTGCAAGGCCACGAGGTCGGCGCTGGCGTCTTTCCAGCGGGAGTAGAACAGGGCGTTGGCCGCTAGGCTCAGGATGAGGGCGACAGAGGCGGCCATGGCCCAGGTGGACCGGCCGGCTGGCGCAGCCACAGGGGCCGACGACATGGGGCGAATAACAGCTTCGGGCGCAGTGCTCACGGGCGCGGCAGCTGCAGTAGAGGCATTGGGCTGAGGAGCGGCATTGGCTTGCGCCACGGCGTCAACGTCGGTGCGCAGGGAGCTCGTTGGGGTTGCAATTTGGGCCAGCACATTGCCCAGCACCCGTTCGCGCATGCCGGCGGGCGGCGTGATGGCGTGGGCTTCGGCGTAAAAACCCAGTGCTTGTTGTATTTGCAGCAACTCTTCGCGAATCTCGGGGTGGTGGGCAGCGTGCGCTTCAACCTCCGTCTGTTCGGCGGGCGTAAGTTCCCCGAGCACGTATTGCTCTAGGATGCCCGATTCTATATAGTCTTGGATGTTTTCCACGGTTGGTTCAGCGAATAAGTTTGCTAAGGACTTTGATGGCGGTGCGGGCGCGGGTTTTCACCGTTCCCAGAGGAATGTTGAGCTCCTCGGCCACCTCACTTTGGGTGAAGCCCTCGAAATAGAGCAGGTCGATAATCTGGCGCTGCTCGGGAATCAGTTTTTGAGTAATTTCCTGCAGGCCAATGTGCTCCGGGCGGAAGGTCGTGGGCGCGGCTTGGCGCTGCGCCGTCAGACTATCATCCAAACCCTGAGTGCGGCTACCTACGCGGTGCTGCCGGGAGCGGATTTTATCGATGCTGAGATTTCGGCAAATGTTGAGCACCCACGTGAAGAGCCGCCCCTTGCCTGGGTCGTAGCTGGCAAAAGCATGCCAGATTTTAACCAGGGCTTCCTGCAGCACGTCCTCGGCCTCGTCCTCGGCTTTCACGATGCGGAAGATGACGCCGTAGAGGGCCGCCGAGTACCGTTCATAGAAGAGGGTCATCGCCGCCTCGTCGCGGGCTTGCAGCCGCCGGACAAGGTCTGCCTCGGCGGCAGGTGGTAGGGAAATAAGGGAGATATCGGACACGGGAGTGACAGAAAGTGAATGATGAAGCCCAACCGGCCTCATGCTAAGCGCACGAAAATACAGTAACCTGGGCAATCGGCGCCACACGGCGCGGCACAGCGTAACCATAGTGCCCCTGCGTAAGTTGAAGCGAAGGCAAAATCGGGGCCGCCCGCGCTGGAGTGCGGGGCCAACCGACGCTTACTTTTAAGCCGTTGCGGCAGGGCCGGCTGCCGTTTTTTCTCTCCTCTTCTCATGCCCATCGAATCCTACAACCCGCATACGGGCCGCGTGCTGCGCCGTTTCTCCGCTTTTTCCTGGGCTAAAACCGAGCGCATCCTCGGCCAGGCCCACCACGCGGCAGCCAGCTGGCAAGCCACTTCCTTTGCCCATCGGGCCAAGGTGCTCCGCGCTGCCGCCGCGCTGCTGCGCGAA
This sequence comes from Hymenobacter jeongseonensis, assembly GCF_015694725.1. Lineage (GTDB taxonomy): Bacteria > Bacteroidota > Bacteroidia > Cytophagales > Hymenobacteraceae > Hymenobacter > Hymenobacter jeongseonensis. Next base: position 532,719 of record NZ_JADQDQ010000003.1, on the reverse strand, counting down.
CGCCAGCACGATTTGGCCCGCCTCATGGCCCTGGAAATGGGCAAGCCCGTGGCCGACGGCCGCGCCGAAGTCCTGAAATGCGCCACCTGCTGCGAGTACTACGCCGAACACGCGGAAGGTTTTCTGGCCGATGAAATCATCAAAACCGACGCCCGCCGCAGCTTCATCAGCTACCAGCCGCTGGGCGTGGTGCTAGCCGTGATGCCCTGGAACTTCCCACTTTGGCAAGTGGTGCGGTTTGCCGCGCCGGCCCTTATGGCCGGCAACGTGGGCCTGCTCAAGCACGCCTCCAACGTGCCCCAATGTGCGCTGGCCCTCGAAAAAATATTTCACGACGCGGGCCTGCCGCCGGCGTGTTTTCGCACCTTGCTCATCGGGTCTGACTTGGTAGAAAAGCTGCTGACCGACGACCGGGTGCGCGCCGCCACCCTTACCGGCAGCGAAGGCGCCGGGGCGGCGGTGGCGGCCATTGCCGGGGCCCAAATCAAAAAAACCGTGCTGGAATTAGGCGGCTCCGATGCCTTCATTGTGCTGGCGGATGCGGACATTGCCTTGGCCGCCAAAACCGCAGCCCAGTCCCGCATGATTAACAGCGGCCAGAGCTGCATTGCCGCCAAGCGCTTCATCGTGGAAAAGCCCGTGCTCAAGGACTTCATCAATCAGCTGAAAACGCATTTGCTGGCCCTACGCCCCGGCGACCCGCTCGAAGAATCGACGCAGTATGGCCCGCTGGCCCGGCCCGATTTGGCCGATGAACTGACCCAACAAGTAGCCGATTCGGTGGCCCAGGGTGCTAAAGTGGAGCTATTTGGCGGGCAGGCCAAGCCCGGCACCGCCCTGTTCCGACCCGTTATTTTATCAAATGTCAAGCCCGGCCAGCGGGCGTATGCCGAAGAGTTTTTCGGCCCGGTGGCGCTGGTACTGGAGGCTAAGAATGCCGACGACGCCGTGCGCCTGGCCAACGACTCGCGCTTCGGCCTGGGCGCCGCCGTGTGGACGGCTGATGCCCAAAAAGGGGAAGCCATGGCCCGCCAACTGGAAAGCGGCGCCGTGTTCGTGAACGGCCTCGTGAAATCCTCGTCGGAGCTCCCGTTTGGCGGCGTCAAAAAATCCGGCTACGGGCGGGAGCTGTCGTATTTGGGCATCCGCGAGTTCGTAAACCAAAAGTCAATTTGGATTGGCAAAGAAGCCGTTGCAACAGCCAAAACGGAGTAGCGACGCAGCCTTAGCCGCACGCCGTTTTTCTACAAATAGCCCATGGCTTTGTAAATGAGCCATCCGGCGATTTCGTGCACCAGCAGGCTCACGTTTTCGAGGGCACCGGGGTTGGGCAGCAGCCAATAATCGGGCGTATTCCCCCGGTCGGAGCTGCGGTAGCCGGCGGGAAATGCTACCGGCTGAAGCCCCACTTTGCGAAAGCAACCCAAGGCCCGCCGCTGATGAAACGCGGAGGTGACGAGTACCAACGAGTCGATATCCGGGTAAGGTGCCAGCAGGCGCTTGGTAAACAGCGCGTTCTCCCGGGTGTTGCGGCTTTGGTCTTCCAGCATGATGGCACTGTTTGGCACCCCGGCCAGGCGCAGCAGCGTGGCGAGTTCCGCCGCTTCGGTTTGGCTCTTTTTAACGACTGCACCCGAGCCACCGGAGATGATGATGCGCCGCACCCGTCCTGCCCGGTACAGCCACAGGGCATTGGTCAGGCGGTCGGCCCCCGGCCCGAGATACACCCGGTCGTGCGGCGATTTATTAACAGCGGTGATTCCGGTGAGTAGCACGGCCGCATCGGCGTGAGTCGGCAACGCGGCCAGCGCCACCGGCGCTTGCTCCCAAGCCAGCAAGGCCTCGTTCACCAGCGCCGAGTTCGTGGTAATCAGGAGCAAAGCCGTCGCGGCCACCAAAAACTGCCGCTTCCGGCGCGGCTGGCGGGCCACCAACGCCCCCAGTAGCAAGGCCAACAGCCACACCGTGGGGAGCAAAACGAAGTCGAGAATTTTGGAAAGCAGGAAAAACAAGGCGAATTTTTGAGTAGTCGTGAACCAGCAGACTCCGGTCTTGCTGAGCGCAGTCGAAGCATCTCGCGTGCTGTAACTAATCCTTACGATTGGTTTACTACCACACGCGAGATGCTTCGGCTGCGCTCAGCATGACGTTCTTTAATTTAACCAACTGTCGTCCCCTACTTCGCCAGCATCAGCTCCCGAATGTATTTGACGGGGGCGCTGCCGTAGCTCAGGAATTTTTCGTGGAAGGCTTTCAGGTTAAAATCCTTGCCTTGTTTCTGCTTGAGCTCTTCGCGTAGGGCATAAATTTCGGTGTAGCCCGTGAAATAGCTGCTGAGCTGCACCTGGCTCAGGGTGGCGCGCAGCCACTTGCCGCGGGCTTCGGCTTCTTCCTGGAAACCGTCGCGGCGCAGCAGGGTCACCACCTCGTTTTCGCTCATATTATCCACCTGAATGGCGTGGTCGATGACGGTATTGAGGGTCACGCGCATGTTCCACTTGTCCCAGAGCAGCCACATTTCGTCGGAGTTGTTGCCATAGCCGTTTTCCAGCATCATGCGCTCGGCGTACACGGCCCAGCCCTCCACCATGGCGCCGTTGCCGAAGATGCTTTTCACCAGCGAAGGCGAGCGGTTGGCGTACACCAGCTGGGTGTAATGGCCCGGAATGGCTTCGTGAATGTTCAGGATTTGCAGCGTGTAATCGTTGTACTCGCGCAGGTAGCTTTCGGCCTGGGCGGGCGTCCATTCGGCCGGAATCGGCTCCACGTTGTAGTAAGTATTAGCGCCCTTGTCATAAGGGCCGGGAGCCGATACGCTGGCGCCCGCGCCGCTGCCGCGCATGTAGAGCGGGGTTTCGCGCACCACCAGCGGCTTGCTGGGGTCCTGGGTGAGCAGTTTTTTATCGTTCACGAACGCCACCAACGTTGGAATCTGGCGCTTCACAGCGTCCACGAAGCCATCGCGCGGGGCGTGCTTCAGGGTGAGCTGATTGACAACGGCTGTAATTAGAGCCAGAGTGTCTTTGGGCGCAGCCTGCTCCGGGAAGTACTTGGGATAGAGCCGGGCGGCGCGACGGCCCATGTCGTGCAGCAGTTCGGCCTTGTGCTTCAGGGCCTGCTCGTATATCTCAGTGGCCGTGAAATGCGACTGAATATCATAGGCAAACTTCTGGTCGTAGAGCGTTCTGCCGATGCGGAACGAGCGGAATTTGCCGGCCGTCAGCACGTCGTTTTTCAGGTAATCCATGTAGCCCTGCACGGCGGCGCGGGTGGACGTCACGCGGTCCGTAAAGGTCTTTTTCTCGGCTGCGGACAAGCCGGATTTCTGAACCGAATCGGCCAGGGCAGCCCCGAACACGGCGAGCCCGCCGGCATTTTGCTTAATGGCTAGCTCCGTGTGCTCGCGGGTGGGGTTGCTGAGGTTGGCTTTGGCCGCCGCGTAGTATTCGGCGGCGTGGCTGATTTTGTCGGAGATGTTGCGCAGTCGCCGGTCGAGGGGAAAATAGCGGCCATTGAGCAAGTCGCCCACCGAGGCGCCGAGGTTGTAGCTGGCTGGGTTCCACTGCCAGTTTTGGAGGGTATCGGCGTACCAGCGCTGGGCGCGCAACTCATTGCGCAGCAGGCGCAGGTCAATCTGGTTATTCGGCGACAGGCTATCTAGCCCAAAGGAGCTCATGGCCGCCAGGTATTTGCGCGTAAATGCTGCGTCGCTCTGCCGCTGGGCAGCATTGGGAATCACCAGCAACGAATCGTACTTGTGGTAGCCCTGGCTGGAAGCATAATCGGGGCTCTGCCGCCACAGGGCTTCAATGAATTTGCCTTTGAAGGCATCAAACCGGGCATCGGTGCTCGAAGCGACATCGGTGCCGGAATTGTCGGCTGGGGAACAACTGGCTATGGCCAGGGCCAGCAAAGGCAGGTAACTGAATTTCATGAAAGGGGCGTGAATGACGGCTTTTTTTCTAAGTTGCCCAGTAGGCAGGGGCTGTAAAGGAACAGCGCAAAACTGATACGTTGCAGAGCCAGGCAGTAGGTTTGTCTGCTACTACGGCTCGGCCGTACAAGCTCCACATATCCTCCTGCCTCCGCCCCATGCAAACCACCCGCATCGAACATGATTTTTTAGGCGAACGCCAGCTGCCCGACACGGCGTATTACGGCATTCAAACCCTGCGCGCGCTCGAAAACTTTGCCATCACGGGCATTCCCATCAACACCGAGCCGCTGTTTGTGCAGGCGCTGGCGTATGTGAAAAAAGGGGCCGCGCTGGCCAATATGGAGCTGGGCGTGCTGCCCGCGCCCATAGCCGAAGCCATTGCCGCGGCCTGCGACCGAGTGGCGGCCGGCGAGTTTGATAATCAATTCCTGACCGACATGATTCAGGGCGGCGCCGGCACGTCGGTGAACATGAACGCCAACGAAGTCATCGCCAACGTGGCCCTCGAAATCATGGGCAAAGCCAAGGGCGAGTACCAGTACTGCCACCCCAACAACCACGTCAACTGCTCGCAAAGCACCAACGACGCCTACCCCACGGCGTTCCGCATTGCCCTCAACAACAAGCTGGTGGGCTACCGCGAAACATTGGGCCAGCTGGCCGATGCGTTTGCCGCCAAAGGCGAGGAATTCCGCAACGTGCTTAAAATGGGCCGCACCCAGCTCCAGGACGCCGTGCCCATGAGCATGGGCGACGAGTTCCGGGCCTTCGCCACCAACCTGCGCGAGGAGCTCCTGCGCATCGACGACTCCCGGCGCCTCATCGACGAAATCAACATGGGCGCCACCGCCATCGGCTCCCGCGTGAACGCGCCCACCGGCTACCCCGAGCTTGTGACCGAGCACCTGCGCGCCATCACGGGCCTGAACCTGATTTTGGCCGGCGACCTGTTTGAGGCGACCTACGACACCGGGGCGTACGTGCAGCTGTCGGGCGTGCTGAAACGCACGGCCGTGAAGCTCTCCAAGATTTGTAATGACCTACGCCTTCTGTCCTCCGGCCCACGCACCGGCATCAACGAAATCAACCTGCCGCCCTTGCAGCCCGGCTCCAGCATCATGCCGGGCAAGGTAAACCCCGTGGTGCCCGAGGTGGTGAACCAAACAGCATTCTACGTTATCGGGGCCGACCTAACGGTGACTATGGCGGCCGAGGCCGGCCAGCTTCAGCTCAACGTGATGGAGCCGGTGATTTCCTTCGCCCTGTTTACCTCCATTTCCTACATGACCAATGCCTGCCGCACGCTCCGGGACAAATGCGTAGTGGGCATCACGGCCAACGTGGCCCACGCCGAGGCCATGGTGCGCAACAGCATCGGCATCGTCACGCAGCTCAACCCGGTGATTGGCTACGAGGCTTCAGCCGAAATTGCCAAGGAAGCCCTGCTCACCGGCAAAACCGTGCACGAAATCGCCGTCACGGAGCGCGGGCTCTTGACCCAAGATAAATGGGATGAAATCTTCACCTTCGAAAACCTGATTCGCCCGGTGTTTATTCAGTAATTCAACTGGTGCCCTTCAACTCTGCTGAGAACCCCTCCTTCATTAATAATAACCCGTCATGCAGAGCGCAGCGAAGCATCTCGCGTGCAATAAGTAATTAGTGGTAGCACGCGAGATGCTTCGCTGCGCTCTGCATGACGTTCATAATTTCTACACAACAACTCCAACTCAACCCTTTCCCATGCGCCGCCTTCTACTCCTCGCTTTATTCCTTCTGACCACAACCGCGGCCTCTGCTGCCAAAGTCGATACGCTGGCCATTCCCAGCGCGGCCATGAACAAGACCTACCGCGCCGCCGTGGTGCTGCCGGCCTCCTACGCCAAGAATAAAAAGGCGAGCTACCCCGTGCTCTACCTGCTGCACGGCGCCTACGGCCACTTTGCCGACTGGCTAAAAAGCACTCCCGACAAGCAGCTGGTGCACCGCCTGGCCGACCAGTACAACCTAATCATCGTGCTGCCTGAGGGCGAAACCTTCGCCTTCTACCTCGACAGCCCCGTGAATCCCAGCAGCCAGTTCGAAACCTACCTGACCAAGGAAATAATCCCCAAAATCGACCAGACCTACCGCACCATCCGCGACCGTAAGGGCCGCGTCATCAGTGGCCTGTCGATGGGTGGACACGGTGCCCTCTATCTCTCGGCCCGCCACCCCGACCTCTACAGCGCCGCCGGTAGCATGAGCGGTGCCCTCGATTTGCAAACCATCAGCCGCAAGCTCACGCCCGAAGCAGCCGCCCAGCGCGCCCAGCTCTGGGCGCCCGTGCTCGGCTCCGAAACCGCCAACCCCGAACGCTTCGCCGCCAACTCCGTGGTAAACCTCGTGGACCAGATGCAGCGCAACGGCCTGCCCCTCATTATCGACTGCGGCATCGACGACGGCCTCATCGACATCAACCGCGAAGTACACCGCCGCCTGCTCTACAACCACACCCCCCACGACTACACCGAGCGCCCCGGCGCCCACACCTGGGAATACTGGCAAAACGCCCTGCCCTACCAGGTGCTGTTTCTGCATCAGGTGCTAAAGGCCAACGGGGCGGTGGCGCTGTAGCGTGGACTCTGCGAGTCCGCGTATCCGCCGCGCCCCTCAGAACGATACCCGAACAAATTCAGAACGGCGCGGGCGACACGCGGACTCGCAGAGTCCACGCTACAGGCAAACGCTTCCCGAACTTCCCGCCCCTAAAAGCGTTTCCCTGCCAGTACCCTTGCAGCGCCCCATGCCCACCCAGTCCCTCCACGAAGCCTCATTCACCAACACCCTCGTCGAAACTCTCCGCGGCGAGGACACCCCCACCCCCGGCTCGCGCCAGGTGCCCGGCTACACCTACTCCCGCGTGCAGCCCACCCCCGTGGCCGACCCGCGCCTGCTGGCCTGGTCCTACGAGCTGGGCCAATTCCTCGGCCTCTCCACCCCCGCCGAGCGCGGCCCCGCCGTCGATACCCTGGCCGGCAACCTCGTCACCGTCACCATGAAGCCTTTTGCCGCCCGCTATGCCGGCCACCAGTTCGGCAACTGGGCCGGGCAGCTCGGCGACGGCCGCGCCATCTCGCTGGGCGAGCTCCGTGCCACCGACGGCCGTACCTGGGAGTTGCAGCTCAAGGGTGCCGGCCCCACACCCTACTCCCGCCGCGCCGATGGCCGGGCCGTGCTCCGCTCCTCCCTCCGCGAGTTCGTGTGCAGCGAGGCCATGCACTACCTGGGCGTGCCCACCACCCGTGCCCTAAGCCTGGTAGCCACCGGCGACACCGTGGTGCGCGACATGTTCTACAACGGCAACCCCCAAGCCGAGCCCGGCGCCATTGTGTGCCGGGTGGCGCCCACCTTCATCCGCTTCGGAAACTTCCAGATGATGGCCGCCGCCGGGGAGCTTGACAACTTGCGCGCCCTCTCCGACTACACCATCACCCATTTCTACCCCGAGCTCGGCTTGCCTTCGCCCGAGGTGTACGTGGCGTGGTACGAGGAAATCTGCCGCCTCACCGCCGTTATGGTGGCCCACTGGATGGCCGTCGGCTTCGTGCACGGCGTGATGAATACCGACAACATATCTATCCTCGGCCTCACCATAGACTACGGCCCCTATGGCTGGCTCGAACCCTACGACCCCGACTGGACGCCCAACACCACCGACTTCGGCCACCGCCGCTACGCCTTCGGCCAGCAGCCGCAAGTGGCCCTCTGGAATTTGGCCCGCTTGGCTGAAGCTCTGGCCCTGCTGGTGGGCGACGTGGAAAAAATGCGCCCCGGCCTCGATGTGTATAAGTCGACTTTCGAGAGCACTCGCCATCAGCTATTCCTGAAAAAGCTGGGCCTTACCAGCCTCAGCCCCACCGAAGACGCGCAACTGCTCGGCGACCTGCTCGAAGCCTTGGCTGAGTCCGAAGTCGACATGACCATTTTCTTCCGCCAGCTTTCGCACACGGCCCCTGCCCTGCTGGCCGCGCCCGACCCCGAGGCTACTGGCTTCACCCAGCTGCTGGCCGCTGCCACCTACGTGCCCCTGCCCAGCCCCACGCATGCCGCGTTGCTGAACTGGCTGCCGCGCTACATCAACCGGTTGCGCCAGGAGCCCACCACTCCTGCGGCAATTACAGCCGCAATGCTCCAGGCCAACCCCAAGTACGTGCTGCGGAATTACCTCGCCCAACAAGCCATTCAATTTGCCGAACAGGGCGACCTCACCTACCTGCACAAGCTGATGGCGGTGCTCAAAAAGCCTTTCGACGAGCAGCCCGGGCACGAAGAATTCGCCGCCAAACGCCCCGACTGGGCCTGGGACATGCCCGGCTGCGCCACCCTTTCCTGCAGTTCCTAGCACAATGTAGCGTGGCCCCTAACATAAACGGCCGTCATGCCGAGCGCAGCGAAGCATCTCGCGTGCTATCACTAATCAATACGATTGGTTACTACCACACGCGAGATGCTTCGCTGCGCTCGGCATGACGGGATAGGATGGTTCGTGTATGCTTGAAGCCGTTTAGTGCCTTCCAATAACTACACACCTGCGGGCATACATATCTTCGTCCCATGTATCGCCCATCCCTGCTCATCCTTGCATTTGCCCTGCTCGCCTGCTCGCAGCAATCCGCCGAAAACACTACTTCGCGGCAGCAGCCCGCCGCAGCCCGCCAGCAGTCCGCACTAGCCCCATTTCCCGAAACCTTTGAAACCGGCAGCAAAGGCGCATATGCCGAAGCCGACGAGCCCCTGGCCACCGGCTCCTGGAAATTTGCCGAAGCCTTGGTGGGCAACAGCCCCCAGGACCATAAGAACGGGGAGCGGGCCGCTCGCCTGCACAACCTGGGCCGTATCCGGATGAATTTCGACGTGCCCGCCGGCGTGCAGCGCATAAGCATCAGCGCGGCGGCCTATGGGCAGGACGACCCCAGCACCTGGGAGCTCTGGCTGAGTCGCGACGGCGGCCGCAGCTACCAGCAAACCGGGCAGCGCATCACTACCCGCGGCCCTCAGCTCGTGCCCCACGTTTTTGAGGGCGTCGCCAACCAGTCCATTCGCCTGGAAATCCGCAAGACCAGCGGCCAAAACGCCCGGCTCAATATCGACGATATTCGGCTAGAAACCGCCCAAGGCGCCGCCGTGGCAGCGAATACGGGGGTAACCGGGGGCTATTTTGAGAACCGCACCAGCACCCAGCCTACGGCTCCTGCGCAAGCGCCCACCGCCCGCACGACGCAGCCTTCAACGGGCAGAACGCAGGCGCCCACGTCACCTTCCGACAACCTCGCCCTCGGCAACCCGAGCGGCGCCACCTCCGACCCGGCCAATGCGAGCAACTACCTGCTGGTGCATCCCGAATTCACTATTGGTTACCACGCGGCCCGGGGCATTCCGACCTGGGTGAGCTGGCACGTGGGCCGCGGCGACCTGGGCAAAGCGCCCCGCCAAAACAACTTTAGGCCCGATGCCGCCCTGCCGCGGCAGTTTTACCAGGTGAGCGCGGCTAGCTACAGCCGCTCCGGGTTCGACAAAGGCCACAACTGCCCCAGCGGCGACCGCACCGCCGACCTCGACGCCAACTCGGCCACTTTTCTGATGACCAACATGGTGCCCCAAGCGCCGCAAAACAACCAAAAAACCTGGGCCAGCCTCGAAGAATACGGCCGCGCCCAAGTGCAGCGTGGGCAGGAACTTTACATCGTGATGGGCAGCTACGGCCGCGGCGGCACCGGCGCCAACGGCTTCGCCCAAACCATCGACCAAGGCCGCGTGACGGTGCCCGCCCGCATTTGGAAAGTCATGGTCATTATGCCCGAGGGCCAGAACGACCTCCAGCGCCTAGCCACCGAACCCAGCGTGCGCGTGCTGGCCATCGACACGCCCAACGACAACGCGGTGAGCCCCGACTGGCAGCAGTACCTCACGTCGGTTGATAAGCTGGAAGCCGCCACGGGCCTCGATTTGTTGAGCGCCCTGCCCCGTGAGACCCAAGCCCGCCTGCAAAAGCTGGTGGATGGCGGAAGAGTGCAGTAAGTGAGTCGCGGCCCCCTTATGCATCGCCTCATTCTCTACTGCATTGCCTTGGTTTGGCTGGCCAATGGCTTGCTCTGCAAAGTGCTGGCGCTGGTGCCGCGCCACGAAGCCATTGTGGCCCGCATTCTGGGGCCCGCTCATGCCGGGGTGCTTACGCGGCTGATTGGGCTTTCGGAGATTGGCATGGCGCTGTGGGTAGTCAGTCAGATTCAGCGCCGGTGGTGCGCACTGGCGCAAATCGGGCTTATTCTGTCCATGAATTTGCTTGAAGCTTGGCTGGCCCCCGACCTGCTTTTGTGGGGCCACGCCAACGCGGTTTTTGCCGCATTGTTCTGCTTGCTGATTTACTGGCATACATTTACCGCCGCCCGCCTCTCCCCGCGCTAACTCCCACTATGCTGTCCTGGCTGAAAACCCATCCGTTTGCGGTAGAAGCGTTTATTGAGCACTCCCTGGTGCTCACTTTTGCCGCGCCGGTGGCCGAAATCCAAGCCTTGCTTCCAGCGCCGCTGGTGGCCGATTCCTTTGCCGACCGCTGGGGTTTCTTGGCGGTGGCGCTGGTGCAAACCCGGAATTTGCGCCCTAAAGGGTTCCCAAGCTGGCTGGGCCAAGACTTCTATTTGATTGGCTACCGCGCTTTCGTGCGCTACCCCGCGCCCAACGGCAAGCGGCTACGCGGCCTGTACATACTGGGTTCGGAAACCGATAAGCCCCGCATGTCCGCGTTAGGCAATGTCTTTACGCATTACCAGTATACGACCACCGACATAGTGCGGCAGCAAATAGGCGGAGGTTTCGAGGTGAACTCCCAGCAATCGGATTTGCACGTTCGATTGGCTCCCGCCAGCTCAGCCGTGCCCCTGCCGCCAGCGTCCCCCTTTGCCACTTGGAGTGAAGCCCGCCGCTTCGCGGGGCCTTTGCCCTTCACCTTTTCCATTGATGCCGGCTCACCCCGCATGCTGATTGTGGAAGGCGTGCGCCAGCACTGGGAGCCCCAACCTGTAGCTGTTGAAAGCAGCCACGTAGGCTTTTTCACGCACCTGAAGCTTAGCAGCTTGGTTTTGGCCAATGCCTTTGCTCTGCAGGATGTGCCCTACCACTGGAAGAAAGGTCGTACGGAACAATGGCGCCGCTAAGAAAACCACTCCAGGGACTGTGGAATGTGGTCCGGTTCAATTGGCATTTTTATGCCATTGCGATGGTGCTCGCCGGGTGCTTGGCTTTCGCCTGGCTAGTGGCCCCACCCGTTGCCAGGCCATATGTAATCGTGGCTTTGGTTTGCTTGATGTTGCCCATCGTGGCCTCCCTGGCAGCCTCTACCTACGTCTACGATTACTCGAACCTGTATCGGCTCAATTGGCTTCCCTCTGCCTGGCCAGCCAATTCTAAAATCCTGACGGTATCTGCAGGCTTTGATGAAATCAGTTCGGCGCTACTCCGCAAGTACTCGCCGCTTGCCTTGCTAGCCGTGGATTTTTATGACCCGGCCCGCCACACGGAGGTTTCCATCAAACGCGCCCGCCGGGCCTACGCACCATTTCCCGGCACCCAGCAAGTTGACACCCGCGGTGCGTTGCCCGCGCCGGATGACTCCATGGATTTGGTTTTTGCCTTTTTATCGGCACACGAAATTCGGGATGCGGCGGAACGGGCCGCCTTTTTCCGGGAGTTGAAGCGCGTTACCAAGCCAGCCGGCTCCATTATCGTGACCGAACACTTGCGCGACCCGGCCAACTTCCTGGCCTATTCTGTCGGTTTTATGCACTTCCATTCCCGTCGCGCCTGGCACGCCACCTGCCGCGATGCCGGACTACAGGTGCAGCAGGAAATCAAAATCACGCCGTTGGTCACCGCTTTTATTTTATGTAAAAATGGAAGCGCAGCTTGAAGTAATTGGCTTCTTACTCGTAGCCTTGGCGCTGCTACACGCGCCCTTTGCCCGCTACTTCAATTGGCGGCAGGAGTTTGCAGCCGTGAGCCTAATAAACCGGCAGATGATGTACGTCCACACGTTCTTCATCGCCTTCACAGTATTGCTGATGGGTGTGCTCTGCCTCACTTCGGCCCCGGAACTGGTGAGCACGGTGCTCGGTCGCAAATTGGCCCTGGGCTGCGGACTTTTCTGGCTGGCCAGGCTGCTTATCCAGTTCTTCGGCTACTCAGCGGTGTTGTGGCAAGGCAAGCGTTTTGAAACCACCATCCACGTGGTTTTTTCCATCTTTTGGGCGTACCTGAGCACCGTTTTTATCTTGGTTAGCTTCGGGTAGATGCGCTAGCCATCATGCCTAGGCAACCTTCTTGAACTCCCGCGCAGCTAGAATCGCCGCGTGAGCGACAACCCAGTTCCACCTGCCGAGCCAGGATAATTGACTAAGCCCACCTCCGTGCGCTCCACCGTGGCGTTGCGATGATGCAGCAGGTTCCAAGCACTCACGGCCAAGGTGGCGGTGCCAGCTCCAATATTGAGAAACGAAACAGTTCGTTCGGCAGCGTAGGATTTGCCTGGCAGAATAGAATTAATGCCTGTGATTGGGGGCATGTCGGCCGGTAAATGGAGCGCACCCAACAGCGCTTGGGCCGTTCCACTGACCAAACCGACGTAAGCAGCTCCCCGTCCCGCATTTGGCTGATTAAACTGGCTGGCGTTGGCCAGACCGAGCATTACGTTCACCCCGCTCCACATTGCGGAGCCGATGCCGTAGCTAGTTTGAACGGGCACAGCCGTGGCAGAACCTAGAGTAACTGGAGAGCCGTAGGTGGGCTGAATCAAGGCACATTCTGCCAGCGTGAGCCCCGACGATTGCACCCAAGCGGCCAGAGCGGGCGTCCGCATTGCGGTTATTAAATCGTATTTGTGCTGCTGGTTGATTCGTTCGGCCACAGGCCGCCCCGCGGTTTCCGCTACCAAGAATCCCACCGCGCACAACCGCCCGTCGCGGTCGATGAAGCACGGGCGTCGCTCACTGGGGTAATCATGATTGCGCGGGAATACGCCGGCCTGCCAATAGGCGTGCAGCTTATCGAGCAAGTTGGCGCGCCGTTGAGCGAGCGTGGGACTTAGGCCGGTGGTTGACTTCTGACGTAGCAGGCGCTCGGCATATGCCAAGTGGGCTTGCACGCGCGCCTCGTCAGGGGTTGACGTGGTGGGCAGCTGGCCGGTCGCGGCCACGTAGCTAGCATTGCCTATCACCGCATTGACTTGGTCGGTAGCTAAAGACGCGGGCTGCAACTGGCAACCGCTTAAGCCTAGCACAAATAGTAAAAGCGTGACGATTTTTTTCATAAAAAAAGGAATAAGCGACTGGAACGGGAACGCCCCGTTTTCAGGCCTGACCGCCCCATGCTGCCACAGGTTGCACGCCCTTTTTATCATAGCGTAAATCCCTGTTTATATTCTCCTAAAAAACAGCCCAACGATTAACGCTTAATCTAATGGAGTCTGGCCTATGTTTCGGTGAGCACGGTTTTGAAGCCGGCCAGCGTGCCGTCTGTCGTGCGGCCCAGGGCGTAGGCGTGCACCTTGGCGCCGGTGCCTACGCGGTATACCTGCGTGCCGTCAAGCTCCTGCTTCATAAACATTTGCAGGGCCTTGAAGCGGTTGGCTAGTTCTACATCGCCCAACACGCCGTCATCGGCCGTGTGGTTTCGCAGAAATTGTGTCAGCTCCACTTTTTCCATGGCCGTACCGGCGGGCTCGCCCACAGCTTTCAGTAGCGCCGCTTCGGACAACTCGCCACCGGCGGCGGCATAAGCCACGGCCTCCAGTGGGGCCTCCGATTCACTTACGAAATGCAAGCCCTTCACCGCTTCCTGGAGCGGCGGCGGTATGACCGCACCAGCTTCGGAACCGGCTTTTGCTTCGGTTAGGCCGCTGCCGCCTTCCACTTTGGCGGCGATGGCCGCGGCCAGCTCCTGCATGCGCGCCTCGGGCACCTTAATCTTGGGATTGGCAAAATTCATATCCGACACTTTGGTCATCGGAATGAGGTGAATGTGGGCATGGGGTACTTCCAGGCCAATCACGGCAACGCCCACGCGCTTGCAGGTCACGGCGGCCTTCACGGCCTTGGCCACGCGCTGCGAGAAAGCGTGCAGGGCCGCCAGTTCGTCCGTCGGCAAGTCAAAGATGTAATCGGTTTCCTTTTTCGGAATCACCAGTACGTGCCCTTCTACCAGCGGCGTGATGTCGAGAAAGGCCAAATGGCGGCCGTCCTCGGCTACTTTGTAGGCCGGCAATTCGCCGGAAACGATGCGAGAGAAGATGGAAGGCATATAGTTTGGATGCTGATGGGCAGTGTGCTGTTGTCAGTGCGAATAAACGAGAACAAATCCGCTAAGGGCGAGCCAAACGCTAAAAAAGAAAGGGCAGCACCTTGCGGCGCTGCCCTTAAAACTGATGACTAACGAAATGGCTAGCGGGTGATTTCCAGAATCTCAAACTGCAGCTTTCCGGCGGGCACGGTGATTTCGGCGGTGTCGCCGGCCGATTTACCCAGCAAGCCTTTGCCGATGGGCGACTTCACGGAGATTTTGCCGGCGGCCAAGTTGGCTTCTTCCTCGGCTACAAGCGTGTAGTCGAGCACCATGTTATTTTTCAGGTTCTTCAGCTTCACCTTGCTCATGATGAGCACCTTGCTGAAGTCCATGTTGGTTTCGTCGATGACGCGGGCGTTGCCCACTACTTCTTCGAGCTTGGAGATTTTGAGCTCGAGCAGGCCCTGGGCGTCCTTGGCGGCGTCGTACTCGGCGTTCTCGCTCAGGTCGCCCTTGTCGCGGGCTTCGCGCAAATCTTCGGCGGCCTTGGCGCGGCCCCGGACTTTGAGGTCCTGGAGTTCATCCTTCAGTTTTTGCAGGCCCTCGGGGGTGTAATAATTGATGGTGCTGGCCATAAGATGTAGATGCTGACGGTTTGGCTAAAAAGCAAGGAGAACGGCTGGCACTGCCAACCGTTCTCCCTCCTTAGGTTCCTTGCAAAGATACGCAAAACGGGCTAGCTCCCCGCCAACTCGCCGGGCCGGGAGGTGAGAAAAGCCCCAATCTTGTGAACCAACACCTCGTTGATGCGGGCGTAGCTCTGGTGCGTCCAGCCGCTCACGTGGGGCGAAAGCACCACATTGGGGGCGCTGCTGAGAAATTCGAACCGGGCTTGCTGCTCGAGGGTAAGGGCGCCAAGCCGCTCGTTTTCGAGCACATCGAGTGCCGCGCCGCGCACGCTGCCCGCTTGCAGTCCCGCTATCAGCGCCGCGTGGTCCAGCACTTCGCCCCGGGCCGTGTTGAGCAGCCAGATGGCCGACGAAAATTGTGTCAGCAGGCCCTGGTTCACGAAATGATGATTGGCGGGCGAGTACGGAATGTGCAGGCTCAGGACCTCGGCGCGGGCCTGCAGTTCGGCCAAGCTCACCAGTGTGGCGAAGTCATCGGGCACGCAGTTGGGGTCGATATCGTGGGCCAGCACGGTGCAGCCAAAGCTGCTGAGCCGTCGCGCAAACGCCCGACCCATGTGCCCGTAGCCCAGCAGCCCGATGATTTTGCCGCCAATTTCCTCGCCCCGGTTGGCCTCGCGGCGCCACTGGCCCTGGCGCACTTCGTAGTCGGCCCGCGTGATATTGCGGAACAGGGCCAGCAGCAAGCCCAGGGCGTATTCACCCACGGCATCGCGGTTGCCCTCCGGCGCATTCAGGAGCGTCACATTTGCGGAAGCCAAGGCCGGTTCGTCAATGTTATCCACTCCGGCGCCGGCGCGGGCCACGTAGCGCAGGTGCGGGCCGTGCGCCAGCAGGTCGGCGGTAATGCGCAGCTTGCTGCGCACCATCAGGCCATCGTAGGGAAAAGCGGCCAGAGCCACGGGCACTTCGGCAGCCGTGAGGTTGGGTTGGTAGTGAATGTCGACCCCTATTGCCTGTAGCATTTCGTGCAGTGAGGGATGCATTTCATCTACTACTAAGCACACACTTCTGTAGTGTTGGGATACGAGTGCGTTTTTACCGTTCTCAGACATTTCTACTGGCTTCATAGCGGCAGGTGCAGGGCCTCGGGCCGTGGCTTACTCGGCAAGGTCATTCAAATCTAAATCGGGCAAAGCGGCACTGGCACCGGCATTATGCTGCCCAATTCGCTGGGTCAGTCCTACAAATTCGGCCACACCCAGTTGCTCGGCCCGTTTCTCAAAAATGGCATCTGCGGTGGCTTCGGGCGGCAGGCCAAAGGGCTTGAGCGCATTGCGCAGCGTCTTGCGGCGCGTTTGAAACGCCTGCTTAACCACCCGGAAAAACAGCTTCTCGTCGCAGTCGAGTTTCTCCGTTTCGTTGCGGGTGAGGCGCACTACTGCCGATTCGACCTTGGGTGGCGGCACAAACACGTGTGGCGGCACCGTAAACAGGTAGTCAATCTTATAATAGGCTTGCAGCAGCACGCTCAGGATGCCGTAGGTTTTGGAGCCAGGTGGCTCGGCCAGGCGCTGGGCTACTTCCTTCTGAATCATGCCCACCACTTCCCGCACCTGCTGCCGGTTGGCCAGCACCTGAAAGAAAATCTGGCTGCTAATGTTGTAAGGGAAGTTGCCGATGATGGCCAACTTCTGGTCTGGGAACATGGTGCTCAGGTCCTGGCGCAGAAAGTCGGTGGCATAAATCCGGTTTTCCAGCGCCGGGTAATGCACTTTCAAATATGCCACCGATTCGGTATCAATCTCCACCACACTGGTTTGGTAGGCCGGGTTTTGCAGCAAATACTGGGTGAGCACGCCCATGCCCGGCCCGATTTCGAGCACCTGCCCCACGCCATCCGGCAGTTGCAAAGCGCCCACGATATTGCGGGCAATGTTGGGGTCGGCCAGAAAGTGCTGGCCAAGGTGTTTTTTAGGGCGAACGGTATTCACGATAGTGAGGCGTAAAGGATTAACAGAACGTCAGGCCGAGCTTGCCGAAGCAACGCTCACCCGCAAGTACTTCATGCTGCCGCAGCAAAGCGGCAGAGATGCCTCGGCAAGCTCGGCCTGACGGTATTCTAAATCCCATCAAAAAAACCTTGCTACCTAAACAGTACCTTGCGGACTCAAATCTACGGCCTTCATTCCCGCTCATGCCCCTAGCCCTTGCCCACGTGGCCGCCGCGCCGGCCCAATCCACGCAGGTCTTCATCCTGTCGAACGGCACCACCACCCTGCCCACCGGCGCCGCCGGCGACCTTTCGGCCGAAGCCCAGGCGTACGTAGCCACCGCGCTGGCCGATGACCAGAAGCTCGTTCACCTCAACCATTTCAGCCACCAGCACTACTTTGTGGTGCTGGCCAAGAAGCCCACGCCCGAGCAAGTAGCCGAGGCCCTGCGCCGCAGCGGCCACGCCCTGCACGGCCAGTTGAAAAAAGAAAAAACGGCCGAAATTTTCATTCACAACCTGAGCGAAACTCCGGACGCGGCCCTGCTCCTCGCCGAAGGCTTGGCCCTGACGGCCTACCAGTTTGAAGGCTACAAAACCGACGAGAAGTCGCGGAAGCCCGCCACGCTCACCACCATCTCCGTCGTGGGCGACGCGGCCACGCCCGCCTCGCTCACCGAGCTCGACGGCTTGCTGCAAGGCGTCACTCTGGCCCGCAACCTGGTCAATGCTCCACTCAATAAGCTCAATGCCATTCAATTGGCCGAGAGCATTGCCACGGCGGGCGATGAGGCCGGCTATACCACCGACATCCTAGACCTGCCCAAAATTGAAGCCTTGCGCATGGGCGGCCTGCTCGCCGTGAACTTGGGCTCGCCCGAGCCGCCCACCTTCAGCATCCTGGAATGGAAGCCCGAAGGCGCCCAAAACGCCAAGCCCTACGTGCTGGTAGGCAAAGGCGTGGTATTCGATACCGGTGGCCTCAGCCTCAAGCCCACGCCCAACAGCATGGACATGATGAAGTGCGACATGGCTGGCGGTGCCGCCGTAGCCGGCACCCTCTATGCCCTGGCCAAAAACAACGTGCCGCTGCACGTTATCGGCCTCGTACCGGCCACCGATAACCGCCCCGGTGGCCTCGCCTACGCGCCCGGCGACGTCATCACCATGCACAGCGGCCTCACGGTGGAAGTAAAAAACACCGACGCCGAAGGCCGCCTGCTCCTCGCCGACGCCCTCAGCTTCGCCAAGAAATACGACCCCGAACTGGTTATCGACCTCGCCACCCTCACCGGCGCTGCCGTGCGGGCCCTGGGCACCGAAGCCACTGCCGTGATGGGCACGGCCGATACGGCGACCTTGGCAGAACTTTCGGCCGCTGGCCACCGCGTGCACGAACGCCTCGTGGAATTTCCGCTCTGGGACGAGTACGCCGACCACATCAAGTCGGACATTGCCGACCTCAGCAACCTGGGCAAGGGCGAAGCCGGCCAGATTTCCGCCGCCAAGTTCCTAGAGCGCTTCGCCAAAGGCTACCCCTGGATTCACCTGGATATTGCCGGCCCGGCTTTCCTCACCGCGCCCGAGAGCTACCGCGGCAAAGGCGGCACCGGCATGGGCGTGCGCTTGCTGTACGCGTTTCTGACAAATAAACTGTCGAAATAGCCCTTCATGCAGAGCGCAGCGGAGCATCTCGCATGCCACTAATAACCCAATCGATTGAGACATAATAGCACGCGAGATGCTTCGCTGCGCTCTGCATGACGTTCCTCTGATAGCAATGCCCCAAAACCTTCCCCGCCTCGGCTTTTCCGTGGGCGACCTCGCCGGCATCGGCCCCGAAGTCATTTACAAAACGCTGCTCGACGAGCGGCTCCTCAAAATTTGCACCCCGGTTGTCTACGGCACGGCAACGGACCTGTTCCACGATTTTCCGGTGGCGCCTGATGCCGAGCCGCTCATGTTCCGCCAGTTGCGCGACGCGGCGGATATCGCGCCCGGCCGGCTCAACGCCGTAACCTGCTGGGAGGAAGACTTTGTGCTGGCGCCCGGGCAACCTTCGGCCGCAACCGGCCAAGCTGCCCGCGAAAGCCTGCTGGCCGCCAGCCGCGACCTGAAGGCCGGTAAGCTGGACGCCATTGTCACGGCTCCAATCAGCAAGGACAATACCCAGGCCGACGACTTCCGTTTCCCCGGCCACACCGAGTTCCTGACCAGCTATTTCGGGGTACCCGAAAGCCTGATGTTTCTGGTGGACGAAAGCGGCTTGCGCATTGCCACCGTCACGGGCCACATCCCGCTCAAGGACGTGCCCGCCCGCCTCACCGCCGAGTTGCTGCGCACCAAAATCACGCTACTGCTCAAGTCCTTGAAGCAGGATTTCGGCA
This sequence comes from Hymenobacter jeongseonensis, assembly GCF_015694725.1. Taxonomy (GTDB): domain Bacteria; phylum Bacteroidota; class Bacteroidia; order Cytophagales; family Hymenobacteraceae; genus Hymenobacter; species Hymenobacter jeongseonensis. The sequence goes on along the minus strand of NZ_JADQDQ010000003.1, from coordinate 513,459 downwards.
TCCTGCGGCCGCGCATTGCGGTGTTGGGTCTGAACCCCCACGCGGGTGAAAACGGCCTGCTGGGCAGCGAGGAAGGTGATATTGTAACACCCATAATCCAGCAGTTTGCGCAGGATGGGCAGTTGGTGTTCGGGCCTTTCCCGGCCGATGGCTATTTCGGCACCCAGCAGTTCCGGCAGTTCGATGCCACCCTGGCGCTGTACCACGACCAAGGCCTGATTCCGTTTAAGCTGATGGCTTTTGAGCAGGGTGTAAATTTTACCGCCGGCCTGCCGGTGGTGCGCACCTCCCCCGACCACGGCACGGCGTATGGCCTGGCGGGGCAGTTCAAGGCCAATGAATCGTCATTCCGGGCCGCTGTTTACTTGGCTTGTGAAGTGTGGAAGCAGCGGTGGGAAGATGCCCAGCCGCGCTCGGCTCGCTAGGAGTTGCACCACCAATTCGGGCACCATTACGGGGCGCGCAACGTATAGGGGTCCGTGCAATTTGCCAGAGCAGGACTGACCTTCGGCGTAAAAACCAGCCGTTTGCGGCTGAAAACGCTAAGAAAGTTGGGCTTATCTTTTGGCAAAAAGCCGGATTTTCACTACTTTTGCCCCCTGCTATCAAGCCGACCGTGAAAAAAGAAAGCCAATACGACATCAACCTAGCCAAGCTGGCGCTGAAAACGCACCATTTTGAGTACGAGTTGGGTCCCGACTTTTTTGCCTTATTCGACCAGCCTTTGGTGGAACAAGGCAATCTGCACGCCGACGTGGAGCTCATTAAAACCGAGCGGCTGCTTACCCTCAATTTCCACATCACTGGCACCGTGCGCCTGACCTGCGACCGCAGTTTGGACGAGTTCGACCAGCCGATGGACATTGACGAGCAGCTCTTGGTGCGTTTCGGCGACGAGAACAAGGAACTGGACGACAACGTGCTGCAAATCACGCCCGAAACCCAGTCCCTGCCCTTGGCGCAGCACCTGTACGATTACATCGGCCTGGCGCTGCCCATGAAGAAGCTGCATCCGCGCTTCCAGAACGAAGCCGATGAAAACCCTGACGCTCCCACCAAGCTCATTTTCAGCACCCGTCCTGCCGATGATGCGCCTGATGACGACGAGCCGGCCGACCCGCGTTGGGCCGCCCTGCGCAACCTGAACTAAGCGCCCCGAGTCGCCCTTACTCGTTTACTGAAACTTCAAATTCCCTAATTCAACAAAACCATGGCTCATCCTAAGCGCCGCACCTCTTCCTCCGTTCGCGATAAGCGTCGCACGCACTACAAGCTTACCCCGAAGGCCGTTACCTTGTGCCCCAACACGGGCGAGCTGCACCTGCGCCACAAGGCCTACGTAGTGGATGGCGACCTGTACCACAACGGCCAGCTGGCCATCAAAAACTACTCGAAGGTGAGCTCTGCGCCCGCTGCCGATGCTACCGGCGACGACGAATAGCGCGTCAGGTTGTTAATTCGCGGTACCTTACGGTCCGGCTTCGCGCTTTTGTAAGCCTGCGGGGCCGGACTTTTGGTTACCACCCCTCACCCTGACCTCCCCAAACACCTTTTACATGAAAATAGCCCTCGACGCAATGGGCGGCGATTTCGCCCCCCAAGCCGCCGTGGCGGGTGCCCTGTTGGCCGCCGAACAACTCGCCGGCCGGGCCACCATCGTCCTGATTGGCCAGGAAGACGCCGTGCGACCCCTGCTTGATGCCGCTGGCCCTGCGGGTGCTGCCCTCGAATTTGTTCCGGCCTCGCAGGTCATCGAAATGGCCGAGCACCCCGCCAAAGCCTTCCAGCAAAAGCAGGATTCCAGCATCGCCATCGGCTATAAATTGCTCCTTACCGGCGAAGTCGAGGCCTTTTGCTCGGCCGGCAACACGGGCGCCATGCTCGTGGGCGCCATGTTCACGGTGAAGGCAGTGCCCGGCGTAATCCGCCCCGCTATTGCCAACTTCGTCCCTAAAAAGCACGACAAATTTGGCATCCTGCTCGACGTAGGTGCCAATGCGGAATGCAAGCCTGAAATGCTGGAGCAGTTCGGCGAGTTGGGTTCGCTCTACGCGCAGTACGTGTTGGGCATCGACAAGCCCAAAGTGGGCCTGGTGAACCTGGGCGAGGAAGAAGGCAAGGGCACGCCCAATACCCAAGCCGCGCACCAGTTGCTGAAGGCCAACCCGCACATCCATTTCGTGGGCAATATCGAAGGCCGCGACATGTTCAACGAAAAGGCCGATGTGGTGGTCTGCGATGGCTTCACCGGCAACATCTTGTTGAAAATGGCCGAGTCCATTTATGAGATGATGGAGGAGAAGAACATTCACGACCCGTTTTTCGACAAGTTCAACTACGAAGCCGTGGGGGGCTCCCCCATCCTGGGCATTAACGACAATGCCATTATCGGCCACGGCCGTAGCACGCCGTTGGCCATCTGCAACATGCTGGTGCAAGGCTTCAATATGGCCGAGTCCGGAATTGTGGACCAAATAAAGGCTACTTTTAAGTCCTAACACCCGCTTCGAGCGGGGGAAAACTTCCGGCTCCGGCCGGATTTTTTTTACAATTGCTTTCGTCACTCTCCAGGGCATAATGGGCGTTATGGTAGCGCTTTTTTATTCTGCTTTGCCCATTTCTCGCTTGCCCCGCCTACTTTTGCCCATATGAAGATTACTGCTGCCATCACCGGCGTGGGTGCTTACGTGCCCGAATATGTGCTTACCAATGCCGAGCTTGAAAAACTGGTAGAAACCACCGATGAGTGGATTTTGTCCCGGACCGGCATCAAGGAGCGGCGCATCCTAAAAGGAGAAAACCAGGGGGCTTCCGTAATGGGTATTAAAGCGGTACGGCAGCTTCTGGAAAAAACCGGCACCAATCCCGAGGACATTGACCTGCTGATTTGTGCTACCACCACGCCCGACGTGCTGTTTCCGGCCACGGCCAACATCATTTCCAACGGCGTGGGCATTACCAAGGCGTTCAGCTACGACGTGAACGCGGCGTGTTCCAGCTTTCTGTTTTCGCTGGCCACGGGCGCGCAGTTCATTCAGGCCGGCACGTATAAGAAGGTGATAGTGGTGGGCGCCGACAAGATGTCGTCCATCGTGGACTACACCGACCGCGCCAACTGCATTCTCTTTGGCGACGGTGCCGCCGCCGTCCTGCTAGAGCCCAACTCCGAAGGCTTCGGCCTGCTCGACCACGTGCTGCGTACCGATGGCAGCGGCGAAGCTTACCTGCACCAGAAAGCCGGCGGCAGCCGCCGCCCACCGTCCCACGAAACCGTGGATAACAAGGAGCACTACATCTACCAGGAAGGCGCCACGGTGTTCAAGTTTGCCGTGAAGAGCATGGCCGACGTGGCCGCCCAGGTGATGGAGCGCAACCACCTCAGCAACGACGACGTGGCGTGGCTGGTGCCGCACCAAGCCAACAAGCGCATCATCGACGCTACCGCGAACCGCATGGGCGTGGGCCCCGAGAAGGTGATGCTCAACATTCACCGCTACGGCAACACCACAAACGCCACCATTCCGCTGTGCCTGGCCGACTACGAAAGCCAGCTGCGCAAGGGCGACAACCTGGTGCTGGCCGCTTTCGGGGGCGGCTTCACGTGGGGGTCCATTTACCTGAAATGGGCCTACGACCCCAAATAAGCGCAGCCGCCGCACTTTTTTCACGAATTTTCCCACCCAACGGGCAGTTTAACGTTGATTGATACGCCAATTAGGCGTTCGATTTTAACCGTCAACCGCTAAATCCTAATTACCATGGCAAGTACCGCCGACTTCCGCAATGGCCTCGTTCTCAATTACAACAACGAGCTGCACGTCATCACCGAGTTTCAGCATGTGAAGCCCGGCAAAGGCCCCGCTTTTGTGCGCACCAAAATGCGCAACATCAAAACCGGCCGCACCATCGACAACACCTTCAACGCTGGCGTGAAGGTGGAAACGGCCCGCGTGGAGCAACGCCCCCACCAGTTCCTCTACAAAGACGATTACGGCTACAACTTCATGGACAACTCGACCTTCGAACAAGTGGTGTTGCCCGAAGCCCTGGTGCCTTTCGCCGACATCATGAAGGAAGGCCAGGAGGTTACCATCCTGTTCCACGCCGAAACCGAGCAACCCCTCACCGCCGAACTGCCCACCACCGTGGACCTCGTGGTGACCTACACCGAGCCCGGCCTGCGGGGTGACACCGCTACCAACACGCTAAAGCCCGCCACGGTAGAAACCGGCGCCCGGATTCAGGTGCCACTGTTTGTTGATGTAGATACCAAAATCCGCATCAAGACCAGCGACTATAGCTACGTTGAGCGCGTGAAGTAAATCCTAAGGCGTTAGTTACTAGCTAATAGCCCACAACCAGCCGCTTATTGAATATGTCAAATTCGCCCAAAAAGGACGCTGCCATGAAAGCCAAAGAATTACAGGAGCTGCTCGATTTTATTGCCAAGTCGGGCCTCAACAAGGTTAACATTGAAACCGAAGAATTTAAGATTTCGGTGCAGCGTGACCCCAACACCAAGCACGTAGTAAGCATGGCGGCGCCGGCCCAAAACCACGCCCCCGCACCAGCTGCCGCCGCGGCCCCTGCGCCCGCCGCACCCGCCACGGCTGCTCCTGCCGAGGCTCCCGTAGCCAACCACCGCGCCCTGAAGGCCCCAATGATTGGCACGTTCTACCGCAGCAGCGGCCCGGATGCTCCGGCTTTCGTGCAAGTAGGCGACATGGTAGAGAAAGGTCAGGTTATCTGCATCATCGAAGCTATGAAGCTGTTCAACGAAATTGAAGCGGAGGAAAGCGGCCGCATCGTGAAGGCAATGGTAGAGAATGCGACTCCCGTGGAGTACGACCAGCCGTTGTTTTTGATTGAGTAGTTAATACGTCTGTCATCCTGAGCGGAGCGAAGGACCTTATCACGCTGGAACGACCTGTTCTGACTTGATAAGGTCCTTCGCTCCGCTCAGGATGACAGTTTTTTTATTCCTGACTATCCCACCCAATGTTCAAGAAAATACTCATCGCCAACCGGGGCGAAATTGCCCTGCGCATTATTCGCACCTGCAAGGAAATGGGCATCAAAACGGTGGCCGTGTACTCGACTGCCGACAAGGAAAGCCTGCACGTGAAGTTTGCCGACGAAGCCGTGTGCATCGGCCCGCCCGCTTCGTCGCAGTCCTACCTGAGCATGCCCAACCTGATTTCGGCCGCCGAAATCACCAACGCCGACGCCATTCACCCCGGCTACGGTTTCCTATCGGAAAACGCGGAATTCTCGCGCATCTGCGCCGAAAACGGCATCAAGTTCATCGGGGCCTCGCCCGAGATGATTAACCAGATGGGCGACAAGGCCACGGCCAAAGCCACGATGATTAAGGCCGGCGTGCCCTGCATTCCCGGCTCGGTGGGCTTGCTGGATTCGGTGGAGCAGGGCAAGAAAATTGCCAACAAAATCAAATACCCCGTCATTCTGAAGGCCACGGCCGGTGGCGGCGGGCGCGGCATGCGCATCATCCACTCCGACGACGAATTCCAGAAGGCCTGGGACGATGCCCGGACGGAATCCAAGGCGGCGTTCGGCAACGACGGCATGTACCTGGAGAAGTTTGTGGTGGAGCCCCGCCACATCGAGGTACAGATTGTGGGCGACCAGTTCGGCCACGTTTGCCACCTGTCGGAGCGCGACTGCAGCATCCAGCGCCGCCACCAGAAACTGGTGGAAGAAGCACCTTCCCCGTTCATGACCGACGCCTTGCGCGAGAAAATGGGCAAAGCCGCCGTGGCCGGCGCTTCGGCCATTGGCTACGAGGGCGTGGGCACCATTGAATTCCTGGTGGATGCCAACCGCGACTTCTACTTCATGGAGATGAACACCCGCATCCAGGTGGAGCACCCGGTGACGGAGGAAATCATCAACTACGACCTCATTAAGGAGCAAATCAAGGTGGCGGCGGGCATCCCGATTTCGGGCAAAAACTACTTCCCGAAGATGCACGCCATGGAGTGCCGCATCAACGCCGAGGACCCGCGCAACGGCTTCCGCCCCGCACCGGGCAAAATCACAACGCTGCACATCCCCGGTGGCCACGGCGTGCGCGTGGATACGCACGTGTACGCGGGCTACACCATCCCGCCCAATTACGATTCGATGATTGCCAAGCTCATCACCGTGGCTCAAACCCGCGAGGAGTGCATCGTAAAAATGAAGCGCGCCCTGAGCGAGTTCGTGGTAGAAGGAGTGAAAACGACTATCCCCTTCCACCTAGCGCTGATGGACAACGCGCAGTTCAACGAGGGCAATTTCACGACGGCATTTCTGGAGCAGTCGTTTGATTTCTCGACGATTTAGACTTTAATCTACTATTTGACAGCAGCGCCTAACCCAAAATGGTTAGGCGCTGCTGTTTACAGTTTTTCATTATCGCAATGAAGAGAGTATTCCAATCCGTCATTTTCCTAGGAATCGGTGTGTTGCTAGGCAGCTGCGCCGATGAATGCAACGGCAGCATCGAAACCACGGTGCTCTATGCCAAGCCGGGGCCTAAAGCGGTGGGCCGGTCCATCTATGTGAACGTGGTGAACAAGCCGGATTTGGGCATTAAGCAACGCCTGATGTACGAGGGGAAGGAGTTTGGCACTTTTGAGCACGTTGTCATCATCAGCGACCCCACCAACCGCTTTGCTTCGAACCGTACTATTTGCTTCTCTAAGTTTCGGCAGGAAGCGGCCACTACGGGCGGCGATTTAACAGAGGAAGGGCTGCCGGTTATCACAGTGGAGTAGTACGGGCGACATTATCATTGCCGACTCTACTAGAAAACTGCTGCAACATGATAAAATACGTCTTGCTAAGCCTCCTGCTAAGTGGAGCTATGCCAGCCTTTAGCCAGGGGCTCGATACTGTTTTTGCCGTGCACAAGCTGTTTCGCGAGAAGCGCGCTAGTGGCCAGGGCCTACAATCAATCAGGGATAGTTCGGCAGTAAAGGCACTTTATGCCGAGCGTGTTGGCAGGCCCCGCACGGCCCAGGAGGCCCGACAGGACGCCTTGGCCAGCACCGCATTTACGATTGCGGGCACATTGAAGGCCAGTGACTACAGCACCGAAAACGAGGCGGCTATCATTCGGCGCTACAACAATGGCGAGTCCATACCACCGGCCATTCGGCGCAAGCTGAAGCGCAAACATTTCCACCGCACCACCAGCGACGTGCTGAATCCTTGATATTGATTTAAACGCCCCCGCCGCTTTGCGCCGGGGGCGTTCAGCTTTCTGGCTACCTTTGTCCCACCAAATTCCCATCCCACCTTAATTCCCAAAATACCCCTCCTAATATGGCACGAGTGGAAATGACGATGCCCAAAATGGGCGAAAGCATCATGGAAGGCACCGTCCTGAAATGGCTCAAGCAAGTTGGCGACTCCATTGAGCAGGACGAATCAGTGCTGGAAGTAGCCACTGACAAAGTTGATACCGAAGTTCCCGCCATTTACGCGGGCGTGTTGCAGGAGATTTTGGTGCAGGAAGGCCAGGTCGTGGCCGTGGGTGCGCCCATCGCCATTATGGAAACTGATGCTGCCGCGGCAGTTGCCGCCGCCCCGGCCAGTGCCCCCACCGCGCCGCAAGCGGCAGCTGCACCCTCTAGCAACGGCAGTCCCGCAGCTGCTGTGCCCTACCTGCCCGAGCCCCACGACCCACAAGCCAGCCAGCAGGCGGCAGTGCACCAGCCCGGCCGCTTTCTTTCGCCGCTGGTGCTCAGCATTGCCCGCGAAGAGGGCGTGAGCATGACCGACCTAGAGTACCTGCCCGGCACAGGCAAAGAAGGCCGAGTAACCAAAAAAGATATTCTGGACTACGTAGCCAGCGGCAAACAGCCCCTGACCCCCAGTGCGGCTCCCGCGGCTGTTGCGACGGCTCCTGCGCCGGTTGCCCAGGCACATCCCCAGTCAGCTACCACTCCGGCCCCGGCTGCTACACCCGCTGCATCGGCTCCCAGCACCAAAGCCATGCCCAGTGTCAGCGGCGGCCAAGAGCTGATTGAGATGGACCGCATGCGCAAGATGATTGCGCAGCGCATGGTGGACTCGAAGCGCATTTCGCCGCACGTCACCAGCTTCGTGGAAGCCGACGTGACGAACCTCGTGAACTGGCGCAACAAGCACAAGGATGCCTACAAGAAGCGCGAGGGCGAAAACCTCACCTTCACGCCCATCTTCATCCAGGCCGTGGCCCGCGCCATTCAGGACTACCCGATGATTAACGTGTCGATTGACGGCGACTACATCATCAAGAAGCGCGACATCAACATCGGCGTGGCCGTGGCCCTGCCCAGCGGCAACCTCATTGTGCCGGTGATTCACAACGCCGACCAGCTGAACCTGAATGGCCTGAGCAAAAAGATGAACGACCTGGCCAACCGGGCCCGTGCCAACAAGCTCACCCCCGCCGACCTCGAAGGCGGCACCTACACGCTGAGCAACGTGGGTTCGTTCGGCAACGTGATGGGCACGCCCATCATCATGCAGCCGCAAGTGGCCATCATGGCCGTAGGCGCCATCAAGAAGAAGCCCGCCGTGATTGAAACGCCGCAGGGCGACCTCATCGGCGTGCGCCAGTTTATGTTCCTCTCCCACAGCTACGACCACCGCGTGGTAGATGGCTCGCTCGGCGGCATGTTCGTGCGCAAAGTGGCCGATTACCTGGAGCAGTTCGACCCGAATACGGCCATTTAAAGATATTGAGACCTTAGTTGAACGTCATGCTGAGCTTGTCGAAGCATCTCTACCGCAGTAGTAATTGATATTACTATTGCGGTAGAGATGCTTCGACAAGCTCAGCATGACGTTCTTATTTAAAGAAACGTACATGAAAAACATCTTTGTTTTAGGCGCCCTCGTCCTGGCTTTGGGCCTGATTGGCTATTTATACCAGCACCTTTCGGCCACCCAAAAAGCTCTACAGGCTTCCGAGCAGCGATTCTCTGATTGCGAGAAAGTGACTTTTCAACTGCAGAATCAATTGGCCACCATGCAGAAGAAGGCGGGCCAGCCGCCGCAATAGTATCATCTGGTCGCCCCTCCAATCAAAAAGGCCCTCTCCTGAATTAGGAGAGGGCCTTTTTGCTTTTGGTTGGCGGTATTATAAGCTAACCAAAGCCTGCTCCAGAGCCGTGATTTTCGCTTCGGCGTCGGCTAGTTTCTGGCGCTCGCGCTCCAGCACGTCGGGCTTGGCGTTTTGGGCAAATTTTTCGTTGCCCAGCTTGCGCTGCACCGATTCGCGGAAGCCCTGGGCGTATTCCAGCTCTTTCTCGAGGCGGGTGCGCTCGGCAGCCATATCGATGTGGCCTTCGAGGGGAATGAAGAACTCGCTGCCGCCCTGCACGAAGCTCACCGAAGCGGCGGGCCCGGCATCGGCGAACGTCACTTTCGAGATGCTGCCCAGCTTGCGGATAATGCCGTCGAAATCGGTCAGCAGCGCGGCCTCATCGGTTTTGGCTACCAGGGCTAAGGGCTTGTTGGGACCGATGTTTTTCTGGTTGCGCACAGTGCGAATGCCGGCTACTACGGCCAGAGCTTTGTCCATATCGGCCAGTATGCGCGGCGGCACGGCAGCGGCGCTGGCCTTTGGCCAGGGAGCCACAGTCACGTAGTCGCGGGGGCCGCGCTCGGCCAGCTCGTGCCACAGCTCTTCGGTGATGAAGGGCATGAAGGGGTGCAGCAGCTTGAGCAGCGTTTCGAGGTAAGCCGTGGTGTGGCGCAGCGTTTCCGCGTCGATGGGGTGCTGGTAGGTGGGCTTCACCATCTCCAGGTACAGGGCGCAGAAATCGTCCCATACGAGCTTGTACACCGTCATCAGCGCATCGCTCATCCGGAACTTTTCGAAATGGTCGTCGAGCTCGATGATGGCGGCCTGCAGCTTGGCTTCAAACCACAGCACCGGCTTTTCATTTACGAAGGGCAGCGCCGCATCCACCTCCCAGCCTTTCACCAAGCGGAAGGCGTTCCAGAGCTTGTTGGAGAAGTTGCGGCCCTGCTCCACCAGCTTCATGTCGAAAAGCAAATCGTTGCCGGCAGGGGCCGAAAACAGCATGCCGGTGCGCACGCCATCCGCACCGTACTGAGCAATAAGGTCGAGCGGGTCGGGCGAGTTACCGAGCTGCTTGCTCATTTTACGACCCTGGGCGTCGCGCACAATGCCGGTCAGGTACACGTTTTTGAACGGGATTTCCTTGCGGAATTCCAGCCCGGCCATAATCATGCGGGCCACCCAGAAGAACAGGATGTCCGGCCCGGTCACCAGGTCGTTGGTGGGATAGAAATAGTTGATATCGGCGTTGTCGGGGTCCTTGAACCCGTCGAAAACCGAAATCGGCCACAGCCACGACGAAAACCAGGTATCGAGCACGTCTTCGTCCTGGCGTAAGTCGGCTAGCTGCAGGTCGGCGTTGCCGCTTTGGGCACGGGCTTGTTCCAGGGCAGCCTCGGCCGTCAGGGCCACCACGAAGGTGCCATCGGGCAGGTAGTAGGCCGGAATTTGCTGGCCCCACCACAGCTGGCGCGAGATGCACCAGTCGTGCACGTTTTCCATCCAGGCCCGGTACATGTTCTTGAACTTGGGCGGGTGCAGCTTGATGGTGTCGTTTTCCACCACCTCCAGCGCGGGCTTGGCAAGGTGCTCCATTTTCAGGAACCACTGCAGGCTGAGCTTGGGCTCGATTACGGCCTTGGTGCGCTCCGAAGTCTGCACGATGCTGGCATACTCTTCAATTTTGACGAGTAAGCCGGCTTCCTGCAAATCCTTAGCAATTTGCTTGCGCGCGGCAAACCGGTCCTGGCCCACGTAGAGCACCGCTTTTTCGTTGAGTGTGCCGTTATCGGCCAGAATGTCGATGACGGGCAAGTTGTGCTTCACGCCCAACTCGTAGTCATTCAGGTCGTGGGCGGGCGTCACTTTCAGCGCGCCGGTTCCAAATTCTACTGATACGTACTCGTCGAAAACCACCGGGATTTCGCGGCCCAGTAGCGGAATCGTTACTTTGGCGCCCGCCAAATGGGCGTAGCGCGGGTCAGTGGGGTTCACGGCTACGGCTACGTCGGCCATAATCGTTTCGGGCCGCGACGTGGCCACGGTCAGAAACTGGTCCTCCTGCCCTACCACGGCGTAGTTAAGGTAATACATTTTGGCCTGCACGTCCTTGGCAATCACCTCTTCGTCCGAGATAGCGGTGCGGCCTTCGGGGTCCCAATTCACCATGCGAACGCCGCGGTAAATCAGGCCTTTGTTGTACAAATCGACGAAGACGCGTAGCACCGCCTCGGTCAGCTCGGGCTCCATGGTGAAGCGCGTGCGGTCCCAGTCGCAGGAAGCGCCCAGTTGCTTTAGCTGCTCGAGAATAATGCCGCCGTACTTTTCCTTCCACTCGAATGCGTGGCCCAGGAACTGCTCGCGGGTGAGGTCGCTCTTGGCAATGCCCTGCTCCTTGAGCTGCGCTACCACTTTGGCTTCGGTAGCAATGCTGGCGTGGTCGGTTCCGGGCACCCAGCAGGCCTCCTTGCCCTGCATGCGGGCGCGGCGCACCAACACGTCCTGAATGGTATTGTTCAGCATGTGGCCCATGTGCAGCACCCCAGTCACGTTCGGCGGCGGAATCACAACGGTATATGGGACCTTTTTCGGGTTGGCGGTAGCCTTGAAAAAGCCTTGCTCCTGCCAGCGCTGATACCATTTGGCTTCAACGTCGGTGGGCGAATAGGTGGTGGCGAGGGACATAAAATGGTGCTAGAATCAGAAGCCGCAAAAATAGGCATTAGAAACGCGGGACTCACTCATCAATAAACTGCCTAAGGCAGCTCATCGGCCTTTGACAGCAAGGCCAGCGACACGAAAAAGGCCGCTTCCAGGGAAGCGGCCTTTTTTGGATTTGATTTTCAGAAAGCTACGCGGCGATATGCAGCCATTCCTTCTTTTCGAGAAGCCGCTCGCGGGTTTCGCGCAAGTCCGGGTCGTCCACGCAGCAATCGACGGGGCAAACGGCGGCGCATTGGGGTTCTTCGTGAAAGCCCACGCACTCGGTGCATTTATCGGACACAATGTAGTAGTACTCATCCGATACCGGCGTTTGGGGAGCGGTACCGCTCACCACGCTGCCGTCGGCGGCAGTTACTTCTTTCAGGCTGGTGCCATCGGCCCAGCGCCACTGGGCGCCGCCCTCGTAAATAGCATTGTTGGGGCATTCCGGCTCGCAGGCACCACAGTTGATGCACTCGTCGGTTATCATGATGGCCATGGGGCGTCGGGGGTCAGGTAGTGAGGGGAAACCAAAGGGGAACTTGCCAGCTTTACGTAAAACGCCCGGCCGGCGCCGTTCTTTGGGCTAGCAAAATTAACCAACAACGGTTGGGTTTGCATGGTTTAGCCCAATTTTGCGGGGCATTTGTCCGCTCTGGTCCAAGTATTCTGCTCGGACCCCCTCTTTTCGCTATGAATCACGCCGAACGTTTAGCTGCTTTTGTAGCCTTGGGGCACCGCCTCACGGCCCTTTCCCCCGAAGAAATCACCACGCTGGCCGCGCGCGCCCGCAACCAAAATGCCTGGTTCGACGAGCCCAGCGTGGCGGCCGCCGTGGCCGGCATTGCCCATATGCTAAGCGAAGCGCCCTTGCGCCACTGGGCCAGCCGCTACCCGGCCGAACCCACCACCGTGCACCAAATTGGGGTAGTGATGGCCGGCAACATCCCAATGGTGGGTTTCCATGACCTGCTGTGCGTGCTACTCAGTGGGCACGTGCTGCTGGCCAAGCTCAGCGCCGATGACACCGTGCTGATGACTTGGCTAATCGATGAAATCACGCGACTGGAGCCACGCTTTGCCGCTTTCATCCAGATACTGCCCCGGCTGAATGCAGCCGATGCCTTCATTGCCACCGGCTCGGATAATACGGCCCGGTATTTCGAGTATTATTTTGGCAAGAAGCCCCACCTCATCCGCCGCAACCGCACCAGCGTGGCCGTGCTCACGGGCCAGGAAACCAGCGAAGAACTAGCCAAGCTCGGGCCAGACATTTTCCAGTACTACGGTCTGGGCTGCCGCAATGTGAGCAAGCTATTTGTGCCCACTGACTACAGTTTTGTGCCCCTGCTTGATGCCTTGCAAACCTGCGAAGGCGTACTCAACCACCACAAATACAACAATAATTACGATTACAACAAAAGCATTTTGTTGGTGAACCGGGTGGCGCATTTCGACAACGGTTTTTTGCTGTTGCGGCCCAGCCCCGCATTGGTTTCGCCCATTTCGGTGGTGCACTACGCCGAGTACGCCAGCGAAGTAGACCTGGTGGACCAGCTAACCGACATTGCGGCCCAAACACAATGCGTAGTTTCCGCCGGCGGTCGGTTTGCGGGCAGCCTGCCTTTTGGCCAAGCCCAGTCGCCGGGCGTCGATGAATACGCCGACCGCGTGGACACCATGGAATTCCTGGCCCAGCTGCCTTAGTTTTTTTCCGAAAAACCTAGACTGATGCGGTTGAAATCCCGTTTACACGCAAAATTGAGTTCCACTACTTCCTCATTTTGGCTGTTCAGCTAATCCCGTTTCACCATGTCGTTTATTCCCGCCGCCGCTACTGTCGAAATAGTTGAAAAAGAAGCCCTCGAAAGCCTGCTTTTTTCGCCCGAAGATGTTCTGACCGAAGTAGCTGACCGCCAACGCCGGCGGGCCGATGCCGACCGGGCCGTGACGCTGGGCAACGCCTACCACGGCAAGCTGGACATCTATTTCCAAACGGCCGACGGCGCCACCAAACGCGTGGCCACCACCGTTTGGGCCGCCGATGCCGAACACCTGACGCTGAAATCAGGCGCTATGCTGCCCTTGCGGGCGGTGCTTGGGTTCGACTTCTATTAGCCTGTTGTTGCCCCACCGGCATTAAGTTGATTATTCCAATGAACATCATTTCAACACTCTGGGGGATTGTGGCGCTATTGCTGGCCGTGTTGGCCCTGTTTCCACTTTTGGGGTGGGCCAACTGGTTTATCCTGGTTTTTGCCGTGATTGGGCTGATTATCGGCGCCTTTGGGCAACGCAAAACCGGCATGATGCTCAATGGCATTGCCATCCTCATTGCCTGCGTCCGCCTGTTTATTGGCGGCGGCATCATTTAAGCTCCCCGTTGCAGTAAGCAGCAGTTTAGAGCCGCAAGAGTGTGCGCTCAATCATTGCATCGACCACGGCGCCGGCATTTTCCGCAAACTCGCCCGTGGCTCGGTTGGCAACGATGGCATTGAGGGAAAGCACTTCGTGGCCCAGCAAACGGCCCAGCGAGTAGTAGCCGGCGGTTTCCATCTCAAAATTGCTTAAGCGGAACTCCCCTTCCGCACTTTGGTGCCGGAAGTTTTGCAGCTGCGATATGTAATCCGGTTGGCGCAAATCGAGGCGTAGCACGCGGCCTTGAGGCCCGTAGAAACCGGGACAAGTGAGCGTATTGCCCATCACCATGCCGGCCCCCACCTGCTCGCGTAGCAAATCGGAACCCCGAACCACGTACGGCGCAAACGGAAGGCCGAGCGACTGTTGCAACTCGGTGGCGATTTCGGTTTCGAGGCCGGTTTCTACCAGCGGATAGAACTGCATAAGGCTGTCCAGGCCCACGGCGTGCTCAGTAGCCAGCATGGCGCCAATGGGCACGTCGGCCTGCAAGCTGCCACTGGTACCAAGCCGAATGATGCGCAAGCTCAGCCGTTCCTCTACCGGCCGCACCGTGCGCGACACGAAGTCGATGTTGACCAGCGCGTCTAGCTCGTTCATCACAATGTCGATGTTGTCGGTGCCCATGCCGGTGCTCAGCACCGTGAGGCGCTTCCCACGGTAATACCCCACATGGGTCACAAACTCGCGGTGCGTGGTTTCGAACTCCACCGAATCGAAATGACGGCTCACCTGCGCCACCCGCGCCGGGTCGCCCACGGTGAGAATGGTGTCGGAAATGTGGTCAGGCATCAGGTTGAGGTGGTAGATGCTGCCGTCGGGATTAAGGATGAGCTCAGAGGATGGAATCATTGGAAAGAACTGAAAACCCGGGTTGAAAAAAGCTAAACCCAGGTGGTTACGTTTCACAGTTGGCCCGGAAGGAAGCGGAGGATTTTGCTGCTTCTGCTCCGGCGCTGGCTTATGCCTTATACGAGGCGAGCCCCTGTGCGGGGTTGTAATGGTTGCTGAGTTTGGGGTAGGCGCCGGTGCCGTCGTAGGCGCGCTTATCGGGGTGAGTGGCGCAAGCTTCGGAGCAGGCGCCGTGCAATTGTTCGCCGCAGGCCTCACAGAGCGGCAAGTGGGCGTTGCAATGCGGGTTGGCGCAGTTCACAAGCCGATTGCTGGGCTGCTGGCAGTGGTGGCAGCGCGAAATCACCGTGGGGTTCACGCGGTTCACATCCACGGCCACGCGGTTGTCGAACACGTAGCATTGGCCATCGAAATCCTCGCCGCCGGCTTCGATGCCGTATTTGATGATACCGCCGTGCAACTGGTACACGTTCTCGAAACCTTGCTCAAGGAGAAATGCGCTGGCCTTTTCGCACTTCACGCCGCCAGTGCAATAGGTCAGAATTTTCTTGTCTTTGAACTCCTTCAGGCGCTCCAACCGCTCGGGAAAATCGCGGAAATTCTCCATGTCCAGCGTCACGGCGTTTTTAAAGCGGCCGAGGTTGTACTCGTAATCCGAGCGCACGTCTACCACCACCACGTCGTCGCGGTCTTTCAGGTCCTTGAACTCCTGGGGCGACAAGTGCTGACCGGTTTTTTCGTGCGGCCGCACGTGGCGCAGGCTGCTGTGCACGATTTCGGGCTTTACCCGCACGTGTAGCTTCTGGAACGTGTGCGCCGGAACGTTGTCAATCTTAAACTCCAGCGCAGCAAAACGTGGGTCGGCTTTCACGGCGGCCATGTAGCGGGCGCAGTGTTCGGCCGTGCCCGATACGGTGCCATTCAGTCCTTCGGCGGCCACGATAATGCGCCCGCGCAACTCCAGCTCCAGGCAAAAGCGGTGGTGCTCCTCCCGAAATTGCTCCGGGTTTTCGATGGGCGAATAGCAGTAATAAAGAAGAACCTGATACATGGTTAATTAGGAGTTTTGAATTAGGAGTTTTGAATTACCGGTCCTGAGTAAAACAGCCTGCCGCTGAAAACTCATAACTCCTAATTCGAAACTCATCATTCCCTTCAGACTTTTACCGCAGGATTGCCAAAAACCGTTTGGCCGTTGGCCACATCGGCCACCACCACCGAGCCCGCACCAACCCGGGCCTTGTCGCCAATTTTAACGCCGGCCACCACCACCGCGCCCGCGCCAATGAAGGCCAGTTCGCCTACCTGCACATCGGCCCCGAGCAGGGCACCGCTACCCAGCTGGGCAAAATTGCCAACGGAAGCGCGGGCTTCCACCACGGCATTGGCCCCTACCATGCAGCCATCGCCGAGGGTAGCCGTTGCGGCCACTACCGCATTAGGACCCACGTAGTTGCCATGGCCCAGGGTGGCATGCGGAGCCACGCTGGCGCGCTGATGAATGGCATTGACGGGCACGGCTTCGTATTCCGTGCGCAGCATCTGGGTAAGGCTGCGGCGGCTTGCGGTGTCCTCGGTCGCCACGAATACTTCGCATTTTTTGCCGAGCAGTTTCAGCAGTTCGCCGTCATCGGTATTGCCCATCACGGGCACGTCCAGCAATTCGGTGCCTTGCAGGGCTTTATCGTCGTCGAGCAAACAGTACACCACGATTTCATTCGAAAGAAAAGCATCGAGGACGGCCGTGCCAACGGTTTGGGCACCAAGAATAATGACGGGGTTTTCCATAAAAGGCAGTATCAATTAAACGTTCGCGCCCAGGGCATAATGACCCCACCGGCGGCTGAACGGATGGCAAAGTTACGCCACTGGCAGCGCAAGGCTTATAATCCGGCTGTCGGGGGGCCGCCCAACTCCACGCGGCGCAGCCACGCGGCAGCATAGTCATTCTGAAGCAGCAGGAGCACCAGGAAGGGCATCAGCTCGCTCCGGTAGCGGTTCAACGAGCCCAGATTGGGCGTGGTGAGCCCAATGAGGAAAGCGAGTATCAAACAAAAAATGGCCAGCCCCAAACCCAACTCAAACGGCAGGCAGCCGCCGCGCCCCCGCCCCACGCCGATGACGGCCAGCAGCAGAAGGCCCAGCAAAAGGGCATTTTCAAGACCCGCAACAACGTACATGGGCAGTCGCGATTCGCCCAGCCAGGGGCGGGTCAAGGTATTGGCCACCGCCAGAGGAGCATGAGCCACGAAGCTTTCGATGGTCGGTCGAAGGGCTGGGTACTCGAAATGAGGCTTCCCGGCCGAATGATAGGCCTCGAAAGTGTACACCTTGATAACCTGATTGGTAAACTTGTTGGCGGTGAAACCACGACTAATGAGCGGGGCGAGCCAGACGCCGGTGGCTAGCACTGCTGCTAACACCGCCACCTGCGCCCATCGGGCCTGCACCACATTAATCTGCTTCAAACCAGCAAGTAGCGCCACCGCCGCGAGCACTCCAAGAAGGGGCACGGCAAAGAAATACCGCATCTTGAAATGCACAAATGCTAATACGATGGTGCCCAGCCACCACCTCAACTGCCGCCATATCGGCTTTGCGACGGGGCGGGCCCGGTCATAGAGTTGTTCTACAATGCGGGCCGTCAGCCAGGCGCCACTGCCCAATAGCACGGCTTCTTTGCTGATACCAGTGGACCAAAACCAGACCGAGGGCCACAACAGAAAGGCTACCACCCCGGCACCCGCTGGCGTGCCGGGCAATACCTCCGCCAACTTGCGCACCAGCTGCCAGCACCCCACAAAAGCGAATAAGCTGAGATAGAACCCATTAATGGCGCCAATGCCCAACGACCCAAAGTTCAGCAACGCCAAAAGCTTAATCAGAAACCAGGTATTGGATAAGCCCTGATAAACGGCCTGATAATCCGCGCCAGCTTCGTTTTGAATTCGAATGATGGTAACGGCCTGGGTGAGTGTGTTGAAAGCACTGGCCGGGGCAGCCCATAATTGGGCCGTTACCTGCTGGCTTAGGTTGCTCATGAACGCCGCATCCAACTTTGGCGTCCAGTTCCGTGCTATACCCAAGCCAAGGCGCAGGGCCATCCCTCCTACCAGAGCGAGGCGCCACCACCGCGGCCCTGCCCACCGCCACTGACGCAATAGCCACGGCAGCAGCAAGGCTAATAAGGCCGCGTTCAGCAGAATGGCCAAAAATATCTTCATTACGCCACGCGGGGTTGTTGCACCAAACGGCTGCCAATGGCGCACTGCAGGCAGCGGCGGGGGCCGCAATAGTTTTTGTGCAACGCCAATAAGCCCTGCGAATCGGCTGCGGTGCGATGGGTGAAACCCAATGACTCGTACATGTCCGTAAATTGATTGTGCTCAGCTGGCAATTCGCTTAGTAGCGCTACAATGGTTTCTACCAACGCTGCCTGGCCCACGTGGCGGGCGTAGGCCACCCGCAATGGCACCACCACGTTGGCAGTGAGAAGGTCGGTGCTGCTTTTGCCGAGCGCCGGGACCTTGCCCGGCCGGCCGGGCCGGTAATGCGTGCGCCAATAAGCCGGCACGGGAGCTTGAAAAAACTCACTCAGTGCCCGCACGCTGCCGGCCGTTAGCAACGCCTCAAACAAGGACGGACGCGCGTGCAACAGGCCCGCCAACTGCCCCAGCCGTACGGGCGGGAAATTAGCCGGCCGCAACCGCAGGTAGTTCCACTCGTGCACCTGCAAAGCCGTTGGCTGCAGTTGGTATTTGTGGCTCAGAAACGCATGTTCGCGCTTCAAGTCCTGGATGTACTCATCGCCACTGGTTTCCTCATTATCAGTCAGAAATCCGGCCTGGCCAAAGAGCAAGGCTTCCACCTGACGCTGGTCGTGGCGGTGGCGGCGCAGCACGGCCAGCGGCACGGCCTTGGCCAAACGTGCCAGTGGTTCGCTGTTCTTTTGAAAACCGAAGGCCGCCATTAACGCGTGGTAAGCCGTGGCTTCCCAGTCCTGCCCGAGGTGCTGATGCAGGGCCATTACCGCGTCGGCCTTGCGTTCCACCCGCTCGAGTAGCGCGCGCTCGGTCATCATTGTCTTCGTGATTTCCGGTATCAGATGTAGCAGCGGGGCGCAGGGCAGCGTCGCTGGCCCCGGTGTTTCCACCAAGGCCTGATAACGGCCCAGCAGTTCCGGAAGCAGGCGCGGCTGCAAGGCCAGCGTTGGAATGATGCTGCCGTTGGTGCGCGCCACATCCGCATCGTGACTCCCCACTACGTGTAGTATCACCTGGTCGTATTTGGGGTCGGTTTGGTGATTGTGGCGGGCCCAATCCGAAGCCCGAAGATGAATTTCCACGGCACCGTTCCACTCCACCTCGCCCACCCGCAAGCGCGCGTTCAGAAAATCCGGGCCGGCATCGGCGTTGCGGTAGCCGGGACGCAGAACCTGGATTTCCTCCCCAGCGGCGGTGCGCAAATCCACCTTGTCAAAATACTGGTGTTGCCAGATGTAATGGAGAAAATCCTCGCGCATGGAACAAATGTAAAACGGCCCGCCTCTTTCGAGACCGGCCGTTTAACATTTCAATATTTTTTTCCTAGACTAACGCAAATCCACCACTTTCACGCCCTTGTACTTTGCCTTATCAAAGGCAAACGTACTGGCATCAACAGTCGGATTGGGCTGAAATTTCTTAATGGCAAAGGTGTACTGGTTACCGTTCTTTTTGAACATCTGCCAGCTTTTTACCGAAGCATCCTTCTTGCGGACTTTCAGTCGCACTTTAAACACGTCATTCTGGCGGCTTTCGGGCGATAGTTCAATCACATCAATGGCCTCGCCGGCTTCCTGTACTTGCTGCACGTAGGTGTACTTATACCCCTTTTTGTACATGGTGTAAATCTGCGAGGGCGACATATCTTGGGCTTCCGGGTCGGAATCTGAGATGTTGACCTCGTTTTCATTTTTCAGGTAAGTCCAAGTGGTTTTGCCATCGTTGATGACTTCCTGGCCGCTGATTTTCAAACGAAATTTCTGGCCGCTCACCAAAATATCACCGTTGATGTTTTGCTTCACCTTGGCCGAAGGATTCTCCAGCGTCTGCGTAAAATTAGCCTGGAAGGCCTTCAGCGACTGGTATTTTGCGCTCATCTGGTCAAGAATTTTGCCAGCTTTGGGGTCTTGCTGAGCAGCAGCGGGCAATGCCAGCGTGGCCGCGAACAACAGCAGAGAAAGAGATTTTTTCATTGGTAAGGGAAGAGCTACAAGCGCCGAAGGACGCCCTGATGGCCTGATACGGTTTCTGTTTAACAAACGACCGGCCAAAGTGCTACTGGACGACCAATTAAAACAAAAATAATTGGTTTCCAAGTTTTCACCGACGGTAAGTGCATCCATCGTAGCCAGCCAACTTACTGGCTATGTGGCACTCAAAATTGCCACACCAACTATTTGCTCAGACTATTTAGCAACTGCTCCAGCGCGTATTCGTCTGGAATAAGCACGTCGCGGGCTTTGCTGCCTTCGAATGGCCCCACGATGCCCGCGTGCTGGAGCTGGTCGATGAGGCGGCCGGCGCGGTTGTAGCCCAGCTTGAGCTTGCGCTGGAGCAGGCTGGTGCTGCCCTGCTGGTGCAGTACGATGCAACGGGCTGCATCCTCAAACATGGAGTCGCGCTCCGAGGGGTCCATTTCTTCGTTACCGCCGCCGGCGTCGCCGTCGGCCCCGGCCACTTCGGGTAGCAAATAGGCATCAGAATAGCCTTGCTGGCCGCCGATGAAATCGCAGACGCGGTCCACTTCGGGCGTGTCGATGAAGGCGCACTGCACGCGTATTAGGTCGGAGCCGGCCGAGAACAGCATGTCGCCCTGGCCAATAAGCTGGTCGGCGCCGCCGGTATCCAGAATGGTACGCGAGTCAATCTTGCTGGTCACCTTAAAGGAAATCCGGCAAGGGAAGTTGGCCTTGATGATACCCGTAATTACGTTCACGCTGGGGCGCTGGGTGGCCACAATGAGGTGAATGCCGATGGCGCGGGCCAGTTGGGCGAGGCGTGCGATGGGGGTTTCCACCTCCTTGCCCGCCGTCATCATCAAGTCGGCCAATTCGTCGATGACCAGCACGATGAAGGGCAGGAAGCGGTGGCCTTTCTTTGGGTTGAGGCGGCGCTCGATGAACTTGTGGTTGTATTCCTTGAGGTTGCGGCAGCCGGCTTCTTTCAGCAAATCGTAGCGCCGGTCCATCTCCATGCACAGCGAGTTGAGGGTATTCACCACCTTTTTGGTGTCGGTGATGATGGCCTCATCGGTGTCGGGCAGCTTGGCCAGGTAGTGGCGCTCAATCTTGTTGAAGATGCTCAATTCCACCTTTTTGGGGTCGACCAGCACAAACTTGAGCTGGGCCGGGTGGCGCTTGTAGAGCAGCGAGGCCAGAATCACGTTCAGGCCCACCGACTTGCCCTGGCCCGTGGCGCCGGCCATGAGCAAGTGGGGCATTTTGGCCAAATCGGCCACGAATACCTCGTTTGTAATGGTGCGCCCGAAGGCAATGGGCAAATCCATTTCGCTGCGTGCAAACTTCTCCGAGCCCAGCACCGAGCGGATGCTCACCATCTCCTTTTTCGTGTTCGGCACCTCAATGCCGATGGTGCCCTTACCCGGAATGGGGGCAATAATACGGATACCCAACGCGGCCAAGCTCAACGCAATATCATCCTCCAATGCCTTGATTTTGGAGATGCGCACCCCGGCTTCGGGCACAATTTCATAGAGCGTGACCGTGGGGCCGATGGTGGCCTTGATGCTGGCGATGCTGATGCCGTAGTGGCCCAGCGTTTCCACGATGCGGTCCTTGTTGGCTTCTAGCTCTTCTTTGGTGACCTGGGCCTTGGCCACGCCGTAGTCGTTGAGCAGTTCAAGGGTGGGGAACTGAAAGCGAGAGAGCTCGAGCGTGGGGTCGTAATTGCCGGGGGGCATGGTATCGGCATCCTCGTCCTCGTCGGCCACGGCCGCGATGTCGGCACCGGCATTGGGGTCCAGGTCGTCGCGGCCGGGGGTGGTGATTTCCAGCGAGCGGGGAGCGGGAAGAGAAACCTTGGGGGCCGGAGCCGGGAGGTCGCCATCGGCCAAATCGGCCAGGGAAAGCGGCGTGGGAATCGTCGACAGTGGCACACTTGGCGCAAGGTCGGGGGTGGGCATTTCAATGGAAAAGGCCGGACCAGCGGCCACAAGCGGTGCAACAGCCGCCGCAGTAGCGGCCACGGCAGCCACCTCTGAGCTGGCTACCGACAGCGCCACACCAGCACCAACGCGCGGTGCCGGTTCAAATTCAACTGAAGGCGAGGCGGAAGCAGCTAGCTCATCGGCGTCCAATTGGAGCGCAGCCCGGCCCGTCTTCTCTCCACCCGCGGCACTGGTAGCAGCCGAATTCGCGGCAGATTCCTGTATGGCCGGCTTGGCTTTAACTGGCGCGGCGGCTACTACCGGCGCCGAGGCAGCGGCTTGCTCGGCGGCCAGCTCGGCTTCAATTTCAGCATCTTCCTCGGCATCGTCTTCCACTCCGAGGCGGCGGAAGCTGGCGAGGTTGATGCTGGTGACGTTGAAAAAGAACACCACAAACGAAATCAATACAAAGGTCAGCAGCAGCACCGTGCCCCAGCCAATGAGGCTATCGAGCCAAGATGCGGCCTCGAAACCCACGCCGCCGCACAAAAAGTCGAGCCGGTGCGCCAGAACGGGGTCGGCACCGGGCGTGGCCAGGGTCACGACCACATAGCCCAGCAGCACGCTCAGCCAGGCCATGCTGAACAGGCCCAGCGCCAGCACGTAGCTCACCGAACCGGTTGCGGTTCGGAACACAATCTTGTATCCTAGGAAGAAAACCACCGGAATCAGGGCAAATGCGGCTACGCCAAATAGCTTGTAGATAAACAGTTCGGCGGCCCAGGCGCCAAGCAGGCCCAGCCAATTGCCCGATTCCTGGCCGGCTTCTTTGAGCGGTGTGTTGCCCAGGCCAGCCACCACGCTCTGGTCGGCGTGGCCGGTAAAGAGGAACGACGTGAAAGCAATGGTCAGGTACAAGCTGGCGAGCAGCAAGCCAAACCCAATGAACAAATGAAAACGCCGGTCGCGCAAAATGGCCAGCAGGTTGCTCAGGCCGGGCAGCGGGCCACGCGGGGCACGGGGCGGCTTAGGCGCGGCCGCAACCCGGGCGGCTTTGGGCACATTGGCAGCGGCGGGGCGGGGCTCCGGGCGCACGGGAGCCGGCTCGGGACGGGGGCTAGCGGGGCGCGGCTCGTTTTGCCGGGGCTGACGGGCGTCGGCGGGGCGGTTGGCAGAAGGGCCAGCAGGGGTATTTTTATAACGATTATCTGCCATTCGGAGGAAGCATAAAGGCCAAATTTACGCAATGCAGGGTTGCAAATGGCCCGTTGGCTAGAAAATGAGCAGCGTTATTCTTTGCCCCTCGGCTTCCCTCCTCCCCCAACCCGTATTAGCTGCGCGGATGAAACTCAGTGATGACCTGGCGCAAATAATCCCGGTCCAGGTGGGTATAGATTTCGGTGGTGGTAATGCTGGCATGGCCCAGCATTTCCTGCACGGCGCGCAGGTCGGCGCCGCCCTCGATGAGGTGCGTGGCGAAGGAATGGCGCAACGTGTGCGGGCTGATGGTCTTGCGCAGGCCAGCTTGCTCGGCCAGTTTTTTGAGGGTGGTGAAGACGGTGATGCGGGAAATAGGCCGGCCGCGCTGACTGAGAAACACCACGTCTTCGGCGCCGCTCTTGATGTCGAGGTGGCCCCGCACACCGCTGAGGTAAAAGTTCAGGTGCTTCAGGGCTTCGCGGCCAATGGGCACCAGCCGCTCCTTGTTGCCTTTGCCCACTACTTTCACAAAACCCTGCTCGGCATACATATTCGACAACCGCAGGTCGCACAACTCGCTCACCCGCAGGCCAGAAGAATACATAACTTCGAGCAGGGCGCGGGCCCGCAGGCCGTCGTCGGTGCTAAGGTCGATGGCGGCCAGTAGTTCCTCGATTTCGGGATAGCTGAGGGTGTCGGGCAAGTGGCGGCCGGTTTTGGGCGCTTCCAGGGTGTCGGTGGGGTCCAGCTTCAGCAGGTCTTCCATTATCAGGAAGCTGAAGAAGGCTTTGAGCCCCGACAGCGTCCGCGCCTGCGACGTGGCGCTGAGCCCGAGGCCTTGCAGCGTGGCCAGAAACTCGCGTAGCAACGCCGTGGTCACCTGCAGGGGACCGGCGTGCATCTTTTCCATTACCAGAAACTGCTGGAGCTTGGTGACGTCGCGCACGTACGCCTCCACCGAATTTGGGGAGAGCGACTTTTCGAGCCGGAGGTAGCCCTGAAATTGCTGGATAGCCTGGGGCCAGGTCATCATTGGAAAGGACAGAAGGCGGTGGAGAGTCAGGGCGAAGCAACCGTAAAATTGCCGGGGGCAAGTCTAGCTTGCAGCTTCAAAGGTCGAAGAAAAGGAATCAGAAACGGCCGTACCCGGGCCCTGACCGGCAGCAAGCCTTTGAAAACTGGTCCCCGACAACTGTTAACTGCACAATGAACATCCTCATAATCAACGGCCCCAACCTGAATTTGCTTGGCCGGCGCGAACCCGGAATCTATGGCACCCGCTCGTTCGAGGATTTTTTCCCGGAGTTAGAAGCCGCATTTTCGCACCTCACCCTCACCTACTTTCAGTCGAACCACGAGGGCGAATTGCTCGACAAGTTGCACGAAGTTGGCTTCACACACCACGGCATTGTGCTCAACGCGGGGGCTTATACCCACACCAGCATTGCCCTGGCCGATGCCGTGGCCGCCATAGCCACGCCCGTAGTGGAGGTGCACCTGAGCAACCTGGCGGCGCGCGAGGAATTCCGCCAGAAGAGCCTGCTCGGGCGTCATTGTGCGGGCAGCATCAGCGGGTTTGGGCTGGAAAGTTACCGGCTGGCCGTGCAGTGGTTTCATAATCAGCAGCCCAAACGCGCCGGGTTTCGAGTGTGAGCCGACGGCGAGCAGGATTTTAACAAGGCCCGGGTTTTAGCAGGGCCGGTCTTCGGTTGGCGACGATTTGAAGCCGAACTTTGCGCAGGTGGCCCGTTCTTCTGCCACTCAATCCGTTCTGGGCGCCCCGCCCCAGCGCCGCAGCCAATACATCAGGCGATGTTTTCGTTGTGGCCCAGGTCTGTAAACCGGCCCCAGAATTTCCTCCACTCGAAAATCCGTTCAATCCGTGGTTCCGTTCTTCACCTTCAACCCCGGGCCTTCGGCCGTATATCCTGCCGTCCGCCAGTACCTCACCGATGCTTTCGACGACGGCTGGCTCTCGGCCCCGCACCGCAGCGAAAAAGTAACCAGCCTGGTGCGGCAGACCGTGGCCGACCTCAAGACCAAGCTCAACATTCCGCAGGATTACACCGTGCTCTTCACCGGCTCGGCCACCGAATGCTGGGAAATCCTGGCCCAAAGCCTCACGCCCCGCCGCAGCTTCCACTTATACAACGGCGACTTCGGCGAGAAGTGGCTAAAATATGCCAAAGCCCTGCGGCCCGCCAGCACCGGCATTGCTTTCGACGTTGATGAGGTGCCCGACATCGCGGCCCTCCCCTTTTCGGGCGAAGACACCGACCTGGTGTGCATCACCCAGAACGAAACCAGCACCGCCACCCAACTGCGCGAAGGCTTTATTCTGAGCCTGTACAACCGCCTCGGCGGGGCCCTGCTGGCCGTGGATGCCACCAGCAGCCTGGGGGGCCTCAACCTCAAGTACATCAAGGCTGACGTTTGGTTTGCCTCGGTGCAGAAGTGTTTTGGCCTGCCCGCCGGGCTGGGCGTGCTGGTGCTCTCGCCGCGGGCGGTGGCCCAGGCCCGCCTCGTGAACGACAGGGCGCACTACAACGCCCTGCCCGCCATGCTGAGCCAGATGCTCAACTTCCAGACCAACTACACGCCCAACGTGCTGGGCATCTACCTGCTCAGCCGGGTTTTGGCCGACCGGGAGCCCATCAAAGCCATGCACCAACACCTGGCAGACCGCGCCCAAAAGCTCTATGACTTTTTTGAGCAAGCCACGCCCCTGCAACCGCTCATCACCAACCCCGAAACGCGCTCGACCACGGTTATTGGCTTAAAAGGCGACGCAGCCACCATCGAAGAAATCAAGCGAAAGGCGCTGGAAGTGGGCCTGCACCTCGGCAGCGGCTACGGGCCGTTGAAAAACACCACCGTGCGCATAGCCAACTTCCCTGCGGTGCCAGATGCGGCCTTCGAAGCCCTGGTGCAATTTTTTGCCAAAGAATTTCCTGGCTAAATATGGAATTTGAACGTCATGCTGAGCTTGTCGAAGCATCTCTCCCGCTCAACTAATCCCCCTTGATTGGTTTACTGCTGCGGGAGACATGCTACGACAAGCTCAGCATGGCGTTTTGGGTCTAAAATATGGCCGTTACACTAAAATCATGATTCATCTATTCACCGACGGGTCGGCCCGCGGCAACCCCGGGCCGGGCGGCTACGGGGCAATTTTGCGCTACGGCCCCCACGAAAAGGAGCTGACCCAGGGCTTCCGGCTTACCACCAACAACCGCATGGAACTGCTGGCCGTCATTGTGGGCCTCGAAGCCGTGAACCGGCCCGAACTGCCCATCCGCGTCGTGTCCGACTCGAAATACGTGGTGGATGCCGTGGAAAAGAAGTGGGTTTTTGGTTGGGAAAAGAAGCCGGATTTTGGCAAAAAAGCCAATGAGGACCTGTGGCGGCGCTTTCTAAAAATATACCGTCAGCGCAAAGTCAGCTTTCACTGGATTAAAGGCCACGCCGGCCACGCCGAAAACGAGCGCTGCGATGTGCTGGCCGTGCAAAGCGCCCTGGGCAAAGGCCTGCTGATTGACGAAGGCTACGAAGCCTTGGTCAAAACGCCGCTCCTCTAGCCGCCCCATGCCCAACGACTACTTCCAGTTCCAGCAGTTCCGGATTGAGCAAGGCCACTGCGCCATGAAGGTGAGCACCGATGCCTGCCTGTTGGGAGCAGCCGTGGACCTCACAGGCGCCACTCGCCTGCTGGATGTGGGCACCGGCACCGGCCTACTGGCTCTGATGGCTGCGCAGCGCCATTCCACAGTCGCGATAGAAGCAGTGGAAATTGACGTGGCCGCCGCGGCCCAGGCAGCCGCCAATGTTGCCGGTAGTCCGTGGGCTTCCCGCATTCGGGTGCGGGGCCAAAGCCTAGCCGCACTTGCGGCCGCCGCCCCGGCACCATTTAGCCACATCGTCTGCAATCCACCCTTTTTCCGGCAGTCGCTGGCTTCGGCCGATGCAGCCCGCAACACGGCCCGGCACGTAAGTTCGGCGTCGCTGTCCTTTGAGGAGTTGGCGGGATTTGCCCACCAGTTCCTGCTTCCCCACGGTGCGTTAACCGTGTTGCTCCCACCGCCAGAGATGGCCATTTTTGAAAAGTCCGCCGCTACGGCGGGACTACAGTTGGCTACGCGCCTACTGGTGCGGCACCGACCAGGCAGCCGCGTCACGCGTACCATCGGCCGCTTCCAGCGGAGTGCCGCGGCGGCGGTAGAAACCGAATTGTTTATTCACCTGGGCGCTGGCTCCGAGTATTCAGCAGATTTTCAAAAGCTACTGGCGGGGTTTTACCTGGCACTGTGAATATCAGCCATTCAGGCGCATTGCCGGCGGCATCACACCAAAGAATCGAGTAGCCCCAGCTTTTCGCGGTGCAAACTATCGAGCAGGTCCTGTTCCAGGCTTCCGAATTCGGCTCGCGAATAGTGGCGCTGCACAAGGCCGCCCACCAGCACGGTCACCTCATCCGCCGTCTCGGTGAGGGCCCCCAGAATGTGGGACGTGAGCAGGATGCCGGTGCCCCGGTCGCGCAGCCGCCGCAGTATCTCTTTAAGCAGCAGATTGGCTTCCAGGTCCAGCCCATTGAAAGGCTCGTCCAGAATCAGGTAGTTGAAATCCTGCACCAACAGCGCTAGTAGGGCCAGCTTTTTGAGCATGCCGGCGGAGTATTCGTCGGCGTATTGGTCGAGGGGCAATTCGAGCAAGCGGTTCCAGCCAGCAAACTCTCTTAGCGGCCGCCCACGGGCTTGCAGGCAAAATTCCAGGTATTCGCGTCCGGTCAGGCGCGGGTAAAAAAACGGCTCGTAGGGCAGCAAGCCCGTTTGCTTGCGCAAGGCCGGGCCCGTGGTGGCCCGCACTACCCCGGAGAAGTCCGTTTCCAGCCCATACAAGCAATGGAGCAGCGTTGTTTTGCCAGCCCCATTGGCTCCCACCAGGCCGTGAATGGTGCCGGGACGCAGCGTCAGGCTCACGTCGTGCAGCACCACGTGGGCGCCAAAAGCTTTGTGCAGGTTTCTGATTTCGAGCATGGAAAAAAAGCTGCTTATTAAGTTTTTTATGACGCCACGGCAAGCCAGCCTTACCGACCATCCGGCCCCAGCACGGCCCGCAGCCGGCGCTGGCTTTGCCAGATAAGCCCCCCCACCGCCGCTAGCAGCAGCGCCGGATACACGGGGTTGCCGGGCAGGGCCACGGCGATGCCCACCACCAGCGCCTGGGTAATGCGCAGTTGCATGGCATTGGGGTAGAAAGCATATTTGGCCAGTATCACCAGCCCCAGCAACCCCAGCCAAACCACGCCAACGGCTACTGCCCCTGCCACCCCGGCCGGTCCTGTGGCCAGCACCCCTAAGAAGGGCGCGGCCGTGAGCAGGCCAAACCCTAGCCCCAGCAGCAACCGACGCAGCAAAAACCGGCGGGCGGTGCGCGCCGCCAGCACCAGCATTGTCAGGGGCTCGGGCACGCCGTAGCAGGCCAGCAGCACCAGGAGCCAGCAAGCCAGCGCAGCGATGGGCGCCAGCGGCGCGGTGTGCTGCCATACGGCCCCGGCCA
This sequence comes from Hymenobacter jeongseonensis, assembly GCF_015694725.1. Lineage (GTDB taxonomy): Bacteria > Bacteroidota > Bacteroidia > Cytophagales > Hymenobacteraceae > Hymenobacter > Hymenobacter jeongseonensis. Next base: position 484,502 of record NZ_JADQDQ010000003.1, on the reverse strand, counting down.
AAAGCGGTAGCCACACCCAGCCCGCTCCCCGCATGCCACTCACCCACTCAAATGCCTCGCTACGGAAGAAGCTACGGCTTCTCATGCGCGTGCTGCGGGCTTCGCGCATGGCCGGCACCGCCGCCGCCAGCGGCGTCAGTAGCAGCGTTAGCCCGGCCGCGCCCCAATCTTTAAAGGCCAGCAACATCAAGGCCACCGGCAAGGCCCACAGCAGGTATTCCACCGCCAGCCAACGCCGAAATGCCGGCGCGCTGATTGCTAGGAAACGCAGGTCGGCGCGCTGGCGATGGGCAGCCGCCAAGAGCGCCGCTACACCCACGGGCACCGCCCACTGCACCACTGGGCTGCTTGCTGCCATTACCAGCGCCCGGCCAACGGCTACCAGCAGCACGGGCAGCAGAAGAGCCAGCCGCACCCAGCCAACTTCGCGCAGCTGCCGAATTACGAGATGGCGGCGCAGACGCAGGTAGGCTTGAAGTGCTTGCATGGAGAAAGCTGAACGGCCCGGAGCCACCCGATATTGTCGGTTGGGTCAGGCAGCCTTTTCCTCTTCCAGGAATACGATACCGTAATCAGCGGCCAACTCGTTCAGAATCGGCTCATACAGGGCAGCATCTACGGGCAGCAGCACGCCGCGCTGCTGTACTTCGCCCCGGGCGAGCCGGCGCACGGCCATCCCGAGCGGCAACCCCACGGTTTTGGCCATGCCGGTGTGCGTGGCGTCATCGCCCACTACAGTCAGCGACGAAGTCAGGCGGTGGCTGGCCCCACCCAGTTCAAACTCGAAAAGGTGCTGCATCACAATCAGGTCGTGGTCGTGGGGTTGCAACTGCCATTTTTCGCTGAGCAAGCGCTCCAGCAACTGCGCGGGCGTGGCATTGGCGTGGCCCACGGGGCGGGCCGAAAACAAGCCCAGCCAGTTTATGCGGCCCATCTCCGCCCCGGTTGGGTCCAAGCCAAGGTAGTGAGCCAGCCGCACCGATAAGTCCAGGCTCGGCGCGAGTGAAATCGGCAAGTAAGCTTCCACCAGCTCGGCCCAGGTCATAGTTTCCGAGTTGCCCAGATTTACGGAGTCATCGGTTAGCCCGAGGCGCACCAGGGCGTGCCAAGCGGCGCAGTAGCCCGGCCGCCGCAGGGTGCCGCGCAAAATGGTGGGAATCTCATCGAGGCCATACGGCGCGCGGTAGCTAAGCGAGTCGCGGTTGGCATAGCCCTCAAAATCGCCGTAGCCGGGCAAGGTCAGTGTTTCGGTACGCGCAAACAACTGCTGGTACGGAATAAAGCGCGGGTGGCCGTTTTCCAGGTATTTCGCCGTGCTTTGGCCCGCCAGCACAACATTGCGCGGGTTCCAGGTGAACTTGTATTTCCACGGATTATCGCCCTCGGCTGCGGGGGCCAGCAGCCCACCGCAGTACGACTTGAAAGAAGTAAGCCGGCCGCCCCGCGCCCGGATGTGCTCAATAGCCCGCATGGCCGACATATGGTCGAGGCCGGGGTCGAGGCCACACTCCATGAGTAGGGTCACGCCGGCTGCCCGGGCGTCGTCGTGCAGGGCAGCAATTTCCGGGCTCACGTAGCTGGCCGTGGCCAGGTGCCGGCCGTGCCGCACGCACACCCGCGCCACCACGGGGTGCAGCATAGCGGGGAGCATGGAAATTACGACGTCAGCTTCGGTCACCAGTTGCTCAAGCAGCGTTTCGTTTTCGAGGTCAAACGGCACCGCCCGGGCGTATTCCGAATGCGCGGCCAACACCGGTGCAAGATGCGCGGCATTGGCATCGGCCACGGTCATAAACCAATTTTCGGCCGGCGCGTGGCGCAGCAGGTATTGAATGAGGGACGAGGCCGAGCGCCCTGCGCCGAGCAATAGTAAGCGGGAAGTCATGCGGCAAAAGTAGGAAGCGCCGCGTACGCTGGCGGCAATCCAACTTTTGTCGCGTTGGGGCAGCGGTTACCGTTCTGCTTCCTGATTCCTCATTACGCGTAAGGTCTTATCTTCGCCGCCCCTTATCCGTACGACATGGCCCGCATTCCTCGCCAGCAACTCATTTCTTTTGAAGAACTGGACACTGCCGCTGACCTTTCTCCCGCCGAGCAAGCGACCTGGCAGGCCGCCCGCGATGCCACCGCGAATGCATACGCCCCCTATTCCGGGTTTCAGGTGGGCGCGGCCCTGCTGCTGGCCGATGGGACCATTTTCCGGGGCACCAACCAGGAAAACGCGGCGTATCCATCGGGCCTCTGCGCCGAGCGCACGGCCCTATTTGGCTTGGCCGCCAGCCAGCCGGGGCACGCCCCTATTGTGGGAATGGCCGTTGCCGCCCGCCCCATTGTTGGCGACTTTGGCCCGGCTCTCCCCTGCGGCGCCTGCCGCCAGGTGATGCTGGAGTATGAATCCCGCCAAGGTCAGGCCATCCCGCTTTTGCTTCCCAGCCGTGAAGGCACTATCCTACGCTTTGCTTCCCTGGCCGCGTTGCTGCCCTTTAACTTTTCTCCCGACGACTTACCAGCCAACTGAATCCAGCGGGTAATTCGTCCTTTTTTCATCGACTTCGGCGTAATCGCTCCCTCGCACGTTTCTGCAATCGGTAATAATGACGGAGCACCACCTCGCCGTAACGCGCACCGCCCGGTACTATCAACTGGGTGAATTATCGGCCACTACACGGCGAATTTGGTTTGTGTGTCACGGCTACGGCCAGCTAGCCGCCTACTTCTCGCGTCACTTCGCCTTTCTTACCGAAGCCGACCCGCACACGGTTATCATTTCTCCGGAGGGACTTTCCCGGTTTTATCTTAGCGGAAACGGGGGCCGCGTGGGGGCTTCCTGGATGACCCGCGACGACCGGCTACACGAAATTGACGACCACATCGGCTTTCTCAACCAGCTGGCGGAGCAAGTGCTGGCCGCTTGCCTTACTGAGGTGCACATCACCGTACTGGGCTTTTCGCAGGGCACAGCTACCGTGAGCCGGTGGCTGACGCGGGCGCCCTTTCGGCCCGACCACCTGGTGTTGTGGGCCGGCGGTTTCCCTGAAGACCTTGATGCAGTTGCTGCTACCCGTCTGCTGCAAGGAATACACCTCACGCTTGTCGTCGGCACCGAGGATGAGTACATTTCCGCGGCTAAAATCACCGAACAGCAAGCGCAGCTGCAGCAGCTGGGAGCCTTCCCTCGCCTGCTAACTTTCAGCGGCAAACACGAACTGAACCGCGCCGTGTTGGAGGCATTGCAGCAGGTGCCGGAACCTGAATAAGCGGCCGGGAGTGTTTCAAAACCGCAGTTAATGACTTTACTTGCGGACGATAGTAGTCGCGGCACCCTGCGCCCCGGCCAATACCAACACCTCGGCAATGGTCACGTGTGGGGGGCGCGTTACCATAAAAACAATGACGTCGGCAATATCCTCGGGACGCAAGGGCTCAAAGCCCTCGTATACTTTGGCGGCTCGGGCGTCATCGCCCTTGAAGCGAACCTGCGAAAACTCGGTTTCTACGGCGCCAGGGTTCACCTCAGCCACCCGCACGCCCGTGGGCAGCAAGTCCAAGCGCATGGTTTTGGTGAGCATGGCCACCGCCGCTTTGCTTGCGCAGTACACGTTGCCGTTGGCGTAGGCTTCCTGCCCCGCTACCGAACCCACGTTTATAATAAACCCGGTTTGGCGCGCCGTCATGCCCGGCAGCAAGGCCTGTGTCACGTTCAGCAAGCCCCGCACGTTGGCGTCGAGCATCTGGTCCCAGTCGGCGGGGTCGCCAGTCTGAATTGGGGCCAAGCCATGCGCTCCGCCCGCGTTGTTCACCAGCACATCGGGCGCTTGCAGTTCGGCGGGCAGCGTAGCCACTGCTGCCTGCACCGCGGCCCGGTCGCGCACATCAAACACCAGCGGGTGCACCGGCACGGGCGCCAGTTGGGCGGCTAGCTCCTCCAGGCGTTCGCGCCTCCGCCCGGTAATCACTAGCTGGTAGCCGGCTCCGGCCAGCGCTACGGCAGTGGCACGGCCAATTCCCGAAGAAGCTCCCGTGATAAATGCAGTCTTCATTGGTGGTAGTTGCGGGCCAACGGCCCTGTGTACAGCAAAGCCGACGGCCTCTTCGGCCGCCTAAGGCTAGTTCTGAATGTTGAGGTAAAGCGTCACCGAATTGGTGGTCATGCTTTGCAAGCTGCGGCTGAACACGTCGCGGTCCGTGGGCACCAGCAAATTGCGCAGGCCGTGCGAAAAACGCAGTTCCGGTGCCAGCTTAAACAACGGATAAAACAAATCGAGTCCAACGCCATATTCAAGCGTGAGGTCGCTGTTGAGGGCCCGCAGCTGGTTGCGCAACGGGTCGCTGCGGCGATTGCTGGCCGTCAAGCTGGGGCTAAGGCCGGCAATCATGTACACACGGCTGTTGCGGCGGCGGTCCGATTGGTACTTGAGCAGCACCGGAAACTGAATTACCGTGGAAGTCACTTCCTGGGTCACAATGGAATCCGGGTTGGGGTATCGCCGCGGGGTGAATTCCACCTTGCGCGTCAAGAACGTAACGCCCGGTGCAAAGCGCAGAACAAACGGCGAAGTTGCATTGCCTAGGCGCGCATCGCCAATGAACCCTACGCCCAAACTCGGGCTAATGATGGAGTTGGCAATGATGTTGCGCTTGTTGATGTACCGGTCCGACTGCTCGATGAGGAAGCGGGAAGCACTAAAGCCCAGGTACATGCCCGGGTGAAACCACCGGTCGTCGTAGGCCGGCAGGTTTTTCACCGTAATGGACTTCACGGTGCCGCCCTTGCCGCGCGTGGCCTTCGAGCTGGATTTGCGCTGCGCAAATGCCGCGGTAGGCACCAGCAGTCCCAGCATGCCCAACAGGGCAAGACGCTTTACTTGTGCGCCGTGTAAATGGAGCTGATACCGAATGTGAGTGGTTGCCATGCAGGTTCTTTAAAACCGACTTTGGCCAAAATGGCTAGGAAGTCGGGGCCGTCGGGGAATGCCTGCACCGAAGCGGGCAGGTACGTATATGCCGATTGGTCTTTGGAAATCAATTTGCCAAAGACTGGCAGCACCCGACGGAAGTAAAAATTATAGGCTTGCTTGAGCGGAAACGCCGTGGGCTTGCTGAATTCCAGGATAACGAGCTTGCCGCCCGGCCGCAGCACGCGCAGCATCTCGGCCAGCCCCGCCTCTAGGTGCGCAAAGTTGCGCACACCAAACGAAGCCGTGACGGCATCGAATTCACCGTCCTTAAACGGTAGGTTTTCCGAATCCCCCAACTCGAGCTGAATGCGGTTTCCAAGGCCCTTGGCCGCCAGTTTCTTGCGGCCTACCGCCAGCATGCCTTCCGAAATATCCACGCCCGTCACGTGGGCATCGGAGGCGGCGGTGCGCAGGGTTTCAATGGCGAAATCGGCCGTGCCGGTGGCAATATCCAGAATGCGCGCCGGACGCAGCGTTTTCAACTCATCCACGGCTTTGCGCCGCCAATAGATGTCGGTGCCAGCGCTAAGGAAATGGTTGAGGAAATCGTATTTGCCCGCGATGGAGTTAAACATCTGGGCAACCTGCGATTTCTTATCGGCGGAATTGTCTTTGTAAGGTACTACGGCCATGAGCGGGCGCAAAGAACGGTAATGAAGCGAGAAAATTGTATTCCCCCAACGCCCAACGGGGCAGGATTGTTAACGAATCGGGGAGCAAAGAAGGCAGAGGATGCGTTCAGAGCCCATAAAAAAAGCGGGCCGGACAATTTGCCCGGCCCGCTCCCCTATTTACTGGCCTGATTGACTAGTCAACTTTGGTCTTGATTTTGGTTTTGTCGCCGTTGGCGTCCTTGGCTTTGCCATCCAACTCACCGTTTTTGGTTTTGGTTTTGGTTTCCTCACCGTCGGGGCCTTCGGTTTTCACCTTCACTTTGTCAGAGTCCTCGTCCACTTTGGTTTTCACCTTGGTGCCGTCGGCCATCTTCACCTTGCTCTTGCCGGGGGTCAGCGGGGCGGCAGTGCCGGACGTGCCAACGTAGGTAGAGTCGGAGGTCGTAGTGGTGGTGGTGCCAGCGCCAGTAGTACCTGCGCCAGTAGCGCCAGTGGTTGGCATCGACTGGCCTTCGGCCAATACGGGCTTGAACTCGGCACGACGGTTAAGCTGCATGTTTTCGGGCGAATCGTTTGGCGCAGCCGGACGACGCTCGCCGTAGCTCACGGTGGTCATGCGGGTTTCGGCAATGCCCTGCTTCTTGAGATAGTTGTAAGCAGCCTCCGCACGGTTCTGGCCCAGTACCATGTTGTACTCGTCGGTGTTGCGCGAGTCGCAGTGGCCTTCAATCGAGATATTGATGCCGGGAGTGGCCTTCAGGATTGTGGTCAGGTTGTTGAGCTCCGTAATCGACTCGGGACGCAGCTTGTACTTGTCGGTATCGAAGTAGATGCTCTTGTAAGCGTAAGTACCGGTCGTATCGATGTAGTTCACGTAGAAATTCTTCGTGATTACAGTCGAGTCGTTGGTCGAAACCGGAACCGCAAACTCTTGCGTTTCGATGTTCTGACCATCCTTGCTAACGGCGACCTGATAGGTCCGGCCCGAAAGAACCGCTACTTGGTAAGCACCGTCGGGCTTGGTGATGTCACGGAAGCTCAGGGCCGTTTTGTCGGCTTGGGCACCGCTGAATACCAGCTCTACGCCGGGAATCACCGTCGTGCTGTCGCGCGACGAGAACACCTTACCTTGGATAATGGCATTTTTGATGTAGTTGATGGTGTAGATGTCCTTCTCACCGTAGCCCCCGATGCGATAGCTGCTCAGGTAAGCATACGAGCCATCGGGGCTCAAGCGGTAATAGGAGTCATCATCGGGCGTGTTCACGGGGTAGCCCATGTTCTCAGCCGTGCCCCAACGACGGGTTTCGGCGTTGTATTCCGACTTGAAAATGTCGTAGCCGCCCATCGTGTTGTGACCACGCGACGAGAAGTACAACGTTTTGCCGTCGCGGCTCAGGTACGGGCTGTCGTCGTCGTAGCGCGTGTTGATGACGCCACCGAGCGATTTGGCCGGACCGAAGTCGCCATTTACGTCCGAACGAGTCGAAACGTACAAGTCCAGCGTACCATCTTCCGAATAGCGGCCGGTTGAGAAATAAAGCGTCAATCCATCGGGCGTGATGTAAGCGTCGCCTTCGTAGGATTTGGAGTTGATGTTGCTTCCCAAAGGCTTGGGAGCCGACCACCCACCGGTAGCGCTGCGCTCGGCTACAAAGATGTCGCCGTTGTTATCGTTACGGTACATCAACAGCTTGCTGTCGTTGTCGAACAGCTGAGTCGAAGCGTCGTGGCCTTTGCCGTTCAGGGCCGCGCTCAGCGAGCGGGGAGCTTCCCAGTTTTCGTCGTCGACGCGCTTGGTCTCGAAGATGTCTTCGTAGTACTCGCCGTCGGCAGCAATGCTCTTGTTCTTTTTGTCGCTGGGGTTGCCGGTCGCGCCCGTCACTTTCTCGCCGCGCGAGGTGAAGAGCAGCATTTTGTCATCCGACGAAATAACGGGGCTGTGCTCCGAAAACTGCGTGTTGATGGTCGGGCCCAGGTTTTTCACGAAGATGTCCTTGGGCGAGTTGAACTGCACCTTGGCATTCTTGCTGTGCTGAATCAGCTGGGCCAGTTCCTCTTTGCGCTGGTCGTTCTTTTTCAGCGTGGCGTTGTAGGCCTGGAAATGCGCTACTGCTTCGTCGAAGTTGTAGTTGAGGTGGTCTACCCGGCCCAACCAGTACTCCACGTCCTTCGAAACCTTCGGCTTCAGCTTTTGCGCCTTGTAGATGTAGTCGCTGGCCTTTTCCTTGTCAAATGACATGTAGGAAATACCGGCGTTGAACAGCGCTTTGGCGTTGTTCGGGTCTTTTGCCAATACCTTTTCGTAGAACGGAAGGGCGGCGCGGTAATTTTCCTGCTCGAAGAACTTGTTGCCGGTCTTGAGGTCCTTACGCGTGCTTTGCGCCTGGGCCGGAGAGGCGATAGCGGCGGTGAGGGCAACGGCGCACGACGCTTGCAGTAACCTTCTGGATAAGTTGTCCATTGGAGGAGAAGTTTGAAAAAAAGAAATTTCTGAAGGGATTGTACTCGGAAAACACGCGGCGTAGACTATGACAGGGACAGCGCGTTAATTTTTGGGCTTATACTGAAAAAGTGGGGCAGGGTTAGGCTTTCAACCGGCTTTGCAGAAAAAGTAACCGTACCGAAGGCTGACGGCACCGCACACTTCGCCACGTCAAAGGCAGGACAATGACGTGCAAAGATAGGTTTTTTGCTTGCGAAAAGCGGTTTTAGACAAAATTTCGGCCATTCAGGAACACCTAAATCCACGAGCAGCGGCTTGCGGGTTTGGCAGGCATGCTGCGCAAATATAGAAGCATCAACTAAATAGCCATTCAAACGCGGTTTTTTATTTAGTTCCTCTAGCCCCTGCTTTAGGATGTAATTTTGCAACAGCTTCCCATTTGCCAATTGCTTATTTACCTGCCAACCAATGATTATTCGTGATGCTCGCTTTCTAACCAGTAATTCGAGGGCTGACTTATGTCCTGAGCCCACGCTGCCGGAGTACGCTTTCATTGGCCGTTCCAACGTGGGTAAGTCTTCGCTTATTAATATGCTAACGGGGCGCAACGGCTTGGCCAAAACCTCGTCATCGCCCGGTAAAACGCAGTTGATAAACCATTTTGTAATTAATGATGACTGGTTTTTGGTCGATTTACCAGGCTATGGTTACGCCAAAGTGAGCAAAACCTCGCGTGCCGAATGGGCGCGGATGATTAATTACTACCTGCGCCAACGGCCCAATCTGATGTGCGTGTGCGTCCTCATCGATTCGCGGCACGCACCGCAGCCGGCCGACTTGGAGTTCATGGAAAAGCTCGGCGAGGAAGGCATTCCCTTCGTGATGATATTTACGAAGACGGACAAGCAGTCGACTGCACAAACCAAAGCTTTGGTGACCTCCTACCTGGCAAAAATGAGCGAAACCTGGGACGAGTTGCCCCGTTACTTTCAAACCTCGGCGGAAACCGCTCAGGGGCGCGAGGAAGTGCTGGACTTCATTGCCGAAGTGAATAAGGAATGGGTGGCCGGTGCCGAGAGCAATTCGTAAATTGGCCCTGTAATTGCCAGTAGCGGCGGGCCCAAGTCGGGCGCTACCTTCCAGTCTCATTCCTTCCTTTATAATGAACATGTTTCAGAAACCATCTTTTCCGCAGCTGGCACTTGGCCTGCTGCTGGCGGCCGCCGCTCCCGCCGCGGCCCAAACCGCTCCCAACACCCAGCCCGCCACACCACCAGCCGCCGAAAAAGGCGCGGGCCTCGGCGCGGCGGGCAAGGTCATTCCGGTGGCTGAATACTACGAAGGCGGCCAGGCTGCGATGTACGACTTTATTGCGAAGGAGCTGAAATATCCCCTTACGGCCAAGCGCAACCGCATTCAGGGCCAGTGCATCGTGAGCTTCACCCTGAATCCCGACGGTACCATGCAAGGCGTGAAACTGGTGAAGCAGGTGGGCGGCGGCACCGGCGAAGAAGCGTTGCGCGTGGTGCGCCTGCTCAAATTCAAGAAGCCGGAATACCCGATTCTCACCAGCCTACCCATTGTGTTCAAGCTTGGCGTGACGGGCTCGAACGCGACGGGAGGAGAATAACGCTTAATTTTGGTTGAGAAATGACGGTGAGGAAGGGCTTCTGGCGCGTGCGCTGCCCTCTTTTCCTTTTGTTCATTCCTTAGTCTCCATTCATTAATAAGTAAGATGCCCTACGAACTGCAAGAGTTGGCCGCCATCAGCGGTATGCCCGGTCTCTACCGCTTGGTGCGCGCTGCCCGCCACGGTGTACTGGTGGAAAGCCTCGACGAGAAAGCGACCCGCACCCTGGCCCCGGCCCGCAATAAAGTGTCGCTCCTGTCGGAGATTTCCATTTACACCCAAGACCCCGAAGAGACGGTGCCCCTGACGGAAGCGTTCGAACGCATCTACCAAAAGCACGGCGCTTCGGCACCGGTCACGTCCAAATCGAGCGAAACCGAACTGACCGACTTCATGGCCAGCGTAATTCCCGATTACGACCGCGACCGGGTGTACCTATCCGATATCAAGAAGCTGGCCAGTTGGTTCGGCATCGTGAGCAAGCACGTTCCTTACCAAGAAGCCGTGGCTCCGGCCGCTCAGGAAGCAGAAGCGACCGAAGAAGCGCCCAAAGCCAAGCGCAAATCAGCCAAGGCCGACACGGATGAGTCCGCAGAAGAAGCCGGCACCGAAGAGACTGACGCAACCGCGAAAAAAAGCCGTAAAAAGGCAGAATAAACGCCATTGAGACCAAACAAAAGGGCCGGTCCTAGTGGTAGGACCGGCCCTTTTGTTTGGTCTCAATGGCTCTACTTTGCAGGTACGGCTTTGGCTTGCTTCTCCTTCGCTAGGTAGGCTTCGGCTGTCTCCACCAGTTCCTTGCTGCCGATGAAAACGGGGCACCGCTCATGGGGCGTTTTGGGCTCAATTTCCATGGTGCGCTGGTAGCCGTTGGAGCTTTTGCCGCCGGCTTGCTCCACGATGAAAGCCAGCGGGTTGCACTCGTACATGAGGCGCAGCTTGCCCTGCGGGCTTTTGGCCGTGGCGGGGTAAATGTAGATGCCGCCCTTGAGCAGGTTGCGGTGAAAATCGGCCACCAGCGAGCCAATGTAGCGGGCTGAGAAGCTGTTGTCTTTGCAGTGCTTCACGAAGGCAGCCACGCCAGGTGCGAAAGAGTCGGAGCTGCCTTCGTTGATGGAATAGATGGCGCCGGTTTTGGGCGTCTGAATGTCGGGGTGGGAAAGAAAAAACTCGCCCAACGAATGCTCGTAAGTGAAGCCGTTCACGCCGTTGCCGGTCGTGTACACCAGCATGGTGCTGGAGCCGTAGATGACGTAGCCGGCGGCCACCTGGTGGGTGCCGGGCTGCAGGCAGTCGGCGGCGGTGCCCTCGCGGCCGGTAGGCGACACGCGACGGTAGATGCTGAAAATGGTGCCGATGCTCACGTTCACGTCAATGTTCGACGAGCCGTCGAGCGGGTCGATGGCCACCACGTACTTGCCCTGGTTGTTGCCGGTCTGAATCATTTCGTCGTCTTCTTCCGAAATGATGGTGCAGACCTCGCCCCCGTTGCGCAGCGCCCGAATGAAACGGATGTTGGCAATAACGTCCAGCTTCTGCTGGTCTTCGCCCTGCACGTTGCGGTTGCCGTAGGCGCCCGCGATGTCGATGAGGCCCGAACGGTTGATTTCACGGTTGACAATCTTGGCAGCCAAGGCAATGTCGCGCAGCAGCTGCGACAATTCTCCCGTGGCGTAGGGAAAATCCTCCTGCTTGCGCATGATGAAACGGTCGAGGGTAGTGCCGACGGGCAGGGCCAGTTTGTTGTGGTCCATAAAAAGAGTTGAGTGGGAAAGCTTCGGGCAAATTTACCCGGTTCCCAGCGAGAAAGCTACTTTCCCTCACAATACCGCTCCTAGTAATCCGGAAACCGCAGCCCACTGCCCCAAAGCCGCAGCGAATGGACCGAAAAGGCGCCTTTCGGCTTAGCTGCCTACTTTTGGGTCCTATGAAGGAGTTAACGGGCTTACAGGTCTTCAAATTTGGCGGTGCCTCGGTGAAAGATGCGGCGGCTATTCTCAACCTTTTCTCAATTGTAGAGCACAGTGGTCCGGGTCCCTTGGTCATTGTGGTGTCGGCGATGGGCAAAACAACCAATGCGCTGGAAAGCATCTTTCATCTCGCCTACTCCGGCCAAGAATACGCTGCTGAACTTGCGGCCCTGACTGACTACCATCGGCAGGTAATCAGGAATCTGGACAGCGAAATAACTACGGCCGGCAAGGATGTAGAGGAGTTGTTGGCGGCATTAGCCCAACAGCTCGCTTCCATTAATCCGCGAGAGGACTACGATTGGCAATACGACCAAACTATCTGCTATGGCGAGCTGCTGGCCACGCGCATCGTTGCAGATGTAGTAGGCGGCCAGTGGGTTGACTGCCGTACTCTGATTAAAACCGATGAAAACTGGCGTGAAGGCCGCGTTGACTGGGCCAGCAGCGAACAGAACACCCAGCAAGTGCTGACTGCAGAACTAGCGGCGGGGCCAATAAATGTGGTCACGCAGGGATTCCTCGGAGGCACGGCCGACGGCCGCACCACCACCCTGGGCCGGGAAGGCTCCGACTATACGGCCGCAATATTGGCTTATTGCCTGCGAGCAGAAAGCGTCACCATCTGGAAAGACGTAGCCGGCCTGCTCAACGCCGACCCCAAGCTCTTCCCCAATACGGTGCGCTACCCGGAAATCAGCTACCGCGAAACCATTGAAATGGCGTATTACGGCGCCTCGGTTATTCACCCCAAAACCCTGAAACCGCTGGCTGACCGTGGCATTCCGCTGCGCGTGAAGTCTTTTGTAGACCCTGAAGCGCCGGGCACGCTTATTCACGACTGCCAGCACCCGGCGTTAGCTCCGGCCTTCATCTGTAAGCCGGACCAATGCCTGCTTTCTTTCGAGAGCAAGGACTTTGCCTTTATATCGGAGGAAAACCTGGAGGTGATTTTTGGCGCTTTGGCCCAAGCCAAGCTTAAAATCAACGTCATGCAAAACTCGGCCATCAGCTTTTCGGTGTGTACCGATTTTTCGGAGCGCCGAGTCAATCAGTTACTCGATATCCTGCGCGAGCAGTTCACTCTGCACTACAACACCGGCTTGACGCTCTTTACCATCAAGAACTACGACACGGCCAGCATCAAGCAACTTACCGAAGGCAAACGCCTGCTGCTGGAGCAGCGCACGCGCAATACCTTCCAATTCGTCTGCCAATAACTCCCCACCGCTCGTTGCGCCTCACTCACTACTCTCCCATGGAATTCATCCTCGTTACCCCCCAGGCCCGGCCCGGCGTGGCTCTTATCCAACTGAACCGCCCAAAGGAGCTGAATGCGTTGAATCTGCAGCTGATGCTGGAAATTCGCGACGCACTCAAAGCCTTGGACGAGGACGAAGCCGTGCGCGTGGTCATCATCACAGGCAACGAGCGTGCTTTTGCGGCCGGGGCCGACATCAAGCAAATGGCCGGCAAGACGGCCATCGACATGCTCATTACCGACCAGTTCAGCACTTGGGACCAGATTCGCAAGTTCCGCAAGCCGCTGATTGGCGCTGTTTCGGGGTTTGCCTTAGGTGGCGGCTGCGAGTTGGCCATGACTTGCGACATGCTGGTGGCTTCGGAAACGGCGCAGTTTGGCCAGCCCGAAATTCGCATCGGCACCATGCCAGGCGCGGGTGGCACGCAGCGCCTCACCCGCGCCGTGGGCAAAGCCAAGGCCATGGAAATGGTGCTTACCGGCGAGTTCATCTCGGCCCAGGAAGCGCACCGCGTGGGTTTAGTAAACCGCGTGGTGCCAGTGGGGCAATACTTAGAGGAAGCCTACCGGCTGGCCGCTAGCATTGCGGCCATGTCGCCGGTAGCCGCCCGGCTGGCTAAGGAATCGGTAAACCGGGCGTTCGAAACCCATCTGGACGAAGGGCTGCATTTCGAACGCAAGAACTTCTACCTCACCTTCGCTTCGGAAGACCAGAAGGAAGGCATGGCCGCGTTTGTGGAAAAACGCAAGCCGGAATTCAAGGGACGCTAAGTAAAAAAAGTCGGCAGTAGGCACTAAAAAGCAGAACCCTTTTGGTGGTTTGCGTTTAACACCCAACTTCTAACTTTTTTTTTAATTTCCTACCATGGCAGTTCTCGTGGGCAAGCGTGCCCCTTCCTTTAAAGCCACCGCCGTCATCGACGGCACCTTCGAAGAGGATTTTTCACTGGACCGCTATTTGGGCAAAAAGCACGTCTTGTTCTACTTCTACCCTTCCGATTTCAGCCTCATCTGCCCCACCGAAATCCTCGCTTTTCAAGACCGAATTGAGGAATTTGAGCGCCGAGGCGTGGCGGTAGTGGGCTGCTCCACCGATTCGCAATACGCGCACTTGGCTTGGCAGCTGAAGCCCCGCGACAAAGGCGGCATTGCCGGTGTGAAGTACCCGCTGGTGGCTGATGCTACCAAAACGGTTTCGGCGAACTACGACGTACTAGGTGGCCACTACGACTACAACGAGCAGGGCGAGATGACCTATACGGGGTCGCCGATGGCTTACCGTGGCCTTTTTCTGATTGATAAAGACGGCATTGTGCGGCACCAGTTGGTGAACGACCGGCCCTTGGGCCGCAGCATAAATGAGGCCCTGCGCATGGTAGATGCGCTGCAGTTCTACGAGAAAAACGGCGAGGCTTGCCCCGTAGATTGGCAAGCGGACACGAATTAAACCGTTCTGCTGGCGCGCGCTGGGCTGCCATGGCGTAATTTTGGGGCTTGCTATTTCTGTATAACATTGTCTTAGGCCTCTATGGCTTGCTGCTGCGCCTGGTGGCGCCCTTCGTGCCCAGAGCGGCGGCTTGGGTGGCCGGGCGCCGCGGGCTGCTTGCCCACATCCGCCAAACCATTGGTTCGGACCCCGCGCCCCGCGTGTGGTTCCACTGTGCCTCGCTCGGTGAGTTCGAGCAGGGCCGGCCGTTGCTGGAAGCCTACCGCCAAGCTTATCCCGGCACCAAACTGGTCCTGACGTTCTATTCGCCCTCAGGCTACGAAATCCGGAAAAACTGGCCCGGAGCAGACTATATTTTCTACTTGCCACTCGACACCCAGCGCAATGCGCAGGCCTTTTTCGATGCCGTCCAGCCGCGGCTCGTGGTTTTTGTGAAGTATGAGTTCTGGTACCACTTCCTGAACGAGGCTCAACGGCGCGGTATTCCCTCAATTGTGGTATCCGCAATTTTCCGGCCCGACCAGATTTTCTTCAAGCCCTGGGGCGGGTTTTTCCGGAGCATACTCAGGAAGTTCGCCCACATTTTCACGCAGAACGAATCGGCTGCCCAACTGCTTCGGACCATCGGAATTACACAGGTGAGCGTGGCTGGCGATACCCGATTCGATACTGTGGTGGCCACCGCTGCGGCTCCATTGCGGCAGTTGCCCAATATCGAGACTTTTGTGGCAGATGGGGTGCCCGTGTTAGTGGCCGGCAGCATCTGGCCCGAAGATTTGCCCGCTTTGACGCCCCTAATGCGCGATTATGCTGGTCGTTTGCGAATCATCATGGCCACCCACGAAATCGACGAAGCAACGCTGAAAACAGTTGAGTTGAACTGGCCGGGCAAAGTAGTCCGGTACTCGAAAGCAACGCCAGAACTTTTGCACAGCGCTTCCATCTTATTAATAGATAACATTGGGCTCTTGAGTCAGCTTTACCGGTATGGCCACTACGCCTATATCGGAGGAGCTTTCGGCAAGGGGCTCCACAACACCTTAGAAGCGGCGGCATTCGGCTTACCGTTATTTTTTGGGCCTAATTATCGCAAGTTTCAGGAAGCGGTTGATTTATTGGAGCGAGGGCTGGCGTTTTCCGTTTCCGATGCCAACGAATTATCGCATCATTTTGCCCCGCTGTGGGAGGATGAAAAGCGCCGTTTACGTATTCAAGACCAAATGCTAGATTACGTTCACGGGCAAGCCGGCGCCACCCGCACCATTATGGCCGCTTTGCCCGGTCTTTCCGCCTCATGAATTCCGAACCCTCCGCTTTAGCTACCCCAAACGCCCTGCTCCACGGCACCGTCGTCAAGTCCACGGGCTCGTGGTACGTGGTGCGTGGCACCGAAACTGGCCAGCTCTACCGTTGCCGCCTGCGGGGCAAATTCAAGATTAAAGGCCTGAAAGCCAGCAATCCGCTCGCCGTGGGCGACCATGTGGAATTCACCGTCGAGGTGCAGGCGGAGGGCGCCGCGGTTATTTCCCACATAGTGCCACGCCGCAACTACATCGTGCGGCGCTCGGTGCACAAAACCGGCCACGTACACATCGTAGCCGCCAATCTGGACCAGGCGCTACTGGTCGTCACGCTCGTGTCACCGGCCACCTCGTTTGGGTTTATCGACCGGTTTTTGGTTACAGCCGAGGCCTACCACATTCCTGTCACCCTGCTCTTCAACAAAACTGACCTCTACGACGCCGACGGCTTCGAGTACCAAGCCGAAATAGCGGGCATGTACGCCAGCCTGGGCTACCCCAGCCGCACGTGCGCCGCCACCACCGGCGAGGGCGTGGCCGAAATTGACCAGCTGCTCGAAGGCAAAGTGAGCCTGTTGGCAGGCCACTCCGGTGTGGGCAAAAGCACGCTCATCAATGCCCTGGTTCCTGATTTGGACCTGAAGACAGCCGAAATCAGCGAATTTTCTGATAAAGGGGTGCACACCACTACTTTCGCCGAAATGCTGGAGGTGCGCCCTGGCACCCATATTATTGATACGCCGGGCATCAAAGAACTTGGCCTTGTGGACATGCCGCCGGCCGAACTGGCGGGCTATTTCCCCGAAATGCGCGCCTTGCTCAATCAGTGCCGCTACCACAACTGCCAGCACACGCACGAGCCCGGCTGTGCGGTGCGCGAGGCCGTAGACCAAGGCCGCATTGCCCTGCCCCGCTACGATAGCTACCTCAGCATGCTGGCCGGCGAGGACAACCGACACTAACCACTTTTAGGGTCAACGAAAAAGCCCCGCTGGTAAAACCAGCGGGGCTTTTTTACGCATTAGATGCTGTCTTACTTGGCAGCGGGCAGAATCACACCGTCGATTACGTGGGTCACGCCATTGCTCGAAATCACGTCGGCGATTTGGACGGTAGCCGGAGCATCTTTGCCATTACCTACCATCACCGCACCGTCTTTTACGGTAATGCGGAGCTTCTCACCATTTACGGTGGTCAGCTCTTGGCCGTCTTTCAAGTCGGCGGCCACTAAACGGCCGGGGATTACGTGGTAGGTGAGCACGCCGGCCAGCTTGGCCTTGCTAGCGGGGTCCATCAGGCCAGCAACAGCGCCTTGGGGAAGTTTGTCGAAGGCGGCGTTGGTGGGTGCGAAGACGGTGAAGGGACCGGGGCCGCTCAGGGTTTCAACGAGGCCAGCTGCTTTCACAGCCGACACCAAGGTGCTTACGCTTTTGGCACCGAGCGCATTTTCAACAATGTTTTTGTCAGCCGTCATGGCCACACCGTCAACCATTACGCCTTCGGGCTTGGCCATGCGGGCCGAGTCACCAGCCATGGCAGCAACCGAATCAGCAGGGTTTGCAGTCGTGGTGGCCGTTTCGGTGGTGGTGGTCTCGGAGCTGCAGCTAGCTAGCATGAGCGAGGTGGCCAGGGCAGCCAACAGGGGAGCAAATTGCTTTTTCATGAAAAGGGTGTGGTGAATGGGTATTGTGAAAAAATGGTTAGGTGTACTTAAGCCAATGAGGCCGTCGAGCTTACGAAGTAGGAAACCCCTTTGGATGTTTCGGCACCCCAACCGAATTCTTACCTTCGTCGTTAGGTAAGCACCACCGTGTTTACGGTTGAACCGTTTCACTCGCTAAATCCGCGATATATGAAAACTGCAGAAATCCACACCAAAAAGGGTGTAATGAAGGTTGAGTTCTACGAGCAGGACGCACCTAAAACCGTTAAGAACTTCATCGATTTGGCCGAAAAAGGCTATTACGACGGCCTGAAATTCCACCGCGTGATTCCGAATTTCGTGATTCAGGGCGGCTGCCCCAACACCCGCGCCGGCGCCAAAGGCGTGCCCGGCACCGGTGGCCCCGGCTACAAAATCGACTGCGAAACCAGCGGCAACAACCAATACCACGAGCGCGGCGCCCTCAGCATGGCCCACGCCGGCAAAAACACCGGGGGCTCGCAGTTCTTTGTGGTGCACGACCGCCAGAACACCGCCCACCTCGACCGCGTGCACACCGTGTTCGGCAAAGTGGTCGAAGGCGTTGAGGTTATCGACCAGATTCAGGCCAACGACGAAATCGAGAAGATTGTAGTGAAAGAGGCGTAATAACTTGCCGTCCTAAAAACACAAAAACGTCATGCTGAGCGTAGCCGAAGCATCTCGCGTGGTGCAGTAAACTCAATCATTAGGATTAGTGACTGCACGCGAGATGCTTCGGCTACGCTCAGCATGACGTTCTTTTTCTGTGCTTTTCTATTTTTTCCCCGGAGTCGGGTTCTCAATTTCCCGCACCAACTCGCCGTACCAACCTTCACCGTATTTGCGGATGAGCGGGTCTTTCAGAAACTGGTACACCTTCACCCCCAGCGTGCTGCCAAAAGAGCAGGCTGGATTGCAGATTCCCCACCGGTCATAGTTCAGGGCATCGAACCCGTCGTATTTGGTGATGCGGATTGGGTACAGGTGGCAGCTGATGGGTTTTTTGAACGTGGTGGCGCCGGCCAGATAGGCCTGCTCGATGCCGCATTTGAGGATGCCGCGCTCGTCGTAGAGCGCATAGGCGCACTCCTTGTCGTCAATCGTTGTTGTACTGAAGTCGCCCTCCCAGTCCTTGATGTAAAGGCCCTGGGCCTCGATGGCCGCACGGCCCGCATCGGTGAGGAAGGGTTTGATGTTGGCGTATTCCTGCTCCAGAATTTTCAATTCGGGTTCTTCGAGCGGCGCGCCGAGGTCGCCCTCCACGCAGCAGGCGCCTTTGCAGGCTTCGAGGTTGCAGACGAAAAAGTTGTCGGCGATGTCGTCGGAGATGACCGTTTCTTGAATAATAATCATTAGTACAAAGATAACCCCGGCAACGGGGCCAGAAATTCATTGGGCCCCCTACCCCGTGGGCCGTATCTTTGTCAACCGCCCAAAAGGCGGCTTAATTCGCAGATGGCACTAGATTATTTATCCCTCCTGAATGGCTCGCAGGCCGCCGCGGTGATGCAAACCGAAGGCCCGTGCATGATTATCGCCGGTGCCGGCTCGGGCAAAACCCGGGTGCTCACCTACCGCATCGCCAACCTGTTGGAAAAGGGCGTTGACCCGTTCAACATCCTCGCCCTCACCTTCACCAACAAGGCTGCCAAGGAGATGCGTGCCCGTGTGGAGAAGGTGGTCGGCCCCGCCGCCCGCAACCTCTGGATGGGCACCTTTCACTCGGTGTTCGCCAAAATTCTGCGCTCAGAGGCCGATAAAATTGGCTACCCGCGCAGCTTCACCATCTACGACACCCAGGATTCGAAAACCCTGATTGGCCAGATTGTGAAAGAGCTGGAGCTGGACGATAAGCTCTACAAGCCCAGTTTGGTACTCGGCCGCATTTCGGCGGCTAAAAACAAGCTGATTTCAGTTAATCAGTACCTGAACGACGCTGCCATCAAGGCCGACGACGAGGCGGCGCTCCGGCCAAAAATCGGCGTGCTCTACCAGCAGTACCAGCAGCGCTGCTTCAAGGCCGGTGCCATGGACTTCGACGACCTGCTTTTCAACACCAACGTGCTGTTTAAAGACCACGTCGATATTCTGAATAAGTACCAGAATATGTTCCGGTTCGTGATGGTGGACGAGTACCAGGACACCAACTATTCGCAGTATTTAATTACCCGCAAACTGGCGGCTAAAGAGCGGAATATCTGCGTGGTGGGCGACGATGCGCAAAGCATCTACGCCTTCCGGGGCGCGGATATTACCAACATTCTCAATTTTGAGAAAGACTACCCGGAATTGCAGGTATTTAAGCTGGAGCAGAATTATCGCTCCACCAAGAATATCGTGTGGGCCGCTAATTCGGTCATTAAAAACAACCAGGCGCAATTGCGCAAGGACGTTTTTTCGGAGAACGAGGACGGCACGCTGATTGAAGTCCTGAAAGCCGCTTCCGACAACGAGGAGGGCAAATTGGTGGCCGCCTCCATCTTCGAGGACAAGATGAACGGCCATTTGTCCTACGACAATTTTGCCATTCTCTACCGCACCAACGCGCAAAGCCGCGCGATGGAGGAGTCGCTGCGGAAATTAAATATAAAATATAAAATCGTTGGTGGCCTGTCGTTTTATCAGCGCAAGGAAATCAAGGATTTGGTGGCTTATCTGCGCCTCACCGTCAACCAGAATGACGAGCAAGCCATTCGGCGGGTAATCAATTACCCGAAGCGCGGCATCGGCGACACCACCATCAGCAAACTCATTACCACGGCCGACGAGCACAACCACACCCTGTGGGAAGTGGTGGCCAACGCTGACCAATTCCTGGCCGCACGGGTGTCGAATCCGGTGGTGGGATTTGCCGAGAAAATAAAGAGCTACATGGTAGTGGCGGCCAAGGAAGATGCCTTTGAAGCTGCCAAGTTCATTGCCAAGAACTCCGGCATGCTGGAGGAATTGTATGCCGACAAAAGCATTGAGGGCCTCTCCCGCTATGAAAACATGCAGGAGCTGCTCAACGGCATCAAGGAATACGTGGACGACCCGGAGCGCGAAGACAAAAGTCTCGGCGCATTCCTGCAGGACATTGCCCTCGTGACGGATTCGGACCTGAAAGACGCGGCGCAGGAAGGCGAAGCCGTAACGCTGATGACCATCCACTCAGCCAAGGGCTTGGAATTTCGCAACGTGTACATTGTGGGCATGGAGGAAAACCTCTTCCCGAGCCAGATGATGATTACTTCGCGGGCCGATTTGGAGGAGGAGCGCCGGCTGTTTTACGTGGCCATCACCCGGGCCGAGAAAAAGCTAACGCTCAGCTACGCCACCTCGCGCTACCAGTGGGGCAACCTGCGCAGCTGCGAGAAAAGCCGCTTTCTCGACGAAATTGACCCGCAGTACGTCAACTTCAAATTTGCGGCCGGGCCGGGTTCGGGCGAGTCGCCGTTTCAGCACGTGTTTGAGCGCCGCTCGAACCTGATTCCGACGGCCCCGCGCAAGGTGCAAGCCACTAAATATGTACCGCCCGCTGATTTTACGCCTTCTGACACATCCAATCTGCAAAGCGGGCAACGCGTGGAGCACGCCAAGTTCGGCTTCGGCGTGGTGAGCCAGCTCGAAACCCAGCAAGGCACCACCAAAGCTACTATTCAGTTTGAGGAAGTGGGCGAAAAAGTGCTGCTGCTGAGTTTTGCCAAGCTGCGGTTGCATTAAGCATTTTGTCCTCCTGAGCGTAGCGAAGGACCTTCTCAAGTTAGAACTGTTCACTGGTGAGAAGGTCCTTCGCGGCGCTTAGGAGGACAAAAGGCGCTACACCTTTAAGGCGTTCAACCCAAAACCCGCTGCCTCAACACTAGGCCCTATCTTTGGCCTGAGTCCCGCCCCGAGCGGCCTCTTTTTATAAACTATGACTGACCTCACCACCCTGCCCTTCCACCTGCAACTGCTGGTGCGCGAATACGGGCACAGCACTTACCAGCTCATCCAGGGCTTGGCCCAGATTGAAGACGTGGCCGAGCGCACCAAGCGGGCCAGTCAAATTGTGCAGCTCATGCTGCGCCTGCAACCCGCATTGCGCGAGTTGCCCGAGGTGCAGACCCGCCTCTGGAACCACCTCCACGCCATGGCCGGCGAAGACGTAGCCCTGGAAGCACCCGTGGCATTGCGCAGCCTCACGGTGCGCACCGAGAAGCCAACCCGCGTCCCCTACCCGCGTCAGGGCCCCAAATTGCGCGCGTACGGCGCTGCTGTCGAAGCCCTCATTGCGAAGGCCATCACGATTGAAGATGCGGCCGAGCGCGAGCAGGCGACCGTGCAAATTGGCAGAACCATGAAGTTCTTGTACCGCCAGCACAACAAGGAAAACGCGAAGGATGTAACTATCCTGCGCCATTTGGGTGAGCTGTCGGGCGGTCAGCTGAAGCTCGACCCGGCCGTAGTGGATAGCGAAAACCTATTTGAGATGCCAGCTGGCACGGGCCGCACGCCTGCTTTCATCGTACCGCAGCCCCAGCAACGCGAAGGCCGCGACCGGCGCGATGGCCGCGACAACCGCGAAGGGCGCAATAATAGCTTCGGTAACAAGGGCGGCAAAAAACGAAAAAAAGGCCGCCAAGAGCCCCAACAGCCGCCTCAATAACATTCCTCATTGTCATCCTGAGCGCAGCGAAGGACCTCATCACCGTTGAACGGCTCTTCGTTCACGGGTGATGAGGTCCTTCGCTGCGCTCAGGATGACAGACTTTTAAACCAAGACAAATGGCAGCATTTGAAGTACGCGGCGGCAAAGCCTTACGCGGTGACATCACGCCCCAGGGCGCCAAAAACGAAGCCCTCCAAATACTCTGCGCAGTATTGCTGACGTCCGAGCCGGTTACTATCAGCAACATCCCGGATATCCGCGACGTCAATAAGCTCATTGAGCTGCTGCGCGACTTGGGCGTGAAAGTGGGCAAGCTGGCTACCGACACGTACATTTTTCAGGCCGAGAACGTCAACCTCGACTACATGGATACGCCGGAATTTGTGGCGCAAGCGGGCTCTTTGCGGGGTTCGGTCATGATTTTGGGGCCCATGCTCGGGCGCTACGGCCGTTGCCAGCTGCCCAAGCCGGGCGGTGATAAAATTGGTCGTCGGCCGATGGATACCCACTTTTTAGGCTTAGAAAAGCTTGGCGGCAAACTCACCTTGGAAGGCCTGGATTTCTACCGCATCAAAGTGGAGGGCAAGCTAAAAGGCACCCACATGCTGCTCGACGAAGCGTCGGTAACCGGCACCGCCAATATCCTGATGGCCGCTGTGCTGGCCGAAGGCACCACCACCATCTACAACGCTGCCTGCGAGCCCTACTTGCAGCAACTCTGCCGCATGCTTGTGCGCATGGGCGCCAACATCCAAGGCATCGGTTCGAATCTGCTCACCATCGAAGGCGTACAAAGCCTCGGCGGCACCGAGCACCGCATGCTACCAGACATGATTGAAATTGGTTCGTTCATCGGCCTCGCAGCCATGACGGGTTCCGAAATCACCATCAAAGACTGCCAGATTCCGGAGCTGGGCCTCATTCCGGATACTTTCCGCAAGCTGGGCATTCAGATTGAATTCCGAGGCGATGACATCCACATTCCTGCCCAGCCACATTATGAAATCGCCACGTACTTGGACGGTTCCATTCTGACGGTGAGCGACCACACCTGGCCGGGATTCACGCCCGACTTGCTCAGCATTGTGCTGGTAGTAGCCTGCCAGGCCAAGGGCACGGTGCTCATTCACCAGAAAATGTTTGAGAGCCGCCTGTTCTTCGTGGATAAGCTCATCGACATGGGCGCCCAAATTATCCTCTGCGACCCGCACCGCGCTACCGTCATTGGCCTCGACCAAACGAAGCAGTTGCACGGCATTACCATGACTTCCCCCGATATTCGAGCGGGTGTAGCCCTGCTCATTGCCGCTCTTTCCGCCGATGGCACCAGCACCATTCTCAATGTGGAGCAGATTGACCGCGGCTACCAGTTTATCGACCAGCGGTTGAATGCGTTGGGCGCGGATATTCGGCGCCTCTAAGCCGGTTATTGCGTCATTTTAAAAATGCCCGGCTCCTGAGCCGGGCATTTTTATTTACGGGTGTACGGGTTACTTCTGCTTGTGCGTTGGGATAAAAGTAGCTGCGCAGCTTCTGTTTCAGATTTCACCTTACCACCGATGAATCATGAAGTACACCCTGGGAATTCTCCTTGGGCTAGCAGCGCTTTTGAGCAGCTGCAGCCGCGCCAACGAAGAAAAAAGTGCTATCGCAGTGCCTGCCAAGGAAATGATGATGAACGCGCCTCCGCCTAGCATGGAGGCCGACAAAGAATTAAACGAAGGCATGCCGGGGCCCACATTGGCCACACCTACGGCAGCCGTAGTTGCGCCCGCCCGGCTACTCATCTACCACGCCGATTTACGGCTGAAAGTGGAAAATTTGCCGCAGGCAAGCAAGCGCCTAGACAGCTTGGTGCAGCGCAATGGTGGGTTTTTGAGCGCTGCTAATGAAGTACGGGAAGAGGAAGAATGGCGCCAGGCCATGACCATCCGGGTGCTTCCCTCCCGCTTTCGAGCCATGATGGCAGCTTTGGGCAACCTGGGTACCGTGGAGGAGAAGAAGCTGACAACCGACGACGTAACAGCACAACACGCCGACATTGCCGCCCGCCTGCGCACCAAACGCATCGTTGAGCAGCGCTACATTGCCCTGCTGGCCCGCGCCAAAAAAATCAGCGACGTGCTGGAAGTAGAGCAGAAAATTGGCGAAGTGCGCGAGGAAATCGAAAGCACCGAAAGTCGCATCAAAACGCTGAACGACGAAGTGGCCTACTCCACCATCTCGCTGGTGTGCTACCAGCCGCTGGCCCAGCCCATCCCCGATGCGCCCGTCGTCTCGTTCAGCAGCCGGCTGGTCGATTCCTTTTACACCGGCTGGACGCTTATTACCAGCGTGCTGATTGGCGTGGTGGCCATCTGGCCGTTCCTGCTGCTCGGTAGCGCCGCTTGGTGGGCGGTAAAACGGTGGCGCCGTCGCCTAGCCTGATACCAGTGTTGTACGAAAACGACAAAGCCCCCATACTGCCCCGTAAAGGCGCAGCATGGGGGCTTCCCGGTTGGTCTTTCGGTTATCGTCTAGTCAACTACCAAGTCAACCACGGCATTGACGATGGATAACGCAATGCTGAAAAGCAATGCGTTGAGGAGGCCGTGAACGTCGAAGCTGCTCATCAGGAAGTCAGCCAACTTTACGATTATAACGTTGATAACCAATAGAAACAACCCCAGGGTGAGCACCGTGATGGGGAACCCCAGAATTTTGAGAATCGGCTTCACTACCGCATTGAGCAGGCCAAGCACGAGCACCAGAATGGCCGCACTACCAAAGCCGCTAAGCACCACGCCCGGCAGCACCATGCTCAGGCCGTATACCAATAATGCGGTCAGAATAAATTTAAGAATGAAGCCAAGCATGGAACAATGAGTTGAAGTGAAAGAAGTTATTCGGCTACCTCCATGCCCTTGGCAACGAGGCGGCCTTGGGATACGGCCATCCAATTGCAAAGTTGGTAGAGCAGGCGGGCGCCCACAATGCCGTTCCAGTCCGTATCGCCGGGCGCCACCTCGTTGAGGTCGCAACCGATGATGGTGATGCCGGCGCGCACGATGGAGCGAATCAAATAAGTGGCTTCTTCGAACTCCAAGCCGCCGGGCACGGGCGTGCCGGTGCCGGGGCACAGCTTGGGGTCCAGCCCGTCAATATCGAAGCTGATGTACACTTTGGGGGGCAGCTGCGCGATGATTTTGCCGCAGACCTTCTTCCAGGATTTTTTGGCGAATTTTTCCTCGCTTAAAAAGCGCTGGCTGAACAGGGCAACCCGGCCATTGGAAGTGGCAATGTACTCGGCTTCTTGCTGGCACATGTCGCGGATGCCTACCTGCACGAGTTTCTTGACCTGAGGCAACTCCAAGGCATTGTGCATGATGCTGGCATGCGAATATTTGAAGCCTTCGTAAGCCGGACGCAAATCGCAGTGTGCGTCGAACTGGAGAATGGCAAATTCCTCGTTCCGCTCGGCCAGCGCGTGCAGGTAGCCAAGGGGCGTGCTGTGGTCGCCGCCCAGTACCACCACCCCTTTGCCTTGGTCGAGCAGAGCGCCGGTTTTTTCTTTGAGCCACTGCACCATCTTGGTGCCTTCTGCGGTGACCTGGGCGGGCACTCCACCGTGCTTGCCCAGGCCCGCTTCGGGTTGGCCGTCCTCAATCCAGTTGATGTAATCGGCCGCGAGGGGACGCAATTTGTTGCTAACAGCGGCGATGGTTTCGTCTTCTTCCTCCATGGCCAAGCCGAGCTTCCAGGCATCGGGCAGGTCCGGGTCGTACAAGTCCACCTGCAGCGACGCTTCGTGGATGGCTGCCGGGCCTTTGGCCGTGCCGGCCCGGTAGCTCACGGTAACCTCCCACGGCACGGGCACTACCACTACCCGCGCTTCCTCGGGTGTGAAAGGCAGGCCGAAAAGGCCGCCCGCGGCATCTCCGGGAGCATTGGGGTCGAAAGAAGCTATTTTTTGGGCCAATGCGGCTTCAGATTTAGGCATTATGAATTGCTTGTGGATGAACAGAAAACCAAAGTTGCCAGCAGCTAAAAGCCTGGGCTATACACTATGGTAAAGAAAGAACGTCATGAAGCGAACCACGCAGCATGACGTTCAAAAAAAGTAACTAACAGGCGAATGATTTTCTAAGCCGACATCTGGCTGCCTAGGAAATCGTAGCTGCGAATTATCTCCAGAATTTTGGTAAACGTGTCACGGTCAAAGAATAACATCAAGGGCAGTTCCACCATGTTGTCCTTGTCCGAGAACTGGGTAATAACCGAAAAAATAAGTGGCTGCAATTGCTGCTCAGGCAATAGGGCCTGCATGATATCGGCCACATCGCCATGCGGAGCAACGGGGGGTGCGCCGTAAATATTCGCTTTCAGAATATTGGCCAACTGCGTGACCAGGGCCCCGGTGATGATATTGCTGATTTCGAGCAGCAAGGACTCCTGCAACTCGTTCACTTCCAGCGATTCCGTCGTCTGCATGCGCAGGCAAACGCGCGAGAGCCGCTGAATGTGCTGCCCCGAGAAAAACATCAGCGTAGTGCCGTTGAAATCCCCCCGAATATCGGATTGAATGGGAACGTGCCTCGACTGGTACTCGCGCACTCTTACCAGAATATCGTCGCTGTCCAACAAATCAATGTTCGGCACTTCCAAAAGCACCCGTTCCTGGGCAATAACGGCGAACGAGTCGGCGGCGCGCGCCAAGCCAATGTTCAAAATCTCGCGGATTATATCACGCTCTAAATCAGTCATCGATAAATCCATAACGTACAAAATAGGGGAAGTGCAGTTGCGAGTACTGGGGTTGAAGAAAGAGATTACGGCCGTTTGTTTAAAAACAGACGGGTAAGGGCGGGCACGTCGAGCACCAGGCAGACTTGTCCGCTCCCGAGCAGGGTGACTCCCCCAAACAGGTCAATGGTATCCAATGGCTTGCTCAGCGGCTTGATGACAATGTTCTGCTGGCGCATGAACCGGTCCACCAGCAAGCCCAAGCGGCGGTTGTTGTAGTTGACCACCAACACGTGCTGGGGCCCATTCATATCGGTTTTGGTGGCGAACGGCAATGGCTCGTCGCCTTCTTCATACAGCAGTTGGCGTAGCGGAACCAGCGGCACGGCTTCCTCGTGGAAATGGGTGACCAGCACCCCACCAACTACTGATATCTGGCCGGGATGCAAAGCCAGCACCGTATCGGTGTGCAGCAACGGAACGGCATATGGCCGCTCGTCTACCTCCACCAGCAGGGCGCCTTTCACGGCAATTGAAGTTGGGAGCACCAAGGTAAAGGTGGTTCCCTTGCCCAGTTGGGATTCGACCCGTAGCTGACCGCCTAAAGAATCCAATGCCAGCTTCACCACATCCAGCCCCACCCCGCGGCCCGAAATGTCGGTGACTTTATCGGCCATTGAGAAACCGGGCTCAAACAGGAAGGACCAAATGGCCTGTTCCGGCAAGGCGGCGGCGGCTTTGGCCGTCGTCAGGCCGCGCTCGATGGCTTTGCGACGGACCGCTTCGGTATTGATGCCGCGGCCGTCGTCCCGCACCTGAATCAGCACATCGTCGCGCTCGGTAAGTGCCGAAAGCGTGAGTTGTCCCACGGCGGGCTTGCCTGCCTGCAGCCGCTGCTCGGTGGTTTCGAGGCCGTGGCTTACTGCATTGCGCACCAAGTGCAACAAGGCATCGGTGATGATTTGCAGAATGTTCCGGTCAATCTGAACGTCCTGACCGCTCATCGTCAATTCCACCTGTTTGTCCTCGGCACTCGCTACGTCGCGCACCACGCGGGGAAACTTGTTCAGCAGCACCCCCACGCCCACCAAGCGGGCATCCATCACGCTGTACTGCAAATCGTCGGAGATGCGGAACAGGTGCTGAGCCGTTGCCAGCAACGCCGGGTTGTCAATTTCTTGGGCCAGCGTCATAATACGGTCGCGGTCAATCACCAACTCCCCTACCAGATTCAACAGATTATCAAGCTTTTTAACCTGGATATACACCAAGTCAGACAGCTCCATTTTCCGGTTGGATTCCTCTTCGGTCTCAGGGGCTTCAATCTCTTCCAGCAAAGGAGCTTCGCCCCGCACGAGGCGGTCGAGATTATCGAGCAAGCCCGAAACCTCAGGCATGGGCTGATTAGCCCCCACTGCCCGAATCATGTTGCCCAAGGCATCGACCCCGGCAAAGACTACCCGAATAAGCACCCCACTAAACGTGCGTTCCTTGTCCCGAATCAGCCCAAAGAGCGTTTCAAGGTGGTGGGCTACTTCGCCCAAGTCGGTGAAACCCATAGCCCGGGCATTGGCCTTCAGGTTGTGCATGAGCCGGAACAGCTCGTTGAGGGCCGGGCCGGCGTTGGGATTGTTTTCCAACTCGCTCAGGTGCCGGCTCATGGAGTCGTAATACTCCAGTGCTTCGGCCATAAACAGCTCCCGATATTCCTGGTCGCGCGTTTTCATTGGCCAAGGCACGTTAAGTCGACCATCCCCAAATCCGTTGCGCATACACACGCCCCCTCGACTTCGAGGAATAGCGGCACTGATACGAACGGTTGAGCCTGCACCTTACGCGGTTTGTTCGGTGGCGTCGTTTTGCAACGCAGCTCCTACGATTTCCAATACTTTCTCTTCCGAGAACGGCTTTACAATGTAAGCTAACGCACCGTTTTCGATGGCTTCGTTCACAATAACTTCCTGCCCTACGGCGCTGCACATCACCACTTTGGCCGATGGCTGAATCTGCCGAAGGCTCTTGAGTACGTCAAGGCCGGTGTTATCGGGCAGAATGACGTCGAGCGTAATGAGGTCGGGAGCGGTAGACGTTGCCATTTCCAGGGCTTGGGCGCCATTGGCCGCTTCCCCTACTACTTCGTAGCCGGCATCGGTGAGCATGTTCTTGAGCATCGTACGCATGTAGAACGAGTCGTCGACGATGAGAATGCGCTTATTCATAATGGTGGGTGACATGGGGATAAATCGAATGTACGGCCGGGCTACACAGCCAAGCCCCGCGTTGTACGGGTAGCAGGCTAGGAAGATGCTCCTTTTCCGGGCAACCGCATCACTTCGCTCGGAGTGAGCACCTTACGCATGTCCAACACGATAATGATTCCGCCTTCGGGCAGTTTGGCAATGCCTTCCAGGTATTTGTCCCGGGTGCTGGAATCTTGCACGAATTCGGGCGCTGGCTCAATCTGGCTGAGAGGCAATGTAAAGGGCCTCGGCACATCGCGGACCATCAGTCCCAATGTGTAGTCGGCCGCTTCTACTGCTACGGTATAGGAGCGCTCGGGCAAAGGACGGCCCGCGGGCCGCAGCCGAAAACGCTCTTCCAAGTCAATGATGGCAATGATATCGCCGCGCAGGTTAGCAATGCCTTTGATGAAAGGCGGGGTCTTGGGCATGCGTGCCACCTCAGGCGTCACCGTGACTTCCTTCACCTGTTCGATGCGGATGCCATAGTCCTCATCGCCCAAGCGAAACACGATGAGCTGCACCAACTCAGCGGGTTTGATGCGTTCGGCTTTGGGAGTAGGCGAAGCGAGTTCAATCTCGGCCATGTACTTAATAATCAGTATTGAGTAAGGAGTAATTGGGAGTGAGTACTTAGAATCTCGAAAAACGAAACTTCTAAGCACCCACTACCTGTATTACTTGGCTTTGGCTTTCGATTTAGGTGTTGCAGCGGGAACGGCTTGGCCGTTTTGCTGGGTCTTACCATTCTTAGCAGCTGCCGGCTTAGCCGGTGCAACCGAACGGCTGGTAACTGGCCGCGATGCCGTTGGCGCAAGAGACGTTGCCTTAGCCGAGGACTCGGCGCGCTCCGGGCGAATCCGCCGCTCGGGGCGTGTGGGAGCTGCAGGGGCTGCGGATTCAATACGGGAACTGCGCCGTGCTAATCCATTGCGACGGCTATTGTCTACAGGTTCGGGCGCCGCTTCACTTTGCCGTTGGGCGCGGCGGGCAGCCATGCTGTTCTGCGGCTCCGTGGCGTAAGAATCGCGGGCCCGGTACGTATCACGAGCACTGGGACCGCGCCGAACGGGCAGTGGCTCTGGCTCGGGCTCATAAGAGCTGAGCTGGAAGGTTTCGAGACCGGCCTGGAGGTCGTCGGCAATGTCGGTGAGGCGCTGCGAGCTGGTGGTCAGCTCCTGCATGGCCGTCGACAATTGTTTGGCCGTGCCGGCCACTTGCTGTGTGCCGGTTGCCGTTTGCTCGGCAATGGCTACTACTTCTTCCACGTACTTCACCACGTCGCCAATCGAGGTTTTCTGAACCTCAGTAGCCGTGAGAATGTCGCGCGAGGTGCGGAGCGTTTCGCCACTGCTGGTGGCAATGTTTTTAAAGGCCGAGCTGGCTTCGAATGTGGCGTTCTTGCCTTTCAATACCCGGTTTTCCATGGTCGAAATAGCGGTTGCGGCCGAGGAAGTATCTTTTTTCACATCCTCTACCAACGTAGCAATTTCGTTGGCTGATTTGCGGGAGCCTTCGGCCAACTTCCGGATTTCTTCAGCTACAACGGCAAAACCACGGCCGGCTTCTCCGGCGCGGGCCGCTTCGATGGCGGCGTTCAGGGCCAGCAGGTTGGTTTGCGAGGCAATATCGGTAATCACACCCAGCGACTTGCTAATTTCTCCCGACCGGGTGCTCAACACTTCAATAGTGCGCGAAGTCTGGGAAGCGGCGCTGGATATTTCTTCCATGTTTTTCACCACTTCCGCCACCGTTTTCAAGCCCAGCTGGGAGGTTTGTTCACCTAGAATAGCCGATTTGTTTACTACATCGGCCTTGTTGGCGGTTTCCTTGGTGGCCTGCATGATTTCCTCAATCAGCTTAAAGGCCTGGTCGGTTTTCAAAGCCTGATTCTGGGCACCTTCAGCCATTTGCTGCATGGCCAAAGCCACATCGACCGTTACGCGGCTCATTTCCTGGCCTTTACCAGCCATTTCTTCCGAAGACGTACCCACAATCTGCGACGAATCGTTGATTTCGCCCAGTAGTTCGTTCAGGTTTTCAACAGCAAGGTTAAGCGCGTTGGCCATGGCCAGAATGTCGCCCGTGGTGGGCACTTCTACGCGTTGGGTCAAGTCGCCTTCCGAGATAGCACGTACCACGCGAGATACTTCCAGTACCGGCGAGGCAATGCTTTCAATCAGAGCGTTCAGTGTGTCCACCAGTTCTTTCCACGAACCCGACACGCCACCTACCGTGGCGCGTTCCGTCAGCTTGCCTTCTACCCCGGCCACTTTTGCCACGCGGCTAACTTCCGAAGCGAGGCGGTTGAGGTCGTCCACCATTCGGTTGATGGTGTCAGCCAGGTCAGCTACTTCGCCTTTGGCTTGCAGGGTCAGTTTCTGGGTCAAGTCACCTTTCGATACCGCCGTCACCACTTTCACAATGCCCCGCACCTGCGTAGTGAGGTTGGAGGCCATGTAGTTTACGTTGTCGGTGAGCTCTTTCCATACGCCAGCTACGCTGGGTACGGATGCCTGACCACCCAGCTTGCCTTCGGTTCCTACTTCCTGCGCCACACGGGTTACCTCGCCGGCGAAGATGTTCAAGGAGTCCACCATTCGGTTCAAGTTGTCTTTTAGGTCGAGCAGCTCGCCGTTGACATTTACCGACACTTTTTGGCTCAAGTCGCCGCGCGACACAGCGGTGGCCACGTTGGCAATGTCCCGTACCTGAGACGTCAGGTTGCTGGCCATCGTATTTACGTTGTCGGTCAAGTCCTTCCAGGTGCCGCGTACGTTGGGCACTTTGGCTTGGCCGCCGAGCTTGCCTTCCGTTCCTACTTCGCGGGCCACGCGGGTTACTTCATCACCGAAGGTGTTCAGGGAGTCCACCATTTCGTTGAGGTTTTCCTTCAACTGCAGCAGCTCACCGCGCACGTTTACCGTAATTTTTTGGCTCAAGTCGCCTTTCGCAACCGCGGTTGCCACGTTGGCAATGTCGCGCATTTGCGAGGTCAAGTTCGAGGCCATCGTATTCACGTTGTCCGTCAAGTCCTTCCAGGTGCCGCTTACGCGGGGCACGTTGGCTTGGCCGCCCAGGATACCCTCGGTGCCCACCTCCCTTGCCACGCGGGTTACCTCGCCGGCGAAGATGTTGAGCGAGTCCACCATCTGGTTCAGGTTGTCCTTCAGGTCTAATAGTTCGCCCTTTACATCTACCGTAATCTTCTGCGAAAGGTCACCTTTCGATACAGCGGTAGCTACGTTGGCAATGTCCCGCACCTGAGACGTCAGGTTGCTGGCCATCGTGTTTACGTTGTCAGTTAGCTCCTTCCAGGTTCCACCAACGCGGGGCACGACGGCCTGGCCGCCCAGTTTACCTTCCGTACCTACTTCGCGGGCCACCCGGGTTACTTCGTCACCGAAGATGTTCAGCGAATCCACCATCTGGTTGAGGATGTTCTTCAGCTCCAGGATTTCGCCCTTCACGTTCACAGTCATCTTCTGGCTCAAGTCGCCGCGGGCTACGGCGGTTGCCACGTTGGCAATGTCTCGCACCTGCGAGGTAAGAGCCGCAGCCATGTCGTTTACGTTGTCGGTGAGGGCTTTCCACACGCCGGCCACGTTCGGCACCGATGCTTGGCCGCCGAGCTTACCCTCCGTTCCCACCTCCTGCGCCACACGAGTTACCTCGCCGGCAAACAGGTTCAGGGACGCCACCATTTGGTTCAGGTTCTGCTTCAGCTGCAGGAATTCGCCTTTTACATCGACGGTTACCGTCTGCGTCAAGTCGCCTTTGGCCACTGCGGTAGCGACGTTGGCAATGTCTCGTACCTGGCTGGTCAGGTTACTAGCCATGTAGTTTACGTTGTCCGTCAGGTCCTTCCATACGCCGGCGACGCTGGGCACGGAGGCCTGACCGCCCAGACGGCCTTCGGTGCCCACTTCCTGCGCCACGCGGGTTACCTCGCCGGCAAACAGGTTGAGCGAGTCCACCATCTGGTTCAGGTTCTGCTTGAGTTGGAGAAGTTCGCCTTTTACATCAACCGTTACCTTTTGGCTCAAGTCGCCTTTGGCCACTGCGGTAGCGACGTTGGCAATGTCTCGTACCTGGCTGGTCAGGTTACTAGCCATGTTGTTTACGTTGTCCGTCAGGTCCTTCCACACGCCGGCGACGTTTGGTACGCTGGCCTGGCCGCCCAGTTTACCTTCCGTTCCCACTTCCTGTGCCACGCGAGTTACCTCGCCGGCAAACAGGTTAAGCGAGTCCACCATCTGGTTGAGGTTCTGCTTGAGTTGCAGGAATTCACCTTTTACATCAACCGTTACTTTTTGGGTCAAGTCGCCTTTAGCTACGGCCGTTGCAACGTTAGCAATGTCTCGTACCTGGGAAGTCAGGTTCGAAGCCATGTTGTTCACGTTATCGGTCAGGTCCTTCCAAATGCCACCTACGTTGGGTACACTGGCTTGGCCGCCGAGCTTTCCTTCGGTGCCTACTTCTTGCGCCACACGGGTTACCTCGCCGGCGAAGATGTTCAGGTTGTCAATCGTTTTGTTGATGGTTTCGGCCATCAGCTTGAAGTCGCCCGACACCGGAATCTGGAAGCTTTCGTCCAGATTGCCACGGCTGATGTTCTTCAATACTTTGCCTACTTCCAATACCGGCACGGCGATGCTGTCCACCAAGCCGTTGATGTTATTTATCATGTCGCGCCAGAAACCGGCGGCGCCTTCGGCCGAAGCCCGGGCCTTGAGGTTACCCTCTACCCCGGCCACTTTCGAGATGCGCGACACCTCCCCGCCTACCCCGCCAATCATTTCCACCATGGAATTGTAGGCTTCGGCGATTTCGGCAAAAATGTCGTCGTTCTGCTTGGTCAGGCGCACCGACACGTCGCCTTTCTTAAAGGCGTCGAGCGCGTAAAGCACCCGGTTGAGCTGGTCGTTGACATAGCCGGGGTCCTGCGTGTCGATGGAACCGCGCGAACCGCCCTTTTTACGGGTCAGGTCATTGTTGGTCCGTAGCACGTCAAGGGCCGATACGGCACCTGAATCCGGCTTTCCACCGGTGATATCTTCCGAAGCTGCCAGGACCGTGGAACGACGAGGCTTAGTTTGCGGAGTCTTGGGGGAAGCCATATAATATAGGTATCAAACAGATGGAGGAAGGACTGGATGGAAAGGCGAAAGTACGCGGAATAAGCCGGAATAAGCAAAGGTTTACCCGGCAGCCAAAGCAGTGAACTCGGCAGTGCCAAAGTTCTGTTTCATGGCCCTCGGAGCGCCCTTGTAATTACAAAGTGCGGCAGGGCTGGGAATTATCCGGCATCTTTGCGGCCAATTTCAACATTTTCCACGGCTGGCCGTTTCACTCAGGACGGCCCTCTTTCGTCTGCCGTCCCCCCTTACCCGCCCACATGGTCAAGAATTTAGTTATCGTCGAGTCGCCGGCCAAGGCCAAAACCATTGAAGGCTACCTCGGCCAGGATTACGTGGTGCGCTCCAGCTACGGGCACGTCCGCGACCTGCCCAAGGACAACAATGCCATTGACATCGCCAATGGATTCAAGCCAACGTACGTGGTGTCGGCCGACAAGCGCGAACTGATTGCGCAGCTAAAAAAACTTTCCAAGGAGGCCGAAATGGTTTGGTTGGCGAGTGACGATGACCGTGAAGGCGAAGCCATCAGCTGGCACCTTGCCGAAACCCTGAACCTGCCCGGCGCCAAGACCAAGCGCATTGTTTTCCGCGAAATCACCAAAAGCGCCATTCTGGGCGCCATTGCCAACCCCCGCGAAGTAGACCAGAATTTGGTAAACGCCCAGCAGGCCCGCCGGGTGCTCGACCGCCTCGTGGGCTTTGAACTGAGCCCGGTGCTCTGGAAAAAAGTAAAGCCCGGCCTGTCGGCGGGCCGGGTGCAGTCGGTGGCCGTGCGTCTGGTGGTGGAGCGGGAGCGCGAAGTGGCTTCGCACTTATCGGCCAGTGCTTATCGCATTGTGGCGCGTTTTGATGCCGGCCGCGGTGCCGTGCTCGAAGCCGAGTTGCCCACTCGTTATAAAGTACGGGACGAAGCGGAAGCTTTTTTGCAACGCTGCATTGGAGCCACGTATCAGATTGAAAGCCTCGATAAAAAGCCAGGCAAGCGCAGTCCGGCCGCGCCGTTCACCACGTCTACGCTGCAGCAGGAGGCCTCTCGCAAGCTGGGCTTCTCGGTGGCCCAAACCATGAGCGTGGCCCAGAAGCTGTACGAAGCCGGTAAAATCAGCTACATGCGGACAGACTCGGTGAACCTGTCGGGCGAGGCCTTGGCCGGCGCGCAAGCCGCCATCACGGCGGCCTACGGGGCCGAGTACCACCACACCCGCACGTTCAAAACCAAGTCGGCCTCGGCCCAGGAGGCCCACGAAGCCATTCGCCCCACCGATTTTGGCGCGGTTAAGGCGGGTTCCGATGCGTCGGAGCAACGCTTATACGACCTGATTCGCAAGCGCGCCATGGCTTCGCAAATGGCGGAAGCCGTAATTGAGCGCACGACGGCGGTAATCGGCATCAGCACGCAACCAGGCGTCACGTTCACGGCCACTGGCGAGGTTATCACCTTTGAGGGTTTCCTGAAAGTGTATGCCGAAAGCAAGGACGACGAGGACGAAGAAGAAAGCAAGGACGGCGAATCGAGCTTTTCGCGCGGCCTGCCGCCGCTCAGCGTGCGCCAGGCCTTGCCCTTGCAACGCCTAAGCGCGACTGAGCGGTTTTCGTCGCCGCCGGCGCGCTACACCGAAGCCTCACTGGTGAAAAAGCTGGAGGAAATGGGCATTGGCCGGCCTTCAACTTACGCACCTACCATCAGCACGGTGCAAAAACGTGGCTACGTGGAAAAAGATACCCGTGAGGGCAAGGAACGCAAGTTTCACGTGCTCACGCTGGACAACGATACGGTAAACACCGAAGTTAAAACCGAGAACTACGGTGCCGAAAAAGCCAAGCTGTTTCCCACGGATACGGCCATGGTGGTAAATGACTTTCTGGTGGAGCACTTCCCCGTGATTGTGGACTATCAGTTCACAGCCAAGGTAGAAGACGAATTTGACCAGATTGCCAACGGCCTCGAAGACTGGACCCAGATGCTGACTGGCTTCTACGGCAAGTTTCACGCGACCATTGAGGCCGGGCAGGACATTGAGCGCAGCACGTTGGGCAGCACCCGCGAGATTGGCGTACACCCCGAAACGGGCGAGAAAATCACGGCCCGCCTGGGGCGCTACGGCCCGTATGTGGCCCTGGGCGACACCGAAGGCGAAACCAAGCCCGCTTACGCCAACCTGCGCAAAGGCCAGTTCATCGAAAGCATTACGCTGGAAGAAGCCCTGGAATTGTTCAAGCTGCCACGCGTGGTGGGCGAGTTTGAGGGCAAGGACATGACGGCCAACCTCGGCCGT
Organism: Hymenobacter jeongseonensis; assembly: GCF_015694725.1. Lineage (GTDB taxonomy): Bacteria > Bacteroidota > Bacteroidia > Cytophagales > Hymenobacteraceae > Hymenobacter > Hymenobacter jeongseonensis. The sequence goes on along the minus strand of NZ_JADQDQ010000003.1, from coordinate 448,182 downwards.
TTTGGCCCTTATGTGCGGCACGATAGCAAGTTCTACTCCCTCGCCAAGGAGCAGGACCCGCATACCATCAACGCTGAAGAAGCGGTGACCTTGATTGAGCTGAAGCGCAAAACCGATGCGGAGCGCCTCATTAAGAGCTTCCCCGAAAACCCCGACATCCAGGTGCTGAACGGGCGCTTCGGTCCTTACATCGTGGCGGGCAAGAAAAACGTGAAAATTCCCAAAGGCGAAGAACCTACGGAACTGACGCTGGAACGCTGCCAGGAGCTAGCCGACGCCACGCCCGACAAGCCCGCCAAAGGCGGCCGCTTCGGCAAAAAAGCTGCCCCAGCCGCTAAGGAGGAAAAATCGGACACGCCCGCCAAGAAAAAACCAGCAGCCAAAAAGCCGGCGGCCAAAAAGAAACCCGCCGCCAAAACGGCTACCAAGCCGGCCGCTAAAAAGACCGCTGCCAAAGCAAAATAAACCGTGCCTCGGGCCGTTCATCGGCCCCGGCACTTGCCTTCAAAAGCCCGCCTCGTAGCGGGCTTTTGTTTTTTGGTGCCCGTGGCTTTTATGAATATTTATCTCTTGCTGGTGCTGGCCGTGACGCCGAGCTTAGCTACTCCCAAGCAGTTCACCCGCCCTCCTATTCTTCCAGCTGGCATTCGCTATCCGTGGCTTGCGAAGCAGCCGGGCGCGTCGGCAACTGTGGCTGCCCGCTTTCCGGCGCCGGCCGGATGCCGACGGGTGGCGGTTACTCCGGGCTCCTGGGGCGAGTGGCTGCGTTACCTGCCTTTGCAGCCACCCGGCACCCCGGCTCGGACCTTCAACGGCGGCTTTAAAAACCGCCAGGACGTGGTAGCCGCCGTGGTCGACATTGATGTGGGCACCCAGGACCTGCAACAGTGCGCCGATGCCGTTATCCGGCTGCGGGCGGAGTACATTTTCACCCACAATCCCCGCCAGATTCATTTTCATCTCACCACGGGGTTTGATTTCAGGTTTGCTGATTATGTGGCGGGCCGCACGTTTAAGGTTATCGGCGAGCAGGTGCTACCGGCGGCCAGGCCGGCCCAGGCGCCTACCCACGCGGCCCTCATGAGCTACCTTATTCCCACGTTTGGGTACGCCGGCACCTTATCGCTGAGCCGGGAGCTGCTGGCCGTGCCCCTGGCTGGCGTGCAACCCGGCGATGTGCTCATTCACGGCGGCCGGCCCGGCCATGCCGTGGTGGTGGTCGACGTAGCCCGGCACCCCACCACGCGGCAGCAATACCTGCTGCTGGCCCAGAGCTACATGCCGGCGCAAAGCATCCACGTATTGCGCAACGTGGATGAGCCCCGATTAGGGGCGTGGTTTGCCGTTCCAAGTATGCTGCAACCGCAGTTCTTCACGCCGGAGTGGAATTTCGACTGGGAGGAGCTAGGGCGGTTTAGTCCACTCCCGTGGAACTGATTACGTTGCTGCAGGGCAGCCACTTTCTCAAACCGCAACTACCAACGCTACCTACTCGCCTTGGCCAACTGATTTCCCAACGGGACGAATGCCGACAATTTCCTGAGCCGTCAGCTCCGAAAAATGCTGGATAATGCGGTCGGCGTGGTGCAGGTCTTGACCGGCCGAGTGCGGGCTGGCGTACCCGACGCAGTAGATACCCGCCGCTTTGGCCGCTGAGACGCCATTCGCGGAGTCCTCAATTACGATGCACTCCGCCGTGGGCGTTTCGGCCAGCGCCGCCGCGTGCCGGAAAATAGCCGGGTCAGGCTTCGACCGCTCAAAATCTTCGCCGCTCACGAGGTGGGTGAAGTAAGGGCCCAGCTCGAACCGCCGAAACACCCGCGCAATCGTGGCTTTCGAAGCCGACGAGGCCAGCACCAGTTGCACGTCATTGGCCCGCAAGTCCTCGATTAGGCCCCGCACGCCGGGCAACAGGTCCAGTCCGGCATCTTCGTCGAAGGACTTATTAAACAGCTCGCGCTTGCGCAGGAGCAGGCTTTCTACGTCCTGCGGCAGGCCAAACTCGGCCTTAAGCCGCTGAAAAACATTGCGCGTCGAGCCCCCCAGAAAGGTGGCGTACTCGGCCGCGCTAACGGCAATACCCAACTCGGCAAATTGTGTGAAGAAGGCGTGGTGGTGCAACGGTTCGGTGTCGATGATGACGCCGTCCATGTCAAAAATTACGGTACGAATCATAAGGGAGTATAAGGGGCCGCGGTCGGGCAAAGGTACCGGCCTGTCCTTTTCCATTCTCCAAGCTGGCTATTTGGTAAAAAAAGCGGGGTCAAATCAGGGGACCACTTGGCGGCTCTATCTTCTAATGCTTGCGCAAGCGCATGCCGTATGAAGCTGACGCGGCACTCATAACTACACACGGTAACAGCGCGTATTCTTCGCTCACGCAACTACTTCCTGCCATGCCCGCCAAAACCCTGAAAGAAATTGCCACCAAAATGGCCAATCTCGACATTGCCATGCTCACCACGCACACCAGCCGCGGCCAGCTCAGCAGCCGCCCCATGAGCAACAACGGCGACGTGGAGTACGACGGCAACTCCTATTACTTCACGTACGAAGGCTCGCGCACGGTGCGCGACATCACCGAAAACGCCCACGTCAGCCTCGGCTTCTCGGGCCCGAAAGGTCTTTACATTTCCATTGTTGGCTCGGCACACCTCATTCGCCAGAAAGCCACCATGCAGAAACATTGGGTGCCCGACCTCGAAGTGTGGTTCAAAGACGGCATCGATACGCCGGGTTTGGTGCTGGTGCGGGTGCAGGCCAACCGCATCAAATACTGGCAAAACGAAGAGCAAGGCGAGGTGCACCTTAAGCAATAGCGGCTAGAATACCAACAAGAACTTAAGGAGTCGGCTGCACTCAGCACGATGTTCTTTTGTTCTATCCTCACTCCTAGCCCTCATACCCTAACCAATGAAACACCTTGTCGTTCTCACCGGGGCCGGCGTCTCGGCCGAGTCGGGTATCCGCACGTTTCGCGATAGCAACGGCCTGTGGGAAAACCACCGGGTAGAAGACGTGGCCTCGCCCGAAGGCTTTGCCCGCAATCCTGCGCTGGTGCTTGATTTTTATAATCAGCGGCGCGCCCAGGCCCGTGAAGTTGCCCCCAATGCCGCGCATCTCTCCCTGGCCGGCTTCGAGGAGGAACCCGGCTGGCGCACTTCCATCATCACCCAAAACGTGGATGACCTACACGAGCGCGCTGGTTCTACGGAAGTAATTCACCTGCACGGCATGCTGAGCAAGATGCGCTCCGTGAAGAACGATGCGCTGGTGTACGACTGCCCTGGCGACATCAACCTTGGCGACCTTGCTCCGGACGGCGGCCAACTGCGCCCGCACATCGTGTGGTTTGGCGAGCTGGTGCCCCTGATAGAACAGGCCGCCGAAGTGGCGGGCACTGCCGATGCCTTGCTGGTAGTGGGCACTTCTCTGCAAGTGTACCCGGCCGCGGGGCTGCTGCACTACGCCCCCGTGGGCTGTCCGGTCTACGTTATCGACCCGCACCAGCCCGAAGCGGGCCGACGCGGCATTCGGTACGTGGTGGAGCCCGCCAGTACGGGCGTACCCAAGGTCCTTCGCGAGTTGGCAATTGGGTAGCTCAGACCTGCTCGCTTGCACGAACCGTACCGTGCAGTTGGTCAGGCGAGCGTCTTTCTGCACCTACATTCGCAGCACTTCTTCTCGTCGGACATGGCATCAGCATTCGCCCACGCGGCATTGGGCGCTACTTTGGGCAGCCTTATTCTTCCCGAACGCCGCCACTGGCCCTACTGGGTAGCAGCGGCCGCGTGTGCCGCGCTGCCCGACGTGGATGCGCTGGGCTACAAGCTGGGGGTGCCGTATGCCAGCCTGTGGGGGCATCGCGGCCTGACGCACTCGCTGCTGGCGGCGGCTTTCGTAGCAGCGATTGGCGTAGCGGTTGCTTATCTAATTCGTACCAGTCGCCGAGCGCCAGTGGGGCGGCTGGCGCTCCTTTTATTTCTGGCGACGGCCTCGCATGGCGTCCTCGATGCGATGACGACGGGCGGCTTAGGGGTGGCCTTTTTCAGCCCCTGGGACTTGGAGCGTTATTTCTTCGGCCTGCGGCCAATTAAAGTATCCCCCATTGGCCTCAAGGCGTTTTTTACCGGGCGGGGGCTGCAGGTATTGGCTAGCGAGGCCATCTGGGTGGGGCTGCCGTGCCTGGTGGCGCTGGGCCTGCAGTGGCTGTTGCCGAAACCAAGGCAGAAGGCACTTCGGTAGCCACCTTACTTTTTCGCGCTCCCATCGTAAGAGGGCCTATATTCTGACTCCATGTATCGATTTTTAACCATATTCCTGGCAATTCCTCTCTTCGTTGCCAGTCCTTCTCACGCCCAGACTACTCCGCCGTCACACACCGTTTACCTGCTCGGCAATACCTCGCAAGCCACGCTGCCCACCGAACGGCTTAAGCTGCTACGGCAGACGCTGGAGCAGCAAACGGGGCCTTTCACGGTGGTGCATTTGGGTGATATTGTGGCCAACGAAGGCGTGGCCACCAAAGGCGACACAGCCCTAACGGCCACCGCCCGCAGCCACGCCGACGCCCTAATTGCCTTGGTAAAGGGATTGCCACAGGGCAAAATCTATTTCCTACCGGGCGATAAAGACTGGGCTAACTCCGGCGCGGCCGGCTTAAAAGCCGTGCGTCGCCTCGAGAAGTACATTGAGAAACAGCTCCCCGGCCAAAATGCCTTTCTACCCACTAACGGCTGCCCTGGCCCTGAAGTGGTAGATGTAGCCCCGCTGGTGCGCCTGGTGGCCCTGAACACGCCGTGGTTCACGCACCCTTTCAACCGCCCCGAAGCCCCCGACACCGACTGCAAGACCCTGACCAAAGAGGAGTTTCGCGAACAGCTCCAGGACCTTATCGACGAAACCAAGGGCAAGAACGTGCTGCTAGTGGGCCACCACCCCGTGCTCAGCAATGGGGTGTACGGTGGCAGTCAGCCCCTTTCGCGCCACCTGAGCCCGCCCGTATTCGGCACCATCTATGCGGCTTACCGGCAAAACGTGGGCTCGCCCCGTGACATGGCGAATCCGCGCTACCAGGAGTTGCGCAAGGAGTTGTTGAACACGCTTCAAAGTAACCCTGGAGTGGTGTACGCCGCCGCGCACGACTTCAGTTTGCAGCTCACGCCCTTTCAGGGCAACTACCACTTGGTGAGTGGCAGCTTTGCCGAAAGCCAACACGTGGGGCCTCAAGGCAACTCACTGTATAGCGAGAGCGAGCAAGGCTATACCACCCTCGAATACTTTGCCGATGGCCAAGTCAGCACGCATTTTTATACGTTTGGTGGAGCTGCGGCCCCGGCCAAGGAAGCCTATACAGCGACCTTGTTCCGGTCGGCTTGCGAAGATACCGGCCAGGGTGAGCAGGGCGCCAAAGGCAATGAGCCGCCCATCAACCCATTTATTCAGAGCTGCCCCGGCGTCACCAAAACGGTAACCGCCGTAAAGTCCGACGCTCCCTTTCAGGCCACCACCACCGTTGTGCCCGGCCCCGAATACAAAGGCAATGGCAGCAAGCGGTTTTTCTTAGGCACCAACTACCGCACCGCCTGGGTGCAGCCGGTGGCAGTACCAACGCTGGACCTGCGCACCGAAAAAGGCGGCCTCCGCCCCTACGGCAAGGGCGGCGGGCGCCAAACCACCTCCCTCAAGCTCATTGCGGCCGATAGCTCGGAGTACGTGTTTCGCTCTGTGGATAAGGACGTGACCAGAATTCTACCGCCCGAGCTGCGGAATTCCATTGCCGCCGATGTGCTGCGCGACATCACGGCCACAGCCCACCCGTACTCGGCGCTGGTCACGGGGTCACTGCTCGACCAAACTGATATCCTGCACGCCCGGCCGCGGCTTTTCCGCCTGCCCGATAACCAACAGCTCGGGCCCTACCGCGAGCAGTACGCGGGCTTGCTCGGCACGCTCGAAGACAGCCCGAAAGACCCCAAGCCCAACCTGGCTGGCTTCGGCGGTTCCGATGAAGTGACGCGTAGCTTCAACTTCTTCCGCAAGCTGTATAAGGACAACGACAACCGCATCGATGCGCCCGCGCTGGCCCGGGCCCGGGCGTTCGACATGCTCGTGGCCGACTTTGGTAAGCACGAAGACAACTGGAAGTGGGCCGGCTACAAGCAGGCCGATGGCAGCACCCTCTACCGCCCCATTCCGCGCGACCGCGACCAGAGCTTTACCCTCTGGAATGGCCTGCTCACCTACATGGCAAACCGCGAGTGGGCCGTGCCCAGCATCGAGGATTTTGGCGAAGATTTCCACGACCTGAAAAGCCTGAACTGGCCCGCCCGCCACCTCGACCGATTTCTACTCCAAGGCCTTAGCCGCGAGCAGTGGCAGGAAGCCGGCAAGTACCTGCAGGCCCGATTGACGCCCACTGCCATAGATGAAGCTACTAGTAAATTACCAGCTGAAATTCAGGGAATATCTGGAATTGACCTCAATCGTAAGTTAAAGTCACGAATACAGGAATTACCCAAGGCATTGGACGATTACTACCTCCTTCTAGCCAAGCGCGTGGATGTAGTGGGCAGCAACAAAGGCGAGGTGTTTCTGGTGAATCGGCTGCTCGATGGCCAGGTTCGTGTGCAGCTGTTTGACCGGGCCAAAGAAGGCGAAGGCCCCAACGGCCCGGCCCTTTTCGACCGTACTTTCAAGCCGCAGGAAACTCAGGAAGTTTGCCTCTACGGGCTCGATGGCCGGGACATTTTCACGGTCACCGGCGACGGCGGCAAGCACAGTATTTTGGTTCGGGTTATCGGCGGAGATGGCAAGGACCGTATCGCCGACAACTCTACGGCTTCCGGATTCCGCACCAAAACCAAAGTGTACGACGTACCCGAAACGGACCTGAAGCTCGGCTCTGAATCGGACGACCACACCAGCTCGCGGCTCGGCGTCAATGCCTACGACCGCGAGCAATTCGAGTACAATTCGTACCGGCCCAGCTTCGGCCTCGGCTACAACGGCAACGACGGCTTCACGGCCAGTGCGGGCGTCACGTTCCTGCGCCAAGGCTTTCGCAAGCCGGGGTTTAAGAACATGTATTCGTTTAGTGCCGAGGGCAGCACCGGAGGGCAGCGTCAGCTCACGGCCAGCACGCGCCATCGGTATGCCATCGGCAAAGTTGATGCGGGCGGCGAAGTGAGCTACGGCAACTTCTTCCCCTACTACAACTTCTTCGGCCTCGGCAATAATACCGCCTTTAACGAGGACCAGTACGACGACCGATTTTACCGGGCCCGCTACCGTGGCGTGACCCTGAATGCCTTTCTGGAGCGGGTGTTCCTGCAGAGGAGTGTCATTCGGGTAGGCCCCACGTTCGAGTACTACAACACCGATTTCACGGACAATAGCTACTTGGGCACACTCAATACCACGCCCGGCGAGGAACAAATCCGGCCCAATTCCACCACCCAGCGTCTGCTGGGAGTCAATGCGTTGTTCGACCTCGACTTGCGTGACCGCCCGGCATTTGCCCGGCGCGGCGTGCGCTTGCGGGCACAGCACGACACTTACCGGCAGTTATCCGGGTCGGAAAGCACCTTTGGCCTCACCCAGGGCTTTGCCGAATACTACGGCACGGCCCGGTTGGGCATCCCGGTCACGCTGGTGGTGAAAGGCGGCGGGGCCAAAAACTACGGCCGCGATGCCGACATACCCTTCTACAAATTCACCTCGTTGGGCTTGCGCGAGGGGCTGCGCGGCTACTACCGCAACCGCTTTACCGGCGATGCCAGCGTGTACGTCAACTCCGAACTACGCCTCTCACTGGGCCAGGTTAAGAATGGCTTTCTCCCCTTCTACTACGGCGTATTTGGGTTTTACGACCAAGGACGCGTGTACTACCAAGGCAACTCACCCGGCGGCTGGCACGCAGGCTATGGCGGCGGCTTTTACATCGCGCCAGTAGTTGAGACACTTGCTTTTGCTATCTCTTATCAGGTGTCAGAAGAAATCAGCTTGATACAATTTGGACTGGGATTCCGCATTGATAAATAGGAAGGTAAGTCGGTTTTCGGCTGCTTATTGCTCAGTAAATTGAGCCTTCTAAATAATTCAAACACCGTCATCCTGAGCGGAGCGAAGGACCTTATCACGTCTGAACAACTTGTTGTGAATTTATAAGGTCCTTTGCTCCGCTCAGGATGACAAACGCTCAAAAAGCGACTTGCTTTTTGGTTTCACTTATTCTAGCTGTGTACGGTTCCCTATGGCAACTCCGGATTCAGCACAGAACGCCGACGGAGCAATTTGTAGAGGCTAGCCACGTGGCTAAATAGCACCACCGGCACAATAAACGCCGGCAGCCACACATACGGAAAGCGCAGCACAGCCACGTTAGGCTGCTCAAAGGCCAATTGCTGAGCGGGCGTGGGAGCTGCAAGTAAGGCCAACACCACAATGTTGTTCAGCAGCATCAGGGCCGCAACATGCCACACCATGAGCCAACCGCGGCTGATGCGGTGCGTGCGCAACAGCCCAACAATCAGCAGGGCGGTGAGGCCAGCCAGAATGTCAAAGTTGCGGCCGGCAAACGTCATCAGCTCGGGCACCAAGCGGTTCATTGCCAATCCATATAAACCTACTTCGACTGGCACACGCACCACACTAATGGCAACCAAATCAGCCAGTGGCAAGCGCGCCATCCATCGCCGGCCTGCGGGGGCCAGCAGCAGGCTCGTTATCACCAGCGCTGGCGGGAGAATGCCCGCCACCAGCAGGCGGGGAGGCAGCACGTCCAGGCTCGATTGGTAGAAACCAGTCAGTCCCAAAGCTGCCGATACCGCTAGCCATAGCCCAGTGAGCAACCAATAGCGGCTCAACCCGTTCCCAGTTCCCCCAATTGCCTTGCCCAACAGCACCGCCGCCAGCGCCGTACAAGCAACAAACAGTATTGCCACCCAAGTGGGTAGGGGCGCGTTGAGATACTCCAAATTAGGCGTTTGCATAGCTACTGAGCAGGTTATGCGAATTGATTGACCTAATGTACCGCCCTGAAGTATTGTACTGTAATTTCGTGCCTATGAATTATCCGCTTCGCAAAATTGCCGCCATTGATATTGGGTCCAATGCTGTTCGGTGCCAGATATCCGCGGTACTTTATTACGAAGGACGCTACCGGCTCAAACGCGTTGAATACGTGCGTTTTCCCATGCGTTTGGGCGAAGACGTATTCGCTTCCGGCGAAATTTCACCGGCCAAGGAGGAAAAATTCGTCAAGTTTCTGCATTCGCTGAAGCTGCTCATGGAGGTGCACGAGGTTTGCCATTACCTCGTGTGCGCCACCTCGGCCATGCGCTCGGCTTCCAATGGCGCGGCCATCGCGGCGCGCGTCCAAGCAGAGCTGGGCATGGAAATCAAGGTGATTGACGGTCAGGACGAAGCCTTCTACATCAACCGCGTCATTGAGCACCTGCTGGAAGACAACAAGCACTACCTGCACATTGACGTGGGCGGCGGCAGCACCGAGTTCAACATCTACCACGACCGCCGCAAAGTGGCCGCGCAGTCGTTCGAAATTGGCTCCATCCGCCGCATGCAGCAAGAAGAAAGCGGCGACGCCAGCACCGAAGCCCAGGCCGACCTGTGGGCCCGCATGGAAGCCTGGGTGCGCGAAAACGCCCGCAAGCACCACGTCACCCGCGCCATTGGCACGGGCGGTAACATCAACAAAATCTACAGCCTCTCCCCTGCGGCGCCCAACAAGCCCATCACCAAGCGCAGCATCGACAGCATCCTCACGCGCCTCTCTGGCCTCACCATGGAGCAGCGCGTAAACGTGGCCATGCTCAACCCCGACCGGGCCGACGTCATCGTGCCTGCGGGCCACATCTACCTTTCGGCCATGGAATGGGGCGGCATCAGCAGCATGATAGTGCCCGATATCGGCTTGAAAGACGGCATGCTACAGTCGCTTTTCGAAGACTTCTTCGACGATTTAAACTCCGACCCTAAATCGGGCCATCCGGAGCACCTCCCCGTGCCAGATATGCAAAACCATCCCGCCGAAATGGAGTAGCCCATCCCATTAAAACCAAAGAGCCCGTTGCTGCTGCAACGGGCTCTTTGGTTTTAACCGCATTTCCATCCAGCGGATTGGCCGGTTCTACGCAGAGCACAAAAGCTAAACCCGCGCAGCATCGGCGCTCACACTTTCCTCGTCGATGTGGCCCACGGGCGTGGCATCGTCTTCGCAAATCTCTTCCGGCTCGCCTTCTCCAAAAGCATCATCGGCACCGGCATCGTTGGCTTCGCTGGCAGCCAGGGCTGCTGCTTCTTCTGCAACAACCAGCGCCGTGGCCACGTCAACGCGGCGCTGGGCCTGCACGTCGAGCAACGCCAACAAGCCCTCGGGCGAAGCAGTAGCCAGCTGCGCCTCATCGCGTTTGAAGAAGTCGCGGTGCACATTCACCACGGGTTCGCCCGGGGCCGGCTGCTGCCGGATGTACGCGCCGTCTTCGCGCATTACGTAGCTATTTTGATTATCCATCATATTCATCATCAGAATATTAATAGCCTCTCGTTTAAGCTGAGGATTAACAATCAGGAACAATGCTTCAATACGCCGGTCAAAAGACCGTACCATGATATCGGCCGAGCCCGCGTACACCCGTGCCTCGCCGCCGTGGTGGAAATAAAACAGGCGCGTGTGCTCCAGGTACTCGCCCACAATGCTGCGCACCTCAATGTTTTCGCTTAAGCCCGGGCGGCCCGGCCGCAGGCAGCAGATGCCGCGCACTATAAATCGGATGGGCACGCCGGCCTTCGCCGCTTTGTAAAACTCATCGATGATTTCCTTGTCTTCGAGCGAATTCATCTTCATCACAATGCCACTCGGCTGGCCCTTCTTGGCGTGCTTCACCTCCTCGCGGATGAGGTGAATGAGCTGCTGTCGCATGTCCTTCGGCGCCGTGATGAGGTACTCGTAATCGTCGGGTTGCGAGTGCCCGGTGATGACGTTGAAGAATTCCGACACGTCGTGGCCGTACACGTCGTTGGTCGTGAGCAGGCTCACGTCGGTGTACAGGCGCGAGGTTTGCTCATTGTAGTTGCCCGAGCCGATGTGCACGTAGCGCGTCACCTTCTCCCCTTCCTTGCGGATAATCATCAGGAGCTTGGTATGCGTCTTGTACTTGCTCACCCCGTAAATCACAAAGCAGCCGGCCTTTTCTAGGCGGGCGCCTTCACGGATGTTTTTCTCCTCATCAAACCGGGCCTTCACCTCGAACAGCACCGAAACGTGCTTGCCGTTCTCGGCCGCCTTGAGCAGCGCAGCCGATACGCGCGAGTCGTCGGCCAGCCGGTAAATGGTTTGCTTGATGCCCAGTACGTGCGGGTCCACGGCGGCCTGCTCCAGCAGCCGCACCATGGGCTCGATGCTGTTGTAGGGATGGTGCAGGAGCACGTCGTGGTGCTTGAGGTATTCGAACATGTTCTCCTCCGCGCCTTCCGGCAGACTGAGCGGGGCCACAGTTGAGGGGAGCTTGGGCGTTTTGCCCCGGAAAGCAGGGTGCTTCACAATCTGCCACAGGCCCTTCAGGTCAATCAGCGAATTGATAACAAAGACGTTACCGTTGTCGATGTTCCAACGTTCGCGCAGCACGTTCATGAGTACCGGCGAGGCGTTGGGCTCCACTTCCACGCGCACCACGCGGCCGCGCTTGCGGGTTTTCAGTCCGACTTGGATTTCCTTGATAAAGTCATTATCGATGTCGTCCGACTCCTCCAGGGTAAAGTCGCCGTTGCGGGTGATGCGAAACAGGTTGGCGGCCACTATTTCGACGTTGCGAAACAGCCGCGGCAGAAACTCGCGCACCACCTCTTCAATGGGCACGAAAATGACCTTGTCCTTGCGGGTGAGTTCGAAGAATCGAGTCAGGTTTTGGGGAATCTGCACGAACGTGAGCCGCTCCTGGCCTTTCTCGGCTTCGCCGTCTAACCCCACCGCTAGGCCGTTGCCAATGCGCGTCACGACACCGAAGATGAGCATCTGGTTCATCATCAGCGGGAAGCCGTGGTAGGCGTCGTACACCATCGGCGTCAGCAGCGGAAACACGGTGTTCTTGAAATAGCCGTCGGCCTTCTTCACCTCCAGCTCCGTCAGGTCCGACATCTTGAGGATGTTGAAGCCATTTTTTTCAAAATTGGGCTTCAGTTCGTTCAGATACGTCAGGCTTTGGTCGTTCACGAACCGGTGCGCAAAATCCAGCAGCTTCCGCCGAAACGGCAGCTCCCGCAGACCCGAGTAGTCAATCCGCTCCTTCCCGTAGTCGAGGTAGTTATACAACGACCCAACCCGAATCATGAAAAACTCGTCCAGGTTGGAACTGGTGATGGCCAGAAACTTGAGCTTATCGAAGATGCTGCGACTGGGGTCCTGCACTTGGTCGAGCACCCGGTAGTTAAAGCGCAGCCAGCTCAGGTCGCGGCTGATGTACTTGCTTTTGCGAATGAGGTCGGCAGACTTGAAGAGCTTCATAGTGGAGGAGAAAGACAGGGCAAAATACGGGGAAACGGCCCTGTTCAGGCTATTTTACTTGGAAATAATGGCGGTGGCCTCAATTTCAACCAGCAACCGCGGGTCAATCAGGGCCTTAACTTCAACCATCGTCGTTGCCGGCCGGATATCACCAAACACCTCGCCGTGGGCCCGCCCTACGGCTTCCCATTGCGTGATATCGGTGACATACATGCGCGTGCGCACCACATCTTCAAACGATGCTCCGGCCTCAGTTAGTGCCAGACCAATTTTTTCAAGAATGCGCCGGGTTTGGGTGTATACGTCAGCTCCCGTTACCGCGTCGCCATCCTGCGCGGTGGTGCCGGCCACTTCCACCACATTGCCCACGCGCACAGCCCGCGAATACCCCACGATGGGTTCCCAAGGCGCGCCAGAAGAAATTAGTTGTCGCATGTGTGAATGGTGGAATCAGGTGAAAAAGAAAAGGCCCGCTTTGCAGCGGGCCTTTCTACAAGCTTGACGCTTACACGTCTAGTTTCGCATACTTGGCGTTTCGTTCGATAAAGTCGCGGCGGGGCGCTACTTCGTCGCCCATCAGCATCGAGAACAGGTGGTCGGCCTCAGCGGCCGATTCTACCGTTACCTGCTTCAGGGTGCGGGTCATGGGCTGCATAGTGGTGGTCCAGAGTTGCTCGGCGTTCATCTCGCCAAGACCCTTGTAGCGCTGCACGTTCACCGTTTCAGGCTTGCCGCGGCCGAGGTCTTCCTGGGCCTGGCTGCGTTCCTCCTCGGTCCAGCAATACCGCTCCTCCTTGCCACGCTTCACGAGGTACAACGGCGGCAGAGCAATGTAGATGAAGCCCCGGTCCACCAATTCGCGCATGTAGCGGAAGAAGAAAGTCAGAATAAGGGTCCGGATGTGTGAGCCGTCAATGTCGGCGTCGGTCATGATGATGACCTTGTGGTAGCGCAGCTTGCTGAAGTTCAACGGGCCCGATTCCGTACCGTCGTCATCCGTGGTAAAGGCCAATGATTTCCGCTCGTTGAAGCTCACGCCCAACGCGGTAATCATGTTCCGAATTTCCTCATTCTCCAGGATGCGGTGCTCCTGAGCCTTCTCCACGTTCAGGATTTTACCGCGCAACGGCATAATGGCCTGAAACGCCCGGTTACGGCCCTGCTTGGCCGTGCCACCAGCCGAGTCACCTTCGACGAGGTACAATTCGCAGATTTCGGGGTCCGACTCCGAGCAGTCGGCCAGCTTCCCAGGCAGGCTATTCGACGACAGCACGCCCTTGCGCTGCACCATGTCCTTAGCCTTACGGGCAGCGATGCGGGCCTTAGCGGCCAGAATCACCTTTTCCATAATGCGGTTGGCCTGGTTGGGGTTCTCGTCCAGGTACTGGGTCAGAATCTCGCCCACTACCGAGTTCACGGCGCCGCTTACTTCGGAGTTGCCGAGTTTGGTCTTGGTCTGGCCTTCAAACTGCGGCTCCATCACCTTTACCGAGATAACGGCTGTGAGGCCTTCGCGGAAGTCGTCGCCGGTGATTTCAACTTTGGCTTTTTCGAACAGCTTGTTTTTATCGCCGTAGGTCTTGAGCACCCGCGTCACCGCCGAGCGGAAGCCCGCCACGTGCGTGCCACCTTCAATGGTGTTGATGTTATTGACGTAAGAATAGACGTTTTCCTGGTACGAGGTATTGTACTGCAAGGCCACTTCCACGGGCGTACCGCCCTTCTCACTCTCCACGTAAATGGGCTCCGAGAGCAGCGAAGGGCGCTGCTCGCCGTCGAGGTACTGCACGAAGTCGCGCAGGCCACCAGTCGAGTAAAACTCTTCGCCGCGGAAGCTCCCGTCCGCGAGCTTCTCGCGGAGGTCAGTCAGGGTGATGCGGATGCCCTTATTCAGGTACGACAAGTCGCGCAGGCGGCCGGCCACGGTATCGTAGCGGTACTCGGTTTCGGTGAAGATGCTGGCGTCGGGCAAGAACTGCACTTCCGTGCCGTGCTCCTCGGTGTCGCCTACTTCCTTCACAGGGTATTGTGGGAAGCCGATTTTGTACTCCTGCTCGTACTTGTGGCCGTTGCGCCGCACGGTCACTTTCAGGTCGGTGCTCAGCGCGTTCACGCAGCTCACGCCCACGCCGTGCAGGCCACCGGAAACCTTGTAGGAGCCTTTGTCAAACTTTCCACCGGCGTGCAACACGGTGAGTACCACTTCCAGGGCCGACTTGCCTTCTTTGGCGTGCCAGTCCACGGGAATGCCGCGGCCGTTGTCGCGGACGGTGATGGAGTTGTTTTCGTTGATGGTGACGTTAATCAGGTCGCAATGGCCGGCGAGGGCTTCGTCAATCGAGTTATCGACTACCTCCCACACCAAGTGGTGCAGGCCTTTCATGCCAGTGTCGCCGATGTACATGCTGGGCCGCTTGCGCACGGCCTCCAAACCTTCCAGTACTTGAATGCTGTCGGCGGAATAGTCCGACTGCGCCATTTTCTCTTTCGTTTCGCTCATGTGGGCGGGATTAAATCAGGTCGTAAAACAGCCCTTCGGGTTGCTAGGTACTGAACAATCAAAAGTACTTATTTAATCCCATTTTCGGGAATTTTTGCGGTTTTTATCCTTGGAATTTTTCATTCTGCCGATTCCGATTCGTTTGATAAAAGACTTGAATTTGAGACAAAAAATCCACCTACAAAAAAAGACCGTTCTCAGATAAGAACGGCCTTTTTTTAACTTAAGAAGTGGTTCGTATCTATTCAATCACCAGCTTTTTGGTTGCAATGCCGGCGTCGGTTCTAATCTGCAAGGTGTACAAACCGGCTTTCTGGCCGCTTAAATCCAAGTTTACCTGCCGGGAACCGATAGCCGTTGCATTCAACGCCTGCACCCGCACCTGACGGCCCAACGCGTCAACAACGGATAGTTGGGCATTGCCTTTCAGCACGGAGCCCAAACTTACCTGAAACACCCCCGAATGACTCGGGTTCGGGTAGGCGCTCAGGGCACCCTGCAAGGCAGCATTGCGCGTAGCGCTCAGCACATTGGAAGCTTTGTAGATGCCCCCACTTCCATCTTCCGTAGTGGCAGCACCAGCGTACCCAACCACGCTACTTGCACCAGAACCCGCAATCACATCCAAGGCCAGGAAAGGCTGGCCCGTGCTGAGGTTCACCCAATTGATACCATCTGTGCTGTAAGAAGAGCCGAAATCTTCCGCCACCGACGTGGCCGATTCCGGAAACCGGGTACCCACGCTGTAGTAGCGGCCATCTACGGCGTCAATGTCATACCAGAAGAAGCTACCCGTGGCGGTGTTGATGGGTGTAATGGGCGACCAAGTGGCCCCACCGTCGGCGGTGCGAATAACGTTGACCGAAGTGAGTTCCCCATTGTCGGCCGACAGGTTGTAGGCAATGCCGTTCAGGTCGTCTTTGAACGCCAAACGGTTGATGCTGCCCAGCAGCGTGGTTGGGGTGCTCACCGACCACGTCTGGCCGCGGTCGGTGGATTTGAGAACCCGTGCCGGGCTATTCACATCTTCAGGAGTGGCCGTGCCCGCCCAAATGGTATTGCCCCGCGCAAAAAACGAGCGCACCAGCCCGAACTCGTCGGGCAGCGGCACGGGGCTGTTGGCTTGGGAGTTTCGCTTCCAGGTAACGCCGCCGTCGGTGGTGCGCAGAATTTCGAAGTAGCCGGTGTTAGCAGTGGGGTCGCCTAAAGCCACGCCATCGTTGGCATCGAACATGTGCACGAAATTGCAGAACCCTCCTTGGGCGCTCGCGAACTGTGTGGCCGTGGTTACTTTGGTCCAGCTTACGCCGCCGTTGGTGGTGCGCAGAATTTCGCCGCCCGCTTCGCCCGGGGGATACGTGGCCGCTACAGCCACCAAAGCCGAATTGCCAACTGCCGAAATATTGGCCGTTTCAAAGCCTGCCGACCCATTGGCCGCGCTGACGGCCCCAAATCGAAACTCGTCTCCGGCGGCGTTTTTGGTCACAAAAAACGCATTCGGACGCCCATCTTCATCTGCGCCTTCGGCCACCGCCCACGCGATGTTAGACGAAACCGTTTTGAGGTCCCTAATCAAATATCCCGGCGAAAAAGATTCGAAGTTATTGACATTAACCTCAACCCAGGGGCCAGGATTAGGATTTGTCTGAGCATAGCTACCGCCAGCAAAACCGAGTAGCCCCAGGAAAAGTAGTGCTTTTTTCATGACCAAAAGTGGGTTTTAGCGAATAAATAAGGAAGAAGGGAAGCCGGCGGGAAAAGCGCGAACAATTACCAGCCACGCTCCAATTACGGAGTATATCCGACTTCAAGGTAAGAAATCTGGTTCACTACCGAACATTTCCATCAACCAAGAAAGGGCGTTGCACTTTGAATGGCGGTTGCGTTGTTCAGTGCCTAGTAATGCATTTTGCAGGACGATTCTCATAATGATGACGGTAGAAAACCAATTGCGGCAAAAAAATAAAAAGCCGTTTCCTGTGAGGAAACGGCTTTTTAAGTGGCCCCGTTTGGATTCGAACCAAAGACCGACTACTTAGAAGGTAGTTGCTCTATCCAGCTGAGCTACGGGGTCGAAAACGGGGCAATCAAATGTCGGGGTGGCAGGATTCGAACCTACGACCTCCTGGTCCCAAACCAGGCGCGATACCGGGCTACGCTACACCCCGAGAAAAAAATAATGCTGGGTCTTGGCAACTACCTATTGGGTGGAGCCCCAACGGGAAGCTTTCGCAACCCAACATTATAGTGGAGAGGGGGGGATTCGAACCCCCGGTAACCTTTAGAGCTACGGCAGTTTAGCAAACTACTGGTTTCAGCCACTCACCCACCTCTCCAGGTTGGTTTCGCTTCCGTCCGAAGCGGGTGCAAATATACGGGCAGAACTCAGAAAGCCACACTTTGAGCAAAAAATTTATCTTTGAGAACGAAATAAGCTGAGCAACCGGCGCCCCGGTGGGTTCTTTGCATTTCGCTTTCTTCTTGTTCTGCAATTGATAACCTGGGCTTACCCTAATTTTTTCGCCGTCGGACTAACGCTGGCCCTGGCCCTGCTTTTATTGGTGGGGCACTGGCGCCGAAGCAGCCAGCTGGGCCGGGCGCTGGGCAGCCGGCCCCGGCACCGGGGCTGGAAAGCGGTGTTGAGGGTGCTAACCGGAGCAACGCTTTTGGCAGCGGCCCTGGGCCCGGCCTTGGGGGTGAGCCAGCAGCCGGTGCGCACGGCGGGCAAAGACGTGTGGCTATTGGTGGATGTGTCGCGCTCTATGGATGCCCCCGATGTGGCGCCTACCCGGCTGCTACGCGCGCAGGCCGAGCTGCAGGAACTGGTGGCCCAGTTCCCGGCCGACCGACTCGGGCTGGTGGTTTTTGGCGCGGAAGCGGTGGTGCAGTGCCCGCTTACGTATGACCAAGAAGCCGTAAAGGTTTTCATCAGCACCCTGCGAAGCAGCCTTTTGCCAAGTGGGCCCACTACTTTGCGGGCGCCCTTGGAGTTAGTCTTGAGCCGATTGACACCTGCGCCGGTTGCTCTCCCTCAATCTACATCAGCACCGCTGCCGCGGGCTACCGCGCTGGTGGTGGTGAGTGACGGTGAGGATTTTGGCGAAAATCTGGAGCAACCGCTGCGGGAATTGGCCCGTAGTGGGGCCCGGGTGTACACCGTGGGTGTGGGAACAACAGAAGGGGCCAAAATCCCGAATGCAAGCGGTGGCTTCGTGAAAGATGCCCGTGGGCAATTGGTAAAAAGCCGTTTGCAAGAAGCGCCATTGCTGCAGTTGGCCGCGCAAACAGGCGGGCAGTATGTGGAGTTAAATAACCAGCAAAACGGCTTTGGACCGCTGTTGCGGTCGTTGCGCACCATGCAAGGCACGGCCGAACAGGTGCGCACTGTGGCCGTGGCCGACAACCGCTACCGCTACCCATTGGCAGCTGCCCTGCTTCTACTGGCGCTTGATATTACGCTGACCGTCACCGTCATTCGCCCATGAAATACCTTGTATTGCTGGTACTTGGCCTTGGCATGCCCACGTGGAAGCTTTTAACTTGGGTGCACGACCGGAATACGGCTGTGGCCGATGGCACTGCGGCCTACGGGCGGGGGAATGCTGCCCGCGCGGCCGCTGCATTTAGCGCTGCATTGGCAGCCAAAGCCCGCCGCACGCCCGACCCACGCTTGGTGCTCAACCTAGCACATGCGCAAACCCGGGCTGGGCAGCTCTCCCTGGCCCAATCTACCTATGCGCGGTTGATAACGGGGAGCCCGGCAGGGCTAAGTAGCGTGGCCCGCCAACAACTAGCCGTGCAGGCGGCTCAAAAAGGTGAAATAGCCCAGGCCTTGACCTTATTACGGCAAGCGCTGCTTCTTGACCCCAAGAATGGAGGCGCCCGGTACGATTACGAAGTGCTCAGCGAGTATCTGGCCAAAAAACCCAACACTCCCAAAATTTCGGCGCCCCAGCCTGAATCAAAAGCCGATAGCCCCAAGCCTTCGCCCGAGAAAAATGGAGCCGAGCAAAATCAACCTGCTGAAAAAGCCGGCACCAACCGCAAAGGGGAAATAAACATTCCGACGCCCACGCCACCTAATTCCAAAGCGGCACCTAAGCGTCAGGCTGACCCAACCGGCCAACCTGACAATCAACAGCCTAATGGTGGAATCGGCAACCGCACTCCCGGTGGGCGCGTGCCTGGCCCCGGCTCGGCGCAACCCGTAGCCAGCGGCAGCACGCCGGGCACCCAACGCGGGCTGGACCGCAGCAGCACTGCCGGGAATAGCAACAGCGGCGCAAGCAACCGCCTCGGTACGGATGCGGCCACGGCAGGTGATGCACAGCTACAAACCCAGCGCGAGCGGCTGAAGGCCATGAACCTAAGCCCAGCCCAAGCACGCCAGCTGCTGGAGACGCTGCGCGCGCAAGAGCAACAGTACCTGCAGCAGCTCACGCGACCCGCCGCGCAGAAACCGAACCCCAACAAGCCTACCTGGTGATTTGGCTTTTCGCACTGAAGACATTAGGCCGCCAACTAAAGGTTGCGAACGTCCGTTAGGCTCGCTACTGTTTCGGGGGTTGTAAATCCGTACTTTTGCGGCCTGATTGAACCTCCCACCCAACACTTTTAACATACCCCGTATGCAAACCAAGGAAGTTGTCATTATATCTGCCGTTCGCACGCCGATTGGCTCATTTGGCGGAGCACTCGCGTCGCTGTCGGCTATCGAGTTGGGCGCCATAGCCTTGAAAGGTGCGCTGGAGAAAGCCGGCGTGGCCGCCTCGGAAGTTGAGCAGGTGATTATGGGCAACGTGATTTCGGCCAACCTGGGCCAAGCCCCGGCCCGCCAGGCTGCCAAAAAAGCCGGCTTGCCCGATACCGTGGAGTGCACCACGGTGAACAAAGTGTGTGCTTCGGGCTCGAAGGCCATCATGTTTGCTTCCCAGGCCATCATGCTGGGGCAGGCCGATGTGATTTTGGCCGGCGGCATGGAAAGCATGAGCAACGTGCCGTACTACCTCGACAAAGCCCGTTTTGGCGCTAAGTATGGCCACGGCCAGATGATTGACGGCCTCGTGCGCGACGGCCTCTGGGACCCCTACCACGACTACGCCATGGGCAATGCCGCCGAGAACACTGCCAAGGAAATGGGCATCACCCGCGAGCAGCAGGACGCTTTTGCCATCGAGAGCTACACCCGCAGCGCCGCGGCCGCCAAGGCCGGCAAAAAGAAAGACGAAATTGTGCCGGTGACCATCGAAAGCCGCGGCAAAACCACGGTGATTGAGGACGACGAGGAGTACCTCAAAGTGGATTTCACCAAAGTGCCCGGCCTGAAGCCCGCCTTCATCAAAGAAGGTGGCACCGTGACGGCTGCCAACGCCTCAACCTTGAACGACGGCGCCGCCGCCGTGCTGCTGATGAGCCGCGAGAAAGCTGACGCGCTGGGCCTCACCCCCATCGGCCGCATTCTGGGCTTCGCCGATGCCGAGCAGGCGCCGGAGTGGTTCACCACTTCGCCCGCGCTGGCCATTCCGAAGGCCCTGAAGCACGCCGGCAAGACGGCCGCTGATGTGGATTTTTACGAAATCAACGAAGCTTTCTCGGTGGTTAGCTTGGCTAATAACAAGCTGCTGAACCTGGAAGGCACCAAGGTGAATGCCTACGGCGGCGCCGTCAGCCTCGGCCACCCGCTGGGCGCTTCCGGGGCGCGCATCGTGACCACCCTGATGAACGTGTTGAAAAATGAAGGCGGCAAAATTGGTGTCACCGGCATTTGCAACGGCGGCGGCGGCGCCAGCGCCATTGTGGTGGAGCGGTTCTAGTTTTCCGCTGGTTAGCAACAAAAAAAGCCCTGTCGAATATCGGCGGGGCTTTTTTTGGCTCGAATTTTAGCTGCCCCACCCTTCGCACGGAAAAATCATTTTCTGCGTTCTTTCGCCTATGAAATACCTAGTGCCTTTTTTTCTGTTGCTGCTGGCGTTGCCTTCGCACAGCCAGAAAGTGCGTCGTTTCACGACGTTTTATGACTCAACCAAAGTAAACAAGCGGGAAGTATACACCGCGCTGGTGGCGGCCGATACCGTGCCCCAAGGCACCTACAAGCGCTTTTACCGCAACGGCAAGCTGGAGCAGCAAACCAGTTTCACGCAGGGCAAGCGCGACTCTGCGTATGTGGAATTCCACCCCACCGGCAACCGCCGACTGGAAACGACTTACCGCGACGGCATTCGCCAGGGCCCGTTCAAAACGTACTATGACAACGGCAAAGTGGCGCAGGAAGGTCTGTTTGAAAACGACGAGCCCAACGGTGAGCTAACGTTTTATCACCCCAGTGGGGAAGTGAAGCTGCGCACCACGCTCACGAAAGGCCAACCCAATGGCGCGCTCAAAGCGCTGTACCCCGACGGCAAGACCCAAGCCGAAATCAGCTACGTGGACGGGCAGCCCAATGGGGCGGTGAAGTTCTTTTACCCCAACGGCGCGGTGCAGAGCGAGGGCGTCTTCACGCGCGGGCTCTTGTCGGGGCCGTACAAAACGTATTACCCCAACGGCCAGATTGAAAATGAAGTATTGGCCGACAAAAACGGCCGCGGGCGCTACCGCAGCTACTACCAGAGCGGCAAACTCCAGACCGAAAGCACCTACGCCCCTGCCCCGCTGGTGCAGCGCCCGGTGAAAAACCCACTCGGCGACGACCTCACCAAGCGCGTGGCCCCGCCCACCGGCACCAACAACCTCGACGGCGCTTCGACCAGCTACTACGAGAGTGGGCAGGTGAAAACCAAGATGACATACCGCGCCGGCGTGCCCACCGGCAACGCCCTGGAATACTTCGAGAACGGCAACCTGCGTGAGGAAATTGACTACAGCAACAACGGGCGCGACCGCAAAATCACGCGCTTCCACAACGCGGCGGGCAGGCTGGCCCAGGCCGAAGTGCAGTACAAGAATAACAAGCCCGCCGGTACCTGGAAGGAGTTTTACCCCGATGGCAAAACCCCGCGCAAGGCCGAAACCTACGGCCCCACCGGCCGCTTGCTGGGCGACCGGATTACGTATTTTGAGAACGGCGACGTGCAGAGTCGCCAGCCTTTCCTGAACGGGTACATGGCTGGCGTGGCGCAGGAATTCTATCCCTCGGGCAAGCTGCACAAGGAAACCACCTACGTACGCAGCGTGCTGCTGGGCCCCTTCCGGGAACTGCGGGAGGACGGCACCGTGGCCGTGAGCGGCCAGTACCGCAACGGCAAGCAAAGCGGCGTGTGGACCTACTTCAAAGAGGACGGCAAAACCGAAGCCCGCTCCGTGACCTACCGGAACGGTGAATTGGTGGACCCAGTGAAAAAAGCGGCCGCCAAGCCCAAGCTCGCCCCCAAACCTGCACCCAAGCGCAAGTAGTCAAGCAACTGCTGGTAGCAGGAGTAGAATCTTTCATCTTCGGAACGGCCACCTTCTTCTGTCATGCTGACGAAGGAAGCATCCTCTCCCCGCGGAACGAGTCGTGAGAATGTTAAAGATGCTTCGCGAGGAGCAGCATGACAATTCATTTTTTAGCAATTTTCCTCTAAGCCCTGGTCTCCAGCCAGGGCTTTTTTTGGCTTTTAGTAAATAAATCAACTAATCAGGCAACCTGAAAACCGTGCGCCGCATCTGAAATACCGAGCGCACAAGGCTTAAAAGCCAGAGCCACAGGAACGTTGAATATTTTTTTATTCGCGTTACAAGCTAATAATCAGTTATTAACAAATCGCAAAGCGTAGCTTATTGAAAATATTTTGAAACAGTACCTTGCGTTACAAAGTACCTGCTTTACTTTTGTTCTGTTCAAAGCCTAGTAGCTGTGCTTAGCGTGTACCAAAGATGGCCCGCTACCCCTGCTGCTTCCCCCTCACTCACCGGAGAACGGGCGGCCGAGCAACTCACCTCTCTAGCGGAACCGCGGCCGCCGGACGACCTGATTAGCTCGCTCGCCCCCTCACATCTCACCTCTGCACCATGAAAATTCTCGTCACTCGCATTACCCTTTCTCGCTTTGGCCGCGCCCTGCGTGGGTTGGCATTTGCTTCCTTCCTTCTACCCTTGGGCGCCATGGCCCAAACCGCCGGACCAGGCAGCGTAAGCGGCAGCCTGGTGGA
Source organism: Hymenobacter jeongseonensis (assembly GCF_015694725.1). Classification (GTDB taxonomy): domain Bacteria; phylum Bacteroidota; class Bacteroidia; order Cytophagales; family Hymenobacteraceae; genus Hymenobacter; species Hymenobacter jeongseonensis. The sequence continues at coordinate 425,033 of NZ_JADQDQ010000003.1, read as the reverse complement.
AGAAAGCAACGGCCACGCCGTCCCTTTTTCCGATGTCATCTTCCTCCGAGCCGCTGACTCCACGTTTGTAGCCGTGGCCCAAACCACCGAGCAGGGCACGTTCAAAACCGCTTCGCTCCCGCTGGGCACCTACCTCATGCGGGTACAGGACCTGAACTACAAGGCCCTACGCCGCCGCTTCACCCTGACGGAAGCCGCTCCCAGCCTCAGCTTCATGGGCCTGAAAATGACGGCCGCCTCGGCCACCAAGCTCAGCGAAGTGGTGGTGACAGGCCAGAAAGCCACCGTGGTGGAGGAACTGGGCAAGCGCGTGATTAACGTGGAAAAAGACCTCGGCAGCGTGGGCGGCACGGCAGCCAACGTGCTGCAAAACGTGCCTTCGGTGAACGTAGACGTGAACGGCACGGTCACCATGCGCGGCTCGTCCAACCTCACCATTCTAATTGACGGCAAACCCGCTGGCACCGGCAACGGCGGCGGCGCGGGCGGCCCACGCCTCGACCAGATTCCGGCCTCGCGCATTGCCCAGGTGGAAGTCATCACCAACCCTTCGGCCAAGTACGACGCCTCGGGTGGCGGCGGGGTTATCAACCTCATTACCAAGAAGGAAACCAAGAACGGCACCAACGGTACGGCGGCGTTCAACCTGGGCACCAAAGACAAATACAGCGGCAACCTGAACCTGACCCGCAAGGTGGGCAAAGCCACGTGGTCGGCGAGCTACAATGGCCGCGACGTAACCTACGGCAGCCGCGGCAACTCGGAACAAACCGCCTTGCTGGGCACCGCGGAGAAACCCCAAACCGTGCGCACCACCCAAACCGGCGTGGGCCGCGAGACTCACCGCAACCACTCGGTGGAAGTAGGTGTACAGCTGGACCTGCCCAAAAATCAAAACCTGAGCTTCAGCGTGTCGCCCGGCACGGAGGAAAACCTGGAGGGCGAAGGCCAGAACCTGACCCAGCAAACCAACAATGGCCCGGTGCAGCGTGTCCGGGGCCGGCAGGACCTGGACGTGAACGTGAAAATCCTTGAGTACGGCAGCGACTATCGCCGTACGTGGTCGGACCACAAAGGCCGCGAGCTGACGGCCAACCTGGGCGGCGTGCGCATCGATGCCACGGTGCCGGTGGTGCAGCGGCAGTTTGCGGAGCCAGGCTCGGCGCAGGTGCCACAGCCCGGCACCCGGCAGCAGCTCGACGTGCTGGCCAACATTCAGTTTGGCAAGATTGACTACACCCACCCCTTCGCCGAAGGCAAAGGCCGCCTCGAAATGGGCGCGAAGTTCGAACGCCAAGCCAATCAAGGCTTCAACAAATTCGGCTACGCCAACAGCGAAACCGCCCCTAATAGCTTCCAGGACGACCCCGCTCGCTCGCTCACCTACACGTTCGAGCAGGTGGTGCCCGCGGCTTACGTAACCGTTCAGCGGCCGCTGGGCAAGAAATGGAGCACGCAGCTCGGCCTGCGCTCGGAGTACACCCGCATCAGCGGCACGGTGGAAGGCGGCGTGGGCATCGCCCAGCGCGGCAGCCTCGACCAAGATTACCTGAACTTCTTCCCCTCGGCTAACCTCAGCCGGGAGTTTGGCAAGGAGCCCGGCCAGAACCGCCTGCAGCTGAGCTACGCCCGCCGCCTCAACCGTCCCAACTTCATGCAGCAGCTGCCGCTGGCCATCTACCAAGACCCGCGCAGCTACCGCCTCGGCAACCCCCGCTTGCAAGCCGAATTCAGCCACAACATTGAGCTGGGCCACCAGATGAGCCTGGGTTCCGCCACCATCACCAGCACGGCCTTCACCCGCATCACCACCAACTCCATCCAGCGCCTGCGCTTCATCGACACCACAGCTACCCGCCTCGCCGGTGCCAATGCCGGCCTTGTCACCGCCGAAACGTTCGACAACAACGGCACCATCACCAACATCGGCGCCGAGTTCAGCCTCAACCAGCCCATCGCCAAGTGGTGGCGCCTGAATGCCAGCACGAGCATCTACCGCGCCCAGATTGCCGCTAACGCTTTCGGCAACAACCGCCAAGCTCTGGTGGGCTCCGTGCGGCTGAACAACAACTTCACCATCCGCCCTACTTTGGAAATGCAGCTGAGCGGAAACATGCGCTCGGCCTCGCTCACGGCCCAGGGCCGGCAGTTGGCCCAAGGGTCGGTGGACCTGGCCCTGCGCCAGCGCCTGTTCTCGGACCGCGCTGCCCTCACGCTCCGCGTTTCCGATGTGTTCAACACGCTGAAGTACCGCAGCGAAATCGAGACCGACGCCCTGCGCAGCTACCGCTACGCCAAAGACGAAACCCGCGTGGGCTGGCTGGGCTTCACCTGGTACATCGGCGCCAGCAAGGCCAAGCCAGGCCGCATCGAGGCCGCGCCTCAGGGCGGTGGCGGGTTCGGCGGCTGAGTTAGTTAAGTTTTCGATTGCCACCCCGCTTTTCTCTCCTTCTTTTCTGCAAACAGCCCCGTCGTCGGTTCGTCCGGCGGCGGGGCTGTTCCTTGGAAAGTGGCGTCCTGTTACAAGCAGCATGCTTCTCATCTCCGCAAAGCGCGGCGTTTTCGTTCTGATGACTGCCTACCTTTGCCCCGTCATGCAAAAACCCAGTATTCCCAAAGGCACCCGCGACTTCGGGCCGGCCCAGGTGGCGCGCCGCCAGCACATTTTCAACGTCATCCGCCGCACGTTCGAGTCGTTTGGCTTTGCCCCCCTTGAAACGCCCACGCTCGAAAACCTCTCGGTGCTCACCGGCAAGTACGGCGACGAAGGCGACCAGCTTCTCTTTAAAGTCCTCAACTCCGGCGATTTTGCCAAAGACGTAACGGTGGCCGACGTCGAAATCGGCAGCAAAGCCCTGCTGCCGAAAGTAGCCGAGAAAGGCCTGCGCTACGACCTCACCGTGCCCTTTGCCCGCTACGTGGCCATGAACCGCGGCACACTCACCTTCCCCTTCAAGCGCTACCAGATGCAGCCCGTGTGGCGCGCCGACCGCCCCCAACGCGGCCGCTACCGCGAGTTTTATCAGTGCGACGCCGACGTGGTGGGCACCGACTCGCTGCTCTGCGAAGCCGAAATTGTGCTGATGACGGCCCAAGTACTGAACGGCTTGGGGCTGCACGACTTTACCATTAAAATCAACCACCGCGGAGTATTGCGCAACATTTACCAGGCACTAGGTGGCGAAGGCCGCGAGTCGGACTTGTTTGTAGCCATTGACAAGCTGGATAAAATTGGCCGCGACGGCGTGACAAAAGAGCTACAGGAACGCGGGTTTTCGGAGCCGACGATTGACACACTTTTTGAGTTGCTAACCGTGGCGGGCAGCGACGAAGAGAAGTTGGAGCGCCTGCTGGCGGGCTTCGTTACGGCCGGCGTGGAACCGGATGGCGCCCGCCCCGGCACCGAGGAAACCACTGAGGGCCCAGCCAACTACCGCGGCCTCACCGAACTGGCCACCGTGCGCGACTTGCTCCAGGCCTCCGGCTTCAAGCAGTTCGACCGGCTAGAATTTGACCCTACCCTGGCGCGGGGCCTCTCCTACTACACGGGCTGCATTTTTGAAGTCAAAATCAACAACGTCCTGATGGGCAGCGTGAGCGGCGGCGGCCGCTACGACAACCTCACCGGCAGCTTTGGCCTGCCGGGTGTGTCGGGCGTGGGCTTCTCGTTTGGCGTCGACCGGCTCTACGACTGCCTCGAGGCACTGGATTTGTTTACCGACACGGCCGAGACGCCGACCCGTTGCCTCATCACGCATTTTGATGTGGCTAGCGGCCGGGCGGCGCTGCCGCTGCTGGCGCAGCTGCGGGCTGCCGGCATCCCCAGCGAGTTGTACCCCGATGTGAGCAAGCTGCAAAAGCAGTTTAAATACGCCGACGCCAAGGGCATTCCGCTGGTCATCATCCTCGGCCCCGAGGAGTTGGCGGCGGGCGTAGCAAAAATCAAAATCATGAAATCCGGCGAGGAAAAGGTGCTGCCGCTGGCCGAAGTAGTGCAGTCACTGACGGCGGAGTAAGCTATTTCGATGCAAAACGCCCCGGCGCGGTTGGCCTTGCCCAACAACGCCGGGGCGTTTCGGCTTTAGCAAGGGAGTGTGTAGCGGCATATATATTGCCCGCGCAATTGTCGGTTTCCCATGTTTGTACACGTTGACCTGGCGGTGGTTTTTCGGCTGTTCTGCATTGTGCAGGGGCTGACGACGGGCGTGTACCTGCTCGTGGCGCGGTCCCGGCGGGCGGGCAACCGTTGGCTTGGCCTGCTGCTGCTGGGACTGACGTTGCAGGTGGCCGACTACTTCTTGAGCCGCTCAGGCGTGTACTACCGGCACCGCTGGCTGTATTTTACGCCATTATTTTTTTCGTGGGGATTCGGGCCGCTGCTGCTGGGCTACGTGCGGGTGGAATACGGGCAGTCGCCCCGCTTGGCGTGGCCACACTTCGTGCCCGTAGGGGTGCAGGCACTATTTTATGGGATTATCTCGCTGCAATCCTTCGACACAAAGACCTAGTTTTGGCTAAACGTTCACAAGCCCGTGACGCGTTACGTGGAGCATTACGGCGCCATTCTGTCGGTGATGTGCTACTTGTTTGTGGCGCTGCGCCTGGTGGGCCGGCACGAGGAGCGCCCGCGCTGGCAATGGGCTGCACTGCTCGGCCTGGGCATTTTTTACGCTGCCGCGGCCCTCGACCCGCTGGTAAATGCGGCGTACCTGCCGCCGGGTGCCCCCAAATTTTACCTGACCACGGTGGCGGTGCCGGTGTTCGCGTATGCCCTGGCGCTGGGCGGATGGCTTAGTCGCCGGGCCAGCCGCTTCCCAGCACAAGCACCGGCAATGGCAGCCACAGGGAGCGGCTGCTTCTGCAAGCGAAGCCGTACCTCGCCCGGGCAGCCATCCGGCCCCCGTCGTCGACCCTGGCTACCTGGCGCGGGTAGTGCAAGCCCTAGAGCAGTAACAGTTGTACCGCGACCCTGACCTCACGCTCGACCGCCTGGCCCACCACGTTGGCTTGTCGCCCAACGTGGTGTCGCAAACCATTAACGCCGGATTGCAGCAATCCTTCCACGACGTGGTGAATGGTTACCGTCTGGCCGAAGTCAAGCAGCGCTTGCTCACTGCCGATGCTCGCCGTCTCACGGTGCTGGCGCTGGCTTTGGAAGCGGGCTTCAATTCGATGACGACTTTCAACCGGGTTTTCAAAGAAAAAACCGGCCTGACGCCCAAAGAGTACCAAAATAAGTACCACCTTACCCGTTGGGACGACTCGGCACCCCACGCCAGCTAGGTTTGCGGCAGCTAATTCGCCCTGCTTATGTCCTGCAACCGCTTTCTCTTTCTGCTACTGTTCAGTGGCTTGTACCCCGGGCTGACTCGGGCACAAGTTGGGCCTGCCGCGCCCGTCCCTCCGACGGTAGCCGCGCGCATCCGACAAGTTGAAAATAGCCTGATGCCGTTCGTGCCGGTGGCCGGCCTACCCGGCTGGAACCTGCAGGAGCGCATGAAATTCCATCGGGTGCCGGGCCTGAGCATTGCCGTAATTCGCAACTACCAAATCGACTGGGTGAAGGCCTACGGCTGGGCCGACACCACGGGGCGGAAGCCCGTTACGCCCACCACGTTGTTCTCGGCCGGTTCGATTTCGAAGCTGGTGGCCGCGGGGGCCGCCCTGCTTCTCGTGCAACAGGGCAAACTGGACCTGGACCAGCCCAATAATACGTATTTAACCTCCTGGAAACTGGCCGAGAACGACTTCACCCGCAAGCGGCCCGTGAGCCTCCGGCTGCTGCTCAGCCACCAGGGCGGCACCAGCCAGTCGTCGTACTGGGGCTTTGTGCCGGGCAAGGGACCGTTGCCGTCGGTGGTCGACATTCTGAGCGGCCAGCCCCAGGCCGAGAGCCGTCCCGTAATTGTAAACCGCGAGCCCGGCACGGGTTTCCAATATTCGGGAGGGGGCTATCTGGTGGCCCAGCTTGCCCTGATGGATGCAACCCGGCGGGACTTTGCCTCCCTCACAAAAGCTGCAAAGTTCAAGCCGTTAAAAATGCGCACGGCCACCTATGCCCAGCCTCTGCCCGCGCCCCTGCAAGGGCAAGCGGCGTGGGCCTATTCCGAAAACAGTTGGTTTCAGGGCATGCCCTACCTGTACCCTCAGCAGGCACCGGCGGGTTTGTACGCCACGCCCACGGACTTGGCACGGTACCTCATCGAGGTGCAGCAGGCTTATCGGGGGCGAGGCAAGGTCTTCACCCAAGCCACGGCCCGCGCCATGCTTGCACCGCAAGCAGCCGTATCGGACGGGACCTACCGCGAGGAAATGGGACTGGGTCCGTTCCTGTTGCAACGCACCGACCGAACCGACGAAAGCAGCCGGTATTTTGAGCACACCGGCGTGAATGCGGGCTTTCTGGCCTACGCCCTGGCCAGCGTGACGGGCGGCAACGGCGTGGTTATCATGATGAACAGCGACGGGGGCGCCGGTGAATTGGGCAAGGAGCTGCGCCGCGCGGTGGCGCAGGTATATCAGTGGCCCGGTTTTCTGCCGGAAACCCTGCAGCCCGTGTCGGTGCCCGTGTCCACGCTCGATGCCTTTGTGGGGCGCTACCAACGCGGCCCCGACGAGGTGGTGACGTTTCAAAGAGAGGCTACGCATTTGGTCGAACGCATTAACGCCGGCAATCCGATTCTGACTTATCCGATGGGCGGCGACACGGTGGCTTTTTCCGACTTTCCCATGCGCGGCCGGTTCGAGCGCAACGCGGCCGGCGCGGTCACGGGTTTTCGGATGCTGGGGGCCGAAAAACCAATGCCCCGCCTACGGCCCGACCAACTTGTGCCCGACGAGCTCCTGCGTCTGGGCCGCATTCCGGAGGCCGTGGCTGGCTACCGCCAGTTCCAGCTCAACGAATACCAGCTCACTTACATGGCCTACGAACTGCTAAACCGTCGCCCTCCAAACCTCGCCGCGGCCGAAGGCTTGCTGAGCCTGGCTTTGGAACGGTTTCCTGAGTCAGCCGTGGTGCACGCGCGGTGGGGCGACTTGCACCTGAGCCGCGGCGACAAATCCCAGGCCATCAACTCCTACCAAACGGCTTTGCGGTTGAACCCGGAAGACAAGAGCTTGCGAGAAAAACTAGTGTCCATCACCAAATAAGCAACGGGAAACTCAGGCTGCTTAGGGTACCAGTGGCGGCGGCGGCAAATACCTCTATTTTTGTAGCCACCCCCACTCACCCCCTCAATGCCCACCCACATTATTTCGCCCACCCAGCCCCTCACCCTGGCTGCGTTGGCCGCCGTGCTGGCCGATGGCCGGCCCGTGTCGCTGAGCGACGACGCCAAAACGCGCATCGCCACCTGCCACGCGTACCTGCACCAGCGCCTGGCCCAGGACAATTCCCCCATTTATGGCATCAACACCGGCTTTGGGTCGCTCTATAATGTGAGCATCGCCCCCGAAGCCCGCGCCCAATTGCAAGTCAACCTGATGATGTCGCACGCCTGCGGCACGGGCGCCGAAGTGCCCGGCAACCTCGTGCGCCTCATGTTGTTGCTCAAGGCCCAAAGCCTGAGCTACGGGCACAGCGGCGTGCAGGTAGCCACGGCCCAGCGCCTGCTAGATATGTACAACAGGGAAATGCTGCCCGTGGTGTATGAGCAAGGCTCTCTGGGTGCCAGCGGCGATTTGGCCCCGCTGGCACACCTATGTCTGCCACTGCTGGGCCTGGGCGAAGTCAACTACCAAGGCTACCGGCTAAGCGCGGCCGATGCCATGAGTCTGTTCAGTTGGGCGCCGCTGGAGCTGCAAGCCAAAGAAGGGCTGGCGCTGCTTAACGGCACCCAGTTTATGCTGGCCTATGCCGTGGACGGCGTGTTGCGGGCCCAACGCCTGGTGGCTGCCGCCGACGTGATTGGGGCCCTTTCCACCGAGGCGTTTGGGGGCTGCGTGGCTCCGTTCAGCGAAAACCTGCACCGCATTCGTCCCCATGCCGGACAGGTGCTAGTTGCCCAGCGGCTGCGCGACCTGCTGGCTGGCTCCGAATTACAAACCCAGCCCCGCATGGCCGTGCAGGACCCCTACTCGTTCCGCTGCCAGCCGCAGGTGCACGGCGCCAGCCGCGACGCCCTGGCCTACGTGGCGCAGGTAGTAGAAACCGAGTGCAACTCCGTAACCGACAACCCCAACATCTTCCCTGACGACGACCAGATTCTGAGCGGCGGCAACTTCCACGGCCAGCCCCTGGCCCTGGCGCTCGACCACCTGGCCGTGGCCGTGGCCGAGCTGGGCAGCATCTCGGAGCGCCGCACCTACCAGCTGATTTCCGGCCAGCGCAGCCTGCCAACGTACCTGGTAGCCGAGCCCGGCCTCAACTCTGGCCTCATGATTCCGCAGTACACCGCCGCTGGCATCGTGAGCCAGAATAAGCAGCTGTGCACGCCTGCTTCGGTCGATAGTATTGTGAGCAGCAACGGCCAGGAAGACCACGTGAGCATGGGCGCCAACGCCGCCACTAAAGCCCGCCGCGTGATTGAAAACGCGGAGCAGATTCTCGGTATTGAGTTGATGACGGCCGTGCAAGCGTTGTCCTTCCGGCGGCCGGGCCGTACGTCTGCGGCATTGGAGCAGTTAGTTGCGGCGTTCCAGCAAGAAGTGAAGTTTGTGGGCCAGGACCGGGTGCTTTACCCCGACCTGCACCGGGCTGCGGCCTTCGTCCGTAAGTTTGACTGGCAATAAGTTGACTCAAGGCCGAGTGACTCGGGGTGGGAAAGCTTGTTTTGGTCGTTGTACAGAGCACCGCGAAGCGTTTCGCTAGGGGCGGTAGTTAGTAGTCAGTTAGAGCACGCAAGATGCTTCGCGGTACTCTGCATGACGTTCTTTAGAATCATCAATCCGTATCGGTACCTGTGTTTTTTGTAGGACCGGCGCTAGACTGCCTTTTCCTGCGTTACGTGAGTTGCTTATGAAGCTGGTTCGGTGCTGTTTTTTGCTTGTTGCCATCTGGCTGGGGGCGGCTTCTGCGGTGCAGGCGCAAGCCTCGTGCGCTTCGGCCAACCAGCCGGCGTGCAGCTTCCTCGCCATTGACGTGGCCACGGGCCAGCCCGTAGATGCCTTTTGCGTGGGGCGGCGGGTACGTTTTCAGCAATGCGCCGGGCGCAACATCCCCACTTCGCTGTTATTTTACGGGGTACTGCCCGGCTCCGGCACCACGTTTCTACCGTCGTGCAGCCCGCCCAATCCTTATAACTACGAATACACCCCCACCAAAGCGCAAGTGGGATTGGTCACGGTTTCGGAACTGGCGAACGCGGTGGCGGGCGGCAGCGGCCAAGCCTCTACCTACTACATCCGCACTTTCCGGGTATACGACCCAACCCCGCCCGCCTTCACGGTGGCGCCCTGCCCCAGCAATTCGGCTCTGATAACGGTGACCGATGCCGCTTACGACAGCTACACCGTGCGCGTGGGAAACGCTCCGGAGCGCGTCATTCTGCGGAACCAGGCCACCGTAGTGGCCGTGCCGGCCGGAGCTACCACCGTCACGGTGACGGGCCGCTATGCCGCCACCGGCGTGTGCGATGGGGCCGCCACCCAGCCCATTGCCCCCCTCCTGCCCCCACAAACGCCGGCCCTCACGCGCCTTACGCTGCAGGCTCCGCTCCCGGGCAGCGCCGCCACGTTGGATGTGGCACAACTGCCGGCGGGCTACACCTACACTCTGCAGCGCGCCGACGCGAGCGTAGCCGGGAGCTACCGCGCCATCGCCAACATTCCGCCCAATAGCACCAGTTTCAGCCTTGCCAACGCAGTGGCGGGCTGCTACCGCCTGCGCCGCACCGACCCGTGTCGTCTCGATTCGTCCTTTTCGCCCCTTGTTTGCACCCTCAGCCTGACGGGTAGCTCCACCCAAAACCGCAACCAACTGCTGCTGAATGACGCAGGCCGGGGCAACCGGTATAGCGTCACCCGCAATGGCCAGCCGCTTGCGGTTTTCACGCCCATTGCGGGCGGCCTGGAAGACCCCAACGTGGAGTGCGGCACCACCTACACGTACCGCGTTACGGCCACCCAGCCGGGCGGGGGCGTGTCCGTATCCAACCCGGTGTCCATCACCACGCAGTCGGCCCTGCCGCCGGCCCAACCCCGGCTGGTGGCTAGCTTTAACCTGCGCAATGTAGTGGAACTGACGCCTTTTTTGGCTAATGGTAATCCCCTGGCCACGGGCAGCACACTGCGCTACCAGCGCAGCACCGCGGGCGGCCCGCCTGCTGCGTTTCGCACCGCCAGCAGTACCGGCATTCAGCGCGATTCTGTGGCCTTGGCCGCGCTTATTACCCAGGCCCCGTGCTACACCGTGCGCCTAGTAGATGTGTGCGGCAACACTTCGCCGGAAAGCTCCCCGAGTTGCCCGGCCCTGCTTACTGCTGCCCCCGCCGACCCCACGGGTGCTACCGCTTCCCTCACCTGGACGCCTTTTACCGGTCCCACGCCCGGCGCGGCCGCCACCTTTACACTGCAACGGCTGGCGTCCGATGGCACGGTACTCAGCGCGGTGCAAGTCAGCGGCAGCAGCTACACCGACCTGACTCCGCCTACGGACCGGCAAATTCTTCGCTACCGCCTCCAGATTGGCGGCGCGGGCCTACCCCCTGGCACGTTAAGCTACTCGAACGTGGCCACAGTTACCCGCCAGGTGTATCTCAACATTGCTACTGCTTTCACTCCCAACGGCGACCGCCTCAACGACGTCCTGGAAGTGAAGGGGCGTTATTTGCAGCGGTTCACCTTTGTAGTTATTGACCGCAACGGGCAGGAAATATTTCGCAGCACCCAACGCGACGAAGCTTGGGACGGCACCATTAAAGGGCGCGCTCCGGTGCTGGGAACTTACGCGTGGCGATTCCAGCAAATTGGAGAGGACGGCGCGGCTTTTAGCGCCACAGGGTCGGTAACCATTTTGAAGTAATGCTGAACACAAAGCCGGGCGTGGGGAATGAAAAGCCATCGAAGAAATGCTACGCAGCTAAAGCGTAATGTCGGCGCCTTTCGTATAGAGCGAAGAAGTGCCTTGGCCAGCTATACGTGGGTATTCTTTGTATTCCCGGCAGCACTTTCCGGCCGTTATCGTGTTTAAAGCGAACGGACAACCAACACCAACAAGCGACAACTATTAAATTATGGCATTCGACCTAACCGGCATGATGGGCAAAGTGAAGGAGCTGCAAGACAAAATGCAGCAGGCCCAGCAGGAAATTCAACACCTCACCGCCACTGGCGAAGCGGGCGGCGGCCTCGTGCGCGCCACAGCCAGTGGCCACCGCAAAATTCTGAAGCTTGAAATTGACGAGAGCCTGCTCACACCCCAGGACCGCGACATGCTGGCCGACCTGGTGGTAGCCGCCGTGAACAAAGCCTTGGACGATGCCGCCGAGCTGGCTCGCCAGGAGCTGCAGCGCAAAACCAGTGGCCTGATGCCCAACGTTCCGGGCCTCGACCTGAGTGGTTTTGGAGCCTAGCGCCGCAAAAGTCGGTGCCTGCGCCGACGTCGCCATCGTTATTCTGAACTGGAACGGCGCGCATTTCCTGCGCCGTTTTCTTCCAGGCGTCATCACCCACGCCGACGGCGCCCGCATCATCGTGGCCGATAATGCGTCTACCGACGAATCGGTGGAGTTGATGGCACGCGATTTTCCGTTGGTGGAGTTGCTGCTGCTCGACCGCAACTTTGGCTTTTGCGAGGGCTACAACCAAGCCCTGGCACAAGTTGATAGCGACTTCTTTGTGCTGCTGAACTCCGATGTGGAAGTAACGTTGGGGTGGCTGCGGCCGCTGCGCGGCCTCCTCGAAGCCAGCCCGCGCGTTGCCGCGGTGCAGCCCAAAATCCTGGCCCACGCCGACCCTACCTATTTTGAATACGCAGGCGCGGGCGGCGGCTACCTCGACCGGCTGGCGTATCCCTTTTGCCGCGGCCGTCTCTTCGATACATTGGAAAAAGACCAGGGCCAATACGATGACTCGCGCCCCGTGGCCTGGGCTACCGGAGCCTGCCTCATGGTTCGTCGTTCAGCGTGGCAAGCGCTGGGTGGGCTGGAACCCGCATTTTTCGCCCACATGGAGGAAATTGACTTGTGCTGGCGCCTGTGGAATGCCGGCCACGAGGTGTGGTACCACGGCGGAAGCGCCGTCCACCACGTGGGCGGTGGCACCCTGCCGCAAAGCAGCCCCCGCAAAACCTACCTTAATTTTCGCAACTGTTTGGCCCTGCTCTACAAAAACGCAGCACCCAGCGAATTAGTCGGTACCATGCTGCAGCGCTTGTTGCTGGATGGGGTAGCCGGCCTGCGATTTCTGGCAGCCGGCCAATTTCGCAATTTCCAAGCCGTCCTCCGGGCCCACTTCAGCTTTTATGGCAAGCTCGGGTACTGGCGCAAGCAGCGCCAAGAGGCCCGCCCGCACCTGCGGGTATCTGAGCGCCCCGGCGTGTACAACGGCAGTTTGGTGTGGGCTTATTTCGCGAGGGGGAAACGCAAATTCAGTGAATTAATAATTGACAGTATTAAATTCTGAAGCAAATACTTCAGAATTTAATACTGGATGCATTTTTTCAAGTCCTGGATAAAGGTCAACATTATAAAAATAGCGACAGTTATCCAGGACTTGAAAATAAAAGTCACATTTGGTAATGCTCACTCAATTGCAAAAGCTGCTCCTTTAGGCCAACTCCTTTCATAACATCTGAATTTTTTGTAAAATATTTATTCAGAATCTTACTATAAACTATACGAGCTTTTAAGTATAAACTATTGTTGTTCAAATAAACAGCTCGAAGTGGGCCGCCACTATAGTGTTGCACGTAGCTTTTTTCGTCTATTTCGGAATTGTTATTCCATAATAGTCGTGGAATAATCTTTATTTCTGGGCTATTTTTCCCATAATGAATCATATGTCCATTCTCATAAAGCGCATAATCATCTTGTGGCACTTTGATTTCACATTTGTCTAAAATGTTTTGGAAAAACGCTAATGATTGTGGCGTGTTTTTGACAATAATTACTCCTGCATTAATTCTTCCAGAATACCCTTGTGCTACATAGATACTTTCTGTGTCAGCAACAATTTGCTCTATGCCAGGGGTGTGAGGTCTAACTAGACAATCTGCATCAATAAAGAAAATAGTATCGTACCCGCTTTTTAATGCTTTAATTATCAAAACAATTTTTAACCAAGAAGACACAGAAGCAGTTAGCTTATAGTGAGAATCAGTTATCAGTCTATACTCATAACCCAACCTATCACAATAATCCTGCTGCGACTTTATACAATTTCTAAATACAAGGTCATAACCACCTAGGGCGATACTTAAAACCAGGGTTCTGTTCTTAGTCATGAAAAATCTTAAAGTCAATATGAGTCAGGACAAAGTTAATGTCATTTCTGCGCAGATAATACATTGGAAATTTATTAAATTTTCAATTTTATTTACTTATAATTTATATCCAAATTATTATAAGTGCTGCGGAAAATTGAACCATTAAGCAACTATTTATTATTTATCCTAGAGCTACTTTAGCTACTGGGTGCCGGGACAAACTAAAATCTGGTCTCTGGTAAGCACACGGTTAGCGAAATTCTTCGAAGTAATTGCTTCGTTGTGGACTGCTAGCTAAAACCTGAAGCTCCGATTCAGAGCATGCCAAGTGTATGCTAATACTCGTGAATAATATGCCAAATTGCGAGACTATATAATCGGTGGGCACAGGTGCAATGCTGCCGTCCGGGGGTTCGGGCGAGGTTCTGAAATTTTCATGTGGGCACCGGAGCCTCTGGCCAGCCCGCTTAATTCACTACAGTAAACGTGTTGGGAGTCGAGTACTTCAACGCTTGAAATCACCGGCTTGAAGCGCCGCTAGGGCTTGCTGCCGGAAGTAGCGCTCCAGCGCCTACCCCCTACAGTCATCCGTCACCTTGCCAGCGGCGGTAATTTTAATTTCTGCAGCTTTATCAGTTACCAAACCCACCGCACTATGGGACTATACAGCTTGTGAATGATGTGAATGGCACGTAAACCACCAAGTAAGGCGCTCTGGTAGGCGCATCAACAGGCCCATAGTTGATTTCTTAGGAAATGTGCCACTATTATCGCAGGAATTTCACCAATTCGCATTCGTTGGAACTATCTCCAAAAGGGAATAATTTTCCACAAGAGCTACAAAATCCAATTTACCTATGGATTACTAATACATAATCAGACCACTAAGCCTTTCTTGCTATTGTGCGATTGAATTAGCCCAAGTCGAATCGCTGTAAAAAATGCGAAGTATCAAAACGCATTTTGCGTAAGCAAATTTACAAATCCCAAACGGTGCTGCGCTGCTGGCGCATGGCCCGGCGCACGTTCATCCAGAAAGCTCCGGCAAAGTAGAGCACTACGGGCGAGCCGAACGTAAAAAAGGAGGCGTACACGAACGAGAGCCGGACGCTGCGGGTGCTGAACCCCCACTTTTGAGCAAGGGCAGAGCACAAACCAAAAGACTGTGTTTCCAGGTAGTCGGTGAAGCGTTTCATGGGCGGTAGCGGCTAGCGAAAAACAGATTCTCTGGGCTAAGATAAGACTTTCCTAAGGGCGAGGCAAAGTCATTGGCGTAATTTCGCCCCCTTGAGCCCGACTAATTTCGGGGCTTTTACGTTTGTAGGGATGGTTTTCGTTTTCCCGCGTTACGCTTTTTGATGACAAATATTTTGCGGCCACTGGCCCAGGGGCTGCTGGCAGCCACTTTGTTTTTATCGGCTTGCACCCTGCCCCGGGTACTCAAGCAGGCCGAAACCGGGCGGACCGTGGTGGCCCGGCCTACCCCACTCACGGCCTCGGGCGAATCAGTCCCGTTTGAGGTAATTGCCCGGGTACCAGCCAGCCACCTGCACAAGGGTGTAGCTTATGAATTGCTGCTGAGCTACCGCTACGAGCACGGCTTGCGCGAAGACACCGTTGGCCGCATTGCCTTTACCACGGGCAACTACGTGTACGATGACGAGACCAAGGGCTTGCTCGTGGCTACCCAAAAATTTAGCCTGCCCAACACCCCCAACCGCAACCCCGGCGAGTTGCTGGCCCAGGCCCAAGTGCGCGAGCTAAAAAAAGATGGCCGCGTGCTCCGCGCCAAGAATGAAGTACGCGTCACGCGCGGCATTGCCGACCCGGCCCGCCTCGTCACCCGCGAAGACACAGTGCTGACACTGCTTCCCGAGCGCGCCAGTAACAACATGAGCGGCACCCGGGTGCTTCCCTTTTATTTCGATGAAGGCCAATGGTTTATTCGCGGCTACTTGGGCACCAACGTGGCCGCGCTAGAAGACCTCATCGACGCTAACCAGCAAACCAAGCAGGTACTCATCATTGCCGGCCACTCACCCGATTCCGTTGATGCCCACAACCGCTTGCTGGCCAGCAAGCGTGTTCGCATGCTCCTCTATTACTACAAGCAGCGCGTTAAAACCTTTTCTTACCTTAACAAGGTACAGGACATTCGCTTTGATACCCTGGCCTATACCCGGCGCTGGGACACTTTCCTGAGCAAAGTCACGACCTCGGCCCTGAAGGCAGACCAGATTGACTCCATCGTGAGCATCATTAACGATGCCAAGGGCACTTTTCAACAGAAGGAAAAAGCTTTGCACCGACTGTCATCGTTCGATTACATCGAGCAGTATATTTATCCCGTGCTGCGTTTCGGCACGGTAGCGGTGACTTACGACGCCCCCAAACGCTACGATTCGGAAGTTTATCTGCTTGCCAAAAAGATAGTTGACAAGCAGGTTGAAGCCGATGCCCTCACGCCCGAAGAATTGCGCTATTCGGCCACCCTGACCCCGCTGCTGGCTGAAAAGCAACGCATTTATGAAACATCAGCTGCTACTACCAATGGTTGGGAAGCCTTTCATAACCTGGGCGTGGTGCTGTTGCAGCGCGGCGAAAAAGAGCCCACCGATAAAATCCGCAAGGCTTACTACCGGCGGGCGGCGGTCAACTTCACCCTGGCTGCCCACCGCAACCCCACGGCGGAGTTTTTCTACCACGCCGCCACGGCCTACCACCGGGCCGGCGACCGCCTCGAAGCCTTGCAGAACTACGATTACGCCATTAAGCTGGGCGGCGAACGGCCCCTCTTGCGTAAGGTTTTCTCGGACCGCGCCGCGTTAGAAATCGAAATTGGGCAAGCCGACGAAGCCTTGCGCAGCTTGGAATACGCGGGGCCTTCCTACCAAAACGCATTGAATCGAGGCCTGATTCTGGTGGGCCGCGAAGGGTACGAATCAGCTTTAGAACAGTACCGTCTGGCCCAAAAGCTGCGTCCCGCTGCTGCCGCCCCGGTTTATGGGATGGCCGTGGTGGCGGCCCGGCAAAAGGATGAAGCCGCTGTGGGCGATTTTTTGAAGCAAGCTGTGGCGCTGGACCGGAGCTACGCCCAGCGCGCCGTCGAAGACCTGGAATTTCAGGATTATGCCCAAGGCAAGGTATTTCGGGAGGCCCTGCGCTAACCGTTGCCCATCCGCCCGGCTCATCGTAGCTTTGCCCAACGGCTCAAAACGGCTGTTTACCTACTAGAATATCATGCGTCAAATTCAATTTCGTGAGGCCTTGCGCGAGGCCCTGTCCGAGGAAATGCGCCGCGACCCGCGGGTTTTCCTAATGGGCGAAGAGGTGGCCGAGTACAACGGTGCCTACAAAGTGAGCCAAGGCATGCTCGACGAATTCGGGCCGGAGCGAGTGATTGACACCCCCATTGCGGAGCTGGGTTTTGCCGGCATCGGCGTGGGTGCAGCGGCCAATGGGCTGATTCCGGTTATCGAATTCATGACCTTCAACTTCTCGCTGGTTGCTATCGACCAAGTAATTAACTCGGCCGCCAAGCTGTATTCGATGTCGGGCGGGCAGTATTCCTGCCCCATCGTATTCCGCGGCCCCACCGGCAATGCCGGCATGCTCAGCAGCCAGCACTCGCAGAACTTCGAAAATTGGTACGCCAACTGCCCCGGTTTGAAAGTGGTGGTGCCCAGCAACCCGTACGAAGCCAAGGGCTTGCTGAAAGCTGCCATCCGCGACCCCGACCCGGTGATTTTCATGGAATCGGAGCTGATGTACGGTGACAAGGGCGAAGTACCAGAGGAAGAGTACATTCTCGAAATCGGCAAGGCCAACGTGGTGCGCCAAGGCAAGCACGTGACCTTGGTGAGCTTCGGCAAAATGATGAAACTGGCCTACACCGCCGCCGACGAACTGGCCAAAGAAGGCATTGAAGCCGAAGTCATTGACCTGCGCTCGGTGCGGCCCATCGATTACGACACGCTGGTAGAATCGGTGAAAAAGACCAACCGCATGGTGGTTATCGAAGAAGCGTGGCCCCTGGCCAGCATTTCCAGCGAGCTGGCCTACATCGTGCAGCGCCGCGCGTTTGATTTCCTCGATGCCCCGGTTATCCGCATCACCTGCGCCGACGTGCCCCTGCCCTACGCTCCCACGCTCATCGAAGCCTCGCTGCCCAACGTGGCCCGTGTGGTGAAAGCGGTGAAAGAAGTGACCTACGCCAAAGCGTAATTCAACCCTTAGTAGAAATAAAAGCCCCTGCCGTTTAAACGGCAGGGGCTTTTATTTGAAAGCATATTCTGAATTATTCCTGCGGGGCTTCGCTGGGCGGGCGTAACTGTCGGGCTGTGGACTCGGATAATTGCCAGCAGCCCCATAGCCACACGCCCCAGAAACCCAGCACTGCTACCCGCCGAAGCGGCCGGCCCAATGCCCGCCAACAAGCTATTGGCTGCCACGTGCCGGCAATGATAGTGATAACCAGCATGTGCAACGGCAGCAGAAACCGGCATTCCATAAGGGTGGGCAAAACGAGCAGGCAAGGCAGTAGCAGCGCCAACAACGCGGCAGGCCGGCTTGGAATAGTTAATACTTGCTCCTTCTCGCTTTTGCGACGGCGCCACACGGCTCGGGCAGCCAGCCAGGCCCCCAATCCCAGAAGACTGTAATTCAACAGCCGCAGTACTACTTGCCCCGGCGGGTGCAGCTGGCGAGGATAAGGCGTTGGGAAACGCAGGTCCAAGCCGTTGAAAAGGTGACGGCAATACCGCCAGCCGGTTGCGACCGGGTGTTGCAATGCGTGTTTCAGGTAATGATTATAACTGGAAAAACGCCCGCTAGACTCCAGTAGTAGTTCCCGCTGGCCAGCGGGGTCCGCATAAATCAAAGAGCGGGGCATTGCTGGGACCATGCTAGATTCGTAGCGTTGGAAGCGCGTGCCCCATGTGAGTTGCTTGAGATACAAAGGCTGGCTGCCGGGAAAGCCCGCCAGCACCAGCGGAGTTTCTTGCTGAAAATGCTGCCGGTTGATAAGCCATTGGGGCAACAACACCAGCGCCATGCCCAAAACCAGGCCCGCCAAACAACGCCACCGCAACACAGGCATCTGGCACGAAACCAATAACAACCACAAACAGCCCGGCAACGCCGCCACGTAAACGGGCCGAATGTTAATTGCCGCCGCCAAAAGCAGTCCGCCAACCAGCCCCCACTTCCACTCCCTGCGCCCCAAAGCCACCAGGGCCAGTAGCAGCAGCGTGAGCGCCGGCATGTCGCTCAACGTGAAATTGAAGTAGTCCCGCCAGAAAATGAACGCCAGCCCGACCAAGATGAGCCAGCGCGCTCCGGCAAGTGGGCGGCCCGCTACCTGCGCCCACAACTGCGGAATGGCCACGCCGAAGAGCAACGCCGCCCAGCTGGCACCCAACACCTGCGCCCCGGTGAGCATGGAGCACCCGGTGATACGACACAGCAGCCGAGCCGGCATGATTAGTAATGGCCCCAGATAGCCCCGCAAAGGGTCGTCAAACCGCAGCAGAGAAAAGCCGCCACCCTGCGTGAACTTCAACGATAACTCCCAGTACTCGGCGGCATCGAATCGAAACTGGCCAACGGTGTAGCCGCTCAGCGGCAGGTAGGCGGCGTAGAGCGCCAGCACCAAAAGAAAGCGCCCACGCATAGTATCTACCATGGTTCGGGCGCGGGAGCTGGCAAGAAATCGTCGATGGTCACGTTGCGGAACGGCAAATCCTGCAAAATTTGCCGAGGTTTCAGGGCCACAACAGCCAGAACGCTGGCGCGCGCCCAATCCCACCAGCGTGACCGCCCCACGGCCGGCAGCACCGCCAGCAGTACGATTGCCGGAATTGCGGCCTGGTACACCGAACGCATGTTCACTGCTGCGGCCAGCGCAATATCGGACGCGAGGCCACTGGCCAAGCAGAGGCCGCGTAGCAAGCCAATCAGCGTGATGCCAATGGCCAAAAGGGCCGGAAAATTGGTCAGGCAAAAGTTGAAGTAGTCGCGCCACAAGGCAAATCCCAGCCCGGCGACCGGCAACCGGCGGCCCAATGGCACGGGGCCCCCGCCTTTCACGGCGTGCCACAAGGCCGGGCCGGCCCAGCCAAACACCGCCGCCGCATTGCAGGCGCCCAAAAGCCGGCACAGGTCCATCACGGTCCAGCCATAGTTAACCTCCAACCGGGTGAGAGGGGCCAACAGAAGCGGGGAAAAGTAGCCGCGGATGGCGTTGAAATAGGAAAGAAGGGCAAAGCTCCCCGTGGAAAAGTACTTTTCGCCAAACATCCAGTAGCCTTTCGCGCCGTAGTACTGCTTGGTGTACTCGGTGGTTGGCAAGAAGAGCAGGTATACCACGAATACGATTAACACGGCAACTATGGTCGGGTGGCGCAGCACCCACTCCCACTGTTTCCTTAACCAATCAAGTTTCCCCATACCTTGCTACCCTTTACGACCCTGAGGCCGTACACTTCCTTTAAATATCCCAAAGCTACACCACTGCTGACTTCGCTTTCACGATGAATCATCGCCTCCATCTCAAACTGGAACAATTGGAACGCGCCACCGAGCGCCTGCTGGCTTCGGCCGAAGCACTGGGGGCGGATAGTGCCAAGGCGCCGGCCCCGGGCCACTGGTCGGCCACGCAAGTGGTGCATCACCTGCTGTTCATCGAAAGCAACATCATCCAGTACATCCAGAAGAAAATGCAGGCCGAGGAGTTGTTGCCCAAAGTCGGGCTATTTACGCGGCTGCGGGCCCGGTTTGTGCGCTTGATGCTGCGCGTGCCCGGGTTCAAGTTTAAGGCGCCACGCGGCGTGGCCACCCTCACGGATACGGGCGACGTGCCCACGCTGCCCGAACTGCGCCAGACCTGGCTGGCTTCACGCCGCCAGTTCGAGCGCTTGCTCAACGAGTTTCCGGGCCGGCAGATAAACCGGGCTATTTTTCCGCATCCTCGCTCGGGCAAGATTACCATCGGGCAGGTGATGGACTTTTTGCTCGACCACTTGCTACACCATCAGCAGCAGATAGGCCGCATTACCAAAGCATTGCAGCCTTCTGCGCCCGTTTTGGCAAAATCCTGAAGCAGTTAGCGCGCCGCTGGCTCGTAGGCGGGCATCGAGTCGAAGGCGGCGGCGAGCTCAGCGGGGGGCACGGTGAGCTTTCGGCGGTCGAGGTCGAGCCAGGCCCCGTCGACGGTGACAGTGGCCGCAACCCGGCCGTCGGCCTTGTAAATGGTGTGGACGATGGACCACCGCGAGCCATCGGCACTGGCCGAAGCCAAGCGGCCATCGACACGAATCTCTTCGCCGATTCCGATTTCTTTCAGGAACTTGGTTTCTTCGCGGAACAGAATTGGCCCAAGGCGCAGTTCGGCGAATTTGGCCACGCCGTAGCCCCACTGGGCCAGCATCACCACCCGGTGGTCGGCGGCATAGTCGGCGTAAGCGGAGTGGCGCATGTGGCCATTGGGGTCCATGTCGGCCCAGCGGGTGCGGTAAGTGACGGTGTCAGTCATTCAGAGGTGAGTAGAGTTGGGGTGGTCAAGCGAAATGCTTGGGCATTGTCCGGTAAGCCGTCTGGCGAGCAGCTGAATTAGCCTAACGGTGTGAGGCGGACCAGGTACTGCTCGTCGTCGTCTTCGCCCAGAAATTCGGCGCTGAAGCCCGCGGTTTCGGCGGCGTCGTTGAGCAAGGCAGCATCCACGAACAGCCAGGGAAAGGAGGGCCCGGTTTTGCCGGCGTAGCTGAGGGAGTAATCTACTTCGCCGTAATACGGGCCGTTGAGGTTCAGCATCAGGGCGCCATCCTCGTCTTCGTAGAGGTAGCGGATGTCCGATGACGTGGCCAGAATCTGGCCGCCCGGCGCCAACAAGGTGCGGGCGTGAGTGAGAAACCGGTCGAGTCCCTCCAAGGTGCCCGTTAGGCCGAGGCCGTTCATGAGCAGCAGAATGGTGTCGTAGGGCAGCTCGTTGGCGGGCAGCGGGTCGAATATATCGTGGCGGGCTACGGTGCGAACGCCGCGCTCGGTCATTACCTGCGCGGCCCCGCCCGATTCGTCCACGGCTTTCACTTCGAAGCCGCGGCTCTGCAATTCCAGGCTGTGGCAGCCGGCGCCTGCTCCCAGGTCGAGCACGCGGCCACGGCACTCGTCGAGGGCCAGGCGTTCCAGCTCGGGCATTAGCAGCAGGGTCCGAAAAAAGTACGCAGCCGGCAGGGGCTCGTCATCGGCCACGTTGCAATGCACGATGAGCGACGCCTCGGCATCGCCGTGGTGGTAGGCCAGCAGGGCCTGGCCCAAAACATCGGGGGCGGTGGTCGTGGTCATGAAGAAATTATTCGCTGGAATGAAGTCCGAAGGGTGAGGAAAGAGAGCCTTCGCCGCTTTGCAACTGTTTCGGACCCGAAAAGTACCCAAAACTTCGCGGTAGCGTCAGCCGTTTGGCATTCAGTTAATGCTTTCCCTCCCGCCATGCTCCCCGAAAAGCTTCGCAAAGGCCAGTTACCCACCAAAATCTGCCTCACCTGCGGCCGCCCCTTCGAGTACCGCAAAAAGTGGCGGGCAAACTGGGCCGATGTGAAATACTGCGGCGAACGCTGCCAGCGCAACCGCCTACCGGCCGCTGCAACCAGCGCAAGCGCCTAGCTCAATAGCAGCGGCCGTATCTTTTCGGGAGCCGAAGACGTTCTGAAGCCGGGCGACCATTTTCTTACCCTCCTCCCAGCCCACCCCGTACCATGGCATCCAACCTCGACTATCTTGACCCGGCCCTTATTCCGCTGGAAGAAAAGGCAAACGCATACTTAGAATCAGAGAAAGCCTTGCAGCGCGCCATTGCCGCCACCAAAAATGCGCCCTTGCACCGCCAGGAGCAAGCGCAGGCAGCCACGGAGTTTGAGCAGCGCCCTCCCACCGGCAGCTACGACCAGGAGGCCGATGAGCTGAACCAAGAAGTGGAAAACCGCCGTGCCGAACTGGCTCGACTGGAACAGGAAATCATTGCCCTGCTCCCCACCCGCAACGAATGGCTCAAAGTAAACCTCGGCTACGGCCCCAGCCGGATTGGGGCGTGGCACGTGCCCGCCGTGGGCAAGGCCCCCGAACGCTACGAGCTGCGCATTGTGCATTAACCATTGGTTTACCCAGGCTACTCAACGTTGTCCGCGTCACTGAGTAGCTTGAAAGCCGCAACGCCCCGACTGGTTAACCAGTCGGGGCGTTGCGGCTTTCAAGCTACTCATTTCCAATCGGGCTTAGTGCCCGGAGTCCCAATCGTACCCCATTTCGGCCCAGTAGTCTTTGGGTCGGGTGTCAGAAAAGGCGATGGTTCCAATCCGCTTCAGGTGCTTGGTGCCGTACTTGAGCGGCGTCACCAAACGGAGCGGGGCGCCATGCCCGGCAGTCAGCGGCATGCCGTTCATTTCGTAGCAGAGCAGGGTTTGGGGGTGCAAAGCACTGGGCATATCCAATCCCACGTAATAGGCATCGTCGGGGGTGCGCATGCCTACGTAAGCCGCACGGGCTTGAGGCGTTCCGGGCCGGGCCGCCAGGGGGTAGCGCGCCAGAAAATCACTGAGGCGGGCACCGCCCCAATGCACCACGGTACTCCAGCCTTCAATGCACTTGAGTTCGGTGGTCATCTCGATTTTGGGCAAGGCCTTGATGTCCTCCAAGGTAAATTCCTGGGTATTTCCGGTCGCAAAATCCTGAACGCGGAGGCGCCAGGCCACAGGGTCCAGCTCAGACTTGAGGCCCACTTTGCCATTTATGCGGGGATTGCGGGCCCGGCTACGGGCAAACTCAGGAGCCAGCCGCGTTTCCTTGTAGTAAGCACTGGATAAACGAGCGTTGAAATCCAAAACTCTTCGGAGCGGCTTGGCAATGCCGGAATCCTGGGGCCGCGAAACCAGCCAGCCCCACCCGCCAATGCCGGCCAGCCCGGCCAGCCCGAGGCCAATGAATGCCCGGCGCGAACGAAGGCGCGCCTCCGCCAGTACCGCGGCTTCGGATTGCAACGGCTCCGGCGTGCGTTCCGCAGCGGTTGGGGTTGAAGATTCGTCAGTCATTTCAGGGGGGTTACTTGGACGAGAGGGACGCATCGGCAGCAGGCAGCGCCGTGGGCCCGGCCTGCACTTGGTGGGAAGCGGGGTCAACCTCCACGATTTCAAACCCGGCCACCATGGCGCGAAAGTTATTCCAGCCCGCCCGCACTACCTGGGCAATGTGCACGATAAAAAACAGCACGTAGCCAATTGTGAGTGCAAAATGAATGATGCGGGCAAACTCGTAGCCGCCCAGCAGGCTGGTGAGCCAGGCCAGCTGCGTGGGCTTGTAAATGGCCAGCCCGCTCAGCACCGACCCTAGGCCCATCAGCACAACGCTGGTGTAGGCTATCTGCTGCGCGCCGTTGAACTTGCGCACTGGCAGGGGTTCTTTCCGCAGGCCCAAATCGTGCAGCATGACCTGAATGGCTTCTTTGAAGGAGTGGCGGTTGGGCAGCAGGTAGCGCCATTCGCCCGAGAAAATGGTGTAGAGCACGTACAGGAGCCCGTTGAGGAAGAAAACCCACATCAGCACAAAGTGCCAGGCCATGCCCTTGGCCAGTTTGTATTCGACGTGAAAGGCTTCGTAGAACGACTTCGGAAAGAATTTGAACAACGTGGTGTCGCCCCAGCCCAGCCGATACACGTCGTTGGCCCAGTAAATCCAGATGCCGCTCCATATCATCAGGCTCAGCACCGGGAAATTCACCCAGTGAAACCAGCGGATGGCTAAGGGGTGTTTTTCAATGAGTTGCTTCATAATTGACAGGATGTGGTTGGCCCGTGCAAGGTAAGGTTACAACCTCCCTCCTGCTTAAAGCCCCTACTGCCGGTGAAGTTTCCTGTTCGGGCAAAAAAAGAGGCAACCCAAAGGGATGCCTCTTTCCATACCAAAACACCCACATTGTGAAAAGTTCCATTTTGAAGCAATAGAAGCATGTTCATAAGTAAAATCCGGACCTTTTTGTAAAACAAATCCGGACCTGTCCTATACCTTTGGGCCACTGACCTCATCCCAAAGCACCAATTCATATGGCAACCGTTACCGCGCTTGTTAAAATCAAGAACAAGGACCGAGACGAAAACCCCTTGTGGGTCGTTTTCCGCCACCAGAAATTGGAAGTCGTGGTCAGCACCGGGGAATCCCTCAGCCCCAAGTTGCTCAAGAAAGGCAAGGTCATCGGGGACCGGGCCTTGGTCCTAAACGAACTCATTGCCACCATTGGCAGCGACTTGCAGAAAGCGTACGACACAGTGACCAAGCGGGCCGAAGGCCTGTCCAGTGCCGATGTAAAGCAAGAGTTTGAACGCCTGGACGCCGAGCGCAAGACCAAGCTCAAGTGGGACAAGTTCCTGCACAAGGACGAAGAGTACACCAAGAACCAACGCATCGGCCACGCAAACCGACGCGTTTACCGGGCCAAAAAACAACTCGAAGAAATCCAGGCAGAAATGGCTTATTGGGCCAAACAGTATGCTGAACTGAGCGGCACCGTTACCAGCCTCGAAGACGAGAAGAAAGAGTACCTGACGACGTACATCCAGCGGTACACCGACGAGCGGATGTCGGCGATGGCCCGGAGCACCAAGAGCGGTTACAACGCGGTCTGCACGGCCATCAATGCGTACAACCCCACCCTGAAACTCAAGGACGTTACCCTGACCATCATGCGGGAAATCGAAGCGCACTTGCTGACCTCGGATACCCAGAATACAACCATTGTCAGTTACATGGGAAAAATCAAGGCCGTATGTAACTTTTACGCTTCGGAAGCTGGGATGACTTCATCTTACAAGATGTACGAATGCGAGCTGCCGACCCAGCCCAACGACGTGGTATACCTGACGGTGAAACAACTGGAAGACTTCTGGAACCACGAGAAGCAAGCCTTAATTCACGAGAAACAACCGGGCCGCACCGCTCCGAAGAAGTCGTATATCCAGGTACGCGACATGTTCATGTTCATGTGCGCCACGGCCCTGCGGTACTCGGACTTGTTCCAGGGAGACTTCCGGGACTTCATCCAGTCGGAAACCCTGGAAGATGGTACCGTGGAAGAACACCTTGTCATGTTCCCCAGGAAGACCCGGAAGAAGAGCATCAAGGTCATGGTACCAGTGACGCCGATTGTTAAGGATATCCTGGAACGCAACGATTACAAATTCAAGCGCATGAAGGATTCCTTCTTCCGGGACTTGCTGCGTGAATACTGCAACGACATCCCCAGCTTCCAAGCACCGGTCACCAAGTTCGAACTCAAAGGGACCGACCGTTCAACGGTGAAGAATGAATACACCGGGGAGAAAATCAAGTTCTGGGAAGCCATCGGCAGCCACACGGGCCGCCGAACCTGGACCAACTTCGCTTTCCAATCCGGCTGGCTGATTCCAGAGATTGCCGGGGTCACCGGCCACATCAGCTTGAACACGCTGATGACGTACGCCAGCAAAGTCAAAGTGGTCAAGAGTGCCATCAAACCCCTGGACACGTTCCACCGCTTGAATCCGTAACCACTCACCTGCCAGATTTATCCATACTTTCGACCCATCATGACAATACTGAACGATTGGTCGGCTGCCGACCTGCTGGACCTGTACAAACGCCTCGAAGCCCACGTCAGCTTCAACGACGAACCCCTCTTCACCCTGGACTTCGACGCCGGGGACGATGGGTTCGTCTCCGGACAAAACTCCGAAGGGTACATGATTAAGTTCACCGAAGCCGAAGCGAAGTTGCTGCTGTTCTTCACGGGCCGGGAGTTCCATTCGGAAATGGTGATTCACCTGTACAGCATCGCCGGTCATTTCCGGAGCGCCGCGAAGGCCAAGGTGGACGAAGCTATCCCCGAGCCACCCGCGAAGTGGTACCGGTACCTCAACGCCTTCCGGACCAACTGGACCCCCGAAGACAAAGAGAAGAAGAACGGTAAAGCCAAAGACGACGAGTTACCGGCCCAGTTTAAGCCCAACACGATTCGGCTGGGTTCGAAGGTTAAGAATTCCCCGGTACCCTTTCCGAAGGGCAACATGAACAAACACGAGGACCCTCCCTTCTGAGTTCACATCAACGTCGTCGTAACCGAACCCTGGCTGTAAATGGCCGGGGTTTTGTTTGCTGCGCAATTTTTACCACGCCGTTAACGCGTGTAAGCACTTCACTGCATATATTTTATAGCAATGCAATCGACTTGCTGTACCCTTAAAAGTAATAGAGACACCCCCACCTTCCCCAACACTTACACCTCTATTACTCCTCAGTATTGTACCCGATGTACCCTTATAAGTAACCCCCCCCCCTTTCTTACTATATCCGATTGATATACCCTTTGTATACCTATTTATGAATGTAAACATCGAAGATGTAATCGTTGAACTGAGTCAGACGCGTTCGATGAAATGCCGACGCCGAATTGAAACCGCGCCGAACGATTTGTTTTCGTCGTGTTGGCTGTGAACGTATTTTTGGTTAAAGAGAAACTTTTAGCGCAAACGCGCAAAGAAGTGCAAGTACGGCGGCGTCCCCGACGACCGCAGGCGCAAGCCGACGTATTTAATCTCGGATGGTGGTAATCGCCTTATCGTCATCCACGGGGCCGGGCAAGGTTGGTAATGACTTGCCCGGCGTTCCACCCCGTCCCTCATTACCGCCTGCCGTGGAAAGCGGGATATCCCTAAGAGAATCATTGCCACCCAATATTTGTACCACCACCATTTGTTCGGCCCGTCGCTCATCGACGTCCGCGCCACCTTTGACCACATCGATTTCGATACCGCCTTTGACGGGGAATTTGCCCACATCGAACGCAACAAGACCTTGTACCTGGACAACCACGTTGACAAGTACCATTACATCCTAAACCGTATCCACGAAGGCCACGTCTTCAATCGCACCACCGTCCAGGGTTACGCCAGCATCAACTTGGCGGACCTTCGGGAATTCATCGGTAAACGTTACGCGGACGAATGCTTGAAGCTGATGAAGCTGCTCGGCTGGATTCAATGTGACAACTGGCGTGTTTACGGTCAGAAGTCGTTCGGCTATCGCATTGCCCCCAATTTCGTCAGCACCGCCATCGGCCACCTCGTCTTCAAGGATGAAGTCATGGGACGCAAGCTTCGGCTGCGGACGGCCGCGAATAACAAAGCCAACCAGAAGCTCGTCACCTGGAAGAACCTGCGCCAGATTCGTATCCACGACCGTGAAGCCCTCGGCTTCGTGGACGCCAAGCTGGCCTTCTCCTTGCAGTACCTGGAAGCCTATCGTGGTCAGTTGTCCTTGATATCAACCCCTGCGGATGTCAAGGCCGAAGCGTACAACGAAATCCGTTGGGCGTGGTCGCACCCGACGTACTGGTTGAATCATTCCGTTTACGGCCTGCTAAATGTAAACGACGCCCGCTTGGCGTTGGCCCAGGACGATAACGCCGGTCTGACGCTGTACGGCATCTTGAAGAACAGCATCGTTAATCAGCATGGTACCGACCAGATAGCCATTAGCAAAATTGCCAACCTGCACTTCTTCCACAAGCGGAAGGTCAGCAAGTCCCGGTTATACACGAACCTGAGCAACATCAGCACCGAGCTGCGCAAGTTCTTATATCACAAGGACCACGCGTACAATCCGCTGGTCAACCTGGACATCCGCAACTCGCAACCATTTATCCTGGCCTGCCTGCTCAAGAAGCAGTACGGTGACGCTAGCATCCTGCCAGAAGACGTCCAGCACTTCATCGACCTGACCATGACCGGCAAGTTTTACGATTGCATCATGGACCGGATGAACATCGCCGCAACAGAGCGCAAGGAATTCAAGGTGCAATTCTTCGCCAACATTTTCTTCTGTACCAACGAGTACGCCAAGCGCACCCAGGACGGAAAACTCTTCAAGGAATTGTTCCCCAACGTTTACGCCATCATCGTCCAGATGAAAACGAAAGACGCACTCGGTGGTCACGAGAAGCTGGCGATTGCCATGCAACACTTGGAAGCCGATATCATCTTGGGAGCCGTGGGCAAAAAGCTGGAAGCCGAAGGCATCTGGTACAACACCATCCACGATTCCGTCGTGGTCAGTATTCAGGCCGCCGACCGGACGCGGGAACTCATGCTGGAAGCCTTTCGGCAAGAAGTCGGCATTGTTCCCACTATTAACACCGAAGTGCTAACGGTGGTAACCGCTGACATCAAGGCTAACATTCTGAAAGATGAGAACGACGATGATATCATGATGATGTCAATGGCAGCCTAAGGTTCACCCACCGTTCGTATCATTGCCCCATCATCATCAACTTTAATCATCATGGCAAAACAAACCCTTCAGGAAAAATTGCTGGCCTTGCTCGAAGAAGCCACCAAGGCGTCGGCACCTGCGTCCACGAAAACCGTCAAAAGCAAGGACGTCACCAAAGCCTTAGGCATGTTGAAGAAGAGCCGCGAATTGGCAGATGCTGCTTACGCCTTGCTGGCCGGTGACGGCGGTAATGATGAAAACCAGTCGGAAGAATATAAAGCCAACGTTGCCCTGCGCAGCTTTGCCCCTTTCGGTCGCCGCACCGATGGCACCCCCAAGAAAGGCAGCGGTCAAGCTGTGGGCAACGCGGACGACCTGAAATTGCAAGAGCTATACCCCGACCTGTACACGTCCGGCGACAAGCCAAAATCCGAAAAACGCATCACGTTGAAAAATCTCCGGACCGTTTTGGTTTCCGACAGCACGGCCGATAACCCCGGCCACGGCGGAAGCAACAAACCCGGCGATAAAGTGGGCAATTAATAAAAGCCTGCGCCTGATAGCAACGATGAACCCTGGCTGTAAACGGCCGGGGTTTTTGTTTTTCAAGCGGTCTTATCTGAGGGAAACCACGCTTCCTTCATGTTAACCTTATCCCTGGTACTATTATTCTTGCTGAACCTGTACGCCAGCATCAGCGGCTTCAAGGACTCCATCCTGTACAGCCGGACCGCTGCCGACGCCACCAAGTACAACGAGCACCTTCTTTACATTGCCGAACGCGTGGTGGTGCTGGTTATCGTGGCCGTAAGCACTCAACTAGGGCTAATTCCTGCCCTGGCTGCCATCCTGGGCTTCGCGCTGATGTTCTCGTTCAGCCACAACCAAAGCTATTACCTGGGCCGCAACATCATCGACGGCACCACCCACGGCTTCACGTATTCATCGAAGTCGAGCACCGCCAAAATCGAAATGGGTTTCAAGCTGCGGGCCACGTTGTTTGTCCTGGGCCTTGTTCTCCACGTCGGAATCGTCGCATGTACACGATAACCTGGACGGGCGCGTGGCTATCCTGGAACACGATGCTGAGCAAGAACCGCTGGCAACGTGCCAAGCTGATGGAAGACTGGAAGCCGCTGTACCGGAAGATGTTCGCCGATGCTGGAATGAAGCCGATGAAAAATTTCACCATTGTCATCCGGTACTGGTCAAGGATGGACGCCGATAACGTATACATGAAGGCGTTCATCGATTCCCTTCGCGCCGAGCACCTGGTTCCCAACGACGACAAGCGGTACTTCGGTGGCATTAGCTGCACTCCCGACCCCACGCTAAAACATAACACATACGTTATCAGCGTAATATGAAATAGTTGGAAAAACCCGAAGAAAAGTGCGGCAAACCGCTTTCAGCGACGGTCATTGCCGCTATTTACAGGGGAACAAACAGACCATCGACATGAAGACCCTGCAAACCGGCGGTTACAGCCACCACCCATCCGCCACGACCTCAACCATCGTGACTATCACCCTCACCCCTGCTTTGACCGAGCGTCAGGCCGTGCTCGTCCAGGTGCAACAAAACACCCAGCGACTAAAGAACCTGACGGATTCCATCACCGAATTATTCGTCGGTATCAACAGATAACATGAGTGACACCATCATCACCGACGCCATCACCCCCAAGGACATCTTGGTGGCCGTGGTGAAGCAATTGGACCACATGTCGCAGACGGAATACGCCGACTTCATTCAGCACCTCAAAACCAAGTACGACGCCCGCCTGGAAGCCCATTACCTGCAATACCCCCGCCACCGTCCTTGATGACATACCAAGTTTCAGAAGCCACTCCAATAGTCATCAGGGGTGGCTTTTCTTTTACCTTGCGTTTTACATTCTGATTCTGCCATATATGCCTGTCGGTACTTTGCCCATCGAATACGTCCCCATCATCGGGTACAGTCTCACCTTCGTCAGCAGCCTCGTGGTCGGGGTCGTCATGGGTATCATGCTTCAAAAGAGAAAGGAGACCCACGAGCTGAGGCTAAAGGAAATGGACATTCAGCAACGACGAGACGAAATGTCGTACGCCGACCTCAAGGAATTCCGCAACCGCAAAGCCCTGGCCGGGGAAGACCTTATCAAAGAATACACCCTGTTTATCCAAGAACTGGAAGCACGGAAAAAGTTTTACCAGCACCAGCTTGAACAAGGCGGGGACCCCGAAACCTATTCCCGTAAGTCAACCCAATACGAAGCCCACATGAACAAACTGAACAACCGCTTGGCACAAAGCGAAGGCGGTTTGCTCGGCAAATACTTTGTGTACTTCGCCGACGCCGAAAACGAGAACGCTGGACAACAATTCCAGGACGGACTGGAAGAACGCGACGACACCATACGCCATCGGTTGGATGACATCCTTGATTCCACCCACAACATGTATCAAGCCCTTTTGGAAGGGATGGTGTACACCCCCGAAGCCCACACCGGCTTCCGGGCCATCGCAACCGACATGGCAAACGAAAAGAAAGCCCTGCTGAATGAACTGATTGCTATCATGGATTCCCGCCTGGAAACAATACGCGGACTCATCTTCCATATTCGAGAAGATATATCCGGTAAGAAGCGATAACAACCTGAATGCCCTCCATCGTCACCGAAAAGTAACACTCCCTTATTCTGCCAAATAACTTTAAAACTGTGAGTACTGAACCAAAGAGTCAACTAGAATCAATCAAGAATTATCTGCCCTTCGTTTCCCTGATACTTCTAGGGATGGGTACAACCTGGTTATTTGTTTTTTATAACTATTTTAATATTGATATAACTGTATTTATAGATTTAACGGAAATAATTCAATTACAGTTTCCTTTTTTCGCCCTCGTTCTGCTGTACATAGTTGTGTATGCTTCATTGATTCAAGCGACGGCCGGACACGTCAATGTTTACGGGTACGGTGCAAAAAAGAGAGTCGCACTCAGAATCGAAAGATTTCGTCAACATCGGATTTACCGAAATGCTGGCGATTTCGGTAGAAACCTAATAGACCCGTTCATACGAAACAGCTTACGCATCCGTACCAACCATATTTCCAACCTGACACAAATGCTTATTTATATAAGCATATGCAGTATTCTTTTATTTGCTAGTATTCATATTGATACTGAAGCATCTATCGACAATTATGTTATCCGCGACTTATTAATTTTAAGCTTTGTTTTGGTTATTCTCTTTTACTTGATTCACGGCACATTTAGGAGAGTTTTCAATGAAAGCAAAGGTGAAGGCCTCACCCTTGAATTTAAATTACAAACCTTCTCCATCGCTTTCCTAGTGTTAGTAATCGGGATGGGAATAATTTACAACAGAGCACTTGCTTATGATACAAAACATGGAAGCCCCCCGCTAATCGTTCGGATGCTAATGAAAGGAAAGTCGCTGGTATCGGCCACCTCATCGTTTCAATCCGATACCGTAATGGTTTACGTGGGTCAAACCAAGAATTATGTATTCCTATACAACCGCAAGAACGAGCAAGGCCATGTAATTCCTAGAAGCGAAATCTTAGATATCCAGTTTAGCGAGTCCCCAAGCACCATACGGCGAAGACAGGAGTGGACGAGAAGGAACAGCACTTGGTATTGGGGAGATGTAATGCCGTATTTCACCAAGCTGTTCACAATTTCCCAACGGCCTGCACTAATACCCAACGTCCCTGCCAGATTACCAAAATCCAGGGAATAGCTTAATTAATAAGCTGCTGAAAAAATCTCAGAGTCCAATCATGTTAATGGTTGGACTTTTTTCTCGCCATTTTCTCAGCCCATTGACTCAAATCCCACTTTCTGAACCTCGTCTATCCTCAAGACCTGGGTATCATGACCACGGCGGTTTCTGCGCGGGCCGCATTCGAATCATTTGGCGGCTGCACTATTCGCAAAAATTAGCCTCATTTAGTGCCACTTTGATACCATAAGATATTTGCAATAAAATGCTCATATCATTGCGAATATCATAATCAATTAATCATGTACTCAGGAGTCCAAGACACTGAAAAAGTCTATACTGTTTATTAAATGTCCGTTTAACAAATGAGAAATGATTCGTACCTTCGTGGGACCTCCCCTGGAAAAGTCCAACCCATGCAAAACTTCGTCGCGTATTACCGAGTCAGTACCGTCCGCCAAGGTGAATCCGGTCTCGGCCTGGAAGCTCAGCAAGCCACCGTCCTGCGCCACGTCGCCGCAAACGCGGGCACAATCAGCTCGGAGTACATCGAAGTGGAATCGGGCAAGAAGAACAACCGCCCCAAGCTGATGGCAGCCCTAGCCGAAGCGAAGGCCACGTCCAGCACTCTTATCATCGCCAAGCTGGACCGCCTGTCCCGTAACGCTTCCTTCTTGCTGAGCCTGATGGACGCGGGCGTAAACTTCGTGGCCGTTGACAATCCTCATGCGAATCCGCTGACCTTGGGATTGCTGGCGGTGATTGCCCAACACGAAGCCAAGCAAATCAGCACCCGAACGCGGGAAGCCTTGGCTGCCAAGAAGCGCCGTGGCGAACGACTCGGCTCCCCGGCCAACATGACCGCCGACGCCCGTGCCACTTCCTTACTGGTCCGCCAAAGCAACGCCCGCCAAGCCGCCGTACAAGTGACGGATATCATCGCCGACAAACGCCAGCTCGGCTGGACCTTGCAACGGGTTGCCGAGCACCTAACCGCCAAGGGATACACCACCCGTCGTGGTCATCCCTGGACGGCGGGCGCGGTTCATCGCTTGGTCCAAACCCCGATACCGGCCTAATACCAAACCATACCAAAAGACGAAGCCCCGACCGAGTTATCAGTTGGGGCTTTTTCGTTTCTAACGTCTGGCCTTGGTTATTTCCCGATGGCGGTGGTGCCGCTGATGGCTTGGTTCACGCGGTCGATTACTTCATCCAGGTTGGTGAACGCCATCGTCTCCTTGCTGTAATACAGGTCCACGGTCTCGGCACCGGTCCGGTCCCGGAACGCCGCTTGGCGTTGATGGTCCAGCGCCTTATGACTTCCCCACGTAGATGTCGGCGACGTAAACTTGTAATTCAACGGCTTCACCTGGATGCCGAGCACCACCGATTCCTTGCCGTTGGGGGTGGCGACGCCACTGGTACTGGTCATCACCGCGAAGTCCACGCTGTATTTGCTATCCAAAAGCGTATGGCTGTACATGGTATAGCCGGTGAAGTGGCTGCCCACAGCGGCGACGGCCTGCCGCTCCATGTCGAATCCGAGCCACGAGTCCAAGACCAGGACTTGCTTCACCATCCGCTTGCAGTCTTCGATGTCGATATCCAGGCTGGCGAATTCCGGCCGGTCACCGACCAAAGTTTCCACGGCGGACCACAGCTTGTTCACCCGTTGCCGGAGGGTCATGGTACCGGTGGCATTCAAGAGCAGAATCAAGGCCTGCATGTCTACCGGCTTGTGCTTATAGATAACCTTGGATACCGGGATATCACGGAAATCGTTGATGCCGGTGTTGTTGATAAGGTCGCGTAACGTTTGGTCTTTGCCGTTGGTCACGCGTAAAACGCGGTTTTTCAAATGTTGTCATGATTATTTTTATTGTGTCCTCACGAATCGTTTTCAGACCCGTGACGACGTTATTGATTCCGGTGAATGTCCACGTCACCGTCAGCGTGTATCCCTTAACCTCAGGCCCTAATTCAAGACCTGTTGAGGCTTTGACAAGTCATCGGCATTGATGCCAAATTTCTTGGCGGTATCCAGGTAATGAAACCGGACATCCGAACACTGTTGGTGAATCTTGTTCCGAAGCTCGTCCAGCTTGGCTTGGCGCAGGCTCATGATTTCAATGCCGATGGCTTGGATGTATTGGTGCAAGGCATCCAACTGTTCGCCCGTAAACGGCTTCGACTTGCCTACGCCGTTTAGCTTATTCCGGAAGCTAGCTTGGCACATGCCAAGCAAGTCTGCCAATGGCTGCAAGCGCAACTCGTACTTCTTGATGAAGTCGGTGATGGTTATGGTGGTGGTAACGTTCATATGAATGGTGTTCATGGGTTTGATTCTGGGCAAGCCTCACAAGTAAATACTCGTGTTCAGGTCGCCATCATTTCAATCGATTAATTATTCTATTCAGTTTGGTGAAAAAGTTGTCAATCTTGAGAAGAAAATGTGCGACAATTTTCGCTTTGACTAAAAATACAATTCATGACCACCACGACGAAAACAAATCGTGCCTACCGGGAGCAAGTATTTTAGAAGTATCTATCCAAGGAACGGCCCTCCCCTAGGCCGGGCGCAATTGTTTTCAGCATTTATTTACTGTAATATCTTGTATATTAAAACTATACAAAACATTATCGACTTGCTGTACCCTTATAAGTAATAGAAAACCCCACCCCTTCCCTTCTTATCTTACCTAGTTGTATCCTATCGTTAACCACCTTGATATTCACCTCGGGTTTACATACTATCAAGGTTGACGTAAATGCTGTTATCAACCTTTATTCATTTCTGACTTCGTGACAATGCCGAGTATTTATCGGTATGACCAATGAAGTACCGGCTGAAACCAACACCACACCATTAACCACCGAAGAAATCTTTGCCGTCCTGGTGGCCGAACGCAAATACATCCGCGCCAAGGTCAAGGAAGGCATCAAGTTCAAGCTGCGCAAAACCATCGCCAGCGACGAGCTGGAAGAACTAATTAGCGACGCGCAGTACCGGATGATGGAACAAGCCCTCAAGGGAAAGACGGCCTTCATCAGCGCCGCCAAGGTCGTCGGATACGTCTTGTTCGCGTGTTGGTGCAATTATCGGACACTTCATTACAAGAAGACCACCGCCAACAAGACCAATACCCATCAAGACGACTGGATGGTGGAAGGCCTGGTTAACCCACCCGTGCGCCGCCGCGAATACATCCACGTCAACCTGGAAGACCTCTTGGATACCGGCGTTGAATTCGCCGCCGAGCCACCCCGAATTGAAACCGATTCGGACCTTCGGGACTCCTATTATTCCGAACTCTGGGAGAAACTGTTCACGTACTTGGACGACTGCATCCTGGACGAGTTCTTCACCTTCCGCGAAGTCGGCATTTACAAGGTGTACATCCTGAACCGGTGGTCGATGAAGCGCTTGGTGAGTGAATCAGATTATTCGCGGGCCATCTGCTTCGATGCCGTGAAGAAGATTCGGGAACATTTGAAGACGGTCCACTGGTACCTGACCGACGAACGCGATTCATAAGCGGTACCGGGGAATAGCGGTCTTCTTATCTGAGGGAAAGCATTCCTCAATCAATGGAACCCGACCCCCTCAACACCACCGGCCTCGTCGTCAAGCATCATCCAGGCAGCAAAGGCACGGACAAGATGAACACGCTCAGCAAGGACGAACAAAAGCAACTGCGGAAAGAAATCATCGAATCCTGTCGGTCCATGATGGGACGTGGCTGGACGTACAAAATGAAGATGGACGGCTTGGCTGCCGAATTCGGCGTCAGCACCCGGCAAGCCAAGAAGTACATCACTTACACCCGCGAAGACATTCAGAATCGCAAGACGGAATCGTACGCCAAGGAATATGATGAAGTCCTAATCAAGTTGGAAACGCTGTACCGGGACATGTACGCCGCTGGCAAGCTGGACCAAGCCTTGAAGGTCTTAAATCAACTGATTCAATTGCGGGGGTACGAAGCGCCGAAGGCCTTGGTGGTGAAACAGGAAGTCCAGGTACGCAACGACCTGTCGCATTTGAGCGCCGACGAGTTACGGGACCTGCAACGCTTGCTCAAGCTCAGCAACGGCCACCCGAACGAAGGCGAAAGCGACGCGGTGCTGGTCTAATCCGATTGTACCACCACTCCCCTCATGCCTATTAACAAAGATGATTTACTAATCACCAAGGTACCCAAGAACAAAGGCGGACGCCCACGGAAGCACCCGTTGCCGGTGAAACCCGTCCCCTCGGTTAACCCCGACACCTTGCGCGTGGACGTCAACCGGGCGCTGTACCGCAAGGATTTTTTCGCGTTTTACCAAGACCTGTTCCCCAATATCAAAGGCGAAGTCTTCGAAAACAACTGGCACGTCAAGGCCTTGTGCGACGACATTCAACCCGACCTGGAACGCGCGGCCACCGGCAAAGCTCGGCTCAAACACGTGGACGCCAACATCGGGCCGCGTACGGGCAAGTCTTTCATTTACAATGTGGCGGCTCCGCTGTGGTTTCACCTGCTGATGCCGAAGGCGGAAATCGTAACCGTCACCAACGGTTCACGCCTGTCGGGCAAGATGCTCGGCTTCACGAAGAAGGTCATCAAGTCCGACTGGTTCAAGCTGCATTACCCGGAAATGACATTGGTCGTGGACAACGAAAGCGGATACGAATGGTCCACGGGGGGCAAACGGACCGCCTTCGGTATCGACTCCAAGATTCTGGGTGAGAATACCGACCTGACCATCACCGATGACTTGCTGGATTCGCCGACCGCCACGAGCGACGCCGAGCGCAATAACGTGCTGAACAAACTCATGCACGACATTTTCGGCCGTTTCAACAACAAAGCGGTCGGCCTGCACATCAACTTCAACCAGCGGCTTCACGTCCAGGACGTCAGTGGGGCCATCCAGGCGCAGCTGGCCGAATACTTCCGCGTCATCAAGCTGCCCTCGGAAGCCAAGTCCAGCGCCGACGTCATCCCGTCCGAGTGGTTCGACCGGTACACACCCGAACCAGGCACCGGGAACCGCTTGCTGTGGGACGCTCCTGGTCGCCTGAGTCGTCCGGACTTGAACTTCGAACGCGCCCGACTCGGCACCAACGGGTACAGCCAACAGCACTTGCAGCGGCCACGCAGCCGGGACGGCGGCATCTTGAAAACGAAGTGGTTCACCGATAACACCGTAACCGCCGACGAATGGAAGCTCAAATCCCAAGGTCGGCACGTCGAATACCAGGTGTTCTTGGACGGAGCCGAAACCACTAATCCATTAAATGACGCCACCTGTTGGGCGCTCGTTGGCAAGTTAGACAACCAGGTATTCGTCCTCGATGTCCAGTGGCGTCGCCTGACGTTACCGGACTTGAAGCGCAGCTTGGCGGCGTGGCTCGATGCCAATCGGCACGGCCTGTACCCGGCCACCCGCGTCTGGATTGAAGGCAAGTCGATTGGCAAGTCCCTCATCAGCGAAATGAAGGAGCTGGTTCCCAACGTCATCTTCCTGGAATTGCAGCCGGGCCGGGACAGCAAAGCCGCCCGCTGCATCGGGATAGAAAGTTACGTTGAAGGTGGCCGGGCGCGAATCCTTGCCGGTCAGCCCTGGACGGAAGAGTTCATCGATGAATGTTCCAGCTTCACCGGTAAGGAGTCCGGCAAGCGCCACGACGACGCCCTAGATACGCTGATATACGCCGTGCGCAATGCCAAGGAAGGCGACTTCTTCTTTGCCCCCATTTAGGCGGCACACCTTATTTGATACCGAACACTATGTTGGAATTTACCCTCAATACCGATACCCTGTACCTGCCGCAATCCTGGGATGAAACCTCGTTCGACCAGTACGCCACGGTGGCCGAAGTCCAAGCGGACGAAACCATGACCGAGTTGCAACGCGCCGCCCGAATCCTGTCCGCTTTGACGCGGATACCGATGTCCACCATCGAAGAGTCGGGCTTCGGCTTGCTGAATCCGCTGTGGAAACACCTGGACTTCACCAAGGAAGCCCCCCAAAAGAAGCCCGTGGCCTTTGTTACCATCGCCGGGACCAACTATTACGCGCAAGAATTGCGGACGTTCGGCGAATTAACCGCCTTCGACCAGGTGCAAAACATGTTCCCCGGCCTGCCGATGAAGCAAATCCCATACTATCTGGCACTTTTGCTCAGAAAACGACTGGATATACCTGAAAATAAGGTGCGTACATCCTGGTTACAACGCTGGTTCAATGGCACAAACGCCCAAAACCAGCCGGTTCAGCTCGTTGAAAGCGTGAATCTGGACCCGGAATTCATCAGAAAACGCGCTGAATTCTTCGCCAAACACATCAATCCGGTGCAAGTGATGAATCTGGCGGCTTTTTTTTTGACCAAAGAGCGAGCATTAAACACCGTTTTCGGCCTTTGTTCAAGTGTTCAAGCCATGCTTCTCACGCAGAAAGCGAACATGGACGCGAAACCAGCGCCGTTTACGGGTGGCTGGCGGCTCTTTACGACCTTGAACCGAACGTATGCCGCCATGCTGAATGGTTACGTCAGGACCTGGATGACGTCTTGACCTTCCTCATGTACCGGAAGCACGTCGCCGACTATCAGCGCCGCCAATACGAACAATCCAACAAGCATTAATCGCTATGAACGATACCAATACTCCTTACGCCCAACGTATCCAACCCCTGCGCCGCCTGTACGAACGCATCCTCAACATTTGCGGCAAACACGTCGCCGTCGCCAGCATCGCCAGCGGCGACCAAACCATGTTCACGGGCGAAGACACGGCGTATCCCTGCGCGTACCTGGAAACCATCGCCGACGCCACCGAAGGCGAAAGCAAGGGATTCGAAACGTACGGCGTCGTGCTAAACATCCTGGACTTGCTCCCGGCCAACGCCACCGAAATCCAGACCATCGAATTGTTCGACAGGTGCAAGCAAGTGCTGGACGAAATCAAAATGTATTTGGAACAAAAGCACGTGTTCGGGACCAAGAACGTCGGACCGGCTCAATACCTGCTCTTCACCGATGGCGACGTGGCACGGGTCCGTGCCGAGTTCAGCGTCACCGTGGAAAAGCTTATCACCGACCGGCCTGACCTCTCCCTCATTTTCCGGGACTAATGGCGAAGTCCGTGGCGCAAATCGTCCATTCCGTT
This sequence comes from Hymenobacter jeongseonensis, assembly GCF_015694725.1. GTDB lineage: Bacteria > Bacteroidota > Bacteroidia > Cytophagales > Hymenobacteraceae > Hymenobacter > Hymenobacter jeongseonensis. The sequence continues at coordinate 385,495 of NZ_JADQDQ010000003.1, read as the reverse complement.
AAACGCGGCACGGGCACGGGGAAAATCTTCACGACAGCGCAGGTCAAGCCGTTCTTGGATAAGCAACTCCAAGAGGCTGCCGACGCCTTTAAGGAATTCGTGGTCGAACTCATCGAAGTAAACCGCCAGCACAAAATCCGCCGCGACGATTCGGGCCTGTACGCCAATATCGTATCCAGCTTCACCACCGATGGCGCGAAGCTATCCGTGCCGCAGTACGCCGAAGACCTGGACAATGGCCGTGCGCCCGGCATTGCCTTGGTTCCCCTGGATGCCATCGTCCGTTGGATTAAGCGGTACCGCATCGTCGGACGCCAGAAGAAGACCGGCAAATTCCAGAAGGCCAACACAGACGTCAACGCGGCTGCCTATGCGATTCAGCAAGCCATTTTCCGCAACGGCATCAAGGCGCGGCCCTGGCTAGAAACAGCGCTCGGCTTCCAAGACACCTTGGTTGCCAGCCTCGTGGACGAAATAATCTTCCCGCAGATTGTCAGCGTGTTGGAGTTTACGGCCAAGAAATAAAGAGAATTAGCAATGCCTATCAATACCACATTATCCATCACCGTCAGCCTGAACGGGAACTCCGCCACGGTCAACGTGCTCGGCGCGAAATCGGGCGCGACTCGGGCATTTACGATGACCACGCCGGACGGCACGTTCACTTCCCAGACGACCAACGTGTTCGCCACGCTCAGCAACGGCAGCCACGTCGCCACCGTCGTGGAAACCGACGCCATCGACGGCACCGAGACCACGGTTGAAAAAGCCTTTGCCGTCAACGTGCCGCCTGCGCCGTCGATGACCTTCCAACAAGCACCGGCCTTTCTGAACGCGGTGTATAATCCCATGCCGGTGGTGCTTCGGGCCGCGCCGTATGCCATCGGCGACCTGTTTTACGTCGAAGTCTGGTCCACGCCCGGCAAGGCCGTCCACCCGGTTAACAATAGTCCGGAACGGGCCGTGCTGCTGCAAACCCTGCGCAGCAACGGCGATGGCCTGGGGACCGCAAGCTTCGATATCAGCGGCGTGTTGCAATCCAGCTTCGAAGCCGGTGGCGCGTACGTTCCCGGCCTGAGCACCGCCTTCCAGAAAGACGAGACTTGTTACCAAGGCTTCTTCGTGCGTTGCGGCATCATCCGATTCGACGCCGCCAACAAGGAAATCAAGACTCAACTGCTGAGCACCAACGTCCAATTTGCGCTTCGTGCCGCCTTCCCGCTGGCAACAACCGCTTCATTAACGCGCTATTTTTATACCGGTGACGACACGATTCCCTTCCTGACCAACTTGCCGTATGCCGCCCGGCGCAAGCGCAGCGAACCGACGTTGCTCGGCTTGTTTGCGCCGCTAGCCGACACCGCCAGCCTGAACCTGAACGCCGAGCTGGTGTTCCGGGACGGGACCAGCGAAGTCGTGGCCCTGGCTGGAAACCAGACCGCCAGCGGTGGCGTGTACCTCTTCACCGTAATGGCGAAAAACTTCCAAGGCCACCCGAAATACGACCAGTTGAAACGGTTCTCGGTTTGGGTGAACCAAACCCCAATTGACGGCACCGCCTTCCGCCTGTCGGACACCTTGGAAATCACCGTGGAAGACGACGTGGACCAGCCGGTGACCGTGCTCTTCATGAACCGCAAAGGCACGTGGGACAGCCTGCACTTCAACCGGGACACCGACACGACCATCAAGCTCAAGTCCTTGGCCTTCGCCAACGGGTACGGCCAACGAACCTATCAAGTCAGCACCGACACCACCCTGACCTATTACTCGGGATGGCTGACCGCCGACGAATACGAATGGCTCAAGGACCTGATGACGAGTCCCGTCCTGTACATCAACGGTTCCTATTACCGCCAAGAAGACGCCACGTTCGAAAAGACCACGCGCCTGGGTTTGTTCACCATCGAATTGAACGTCAAACCCGCTAATGAAGAAAACACCATCAAGCTGTAAATGAGCACCATCGAATTAATCTTCAACCAGAACCAGAGCGCCGACCTAAGCAATGAATTGAAATTTATTCTCGACAAGGTGGTGAGTGAATTCCGGGACCCGTTGAAGAAAACCGGCATCAAGTCGCAGCCGTTGACCTTGCCCTATACGGAAAAGAACAACGCCATTTTCTTCCACGAGCAAGACAAACAGGTGCTCGGCAAATTCCGGCGCACTTATCCCGTGCGCTTGGTGAAAAACGGTCAGACGCTCGTCACCGGGGAATTTCTGCACCAAGCCAACGGCGGTTCCGGTTTCGAAGGTGCTGTGGGCGAACGCGGGCAAGGCTCGGTGACCTTGAAGCTCGGCGACTTGCTCGGCACCAAAAAGCTGAAAGAACTCAAAAGCCTGACGCCTATAGATTTCACCGGCCACGCGTATGTGGTTGATTCCTGGAACAACACCGTGGCCTATCCGGACGCGGAAATTTGCTTCCCGTACGTGCTGCCAAGCCTGAGCCACTTGAAGACCGGCAAGGTGACGCATTACGAAGACTTAGGCATCAGCCACTTCGCTGCGGCCGTGCTCAAAGCCGTTTTCGCCGACGCCGGTTACCAAGTCGAAGGCGACATTTTCACCAACGCCACTTTCCAGAAGCTGGTCTTGCTTTACTCGGATGGCGGCGACCAGAAATGGAATTACGGGCGCTTGCTGCCAATGTCCGCCACTTGTCCCCTCAGCTTTCTGGGCAACAGCGGCGAAGGCGTGGTGGACAAAATCATTGACCGGGACACCGATTACGTCTTTGTCATGTCTTATCCCTTCCAGGCGGGCAGCGGCGACGCGGCCGGATGCCTGGACGACGGCGTGTACTCATCCAAGTTCAGTGGCCTGTACACCATGAGCATCCGCGCCGAAGTCGTGACGACCAAAATCACCACGGAAGTACAGCCTTCGACAAGCTTCGCCGTGCTGCGCAGCATCGGCGGCAACGAGTACATTCCCGACCAGCTCTTGCCGCAGGCGGGAACCTTTGACACCGCGCCCGTGCTGGCTCAACTCGACCGGGACACCCTGCTGGTCGGCGGCACCGCAGGCGAAGCCCTGGAAGGCACGGTTCGTCTGCAAGCCGACCAGCAATACGTCGTTCAGCGGTACGTCAGCATCCCAAAATCAGCGGGCGCGGCCAACACCTTCTTTCTGTACAATCCAGACGGCGGTCAGTGGAACATCACCGACGTTAACGCACCGCTGGCCCTGAATCCCGCCTTGTTCTTGCCCGACCTGGCCCAGACCGAGTTCGTGGACGCCGTTTTCAAACTCTTCAACCTGTACTATTTGTTGAACCAGAACGAAAAAGTCGTCACCCTGGTCACCCGCGATGATTTCTTCCAAGAAACCATCAGCGACGTCGTGGACCTGACGCCGTACCTGGACGTCAACGACCTGCGCGAAACCCCGTTGTCGGCGAAGGAAATCGGGCAGACCTATTTGAACTGGGCCGGTGATGACGCGGACCTGTTGTTAAAGCAAACCGATTACATGTCGGACGTTAACGGCATCCAACCGGAAGAAAGCACTAAGCTGCCGTTCGCGCCCCTGGGCTTTTTGCGTGTTCCCTTCAACCTCGGCACCCTGGACACGCCCAATGTCGGATTCGACCTGATTCCCGCCATCCTGCCGCCGTCCGACGCCGACGACGCCAGCTTGCTGGATGATACCAACGCGGTGACCGCTGGTGGCTCGTGGGTTCCGCGCCTGTGCCTGTACCACGGCAACAATTGGCTGACCGAGCAATCCGCCTTCAAGGTATCAATGGGAAAGTATATTGCCCCGGTACCCGACTTCATCGGCGGATACACGCCCGGCTATTACGAATTCTTGACGCTGCCTCCCAAACTGGGCTTCTTTGACTATTCGCATCAACCCGCGTTCGAAGTCGTGGAAGACACCACCCTTCGCACTTTCGCCTTGGTCAAGTCAGTCAACGAAACTATCTACGCTAACCCGAACGAATTCTTCCTAGTCAACACGGCCACCGCCGACCTGGACGCCGTATCATTAGCGACCAATATCAACGATGATGTCAACCCACGGGGCTTCTTCTTTCAACTGTACAGCAACGACCTGTTGATTGGCAACTTGTCGCATTACCTGGAAGGCGTGGGACGCATGAACGAAACCTTGTTCCAACGGCTGACCGGACGGCAGGTCCTGCGGTTGTCGTCGGACCTGTACTTGCTGGAATCCATCAAGAACTTCGACCTGAACCGCAACTCGGCGCAGTACAAAATTTACAAACTCGTTGCCAACAGCGGCGCGGCGGGCGTGGACTTGGTTCGGTACACGAGCACCCAAACCCACACCGCCACCTGTGGCACGGGCCTCATCGGCACAGTTACCAAGGCCGCAACCAGAAGTTCATATATCAGCATCGAAGACGCTGTTAATAAAGCTGCTATATCAGCCCGTGAATTAGCGGAATCCCTGCTCATTTGTTACGTGGACACCAGCCAACAGACCTGGACGCGGACCGCCACCCATGTCGCCACCTGCGGTGGTGGGTACACCGGCAACGACAGCGCCGGAACCGGCACCTATACGTCCAGTATCAGCGAACAAGACGCCATCAACCAAGCGACTGCGCTGGCGGTGGCGGACGCCGAGTCCCGGTTGCAATGCGACCTGATTGAATAGGGCCGTGCGCCCGCTTTGCCTGGAAATCTTATTTGAAAGCGATGGTCACCCGCCGTCGTTTTCAAGCAAGACTCATTCATGGCAACCACCACCCGTACGCTAAGCCTAAATATTCAAGGCGTCCAGCAAAACATCACCTCCATCGGCCAACTGCAAACAGCGGTATCGACCTTGGAGAACGACTTGAACAACGCCACCTTCGGCAGCGCCGAGTTCATTCGCCTGACGGAAGAAACGCGTCGGGCGAACGTGGCGTTGGCGGCATTTCAAGCTCAAACCCAAGCCACGGCGCAGGCCGCGAACCAAGCCGGGCAAAGTGCTCAGCAAATGGGCGGCGACTTCGATGCCGCCTTTGGGTTAGGCTCCTTGGCCGCTGGCGAAACCGGCGAAGCCCTGGGAAAACTGCAAGGCGGATTCAGCGCGGTAAAATCCGGACTCGACACCGTGGGCAAAGGCTTCGGCACCCTGAAAGGAGCCATCGCCAGCACCGGCATCGGCATCCTATTGCTGGCGTTCGGGGCCTTGGTCACCTATTTCACCCAAACCCAAGCCGGGATTGATTTCATCAACCGGAAGACCGCCGCGCTGCAAGCCGTTTTCAGCCTCGTCAGCGAGAAGGTGGCGCAGTTCGGCAAGTTCCTATTCGACGCGTTTTCCAATCCCAAAAAGAGCCTGGAAGACCTTGTTGATGCCATCCAGAACAACTTGGTCAACCGCCTGAAATCCTTCACGGTCATCCTGGACGGCATCCGCAACGCGGACTTCACCAAGGTCGTGGACGGCGTGGCGCAGTTTGCCACCGGCATCACCGACGCCACCGCCAAAGCCCGTGGCCTGGGAAATGCCATGTTAGCCTTCGGTCAGCAAGCCAGCGCTGCCGCCAGTGAAGGCGAACGCATCGCCGACGTTACCCGGCAAATCGCCGTGGCCGAACGCGAACTCGGCGTTGCCAAAGCCGAATCCGAAGCTCGGATTGCCAAGTTGAAGCTGGATGCCGCCAACACCGAGAAAGGCAACGGCGAACGCCTGAAAGCGGCGCAGGAAGCCGCTGCCTTGGAGAACAAATTCATCACCGCCGCCATCGGCCTGCAAGACCGTAAAATTGCCAACCTGCTAGCCGAACAGAAGCTCAAGAAAAACTTGACCGCCGAAGACCGAGACGCGGAAGCTGAATTGCGTAAACAACGCGCCGAGACCCAAAAAGCTTCGCTGGACGTCCAAAACGAGTTGCAAGCCACCTTGCTCGGCATCCGGGCCGAAGCCAAAGCGAAACGGGAAGCCGACGCTGCCGCCGAAAAGGCCACGAGCGAGAAAAACGCCGCCGACCGCAAAGCCCTGACTGAGAAAATGGTGGCCGATGAACAAGCGGCGCGGGCCATCGGGTTCGACAACCAAAAAGTTCAGCTTGCCGCCGAGCTGGAAGCCGTAGAAAGCGGCAGCCGGGCCGCGTTGGATATCATCAAGCGTCAAAAAGCGCTGGAAACCGTGCTGGCGCTGCAAGCCATCGACGACAAATACCAGAAGGCCGGGGAGAAAGAAAAAGCCGCTTTACTGACGCAAAAAGCACTGGTCACGGCCGAAGGCAACCGCCTGCAAACCAAACTGGATACCGACTTCGCCAAGAACCAGGTGCTCGTGGACGCCGGTAACGCCAAAGCCCGTGCCGATGTGAAGCTGGCGGGCCTCAAAGAAGGCAACGCCGCTTATTACGACGCGCTGCTGGACCAGCAAGCCGCCGAAGAAGCCTTGGCCCTGGGCCAGCTCGGCACCGATGTTAAGAACGAAGACGCCCGCACCCTGGTACGCGCCAACGGCGTCGCCGCCCGCCAGAAAATCGTTGAATCCGCCACCGCTGCGCTCCGCGAATTCAACCTGGGGACTTCGATTCTGAGCAAAGTCTTCGGCGTGGACCGGGAAAGCGTGGATAAAACCAAGCAAGCCTTGGCGGCATCCTTCACCGGGGCCTTGGCGCTGGGCATGGAATACCTGGCTAGCGCCAACGAAGCCCGTTCTGCCGCCCTCGAAGCCCAACAGAAGGAAAACGACGACTTGTTGGAAGCCGCAAAGAGTGCTTCGGACGACCTGAAAACTCAGTTGAATGACTCTGCTTCCCGCGTGGACGAGCTGGAATCCAGTCTCAAAGGCACCCGTGGCATCGAACGCCAAGCTATCCTGGACCAATTGGAAGAGGAACGCAAGCGCAACGCCGCCATCGCCAAGGACAAACAGAAGGAAGACGGCCGGATACGCCAAGCCGAAGCCCAAAAGCTTGAGCTGGAAAAGAAGAAAACGGCCGAACAAGAAAAGCAGGCCAAACAACAGCAAGTGATGAACGCGCTGCAAGCGGTCAGTGCCGCCTTGGGTGCCACGGAAGTCGCTGTATCCTCGGTTAAAGCCATTGCCAAGGCCGGGGAAGGCGGCAAGTTCGGCTTCGATAACATCGCCTATATCCTGGCGGCGACGCTGGCGATGGCGGGCGCGTTCCAGGCGGTCAAAACCGCAGCCAAAGGATTCGCCGCAGGAGGTTTCACCGGCATCGGGTCATACGAACGCGACCACACCGGGCATCGGGTGGCGGGCGTCGTCCACGAAGGCGAATGGGTGGCTCCGAAGTGGATGGTTGAATCGCCCAAGTTCCAAACCTCAATTCATCAATTGGAAGCAGCTCGGTCCACCGGTAACGGGTACGCGGCCGGTGGCTTCGGGCAACCGCCGGTCAACACCACCGCAGGCACCGCCAACATGGACGCCTTCCTGGCGATGCAAGCCGAACTTATCTCTTTACGGAAGGACACCATCGCCCTCGCCAGCCGTCCGAGTCAATTCGTGGTCACCCAATACGATGACCACGTGACGAAGAACACCGAAATCAACGACTATTTCCTTGGTTAACTCCATCACTATCCTCCTATGAAATTACCCATTTACGAACTAGAAATCAACGACGACGATGCCAGCGGCATCGACTTGATATCCCTGGTAAAAAATCCCGCCATGCAAGTCCAGGCGGTTCGCCTATCCGAAGACGAGCCGCGCCCGGTGGCGCTGCAAACCAACGCCATGAAACGTCACCTGACGTCGGCGGTCATCATTCCCGACAAGCTCATTTACCGCAACGACGAGCACCACGGCGAATATTACGTCAAATTCACCGTGGACGCCGCCGAGCGAATTGCCAACAAGTTCATGGGACAAGGCCAATTGCACTTGAGCAACAAGAACCACGTGCAAGCCGACAAGGTAAAGGCCCGATTGATTGAATTCTGGCGTATCACCGACGCCAAGATGGACAAGGCCGTGGCGCTCGGCTTCACGGGCCTGCCAGCCGGGACCGTGATGGCGACGTACTTCGTGGAAGACCCAGCGTTCTGGAACGATGAAGTCATGACCGGCAACATCGACGGATTCAGCCTGGAAGGTTTGTTCGGCGAAGTCTTAGTCCAAGCCAGCAAGCAACTCGGCGCGGACGACATTATCGCCGTGCTGGACGCCTGGACGCCGATTCACGACGCACTGGACGCCCTCATGTTGGACCTAACCGGAGACAGTGACAACGGTGACGGCCACCATGTTTAACCGCAGCTTATTCTTCGCCTTAGTGGCTGCCGTGGCGCTCGTGCTGGTTCAATGTTCCCGCCTGAGCACCTTGCAATCCCAACACGCCCAAACGACTTCCGCGCTGCTGGCGGCGCAGGACACCGCCCGTCATTACCAAGACCAGTACGGGCGCTCCGTGGTGGAAAAACGCGGCATTGAAGCCGACATGAAGACGCTGAATAACGCCTTCAACATCCTGAGCAAAAACCAACAAGCGCTGGTCCAGGACCTCAAATCCTTGCCTAAAGCCGAAAGCAAGCGACTGGCCTCGGCCACGAGCATTGTCCAGCACGTCGCCGTCGTGCGCCACGTCAACATCGATTCTGCGGCCCTGAGTCGCCACGACTGGTCCCTAGCCTCCGATAGCCTTCGGTACCGGATACGTGCGCGTGGCGACACCCTGTACATCGATTCCCTGACGATTCCGAACCGCTTACTTGTCACTCATTACCGGGACCAGAAGGACGTTCTGCATATCACCGCTAGAAACACGAATCCTTTGATTCACAACCAGGACGTCGATGCCGTGATTCCACCCGCCAAGAAGCGCAAGTGGCGAACTGTCTGGACCCTATTGGCGGGCGCAATCGTCGGCGTCCTGGCATCGCGCTAATCGTCTTCCGTCAAGCTTCAAATCAACCGCCTCACGGCGGTTTTTTTTGGGTCCATACGATTTTTTGGGTCCGACTTATTTGATGGTGATAATAGATATCATCCCATTAAATGAAAGATACCACTGAAAAAAGCACGTCAGCCTTGACCAAACTCAAAGCGATGGCGAAAGCGATTCTTTCAATGGATGCCGAAGTGGAAGTAAAACTGTCCGAGTACAAAACGAAGGACGGCGAAGCTATCAGCGTTAACGACGACACGCAGGAAACCGCAACTCCAGATGGTGAATACACCTTGGAAGACGGTTCGACGCTGGTCATCAAAGACGGCAAAATGGAAAGCTTGACTCCCGCCAAGGCGGAAGACGAAGTACCCGTGGAGACCGCAGACGAAGCACCTATTGAAGCACCTGTTGCCAGCGATGACCTCGCCGTTGAAAACGAATCCCTGAAAGCGGAAATCGAAGCCTTGAAAGCCGAGCTGGAAGCCTTGAAAGCCACCGCCACGGAGCTATCCCAAACCACTGCCGACTTGAAGACCAAGTTGAGCGAAATCCAGGCCAAACCAGCCGATAAAAAGACGGTGCTCAGCGTCCAGGACGCACCCACCAAACCGACGACAGTCGCCGAACGCGCTGCCGCCATGTACAAATAATAGCTAGATAACAGTCTTATACAATGGCATTTGAATCAATTAACGTAAACTATGTTGGCCGTGACGCCAAAGCATACATCAGCCGCGCCACCCTCGGTGCTAAATCAATTGCCGGTGGTTACGTAACCCCGCAAACTAACGTCTCGGTCCCCACCTCGATTTCGGTACTGGAAGTCGGTCAAGACCTTATCCAAGCGTACAGCTCGGACTTCGTTGCCAAAGGCGGTTACACCCTGTCGCAGCGCATGTTGGTGCCAAAGCACCTGATGATTAACATCGAACTGGACAAGCAAATCTTGCTCTCTTCCTGGGAAGCCGACAAGATGAAGGCCGGGGCCATGAACAAAGACATTCCGGACGACTTTTTCGCGTACGTAACGTCTAAAATCGAAGAGTCGGCGAACATGCAAGTGGAAGCCAACTTGTGGCGCGGTGCTTACAACGTTGCTGGCGGATATACCCAAAAGTTCGACGGGTACCTGACTTTGGCCGCTGCCAGTGGTTCGACCGCCGTGAAGGTGACCGGTACCGAAGGTGCCACACTGAGCAAGGCGAACATTAAGGCCGCGCTGGCGAAAGCGTACGAATCCGCACCGGACGAAATCAGCGAAAAAGAAGGTTTCAAGCTGTACGTGTCGCCCGGTACCGCCAAAGCTTACCGCATGTCGCTCGGCGATTACGAGAACCAATCGACCGTGGGCCGCAAGCCGCTGGACTTTGAAGGCATCGAAGTGGTTCCGACCGCTGGCATTGTCAACAAGAACATCATCGTGGGCACGACCATCGACAACCTCATCTTCGGTACCGACCTCGTGTCCGACCTGAACGCTTTCGCCGTGAAGGACATGTTCGAATCCACGCTGGAACAGAAAATCCGCGTCCGTGCCGAAATGTTCGCTTGCGCCAACTTCGCCTTCGGGGAAGAATTCGTCCTTTACACCGCTGGTGCTTAATAACTTATAAAGAAGTTGATTCCGAAAAATGGCGGTCCACATGCCGCCATTTTTCGGAATCACTCTCCTCTTTAAAATTACATATCAATATGGCTAATTTTCTAACCAGCGGCATCGGTAACACGTCCGCCAGCACCTTCGAAATGGGTGGCCTGAATTTCTTGGGTTTGCTCCCGTACAAGGATTTCGTGGGCAAACACGCCGTCGTACAAGGCACGGAATCCAATAGCGTCATCGCCATCAGCGGCATGAGCTTGACCACGGACCACAAGTTTGTGGAAATTGGGTTTGTCGAAGGTCAAGCGTCTTATACCGACGCGTACACGCCTTCCAATACGAAGCGCTTCATGGAATTGACCCTGAACGCCACCGTGGATACCAGCGGCAAGGAAGCAATTGACCGCGTTCACAACCTGTTGCTGCAACGCAAAGTCGTGGCCCTGGTTCAGCGCAAGAACGGCAAGTGGTACGTCCTTGGTCAATCCGATGGCCTGGTCCCTGCGCCGGGCAACGCCAACAGCGGCGCGGCCCGTGGCGACGACAGCGGCATCACGTTGTCCTTCACGGGTGGTAACCGGGGCTTCGCGGCCGAAGTGACCATGACCGATATCGAAATCGAAGCCGTAATCGACCGTCTCTAATCGACGTCATCCAGTTTGAAACCAGCCATCTGTCCATTCGACGGGTGGCTTTTTTCATACCGGTACAGGCACGGGGCCGCGCTCTTATTTGAAACTGATGATGACGCTATACACCCACACCGACATGTTGCTTCAACTGCACAAGTCCACCGCCACACTGGACGCCTCGGCCGCTTGCGAAGTCCGGATTGTGTCCGCCTTTGGGGGTGATACCGAAGTCGTGGCAACGGCGCAGGTCCAGACTTTGAAGCACTGCTATATCCTTACCCTGCCTGCGGGCATCAGCGTCGGCAGCACCAAAGCCGTGCTCAGCATCCGCCAGAACGACGCCGTGGTGTACACGACTAGCATCGATATCATCGCCACCACTTCCCTTTCCGCTTAATCACCCATGAATTCCTTCCTCCAAAACGGCCTGGACAACCGCCCGGTCCTGAGCCTGACCGGCGCTCGTTGCGTTCTGTTGGTTAACCGCAACGCGGTCATCGACGTGGCACCGAGCACGGACGACGTAATGGTGCTCGATGACGTGTATCTCGTCACCGGAACCAAGTGGAACCTCTTCAACGAGCCGGAAAACCTGTCCTTCACCTGCGAACCGGCGTTTTCGCCCGCTGGTACGGTGTACAACGTCAGCATCGGCTTCACGGCCACGATTCTGACCAGTGCTAAGTCGCAGCTCTTCCGCAGCATGGCGAAAACCAAGCTGACCGGCGTGGTCCAGGACAAAAACAACCGGTGGTGGCTCGTGGGGGCCGAACAAGCCCTCAGCCTCGTGGAAGCGCCCCGTCGCATCGACCAGGACGTGAACCAATACACCGTTAAAATCACCGGGACGCAGCTCGTGGACGCCCGCCAAATGTCGCAAACTTGGGTATCGGCGCTGACCGACGCCAGCTTCACGGACATGGTGGACGCCATCGACGGCGGAACCAGCTTGGTCGTACTCGGAGCCGACGCCAACGGCAACAGCGGTGGCGGCACGACCATCTTCCTGGGTAACAACTTCCAGAACACCATCACGAGTCCGCCAAGCGGATACGTCATCCCGAGCACCATCGGAATGGTGTTCGCCAACTCCGGAACCGTGGTCAACCTGCCTGCCAACGCCCTGGTCGGGCAACAGCATACGGTCAAGGATTTCAGCGGTGGCGCTTACATGGCGTCCATCACCATCAACGGCAACGGCCACGCCATCGACGGCAGCCCTGGGCCGGTCAAAATCAGCACCGAGTACGGGGCCATGACCTTCACCTATGCCGATTCCGGCTGGATGACCAACGCCTTCGTGAACTAAGAAAAATATTAGTCAGCCATTTAACGTGTCTAAAAAATACAAATTCAACCATCCCATCCAAGCTGCCAAGCCTGCGCCGATTGATACCTTCCAGGTCAACTTAGCCGAAGTGAAGTTGCCCGAAGTGGATAACAACCAGCTCCGCGCCTCCAAAGACGATTGGGCGCAATACGGCGACAACAACTTGTTTCCGGATTATTTGATGAAGTCGGTGAAGAAGTCCACCCGGCATTCGGCATTCATCAGCTTGCGGGAAAACCTGATTAAAGGCGGTGGCATCAGCTATAGCAACGACGTCAAGGAATTCATGGAGAACCTGGACGAAGAAGGCCAGACCATTGAAGAGCTGTTCGAAGACATTGCCAACGACCTTGCCATCCAGGAAACGTTCGCCGTTTTCGTCCGGTACAACGCCGACCGGACGCGCATCATCCACCTGGACTTCCAGGACGCTAGCAAGGTCCGCCCGAAGAAAGAGCTGGACGATATGGGCAAAGTCCAAGGATATTACGTCAGCGGCGATTGGTCCGACGTCAAGCGGTACAAACCGGAATACTTCCCGAAGTTCAATCCCTTCCCTCGGGACGCCAGCGGCAACTTGGTTGCTCCCAAGCATACCAAGGAACTCTTCTTCTATCACAAGCGGGCCAATGGTCAGCCGTACTTGCCCGAAATCAGCTATGGTTCGTGCTTGAATTACGTCCAGATGGAGTACGAAACCAGCAAGTACGGCCTGAACGCCATGCTGAACGGCTTCTTCGCCAGCGCCATCATGACCATCACGGCATCGATGACGCCGGAACAAAAACGGGCCTATCACCAAAGCATCCAACGCACCCTGGTCGGCTCCGAAAACGCCTCCAAACTCATAGTCAACATCCAGGAAAGCGATTCCAAGGTGACCGTCACGCCGCTGAACGGTGGCGACTCGACCCCGATGCTCAAGGCTTTGACCGACATGGCCGAAGTGGCTATTTGCACGGCCCACCGTGCGCAGCCCGTGCTTGCCGGTATCGCCAGCCAAGGCAGTACGCTCGGCAGCGACGGCAAGCTGATTAAGGTCAGCCAAGAATTGTACTTCAACAACGTCATCACCCACCTGCAAAAGCCGGTGCTGGCCTTCTTGAAGAAGGTGTTGAAGTTCAACCAGGTGGAGAAGTACGACCTGAGCATTGAATCCCTGAACCTCGTCAGCGAAGATTGTCCCGAATGGGTGGAAACCGACCTCATCAAGCCGCTGGACGTGGCCTTGAAATACGGCTGGAAGAAGGAAAACGTCCGGGACGAATTACTGACGCTGCCCTCGGCTCCCACGGCCGCGCCTTCGCCAGCGGCGGACGCCCCAATGGATTCCCCCTATCCTGCCAGTGATGACCTTGACTAGAACGGCAGCGGGCCGGAAGATTCAATTCTATTGGTCGTTACCACCGGCCAAAGCCAAATACCTGGAACTATGGGAGCAATCCACCTTTGACTTTTGGTCCCGCAAGACCTGGGTGAAGTTCATGTTCGTTTACGCCGACAACGAGCTGAACCGCAAAGCCGGACGCGTGGGCAAGATTTCCAGTTTTCGCATCGGCACCCGCAACGTGGACTTGATTCCGACCGCCGACAAGCCGAAGTCCCGTGGGGACGATAGCGTGAAGCGGTATTACGACGTCAGCCGCGCCGGGACCAACGTCTTGAATGGCGTCAGCAGCGGGGGCCTGCGGGGCAAGGTCACGAGCAACGCGGCCCAGCCGGGGCAGTGGCGCAGCTTCCGCCCGTCCACGTTCAGCATCATGGTCGAAATCTGGTCCTTCGAACGCGAAGCCTGGGTGGACCGCTTGGAAGATTTTAACATCCGAGACCAGAATTCCGGCTAACCCTCCGCTTAATACCTTATCTAATAGTGATGACTAAATATCTAATCAACGACACGTACTTGACCGAGTTCACGTCGGTATCCACCACCAAAAACGCCAAGGACATTCAGGCGGCATTCCAGTCGGTCACGGTCATTTACGTGCGCCCGTTGCTCGGCATTCAACTCTATGAGTTGTATGAACAACACCTGAAAACCAACAGCGTGTTGACGCCCAAACAAGCGGAGTTATTCGGCTATATCCAGTATTACATGGCGCTTCGCGTCGAACGCGAAATGATGCTGAACGTGCTCAAAATCAGCAACCACGGCGTCACCGAGCACGAGAAGGTCGCCAGCATGGAGAACATCAAAATCATGCGTCAGGACGCCGAGTCCCGCGCCGAAGCGGTCAAAAAGCTCCTATTGGATTACCTGAACGCCCACAAGCCGGACTTCCCGGAATTCTTCCCTGAAACCCTGGCGGTCATTAACGACAACGGCAGCCACGGCGACTTCACGGGCGGCATCGTGTTCGACACCGCTCCCAAATTCTTCTATCAATAGCCCTATCCTGACCATGAATCTATCCATTGACATTATCATCACCGTGCTCACGTTTACCGGAAGCCTGATTGCGGTCTATGCCAAAATGCAAAGCAGCAACGCCGTCATCCAGTCCGAAATATCCCAACTCAAGAAGGAAGTCGAAGACGATAAGCAGGACAAAAAAGACTTCATCAGCGCCTTGTCCGCCATGCAAAAAACCATGCACAACCTGGACAAAACCATCACGAGCATGAAGGCCATCTTGAAGTATAAAATGAACGCCGACACCGACGACACCACCCCCTAACCCTCATGTTGAAAACCATTTGGCTTAACATCACCAAAGCCCCCAAGTCCACCAAGTTCGGCGTCCTGGTCTTCCTCATCGTCAGCGGAATGAAAATCCACGGCAGCATCGAAGCCGAAACGTACATCCCGCTGGCGACGCTGGCGGTTACGGCCCTGGTCACCGACGTCGGCAAAGAACAGCGCTGCAAGGACGAGTCCTGACGAATCCCGGTTCACACGAGCCGGGATTTCTTATTTGATGGTGACATGAAAGACACCAAACTCACCCTTAGCAACAAGACGGTCAAAGTCGATTTACCCGACGCGACCGGGACTAACCTAAAGTCCGTCGTGGTGGATTCCAGCGGCTTCTTGGGCATCGGTTTCAGCGGTGGTGGCGGTGGCGACAATACGCCCTTCAACGGGCAACGTCCCATCGTGGCGGCGATACCCTATCTGCAAGGCAAAACGCTGGGCGGCACCACCACGGGCGCAGTATTGGAAAATTTTCTCAAGGTCCTGTACCCGGCGCAAGCGCCCGTGGCGACGTTATCCGTGGCGAATCCAAACCGGGAAGTCGGAGAATCCACGGCCGTCACCCTGACCTATGGCGTCGCCGTCAAGGACAATCCCATTGACTCCATCGTGGTCAACGGCGGGCAACGCGACCCCGACGTGCTGACCGGTGTCGTCACCACGGCCACGGCCGTTGACACCAACACCACCTTTACCATGTCGGCCACCGACTCGGCGGGCCTGACCGACTCGGAGTCCGTGACGGTCCAATACTTCCGGAACCGCTTCTGGTTCCGCGCTGCGGCCAACTTGCTGACCAGCTCGGCGTCGGAAGTATCGGAAATCCTCAACAGCATCACGAGCAAGGAATTCAGCACGAGCCGCGCCCAAACCCGCAGCTTCACCCTGGACGCCGAATACATCTATTTCGCCTATCCGGTCAGCTTCGGTACCGCCAGCTTCGTCGTGGGTGGCTTGCCCAATACGGCCTATCAATTCAAGGACTTCGCGTACGTCAATACCTTCGGCAACAGCACCTTGTACCGACTTTATCGGTCGGGCAATGCCGGTACCGGTACCATCACCGTGGAAGTTAAATAGCAATACATTACATGAGTACTTTTCAAGGAACCGTCGTTGCCGATGCCATCGTGCCGCTGGGCAGCAACGCCACCCATTATGATATTTACGGGCAAGGCGGTTTCCGCAGCGTGGCCGACCTGGACGAGCGCAACAACTTGTCCCTCAGCGCAGGCCTGGACCCCGATGGCATGTCCAGCGGCCTGCGCAAGCTCGGCATGATGGTCACCGTGGCCGACACCGGCAAGACATACCAGCTTCTTGTTCCCGGCTTCTTCACCCTAGGCACCGAGACCGCCAAGCTGGAAGCCCTCGGCGACGACGCCAACTGGCTGGAATTTGCAGGCAGCGACGCCGACAAAGCCTATATCGACGCACAGGACGCAATTTTGCTAGCAAAAATCACGGCCGAAAAACTGCGAATTGACAACTTGGTGGTTAACGCACCCGGCGCACTGGATACCCTGCAAGAAATTGCCAACCAGCTTGCCGCCGATGGTGCCAGCGCTGCGGCGATTCTTGCCAAGCTGAACCTGCACACCACGCAAATAGGCACCATGTCTGGTCTGACCACGACCGAGAAATCCAACTTGGTCGGCGCTATCAACGAAGTCAAAGCCTCGGTCCCGCCTGCGCCGGTATCCACGACTTATGTCCAGAATTCGTTGTCGCCATCGACCACGACCAAGGCACCGAGCGTGACGGCCGTGAACACCGGCTTGAATTTGCGCGTCCTGTCTTCGGATAACTTCGACGTGTACGACATTTCCAGCACCATCCGGACGGCGGTGGTCAACGGCGTTTACAACGCCAACAACGAGCTGCAAGGCATTGTCACCGGCTCGGTCGTGGGTATGCGCTTCACGTACCTGCTCAACAATTACGAATACATGCCGGGCACGGCGGGAACCCTCACCTGGGTCCGCAGCACGAAGAAATCCAGCGTCACCCTGGTCCAGAACAACACGACCACCACGACGGGCATCAGTGCGCCCGTGCTCATTACCCACGCCGAACTGACGACAAAAATGGCAGCGGCACAACTCGTGGCCGATACCACGTACATCGTAACCAGCCGCCCGTCCTCGGCGCTGGGGCAAGCCGGTGACGTCATGGTTCGGGCCGTCTCGGCTAGCCACGTCAGCAGCCACGGCACCCTGGCAACCAAGGTTCCCGATTACGCCACCACGAGCACCTGGGCCGCAGCCAAAGGTTCGGGCAGCGCGTACGCTTATTCGGCCGATACATATAGCGGATACTTTCCGTACACGCCCACGGGGACCGTTACCACGGCCGTCAGCGGCGACGACAACTTCCAGATTTATCCGTTGCCGTTTCCCTTCACCTTCGGCGGCGTCCAGTATACCGAGTTCGGGATTGATACCAACGGGCGCATCACTTTCGAATCGGGCAATTTCGCCTATGGTGGCGGCAGCTTATCCACGGCAAGCGGCGTTCCCCTGATTGCCTTGGCGTGGCAAGACTTCGTGGTTCCCGTGGGCGGCATCACCTTCTTCACCGAAGGCACGACGCCGAACCGGGAACTCGTGATTCAATTCAGTGGCGCTCAGCAGTACACCGACCCGTCCAAGACCTTCACGGGCCAAGTCATCCTGGAAGAAACGGCCAACCTCGTCACCATCCTGACCGGCCCGACCACGTTGACCGTCCAAGCTTCCCAAGGCATTCAGTACGAAGGTGGCGCTTACAACACGACCACGACCAACATCCCGGTCCCAAACACGACCACCACGTATTACCCGTTGCCGCTGCAAACCTCGATACCACCGGTTGTGATTCACGCCGGGAAGACATGGAGTTCGCCCCAAGGCAGTTTGACCGAGCCGGGGACGGGCGGTTCATGGGTATTGAATCCCATGGGAGACTTGTACGGCAACACATTGGCAAGTTTCGACCAAGTGCTGTACAACGCCGTCACCGACGACATCCTGGAACGCCGGGACAACCGGTTGAACGTCGTGGCCGAGAAGGCCACCATCAGCGGCTTCCCCTGGGGTAATCCCAAGTTCACGAGCAACACCCTGGACGCGGTAACCCTGGACAACTCCTTGCTCACAGCCGAAGCCACGTTCACCAACAACGCCTTCGTCGGCGGAAGCCTCACCAACATGCCGTTGCCAACGGGCGTCGTTTTCAACGGCAACACCCTGCGCAGCGTGGCGCTCAACAATTACACGCCGGTCAACTTTACCAACACCACCGTCCTGAATTCCTTTGATACGGCCGTGACGAGTTACTTCGGCAAGGTGATTATCAACTCGGTGGACATGTCCACGCTGAATTCGCGCTTGGGGCAAATCGACTTAAAGCAAGTAAAACCGACGACCACCAACACGTCATATGGTTTGTTGGCGGGCGCGGGCGGTTTGGGTATCACCATGCTCGGAGCCAGCGCCGGGGCCGTGAACACCGGCAACAACAACACGTTCGTCGGCATCGGCAGCGGCAGCGCCAACACCTCGGCGTCCAATAACGCGTTTATAGGAAGCTATGCCGGTCAAGCCAATACGACCGGACAAAACAACGTCTTCCTCGGTCATTTCGCGGCGCGAAACACCACCACTGGCAGCAGCAACGTGATGATAGGTTCGGTGGTCGCACAGGCCAACACCACGGGTGCCAACAACGTGTTCCTGGGCTTCGGCGCAGGCAACTCAAACACAACTGGTACCAACAACATCGCCATCGGCAGCGGCGCAGGACCGTTGACGGCCACCTTGACCAACACCGTCAGCTTGGGAACGTCGGCACGTGCCACCACCACCAACACCATGCTCGTGGCCGATAGCCTGAGCACCGGTTTTGGCGTTGCCGCGCCGACCAGCAAGGTCCACGTAAACGGCGACGTAGAAACCAACGCCAACTTCGGCATCGTCCTCAAATCGCCGGACGGCAAGCGGTGGCGCGTCAAGGTTGGCAACGATGGCGTCCTGACGACCACCCTTTTGGTCTAACCCCATAATAGCTAGCTATCCAGACGCTTCGCATGAAGAACTTCAAAGGAACTGAATCCTATACCTTAACCCCGTTGACGGTACCCGCACCCGTGGTACCGGCCACCACATTACCGATTGCCACCGCCGACGAACTCGGCGTTGTTAAAATCGGCACCGGCTTAACCATTTCCATCGACGGCACCCTGAGCATCATGGCCGGGACAGGTGGTGGCGGCACCGTGCAAAACTCCCTAAGTCCTGCCAGTACCACGGCCGCGCCAAGCGTGGACGCCGTGAACGCGGCACTGATTAACAAAGCCAGCACGACGTACGTGGCGACCGAAATCGGTGCCTTGCAAACCAGCATCAGCACCAAAGCCGATGCCGGTGCCACCACCACGGCCTTGAACGGCAAGGAAAACGCCATCGCTAGCAGCAGCAGCGACAAGTACTGGCGTGGAGACAAGACCTTCCAAATTTTGGACAAAACAGCGGTCGGACTCAGCAACGTCAACAACACCGCCGATTTTGACAAGCCGATGTCGAATGCCGCATTAATTGCATTTTATTCCACTTCTGACGCTCTTTTCCTCAAAGCCGACAAGGACAGCCCCATCTTCACCGGAACACCCACGGCACCCACGCAAACCGCTGGCAACTCGTCCACACGCATCGCCACCACGGCATTTGTCACCACGGCCATCAACCTCAAAGCCAACGTGGCTTCCCCTGCGTTGACGGGCACTCCAACCGCCCCAACCGCCACGGCGGGAACCAACACCACGCAACTGGCCACCACGGCATTTGTGACCGCAGCGGTTACCGCTGGCGGTGGCGGTGGTTCGGTTCAAAACTCTTTGACTCCCGCCAGTACCACGGCCGCGCCGAGCGTGGACGCCGTGAACGGTGCCATCACCACCATCAACACCACGACCGGTGTCTTGACTTCGTTGACCACCACCAACAAAACCAACTTGGTCGCGGCCATTAACGAAGTCAAAGCCGCCGTGGGCAGCGGTGGCGGTGGTGGCGTGACCGATAACTCGGTGTACACTGCCGCCATCGTGGATGCTGCCGTGACCACGGCGAAGCTGGCACCCAACGCGGTGACCAGCACCATCATCGTGGACGGTGCCGTGACGACCGCCAAAATTGCCAACAACATTTCCCTGACCGGTTTACCAACGGCGCCCACGCAAACCGCTGGCAACTCGTCCACGCGCATCGCCACCACGGCCTTCGTGACCGGCGCGGTGGCGACACTGGCCACCACCGTGGAAACGATTCGTGCCACGACAACCATCACCGCCAGCAAATCAGCGAACTATACTTTGGCGCTTGCCGACGCCGGAAACATCATTCCCTTCACCGCTGCCGCCACGGTGACCATCCCGTTGGGCGTGTTCGCGCCCGGTACCGTCATGGAAATTGCGCAAGAAGGTGCTGGTCAAGTCACGGTGGTTGGCGCTTCCGGTGTCACGGTGTTTTCGTTTTCGGGCTTCAAAACCGCAGGTCAGTGGGCGTCGGTCGGCTTGCGTCAACGCGCAGCAAATGAATGGGTTATAACAAATGCCGTGGTGTAATTATGGCAGCACTTAACAACCGACGTCGCAGCCTTGACCGCCCGACCGCCAACGCCAACTTCACGCCCACGAACCGGTGGCAAATCCAATTCGGTCCCGGTTCCTTGGTCCCGGAATCCGGCTATAATACAGCCGGTGGAACGCCGAAATTCATGTACTTACGCGACACCAACAACGTGATGTCCAGCACCGTTGGCTTCCGTTGGACGACGGTACCGACCGGCATTATCACCAACAACAACTTCACCACGCCCGCGCTCGGTCATCCCACCGCCGCGTGGGTGAACTCGTGGTATTCGGCGTCCAGCACCGTGGCCGAAGTCGCGCAATTCGAAGGACTCGATGATGCCGGGACGTACGAACTGACCGTTTTCGGCGCCCGCAACCCTGTTACTGGCGGCAACTCGAAGGTGACGGTCAACGGCGTGGAAAAATTAATCACCCCATCATCGCCGCGAACCATTGCGGGCAACATGGCGCTCTTCACCAACTTGACGCCCGTGGGTGGCATCATCAGCTATAGTTGGATAAATACCACCGCTCCCAACTTTTACAAGAACATCGTCGTGCTGCGCAAAGTGTAATTCCTTATCTGAAGGAAACTATCCTCTATGAAGCATTTGAAAAACCCCTATATCTTTTTTGCGGCACTGGCCGTGTGTTTCGTCTTCGTGTGGCAATTCAACAACCTGTTCAATATCAGCGGCGACACCGATGGTTTCGCTCGTCTCGGTGCCTTGGTCGTGCCGTTGGGAATCTTGGTTGCCTTGAAAATACGAGCCGAGTCGCAGCAGTAACGCCCGTTTTCTTACATCCTAATTGTTAATACTAACCCTGACCGGTCTCCGAGTCGGGGTTTTTCATGCGCTCTTATCTGAGGGAAACAATCCCTCATGAAAGAATTTATTTTAACCCGTCAACCGTCCACCCCGACTTCAACCAGTGGTCAACTGACCTTCGAAGGTCAACACTTAGCCTGGACGCTGGAAGACGTGGTTCGCCCCGCTGGCGTCAAGCTGTACGGCGAAACCGCCATCCCGGCCGGTCGATACGAACTTGTGCTCACGTTCAGTAACGCCTTCCAGAAGTACTTGCCCTTGCTGATGAATGTACCCGGCTTCCTCGGCGTTCGCCTGCACGGCGGCAACCATGCCGGTCACAGCCTCGGGTGTCCGCTGCTGGGCCTGGAACGAGGTTCGGACAAAATTTGGAATTGTGCGCCCGCCGTCAAGAAGGTAATGGACCTGATGAAGAAGCACGAGAAGAAAGAGAAGATGTACCTGGTTGTCCGCTAACGCCGCCATAATACCTTTGGGACATGCTTCGTAATCTTCTTCGTCCCCGCTTGTGGTGGTTGCTCGTCTTGCCCCTTTGCTTTTACATGACTCGACAAGTAAACACGGAATGGCACGGTGATATGTCCATGCAAGAATATGAGGAGGGTCGTCAACATCCATCAAGTAATAATTGGGACATTGCCAATTATAGCATCTTGGGCGTGATGATTCGCCCGAACACTTACCAAGTGCTTTACTTCGTGGCCAACGCTTGCCTCGTCATCGGCTGCCTGTCCGTGGGCAAGGAGCTATTCTTGAGCAAGCCCACGGCCACAACTGCCTGACGGCACTTTCGCCCAGAAACACCCAGAAATCCGGTCTTTAATCAGGTCCGGATTTTTTATTTTTTGGCCCTATTCCGGTCCGGAAATCGAGGTAAATGTGGAAAATTTTCCGGACCTCGGGGCAATAAATCCATGTGGATAACTTCGTAACGTGTTGACCCTTAAACAGAAAAAGAGCTGACAGGGATACCCCATCAGCTCTCCATACCAAAACACCTTAAAAAACTATTCTTTCACGGATGTAGCAACAACAATTGCACCAAAAGATTCCGCGCCAGCAGATTTTTCTCAAAATCACTACTCAGTAAATAGCTTACCTTGAATACTTTATTGTCCAGCTTATTCTGGTTTTACTAGGTGTTTACTCCTTCGCAACGCGAGTTATCAACCGGGTGTTGCCCACGTCCAGCGTTAGCAGATAGAAGCCGGGCGCGGCGTGGAGCAGGGCCAACGGCAGGACATTGATACCGGGCCGCACGACGACAGTCTGGGTTGTTACGGAACGGCCCAGCACGTCGGCGAATTGCAAGCGGCCGGTGCCGGCCACGCGGGCGTCGAAGGACAAAGTGAGGGCCGAGGTGAAGGGGTTGGGGGCCGTTCGCAAGGAGCCGGCTACCACAGCGGCGGGTTGGGCGGCCAGAATCTGTTGCAGATTGCGCGCTCCGCGGATAACCTGCCCGCGAATTTCGCCGCCCGGAACTGCAGCCGTGTGCAGATTAATGTACATGCTGTCGCGCCGGAACTGAAGGGAGCGGCGCAACGTGAACGGCTCGGCTGTGTTTTCGGCTTCCCAGTAGCCATAGGCAGCCGCTGGTGCCGCTGCGTTGTCGAAAAACGGCGTGAGCGTGAACGCCACGGGCCCTGCCTCCGTGCGCAACCCGGTGTGGAAATGGCCCATGGCCGCCGGCCCGGTTAGCCCGTCCCACACGGCCATGAAGTGAGCGTTGGTTTGGTCGCGGTCGATGCTCACCACCCCCACTCCATACCCCGAACTGGCCGTGGGCGTGGGCCGTTCCTGGGCCCCGTTGAAAGACGAGGTGTAGCCTTCGCGGGCCAGCCGGTACACCTGCCCGCGGATTTCTCCGGTGGCGCTACCCGCCGTGCTGAGCACCACGTTCAGACTGCCGCGCAAGAGCAGGTTCACGAAAGCATCTGGCAGGTTGGGGCCCGCCAGTTGGAAAGTGGTGACGTTGCCCACAGTATTGCCGCTGGTGATGGGCACCGAGCCCAACAGGTTGGCGGTGGTATTGGCTTGCCCTAGTTCGGCGTTGTGAAAGTTGAGGGCAAGCGGGGCGCTGCTCAGGCTGGTGTGGGCTACCAACACAGTGATGCTGTCCAGGGCGGCGCCTAGCCGGCCCACGGCCACGGCTTTGGCGGCCGTGGTGACGGCGGGGACCAATTGGGCTCCATCGAGGCGAGCGTCGAAAACCAGGTTGCGACTAACGGGCAACACCTGCGCCCGGATTTCGCCGTTGGGGTAGGTGCTGGTGTGCACGTTAATATAAATCTCCTGCTGATTCAGGGAGGTGAGAAAGTCGGCGGTGGGCACAATTTCGCCTTCAATCACATTGCCCGAGACAAAGGGCACGAGGTCGACCACTATCGGGCCGCTCACGCCCACAGCGCCCCGGTGAAAGTGTGCCCCCGTGATAGCGCTGCTCAGCCCGGCCACCACCACCCGGAATTTCATCTTCTTCTGGTTTTGGTTGAGGGTAAACACCCCCAGGCCGGTGCCGGCGGTGGGCACTTGCGGCACTTCTTGAGTTCCGTTCAGGGTGCCCGAAAACTCTTGGTCGGTTTCGACCAAGAGCTGCCCCCGAATTTCCCCGTTGGGATTGGCAGCGGTGTGCACGTTGAGGTAGTAGTCGCCGCGCAGGTACTTGGCCAACTTATCCGATGAAATGTCGGCCCCAGTCAGGTAGCCCGACAAGCGGTTGCCGCGCAACAGCGGCACCAGGCTGGTAACAATGGGCCCGGCCACGCCCACCGCCCCTTCGTGCACGTGGACGCCCACGATGGCGCCGCTCAAGTTGGCAAAAGCCGCCTGCACAAAGAGCGTATCGCGCGTAGCATTAAGCGTGAAGCCAGCCACTCCTTGGGCGGGAGTAGTTACGGACGGCGTTTCATGGCTGCCGTTCAGGCGCGCCGTCAGCAGCAATTGGGGGCGCAGGTGGTCAGCCGAAGCAACCACGGGGGCGGCCAGCAGCACACTTGCTGCCAGGCCGCGAAGTAGTTTTTTTAACATAACACTTGAGATAAATGGATAAAATAATCATTGAAATAGGGGTTTTCTGGGCACTATCACCTTTCTATTTAGAGAAGTTTTTTTGTTTATAAACAGTGATTCTTAAATTATAAACACCTCATTAGCAATACACTATTTGCAAAAATCCACAAGAAGGAACTACGCAGAAAGCGGATTTAGGTGACATAATTCCGTGAGCATTTTGCTTCCCCGCGGAGCTTACAGCGACTTGAGCCAACCACTATTTGGGCCTTAACGCACGAGCCTACGGGCACAAAAAAGCGCCCAGCCACAAGGCTACGCGCCATCCAGTATTTCGGGACGAGTACAGAAAAACGGCTTTGCTAATTTCAGAGCACGCCCGCCAAGATATTGATGCTCAACGCCAGGATGGCGGTATTGAAGCCAAAGGCCATGATGCCATGAAACAGCACCAGCTGGCGCATGCGCAGCGAAGTAACCCCAACATCGGCGGTTTGTGCGGTTGTGCCCACGACAAAGGCGAAGTACACAAAATCCCAATACAACGCCGGAGCGGCGCCCACAAAATTCAGGCCGCCTTGCCGGCGCTCGGGTTCCACACCGGGCAAGGGCTTGAAGTAAGTATGGGCGTAGTGGAGCGCAAACAGCGTGTGCAGCATCAGCCAGGTTCCCACGATGGCTACCACCGATACCAGTATATGTTCCAGCCGTTCTTCCAGCGGCATCGTGAACAAGCGGCGCAGCATCAGCATCACGGCCAGCAGGCTGATGGCCACCCCAACGAACGTAACCAGTAAAAGCAGCCCCCAGGTGCGGTTGGGGTGCAGCACGCGGGCCACCCGCTCGATATCGGCGGTGCTGGCCTGCAGAATGGTTGCCCACGTAAGCATCAAAATGCCCACCAGAAAACCATCCCAGGCCAGCAGCAAAGTGGTAACGAGCTCAAAGTCGGACGGAGCTACCCAATAGCAAAACGTGCCGATTACCATCGCCAGCCCCACGCGCAGCAAGCGCGCCGGCACTCCCAGCCGAAAAAGCAGCGGAGTAGAAAGCCGGGCGGGCGGAGAAATATCCATGGCGCAAACAGCTACGACCCTGCTTTACGCCCCCGCGCCGCGCCGCGTTGCTTAGCGCATCATGCCGCCGGGGCCGCCTTTCATGCCGCCCATCATCTTCTGCATCTGGGCCATGCCGCCTTTGGTCTGGCTCATTTTGTTCATTGTGCGCATCATTTTGCGCATGTCGTCGAACTGCTTCATCAGCGCGTTTACCTGCTGAATATCGGTGCCGGAGCCCTTGGCTAGGCGGCGCTTGCGCGAGCCGTTGAGGATGTCGGGGTTGGCCCGCTCCTGCTTGGTCATGCTCTTGATGATGGCCTCAACAGGCTTGAAGGCGTCGTCGTCGATTTCCACATCCTTCATGGCCTTGCTCATGCCCGGAATCATGCCCATCAAGTCCTTGATGTTGCCCATCTTCTTGATTTGCTCCAGCTGCGAGAGGAAGTCGTCAAAGTTGAACTGGTTTTTCCGGATTTTGGCGTTGATGCGCTTGGCTTCGTCCTTGTCGAACTGCATCTGCGCCCGCTCCACCAGCGAAATCACGTCGCCCATGCCCAAAATGCGCTGGGCCATGCGGTCGGGGTAAAACAGGTCCAGCGCGTCCATCTTCTCGCCCGTCGAGATGAACTTGATGGGCTTCTCTACCACCGCGCGAATCGAGAGAGCCGCACCGCCCCGCGAGTCGCCGTCGAGCTTGGTGAGCACCACGCCGTCAAAATTCAGGCGCTGATTAAACGTTTTAGCGGTATTCACGGCGTCCTGGCCGGTCATGGAGTCCACCACAAACAGCGTCTCGCTCGGGTTGATGGCCGCTTTCACGGCTTCAATCTCGCGCATCATCTGCTCGTCCACGGCCAAGCGGCCGGCGGTGTCGATGATGACCACCTTTTTGTTGTTCTTTTTCGCGTACTCAATGGCGTTGCGCGAGATTTCAACGGGGTTTTTGTTCTCGACTTCCGAGTACACCTCCACGCCGATTTGCTCGCCGAGCACCTTGAGCTGGTCGATGGCCGCGGGGCGGTACACGTCGCAGGCTACCAGCAGCACGGTTCGGTTTTGCTTCTTCACGTAGCTGGCCAGCTTGCCGGCAAACGTGGTTTTGCCCGAACCCTGCAGGCCCGAGAGCAGGATAACGGCCGGGTCGCCCTTGATGGTGATGTCCTTCTTCTCGCCGCCCATGAGCTCGGTCAGTTCGTCGTAGACGATTTTGACCATGAGCTGGCCCGGCGACACGGCCGTGAGCACGTCACGGCCCATTGCCGCGTCCTTAATCTTGTCGGTTACATCCTTGGCAACCTTGTAGTTAACGTCGGCATCGACCAGCGCACGGCGGATTTCCTTAATGGTGGCCGCGACGTTGATTTCCGAGATACTGCCCTGGCCTTTGAGGGTTTTGATGGCCCGGTCGAGCTTGGTGGAGAGATTATCGAACATGAATCGCTGAGTTGAGCAGAGTTAACGGAGGAGGCTGATGTGGCGCCGGACGAGCTGCCGGGAATCAGGCGGTTACTGAACCCCAAAAGTAACCATAAATGCCCGAAAACCGGCAAACCACGTACCTTCGCGCCCCGTTAGTTATCCACTGCTTACGTGCCCTCCCCCCGCCCGCTCCGTTTGCTCGTCATCACCTACTACTGGCCGCCTTCGGGCGGAGCCGGCGTGCAGCGTTGCCTGAAGTTTGTAAAGCACCTGGGCCGTTTCGGCGTGGAGCCCACCGTGATAACCGTGGACCCGGCCGAGGCCACCTACCCCGTGCGCGATGAGAGCCTGCTGGCCGAGGTGCCCACCGGCGTGCGCGTCATCCATACCGGTACTTCCGAGCCTTTTGAGAGCTACAAAAAGCTGACCGGTCGGGCCGTGCCCTACGGCGGCTTTGCCAACGAAGGCAAGCCCGGGCTCATGCAAAAGGCTATGCGCTTTGTGCGTGGCAACCTGTTTATCCCGGACCCGCGCCGGGGCTGGAACCGCCACGCGCTGGCCGCCGTCGAAAAACTGCTGGCTGCCGGCGAGTCATTCGACGCCGTGCTCACATCGTCGCCCCCGCACTCCACCCAGCTCATCGGCCTGGAGTTGAAGAAACGGTTCGGGCTGCGCTGGCTGGCCGATATGCGCGACCCCTGGACGGATATTTATTACTACAAAGACCTGCACCACACCCCGCTGGCCGCCTGGCTGGATGCCCGCTACGAGCGACAAGTCCTCACGCAGGCCGATGCCGTGCTGGTGACCTCGCCGGAAACCAAGCGGCTGTTTCTTGCCAAGCTCCCCGCATTGCCCACGGCCAAATTCCACGTCCTGCCCAATGGCTACGACGAGTCGGATTTTCAAGAACCGTCCGCGCCGCCTACTGACTGCCTGCGCATTACGCACACGGGCACCATCACGGAGCTCTACCACATCGGCCACTTGCTGAAAGCTGCCGCTACTTGCGCGGCCCGCCACCCCGATGTGCCGCTGCGCCTGCGTTTCGTGGGCCAGGTCTCAGCCGAACTGCGCCGCCAGATTGAGCACGCCGGACTATTCGAGGTAACGGAGTTTTTGCCCTTTGTCCCGCACGACGAATCGGTCAAGCACCTGTTGAGTGCGTCGGCCCTGCTCATGGCCATTCCCGATGTGCCGCGCAACTTTGGAATATTGCCAGGCAAAGTATTTGAATACCTGGCCGCGAATAAGCCCATTCTGTGCGTGGGCCCTGCCGGGTCGGACGCCGATAACCTGCTGCAGGAGTGCGCCGCCGGCCACGCCCTGCCCTACGATGATTTCGCGCTGATGCTCGAGACGCTGGAAGGCCTGTTTGCCCAATGGCGCATCAATCCCAACTTGGACTTACCGGCGATTAGCCACAAACGCTACTCACGCGTGGAGCTAACGGAACGGCTTACTAAGATTATACTCTGAAATTGCAAAAAAATCATTCAAATGCAATTTTCAATCTGCATTTTGAATCTCAAATGTGCTCCAAAATACGACAAACCTACATTTGTGGCACCTGAATCGTACTAGAGAAATTCAACACGCTGACAAAACACACGAATACTACCCTAATTAACCTAATGAATCATCTCGACAAACTCAATGCCGCCTATCGTAACGCGCCAGAAATATTCCACGCAGGAAGGTATTGGAAAGCTTATGAAGATAAAATTGTAGAGGAAGTCAAAGGAGCTGATTTGAGCGAACTCCGAAGTGGCAAGTACCCGATTTTTACAACATTCGGTTTTAACGACCTAGTATATTACTATCATCCCAGGATGCCTTTTTACGTCAAGTTTATTAGGCAACTTGTCCGAAAACTCTTTATTGATAACCGAGCTTCATTGCCTTACTCTTTACGTCTGTCTGATATCAGGGAAATGGCTTATAAATATGCCGATAGCCAAGGCCAGCTAGCAGATGCTTACCCTATTAACAAGCTCGAAGCCAGTGATTTTGGGAAGCCACAAGACTTATTCTCTGTTCATGGAAAGAAATACACCATGAAATTTCTGAGCTTCTATGTGCGCTATAGCTTTGCTCACAAATTTTTTAAACTCAGAGGCGATGAAACAATAATTGAATTAGGTTCAGGCTCGGGTTTCCAAGTTGAGTTACTCAAAAAAATATATCCTGACCTGACAATTTTGTGCTTCGACCTACCCGCACAATTGTACCTCTGTGAAAAGTATCTAACGAATGTATTAGGTGAAAATGCTGTGGTTGGCTCTGAAAAGGGTCTTGAGCGAACGGACCTGCATAATTTAGAGAAAGGGAAAATCCATTTATTTGGTAACTGGCAATTTCCGCTTTTGGCAAATTTTAAGTTCGATATATTTTGGAATGCCGCCAGCTTTGGCGAGATGGAACCGGAGATTGTAGCAAACTATCTAAGTTACATCAAAGGCAATTTTACTTGGGCATACT
The DNA here is from genome assembly GCF_015694725.1 of Hymenobacter jeongseonensis. Lineage (GTDB taxonomy): Bacteria > Bacteroidota > Bacteroidia > Cytophagales > Hymenobacteraceae > Hymenobacter > Hymenobacter jeongseonensis. The sequence goes on along the minus strand of NZ_JADQDQ010000003.1, from coordinate 355,988 downwards.
TGATGCAGGCCAGAAACGGCAAGGAGAGTTCCGCTGAATCTGGTGTAGTGAAACCCATCCTGTTTGCCGATTACAGTAGAATGCTTGGCCAGAGCTATTCGTTGGTATGTGAAGAAGATGCCTACGATGCGCATCGTCGGGTGTCGCAGACGGGAGGTTATTTTCAAGCAGTATGGCAAAACAGTGCCAAGTAGAGAGTGAGTATAACAACCATGCCTCTACAATCCGGAGAAAAGCAAAGACTTCATGGCTTGGACTACCTACGCGGTTTAACTGCGGTTGGAATAATGATTTACCATTATTCCTCTTGGACTTATGGTGAACAAGCAGCAAGCTCGTTTTTGGGCCGGATAGGCATTTATGGAGTCGCCATTTTCTATGTTCTCAGCGGTCAGGCACTCACTTATATGTATGCTTCAAAACTAGCGCTGGAACCGGGAAGCTTAACTAGATTTTACATAAAAAGGTTTTTTAGAATATTCCCTCTTTTATGGTTAGTAACATTCCTATCTATTATCCTCTCAAAGCGAATTCCAGATGTATTGGATTTATTTCTCAACTTGACGGGACTGTTTGGACTAGTTAAATGGAACACCTATTATGCGACAGGAGCTTGGTCAATCGGCAATGAACTAACATTTTACCTTGTCTTCCCTTTATTAATTTACTCCTTTAACAAAAGTCGGACAGGCTTATTCATCATTGCCTTATCCACTGCTTTACTATTTATATACTTTGCTTTTTATAAGATAACACCCGTTGCTTCTCTGTCCAGCCAGTGGCATTTATACACTAATCCGTTAAACCAGTTTACTTTTTTTTTGGGTGGCTGCCTAATTGGAAGATTTATCAATCCTGCATCCCTAAAAGCCGCAACTAGCCTTTCGATGGGCGTCCTAGGATTAGCGGTTCTACTATTTATCCCAATTGGCCCGAGCACGACTGAATTAGTGACGGGTCTCAATAGGCTAATATTTACCGGAAGCTGCTTTTTAATCTGCTGTGGTTTTTTTCGAACAGCACAAGCAGTGAATTTGCTTGATAAGCCTCTGGCACTCCTAGGCCAAATCAGCTATTCTCTTTACCTGCTTCATCCAATCGTTTATGCTTTTGCCAAAGCTTTTTTTTCACTGCTCGCTAAGTTAGGTTTTACTTATCCAGTTTTAATTGCCCCTCTTTTAGCCAGTGTTGCCTCAGTAGCAATCAGCTATCTATCTTATCACTATTTTGAGGTTTTTTTTATGAGCCTCGCTCGCAGGCGCGCAGACGTTATAGCTAACCGGTGAGTATTTATATCTTCTTATCAGTTAGCTTTGATTAAATTACTCATTTTAATTTTTCATTTTCCGTCTTCAATCGATTCAATCATCTACTCTTTGCTAATGAAGTTTTCTATACGCTTTTCCAGTTTGGGGTTTGGGCTGCTGCTACCAGTAGCCCTCTCTGCCCAACCCATCGTTATCAACGTCTCACCGGTTGCTAACCAAAAGGCTGCCCCACGCACTAGCAACGTTGCGGCCACGTTCAGTGAGGCCCTAACGGTCGGTTCAGAGGCGGCTATGCACGTTTTCAGCAATCAACGTGGTGGCAAACGCACTGGCAACTCCGGTAGTACCACTTTGAGCGGCACCACCTTGTCATTTGACCCCGCATACGATTTCAAGCCCGGGGAAACAGTATTCACTAGCATAACCACTGCCGCCCGCAGCACCAACGGCAGCCTTGCAGCGCCGCGGGTGTTTCAATTCACTGCTGCCGCTACAGGTGGCAATGGTACTTTCACCGGAGGAACGGAAGTACCGGTGGGCAACAAACCTTATATAGTGCTAACCGCAGATATCGATGGCGATGGTGACCTCGACCTGCTTACGCCCAACTTTACGGGCAATTCGGTTAGCATTCGGCTCAACAATGGAACTGGTGTCTTTAGTGGAACCGTCGACACTCCAGTTGGCGACCAGCCTCGTGGCTTAGCCCTGTCGGATTTAGATGGTGACGGCGATTTGGATATAGTCACTGCAAACTACAACGACGACAAGGCTAGCATACGCTTTAACAATGGCAGCGGTGTCTTCTCAGGCAATACGGAACTGACAGTCGGAAGCCGCCCTCAAAGCGTAATGACTGCTGACTTGGACGGCGACGGCGACCAAGACTTGTTGATTTCCAATGGCGCCAGCAGCACAGTAAGTATCTATATCAACGATGGCAATGGCAACTTCACTAGCAACCCCGATGTGGCCGTAGGAAACTTCCCATTCAGTTTGACGACTGCTGATGTTGACAATGACGGCGATGTGGATTTGCTAACCGGAAGCTACCAAAGCACGACAGTAAGCGTGCGGCTAAACGATGGTAACGCCATCTTTAGTGGAACCACTAATCTTGCAGCGGGCTCGCAGCCTCGCGGGGTAACCACGGCGGATATTGATGGTGACAGGGACCTTGACTTACTGGTTGTAAATGCCTTTAGTAATAGCCTGAATATTTTTCTTAACAACGGAAGCGGAGGCTTTACCCTCAATGCGACGTTGGCGGTGGGGAATTTCCCAGGCGGAGTGACTGCGGCTGACATCGATGGTGATGCTGATATGGACATTCTTGTTCCTAATATCGTAAGCAACACAGTAAGCGTGAAGGTAAACAACGGGAGTGGCGTCTTTAGTAGCGGTGCAGATGTCCAAGTAGGCAGCCAACCTTATCGGGTTGCGATGGCTGATATTGACAACGACGGCGACTTGGATTTGCTTTCTGCAAACTTTGACGACAACACCGTCAGCGTGCGTTTTAATGATGTCTCTACGCTCACCGACCTGGTTGTGAGTACGCCAGAAAATGTGAGCGGAACCTACCGCAACGTCACTATTACCGGGCCTACGACGGGCGGTGCTGGTACTGCGACGCTCACAGGCACACTCAATGTAGTCGGCACTTTGACGGTGCAAAACGGCGGTACACTGCTCACCGGGTGCCAACCGCTCATCGGCGCCGGCAATTTCGTATTGGCAGCGGGCGGTACGCTGGGAATTTGCGACCCAGCTGGCATTGCACTTACGGGTAACACCGGGTCGGTGCGGCTAACCGGCACGCGTAGCTTCAGCAACGACGCCAGCTACATCTACAACGGTACCTCGGCCCAGATTACGGGCGGCGCTTTGCCCAGCCAAGTACGCAACCTCACCACGACAAATGCCGAAAACGTATCGCTGACTGAAGCAGTGACTGTGGTTCAGACGCTCATAGTAGCCTCGAGTGGTGACTTATTGTTGAATGGCCACACCCTTACCTTGACATCGGATGCAACTGGTACAGCCCTTGTTGTAAACAGCAGCACTGGTGTGGTTCAGGGCCGCACGGCGCTGATGGAGCGGTACATTGACCAAAGTAAAAACCAGGGTACTGGGTACCGGCACTACAGTGCTCCGGTAGCCGGGTCAACAATCGCAGATTTGGCCACTACTGGTTTTGTGCCGGTAGTCAACAGCAAATACAACACCTCCGCGACTCCTGGGCAGGTGAAGCCGTTCCCCACTGTGTTTGCATATGAGCAAAACCGCGTTGCAACCACGACCAGTAATTATCCGGCTTTTGACAAAGGGTGGGTATCGCCCGCTTTGACTAGCGACCGGCTCGAAGTTGGGCGCGGCTATACCGTCAATATTGCTGCTTCCGAAAAAGCTGATTTTGTAGGCTCCCTCAACAATGGCAGCCTGACCGTACCACTTGCTCGCAACGCCGGCCCGACGGCCGCCGCTTCGGGATGGGCTTTGGTGGGTAATCCCTACCCTGCCCCACTCGACTGGCGGTTGGTGACTGCGGCTGACCGCAACAATTTGGACGGAGCTATGTATGTGTACGAAAGCCGGAGCCAGTACGATGGCAACTACCGCAGTTACACCAACGGCATTGGTGATGGCAATCCGCTTATTGCTTCGAGCCAAGGATTTTTTGTCCGCGTGAGCGCCGGCCAAACCACCGGCAGCCTGACTTTCCGGAATGAGCAACGGGTTACGACCTACAGTTCGCAAGCGTCGTTTCTGCGTACCAATGCCGATGCTCGGCCGCTGGTTGAACTGCGACTGCAGGGCGCAACGGGTCCTGCCGACGCCCTTTTTGTCTACGCTGAAGCTGGTGCCACAGCTGGCCTTGACCGTAACTACGACGCCGTGAAGCTTGGCAACCCAAGTGGTTTGAACTTGGCCGCCATCATAGGCAACGATACAAACTTGGCCATCAACGGACTTCCGGCGTTTTCGGGTACAATGAGCATCCCCTTGAGCATTAACGCACCTGCAGCGGGCCGCTACACCTTGAACGCGGCCCAGTTACTTAATTTATCTGCAACGCAAGGTGTCTTTTTGTTCGACGCACAAACTGGTCTGTCCATAAACCTGCGGACCCAGCCCAGCTATACGTTCAACCTGACTGCTGCGCAGGCGTCTCAAAAATTAACCACGCGCTTTGTTTTGCGCTTTGGTCCAGCCGCTAATCCTCTTGCAACCACTGGTGCTAAGCAAGGCTTTGAAGTTTTGCTATACCCGAATCCAACTCGTTCATCCTTTACCATCTCGTTGCCAGCTATTACACCAGCAACTGACGTTCAGGCGACCTTATTCAACAACTTGGGCCAGCGCGTAGGCAATCACATTGCCGTAAATAAGACCGGAGCTTCAACGCTGGTCGATGTTTCCAGCTTAGCTCAGGGCGTCTACACCCTTCAAATTAAGATTGGTACCACTTCCACTACCAAAAGAGTAGTGATTCAATAAGGTCACCAAGTCTCAAAAGAAAAAGGCGGCCCTTCATGGAAGGGCCGCCTTTTTCTTTTGGATATCATTTACGCACCGGTATTTCGCTTTTTGGTATTAGTTGATAACCTTTCAAATCCTGAGCAAGCCTCACACTAAAATCTTGGCTAGCCGCGCGCTGTAGGTGGTTTCCATCGGTGGTGGCGTAGGGTTGGGCGCTGTAGTCCAAATAAGGAACCGCCAGTTCAGCAGCGGTTTGGCGCATGCGTTGGTCAAAATCGGGTTGATATTGCTCTTCCAATTGCAACAGAGTAGCGCCAACTGGAAGGCGCACCATAAATACCCGGCCGTGCTGCTTTAATAGTTCAATTGTCTGGCGCAGGGCTGCCAATCGGCCGGAGGAAAGGTGCTGGCTGGCAGCAAGGCGGCGGTAGTCCTGTAGTTTGCGGGCAGTGCGGGCCCGCACTTGGGCACTATCGATTCCAATGGTGACTTCCAGCCAGCCGTCGGGGTGCAGGCGTTCGGTGGCGGTGGCATAGTCCAGTAACAGGCGGTAGAGTGGCTTGGTCTGGAAGCGGGCGAGATATGCCAAATTGGGATTCTGGCTTACCTGACCAAGTTGACCAATAAACGAATTATCTTCCGGGAAACTACCCTCCGCCCCGGTAAGGGATAAGGACCAGGGGTCGACGGCGACGATAAACAAGCCGTTTTTAGCATCGGGCCGGAGCTTGCGCTCAATGCTGTGCAAATAGGCTGGGCCGTACGGCGAATGTGTGAGTGTGAAAGAGTAATTCAAAAGCGTCACTTCGAAGCGGTTGCCCAAAGTGGCTGCCAGCACGGCGGGCTGAATTCCCTGCGCCGCCCGCGACGTGCCAATTATCAGAGAACCGGCCTGGGGACTAGTAAAGCGACCATAAAATGCATCTACATGGCCGCCCAGCACCACGGGGCCCAGCAAAAGCAAGCCCAGTACGTCGGCCCCCGCCAGCAGCAGCAAACGGGAAATAAGGCGCCATCCAGCAGGTGAGAGCAAGCGTTTCAGAACTGAAAGTAGATAAAGGAGGTGCTATTGAAAATACCCAGGTACAATATGAGGAGCGTGAGGCCCGCGTAGCCGACCCAACGCACCCCAAACGGCTGTCCGGTAATCCAAGCCTGCAGGCTACGGTTGCGGCCGAAGTATTCGACTACCAGCATTAAGACAACACCGAGCCCTGCCATCGCCAGTTCGGGGCGGTAGTGTTGCGAGAAATCCAGCAGCAGCGTGGCCACTTTCTGCCCGTCAAGCGCAGCCCAACCATTCCCCAACCGCTGACTGATGAACACGGCATCGCTGAGGGAATTGGCCCGAAAAAATATCCAAGCATACGCAACCAGCACGAACGTTATAACTACGCCCAGCACCTGGCGCAGGCTGGGATGCGCCGCCAGCCCCGTGAGTTGGGCCAACCGCTCGCGGGCCGGCTTGGCCCAGGTGCTGACTACTAAATACAGACCGTGCAGACCGCCCCACACCAAAAAGGTCCAGTTGGCACCGTGCCACAGGCCACTGATGAGAAACACGGCCAGTAAGTTGCCATAGGCCCGGGCGGGAGCAACGCGGCTGCCTCCCAGCGGGATGTACACGTAGTCTCGGAACCAGCTCGACAGCGAAATGTGCCAGCGCCGCCAGAATTCCGGCACCGAAGCCGACAAGTAAGGCTGCCGGAAATTGAGGTTGAAATCGAAGCCCAGCACGCGGGCCGCACCGCGGGCCATGTCGGTGTAGCCCGAAAAGTCGCCGTAAATCTGAAAGGTGAAGGCCAGCGTGGCCAATACCAGCACCAAGCCTTCGGGGTGTTCCCGGGGGTTGTTGAACACGGGGTTGACGAACAACGCCAGCCGGTCGGCCACCACCACTTTCTTGAACAAGCCCCAGGCCATCAGGCGCAAGCCGCTCACCACCCGCGCGTAATCGAAGCGGTGCGTGCGCTTGAACTGGGGCAGCATGTGGCCGCCGCGCTCGATGGGCCCCGCCACCAGCTGCGGGAAAAACGCCACGAACAGCGCAAAGCGGCCGAAATTCCGCTCGGCCTCCAGGCGGCCCTGGTACACATCAATAATGTACCCCACCGACTGAAAGGTGTAGAAAGACACGCCCACCGGCAGCAGCAGCCCAAAAGCCGGCACCGCCGTGGCCGGCAAATGCAAGGCCTCTGCCAATTGCACAGCCGTGTCGCGAAAGAAGTTGAAGTACTTGAAGACGAACAGCGTGCCCAGATTGCTGATGAGGCTAAGGTAGAGGTAAGGCCGGCGCGCCTGTTTGGTGGGCAGCTGGCTCATGCGGTAGCCGCTGTAGTAATCAACAAGCGTGGTGGCCAGCAGCAACAGCGCGTAGGCAGCCCGCCAGCTCATGTAGAAATAGTAGCTGGCCAGCAGCAGCAGCGCCCCGCGCCAACGCGGCGCCAAGCCATAATAGAGCCCGACAACTATCGGGAAAAACACCAGAAAATGGAGGGAATTAAATAGCATTCGAAACGCGGAAGTAGCTCCGGCGGCCAAAGGTCGGGAATGCAGCGTGGACTCCGCGCGTCCGCACGGGGGCGTAACGGAAACGGGTTCAACGGCGCCAGTTGTTGCGCACGCGGACGCGCAGAGTCCACGCTACATTCCTGCAAACTACTTTTGCAGTCCTGTTTCGGCTTACTTATTTTCATGGCTCTCGACCTCAACCACAAATCCATCCTCGTTACCGGCGGCACCGGTTCCTTCGGCAAGCAATTCGTACGCACTGTCTTCGAAAAATTTCCGGAGGTGAAACGCCTCGTGGTGTTTTCGCGCGATGAGCTGAAACAGTACGAAATGAGCCAGGAGTTCAGCCCGGCCAAGTACCCGGCCATTCGCTATTTCATTGGCGACGTGCGCGATGGCGAGCGGTTGCACCGGGCCTGCGAGGGCATCGACATCGTGATTCATGCCGCGGCCCTCAAGCAGGTGCCCGCCGCCGAATACAACCCGATGGAGTGCATTAAGACCAATATTTTCGGGGCGGAGAACGTCATCAACGCAGCCCTCGACAGCGGCGTGAAGGACGTGGTAGCCCTGAGCACCGACAAAGCGGCGGCGCCCATCAACCTCTACGGCGCCACCAAACTCTGCTCTGATAAGTTGTTTGTGGCCGCCAATAACATGAAAGGCAAGCGCGACCTGCGCTTTTCGGTGGTGCGCTACGGCAACGTAATTGGCTCGCGCGGCTCGGTGGTACCGTTTTTCCTGCAGCAGCGCAGCACCGGAGTGCTCCCCATTACCCACCCCGACATGACGCGCTTCAATATTTCGCTGGAAGAAGGCGTCGATTTGGTACTCTATGCGCTGGAGCACTCGTGGGGCGGCGAGATTTTTGTACCCAAAATCCCAAGCTACAAAATCACGGAGGTGGCCCGCGCCATCGGCCCGGATTGCGAGCAGCGCATCGTGGGCATTCGCCCCGGCGAGAAGCTGCACGAGGCGATGATTACCGAAACCGATGCCCTGAGCACGGTCGAATTGGACCGCTACTACGTCATTCTGCCGTCGATGCCGACCTGGGACGTCGACAAATTTGTGCAGCACTTCAACGGCAAGCGGGTGCCGCTGGGTTTCCAGTACGATTCGGCCAACAACGAAGAATGGCTGACGGCCGAGCAGATTCGCGACGAAATACGCCTGCACGTGGACGCCGATTTTCAGGCCTAAAGCACCGTTTCGTCAATGCCAAAGCCCAGTTTTCATCCCACCCGCGCCCTACCCTACGGCCGCCAGCATATCACAGAGGCGGACGTGGCGGCCGTCACGGCGGCCCTGCAAAGCGACTACCTCACCCAAGGGCCCACCGTGGGCGAGTTCGAAAAGCAGTTTGCGGCCTACGTGGGGGCCCAGTATGCCGTAGCCGTAAGCAACGGCACGGCGGCGCTGCACCTGTGCGCGCTGGCGCTGGATGTGCAGCCCGGCCAGCGCGTTATCACCACGCCGCTCACCTTCGCGGCCTCGGCCAATTGCGTGCGCTACTGCGGCGGCGAGGTACACTTTGCCGACATTGACCCTGCCACCGGACTCATCGATTTGGGCCAGGTGCGGAAACTGCTGGAAGCCCACCCGAAAGGGTATTTCGCCGGGTTGATTCCGGTGGATTTTGCTGGCCTGGCCGTGAATCTTGAAGAAGCCCGTGCGTTGGCCAACGAGTTCGGTCTTTGGATAATCGAGGATTCGTGCCACGCGCCGGGCGGCTTTTTCATTGATTCGCAGGGGCAGGAGCAGCGCTGCGGTAACGGCAACTTTGCCGATTTGGCCATCTTCAGCTTTCACCCCGTCAAGCACATTGCCACCGGCGAGGGCGGCATGATAACCACCAACGACGAGCAGCTCTTTCACCGCCTGCTGCGCCTGCGCACCCACGGCATCACCCGCGACCCGGCCGACCAAATCCACGAATCGGAAGGCGGCTGGTACATGGAAATGCAGGAGCTCGGCTACAACTACCGCCTCCCCGACCTCAACTGCGCCCTCGGTCTCAGCCAGCTCGCCCGCGCTGACGAAGGTTTGGCCCGGCGCCGCCAGCTGGCCGACCGCTACGATGCCGCTTTTGCTGAGGCACCCGGCCTGACAATTCTAGCCCCGGGCCGCCCCGGCCACGCGTACCATCTGTACGTCATTCAGGTAGCCGACCGCAAGGGGCTCTACGATTTCCTCAAAACAAGGCAGATTTTTGCGCAGGTGCATTACATTCCCGTGCACCGCATGCCGTATTATGAAGGCCTCGGCTGGCGGGCCGGCGACTTTCCGCTGGCGGAAAAATACTACACGCAATGCCTTAGCATCCCGCTATTCCCGACGCTTACCGATGAGGAGCAAGACTACGTGGTAGCGTGCATCACCGAATTTTTAACCGAAAACAACCAATAAACAGTGCGTCATGCTGAGCTTATCGAAGCATCTTTCCCGCTTCGCATGGGCTGTTCAACGCAATCCAGTAGATATGCTTCGACTGCGCGCAGCATGACGGCTTATTTGGTATAATTCAACACCACCTCCCTTGCAGCACACTCAACAAGAAGACTTCTGGTCCGGCGATTTTGGCCGTGAATACACCGACCGCAATTCCCGTCCGCTGGACGAGTGGAACGAGTTTTACCGTGGCATCTTCGGGCACACCAAGCTGGAAATGAACGCCGAATTCCTCGGCGACCTGCCCCGCGACGCCCGCATTCTGGAAGTGGGCTGCAACACTGGCATGCAGCTGGTGGGCCTGCAAGCCGCTGGTTTTGAAAACCTCTACGGCATCGAGTTGCAGAAATACGCCGTTGAAAAAGCCCGGGAGTTTGTGCGCGGCGTGAACATCCTGCAAGGCAGCGGTTTCGATTTGCCTTTCAAGGACAACTACTTCGATGTGGTGTGCACCAACGGCGTGCTCATCCACATTGCGCCGGCCGACCTGCCGCGCATCATGACCGAGATGGTGCGCTGCTCACGCCGCTACATCATGGGTTTCGAGTATTACGCCCCCGAAACCACGTCCATTGAATACCGCGGCAACGAAGGATTCCTCTGGAAAGCCAACTTCGCCCAGCTCTTCCTGGACAGCTTCCCGGAGTTGCGCCTGGTGAAGCAGCAGCTGTACCCTTACGTGAACGATGCCGAGCGCGGCAACCAAGACGTCGTGTATTTGCTCGAAAAAACCACCTGATGCAGCGCGCGGGCATTATTTCGCAGGTGCGCATGGGCAGCACGCGGCTGCCGAGCAAGGTGCTGCTGCCAGCCGGTGGCCGGCCATTGCTGGACTACCACGTGGCCCGGCTGCGCCAAAGCGGTCTGCCGGTGCTGCTGGCCACCACCACCGAACCGGCCGACGACGTGCTGGCCGCCTACGCCGAAACCCACGCCCTGCCCTACCACCGCGGCAGCGAAACCGACGTGCTGGCCCGTTACTTCGAAACGGCCCAGCGCTTCGGCCTCGATGTCATTGTGCGCGTGACCAGCGACTGCCCGCTGGTAGACGGCCACCTAATTGGGGCTGCCGTAGCCCGCTACCTGGCCGAGGACAACCCGCTGGTGTACCGCTCCAATGCCATTGTGCGCACTTTCCCGCGGGGGCTGGATTTCGAGATTTTCTCCATGGAAATGCTGCGCGAGGCCTACACCAACGCCACTTTGCCCTACGAGCGGGAGCATGTCACGCCCTACCTCAAAGCCAACCCCGCCACGGCGGGCCGCGTGCTCTACCGCGACGAAATCTGGCCGGGTGGTGACTTCAGCCGCTTCCGCATTACCCTGGACACGGCCGAGGACTACGAAGTGTTGTGCACCCTGATTGAGCAGTATGGCGCCGCCGAATTAGGCGTTGCTGACCTGCTCCGCTTGCTGGAAGCGCACCCGGAAATAATGTCCATAAATGCCCACATCGAGCAAAAAACCACATGACCGTGCCCGATTCCTTGCGCCTGAATGAGTACGGTTTTTATGAAATCAAGGAAAAACCTACTCCAGAAGCTCTACGGGAGTACTACGAGCAACGCTACTATCAGGAAGAGCTAACTACCTACACGGCGGCCTACTCGCCCGAAGAGCTGGAGCACTTTGATGGCATGCTACGCCTGCGCCACTGGGTGCTGGAGAACCTGCCAGCCACAGCGGCAACGCCACCAGCCGCAGCATCAAGTGCGGCGCCGCGAAAATTTCTGGACATTGGCTGCGGCGAGGGCTGGGCTCTGGCCTATTTTAAGCGCCAGGGTTGGGACGTGTTGGGTCTGGATTTTAGCAGTTTTGCCCTCACGCACTTCCATGCTGACTTGCTGGCTCACCTGCGCACCGGCGACCTGTTTGAGAGCCTGCACCGGCTGGTGGCAGAAGGACAGCAATTCGACGTGCTGTGGCTGGATAACGTGCTCGAGCACGTGGTGGAACCAGCCGAATTGCTGCGGCTGTGCCGCCGGTTGGTGGCGCCCGGCGGGGCGCTGCTGGTGGATGTGCCCAACGATTTTTCGACCCTGCAGCAGCACGTGCTCAGCACAGGGGAAATTGACCGCCCGTTCTGGGTGGTGTTGCCCGACCACCTCTCCTATTTCAACCAAACCGGCTTGCGCAACCTGGCCGAAGCCACGGGCTGGCAGGTGGCCCGGCTCCTGGCCGACCACCCCATCGACCTCAACTTGCTGACGCCGCACAGCAACTACGTAATGAACCGCGCCGTGGGCAAAGCCGCGCACCGGGCCCGCATCGCGCAGGACAGTTTTTTACTGCGCACCGCGCCCTTGCCGGCCGTGGCCACTTATTACGAAGCCCTGGCCGGTGTGGGCCTGGGCCGCAGCATTGTTGCATTTTTGCAGCCGGCTTAATTTTTATTCATGTCCCCCACCTCCCCCATTTCCGTCATCAGCGGAGCTCCGGCACCCGAGCAGGCGCGGCGCGAGAACTTCGCTCAAACCCTGCGCGACTCGCCCATTCCCAACACCGAGCTGCTTAATAACCTGGGCCTATACCTAAACCGCCAGACGTTTTCGCGCCTGCTGTTCTTCACCGAGCTATACCAGCAAATTATCCCGGTGCACGGCGTGGCCATGGAGTTTGGCGTGCGCTGGGGCCAAAATCTGGCCCTGATGCACGCATTGCGCGGCATCTACGAGCCGTTCAACTACAACCGCAAAATAATTGGTTTCGATACGTTTGGCGGTTTCCCCTCGGTGGACCCGAAGGACGGCACCCAGGTGAAAGAAGGCGACTACGGTGTGACGCCCGAATACCAGGAGTACCTCACCCAAATCTTGGCCCTGCACGAAGCCGACAGCCCCATTCCGCACAAGCGCAAGTTCGAGCTAGTGGCCGGCGATGCCTCCGAAACCGTGCCCCGTTACCTGCGCGACCACCCCGAAACGGTTATCGCCTTCGCGTATTTTGATTTCGACATCTACGCTCCAACCAAAGCCTGCCTCGAAGCCATCCGGCCCCGCCTCACCAAAGGCGCCGTTGTGGCTTTCGATGAGTTGAACTGTCCGGAGTTCCCCGGCGAAACCTTGGCGTTTGATGAGGTATTTGGCGTGGCCAACTACGCCTTGCGCCGCAGCCCGCTCAACCCGCTCATTTCTTATTTAGTGGTGTAGTTAATTCAGAACAGACATGCAGAGCACAGCGAAGCATTTCGCTTGTGGTAGTAGTTATGACTGCCTGCGCGATACTTCCATACGCTCGGCATGACCGTCTTTTAAATTCTTGCCTTGACTACTTATCGTTCTCTCACGCAAGCCGAATTCCGCTGGGAAAACTACCGGCTGATACCCATCCGCTACGAAGACCGGGAGCCCATTCGAGCTTGGCGCAACGCCCAGCTTGAAGTATTGCGCCAGGCCGCGCCGCTGACGGCTGCGCAACAGGAAGCGTACTTCCAGCGCGTGGTGCTGCCTTTGTTTGACCAAGAGCAGCCGGGCCAGCTCTTGTTCTCGCTCCTGCACCACAACAACCTCGTGGCCTACGGCGGGCTGGTCCATATTTCGTGGCCCGATAGCCGCGCCGAAGTTTCTTTCCTGGTGGACCCGGCGCGGGCGGCCGAGCCGGAAACTTACCGCACCGATTTTCTGGCGCACCTGCGGCTGTTGGGTCAGGCGGCCTTCGAACAGCTGAACTTCAACCGCTTATTCACCGAAACCTATGACATCCGGCCGGCCCACGTGGCCATTCTGGAGGAAGCCGGTTTTCGGCTGGAAGGTCGGTTGCGGCAGCACGTGCGCCTGGCTCCGGATACCTTTGCCGACTCACTGATGCACGGCCAGCTGGCCGCCGACTATGCCACAGCCTTTGGTTCTGCCGTTTAAACGAATTTTCATCAGCGGCGGTGCCGGTGTCATTGGCCAGGAAATGGTGCGCCGCCTGGCCGCGCTGCCCGCCGATGTTCAAGTCTTGGTAGGCGACCTCAAGCCCCGGCCGGCTGATTTCCCGGCCCGCTTCCAGTACCGTCAGGGCGACCTCAATTTCCTCACCGAGCAGGAAATCAGCGTTTTTGCGCCCGACCTGTTCATTCACCTCGCCGCCACCTTCGAGCGGTCCACCGAAACGTACGGGTTTTGGGAGGAGAATTTTCAGCACAACGTCCGCCTGAGCCACCACCTGATGACGGTGCAGAAAGACGTGCCCTCGCTCCGGCGCGTGGTGTTTGCCTCCAGCTACCTCATCTACGACCCGGCGCTATACAACTTCGCCGAGGTGCCGGCCCAGCCCCGCAGCCTGCGTGAAGAAGATGCCATTTTGCCCCGCAACCTCACGGGTATGGCCAAGCTAGCCCACGAAATCGAACTACGCTTCCTCCAAACATTCCGCGCCCAGCAGTTCAGTACCGTGTGCCCGCGCATTTACCGCGGCTACGGTCGCAACGGGCGCGACATCACCTCGCGCTGGGTGCGCATGCTGCTGGCGGGCGAAGAAATCACGGTGTATGGGGCCGAGTCGTTTTTCGACTACATCTACGCTGCCGATACGGCCGAGGGCTTGCTGCGCTTGGCGGCAGCCGAAACCGTCACTGGCATCATCAACTTCGGCACCGGGCGGGCGCGCCGCGTGGCCGATGTGGTGGACGTGCTGCGGCATCATTTCCCCAACCTGCGGGCTAACTACGTGGCTTCCGACATCCCTTTCGAAGCCTCGCAGGCCGACATGTCGTTGTGGTCGAGTCACATCGACTGGCTCCCGCCCACGTCGTTGGAAGCCGCCATTCCCGAAATCATTGCCTTCGAGCAAAGCCGCGCGGCCAATGCCCCGGTGGCCAAAGCGCCCGGGCACGTACTTATCAGCAGCGCGGCGGCCAAGGTGCCCCTGGTGCAGGCCGTGCGCGCAGCTGCCAAGCGCCTGCATCCCGACATAAAAGTGGTGGCCGGCGACATGAACCATGCCTGCCTGGCCCAGCATTTTGCCGATGATTTCTGGCTGATGCCGCCCACGGCCGACGAGCACCTGCCTGCCATCATTAGCCACTGCCAAGCGCAGGGAATCGGGCACATCATCCCGACGCGTGACGGCGAGCTGGCTTTCTGGAGCCGCCACCGCACCGCGCTGGCCGAGGCCGGCATTGTGGTGCTGGTGAGTGCGCCTGAAGCGGTACAGCGCTGCCTGGACAAGCTGGAATTCGCGGCTTTTGGACAGAAAAACGATTTGCCCGTTATACCCACCACCCTATCCCTCGATGCACATTATGTGTTCGATAACCGGGCGGGAGCGGCGACTAACAGCTTTGTTGTGAAGGAGCGGCACGGCGCGGGCTCCTTAAGCCTAGGCCTCAACCTGGCCGAAGCGGCCGCGCTGGCCCACGCCCAAAACCTGAAGGAACCTATCTTTCAGCCCTTTATTAAAGGCCAGGAAATCAGCGTTGATGCTTACGTGGGGCGCAATGGCCATGTCCACGGCCTCGTGCCGCGCACCCGCGACGTGGTGGTGCGCGGCGAGTCGCAGGTCACGACCACGCTCCCGGACCCGGAATTGGTGGCTCGCCTCACTCCCATCGTCGAAAAGCTGGGGCTGTATGGCCCACTGGTGCTGCAGGCCCTGCTCACCGACGACGGCAACCTGCAACTCATCGAGTGCAACTGCCGCTTTGGCGGGGCTTCCACGCTGGGCATTGCCGCAGGCGTCGATTCCTTTTTCTGGTTTCTGCAGGAAGCCGCGGGCGCTGATTTAGCCCAATTTCCTTTTCACCCAGCCCGCACACCGTTACGTCAGGTTCGGGCGGCCACCGATGTGGTTGTGCCAGTGGCCCAAACCGCCTGAACGTTCTATACATTGCCTTAAGGCCATGCCCGTCCTAGTTTTCGACCTTGACGATACGCTCTATCCTGAACTGAGCTACGTGCACAGCGGGTTTCGGGCCGTGGCTGCCTATCTGAGCCCGCTCCTGCGCCAGCCACCCGAAATGCTGGCCGCCGGCATGGTGGCCGAAGAAGCAGCGCACGGCCGCGGCCAAGTATTCGACGATGTGCTGCGCCAACATGGCCGCTGGAGCAAAACTCTGGTGGCGGCCTGCCTGCGCACCTACCGGCAGCACTTGCCCACGCTGGCACTCTACCCAGACGCCGAGCGCTGCCTGAAACGATTTGGCGCCTGGCCGCTCTACCTCGTTACCGACGGGCACAAAGAGGTACAGGCCCGCAAAGTGGCTGCGATGAGCGTGCCCACCCACGTCCGGCACGCCTACCTCACCAACCGCTACGGCCGCCACCGGGCCAAACCCAACCCGCACGTTTTTGAGTTGATTTGTCGGCGCGAAGGCGTGTTGCCCACGCAGGTTATCTACGTAGGCGACAACCCGCGCAAGGATTTTGTGGGTATTAAGCCGCTAGGGTTTCGCACCGTGCGCATTCTGCGGGGCAATTATGCGCATCTGGAAGCCGATGCTGCGCACGAAGCGCACCGACGCATTCACACGCTAGACGAGCTGACGGAGGAGATGGTAGCGGAATTGCTGGCCTCGTAGACGGGTATGGCCATTTCACCGGTTGCACCACAACGCGCGACGGCCCGACTACCTTTGCCAATTGATATTGCCCAGCCCTAACATGACCGAAATTACCATTGGTGGCCGTCCGGTTGGCCCCGCGCACAAGCCGTTTATCATCGCCGAAATGTCGGGCAACCACAACCAGAGCCTCGACCGCGCTCTGGCGCTGGTTGATGCCGCCGCCGCGGCCGGCGTCGATGCCCTGAAGCTGCAGACCTACACGGCCGACACCATCACCATGGATACCGGCTTTGCCATCGACGAAGAAGGCCAGTCGCTCTGGGAAGGCAAGAATTTATACAAACTGTACGAAGAAGCCCACACGCCCTGGGCCTGGCATGCCGAGCTATTTGCCCGGGCCCGGCAACACGGGATGCTGGCTTTCAGCTCCCCGTTTGATGAAACGGCCGTCGATTTTCTGGAAGAATTGGACGTGCCGGCCTACAAAATTGCTTCCTTTGAAAACGCCCATTGGCCGCTGCTGCGCAAGGTAGCCGCCACTGGCAAGCCCGTTATTGTGAGCACCGGCGCCGCCACCCTGGCCGAAATCGACGACGCCGTGCGGGTGTTGCGCGCAGCCGGGTGCCGCGAACTGGTGCTGCTAAAATGCACCAGCACCTACCCCGCTTCGCCCGCGAATACCAATCTGCGCACCATTCCGGTCCTGGCCGAAACCTTCGGCTGCCCCATCGGCCTGAGCGACCACACCATGGGCGTGGGCGCCAGCGTGGCCGCCGTGGCGCTGGGCGCCTGCGTTATTGAGAAGCACTTCACGCTGAGCCGGGCCGAGGGCGGCGTGGATTCGGCCTTTTCGCTGGAGCCGCACGAACTGAGAGCCCTAGTGGAGGAAACCGAACGCGCCCACCAGGCCTTGGGCACGGTGCAGTTATGCATTCAGACTGGTGAGGAGAAAAGCCGTCTATACAAACGCAGCATTTACGTGGCCAAGCCCATTGCGCAGGGTGAAGCCTTCACGGCAGACAACCTGAAAATCATTCGCCCCGGCGATGGGCTATGGCCCCGGCATTGGGACATGGTGCTGGGCCGCAAAGCCACGCAAGACCTGAAACCCGGCACGCCCCTCACCTGGGAGGCGCTCTAATGCCGCCTCGCACGTTACCACTGATTTCCCGGTTGCGCGACATTCTACAGTTGCGCTTCACCGCGGTGTTTGCGGCACTTCCGCCGGCCGCACTAGCCAGCATTTCGCCCGCCAACCCGCTGAAACGGTTGGCGCGGGTGCTGGGCTACGCGGGGTTGCGGCTGGTGGGCAATGTGTTCCGGCCCGTGCACAACCCCAACAACTTGCACGGGGCAGTGTGGCTCTACGTGGTGAGTGCCAACAATTATGACGCCCTGGAATTCATCCAGAAAGCCCGGCCGGATGCGGTGCTGGTTGCCGGGCAGGCGAAGAATATCGGGCGGTACAATGCCACAGTCAACCGGCTGTCGCTGCGGCGCAAGCTGCTGTATTACTGGCAATTCCCCTACGCCTTCTTCGCTCTGGCCCAAACAGAAGGCGGCCGGGCCTGGCGGTTTTTCGACTTTATTTTTTACGCCATTGGCTACTACGAGGTGTACCGGCGGGCCTTGCGCCGCCACCGGCCACGCGCCGTGGTGTTTTCCAACGACCACAACGACGACACCCGCTCGCTGCTCTTGGCCTGCCGCGCCGAAGGCATCCCGACGGCCTACGTGCAGCACGCCAGCGTCAGCGCCAACTTCCCGCCTCTGGGCTTCGACCTGAGCCTGCTGGAAGGCCAGGATGCGCTGGACAAATACCGCTTGTGCGGCCCCGTTCAAGGCCGCGTCGAGTTGGTGGGAATGCCCAAAGCCGATGCCTACCTGGCCCGCCGCAACACTGCCCCGGCCGTGCGCCGCGTGGGTATTGCTTGCAACATTCACGACCCCCTGCCGGCCCTGACGGCCGCGTTGGTGTACTTGGTGGCGAAGTTGCCCGAACTCACGTTTACGTTGCGCCCCCACCCCAGCGACGGGCGCAACTTTGAGCCCCTGCGGCAGCTTCTTCCCACGTTGGAATGGTCGAGCGCGCGGATAGAAAACGTGTTCGATTTCCTGCTGCGCCAGGATGCGCTGGTTGCCGCCGACACTTCTACGCACCTCGAAGCCACGCTGCTGAACGTAGCCAGCGTGTATTTCCGCTTTGGCACCAATCCACTAACCGACGACTACTACGGGTATGTAGCCAAAGGCCTAGTAGAACGAGCCGATAATCCCAGCGAACTCGCGGAGAAACTGCGCGCCTACGCTCGCCACAAGCCGGCCGACTTGTACCGCCGCGCCGCCTACTACAACGCCACGCTCGGCACGCCCGACGAAGGCCGCAGCCAACCCCGCACCGTGGCGTTGCTCAACGAGTGGCTCGAAAGCCCACACCAGCAGCCGTGAGTGCGGGCAAGCGCCGCCGTACTTTTACCCCAATGCCCACCGATGCCCATTCTGCTGTCCTGCCGCCGCTGGCGGCCGTGCCCGTTTCCCAGGAAATGCGGCTGGCATATGTGCTGCGGCATTTCTGGCTGGCATACGAAGCGGTACCGCACGTGGCCATCGGCTATGCTGCGGCCCAGCCTGCGATGGCCCCTGCTATCACCATTGCGGAGGGAACGGCCGACTTTTTCCAGCAGCAAACGCCCTACCCGCCCGCGCCTGCTTTTCGCGAATGGGCCGGCCAACAGGTTCCTTTTTTCTTTGACTCCCAACCGGGCGCGGCGCTTCTGGAGAAGGGAATTGCGCAGGCCACCATCGGCGTTGACATTATTTCGGCGGCGTTTTACCTGCTCAGTGGCTGGCAGGAGTATTTTTCCGATGTCCGAGACCAGCACGGTCGTTTTCCCTACGCCGCCAGCGTGCACAAGCAGTACGGCTTTGTGGCGCTGCCCGTGGTCAACTATTACTTTGATGTGCTGAAAACTGCCGTGGAGCATGTCACCGGCCAGGTATTGCGGCCTAGAAGTTGGCAGACGGGCGCGCCATTTGCGGCCTTCATCACCCACGATGTCGATACGCTGCGGAGCGCTTGGAAAGCCCCAGCCAAAGCCGCCTTGCAACGAGGACAATACGTTGAATTCGGCCTGCAAATGTGGCGCCATCTCACCCAACCTGACGCTTGGGACAACCTGACCGACGTGGCCACTGCCACGGCCGCCTACGGCGCCCGCTCAACCTTTTTCATTCTGCCCAGTCACCGCATCAGCCCCCAAGGTGTTCATAACGCCGATTATAAGCTGACCCCACAACTGAAGAATGACCTGCAGGACCTGGCCGCCCAGGGCTGCGAACTGGCCCTGCACGGCAGCATCGGCACCGCCACCGATATCGGGCAGCTTCGGGCAGATTGGGCGAACTTGGGGGAGCGCAGCATCGCCGGCAACCGCTTCCACTACCTGAGTTGGGAGCCACGACTCACGCCGGAAGTGGTGGAGGCCGCCATGATTTTCGGCATTGGCTACGACACTACACTGGGCTTTGCCGAGCATTTTGGGTTCCGCCATTCCTATTGCCACCCTTTCTACCCCTTCAATTTTGAAACCGGCGACGCGCATCGTTTCCTCGAAATTCCCCTTAACGTGATGGATGCAACGCTGCACCACCCCCACTACTTGCAGCTGCAGCCGGATGAGATACTGCCGGCGTTGCGCCCGATGTTTGCCGAAGTGGTAAAGTTTGGTGGGGTAGCAACCTTGCTTTGGCACAACGACCATTTCGACCCTGCCAATGCCGTGACCGGCCCCCGGCAATTCGCCGACCTGATGGACTACCTCCAGCATCAAAAAGTGGCTTTTCTGACCGGCCGTGAAATTTGGCAACAGATGGCTGGCTCATAAAGCTTCCTCCGATTTCTTCATCGGCTATTTTCCGCTTCACTTCTTTACTTCGTTTTTCTTTTGGGCATCGTTCAGCGCCAGGGCATCCGCAATACTCTGATTTCCTATGTCGGGCTGGCCATTGGCTTTGCCAATACCATTCTGATTCTGCCCCGGCTGCTGACGTCGAGCCAGATTGGCCTCACGGCTGGGGTGCTGGTGCCGCTGGCTACCATTGGGGCGCAGGTGGCCGCCTTTGGCTTTGCCAGCGCCGGCATGCGCTACTTCCCATTTTTCCGGAACCAGGGCCGCAACCACGCAGGGTTTTTTCCATTGCTACTGGGGCCGCCGCTGCTAGGATTTGCAGTGGTGGCCTTGCTGATGTGGTTCGGCAAGCCGCTGGTGCTGCAATGGTATGCCAAGGGCGATGACGTGGCCCTGCTGGCCTCGCATTACACCGTCGCCATTGGCCTAGCGGGCTGCATCATGCTGGGCGCCCTGCAGGATGCGTACCTGAAGTCCTTGTTTCACACCTCTTTTTCCTCGTTCGCGCAAGAAATTTTACTGCGTCTAATGTTGGTAGCGGCCGCGGTGGCCTATAGCCAGCATTACATCGGTTTTCATGGCTTCGTGCTGGCCTACACCGGCGCCTACGCAGTGGTGGCGGTGCTGCTGGCCATTTATCTGGCCGCCATTGGCGAGCTGCACTTGCGGCCCACGCGGGCGGCGTTGCGCATCAAGCCATTGGGCGAAATGCTGGGCTTTGGCGGCTTTATGCTGCTGAGCAACATTTCGGGCACCGTGCTGCTGAACATCGACACCTTGCTGGTGGGCACCAAGCTCAGCCTGGCAGCAGCCGGCATCTACCTCATTGCCACCAACATCAGTACGGCGCTGGTTCTGCCTTTCCGGGCGCTTTATAAAACCGCTTTTTCGCTCATCGCCGAATATTGGAAAGAGGGCGACATGGCCAAGATGGCCGATTTCTACCGCCGCAGCACCCGCATCAACACCTTACTGGGCTGCTACCTGGCCCTGGGCATCGGGCTGAATCTGGATTTCATCTACGGGCTGGTGCACCGGCCCGAGTACGCGGCGGGCACCGCGGCGGTACTGCTGCTGCTGGCCGGCCGGCTGGTCGATGGCATCACCGGCGTCAATGGCATCATCGTGGCTACCTCGCCCCGCTACCGTTTCGATTTGGTGTTCAACATCTCTTTAGCGGCTGCGGTCGTGGGCCTCAACTGGGTATTGATTCCGCGCCTGGGGCTGGCCGGGGCGGCCCTGGCATACTGCGTGGCCCTGGTCAGCATCAACCTAGCCCGCACGTGGTTTGTGTGGCGCTCCTACGGTTTGCAACCGTTTGACGGTCGCATTGTGCGGATACTGGCCTTGGCCGCAGTGGCCGGCGGAGCGGCCTGGCTGATGCCCGATGTGGCCAATCCCTGGCTCAATTTGTTGCTGCGCGGGGGTACCCTGACGGTGGTATATGCAGCCGGCGTGCTGTTCACCCGCACCGCCCCCGAACTGACGGCCCTCCTAAATGGCTTGAAAGCGCGCTTTATAAGAAGCTAGCGGGTGCGCGAAGTCAGAATCAGCGTGTTGGGAATGTCCGACCTTCGAGTTTAATAAAAAAAAAACACAACAAAGCCCGCTTCAGATTTCTCCGAAGTGGGCTTTTGCATTTAATCAACGCTCCAATGTTAGCAGCAGCTGCCCCCAACTGCTTCGCCCGAAGCCTTGGCCGTAGCCGGTACCGGGCCACAGTCGAATAGGCCGAAATGACGGCTTGTGTCGCCTACCACTTGGAAGTAGGGCGCGTAGCGGGTATCGTTTAGCATGGCCGCAGTGTTGCCGCATACCAGCATGGGCCGTCCGGCTTCGAAGGTGTGGTGGTCGTCGAGCACGAACTGGGTGGGCTGGCCGGGCACGGTGCCGAGGTAAGTTGCTACCTGGCCGTGGTCTTCGCACCGGTCCTCCAAGTCGAGCTTAAAGGCCCGCACCGTGAACGAGTAAAAGCCGATGTTGCCAACCTTGGCCTCGATTTCGGGGTTGTTGATGCTTAGGCGGCGGCTGGCGAACAGGCGGTAGTCGTGCACGCCCAAGCGCAGCAGCAGGCGGCGAAAATCCTCCGTGTACATGGCCCCGCTCAGGCACTCGCCGTAGAGAATGGGGTCCTGGCGCAGGGTTTCGGGCACGCGGCGGTCGGCAAATACGTCGGCAATGAATAGCTCGCCGCCGGGCTTCAGCACCCGGAAAATCTCGCGGTAGGTAGCCTCTTTATCGGTGCTCAGGTTGAGAACGCAGTTGCTCACCACAATGTCCACGCTGTTGTCGGGCAGGCCGGCGGCCAGCAAATCCTCGATGTAGCCGTGGCGGAATTCGACGTTGGGCTGCGCGTAGCCAAACTTTTCGGTGTGGAAACCAACGTTGCGGCGCGCTACATCAAGCTGTTCCTCGGTCATGTCCACGCCAATCACGTGGCCGGTTTCCCCCACCAGCTTGGACAATAGGAAGGCATCGCGCCCCGAGCCGCTGCCCAAATCCAACACCGTGCAGCCTTCGATGGCTTCGGGTATGCACACGCCGCAGCCGTAGTATTTATCGAGCACTTCGGGCGCCAGCTGGGCCAGAATGCGGCGGTGCGCCAGCGGAATATCGTCGGTGCAGCAGGCATTGGTGAGCAGGTCCTGGCTGGTTTGCAGCTGGGTGCCGTAGTAGTCTTGTACCTGGGCGTGCGTGTCGGTGGTGGGCATGATTAAAATTTAAGGAGGCCGAAAGTAACCGGTGCATCCGGTGCTTGTTCACGTCGAAGCCCTACGCTATTGGCACGGGCCGCGGTTTTCCTGGCGTTGCAGCGGCAGCAACGAAGTTAAATTTTGGTCGGATAAGCAACTGTCTGAATAGCCGATGCAGCAATTTAACCTGCGGTTTTCCGTGCGCTAGTCGTCTTCGTAATCCAGGCCCAGGCAGCTATTCAGGGCTTGTAGCAACTCGCTGGCGGCATGATGCTGGCCCACCGAACGGGCTACTTTCAGGCCGGTGCGGTAAACTTTTTCGGCTTCGTCCTTCTTATCAAACTGCTCGAGCAGCTTGCCGGCGTGGTAGTACGTACCCACGTAATCAGGGTGTTCGGTGAGTAGTTGCTGGTAAAATTTCCACGCTTTTTCCGGCTCCTGCGCCCGGTATTCCGTCGCTAAGGCATATATGGTGAAGGCATCGGTCGGGTCGTCGTCGTAGAAAGCCAATAACTGCTGCAAACGGGTGGGCGGAGTGTTCATCAGGGCGAGAGTTTTGTTTACCTTTGGGGCAAAATTGCGGCTTTTCTCGCGTAACTCCCTCGTTGTTGTTTGCTGCCGAAAGCCGGTATTTTCCTATAGGTTGTTATGCATGCAGCCTTTTTCCGTGTTTTAGCCCACCCTAACCCCGTTTAGATGAAGTTTCTGGTTTGTATTTCTAACGTGCCCGACACGACCACCAAAATCACCTTCACGCCCGATAACAAGGAGTTTAACAAGGCCGGAGTGCAGTTCGTGATTAACCCCTGGGATGAATACGCCCTCACCCGTGCCATTGAGTTGAAGGAAGCGGCCGGCAGCGGCACCGTAACGGTTCTCAACGTGGGCGAAGCCGATACCGAGCCGAACATCCGCAAGGCCTTGGCCATCGGGGCCGACGACGCCATCCGGGTGAATGCTGCCCCTCAGGACGCTTATTTTGTGGCCGAGCAGATTGCCGCCATCGCCAAAGAAGGCGCCTACGACGTGATTTTGATGGGCAAGGAAAGCATCGATTACAACGGCTTTCAGGTGCACGGCATGGTGGGCGAAATGCTCGGCATCCCGACGGTAGCCCCGGCCATGAAGCTGGATATGAGCGGCAACACCGCTACCCTGGAGCGCGAAATTGAAGGCGGCAAGGAGATTGTGACGGTGAACACGCCGTTCGTGGCCTCGTGCCAGCAGCCCATGTGCGAGCCCCGCATCCCCAACATGCGCGGCATCATGACGGCCCGCACCAAGCCGTTGAAAGTGGTTCCCGCCGTTGGCGAGCCCGCCCGCACACAGGTAACCGAGTTTGCCTTGCCCCCCAAGAAGCAGGGCGTAAAGCTGATTCCTGCCGAAACCGCCGGTGACCTCATCAAGTTGCTGCGCAACGAAGCCAAAGTCATCTAAAGGGAGTTATGGGTTATGAGTTACGAGTTGGCTGTAAGCTGATTCTGGCTCCTACTGACAACCCATAACTCGTAACTTTTAACCCATAACTGAATAAAGATGTCTGTACTAGTTGTAGTTGAATGCGCCGACGGCGAAGTAAAAAAGTCTTCGCTTGAAGTAGCATCTTACGGAGCGGAAGTGGCGGCCATGCTGGGCACCACCGCCACGGCCATCGCCGTGGGCGAAGCCACCGAGGCCAACCTGGCCACGCTGGGCGAGCAGGGCATCACGAAAGTGCTCTACGACGCCGAGCCCCGGCTGAAAGATTTCGTGAACAATGCCTACACCAAGCTCATCGCCACGGCGGCCGAGCAGGAGCAAGCCAAAATCATCATTCTCGCCAATTCCAACATTGGGGCGGCCGTGGGTTCCCGCCTGTCGGTGCGGCTGAAAGCCAGCTTGGCCACCAACGTAGTGGAGCTGCCAAAACTCAACGGCGACCAGTTTGTGGTGCGGCGCGGGGCTTTCTCGGGCAAGGCGTTTTCGGACGTGGTGCTGAGCGGCGACCGCAAAATCATTGCCGTGAAAAAGAATTCGACCGAAGCCAAGCACGAAGCCGGCAAAACGGCCGAAGTGGCCAGCTTCTCGGCGCAGCTTTCGGATACGGACTTTGCCGATGCACCTTCGCAAGTGGTGATGCAGGACCAGGCCGGCGGCATCCTGTTGCCCGAAGCCGACCGGGTAGTTTCCGGTGGCCGCGGCATGAAAGGCCCCGAAAACTGGAACCTGATTGAGGACCTGGCCAAAGCCCTGGGCGCGGCCACGGCGTGCTCCAAGCCCGTGTCGGACGTGGACTGGCGCCCTCACCACGAGCACGTGGGCCAAACCGGCATCACGGTTTCGCCGAACCTGTACATTGCCTGCGGCATTTCGGGGGCCATCCAGCACCTGGCCGGCGTGAACAGCAGCAAGGTGATTGTGGTCATCAACAAAGACCCCGAAGCCCCTTTCTTCAAAGCAGCGGACTACGGCATTGTGGGCGACGTTTTTGACGTGCTGCCGAAGCTGACTGCCGCCGTTAAGGAACTGGGCTAAGTTTTTTTAGTTATTTGGGGACTTCGGCGCTTGATTTTCGTAAGGAAATCGGGCGCCGAAGTCCCCAACCCGTTTTTAAGGAGGCGGGGCGGGCTACATTGCGGCGGTAGATGGCCGGACTTTCCTTTATTTGCACGTCCATCCGGCCCGCTGGCCGCCGCTGCCACGCCGCTCGTCCTTTCCAAGTCCCAGACACCCACTTCCCCAGTCCCTTGAAAAAAATCCAGCTTGAAATCCTGGGCCTTTCGTCCAGCCAGTCGCAGTCTGGCTCCTTTGCGCTGATTTTGGGCGAAAAGGGTGGCAACCGCCGCCTGCCCATCATCATCGGCATGTTCGAGGCGCAAAGCATCGCCATTCAAATCGAGAAAATCAGCCCCAACCGCCCCCTCACCCATGACTTGTTCAAATCATTTGCCGAGCACGTGCACGTGGTGATTCTGGAAGTCGTGATTTCGGATTTGAAGGAGGGCGTGTTCTATTCGCGCATCGTGTGCTCCGATGGCGCCACCACGTTCGACATTGACGCCCGTCCCTCCGATGCCATTGCCATTGGCCTGCGCTTCGGAGTGCCCATTTTTACCGTAGAAACCGTGCTCAGCGAAGCCGGCATCATTCTGTCGGACCTCGACGAGTCAGAAAGTGATGCGGACGACGAGGACGAAGAAGATGACGAAGACACCGATTCCGATTCGCCCCGCCCCAGCCGGACGCAGCCCGAGCCACGCGACCCCAGTGGGCAGGTGTCGTTAGATGAGTTGACCAAAATGCTCGCCCAGGCTCTCGAAAAAGAGGATTACGAAAAAGCCGCTAAAATCCGTGACGAATTGAACAAACGCAACGGTTAGTTACCCTTTAGTGGGTTGGTTTTGGCAGCGTTAGCGAATTCGATTCGCGGTGCCGGAGCTTAATTCCACCAACACTTTGCGAAAGCGCCCTGGTCACATCGGCCGGGGCGCTTTTATTTGCAGCTATGTACCCAACCTCCGACTTGCTTCGCTATCCCATTGGCCGTGCCCAATTGCCGGAGGGCCCCCTCGCTCCGACCGAACGCGCCGTCCTAATTCAGCAAATAGCGGAACTGCCCGCGCAGCTGCTGGCAACCGCCCAAGCCGTGGGCGGTGCGGGATTGGAACGCCCCTACCGGCCCGGCGGCTGGAACGGCCGGCAGGTAATTCACCACGTGGCCGATTCGCACCTGAACGCTTACTGCCGCGTCCGCCTAGCCCTAACGGAAGAAAATCCCACCATTCGGCCCTACGACGAGCAAGCCTGGACCGAGCTGCCCGACGTAGCCGCCACGCCCATTACGGTGTCACTCACCCTCATTGAAGCCCTGCACACGCGGTGGGCAACGCTGCTGCACCACTTGAGCGCAGACCAATGGCAGCGCACATTCTATCACCCCGGCACCGAGCGCGACTTCACCCTGGACCAGGCGCTGGCCATGTACGCCTGGCACGGCCAGCATCACTTGGCCCATTTAAAATTGCTACTTTCGGCTGCTTAATCCTGGTCGCCGGAATTAATGATATCGATTACGGGACTACTTTGGTGCAATTCTGCCTTTTCTTGTATTCTCGGCCTCAGCAGGCACAGCTTGCTACCATTGCATTAATTTATGTCAGCGAAAAAGCACCAAACCTCCATCAAGGACTTAGCCCTGCAGCTTAACCTGTCGATTTCGACGGTTTCACGGGCTTTGGCGGGGCACCGCGACATCAGCGAAGCCACGAAGCAGCGGGTGCGGCAACTGGCTCAGGAGCTAAGTTTCCGGCCCAATCAACTGGCCGCGGCCTTGCGCAAAGGGCACAGCAAAACCCTGGGCGTGATTGTGCCGCACATCAAGGGGTATTTTTTTCCAGCCGTGCTCAACGGCATCGAAAAAGTAGCAACCAGGGAAGGCTTCAACGTGATGATGTGCCAGTCGAACGAGGACCTGCGCCGCGAGAAACGAAACATCGAAACCTTACTTGATGCACAGGTGGAGGGCATTCTCATGTCGGTTTCGGCCACCACGCACCCCGAGGTGGAGCACTTTGAACAAGTACGACGGCAGGGCATTCCGCTGGTGTTTTTCGACCGCGTGCCCGAGCTTCCGCAGAGCATGGCCGTGGTGCTCGATGATTTTCAGGGCGCTTACCAGGCCGTGTCCCACCTTATTGCCCAGGGCTGCACGCGCATTGCCCACCTCGCCGGGCCGCAGCACCTGAACACCAGCCGCAACCGCTGCCTTGGCTACCTGGAGGCGCTGCGCGCCCACGGCATTGCCCACGATGAACAGTGGCTGTACTCGCTGCCCACCCTCACCCACGAAGCCGGACGCCTGGGCATGCAGCACTTGCTGGACAGCGACCCGAAGCTGGACGGCCTGTTTGCGGCCTATGCCATTCCAACGGTGGGGGCGCTGGAGGTACTGCGCGAGCAAGGGCGGCGCGTGCCGCAGGACATGGCGCTGGCCTGCTTCAGCAACGAGCCCTTCACGGCCATGACCCAGCCCCAGCTCACGGTAATCGACCAGCGGGCCGAGCAAATGGGGGAAACCGCGGTGCGGCTCTTCCTGCAGCTGCTGAAGCGGGGCCCGGTTTATGCCCCGCCCCACCTCGTTCTGAAGCCGGAATTAATCATCCGCAACTCCTCGCTTCACCGCTCGCAGGAAAGCCCAGTTCCGGTGCGCTAACTGCTATAATTGGCGCGCTGTCAGCAATTCAAGCTATTTTTCGATTCTCCGTTTCCTCTATTCTTTATCCCGTTTCACATTCCCATGAGCCTAGCATTGACAAAGGAGGAGCTGTTTAGACAAACGGAGCAACACCTAACGGAGCAGGGCTTTACCATCCAGCAACAAGACAAAACACGGCCGTGGGGCGGTTTTTTTGTCCTCGATGAAGGCCAGGCCCAGCAATTTGCCAACCTTTATTTTGATGGCATTCTGATTGAGGAGCTCCGCATTTCCGGCAAGCTCAGCCCCAAGGTGTTGCTGGTGGCGCCGCATCAGCGCCTTTCCTGGCAGTACCACCACCGCCGGGCCGAAATATGGAAAGTAGTGCACGGCCCCGTGGGCGTGATGACCAGCCCCAGCGATGCCGAAGGCGAACTTAGAACGCATTTGCCGGGCCAAACCATTAAGCTCCAACAAGGCGAGCGGCACCGCCTGGTAGGGCTCGAATACTGGGGCGTGCTGGCCGAAATATGGCAGCACACCGACGCCGAACACCCTTCCGACGAAGATGATATTGTACGGGTGCAGGATGATTTTGGTCGTTAATACTTCCGAAATCAAAACCTCTACGCAGCCGTTAATACTGGTAAGCGCGCTTAACTACAATTACTGAAAATGGCGTTTTAACTGAAAAAAGGCTTCTGATAAGGAAGCCTTTTTTCAGTTAAAACGCCGACACGAAAAATACTGGCTTCGCACCTACGGCCCGCTATTAAATACCGCTGCCGTAGGTATCGTTTTCGGTGATAGCAGCCAAGCCGCCTTCCGATTCATCGTCTACTTTCTTGGCGGCCCGCACCAGGCTGCTGCTGAAAATAAATTCTTTGAGTTCGGGAACGTCGGCATTCAGGATTTCATCCTTGGTGCCATCCCACAGCTTTTTGCCCTGATGCAGGAAGATGATGTGCTCGCCGATTTCAATGACGGAGTTCATGTCGTGGGTCACGATGACGGTGGTGATGCCGTATTCGTGGGTGATTTCCCGAATCAGCTCGTCAATCTTGATACTGGTGGCGGGGTCGAGGCCGGAGTTGGGTTCGTCGCAGAACAGGTAGGTACACTGAGGCGCGATGGCGCGGGCAATGCCGACGCGTTTTTTCATGCCGCCCGAAATTTCAGCGGGCATTTTGTCGCCTGCTTTTTCCAGGCCCACGCGCTTCAGGCAAAATTCCACTCGGTCACGGCGCTCGGCGGGCGTCATTTCCGGGGTGAGCATTTGGAGCGGGAATTCTACGTTTTGGGCCACCGTCATCGAGTCGAACAGCGCCGAGCCCTGAAACAGCATCCCGATTTTGCGGCGAATTTCCTGCCGGATGTCCACCTTGCTGTTGGTGTAGATGGTGCCATCGAACGTGATGGAGCCAATGTCGGGCTTCATCAGGCCCACAATGCACTGCAGCAGCACGCTTTTGCCCGTGCCCGAGCCGCCGAGCAACAGGTTGCACTTGCCCGTTTCGAACACGCACGAAATGCCTTTGAGCACGGGCGTCCCGTCGAATGACTTTTCGATATTGGATACTTCTATCATGATAAAAAGAGGGCTGGCTTGAGCAAATGAAGGCGGGAAAGCGGCCTGAAAATGGATTCAGCCCGCGCTGCTTCGGTTGCTGGATAATTAGAGAAGCAAGGCGGCCAAGGCGAAGTCGGCGATGAGAATGGCGATGATGGAATTGGTAACGGCGCCGGTGCTGGCTGCCCCCACTTCCAGTGCACCGCCAGTAGTGTAGTACCCTTTGAAAGAGGAAATACCGGACACTAGGAATGCAAATACGACGGCTTTGATGAGGGCAAAGACGATGTTGTAGGGAATAAAATCCATGCGAATGCCTTCAATGTAGTCCTGCGAGGTCATAACGCCAGTGAGGGTGCCGGCCAGGTATCCGCCCAAAATGGAGAGCAACATGGCCAGAATAACCAGCAGCGGAAACATGAGTAGCGCCGCGATAATCCGCGGCAGCACCAGGTACGAGGTGGAATTGATGCCCATTACTTCCAGGGCTGAGACTTGTTCGGTGATGCGCATAGTGCCCAAACCGCCGGCAATGCTACTGCCAACTTTACCCGCCAGCACAATGCTGGTGATGGTGGGAGCCAGTTCGAGAATGGTCATTTCGCGCACCATGTACCCAATGGTGGACTGCGGAATAAGTGGGTTGGTGAGGTTGTAGGCAATCTGGACGCAGGTAACGGCCCCGATAAACGCCGACACAATGGAAACGATAACCACCGAATCGACCCCGATGAGGATGGCTTCGTCAATCGTACGGTTCCAAAGCACGCTGAAGCGTTCGGTACGCGTCACCATGCCGCGCATAAAAAGGACAAACGTGCCGAAAGTTTTAAGCATGGAGCGGTATTGAGAAATTAAAAACCGAAGTTTGAGCGGGGGTGTTGCTACGGACGAGTGGCAGCATGACGCGCCACCTTACGTAAAATGACGTGCTGACAGTGCAAACGAACGAAAAAATTATTGTCGTGACCGGCGGCAGCAAAGGTATTGGACGGGCCGTAGTGTCGCGCTTTCTGCGAGCCGGGTATCCAGTGGCCACTTGCGCCCGCTCGGCCACCGATTTGACTGCCCTCACAACCGCGATGCAGGCAGATGTTCCCGGCGCGGTGCTGCACACCCTGCCCGCCGACCTCAGCGTGGCCGAAGACTGCGCCCGCTTCGCCGCCTTTGTGCTGGCCCTGGGTCTGCCCGTGGAAGTACTGGTGAACAACGCCGGCGCCTTCGTCCCCGGCCGGCTGCAGGACGAACCCGCCGACGGCTCGCAGCTGCGCCAGATGCTGGCCGTAAACCTGCTAAGTGCCTACGACGTCACGCTGCCCCTGTTGCCGGGCTTTATTGCCCAGGGCCGCGGCCACATTTTCAGCATCTGCTCCACGGCCAGCATCACGGCCTACCCCAACGGCGGTTCCTACGGCATTGCCAAGCACGCCTTGCTGGGCTTTACCCGCAACCTGCGCGAAGAACTCAAGCCCGCTGGCGTGCGCGTGACGGCAGTGCTGCCCGGACCCACGCTCACGGCCAGTTGGGCCGGCGTGGACCTGCCGGCCGGACGGTTTGTGCAAGCCGAAGACGTGGCGGAAGCGGTGTTTTCGGCGTATTCTTTATCCCCGCACGCTGTGATTGAGGAGTTGTTGATACGGCCACAGTTGGGCGACTTGGGGTAGTTAGTACGGGCCGAAAACCCAAGCCAGTGATGTAACCCATTGCGCCCTTGGCGCTGAATACACATTGCTTTGATTCAGCTCCCCGTGTTGGATAATGCTTCCTAATTAGGCTGGGCACTGCCCGAGCCAGTGACTTTAATGTCAACGAAGCCCGGCGACCCGCTGTAATACAGGGTGCCCGTGCCGGCCACTGTGCCCCCCACGGCGTCGGTGGCGCGAATGCGGGCGTCACCGTCACTGAAGTTGGTTAGGTTGAAGTAGCAGCGGCGCGTATCCAGATTCTGGGCAAATAGGCGGCCGCCGCCGCCCAGGTTAAAGTTGAAGCCATCGGTGGTGCCGCGGATGTTCACATCGCCCACTTCGTACAAGTCGAGGTATACCTGGTGAGCCTTCACGTTCAGGTCGAAGTCGCCGGCCCCGATTAAGTGGAAGAAGATGGTATCTTTTTCAAATACCCCGGCCGTGCTCACGTTGCCCTGCCCGCGCAGAAACACATCGGTGAGGGCCGGCACGTGCAACGTTACCTCGCGGGGCGTGTCGTAGCTGCGGGCCCAGTTGCAGCTGCTGGTGTTGGCGATTTCCAAGCTGGGTCCTTTGCGGGTAAATTCGATGTCTCCAATCAGGTTTTCGCCTGCTCGCACTTCGGCGTAGGTTTCGGTATCCTGCACAATGCGCACGTCCACGTTATCGAATGCCGTGATAGAAACCAGCCCCGGGGCCACATCGCGCCGCTCGGTAATGATTTTGCCGGTGCTTTTGAGACAGTCGCCGCCGTGGCCGGGCTGGCAGGTGCTCAAGCTCGCGGCCAGACTTAGCCCCCAACCGGCGCGCACAAGCCAGCCCATCCCCCCAAACCACCCCGTGCCGCTAACTTGCGGCCGCAAACTCGTATAGCGCATTTGCATTCTTACTTTTTTCAAAGATAAATGGACCTCACGGGTAAAGTCGCCATCGTCACCGGCGCGAGCAAAGGAATCGGGCGCGCAACGGTGGAGGCCTTGCTGGCCCGCGGCGCGGCCGTGGCCGGCTGGGGCCGCACCGCCCCCCAGGGCCTTGCGCACGACCGGTTCCAGTTTTTTGAGTGCGATGTGCGCGACGAAGTAGCCGTGGCCGAAGCCCTCACCAATACGCTGCGGGAGCTCGGCCCCGAGGTTCATGTGCTGGTAAACAACGCCGGCCTGGGCATTGCCGGCCCCGTCGACGGCTTCCAAACCGACGACTGGAAGCTCATGTTTGACACCAACGTGCATGGCACCTTCTTTTGTTCGCGCGCCGTGCTGCCCCACATGAAACGCCAGCAGGCTGGCCACATCCTCAACATTGCCAGCATTGCAGGCACCACCGGCATCGAAAACATGGCCGGCTACTGCGCCAGCAAATTTGCAGTGCGCGGTTTTTCGCAGTCGCTATTCAAAGAGGTGCGGAACGATGGCATCAAGGTGACGTGTATTAGCCCCGGCTCGACGCAAACCAACTTCTTTGACGACATTCCCGGCACCACGGCCAACGATTCGATGATGAGCCCGGCCGACATTGCCGGTTTCATTATCTATTCGTTGGAAACGCCCTTCAACTTTCACGTGGTGGAAGTGGAAATGCGCCCGCTGCAACCCAAAAAGTAAGGGCGTACCCAAGCCCGCACCCACAATCACTACATGGTAGAAATAGAAAACCTGACCAAAACCTACGGCACCCAAAACGCCGTGGACAACATCAGCTTCACGGCGGGTAAGGGCGAAATCGTGGGCTTCCTCGGGCCAAATGGTGCGGGCAAAAGCACAACGATGAAAATTGCGACCGGCTACCTCCCTCCCACCGCCGGCACCGTGCGCGTGGCCGGCCACGACGTGCTTACCGAAAGCCTGGCGGTGCGGCAGCACGTGGGCTACCTACCCGAGCACAACCCGCTTTACCTCGACATGTACGTGCACGAGTACCTGGAATTCATTGGCTCGGTGCACGGGCTGCGCGGCCGGGAGCTTCGCACCCGCGTGGGCGAACTGGTGCGCCGCGTGGGCCTCAGCCGTGAGCAAAACAAGCAAATTGGGGCGCTGAGCAAAGGCTACCGGCAACGGGTAGGCTTGGCCCAAGCACTTATCCACGACCCTGAGGTGCTGATTTTGGACGAGCCCACCACGGGCCTCGACCCCAACCAGATTCTGGAAATTCGCCAGCTCATCCGCGAAGTGGGCGAGGACAAAACCGTCATTTTCAGCACCCACATTCTGCCCGAAGTCACGGCACTGTGCTCCCGTGTGCTCATCATCAGCCGGGGCAAGCTAGTGGCCGACAGCCCCGTGGCCGAGCTGGCCGCCCGGGCCGCCGGCGAAACCATCGTGCGCGCCGAGTTCGAAGGCCCGGTGGATACTGCCAAACTGAGCAAACTGGCCGGCGTGCGGCACGTGGAAGCCGCCCCTGATGGCGCGGTCTTGCTGCGCGCTGCGCCCGGCACCGATGTGCGTGCGGCCGTGTCGCGCCTGGCGGGGCAGGAAGGCTGGATTCTACTGGGGCTGCGGCAGGAGCAGCAGAGCTTGGAAGAGGTTTTCGGGGAATTGACGAAGTAAAATTGGCCGGTCATGCAGAGCGCAGCGAAGCATCTCGCTCGAAGTCGCTAATTAGTTACAGCACGCGAGATGCTTCGCTGCGCTCTGCATGACGGTCCTGCCATGCGACGTTCTAACATATGCTCACCATCCTTCAAAAAGAATTTAATGCCTTCCTGAATTCGCCGGTTGCCTACGTGGTGCTGGGCGTATTCCTGATTGCAACCGGCCTATTCGTGTGGGTATTTCCCGATAGCAGCGTGCTGGATTACGGCTTTGCCGACCTCCAAACCCTGTTTTCGCTGGCGCCTTGGATATTCCTGTTTCTCATTCCGGCCATCACCATGCGCACCTTCGCGGAGGAGAAAAAAGTCGGCACCATTGAACTGCTGCTGACTCGGCCGCTGACCGATTGGCAAATCATTGGCGGTAAATACTTTGCCTGCTTTCTGTTGGCGCTGTTGGCGTTGATTCCCACCCTGCTTTACTATTTCTCGGTGTACCAACTGGGCAGTCCCGAAGGCAACATTGATTCGGCCGCTACCGTCGGCTCGTACTTGGGCCTGGCGCTGCTGGCGGCGGTATTTGCGGCCATTGGCGTGCTGGCTTCGGCCCTCACGCGCGACCAGATTATTGCGTTTCTGATGGCCGTGGTGGGGTGTTTTCTGATTTATTCGGGCTTCGATTCGCTGGCCTCGGTGCTCGAAGGCAGCCCCGCCTATTACGTGAGCCAATTGGGCATTGCCGCGCATTACCGCGACCTGAGCAAAGGCCTGGTGGACTCGCGCGACTTGATTTATTTTTTCAGCGTGGTGGCAGTGGCCTTACAAGCCACGCGGCTGGCCTTACGGAGCCGAAACTGGTAATGGAAAATACCCTCCCCGATTCGCCCATCGCAGCCCCGGTTGCGGCCTCGCGCAAGCAGCGCGACCTGTCTGTTTTTGCCGCCGTAGTCGTCGGGCTGCTGCTGCTGAACTTTGCGGCGCAGCGCTTATTCTTCCGCCTCGATTTAACCGAGGAAAAGCGCTACACCATGTCGCCGGCTACCAAAACGCTGCTGCGCGGCCTCAAGCAGCCCGTCACCATCACGGTGTACCTCACCGGCGACTTCCCGCCGGCTTTCCGCCGCCTCGAACAGGGCGTGCGCGAAACGCTGAATGAATTTCAAGTCTACGGCGGTGCCAATCTAAATTACATATTCATTGACCCCAGCGCGTCCAGCACCGAAGCTGCCCGGAATCAGTTCTACACCACGCTTTTCAAAAAAGGGCTGAAGCCGACCAACCTTGGCGCCGCCGAAAACGGCAAGCGCGTGGAGAAAATCATCTTTCCCTACGCCGTCGTCAGTGTAGGCGGCCAAGACCGCAACGTGCTGTTGCTACGCGGCAATCAAGCCGAATCGGCCGATGTGCGCCTCAACCAAAGCATTGAGGGCCTGGAGTATGAGCTGGCCAGTACCATCCGAACGCTGGTGCCGGCCCTGCGCAAACGCATCGGCGTGGTAGAGGGCCACGGCGAACTGAGCAACATACAGGCCGGCGACATGCTCGGTACCTGGCAGCAGCAGTACGACGTTTTTCGCGTCACGCTCAGTAAGGTAAAGGACCTGAGCACACTTGATGCCGTGGTTGTAGCCCAGCCCAAAACCCCTTACACCGAGGACGAAAAATTCAAGCTCGACCAGTTCATCACCCAGGGCGGCCGGGCGCTGTTTTTCGTCGATGCGCTGCGGGTGGACCTCGACAGCGTGGCCCGCAATGGCGTGGCGCTGGCCACGCCCTACAATCTCAACCTCGACGACCTGCTGTTCAAATACGGCTTGCGCCTGAACCAAAACCTGTTGCTCGACCTCAACAGCGGCCAAATTCCGCTCGTGACCGGCATGGACGGCAACAAGCCCAAGATTGAGCCCATGCCCTGGCAGCTCTACCCGCTCATCAATAAATTCAGCGCCCACCCCATCACCCGCAACTTGGATGCGGTGTACCTTAAATTCACGGGCAACCTCGACACAGTGAAGGCCATTGGCATCCGCAAAACGGCGCTGCTCACCACCTCGCGCTATACCCGCGTACTGCCCGCCCCGGTGCCCATCAACTTCAACGACGCCCGCCTCGAACCCAACCCCAAGCTCTACCAGAAGGCTTTCCAGCCGGTGGGCTACCTGCTCGAAGGCCAGTTCACATCGCTCTTCGCGAACCGCGCCCGGCCTGGCACTCTGCAGTTTCAACCGGAGAAACCGGCCAACGCCAAACCCTCTAAAATTGTGGTGCTGGCCGATGGGGACTTCATCCGCTCCGAAATTGACCCCAAAACCGGCAATCCATTCCGTCTCGGATTCGACCGCCTCGCCAACACCGAATTCGCCAACCGCGAGTTGGTGATGAACGCCACCGACTACCTGCTAGACGAAACCGGCCTCATCGCCGTGCGCGGCAAGCAAATCACCCTGCGTCCTCTGGATAAGGTCAAGCTAGCCGAACAGCGCCGCCGCTGGCAGTTGCTAAACCTCGGTGCGCCGCTGATGCTGTTAGGGATTTTTGGGGCTGTGCGGGCGTGGCGGCGCAAGCGGCGGTATGCGGGGTTTGGGGCATAACTAGTGTATTTTAACACTGCACTCTAACAAGACTAAGCACAGTAGAATGGTGGACATTTTCGGAGGTATCGTCGAGGAAACAATCACCAGGTTGCTATTGACTCCGATAGGCTTTGCGTATCTGTGGCTACGATACCAGAACAACATGCGAGTGAAAGAAGCACTCATCAAAGAATACGAGAACAGCTATGCAAACGCAGGAAGCGCTCTATTTATCAATGCAATAGCAGCCATCGGAATAGCATTAGTACTTTTTTTGATGGTTGCGCCACTCCTCCATTGGCTCAAGACCTAGAGTTCCTGCATTAGCTCTCAAAGCTGACTTGTCGCAACTACGCATTGTCAAATTCTAGAATCACAAGGCAACTTTGCTCGGAATCAGCAAGCATCTGCATACGGCTGAGTAACTGGCACATTAGCTTCCCAACAAATTTTGGACATACTGGCTCAAAACAATCTCGCAGCCCCTGCCAATCGCCGCTAGGCGCATAGACCAAACTACTTGCGCCATTACTTCAGCAGTTGCTCTACCTTTTCCTGCGTTATAGACTCTCCCCGCTCAATAACTGCTAGGCTTTATCAACCTTCTCAACGACTGATAAGGCGCTCAACCAAGGCATTAAGGTCAAGCTTTTCGGGCAAAGTATTCATTGCTTCGAATACCTCTTCTTTAGTCATGGTGAGCACAATTTAGCTTGTTGAATATCCAGCGTATCTCCAAAGAAACGGCATTGCCAGAATCGCCGTTTACAAATCCCGGCTGCCCTTCCAAAGCCCAACCCCGCCGCGTATCTTTGCCCTCCCCCAACCTCAACCAAGGCCTTTCTTATGAAATTCATTGTTTCGTCCTCCGCGCTGCTCAAGCAGCTGCAAAGCATCAACGGCGTGGTTACGAACAACCCCGTGGTGCCTATCCTGGAGAACTTTCTCTTTGAGATTGAGGCCGGTAAGCTCACCATCACTGCCTCCGACCTGGAGACGAGCATGATTACTGAACTGCCCGTGGAGGCCCGCGACACCGGCCGCATTGCAGCGCCCGCCCGCATCTTGCTCGATACGCTGAAGAACCTACCCGACCAGCCCGTGACTTTCACACTGGACGAGGAAACCTACACCATCGAAATCAGCTCGGCCAACGGTCGCTACAAGCTGGCCGGCGAGAATGCCGCCGACTTCCCCCGCGTACCAGTAGTGAAGGGCTCGGCCCCGATTGAGATGCCGTCGTCGTCGCTGGCCCGGGCCATCAACAAAACCATTTTCGCGGTGAGCACCGACGAGTTGCGCCCGGCCATGACCGGCATTCTGGTGCAGCTGGCCGACTCGCAGGTGACCTTCGTGGCCACCGACGGGCACCGCCTGCTGCGCTATCGCCGCCAGGACGTGGGCGCCGGCCAAACGGCCAACCTCATCATCCCGCGCAAAGCTTTTAACCTGCTGAAAGGCACGCTGCCCTCCGAGGCCACGCCGGTGAAGATGGAGTTCAACCAGAGCAACGCCTTCTTCAGCTTTAATCAGATGCGCCTCGTGTGCCGCCTGATTGACGAGCGCTACCCGGACTACGAAAATGTGATTCCGGTGAGCAACCCCAACAAGCTCATCATCAACCGCGCCGAGCTGTTGAATTCGGTGCGTCGCATCAGCATCTATTCCAACAAAACCACCCACCAGGTGCGCCTACGCTTGGCTGGTTCGGAGCTGGTGGTGTCGGCCGAAGACCTGGATTTCAGCAACGAAGCCAAGGAAACGCTGAGCTGCCAGTACGACGGTGAGGACATGGAAATTGGTTTCAACGCTCGTTTCTTGCTCGAAATGTTGTCCAATATCGATTCGGAGGACATTACGTTGGAACTGAGCACGCCCAACCGGGCCGGCTTGCTCATGCCGACTACTGCCGACGACAACGAGAACATTCTGATGCTGGTAATGCCAGTAATGCTGAATAACTACGTTTAACTTTTGTTTTTAAAACTGTCATCCTGAGCGCAGCGAAGGACCTTATCACCGTCGAACAACTTGTTCAAGCGCGATAAGGTCCTTCGCTGCACTCAGGATGACACATTTTTACCCTATATGAAAAAATCAGAAATTCGCTTCAGCATTGCCCTCGACGAAAACAAGGTTCCCGAGGCCATCAGCTGGTCAGCCACCGATGCGGGGCCGGATATTCACTTTGCCAAAGCCATCAACATTGCGCTGTGGGACCGCGAACAAGTGGGCACCATGAAGATTGACCTTTGGACCAAAGACATGCCGGTAGACGAGATGAAGCGGTTTTGCGTCGACAATATTGGCTCCATGGCCGAGAACATCGTGACCGCTACCGACGACAAGGAAATGGCCGCCAAGATGCGGGCCTTGTGTAAGGAATTATCTGATTATCTAGACAAGCAGGAACAAGGCCGGTAGTTTTTAAGCGCACAAAAAAGCCCCGTCGCGCATTGCGACGGGGCTTTTATTGTAATGGCTTACGCCGACGACTGCGGGTAATTAGCGGGCGTTCCGGCCCAGGTTACCAGAAGGCTGGTTGGCCGGCTTGGTCTTAGCTGGGCCAACTACTGCGTCGTTGGCCCGAGCGGGCGCAGGGTTCTGCACAGCGTCAGCTAACAAGATACTGGCCGATTGCGACGCGTAATCCTTGTCGAACTTATAATAGGTGGAGCGAGCCCCGTAGTAGCTGCTGTACTGGTCGTTGCTTAGCACGGCCAGCAATTCGCGGTCACGCTCCTTGCAGACGCCGTTGCACTGCTCGTCAATGAGACGCTGGTTGCCAGCGTTTTTGCGCTCAATGGCCGCCATCTTGGCTACTTTATCGGCATTGATAGCGCGGAGCTTGCTGGCTTGGTAGCCATTGAGCCGAAGCGAGCGCACCATGTGGCTGCTCAATCGGTCGGCTCGGGCCTCCACGGGGTTCAGGCGGGGGCTGGATTGGGTTTTGTCTCGGGGCTGAACGACAGAAGCCAGCGGAGCCTGCTGCGCGGAAGCAGCACCGGCGAAAAGAGCAAGAGTCAGGGCAGCAAAAGCGGTTTTCATAGTCATCGTCGTAGGGTTTTGGTAACACTTACGCAAGGACCGGGCCAATCGAAAGGGGCCTGGCTAGCTTGTTAAACGATGAAAACACGGTTTCGGTTCGGGTTTAGCTCGACTTGCCAGTACCTGCCAGCTCTTCTACCAGTTGTTTTTCCACATCATCGACTCCACCGGTTTGTCGGTGCGGTCGTTGTACTTCGCGCTTTGCTTGCGGTTGTAGAATGTAGTCACATCGCCCTGCACCATGAAGTAAATCAGCTGCCCGATGGGCATGTGCCGATACACCCGCACGGGCATTGACACACTGATTTCCAGCGTCCAATGATTGCAAAATCCCACATCTCCCTTGCCAGCGGTGGCGTGAATATCTATCCCCAAACGGCCCACGCTGCTCTTGCCTTCCAGGAAGGGAACGGTGGCGTGGGTTTCGGTATATTCTTGCGTCACGCCAAGGTATAATTTGCCTGGCTGAAGGACAAATCCTTCCGTTTCGTGGATTTCAAATGTGTCGATTTCGTTGTGCTTGCGGGCATCCAGTACCTCGTCGCGGTAGGTGGCGAGGTATTGGCCCAAGTGCACATCGTAGGAGTTGGTGCCCAGGCAGCTGCGGTCGTAGGGCTCGATGATGATGGTGCCTTTTTCGATTTCCGCGAGGATTTGCTGGTCGGTAAGAATCATTATTGGAACGGGTGGGGCTGGAATTTGGGTGCTGAACTACTCGACAGGTGCAAATTCAGTGATTAATCGTCGTCGTGGCCACGGGCCCGGCCGGTGGGTTCGTAGTCGTCTTCGTCCTCTTCGTAGCGGTCTTCGCGCAGCTCCTGCGAGCGGTTGGGACGCAAGCGGCTCGCCAACGTGCGGGGTTCGGGTTCGGGCTCGGGCTCCGCGGCGAGGTTGTTGATGCGGCGGCTCATGGTTGGGAGCACGCTGGTCATCAGATTCAAAAGCATAACCACACTGGCGATGCTACAGAATAGCGTGAAGTAGTCGACCCAGTCGTGTCGCGGTCCTGGGCTGGCATCCGTAGCGGCGGAGGTGGTAAGAGGCTCCTCCTCCGTCGAGGCCGTAGTCAGTTCGTCGTCGTGCGTGGTAAGCGGAGCCGCAAGAGACGTTTCGGGCTGAGCCTCCACGTCAGATAGGGGCGTCGCGGCGACATCGGTGGCCGCTCCGGAGGCATTAAACTGCGCCGAGGCCTGCTGAATGAGGCGCTGTTCGGCCCGCACCAGTGCTACCCGCTCATCGCGGGGCAGGTTGTGAATGAAGAACTCGAAGTTCTTGTCCAACAACACGGAGTTCAACTGCTTTTCGAACTCCGCCAGCGTATTGGGGCCATTGCCGAAACGGTTCTTGTAACGCTCGGCAATGCCGTTGTAGTTCATAAACAACTGCTTGAGGCCGGCATTGTTGCCGAACTCATCGAAGCTGCGGCGCGCCGCGGCGGTGCGAAGCGTGAGCGGAAACTTGCCGCGCGTGAACGACTTATCGTACACCGTTTCCATGGTGCGGAAGTTCAGCTCGTCAATGGTTTTATCGAAAAGGCGCTTGTTGGCTTCGGCAGGCGTTTGAGCGTGGGCGAGCGCCGCGAGGAGCAGAAAAAAGCTTAGCAGGCGAAGTTTTAGCATGGGGCAAAGGTCGCGGATTAATTGGGCGCACGGTTTCACAAGGCGGAAATTAAGTTTTCCGGCGCATTAATTACCAAGATATGGCAGCTGAAGGAGACTTACTGGTGGCGTGACGCCCCGGGGAGTCTACAGGCTGTGAGCTTCCACCAACGATTCGCGGCAGGCGTTCAGGTACTTCTCCACCAATTCATCGGTGATGGCCGTGGATACAAAAAGGGCTTCGAACTGCGAGGGCGCCAAGTAAATGCCGCGGTTGAGCATGGCATGAAAATACCGTCCGAAGGCGGCGGTATCGCACTTTTTCGCATCTTCCAAATTGGTCACCGGTTCGCTGGTGAAGAAGAGGCTGAACATGGAGCCCACGCGGTTCACGGTGTAATGCAGACCGAGTTCGGCGGCAATCGCACGGGTGCCGTCGGCGAGGCGGGCGCTGGTTGCTTCCAAGTCGCGGTACAATTCGGGATGTTCGTGCAGGTAGCGGAGCTGGGCCATGCCCGCCGCCGTGGCCATGGGGTTGCCAGAAAGCGTGCCGGCCTGGTATACTTTACCGGCCGGGGCTACTTGATTCATAATGTCTTCGCGGCCGCCGTAGGCACCCACGGGCAGGCCGCCACCGATGATTTTGCCCAAGGTAGTAAGGTCGGGCTTGATGCCATAGAGCTGCTGCGCACCGCCGGGCGCGAGGCGAAAACCGGTCATCACTTCGTCGAAAATCAGGACGATGCCGTGCGTGGTGCACAAGTTGCGCAGGGCCGCGAGGAAGCCTTCGGCGGGCGCGACGAGGCCCATGTTGCCCACAACGGGCTCCAGAATCAGGGCAGCAATTTGGTCAGGGTTGGCTGAAATGAGGGCCTCCACGGCCGGCAGGTCGTTGTAGGGCGCAGTGAGGGTGTCTTGGGCGACGCCGCGCGTCACGCCGGCCGAATCAGGCTCACCGGCGGTGAGGGCGCCGCTGCCAGCGGCAATCAGAAAGGCGTCGCCGTGGCCGTGGTAGCAGCCTTCGAACTTAATGATTTTGGCGCGGCCCGTATAGCCGCGGGCCACCCGGATGGCCGACATGCAGGCCTCGGTGCCGGAATTTACCAGGCGCACTTTTTCGATGCTGGGCACCATGGCCCGAATCAGCTCGGCCATCTCCACTTCACGGTGCGTGGGAGCCCCGAAGCTGAGGGAGTTAGGCAGCGCCTGGCGCACCGCGTCGAGCACTATTTCGGGCGCGTGGCCCAGTATCATCGGTCCCCAGGAATTAATGAAATCAACGTACTGGTTACCGTCCACGTCGGTGAGCCAAGCGCCTTGGGCGCTTTGCATGAACACGGGCGACCCACCCACCGAACGAAAGGCACGCACCGGCGAATTAACGCCCCCCGGAATCAGGGTTTTGGCTCGTTCGAAAAGGGCAGCGGAAGTTGAGAGGTTGAGCATTAGCGTATTTGTAGTCATTGGTTTACATTCGATATTCAATCCCAGAACCGGCTGCTTGATTAAGAATTGGTGCCAACCAACCCTCAAAAGCAACACGGTCTTTTGGAAGGACTAGCGCAGCACCTGCGTTTCCAGATTGGTGAGCTTGACGATGGGCACCACTTGGTTATCGTGCGCCCCGCCCCCGTAGCTCTGGCCTTCAAACACGGCCCCGGGCACGGCGGGCGCGCTGGCTAGGCTTGTTTGGAATGCTGGGCCGTATTGAAACAAAGCCGAACCGAAATACAGCAGCATTTCAAACCCTTGGTTGGCGTACATGGACGGCGGCACGCGCTGGCGTTGCAAGTACAGCTGCCGAAAACGACGGTAGCCGGGGGCCTGGTCATCGAAGTACTTCGGGTGCATGAGGTACACATTGGCGTTGTTGAACTGCTGCACATCCAGGCGCACATTATCGAGCCACGAACCCGGACACAGCAGCGGCGGACGCTTGGCGGCGGGTTGCTGCTGCATGATGTTCATGGCATATGGCCCGGTGCGGCGGTGCTCCGACATCACCACCACGTGGCTGACATTGGGCAGGTCGAGGCCAGCGAAGGCTGCGTTCAGGCTTTCATCCACGTCGGGACTGAACCGGCGCAGAAGGCTGATTTTACCGCCCTGCGCCTCGTACGCAGCTTTGTAAGAGGCGGCAAAGGCGGCGTCGTCCTTGTTGTCCTCGTGAAGCAAAACGCCGGGCCGCCCCGTACCAAATGCGCTGGCTGCGAACTGTGCCGCCATCCGGCCCTGCGTAGCCACACTGGGGCCAAACAAGTAATGCCAAGGATTATCGAGCACCAAATCACCATCCTCCGAAAGCGGGTTTACGCACACAATCTGGTGCTCGCGGGCGTAGCGAGCCAGCAGCCGCGCCCCCGATTTGTACACCGGGCCGATGAGCAAATCCATGCTGGCCAGTTCGGGCTGCGCCAGTACTTGCTTCAGGGTCAGGGTATCGGCGCCGGTATCGTAAGCAAACAGCTGCAGGGTGCGGCCCGTGCGCTGCAAGCTGTCCTGCGCCAGGCGCAGGCCGGCGTATAAGTCGGTCACAAACTGATTTTTGCGTTGGGTTTGCCAGCTCGGGTCGTTCAGTTCGAAGGGCAAGAGCACGCCCACGTTGTAGGTGCTTTTTTTGGCCACGCGCGCCGGCGGGCTGTAGCGGACGCGGTCGAGGTTAAACTTGGCGACCAACTCGTCGAGCTGGGGCCGGTCGGCCTCGCTGAAAGCGCCGCCGAATACCAGCCGGTCGGCGTAGGCCCGGCCTAC
Organism: Hymenobacter jeongseonensis; assembly: GCF_015694725.1. GTDB lineage: Bacteria > Bacteroidota > Bacteroidia > Cytophagales > Hymenobacteraceae > Hymenobacter > Hymenobacter jeongseonensis. The sequence goes on along the minus strand of NZ_JADQDQ010000003.1, from coordinate 312,262 downwards.
GGTAGAGTCGGCGGGGTAGCGGCGCAGCAGCCGCTGCCACGTGCCGCGGTCGGTGATGCGCTTAAGGTAATTGGCCTTCATGAGCTCCCGCTCGGGGTTCAAGCGCGCATCGGGCAATTGCGCCAGCGTCTTGAGAGCCGTGTCGTAATCGCCTTGTTCAAACGACACCTGCCCTTGCAGGAACAGCACATCGGGCAGGTTGGGGTACGTGGGGTACTCGGTCCGGAGCAGGTTCAGCAGCTGTTCGGCCTCGGGCCATGCTTTGAGGCGCGCCGCTGCTACGGCGCTGAGGTAGGCGGCATCGGCGGCGCGCGCGAAGCGGGCACTGGGTTGGGCCAACGGCTCCAATTCTTTAAGCGCCGCCTGGTACTTGCCTTGGTCGAGCTGGGCTTTGCCGTTGCGGTAGCGCGCGTCGGGCGAAACAGCGCTGGTAGCTGGCCCGGTGGTTTTCGGTTTGGTTGGCGCCTGGCCCCACGCGGGGCAAGCGAGTAGCAACATCACCGCCAAACCGGCCAACACAGAAGATTTATGATTCATCTAGGAAACCCAAAAAGCCAGACTTAGCCTTAATTTGCACAAAGGTACGCGGGACAGCAAGCAGGCAGCGCAGCAAACTTTCCAACCGGATAGCTGGCCCCACAGCCCAGCGCTGGGTGCCGCGCCTGCACCAATAGTAGTCGAGGGGGCGTTGAAAATGACAGTTTCTCATTAAGTGATTCGCCAGCAGCGAACTGGCCGAGCGGCGCGCCTACCCGGCCCTTAAACTCCGCAGTACGCTGAATGGCCCCGCCCGGGTCGGCGTTCCGGTTATCTTCGCACTCCATGGCCATCTCCTCGCTTGCCCTGCGCCGTCGCCTGCCGCTGTTCTTCGTGCTGGCCCTTTCGCTGGGGTTGAGCTTTGTGTTGATTGGTGGGCGGGTACTGCTCACGGGCAAGCTGCAGTTCATATTTCTGCTTTGGAATCTGTTTCTGGCGGCCCTCCCCTTTTGCCTAAGTGCGGCCCTGAGTTTGGCGGCCAACCCACCCCGCCCCTGGTTGATATTGCTGGTAGGCGCCGTGTGGCTACTGTTTTTTCCGAACGCGCCCTACCTCGTCACCGATTTATTCCACCTCGAAATCCGGCCCGGCGTCCCGTATTGGTACGATTTGGCCCTGATTCTGAGCTGCTCCTGGAACGGGCTGATGCTGGCCTACGCTTCTCTGCTCGACATGCACACGCTGGTGCAGCGCCGCCTGGGGCGCTGGCCCGGCTGGGTGTTTGCCACGGTGGCGCTGTTGCTCAGCAGCTTTGGCATCTATCTGGGGCGCTACTTGCGCTTTAATTCCTGGGATATTCTGGCCAACCCGCTCACGCTGTTCTACGACATCCTGAACCGGCTGGTCAACCCCTTCAGCTACCCCCGCACCTGGGGCGTGACGGTGGTATTTGGCGTGTTTTTGTTGATTGGCTACGGGACCGTGCGGCTCCTGGGCCGCCCGCACGAGGAAGAACTGCGCTAACCCTGCGTCAATACCATTATTAGATGGTCTCCAATGGATAGATGTATTCGACGTAGCCGTCCGGCAATGTTGCTGCCTCCCGAAATGCCAGACCTTCCATAAGGCGAATTGCCGGGCGATTTTGCCGGGAGGTTATGGCCACAATCGCCTTCAGGGCCAGCTCGCTCTTCCCAAATTCTATGACCAGCTTCAGGGCTTTTGCCATGTAGCCCTGGCCCCGAAACGGCTCGAGTAGCACGCAGCCCAATTCGCCCCGCTCCTTTTCAAATCCGCGGTAATAACCGCAGGTGCCGACCAGTCGGTGGGTGGCTTTGTCCTCAATGCCCCAGTGAATGGTATTTCCGGCGCGGTAATCTTCGGCTATTCTGGCCAGCATGGAGGCCGCTTGGTCAACGGTTGTGGCTTGCTTGGCATCGTAAAAGGAAATGTCGATAAGCTGCGAAACCTCGTGCGGCGCGATTTGGCGCAGCAAAATCGTGTCATCCGACAACGCTGGGTGATGCGGGAAAGGCGGGCGTTGCATGGGTTGCAGCTGGTTGGCTAGGCTAGTCTCGTTGGGGGCAGGAACAAGGTAGCGCAAAGCCACAAGGCCAAGCGCGAATGCCGAGTTGGTTCGTAAGCGCGCCGTAGCTTCGCAGCCTGAGCGCGGCGCTACTACCGGCTCATTGCTTTTACTATGACAAAACGGATTCTCTCTGGGCTGCTGGCATTGTTGCCCGGTCTGGTGCTGGCCCAGCCGGCCAAACCCACCCGCCCCACCGCTGCTGCTTATTTCCAGCAGGAAGTCAATTACTCCATCGATGTGACGCTCGATGACAAGGCGCACCAACTCACGGGCCGCGAGGAGTTAACCTACGTCAACAACTCGCCGGCGGCCCTCTCTTTCATCTGGTTTCACCTCTGGCCCAACGCCTACCGCGACAATACCACGGCCTTTGCCAAGCAACAGCTGCGCAACGGGGAACGCAAGTTTCAGTTCGCCAAAGCCGAGGACCGGGGCTTTATCGATGGCCTCGATTTCAAGGTAAACGGCCAGGCGGCGAAGCTGGAGTTTGACCCCTTGAACCCCGATATTGCCAAGCTGGTGCTGCCCGAGCGGTTGGCGCCGGGTGCCAGTGCCACCATCAGCACGCCGTTTCGGGTAAAGCTGCCGGCGTCGTTTTCGCGGCTGGGACACGTGGGCCAGAGCTACCAAATCACGCAGTGGTACCCCAAGCCGGCGGTGTATGACCGGCGCGGCTGGCACCCCATGCCCTACCTCGACCAGGGCGAATTTTATTCCGAATTCGGCTCCTTTGATGTTACCATTACGCTGCCCACGAACTACACCGTGGGCGCCACCGGCGAGCTGCAAAACCCCGACGAGCTGGCCCGCATGGATGCCCTGGCCACCGCCACGGCCGTCAAGAAAACTGCCAAAGATTTCGGCAAGGACCTGAGCTTTCCGGCTTCTGAGCCCACCACCAAAAGCCTGCGCTACAAGCAGGACCGCATTCACGACTTCGCCTGGTTTGCCGATAAGCGCTTCAACGTGCTCAAAAGCGGCGTGACACTGCCGTCGGGCAAAGCCGTGACGTCGTGGGCCCTGTTCACCAACAGCAACCCCGAGAAGTGGATTAAAGGGCTGCAAGACGTAAATGACGCGCTGACTTACTACTCGAAGTGGGTGGGCGAATACCCGTATTCCGCCGCTACGGCCGTAGATGGCGCCCTCAGCGCCGGTGCCGGCATGGAATATCCGATGGTGACCGTGACCCAGCCCGATGCCATTGTGCACGAGGTGGGCCACAACTGGTTTTACGGCATTCTGGCCAGCAACGAGCGGGATTTCCCCTGGATGGACGAGGGGATGAACAGCTACCTGCAATTCCGGGTTGAAGGCCGCGAAAATCCGCAAGCCGGCATTCTGAAGGACGTCTATAAAAGCCCGGCTGCGACCAAAGCGCTGGGCGTGGAGCGCCTGCCCGGCGACGCGCTCAACCAACTGCCCTACCAGGCCATGGCCAGCCGCGGCCTCGACCAACCCATTCAGGGCCCCACTTCCGGCCAGTTTGGCAAGGTGAACTACGGTGTAATTGTGTATTTCAAAACCGCGGCGCAGTTCAAGTACCTGGCGGGCTACCTGGGCCAGGAGAAGTTTGACGCTGCCATGAATGCCTACTACACCAAGTGGCAGTTCAAGCACCCCTACCCCGAAGATTTGGAAGCGACTTTTGAGGAAAGCACGGGCCAGAAGCTGGATTGGTTTTTCCGCGAGATGCTGACCAACACGCGCCAATACAACGCCGATATTTTTGCCATCCAGCAGATTGGCGACGTGGTGAAGGTGCTGGTGCGCACCGAGTCGCCGGTGCTGTGGGCCGTGCCCGTGTCCACCGTCGACGCGCAGGGCAAGGTACTTGAAACTCAGTGGACGCCGCCTTTTGGAGACCCCGAGGACGATGCCGAAACCCAACTCAACTTCCGCCTCGCCAACGTGACGGCCGTGGTGGTGGATGCCGAATACCTCACGCCCCAGCTCAACCGCCGCGACGACCGGCTGGCACTGGGCGGCGGCAACTTCCGCCGCTGGGAGCCCGTGCGCCTGCAGCCCCTGGTGAGCGTGGAGCGCTGGGACCGGTCGGCCATCAACTGGCTGCCGGTGATTGGGGCCAATACGTCGGATAAGTTCATGCTGGGCGCGGCGTTCTACAACGGCTTATTGGCGCCCAAAACCATTCAGTACTTGGCCATGCCGATGTATAGTTTCAGCCGCAACGAGCTGAACGGCATTGCCGCAATCAACCTGAATGTGCTGCCCGCTCGTTTTAGCCGGCAGGTCATCACGGGCCTTACGCTGCAACGCTTCGAGCGCTACCTGAAACTGGAACCCAGCGTGACGGTGGTGCTGCCACACACGGCCTACGACTACCCGCAACAGCAGGTAAAGCTGGCCCTCACGTCGGTGGAAGACCAGGACCGGGGCCTCACCAATGTCCTGACGGCCGAGTACGGCGTGCGCGGCGGCAATGCCCTGCAAAAGTGGACGGCCCATGTAGAAATCAACAGCCTGGAGCGGCTGCCCGGCGAAGGCCAGCTGAGCGGCACCGCCCTGCTGGTGCGGGCCAACGCGACGTACGAGCGGTTTTACTCGCCCAAAAAGCGGGTCAGCGCGCGGCTGTTCGGCGGACGTTTCGTGATGCAGTCCGACAACAACGCCTTCGTCATGGGCCTGAGCGGCAGCCCCGACTACCGCCGCCAATCGGCTTTCCTGGACCGCCAACGGATTTCCAATTCCCTCGAAGCGCAGGTTCATCAGACCGACAACCGCGACGGGGCTTTCAAAGCCTACGTGCCCGCTTTCAGCTCCCAGTGGCTCAGCACCCTCAACCTGCAGGCCGATTTGCCCATCACGCGCCTAGCGGTGTTCGCCGACTTGGGCGCCACCGCCGAGCAGCAGCTTGTGAACGGCACCTCTAAGCGGTTTTTCTACGATGCGGGCTTCGTGGTGCCCGTCGTCCGCAACTTCCTGGAATTCTATGTGCCCGTAGCCGGCTCGCAGTACGACAACGGCTTCCCCAGCAATTTTTCAGATTTCACCGACCGCATTCGCTTCGTATTGAACCTCAACGAAGCCAATCCTTTCAAGCTGTTGGGCGATAAGTTGGCCCAGTAGCCGCTTTGCAGTACCTGATTTTTACGCTTCGCTTATCCTCCCAGCCACACCCGAATGGATTCCATGCTCTGGCCTCGTCTGCTCTCGCAACGCCGCTTCCCCGACCAGCAGCTGCCGCCGCCGAGTGCAACGTTGGTCCGGGGCGCCTTTGTGGCCGATTACGACCGGGTGGTGTTCAGCTCTGCGTTCCGGCGCCTGCAGCGCAAAACCCAGGTGATGCCCCTGCCCGAAACCGACTTCGTGCACACCCGCCTCACCCACTCGCTCGAAACGGCCGTGGTGGGCCGCTCCTTGGGCCGGCTGGCGGCCCGGCAATTGCTGGAAACCGACGCTGACTTGGCCCAGCTGCTGCCGAATTTCGACCAGGACTGCGGCGACATCGTGGCGGCTGCTTGTCTGGCCCACGACATTGGCAATCCGCCGTTTGGGCACTCCGGCGAGGACGCCATCAGCAGCTATTTTGCCAGCGCGGCCGCCGAGCCCTATTTGGAGAATCTGACGGCCGCCGAAGTTGCCGATTTGCAGCACTTTGAAGGCAACGCGGCCGGCTTCCGCATTCTCACGCACACGTATGCGGCCCACAGCACCGGCACGGCCGGCCTGGGCCTGACGTATGCCACGCTGGGCGCCTTCACCAAATACCCCAAGCCCAGCCTCGTGGCGGAAAGCCTCAAAAAAGGCGGCGCGTCGGAAAAGAAATACGGTCATTTCCAAACCGAAAGCGCCCGTTTCCAGCACGTAGCCACCGAGCTGGGGCTGCTGCCCAAAGATGCCGACAGTGGTTTTTACCACCGCCACCCCCTGGCCTTTCTGGTCGAAGCGGCCGACGATTTGTGCTACCGCATCATCGATTTCGAAGACGGCCTGAAGCTGGGCCTGATTGCCCCCGAAGTCGGGTTGCCGCTCCTCAAAAAGATGCTTAACGACCCGGCCGGGCGCGTGGGCAGCGTGCAGTGGCACGACTGGCGCGAGGAACTGGGCTACATCCGCGCCCGCCTCATCGGCAAGCTGGTAGCCGAAATCGCCACTCTGTTTGCCAAGCATGCTCCCGCCATCCTGCGCGGCGAGTACGACCAGCCGCTTATCAAAGAGTTAGTCTGCTGGGCCGATTTGCAGGAAGTGCAGCGCCTGAGCATTGAAAAACTCTACCGCAGCCGCCCCGTTCTGGAGATTGAAGCGGCCGGCTTCGAAGTGCTCGGCGGCTTGCTCGATGCCTTCCTGTGCGCCGTTTTTGACGCAAGCCACGGGCACCGCAGCCGCAAGCTCCTGCTGTTGCTACCGGAGCAATTTCGGGCCGAAGGAAAGCAGGCCGGGGTTGCTGCTTATGAAAAAATCCTGCTGCTCACCGATTTCGTGGCGGGCATGACCGACCAAAACGCACTCAGTCTCTACAAAACAATCAAAGGAATTGAGCTGCCCAAAGGGTTTTAACTATCCAGCAAATCCAGTTCGCCTTCGTGCACCGCTACCAAGTTAGCCAGCAGCGACTCCAAGAGCTTGCGCCCTTTCCACACCGATTTTAGCTTGGCGCGAATCTGCTCGGCGGTTTGCACGAACTGCTGTTCCTCAGCAGTTTCGTGGCCTTCGAACTCGATGAGTAGCTCCACCATTTCCACCGTCATTTCGGGGTGAAATTGCAGGCCGATGATGCCGTCGCCCCACACAAAACCCTGCGTGGCGCAGCCCGCCGACATGCCGACCCGAATGGCACCCGGCGGCACCGTGAACGTATCCAAATGCCAGTGCAACACGGCCGCTTTTTCAGGCCAGCCGCGCAGCAACGGGTGTTCGAGCGCCTTAGCTGAAAAGCGCACGGTCCAGAAGCCAATTTCTGGCTCGTGGTTGGGCCGAACTTCCGCGCCGAGAGCCTCGGCTACTAGCTGTGCGCCTAAGCAAATAGCCAGCGTCACTTTGCCCGCCCGCAGTACTTCTCGGATAAAAGCTTTTTCCTCTACCAGCCAGGGAAAAGCGGCTTCGTCGTGCACACTCATGGCCCCACCCAAAATTAGGAGTCCATCGAATTCACTCAATTCAGGCAGTGTCGGATTCGGCTCGAAAAAGCGCGTAAATGTGAGCGAATGGCCATTAGCCAACAACCACTCAGCAGCGTGGCCGGGCCCCTCATTGAGCAAGTGTTGCAGGCAATGAAAGCGCATTATTTACAGGAATTGTCAGGGTATGACCGTAAAAGTAGAACGTCATGCTGAGCGTAGCCGAAGCATCTCTACCGCAATAGTAAATGGATTACTTGCCCGGTAGAGATGCTTCGGCTACGCTCAGCATGACGTTCAAAAAATAGTCAGAGAGCTACGCTACTCCCACTCAATCGTAGCCGGGGGCTTGCTCGAAATATCATATACCACGCGGTTGATGCCGCGAACTTGGTTGATGATTTTGTTGCTCACTTCGGCCAGAAACTCATAGGGCAGGTGGGCCCAGTCGGCGGTCATGCCGTCCACGCTGGTCACGGCGCGCAGGGCTACTACCCGCTCGTAGGTGCGCTCGTCGCCCATCACGCCCACGCTTTGCACGGGCAGCAGCATGGCACCCGCTTGCCACACGTGCGAGTAGAGGTCATGCTCCTTTAGTAGGTTGATAAACACCGCATCGGCGCGCTGCAAGAGGTCTACTTTTTCGGGAGTGATGTCGCCGAGAATGCGGATGCCCAAGCCCGGGCCAGGGAACGGGTGGCGGTTAAGAATCTCGCCGGGCAAGCCCAGCGCGGCGCCTACTTCCCGCACTTCATCTTTGAAAAGCATGCGCAGCGGCTCCACCACTTTCAGGTTCATGTCGTCGGGCAGGCCGCCCACGTTGTGGTGGCTCTTGATAGTAACCGAGGAGCCGTGCACCGAAACCGATTCAATCACATCGGGATAAATAGTGCCCTGGGCCAGCCAGGCGGCACCTTCCACTTTGTGCGCCTCGCGGTCGAACACCTCGATAAAGGTGCGGCCAATGGCTTTGCGCTTGGCTTCCGGGTCAGATAGGCCCGTGAGCGCGGCGTAGAACTCGGGCGCGGCGCGCACGCCGGTCACGTTCAGGCCCAGACCTTCGTAGGCTTTCAGCACGGTCTCAAACTCGTCTTTGCGCAGCAGCCCGTTATCCACGAAAATGCCGTGCAGCCGCGGCCCGATGGCGCGGTGCAGCAGCAGGGCCGCTACGCTGGAATCGACGCCGCCGGAGAGGCCCAGAATCACTTGGTCGTCGGGCCCAATGGTATGCTGCAGAGCCAGCACGGCCGAATCCACGAAGTGGTCGGGCGTCCAGGTTTGGGCGCACTGGCAGATGTTGACCACGAAATTGGACAGCAGCTGCTTGCCTTGAGTGGAGTGCGTCACCTCGGGGTGAAACTGGATGCCGTAGGTGTCCTGACCTTGAATTTTGAAGGCAGCCACCGCCACTTCGGGGGTGCTGGCAATGATGTCGTAGCCGCTGGGCAGCGTTTGGATGGTGTCGCCGTGCGACATCCACACCTGTGAGCCCGCGTGCATGCCTTGCAGCAGCGGCGACTCGTCGTTGAGCTCGGCTAGGCGGGCGCGGCCGTATTCGCGGATGGTGGCCGGCGTGACGTCGCCGCCGCCCTGCTGGGCCAGCAGCTGCGCGCCGTAGCACACGCCCAGCACGGGCACGTGGCCCAGCAAGTGGCTCAGGTCGGGGTTGGGGGCGCCTTCCTCCCGCACCGAACAGGGCGAGCCGGAAAGAACAACGCCCCGAATATCGTCGGTCAGAACGAGGTTCGGGGCGTGGGTGTAGGGATGAATTTCGCAAAACACGTGCAGCTCGCGGATGCGCCGGGCTATCAATTGCGTGTACTGCGAGCCGAAATCCAGAATGATAAGTCGTTCCATGCCGCAAAGCTACTCACGGAATTATGCGAATTGGCGGCGCATTCGCTGGTTTTTATAGACAACACCCTTACCAGGGGCATTTTTTAGCCACGAAGTCCAGCCCAGGTAGGATGTCTGAAATCAACCGGTTAGCCCGCAAAACCGCCGCGCTGAGGCCACAGTCCGCCACAAAAACCCAATGACTCCTAGAAAATCCCAGTAATCTGTGATTACCTTTGCAACGGCAAGTCAGAACGACCAGCTCCCGCTGAACTCCCCCAGGACCGGAAGGTAGCAAGGGTAAGTGGTTGTAGCGGTGCGATTTTGGCTTGCTTTTTTTTGCCCTTTCGTGTCGGCCCCGGCGCTGCTCTGTTCCGCATTATGGCGGCCCAATGAGTAGCTTTGGGGCCGATTCTTTTTTGCCTTTGCTCGCTTTTCGTTCCCCGCCATTGGCCCGGAGCAGATGGCCTTCAGGTGAATAAGCCCTTACCGCAACTAGCCAACCGCCAACCGCCCCATTCATGAAATTCTTCATTGACACCGCCAACCTCAACGACATTCGCGAAGCAGTAGAGCTGGGCGTGCTCGACGGCGTAACCACCAACCCGTCGCTGATGGCCAAGGAAGGCATCCGCGGCATGGACAATGTGATGGCGCACTACCGTCAAATTTGCGAGTTGGTGAGCGGCGACGTGTCGGCCGAAGTCATTGCCACCGATTACGAAGGCATCATCCGCGAAGGCGAAGCGCTGGCCGAGCTGCACCCCAACATCGTGGTGAAAGTGCCCATGATTAAGGACGGCATCAAAGCCATCAAGTACTTCTCGGATAAAGGCATTAAAACCAACTGCACGCTGATTTTCACGGCCGGTCAGGCGTTGCTGGCCGCCAAAGCCGGTGCGACTTACGTGTCGCCTTTCGTGGGCCGTTTGGACGACATCGGGCACGACGGCTTGCAGTTGATTGAGCAAATCGTGCAGATTTTCAGCAACTACGGCTACCCCACCGAAGTACTGGCGGCCTCGGTACGCCACGTGCCGCACCTCATTCAGTGCGCCGAGATTGGCGCCGATGTGGTGACCTGCCCGCTCAACGTCATCACCGCCTTGCTCAAGCACCCGCTCACGGACCAAGGCCTGGCTACTTTCCTGGCCGACCACAAGAAGGTTAACTCGTAATTGAGTTATGAGTTAAAAGTCAGGAGTTATGAGTTCGTACCCGGTTTGCCGAGCACTCATAATCCCAACTCATAACTCCCGACTTTTACCTCACAACCCGAAAAATGTACATCATCAAAGTAAAAGGCAAGGCTAAAATCCCCGATTACATTCAGCTGCGGGACGAAGCGTTTGTGCTCATTGCCTACTTTCGGGCCGACCGGCCGCTGAAGGATTTGCACCGCTACGGCCTCGAGGGCAAGGAGACCGAACTGGCAGCGGTAATCTCAGAATTAGAGTTTGGCAAGCTGCGGCCCTTGAATTTGTAGGGCCCACGGTAATTGAAATTTGGTTAAACGATAATTGTTGGAGCAACGCAAACGAGGCTTCACTAAATATTGGAGTTCCTATGTCCGAAAACGTTATTGAGCTGCACGATGCCACCATTATGCAAGAGCAGCAAGCGGTATTGCAGGGAGTGACGTTTTCGCTCGAGAAAAGCGCTTTTGTCTACTTGGTGGGCCGCACGGGTTCCGGCAAGTCGTCGCTGCTGAAAACACTGTATGCCGATTTGCCCTTGCAAAGCGGCATGGGCACGGTGGCCGGCTTTCCGCTACCGAAATTATCGGCCAGCAAAGTGCCGTATCTGCGCCGGCGGTTGGGCATCGTGTTTCAGGATTTTCAGCTGCTGTCTGACCGTTCGGTGGCCGAAAACCTGATGTTTGTCCTCAACGCGACGGGTTGGAAGGGCAAGGCTAAAAAGCAACAGCGCATCAGCGACGTGCTGACCCAAGTGGGCCTCAACGGCGCCGCCAACCGCATGCCGCACCGCCTTTCGGGCGGCGAGCAGCAACGCGTCGTTATCGCCCGGGCCATGCTAAATGAGCCCGTGCTTCTGCTCGCCGACGAACCCACGGGCAACCTCGACCCCGACGTGTCGGCCAGCATCATGCAGTTGTTCGGCGAAATAAATAATTCCGGCACCGCTATTTTAATGGCGACGCACAATTTTCAATTAATTGAAAAATATCCGCACCGCGTGCTCACGTGCAAGGACGGCGAATTATTAGATTCGGCCAAAACCCGCTAGCGGCCCCGCAAAGCCGCAGTAATTAATTACCGGTTGCGCGTTATTAATTCATAATTAATATGACGTCTGGGCTTTCGGTCTTAATTCCGGTATTCAATTGGGATGTCAATGCCTTGGTAGAAGCACTGTTGGCGCAGCAAGCCGACTGGTCGGGGCCAGTCGAAATAATTCTGTTCGATGACGGCTCTCAAGAGCAATTCCGAACGCTGAACCGGCCGCTGGCCAACCGGCAGGGAGTGCACTACCAGGAATTACCGCAGAACGTGGGCCGCGCCGCCATTCGCAACCAGTTGGCGGCAGCCTCTACCCGGCAAGAATGGTTGTTGCTGCTGGACAACGACAGCTTGCTGCCCGATGCGCAGTTTCTGGCGCGCTACGCAGCGGCCCGCCACCGCGCCCCGGTGCTGATAGGCGGCACCAGCTACGCCCCTGCTCCGCCCGCTGATGCCGCGCTCTACCTGCGCTGGCGCTATGGCCGGGAACGGGAAGAGCGGCCGGCGGCGGTGCGCCAGCAGGCTCCCCACGCCCAGCTCACCATCAACAATGCGCTGCTGCACGCCGACATCATGGCCCGGTTTCCGCTGGATGAGGGGTTAAATGGGTACGGGCACGAAGACACGCGGTTTGGCGCAGCGTTGGCGAAGGCAAAAATTCCGATAATTCACCTCGACAACCCCGTTCTGCACGCCGGATTGGAGCCTGTGGCTGTGTTCCTGCAAAAGAGCGAGCAAGCCGTGCATAACCTGGCCCAACTCTACCGCACCGAACAACTGGACCAAGATTCCCGCCTACTGCAAACGGTTCGGCGGCTGCAACGGCTTGGGCTGCTGCCCGCCACTCGGTTTGCCCTCCAGGCGCTGGCGCCGGCGCTACGCCGCAATTTGCTTTCCCGCCAGCCCCGCCTGCGTCAGTTCGATTTGCTGAAGCTTTACTGGTTTTTAGTCCAGATTTAGCAGTTGCTGCATAAATCAGATTTGGGCCTTACATCATACTCAGACTAGTTCTCCTCTTACTAACAACGCAAAAAGCCGGTTTCCGGCACGAGGCCCGGAAACCGGCTTTTCAACCGTCCTAATTCCTGGGAATTAGTCTTTCTTGTCGTCTTTGCCGTCGAAGACGTCCTTCACGGCGCCACCGGCTTTCTTGCCGGCCTGCTTCACATCGGAAGCGGTGTTGCTCACGGCCTGGCCAACTTTGCTGCGCTCGTCGGCCGTTTCAACCTTTACTTCCTGCGCCTCATTGCTGACCGCATTGGCGCCCTGGGCCGCCCGGCCCTGGGTTTTATCCCACGATTTGAAGGCGGCGTACTTCAGCTTTTCCTTCTGAATCTCGGCTAAGTCATTGGCCGGAATGTCGCCTTTGATTTTGTCGTAGGCTTCGTCCAACGCGCGCCATTCGGCGTTGATGTAGCGCCAATCGTCGAGGTCGTACCGCTCTTCGTTCTGCTTCACATTCTGCACAAAAGCCTCGTAAGTAGCGCGGGCATTGGCGGCTGTGAGCTGGGTGGCGGGTTGCGTGGGCTTGTAGTACTTGCCCACTTTCAGGGGAGCGGCCGTGGTGGCAGCGCCCGCACTGGCGCGGTTGGCCCAAGTGCTTTCGCGCTGTGCGATGGCGGTGGAGTAGCGGGTGCGGAGCTTCTCGATTTCCTGGCGGCGGTTTTCGTCGTAGTCGGCCGTGTAGCGGTCTATGGCCGCCACTTTGGCGTCGTAGTCAGCCTTGAGCTGCGTGGTTTCGCTTTCATAATCGGCTTCGGCCTCGCTGGCGACGGCGGCGGCATTGGCTTCGGTTTGCGAAACGAAGGTTTCGAAGTCGTTATAGGCTTGGTCCCTTTCTACCACTACTTCCTTCTTCTCAGTCGACGTGCAGCTGGTTTGGGTAAAGGCGCCACCGCCCACTAAGAGCAGGGCGGCCAGGGTGTGGAGGGTGAAATATCTTCTAAGCATGATGCAGAGGTTGTTTCGGGTGTAAGAGGAAATATGCAAAGGCGCACTTATTTAATTGTAAGGTGGCCTAATGCGTCCCTTAACGCAGGGTTTCGATGGCGGGTTGTGCAGCGCCGTCGGCCGAAACGCGCTTCTCCTTCGGTACAGACGCGTTAATCTTAGCTGCAACGGAGCCGGTACGTGCGGGCTTCTATCTTTGAGGCCCGCCTTGATTTGTCTTTCCACCGTGTCCATTTTACCCGCGCCCTCCACTCCTATTTACTTGCTGGACTTGCGCGCCGAACACGCCCGCATCCAGGCGGAGCTCGATGAGGCCGTGCAGCAAACCTTCGCCGACGCGGCGTTCATTCAGGGGCCGGCCGTGAGGGCGTTTGCGGCGGAGCTGGGTACGTACTTGGGCGGGGCCACCGTGGTGCCCTGTGCCAACGGCACCGACGCCCTAACCCTGGCCCTGATGAGCCTGCGGTTGCCCGCCGGAGCCGAAGTCATCGTGCCGGCCTTCACCTACGTGGCCACACTGGAAGCCGCGGCCCTGCTCGGGCTGCGCCCCGTGCTCGTCGATGTTTGCCCCGATACGTTCAACGTGGACCCGGCCGCGGTAGAAGCGGCCATCACGCCGCGCACCGGGGCCATCATGGCTGTGCATTTGTTTGGGCAATGTGCCGATTTGGAAGCACTGCGCCGTATTTCCTCCCAACATGGCGTGGCTTTGATTGAAGACAATGCCCAGGCCATCGGCGCCACGTTCCGGTTTGCCGATGGTGAAACCGTCTTTGCTGGCACCGTGGGCGAGGTGGGCACCACGTCGTTTTTCCCCTCCAAAAACCTCGGCGCAATGGGCGATGGCGGCGCCCTGCTCACCCGCGACCCGGCCCGCGCCGCCCTGCTCCAGCAGCTGGCCAACCACGGCCAGAGCCAGAAATATCACCACCAGCACATCGGCCTCAATTCCCGCCTCGACACGCTGCAAGCGGCCCTGCTGCGGGTGAAGCTGCGGCACTTGCCCGCCGCCACCGCCGCCCGCCAGGCCGTGGCTGCCCGCTACGATGCAGCGCTGGCTACTATTTCGGGCGTGCGTATTCCGGCTCGCGACCCGCGCAGCACCCACGTTTTTCATCAATACACCGTCACGCTGGAGGAAGCCGGCCGCCGCGATGACTTGCAGCATTTCCTAAGGCGCTGCGGCATTCCGAGTATTGTCTATTACCCGCTGCCGGTGCATGCGCAGGCCGCTTATGCCTATCTGGGCTATCGGGCGGGGCAGTTTCCGGTAGCAGAGCGGCTGTGTGGCGCTGTGCTGTCGCTCCCCATTCACCCGCTGCTGGCGCCGGAGCAGCAGGAATACATTATTGAAATCATAAAACAGTTTGTGTAGCGGCCTTAGCTGGCTGGGTTACGTTGGGGAGAGGAGCGGCATTTAAGGCCTATCTGAAAAATACTTTGAACGTCACGGAACGTCCTGCTGAGCTGGTCGAAGCAAGGCTTCCTCTTTACTGGAATGGCTCTTTGCTGCAATGGTAGTTTTTACATAGATTCTACTGCTACTGATTAACGCCCAAATCGAGATTCATGGAACGCTGGAGGAATTACCAAGAAGGCCGGTATTTACTTGTGCAGCTGCTGGTAGCCGGGGCTTTTCTGGGCCTGACCGGCTGGCTGTGGTATTCAAGTTTCTACAGTAACGCAGCGCTTGAAGCCACCGGAGATAGCGCCGTCTTGTTTGCGGCGATTGTGGCCGTTCTGTACAGCCTGCCTTTCGCCGGGTGGCAAGCGGGGTTGGTTTACCGCCGGAAACGCGGACAGTCCGTGTCGTCCCTCACTAGCATCCTCGTTTTGCTGATAAGTCTGTTTCCGGTGGGCGTAATTGTTTATCTCGCAATTATCATTGGGCTAGGCAGCCTAACCGCTGGTCAGGGGTAGCGTTGGGGCTACTTTTGTTGGCTATCCTCCTTCCGCATTGATGAGTACCCCCGTTGATTCCGTCCGCTTCGCCATTTGCGGGGTGGGCCACATTGGCCGGCGCCACGCCGCCCTCGTTTCCCGGCACACCGGGGCCGAAGTAGTGGCGCTGATTGACGTGCGCCCCGAGCTGCAACCTGAATTAGCCGTCGAATTTCCCGGCGTGCCCTTCTTTCCTTCGCTCGAAGATTTCCTGAACAGCGGCCCTGCCGCCGACGTCCTCACCGTGGCCACGCCCAACGGCTGCCACGCCCCGCAAGCGGTAGCCAGCCTGCGTCACGGCTTGCACGTGGTCATCGAAAAGCCCATTGCCCTGAGCACCGCCGATGCCGACACCATCGTGCACACGGCCCAGCAAACCGGCAAGCTGGCCTTCGGGGTGATGCAAAACCGCTACTCCCCGCCCGCCGCCTGGCTCAAGCAAATTGTGGACGAGGGCCGCCTGGGCCAGGTGTTTCTAGTGCAGCTCAACTGCTTCTGGAACCGCGACGCCCGCTACTACCGCCCCGGCGGCTGGAAAGGCACTCAGGCCCTGGACGGTGGCACCCTCTTCACCCAGTTCAGCCATTTCGTCGATTTGCTGTACTGGGTATTCGGCGACGTTACCAACCTCACGGCCCGGTTCCGCGACTTCACCCACGCCGGCCTGACTGAGTTTGAGGACAGCGGCCTCGTCACCTTCGACCTCGTGCGCGGCGGCAGCGGCACCCTCAGCTACAGCACCGCCGTGTGGGACCGAAACCTCGAGAGCAGCCTCACCGTGGTGGCCGAACGTGGCAGCCTGCGCATCGCCGGCCAGTACATGGACAAAGTGGAGTACTGCCACCTCGAAGACTACACCCTACCGGATTTGCCCGCCACCAACCCCGCCAACAACTACGGCGCCTTCCAGGGCTCCGCCGCCAACCACGTGCAGGTTATCGACAACGTGGTGGACACTGTACAGCAGCGCAGCTCCGCCACTACTAATGCACTGGAAGGCCTGAAAGTGGTGGAAATTATCGAGCGGATTTACGCGCTACGGTAGAGCAAGCCTATCATATCATTTCCCGTATCCTTATTATATACCTGATGAACTTTATAAAAAAAATACTTGGCAACAAGGGAGATAACCTTGGACCAAATGAAACATTCTGGAATTGGTTTCAAAAACATGAAAAGGATTTCGCTAAAGCTGTGAGGGAAGGCACCGCTATTGAAAAACTTTTTTTGATAAGCTTTCACCGAAGCTACAGGAAATAAAAGAAGGCTTCTATTTTCTGACAGGAATATCTGACGACGACAGAGTAGAATTAGTTTTCACCGCCGATGGGGATGTGAAGAATATACCTTTCGTAGAAGAGCTTGTTAGCAGGGCCCCTAAAATCGACGGCTGGCTGTTCACTGCGCTCAAACCAGCGTCGGATATAACAAGTGTAAGTATTGAAATCGCCGGATACGCAATCGATGCCGATTCTCTGAGCTTTTATTCGAATAAGATTTCTTCCTGCCCAGATGAGGTTGATGTAACAATTGTTTACAATGCTTTCTTGGAAGCTGACGAATCCATAATAACGCAAGGCGTATTTATTTTTTTAGAAAACTTCTTGGGTGAATTAAATTTTGCAACTTCAATTGACAATTCTAAAGTCGTCGGAAATACGGGCGTAACAGAAGAACTAATACCAATAGAAAAGTTAAAAGCATATCTATTATGGAGAGAAAACGAGTTCATTGAAAAGTATCAAGGCGTAAGGCACAACACTGAAAATGATTCTCATTCTTCTTTAACTGCAGAATTAGAAAGCGGCAACCGATTGCTAGCTATTATTAATACCGACTTGCTCGAATGGGATGGCAAACCATCCCACCCTTGGATATTACGAGTTGAACTGCCCTACGATGGAGTAGAAAACAATGGAATGCCTAACACAGATGATTACGAGCTATTAAATCAACTAGAAGATGATATTACGTTGGAACTCAAAGATGCTGACGGATACCTGAATGTTGGCAGAGAAACCACCAATGGCATCAGAACTATATATTTTGCCTGCAAAGAATTTAGAAAACCTTCAACAGTGTTATTCAGCATCGCAAAAAAATACTCGGGCAAGCAAGAACTGACCTATGAAATCTATAAGGATAAGTACTGGCAGTCTTTTGACCGGTTCACTCCTGGTTTGTAAATAATTTAATTACCATTGCCAAAGAAGCAAAAAAGCGCCGGAGCCTGTGGGCTCCGGCGCTTTTTTGCTTCTTATTAATTCTGATTTTTTTCACTACCCCACGGGCGGCACCACCGGCGCCGCCGGCTGCACACTCGGCGCAATTACATAGTCGTCGTATTTGCTCACGTCGGTTTGCTTGAACAGGCCCTGGCCGATGCCGCAGAGGGCGGCCAACTCATCATACAGTGTGTTGAGGGTGATTTGGCGGGTTTGGGTGGTGGCGCTGCGGCTGCTGATGGCCAAGCGCTGGGCCTTGAGGGCGGCCAGGTATTGTTCGTTGTCGGCGGCGAGGGCAGTGAGTTGGGCGGGCGTGAGGCCCTGGGCGGCGTAGTCGGCAGCGTGGGCGGTGGCCCAGTCCAGGAGGTGGCCCATGTCCACGTAAAAGTCGCCTTCGCTGGCGCCGTAGAGGCCGGCGCTGCCGAAGGCTTTGTAGGCGGGGCTGCGGTCGTTGTGCACAATGGCCACTTGGCTCATCACGGTGGCCATGCCGCTTTCTACCACGGCGCGCTGGGCGGTGGCGGCGGCCGTGAGGGCCTGCTTCTGGTAGTCGAGTTGCTCGTCGCTGGGCAGGTTTCCGGCGGCGTTGGTTTGGGTTTCGAAGGCGGTGAGGCGGGCCGCTTGCACGCCACGCGTGGCAAAGGCGGCCGCGTCGCGGGTCATAAACTCGGCTTTGGTGTGGCAGGTGAGCAACAGGTCGCCCTGCGACATGGGATATTTGGCGGTAACGGCTTCTTGTTTCACGGTAGAAAATGGGTTTACTCACCAGCAGGCCTGGCCGCCTTCCCCTGAAAATCAGGAGATGCCGCAAGCTGACCAATAAATTTTATATAATTCTATTCTTAAGCATTCACCTGCCGCCGCGCCGTTGCGCCGGGATAGCCAATAGGCCCCGCTTCCCATCTCGTAGGGGCCGCTTCACGGCCAGTAGCGGCGGCAACCCTGCCCGTAAGCTCCGCTTGGGCGCCAGTGCGCCCGGCTACCGCGCCAGTGGGCTTCGTTTGGGTGCCAGTAGGCTCAGAAACAGTGCCAGTACCTTCAGAAACATAAATTACTGACACATTTGTTGCACTATTCCATCTTACTGAAATTACTCCTGCCCTACTTCTTCTCGTCCACGAAGTTTTGGAAGGCGTAGGCGATGCCGATATTGAGACCCTGGGAGTACTGCACGCCCCGGTCCTGGTCGAAGTCGTAGAGTAGAGGGCGGGATGGAGAGAATGAGGTCCCCTACATTTGCTAAGCGCCGGGCTCTAGGCCACATACGGGCGAAACGTCGGCTACCATGAAGGAACAATGCAACCTTACCCATGCAACTTTCCGCCGCTTTTTTGGAGCCGTTACCGCTCTCGGGGCACTGTGCTGCACTGGTTCGGCGGTGTTTTTTCCAACGCAAGCCCAACCTAACCCCCTCGTTCGCGGGGTGCTCCGGGAAAAGACGAACGTTGCAAGCGGGCCACCAATAGCAAAGCAGGCACCCGCCGGCCGACGTCCCGCTAGGCCAGCCTACACGATGGGCCCCGCCTCGCGGCAGGAGTTTGAAGCGGCTTTGGCTCGCCAGCGGAAGACCATCACGCCGCTAGCGCCGACCGATACGCTACGCCGGCAGACGAAATCCATGATTTACCAATATGGCGACCCCAAGGAACAAGTCAAGTATTACGCGTTGCGGCTGAAACTGGCAAACAATACAACGAAGGTCCTGACCAGCAAGCCCAGCGCTTTTGAAGAAGAGACCAACGAATTGTCGTACGTGGGCAAAATCGACGCCCTTCACAAATACGTGCTCCATGCCGGCCATTACGAGGGCGCAACCTACTTGCTGGTTGACCGCAAAACTGGCAAACTAGACACGCTGCAAGGTGCCCCGGTTGGGAGCCCCGCCCTGAAGCGGCTAGCTGCCTTGTACCAAGGCTACCCCTATGAAGGCGCGCCAAACGGAGTCGAAGTGTATCGTAACCTGGGAGGCAAGCTGCAAAAAAGCTTCACCATTGCCCAGCTAAAGTGGTTGCCGGAAGGCATTGCCTGGGTGAGCGACGACCTTTTCCTGCTGAAGATTCTGCCGATGTCGGAAGTCGCAAAAAACGAAAAGCTAAACCGGCCACTAACCGCTGCCGAACGCAAAAAGCAACAATATGCTTACCTGCGCGTCACGCTGTTAAAGTGAAGTTGAGGCTTCTCTTTGCTAGGCACTAGCGCCGCCCTACTTCTTCTCGTCCACGAAGTTCTGGAAAGCGTAAGCGATGCCGATGTTGAGGCCCTGGGAGTACTGCACGCCCCGGTCCTGGTCGAAGTCGTAGAGGGCGATGCCGTTGAGGGCCACGTTCACGAATTTGCCCACTTTGGCGGTGAGGGCGAGGTCGAGGCGGTGGTCAATTTCCTGGCCGTTGAAGTTTTCGTAGTTGGCGAAAAGGACGTAGCGGGCCTTGAAGGCCACGGTGGGGCTGAGGTTTTTGTCGTATTCGGCCAGGATTTGGGCGGCCAGAATTTCCCAGCGGGTGCTGTGGCCGGGGTTCACGCCGTAGGGCTTGTCGCCGAGGACTTCCACGAACCGCTCGGCGCGGTTCACCACCGTGAGGCGGGGCGCAAAGGGCGCAAAACGCACCCGAAACGTGGGATTGGGGTGGTACTCGAAGCCATAGGCGGCGGTGATGAAGGCCGGTGCAAAGAAGCTGGACACCTGCCGGGCGCGGTCGTTGCCGAGGGCGTCCTCGTCGTACTTAAAGCCGCCAGCGAACTGGGTGAGCAGGTTGAGTGAGGTGAACATGTTCCAATCGGAGCTGATATCGCGGCCGTATTTGGTGTCGAGGTACAGGCGGTCCTGGCCCTTGCGGTAGCCCAGGCCCCGGGTTTCGGAAAAGGCGAAGAGGAAGTCGGCTTCGTTGTCGAAGCTGTGGATGCCGAGCTTGCGGTTGGCCTTGAGGTTGGCCAGGGCGTTGAAGCCGATGGTGTTGACGCCGCCGCCGCGCCAGTTGCTGCTCAGCAGCGACTCGTTGAGGCCGAGGCCGGTTTTGCCCGACTTGCGCCACAGCGGCGGCGCGGGCGGCGTAGCCACGCGGGCGGTGTCGGGCAGCGGCGTGGTTTGGGCGTGGGCGCCGAGAGCCAGCAGCGCCGCCGCCAGCAAATAGAGGAGAGGTAAACGCATGGGTCAGGGGAAAAGGTGGAGGGGCAAAGGAAACGCCAATGGCCCATTTTTTAAATTGGGCGGCGCCGGGCCAATATGCTACCGGCAACGCCGCGACGGAAATCCCCTATTTCCCTTTGGCCTTCGCCCACGAATCCCAAGCAGTTGCGCCGCCAGCACGGTTTAGCTAATGCACAACGGGCGGTGGAAGCGTCACAAATTTTGTAACTTGCTAGGCCTTATTGATGTTGCCTCTTCAAGGGCCGTGCCGCAGAATAGGCCATTTAAGGCTTGGCTCAGGTCTTTTTCTCCACCTTTTGGTAATTGCGCTATGGGGCTGTACCAACTCATATACCAGAGCCAGGCGCTGGTGCCCTTCGAGCAGCCGGAACTGCTGGCCCTGCTCCACCAAGCGCGGGACTTTAACCGCGTCCATCACATCACCGGCGTGCTGCTCTACACGCCCGACGGGCGCTTTATGCAAGTGCTGGAGGGCGAGCAGAGCGTGGTGCGCGACCTGTACTTCAACCGCATCGTGGCCGACCCGCGCCACTACAACTGCCGGGTGATTGCCGACGGCCCCTGCCTGCAACGCAGCTTTGCCGACTGGACCATGGGCTTCCGCATTGCCACGGCCGTGGACTTGCGCAACCTGCTCTGCAACGTGCCGCCCGATGTACCCGGCCTGCTCGTGCCCCGCCCCCACACCCGCCCCGAGCTCCTGGAGTTGCTGCAGGAATTTGTGGCCAACGGCGAACCCGAGCCCTGGATGGAGGTTCCCCGGAGCTAGCACGAAGCGGAGGCGCGCCCTGGCCCGGCCCCGCGCGCCCCGCTTCGTGCTGCCACGGTATCTTTACCGCAATGCCAGTTCAGCCCACTTCCTACCCCGCTCCTGCCACCGTTGCGCCGCCTGCGGCCTCTGTTTCATTCCTGGCCGCCACCGCCCGCGAGCTGCTGGACCGCTACGGCTCCGGCCCGCTCGATGAGCTGTCCGACATCGTGGTGGTGGTGCCCACGCGCCGCGCCGTGGTGTACCTGAAAAATGAGCTGGCCCTGGCCCTGCCGGGAGGCGCGCCGCTGTGGGCGCCCCGCGTGGCCGCCATGGAAGACTACATGGTGGAGCTGGCGGGTGTGCAGGTAGAGGAGCCCATTGCGCTGCAATTGCTGCTGTTCGACATTCTTAAGCACATCGATACCAGCCTCGATTTCGACCGCTTTGTGGGCTGGGCCGGGCTCCTGCTGAGCGACTTTTCGAACCTCGACCAAAACCTGGCGCCCACTCGCAAAGTGTTCGAATACCTGAGCCAGGCCAAGGCCCTGGAGCGCTGGAATCTGGAAGCCCTGCCCGAGAAAAGCAAAGCCGCCGCCCACTCCTTCAGCTTCTGGGACCAACTCGAAAAGGTGTACCGCGAACTGCAGCGGCGCATGAAAGCCAACCACCTCGCCTACCCCGGCCTGGCCTACCGCCTGGCCGTGGAAAAGCTGGAAAAGCGCCTCGAAGACCCCGCAGGGGCCGAGGTAGCCCGCCACGTGTTCGTGGGACTGGGTAATTTGTCGAAGGCCGAGGAGAAGCTCATTCGCTTGCTGATGACGGCCGGCCGGGCCGAAGTGCGCTTCGACGGCGACCCGTTTTACCTCGAAGAAGCCTCGCCCAACCGCGCCGGCCAGCACCTGCGCCGCTACCTCAAAAACTGGAATTTGCCGCTGGAAAACTTCGGCGGCGGCGTGGAATGGCTGCGCGGCCAGCCCCGCCACGTGCGCTACCTCGGCGTGGCCAACCCCAGCATGCAAGGCAAGCTGGCCGGCCAACTCCTGGCCGAAGCCCGCCGCCAGTACCCCGACGCCACCGTGGCCGTGGTGCTGCCCGACGAAACCCTGCTCTTGCCCGTGCTCCACGGCCTGCCGCCCGACGAGGTGCCCGACTACAACGTGACCATGGGCCTGAGCTTCCAAGCCACGCCGTTGTTCAACCTCGTCGATTTGCTGTTTGAGGTGCACCTGACCGGCATCCGGGAAGGCAGCGCCGAAACCGGTTACGGGGTGCCGCGCTACCACCATTTGGCGGTCAGCAAGCTGCTGAGTCACCCGTTTCTGCGCCGCTACCAGCAGTGGCAGGACCAGCAGGGCGACCAGCCCCAGTACCACGGCCTGCTCGACCAGATTTGCCGTGAAATCGTGCGCCTCAACGCCGTGCTCCTGCCCGCCAGCGAGCTGCTGAAACTGGGGTCGCACCACCCGCTCATCGAGGCGTTGTTTAAGACCTGGGACAACTGCGACGACATCATCGCGGCCTGCTACACCGTCATCGACCTGCTGCGCCAGGTGTACGCCGCCGAAAAAGCCGATACGGATAAGGAAGCCAGCCTGGGCGCCGAGTACCTGTACCTGTTCTACACGCTGGTCAAGCAGCTCGATTCGGCGTTTGATTGCCGTGAGCAGCGCCTGTCGGTGCGCTCGTTCCGGCGGTTTCTGTACGAGCAGATGGGCCGCACACGCCTGCCCTTTTCGGGCGAGCCTCTGGCCGATGTGCAGGTGATGGGTTTGCTCGAAACGCGGGCCTTGGACTTCGACCACGTCATCATTCTCAGCTGCAACGAGGGCGTGCTGCCGGCGCCCAAAAAGTCGCAGTCGCTGTTTCCCTACGACGTGTTGCAGGAGTTCAAGCTGCCTACCTACGCCGACGCCGAGGCCATCACGGCCTACAATTTCTGGCGGCTGCTGCAGCGCACCCAGCGCGTCGACTTGGTGCACGTGCTGCCCGGCGCCGAGGGCATGAAAAGCGGCGAGCGCAGCCGGTTCCTGCTGCAATTGCAGAACGACCTGCTGCCCCAAAACCCGCAGATGGTATTGGAAGACCTGAGCGTTTCGGTAGCAGGGCCAGAAACCGAAGTAGGCGTCGACCCCTACGAAGGCGACCTCATTCTGGAAAAAGACGAGGAGATGCTCGCTGCCCTGCGCGGCGTGTTGGAACGCAACATTTCGCCTTCGCGCCTCAACGATTTCCTGGCCTGCTCGTTGAGGTTTTACTTTTCCAAAGTGGCCCGCTTTCAGGAAAACGACGCGGTGGAGGAAACGCTGGAAGCTGGCAGCTTCGGCACCATGGTGCACACGGCGCTCGAAAACCTGTTGCGGCCCTTCGAGCAGGACGCCCGACCCATCACCTCCGCCGATATTCCCGAACTGCTGAAGCAGGTACCCGAAGAAGTGCGCAAGGCCCTGCGGCAGGAAGAAACCGAAAAGCACGCCCGCCCCGACGAAGGACTGAACCACGTGTACGGCCAAGTGGCAATACGCCTCATTTCGCGCTACCTCGAAGGATTGGAGCAGACCGAGGGCCTGCCCCTGCGCCTGTTTAGCCTGGAAAAAGACCTGGCCGCCACTGTGTTTGTCGACGTGCCCGGCTCGGGCAAGCTGGCCGTGCGCCTATTCGGCAAAGCCGACCGGGTAGACCAACTGCCCGACGGCCGCCTGCGCGTGGTGGACTACAAAACCGGCCTCGTCGAAGCCAACGACCTCAACCTGACCAATCGCGGCAAACTCACCCCCGCCGAAGCCACCGAGCGCCTGCTCTGGGAAGCCACCTCCAGCGCCGACAAAGTGCGCCAGCTCTGGCTCTACCGCCTCATGCTGGCCAGCACCGAAAAGCGCGAAACTGAAAACACGGCCATCGTTTCGATGCGCAACCTCGACAAAGGCCTGCTGTCGGCGGATTTAAATTTTCTCACGCCCGAGGGCGAGGATTTTGTCCGGGTTTCCGAGGAATTAGTGAGTAAAATTGTGCTGCGAATTCTGGACCCTACGGAGCCCATTCGCAAAACCGACGATTTCAAGAAATGCGAGCATTGCCCCTACCGCGGCATTTGCGCCCGCTAAATCCCACCCGCCCCATGACTGACCAGCCCCAGAAAGACGAATTTATGCAAGCCGCCATCGACGAAGCCCGCCTGGGCCGCTCGCAAGGAGGCATTCCCATCGGCTCGGTGCTCATCCGCGACGGCAAAATTGTGGGCCGGGGCCACAACAAGCGTGTGCAGGAGGACTCCGCCATCAAGCACGGCGAGATGGACTGCCTCACGAACGCCGGCCGCCAGCGCACCTACCGCGACACCGTCATTTACACCACGCTCATGCCCTGCTACATGTGCGCCGGCACCATTGTGCAGTTCAAAATCCCGAAGGTGATGGTGGGCGAGTCGCGCACATTCGGCGAGTCGCGCGCTTTCCTCGAAAGCCACGGCGTGGAAGTGGTGGACCTCAACTTGCAGGAGTGCGTGGACATGATGAACGAATTCATCGAAGCCGAGCCCACCCTCTGGAACGAGGACATTATGGAATTGTAATAAAGCAGAAGCCCGCCGACCGGTTCGGCGTGATTTTTGGCAGGCCCAACGAGCTTTTCTTTCTAAGCCGAAATCTGCTAGCTTCCCCTTTGCGTTGCTGCTACTGCGTTCCCCTACCGTTATAGCTCATGCCCCATCACGCCGTTCACCGATTGTTGCGTCCGCTGCTCGTCTGGCGGGCCCGCCACGTCAGCGAGCGGATGTACATGATTTTCCTCAGCATCATCGTGGGGCTGGGGGCTGGTTTGGCAGCGGTCTTATTAAAAACGGCCATCCGAGAGCAGGTCAAATTGCTGCAAGGCTCCATTTCGGAACCGCAGCGGGTGTTTGCCTTGTCGATTTACCCCATCATCGGCATCACGCTCACGGTGCTGGTCACAAAGTATTTGCTGGGCGGGCAGCTGGGCCGGGGCATTGGGCCCATTATCTACAGTACAGCCCGGGAAAACAGCGTGGTGCCACGGTCCAAGCTGTATTCCCAGATGATTACGGCCTTTCTCACGGTGAGCTTCGGCGGCTCGGCCGGCACCGAGGCCCCGATTTCCGTGACCGGTGCGGCATTGGGCTCCAACATTGGCCGGGTGCTGCACGTGGACCGGCGGCGCCGGCGCCTGCTCACCGGCTGCGGCGCGGCGGCGGGTGTGGCCGCCATCTTCAACTCGCCCATCGCGGGGGTGCTGTTCGCCGTCGAAACCATTCTGCTGGAGCTGCCGGCGCAGTATTTCATCCCGCTCTTGATTTCGTCGGCCACGGCCACGGTTATTTCCAAAGCGCTGTACGAGGGGCAGCCCTTCGTGCTCATCACCACCAGCTGGCCGGTCGATGCCGTGCCGTTCTATATTTTGCTGGGTTTGTTCACGGCGTTTTTCTCGGTTTACATGATTCGGACCTACCATTGGTTCGAACGCTTTTTTGACCGGTGGCCGGGCCTGAACTGGCGCAAGGTGCTATTCGGCGGCACGGCGCTGGGCGTCCTCATTTTCCTGTTCCCCACCCTCTACGGCGAGGGTTACAATACCGTAGAACTCCTGCTCAACGGCCATGCCGAGCACCTCACCGACGGCAGTATTTTCTCGGTTTACAAGGATAATAATCCTTGGCTGCTGTTGGTGCTGGTGCTGTTTAGTATGTTGCTGAAAGTGGTGGCCACCAGCATCACGGTGGGCAGCGGCGGCAACGGCGGCATGTTCGGTTCCTCGCTGTTTGCGGGGGCGCTGGCCGGCTTTTTCTTTGCCCGACTCATCAATTTGAGTGGCCTGATTTACATTCCCGAGGTGCATTTTGTAGTGCTGGGCATGGCAGGCACGCTGGCGGGCGTCATCCACGCGCCACTCACGGCCATCTTCCTCATTGCCGAAATCACGGGCGGCTACGCCCTGTTTGTGCCGCTGATGTTGGTGAGCAGCTCCTCCTACCTCATCACCAAATACTTCGAGCCCTACTCCGTGTACACGCGCAAGCTCACAGCCCGGGGCGTGGACGTGTACGCCAACCGCGACCGCGGCCTGCTGGCCCAGCTTGACCCGCGCAAGCTCCTGGAAACCGATTTTATTCCCGTGCGGCCCAACACCACCTTGGGCGAGTTGGTCGATATTTTCCGCCACTCTTCGCGCAACCTGTTTCCGGTAGTGGCCGCCGGAGGCCGGCTCCTGGGCGTGGTCAGCCTCGACATGGTGCGCGATGCTCTCTTCGACGATGCCCACTACACCACCACCAAAGTGAGCGAACTGATGAAGCCCGCCCCGGCCGTGGTAGGGCCCAACGATGACCTGGAGCACACCCTGTCCATGCTGGACCGCTACGGTGCCTGGGCCCTGCCCGTGTGCGAGGAGGACGGACGCTACCTCGGCTTCATCTTGAAGTCCGCCATTCTGGCCCGCTACCGCCGGCAACTGATTTTGGAAAGCGAGGCGTAACGAAGCTGATTTTTATCAACGGCCAGCACTTGCCTTATTAAGTGCGGTTCCGCACTGGCAACCGTACTTTGCAAACTTTGCATGCACTGGCTGTGGCCGAAAAATCATCCGATAATCCGTCTTTTATAGCCGTAGTGGGCGGCGGCCCCGCGGGGCTGCTAGCGGCCCAGCGTCTGGCCGAAGCCGGCTGCCGGGTGCGGGTGTACGAAGCGCAGGCCACGGTGGGGCGCAAGTTTCTGGTGGCCGGGCACGGCGGCTTCAACCTGAGCAATGCCGAGGACCTGGCCCGTTTTGCCAGCCGCTACGGCCCGGAAGAGCCCCGATTCCTGGACTTGCTCAACCACTTCTCGCCGGCTGCATTGCGAGCGTGGGCTGCCGGCTTGGGCATTGAGACGTTTGTGGGAACCAGCGGGCGCATTTTTCCGGTGGCAGCTCACAAACCGGCCGAGGTGCTGCGCGCTTGGCTCACCAAACTCCGCGATTTGGGGGTGGAGATTTATACCCGGCACCGCTGGCTGGGCTTTGTGGGAAGCACGGGCTTGCGCCTGCGCGATGAGAGCCAGGGCCCCGATACCCGCCGCGAGTTCGAGGTAGAACCCGTCGCTACTGTGCTGGCGCTGGGCGGCGGTAGTTGGGCCAAAACCGGCTCCGATGGTGCCTGGGTGCCGATGTTGCGGGATACCGGCGTACCCGTCATGCCCTTTGCTCCGGCCAACTGCGGCGCGGAGGTGGCGTGGTCGCCTTTTTTTAAAGAGAAAACGGGCCGGGCGCCTCTCAAGAACATAGCTCTGCGCGTGAACGATGGACCGGCCGTGCGCGGCGAAATAATGCTGACCGAATACGGGGTGGAAGGCACGCCCGTGTACGCCCTCACCCCCCAGCTCCGCGCCGCGCTGGCCAATGGTGGGCCGGCCGTGCTGCACCTCAATCTCAAGCCCGACCTCTCGGCCCCGGCCCTGCTTAATAAGCTACAACTGCGGCGCCCAGGGGCCTCCCTGCCCGATTTTCTGCGCAAAACCCTGCACCTCGGGCCGCCGGTACCCACTTTATTGCGGGAAGTACAGCCCGAAGTTGCCACGCTGCCCCCGGAGGCTTTGGCGGCGCTGTTGATGGCTGTACCGATTACAGTAGAGGGCCTGCGCCCGCTTGATGAGGCCATTTCCACGGCCGGCGGCATAGCGTTTTCGTCCGTGAACGAGCAACTCATGCTGCGGCAGCGGCCGGGCACGTTCGTGGCGGGCGAAATGCTGGATTGGGAGGCGCCCACGGGCGGCTATTTGCTGCAGGGCTGCTTCAGTACGGGGGCGTGGGTGGCCCAGGGTGTGCTGGCGTGGCAGCAGGCGTTGAATGAAAACGGCTAGCGCTTACTTCTCGGCCCGGATTCGGGCCGCGGCTTCTTCGGCTTCGCGCAAAATTTGTTTGGCTTCGCCCAACAGCCGGCGGCCGGGGTTCAGTTCGTCGCGGGCAATGAGGGCGAAGAGCAGGAAGAACGAAACCAAGGGCAGCACCCACCCCAGCACAAACCACAACCAGAACGACCGGCCGCGGCTGTGCGCGCAGTAGCCGGTCAGAATGGGGATGAAGGAGATGGCCACCACCATCACAAAAAGCATGTCGACGAAGAGCATAGGCTTGCGCGTGGAGCGGTGGTGAGGGCGAGGCAGGTAGGCGGGCGCCAGATGTCCCGAAGTTACAACTTTGTGAGGAGTAGAGGAAGCCCCGAACGAGGAAATTTGTTTGGCGTTGCCACTATGCCGTGCTTTTTTCCGTAGTTCGGTACGAAGTCGCACCTGCAACAGGGTTCGGCCGTCCTCTAATTGCCCATGTGGGAACACCAAAGTCTGTTTCGCGTCTCTGCTCAGCTCTTCGCTGAGGGTATTTTCAATTTGCTGGACCGCAACCTGCGGCCCGAAGTTTTTTTGCTCGGCTTTGCTTCGTCGAAGGAGCCGGACGAACCCGGCGCCGTGATTGTTGAGCCCGCGACCACGCGTTATTCCCCGCTCGATTTTAAGGACGTCAAGAGCAAGGCTGCCACGCTGGAAACCGACACGGGCCCGCAGGGAAGTGTGTACCACCTGCACCCCAACGACCACGACCGCCTCGCCAAGCACCACTGGTACGAACTCGTGTGCCGGGCCACCGAATCGACGCTGCAATCCTTGGCCACGTCGCGCCACGAAAACCGGCGCTCGTTTTGTGCCGTGCCCGTGAGCCTGCAGGGCTACCTCGTAACGGTGGTGCTGCAGCTTTCGGCCGATTGCTACGATGCGTATTATAACCTGCCGAAATCAACCGCCGGCCGCCCTACCAACCTGCCTCACGCGGCTGTAATTGAGTTTCTACACGATTGCAACCGCGCCCTGCGTGAAGCCGATACGGTTGACAACGACCAGCCCGTGCTTGACCGCGACTACAACGAACTGTTGCGCTCGGCTGGCCGCCGCCTCATGCTGCGCGTGGCGCCGGCCGGCACCCACGGCCTCTACGATGCCTGCAACGGCGTGGCCGCCCTACGCCACGAGGGCGACGAGGGCGTGGGCACCATGCTGGTGAGCCGCCGCCTGCACCCGGCCATTGTGCCGGTGCTGACTTTGGAAACGCCCGTGCCCATGCGCGACCACCGTTCCATCCGCAAGCTGCTCGAACTCAGCGAAGGCCACACGGCCCTGATTTCGGATGCCTCGCACGTGTTTGGGTTGGGCCAGCTCGTACCCGAGTCCGATGGCCAATACGAACCGCTGGTCACGGTGCACTTCACCAACCACTACAGCTGGGAAATGAGCCACGCCGGCCACGTGCTGATGCGTGTGGTGAGCAACACCCCGCGCCTGCCGCAAGGCCAGGTAGCGGCCGACAACTTTGCCCGCACGGCCCGCATCGTTTTCCCCAACCTCTCGCTCGACAGCATTGATTACCTGTGGGATTTGGCCCAAAAAGCCACCACCCAGCCCACCGGCACCATTCTGGTCATCAGCACCGGCGCGGCCAAAGAAGCCCTGCGCCTTACCCGGCAGTGCTTTCGGGTGGTGCCGCGCATCATGACGCCTTCCGTGCTGCGCCTCGTCACCAACATCGACGGGGCCGTGCTCATTGAGCCCAACGGCATGTGCCACGCCATCGGCGCCATTCTCGACGGTCTGGCGACGGAGAAGGGCGACTCCTCACGGGGCTCGCGGTATAATTCGGCCCTGCGTTATGTGAACAGCAGCAAGTACCCTGCGCTGGCCGTGGTGGTCAGCGAAGACGGTTGGATTGACCTGCTGCCCTCGTAAAACCGTTCACTGCGCTGGAAATCTTCCTCGCAATGAACGGTTTGCTGGCACTTAGCCATTCACGGAGCCCATCATGGCGGCGGGGTAGCGCAGGCCCGCGGCGGCCTTGCCTTTGGGAGCAATTTCATCGAGTTGCGCCAGTTCATCGGCCGACAAGTCAACCTCCAAAGCACCCAGGTTTTCTTCCAAGTACTTCACGCGCTTGGTGCCCGGAATCGGCACCACGTCTTCGCCTTGGGCCAGCACCCACGCCAGGGCCAGTTGACTAGCGGTGCAATGCTTTTGGCCGGCCAAGTCTTTGATGCGGGCCACGAGGTCAAGATTTTTCTGGAAATTCTCGCCTTGGAAACGCGGCGTGTGGCGGCGGTAATCATCCGCTTCCAAATCCTCAAACTTCTGGATTTGCCCGGTCAGGAACCCTCGGCCCAAAGGCGAATAGGGCACGAAGCCCACGCCCAACTCGCGGATGGTGGGCAGAATTTCGTCTTCGGGCTCCCGGCTCCACAGCGAATACTCGGTTTGCAGGGCGGCGATGGGGTGCACAGCCACGGCCCGGCGCAGGGTGGCGGGCGCCGCTTCGCTGAGGCCCAGGTGGCGCACTTTGCCTTCTTCTACCAGGCGGGCCATAGCCCCCACGGTTTCTTCAATGGGCGTGCTGGGGTCCACGCGGTGCTGGTAGTACAGGTCGATGTAATCGGTGCCGAGGCGTTTAAGGCTGGCTTCGCAGGCAGATTTTACATATTCCGGCCGGCCATTGATACCGCGCTTGGTGGGGTCGTTGGGGTCACGCTCGATGCCGAATTTGGTGGCTAATACTAAGCCTTGGCGTTTGCCTTTGAAGGCCCGGCCCAGCAGCTCTTCGTTTTTGAAAGGGCCGTACATGTCAGCAGTATCGAAGAAAGTGACGCCCAGTTCCACGGCGCGGTGCAGGGTGCGGGTGCTTTCGGCATCGTCCTGCCCGCCGTAGAAATCGGACATGCCCATGCAGCCGAGGCCCAGGGCGGAAACGGTGAGGCCGGAGCGTCCCAGTTGACGAGTTTTCATACGTATATGGTGAGTTGGTGAATAGAGGGAAGTAGCGTTTGTATGCTACGCACAATCCGTAGCAACCGGCGAGACCTGCCATTTGATTTGTCCAGTTGCGCTAGGCTAATCGCCAATTCAAAACTTCAAGGGGCAAAATCTTTCTGTAGAGTGCTACTCAAACCCATCCCACTTGCCTCGCATAATGAAGACAATTTTCGATGGTGGGCTCCGGGCCTCGGCGTACCTTTGCAGCGTGAATATTCTCTCCAAATCCCGCTTGGTTTCAGTGGTAAGCGCTATCGCCTTTCTAGCGGCTTGCTCCTCGCCCAACAAACCTATTGCCGAGCAAGGCGCCCCCTCGCCTGCCACGGCAGCCGAAATGGCCGTTATGGCGCGCCACGATTCGTTGATGGCTAAAATGGACCAGTTGTATTCGCTCAAAGCCAAAATAAATGCGGCCAAGGCACCGGCTTCCGGGCCCTACCTACGCGGGCTGGCTGCCGCCGATGCGGCCATGATGGACTGGATGCACCAGTACCGCGCCCCCGATTCCACGGCCACGCCATCGGCTCGTTTGGCCTATTTCCAGCAGCAACAGCAAGTGCTGGCTGGGGTGAGCCGGCAATTTCGCGCAACGATAGACTCGGCAACCTTGTTTATCCAGCAACTGCCAGCCGCTCCGGCTTCGGCGGCTACTCCTTCTAAATAAGTCATGCTGAAACGTCTTTTTCTGCTGCCCGCTTTGGCGGCTGCTCTTGTCACGGCCTGTACCAGTCCCGATACCGCTGTCCGCCTGCCCATTTTGGGCGAACGCGACGTGCGGCCCCGCGCCGACGGCGGCCCCGCCGATACGGTGTTTGCCAGGGTGCCGGCGTTTCGGCTCACTAACCAGGCAGGTGAAGTTATTACCAACCAGACCTTTGCCGGAAAGGCCTACATCGCCGATTTCTTTTTTGCCACCTGCCCCGGCATCTGCCCCAAAATGCAGGGCGAGCTGTTGAAGGTGTACGCCAAGTATGGCAAAGACCCGCGCTTGGCTTTCCTTTCGCACACCATCGACCCGGCCCACGATTCCATTCCGGTGTTGCGCGACTACGCCGACCGCCTGGGCATGGGCGCGGCCCGCAACTGGCACTTTGCCACCACCGGCGCCAAGGGCGAGCCCGCCGCCAAAGACTCCGTGTTCTTGCTGGCCCGCGCCTACTACACGGCCGCCGAGCCCGACAAGCAGGCGCCCGGCGGGTTTGCCCACAACGGCACCTTCGCCCTCGTAGATGACCAAGGCCACATTCGCGGGCTCTATGATAGCCTCAACCCCAAGGAAGTCGAGCGCCTAATGGCCGAGCTTCCCATTCTGCTGGCGGAGATGGATACGCGCAAGCCGGCCGTGGCCCGTCAGTAAATGAGGCTCAAATTTCGTTTTCTTTTAAGCTGTTCGGTGCTGGCAGTTTCGCTGCCTGCCTGCTTCAGCAGCAACAAAAACCAGGGCGAGCGGCTGTACACGCAGCACTGCTCAAGCTGCCACGGCGACCAGGGCCAGGGCCTGGCGCGCCTGATTCCGCCGCTGGCGGGCGCCGACTACCTTGCTCTGCACCGGGCCGAACTGCCCTGCTTGCTCCGCAACGGTCAAAACGAGCCCATTGTGGTAAACGGCATCCGCTACCACAACGTGATGCCCGGCGAGAAAGGCATGAGCCCCGCTCAGCTCACCAACTTGCTGAACTACATCGAGAACAACTGGGGCAACAAATCCAAACCGCGCACCATCCGCGAAGTGGAAGAACAGCTCGCGGCTTGCAAGTAGGTGCCCCGATTGAGCAAAACACGTCGTCATGCTGAGCGGAGTCGAAGCATGTTTACCGCTTCGTTGCATGAAGTGCATTCGTTGCGTGGTAGAGATGCTTCGATTCTGCTCAGCATGACGGTTCAATTGGCTTTAAATATTCTCAACCCAGTGCATTTAAAAGCCAGCTTACTGCCTTTTACTCCCTTTCCAACCCGGTTTCTGCCGTAGATTGCACTCCCAATCCACTCGACATTTTATTGCTTTATGGGCCTGCTCGACTTTCTGAAAAACAAACCCGCCGACAACAAGCCGGCCACTTCCGCTCCCGCTACTCCCGGGGCGCCCACCCCAGCGGCCGAAAAGCCCGCTGGCGGCCCTCGCTACCAGGGGGCTAAGTTCACGGCGCCACCCGAGCCGGTAGCGCCCGTGCCTACGTTCCAAATGCCGGAGCCCGAGCCGTTTCCATTCGAGCCCGAGAACGTGCTCGAGCAGC
Organism: Hymenobacter jeongseonensis; assembly: GCF_015694725.1. Classification (GTDB taxonomy): domain Bacteria; phylum Bacteroidota; class Bacteroidia; order Cytophagales; family Hymenobacteraceae; genus Hymenobacter; species Hymenobacter jeongseonensis. Next base: position 278,967 of record NZ_JADQDQ010000003.1, on the reverse strand, counting down.
TCCTGCTGCTGGCCGCCACCGACGAAAACGCCCGTCCGGCGTTCTACCAAGCCTTGTTGCAGGAGGAAATCCTGATGATTCTGGCGCCCATGGAAGGCATAAACGAGGGCGAAGTGGTGCTCACCGAAGGCCAGGAAATCCAGCTGCAGATTCTGTCCGATGGCAAGCTGCCCGTCTTCTCCTCCGTCCCCCGCCTCACCGATGGCGGCGTTGATAACGGCACCGTGAGCTACGTGCGCCTGCCGGGCCACGCGTTTTTCAACATGGTGCAGGGCCAGGACTGCGTTCTGAATCCGTTCTCGCCTGCCGGCAAGCTGCTGCCCAAGGACGAGCTTGCGGCCCTGTTAGCCGGGCAGCTCACCGGCCCGCTGTCCCCCGCCGGGGGCGATGCCCAAGTGCTCCTGAGCCAGCCCGCCGAAAACCCCACCGCCGTGGCCGATGCCATTGCAGCCTGGGCCGCTACTCACTCCCACATCGAAGCCGCTTACCTGGCCCAGATGCAGTTAGCCGACAACCCCGATGTACCGCGCCTGCTGCTGGCGTTTGTGAGCAACAGCCCCGACCCCAGCTTCATGCAGGAGCTCGGACCCGTGCTGCAAGGCCAAACCGATGCTTATCAATTCGTTGATTTGATGTTGCTGGATATGAATTCGGAAGAGGGCGTGAATCCCTATTTCCGCACGATTGAGCCTTTTTATAAGGCTGGGTAAGTTAATAAGTCCCGCCCTCCCAAGAACGTCATGCTGAGCTTGTCGAAGCATCTCGCGTGTGGTAGTAAACCAATCATTAAGATTAGTGACTACACGCGAGATGGTTCAACAAGCTCAGCATGACGTTCTATTTTGATACAGCCTGTTTCTCGCTACATGATTTTGGCACACCTGCCCTTCCGCTTGGTGCCAACTCGCTTCTCGCCCTACCTTTCCCACATGAAACTCGCTACGCTCCTGCTCCTGGCACCATTTGCCGCCCTCGCCCAAACCAAACCCGGCCCGCTGCTTCCCGCCGCCGACCCGCGCATTCAAAAACTGGTCGAGGAAATTTCGGCTAAAAACCTGGAAGCCGACATTCGCAAGTTGGTTTCTTTTGGCACCCGCCACACGCTGAGCGAGACGGATAATCCCAAGCGGGGCATTGGCGCGGCCCGCAACTACGTGCGCGACGAGTTTCTGAAGTACAGCAAAGCCGGCGGCGGCCGCATGACCGTCGAGATGGACACCTTCACCATCAAGCCCGATGGCCGCCGCATCAACAAGCCCGTGCTGATGGCCAACGTGCTGGCCACCCTGCCCGGCACCGACCCTACCGACACCCGCATCATTCTGGTAAGCGGCCACATCGACTCGCGGGTGAGCGACGTGATGAACGCCACCGCCGACGCACCCGGTGCCAACGACGACGGCTCCGGCACTGTGCTGGTGATGGAGTTGGCCCGCGTACTGGCCGGCCAGAAATTTCCCTGCACCCTCAAATTTGTGGCTGTGCAGGGTGAAGAGCAGGGCCTTTATGGCTCCGGCCACTTGGCCGCCCGCGCCAAGAAGGAAAATTGGAACCTGATTGCCATGCTCAACAATGACATTGTGGGCAACTCGCACGGTTTTGACCCGGTGATTAACGACGACAAGCACTTGCGCGTATTCAGCGAAGGCGTGCCAGCAAACGAAACGCCCGAACAGGCCCGCGTGCGCCGGCAGCTGAGCAATGAGAACGACGGCATCAGCCGGCAACTGGCGCGCTACACCCAGCGCGTGGCCAAGCAGTACGGTAAAGGCCACGAGGTGGTACTGGAATATCGCCCCGACCGCTTCCTGCGGGGCGGCGACCACACGCCCTTCAACCAGCAGGGCTTTCCGGCCGTCCGGTTCACCGAGATGAACGAGGACTACACCCACCAGCACCAGGACCTCCGCACCGAAAAAGGCCGCGCTTACGGCGACGTGATTGAGGGCGTGGACTTTGCCTACCTGCGCCGCAACGCCGGCGTGAACCTCGCCACCATGGCCAGTCTGGCCCTGGCCCCGGCCGCACCCGCCAAGGTGGAGGTACTCACCGCCAACCTCACCAACCGCACCGAGTTGCGCTGGGAGGCGCCCGCCACTGGCCCGAAGCCCGCCGGCTACGTGGTGCTGGTGCGCGAAACCAGTGCCCCCCAGTGGCAGCAGCGCATACCCATGACTGGCCTCACGGCCAACCTAGACATCAGCAAGGACAACTTCATTTTCGGCGTGGCCAGCGTGGACGCGGCCGGGCACGAGAGCGTGCCCGTGCTGCCGGTAGTGGGGCGGTAGGGCACATTCTTTACGGCAGGTAAATTGATGAAAATCGCGCTGGTTTTGCTGGGCCTCACCTTGGCCGCAACAGTGGCTTCTTGTTCCTTTGATGCGACCAGGCAAGAGGCAGCAAAGCCCTCTGCTAAAGCTAATCAGGCGACTAGTCCTGACGCAGTTGTGCAACATTTTCTTACGTGGTACAGCGGCCAGAAAGAAGCTCTGGGCAGCATGCCTTTAGTGCCCGCTTGGTTGAGTGACGATGGCGATACGACGGATGTCTACAAGGTTGATTTCAAGGTTGCTGAGGAGTATTTGCAGCCGTTCAAATCAAGCGGTTTTTTGTCAGTGAACTACGTAGCGAATGAACGCGAGGAAATACGGAAAGCTGACAGCGTGATGCAGGCCTTGCGGCAATGGGCTGGCCCACCACAGGGACTCAACTACGACCGGGTAGTTTTCTCGCAAGACCCAGATGCCGATTTGGAAAAGCTGCGCCGCACCAAGCCCGCCGTTACCATCAATGGCGACACAGCACTCGTATTTTTTGCGCAACTGCCAAAACCTGAGGATTTACGCGAGGGCGCGAATTTAGAGTTTCGGCTGGTACGGCAGCAAGACAAATGGCTTGTTGATAATATTCGCCCGGTGTTTGGTCCCTGACGTCCAATACACATCTGTAATGGATATTTCCCGGCAACGATACATCGACCAAAATCACTAACCTGAACTGGTCATGTCGCCATTCCTCATTGTTCTAATCATTGTTCTCATCCTACTCTCCGGCTTGCGCATTGCGCAGGAATACGAGCGGGCCATTGTGTTTCGGCTGGGCCGGTTTATGGGCACGCGGGGGCCGGGACTGTACTGGATAATCCCGGTTATCGAACGGCAGCAAACCATTGACATCCGCACCAAAACGGTGGACTTGGAGCAGCAGGAAACCATCACGAAGGACAGCGTGACCATCAAGGTGAACGCCGTGCTGTGGTTCCGGGTAGTGAACCCAGTCGATGCCATTATCAAGGTGGCCAACTTTAATCAGGCGGTGTACCAACTGGCAGTCACGGCGCTGCGCAACATCATCGGGCAGCACCAACTCGACGAAGTGCTGCGGGAGCGAGCCCAAATCAACACTGCGCTGCTGCAAATCGTGGATGCGGCCACGGAATCCTGGGGCGTGAAGATTGAGCTAGTGGAAATCAAGGACGTGGAGATTCCAGAGTCCATGCAGCGGGCCATGGCGCGCGAGGCCGAAGCCATCCGCGAGAAGCGGGCCCGCATCATCAAGGCCGAGGCCGAGTTGGAGGCCAGCATCAAGCTCACGCAGGGCGCCAAACAGATGGAGGAAAGCCCCATTGCGCTGGAGCTGCGCCGCATGCAAATGCTCTCCGAGATTGGCATCGACAACAACACAACCACCATCATGCTCATCCCCTCCGAGTTTACCAACGCGGCCAAAAGCTTCACGCAGTTGGTGGAGCAGGGAAATAAACTGCCCGTTTAGCCGCAATAAATTACTACCATCGAAGAGGCCCGGCGCAATCGTGCACCGGGCCTTTTCGAATAGTTAGTAGAACCTGTTGAAGTTATTTCTTGCTACCGGCCGCCGCGAGCACCTCTTGGTTGAGACGGATGTACTCAGCTTTCGACACTTCGTTCTTATCGGTCTTCACCAACTCCAACGACTTGTTGGCGGCTTCAATGGCTTCCTTGTTTTTGCCCTGCTTCTGGAGCAGCTTGCCTTTCCAGTAGTAGCCGTAATAGCTACTGGGATTGGCCTTGATGAATTCATCGACCCAGCCGATGGCGGGCGTGAGGTCTTTGCCGGCGTTGAAGTAGTATTGTGCGGCGGTGATGTAGGGTTTCTTCTCACCCTTCATGGCTTCCGCAATCTGGCCCATCACAATGCGGTCGGGGTCGGCGGTGATGGGCAGAGCCACTTGGGTGCGGTCCCAGCTCACCACCAGGTCGGCGGCGTTGGGGCGCAGGTTTTCCACGGTTAGCGACATGGTTTCGACGGGGGCAGCCAGCTTGGTGGGCTTGGCCTTCACGCGCAGCACGTCGAGGTCTTGTTTATACTGGTAAGTCCCCCACTGAGCAGTGTCGCGGTTCAGAATGAAGGTCCACTCCTTGGCATCGGGGATGGTGAGGAGAGCGTAGGCGCCGGCGGGCACCGCTTGGCCGTTGATTTTCACTTCTTCGCCGAAGCGCACCTTCGTCACGGTGTTGGCACCGGTGCGCCACACCGTGCCATTGGGCACGAGGCCCCCAAATGCCACCCGGCCCCGCAACGACGGGCGCGAGTACGTGAGGTCGATGAAGGACGTGGAGAAACTCTGGCGGATGTGCGTGGACGGGCTGAGCGGCGGTGCCGTGAGTTTGGTTTGGGCGTGGGCAGCCGAAGCCAGCAACAGGCCAGTGGCGAGGAGTGGGACGAAGTGTTTCATGCTGGCAAAGATGCTGATTAGAAGCTGAGGATGCAGTAGTTGAGCTTGCCTCTTGAGCGCGGTTTCTAAACAAGGTGCCGGGTTAGCCGTTCAGTCTAGAACGACTACTACCGGCTGCCATTCGCTTCAGCAAATGAAAATCCTTCTCACCGGAGCTACCGGGTATATTGGCCAGCGCCTGCTGCCACTCCTGGCGGCCGACCACGACGTGGTGTGCCTCGTGCGCGACCCGCGGCGCTTCTCCCTGCCCGACACCCTGCCCGAAGCACTCCGCGCCCGCGTGCAGGTAGCCAGCGGCGACCTGCTCCGGCCCGCCACCCTGAGCGACCTGCCCACCGACATCGACGCCGCTTACTACCTAGTGCACTCCATGAGTGGCCACAGCGAGGACTTCTTCAACTTGGAGCAGCAATCGGCGCACAACTTCGTCGATTACCTGAATACGACTGGTGCCCGCCAGATAATTTACCTCTCCGGCATTGCCAACGACCAAGGATTGAGCGTGCACTTACGCTCCCGCCGGGCGGTGGAATCGGTCCTGAGCCAAGCCACCACAGCCCAGCTTACCGTACTCCGGGCCAGCATCATTATTGGGTCAGGTTCGGCCTCTTTTGAGATTATCCGAGACTTAGTTGAGAAGCTACCGGTGATGGTCACGCCGAAATGGCTAAATTCTTGTTGTCAGCCCATTGGCATTCGCGACATCATGTTTTACTTGACCTCAGTTTTAGACAATAAAGCATGCTTCAGCAAAGCCTTTGACGTGGGTGGCCCCGACGTGCTAACCTACCGCGAAATGCTACTGGGTCTAGCCGCAGAGCGGGGCTATAAGCGTTGGATTGTGACCGTGCCGGTCCTTACTCCTCGCCTCTCCTCGTGGTGGCTCTACTTGGTCACGAGCACTACGTTTTCCCTTGCCCAAAGCCTGGTCGAGAGCCTCAAGAACGACACCGTGTGCGACCCGGCCAAAAGCATCGACGGGGTGGTTCCCCACACCTGCATGAGCTACCGAGCAGCGTTGGCGCTGGCCTTCCAGCGCATCGAGCAGAACGAAGTGGTGAGCAGTTGGAGCGACGCCCTGAGTTCGGGCACCATGCGGCAGAACTACATGGATGCCATTCAGATTCCCAAGAATGGGATGTTCTTCGACCGCCAGCTCATGCCGTTCCGGCGCCCGGTAGCGGAGGTGTTGGACAACATCTGGCGCATCGGTGGCGAGCGGGGCTGGTACAAAACCGACTGGCTCTGGCAACTCCGGGGCTTCCTGGACAAGGCCGTGGGCGGCCCGGGCCTTCGCCGTGGCCGCCGCTCCCCCAGCCGCCTGCGCGCCGGCGACCCGCTGGATTTCTGGCGCGTGCTGGTGGCCGACAAGGCCGGCCGACGCCTGCTGCTCTACGCCGAAATGAAGCTGCCCGGCGAAGCCTGGCTGCAGTTCCGCATCGTGGACCAGCCCAACGGCGGACACGCCGTGGAGCAACTCGCCGCCTACCGCCCCCGCGGCCTGGCCGGCCGGCTGTACTGGTATGCCGTGCTGCCGTTTCACGGCATCATCTTCAAAGGGATGGTGCGCAATTTGGTACAATACGGAGAGTAACCAATGCCTCCAAACCGTCCTGCTCCTTTAGCGTCCGCGCAGTCTAAACCGCTATACCACGCCATCTGTCAAGCTGAGCCTGCGAAGCATATTTTCACCTTGGAAGGGCTCGTTCCGGTGTGATAAGGGCCTTCGCTTCACTCAGGATGACAAAACAGTTGTGCGATATGCTTAGACTTTGCTCGGCTTGACGGCCACCTTTACAGCAAGTAATCAACCGAATACTGGCACCACGCGGCCCTCTTCCACCTTTAGCGCGGCGTCGTACTTATTGCCGGTTTTAGCCGATATAAACCCTTTGATAACACTCGTTTCGCCCCGACGCAGCAGTTGCTTGAGTTGGGTCTCGGTCAGGGCCTTGCCGCCCCACTCGAAGGCCACCCGGAACTGGCAGTCTTCGCGGAAGCGGGAGCAGCCGTAGGCCGCTTTGCCCTTGAGCATGGTGCCGAGCTTGCACACCGGACACGGAATCAGGCCGGAATCGGGCGTGGCGCCGGGCTTGGGCTCGGCCACAAGCTGCAGGGTGGGCTGAAAGGAAGTGTCGAGGCCGATGGCGGCATCAAACTTTTGCCCATCGGCTCCCACAAAACCCTTCATGATGGGCGTGCGACCTTTGGCCAGCAGGGTTTTCACTTGCGGGTCGCTTAGTTTTTTGCCGTGCACTTCGGCGGGCAGGCGGAACGTGCAGCCTTCACGGAAGCGGGCGCAGCCAAAGGCAGTTTTGCCCCGCAGCACGTGGCCCGTTTTGCAAATGGGGCAGTAGCCCAGGCCGGCACCGCTGGTGGTGCCGGCTGCGTTAGCAGGCTTGGCCGCTTTCGTACCGGTGAGGCCGGCGGGCACCTTACTACCGGCTGATGCCGAGCCTCCATTGGCCTGGCCCTGGCTCATGGCCAGCTCAGCGCTGCCGGACGTCACCATGCGGCCCCGGCCATCGGTTTTCACCTCCTGCACCATCTCGCGCACCAGCCCGGTGAGCTCGGCCAGGAACTGCTCCGACGACAACTCGCCCTTCTCAATCTGGCGCAGCTTCCGCTCCCACTGGCCGGTGAGCTCTGCTGATTTCAGTGTCGGGTTGCGGATGAGGCCGATAAGCTCGACGCCGGTGGGCGTTGGAAGTAAGCGCTTTTTCTCGCGCCGGATGTAGTTGCGCTTGAACAGCGTTTCGATGATGGCGGCGCGGGTGCTGGGGCGGCCGATGCCGTTTTCCTTCATGGCCTGGCGCAACTCGTCGTCGTCGATGTTGCGGCCGGCCGTTTCCATGCCGCGCAACAAGCTGGCTTCGGTGTAGTCCTTGGGCGGCTGCGTGACTTTGCTGTCGAGGCGCGGGTTGTGGGGGCCGCTTTCGCCCTGCACGAAGCTGGGCAGCACGGTGCTCACTACGTCTTCCTGCTCTTCACCGCCGGTCTTTTGGTTGGGCGCGGGGGCCGGGGTCGGCGCCTGCTGCTCCTCGGGGTTGCCATAGACCACACGCCAGCCGGGGCTGAGAATCTGCCGGCCGCGCACCCGGAACGGGCGCTCGGCGGCCTCGGCCAGCACGGTGGTGTTGCTCACCTCGCAGTCAGGGTAAAAGGCCGCAATGAAGCGCCGCGTGATGATGTCGTACACGCTGCTTTCCATGCCCCCGCCGGGGCCCGCCGCGCCAGTCGGGATGATGGCGTGGTGGTCGGTCACCTTGGCGTTGTTGAACACCTTGGGCGTCTTCGGAATCTTGGCGGCGAGCAGCGGCGCGGTCAGGCTGTCGTAGCCAATGCCCCGCAGAATGCCCGGGATTTTTGGGTACTGGTCGTCGGGCAGAAAGGTGGTGTCGACGCGCGGGTAGCTCACCGCTTTCTTCTCATACAGGCCTTGCACAATCTTCAGCGTGTCCTCGGCCGAGAGGCCCAACTGGTTGTTGCACTGCACCTGCAACGAAGTCAAATCGAACAAGCGCGGCGGTGACTCCCGGCCTTTTTTAATTTCTACGCCTGTGATAACCAGTGCTACAGGCCGCACGGCCTCAAGCGCTTCTTGAGCCTCTTGCTCGGTCACGAAATAGCCCAGCGCGCGGAGGCGGGTCTTTTCATCGGGGGCGTCTTCGGCTTCTTTAGCTTGCTTGGGCGGGGCAATGTGGCTGAACATGGTGCCCCGGTATTCGGTGCGCAGCACCCAATACGGCTCAGGCTTGAAGTTCCGAATTTCGTGCCAGCGGTCCACCATCAGCGCCAGCGTGGGGGTTTGCACCCGGCCGATACTGAGCAGCTGCTTGTCCTGGTAGGTGGTGTATTTGAGGGTGAACAGGCGGGTCGCATTCAGGCCCAACAGCCAGTCACCCACGGCGCGGCTTTTGCCAGCCTGGTAGAGTTTGTCGAACTCTTTGGCCTCGCGCAGATTGGCAAAGCCTTGGCGAATGGCCTCTTCGGTGAGCGACGAAATCCAGAGCCGTTTCACCGGCTTGCGGCACTTGGCTTCCATCAGCACCCAGCGCTGAATCACCTCCCCTTCCTGCCCGGCATCGCCGCAGTTGATGACTTCCTCGGCCTCGTCCACCAGCTTCTTGATGGTGTGGAACTGCTTCACCACGCCTTCATCGCGGCGCATGAGCTTGATGCCGAACGAGTCGGGAATCATGGGCAGGTTGTGCAGGCTCCAGCGCTTCCACTCGGGCTGGTAGTCGTCGGGCTCCTTGAGCTGGCAGAAGTGGCCAAAGGTCCAGGTAACCTGATAGCCGTTGCCCTCATAATAGCCGTCCATGCGGCGGGAGGCGCCCAGCACGTTGGCAATTTCGCGGGCCACGCTGGGCTTTTCGGCAATACAAACCTTCACGGATTCGAGTTGATTTTAGGTGCTGCGCCGATGGGTTTGGGCGCAGGGAATCAACAAAGGTAACCGGATAAAAGGTCGATTTTCGAGCCCCGGCACCCGGGGCCACTGCTGGCACGGCCCAGCGGCCCCGGCCAGCCCACCAACTTACTGGCCCAACCGCTTGAGCGTGACCTGCAGTTCTTGCTGAATGAGCCGGGTGACGTAGGTGGCCTCTTCGAGAATAGACTGTTGATACGCCAGCGCTTCGTCGCTATCGGGGCTCTCCCACTGGCTTAAGTCGGCGAGGGTGCCGATGCGGTCGAGGGACTGGCTGACGTGCCCGTCGAGCATATCGCGCAGGCTGGACAGCAACGTGGGGTCGGAAACCAAGGCGGAGCGGATATCCAGCAAGCTCATGGCCACCTGGCCGAGACTATCGAGCAGGGTGCGCTCGGGCATGGAAAAGCGGCGGGGCTGGCGGTCCATCACGCACAGGGCCCCAATGGGGTAGCCAGCGGTGGTGTGCAACGCGCAACCGGCGTAAAACTGCAGTTTTAAGGTCTGGGCCGCAGCATCGGTGGTGAGGTGGCAGGGGCGCAGCAACAGGTCTTCGTATAGCGTGATGCCGTCTTGCAGAATGGCCACGGAGCACAAGCTGTCGGCGCGGGGCACCGACGAAGTACCCGGCAGCCCGGCATTGCCCACAAACTGCACGTCTTCAGCCTGCACCAGCGATAGCAAGGCCACCGGCACGTTGAACAGGCGGGCCACAATGGCCACCAGCGTGTTAAATAGTTCTTCGCCGGGCACGCTCAGCACTTGGTAACGGCGCAAAGCCTCCAGGCGTTGGGGTTCAAAGGATGGTATTAGTTCGGGGTGTGGAACAGTGATGGGGTGCATGGCAAGGCTCAGTGCCACGGCATGGCACAAGGTTCTGATTTAGGCGCACAAAGTCGAGCCAAACCAAGCGGCAACCAACCTGCTCTCGGCAAAAGGCCGCATTGGCATGGCCAACGGCGGCTGAGGCCCGACTACCCGACAGCCAAGACCAACGAAACCATACAGCGAGCCAAGCCACGGCTCATCCAGCTGCCTTAATTGGAGCGGTGCTATTGCCCCGCGTGCGTCAGCGCCGCTTGCAGTTCGCGATACAGCGTCTGGGCCAAATACCGGGCCTCGTCGAGGCGGGACTCCACGTAGCGCTGGGCTTCGTCGGTATCGGCCGAGGATTCCCACTGGCGCAGCTCAGCCAACGTAGTCAGGCGAGTGAGGGACTGCTGCACGGGGCCTTCTAGCCGAGCGCGCAGTTCGGGGACTAACGTAGGATTGGCCGCTTGGGCAGCTTGCAAGCGCAGCAACTCCTGAGCCACAAGGGCCAGCTCTTTGAGCAAGCTGCCCTCCAAGGAAGTGAGTTCACGGGGGCGACGGTCGATGATGCAGAGACTTCCTACGGCTTGGCCATTTGGCGTGCGTAGGGCCTGGCCAGCATAAAAACCCAGGTGCATTTGCTGCGCCACCCGAGGATTTACCAAGGCGCAGGGCTCGGCGGCCACATCCTTGAATTCCGTGAGGCCGTCATTTAGAATCGCCACCGAGCACATGCTGTCTTCGCGGTCAACTACCAAGGCTTCGGGCAGGCCCTTATTACCGATGAATACCACGTCTTCGGCCCGCACTAGGCTCACGAGGGCAATGGGCATGTCGAAGAGCTTGGCCACGATGCTCACAAAATCGTTGAACAGTTCCTGGCCGGGGGTACTCATCACCTGGTAGGGCTGCAATGCCACCAGCCGCTCGTGTTCGTAGGATGGAATGAGGCCGGGGTACTTTGTAGAAATCATAATAGTAGGAGAATCCAGGGCCCAACCGTTCGGCTTACCTAAACGTTCGGTTCCAGTCCTCAAAAGGTACGTTAACCCTTACGGGGAGTTCAGATTTGGGCATTTTGCATTGCAGCTGAACTGTTGAATACCGGGGTGACATCCAGAGAAAACACAAAGCAGAAGTTCTTTCCGGCCCCCGCGGGAACTATGCTAGCGCAACTTGGGCTCTGGCAGACCGTACTTTTCTCAACGGCCTCGGATTCGGCGGCTCGTTAAGCTTATGCACGCTTGTCTCTCCCCCATGGCCCGGACCGTAGTCGGCTTATTCAACAGCGCCCCCGAAGCGCAGCAGGCCATTGACCAATTGCTGGCCGCTGGCTTCATACGCAGCAACCTCAATCTGGCAACACAAGCCACGCTCCGGGCCGAGCACTTGGCTGGAAACACCGCCAGCAGCGCGCCCGTTGAGCCTTTTGAAGAAGGCATCGTCCGGTTCTTCACCAACTTGTTTACCGGCAACGAAAACGCCGCCGCCGAAGCCCACATCGCCGCCAGTGGCCCCGATAGCGCCGTTATCACCGTAAATCCGGGCTCGGATGACGAGAGCGAACGCGCCCGGATTATTCTGGACGAATACGGAGCCATTGACGTGTATAAACAGGCGGAAAAGGCTCGTCCGGCAACGTCGCGCCCCAGCCTGGCCGATAACATTGTGGACCTGGAAGGCAGCCTTTCCCGCGTGCGGGACAAAGATGACCTGGACGCCAATGGGCTGACAACCCATTAGCCGGCCAGCAAGTACCGGCGGCTTGCAAGCAGCACAAAGCCCGTCCAGCGGCGGTGTGCTTTGCTGGACGGGCTTATAATATTACTTGGGTGATTTAGGCTGGTGTCTCAGCCTTCTGCTCGGCCACCTGGGCCAGCCGCAGTTTGCTGTGCTTCTTGCCGTAGCCGAAATAAATGGCCATACCCAGCGCGAGCCAGACAATCAGGCGCAACCACGTTTCCCAGGGCAAGGAGGCCATCATCACCACGCAAACCACGATGCCCAGGATGGGCACCACCGGCACCCACGGGGTGCGGAACGGGCGGGGCGCATCGGGGTTGGTGCGGCGCATGATGAGCACGCCCAAGCACACCATCACGAAGGCCAGCAGCGTGCCGATGCTCGTCATTTCGCCCACTACGGCGATGGGCACGAAGCCCGCAAACAGCGCAATGAATAAACCCAGCAACAGGCTGGACTGCAAAGGCGTGTTGAACTTGGGATGCAACTTGGAGAAAATGGGCGGCAACAAACCGTCCTTCGACATGGAGAAAAACACCCGCGACTGCCCCAGCAAATCCACCAGAATCACGGACGTGTAGCCGATGAGAATGGCCAAAATCACGGCGGAACTCAGCCAGGCGTACGGCGTTTTTTCAATGGCAATGGCGACCGGCGCGGCGCTGTTTTTGAACTCCGTGTAGTTGGCCAAGCCGGTGAGGACGTGGCCGAATAGCACGAACAACACGGTGCAGACGGCCAGCGAGCCAAGGATACCGATGGGCATGTTGCGCTGCGGGTTCTTGGTTTCTTGCGCCATGGTGGCCACAATATCGAAGCCAATGAAAACGAAGAAGATGACGCCCGCGCCGCGCAAAATTCCGCTTAGCCCGAACTCGCCGAACTCGCCGGTGTTGGCCGGAATGTAGGGCTGGTAATTGGCCGGGTCGATGTATTGCCACCCCAGGGCGATAAACACCAGCACCACCGCCACTTTGAGCGCGACCACCAACGCATTGAACCACGCCGAACCTTTGGTACCCCGCGTGACAATGGCCGTGATGGCCAGCACGATAAGCATGGCCGGCACGTTCACGTAACCCGATACCGTGGAGCCATCCGCAAGCTTGGCCGATTCAAAGGGCGACATCACCAACTGCGCCGGAATGTGCAGGCCGTATTTGCCGAGGAACTTCACCAGGTATTGCGACCAGCTAATGGCCACCGTGGCCGCTCCTACCGAGTATTCAAGCACCAAATCCCAGCCAATAATCCAGGCGAACAGCTCGCCCATGGTGGCATAGGAGTAGGTATAGGCGCTGCCCGAAACCGGCACGAGCGCCGCAAACTCGGCGTAGCACAGCGCGGAGAATGCACAGCCAACTGCCGCAACAATAAAGGAGAGCGTAACCGCGGGGCCTGCATTGTTCGCGGCCGCGATGCCGGTTAATGAAAAGAGGCCTGCCCCGATGATAACGCCGATGCCAATGGCAATAAGGCTAATGCCATTGAGGCTACGTTTGAGGGAGTTAGTCCCCGTTTCGGCTGCTTCCAATTGAAGCAGCGCTAATGATTTTTTTAACATGAAATGATGTAGACGCACCAAGAGGCACGTGTGGCAGCACTATTACTAGTAATCTGATTTATTGATTATAAACGTCATGCTGAGCGCAGCCGAAGCATCTCTACCGCAGTAGTAAAATCAACTACTTTTCGCGGGAGAGATGCTTCGGCTGCGCTCAGCATGACCGGACTTTTCGGGTACCCAAAAATCTACGCCAGCACCTGAATTACCGCTTCCGAAAACCGCTCCATTTCCTCCAACTGTGGGCTGGCCTGGAGCAGGAAGAAGTCCACTCCCACTTGCTCAAACGCCCCGATGCGGTCCTGAATCTGGGCGGGCGTGCCGGTGAGGCCAGTGCGCAGGCCGCGGTTCGACACCGAGTAGTCTTGCAGCGACACTTGCTGCTCGAGCTGCGTACCAGCCAGCCACTGCTGGTAATTGCCATAGCCCGCAGCCGACGCCTTCACGTTGGTGATGCGGTCGAGCTCCTTCTGCACGTCCTGGTCGTTGTCGCGCACGATGGTGTACCCGGCCACGCCGAATTTCATCGGCGGTAAGCCTTTCTGCTCACGGCGCCGGCGCATGTCGGCAATGCGGGTCCCGATTTGCTCCGGCGAGTCGCCGTGCATCACGTAGCCGTCGCACTGGGTCGAAATCAAGTCCTTGGCCGCTTCCGATTCGCCGCCAGCGTACAGGAAGGGGGCTTTGGCAGGTTTGGGCTGCAGCACGTTGTCGGCCACCTGGTAGTACTTGCCGTCGTAGCTGAAATGGTCCTGCTTCCACACGTTTGTCACCACGTCGAGCCACTCGCGGGTGCGGGCGTACCGGTCGTCGTGCTGCTCGAAGTGCAGGCCGTATTTGGTGGCCTCGTCGCGCCACCAGCTCGATACCACGTTCAGCGACAAGCGGCCGGGCGCAATCAAGTCGATGTTGGCGGCCTGTTTGGCCAGCAACGCCGGGTTGTGGAAAGTGGGCCGCACGGCTACCATTATTTCCAGCTGCTCGGTCACGGCAGCCAGGGCAGCGGCCGTACTCCAGGCCTCCATGGAGGGCGCCTCGGTGCCCTTGATGTCGTTCAGGTACAGCTCCGCAATGAGCGTAAGGTCGTAACCCAAGGCCTCGCTACGCTGCGCCAGTTGCTTCACGTAGCTCCAGTCGGTAGGCATGTGCTCGTCTTCCACGTTGCGCAGCCAACCGCCAAAAATGGGCATCCAATATCCAAATTTCATGTCGTTGAGCTTAAGCGGTGGCTAATTCGGGTTGAGCGGTAGCCGTTGCGGTAGCACCCGGCAGCTGGGCCTCCAGGTAATCCACGAACCGGGCGTAGGGGTCGAAGCCCACCACGTTCACGGCATCTGCCACGAAGTTGGAAAGGGCGTTGATGTCGTAGAACAGCACGTCGCCGGTGCGGTCATCGATGAGGTACTCAATGCCGCCCACGTCAATTTTTGCAGCAGCCACGATGCGCTCCACGGCGGCAATCACCTCGGCTGGCGGGGTGAAGGCTTCCACCTGAATGCCTTTCTTGGGCGCTTCGGTCAGGCAGAACTCGACCGACTGCTCTTCCGGAATCTGGCAGATTTCGGCCGGGCACAGGTTGAAGCTCTCGCCGGTCGTGAACACCTTCATGGCGTAGAGAAACTTGCCGTCCAGCGTTTCCACGCGGTGAATATTGCCGCCGCGGGGCGTCACGTATTCCTGCACCAGCGCCGTCTGGTCGATGCCCAGGTCAATCTGGTTGTTGTCCACGGCGGCTTGCAGGCCTTCGGGCGTGTCGAAGCGAATGATGCCCGCGCCACTCCCGCCAATGTTCACCTTCACCACAATGGGAAAGCGCAGCTGCTTGGCCGCATCCACAGCCCGCGAGGCGTGGTTTATTACGAAGGACTTGGGGTATTTCAGTCCCAGCGACTCGAACAGGGAGAGTTGCCGCGCCTTGTTGGTTTCGATGGCCGTGGCCGCCGAGCCGTTGATGATGCGCGTACCAATGCGCTCCAAGTGGGTGGCGTAGCCGGCCGTGTGGAAGATGCCCTGCCCGTGCCCACGCAGGTAGGCCGACGAACTCATGCGGTTCACCACGAGGCTGTAGCCGCTTTCCTGCTCGGCGGGGTTGAATAGGTGATGGGCGGCGTCAATTTTCTCGTAGGGCAGTCCGCGGCGGTCCAGCTCGGCGAAGAGCGGCTTGAACCATTCGGGGTGCTCGAAATAGATGCCAATGGGCTTTGGGGTCAGCGACATAGTCAGCAAAAAAGAAATGAATTAGAGTTGAAGCAGGGACGGAATTACGTCAGCCAGTGCGGGCGGCAGAGCGACGATAATTCCAGAAAATGAGTGAGCGGAACTGGCCCTGAACCTGAGGGGCAGCTTACTTCCGAGGAGTCTTCGCGTGTCGGTTCCGGACCCGCCCCATCCGTTGAACGGACGCGTTGGAGCAATCAGACTTCGTGCGAAACCAACTCAGCACCAAAGCGCAGAGGCGGAAACAACCCAGAAAAAGGAGGATGCAGCCGTTCGGAGCGGCCACAAAAAGCAGGCATGCGGAGGCAATCAGCTTCCGCTACAGCCCACCTACCCGCAGAAATTCAAGCGGGACAGGCTAAGCCAGCCAACAACAGCAACAACAGCCCATACCAGCCCGGCGCATGAGAGCGGGGGCAGCAATAAAACCGGCGGTGTGATTGGGGGGGGTGTTGGCAGCGTCCACGGCAACTTGTTTTTATATGGTCAGGAATTGGCACCTTGCCCGCGGTTGCGGATGGTTGCCGGCGCGTCGTTGAGCCTGTCTCTCAGCGCCTCTGTATAAAAACAATCCTTTGGGAGAAAGAATTGATACGGCAAATATACAGCGAAGGCCCCGATTTGTTCCAAATCGGGGCCTTCAAAAGAAAATGAATTAGGGAATGCGCTAAGCCACTATCCTACTTCCGCAGGGCCAAGCGCACGCCGGCCATGAACCAGCGGTTGGGCATTTGGGCACCCAGCAAATCGGAGTATTGCTCATTGAACAGGTTCTGCACCTGGCTAGTGAGCCACAGGCGCTGCGGCAGCACGGCCACCTCCAAGCGGGCGTTAAAAACCATATACTCGGCGGCTTGGGTGCGGCTGATGGCGGCCACGGCCGAGGCGTCGCGCTGCTTCCAGAGGCCACTCAGGCTGCCATTGACGCGCTTCGTGGTGAAGCCGACCGTGCCCGAAATTACCTGGCGGGCAATGTTGGCGAGGTACTGCGAGGCGATGTTTTCGGCGTTAGTTACCTTCACGTAGGTATAGCCCACACTGACGTTGAAGCGGGTGGTGGGCGTGAACTGATGCGCGGCGCTCAGCTCCGTTTCCAGGCCCTGGGTGGTCACATCAAACAGGTTTTGGGCGAGGCGGTAGGTGCGGGCGGCGTCGAGGTTGGGCAAGCCCGTGATTTCGATGACCTGGGAGCCGGCCGTGGGCACGTAGTCAATCTGGTTGTTGCCTTTGCGCAGGAAATAGGTGGCTTTGGCCGTGACGCCGGGCAGCGGGCGGTAGTCGGCGCCGAGTTCGTAGTTCATGGTGCGCTCGGCTTGCAATGCCGCATTGCCCACGTTGAAGCCATTGGGCACGATGCCGGGCCGGGCATTGGCGTTGTAGCGCTCCGTGAAATCGGGGGCGCGAATGGCGCGGCCCACGGCGCCGCGCACGGTCACCGTCTCCCCTAACTGCTGGCTGACGTTGAGCTGCGGCACCACTTCCGTGCCGTAAGCCTGGTCGTGGTCGAGTCGCAGCCCGCCGGTGAGGGCCAGGCCGGGCGCGGGCGTCACCGCTACTACGCCGAAGGCGGCGTAGTGCCACTGCGCGTGGTTGCCCCGGTCGTTGCTGCGCACAGCGCGGCGGTCGGCTTGGCCACCAAGGGTAGCCCGAACTTTATCCGAAAATTGCTGCTGGTGGCTGAGCAGCATGTTGGTGTAGTGCGTGAGATGGTCGCTGGCGACGGACGTGGGCGTAAAAACGTAATAGTCGGTGCTGCGGCTGGTGGAAACCTGTGCTTCGGTGCGGGCCCGCTCGGTGTGCTGGTAGCGAACCTGGCCCTGGTACCAGTCGCGGTTCGTGGTTTCGCGGGCTTGGTCGGCGGGGTTGGTGGTGTAGAAATACTGGGCGTTGTAATCGCGGCGGTCTAGGCTGGCGCGGGTGGCCAGGCTGAGCTTGGGCGTCAAATCATAAGCCACTGAAAGTGAGTACGTTTTCAGGCTGGCATCGCTGCGCAGGGTGCTGGGGGCAGCGCGCAGCTGGCCGTCGGTGGTATTGAGCAGGAGGCCGCCACCGAGGCGCAGCTTGTTTTTGGCCAAGAAGCCACCGGTGTTGGTGTGCCACAGGTTCCACTCGCCGCGCATGGTGGTGCTCAGGAATTCGGCTTCGTCGCGGCGCTCGGTGGCCGCGAAGGTTTTGGTCACGATGTTGATAACGCCGCCCACGGCATCGGGGCCGTAAAGCGCGGCACCAGCTCCGCGAATGATTTCAATCTGCTCAATCTCGGCCGGGCTGATGGGGAAATAGGCGCCAAAGTGGCCCGTGAGCGGGTCGTTCAGCCGCATGCCATCAAGCAGGAAAAGCACTTGGTTGAAGGTGCTGCCGCGCAGGCTCACGTCGGCCTGCGCACCGAAACTACCGCGGCTCTGCACCTCCAAAGCTGGCAGGCAACGCAATAAATCATCAATTGAATTGACGGGGTAGCGGGCAATGCTGGCCCCCGAAATAACGGTGACGGCCCGGCCGGTCTGGTTCAGGGGCTGGCTCAGGCGCGAAGCGTACACAGTGACTTCCCGCAGGCTCCGGCTGCTGTCGGCCGGCGTTTGGGCCAAGGCATTAACAGAAATTAAAAGGCTCGGTAACAGAACCGGTAAGCGTAAAAAATGCATCGTGGTGGGATTGATGAGGCCGCAAACTTACGGTCAGGAAGCGAGGCCGGGCGCCGCTGACGCACTTTACCTACTTTCGTAGCCGAAACAGACAACATCGCATGGCCGGTGGTGTCTTTCGCTCAAACCAATATTCCCCACCATTTTTCATGAAGCATCTTTTTGCGCTGGGCCTGCTGGGCCTGGTGGCCACCACTCCGGCTCTGGCCCAGGCACCCGCCGCCCCCGCCCCGAAGGCCGAATCCCCTTACCGCGCCTCTGACACCAAGATTAACGACTTGGTACACACCAAGCTCGATGTGCGTTTCGACTATGCCAAGCGCTACCTCTACGGCAAGACGTGGATTACGCTCAAGCCCCACGCCTACCCCACCGACACGCTGCGGCTCGATGCCAAAGGGATGGAAATCAAGGCCGTGGCCCTGATGAACGGCGACCAGCAAACGCCCCTGAAATACACCTACACCGATGGCGCCAACCTGCGCATCAACCTGGGCAAAACATTCAAGCCCGGCGAGCAATACATCATTTACATCGACTACGTCTCGAAGCCCGACGAACTGAAAGTGCAAGGCAGTGCCGCCATTACCGACGCCAAAGGCCTGTACTTTGTGAACCCAGACAGCGCAGTGGCTGGTAAGCCAGTGCAAATCTGGACGCAGGGCGAGACCGAGGCATCGTCTGCTTGGTTCCCAACCATTGACCGGCCCAACCAGAAAACCACCCAGGAAATCAGCATGACCGTGCCCAGTAAGTACGTCACGCTGAGCAATGGCGCGCTGGTGAGCCAGAAACCCGCCGGCCCTGGCCTGCGCACCGACACCTGGAAAATGGACCTTCCCCACGCCCCCTATCTCTTCATGATGGCGGTGGGTGATTTCAAAATCACCAAAGACACTTGGCGTGGCAAAGAGGTGAGTTACTACCTCGAGCCGAAGTATGCCCCCTTCGCCAAGCAGATTTTTGGCAACACCACCGACATGATGGAGTTTTACTCCACGCGCCTCGGCGTGGAGTACCCGTGGAACAAGTACGCCCAGATTGTGGCCCGCGACTACGTGAGCGGTGCCATGGAAAACACCACCGCCACCCTGCACGGCGAGCAGGTGCAGATGACGGACCGCGAGCTGGTGGACCGCGAGTACCAAAACGAATCGGTGATTGCCCACGAGTTGTTTCACCAGTGGTTTGGCGACTACGTAACCGCCGAATCGTGGTCTAACCTCACCGTGAACGAGTCGATGGCCGATTTCTCGGAAGGGCTCTACGCCGAACACAAATACGGCCGCGACGCTGCCGATGCGCACTACTACCGCTACCTGCGCCGCTACCTGAGCAGCCCGCGCGACGCCGCCAAGCCGCTCGTGCGCTTCCACTACGATAGCCAGGAAGACATGTTTGACTTGGTGAGCTACCAAAAGGGCGGCGCCATCGTGGACATGCTGCGCACCTACCTCGGCGACGATGTGTTCTTCGCCGGCTTGCAGAAATACCTCAAGGACAATGCTCTTGGAAACGGGGAAGCCCACCAAATGCGGTTAGCCTTCGAAGCCGTGTCGGGCCAGGACCTGAACTGGTTCTACAACCAGTGGTACTTCGCACCGGGCCACCCAGTGGTCACGATTGATTACGCCTGGGACGCCGCCAAAAAAGTGCAGTCCGTGACCGTGAAACAGACCCAGCCGGGCCAGCCGTTCCGCCTGCCGTTTGCCATCGATTACTACGTGAATGGCAAGAAGCAGCGCCAACAAGTGGAGATGACGGAAGCCACCCAGACGTTTACCATGCCCCTTTCGGCCAAACCTGAGCTGGTGAACGTGGACGCCAACAAGAAAACCCTATGGCAGAAAACGGACAACAAGCCGTTGGGCGACTACGTGTACCAGTACAACAAAGCGCCGCTGTTTGTGGACCGTGTGGAAGCTTTGGGCGCCGCCGCCAAGGAGCAAACCACCAATGCCGCCGCCCGCGGCGTGCTGGTGGCCGCCCTCAACGACAAGTTTGCCAGCCTGCGCGCCGCCGCCGCCGAAGCCCTGAATCTTGAGGACAAAGCTGTAGCCAAAGCTGCCGCCGCAACCCTGCGCAAGCGGGCAGCCAGCGAGAAAGAATCGGTGGTGAAGGCCCAATTGCTCACGGCCCTGGCCAAGCTGAAGGATAAGAAAGACGAAAAACTCTTCAGCCAGGAGTTGAACAGCCAGTCGTATAACGTGCAGGGCGCGGCACTCCGGGCCTTGGGCACGGTGCAGCCCGCGCAAGCCCTCACCCGCGCCAAAGCCTTTGAGACGGACAGCCACGGCGCCCTGACCCAGGCCGTAACGGAAGTGTACGCCAAAAACGGCACCCTGGCCCAGTGGGCTTACGTGCGGGATAAGTTCGACGCGGCGCGCCCCCAGGGCCAGTTCAACATGCTGGAGCCGATGGCCGCTATGCTCGGCCGTCTCGACGACGCCACTGCCGTAGCCGAGGGCATCACCCGCCTCACGAGCATCGGGGTGAAGTACAAGAGCTACGGCGCCGACAAGCCCGTCATTGGCATGCTGCAAGGCATTGCCACAGCCAAAGCCAGCCGCCCCAGCGCCGCCGAAACACAGCAAGCCGTAGCGAAAGCAGTGGCCGAAATTGAAGCAGCGAAGTAAACAGCGTTAATAAACACAACAAAAAGCCCGGTGACTGAAAAGTCACCGGGCTTTTTGTTGTGGCCACGATTGAGAAATTTGAATCCCTAATGTGCCTATAATCCTGGTTTAAAAGAGATTTCACAACGGCAATCGCACAGATATTCACCCCAAAAAAAAGGGCCTTCCGCAACTTGCGGAAGGCCTTTTCCTTCTCTTATTCACTCTTCTATCAGGTTTTCTTACTTCGCAAAGCTTTCAGCATTCATTTCGGCTGGATTGTGCTTTGGCCCTTCGTACGTGCTCGAGTCTTCCTCGGCCGTAGGGGGCTCAGGAGCATCCGATTCCTCATCGTAAACTTCCTCTTGGTCGTGCACCTCGGTGCCGTAAATGTGCTCCATCTCGCTCATTACCTCGTCGCTGTCGACATTCAGGTCTTTCAGGACGCCATCGGCAATGTCGTAGACGAGGCCGTGCAGCCGCGGCGGATTATCGGCGCGCATGGCATTCTGGATAATGTTGGTTTTGGCCAAGTTACGCACCTGCTCAATTACGTTCAGCTCCACCAAGCGGCGCATGCGCTGCTTTTCGTCCTTTATTCGCAGAATCTCGGTTTCGTGCAGGCGCACCACGTCGCGAATATTAACTAACCAGTTGTCAATGAGGCCATACTGCTTATTGGCAGCGGCAGCGGCTACCCCGCCGCAACCGTAGTGCCCCACCACCAGAATGTCTTTTACGCCCAGTACTTCCACGGCGTATTGCAGCACCGAAAGCATGTTCATGTCAGAATGCACCACCAGGTTGGCGATGTTCCGGTGCACAAACATTTCCCCGGGGCCCGTGCCCGTGATGCCCGAGGCGGGCACCCGCGAATCGGAACAGCCGATGAATAGGTAGCGGGGGGTTTGGCCGTTGGCCAGCCGCTGAAAAAACTCAGGGTCGTTGGCGTTTTTAGTAGCTACCCACTCGCGGTTGTTGGCGAGAATGTCTTGAATGCCTGCCATGATATTTTTTTTTAAGTGTTCTGTAATTAAAGGGTCCAGGGTGTTTTTGCGCAGTGCTTGCTTGGCTACCGTCGGCTTAGCGTGCTAGTGCGCTGCCAAGTCTACTTGCCGAATGCCGCGCATTTCCAATTCAATGCCGCGGGCCGGGGCCGCTTGGCGAAAAGCCTCCAAGGCTTCCAGAACGTCGTTGTCGATGACGTGCGAACGGCTGCCGTCGAGAACTACACGGCTACCCGCGGGCAATTGTTCCAAGGTGGTCACAATACTAGCCTTGTTGAGGAACGATACGTGTTCGGGCAAACGCAGGTGCATGAAGTTGGGGTCGTCGCTGTCCTCGGCGTGGTCGCGCGCCAGGTAAGAGCCTGCCTTCGAGTTGTCGCGCAGGATAAAGAAGAAGCCCAGTACCAGCCCGATGCTCACGCCCTTCAGCAAGTCGGTGAACAGTACCGCCACAATCGTGATAATGAAAGGAATAAACTGTTCACGGCCCAGTCGCCACTGCTTGCGGTAGAGTGCCGGCTTGGTCAGTTTATAACCAACAAGCAAGAGCACAGCAGCCAGAGCCGACAGCGGAATCAGGTTCAGAATCGAGCTCAAAAACAACAAACTCGCCAACAGCAGCAAGCCGTGAATAAAGGAGGACATCCGGGTTTGTCCCCCCGCGTCGATGTTCGCCGAAGAGCGCACGATAACAGCCGTTACAGGCAAGCCCCCCAGCAATCCACTGACCAAGTTGCCGCCACCCTGGGCCATCAGCTCGCGGTTGGTGGGTGTGTGGCGCTTGTGGGGGTCGAGGTTGTCGACGGCTTCCACGCTCAGCAGCGTTTCGAGCGATGCCACCAGGGCAATGGTTAAGGCGACCCCGTAAGTGGCCGGCCGTTTCAGGGCGCTAAAGTCCGGAAACGTCATCTCGCCGATGAGTTGTTGCAGCGACGAAACCACAGGCAGCGTAACCAAGTGTTCGGGCCGAACCTGCAGGCTTGGGACAACGGCCTTTAACAACTGATTGATGGCCACCGAAGCCAGCACGGCTACCAGTGCCCCGGGCACCAAGCGGGCCCACGGCTGACGCCGGACCGCCGGACGGTCCCACAGCAGCATTAGCCCCAGTGCCACAAAGCCCACCATGACCGAACCCACGCTCAAGCTCTTTAAAGCGGCCGAAATAGCCGAGAAAGAGTTGTAGCCGTCAATTTGCGAAAAATTCAAATCCTCGAAATAGTCCGAATCGGCCCCGAGGAAGTGGGGAATCTGCTTTAGAATCAGAATAATGCCAATGGCCGCCAACATGCCGCGGATAACCGCGGCCGGGAAATACAAGGCAATGATTCCGCCCCGACCCAGCCCCATGATTATCTGGAAGACGCCCGCAATAGCCGTGGCCGTGAGAACGGCTGGCCAAGAACCCAGGGTACTAATGGCCGACAACACAATCGTGGTAAGCCCCGCCGCCGGGCCCGTTACGCTCACGGCCGAACCGCTGAGCCAGCTCACCAGCACCCCGCCCACAATACCCGCAACCACGCCCGCCAACAGCGGCGCGCCCGAGGCCAGCGAAATACCTAAACACAACGGCAGCGCGACCAGAAAAACGACTAGTCCCGCGGGTGCATCCTGCCCCAGCGAGCCGAAAATGGAAGGCTGAGGCTGAGGAGTTTTGGGCCTAATGGCTGCGGCAATGGGAGTGCCCGTGCGCGCAGGGGTTGAAATAATTTCCGGCATAACTATTAATTATTGTAGTAAGCAAAGCACTATAAAAAGGATGTTCCTCCAATAGGCCGAATCCCGATGCAAGGGTACGGGAGCCCGATTAAGACGGCGTTAAAGTCGAATTAAAAGGGTATTAAAACCGAAATTTGCCCTTTATCGGGCCGGTACCACGGGCCATTCCAACCACACCTGCGTGCCTTGTCCTACCTCGCTTTCCACGCGAATAACCCCTCCGTGCAACGCCATAATTCGGGCGGCCAGGGGTAGGCCGATGCCGTGGCCTGGCACTGCGCGAGCCGAAGCGGCCCGGAAGAAGGGCACAAACACCTGCTGCAAATCGGCCCCAGACAGGCCCGGGCCTTCGTCGGCCACCAACAGCGTCAACGTGGCGCCCGTGCGCGCCAGGGTAGCCGTCACGGTGCCGTTGTTGCCCGCCGAAAACTTGCAGGCATTATCGAGGACATTCAACATCGCCGACAGCAACAGGGCCTCGTTGCCCCGCACGACATAAGCGCCGGAATCGTCGGCTTCGCCAAAGTCCAGGTCGACGCGGCAGGTTGGGTGGCGGCGCAGCAGCTGCTCGTGCGCTTGCAGCAGCAGCTCATCCAGCCGCACCTTGGCCATTGGCACCTGCGAGGGGTCGTCGGACGCCCGGGCAATTTGCAGCAACCCATTGGTCAGCTCGTTGAGCTGCCGCGACGAATCCAGGGTGCATTGGAGCACGCGTCGGTACTCGGCGGGGCTGCGTTCGGCTTGTAGCAGGGCCACTTCCAGCTCGCCAATGAGGGCCGTGAGGGGCGTGCGCAATTCGTGCGAGGCGTCGCGCACGAAGGTGCGCTGCCCGGCAAAGGCCGACTGAAGCCGGTCGAGCAAGCGGTTGAAGCGCTGCGCCAGGCGGCCTATTTCGTCGTTGGAGCCCGCGGCCTGGGTCAGCCGCTGGCTCAAATCGGTGGCCGTAATGCCGTCTACTTCCTGCACCATGCGGCGCAACGGCCGCAACGCGCGCCCGGCAAATACCCAGTTTCCGATTCCCACCACCACCAGGGCGGTTAGCAGCCCCACGGCCAACAGCTTGCCCAGTTGTTCCAGTTGCTCGCGGCTATCCTCGTCAACCGACGAGGCCACGACGACCAATGGTCCCAATCGGTCGTCGTGGTACAGCAAGCCCACCGTTTCGTGGTAGTTGGTTTCGGACTCCAGCACGGCCCGGCCCGAGCGGCGCACTTCGGCCAGCCAGGCGCTGGGCACGGGCTTGGCCGGGCCCTGGCCCTCCTGAAACACCAGCCGATTGGCAGCATCGTACACCCGTCCTTCTTCGGCCGGCAGCGTGCGGTAGAGCTGGCGCAGGTAGCGGCGGTAGGACACCTGATGGCTCGAGTCGCTGTGGGTTGCCAGGCCGTCGGCATAGGCGTGGCCCACCACCAAGGTGCGCTTAAACAGGCTTTGCGTGAATAAATTGCGGCGCGACTGCTTGGTGGCAAAGTAGATGGCCAGCGAAAACAGCAACAAAGTCACGGCCAAAATAGACCCGAACTGGATGGCAAGACGAAGGCGAATGGACACGAGCGTGGGCTAAGAAGGGCAGGAGAACTTCGATGAAGGAGAAAGCTACAGCCTACCAAAGGACTTGCTGCGCTGCCGAACCTCCTCCCCTAAATACGGCATTTAGACGGCCAAAGCGCAGCTGCCAACCGCTTTCGGCAGCGCGCACCAGCGCGGCATTTTTC
The DNA here is from genome assembly GCF_015694725.1 of Hymenobacter jeongseonensis. GTDB lineage: Bacteria > Bacteroidota > Bacteroidia > Cytophagales > Hymenobacteraceae > Hymenobacter > Hymenobacter jeongseonensis. The sequence goes on along the minus strand of NZ_JADQDQ010000003.1, from coordinate 253,780 downwards.
CCGATGCTGAACACCATCTCAGCCCTCGTTCTTCATCACATACCCCATTCCCACGAGCGTATGAATGAGCTTGGGCTCGAAATTTTTGTCGATTTTTTTACGCAAAAAATTGATGTACACATCGATTACGTTAGAGCCGGTGTCGTAGCTCATATCCCAGACTTGTTCCAGCAAATCGGCCCGCGACACCACTCGGCCCTGGTTGCGCAGCAGGTATTCGAGCAAGGCAAACTCGCGTGCCGTGAGCTGCACCACTTGGCTGGCGCGCTCCACGCGCTTCGCCACGGGGTCCAGGGTGAGGTCGGCGAGGTGCAATACGGCTTTGGGTGCGGGCGCTTCGGTGCGCCGCCGCACCAAGGCGCGCAGCCGGGCCAGCAGTTCTTCGAAGGCAAACGGTTTGACCAGGTAGTCATCGGCGCCGGCATCCAACCCGCGAATCTTGTCATCGGTCTCGCCCAGGGCCGTGAGCATGAGAATGGGGACGCCCGCGTCGTGGGCGCGCACTTGGCGGCACACTTCCAGGCCGCTCAGGCCGGGCAGCATTTGGTCCAGAATCAGGCAGTCGTAACGGGTCGACTGGGCGCGGCGCAGCCCCAGCAGCCCGTCGGCGGCTAGGTCAACGGTGTAGTCTTGTTCGGTGAGCCCTTGGTGCAGAAATGCGGCAACCGAGGGCTCGTCTTCAACTAAGAGAATTTTCATGACACCTGAAGGTAGCGCCGACGGCCCGAAAACGCCGCCCGTCTGCCCCTACCGGAGGCTGCCGGCCGGTGCGGAAATGCTCACCGTACTGGGCTTACCGGTGGGCTTGCGCGAGCGCAAAGCCAACCATGGCAACTCGGCCTCCTGCTGACAGGCAACTGGTGTACTGGCGGTCAGGTCAATTTTTCCTGAAAATATCCGGCTGCCCAGCGGCGCCGCTTGCAGCCGGATACCGACGGCCAATAAAATTGACAAAATCAGCGCCAGGCAGTACCGAAAATTCCTTTGAAGAAGTGGGACCATAAGTAGCAAACAGGGTAACCCGGCGAGTTGCGTCTCCATCGCAAGCTCAACATTTTTTGATGCCTAAAATTAGTTTTTTAGCAGCAATTCGTGAATCTGCTCCGAATTAGAATTTCATTCTGGCGGGTTTTTGCATGCGTTATCTTAACGAATAACGCTTTTCAAAACATTCATAATTATTCAATTATGCGCAAGAGTACAGCTCATCCGCAAAAATAGAAAGAAACTATATACATGTGTTTTTATCAATGACAAAATTCGGACATCCTGGTACAAAAGGCAGCACTCATTCGACTAAGGCTCGTATGGAATCTGGATTCCTTCTGGTCGCATCGCGGCGGGTGGCTTTGCTTTTACTGCGCTTTCTTCTCACTTTTCTTCCTGCCTTATTCTATGAGTCAATTTACCCAGCCCACATTGGAGCGCCCGCCTATGGCCTTGGCTCCCACCCAGGCCGTGAGCCTGAACATCAACGGCAAAGCCCACACCCTCCAGATTGCGCCTTGGACCACCTTGCTCGACGCCCTGCGCGAGTACCTTGACCTAACGGGCACCAAGAAAGGCTGTGACCACGGCCAATGCGGCGCTTGCACGGTTTTAGTGGATGGCAAGCGCATTAACTCCTGTCTTTCGCTGGCGGTGATGCAGGAAGGCAGCGAAATCCAAACCATCGAAGGACTCGGCTCGGAAGACAACCTTAGCCCGCTACAACAGGCGTTTATCGACCACGATGCCTTCCAGTGCGGCTACTGCACACCGGGCCAGATTTGCTCGGCTCAAGGACTCCTCAACGAAGGCCGGGCTACTACTGAAGCCGAAGTGCGGGAGCTGATGAGTGGCAACCTCTGCCGCTGCGGCGCTTACTCCAATATTTTGAGTGCGGTGATGGAAGTCCTTGGCAATAAGGGAGCCGAAGCCGCTGGCAGCCAGGCAACGCCGAAGAAGGAATCGAAGGAAGGCGCAAGGCAATGGGCAGCCGGCGCGGCGAGCCAGTCCGTGCCCCCGGTAGAACCCGCCAAGTAATCCTCCTTCTTACAGCCCACAATATGAACAGTTTCACTTTCACCCAAGCTACGGCCGTGGAGGCCGCAGTGCAGGACAAAGCCGCGCACGAAGGCGCGGCCTACATCGGCGGCGGCACTAACCTGATTGACCTAATGAAGGAAAACGTGGCCCGCCCCACGCACCTCATCGGCCTCAAAAACCTCGGTCTCGATAATATAGAGAACACGCCCGATGGCGGCCTGCGCCTCGGCGCCCTCGCCACCAACGCCGACACCGCCTACCACCCCGAAGTTGAAAAGCGCTACCCGCTGCTGAACCAGGCCATCTTGGCCGGGGCCAGCCCGCAGTTGCGCAACATGGCCACCGACGGCGGCAACCTGATGCAGCGCACCCGCTGCTATTATTTCTACGACTTGGCCACGCCCTGCAACAAGCGCGAGCCCGGCTCCGGCTGTTCGGCCATTGGCGGCTACACCCGGGTGCACGCCATCTTGGGCACCAGCGAGCAGTGCATTGCCACGCACCCGTCGGATATGTGCGTGGCCCTGGCTGCGCTCGACGCCACCGTGCGCGTGAGCGGCCCCAACGGTGAGCGCACCATTGCTTTTGAAGATTTCCACCGCCTGCCCGGCAACACGCCCGAGCGCGACAACAACTTGGAGCCCGGCGAGCTGATAACCGGCCTTGACTTACCCGCCAAAGGCTTCGAGAAGAATTTCAGCTACCTGAAGCTGCGCGACCGGACCAGCTATGCTTTCGCGCTAGTGAGCGTGGCTGCCACGCTGGAGCTAGACGGCACTACCATCAAGGATGCCCGCCTCGCGCTGGGCGGCGTGGCCCACAAGCCCTGGCGCGACAAAGCCGCCGAGGCGCTGCTCATCGGCCAGCCGGCCACGGCCGACACGTTCCGCCGCGCTGCTGCCAAGGTACTGGAAGGCGCCAAAGGCCAGGGCACCAACAACTTCAAAATTGAGCTAGCCAAACGCGCCATTGTGCGGGCCCTCAAACAAGCCACCGAAATGAATCAGGCCCTAGACGCCACCGCCTTTCAAAATTCCAACCCATGAGCCTGATCACTGATTACATCGGCAAACCCACCAGCCGCGTCGACGGACCGGCCAAGGTGCTGGGCACCGCCAAGTACGCCGCCGAATTTAACGTTCCGAACCTGCTCTACGGCTACGTAGTGAGCAGCCCAATTGCCAAGGGCAAAATCACGAAAATTGATTCTGAAAAGGTGCGGGCACTCCCCGGCGTGCAGGAAGTTTTCACGCACGAAAACGTGCCGAACTATGCATTCTTAGACCGCAGCTACAAGGACGACGTGGCCCCCGGCGGCTCGCCGTTTCGGCCGCTGCACGATGCCGAAATCAAGTACAGCCTGCAGCCCGTGGCGCTGATAGTGGCCGATACGTTTGAGTTGGCCCGCTACGCCGCGTCCATCCTGCACATTGAATACGAGGAAGCGGCGCACGAAACCGAGCTAACCAAGCACATTGACGAGGCCTACGAGCCCGGCCGGGGCAAAACCGGCTACAAGCCGCCGAAGTCGCGCGGCAACTTCGGGCGCGGCTGGAAAGAGGGTGTGGCCCACATGGAAGGCCAATTTTCGCACCACGCCCAGCACCACAACCCCATGGAGATGTTCGCCAGCACGGTGGAATGGCTCGGGGATAAGAAGCTGAACATCTACGACAAAACGCAGGGCGTTTTCAACAGCCAGCAGTACGTCAACAAAGTTTTTGGGCTAAGCAAGGACCAGGCCCGGGTGATTTCGAAGTACACCGGCGGCGGTTTTGGCTCGGGGCTGCGGCCCCAATACCAGCTGTTTATGGCCGTGATGGCTTCGTTGCAGCTCGAACGCTCGGTGCGCGTGTCGCTCACCCGCCAGCAGATGTTCAGCTTCGGCCACCGGCCCGAAACCTTGCAGCATGTGGCTCTGGCCACCGCGGCCGACGGCTCGCTCACGGGCATGAACCACTTCGCCGTGGCCGAAACCTCGCAGTTTGAGGACTTCACTGAGAACGTGGTGGGCTGGACGGGCACCCTTTACGATTGCAAAAACGTGAAGCTGGGCTACCGCTTGGCCAAGCTCGACGTGTTTTCGCCCCTCGACATGCGGGCGCCGGGCGCGGCCTCGGGCTCCATCGCCCTGGAAATTGCGATGGACGAAATGGCCTACGCCGCAGGCCTCGACCCGCTCGAATTCCGCATCCGTAACTACTCCGATTTCGACCAGGCCCAGAACCTCCCCTATTCCAGCAAGGCCCTGCGCAAATGCTACGCCGAAGGCGCCGCCAAATTCGGCTGGGAGCAGCGCACGCCCGAGCCCGGCTCGATGCGCGACGGCAACCTGCTGGTGGGCTGGGGCATGGGCGGCGGCATCTGGGACGCCTCGAAGCAGCCCGCGGTGGTAAAAGCCAGCCTCGACGCCGACGGCCATCTCACCGTGAGCAGCGGCACCAACGACATCGGCACCGGCACCTACACCATCATGACGCAGATTGCGGCCGAAAGCATGGGCTTGCCCATCGAGGCCGTCACCTTTGTGCTCGGCGATACCACGCTGCCCGAGTCGCCGCTACAAGGCGGCTCCTGGACGGCTGCTTCGGTGGGCAACTCCGTGGTAGAGGCGTGCAACAAGCTTGGCGAAGCGCTGCTGAAGCAAGCCCAGAAAATGGACCATGCCACGTTCAAAGATGCCAAAATTGACGACGTGCAATTTGTGAACGGCCAAATGCGCCTGCGCACTGACCTCACCCAGGGCATCGTGCTGCGTGATATTGTGCAAGCCAGCGGCGAGCCCAAAATGGAAGCCGAGAACTCCACGGTGCTCACCAAACTGGAAATGCTGAAGCCCCCGAAATACTCCATGCACGCCCACAACGCGGTGTTTGTGGAGGTGAAAGTGGACCCCGACCTGATGACTGTGCACGTTACCCGCGTGGTAAATGCCGTGGCCGCCGGCCGCATCATCAACCCGAAAACGGCCCGTAGCCAGGTGCTCGGCTCAGTCGTCTGGGGCATCAGTTCGGCCCTGATGGAAGAATCGGTGATGGACCACCGCTTTGGCCGTTACATGAACCACAACTACGCCGAATACCACGTGCCCGTGAACGCCGACATTCACGACATTGACGTGATTTTCGTGAACGAGGAGGACGACAAAGTCAACCCCCTCGGCATCAAAGGCATTGGCGAAGTGGGTCTGCTCGGTGTAGCCGCCGCCGTGGCCAACGCCATCTACCACGCCACCGGCAAACGCGTGCGTGATTTACCGATTACGATTGACAAGCTGCTCTAGAAACCATGGCGCCGAGTGGTGCTGTTCTAGCTAGCGCTTTAATTAAAACGGCCCGTAACGAATTCGTTACGGGCCGTTTCTGTTAATACTCTTTCTGAACCAGTCAGGCAGGCTTGGCAGTTATTTTAAATGTCACTCTAGTTCAGCCCGTCATACTGAACGGAGTCGCACCATCTTCACCTCTCTTCCTGTCATGCTGAGCGGAGCGAAGCATCTTCTCACCGCCGAACGAGTCTTGCAAACATGAGAAGATGCTTTGCTCCGCTCAGCATGACAGGCGTTTGAGGGCGTTTAAGACTACTCTCGTTCAGCATGATGAGCTAAAAATCACCTATCTGCTTCGCCATTTTGTTAAAAAGCAGCCGCGAATTCCTTAGCGAAATCTTCCAGCTTCACGTTGCCCAACGTGGGGCGATGCTGCCAGTAGTCCTCTCCCAATTTGCCGCTGTTGATGCTGGCGTAGATGTCCACAACTTCATGGGACCGAGTAGGTGGCACACCGTTTTTCACCATGTTATGCCGCATTTGCTCGTCGGTGAAGGCCACCCATTTCAGGTCGGGCTTGCCGATGGCGGCGCCCAGGGCGTGCGCAACTTCGTCGGCTGTCCGCTCGTCGCTGGCTACGTAGCGCACATTCTGGCTGGCGGCAGTAGCTGGTTTGGCTAACTCTTCTGCTGCGGCGGTAGCAATATCTCGCGGGTGAACCCAGGCAACCTTGATATCGCCCGCGTAATTGGCCCCCAAAATGCCCGCGCCTTTTATCATCCCGACCGAAGTATACAGATTGGTGTAGAAGGATGTGGGCCGCAGGTGCGTGAGCGCAATGCCCGGCACTTCCCGCAGGATGACTTCCACGTCATGCGTGCCGAGGATGCCGCCGGTGCCGTGGTCCAGATGTGCGCCCCAACTGCTGAGCTGCACCACCCGCCGCACGCCCGACCGCTGAATGGCCTCTGCATAGTTGCGGCCGATTTGCTGGTGGTAGGCCCGCGAATCAGCCACGGCAAAGTGGGGCGGCACCATCAGGTACACCGAGTCAGCACCCGTGAAAGTGGCCGTCAAAAAGCCAACGTCTTCGACCGAGCCGATGGCGGCCGACGCGCCCAATGCTTCAATTTCCGACTGCTTGTCGGGCTTGGTGCTGATAACCGTGACGGCGTGGCCGTTGCGCACCAACTCGCTGGCCAGTGGCTTGCTGATGTTCCCGAGGGAACCTGTTAGGATGATTTTCATACGGCAAAGTTCCGGCGGCCACCAGCGGGCCGAAAGGGCGAAACAGCGGGAAGCTTGGGCGAAAGTGCGGAAACGCTATGCCCAGCGCTGGCGGTAGGCAACGGGCGATACGCCGGTGCTTTTCCGGAAAAACCGCCCGAACGTGGACTGGTCGGCGAAATGCAGCGTGTCCGCAATCTGTCCGATGGTCAGGGCCGGGTTCTGCAGGAGTACGTTGGCTTCCAGCAGCACGGCTTCGGCCAGCCATTCCACGGCCCGCTTGCCGGTGGCTTCTTTCACAGTTTCGGCGAGGTGCTTGGGGGTGACGCACAGCTTGTCGGCATAAAAAGCCAGGCTGCGCTCCGTGGCATAATGACTGTTGACCAGCTTCTTAAACTCGGCCGCTATCAGCTGGCTTCTCGTCTGGATGGCGCTCGACGAAACATGCTGCATGCTGTAAATGGGAGCTGTTTCGTGCAATAAAATTTGAATCAGGTTGCGGATAATTTCCTCTCGGTAAGGATGCGGCGCGTCGTATTTCTGCTCAACGGCCCGCAGCAGAGCCGTGATACTGTCGGCTTGGGCAGGAAGTAATTGCAGAACGTGGGTGGCGTCGCGCTCAAAAAACGGGAACGTATCCAGATTCAAACTGCCGTGAGCCGAGATAAACTCTTTGGTAAAAAAGATACTCAACGCGTCCAAATCCGCCGACATAAACGGCCACTGCTTGATAACGAATGGCGAAAGCACCATCAACGAGCCCGGCCCGATGTCATAAGTTTCGAGGTTGACTTGCAGGCGGGCACTGCCACGCAGGCAGATGCCGATTTTGTAGTAATTGCTGCGGTAAGGCAGGTCGATGGGCAGTTGGGTTGGGGCAGAATTCGGCCCCAAAAAGAAGAAATCAACCGGCTTTTCTGCCGTTTCGGTGAGGGTTTGTAATTGATAAACGGGAATAGTTGCCTCCATAAGCATCAATATACACGCCGGTAGCCGGCGGCTTGCAACTGCCCCAAAACCGCGCTTCCCGGCAAGTAGTTTACATAACCTCACCCATCCGCCGGGCGTACAGCTTCAGCCAACAACATTCCGATAATGACCGAACTCCAACGCCTGCTTCTGGCCTACGACCAGCACCGCGCCGCGGCCCGGCCCTGCGCCTTGGCCACGGTGGTGGAAGTGCTGGGCTCGGCCTACCGCCGCCCCGGCGCCCGCATGCTCGTCACCGACGACGGCCAGCTCACCGGCGCCATCAGCGGGGGCTGCCTAGAAGGCGATGCCCGCCAGCGGGCGCGACAAGCCATTTTCCGGGGCCAGCCAGCATTGGTTACTTATGACACCCGCGACGAAGACGACCCGCGCCACGGCTTGGGCCCCGGCTGCCAAGGCGTGGTACGCATCTTACTAGAGCCCCTGGACTTCGCGGCCCCCGACAACCCGGTGGAGCTGCTTCGTAGTTTTGCGCAGCACCCCGAATCCACCGTATTGGTGACCGTATTTGAAACCGATGCGGCCAGCGGTTTGCTGGCGGCAGTGGGCCAGCGCCAGCTATCCACGGCAACTGGCGTGGTTCACACCACCCCCTTTCTAACTCAACTCACTGAGGATTCGGCCCTGACCGCCGCTATTCAAAGCACTCTGGCCGACGGCACGGCCCAAGTGCTGGACTTGGAAACAACTGATGGCTCAATCCGTGCTGTGCTCGAACGCCTCACCCCGCCCTTGCGTCTCATAATCTACGGGGCGGGCAACGACGCGCAGCCCTTGGTGCGCCTCGCGGCTTCATTAGGCTGGCACATCACCGTGCTCGATGGACGCCCTAATCTGGCAACTGTGGCCCGGTTCCCTGAGGCGGCCGAAGTCCGCGTGGTGCCTGTGGCGGCCATTCCGGATGAGAATCCGGGGGAGGCATATGCCGTGCTGCTAAGCCACAACTACGCCTATGATTTGGCGGCGCTGGCGCTGCATATTCCCGCCGCTACACCATACATTGGGCTGCTCGGGCCACGTCTGAAAGCAGCCCGCTTATTGGACGAACTTGACCTTTCGGAAGCCGAAATTGCCCAATTACTCAGCACCCGCCTGCACAGCCCCATCGGCCTAGACCTGGGCAGCGAAACACCCGAGGAAATAGCATTGGCCATTGTGGCTGAAATTCAGGCGAAACACCAGCAACGCAACGGACGCCCATTGCGCGAACGGGCCGGAACGGTGCACGTGCCCATACGGACTGCCCCAGTATCCGCCTAGAAGTGGCTTATAACTGGTCCCTGTGATTGGGTATTGGATTTGCAGGTAATTTCGGTAACAACGGAGGCTTTCCTAACAGCAAAAACGGGCCACTCACAGTTTCGTGCGAGTGGCCCGTCTAACTTGAAAGTCTGTACCAGGCTGGCTTAATCCGACCGCCGACGGCTGTGTCCGTAGTTGCCATCCGAGCGCCGGTAGCCGCTGGTGTTGTTGCGGTAAGCGCCGTCGTTTCGGTACGCTCTGTATCGCCCCCGATAGGGCTGGCGATAATACGGCCCCGGCACTACAACTACCGGTCGGGGCGGGTAGTAATAAGGCCGAACCGGCCCATAATACGCTCGGGCGGGTGGACCATACCCATAGTCAACCCCGACGCCGACTCTTGAGGCACAACCGCTTAAAAAGAGTAAACACAGCCCCAAGACAACCATTAAGGATTTAGATTTCATGGCCGACTGCGCCGAAGCGCAGGATTAACGAGTGAAAGCTATTCCTAGAACAAATTTTAGTCCAGAACAAGTGCGCCCTTACCATAATAAGTCCACAGGCCTATAGCTTTTTACGGCTGTTTTAGACCACGGTTTACCTTCGCAATTCAGCTACGCACCCGTCCTAAACAACCGTTGGCAGTTCGGTTTCACCAGAATAAATCCGGGCTTTGCCAGGGAGCGTTTTGTGGCGTTCCTTGCCCAGTGCGGCGGCGGGCTCAGGTACCCAATGGTGGCGGCCACCCGCCCGCTCGTCGTTGAATTCGGTGGGCGCGGTGCCCGCTTCTACCCGCTCCTTCCAGGTGAGGTGCTGGGTGCCGTCATCGGTGCGGTCCATCGTGATGCAGTCTTCCACGGGGCACACCAGCGAGCACAGGTTGCAGCCCACGCAGTTCTCCTGAATAATTTCCGGCACCCGGGTATCGGCATTGAGCTTGATGGCTTGGTGGGCACCGTCCTCACAGGCCGTGTAGCACAGCTGGCAGCCAATGCATTTCTCCTCGTGGATGTTGGCCGTTACCTTGTACTTCATGTTGAGTTGCTCCCACGGCAACACATTCGGCAAGGCTTTGCCCACGAAATCGTAGATGGTGTTGAAGCCTTTCTCCACCATGTACTGCTCCAGGCCAGTCGTCATTTCCCGAATGATGCCGAAGCCGAAGTGCATGGCCGCCGTGCACACCTGCACACTACTGGCACCGAGCAGGATATGTTCCACCGCGTCCCGCCAGTTCTCAATGCCGCCAATGCCCGAGATGGGCAGGCGCACGTCGGGGTGCTGGGCGCAGTTCTTCACCATATTAAGGGCAATGGGTTTCACGGCCGGGCCGCAGTAGCCCCCATTCGTGCCCTTGCCGTCCACAATGGGGTAGGGAGCAAACTGGTCGAGGTCGACGCCCACAATGCTCTGGATGGTGTTGATGAGCGAAATGGCATCGGCCCCGCCGCGCCGCGCCGCCATGGCGGGCTCGGTAATGTCAGAGATGTTAGGCGTGAGCTTCACGATGACGGGCTTGGTGGCCACTTCCATCACCCACTCCACTATCATCTGCAGAATCTTGGGCTCCTGCCCCACCGCGGAGCCCATGCCGCGCTCGCACATGCCATGCGGGCAGCCGAAGTTCAGCTCGAAGCCATCGGCGCCGGCGTCCTGGCTTTGGCGCACGATGTCGTGCCACTCCTGCCGGCTCTGCACCATGAGCGAGGCGATGACGGCGTGGTTCGGGAAGCGCTTTTTCACTTCCTCAATCTCGCGCAGGTTGTCGGCCAAGGGCCGGTCCGAAATCAGCTCGATGTTGTTGAAGCCGACCAGGCGCTTGTCGCGGTAATTCACTCCGCCGTAGCGGCTCGACACGTTCACGACGGGCACACCCAGTGTCTTCCACACCGCGCCGCCCCAGCCGGCGTCGAACGCCTTCATTATTTGGTAGCCGGAGTTGGTGGGCGGAGCTGAGGCCAGCCAGAACGGATTCGGCGATTTGATTCCGGCAAAATTTATTGAGAGGTCGGGCATAATTTCTATTCTCCAAAACGTCATGCTGAGCGCAGCCGAAGCATCTCGCTCGCATCGTTGAATGATTTATTTACTACCACATGCGAGATGCTTCGGCTGCGCTCAGCATGACGGGCTTTTGACAGAGTAATCTACTTGCTTAAGTAGGCATGAATGCCGCGGGCTGTCAGTTTGGCTTCGGCCGCCGCGTTTACCACTTCGGCGCCGCCGTTCCAGGCATCGCCGGAGGCGAAGTACTTAGGATTGGAGGTTTGCCCGGTGTGCGCGTCGGCCACGATGCGGCCTTTCCCGTCCAGCTTCAGGCCAGGAATCAGTTGCAAAAACTCCGTTTGCTTGGCTTGGCCAGTAGCTTTAATCACCATGTCGCACGGCTCCACGAACTCGGAGCCGGGCACTTCCGATACTTTCCCATCCTTGGTTTCGGTGCGAATAAATTTCACGCCCGCCACGTAGCCATTGCCCACAATCTCCACTGGCGCCACGTTGAACAAGCCCTTCACCCCTACGCCTTTGGCCAAATCATACTCGAATTCGTAGGCCCCCATTTCTTCCTTGGCGCGGCGATAAGCCAGAATGACTTGCTCAGCCCCGAGGCGGGAAGATTCCGAGGCGGCATCCATGGCGGTGTTGCCGCCGCCCAGCACAATCACCTTGCGGCCCACGTTCACCTGGTGGTGATGCTGCCGCAACTCGGCAATAAATTCCACTGCGCCAGTGCAGTTAATCTTGTCTTCGCCCGGCAACCCCAATTCGTTGGTTTTGCCCAAGCCAATTCCGAGGAAAATGGCGTCGTATTTATTCTCCAATTCCACTAACTCCTCGCGTGAATTAATGGGCGAATTGAACTGGGTATTGTAGCCGAATTGGGCTTGCAGATAATCCATTTCAGCCAGCGTTTCCTCGTTGGTAATTTTGTACGGGGCAACGCCGTAAACCGTCAGGCCCGAAGGCTGCGCTTTGGCCTCGAACACATCGACGGAATATCCCAAAGCACGCAGCTCGCACGCGGCGGAAATACCGGCTGGGCCAGCCCCAATCACGGCCACACTTTTGCCATTGGCCGCCCCGGGACCAAACAGTTTTTTGCCGCTTTCAATCACCTTGGTGGTGGCGTAGCTCTGCAACCGGCCAATCTCAATTGGCTTCACCTCCTGCAAGTTGTACACGCAGGCACCTTCGCACAGTACTTCCGTGGGGCACACTTTGCCGCAGGCATTGCCGAAGTAATTGGCCTCATAAATAGTGCGCGCCGCCCCGGTGTCGTTGCCCGAATTAATCTGCCGAATGAACTGCGGAATGTCAATCCCCGAAGGGCAGGCTTTGATGCACGGCGCATCGAAGCAAAACAGGCAGCGCGAGCTTTCGTACAGCGCCTCCGTGCGGTTCATGTGCGGCTTGAGCTGCGCGAAATTCAGCTGAAATTCCTGCTCGGTGGTGGGGGTGTGAAATTCGGGCATTTGGTCGGAAATGAATTCTAATAGCACGTCATGCAGAGCGCAGCGAAGCATCTCGCGTGAATCGTTAACCGGTTGATTTGCTGTTGCACGCGAGATGCTTCGCTGCGCTCTGCATGACGACTTCAAAAGCGGCTTGAGCAGAGCTATTGGGAGGTCCTTACAGCTCCACCAATTTCTCGTAGGTCTCGGGCCGACGGTCGCGGAAGAACTGCCAGGTGTTGCGCACTTCGTCAATCATGTCGAGGTCGAATTCGGCAATCAGCAATTCGTCTTTGTATTCATCGGCTTGCGCGATGATTTGACCGCGCGGGTCCACGAAATACGAAGTGCCGTAGAAGCGGCCCAGATTCCAAGGTTTCTCCTCACCAACGCGGTTGATGCAGCCCATGAAATAGCCGTTGGCGGCGGCGTGCGCGGGCTGCTCCAGCTTCCAGAGGTACTGCGAGAGGCCGGCCACGGTAGCCGAGGGGTTGTACACGATTTCGGCCCCGTTCAGGCCCAGCACACGGGCGCCATCGGGGAAGTGCCGGTCGTAGCAGATGTACACGCCCACTTTGGCGTACTTGGTTTGGAATACCGGGTAGCCTAGGTTGCCGGGCTTGAAGAAGAACTTCTCCCAAAAGCCGGAGGTGTGGGGAATGTGGTTCTTGCGGTACTTGCCGAGGTAGGTGCCGTCGGCATCAATCACGGCGGCCGTGTTGTAGAGGAAGCCAGCGGCTTCGCGCTCGTACACGGGCACAATCATCACCATGTTGTACTTCTTGGCGTATTCGGCCATGCGCTCGGTGGTGGGACCGGGCACGGCTTCGGCCGAGGCGTACCAGTCCTTGTCCTGACCGGGACAGAAATACGGGGTGTTGAAAATCTCCTGCAAGCAGAGAATTTGCACGCCCTGCCGGCCGGCCTCCTCAATCAGCGGAATGTGCTTCTGCACCATGGCCTCCTTGATTTCTTCAATGGTGCCTTCGCCTTCGGTCATCGGCAGGCTCATCTGAATCAAGCCGGATTTGATAATTCTGGACATTGTGTTTTTGATGGGTGAGATTTTACAATTGAAGTAGTCTGCGGAGCTAGATATTGGTCTTGCCGCGCTTGATAAACTGTCCGTAGCCTTTTGCTACTTTGGTTTCGCCGGCATCCACGGCCACTTGGCCGCGCAGCAGCACCGTATCTATTTTGCCGGTTACCTCCCAGCCTTCGTAGGCCGAATAGTCACAATTCATGTGGTGGGTATCTGCGGAAATGCGGTGCTTTTTTTGCGGGTCAAATATCACCAAATCCGCGTCGGCACCAATGCTAATGGTGCCTTTGCGCGGAAACATGCCGAAGATTTTGGCCGCGTTGGTGGAGGTGACTTCTACAAATTTATTGAGGGTGATTTTACCCTTATTAACACCTTCTGAAAACAACAATTCCATGCGGTGCTCAATGGCCGGGTGCCCGTTCGGAATCTTCGAAAAATCGTCCTTGCCCATCAACTTCTGCTCCCACATAAAGGGGCAGTGGTCGGTGCCAACCACATTCACCAATCCCTGATTAAGGCCGGCCCACAGTGTAGCTTGGTCTTTTTTCTCCCGCAACGGCGGCGACATGACTACTTTGGCGCCGTTGGCCTCGTCCTCATACAGCCGCGCATCGAGCAGCAGGTATTGAATGCAGGTTTCCACCAGCACGCGCTGGTTGCGCTGGGTGGCGCGGCGTACCTGGTTGAGCGCGCCTTCGCAGGTGAGGTGCACGATGTAGGCATTCACGCCCGTGTAGTTGGCAATGTCGGCGAAACGGCCCGAGGCTTCGGCTTCCGTCACTTCGGGCTGCGAGAGGTAATGGTAGAGCGGCGTGAGTTTGCCCTGCGCCCGGTGCTGTGCAATGAGCGTGTCAATCATGTCGCCGTTGGTGGCGTGGGCGGTCACGAGGCCGCCGTGCTTTTTCACTTCCTGCATCAAACCCACCATCTGCGCGTCGTCAATCATGAGCGCGCCCTTGTAGGCCATGAAGGTTTTGAAGGACGTAATGCCCTCGGCAATCATGTCCTTGATTTCCTCCTTGGTGCTCGGGTTGAAGTCCGTCACGGCCATATGGAAGCTGTAGTCGCCCACCGCATTGCCGGTGGCGCGGCCACTCCATTCATCAAAAGCGGCGCGAAGCGAATTCCCCTGCTTTTGCAGAATGAAATCGATGACGGTGGTGGTGCCGCCGTGCAGCGCCGCGCGGGTACCGGTTTCGTAGGTATCGGAGCTGAAAGTGCCCATGAACGGCATCTCCAAATGCACGTGCGGGTCAATGCCCCCGGGCACGATGATTTTTCCGGTGCAGTCGATAACCTCCGCCCCCTCAGCCGACAAATTGCGGCCGATGGAAACGATGCTTTCGCCTTCAATCAGGATATCACAGACGGCGTCCGAATCGGCGGTGACGACGCGGCCGTTTTTGAGGAGAATGGACATATGAGAAGTAGCGCAGACTTTGTAGTTCGCGCCCCGGAACGATTTGGTTGAAAGTATAGATGCGCGAAGACGCGGACTACAAAGTCCGCGCTACGGCCTAGTTCACGTGCTTATCCGCAATGCTGATGGCTTCGGAAATAATGGCCAACCCTTCGTCGATTTCATCCTTCGTAATGTTCAGCGGCGGGCAGATGAAGATGTAGCTCCAACGCACGAAGGTGTACATGCCCAGCTCGCGGATTTTGGCGGCGACTTGGTTCATGACGTCCATCTGGGCGGGCGTGGCGTTCCAGGGCGCCATGGGCTCTTTGGTGCTGCGGTTTTTCACTAGTTCCAGGCAGCCGAAAAGGCCGGTGTTGCGCCAGTCGCCAATGCTGGGGTGGTGGCGCATGAGCTGGGCCACTTGCTCGTCCATGTACTTGCCCATCTCCACGGTATTTTCGAGCAGATTGTCTTCTTCGTAGATATCGAGCACGGCCACAGCGGCGGCGCACGATACGGGGTGCGCCGAGTAGGTCAGGCCGAGCGGCAGCGGCTTGTCGTCAAATGATTTGGCGATGGTTTCGTCCACCATCACCGCCCCCAACGGCAGGTAGCCGGCCGTGATGCCCTTGGCCATGCACATGATGTCGATTTTGACATTGTGATGGTCCGACCCGAACCACTTGCCGGTGCGGCCGAAGCCCGACATCACCTCATCGGCAATGAGCAGGATGCCGTGCTTGTCGCAGATTTCGCGGATGCGCGTCCAGTAACCGGGGGGGTACTTGATGCAGCCCGACGTGCCCGACTCCCCTTCCATAATGATGGCGGCCACGCTGCCGGGATTTTCGTAGCCAATGATGCGCTCCATGGCCTCGGCGGCGCGCTGGGCGCACTGCTCGGGCGTTTCAGAGTACCAGGGGCAGCGGTAGAAATACGGGTTTTCAACGTGCACCACATTGGGCATGGCCTGGCTATCCACAGCAAACTTGCGCGGGTCGCCGCCGGCGCTCATCGCGCCGTAGCTGGCCCCGTGAAACGACTGGTACAGCGTCACAATCTTGTGGCGGCCGGTGTAGACCCGCGCCAGCTTGATGGCATTTTCAATGGCCTCGGCCCCACCCAGCGTGAAGAAAGCTTTGGTAAGATTGGGTGCGGTGATTTCGGCCAAGCGCCGGCCGAGGTCGCCGCGGGCCTTGGTAATCATGCCGGGGTATACGTAGCTGAGCTCGCGCATCTGGGCAGCCACGGCCTCGGTCACGCGCTGGTCGCCGTGGCCGATGTTCACGTTCATCAACTGCGAGGAGAAGTCGAGGTAGCGCTTGCCGTCGCGGTCCCACACGTACACGCCCTCGGCGCGCTCGGCGTTGATAGGATTCAGGCCCGTTTGCTTCGACCACGAGAACAGCGTGTGGTCGAGGTTGTCGTGCAGGATTTGGTCTTTGTCGGTGGCGAAGGTGGTTTCCATGAAAAGTCGAGGAAAGGAATTAGGGAAACGGAAGCGGAAGACTCCCCTGTTGAGCGCAACAACTTACGAAGCAATGGGCAGCCTTCTATCTCTGCGGCTCAGTGCGAATAAGGTGTTTGGGTGAAGTGCGCTTTTCAGAAAAGCCCTCCGTTCCGCCACGGCGCGGGGCGGAATCGCGACGTGTTGAGTGGGAATTCTCGTGGTGAGTTGGTTGGGTTTTTATTGTAGAATTGAACGTCATGCTGAGCGCAGTCGAATCATCTCTACCGCCATACTAAAACAGATTACTTGCGCGGTAGAGATGATTCGACTGCGCTCAGCATGACATTCTTTTCATTGACGTTCTATCCGGGCTAGCTCATCCAATTCACGCGCGACTCGGGATTCCACTTGGTCGTGGTTTTCTTGAGCTGCGTCCAGAATTCGATGGAGCTTTTGCCGGTGATGTCGCAGGCGCCGAACTTGGAGTCGTTCCAGCCGCCGAAGGAGAAGGGCTCGCGGGGCACGGGCACGCCGATGTTCACGCCTATCATACCGGCGTTGGCGTGGTCCATCACGTAGCGGGCGCTGCTGCCACTGCTGGTGAACACGGCGGCGGCGTTGCCATAGGGGTTAGCGTTTTCGATGGCAATGGCTTCGTCCAGCGTGTTGGTGCGCATGATGGCGAGCACTGGGCCGAAGACTTCTTCCTTCGCGATGCGCATGTCGGGTGTGACGTAGTCAATGACGGTGGCGCCTACATAGTAGCCGTCTTCGTGGCCGGGCACCACGGCGTTGCGGCCGTCGAGCAGAACTTTGGCACCAGCCGCCTCGGCTTCGGTGATGTGCTGCTCGATGCGCTCCTTGGCTTCTTTGCTAATAACGGAGCCCAGGTTCTGGCCGACTACAATCTTGCGGGCTTCTTCCACGATTTTGGCCACGATGCCATCCACCGCGCCCACTCCTACCATGGTGGAGCCGGCCATGCAGCGCTGGCCCGCGCAGCCCGACATGCTGGCGGCTACGTTCGACGCCGTCATTTCGGGGTGGGCGTCGGGCAATACCATCAAGTGGTTTTTGGCGCCGCCGAGGGCCACGCAACGCTTCAGGTTGCTGGTAGCGCGGATGTAAACGACTTTGGCAATTTTGGTGGAGCCCACGAAGCTCACGGCCTGGATGTCGGGGTGGTCACAGATGGCTTCCACGATTTCCTTATCGCCGTTCACCACGTTCAGCACGCCATCGGGCAGGCCGGCTTCTTTCAGTAGCTCGGCGATTTTTACGGCGCTCAGCGGCACTTGCTCCGAGGGCTTCAGAATCATGGTGTTGCCCAGCACAATGGCGTTCGGGATGGTCCAGTGAGGCACCATGTTGGGGAAGTTGAACGGGGCAATGCTGGCCACCACGCCCAGCGGCTTGCGCTCGGCGCGGGCTTCCACGCCCTTGCTTACTTCCAAAAACTCTCCTTGGATGAGCTGCGGCATGGAGCAGGCAAACTCGGTCAGCTCGATGGCTTTTTCGACTTCGGCGCGGGCTTCGTCATAGGTCTTACCGTTCTCCTCGCGCACGAGGTCGGCGAGGGCTTTCATGTCGCGCTCGAGCAGCGTTTTGTAGCGATAAAAAATCTGGACCCGTTCTTTAATAGGAGTAGCCGACCACGATGGGTAAGCCGCTTTGGCAGCTTCCACGGCCGCGTTGAGGGCCGCCGCGCCGCTCAGGGGCACCGTTGAAATCAAGGCCCCGCTGATGGGGCTGAACACGTCCATGGTGGCCGTAAGGGCCCCATCAACCATTTGGCCGGCCACGTAATTGCGGATGGCAGGATACTTTAAAGTTTGAGCTTCCATATTACCTTAGGGTTGAGCGGGGCGCAAGCTAAGATTTTTGCGGGAAAACAAACAGCCCTCCCATCTATTCCTGGAGAAAAATGTAGCAATGCCACAGCCAGCGGCACTGATACATTCTAGGAAAGTGGAATGGCCTCGGGACCCGCAACGGAAGTGCTCAAGGCTGGGCTGGCATGCCTGCCAACGGCTGTCCCAAATTCTGGGGGCTCTACTTCACCTCTTCCCCGTCCTTGTCAATCAAGAAGCTGCGACCGTTCTGCGTTACCCGAGCCTGGCCTTGGTCAAAATCGGCGACTTGGGTGTAGCGGCCAAACGGCTTGGTGCCACGGCTGGGGTCCTCTAAATAATCTGGCGTGATGTAGGTGTAGCCATCGGCTAGATTCACCCGGGCCAAGCCGTCCACAAATGAATAGGCTTCGGTGAATATGACGGCGGGCGTATCGGGGCTGTTGGGCCCGGAAATATAATGCCACCCCCGGTAGTCGAGCACGGCGGCGTAGCCCTCGGAAAAGTCGAGGGCATTAAAGTAAAAATGGTCGAATTCTACCCCCTCCTTGTCGATGAAGGTGTACGTATCGCCCACCCGCACGCGGGCAAACCCACCGGCATACGGATTCAGCGCGTCATAGGCGGGCGCGACAACCTCCTCCCCCTTTTCGTTGAGAATGCCGAAAACGTGGTCTTGGGCTACCACGGCCTGGCCGGCGGTGAAGGGACTGGCCGACGTGTACTTGGCCGGAACTACGGGCTTGCCATTGGCATCGGCGTAGCCCCAACGGCCATTTTCCTGAAATGGAACCAGGGGCGTATCCCCCGCTTGGCTCAGCGCCCAGCCCAGCAGGCCAAGTGCGACCAAACTTCCCGCCGCGATAGCAACCCGCGGGCGTTGCCGGCCCCTCTCCCGCAACTGCTGCCATTGAGATGCCGCCCATGGAACCGCCTGGGAATTTGGCCGCTTAGGGCGGTTAGAAATAGGCGCATGCCCCGGTGCGGCACCAGTCGGGCGGCTATCCGCAGTGCCTAGGCCTGCCGCATGGGGCACACTGACGGCCTGGGGCACCGGCTGTGAATTCAGTTTCTCGATAAGCTGGCCCAGCTGCTGAATCTTTGTATCCAGCTCCTGGTTGCGGGCCGCCGACTCAGCCCGCGAGGCCTGCATGGCAGCTTCCAGCGCCTCCTTCTCTCTATTTTCGATGGCCAGTCGGGCTTCCAGCGCGGCGGCCTCGGGGGCTATGGCGGGGGCCTGGGCCAGTTCGGCGCGAAGCTGGGCAATGCTGCGCTCGCGTTCGGTTTCGCGGGTTTCCAGCGCGCGGAGCTGGCTGCTGAGGTCGGCTTGCATCTGTTGGCGCAGTTCCTCAAGCTGCTGTTTTTCCTGGGTGCGGGCGGCAGCCGCCGTTGGGTTATAGCCGTAGGCGGGGTCGTCGTCGGGCACATCGGCCGCGCCGAGCCACCGCCACAGCGCGCCGGCCTTCTGGCTCAGAAAACCAGCAGCATTCGCGGCCTCGGCCGCAGGCCCCATTGCCCCGGCGTGTTGCGGAGGCGAAACAGCATCGGCCGAACCCGCCTCAGCCGTTTCGGGCGCTTGCTGGCGTTCGGCAAAGGCCGCCCATTCGGCGGCCCACTCGGCCAGGTCGTCGGGGGTCAGATTGATTTCGGGGGTAGCCAGCTGGCGCAGACAGTGGGAGAATTCTGCGAGGTCACTTAAAAGCTGAAAACTGCTGGGGGCGCTACTCAGGGCCGGCTCCACATCGGGGCCGAACGTGACGGGGGCCGCAAAAAGTACCCCGCTGGAAACAAAGCGCAGGTTGACCTGCTCGGAACTGTACCGGGCACCAAGCCACGCTTCCAGCTCTTGCTTTTGCTGCACCAATTGCTCGAACGGGTTGTCAAATCCCTCTGCGCCCGGCAGAGGAATTCCATCGAGCTGCCAACGGCCATATCCCAATGCCGGGATGCACAAGCGGCCGCCTTTGGGCACAAACGCCAGGAGTGTGATGCCGTGCGGCCGCAACACCACCGCATCGAGGGCCGTGGAGCCGTCTTCGAGCACCAGGTTGCCGAGTAGCAAGGAGTCAGTGGCCACCTCGGCGTGCAAGGCCGCAAGCACGGCGGCGTATTGTTGCGCCCGGATTGCCTCCGCAAAAGGCGAGGCGATAAAACTATAAACCATAATAATGCAAAATCAGGGATGAGAAGCTGGCGCGCCGGCCACTGCGGCTAGCCACCGTCGTTAGTCGTCCCCCCCCTTCCAGCGGCCCTTACCTTTGCCGCGGTTCTTTTTGGCTTTCTTGTGCTTAGAATAACTTTTCTTCTCGTCCTCATCGTCGGTGCCGAATAGCTGCTCCAAAATCGAGTGGGACGGGGCCACTACACTGCGCTGGGCGGTGGGGGTAGCTAGCGCTAGCCGGCCGTCGGCCGCCATGCGCACGGCTACGGGCTGGCCTTTCAGGTCGCAGCCCTGGCCTTCGCGCAGCTCGGTGCGCTTGCCGGTGGCGCTCACCACAAACCCGTCTTTGGTTACGGTGGCGCCCGTGGGCAGGTGCGCGTCGCGCGTCATGAGGCGGGTCTGGCCGTTACGCACCACGTGCATCTGGCCGTTGCGGCGCTGGTAGCCATCGTTGCTATCGGCAGTCTGAGCGCGAACAGCCGGGGTGCTGGCCATAAGCAGGCAAGCCGCTCCGAAAGCTCGTAGGGTAAATTTCAACATAGTGAATTGTACTGAATCGACGGCCTGCCCCGCGCCGGGGCGGTTGCCGAAGGCCGTATACGTCAAAGCAGATGCCAGGCCGGTTGAAGTCCGCTTTATTTCTTCCTTAGGCATAAAAGACAAAGGTAAAGCCTCATGCTGTGCAAGTTTTGGAGCGCAAAGACGGCTCAGGCGCTGCGCGTAGCGTTACTTTCCCCTCATTGCTGCTCCTGCCCGGCACGTTTTCGCCAGGCAACCGTATTAGCAGCGGCTCCCGCTCAACCTTGAACTTGAAAAAAACTTTAATGCGCGCACTACTGCTGAATCGATTTTTAGGCATTCTGCTGATTTTTTCTGGCTTGAACCCAGCCCTGGCCCAGATTATTCCGGCCCCGCCGGCTGCGGACACCACGCGGAAATACGCAAACCCAAGCGGCGTTTCTGACCCGGTGAAAGCCCCGTGGTACAAAGGCAAGCTGGTGAGGGCAGTGGCCATTCCGGCCCTGATGATAGGCTATGGCGCCATCACGGCGCAGGGCGATGCGGGCATCAATCGCAGCAGCCGGGAGTTCGTGCAGAAGCAATTCCGGCCGGTAAGTACCATGATTGACAACACCGTAATTTTCCTGCCCTACCTCGAATTGGGAGCCGTGGCGTTGGCAGGCGTTGAGTCCCGGGATGACCGCCTCAACGTGCTGCTCATCATTGCCAAGGGCGAGGCCATCATGCTTGCCTCGACCTATGCAGTGAAGTACCTGAGCCGCGAAACGCGCCCCAACGGCGAGGACAAGCTGTCGTTTCCGTCGGGGCACACGGCGCAGGCGTTTTTGGCGGCTAGCATCGTGCATACCGAGTTTCGTGACAAAAGCCAGTGGTACGGCGTGGGGGCTTATACCATTGCCACCAGCGTGGCCGCGCTGCGGATGATAAATAACAAGCACTGGCAGAGCGACGTGGTGGCCGGCGCCGGCTTTGGCATTCTTTCGGCTCACTTAGCGTACCTCTCGCACCGCAACCGCTGGGGCCGCAAGCCCATTGGCCGGGGCATCGGCATGGCCCCCGCTTATTTCGGCAACGGCACCTCGGGGTTAACCCTCACTTGGCGGGCCACCAAGTAGCCGACACAACCCAAGGATTTCACTTTTCTCTTAACTTAAGTCAGCATGTAGCAGCCTTTTATTGGCGGAACTGTGGTTTCGCTAACGGGCTGTGACTTGCACCCCATAATCTTTTAGCTGCTGCAAATAGCTTCAGAATAGAATTTTGTTCAAACTAGACCTAAGTTTGAGCAGTGACGCAACGGCGGGCCTTTCTTATTGTCATTTCAGTTAAGATTTGGGTCCATCTTCGCGAATCTGCTTTTTGTATAACAGAACTTCTATTCTCTTTTGAAACGTCGCGACTTTGTGGGACTTTCCGGCCTAGCGGCTGGTGCCCTGTTTCTCCCCAGCCTCCCCAGTTTGGGCGGCACCCCGATTGACCCGTCACGCTTATTGGAAGGCATCGACCCAGCAGTAAAAAAACGCATGGCCGACGCCGCGCTGAATGCCGCCAAAGCCGCCGGTGCCACCTACGCCGACGTCCGGATTGGCCGCTACCTCAACCAAAGCATTTTCACCCGCGAAAAGCAGGTGCAGAATATCGCCAGCGGCGAAAGCTTTGGTGCCGGCGTGCGGGTGCTGGCCAACGGCACCTGGGGCTTTGCGGCCACCAATTCGGTGAGTGAAGCCGGCCTAGCCAAAGCTGCTCAGCTGGCCGTGGCCATCGCCAAAGCCAACGCCAAAGTGCAGAAGGAAAAAGTGGTGCTGGCCCCCCAAAAAGGCTTCGGCGAAGTGACTTGGAAAACGCCCATTCAGCAAAATGCTTTTGAGGTGCCGGTGGCCCAGAAAGTGGAGCTGCTGCTGGCCGCCAACGCCAAAGCCACGGACAACGGCGCGTCGTTCGTGAACTCCTCGCTCTTCCAAATCAACGAGCAGAAGTACTTCGCCAGCACCGACGGCTCCTACATCGACCAGGACGTGCACCGCATCTGGCCCACGTTCAGCGTCACGGCCATCGACCGGGCCACCGGCAAGTTCCGGAGCCGCGATGCGTTGAGCGCGCCCATGGGCCTGGGCTACGAATACCTCGCGCCCAAAGCCGCCGACAAGATTCCGGGCGCGGCCGGCACCGGCCTCATCGGCTACCGCAACAGCTACGACATCCTGGAAGACGTGACCTTGGCGGCCAAACAGGTGAAACAAAAGCTAACCGCGAAGTCGGTGACGCCGGGCAAGTACGACCTCGTGCTCGACCCCAATCACCTGGGTTTGACCATTCACGAGAGCGTGGGCCACCCCACCGAGTTGGACCGGGTGCTGGGCTACGAAGCCAACTACGCGGGCACTTCATTTGCCACCTTGGAATGGAAGGCTAAGAAGATTCCCTACGGCTCGAAGCTGGTGAACATCGTGGCCGACAAGCTGCAGCCCGGCTCGCTCGGCGCGGTGGGCTACGACGACGAAGGCGTGAAAACCAAGCAGTGGAACATTATCAAAGAGGGTGAGCTCGTGGATTACCAGAAGACCCGCGACCAAGCCCATATCGTGGGCCAAAACGAATCGGACGGCTGCTGCTACGCCGACTCCTGGGACTCGGTACAATTCCAGCGCATGCCCAACGTGAGCCTGCAGCCCGGCAAAGCCAAGCTGAGCGTGGACGACATGGTGCGCGGCGTGGACAAGGGCATTTACATTGCCGGCCGCGGTTCCTATTCCATTGACCAGCAGCGCTATAATTTCCAGTTTGGCGGGCAGGTGTTCTACGCCATCGAGAAAGGCAAAATCACGGAAATGATTGAGGACGTGGCGTATCAGGCCAACACCCAGGAATTCTGGAACAGCTGTGCCGCCATTTGCGACGAGTCCGATTACCGCTTATTCGGCTCTTTCAACGACGGCAAGGGCCAGCCCTCGCAGAGTTCGGCCGTGAGCCACGGCTCGGCCACCACCCGCTTCAACGGCGTCAACGTAATCAACACGGCCCGCAAAATCGGCTAATTGTTCGTCAGACCGTCATGCAGAGCGCAGCGAAGCATCTCGCGTGCAATAAGTAATTAGTGGCGGCACGCGAGATGCTTCGCTGCGCTCTGCATGACGGTCTGAGTTTATAAAGTTTATCAGCACCCCAACTCAATGGCCATTCTTTCTCAAACCGAGGCGCAGGACATCCTGAAAAAAGTCCTCTCCTATAGCACTTCTGACGAGTGCGAAGCGACTCTCAACGGCAGCATCAGTGGCAACGTCCGCTCGGCGCGCAACACCATCAGCACCGCCGGCACGGCCGATAACGTGTCGCTGGCCGTGCAGTCGCGCTTCGGCAAGCGCAGCGGCGTGGCTACCTGCAACGAATTCGACGAAGCCAGCCTGCGCCGCTGCGTGCAGCGCGCCGAGGAAATTGCTAAGCTCGCGCCCGAAAGCCCGGAGTACGTGCCCTTCCTGGGCCCGCAGAAATACCTGGCCTCGCCCGCGTCGTTTGCCCAGCGCACGGCCGACATCACGCCCGACTACCGCGCCCAGCAGATTGGGGCCAGCATGGCGCTGTGCGAAGCCAAGAAACTGTCCTCCGCCGCCTTTTTTAGCGACTCTTCCGGATTTGTGGCCAAGCGCAACACCAAAGGACTGGAAGCATACCAGCGGCTGACCAACCTCGATTTCACCATTACGGTGCGCACACCCGACGGCACGGGGTCCGGCTATGCCATTGCCAACTTCAGCGACCTGGCCAAGTTTGACGCCGCCCGCCTCACCCGCGTGGCCGCCGACAAAGCGGCCTCGTCGGTGAAGGCCCGGGCCATTGAGCCAGGCAAGTACACTGTCATCCTGGAGCCCGCCGCGGCCGTGGAAATGCTGAGCAACATGATGCGCTCGATGGACGCGCGCAACGCCGACGAAGGCCGCAGCTTCCTGAGCAAAAAGGGCGGCGGCAACCGCAAGGGAGACAAGCTGTTCGATGAACGGGTGACCATTTACTCCGACCCCACGAACGCCGAAATTCCTGACCTGACTTTTTCGGGCGATGGCCGTGCCCAACAGAAAGTGACCTGGATTGAGAAGGGCGTGGTTAAAAACCTGTACTCATCGCAATTCTGGGCGCAGAAATCCGGCAGTCCCGACATCCCACCTCCCGGCGGCTGGATTATGGAAGGCGGCACTCAAAGCACGGCCGACCTGATTAAGGGCACCGCCAAAGGCATTTTAGTGACGCGCCTGTGGTACATCCGGGCCGTAGACCCGCAGACGCTGCTCTACACCGGCCTCACCCGCGACGGAACCTTCTACATTGAGAATGGGCAGATTAAATTTCCGGTGAAGAACTTCCGCTTCAATGAAAGCCCGGTCATCATGCTCAACAACCTGGAAGCTGTGGGCAAGCCTGTGCGCCTGGGCGGCAACCTGGTGCCCCCACTCAAAATCCGGGACTTCACCTTCACCAGCCTCTCGGACGCGGTGTAGCGCGGACTTTTAGTCCGCGTTTATATAGGCTTAGCCCCCTTCTCTTTTTGCAATTTCTTACGGTTCATGCGCGGACTCGCAGAGTCCACGCTACATTTTTCTCCTCATGAAAAGACGTGACTTTGTGGGACTATCCGGCCTAGCGGCTGGCGCCCTGTTCATTCCCAACATCCCGAGCTTTGCCGGCAACCTAGTGGACCCTGCTCGTTTGCTGGAGCCCGGTGTTGACGCAGCGATGAAAAAGCGGCTAGCCGATGCCGGCCTGAATGCCGCCAAAGCTGCGGGTGCCACCTATGCCGACGTGCGCATTGGCCGCTCCCTCAACCAAAACGTCTTCACCCGCGAGAAGCAGGTGCAAGGCATCACCAGTACGGAAAGCTATGGCGTGGGGGTGCGCGTGATTGCGAACGGTACTTGGGGCTTTGCCGCCACCAACAACGTGACCGAAGCGGGCATTGCCAAAGCCGCCCAACTGGCCGTGCAAATTGCCAAAGCCAACTCCAAGGTGCAAAAGGAACAGGTGAAGTTGGCTCCGGTGAAGGGGCACGGCGAGGTGGCCTGGAAAACGCCCATTCAACAAAACGCCTTTGAAGTCCCGATTAAAGACAAAGTTGATTTGTTGCTGAGTGTCAATGCTAAAGCCTTGGAGATGGGCGCCTCGTTTATCAACTCCACCATCCAGCAGGTGAACGAGCAGAAATACTTTGCCAGCACCGACGGCTCCTACATCGACCAGGACATTCACCGCATTTACCCCAGCTTCGGCGTGACGGCCATTGACCGGGCTTCGGGCAAATTCCGGACGCGGCAGGCGCTCAGCTCGCCCATGGGCTTGGGCTACGAGTACCTCTCGCCCAAGGCCGCGGATAAGATTGCCGGGCCGGCCGGCTCGGACGTGGTGGGCTACAAAAACAGCTACGACATGCTGGAAGACGTGGCCTCGGCCACCAAGCAAGTGAAGCAGAAACTGACCGCCAAGTCGGTGACGCCGGGCAAATACGACCTCGTGCTGGACCCCCATCACCTGGGTCTAACCATCCACGAATCGGTGGGCCACCCGCTGGAACTAGACCGCGTGCTGGGCTACGAGGCCAACTACGCGGGCACCTCGTTTGCCACGCTGGAGTGGAAAGCCAAGAACATTCCTTACGGCTCGAAGCTGGTGAATATTGTGGCCGACAAGCTGCAGCCCGGCTCCCTGGGTGCGGTGGGTTTTGACGACGAAGGCGTGAAAACCAAGCAGTGGGACCTCATCAAAGAAGGCAAACTGGTGGACTACGAGAAGATTCGCGACCAGGCGCACATGGTGGGCCAGAACGAATCGGACGGCTGCTGCTACGCGCAGTCGTGGCAGGACGTGCAGTTCCAGCGCATGCCCAACGTAAGCCTGCAGCCCGGCAAAACCAAGCTGAGCGTGGACGAACTGGTGAAGAACGTGGATAAGGGCATCTACATCGCCGGCAACGGCTCGTTCTCCATCGACCAGCAGCGCTTTAATTTTCAGTTTGGCGGGCAGGTGTTCTACGCCATTGAGAAAGGCCAGATTACCGGCATGTTGGAAGACGTGGCCTACCAGGCCAACACCCAGGAATTCTGGAACTCCTGCGCGGCCGTTTGCGACCAGAGCGACTACCGCTTATTTGGCGCTTTCAACGACGGCAAGGGCCAGCCCTCGCAGAGCTCGGCCGTGAGCCACGGCTCGGCCACCACGCGCTTCAACGGCGTCAACGTCATCAACACGGCCCGCAAAATCGGTTAATTAATTCCTTCGCCCTTCTGAATCATGCCCATTCTTTCTAAAGACGATGCCCAGACCATCCTCAAAAAGGTCCTGAGCTTCAGCACGGCCGACGAGTGCGAGGTTTCCCTCAACGGCCAAATCGGCGGCAACGTCCGCTCGGCGCGCAACACCATCAGCACGGCCGGCGCCGTGGATAACGTGTCGCTGGCGGTGGAAAGCCGCTTTGGCAAGCGCAGCGGCGTGGCTACCTGCAACGAGTTCGATGAGGCTACTTTGCGCCGCTGCGTGCAGCGGGCCGAGGAAATTGCCAAGCTCGCACCCGAAAGCCCGGAGTACATGCCCCTGCTCGGCCCGCAGCAATACCAGGACAGCACCAAGGCCTTCGCCGCTGCTACAGCCGCCATCGACCCCGACTACCGGGCCCGCCAGATTGGGGCCAGTACGGCCCTCTGCGACCAGCGCAAGGTAAGCTCAGCCGGCTTCCTGGAAGACTCGGCGGGCTTTGTGGCCAAGCGCAATTCCAAAGGACTGGAAGCTTATCAGCAGTATACCAACGTGGAGTTCAGCGTGACGGTGCGCACGCCCGACGGCACGGGCTCCGGCTACGCGGCCGCCGACTACACCGACGCCAGCAAGTTCGACGCGGGCCGCCTCACCCGCGTGGCCGCCGAGAAGGCAACGTCGTCGATGAAGGCCCGCGCTATTGAGCCGGGCAAGTACACGGTGATTCTGGAGCCCAATGCGCTGGTTTCAAACGTGGACACGTCGCTGATGGCGGCCCTAATGGGCAGCTTCGATGCGCGCAATGCCGACGAAGGCCGCAGCTTCCTGAGCAAAAAAGGCGGCGGCAACCGCAAGGGCGAAAAGCTGTTCGATGAGCGGGTTACAATTTATTCAGACCCGATGAATGCCGAAATCCCCGACCTCATGTTTTCGGGCGACGGCCGACCGCAGAAGCGCGTGACCTGGATTGAGAAAGGCGTGGTCAAGAACCTCTATTCGTCGCGCTACTGGGCCCAGAAAGCCGGCATTCCCGACCTGCCCCGCCCCGGCGGCTGGATAATGGAAGGCGGCACCCAAAGCACGGCCGACCTGATTAAGGGCACCGCCAAAGGCATCTTGGTGACGCGCCTGTGGTACATCCGCCCCGTGGACCCGCAGACCTTGCTATACACCGGCCTCACCCGCGACGGAACCTATTACATTGAGAACGGGCAGATTAAGTTTCCGGTGAAGAACTTCCGCTTCAACGAGAGCCCCATCATCATGCTCAACAACCTGGAAGCCATTGGCAAGCCCGTGCGCTTGGGCGGCAACTTGATTCCGCCGCTCAAAATCCGGGACTTCACCTTCACCAGTCTCTCGGACGCGGTGTAGCTTTTCCCTAATGCTGCCCAAAGGCCGTCATGCGGAGCGCAAGCGGAGCATCTCGCTCGCCACCAGTAATCTCATTTAGAATTGGGTTACTATTGCATGCGAGATGCTTCGGCTGCGCTCGGCATGACGGCCTTTCGGCTTTTCGGTTTCAATTCCCCTTCACCCCTTTTATTCTGCACCTGTATGAAAAGACGCGACTTTGTAGGACTCACCGGCCTGGGAGCTGGTGCACTCTTTCTCCCGAGCCTGCCAGGCTTCGGCCACACGCCCGTTGACCCGGCTCGCCTGCTGGAACCCGGCGCCGACGTCATCGTGAAAAAACGCCTGGCCGACGCGGCCATGAATGCCGCCAAAACGGCCGGCGCCACCTACGCCGACGTCCGCATTGGCCGCTCTCTCAACCAGTACGTGTTTACCCGCGAGAAGCAGGTGCAGAACATTGTGAGCACCGAGAGCTACGGCGTGGGCATTCGGGTGCTGGTAGATGGCTGCTGGGGCTTTGCCTCCACCAGCGTAGTGACCGAGGCCAGCCTGGCCGCCACGGCCAGTGCGGCGGTCGATATCGCCAAGGCCAACCGATTGGTGATGAAGGTGCCCGTGCAGCTGGCGGCCCAGCAGGGCTACGGCGAAGTGAGCTGGAAAACACCCATTCAGCAAAGCGCTTTTGAGGTGCCCATCAAACAGAAAGTGGACCTGCTGCTGGCGGCCAACGCCGCTGCGCTCGATGCGGGAGCCAATTACATCAATTCGGGGCTGTTCCAGGTGAATGAGCAGAAGTACTTCGCCAGCACCGACGGGTCCTATATCGACCAGGATGTACACCGGCTGTGGCCGACGTTCAATGCCACAGCAGTGGACACGAAGTCGGGCAAATTCCGCTCGCGGGAATCGCTGAGCGCGCCGGTCGGCCTGGGCTTCGAGTACCTCACGCCCAACGCGGCGGAGCAGGTGCGCGGCCCGCTGGGCACCGATACCGTCGGCTATAAGCTGCGCTACGACATGCTGGCCGATGCGGCGCTAGCCGGCAAGCAGGCCAAGGCTAAGCTGACGATGAAATCTGTCACGCCCGGCAAGTACGACCTGGTGCTCGACCCTGCACACCTCGGCCTCACCATCCACGAATCGGTGGGCCACCCCACCGAACTGGACCGCGTGCTGGGCTACGAAGCCAACTACGCCGGCACCAGCTTTGCGACGCTGGAGTGGAAGGCGAAGAACCTGCCCTATGGTTCGAAAGAAGTCAACATTGTGGCCGACAAGCTCCAGCCCGGCTCGGTGGGGAACGTGGGCTACGACGACGAGGGCGTGAAAACCCGCGAGTGGGACATCATCAAGGAGGGAAAGCTGGTGAACTACCAGAAAATCAGGGACCAAGCGCACATCGTGGGGCAGAAGGAATCGGATGGCTGCGCCTATGCGCAGTCGTGGGAAGACGTGCAGTTCCAGCGCATGCCCAACATCAGCCTGCGCCCCGGCAAAGCCAAAATGAGCGTCGACGACATGATTAAGGGCGTCGACAAGGGCATTTACATTGCCGGCGCGGGCTCGTTTTCCATTGACCAGCAGCGTTTCAACTTCCAGTTTGGCGGGCAGTTGTTCTTTGCCATCGAAAAAGGCAAAATCACGGAGCCGTTGGAAGACGTGGCTTACCAATCGAATACCCAGGAATTTTGGGGAGCCTGCGCGGGCTCGTGCGACCAGTCCGACTACCGCTTGTTCGGCACGTTCTTCGATGGCAAAGGCCAGCCGGCACAGGTATCCTCGGTGAGCCACGGCTCGGCCACCACGCGCTTTAATGGCGTGAACGTCATCAACACGGCGCGCAAAGTTTAAGCGTCAGGCCGACCACACTCCTCTTCTTCAGAGAAGGAGCGTTTTTTCACCTTCCAAATCCTGCAAAATCATCATGGCTATTCTCTCCAAAGACGACGCCCATACGTTACTTAAAAAAGTCCTCAGCTATAGCACCGCCGACGAATGCGCGGCCTCGCTGCGAGGCCGCACCGCTGGCAACATCCGCTACGCCCGCAACAGCGTGAGCACGGCCGGCGCTCAGGACTCTGTTTCCCTGGCCGTCGAGGCGCGCTTCGGCAAGCGCAGCGGCGTTGCCACCTGCAACGAGTTCGACGAGGCCACTTTGCGCCGCTGTGTGCAGCGCGCTGAGGAAATTGCCAAGCTCGCGCCCGAAAGCCCGGAATACGTGCCCTTTATCGGCCCGCAAACGTATTTGAGCCCGCCCTCGTCGGCTACTACACTGCTCACGGCGGCCACCCGTGCCCAAGCTGCGGCCGAAAGCATGACGCTTTGTGCTGCCAAAAACCTCAGCGCCGCCGGATTTCTGGATGGCGGCACCCGGTTTGTGGCCCAGCGCAATTCGAAGGGGCAAGAAGCCTACCAGCAATCGACCAATACCGACTTCTCGGTGACGGTGCGCACGGCCGATGGCAAGGGCTCCGGCTATGCCATTGCCGACGTAACCGACCCGGCCAAACTCAACGCCAAGAACATCACCGAACGCGCCGCCAACAAAGCGCTGAGCTCGGTGAATGCCAAAGCCATCGAGCCCGGTAAATACACCGTGATTCTGGAACCCGCCGCCCTGATGGCCGGCGACGACCTGTCGCTACTCGGCGGGCTTGTGTACAGCATGGGCGCCCGCGAGGCCGACGAAGGCCGCAGCTTCCTGAGCAAAAAAGGCGGCGGCAACCGCAAGGGCGAAAAGCTGTTTGACGAACGCATCACCATCTACTCGGACCCCATGAACGCCGAGGTGCCCGGCAATGCCTTCGATGATGACGGCTTGCCCACCAAACGCCAGACCTGGATTGACAAAGGCGTCGTCAAAGACCTTTTTTACACCCGTTTTTGGGCGCAGAAGAACAATGTACCGGCTACGGCCTACCCCAACGGCTTCATCATGGCCGGGGGCACGCAGAGCACGGCCGACCTAATTAAGGGCACGGCCAAAGGCATTTTGGTGACGCGCCTGTGGTACATCCGCGAGGTAGACCCGCAGACGCTGCTCTATACTGGCCTGACGCGCGACGGAACGTTCTATATTGAGAATGGAAAAATCAAGTTCCCCATCAAGAACCTGCGCTTCAACGAAAGCCCCATCATCATGCTGAATAACATCGAGGCCATTGGCAAGCCGCAGCGCCTGGCCGGCTGCCTGGTGCCGCCGCTCAAAATCCGCGACTTCACCTTCACCAGCCTTTCCGACGCGATATAAAGATTTCAACGGTCGTGCTGTGCTTGGGAAGCAACTTCGGCGGTCGGAACGAGTCGTTCGGCTGCAACCCGTTGCTTTTTAAGCGCAGCACGCTATTGATGACCTCATTTACCCCCAAATTGGAAGGCCGCATAGAACTGAAACACCCGGTTCTGCAGGCGCGGGTCGTTGATGCCGGACAGGTTTTTGGCATCGTTGACATCGTTGAGCCCGGCCACGAGGCGGCCGCCCAGCGAGAAGCCGGAAGCGAGCTTGAGCCCGACGCCGCCAACCACACTGAAATCGTTGCGCTTGAAGCTGCCCGTCGCCAGGCGGGATTCGTTGCCGTAGGTCGGCGTGCCGTCGGGGGCCAGGCCTACCTGCATCATGCCCGACTGGTCGGCGCTGAGCAGGATGCCAAACTGCGGCCCGGCTTCCACAAACACAGGCCCCACGGTGAGCTTGGCCAGAACGGGCACGGTGAGGTACTGCAGTTTGCTGTCGTAGTCGGTGAAGGCCGATTTCAGATTGCCGCCCGCTACCGAGTACTGCACTTCGGGCTGAATGGCCAGCGGCCCCGCAATATTGGCCTGGTAGAAAACCCCCACGTGGTAAAATGCTTTGTAGGAAGAACTTTCGCCTTCGCGGCCGGTGAGCTCAGCCACGTTCAGTCCGCCCTTCACCCCCAGTTGTGCCTGCGCGAAGGGGATATAAAACATGCTTAGCAAGACGATAAACAGGGCTTTTTTCATGGGATAAACTATAATTTTGAATGGTGCGCGCATCCTGGCCGGGGCTAAATAAGCCACTTAACCCTGCCGCAATACTGAGTACGGCCGCCCGCCAACGCAAAGTTGCGACTTATCACCCAACCCCGGAAAAGGGCCTTTACTTTGCCAGAGCCCAACGAAAAAGCAACCCGTTTATTTTGAATCCGAATACCTCCTTAGCGAGCTGCTTACCCAACCCTAATTTTCCGCCTTTCCTCATTCGCTACCCGTGCCCGCTACCCCTTTCACATTTGTTCGCCTGAAATACCAATCCGGCGACTGGGACGCGGTGGACGAACGGATGCCCGCCAACCTGCTGCACTCGCTGGTGCAGTACACCACCGTGCCCGTAGACCCCAAGGAAAAAGTGGTGGCCCTGGATAGCCCGGAAATCTTCAACTACCCGTTTTGTTACTTGTCGGGGCACCGGCTGGTGCAGTTTTCGGCCGCCGAAAAAAAGAACTTCACCCTCTATGTACGCAACGGCGGCTTCGTGTTTGTCGACGATTGCAACCACGACATCGACGGCCTGTTTGCCCGCTCCTTTGAGGAGCAGATGCGCCAGTGTTTCGGCGCGGGCGCCCTGAAGAAAATCCTGAAAACGCACCCGATTTACTCGCAGTTTTTCAAGTTCAAAGATGGCCCGCCCAACACCGGGTTTGAGCTCAACGGCTGGGGCGACGACCTGGTGCACGACTACCTGAAAGCCGTGGAAATAAAGGGCCGCATCGGCGTGCTCTATTCCAACAAAGACTACGGTTGCGAGTGGGATTATGACTTCCGCAACAAACGCTTTCTAGCCGAAGACAACACCAAGTTCGGGGTGAATATTTTGCTGTATGCCCTTACCTAAAAAGCTCATTAACAACGGTCATGCTGAGCTTGCCCAAGCATCTCTACTGCATATATAATCATCTACTTACACGGTAAAGTTGCTTGGGCAAGCTCAGCATGACCGTTCAATACCCCAATGACCGAACAAGAAGTAAATACCCTGCTGGCCAAGCTGCCAGTGCTCAAAGCCGAAATCGCCAAGGTCATTGTGGGCCAGGAAACCGTGCTGGACGAAGTATTGGTGGCGCTGCTGGCCGGCGGCCACGCCCTGCTCGAAGGCGTGCCGGGCTTGGCCAAAACGCTGCTCGTCCGCACGCTGGCGGCCGCTACCGACCTGCCCTTTCGGCGTATTCAGTTCACGCCGGATTTGATGCCGACCGACATCCTCGGCACGGAGGTTTTGGAGGAAGACCACGGCACCGGGCACAGGTCGTTCAAGTTCAACCAGGGGCCCATCTTCGCCAGTCTCGTGCTGGCCGACGAAATCAACCGGACGCCGCCCAAGACCCAAGCCGCCCTGCTCGAGGCCATGCAGGAAGGCCACGTGACCTATGCCGGCACCGAGCACGCCCTGCCGAAACCTTTCTTCCTACTGGCCACCCAAAACCCCATCGAGCAGTCGGGCACCTACCCCCTGCCGGAAGCTCAGCTCGACCGTTTTCTGCTATACGTGCGCATCGGCTACCCCAGTGCGGCGGAGGAACTGGCCGTGTTGCGCGGCACCACCGGCGCGGCCGGGCAGCAAGTGCAGCCGGTGTTGGGCGGTGCCGATATTCGCCAGTTGCAGCAGCTGGTTCGGCAGGTAAGCCTGAGCCCCGAACTCATGGATTTTGTAAACCGCCTAGTGCGCGCCACGCGCCCGGCAACTTCCGAAGTTAAATTTATTCAGGACTACGGACGTTGGGGGGCCGGGCCACGGGCCGGGCAGGCGCTTATTCTCTGTGCCAAAGCGCGGGCCCTGCTGCACGGCCGCTTTGCCGCTACGCTGGAAGACTTGCACACCCTGGCGCCGCCGGTACTACGGCATCGGGTGCTGCTGAACTTCAACGCCGAAGCCGAGAACCTGACGGCGGACGACGCCGTGGTGGCGCTGCTGAAAGCCGTGGTGGTATAGCGCGGACTTGTAGTCTGCCTACGTGCTGCCCCCTATTCAATCGTTCAGTTTGCGGACTACAAGTCCGCGCTACTTCCATGCTTTCTCCTGAAATCCTGCACGGCCTGCGCAACCTGTCCCTCGCCGCCCGGCAAGCGGCGGAGGGCTTCCTGAACGGTGCGCACGCCAGCCGCCGCCACGGGGCGGGCATGGAATTCAGCCAGTACCGCCCCTACCAGCCCGGCGACGACCTGCGCCGCCTCGACTGGCGACTGGCCGCCCGCTCAGACCGCTACTACCTGCGCGAATCGGAAGTGGACACCAGCCTGACGGTGCACCTGCTGCTCGATGCCAGCGCCAGCATGAACCACCGCGACGACAACGGCCTGACCAAGCTCGACTATGCGCGCCTGCTGCTGGCTGCCCTTGCCTACCTCGCCCACCAGCAGGGCGATGCCGTGGGCCTCACGATTCTGAGCCCCGGCGGCTTGCGCCACCTACCCGCCCGCGCCGACACCCGCCAGCTACCCCGGATTTACCATGCGCTCGAAACGGCGGAAGCGGCCGGGCACTTCCCGGACGCGGCCACGTTGGCCCCGCTCACCGCCCGCCGGCAGCGGGCCCTCACGGTCTGCGTGAGTGATTTATACGAAGACGATTCCGAAATCAATGCTTTGCTGACGCGGCTGCGCGCTGTGAGCGGTGACGTATTACTCTTGCATTTGCTCGCCGATAACGAATTGAAATTCAATTACAAAGGCGCGGTTACTTTTAGAGACTTAGAAACTGGGCGCACGCTTCAGCTGGATGCCGACCAACAGCGGCCGGTATATCAGCAACAGCTGCAAGCGTGGCTGCAGGTGACGGCGCAGGCGGCCCGTCGGAAGGGGCTTGACTACCACCAGCTCAGCACTGCCGAACCGCTGGACCAGGCCATGCGGGAGTTTCTGCGGCGGCGGAATGCTTCTAGTTAAGGCATCGGGAATAGTAAAAAACACCTGGCTTAACCGGCCTCTAGGAGCGGCATCTCAGGCGGCAGCCGGATTTTGGGCCGGAAATTGCCCTGCAGAGTTAGCGGCCGGCACCCCGGCGTGCGTATAGCTCTTCTTTCCCAAACTTATGAAACGTATTCTCCTTCCCATTTCCCTGGTTGCCCTGATGCTTGCGCTGGCCACTGGCTCGGCGGCAGCCCAGCAAACGCCGGCCAAGAAACCGACGCCAGCAGCCAGTTCCTCCACCAAAACCTCGACTACAACCAAGTCCACCGGCACCACCAAACCCTCAACCGCTAGCAAGACTTCCATGACCAGCCTTGATAAGGAACTCCGCGCTTTCAGCAATTGGGTTGATGAGAAGCTTGAGTTGCCCATGGCCAACGTGCGCCTCGACTGGGGCGGCATCGAAGCCGAATACGCCCGCATGACCAAGCGCCTGGACGGTGCGGCCGACAGCCTGTCAGCGCAGTCACGTCGCGAATACCTGGGCCAGAAAGCCCGCTTCAAGGCCTGGGCTGCCGAAAATGGCCATCCCGTGGTGGAGGAAGTCCTAGTGGGAGAAGCCCGCGACAGTGCCGTGAGCGAAGTACAGCGCCGCTTACTTAGCAGCACCGCGCCCATCAACCGGGCCATGGCCAGCGCACTGCCCGACCTGTACGCCCGCCTCGTGGAATCGACACGGGTGCAGCACAAGCGCTGGACTGCCACCAACTGGGCCGAAGCCAACACCGTACTGGACCGCCTAAACGCCCGCTACGACCAAGTAGGCAGCCAACTGCCGCTCGAGGACCGAGCGCGGGTCCGCTCGTTGCAGGCCGAGTTTCGCACCCTTGAGAAAGTTCGCGACCTGAAAGGCATATTAGACGGCTTGTAAGCTGTCCCAATCGGACCAGTTTGCTCGCTTGCAGCTACTTTTGAAGTAGCCCTGCTGTCAAAAGCGCGTTAAAGCAAGGGGCCTTAGACGACGGCAATGGAAGGATGGCTGAATTGCACCCGTAGTTTTTACGGTGT
This sequence comes from Hymenobacter jeongseonensis, assembly GCF_015694725.1. Classification (GTDB taxonomy): domain Bacteria; phylum Bacteroidota; class Bacteroidia; order Cytophagales; family Hymenobacteraceae; genus Hymenobacter; species Hymenobacter jeongseonensis. Next base: position 217,618 of record NZ_JADQDQ010000003.1, on the reverse strand, counting down.
TTGCAATTGTCGGAACATTTCCGCGTCTCTGTTCTGATTCCCTACTGACCTGCCTTTTGTTCACGCTTCTTACCCCGTCTGCCCTGTTGGCCCTGCTGGGGTTGTTGGTGCCAGTTGCCATTCATTTATGGAACCGCCGGCCGGGCCGAGAAATAGCCGTGGGCAGCCTGCGCTGGCTAGCCGCCGGGGCCAACCGTCGCCTGCGCAACTTGAAACCCGAGCAGCTCTGGCTCTTGTTACTGAGGGCCTCGCTGCTGGCCGTGCTGGCCGTTGTGCTGGCAGGTCCCGTGTGGCGGCAGGTGCAGCCCGCCGGCCGGGGCCAGGTGCTGGTGAGCCCCGAACTAATTGGAACGTCTGCCTTGGCAGCATCGCGGCCCACCATCGATTCGCTGCGTCGGCGCGGCTACGCGCTGCGGTGGCTGGCCCCGGACTTTCCCAAAATGTCGCGGGCGGCCTTGCGGGCTGATTCGCTGGGTCAACAGGATAGTGCGCAGGTGTTGGCGGCCGTGAACAAGACCGGTGCTGCCCACCTATGGGCCCGGGTGCAGCAAGCCAGCCAGTCGTTTCCCAGCCAGCCGCTCTATGTGCTTACCCCGGCAGCCCTGCGCGGTTTTCGAGGCATTCAACCGCGCCTTCCCGCTACCGTGACGTGGCAAGTGCTGCCTACCGGGGCATCTGACACCTGGCTACAGGCAGCCGCGCAGCGGGGCGATAGCCTGCGCCTGCTTGTGGGGCAAAGCAGCGAATCCCAAACGGCTTTTCGCACAACATCCGTGGCCCGGCCCCGGCCGGGAGGCGTGGTCCGGCTTGCCGGATTGCCACCATTTGAGTTGGTCACCAGCACGGCGGGCGACCAGCTTCGGCCCCTCACGCCCACCGCTGATTCAGCGACCAACAAGGTCCGGACCGTTGCAATTCGCAGCCAGCCAATTAGAATAACCATTTACGCAACCCCAGCTTACGCGGCGGATGCCCGCTACCTGCAAGCCGGCTTGCGGGCCGCGGCGGCAGGCTTGCTTGCCCCGCTGGTTTTGACTACAACCACAAGCGCGCCGGGCGCAGTTACTCCGCCGGATTGGCTCTTTTGGCTGTCGGACGCTCCCCTGCCCGCCGCATGGAATACCGCAGTGAGCCAAGGCACCCAAGTCTGGCAGGAAGCTTCCGGGCCCGGCGTTGCCGCCCCGGCGCGGTTGGCTGTCGTAAGCGCGGATGAAGTGCCCGCAACCGTTTTTCGGCGAAGTGCTGCTCCCAATGTGAGTACTGATTCAAGTTTCTCGCTGTGGACTGATGGACTGGGAAGAGCCGTGCTTTCGCGGCTGGCACAAGGCCGAGGCGCACACTACTACCTCGCCACTCACCTCAACCCTGCGTGGAGCGACTTAGCCGACAATCCTTCGTTGCCGGCGCGGCTATTGGCCTTGTTACAGCCCGAAATCACCGATGAAAACGCGCCGGCCCGCCTGACGCTCGACGAGGCGCTGGCCTCCCATGACCAACGTGCCCTCGACCCCGCACAGCTGAAACTAGTCGGCCCGGTCCCGACGGCCAATGCGGTTGCTCCAACTACCTCTGGCTCTCGCCAAACCGATTTGCGGCCCTGGCTGGTGCTAGCTGCGCTGCTGCTTTTTGCCATCGAACGCCTGCTGGCTCATCGCCGGGCAGCTCAGGCCTTATCCGTAACTGCCTCATGAGTCCGCCGGTTGCCCCTTCCCCAATCGCAGATTTAGCGCCAGCCCGGCAGTTGCTGCGGGCAGTTGGGCGCAGCTTGGGCTGGCGGCGGGCCGCTGCTGTTCTGCTACCCGCTACGGCTGGGGCACTGTTGCTGCTGGTGTTGAGCCAACATTGGCCCGCGGCGCGTTGGGTATGGGGAGGGGTGGCCTTTTTCGGCCTGCTTTTCACCGCCTGGCGGCTCTGGCCGCTACGCCAAATAAGCCCGGCTACCACCGCCCCCTTGCTTGACCGGCAATTTCCGGAATTGGAAGACAGCACCGGACTGCTGCTAAAATCAACTGAACGATTGAACCTGCTGGAACAGCTTCAGCAGAGCCGGGTGGCCCAGCGCCTGCACCAGCTTCAGGCAGCCGGGGTGCTGTTGCTACACGTAGCTTTTCGGCGCTCCCTCCTGCTCGCCGCCGGGCTATTGGCCGGTGCGGCCACAGCATGGTGGCTGCCGGCTACTGCTATTCAGGAAAATAAGGCCAGAAATGTGGCGGTGCGTTTTTCTACCAAGCTGCCCGCGGTGGCTGGCCAGAAGCCAGCTAGCATCGCCAGCACGCAGTTGTTGGTAACGCCGCCGGCTTACACGCGGCTGCCGGCTTTTGCGCCCGCGCAGGCTTCGTTTCAGTGCCCGCAAGGGTCGCGGGTGCGGTGGCAAGTGCGCGTGAGCGGCAGCAGCCGAACGGCGCCGGAGGTAGAACTGGGCCGGCAGCGGCTACGCATGCGGCCGGTAGCAGGCCAAGCAAACCTGTTTTTTGCAGAACAGACGCTGGCCACTTCTGCCCTGTACCGCCTGCGCTTTGCAGGCACGGTTTCCGATGATTACGCCATTGACGTACGAGCCGACCAGGCGCCAGTGGTTCGTATTCAAACGCCAAAACCTTACACCCTGGTGGAATTTGGTGTGCGCCCCGATTTGCCGGTGCGCGCCACCGTGCGCGACGACTACGGCTTGAGCCGCGCCGAGCTGGTGATTACCGTAGCGCAGGGCGAAGGCGAGGCCGTGAAATTCCGGGAAGTGCGCCGCGATTTGAGTGCGGCGCTCGGCGGGCAGCCGGCCCAAACCAGCCTGAGCAGCCAGCTCAACCTCCCCAAACTCGGCCTCACCTACGGCGACGAGCTGTATTTCTACATCGCGGCCCGCGACAACGCCGGCCATTCCTCGCGCACCGATTCGTACCTGGTGCAATGGCAGGATACCGCCGTGGCCGACAGCCCAACCGATATGGGCATGGGCATAAAAGTGGCGCCTGCGTACTTCCGTAGCCAGCGGCAAATCATCATCGACACCGAAAAGCTGATTGCCGAAAAGCCCAAGCTCGACGCCGCAACCGTGGCCACCCGCGCCAACAACCTCGGCTTCGACCAGCAGACGCTGCGCCTGCGCTACGGCAAGTTTATGGGCGAAGAAGTGGGCGGAAGCATGGGGCCCAGCGCTCCACATTCGCCCATTGCCGAGGATGAAGACGAAGAAGGAGCCGACCACACCGAGCACCCGGCCGAGGGCGCTGCCGAGGAGCACCACGACCACGCCACTTCGCCGTCAACATCGGCCAAAGCATCACCGACCGCCGCCACCGACGAGCTGATGGACCCCTACATTCACAAGCACGACGACTCCGAAACGGCCGACTTCTTGGAGCCGGCAGTGAAGGCCAAGCTGCGCATCGTGCTCGACCAAATGTGGGCCGCCGAGCTGCGCCTGCGCACCGGCCAACTCGCGGCCGCCCTGCCCTACGAATACAAAGCCCTGCGGCTGCTAAAGCAAGTGCAGCAGCAAACCCGTGCCTACGTCAAAAAAGCCGGCTTCGTACTCCAGCCCCTGCCCGAAGCCACGTTGCGCCTAACCGGCGACCTGGCTGGCGCAGCCGTGCCCCAACGCCAACAGAATTTGCCAACTCCCACTTCCCAGCCCGCGGTGCGGGCAGCGTTGCGCTGGCTGGCAACAACTTCTCCCTCCACCAAAACCAACCCCGCCGATGCGCGCGTGCTGGAGCAAGCGGGCTCGGCGTTGGCCGGCGCAGCGTTGCAGCGGCCGGGCATCTACCTGCCTGCGCTGCGTGCGCTGCGGGAGTTGGTGGCCGACGTGCGGGCGGGACGCCCGGCTTGCACCGCGTGCCGCGCTCCCGTGGAGCGGGGCCTCACCGACCTGCTGGCGCCGGCGGCGGCAGCGCCACTGGCCCCGCCGGCGCCCAACCGTCTGGCCCGGCGTTATTTCCAGGAGTTAAACCGCTAGTATTTTGCTTGTTACACCTTCGCATTCCACCATTTACTACATCCTATTGGCTTGCTGCGTGGCGCTGGGCATTGGGCTAATGGTGCTGGCGTGGCGGCGGCCACGGCAACGGCACCGTTGGGCCCGGGTAGTAGCTGGCGCCCTAGCGGCCACGTCGCTGTGGCTGATGGCCTATCCACCCATGCGCCAGCTACCGGCGGCGCGCGCCCAAGCTATTCTGCTCACCGAAGGCTACCACCCCGACACCCTGCGGCAACTCGTGCGTCGGCTTGGCGCGGGCACTCCGCTGTGGTATTATGGCTCGGGCGCAGCTCCTGTTCGGGCCCGTCCGCTCGCGAGCCTGCTCACCCTGGCTGAGCAACGGCCGGCGCTCCAACGGCTGCACGTTGTCGGTCGCGGTTTAGCAGTGGCCGATTTATCGGCCCTGGGCAACCTCGCCGTCCAGCTGCATCCGGCGGCCACATTTACTGGTTTTCAAACGGCTTTGTGGAATCAAAAATTGGCATTGGGCGAAGCCGTGCGGGTGGAAGGAACCGTGGCTTGGACCAAAAGCAGCTCGCCCGCTTGGGTATGCCTGCGGGCAGCCGGCACCGTCCGGGATTCGGTGCGGCTGGCAGCGGGCAACGGAGCATTTCAGCTCCGCTACCTACCCAAGGCGGCGGGGCGGGCCCTCTACGCGCTGGAGCTCCGCCGCGACGGCCAGTTGCTGGCCACCGAGCCCGTGCCGGTGGAAATTACCACCACTACCTTGCCCGCGATTTTGCTGCTGACTGCTACACCTTCTTTCGAGTTTAAATTCCTGAAAAATTACCTGGGTGAAGCGCATTACCCGGTAGCGCTTCGCACCACCGTCAGCCGGGGCATGGTGCAAACCGACTTTGTAAACCAGCCTGCCCGGGTTCTCAATCGGCTCACGCCCGACCTGTTGCGTAGCCACGCCCTGGTAGTTGCCGACGGACCCACGCTGGCCGGTCTCTCGGGTGCCGAAGCCCAGGCCCTGCAAGCTGCTATTGGCGCGGGCTGGCTTGGTTTGGTGGTGCTGGCCGATGCCGCGCCGTTGCCCCGTGCGGTTCCTACGCGGACGGATTTTGCCATTCTGCCCCGAGCGGCGGCGCAAGCCGTGCCGCAAGTATTGACCTGGCCCGACGCGCCAGCGGCAGCGCGCACAGCCATTCCCGCGCAATTGCGCCCCGCTGCCACTTTGCATTCATTGGTTACGGGGCCGGGTCAGGCGCTGGTAGCCGCCAGCCGGCGCGCGGGCCTTGGTTTCGTGGTAGTATCGCTGGTGCCCGAAACCTTCCGCTGGGCCCTGCAAGGTCAACAATCCATCTATGCTTCGTTTTGGAACCGGCTGTTGACCGCGGCAACCCCACCAGCCCAGGCAGCCGCTACCTGGCATGCGGGCACGCCATGGCCCCGCCCCTTGCGCCCCCTCACGCTGCATTTATCCGCCGCCTTGCCCGAGGTGCAACCCACCGTGAGCTTGGCATCCGGCGGCGCTACGGTGCGCCTGGCTTTGCGCCAGGACACGCGCTTACCGGAATGGAGCACCGGGTTTTTCTGGCCGGCTACTGCCGGTTGGCACCAAGTGCGTGGCCCCGGGCGCACGGCGCACAACTTTTACGTATTCCCGGATTCTGCCTGGCAAGGGCCCGAATTGCAGCAGCGCCAGCAGGCTATAGCCCAACGCACTGCCGCAACGCACGCAGGCCCCCCACCAACTGCTGGAATCGTGCAAGTACCCTGGCCAGCCGCGTGGTTCTTTGGGATATTCCTGCTGGCAGCGGGGTACTTGTGGCTCGAGGAAAAGCTGTAATAAACTTCGATAGGTCGAATACAGGCATCCATCTCCGAACACTTCACCGGCTTGTCGTTAGCGGCTATTCACCCAATCAAGATGCGAATCCAACGCGACTTTTCGACTCACGCTCCTGCGTCTGTGACCATCTCAGCATGACGCTCCGATAGTTTGCGGTGGACCTCCCCTACATGCTTCGAAAAGATGCTTGTTCCGTGAGCAAGGCATACGTTACAAAATACCAGTAAGAAAGCCCATTAAAGCAGTAGTACAAATCGCCTTATTATAATTTGTCATCACTGATAAGCGGACACAAAAAAGCCCCTGCCGTAGCAGGGGCTTTTTTGTATGAGAATGCCGACCCCACCCCAAAAGGTAAAGGCGGCATTTAGCCAACTAGTTTTTCTGCACGCGGCGTACGGCGGTAACTGCGCCTTGACGCACTTCCAGCAAGTACACACCAGCAGCCAGGCGGGCGGGCAGCAGCATTTGCTGGTCGGCAGCGAGGGCGGCGGGCGCCACTACCAAGCGGCCGGTCAGGTCGCGCAGGGCAACCGTGGCGGCACCAGCTTTCGGCAGCGCTACGGTAATGCGGTCGGTGGCGGGGTTTGGCGACACCGTCAGGCCGGGCATGGCCTTGCTGGCGTTGGTGGCCGTGGCCGTGAAGTCCGTGATGATGAGGTCGTCGATGATAATGCGTGGGGCGGCAGCGCCTGTGGTCGCAGTTACGGAGTGCGAAATCCGGAAGCGCACAGCCCCCGTTTGATTCACCGTAAAGGTATAGGGCGTGAGCGTGGCCGTGAGTGCAGCGGGCGCACCAGGCACTACAGTGTAAGTAGTACCACCGTCGGCAGACATTTCCAGCGCGAAGGTAGCGGCGGCATCAGCACCATAAAGGGCGGCATTGATGGTAACTACGCCCGCACCGTTGGGCTTATCGAAGTACATGGCGATGAAACCGCCGGTGCGAATCCGGGCCGACTTAAGACCATTGAATTTATCTGCAAATGAACTGCCAATCAGTGAGTTACTAAAGTTCCAGTTGCCGCTAGTGAGGAAAACCGTATCGGCTGCGTAACCACCTTTAACCCCGGTTTCGAAGTTTTCGAAAGCCCCGGCGGTGCTGGGGTTCGACACGATGAAGGTAAAGGCAGTGGACGTAGCACCCGCATTGCTAACCGAAACCGTGTAGCTGCCGGCCGTGGTCAATGCACTGGCGGGGATGGTGACCACCAGCGTGGTGGCCGTGCTGCTGGTCTGGGTATAGCTAACGCCGTTGAAGTTTACCGTGGAAGAAGGCGTGAAGCCCGTACCAGTGATGGTCAGGGTCACATCGGGGCCACCAGCAACTTGGGCATTGGGCGAGAGCGCCGAAATAACCGGCGTAACCACCGGGGCCGTTACCGTGAACGAAGCGGTGCTGGTGGCGGTGCCGCCAGGCGTGGTCACGACAATGGTGCCGCTGGTAGCGCCGGCGGGCACATCAAACATGACCGAAGTAGCGCTCATGACCATGAAATTGGTAACGGCCGTGCCGTTGAGCGTAGCGCCGGTGGCGCCGGTGAAGTTCGTACCGGTCACGGTGACCGAAGTACCCACGGGGCCGGTAGCCGGCGTGAAGCTGGTGATGGTAGGCGTGGGCGTTGCCACGGCAGTTACGGTGCCAACTACGGCCACGTTGGCGGTGGTAGCACCGGTGCTGGCCACGGTCACATTGCCGGCGAAAGCGCCAACCGTGGTGCCCGTGAGGCGCACGTAGACGGGCGTGCTAGCGGCGGTGCCAGCGGCCTGGGCTATTGTCACGGAAGCCGCGAAATCGGTGGTGGCGCTCAGCGAGACTTCGTAACCGGTGGGAGCCGTCACTACTACGTCGGCCGTCAGGGTCGAGCCGCCTACCGTTACGGTTTGGGTGGCCGAAGGCGTGCCCACTACGGCAGTAAAGGCGTTCAGCGTAGCCGGGGTGGCCGTGACCGTGGCCGCAGGGGCCGTCGAGCAGCCGGCATTTAGCGGCGTGTCCGTGGCCGTGAGCAAAATGGGAGTGATACCGCCCGTGGGATTTGCGGTATTGGCTCCCGAGGGCCAAGTGCCATCCGCGTCGGTGTTGCAGTTCAGTACCGAGCCCGTCACCACGCTGCGCTCTTCTACGCGGCGTACGCCGGTGCTCAGCGCATTGGGGATAACCAGGTTGTAAGCGCCATTGGTCGTATTGTAAGTACCCGAAGTGGCAGTCCCGCCGGTTGTGCCAGTGGTCACGCCTACGGATTCTACCAAGCCGCCGCTCAGGGGGCGTCCAGCGCCCGTGGTGTTGTCGTAGGTGAATACTAGGTTTTTAGGCGTAGCCGACGAAGCGCCGTTCACCATTGTGCCGTTGCCGGTTGCAGCGTTGCCAAAAAGCACTACTGTAGCGCCCAAATCCAGGGCGCGACGCGCCACAATGGTAGCCGGCGCCGCATCGGTGGCCAGGGTAATCATTGGGAACAACACATTGCCCGGAGTGCTGAAGCGTGCGTTACCGGAATTCACGTAGCCAAACCAGCCGGTATAGGTACCAGCGGCATCGGTGGTGAAGGAGGCGTAGCTGCCCTCGGTGCCCAAGCTGCCCGTGGAGGAGGTGGCATAAACTGTTGAGGCGGCATCAGTACCGGGAGTCAGCGACAAAATAACGCCGGCCCCACCGGTACCAGTGAGGTCAGTGGCGATAGATGCCGTCACGAAGTAGCGGTAGGTGGTGCTGGCCGTTAGGTTGGTCAGCGTGGCCCGGAAAACATAAGGCAACCGGGTGCCGGGGTTGCTGGTACTGTTGTTGCCACCGCTCACAAACTGGGGGACAATCACCCCGGTGAAGTCGGTTTGGGTAATATTTTGGGCTTGTATGGCAGCAGGCCACAGCATTAGCAGCGCCACCAGACAAGCCAGCAGCCGCGTTGTGAAAAAGTGTTTCATTAAAAAAGGGTAAAAGTGAAAAGGAATGAAAAAACGAAATGTGAGTGAGTAATGATTGGCTAATTACCAAACCGCCATAGCATCAGGCAGGCCCCAAAGATAGAGTTCAGATTTGCGCGAGGAAAATTGCTGTCGAGTTTAACAAATTCACAATCTGGGCCAGGGAGCTACTCCCAGAGCGGGTAGTGCTCCAAATGCACTTCCTGTCCAAAAAACAGCCGGGTGCTTTCTTCAAAAGAGCGGGTGAAATCCGACACGTAAAAATGATGCAGCGGCGGCGCAACGGCCGCCGGGGCCAGCAGCCCGTGCGCCGCTAGATACGCTTCAGCATCGGCCGCCACCACATCCGAGGCATCGAGGACATCGACGCGGCCGGCGTAGTAGCGCGCAATTTGCTCCTTGATAAGGGGGTAATGCGTGCAAGCCAGCACCAGCGCTTCAATATCGGCCAGGGCCGCATTGCTCAGGTACGTACCAATGATGTCGTCGGAAATGGAGTTCTTGAAGAAGCCCTCCTCTATCATCGGCACCAGGAGCGGGGTGGCCAGCGACTGCAAATCCACCCCGGCGTCGAGGTCATCGACCTTCTTTTTGTAAACGTTGGAATTCACCGTTTGCTTGGTGCCGATGAGCCCCACGTGGCGGCCGGGGTAGGTGCGGCCCAAGTGCGCCACAATGGGGTCGATGACGTTGAGCACCCGGGCTTTGGAGCCCACGTACTCGCGCACCAGCTCATAGGCCGCCGCCGAGGCCGAGTTGCAGGCAATCATAATCAGCTTGCAGTGCTGGCGCAGCAGCAAATCACAAATCTTAACGGAATACGCCTGAATGGCGGCGGCGCTTTTATCGCCGTAGGGCAAGTGGGCCGTGTCTCCGAAATACACAATCCGCTCGTGGGGCAGGCGCTGGGCCACCGCCCGGGCCACGGTGAGCCCGCCGATGCCGGAATCGAACATGCCAATGGGCCGGGTATCCGAAGCCGCAGCTGAATGGGAGGGCGCAGGAGCGGAAGTTATCATGCGGCAAAGGTAGGAGCCGGGCGCGGCCGGCTCAACGGTGCGGCCACGGGCGCGGAAATAGTCCAAAAAAAACACTCCCTTCTTTCGAGATTCTTAAAAACCTCCTATATTTCGCCCCCTTCAGAAATTTTATTTCTTTATGAGCACCATTCTGGCCGAAATTGACCACGCCTTGGCCGAACACGACCGACGCCTTGGCCAGCCCGTGGCCATTTACTTGGGCGAGCGCAAGTTTACCCAGCTCACGCTCGACGCCGCCCGCGCGCACCTCCCCGACCTCAGCACCGACGCCGGCCGGCCCCTCGCCTACCGCAACCTTGAATTGCTGCGGGACGAAGTGGATGTGGACGGACTGCGGGTTATTTAAACTGCAGGCAGCCTTTTCGTTATTCTCAATTCAGTCAAATAACCCAGTCGCTAAGCCCCAGCGGGTGGAGCCGCTACCTGCGCCTGCAGCAGCGGCTGAAGCACCGACCAAACGTTGCGCGCCAGAATGCGATGGCCGGCCGGGGTAGGATGAATGCCGTCGGGCTGGTTCAGGCGGCGGTCGCCGCCCACGCCCTGCAGCAGGAAGGGAATGAGCACCAGTTTGTTTTTCGCCGCAATTTCCTGGTAAAGCGCTTTGAAATCGGCGGCGTAAGTGGCGCCCAAGTTGGGCGGGATTTGCATGCCGGCCAGCACAATTTGGGCCTTGGGGCTCCGGCGGCGCACAGTGTCGATGATGGCCTGCAGGTTGCGGCGCGTAGCGGTGAGGGGCAGGCCGCGCAGTCCGTCGTTGCCGCCCAGTTCCAACACAAACACGTCGACGGGCTGGCGCAGCACCCAGCCCACGCGGCTGCGGCCACCGGCAGTGGTTTCGCCGCTCAGCCCGGCGTTGATGACTTTGTAGTCCAGGCCCAGAGAATCAATTTTTTGGCCCACCAGCGCCGGGAAAGCTTGGTCAGGCTCCACACCGTAGCCGGCGGTGAGGCTATTACCAAAGAACAATACCCGCTTTTCGCCGGCGCTAGCCGGCTCATTGGCAGGGACTTTGGCGGCTGAAGCAGCCGATTGCGATGCGGGCGTATTGGTGGCTGGGCTGGAATCACAGGCACTCAGGGCCAAGACCAGCATCGCCGCAAAAGGGAAACGAATGAAATTCATGGGCATTAATTTGGGCACAAAGCCGTAAAGGTGGAAAACAAAGCAAAGGTTTTGGCGTCTTCCATAATCGTAAGGAACGACGCCCCGCCCGGATATGTGCCGTGCAGGATTACCATTCACTACCGCCGCTACCACGTTTGGTGTGGCGAAGCACTATCAAAATCAGGTTCACCAGCGCCGCATCTTGCGGTAAAATGATTTGACTGCGCTCCACTGGCCGTTCCTTTAGCACTTGCCAATTTCTTCTGCATGAGCATTCTAAGAGTCGATAACCTAACCAAAACCTACGCCAGTGCCGGGCACCAACTTACGGTGCTTCAGGCCGTGAGCTTCGAGCTCACGGCGGGCTACACCTTCGCCATTGTTGGGCCCTCGGGCTCGGGCAAAACCACGCTGCTGGGCTTGTGTGCTGGCCTCGACCGCGCCACCTCGGGAAGCGTGTGGGTCAACGGCATTCAGCTCGATAACCTGAGCGAAGACCAGCGGGCCGCCGTGCGGAGCGAACATGTGGGCTTCATTTTCCAGAACTTCCAGCTCTTGCCCACGCTCACGGCGCTCGAAAACGTGCTGGTGCCGCTGGAGCTGCGCGGCCAGCGCGGCGCCTCCAAAACGGCCCTGACGCTGCTCGACCGCGTAGGCTTGGCCGACCGGGCCGCCCATTACCCGGCCCAGCTTTCGGGCGGCGAGCAACAGCGCGTGTCGCTGGCCCGCGCCTTTGCCAACCGCCCCGCGCTACTTTTCGCCGACGAGCCCACCGGCAACCTCGACCCCGATACCAGCGAACGAGTGGTGAACCTGCTGTTTGAATTGAATCGGGAAGCGGGCACCACCCTCGTGCTGGTGACCCACGACTTGGAGCTAGCCGCCCGCACCCAGCGCACCATGCGGCTGCGCGGCGGGGCCGTCCTCGCCGATTATCCCAACGCGGCTTATGTCCAGCCCAGTGCGTAGGCCGCAGCCGGCCACGCGGCCGGGCCTGGGCTGGCTGCTGCGCATGGCGTGGCGCGACAGCCGCCGCAGCCGGGCGCGGCTGCTTTTGTTCATGGCCAGCATTGTATTGGGCATTGCGGCGTTGGTGGGCATCAATTCGTTTGGCGACAACCTGGCGCGCAGCATCAACGAGCAGGCGCGGGAACTGCTGGGCGCCGACTTGGTTCTGGATGCCAACCAGCCTTTTGCCAAAGAGCTAGAACCCACCTTGCAGGCGCTCGGTGAGGCCCGAACCCAGGAAATCTCCTTTGCTTCGCTGGCGGAGTTCCGGCCCGGCCGGGGCGTCCGGCTAGTACAGGTGCGCGCCCGCGACGGCGGCTTTTTCTACGGCGACTGGCAAACCGAGCCTCAGAATGCCGCCCAGCGCTTCGCGCAGCCCAGCGCCGCCCCCGGCGCCTTGGTCGACGACGTGCTGCTGGCGCAGTTCGGGGCCAAGATTGGGGATTCGGTGCAAGTGGGCCAGATTACGCTGCCCATTGTGGGGCGGGTGCTGAAGACGCCGGGGCAGTCCGGCTTCAGCAGTGCGGTGGCCCCGACGGTGTTCATTCCCGCATCGTTGGTCGCCAATACGGGCTTGGTGCAGCGCGGCAGCCGCGTGCAATACAAACGGTCGTACCGATTTGCGCCGGGTACTGATGTGGCGGCGGTCATCAAGCCATTAGAGGCCCGCCTCGACAAAGCCGACATTGACACCGACACCGTGGCCGAGCGCCAACGGCAGATTGGCCGCTCCTTCGCCGACCTGACCCGCTACCTGAGCTTGGTGGCTTTTGTGGCGCTGCTGCTGGGCTGCGTGGGCGTGGCCAGCGCCGTGAACCTGTACGTGCGCGAAAAGCTGGCCGCCGTGGCCGTGCTGCGCTGCCTGGGCGCCAGCGGCCGCCAAGCGCTGCTGATATATTTGCTGCAAACGGCCGGGCTGGGGCTGGTGGGCGCGGTGCTGGGCGCCGCGCTCGGGGCCGCTGTGCAGGGCCTGCTGCCGCGGGTATTGGGCGATTTCCTGCCCGTAACCATTGCCGTTAGCGTGTCGTGGCCCGCCGTGCTCATGGGGTTGGTGACGGGCCTGCTGATGGCGGTGCTTTTTGCGCTGCTGCCATTGCTCAGCATCCGGCGGGTGTCGCCGCTGCGGGTGTTGCGGGCCGCGTTTGAGGACGATACCGCCGCGCCCGACCCGCTACGCGCCCTCGTCATAAGTGCTATCGGCTTGTTCATTCTGGGGTTTGCCTACAACCAAACCCGCGACTGGAAGCTGACGCTGGGCTTTGGGGCCGGGCTGCTGGCAGCGTTTGCCGCGCTAGCCGGCCTCGGCCGGCTCCTGATGGCTTTGGTGCGGCGCTTCTTCCCGGCGGGCTGGGGCTATGCCTGGCGCCAGGGATTGGCCAACTTGTATCGCCCCCAAAACCAAACCCTCACCCTCATTACTTCCATTGGGCTGGGCACGTTTTTGCTGGCCACGCTTTTCCTGACGCAGGCCCTGCTGCTGGGCCGGGTGCAGTTGGCCTCCCAGGGCTCGCAAGCCAATCTGGTGTTGTTCGACATTCAGTCTGAGCAATTATCCGGCGTTGAGGGCCTATTGCGGGCGCAGCGGCTGCCGGTCCTGCTCCAGGTTCCCATCGTGACGATGCGCCTGACTTCCATCAATGGCCGCTCGACCACTGCCCTGAAAAAGGACACCGCCAACGGCATTCCGCCGTGGGTGCTCACCCGTGAGTACCGCGTGACCTACCGCGACTCGCTCAACGCTTCCGAAAAGCTATTGGAAGGCACCGCACCATCCCGCAAGCCCGATGGCACGCCCCTTATTTCGGTGGAGGCCAGCTACCTGCAGCGCGCCAAGCTCAAGCTCGGCGATACGCTGGAGTTTAACGTGCAGGGTTCGCCGTTGCGCACCATTGTGGGCGGCACCCGCGAGGTAGACCGCAGCCGGGTGCAGCCCAGCTTTTTGGTGCTGTTTCCGGCCGGCGTGCTGGAACAGGCGCCGCAGTTTCACGTGTTGCTCACGCGCACCGACAGCACGGCGGCCCTGGCTGCGGTGCAGCAAGCCCTGGTGCGACAGTTTCCCAACGTGTCGGCCATCGACTTGGACCTGATACTGCAAACGCTGGACGACATCGTGGGCAAAATCTCCTTTGTCATCCGCTTCATGGCAGGCTTTAGCATCCTTACCGGCTTGCTGGTGCTGAGTAGCTCGGTGGTCATCAGCCGCTACCAGCGGGTGCGCGAAAGCGTGCTCCTGCGCACGCTGGGGGCCAGTCGCGCCCAGATTCTGCGCATCACGCTCATCGAGTACGGGCTGCTGGGGCTGATGGCTTCGCTGGCCGGCATTCTGCTGGCAGTGTTGGCGGCTTGGGCGCTGGCTTTCTGGGTGTTTGAGGTTGGTTTTGGGGCGGCGGTGCTGCCGCTGTTAGGTTTGGCCGCGTTGGTGACGGTGCTGACGGCTGGCATTGGCCTTTTCAATAGCCGCGATGTATTGCGCCGCTCGCCACTGGAGGTGCTGCGCAGCGAAGGCTAGCCTCGTCCTTACAAATTACCCAACTTGGTGCCGAGTGGCCGGTACATTGCTGGGCGCTATGGCATTCAGTCCTACCCGACCAACTTAGTGATTGACCGGCAGGGCAAGGTGGTTTTTCATGCGCAGTACCACCCCAACATGGCTTTCTTCCTGCAGAAAGCCATTGATGAAGTGAAGTAAGGACGCCAAAACGCAGTCAGCGGCCGGCTTCCACTGGCAGGGCCGGCCGCTGATTTTACACGAGGATTCTAGGTTATTGCAACTAGAGCGTTTTGGTTTGCAGCAACGGCCCCAGCGTGCTCCATACCGTATTGGCCACCACTTTGTAGCCAGCGGCCGTGGGATGGATGCCGTCCTGCTGGTTCAAGTCGGGGACACCGCCCACGCCTTCCAGCAGGTAAGGAATCAGGGCCGCGCGGTTTTTGGTCGCGATGCTCTGGAACACGGATTGAAACTCCGTGACGTAGCCGGGCCCAAAGTCGCCGGGAATCTGCAGGCCGGCGATGACGATTTGGGCCTTTGGGTTTCTGCGTCGGACGGCGTCGATGATGCCTTGCAGATTGCGCCGGATTTCGGGTACGGGCACGAGGCGAAACACGTCATTCGCGCCCAGTTCGAGCACAAACACATCGACCGGCAAACGCAGGACGTTGCCAACGCGCGCGAGGCCCCCGGCCGTGGTTTCGCCACTCACCCCCGCGTTCACCACTTTATAGTTTAACCTAGCGGAATCAATTTTTTGGGCAATCAGACTCGGCAGATTGCTCTTTGGGGCCACGCCGTATCCAGCAGTCAAACTATTGCCAAAGAAAACGACGCGCTTGGTAGAGGACGTGGCAGGAGCCGCTATTGGCTGGCTAACCCGGGGCCTGGTGGCGGGCGCCGCCGGAGCTGTTTGAGCATTTGCACTGAAGCCGCAGGCGCCAAGCACCAGAACAGACCACGTTATGATTACGAATTGGGGCACTTTCATGGACAGCAATACAAACTTTTAAGTTGAGCAATGGGAGTGTTAGCCCGTCGGTGACGGTTAATAATCAAAGCGCGCGCCAACTCCTCTGGTTCCCGGCCGCACGAGTTGCTGTAATAACGAAGGAGGCTTCAGCTTATTCTTACTTCACCGCAGTTCTGGCTCCTCAGGCAAGGGCGGTTATTTATCATCCTTGGTTGAACCAAATGCTTGGGATGAAGCAGCCTCTAGCGCAACGTCCCTTCGTCGATTTTGCCTGAAACCGAACTTGGCAGTGGAGTATATTTGGGAATAATCCCCTCCAAGTACATGCACAAGCTCCTCGTTCTCTTTGCCTGCTTCATTTGTCTACCGCCCGCAGTGGCGCAACAAGTCCCCAAAAAGCCGCTCGACCATTCGGTTTACGACAAATGGGAGAGCGTTGCCAACCCGAAAATCAGCAACAACGGCAAGTACGTGCTGTACCAGGTGAAGCCCCAGCAGGGGGACGCGATGCTGTACATCAAAACGGCCGCCAACCGTACCCTGCGGCAGGTCAGCCGCGGCGATTCGGCCTTGTTTACCGCCGATTCCAAGTACGTGGTTTTCTCGATAAAGCCGCTGTACAAGGACGTTCGGCAGGCCAAAATCAAAAAGAAAAAGCTCGAGGACATGCCCAAAGACTCCTTGGGCATTTTGGCCCTGGAAACCGGCAAGCTCACTAAATTCGCCAACGTCAAATCTTTCCAGGTAGCCGAAAAAGCATCGGTCCTGGCGTTTTTGGCCACGAAGCCGCCGCTGAAAGACGACAAGACCAAGGCGCCGGCCGATACGCTTAAGAAACTCACCGACGACTTGCTCGAAGCTAAGAAAGCCGGCGCCGCGCTCACGGTTGTGAATCTGTTGAATGGCAACGTGCGCGAGTTTGCCGCGGCTACTGATTATCAGCTGAGCAAGCTGGGCAACAAAACGGCGTTTGCGGTAGCGGCGCCCAAGGGCAGCAAGACCATAAAATCGGGCTTGTTCGTGTTTGATTTGGCGTCCGGCAGCCTCAAGAAGCTGAGCTCGGGCAAAGGGGTGTATAAGAACCTGGCATTTGACGACGCGGGCAAACAGCTGGCCTTCACGGCGGAAAAGCACCCCGAGAAAGCGCTGGTGAAACCGTTCAGCCTATACTATTCGGACTTCACCAAGGACTCGGCCGCCACCATTTTGCGGCCCGGCGATAAGGCCCTGAAAACCGGCTGGTCGCCGAGCGGCTTTGGCAAAATTGTGTTTAGCGAGAATGGCGAGAAGCTTTTCTTTGGCACCGCGCCCGACCCCATTCCGCAGGACACCACGCTGGTAGAATTCGAGAATGCCAAGCTCGATATCTGGAACTATAAGGACGACTACTTGCAGCCCATGCAGCTCAAAACGCTGAAGAAGGATTTACAACGTAACTACCTGGCCGCCATTTATCCGAAGCAAGCCAACAAAGTGGTGCAGCTCGAAGACGAGTACCTGCGCGACTCGTATATGGCCGACAACACCAACGCCGAATACGTGCTGGCTACTACCGACACGGCCAAGCGCGTGTCGCTGCAGTGGGAAGGCAACACCCGCAAGCAAGCCTATTTGGTATCGACGCGCACCGGCCAGCGCATTGCCATCAACCCAAAGGCCTCCAAAAGTCGCTTCCAGATTTCGCCCCACGGCGACTACGCCCTCTGGTACGACGACGCGGCCAAAAACTGGTTTGCCTTCTCGGTAGCCAGCCGCAAAACCGTGAACCTGACCGCCAAAGCCGGAGTATCCTTCACGGACGAAGAAAACGACTCCCCTACCGACCCCGAGCCCTACGGCCTGGCCGCGTGGACGAAAAACGACGAAGCCGTGCTGCTCTACGACCGGTACGACATCTGGAAAATCAACCCCAAGACCGGCCTAGCTACCAACTTCACCAACGGCGTGGGGCGCCAGAACAAGCTGCGTTTCCGCTACCGCATTCCGGTGGATAAGCAGAAGTTTATCGAGCCGAAGGATGAGTTGCTGATGCAGGTACAAAACGAAGTGGACAAGACCTGGGGCTACTACCGCAAGTCCCTCGCCAGTACCAAAGCACCCGAGCGGCTGGGCATGGCCCCGATGGCGTATTCCAACATCGAGCAGGCCAAAAATGCCCGCCGCTACCTCTACACCAAATCGAGCGTGAGTCAGCCGGCCGACGTGTACGTGAGCGCCGACCTGCAAAAGGAAACCAAGCTCAGCGCCATCAACGCGCAGCAGAAGGACTACAATTGGATGACCGCCGAATTGGTCCAATGGACCACTCCCAAGGGCTTCAAGGCGACGGGCGTGCTCTACAAGCCCGAGAATTTCGACCCGACCAAGAAGTACCCGATGGTGGCGTATTTCTACGAAAAGCTGTCGGATGGCATCTACCGCTACCAGGCGCCCGCGCCGTCGCCGTCGAAGCTCGACATCACCATGTTTGCCAGCAACGGCTACCTCGTGTTCACGCCCGACATCAGCTATACCGTGGGCGAGCCCGGCCCCTCGGCCGTGGAATACATCAACTCCGGCGTGGAGGCCTTGAAGAAA
The DNA here is from genome assembly GCF_015694725.1 of Hymenobacter jeongseonensis. Lineage (GTDB taxonomy): Bacteria > Bacteroidota > Bacteroidia > Cytophagales > Hymenobacteraceae > Hymenobacter > Hymenobacter jeongseonensis. The sequence continues at coordinate 199,732 of NZ_JADQDQ010000003.1, read as the reverse complement.
AACAGCTGGGTTGATGCCGCCCACATCGGCATTCAGGGCCAGAGCTGGGGCGGCTACCAGGTGGCCTACCTCATCACCCAAACCAACATGTACGCGGCCGCCTGGGCCGGCGCGCCCGTCGTGAACATGACCTCGGCCTACGGCGGCATCCGCTGGGAATCGGGCATGAGCCGGCAGTTCCAGTACGAGCGGACGCAGAGCCGCATCGGCGGTTCGCTCTGGGAAAAGCCCGAGCTGTACATCCGCAACTCGCCGCTGTTTGAGTTGCCCAAGGTGCAAACGCCGGTGGTCATCATGTCGAACGACGCCGACGGAGCCGTGCCGTGGTACCAGGGCATTGAAATGTTTACCGACCTGCGCCGCCTGGGCAAGCCCGTGTGGCTGCTGCAGTACAACGGCGAGGCCCACAACCTAGTCAAGCGCGAAAACCGCAAGGATATTTCCGTCCGCGAACTCCAGTTTTTTGACCATTACCTCAAGGGCCAGCCTGCACCGGTGTGGTTAGAAAAGGGCGTGCCCGCCGTGGAAAAAGGACGCAACTGGGGCTTGGAAGTATCGAAAGAAACAGGCCTGTAAACGCACGGCGGGACTGGGTCAGCCACCACTACAGGGCCAGAAACTTAAACCCACAGCCACTGCGCTAGTAAAAGTATATGGCCTTGTCCTCCTGAAGCGGCTGGGAATGTAACGATTCAATCCCAATCACTTCGCTTGGCAGGCAAATCGTGAATTCTGTAAATTGGCTTTCCTCCGACGTCACGGTCAAGGTGCCGCCGTGTGTTTCGGTCACGATGTCATAGCTCAGCGACAAGCCCAGTCCGGTGCCTTCACCCGGCGGTTTGGTGGTGAAAAAGGGCTGAAAGATTTTGGCCTGAAGCTTTTTGGGGATGCCCGTCCCGTTGTCGCGCACGCGGATTTCCACCGCGTGGCCCGAGGCGGCGCGGCGGGTGCTCACCATGACCGTGGGCTCGTAGCCCGCCGGCCCGCCAACGGCAGCGACCGATAACGCCTGCTGGCGCACGGCATACAAGGCGTTGGCGCACAAGTTGAGCAACACCCGGCTCAGGTCCTGCGCCACCACGGGCACCGGCCCCAATTTCACATCCAGACGGGTGTGCAGGAACGCCCGAAACGCGTGGTCGGTACTGCAAAGGTTCTGGTAAGCTAGCATCAACGACTCTTCTACCAAAGCGTTGAGGTCGGTGGGGAGCCGCGGGGCCGGGCCATTGCGCGAATGCTCCAGCATGGTCTTCACAATGGACGACGCCCGTTGGCCGTGCTGCCGAATTTTTTCCTGGTTGAGCTGCACGTCGGTGGCCAAAGCTGCCAGGGCCTTGCGGTTCAGCACGGGGCGGCCTACCTCTGCCTGTAGTTCGGCGGTGAGCTCGGCGCTTACGCTGGCAAAGTTGGCCACGAAGTTGAGCGGGTTTTGCAGCTCGTGGGCAATACCGGCGGTTAGTTCGCCCAGGAAAGCCATTTTCTCGTGCCGCAGCAATTGGTCCTGGGCCGTTTTGAGGTCGGCCAGGGCCGTACGCAAGGCGTCGCGTTGGGCAGCCAGCTTTCTATTCCAGGTGTGAAGCTGCTGGTTGGCGTGCTGTTTCAGTCGGTTGTTGCGCCACAGCAGCAGCAGGAAAGGCACGGCCGCCAGCACCACCGCCAGCAAGGCCTGCTGGCGGCGCTGGGCGGCGCCCAAGCGTTGCTGGTCCGCCAGGGCGTCCTCGCGCATCAGCTCGTTTAGCACCAGGGCCTGCACCTGCGCCATCTTGGTTAAGCCGAAAAGGCTTTCGCGGGTGGCACTGGCCAGCGTCAGGTACCGAAAAGCCGCGGCGCTGTCGCGCCGGGCGGCGTGGGCCGCGGCCAAAAACTGGCTGGCCTGCAGCACGCCCTTCGGGTACCGTCCTTGCTGCCCGGCGGCCAGGGCCCGTTGCGCGCAGTAGAACGCCGAATCGGCCCGACGCCCGCCTTGGCGCGCAAACAAGCGGGCCTGGCCCATATAAGCTCGGCACAGTGCAAAGGTGATGTGGCCGCTTTGGGCCCGCCGAATGCCGCGGCGGAAGTAGGCCTGGGCCACGCGGGACTGGCCCAACGCCGCGTACACATTGCCCAACATGGCCACGTCGCCCACTTCACTGGTTAGGTCGTGCTCGCGCACATCCAGGGCGTAGCCTTGCTGCAGGTAAACCAAGGCCGAATCCAACCGGTGAAGCTGGTAGTACACGTTGCCAATGTTGCCCATCACTCGGGTCAGCAGCTTCACGTTCTGGCTTTTCTCGGCCACGGTTTTGGCCCGAAAAAAGTACGCCAGAGCCGGCCGGCTGTTGCCCTGCTCCCAATGAAGGTAGCCCAGCGCGTTGAGCGCGCGGCCCAGCAAAAACGGGTCGCGCAGTTCCTCGGCCACCCGCAAGCCCCGCAGGCCCAATTGCAGAGCAGCGGGGTAATTGCCGGCCTCCCGAAACCCGGACCCCAACCGAACCAGCGCCCAGCCCTCGCCCCGCCGAAACCCCAGACGTTGGGCGAGTTGCAGGGCTTGCTTGCCGTAAGAAATAGTGGCCAGGGGGTCGGTATGGGTGAATTCGTAGGCCAGGTCGGACAGCAAAAGCACGCGTGTCGAATCGGGCGCAGTGGCCTCCAATTGTTGTCGGAGACTGTCTATCCGGGACAGTGGCGGAGTAACAGGTGCTGCCGTAGGGACCAGCCACCACAGGAAAAGTGCGCAAACCGTTGTCATCACTACAAAGCAGAAACACCCGAGTGGAAAACCATCTCCAGCACCAAGATTTCGGGGATTTATCGGCGTTTCGTGCTTGGCCGCGCACGCCGGTCAGCCACCCCTATCAAGACCTGGGCCCCACCCCGAAGCCGTCTGTAGCAGTTCCAGTGCCGCCTTTAGGCAGCAGTTTTATAAATATAACCATAAAATATTAATAAACCGTACAATTAAATACTGGGCTCGCAAACTGGGTGAGGCTGAGAAACTTTTTGGATTTGTCTCTTGGCCATGATAGAACGTTCGTCCATGTACCTGGTTACCTGCCTATTCTCCGCAGCCTACGCGGTGAATGCAGGGGTTAGTTTCCGTATCCGCCCCTGCGGCGGCCCCCGACACGCCCCGTCGCGGCGGGGGCCGCCGCAGGGGCGGCAGAAACTCCAAAGCTCCCCAAATCAAGCTCAAATGGAAATGGCTATTTCCCAAAAACAACTGGCAGGTTTTCTAATCGATTTGCCCATTCCCATTGCTTACGTCGCCATTGATAATCTAGAAATAGAGGACTTCCTTTCGAATCGTATTCACCCATCCAAACATTAACTCCAATCTGGTGTGCTCCTGTTTGCAAATGGATATACCTTATTCCGTCATGAATTGGCCCTCTTGGCAGAAAACGAGGTTTGTCTGGATGTTCTTTATTGTATCTGGCGAAGTCCAAATAAAATTGTGTGCCTTCGTCCAACACGCTTGTATTCTGATAGTAAAAATTGAAAGCATCTGCTGATGTGCGCAAAACCGGATTATTCTGACAGCAGTCTAACTTTTTGACAAAAGTCTGACCTTGATATTGCCAGTATAAATAAGAGAGAAGCTCCGTCGAGTTGCAATCACAACTAGGTTTTCCGGGTTCTATTAGAATCTCGCATCCTGAGCAACCACTTCTGTAATACAGTATGGTATCAATTCCCTGACGCTGCAACGCCTTTGAAATGTGAGAAACCAAGGTGTCGCTCCATGTATCCATCGAATCATGGGCATGCACTAAAAAATCAGCCGTCAATGAGTCTAATGGTTGCGACTTGAAAGCAATTGTTACGACATCTACTTTACTATGCTGCTGCTGGCAACTCAAAATCCAGCAACTCAATACTAGCAGTACAACTATGCGCTGAATCAAACTGCAAGGGGTAAAACTTATGACGAATACACCTCTTCAAAGTAAGCCTTAAAATACTGTAGCCATCCAACCCCGCCCGCCCCGGCCGTACCTTTGCGGCCTATGAATCTGTTATCCGCCGAGAACATCTCGAAGAATTACGCCGACCGCTGGCTGTTTAAAGACCTCAACTTCGGCCTGCAACAAGGGCAGCGCGTGGCCTTTGTGGGCATCAACGGCACGGGCAAAACCACGCTCATGCGCGTGCTGGCCGGCCTCGAAATCCCCGACACCGGCTTGGTGAGTGTGCGCAAAGGCATCCGCGTGACGTATCTGGGCCAGCAGCCCGTGTTCGACGAAAGCCTGAGCGTGGAAGAAACCATCTTCGCCAGCCAGAACGACACGCTCAAGGCCATCCAGGAGTACGAGCACGTGGTGAACGACCCCGACCACAAATCCGACGACCTGCAGCGCGTGCTTGAGCGCATGGACGCCCTCAACGCCTGGGACTACGAAGCCCAGGTGCAGCAAATCCTCGGCCGCCTCGGTATCCTCGGCGAGTTGCTGACCCGCAACGTTAGCCAGCTCTCGGGTGGGCAGCGCAAGCGCGTGGCCCTGGCCCGCGTCCTCATCGAAGAGCCCGATGTGCTGCTGCTTGACGAGCCCACCAACCACTTGGATTTGAGCACCATCGAGTGGCTCGAGAACCGGTTGTCCTCTCCCACCCTCACGCTGTTGATGGTGACCCACGACCGGTACTTCCTCGACAAAGTGGCCAATGAGATTGTGGAGCTCGACAAGGGCCAGATGTACCGCTACCAGGGCAACTACGCCTATTTCGTGGAGAAAAAGGCCGACCGCGAAATGCGCGAAACCGTGGAAGTGGAAAAAGCCCGCCAGCTCTTCAAAAAGGAGCTCGACTGGATGCGCCGCATGCCCCAGGCCCGCGGCACCAAGCAAAAAGCCCGCATCGACGCCTTCTACGTGACCAAGGAAAAGGCCAGCACCAACCTCAACAAGCAGCAGATTGAGCTGAGCGTGAAAACCACCCGCCAGGGCGGCAAAATCATCGAAGCCGACCACCTGAACAAGAAATTCGGCGACAACGTGGTGCTCGACGATTTCAGCTACGTGTTCAAAAAGAAGGACCGGATTGGCCTCGTCGGCCCCAACGGCGCGGGCAAATCCACGCTGCTCAACATGCTCACGGGCAAGCTGCAGCCCGATTCCGGCACCATCGACGTGGGCACCAACACCGTGTTCGGCTACTACACCCAGACCGAGCTGGAATTCGACCCCTCGCAGCGCGTCATCGACATCGTGAAGGAAGTGGCTGAAGTGGTGGAACTGGCCAACGGCGACGTGCTCACCGCCAGCCAGTTTCTGAACCTGTTCCTGTTCCCGCCGGCCCAGCAATACACGCTGGTGAGCAAGCTGAGCGGCGGCGAAAAGCGGCGCCTACAGCTGCTGCGCGTCCTCATCAAAAACCCCAACTTCCTCATTCTTGACGAGCCAACCAACGACCTAGACCTGGCCACGCTCAACATCCTAGAAGACTTCCTGCTGCACTTCACGGGCTGCCTGCTCATCGTCAGCCACGACCGGTACTTCCTCGACCACCTCGCTGAGCACCTCTTCGTGCTGGAGCCCGGCGGGGCCGTCCTCAACTTCCCCGGCAACTACACCGACTACCGCGAATACTTGGAAGAGCGCGAAGCCGAAGCTGCCATCGAAGCTGAAGAAAAAGCCGCCAAAGCCGCCCGCGCCGCCGCCAAGCTCATTGCGCCCGTGGCCGTGAGCACCGCCGTAGCCCCGTCGCCAGCCAAGCGCCGCGCCACTTTTGCGGAGAAAAAGGAGTACGAGCAGCTTGAAAAAGCCATGGCGACTTTGGAAACCGAGAAGCAGGAAATCACCTCCAAACTGAACGGCGGCGCCGGCAGTCCGCAGGATTTCGCGGCCTGGGGCGCCCGATTACAGGCCCTCGAAAAAGAGTTGGCCGAAAAAGAGGAGCGGTGGTTGGAACTAGCTGACTTAGGCTAAGTATTCGACTTATCGATTTGATATAAAAAAGGTCCCTGCAATATTACTGCAGGGACCTTTTTTAGTTTAGAACCAAGATTTCACCTGTTCTCCCGACAACCATAGTTCAGAGTAAATTTGTTCTAACTACCAAAAAGGCTTCGCAGGATTGAACTACCGTCGCGTACGCACTTGCACAAACTCCAGCGGCACCGCGCTGCTGCCCACCGGGGCACTTACCACCAAGCCATCGGCCGCATCGTAGCGCGGAAAGTAGAGGTAGCCTTTCACTTGGTAGCCCGGCGCCAGCGTCACTTTGCGCAAGGCATACTCTTGTAGGTTGGCGGCGCGCTGCTGCATCACGTCGGCCGTTACGGCGTGGCCGATTTTGGCGGCCGTTGAAATGGCGCTGTAGGTCACGGCCGCGTCGTGAATGGCGGCCCGGCTTTGGTATTGGGCCGTGGTTTCCCGCTTGCCGATGCTGGCCACGTCGGTGGCCAAGCTGGCGGCGCCCAACGCTATGCCCAGCCAGTCGATGCGCGCGGCTTTGGCGGCTTCTTTCTCGGCTCGTTCACTTAGAGCACGAATTTCTGGCTCTGGGTCAAATGCAGCTACTGCACTGGGAGGCAAGGGTGGCAGCGGCAGGGCCATGCTGGCGGCAGCTTCGGCGGCGGTCACTTGCGTACCCGGCAGGGGCTTGGGACGCTTCCTTTTCTGGCCGGGCGCGGGTTCTGACACCGACAAGCGGCTTGCCTGGTATTTGAAATCGGCGGGGTCAACCACCAAGGAGCGTTTGGTGGGGTTGTAGTATTCGGCCTCAAATACCACTCGTGTCGGCTCGTAGCACACAAAGCGGAGGCGCACTTCCACGCTGTCGCCCACGGCCAGGGCCTGTTCTTGTCCTTCGGTAAATTGCTGGGTTGGCCGGGCTGGTTTCAGGCCCAACTCATAAGTGGGCGCACAGCCAGCTGTGGCGACCAGCCCCGCCAGGGCCAGCAAATGCACGGGACGCAGGTAAAAAGGCAGCATACGACCAGGGGGATGGGAAGGTGCTTCTAGCGGGAAGATGCATCTGGCGGCGCCAGGGTTGCATGCCTGGCTACACGTTATGCAATATCACTCGGCAGCAGGAATTTACCATCTTCTTGGGCCTTGAAAGGCCATACCCGGCGCACTGCCGCGAGCGGTACCGGCCCAAACACGTGGGCAAATGCTTCGCCGCGCGAGGACACCCATTCGCGTTCCACCCGCACACCCGCAGCGGCCAAAGCTTCCTCATCCCATTCCAGCAACACCAAATCGGACTTGCCGGCATAGTAGCGGTGCGCGGTTTCCAGTATCTGATGCGGCTCGGAAGAATGTAAAAAGCCATCGGCCGCGAGGTCGGCGCTGATAAAAACTCCGGTTTGCTGGGCTTGCTGCCAGTCGGCAGCTTCGGCAATGCGATAAAGCATATTGTTAGATTTTATCTGAGTAGAACTCACAAAAAGAACGTCATGCTGAGCGCAGTCGAAGCATCTCGCGTGTGGTAGTAATTCAATTGAATGAGTCACTATTGCACGCGAGATGCTTCGACTGCGCTCAGCATGACGTTCTGTTTTATTCTAAATAGGCTAGTTGCTTACGCTTTCCACAGCTCCTGCTGCACCTGCTTGCCCACGGTGAGCATGATGCGCACCGGATTGGGGATGAGCGTGATGCGGGCTTCCTTGCCAGGGTATTTCTCTGAATCGACCCAGACGCCTTCTTTGGGCGAGGGCGTGGAGCCGGGGGTGCTGGGCAGGTAGGCGGTGGGCAGCAGCACGTCGGTGTCCGATTTCAGGTCGGTATGCACTTTGTCGAGCGCCGTTTCCAGGAATTCGCCGTATTCATCGTTGAAATCGTCCTCCAAATCGTGCAGGGCCTCTTCCACGTCGTCGTAGCGCGCGTCGTCGTACTTGAGGGTGTGCAGCTCGGCTTTTTTCTCAATCAGGGCCACTAGGGCGAGGTTTAGTTCTTCGGTATTCATGGGGCGCTAAGGCAGATGATTGGGCACAAAAATGGGAATGAAATGCTAAACACTCGCCGTTTCTGATTCGCATTTGTACGGCAACGGCTGATTTATATCCGAACCCGTAATTTTACCGCCTCACCCCCACCCTTACTTTCCCCTTCCGTCCATGCATACCATGACCTCGCCCGAAGTGCTGGCCCAGCCCGCCCAGGACTTCCTCCCGCTCAAAGGCACCGACTTCGTCGAATTCTACGTCGGCAATGCCAAGCAGTCGGCCTACTACTACCAGGCGGCCTTCGGCTACGAGCTGGTGGCCTACGCCGGCCCCGAAACCGGCCTGCGCGACCGCGCCAGCTACGTGCTGCAGCAAGGCAAAATCCGGCTGGTGCTCACGACCTCTCTCCTGCCCGATTCTGACATTACGCGCCACGTGGCCCAGCACGGCGACGGCGTGAAGGTGATGGCCCTGTGGGTAGACGACGCCCGCAAGTCCTTCGAGGAAACCACCAAACGCGGCGCCCGCGTGGCCTTCGAGCCATATACCATTGAGGATGAGCACGGCTCCGTGACGCTGGCCGGCATCTACACCTACGGCGAGAGCGTGCACACCTTCGTGGAGCGCACCAACTATACCGGCCCGTTCATGCCCGGTTTCGTGGCCAAAAGCAGCACCATTCAGCAGGGCAACCCGGTGGGCTTGCTGCACGTCGACCACTGCGTGGGCAACGTAGGCTGGGGCGAAATGAATACCTGGGTGAAGTTTTACGAGGACGTGATGGGCTTCAAGCTCCTGCTCACCTTCGACGATGAAGACATCAGCACCGAATATTCGGCCCTCATGTCGAAGGTCGTTTCCAACGGCAACGGCTACGTGAAATTCCCCATCAACGAGCCCGCCGAAGGCAAGAAAAAGTCGCAGATTGAGGAGTATCTCGACTTTTATCACTCGCCCGGCGTGCAGCACATTGCCATTGCCACCAACGACATCCGCAGCACCGTCACCGAGCTGCGCCGCCGCGGCGTGGAGTTCCTGAGCGTGCCCGGCACGTACTACGACGACCTGCTCGACCGCATCGGCGCCATCGACGAGGATTTGGCTTCAATCAAGGAGCTAAACTTGCTCGTGGACCGCGACGAAGAAGGTTATTTGCTCCAGATTTTCACCAAGCCCGTGGAAGACCGGCCCACGGTTTTCTACGAAATCATTCAGCGCAAAGGCGCCAAAAGCTTCGGCAAAGGCAACTTCAAGGCCTTGTTTGAAAGCATTGAGCGCGAGCAGGCCCTGCGCGGGAATTTGTAAGCACTGCAAAAGGAACGCGCCGTAGCTGTTTCATGCCACAAACTTCTTTTCTTTACACCCGTTCTTTCTTTCTCCCGAAACCCTCCTTTCTATGCCCCTCGCTCCCACCATCCAGCAAACCATCGACACTTGGCTCACGCCCGACTACGACGCCCAAACCCAACTTGCCATTCGCGAAATGGTGGCCAACGGCCACGAAGAGGCTCTTACTGACGCGTTCTACCGCACCCTCGAATTTGGAACGGGCGGCCTGCGCGGCGTCATGGGGCCGGGCTCCAACCGGATGAACCGCTACACGCTGGGCATGGCCACGCAGGGCTTGTGTAATTATCTAATTCAGAGTTTCCCGGGTCAGGAAATCAAGGTTGCCATAGCGCACGACAGCCGGAACAACAGCGCCGAATTTGCACAAATTGCTGCCGGTATTTTTTCGGCCAATGGCATTATTGTCTATTTGTTTGACGCGTTGCGTCCCACGCCCGAACTGTCGTTTACCATCCGCGAGTTGGGCTGCCAAAGCGGCTGTGTGATAACAGCTTCGCACAACCCCAAGGAGTACAACGGCTACAAGGTATACTGGAACGACGGGGCACAAGTGGTGGCGCCGCACGACAAAAACATTATTGCCGAAGTCACTAAAATCACCAGCGTTGGCGACGTAAAATTTGACGCTGACCGCTCGAAAATAATCAGCATCGGCCGCGACCTCGACGCCCGCTATTTTGCCCGTGCCGAGCAGCTCAGCATCGACCCCGCCGCCATCAAGCGCCAGCACGATTTGAAGATTGTGTATACGCCCATTCACGGCTCGGGCATTACGCTCGTGCCGGGCTTGCTAGAGGCGTTTGGCTTCACAAATGTGAGCATTGTGGACGCCCAGGCCACGCCCGATGGCAATTTCCCCACCGTGCAGTCGCCCAACCCGGAGGAGCAAAGCGCCATGCAACTGGCCCTCGACCAAGCCCAGGCCCAAGACGCCGACATTGTGCTGGCTACCGACCCCGACGCCGACCGTGTGGGCGTGGGCGTGAAAAATGACAAGGGCGAATGGGTGCTGCTCAACGGCAACCAAACCGCTGCCCTGCTTACCTACTACCTGCTGTCGGCGCGGCACCGCGCGGGCCAGGCCACGTCACGGGACTTCATCGTGTACACCATCGTTACGAGCGAAATCCTGGGCGACATTGCCCGCGGCCACAACGTGAAGAGCTACCAAACGCTTACCGGCTTCAAGTACATCGCCGGCCTCATCCGCGACCTCGAGGGCAAGGAAACATACATCGGCGGCGGCGAGGAAAGTTACGGCTTCCTCATCGGGGATTTTGTGCGGGACAAGGACGCTGTATCGGCCTGCGCGCTGGTGGCCGAAATGGCCGCCGTGGCCAAAGACCAGGGCCGCACGCTCTACCAGGAAATGGTGCAGATGTACGCCCAATACGGCCTCTACGTGGAAGACCTGATTTCGCTCACCAAAAAAGGCCAGCGTGGCGCCGAGGAAATTCAGGAGATGATGGCCGAGCTACGGGCCAACCCGCCCGCCACCATCGCCGGTCTGAAAGTGGTGGAAATCCGGGACTACAAAACCGGCCGCATTCACGACCTGCGCACTGGCCTCGCCACCGACACCGGCCTGGAAAGCTCCAACGTCCTCCAATTCATCACCGAAGACGGCAGCAAAATATCGGCCCGCCCCAGCGGCACCGAACCCAAAATCAAGTTCTATTTCAGCGTAAAGCAGCCCCTGAAATCAGCGGTTGATTTTGATTTGGCTACGGGGCTGGCGCAAGAGAAAATCCAGGCCATCATTGCGGATATGAAGCTTCAGTAATTACTCGTAAAGTTGCCAAGAGGCCCTGCGTTGTATTTCAGAAATACAACGCAGGGCCTCTTTTTTTGCGCTTAACTTCGTCCCAATTTGCTTATCAACCAATTGTTCTTCTTTGCATGAAACTACCAGTACTTTTTTCCATATTGTTCCTGAATGCCGGGGCAGCCCTGGCCCAGAATACTCAGCCGGATTATTTGGTTAAAGCCAACGGCGATACTTTGCGCGGCCGTATTCAGCTGATTGGCAGCGGGGCCAGCACAGTCCGTTTACTTCGGGCAGGCCAACCGGCCGTGGATATCAATGCCAGCGAAGCCCGCAGCTATGGCAGTGCGGCGGGCGTGGGCGGCGTGAGCAAGCAAATAGTTGCCCACGGCGCGCCACGGTTTTTGTCCCCCCTCGTGACAGGCTACATGAGTGCTTACACCGGGCAGAACGACGAAAAGGAGCTTCGCTTCTATCTCCAACCAAAGGATTCAACCCACGCAGTAGAAATTTCTCCTGTTACGGCGCAGCTTAGCTACGCGCAGCTGTTGGTGGACTGTCCGCAGTTTGAGTTTGGCTCGAATAAAATTCAAAGTCAGTACCCTTACACCGCCACGGGCGTTTCGGCTTTGGTAGTGGCCTACAACCAATGCCGCTTCCCGCAACAGGCTACCCAGCAGATAAAGCGCGACATGGGCCTGCGCACCACTTTCGGGCTGAAAGCTGGTGTGAATACATCCGATTTCAGCCTGGCTTCGGAGGACTACCGGAGTTCACACACAAATGCAATTGGATTTCAGGCCGGCGCAATGCTCAATGTGGCCACGCGCACAAACTTCTCGGTGCAAGTTGAGGCCGTATATGTGAAGCTACAAAGCCTCTACAGCGGCGATTATAACTCGTATAATTCCGGCATTGTGCCTACTTCACTCACTGCGAGAATGAGCTTTTCACAGGTGCAAGTGCCCTTATTGATTCGGTACACGGTAGGCCATGGCAAGTTGCGCCCGTTTCTGAACGCTGGCCCGAGCCTTGCCCGCAACTTCAACAATTCTTCGGTGTTCAGCGTCCCGTTTACGCTCACAACGTCACGCGAAATCCCCATCGAATTAGACGCGCTAAGCATCGGTTTTGCTGGTGGAATTGGCCTGAACATTCAGCGCCTCAGCGCTGAGCTTCGCTACGACCGCATGATTGACAACCGCGAATTCTATACGTATACTCCCAAGCACACCTCTTTCCGTTTCGATGTAGGTATTCGCCTGTAGGGCCACTAATCAGCAAAATCGATTATTGCAACCTGCTGTCTATGCCCGATTCCAGATATATTCTTCGGCTATTAACAGTTTAAAATTTGAAAAAGACCCGCAGAATTTCCTGTGAAATCTATTCGGCCGGAAATTTAGAATTGTAGGATTACACCAAATGACTGCTGATATTACAACCGCACGCCAATGCCCGGCCCGAGCAAATAGAACCACTTGCCCGCGCCCAACAACCGTCCGCCTCCCAGGTACAGCGGAAACGTGAACTTGGCATCGCGCCGCGTGGGGTACACCGAACCCAGAATTACAATACCCAAGTCGCGTTCGCTAGTGCTGCTCTGGCTTAGGTTGAAGGCGTTGAGGGCCACGAAACCGGCCCCAATCTTATATGGACGCAGGCGGTTGATTTTATCCGGGCTGTAGAAGCTGAGCTGCGCCAGCGTGGCCAGCGAAATACCACCAAAGTCGCCGTAGCCCTCCTGGCCCTCCCGCCGGGTGAGCAGGCCAGCCGGAAAGCTCACGTCAATATCGAATTTGTAACGGCGCTTTAGTACCACTTCTACCGTTTGGGTGTGGCCGGGCTCGGCGTACTGGCTGGCCTGGTGGCGCACGGTTACCACAATGCGGCTCCAGTCGTCGAGGTCGTACGATTTGCGGCCCAGCAGCGAGTTGATGCTGATGGGGTCGGTACGGCATTGCTTGTCGGCGTAAAAAGCCGTTCGCAGCGAATTCTCGCCGGGGCAAATGACGACGTTGTCGATGTTTCGCAGCTCAATCAGCTCGCCTTTGCTATTGAGGGTTCGCACCTCGAAACTCAGATACTGCTTGCCGAATAGCTGCTCGCCTTGGTCGATGCCGTTGGGGTTGAACTGAAACACCACGTCGCGAATAGTGCCATCGTGCAGCAAAGGCCCGTCGATGCGGGTGAGCGGCCGCGACGCTTCGCCATACACCACCGATACGAAACTGAGCGGATGCGGCCGTTGAAACTCTTTGATGGTAAGCGAATACCCCGTGGGCTGCCCCAGGTTATAGATAATGCTTTTCCGTTTGGCGAAGCTCACCGGCACCTGCACCCGATACACCAGCCGGGCATCGGTCCGCACGGTGGAATCGGAAGGAATAATGGGCAAATCTTCGAAGGACAAACGCGCTTTTTGCAGGCCTTCGCCCTCCAGGCGCACGTCCACAATTTCGCCGGGGCTCACGCTCAACGACGATGTCCATTCGCCGCCGCGGTGCAGCACCTGCACGCTGCGCACCACGGTTTGGGGCGTGATGTCGAGGTTGGTCACGTAGCGGGCCACATCGTTTTCCTTGATGTAGAGGTAGCCTTCGGTCTGGCGGTGGGTGTTGTACGGGCGCAGGTAGCACAGCACCCGGTCGTTGCTCAGGTACTGGCGCGTGAAGACTTCGGCAATAAGGGCGCCGCCGGCCTCTTCCTGGTCCTCAATGCGGTAGGTGCGGTGCAGCTCAAAGCTGCGGCCGTTATCAAGAATCAGCTCCACGCCCCGGCGACGGCTGGCATCGTCCATGGTCACGCTGCGCTTGTCGGGCGACAAAAACCGCAGGCGGCTGCCTTTCACGCTGAATTCTTGACGCAGCACCGGCAGCTGGTAGCTCAGCCGCCCGCTGGGCAGCAAGGTGGGCCGCTCGGTTTGCGCCTTCACGAGCAGGGTGCGGCTGCCCAGCTGGTTGGGCAGCACATGCAGCCGGAGCGCGCCGTTGGCCTCGCTCACCAAGCGGTAGTCGAAGTCGGCGCCGCGCACCCATTCGCCGGAAGCATGCACGTTCCGGGCATTCGAGCTGGTCAATTCAAACACCTTTTCTTCGCCCACAAACAGTTCGTTTTCCGCAACGCGCAATCCCAGCGATGTGCGGGCCAGCGGCAGCAGCGGCACCACTTGCCAGCGGGGCGCTCGGCCCACCGAGTCCGACGCCTGCTCCACCACCAAACGCAGGAAACCGCCCGCGGTCAGGTTTTTGAATTTCAACCGGGTACGAAAGCCGCCATCTTCTTCGCGGGTCAGCGAGTCGAGTTGCAGAAAATCGGCGTTGCGGCGCAGGCGCAAGGGTTGTGCGCCGGCATTGCTGGCCGGGTACAGCCGCAGTTCCACGGCTTCATCGTCGCGCCGGTACCAGAAGTACTGCGTAGGCTCCCCCTGCACGTCCACCTTGTTTCGGCTCAGCAGGTAAGTGGCGGTATCGGTGCGCAGGCTGACTTCGCGCAGGATGGGCGAGCCGGCCGATGCACTCTGTGCCGTTGCCAAACGAGGAATCATTCCCAACGCAATGCTCGCAACGGCTAGGACTATTCGGAAGCGTAACAAAAATGACATTCGCATTGAGCAGGGCAGACACAAGGCCCCTCGCTGCAAAGGTCGGGGCGCATAAGCTCGACTGCAATGCTTGGACGCTAAATTATTGGTAGGCTTTGCTACCCCCTCTCCTTGTCGCGGCGGCCGGTGCCCAGCAGCAACAGCACCAGCAACAAAAAGCCGGTGGCGCCCAAGCTCCACCACGTTATCTCGGGCACGCCGCGCCAGTAGGGCATATCAGCCGAGTAACGTCCCATCAGCGAAAGCCCCGAAAATATCAGGCCGCCCACACTCAGCAGGGCCAGAATGGTGCGGCTCACTAGTTGGTCGGCTTTGCGCAGGAGCAGGTTGTAGCCCACCAGCTCAAATTTGAGCCGCAGCTCGCCCTTGCTGATTTTGCGCACAATTTGGCGCACATCTGAAGGCAGCGTTTGCAGCAAAGCCAACAGTTGCGTGCCGGTATACTCGGCCTCCAAGAGCAGGTTTTGCCGCGAGTATTGCTCGCGAATAATCTTGGCTCCGTACGGGCGCACAAACTCAAACGTGTTGAAATTCGGGTGCAGCACCTTGCCAATGCCTTCCAAAATCACCAGCGCCCGCAGGATGAGGAATACCGCGCCCGGCACTTGCAGCTTGTAGTTGTAGATAACGGTCTGGAGCGCGTCCGCGAGGTCGCTCATGCTCATTTCCTTCACGTCGAGCGTGGCAAAATCCTCAATCAACTGGCTCAGGTCCGACTCGAACATCCGCATATCCGGGATTTCCGCCGTGAGGGCGAGGCGCCGGAAATTGAGCGCCATGTTGCGGGCATCCTGCCGGGCCATGCCGATGAAAACGCCCGCAAAAGCGTATTTCTGCTGCTTGGTGAGCCGGCCCACCATCCCAAAGTCGATGAGTACCACCGTGCCATCGGGCTGCACCAGCACGTTGCCAGGGTGCGGGTCGGCGTGGAAAATCCCGAACTCAAATATTTGCGTCAGGTAGATGTCCATGCCCGTTTCGGCCACCGTTTCGGGGCTCAGGCCCCACTCTAGCAATTGGGTCTTGTCGGTGATTTTGCAGCCGCTCACGAACTCAATTACCAGAATCCGCTCGGTGCTCAGTTCCCGGAAAGGCTTCGGGATATAGAACGTAGTGTAGTCTTCGTAGAGCTTGCGAAACTGCTCCATCGAGCGGGCTTCGGCAGTGTAATCCAGCTCTTTGCTCATGCTGCGCTCAAACGCATCCACAATGTCCTGCGGATTGGCAAGGCCCTGCTTTTGCAGGAAGCCGGCCGTGAGGCGTACCAGTTCGTGCAGCAAGGCCAGGTCGGAGCGCACTTTTTCGCGTACGCCGGGGCGCTGCACCTTCACTACTACTTCCTCGCCGGTGAGCAGCCGCGCCCGGTGCACCTGGCCGATGCTGGCCGAGCCCAGCGTGGTATCGTCAAACTCGCTGAAAACCTCCGAAATGGGCTGGCCCAACTCCTGCTCAATAATCTGCCGCGCAATCACCACATCAAACGGCGGCACGTTGCTTTGCAGCTTCTCAAACTCGTCAATCAGGGCCTGGGGAAGCAAGTCGGCTCGGTTGCTCATGGCCTGCGCCAGCTTGATAAACGTGGGGCCCAGCTCTTCAATAATGAGGCGAACCCGCTCCCAGCGCGTGGTCTCGAACACCTGGCGGTCGGCCCGTTGCCAGTTCAGGCGGCGCGCCTGGCTCACCAGGCGGCGCAGGGGCGTGGTAGTCACCACATCCTCAAAGCCGTAGCGCAGCAATACCTCAGCTACTTGCCGAATGCGGGTGAGGTTGGAAATCGTGTTTTTAAACATCGACCGTGAAAGTAGTGCTACGGCGTGGCATCCGGCAGTGGAGCGAGGTGGGGAACGGGCGAAATCTGGGTTTGAAATAATGCCACAGCAAACCAGCAGCCGGCAGAACCCAAAGCCCTAAAAGCCCCGTTCACATAGCGCAAACGGGGCTTTTTTAAGGGGCAATCGAAATGCCTAGGCTTGGTCGGCAGCGCTGGAAGCCGAAGTAGCGGGCTTCTTGGCAGCAGGCTTTTTGGCCGCACCGGCATTCGCAGCGGCCGATTTCTGAGCCGTGCCAGCGGCAGCGCTCACTTTGTCGGCAGCCTTTTTGGTGGCACCAGCAACCTTGCTCGTGGCGCTGGTCGCGGGCTTAGCGGCAGCCTTGGCGGCCGGCTTTTTGGCGGCGGGCTTGCTTTTGGCTTTGGGTTTAGAATCGCCCAAGCCAACGCTGCCCTTGATGCGCTCGGAGAGGCCCTGGAACTGCTTTTCGAGCTCGGCACGCTTGGTTTCGCCGCTCTTCATCAGGTCGTCAACAATTTTCTTGCCCTCTTCCTGGGTCATCTTGTTGTCTTTCACCAACTTCTCGATGGTGCTTTGCAATGACTTGCTGCCTTGTGCGATGTAGCCAACGCCGGCATTAACGAACTTCTTGAACAAATCTTCCATGATAAGGACAGGATTGGAGGTGAAAAATGAAAACAGGGAAGTAGTTGAAATAAAAGCACTTGCCACATCAAAGTAGTATGCAAGCCGACTATTTCCGATGCAAACCTACGAACACAATGCAATATAGTTGAACGGTGTACGCCGCTTTTTGTGAAAAGTAGCCCTATTTCCTCAAAATCAAGAAATATTTTTCTACGCATCGGTACTTACCCCGAACGTGGCTTCCTTAAAAAACGAAAAACAGAAGCGCCTGATTTCCTACGCCGCCCGGCGCCGAGCCACTGGCCGGCGCGGTTCCGCTGCCGGCCACGCTACCGAGGCAGCCTTGGCGGTGGGCCACATTTGCTCCAGAAAGCTTGCTACCTGGTCCAGCGCCTGCCGCGCCTCGGGCACGATGCGCCAGAACAAATGCCACCAATGTACTAGGCCCTCAAACGGCTGGAGCGTGACTTTGCTGCCCGCGGCCCGGGCTTTATCCACGAATTTCAACACGTCTTCGTAGAGTACTTCGGCCGTGGAAATCTGGATAAGTAGGGGCGGCAAGCCGTGCAAATCAGCCTGCGCGGGCGACAGCAGCGGGTGCATCAAAGGAGTTTTGTGGGCGTAGAGCGGGCCCCAGGTGCGCATTTGCAGCGCTTCGAGCAGGAGTCCCTCTTCCCGAGCCACGCGGCGCAGGGCCGTGATGGGCAGGTTGAGGTCGGTCCAAGGCGAGAGGCCAACGGCAGCGGCCGGCAGGGCCGCGCCGGCATCGCGCAGGGCCAGCACCAAAGCCAGCGCCAGGCCACCACCGGCCGAATCTCCGGCCACCACAATTTCGTGGGGCTGGTGGCCGTGCCGTAATAGCCAGCGATAAGCCCGTTTGGCATCGTCGAGCGCTGCCGGAAACGGATGGTCGGGCGCTTTTCGGTAGTTGATGGTCAGCACGTTGAGGCCGCAGCGATGAGCTAGGCTGCCCACCAGGCTGCGATGGGTGTTGAGCGAACCCAGCACGTAGCCGCCGCCGTGCAGGTAGAGCATTACCCGGGTGGCGTGGGCACCGCGAGGCCGCAGCCACTCCGCTTCCAACCGATTATCCACCTTCAAACTCTCCAAATGCACGTTCCAGGGCATAAACTGGAACATCGAGCCGGCTTCCATGGCTAGGCGCATGGCCCCCACGCTGGGCTTGCGCCGCGCCAATGGCGACGCGGCCGCGGTGAGTAGCTGCTTAAGCAGCAAATGCTGGAAAGAGGGCATTGGGTGGGATTTGTAGAACGGGCAGGTGGGCAAAGGCCGTCATGCAGAGCAAAGCGAAGTACCTCGCTCGCGTAACTAATTCAATACGATAGGTTTACTGCCACACACGAGATGCTTCGCTTTGCTCTGCATGACGGCTTTTTTTTACATGCTTAGGCAGAAAATTCAAGGTTTTTGCCCCAGCTTATTGCCTCGGTATCCTTTGATGGCAAGCGGAATCCAGCCAATCAAGGGAATGAAGTAAGCCAGGGTGATGGGATTGCGCCATAGCATACGCAACCAGGCGCCGGGGCGGTCGAGTTGCATCCGAAAATTTCGACGGCCTTCTTTCACGTACAGACGCTCAAACTCCGTGAACATGGCCGGCCAGGCAAAGGGCAAAAAGAACGGAAAGTAGCGGCGGTTTTCCTTCATGCGCTGCCAGAGCTCACCCCAGCGGTAGGGTTGCTGGCCGTGGGCGGCCACGGCGGCGTCCATCTCGGCCTGCATCTTTTGCCGAATTTGCTCCGACAACGCCGCGTAGTCTTCGCGGGTGTGCTCTTCGGGCTTTTTGGTGGTCAAGTCGGAGGGCCGAATGCGAGTGCCCATCACGAAGACAAGCTTGGCGGGCAGGGCGAGGTAAAACGCCCACGGCTGAATGAGCACCAATAGCAGCAACACCGTGATGGGCAAAAACGGGATGCCGATTTTCTTGGTGTATTTGTTTATCCAGTCCCAGGAATAGGCGTAGGGATTAAGGTATTCGGCGTTGATGGTGTAAAAAGGCACGATATCGGTGCCGTGCTGTAGGCTCAGGCGCACCATGCTGGTAGCCAGGCGCTGGAACTGATACTTGCGATTGAACCCTTTGCCGATGCCGGGCACGCCTTCCGGGTACAGCATCAGGTTGTGGTCCTGGTAATACATCATGGTTTCAAAATTCAGCGTCGTGGCATCCACGCAGCCGCATTTTTTCCAGAATTCCCGCACCAGATACGGATTCATCAGGGCCGTTTGGGAGAGCAGCGGGGCCGAGAGCGGCCGCGGCAAGTCGTGCATTGCCCCGTTCTTTTTGAGGTGGCGCCACAGGTGCGACAGCGCCACGATGGCATCCCAGGGAAAAGCCATGCCCGAGTGGTTGGACGCGAAAATCAGCGGTCGGTCGGGGTTGTTGCGCTGCGGGTAATTTTCGAACCCCACCAGTTCGGACCGAAACCACACCCGGTCGAGCAGTTGCAGGATGTTTTCGTCCAGTGTCTGGGTAAATTCCTCGCGGAAGTAGTCGTTGTAAATGTGCTGATTCGCCTGAATGGCTGGCGGAGGCGACGTGGCGGAAGCGGCAGTGGGCATAAGCAGGAAGCAGCGGATGGAGGAAAGATAGGAGAATTTCTACCGCCGCGCCCGGGGCTCCTGCCCTACTCCGCCGCCCGGCCCCAATCAGCCGCGGCTGCCAAAGATGGCGCTGCCCACCCGCACCAGGGTGCTGCCTTCGGCCACAGCCAAGGCATAATCGCCGCTCATGCCCATCGAAATCTCCCGAAACCCAGGTTGGTCGGCGAAGTAAGCCGTTTTCAGCTGCTGGAAATAGCCTCGCAACTGGCCGAATTCCTGGCGTAACTGGGCTTCGTCGTGCGTGAAGGTGGCCACGCCCATTACGCCGGTGAGGCGCACGTGCTGCAACTGCCGGTAGGCGTCGGAAGCGAGAATTTCTTCGGCCTCGGCCAGCGTCAGGCCTGATTTGGTTTCTTCCCGGGCAATGTGAAATTGCAGCAGTCCGTTGATGACTCGGTGATGCGCAGCGGCGTGCTTGTCGAGTTCCCGCAGCAGCTTGAGGCTGTCGATGCTTTGCACGGTGTGCACGAAAGGCGCCACGAGTTTGGCCTTGTTGGTTTGCAACTGGCCGATGAGGTGCCACTCCACGTCGGCAGGCAGTTGGGGCTGCTTGGCGGCCATTTCCTGGGGCCGGTTTTCGCCAAACATGCGGGCCCCGGCGGCGTACGCCTCCTCCAGCTTCTCCACGGGGTGCGTTTTGGTAACCACTACCAGCCGGGCGGCCGTGCCGGCTAGCTCTTGTTCGATGCGGTGGATGTTATCGGCAATAGACATTCAGGAAGGTTCAGGATTATGAGCTAGACAAACACTACGGGTTCCATAAGCTGAGCTGGCAGGGCAGTATTTAAACGGATTGGGCGGCTAATCCTCCAACGGATTACTCAGGAATGTGCTTTTCAGCGCCAGCCACAGCACCCATAAGGCAATGGCCAGCCACAGATAAGGCAGGTAAAAATCCTTGGTATTGCGGAAGCGCAACTGTTTGATTTCGGACTTTTCGAGCTGGTTTATTTGCTTGAAAACCTCGCGTAAGCCTGCCGTATCGGTGGCCCGGAAAAACTGTCCCTGGGCCGCCGCCGCCAGCTCGCGCATGGTGGTTTCGTCGAGCCGGGTTTGGACGTAGCGAGGCTGGCCCTGGGCGTCCTTGCCGTAGGGCACGAAACCGTCCTTGCCCAGCCCGATGGTGTAGATGCGGATGCCGTAGGCATGGGCCAGGCGGGCGGCCAATTGCGGGTCGAGACTGCCGGCGTTGCTTTCCCCATCCGAAAGCAGAATGCACACCCGCGAGCGCGCCGTGGATTCGCGCAACCGGTTGGTGGCCACGCCTAGGGCAGTGCCGATGGCCGTGCCGTCCAGCTTTATCATACCAAAGCGAAGGCTGGCCAAATGCTCGCGCAACAGGTCGTAGTCGGTGGTGAGCGGGGCCAGCGAGTAGGCTTCGCCGGCAAAGGCCACGAGGCCGAGCCGGTCGCCTGCGCGGGAATTGATGAAATCAGTGGCTAGGCGCTTGGCGGCTTCGAGGCGGTTGGGCAGCAAGTCCTGAATTTCCATCGAGCCCGACACGTCGATGGCCAGCACCAGGTCAATGCCTTGGCCGGACTGTTCTACCCGCTCGTCGGTGCGTTGGGGCCGGGCCAGCGCCACGATAGCGAAGTTGAGCGCCAGGCCCAGCACTACATCGGGCAGAAAACGCAGGAAAGCCACCCAATCCCGCGGCCCCGCCCCGGGACCAAACGCCACCGCCACCCGCGGCCGGCGCCGGGCCAGCGCCCAGCGCAGCACAAACAGCAGCGGCACCAGCAGGATAAGCAGCAGCAGCCGGGGCTCCTGCCACTGGTAGCCGGCCAGCGTAGTGTAGCGCAGAAGGTTAAAAAAGTCGTTCAAGCAACCGCGAAGGTAAGTTGAGGCACCGCACAGTTGGCGGAGAGCCGCAGGGAACTCTGGCTACCACTGTAACTAACGGCGCAGCCTTAACCTATTCACTGACTTACGGAGGCGTAGCGCCGCTCGGCAAAGCCGCGCAGGCGTTGGAAGGCCCGGTCAACCTCTTTGGCATCTTCGGTTTGCAGGTTTCCGTAAATCACTTTGTCCGTGGCACTCAGGGCTTTGCGCACGTCGCTGTCGTTCTCAAAATAGGTCACAATCTCACGCGTGGTGAAGGAACTCAACTCGTTGTTTTCCAAAAGGGCAAGGTAGTTTTTCCACAGCACCACGGCTCGTTCCACATTGGTAGCCGAACGGGACAGTTCGAACCGCTCGACGTGCCGCGCAAACTGGGCCAGAAAATATCCGTGGTTTTTGCGCCGCTTGTAGGCCTGGTAGCGCCGCGTGAGGCGCTGCCGAAACAAGGCCGCACTGCCGGCCAGCAGCAGCAGCACCGCCGCGCTTCCAGCCAGCCAGTATGGGTAGTTAAAAACCGGCTCTACCTGCACCAGCGTCAGGTTTTGGCGCAGTTCGGGCAAGTCGTTGGTTGCCTGGGGCGGGGCCGTGCGCCGTAGCCGCACCCTGCTGGGCGGCGGGGCCAGGCTTAGCGTGTCGGCCCCTTGCAGCACCAGCACGGGCAGCGCCAGGCTCTGCACCGTATCGAGGCGGAAGGTGCGCAGGTGGTAAATGGCGCGGTCGAGGCTGCGGCCGTTGCGGGTGCGCGTTGGGAAGTAGGTTTTGCCCGTGTAGTCGAAAGGCGCAAAGCCCGCCAGCGAATCGGGAAACACCACTTCTAGGTCGGGAGCGTGCTCGTACCGCAGTTCGTAGTCCACGGGCTCGCCCACTAGAATGCTTTTTTGCAAAAAGCGACCCTGCAGGCCCTCAGCAGGCCGGGACTGTGCGGCGGCGCGGGTGCTCAGCAGCACACTCAGCAACAAGAAGGCAAGTAGTCGGGTGGCGTTTATCATCTTACCCACGGCGGCCCGACTGCTGGCGGTGACGAAACAGATTCACGAGTTGCGGCACGAAGTCGCCTTCGGTGCTCAGGGCCAGAAACCCGGTGCGGTTGCGGCGGCAGATGTTCACCAGTTGGGCTTCCTGATAATCGGCATTGGCCTGCACCTGGGCCCGAAAATTTGCGGAGGACGTGTTGACCCAGCGCACTTGCCCGGTTTCGGCATCGCACAGAGGCACAATGCCCACGCCGGGAAAATGACGCTCGCGCGGGGCGAGGGTTTGCACCACAATCAGGTCGTGGCGCTGGGCCAGCATGGTGAGCTCCCGCTCGTAGTTCCCGTCGATAAAGTCCGAAATCAGCACCACCAGCGTGCGGCGCTTGAGCAGCCCCAGTGCCTGCCGAATGCCCGCCCCTACCCCAGTTCGGCGGGAAACGGGCACGAGCGCAAACAGGCGCTGAATGAGGGCGTACGCCACACGCGGGCCTTTGGCGGGGGGCAAATACAGTTCCTTTTGGTCAGAAAAAGCCAACAAGCCCAGCGCCGAACCCTGCCGGGCGGCCGACAACGCAAGCAGGCCCGCAATGTCGCGGGCTACGTCGAGCTTGCGGCGCTGGCCGTCGCCCACGTCCAGCGAGCCGCTCACGTCGAGTAAGACCAGCACTTGCTGCTCCTTCTCCTCTTTGTAGGTTTTCACGAATGTACCGTGCCCCTTGCTGGATACCGCCCAGTCGATGGCGCGCACCTCGTCGCCGTATTGGTAAAGGCGCACGTCATCCACTTCCAGGCCCGTGCCCTTGAATACGGAATGGAAATCACCCTGTAATTGGGCCTCCACAGCCTTGCGGATGCGGATTTCGAGGTGGCGCAGGCGGCGCACCAAGGCGGTCAGGGCCGAAGGCACGGTGGGGTTCATGCAAGCGAAGCTACGGCTTGGGACTAACTTTGCGGCCGTGAAATCATTCCATTGTCGTGGCCTGCGCCTATTAGTTGCCCCGCTCCTACTGGCTATGTCGGCTTGCCAGCGTCCCGAAGAGGCTCCCGCACCTGCCGACCTGCTGCCCAAGGAGCAAATGATATCCCTGCTCACGGACCTACACGTGCTCGAAGCGCGCGTGGAGAGCAGCCGCCTGCACCCCGATTCGGCCCGGGCCCTTTACTTGAGTCAGCACAAGCGGTTGCTCAAGCAAAGCCAGGTCACCGATTCGGCCTTTCAGCGCAGCTACCGGTACTACGGTATTCACGGCAAGGACTTGAACGACATCTACTCGGCCGTGGTCGATACCCTCAATGCGCGTAGCCGGCGAGCCGACCCCGCCTCAGCCATCCCGGGCGCCGGGCGGCCCGCCCCGCTCATCAACGGCCCCATCAGATAAGGCGGCTGCCGTTGGGCACGGGGCTGGCCACGCTGGCCAGCACAATGTGGCCGTCGGCATCGGCAAACCCGGTCACCAGCACTTCGGACCGAAACTTCCCGATTTGCTTGGGTGGGAAATTGACCACCGCCACCACCTGCCGGCCTACCAAGCCGTCGGGACTGTAGTGATGGGTGATTTGGGCGCTTGATTTTTTCAGACCGATTTCGGGACCAAAATCAATCAGCAGTTGATAAGCCGACCGGTGGGCTTCCGGAAACGGGTGGGCCTCGCGGATGGTGCCCACGCGCAAGTCCACGCGCTCAAATTCAGCCCAGGTAAGCAGAGAAGAAGCCATGGACGAAGGTAACGCGCGGCCGCGCTTGGCGCTAAAGCGCGAAGGCCTGCAGTTGCGCCAACTTTATCTGGGTTTGCTTCTCCCAGTACTCCTGGCGCACGGCGTTGAGGCCGTGGTTGGTTTCCATGTCGTAGCGATTCTGCTCCTTGTCCCAGGCGGCGTAAATGCCTTTGGTGATGTTGTTGAACGCCGGCTGCAAGTGCTCGCAATCTATTTTGGCCTGAAAAACCAACAGCTTTTGCCGAAGCAGCCGGGCGTGCACCTCGGTCAGGTCGAAGTGCATCTGCTCGTGGCGCAGGAGTTGGGGCGTGAAGTTCACGGGGTCTCGAAACCAAGAGGAATTGGGGTCGAACGTAGCCTGCACGGTACCGGAGAATACAAAATCGCGGCACGCGGCATTGGCTTTGATGTCGGTGGTGGTCAGCGCGGCCAGCTTTTCGTACGGCTTGGGGCGGCTCTGAAAATCGGCTACCGTGAGCGGGCGCGTCGCCGACCACGCAATGGGCGCCGCAAGGGCGGGCTTGCTGGCTTGCGCAGGGCCTGCGGCGGCTGAAACGGTTTTGCCAGGCTTTGCAGCCGGGCCTTGCAGTAGCGCCACCGCCACCAAAAAGGAGGTTATAATAGAGAGCATAATGGAGACAGTAAACCAGAATAATGCAGAGGAAGCAGTTCCCGCTGGACCTGTCGGGCCGCATATACAAGAATTGCTCCAACGCCACGGTTCACCCGAAGGGTTCCAGTCAGCGGCTCCTTACACGGTGGCCTGCTCTTGCGCAGCAGCGACTGCGGCGGGAAACGTTGGCTCGGTTTCGCGCCGGAAGCGCTGCAGCAGCACCACGGCCACAATGGTGAGGCCCACCAGCAAACCCGTCCACACGCCCGGCGCGCCCATGTGCAGCTTAAAGCCCAAGAAGTAGCCCAACGGCAGCGCCACAGCCCAGTAAGCCAGCAACGCCACCACCGACGGTACCTTCACGTCCTCCAAGCCGCGCAAGGCGCCCAGGCCCACCACCTGCAAGCCATCAGAAACCTGAAACAGAGCCGCAATTAGGAGCAGCGTGCTGGCCTGCGCCACCACTTGCGGGTCGGTGATGTAGACGTACGGCACAATGTGACGGGTCAGAATCAGCAACACCCCCATAGCGCCCATAAACCCAAACGTGAGCCAATACGCGGCAAATCCGGCTTGGCGCGCAGCGCCAAGATTGCCTGCCCCACGTAAGTGGCCCACCCGAATGGTGGCCGCCGCCGCAATACCACTCGCGGCCATGTACGTCATGCTGGCCACGTCGATGGCTACTTTGTGGGCCGCTTCGGTCGTCACGCCCAGCCAGCCCGCCATGAGCAGCGACAGCCCAAAAGCGCCCACTTCCAGGGCCATCTGCACCCCAATCGGCGCACCCAAATCGGCGGCCCGGCGGATGGTGGCTCCGGTGGGCAGCCAGCTTGTTAGGGCGGCCCGCTCGGCACGCAGCCGGCCGGCGTAGAGCACATACGCGGCCATTAATGCGGCCATGAGCCCCCGGGCGATAAGCGTGGCCCAAGCCGACCCCATCATGCCCATTTCCGGCGCGCCCCACCGCCCGTATACTAAGGCGTAGCACAGCAAGCCGTTCACCACATTGGCGAGTATGGACAGCCACATGGCCTGCCGCGTCAGCCCCAAACCGCCCGCAAACTCGCGGAATCCCTGAAACACCATCAGCGGAAACAGCGACAGGCTGATGACTTGCACCCAGGGACCGGCCAGCGCCACCACCTCCGGCGGCTGACCCAACAAGTACATGAACGAGGGCAACAATTGGCCCAGGCCCGCCAGTACCAACCCGGCCAATGCACTCATCCACACAGAGGCCACCAACAAGCGGCCCAGTTCGGGCAAGTCGCGGCGGCCGTTGGCGGCGGCTACCAGCGGCACCACGCCCATGCTCAGACCAATGCCCAGCACCAGCAGCACGCTGGTCGTGCTCACCCCCACCCCAACGGCCGCCAGGGGCACCTTGCCAATGTGGCCGACGACCACCGAATCGACAAAATTTACCAGAACATGGCCCAGCTGCGACAGCATCACGGGGAAAGCGAGCAGCAGCGTGGGGCGCAGATGCGGACGAAGGTTTTCCAACTTAACAATCAAAATCAACCGGCCAACCAGCCGACCTCAAAGGTACGGCGGCTGGTTTTCGCCCCGAAGTTTCGGTTGCGGAGAAGTAGCTGCACTCAGGTTTTCTCAGCCTGGAATTTCCGCCGGCATGGGAAGGCGGGCAAATGTTTCCTGCATGCGGGTTAGCGCTTCTTCCAAGTCGGCCGCGGGCACGGCGTAGGAAAGCCGGGCGAAGCCCGGCGCTCCGCAGGTTGCGCCGTCCACTACTTCCACCCCAGCGGCGGCGAGCAGTTCCACCAAGCGGGCGGAGGCTTCAACGGCCGGCCACTCGGGCGCAAGGAAACGGGTGAAATCAGCAAAAACGTAATAAGTGCCTTCTGGGGCAATGATAGCGGGGGCGCCGGGCAGAGCAGCCAGCCCGGCCAGCAGTTGTGCCCGCGTGGGGGCCAGCTGCGCGCACAAGGCCCCACTTATGCTTTCCGCGTGCTGCGTGGCAGCCAGCGCAGCCGCCTGGGCTGGTGTGGGCGCGGCCGCGCCGGTCCCGAACAGTCGAGCGGCTATTGCTGGCGCCAAGGCCGGAGGCACCACCACGCAGCCTACTCCCCAGCCCGCCAGCGCCAACGATTTTGAGAACCCGCTTACCACCACGTGCCGCTGATGCACGTCGGGCTGCGCCAGCAACGTGGGCACTGCCTCCGGCCCAAAGCAAATGCCTTCGTAAATCTCATCGCTGAGCACCCAGAGCTGCGGAAATTCGTCGGTCACGGCCAGTAGCTCCGTCCATTCGGCCTGAGAATAAACCCGTCCGGTGGGATTGTTGGGGTTGCTGATTATCAGCAACCGGGTGGCTGGGGTGAGGGCGGCCCGCAGCACCTGAGGACGTAGGACGTAGTTATCGGCCGCGGCAAGCGGCAGGGCGCGCAGAGTGCCCCCGGCGCGGCGTACTAAGTCGTCGAAGCCGAACCAGTTGGGCGTTGGCATGAGGACGTCATCGCCGGGTTGCAACAACTCGCTGAGCAATGCAAAAAGTCCGGTTTTGGCCCCGGCCGTCACCAGCACCTGCTCGGCGGTGAGTCCTGTGGCGCCGCGCTGGCGGTAGCGCCGGGCTAAGGCTTCGCGCAATTCCGGCAGGCCAGCCACCGGGCTCACGGCCAGCGGAACATGCTGCCGTTGCGTGCTGGCCAATACCTCAGCCGCCGCTTCCAGGGCTACTGCGGGCACAGCAAAATTCCCATATCCAGAGGCTAGGCTAATGGTTGCCGATGCCATATGTCGTTGCTGAAAAGAAGTAAGTTGTGAATCAATTTTTCAGAAAATCAAACTACTTTCGCCTTAAGAGCGGATTGGAGAGCGCCCGCTTACTCGTGCTGCGTTGCCAATACCACGTCAGCAAAATCACCCGCGGCATCCGTGAACGATTCCACTACCCGCAAACCGGCTTCGGCGGCTAGCTCCTCGATTTGGCGGAGGGTAAACTTATAGGAATTTTCGGTATGAATGACTTCCCAGGCGGCAAATTCGAAGGTTTCGTCCAGCGCTTCAATACGTACTTGCTGCGCGTGGGTGCTCACTAAGTACGAGCGCACCGCCCCGTTCAGGGGGTTGTAGTCGGTGTAGTGCTGCCATTTGGCAAGGTCAAAATCGGCGCCCAATTCTCGATTGAGGCGCGTGAGCAGGTTGAGATTAAAAGCCGCCGTAATGCCTTGGGCGTCGTCGTAGGCGGCACGGATGCGGCGCGGGTCCTTCTGCAAATCGAAGCCAATCAGCAGTCGGTCGGCCGGGGCCAGCGGAAAGGCCAGTTTACGCAGGAAATCCAGTCGGTCCGTCGGGTGGAAATTGCCGATATTGGAGCCCAGAAAAAGCACGGCTTTGCTGCCCGGTCGGGTGCGCAGTTCGGTGAGGGCCGTGGCGTAGTCCGACACCAGTGGCGCCACGTGCAACGCGGGCAATTCCTGCCTGAGCGACTCTACCAGGCCAGTCATCGCCCCTTCCGAAATATCGACGGGGGCGTACGTAAACGCTGTGCCCGCCCGTAGCAATTCGCGCAGCAGCAGCTTGGTTTTGGCCCCGTCGCCCGCGCCCAGCTCCACCAACGCAAACGCCCCTCCGGCCTGCGGACTCAGCGCCGCGGCCAAAGCGGCCCCGTGTTCCCGGAAGATGGAAAATTCGGCGCGGGTGGGGTAATACTCCGGCAGCTTCATTATTTGCTGGAACAGCTGGCTTCCGATGTCGTCGTAGAAATACATGGACGACAGCGTTTTCGGGGTCCGACGCAGCCCTTCGGCCACGTGCTGCGCGAGCTCACTTGCTACATTTATCATTTACTGATTTCTTTAATTCCCAACCCACCAGCTTCTTTTTCTATTCTTAAGAGTTGCTGGCACTGAATTAGCTGCTTTTTTTTGTGCGGAAATACTCCGATTGCCAACTTGTAACTACTTGCGTACCGTTTACTCGCTTAGGGAGCGGGCCAGGCGGATGCCGGTAAACTGCCAGCGCTTGTCGGCGTGAAAAAAATTGCGGTAGCTGAGGCGAATGTGGCTTTCCGGCGTGGCGCAGGAGCCCCCGCGCAGCACCAGCTGGTTTACCATAAACTTGCCGTTGTACTCGCCCAAGGCGCCCGCGGCCCGCTGGTAGCCGGGGTAGGCATGGTAGGCCGAATAGGTCCACTCCCAGCAGTCGCCGAGGAGCTGGTGGCAGGCGGTGGGGTCGGCATCGGCGGGCACGGGCTGAGGGTCCAGCACGTTGCTCTCCAGCCAGGTGCCCTCCGCGGTGCTGGCCCCAAAATGCCGGGCAGCCGTTTCCCATTCGGCTTCGGTGAGTAGGCGCGCGCCGGCCCAGTTGGCATACGCATCGGCTTCGTAAAAACTGATGTGGGTGACGGGCGCCAGCGGGTTCAGGGCTTGCAAGCCGTGGTGCGTAAACCGGTGCCAGCAGCCTTCTTTTTGCATCCAATACAGCGGTGCTTCCCAGCCCTGCGCCTGGGCCAGGTCCCAGCCCTCGCCCATCCAATACCGAAAGTCGCGGTAGCCTCCCGTCTCCATAAAGGCCAGGTACTCAGCATTGGTTACCAGCCGGTTTTGCAATTCAAAAGGCGCCAACAGTACTTCGTGGGCCGCCAGCTCATTATCAAAGCAAAAGCCGGTTTCCCGAAAGCCAATGCGATGAATACCACCCGGCACGGCCAGCCACGCAGCCGCACCAGAAGCAACTGCTTCAACTTCCTCTCCTTCAAGCAGCGACTCTGCAGCCAGATAAGCCGGCGCCAATGGGCTGGTGCTGAGAATGTATTTGATGTCCGTAGCCAGTAGTTCTTGGTGTTGCTGCTCGTGCTGGAGGCCCAGTTCTAGCAGTTCGTAAAAAGTGGTGGGCAACTCGTCGGTTTCGGTCAGCAGCGCCTCCAAAGCGGCATCGACGTGGGCCCGGTAGGCCAGCACATCGGCCAGGGCCGGGCGCGAGAGCGTGCCACGGTCAGCGCGGTTCACGCGCGAACCCAGGGAGTTGTAGTAGGAGTTGAACAGAAAAGCGTATTCGGGGTGGAATAGCTGGTAGCCGGGCACGTACTCTTTCAGCAGAAACGTTTCCCAAAACCAAGTGGTGTGGGCCAGGTGCCATTTGGGGGGGCTCACATCGAGCATGGGCTGCACCACCGTGTCTTCGGGGAGCAGCGGGGCACACAGGGCCTGGCTCTGCGCCCGCACGGCCCGGTAGCGCGCCAACCAGGATTGCGCGACGCGAACAGCTGAGGGAAAAGCTTGAATCTCGGACATAAGACGTAACAAAAGGGGAACCACAGCACTAACCGGATTAGCAGGCCGGAGGTTGCGTTGCGCGTAAACCCGGCATTTCACGCAACCCTAAGCCAAGGAGGAGATAAACACGCAGAGCCCGACTGTGAAGTACGTACAAGCTCTTCCGTAGAAAGTGGTATTTACGCCCATTTTCGACCTAAATCACAACTAAACAGGCATGTTAGAGTAGGATTACCACCAGATAGTATTACACTTGCACCATACTTAACCTTCTTTCAATATTCCTATGGCTTCTTCAATTTCTAACATCGCCAATTCAGCGGCCGCGGCTGCCAAATCGTCCACCCGCCCTGCTAACCGTGTGGGAACTAAGAGCCGTCGCGGTTTTGCGGCCATGAGCCCCGAGACCCAGCGTCGCATCGCCAGCGAAGGCGGCAAAGCTTCCCATGCCAGTGGCCGCGGCCACCGCTTCTCGGCCGAAGAGGCCCGCGACGCAGGCCGAAAGGGTGGCTTGGTAAGTCGCCGTGGCAAGACCAACGCCACCGCCAGCAAGTAGCACAGCCAAGCGCCGCCAGCCGCGCATCTTTGCGGCATGCTTCGTCTCCGCTTTACGCACCGCGCGCTGCGCTTCAACTTCCCGGCCCGTACCTCCCGCGGGGCCTTGGCCGAACACGTGGCCTGGTACCTGCACCTAGCCGACGATGCCGCTCCGGCGGTAGTTGGCATCGGCGAAGCCGCCCCCTTGGCCGGCCTCAGCCCCGATTTTGTCCCCACATTTCCAATCGCAGTAGCTCAGCTCTGCGAACGGTTCAATGCCGGAGCATTTGCCACCTTCGCGGCGGCCGATGCTCCGGCATTTGTGGGTCCGGGGTATCCGTCGCTGGTTTTTGCCCTCGAAACCGCGGCCCTCGACTTGGCCGGCGGCGGGCACCGCCAGCTTTATGCGAACCCCTTCAGCCAAGGGCGGGCCCCTCTACCCATCAACGGCTTGGTGTGGATGGGCGACGCGCCCTTCATGCGCGAGCAGATTCAGCAAAAACTGGCCGCCGGGTATTCCTGCCTTAAGCTTAAAATAGGAAGCCTGGATTTTGATACTGAACTGGCGCTGCTGGCCGAAATCAGGGCCGTGGCCGGCCCCGACCAGCTCATGCTGCGGTTAGACGCCAACGGCGCGTTCGCGCCTGCCGATGCCCCCCGGAAATTAGAGCAGCTGGCGGCATTTCAGGTGCACTCCATCGAGCAGCCCATTGCCGCCGGCCAACTCCCGGCTCTGGCGGAACTGTGCCGCACATCCCCCATCCCCATTGCGCTCGATGAAGAGTTAATCGGAGTGAGCGACCTTACTCAACAAACCGCATTACTGGATGCGGTGCGCCCCACCTACATTGTGCTCAAGCCCACGCTGCTGGGCGGCCACGCCGCCACCCGCCGCTGGATTGCCCTGGCCGAGGCACGCGGCCTTGGCTGGTGGATTACTTCGGCCCTGGAATCCAATATTGGCCTCAATGCCGTGGCGCAGCTCACGGGCGAGTACGACGTGCGAGGCTTCGCGCAGGGGCTGGGCACGGGCCAATTATACCATAACAATATAGCTGCGCCTCTTTATATTGAGCACGGCAGCCTCCGCTTCGACCCCCACGGCCCCTGGGAACCATGCGACTAAAGCAGCGCAGTTAGGTAAAGGCGCTGCTTATTCGCTTTATTTACCGGTCCGGTTTCGCTCTGTTTTCTATGTTGGCCCTGCGTTTTGTGTGTTTGCTTGTTTTCCTAAGCTTTTGCTGGGATATGGGCCGCCCCGCGCAGGCCCAAACCGGCCAGGAACCGGCGCCGTTTGTGTTGGCGAAC
The DNA here is from genome assembly GCF_015694725.1 of Hymenobacter jeongseonensis. Taxonomy (GTDB): domain Bacteria; phylum Bacteroidota; class Bacteroidia; order Cytophagales; family Hymenobacteraceae; genus Hymenobacter; species Hymenobacter jeongseonensis. The sequence continues at coordinate 167,871 of NZ_JADQDQ010000003.1, read as the reverse complement.
AGCCGGCGGCGGAGCGTTCGGGTTCCCATTCAGCTTCAGCGCAACCTCCTGGTGGTAAGCGCGCGGCTTAATAATTCCGGCCCGTACAATTTTTTGCTGGACACCGGCGTCAACACGTCCATTATTACGTCCCCCAGCCTGGCCGATTCGCTGCGAATGCGGCAGGGCGAGAAGTTTCGAGTGGTAGGTGCGGGCGGGGCCAGCACCGGGCTGCTGGCCTACCAAACCGACAGCATCCGGGTGGAGATTCCCGGCGCAATTGCGGCCCACATGTCGTGGTTGGTTATTTCGGAAGACGTGCTGAACCTATCCGGCTACATCGGCATGCCCATTCACGGCATCTTGGGGTCGGAGCTGTTTCGCAGCTTTGTGGTAACGCTCCGGCCCGAACAGGGCGAAATCCTGCTCAGCAATCCGGCTACATATAAAGCCCCAAGCGGGAAAAATTGGGCCGCTATCCCGCTGTCGTTGGAGAACAACAAAGCCTACATCACCACGCCCGTCAAGGTCACTGATTCGCTCACATTACCACTTAAGCTGGTATTGGACACCGGCGCCAGCCATGCACTATCGATTGAAATAGATTCTGACCCACGCCTTAAACTCCCTGCGCAACGCCTTTCCGCTGACCTTGGCCGCGGGCTTACGGGCCTAGTCGAAGGCTACCTCGGTCGAGTGCCTGAATTACAGTTGGGCCGCTATACTATGCGCTCGGTGCTCACTTCTTATCCCAACGCCGCCGATGTGCATCGCCGCATTGAGATTCCGCGCAATGGAAACATCGGCTACGAACTTCTCAAGCGCTTTTACCTCGTCGTCGACTACCCTAACCGGCGGTTGCTGTTGAGGCCTAACACCAGATTCCGCGAACCTTTTGAGCACGACATGTGCGGCATCGAATTATTGGCGACCGGTCCAAAGTACCGGCGGTTTTTCGTGCTACGCGTCATGGCCAATTCCCCCGCCGAAGCCGCCGGCTTAGCCGTTGACGATGAGCTGATAAGTATCAACTTTACTCCGGCCAATGCTTACTCGCTTACCCAACTCGACCGCATGTTGCACTCTGAAGACGGCCGGGCTTTGTTTATGGTACTGCGGCGGCGCAACGGCAACCTGCATACCGCTTCCGTGCGCCTGAAGCGGCAAATCTGACGGCCGCACCGTGGCATCGGTCCGTACCTTCGGCGCAACTTCTTCTCTTTTTCTCTTTTTCAATGACTGCTCGCCTTCTCCTTCAACTTGCGGCCCTGCTCGGGGGCCTGGGCGTGGCCATCGGCGCATTTGGCGCCCATGGCCTGCGCGAAACCCTGGAAAAATCCGGCCGCTTCGACACCTTTGAAACCGCGGTTCGCTACCAGTTTTACCACGCACTGGCGCTTTTGGCCATTGGCGTTCTGTGGGCCGTGCGGCCCGAACTGCGGGCGCTGGGCACCACGGGCTGGCTCTGGGTGGGAGGCATTATCATTTTCAGCGGCTCGCTTTATGCGTTGTGTTTCACAGGCATCACCAAGTTGGGGGCGGTGGCACCCATCGGCGGGCTGCTGCTGCTGGGCGGCTGGCTTAGTTTACTGCTGGCCGTGCGCAAGCTGTAGCCGCTACAAAACCTGACTACAGAAAAAGGGCTATCCGCAGTGCGGATAGCCCTTTTTCTGTAGCAGCAATGGGTGAAAGCTTACTTCACTTTGGCTTTGAATTTTGAATCGGTGGTCTTTTCTTTTACTTTTTTACCAGCAGTTGGCGTGGCAGTTGTGGCATCAGCGCGGGCATCCGAAGTAGCCGAGGCCGAAGGCTCTTTCACTTCGCCTACCAGCGAAACGGTGGTGCTGCCGGCGGGCGAATTGGACTCGATGGTCAGCACTTTGTTCTGCATGCCGATTTTGCCGGCCGTGTTGAAGTGGGCACTGATGGTGCCGGTTTTGCCGGGCATCACCGGCGTTTTGGTCCACTCGGGAGTGGTGCAACCGCAGCTCACGCCAATGTTGGAAATCACGAGGGGAGCCGTGCCTGTGTTTTTGAATTTGAAGGTATGGTCAACCACACCGCCCTGGGCTACCGAACCAAAGTCATATTTCGACTCTTCGAACGTGATGGCGGGACCGGCAACCGGGCCAACTGCTTTAGCGGCGGGCTTGGCAACCTGGGCTTGCGCAGAGTAAGCGGCAGCGGTCAGGCTCAGGGCGAGAAGCAAGGTTTTTTTCATGAGGCGGAAAAAAATAATAAGAATGAGAAGAGTTCGCGGAAAAAGTTGGGATGAACAAATTTACTGGTTCCGGGCCGACACGCAAATTTACGACCAAACTGCCCCGGCGGCCCCCAAGGCGCACCGAAGGTACGCTCTTAACCAATTCATTAGCCTTAAGATTCTGCGAAAGAAAAGATTACTGTAAAATTTATGTATTGAGCGCTTTAGACGGTTGACTTAATCTGCTACTTCACTCTTCCTCAGGCACGTCGCTCAAAAGCTTGGGCTGAAAGTTCAGCAAAAACAACCGCTCCGACGCCCGCGTGATGGCCGTGTACAGCCACCGCGCAAACTCACCCGCCAACGGCTCGTCGGGCTTCAAAAAACCGTGGTCAACGAACACGGCCTGCCACTGCCCACCCTGCGCCTTGTGGCAGGTCAGGGCGTAGGCAAACTTCACTTGCAGCGCATTCAGGTACGGGTCTTTGCGCATTTCCTTGTAGCGCTCGGCCTTGGTTTTCAGGTGCGCGTAGTCTTCGCTCACGGCCATATACAAGGCGTTGTTGCGGTCCGAAGGCAAGGCCGGGCTTTCGGTGTGCAGGGTATCGAGTAGCAGCTTTACTTCGATTTCGGGCTCGTCTGGGTAATCCACGAGCCGGACCTGGGCCTGGGCAAAATGAAAACCGTACACTTCCTCGCGCCGAATGATTTTGCTGATTTGCAGGAAGTCGCCGTTGGCCAGAAAGCCAATTTCGGAATCCTTGGGCAGCCAGAAGTAGTTGTTGCGCACCACCATCAGATAGTCGCCACCCTCAATCTCCTCCTCGGCATCGAACAACGCCCGCCGAATGAGCTGGTTATACTGGTTGGCATTGCGATTGGAGCGGCAGATGATGGTCGTGTTTTCGTGCCCAAAATTGCGGTACGCCCAGCGCAAGCCGTCTTCCAGCTTGTCGCCGCCCATCTTAAAGATGTCACCGTAGCCTTTGGTATGGAGCTGAATATTGGGCACTTCCTCGCGCAGCTCTTCGCGCAGTTCCGTAGCATTCACCAGAATGCCCGATTCCTGGGCCTGACGCATTACTTGCCGCAGCTCCACGCTGCCCACGGTGGCCCGGAAGCGGTGGGCCAGCAACTCGGGGTCGAGGGCCGGACTCAGGAGTTGGCCCACGGGCGGCAGCTGCGCCGTGTCGCCGATGAGCAGGAGCTTGTTGCTGGTTTTCTCGAACACAAACCCCATCAAGTCGTCCAGCAAACCGCTTTCGCCAAAGGCTTTCTCGTCCGAAATCATCGAGGCCTCGTCCACGATGTACAGCGTTTGCTCGGTGCGGTTGGGCTGGCGCTGGAAATTGAGCCGTTCGGAAGGCGAGCCGGAGGTCTGGCGGTAGATTTTCTTGTGGATGGTGCTGGCGGGCACGCCTGCGTAGCCGGCCATCACCTTGGCAGCGCGGCCGGTGGGGGCCATCAGCGTGTATTTGCGCTGGAGCTTGTGCAGCCACTGTACCAGGGCGCTGACCACGGTGGTTTTGCCCGTGCCCGCATAGCCACGCAGCACAAAAACCTTACGGCCCGGCAGGTCGTCGCGCAAAAACGCATCAAGTTGCGTGAATAGCTGAGCTTGGTCGTCGGTGGGCTCGTAAGGAAAATAGTCGCGAACGGACGGGGTGCGAAGTTTTAACATATGTTTCGTAAATCCTGCTTCACGCTCAAAATAGGGATAAGCACCGCCGCCGTTGAAGATTCCACGTTGAGCTCAGTCATCTCAGAGTCCGCGGGGCTAAAAGGTCCGCTCACCTAACCTCTGGTGCGTTTTCATTTTTTGGTTACTGCGGCTCAATCACCGCCATGGTGGCGCTGGCCTTGGCAATTAGCAAGTCATCGCACCACACTTCGGCTTCGCAGAATTGCAGGCGCCGGCCGGCTTTCAACACCCAGCCGATGGCTTTTAATTTCTGCCCGACGCCGGGATGCAGGTAGGAGATTTTCAAATCGGAGGTCACCAGCCCGAAATGGTCGGGAATGAGGGTGACGCCGGCAAAGCCGGCCACCAAATCGGCCAGGGTGGCGATGAGGCCGCCGTGGGCAAAACCGCGCTGCTGCTGGTGCTGCTCGCCCATGACGAGCTCCGCTTCGACCCGGCCGGGGGTTATCACCGTCAAATCGGCCCCGATGAGGTGCATGAAGCGCTGGCGGGTGAGCTTGCGGCGGATGCGGACTTCGAGTTCGGCGGCAGTATCGGCCGAGGCGACTTTTTCTGAGTTAATAGACACTGAAAACGTTTATGTTTGCTGAGGTACCCGGGCTGGGCCAACTATTGGGCCCGGCACTGGCACCGCTTTCTGTTTTGGTTTGATTCGAAAACCTGCTTACTGGCCCCCAGAATGGCTTTGCGGCCACGACAAACGCCATTAGCAGATAGATACCCAAAGGTACTGGCTTCGGGGCGGGCGCCTGCCTTCATCCTTCACATTAGCTCCTTAAGCAGATGGACCAATTGCCAATGATGCAGTTTCTGGTGGCCGGCGCGCTGGGCCTCGGGCTGGCCGCTTCCAGCGGGTTCCGAGTGTTTGTGCCCTTGCTGGCGGCCAGTCTGGCTTATCATTTCGACTACATGACGCCCGCCTCAGGATTTGCGTGGCTGGGTAGCTGGCCGGCCCTGATTACCCTGGCCACGGCCACTTTGGTGGAAATAGCGGGCTATTATATCCCGGTTGTCGACCACTTCCTCGATACGCTCACCACGCCGGCGTCCTTCGTTGCCGGCACCATTCTCATGACGTCGGCCCTGCCCCACCTCGACCCCACCCTGCGCTGGACGCTGGGCGTGCTGGTAGGCGGCGGCACGGCCGGCATCATTCAAACCGGTACGGCGCTGCTGCGAGGGGCTTCGGCCGTCACCACCGGGGGCCTCGGCAACCCCGTGGTGGCCACAGCGGAAAACGCGCTGGCCGTGGGCGGAGTAGCTTTTACGCTGCTGCTGCCGCTGGTGGCGGCGGGCGTGGTGCTGCTGCTCCTGGTATTCATGCTGAGCCAACTGGGCCGCTGGCGGGCCCGGCGGCGCATGCGTATTTAACGGGGGCCGCGGCTTGGGCTTTCTTTTCGCAGTTGAATTAAAACAATGTCAGCAGCCTGCCGTTAGCCGTACAACACCGGGCGCCGATTTCTAACTCCGCTGGGGTGCCCGACCACCACCATGCCTACTTCGATTATTACTTCTCCCGATGCCCTGCTTCAGGCTTACACTGGCCAGGTGCGGGTCCGGGTGGGGGGGCTGCTGTTGCGCGACGGCGCCATTCTGCTGGCGGCCCACCGCGGACTGCTGGCCAATGGCGAACCTTTTTGGTCGCCACCGGGCGGCGGCTGGCAGTTTGGCGAGAGCATTCGCGAGGCCTTGGTCCGGGAATTCCACGAGGAAACGGGCTTGAACGCAACGCCAGGCCGTTTTCTGCACCTCCACGAATTCGCTACCGATAAATTGCAAGCCCTTGAGCTGTTTTTTGAGGTGGTGAACGAGGAACAAGCCCAGCCCGTCCTGGGGCACGACCCCGAGCATTCCGCAGACCGGCAATTGCTCACGGAATTGGCTTGGTTCACCCCGCGTCAGCTCATGCAACTACCATCGGCTCAAGTACATCCGGTGCTGCGCATGGTGCTCAGTGTCGACGACGTATTCGTGCCGCAGACCCATTTCGCCTAGCGCGTACGCATTGGGCTGACCCAGGTTTTCCGTTTGCATTTTCGATTCTTGCGTTCGGAGTGCTTCATTCTTCATGAAGCGAGGCATTATCTTTAGCCCCGGCCATTGCGCCCGTTTAGCTTCGATTTGTGCCTGCCTCTGCTGCTTCTTCTGCTTCCACGGCTGCGCCGTCTTCCCACCTGCGCTTGCGCGACGAGACGTTTGACCCCGCCAACCCCGCCGCTTACAACCTGTACTTGCTGGCTGGGCCCTCCCGCCTCTACCTTGCGGCTGCCGATGTGGAACGCAACAAGTTCGTGGCCCTTGAAGAGTATCCGCTAGCCGCCGGGGGCGTGCCGGCCCTGGCCGCGCAGCACGATTTTTTGAACCAGCGCGGCTGGAACGCGGTGCGGCTAGCCGTCACGGGCCGGGCCTTCACGCTGCTGCCAGCGCCCCTGTTCCGGCCCGGCGACGAAGCTGCGGCCCTGCGCCTGCACCACACCCTCACGCCCACCGAAACCGTGCGCCACACCACCCACCCCGGCATGGAACTGGTGAACGTGTTCGCCGCTGATGCGGCGCTGGCCGACTGGCTGGCCGCCACCCACGGGTCCACGGGCCGCATGCTGCACCACACCAGTGCGCTGCTAGCGGGCCTCGTGCATCAGCGGGGAGCCGCAGCCCCCCGCCGCCTCTACCTCAACCCCGGCCAGCAGGAGCTGACGCTGGTGGTGATGGGCCAGCACCTGGAGTACTGCAATGTTTTTCCTTGCACCACGGCCGAGGATGTTGTCTACTACACCATTCTCGTGATGCAGGAGCTCAACCTAGACCCCGACCAAGATGAAGTTACCGTTTGGGGCGAGTTGATGCCTGATTCCGCGATTTTCAGCTTGCTGCGCACCTATTTGCGCAACGTCCGTTTTGGCCCCCGGCCCGGCAACGTGCAATACAGCTACCGACTCAACGACGTGTTTGAGTACCGTTATTTCGACTTATTCGGCCTGCACTTTGCGTAAAGGTTTGCCCATGCCCCGCATTGCCGTTTTTCCCGGTTCCTTCGACCCTTTCACCAACGGCCACCTCGACGTGGTACAGCGTGGGGTAGCTTTGTTCGACGAGGTTATCGTGGCCATTGGCACCAACAGCAGCAAGCAACGCTACCTGCCTATTGAGCAAATGCAAGACCTTATTGCTGCCGTATTTCGGGACGAGCCACGGGTTTCGGTACGCACCTTTCAGGGGCTTACGGCAGAGTTTGCCCGCGAAGTTGGGGCCCATTTCCTGTTGCGGGGCCTGCGAAACAGCCCGGATTTTGAGTACGAAAAGCCCATTGCCTACGGCAACCAGCACGTGAACCCGGGCTTGGAAACCGTGTTTCTACTAACCTCCCCCACGTTGGGAGCCATCAGCAGCACCATCATCCGGGACATTCACCGTTTTGGCGGCAATGTGGATGCTTTTTTACCCTTTTCGTTGCCACCGCTCGCAAAGTAGCAGCCTAGCTTCGTGCTAGTAAAACGTAGGTAACAGGGCCTGTGCTTGCCGGAAGAGGGCACCCACGCCGAGCCTTTTCGACGGCCACTTGACCCAATTTGTTGCGTCTGTAGCGCCTCAATAACGAATGGCTTGTTGGCCCACTGCGGTCGCAATCACGCGTATGCCCAGCAAACGGCTGAGGTGATGCTCTTCAAAAACCGGCAGCACCAAATAATCGTCATCCCCAAGCTGCAAGTTGGCGCTGCTCATTAGCTGCTGCTCGTCGGTACCTAGCAGCAACAGGTTGCTCACCTGGCCCGTTCGGTAGTCATAAGAGGCAATGAGGGACAATCCTTGGTACCGAAAAAGCGCAGAAGAATCTATCCTTTCGTCGGTTTTGGCCAAAGGCGCCAGCACCGGGTCAATAAATCCATGCGGTACTGGCATTTGAGGACCCAGCCGCTGGCCCAATTCGCCAATCGGCAAACTGAGCAAGCTGGGCACATTTAGCACAGGCTTGTTCCGAACGGCCTTGGCTACTACACCTACTGGCTGGGTATGCGGGGGCTCATGAGCGCCGGAACAAGCACCCATGAGCCCCCCTAATGTAAGAAAAACCAATAATCCCGGCCTCATAGCCGCCAATATAGCGCTATTTCCCGGTAGCGGGCGTCACTTTGGCGGGCTTTCCAGCCATGTTGTTGAGGTAGTGCCGCACCACCAACGCAATGGAGGCGTACGAATCCTCCAGTTTGGCCAATGCTTCCTGGGGCGACATCCAACGCACCTCCTCAATGTATTCTTCCGTCTGGGGCTTCATCAGGCTGTCATCCAGCGATTTCATAAGGTACCAATCGGTCTTTTTCAGCATCTTGTTGCCTTTGTAAGCGTAGCTGTGCCAGGTGCTGGGCAGCTTTTCGCCGAGTTCCAGCTTGATGTTCGTTTCCTCTTCAACCTCGCGCAGGGCGCCCACGGCCGTGTCTTCGTCGCTCTTCAGCTTGCCTTTCGGCAAGTCCCATTTGCCGAGGCGGTAAATCATCAGCACTTGGTCGTCTTTCACGACCAAACCGCCACCGGCTTTGGCAATTTTGAACTGGTCTTTGAAATGCAGGATGACGTGCTTTTTCTTTTTGACCAGCATGGTGAGGGATTTCAGCTTTTTCAGCTTTTTCACCTCCATTAGGCGCAATAGGCGGTCGATAAACAACGGGCCGGCGTCGCGCACCAGCACGTCGCCCACCAAATCTTTCGACGTGAAATCATCGTCGGGGTTAAGAACCAAGTCAAACTTGTGTTTATACACCTTTTCGCTCAGTTTTTTAATAACCAGCGGAATGTCGTTGATGAAAATATTCATCGGGAATAGCGAATTGAAAAGATGATGACGGGCAGGGTGTAGCGCCGGAGTCAGAAATTTAATACCTAAACGGGCCTCGGGCAGCGACTGCAAGATACGGGGCCGTACCGATTTGCCAGCCTGCCGCATCTTTGCGGCATGACGCGCATTGGCCTGCTTTCCGACACCCACGGTTACCTCGACGAGCGAATTGCGCACCATTTGCGCGATTGCGACGAAATATGGCACGCCGGAGACTTTGGCGATGCCCGCGTAGTGGACGAATTGCAGGGCTTAGCGCCGTGCTTCCGGGGCGTGTACGGCAATATCGACGGAACGGACGTGCGAAGGACGCAACCGCTGGTGCAGGACTTCGAAGTAGAGGGCTTGCGGGTGCTCATGACGCACATTGGCGGGTATCCGGGGCACTACGCGCCCGCCGCCCGGCCCCTGCTGGCAGCCGCGCGGCCGGGCCTGTTCATTACCGGGCATTCGCACATTCTGCGGGTGATGCCTGATAAGAAGCTGGGCCTTCTTCACCTGAACCCTGGGGCGGCGGGGCGGCATGGGTTTCACCAAGTGCGCACGCTGCTGCGCTTTGGCATCGATGCAGGGCAGGTAGTGGACTTGCAAGCCGTGGAGCTAGGCAAACGGGCCAGCTAATTTGGCGGACAGTTGCAACTAACAAGAGTTTGCCGACAAAATTCTCGGCACGCCCCAAACCGACAAGCCCCGCCGCCTGACTTGCAGGGGACGGGGCTTATCAAGTTTTTGCGTGGGCCACTCAGCACCAAGGAATTGCTCCACTTGCTGCCACGGCCAACCCAAAAGTTATTTACAGTGCGATTTCAGGCTTGGGATGCTCGCCAGCCTGGCCTTCTTCGTTTACGGGCTTGGTTACGGCTTCGGCGTCGTCGAAAGCGACGGCGTTTTCAGCCGTTTCGTTTTTGTCGGCTTGGGCGGCAGGAGCGGCTTTCTTGTCAGCAGCGGCAGGAGCAGCCGTGGTGGTGAAACGCGACTTCAGCTCTTCCAAATCAACATTTTTCAGAACGGGCGTGCGGAGCAGCTCCTTGATGATGTGCTGCTTGTTGTTGGCACGGGCAATGTTTTTGCGGTGCTTGCGCTTGAGGCGGGTAACGGACATGGTGCCGGATTGGTTAAAGTCTAGGGGCTTACGAAACGGAGGGCAAAAGTAAGGCTTTCATTTTGAAAGTGCAAGCCCAGGAGGCATTTTGCTGAATTACTGCACATTCTAGGGTGTAGCAACGAGGCCGTTTCGAGCGCTACTTTTGCTCAGGGCAGCAGGGCCAGCACACCAAGATGACTGGAACCTGAAAGGCCCGCTTGCCTTTTCGCCTGTCCAACCCGACCCTATGTCTGCTGACTCCTCCCTCCTGCCTGTAATTGACCTGCGCTCCGATACCGTGACGCGGCCCACGCCTGCCATGCTTGCGGCCATGATGGCCGCGCCCGTGGGCGACGATGTTTACGAGGAAGACCCCACCGTGCGCCGCCTCGAAGAAGCAGCGGCGGCCCGGTTTGGCCTCGAAGCGGGCCTGTTTTGCCCCTCGGGCACCATGACCAACCAGATTGCCATCAAGGCCCACACCGAGCCGCTGAGCGAAGTAATTTGTGAGCAAACCGCTCACGTGTACCTGTGGGAAGTGGGCGGCATTGCCTTTCACTCGGGCGCGTCGGTGGCGCTGCTGGCCGGCAACCGGGGCCGCCTGACGGCCGCGCAGGTGGAAGCCGCCATCCGGCCCGAAAACATCCACTACCCCACCACCCGCCTCGTGAGCCTGGAAAACACGCACAACCGCGGCGGCGGCAGCTGCTACAGCTGGGATGACCTAGTGGCCATCAGCGAGGTGGCCAAGCGCCACGGCTTGGCCCGCCACCTCGACGGCGCGCGCATCTTCAACGCCTTGGTGGCTACCGGGCAGCGCAGCGAAGACTACGGGCAGGTGTTCGACTCCATTTCGGTGTGTTTGTCCAAAGGCTTGGGCGCGCCGGTGGGCTCGGTGTTGCTGGGCTCGGCCGATTTCATCAAGAAAACCAAGCGCATTCGCAAGGTGATGGGCGGCGGCATGCGCCAAGCCGGCTACATTGCCGCTGCCGGCTTGTATGCGCTCGAAAACAACGTGGCGCGCTTGGCCGACGACCACCGCCGCGCCACGCGCCTGGCCGAAACGCTACGCCAGCAGCCCTACGTGGCCGAAGTGCTGAACCCCGAAACCAATCTTGTCATTTTTCGCCTACAAGACAGCCAGCCGGCTGCCGAATTCCTGCAAGGCCTGGAGCAGCAGGGCATTCGGGCCAGCAGCTTCGGGCCGCAGTGGATTCGCTTCGTTACGCACCTGGATGTGGACGACGCGGGCCTTGCGCGGGTAGAAGAAGCCTTGCAGCAAGTAGCGCAACTCGTCTAATATTTGCTTTTAGCTGAACAATACTGCGACGGAATTACCCGTGCATTGCCGTTTAAGCGTTTTTTTTATTATTGCACAGAGGCTGATGGGGCGGAGGCCACGTCAGCCTTTTGTGTTTCAACTTGGTCTTCTGAATTTTCCGAAAACCAGAGAATGATGGCCCCTGCGATGGCGGCAATGGCTGAGCCAATTAGCACGGCCAGTTTGGATACGTCCACGGCGGCCGGGGCTTGATAGGCCAGTGTGGCGATGAAAATGGCCATGGTGAATCCAATGCCGGCCGTGAAACCCAAGCCGACCATCTGCCGCCAATTGACCAGTGCGGGTAGCTCCGCCACTCCCAAACGCACCAGCAACGCCACCACGCCCACAATGCCCAGCGGCTTGCCCAGCAATAGTCCTAACCCAATACCCAACGCCACCGGCGAGGCAAAAACAGGCCCCAAGCCAGTATTAAGCACAATGGCCGTATTGCAGAGGGCAAAAAGGGGCAGCAACAAGTAGCTAACGGGCCGCTGCAAGGCGTGCTCCAGGCTCTCGATGCGGTGAGTTGGAATGGTGAGGGCCAGCAATACCCCGGCCACGGTGGCGTGAATGCCGGATTCGAGCACACAGAACCACAGCAGCAGCCCCAGCCCCAGATAGATACCCAGGGCATTTACTTGCAGGCGGTTGAGTAGCACCAAAAGCCCAAATATTCCTGCGGCACCCATCATGTAAGTCAAATGTAGACTACCGGAGTAGAAAACGGCGATGATGAGCACGGCCAGCAAGTCGTCGATGATGGCCAGGGCCGTGAGAAAAATGCGCAGACTGGCCGGCACCCTCTTGCCCAGTAGGGCCAGAATGCCCAGCGAGAAAGCAATGTCGGTGGCGGTGGGAATGGCCCATCCCGAAGCCCCCGGCGTTCCCCGTGTAAAAGCCAAGTGAATAAGGGCCGGCGCGGCCACGCCTCCCACAGCCGCCAGCGCAGGCAGCATGGCTTGGCGCGGATGTGACAGTTCGCCATCCACCACTTCGCGCTTGATTTCCAAGCCAACCAGAAAGAAGAAAATGGCCATCAAACCATCGTTTATCCAATGGGTTAGGGATTTATCGAGCACCCCGTAACCCAAGTGGATGTCCCACAAACTCAGGTAGGACGCACTCAGGCTGCTGTTGCTGAGCAGCAACGATACCACGGTGGCCAGAATGAGTAGAAGCCCGGCCAACTTGCCACTTTCAGATAACTCCCGGATGGGACGCAGAACTCGACGAATGGGCATAAGGACAGGAGAAGGAACGGCGCCCAGCCAAGGGCGCAGTCCGTCAAAAGTACCGGTTGCGGGTTTGGCGGCGGCCGGCCAAGCAGTGACATCGTGGCTTACGCGGCTTGTTTTGATTCAGATACCTGCGGCTGTCAGCAGCTTCGCAGCAGCGTTTAAATGAACTGTTTTGGGCCTAAAACGGCCTGACTTCGTTATTCAATTCATGAATCTTTTCATTATTGGCGACGTCCACGGCTGCGTCAACACGTTCAGCGAGGTGCTGACGCACTGGCGGCCGGCTACCGAACAACTCATTCAAGTGGGCGACTTGGTGGACCGGGGCCGCCACTCCCCCGAAACCGTGGAGTTGGCCCGCACACTGAGCGAGCAGCATCCGGATTCCACTACTTTCCTGATGGGCAACCACGAGCACGCCATGCTCCAGCACTTTGGGCCCGCGGGGCCGTACCCGGATTGGCTGCTTTGGGGGGGCCGCGAAACCGTTCATCAGTACAAAAGTTGCCCGAAGATGCTGGCCAAGCACCTGCCGTGGCTGGCGCAGCGGCCGTTGCGGTGGCAGAACGACTGCGTTGTGGTCAGCCACGCGGGCCTAGCCGACTCGCCCCATGCCCTCGAACCCGACCATCCCGACGGCCTGCTTTGGCGGCGCGGCCCGCTCCGGAAACTCCCTCAGCTGCAGGTGGTGGGCCACACCCCCACGGCCAATGGCCAGCTGCTGGCCGATGCCGCAACGAATACTCTCTACATTGATACCGGCGCTTATTTGAAGCGCAACCTGGCTGGGGTGCGCCTTTCGCCCACCGGCGATTTGCTGGACACGATTCTGGTGCCTACCCACCCCGAGGATTTATATTGAAGCCCCAAATTTGCCAGCAAACCGCCAACAATGAGCAACCAATCTGCTATTCAACACCTTACTGAATCGGACCCGGTTTTGGGCCAGGTGATTGCGCAAGGGCGCGAAATCCAGCCCCGGCCGCACGAAGACTTGTACCTGGCGCTGCTGCGGGCCATTGTCAGCCAGCAAATTTCGACCAAGGCGGCGGCGGCCATCTGGAAGCGCTTTCAGGCCTTGTTCCCACCCGAGGGCTACCCGGAGCCGCGCGAGGTGCTGGCCCTGGACGAAGACGTGCTGCGCAGCGCGGGCCTCTCGCGCCAGAAAGCAGGCTACCTCAAAGCCATTGCCGAATACAACGAGCGGGGCCTGCTGGACTACGAGCACCTCAGCAACCTTTCGGAGGAAGCCTTTACACAGCACCTCACCGCCATTCGGGGCGTGGGGCGCTGGACGGCCCAAATGCTGCAAATGTTTGCCCTCGACCAACCCGATGTGTTTTCGGAAGGCGACCTGGGCGTGCAAAACGCCATGCGCCGCCTGTACGGCCTGGAGGAAACCGGCCGGGCCCTGCAAAAACGCATGCTTGTGATTGCCGAATGCTGGCGCCCCTACCGCTCGCTTGCCTGCAAGTACCTGTGGCAGTCGTTGGACAACGGCACCCAGATTCCGCCCGTGGTCTGAAACTAAGGCTTGCCCGTGAGCTCAAACACCTCTTCGCGCACGAAGAGGTCGCCTTTCTTGCGCAGCAGGGCCAGGTTGTTCACGTTCAGCCGCAGGTTGTAGGTTTCCTGGTTGAGGTGGCGGAGCACGGGGCCCAGCAGGTCGGGCGTGGTGTCGTGTAGGGCCAGGGAAAGGTGCGGCAGCCAGCGGTCGGGGCTGTAATAGGAGCCGGCGCGGCACATCGGCGCGGTCACGTCGAGCACGCGCTGGTGCAGCAGGTTCAGGTCGTTGGAGCGCAGCACCGGGATGTAGATAACCGGGTTATCGCCGGGAAAAACGCCCAGGCCCGTGGTGTAAGCCGAAAACGGCGGGGTGGTGGCGGCCACATCCCGCAACACGGCTTTCAAATCGTTGAGCCGGCGGGTGCCCGTGAGCAGGTAAGTCAGGTGCGGGTCGGGGGTATCCTGCACGTCGTCGAGGCCGAATTGGGTTTCCAGGCCCTTCACAATGCGGTTGATGCGCATGGCATTGCGGGGGTTGAGCAGCGAGGTAATGGCGAACATAGCAGACTAAACTGGAGAATTGGTCCCCGGGTTGGCGCGGAGGTGCATTTGGTGGTTGAATTGTTCGCTCTGCCCTCTGGGAATGCTCAGGGATTGAAACTCCGGCCCCCGAATAATCTTGGCCAGCTGCACCAACTGCCCAATGTGCGAGCAATAGTGCGCCACTTGGCGTTGCACCGCAGCTAGTACCGTATGGGCCTCGCCCCGAATAGTGACGGTGCGCAACAAGTCGGCCGGCCGGAGGTCGTCGAGCACCTTGAATAGTATGGCCCACGCCGATTCCCACTCCTGCCGGAGCACGGGCACGGCGGCAAGCGTAGGCTCTTCAAATTCCTGCTCTCGGTGGCGGGTGGGTTTTTCGCCGTCGGAAGTGAGAAAATCCGTAAAACGGGAGCGTAGGTTGCCTACCAAATGCTGCACAATAACGGCCGCACTGTTGCTGCCTGGCGCCGGCTGCCGTAGCCATTCCTCATCGGAAAGCTGCGCCAGGGCGCGTTCTGCCAGGGTCTTATACGCCTGGAAATTGTGGCGAAAAGAGGCCAGCAGGGCGGCCCCAAGGTCATCGGCGGTTGCGGCAGGAAGCATGCCCAAAGTAACGGCGGCAAACGATAGGCAAAGCGTAGCAGGCAAACATTTTGACTCTTTTAGGTATTTAAATCACCTTCCTCCGTCGGGAAATTATCCTGCTCCATCGACTTAACGCATTTATCCACAACCCTACCCGGGCCCGTTCTCGTTACGCTAGCCTTGCTCCTGTCCTCGTGCCCGAAACGCTTGCCGCTGCCGATTCTTCCGCTGTTCCCGTCTCCCCGGCGGCGACGCCCACCCCTCGGCCCCGCCGTTGGGCATGGTGGCTGCTGGCCATTGTTGGGCTCGTAGTTGGCCTGGTGCTCGTGGCCCAGCATTTTCTAGACCCGTGGCTGAAGCAAAAGCTGGAGCAACAAGTGGCAGCCCAAACCAACGGCCAGTACCGCCTGCAAGTGGGCGAGCTGCGTACCAACCTCTGGCAGCGCGCCGTTCGCCTGCGCCACCTGCGGTTGCGCCCCGCCGCCCAGGTAGCCGATACCCTTCCCCGCGTGCGGCTCGATGCGGCCCGCCTCCATATTACGGGCGTGGGGCTGTTGGCTCTGCTACGCAAAGGCGTGGTGCCCATCGACAGCCTGGTGCTGGATTCCTTGCGGATTGAAGTTTTAGCCCTGGCCCGCAAACCAACCAAAAACGCCAATAAACCGCTGCACGAGCGGTTGCCGCTCCGGGTAGCTGGCGTAGCAGTCGGCTATTTCGGCCTACTGCATACCCAGGCCAACTACCGGCCCAACGGCCAGCCAACCGCCCAATTTCGACAGGCCAACCTGAGCGCCCGCGACCTGGAAATCAGCGCCACCAGCGCCGCCGATTCGCAGCGCGTGGGCTACGCCGCCGCCTGGGAGCTACAGTTGCGGCAAACCCAAGCCTTGGTGGCCGGCCACAGCTTAGCCCTACGTGGCTTGCAGTTATCTACGGCCAACAAGTCACTCACTATCGATTCCCTCCGCATTGCGCCCAGCGGTTCGCGGCAAGCCCAAAACCCCAGCGTCAGTCTGGCCCTCCCCCGCCTTCGCTTGACCGGTTTTGAGACTGCTCCCTTGCAGCACCATCGGCGCTTTCGGGCCGATTCTGTGCTATTTGATAGTCCGCAGCTTGCCGTAACGCCGCCGGCCGCTCCGGCAGCAAAGCAGGCACCAACGGCGGCGCGCTGGCTGCGTCAGCTAGACCTGGGCCATTTTGCGGTGCGCAACGGCCAACTGCGCGTGACCGGAATTGCCGAAGCACCCATTATTCGGGGTATTGAGCTCACCGCCGCTTCGTTGCGCTACGACTCGGTTGCGGCGTCCGATGTCCGGCGTGTGCTGTTCGCGAAGTCCTGGAACGTGGCGTTGGGCAAAAGCCAAGCCACGGTGGCGGCCCACCCGGTCACGCTGGAAAGCCTGCGCTTCTCCACCGCGGCGGGCACCTTCAGCCTGCGTTCGCTGCGGGTGCGGCCACCGGCGGCCGGCCAAGGTCAGCCCGGCGGCGTACGCCTTGACTTAGTGTTGCCCAGCCTGGCGCTCACCGGGCTCGATGCGATGGCTTTGCAGCATCAGGGGCGTTTTCAAGCGGCTGCTTTGCTGGTGAATGAGCCTAAGCTCACTTTCACACCGCCCAAACAGGCCCCGCCACCGGTCTGGAAAATGCTGGCCCCGATGCTCCGCCGTTCCGACTTGGGCCAGTTGCGGGTGCGGGGCGCCGACTTGCGAATTGGCGGGCTGCGCCACTCGCCTGAAGTATTCGGCCTGAACCTGACCGGCAATTCCATCCGCATCGACTCACTGAGCGCGCTCGCGCCTGCGCGCATTGCCTACGCCCGCAGCTGGCAGGGCCGTTCCGGCCGCGTCACGGCGCCTTTCGACCCGCCTTATTACCGGGCCAGCAGCCAGCAAATGTACCTCGACACCGACGCCAAAACCTTCCGCTTCGACAACATGGCCCTCACGCCGAAGTATTCGGCGGTGAACATGAACCTGCGCAAAGGCTACCAGGCGCCCGCCATCACCATCCGGGTGGCCGCGTTGGCTTTTGAGGGCCTGGATTTTGCCGAGCTGGTGCGCCACACCAATTTTCGGGTAGCCAAAGTCACGGCCCTGCGGCCACTGGTGCGCATCGCCTCCGACGGCCGCGGCCCCATCAACCCCAATTGGTCCAAGGTTTCGCCCGAAGAAATGCGGAAGCTGCCGATGATTGTGGACGTGCGCCGCCTCGACATTCAGGGCGGCAACCTGTATTCTACCTACCGCAGCCCCCTCACGCCCATCACGGGCACTATGAGCATCAACCGCTTCAACGGCAGCTTTTACAACCTGAGCAACGACCGCCAGCGCCAGACAGTCGCCACGCCCCTCACCGGCCACGCCACCACCTACCTACAGAACTTGTGCCGGCTCGATGCCCAGGTTTCCATGTATTTACTGGACCCCAAGGGCCGGCACCGGGTGTGGGGCGCTTTTGGGCCGGGCCCGTTTGCGATGCTCAATTCCATGACCGTGCCCACCCGGTTGGTCAAATTCAAAAGCGGCGATGTGCGGCGCATGCGGTTTGATTTGCGGGCCGACCGCCAAGGCGTGACGGGCACCACCTGGACGGAATACGCCAACCTGCAAATGACCTTGCTCAGCTACCAGGACGAAGCCGAGGAAGTCAAAAAATCTTTGTTTAGCCGGGTAAAGTCCAAGGTTGTCAACGTGGTGGTTATTCGCGACCAGAACCCGCGCAAGCGCGGCGAGCTGGTGACCGGGGAAATGACTTCGACGCGCGAGCCGCGTTTTTCCGTGTTCACGCTCTGGCGCCAGGGCATAGTCAGTGGCTTGTTCCACAACGTGGGCGTGCCCCAAAAAATAGCGCAAAAGCTCAGCGAGAGCAAAGACGAAGCGCCCCTGCCCAAATAAGGCCCGGGGCTTGGCCTACCCCCCCCCCGGCGTTGCCAAAGAACGGATTCGGGCATCAACCACGTTGCGAGAAAACACGGGCCATTTGGGTCAAGATTTGAATCTGCCTGCCCGTTGGACCGTTGGGCTCAGGCGGACGCCGTACCTTTGCCCCCCAATACCCCTGACCCGATGATTTCCATTTCCGACCTCGACTTCCACTTTGGCTCCCGCACGCTCTACGACAACGCGAGTCTGCACATCAAGCCCAAAGACAAAATCGGCCTTATTGGCCTCAACGGCACCGGCAAATCCACGTTGCTGCGCCTGCTGGTGGGCGAGTACAAAGCCGATGGCGGTTCAATTTCGATGGCCAAGGACGTCACCTTGGGCTTCCTGAACCAGGACCTACTGAGCTACGACACGCACGAGAGCATTCTGCACGTGGCCATGCAGGCGTTCGAAGAAGCACTGGATTTGCAGAAGAAGATTGACGACATTCTGGTGCAGTTCGAAACCGATTATTCCGATGATTTGGTCGATAAGCTGGCCAACATGCAGGAACGGTTCGAGGCGCTGGGCGGCTACACCATGCAGTCGCAGGCCGAGGAAATTCTCGAAGGCCTGGGTTTCACCACCGAGGAGCTTAGCAAGCCGCTGAAGACCTTCTCGGGGGGGTGGCGCATGCGCGTGATGCTGGCCAAAATCTTGCTCCAGAAGCCTTCGCTCCTGCTCCTCGATGAACCGACCAACCACTTGGACTTGCCGTCTATCAAGTGGATTGAGAATTACCTAGCCGACTACGAGGGCGCGGTTATCATCGTGAGCCACGACCGGGAATTCCTGGACCGCACCACCAACACCACCGTCGAAGTCATCGGCGGCAAGCTGGTGCCCTACGCCGGCAACTACTCCTACTACCTCGAAGAAAAAGAGGAGCGCAACCTCATTCAAAAGGGCGCTTTTGAAAACCAGCAGTCGCAAATTCGGGCCGCCGAGCGCTTCATCGAGCGCTTCAAGGCCAAAGCCAGCAAGGCCAAGCAGGCCCAGAGCCGCGTGAAGGCGCTCGACAAATTGGAGCGCATTGAGGACGTTGCCAGCGACGCGGCCAAGATTAACATGAAGTTCCAGTTCAAGGTGGAGCCCGGCCGGCACATCCTGCGCATGGAGCACGTGATGAAGAAGTACGACCAGAAGCTGATTTTCCGCGATACCCACGTGCACATCGAGCGGGGCGACAAAATCGCGCTAATCGGCGCCAACGGCAAGGGCAAATCGACGCTCATGCGCCTCGTGGCCGGCACCGAGGAGCCCACCACCGGCAAGCACCAGTTGGGCCACAACGTCATCATGTCGTTCTACGCCCAGCACCAGTTGGAAAGCCTGACGATGGACAACGAAATCATCCAGGAAATGCTGGAAGCCGGCTCTAAGCGCAGCGAAATGGAGCTGCGCTCGGTACTGGGCTCGTTTTTGTTCACGGGCGAGGAGGTGTTTAAGAAAATCAAGGTGCTGAGCGGCGGCGAGAAAAGCCGCGTGGCCTTGGCCAAAACCCTGATTTCAGAAGCCAACTTCCTGCTGCTTGACGAACCGACCAACCACTTGGACATGGTATCGGTAAACATCCTGATTCAGGCCCTGGAACAGTACGCTGGTACGTTCATCGTCATCAGTCACGACCGTTTCTTCGTGGAAAACGTGGCTACCAAAATCTGGTACATCGAAGATTTCCAACTGAAAGAGTACCCCGGCACCTACCCCGAGTACGAGCAGTGGCAGGAAGACCGCGAAAAAGCCGCCAAGAAAGCCGGCCTGCCCAGCCCTTCGGCCCCCAAGCCGATGCCCAAAGTGGAAGAACCAAAGCCCAGCCATAATAACAACAATAGCAACGAGGCCAAGAAAGTGGCCAAGGAGCTTGCGGACGTGGAAGCGCGCATCACCGCGCTCGAAAAAGAACTGGCCATCTACGAAGCCCAGCTCGCCGACCCGTCTATCTACGCCAACGCATCGCAGCTAAAAGACGCAACCCTGAAGTTTGAAACCGTGAAAAAGGAATTGGCGGCTCAAACCCAACGCTGGGAGCAGCTAATGTAAATTTCAGCAGCATTTTACGCTGGCAAAATGCGACCGGTGTGGTTCCTATGGGAGCCGCGCCGGTCGCATTTCAATTTTGCGCCAGCAGGTTTGGGATTTGCTTCGGAACGCGAAGGTTCACTTTTGCTTTCTGCCCTCCTGAAATCAGGTTCGCGTTATCGCTGCCCCGGCGCTCAGAAGCCGGCAGCGCCATGCCAAACGGCCGAGCCGCCAAGTGGCATACGCTGCCAGGCATTCATCACACCCAAAATTTGAGGAGAACGAATTAGGTGGTTTGGAAAATTTCCACTTACTTTGAACTACAAAGTTCTTTTGGCATCAAACAAAAGTCCCGGCTCCCAACCTCATGAGCTTATCGTCCTCACTTGACCGTCTGCATTTTCAGGTAAGGCAAAAGCGGTTGCTGCGGGATTTTGCTGTCTTTACCCGCATACTGCTGGCAATGGGTTTTTTGCCTTCGGGATATGTCAAAATTGTTGGGGAGCGGTTTACCAATTTAGCCATTTGCCACCCAATGGGCCACTATCTGGAAGCATTTCATCGCACTGGCTTCTACTACACTTTTGTGGGCGTGATGCAGGTAACCGCCGCGTGCTTATTGCTGATTCCACGCACAGCCACCCTTGGGGCTGTGCTCTATTTCCCCATTATTTTCAACATCTGCATCCTGACGTTTGCGGTGCGCTTTGTTGGCTCATGGCTTACGGCGCCCTTAATGGTGCTGGCTAATTTATATCTGCTGTGCTGGGACTACCACAAATTGAAGTTCATTTTCCCCTGGGAAAAAAGTGAGATTTCCATAAACAGGTAACCATCCTTTCAAACGCTACTCAGTGCAGAATCAGACGTGTATTCCTAAGGTTTCCTTATCAAATAAGCACGATTTGCAGCAATAGTAATAAGCAAAATGAAACCATTACCGATATTATTAATGGCAACACTGGCATTTGCAACTGCCTGCGAAATCATGCCCAACAATAACTTAAGAGACTGCCGAAAACAGTGCGAGGGGAGCGAAAAACCAGCTGCGTGCTACGATTTCTGCGACTGTATCCATAATAATTGCCAGCCGCTTGACACCTGCTTGGCCAAATACAACAAGGCACCTAAGAAGAAACCAATCCCATAAAACAATTACTTCCCTCAAATTCTGTCCATTCTCAGGTTCGCTCACCTAGTGTATGGTAAAACAGTAGGACAACGTGCTTTTCGCTTTTTCACCTAATTGTTTTTCTCACTTTTAACCTTAACCCGTCATGACACCCACATCAAATGCTCCGACAAATTCTTCACCCGCTATTTTGGATATAATCGGCTGGCTGTTTGGCTTGGTGGCGCTGGCAATTGGCGTGATAAATACGTTTTGGGGAAACGACCCCGGCTTTGGCGTTTTTGTTATGCTGCTGGCTTTCGTGTTTTTTCCTCCGGTAGATAATTTCATCAAGGGGAAAACCGGATTTGCCGTTCCGAGGATTGCAAAATGGCTTTTAGGCTTTTTTATTCTGTGGGCATCAGTGGGCGTGGGCGAATTGTTCGATAAAATTGACCTGATGATGGCATCTTTTTAGAAATCCATAAATAGGACCTGACACGTCCCTGGAGACATATAAATAGAGAATTTCGCAGTTTTGCAGTCCGAGTTTTAACAAAAAATCCACTGAAATTTCTTAAAGAAAAAGCCATGAATAATAATTCGAATGTTCTGAGTGAAAACGCCCCTGTTTCTAACCTATTCGGTTGGCTATTTGGACTACTGGTTTTGGCTGCCGGAGTCGCAAATTTAATTCTGGTACACCCCGTTCCAGGAGTTGTTTATATCCTCCTTTCCCTCGTGTATTTTCCGCCGGCGAATGCTGTCCTCAAGGAGAAAGCCGGTTTCTCGATTCCGCTCGCAGTAAAGCTTCTCTTAGGCATAGTTATTATCATGTTCACCTTAGGCGTGAGTGACCTCGGGGATATGATAGATTAAGCAGGCTGGCTAACACCCGCATCAGCAAACGAAAAAGACCTGCAAGGCAGCGCCAGTCGCTTCCTTGCAGGTCTTTTTATTTCTTCGGAGGCACTTGCGGGAGCCTCATTGAATTTCGTGGCACGGTGCTCCCACCGAGCTAGCGGGGCTTCGACACGCCTAGCCCAACGGTCGCGCGAATCATTGAACAGTTTTCCAAGCAAAAGCGCAAACTTTTTGGTGAACTTTGCATTGTAATGGGACGAAATAAAAATCACCTTGAAGATGCATAATACCCAAAATACCCCGCCACCAGAAAACTCAATTCTTTACGAGCTCAACGAGCCAGCCGCCCAATGCCCGTTCAGCAGCGGCGCGCTGAAACAAAGCGCCGGGGGTGGCCGCACCAACCGCGAATGGTGGCCCAATCTGCTCAAGCTAAGCATTCTGCGCCAGCATGCCGACCTATCCAACCCTTTGGGCAAGGATTTCAACTACGCCGAGGAGTTCAAGAAGCTGGACCTGAATGCCGTAAAGCAGGACCTGTTCGCGCTGATGACGGACTCGCAGGACTGGTGGCCGGCCGACTACGGGCATTACGGCCCGTTCTTCGTCCGGATGGCCTGGCACAGCGCCGGCACCTACCGCATCGGCGATGGCCGCGGCGGCAGCGGCTCGGGCGCTCAGCGCTTCGCGCCCCTCAACAGCTGGCCCGACAACGCCAACCTCGACAAGGCCCGCTTGCTGCTGTGGCCCATCAAACAGAAATACGGCCAGAAAATATCGTGGGCCGACCTGATTGTTCTGGCCGGCAACTGCGCTTTGGAGTCGATGAACTTCCAAACCTTCGGTTTTGGTGGCGGGCGTGACGATGTGTGGGAACCCGAGCAGGACATTTATTGGGGCCCCGAAACCGAGTGGCTCGGCGACAAGCGCTACACCGAGGAGCGGGAGCTAGATAACCCGCTCGCCGCCGTGCAGATGGGCCTGATTTACGTGAACCCGGAAGGACCAAACGGCGAACCCGACCCGATTCGCTCGGCCCGCGACATCCGCGAAACCTTTGGCCGCATGGCCATGAACGACGAAGAAACCGTGGCCCTGATTGCCGGCGGCCACACCTTCGGCAAAACCCACGGCGCCGCTGACCCCGGCGAATTTGTGGGCAAAGAGCCCGCGGGCGCTACCCTGGAAGAAATGGGCCTGGGCTGGCGCAACAGCTTTGGCCAGGGCCACGGCGGCGACACCATCACCAGCGGCTTGGAAGGCGCCTGGACCAGCACACCCGCCAAGTGGAGCAACGACTACTTCAATAACCTGTTCGGCTTCGAATGGGAGCTGACCAAGAGTCCCGCTGGGGCGCACCAGTGGCGGCCCGTGAACGGCGGCGGCGCCGGCACCATTCCCGATGCCCACGACCCGGCCAAGAAGCACGCCCCCTTCATGCTCACCACCGACATCGCCCTGCGGGCGGACCCGGCGTATGAGGTGATTTCGCGCCGCTTCCACGAGAACCCCGCGGAGTTTGCCGATGCGTTTGCCCGGGCCTGGTTCAAGCTGACGCACCGCGACATGGGCCCCAAAGAGCGGTACCTGGGTCCGGAAGTGCCCACCGAAGAGCTGCTCTGGCAAGACCCCATTCCATCCGTTGCCTATGCTTTGATTGACGACCAAGATGTTGCGGCGCTGAAAACCAAAATTCAGGCTTCCGGCCTGTCAGTGTACCAATTGGTATCGACGGCATGGGCTTCGGCCTCTACTTACCGCGGCTCCGACAAGCGCGGCGGCACCAACGGCGGGCGCCTGCGCCTAGCCCCGCAGCGCCATTGGGAAGCAAACAATCCCGCCCAACTGGCGCAGGTGCTGCAAAAGCTCGATGGAATTCAACGGGAGTTCAATGGTGCCCAAACCGGCGGCAAGCAGGTTTCGATGGCCGACCTGATTGTGTTGGCCGGCGGCGTTGGCATTGAGCAGGCGGCGCAAAACGCCGGCCATGCGGTGACGGTTCCGTTCACCCCGGGCCGCGCCGATGCCTCGCAGGCACAAACCGATGTCGTGTCCTTCGCAGCCCTAGAGCCCGCGGCCGACGGCTTCCGCAACTACCTGAAGCCTCACCACAAGGCGGCAGCCGAGGAACTGCTGGTTGACAAAGCCCAACTCCTGACGCTGACTGCCCCGGAGCTCACGGTACTGTTTGGCGGCCTGCGGGCCATCAACCTCAACTTCGACCAGTCGCAGCACGGCGTTTTCACCACCCGCCCGGGCGCCCTCACCAACGACTACTTCGTGAACCTGCTCGACATGAACACCACTTGGAAGTCCACATCGGATGCGCAGACCACCTTCCACGGCCGCGACCGCAAAACCGGCGCCGTAAAGTGGACCGGCACCCGCGTCGACCTGATTTTCGGTTCGAATTCCGAGTTGCGCGCCCTGGCCGAAGTTTACGGCTGCTCGGATGCGCAGGAGAAATTTGTGCAGGACTTTGTAGCGGTGTGGACCAAGGTGATGAACCTGGGCCGCTTCGATTTGGCGTAATGCCAAAGTAGTTTTGTTGATTGTAATTAACGCATTCAACAGATAAAAAAGGTGGCCTTTTTCAAGGCCACCTTTTTTATTGTAATTATTTAGCAACTTAAAATACCTCTTATTCTGTGCTTGAGAAGGGCTTACTTCCGTTCACGCTATTACGGAGCAAGTTTTTTTCTAATAATAGGCGTTTATCTTAATTTATAAAATGTCAACCTAATTATAATACTAACCCCATGTAAGCGGTAGTTTTGACAAAGAAAAACGCTATGATTTCAATCTTACTTTTTCGATTATAGCCAAGTGAGATTCAAGTCTGTTTGTTGTAATGTTTTTATCCCAATATGGTTTGTTGGCAATAAATTTAATCCAATTATCAGAATGCTTGGAAGTCAAATTCGTGTTATTAATTTTATCAAGATAAGTCAGTGCTTCCATTGCATAGAGTTGGTCAAACCAGAGGTCAGGTTTTGATAAGTAATATGTCAGATATTGGTCTAAGTAGTCGATGCTTTTGTGTGTATTGAACGACACAAAAGCGTAAGCGTATGTTTTTCCTGCGTAACAAACTTCACTTTTCAATAAATGGATTCCGATTATATCAGTCAAGTCTGTTGCGTTTTTTATAGCGGCAAAAAACGCTCCTGTTTGCCTTGTTCTCCAATCGAAGTCGCCAAGTAATTTCACCACAACATCTTTGGTTATGGTGTCATTGGCCTGAATTAATTGGCTCACCCAACTGTCGTCTGTCTCACCAATTTTCATATAAAAAGGCGCAGCCCAGGTATCAATAAATTCCTGAGATAATTCGTCAACGTTATTATAAGAAAGCAAGTCTTCAAAATCCGAAGTGTGTCTAACTGTTGCACCTGCTGAATGAAGTCTTATCTGTTCGTTTAAGTCATCCATAAAATTGAAGCTTACATGATTGATTGCCGAAAGATGTAACAGACACCCACTTTCGGCAATATAGCTTCAGTATGCACGATGCTTAGGTAGCAGGTTTGCAGCTTACAGACCCAGGCTACTAATTGGTATGGTTGCGCTGGACCACATGCCTGTAAATTCCGACTATTTTAATACCGCCACGCCCCTGCAAGTCGCCAAAAAGTGAAGGCGGCGTCATTAGTCGCAAGCAGCGTTGGGCCTTACTTTCGCGCCATGCGCCTTCTCCCCTACGCTTCCCTGCTGCTTGCCACCGCTTGTGTGCCGCTCGGCACGCCCATCACCAGCACCAATCCGGCAACCACCAGTGCCCAAAAGGCGCCCGAATACTACGCCGACAAAACCCTGCGCTACCAGGACTACACCTACTCGCCCGACGTGCGCAGCGTGCAGTGCTACGTAGCCACCGGCCAGCCCAACGAAGTGTTTCAGCCGCCGGTGGTGCCCCTGGGGCGCAGCCAGGCCATCACGCTGGAATTTGACGTGCTAGGCGACCAGAGCCAGCGCTACACCGCCAAGCTCCTGCATTGCGACGCCAACTGGCAGCAGTCGGTGCTAACGGACCTGCAGTTTCTCAACGAGATAAACGAGTTTCTCATCACCGATTACCGCGTGGGCATCAACACCCGCGTGCCGTATTTCCACTACCGAATGCGGGCGCCGGGCGTGAAACTGAGCGGCAACTACCTGCTGGTGGTGCAAAGCGCGGGCGGCGTGCCCGTGGTATCGCGCCGCCTGGTGGTGTACGAAAACCAGGTGCAGGTGCTCCTGAAACCGGGCATTGTAGTGGGCGGCGCCGAGCGCTACACCTTGCAGCAGCTCGATTTCGGCATTGCCTACCCCAGCGTGAATCTGGTGAATCCCGCCGCCGAAGTGAAGGTGGTGCTGCGCCAGAACTTTCGCTGGGACAACGCCAAGTACAACCTGCGGCCCACCTTCGTGCGCGACAACGAGCGCCGGCTCGACTACCAGTACTTCGGCTTCGAAAACGCCTTCCCGGGCCTGAGCGAGTACCGGTACTTTGACACCCGCTCGGTGCAGGCGCCCGGCATTGGCGTACTGCGCGTCGACCCACAAACGACGCCCGTCACCGCCATTTTGCAGCCCGAAGCCACGCGCGCCAAGCAGGCCTACAACCAATACCAGGACGCCAACGGCCAGCGCGTGTTCGAAAGCCGCGAGTACGGCCGTGGCGACACCAATGCCGACTACGCCGACGTCACCTTCCAGCTTAAAGCCGAGCAGCCCGCGCCCGGCCCGGTCTACGTCTTCGGTGCTCTCACCGACTGGCAACTCAAAGACGACTTTAAGCTGACTTACGATGAAGCCAAGCAGTTGTACACCGGCCGCGCCCTGCTCAAGCAAGGGTACTACAACTACAGCTTTGCGGTGGGCGGCGCGCGCGGCAGCGTGCCCAACGAAGTGTACTTCGAAGGCACCCACCAGGAAACCGAAAACCAGTACGACCTGCTGGTGTACTACCGCCCGCCCGGCACCCGCGCCGACTTGCTCATCGGCTACCAAACCGTGACCATGAACAACCGCCAATAAGCCGCGGCAACAACCCGCGTCGTTCGGTTGCGTTTGTTAGCGAATTCCGGTTGCGGGCACTTGGCGGATATCCCGCGTTCAGTTGCCCGGCACCGGTTCTCCCTTTCCCACTCCCACATGAATACACGTCTCCACCTGAGCGTTGGGGCAGCGGCCGTGCTGCTGCTGAGCGGCTGTGCCACCAACCCCGTCACCGGCAAAAAGCAAATCAGCCTGGTATCCGAAGGCCAGGAAGTGGCCATGGGCGCGCAGTCGGACCCGGCCGTCACGGCCCAGTTCGGTTTATATCCCGACGCGAAAATCCAAAAGTTTATCGACGAAAAAGGACAAAAAATGGCGGCGGTTTCGCACCGGCCCACCCTGAAATACCAATTCAAAGTGGTCGATTCACCGGTGATTAACGCCTTTGCGGTACCCGGCGGCTACGTGTATTTCACGCGCGGCATCATGGCCCACTTCAACAACGAGGCGCAGTTTGCCGGCGTGCTCGGCCACGAAATCGGCCACGTCACGGCCCGGCACTCGGCCCAGCAGCAAACCAAGGCCATTCTGGGCCAGGTGGGCCTGATGGGCGCCATGATTGCCTCGCCGCAAGTGGCGCAGTTTGGCGAGCAGGCCATGCAGGGCATGCAGTTGCTGTTCCTTAAGTTTGGCCGCGACGACGAGCGGCAAAGTGATGAGCTGGGCGTGGAGTATTCGTCGAAAATCGGCTACGATGCTAGCCAGATGGCCGATTTCTTCCAGACCCTGGCCCGCGAGCAGCAGAAAGGCCAAACCGAGGCCATTCCCGACTTCCTCTCCACCCACCCCAACCCCGAGGACCGCTACAACACGGTGCACCAGCTGGCCGACAAGTGGAAAGCCGCCAACGGCAGCCCCAAACTGGCCATCAACCGCGACCAGTACCTGCGCCTCATCGACGGCATGGTGTACGGCGAAGACCCCAAGCAGGGCTTTGTGGAAAACAGCGTGTTTTATCACCCCGACCTGAAGTTCCAACTGCCCGTGCCCACCGGCTGGAAGCACCAGAATACGCCCCAGCAGTTCCAAATGGCCGACCCCGGCGGCAAAGCCCTGTTGGTACTGATGACCGCGCCCGGCAACACCCCGGAGGAAGCCGCCCAAGCCCTTGTGCAGCAGCTCAAGCTGCAGCCCGGCGCCTCGCAGCGCACCACCATCAACGGCTTTCCGGCGCTGGTTTTTGAAGCCGACCAAGTGCAGCAAGACCCGCAAACCGGCCAGCAAGTGGCGGGCGTGCACGTATTAGGGCACATTATTCAGGATGGCAAAACGCTGTATGCGCTGATGGGCGTGGCCCCACCGGCCGAGTTCCCAAACTACGCCCGCCAGTTCACCGGCGTGGCCCAGGCCTTTCGCCGCCTCACCGACGCCGACAAGCTCAACCGCCAGCCCGAGCGCATTCGCATCAAAAAACTCACGCTGCGCAGCAACCTGGCCCAGGCCCTCACCACCCACGGGGTGCCGGCCAAACGCCACGAGGAACTGGCCATTCTAAATGGCATGCAGCTCAACGAGCAGGTGAACGCGGGCTCGCTCATCAAAGTGGTTGGAAAATAACTGGCATTATGTTGGTTTAAGCGGAAGCAAGCTTGCTCCGCAACCCTGATTGCAGTGTTGCGTTTGCAAGCCCAGCCGTCGCAGCTCACGCGATACATTTAGCTTTTTTCGAAAATGAACTTCTCCTTCCTGCGTACCGGTGCCGCGCTGCTCTTGCCACTCACGCTGGTCAGCGCCATTCCCACCAGCCCCACCCAAGGCCCCAAGCCCGACCCACAAGTCTTGGCTCAATTTGGCCTGTACAACAACCCGACTTTGCAACGCCTGATTGACACCAAAGGCCAGCAGATGAACAAGGTTTCGGACCGCCCCGGCGACTACGGTTTCACCATCGTCGATTCGCCTGTTATCAACGCCTTCGCCACGCCCGATGGCCACGTGTACTTCACGCGCGGCATCATGGCCCACTTCAACAGCGAGGCCCAGTTTGCCGGTGTGCTCGGCCACGAGCTGGGCCACATCACGGCCAAGCACGGGCAGAGCCAGCAGCGGCGCTCCACGGTGGCGGGCATTGGCCTGTTGCTGGGCTCCATTGTGGCCCCGCGCGTGATGCAGTCGGTGGGCGGACTGGTGCAGCAGGGCGTGGGCCTGGGCATGCTCAAGTACGGCCGCGACGACGAGCGGGAGTCGGACCAATTGGGGGTAAAATATTCCACCAAAATTGGCTACGATGCCAGCCAGATGGCTGACTTCTTCCAAACCCTGCAACGCAACGAGCAGGCCAGCGGCTCCACTGGAATACCCACTTTCCTTTCCTCGCACCCCAACTCGGCCGACCGCTACACCACGGTGAAAAGCCTGGCCGCCCAGGCCAAGCAAAACGCGGGTGGCCGGCAGCTTGCCATTGGCCGCGATTCTTACCTGCGCATGATTGATGGCCTGCCCTACGGCGAGGACCCGCGCCAGGGCTTTGTAGAAGGCGGCGTCTTCTATCATCCTGATTTGAAGTTCCGTATGCCCGTCCCCTCGGGTTGGAAGACGCTGAACTCGCCCACGCAATTTCAGATGGGCGAGCCCAACGGCAAAGCCATGGTGGTTCTCATTCCGGCCGGCGGCAATTCGCTCGATGAGGCCGCCCAAGGCCTAGCCAAGGCCATTGGCCTGCAATCGGCCAATGCCCAGCGCACCACGGTAAACGGTTTCCCGGCCGTGGTGATGCAAGGCGACCAGGCAGCCCAACAAGACCAAGCCGGTGCCCGCGTACTTGCCCACGTCATTCAGGACGGCAGCAATTACTACGGCATCGTGGGCCTCACCGCGCCGGCTTCTTTCTCGACTTACTCCAGCACTTTTTCCCGCGTAGCCCAAGGTTTTGCCCGCCTGACCGATGCTAATAAGCTCAACCGCCAGTCGCAACGCATCCGCATCAAAACGGCCACCGGCAACCAAACCCTTGCTCAGGCCCTGACTGCCAACGGTGTGGCTGCCAGCCGCCACGAGGAATTGGCCATTCTCAACGGCATGCAGCGCACCACCCGTTTAAGCAAAGGCATGCTGTATAAATCAGTAGGCAAATAAGCTGCCCTTTTAGAAGCCTTTTAGGAGTTCGAAAACTCCGTTGACCGGATTAGCCCAACAAAAAAGCCGCTCGATTGAGCGGCTTTTTTGTTGGGCTAATCCGGTGAATTAACACTTACACGTTGAAGCGGAAGTGCATGATGTCACCGTCCTGCACCACGTAGTCTTTGCCTTCAACCGACATTTTGCCGGCTTCTTTGATTTTTACTTCAGTCTTGTATTCCTGGTAATCCGGCAGCTTGATAACCTCGGCGCGGATGAAGCCTTTCTCGAAATCGGAGTGAATAACACCGGCCGCGGCGGGCGCTTTGTCGCCGCGGTGAATGGTCCAAGCGCGCACTTCCTGCACGCCGGCGGTGAAGTAGGTAATCAGGTTCAACAGTTCGTAGCTGGCCCGGATTAGCTTGTTCAGGCCCGACTCGGTGAGGCCGTATTCGCCCAGGAACATGGCTTTTTCCTCGGGGTCTTCCATTTCGGCAATCTGCGCTTCGATGGCGGCCGAAACGAGTACGACTTGGGCACCTTCAGCTTTCACGTGCTCGCGCAGGGCGGTTACGTGGTTGTTGCCGTTGCTGGCAATGCTGGCTTCGTCCACGTTGGCCACGTAAATCACGGGCTTGATGGTGAGCAGCTGCAAATCGGCCACGGCCTCCAGCTCATCCGGCGTAGCCTGGATGGCGCGGGCGTTCTGGCCAGCCTCCAAGGCGTCTTTGAAGCGCTGGAGCACGGCCACTTCCTTCTTGGCCACGGCATCGCCGCCCTTGGCGCTGCGCTCCGATTTCACCAGTTTCTTATCAACGCTCTCCAAATCCTTGATTTGCAGCTCGGTGTCGATAACGTCCTTATCAAAAACCGGGTCCACGCCGCCAGCTACGTGCACGATGTTGGGGTCGTCGAAGCAGCGCACTACGTGGATAATGGCGTCGACCTCGCGAATGTTGGCCAGAAACTTATTGCCCAGGCCTTCGCCCTTGCTGGCGCCTTTCACAAGACCGGCAATGTCGACAAACTCGATGATGGTGGGCAGCACGCGCTTGGGGTTCACCAGGCCTTCCAGAATCTGGAGCCGCTCATCGGGCACCGTAATCACGCCCACGTTGGGCTCGATGGTGCAAAAAGGGTAGTTGGCCGATTCGGCCTTGGCGTTCGAAAGCGCGTTGAAAAGAGTGGATTTACCGACGTTCGGCAAGCCGACGATACCGCAGCGGAGGCCCATAGTGGGAGTGAATGAGTGACAAAGTGAGTGAGCGAATTGCTGGCAATTCGGCCGCAAAGGTACACAGACGCGCAAGCGTAGCACGCCGTTTGCGCCACTCGGTCCGATTTCGTGCCCCAATACCCCAAACGGGTGCTTCGGGCTACACCAAAAACGGCGCGCACGGACTTGCATCCGCGCGCGCCGTTGGCGGGTATCGGTCCAGAAATTAGTAGTTCTCCTCGCTCTTGTTGGGGTCGAAAGCCGGGCGCTCGAACTCTTGGCGGGGCCGGTCCCGGTCGTCGAAGTCCCGCGGGCGGTCGAGTTCAGCCACTTCCTCCGGCGTCAGCAATTCCTCCCGAACGTATTCTACGGCGTCCTGCAGGGCATCTACGAATTTGAGAAAATCTTCCTTGTAGAGAAAGATTTTGTGCTTTTCGTAGGAAACCGAGTCGTCGCTGTTCTGGCGGCGCTTGCTCTCGGTGATGGTCAGGTAGTAATCCTGACCGCGGGTGGCTTTCACGTCGAAGAAGTACGTGCGCTTACCGGCTTTTATACGTTGGGAATAAATTTCTTCCTGGTCGTGACGGTCGTCCACGGGAATGGGAGGGGGTATGAGTGGAAAATAAAGTCGGGTGGTTGATTGAAAGGCCTAACTTACGAATGTCTGGGCAAAGAAAAACACCGCCGTAGCAGTCGGGTTTACTAATTAAACTTTGGAATGAACCGCACAGCCGCCGTTGGCAAGCGCATCGGCGTCTCGTGGCTCGCTATTTTGATACGCTGAACCTGCGCCTCCAACTGCTTCGTTGCAGCGTGCGAATTCGAGTGCCGTTCTTTATGCTTTAAACCCTGCCCCATGCCACTCGACCTTGCCGCCATCCGTTCGTTTGAAAACCTCGAGTTTTTGGCGCGCCAATTGGTTGATGGCTTCATCACCGGCCTGCACCAGTCGCCGTACCACGGGTTCTCGGTGGAATTTTCGGAGCACCGCCTCTACAACCCCGGCGAGAGCACGCGCCACATCGATTGGAAGGTTTTTGCCCGCACCGACAAGCTGTTCGTAAAGCGCTACGAGGAGGAAACCAACCTGCGCGCCCACATTCTGCTAGATGTGAGCCCCAGCATGTACTACCCCGCGCCGGGCTACGACAAGCTTAAATTCAGCATCTTGGCAGCGGCGGCCCTCACCACCTTGCTCACCCGCCAGCGCGACGCCGTGGGCCTCGTCACCTTTGCCGACACCGTGGAGTTGCAAACGCCCGTGCGCTCCACCAGCACCCACCGCCACACCTTGCTCCTGGCCTTGCAGCAACTGCTGGAGCGCCCGCCGGCACCCAAAACCGGACGCGGCACCGACGTGGCCGGCACCGTGCACGCCATCGCCCAGCAGATTCCCAAACGCTCGCTCGTCATCCTGTTCAGCGACATGCTGGGCCGCAGCGCCGCCGAGCAGGACGCCGCCCTGGCGGCCTTGCAGCACCTCAAGCACCAGCACCACGAAGTGCTTATCTTCCACGTGCTCGACCGTTCCACGGAAGCCAATTTCGAATTTACCGAGCGGCCCTACATCTTCGAAGACGTGGAAACCGGGCTGGAAATCAAGTTGCAGCCTTCGCAAATCAAAGCGCAATACCAAGCCGCTATGACGGCCTATGAGCAGGAGCTGGCCCTGCGCTGCGGGCAGCTACGCATCGATTTTGTGCCGGTTGATGTGCGCGAACCGTTTGAGAAAGTCCTGTATGCTTACTTGGTGAAGCGCGGCAAAGTCCGGTAAGCAGCTGTTTTCTAACTCACTATTCGAAAACCCGCATGCCATTTCTGGAAATTACGCTGGTGCTGGTGGGCGCCGTGGTGCTGTTTGCCCCCATCACGGGCTACATAGCTGCGAGCTACGGCCGGTCGTTCTGGCGCTGGTACGGCTTGGGGCTGCTACTCCCCTTCTTTTCAATGTTCGTGGCCATTTTCGTGGCCATCCGGAGCCAGCTGGCCGAGGAAAAGGCCAATCCCAAATTGCCGAAGCCCTGAGCAGGCGCCGCAGCCAGGCGGATTTCAGCCCCAAGTAGGGCGTAATTTTGCCGCGGCTAGCCTTGGCTGGTCCCTGCTTTTTATGATTGAAGTTCTCATTGCCATTCTGGGCCCCATCTTTTTCATGCCGCTGATGACGGCTTTTATGGCCTACAGCCACGAACGGTCCTTCTGGCGTTGGTTTGGCGTGGGGTGTGCTTTGCCCTACGTTTCCCTTTTCGTGATTATGTTCGTGGTGCATCGCGACAAGAAAAAGCTGGTCGCGGAGCCATTAGCCTGAGTCCATTTCTTTGGCAACGGGCGGATTCACCTTCTTCTTCACCCTTTTTCCCCTTCATGTCGGCATACTCTGTACTCCTCGCTTTGCACTCCTGGTCCCGCTGGCTCGTGCTCGTTTTCGGCCTCATCGCCATCTACCGCGCCTACGTGGGCTGGACCGGCTGCCGCCGCTACGTGGGCGCCGACAACGGCATGGGCGCCAGCTTTGTAGGCTCGATGCACTTGCAAGTATTGCTGGGCCTGGGCCTCTACTTCGGCCTCAGCCCCTGGGGCCTGAACGCCATGAAGCAAGCCGGCGCCATGAAAGACCCCACGGCCCGTTTCTTCGGCATGGAGCACGTGGTGGTGATGATTCTGGCCGCGGTGCTGGCGCAGGTGGGCCGCAGCCTTTCCAAGAAAGCCAGCAACGACACCCTCAAGCACAAAAAGGCGTTCACTTACTTCGGTATTGCCCTGCTCCTGGTGCTGCTCATGATTCCGTGGGGCATCTGGAATCCGGCGCGGCCGTTATTTCGTTTTTAAGTGCTAAGTTCGAATCCTGCTTCTCCGTCGCATCTGCTTGTTTATAGCTATAGTTTTTAACTCGTGTCCAGCGCGCCCAAACGTTCCTACTCCATCGAGGACTTTTCTGACTTAATCAATACTCGCCTTCAAGTCATTGAGCGTCAAAAAGAAGCACAGCAGCGCTACGGAAGCTTGCTGGCCGTATTGCGGCAGCAGGTAGACTCCTACCGCCTGCGGCGCCCGCGCAGTTGAGTTCTATTTTTAATTACTTGGAAACTTTAAAAAGCCTTCCCGTTGCATGACGGGAAGGCTTTTTTTCTGCCATTTCCCCTGTCAATTAAGCTTTCTTAAAAGAATTGCTCCTAACGCAATTATGCTAACTTATAAAATAGGGCCTCTCGAAACCAATTCCCCTCAAGACTACCTTAAGGAGAAAGAGTTACACAAGCACCCCATGGGAATATGGGCCTTTCGAAGTTTTAGCGGTGATTTTGAGTTCTTCATTAAACGCCACCTCGTACTGGCCGAAGGCGGTTGGAATGTGGGAGAATTGGCGATGCAACTGAACGATTGGCTTGAAACCGGTTTGCAAACCGACTTTCATTATGATTGCATGGACGCGGAGGAAAAAGACCTGTTCACGTTCATAAATCATGGTGGCACTTTTCAGTTTTACGCTGAATGGGCAGCAGAAGGCCTACCTAAACCCATTGCGCGTCAGGATTTGGAAGAATTTATTTCCGTCTTCCGGGCCGATGTTAAAGAGCGAATTGAATGCGAGCTTGGCTTCAATGTAAGCGCCTACTTAGGCCAATATCTACCCCTGAAATTAAGTTGCGTTCGCTTTATCGCGCACGCTGATGCGCCTCAAAGTAGCGGTTGAATTTTGTTGCGCAGGTTAGGGTCTGCCGGAAAAACTTACCTTCACGGCACGTTTATCCCTCCCACCCAACCCATTTTTCATGCCTACCATTCACGAACACGCCCAAATAGGCGGCCAAACCCTGCGCCCCGAAAGCTTGATGATGAGCTACGGCTACACACCAGCCTGGAGCGAAGGCGCCATCAAACCGCCCATTTTTCAAACCTCTACGTTCGTCTTTAAAAATGCCGAAGAGGGCAAGGCGTTCTTCGAACTTGCCTACGGCCTGCGCCAGGCCAACCCCGACGAGGAGATGGGCCTCATCTACTCGCGCCTCAACAACCCGAGCCTGGAAATTCTGGAGCACCGCCTCACCCTCTGGGATGGCGCCGAGGAAGCTGCCAGCTTTGCCAGTGGCATGGCCGCCATCAGCACCACGCTGCTGGCCCTGCTCAAGCCCGGCGATGTGGTGCTGCACTCCGAGCCGGTGTACGGCGGCTCCGATTTCTTCCTCAAAAACGTGCTGCCCAAGTTCGGCATCACGGCGGTCGGGTTCCGGCCCACGGCCACGCCCGAGGAGCTGACGGCCCAAGTGGCGGGCATCGAGCAGGGCCGCTTGGCCATGATATTCGTGGAAACCCCGGCCAACCCCACCAACCACCTCGTGGACCTGGAAGCGTGCGCTGCCCTGGCGCGCCAGCACGGCACGCCCGAACACCCCATTCGGCTGGTGGTCGATAATACCTTCTTGGGCCCAGTATTCCAACACCCGCTCAAGCACGGCGCCGACGTAGTGCTGTACTCGGCCACCAAGTTCCTGGGCGGGCATTCCGACCTCATTGCCGGGGCGGCCCTGGCCAGCAAGCTCCTGATGAAGGAAATCAAGGCCATGCGCACTTTTATGGGCACCATGTGCGACCCCAACACCGGCTGGATGCTCATGCGCAGCCTCGAAACCCTGAAATTGCGCATGGAGCGCGCGGCGCAATCAGCCCAACTCATTGCCGACTGGCTGCGCGAGCACCCGCTGGTGGCGCGCACCTACTACCTGACCCACCTCGAACACAACTCGGCCCAGCAGGACATTTACCGCCGCCACTGCCTCTCCCCCGGCTCCATGATATCCTTTGATATCCGCGGCGGCGAGGCCGAAGCCTTCCGCTTCCTCAACGCCCTCAAGCTCATCAAGCTGGCCGTGAGCCTGGGCGGCACCGAGAGCCTGGCCGAGCACCCCGGCACCATGACGCATTCCGACATTGCGCTGGACGAGCAGCGCGAAATGGGCATCACGCCCCAAATGATTCGCCTCAGCATCGGCGTAGAAGACCCGCAGGATTTGATGCTGGACCTGAGTCAGGCATTTGAAGCCGTGGGGCTGCCCAAGCAAGTGTCGGAAATGGAAATGGCATAATCCGTGAAACGCAAAAGCCCCGGCCGGAAGTTTTTCCGGCCGGGGCTTTTGCGTTTCACGGATTTTACAACGAATACCCGCCCGAGGCTTCAATGCGTTGGGCATTCACCCAACGGGCCGCATCCGAACACAGGAAGGTCACCACGCCGCCAATGTCTCCGGGCTCGCCGATGCGCCCCAGGGCCGTGTTGCCGCTCATGTAGGCCTCCAGTTGCGGGTGCGCGGTGCGGGCCGCGGCCGTAAAGTCGGTTTTGACGATGCCGGGCGCGACGATGTTGGCCCGGATGCCCCGGCTGCCCAGTTCCTTGGCTAGGTACTTGGTAAAAATCTCCACGGCGCCTTTCATGCTGGCGTAGGCCGCGTAGCCGGGCGTGGTGAAGCGCGTGAGGCCGGTGGAAAGATTTACCACGCCGCCGCCATCGGCCAGCAGCGGCAGCAGCGTTTGGGTGAGGAAGAAGACGCCCTTGAAATGCACGTTCAGGAGGCGGTCAAAGTTTTCCTCGGTGGTGGCGGCGAAGGGCGCGGCGGAGTCGATGCCGGCGTTGTTCACCAAGTAATCCAAGGTGTCGCGGCCCCAGGTCTGCTGCAATTTTTCGGTTACGGCTTGGGCAAAGGCCTCAAAGGAAGCCACCTTACCGGTATCCAGCGGCAGGGCCACGGCTTTGCGGCCCAGGGCTTCAATTTCAGCTACGACAGCCGCCGCTTCGGCCGTGCGGCTGTGGTAAGTAAGAATAATATCGGTACCGGCCGCGGCCAGTTGCAGGGCCATGTTTTGGCCTAGCCCACGGCTGCCACCCGTAATGAGGGCGATTTTGGGGATGCTCATCCGTTCGGTTTGATTTATTGTAGAGGATGGCACAAAGGTCCGGGCGCGGCGTGGCCGGCGGATGGTGACTGTTTCAGTTTAAATGGTGACTGTTTCCGAAGTTTCGGTTCGGTGCCGGGCCCATTCCTGCTCGCGGTATTGCTTGGGTGTGCAGCCCTCGAAGCGCTTGAAAAACTTGGTGAAGTTTGAGGGGTCGAAGGTCAGGTTGGCGGCAATGTCGGCCACGGGACGGGCGGTGTCGCGCAGCAACTGCCGGGTCACGTCCATGATGCAGCTCTCGAAAAACGTGCACGGCGACTGCCCCGTGGTTAGTTTGAGGGTGTTGCTCAGGTGCGTGGGGTGAATGCAGATCTGCCCGGCAAAGTCTCGGATTTCCAGCATTTCGGTGGCCCGGCCGGTGGCAATGTCGGCCACGTGCGCAACTACCAGCCGCTGAAAATCGGCGGTGATTTCGTGCTGCCGGGCCAGTTTTTTTTGGGTATGGGCGTGGTGGGCATTAGCTCAATGCGTTATGGGATATGGATTCTGCAAACGGAACGCGAATAGAAACAACAGTAGCAATCGAATGGCTAAATAAAATGCTGTGCTGCCAACCAGCCGGAGCGCGGCAGAGGTGCTTCACGTTCGCTCGCCGCTGCAGTCGTTTGGGTATCATTCGCCCGCGAGGCCTCGGTTTCGCCCCAGGCTCACGCCCTGCGCCACCAGACCGTATTGCACGTTTGGAAGAATAGAAAAACACCTAACCAATTCATTTACAATCTCATCACTAACATACCACCTCACAGATAATACGTAGTTTAGGAGTCAATCACCTTAATCCCCAAACCATGAGCACCAACCTATTGGACCTTGTGCAGCAGTATTTCGGCGGCGACACCGTGCGCCAAGCCAGCACCGCCCTGGGCGAAAACGAAAGCAACATCGGGACCGCGCTACACGGGGTAGTACCCATGGTGCTCGGGAGTGTGTTTGCCCGCTCGCAACAGCCGGGGGGCAGTGAAGAATTACTCAGCATGTCACAACAAGCGCATAGCAGCGGCATCTTGGGCAATATGGGCAACCTGTTCAGGGGCCTGGGCAAAGGCGGCACGCCTGCCCCCGCTGCCGATGGGGGCCTGATGGCTCGCGGCGCCGATTTTCTGCGCTCGGTGCTGGGCACGGGCTACACCCCGGCCGTGGAAGGCGTGAGCCGGCAGGCCGGCGTGCAAACGTCCACGGTGAGCAGCCTGATGAGCATGGCCATGCCGGTGGTGCTGGGCGTGCTGGGCCGGCACACCGCCGAAAACAAGCTGGACGGCAATGGCCTCCGCACCTACCTGAACAGCCAGCGCGGCAGCATCATGGGGGCGCTGAGCAGACTACCCGCGGGCCTGGGCACGGTGCTATCGGGCCTGGGGCTGGGAACCGTCGCCGCGGGCCTGGGAAATGCCGCGCACGACGTGGGCAGCACGGTTTCGGCAGCTGCCAACCGTGCCGGCGACTCCTTCCGCGATTCACCCCGCGACGAGCGTGGTGCTACCTCCTCGCCGAGCCGCTGGCCCTGGCTGGTGTTGCTGCTGCTAGGCGCCATTGCGTTGATATACTTTATGCGCAGCTGCGACAAACAGCCCGACGCAACCGCGCCGGTCACCACGGAAACAGTGCCGGATACGACCACGACCACGGCACCCATCACGGCCACTGCCCCCACCGGCCGCTTCGATGAAGCCAGCGGCAACTATATCTACGACACCGGCGCCGATACCCAACTCACGCTTCCCAATGGCACGGTGCTGAACGTGGGCAACAATTCGGTAGAAGCCCGCATGTTTAATTTCCTGAACGACGCCAACCAAACCGTGAGCGACGACAAAACCGCGGGCTGGATGAGCCTGGACCGGGTGTATTTCAACACCGCCAAGGCCACGCTCACGGCGGAGTCGCAGGCTCAATTGAAGAACATTGCCGCCATTCTCAAAGCCTTCCCGAACGCTGCTATTAAGCTGGGTGGCTACACCGACAGCCGCGGCCAGGCCGCGCAGAACAAAACTCTGAGCACGCAGCGGGCTAATGCCGCTAGGCAGGCCGTTATCAACGCAGGCATTGCTGCCGCCCGCGTAACCGCCGAAGGCTACGGCGCCGAGCACCCCATCGCGAGCAACGATACGCCCGAGGGCCGTGCCCAAAACCGGCGCGTGGATGTGCGCGTCACCAAAAAATAGGACCTGAATCAACGTATTCGCTCCCTTGCTGACGTGCATTTGCATCGTGCGCCGGCAAGGGAGCAATTGCGTGCTAGCGAATCATCTACTATTTCTTATACTGCGGGATATCTCACCAACTCTCTCACCTGTATGGGCTTTTTTTCTGCATTAATCGGCAACGCGGGGGTTGTCCAACCCGCCGAGTTACACAGCGAATACGGCGTGCTGCTGGCGAACGGCGAGGCCATCGAAATCGGTTTTAAACTGGTGCGCGACGTCTTCATCTTCACCAACAAACGCCTTATACTCGTTGAAAAGCAAGGCATCACGGGCAAAAAGACGGACTACCTGTCCATTGCCTACAAAAGCATTTCCCGGTTTGGCATTGAAACGGCGGGCCATCTGGACCTTGACGCCGAATTGAAAATATGGGTATCGAGCGAAGCGCTACCCAGTATTGTGCGCAAATTCAACAGCCAGGTTAATATCTACGACGTGCAAAAGGTACTAGCCCAGCACGTACTGGGATAATAATTCCATAATTCACCTAGTATGTAACATTACATTGTCAAACTCTTTGCATTTCTTCTTGTCAATCCCATTTATTTCGACTGAATTTTGGGGTTTCCAATATTAGTAATTTACGCTGACCAAAATTTCATGAAAAAATCATTTTTTTTCTCTTTACTATTTTTTCTTCTCGCTTATAACTCTTTTAGTCAGGATACACCCGAAATTTTAGTAGCCAATTTTTTCAAAGCTTATCCGCAAGGTCCGGCGAAAGCCGTTGAAAAGCTTTACAACACTAATCCGTGGGTATCGCGCAATATGGATGCAGTTGAAGGGCTTAAGAATGAAATTAATAAGCTAACTCCCGAATACGTGGGCAAATACTACGGATATGAGCTTATTGTTAAACGTCAGATTGCGTCCAGCTTTATACTCCAATCTTACCTAGTGCGCTATGACCGTCAGCCATTGCGTTTTACATTCGAGTTCTACAAGGCTAACGACAAATGGTTTCTGTACGCCTTCAAGTTCGATGCTAACCTTGACGACGAACTAGAGGAGTCAGCCAAGCTAAACTATTTGCCTGCATCTGTAAATTAAAGAATTGCGGGCGCAGTAAACTCATCAAATCCATTAAAAAAAAAGCAAAAGAGCCTGCCGCTTCATAAGCGGCAGGCTCTTTTGCTTTTTAGGCTATGCAGCAATTACTGCCCCAGCACGATGGCAAACACCAGCGGCGCCACAATGGTCGCGTCGCTTTCGATGATGTATTTCGGCGTGTGTTCGCCGAGCTTGCCCCAGGTAATTTTCTCGTTGGGCACGGCGCCGGAGTAGCTGCCGTAGCTGGTGGTGGAGTCCGAAATCTGGCAGAAATACCCCCACAGCGGCACTTCGTGGCGGCCAAGGTCCTGGTGCAGCATGGGCACCACGCAGATGGGGAAGTCGCCGGCAATGCCGCCACCAATCTGGAAGAAACCCACTTTGCTCTCGTCGGTGGCCTGGGCAGTGTACCAGTCGGCCAGGTACATCATGTACTGGATGCCGGTGCGCATGGTGTGCACGTTTTTCACATCGCCCGTCATCACGTGGCCGGCGTAGATGTTGCCGAGCGTGGAATCTTCCCAACCGGGGCAGATGATGGGCAGGTTTTTCTCAGCTGCGGCCAGCATCCAGGAGTTTTTGGGGTCAATCTGGTAGTACTGCTCCAGTTCGCCAGAGAGCAAAATCTGGTAGAAGAATTCGTGGGGAAAATAGGCCTCGCCGGCCTTGTCGGCCTTTTCCCAGAACTTGAGCACCGAGTGTTCAAGGCGGCGCATGGCTTCTTCCTCTGGAATGCAGGTGTCGGTTACGCGGTTCATGTGGCGCTTGAGCAGCGCGGTTTCGTCGGCAGCGGTGAGGTCGCGGTAGTGCGGCACCCGCTCGTAGAAATCGTGGGCCACAAGGTTGAAGATGTCCTCCTCCAGGTTGGCGCCGGTGCAGCTGATGATTTGCACCTTGTCTTGCCGAATCAATTCGGCCAATTGAATACCGAGTTCGGCGGTACTCATGGCGCCGGCTAGGGTTATCATCATTTTGCCACCGTCGGCCAAGTGTTTGTTGTAGCCGTCGGCGGCATCGATGAGCGCCGCGGCATTGAAATGGCGGAAATGGTGGCGGAGGAAGTTGGTTACTTGCATGTGGGGTGGGTTATTGTCTGTATTGTTGACCGTCATGCTGAGCGCAGCCGAAGCATCTCTCCCGCGCAACTAATCAGAATTAGTATTGCGGGAGAGATGCTTCGACTGCGCTCAGCATGACGGTCTGATTGGTTTTTTCAAAGTCAAGCTTAAATAGGCGACTCAATCATCAAATTATGATTGGTGTAAATGCAGATGTCGGCGGCAATGTGGAGGGCGTCTTCCACCATTTGCCGGGCCGTCAAATGCGGCGCGTGCTTTTTGAGGGCCAGCGCGGCTGCCTGGGCATACATGGCCCCGCTGCCGATGGCGGCCACGTCGGAGTCGGGCTCTAATACGTCGCCGGTGCCACTAAGGATGAGTAGTTCGTCGCGGTCGGCCACCACCATCATGGCTTCCAGCTTGCGCAGGTACTGGTCTTTGCGCCATTCCTTGGCCAGTTCGATGGCGGCGCGCTTCAGGTTGCCGCCGTAGGCGTTCAGCTTCTCGTCGAACTTGTCGAGCAGCATGAAGGCATCGGCCGTGGAGCCGGCGAAACCAGTCACCACTTTCCCGTCCTGCAGCTTGCGAATTTTGCGGACGTTGCTCTTGGCCACCTGTTTGTCCATGGTGGCCTGGCCGTCGGCGCCGAGGGCAATTTCACCGTTGTGGCGAACGCCGAGAACGGTGGTAGAACGGATTCTGGTCATTGAATAAATAGCAGTTAATACGCTAGCACCGCGCTACTGGTACGAAGGGGCGAAATTACGCCGTACCGCTTAACCAAACCGCCCGGCCATGAAGACCGGGCGGTGGATAAGTGCTAATCAACAACTAGTAAACCGATTAAAAGCGGGCCTGCAATTTGGCGAAGAGGAAGCGGCCGTTGGCGCCCATCTGCACGGGGTCCCAGGCGCCACCGGTTTCGGTGCGCTGCGGGTCAAACAGCGTGGGGTATACGCCAAACAAGTTGGAGCTGCCCACCGCCAGCTGCAGGTGCGGAGTTAGGGCGTAGCTAAGCGTGAGGTCGGTAGTGATGCGCGAAGCGTAGTTCATCTCCTCGTTATCAAAATCGAGCAGCGTCACCTTGTCGAAACGCACGAAGCGCAACAGGGCGCCCCAACGGCTTACTTGGTAATCAAACGTCGCATTGATTTTGGAGGGCGGGGCCGAAGCCTTCACAAACGCCTGCTCGCGGGGGCCGAAGAAGTCATCCTCGCGACCGGCCAACCGACCTGACGTTTGCACGCGGTCGATGCGCAGGTTGTTGAAGTTGGCAGCCAGCGTGGTGGTGAGGCGGCCCGTGCCAACGGCCGTGAAGTGGTTCAGCACCACGTCGAGGCCCAGCGAGCGGGTGTCGGCGGCGTTGGCGAAAAACTGGGCCTGGTCTACATTCAGGGCCACTAGGTCGGCGCCAATCACGGGGTCGTCGGCCCCAAACTGGGTCGTGAGCACCACCCGGTCCTTCACCTTGATGTAGTAGCCGTCCACCGTCAGGCTCAGCGACGAACCCAGGCGGCTGGTGAAGCCCACGTTGGCGCTGGTCGAAGTTTCCTGCTTCAGCGACGGAATGCCGAGTTTTTGAGTCACGGCGCTGTTGTTGCGGGCCAGCAGCACCTCCACCGGGTCGCCGTTGA
Source organism: Hymenobacter jeongseonensis (assembly GCF_015694725.1). GTDB lineage: Bacteria > Bacteroidota > Bacteroidia > Cytophagales > Hymenobacteraceae > Hymenobacter > Hymenobacter jeongseonensis. The sequence continues at coordinate 124,750 of NZ_JADQDQ010000003.1, read as the reverse complement.
TGAAGTTGGTAAAGGTTGAATTGAAGTTAATCTGCGCCAGCGAAGGCGCCCGGAATCCGGAGCTGACGGTACCGCGCACCGTGAGGAAGTCGGTCACGTTGTAGCGTGTCGATGCTTTGTAGTTCAGCGTGCTGCCGAAGTCGCTGTAGTTTTCAAAGCGAAGAGCGCCCGCCAGCAGCCAGCGCTGGGTCACGCTCAGCTCCGCATCTACATAGGCACCCACGTTATCGCGCTGGGCTTTGATGGCGTCGCTGGGCTGGTAGCCCGGAAAGCCCTGTGAACCGCCCGACAAATCGGGGTCGTAGTTGCGGTAGGATGCTTCCTCCCCGGCAAACAAAGAGTACCACTCGCGGCGCGCCTCGGCGCCCGCCGCCACGTTGAGGCCCTGCAGCACCGTTTTGTAGTTGCGCGTCAAGCCCACGCTCACCACGTCCTGCTGCAGCTGGAAGCCGCCCGCGTTGAAAGAAGTCGGCGAGGCCGCGCCCAACGACGCATTTAGCGTATTGCGCAACCCGTACTCAAAGCGGTTGGAACCGAAGTTGTTGCTGATATCCAACTCCCACTCGCCCAACGCCGTGCGCACGCCGGCCACGGCCGAGGCATCCACAATGTCGCTAGTGATGATGGGGTCGAAGCCGTCGGGGTAAATGGCGGGCACGTTGCGGTCGTCGTCGGCAAAGCGCGTCCAAGCGTAGGCGTCGCCTTTGCGCTTGTTTACGCCGCCAAACACGTAAACGTGGGCCTTCTCGCTGAGCGCAAACTTGGAATTGAGGTACAGCGAGGCATTCGATATTTCCGGGTCGCCGTATTCGCGCCGGGCCAGGCCATTGGGTGAGGGCACGTTGGCGCGCTGGGTGTGCTCGCGCTTGTTATAGTCGAGCGTGGCGTTGATGAAGCTACCCTTTTCGCCCAATCCAATGCCGTAATTGACATTGGCATTAAGGTTGCCGCCGTCAAATTTCTTGTCGTCGCGTCGGTATTTGGCGTCATAAACGCCGTAGTTGGCGCTGGCCGTGAGCTGCTTCACCGAGCTTTTCAGCACGATGTTAATCACGCCCGCAATGGCATCGGAGCCGTACTGAGCCGCCGCGCCGTCGCGCAGAATTTCAATCCGCTCGATGCTGGCGGCTGGTATCACGTTCAGGTCGGTGCCGGTGTTGCCGCGGCCGCGCGAGCCAAACAGGTTCACCAGCGACGACTGATGCTGGCGCTTGCCGTTCACCAGCACCAGCGTTTGGTCGGGGCCTAGGCCGCGCAGCGAAGCGGGGTCCACATGGTCGGCGCCATCGGAGCCGGTTTGGCGGTTCGAGTTGAACGAGGGCGCCACGAACTGCAGCAGCTGGTTCACGTCGAGCTGGCCGGTTTTGGCCGTCACTTCGCGAATGTCGATGATGTCCACCGGCGAGGGCGAATCGGTCACGGAACGGTTGGCGCTGCGCGAGCCCACCACCTGCACAGCATCAAGGCTGGTGCTGCTTTCGGCCAGGCTGATGCTGAGGGCACTCCCGTCGCCGGCCACCTCCTGGGTGGTATAGCCCAACGAGCTGATAACGAGGCGCGGCTGCGCGGTGCGCGTACGCAGCGTGAATCGGCCATCGCCACCGGTGGAGGTACCGTTGTTAGTGCCTTTTTCCACCACCGTGGCGCCGATTACGGGCCGGCCGGCGGGGTCCAGCACTTGCCCGGTCAGCGCAGCGTTTTGGCCCCAGGCTATACTGCTCACAAGGCAGATTGGGGCAAGCAATAAACTGTGTTTCATCGCCATAGTAGCAGGTTAAAGAGGAGTTGGTGTTTGTAGAATTGGGGAAATCAAGTATTACAATGAATGCAAGCTAGCTCATCTGAGCACAAAAAAACCAGCCGGTCGGGGCTGGTTTTTTTGAAAATGACTTTATCAGGCTCAGATGAGCATGCGCATGGGGTCTTCCAGCAAGCCTTTCAACGTTTGGAGGAAGGCAGCGCCGGTGGCACCGTCTACCACGCGGTGGTCGCAGCTCAGGGTCACTTTCATGATGTTGCCGACCACAATCTGGCCGTCCTTCACGATGGGCGTCTGCTTGATGCCGCCCACGGCCAGGATGCAGGCATCGGGCGGGTTGATGATGGCCGTGAACTCGTCGATGCCGAACATGCCCAGGTTGGAAATGGTGAAGGTGCTGCCCTCCCACTCGGCGGGCTGTAGCTTCTTGGTTTTGGCTTTGCCGGCCAGTTCCTTCACTTCAGTGGCAATCTGCGAGAGGCCTTTCTGGTCGGCGTTGCGAATCACGGGCACCAACAGTCCTTCGTCCACGGCCACGGCCACGCCGATGTTGATGAGCTTGTTCTGACGGATTTTATCGCCTAGCCACGAGGAGTTAACCACCGGATGCTGGCGCAGCGCCACAGCGGCCGACTTCAACACCAAGTCGTTAAACGACAGCTTAATGGGCGACAGCTCGTTGAGCCGCACGCGGGCTTCGATGGCTTTGTCCATGTTGATTTCCATCGTGAGATAGAAATGCGGCGCCGTGAACAGGCTTTCCGAGAGGCGCTTGGCAATCACCTTGCGCATCTGCGACACGGGCGTGTCGGTGTAAGTAGCATCGGTAGCCGCCGCGGCCGGAGCCGGGGCGCTGGTTGGAGCGCTGGCTGGAGCACTTGCTACCGGCTGCGGGGCTGCAGCCGGAGCCGCTGGCGCAGCAGCCTGGGGCGCCGCAGCACCGGGCTGGAAGTTCTCCACGTCGCGCTGCACAATGCGGCCGTTGTCGCCGCTGCCCACCACCTGGGATAAGTTGATGCCTTTCTCTTTGGCAATGCTCTTGGCCAGTGGCGAAGCCAGAATGCGGCCGCCGGGTGTGGCTGGGGCAGCCGCAGCCGGCTGAGCGGGCGCAGATGCTACTGGCGTGGCTGCAGGAGCCTCGGCGGGAACAGGCACAGGTTCAGCTGCTTTGGGGGCTTCGGCAGGGGCGGCAGCGCCACCGCTGGTACCACCGAGCAGGGCCTGAATGTCAGCACCCTCTTCGCCAATAATGGCGAGGATGCCGTCAACGGCCACGGCTTCGCCGGCTTTGGGGCCAGTGTAGAGTAGGGTGCCATCTTCGTAATTCTCCAGCTCCATCGTGGCTTTGTCGGTCTCGACTTCGGCCAACACGTCGCCGGATTTCACTTTGTCGCCCACGTTTTTCAACCAGGCCGCAATGGTGCCTTCGGTCATCGTGTCGCTCATTTTGGGCATGCGCACCACCGTGGCTTTCTTGCCATTGGCCGGTGCGGCGGCTGGAGCTACGGCTGCGGCGGGTGCCGCTGGAGCGGGCGTTGGCGCAGGGGCGGGAGCTGCTTTTGGTGCTTCGGCCGCTGGAGCAGCGGCGGCTTCGGGTTTGGGGGCCTCAGCGGCGGGGGCTGCGCCGCCCTGCGCACCGGCCAGCAGGGCCGAAAAGTCTTCCCCTTCTTTGCCGACAATAGCCAAAACGCCGTCAACGGCCACGGCTTCGCCGGCTTTGGGCCCGATGTAAAGCAGGGTGCCGTCTTCGTAATTCTCAAGCTCCATCGTGGCCTTGTCGGTTTCGACTTCGGCCAGGATATCACCGGATTTAACTTTATCACCCACATTCTTGAGCCAAGCCGCGATGGTCCCTTCGGTCATCGTGTCGCTCATTTTGGGCATTTTTATGATTTCGGCCATCAGTTTGTCGCGCTTGTATTGAGGAGGCCAAAATTAGCCCGAAAAATTGGGGGTGCAATTATTGAAACCGGTCCACGTAATCTTTGCCCAGTCTTTGCCGGTTTATCAAAGAATCTACGCAGCTTTTAAAAAGCACTATGCCGGCACCTGCAGATGCGACACGTCGAGGAAGTTCTTCACAGTGAAGGACGTGCCGGTAAATTCCAGTTTATAGAGGCATAAGTTGCTGTGCTCGAAGCCCTCCATACACTGCAACGGATAGTTGAGTAGTTGGCAGAGCATCACCCGCATGGCGCGGCCGTGCATGCACACTAGCACCGTTTCTTCTTCGGGTCGGGACTTCAGGAGTTCAATAAACGGGCGTTGGCGAGCGGCCACGGCCTCGGGACTTTCGCCCCCGGTGAGGCGCGAACCGGTGCGGCCGGCCGCCCAGTCGGCCAATACCTGGCGGTACTCGGCATCCTCCTCCATGGTAATGCGGGTGCCTTCGCGAACGCCCCAGCTTATTTCGTTTAGGCCAGAATGGGCCTCGTGCGGCAGCCCCAGGTCCAGAAACTGCTGCACCGATTCCTGCGTGCGCCGCAGGGCCGACGTGTACACCTTATCAAAGGGCATGTGCCCGTAGGCGGCAAAAAACTGCGCAGCCTGGCGCCGGCCCGTCTCGTTCAGGCTCGAATCGACGCCGCTCCCCTGCACAATGCCTTGCACATTGAAATCAGTTTGGCCGTGGCGCAGAAGGAAGATGGTCCGGGGCCTCACGTTGCGTGGTAGTTTTGCATGCTCTTGCATTAACAATACGTCAAAGTACGAGGTTTTAACCCCGGCCGTTGGCCCATTTTATAAAATATCGGCGGTTAAACTGCTTTAAGAAGCATTTTCCGCACGCCTTGCCCCGCGCCCTATGAATTTGGAAGAAGTGAAGCGTTGGACGGCCTCCCGCCCTACCCTGGCCGATGCCCTCGGCATTGAAATCACCGATGTGGCCGAAGGCTACGTGGAAGGGCGCATGCCCGTGGATGGCCGCACCCACCAGCCCATGGGCCTGCTGCACGGCGGCGCTTCGGTGGCCTTTGCCGAAACGCTGGGCAGCATTGCGGCGGCCTTGCGCGTTGACCGTACTAAGCAAGCTACTGTAGGTCTGGAAATTAACGCCAACCACCTCAAAGGAGTTCGCGATGGCTGGGTGCGGGGCCGGGCGACGCCGGTGCACGTGGGCCGCAGCACCCAGGTGTGGGAAATCCGCATCACGCACGAAGAAACCGACGCGCTGGTGTGCATCAGCCGCATTACCATGGCCGTGATTGACCTGCCGGCTGCCCCCGCCAAAACCACCTGATGAATACCGGTGCCTTTCGCCAACTGCGGTGGCCCGCTGCCGCTGCGGGCCTCGATGCCTTAGGCCGGCTGCGCCACGTGGTGGCCGGTGCGCTGCGCACGGGCCGGCCGCTAGCCGTGTGGCGGGAGCCCGGCGCTAGTACGCCGCGCCTGCTGGTAGCGCGCTCATTGGAAGCGACCTACACCGGGCTGTCGCCGGCGCTTGATGCCCAGGCACCGGCGGGCTTTGCCTTCTTTCCATTCCGTGATTCCGACCAGAATCCGGCGCTGTTTCTGCCCGCCGATGTGGTGTACGATGCCAGCCAGCCCGAAATCGTGGGTGTATCGGCGGCTGCCCGCGACTTGGTGCCGGCCCTCACCGCTTGGCTGAGCGCCGCACTGGTTGAGGAACTGAGTTGGCACCGCAGTACCCAGCCCGCTCCCCACGCCGCCACCGAAAGCGAATACACCCAGCTGGTGCAGACCGGCGTAGAGGCCATTGAAACCCAGGAGGTGGTGAAAGTGGTGACTTCACGCGCCGCCCGCCGGCCGTTGCCCGCCGACTTCGACCCGCTCGTGGCCTTTGCAGAGCTTGACCGGAAATACCCACAGGCTTTTGTGTCGCTGGTGAGCGTGCCGGGCGTGGGCACGTGGCTAGGCGCCACGCCGGAAATTCTGGCCGAGGTCACCGCCGACGGCACTTTTCGGACCATGGCCCTGGCTGCCACCCAACCGCTGACGGCCAATGTTACCCCGCGCACGGCCATCTGGCGGCAGAAGGAAATTGAAGAGCAAGCTTTGGTGGCGCGCTACATCGTGAGTTGCTTCAAGCAACTGCGGTTGCGCGAGTACCACGAAACCGGGCCGCGGACGGTGATTGCCGGGCAGTTGCTGCACCTTCGTACCGATTTTGAGGTGAACCTGCAACATGTGCCGTTTCCCTCACTGGGCACCGACATGCTGCGGCTGCTGCACCCCACCTCCGCGGTGGGCGGCATGCCCAAGGTGGCCGCCATGCACTTCATTCAAAAGCACGAGGGCTACGACCGCGCTTATTACAGTGGCTTTCTGGGACCGGTAAATGTGGCCGCGCCTGGTATTGCCCGCCTCTACGTGAACCTGCGTTGCCTGCAAGTGCGCGCCGATGAGGCCATTCTCTACGCTGGCACCGGCCTGACCGTAGACTCCGACCCGGAGCGTGAATGGCAAGAGACGCAAATGAAATTGCAGACCATCGCCGCAGTCCTTTAATTCTACCCCAAGGCGCCCTATGCAAGCCGTTTATAACATCGCTGAAATCTGCGCCCAACACGGCATTACCGACGTGGTGCTTTCACCCGGGTCCCGCTCGGCGCCGCTCACGCTGGCTTTTGCTCGCCACCCAGCCCTAACGGTGCGCGTTGTGCCTGATGAGCGGGCCGCCGCGTTCATCGGCTTGGGCATTGCGCAGGCGCAGAAGCGGCCGGTGGCGCTGGTCTGTACCTCGGGCACGGCGGGCTTGAACTACGCGCCCGCCGTGGCTGAAGCCTTTTTCCAGCACGTTCCGCTGGTGATTTTCACTGCGGACCGGCCGCCGGAATGGATAGACCAGCTTGATGGGCAAACCATCCGGCAGCGCAACTTGTACGGCGCGCACGCCAAGGGTGAGTTTGAATTCCCGGTGGATACTGCGCACGCCGATGCCAAGTGGCATTCGGCCCGCATCGTGAACGAGGCCATTAATCTGGCGCAGGCCGCACCCGCCGGGCCAGTGCAGGTGAACGTGCCATTGCGGGAGCCGTTTTACCCGAAGGCGGGTGAGGAAATTGGGTATGAAAAGGCTGTAAAAATCACTCGCGAGTCAGCGCTTCCCGCCGAATTGTCAAGTGATGCGCATTCAATTTTTGTTGAGCAGCTACTCGCTTCCAGCAACATTTTGGTGGTTGCCGGCCAGCATGGTGCTGATAAGCAACTAATTCAACCTTTGACGGCATTTGCAGCCATCTACGGGGCGACGGTGGTAGCCGATACCATTGCCAATTTGGATGAAATGGGAGATGGCCTCATCGGCAAACATGATGTCTTTCTTGCGGGCCTGACCAGTGAGCAAAAGGCGAACCTCCGGCCTGATTTACTTATCACCTTCGGCCAGTCGCTGATTTCAAAAAGCCTGAAGTTGTTCCTTCGGGATGCTGCCCCTCGGTTTCATTGGCACATTCAAGCCACTGGAGCGGTAGCTGATACTTTCCGCAGCCTGACGTCAATAATTCGGGTTGAGCCCGCCACTTTTTTTGGTAGTCTGGCACTGGAATCAACTTCAACTGAAAGAAGTACGCCTTCGGTTTGGCAAGAGCAAGAATTGAAGGGGCACGCTTTTTTGAGCGGCTTCTTTTCCGCCTCTGCTCAGCCTTTCAACGAGTTTTCGGCTTTTCATTTAACGCTGGCGCAACTTCCAGAAACCACTGCCCTGCACCTCGCCAATAGCATGGCTGTGCGCTACGCCAACATTCTCGGCATCTCGCAAGGCAAGCAAATCGAAGTATTCGCCAACCGTGGCACCAGCGGCATCGATGGTTGCACCAGCACCGCCGTGGGCGCTGCCCTAGCGCAGCCCGAGCGTCCGGTGGTGCTGCTCACTGGCGACGTGGCGTTTTTCTACGACCGTAACGCGTTTTGGCATAATTACCCCACGCCAAACCTGCGCGTGGTGCTATTCAACAACCACGGGGGCGGCATCTTCCGGCTTATTGATGGGCCGCGGCAGCAGCCCGAGCTGGAAGAGTTTTTTGAGACGCGCCAGGTGCTCACGGCCGAGAATACGGCCAAGGATTTCAACCTACGCTATTTCTCGGTTTCAACGTTTGCCGAACTAGATGCCGCGCTACCGGTTTTCTTTGCAGCCAACGGCGGAGCTGCGATTCTGGAAATCTTTACGTACTCCAAAACCAACGCGGCTTTTTTCGAAGAATACCGCGCCGCGGTCAAACAAGCTTTTTCTTAATTGTCATGCTGACGAAGGAAGCATCTTATCACGGCTGCTTTCGTTTGCTTTCGTAACCCCAGCGGCGCGGACGTGATAAGATTCTTCGCTGCGCTCAGAATGACAACTTTCTATGTCCGAAACCATTCAGTGGAGCCCCATTAAGGAGTTCCGCGAAATTCTTTTCACGCAGCACGGCGGCATCGCCAAAATCAGCATCAACCGGCCGCAGGTGCACAACGCCTTCACGCCGCTCACGGTGCAGGAGATGATTGAGGCGATGAACATCTGCCGCGACCGCACCGACATCGGCGTCATCATCCTCACCGGCGAGGGCGGCCGGGCCTTTTGCTCAGGCGGCGACCAAAGCGTGCGCGGCCACGGCGGCTACGTGGGCGAAGACGCCATGCCCCGTCTCAACGTGCTCGATTTGCAGCGCATCATCCGCACCATTCCCAAGCCCGTGATTGCCATGGTGGCGGGCTGGGCCATCGGCGGCGGCCACGTGCTGCACGTGGTGTGCGACCTGAGCATTGCGGCCGACAACGCCCGCTTCGGCCAGACCGGCCCCAACGTGGGCTCGTTCGACGGCGGTTTTGGTGCTTCCTACCTCGCCCGCGTGGTGGGCCAGAAGAAAGCCCGCGAAATCTGGTTCCTCTGCGACCAGTACGACGCCCAGGAAGCCCTCGACATGGGCTTGGTAAACAAAGTGGTGCCGCTGGATAAGCTGGAAGAAACCACCGTGGCCTGGTGCCACAAGATTCTGCAGAAAAGCCCGCTTTCGCTGCGCATGCTCAAGTCGTCGTTCAATGCCGAGCTGGATGGGCAGGCGGGCATTCAGGAGCTGGCCGGCAATGCCACGCTGCTCTATTACCTCAGCGACGAGGCCAAGGAAGGCCGCAACGCCTACATGGAAAAGCGCCAGCCAGATTTCTCGAAGTTTCCAAAATTTCCGTAAGCGCGCCGGAATCCTTCAGCGGAGTGCGTCCCTGGCCCGTTTGGGGCGTTAAACCAATTGCACTGCGGCTTGCTCCTAGCTATGTTAAAACTGACTCCCGTTTTATGTCTTTCAACATAAAAATATTGCCTCTGCTATTTGTGCTTGGCTCCGGCGCTGCTGCGGGCACGGCGCAGGCTCAAACCGCCCCTGCTGTTGCGGCAGCTCCGGCCGACACGCTGCTGCTGGCAACTGCCTGCGGGCAGTGCCGGCTGGGACTGCCGGGCAAAGGATGTGACTTGGCGGTGCGTTTCCAGGGCCGGGCTTATTTTGTAACGGGCACCGGCATCGATTCCCACGGCGACGCGCACGCTCGCGACGGCTTCTGCAACGCCGTTCGCCAGGCCCGGGTGCGAGGCGCCGTGGTGAATAATCAATTTAAGGTGAGTTACTTTCAGTTAGTACCAGAGGCTCGCCCCCCACAAAAGCCCAAACCCTAGAAACTGGCTGGCAATACCACGCTGCTCTACTCTACTACCTCAGCGACGTGGCCAAGCAGCGTCCTGCGAAGCGCAGTCGAATTACTAAACTGCGTCGTTATCACAAAAGAGCCTGCGAAATCCGCAGGCTCTTTTGTGATAACGACAGCTGGTTTTCCCGCAATTCTTGGTGACTATGAAGTTTACTTTCCGCCGGGGTTATTTTCTGTTAACTGTTTTGCTGCTGCTGATTGAAGTCGTCATCGGTCTTTATGTTCACGACCGAATTATTCGCCCTTACGTCGGTGATTTATTGGTGGTGATGCTGGTGTACTGTTTTCTCAAAAGCTTTATCGCGAGCCCCACTCCTGTGTTGGCGGCCGTGGCGCTGGCCATTGCCTATTTGGTCGAAGCTTCCCAATATGTTGGATTGGTCAGGCAGTTGGGCCTGCAGGATTCCCGAGCGGCTCGCCTGATTCTGGGCAGTTCCTTCTCGTGGCTGGACATGCTCACTTACACGCTGGGCATTCTACTTGTGATTGGACTTGAAAAGCGTCGGGGAAATCTCCGATAAACAGTCAGCATCCTTATTTTTTTGAGTATTCAGCAGCGCTAGGCATCGAAATCTCAAACCCTCTGGCTGCTTTTCAACTTATGGTTACGGCTACAACAGAATCGGCCTGCTGACGTACTAGCACATTCATCCCCTGTTCATGAATCACCTTGGCAGCTCTGATTCCAAGCACTTGAAGCTTTATGCTGCCTGGGATGATGCTGCGCTGGCACGGGCCCTGCGCCAAGGCGATGAGCAGGCATTTGCAGAAATCTATTCCCGCTACGGCTTTCCGCTGCTGGAGCAAGCTTTTCGGAAAATCAATTCGCGGGAAGCAGCCGAAGAAATCGTCCAGGACCTGTTTGCGGCTCTGTGGCACAAGCGCGAAACGCTGGAGGTGCAAAAGCTGAAAGAGTACCTGGGAACTGCCGTTAAATACCGGGTAATTAACTTGATAAAAAGCCGCATGACCCACGCCGACTACCAGGCGTATTGCCGCGCCATGGCCAGCGAGACGGACCGAAGTACCGAGCAGAACCTCGCCGCCGCGGATTTGTCGACGGCATTGAAGGCGGGGCTCAGGCGTTTGTCAGGCCAGACCCAAGAAGTATTCCACCTCAGCCGCATGGAGCACCAATCGGTGCCCCAAATTGCCATGCGCCTGCGCCTGACACCCAAGGCAGTTGAGTATCATCTCACCCGCGCCCTAAAACATTTGCGCGTTTCGCTGAAAGAATTTCTGGTTCTAGCCGTTTTTCTGCTTCAAGTGTAAATACCTTATTATCAATATTAATAAGCTTGACCGGGGCTAATAAACTGCGTCGAGGTAAGTGCTGGATGATTTTAATATGGCAGGAGGCTTAGGGGTTTGCGGCCGGTAACTGACTATTAAGCCAGCACCCTTATGGTGGCCCCCATATGTCGCAAGCCGAATTCCATGCGCTGTTGAATCGCTACCAAACAGGCGACTGCACGCCCACGGAAAAACAGCGCATCGAGCACTGGTACCAAAGCCTCGGCTCGGAGCGGCAGCTGGGCCTCACCGCCGAAGAACAGGCCGAGCTGGTTGCCACGGTTTGGCAACGAATTGCCCAGCAAGCGGCAGACATTCCGCCCGTTTCGGCGGCCCGTACGTTGTGGCCCTCGGGCGGAGTTAAGTGGGCAGCAGCAGCCCTATTTGCGTTGGGAGTGGGCATTTTGGCACTCTTCAACGGTGGCGGCCCGGCAGCCACCATTGCTATTTGGCAATCAGCTACTGCGCCACGTAATGCCACTTGGGTTGTGGCGGCCAACCCCACTTCCCGTTCTGCCCGCGTGGCCTTGCCCGACGGCAGCATCATTACCCTGGCGCCGGCCAGTTCCCTGAAATACCCTCGCGCATTTTCCGGGGCGCAGCGGAAGGTCTACCTGACGGGCGAGGCATTTTTCGATGTTTTTCACGACGCGGCCCACCCCTTCCTGGTATACACCGACCAAGTGGTGACAACGGTATTGGGCACCAGCTTTCGGGTGCAGGCTTTTGCCGGGCAGTCCGAAGCCCAGGTGCAGGTGCGCACGGGCCGGGTGCGGGTGAGTCCGCGGGTTGCGGTGCCCGGTGCTGCCGCAGCCAGCCTGGTGGTGCTGCCCAACCAGCAGGCCGTCTACTCGGCCGGCCGCCAGCAGCTGCGCCGCGAGGTGATGGCCCAACCGGCGCTGCTTGCGCCCCAGCCATTTGTTTTCAACGACCGGCCGGTGGCAGAAATTCTGACGGCGCTCGAAAAAGCGTACGGCGTAGCCATTGAGTACGATGCGGCGGGCTTGCGCCACTGCACGCTCAACCTGAGGCTGGCCGACGAGCCGCTTTTCACCAAGCTGGATATCATCTGCGAGGCTTTGGGCGCATCCTATAAGCAGGCCGATGGCCGAATTTTATTCACCAGCCAACCCTGCGCGGCGGAGTAGCCGAGCAACCTTCTCCCCTTTTCATAAATGCTCTAAATTCCGCAATCGATTCCGGCTCCTGCTATGGCTGCTTCAGCGCACTCCGGTACATTGGACTTTCCGTTTGAGGCCCGCCGGCCAAGAGTGATTCCCACCCACCTTACCCATTTCCTTATGAACATTCGATTACAATTCCCGCCACTGCTGCCACGCTTCCGGCGCCTGGCACTGCTTCCGGCCCTGCTGCTGTGCCTGCTGGGCAGCATCACATCGGCGGCGGCCTCGGCAGCCCCGCCCGTTTTAGACCAGCTCATTACGCTGCAGGCAAAAGAGGAACGCATGGCCACCGTGCTGAGCAAGCTGGAAAACCAGGCCAATGTGCGCTTTCAGTACAGTCGGCAGCTCATCGGCGCCAACCGGCGCGTATCGGTGAATGCCGTGGGCCAGCCCTTGGCCCAGTTGCTGAGCCAATTGCTGGAGCCGCTGCAAATCAATTATAAGCTCATCAACGATGCCATCATTCTGCGGCCCGTGGCGGCGCCGGTGGCACCCGCGGCACCTGCCGATGCAACAGTCACCGGCCGGGTGGTGGACGAGAAAGGCGTGGGCTTGCCCGGCGTGAACGTCGTCATCAAAGGCGGCAGCAATGGCACCCAGACCGATATGGACGGCAAGTTCACCATCTCCGTGCCCGAGAACACCACGTTGGTGTTCTCATTTGTGGGCTACACCTCGCAGGAAGTGGTGGTGGGAACCCAAACGACCATCAACGTGGCGCTGGTGCCCGATGCCAAAGCCCTGAGCGAAGTAGTGGTGGTGGGCTACGGCACGCAGCGCCGCCAAGACCTGACCGGCGCAGTAGCCCGCGTAGACGGCGCCGAAATTGTGAACCAGCCGGTGCAAACGCCCACGCAAGCACTGCAGGGCAAGATTGCCGGCGTGCAAATCATTAGCGACGGCACGCCTAACTCGCAGCCCAAGGTGCGCATCCGGGGCACGGGCACGCTGCTTGGCGGCGCCGAGCCGTTGTACGTGGTAGATGGGGTGCAAACCACCGACATCCGCAACCTGAGCAATGCCGACATTGCGAGCATTGACGTGCTGAAAGATGCTTCGGCGGCCGCCATCTACGGCGTGCGCGGGGCCAATGGCGTGATTATCGTGACCACCAAAAAAGGCGCGCTGGGCAAGCCCATGCTGAGCTACAGCGGCACGGCCGGCTTCAAGCAAGCCGCCCGCCTAGTGGACATGGCCGATGCCACGCAGTACGTCAACTACCTCAAAGACACCTCGCCGTCTACGGTGATTCCGACCTTCACGGGTTCCACCGATTGGTACGACGAAATTTTGCAGCGCGGCACCTACCAAAACCACAACCTGGCGGTATCGGGCGCGACGGAAAGCGTGCGCTATTATTTCTCGGGCAATTTGCTGCAGGACGATGGCACGGTCATCAACAACAAGTTCAAGCGCCTGACGGTGCGCTCCAACACCTCGTTCAACCTGTCGGACAAGGTGACGATTAGCTCGCAGGCTTCGTTCAGCCACGCCGACACGCGCGACGTGAACATCGGCACGGCCTACGGCAACGCCTACCGCGCCGCCCCGATTATTCGAGCCAAAGAAAACGGCTTGTACGGCAACACCTCGGCCTTTGGCAACGTGGGCAACCCCGTGCTGAACATCGAGAAAAACGACAACAAATCCCTCGAAAACCGCTTGCAGGGCAACATCGGCATCGACCTGCGGCCGATAGAAGGCCTGACGTTGCGCTCGGCCATCAACGTGGACTTGAATTCCGACAACCGCCGCGTGTACGACTTCCAGTACCGCAACGACGGCAGCACGTTCATCACCACGGGCGGCAACCAACGCAACGACCGCAGCAACCTGGCCGTGACCCAAGTGGGCGCCTACCGCTACCTCTGGGAAAACACCGCCACCTACCAGCGCACTTTCAACGAGTTGCACAACCTGACGTTGCTGGTGGGCAACGTGGTGGAAGAAGGCTTGCGCAGCGAGTTTTCGGGCATCCGCAAAAACGTATCGGCCGACCCCGACCAGTGGTACCTGAACACCGGCGACCCCAACACGGCCGAAAACAACGCTTCGGCCGCCAAAGACCGGCGCTTGTCGCTGCTGGGCCGCATCAACTACGCTTACAACAACCGCTACCTGCTCACCACCAACCTGCGCTACGACGGCACGTCGAAGTTCAACCGCGACCAGCGCTTCGGCTTTTTCCCCTCATTGGGCCTGGGCTGGGTGGTTTCAGAAGAAAACTTCCTGAAAGACAACAGCACGCTGAATTTCCTGAAGCTGCGCGCCAGCTTCGGCCAGCTCGGCAACGACCAGATTCCGGCCGACTCCTATATTCTGACGGCGGACGCCAACATTCCCTACGTCATCAACGGGCAGCCGGTACTGGGCGCCGCCATTCGCCAGATTAAGGACCGCGACGTGCGCTGGGAAACCACCACGGAGTACGACGCCGCCATCGAGTTCGGCTTCCTCGACAACCGCCTGACCGGCGAGTTGACGTATTACGACAAGCGCACCTCCGATGCCCTGATTCCGGTGAACATTCCCGCCATCTTCGGCGACCCCGAAAACCAGTACATCACCAACGCGGCCGACATCACCAACCGCGGTGTAGAGGCGGCCCTCAACTGGCGCGCCGCCATTGGCAGCAGCCCCGACTGGACCTACAACATCGGCGCCAACGTGACCTTCAACAAGAACCGCATTGCCAACCTCAACGGCGGGCAGGCCTTGTTTGGCGGCACCAACCTGGTGACGCGGTCCGACAACGGCGTGGCGGCTGGCAGCTTCTTCCTGCTCGACGCCATTGGCGTGTACCAAACCGCCGACGAAATCGCCAGCTCGCCCACTTCCACCGTGGGGCCGCGCGAAATCGGCAGCTTGAAATACGCCGACATCAACGGCGACAACGTAATTGACCTCAAGGACCGCAGCTACTTCGGCTCGTACCAGCCGCCCGTGTACTTCGGCATCAACGGCGGGGTGAACTACCGCAACGTGGACTTCTCGTTTGTGTTTTCGGGCAACTTGAAGAACAAGGTGTACAACGCCAAAAAGCAGCTGCGCACCACCAACACCGACAACATCGAAGCCAGCTTCGCCAACGACCGGTGGACGGCCACCAACCCCTCGAACACCAACCCCAAGGCCCTGACCAACGGCATGCCGAACTCGACGTATTTCCTGGAGAAAGGCGACTACCTGCGCCTCACCAACCTGGTGGTGGGCTACACCTTGCCCACTGCCATTCTGGAAAAAGCGCGTCTGGCGTCGGTGCGCGTGTTTGCCGCCGCCCAAAACGTGTTCACGATTACCGATTACACCGGCTTTACGCCGGAGCTGGCCGGCGGCCCCCTCGATTCGGGCATCGAAGCCACCACCTACCCCACTAGCCGCACCATCACGCTGGGGCTGAACGTCAACTTTAAATAACGCACGCCGATGAAAACGTTTTTCTCCGCCTCCGCCTTTCCCCGCCGCGCCGGCACGGCCGCGCTGGCCCTAACCCTGGCCGTGGCCAGCGGCTGCAAAGATTTCCTGGATGTAGCGCCTCAGGGCCAGCTCAGCGAAGACGCCATTCGCCGGGACCCGGCGGCTGCCCAAAAGTTGGTTGACGGCGTGTACAACTCCATGTACCTCGGCGGCTTCGGTCCCGATGTGCACGGCTTGCAGTTCGTCATTCTCACCGACATTGCTTCGGATGATTCCGAAAAAGGCAGCACGCCGAACGACTACGGCGACGCCGCCCAGGTCGACAATTTCACGCTGACTTCGACCAACAGCAACATCAACAACGCCTGGAACGGCTACTACCAGGGCATTTCGCGTGCCAATCAGGCGCTGGATAAAATCCCGCTGAGCCCCGCCGAGGATGCCGTGAAAAACCGTTTGCTGGGGGAGGTTCGCTTTCTGCGCGGGTACTTCTATTTCAACATGGTGCGCCTGTTTGGGGGTGTGCCCAAGCTCGACCGCGTGCCGCTGGCGTCGGAAATCAACAGCCCCGAATTTCAGCAGCGGGCCACGGCCGAAGAAATCTACCAGTTCATCATCGACGACCTGCAATTTGGGGTTGACAACCTGCCCATCAAGGGTGCCACCGAAACCGGCCGCGCAACCAAAGCCGCCGCTCAGGGCATGCTGGCCAAGGTATATCTCTACCAGAAAAACTACCAGAAAGCATTTGAGCTGACCAACGAGATTATCCAGGGCACTTCGGGCGCCTACGCCCTCTACCCCACCTACGCCGATGTCTGGCGCGTGGTGGGCGCCAACAGCTCGGAATCGGTGTTTGAGGTGCAGACGGGCATCAACGCGGCGTGCAACAACTCGGCCGTGGAGCTGTACACCGTGAGCCAGGGCCCGCGCTCCGGCGGCCGCGGCGGCTGGGCCGACTTGGGCTTCGGCTTCAACACCCCCACCCAGCAGCTGGCCGATGCCTACGAGCCCAACGACGTGCGCCGGGCAGGCAGCATCATCTTCATTCAGCCCACGGCTCCGGCCGGGCAGCGCTCCACGGGCACGGTGCTCTGGGACGGCTTCCGCATTCCGAGCAAGGACTCGGTGGAGGGCTTGCGCTATAGCTACAAGGCCTACCACAGCCGCACCAAGGAACCGAACTGCGGCAACAACGACTTCCTGCCCAAGAACATCCGCATTCTGCGCTACGCCGAAGTGCTGCTCATCAATGCCGAAGCGGCCCTGCAACTGGGCAACACAGCCGCGGCCACGACCAGCCTGAACGCCGTGCGCACCCGCGCCGGCCTCGGCGCCAAGCCCGCCACGCTGGCTAACATCTGGCAGGAGCGCCGGGTAGAGCTGGCCCTGGAGCACGACCGTTTCTTCGACCTTGTGCGCCAAGAAAGCGTGCAGCCAGGCCGCATCGTGCCCATTTTCGCAGCGCAGGGCAAAACGTTCACCAAGGGCAAGAACGAGATTTACCCCATTCCGCAGCCGCAGATTGACCTGAGCGGCGGCCGCCTAACGCAGAACCCCGGTTATTAAGCCGTTGGAATTTCCTGAATTAAAAAGACCGTCATGCTGAGCGCAGTCGAAGCATCTCGCGTGTGGCAGTAACTCAATCGTTGCAAAGGCATTAGTTAGCTAATGCACGCGAGATGCTTCGGCTGCGCTCAGCATGACGGTCTCTATATGATTCTTATGAGCACCAAACCCTTACTTCTCCTGCTGCTATTATTGCCTGGCTTGCTCCAGGCCCAGCCGAAGCCCGCACCTAAAAAAGCCCCGGTCAAGAAGGTGGCCTTCGACGCCACCAAGCGGCCCCGCAACCTCACCGACGACCAGCTGCTGGACCTGGTGCAGAAGCAGACGTTCCGGTATTTCTGGGACTTTGGGCACCCGGTATCGGGCATGTCGCGCGAGCGCAGCAACGTGGCCTATGATTATGGCAACGAGGTGGTGACCACCGGCGGCACCGGCTTCGGCATCATGGCCATCATCGTGGCCGCCGACCGCAAGTGGATAACCCGCGAGCAGGCCGCCACGCGCATCTACAAAATCGTGCGGTTTTTGGAGAAAGCCGACCAGTTCCACGGCGTGTTCCCGCACTGGATGGACGGAGCTACGGGCAAGGTCATTCGCTTTGGCGCCAAGGACGACGGGGGTGACATTGTGGAAACGTCATTCCTGATGGAAGGCCTGATTTGTGCCCGCCAGTACTTCACCGGCGATACGCCCATTGAGCGCGACGTGCGCAACCACATTCTCTGGATGTGGGAAAACGTGGAGTGGAACTGGCAAACCCAGGGCGGCCAAAACGTGCTGTACTGGCACTGGAGCCCCAACAACGGCTGGAGCATGAACCACCAGATTCACGGCTGGAACGAGTGCCTGATTACCTACGTGCTGGCCGCGTCTTCGCCCAAATACGCCATCGAAAAACCGGTGTACGACCAAGGCTGGGCCGTGGGGCCGGAGTTTAAAAACGGCAAGGAGTACTATGGCGTCAAGCTGCCGCTGGGCCCGGACTTGGGCGGACCGCTGTTTTTCACGCACTATTCTTTTCTGGGCATCAACCCCCACGGCCTCAAAGACCAGTACGCCGACTACTGGCAGCAAAACCAGAACCACACGCTCATCAACTACGCCTACTGCGTAGACAACCCCAAGAAGTACAAAGGCTACGGCCCCAATAACTGGGGCCTGACGGCTTCCGACAGCCACAAAGGCTATGCCGCGCACAATCCCAAAGAAGATTTGGGCGTGATTTCGCCTACCGCCGCGCTTTCGGCCTTCCCCTACACGCCGGAGCACTCGATGCGTGCGCTGAAGCACTTTTACTACGACTTAGGCGACAAAATCTGGGGCGAGTACGGCTTCGTTGATGGCTTCAGCGAGCAGCACAACTGGTACGCCAAATCTTACCTCGCCATCGACCAGGGCCCCATTGTGGGCATGATAGAAAACCACCGCACGGGCCTGCTTTGGAAGCTGTTCATGAGCTCCCCCGACGTGCAGCGCGGCATGACCAAGCTGGGTTTTGAAAGCCCGATGCTTAAGCCGGTTACCAAATGAGCCTAATTTTCAAACGTCATGCAGAGCGGAGCGAAGCATCTCGCGTGCATTGCTAAATCAATCGTTGCAACAGCTTTGATTACTACCACAAGCGAGATGCTTCGCTCCGCTCTGCATGACGTTCATTTTTAATTCCATTATGCTCAGAAGCATCTGTTTCTTCTGTCTTCTTACGCTGCTGAGCCTTTCCACCCAGGCGCAGCCCAAAACCACTACGTCCACCCCGCTCCGTACCTACTGCAATCCGCTGAACCTGGATTACGGCTACACGCCCATCCCGGAGTTCGCCACCGCCGGCCGGCACCGCGCCACCGCCGACCCGGTTATCACGCTGTATAAAGGCGACTATTACCTGTTTTCGACCAACCAGTGGGGCTATTGGCACAGCAAGGATTTATCGAACTGGCAGTTCGTGTCCCGCTCCTTTCTCAAGCCCCAGCACAAGGTATATGACGACCTGTGCGCGCCGGCCGTGTTTGTACTCGGCGACACGCTGCTGGTATTTGGCTCGACGCACAACAAGGATTTTCCGATTTGGATGAGCACCAACCCCAAGGCCAACGAGTGGAAAGAGGCCGTGGAGCCGTTCCAAATCGGCGCCTGGGACCCCGCCTTTTTCCTCGATACCGACGGAAAGCTTTACCTCTATTGGGGCAGCAGCAACGAATTCCCGCTCTACGGCCAGCAGATTAGCCGCAAAACCTTTCAGCCCATCGGGCAGCCCAAGGAGATGTTTGGGCTCAACGACAAGCAGTTCGGCTGGCAGCGCTTTGGCGAATACCTGGACAACACCTTCCTCGACCCGTTCATGGAAGGCGCCTGGATGACCAAGTACGCCGGCAAGTACTACCTCCAATACGGCGCGCCCGGCACCGAATTCAGCGGCTATGCCGATGGCGTGCAGGTGGCCGACCAGCCGCTCGGGCCATTCACGCCGCAGCCGCATAACCCCTTTGCCTACAAGCCCGGCGGCTTTGCGCGGGGCGCCGGCCACGGCAACACCTTTCAGGACGTGTGGAACAGCTGGTGGCACGTTTCGACGGTGGTTCTTTCCAGCAAAAACAACTTCGAGCGCCGCCTGGGCCTGTGGCCCGCCGGCTTCGACGCCGACGGCACGCTCTACACCAACACTACTTTCGGAGACTATCCACACTACCTGCCCAACGGCCCGGCCGACCACGCCAAGAGCAAGTTCACGGGCTGGATGCTGCTCAACTACCAGCGCCCGGTGCAGGTGTCGAGCACGCTCGGCGGCAACCTGCCCAACTACGCCGTCGACGAAAACATCAAGACCTATTGGAGCGCCGCCACTAGCAACCCCGGCGAGTTCATTCAGACCGACCTCGGCAGCGTGAGCACCGTGCGGGCCATCCAAATCAACTACGCCGACCAAGACGCCGAATTTCTGGGCAAATCCAAAGGCGTCTATCACCAATACAAGCTCTACAGCTCACTGGATGGCAAAATCTGGAAGCTATTAGTAGATAAAAGCCGAAACAAAACTGACGTCCCGCACGACTATATCGAACTGCCCGCGCCCGTAAAAACTCGCTTCATCAAGCTTGAAAACGTGCACATGCCCACCGGCAAATTTGCCCTCAGCGGCTTGCGCATCTTCGGGCTTGGCAGTGGCACGAAGCCTGCGTCCGTCAAAAATTTCGTGGTGCTGCGCACTGAAAAAGACAAGCGCAGCGCCTGGCTAAAATGGGCTCCAGTAGCCAATGCCTACGCCTACAACATCTACACTGGCCTTGCCCCCGACAAGCTCTACAGCTGCATCATGGTACACGGCGCCAACGAGTATTACTTCAAAGGCATGGACAAAGACCGGCCCTATTATTTCACCATCGAAGCCATCAACGAAAACGGGGTCTCAACCCGCACGCCGGTAGCGCTGGCGAAGTAAAAATCGAAAAACACCTACACGTCATGCAGAGCGCAGCGAAGCATCTCGCGGGCCACCACTAATTAGTTAGAGCACGCGAGATGCTTCGCTGCGCTCTGCATGACGTTATTTCCTTTCCGACCTTCCGCTTACTCTCAGCTCCCTATGAAGTCACTTTCGCTCACTGCTGCTCTCGCATTTGGCCTCGCCATCTCCCCTGCTGCCCAGGCCCAAAAGAAGCCCGTTCCCGCCTCCAATTCCACCGACCAAAAGATGAAAGCTTTCATCGACGACTTGATGGGCAAGATGACGCAGGACGAAAAAATCGGCCAGCTGAATCTGGTTTCGGTGGGGTTCGACGTGACCGGGCCGGTGGTGAGCAAGGACGTGGACGCCAACATTCGCAAGGGCTTGGTGGGCGGCGTGTTCAACACCTTCACCCCCATCGCCGTGCGTAAGCTGCAGGAAATAGCCCTGAAGGAGTCACGGCTGCACATTCCGCTCATGTTTGGGTACGATGTCATTCACGGGCACCGCACCATTTTCCCCATTCCGCTGGGCCTTTCGGCCAGTTGGGACATGGCCGCCGTGGAACAGAGCGCCCGCATCGCGGCTGAAGAATCGACGGCTGATGGCCTCAACTGGGTGTTTTCGCCCATGGTCGACATTGCGCGTGATGCCCGCTGGGGCCGCATTGCCGAAGGCGCCGGCGAAGACCCCTACCTGGGCTCCAGCATTGCCCGCGCCATGGTGCGCGGCTACCAAGGCCCCGGCAACGACCTCACCAAAGACAACTCGGTGATGGCCTGCCTAAAGCACTTTGCCCTCTACGGCGCCGCCGAAGCCGGCCGCGACTACAACACCACCGACATGAGCCGGCAGCGTATGTACAACGAATACATGCCGCCCTACAAAGCGGCCATCGACGCCGGCGTGGCCTCGGTCATGTCGTCCTTCAACGACATCAACGGCGTACCCGCCACCGGCAACAAATGGCTGATGACGGACCTGCTGCGCCGCCAGTGGGGTTTTAAAGGATTCGTGGTAACGGACTACACGGCCATCAACGAAATGGTGGCGCACGGCGTGGGCAACGACGCCCAGGTGTCGGCCCTATCGCTGAATGCGGGCGTGGACCAGGACATGGTGGGCGAGATTTTCCTGAAAAATGTGGCCCAGAACATAAAGTCCGGGGCCGTGAGCAAGGCCCAGCTCGATGCCGCCTGCCGCCGCATATTGGAGGCCAAATACCGGCTGGGCTTGTTCCAGAGCCCCTACCGCAACGTGACCCAGGAACGCGCCACCAGCACCCTAATGAAGCCCGAATTCATTGCCGCAGCCCGCGACATTGCCCGCAAAAGCCTGGTGCTGCTGAAGAACGAGCGCAACGCTCTTCCCCTGAAAAAGACTGGCTCGGTGGCTCTCATCGGCCCGCTGGCCAACCGCCAGCGCGACGTGATTGGCAACTGGAGCGGCGCCGGCGACTGGAAACAGGCCGTGTCGGTAGAGCAAGGCCTGCGCGCCGCTGCCCCCGGCCTGAAAATCACCTACGCCAAGGGTGCCAACATCGCCGACGATGCCCAGATGCTGGAGCGCCTAAATGCCCACGGCGGCGAGTTGGAGCTAGACAAACGCTCTTCGGAAGAGATGATTCGCGAAGCCGTGCAAGTGGCCCAGGGCGCCGACGTGGTGGTGGCCGTGGTGGGCGAGAGCCAGGGCATGACCGGCGAAGCCGCCAGCCGCGCCGACATCGGCCTGCCCGGCCAGCAGCTCGAGTTGCTCAAGGCGCTGAAGAAAACCGGCAAACCGCTGGTGCTGGTGCTCATGAATGGCCGGCCGCTTACCCTAAGCTGGGAAAACCAGAACGCCGACGCCATCCTCGAAACATGGTTTGCGGGCACGCAGGCGGGCCACGCCATCGCCGATGTGCTCTTTGGAGCCTACAATCCGTCGGGCAAAATCACGGCTACTTTTCCGCAGGTGGTGGGCCAGGTGCCGCTCTACTACAACCACAAGAGCACCGGGCGGCCTTACGCTGGTACCGACAAGCTCGACAAGTACAAGTCGCGCTACCTCGACGTGAGCAACGAGCCGCTCTACCCCTTCGGCTTCGGCCTGAGCTACACTACGTTCAGCTACGGCAAGCCTACGCTCAGCAAAACCATGATTTCGCCCACCGAAACCTTGGAAGTAAAAGTGACCGTGCAGAATACCGGCCAGTTTGACGGCGAGGAAGTGGCTCAGCTTTATATCCGCGACGTGGTGGGCTCCATCAGCCGCCCCGTCAAGGAATTGAAGGGTTTCCAGAAGGTGATGCTGAAGAAAGGCGAAAGCAAAACCCTCACCTTCCGCATCGCGCCCAACGACCTGAAGTTCTACAACAACGACCTGAATTTTGTAGCCGAACCCGGCGATTTCAAGGTATTTGTGGGAGGCAACTCGCGCGACGTGCAAGAGGCTAGTTTCAAGTTGGCCGACCGGTAGCGCCGGACGCGTTCAATTCACCTGCCAGGCTCTTTGAATACCTGTTTGGGCCGCTGAGATTTTATCGCCCGCTAATCCTTCCGCCAGCGGCAAAATAACGAGTCGCCTTAAGTTTAGCCGTTTAACTTAGGCCTCCTTGTTTTGCCTGCTATGACGGATGCCGACTTTCGCCGCACCATTCGCCGCCTTCGGTGGCAGCACTGGTTGCATTACCCGGTGCAGGGCCTCGTGATGGGGGCCGTGGTGCTGCTGGCCGGTCCCCGAACCGCGGTGGGCCCCACGCTGGAACCCCGCCTGGCTACCTGGCCCGTGCTGCTGCTACTCGTCGCGCTTTTGCTCGCGGCAGGGCTGGTTCTCTATGCCTTTTACCGGCGCATGCAGCCCAACTTGCGGCGCCCGCCCGAGGGCAACCTGCGCTTTTACCAGGGCCGAATCTTCCTACGCAACAGCTTGCTGGCGCTCGTGCCACTGCCCTTGCTGGCCTCCTACGTACTCACCCACAAGCCCTTCGACCTCATCGCCGCTGGGGCGATGCTCGTGGCCTTGTGCTGGCGCCTAACGCCCACCGCCGTCACTTATCAGCGCTGGCTGCTTAGCTAACGTTTCTTTGTCGGCCGCACCGGCTAGCTGCCGATTTCCTACCCAGCTTTACAGCAATACCCATGAAACCTTTTTTACTGCTGACTTTGGCTTTTTTTCTGCTCGCGCCGGGGGTTTGGGCGCAGCAGCCGGCAGTCCAGAAAGACATTGCGGGGGCGCTGAGCAGCATCCGGGAGTTTGAGGCCCAGGCGCGCAAGCGCGACAGCAGCAGTGCCCACCCGCTGGGCTCTTTTAAGGAGAGTGATTTCGCGGCGCGGCACGTCTTCTTCAAAAAAATTGACGCCAGTCTGAAGGCGATAAACCCGAAGACGCTGTCGTTTCAGGATGAAATCAACCTGGAATTATTGAGCCATGAAGTGCAGGACGAATTGGCTGATTATGAATACAAATCTTATCTAAATCCGCTGCTCACGGATGCGGGGTTTCACGCCCGGTTGGCTGCGCGGGGCAATGCCAACATCAATTCCAAAAAAGACGCCGAGCAGTACCTGTTGCTGCTAAAAGACATTCCGCGGTTTGTGAATGAAAACGTACAATTGATGCGCGCCGGACTGGCCGTGGGCATCAGTCAACCGAAGGAAGTTATGCTCGGCTACGAGTCGAGCTACGCCCAACACGTGGTGGATGCGCCAGAAAAATCGGTTTTCTGGAAGCCCTTTATCAAAAAGCCGGCGGCCATCGGCGAGGCAGATTGGACGGCCCTGCAAGCGCAAGCCAAGGCGGTGATTACCAAAGATGTCATCAGCAGCTACCAAAAAATCAAGGTGTTTTTTGACCAGGAATACCTGCCAAAGGCCCGCACCACGCTGGGCGCCAATCAGTTTCCCAACGGGCCGGCGTACTACGAAAACCGAGTGCGCCACTACACCACCACGGCCCTCAGCTCGGAGCAAGTGTACCAGCTTGGGCTGGTGGAAGTAGCCCGCATCAGAGCCGAAATGGAGCAGGTGATTCAGGAAGTGAAATTCAAAGGCAGCTTCCAGGAGTTCATCTATTTTTTGCGTAACGACCCGCAATTCCACCCCAAAACCGGCGATGAGCTGCTGAAGGAAGCCGCCTACATCGCCATGACCATTGAAGGCAAGCTGCCCGCGCTATTTGGGCGGCTGCCGCGCCAGCCGTTTACGGTGGTGCCGGTGCCCGAATACCTAGCGCCGAATTACACCTCCGGCCGCTATTCGGGGGCGCCGATTGCGGGCAAGCGGGCGGGCGAGTATTGGGTGAACACCTTCAATCTGCCCAGCCGGACGCTCTACACGCTCGAGGCCCTGACGCTGCACGAGGCCGTGCCCGGCCACCACTTGCAGCAGGCCCTCACGCAGGAGCTGACCACGCTGCCCGAGTTCCGGCGGCGCCTTTACATCAATGCATTTGGCGAAGGCTGGGGCTTGTACAGCGAGTACCTGGGGCACGAAATGGGCCTGTACAAGAGTCCATACAGTATGTTTGGCCGGCTGACGTATGAGATGTGGCGGGCCTGCCGGCTGGTGATTGACGTGGGCATTCACGCCAAGGGCTGGACGCGGGAGCAAGCCGTGCGCTACCTGGCCGACAACACGGCGCTTTCGTTGCACGAGGTGAACACCGAAGTAGACCGCTACATTCTGTGGCCGGGGCAGGCGCTGGCCTACAAAATGGGCGAGCTGAAAATCAAGGAAATGCGGAAGAAAGCTGAAGCGGCTTTAAAGGAAAAGTTTGACGTCCGCGCTTTTCACGACATGGTGCTTTCCAACGGCACCGTCACGCTCTCAATACTGGAGAAAATGACGGACCGATTTATTGCAGAACAGCTAAAGAAGAGAAAGAAATCGTAGAGCAACTATAGGGCCTGCGCAGCCAAACCGTTGACATCGCGTAGCAGTTGCGTAATCCCACCCTATTTGGCTTGTTTTAAGCTATCGAGTGGCTTACTATGGATGGATTACCGCTACTTGCAGTGCCGCTGAGTAGCGGTAATCGAAATGTTAGCACCCATTTTATGCCCGTATTATCAATTAGACAGAAATCAAGTGTTAGGCATTTCATTTACTACCTAGTGAATGGAACACTTGACTTCGATTTAGTAGAACAAACATTTGACGGACAATACCATGAGGTATTAAAAAATGAGCCTGAATTATTTTATAAAACTGCTTGTGTTTTTATTAATCAAGAAACAGCCCAAAATCTTGATTGGCCCAACGTCAAAAAATTAGGAAAATTTATTTGTAGTTTATATAAACAGGATAAAGAACTTTCAACGTTTGAGAGTTGGGAGACAAATTACGTAGCGACTGTTCCAGGCTATTCGAGCGATTTTAAGTTGTTTACAGAATGGCTTATTAAAACAGAAGTTGTCAAAGGAATTTCTTACAAGCATTACATTAGCGAGGGAGCGAGTTTTGCTGAACAGTGTTTTGCGATTTGGACAAATGTTGTTGAATTTAACGACAACAAGGTTAGCAACTCTGAATTTGCAAGAGAAAGAGTAATACGATATATAAAGTCATATTATTTAGAGGGATTTATAGACGATTTAGAAGACTGGGAATTCGAACTGCATATGGAGTAAAAACGGCGGCTAACATTGTGTTTATAAAATTATAGCTGGACGTTAAGCACTCGGTTTTTAAATCGCTATTTTACTTTTGTGTTTAATTGAAACTGACATTTTTCAAATATCACAACTTTATAAAGGAGCTATTTGGGAAGTACGCCTAATAAAACAGGGCGTCATGCTGAGCTTGCCGAAGCATCTCTACCGCGCAACTAATTCAATTTAGTATTGCGTTAGAGATGCTTCGGCAAGCTCAGCATGACGTGCGGAGACTTATTAAACAGGTTCAAACACAGAAAACGTTACCTAAACAGTAAAGCGTATCCTTTACGTAAGAACCCGGGCCGCTAGCTTTGCGTCATGCCTGCTTCCCTTCCTACGTCCCTCCTCCTCAACGGCCGCGAGTTTACCTACGCCGCCATTCGGCAATACCCGGCCCAGCTCGCGGTGCCCGTGAATGGCTACGAGGCCAAGGTGCTGGACTTGGTGCGGCAGTGGCTGAACGGCACCCAGGAATTTGGGCTCACCACCTCCGGCTCCACGGGCGCGCCGCAGCCCATTGCCCTGCGGCGACGGCAGCTGGAAGCCTCGGCCGCCCGCACGGGCGACTTCTTCGACCTCGGCCCCGGCGACCGGGCACTGGTGTGCCTGAACTGCGAGTACATCGGCGGGATGATGATGCTGGTGCGCGGCCTGGAACGCAACATGCACCTGACCATTGTGGAGCCCCAGGCCAACCCGTTTGCACTGGTGGCCGCGGACGCAGAGTTTGACTTTGCGGCATTTGTGCCCTTGCAGCTCAAAGCCGTGCTGGCGGCCGGCCTGGCCCCGCGCCTCAACGCCATGAAAGCCATTTTGGTAGGCGGGGCACCTGCCGACACGAGCCTGCAACAGGAGCTGCAACCGCTGCGGGTGCCGGTGTACCTCACCTACGGCATGACCGAAACCTGCTCGCACGTGGCCCTGCGCCGCCTCAACGGGCCCGAGGCCAGTTCCAGTTTCCGGGTGTTCAGCGGCATTGCGGCGGGGCAGGACGAGCGGGGCTGCCTGACCCTGCGCGGCGACGTTACCGACGACCAACTCATCATCACCAACGACCAGGTGAATCTGCTCGATGCCCATACGTTTGAGTGGCTGGGCCGGGCCGATTTTGTGATAAATTCCGGCGGCGTGAAGGTGCCCGCCGAGAAAGTAGAGCTGGTGCTCGACGTAGCGCTGGCCGAGCTGGGCGCGTCGCGCCGCTGCTTTGTGGCCGGCCAGCCCGATGAACGGCTGGGGCAGGCGGTGACGGCTTTTATCGAAGGCCCGGCGCTCAGCCCCGACCTGGAGGCGCAGCTACAAACGCTCCTGACCACCCGGCTGGGCCGCTACGAGTGGCCCCGGCAGCTGCGCTACGTGCCCGAGTTCCACACCACCGCCACCGGCAAGCTGGACCGGGCGGGCACGCTGCGGCAACTAAAAGAATTCACGGGCAGCGCCAATTTATAGCCCACGCCCACCAGTTACCTGGCTTAACTCTCGCGCAGGCCTTCCTGCGTGAACAGCCGCTGCTTGCCCCGCACCACCTTTATCAAGTCGCCCAGAAAGAGCTTGGCGCGCACGTAAAAAACCGGGCCGTTGAGCTCGCGCTGGATGGGCGGGGCCACCAGTACCGGCTGCCGCCAGCCCGCCCCCGCCCCAAAGCCGGCCCAGCGAAATATTCTGACATGCGCCGCAAAAGAGGGCTCGACCACGCCCATAAAATCCCGGGGGGTTTTGAAAGAGCTGCCTTCCGGCGTTGCATAAAGCACATACGCCGAGCCCATGCCCAGTTGCAGGTTGGTGCTCAGCTCCCAGCGCGGGGTTTCGAGCAGTACGTATTCTCCGTAGCCCGCCAGGTAGCGAAAACGCAGCTCGGCCAGGGCATTGGGGGCGGCGTTTTCGGGGCGGGCCTGCCGGGTGGGCACGCCGGTGCTGAGGAAGTAGATGGCCGCGCCGGTACGTAAGCGGTTTTTGAACTCCACGCCCAGTTTCAGGCCGTTGATGGTGGTGAAATGGTAGTTCAGGATGGCATAGCGCGAGTCGTACTGCACCACTAAGCGCCGGTGGTCCAGGCGGGGCACGGCCCGGCGGCCCACGGCGGTGTCGGGCGGGGCCGGGGCTTGCGGTGGGGCGGCCGCGCTGGCTTGCGCCAGCAGCAGCAGTCCGACCAATATCGGTAGCGGGGATGCCATTATGGGCGGAGTACGTAGGAACGGCAGGCCAGCGTTGCTCCCTGCCGCATCACAACCGGCGCCCGGGCGCAGAGGTTTGGCCCCGCAGCTGGCGTTAGCGCCAATCCTTCGCCTTGCGCAGCAGCGCGGGCCGGTCTTCAATACCTCCGGCCCGTGCCCTTACGTGGGCCGTCGCAATTTCATGCTGCTGACAATCCGGTTCATCCGTCAAATTAGCCGCTTCAACCCCATCGTTCTGGCAAACGGGTAATTGGAAATGTATTTTTGATGCAGTTCCTGCAACGTATCAGCCACTTATGCTCACCCCTGACTTTCTATTTTCGGTGGCCAACCCCATTGCCTCGCTTGGATGGCTGCTCCTGCTGCTGGCGCCGCGCTGGCGCGTGACGCGCGCGGTGGTGCTCAGCGGCGCCTTGCCCCTGCTGCTGGCGGCTACCTACGTGGGGCTCATTGGCTACCAAACGCTGGCCCACCCGGCGCCGGGGGCGGGGTTTGGCTCGCTGGCTCAGGTGGCGGCCCTGTTTCGCGAGCCGTGGGCGCTGCTGGCCGGCTGGGTCCACTACCTCTGCTTCGACCTGGCCGTGGGCGCCTGGGAAACCCGCGATGCCCAGCGCCGCGGCGTGCCGCACTTAGTCCTGATTCCTTGCCTGGCGGCCACGTTCATGCTCGGCCCGCTGGGCCTGCTGCTGTACTGCGGCCTGCGCCAGCGCTGGCAGCCGGCCCCGATTGCCGTTCCGATTTGACTATTTTTTTCCTCGCTCCACTCGCTTCATTTTCTTGCCAACTATGGAAACCGTGCTGATGTCCGCCCCGTTTGCCGCGCCGGCCCCGGCGGCGCCCCACCCTAATGCGGCTACCTGGCCGCAGCGTGCCCGCATGGCCCTGCGCGTGCTGCACCGCGCCAATCCGGCGCTGTCGTGGGCGGGCTGGCTAAACGTGGGCCTGCTGCTGGTAGCCGTGGTGCTGCTGCCCCTCGACCAGCGCACCGTGACCGGAGCCTTGGTGTGGGTGAAGCCCATTAAATTCTGCCTGTCGGTCATTGCCTTTGTCTGGACGCTGGGCTGGCTGCTGGCCGATTTGCCCGGCCCGGCCCAACGCGCCGTGCGCTGGCTGAGCACGGGCGTGGCGGTGAGCATGCTGGTGGAGCAAGCCGTCATTTTTATTCAGGCCGCCCGCGGCACTACGTCCCACTTCAACATCAGCTCCGCCTTCGACGGCCGCCTGTTTCAACTGATGGGCATTTTCATCATGCTCAACACCATGCTCACGGTGTGGGCCGTGTACCTGGTGTGGCGGCACCGCCCGCACGGGACGCCCGGCTACGTGTGGGGCGTGCGCCTGGGCCTGCTGCTTTTTCTGGCTGGCAGCGTGCTGGGCGGCATGATGATTCACCTCAACCAGCACACCGTGGGTGCGCCCGACGGCGGCCCCGGCCTGCCCGGCCTGGGCTGGAGTACACGGGCCGGCGACCTGCGCATTGCCCATTTCATTGGCCTGCACTCGCTGCAAGTGGTGCCGCTGCTGGGCTGGTGGCTGGGCCGCCACGTGCCGCGCCAAGCGGTGCTCTTCACGTGGCTGGGGGCCGCGGCCTACGCGGGCTTGGTGGGCGCATTGTTTGCGCAGGCCATGGCGGGCGTACCGTTGTGGGCAGGACGATGAACTTTAATCAATTCGCCCTCCATCAGCCAGCCGCCCCCATGCCTCCACCTGTTCTGCCGCCGGCCAGTATCGTTCGAAATTCGCTGCCACGGGTTGATTTCCTGGATACCTTCTGCCTTGATTTTCATCTGGGCCGGCTGCTCACGGCGAGTGAGGCCGCCCAAGCGTGCTTTCAACAAGCGCCCGCCTGGGTACTCTGGCTGATGCGGCTGCGCAATGCGCTGGTGAAAATGCTGGGCTTGGCTACGACCCTACCACCCGGGTTGCGGGCCTTGCAGCGGCCGTTGGTTCCCGGCGATTTCGTGGGGCCTTTCCGGACGTTTGCTGCCAGTCCGTCCGAAGTACTGCTGGGTCTCAATGACCGGCACCTTGACTTCCGGGTGTCGGTGCTAGTGGCCCGCGAACCGCACGCCACGCGGGTTTTTATGAGCACGGCGGTGCAGTACCACAACCTGGCGGGGCGCCTGTACTTTGCGGTGGTGCGGCCGTTCCACGCCGCGATAGTACCGGCCATGCTGCGGGCCTGCCGGGCCCGGCTGCTGGCCCGGTAACTTCGCCCTTCGGTTCCCTATCCATTTTCATGAACGAGCGCCGCCTCCTGCTTTTCGGCATCCCGGTGATTGCGACCTTGGCCATGCTCATGCGCGGCGTGAGTGAGCTGCCCATGCTGCCCACTCTTGTGGTTAGCTGGCTGATTTCAGTGGTTTACACCGTCATTTTCTGGCTGAGCAACCGGGCGCTGTGGTTTGCCCTGATTCGGCGGTTTCCCGACGTGGAACAGACTGCCCACCGGCTGTGGCGGCTGGCCCTGGGCAGCCTGGCCATCGGGGCCGCGGCCACGCTGCTGCTGGGCGAAGCCTTGCACTGGATATTCTACCAAAATCACATTTGCGCCGACCAATTTTGGCAGGAGCTGGCTCTCAACATGGTGCCTACCCTAGTAGTGCAGCTGATTTACGAAAGCCGCCACTTCTTTGAGCAGTGGAAAACCAACCTGCAGCGCGCCGAACAGCTGGCCCGCGCCGGCACCCAGGCCCAGCTCGACGCCCTACAAAGCCAGCTCGACCCGCACTTTCTGTTCAATAATCTCAACACGCTGTCCGCCCTCATCGAGCCCGGCAACGCGCCCGCCCAGCAGTTTGTGGAGCAGCTGGCCGATGTGTACCGCTACGTGCTGCAAGCACAGGGGCAGGCCACTGTGCCACTGGCCGAGGAGCTGGCATTTGTGGAAACCTACCTGTCGCTACACAAAGCCCGTTTTCGTGATAATCTAGTCGTTGAGATTGCCGTCCTCCCCGCCGCGCTGGCGCGCCGCGTGGCACCACTCAGCGTGCAGCTTCTGGTGGAAAACGCGCTGAAGCACAACGTGGCCTCGCGCCAGCACCCGCTGCACCTGCGCGTGGCCACCGGCCCCGCCGCCGATTCGCTCACCGTTGCAAACACGCTGCGCCCCCGCACGGCCGGTTTGGCGCCTGGCACGGGCACGGGCCTGGCCAACGTGCGCCGTCGCTACGAGTTGCTCAAGGCCGGACACACCATGGAAGTCCACGAAGAAAACGGGAATTTTGTCGTGCAAATCCCTTTGCTGTAGCCCCATGACCGTTTTGCTGCTCGAAGATGAATACCCCGCCGCCGAGCGGCTGCAGCGCCTGCTAGCGCAGGCAGCACCTGCTATCCAGGTGCTGGCTGTGCTCGACACCGTAGCCGGGGCGCTGGCCTGGCTGGCCAGCCACCCCGCTCCGGATTTGATTCTCAGCGATATTCAGTTGGCCGACGGCCTCAGCCTGGAAGTGTGGGAGCAGGCCGTGGTGCCGAGTCCGGTCATTTTCACTACTGCTTACGATGCCTACGCCATTCGTGCTTTCCAGGCCAACAGCGTGGCCTACCTGCTGAAGCCCGTGAAGCTGGCCGAACTGCAAGCTGCCCTGGCCAAGCTGCGCCAGTGGCCGGTAGCACGGCCCGAAACAGCGGGAGCTCATCCCACCCACTCGCCGGGCACCGCCGATGCGTCCTTCAGCATGGAGCGCCTGCTCGACGCCCTCCCCCGCCCCGGCAAGCCCTACAAAACCCGTTTTTTGGTACGCCAGGGCGAGCAGTTCCTGCCACTGGCCGCTACCGAAGCCGCTTGGTTCCTCAGCCGGAACGGGGTAACCACCCTGGTGGTCGCCGATGGCCGCCGCTTTGTGGTTGACTACACCCTGGAGCAGCTGGAAACGCTACTTGACCCCGCGCTTTTCCGGCGCCTCAGCCGCCAAATAATTGCCCAGCTATCGGCCGTACGGCGCCTTCAGCCCCACTTCAATGGCAAGATGACGGTTGACCTGCACCCCGCTCCAAGCGAAGAAGTGCTGGTGAGCCGCGAAAAAGCCGCGGCCGTGAAGGCTTGGCTGGAAGGCAACTAAAGCCGAAACCCGGAGTCATTGGCGCGGAAATCACTGAATTGAATCAGTCCGAGAAGAGCCCAATTCAGGGGTTTGCGCGGGCTGTTCAAAAAAAGTTTTCGCAAACCTGTAACGTTCCGAAACTCGCGCGGTATCCACACCCAAATACCCTGCTCACCTTCTTTCTGCGCGTGGACTAACCGTCCATAAAAAGTCCGGCGGAGCAGGCTGGTTTACGACTGGCCTGCTCCGCTGCGGAGGCACCCCCCGCCTCCCATTTCCCCACAGCTTCTCCTTTGCCGCTAGGCCTTTTGGGCCGAAGGAGACTTGCCTTGCCCTTTCTGAGCTAACCACAAACGTCCTGAATCTACTTTTTCCGCCTCTTTTCTAGCACCTTATGCACTTCTCCTACTCCCTAAAAAGCACATCCATCCGCCGCGTTGGCTTGAACGTGCGGGCAGTTGTATTGCTGGCCTTTACTGCTTGCCTGACATCTTTTGCCGGCCACGCCCAAACGGCGGCCGTGACCGGCAGCGTGCGCAGCGGCGCCGGCGCCCCCATCGAATTTGCCACCGTTACGCTGCACCGCGCTGCCGACTCCTCAGTAGTAAAAACCGAGTTCAGCGACGCGCAAGGTGCCTTCCGGCTGGAGCAAGCGGCTGGTGGACGCTACCGGGTTTCGGCCTCGCAAGTAGGGTTTGTGCGCTTTTGGAGCGACGCGTTTGAGTTGCCGGCGGCCGGCCTAGCACTGCCAGCTTTTGCCCTGCAAACCAGCGCCGCCACGGCCCTGAAAGAAGTGACCGTGGTAGGCCAAAAACCGCTGTTTGAACGCTTGGCCGACCGTACCGTGGTGAACGTAGAAGGCTCGACGCTGGCTGCCGGCAACACCTCCCTAGATGTGCTGGCCCGCTCGCCGGGCGTGACCGTGGACGGCAGCGACAACCTGTCTCTGAAAGGCCGCTCGGGCCTGTTGGTGCTCATCGACGGCAAGCGGCAGCCCATGACGGGCACCCAACTGGCCGACTACCTGCGCGCCCTGCCCGCCGACCAGCTCAAGAGCATCGAGCTGATTACCAACCCGCCCGCTAAGTACGACGCGCAGGGCGGCGCCGGCATCATTGCCATCAACCTCAAGAAAGACCAGCGCCTCGGCACCAACGGCAGCGTCAATGCCAGCCTGGGCCGCAGCGACTACACTAAGTTCACTACCGGCCTGACACTGAACCACCGGCGCGAGAAAGTGAACCTGTTTTCGTCGGTGACCTACGCCAAGCGCGAGTTTTTCAGCGAGCGCAACACGTTCCGCTACTTCTACGAGACGCGCGACGGCCAGCCCGTGCTACGCGGCACCAGCGACCAGCGCAACAGCACGGTGTCGACGAGCCACTTTATCTATTCGCGGGGCGGCGCCGACTTCACCCTATCGAAAAATACGGTGCTCGGCGGCGTGGTTACGCTGTTCTCCGTGCCAAACCCTGGGCCCAGCAGCCGGGGACTGAACACCAGCGTATTCTACGACGCCAACGGCCGGATTGAGGACTCGTACACGGCCCTGAGCACCAGCCTGGGCTACGACCCCAATTTCTCGGGCAACGTCAATTTCAAGCACACTTTTGGCGAAGGCACCGGCAGCCCCGAGCTCACGGCCGACGTGGACTACGCGCAGTACAACAACCACCGCACACAAAGCCAGACCACGTTTTTCGAGCCCAACGAGGCATTCAACACCCTGGCCAGCGACCAAACCAGCCAGCTGAGGATTCAGGCGGTGAAGGCGGACTACACGCAGTCGCTGAACGAGAAAACGAGGTTCGAAGCTGGGGCCAAAGCCAGCCTGGTAACGGCCGACAACGACATCCGCTTCGAAAACACCCGCCTGGGCGTGACCACCTTGGACCGCAACCTGAGCAACCGATTCAAGTACGACGAATTCATTTCGGCCGCCTACGTGAACCTCAACCACACCCGCGGCAAGCTCAACGTGCAGGGCGGCCTGCGCGGCGAGCAAACCCACGCCAAGGGCCAACAGGTGACCACCAACGAAGGCTTCGTGCGCGATTACTACCAGCTGTTTCCAAGCGCGGCGCTGAAGTACACCCTCAGCGAGCGCCACGAAACCAGCCTCTCGCTGAGCCGCCGCATCAACCGGCCCGGCTACAACCAGCTCAACCCCTTCCGCTTCATCATTGACCCGGCCACGTCGGGCAAGGGCAACCCCGACCTGCGCCCCGAAACCAGCCTCAACACCGAAGCCAACTACACTTACAAACAGAAGTACACCCTTGGCCTGAGCTACAGCCGCACCGACTCGCCCATCACCGACGTGGCCTACCCCGAAACCGACAGCACCACGGTCTCGACCAACGTCAACCTCGATTTGCAGCACTACGTGGCCCTCACCCTTACGGCACCCTTCACGGCCGGCAAGTGGCTGAACGTCTACAACAACGCCATCCTCTACTACATCCATTACCAAGGCAACCTGGCCGGCACCTCGCTGCGCGCCGGCAAGCCCACCCTCAACTTCAGCAGCAACTGGACTGCCACGCTGGGCAAGGGCTGGGGCGCCGAACTGAATGGCCGCTACACCTCGGCCCAGCGTGTGGGCTTCTTCGAATTCAAGCCCATGGGCCAAGTGGGCCTGGGCATCAAAAAAGACCTGTGGGACCGCAAGGGCACCGTCCGCCTGGCCGTGACCGACATTTTCTACACCGCCCCGCTGCGGGCCGTGTCGGAGTACACCAACTACCGCCAGGACCTGTACCTGCGCCGCGACTCGCGCGTGGCCACGCTCTCCTTCAACTGGCGCTTCGGCAATGACAAGGCCACCGCCTCCCCCACCCGCCGCACCGGCGCCGAGGAGGAACGCCGCCGCGCGCAGTAAATGGTAGCGTAATGTTAAGAGGTATATAAATATAAAAGGTCGTCATGCTGAGCGCAGCCGAAGCATCTCGCGTGCAGTAGTAATCATCTGAATTAGTGGTGGCACGCGAGATGCTTCGGCTGCGCTCAGCATGACGACCTTATCAGAGGACGTTGCTAGAGGACGTTAATAGTGGACGTTCAAATTGATTCCTGTTCTTATCTATCTAGCCAGCTTTTGAACACCTGCACTTTCTCACGGCTCACCAGCACTTGGGCATCGGGCGCTACGGGCTTCAGCACGGTTTGCAGGCGGGAATTGGTGTAGTGAATGATATCCTGAATGGCGCTTTGCTGGGCCAGGTAGGCGCGGTTGAGGCGGAAGAAGCGGCGCGGGTCCAGCAGGGCTTCGAGCTGGTCCATTGTGTAGTCCACCACGTATTTGCGGCCTTCGGTGGTTTGCAGAAAAGTGGCTTTTTCGAGGCTGAAAAAGTAGGCAATCTGGTCAACCAGCACCACTTTCAGGTGCTCCCCTACCCGCACCACAAACTGCGTTTTATAGGCAGTTGGGGCCGCCGTTTGCTGCATTTGTTGTAATAGTTGCCCCAGCAAAGCCGGGTCAAACGCGGGAGCCGGGGCGGCGGGCGCTGTACCCGCATGCACCGTGCGCAGCTTGTGTAAAGCCGCCGTTAATTCGTCCTCGTCGATGGGCTTGAGCAGGTAATCCACGCTATTCACCTTGAAGGCCTGCAGCGCATATTGGTCATACGCGGTGGTGAAAATGACGGGGCAGCGCAGCTGCGTGCGCTCAAACAGCTCGAAGCTGAGGCCATCGGCAAGGTGAATATCCAGAAACAGCACGTCGGGAGCCGGTGCCACGCTTTCGAGCAGGCTAAGGGCCTGCGTCACCGATTCGGCCGTGCCCAGCACCTGCACGGGCTCGGGCTGGCGGGCCAACATGTCGGCGAGGCGGCGGGCGGCCAGGGGTTCGTCTTCAACGATGAGCGCGCGGAGAATCATAGCAAATTAGAGCGTCAGGAGCGGCAAGGTCACCACAAACTCGCCGTTTTCGGGGTTGATGACAATGGGCTTATCGGTGAGAAAGGCATAGCGCGCCGCCAGGTTTTTCAGGCCCAACCCGGACTTTTCACCGTCGTTTAGTCGGCGCGGCCGCAGCGTGTTGCGCACCGTGAGCGTGCCGCTGGCCACATCCAAGCCCACCGAAATGCGCAAGGGGTCGGCCTGAAAGGCGGTGTTGTGCTTAATGACGTTTTCCAGCAGGAGCTGCAGGGCCAGCGGCGGCACGAAGAACGGCGCCAGCTGGGACGCGGGCGGCAGGCTCATCTCGACGGCCAAGGCATCGCCCAGGCGGGTTTTCTGCAGGAATAAGTACGACTCGGCAAACTTCAGCTCGTCGGCCAAGGGCACCAGTTCCTGGCTTTCGCTATCGAGCACATATCGGTACACCTGGCTGAGCTGGCGGATAAAGCGCACGGCCCGGGCCGGGTCGTTTTCTTCGACCAGCGAGGTCAGCGCATTCAGGGAGTTGAATAGAAAATGTGGATCGACTTGCCGGCGCAGGGAGTCGAGGCGCGCCACGGCGGTTTCTTTTTCCAGCCGCTCGGTCTGAATGGCGGCTTCGCGCCACTTCAGCAAAAACGCCCGACTGTGCTGAAACAGCGACAGCAGCACCGTGACCACCAGCGGAAACGCAAACTGCTGCCATACCGCCGCCGTGAACATTATGCTTATCGGTTGATGAAAATACAGCGTCCGAAAACCCAGGTTGACTAGGAAAATAGCCACCAGGGACACCAGCAGCGACACCGTCATGGTGAGCAGAAACCGCCGCACCGGCGCCGCACGCCACGACGCAAATCGGTCGAGCCACGCCACGGCGCCATCATTAGCAAACCACAGCGAACCCGTGTAGGCCAGGGTAATGAAGAAATTCACCACCATCTCGCTCTTGCTAGGCCTGTTGACGAAAAAGGTGATGACCACCGTGATGGCCAGCAGTATCAGCCCCAGGCGCAGCCAGCGGGGCATGGGCAAGCGGGCCGTGGCCGCGAAAGAAGCGTTGCTCATAAGAATAATATCAACCGCAAATGACGACCAAATGCCGGGTTACGCCAACAGCGCCGCCCGGCGCCGGGCCAGCCGCCCGTAGTACAGCACGAAGCCCACTTGCATGGCCATGCCCAACATTGAGGGCAAAAACTGGCTGTAGGGTTTGAACTGGGGCAGCAC
Source organism: Hymenobacter jeongseonensis (assembly GCF_015694725.1). Taxonomy (GTDB): domain Bacteria; phylum Bacteroidota; class Bacteroidia; order Cytophagales; family Hymenobacteraceae; genus Hymenobacter; species Hymenobacter jeongseonensis. The sequence goes on along the minus strand of NZ_JADQDQ010000003.1, from coordinate 87,484 downwards.
CGTGCCCGTGAATGCCGCCACCAGCGCGAAGTACGAACCTATCATCTTCCACAAATGGTCGTAGAGCCAGCCGCCGTGCCGCCACCATTTCCGAAACCTGAACCGAGCTAAATCATACACCAGCAACGCCGCCAGGTAGCCCATGGTGGAATAAATAACCACCGGCGACCACACCAGCGGACTGCGGTTCAAACCCACCAGAAACCCCACCGAACCGACCAAAAAAGCCAGCGTCACGGCCGCATCAATGGCCGTTGGACCAGTATCCCGCGTGCGCAGCACCCGGTAGCCCGACCACGCCTGGTACACGCTCAGCAGCACCACCGTGAGCAGAAAAGGCCGGAAGTTGAACACCGCCAAACCCAGTACCGCCGTGAGCAGCACCACCGCCATCACCCGCAAAAACCAGTGGCCAAGCCGCACGTGCGCAGCCCCGCCCTTGCGCACCAGCAGCGGCCCCAGCCCCAGCAGCAGCGCCAAGCTGCCACTAACGATGTGCAAGCCAATGTTGAAGTGGTGTAAGGTTTCCATTAGGGGAATTTGATGCTAGATGTGCAGGTAGGACTCGTTCGGGACGTATCGATTGGCATCCCGCTCGCACCTCCTGTCATGCTGACGAAGCAAGCACATTATCCAGTTCGCACGATTCGTTTGGCGGTGATAAGATGCTTCGTACCTCAGCATGACAGGAGGCGCGGTAGAGAAGCGTCAACTGCGCGGACGCCCGGTGAACCGAACGTTTTATGGGTGTTAAAGCAGTACCGGATTTACTTAGCGGCAGCCTGCGCGGCCGGTTGCTCGTAGGCTTTTAGGCGGCTTTGCAATTGCCGCTCGCCCCAGTTTGGCAGGAGCGAATTGCTGGGTTTGTAGGCGGCGTAGCGGGTTTTGGCTTCGTCATAAATGGGCTTGGCTACCTCCGGGCCGCCGCCGAACATTTTGGGCGTAAAGTACAGGTTGTTGGCTTGCACCAAGTAGATGCGGGGGTTGGCGGGGTTCACCTTCTTGGCCTGAGCCAGCGTCTCATTCACCAGCGCCGCATACTTGGCCGAGCGCATCATGGGCGAAATCCCGAGCCGGGCCTGGTAGATGTAGCCTTGCAACACCAGCAGCTCCGATTCGTCGCCGCCCAGCTTGCGGGCGCGGGCCAGCCCAGCCTCGGCCTGGTCGAGGTACTTGTCCCGCACGTCGCCATCTTCCTTGCTCTGAAAACAAGTGAGCAATAGCGCGTAGGACTGGTAGTACTGGGGCAGCCAGTCGGTGGCCGCCGCAGCGCTGGCCCGCTCAAACTTGCTGGCAATTTGCTTGAGTTGGGCAGGGTCGCCGGTGCTATTCAGTTCCGTGATGGTGGCGGCCATCATCTCGGCATAGCCGGCGGGCGCGGCCACGGCCGAAGGGGAGACAGCTGCAGGTGCCTGAGCCGCTGCCGAAAAAGACGTCGAGGCCAGGGCGAGTAATAACAAGTGCTTTTTCATGAGCTTGAGAAATGAAGGTTGAAAAGGTGAAGTGAGTAGCGGCAAAGGCGCCGGCCGTGGTTGATGATTCAAAAGTGGCGGCCTGCCGTAGCCCCTGAAATTTTCTGTGACCGAAGCGTCGGATAAGGCCGACGAAGCGGCGTATCAGTAGCGCGGACTTTTAGTCCGCGGCAGAACCACGCTGGCTTTTTCCAACGCGGACTAAAAGTCCGCGCTACTCCGGGACTACGCTCGTGTCGGCGGGCCGGGCCTTGTTGATGGACACCATGAGCACCACGAACAGCATGCGCGGGGCCGAGGGCGTCACGTTTACTCGCTGGTAGGTGCCTTGGTCGCTGGGCGTGGCGCCGTAGCGGTAGCCGAACACATTGTCCCGGCCCAGCAGGTTGGAGCACGATACGTGCACAATGGTCAGGTTCTTTTTGATGCTGGTGACGTAGCTGAAATTCATGCTCAATTCCTGGTAGCTGGGGGTGCGGATGGCCCGGAAGCTGGGGTCGTAGCTCAGGCGCGGGCTGGTGTAGTTGACGGTGGCTCCCACCAGCGTGTGCAGTTTGCCGAACCAGTACTTGCCCACCACGCTCATGCTGTGCCGGGCCGCAAACGTGGGCACGGCCAACCCGGGGTCGGTGCGCTGCTGGCGGCGGGTGTCGAGCAGGCCGTAGCTCACCCAGTAATCGAGGTTTTTCACCGTTTTGCGGTCGCGCCAGAACAGGTCCACGCCGCGGGCGTAGCCGCTGCCGGTGCTCTGGTAGGCACGGGGTTGGTATTGGGTGGCGGCATCGAAGCGCGTGAGGTGTTGGTAGTCCTTATAGTAGCCTTCCACGCGCAGGGTGCGGTCGGCGCGCACACGCTGGTAGGTGAGCAGGTAATGGTCGGCGCGCTCGAAGCGCAGGGCGGGGTTGCCGTGGGCAAAGAGCAGCAAGTTGTTGGCGGGGGTTTGGTAGAAATGGCCGTAGGCGGCCGACACCTGGCTGGCTTCGGTGAGTTGGTAGGCCAGGGCCAGGCGCGGGGCAGCGTTCCAGCGGTTCAGCACCCCCGAATACTCGGCCCGCCCCCCTACCCGACCGGCGAGCTGGCTGGTGAAAGCGATGTTGGCTTCGGCGAAGGCGGAGGCCCGCTGCTCGTCGAATTCCCGCTCGGGCAAGTCGGCGGCGTGGTCGTCGGCGTGCTGCCGGGCCCGTTGGGCAAACCGCTGGCCCAGGCCTTCGGCGCCCATTTTCAGGTTCCAGTAGGTGCCCACCGAGTCATTGGTAAGCACCACGCGGCCCACCACGGATTGCTCCAGCTCGTGCACGCGGCTGATTTCGGGCGCGGCGCCTTGGGTGCCCAGGTCTATGGTCTGCTCGTCGCGGGTGGCAGCAAGGCCGGTGTTCAGGCTCCAGCCGCCGCGCAAGGGGCTGCGGAAGCTGGTGTTGAGGTACACGTTGGTGTTTTGCAAATCCACGGGGCGGCCGTTTTGCCACTCCACGGCGGGCGTGCGCACGGCGGTGTGGGCTTTGGTGAAGGCGCCGTAGGCCTTGAACATGCCCGCCTCGCCGGTGCGTTGCCGGTAGGCCACCGAGCCGCTGCCCGACTCGTAGGCCGAGAGCACGCGCTGCGGCACCACCCCGAAGTAGGGCCGCATATTCATGTAGTCGCCGGCCACGGCCACCGACGACCGTTCCCAGCGCTGCTGCTGCGACAACCCGATTTGCCCCAGCGACAGCAGCGTGATGCCCGTCTGCGTTTCCGGCGCCAGGTCAATCGAATTCAAAATCACCGCCGCCGATAAGGCCTGCCCGTACTCCGCGGAGTAGCCGCCGGTGCTGAACACCGTGCCCTTGAAGAGCATGGGCGAAAACCGGCCCCGGGCGGGCGTGCCACTCACGCTGGCCCCGTACGGGCTTTGCAGGGGCAGGCCGTCGAGGTACTGCTTGGTTTCGCCGGCCGCCCCGCCGCGCACGAACAGCTTGCCTTCGTCGCCGTTGCGGGTGGTGCCGGGCAGGGTGTTGAGGGCGCCGGCCACGTCGGCCAGGGCGCCGGCCGTGGTCACAATATCCAGGGGCTTGAGTACGCTGCTGCGCTTTTCGTCGCTGGCCTCGAAGGCGCCGGCCGTCACCACCACGTCGCCGAGAGCGGCGCGGGAGGCTTTCAGGCGGATGTTGGGCAGCGCCAGGGCATCCAGGCCGAGCGTGACAGGCAGTTCCTGCGGCTCGTAGCCGATAAACGTGACCACCAAGCCGAAACCGCCCACCTGGCGCGTCTCGAACTGGAACCGGCCCAACGAGTCGGTGCTGGTGCCGTCGAAGGTGGTTTTCAGGAACACGTTCACGCCCGGCAGCGGCTGGCCGCCCGCGTCGCGCACGGTGCCAGAGATGGAGGTAGCGGCGCCAATTGGCGGACTGACAGCAGGGGCTTGGGCGGCGGAACGAGTACAGCCCAGCAGCAGCAGCAGCAAGGCCAGGAGTAAGGAAGTTTTCATGGAGACCGGCGGGTAAGTTCTGGTCCAAAGGTGCCGGCTGGGGCAATCCGCTTTCAACTACCTGTTGCCGAAGCAGCGCAGCCGCCGGATGAAGTGCCGGCTCAGGCAGACAAGAGCAATGAGGAAGCCGGCGGTTGCGGAGAGCACGCCCCTTATACCAACCCGAGAAGTGCGGCTTGCTAGCGCCCGGCTTAGTAGTTTTGCACCTAGTAGTACGACTACGCCCCTGGCCCTCTTTGCGGAGGGCTTCCGTTTGCCCAATCGTTGTTTCCCCCGACCATGCCCGCACTCGTTTCCCCTGTGGATTATCAGCAATTATTCCGCTCCCTGCCGGACAATTTTCTGCTCATGACCCCCGATGCGACCATTCTGGACAATACGGACGCCCACGTGGCCGCCTCGATGAAATCGCGCGAGGAAGCCGTGGGCCGCCCGATGTTCGAAGCCTACCCGTCGGTCGACCAGAACCAAGGCAACATCATTGCCGAGTCGCACGAGCACGTGCGCCGCTACCTGGAGCCGCACGCCATGCCTGTCATTCGCTACGACCTGGCCCGCCCCACCGAGCAGGGCGGCGGCTTAGAAGAGATGTACTGGCAGGCCACGCATTACCCCTTGCTCGACGAGCAGGGCCAGCTGCAATACATCCTGCAGCGCACCCAAAACGTAACCGAGCAGTACCGCGCTGCCCAGGAGGCCGCCCGCGTTCAGAAAGCCCTGGCCGAAGCCCAGGACCGCACGCGGTTCGTGCTCGAAAGCCTGCCGGTGCTCATCTGGACGGCCACGCCCGACGGCCACCGCGACTATTTCAATCCCCGTTGGTTGGGCTTCACGGGCCGCACCATGGCCCAGGAAACGGGCAACCAGTGGACCGCCAACATTCACCCCGAGGACCACGACCGGGTGATGCAAGCTTGGCGGCATTCGGTGGAAACCGGCGCGCCCTACCAGGTGGAGTACCGCCTGCGCCGCCACGACGGCCAGTACCGCTGGATTCTGGTGCGGGCCACGCCCCGCTACGACGAAGCCGGCGCCATCAACCTATGGGTGGGCGGCGCTACCGAAATCCACGAGCAGCGCCAGATGGTGCAAGAGTTGTTGGAGGCCAACGAGCAGCAAAGCAGCCTATCGGAGCAAGCCTACGAGCTGTACCAGAAGGCGGAAAATCAGCGCGAAACCTTCCATAACCTGTTCATGCAGGCCCCGGCCATGATTTGCATTCTGCGCGGCCCGGAGCACGTGTTCGAGTTTGTGAACCCGGTGTACCAGCAAATTTTCCCGCACCGCCAGCTTCAGGGCCTCACCGTGGCCGAGGCGCTGCCCGAAATCAAGGAGCAGGGCATCATCGGGCTGCTCGACAAGGTGTACCAAACCGGCGAAACCTTCAACGGCAACGAGCTGAACATGAAACTGGAGCGCGACGCCAGCGGCCAATTGCACGACACCTATTTCAACTTCATTTACCAGCAGTTCCGCGAGCAGGGCCAGCCGGCCGGCATCATGGTGTTTGCCTTCGAAGTCACCGAGTTGGTGAACGCCCGCCAGGCCCTGGAGCGGCTGCGCGATGCCCCCGACGCCACCGCGTAAGCCCCACTCGCCCCACCTGCTGCAATTTCCCCGCATTACCCGCTTACCCCCTCCCCGCATGGCCCTCACTCCTTTCGACTTTCAGCAAGCCCGCGTGAAGCAGGTTTTGTTTAAGTCGCGGCTACGCTCGGTGCTCTACGGGGTGCGGGAGGCGGAGCCGGAGTTATTTTCGATTCGCGACAATCCCCTTGGTCAGTGGATTCAGACCACCTTGAAGCCCGCCCTGCGCGCATCGGGCGAAGTAAGCGAACTGGAGCACCTCACCCAGCAAATGATGCGGACGGGCCAGGAACTGGCCACCCGCTACAACCGCGGCCAGATTGAGGAGTCGCGCGCCGGCCTCGACCAAATCAATGCCTTCGCCGACCAGATTGAAAACCTGCTCAGCCGGCTCGAAGCCGGAATGGTGGCGGGCGCCAAATAGCATTTCCGCCAATTTCAATTAAGAAAATTAAAGAAACTGTATAGAAATGCAATACTGGCCGTCATGCAGAGCGCAGCGAAGCATCTCGCTTGTGGCAGTAATTCAATAATTAGTGGCAACACGCGAGATGCTTCGCTGCGCTCTGCATGACGTTCTTTTGAGTTACGAATCCACTTCAATTAAAAGAAAAAGGGAGAGCCGCGACCATCCGCGGTTCTCCCTTTTTGGTTGGCTCACAAATTGAACAGCGCCGCTGCGTTGCGCGTAGTGGCCTCGGCCACTTCCTCCACGTCTTTGCCCAGCAGCTCGGCCACCCGCCGCAGTATTAGCGGCAGGTAGGCGGGCTCGTTGCGCTTGCCGCGGTGCGGCACAGGCGCCAGGTAGGGGCAGTCGGTTTCCAGCAGCAAGTGCTCCAGGCCAATGCCCGGCAGCACCTTGTCGGCGCCGCCATTCTTGAAGGTGGCCACGCCCCCGATGCCCAGCATAAAGCCCAGCTTAATGGCGCGCTCGGCTTCTTCGGGCGTGCCCGAAAAGCAATGAAACACCCCACGCAAGCTACCGTCCTGCGCAGCCTCCACCAGGTCGGCGGTTTCGGCAAAGGCCTCGCGGGTGTGTAGCACAATGGGCAACTGGTGCTGCTTGGCCATTTGCAATTGAATTCGGAGGGCCTCCTGCTGCTGGGGCAGCAAGGTTTTGTCCCAGTACAAATCGAGCCCGGCCTCGCCCACTGCGGCGAAGGGCCGGCGGCCCAGCCAGGTTTCCACTTCATACAAGTCCTGCTCGAAACTGCGCGTGACCGAGCACGGGTGCAGGCCCATCATGGCGAAGCAGGTTTCCGGGGCCTGGGCCTCCAGTTCCAGCATGGCGTCGATGGTGGAATGGTCCACGTTGGGCATCACGATGGTGCGCACGCCAGCCTCCTGGGCGCGGCGCAGGGCATCGAGCCGGTCAGGCTTGAACTGTTCGGAGTAGAGGTGGGCGTGGGAATCGGTGATGTGCATGATGCGACAAAGGTCGGGGGCAAGGCGGGCCGAACCCGAATTTTTTCGCCACGAATCTTTGATTTCGACCCCAATTCAACCAAAAACTGCTGAATCAGTTTTATAACTGATAAATAAGTTTCAAAACTGATTAAGCAGTTATACATTTGTTGCATGGAAGAATTAACCAAAACCGAGGAGCGCATCATGCAGGCTTTGTGGAAGCTAAAGAAAGCTTTTGTGAAGGACATAATCGAGCAGCTACCTGATGAGCCCAAGCCGCCCTACAACACCGTGTCGTCGGTGGTGCGCATTCTGGAGCGCAAGGCCTACGTGGGCTTCAAGGCCTACGGCAAAACCTACGAGTACTTCCCGCTCATCAGCAAAACCGAATACCGGGCGGCCAGCCTCAAACGCATGCTTTCGCAGTATTTCGACAATTCGCCCACGGCCCTGGTCTCCTTCATGGTTGAAGAAACACTGAGCCAGCGCGAGAAGCAGCAGCTCCTCGACCTACTCCACGATTCCGAGAGCACCACTTCCAAACCCGACGGCGATGCTAAGTAGCACTTTGCTCTATCTGGCCGAGGCAAGCTTTTGCTTGGCCGTTTTTGCCCTGGCCTACCGCCTGCTGCTGGCCCGGCTCACCTACTTCGCCGGAAACCGGGCCTACCTGCTGGGGGCGCTGGCGGCGAGCGTGGTCATTCCCCTGCTGGCATTTCCGGGGCTGGCCGATTTTCTGGCGGGTTCGGTTTCGGAATCCCCGGCCGGCCGGCCGCTCGTTTTTCAACTGAACTGGAAACCCAGCCCAACGGCTCCCGCAGTTGCTGCCACCGGGGTCGGCCCGGACCTGGCCGCCCTGTTGATGCACGGTCTGCTGGGGCTTTACGTCCTCGGCGCCCTCTACAAGCTCGTGGCGGCCACGCGCAACCTGCGCGACCTAGCGCAGCTCGCCAAGCGCCACCCGAGCACTGACTTAGGCGCCTTCGCCATCGTGCACCTGCCCGAGCCCAGCTTACCGGCGTTTTCCTTTGGCCGGCACGTGTTTCTGTCGCCGCAGCACGAGGCGCTGAGTGCCGAGGAGCGTCAGTTGCTGCTTTTGCACGAGGGTGTGCACGTCCGGCAGAAGCACACGGCCGACCTGCTTCTAGTTGAAGCACTGGGCGTGCTTTTCTGGTTCAACGGCTTGGTGCCCTATTTCCGCCAGCAGCTCAAAACCGTGCACGAATACTTGGCCGACGAGGCCGTGGCCCGCGCCCAAGGCAGCCCCCGAACCTACGGCGAGCTGTTGATAAAGCTGGCGGCGCAGCAGCCCCCGTTTGCCTTGGCCCACGCTTTCTCCAACAAGCAAATTTTTCTCCGCATCAAAATGCTCACCCAACCAACTTCCTCACCTATGCAAAAACTTCGTTTCCTCTTGGTATTGCCCGTGTTTGGCTTCGCCTGGGCTGCCACCGCCTGCACCGGCTCCCCGGCTACCGAGGTTGCCGCCACGCCGGCCGCTACCACTTCCACAAATGCGCCAGCTGCCACAGCCACTCGCATTGGCCGCATCACGTGGCAGGGCAATACCTACTTGTCGACGGCGGAGCTGAATGAAGCGCTGGGCCTCAAAACCGGCGACGCATACGACTCAGCCACGGTGGTGCAACGCCTGAATTTCGACCCCAAGGGCCGCGACATCACCTCTCGCTACATGGACCACGGATTCCTCTTCTTCTCGGCAGTTCCCACTGCCACGCCACAGCCCGACGGCACAACGGACTTGGCTTTTGCCATCAGCGAAGGCCGGAAGGCCAAGCTGCGCAACATCACGGTCAGCGGCAATAAGAAGACGTCCAGCACGGCCTTGCTCGCGCCGCTGCCCTTGCGCTCAGGCGATGATTTCAGCCGGGCAAATTTGATGAAATCCCAAACCATTTTGGCCCAACAAGGTAAAGTCAATCCGGCCAAAATTGCCATCAATCCCAAGCCGGTAATGAGTCCGAACACACCCACCGACTTTGTGGACATTGAGTTGGTTGTGGAAGAAAAATAGAGCGCAGAAATACAAGATATGTTGGCCAGGGCCGCCGCTACGCACCGAACGTGTAGCGGCGGCCCTTTCGGCTTGTGCCCGGCCTCTTTACTCGTAGCGTCTTCCCTTCCAGACGATGCCGCCGCCCAGCAGTCGGTAGCACACTAGGCCGACAGTCAGCCCAATGGTGTACACCTCAAATAAGGGCAACAAGTGCCACGCCAGCCGCAGCCCGGCCCGGCGGTGCGCAAAATGGGCCAAGCTTCCCTGCACCAGCACTTTCAAGCCCCAAATTCCCAGCGCAAACCCCGACCCGCCCGCCCATGCCACGGCCACCAGCGCCGGCCAAAATCCGCTGAAAAACAACAGTTCCAGGCGCAGGCGCAGCGGCAGCGCTTCCACGCCCTTCAGCCAGCGGCGGCGCTGCTTCATCAAGGCCGCCCAAGTGAGGATGGGCAACGAATCGGCCCGCACGGCGGGAGCATACACATTGCGGAAGCCGTAGCCTTGCTCCAGCGTGGCGTTGAAGAGGGCAAAGTCTTCGGTGACCGAGAACGGCAACGCTTCGTAGCCGCCGGTAGCCTGATAAGCGGCGCGGGTCACGAGCATGTTGTTGCCCATGGCCGTCACGGGCCGGCCCAGGTCGCTCACCACCTGCACCATGCTCAGCGACAGCAGCCAATCGATGCCTTGCAGCCGATGAAATAGCCGCGGCCCGCGCACCGCCGTGATGCCCGTGACCGTGCCCACGCCCGGCGCGGCATGCGCCAGCAGCCCTGCTAGCCAGGTAGGCGGCACGCTGATATCGGCGTCGGTAATAAAGAAGAAGTCTGTGGTCGCGAGTTTGGCCAAGTGGGCCAGCACATTCGCCTTGCCCCGGGCTTCGCCCAACGTGGCAGAAATGGGCACCACCCGAAACTGCCCGGCAAAGCCCTGCATGGCGGCGGCGGCCACGGCGGCAGTGCCGTCGGCGCTGGCATCGTCGCCAACCAATACCTCGATGAGTTCGGGCGGGTAGTGCAGAGCGCGCAGGCTGGCGAGGCAACGCGGCAGCGCCGAGGCTTCGTCGCGGGCAGCAATCAGCACGCTCACCCGGGGCAGCGGCGCGGGTAGCGCTCGGGCGGGCCGGGCCCCGCGCCGGCTGGCAAAGCGCCAAGCGGCGTACGCCATGCCCAGCAGCCAAATTGCCAGAAAACCGGAGGATAAGAGTAGCACTGCCCCGCTCACAGTACTGCAAATCCAAACCCCTGCCCCGCCAGGTGCGCCAGTAGCCGCGGCAACACAAACCGCAGCCGGGCGCTGGCCTTGTGGCTGTCATGAAACACCACAATATCGCCCGCGCGCACCGCCGCTAAGGTGAACCGCAGGCAATTTTCCGGGCTCAGGTCCGGGTCATAGTCCCGGGTCAGAACCGACCACATGGCCACGCGGTACCCGAGGCGCAGGGCTTGCAGCAACGGCCAGGTCAGCCGGCCGTGGGGCGGGCGAAAAAGCAAGTCGGGCGAGGTCAATTCACCAGGATGAGCTAAGCCAATTCCTGATAATTCCGCCTGGCAATCGGCAATGCCCTGCAAATAGTCAGCCCGCGTACTGGCCCAAGCGCTGCGGTGCCGGTGGGTGTGGTTGCCCAGGCGGTGCCCCGCCGCCAGGGTGGCACGGGCAATGGCCGGGTAGCGCGCCAGGTTTTCGCCCACGCAAAAAAACGTGGCGCGGGCGTTGAACGCGGCCAGCTGTTCGAGCACCCAGGGGGTTTCCTCGGGTATAGGGCCGTCATCAAACGTGAGGTACACGACGGGCGTGCCGCTCGCGGTGTGGTGCGGGCCGGTCCACTCGCAGCCGGGCAACAAGGTGTGCAGCAGCCGCGGCGGGCGCGTGAGCAGGGCGGCGTCGAGCCGGGCGCGCATCGGCATCAGGAGCGCACCACGCGCATAAACGGCGCTTCCTTATCGGGCCGCGGCCCCAGCACCGAAGCCAGGGTTTCGAGGAAAGCCAAGTGAGTATCGGGCTGGCCGCCCGCCGGGCCGCGGCCCAGGTGCCGGTGCACCTCGCCCGACCACTCCCCCACCAGCGTGGCGGTGCCGGCCGCGCTGCTCAGGCCCAGCGCGGCTTCCAGGGTGAAGTAGCGGGGGCGGGTTTCCACGGCTTCTGCATTGTCTGGATCGTCGTCCTCTTCGTACACCAGGGCCGAATAGTGTGCCTCCATGGTGGCCTGGGGGGGCGGCAGGTGCAGCAGCGCCGTGGCGCGGCCGGCTACTTCGTGCCAGCTCAGACGCAGGCCTTTGGGCGCTACTTTCTCGGCGGCAGGCAGGCTATCGGCCGCTTTCTCCCACATGTACAACAGCAGCTCGCGGGCCAGGTAAGGGTCGCGCAGCTCGCGGCGCACCGAGGCCGGCCGGCGCCAGGCCATCTGCGGGAGCATCACGTGAGTGAAATTATAGGGGTGCGACCGAGCCATTGACACAAAAGTAACGCCTGGCTTGATGAAGAATGAAGGCGGCTGGGCACCACGGCGCAAATTCCTCAGGCACGGCGGCGGGTCGCGGCCTCAATGGCCTCCCACAGGACCTCGGCGCTCCGCGTCCAGGAAAAACGGCGCAGGTTTTCGTGGCCCTTGGCGATGAGGTGCCGACGCAAATCCGCATCGCCCCACAGCTGAGTGAGGCCGGCGGCAATGCGCTCGACATCGTTGGGGTCGACCAGTAATGCCCCGCCCTTGCCGGCCACTTCCGGCATGGAGCTGACATTGGACGTGAGCACGGCGGAACCACTGGCCTGGCCCTCCACAATGGGAATCCCAAAGCCTTCAAAATAAGGCACGTACACCGTAGCTCGGGCCGCGGCGTACAGCCCGGCTAAATCGGCATCGACGACCCGGCCGGTGAAATGCACCGCCGTTTGGTGGCGCATGCGCTGGTAGGCCGTGAGGATGGGGCCGGCTTTCCAGGCCTTGCGGCCCACAATCAGCAGTTGGGCGTTGGCCGCGGCGGGGCCGCCCGTGGTTTTGAACAAGTCGAAGGCCCGCAGCAGGTTGCCCAGGTTTTTGCGGGGCTGCAAGGCGCCGACAAATAAAAAATACGGTTGCCCGTGGCTGAACCGCCGGCGAACTTCGCGTTGCCCGGCTTCGGGCTGGGGCTGAAAGAGGTCGGCCGGGGCGTTATAGGCGACGCTGATTTTAGCAGGCGAGAGGCCGTACGTCTTCACGATATCGGCCTTGGTGAACTCCGACACGGCCACCACCTGCTCCGAGGCCTTGGCAAAGCGCGGCATAAACCAATGGTAGTACTTGCGTTGCAACAGGCCCACATCGAGCGGGAAATGCTCGAAAGCCAAGTCGTGCACCACCGTCACGCGCGGAACTCGGGTGTTTAGAGTCGTAAAGCCATCGGGGCTGAGGAAGGCCGCGGGCTGGTGCTTGGCCAGCCACCGCGCTACCACGCCTTCAAACCATGCGACATACAGGAATGGATGCCGCGCGGGCGGAAACAGCACGTGCGGCACCACGTTGGGCCCCAGCAAATAGCGCGTGTCGTACGGCCGGTCGAAGAGGAAGTGAAATGTTACGTCCGGATGCAGGGCTACCAGCCGGCGCAGCGTTTCGTAGGTGAAGCGGCCAATGCCCTCCAATTGGTCGCCCGGCAGCAAAAACCGGGTGTTGACGGCGATATGAAGAGGGCGGCTACTCATGCTTTATGCCCCGGCAGCAACTGGCTGATTTCGCCTTGGCGCACCAAACCCGTCCCGAGAATAATTACTCCGAAAATCACCCCCATCAACAAGGCTTCCAGCCACCAGCCCAGGGCGTTATTCAGGCCGAATTGCAGGATGTACCACGTGCCGCACAGCAGGCCAAAAGCCAGCAGCAGGCGCGCCAATAGCCGAAACGGCACGCCTACCGCCGTGCGCCGCGCCACCAGCACCAGATAGCCTCCCGACACCGCTACGGCGCACAGCAGCGTATTCAGTGAGGCCGCCACGGCTCCGTAGCGGGGCAACAAAACCAAGTTCAGCCCGATGTTTAGGGCAATACTGCCCGCCACTAGCCAGCTCACGGCCCGCTCGTGGGTGGTGCTGGTGAGCAAGGTGCTATAAATGGCAAAAAAGGCGTGAACCAGCACGTTGAGAAATAAAATCTTCAAGCAAAAGGTCATGCGCGCCACCTCGGCTGGGGTGCTGTGCGTGAATTGCCAAAACAGCACCTCGCCCCGGAACAGCACGAAGGCCACCACAAACAGCAGCGGCAGCGTGACCACGCGCTGCCCAAACCACAGCAGCTGGCGCTGGGCCGCCGCATCGCGGGACACGCTGGCGAATTTCGCAAAAAACAGCGGCAATACCGTCCAGGCGTACATCATCACGGCATCGACCCAGCGGTAGGCCCCGGCGTAGTAGCCGGCCTCGATGGGTGAGGCCAAGCGTTCGAGCATCACCATGTCGATGCGCTCGTTGACGCCGTACAGCAGAGTCATGAGGGCAAACGGCAGGCTGGCCCGCAGCGCCGAGCGGGCTACAGGGCCGCGCCAGCGGTACTTCACCCGGCCAAAGAGGCGCGTCATCAGCCCGTAGAGCAGCACGGTGGTGAAGGCCGCCGCCGCCAGCCGGGCCCCCACGTAGCGGGGCAGCGTGAGGCCCACGGGAATGAGCACCACAACCGCTCCCAGCAGCAAAAATTTCTCGACTACCGAAAGCACGGCGTCGGTGTTGAAGCGCTGGCTGGCTTGCAGCGTGCCCCGCAAAAACTGCCCGTATTGGGCCAGCAGCAGGGCCGTGCCAATGGCACCCAGCAGCACCAACTCGCTGCCCCGGTAGCCCAGCACCCAGCCCACGGCCAGCATGGCGGCCAGGGCCACGGCGTTGAGGGCGCCGCGCAGGGGCAGCAACGTGGGAAAGGTTTCGGCCATAAACGTGGGCTCGGCAGCGCCGCGCTGCACGGAGTAGGGCGTCAGGCCCAGGTCGGAGAGGGCGGCCACGACCAGCGTGAGGGCCGACAGGGCCGTGATGAGGCCGAAAGTGGCGTGCCCGAGCCGGTCCTGCACCAGGTTTTCGACCACCACCCAGGCCGGCTTCACCAGCAGGTTGAGGAGGACGACGAAGCTGATATTGCCAAAAAACCGTTTGATACCGTCGAGTTCGCTAAGTCCGGATGTTAAAGCCAACGGCTCGCGCCGGCCGCGCAAAGCTACGCACCGCGCCGGGGCAGCCGCACCACGGGCCGCACCGGGCCATTTTCAGGCTATCTTTGCCCGCCACCGTTCCGCTGCCTGCCCACTACATATCAGCGCGGGGAACGTGGCCTTCCTCTCTGTATGTCTGCACCTTCTTTCTCGCTGGTGGGCCTCGGGCCCATTATCAACCGCTGGAAATACTTCGTGGCCGGGGCCGTGGCATTGGCCGCTTTGGTGAGCGTGGTAGTGGCCCTGATGCTGCCCAATGTGTACCGTTCCACCGCTGTTTTCATCCCGACCAACCCGCAAACGGCCGACCCCGACCGCCTGCTGGAAGACAACGCGATGACGCGCAGCAAGCTGGAACTGGCCAGCCGGGCCGAAGACCTGGACCGGGTCATCACCATCGGCGAGTCGCAGCCGGTGGCGGAATTGATTATCAAAAAGTTTGACCTCTACAAGCACTACAAGGCCGGCCCTCCAGGCGACGATGCCACCGACAATTTTGTCCTGAGCGAATTCAGCGGCAATTTCAGCATCGTGCACAACGAGCGCGACGCCATTGAGTTGACTTTCACCGACGAAGACAAAAACCTGGCGGCGGCCGTGGCCAATGCGATGGTTCACGTCATCGATTCGGTAAACCAGCAATTGACCCTGGAAAACCGCCGCACCGTGCTCGACCTCTACCGGCAGCGCTACGACTACCTCAGCATCAGCTTCGAGCGCAGCCGCCGCGAGCTGGTGGGGGCCCGCCGCCGCTACGGCATCTACGGCCTCGAAATGCAGGGCCGCTACATGGCCAAGCAAATCATCGAAACCGAGGCGGCTTTGCGCAAGGCCGAAGGCAGCGGCGGCGACGTGGCCGGCCTGCGCCGGGCGCTGCGCGGCCTCACCCGCGCCGACGGCGGCAACCTCATCAACCTGGAAAACTACGTGCAGGGCACCGACTCGCTCAACATGTTCAGCACACGCGTTATCGACTTGCAAACCCGCCTCATTGCGGCCCGCTCGGCTTTCGAGACGGCTGAATTGAGCATCAAAGGCCGGATTTCCAGCCTGTACTTGGTGCAGAAGGCCTACCCCGCCACTCGGAAGTTTAAGCCCGTGCGCACGCTCATCGTGCTGGGTTCCGTGCTGGTGACGTTCGCGCTTTCCGTTGTGCTCATTGCCTTGCTGGAGCTGTACCGCCACAACCGGCTCGGGACCACCCGCCCGGCGTGAACCCGCCCGTGAACGAGCTGCTGCACCGGCTTCGGCGCTCTTTAGATGGCGCCCAGCTCCTTTTTGTGGTATTTGTGCTGCTGCTAGTTGGTGGCGGGGCGGCGGCGGCATTGCGGCAGCAGCCGGCCCTGCTCCTGCCCGGCCTGCTGGTGGTGGGCCTGGCCGTGGCGCTGGTGGAGTGGCGCTGGCTGTACTACCTGCTGTTTTTTTTGCTGCCGTTTACGGAGGAAATCAGCTTGTTTGGGGGCTTGAGCATGGACGTGCCTTCCGAGCCGCTCATGTTGGCCCTCACGGCCTGCGTGGGCGTGGCGCTGCTACTACGCACCGGCCAACTGCCTCGGCGCGAGTGGTTGCACCCACTGGTGCTCATTCTGGGCCTCATGCTGCTCTGGACTGCCCTGGACACCGCCTTTTCGGTCGATAAAACCAAGTCCATCAAATACCTGCTGGCCAAGGCGTGGTACATCACGCCCTTCTTGCTGGGCACCCTGCTCATTGTGCGGCGCCCGCACGAAACCTGGCGGTTTGTGGCCGTTTATGCCACCGGGGCGTGCCTCAGCGTGCTCTACGTAGCGGCGCGCCATGCCACCAAAGGCTTCAGCTTTGAGGACATTAACTGGGCGTTGCACCCGTTTTTTCGCAACCACGTCATTTACGCTACCATGCTGGCGCTGCTCATGCCGTTTGGCTGGCTGGCCATGCGGGCGGCGCGCACCGCCGGAGTCCGGCTGCTTTGGCAAGTTGGGCTCGGTATTTTGCTATTTGGCTTGCTCACATCCTACACCCGGGCTTCGATTTTGTCGCTGCCCATCGCCGGGTTGTTTTATGTGGTGATGCGCTGGCGCCTAACGCGCCTGATGCTCGTGGCCGTGGCCCTGGGCACGTCGCTGGCGGTCAGCTACGTGGTGAGCGGCGACAACTACATGGAATTTGCGCCCAACTACGAGCGCACCGTTTTCAACGGCCAGAACTTCGAAAAGCACCTGACTGCCACTTATAAGCTGCAAGACGTGTCGGGCATGGAGCGGGTGTACCGCTGGGTAGCCGCCGCCCGCATGATAGCCGACAAGCCGCTAGTGGGCAGCGGCGCCGCCACTTTCTACCCCGAATACAAGCGCTACACCATCAAGAGCTTCCGGACTTACGTGAGCGACAACCGCGAGAAATCGACCACGCACAACTACTTTCTGCTACAGTTGGCTGAGCAGGGCATTCCCGGATTTCTGCTATTTCTGCTATTGGTAGCAACGTCTTTGCTGCGCGCCGAAAGTCTGTATCATCGGGCGCGGCAGCGGCCTGAGGTGCAACGGGTGGTGCTGGCTGCCGTGCTTGCCTTCGTCATCATCGTTTTCCACCTCACCCTGAATGAACTGGTGGAGGTTGACAAGGTTGGGCCGGTGTTTTTTATCTGCCTGGCGCTGCTCATACGCGCCGAAGCCTGGCTAGAAGAAGCAAACGAGCCTGCTTCGGAGAGCCAGCTTACTTGAAGCGGCAGCTCAGAATCGTAACGTCGTCGGCATACTGCGAATCCTGGGTGCTGAATTCGTTGATGGTATGCAGCAATTCCTGGTGCAGGCGGGCCAGCGGCAGGTAGCGGTTGCGCTGCAATACGGCCAGCACGCCTTCTTCGCCAAACTCGTTGCTATCGGCATCAAACACCTCGGTGAGGCCGTCGGTATAAAGCAGCAGCAGCGAACGGGGCGGTATCCTAATCTCGCCGACGCGCAGCAAGGGCAGCTCTTCCATGATGCCCAGCATCACGGTGCCATCCTTGAGGGTTTTCACGTCCCCGTCGTCGGTGATGAGCAGCGGGTCGTTGTGGCCGGCATTCACGTAGCGCAGGCAGCGGGTGCGGCGGTCGTAAATCCCCAAAAAGGCCGTGATAAACTTCTCGCCTCCGGAGTTGCGAAACAGCAGGTGGTTGAGCTCGGGCACGATGGTGGCGAGTTCTACGCCCTGGCGCAGCAGCGTGCGCAGGCCCGCCTGAAAATTCGACATCAGCAGGGAGGCCGGCACGCCTTTGCCGCTCACGTCGGCCACGCACAGCAGCAGGCGGTCGGCATCGATTTCGACCACGTCGTAGTAGTCGCCGCCGATTTCCGTGTGCGGTACGTAGCTGCGCTCAATACACAAGTGACTGTCGTTGGGCAGGTTGCGGGGAAACAGCATGGCCTGTACCTCCTGCGCAATCTCAATTTCCTTGCGCACGGCCGCATCGGCTACGCGCTGGGCTTGCAGGCGGCGGTTTTCCACGGCCCCAATCAGGGTGTTGGCCAGCGAGCCCAGAAACGGGATGAGTTGCTGGCGGTCAAAATCTGAGCGTAGACCGCCGACGAATACGTAGGCGGCCACTTGCTTCTGGCGCAGAATGGGGATGATGAGTTCGTACTTGTCCCACTCAGGCCCCAGGTGCAGGTCTTCCACGGCTTGCGGCTGCGTTACCCCGCCCTCAATCAGGAACGGCGAAAGCTTCAGTTTTTCGGCCTCGGCCAAGTCGCACCCCAGGGAAACCCGCACCCGAAAAATGTCGTCTTCGCGCGCAAACAAGAGGAGCTGCACCACGTTGCGCTGGCCCTGCAGGGTGAGGCGCAGCATGTGGTAAAGCTCGTCGACGGTATGGTCGCGGGCCGTCATGTCGTGCGCCACGCCCAATACGGTATCCAGCTCGAACTGCTTAAGCAAGAGTTGCCGCCGAAGCTGCTTGATTTGCTCATTGTGGGCCGCCTGCAGCTCGGAAGAGTCTACAAAAGGTGCCTCAGCAGAAATAGGAAGGGCAGGAGACATGTAAGCAAGGTAAGCAACGCGGGCGAAATATGCACGCGGTGGTGCAAATTTAGCCAGCCACCGGCGTTTTGGGGTCGTAGGCGTCGCGGAGGCCGTTGCCGAGGAGGTTAAAGCTGAGAACCAGCAGCGAAATAGCGGCCCCAGGGAGCAGCGTCAGCCACAAGCCGGCCTCGGTGCCGAGCAGGTCGTAGCCTTCCTTCACCATCAGGCCCCAGCTGGGCGCGGGGGGCTGCACGCCCAAGCCCAAAAAGCTCAGGCCCGCTTCCAGCAGAATGGCCGCCGCAAAGTTGCTCGTGGCCAGCACAATGAGCGGGCCGCGCATATTGGGCAGCAAATGCCGGGCAATGAGGCGTGGCGTGGGCAGGCCCAGTACCCGCCCGGCTTCCACGAACGTGGCCGAGCGCAGGCTGAGCATCTGGCCCCGCACCACGCGGGCCACATCCACCCACATAGTCAGGCCCACGGCCACGAAGCTGACCCACACGCCTTTGCTGTCGAGGGCCAGCGAAATGGCAATCACCAGCATGATGCCGGGAATGCTCCACACCACCGTCATCACGCCCAGCAGCACCGAATCGACCCAGCCGCCGAAGTACCCGGCCACGGCGCCCACGGCCATGCCGAGCACCAAGGAAATGAGCACCGCCACCAGCCCGATGCCCAGCGAAATGCGGGTACCCAGCAGCAGGCGGCTCAGCTCGTCGCGCCCGGCTTTGTCGGTGCCCAGCCAGTAGGTGCGGGTAATGAGGTGGTTTTGCTTCACCTGCGCTTGCAAGTCGGCGCGGGGGCCGGGGTGGCCCACCACCTCGGCCAGGGCCAGGCGCCGGAGCCGGCCGGCTTCGGCCGAATGCTGGCCCAGAGGTTTGAGGATAATGGAATCGCCAGCAAATTCGTAGCCGCCGATGGGGGTTTCCTGCACATCGGGCTCGCGGCCGCGCAGCCAGGTAGCGAAGAGGTTATCGGCGGCTTGGTTGTCGCGGGCCGAATCGGGCAGGGGCTGGCGCAACACCTGCACGCGCAGGCCGGGCCGCTCCTTCTGTATCTGCACAAAGCCGTGGTTGGCATTGGGCGAGTTGTCGGGCAGCACCCAGTAGCCCAGCAGCGCCACCAGTGTGCAGAGGACAATAAAGGCCAGTCCGGCCACGGCGGGCCGGTTTTGCCACAGGCGCTGGCGCACGTAGTAGCCCGGGGGCCGGGCCACCGAATTTGCTTTTGCCGCTGCTGCCGACACTGCCGTGGCCACCGCTAGCGGGTGTTGTGCTGCAACAGGCCTTCCTTGGAAGCCAGGTACGAGGCATCGCGGGCAATGGCGCCAAACGAGGTGGTTTCGTAGGCCAACTCGGTGTCGGGGTCGGGCCAAAAACTGCGGATGAGGCCCTGTTCCAGCAAGTTGCGCAGCTGCCCTTCCAAGTCGGCGGCGGGCAAGCCGGTTTTTTCCAGCAGCGTGCGGAACGGGGTAACGAAGTATAGCTCGTCGAGCAGGTCGAATTCGGGGTCAGTCACGGGGAATTTGGCGTGAGGAGGTAGTTGGGCAAATGTAAGCCCGGCTTGCTGCACCCAAAGCCATGGCTCACATCATTTGCATTCGCCCCAAAAGCTACATTGCAGGCACTAGCTTCGGGCCGGAGCCCATATTTGCAGCTTATTTGATGTTGGAATAACAGCGGCAAACACACCGGATTTAGCAAGGTTTATGCAATTGCATTAACCTGAATTTTGGACATAATTCTAAAAAAATGAATTCGAATAAACCAGCAAAGTCTTTTAATCCAATTCAAGTACTTGACGATAAAAATAATTATCAAAAATTTATTCTCGTTGAGAAAGATGGAAAGGCTAAAACAAGAATAATTTTATCCATTCCGGACATTGAATTAAGGGAACAGATTATTTGCAATCATTTTTTAAGCCGATATGTGCAAATATTTATCGAAGAAGATATCGGGGTGAGATTTATTTCTAGGGACAAACCTTGGGACTTCGAATTAGAGCTTAGTAATTCAGAGAAACTAATCATTGAAATAACAGCTATTGCGGATGAAGTCGATTTGTTCAAGACCTTCAAATACCAGGAAAGAATCACTCAAAAAAGCAATCACGAATACATAGAATTTCACGAATTAGTCAAACTGAATACCATATTTCCGAGCTTTGAAATCGAAAAGTTGATAAGCACTTTAAAACAACAAGGAATTAACAAGGATATGTTAATAGCAAATCCACATTACAAAAGCAAGTTCTTATTTCAAAGTCGAATAAGTGATGACTTAAAGTCCTTTAATGAATTAATGATAGAATCAATTAGAAAGTAAGTCAATAAAAATCATTCTGGAAAAGAAGATGTGATTTTGATAATAGACAACAGAACTGTTACTTATGAACTCGATGACATAATCAATCACCTTGACAATTTAGGAGACTATTTTGCAAATCTCCCCTTCAAAGAAGTTTGGCTGTACACGGGGTACTATTCAGATATCGATGGAAGTAACGCGGAGTATAGTTTTGCACCGTTAAAGCTTGAGGAGCAGAAACTTGAAAAGTTGATAAACAATTTAAAACAACAATAAATCGAATATTCATTCTATCATTTAAGCATTCGGGTGTGTTTATTTTTATATAATCTCCCATTACGTCAAGTTGCAATACGTCACCTAGCGCACTGCCCGCCCCTTCCACTGGTAGCCACCACGCCAGCCCGCCGCTCCCACCGCCAGCGCATACGGCGCATACAGTACCTGCAGCGGCAGCAGGCCCCACAGCCACTTGCGCTGGCCAAAAAACGCCAGCACCGGACTCAGAAACCAGGCATCGGCGCCCAGTTTGATACCCCACGCGGCCAGTACCCAGGGCCAGAGCACTGGCCACAGCAGCCCTGCTCCCAGCCCAGCGGTCAGGGCCACGTTGGCGCCCAGCACCAGCAGGGCCAGTCGGCGCGGCGCGGCACTCTGGTAATGCCGCCACTTGCTGGCCCAACGCACCCGCTGGCGCAGCAGCGAAGGCAATGTTTCTGGGGCGGCCGTGCGGACAATGGCGGCCGCATCGGCCAAAAAATGCACCGATTCCGGAAACGCCGCGTGAATTTTGTGCAACAAAAACTCATCGTCGCCGCTGGCCACATGCAGGTTATCCACGAAGCCGCCCACGGCCTCGAATGCTTCGCGCCGATAGGCCAGATTGGCCCCGTTGCACATGGTGGGCTGCTGGCGCGTGATGCAGGCCCCGCCCACTCCCACCAGCCCCGCAAATTCCAACCCCATCAGCAGTTGCAGCAAATTGGGCGGGCCCGTGAGCAGGACGGGCCCACTGATAAAATTGGCCTGGGGCGTCCGTTCCAGCAGCGCGGCGTAGGCCGCCAACCAGCCCGGCCCGACTCTGCAATCGGCATCGGTGCACACCAGCCACGGTGCGCGCGCCGCTTGCAGCGCCGCAAGCAGCGCCGCTTTCTTACCCGTTTGGGAGGAGGCCAGCGGGATTAGCCGCAATCGAAAGCCCATTGCCTGAGCAGCGGCCGCTACCAAAGCCGCCGTGGCATCGGTGGAGTGGTCGTCGGCAATCAGGACTTCGAACTGCGAACTGTGCAGCGTTTGGGCCGCCAGGTCTAGGAAGAGTTGCGGCAGGTTGGCGGCCTCGTTGCGGGCCGCGATGAGGACGGAGAACAGCGGCAACGTATCTGCTCCCCCCGCTGCCGATGGAAAGCTCTTGCTTTTGACTAAATTGGAAATTGTCTTGGAATCAAGCGTTGATGCTTGAGCATCGCTGCATGCGGGCTGCGTTTGCCGCGTGGCCCGGTACCAGCCGTCGCGCAGCCATACCATCAGGCCCGCGTATAGCAGCGGCAGGGCCAGCAGGGCCATTCCGGCGGCCACGGTCATCGGCCGGGGCGGGTTGAGCGCAGCACCCGCAGCCCCGGCACCAGCAATAGTCCGGTGGCGCTGGGCAAGGCAATATTTATCACCCACAGGCTCAGGCTGGCGCTGAGCACGGGCAGCGCGGGCTGCCCCAACAAGCCAAACAAGTGCGTAGCCGACAGCTCCCGAACGCCTACATCGGCCAGGGCATTGAGGGACGGCACGAGGGATTTCATCAGGAAAGTGCCCGCCACGGCCGCCAGCCCGGGCCCGAAGGGCGAGGCCGCACCATAGGCGTGAAGCAGCAGCAAAAACTGCGCACAAAATACCGCGTAGCGCAGTCCAGAGATGGCCAGCACCGCGTGCAGCGCCTGCGCCGGATACGTGGGCATGATGGCCAGCGCCGGCCGGAAGCGCCGCAACGGCCGCCACAGCCCCAGCGCCGCCAGCAGCAGCCGCGACCGATACAGCGGCACCAGCACCGCCAGGCAAATCAGGAGTGCTGAAACGCTAATGCCAACTCCCGCCGCCGGGTAGCCATTGAAATAAAAGGTCAGCAAAAAGTAGAGCAGCCCCGCCACGCCCGCCAGCACCGTGGCCACCAACTGGCAGTAGCGCCCCAGAAAAACCGCGCCCAACGCACTCACTCGGCGGCTTTTCAGCTCAATGATGCGGCCGGCGTAGTCGCCCACGCGGTTGGGCGTGGCAAAGCCCAGCGTGAGGCCCACCAGCACCGCCCGCAGGCTGCGCCCAAAAGTCACCGGCTCGAGGTGCCGGGCCAGGCGGTACCATTTCCAGGCCTCCAGGCCCCAGTTGACGGGCACCAGCGCCAGGGCCAGCAGAACCGGCGTGCGCCCGGCGCCACTGAGCGAGGTAGCCAGCAGCGTGCGCCAGGCCGCAGCCGTATCCGGCGCGGCAAAAATGGAATTGTAGAGAAAACCCAGCGTGAGAAGCGTAACCAGCACTTTGCCCCAGAACACCAAACGTCCCCACTTGCGCGGGCCGGGGCCTTTGTTGGGTTCGGGTTGGCTACGCGGTTCTGCGGGGAGCGGCACGGGCGCAGCCGAGGCCTTGTCTGCTTCGTAGCTTTGCAAAGGAGGCCTACTTCCAGTATTTATTTCTTCGCTTCCACCGTTCGCCTTCCCGCTCTCACTTTGGCCGCTCCCCTTCGCCCCCGCCCCGCTCCCGCCGTCGAGCTGCTGCCCAAGATTATCATGGGCGTGGACCCCGGCACCCAGATTATGGGCTACGCCCTGATTGAGGTGCGCGGCCAGCGGGTCGACGTGCTGTGCTACGACGTTATCAATATGAAGGCGCTGGGGTCGAATCACGCCGTAAAGCTAAAGCGGATTTTTGACCGCATGCTGGAGCTGATAGATGAGTACCTGCCCGATGAACTGGCCATTGAGGCCCCGTTTTTCGGGGTCAACGTGCAGAGCATGCTGAAACTGGGCCGGGCACAGGGCGTGGCCATTGCCGCGGCGCTCAGCCGGCAGATTCCCTACGTGGAGTATGCGCCCACCAAGGTAAAGCAGGCCGTTACGGGCTCGGGGGCGGCCACGAAGGAGCAAGTGGCCCACATGCTGCGCCAAACCCTTACGCTGCCGCCCATCGCGGAAGCCAGCAAGTTTCTGGACGCCACCGATGCGCTCTCCGTGGCGCTGTGCCACCACTACCAGAAGGGCAACAACGTGCAGGCCGGCAGCAAAAGCTGGGGCAAGTTCTTGGCCGACAACCCCAGTCGCCTCAATGCCACTACCACCACTAAAAAGACCCCGGCCAAAAAATCGGCTTAGCTTCCGGGGCGGCCAGGCAGGCGTACCGTTTGGGCAGTGCTGGGCGGGCGGCTAGCGGGCGAAAACAACACGGCTTTTACTTCCGGGTATCGCCCAACCAGTTGCTTGACCCATTGGTAAGAATTGGGCGTGTAGGGCTGCGGCACCAGCAGCAGAATGGGCTTGCTTTGCATCTCAATCTGGGCGGCCACCTGCTGGCGGAAGGGCGCGTAGCAAGCAGCCGTCAGGGTTTGGGCCGAGGCGGTGCGGCAGTCGCTGGCCACCCACGTCACGTTGGCTGAACCGGGGAAATAAGCAGAGATGGAATCAGGCCGCGGGGGCGTCCACACCCACACCACGGTGGTATCACCGGTGTCGCGGTAGCTTTTCACCAGTTTGCGCCAGGCCGTGCGGTGGGCTGCGGGGGGGGATGGCGGAAAAATGGGACGCAGCAGTAGCTGGTTTTCGTGGCCAACGAGGCGGAGCACTTGCTCCTGAAACGCCCGGTTCTCGGTTGCCGCCTCGGGCACCGTCCAGGTGAGAACCGGAATATCGCCGCGCTGGTTTATCTCCTCAATGGCTGCCACCGGCACCTGCGGAGAAGCCGAGGCCGGCAGTTCTAAACTGATGAGCTGGCTGGTGGCCCCCGGCGACGAGTCCCAGGTGATGCCGGGCCAATTGGTGGAAACCGGCGAAGCCTGCACGGGCAGCGGTGCCACGGCCCCCGCTGCCGGCTGGCCGATGCGCATTGGCCCGAAGCCGGTGTGGGCCCAGATGTAATCATCGGAAATCGATACCTGCTCGTGCCACTGCACCAGCACGACCCCTGCGCTGGTCAGCGTATGCAAAATGGCCAGCCCCGTGGCAAAGGCCACGGAGCCCGTGCGCAGCCGCCGGGTAATAATGCCGCCACCTGCCGCCAGCAAGCTTTCCACCCATTGCTTGAGGGCGTGCAACGGCCGCGCCGACCACAGCAGCGAACGCAGGCCGCGGAGCAGCGCATGCTGGGCCATGAGCACCGATACCAGCAAAATAAAGGCGTTGATGAGCGCCAGGGTGGCCATCAGCTTGGTGTAGGGCCCCCGAATGCCTTGTACCTGCATGCTGTACGCAGCCGCCCCGATGGACAGGAAGGCCAGCAGCAGGTTGGGCAGGCACAAGAGCCATTCGTTCTTCAGTTTCCCTTCTTTCGGCGTTGGAATGTAGGGCACCTTCACGTTGAGAAAGGTGTAGACCAGGCCCAGCGAATACACCCACCAGGTGGCAATCCGCAGGAAGCCGCCGGCCAGGTGCAGGCCCGGTTCGTGGGGCTCGCGCAGCCACTGCTGGGCGTTGTAGCGAATAAGCAGGCCCACCAGCGTGACGGGCAGCATGTGCAAGGCAAACTCGGGCAGCGACAAATGCCACGGAAATTCCAGCAGCAGCAACGACGCCACGGGCACGGCAATGTCAATCAGGGCCACCACTCCCGAAAAGAAGTACAGCGGCAGGGTGAAATAGTGCACCCGCTGCCGCCAGCTGAAGTTTTTGAACAGCTTTGGGTACACGTGCGCCAGCAAATCGAACGTGCCGCGGGCCCATTTTAGCTGCTGCATGTAGAAGGCGCCGAGCGAGGAAGGCACCAGGCCCCGGCTCACCACCACGGGGGCGTAAATGGATTTCCAGCCGGCTGCGTGCAGGCGCATGGCCGTGTGCATGTCCTCGGTGAGGCCAGGGGCGTGCCCGCCAATGCCATCGAGCGCCAACCGGCGAAAGGTGCAGTTGGCCCCGATGGCCTGCACGGTATTGTAGCTGTTCATGCCCATCATCAGCGGGCCGTAGAAATGGTAGGTTTGCTCGGCGGCGCCCCGGGCCACGAGGCTATCTTTTTGGTTGCCATAAGCTTGCACTACCTGCACATAACCCACGGTGGGGTCTTCGAAGTAGGCCATCACCTGGTCCAGAAAATCGGGCGTGACTTCGTGGTCGGGGTCGAGCACCACGCAGAACTCGCCGGTGGCCTGGCGTAGCGCGTTGTTGATGTTGCCCGCCTTGGCGTTCTTTTTCTCCGTCCGGGTCACGTGCACCACGCCCAGCCGGTCGCACACTGCGCGCAGCACGGGGTCGTTGCCTTCGTCGCAGAGGTAGGTGGTGTGCGGGTAGCGCACGGCCACCAGGGCCTCCAGGCTCCGAATAATCATGTCGTGCGGCTCGCCGGGACAGGCCGTGGTCAGCATGTCCACTTGGCGCAGGGGCGCACCGGGCGCCACGGCCGGCGCAATTGGCTCCTTCACGTGGACGTAGTGGTACCACTCGTGCAGCATGCGCAGCATTTTGTAGCACAAAGAAAACGTCAGCAGCCAGTACAGCGGGGCATAGCCGACGTGGTCAGAATCGGCAAACCACCAGAAGAACTGCACCAGCAGCGCAATCCCTATCACCACGAGGATGCGCATCTGCTTCGTGCCTTTCGCGTCCTGGAACTGCACCCTGGGCGGTGGAAGCACTTTATTCGCCGGCTGTCGCTCTTCGACTGAAAGGGGTAGATGATTCATTAACACAATCTGAAGCCGTATTGAAGTTAATATATATTTTCACAAATCCTTAGTAATGAATGCATTTTATCTCTGCAATGGTGATGCGGCCCCTTTTAGGCCCCTGCCAGCCTAAGGCTGCAAACGCAAAATAAAAATGCGTTGTCGGATTGCAAGATTAAGAATTTTTACGACCTTCGAACACATTAAAATTTATTTATTAATTGCTTTAATTCAATTAAACCCCACTATACCTGTTACGATAGTGCCTGTAACTAACCACATGACCGTTTTTCGCTTTCCGAAGGGAAGCCGGTTGCGCTCAATTATTTGGGTATGGCTGTGCTTTTTGTGGGTGGGGTGCCGGTCTGCTCCCGAACTGGTGGTTGAAACAGTGGAGCCATTGCACCCCGCGGCGGGGGTGGTGCCCGTGCGGGTGGTGCGCACCGCCAACCGCTACGAGCTGCAGCGCGCCGGCAAGCCCTACCTGATAAAAGGAGCCGCCGGCGTGCAGCACTTCGACCGCATCCGGGAGCGCGGGGGCAACTCCGTGCGCATTTACACGGCCAACTACGCCGATGTGCTGATGGACCAGGCGCAGCGCCACGGCCTGACGGTGATGTTTGGCCTCTGGATGAAGCCGCCCTACGAAAAATTCGACTATTACGACCCCAAGGCCGTGGCCGAGCAGCAGCAGGAGGTGTACCGGCAAGTGCAACGGTTCAAAAACCATCCGGCGCTGCTCATGTGGAACCTGGGCAACGAGCTGGACAACCACTACGGCGACTTCAAGGTGTATCAGATTGTGAACGAGACGGCCCGGATGATTCACAAGCTGGACCCCAACCACCCCGTCACCACCACCATCACCGATGGCACGTACTCGCTGCCGGCCATTGCGCACCTTTGCCCCGATGTCGACGTCCTCACGGTCAACGTGTTCACCAAGCTAGCCGAGCAGCCCCAGCGCATGACCGAAGCCGGCTGGACAGGCCCTTACATCATCGGCGAGTTTGGCGGGCGCGGGTGGTGGGAATCGCCCCTCACCAGTTGGGACGCCCCCCTCGACCAGAGCGGCACGGCGAAGGCTGCGTTTTTGCGCCACGGCTACCAAGCCACCATCGAAGGCAAACGCGCGAAGTGCCTGGGCTCGTACGTGCTGTATTGGGGCAACCGCTTCGAGCAGACGGATATGTGGCTGAGCATGTTTGCGCCAACCGGCGAGAAAACCCCTATGGTGGACATGATTGAGATGCTGTGGACCAATAAAACGCCCGCCAATCAAGCCCCGAACGTCGGCTTCGTGCGGGTGAACCGCAAACGGGATTACGACAACGTCGCCCTCCGGCCCGATACCGACTACCCAGCCTCCGTGAGTGCCGTGGACCCCGACGGCGACTCCCTGCGGGTGGAATGGAAAATAACCCGCGACGTGGACGAGTTTCACACCCTGCCCCACAACCGCACCGCGCCCGAAGCCATTCCCAGCGCCATCCGAGAGGCCCACGGGCTGACCGCCGTGGTGCACACCCCCAAAGCGCGCGGCGCCTACCGCCTGCTCGTTAACGTGTACGACGGGCAGGGCAGCGTCTCGAACAATAGCTTTCCGTTTTTCGTGGGCACCCCCGACCACCCGGAAATTGGCATCCACATGCCCAAGTACCGGCGCGACTGAGCCCTCCGTCCTCCAAAGCCTTCCTGACTACCGACGGCGCCCATTTTAGTACCGCAGTAGGTACTACACGAAAATTTCTCCCGTCTTATACGTCACCGCGTAGCCGCTGATGTCCACCCGGTCCTCGCGCAGGCGGCACCACAGGTCCCCACCGCGGGGCGAAATCTGGCGGGCCCGCAACTCGTTTTTGCCCAGTTTGTTGGCCCAATAGGGAATCAGGGTGCTGTGGGCCGAGCCGGTAACGGGGTCTTCGGGCACGCCCACGCGGGGCGCAAAGAAGCGCGAAACGAAATCAATGCCATCCGCCGCCGCGCCGGGAGCGGTGGCAATCACGCCCACGTATTCGAGGGACGCAATGCAGGCAAAGTCGGGCTTCAGGGCCCGCACTTCGGCTTCGGAGTTGAACACGGCCAGCAGGTCGCGGGACGCGAGCACCTGCAGCGGCGTGGCGCGCAGGCCATCAACCAGCCCGGTGGGGTGCCCGGCCAGCAACTGCGGCGGCCGCGAAGGAAAATCGAGCGTCAGACGGCCGTCGGCCTCCCGCGACACCCGCAACGGCCCGCTCTGGCTATGAAAAACCACCTCCGGTCCGGCAAAGCCCAGGTGGGAAAACAGCACGTGGGCCGAGGCCAGCGTGGCGTGGCCGCACAAGTCGATTTCGACGGCCGGCGTGAACCAGCGGATGTCGTATTCGGCAGCCGAGCTGGGCCGGGGCACAAAAAAGGCCGTTTCGGCCAGGTTGTTTTCGGCCGCTATCTGCTGCATCAGCTCCGCGGGCAGCCAGGTTTGGAGCGGGCACACGCCGGCCGGATTGCCGGTGAAAGGACATTGGGCGAAGGCGTCGACGTGGAAATAGCGTATCACGGAGTTCGGAGGGGGTTTAGGGGGTTGGCGGATTGCTTCGGCAAGAATACGGCGCAGCCCGCCGCGGTGGGCAGTAGGTTACTTCTTGGAAAAGCAAATTGTGAAATAAATTTAGGGGCCGTGCAACTTCGGGGTTTACCCGCCGGTCAGGCTTTCACGAGGCGGGTGCTGTACAGCCGGCCTTTCCTAACTTTCTTCTATGCCGCCTACCATTGCCCCGGTCGATGAGGCGTTGCTGGCGGCCTGCCGGCGCGGCGAATCGGCGGCGCAGCACCGGCTTTACCAAAAGTTGTCCTATTTGCTCATGGGCGTGTGCCTGCGCTACTGCCCCAACCGGGCCGAGGCGGAAGACGCGCTGCAAAACACTTTCGTCAAAATCTTCACCCGCCTCGACCAATACCGGGGCCAGGGCCCGTTTGAGGCGTGGGCCCGGCGCATTGCCGTCACCACCTCGCTGCATGCCGTGGAGCAGCACCGCCTGCGCCACCCCGGCCCGGGCCCCGACCTCGACGACCTGGCCGGCGACCTGCCCAGCGCCGAGCCCTCGCCCCTGGAGCAGCTGGCGGCCGACGACCTGTTGGCCCTGCTGGCCACGCTCCCGCCCGGCTACCGCACGGTGCTCAACCTCTACGCCGTGGAGGGTTACTCTCATCAGGAAATCGGCGAGCTGCTGGGCATCGCCGAAGGCACTTCCAAATCGCAGCTGGCGCGGGCCCGTCGGCTGCTTCAAACCCGCCTGGCGGCCCACCATCACCCGCAATTGCCATGACCGACCGCAAACCCGACGACTTATTTGATGCCCTGCGCGACCGCCTGGCCGATTACGGCCAGGAACCGCCTGCGCAGCTCTGGGCCGGGATTCGGGCCCAGCTGCCACCGCCGGTGGCGCAACCCCAGCTTCGGCGCCGCCGCCGCCGCTGGGCCCCGCTGGGCCTGTTGCTTTTGCTGTTCACCGTGGGCGGCGGGGCGGGCTGGCTTTGGTGGAAGCCGGGCCGCGCAACCCGAACGACGGCCACTTCGCAACCAGCGGCGGTGGACATAGCCGCTGTGAATACCGACCAGCCAGCGACAACGGGCAATAAAAAATCTGCTTCCGGCGCCGCAACAACGGAATCCTACGACCAGCCTACTTCTGCTACTCAAGCCGAAGAGCGAGCAGTTGCTTCGGTTAAAGCCGCTGCTCCTTCTACTCAACCTCTTGGTTCGTCAGCCAATAATCCGGACCTGACAAAGGCTTCTTCGGCCATTCGTTCGTCCGTGGCCAACGCGCCGAGCCGGGCTACCACTAGCGCCGCTGCCCGCGTAAGCGGTGCCCGCGTCGCAACTCGGCCAAGCGCTATAACGGCAGCCGCTGGCGCGATAGCCAGCAGCCGAAGCAAAACGCGACGGGCCAAAGAGTTGGAAAATGGTGAAATGTTGGTGGCCGCCAACCGCACCACTCGCTTATCGGCAGCCCGCACCCTGCGCGGCCAAGCAAGGCGGCCAAAATCGGCGGCCACTTTCCCTTCGGCTGAACCCAACCAGATTTCGTCAAGTGCCACGCAACCAAGCGGCCGCGCTGCATCACAACGGCCAAAGGCCGGCCCGACCGTTGCTACGGCGGCCCATGCGCTGTCCGTCCAAAAACCCAATCCGTCGTTGCCAGCCGGCATCAATGCATTGGCAGGCGTACCGGCCACAAGCGTGGCCGCAGCTGCCAACGCGGCCCTGCCCCTATCGGAGCGAGTTGCCGAAACCAGCGTGCAATCCCGCGTGGCAGTCCTTCAACTAGCCACTTCCCCCCTCTCGTCGGTTCTGCAGCTCACTCCCGTGGAGGTCGATAAGCCCCCGGTTCCTCCAATCGCGACGCGCTGGGCCGTGCAGGTACTGGCTGGCCCGGCCCTCACCTACCGGCAGCTAGCAGCCGGGGCGCAGACCAAAGCGCCGTCGCCGTTACCGGCTCCTCTACCAGTGCGCGGCCAATTAGTTGCGGTAGGCCGCAATGCTAGCGGCGTGGCAGACTTGGAACGCCCGGCCCTGGGCAGCGGCGCCCAAGTGACGGTGCGCCACACGCTCACCAAGAACTGGAATGTTAGCGCGGGCCTGGGTTACTCGGAATACGCCACCCGGCTGGTCATCAAGCAAGTTTATTCCAACAATTTTAGCTCCACCATTCCCAACTCTATTGACTCTACTGGCACCAGCTTCCGCCGGCGCGACACCTATCGGTTTGCCACCGTTCCCCTGCGGGTGGGCTACGGGTGGGCGCCCACGGGCCGCTGGCGCGTGGGCCTGGTAGCCGGAGTTGATGCGGCCCTGTACGTGGGCGGCAACAGTACCGAAGGCAGTAGCTGCGCCTGCACCACCCAAAACTGGGGCTTTTCGGGCAGCCCTTACCGCCGCTTCAGCTTAGGCACGAGCCTGGGGGCCGATTTCCGCTACCAACTCACCGGCCAATGGGAACTGGTGGCCCAGCCCACGGCCACCTACTTTCTCACGCCGCTCACCTCGGTCCGGTCGGGGTATTATCCGCGGCGTCCCCTCGGGGCCACGGCGCTGCTGGGCGTTTCGCTCAATCTGCCCTAAAAACCTGACGTTAAAATCCGACAGTTGGCTGGCCAGCGGCTGAAGGATTCTGACCGGCAGCAATGCTGCCTGCTTTCTTCTCACCCCAAATTCTTCCAACTGATGAAGCATTTCGCATTAGTATGCCTGGGCGTGGCCCTTCTGGCCGGTTGCCGCAAAGACGATGTCATTGTGTGCGCAGTATCACCCGTCTCCACTATTTTCTCTGACTTGCGGGCCGCCGCGCCACCGGTCCAAACGTTTGCTTTTGACCTGGGCCAGGCCCAGAGCCTGCGCACCAGCGGCGGGGCCACCGTGGCCTTCGGGGCCAATGCCTTTCTTGCACCCAATGGCAGCTTGGCCACGGGCCAGGCCACGCTGCGAATGCGCGAAATCTACACCGTGCCCGACATGCTGCTGGCCAACATCCCCACCATGTCCAATTACGGCCAGATGTTAATATCGGGCGGCGAATTTGATATTCAGGTGTGGCAGGGCAGCAATCGTCTACGCATGGCCAGCAACGTATCCGGCGTAGCGCAGCGGCTCACGCTCATGTCGCCGGTTCCCACCGCTGGCCTAGATACGACCCGAATGCTGCTTTGGAATATGCCCTTTACCACTCGTGGCCAAGCTGCGGGCGCAGGGCGTGATACCTTAGCCTGGCAGTTAGTTGGGGGGACGGTGCCGTCAACTGCCGGCTATTATTCGGCCGCTTTGCCGCTGGATTCTATCAGCAGATGGAATATCGACCAATTTTGGTATGCTTACCAGAGCCGCGGCACAGCCATCGTTGAAACAGAAGTCACCACCAGCTCGGCATCAACGGTAACACGGGTTTACTTCCGTCCTGTAGGCTTTAATGGGCTGGCGATTGGCTATAATTCGGCTGCTACCCGCTGGATTTGCAACCTGCCCATTGGCGCCGACATGGTGGCCGTGGTGCTGCAGGAGCGCGGCGGCCAACTTTATTATGGCACAGAGCGCTTCACCGTTCGGGCTACCAGCGTCTTAACGCCTACATTGCAAGCACTGAGCTCCGCCGAAATCATCCAACGCATTCGCCAGCTGTAAACGCCCGCGCTCCACACGCAAAAGGCCATTCCGACACCTCGGAATGGCCTTTATTTTTAATTGGTTCAGGTTTAGCCCTGTTGAATTTCCCCGCTGATAATCACCTCCCGCACCGGGTTTTCGCCGAGCCAATACGGGATTTCGGCCACGCTACCTACGTTCAGCACTAGCACATCGGCGCGCTTGCCGGGCTCTAGGCTGCCACAGTCGTGCTGCTGGGCAATGGCCCAGGCGGCGTTTAGCGTGACGGCAGCCACGGCCTCTTTGGGATGAAGGCCCATTTTCAGACAAGCCACTGATACGGCCAGCCAGAGGTTTTTGCTGGGGCACGAGCCGGGGTTGAAATCCGTGCTCAGGGCCACGGGCAGGCCGCTGTCGATGAACTCGCGGCCGGCGGCAAACTGCTGCTGTCGCAGAAACAGCGGCACCAACGGCAGCAGCACTGCCACCGTGCGCCCCTGGGTTTGGCGGGCAATGCGGGAGGCGGCGGCGGGCGTGAGGTAGTCGCAATGGTCCACGCTGGTGGCGCCCAGCGCGGCGGCCATCTCGCAGCCGCCCAGGTCGTGCAGCTGCTCGGCGTGAATCTTCAGGCCGAAACCCATTTTGTGGGCCTGCTCCAGGTAATACTGCGCAACGTCCAACGGAAAAGCGCCTTCCTCGCAGAAAATATCGACAAACGCCGCCTCCCCTTTGAGGTCCGACAGCACTTCGCGCAGCAAAAAATCGACGTAAGCCTGCGGCCCTGCTTCTTTGAATTCGGGCGGAACCACGTGCGCGCCCAGAAACGTGGGCACCACCCGCACCGGCTGCTGCTGGCCGGCTGCGCGGGCCACCCGCACCAGCCGCAGCTCGGTGTCGCGGTCGAGGCCGTAGCCGCTTTTCGCCTCCAGGGTGGTCACGCCGTAGCGGCGAAACCCGTCGAGGTGGTGCAGGGCGTTGGCCAACAAGTCGGCCTCGGAAGCGGCGCGCGTGGCCCGCACCGTGCTCAAGATGCCGCCGCCGCTGGCCAGGATGTCCAGGTACGTTTCGCCCCGCAGCTTGCGCTCAAACTCATCGGCCCGGTTGCCGCCGAACACGAGGTGCGTGTGGCACTCCACCAGCCCGGGCATCACCACGCAGCCCGAAGCGTCGATAAGGCGCGTTTTGGGGCCGATATGGGCCGGATTCAGCTCACTCATCGGGCCTACGGCTACGATTTTATCGGCTACGCAGGCCACATAGCCGTGCTCGATAATGGTCCAGCTGCTTTGGGCAGCACCGGCCAACAGCTGGTCGGCAGGGCCGCCAGCCAGCGTCAGAACTTGCGCGGCGTGTTGAATGAGCAGCGAATACGGAGCAAAGTCGGACATTGAGCAGAGAGCAGGTGGGCCGGCAAATTACGTTCAACTCCCGTTCTCACTCTCCTCATTACGTCCAAGTACTACACGGATACGTCCGGGAAGCGGCGCAGCCGCTCGGCGTAAAACCATGCCTTCCTGGCATTCATCAGGTCGGGCTGGTACCCTTATTTGAGGACTCCAACTTGTTGCGCTTCTCGGTGTGGCCTTCCTCGGCGGGAGCCTTCACGATGACCCAAATGTTTTTGGCGGCGTACCGGGTGCGCGGAAGTGAGCATAAAAACGAGTTGGCGACGGATATTTTACCAACTCTTTTCATCCGAAAACAAGCCCTTAAAAGCGCTTTAACGCCCCGACTTTGGCAGTATATGCGGAATCAATCACCTACTCTATTTCGCCGGCTTGGCACAGCTTAAAGCAGCGAAAGTGTGCTGCTTTTCGTAATTCCGAATGCGTCGATTTCTTTTTGCCCATGTCCTACCCCGCTGCTGCCCCGCTCATCCTTACCCTCACACTAGATGATGCGGCCCAAACCTACTTCAACGCCCTGCGGCGCCAGCATTTTCCGCCCAAAATCAATTATCTGGCCGCGCATCTTACTCTCTTCCATCACTTGCCTGGCAACGAATTGGCGACCGTGTGCGAGCAGTTGCGCAGCTACAGCTTGATGCAATGCGAGTTGCCACTCAAAGTTGAGGGGCTGCGCTCCCTGGGCCGGGGCGTGGCCTTTACGCTGGAAAACGACGACTTGCGGGCTCTGCACCGCCAGCTGCAACAGGCCTTCGCCGCCCACCTCACGCCGCAAGACCAGCAAAAACTCCAGCCCCACGTCACGGTCCAAAACAAGGTAGAGCCTACAGTGGCCCGCCAACTGCTGGCCCAGCTTCAAGCCGATTTTGCTCCCTTTTGCGCCGTGGGCACCGGGCTGCAGCTGTGGGCGTATCGCAACGGGCCGTGGGAGGCGCTGCAAGCTTTTCCGTTTCAAGCCGCCGTCAGCCGGCTGTAGCGTGCCGTAGGTGAGCTTAGCGGCTTCTTCCCTCCCACGAAGCCAGCGCCGTGCGCCATTCGCGGCGCACCAGGTTGAGCACGGCGCTATCGGGCTGCAGGCCGAGGGTGATGTGCGTGCCCTGCTCCCGGGCGTAGGGGTCGGTGACGGTGCCGAAGCGGCGGTAGGCGGCAAAATGCGCAACCAATGCGTCATCGGGCTCGTCGTCAACAATAATGATGGCCTGGCACTGGTTCAGCAGCGGGTACCAAAACAGGAAGCTGCCGTTGAGGCTGTTTGCGATGGGCAAGGCGCGGTGGCGGTTGTAGTAGTTGATGGCGCTGGCTTGGCCGTAGTTGGCGCAATGAATGAGCGTCTGGGCGCGCACCGAATCGGGCAGGCTGCGGTAGGCGGCCCAGGTTTTGTCGGCCATTTCGCGCCAGCCCAGCATGTCGGCGTAGTCCTGGGGCAGGCGGTGCTGCTGGCCGTCTTCCCAGCGGTACACGCCCAGGCTTTCGTACTTGGGACGCAGGGCGGCCATGGTAGCCGGGCTGCGCAGGGGGTACACCAAGGGCAAAAAAGCCAGGTGGAAACCCAGCGGCACGGCCAACAGCACAGGCTGCGCCAGGTTCTTCCATCGAAAATCGGCCAGCCGCGTTTCCCACCACACGGCCCCAAACGCAAACAGCACCGGGTAGTAGCCTAGGGTGTAATAATCCTTGCCGTGCAGCGCGGCCAGCAGCCCCACGCCCAGCACCACCACCAGCCCCACAGCCCGGTATGGCCGAAACCAACGCGCCAACAATACCGCCAGCAGCCCCGGCACCCACACCAGCAGGGCCGGGAAGCACATCAGCAGTTGTGCCTTCCAAAAATCGGCCGCCTCCACGTGCACCAGCTGGCTTTCCTTGAGCAGGGCCATGTGGTGCAGAAACGGGATGCCGTGGCGGATTTGCCAAATCACATTCGGCAGCCACACCAGCAGCCCCAGCCCCGCCGCACCCCAAAAGTGGCGGTTGGCCAGCAGCCGGCGCGCGGGCGTGAGCAGCAGCGCGCCGCCCAGCGCCGCAATGAAAAACAGCGTGGTGTACTTATTCAGCAAGCCCAAGCCCAGCCCCATGCCCAGCAGGTACAAGTGGCGCGGCCGCGCCTCCTGAAAAAAGCACACCAGCCAGTACAGGCAAGCCACAAACCCCAGAACCTCGAAAGAATTGGGCTGAAACAGCAGGTTCAGCCGCGCAAAGGCCGTGCACAGGTAGCAGATGCCCGCCAGCGCTTGTGCGAACCAGCCGCCCCCGAGCCGGCCGGCCAGCCGCACCACCAAGTACACCGTGGCCGCGCCCCAGAGAAAAGGCCATAATTTCACCCAGCCCTCGCCGCCGCCCAGCAGCAGGCTCACCCAACCCTGCGCGGCAATGAGCGGCGGCACCTCCAGGTAGCCCCAGGCCAGGTGCTGGCCCTGGTTGAGGTAGAGGTATTCGTCGCGCTGCAGCTCATAAGCCGGGCTGATGAGGAAGTAGCCGGAAATGAATTTGAGCAGGGCAAACGCCAGCGGCAATCGGTGTTTCATGCGCGGCAAGGTAGTCATGGCAAACGCATAGCGCTTTACGCATATATCAACCTGTTGTCGGCAACTGGGGCTACTTTATTAGGCCAGCCCAGCGCAAAAAGTCGGCCCCCACCTTGTCCCAGTAGAAGTCATCGTAGTTCACCTTCCCGTCTTTGTACCCGAAAAAATTGTGCTCCCGGCCCGGATACTCACGGAAAATCAAGTTGGTGTTGCGCAGGCGCTGGGCTTCCAGGCGCAGGTAGTCGTCGCCGGCCACGCCCCGGTCGCGGGTGCCGAACCCCACAAAGACCGGCACCTTGGCGCGGAGCAATACCGGCAATGGGGCCGCCGAGAAGCTCATGGTGGTGCGGTTGTTATCGCCGGGAGCACAGTCGGCGCGCGCCGGGTCGGTCAGCACGTCGTGCCAGTAGCGGAACATCTGCGGCACCGCGGCCGTGTCGCCGGCCGCTTGTTCTTGGCGTGCCTCAACGAGGTTGGAATGCATCCGCCCCAGCGGGTTGCCGCTCAAATACACAGCCCGACTCACCAGGCCGGGCACCGCGGCGAGGTGCGCGGCCACGGTACTGCCCTCCGAATGACCACCCACGATGACTTGACTGGCATCAACCCACGGCTGCTTTTTGAGGTAGCGCAATACGGCTACGTTGCGCCGGACGTAGTAATCGAGGTAGTTGCGCTGGCAGTAATAAAGCGGCGGCGTTTTCTCAGCAAATACCCGGTTGGGGTTCACGCCTTGCACGTTGGCGACCAGGGCAACCCCGGGTTTGCTGATAATCGCGAAGTGACACCTTGCAGCGCTCAGGTCTGGTCGAAAAGGAAACACGGGGTAAGCCCCATGCTGGTCGTACATAATTAAGGGTGTCGGCAATGAGCCTTGCACCCAGAGCAAAAGCGGCATTTTTGCCTGCTCCCGGCCTTTCGGCGAAAGTACCAGCACATTCACGCTGTCTTTCCCAAACATCACCACCAGTTGGCGGTAGCCGAAGTCCGCGGGGGTGCGCGGCACGGCGGTAGACTGCGCGGCAGCCGAGGTAGCCAGGTTAAAGAGCAGCAGTAGAAGCAGGAAGACAATGCGCATTCGCAACGAAAAAGGCCCGCAGCAAAGGTATCAGGAGCGGCGCAAGGACCTTACAGATTGCGCGGCAATTGCACCAGCTTGAGATAATCCCCCAGCCCGGCGGGCTTCTGAAACACGTGAATGAATAGGATATCCTCCTCGCCGCGGCTGCGCCATACTTCCGCATAAAATCCCTCTACTGCGAACAGCGTCAGGTCGAAGCTGTCTTCCTGGCGCGCGGCCAAGCGGTGGCCGTGCCGGGCAAGGTGCTCGGCCTGGCGGCGTTGGTGCAGGGCTTTGAAGTCGGCGATGGTCATGGGGGCGCAACCGCTTTTTTGCAAAGTTCGTGCGCAGCCGCCCTACTTTGTGCCATGAACACCTTTCGCTTTCCCCACCCCCTGGTGCTGCTGGTGGGCTTTATCATGTTGGCGGCCGCGCTGAGCTACGTGCTGCCCGCTGGCCGCTTCGACCGCCAGAAAGACCCCGCTACCGGCCGCGACGTGGTGGTGGCCGGCTCCTACCACCGCGTGCCCGCCACGCCCGTGGGCCCGCTCGATATGCTGGTCGACATTCCCAAAGGCCTGGCTGACGCGGCGGCGGTGGTGTTCCTCATTTTCCTGGCCGGCGGCGCCTTCACGGTGGTAGACCAAACCGGGGCCCTGCGCCACGGCGTGGACTGGCTGCTCGTCAAAGCGCACGGCCGCGAAGTAGTGGTTATCCCGTTGGTGTGCCTGCTGTTTGCCACTATGGGCGCCTTGGAAAACATGGGCGAGGAAATCATCCCGCTGGTGCCGGTGCTGCTGGTGCTGATGCGACGATTGGGCTACCCCACTCTCACAGCCGTGGCCGCCAGTGCCGGCGCGGCCTTTGTGGGCGCTTCGTTCAGCCCCATCAACCCGTTTCAGGTGGGCATTGCCCAGAAACTGGCGCAGCTGCCGTTGCTTTCGGGCGGCGGGTGGCGGCTGGGCTTTCTGGCCGTGGCCGTCACCATCTGGATTATCGGCACCATGCGCTACGCCACGCGCCACCGCGTGCAGCCCGAAATCACCGCGGAGGAAGTAGTGGCCGACCAACGTGGGGCCGGGCGCCACGGGCTGGTGCTGCTGTTGCTGCTCGTCACGTTTGCCGTGTTTGCCTACGGGGTGCTGAAGCTGGGCTGGGACTTCGAACAGATGTCAGCGCTATTTTTTGTGCTGGGCGTGAGCGCCGGCTTGCTGGGTGGCCTGGGCGCCACCGGCACCGCCGAAGGCTTCGTGCAAGGCTTCCGCGACATTGCGTTTTCGGCCATTCTGATTGGGTTTGCCCGCGCCATTTTCGTGGTGCTGGAGCAGGGCAACATCGTGGATACCATTGTGAACGGGCTAGCTTCGCCGCTGGCGCACTTGCCCGTCACCTTCGCCGCCCTGGGCATGATGGCCGTGCAAACCGCCCTGCACGTGCCAGTGCCCAGCGGCAGCGGACAAGCCACGCTCACCATGCCGCTGCTCACGCCGCTGTCGGACCTCATCGGCCTTTCGCGCCAGGTGATGGTGCTGGCGTTTCAGTACGGCGCCGGCCTCTGCGAGCTCATCACGCCCACCAACGGCACGCTCATGGCCATGCTGGCAGCCTGCGGCGTACGGTTTGAGCACTGGCTCAAGTTTGTGTGGCCGCTGTATGGAATTTTGGTTTTGCTCGGGATTGCCAGCGTGGTGGGCGGCATTTGGGTGGGGCTGTAAACCTGAAATTTGACGTAATCCGACCCGTCATGCAGAGCGCAGCCAAGCATCTCGCGGGCCACCACCAACCCAATCAAATGAGTCACCATTGCACACGAGATGCTTCGCTGCGCTCTGCATGACGACCTTTTGTTTTACTCAGCGCTGGCTGCTAATCCGCCCGCAGTTCGGCGGCTTTGAACACCTTCGGCAGCTTGCGCTTGCGCTCCACGATTTGGAAAGTGGCCGTGTCGGTGCTCTCGTCCCAGAACACGTCGGAGACAAGGCCGAAATGCCGGTACTGGCCCGGCTCGGGCGTCACCTCCTCCACCGAGTCGCCGAAGCTGAACTTGGGCTTGTGGTAGATTTCCTTGAACAGCTCGGGCTTCACCAGAAACTGCTGCTCGTCGTAGCGAATGGTCACCCACTCGCCGTCCTCGTCTTCGCTGATTTTCTCAAACAGCTTGCCCACTGGCTCCAGCAGCTCAAACGACCGGCGGTTGGCGGGGTGAATGTATCGGAAGCCATAATCGGGCGACCAGCCATAAAGGCCAAAAATAACGGGTTTGGGACGGCGCATTCTTCTTTTCAGGGAGCTGTTTTCGGTGAGCGGTTAACAACCGCAGGGCGCAATTTGCTCACGCCGACCGCAAATTTTCGGTAAGAGAGGGGCTGCGGGTGGCTAACTAGCTCATGGCTACCGGCTGATTGATTTTCGCAGGTGGGCCAGCAGGCGGTCGCGGTGCACGGTGCCTTCGTGCAGGCTGTCGAACACAATGCGGTGCTCCTGGCCATCGGTGCGGCGCACCACCACGCCGGTGCTGCCTTCGGGGTCGGCGCTGGCAATGTCGGCCCAGCGCAGGTTGTGCTCTTTGCCGAAACGGCCCGTGCGCACCGCAAACCCATCGGCGTGCAAGTGCAAAAACGTGCGCCCGGTGAGCTGCCGCATGCGGAAGGCCAGCACGATATAGGCAACCGCAACCAACGCATATACCCACGGCAGGGCGTGAAACCGGGCCGGGGCACCCGCCAGCTCGGCCGCGTGGTGGCGGTGCCAGATGTGGTAGCTTTCGATGAGCAGAATGGCGGCGGCGGCCAGTTCCAGCCACGCCACCCGCTCGCTGTGGAATGGATTATGGCGCAGGTTCCGCAGCTCGCGCACCATGAGCGTTAGGTAAACTACGCCCACCACTACCTCCAGGCCCACCAGCGCAGTGAATGCTTCGGCGCCCGACAAAACGGGCACCACGGCGAGCACAAATACAATAGCCGGCCCGATGTGGCCAACCGATTTGGCGACCTGGCGGCGCAGGTGGCGGCGGTGAAATAGCGTGGTGCGGTCCGGCGATTCGGGCGGGGGGCTGGCAGCATTCATGCCCGAAAGTCGACAAAAAATGTGACCCTGGCACACTAGGCATGAGCAGGGCCCGCCGCGTAGCACCCAGTGCGGCTTGGTTGGGGCCACTTATGGCCAAAATCTGCCCATTTCCGTATTGCCCAGTTCCCTACTGTCCAGCATCGGCCGCATTTTCGGCTGCCCGGGCCGTGGTCACTCTTCTCATTAATGCCCCTCGCTCCTGCTTCCGCCGCGGGCCGCGCCACAGCCGCGCCCAAAATTTCCCCCAAAATCCCTTCGAAAAAAGCGCCCCCGCTGGCCACTGGCAACTTGCAGCCGGGCATGGGCGCCGTGCCCCACGCCGCGGGCACCACCTTCCGAGTATGGGCACCCCACGCCGAGGCGGTAGCGGTTATCGGCTCCTTCAACGACTGGACGGCCACCCAACACCCGCTGCAACGCGAGGGCGACGGCTACTGGGCCACCGACGTGGAAAATGTCCAGCCCGGCGCCGAATACAAATACCACCTCACCAGCCAGGGCAACTCTTTTGACCGCAACGACCCCTACGCGCGGCAGATGACCAACTCCGCCGGCTCCTCGGTGGTGCACGACCCGCATTTTGACTGGGGCAATGACAACTTCCAAATGCCCGCCTGGAACGAGCTTGTGATATACGAGCTGCACGTGGGCACCTTTAACGCGCCCGATGAGCACCGCGTGGGCACGTTCCTGAGCGTGGCCGAAAAGCTGCCGTACCTGCGCGATTTGGGCATTAATTGCATTGAATTGCTGCCGGCCACCGAGTTTCCGGGCAGCCGTTCGTGGGGCTACAACCCGGCCTGCCCGTTTGCCCTCGAAAGCGACTACGGCGGGCCCGTGGCCTTCAAGGAAATGGTGAAAAAAGCCCACGAGCACGGCATTGCCGTGGTGCTTGACGTGGTGTACAACCACTTCGGCCCCGGCGACCTGGACCTGTGGAAATTCGACGGCTGGAGCGAGAACGACGGCGGCGGCATCTATTTTTACAACGACTGGCGCGCCGAGACTCCCTGGGGCGACAACCGCCCCGACTACGGCCGCCCGGAGGTGCGCCAGTACATCCGCGACAATGCCCTGATGTGGCTGCACGACTACCGCGTGGACGGCCTGCGGGCCGATGCCATTGCCTTCATCCGCAACGTGCACGGTGAAGAACACCCCGACCACGACCTGCCCGACGGCTGGAGCCTGATGCGCTGGATAAACGAGGAAATCGACCAGACCATGCCCTGGAAAATCACCATTGCCGAGGACATGCGCGGCAATTGCAAAATCACCGAATCGGTGGAAAGCGGCGGTCAGGGCTTTGATTCGCAGTGGGACAGCTCGTTCGTATACCCCATTGTGGAGGCCCTCACGGCCCACCACGATGCTGACCGCAACATGCATGCCGTGGCGGGCGCCATTTCGGAGTCGTACAACGACGACGCCTTTCGGCGGGTCATCTACACCGAAAGTCACGACGAAGTCGCCAACGGCAAAAGCCGCGTGGCCGAAGAAATTATGCCCGGCGCGGCCGACAGCTACTTCTCCAAGAAGCGCACGGTATTGGGCGCGGCGCTGGTGCTCACGGCGCCCGGCATCCCCATGCTGTTTCAGGGACAGGAATTTCTGGCCCTCGGGGCGTTCAACGACGCCGAGCCCTTGGAGTGGGCCGATGTGGAGGCCCGCGCCGGCCTCGTGCACCTCTACCGCGACCTGATTGGGCTGCGGCGCAATGTGGGCGGGCAAACGCGGGGCCTGAGCGGGCAGCACACCCACGTGTTCCACATCAACGACAACGCCAAGCTGGTGGCCTTTGCCCGCTGGGCCGATGGCAACAGCGGCCCCCAGGACACCACCATCGTAGTAGCCAACTTCGCCAACCACGCCCACGACGCCTACACCATCGGCCTGCCCGGCCCCGGGCACTGGAAGGTGCGCTTCAACAGCGACTGGCGCGGCTATGACGGTGATTTTGGCGATTTTGACAGCTTTGGCATGGAAGCCCAACCTGGCGAACGCGACGGCTATGCGTGGAACGGCAGCATTGGGCTGGCCCCCTACGCGGTGCTGATTTTATCGCAGGAAGTATAGCCCATTGCCGGAGTTCGCTCCTGCTAGGCGGCGAACTCCAGCGTGGATTTCTTGAGCATTTTGAAGGCGTGGGCCCATTCATTGGACCGAAAACCCGGAATGCACCACAGAATGCACAGCGGCTCGATGGCCCGGGCGGCTTCGGCGCCGCCCATGTCTTCGGGCTCGTGCCCAAAGGCGCGCACCACCTCGGCCACTTCGGCCTTGGCGGCGGCGGCGTTGCCGCAGATGAACATGCTGGGCTGCACGCCGCCAAAGTCTGGCTGTACCATCAGGCCCGCCCCCACGCAGCTGAAGGCCTTCACGAAATGGGCACCGGGCACGGCCGCCTGGCACTCCTCCATCAGCGACTCGTCGAAGTTGGTGAAAAAGTGCAGCACCCCGTTTTCCGGCGGAGTGTCGGAAATGGGGTTGGTGGCGTCGATGATGGTCTTGCCCGCCAAGGCTTGGGCATCGAGCGTGCGCAGCAGGTGCACCGCCACATTGCCTTTCACGGCCAGCACCAGCAGTTCGCCAAA
Source organism: Hymenobacter jeongseonensis (assembly GCF_015694725.1). Lineage (GTDB taxonomy): Bacteria > Bacteroidota > Bacteroidia > Cytophagales > Hymenobacteraceae > Hymenobacter > Hymenobacter jeongseonensis. Next base: position 44,456 of record NZ_JADQDQ010000003.1, on the reverse strand, counting down.
AGCGGCCGCTTCCTGCATGCTGCCCACTCGGGCGTCAGGGCCAGCTTTGGCCTGCCACTCGGCCAGCTTGCCCGGGTGCGTGGTGCCCAGCATCACGGCGTGGCCTTGCTTGATGAAGCCATCGCCCAAGGTGGTGGCCACTATTCCCGAGCCTAGAATCCCTATGTTTTTCATAGCTGAACAGTTTGATTGTTAGCTACTAATATAAAAAGATTATTGACTGGAATAGCCATTTATTTAAACGGGTGCCTGGTCGTAGCGCTCATCCTCCACACCGGGCCAGGCGCCTTCGAACATGAACTCGGCCAACGGCTTGCGCACGCGGGGGGCGGTTTCTTTGTCTCGTAGGCCTTCGGGCAGGTTGGCGGGGTCGCCGGGGTAGCCAATGGTGAACACGGCCACCGGCTCGTAGCCGGCGGGGATGTTAAAAGCCGTGCGGATTTTATCCACGGAAAAGCCCGCCATTTGGTGGATTTGCAAGCCCAACTCGGTGGCTTGAATGGCGAGGGTGGCCGTGGCTTGGCCGACGTCGTGCTTGGCCCAGGCATTGGGGTTGTCGTCGTGCGAGAAGTGCAGCTTGGCGATGCTGACCGCCAGCGCCGGCGCGGCTTTGGCCCACACTTGGTTGAATTCGCCCATGCTCGTCAGGATTTTATCATACGCCTCGGGGCTGCTTTCGCGCGTGCCCACTAGGTAGCGCCAGGGCTGCTCGCCGAAGCAGGACGCCGCTGACGACGCGGCGACAAACAGTTGCTTGAGCACATCGGCGCTGACCGGCTGGCTGGTGTAGGCCCGGAGGCTGCGGCGCTGCGTGAGCACGGGCAGAATGGGCTGTTCGAGGGCGAGGATGTTCGTGGAATCGGCCATGGGTGGCGGGAGAGAATAAGGGGAATGTAATTGAAGTGCGGGTAACAGCCGGCGCGGCGCGAAGTTTTGAGGCCGAGAAACGGCCACTGCTAACCCCGTAAATTAAAAAAAATCGTTTGCAGTGGCTTCTAACCAATCATAGGCTTACCTTTCGCCGCGTTCAATTCCTGTCCTTTTGCCTCCCATCCGTATGCAGCCTACGCCCAATGCCCCCGATGTCCTGTTTCCCGATGCTTTATTGGTGGAGGTGGCTTGGGAAGTTTGTAATCAGGTAGGCGGCATTTACACCGTTATTCGTTCCAAAGTGCCGGCTACTGTGCCCGCCTGGGGCGACCGATACTGCCTGCTGGGCCCTTACTTTCCCAACCAGGCGCAGGGCGAATTTGAGCCGATGGATGAGTTGACGCTGCACACGGCTTCGGACCCGTTTGGAGCGGCGGTGCGCACCATGCGCGCCCAGGGTTACGACGTGCACATCGGCACTTGGCTCGTGACGGGGCGGCCCCGCGTCGTGCTCATCAATCCTTTCCAGTTCTACGAGCAGCTCGGCCAGCTCAAGGCCGACCTTTGGCAGCGCCACGGCATTCCGGCGCCCGACAACGACGACTTGCTGCACCAAGTCATCGCCTTTGGCCACCTGACCACGATTTTCTTCCAGCACCTGGCTGCGCAAGTGGAGGCGGGGCAGCGCCTGCTGGGCCACTTCCACGAGTGGATGACCGGCTTGGCCATCCCGGAACTGCGCCGCCTGCAAGTGCCTGCCCACCTGCTATTTACCACCCACGCCACGCTGCTGGGCCGCTACCTGGCCATGAACGACCCCAATTTTTACGACCACCTGATGTGGGTGAATTGGGAAGCCGAGGCGAAAAAATTCAACATCGAGCCGGCCGTGCGCATGGAGCGCGCTGCTGCCCACGGCAGCCACGTTTTCACGACGGTGAGCGAGCTCACGGTGCGCGAATGCATTTATTTGTTGGACAGAATTCCGGATGCGGTGCTGCCCAACGGGCTTAACATTGAGCGGTTTGTAGCCCTCCACGAATTCCAGAACTTGCACCAGCAGTACAAGGGCAAAATTCACGAATTCGTGATGGCCCACTTCTTCCAGTCGTACGCCTTCGACCTGGACAAGACGCTGTATTTCTTCACCTCGGGCCGCTACGAGTACCACAACAAAGGCTTCGACCTGACCCTCGAAGCCCTGGCCCGCCTCAACCACCGCCTGCAGCAAAGCGGCCTGGAAGGCCAGGTGGTGATGTTTTTCATCACCAAACGTCCCTTCACCAGCATCAACCCGCAGGTATTGGAGCGCCGCGCCATGCTGGACGAGGTGCACGAAACCTGCCAAGCCATTGAGCGCCAGGTGGGCGAACGCCTGTTTTATGCCGCCGCCGCCAGCCAGGACCACAAACTTCCCGAGTTGGGCTCGATGGTGGACGACTACTGGAAGCTGCGCTACCGCCGCACGCTGCAAAGCTGGAAAACCAAGGCCCTGCCCCCCGTCATCACCCACAACCTGGTGAACGACCAGGACGATGACATTCTGGACTTTATGCGCCGCGCCAACTTGCTCAACAACCAGCACGACCGAGTGAAAATGGTGTACCACCCCGATTTTGTGTCGCCGGCGTCGCCGCTGCTGGGCATGGAATACGGCCAATTCGTGCGCGGCTGCCACCTCGGCGTGTTTCCCTCTTACTACGAGCCCTGGGGCTATACCCCGCTCGAATGCGTGGCTCGTGGCGTGCCCGCCATCACGTCGGACCTGTCGGGCTTTGGCGACTACGTGCTCCAAACCATTCCCGACCCCGAGCAAAAAGGCATTTTTGTGGTGCACCGTCAGGAAAAATCCTTCGACGAGTCGGCCGAGGAGCTCACCAACATGCTCTGGGATTTTGTGCAGCTCAACCGCCGCGAGCGCATCATGCAGCGCAACGCCGTGGAAAGCTCGGCCGAACTCTTCGACTGGAAGAACCTGCGCGTGCACTACGACCGGGCGTACAGCCTGGCCTTGGAGCGAAAGTAGCTTTTATTGCGCGCCGCCCGAAATTTTGCCTAACGGTCGGTCATGCATCCGGCGTCAACGAACATGAAAATAGTTATTTCTGCCGCTGTGCTGGTGATGGTCGGCCTTACGGCGGTGGGCCGCGAGTTCTGGCTTGAGGCGGCGAGCTTTCAGCTGCAAGCGGGTCAGACCATCAGCATTCGCCCACTAATCGGGGATAATTTTACAGGCGGACCGTGGACTAAAAAAGCTGAAAAGGTGATGCGCCTGGTGCGCTACGGCCCCACCCCGGCCGACTCCACCAACCTCACGCCCGTTCGCGGCTTCGCCCCGGCCGATACCTTCCGCACGGCGTTCACCTTTGCCTACCCCGGTACCCACGTGGTACTATTGCGCTCCACCAATTCGTTTGTCGAGCTGCCCGCCACCGAGTTTGCCGCCTACCTGCGCGAAGCGGGCCTGGACTATACCCTGCAGCTACGCCAGGAGCGGGACCAGCAGGCTACTCCCGGCCGCGAAACCTACCGCCGCTGCGCCAAAGCCTTGGTACAGGTAGGCGAAGCAGCGGCCACGCCCGCCGCCACCGACAGCGCCTGCCGCAAAGTGTATGGCTTGCCGCTGGAGTTGGTGCCCGAGCAAAACCCGTATCGCCTCGCAACTGATAAGGCACTCACGGTACGGGTGTTGCGAGCGGGCCAGCCCGTGCGGGGCGCGGCCGTGCAGATATGGCAGCGCCAGCCCGGCGGCTTGCCAACTACTCATTTCACGGTCCGTTCCAACCAAAACGGGCGTGTGCTGTTACGATTATCCGGCCCCGGCCCGTACCTGCTGGCCACGGTGAGCATGACGGAGGCGCCGGCCAAGCTGCGCGACCGCGCCGACTGGCAGTCCACCTGGGCCTCGCTAACGTTTGCGGGGCCGCCTTCGGCCGCCCATAGGCCCGCCGCAAAACATTAGCCAACTTCGCCCCAAATTTTGGGTTTTTTCTTTACCTTCGCCGTTCTCTTACCCTCCTTGCCTACGTTGTATGAAGTACACGATTGATAAAAAAGAAAGCTACACCATTATTACCATTGAGGAAAAGAAGCTCGACACCACCGTTGCGCCCGACCTCAAATCGGAATTCGTGAAGCTTAACGCCGAAGGCATTAACAACCTGATTCTCGACCTAACCAACGTTAAATACACGGATTCGTCGGGCCTCAGCTCCATTCTTATTGCCAACCGCTTGTGCAATTCCACCGGCGGCCTGCTGGTCCTCACCGGCCTGCAAGACCACGTGCTCAAACTCATCACCATCAGCAAGCTGGAGTCGGTGTTGCACATTCTGCCTACGGTAGAAGAAGGCATTGACCGCGTGTTTCTGCACGCCATCGAGCGCGACCTGACGGATAAGGAGTAGTTTTTTTGAGTTGTCAGGGGTTGGTTGTCCGTTGTCAGTTTGTTGAAGCTGGCAGCGGACAACCAACTTTTGTTTCCACTCTTTTCGAAAGCTGACCACGCGCCATTAACGACCAGCACCCTTGACTTTTGAGTTGAAGATTTTGGGCTCGGCTTCGGCCACTCCAGTTCTTGCCCGCCATCCCACGGCGCAGGTGCTCACGGTGGATGCCCACAATTATCTGATTGACTGCGGCGAGGGCACACAGTGGCAAATGCTGGAATACCGGGTGCGCCCCCACCACCTGCGGGCCATTTTCATCTCGCACCTGCACGGCGACCATTACTTTGGGCTGTTTGGCCTGCTGGGCACCATGCACCTGCAGGGGCGGACGCAGCCACTCCAAATCCTTGGGCCGGCCGGGCTCGATGAGGTGCTCACCACCCAGGCCCGGGTTTCCAATATGCAGCTGGGGTTTGCCATGGAGTTTACGGCGGTGAATACCGAAGTTCACGCCGTGGTGTATGAAGATGAGCACCTTACGGTGTCGTCGCTGCCCATGCGCCACCGCATTCCGTGCGCCGGCTACCTATTTGCCGAAAAGCCGCGCCGCGCCAACCTGCTGAAAGAAAAACTGCCCGCCGGCCTTCGCCCCGAACAGCTGGCCCGCCTGGCGCAGGGCGAAGACCTGCCCGCCGACGACCAGCGGCCCGGCCTGCGCCACGCCGACGTGGCGGGCCCGCCGCCCACGCCGCGCCGCTACGCCTTCTGCTCCGACACGCTCTATACGCCCGCCCTCGCCGACCTCATTCGCGGGGCCGACCTGCTCTACCACGAAGCCACTTTTCTGGAAGACCTGCGGGAACGGGCGGCCCAAACCCACCACAGCACCGCCCGCCAGGCCGCGCAGCTGGCCCGCGCTGCCGACGTGAAGCACCTGCTGCTGGGCCACTTCTCCAGCCGCTACAAGAACCTGGAGCCGCTGCTGCACGAAGCCCACACCGTGTTTGCCGAAACCTCACTTGCCACGGAAGGGCTTGTGGTGAGCTTGTAGCAACGCGCCCCGGCGCGTTCAGTGGCCAAACCCAGCCGGGAGGGCCGTTTCCTCCGCGCAACCGATTACCCTCATTTGTTCAACGACCACACGCGCCACGGCGCGTTCCTACGGCATGGCCACTTACGCCCACAAAAAGCAGCAGCTTTACCTTGTTCTCAGCGGCATATTCATTGTGAATGCGCTGCTGGCGGAAATAATCGGGGTCAAGATTTTCTCGGCCGATAAGCTCCTGGGAATGCCTGGCAACCTCACGGCCGGGGTACTCATCTGGCCGGTGGTGTTCGTGACGACTGACATCATCAACGAATATTTTGGCAAGGCCGGGGTGCTGCGCATCAGCTACCTCACGGTGGCGCTTATCCTGTTTGCCTTCGGGGTTATCTACCTGACTACTACCTTGCCGCCGGCCGATTTTTGGCTGGACGTGAACAAGACCGACGACCAAGGCCGGCCGTTCAACATTGAGTACGCCTACGAGAGCATTTTTCGGCAGGGGCTGGGCATTATCACCGGTTCCATCATCGCTTTCGGGGTGGGCCAAGTGCTCGATGCCACCATTTTTGCGGCCATTCGCAAGGCTACCGGGGGCCGCTTTGTGTGGCTGCGGGCCACGGGCTCTACGTTGGTTTCGCAGTTGGTCGATTCCTTTGTGGTGCTGTTCGTGGCGTTTTACCTGTTCGGCAACTGGACACTGGACCAGGTGGTGAGCGTGGCCAACACGAATTACTGGTACAAGTTCGCGGCGGCTATTTTGCTCACGCCGGTATTATACTTGGCGCACTTTCTGATTGACAAGTACTTGGGCAAAGAGGAAACTGTAGAGTTGCAGCAGGAAGCGACTGCGAACGCCAGTGTGTAAGTGTAACCCTCAATCCATCTTAACTTTCTACCCTTCCCCAGATGCGCTTTTTTCTACTACTTGTAGCCTTGTTGTTCCCACAACTCCTATGGGCTCAATTCAACGAATTTTACGACGGTTCCTATGTGCTGGCCAATAATCCCACCACGCGGTACCAAACGATGCTTCGAATCCGAGATGCTCACCAAATTGTAGTCAAGCAACCGGACGGTAAAAAAACAAAGCTGTCTCCCGAACAGGTTTCTTCTTTCCGCATTGGCAGACAGAAGTACATCGCTGTGAAGGGCTTTACCATAAGTGGTACCTGGTCCGACACCCAAGTAAAGCATGCTTTTGTGGAGCAACTTGATAGCGGTAGAGTGACCCTCTTGCGCTACGAAAACACCGTCAGTTCGCTCATGATGATTGGTGCAAACGGAGGTATGTCGGGAGGCATGGCTTCTACTCAAACAATTTACTTCCTGCGTAAAGCGCAAGACCCCACCCTTTACTCCATTTCTAGTAATGGCTGGACGGGGGCAGGTAAGCAATTCCGCGAGGACCTACTGCCCCACCTCACAAGCCGCCCCGATTTAATTAAGCTCGTGGAAGGCAAAACGATTTCCGTGAACGAGTTGCCTTTTATCGTACGTGCGCTGAATTCGGGTCTGGCTTATCGAGACTTGGCTACCCCAACCAATTAATTCTGTTTTCCCATCCCCATGTCCCGCATTCTTACCGGCATCCAAAGCACCGGCCGCCCCCACTTGGGCAACCTGCTCGGCGCCATCCTTCCCGCCATCGAGCTGTCGAAAAGCCCGGCCAACGACTCGCTGTATTTCATTGCTGACTTGCACTCGCTCACCACCGTGCGCGACCCCGAGCTGCTGCGGGCCAACACCTACGCGGTAGCCGCCGCCTGGCTGGCCTGCGGTTTTGACACGGAGAAGAACCTATTCTACCGGCAGTCCGACGTGCCGCAGGTCACGGAGCTGACGTGGTACCTGAGCTGCTTCACGCCGTACCCGATGCTGGCCAACGCGCACTCGTTCAAAGACAAATCCGATAAATTGTCGGACGTGAATGCCGGCCTGTTCACCTATCCGGTGCTCATGGCGGCCGATATTTTGCTCTACGACGCCGAAATCGTGCCGGTGGGCAAAGACCAGATTCAGCACCTGGAAATAGCCCGCGACATTGCCCACGCGTTCAACACGCGCTACGGCGAGACACTCGTGCTACCCCAGGCCCGCGTCGATGCCGAGCTGATGACAATTCCTGGCACCGATGGCGCTAAAATGAGCAAAAGCTACGGCAACATCATCGACGTATTTGCCCCCGAAAAGGAACTCCTGAAAGCCATCAAAACCATCGTCTCGGACAGTACACCGCTGGAGGCCCCCAAAAACCCCGAAACCGACACCACTTTCAAGCTCTATTCCCTGCTGGCTACAGCCGAGGAAACGGCCACCATGCGCGCCAACTACGAAGCGGGCGGCTACGGCTACGGCCACGCCAAAAAAGAGCTGTATGAGTTGATTCTGCGCCGGTTCGCCCCGGAGCGCGAGCAGTTCACGTTCTTCATGAACAACCTACCTGAGTTGGATGCCAAACTAGCCATTGGTGCCCGCCGCGCGCAGGAATACGGCGCGGGCGTGCTGGCCAAAGTCCGACAAAAAGTAGGGTACGGCCGGTAAAAACCGCCTGCGCCCTTGTCGCAGCCAGCCAAATGGCCTTTTGCTTTTTTGAAGCGAGTTGCGGGCCTTCGGTTGGGTGGCTGCGCGCCGCCCGCAACGCCAACGAGCTTAGAAATGCTGCTGCTGCGCCGAAAAGCTGAAGCCGACTTTGCTGCCGCGGCTCACCTGCTGGTTTTCCAGTTTCTGTTTGACGCTGATTTTCTGGATTTCGGGCAAGGGCGGGGCAATCAGGTCGTTGTTGACGGCGGCAATCATGGCGCTTTCCACAAAGAGACGCATGGCTTCAGTAGTGATTTTGTTGTCCGACATGTCGTTGTCGGGCAGTTCGAGTTGCTGCACGCCTTCGAGGTAGTAATGGTTGTCGATGTTGACGAGCAGGCGGCCCACGAGGTAGCCCGGGTCGTTCAGGCGTTGGTATTTAATGCTATCGGCCATGAAGTTGTAGGCCATGATGTGCCCAAAAAAGCGCCGGCGAAAGTCTTCGTTCACATACGCGCTGTTCATCGGGCCGTAGTCATCGGCGAAAGTGACCACATTGGAATGCATGATGAACACCAGCAAATCGCCCGAAAACTTGATGTGGTATTCCATCTCGTTGATGGGTCGATACTCGATGACGACGCTGGCATCCAGCATCGTGAGCTTGCGCGACAGCTCCACCACCAACTCTTGGGTTACCAACCGCAGGCAATCGAAGGCGGCTTGGGTGTTGCGAAAAATGGCTTGCTTGGCGGTTGATTTTTGCTTGAGACCTTCAAAAATCTGGTCAAGGCGGTCGGCCGGGGCCTCCGTTGGCGAGCCGGCTTCGGCGGTGGGGCGGTTGTCGGTGGCAGTGGCGCCGCTGTGGGCCAAATCCGGGGCCGCTTTGGGTTCGGCCGCGACTTTGGGCTTGCGGGCCTTGGCGGGCTTTTTGGCCGGAGCGGGAGCCTCCGCACTGGTGTGGGCAACATTACCAGCGGTTTCAGCGGCGGTGAACAGCCCAGGCACGGATTTGGGGTTGGGAGATGACTTGGCCATGCGAAAAGGATAGTGCTTCGCCCCGGAAACTGGACGTGCAAAGGATTACAGCTAAAAGTAAGCAGAACAAGCAGCGCCATCAGCGTTTTCGTGCTGCTTATCAAAAGGTACGAAAGAAAGCAGAGCCTTAGTTGCAAAACCAGCCAATTAGTGGCAATTCAGCCTGACTGCGGCGGGCTGCCCAAAGCTGGTGGAGCAGATAGCTGCACGGCCACGGCCCAAGTCGAACTATGAAAGGCCACGGTGCGCAGCCCGGCGCCATTGCCTGCCCCAACAGGCAGCAACATGCTTTCGGCAGAGGGCAGAGACAAAGCTTCTCCTACGGTGTTCACCGCCCCGGCCGGCACCGCGCGGCGCTCCAACTCAGCCAGCAACTCATCGCCGTTCACGGCCGCAATGCGCTCGGTCAGCAAGGCTTCCAGTTCGGCGCGGTGCGTCACCCGGGCGGCATTGGTTTCAAAGCGACTGTCGGTTGACCAAGCGGGCTGGCCCAACGCCGCGCAAAGCTGGCGAAACTGGCCATCTGAACCCACGGCCAGTACCAGTTGCCGGCCATTACTGGCGCGGTACACGGTGCCATACGGCACAATGCTGGGGTGGCCCGAGCCCAGCGGCTGCGGGTCGTGGCCTGTAACGAGGTAAGTAGCCGCCTGATTGGCCAGAGCCGACAATGCACTCTCCAGCAGGCTCACGTGCACCAAGGCGCCTTGCCCCGTTCGCTCGCGCTGGAATAAGGCCGTGAGCAAGCCTTCTTTCAGCTGGTGGGCCGCCAGCAAATCCACCATGGCCACGGGCATTTTCTGCGCCGGCTGGCCCGGGCCGGGGGCGTTTAGGTACATGAAGCCCGCTTCGGCCTGGAGCACGGCATCGTAGCCGGCGCGGGCGCTGGCGGGGCCGTAGCCGGTGAGGTGGCCGTAGATAAGCCGCGGGTTTTGGGCTGATAAAGTGGCGTAGTCGGCGTTGAGCTTCTCGGCATCGCCGGGCTTGTAGCTGGCTAGCACGATGTCGGCCTCCGTAGCCAAGCGGAGCAGAATGGACTGAGCGTCTGCGGTGGTCAGGTCCAGTACCAGCGACTGCTTGCCCCAATTGGATGCCGCGAAATAAGCCGAAACGGACGCTTCCCCAGTTGCTGAAGTAGCTGTTTCGGCGGCTGTTTTCCAGGTGCGCGTTACATCGCCATTGGGACTTTCAATCTTCAGCACCTCGGCCCCCAGCTCAGCAAAAAACTGGCCTACCTGCGGGCCGGCCAGCACGGAGGCCAGTTCCAGAATGCGGAGGCCGGCGAAAGGAAGTTGCTTAGTCATTGGCTTGCAAAATACGCCGCTGGCTTGCCAACCAAGCCGCCGCCCGGCTAATGAGCGAGGTAGCCGTAGTCCCGCAGCTGCTCCCTCACGTCGCCCTCCAGCTTCAGCAAGCGGCCTTGGTGCAGCAAATACACCACGTTGCAGAGCGGCAGCACTTCGGCGTAGCGGTGGTCGGTGATGAGCAGGCCCTTGCGCTGCTTGAGGCGCTGCATCTCCTCGGCCAGCGTTTCGATGTGCACAGGCATGACGCCGGAAAACGGCTCGTCGAACAGCGAAAAAGCGGTATTGGCATGCAACAGCAGCAGGGTTTGCAGCAGGCGTGCCGAACCACCCGACAGCTCGCCGGAGCGATAATCGAACTGCGCCCGAAGTGCGGGAAAGCTCGCGGTGGCTTCATCCAAGTTGACTCCTAGCATGCGGGCAGCCTGGCGCAGCGGCAACGCAGGCGGCAATAGCGGCACTTGTGGCAGGTAGTTCAGGAGCCCCCGCTGGTGGAAAGCCGGCACCATGCGGTGCCCGTTTACCCGCACCGACGCATCGGCCACCGACCGGGCCCCGAAAATGGTTTGGAGCAGCACCGATTTGCCGCTGCCGTTGCGGCCCAGCAAACCCACAATCTGCCCCGTTTTCACTTGCAGGTAAATATTGGCCAACACCTGCCGTTGGCCAAACGCCACCCGAATGCCATCGGCTTCCAGCACCTGCGGGCCAACCGGATTCCAAGCCACGGCGCTCATGCTAAGCTGGCGCGCAAGGCCACGGCGCCGCCCAGAAACACCAGGGCGTCTAGGAGCACCACGCTACCCCACAATCGCCTCCGCGACACGCCCAAATTGAAATAGAACCAGTACTGGTCGGGCCGCAGCTGCTCCGATAGGTACCACACCACCGGCGCAGTCGCCAGCTTGGTGAGCAGCAGGCCGGGCAATAAGCCCCCACCCCAGCCCTCGTGCATGGCCGGCAGCAGCACCGCAAGCAATATCAAGGCCGATACACCCAGCATAAAAGGAGCCACCGTGCGGTAAAAAAGCAGTACCGCCCGGATTTGGGTAGCCAATAGGGTCATAGAACTATTGTTTGTGAGGCCGTGTAACGCGGGCGGTTGCCGATTATTCTACTCGCCCAGCCCGCGCGAACACCGGAAAGACGACTTCCCGCTCGCCAGCGCCCCACTTCTCTTTCACGGCGTCTTCAATTAGGGCCACGGGGTCTTCACTCCGCTCCTGCTGGTATTTGGCCACGCTCGACCACGTGCGCAGGTACTGCAAAAACCAGTCGGCCGACCACTGCCGGCGCACCGCAAAGTGGGCCCGCTGCACGGCAGCAAACGGGAACGAAATGCGCGCATACTCCTCGTCGATGTGCCACCGGTTGGCGTCCCAATACGGCCCCATCACTACATCGTGAAAGTGCCGAATAAGCGGGTCGATTTCGGGGCTGATATTCACCAGTCCATATCCCCATTCGGCCAGTACGGCGCCCGGCCGGGCCACGCGCCGCACCTCCCGGTGGTAGGCCTCGTGTTCAAACCAATGCACGGCCTGCGCCACGGTGATGAGGTCGAAGCGCTGGTCAGGAAAAGGCGTTTGCTCGGCGCGGGCTGTTTGGTAGTGGAGGTTGGGACGCGGAGGGGCTTGCGCCAACTGTTTTTCGCTGAGGTCGGTAGCATCAACGCGCACAAAGTGGTCGGCCAGCACTACGGCTACCTGGCCGTTGCCGGTGGCGCAGTCCCAGGCCCGTTCCCGGCTGGTTACCTGGGGCAGCAGCCAGTCGTAGAGTTCCACGGGGTAATGGATGCGGTAGCGGGCATAGTCGGCGGCTTGAGTAGAAAAACGGTCGAGGGCGGGCATTAAGCTGGGGTTTGGTGGATGGGCGGCTTAAAGAACGTCATACTTCGCGGCGCTCGGCATGACGTTCTTTTTACGCAGCTTCCACTCGCTAGAAACCTGCGCCCTGCCCGCCGTATCTTTACCTCAAATCAAGCGGTTTGCTGGCCAAAGCATTAAGGTCAGCCCTTTACAAATTCTTATTAGCTGAACCTTGACGTTTCACGAATTTAACCTCCACGACGACCTGCTGGCTGGCATCGACGCCATGAATTACCTGCAGGCCACCCCCGTTCAGGAGCAGGCCATCCCCAAAATCCTCGACGGTAAAGACCTCATTGCCTGCGCCCAAACTGGCACCGGCAAAACGGCCGCCTACCTGCTGCCGCTGCTCGACAAGATTTCGCACGCCAAGCACGGCCACACCACCACCCTCATTCTGGTGCCCACCCGCGAGTTGGCCACCCAGATTGACGAGCAGGTGATGGGCTTCGGCTACTACGTGGAAGCCAGCTCGATAGCCATTTACGGCGGCGGCAAGTCCGAGAACTGGGAGCAGCAAAAGCGCGCCCTTACCTCTGGGGCCGACATCATCATCGCCACGCCCGGCCGCCTCATTGCCCACCTGCAAATGGGCTACGTGAAGTTCGACCAAATCAAGTACTTGGTGCTGGACGAAGCCGACAAGATGATGGACATGGGCTTCTCCGATGACATCTTCAACATCGTGCGCCAGCTGCCCAAAAACCGGCAGACGCTGCTGTTTTCGGCCACCATGCCGACCAAAATCCGCGACTTCTCGCAGCAGATTCTCCAGAACCCCGAGGAGATTCGCCTGGCCGTGTCGAAGCCCGCCGCCGGCATCGACCAGCAGATGTACATGGCCTTCGACCGCCAGAAAATCTACGTTCTCGAGCACATCATCAAAACGCAGGACGTGCAGAGCATGGTGCTCTTCACCAGCCAGAAAGCAGCCGTGGGCGGCATCGTGAAGGCGGTGAACAAGCTCGGCATCGAGGCCCGGGGCATTAGCTCCGACCGCACCCAGGAAGAGCGCGAGGAAATCATGCGCGCCTTCAAAAACAAGCAGTTCCCCATCTTGGTGGCCACCGACGTCTTGAGCCGCGGCATCGATATAGACTCGCTGAGCCATGTGGTGAACTACGACATCCCGCGCGCCGCCGAGGACTACGTTCACCGCATCGGCCGCACGGCCCGCGCCGCCACCAAAGGCACGGCTATCACCTTCATTTCGGACCAAGACCAGGACCGGGTGGTGAAGATTGAAAAGCTCATCGAGCGCGACCTCGAAAAGAAGAGCATCACCGAGGAGCTGGGCCTGGGCCCGGCCCCAGAGTTTGACCCCAAACGCTTCGCCGGCCTCGGTGGCAAGATTGGTGGCCGCCCGGAGCGGGGTGGTCGTAGCGGCGGCGGTTCGCGTGACGGCGGCCCGCGCCGCGAAGGTGGCGGAGGCCGCGACGGCGCCCGGGATGGTGCCCGCGACGGCGGCCGCCCGCCCCGCCGCGATGCCCCCGACCCCAAAGACCCCAAGCACATCGAGCGCATGGCCAACGCCAAAAACGCTCTCGCAGCGCTCGATGCCGGCCACGCGCCCACCGTGCCTTACCAGCGCCCTCCCCGTGCCGAAGGTGAAGAGCGCCGCGACCGCGGCCCCCGCCCCGAGCGCTCCCCACGCCCAGAGGGGGAGGCCCGCCCGCCACGTGAGCCGCGCGCTCCCCGCCCCGAAGGAGAACAACGCCCGCCCCGCGAACCGCGCCCGGAAGGTGAAGACCGCGAGCCCCGTGCCCCTCGTGCAGAAGGCGAATCGCAGGAAGCCCGCGCCGAAGGCGAGCGCCGCCGGAGCCGCGGCGGCCGCAACCGCAAGCGCGGCCCCAAGCCCGAAGGCAACGGCGAGGCAACTGCCACAATAACCCCAGCTTAGAACCAAGCAGACAGCAAAAAGGCGACTCTACATGGAGCCGCCTTTTTGCTGTTGGGGCGGTGTCGCCGTTTCGTTTTGAGTATTAATTCTTCATAGAGCGCACCCAGCCTTTCACGAACTGAAAACCGCCAAAAATGATGGCGCCCCAGGTCATGAAGTACGACCCGCCATCCGGTGCAGCCATGGCGTAGGTTACGCCCGTAACGAGCAGGCCGCCGCCCAACCACAGCCCGCCGTGCAGCATGTCTTTGCGAGCGGCTTCCTGGTATATTTTGTGGTATTCGGGACGCAGTTCGCTGATAACGGCTTGCGCGCCTTCTTCGCTGGCGCCTTGCCCAACCAGCAAGGCCTGGATTTGGTCATCGGACTTGCCCGCGTGCATCTGCTTAGCAGCTTGCTGAAACAGCTGTTCCACAGCCTGCTGTTGCTCAGCTTGTTCGGTTTGTGGTAGAGGTTGGGTAATTCCCATGAATGTAGAGAGTGACGAAGCCTCGCCGGTTAAAATGAAGAAGGTGAATTTTGCCGGTAAGCTACGCACATTCCACACTATCGGCAAGTTCAATCCCTAATCTTCCCAACCCCAGGTGCCTCCTGCACCCTACCCCACCACCTGGCCTACCCCAAACAGCACTGTGAACACCAACGTACTCAGGGCCATTTGCTTGAGCAGCGGGTCAATCTGCATGGAATCCTGCCGCTGCCACACCTGGATGGCATTGAACACAAAGAGCGGGGTGGCCAGCGCAAACAGCCACTGCCAAGGCGAATGGTACGTGAGGGCCACATACACCGTGGCGCAGCCCATGCCCAGCAGCAGCAGCAGCCAGTGGTAGCGCCGGGCATGAATCGGACCGAGCCGCACCGGGATGGTGATTTTACCCGCCAGCACATCGGAGTTGATGTCCCGGATGTTGTTCACGTTCAGCACCGCCGTAGCAAAGCAACCCAACGCAGCGGCCGGCAATAGAATTGGTAAGGGTAGCGTCCGAGCCTGCAAAAAGTAGGTGCCGCACACGCCCACTAGGCCGAAAAATATAAACACCGAAATATCCCCCAAACCGGCATAGCCATACGGATTGGAGCCTGCTGTGTAGTTCACCGCCGCCCAAATGGCAGCCAAACCCAGTGCCAGAAACGCCAAGAACAGCCCCAAGCCCGCCGCGCCTAGCGATACCCACAGCAACGTCACGCCACTGGCGAGCGACAGCAGCCCACAAATCAGCATGCCGCGCTTCATTTGGGCGGGGGTGATGGCCCCGCTTTGCACGGCGCGTTGCGGGCCCTGGCGGTGCACGCTATCGGCGCCGTTTTGGGAGTCGCCATAGTCGTTGGCGAGGTTGCTGAGGATTTGCAGCAGGATTGTGGTCAGGGCAGCCAAGCCTACTACCAACCCATTGAACTGGCCCGCCGCCGCCGCTAGAAAACCGCCCGTGAGAATGCTGGCCAAAGCCAGCGGCAAGGTGCGGGGTCGAAATGCAGAAATCCAGGGCGACATATCGTGTATTAATAGAGCCTAAAACAGCCCGGCAGTTGAGCGCAGAAGGTCATGCAGAGCGCAGCGAAGCATCTCGCGTGCTACAACTAAACCAAACGATTGAGTTACTACCACACGCAAGATGCTTCGCTGCGCTCTGTATGACGGGCTTTCAGCATGAAGGGCAACGACGGTATAAATAAATCAGAAACCGGCAGCAACTACTTCGCGATGTCGGCCAGCAGTTCGGGGCTCAAGGGCTTCACGTCTGATTTGTAGAATTTCACCACCCGGCCGTTTTCATCAACCAGATACTTGCAGAAATTCCACGACGGTGCGCTGTCCACGGTGCCATTCTGCTTCTTATCGGCTAAGAATTTGAATAGTGGCGCGGTGTCGGCGCCACTCACCGATACCTTGCTGAACAGCGGGAAGGTCACGCCGTAGTTCTTCTCGCAAAACGAGGCAATATGGGCTTCGGTGCCGGGCTCCTGGCCCCCGAAGTTGTTGGCGGGGAAGCCGAGCACGGTCACCTTGTCGCCATGCTGCTTGTAGAGCTGCTCCAGCTCCTTGTACTGGGGCGTGTAGCCGCACTCCGAAGCCGTGTTCACAATCAGCAATTTCTTGCCTTTGTACTGGCTCAGCTGCACGTCTTTGCCATCAATGGATTTTACGGTAAAATCGTAAACGGAAGCCGGGGCCGTGGTTTCAGCGGAAGTAGTCATGGGAACGGGTTGAGTGGGTTTGGCCACCAAGTACAGCGCCGCGGAGGCAGCCAGAACCAGGGTGAGGGGAATGATTTTCTTCATGGGTTGGAAATGCTAAGCCGAAGCTGCTGCCTGCCTAACCGCGCGCCCGTCGGCAGGGTTTTGGGCCGGAGTGAGTTTAGGTGGTGGGCGGCGTGAGCCACTTTTCGAGCTGCACGGGCTGGTAGGCGACCAGCTGGGCCAGCAGTTCCTCCGGGTCGGCCGATTGCAGGAGTTGGGCGCGGTTTTCGGAGCGCAGGAGTTGGTCGTCGCGCATGCGGTCGAGGGCGAGGAGCAGGTGGTCGTAGTAGCCGTCCACGTTCAGCACGGCCACTGGCTTGCTGTGCAGGCCCAACTGGCCCCAGGTCAGCACTTCAAATAGCTCTTCGAGGGTGCCATAACCGCCGGGCATGGCCACGAACGCATCGGCGCGGTCGGCCATCAGGAGCTTGCGCTCGTGCATGCTTTTCACCACGTGCAGTTCTGTGCACCCCAGGTGCGCCAGTTCCTTGTTGGCCAGAAAATCAGGAATCACCCCGATAACCTTGCCGCCGTGCGCCAGCACCGCATCGGCGATGGTGCCCATCAGGCCCACGCGCCCGCCGCCGTACACCAGCGTGAGGTCGTTGGCTACCATGGCGGCGCCCAGGGCTTGCGCCT
The DNA here is from genome assembly GCF_015694725.1 of Hymenobacter jeongseonensis. GTDB lineage: Bacteria > Bacteroidota > Bacteroidia > Cytophagales > Hymenobacteraceae > Hymenobacter > Hymenobacter jeongseonensis. The sequence continues at coordinate 27,639 of NZ_JADQDQ010000003.1, read as the reverse complement.
GCGCAACATAAAGCGGGTTGGTTCCGGCGCTGGAACCACAGTAAACGGCAATGCTTTTCATGAAATAAACTGTAGCGTGGACTCTGCGAGTCCGCGCGTGATAGAACGAATGGCGCGGCTCCAGCGCGGACTCGCAGAGTCCACGCTACATACACTACATGCGCTCGGGCACCTGAATGCCCAGCAGGCCTAGTGAGGCCTTTATCTGCTCGCCCACGCGGGCCGACAAGGCCACCCGTAGGCTGCGCTTGGCCACGTCGGTTTCCTGAAAAATGGAGACTTCGGCATAGAAGCGGTTGTAGGCCTTGGCCAAGTCGTAGGCGTACTGCGCAACCACGGCGGGCGAGAGGTTGCGCGCCGCATCGGCCACCACGGCGGGGTAGCGGGCCAGTTCCTGCACTAGCTCGCGCTCGGTGGCTTCGAGGCTGGCGATTGTGTTCCAGTCCGCTGTTTCGGCAATGCCCAACTCGGCGGCTTTGCGCCGAATGGCGGCAATGCGGGCGTGCGAATACTGAATAAACGGCCCCGTGTGCCCTTCCAGGCTCACCGACTCTTCGGGATTAAAGAGCATGCGCTTCTTGGGGTCCACCTTCAGCAGATAATACTTCAACGCGCCGAGGCCCAGCATGTGGTACAGTTCCTCCAGGTCGGTATCAGACAGGCCCTCGGTTTTGCCTTTTTCGAGAGTGGCGGCTTTGGCGGCGGCCACTACGTCGCGCACTAGTTCATCGGCATCGACCACGGTGCCTTCGCGGGATTTCATTTTGCCGGAGGGCAAATCCACCATGCCGTAGCTGAGGTGGTGAATGGCTTCCGCGTAAGGCTTGCCCAGCTTTTTGAGCGTGGCTTCCAGCACTTGCATGTGATAGTTCTGCTCATCGGCGATGACGTAGATGCTGCTATCGTAACCGAAATCTTGGTATTTCAGCTCGGCCGTGCCCAGGTCTTGAGTAATGTAGACGCTGGTGCCGTCGGCGCGCAACAAAAGCTTCTCGTCGAGGCCTTCGGCCTGCAAGTCAACCCATACGGCGCCGTTTTCTTTCTTGAAGAACACGCCCTTCTGGAGGCCTTCTTCTACCCGCTCTTTGCCCAGCAGGTAGGTTTCAGATTCGTAGTAGAACTTATCGAAATCGACGCCGATGTTCTTGTAGGTTTCATCGAAGCCTTCGTAGACCCAGCCGTTCATCCGGCGCCAGAGGCTCACGACTTCTTCGTCGCCGGCTTCCCAGGCCTGCAGCATCTGCTGGGCCTCGCCCATGAGCGGGGCGCTTTTCTTGGCCACGTCGGTGGCCACGCCTTCGGCTTCGAGCTGCTTAATTTCTTCGCGGTAGTGCTTCTCAAACAGCACGTAGTACTTGCCAGCGAGGTGGTCGCCCTTCAGGCCCGCGCTCTGCGGCGTTTCGGCGTGGCCGAAGCGCTGGTAGGCAATCATCGACTTGCAGATATGGATGCCGCGGTCATTCACCAGGTTGGCTTTGGTGACGGTGGCGCCGGTGGCCTTCAGAATCTCGGCCACCGAGTAGCCCAGGAAATTGTTGCGCAGGTGGCCCAGGTGCAAGGGCTTGTTGGTGTTGGGTGAGGAATACTCCACCACCACGTTCTGCGGGCCATCGGTGGCCACGGGTGCGCTGGCGGGCTGGGCGCGCAACTGGTTGAATACCTGCAACCACTCCGAATCGGCTATTTCCAGGTTGAGGAAGCCTTTCACCACGTTGTAGCCGCTCACGCGGGGCTCGTTCGTTTTCAGCCACTCGCCCAGGGACTGGCCGATTTGCTCCGGCCCCTTACCAAAGGCCTTGGTGAGCGGGAACGTGACGAGGGTAAAGCTGCCGGCAAACTCCTTGCGCGTGGGCTGGAGCGTGAGGCTGGCGGCGGGGATTTCAAGGCCAAAAACTGCCTGAGCGGCGGTTTGCAGGGCGGTTTTGAGGGAGGATTCTAACTGTTGCACGGGGCAAAGGTACGTGCGGGGCTTTTCCGAAATTTGCTTATCGGTCATGTTGAGCGCAGCAAAGCATCTCGCGTGCTACCGCTAACCTTTTTCTTGCAATTAGATTACTACCACACGCGAGATGCTTCGCTGCGCTCAGCATGACATTCTTTTGATTTCTACTCAAACAACTCCACATGCCCACCGAAAACGAAAAACCGGAATTTTGGGAATCCGCCTTTCTTGAAAAGGAGGAAATGTGGGGCTTTGAGCCTGCCAAATCCGCTGCATTGACCCGGGATTTTTTCGTGCAGCAAGGGGTGAAAAACGTGCTGATTCCCGGCATTGGCTACGGGCGCAATGCGCAAGTATTCCGCGAGAGCGGCATGGCGGTAACCGGAATTGAGATTTCGCAAGCCGCTATTGCGATGGCGCGCAAGCACTACGGCCCGGCCATGCCCATCTACCACGGCTCGGTGACGGATATGCCGTTTGACGACGGCCGCTACGAGGGGATATTTTGCTATGCCCTCATTCATTTATTGGATAGCGACGAGCGGGCGAAACTAATCCGGGACTGCTACCGCCAGCTGGCGGAGCCGGGCTACATGGTGTTTACCGCCATTTCGAAAGCGGCGCCTACCTATGGCAAAGGCACCCGCCTCGGCCCCGACCGGTACGAGCTGGTGCCGGGCGCGAAACTCTATTTCTATGACCGGGAATCCATCCGCGCGGAGTTTGGCCCGGCGGGGTTGGTCGACATTACCGAAGTGAGCGAGAGCCAGCCCTTCTATGTAATTAAATGCCAGAAAGGCGGCCGCTAGCCCGGTAGGCGTGGCGGGCGGCGTGGGTTACCCAGTCACCCTCCCCCACCAGACGAATACCCCACCGAAACATGATGCAGCGAAAAGCCCTGTCAGTGTCTGGCGGGGCTTTTTGATTTGCGGTAATGAAGTTCAGGAAACTCATGCTCGTCCAGCATTTCCTAAACTTTGATTAGTAGACGAGTTTCTTAAACTCGGGCCGACCATTTAGAGTTAGTCGGCTCTTTATGTTATTAGTTAATTCAAAGGAGGAATATGTCAGCCGACTGGTCGCGCTAATGCTACCTTCGCTCTGGCCTCTACGGGGATGCTAACAAGCTCTTTCCTGGCAATAAACGGGGCTTACCCGGCGTCGCCGGACCTGGAAACAGTGGGCTCCAGGGCTTTGCGGGCCCGGGCCGAAGCCAGCAGCCGGCAGGCGTCGCGGTGCAACGCCGTAGCTGCGCGGGCCACTAGCTCGTTCAGTTCCACGCCCGGCAGGGCCCCACCCAGCACGTTGATGACCGCGAGGCAGGCCAAGGCGAGCCCCGCCGTGAGCAGCGCGGCCGCCCGGAACAACAGATGGGCGTAGAACTGGAGCAGGGGCATATGGCGGGCGGCAAAAGCAGAAAGGCGAGTCCTTCCGGCGGGCTAAGATATGGAAGAAAAATAGGCCAGCACCCGGGCGCGGGTAGCCATGTCCAACTGGTTGGTCAGCCTAGCAGAACTTGCGTTCAGGAAAACGGTGGATTTAGAAGTATACTAACACATCACAAGGTAGTCTGCTTTACGAAACAACACCCACAAAAAAGCCCCGCCAGCTTCTGGCGGGGCTTTTCGTTGCTCTCGCAGCTTAAGCGGCGGGCTTGGGGATAGCGACCGGCGGCTTATTCCGCGGCGGGCCGGTCCGCCGTTAGCTGTAATAAAATCTGGCCGAGGTCGGCTTCCTCGTAGGGCTTGGTGACGCACGCATTCATGCCGGCGGCCAGGTAGGCTATCCGGTCGGCCTCGAATGCATTCGCTGTCAGAGCGATGATTGGGAGATTTGCGCGGGTCGCGTCGGGGTTGGCCCGGATGGCCGTCGTCACTTCTACCCCGCTCAGGCCGGGCATTTTAATATCCAGAATGGCGGCATCGAACGCCCCTTCGCGCAGGTGGGCCAAGGCGTCCAGGCCGTTGCTCACGGCTTGCACCCGTACGCCCCAATTTTCCAGCACTACCACCGCAATCCACTGGTTCACGAGGTTGTCTTCGGCCAAGAGCACGCGCAAGCCCCGCAGGCCGTCGTAGGAAGCAGGCGGCGCTTCGCGGCTTTGCTCGGCCGTGGCTTCGCGGGGCCGGGGCAGGGCGAGCGTGAAGGAAAACGTCGTGCCTTCGTTGGGTTCGGTGCACAGCAGCAGCATGCCTCCCATTTGGCTCACCAGTTGCTGGCTAATGGATAGGCCCAGTCCCGTACCGCCGAACTGGCGGCTGGTTTCGGCACTGGCTTGGGCAAAGGCTTCAAAAATGTGGCCTTGCTGCTCTGCCGCGATGCCGATGCCCGTATCCTCCACCCAAAACCGTAGGGTAAGTTGGTCGGGGGTATCGTGGATTACGTTGGTGCCGAGCCGCACGTAGCCCCGTTCCGTGAACTTGATGGCATTTGAAAGCAAGTTGAGCAGCACCTGGTGCAGCCGGTACGCATCGCCAACCACGCGCGGCGCGGCCGTGGCCAACGGTTCCACAATCAGACGCAGCCCCTTTTGCTCGGCCAGCGCCGCTACGGTTTGCCCGGCCCCGTGCAGGGCCACGGCCAGGTCGAAGGGCGCATGGTCGAGCTGCAGGTGCTGGGTGGTGATTTTGGCCATGTCCAGCACGTCGTTGAGCAGCGAGAGCAGGTGCCGGCCCGCGTGCTGCATCGTGTTCAGGTACTCGCGTTGCGGTTCCGTGAGCGGCGTTTTTTGCAACAAGCCGGCCATGCCCAATACTCCGTTGAGGGGCGTGCGGATTTCGTGGCTCATCCGGGCCAGAAACGCTTCTTTGGCCTGGGCATTTTCTTCGGCATCCTGCTTGGCGTGCTGGAGGGCACGCTGCGCCAACACCCCGGTGGTTACGTCGTAGCCGGAAGCCACTACGTAGGGCGCGTGGCCGTCCTCGGATACCTGGTAGGCGTAGTATTGCAGGTAGCGCCGCTCGCCAGAGAAGGTCCACACCGTCATTATGCCGGGTTGCTGGTGCTGGTGCTTGCTGCCCGCGAGGTAGGTCTGCAGGGAGGCATGGTGCTCGGGCGGCAGGGCCTCGTGGAGGAAGTGGCCCACCAATTGGCTGGCCGGGGCGCCCATCAGCCGCTCGATGGCCGGGTTCACCGTCAGCACCTTGCCCTGCAAATCGTGCGTGCAAATCAGCGCCTGCGAGTAGTACACCAAGTCGTGGTACTGCTTTTCGCGCCGCTCCAGCTCGTGGCGGGCCAGCTTCACGTCCGTGACGTCGGTGCTAATCGTGAGGATGCCCAGTTGCCCGTCGGTGCGCCGCAACGGCCGCTTGTGCACCTGGTAATAGCGCGTTTCGCCGGTAGCCAAGGTGAAGAGCAGCTCCTGGGTTTGAGTTTGGCGGGTGGTGCGCACCAGTTGGTTGAGTCGCTGGACCTCTTGTAGCTGTTCGTGAATTTGGGGAGCCGGACCCATGTTCTGCCGATACCCGCTTTTGGCCATCATCATCTCATACGCGTGGTTCGAGAAGGAAACGCTATTGTCGGGGTCCACCATGTACAGCACATTGGGCAACGCATCCAAAATCTGGCGAATGAAAGTTTGCTGCGTTTTCAGCATCCGCTGCACTTCGTGCTGAAGCTTTTCGGCCGTGTAGCGGGCCGTGATGTCGATTCCCGAACCTACCACAAGCTGCAAATTTCCCGTGGCATCGAACACCGGCCGCAAGTGGCGCAGCATCAGCTGCGGGCGCTGGTTGGGCCCGGTGCGCATTTCCTCCCAGGTCACGTCGGCGCGGGTGCGCACGGCTAGGTCAAAATACTGTTCTCGCTGCGCGGCTGTGGCGGCCGGGTGGCGCTTGTGGCGGAACGCGAAGTACTCGGCGCTGGTCATCCCGATGATTTGCTTGCGCACGGCGGGGTCCGAAACCGAAGACGGATTGACAAACAGGAACCGGTGCTCCGCATCAAAAACGGCCACGTCGACGGGCAGCAGGTTGAGAATGGACTCGTAGAACTCCTGCTGGCGGACTATTTTCTCCTCCGCCTGCTTGCGCTCGGTAATGTCGATACCCGAGCAAATGACCCGGACCACGCCGCTGGGGCCGCGCATGGGCCGGTACCGGAGCAAAATATGTTGCGGCTGCCCGTTAGCGTCCAAGCGCGTTTCCTCCCAGCTCACCTCCCGCTGCTCGCGCAACACTTCGGCAAAAGCGGTGGCTCGATTCCGCATCACCGCTTCCGGACGCAGACGGTACGCACAGGCTTCCTGGTTGGTCTTCCCTATCATCCAGGCCCGGACAATGGGGTCCGGCTCAATCACCGGGTTCAGAAACAAATAGCGGTGCTCGGCATCCAGCACCGACACCGCGCAGGGCACTTCTTCCAGCACGCTTTCGTAGAAGGCCTGCTGCTCTGCCAAGAGTTGCTCGGTCTGCTGGCGTGCGGTGATGTTGGTAAGGTATAGCGTGGCGTAAGCTTGGTCCGGCAGGGCCACCGCTGTGGACACGTAGTGCTGCCCCGCAACCGCAAATTCGGGGTGCGGCAGTTGCTGGCCGTGCAACGCCGCGTGCACCAGCGCGCGAAGGGCGGGCGGCCAGCCGGCCGCGGCGGGCTCCGCCCTGAGCGCGGCCAGCAGCGGCTCGGCAGCAGGGTTGGCATACACCACTTCCCCGGCCAGCGTTAGGCGCAAAATGGGGTTGGGGTTTTGCTGCGAGATGTACGAAAGGGCCCGAACCTGCGCCTCGCGCTGGTGCCGCTCGGTCACGTCCCGATAGCAAATCAGCCGCCCCGCCCGCAGGGAATCCAGCACCAGATAATCGAGTTCGACAACCCTGCCATCGGCCAGCATAAACACCTCGTTCAGCACCGTTTGGCCCGCCGCGTGCAGCGCCCGCGCCCGCGTGGCAAAAGCAGCTGGGTCCATGAAAGCTGCGCCAATGTGAACTGCCGAATGAGCAATGGGCGGTGCGCCCTCGGCCGGACCCGCCACCGGCGGCAGCCCAAACAGCTCCCAGAAATAGTGGTTGACAAACTGGATTTGCCCTTCGTCGTCGACCAGCAACAGGCCGGCCCGCAGGGTTTGCACCAGCGCCGTGAGTTGGGCAAGGTGCCGCTGGCCGTGGCTGGCCGTGGCTGCCAGTTCTTGTTTGAGAGCCGCAATCTCGGCTTGCGCAACGGCCAACGCGGTTTCGGACTGGTGGCGAACGCTGCGCTCCTCGGCTACCTGCGCAGCCCAATCGGCATCGGAAGGAGAAAGCGGCTTATTCATGGCCAAAATGCAGACAGGGTAGAAAAGCAAGACAGCCCCAAACACAACAACGACATCAGCCGCAGTGCCTGCCCTTCACAGAAGCTCCACTGTAAGCAAAGAAAGCACTTTTTGGCAGATTTACTTGGATAACCCAAGCCCCGTGCCGCGCCGGCTCCCGCATGCCCCGGGCAAGGGGCGAAAAGCCGGAGCGACACCGGCAGCAATTGCGTGGGGTGCAGCAGCCATTCGGAACGCCAGCGCTAGTAAATGGCGTTGTGCCCGTGATTCCTGCTCTTAAACTCCGCTGTAGTGACGCTATCCACCCTCACCATCCTTTCGAAATACCGGTTTATCTGGTTGTTTGTGGCTTTGCTTGGGGCCCCCGCCTGCAAGAGCAGCATTCCGGAGCCCGCAACCGAAGCCCCCGCAGCGGCCGAAACCGTCCTGACCGGCAGCACCCTGATTGCCGAGGTAAGCGCCACCGCCCTCACCGACCGCGTGCAGGGCGTGCCGCTGGCCGGCGCGCTGGTGCGCTACCCCATTCAGGTATACCGCCTTACCTACCGCACCAAAACGCCCGAGGGCACCGAAACCACGGCCTCCGGCGCCGTGCTGGTGCCCGTGGGCGCTGGGCCATTGCCGGTGCTCAGCTACCAGCACGGCACGCTGCAGCCGCGCAGCGAACCCCAGGCTCCCTCCTACTACGCACGCGGCAGCGACGTGTGGTCGGTAATCTCGGTGCTGGCCTCCACGGGCTACGTGGTGTCGGCGCCTGACTACTTGGGCTACGGGGCGTCCAAGGCGCTGCCCCACCCCTACGAGCACGCCGCCTCGCTGGCCTCCAGCTCGGCCGACATGCTGCGGGCCACGCGGGAATTTTGCCAGCAGCAGAAGGTGAACATCAACCAGAAAAACTTCCTGCTCGGCTACTCCGAGGGCGGCTACGCCACCATGGCGCTGCACAAATTATTGGAAGAGAAATACGCCACGGCGCTGCCCGTCACGGCCAGTGCGCCCGGCGCGGGGGCTTACCACAAAAGCGCCTTTGCCCGCTATATTCTGGGGGCAACGCAGCCACTCAGCTTTCTGAGCACCTACGTGTGGGTGCTGCGCACCTACGACCGCATCTACGCCTTGAACCGGCCGTTTTCCTTCTACTACCAGCAGCCCTACGCCGCGCAGCTGCAGGCTGACCCCTTTGCCGATGTGCCCAGCCAGCAGGCGCAATTATTTGCCGCCTCTTTTCGCGAAGCCGTGCTCGGCAACAACGATGCGCCCCTGGCGGCGGCCTTGGCCGCCAACGACATTTACGACTGGAAGCCGCGTGCGCCGCTGGCGCTTTTCCACGGCACCGCCGACGATTACGTGCCCTTCTTCAACTCGCAGGATGCCTACGACACCATGCAACAGCGCGGCGCCACGCAAGTGCAGTTGCGCCCCATTCAGGGCGGCAACCACTTCACCTCGGTCACGGCCTACACGCTCGGGGCGTATGCGTTTATCAGCCAGTTTTAAATAAGGAAGCGAATTATGTTCGCTAAAGCACTGGCTGCAAAGTGGCGGACTGTGGGCGGGGTTTGCGTTGCAGAAACGGCCGCTCCAAGCCGTAGTACGAAGCCATGGCCAGCAGAACGGTGAGCCCGAGGCTTGCCAGCAGGGTGAGGAGCCAACGGAGCCAGCCAATTTGCGTGTCAAGCCACGGGCCCCACTGCTGCAGCACCAAGGCAACCGCCAGGTAATGCAGCATATAAAGCCCATACGAAAGCTTGCCCAGGTAGCTGAGCCAGCCTTTTTCCAGGGTGATAATCGGTTTTTTGGCGGCTGCTAAATTCAAAATCAGAACTGCGAACAAGCCGGCGTACACTTGCTCGTGCAGGGGGAAACGCTGCCCCCAGGCCAGTAGGCCCAGCACCGCCAGCAAACTCAACCACTGCACGGCCGGAGCCATCAGCCAGCGCAAAACGGCCGTGCGCCGCTGAAAAAGCAGGATGGCCGGCACCGCCCCCACCACCAGGCAGTCCAGTCGAAAAAAATAAAGAAAGTTGAAAGCAAACGCTAGCACAGGGCCCGGCTCCGGCTGGGCCGCGTGAAAAGCAACCACGATGACGCGCTGAGCGGCCAGCAACAGCAGGAAAACACCGCCTACCACCGGCAGCACCTGCGCCCCCGCCCGGCGCAGCACCCACGGCCACACCAAATAAAACTGCTCTTCGGTGCCAATGGACCAGGCCTGGGACAGAAAAGGAATGCCTCCGTAGAGCACCAGCGCTACGTTGGGCAGTAGCACGGCATGCAGCAAGGCCTGCTGAGGCAGTTGAGCAATATCGGTGCTGAATCCATCGGCGCGCAGCAGCGCCGCGTTGGGCAGCACCAGCAGGGCCAGCAGCACCACCGCGTAGTACAAGGGCCAGATGCGCAGCGCCCGCCGCTTGTAAAACTGCCCCACCGCAATCTGGCCAAATTGCTCCTGTTCCAGCAATAAGAGGTAGGTAATGAGAAATCCACTGAGTACAAAAAACAGCGTCACGCCTTCATCCCCAATACGCTGAACGACGGGAATGTAGCTCAGCGAGGGGCGGCCATGAAACAGCCGCTGCTGCTCGATGTGGTTTATAATAACCAGCAACGCGGCCACGAAGCGTAACCCATTGAGGTTGGGAAAGTAAACCGGGCTGCTGGGACGGCGGTAGAAAGTCGCTTCGGGCATCGGCCAAAAGTACTGGCTACTCCCACTTGCCAGGGCCTACGTGCACCAGTCCCTTGGGCCCGCTGAGGCGCGGCAGTGGCTAACGACTCACCACTTCATCCAGCCGCAGGCGCCGCTCAATGGCTTCGGTGGCGGCTTCCAGAATGTTGAAGGCATTGTTAGCCATGGTGTTTTCGCTGTCGAGGGTCGGGTTGATTTCCACCATCTCGAAGCACACCACCCGGTCGTTTTCGAGCAGGGCGCGGCACAGGGCAATGGCTTCAGGCACGTCGAGGCCCAGCTCTACCGGCGTGCCGGTGCCTTTGCTGAAGCGCGAATCCAGCGAGTCGACATCGAACGAGATGTACACCATGTCGCAAAAGCGCAGCCGCTCGTAAATCTCGCGGGCTACCTGGCGCGGGCCTTTGGTGCGAAACTCATCGAGCTTGAAATTTTTGATGCCAAGCGAGTCGATGATGGCATTTTCTTCCTCCTCGGTGTCGCGCACCACCACGTACACGAGGTGGTCGGCGGTGAGCTTGGGGCCGGGCTCGCCGAGGTTTTGCAGGCGGTGCCAGAAAAACTCCGTTTCGGGGTCGGGCACGTTGTGCTGGTGAGCTAGGTTGTCAACGCCCAGGGCGGCGGCCAGGGGCATGCCGTGCACGTTGCCGCTGGGCGTGGTGTAGGGCGAGTGAATGTCGGCGTGGGCATCAATCCAGACCACGCCCAGGGTTTTGTGCGGGTAGGTGGCCTTGATGCCAGCAATGGTGGCGTTGGCGTTGCTGTGGTCGCCGGCCAGCACCAACGGAAACTCGCCAAAGCGCAGGGTTTGCTCCACGGCGTTGGCAATGCCTTTTTGCACCGTGTAGATGGAATCGATGTGCTTGGCGAAGGGAAAGTGGTTCTTGTCGAACAGCACGTGGTTCAGGTCGGGCACGGCCACGGCATTGAACCGGCGGAAATAATCGGAGCCTTTGTTGAGGCAGGCCACGCGCAGGGCGTCGATGCCCATGCTGGCGCCGCGGGTGCCGGCGCCGAGTTCGGAGCGGACTTCCAGGATTTTAATGCGTTTCATCGGGTGGGAATTTGGGTAGCGAAATGGGGCATCGTTCCAAGGCGGACCGCCCGGGGGCGGCAACCTTCGAGCGCTGCCTTGCGGTAGATATGCTCCACCGTAGCCAAGTCGCTTTATTCCATCGTCACGATGCGAGGAGGAGACCAGAGAACAGTGGACTGTTCCAACCTTTTATCTCCACCCCGGCGGTACTTTTGACCCGCCGACTGCAAAGGTCGGCTTTTCCCGCCGCTTTTAAAAACCGATGGATACTTATCACGACCTAATTTCCCAAACGTTCGACTTCCCCACGGCCGATTTTACGGTGCAGGAGCACGAACTCCGTTTCCACGACATCGACCTCATGGGCCTCGTGGAGAAATACGGCACCCCGCTCCGCCTCACGTACCTGCCCAAAATCAGTTCCCAGATTCAACGGGCAAAAAAATGGTTTGCCGACGCCATTACCCAAACCAATTACCAGGGCACGTATTCCTACGCCTACTGCACCAAGTCGTCGCACTTCCGTTTCGTGCTGGAAGAGGCCCTAAAAAACGACATCCACCTCGAAACCTCGTCCTGGTTCGACATCAGCATCATCCGCAACCTGCACGCCCAGGGCAAAGTCGACAAGCAAAAGCACATCATCTGCAACGGCTTCAAGCCCGAAGCTTACAAGAAAGAAATTGCCGACCTGATTAACGACGGGTTTGTGAACTGCATGCCCATCATCGATGCGCCAAACGAAATCGAGTACTACCACGACCACGTGCGCGAGAAGGTGAACCTGGGCATGCGCCTGGCCTCCGACGAGGAGCCGCGCTTCCAGTTCTACACCTCCCGCCTGGGCATTCGCTACGCCGACGCCATTCCGCTCTACGAAAAGCGCATCAAGGAAGACCCGCGCTTTGAGCTCACCATGCTGCACTACTTCATCAACACCGGCATCAAGGACACGTCCTATTATTGGTCGGAGCTGAGCCGCTTCGTGCACAAGTACTGCGAGCTGCGGAAAGTGTGCCCCACCCTCACCACCATCGACATTGGCGGCGGCTTCCCCATCCAAACCAGCATCCAGCCCGAGTACGACTACCCCTACATGGTGGCCGAAATCCTGCGCACCATCCAGCGCATTTGTCTGGAGGAAGGCGTGCCCGAACCCAACATTTTTACTGAGTTCGGCATCTTTACGGTGGGCGAAAGCGGCGCCATCATCTACAGCATTCTCGACGAAAAGCTGCAGAACGACAAGGAGCTCTGGTACATGATTGACGGCTCGTTCATCACCAACCTGCCCGACACCTGGGCTCTGAACCAACGCTTTATCATGCTGGCGATTAACGGCTGGCAGAAGGGCTACAAGAAGCTCCAGCTCGGCGGCCTCACCTGCGACTCGCAGGACTACTACAATGCCGAAAAGCACATCTACCAGGTGTTCTTGCCCGAGCGCAAGCCCGCCGATGCGCAGCCGCTGTACGTGGGCTTCTTCCACACCGGCGCCTACCAGGAAAGCCTGAGCGGCTACGGCGGCGTCAAGCACTGCCTCATTCCCGCGCCGCAGCACATCATCCTCGACCGCGCCGAAGATGGCACGCTTATCGATACGGTTTTTGCGCCCCAGCAGGAAGCGGCCAGCATGTTGCGAATTCTAGGGTACTAAATAATGCAATTTTTGCGTTCGATTTTTTCTTAGAATATAGGTCTAGCTGCTTATCTTTGAAGCGCAACCTCGTCTTCCCTCACTCGTTTTTTATAATTATGAAGAAGCTCATTCTGCTTGCTGCCGGTTTTACGGCGCTCTCACTTGGCGCCTGCAACCGCCAGGTGTGCCCCGCCTACACCAGCACCAAGGCAGCAACGCCTGTTTCTGCGCCTATCACGGCCAGCACGGCTACGCCCGCAGCGCGCCAGTAAGCACAGGGGTTGAACACCAAAAAGGCCGGCCTTCCCACGTGGAAAGGCCGGCCTTTTTGGTGTTCGCATTTCGCGTTTTTAACCTTCTAGTATCAATTCCGTGGCCGCCCGCAGGTCGGCCACGTGGGGCACGAAGCCCTCCGCGTTTTCCTCCTCTCCCACCAGTACGCCGCGCACGCCAACCTTGGCGCCGGCCTGCATGTCCCGCAGGCGGTCGCCCACTATCCAGCACTGGGCGGGGTCGAGGTTGAAGCGGGCCACGGCTTTTTCCAGCATGCCGGAGTTTGGCTTGCGCAGGATGGATTCGCTCACGCTGGGGTGCGCCTCACTGAAATAAAGCGCATCGATGAGGCCGCCACAGGCATCCTGCAGCTTGGCGTAGCAGGCGCGCACGTCGGTGGCGGTGTAAAGGCCCTTGGCGATGCCGGCCTGGTTGGTGACCACGATGAGGAAGTAGCCGGCCGCTTTGAGCCGAGCCACACTCTCGGGCACGCCGGGGCACACAATGAATTGCTCCGGCTGCCACACGTACGTCCCGAGTTCTTCGTTCAACACGCCGTCGCGGTCTAGGAAAACGGCTTTGTTCTTTGTTGTCATGGCCGCAAAGCTACGGGCGAACCGCAGGACCGCGCCGCTACCTTTGCAGTCCCATTCCCGCACTCAGCATATGAAAATTGCCATCATCGGCGGCGGCGTCAGCGGCCTCACGCTCGCGTGGTACCTGCAACAGGCCGGTGTGCCCTACGACCTATTCGAAGCCGAAACCCGGCCGGGCGGCAACCTCCGCACCTGGGCCACGCCGGAAGGCTACTTGCTGGAAAACGGCCCCAATTCGTTGCAATTGAGCCCTGAGCTGGAAGCATTGCTCGCCAACCTTGACCTGACCGACCAGATTCAGGAAAGCGCCGACGTCAGCAAGCATCGCTATGTGCTGCGTGGCGGGCGCTACCGCCAACTGCCCGGCTCGCCTCCCGCCCTGCTCACCAACGGTTTTTTCAGCCTCAAAGCCAAGTGGCAGCTCCTGCAGGAACTGCGCAAGCCCGCCGTGCCGGCGGAGCCCAACGAAACGGTGGCCCACTTTTTTCGCCGCCGGTTTGGGCCCGAAATCGTTGACTACGCCGTCAACCCGTTCATGGCCGGCATCTACGCCGGCGACCCCGAAAAGCTGCTGCTGCACAAGACGTTTCCGCAACTCGCGGCGCTGGAACAACAATACGGCTCGGTGCTGCGGGGCCTGGCCAAAACCGGAAAAGGCACGCCACGCCGCCGCATCGTCACCCTCGAAGGCGGGGTGCAAACCCTGACGGATGCCCTTGCGGCCAAGCTCACCAATTATTACCCCGGCGTTCAGATTTCAAGCATCACGCGCAATGCCACGGGCAGCTATGAGGTGCATTCTCCGGCTTCGGGCAGCCCCGTTTTTTGGCCCCCAATTGGGCCAGGTGAAGTCCGCAAAACGGCCGTGGCCTACACCCACCTGGCTCTGGCCCTGCCGGCCTATGCGGCTGCCGAACTCCTGCAGCCCTTATTTCCGAAACCGGCCGCGGCTTTGGCCGCCGTGCACTACCCGCCCATGAGCGTAGTGTTTTCTGCCTACGACCGGGCGGCGGTGGCGCATCCCCTCAACGGCTTTGGGGCGCTGCATCCGAAAGTGGAGGGCGCGTACGCGGCGGGCTCCATCTGGACCAGTGCCATCTACCCGCAGCGTGTGCCGGCCGGGCAGGTGCTATTCACCACGTTTGTAGGCGGCGCGCAGTACGAAGCGGCCGCCCGTGAGCCCGAGGACGTACAAAAGGCCGCCGTGCATGCCGAGCTGAGCCGTTTTTATGGCATTTCAGGGAAGCCGCGTTGGCAAGGGCGCTATTTCTGGCCGCGCAGCATTCCTCAATTCGATGCGCCCATTGTGGAGGCCCACGCGGCGGCGACAGCCCTCGAAACTGAAAACATCGTGGCCGTGGCCAATTGGCGGGCCGGCGTCAGCGTGCCCGACTGCATTCGCCACGCCAAGCGGGTGGCGGCCACGCTAGCAGTTGGGCAGTAGCCATTTCTGCTTGCGTACAACAATATTGCAAGGCCGCATTATTACCATTAAGAAAGCAAATTATCATCCGGGCACCAGTTGGGGCATGCAGCTTCGCACAGGGGAACCCTATCTTTGAGCCCATGAGTGAAGGCCTCGTCCTAATTCCTACTTACAACGAGCGCGAAAATGCGGAGCTTATTATCCGCAAAGTGATGTCGTTACCGCGGGCTTTCGATGTCCTGATTATCGACGACGGCTCGCCCGACGGCACGGCGGACATTGTGCGGGGCCTGCAGGCCGAATTTCCGGGGCGCTTGTTTTTGGAGGAGCGCAAGGGCAAGCAAGGCCTGGGCACGGCCTACATCCACGGCTTCCGGTGGGCACTGAGCCACGGCTACGAATACGTATTCGAGATGGACGCCGACTTCTCGCACAACCCCGAAGACTTGCTGCGCCTGCACGATGCCTGCCGCCTCGAGGGCTTTGACCTGGCCATTGGCTCGCGCTACATTCAGGGCGTGAACGTGGTGAACTGGCCCATGTCGCGGGTTCTGATGTCCTATTTCGCCTCCTGGTACGTGCGCCTGATAACGGGCATGCCCATTCGCGACGCCACCGCTGGCTTCAAGTGCTATTCGGCGCGGGTGCTGCGCACCATCGACTTGCCGGATATCAAATTCGTTGGCTACGCTTTTCAGATAGAGATGAAGTGGCTGGCCTACCAATTAGGCTTTCGCATCAAAGAAGTGCCCATTATTTTCACCGACCGCACCCGGGGCACCTCCAAGATGTCGTCGGGCATTGTGAAAGAGGCCTTCTTCGGCGTGCTGCAAATGAAAGTAAGCAGCTGGTTTCGCCCGCAAAGGCCCGTGAGCAACCGCTAATCCGCGGCGCGGGCCTGCGCCGTTAGCTGGTTTGTTATCGAACCAGAACCGCCGCGGCTCGCCCCAAAGCCAACCAGCTTGCAAGCCCCGGCGTATCTTGCCCCAACGCATGGAAAATTCTCCCCTGTTTTGGCTGGTCTTTAACGTTTTTGTAATCGGGCTGCTCCTGCTCGATTTGCTGGTCTTCAACCGCAAAGCCCACGCAATCAAGCTGCGCGAAGCCCTGGGCTGGAGCGCCTTTTGGATTGCGTTGTCGTTGGCCTTCAACTTTTTGGTGTACCGCACCATGGGCCCCGAAGCGGGATTGCAGTGGCTCACGGGGTATTTGGTGGAGAAGGCGTTGAGCGTCGACAACCTGTTTGTCTTCCTGCTTATTTTCAACTACTTCAATGTGCCGCCGCAGTTTCAGCACCGCATTCTTTTTTGGGGAGTGCTAGGCGCACTGATTTTACGCGCCGTCTTTATTCTGGTGGGGGGCGCACTGCTGGCCAAGTTTCACTTCCTGATTTACCTACTGGGAGCCTTCCTCGTGTACACCGGCGTGCGGATGGGACTGAGCGGCGACGGCCCGGAAATAGACCCCGAGAACAACCCGATAGTGCGCTTTCTGAGCCGCCATCTGCCCATTACCCGGAACATGGAGGGCGGTAAGTTCTTTGTGCGCCGCGACGGGGTGCGTTTTGCAACCCCGCTGTTTGTGGTGTTGGTAATGGTGGAAACCACCGATGTGGTTTTTGCGGCCGATTCCATTCCCGCCATTTTGGCTATCACGCGCGACACTTTTATCGTCTTCACGTCCAACGTGTTTGCGCTGCTGGGCCTGCGGGCCCTGTACTTTGCCCTGGCCAGCATGATGCGCCTGTTCCACTACCTGCACTACGGCCTCTCGCTGATTCTGGTCTTTATCGGCGCCAAAATCCTACTGGAAAGCTTCTTTCCCATCCCCATGCCGGTGGCGCTGGGCGTAGTGGGCGGCTTGCTGCTGTTGAGCGTACTAGCCTCGGTGGTGTGGCCCAAAAAGGAAGCCGACACGCTTCCAGAATAGGGCCGCGCAGCTGTGGAACTTGGTCATGGCCCTCCTCCCAAAGAGAGCCGACCCTGACGTTAATGAACAAACAAAAAGCCCCGGCTCAATTGAACCGGGGCTTTTTGTTTAAAACTGAATCTTGTGGCGTGGCTCCCCACTCTTTGGAAGATGGGCCAGGGTGAGGTTTTCAAACCAAGGGCTTCGCCGACACGTCAGCCGCCCCGTTCTTTTCTGAGTTGCTTGGGAATGGGCTATTTAGGCTCTTTCCCGGGTACCACTTCGGCGGCACCGGTATTCACGCCCGCATCGGGAGCCGCGCCGGTGTTGAGCAAATCCAGCAAATCCAAGGGTTCAAATTGCGTCGAATCGGCTTGGGGGGTGATACGCGTCGTATCGGGGCGCACGGCAAAGCTCATGTACCGGCGCGCAGGCCCGTTTAGGTTGAGCGAATACGGCATGCTTTGGCGGTCGTTGTTGGTAATGAGGCCGCGGGTAGCCATGATGTCGGCAATGAGCCGGAAGAAATAGCGGGTGCTCCGGCGCAGGTCCCCGTAGGAATCGAAGGAATAGCGGGCGTACTTCGGCTTGGGGATGATGCTGGCCAGGTACAGGCTTTCGGATAGGTTCAGCTCGTTGGGGCGCTTGCCGTAGTAGAACAGGGCCGCGTCTTTCACGCCGTACACGCCGCGCTTGCCGCTGGGCCAGCGGAACCCACTCGGGCCCCACTCAATGATGTTGAGGTACACTTCAAACATGCGCTGCTTGCTGGCCAGTTGCATGTTCTCGAGCAGCCACACAATCAAGGCTTCCTCCATTTTGCGGGCCACGGTTTTCTGACGGGTCAAAAACACGTTTTTCACCAGTTGCATCGAGAGCGTGCTGCCGCCGCGGGCAAAGCGCTTTTCCTTGATGTTCTGAATGGCTGACTTCACAAAGGCTTTCTCCATGAAGCCCTTATGCGTGAAAAAGCGCGGGTCCTCGGCCGTGGTGATGGCGTGAATGAGGTAGGGCGACACGTCGTTGTAGGACACGAAGTCCGGGTTGGGCGGCCCCACCCGAAAGGTGCGCACCGAGTCGCCCTTGTCGTTGTACACCGTGTGCTCGAAGGCCGTATTCAGCTTGTTCAGGTCCTGCTCTCCAAAACTGGTCAGCTTGAACTTGTTGCCTTTGAGGCTGGAATCGAATTTTAGGCTGTCCACTTGGGCCATGTCGAGGCTGCCGCTCATGCGGTAGGTGAGCGTGCCGGTGCCGCGCACGCCGCGCACTTCATCAAAAATGCCGGTGGGCAGGGACGAAAAGAAGTCGTTGGCCTGTGTCTCGGCCGACATGACCTTGATGGCCACGGCCCGGCTGGGCTTCATCCGCACGCTGATTTCGGGGTACAGCACCAGCTTGTTGATCGTGACCTGGCTGCCTTTTTCCAACGAAGCGGTGCCGCGTCCCAACTGGGCCACAAAATCCAGCGCGCCGCTCTTGATTTCTATCTCGTCGGCCGCCAGTTTGGGATGGTAGAGGCTAAAATTTCGGGCTGCCACCGAGCCACGCACCGTGAGCTGGCCGCCGGTATCGTCGTTGTCAAAGTCCTTGCTGTCGAGGCGCACCAGCACCGTATCGAAGCTGACCAAGGCGCCAAAGCGGCGCGGCAAATACGGCAACTGCACCGAACTGCCCCGGCCGAATACCCGGGCCGTCAAGGCATAATCATCCGGCTCGATGTGCCCGCTGATGCCGAGCTCATTCACCATCGAATCGATATTGGCCGTCAGCCGGCCCGAAATGTCGCCGTCTTTAATGCTGAGCTCCGGCAATTGCAGGATGGCCATGTGCCGGGGGCTCGAATAGCTAACGTAAAAATCTTTGAAGTCGGCCTCGCCGGGCACGTTGTCAAACCCCGTTTCGAGCACCTGGTTCAGGAGCAGGCCGTAGTTGGTGCCCTTGGTGGTATCCACGGGCACGGTGCTGGTCTTTTGCTTTTTGGCTAAGAACCCAAAGTTGTCGGTGGTAGCCGTTTTGCGTGCGGTGAGGCGTGCGGCGATAATTTCGAGGCCGCTGAACACCGGGCGGCCCGCAAACAGCGAACGCACGCTCAAGCTAGCCTGCAAGCGCTTGGCCGTGAGTAATGTATCGGTGGGGGCCGTGCGGGGCACTAAGCTCATGCCGGCAATTTCCACGGTTTTGAAGCCGATAAATCGGGCCGGTCCTAGGGTGAGTGTAACCGGGTATTTGAGCTCAACTTTGGCTTTAACTTTCTCAAGCGCGTAGGTGAGCAGCTGCTGACGCTTCCACTGAAACACGGCGAAAGCCACGAGCAGCAACAAGGCCACACTGCCCAGAATGCCGATAATAAGTCGTTTGGTGGAAGGAGATACGGACACGGAATAGAATAAAGTGGGCGGGTTCGCCACCATCAAAGGTAAGAAAAACGGAAACGGGAAGCAGCGCTTTTCTTACCGCACCGCGGGTACTATACGGGTAATGTGCAGGCTACGGGGGAGCCCAAGGTAGTGTCGCGCTGATTTCTGCCTGTACTTTTGCTCCATGTCTAGTCCCCTTACCGCTCTTTCGCCCCTCGACGGGCGCTACGCTCGGGCCACTGCTCCGCTGGCCGCCCGCTTCTCCGAAATGGCTTTGATGCGCTACCGGGTGTTGGTGGAAGTGGAGTATTTTATTGGGTTGGCCGAGTTGCCGCTGCCCCAGTTACAAAGCGTATCGGCCGAGAGCTTTCCGGCACTGCGCCGGCTATACGAAAGCTTCACCGAAGCCGATGCCGAGGCCATCAAAGCCCACGAGGCCGTTACCAACCACGACGTGAAAGCCGTGGAATACTTTCTGCGCGACCAGTTCACGGCCCTCGGCTTGGGCCACGTTGTCGAGTTCATTCATTTCGGCCTCACCTCGCAGGACATCAACAACACGGCCATTCCTTTGAGTTTCCGCGATGCGCTGATGGGCGAATTGCTGCCCGCCTACGCGCAGGTGCGCAACGCCCTCTCGGCCCGCGCCCAGGAGTGGAGCGCCGTGCCCATGCTGGCCCGCACCCACGGCCAGCCCGCCTCCCCCACCCGCCTCGGCAAAGAGATTGAGGTGTTTGTGGCCCGGCTCGATGCCCAGGTAACGCTGCTGGCGCAGGTGCCGTTTGGCGCGAAATTCGGCGGGGCCACTGGCAATTTCAATGCACATTACGTGGCCTACCCGCAGGTGGACTGGCACGCCTTTGCCGGCACTTTCGTCAACAACCGGCTGGGCCTGCACCGCTCCTTCCCCACCACCCAGATTGAGCACTACGACCACCTGGCGGCCCATTGCGACGCCCTCAAACGCCTCAACACCATCCTGCTCGACCTGGCCCGCGACGTGTGGCAGTATATTTCGCTCGGCTACTTCAAGCAAACCATCAAGGCCGGCGAGGTGGGCTCCTCGGCCATGCCGCACAAGGTGAACCCCATCGATTTTGAGAATGCCGAGGGCAACCTGGGCGTGGCCAACGCCTTGCTCGAACACTTCGCGGCCAAACTCCCCATCTCCCGCCTGCAGCGCGACCTCACCGACTCCACGGTGCTGCGCAACCTGGGCGTGCCGCTCGGCCACATTCTCATCGCCCTTGGCGCCTTGCAGCGCGGCCTGGGCAAGCTGGCCCTCGACGAATCGGCCCTGCAGCGCGACCTCGAAGCCAACTGGGCCGTGGTGGCCGAAGGCATCCAAACCATTCTGCGCCGCGAAGCTTACCCCGACCCCTACAACGCCCTCAAGGCCCTCACCCGCACCGGCGAGGCTATTTCGGCCGCCAGCATCGGAGCGTTTATCGAGGGGCTGGATGTGGGCGAACCCGTGAAAGCCGAGTTGCGGAGCATCACCCCGCATAGCTACGTGGGGCGGTAAGCCGTCGCTCAACCGCCACTACCACCTAGGTGGCTTTTGGGTAGCCCAGGTTGGGCAATCCACTACTTTTGCCTGCTTATCGTTTCCCCTCCGTGCCTCACCTGCTCCACTCCGTTTCCGTGCATCCCGACTGTCGCCATTTTCGCGGCGACCTGCCTTGCCGCCCCAACAAAACTCACGGCTACGTTTGCGACGGCTGCCCGGTGTATGCGCCCGTACGCAGCCGGGTGCTCATCATCAAGTTGGGGGCCATTGGCGATGTTATTCGGACCACGCCGCTACTGCGGCGGCTGCGGGAAGAGCGGCCGGACTGCTTCATTACCTGGCTCACGCACACGCCCGCCATTCTGCCCCAGGACGCGGTGGACGAGATTTTGAAGTTTGACTTTGCCAGTGCCCTCCAGCTCCAGGCCCGGCAGTTTGATGTGGTTATCAACCTCGACAAGGAGAAAGAGGCCTGTGCCCTGCTTAACACCATTCAGGCCCCGGAGAAATTTGGCTATGCCCTACGCCCACACGACGGCGTGGCTTGGCCCCAGAACCCGCTCGCCGAGCACAAATTCCTAACCGGCCTCTTCGACCAGATAAGCCAGGCCAACACCAAGCCCTACGTGCAGGAAATCTTCGAGCTCTGCGGCTTCGATTTCCGGGGCGAAGAATACGTCTTCGATACCCACGAGGACAAGGGCTACGATTGGCGCGCGCTGCCCACCGGCGCGCCCCGCATCGGCCTCAATACCGGCTGCGGCGACCGGTGGACCACCCGCCTCTGGAGCGACGAGAAATGGATTTCCCTCATCGAGGGCCTGCAACGGGCCGGCTACGCCCCCGTGCTGCTGGGAGGCGAGGCCGAAGACGCCCGCAACCGGGTGCTGCACGCCGCCACCGGTGCCGCGTACCTGGGCACCTTTCCCCTGCCCCAGTTCATCAACCTGATGCACCAGCTCGATGCCATCGTGACGCAGGTAACCATGGCCATGCACATCAGCATTGCGCTACGCAAGCCCACCATTCTGATGAATAATATCTTCAATTCCCACGAATTTGACCTCTACGGCCGCGGCCAAATTGTGGGCCCCAACCGGGAATGCGTCTGTTTCTACCGCGGCACGTGCAAGCTGGGCACGAGTTGCATGGAAGACCTGCCGGCCGAAAAAGTGCTACAAGCCGTGCGCGAAACCGTAGCGCTGTAGCCGTTCGGCGCGGCGCCTGACCTAGCGGGCCACTTCTTTAAGCGCGGCAACCATCACTTCCCACGAAAACTGCTTCTTCTGCTCGCGCACGCCGGCCGTGAAAGCGGGCTCTCGTTTCTGGGCATAGAAATCGACCACCGCATCGGCAATGGCGGCGGCGGTTGGCGGCACCACGTAGCCCACCACGCCGTTGGGAATCAACTCGGCTAGGCCGCCCACGTCGGTCACGAGCATGGGGCGCTCAAAATGATACGCAATTTGCGACACCCCGCTTTGCGTGGCATTCTTGTAGGGCTGCACGATTAAATCGGCAGCACAGAAATAATCCACCACCTTTTCATTGGGAATAAAATCGGTGGCTCTGATTATTCTTTCTTCCAGCTGATAGCGTTTAATTAACTCTTCGTAGGGGGCCGCCGGCTCGTAAAATTCGCCGGCAATAATTAACTTAATGGGCAGCGCGGCTATTCGCTCATCGGCAAAAGCTGCCAGCATAATATCTAATCCTTTGTAGGCGCGAATGAACCCGAAGAACAGTAAATAGCTGGTTGTATTTGGCAAATTCAGCGCATTTAGGGCATCGCTCTTGGTCTTGATTGGCCCGAAATTATCGTAGAGCGGATGCGGCCGGTACAGCGCCGGTTTCTGGCCAAAACCCAGCCGTTGTAAGTCACCTAATACGCTGCGGCTCATGGTCACAAATCCGTCGCAGGCGCTCAAAAAATAGCGCGTGAGAGGTCCATCGCCCGGCCGTTTTTCGTGCGGAATTACGTTATCCGTAATGGCAACCACGCGCGTGTGGCCATTGCCGCGCACCAGCCGTGCCACCGTGCCGAGGGCTGGGCCCATAAACGGCAGCCAAAACCGGAATATCACCACATCGGGCTTTTCGGTGCGCAGCTTGCGCCCCACTTGCCACCAGGTGAAGGGGTTGACGGAGTTCAGGCTTACTTCAATATCCAAATCGACCGGGCCGGCCTCCGTGCTAAACTGGGTTTGGCCGGGGAACAAGAAGTCCGGGTATTGAAGCGAAAACGTCACGAGGCGCACTTCGTCTCCCGCCGCTTGAAACGCCCGTGCCAGCCGCTCGTTGTAGGTGGCCAACCCACCGCGCAGCGGATACGCCGGGCCAATTATGACAACCTTCATTGCAGGCACTAATTAATTCGTGTCGACGCCTAATTACGCCCCATGTTGAGCCTGTGTAATAATTACAAGTTGCGGAGTAGTACGCACGTTTAATTGAGCGTTTCCCGCACCAGGTAATCGTTGCGGCGCGGCCCGTTTAATTGCACCATTTCCGCCAGAAAGCCGGCTAAAAACAGCTGTACGCCCACAATCACCGCCACCAGCGCTAAGAAGAACAACGGCTGGTCGGTTACGTTGCGCGCCCGCAGATTATGATAAGCCAGCCACCACTTTTCGCCCGTCAGCCAGAGCGTCAGGAGCATGCCCACGAGAAAAGAAAAGGAGCCCAGCGTGCCGAAAAAGTGCATAGGGCGCCGCCGGAACCGGCTCACAAACGTGATGCTGGCCAAATCGAGAAAGCCATAAACGAACCGCTCCAGCCCGAACTTAGTCACGCCGTATTTGCGCTCCTGGTGCTGCACCACTTTCTCGCCGATGCGCCGGAAACCATTCCATTTCGCGATGACGGGAATGTAGCGGTGCATTTCGCCGTACACCTCAATGCTTTTCACCACGCGCTGGTCATACGCTTTCAGGCCGCAGTTGAAATCGTGTAGCCGAATGCCCGAAATCCAGCGGGTGGCACCGTTGAACAGCTTGGTGGGAATGGTTTTCGACAGCGGGTCGTAGCGTTTTTGCTTCCACCCGCTCACCAGGTCAAACTTGTCCTCGGTGACCATGCGGTAGAGTTCGGGCAATTCCTCGGGCGAGTCCTGCAGGTCGGCGTCCATGGTGAACACCACCCGGCCCCGCGCCGCCTCAAAGCCCACATTCAATCCCGCCGATTTGCCGTAATTCCGGTTGAACCGGATGCCCCGCAGCGCATCGTCGGTCGCGGCCAGGGATTGAATCACTTCCCAAGAATCGTCCGTCGAGCCGTCATCAATCAGGATAACCTCGTAGGAAAGGGCGCGGGGTTGCAGCACCCGCGCAATCCAACGCGTCAACTCAGGCAACGACTCTGCTTCGTTGAGCAGCGGAATCACGATGGATATTTCCACCGGAAAAGTAACAGATGATTTATTCAAACTCAGGTTTTGAATGCTTGACAAATGCCGAGATAATCAGTGACAGCAAAACGCCCGTAATAATGCTTGTCACCAACACGATAACCACCATCATGGGGCCGTTCATGAACTTACCAGCCATGGCCATTCCCTGGTCAATTTGCTCGTCCGACAAGCCGCCTTTGGCTTCCATATCGGCCCGGGCCTTTTCCATCATCCGTCCCACGGCATCGGTGTCAATGATGTTTAAGTACACATAGGTAAACACGGCGCTCAATGCGCCCACCACGGCCGAAATCATTGTTCCAATGCCCAAACCCTGGCCAAAGCTCATGAACCCGTAGTTGTGTTCTTTGAAATGGCGCATGGCCAGCACAATGCCCACAATCAGCACCAAAAAGGTGACGAACCGCAACGGGCTCTGCTCCATGCTGGCGGCAAACAACCCGAACGAAATAATGACGCTGATTAGGCCCGTGAGCAAGCCATAACGCAGTCCCACCGAAGTGGCCGAAACAGGAGTAGCATTTGTTTCCATTGAGTTGGATTTGAAAAAGGTGAAGTAAAAGAGCCGAAAGGTAAACCGAATTTATTCGCGCAGAAATATTCCGCTTGGCACAGCCAGCACAAGGCCCAGCAGCACAAGCTGCGTGAAATTACTGATGGCCATGTCACCAACGGATACATTTGCGACCTTCTGAAGCTGCTGTTGCTTCTGCTGCGGGCTCAGCTCTACTTTCGAGTTCTCCCGCTGTTGTGCCCGCACTATCTCCAAAATCTCGGCCCGGTGCACCGCCAACGCCTTCTCCCCAGCCCCATAGGCCAGCCCAACCAAGCTACCGGCTGAGATAAGGGCTGCTACTAACACGGTTAGCATTCCCACGCCCAACGAACGTCCCAAACCCGGCTTTTCCGGCTTAAGCTGCCGCCGCAGTATCCATTGGCTGGCCACGGCCACCAGCGGCACCAACAGTTGCGCCAGTATCTGCTTCGGCCCGAAACCGTTGTTGCCGGTAAGCTGCAACCCCATCATCCAAAGCGCGCACACCGCCCCCACTCCCACTCCAAAGCGCACGCCCAGGCGCGTCGCTAGTCCCGCTGTCGGGTTGGGTTGAGCAAGAGGGTTTGCTTTAAAGGAAGTATCCATGGGCCAGGCAGTGATTCAGGCGACAAGATACGCTCCATTACCTCTGCAACGCCATTTTTCTCGCATTCACGGCTACGCCACTACCTTCTCCACAGGCCGGGCCACGGCCCGATTACCAAAACGAATCAGCAACGTTTCCGCAAGCAAACACACCAGAGCAAATGCCAGGAAATAGCGCCACAGCGGCTGGCCCATCTGGTCGGCGCTAAACTTGGCCAAGCCGGCCCCGTTTTCGCCGCTTTCCAGGACCGTAACATTGGGCCGCCCACTAACTAACCGGCGCAACTCATCTGCCGTGTAAGCCGCTAATTCTGATTCTCTTTTGTCCTGATTGAAAGCCAACGTAGTCAGCACCTTGCCCCGCTGCTGCACTTGGTAAAAACCCGGCGTATCCATGCCTTGTGGCAAATCCAAACGCACCTGTTGCCCGAACACCCGCTGGGAAGGAATCAGCGTTAGGCTGTCCTTCACCAACCGTATGCCGGCCTCTTCCGAGCTCCCAGTTCCAGTTGTGGCGGGTAGTTGCAAACTCAGCGAAGGTTGCGTCAGGCGGTAGGCGGGCAATTGCTCGGCGCGGTAACTCAGCATTGCCAACCGATACATGACCGGTACAAAGAGAGCATGCTGCACAAAATCAGAATACTCCTCCGCAAACGGTGCGGAAAAAACATAAACCCGTCCTAACCCGCTCGTAAAATTTGCCAAATAGCTTTCTCCATCCCGCAACCGCAGAATGTCAGTTCCCGTGCGTGACCACCGCAACACCGGCGCCACCCGCGGCATTGTTGCCGCCCGCTGTTGTGCCCCAAATACATCTCGAAAAAACGGCTCACGTGCACTCGGCATTGCGACCTCACGCAACTCCGGCGTAGCAGTTTTTGCTTCCCACTGCACCGTCCCGAGGCCCAACTCCCTAAAGAGTGTTTGGTAAGAGTTCTGTGCGGCAACTGAAGCCGGCGGTACCACCACCACACTTCCCCCCCGTTGAACGACAGCCTTCAATCCATCACGTAAACCAGCATCCAACCGCTCTACTTCCTGAACGATTACCAAATCTGCCCGTTGCATCACCCCGAAGCTCAGGTTTTCAGGCTTCGAAAACGCGTAAGTGAACAGGGGTTCATTGCCATAGAGCTGCTGCGCAACTGGGGTATTGCCAACCTCCAACACCCGAATAGAAGCCGCTGGCTGCATGGTGAAGTAGTAAGTGTTATCAAAAGTGACTGGTGCATCTTCGACCACTACCCGTCCCAGCACTAACTTCTCATCATCCAAACGCACTTGCACTACGGACGCAAACGCTTGGCCAGGCTCTACGTTAACACGAAATGCTGCTACCTGTCGACTGCCCAAAAACACCTTTACTGGGCAATCAGATGCCACAACACTGCCCCCATTCCTCACTCGTACATGCAATCCCACATTGATTCGCGCCCGAACGAACGCATCATCCAACCAAACGCTATCGACATAGATATTACTGCTTGACTCCGCTGAAACAGGAGCCAAAATAAGTTGCCTTCCTGTAGCTAATTTATCTATCGTCTTTATATCAAAGGAATTCTTCTGGTAATCAGAAAAAACAAACCGGTTGATATTAACATTCTCCCTGCCATTAGCCTCGCTAACTTTTGACACAATTCCCTGCGCCTTTAAATCAATCTCATCTAGCTTATCTCGAAAAGCCTCCTGAGAAAAAAAGGCATTCCCAATATTCAGCAATCTTAATTTACTGCCTACTGGGGCAGAATTCCCCAATTTTTTAGCTTCTGATATAGCCTCACGCACCAACGGGGCTTGCGGCCCAGGCTGTTGCATGCTAAACGAATCATCGATTAAAATTTCCGACCCCATCCCATTCGATGTCGCATTCTCAGATTCAGCAGCAATGAATGGTTGGCAAAATACCAGCACCAACCCAGCAATAGTTAAAGTCCGTGCTACCAGCACCAATAAATGTTGAACCTTACGATGACGAACGGTCACCAGTTCTACTTCTCTAATGAAAGATGTATTAGTAAATAGTATCCGTTGCGGTCTACGTAATTGCAGCAAATGAATAATTACTGGAATTACAACAGATACTAAACACACTAAAAACCAAGGATACAAGAAATACATTTGTAAAACTGTTAATTAATTATATACAATTAGTATATACCAAACAATTATTCTTCAACAGCAACAAGTTTGAGTAAGAATTGTCTGCTAATGAATCAAAACACATAAGCAAATGATTTTTTGAACTGCATTCGCCACAATTATACATATAATTACCCTTGCCCCATGCGCTGCTTCGGCGCACATGGGCCGGGAGCACCCGGCCGCCGGCCGCCGCGGCGCCCGGTTGTCGGCGGGGGTAAGCGGGGAAGTGGGGGCTTGTAAACGCAGAACGCCCCTGCGCGGGCCGGTGAAGGCGGGCGCAGGGGCGTTGGGGCAAATAAGGTTGGCGGCGACCGACTCTCCCA
>NZ_JADQDQ010000002.1 GCF_015694725.1 Hymenobacter jeongseonensis | reverse complement strand
AATCAGCAAACGGCTGTTTTTCACGACATCACTAGAGACCAGAGTGATACACGTTCTTTGACGTAAGGGGTAACAAAAACGAAGCGTAGCGCGCTTGCTCCGGCAACGGAGAAAGCACCTTAGCAATAAGGAGCGTTACGAAAGCGAAGTAAGCAAGAGCACACGGGGGATGCCTAGGGTCTGAGAGGCGACGAAGGACGCGATAAGCTGCGATAAGGCTGGGGGAGGGGCACATACCCGTTAATCCCAGCATTTCCGAATGGGGCAACCCCTTGGTTGGAAGAACCAAGAGCTGAGGAGCTTGACTCCCAGCGGCAAACGCCGAGAACTGAAACATCTAAGTACCGGCAGGAAAAGAAAATAACAATGATTCCCCAAGTAGTGGCGAGCGAACGGGGAGGAGCCCAAACCGGGTTGGTTACGGCCAGTCCGGGGTTGTAGGGTCGCGACATCTGATTAAATCGAGTTAGCAGAACTGCTTGGGAAAGCAGGCCAGAGACGGTGAGAGCCCGGTACGCGACAATTCTGATTTACGGTAGCGATACCCTGAGTAGGGCGGGGCCGGAGAAACCCCGTCTGAAGCGAGCGGCACCATCCGCTAAGGCTACATACTCCTCAGACACCGATAGTGAACTAGTACCGTGAGGGAAAGGTGAAAAGAACCGGGAATACCGGAGTGAAAAGAACCTGAAACCGTGTGCTTACAAGCAGTTAGAGGGAGTTCGTCTCCTGATAGCGTGCCTTTTGCATAATGAGCCTACGAGTTACTCCTCCCCGGCAAGGTTAAGTGGTTGAAGCCACGGAGCCGCAGCGAAAGCGAGTCTGAACAGGGCGCGGAGTCGGGGGGGGTAGACGCGAAACTTGGTGAGCTACCCATGAGCAGGTTGAAGGTGCGGTAACACGCACTGGAGGACCGAACGAGTTTCCGTTGAAAAGGATTTCGATGACTTGTGGGTAGGGGTGAAAGGCCAATCAAACTGAGAAATAGCTCGTACTCCCCGAAATGTATTGAGGTACAGCGTCGTGGTGAGGTCGTTGGAGGTAGAGCTACCAATAGGACTAGGGGGTGTCAGAGCCTACCGAATCCTGATGAACTCCGAATGCCAGCGGCTATACACGGCAGTGAGGCCTGGGGTGCTAAGGTCCCCGGCCGAGAGGGAAAGAACCCAGACCATCTGCTAAGGTCCCTAAATCTAGATTAAGTTGAACAAAGGAGGTCCAGTTGCTTTGACAGCCAGGAGGTTGGCTTGGAAGCAGCCATTCCTTTAAAGAGTGCGTAACAGCTCACTGGTCGAGCGACCGGGCATCGATAATACGCGGGCATCAAATCTAGTACCGAAGCAATGGATGTAACCTGCAAGACGGTTACGTGGTAGGGGAGCATTCTCCTTGCGGTGAAGGTGCGTCGTCAGGCGTGCTGGAGCGTGGAGAAAAGCATATGTAGGCATGAGTAACGATAATGGGGGTGCGAAACCCCCACGCCGATAGACTAAGGTTTCCAATTCAACGCTAATCGGAATTGGGTTAGTCGGGACCTAAGGGGAAGCCGAAAGGTGCACTCGATGGACAGCAGGTTAATATTCCTGTACTGATGATGGAAAGTGATGCAGTGACGCAGAAGTGAAAGCACCGCGGGCGGACGGAAGTGCCCGTTGAAGGCCGTAGGTATTGGGACCGTAGTTAAGTACGCGGACCTAGCCGAAAGCTGATAGTACCGTACGACCTTCGGGTCACGCGGATAGTGTGCCTAATCCGACTGCCAAGAAAACCTGCTAAGCGTTTTAATTCTATTATCACCCGTACCGCAAACCGACACAGGTAGTCAAGGAGAGTATCCTGAGGCGCTCGAGTGAATCACGGCCAAGGAACTCGGCAAAATGGACCTGTAACTTCGGGAGAAGGGTCGCTTCCTCGTTGCAAGACGAGAAGCCGCAGTGAAAAGGCCCAGGCGACTGTTTAACAAAAACACATGGCTTTGCTAACGCGCAAGCGGACGTATAAGGCCTGACACCTGCCCGGTGCCGGAAGGTTAAGAGGGGAACTTAGTCGCAAGGCGAAGGTTTGAATCGAAGCCCCGGTAAACGGCGGCCGTAACTATAACGGTCCTAAGGTAGCGAAATTCCTTGTCGGGTAAGTTCCGACCTGCACGAATGGTGTAACGATCTGGGCGCTGTCTCAGCCGTGAGCTCGGTGAAATTGTAGTCTCGGTGAAGATGCCGAGTACCCGCCACGGGACGGAAAGACCCCGTGCACCTTTACTATAGGTTGCCATTGGTGTTGGGTTCAGTATGTGTAGCATAGGCGGGAGGCGCTGAGCCGGGGACGCTAGTTCTCGGGGAGCCACCGTTGAAATACCGCCCTTACTGTGCCTGATGCCTAATCCTTCCAAGAAGGAGACAGTGGCTGCTGGGTAGTTTGACTGGGGTGGTCGCCTCCAAAAGAGTATCGGAGGCTTTCAAAGGTCCGCTCAGTACGCTTGGTAACCGTACGCAGAGCGCAATAGCAGAAGCGGGCTTGACTGTGAGGCCGACTAGCCGAGCAGGGTCGAAAGACGGATATAGTGATCCGGTGGTTCCGCATGGAAGGGCCATCGCTCAAAGGATAAAAGGTACGCCGGGGATAACAGGCTGATCTCCCCCAAGAGCTCATATCGACGGGGAGGTTTGGCACCTCGATGTC
This sequence comes from Hymenobacter jeongseonensis, assembly GCF_015694725.1. Taxonomy (GTDB): domain Bacteria; phylum Bacteroidota; class Bacteroidia; order Cytophagales; family Hymenobacteraceae; genus Hymenobacter; species Hymenobacter jeongseonensis. The sequence goes on along the minus strand of NZ_JADQDQ010000002.1, from coordinate 789,354 downwards.
GGCTCGTCACGTCCTGGGGCTGGAGAAGGTCCCAAGGGTTCGGCTGTTCGCCGATTAAAGTGGCACGCGAGCTGGGTTCAGAACGTCGTGAGACAGTTCGGTCCCTATCTGTGGTGGGCGTTGGAAATTTGACAGGACCTGTCCTTAGTACGAGAGGACCGGGATGGACCAGCCGCTGGTGCGCCGGTTGTACCGCCAGGTGCAGCGCCGGGTAGCTACGCTGGGACGAGATAAGCGCTGAAAGCATCTAAGTGCGAAACTCACCTGGAGATGAGATTTCCCAATATTAAGGCCCGTCGGAGATGACGACGTGGATAGGCGGCAGGTGAACAAGCAGAAATGCAATAGCTGAGCCGTACTAAGTGGCCGAGGGCTTCGCCAATTAAGCAATTAATATAATCGTCGAACGCGCAACACACGCTTCGTTTTTGTCCCCTTACGTCAACGTTATTGAGTCCTGCACGAACACGCAGTGACCCGCCAGCAATGGTGGCTTTAGCCCGGGTGTTCACCTCTTCCCATTCCGAACAGAGCCGTTAAGCCCCGGTGCGCCTATGGTACTGCCTTCACCGGTGGGAGAGTCGGTCGCCGCCAACCTTATTTGCCCCAACGCCCCTGCGCCCGCCTTCACCGGCCCGCGCAGGGGCGTTTTGTATTTACAAGCCCCCACTTCCCCCCTCCGACAACTGGGCGTTATACTAGCGTTACAAGTTCTTCGCTGTCATATTAAGTGTGTAAATTTGTGTAAGTATTTAGCCTTTATTAATTGTGCAAGTTTCACCAGCACGTTATAGTCGTAGTATAGATTGGTTAACGGTATTGCTTTATGTAGTGCTGGTTGGAATAGGATGGGTTTGTATTTATGCGTCAAGTTATTCTTTTGATGCACCTGCTAACCCACTTGGAAGTTTAAGCTTTGATAAGCTGATGGCTTTTAACTGGTTCAAGCAATTACTGTGGATTGCGACGGCCGTAGTACTTGTGGTAGTGCTGTTGGTAGTGGACTACAAAGCGTATGATACCTTGGCGTACGTGCTGTATGGGGGGATGATAGTGCTGCTATTGGTGACGCTTTTTGTAGCGCGTCCCATTGCAGGGTCTCGTTCGTGGCTAGAAATTGGGCCGGTACGGCTGCAACCAGCAGAATTTGCGAAGTTTACGACTGCACTAGCTGCTTCGCGCTTTATGGCTGGTATCAATCTGCGAAATCAGAACTGGCGCGACCAAATGCTCTTGGCGGGAATAACCTTATTGCCACCGGTGCTTATTATCGCCTCAAACGAATCGGGGCAGGCATTGGTATTTGCTGCGTTGTTGCTCGCTTATTTCAGAGAAGGAATGTCGCCTTTGATACTGCTGCTTTTAGCAGCTGGGGCAGTTATTTTGTTGTTGGCACTGCTGGTGCCCAAATTGTGGCTTGTTGGTGTATTTACGGTCATTCTTTTGGCTGTATTAGGATTCAACCGTAAGATACTTCGGCATCATTTGCCGCTTGCTGTGGGGGTTTGGATTACAGTGGTAGGGATGGTAATTGGGGTCGATTTCTTTTACAATAACGTTTTACAACCCCACCAACGGCAGCGCATTGAAATACTCATTAATCCCTCGGCAGACCCGTTGGGCAAAGGATGGAATGTGACGCAAAGCAAAATTGCAATTGGGTCGGGGGGGCTGGTTGGCAAAGGGTTCCTGCAAGGGACGCAGACGAAATTTGATTTCGTGCCTGAGCAGAGCACAGATTTTATTTTCTGCACCGTAGGAGAGGAGTTTGGATGGGTAGGCAGCTTCGTGGTGATTGCACTGTACTTGGTGTTGCTATGGCGAATTATCTACGTGGCCGAGCGCCAAAAGTCAGTATTTGGGCGAACTTATGGGTACTGTGTAGCGAGTGTGCTATTCTTTCACATGACGGTTAATATGGGAATGACCATCGGACTGGCGCCCGTAGTGGGTATTCCGTTGCCATTTTTTAGTTACGGGGGGTCTTCCCTGTGGTCATTTACTATTTTGTTGTTTAGTCTGCTGGCGCTGGATGCGTACCGGAAGCAAGACCTGGTGCGCTGATGACGGCCAAGCAAGTGCCGATTTGGGTTTGGGCGGTTTTGGTCGCAGCACATGCGCTTGCTTTGGGATGGTCCCTGACTTCCGGGAAATGGTGTTTTCCAGACTCGGATAGGTACTTGCAGGCGGCTGAGAATTTGCGGCTCCATGGGGAGCTTTATGCAAGAGCATTGCCCGCTGCATTGCCCCAAGGGCAGTCAGTCCAAGAATATACTATTAGGCCAGCGGGTTATCCAATGGCGTTAATGGCTCTGAATGTCGGTAAGCTGCCTGTGCTGTTACTCGTAGTGCAGAATCTGCTCAGCTTATTTAATATTGGTTTGGTGCTGACGTGCTGGGCTTATTGGTGGACTCCATCAGCAAGAAATTGGGGCTGGGCCGTGTTGGGGTTGCTGACATTTCCGGCGCAGTACATTTATGCCAGTGCCGTGATGAGCGAAATGCTCTTGCAAACGGCGGTTGTGGCACTAGCAGTTAGTAGTATCCTGTTTATTAAGAGACCGAAATACCGCTATTTTGCTGGCGTGATGGGGGCATTGATACTGGCGTTGCTGTTAAAACCAGTTTTTTATCCTTTGACAGGTGGGTTGGCTGCGATAGGATTACTGGTCGCATGGTGGCGGAAAAAATGGAAGTTGGCCTTGTTGGGAGTGGTGCCGTTGCTCGTGGCTGGGCTGTATATGCAATGGAACGAGCAACGCACCGGATATTTTCACTTTTCGAGTATTGCTGAAATCAACCTGCTGCATTACAACGCGGCGGGGGTAGTTCGGCAACAGGCGGGACCAGCGGCGGAAGATGCCTGGGTGAAGCAGGTATTGCAGAAAGCAAATGCCCAGCCCACTTTTGCTCTGCGACAGCAACTGATTCGAACGGAGGCAACGGCCGTGTTGTGGGCACACCCGCTGGTATATGCCCGGCAACAGGCGTTGGGGATGGCCGCATTTTTCCTAGACCCGGGCCGATTTGACATAAGCCAGTTTGTGGGCTTGAAGCCCCCTATTGGCGGAGGCCTCTTGGCACAGGCCCGGTCCGGGGGCTTGTTGCAGGCGCTGGCTAACCTGCCCTGGGGGCTACTGGTGCTGCTAGCCGTAGTATTGCTGGCGAACGTGGCCCGCCTGGCGTTGGCCGTGCGAGGGCTTCTTTTGGTTAGAAAGGGTGGGCGGCTGATGCGTGCCGGGAGCTGGCTAGCGGTGGGGTTGCTGCTGTACGTGGCAACTGTGACGGGCCCGTTGGGAGCCGCGCGCTTTTTGCTGCCGGTGTGGCCGTTGCTGTTGGGGTTGGCATTGGTTGGTTTGCAGGGACCGACTAAGGGCCATCTATCCGTTTCGCAGCAAGCGGCGGCCATGCGTGAAGACTAATGCCAACGCTGCACAAAAGGCCGGAGCGAACAAGTAACCCATGCGCCCCAAGTCGCCCGAAAGTAGCATATGCAGCACTACAACGCCGAGCAAGCCAACCTCGGGCGCGCCCAACGTGGCATAGAATGGGGGAAACGAACGGCTGCGTCCTCTCTCCAACCACAAGGCGATGGGGATAAATAAGGTGAAAAGTCCAAATATGCTCAGCAATTCGCCAATGCCTTTGGGCGATAGGGCGCGGTGGACCGAGTAAGTCAGGTTCTCAATATGCTCCAGGGCATTGGAAATGGACTGAGTGGGTGGCGCACCAAGGCGGCTATCAACCAACTGGTGCACGGCAAACAGACCAGCTAAACCAATCGTCAACGCGAGCAGCTGCTTAGGCAACGAGAGTGTTTTGCGCCCAAACCAAAGCAGCCACGGCAACAGCAGAAAGAAAGATTCCTTAGCTATAGGGCCCAGGACTAGGGCCAAAATCAATTCCCAACTCCCCCCAGGGCCACGGCGAACGGCGTAATAACCCGCTCCAAAGACGAACAAGTACAAGCTGTCGGTGAGGGGCAGGCCGGCGGCATACACGGCCCACCGGCTGCTTAGAACGGCCAACATGGCGAGCGCTGCGGCCTCGGCGGAGGCGCCCGTGAGCCGAGCCGCATTGAACCAGTATGCGGCGGCGGCGGCCAGCACAAAACAGTTGACCAGATAAAAAGCAAAGCGTAGCGGCCACTGCCCGGCCGGGCGCTGCGGCCACACTTGCGCATAGGCTTTGGCCAGAGGTGCGGCAACGACTGCGGCCGCCGCGGGCAACAGCACCCGGTAGCGGTGCGTTACCCGGGTGCTATCGAAACGCCCAGAGGCCATGCGCAAGTAGCTGCGCGTATCGGGCGAATGAGAAAAATCAAAATGCACGTACATGGGATACGCCAGGCTGGCCAGCGCCGCCACTGCCACTAGCCAGGGCAGCAGCCAACGGCGGAACCGTGACCCCCCCAATACGGGCCTAGAAAAGGACGGGAAACTAGGCAAACTTGCGTTCGATGAGCTTCAGGAGCTTGTTGACGTGCTCTTCTTTACGGCTCCAGTCGTAGCGTTGAGACAAATCGCCCAAGACATAAGCGCGGGCCTGGTCGGCCGTCGTCAACGAATCGAGGTGTTGAATGGTAGCGTGGTAGTCCATGTTCTCGCCGTTGAACAACTCGTTGATGAAGCTGAAACGCTGATTGATGGAAATGGCTTCGCGCAACGTTTCAACCTTGGGGCCTGGGCGCTCGGCCACTTGGGAAGGCGCCGCGCTAGCGCGCAAGGTTTCGGCTAGGGGAGCGGCACTGGGCTGGCTGGCTTTCAGCTTTTCGTGGAGGGGCACGCTGGCCGTTTCCGGAGTGGGCACCGGCCGGATTGGAACCGGGGCGGCGGGTTCTGGAGAAACCGTAGGCGGGGCCGGAACTGGAATGGTCGCGGCCACTGGCGGCTGGACCACAGCCGCCGGAGCAGCCACGAAAGTTGGAACAGCAACGGGGACAACTTCTGGAGCCGCAACCTCGGGAACGGAGGCCGATTGGGGTTCAACCGCAGGCACAGCTGAAACGGTTGTGGTCGATACCGGGCCATCCTCGAGCAAATCGGCGGCGGTTAGCGGCAGCAGGGCGCTAAATTCGGTTACCAAGCGCTGCATAGGCTGGTGCGCCTTGTAGTTAGCTGCGTGGTACAATTCGAAGCGGTGCGTTAGAAAGTCGCGGCTCAGCTCGCTGCTGGCTGGCAGGCTGTCCACAAACCCTTCGTAAAAAGCTTTGTCCACGTCGATGTAGCGCAGGTTGGCACGCAGCTCCTGCGGCGTGAACGTCTCGGCGCTGCCCAGAATAAGGCGCTGGAAGCTAGCCGCCGGGTCCGCCACAATGGTTAGGGTGTCGGCAGCAGCTTGCGCCAGCAGGGGCTCAAAAGCGCCGCGGCTCAGGCTGATGTAGCGCGAGAGCACGTTCATGAACTGCGTGAGGGCCGCTTGCACGGGGGGCGCTTCAAAATCGAAATAAGGGCTGCGCAAGTGAGCCGTTTCCGATTGCCACTGGCCAAGTAATTGACGCACCACCAGCAGATTGAGCTGGCGAATGGGAGTGAATTTGAGCACCGCCGGGCCATCGAGGGTGGCGGTCGGCTCAGAGCCGAAATGCTGGTCGCAGAGCCGTGTGGCCAGACGGCGACCGTATTGCGCGCACTTGGCGAGGCTATATTTGTCGTTCATAAAAAGGCCGGGTTTCGGTGGCCGAAGTTAGGCATAAATGGCCCTGTTAACGATTGAAAACTTACCGGGCGCGGTGGTAGCGGTACCCGCCGATGCCACTCTACTGGCCGCCTTGCAAGCCGCTGGCCACGATTGGATGCACGCTTGCGGGGCCAAAGGCCGCTGCACCACCTGCCGCTTGCAAGTGAGGGCCGGCCTGGAAAACCTAAGCCCCCTCACAGCGGCTGAGGAGCGCTACCGGGCCGCTGGGCGGCTGCTCGCCAATGAGCGGCTGACGTGCCAGGCTCGCTTGGCTGCCGGGGAAGTAGTAGGCCGTGTGCCCGACGCCACGCAGTTGCCCCACGTCCGGTACAGCTAACCCTCAGCGCCGCCTTACCGGAATTATTGACGGCAATGCCCGGTGATGGAATCGCAGATGGTCAGCGTGTTTACCGAAAATGCCCCGGATTGGCAGCGGAATCGGTGCTTCGTGCTCGGCCGTTCGTCCCTAACTTTAGGTTTCCAACTCACCTCAAGTCCGCCTGTACTTTGTTTATTGAACCCCGCGTTGGCAACCGTCACAACGCCCCTCGCCGGGGCTGGATTGAAGTGGTGTGCGGCTCCATGTTCTCGGGCAAAACCGAAGAACTCATTCGCCGCCTGACCCGCGCCCGCATTGCCCGGCAGCAGGTGGAGATTTTCAAGCCCGCCGTCGATACCCGCTACGATGCCGAAGACGTGGTGAGCCACAACGCGGCCCGCATCCGCTCGACGCCGGTGGCTATTCCGTCCGAAATTTTGCTGCTGGCCGCCGGTTCCGATGTGGTGGGCATCGACGAAGGCCAATTTTTTGACGATTCGCTGGTAGAAGTCTGCCAACAGCTCGCCGACAACGGCACCCGCGTCATCGTGGCCGGGCTGGATATGGACTACCTGGGGCGGCCGTTTGGCCCCATGCCGGCCCTGCTGGCCACGGCTGAATACGTGACCAAAGTGCACGCTGTGTGCGTGTGCTGCGGCGAAATTGCTTCGTATTCGTACCGCAACGCCGCCAGCGAGAGCCAGGTGTTGCTCGGCGAAACCGACTCGTACGAAGCCCGGTGCCGGCCGTGCTTTGTGGCGGGCATGCAGGCCAAGTCGCTGGCTCCGGGGCCCCGCTCCGCGGCCACGCACTAAACCGTTGGGCTAAGCGTTGGCAAAAGCAGCCCCGCTGCTTGTACTTAAATCGTGTTTTTTGCTGAGCGTATGTTGCACGTTTTCCGTTGTTTGCTGGCGTTGGCCGGCCTGGTTTTATGGGCTGCTACTTCCCGTGCGCAAAGCACCGCTGGCTATGGCGATTGGCAGTTGCACTTGCCCACCAACCGCCCCCTGCGCCTGGCCGATGCCGGCGACCGGGTGTACGTGGCCACGGAAAGCAACTTTTATTTCCTGGATAAAAAGCTGAACACCACGCAGGTGCTTTCGCGGCGCGATGGGTTGAACGACGTGGGCGTGGTGGCCCTGGCCTACGACTCGGTGACGCAACAAACCGTGCTGGCTTACAAGAACACCAACGTTGACATTCTGCAGCCCAATGGCCGCGTGCGCAACCTGAACGACGTGCTGCGCAAGCCAATCCAAGGGAGTAAAGTAATTAATCAGGTGTCCATTGGGGCTGGAAAAGCCTATCTGTCAACTAGTTTTGGCTTGGTAGCGATTGATTTGGAAAAGCTCGAAATCACCGACACGTACAGCAATATTGGGCCGGGCGGCACCGTGGTAGCCGTGTACGATGCCGCGGTAGCCAACGGAAACCTCTTCGCGGCTACTTCCGTGGGGTTATTGCGGGGGGCGCTGACGAGCAACTTGCTTGATTACCGCAACTGGACCCAATACATTCCAGTGCCCCTTAGCGCCAATCCGGCGCAACTCGCCTACCGAACCCTAGCCGCTTATGCCGGGCAGGTGTATGCTGGGGTAGAAGCCAATGGGGTTTTCAAATACATTTCGGGGAATCCGGGCTCGTGGCAGTTGGTGCCCAATACGTATGCAGCCCAATTTCGCACACTTAGAAGCAGCAGCGCGGGTGTACTCGTTGTCGACGACAACGCTGGGGTGCGCCGCATTGACGGAAACGGCGCAGTGACCACCGTAGTGCCGCCAACCGGTGGAACCTTTACGCAGGACGCCGTACGCTCCCGCGACGGTAGTTATTACGTCGCCAACTATAATCTTGGCTTACAGCGCGTGCAGCCCGGCTCGGCCCAAGCACCGGAGACGTTTGTGGCCAACGGGCCTGAAACCAGCTTGGCGTTCAGCATCCTGGCCGATGCTCGAAGCAACAAAGTCAACGTTTTTACGGGAGGGTATTCCGAGCGGTACGTGCCCTCGGGCTTTCGAGCGGGCTTCTACGAGTTTGCCAACGGGCAATGGACCAATTTTACGTCGGCTACTTTGCCTTCGCTCACGGATTTTCCTAACCCGTTAAGTCCCGTGCGCGGCACCCGCACCCCAGACGGCACCCTGTACGTGGGAAACAACGGCGGTGGGTTGCTGGAATGGAAAGGCCCCGGGCAGTTTCGCCAGTTTGGCGATGGCACGCCCCCTGGCAGCCCGCTGTTGGGCACGTTTGGCCTTAAGGAACGGGTAGAAGTCACCGACGTGGCGGCCGACGCCACGGGCCTGGTGTGGGTGGTAAACCGCCACTTGCGGCCCGGCAATTCGGGCCTGTTTATTCTGGACCCGGTGGCCACCACGTGGCGCACCATTCCGTGGGTGTCCGGGTTGGAGACGCTCGAACGCATTGCGCTCGATGATAACGGCTACGCTTGGGTATCGGTAGCGCGCAAAACCGACCCGACCAATGCGGCGCTCGGAATCTTTGCCATCGACCCCGCTCCGGTTAGTCCCAATCCGCCGCGCTTTTTTACCACAGCGTCCGGTTTGCCCGACAACCAGGTATACGAGCTGGCCAAGGACCGGCGGGGCAGCATCTGGGCGGCCACCATCAAAGGCGTGGCGGTGTTCAATGACCCCAACGGGCCCTTCGACCCCAATGCCGGGTTCACGCTGCCCTTTGTGACCCGCGGCGAGGGCACTGGCTTTCCCGTGTTGTTTACGGAGGCGGTGCGCACGTTGGCCGTTGACGGTGGCGACCGGAAGTGGTTCGGTACCGATAATGGCCTGTGGCTGTTCAGCCCCGATGCCGACGAGGCGCTGCTGCATTTCACCACGGCCAACAGCCCGCTGCCGTCCAACCGCATCGTAGACGTGAAGGTGAACGACAAAACCGGTGAAGTGTGGGTGGCCACCGACGCGGGCGTGGTAGCCTACCGGGGGGCGGCTAGCATCACGGAGGGCACGCCCACGTGTGCGGCGGTGTTTCCCAATCCCGTGCGGGCCGATTTTACGGGTACGATGGGCATCACCGGGCTTGCCAATAACGCGCTGGTGAAGATTACCGACGTGGCCGGGCACTTGGTGTACGCAACCACGGCCAACGGCGGCACTGTAACCTGGAACATGAATAATCCCAACGGGCAGCGCGTCCGTTCGGGCGTTTACTTGGTGCTAACGTCGGATGCCGACGGCAAGAATACCTGCGTGAGCAAAGTGGCCGTGCTGAGCAAGTGACGGCAATAAGTGGAAGGACGTTGCTGCCGCGCAGTCCGATTCCGCCTATTTGCCACTCAACCAGCCCGCCACCGAATCAGTACAGCTAGCTATGCTAATAAAAACCCGGGGCATTGTCCTCAGCTACCTGAAGTACCGCGAAACCAGCATCATTGCCCGCATCTACACCGAGCGGCTGGGCGTGCAGAGCTACGTCGTGAACGGCGTGCGCAAGGCCAAGCCACCCGGGCGAATTGCCCTGTTTCAGCCGTTCACGTTGCTGGATTTGGTGGCCTACGTGGCGCGGGGCAGCGGCGGGCTCACCCGCCTCTCAGAATTTCGGTGTTCCGAGCCTTTCACGACGTTGCCCTATGAGGTGCAGAAGAGCAGCGTGGTCCTTTTCCTATCCGAAGTGGTGGGGCGGGCCGTGCGCGAGGAAGAGCAAAACGAGCCCCTCTTTCAATTTCTGCACGACTCCATCCTCGAATTTGACCAGCAGGCCGCGGGTAGCGAAAACTTCGCCCTCGTGTTTCTGTTGCGCTTGGCCAGCTACCTCGGGTTCGGCATCAGCTCGGGGGCCGAGCTTACCGACCAAGTAATTATGGCAGGCCACGTGCCTACCACCAAAGGTGCCACCGGCCCGGCCACGCTGCGCCTGCGTGAGTTTGAAACCTATTTCGACGAACTGTTGCGCGCCCCTGCAACGAGCAGCATCCCCAACGGCCGTGTGCGGCACGAACTGCTCACAGTACTCATCCGGTACTACCAGCTGCACGTTGAGCAACTCGGCGACATCCGTTCGCTGGACATTCTCTCGCAGGTACTGGCGGAGTAGCTTGGCTATTTGACGTCCACCAGCTCCACTTCGAAGCGGAGCACGGCATCGGCCGGAATATCGGCGCCTGCGCCGCGGGGGCCGTAGGCCAGGGCAGAGGGAATGAGGAGTACGGCTTTGCTGCCGGCACTGAGCATGGCAATGCCTTGGTCCCAGCCCCGAATAACCTGGCCGGTGCCGAGTGGGAAAGCAATGGGCTCGTTGCCGTGCTTGGCCGAAGAATCAAACTCTTTGCCGGTAGCCAAAACGCTCCCCCGGTACAGTACGCGCACGGTTTGGCCCTTTTTGGGGGGCAGACCTTTGCCCGGCCGCGTTACAATGTAGTACGTGCCGCCGGCTGTTTTCTTCGCTACGAGCTTGTTCTTCTTGAGATAAGCGTCAATTTGGGCATTGTCGCGCACTGTTTGGGCTATTGCCTTGCGCTGCGCTTGTTCGGCATACTCGGCTTTGATTTTTTCCTGGCGAGCCGTCATTTCCGCCACACTGAGCAATTCGCGGGCGCTGGCAATTACTACCAGCGCGTTGCCGCTCTTGCGGAGGAAAGGCGGCACGGGCTGCAGAAAGGTTTTGGCGAAGATGCTGTCGGCCTGAAAACGAAACACCGCGCTATCGCCGGGGAGAAGCAGGCCCAAGGCTTCTTCCAAGCCGCCGGGCGTGGGGCTGGCGGGCAGCGGCACCGGCTGCGGGGTGGGCTGCATCTGGCGCGAGTTCATCACCACCGAGTCGCGACCGGTGCGGAATTCCATAAAAACCATCAGCAGTTGGCCAGCGCGGCTGGCGTAGGGCGCATCGGTGGGCGCCAACGCGCGAGGCTGGTAGCGCCCGGCCGCGTCTTTTCGAAACAGCCGGTATTCCGTACCCGTTGGCAGGCGGGAAAATGCGCCCGCGGACGTTTGGGCGTGAAGAGGTTGCAGCAAGGCAAACAGCGCGCAGACCGCGCCAACAAGGAAATTCCGCATAAGGGAGGCTATTGGATAATCGGTAAGCAAGACAACACCACACGTTCGGGCCTTGCAAGAAATTCGCACGGTTGTCTTCTCGCTCCGAGCAAAAGAGGGAAGTTAGCGCACGCTTAGAATTTGCAGTTCAAACAGCAGTTCGGTATTTGGCGGGATAACGAAACGGCTCTCGTCGTCTGGGTCGCGCACACCCGCTACACCGTAGGCCAGGGAGGCGGGTATCCAGGCCCGTACCCGCGAGCCTTCGGGCAGCAGCGGCAGGAGTTCATCCCATCCCGGAATGACCTCGCCCCGGCCCACCCGGAAGCGTAACGGGCCGCCGGTGGCCACAGTGGCGTCGAAAATATGGCCGTCGGGCAAGAAACCGGTGTAGCGCACCGCCACCCGGCTGCCGAGTTGCGCCTGCGGGCCCGTGCCGCGCTCCCGAAACACAAAACGCACCCCGTTCCGCGTGACTTGCGGAATGGGGTGCGTCGTATCGGCGCCCATAGCGGGAGCAGTAGGGATGGACGGTACCGCCGGCTTCGCGCCCGGCTGGGCGCTGCCGGCCGTGGCAACGAGCAAGAGCCACATCAGCCACAGGCTACTCGTAATACGTGCCATGGCAGCGGCCTGCATCGTTATTGCTGGTTAAAAAACGTCAACGACTTCGACATCGAATAGCAACGCCGAGTCGGGAGGAATGCTGCCTTGCTGTCCGGTGCTACCGTACGCTAAACGGGAAGGAATGAGCAACAGCTTGCGGTCGCCTTTCTTCATCAGTAGCAGCCCTTCGTTAAAACCGGCGATGTTGCTGCCCACCGTGAAAACGGCGCATTGGCAGGCCGTGCGGTTCTCGAACGAATTATCGAAGATGGAGCCGGCGGGAAACCGCGAATCGCCGGGCGAAGCCGGATAACCCGTGGAGCCGGGCTGGGCGCCGTTGCTCAGCAGCCGTCCAATGTATTTGACGCTCACGCGCTTTCCGGCGGTGATGGGGGGGCCCTGGCCTTCAACGAGCGGAACCAGGTAAAGCCCCGAGTTGGTGCGTACCGCGTTGGTTATCTGGTTGCGCGCCAAATATTTCTGGATGGTGTCCTCGTCAATGACCCGCATCGTCTCGTCGTGCTCGCGCAGCGTTTTCTGCAAAGTCGTTTCGGTGTTGCAGCTCCACAGGGCCGGGGCCGCCAGCAGCAGGCCCAGCGCCAGGGCCATGTAGCGAGAACGCAGCAAAATATTTTTCATGAAGAAGGGATAAAAATAATCCGGCCAACGGAGGCCCGGGCAGCTGTGCCGCGCCGCCCGTTGGCCGGAATGCAGGATGCTAAAGGACTATTGGATATCAACTAGTTCCACTTCGAAGCGCAGGGGCGCATCGGCGGGGATGTCGGCGCCGGCGCCGCGGGTGCCGTAGGCCAGCGACGAAGGGATGAGCAGAATGGCCTTGGTGCCTTTGTTGAGCTGGGCAATGCCCTGGTCCCAACCCGGAATCACGGCGCCTTGGCCGAGGGGGAAGTCAATGGGCTTGCCGGCTTTATCCGACGAGTCGAACAGCTTGCCGCTGAGCAGCGTGCCGTTGTAGTTCACGCTCACGGTCTGGCCGGTTTTGGGCTTGGGGCCGGTGCCGGGCTTCAGCACCTGGTAGTACACGCCCGAGGGCAGCTTCTGCGGGTTCAGGTTGTTCTTTTTCGCGTACTCCTGCAGAATGGCGTCGTCCTTTTTCAACTGAGCCACCACTTCGGGTGCCGCCATTGCTTTGGCTTGGGCATCGGCCTGCTCTTTCATTTGCTTGGCGTACTCGGGCGAGGCCATGCGCTGCTTCATTTGGGCGGCCATGGCGCGCTTTTGCAACTCGGGCTGCATGGCCTGGGCTTCTTCCTGAGTGATGAGCTTGGGCGTGGTGGCCACGTACATCATCACCACGTTGCCGCCTTTGCGCAAGAACGGCGGCACGGGCTGGCCCGATTTGGGCTTAATCAGCGAGTCAACCTGGAAGCGGAACACGCCGCTGTCGCCGGGCTGTAGCATGGAAAGAGCTTCGTCGGGAGCTCCTTTTATTTTGATTTCCTGCAGGGGCAGGGGCACGGGCAGGCCCACGTCGCGGCGGGTGTTTTGCAAGATAGAGTCTTTGCCGGTGCGGTACTGCATGTTGCCCAGCAGGAACTTGCCCACCCGGTCTTTGTAGGTGGGGTCGCCCTCGGGGTTGATGTCGCGGCGCTCGTAGTCGTTGCCGACTTTCTTGAAAATCTTGTATTCGATGCCGGATTTGGTTTTGGCAAAGTCACCGCCGTCTTTGTTGCAAGCGGTGAGGGAAGCGAAACTCAGCACGCCGGCCGCCAAGGCCAGCTGCCGCGCAGAGCGGGAGGAAAAACGCATGAAAATATAAGAAGTGAAGAATCAGAAACGGTTCAAAGTTACGCCACCGGCGGCGCTACAGCGGCGGGCACGCCCGTAAGTTGTTCCTTGTACTCGGGAAGGATGCTCAGGAAGCGCTCCACCGTTGCATCGAGGGGCAAGTAACTGATGCCCCCGGCGGCGTTGTGGTGCCCGCCGCCATCGAAATGCCGGCGCGAAAAGTCGCTCACCGAGAACTTGCCCACCGAGCGAAAAGAAATTTTTACGGCCACGCCGCGGTCGATGAACACGGCCGCAAAGCGAATGCCCTCGATGCTCAGCGCGTAGTTAACCAGGCCTTCGGTATCGCCGGTTTTGCTTTGGTACTGGCGCAGCTCGTCCTGGGTGATGGCGATGTAGGCGGTATTGAACTCGCGGTTCACCACCAGTTTGTCTTTCAACACAAAGCCGAGGAAGCGCAGGCGGATTTCAGAATGCGAGTCGTAAATGCGGCGGTGCACCGACGAGAGGTCGATGTTGACCTTCAGCAGTTCGGCAATGATGAGGTGGACGTTGCGCGAGGTGCTGGGGTGGCGAAACGAGCCCGTGTCGGTCATAATGCCCGCGTACAGGGCCTCGCCAATGCCTTTGGTGATGAGGTCCTGGTCGCCCAGGTCCCGAATGATTTCAAAAATCAACTCGGCCGTAGCGGCGGCGCTGGGCACCGAAAAGACGATATCGGCAAAATCTTCGGGCTCCTGGTGGTGGTCGATGAGCACCTTGGTGGCCTTGGCCTGGCGCACGTACTCGCCCAACTCGTTGATGCGGCCCAGGCAGCTGAAATCGAGGCAGCAAATAACGTCGGCGCGGTTCACGAGGTCGCGCACCTGCCGGTCGTTCTGCCGCTTGTCGTACACCACCACTTCGTCGTTGCCCTCCATCCAATCCAGGAAGGCCGGGTAGTCGGAAGGCGTCACCACCGTGACGTGGTGGCCTTTTTGCTTGAGATAACCAGCCCAGGCCAGCGACGAGCCCAGCGCGTCCGCATCGGGCTTGTGGTGGGTGGTGATAACAACCTGCTGGGGCTGCGCGAGCAACGCCTGCAGGGCGGTGATGGAAGTGGACATCGACAACGTGAATGGTCCGAAAAAGAACTAAGGACCGGTGGCTTACGAAATTATTGGGCCGGCAAAAGTCGGAAGAAATCCGTTCCCAACAACGCCACCCCCCCGGAAGGTTCGACTAAACCGGTTGTAAGCTCGGCAACACCGGGCCAAGGAAACCCGTGCGCTTTGTGGCTACTTTTGCGCAACAATTACGTTTTTAACCAACCCCTCCAGCCCAACCAATGGCCACTAACCGCACATTCACGATGATTAAGCCCGATGCCGTCCAGGAAAACCACATCGGTGGCATCCTGCACATGATGGAAGAAGGCGGGTTCCGCATCGTGGAACTCCAAAAAATTAATCTTACCGCCGAGCGCGCCGGTCAGTTTTACGCCGTGCACGCCGAGCGTCCGTTCTACAACGACTTGGTGAAATACATGTCGAGCGGCCCCATCGTAGCCGCTGTGCTGGAGAAAGACAACGCTGTGGCTGACTTCCGCACCCTCATCGGCGCTACCAATCCCGCCCAGGCGGCCGAAGGCACCATTCGGAAGAAGTACGCCAAGAGCATCGAAGCCAACGCCGTGCACGGTTCCGACTCTGACGAGAATGCGCAAATCGAAGCAGATTTCTTCTTCGGCTCGAAGTAAATCGAAGTGCCTAGTTGCCAAAAAGCCCGTTCTGCACTGCGCAGGACGGGCTTTTTGTTTGTGCCAAAAGCTGACTGTTTTTGTACCAATTATGTATTGTCGCGCTTAGTTTATCGGCTGAAACCGATGCGCCCGGTGGTTTTGGCTTCGCTGAGAAAATCCGTTTTGTCGCGGTTGTAGAGGTCGGCCAGGGAGGTGGCTTCAGTCACAGGCTCCGTTTGGCCCAATGCGGTGGCCAGTGCCTGGGCTTTTTCTTTGTCCAGGGCTTCGAAGCGGTAGGAGGCAATCAGGCGGCCTTTGCGCAGCAGGGCTTTGTCGATGCGCGCCAAGTCAGCGTTAAAGGTGCAGATAATCTGGATGTGGAAGCCGTCGGAGAGCAAGCCATCGGAGAGGTTGAGCAGGTTGCTGACGGCGTTGCCGCCGTGGCCGTCGCGTTTGGCCAGCAATTCCTCGGCGTCTTCGATGAGCAGAATGGAATTGGTGTTGTCGTGCAGCAGGTTGATAAACTCCGGGTCGGCAATGCGGGTGGCCAGGTTGGGCGGGATGAAGAGCTTGGGCTTGTTGGTAAGGCCGCAGAGGTGGCGGATGTAGCTGGTTTTGCCGGTGCCGGGCGGGCCGTGCAAAATGATGATGCCCTTTTCGTCGGGCTGCTGCAGCCGCTTGAGAATGGCCTCGTGGGCTGGCAGCAGGTCGTCGTTGTAGTGGGTGGCCAAGTCCAGCGAGGGGATTTTGATGGGCAGCGGCGAAAATTCCAGTTCGCCAAACGCCAGGCGCAGCACCTGAATGCGTTCGTGCTCCAACTGGCCGGCATCGAGCTCGGCGGCCAGCAAGGCCTGCACTTGGGCCAGCTGGGCCGGGTCGGTTTGGGGGGAAAAAAACAATTGCCCCGCCCGTTCGCCGTAGGTGCCCCGCTCGTAAAACCACAGCAGCAGGTGTGGCGCCAGATTCAAAGCGTAGTGGCTGATATCGGGCGTTTTGCCCTTCTTTTCCAAATACACCGCGTGCGCCACGGTGGCGTGCTCCAAGTCGTAGGTTTCGGCCAATGCGAGGAGTACTTTTTGCCGGGCTTCGGCATTGGCCAACTGGTAAATTTCGCGGCGCGGCAGCACGCCAAACGCCGAATAGAACCAGGACACGGGCTGGAAGTACCCGTCTCGCTCGAAGGATTGAGATAGGTCAGGAGTCGCCACTGTTGGCAAGGAAGTCTTCGCACCTTTCGCTGTCATTCTCAAAAATACATTTTACTATCGGGAAAACAACCTGCTCGCATAGCAGAGACAAAGAAGCTCGTTTGCTGCAGCATAGATTATAACGACCAAAAAAGCCCCGCAAATTGCGAGGCCTTTTTGATGAACCTAAGACCGGAATGCCGCATGCAGCCCAACGGCCTTATTTAGGCTTGTTTTATTGCAAGTACTCCTTCGGGTTGCGCCTCTTGGGTTGCTTGGGGGTTGTGCTTGTGCTTGAAAATGATGACAAACAGCACGGCAATGGCCAAGGAATATCCGGCAAAAGTGAGCCAGATGCTGTGCCAGTCTTTGGCCCCGTTGGCATCGGTGAAATATTGCTGGATGATGATGCCGCTCACCGAGCTGCCCAGCACGGCCCCGAAGCCGTTGGTCATCATCATAAACAAGCCCTGCGCGCTGGCCCGGATGCTGGGCTGGGTTTGGGTTTCGACGAACAGCGAGCCGGAGATGTTGAAGAAGTCGAACGCCATGCCGTACACGATGCACGAGAGGATAATCATCCAGAGGCCATCGGCGGGGTTGCCGTAAGCAAACAACCCGAAACGCAGCACCCAGGCAATCATGCTGAACAGCATAACCTGTTTGATGCCGAAGCGCCGCAAAAAGAAGGGAATGGCCAAGATAAAGAGCGTCTCGGAAATCTGCGAGATGGACATGATAATGGCCGGGTACTTCACCGTCAGGGTATCCTGATAGGCCGGCGTCTTGTCGAAATCGTGCAGGAAGGTGTCGCCGTAGGCGTTGGTGAGCTGCAAAGCGGCACCCAGCAGCAGCGCAAACAGAAAGAAGGTGAGCATCTTCCGGTCGCGCAGTATCGCAAACGACTTGAGGCCCAGTATTTCCATCAGGCCTTGGCTGGAGGTATTGG
This sequence comes from Hymenobacter jeongseonensis, assembly GCF_015694725.1. GTDB lineage: Bacteria > Bacteroidota > Bacteroidia > Cytophagales > Hymenobacteraceae > Hymenobacter > Hymenobacter jeongseonensis. The sequence continues at coordinate 772,142 of NZ_JADQDQ010000002.1, read as the reverse complement.
TGGACTGCGGCGGGCACTTGGGTAGCGTAAAGGAATACAACCCCAACAGAATGGCCGCGCCGGCAGCCACGTAAAACTGGCTGGCCGATTTCTCGAAGCCCAGCAGGCTCACCGTCCACATGGCCACGATGAAGCCCACCGTGCCCCACACCCGGATGGGCGGGTAGTCCTTCACCACGTCGAGGCCTTCGGTTTTCAGCACCGAAAACGACACGGCGATGGACAACGAGAGCGTCGGCATGTAGAAAATCATGTTCAGCAGTATCACCCAGAAGAATGTGGTGGGGTTATCTACCAGCGGAATGGAGAGCAGCGTCAGGCCGCCCAGAATGTGCAGGATGCCGTAGAGCTTTTCCGCGTTGATGTACTTATCCGCCACGATGCCCATGAGCGAGGGCATGAAAATGGACGCAATGCCCATGGTGGAAAAGATGGCGCCGAACTGCGCGCCGGACCATTGCTTCGTTTGAAACCAGTACGCGCCAATTGTTATCAACCACGAACCCCAAATAAAGAATTGTAAGAAACTCAGTATGATGAGGCGCAACTTAGTATTCATGCGGAGTCGGAATAAAAGGACAGTGGGATTTAGCCGATAAAGATACACGCCTTCCCGCCAGATGTGGCAAGCAAGCGCGGCCAACTTTAGGGCTGTTTTACCCGGATTCAGGTACGCCGTTTACAATACAGTTATTCGTAGGGGCCGCAGCTGAGTGGAATACGGAGTTGCGCTCATGTGCTTAAGGCATTTTGAGGCACTAAAAAGCCCCGGCCAGTAACGGCCGGGGCTTCTTTATAATGATAATGCGCCGTTGCTTACGCCTCGTAGCTGGGCGAGAACGTGCCGGCCGGCTGGCCGTCGACAGTCGGGTAGTCGGTGTAGCCATCGGCGAAACCGTTGGGGCCGGGCGCGTAGAACGTGGCCTGGTCGGCTTCGGCCAGCGGCGCGCCGGTCTTGAGCCGCTCTACCAAGTCAGGGTTGCTAATGAAGGGGCGGCCAATGGCCACGAGGTCGGCGTGACCTTCAAGGGCTTGGTTCACGGCCTCGGTAGTGTTGTAGCCGCCGCTGAGAATGAGCGTGTTGGTGAATTTCTGGCGAATGGTGTCCACCGTCTGGGCGGGTACGGCCGGCGCGCCCATGCTCTCGTGGTCGACCAAGTGCAGGTAAACCACGCCGATTTTCTGCAATTCCTCGGCCAGGTAGGCGTAGGTCTCGTCGATTTCGGGGTAGTGCGCCATGTCGCTGGCCATGCCCCAGGGCGAAAGGCGGATGCCGGTGCGCTCGGCACCAATGGCTTCTACCACAGCGCGGGTTACTTCCAGCACGAAGCGGGCACGGTTTTTCACGCTGCCACCGTATTCGTCGGTGCGCTGGTTGCTGTTGGGATTTAGAAATTGCTCGAGCAGGTAGCCGTTGGCGCCGTGCAGCTCCACGCCATCAAAACCGGCTTCGATGGCCAGTTTGGCGCTGTGCACAAATTCGTCGCGCACCTGGGCCAGCTCCTCGGTGCGGATGGCGCGCGGGGTGGCGTTGGGCTGCATTTGCTCCTGGTCGGTCCACATGTCGCCGGCGGCGGCAATGGCCGACGGGGCCACACCTTCGGCACCCTCGGGCAGATTGTGGCCGTGGAAAATGCGGCCGGCGTGCATTAGCTGCACAAAAATGTGGCCGCCGTGGTGGTGCACGGTTTCCGTCACGCGCTGCCAGTTGGTGGCTTGCTCCTGGTTGAAAAGGCCGGGAATGCGGGCGTAGCCGAGGCCATTGGCCGCCGGAGAAGTGCCTTCCGTGATGATGAGGCCGGCCGTGGCGCGCTGGCGGTAGTACTCGGCCATCAGCTCGTTGGGCACGTTGCCCAAGGCGCGGCTCCGCGTCATGGGGGCCATCACAATGTGGTTGGTCAGGGTCAGGGCGCCAAGTTTGGCGGGTTCAAATGCTTTGTTCGACATATCTAAGAGATGGGCCGCGGTGCGTGGGGCGCGGCTGAGGTTGGATGAAACGCGGCTATAAAGCAGGTACGTACACGAATTGTTTTAACAGATGCTTTAATGGGTGGATGTATTTATCAGAAATAGGTTGAGAAACACAAAAAAGCCCGTTCATGTAATTGAACGGGCTTTTTTGAAGCAATTACTTACGCAGAATTTATTTCGCGCAATCAGGCATTACATAGGCGTGGCTTCGGCGAAACGCTTATTCACTTCGTCCCAGTTAATCAGGTTGTAGAACGCGGCGATGTAGTCGGGGCGGCGGTTCTGGTACTTGAGGTAGTAGGCGTGCTCCCATACGTCGAGGCCGAGGACGGGCAGGCCCTTGCAGCCCGAGTCGGGCATCAGCGGGTTGTCCTGGTTGGGCGTCGAGCAGATTTGCACCGAGCCGTCGGCCTGCTTGCACAGCCACGCCCAGCCCGAGCCGAAACGCGTGGTGGCGGCTTTGGTGAATTCCTCTTTGAATTTATCGTAGCTGCCAAACGCGGAGTTGATGGCTTCGCCGATGGCGCCGGTGGGCTGGCCGCCGCCGTTGGGCGACAGGATGGTCCAGAACAGGGAGTGGTTGAAGTGGCCGCCGCCGTTGTTGCGCACCGGAGCGGGTGCTTTGGCGATGTTGTGCAAGATTTCTTCGATGGATTGGTTTTCCATCTCGGTGCCGGCAATGGCGGCGTTTAGGTTGGTAACGTAGGCCTGGTGGTGCTTGCTGTGGTGGATTTCCATCGTTTGCGCATCAAACGTAGGTTCCAGGGCATCGTAGGCGTACGGGAGTTTGGGGAGTTCGAAAGCCATAATTGACAGATGTTTTGGGTGGTCAAGAGTGTAAGAAATGAAGCAGGAACTAAAACAGCCCAACTAGCTACCTAGTTACGACCGCCGCCCACTCAAGTTCAAAAGTATATTTATTTCCGCTTCAAACTAAAGAATTCTTGCATCAGGGCGGCGCATTCGGCTGCCTGCACGCCGCCCCGCAACTGCGTGCGCGGGTGTAGCAATTGCCCATGGCGCCGAAAGCCTACTTTGGGCTCGTCGGCGCCAAATACCACGGCCTTGAGCTGCGCCCAATAGCTGGCGCCGGCGCACATCACGCACGGCTCAATGGTGACGTAGAGCGTGCAGTCGGCGAGGTATTTATTGCCCAAATGATTGGCTGCTGCCGTCAGGGCCAGCATTTCGGCGTGGGCTGTCACGTCGCGCAGTTGCTCGGTTTGGTTGTAGCCCCGGCCGATTATCTGTTTCTCAAACACCACCACCGCGCCGATAGGAATTTCGTCGGCTTCCAAGGCTTTTTCGGCCTCAGCGAGGGCTTGCAGCATAAAATAGGCGTCGTTCATACCGAGTAGAGCAGTTGGGGTGAGCCAGGCGAAACAACCAAAAAGCTGCCCGAATGCCTTGGGAATGCCAAAATTAAGGCGAATAAAAAGCCCCGACTCCTGCATAGAGGTCGGGGCTCAATAGGGAATAATCAGCAACCTTATTTCAGCGCAATGGCATTCATCACGGCCTGGGCCGTGGGCTGCCACTGGGCTTGCTCGTTGGCTGGGGCCACAAAAGTGAAAACGTACAATTGCTGGCCCTGAATGGCGTATTGCACGGCTTGGTAGCGTTTTATCGGCGCCAATTGGTTGGTGCGCTGCCCGTCTGTAACAGTCGATACGAATTCGAAATAGATGAAATCGCGCCCTTTCACGGTCCGGATGTCTTCTTTCAGAAACTCAACCTTGGAATAGAGGCGCTGGATGCTGGATTTGTAAATCTTCAGCAGCACGCCGTAATCCATGCTTTCGAAAGTGGTGGGGCGCACAGCCACGCTGAAATCGACGCGGCCGCTGGGGTTGGAAAATACCGCCAACGGCTTGCGCGGCGAGGGGTACTTCGTGGCAATGCCATCGTCGGGCAACGGGGCGAACGTGGCTGGCACACCCACGCTCAGGCCCGTGGCCAGCTTGGTAGTGGTGAGCTTAACCGGGGGTGCAAAAGCCGTGAGGCCAAGCAACAGAAACATAAACAGAACCGAGGGAATCTTCATAGCAAGCAGAAACGATGCGGGGATAAAAGTAGTGCCACGACTTTTGTAGTCGTGGCACTGCCATGCGAAGAGCGGGAAAACTAGCGCCGCCGCACGGTGGGGTATTTAATCCGCACTTTTTTCCAGTACACGTAATTGCCGGTTTTAGCTTCTACCAGATAAGTGCCGGCCGGAATCCGACCCAGGTCCACCGGGGCGCCGGTGTTGGTAACGGGGTCGAGGTCGGTTTGGTAAATGACCTTGTTCTTATAATCAGTCATCACCAGCGTACCGGGCTTGGTAAACTGCTGGGTGAAGCTCAGCAAAATGCTGGTTGACTGCGGCTTAGGGTACACGTCGATGCCCGACAGCGTTTCGATGCGCTTGATGGGGCCATCGAGCGTGACGGCATCAGCCGAGCCTTTGGATTTGACGACGGTGCCGGACTCGTCGGCCTTGCTTTTGGTTTTGATTTTGGTTTGCGCCTGGGCAGCGCCGGCAAACAGCAGCGCGGCTGCGAGTGCGAAGGAGGGGAGGAATTTCATGAACTGGGAAAGGCTTGAGAAAACAAATGAACGCACTTGCCACCCGCCTTTGCATATCCCGTACCAAAAATGCTGGTTCGCTCCGTTGCGGGTTTAATTGGTGAATTGCCTTCTTGGAATGAGGGGCTAACTTTGCCCAAAACCCCATTGCCATGCTCCGTACCCACACCTGCGGCGAACTCCGCCCCGAACACATTGGTCAAACCGTCACGCTTTGCGGCTGGGTGCAGCGCACCCGCGACAAAGGCGCCATTCTTTGGATTGACCTGCGCGACCGGTACGGCCTCACCCAAATTGCCCTGGAAGAAGGCGTGGAAGCCGAAAACGTGCGCGAAACCGCCCGCCATCTCGGCCGCGAATTCGTGCTCAGCGTGACCGGCACCGTAGCCGAGCGTTACTCCAAAAACGATAAAATCCCCACCGGGGCCATCGAAATCCGGCCCGAGACGCTGGAAATCCTCAACCCCGCCAAGCTACCGCCCTTCCTCATCGAAGACGAAACTGACGGCGGTGACGACCTGCGGATGAAGTACCGCTACCTCGACCTGCGCCGCACCCCCGTGCGCAACAACCTCATGCTGCGCCACAAAATGGCCCAGGCCGTGCGCCGCTACTTGGATGGCCAGGAGTTCATCGAAGTCGAAACGCCGGTGCTCATCAAGTCCACGCCCGAAGGCGCGCGCGACTTCGTGGTGCCCTCGCGCATGAACCCCGGTGAGTTTTACGCTCTGCCGCAGTCGCCCCAAACGTTCAAGCAGCTGCTCATGGTGTCGGGTTTCGACCGCTATTTTCAGATTGTGAAGTGCTTCCGCGACGAGGACCTGCGCGCCGACCGCCAGCCCGAATTCACGCAGATTGACTGCGAAATGGCCTTCGTGACCCAGGAAGACATCCTGAACACCTTCGAAGGCCTTACCCGCTACCTCTTCAAGGAAATTAAAGGCCTGGATTTTCCCACCGTGCCCCGCATGACCTACGCCGACGCCATGCGCCGCTTCGGCAACGACAAGCCGGACACGCGATTCGCCATGGAATTCGTGGAGCTGAACGACGTGGTAAAAGGCCAGGGTTTCCCCGTGTTTGACAACGCCGGCCTGGTGGTGGGCATCAACGCTTCCACCTGCGCTCACTTCACCCGCAAGCAGCTCGACGAGTTGACCGATTTTGTGAAGCGCCCCCAAATCGGTGCTACCGGCCTCATTTATGCTCGCGTCGAAGCCGGCGGCGTGGTGAAGTCGTCGGTAGATAAGTTCTATTCGCAGGAAGAATTGCAGCGCTGGAAAGCCGCTTTCCACGCCAACGACGGCGACCTGCTGCTCATCATCGCCGGCGAGCCCAACAAGGCCCGCAAAGCCCTGAGCGAGTTGCGCCTCGAAATGGGCCAGCGCCTCGGCCTGCGCAATAAAGAAGACTTCTCGCCCCTCTGGGTGGTCGATTTTCCCCTGCTCGAATACAGCGAAGAGGAAAACCGCTACTTCGCCATGCACCACCCCTTCACCTCGCCCAAGCCCGAAGACCTGGCCCTGCTCAACTCGCCCGATACCATCGGCCAGGTGCGCGCCAACGCCTACGACCTCGTGATAAACGGTGTGGAAGTGGGCGGCGGCTCCATCCGCATTCACGACCGCGCCGTGCAGGCCCGCATGTTCGGCCTGCTCGGCTTCACCCCAGAAGAAGCCCAGGCCCAGTTCGGCTTTCTGCTCGACGCGTTCGAGTACGGCGCGCCCCCCCACGGCGGCATCGCCTTTGGTTTCGACCGCCTCTGCAGCCTCTTCGGCGGCGCTGATTCCATCCGTGACTTCATCGCCTTCCCCAAAAACAACTCGGGCCGCGATGTAATGATTGATTCGCCCTCGCCGATTTCCGGTGCGCAGCTCAAGGAACTGAGCATCGCCACGGCGGTAGTGGCAAAGTAGCCAATGAAGAAAAAGCCTCGTTTTAGTAAAAAGCAGATTGCTTATGAATACGAAATTGGCTATTCGCAAAGTGCGATTCTATTCAATTTCGTGTTCGGATTACCGCTGTCATTTGGGAGCTTGGTTTTAGCCTTCTGGTGGCAGGCATGGGTCTTTCTGTTTATTTCGGCGGCCGGTTTTTTTATGCTTTGGCGGGCTGTAAAAATGCTCCTTGACCAAAGCCCACAACTTAAAATCGGCTATCAGGGAATTTGGACTGTGAAAACAGGCCATTTACCTTGGACACGGGTGATGGCGGTAATGAAGCAAAGCATCGGATTTCGGGGTGGTGTGACAGAGCATCTGGCAATTGTTAATCGATTCAATCCGTACATTGATATTGAACAAATCTGGATTGACGAGTTGGATGTCGATATTCGTTCGCTTCGCGTGTATTTGAAAAAATGCGCCTCAGGCCAGACGTGAAAAGTATAGAAACAGAAGCGGCGACTGATATTTCAGTCGCCGCTTTTTTATTTCCTCTAATTCATGACGGATAGCTTAGATTGCTAATAGCTCAGGGTGCTTATTACAAAAAAAATGGTCCAGACAATCCATAAAATCGGTGTTTCCTGCCTAATGGGATGTCTTGTGGAATATGATATCAAGCGCATAATACCAAGCGCGATAAGTGGAAGAATTAAGTAGGTAACGGCTCGGCCAATGAGTGCGCTTGCAAGCGAGAATGCATTATTTCCTCCTGGGATGGAAGGATGAAAAACTAATTGGGTTACAATATTAATGGCTATGGATAGCCAAAACATGATAAAAAGGGTTGATTTTATTGGTCTTGTCATATAGCTCACGCAGTTGCAGACATGCGACAGGCGAATGTCTGCAACATCGAATATTGGTACCGCGAAACGAACCGTTTACCGGGCAATCAGTGCCCTTGAACGAACAGTAGCCTCATTTGACCGCAGTTGAAAATCCGACTGTGTCCGTGCCGAGTAGGTTTGAATGAATTAAGCATTTCAACACTCGCATATATGTCTAAGCTGTACATCTTCGCCGCCGTTTTCCTGTTCTGGACCGCCCTTGCCGTTTCCCTCATGCAAGTGCAACTGACGGCTTCGTCGATGCTTAAGCTGCGAGTGCCAACCTACCGTTCTGTGCCCGTGCGCGCCACGGTTATCGCCCAAATCAATACGCCAAATACCGCCGCTTCCTATAATTAATTATGTCGCCGTCGGTAGAGACGAGACTATTTATTCAATAATTACCGATTTCATCACGCTTCAGGAATTGCAGACCAAAACAAAGAGCCGCACCCATTGGGTGCGGCTCTTTGTTTTGGTCTGCAGTAGCAGTAATTAGAAGTTCCGCTCGCCCGTTTCGCGCTTGCCCAGCATTACGGAGCCAACCATTGCCGCTAGCAGCAGAATAGAAGCCAACTCAAATGGTAGCGCATACTGCTGAAACAGCACCAAGCCCAAGCGGTCGACCATGCCGATTTGCGAATCAAAGCTGGTGGGGTCGTAGCCAACGGGATTCACGTTGCGCATTGCGGCCACCAGTATCAGCAGCAGGGAGCCACCGGCGATGGCGGCTGCAAACTTGGCCAGGGCCGGCTTGTGTGGCTCAGTTTCTTCGTTCAAATTCAGGAACATAATCACGAATAGGAACAGTACCATGATGGCTCCGGCATACACGATGATGTTCACGGCCGCCAGAAACTGCGCATTCAGCAGCAAGTAATGGCCCGAAAGCGTGAAGAACGTGAGGATGAGAAACAGGACGCTGTGAACCGGATTTTTGGCCAGTACCACACCCAGCGCACTCAACAGGGCCACGAACGAGAGAAAGAGAAAGAGAGGAGACATTAGAACTAATAAAGAACGTTAGAGAAGAACGTCATGCTGAGCTTGTCGAAGCATCTCTACCGCTTCGTTGTATCGATTGAATTAGTCACCCGGTAGAGATGCTTCGGCTACGCTCAGCATGACGACCTAGTGACAGCCGTTACGCCAACTGCGAGCGCAGCTTATCGGCCTGCTCGGGGGTGAGCTGGATGCCACGCTTCGAGCGGTTGTCCGGCGTAACGGGCTCCACCAGCCGGTCTTTGCCGTAGATGAACTCGTCGCGCTCGAAGCGCGGTGGGGCCATTTTGTCGGCTTGCAGGTACACGGCGGCTTTCGGGCAGGCTTCTTCGCACAGGCCACAGAAGATGCAGCGCAACATGTTGATTTCGTAACTGACGGCATACTTTTCCTCGCGGTAGAGGTTTTCCTCGCCCTTTTTGCGTTCGCCGGCCACCATGGTAATGGCTTCGGCGGGGCAGGCCACGGCGCAGAGGCCGCAGGCGGTGCAGCGCTCCCGGCCGGCTTCGTCGCGCTTGAGCACGTGCAGGCCACGGAAAACGGGGGAGAAAGGGCGCGTCTCTTCGGGGTAGCGAATGGTGACTTGCTTCTTGGTCGCAGCCCGAAAAAAGTGCTGCATCGTAATCGACAAGCCCTGGAAAATAGCCGGCAGGTAAGCCCGCTCGGCCAGGGTCATTGGCTTTTTGGTCAGAACTTTGGCGCGTTTGCTTAAGGATTCCATGAGTCGTTATTTAATTACGCCGAACGTAATCAGGCCGCCCGTCAGCATGATGTTGAAGATGGCCAGGGGGATGAGAATGGTCCAGCCCAGGCGCATCAGCTGGTCGTAGCGGAAGCGCGGCAAGGTCCAGCGCACCCACATGAAGAAGAAGATGAAGCTGAAGATTTTGGCAAACAAACCCACCAAACCAAGAATGGTGATGATGTTCTGAGCCGTCACCAACTCCAAGCCCTGCGACGACACCAGCCAATTGCGCAGCTCAGCCTGGAAGGGAAAGTTGAAACCGCCGAAATACAGCACGCTCATCACGGCCGAGGCTACAAACACGTTGATGTACTCGGCAAAAAGGTATAGGCCCATTTTCATGGAGCTGTACTCGGTGTGGTAGCCGCCAATCAGTTCGGTTTCGCACTCGGGCAAGTCGAAGGGTGTCCGATTGGTTTCGGCAAAAGCACACACGATGAAGATGATAAAGCCCAGTGGCTGCTTCATCACGTTCCAGTTGAAGATATCCTGCCACACAAAAGGGGCGTCTGAAACTTGCTGGAAGGTGATTTCGCGTAGCGACAGCGTACCCGACATCATCAACACGGCAATCAGGGCGAGGCCCATGGCGATTTCGTAGCTGATGTTTTGCGAAGCAGCGCGGATTGCGCCGAGCAGCGAGAACTTGTTGTTCGAAGCCCAGCCGCCAATCATGATGCCGTACACGCCCAGCGACACCATGCCGAACACATAAAGCATCCCGACGTTGATTTCAATGCCTTGCAGGTGAATAGCAGTCTCGCCGAACTGCAGCACGTTGCCAAACGGAATTACGGCCGATGACATCAGCGCCGTGACCATCGCCAGACAAGGGCCGAAGACGAACAGCGCCCGGTTAGCGCCGGCAGGGAAGAATTCTTCCTTGGTGAAGAGCTTCACAGCATCAGCCAGTGGCTGCAGCAGGCCGAAAGGGCCGGCGCGGTCCGGGCCCACCCGGTCCTGCAGAAACGCGGCGATAACGCGCTCGGCGTAAGTGGAATACGTGGCAATCAGCAGGGAAACGCCGAAAACTACCAGAACGACGAGGCCTTGCCAGGCTAGGGGTGGAAAATCCATGTGTTATAATCGTTTGTCATGCTGAGCGCAGCCGAAGCATCTCGCTTGCATAACTAATTCAATCGATTGGTTTACTACCACACGCGAGATGCTTCGGCTGCGCTCAGCATGACGTGCTTTTGGTTGTTCTGTTCTATCCATTGATGCCGCCCAAGCGCAGGGGCGGGTTGCGTTCCAGTTCGCGGGTGGTGCTTTCTGGCAGATCCAGAATTACCTGCGGGTTCACCACTGGCAATTCGTAATGGTTCTGCGAAATAACTGAGGCGCGGTTGATATGCGCCGGGCCCTCGAGCACCCAATCCGAGGTTTCCTTTTTGTCGAAACGGCAGGTGTTGCAAATCCACTCTTTTACTTCGCCGTACTGGTCTTTGCGGGCCGTCACGCGGAGCACGTCCTTGCCTTTGTACCAGAGGGTTACTTTGCCGCAGCACTTCTCGTTTTCGCACTCGCGGTGGGCATTCACGGGTTTCGTGAACCACACGCGTTGCTTGAAGCGGAAGGTTTTATCGGTCAGCGCGCCCACCGGGCACACGTCGATGACGTTGCCGCTGAACTCGTTATCGATGATGTTTTCGATGTAGGTGCCGATTTCCGAGGCATCGCCGCGGCCCAACACACCGTGCACGCGCTCGGGGGTGAGCTGGTCGGCGGTGTACACGCAACGGTAGCACAAGATGCAGCGCGTCATGTGCAGCTGGATGAGCGGGCCGATGTCGATTTTCTCGAAAGTGCGGCGCTCTTCCTCGTACCGGGTAGTGCTCACGCCGTGCTCGAAGGCGAAGTCCTGCAGGTCGCACTCGCCGGCCTGGTCGCACACCGGGCAGTCGAGTGGGTGGTTGATGAGCAGCATCTCCACGATGCCCTTGCGCACATCCATAACCTGCTGCGAAGTTGTGTTTTCCACCACCATGCCGTCTTGCACCGTGGTGATGCACGATGCCACCAGCTTGGGCATGGGGCGCGGGTCTTTGGCCGAGCCGGCCGCCACGCGCACCAGGCAGGCGCGGCATTTGCCGCCCGTGCCCTTCAGCGGGGTGTAGTAGCACATGGCGGGCGGCACGATGCCGCCGCCAATCTGGCGGGCCGCGTTCAGGATGGTTGTTCCATCCGGAACTTCCACCTCAATGCCGTCGAACGTTATTTTAGCCATTGGTCTATCAGATTATAATTCTGTCGGTCATGCAGAGCGCAGCGAAGCATTGCGCTCGGGGTAGTAATTCTTTTTCAACGAAGCGGGCGAGATGCTTCGCTGCGCTCTGCATGACGGTCTTTTTTAAGCGAGTACCGCCGCGCCGCGATAAACTGCGCCAGGAGCCGTGGCCTCTTTCGGATGCTTCACGTGCCATTCAAACTCGTCGCGGAAGTGGCGCACGGCCGCAGCCACCGGCCACGCCGCCGCTTCGCCCAGCGGGCAAATGGTATTGCCTTCAATCTGTTTGGCTACGCTCACGAGTAGGTCGATGTCGTGCATGGCGCCGTGGCCGTGCTCCAGGCGGTGGAGTACCTTTTCCATCCAGCCAGTGCCTTCGCGGCAGGGCGAGCACTGCCCGCACGACTCGTGATGGTAAAAGCGGCTGAAGTTCCAGGTATTCTTTACAATACACGTGGTTTCGTCCATCGCAATGAAACCGCCGGAGCCCAACATGGTGCCCGTCACGAAGCCACCGTCGCTCAACGACTCATAAGTCATCAGACGATTTTCGCCGGCAGCAGTTTTCAGAATCAATTCCTTGGGCAGAATCGGCACGGACGAACCGCCGGCCACTACGGCCTTCAGGTCGCGGCCTTTCCAGATGCCGCCGCAGTACTCATCAGAGTAGATGAATTCCTCAACAGGCAGGCCCAATTCGATTTCGTAGATGCCCGGCTTGTTCAAATGGCCACAGGCCGAGATGAGCTTGGTGCCGGTGCTTTTGCCGATGCCGATTTTGGCGTACTCGTCGCCGCCCTCGTTCACAATAACCGGCACGGCCGCAATGGTTTCCACGTTATTCACTACCGTGGGGCGGGCGTATAGGCCCTGTACAGCCGGGAATGGCGGTTTGTTGCGCGGGTTACCGCGTTTGCCTTCCAGGGATTCCAGCAAGGCAGTTTCTTCGCCGCAGATGTAAGCGCCGGCACCGGGGTGCACGTGCAAATCGAGCGAGTAGCCCGAACCGAGGATGTTCTCGCCCAGGAAACCGGCCGCGTAAGCTTCGGCAATGGCCTTTTCCAGAATGCGCAGCACGTACAACAACTCGCCGCGGATGTAGATGTAGCTGGTGCGCGCGCCCAAAGCGTAGCTGCCCGTAATCATGCCCTCAATGAGCAGGTGGGGCAATTTCGACATCAGCTGACGGTCCTTGAAGGTACCCGGCTCCGATTCGTCGGCGTTGCAGACGAGGTAGCGCGGCACGCCTTCCGGCTTGGCCAGGAAGCTCCACTTCATGCCGGCGGGGAAACCCGCGCCGCCACGGCCGCGCAGGCCCGACTTCTTTACTTCCTCCACCACTTCGTCCGGCGTCATGGTTTTGAGCGCCTTTTCCACGGAGCGGTAGCCGCCGTGCTTGCGGTATACGTCGAAGGTTTCGATGCCTTCAACGTTGATATGTTCAGTTAATAGCTTGCGGCCCATAAGATTAAGCGTTGTGCTGATGGCCAGCCTTTAGTTGTTTTTCAGGGAGTTGGGCAGGCTGCTGTTCTCTTCCCACGATAGGATGGGCCGATGAATCTGCCCGCGCAGCTCGTTGAGCATGGCATCCACCGCTTCGGGCGTGTCGAGCTGCTCGTAGTACTTCTCGCGTACCTGCACGATGGGGGCGAAGCCGCAGGCGGCTAGGCACTCTACTTCTTTCAGGGTGAAATTGCCGTCGGGCGAAGTGCCGCCCACTTTGGCGCCGGTGATGCGCTCCAAGTTGGCGGTCAATTCATCGGAGCCGCGCAGCATGCAGGGACCGGTGCGGCAGATTTCCAGCACGTGCTTGCCCACCGGCTTGAGGTTGTACATGGTGTAGAACGACGACACCTCGTACACTTCAATCGGCTTGATGCTCAGCGTTTCGGCTACCAGGTCCTGCACTTCAGGGCTCACCCAGCCACCGAACTCGGCTTGGGCAATGTGCAGAATCGGCAGTAGGGCAGACTTGCTTTTGTCGGCCGGGTAGTGCGACAGCAGGCGCTTGATTTCCGCCTGAGCGGCGGGAGAAAATTGCGGTTTGGTGGGCGCGGTGGTCGGCTCCATAATCTGTAGCAAAAACTAGGCGTCCAGCTCGCCGGCTATGACGTTCATGGACGAGAGAATGACAATGGCGTCGGAGAGCGTAGTGCCCACGGCCATTTCGGGATAAGCCTGGTAATAGATGAAGCAGGGCCGGCGGAAGTGCAGGCGGTAAGGCGTGCGGCCACCATCCGAAATCAGGTAGAAGCCCAACTCGCCGTTGCCGCCTTCCACCGCGTGGTACACCTCGCCAACGGGGGCGTCGATTTCGCCCATCACGATTTTGAAGTGGTAAATCAGCGCCTCCATGTTCTTGTACACTTCCGGCTTGGTGGGCAGGTAGTAGTGCGGCGCGTCGGCGTGGTAGGGGCCGTCAGGCAACTTATCTACGGCTTGATTGATGATGCGCAGGCTCTGCCATATTTCCTCGTTGCGCACAATGAAACGGTCGTAAGTATCGCCGTTGGTGCCCACCGGAATGTCGAACTCGAAGTCCTCATAGGAGGAGTAAGGGTTCATGGCGCGCACATCGTAGTCGACGCCGGCGGCCCGCAGGTTGGGGCCGGTGAAGCCGTAGTTCAACGCTTTTTCCGCCGAAATCGGGCCCACGTTCACCACGCGGTCCATGAAAATGCGGTTGCGGTTGAACATGGCCTCAAACTCCTTCATCACGGCCGGGAAGCTTTTCAGCCAGGCGCGGAGCTTGTCGAGGGCAGCGGGGGAGAGGTCGCGCTCCATGCCGCCCACGCGGCCCATGTTGGTGGTGAGGCGGGCGCCGCACACCTCCTCGTATATTTCGTAAATCTTCTCGCGCTCCTGGAACACGTAGAGGAAACCGGTGAAAGCACCCGTGTCCACGCCCAGAATCGAGTTGCAGATAAGGTGGTCGGCAATGCGGGCCAACTCCATCATAATCACGCGGATGTATTGTGCCCGCTTAGGCACGGTCACGCCGAGTAGCTTCTCCACCGTCATGTGCCAGCCCAGGTTGTTGATGGGCGACGAACAGTAGTTCATCCGGTCGGTCAGCGTCGTAATTTGGTAGAAAGGCCGGCGCTCGGCAATCTTCTCAAAGGCGCGGTGGATGTAGCCGATGGTGGGCACGCCCGACACAATCCGCTCGCCATCCATTTGCAGGATGTTCTGGAAAATGCCGTGCGTGGCCGGGTGCGTCGGGCCTAGGTTCAGCGTCGTCAGCTCCTGGCTGAAATCGTTGAGCAGGGGCATAAGCTGGCCGTGGCGCTGAGCAGCGGCCTCTTCGATGATTTTGTGGGTGCCTGCCAGGGCGTCGTTTACTGCCATGATATGATTATCAGGGGCCTATCGGCCGAAAAACAGGTCGGTTTTGTCTTCGCGGGTACCGTCTTCGAGCGGGTATTCTTTCCGCATCGGGTGGTAGTCCATGTCCTCCACGTTGAGGATGCGAATGAGATTGGGGTGACCGGTGAAGATGACGCCGTAGAAGTCGAACGTCTCGCGCTCCAGCCAGTTGGCGGCGTTGTAGATGTCCGTGATGGTCGGCACCGTGGGGTCGGCCACGGGGAAGAAGATTTTCAGGCGCAGCCGGATGTTCTGCGTCAGGCTGTGCAGGTGGTAGATAACGCCCAGTTCCTTCCCCTCATTCTCGGGGTAGTTGATGCCGCACAACGTGGTCAGGAAGTGAAACTTCAACTCCTGGTCCTGCTGCAAGCCGGCAATAACTGCGTGGATGCGCTCCCGCGTGGTCGTGGCCGTGAGCAGGCCGTAAGGCTCCTCCACATCGGTAAAGGCGGCCTCGCCAAACAACTGGTGCAGCAAAGCCAGCACTCGCGCATTCTGGACCTTTATCGGGTCTTCGGCAACAGCGACTTCGGGGGCGGCGGCAGATTCCTGAGGATTCATTCGGGGTTGGTATTAGCCAGCAGTCGGAAAAAGGCGGCCTTTCTATCCGACTGCCAGCTACCTGATGCAGATTACTTAATGTTGTACGACGCCAGCAACGCCTGGTATTCAGGCGCGTTGCGACGGCGGAAGGATTCGTTCTTGGCCAGGTCCTGCACGCGCATCAGGCCGTCGAGCACCTGCTCGGGGCGGGGCGGGCAGCCGGGCACGTACACGTCGACCGGGATAATGCGGTCGATGCCTTGCAGCACCGAGTACGAGTCGAAAATGCCGCCCGAGCAGGCGCAGGCACCCATGGCCAGCACCCAGCGGGGCTCAGCCATTTGCTCGTACACCTGCTTCACAATGGGCGCCATTTTCTTGGCGATGGTACCCATTACCATGAGCAAATCGGCTTGGCGGGGCGAGAAGCTGGGCCGCTCGGAGCCGAAACGCGAGATGTCGTAGTGCGAGCCCATGGTGGCCATGAACTCGATGCCGCAGCAGGACGTGGCGAAGGGCAGGGGCCAAAGCGAGTTGGCGCGGGCAATGCCTACGACCTTTTCCAGCGAGGTGGCAAAGAAGCCAGCGCCTTCAACGCCCTCGGGGGCCTCAACCGTTTTAATTTCTGGAACGCGGGTATCCATAGAGTCGAAAAGTCAGATTGGACGGCCAAACGGCCTGATTGCGAACACCACCGGTACCGCAAAAGTTTGGGCAGATTAGGCTTCGTTCCAGCGCAGAATGCCCTTTTTGATGATGTAAGCGAAGCCCGCTAGCAGGAAAAACATGAACAGAATCATGGCAATGAAACCGTCGTTGCCCAAGGCCCGAAAATTCACAGCCCAGGGGTACATGAAGATGACTTCGACGTCAAACAACACGAATACGATGGCCGTGAGGAAGTATTTCACCGAAATCGGGGTGCGGGCGTTGCCCACCGATTCGATGCCGCATTCGAAGGAAGCGTCCTTCACGGTGCTGTTGCGCTTGGGGCCCACGAGGTGGGAAACAATCATGGCGAAGGCCACGAAAGCCAACGCCAAACCGAATTGAATGAGAATGGGGAGGTAATCGGAAGGCTGATAATTGGCAGCTGGCAGGACTAATAACATAGCAGTCAGATTAGAGCGTAGCAGCACCAACAGGCGCTGAAGGGCAAAGGTAGCGCCCACGGGTTTGGGGCGCAATGTTAAGGTTCAGGTATAACCAATAAGTGAAACCGCGCCATTCGGCTGCATCGGTTCTTTGCCGGCGTATCCTGCGCCAAGCAGACAAGAATGCGGCTGAGGTTTGATGCGGACACTGGGGCCTATTCAAGAAAACCTCAAGCTAGCGCCCACGTCTGTGGTTTAGGTTTCTTGGTCTGGCTGACGTAACATTAGTGAGAATATGTTTTCTTTTGTCAGGAAGCCGGAGGGCATGACTGCTTAGCTATGCGCAACGCCTGTAGAGAATGCCAAGCCCATGCCTCATCGCGAAAATCCAAAATATCTGACTGATAGTGCTTTGTTAGAGCGGGAACATCAGCTTTCTGTCATCTTCGACACCATTGCCGATGTGACGTTCGTGCTGAGTGTGGAGGACGACGGCCGGTACCGCTTCGTTTTTGCGAACAAAGCTTTTGAACGCACAACTGGGGTGCCGGCTGAAAAAGTAGCGGGCAGCTATGTAGACGAGGTAATTCCCGAACCGTCGCTGAGTTTGGTGCTGACGAAATACCAGCAAGCCGTTGCCACGCTGGAGCGCGTGGTGTGGGAGGAAGTGTCGGATTATCCGACCGGCCGGGTAACGGGCGAAGTGAGTGTGACGCCCGTGTGCGACGAAACCGGGCGCTGCCGCCAGTTGGTGGGCGTGGTGCACGACCTGACCAAAGAAAAGCAGGTGGAAGAAGCGTTGCGCCTGAGCAACGAGCGGTTTGCGTACGCCCTAAAAGCCACCACCGACGCCATTTACGACTGGAACATCGCCGGCGACACCATCTTTTGGGGAGAGGGATTTGAAGAGTTGTTCGGCCATCAGCTGGCCCAAAACCCGGTTCCCTTCAGCCAATGGGCCGACTACGTGCATTTGGAGGATAATTCGCGGGTGGTAGCGAGCCTGCATCGGGCGGTATTCAAAACCACCGACTCGTTTTTGGAGGAAGAATACCGGTACCAGCGGGCCGATGGCTCTTGGGCTTTTGTCGTCGACCGGGGCTACATGGTGCGGGACGCCGAGGGCCGGGCCGTGCGGATGATTGGGGCAATGCAGGACATTACGCCCCGCAAGCAGGCCGAGGAACGGCAGCGCTTGCTGACGGAAAAACTGTTTCAGCAAAACGCAGACTTGCAGCAGTTTGCTTACATCATCTCGCACAACCTGCGGGCTCCGCTGGCCAATGCCTTGGGATTTAGCGACCTGCTTTCCCGCATCGACAAGCACTCGGAGGTGTTCGACCAATCGGTGCAAAAGCTGCGCATCAGCCTCGAGCAACTCGACCAGGTGCTGGTTGACGTGAACGACATCCTGACGCTGCGGGACGAGCAGCACGACTACCGGCCCGAGCCGGTGCCTGTGGCCGCCGTGTGCCAGCAAGCCCTGCTGGAACTGGAGGGGGCGTTGCGGGCCAGTGGCGGCCAGTTCATCAGCACCATTCCCGAAACCTTGCGCCTGCCGGGCAGCAAGGCCTATTTTCATAGCATCTTCCACAATCTGATTTCGAACGCCATCAAGTACCGGTCGGATGAGCGGAGCCTGCTGATGGACGTTAGCGCGGTTGTCGGGCCTAAAGCCGATGTCGTCATTACCTGCCGGGACAATGGCTTGGGATTCGACCAGGAGAAAGTTGGCGATGAAATATTCCGGCTGTACCGACGCTTCCACGGGGGCAAAGCCGGGCGGGGCATCGGGCTATACTTGGTGAAAGCCCACATGGAGGCGATGGGCGGGCAAATTTCCGTTCGAAGCGAGGTAAACAAGGGAACCGAATTTATACTCTATTTTAGGAGCCGTGCGGATGAAAACCTACCTGATTGACGACGACAACCTCGCGATTTACCTCACCGAGCAATTGTTGCGGAGCCAAGGCTTTTCGGATTGCATCTGCACGTTCCTTTCGGCCGAGCAGGCCCTGGACACGCTGGTGACGGAGGACAAGGGCGCGCCACCGCAAGTGGTGTTTCTGGATTTGAACATGCCCGTCATGGACGGGTGGGAGTTTCTGGATGCCTTGGCCCCCTACGAGGAGCAGCTGCGCGGCAACTGCCAAATCTACATCCTCACGTCCTCACTCGCACTGACTGACCTGGAAAAATCGAAGCACTACGACCTGGTTGCGGGCTTGATTCACAAACCCCTCGACAGCGAGGAAATTCGGGCCATCCAATCAAAGCTGGAGAACGACACAAGGTCCATGAATTAGCGCCGGAGTAGGCATTGCGTTCCCTTGAAAGCAGCTTAACTTAAAATCAAAAAGCGCCGCTCCCATTGCTGAGAGCGGCGCTTTTTGATTATGATTAACAACAAGTGCTTACAAGCCCTTGTCGCGGTTCAAGTCCTCGGCTGGCTCCGAGCCCAGGAAGGGGTAGCGGTAGTCCGTGACCGGCACGAAGGTTTCCTTGATGGCACGGGGCGACACCCAGCGAATGAGGTTGAGCTGCGAGCCGGCTTTGTCGTTGGTGCCGGAGGCGCGGGCGCCGCCGAAGGGCTGCTGGCCCACCACGGCGCCGGTAGGCTTGTCGTTGATGTAGAAGTTGCCGGCGGCGTTCATCAAGCGGTTCGACGCCAAGTCGATGGCGTACCGGTCTTGGGCAAACACGGCACCGGTGAGGGCGTAGGGCGAAGTGGAGTCCACCAACTCGAGCGTCTCTTCAAACTTGTCGGCGTCGTAGACGTGCACCGTGAGTACGGGGCCGAATAGCTCCTCGCACATGGTCACGTATTTCGGGTCTTTGGCGAGGATGACGGTGGGCTCGATGAAGTAGCCTTTCGACTTGTCGTAATTGCCCCCGGCGATGATTTCGGCATTTGGGTCGGCCTTGGCGCCGTCGATGTACTTGGCCAGCTTATCGAACGACGCTTCGGTGATAACGGCGTTGATGAAGTTGCCGAAGTCTTCCACGTCGCCCATTTTGAAGGAGGCAAGGTCTTCCTTCACGTACCCGAGGATTTCCTGGGCCGTGTTGGAGGGCAAGTACACGCGCGACGCGGCCGAGCATTTCTGGCCCTGATACTCGAAGGCACCACGCGACATGGCCACGGCCACGGCCTTGGGATGCGCCGAATGGTGAGCGAGAATGAAGTCTTTGCCGCCGGTTTCGCCCACGATGCGCGGGTAGGATTTGTAGCTGGCAATGTTCTGGCCGATGGTCTTCCAGATGTTCTGGAACACGCCGGTAGAACCGGTGAAGTGGATGCCGGCAAAGTCGCGGTGCGAAAAAATGACGTCGCCAGCCGTGGGGCCGTCCACGTACACGAGGTTAATCACGCCGTCGGGCACGCCGGCTTCTTTAAATAGCTCCATCAGCACCTGGGCCGAGTAAATCTGGGTGTTGGCGGGCTTCCAGACAATAACGTTGCCCATCATGGCCGCCGACGAAGGCAGGTTGCCGGCAATGGACGTGAAGTTGAACGGCGTGAGGGCAAATACGAAGCCTTCCAGGGCGCGGTGCTCCACGCGGTTCCACATGCCGGGCAGGCTCTCGGGCTGCTGCTTGTAGATTTCCTGCATGTAGTACACGTTGAAGCGGAAGAAGTCAATCAGCTCGCAAGCGGCGTCGATTTCGGCCTGAAACGCATTCTTGCTCTGGCCCAGCATGGTGGCCGCGTTGATGCGGGCGCGGTACGGGCCGGCCAGCAAATCAGCCGCTTTCAAGAACACGGCAGCGCGGTGCTCCCAGGGCAATTCCGACCACGCGGTGCGGGCCGCCAGGGCGGCCTCAATGGCCAGTTTCACGTGGCTGGCATCGCCGGCGTGGAAGTGGCCCAGCGTGCGCTGGTGGTCGTGGGGCGGGGCAATGCGCTCCAACTTGCCCGTGCGTACTTCCTTCCCGCCGATGTACATCGGAATGTCCAGCTCCAGCTGCCGCAGGCTCTTGAGCTGCTGCTGCAATTCCAGCTTTTCTTTCGAGCCGGGCGCGTAGCCTTTGACAGGTTCGTTAATCGGGACGGGGACGTTGAAAAAGGCGTTGGCCATAAGTTTCGGGTTAGGTGTTTGCAGTAGTTTTGAGTGGGCGGGCAAAGGTAGGAAGGGAAGGCATCAGCTATAATAATGGGTGCCTTACGTGCCAGGGAGCATCGAATGATTCAGGAGATATTTTCAAGTCAAGCAGTATTGCATATAGCTGAGCCAAGTCGCTGGCGTAGTACCGTGACTCATTTAGAATTGCTAAATCCTCGTCCCCAAACTGAGCGTGGATTTTTAATAATTCGGTGTCAAATTTTGTGTCAATGACACAGTATAAATGCTGAGGATAAGTTAAATGGGGTTTTCTGTTGAGGTCATAATGAATGGATACCCATCTTCTCCACCTGCTGTCTTCACTAGTGATTTCGACTGCGATAGGCTGCTGAAGCATGTCTATTCTGTTCCAGACTTTGATAGGAATAAGCATGAGTTTATTGACTTAACGTTGGTCTATAGCCGCTTCACCAGCTCTTTCACTTGCAACTCCAAGTCTTTGAAGGAGCCGGTGTTGTAAATGGTGAAGTCGAAGTGTTGATAATCGTCCATAGCGGTTTCGCTGGGGTGGTCGTCGTCACGGGTGCCGTCGCCGCGCTGTTTCAGCGGGTCGCCTTCGATGCGAACCATCAGGCCGCCACGGGCCCGGATGGGGTCGGCTTCGTTGGCGAAGCGCACATCGGGCACCAGCACGCAGGCATCATGCGGCAGGGCAGCAAAAAAGGCATCGACCCACACCAGCGGTTCCCATATGCGCAGCGCCTGGCCTACTTGCTGCAGCATTTCGCCCCGGGTGCGATGGAATGTGGGTACCAGTTGGGCCTTGCCTTTTTGGGTATAGTAAGGCGCCACGTCTTCGCCCGTCAGGGCCGCGCAAACGGACTTAATGGAATCGCCAAACGAGCGAATTTGCCAGATGCGTACGGGCTGCAACTGTTGAAGCAGGCGCGCCACGGTGTCTTTGCCGCTGCCCCGGCGGCCCGACATGCCAATGAGATGTATCATAATGAGGTGTATACAATAAACCCGTCATGCAGCGCGCAGCGAAGCATCTCGCGTGCCACCACTAATTACTGATTGCATGCAAGATGCTTCGCTGTGCTCTGCATGACGGCCTTTCTGCATGACAGTTTTATTTCTTACAAAATATCCTTCAATTCGCTCAGGCAGCTGATTTCGTGTGTGATTTGGTTGAAGTGCCGGCGTTTATCGGGGTTGAAATACACTTGGTCGATGCCGGCGTTGTAGGCACCCAGCACGTCGCATTCCAGGTTGTCGCCTATCATCAGGCTTTCAGCGGCGGTGGCACCGGTGCGCTCCAGCGCGTGCTGAAACATGCGCGGGTCGGGCTTGAGGTGGCCGCTGTGCTCCGAGGTAATAACTTCCTCGAAATAATGCGTCAGGTTCGACGAAGCCAGCTTGATGCCCTGAATGTCGTTGAAACCGTTGGTGATGAGGTGCAGGCGGTAGTTCAGCTTCAGGTAGTCCAGCACCTCGTGGGTGTAAGGAAATACGGCGGATTTCCGGGGCAGAATATCCGTGAACTCGGCCGAAATTGTGGTCGGAATATCCGCTTCCTGCACGCCCAGCTTTGTCAAAGTGCGGGTGAAACGAATTTCGCGCAATTGCTTTTGCGAGATTTTATTGCTTTGGTACAAGCGCCACAACGCGTGGTTAACATCACTGTACACGCCGATAAATTCCTCGACCGTGAAGGTGCCGAAACGCGCAAAATCGTGGCGGTCATAAAGCGTGCGCAACGTTTCGTCGGCGTTTTTCTCAAAGTCCCACAGCGTGTGGTCAAGGTCGAAGAAGAGGTGGCGGTATTTCATTCAGTAGTTCGCAGTTAATATTTAATCCTTTAGAATGTCATGCTGAGTGCAGCCGAAGCATCTCTACCACGAGAGTAATTATTGTTGACTCAACGAATCGGCAGAAATGCTTCGACAGGCTCAGCATAACGGTCATTATTGGTAAAAAACTATCCCACGCTGCCTGCCAGCGCCATGCTGAGCACGCCCGCCAGCATGATGCCCTTGCACCAGGCACTCAGCTCCTCGAAGTGACGGCGGCGGTCGGCGCGGAGTAGCAGGCGGGCTAGCTGGGCTATGGGCAGCAGCACCAGCAGCACCAGCCACGTGCCCAGCGGCCAGTACCCGCTCACAAACAACCGGCCCGTGGCCCCCAAGGTTAGCAGGGCCAGGCAGGCCAGGAAAGTTCCGGCCACCCACTTGGTGCGGGCCACGCCTACTACCAAGGGCAGCGTGCGGCAGCCGTGCTGGGCATCGCCGCGCATGTCCTCCACGTCTTTCACAATCTCGCGCACAATGGTGAGCAGAAACGCGGCCAGGGCATAAGGCCACACCACGCTGTTGCTCTCGTTGCGCTCGAGCTGCAGCTGCAGCTCGGGCAATAGCACCAGCGCCGCTGTGAGCGTGGCAATGCTCACGTTGCCCACCAAGGCCACCCGCTTGAACCGGGCCGAGTAGCCCCACAGCAGCAGCGCCGTGCCCAGCGTCACGGCGCCCAGCACCAGATGCAGCCCGCCCGCCAGCAGCACGCCCGCGCCGCTCAGCAGCAGGTGGGCCAGCATGGCCTTGCGGCGGTTCACCACGCGGCCAATCACCAGCCGGTCGGGCCGGTTGATGGCGTCAATTTTGACGTCGTAATAGTCGTTGATGATGTAGCCGCCGGCTGCCACCAGCAGCGCCGCCAGCGCCAGCACCGCAAAACGCGGGTTGAGCAGCGCCGTGGTCAGCGGCAGCTCGGGCAGCAGCAGTCCCGCCCGTACCAGCATGAGACACAGCAGCATAATAAGCAAGTTGGGCCAGCGCACCAGCGTGGGCAAAGCCGTGCCAAGGCCTTCCACCGGGGGCGGGGGCACGGGGATGGGCAGCTTGGGCGGGAGGGACGGCATGGGGACTGGGCGAAGGGCAAAGGTCGGCTAAAGAGACGGGCTGCCGGGAGGCGGACCACAAAAAAAGCTTCTCCGAGGGGGAGAAGCTTTCTGCGGGTTGCCCCATGGTGTTGGGTTTGCTTAGACTTTGCGCACGTTGACGGCGTTGATTCCTTTGCGGCCTTCCTGTGTTTCGAATTCCACCCGGTCGTTTTGTTGCACGGTGGCCCCGTTGAGGCCGGTTACGTGCACGAAGAAGTCTTCCTTCGTTTGGTCGTCGGTCACGAAGCCGTAGCCTTTGGCTTCGTTGAAAAATTTAATGATGCCGGTTTTCATGCAAAAAAACAAAAATGGAAAGATGGGAAACTGCCCGGGTAAAGGCTGCAGGAATGCCTGAAATGGTTAATAATCCAATTCAGATGCAGCTTACGCGGGAAATCAACGGCGGGTTGGCTGCCCGTTCCCATAAGCCCGGCTGTTATTGGTTATCGCGCCACTCGTACACCCACTTGGCCTGAATTTGCTCCAGGTGGCCTTCGGTGGCCTGCTCGCGGGTGCCGTCGAAATTATTGAGGGTCAAGACCCATTCAATCAAATCGGTGAAGCGGATGCGGTAGATTTTGGCTTCGGTGAAGTCATTGCCAAACTTCTCGTAGAGGGCCATGGCAATGTCCTCGTGGTCGGCCCAGTGCATGGGCGGCTCAAAGTGGTTCATTTAGAAAGAATTAGTGGCCCAGGAAATGCTGGGGCGGAATGGTAACCACCAGCTGCATGTTGGCCTCGACCACGCACTGGCAGGCGAGGCGGGAGTTGATGCGCGGGTTTTCGGCGCGGTCAATGAAGTCCTCTTCCTTGTCGCTGATTTCAGGCAGGTCGTCGCCGCCTGAGTTGATGTAGACGTGGCAGGTGCTGCAACCGCACACGCCGCCGCAGTTGTGCTGGAGCTGAATGCCGTTGTTGAGGGCCACGTCGAGCACCGACTCGCCGGGGGCCGCCACGTGGGTTTGGGCCGGCTGGCCGTCGCTGAGTTGGAAGGTGATGGTAGTGGCGGGAACTGACAAAACGAGAAACAAAAAAACGAAAAAAGGGACGGCGTTTGCCGCCGCAAAGGTACTCTGCCCGGCCCCGGCATCAAAGTTGAGCCTGAATGCTGGCGGTGAGCTGCTCATACAGGGCCTGCCACGCCGGATGCGGGGCCAGCGCCGCCCGATGAGCGGCCAGCGCTGGAGCGTCGCGCCGCACGGCGGGACCGGTTTGCACCGCAAAAGGCGGGTTGGCCAGGGCTTTGTCCACCGTTTCGCGCACCAGCGGAGCGAGTAGGGCGGGCGGCAGGTTGGCTTCGGCCAGCAGGGTATCAGCAATGCCCAACAGGTGGTTGGTGAAATTGTTGGCAAACACCGCAGCTACGTGCAGCTGCAGGCGCTGGGCCGAGTTAAGGAGCCGCACGTGCTGGCTGAGGCTGCGAGCCAAGGTCAGAAGCCTTTCTTCGACCACTGAATCAGCGGCTTCGATGCAGAGCGGCACCGTGGGCCAATTAATGGCGCGGCCGGGGCTGAAGGTTTGCAGAGGGTAAAAAACGCCGCCGCGCACCGTGGGCTGCGCCTCAAATACGGACAGAGACAATGCGCCGGCGAGGTGCGCTACCACTGCCCCAGCGGGCCAGGTAGTACTGGCCAGCAGCGGGGCCACGGCGGCATCGGGCACAGCTAGCAGGTACACATCGGCGGCAGGAAGTGGGGCCGATAGGCTGGCCAGGGCCTGCGCGCCGGGCAGTTGCGCGGCCAAGGCTTCGGCCGCAGGGGCGGTGCGATTCCACACGAAGACTACCGTGTGCCCCGCCGCGGCCAACGCTGGGCCGAGCTGGCTGGCTACGCGGCCGGCGCCCAGGATTCCAACGCGCAGTGAATAAGCCGAGGGGTACTGCATTTAGGAGGGAATAGAGCTGAGCGCAAACCGGGCGAGGCTCCCGCACGGCGTAAAAAAGGCCGCTTCAATTATTGAAGCGGCCTTGAAAATTAATTTTAGAACGCTAGCTCACCGGCTGCGGGCGGCCAGCGTGGGCCGGGGCGGCCGCGCTGGCTGCCTCCGTGGCATCGGCCACGCTGCTCTTGCGGCCGCGCTGCCACACGCTCAGGCCAAAGCCGAACGCCATGAGCAGCGTGCCGCTCCACAGGAGGTTGATGAAGGGCTTTTCCATGGCTTTCAGGATGACGTAGTCCTTCTGCGTGGTGCTCACGGCGAAGGTGAACTTGCCGGCCGTGGGGTCGATGTTGGTGAGGCTCAGGCGCACGCCAAGGTCGTCCACCTCGTCGGGCACGCGGCCCACCAGGCGGTTGCGCACCACAAACACGGGGTGCACGTGGTACTGGCGCTTCTCGCCGTGCACAATCATGTCGGCCTGCAGGGCGAGGTCGCCTTTCTGCAGGTTGAGGCCGGCGGTTTCGTGGGCGGGCTCGATGGCGCGGAACACGGCAAAGTAGTCGTTCAGGAAAATGGTGTCGCCGACGGCCAGCACGTGGTCTTTTTCCTCGCTCCACTGCTTGTCCTTGCGCGGGTCGAGCACGGAGCTGACGTGCGAGTAGATGTCGTGGCCCCAGAACTTCTTGATGGCGGGCGAGGCCAGCAGGCCGCCTTCGCCCATCTCGTCGTTCACCTGCGCCCGGGGGTAGAGGGCAAACTGGTCACCCGTCTTCCGGTCCTTGTAATTGATGCGGTAGTAGGTGTTTTCGGGCATGATGGCGACGGTGTCGCCGGTTTTGTAGTAGGTCTTGCCACCGGCCACGATGGGCGACCGGGCCAGGGCCTTGTAGTCGTCGTCGGTGCGGAACAGGAACTGCTTGTCCACGTAGCCGGGCACGCCTGGCACGTCGAAGAACTGGCCGGTGTAGGTCAGGTCGTAGTTCTGCATGGTGGTGGTTTCGTTGCGCCACAGCAGCACGTTGTCGCGGTTCAGCGACTCATCAAATTCGCGCGAGTACAGCAGGCCCGACACGTTGCGCGAAATGATGTTGGAGTAGCCCGCCGAGGCCAGCACGCCCAGCAGCATCAGCGCGATGCCCAAGTGGGCCACGGCCCCACCCGACAGGCGTACCCCGCGCCGCAGCAAGGTGAAGATGGTGCCGAAATTGGCCAGCACGCCAAACAGGCCCGCCAGCGTGAGCACCACGTAAGCCGGCGAAATCGTGAGGCCATTGTAGCGCACCAGCAGCACCACCAGCGCCGTGCCCAGCAGCGTGAGCAGGGTAGGAGCGGTGAGGGAGTTAACCAGCGTCGTCTTGTCGTTGCGCTGCCACCACATGATTTGGGCTATGCCCGAAAGCAGCGCCACACCCACGCCCATCCACAACTGGGCTTTGGAGTAGTGGGCAATTTGGTCGGCGGGCAGGGCCACGTTGGTTTTAACCCCCAGCAAGCCCATAAAGGAATTATAAACCGGAATGCTGGTGGTGAACAGCACCTGGAACGCCCCCAGGCACAGCACCGTAGCACCTACAAACACCCACAACTCGGGGTTGTACAGCGTCAGCTCTTTCTCCGAAATTGGAATTTCCTTCCAGCGGTACACCAGCAGGGCAATGGCCAGCACCGAGAAAACCGCCATGTAAATGAACAACTGCCCCGACAGGCCCAGGTCCGTAAACGAATGCACCGAGGCATTGCCCAGCACGCCGCTCCGGGTGAGGAAAGTGGCGTACAAAATCAACACAAACGTGGCCACCACTAGCGCAAACGAGGTGCGCAAACCGGTGCGGCGCTTCTGCCACAGCACCATGCCGTGCAGCGAGGCCACCAGCACCAGCCACGGGATGTACACGGCGTTCTCAACCGGGTCCCAGTTCCAGTAACCGCCGAAGTTCAGGGTTTCGTAGGCCCAGTAGGCGCCCATTACCACGCCCACGCCCAGCACGCCGCCGCCGATGAGCGTCCAGGGCAAGGCGGGTTTCACCCAAGCCGTCAGCTCGCGTTTCCAGAGGCCGGCAATGGCGAAAGCGAAGGGCACCAGCGTGAGGGCGAAGCCCAGGAACAGCGTGGGCGGGTGAATCACCATCCAGTAATTCTGCAGCAGGGCGTTGAGGCCGGTGCCGTCTTTGGGCACGAAGTCGGGGTTCATTTTGAACACCGGCAGGTCGGTCATGAAGTCGCGCAACAGGATGAAGGGCGACGAGCCAATCTTGACGTCGCCGAGGACGATGCCGAGAATCATGCTCACCAAAAACAGCTGCACGCCGCTAAAAATGGCCATTACTGGCGCCTCCCACTTGCGGTTGAAGCGGATAATAAAGAAGCCCAGCACCACGTGCCAGAAAATCCAGAGCAGAAAGCTGCCTTCCTGGCCTTCCCAGAAACAGGAAATCATGTACTCCACCGGCAGGTGGTTGGAGCTGTGGCTCCAGGCGTAGTAATACTCGTAGCGGTGGGCCTGGATGATGTTGAACAAACACCCGATGATGGTGAGAACGGCCGCGCCGTGCACGAAAAACGCGCCGCGCGCAATGCGTAGCCAGTTGGTATCGTCGTCGCCGAGCGCCCGGCCCCGCGTGGCCTGGAAATAACTATAAGCCGCCACCAATGCCGCCGCAAACGCCACTATGACGCTCAGGTGGCCAATGTTTCCTATCAATAAATTCATGCTGTATTAATTAGCGGCCGTGGCCCCGTCCAAGTCCTTCTTCACGTACTTGCTCGGGCACTTGAGCAGGATTTTATCGGCTAGAAACACGTCGCCCTTCATCTGGCCCGTGATTACTACCTGCTCGGAAGCGTCGAAGTCCTGGGGTTTTGGTTCGAGATACACCACGCGCTGAGCCACCTGTAAGGTGTCAATTAGCGTGAAACTGAAATAGCTGGCATCCTTCATCGGGTCGTACTCCAAACCAATTGGGCGCTTCTGCCCGTCACGGGGCAGCTTGCCCACCACGTGCACTTTGGTGGTATTGCCCTCGGCCGCCCGCTGCCGAGCCTCGCCAAAGCCCACGTACACGCTGGCATCGGCCGTGGTGCTGAGAATGATAGCAGCAGCCACCGCAATAATGGCCATAACAAAAAGGTGCGACTTCTTCATATCGGGGAATAATCGGATGGGGGAATGACTCGATTCAGAATCGGGGCTATCCGTAAGTTAACAACAGCTAGCGGAGGGCATTGGGTGCCCGGCTATTTTTTTATTTGCTGCTCCAGCTTGCTCACTTTGCGGTCGAGGGAAATGAGGTAGAGGAGCAGGCCCGCCACAATAACCCCAACCACGGCCGCCACCACGTAGATTTTGCCATTGGCGCGGAGGGCGTCGGCCATTTCGGGCGCTTCGGCCGACTGCGCGAACGCCGTGGTAACCGAGAACAGCATCAACAGGAAAAAGCCAGCCAGACGCTGGAAAGAGCTAGTTTTCATCGTGTTTGAATTGCAGGAAAGCAAAGCGGCTGCTAACCTGGGTGAGCCAGAAGGCGAATAAAATCCAGCCGATGACGACCGGATAAAACAGCTTGCGCATGGTATCGTCGAGGTCGTACTGGCTGAAACCGGGGTTGCCGGTTTGGCCGGGGTGCAGCGACGGCCCGCTGAGCCGGGGCAGGATAAAGAGCAGCGGAATGACCGCCGCAAACGCGAAGATGTTGTAGATGGCCGACACGCGGGCCCGCTGCTGGTCGTCGCGGAAGGAGCCGCGCAGCACCAGGTAGGCGCCGTAAATCAGCATGGCCACGGCCGCGCCGTTCAGGCGCGGGTCGGGCGTCCACCAGGCGCCCCAGGTGAATTTGGCCCAGAGGCTGCCCGTGGCCAACCCCAGCATGCCCAGCACGATGCCGGTTTTGGCCGATTCGTGGGCCAGAATGTCGAGCCGCGCCGAGGGGTTGCGCAGGTACTGAATGGAATACCACACCGACACCAGCAGCACCATTATCATCGAAAACCACATGGGCACGTGGAAAAAGAGGTTGCGGATGCTCTCGTTCACGATGGGCAGCGGCGGCACGCTGATGAGCAGGCCAGCCGCCGAGCCGCCCACGAGCAGCACCACGGTCAGGGCCTTCCAGAGCCAGCCCGAGCTGCGCTGCTCAATCAGGCGCTGGCCGCCCCACACGCCCAGCACCGTGAAGACCAACCCCAGCACACTGCCAATAATTTTTGCACTACTCATAAAGGAAAGCTATGGGCCAGGCGCCACGGACTAGCCGCGCCACAGATAAGGAAACAACACATAAGACAGCGCCCCCACCAACATGTTTAGCGCCAAAAGCGTCAGCAGCGACTGGTGGCTCACGCTGCGGTCCAGCCCGTCCAGGGCATTCTTGCTGACTTTAATGAGCAGCAGCAACATGGGCACCATCACCGGAAATCCCAGCACAGCCATGAGCGTGGCGCCGTTGCCGCCGGCCTTGGCCGCAATGCCGGATACCAGCGTGAGCGTGGTGGCAAAGCCCACGGCGCCCAGCAGCAGATTGGCCAAAAACAACGGCGCATCTTGAATGGGATTGCCGAGAAACACCGTGTAGAGAAACAAGCCGAGCAGCGCCACCGCCACCAGCAGCAGGGCATTGTAGAGCATCTTGGCGAGGATGATGGCCTGGGGCCGTACCAGCGTGTAGTAGTAGAGTCGCTGGCCGGGACTTTCCTGCATAAAGCCCTTCGCCACGGCGTTGATGGCCGCAAACAGCAGGATGACCCACAGCAGCGCGTTCCAGGCCGGGGCCGGCGGCGTGCCGCCGCGCAGGCTAAAACTCAGAAAGCACACAAACACCGTACTGCCCACGTACAGCAGCAACCCGCCCAAGGCCGACTTCTGCCGCCATTCGAGGCGGAAGTCTTTGGCTAGCAAGGTGGTGATTTCGCGAAGTAGCGGCACGGGCACGGGTTTGGTTTCGGGCCGCAAAGATACGACCGAACCCGCCCGGAAGGGCATGAAAAAAAGAAGGTCCCGCTGAGCCTGTAAGCTCAGCGGGACCTTCTCTACTCCTTTGATACCGCTTAGAAGTCGTATCCAAGGGTGAAGTAGAATTTGGGCCCTTTGGTAATATAATTTTCCTGCCCCCAGGCCACATCCGCTTTGCCATAGAAGCCCAGCAGCGTGGAGCGTGCGCCTACGCCGTAGCCCACCAGGAACGGGTTGCGGAAGTTGATAACGGTAGCGGAGAAGAAATTGCCGTTGCCGCCGGTTACCTCGGTGTTCGACGAGTTGTCCGTGCCAAACGGATTGGTGCCGCTGTAGGCGGTGCCCGCATCAACAAAGCCGGTGAGCTGCAGATTGCGGAAGAAGCCGGAATAAATGGGCTTACGGGAAAAGTACTGCACAATGGGGATGCGCAACTCGCTATTGAACAGTACATAGCGCGGGCCGCTACGGGAACTGTAATCGAAGCCGCGCAGGTTGGTTACAAAGTCCTGGTTGAACACCTGGTCCGGAGCATCATAATTCATCGGAAAGCGGGCGTCTTCGTAGTCGGCGTTCAGCCAGTTGTCCATGCCGCCCAAGCGGAAGAGCTGCTGCCGCGGGCCAAAAAACTGCCCGTAGCTGGCTCGGTTGGCCCACACAATCGAACGGCTGATTTTCTGGTAGTGCCGCAGGTCAATCACAAACTTGCCGAAGTTGAGGCTCTTACTGTCCAGGTTGTTTTGTTGCTGCACGCTGGCTTTCAGCCGCGTGCCGGTCACCATGTTCACGCCGGTCGCAATGCTGTTATCGAACACAAGCTCGCCGTTATAGCCAATGTAGCTGGAGCTCTCGTCGTCTTCGGTCGACACATCGCCCAGCCGGGTGCGCGAGATGTTGACGAACCGGGGGCCGCCGCGTACGCTCAAGTTGTGCGTGAGCGGGTAGGCAATAGTGGGCGCTATTTCGTGGCGCCCGTAGCGGAAGCGGCCGCCGTTGATATCAAAGAAATAAGCTTGTTTCTGATAAGCCACGCCCCAGTCGTAGCGCTTGGTGAGGTTGGTGTAAGAGGCGCGGATGTTGCTGGTGCGCAGGTCAAACAACCCGAACAAACTGGCATCAATGCGCTGATTTTCCAGCACATCGGTCAAGGCAGCCTTGAATTGCAGGCCCATGCCCAGCAGCGGGTCTACAAACAGCGCGCTCGAAACGTTGTCGGCCATAAAGCGGGTGTCGTACCGGAACGGACCGGAAAGCGGGGCGTCAGCTTTGGCCTGCGCGGCCGCCGAAGCCGCCGTGGGCGTCAGGCGCCGCCGCTTGGTCTGCGAAGGCTGCGTCGGCTCGTCTTCCTCAAACTGATAATCACTCGTGTTTACGGGTTGCCCAGCCTTGGGAGCCGCGGGCCGGGGGACAGCGGCAGAGTCAGCCGGACCCGCAGTATCCGAAACCAGCGGGGAAGCTGGCACGGGCGCCGGCTTGGGAACGGCAGCGCGCGGTGCGGCCGACCGGTCTTCTAGGGTTTGCTGGCGAGCCGTTTTGGTGAGGGGCAAGCCCGTGGGCAGCGGGTAAGTCGGGTACACATACAGGATGTCGCGGGCCTGGGCCGGCGCCACAAACACCAGCCCCGAGGTCTGCGGATGGTAGTCGAAATCTTGGGTGTTAGGCAACCAATTGGTCAGCAGCGTGCGCTCTTTGGTCTTCAGCGAGTAACGGTACAGGGCCCGCACGCCGCTTTCTTCGCCCAAATACAGCACCTCGTCGTCCGAAACGGCGCGGGGCCGGGTCTCGTTCGAAATGGTGCTGACCATCGTCTCAACCGGCGTGGGGCGCCCGTCGAGGTGGTAAACAAACAGGTCGTAGTTGTTGACCACGTTCTGGAACGTGGCCGGACGGGCCTGCCCTGCCGAGTCGAGGTAGCGGTTCGAACTGAACACCAACCCCTGGCCACCGGGCAAAAACACGGGCTGGATGTCGTCGAATAAGTCGTCGGTGAGCTGTTCGGGCTTGCGACTGCCCGCCCGCAACAGGTAAATATCATTTTGGCCGTTGCGCACGGCACTAAATACCAAAGCTTTGCCATCGGGTGCGTAGCTCATGCTCAGCACCTGGTCGTACCCGGCAAACACCGACGCCGGCCGCGAAAACTGGATGGCTTCCCGAATTCGAGTAACCAAGCCGTGGCCGTCGGCATCGCGCAGGCGCAGGGCCATTTCGCCGCGCCGCACTTCGGCCGTGGCTACCTGGGAATTGCCCCGCCATGCCACCACGGGTAGCCGGGTTTCTACTTGCTGGTCAGGCGTTTTGTGACCTCCACGGCTGATGATGTGGCGGCCCGAGCCGTCGCGGTTCATCACCATCACGCGGTAGCGGCCCTGCTCGTTTTGGGCATAAGCCACCTGCTGCCCGTTGGGGCTCAGCATGGGCTGGGAGAATACATCGGCGTGGCGGTTGCGGCCACTCTGACTGAATTTTTTGTCGGGCTCAACCAGCGTGGCCACGGGCTGGCCGTTGAGCTCTCGGTAGTACGTCAGCCAATCCTTCATAAACACCTTGAAAGGCACATTCAGCGACGAGCTGATGCCCACTTCCACGTCGCGGGTGATGCGCGTCAGGTTGAGGATGTTCTGGATGGTGGTGTAGCCGTAGCGCTCGGCCACGTAGTTCCAGATGCTCTGACCCGCTAGCGTGGAGTTGCGCAGGAAAAACGGGGCCGTGCGGGTACCGGTGGGGTGCTGCTTGCTCATGTCGCGCATGAAGCCGTCCATGTCCACGCTCCAGCCTTCGGCCGCGTAAGCGGAAGCCCCGCCGATGAACCAATTGGGCAGCTGTAGCAAGTAGCTGCTTTGCAATACCTCTTTTAGCGAGCCGCCGTACATCATGTCGTTGAGCAGCACCTGCGTAATCTGGGTGCTGAGCTCGCGCTTGAACTCGGTTTCCTGCCCGGCGAAGGCAATTTGCACCTTGCTCATGCGGGCCAGCGGGGTTTCGCCCCCGTTCACCTGCTGCTGGGTGGCCGTGAGGCCGATGTTGCTTTGCCGCAGGTCGCCCACCGAGTTGTAAAACAACAGAGTGGTTTTGGAGTAGGGGTAATAGCCGATGAGCGCCGTGATGCGCTGGAGTTCTTTCTCGGCGTACTCGGCCGCCCGGCGGGCGCTGGGCTCGCCGCCGTCGTAGTACATTATGTTGAAGTTTTGGGTGCTCAACTGCTGCCACCTAAACTGCTTGTGCTGAATGCGAACGCGGCCAAACGGCTCCTGCGCCGTTTGGGCCCGCGCCGCCGGCGAAACCAGCAACGGGCAGAGCAGCGCCAGAACTCCCAGCGTGCGTTTCGCGGATAGTAGAATGTTCATAGTACAAGCAACGAGCAAAGACAAAAATTAGTCCGCTAAAACGCTAAAAATATTCCGAGTCCCCGGCCGCTTGCAGTCCGGTCTGCGGGCCGCTGAGGAGCGGTGAAGTAAAGGCAATTGGTACGAAATTGTTCCAAAGTCATACGTCGGCAAGGCAAACGAGCGGCAACTGAGTAGCTGCCGCTTTCCTAACAGGCCGTCAAGCTACGCCAACCGATTGCAGCGTGTTGTAGCGCTGCAAGCTGACGTCGGGCCAGATGTCGGCGTGTCCGTCCAGCCAGTCGGCCAAAAGCACGGCCAGCCGTGGGGCCAGCATCACGCCTTTCGAACCGTAGCCGCCGCAAAAGCTCAGCGCCGGCACTGTGGGGTGGGGTCCCAGTAAGGGGCGCCGGTCGCGCACGGCCGGCCGCACCCCGGCTTGCTGCCCCACAATGGCGAACGACAACTCGGTGATAACGGACAAGCGGGCCGCTAGTTCCTCGCGCGCCACGGCGGTAATGCCGTCGGCAAAAGGCGGCCATCGGTACGTGGCACCCACCCGGAACCGCGTCCCGCCCACAGGCACCACGTAGGCTCCTCGGTTAAGCACCTGCGCCGAACTCAAGCCGGGGCACTCCACGTCCAGTACCTCGCCCTGGTTGGGCGTTAGGGGCAGCCAGTGGAAGTAGGGGTTGCGCACGGCCGCCGCGCCTTCGCAGCAGATGACGTGCCGGGCCCGGACTTGGCCGGCGTAAACGGCGCCGTCGGAGCTGGTGGCGAGTTGCGCCCAGTCAAACGTTTCGCGCCGCAACCAGCCCGCGCGCGTGCCTTCGACGGCCAGGGCAGCCAGCAACTCGCGCACGGCCACGTGGCCGCCGTGCTGTAGCCACGCGCCGCCGAAGGGAGCATGCGTGCCGGGCAGGCCCGGGTCGGTGGTATCGAAGCCGGCCACAAAATCGCCCCACGGGTGGTCGGCGCTGCGGGCTAACACGGCATTCTGCTCTTCGAGCGAGCTGAATAGTTTGAAAATGGGCGTTTCGCTGAAAAAAGACTGCTCGTAACGCTGCTCCAGTTCCCGGTAGAACGCGGCCGCAAAAGGCAGTAGCTCGGCCCCGCGCCACGTGAGCGCGAAGCGCTTGCCGGCCACGGGATTCATGAGCCCCGCCGCCACATTCGAAGCCGAATTGGCCTGGCCGGGGTCGTACACCAGCACCCGGTGGCCCCGCTGCCGCAACACGTAGGCCAGGGTAGCGCCCGCAATGCCGTGGCCGACTACCAGAAAGTCACAGTCTGTCATGGCTGGCAAGGTAAGGAATGCCGCGCTTACTCTATTCTCAAGGTAGGAAGAAAATACGGTGGCTGGGCGGCCCGGCAGTAGGCAGCCCACGTATCTGTAATTCAAAGGCGCGGCCGATGATGGCAGCGGTGGGCAAAGGTTCGGGTTGCTGTCTTGCATGAGCGACCGGGTCAATTCTTCATTCGACGCAGCGTCGTACCTTGCCGCATTGCTCAGAGACTCTATTTCACATGACTGTCGCCGGTTTTACCTTCAACGCTTTTTCCGAAAATACCTACCTGCTGATTGACGAAGCCACCCGCCAGTGCGCCATTGTGGACCCCGGCTGCTACGCGCAAGCCGAGCAGCAGGCCCTGCGCGAATACGTTGAAGCCAATGACTTACAGGTAGCGCTGCTGCTCAATACGCACGCGCACATCGACCACGTTCTGGGCAATCAGTTTGTGCTGAATACCTGGCCGGGTACCCCGTTTCTGCTGCACCGGCTCGATTTGGCGACGCTGCGCGCCGTGCCCACATATGCGGCCAACTACGGCTTCCCGCAGTACCAGCCCGCCGAGCCCACCGGCGAGTTGGTGGCCGGCCAGCCCGTCCGCTTCGGCGACACGGAGTTGGAGGTGCGGTTTGCGCCGGGCCACGCCCCGGGCCACGTGGTGTTCTACCACGAGCCCACGGCCACCGTCATCGGCGGCGACGTGTTGTTTCAGCGCAGCATTGGGCGCACCGACTTGCCCGGTGGCGACCATGCCACGCTGTTGCACAGCATCGCAACCGAGCTGATGACCTTGCCCGACGCCACGGTGGTGTACCCGGGCCACGGCCCCGCCACCACCATCGGCGAGGAGCGGCGCAGCAATCCGTTCTTGAATTAGAACAGCCGCCGCAACTACTTAAGCGCGCTGTCCTCTTTCGGCCCGCTCACAAATTTCTAACCCCATTCAACCCTTGAAAAGACACCTGCCCAACGCCATTACCTGCCTTAATCTACTGTGCGGCTGTCTGGCGCTGACATACATTTTTGCCGGGCGACTGGATTTGGGGGCCTGGTTTGTGGCCGCCGCGGCCGTGGCCGACTTTGCCGACGGCTTGGTGGCCCGGGCCTTGCGGGTGTCGTCGGCCATTGGCAAGGATTTGGACTCGCTGGCCGATATGGTGTCGTTCGGTGTAGTGCCGGGGGCCATCCTGTTTAAGTTGCTGACGTTGGATGCCAATCTGGCTACCGGCGTCCTGCAGTGGTTGCCCTACGCCGGGTTCACGGTGAGTATTTTCTCGGCCTTGCGGCTGGCAAAATTCAACAACGACACACGTCAGACCACTTCCTTTATTGGCCTGCCCACGCCGGCTTGCACGCTGGTGGTGGCGTCGTTGCCGCTCATTCTGGCCCACGACCAATTTGAACTGGCATCGATAATCCTCCATCCCGGCCTGCTGCTGGGCCTCACGGCGGTGTTATCGGGCCTGTTGGTGGCTGAACTGCCGCTCTTTGCCTTAAAGTTTAAAAACTTGCGCTGGGGCGACAACCGGCGCCGCTTTTTGTTTCTGATGCTAGCGGCCGTGTTGTTGCTGTGGCTGCGTGCGGCGGCGGTGCCGCTGGTGGTGCTCCTCTACGTGTTGCTATCGGTGCCCAAAACGGCGGCGCGGTAGAACTTTCAGTTTAGCAGTCACAATAAATGCATTATTTGGTTGTTAAGAAGCCACCGCCCGGTGAACCTGCTGACGCGCAATGCTGTTGCGGGGCCACCAAGTGGCAGGCCTTAGCAGGGGAGGCAGGAGTTCAATAACATAATGTGTATGCGTCCTTTTTTCCGCTTTATTGCTTTTGCGGGCTTATTACTTGGCGTTAGAATCCCGGCTCAGGCGCAGGCTGGCGGACCGGTTGTAGCCCATGGCATTGTCAAATGGGGCGGCTACACGGAGGTGCCTACGTTGGGTTCACGCAAGCAAAAAGTGCCCACTTTCAACGAAGTCCACCAGGCGCTGGACGACCAAGTGGGCTGGTATAGCCTGCGGCTGAACGGTGCCGTGGGCCAGGGCGAGCTGGTGAACATGGTGTACGAACCCTTTTCCGCGGCCGATGCCAAGCTGTTCAACGCCAGCAAGCTGCCCGCTGGCCCGGAGCCCAAGCTACAGTCCGGTACCGAAATGAAGCAGGTGGTCACCCACCTCAGCCTGCGCCCCGTGCGCCGCAACCCCCAAACCGGCCAGCCCGAACGGTTGGTGTCGTTCGATTACCGCTACACTGCCGGGGCAAGCACCACTGCGGCCCGCCGCACCGCCACTACCCGCCCCCACGCCACGAGTTCGGTGCTGGCATCGGGCGACTGGTACAAGATGGGCGTGAGCGAAAGCGGCATTTATAAGCTCGACAAAACGGCGCTGCTCAGCATCATGGGCGTGAGCAGCTTGCAAGGAGTCAACCCCAATAACCTGCACGTTTACGGCAACGCCATGGGCATTTTGCCCCAGGCCAACGCCGCGCCGCGCCCGGATGATTTGGCCGAAAACAACGTGCTGTTTGTTGGCAACGCCGATAACTCGTTTGATGACAACGAATACGTGCTGTTCTACTCGCCGGGCGCGCATACCTGGGAAGCAGATGGCGGCTCATTTCGCCATCGGAACAACATTTACACCGACACGACTTTTTACTTTGTGACGGTGAACAATACGGCCGGACGCCGGGTGCCGACGGCTGCCGCGCTGGCCGCGTCCAGCACCACGCCCACCATCACCACCTTCGCCTACCGGGCCTTTTACGAGCACGACCTGGCGAACCTCATGCACACGTCCGGGCCGGGCGGTTCGGGCCGCAACTGGGTGGGCGAAGGCTTCGCCGTGAACGCGCAACGGGATTTTGCTTTCAGCAATATTCCCGACCTGCTGCCCAACACGCCCGTTCGGGTCACGGCTTCGGTGGTGGCGCGGTCCAGTACGGCGAGTGCATTTCAGCTCACGCTCAATGGCACGGCCTTGGGAAGCCAGCCGCTGGATGCGCGGCCGAACTACGATTTTGGCGCCATTGGCACCGTGAGCGTGGGCACGAAGCAGCTGCCGCTGGCCAGCCCCGGCACAGAACTGCGGGTGGGCCTGACTTACAACAGCAACGACCCCGGCGCCAGCGGCTACTTGGATTATCTGGAAATCACGGCGCAGCGGCAGTTGCGGCTTAGCGGCGACCAGTTGGAGTTTCGCTCGCTGTCCAACATCGCCCCGCAGGCCACTAACCT
Organism: Hymenobacter jeongseonensis; assembly: GCF_015694725.1. GTDB lineage: Bacteria > Bacteroidota > Bacteroidia > Cytophagales > Hymenobacteraceae > Hymenobacter > Hymenobacter jeongseonensis. Next base: position 734,178 of record NZ_JADQDQ010000002.1, on the reverse strand, counting down.
ATTTGAACTGGCCAATGCCACGGGAGCCGTGGTGTGGGACGTAACCAACCCCCGCCGGCCCGCCGCGCTGCCCCTGACTATGACAGGCAGCACCGCCCGCTTCGTGGCCACTTCAGATACCTTGCGGGAGTACGTGGCCTTTCAACCCGGCGGCGCCTTTGCCCGGCCGCGCGCCTTTGGCAAGGTGGCCAACCAGAACCTACACGCGCTAAACAGCGACCCCAGTGCATTAATCGACTTGGTTATTGTGACCTATGCTCCGTTTAAAGCGGAAGCGGTGCGGCTGGCCAACCACCGCACCAGCCACGACAACCTGCGCGTGGCCGTGGTGACAACTGCCGAGGTGTACAACGAATACGGGTCGGGCGGGCAGGACGTCAGCGCCATTCGTGACCTGATGAAGCAGCTTTACGACCGCGCCCCGGCCGGCAAACAAATGCAGCTGCTGCTGTTCGGCGACGCGTCTTTCGATTACAAATCCGACCCGTACAACAACAAGGACTTCGAGCCAACGTGGTGGCGGGAGCGGGTGCCATTCAAGAACGACACGGATTTCGACGCACACAATCAAAACTACGTGCCGACTTACGAGTCGCGTGAGTCGCTGGCCCCTTTCTACGGCGGCGCTTATGGCCAGGCCAGCTATTCCTCGGACGACTTTTATGCCCTGCTCGACGACAACGAAGGCGAGTGGGAGGAGCAGCGGCCCGGGAGTGAGTTGCTCGACATCGGCGTGGGCCGCCTGCCGATTCGCACGCCCAAAGGCGACCCGAAGAACACGGCCCAGGCACGGCAGGTAGTCGACAAAATCATCAGCTACGATGCGCCGGCGGCTTATGGCAAGTGGCGCAACCGCATTACGCTGGTATCGGACGACGGCAACGGGGACTTGTTTGTGGGGCAGGGTTCGGAGTTGATTAGCCGCGTCATCGAAACCAACCATCCGGAGTACAACGTGCACAAAGTGTACCTCGATTTGTATCCGCAGCTGGCAGTGCCAGCCGGCCAGCGCTCGCCCGAAGCCAGCCGAGCCATCGACCAATCCATAGAACAAGGGTCGTTGATAGTGAACTACCTGGGCCACGGCGGCCCCAAAGGCTGGACCGATGAGCAAATCGTAACTAACGCCTCGGTGCTAGCCCTTCGCAACCCCAATAACCTCACGTTTTTCACCACCGGCACGTGCGATTTCAGCACGTATGACAACCCCGATTTTAATTCGGCCGGGGAAGAGTCGCTGACGGATAACCCAACGGGCGGCGCCGTGGGCCTGTTTACCACCACCCGCGTGGTAGATGCTGGCCAGAACGCCAGTTTGAACCAAGCGTATTTCAATCGGGTGCTACGGCCATACAATGGTTCGATGCCCAGCATTGGGACGGTTATCATGCTGAGCAAAAATGATTACCCCGGCGTGGGGCAGCCCGGCGTTATCAACAACCGCAACTACGTGCTGCTGGCTGACCCCAGCATGACGCTGGCTTATCCCCGGCAAACGGTGGTGGTAGACAGCGTGCAGCAAATAACCAAAGGCGTCAGTGCGCCAGCCGATACCCTCCGCGCCTTGGCGCGCGTGCAGATGCATGGCCGCGTGCTGAACAACGGCGTGGCCAATCAGGCTTTCACCGGCCGGGCGCAGGTTACCATTTATGACAAGCCGACCACCGTGATGACCTTGGGCAACGAGGTTGCCGGCGACGCACGGGACGCGCCGCGGCCCGTGGTTATTCAGGAAAACGTGATTTATGCCGGGCAGGCCGAGGTGAAAAGCGGTGCCTTCAGCCTCACGTTTGTGGTGCCCAAGGATATAAATTACAACCTAGGCATTGGCAAAATCAGTTTGTATGCCTTTGACGGTACCAACCGGGTGGATGCGCACGGCTACCAGCGGAAGCCCGTGGGCGGGTCGGCTTCCAACGTGGAGCAGGACACCATTCCGCCGGTTATCACCTTGTTCATGGATGATGAGTCGTTCGCTTTTGGGGGACTTACGGGGCAGAACACCACGTTGCTGGCCACGCTCATGGACGATAATGGCATCAATGCCACCGGCGCGGGCATTGGCCACGACATTACGGCCGTGCTCGACAACGACCCCAGCAAGCTCGTGGTACTCAACGAGAGCTACGTGTCGAGCGTGGGCGACTTCCGCTCCGGCAAAGTCAACAACCCGTTCAAAGACCTGGCGCCGGGACCGCACTCGTTGCGCCTCAAAGCCTGGGACACGTACAATAACTCGTCGGAACGAACCATTGAGTTCATTGTGGCCAACGATGCAAAGCTGGCCCTTACGCATGTGCTAAACTACCCCAATCCGTTTGCTAACTCTACTACGTTCTTCTTCGAACACAACCAAGCCGGTGGCCAACCCGACAATTTGGACGTACAAGTCCAGATTTTTACCGTAGCCGGCCATCTGGTTCGGACCCTCACGGCCACGGTGCCCAGCACCGAGGCGCAGCAACGCAGCATTACCTGGAACGGCCGCGACGAATACAATGACCAACTAGCCCGCGGCGTTTACGTGTACCGGCTGAGCGTGCGCTCGCGGCAGAACGGCTCCACGGCCTCGAAGTACGAAAAACTCGTCATCCTCAATTAATCCGCTTTTATTTGTGCCCGGCCCGCGTTGGTTGGCCTTCTTTCCCTTTCACTATGCACCTTCCCTTTTCCCGTTCGCGCGTGGCGCTGCTAGCTGGCCTGATGTCCCTGGTGGGCACGGCGCAAGCGCAGCAGAACCAAAGCACCATCACCACGGCCGTGCCCATTCTCACCCTCAGCCCCGATTCCCGCGCTTCGGCTCTGGGCGAGGCCGGCGTAGCCACGTCGCCTGATGCCAACTCGGCGTATTTCAACGCGGGCAAGCTGGGCTTTGTGCAATACAAGTACGCTGCTTCGGCGTCTTATTCGCCGTGGCTGCGCAACATCACCGACGACATGAGCTTGTCGTATTTGTCGGGCTACGGGAAAATTGGCGAACGTTCCGCCATTGGCGCCTCGCTGATGTACTTTGATTTGGGCACTATTGACTACCGCACCGGCGGCAACCTGCCGGCCGGCTCGTTCAGCCCCAAAGAATACGCCCTCACCGTGTCCTACGGCCAGCAATTGACCGATAATTTCGGGGTGGGCGTCTCGGCGCGCTACATCCGCTCCAACTTGGTTGGGACCGTGAACGGCAACGACGCCCGGCCCGGCAACGCGGCCGCCGTCGATTTGGGCGCCTACTATTCCAAAGACGCCACCATTGGCACCGGCTTGTACAATCTGGCGTTTGGTGCCTCGGTTTCGAACATCGGCAACAAGATTACCTACAACGACGCCGAGAACCCCAGCTTCCTGCCCACAACCCTGAAACTGGGCACCGCCCTGACCCGGGAGATTGACCAGTACAACAAAATCACACTCGTGTTTGATGCCAGCAAGCTCCTAGTGCCCTCGCCCTACTACGAGGACGGTGTATTGTCGACCGACCCCAGCATTGTGGCCAAGAACCGGGAAATTGCCAACAAATCCATCGTAAGCGGCATCCTGGGCTCGTTTGGCGATGCGCCCGGCGGATTCAAAGAGGAGTTGCGCGAAATCAACCTCTCAACCGGCTTAGAGTACAACTACAACGACCTGCTGTACGCACGCGGCGGCTACTTTTACGAAGCCCCCGACAAGGGCGACCGCCAGTACGCCAGCCTGGGCCTGGGCGTGCGCTATCAGGTATTCGGCATCGACGGCACGTACCTGATTCCTACCGGTAATAACTCGCAGAATAATCCCTTGGCCCAAACCATTCGGATATCCCTGCACTTCAACCTGAACAAGCTCTCCGAAGCCTTCGACGAGAACGGTGCCGGTGGCACCAGCGGCGACGTCCCCTCCAACTAATTTGGTTGCTGAGGCGCTAAGGCGCTCAGGTACTAAACAAGAAACGTCATGCCCCGCTGCTTCGGCAAGCGGGGCATGACGTTCTTTTTACAACATATTTGCTGGTGTTCGGCAGCAGCAAATCAATACATTACGTAATCAGTAAGTCAATCTTATGCTCGACCGTACCGTTGCACCTCCCGTTCAGCCGCTGGCCCGCGTTACGCTGCCTGCGGCTGAGGTATTGTCTCTCCCCAGCGGCGCCCGGCTGCACGTGCTGGCCAATAATGCCCAGCCTGTAGTTCGTCTGCAGCTGGTATTCCGGGCCGGCAAAACGGCCGAGCCACGGCCCGGCCTGGCTTCCCTCACCGCACGCATGCTGCTGGAAGGCACCACCACGCGGACCGCTCGGCAAATTGCCGACGAGGTAGCCTTCTACGGGGCCTCGTTGGAGTGCGACGCGGGCTTCGACCGCTCCACGCTCACGCTTTATTGCCTTACCCGGCACCTGCCGGCGCTGCTGCCCCTGGTGAGCGATGTGCTCACCAACCCTGCTTTCCCCGAGGCCGAGTTGGAGCAGCTGAAAACCCGCACCATCCAGAACGTGCGGGTGGAGCGCCAGAAAACCAGCTTCCTGGCCTCCGAACGATTCAACGAGTTGCTTTTTGGCTCGCACACGCCCTACGGCCAGCCCTTCGACAGCGATGCCTACCAGGCCCTGACGGCGGCAGAAGCCCAGCAATTTCACCATACGGCGTATGCCTTGAGCAACGCGGAAATATTTCTGTGCGGCGATGTGGCGGCCGAGCAAGCCCTGGTTGCCCATGCGTTCAGTGTGGTGCCAGCGGGAGGCGAGACGGTGGTTCCGGTGCCCGCCGCCAGCGCGGCCACGGAGGCGGAAACAGCGGTTGACGTGCCCTCAAACCGCGTGGTGGTGGCGGGCAGCTTGCAGGCGTCGGTGCGCATGGGCCGCGATTGGCCCGCGCCTACCCACCCCGACACCCACCGCCTGAAGCTGCTGGTGAATGTGTTTGGCGGGTACTTTGGCTCGCGCCTAATGCGCAACATCCGTGAGGACAAAGGGCTGACTTATGGCATCTACGCCAGCGTAGCCCCGCGCGAGCGGAGCACCAATCTCATCATCGGTACCGATGTGAAAGGCGAAAGCGCCGACTTTACGGTGCGCGAAATAGAGATGGAAATGCGCCGCTTGCAGGAGGAATTGATTCCAGCCGACGAACTGGAAACGGTGAAAAACTACCTGTTGGGCAAGTTTGCCAACGAATTATCGACTGTTTTTGAACAGTGTGATAAGTACAAAACATTAGTTTTCATGAATCTGCCCAGCGACTACTACACGGAGTTCGTGCAGCAAACCGAAGCTGCCGACGCAGAAACGTTACAAAAGCTGGCTCAGCAGTACCTAACCCCGGCGGCCATGAAGGTGGTGATTGCTGGCCCGGTAGAAGGCCCTGCTGACTAATAGGTTATCTGAAAGTGATTTGACTGAAATCCCGATTCCTTCAGTCATGCTTCGACTGCGCTCAGCATGAACTGAGAGGCTCAAAAATGTAAAAAGGCCCGAATCTGCACAGATTCGGGCCTTTTTGTTCCGAAGCCTTTGCCACGGAAAAACTACGCCGGTGTCTGGATAGCTGGGGGCGTGGGATTGTATTCCGGCGTGGCGGTGCGGTGCTCGGCGCTTTTCTTGCCTTTGTCGTCCTTCACATCGCGGCGGCTGAAGGGGCGGATGATGAGCCGCAAAGCCTGGTCGGAGCTGAAGTAGCTGAAGGCCCAGTCAACGAACGCCACCACTTTGTTGCGGAAGCCCACCAAGGTCATCAAGTGGACAAATAGCCAAGTGGCCCAGCCAAAAATGCCGTTGAAGTGCACATTGCCGGGAAGGTCGACCACGGCTTTATTGCGGCTCACAATGGCCATGGAGCCTTTGTTGGTGTACACAAAATTCTTGGGCGTTTCGCCGCGTAGCAGGCGCTGGAGGTTGTCGGCCAACTGGTCGGCTTGCTGCTGGGCCACAGGCGCGAGCATGGGCAGGCCACGGGGCATGTCGTCGGTCACCATGTTGGCCAGGTCGCCAATGGCGAAGATGTTGGCGTGGCCTTCCACCTGGTTCCACTGGTTCACGGTCACGCGCTTGTTGCGGGTCACCACCTCGGCGGGCAGGCCGGGTACTTCGGCACCGTTCACGCCGGCTGCCCACACCAGGTTTTCAGTGGGAATAAACTCCGTGTCGGAATAATAGGCCCGGCAGTGCTCGAAATTCTTGATAGACGTGTTGAGTAGCACTTTCACGCCGAGTTCGTCGAGGTAGCGCTTGGCGTCGGCCTGCGAGGCGGGCGACATGGGCCCAAGCAGCGCCGGACCGGCTTCGACCAGAAATATCTGCATGGCCCGCAAGTCCAACTCCGGATAGTCTTTGGGCAGCACGTGCTTGCGCATTTCGGCCAGCGAGCCGCTGATTTCCACGCCGGTGGGCCCGCCGCCTACCACCACGATGTTGAGCAGGGCCTGCTTTTCGGCGGGGTCTTCGGTGAGCAGCGCCTTTTCAAAATTCTGAAAAATGAAGCTCCGCAGGTTCAGCGCATTCGGGATGCTCTTAATCTGCATGGCGTTGCGCTCGATGCTTTCCAGGCCGAAAAAATTGGTAAGCGAGCCGGTGGCCAGCACCAAGTAGTCGTACCGGATGTTGCCCACGCTGGTCGTTATCGTGTTGCTTTTTGGGTCGACGTGCTGCACGTCGGCCATGCGGTAGAAGAAGTTTTTCTGGCCCGAAAAAATCTTCCGGATGGGGTAGGCAATGCTGTCTGCCTCCAACGCACCGGTGGCCACCTGATAGAGCAGGGGCTGGAAATTGTGATAGTTATTGCGGTCGACCACCACCACCTGCACGGGCGCGTGGCGCAACGATTTGGCCAGACGCAGGCCGCCAAATCCGCAGCCAATGATAACCACGCGCGGCTGAGCCGAAACGGGAAGGTTCGTATCCATGAAATAAAGCAAAAGGTAACCCTTGCTTTACCCGGAAAGCCCTCAATATGTTGCCGCTAAAAAATCATATAAGCTAATCGGCCACGAATGTGAAACGACAGCGCACTCCTAATAATCGTCGTTGTTCTTTTTCTTGAATTCCCCTTTTTTCACCTGCTCCACTAGCTTCAGCCAGCTGAAGGGGTTGAGCAGCGGGTTGTTGGAATACTGGTTGGGCGCCATGCCCATGCGCAAATCGTGGCTGTACTGCTGCCGGTCCATGGTTTGGCGGAAGTTGGCCACCGCGCCCATGGGTTGGGTCCGGAAAATGCGGTTCATCAATTCGGCGTTCAGGTTGGCGGCTGCGGCGCTGCCGCGCTCGGTGGGCAGGTTCAAAGCCAGAAAGGCCTTTTTGAAGTCGCGCTCGGTGGTGTAGGGAAACACGCGAACCTCCTCCAGCATGGTGGCGTCCTCCCGCAATCGAATGATAACCGAATAGCTCTGGCGTTGGAAATCAGCCGGAATTACAATGGTTTCGTTGGCGTAGCCCAGCGAGCGGATGATGACGCTGTCGCCGGCCAGCACGGCCATCGAGAAATAGCCGTAGGCGTTGGACGCCGTGCCGCGGCCGGCCTGGGGCACGTAAATGCTCGCGCCGGGCACCCCGAGCAGGCTGTCGCCGCTGGCCACAATGCCGGTGAACTGAATGACCTTGCGCTTGCCCTGGGCTTGGGCCGCAGGCGCTGCCAAGAGCAGCACGCCCAGCAAGGCCACGGCAAAAAATAAGGAGAAGCGACGAAGGCGCAGGAAATCAGGCATGTTTAAATAGGGGCGTATGACAAATATACGACGCCGGGTTCGGGGCCGATAGTAACTTTGGACGGAAAGAAACGAAGGTGTTACGCCCCTTCCCAGACAGCAGATGCGCTTGAAACATTTCACGGTTGCTTTTGGTCAGCAACTTTTTAAATCTTTGGGCGACGAAAGCCGGGTGCGCATCCTGCATTTGCTGTGGCGCAACCGCGAAATGGTGGTGGCCGACCTGGAACAAGTGCTGGATTTCACCCAGACCAAAACGAGTAGGCAATTATCGTACTTGAAAAATGCGGGGTTGGTGAGCGTGCGCCGGCTCGATAACTGGATGTACTACTCGCTGAAGGAAGAGGCGGCGGAATTGCTGCAGGAGTTGCTTGGCTTTATGGAGAAAGACCCGCAATTGCTTCAGGACCAACAGGTGTACCAAACGCTGTGGTCGAACCGCGAGTTGGCCGCGTATAAGCTGCAAAACCGGCACTGGCACGGAGGGAAGTAACTGGCGGTGGCCGCCGACAGCAACCGCCCGCGACCCGCCCGCTATTTATCGCTTCATGGACAACGACCGTCGTTTTTTTGTATGCACCAATCAGAAATCCGGAGTAGGGGAGGCCGTGGCCAAATCCCTGAAGAAGGAGCTGAAAGTGCAGGGACTGAAAAAGCTGCTCAGTGGCGGCGACCGCCAGCGCGTGCGCGTGCAAACCTGCAATTGTTTGGACCTCTGCAAACAATGCAAAAAAGGCCCGGGTGCGGCCCTGATTGTGTATCCCGAGGGCACAGTGTACGGCAACGTGCGTCCCGCCGATGCCGAAGAACTTGTGGCAGAGCATCTGGGGCGCGGGCACGTGGTAAAGCGCTTGCGCATCGATTAATCAGCGAAACAGGGAATGGGAATGCAGGACTTGGCCAACGGCATCAGGACATTAGGCCAACCGTAGACGGGAGTATTGCGTTGTTAGCTCAACTCAAAGTTTTTACTCCTTACACATGCGCTTTCCCTTCGCAGCTCTGGTGCTGACCGGGCTGACTTTTGCCGCCATTGCCCAACCGGCCGCGCCCGCGGATTCGGTTATTACCGCCACTTCTACTACGGTTCCGGCGCCACCGGTGGGCTTGCGCGCCCCTCAGGCCGATGGCAAGCCCAAGCGCCTCACCATCCTGCCCATCCCGGTTATCTTCTACCAGGCCGAAACCGGCTTGGGCTACGGCCTGGGCGGCCTGCTCAGCGGCCGTTTCTCCGACGATACCCTCACGCGGCCGTCCAACATCCGGGTGCAGTACTGGCAAACCCAGAAGAAACAGTCGCTCATTCAGTTGGTGCACACGGTGTATACGCCCGGCGAGAAGTTCTACCTCAACGGCGAAATCAGCGCCTACGACATCTTGCTCTATTACTACGGCACCGGCCCGGGTAGCAGCAGCAACGACGAGTCGGAAACGGCCTACAAGCTCTTTATTGTCAACCAACGCGTGCAGAAGCAAGTGGCTCCCAAGCTGTTCTTCGGCGCGCAGTACCGATTCACGGGCTTGCGCGACCTTGAAATCCCCGCCGGAACGGTGGACGGCGTGGGCACCAACGTAAACGTGTTTCTGCGCGACCCGCGCGTGACGCCCCGCCAGCGGGAAAACACCCGGGTTTCGGGCCTGGGCCCGGTCATTACTTATGACACCCGCGACGTGCCCTTGGCGGCATTCCGCGGTAATTTGCTCGATGCGAGCGTGATGTTCAACGGCTCCGGCATCGGTTCCGATTACCGGTTCGTGCGCTACCAGCTCGATGCCCGCCACTTCCAGCCGGTGTTTTCCGAGCGCACCATCCTGGCCATGCAGTTTCTGGGGCAGTTCCACACCGGTGATGTGCCGTTCCGGGAGCTAGCCGGTGTCGGCGCCAATCTGGGCGGCACGCTCTACAACAACGCCAACCTGATGCGCGGCATCTACGAGCAGCGCTTCCGCGACCGCCAGATGATAACCTTCCAGGCCGAGCTGCGCCAAAAACTGTTCTGGCGCATCGACGGGGCCGTATTTGGCAGCGTCGGCAACGTAAGCAACTACATCGACAAATTCAGCCTCAATCAAACCAAGTACGCCGGCGGGGCGGGCATCCGATTCAACTTCATCCGCCGCGACCGGCTCAACCTGCGCCTCGATTACGCGGGCGGCACGGGCAGCAAGCCCGGCATTCTCTTCGCCATCGGCGAAGCGTTCTAAGTCGGCTTGAGTCGCTAATATTTCCCGAAAAGACTCCTCTGCTTACAGAGGAGTCTTTTTTTGTTTGGCCTTCTCTGAATAATTGCCTTTCGGCTGTTCTATTGCCTGTTTAACTGCTGGGATTGTAATATATTTTGGCGCCGTTCACGCTTTTTAAAGCGGTTGGCTTTCAGAACAAAAGTCTGTTGGCACGGTTGAGAATAAGTAGAAACCGGCGCGCTGGGAATAAGCGCAACACTATCTTTATAATAGGGCCTGACGTACACGATTCTGATGAATCACGCTACGCCTGCCCGCTTTCTTGGCTCTCACGAAGCCACCGCCTCTACCCCGTCTTTACTGGCCTGCTCCCCCCTTGCGGGCCCGCGCCGCGGGCGCGATGCGGCGCGGTTGCATCGGCAGTTGCCGCCACCCCGCGCCGGGCTGCAAATGTGCGTCATCATCCCCGCGAAAGACGAAGTGCTAAACCTGCCCGCCACCCTGGCGGCATTGGCCAGCCAAACCGATTTGCACGGCCGCCTCTTGCCCGCTGGCTGTTTCGAGGTGATTGTGCTGGCCAATAATTGCACCGATGCCACGGCCGCCGTGGTGCGCCAGCAGGCTCAGCGTTTCCCCCATGTAGCGCTGCACGTAGCCGAGCTGTGCCTCTCGGCGGCCAAAGCCCACGTGGGCCGCGCCCGGCGGTTGCTCATGGATGAAGCCTGCGCGCGCTTAGAACAAGTGGGTGCCCCCCTGAATGGCATCATCGCCAGTACCGATGCCGATACCTGCGTGGCCCCCGCTTGGCTGGCCGCCATTCAGGCCGAAATAGCGGCCGGCGCCGATGCTGTGGGCGGCCGCATCCACACCGAAATCAGTGGGGAAGAAGAACTGCAGCCGTTGCGCCGCCTGCAAACCCACGACACCGTTTACCGCCTGCTGTGCGCTCGGCTCGAAGGCTTACTCGACCCCAACCAAGTGGACCCGTGGCCGCGCCACCACCAGCATTTTGGCGCCAGTCTGGCGCTCACCGTCCGCGCCTACCGCCTAGTGGGTGGCTTGCCCGAAGTTCGGTTTCTGGAAGACGAGGCTTTGTGCCAAGCCCTGCGCCGGCACGATTTGCTAATCCGCCACAGTCCCCACGTGCAAGTCCTCACCTCGGCGCGCCGCGAGGGGCGGGTGGAAGTGGGCTTGTCGTGGCAGCTGCGCGAGTGGCTAAATATGAGCCGCCTGCACCGCGAGCCGCACGTGGAAAGCCCGCGCCAACTAGCCGCACTGTGGCGGCTGCGCCGCCAGCTCCGAACGTATTGGACCAGCGGCCCTGCGACGGAGAGCGAAGCAGTGGCCGCCATCGCAGTCCGGCTTGGCTTGGCCGCCTCAGTGCTGCTGACCCAAATCAAGCAAGCCGCTACCTTCGGGGAGCTGTGGGAAATGGTGTTGGCTACCGCCCCGCGGGCTGTTATGGCGCTGGTACCATTGTCGCTGGCCCTGCGGGAACTACCGCTACTCATCAAACCGGCCCAAGAAGCTTGCCGCCCAGAGCCCGCTTCCTGCGAATCAAGCCTATACGCAGTGCGCTAGCGCAAAGAGTCAAGCCAATTCTTAACTCAAATCGCCCGTCATCCTGAGCGCAGCGAAGGACCTTATCAAGTCAGAACAAGTCGTTCCAGCATGATAAGGTCCTTCGCTGCGCTCAGGATGACGGGCGATTATAAAAATCTGATTGTCAAATATTTGAGATAGATGAATTATTCTTGACTTACTCAATTCTTGCGTGGCTTGTTACTTCTCGGTTTTGAGCCCAGCAGGTGGCGTGCCGCCGGGGTTTAGATTGGTTTCGAAGAGCTTGAGAATGCGCTTGTACTCGTCGGTCCAGGAACTGGGCTCCACAAAGCCGTGGTCTTCAACGGGGTACACGGCCAGCTCCCAATTCTCTTTTTTGAGTTCGATGAGGCGCTGCGATAGGCGCACGATGTCCTGGAAGTGCACGTTGGTGTCCACCATGCCGTGGCACATGAGCAGGGCGCCTTTCAAGCCGGCTGCGTAGTTGATGGGGGAGGAGCGGGCGTAGGCAATGCTGTCCTGGTAGGGTTCGTTGAGGATGTTGTCGGTGTAGCCGTGGTTGTAGTGAGCCCAGTCGGTTACGGAGCGGAGCGCGGCCCCAGCTTTGAACACTTCCGGCTGGGTGAACATGGCCATGAGCGTGATGAAGCCGCCGTAGCTGCCGCCGTAGATGCCGATGCGCTGGGGGCTCACGCCGTACTTTTCGGTGAGCAGTTTGGCGCCGTCCACGTGGTCGGAGAGGTCCTTGCCGCCCATGTAGCGGTAGATGCCCGTGCGCACGTCGCGGCCGTAGCCCGACGAGCCCCGGTAGTCAATGTCCAGCACGGTGTAGCCGCGGTCGACCAGCAGGTTATGGAACATGTACTCGCGCGAGTATTGGCTCCACCACTTGTGCGCATTCTGCAGGTAGCCCGCGCCGTGCACGAAAATCACGGCCGGGCCCTGCGCTTGCGGCGTAGCCGGACGGTACAAGCGGGCGTACACGTCGACGCCATCTTGCGCTTTGATGGTAATCAGCTCCGGGTCGCGCCAAGGGTAGGCTTCGAACTCGGTGGTGGTGGAGTGCGTGAGCTGGCGCATGGCGGCGGCGGGCCGGTTGGGCATCACGTACAGCTCCCAGGGCTTGTTGGCGTAGCTGTAGCGCACGGCCAAGGTTTTTTCATCGGGCGAGAGCGTGACTTCGCTGGCCCCGGGCTTGGTGGTGATTTGGGTGAGGGTGCCGCCTTCCAACGGCATCCGGAAAAACTGCTGCTCGCCGGGATTCGTCTTGTTGGTGATGAGGTACCAGGTTTTCTTATCCTGGCTGAGCTGGGCCTGCTGCACCTCAAACTTGCCGCTGGTGAGGGCTTTTTTCTGGCCCGTGGTCACGTCCACGGTGTAGAGGTGGGAATAACCCGACTCCTCGCTTTGGAACCACACCCGGCGGTTGTCGGCCAGCCAGCCCACGTTGCCGGCGCCGTTGCCAATGCCGGGGCCGCTAATCCAGGCCTCGTCGCGCTGCCGGTCCAGGAGGCTGATTTTTTGGGTGGCCGGGTCCAGCGATACCAGCCACCGGTCTTTGTTGTCGGCGGAGCGCATCACCAAGAAGGCGCGCTGTCCATTGTCTGACCACACCGGGCGGAAGGGAATTACCCGGCGGGTTTCGGTGGGCTTCTTTTCCTTCTTGGCTTTGGTGCTGTCGGCCGGCAGCGGAGCTTTGGCCTGGAGCTGATACTCTTTCCGATACGCCGGCAACTCGTCCAAGCCCTTCAGTTCTTTATAGCCCAGCACAAATGTGGTGTCGCGCCCAATGTCGTACAGGCCCATTTCGTAGGTCGTTTGGGTAGAGCCGACTTTGGTGCGGCTCGAAATGTCTTCCGTAAAGCCCGACGCCGTGACAAAGCTGGGCACGATGGCAACTTTCTGCTTGTCGGGCACTGCCTGGAGCGAGTAGGTCACAAACCGACCGTCGGGGCTGAGCTGCAGGTCTTCTACCGTTTTAGAGCCCAGGTAAATGGCTTTGGGACGCAGCTTGGCCAGGGCTTTTTGCTGCTTTTCCCGGGCCTTCACGTCCTGGTCGCGCTGCCGGATTACTTCAAACAAAGCCAATTGCTCGGCTTTGAGGAATTTCTCGGCTGGGCTCAGGTCGGCTCCCGCGGGCCGGGGTCCGCGCCGGAAATCGGTGCGCTGGGTGGTTTCGCCGGTGGCGGGGTCCCAGGTAAAGAGGTTGCCGCCGCGCGTGTAGCTCACCACGCGGTCGAGCAGGGCGAAATCGGCCTCCGTTTCCCGTTCTGCGGTATTGGTGACGCGCCGGACTTTTTGAGTTTTTAAGTCCAATAGATAAATGTCGCCGTCCTTCTCATACACCTTGCGCGTGTGGCGCTGGTCGTACTGCCCGCGGCTGGCCGGCAGGGCCCGTTGTTCGCGCAGGCTTACTTTTTGGGGCTTGCCACCGCCTGGCGCCACACTATAGAGCGAGTCGCGCCGCGCCTTTTCGGGGTTCCAATTGAAGTAAATGCGTTTGCCATCCTCGCCCCAATACACGCCGGATGGGGCGGCGCCCACCCACTGCGCGGGCTCGCGCATTATTTTTTCAACAGTTAGCTGGGGCGAAGTGGCCTTTCCGGCGGTTGGAGCCTGGGCTTGTGCAGCTACTGGCAGTACCAGTGGCAGTGCGGCAAGAAGAAAAAAACGCATAAATGAGGCAGTCAATGGAGAAACGCAACCCAAGAAAGACGGCAGAGTGGCCCAAGCCACGCCCGCCGTGCAAGGGCTGCCAAGTCAACAAAGCTACCCAGCAGATTTGGTTCTGCTTCACCAGATTGCGCTTCGGCAAAGACCTGACTACGCCCGCTTTTCCAATAGGTCGAGCCGGTAGGTTTCGTGCTGCTGCCCGGCAAGGTGGCGCAAGTCGCCCGCTTCCCCGGCTCGGGCAAGAAAGTATTCGTGCACGTCGTCGCCCGTCAGGGGATAGTCGTGCACCGGGGGCGTCCAGTGCACCAGCAGGAGCTGGCCGCCGGGCCGCAGCCGGGCCAGGAGTAGGTCAGCGGCGAGTGCCAAGTCCGCCGCCGACCAGTAGTAGCCCACTTCCGACACCAGAATCAGGTCGAACTGCTGGTCGGTGAGTTCTTCGGGTACCTGCATGCGCTGCACCGTTACGTGCGGCAATCTGGCGCAGCGCTGCCGGGCCTGCGCCAGGGCCGCTTCGCTCACATCGACGGCCAGCAGCTGCCCACAGCGCCGGGCCAGTTGAGCTGTCAACACTCCCAGCGAACAGCCAATTTCAAACGCTTCCGGGTAATGCTCACGGGGCAATGCCGCTAAGGTAGCCGCGTACTTTTCGCGTTCGTAGGGACTGCTTTCAAAACCCCACGGGTCGCGGTTGGCTTGATACACTTGGTCGAAATACTCCGGTGGCAGGGTGTTGGGCTGGTTCTCATTCATGACGGGAGGGCTTCAAAAAAGACTTCGTATGGACTGCTAAAGTGCGCCAGCATCTCGGCCGAGAGCAGAAATCCGCCCGGGTCATCCGTGAAAACCCCAGGCGTTACCTGCGAACGGTGAGCCGCAATGGCTCGTTGCTTCTGCGCCACCACGGCCCCGATATCCAGCCGAAACCCGGTTACCTTATCCGCGTCCGTAGGCAAATCAGCCGGGGCCGCCCGTTCCCAGGCCCACACCACGTATTCTAGCAGCCGCGGCGCGGTCGCCATGCCAGCCAAGGCCGCTTGCACGAGTTGGCTCGTGGCGCGGTGGTCGGGGTGCGGGTCGCGCCGCCAAGGCACCACCACGGTAGCGGCCTGGTATTGCTCCAGAAATTCTCGCAGTTGGGTCGCTGCTTCTGCAAAACTAGGTTCTTCGGCTGACGCAGGTACTCGACCGTCGGGCAAGCCCAGCAGGAGTGGCTCCTGGGCATCAGTGCCAAGGATGGATAGGGCGTGCCGAAACTCGGCTTCCCGCACCGCCCGCCGGGCCGGGCCGGAAAACAATTGGGAGGCCGGGTGCGACATGCTGCCGTCACTCACCAGCACTGCGGCCACGGGCATTGCCGCATGATGGAACAGTGCCATAAGCCCGCCACAGCCCAAGGCTTCGTCGTCAGGGTGCGGGGCGATGACCACTGTGGCGCCCAGACTGGCCACAAAGCTGGCGTCACGAATAGGATAGGCGGAAAAAGGAAGCGCGGTTTCAGACGACATGAGCAACGGGAGTCCCCAACCTTAGGCTACGAAATTCTTGCCGTCGAGTACAAACCGGCCGACATCGGCCAGCGCGCCATCGGGCGCGGGCTGACGCAGGTAGTGCGTTAGGTCGCGGTGCAGGCGCTCGAAGGGGAGGGGCTCAAGCAGGCCGCGGGCGCCCACGCAGCGCTCGGCCTTTTGCAGCATGTCGAGGCAGATGGTTTCAATGGCCGTGCGCGTCATGTTGGCGTAGGCCACGGTAGCTTCGGCTCCTTCATCGGTGGCCGCACCGAGGCGGCTGGCATGTTCGGCCGCGCCGCGTAGCCACTGGCGGCCACTTTCCAGGGAAAGGGCCATTTCGCCCAGACGCTGGCGTTGGTAAGGGTCGTCGGTGCGGCCCAGGCCGCGCAGGAAGCCCCGGGTTTCCTCAAACACCGCTTCGGCACCGCCCAGCTGCACGGCGGCAAACCGGATGGCCCCGCCGCTGAACGCGGGCTGCCGATAATAGGCATTGGGTTGCCCAATCAGGTCTTCGGGTTCCAATTCCAGCCCGGTCAGGTCGGCCCGGAAGCTGGCCGACGCCCGCATGCCCAGCGGCCGCCAAAAAGAAGCATCCAGCACCGGCGGCTGCGCATCGGCGGGCAGTACAAACAGCTGCCAACCCTGCCCGTCCGGCAACGCGCCCGTGATGAGGGGCCGCGCCACGTGGCCCGCACCGGAGGCAAAGGTTTTGGCGCCGCGCAGGCGGTAGCGGCCGTTGGGCAAGGCTTCCAGGTGCATGCCTTCGGCCGGATTCTCGGTATTCCAGACGCCGAACAGGTGCCCGGCGCGGGCATCGGCCGCGTAGCGCGCTACCTGTGCAGTGGTGCCGAGCTGTTGAATAAGCTGCAAAGCATTAAAATGGCCTTCGTACACCCGGCCCACGGCCAGGTTGCCGCGCCCGATGTTTTGCAAGGTTTTCAGCAGCGAATGCGTGGCGGCCGGGGTGTGCAGCTCGGCCCCGCCCAGCTTGGCGGGCAGGCCGGCCGTGAGCAGGCCCGCCGCGCGCAGCCAGTCAAATTCCTGGGTTGGAAACGCGCCGACGACATCGGTTTCGCCGGCTTGGGCAAATAGCCGGGGCGCCAGCTTGGCCGCCGCCGCTTCGGCTTGCGCGGGACTGGCCAAAGGACGGGGCGGAGCCGATGAAACCGCTAAATCAGTCGGCTCGGCGGCGGCCCAAGGCTCGGCATTAGTGGAGAGAAATAAGGCGGCCGACATAGACTTGCGGAACTGACGAGGTGGAATCAAGCTATACACTAAAACCCCCTCTATTGTTCAGTTTGGGCAGAACCGGCGCCATTGTTTTCCCAAAGCCACAATTCCGTAAGGTTTTGCCTAGGTCCCCGCCGGGTCGGGGCCGTACCTTCGCGGCGGCAATGGTGCCCTGCTTACTCGCCCTCTTTTATGTCGTCACGCCCTATTCGCGCCGCGTTGCTTTCCGTGTATCATAAAGACCGGCTGGCGCCCCTGGTGCAGGTGCTGCGGCAGCACGGCGTCACGCTGTACTCCACCGGCGGCACCCAGAAGTTCCTCGAAGACGAAGGCGCCGAAGTAACCGCCGTGGAAGACCTGACCGGCTTCCCCGAGGTCTTTGGCGGCCGCGTAAAAACCCTCCACCCCAAGGTATTCGGCGGCATTCTGCACCGCCGGCACGACGAGGGCGACCTCGCCCAGGCCGAGCAGCACGGCATTCCGCCCATCGACCTCGTAGTAGTGGACTTGTACCCCTTCGAAGAAACCGTGGCCAGCGGCGCCGAAGAAGCCGACGTCATCGAGAAAATCGACATCGGCGGCATTTCGTTGCTGCGCGCCGCCGCCAAAAACTACCGCGACGTGCTGGTTATCAGCAGCCGCGACCAGTACGAAGCCGTGGCCGAGCTGCTGACCACCAAAAACGGCAGCACCGACCTCGAAGACCGCCGCCACTACGCTGCCGCCGCCTTCGCCACCACCTCGCACTACGACACCGAGATTTTCGGCTACCTCAGCCAAGGCACCGCCGTGGCCGGCACGGCCCTGCGCCTAAGTGCCCAGCCCGCCACGCCCCTGCGCTACGGCGAAAACCCCCACCAGGCCGGCACGTTCTACGGCGACCTCACGGCGCTATTCGACCAGCTGCACGGCAAGCAGCTCAGCTACAATAATTTGGTGGACGTAGACGCCGCCGTGGCGCTGATGGCCGAATTTGCCGACAGCCAGCCCGCCTGCGCCATCCTCAAGCACACCAATGCCTGCGGCGTGGCCCAGGCCGCCACTCTTCGCGACGCGTATGTGAATGCCTTGAGCTGCGACCCGACCTCGGCGTTTGGCGGCGTTATCATTGTCAATAAGGAAGTGGATGCGGCTACCGCGGCCGAATTGAACCAGCTGTTTTTTGAAGTGCTGATTGCGCCCAGCTTCGCTGCGGATGCGCTGCCCGTGCTCCAAAGCAAGAAAAACCGCATTTTACTCCTGCAAAAGCCCGTGCAATTCCCGGCCAAGCAGGTCAAGACCTTGCTCAACGGCATCATCGAGCAGGATGCCGACCGCCAGAGCGAAGGCCCGGCCGATTTCCGCACCGTCACCCAGTCGGCGCCCACCGATGCGGAAACGGCTGCCCTCGAATTCGCCGGCAAAATCTGCAAGCACACCAAGAGCAACACCATCGTGCTGGCCCGCGCCGGCCAGCTGCTGGCCTCGGGCATGGGCCAAACCTCCCGCGTCGATGCTCTGCGCCAAGCCATCGAGAAGGCCCGCGCCTTCGGCTTCGACCTGCACGGCGCCGTGATGGCCTCCGATGCCTTCTTCCCTTTTCCCGACTGCGTGGAAATTGCCGGCGCCGCTGGCATCCGCGCCGTGGTGCAGCCCGGCGGCTCCATCAAGGACGCCGACAGCATCCGGGCCTGCGACGAGCTGGGCATGGCCATGGTGCTGACCGGCGTGCGCCACTTCAAGCACTAAGTAGAACCAGGGATTGCCAGGCCGAGGCAGAACGGCTCAGCTTGGAACTCCAAATTATCAAAAGCCCCGGTGCTGCTTAGTGTCGGGGCTTTTTATTATTCAAAATAAAATACAGGACTTTTCGGAGCCGGCTACAATGAAAAGCCGGGCGGCTGCGTTTGGCTTGGTTGCGCGGGCAAAGCCGAGCTGGCTTCTTCCTAAAATGCCATAAATCCATTCGTCGGGCCCGCCAAAACCTTCCGTACCTTTGCCCATTATTTTGCCCGGGCTAACGCCGGGGCTTCGCCTTATTGCAGCTAACTCAATGGGTTTCTTTAATTTCCTGACCAGCGACATAGCCATTGACCTGGGTACGGCTAATACGCTCATCATTCACAACGACAAAATCGTGGTGGATGAGCCGAGCATCATCGCCAAAGACCGCACCACCAATAAAGTCATCGCCGTGGGCCGCCAGGCCCAGCAGATGCACGAGAAAACGCACGACAACATCCGCACCATCCGGCCGCTGAAGGACGGGGTAATTGCCGATTTCCACGCCGCCGAGGAAATGATAAAGGGCATGATTAAAATGATTGACACGCGGAACCGGCTGTTTCAGCCCTCGCACCGCATGGTCATCTGCATCCCGTCGGGCATCACCGAAGTAGAAAAGCGCGCCGTGCGGGACTCCGCCGAGCACGCCGGGGCCAAAGAAGTCTGGATGATTCAGGAGCCGATGGCCGCGGCCATCGGCATCGGCATCGACGTGCAGCAGCCGGTGGGCTCGATGATTATCGACATCGGAGGCGGCACGACGGAGATTGCCGTTATCGCCTTGTCGGGCATCGTGTGCGACCAGTCCATCAAAACGGCCGGCGACGTCTTCAACCAGGACATTCTGGACTACATGCGCCGCCAGCACAACCTGCTCATCGGCGAGCGTTCGGCTGAGCGCATCAAAATTGAAGTAGGCGCGGCCCTTACCGAACTCGACGTGCCGCCGCCCGACCACGAAGTGCGCGGCCGCGACCTGATGACGGGCATTCCGAAAGTAATTAAAGTAACCTTCTCGGAAATTGCCATTGCCCTCGATAAATCAGTGGCCAAAATCGAAGAAGCCGTACTGAAAGCGCTGGAAATTTCCCCGCCCGAATTGTCGGCTGACATTTACGAAAACGGCATTCATCTCACCGGCGGCGGCGCCCTGCTGCGCGGCCTCGACAAGCGCTTGGCCGCCAAAACCAAACTGCCGATTCACATTGCCGAGGACCCACTGCGCGCCGTAGTGCGCGGCACCGGCAAAGCCATTAAGGACATCCAAGCATTTAAAGGCGTGTTGCTGACGTAATTTTTAGTACGAAGAAAAAACGTCATGCTGAGCGAAGTCGAAGCATCTCTACCGAGTTAGTAATCATTTACTACTGCGGGAGAGATGCTTCGGCTACGCTCAGCATGACGTTCTACTAACAGACGCTTTCCGATAATTAATTAAACCCCGTGCGGAATTTATTTCTATTTCTATTTCGCTTCCGCGGGGCGTTGGTATTTGGCTTGTTGGAAATAATTAGCCTGTATTTATTTATTACCAATAATTCGTACCAGCGGGCGGCGTTTTTTAATTCGGCTAATAAATACGCCGGCGTGGTATTGGAGCGCCGCACCCAGATTGCGGACTATTTCCATTTGGCCGAAATGAACCAGCAATTAGCGGTGGAAAATGCCAGCTTGCGCCAGCAGCTTTACCCGCCCGATTCGGTGGGTCGCGAAGCGGATTCGGTGGCCCTGCCTCCGGTCCGCACCGATTCGTTGAAGCGAATTCGGTACCAGCGGCCCGCCGCCCGGCCGGATACCATACTGCTCGGCCAGCAGCCCATTGCGGCCCGCGACCCGAGTTATCCACTTATTCCGGCCCGGGTTATCAACAATATGCTCCGTAATGTGGATAACTACCTCACGTTGAACGTGGGCAGCGCCAACGGCGTGCGTCCTGGCTTGGGCGTGATTGCGGCCAACGGTGTGGTGGGCCGCGTGAAGGTGGTGAGCGAGCATTACGCCACGGTCACCAGCTTGCTGAATTCTAAAACCAGCGTGGCTTCGAAAATCAAGCGCGACGGTACCTTCGGGACCATCCGCTGGCTGGGCGATGACCCCACCCACGCCATTCTCGACAACGTGCTGCGCGAAACCCGGTTGGTGAAAGGCGATACGGTGGTGACGTCGGGGTACAACGCGGTATTTCCAGAGGGCGTGTTCATCGGGACCATCGATTCTTTTGTCAAGGAACCCGACAAAAATTTCTGGACGGTGCGGGTGAAACTGGGAGTCAATTTTGCTAATCTTACCTACGTATACGTCGTGACCAGCCAGCCCAAAGCCGAGCGCGACACCGTAGAAGCCCGCGCGGGCGTGCCACGGGAAGGAGCCCCCCGCCCATGAGTGGATTACGGTTTTTGCTCGTCCAGATATTACGCTTCGCCCTCTACGCCGGCGTGCACGTGCTGCTGATTAGCCGGCTGGTGCTCTTCGATTTGGGCTGGTGCTTTTTCTACCTGGGCTTTCTGCTGTTTTTGCCTATTGGCACGCCCATCGTGGTGCAGTTGGTGCTGTCCTTTGCCATGGGGCTCACCATTGATATTTTTTATGACACGGGCGGGTTGCACGCCGCGGCAGCGGTGCTGCTGGGCTTTTTGCGGCCGTGGGTGCTGCGGCTGCTCACGCCGCGCGATGGCTACGACAGCGCCGATTCGGTGAACGTGCACCAAATGGGCTGGCAGTGGTTCAGCGTGTACATGGCGCTGCTCGTGATGATGCACCACGCGGCGTTTTTCCTGCTGGAGCTGGGTAGTTTCCGGCACCTAGGCCTCACGATGGGAAAAATGTTGGTCAGCGCACTCTTTACCACCCTCGCGCTGTTGATTGTGCAGTTACTGTTCTTCCCCGTGCGCCGTGGACGGAATTGAGGATAAGCAGACAGTCTCAGGCAGCGGGTTGCAAAAAAACGTCATGCAGAGCGGAGCGAAGCATCTCGCGTAACACCACTAGTTACTCCGAGCGAGATGCTTCGCTCCGCTCTGCATGACGGTTGATGCGACGGTTTAATAATTATTGGAAGTAGACAATGCAATACCTGGAAGGCCGCAAATACGTCGTGCAAGGCATATTTCTCGTGGTGGCCCTCATTTTTCTGACCCGGCTGTTTTTCATGCAGGTGCTCGATGGCACGTATAAGTTAGCGGCCGATAAAAATACCCTGCAGCGCCTGGTGCAAACGCCGTATAGGGGGTTGATTTACGACCGAAAAAATGAGCTGCTGGTGCAGAATACGCCCGTGTACGACCTGATGGTAGTGCCCCGCGAAGTGCAGCAGCTCGACTCGGCCCGCTTTTGCGAATTGCTGCAAATTCCGCTTGAAGACTTGCGCAGCAGCCTGCGGGCGGCCAAAAAATACTCCCGCAACAAGCCGTCGCCGGTGGTACAGAACCTGACCACGCCGGATTTGGCCGCTATTTCGGATAGGCTGAGCGACTTTCCGGGCTTTCGCATTCAGGCGCGCATGGCGCGGGCCTACCGCACACCCAACCTGGCGCACGCCCTGGGCTACGTGGGCGCCATCACGCCCGCCTTCCTCGAAAAACCGAAATACGCCAAGTACCGCCCCGGCGAAAACGTGGGCATTTCGGGCCTGGAGTCCTATTACGAGGAAACGCTGATGGGCCGGCGCGGCGTGCAGTACAAAATGGTGAACGTGCGCGGCATCGAAAAAGGCAAGTTTCGGGATGGGGAATTCGATACGTTGTCGGTGGCGGGGCAGGACTTGCACCTGAGCATCGACGCTGAGTTGCAGGCCTACGGAGAGCAGCTGCTGGCCGGGCGGCGCGGTTCCATCGTGGCCATCGACCCCAAAACGGGCGAAATTCTGGCCTTTGTATCGGCCCCGCATTATGACCCGAAACTTCTCTCGGGCAAAGGCTCGGGCAACCGCTACATGGCCTTGCTGAACGACCCCAACCGGCCGCTGTTCGACCGGCCCCTGATGGCCACGTACCCGCCAGGCTCGGTGTTTAAGCTGGTGAATGAGCTGGTGGCGCTGCAATTGGGCGTGGTGACGCCCTACACGCCGTTTGAGTGCAACCAGCGGCTGGTGCGCTGCACGCACCGCCACGAGCGGCCCAGCAACGTGAGCATTGCCATCAAGCAAAGCTGCAACCCGTATTTCTACCAAGTGCTGCAGGCGGCAGTGGTGCGCGGCCAGGCGCCCAACAAGTACGACGACGCCCGTATTGGCCTGGGGCAGTGGCAGAAAATGGTGAAGTCGTTCGGCCTCGGCGAAAAACTGGGTGTGGACATGAGCCAGGAAAAGCGCGGCCTTATTCCGTCGCCGGAATTCTACGACAAGAAGTTCTTCAACAAAAAAGAAAACCGCCAGCACCGTTGGAGCTACCGCAACGTGTATTCGCTGAGCATCGGGCAGGGCGAAATCGGCATCACGGGTCTGCAAATGGCCAACGTGCTGGCCACCATCGCCAACCGCGGCTGGTACTACACGCCGCATTTTGTGCGCAGCATCGGCAACGGCGGGCCGCTGCCGCAGTACCGCGAGCGGCACTACACGGCCGTCGATACCACGTTGTTTAAGCACATCATCCCCGGCATGATGCAGGTGGTGGACGGCAACGGTGGCACCGGCAACCTGGCCTCATTGGCCCAATTTGGCATTTCGGTGGCTGGCAAAACCGGCACTGTGCAAAACCCCCACGGCTTCGACCACGCCACGTTCGCCGGCTTTGCGCCTGTCAATAATCCCCAGATTGCCATCTCCGTGTTTATTGAAAACAGCGGTTTTGGCGGTACCAGCGCCGCCCCAGCCGCTGGCCTCATGATTGAAAAGTACCTGCGCGGCAAAGTGGCGCCCCACCGCAAAAACTGGGAGAACTGGGTGATGTACGGCGACTTCACCAAGCACCTGAAGAATTAAATGCGAACTGGACGGCAGTCAAGCAGCGAGGTGTTGTGTCTTAGTTGTTGTTTTTCGCCCCCGCTAACATTTCCTGCGTATTGAAGTTGTAGAGCCTCTTTCGTTCTCTTCAATTTTACTATTTATGGAATCTCTGCAAGGAAAAGTCGCCCTGGTAACCGGTGCCGGCAAAGGCATTGGCCGCGCCGTGGCGCTCGCCCTCGCCGCCGAAGGCGTGCAAGTGGGCCTTCTGGCCCGTACCGATAGCGACTTGCAAGTACTCGCCGCCGAAATCATTGCCGCCGGGGGCACCGCCGCCACGGCCGTAGCCGACGTAGCCGACCGCACCGCCGTAAACGTGGCCGTGGCCAAAATTCACAAGGAACTCGGCCCGATTAATATCCTTATCAACAACGCCGGCATTGGTCACTTCGCGAAGTTTTTGGAGATGGAGCCCGAGCAGTGGGAGCACATAATCCAGGTGAATGTGCTGGGCACTTACTACGTGACCCGCGCCGTGCTGCCGGACATGATTTCGCGCCAAACCGGTGATATCATCAATATTTCCTCCACCTCCGGCCAACGCGCCGCGGCCGGTAGCAGTGCCTACAGCGCTTCAAAGTTTGCCGTGCTCGGCCTTACCGAGGCGCTGATGCAGGAGGTGCGCAAGCACAACATCCGCGTGTCGGCGCTCACACCCAGCACTGT
Organism: Hymenobacter jeongseonensis; assembly: GCF_015694725.1. Classification (GTDB taxonomy): domain Bacteria; phylum Bacteroidota; class Bacteroidia; order Cytophagales; family Hymenobacteraceae; genus Hymenobacter; species Hymenobacter jeongseonensis. The sequence continues at coordinate 709,983 of NZ_JADQDQ010000002.1, read as the reverse complement.
GGCTACGCCACTGGCGCTGGAAAACAAACTCACCGATGGCAACCCCGAAAAGGTGATGCAGCCCGAGGATTTGGCCGAGTTCATCGTTTCGCAATTGAAATTGAACCGCCGTATCTTCATCAAAGAAGCCGGCATGTGGTCGACGAATCCGTAATCTGAAAAACCCGCTTAAACGCAAAGAGTCCCCGCTGCTTGAAGTAGCGAGGACTCTTTGCGTTTAAGCGGTTGAGATGAGCCCGGCCTACAGAATGCCGCTCAGGAAGCCAGGAACAATGCCGAGCACGATGCTCAACAGCGCCAGCAGCGCCAGCGTTGCGGTCTGGATGCCATCGACGGGCACCGGCGTGGCGCCTTCTTCAGCAGGGCGCAGGTACATGGCAATGAGGGGGCGCAGGTAGTAGTACAAACCCACCATGCTCATTATCACGGCAAATACCACGAGGCCAATGTAGCCCTGCCCAGCCGCGGCGGCCAGCAGGAAAAACTTACCGAAGAAGCCGCCCGTGAGCGGAATGCCGGCCAGCGAGAGCATGGCCACCGTCATGCTGAAAGCTAGCAGCGGGTTGGTTTTGCCGAGGCCGTTGAGGGCGGCGTAGTCGTCGCGCTGGCGGTGGTCGGCCACCAGTTTCAGCACCCCGAAGGCGGCAATGGTGGCGATGGAATAAGCCAGAGAGTAAAAGAAAATGCCGCTGGCGGCATCGCCGGTGAGATTGCCCCGGCTGGCCACGAGGCCGATGAGCAGGTAGCCGGCGTGGCTCACGCTGGAATAAGCCAGCATGCGTTTGGTGCTGGTTTGAACGGCGGCGCCCACGTTGCCCAGCAGCAGCGTGAGGGCGCACATGGCCTGAATGGTAGGCAGCCAGAAGCCCTGGGCACCGGGCAGGGCCACGGCCAAGAGCTTGAGGAAGGCGGCAAAACCGGCCGTCTTCACCACGGTGCTCATGAAAGCGGTGAAGAAGGTGGGCGTGCCTTCGTACACATCAGGCGTCCAGAAATGGAAGGGCGCGGCCGAAACCTTGAAGCCGATACCGATAATCATCATCAAAATGCCGATGTATAGCATCGGCTGCAGGCTGGCATTCTCGGGCGCGGCCACTGCGCCGGCCAGGTCCGAAAGCACGAAGGTGCCGGTAGCTCCATAAAGCAGCGCAATGCCGAAGAGCAGAATCCCCGTAGCAAAGGCGCCCATGAGGAAGTATTTCAGAGCGGCCTCGTTGCTGCGCGAATCGCGCTTGCTAGAGCCCGCCAACACGTACATGCTGATGCTCAGGATTTCGATGCCCACGAAAAGCATGATGAGGTGGTTGTAGCCAATCATCATCACGGCGCCCACTAGCGAGAAAAGCAGCAGGGCGTAGTATTCGGCCAGGTTGGTTTCGCCGGCCACCACGTAGCTGCGCGAGAAGGGCAGCAGCACAATGGTCGTGAGCACCACGATGCCCGTGAAGGCCACCGTGTAGTTGTCCACCACCAGCATGTTGTTGAAATACGGCGCGTGCACCACGTTCCAGTCGGCCAAGTTGGCCCCGAACACAGCCAGCAAGAGCAGCATGGCGCCGGGCAGCAGCACCTTGTTCGAGCGCATGAAGCCCATGAACAGGTTGAGGATGCCGAAGATGGAGAGAAGAATGATGGAGGTCATGGGCTTACTGGGAGTCGGAACAACAGCGAGAAACTGTCATCCTGAGCTTGCGAAGGACCTTATCAAGGCCGCTCCGTTGAATTACTACTTCAAATCTGTGTGAGCTTGATAAGGTCCTTCGCAAGCTCAAGATGACAGGCGTTGGACCGGTCATCCACTAAAAACTACCGCCCAACCAGTGACAGAAGATTAATCACCGCTGGCTCCGAGATGTGCAGAAATGAATTCGGGAACAGGCCCAGCCAGAACACCAGCGCGATGAGTGGCACGAGTATCAACAGCTCGCTACCGGTGAGGTCGGTGATGGTTTCAGAGAATGCGGAATCGGGGCCGAGCATCACGCGCTGAAACATGCGCAACAGGTACACGGCTGAGAAAATGATGGTGAGACCGGCCACGGCGCCTACCCAGGCATTGTATTGGTACACGCCGGCCAGCAGCAGGAATTCGCCCACGAAGCCGCCGGTGAGGGGCAGGGCCACGGTGCTGAGCAGCATCACCAGAAAGCACACCGACAGGATGGGCGTGCGGCGGGTAAGGCCGCCCAAATCCGGGATGTAGCGGGTGCCGGTGCGGCGCTCAATGGCATCGGCCACGAAGAACATGCCCACTACGTTTACGCCGTGGGCCAGCATTTGAATGACAACGCCCTGCAGGCCAATTTGGGTGAGCGAGAACACGCCGGCCGCCATCAGGCCCACGTGGGAGAGCGACGAATAGGCAATGAGCCGCTTCAAATCGCGCTGCCGGATGGCGATAATGGCCCCGTAGATAATGCCGATGACGGAGAGAATGACGACCAGAAAGCCCCACTGGCTCACGCCCAGCGGCAGGACCGGCAGCAACCAGCGCATGGTGCCGTAAATGCCCATTTTCAGCATGATGCCCGAGAGCAGCATGGTGGCCGGGGCGGGCGCCTCGGTGTAGGTGTCGGGCTGCCAGGTGTGGAAGGGGAAGATGGGCATTTTCACGGCGAAGGCCGCGAAAATCAGCCAGAACAGCCACGACTGCTCGGCCGCGCTCAGCTTAAGGCTGTAGAACGCCGACAGCTCCGAAGAGTGCTGGGCTAGTGAACCAGCGGCGGGTCCGGTTTGCAGGTAGAGGTACACGAAGCCGGCCAGCATCAGCAGCGAGCCCACTACGGTGTAGAGGAAAAACTTGAGGGTGACGGCCACACGGCGCTCGCCGCCCCAGGCGCCAGCCAGGAAGTAAATCGGAATCAGGGCGACTTCCCAGAAGAAGTAAAACAGGAAGGCATCGAGCGACATGAACACGCCAAGCAAGCCCGTTTGCATGAACAGCACCAGCGCGTAGAAGGTCGAGGGATTGTCGTACTTATGCTTGAATGCCGACAGCAGTATCAGCGGCACTAGGAACGTGGTGAGGAGGACCAACAGCAAGCTCAAGCCATCGAGGCCGAGGTGGAAGTTGATGCCGGCCGAGGAAATCCAGGCGTAGTTGAGGTTGAAGGCCACCGTGCCGGTGGCTTTGAAGGCGAAAGCGGCATACACCGCCAAACCAAATTCGAGAAGCGAAGCGCCCAGGGCCAGGGCACGGGCGGCGGCTCCCTTGATGAATAGCAGCAGCAAAGCGGCAGCTAGCGGGAGGAAAAGCAGTACAGCAGTCAGCATGAACGAGCGGGTTGGGCGCGTTGCGGGGCAGGAGAACCGCCTCGCAAATTGACCGCAAACTTACGCACGGACCGGTAAGGCTCCGCTGTATTCCTTGAACTTCTGCCGTTGGAATGCTTTTCAGGGGGTTGGCGGGACTCAATAGCCAATAGAACGTGTCCTTTTGGTGTGAGCGTTTAGGTTTGTACCACCTTCTTCCTTGTTTCATTCCGATGTCTCCAATTCTGCGTGTGGCCCGGCCCACCGATGATTTACCAGCCGTAGTTCATTTTTACTGCCAGGGTCTGGGGCTGCAGCGCCTAAGTTCCTTTTCCGGGCACAACGGCTTTGACGGCGTAATGCTGGGTCATCCGGCTTGGCCCTACCACTTTGAATTTACGCACCAAGTTGGCCATCGCGTGGGGCGGGCCACTACGGCCGACAATTTGTTGGTATTCTATTTCCCCGATGCCTTAGACTGGCAAGCCGGCGTACAACGAATGGTGGACAGCGGCTATTCACCCGTGCGTTCCTATAATCCCTATTGGGACGAGCATGGCCGCACCTTCGAAGACCCCGATGGATACCGGGTTGTCCTTCAGCAAAGTATATGGCCGTTGTAAAATGCTTTTTATTTGAAAATGACTGAGCAAGGCCGTGTCATCTCGCGGCTGGCGCCCACGCCCAGCGGCTACCTGCACCTGGGCAACGCCGTGAATTTTGTGCTCACCTGGCTGCTCACGCGGCAGGCCGGAGGCGTGCTGCACCTGCGCATCGACGACCTGGACCGCGCCCGCCTGCGGCCGGCGTACCTCGACAATATTTTTCGGGTAATCGACTGGCTGGGGCTCGACTATGACCAAGGCCCCACCGGGCCCGACGACTTCCTGCGCCACCATTCCCAACTCCTGCACTTGCCTGAGTACAATGCTGTATTGCGCCGCTTGGCGCAGCAACCCGGCCTCGTGCACGCCAGCCAGCGCACCCGAACCGGCGGCCCCGAAGCCCCCGTGTCGCTCGAAACTCCTGGCGCCGCCTGGCGGGCCCGGGTACCAGCGGATACCATCATATCAATTGCCGATGCCTGGCAGGGAAATGCCAACGTGCCGCTTGGCGCGCTGATGCCAGATTTTGTAGTGCGCAAAAAGGATGGCGTGGCGGCATACCAAGTAGCCTCGGTGGTGGACGACTTGCGCCTGGGAACCTCCTTGGTGGTGCGCGGCCTGGATTTGCAGCCCAGCACGGCCGCGCAGCTCTGGTTGGCCGGACAGCTCTCGGAAACGGCACCTTTTAACGCGGCGCGCATTCAGTTCTTCCACCATCCGCTAATGACGGATGCCGCGGGCCAGAAACTCTCCAAGTCGCAGCAGTTGCCGCTAGACGCTGGTGTGCTGGCGCAGGGTGGCGGGGCACAATTCGTTTATCAAGCGGTGGCGAAGCTATTGGGTGGCGTGCCCAGTGCCATTACCTCACTCGAGGAGTTAACGTCATTATTGCCTCAAATTCACTTGGTCTAAAATCTTGTCATGCTGAGCGGAGCATCTTATCAGGTTGAGGCGAATCGTTCCTCGGAGATAAGATGCTTCGCTCCGCTCAGCATGACAGATAAATAGGGTGAAATCACCGCACTTCTTTCTTGATTTGCTCGGCCCAATAATCGGCCAGGCGGGTGGGTTCCGGTAGTTTGTAGCCGCGCAGGCAGGCTAGGGTGAGGCGGGTGGCAGTGGCTTGGTCGCAGCGATGGCCGGGGCTCACGAACAGCGGCAGCACCTTGTCTTTGCTCCGAATAACCTGGCCAATCAATTCGCCGGTTCGGGCGTCGGTGAGGGGCATGATATTGCCGCGCTCGATGCCCGGCTCCTGGAAAGTGCCCGTCAATTTCTGTTTCGCCACGCCAAAAGTGGGCATGTCGAGCAACACGCCGAGGTGCGCGGCAATGCCCATGCGGCGCGGATGTGCAATGCCGTGCCCGTCCACCATAATCACATCGGGCTTATTTTCGAGCTTGGCGAAGGTGTGAATAACGTTGGGCGCTTCGCGAAAGGAAAGAAAGCCGGGCACGTAAGGCATATCCACCGGGCCGTAGTTGTATACCTTTTCCACCAACTCCAGGGAAGGGAATTTTAGCACCACGAACACCGACAGAATGGTATCGGGCGTGGGAAACGACGAATCGCAGCCCGCAATGAGGCGCGGCTCCTGCGCCAGGGGCTCGGCGCGCACGCGCAGGCGCATTTCGTGCTGCTGCTGGGTGAGGGACTGCACCAGAACGGGGTCGGGTGGGGGGCCGGGCGGGCGGTAGTAGGCCATCAGGAGGAGAACGGTATAAATATGAAGAATGCGGCGGGGCGAAATCCACCCGGCGCCGGCAAATGGCGTATACGGGAAAGTCGTGCTTGCTTCCGACGCATCCCTCCTCATTCGAAAATTATCCCTCTTCCCGTGGCCAATCCCCATCATGCTGAGCAGCCCGCCGCTACCGGTTCCGGGCCGTGGCTGGAACGTCGTTACTTCATTGACGTGGCCCGGCCGCGCCTCACGCCGTCCCAATTGATGGCCGAAGTCCAGGCCGACGTCGCCCGGTTTGCACCCGAACTGCTGGCCGATTTCCAGAAAAAAGAAGGCTCGGAAAACGGCCTGCGGGTAGGCGAAGAATTTGAAATTACCATCCTCGGCCCCTGGAATGGCTGCGTGCGCGTGACCGAAGTAGGCGCCACGTTCTTCGAATTTATTACCCTGGAAGGCCACCCGGAGGCGGGCCGCATTCATTTTGAGGCGCATTACCTAGACGAGTCGCCCGACGTGCTGCGGTTCGAAATCCGCTCGCGGGCCCGCTCCCGCGACGGGCTGGTGGCCTTCGCTTACAACACCACCGGCATCGGCAAGCGTGTGCAGGAAGCTACGTGGGTCGAGTTCTGCCGGCGCGTGGCGGCGGCCAGCGGCGGCCAGGCCCTGAGCGACGTGACCGTGGAAACCCACACCCAAAACGAAACCGGCTCCCATGACCACGAGCGCCATGCGTAGTCCTGCCGTGCCCGGCCCGGTCACCAGCGCCGCGCCGCCGCTGTGGGAGCAGCAGAAAGCCCGCCTCGAGACCTACGCCAACACCGAAGTCAACTACGATTTCAGCCGCCAGAGCGAGTACACCACCGAAACCGGCTGGCGCCTCGATGACTACGAAACCGACCTGCCGGCCGAAGCCCCTGGACCGCCCGCCGCGGCCGGCTCCTTCGCGGCGGCACAGGACGTGTTGCAGCGCTACGCCTTTCCGCCGCCCGACCTCATTACCGGCATTTTCTCACCCGATGGCCCGCTCGAAAAGCGCATCATGGTGCTGCGGGCGCAGTTCCTGTTCTTCAAATTCTACTTTGGCGTGCGGGTGAGCGGCGTGACCGACGAGGCCGCCCGCGACACCCCCAACGGCCCCGAGCGGGTGTGGGGCTACGGCTACCGCACCCTCGAAGGCCACTTCGAGCGCGGGCAGATTGATTTCACCATTCACAAAAACCTGAACACCGGCGCGGTGCAGTTTCGCATCCACGCCGTGTCGCAGTCCGGACAGATTCGCAACCCGTTCTATTGGATTGGTTTCAAGTTGTTTGGGCGGATGCTTCAGCGCAAGTTTGCCCGCGAATCGTTGAAGCGAATGCGAACCATGGTGGACGCGGCGCTGGCGCAGGGCACACCCGCTGCGCCCGTATCGGCTGCGGCTGTCTGAGTGGGCCTGTTCCCGAGGAATCTCAGCTTGCCTGCAAAAGGCTGTTTTTAGTGGAATAGGCGCCGGTCGGCCCAAAAGGTGCCGAACGGAAACACGGACGCCACCAGCGCCAGGGCCGTCTTGCCCAAGGACCACCGGTACTGAATGGCCACCTGAACGACCAGCAGCACGTATAGCACAAACAGCACGCCGTGCGCCATGCCCACGTAGCGCACCGCCGTGGGCTGCCCCGCCAGATACTTCAGCGGCATGGCAATGCCCAGCAATACCAACAACGAAACTCCTTCCAGAAAACCAATCAGCCGCAGGCGGCCCAGCGAGGTAAGAAACAAATGAGCGGGGGTAAGGGACATAGCGCAATGCGTAGGATACTGCCGCAAAGATACCCCGCGCTTTTGGCGCCTCCCCCGCAAACCTTCGCCAACCGGTGCGGTTAGCCCACTTCCTGCTTCTAGGTATTCAAGCCTTGCGCCAACGGTGCCGACTTGGTGCCAGCTCCTAATTCAACACTAATAATTTCTCTTACAATGCTTCCTACCAAAGCCTACGCGGCCCCGGCCGCCAGCGTGCCCCTCGCACCGTTCAATTTTGAGCGCCGCGACGTGGGCCCGCACGATGTGCTCATCGACATTCAATTCTGCGGCGTGTGCCACTCCGACCTGCACCAAGTGCGCGACGAGTGGGGCGGCTCCGTATTCCCGATGGTGCCGGGCCACGAAATCGTGGGCCGCATCACGCAAGTGGGCGACCACGTCAAAAACTTCAAAGTGGGCGATATGGCCGGCGTGGGCTGCATGGTCGACTCCTGCCGAACCTGCCCCAGCTGCCAGGAAGGCCTTGAGCAATACTGTGAAGTGGGCATGGTGGGCACCTACGGCGGCCGCGAAAAAGGCACCGGCCAGCCCACCTACGGCGGCTACTCCAACCAGATTGTGGTAGACGAGCAGTACACCCTGAAAGTATCCGACAAACTGGACCCGGCCCGCGTTGCTCCGCTGCTTTGCGCCGGCATCACCACCTACTCGCCCTTGCGGCAGTGGAACGTGGGCGCCGGCCACCGCGTGGGCGTGATGGGCCTCGGCGGCCTCGGCCACATGGCCGTGAAGCTGGCCGCGGCCATGGGCGCCGAAGTCACGGTGCTCAGCACCTCGCCCGGCAAGGAAGCCGATGCCAAAGCCCTGGGCGCCCACAAGTTTGTGGTAACCAAGGACGCCGCGCAGTTGAAAAGCGTGAGCAACTACTTTGACTTCATCATCAACACCGTATCGGCTCCGCTCGACTTGGGCCAGTACGTGGGCCTCTTGCGCCGCGATGGCACCATGATTCTGCTGGGCGTGCCACCCGAAGCGCCTCAGCTGCACGCGTTTCTGCTCATCGGGAAGCGCCGCCGCATTGCGGGCTCGCTCATCGGCGGCATTGCCGAAACCCAGGAAATGCTAGACTTCTGCGCCGAGCACAACATTATGTCCGACATCGAGCTGATTGACATCAAGGACATCAACGAAGCTTATGAGCGCATGCTGAAAGGCGACGTGAAGTATCGTTTCGTAATTGACCTGGCCACGCTGAACAACTGAGACAGCCCCTTGCATAAGTAACCACAACGCCGACTTTCCACTAGGAAAGCCGGCGTTGTCTTATCCGGCGCGTTCGTGCGGCTACTGCGGCGGCGCTACGGCAATACGCTGCTGGCTGGTGCCAGCGGCTGTGGAGATGCGAAGCACATAGATGCCCGGGGCCAGCCCGGCTACCGACACGCCAGCTCCTACCTGCGCCGGCAGCCAGCGCCGTATCACCCGGCCCTGCAGGTCGGTGAGGGTGAGCGGGCCCGTGGGGGGGGCAGACAGGCGTAGCTGCAGCCAGCCATGCGTTGGGTTGGGAAATGCCTCAACCAGGGGAGGAGTAGCGGCTCCGCGCGTAGCCAAGACTGTGTTGATGAGGCGGGCCAGCCCGAAGCGCGGCTGGCCGGCTACGCTGGTGAAGTCGCCGCTGAGTATCATGGCATTGGTGCCCGGCTGCAGACAAACCGCCGTTGCCGCGGGCGAGAACGATTCATTCCCGACCACTACGGGCTGAAAAGTCGGGTCGAGGCTGCCGGTGGCGGTGAAGCGAGCTAGGCGTTGGGTTTGCGCCGTGGCGCCGGGGCCTACTACCGTCAGCTTACCATCGGGCTGCTCGGCGAAAGTCGAAGCGGCGTTGGCCGCCGTGAAGTTCGCGTCGGGGGTGCCGTTTGGCAGCAGCCGGAGCAGGCCAAAGGGCGCGGCATGGCCATTGAAAGAGGTGAAATCGCCGTTAACCAGAATTTTACCCCCGGCTAAGGGCAAGATGTTGAACAACGAGTTTGGGCCGCCCCCCGTGCCAATCGAAAAGGTATTGTCGACGGTGCCGTTTAGGCTAAGGCGTGCTATGTAGCTGCGGGTGGCATCGTTCCACAGCACCAAGGTCTGGCCATTGGCCAAGCCCAGGGGCTGCCGGAAGCCGGCCGTATTGCCGGTGCCCACTGTTGGCACCTGCCACACGGCGGAAGTCGGCGGCGCAAACTGCGTGTTCAGCGTGCCATCGGCCTGCAAGCGGGCCAGCATTTTCCGAGGCTGGCCATTCACCCGATAGAAGTCGCCAGCCACCAGCAGGCCGCCGCCCGGATGCACCGCGACGCTGGCCCCCAGCAATGGATACTGGTATTTCCACTGCAGAACCGTTGCGGCAAAAGCCGGGTCGAAAGTGCCATCGGCCAGGATGCGGCGCACCACCACGGTACTGTCGGTGTTTTGATACGTGGCGTAGAACGTGCCGTCGGCCTGCGGGAAGGCGGTATAAGAATATTCGCCACCATTGGGGCGGGGAGAGCCGGGCGGAAGTGTTAGCGGCGAGTTGTAGGTGCCGTTGGCGTTGATGCGGTGAAAGTTCAGAAAGCTCTGGCTGCTCACGTCCCGCCCGTTAAAGAAGGTGGTTTGGGGGGCACTCAGCACGAGCTGGCCGTTGTTTTGCGGCGTAATCTTGGCATTGGCGATGGTCTCCAGCAGTAGGGAATAGGTGGCGTCGGCCGTTCCATTAGGCAGCAGGCGCGCTAAGCCGCTGTTGCTCACCCCGCCAAAATCGGTGAAAAAGCCAGCGGCCAGGTAGTTGCCATTGGTGAGCTCTACAACATTCATGATGGCGTAAGCACCGCCATTGGTCGCAAAAGTGGCATCGACCGTGCCGGCCGGGCTCAACCGGGCCAGGCCATTTCGGTTGAGCCCGCCAAAAACGTTGAACGCACCCGAAACCAGCACACTGCCATCGGCCCGCAGGCCGAGGCCCAGGACCGCGCCGCTGAACGAAACGCTGGAAAAAGCGGGGTCGAGGGCGCCGGTTGGCAGCAGGCGGGCCACCATGCTGGCTCCGTTGGCAGGTCCCATCAGCGTGTTGCCTCCGACGAGGATTTTGCCGTCGGGCTGCCGCAGCATGTCGGATACTAAGGCATTGTCGACGAGGGGCGAAGCAAACGAAGCATCGCGGGCACCGGTGGGCATGAGGCGGACGATGGCCGTGCTAGCCTGCCCGTCCACCTTATCAAATTGCCCGGCCGCCACAATGTGGCCATCGGGCTGCACGATGATTCTTCGCACTTCGCCATAGGACCTCGTCGAATTAACAAAGCCGCTGCCAGTCGAGAAGCTGGCGTCGGGCCGGCCATCGGGCAGCAGCCGAATGAGGCCCTTGGTAGGCTGGCCGTTGAACTGGGCGCGCAGCTCGCCGCCCACCAGGATGTGGCCATCTGCCTGCACGGCAATGCTGCTGATGGCGCCGTTCAGCCAGCCGGTGCCGCCCGAGCCGAACGAGGTATCCAGGCTGCCATTGGCATTAAGCCGCAGAAGGCTCTGGGCGGGCGCGCCGTTGTAACTGGTCAGGTAATGTTCGGCGCCGAGCAGAATCTTGCCGTCGGGCTGCAGCGCCAGCGCCGTAATGTTGCCGTTGGGGCCGCTGCCGGCCTGGGCCCGAAATGTCAGGTCGGGGCTGCCGTCGGCATTGAGCCGCGCCACCCGCGGCGAAGCCTGCCCGTTCATCAGCTGAAAACTTCCGGAAATGAGCACCTTGCCGTCGGGCTGCTTGAGGGCGGCGAAGATGCCGTTGCCAGGGCCCGTGAGCGTGCTGGGCGCAAAGCTGGGGTCCAGCTGCTGGGCGGCGCACTGCCAGCCGGCCCAGCACCACAGAGTCGTTACCAAAAGGGTGTAGAAAAGGCGCATACCTGGGCAGATTTCGTTATAGTGTTTGTCGCCAAAGGTAAAGGCCATACTTGGGCGCGGGGCGCGCTGCTCCAACTTTATTTCAACAGGGTTGAGGCTCCGCTCGGTTTGGGCCAGTCCGAGGGCCGGCGCCGCATCGGCCCTCGATAGGCGCGCCATCGCGGAGCGGTGGCAAACGCAAAAAGCCCCGGGCAGGGCACGGGGCTTTTTTCTGAGCGTCGTAAATGCGCCTCATTGCTCTTTTGATAACCGCAGGTGCCGGGTTTGGCCGTTGTGGTAGCGTACCTGCACCACGTAGAGGCCGGGGGATAAGCCTTGCAGTTCCGCGAGTTGCAGGCTGGAGGTGCCCGCGGGCAGCGTCGGCTGCGAACGGCGCACTCGGCGGCCCACTTCGTCGAGCAAGCTCACCGTGGCCGGGCCGGCGGCGGTGGTTTGCAGGTCGAGGGTGACGGTGGAAGCAAATGGATTGGGGTAGGCCCGCAGCGCCACTGCCGCGGGCGCGCCGAAGGCGACGGATTTCGGACCGTAGAAATACTCTTGGCCGTCGAGGTCGATTTGCCGCAAGCGGTAATAGCGTACGCCGGGCTTGTTGGCCTCGGCATCGCGGTACTGGTAGGTGCGAGCGGAGCTGCTGTTTGGCGTGGCGGAGGGCATAAAGGCCAGCTTGCGGAAGGTGGTGCCATCGTCGGAGGCCTGGACGTCGAAGCCCTGGCTGTTGGTTTCCTGGGCGGTGGCCCAGGTCAGGACAGCATCCGGGCCCTGGGCCACGGCGGTAAAGTGAGTCAGCGTCACTGGCAGCGGCACGGTGCGGTCGCCGAGGGTGAAAACGGCCGCTAGCGTGCCAGGAATATTGCGGCGTATGAGCACATTGCTGGCCACGGTGGTGGCCGACAGGTTCTGGAACGGCGTTCCGCCCGTAAGCGAACGGAACAAGACCAGGTTGCTTTCCAGAATGCCGTTCAGCTCCCCGGTCAGATAGCGAAAGCCCAGGGTGAAGTCCAGGTTGTCGGGGTTGGCGGGCGTGAAGGCGAAGCTCCGTTTGACGCTGACGCTGTTGCCCGCGCCGTTGTACACGAAGCCGGTGAGGCGCGTGACCAGCGTAGTGCCCGGGCTGCCGCCTTCCGCCATCAGGCTGATGCCGATGTTGCCGAAGGAATTGGTTTCGAAGCGCTCAAGCCGGCGGTCGGGGGCGCGCAGGATGCCCAGCACGTAATTGTCCTCGTTTTCGCCCTCTACCTGCGCACTGGTGCCCAAGTCGACGTTGTAGAGAATGGAATTGTCGGTGCGGGTGACGAGGACGCCGCCCGGCTCGGCAAACGTGAGGCGGTTGGTGACTTCCATGCGGTTGGTGAGGGTTTTGGTGCCCCCGCCCTGGATTCGGATGCTGCGAAAGACGGCTCCGTCGAAGGTTTGGGTGCCGCCGGCCAGTGTAAATACGCCGCCGGTTTGCCCAAAACCACCGTGCGGGTCTTGGAAGTCGCCAAACACGCGCAACTCCCCGCCTTGCAGAAAATTGCGCGCTCCCATCACCCCGTTGTTGCCCTCAATGCGCAGGGTCCGGACTTGGGCCACGCCGCTGCGGATGGTGGGGTAGCGCCCGCCTTGGAAGTAGCCAACGGTGACGTCAGTAGTCGCGGTAGGCACTGTGCCCGTCGACCAGTTGGAGGCCGTGAACCAGTTGTCGTTGGTGGTGCCCAGCCACTGCACCGGCACGCTGCCGGTCACGTCGAAGGTAGTGGTGTAGGTGGTGTTGTTTCGGGCGCGGTCGAAAATGTCGTAGTCGGCGGCGCCGTTACCGGCTATCACGGTGCCCTGGAAGTACAGCTCCAGCACGTAGCGGCCGGGGCCGCTGGTGGCGGCCAGCAGGTTGGGGCTGGTGGTGGTGTTGGTCCACCGCTTGTTGTTGAGGCTGCCATCAGCGCCGGCCGCTTGAAATTCCAGGTTCAGCGGCACAAACGTTCCAGGGGCATCATTTTCCGCGTACACCCGGTAGAATAATTGCACCGATTGCACGTCGTCCCCGTTGGTATTGAAGGTGTTGGCTTCGGCGCCCAGCCGCAACTGTCCCGACCCACGGTCGAAGCTGCCAATGTTGCGCAGCCCGCTAAATGGCCGCGGGCAGGCCGGGCCATTGCACGGCGTCGTTATGGTGTAGTAAGTCGTTCCGTTGATGATGACGAAGTCTTTGTAGAAGCCCGCGTCGGCCGCAGCCGGCTGGGCAAACCCCGTGAGCAGGCAGAAAAGTAGCCCGGTGGTGGGCACGGCTTTCTGGGTCCAGAATATCCGCAGCACCTGTAGGCAGGGCACGAATAAATGCAAGTATAAGATATTCTGCATGGCTTTTAATATATAAAATAGTAGGACGGAGGACTACTAAATATACGAAAAAAGCCCCGAATTTGGGCAGGTTAATTCAATGTAAAAGTGGTTAAATCATATTAAATGCTCGTGGGTGTTATTACAAAACTCGCAGTCAGGCCCACAGAAAGGACCACCCACCGGGCGGCCCTTTCTATGTAAAAAGAAGAGGGTGCTAACGACGCTTTAAACCGCCGCAATGCGCATCAGGGGCACCGCGGGCCAGGGCATGTGCGTGAGCTGCACTTCGGGCCACAGCGCTTGCTGGCCGAGGTAGTGCAGAAACACACGAGCCGTGGTGATGACGTCCTTCTCGCAGTAGGTGACGATGCGCTTGAGGTCTTTTTCCGTCCAGTACGTGTGGCCTACCTGCGAGCCGTCGATATCGTCTTTGGGTGAGGGAATGCCGAATACGCCGGCCAGCAGGGCCAGGGAAATGGTGCCCTTGAAGTCCCCGAATTTCCAAAGGTCCATGGTGTCGAGCAGGTGGGGTAAGTCCCAGCCTTTGTAGCCCGCAATGTCGAGCATGGTCGGAATGGCCTGTCCGCAAATCAGCATGCGCCGGCCCAGGTAGCCGTAGTCGAACTCCCGGCCGTTATGGGCGCAGAGGTAATGGCCGATGCGTTTGGCGTCGTCGTGCTGCCGGGTGGTGGTGGCAGTGGGCAGCTTGGTGCCGTAGGGTTTGGCCTCGCCCAGGGCCCGGGCAAAGCCCCGTAGCACCTCGCACTCGTCGTCGCTGGCAAAGGACTTTACCTTGAACTCGAGCGTCTCGTCGGCGCGCTGGTAGAATTTGCCCACCGAGATGCACACAATCTTGCCGAACTCGGCGTAGAGGCCGCCGTTGGCAAACAGCTCTTCGTGCGACTGGCCGTCGGCCAGCTCGCGGGCGTGGCGCTTCTCGCAGAATTTCTTCCAGAGCGACTGGTGCGCCGCCGGCAGTTCGGCGTGGGTAGCGTGGCCGGGCACGGTTTCGATGTCAACAAAGAAAACGCGGGTCAGGTCAACGTTGCGGAGGATGTTCATGGCAGGGGCAGAGGAGAGCGGATATGAAGGTAGGGCCTGCGGTTCCCGCCGCGCAAATTCTCGGGCTTAAACACCGCCGATTCGCCGCCGGGCAGTTCCTTTGCCGGGTGGCCGTTGGCGGCGCACCCGGCCCGTGATGTTGTTTCCTTTGTTCTCCTCCGTTTTCCTGTTGCCCATGGCTGGGCCAGCGGCGGCCTTGGCGGTGCTGCTGGGGTTCAGTGCCGGCCGGCGTCGGGCCGTGCCGGGGCTGCTGCTGGCGTTGGGGCTGTTGGTGCCCACTTTCCTGCTGGCGCAATGCCTGCTCAGCGCGGCGGGCTGGTGCGTCAATCCCATCGACCCCGCCGTGCCCGGCCCGCTCTACGTGCCGTGGCCAGCCGAACTACTGCTGGCGCCGGTGTGCTACCTCTACTTTCGGGTGCTGGCCAACCCCGCGCTGCGGCAGCCGGGGGCATGGCGGCACCTGCTGCCGGGGTTGGGGCAAGTGGGCTTGTTTGCGGGCGTGGCCGTGCTGGGGCTGGGCTACCAGCACGGAGCAGGAGCGGTGCCGTTTGGCCGGCCGGGCACGGCGGCCGAATTGCTGCATTACCTGGTAACGCCGCTGGCCTTGGTTTGCTACGTGTCGCTTTTGCTCTATGGGTTTAAGACGCTGGACGACTACCGCCGCTACCAGCAGCACTTGGCTGCCCATTACTCGGACGCCGAGCGGCCCCGCTTTCTTAACCAGCGCCCTTTGCTGCTCGTGCTAATAGTCGGGTTTGGGCTGGGCCTGAGCTTTGTGGCGCTCGATGCCTGGTTTGGCCCGTTCAATAACCCCGAAATTTGGTACGGCTTTGCCGTGCGCGGCGCGCTGGTGTTTGGACTGGCGGTGGTTGGGCTGCAAGCTAGCTACGCCGCCACCGGCCCGATGCCGCGGTTGGGGATGCGCGTGGTAGCTTCCAGGCCGGGCACTGCGAACCCCAATTGGCCGATGGAACCCGCCGCTGGGCACGCCGGCGGCCTGGTGCCCGTGCCATTTGATGCCGAATCCGCGTTGCCGGCGTCTGGACCCGCTGAGCATGGGCTTGCGGCGCGCGCTGCAACTCCGTTGCCAGTGGCCCTGGAACCGCTACGAGCACAGCTACTGGCCTGCATGGATGCGGAGCAGCTTTGGCTGGCCCCTGAATTGACCCTGACCGACTTGGCCCAGCGCCTGGGTACCAACCCCGGCTTTCTGTCGAAAGTCATCAACGCGGGCTGCGGGCAGAATTTCAACGACTTTGTGAACAGCTACCGGGTGGCCGAGGCCCAGCGCAAGTTGGCAGACCCGCGCTTTGCGCATTTCTCGTTGGTGGGCGTGGCCCTGGAGAGCGGCTTCAACTCAAAGTCAACCTTTAACCGGGTGTTTAAGAAGCTGACGGGCTACCCGCCCAGCGAAGTGACACGGCCCAAATCATAGGTTGGGACGCCTCAAACCATAAACCAGGGCGGTATGCCCGGGGCAGGAGCCGACCTTTGCCTCGGCATTTGCCAGCAACCCTTGACGCTCCCAACACACTCGCAGCCGAGCTAGCTGGCATTTGCAACTCAATTCAATATCGGATTGATACAATAATTCAAGGTATCGCTGCGATATATAGCGGTGCATCACCTGACGGCTTGATTTGCAACTGGCTAGAAAAGATACAGCGCACCTCCTGCAACGACGAGGTTAATTCTAGTCTCCTTACAATACTTTTTATTCTTTCAATAACACTTTTCACTTAGCCTGTTTTACCCATTCTGTTGCACATGGCCTATTCCTACCGCTTTCTGTTGGCGTTTTTGCTCGTCGCGCTTGCTTTCACTTCACCGGTTTGGGCCCAACAGCCGGCTTTGCCCGCGGCCCCGCCCGCCGGTACCGGTTCCATCACGGGCGTGGTGCTCGACTCGCTGAACCGCCAGCCGGTGCCCTATGCCACGGTGGTGCTGCTGCCCCCCGCGCCCAACGACAAGGCCATCACGGGCGTGGCGGCCGACGACAACGGCCGCTTCAGCCTAAGCAAGCTCGTGGCAGGCCCGGCCCGGCTGCGCATCAGCTACGTGGGCTACGGTACCCAGACGCGGGCCGTCACCATCACAGCCGGGGCCACCGACGCTGGCACGTTTCGGCTGCCCACGGCCGGTACCGCGCTCGATGAAGCGCTGGTTATCGGCACGAAGCCGGTGGTGGAAGTGCGGCCCGACCGCATTGTGTACAACGCCGAGCAGGACGTGACCAACACCGGCGGCACCGCGGCCGATGTGCTGCGCAAAGCCCCATTACTGGCCGTGGACGGCGACGGCAACGTGCAAATGCGTGGCTCTAGCAACTTCAAAGTCCTGGTGAACAACAAGCCTTCGCCCACAATGGCCAGCAACCTGGCCGATGCCCTGAAAAGCATCCCGGCCGACCAGATTAAGAGCGTCGAAGTCATCACCACGCCGCCGGCCAAGTACGATGGCGAGGGCACGGCCGGCATCATCAACATCGTGTTGAAAAAAGGGGTGGACCGCGGCGTGAATGGCCGGGTAGGCGTATCGGGCGGCAACCGGAGCGCCAACACCAACGCCTCGCTCAACTTCAAAAAGGGCAAATTCGGCTTTACCTCGTCGGGCAGCGTGGGGCGCTGGTTCGGGCCCAACGAGTTTGAGCGGGTGCGAACCGGCCTGCTGGATGCCTCGACTCTCACGCAAAGCAGCGCGGGCCGCAACAACGGCGGCTTCTACTACGGCAGCCTGGGCCTCGACTACGACGTGAGCGAACGCAAAAGCTTCTCGCTGGCCGGCTCGCTGAACGGGTACGGCGGCGAGAGCACCAACTCGTTGGCCAGCCGGTTTGCGACGCCCGACGCCGCGCAAAACAGCTTGTTCTTCCGCAACACCGACAACCTGTTCAGCGGCCTCAACGCCGAGGTGACCGGCACTTACACCCAGACCTTTGCCCAGGCCCGCCGTGAATGGAGCGTGCTGGGCCAGTATTCGCGCAACGACAACACCTTCGGCTACGACTACGACCAGTTCGACAACTCGACGGTGCCGCTGGAAAGCGGGCAGGCCAACTACCGCGAGCGCAGCCGCGGCCGCACGCCCGGCTCGGAATACACCTTCCAGACCGACTTTGTGCAGCCTTTTGGTGAGAAGCAAACCTTGGAAACAGGCCTCAAGGCCATTTGGCGGCGCACCGGCTCCGTGGCCGACGTGGACGGCCTGCGCCGGGGCGAAACCACTGATTTTGTGCGCCTGCCCGGCCGCTCCACCGACTTTAGCTACGACCAGAACGTGCAGGCGGCCTACGCCACTTACTCGTTTGCCCCCAGCAAAAAGCTCAACGTGAGCCTGGGCAGCCGCTTGGAGCGCACGGCTTTATCGGCCGACTTCCAGACCACGGACTCGGGTTTCGAGCGCAGCTACGTGTCGCTGCTGCCCAACGGCAACGCCCAGTACGCCATCAGCGAATCGAACAGCCTGCGTCTGGCTTACAGCCGCCGCATCACCCGGCCCTACATCTATTACCTGAACCCCTTCCGCAACCTGGGCGACCCGCAGAATATTTCCTTCGGCAACCCCAACCTCAACCCCGAGCTGACTGACTCCTACGAGCTGAGCTTCAATACCAACGGCAAGGCGGGCTCACTCAACGTGTCGGCCTCGGTGCGACGCACCGACAACGCCATCGAGAGCGTGCGCCGGGCCACCGCCACGGTGGGCGTGACGGAAGAAACCTACGCCAACGTAGCCTCCAACGCCTATTACCAGCTCAACTTCTACGGGTCGGCCAAGCCGGCCAAGGGCTGGGACATCAGCGGCGGCCCCGATGTGCAGTACATCGTGCGCCGCAGCCCCACGCTGGGCATCGAGCGCACGGGCTTCACGGCGGGCCTGAATTTCAATACTTCGTACAAACTCCCCAAGAGCCTCACGGCGCAGGCGTTTGCCTACGCCTCGCTGCCCAGCCCCGAATTGCAAGGCCGGGGCGCCGCCAACCTCTACTACTCCGTGGGCGTGAAAAAGGGCCTGCTGAAAGACAAAGCCGACCTAACGGTGAACGTCACAAACCCATTCAACGCCTACTGGGCCTATCGGTCCACGGTGAGCACCCCGTCGTTTAGCGAGCAGCAGGAGTTTCGGGGCTTCCAGCGGGGCATTCGCGTGAGCTTTGGCTACCGGTTTGGCCAGGAGCAGCAAGGCAAGCGGCGCAAATCCATCTCGAACGACGACGTGAAAGGCGGCGCCAGCAAGCAGGGCGGGTAAGCCAATATATAAATGCCGTTATGTAGTATTGGTATGCCGTTCTTCTGGCAAAATAATCGAGGTAAAATGCTGTGAAATAATTGATTAAAGTTATTTCATAAGTGAGGGTAGAAAATGCCGAGGCAAAAGTTGATGACGTGTCGTTTCTTCGGGTTTAGCTTCTAAGACTCTGCTCTTCCCTGCTTGATGAAGAAATTCCGCAAACCGCTTGTCTTTGCCTTGTGTGCGCTGTTGGGCGCCGGGGTGGGCGTGCTGGGGGCTCGGTACGGGCCGGCCTGGGCGCATCCGGGCGGTGCCTGGAGCCGGGGGCAAGTGCTGGGGCTACTGCTCTCGCTGCCGCTGGCTTGGCTACTGGCCGTGCTGCTGCACGAGCTAGGGCACGTGGCGGCCGGGCACTGGCAAAGCTTTAGGTTCTACTGGCTAGCCGTGGGGCCGTTTATGTGGAAAAAGAAGGCCGGGCGGGTTCGTTTTGAGTGGAATAAAAACCTGAACACTGCCGGCGGCATGGCCCTGAGCGTGCCGCCCGACGACCACGAGCTGCGCCGGCGCTTCATCGCCTTTGCGCTGGGTGGCCCGCTGGCCAGCTTGGTGTGGGCCGGCGTGGCGATAGGACTATTTGCGCTGCTGCCCGCGGCTCCGGGTGCGGGACAGGTGCTGATGGGAACGATAGGCGCCAGTGGAGGCATTTCGGGACTATTGGTCGTGCTCACGCTGGTGCCCATGCAACTCGGCGGCTTCAGCACCGATGGGGCGCGGGCGGTGGCCTTGTGGCGCAACGGCCCCGCCGGACAGCTCGAGCTGGCAGTGCTCGCGGCCACGGTGCGCTCCATCGCCGGCGTGCGGCCCCGCGAGCTGCAGGGCCCGCTGCTGGAAGCTGCCGCGGCCCTGCCCGATGAGCTGCCGTTCAAGCTGTACGTGTACCATTACCTCTACCTGATGGCTCTGGACGCGGGCGCCACCGAAGCGGCTGGCCGCCACCTAGCAGCCTACCGCGACCGACTGGCCCAGATGCCCACTGCCATGCACGCCAGCGTTTGGCTCGAATCGGCCTTTTTTGCCGCCGCCCACCAGCACGACTTGGCGGCGGCCCGTGCGTTTCAGGCCCAGGCCCAGGTCACGTCCTTCACGCCCGCCGACCTACCTGCCCGCGTCGAAGCGGCCCTGGCCCGCTTCGCCGGCGAGGCCGACCGCGCCCGCGCCCAGGCGCAGCTGGCCCTGCAAGAGCTACCCAACAACCTTGACCAGGGCAGTGCCCAACACTACGCCGAGTGGCTGAACGACACGCTGGAATGGGCGAGTCAAACTGACTCCAATCCTGGCCGGATGGCGCTAGTTCTGAAATAAATAGCTTTCTTACGCCAATTTGCCTCCATGGCCTCGCCAGCGAGTTGGCCAGTAGGAGTAAGTAGGCAACCCGCACGGGTACCCACGCATCTGTTCGCTTTCATCTTTTTGTTTCCTTTTTCTGTAAAAACACATGGCCCTTACGATTACCAATCTATCCAAAACCTACGCCAACGGGGTGCAAGCCCTGAAAGACGTGAACCTCACCATCCCGACGGGCATGTTTGGCCTGCTGGGGCCCAACGGCGCCGGCAAGTCGAGCCTGATGCGCACCATTGCCACGCTGCAGGATGCCGATTCGGGCTCCATTATGCTCGACGAGCTGGACGTGCTGAAGGACAAAGACGGCGTGCGCCGCGTGCTGGGCTATCTGCCGCAGGAATTCGGCGTGTACCCGCGCGTGTCGGCCGAGGAGCTGCTTGACCATTTGGCGGTGCTCAAAGGCATCGGCAACAGCAAGCAGCGCAAGGAAATTGTGGAGTCGCTGCTGCAGCAAACCAACCTCTGGAACGCCCGCAAGAAGAACCTGGGCGGCTACTCGGGCGGTATGAAGCAGCGCTTTGGCATCGCCCAAGCCCTGCTCGGCAACCCCAAGCTCATCATTGTGGACGAGCCTACGGCCGGCCTCGACCCGGCCGAGCGCAACCGCTTTCACAACCTGCTCAGCGAGATTGGCGAGCACATCATTATCATTCTGAGCACGCACATCGTGAGCGACGTCACGGATTTGTGCCGCAACATGGCCATCATCAGCCAGGGGCAAGTGCGCCTCACCGGCGACCCGCTCACGGTGGTGGAGCAGCTGCGCGGCCAGGTGTGGCGCAAACTGGTGGACAAGGACGAAGTGGCCGGCCTGCAGGCCGAGCACCACGTCATCAGCTCGCGCCTGTTCGCGGGCAAAACCATCGTGCACGTGCTGAGCGACAGCCGGCCCGATGGCACATTCGAGGAAGTGAACCCGGATTTAGAGGACGTGTACTTCGCGCAAATCGCGGAGCGCAAGTCCGCCGTGCTGGCGTAGGCCTCCGCTAATCCAATTGTTCACAATACGCGAAGCGCGGCTTCGCGCAAAATCCTACGAACTCATGTTCCTCCCTATTTTTCTGTTTGAACTCAAATACCGCCTGCGCCGCCCGGCCACGTGGATATATTTCGGCATTCTGCTCATCATGGGCGCGCTGGTGACGGCGGCGGCCGGCGGCATTTTTGGCTCCGGCGTCAACGTCAGCCTCAGCGCCGACGGCGGGCACGTCAAGGTCAACTCGCCGCATTCCATCAGCGGGGCCATTGCCGTGCTCAGCTACTTTGGCCTGCTCATCACCTCGGCCATCATGGGCAACCCGGTGTACCGGGACTTCGAGCACCGCACCCATTCGCTGTTTTTCACCACGCCCATCACCAAAGCCGGGTACCTGGGCGGGCGGTTTTTGGGCTCTTTCGTGATTTGCGTGCTGGTTTTCACCGGCATTGCGTTGGGCGTGGCGCTGGGCGGCGTGCTGCCGGGCGTGGACGCTACCAAGTTCGGCCCCTACCACCTGAGCTACTACGTGTGGCCCTACCTGCTGTTTGTGATTCCCAACGTGCTGTTTACCGGCGCGGTGTTTTTTACACTGGCCACGCTCACGCGCAATATTCTGAGCACTTACATCGGCTCGGTGCTGCTGTTGGTGGCGTATCTGATTTCGCAGTCCTTCCTGCGCGACCTCGACAACATTACCCTGGCCGCCATGCTCGATGCCTTCGGCTCGGGGGCTATTTACTACACCACCCGCTACTGGACGGCGGCCGAGAAAAACACCCTGCTGATGCCCCTGAGCCAGTATATCCTGCTCAACCGGGCTCTGTGGCTGGGCGTGGCGGTGGCTCTGCTGGCGTTTTGCTACGCTCGCTTTCAGTTCTCGGCTTTTGCTTCGGACAAAGCACCGTCCAAGAAAACGCGGGCCGCAGCGGCGCTGGCCGAGCAGGTGGCCGCGCCCATGGGCGGGCGGCTGGTGCTGCCGCGCGTCACGCAGTTTTTCACCAACGAGATGAACCTGCGCCAGTTCTGGAGCCTCACCAAGCTGGAGTTTCGAGGCATCGTGCGCAGCGTGTATTTTGTGGCCATTGTGGGCGCAGGCGTCCTGTTCCTGTTCGTAACCGGCTGGCAGGTGGGCAAGGTTTACGACACCACCACCTACCCCGTTACCAACGAAATGGTGGCCTTGCTCAGCGGCACGTTCTCGCTGTTCATCCTCATTATTATCACCTACTACGCCGGGGAATTGGTGTGGCGTGAGCGGGACGCCGGCGTGGCCCAGATTACCGACTCGCTGCCCGTGCCCAACTGGGTGCCGTTTTTGAGCAAGCTCACGGCCCTGGGTTTGGTACAGGTGGTGCTGCTGGCCGTGGTCATGGTGTGCGGCATTCTGCTGCAAACCGCGAAGGGCTACTTCAAGTACGAGCCCGGCCTGTACATCCAAACCTTGTTTGGCTTGCGGCTGGTCGACTATCTGCTGCTGTGCGTGCTGGCCATGCTGGTACAGGTGATTGTGAACAACAAGTACCTGGGCCACTTCGTGATGGTGATTTATTACCTGACCGGCATTTTCCAGAGCCAGTTGGGCATCAACCACAAGCTGCTGGACTACGGCGGCAGCCCCAGCACCCCGTATTCCGACATGAATGGCTATGGCCACTTCATCACCGGCTTCACCTGGTTCAAGCTGTACTGGGCCGCGGGCGCGCTGCTGCTGGCCCTGGCCGCCAATATCTTCTGGGTGCGCGGCACCGATTCGGCCTTCACGCGCCGCCAAGCCGAAGCCAGCCGCCGCTGGGGCCGCCCCGCCTGGACGGCCCTCGCCCTGGGCCTGCTGGTGATGCTTAGCGCCGGTAGCTTCATTTTCTACAACACCAACATCCAAAACGAATACATCACCCCCAAAGCGGAGGAAAAGCAACAACTGAGTTACGAGCAGAAATACCGCCGCTACAAGGACATGCTGCAGCCCCGGCTCGTGGCCGTGAACCTGCGCACCGACCTCTACCCGGCCACCCGCTCGGTGGACATTGCGGGCAGCTTCTGGCTGAAAAACCGCAATGCCCGGGCGCTCGACTCTATCCTAATCAGCGTGCCTATTGGGGCCAAGGTGCGCCAGCTCAGCATCGGCCAGCCCGCCGCTAAGCTCCTGCTGAATGACAGCGTGTTGTACACCCGCTTCTACCGCCTGGCCCGGCCGCTGGCTCCCGGCGACTCGGTGGAAATGACGGCCACCCTGCACTACGGCGAAACCGGTTTTCCCAACTCCGGCTCCAACACCAGCATTGTCGAAAATGGCATCTTCATGAACAGCCAGGCCTACCTGCCCGGCTTCGGCTACCGCGAAGGGGCCGAGCTGAGCGACGACGACGTGCGCAAGCGCAATGGCCTCAAGCCCAAAGACCGCCAAGCTCCGGCCACCGACGTGAAAGCCCTCCAAAACATGGGCCTGAGCCAGGACGCCGACTGGATTCGCTTCGAAACCGTGCTCAGCACCAGCGCCGACCAGCTGGCCGTAGCGCCCGGCCGCCTGCTCAAGGACTGGACCAAGGGCGACCGCCGTTACTTCCACTACAAGATGGAGCAGCCCATGCTCAATTTCTACACCTTCCTCTCGGCCCGCTACAAGGTGTATAAGGACCAGTGGGTGGACTCGGCAGGCCGGCGCGTGGTGCCCATCGAAATCTACTACCAGCCCGGCCACGAGTACAACCTCAAGCGCATGGCCGCGGCCACCAAGGCGTCGTTTGCCTACTACACCAAGCACTTCGGGCCGTATCAGCACACGCAGGTGCGCATTCTGGAATTTCCAAAATATCAGAGCTTTGCCCAGAGTTTTGCCGGCACCATTCCGTTCTCGGAAAGCATCGGCTTTATCGCCAAAGTCGACCCCAACGACCCCGAAGACGTGGACTACCCGTTCTACGTGACGGCCCACGAAATTGC
Organism: Hymenobacter jeongseonensis; assembly: GCF_015694725.1. Taxonomy (GTDB): domain Bacteria; phylum Bacteroidota; class Bacteroidia; order Cytophagales; family Hymenobacteraceae; genus Hymenobacter; species Hymenobacter jeongseonensis. The sequence continues at coordinate 685,853 of NZ_JADQDQ010000002.1, read as the reverse complement.
CCACCAGTGGTGGGGCCACCAGATTGCGGGCGCCAACGTGCAGGGCGAAACCATGCTCGTCGAAACCATGGCCCAGTACTCGGCCCTGATGGTGATGAAGCAGGAATACGGCGCCCACACCATGGCCAAGTTTCTCGACTACGAGCTGAACAGCTACCTGAACGGCCGGGCTTTCGAGCGTAAGAAGGAAGTGCCGCTGTCCAAGGTCGAAAACCAGGGCTATATCCATTACCGCAAGGGTTCGGTGGTGATGTACGCCCTGCAGGACTACATCGGCGAGGCCAACGTGAACAAGGCGCTGCACAGCTTCCTGGAGCAGCACAAGTTCGAAACCGCGCCCTACACCACGGCCCCGGCCCTGGTGGCCGAGTTCCGCAAGGTCACGCCCGACTCCCTGCAAGGCCTCGTGACGGATATGTTCGACCGCATCACGCTCTACGAAAACCGCCTTACCGACGCCTCGGTGAAGAAACTAGCCAACGGTAAGTTCCAGGTTAGCCTGACCGTGGACAGCAAGAAGCTGGTGGCCGATAGCCTCGGCACCGAGCGTCCGGCCCCGCTCGACGACTACCTGCCCGTGGCCGTGTTCCCCGCGTTGGGCAAAGACAAGAAGCCCGTGGCACCGCTGCTACTCACCAAGCGCCGCTTCCGCGCCGGCACCAACAAGTTTGAGTTCATCGTGAACCAGGAGCCTGCCAAAGTCGTCGTCGACCCCTACCACGAGTTCATCGACCGCGTGCAAAAAGACAACGTGAAAGAGGTCAAGCTCTAATCAGTAGTGACTTAAAATATGAAAGCCCCGGCCACATTTGGCCGGGGCTTTTTGCTTCCGAAAGGAGTCGGTTCAAGTTAGGAGATGGCCCGTTGGCTTGGGTGCATTCATTGGCTACACGCTGCGGCCCGCTTATGCTGCCTCCCGCAGTTTTTCTTCCTGACGGAATACCCAAAACGAGTAGCCGTAGCAAAAAGCCACCGTTCCGATGATGAGCACCAGCGTTACGGCCTCCATGAATTGCATGGGCACCACCAATGCCAGCGCCGCCAGCAGCAAGCCCGCACCGAAGAAAAGGTAACCGCCCACCCGGTGAGTCCGGGCCTACACCGTGGAGTTTTCCAACGTCCAGGGCGTGCGGATTCCTACAAAATAGTTGGGTTGAACAGTGGTAAAGTAGTTGCCTAGCAAGGCGAAAAACAAGCCAACCAACACCAGCACAACCCGCTCATTGCCAGCGGCCGGATGCAAGGCCGCGTAGATGCTATAGCCGGCCATGCTGCTAGCGAAGGCTACCAGAGCCAAGCGTAGCTTTTGAAAATTCACGGTGCTGTTATCAAAGCGTCGCTTGGGGTCGAGACGCGGCAGCACGGTAAGCAAGGCCGCAATGCCCACTGGCAAGGCAAACGCAATCAGCCACATGTTGCCGCGGCTAGTGTAGCCATTGGCGCTGCCGGAACCGCTGAAATGCGTGGGCACTTGCTCGGGAAGCGCCGGCCACGCATAGGCGAGGTATAGCACCGGCATGAGCAATGCCGCAAGGGTCAGGAGTTGCCAGGGAAGCAGGTTCTTTTTCATGAGGAAGACGAGAACGACGTAAACAGAAAAAATCAGGACTTGAATTGGTAAAGCCAGCCCAGTAGTTCGTCAAAGACGGTCATGTTGAGGGTATAAACCACAAACTGCCCTTGTTTTTGGCTGGTCACAAGGTCGGCTTGGCGGAGCAGGTCGAGGTGGTGGCTGATGGTAGGGGCAGAAAAATGGAATTGCTCGGCAATGGCCCCAGCGCTAGCCGGGCCGTTCCGGAGCCGCTCCAATATGGCCCGCCGCGTGGGGTCGTTTAGCGCTTTGAAAAGGGCGTTCATTCTGATGTTTCGTTAATTAGACAAATGTCTAAGTAAAGTTGGAATAAAAAAGCGCGACTCCCGGAAAAGGAGCCGCGCAGCTAAAATATAGTTGGTAATGATACTCTTGGGTAGCGGTAGTGGCTAAGCCGGTTGGCGGGTTTCCGCTTGGGCATCGGGCGTTGGCCGGCGCATGAAGGTCATGCCGCAGCGCTGCTGCATTTGTTGGCGGAATTTCTCGCGCTCATCGGGGCTGAGGGTTTCCATCCGGCCAGCCATGCGCTGCTGCCAAGCCTTGCGGCGCCGGGCCCAGTCGCCGGACTGCCCGCCCCGGAACCAGCCGCCGAACAAAATGCGGCTCAGCACCAGCAAGCCAAAGGTTTGGGCCAGCGTGATGGCCGGGCCGTTGAAAATTTCCGGCACCAGCCAGTTCCAGAGGTACTGGGTCAGGAAAACGGCCGCCGTGAGAAACAAGGCCGCGAAGAGCAAGAATCGGAGGCCGCGCAGCAGCCAGAATTTACGGTCCATTCGGAGGATGAGGTTAATGGTCAGGAAAAGTTTTTCCGTTGCGTCATCAATTTCAATGGGCAACTTGGCTTGTTGGAATGCAACTCAACGCCGGCTGCCGGCGAGCTATTCGCAACGGAGTAGCTACTAGTCAGTAAATAATTCGGTGTAAAGCTTTTGTAGCCGTTTGCGCAGGTGCAGCACGGCGTAGTGCTTGCGCGAAATGAGGGTTTTGAGCGGTACGCCGGTTTCTTCTTCCATCTCGCGGAAGGTTTTGTCTTCCAACTCGTGCCACACAAACACCTGGCGCTGGGCGGCCGGCAGCTCAGCCAGCGCTTCGGATAGGGCGTCCATCAAGGTTTCGCGCAGCAAGCGGTTTTCGGGCGAGTCGTCGGGGGCGGGCAGCAGGTCGGCCAACAGTAGGCCCTCGCCGTCATCGGAAGCCTCGGCCGCACCGAAGGCTTCTTCCAAACTCACCGGGCGTTTGCGGCGGTAGAGGTCGGTGATGCGGTTGCGGGCCACCCGAAAGAGCCAAGCCGCGGCCTGTTCCACGGGCTTGAGCATCCGGTAGCTTTCTACCAGCTCGGCAAAGACATCCTGCAGGAGGTCTTCGGCCTCGGCTTCGTCGGGGATGCGGCGGCGGATAAACTGCAGCAGCCGCGGCCGCTGCTGCCGCACGGCATCGGCAATCTGGCGGTCTTGCTGCGTAGCCGTCATCGGGGCAAGGGAGGAGGGGAGCGAAAGAGCCATGGTTTCCATTCTGAACAACTAGACGCAGGCCCCCCGAATTTACTTTAACTTTTTTTGGGCCACCCCGTAGCGCGGGCTTTGCGAGTCCGCACATAGAAGAACGTTCCGCTACGCGCGGACTCGCAAAGTCCACGCTACATAAAAGGGACCAGGTTTTTCCTTTTTCAAGGATACCTTTGCCGGCCGGCCGGCTGCACTGTTCTCCCGCCGGCCCTTTTCGCATGGACCAAACTATTCCTGAAGTAATCCGCACTGTTCCGCTGCAGTACTACGTCTTTTTCGCCTCGGCCCTGTTTGCCATCGGCGTGACGGGTGTGCTGGTGCGGCGCAATGCCATCATTATTTTCATGTGCGTCGAGCTGATGCTCAACGCCGTGAACATTCTGCTCACGGCATTTTCGGCCTACCGCGCCGACCCCAACGGTCAGATTTTCGTGTTCTTCATCATGGCTGTGGCCGCCGCCGAAGTTTCGGTGGGTCTGGGCATTATCGTCATGATTTACCGCAACTTCCAGACCACCGACGTCAACCTGCTCAGCCGGTTGAAGTGGTAATTATCCTGTCATCCTGAGCGGCGCGAAGGACCTTATGCCAGTTGAACGGTTAGCGTTCTGGCGTGATGAGGTCCTTCGCGTCGCTCAGGATGACAGTTCTTTTAGTATCGCTAGCATAGCCCTACAATGCAAGAAACTGTTCTCCCAGGCGCCAACGCCCCTTATTCAACGCTTCTCTACGTCCTGATTCCGCTGTTGCCCTTCTTGGGTTTCTTGCTGAACGGTTTGCTGAACCGCAAGCTGTCCGGTACCGTGGCCGGCCTTATTGGCAGCGCCACCGTGCTGGGTTCGTTCCTGATTTCGGTGATGCTGTTCCTCAACTTCGAGTATCAGTACACCGTGCAGCTTTTCGACTGGATTTCGGTGGGCTCGCTCCAAATCCCCTTCCAGTACCAAATCGACCAGCTCAGCCTGATAATGCTGCTGTTGGTGACAGGCGTGGGTTTCCTGATTCACGTGTACAGCATCGGCTACATGCACCACGACGAGAACGTGGGCAAGTTCTTCAGCTTCCTGAACCTCTTCATCTTCAGTATGCTGCTGCTTGTGATGGGCGCCAACTTCGTCATCCTGTTCATCGGTTGGGAAGGTGTGGGCTTGTGCTCCTACCTGCTCATCGGCTTCTGGAACAAGAACACCGCCTACAACAACGCCGCCAAGAAAGCCTTCATTATCAACCGCATCGGTGACCTCGGCTTCCTGCTCGGCATCTTTCTGATTTACCTGACGTTCGACTCGGTGCAGTATGCTGAGGTCTTCCAGAAGGCCAGCACCATGCAAATCGGAACGGGCGTTATCACGGCCATTACGCTGCTGCTGTTTGTAGGTGCCATGGGCAAATCGGCCCAGCTGCCGCTTTATACCTGGCTGCCCGACGCCATGGCCGGCCCCACGCCGGTTTCGGCACTTATCCACGCTGCTACCATGGTAACGGCCGGTATCTACATGGTGCTGCGCGCCAACGTGCTGTTCACCCTGGCGCCCGATACGCTGCAAGTTGTGGCCATTGTGGGCGCGGCCACGGCCCTGTTTGCCGCCACCATCGGCTTGGCGCAGAACGACATTAAGAAAGTGCTGGCGTACTCCACGGTGTCGCAGCTTGGCTATATGTTCCTGGCTCTGGGCGTGATGGGCTACAGCACGTCGCTGTTTCACGTGCTCACCCACGCGTTTTTCAAGGCGCTGATGTTCCTCGGGGCTGGCTCCGTGATTCACGCCATGAGCAACGAGCAGGACCTGCGCCGCATGGGCGGCCTCCGCAAGGCGCTGCCGATTACGTTCCTCACGTTCCTCATCGGCTGCTTGGCCATTTCGGGCATTCCACCGTTCTCGGGCTTCTTCTCGAAAGATGAAATCTTGGCGCACGCCTTCGAGCACAACAAAGTGCTGTGGGCCATGGGCTTGCTCACGGCGTTCCTCACGGCGTTTTACATGTTCCGCCTGCTGTTCCTGGCGTTCTTTGGCGAGTTCCGCGGCACGGCCGAGCAGAAGCACCACCTGCACGAGTCGCCGGCTTCGATGACCTTTCCGCTCATCGTGCTGGCCGTTCTGGCGGCCGTGGGCGGCTTCATGGGCGCGCCGATGTTCACGGGCGGGCACCACTACCTGGCCGAGTATCTGGCCCCGATTTTCACCTATTCGCAGCGCCTGCTGCCCGCCGCTTTCAACGCGGAGCCTGACCACAACACGGAGTTGATGCTGATGGGCTTGTCAGTAGCGGCCGGCCTGCTGGGCATCATTCTGGCGTATGTGTTCTACGTGGTGCGTGCCCAGCGGCCAGCCGAGGAAGAAGCGCAGCGTTCGGGCCCCGAGAGCTTGGTGTATCATAAATACTACATCGACGAGCTGTACAACGCGGTATTCACGCGGCCCATTATGGCGCTGTCCAACGGCCTGTATAAGTTCGTCGAAAACGGCATTATCAACCCGGTGGTAGGCGTGTTTGGCCGGGCCGTGAATGGCGGTGGCACCCTGCTGCGCTACGTGCAAACCGGCGCCGTAGAAACGTATTTGATTCTGATGGTCATTGGTATCGTGCTGATTCTGGGCCTGAATTTTGGCCGGTTTTAAATAGAGTATAATTAGTGGATTTTGACAATTCTGTCATCGACACATTTTAAAAGACATTTATAAATGCTTATTCAAGATTTATCAATAAGTGACCATGGCAGTTTACGGCGGCTATCGGCTACAATTGTATGGGAAACAAGCAAAACAGAAACGCAATTTGTTTACTTTGATGTTCCAGCAAAGTATGCGAGCTACCTGTATGAATCATATGATTGTTTCTTAGCCGGTGCTATTGTTCCCGCGTTTTTTGCTGGGGAAAAAAGAATAAAAATTGATGGAGAAATATGTCCTGTTCTGAGAAGAGGACTCGTTCATAACATGCACTGGCTTGCGCATTGGTATAAACCCAGTACATCGATTCCTGAAATTGAAAGTCAAACAAAAACGGGCTACGATTTGCCAAATAATCGCCATGCAGCGTCATTTTTATCTGGTGGAATTGATTCATTATCTACGTTGCGACTGAATCAACTAAATTTTTCCGAAGACCATCCACAGCGAATAAAAGATGGCATAATGGTGTTCGGGTTTGACATTGCTGGGCGTGAGCATGAAAAAAATCATGAGGAACAATTTGAAATTGCACTTCAGGCTCTCGAGAACATTGCGAGCGAGTCAAACATCAATTTAATTCCAGTTTATACTAACATCCGCCATTTAAATGACGACATAAGTTTTTGGATGACTAAATCGCACGGAGCTGCTTTAGCTGCTGTTGGTTTAGCTCTTAGTAATCGAATTAACTCTGTTTATATAGGTTCTTCCTATGATATTGCAAACATGCAACCCTGGGGTTCGCATCCAATTTTAGATAGCAATTTCAGTAGTCAATACTTAGCCGTTCATCATGACGGAGCGGAATTGTCTCGACTTGAGAAAACTGAAATTGTCGCCAATTGGAATCTTGGCTTAAATAACATTCGTGTTTGTGTTGCGAACGAGGGCGTACTAAATTGTGGTAAATGCGAAAAGTGTGTCAGAACGATGTTTCAACTTTACGCATTGAATAAACTTCAGGATACCAATGTATTCCCTGTGAAGAATGTTGAAGCGGGAATGCTAAAGACCATATCAATAGGCAGCAAATATGCTGAGATTTGTTACCAAGACTTATACCCAATATTCAAGAAAATGGGGCGCAACGACTTGGCGGAAGCTGTTAGTGGTTTGGTGAGCCGCAGGAAAAATTATTTGGTGAAAAGGAAAGTCATTGATTTTGCTAAAATCTACTTGAAAAAGTAGTTATGCCATAAGAGCAAGACTGGGTGTCGCGTGTGAGTGATTTCATACGCAGTTACAGTGCCTTAAACTTAATTACTTTGCTTCGGTCATCTGCTTTCTTCTATTGCAACGCCTGTAGAACTGCTTGGGTAAAGTACTAAGTGGCATTTTCATCTTTTGTTACCGTTAAAAAAGCCCTCTTGTTTAACAAGAGGGCTTTTTTATTTCATTGTGGCCGCTAGTACGGCCCGGTTTTGCACGCCCCAGGCTTGGATAGCGTCAATTACCGGTTCAAGAGAACGGCCGCATTCCGTAAGCGAATATTCCACGGTGGGAGGCACGGTGGGGTAGGGGCGGCGCGTAACGATGCCGTGGGCTTCCAGGAGTTTCAATTCCTTGATGAGCATGCGGGCGGTGATGCCGGCCACGTCGCGCTCCAGGTTTTTGAAGCGCAGGGTGCCGTGGTGCAGCAGGCTGTGGATGATGGCAAATTTCCACTTTCCCTCCAGCACGTCCAGCGTTTCGCGGAAGGGACAATCCAAAACCGGTTTTTCTTTCTTGATGGGCATATTTTAATTGCTTGATTATGAGCAAGAGTTACACGCGCGTCGCTAGTATACATCGGTGTAACTACTTGCAAAAGTATACCATTGAGCGGACCTTTGTTTGGTAACCACGATAATTCAACGCCTTATGTCTCAATCCGTCCTGCACCGCGCCGATACGCGCGGGCACGCCAACCACGGCTGGCTCAATTCTTACCATACTTTCAGCTTTGCCGGGTATCACGACCCCGAGCGGATGCACTTCGGCGTGCTACGCGTGCTGAACGACGACACCGTGGCCGGCGGCAAGGGCTTCGGCAAGCACCCGCACGACAACATGGAAATCATCTCCATTCCGCTATCCGGCGACTTGGAGCACCAGGACTCCACGGGCCGCCAAGCCGTCATCCGCGAAGGCGACGTGCAGGTGATGAGCGCCGGCACCGGCCTGGCCCACAGCGAGAAAAACCACAACTCCGATAAAGAAGTCAAATTTTTGCAAATATGGGTGTTTCCGAATCAGCGCAATGTGGCCCCGCGCTACGCCCAGGAAAGCTTTACGGCCGAAGACCGGCACAATAAGTTGCAGCAAGTGCTGTCGCCCTCGCCCGATGATGCCGGCGTCTGGATTCATCAGGACGCCTGGTTTCACCTCGCCGATTTGGATGCCGGTGTGAGCCTCGACTACGAGCTAAAACAGGCCGGCAATGGCGTGTACGCCTTTGTGTTGGAAGGGGATTTGACTATCAACGGCCAAGAATTACACCGCCGCGACGGCTACGGCCTGTGGGAAGTCGATAAGCTAAACATCAAGGCCGATGCTACGGCTCGGCTGTTGCTAATGGAAGTGCCGATGCTGGGCTAACGAGAGCAGCAGCGAAAACCGAACTGCTAGACTTCTTAAGTGCTTCAATACAAACGAGCACGCGTGTGCTTGTTGGGGTCGCTTTGCATTGCAATAGCAACTTTTTTAGATAGTAGGGGTATAGGAGCACATCTGTCACTGGCTTTCCTGGCCAGTGGCAGATTCACGCCTCTTTCACCCCCACTTTTTTATGCACCTAAAACCTCAACTCCTGCGCGGCCTCGCGTTGGGTACGGTAATGCTCGGCATGGCTGCCCCGCATTCGCAGGCCCAAACCGCTGATAAAAAAACCGCCGTCAGCCTATTCGGCAGCGGCTACCAGTACAAGGGCAACTACGGTTCCTATTTCTGGGACGGCAGCAACACCAACGGTGGCCCCGGTATCTCGCTGAACCGCTACGTTTCCAGTGGCCTCGACATGGGCGTAGCCCTCGGCTACGTGGAGTTGAAAGGCAGCCAGCCTTTAAATCCCGCCAATAAATTCAGCACCAACGTCATCAATGGCAACCTGACGTTCAAGTTCAAACTGAACAACGGCTGGGCCCTCAAAGAAGACGCCCGCATTCAGCCCTACCTGATGGTGGCGCCGGGCTTGGCTTACTTCAGCCGGGATGCTACCTACCGGGGCACTACCACCGACGAAAGCTCCACGAATTTTGACCTGTTCGGCGCTGCCGGCATCAATTTCCGCCTCAGCGATGGGGTGGGCTTGTTCATCCAGACCGGTCAGCACATTCCCTTCGGTGGCAACATCGACGGCGACCTTGTGCGCGACGACAACAGAATTGACGACCGGTATCTGCAGCATTCCGCTGGCCTGACCTTCGCCTTCGGGCAGATGAAGGACGAGGACAAGGACGGCGTATCCGATAAAAAAGACAAATGCCCCGGCACGCCCGCCGGCGTGGCGGTGGACCCCAACGGTTGCCCACTTGATAAAGACGGCGACGGTGTTCCGGACTACCAGGACAAGTGCCCCGACGAGAAAGGCTTGGCCGCCCTCGAAGGTTGCCCTGACCGCGACGGCGACGGTGTGCGCGACAGCGAAGACAAGTGCCCCGATACCCCCGGCAAAGCCGAGCTCGGTGGCTGCCCCGATGCCGATAACGACGGCGTAATCGACCAGAACGACAAGTGCCCCGATACCCCCGCCGGTGTGAAAGTGGACGCCAACGGCTGCCCGCTTGACCGCGACGGTGACGGTGTGCCCGACTTCCAGGACCGTTGCCCCGACCGTGCCGGTCCGGCCTCGAACCGTGGCTGCCCTGAGGTAAAAGCCGAAACCAAGAAGCGCCTGCAGGAAGCCACGAAGTACATCAACTTCGAGTTCAACAAGGCCGTGCTGCTCCCCAGCTCGTACCCCACGCTGCAGGACCTGGCCAAAATCATGGCCGAATACCCCGACTACACGCTGGGCATTTCGGGCCACACCGACAGCAAGGGTGCTGATAACTACAACCTGCGCCTCTCGGACGACCGTGCTGCTTCGGCCCGTGCTTACATGCTGAGCCAAGCCGTGCCCGCCGACCGCATTGTGTCGCACGGCTACGGCGAGACCAAGCCCATTGCTGACAACGCCACGGCCAAAGGCCAGGCCTTGAACCGCCGCGTGGAGTTTGACCTGTACCTCACCGGCGACCCCAACGCGTCGGAAGTGAAATACGGTCCGGCCCCGACCATCGCTCCAGAGCCGGTGAAAGCCGCTCCGGTGAAGAAAGCTCCCGCCAAAAAGGCTCCGGCCCGTAAGGCGCCCGTGAAGCGTAAGTAAGCTGCCTGCAGCAAACGCTAAGTGAAAAAAGGCCCGCTCGATGAGAGCGGGCCTTTTTTGTGTGACATTCCCAGACCTGGCGTCCTGGTTGGGCTCAGCCTACAATACTTGGTACGTGACGGCTAGATAGTAAAGTCCGCCCACGCTGGGCCCGCCCAAGTACGACTCGTAGTAGGTATTCAGCGCATTGCTGGCCCCGAGTTTGAAGCGCAGATTTGGGGCCGGTACGGTGTAGCTGAGCTGGGCGTCGAGGGTGCTGTAGGCGGCCACGTTGCCATTCACCAGAAAGGTTTGAGAATAGTAGCCCTGCTGCCAGCGGTAGTTCAGGCCAAAGCCGAAATTGCGGTAAGCTCGCTCGTTGCCCAAACTCAAATTGTAGGCCCAGCGCGGTGTGTTGAACCCGTCTTCCAGTCCGTCGCCCGATTCGGTGCGGGCTAGGCGGGTGTAGGTGACATTGGCGCCGGCCAGGTAGGAACGGGGCAACTCGTAGCGCAGGCCCAGCGAGCCACCGAAGTTGTACACTTTGCTTTGGGCGTTGGTCCAGAGACGGTAGCGGTTTTGGGTAGCCCGGGTGCTGAGATAAATCGCGGCGGAGTCCGGATTCAGGGTTTTGGGCACGTAGGCCTCCACTTGGGCAATGAAGTCGCGGTAGGTGTTGTAGTAAAAGTCGACATCGGCCAGCAACCGGCCGCCGGGCAACAACGCCGCCTTGTACCCCATTTCCAGGGAGCGGATGTGCTCGGGGTTGAGGTAGGAGTAAGGGTTTTTCACCAGCAGGGCCTTGTTCTGGGCAACGGCCTGGTTTTGAATGGCCTGGCGCTGAGCTGGCGTCGCATTCGAAGGCGTGTTGGCGTTGAGGTAGGCACTGTTTGCGGCCACAAACGCATCGACACTGGTACGCAGGTAGCTGTTTTCAAACACCCCGTCGGACATCACCCGCAGCCCGCCAATTCGTTTCACCTGCCCGCTATTCACGTTCGAAAACCCTTCAAACAAGCTCGGAAACCGGTAGCCTCTCTGGTAGCTGACCCGGAAATTGGCGCGCTGGCTGGGGGAGTACACAGCCGTTAGCCGCGGGTTGAAGCGTGCCGTGAAATAGTCGTTTTTATCTGCCCGCAACGTGGCCGTGAGGCGGATTTTCTCGTTTAGTAGCCGGGCGCCGGCTTGCAGAAAACCGCCGGTTTTGCTGTATGTCAGGTTGCTGTATGGGTCTTGTTTTCTTTTGGGATTGGTGAAATAGTTGCCATCGGGCACCACGATGTAGGTGCGGTGGTCGGCCCCAGCCAGCAGGTCGAAGTTGGCGGGCAGCCAGGTGCGGCCGCCCCGGCGCAGGGCTTCGGAAAGGTTTACCTGGCCTTCGGCGTGTAGTAGGTTGGCCCGCACGCGCAGGGCTGCGCCCACGTCCCAGTTGTTGACGTTCTGCACCCGGTTCAGACCTTCCTGAAACAGCCACGTGCCGGGCTGGGGGCGGTCCGCATCGGCGGCCGTGCGGGCGGTGGCGTGGGCCTGGGCCACTGGCTGGCCGGCCTGCGTAGCCGCGTTCCAGGCGGTGGTGTAGTCGCGGTTCCAGGCCGCATCGGGCTTGAAGCCGCGGTCAATGTTTTCGGCCGCGGAGCGCAGGTTAAAGCTCTGGCCGGTGTTTTCCTGGGTGAAGTAGGCGCGGGCCTGCACCACCGGCCCCGTGAGCTGCAGGGCGTGCTGCTGCAAGCGGTAATTCTGCAACTGAAAGCGGTTCGAGCGTTGGTACACGTTGTCGAACGCGGCCACGCGGTACGTGTAAGCCAGTTCGGAGCCGGGCGTCAAGGCGAAGTGCAGCGCGGCATCGGCCTTGAGGGTGCGCAGGTTATAGTCGGCCACGTCCTGCTCCTGGTAGCCGGTGCGGGCCACCTGGTAGTTTTTGCCGCCCAGGCTCAGCGTGCTGCGGTCCGACGATTCGTTGCCGTAGCTGTTCACGGGGTCGCGGGCGGGGTTGTCGGCTCCCAGCAGGCCGGTACTGGCATTGCCTGTGGGGTTGATGTCGGTTTGGTCGCGGGCCACCCAGTCGTACCCGCGCAGGTAGGTGCCGTTCACTTTGACGGCGAACCGGGGCGCCAGCACCGTGGCGTAGCGCAGGCTGGTTTCGGAGAAGAGCTTGGCCGCACTGCGTGGGTCGTTGAGGTGGTTGACGCCCGTTTTTTGCTGCACGGCCCGGCCCGCCGACTGAAAGGGGTTTTTGGTGCGCAAATTGGCCAGGCCGTTGATGGCATTGAGGCCGTAGAGGGCCGCTGCCGTGCCAGGCACAATTTCCACCGTGTTGATGTCCAGGTCGCTCGGCCCCAATACATTGCCAATGGGCCCGCCGATGTGCGGGGCCTGGTTGTCGATGCCGTCCACGAGCTGGGCAAACCGCACGTTGGTGGTGTTGGCAAAGCCCCGGGCATTGATGACTTTGAACCCCAGGCTGGGCGTAATTACCTGCACCCCTTTGAGGTGTTCGATGGCATCAAAAAAAGAAGGCGCCGGCGTGAGTCGCAGCGCGCGGGGGCCAAGTTTCTCTACGGTCACGGGCGACTGCAGGAAACTCTCCTCCACCTTGGATGCCGACACTACCACTTCCTCCAGTCCTACTTGCCGGCTGGTGTCGGCAGGCGCCACTTCCTGGCCGCTTGCTGGTAATCGAAGAAATAATGCAAAAGCCAGCAGGGGCACGCGCCTGCCAATGAGTACGTGAGGAAGCATAAGCGCAGTCGTTGTATTTGCAAAGATATAACGACTGCGCCTTTGAATTACGACGTGAGCTGCTGCGTCTCGGCCCGCATAAATTCGTGAAAACGAGCCTGCAAGGCCTGAACTTCGGCTATTGCTTCGTGGCCGGCAGCAGTTACCAGCGCGCCGCCACCGCGTGCGCCGCCGGTTTGGGTGGTTACCAAGGGCGTGGCGGCTTGGGCGTTCATGGAGCTCACTAGGTCCCAGGCCCGTTTGTACGACATGCCCATGGCCTGCGCGGCCTTCGAAATGGAGCCCAGCGCGGCAATCTGTTCCAGCAGCTCCAGCCGGCCAATGCCCAGAAAACGGCCGTCGTCGGTTTCAAGCCAGAGGCGGCCGTTGAGCCGGTAGGTTTTGGCGGGGAGGAGTAGCGCTTTCATGCGGCAAGTATAATGGCAGGGATTTTTGGGGCGCGGCGGGCGGCGGTAGCCGGGCGTTTCTAAGCATGGGGGCAGCCCCTGCATTGCAACAATTCAACGAATGGCTTGTCTGTGCAGGCAATGGCCGTTTTGGCGGCCGCTTGCTCCGGCCGCGGGGCGGGCCCAAAAGTTGTACTCGCTGCACTTGCCCCCGGCACTACCTTTCGACTGCGGCAGGCGCCGCTAAATCGTTTCATTCCCGCGTATGAAAAAACTGCTTCTTTCCGCCACCTTGCTGCTGGCCACCGCTGCGGTGGCACAAGCCCAGGATTTCCAGTATAAAACCCCGCCCAAGGCCCTGCAGGATATTCTGCTGGCGCCGCCTACGCCACGCGTGAGTTTGTCCTCGGACGGGAAAACCATGGCCCTGCTGCAAGTGCAGGACTTCCCCACCGTGGCCGAGCTAGCCCAGCCCGAGTTGCGCCTGGCCGGCCTGCGCATGAACCCCCGCACCAACGGCCAGAGCCGCGTGAGCTACGCCGTGGGCATCAAGCTCAAACCTCTGCCCAGCGGCGCCGAAATTGATGTGAAGGGCCTGCCGGCCCAGGCCCGCATCAGCAGCGTGAGCTGGTCGCCCGACAACAAAACCATGGCCTTTGCCCTCACCACGCCCGGCTCCGGCACCGACGGCCGCGTGGAGCTGTGGGTAGCCGACGTGGCCGGCGCCACCGCCCGCCGCCTGCTCGCCACTCCCCTAAACGACGCCTTTGGCAACTCTTTTGATTGGGTGTCGGACAGCAAAACCATCGTGGCCTTCACCGTGCCCGCGGGCCGCGGCGCCGCGCCCGCCGCCGATGCCGCGCCCACTGGCCCGGCCGTGCAGGAAAGCGGCGGCGGCAAAAAAACCGCCGCCCCCACCTACCAGGACTTGCTGAAAAGCCCCACCGATGAGCGGCTGTTCGACTACTACGCCACCTCGCAGCTGGTGAAGGTAAGCCTAGCCGATGGCGCCGCTCAACCCTTGGGCCAGCCCGGCGTGATTCAAACCGCCTCGCCCTCGCCCAATGGCAAGTACGTGCTGGTGCGCACCCGCCACCGTCCTTATGCCTACACGCTGCCCATTAGCCGGTTTCCGCAGCGCATCGACGTGCTGGATTTGGCCAGCGGCGCCTCGGTAAAAACAATTGCTGACCTGCCCCTGGCCGACGCTGTGCCCATCGGCAACGACGCCGCCGCCAGCGGCCCCCGCGGCCACGCCTGGCGCACCGACGTGCCGGCCACCCTCTACTATGTAGAAGCTCAGGACGGCGGTAACCCCAAAACGAAAGCCGATATCCGCGATAAGTTGTTCACCATTGAAGCGCCTTTTGCGGCAGTTCCCCAGGAGATGGCGGCGCTGCCGCTGCGTTTCGGCGGCCTGAGCTGGGGCACTAGCCAGCTGGCGCTGGTGGAAGGCTACCGCTGGGCCGACCGCCACCAGACCACCTGGCAGCTCAACCCCAGCAAGCCGGGTGCCCCGCTGACTGTGCTGTTCGATGGCTCGTCGGAGGATAAGTACAAGGACCCCGGCACGCCCTACGAGCACCGCAACGCCCAGGGTAAGTACGTGCTGCTCACCGGCGGCGCCATGAACCAGACCATCTACCTCATGGGCACGGGCGCTTCGCCCGAAGGCGACCGGCCGTTTGTGGACGAGATGGACCTAATCAGCAAGAAAACTGCCCGCTGGTGGCGTTCGCAAGCGCCGGTGTATGAAGTGCCGGTGGCCATTCTCGATGCCAGCGGCAAGAAGCGGATGCTGCTCACCCGCCGCGAGTCGCTCACGCAGTCGCCGAACTACTACCTGCGCGACGCCACCAAAAAGGACAAGCTCACGGCCGTAACCAAGTTCCCGAACCCCTACGCGGCCTTCGGCGGCAGCTTCCCCAAGCAGGTGCTGAAATACAAGCGTGCCGACGGTGTGGAGCTCACCGCCAACCTGTATCTGCCCCCGAACTACAAGAAGACTGACGGCCCGCTGCCCACGCTCATGTCGGCTTATCCTTTGGAATTCAAGGATAAAAGCACGGCCGGGCAGGTGTCTGGTTCGCCCTACACCTTTACGCGCCTGGGCGGCGGCTCGCCGGTGTTCTGGGTGACGCAGGGGTATGCCGTGCTCGAAAATGCCAGCGTGCCGATAGTAGGGGAGGGCATCAAAGACCCCAACGATACCTACATCGAGCAACTGGTGAGCAGCGCCAAAGCGGCCATCGACGAAGGCGCCCGCCTGGGCGTGGTCGACGCCGCCCGGGTGGGCGTGATGGGCCACAGCTACGGCGCTTTCATGACGGCCAACTTGCTGACGCACTCCAACTTGTTTAAAGCCGGTATTGCCCGCAGCGGCGCCTACAACCGCACCCTCACGCCCTACGGTTTCCAGGGCGAGGAGCGCAACTACTGGCAGGCATCAGAAGTGTACAATGCCATGTCGCCGTTCAACTACGCCGACAAAATCAAGACGCCCATCCTGCTCATCCACGGCGAGGCCGACAATAACACCGGCACCTATCCCATTCAGAGCGAGCGCTACTACGCCGCCTTGAAAGGCCAGGGTGCCACCGCCCGCTACGTGGTGCTGCCCGCCGAAGCCCACGGCTACGCCGCCCGCGAAAACCTGCTCCATGTGCTCTGGGAAACCAATGCGTGGCTCGATAAATACGTGAAAGCCCCCGCGCCTCAGCCAGCCAACTAAGTGTTAATTCGAGAAATAACCCGACGGTCGTGCTGAGCTGGCCGAAGCCTGACCGTTCTTTTTTAGCGGATTGAAGTCGATACCCGCCCGGGGCTGACGCTGGTTTTCAGCTTTCGTTTTGTAAAAAGCCCGGCCTACTGTGCAGTAGGCCGGGCTTTTTGGTAGAACGTTGGCTGTGTCTGATGTTATTCAAGCACCAGTTTGATGGCTTGATGGTGGCTGCCTTGCTGCACCCGAAGCACGTACACGCCCGTGGCCAAGTTGGTCAGGGTGCCCAGGGGCAGGGTGTTGGTACCCGTTAGCACGGTGGTGGTCTGGTTCGTCAACGTCCGGCCCAGAGCATCGGTGAGCTGCCAGCGCAGCGGGCCTGCTGCGCTGGTGCGCACTTGCAGCATCAGGCCCTCGCCGCTGCGAATGGGGTTGGGATAGAGCTGCACCGCGAAGCCGATTGCGCCCTTCACCCGCACCGTGCGCACGGGCGAGTACGTGGCCGTGCCGTCGCGGTCCACCTGGCGGAGGCGGTAGTACACCGGGTCGGCGGCGTAGCGGGCGATGCCGGGGTCTACCAATTGATACTGTTGGGGCTGGCTGGTGCTGCCGTGGCCCGCCACCTGGCCAATGCGGCGAAACACCTGGCCGTCGGGGCTGGCTTCTACGTCGAAATGGTCGTTGTTTTTTTCCGTGGCCGTGGCCCAGCGCAGCAGCGCGTCCTCGCCCTGCGGCTCGGCCGTGAAACGAACGAGCTCAACGGGTAATGGGTCGCTGAAATTACTCACCGTGAAAGTGCCTAGCTGTGTGATGCTGCCCGTGATGCTGCGCGCGGCGGCACTGGCCGCCGTGCCCTGCGGCACCCATGGGCCAGCGGCCGAGGCTGCCTGCCAGAGCTGGCCCAGCGTGGCCAGGTCGAAGCCGTTGTCGTCGTCGCTCACCCAGCTCAGGGTGAGGGCGGCAGGCGTGGCGGCGGTGGGCTGCCCGGCGTTGCTGGCCTCCACGGTCCATACCCGGTCAATGCCCGCCGGCGTCAGGCCGGCCCCGGTGCTGAGGCCCACCGTGCCCAGGCCGGCCGTGCGCGTGATGCTGACCGTGCCCAGGTTCTGCCCTTTGGGGTCGAGCACGGCGCTATTCGGAAAAGTAACGGGGTTTAGGCCGTTCACGGCCGTGCGAACGGCGCGCAGGTTGCCCTGCACGTAGCGGCCGGCCTGCTCGCCCGTCAGGCTGGCGCCTTCGGGCAGGGTGAGGGTAGTGGTTGGCGCCGTGCGCACCAAGCCGTTGAGCAAGGTAAGCTGGCCGCTGATGGTCAGGTCGGCTGGGATGCTGAGCGTGCGCTGGCCCGCGGCGCCGGCATTGTTGAGGGTAAGGTCCGCCACAGTGGCCGCGCCGGGGCTAAATACCTGGTTGGTTGTCCCAGTAAAGCGCAGCAGGCCTGTCGAAGTGAGGGTACCGGCGTTGTTCAGGTCGCCGGTAACCTCCACCGTGCCAGCGTTGAGCAGCGTGCTGGGCGCCGTGCTCTGCACGGCTCCGCTTATGTATAGCACGGCGCCGGACTGGACTGTGATGGCGGCGCCGTCGTTAGTCAGAACCTGGGCGAAGCCGGTCAGGGCGGACGAAAGCAAGCCCAGCGTGAGCGTAAAGCGAATTTTCATATCGAGGAGTAACAATGTAAATGTAAACGCACCGGAGCAGACGGGCTGCTCCGGCACGAAGGCAGCACCTAGTGCTGGGCCTGGGCGCCGCCCGCTTCCAGCGCCTGCAGCCGCTGCTCGAAGCTCTCGGTGGCGGCCGTGGCCTGGGCGGCTTTGGTTTCGGCTGAGGCGGTACGGGTCTTGAGGGCCGCGTTTTCGGCTTCCAGCGCGGCCACTTTGCGGGCCAGTTCCTGGGTGGCACTCACGTTGAGCATACTCAGGGCGTCGTAGTCCACGGAGCGGAAGTCGTCCACATACTTGCCGTACACGAACAGGCCGGCGGCGTGGGCGTCCGTGCTCGCGAAGCGCACGGAGTGGGCATTTACCACGGTCACGTCCACGTCGATGGAAGCGTTGGCAGGAGTGTAGAAGCGCATCCGGCCGCCGGTGGCGGGCAGCTCGTGGGGCTTGGCCGTGGTCACGGTCACTTGGCCGTTGGCGTAGCTCACGCGGGTGGCCTTTTCGTACACGTTGGGCAGGGCTTGGTAGCTGCGGGTAACTGATTGGGGAAGAAGTTCTTCCACTTCCTGGGCGATGACTTTCTTCACCACTTGGTTCGTGTTGTTGACTTGGTCGATGTAGGTGTAGTCGGTAATGCGCAGCTTGTTGAGCAACGCCAAGTCGGCAGCGCGGTTGCTCAGGCCTACCACGCGCTTGATGCGGCGGTCGGAGGTGGTTTGCAGTGCTCCGGCCACAATGTAGCTGTTCACCCACACCTCGCCGCCCTCGAAATAGGCCGACACGGCTTTGCCCACATTGGACTGCGTGGAGCTGACCCCTACGCCGCTGCCGGGGTTGAAAAAGGAGTAGTTACCGCCCGCGGTGATGGCATTAGTGCCGGAAATGGCTGCTTTCACGTGTAGGCGGGCAATGGGGTCGGTGGTGCCGATGCCCACGTTGCCGCCGTTTTTGACGAAGATGCGCCCGGCCGCCACAAAGCTCTCGCTCAGGTTCAGGCCGGTGTTGCTCAAGCTCCAGTTGTACTTATCGACGCCGCTGTCATTTGTGAAGCCCAGCATGGCCCCGTCGTTGTTGGCCCGCACCGTGAGCGGGTGGGCTGGGTTGGTGGTGTTCACGCCCACGTTGCCGTCGGCCGTGATGCGCATACGTTCCACGGCCCCAGAGCCGTTGGCGCTGGTTTTGAAGAGCAGGTGGCCGGTGTCGTCGAAGTCACGGGTCACGGCCTGGATGCCGGCCGAAACCACCGTGCGGTTAAAGCCCACGAAGCTTAGTTCGCCCAGGTTCTGGCCCACGCTGCCGCTCTGGCTGCTTAACTGGCCGATGCTCAGGGCCGTGAGCGGGGCAGTTTTGCCGATGCCCAACCGCTCGCGCACCAGCGCGTAGTTGTCCACTGTGATGTTGTTGCGGAAGCGGGCGTTGTCGCTCACTTCCAGTCGCTCGCCGGGCGCGGGGGTGCCGATGCCCACGTTGCCGTTGCTGAGCACCACAAACTGGTTCCGAAGTCCGTCGCCGTTGGCTGAGATGTAGACGTTGCCGGAGGTGGTGTAGAGGCCCACGTCGTTGCCGCCGCCGCCGAAGCCGCGCCGCAGGCCGTGGCTGCTATTGCCCAGGTACAGCGCCCCAAGTCCACCACCGGTCGTGCCCACCGTGATAGCCGGCGTGCCGAATTCGGCACGCACGTCAAGCTGGGTGTCCGGGCCGGTAGTGCCGATGCCCACCTTGCCGGAGCCGGAAAAAGACAAATTATGGCCGTTTAGCGGGATATCAGCCGCGGCGGTCAGGGCCGAGCCGCCCAGCCGGATGGTGGCCACGCCCCCACTCACGCTGCTGCTCAGGCCGGGGCCGGCGGCGGCGTTGGCGCCGGCTGGGCCCGTGGGGCCGGTAGCTCCATCGGCTCCGGCCGGGCCGGTGGGGCCAGTGGGGCCCGCCGGGCCTTGCGCGCCGGTTGCGCCGTTGGTGCCGTTGGCTCCCGCTACGCCGGCCGCACCAGTAGCGCCAGTAGCACCCGTAGCCCCCTGCGGACCCGCTGGCCCGGCAGGACCGGCCGTAGCCGGTAGAACCACGGTGTTGCCCCCGGCAATGCTCAGGTTTTGCCCGCTCACGCTCAGCGTGGGAGCGGGAACCGAGCCCAGCGTGCCGTCGGCACTCACGGCCACCACGCGCGGCGGGCCGGGAAAGGCGAATACCTGTAGGTTATTACTGTTAGCGTTCACCACGTAGGCCGTGGTGCCGCTCACGGCCACGCTGTTGGGCCGCTCGCCCGTGCCCACGGTGCCCAGCAGCACCGGCGCGCTGGACGTGGCCACATTGAATACCTGCAGGTTGGAACTGCTGCGGTTCGTGACGTAGGCAGTGGTACCGCTCACAGCCACGCTGCTGGGGAAGGCGTCCGTGGTTGCGGTGCCCAGCGGCACCGGCGCACCGGCAGCCGTCACGTCGAATACATGAAAGGTGTTGTTGCCTTGAGTTACCACGTAGGCTGTGGTGCCGCTCACGGCGATGCTCACGGGGAAGGTATTGATGCCGGTGTTGGCGGTGCCCAGTAGCACCGGGGCAGTGGGCGTGGCCACATCGAAGCTGTGGATATAGCCGCCGTAGGTGGCCACGTAGGCCCTGGTGCCGCTCACAACCACGCTGCGGGGCGAGCCGAACGCGCCCACAGAGGCCAGCAGCACCGGGGCGCTGGGCGTGGCCACGTCAAACACTTGCAGTCTGTTGAGGGTGCTGCCCACCACGTAGGCCGTGGTGCCACTCACCGCCACGCTGCGGGGCGCATGGTCGGTGTTGAGGGTGCTCAGCAGCACCGGAGCGCCGGTGCCCGATACGTCGTACACTTGCACGCCGGCATTGACCTGGTTTGCAAAGATGGCTGTGGTTGTCACGTAGGCCCTAGTGCCGCTTACAACCACACAGCTGGGCTGGCTGCTCGTGTTTACACTGCCCAGCAGCACCGGCGCGCTGGAAGTGGCCACGTCGAATACCTGCAAGGTGTTGCTGTTTTGGCTCACCACGTAAGCCCTGGTGCCACTCACGGCCACGCTCAAGGGCCCGTTGCCGACACTTACGGCGCCGGTTGGGGCCGTGAGGAAGCCGGCCGTGGCCGTGGCGCTGTATACCGGCGCGTTCACGCCCAGCGTGCCGTCGGGCAACACCACGGGCAGGCGGTTGGTGCTGCCGCCGAGGCCGCGCACGCGCAGGTTGCCATCAACGTCAAGCTTCTGGGTGGGGGCAGTGGTGCCGATGCCCACGTTGCCGGTCGGTGTGGCGGTCTGGGCCTGGGCGGCAGGGGCCGCGGCCAGCAGGGTGAGGGCTAGCAGCAGGGGGCTGAGCAGACGGGTAGGCCGGGCCAGCACGGCAGTAGTTAGCGAGGAGAAATTAGGCATACGCAATAAGAAATTGGAAAGGAGAAAATAGGCAGCGGCTGTAGCGAGTCAGCTATTAAAATGTATCGAAAGGGAGCTTTGAGTAGCCGGCCAATTTCCCGTCGAATAGTCGGATAGGCAGGCTCTGACCCTGGCCATCGCCTGGGGTGTCGCGCCTCGGTTTAAGGCAGCCGGGCAGCCACTGCGGCTACCTGGCTTCTTTGCAGCCATCCCACGGCCGCGGGCTGTCCTCTGGCGGCCGGACGCTGCCGGCTTCGGGGCCGGAGTCGATATCGGACCGGGGAAAGGCCCGGCCGCTGAACCAGTTACTATCGGGTAGTGAAGCATGGGGCAATAGTCCGGTGTAATAGGCGGTTTTTCCTAAAATGCAGCGTAGACAAAGTGTGTACATAATTTATAATGCATTATAAATCAGTAAACTAATTTCAGATTTCCAGCAAATGACTGGGATGGGATGGCTGCTTTCGGCAGCAGACTACAGTAGCAAAAGGCGTTAGGTTGGTAGCCATCATCCCCTGCTGGCGGCACCCGAAACGCCTCATTCGGTGGGACCAGACCGGGCGCGTGGGCGGCCAGGGCGCACTACTGGCCGGACCGGGGTTGGACCACCCCATAGTGGCCGCATTAAAGCGAAACCAGGTGGCAGGCGGCTATTTGCACACTATCTGCTCTCGCAAAAGACCGCGCCCAACCTAGCTGCGCGGGCGATTTTCACGCGGCCCAACCCCGGTCCGGCCAGTAGTGCGCCCCCAACCCGAGGGCTGGAGGCG
This sequence comes from Hymenobacter jeongseonensis, assembly GCF_015694725.1. Lineage (GTDB taxonomy): Bacteria > Bacteroidota > Bacteroidia > Cytophagales > Hymenobacteraceae > Hymenobacter > Hymenobacter jeongseonensis. The sequence goes on along the minus strand of NZ_JADQDQ010000002.1, from coordinate 664,106 downwards.
TTGCCATTGCGAAACGAATCCGAGCCTACTTGCGGTCCTGGGTGACGCCCGCTTCCAGCGCCCGCAGCCGTTGCTCGAAGCTCTCGGTGGCGGCCGTGGCCTGGGCGGCTTTGGTTTCGGCCGAGGCAGCGCGCGCCTTCAACGCTTGGATTTCGGCCTGCTGCTGGTCGATGAGCTTTTGCTGGTCCTGGATGGCCTGCACCAGCAGGGGCGTGAGCTTGCCGTAGTCCACTGCCCAGGCCCGGCTTACCGTGGCGCCCGCGTCGCCGGGCGTCACGGCCTCGGGGTACACCCGGAACAGGTCCTGGGCCAGGAAGCCGGTGGTGCGGTTGCTGGCCGCCGTGCCGATGAAGTTGTAGTCCTGCACCCGCAGCTTGAGCAGGTCGCTCAGCCCGTAGTGGGTGGGGCGAATGTTCTCCTTCAGGCGCCGGTCCGAAGCCGTGTTGTAGTACACCGTGTTGTTGCCCAAGTTGGCCCCGATGGCGCCAATGGTACCCACGTTGGCTTTGTTGAAGATTAGCAACTCTGTGGAAGTGTTGCTGACCGAGTTGGTGGCCGGAAAGTTGAGTGTAAGCATCCCCGTGGGGTCGTTACTGGTCGAGGTGAGGATGAGCTGCTGGGCGGCGCTGCTCTCGATGTCCAGTTTGGCGTCGGGCGTGAAGGTGCCCAGGCCCAGGTTGCCGTTGTCGATGAAGCGCGCCCATTCTGTCACGTTGTTCAACCCATCGGACTTGCCGAAGCGGACGCCCGCGTACTCGTTGCCGCCGCCTTTTTGGTTAAGGAGCCAGGTTTCGCCCTCCCCGCTGGAACGGTTCCATTGCAGGTAGGCCCCCTGGCGGCTGATGGGGTTTTGCGAGCGGGCCATAATGCCCCCTTCCACGTCCAAGGCCTGCGTGGGGCCGGTGGTACCGATACCAATCTTGCCCGACCCGGAAAACGTGAGATGGTTGCTGCCCAGCGGCACGTCGGTGGCGGCGGTAATGGGACCCAGGCGCAGCGTGGTCACGCTGCCGCTGGTGCTACTGCTCAGGCCGGGGCCGGCGGCTACCAGCGGCAGCAGCACCGTGTTGCCCCCGCTGATGCTCAGGCTCGACCCGCTCACGCTCAGCGTGGGCGCGGTGCCCGACGAGAACGAGCCGTCGGGGTTCACCGTCACCGGCCGGCCGGTGCTGGCCGCGCTAAACACCCGGAGCCTGTCGTTGTCGGCATCGGTCACGTAGGCCGTGGTGCCGCTCACGGCCACCCCAAACGGCCGGTTTGTGCCCAAGGTGGAGAGCAGGGTAGGCGCACTGGGGTTGCTCACATTAAAGAGCTGCAACACGTTGCCGGTTTCGCAGATGACGTAGGCCGTGGTGCCGCTCAGCGCCATGTCGCTGGCCGCCATCGTCGTGCCGATGCTGCCTAGCTGGGTGGGTGAGCCGGGGTTGCCGGCGTTAAAAATCTGCAGGACGCTGGTGCTGGTGCTGTTGTGGCCCACCACGTACACCGTGGTGCCACTGACCGCGAGGCCGGTGGGGTACTGGATGGTGCCGATGGTGCCCACCAGGCTGATGGCGGCCGGGTTGCTGGCGTTGAAAATCTGGACGTTGCTGCTGCTCACGTTGGCCACGTACACCGTGGTGCCGCTCACGGCCACCGTCTGGGGGGCATTGCCCGTGTTGGCGGCGCCTAGCAGGGCCGGCGCCCGGGGGTTACTCACGTCGAAGACCTGCATGGTGCGGCTGTCGTTGTTCACCACGTAGGCCCGGGTGCCGCTCAAAGCCACGTCGTAGGTGTTGTTGCCCGTAGCGATGGAGCTTAGCAAAGCCGGCGCGTAGGGGTTGCTCACATCAAAGAGTTGCAGCGAGCCGCCTTGGTTGGCTACGTAGGCCACGGTGCCGCTCACCTCCACGCTGATGGGCGCCGCGCCCGTGCCCACCGAGCCAATGGCCACGGGCGCACCGGCAGTACCCACGTTAAAGACCTGCAGCGTATTGCTTTCGTTGTTGACCACGTAGGCCGTGGCCCCGCTCACGGCTACCCCGTTGGGGAAGTTGCCGGTGCTGGCCTCGCCGGCTGCCGCGGGCGTGGTGGCCGTGGGCGTGCTGGTGGTGTATACCGGGGCGTTGATGCCCAAGGTGCCATCGGCCAGCACCACGGGCAGGCGGCTGCCGGTGCCGGCCAGGCCGCGCACGCGCAGGCTGCCGTTCACGTCGAGCTTCTGCTGCGGGTCGCTGGTGCCGATGCCCACGTTGCCGGCGCTGGTCACGCGCAGGCGCTCGGCCTCGCTGCCGCCGGCCCCGGACGTGATAAGCACATTACCGCCCTCGCGGCCGGCCAGCAGCAGGTTGCCGCCGTTGGTACGCAGCACGGCGTCGCCGGGCCGGGCCAAGTCAGAGTAGTTGCCGGCGCCCTGGGCCAGACCCAGGTTGAGGGAGCCGCTGCCGTTGCTGAGGCCCACCCCAATGGCCTGGGTGGTGGTGCTGAGCCGGATGCTGCCGTCTTTCACTTCCAGCTTCTCGCCCGGAGTGTTGGTACCGATGCCCACGTTGCCCCCATTGAGCAAGGCAAACTGCGCGGTGCTGGTACCGTTGGCCGAGAGGTAGAGCGTGCCGCTGGTGGTGTAGAGGCCCACGTCGTTGCCGGTAGCGTAGTTGCGCTTCAGGCCGTGGTTGGCATTGCCCAGATATAGTGCCCCAAACACGCCATCGGTGCGGCCCACCGTGATGGCCGCGTTTTCGTCGGTCGTGCGCACGTCGAGCGTGGTAGCCGGGCCAGTGGTGCCGATGCCCAGTTGGCCGGCCTGATTCAGCGTCATCAGCGTGCTGGCAATGCCGGAGCTCTCGCCATACGTTACCCACTGAAACCGTTTATTGGCCAGCGCCGGCACCCCGTAGGTGAGGGCTTCCGACTCCATGAACAGGCCCCAGCGGCCGGCCCCCTGATATTTGCCCGAGCCAAAGGCATCCCAGCTGCGGGTGATGAGCGGCCGGTCCTGCTGGTTGAGCATCACGCCCAGCCCGCCGTTCACGTAGGCATTGCCCGTCACCGTGCTGGTGCCGCCCACGGTGCTGTTGCCCGTCACTGTGCCGTTGCCGCCGATGGTGCCGCTGCCGCTGATGTTGAAGTTGCTGCCGGCCTGCTGGGTGGTAGTATTCTGGATGAAGCCGGCCCCGGTGGCCGTGACGGCCGCCGTGGTCTGGGTGGTGCCGTCGGGGAACTTGAAGCCGCCCACGCTGCTGTACACCGTGCCGGCCACTTGCAGCTTCTCGGTGGCCGCCGTGCCGATGCCCACGTTGCCGCCGCTGCCGATGGCCAGGCCAGTACTGCCACCGTTGCCCACCAGAAGCTTCTCGGCCAGGTCCAGGTTCCGGGTGGCGGTGTGGTTGCCCAGGTTGTCGCCCGGCACGTTCACGAAGTTGCGGCCATCCAGGGCCGGGGCGGCGTAGGAGTTGGGCGAGGTCAGGATAATCACACCATTGCCCGTATTGTAGCTGGCCGTCAGTTGCACGTTGCTGCCGCCGGTGGGCGTCACCCAGGAGCTGCCGCCGCCGCCGCCGCCGCCGCCGTAGGCGAAATACAAATCGTCGGGGGAGCCAAAGCTGCCGCCCCAGTAGCCGCCCCCGCCCCCGGCGGCGTACTCGTTGGGAAAGTGGTTGCCACCCTTGCCAATAGCATTGCCGCTGCTTTGGGTGGCCCCGGCGCCCGGTGCCCCGCCCGGTGGGGATACATTGTCGGTCCGCCCATCTTCCCCGTTGGGCGCGCCGCCCCCGCCCCCGCCGCCGCGCCCGCCGCCGCCGCCGCCGCCGGCAGCGGTCAGGAGCCGGTCGGCGTAGGTATCGCCGCTGGCGCTGGTGCGAATGTCGCTGGCCCCGCCACCGCCACCGCCGCCACCCTGAGGCGGGTTAGGTCCCAAGCCGATGTAGCCGCCATTGCCGCCGCCATTGAAGCCGCCGCCAGTATTGCCCTCATAGAAAGCCGTTTCGCCCTTGCCCCCCACGTAGAGGTATAGCACTTGGCCCGGCGTCACGGTGAGAGTAGCCTGCACCCGGGCACCCCAGCCGCCGGGGTAGCTGCCCGACCGGTCGCCCCGACTAGCGCCGCCCTCCGCCCCGCGCGCCTCCACCTGCAGGCTGGTGACGCCGGCCGGCACGGTGTAGGTTTGCATGCTGCCGGTGTAGGCGAAGGTGACGCTGCTGGCTGGCCCCACAAACTGGTCGACGGCGCTGACGGCCTCGGTCCAGGCCGTGCCGTTCCAGACGTTGAGCTTGTTGGTGCTGGTGTTGTAGATGGTCAGGCCCGCCGCCGTGGCCGCCGGCCGGATGGCGTCGCGCCCGGTCTGCGTCATGCGAGGGGGGAGCAGGCCCTTGGTGCTGCTGCTCACATCAAGCGCGGCCGAGGCATTGGGCGTGGTAGTGCCAATGCCCACGGAGCCGGTGGGCGTGGTCTGGGCCTGGGCGGCCAGGGGCGCGGCGGCGAGCAGCGTCAGGCCCGCCAGCAGGGGAGTAAGCAGGTATTTCTGTGTCATCGGGATTAAGACTAAAAGCGCAGGATATTGAAGAAGACGGCGCGGGGCCGTGCGGTGGCCCTGCTGGCGCGGGGTTGCCAGGGCTGGCCGGCTACTGCGTTATGATGGCTGTGGCAAGTCGGTTCATGCTGAGCACCAACCAGTTGCTGCCGTCGCTTTGAATGGTCATCCGCTCGCCACGCCGCAGCGACGTGACCGTGGCGTCGGCCGTGTCGTCGGTGATGGTTTCGCTGTCGCGGCACACCACGAACACCCCGCCGTTGGAGGTGCGAGCATTAATCAGCACGTAGACGCGCCCGGCCCGGCCCACGGCGCTGGGTAGCGTGATGGCCGCCGCGTTCGAGACCCGCACGGTATGGTGCGCGTCGGTGACGGTGACGTTGGCCGCCGCGGTGGTGGATATCAAGTAGGGCACAGCCACGGCCCCGCCCACCGTGAGGGCACTGTTGGGGGCAGTAGTGCCAATGCCGACGTTGCCGGCATCGTCCACGGTCAGGCCACCGGTGCCGTTGTTGGAGAGCGGGTGGCCGTTGAGCTTTAGGGACTCGGTGGCGGTATGGTTGCCCAGGTTGTCGGCGGCCGCGGCGGTGGTTTGGGTGGTGCCATCCGGGAACCGGAAGCCGCCCGCGCTGCTGAAGATGGTGCCCACCACCTGGAGCTTTTCTTCCGGCTCGCTGGTGCCGATGCCCACGCTGGCTTGGTTGCCCAGCACCACGGTGTTGCTGCGGGTTACTTTCGTGTTGGCGCCCAGGGCCGTGGCATTTTCCAGGTCCATCCGGTTGTAGTCGGGGCCGCTGTTGGCGCCCAGGGCCGTCAGGTCGCTGCCGGTTTCGTTGAACAGGCCGCTGCCGTAACCCACAAACAGATTCTGGCGGCCGGTAGTGGACTGGGCGCCGGCGTTGTTGCCCAGGTATTGGTTGTTGTAGCCGGTGGTGTTGGCAAAACCGCTACGCACGCCGTCGAAGTGGTTGGCAAAACCCTCGGTGTTGGAGTAGCCGCTGTGGTAGCCGCTGAAGTGGTTGCCAGTGCCCGTGGTGTTGGAATAGCCGCTTTGGAAGCCCACAAACTGGTTGCCGACGCCGTCCGTGTTGGTATAGCCGCTCTGGTAGCCCACGAACAGGTTGGCCGTACCGGTCGCCAGGGCCTGCCCGCTCTGGTAGCCGATGAGCTGGTTGAGGAAGCCCGTGTTGGCCTCGGCATCCGGGGCCAGTCCCTGACCGGCCTGATAGCCCAGCAGCAGATTGTTGCCCAGGCCGTTCTGGCCCAGGTTCAGGCCGCCATCGGCCCGCACGCCCACGCCCACGCCATTTATGCTGGCGCCCGTGCCGATGAGGGCGTTATCCTGCAGGCCCAGGTCCTGGGTGGCGAGGTGGCTGCCCAAGTTGTCGCCGGGCACGTTCACGAAGTTGCGGCCATCGAGCACCGGGGCCGGCACCACCGGCGACGCGCTGATTTGCACCATACCATCGCCGGCCTGCTGCCCGGCCACAAACGCGAAGCCGACGTTGGCCGACGTAATCCACGAGCTGCCGCCGCCGCCGCCCTGCGAAGCGCTTGCGCCCGCAAAGCCGCCGTAGTAGCCGCCGCCACCACCGCCACCGTCGCTGCTGCTGGCCTCGCCCTGGCCCGGCGCGGAGCCGCCGGCCTGGGTGGCCCCGGCCCCGCCGCCATTGTCGCCCGCGCCGCCATTGGGGCCGCCGCCGGCGCCGCCGTTGCCGGCAGTGCCCGCCCCGTAGCCGCCGCCCCCACCACCGGCCGCCACCAGCAGGCGGTCGGTGAAGGCCGCGCCGCTGGCGCTGGTCCGAATGTCGGTGGCCCCGCCGCCGCCACCGCCGCCGGTCTGGCTGGCGCTGCTAAAGCTGCCCAAGCCGCCGCCGTTGTAGCCTGTGGCGCCGGGCGTGGCCGCCGAGCTGCCCCGGCCGCCCACATACACGTAAAGCACCTGGCCGGACGTCACGCTGAGCGAGGCCTTCACCCGCGCCCCGCGCCCGCCCGTGCCGCCGTCGGGCGTGGCCGCGCCGCCCTGGGCCCCGTAGGCGTTTAGGAACAGCGTCGTCACGCCGGGCGGCACCGTGTACACCTGTACCCCGCCGGTGTAGGTGAGAGTGGTAAAGACAGACCCCGTCGTTGCGTAAGTGGTGGAGGTCAGGCTTTCTTCCCAAGTCAAGCCGTTCCAGATGTTCAGCTTGTTGGTGCTGGTGTTGTAAACGGTGAGGCCCGCCGCAGGGCTGGCAATGGCGTCGCGCTGAGTTTGCGTCAGGCGGGGCGGCAGCAGGCCCTTGCTGGTGCTGCTCACATCGAGCACGGCTGAGGCATCGGGGACGGTGGTGCCAATGCCGACGGCGCCGGTGGGCGTGGTCTGGGCGTGGGCCAAGCGGGGCGCCGCAACCAGCAAGAGGAGGGCGGCCAGTAGGGCCAGGAAGTAGCGGTTTAGCATAAAGGTGTGGAGGAGAATACAGGAAAGGCAGTAGCAGCGAAAGCGCCTAGCACTGGCCGGCTGCTCATCCCAACTCATTAAAAAATGTTGCCCGCCACATGGCCTCCGCGCCGGAGCCGAGGGCCAACCTCTGGCTCCGGCGCGGCCGCCCAGCCCCCCGTGGAGCTGATGCCGAGTTAGTAGATGCGCGAGGGCAACGGCGATGAGTGGACGACACTTGCTACGTGCAGCAATAGTCCGGCTTAGCAGGACCAATTCCCTAAAACAGAGCGTAGACAAAGTGTGTACACCCTGTGCAACACCTTGTATGAAAGCGCGTTAATTTTCTGGCACACGGCCGCGCCCAGCGGCCTGATTCCGGGCTGGTCGGTCGGGAGTCAGGCCGCTGGGCGCGGCCCCACGGGCCAAACACGGGGTATTGGGGGCGCTAGGCTTCCGCCAGCTGCGCGTCGGCCTCCTCATCGGGCGGGGCCAAGCCGGGCTCGTTGTTGGCCGCGGCAATCTTTTTATAGAGCCTGGTTTTGGCCCGGCGCACGCTGGCCGGGTCGATGTTCAGGAGGGCGGCAATTTCCTTGGTCGAAAGATTGATGTGGAAATAGCTATACAGCCGCAGCTCGTTTTTGGTCAGGGCCGGGTACTTGGCTTGCAGCTCTTCGAAAAAGCGCGGGTGCACCTGCTCGAAGTGTAGCTTAAAACGGGTCCAGTCGTCGTCGAGGTACAGGTTGGTTTGCAGAATGGATTTGATGCCGGACAGCTCCTTTTGCTTGTGCGGATTCTGCGCGTTCATCTCCTCAATCTGCAGCTTGAGCTCGGCCAGCAGGGCGTTTTTCTGGGCCACATACAGGGTGGTGGAGGCCAGCTCGCGCTGGTTGGTTTCCAGCTTTTCCTGCAAGTCTTGGTTGGAGGATTGCTGCTGCTGGATGTCCACGCTCAGCTGTTGGGTTTCTAGCTCGCTGGCCTTCTGCCGCCGCTCCATTCTTCCGAAGGCCACCTGGATTTGTTGGTTTTCCCAGGCTATTTCCCGGTTCCGCAGCTCCTTCTGCCGGATATCGAGGGCCAGGTGATGGGCCTCCTGCTCTTTGGTCAGCAGGCTGCGTTGCAGGTTTTGGAGGCGAATGCTGATGGCGGCCGAAAAACACAGCGCGTGCGATACCACCGCCAGGTCGGGCAGCAATAAGCTGCCATCGTTGTTGAAGCCCAGTACTACGTGATGCACGGCCACGCTGATTATAAAAAGCAGCGGCAATACATTGGCTAGCAAGTAAATGCGGGCCAACGGCAGCCGGCGCAGGTAGGCTACCACGGTCGTGACCAGCAAGAGGCTCAGCACCCCCAGCACCAGAATGTTGTCGAGCAGCAGGGTGTAGTTGTTTAGGTGAAATCCGGTGGTATTGACCAGTCCCACCACCACGGTGAACGCCACGTAGCCCCCCAGCGCGTAGCGCAACCCGGCATCCAGCCGCGGCAGCCGGGCCCGTGTGGGCAGGTAGGCGCGGGTCATCTGCACGAAGCCCATGAGCAGCAGCACCACGCTCAGGTGCATCAGCACATTGTTCAGCGTGTAGGCGTAGGTGATGCCGGAGGGCAAAACAACCATGCTAAAGACCGGAGCCGGAAAAAGGACCCGAAAAAAGCCGCGGTATGCCGTGATATACAGCGCCGCGCCCACCTGAGTGCAGATATAATACAAGGTGGTGCGGTCCCGTGAGCGGGCGTAAACGTGCAGGTTGGTGAGTAGCAGCAGCAGCAGCACCGCCACCGACACCGCCCACGCTATACTGAAATAGCGCTCTGTTTCCTGCGCGGCCGATTCTTTTTCCAAATCCGCCCGCACGGAAATCGCCGGGGGCAGCGCCGCTTTCCGGCCCAGATTCACCAGCACGTAAAAAATAGCGGTGGAGCGGCCCTGCACCAGCAGCGGCAGCCGCCCTTTCATCCGTTTGGTGTCGGTGGCCACTGCTAGGCCGGCCCGCTGGCTAATCCAGGCCTGGGCATCTTCGTTGAAATAGAAAAGGGTGTTGTCGATGTTGGGCAACACCGTCAGCCGGGTGGCTTCGGCGTAGCGGCTCCGGTTAATGGCTTCTATTTTAAGCCAATATCGGTAGGCCCGCGCCGGAAAAAGCGAGTCGGATTGCGCAAATACCAGGGAGGTATCGGTCCGGATTCGTTCCCAGGAATAGTTATTGTCCGGCAACACGCCGATGCGCACCACTTCCGTGCCGACAGTGCTTACCCCGCCCGCCGCAGACTGCGCCGCAACGGGCCTCAACCCCGCCAGAAGGACGAAAAGGAGGACGCACAACGTCTTTTGCACAAAGGAGGCGTTGGTCGGCAACACCACCGGGAACCTACTATTCATGTATTATTAAATCATGTTTTATCTTATGCAAAACACTGGTAATTAAAAATTTGTCTAGTTAAGGACGAGTTCAGGGAAGAGATGAAACGGGCCAAGTTGTTCGCAAGCTGGTGCCGGTGCGCCGGGCATGCGTGCGCCCACGCTTTGGCCGCACAAAGTAAGCAAATCGGGCCGCAGGGGTGCCAGCGAGCGTAGGCGCAGCCCAATTTGGGCCGGCCAGCAGCGTTGCAGATGGCTGCCAAAACAAGGCGTCTTGACCCCGTTTCAACTTCCATTCCCGGCGCCGCCGACAGCTTCGTAAACCTGGAGCGTAGAAAACGCTTTCAAACGTGGGGCTCATGAATTTCGTTACCCTGCTGCATGATTGACAAAATTGCCTGGCTGCACCTGCACAACGGCCACCTGCTGAGCACCCGCAGCCGCGGCAAAGACCGGTACTACATCCCCGGCGGCAAGCGCGAGGCCGGCGAAACCGACCAGCAGACCCTGCTACGCGAAATCAACGAAGAACTGACTGTGGCCCTCGACCCGGCCAGCCTGGCATACGTCAGCACGTTTGAAGCCCCGGCCCATGGCCACCCCGCCGGCGTGCTGGTGCGCATGACCTGCTACCGCGCCCGCTACACGGGCACGCTGCAAGCCGCCGCCGAAATCGAAGAAGTGGTGTGGCTCACCTACCGCCACCGGCCCGAGGTATCGGCCGTGGACCAGCTGATTTTTGACTGGCTGCGCGAGCAAGGACTGCTAGCGGAGTAGGGGCCGGCAACTGCGGGCGGCAACCAATTTTTGAGGGGATAAGTACTACGGTAAGCCGCGGGCTTGCTCACTGGGCTTCGTGCATTGGCTTCGCTATTACTTCCCCGAATGACGCATAAAACTAATTTGCTGCTGGCCGGCCTTGGGCTCCTGGTCGCGTGTGGCGGCCCCAGCAAGCAGGAAAAGCAAGCGGCGGCGGCTACCACGCCGGCCCAAACCGTGACCACGCCCGCCGTCGATTCCCTGCGCTTGCCCGCGCCCTACACCACCAAGTCGGTGTCCAACCGCGTCAACATCGAGCCCTGGCCCGCCGGCAAAACGCCAACGGCCCCCGCGGGCTTCGTGGTGGCCGAATACGCCGCCGAGATGCAAAGCCCGCGCTGGATATACGTGACGCCGAATGGCGACGTGCTGGTGGCCGAGTCGAGCACCGTGCCCACCACCACGCCCAGGAAAGTAGTGGCCAAGCTGAATCTGGACAAATCCAAGTCGTTGCGGCCAAGCAGCGCCAATCGCATCACCCTTTTCCGGGATACGAATAAGGACGGCCGGCCCGATGTGCGCACCACCTTTGCCGCCGGCCTGAACCAGCCCTTCGGAATGTTGGTGCTGGGTAATTTTTTCTACGTGGCCAATACCGACGGTGTGCTGCGCTTTCCGTACCAGCCGGGCGCTACCAGAATCACGGGCGAAGGCCAGAAAATCCTCGGCCTGCCCGCCGGCGGTTACAACAACCACTGGACCCGCAACCTGCTGGCCAATGCCGACGGGTCGAAGATTTACGTGAGTGTGGGCTCGGGCAGCAACGTGCAGGAAAACGGACCCGAAAACGAAGTGCGCCGGGCCAACATCCTGCAAATTAATCCCGATGGCAGCGGGGAGAAAATCTACGCCGCCGGCCTGCGCAACCCCGTGGGCATGGACTGGGCCCCCGGCACCAACACCCTCTGGACGGCCGTGAACGAGCGCGACGAGCTCGGCGATGAGCTGGTGCCCGACTACCTGACCAGCGTACGCGAAGGCGGCTTTTACGGCTGGCCCTACGCCTATTTTGGCCAAAACGAAGACCCGCGCCGCAAGGGCGAGCGGCCGGATTTGGTGCAGAAAACCTTGGTGCCCGAAGTACCCCTGGGTGCGCACACGGCCTCGCTGGGGTTGGCTTTCTATGACCAAACGGCTTTCCCCGCCAAGTACCACAACGGCGCCTTCATCGGCCAGCACGGCTCCTGGAACCGCTCGGCTTTTTCGGGCTACAAAGTCGTGTTCGTGCCCTTTGCCAATGGCAAGCCCAGCGGTCCGCCCGAGGATTTTCTCACGGGCTTTCTGGCCGGCGGCGACTCGAAAAATGCCTACGGGCGCCCCGTGGGCGTCACCGTATTGCCCGACGGCTCCATGCTAGTGGCCGACGATGCCGCCGACCGCATCTGGCGCGTGAGCGTGGCCCGCTAGGCCCGGCTTATTGCTGATAATAAAGCTTGGGCGTTTTGGTGATGCCCCAATAGTGCAGCATCCAGCCGTTGAGCTCGGATTTTCGGTAGTCGGTGAGCGGCTGCCAGTCCATCATGGTGCAGGTGGCGGGCAGTTGCACAATGGGGGCGGGCGACTGCGCCAGCCGGGCAAACAAGTCCCGCTCGCAGGCATTGCCCTGGCTGCTTTTGTAGCGGTCGGTGAACGTGAAGATGCCCAAGCCCACGCCCACTAGCGCCGCGTAGCGCCACCGGGCCGGCTTTGGCAAGTGGGTGAGCAGGTAGTGAGCCGTCAGGCCAAAACAGCCGATAAGGACCAGGGTAACGGGCAAAATACTGTCGCGGCGCAGGATGTATTCGCGGTAGGCGCGGTAGCCGCCCAGCGGCAGCAGCAGCACGTACGCCAGCGCAAACAATGCCGCCCATTTCAGCGCCGTGCGCACCCGAGTACTGGCGGGCGTGCGGGGCTGGCGGCTGATGAGGTAGGCACTGGACAGCAGTAGGACCAGCAGCATCGGAAAGCCGAGCTTGCCCGTGAGCTGGTAGTACACGCCCAGCGGCAGCCGCCCGTAGCGCTGGGCTATGGGCAGCGTCGACCAGTCGTTTTCCAGGTTGTAGAGTCCGACATACATCGAATACAGACAAAATGCGCTGAACAGCCCAAACACCAGCAGCGGCCGCGGCAGCTGGCCCAATGCCTGGCGGGACCGGGTTAGTACCGAACCGTTGGCCGGGAGCAGGGAAAAGGCGCGGTACCAACTCAGCAGCAGCACGGCCGGGCAAACGACCAGCCCCGTGGACGAAGCCGCGGTGCCATGAAACGCCAGCACCACCGCTAGGCCCAGCAGCCCTACGTAGCTCAGCCACGACACCCGCAGCGGCTCGCCGTGCAGCGCCGCCCGCAGAAACGGCAGGAAGAACAGCAGCAGCAGGCTCATGGATAAGGCGTAAAACCCGGTGTAGGTAATCGACGCGTCAACTACCCCCATCTGGCTGTTGAAGCCGGCCGTTTGAAACAGCGGTGCCACCAGTGCGGCCGCGAGCAGAAACCCCGGGCTCAGCACATTGCGCTGGTTGCTGATGGCTACCGCCAGCACGTACACCAGCAGGCCGTGCACGGCCAGCTTCAGCAGCGCGCAGGCTGCGTACAGGCTATTGAGTGGGCTCAGCACCGGGTGCAGCCACAGCGGCACGTGCCGGAAGTAGGCGAAGAGAAAGTAATGGGCAAAGAAGCGGTTGGGCGCCGGGTACCGCTCCTGGCGCAGCAGCGGCCCCAGCCCAAACGGGTCGTGCAGCACTGGCGTATAGGGCTCGCTGGGCCACACCACGGGCGCCAGGTCACCGTCGAGCGGAAACTGCAGGTAGTGCCAGAACGAGTACCCGAAATCAAATAAGAGGAACAGCAGCAGCAGGTAATGCCAGTTTCGTTGCAGCACGCGGCAGGAGGGATTAAGAGGAAGCAGGTAGCGCCGGTGGCAGCTTAATAGCTGGGCTTGCTGACGCGCTGGCGCAGGTTGCCGCTCACGGTGTCAATATAAAAAGCAGCCCGGGTGCCCGTTTCGATAGCAAAGTGAATGCGTACTTCTGTGGGGCGGAGCGGCGCGCGAAAAATGGGTATTTGACTCAACTTTAGAATGCGCGCCGGAACGGGCTTCTCCGCCGAGATGATTCCCACTTTGCCATTGGCTTCGTCGAAGAGGTAGTGGCTGCGGGTTTGCCCTACGTACTTGGAGAGCATGCGGGAGCCGAGGCCGCCGTCTATGCTTTCCAGGTTGAAGGCTGCCAGGCGGCGCCCGTTCAAGTTCATCAATTCGGCATTGGGTCCCTTTAGTGGAAGGTGTTCGCCTTTGTTGTCGTACCCGCCCGTGTAAGCCACCAGCACCGTTTGGTCGTTCACCAGCAAGGTGCCCGCTACCTCACGGCCGGGTATGTTATCGATTTCGGTGCTCCGGCCGTTGGATTGCAGAATTTCGGTGCTGGTAAGCAGCGTGCGACCATTCGGGGAAAGCGCTGTTTCCGAGTTGCAACCCGACATCCAACGCGCCAGCTCCTTGTGGATGACGCGCCCGGTAGTGGCGTCCAGGAGCAGGAGTAACTCGCCGCCGGCATCGCTGTCCGGGGGGTAAAAGCTCAACTCGAATGCCAGGGCGTTGAAGGCCGGCAAGTAGCCCGAAAACACCGGAGGCATCGCCGCCGCTTCCACTGCCATGTCCTTCCCAACGGCTGCCCCAAAGGCTGATTTTAGGAGCTTTTGCACGAACTGGGGTTTGCCATCGGGCCGCAACAGCCGGAAGGTGTAGGTGCCTTCAAAGCCGGTAACGACGTTGCTTTGGGTGGAATCATCGGTTGAGCCGTCCACGTAAGCGGTGGGCGGCAAGGCGTAGCGTAGCGGGCGGGTGCTGTCGGTCTGGGCCGTGGTTTGGAGGCGAAACACGGTGCCGTTGATGCGTACCTGCGGGGCCACCTTCACCGAATCGAAAAAGCCGGGGAGCGTGGTGTACGGAGCAGCCGTATCGGCAAAGGCCAGCGGGCGCGGCGGGGCGATGGCGGCGGGCGCGGGCGGCGCCGGCGTTGTCTGGGGCGGGGCGGCTTCCTGCTGCGAGGTAGATTTCTGGTCGCAGCCGGCCAGGCAGAGCAACACGGACAGGAAGAAAAACGGACGCATGGGTTTCGGAAGGGTCACTTTGGGTAGCCAAAGTAACGGCCGGTTTGCGTTAGCGGCGCGGCGCGCCACGGCGGCTGCCTGGCCGGTCCGGCCTCGGGCGCGGGGGATGGCGCACCTGTGGCGGCTACCGCTTAATTTGCCTTAAATTCTCACCAACCTCACTCTATGAGAAGCTTCTATGCCTCGTGTGCCGCTGTGTTGCTAAGCGCCCCGGCCTTCGCCCAGGCGCCCATCAAGATGCTGCCCTACCCGCAGACCAAAAAGGTGGACACCGTGACCACCTATTTCGGCACCAAGGTGGCCGACCCCTACCGCTGGCTCGAAAACGACCAGGCCCCCGACACCAAAAGCTGGGTGCAGGAGGAAAACAAGGTGACGCAGGGCTACTTGGCCCAGATTCCGTACCGCGACGCCATCCGCAAGCGCCTCGAAACGCTGTGGAATTACGAGAAGTACGGCGCGCCCTACAAGGAAGGCAAGTACACCTACTTCACCAAAAACACCGGCCTGCAAAGCCAGTCGGTGCTGTACCGGCAGCTGGGCGCGGGCGCCCCGGAGGTGTTCCTCGACCCCAATACCTTTTCGAAGGACGGCACGACTTCCCTGGCCGGCATCAACTTCAGCAAAGACGGCAGCCTCGCCGCCTACCAGATTTCGGAAGGCGGCTCCGACTGGCGCAAGGTGATTGTGCTGAAGGCGGCGGACAAGTCCATTGTGGGCGATACGCTCAAGGACGTGAAGTTCTCGGGCACCGCCTGGCGCGGCAACGACGGCTTTTACTACAGCTCCTACGACAAGCCCACCGCGGGCAGCCAGCTAGCCGGCAAAACCCAAATCCACAAGCTGTTTTACCACAAGCTGGGCACCAAGCAGAGCACCGACAAGCTGGTGTTCGGCGGCGAGAAAACGCCGCGCCGCTACATCGGCGCTTACCTGACGGAGGACGAGCGGTTCCTGGTTATTTCGGGCGCAAACACCACCAGCGGCAACGAACTCTACATTCAGGACCTCAGCAAGCCCGGCAGCGCCATCGTGCAAGTGGTCGACAATGAGAAAAGCGAAGTGGGAATTCTCGACAACGTGGGCAGCAAGCTCTACATCGAAACCAACTACAACGCCCCCAACAAGCGCGTGGTGACCGTGGACGCCGCCAACCCCAAGCCCGCCAACTGGAAAGACCTGATTCCGGAAACCAAAAACGTGCTGAACGCTACCACCGGCGGCGGCAAAATCTTCGCCGACTACCTCAAGGACGCCACTTCCCTCATCGAGCAATACGACATGAGCGGCAAGAAGGAGCGGAGCATCGCCCTGCCCTCGGTGGGCTCGGCCGGTGGCTTCGGCACCAAGCGCGGCGAGAAGGAAACCTACTACACCTTCACGTCCTACATCTACCCGCCCACCATTTTTAAGTACGACATCGCCACCGGCAAATCGACGGTGTACAAGAAGGCCGGCGTGCAGTTCGACCCCAGCAAGTACGAGTCGAAGCAGGTGTTTTATAATTCGAAGGACGGCACGCGCATTCCGATGATTATCACCCACAAGAAGGGCCTCGTGCTAAACGGCAAGAACCCCACCCTGATGTACGCCTACGGCGGCTTCAACTCCAGCGTGACGCCCGGCTTCAGCACCTCCAACATTGTGCTGCTCGAAAACGGCGGCATCTACGCCGTGCCCAACCTGCGCGGCGGCGGCGAGTACGGCGAAAAGTGGCACGTAGCCGGAACCAAGCTGCAGAAGCAGAACGTGTTCGACGACTTCATTGCCGCCGGCGAGTACCTCAAGGCCAACAAGTACACCGACACCGAGCACCTCGCCATTTCGGGCGGCTCGAACGGCGGCCTGCTGGTGGGCGCCACCATGGCCCAGCGCCCCGACCTGGCCAAAGTGGCCTTCCCCGCCGTGGGCGTAATGGACATGCTGCGCTACAACCAGTTCACGGCCGGCGCGGGCTGGGCCTACGACTACGGCACCGCCCAGGACTCCAAGGAGATGTTCGAGTACCTCTACAAGTACTCGCCCTACCACGCCCTGAAGCCCGCCAGCTACCCCGCCACCATGGTCACCACCGCCGACCACGACGACCGGGTGGTGCCCGCCCACTCCTTCAAGTTTGCCTCCAAGCTGCAGGAGTCGCAGAAGGGCGACGCGCCCGTGCTCATCCGCATTGAGACCAAAGCCGGCCACGGCGCCGGTCGTTCCACCGCGCAGGTCATCAGCGAGCAGACCGATAAATGGTCCTTCATGTTCCAGAACATGAACGTGACGCCGTACCAGAACAACTAATCCGTAGCGGAATCAAAGCAAAAAAGCCGGCGGCTCCCTTGGGGCCGCCGGCTTTTTTTATTGTGAATGAAAAGGCCATTAGAACCTTTACACAAGAACCGTCATGCAGAGCGCAGCGAAGCATCTCGCTCGTTTAACTAATTTATATGTTTTTATAGGTTTGATTTTAGTGGCGGCACGCGAGATGCTTCGCTGCGCTCTGCATGACGGACTTGGCTGTTAGAGGATTTATAAAATTGAACTTAATACGCTAGCGCACTGGTAGGTTCGTCATCCAAGGCCTGAATTTGGGCGCGGTGAGCAGCAGGTAACATTGAGGCCTTCATCCAGCGCCCCAGCGCCAATTGCTGGGTGCGGCGATACACCGGCACCACGGGCCGCACCCAGGAAGTGGTGCCCAGCTGCAGGAGGTCGCGCACGGTGGCGGGCACCACCAGGCGTTGGCCGTGGCGCAGCAGCCAGTAGCGAAACGGCCCCAAGTGCTTGCGGTACTGCTGATATAAATCGGCCGTGAAACGGCTGTACTCCAGGTCGGTGGCCAAGTGTTGCTGGCGCACGGGCAGCCATTCGGTATAAGTGGCGGGCAGGCCAACAATGCCCATGCGCCGCCCCACGCGGGCAAACACGTCGAAAATTTCTTCCTTTTCGACGGTAGTTAACGGCCGCTCCAGGACCTCAAAGGCGCGGATGGAATAGTCGATGAGCAGAAACAGGACGTCGCGGTAGGCCCAGTCCGGAATGGCCATGCCGCGCTTGGCTTCCACGGCACCATGAATGGCGGCAATAGTGTCGATGGCCCGCTCGGCATCGGCCTGCGTGGAATACAGGATTTTGCGGGAGTACTCCACCGTCGAAAACAGCCGGGCCAGCGGGTCGGCGGGCAGGCGGCCGGTGAAATAGAGCCAATCCACGGCCTTGTTGAGGGCGAACTCGGCCGCCGCGCCTGCAAAAATGAACAGCACGGTGTCGGCCTTGCCCCAAATGGTGCGCACAATGGAGTGCTTCGCAACAAAATAAGCCATACCAGAAAAACGAAACTCGTCGCCTCTTAAACTAACTGTCTAACGCCAGCTGGCTGTGCTTAGTGCGACCATGCCCCACCGGGCCGGCCACACCGGGCCTGGCCGGGCTAGCGCACCACCACCAGCCGCTGCACCGAAACCGCGCGGCCCGATTCTACTTTCACGAAGTAGGTGCCGGCTGCCCAGCCGTCGGTATTCAGGGCATGGCTGCGGCCCGCTACGGGGTAGGTGCCCAGCGTGCGGCCCTGCAAGTCGTACACCGTGAGGCGGCTGTGGGCCGCGGCCGACGCCGGCAGCGCAATGGTTACCAGCGACGAAGTTGGGTTGGGGTAGAGTTGCACCGCAAACGCAGCCTTTGCACCGGCTGTAGCCGTGGGCTGTGCCAGCGCGAGGCGCAACATCCACGTTTCGCGCGCGCCCAGCGCGGGCAGCGCCGCCGTCCAATTGCTGAAACCGCCCTGCGCATTCACGGTAACCGAGCCGGCCGTCTGGCCCGAGTACAGGTCGGTGGCCTGATAGGTGCCCGCCGGCAGCGACGACACCGCCAGCGACACCGCCGCCGTGCCCGCTGCCACATTGCCAAAGTTGGACACCACCACCACTGCCTCCTGCTCATACACCCGGGCGTAGCTCAGCAGGTCGCCGCTGCTGGCCGCGAGGGGCAGCAGGTAGCCTTTGCGTAGCGCCTCGTGCGCGGTGCGTAGGCCAATCAGCTTTTTGTAATGGTTCAGCAGCGAGGCGGGGTCGGCCTGCTGGGTGGCTACGTTGAACTGCGCGTAGTTGGAGTTGACACCCCGCCACGGCGAGCCGGTGGTGAAGCCCGCGTTGGTACCGGCCGTCCACTGCATGGGCTTGCGCTTTTCCTCGTCCACGCCCGTGCCCAGCATGCCCACTTCCTCGCCGTAATACAGGAAGGGCACGCCCGGCATGGTCAGGTACAGGGCCGCCGCCTGCTTCATCAGGGCTTGGTTGCCGCCCAAAGCTCCCATTACCCGGTTTTGGTCGTGGTTGGTGAGGAAGGTAGCGTACTGCAGTTTGGGATATGTGGCGTCAACCACATTGAGTTGGTTGCGCAGGCTGGCCGGGTTGCCAGAGTTGATGCCGTTGATGATGGCCGAGGCCAAATCGAACTCAAAGCACACGTCCAGCCGGTCGTTCACCACGTAGGGCAGCACCCGGGGCGTGGTCGACCACGCCTCGCCCACGGTAAAGGCATTGGGGTTAACGCGCTTCACGGTGTCGTTGAATTCCTCCAGGATGCCAAGGGTTTCCGGCGTGTCTTCCAGGGTGCTGCCGTTTTCAACGAGGTACTTCACGGCGTCGATGCGGTAGCCGTCCACGCCCTTGGCCAGCCAGAAGCGGGAGGCGTCCCACATGGCGGCTTTCAACTGCGGGTTGCGCCAGTTCAAATCGGGCATTCCGCCCCAGAACACGCCGTAGTAATAGCTGCCGTTGCGCGGGTGCCACACGGTGCCGCCGCCCGGCCCGGTGCCCGGCACGGAGGGGCCCCAGCGGTACCAGTCGCGGTAGGAACTGGCGGGGCTGCTGGCCGACTGCGTAAACCACGGGTGCTCGCTGGAGCTGTGGTTCAGCACTAGGTCGATAATCACCCGGATGCCCCGGGCGTGCGCGGCGGCCAGAAAAGCCTCAAACTCGGCCATGGTGCCGTAATCAGGCTCGGTGGCCTTGTAGTTGGTCACGTCGTAGCCGTGGTAGCTCGGCGATTCCATCATGGGCATCAGCCAGAGCCCGGTCACGCCCAGGTCGGTGGTAGTGGCGGCGTTGCCGTCGTTCAGGTAATCCAGCTTGCTGGTCAGGCCCGCAAAGTCGCCCTTGCCGTCGCCGTTGCTGTCATAGAAGCTGCGCACGAACACCTCGTAAAATACGGCATCGTTCCACCAGTAGGTGCTGTAGCTGGTGGGCGACGTGCCGCAGTTCTGGCAAGTGCCAAAGCAGGTAGCTGCTGGCGTGTTCACATCGGCCGTGGCATCGAGCACGCGGAGTCGGGTGCCGGTGCCGTCGTCGGTGCCGCAGGCAGCGGGCACGGATTCGGCCTCGGCGAGCGTGTTGCCGTTCACAAACCGGTAGAAGAAGCGGCCGGGCGCGGGCAGGGCCAGCTGCACCTCGTAGGTGCCGTCGCCGTTGTCGTCGCGCAGCGCCACGGTGGTCGGGTCATTGTTGGCGCCGTAGCCGGCCAGGGCCTGGAAGTTGCCCACCACGTGCACGCCCGCCCGGCTCACGGTTTGGCCCTGCATGTTCACGGCCAGCCGCACCTGCGTGTTGCAGCCGCCGAAGCCCACGCTGGGCAGGCGCAGGGCCGCGGCGCCCAGGGTTACCTGGCGGTTCACGTTGCCGCCGCCATCGTTCACCCCGCAGGCGGCTGCGGGAAGCTCGGCGCCGGCCCAGGTATTTCCGTTCACGAACTTGTAGAGGTACACGCCCCCCGCGGGCACGTTCACCGTCACTTCA
The DNA here is from genome assembly GCF_015694725.1 of Hymenobacter jeongseonensis. Classification (GTDB taxonomy): domain Bacteria; phylum Bacteroidota; class Bacteroidia; order Cytophagales; family Hymenobacteraceae; genus Hymenobacter; species Hymenobacter jeongseonensis. The sequence continues at coordinate 644,136 of NZ_JADQDQ010000002.1, read as the reverse complement.
AAAATGCGGTCGCCGTCGGCATCGGTGAGGGCCGTGGTGGCCGGGTCCCAGTCGCCGGCAAAGCCCGCGGCGGCTTGAAAATTGCCAGCTACGTGTACGCCAGTGGCCGCTACGGTTTGGCCGGTCATGTTCACCCGGAAGGTGAGGGGCACGGCCTGCCCGGCCAGGGCCAGGGTCAGGAATACAAGCAGGAAGAAGTGTTTCATAAAGAAGGGGCGGAGGGTCGGACGCAGTACTTTGCATAAAGGTACCCCGGCCGGGCCCTATGTACACCGCCCAGCCCCACCCAAAGTGCCCCCGCAACTCCCGTGGCGCCTTACGAGAGGGCCTGCGGCGCGGGCGACGACCCGGCCGGCCGCGTCTTGTCGGCGGGCAGGGGCACAAACTCGGCGTTGTCGTTCGGCGGCAGGGCAATGCGGCCGGCCTGCCAGTCGGCCTTGGCCTGGTCGATGCGCTCGCGGCGCGACGATACGAAATTCCACCAGATGAATCGTTCGCCCAGCGGCTCGCCGCCCAGCAGCATCAGCGTGCTGGGTTCCAAGGCCACCAGCACCGGGTCGAGGCCGGCCGTGAACACCAGCAGCTGGCCCGGCGTGTAGGCGCGGCCGTTCACTTCCACGCGGCCCTTGGCTACGTAGGCGCCGCGCTCGGGATAGCCGCGGGGCAGGCCGAAGCGGGCACCCGTTTGCAGCACCACGTGCAGGTAAAACAGCGGCGAGTGCGTTTTGACGTCGTTTTTTAAGCCAAAAGCATCGCCGGCAATCAGCCGCATCCACACGCCGTTGTCGATGAAGATGGGCAACGCCTGGGGCTGATAGTTGGCGAATGCAGGGACCGTTTCCTCGTCCTTCTCGGGCAGCGCCACCCAGGTCTGAAGCATTTCCAGGGCGCCGCCGCTGAGCGTGGCCGGGTCTTCAAACCGCTCGGAGTGGGCAATGCCGGAGCCAGCCGTCATCCAGTTCACCTCGCCGGGCCGGATGATTTGCTCCACGCCCAGGCTGTCGCGGTGCGTTACCTGTCCGCCAAACAGGTAGCTCACAGTGCTGAGGCCGATGTGCGGGTGGGGCAGCACGTCGAGGGTGTGCAATTGGGCCGGGGCCACGCTCACGGGCCCGGCGTGGTCCATGAAAATGAAGGGCCCCAGCATGCGCCGCAACCGGTAGGGCAGAATGCGCTTCACTTCAAACCCCGGGCTGAGGGCGGCCGGGCGAGCGTCAATAACGAGGTCTAGCATAGCAAAGCAGGGAAAGGACAGGAGTAGAGCCGCTGTCCTGGCATCAAGTTCGCGCTAAAAATGGAATTGTGCCGTTGCGCGGCTGGCCGAGGAGGCCGGGGCCGCTGCTACCCGCCGGCGGCTAGTGGCCCAACGGCTGCAAATGGCGGTAAAGCATCGACGAGGCTGCTTCCAGCAGGGGCAAATCGGTGGTGCGCTCCTGGCAGCGCTGCATGTCGTAGTGGCACAGCGAGCCAAACGGCTGGCCCGCATCGTCGCGGATGAGCACGCCGCAGTACGACATCACGGGGGTGTCAATCAGGCCAAGCACCCGCGGGTCGGTGGCGGCATCGGTGATTTCCCAGGCAACCTGCTGCTGGCCTACCAACGAGCAATACGTGGCCTCCATGGGCGCGTCATCGCCCTTGGTCAGGCCAAGCTGGTAGCGGTCGAACAGCACTTCGCTGCGCAGCTGGTCGCCGTCGAAACGGAAAATTCCGGTGTAGCGGTGGGGCGTCCGGCCGTTCAGGAATTGCAGGGCCGCGTGCACGCCGTGCCGTTCTAGCTCCTGCCGGAAATCGGCAATCTCGCGTTGCATGCTGCTCTCTTGTTCCTGCCGGTTATCACTCATGGCTGACATTGTACAAATCGGCTTCCGTTGCGTCGGGCGGGGTTGGGCACCTAAACGCTTCAGCGTATCACTTCAAACCACCCTTTATAGGCGGTGCCGTCCGTTAATTGGCAAAGGTAGTAATAGAGGCCCGGCCCCGCTCCCTGGCCGCCGTAAGTATTGCGGTAGTCGCGGGACTGGTACACCGGCTGGCCCCAGCGGTTGAAAATGCTCAGGGCCGTGTTCGGGTAGCGCTCCACGTTTTCAATCACAAACAGGTCGTTTTGCCCGTCGCCGTTGGGGGTGATGACGTTATAGAAATACAGGCACCGGTCGTCGAGGGCAATGCGCAGGGTGGTCACGCACGTGGTTTGGGCCGGGTTGGCGGCTTGCAACACCGCCGTCGCGCCCGATGGAATGTCAATCTGAACGGCATTGGTGCCCTGCCCGCTTACAATGGTGCCGTCGGTGATGCTCCATTGGTAAGCGGCGGGCGGGCCGGCAATGCTGTAGGCGAGGCCGGTGCTGGACTGGCGGCAGTAGGCGGCCGGGCCGGTAATGGGCGGGCCCGGCTCCACGGCCACGGCCTGAAAGGCAGAGTCGGTGAGGCAGCCGGCAGCCGAGATGCCGCGCACCGTTACCGCTCCGGGGCCGTTGGTCGTCCAGCGCACCTGAATGGAGGGGCCAGCCGCCGGCCCGAGCACCTGCCCGCCCCGCACGGTCCAGCGGTAGGTGGCCGCCGCCGGGCCAATGGCGGTGTAGGTGGCCGCTGCAGCCCCGCACAGCACCGAGTCGCCTTGCACACGGGTAGGAGCGGCCGGCTTGGTTATGGTGACGCGAAAAACACCCGCGATGGTTTTGCTGCCGCAGCCGTCGTCGTTCACCGTCACGGCGAGGTCGTAAGGGGCGGTCCGGGCCAGGCCGCAATTGGCCAGCAAGCGGAAAGCGCCGGTCACGGTGCCCGTGCCGCCGATGCGGGCAATGCCCAGCGGGTTGATGGCATTGCCTCCGCCAGCTTGCCCGTTGAGCGTGGCTTGAATGGGCCCCGCTCCGTCGAGCAAAACACTGCTCACGGTCATCGCCAGGGGCTGGCCGGTGGGGTCCGTGGCTACAATATCGAAGGCCAGGGCTTGGCCTTCTTCCACCTGAAAACTGGTTTGGGCCAGGGTGGCCGCGGTGAAGGACGGGGGCGGGTTGGTGGGCCCGGAGCACGCGCGGACGACGACTTGCAGGTCGCGCCGCAGGGTGCCGAGCAGCACTTCCTCGCCGTTGATGGTCCGGTACTCCCGCACGTCGACGGCGACCAGAAAAGTGCCCTGTCGCACACCCAGGTAGCGCGACAGGCCGGTGCGCGGGTCTACTTCGGCGAAGCTGCCCGGCCCGAACGGCAGTGTGGCACTGTAGCCCGGCGCATACGCGACGAGGGCCCCGACCCCGGCCCCGTTGGGAACGCCAAAGCTGTAGCTCAGCCGGTCGCCGTCTACATCGTAGGCATTGTTGAGGATGGAAGCGGTGTCGCCGAGGCAGGCCACCACAAAGGCATCGTCGGAGAAAGCCGGCGAGGAGTTGGGGAGCAGGCCCGGCGTCATGTCCACCGAAATGGTGAAGGCTTGGCCGGAGGAAGTATTGAGGTTGGTGATGCCGGCGTTGCGGGCCGCGATGGAAACCACGGCCTGGTAGCCTTCGCGGACGAACGGCAGATTCACCGTCGTCAGGTACAGCGCCAGCGTGACGCGGGGCACCGACACGGCGCAGCCCGGGATTTCCTCGGCCCCCAGCACTGAAAACCCGTAGCGCTGCACCGTGAGTAGCGTGATGGGAACCTTGGGGGTGGCCCGGGAATCAATGCCAATGGTGATGGTGGGGTCGCCGCTGGGCCGCGTGTTGCCGTCGTAGTAAATGCGCGCCGTCAGGCTGTAGCGATGCGGCGCCCCGGCGGGGCCCCGGGCATCGAGGTATTTGTAGGTGAGCTCGCCGCCTACCAAATGGCTAGCCGATACGAACTGAGGTCCCAAAAACAACCACAACAACACTGCATTAAATAAAAATATTCGCATATAAACGGGATGAAAATACGCCCCAAGTTAAGCGCTAGGCCGAGGCAGTGGGAAGGCTGTCGAGCAAATAGTAAGGCCTGCGAGCAGTTGAGCATGGCACCTCGCCCCAGTAAAGCGATGCGCGCATGCGCATCCAACTCATAAGATGCCAATTAGCGGGCTCGTATCCAATAACCTTCGGGCAGCTATCACGGTATCACCAGCGTGCGAAGTGCTGCTTGCTACCGCCGAATGGTTGCGAAGCGAGCGATAGAAAAATTCTCCCCATCAGTTTTTAAGTCACTCATTTTGGCAGAAGATAAAGCAGTTAGCTTGCCTAGTTCGAAGGCGAACCCCGCTACCATCGTGCTGGCTGGCGCCACCGGCGATTTGGGCTTTCGTATAGCCCGGGCCTTGCTCAAGCGCGGCGCGGCGGTGCGGGCCCTGGTTCGGCCGGGCAATACCAAGCCGGAAGTAGCGCAACTGCGCGAACTGGGCGCCGAACTGGTGGAGGTCGATTTCAACAGCGTCATTGCCCTGACCCAGGCGTGCTCCGGCGCAGCCTGCGTGGTGTCGGCCCTGTCGGGGCTGCGCGACGTGATTATGGACGGGCAAAAGCGCCTGCTCGATGCGGCCGTGGTGGCCGGTGTGCCCCGCTTCATCCCGTCGGACTTCTGCATCGACTACACCAAACTGCCCGCGGGCTCGAACCGCAACCTGGACCTGCGCCGGGAGTTCAACCAGCGCCTCGACCAGGCGCCCATCCAGGCCACGTCGGTGCTCAATGGCATGTTTACGGACCTGCTCACCGGGCAGGCGCCGGTGGTGCTCTTTGGCCTGAAACGGGTGATGTACTACGGCAACGCCGACCAGCCGCTGGACTTCACCACCACATCCGACACGGCCGAGTTCACGGCCGCCGCCGCCCTGGACCCCACCACGCCCCGCTACCTGCGCGTGGCCGGCGAAGTGGCCACCGTGCGGGGCTTGCAGCGGGCCGCCACCGATGCCACCGGGCAGCCGTTTAAGCTGCTGCGGGTAGGGCCGCTGGGAGTGTTGGGCGTCCTGATTAAGGTGACCAAGGCCCTGATGCCGACCAGCGACGACGTGTTTCCGCCCTGGCAGGGCATGCAGTACCTGCACAACATGTTCACGGGCCTGCCCAAACTCGCGCCGCTGGACAACGGCCGGTATCCGGAAATTCGGTGGACCTCGGTGCGCGAAGTGCTCGCAACCCGCAAATAGTCCGTCTGGGAATCGAGTCGGCCCGCGCACGGCCGGCTCCGCGCCAGTGGCGCCCGGGCCGGCCGTGCGCGGGCCGGGGCGCCGGGTTTTTATTTCCGGTTTTGCCTACTGCTTACTACTGCCTGAGTATGAACTGATGATGTAGCAAATAGCTTATCAGTAGTATGTTGCGTGAAATTTTGCATGGCCAAAATTCCTCGAGAACAGCTACTTGGAACTAGGATTGACGTATATAATCACCTCAGTCCTAACCCTAAGCCACGTGAAAACGATGAAAGCTATTTCTCATTTCCTGGCCGCTGCCGCCCTTGTGACTGGCGCAGCCTGTAGCAGTACGAGCACCAGCACCGATACCGGCACCGCTGGTACCAGCACCGAAACCGGGAGCCCCACGGCCGGCGCTACCGGTATGGCCGCAAACGACATGGGCGCGCCGGCACCCGTCGTGACCGCTGCCGATGCCGCTACCGACGAGGCGACGTTTATGGGCACGTTTGCCAGCATGAGCGACGCCACGTTCCTGATGAACACGGCCAGCAGCAACTTGCTGGAAACGCAGGCCGGCCAGATGGCCGCCCAAAAAGCCCGCAACCCCGAAGTGCGGAAATACGCCGAGATGATGGTGAGCCACCACACCGCGGCCACACAGGAGTTGAAGGCGATGGCCTCTCCGCTGGGCGTGCAGCTGCCCCCAACCATGCTGCCGGTGCACCAGGCCATGCTCGACAAGCTGAGGGATAAATCGGGCAGTGACTTTGATGAGGCCTACATGGACCTGATGGAAAAGGCCCACAAGCTCGACATTGCCATGTTCGAAGTGAAAAGCAACGCCGCCGACAAGGTCCAGATTCAGGCATTTGCCACCAAGAGCCTGCCTGCGCTGCGCACCCACCTCACTATGGCCGACGCCATTGAGAAGAAAACCGATTAGAGGAGCAGCAGGGCTGTTCGTCCTGCTGCGCGGTACCTGAGCCTAACCCCCATAGACATGAAAACGATGAAAGCCATTCCTCATTTTCTGCTAGCAGGCGCCCTGCTGCTGGGGGCCGCCTGTAGCACCTCCAATACCAGCCGCGATGCTGTGAGCAGCACCCCCGCTACCACTACCACGCCGGCCGCTGGGGCCGATATGGCGGCTACCGGCGATACCGGCGCTGGTAGCGTGGCGGCGGCCGACGTGCCGGCCGGTGAAATTGTGGTCTTCATGAGTACGTTTCCTACCATGACCGACCCGGTTTTTCTCATCAACGTGGCCAGCAGCAACATGCTCGAAATTCAGGCGGGCCAAATGGCGGCGCAACAAGCCACCAGTCCCGATGTGAAGCAGTATGCGCAGCTCATGGTGACCCACAATACGCAGACGACGCAGGAAGTAAAAACCCTGGCCGTGCCCTTGAACGTGACGCTTCCCACCAACCTGCTGCCGGTGCACCAAGCCATGGCCGACCGGATGCTGAACAAAACCGGCAAAGCCTTCGACGAAGCCTACATGGACCTGATGGAGACGGCCCACAAGCTGGACATCGCCATGTTTGAAGTGAAGAGCAAAAACGCCGAAACGCCGACGGTGAAGAGCTTCGCCACGAGAATCCTGCCGGTGCTACGCTCCAACAAAGCGCTGGCCGACAAACTAGAGGACAAGGTTGACTGAGAGGATGAGCGGGGGGTGGCTACTGCCCACACTGGTATCAGCAACGCAATGGTGATACGAAGTCAGGCATCGCAACCGCTAAGAGCGTGTTGGGAATTTGATTGTTGGGTCATGCGGATGTCAATCAGGTCATGCTGAGCCTGGGAAGCATCTTCTCCCCAGCGAACGAGTCGTCCGAACGTGAGAAGATGCTTCCCAGGCTCAGCATGACAGAAACACTATTTTTTTCCAAGTGCCTAAAAGTTTCTGATAGCCGAAAAACGGGTTTGTTTATCGCATAAATGTCAAGCCAACCACACTAACGGGTTTACCATCAAACTGCCGCCAAGAAGCTGGCTAATAACTTTTTTGCATATTTACTTTGCAATGCAAAGTTCTTTTGTTTCATTTGTATCGTCCTCCAGCGATGGTGGATGGCAACCGTGTAGGCTGCTTCCTCGGGGTAGAACTGGGCACTCGCTCTCCGGCTCCGTTGCACTAGCTACAGTGCGTTTTAAGAAGTCTCTTTTTCTCAATTCTCAATCAAAAGCACTACTGTCATGACACTTACCCAAAGCATTGCTCGCGTTGCCCTTGGCACGGGGCTCCTGTTGCTCATCCCCCTCACGGCCAAGCTGACCATGGCTGAAATGGCTTGGAGCCCCGGCGATTTTGTCGCGGCCGGCATCATGCTATTCGGCGCGGGCCTCACGTTTGCGCTGATTGCGCGGATGGGGGACAATACCCTGTATCGTCTTGGCGCGGGGTTGGGGGTGGTAGCCGGCCTCCTGCTGGTGTGGGCAAATGGGGCGGTGGGGCTCGTTGGGAGCGAGGATAACCCCGCCAATGTGCTGTATGTGGCGGTGCTGGCGGTGGCCCTCATCGGGGCCTTCGTGGCGCGCTTCCGGCCGCTGGGGATGTCCAACGCCATGTTCGCGGCGTCGCTGACGTATGTGGTGGTTACAGCGATTGCGCTATTTGTCTGGAAGCCCACGGGCGCGGCTGCCGAACCCCAAGTGGCCCTTGTGAATGTGCTGGTAGCGAATGGGATTTTCGCTGCCTTTTGGGCCGTGGCGGGGCTGCTGTTTCGGCGCGCCAGCACCATTGGCTCGCATTCGGGCCGCCAACTGGTGTAGCAGTTGCGCACCCTGCAGCGCTCACCGCAGTTGCTACTGCAATCGGGCAAACAAAGACCGGTAAGGCTGGACCGACGGGGCCAGTTGCTTGTTCGACTGTTGCCGCATGGGCCTGGTGCTTTAATGCGCCTTTTTGGTGGCTTGGCGCGCCCCCTTGCCATCAGCGCATAGAAAAATTTATTTATCCAGTAATGCAACGGTAGGGGTCAGCGATACACCTGTTGGAAGCAGATAACAAACCCCTCCCTGCTCTCCGGCGTGCGGCCTCTCTTTACTGGTGGCTCGCTGTAATACCCCTACTTCCTCGACCACCTTTTTTCTGCACTTTTTATGAATAACCCCTTACTGCCAATGCTGGCCTTGGCCAGTGTGCTTGCTCACCAAGCCGCCGCTCAGGCACCCGCGGCCCCGGCTTCGCGGCCCGCGGGAGGCCCCAACGGCATCCCAACGGGTGCGCCGGGCGCCACGCCTCCGGCCCTGGTAACGCTGCCGACTGCCCGCGGCACCGGCCGCATCAGCGGCGTGGTACTGGATGGTGCCACCAAGAAACCAGTGGAGTTTGCCACCGTGGCCCTGCTGCCCGCCACCGGCGACAAGCCCGTGGACGGCACCGTAGCCGACGACCGAGGCCGCTTCACCCTGAAGGGCCTGGCTGCCGGCGAGTACCGCCTGCAGCTCAGCTTTATCGGCTACGGCAGCCTCACGCAGCCCGTGACGTTGGCCGATGGCAAAATGTCCCTGGATTTGGGCACCGTGGCCTTGACGGCCGCCGCCCAGCAGCTCAGCGATGTGACCGTGACCGGCGACCGCCCCGTGGTGGAAAGCAAGCCCGACCGCCTGGTGTACAACGCCGGCACCGACAACACCAACAAGGGCGGCACCGCGGCCGACGTGCTGCGCAAGGCCCCGATGGTGAGCGTGGACCCCGACGGCAACCTGCAACTGCGCGGCTCCGGCAACGTGCGCATCCTCATCAACGGCAAGCCTTCGGCTGTGATTTCGGGCGACATTGCCACCGCCCTCAAGCAGCTGCCCGGCGACCAGATTAAGTCGGTGGAGGTCATCACCTCGCCCTCGGCTAAGTACGACGGCGAAGGCTCGGCCGGCATTATCAACATTGTGCTGAAGGAAAACAACCTGCAGGGTGTGAACGGCAACGTGGGCCTGGCCCTGGGCACGCGCAACTCCAACGGCAACTTCACCCTGAACGCCCGCAAAGGGAAGCTGGGCGTGACGGCAGGGCTTAATGCCTTTTCGTTCTACGCCCCCGGCGACCAGGAAGTGGACCGCATTGACCGGGGCGTGCGCACGGTGGTTAATGGCCAGTCGATTCTGACTACGGGCCGGCTGTTTCAGCGCAACGACGGCACGGGCATGGGCGGCGGCGGCCAGGGCCGCGTTGGGCTGGAGTACGAGCCCGCGCCCAACCACGCCCTCAGCCTGACCTTCAGCACCGCCCAGTTCGGCAACCAGTTCGACCTCGACATCAACAACCGCTACACCCTTGATGAGGGGCAGCCCGCGAGCACCAATCCGCTGTTTGGCAACTACACCCGCGAGCAGACAATGGATGCTACCAACCGCAGCTACGACCTGCTGGGCTCCTACACCCGCAGCTTCGGGGCCAAGAGCCGCCGCGAGTGGACGGTGCTGGCCCAGCACAGCCGCAACCGCCGCGACAGCGAGTACGACCTGACCCAGTTTCCGCTCGTCAACCCCGATTTCAACAACCCGCAGTACCGCGAGCAGAGCCCCAACTTGGCCCGCAACCTCGAAAGCACGCTGCAAACCGACTACGTGCACCCGCTGGGCGAGAAGCAAACCGTGGAAGTGGGCGCCAAGATGATTCAGCGTACGGTGTTCAGCGACTACGAGGTGTTCCGCACCAACCTGAGCACCGGCGTATTTGGGCTGGAACCGAGCCTGACCAACAAGTTTGACTACGACCAGGACGTGCTGGCCGGATACGCCACCTACGGCACCAGCCTGGGCAAGAAGTACACGGCCCGCCTGGGTGCCCGCGTGGAGCGCACCGACCTGCGCGGCAACTTCCAAAACCAGGACGACGAATTCCGCCTGAGCTATACCAACGTGCTGCCCAACGTGGCCCTCACGCGCAACCTTAAGCAGCCGGGCTCCTCACTGCGGGCCACCTACTCGCGCCGCATACAGCGCCCCAGCATCTTCTACCTCAACCCGTACCGCAACGAGTCGGACCCGCGCAACATCTCGGAAGGCAACCCCAAACTCGACGCCGAATTCACCGACAACTACGAGCTGAACTGGAACACCTTTGCCAAAGGCACCAGCATCAACGTATCGGTGTATTCGCGCCAAACCAACAACGCCATCGAGCGGGTGTACACCACCAACGACGATGGCCGGGTGCTGGCCACCTTCGGCAACGTGGCCCGCAACCAGACCTACGGCCTCAACCTGTTCGGCTCGGCCAAGCCCCTGCCCAAATGGGACATCAGCGGCAACATCAGCGCCTTCTACGTGTACCTGAGCAGCAAAACGCTGAACACCAGCAACCGCGGCGTGGTGTACTCGGCCAACATCAACTCGGGCTACAAGTTGGGCAAGGGCATCAGCTTCCAGCTATTTGCCATGCTCAACTCGCCCCGCATTCAGTTGCAGGGCAGCAGCTCGCCCTGGCAGATGTACTCCCTGGGCCTGCGCAAAGACCTCTGGAAAGGCAAAGGCGACCTGACCCTGAACGCCGACAACCCCTTCAGCTCCTACGTGAAGCTGAGCAACGACTTCGACACCGGCCAGTCCATGTCGACCAACACCACCTACGTGTACAACCGCGGCGTGCGGGCCGCCTTCAGCTACCGGTTTGGCAAGCTGGAAAACAAGCCCAGCCGCCCCAAGCGCAGCATCCGCAACGACGACCAAAAAGCCGGCGACGGCGGCAACGGCCAGGGCGGCAATTAAACAATCCGCTGGCTAATTATATCGAGGGCAATAATTAGCAGCGCTAGAAACAGGGCCACTGTTCACGCCAGGGAAATAAACCCTCTTGGCGTGAGCAGTGGCCCTTTTTTCTAGCGCTGCTGGCTTGCCTTTCGGCGTGCACGGGTGCTAGTTGGCGCACTCCGTGGAACGGGCGTTTCGGTACCGGCGCTGCTGGTGCCGCAACCCGTGAAATGAATCAAACGGATGGCATAGCCCTGCCGGAATATAGCCCCTGAAAGGAACTGAAAGTAGCTGGATTGGAAAATGCTTTCTTAAACAAATTGCCCTAATTAATTGCGGCCCGGCGAGGAGCTAAATCAATTAGTTATACTTCGGTTTCCTTCCTCCCATTCCGTCAATTTTCGTATGAATATGAAACTTGAGCTGGTGCCGGTGCCGGTAGCCGACATCGACCGCGCCAAGCATTTTTATTCCCAACAAGTAGGCTTCAAGCTTGACCACGACGTGCGGCCCGGCCCTACGGTGCGGGTGGTGCAGCTTACGCCGCCGGGCTCTGGCTGTTCTATCGTGCTAAGCGAAGGACTGGCGGGCCTGGCCATGCCGGCCGGCTCCCTGCGCGGATTGCACCTGGTGGTAGCCGATATTGAGCAAGCCCGCGCCGAGCTGGCGGGCCGCGGCGTGGCAATGGGCGACGTTCGCGACCTGGGCGGCGGCATCAAGTACGCCGGCTTCCAGGACCCCGATGGCAATACGTGGACGCTGCAGGAAATCCCGCGCAAGTAGCGCCGGGAGGTAATACCCGTGGCACAAACTCCTTATTTGCATCTCAATAAGCAAAAACCAGCAAGATGGAAGCGCAAAAAAACGAAACGCCCCATACCCCTTCAACCCCCGACACAACACCCAAGGTGACTGGCATTGGAGGGATTTTCTTTTTTTCCGACAATCCGAAGGAAACCAATGAATGGTATGCCAAAAATCTAGGGTTTGAAACCTCTGAATGGGGTGCGACTTTTGAATCCAGAAACGCAGACAAGCCGGACGAAATAAACCAGCTCCAATGGAGTCCTTTTAAAACCGGAAGCGACTATTTCGCCCCTTCAAAAAAGGAGTTTATGATTAACTACCGGGTTCAGAATATGGAAGGGCTGGTAGCCAAACTGCGCGAAAACGGAGTAACCATTCTGGACAACATCGCTAATTCCGAGTACGGAAAATTCGTGCATATCATGGACAACGCCGGTAACAAGATTGAGCTGTGGGAGCCCTCTAGCTAGGGCCTACCAAATAGGGCGATACCCGTGAGAGCAACCAGGCTCCACAACAAAAAAGTGTAGCGCAGGCCGGGTGCTATTTTCTCCGAATGCGGGCAGCAAATATTTTTGTGGTTTCACACTTCCACTCCCATTGTTATGCGTCCCTTCCTTGCTGCTTTGGCGCTCGGAACGGCCTTCACCGCACTGTTTGGGGTGCAGGTGGCCGAAGCGCAAACGTCTGCACCCAGCCCCCGCCCTTCGCAAAAGCCCGCAGTGGCCGCCGCGAAACCTTTGAAAACCAAGCCCGGCTACAGCGTCGTGGACCTGATGCCGGACTTTAGAAAGTTTTGGGCCCAGGCCCGCGACAAGGACCAAGCCACGCAGGTAGCCCTCTTCAAAAAGCTGGTGGCTGACCCGCACCCGGAGGTATACAACCGGGATGTACTGGGCGGCCCGCCCGACAAGGCCTTTGCCGCCACTCTGCCCGAACGCTACCCCGCCATCCAGGCCTTGGTGCAGCCCAAAATGGACCTGGTGCTGCGCCTCAGCCAGCAAATTGGCCAGGATTTGCCGCGCTACGAGAATAGTTTCCGCAAGACCTTTCCGGACCTGAAGTACAACGGGCGCATCTATTTCATGTACTCGCTGGGGGCTTTTGATGGAGCCACCCGCACCGTGCGCGACAAGGAGGCGCTGCTGTTTGGGCTCGACATGATTGCCTACGTCTACGGACAGGAGGCCGACCCTGAGCCATTCTTTCACCACGAGCTGTTTCACATCTACCACAGCCAGTTTTTTGGCGAGGAACAAACCGTGGCCGCGGCGCTGTGGCGCGAAGGCCTGGCCACCTACGTGGCCCACGCCCTCAACCCCAAAGCCGCCGGGGTAAACCTCTTCGGGCTGCCCCGCAACACGCCCGAGCGTACCCAGGCGGCGTTGCCGCGCTACGTGGGCCCCTTGCGTGCCGTGCTCAATTCGGAGAAGAAGGAAGACTACAGCCGCTACTTTATGGGCATGGACGAGCAGGCCGAAACGCCCGCCCGCTCCGGCTACTACATCGGCTACCTGGTGGCCGAAAAGCTGGCGAAGCGGCATTCGCTACAAGAGCTGGCGCACGCGCAACTCAAGGACCTGCTGCCCGAAATAGAACAAGCGCTGCAAGAGCTGGAAGCCCAGCCACTGAAAAACTGAGCCTTGGTCGGTTCGGTAAAGTATGGGAATGCTGCCTTGCTCATATAAGCAGCTTGCCTGCTGCGGGTAAAGTCCCCCCGCGAAACAATCCTGCCGGGCGGGTAGTCTTAGAACGGGTCGCTTTATAACATAGCGGCCGCTACACTCGCTAATCATACGCTTATGAACATTGGAATCATCGGGGCCGGCCACATCGGTAGCGCCCTCGCCGTGCGGCTCACCAGCCTCGGCCACTCGGTATACATTGCCAACTCCCGCGGCCCCGAAACGCTGAAGGACCTGGCCCAAAAAACCGGCGCTATCCCCGTCACGGCCCGGGAAGCCGCTCGCCACGGCGAAATCATCATCGTGACCATTCCGCTGAAAAGCATTCCCGACCTGCCCAAGGACCTGTTCGAGGGCGTGCCCGCCGACGTGCCGGTCATCGACACCAGCAACTACTACCCCCTGCTGCGCGACGGCCAGTTGCCCGAGTTGGAAAGCGGCGCCCTGACCGAGAGCGAATGGGTGCAGCAGCACCTGGGCCGGCCGGTGGTGAAGGTGTTTAATAACATCTACGCCACACACCTCGAACAAAAAGGGCAGCCCGCCGGCACACCCGGCCGCATCTCGCTGCCCGTGGCCGGCGACGATGCCGCCGCCAAGCAAAAGGTAATGGCGCTGGTCGATGAGCTGGGCTTCGACGCTGTGGACGCCGGCAGCCTGCACGAGTCGTGGCGGCAGCAGCCGGGCACTCCGGCCTACGGCACCGACATGCCCGCCGCCGAGCTGCGGCAGAACCTGGCCAGCCTGGGCACCCAGCGCACGCCCGAGCAGCACACCGAATACCTGGCCAACCAAAACGCGGCCGAAAAACACCTGCAGTCCCAGGGCGTCCAGCTGTAAGGCTCCTGCTTAACCGTTAGCCGGTTGCCTTACGCCCTAACCAAAAGAGCCTCAGCAACTGCTGGGGCTCTTTGTTTTCAGGCAGGAACTAGCTTTGCCACATTGCGGCAGCAATGCACGGTGCTGCACTTTTCCTCTTAACCACTAATTGAGTATGCAAGACGCTATTCTGGACCTCGTTCGGCAGGCCCACGCCCTGACGGAGTCCACTGCGGTTACAACCAGCGACCTTACAACGCGCAAGCAACTAGTACTGGCCGATTTGTCCCTGCATCTCGTGCAGGCCGCGCTGCGCCAGGAGCAGCCCGAGCCCGCCGAGTTGAAGCGGTATCTGTTTAGCATCCTCACCGTGTGTGATGGCTTTATACCGGACCTAGACCTCAAGGCGATGGCAAACGTGGTGCTGCCGCAGCCGGGCCAGTAGAAACGGCAGAAGCGGCAGCTGCTCAAAATAATTATCGGGGCCTACCCGCCTCCCCGCCCGCTGCCCCCGCCGCTGAAGAAACAGCAGCTTCTGTGTAGCTTGCTTCAGCACAAATATTCTTCAGTACAAATATTTCAAGGTGCTACTCAAATTAAAAATCTGATAATATGCTGTATCTCGATACGCTTCAAAAATTTGCTCCATACGTTGAACGAGCTGTAAGCGCCTTGTTTGATGCAGCCTTTGATAATCAGTCTCATAAAGGGGATTTATTAATCATACTGGAAAACGGGTTTTACCAAGAGATTGACGTGCCTGGCAGAAATCTGAGTCCCTATTGCATTGGGCCTGGTAGCCAGTATTGGGATGAGCAAACCCAGTTTGAATTCTATGATAGCTATAGAAGAAATGTAGTCGATAGAGAATCTGCTTTCAAAGAACATTCAGCAGAAGAAAAAGAAAAACACATTAAAATGTCAATTCATCTGGAATTGATGGTGTACCTCAAATTTTGGGAATCTAATAGATTCTCTAAAATGCTTCTTATGCTTGTGAAGCTTGCGAATGGTGAGAACTATGATTGGAATTTTGATTTTAATAAAGTTTATGGACCTAATAAAATAACGGGTAAGAAAGAGAGAAAAGGACGCTCGTATATTCTAGAGGACTTGATTAAAGATGGAAGTATGGAAGTGTGTCCAGAATTTTCAATGTTAATGCAGGATTGTTACGCTGACCAAATAAGAAATGTAGTCGCACACTCACAGTTCTCTATGTCGCAAAGTCACATAGGATTTTCAAACTATGAGCCTGGAAAGTCATTTCACCAGTTGAGAAGTATTCCTTTTGAAAAATGGGAAGAATATATCACCATGGTAATACTGTTTTATGACTCAATTATTGGAAATATAAACCGGTACAATAACCATTACATTAGTTTGGGGGAAGGTGAGCCATTTGCTCTGCCACTTAGAATCAATCGAACTGATGGCTCTTTTTACGAAGAATTATATGCATACACAGGGGTGCGTTGGGCGTGGTACAGCAACGTACAGGGTGATTTTGCTGAATAGCAGAAATTTTGTCCATTCATTTTAGCGCTTTAATCCAATTTCCCGCCAAAAAGTCCGAAAACCCACTCTCGCACCCCGTTTGCTAGTCCCTTCGTACAAACTTCCTAACCCGAAGCACCTACTTAGAGACTCGCATCATGGACTTTAAAAACTTCACCATCAAGGCACAGGAGGCCGTGCAGAAGGCCACCGAAATAGCTGGGGGCAACCAGCAGCAGGCCGTCGAAACGGGCCATTTGCTGAAGGGCCTCTTCCAGAGCGACGAAAGCGTCTTCACGTTTCTGGCCAATAAGCTGGGCGCTAACCTCAACATCCTCACGCCGCGGCTCGATGCCATTGTGGCCGCTTACCCGAAGGTGAGCGGCGGCTCGCCCTACTTCGCCAACGAGGCCGCTGCCGCCGTGCAGCGCGCCAACACGGTGATGAAGGACATGGGCGACGAATTTGTGTCCGTCGAGCACCTGCTGCTGGGCATCCTCGGCGGCAAGGACGCCGTGGCTACGCTGCTTAAGGATACCGGCTTTAATGAGAAAGACCTGAAAGCCGCCATTCAGGAGCTGCGCGGCGGCCGCAAAGTCACGAGCCAGAGCGCCGAAGACCAGTACCAGAGCCTGAACCGCTACGCCCGCAACCTCAACGAGCAGGTGCGCGCCGGCAAGATGGACCCCGTGATTGGCCGCGACGAGGAAATCCGCCGCGTGCTGCAAATCCTCTCGCGGCGCACCAAAAACAACCCCGTGCTGCTCGGCGAGCCCGGCGTGGGCAAAACCGCCATCGTGGAGGGCCTGGCCCAGCGCATCGTGGCCGGCGACGTGCCCGAAAACCTGCGCGACAAAACCATCATGAGCCTCGACATGGGCCTGCTCGTGGCCGGGGCCAAGTACAAGGGCGAATTTGAGGAGCGCCTCAAGGCCGTTATCAAGGAAGTGACCGACTCCGACGGCCAGATTGTGCTCTTCATTGACGAGATGCACACCCTCATCGGGGCCGGCGGCGGGGGCGAGGGCGCCATGGACGCCGCCAACCTGCTCAAGCCCGCCCTGGCGCGCGGCGAGCTGCACGCCATCGGGGCCACCACGCTCAAGGAATACCAGAAATACATCGAGAAGGACAAGGCCCTCGAACGCCGTTTCCAGGCCGTGATGGTGGACGAGCCCACCCAGGAAGACGCCATCAGCATCCTGCGCGGCATCAAGGAGAAGTACGAGCTGCACCACGGCGTGCGCATCACCGACGACGCCGTGATTGCCTGCGTGGAGCTGAGCTCGCGCTACATCACCGACCGGTTTCTGCCCGACAAGGCCATCGACCTCATGGACGAAGCCGCCGCCAAGCTGCGCATCGAGTTGAATTCCATGCCCGTGGAGCTCGACGAAATCCAGCGCCGCATCATGCAGCTCGAAATTGAGCGCGAAGCCATTCGCCGCGAAAACAACAAGGACCGCGAAGCCGTGCTCAGCAAGGAGCTAGCCGAGCTGAACGACCGCCGCGACAGCCTGAAGGCCCGTTGGGAAAGCGAAAAAGCCGTGCTCTCCGGCATCCAGGCCCAGAAGGAAGCCATCGAGAAGTTCAAATTGGAGGCTGAACAAGCCGAGCGTCAGGGCGATTATGCCCGCGTAGCCGAGCTGCGCTACGGCAAGATTCAGGAGGCCGAAGCCAAGCTCAAGGAGCTGCAGGAGCAGGCCAACGCCAACAAAGACGGCGGCACCATGCTGCAGGAAGTAGTAACGGCCGAAAGCATTGCCGAAGTGGTGGCCAAGTGGACCGGCATCCCGGTGAGCAAGATGCTGCAGTCGGACCGCGAGAAGCTGCTGCACCTGGAAGAAGAGCTGGGCAAGCGCGTGGCTGGCCAGAGCGAGGCCATCGCGGCCATTTCCGATGCCGTGCGCCGCTCCCGCGCCGGCCTCCAGGACCCCAAGCGGCCGATAGGCTCGTTTATCTTCCTGGGCTCGACGGGCGTGGGCAAAACCGAGCTGGCCAAGGCCTTGGCCGAGTACCTGTTCAACGACGAGAATTCGATGGTCCGCATCGACATGAGCGAGTTTCAGGAGCGCCACGCCGTGTCGCGCCTCATCGGGGCGCCTCCCGGCTACGTGGGCTACGACGAGGGCGGCCAGCTCACGGAGGCCGTGCGCCGCAAGCCCTACTCGGTGGTGCTGCTCGATGAGATTGAGAAGGCGCACCCCGACGTGTTCAACATCCTGCTGCAAGTGCTCGACGACGGCCGCCTCACTGACAACAAAGGCCGGGTGGCGAACTTCAAGAACACCATCATCATCATGACCTCGAACACCGGGGCCGACATCATTCAGAAGAATTTCAAAGAGCTGAATGAGTACAACCACGACGAAGTGGTGGACCGCACCCGCGAGGAAGTCATCGAGCGCCTCAAGCAGCACATGCGCCCGGAGTTCCTGAACCGCATCGACGAAATCGTGATGTTCCAGCCCCTCAAGCGCAAGGAAATCCGCAAGATTGTCGACATCCAGTTCAAGCAAATCCAGCACCGCCTGGAGGAAGCCGGCATCCGCCTCGAAGCCAACGCCGAGGTGCTCGACTACCTCGGCGAGCAGGGCTACGACCCGCAGTTTGGCGCCCGGCCGCTCAAGCGTGTGCTGCAGCGCGTGATACTGAACGAGCTGTCGAAAGACATTCTCTCCGGCCGCGTCAGCAAAGACTCGGTAGTAGAAGCCGTGCTGGAAGACGGCGCAGTGAAATTCGAGAACGTGGAAATGCCAGCGGTGTAATTAATAGCGATGTAATTATTAATTGCTAATTAATTAAAAAGCCCCACCAACGTAATGCTGGCGGGGCTTTTTATTTTGAAAGTATGCGGTGGTTGGACAAGAAGCGCAATTATTTCTGTTATCACGTTCTTGGCGGCCTGCCAATCGTTTCGCTTACACTGGAAGCATTATACTTCTCCGTCACTGTCAGCCAGCGCTGTACGGCCAGCTTAGTGATGCGCTGAACTGGGATGACTGACTGGCGGCAGACTGGGCCGCTATTCCCTCGCTTGTGTGCGTGGACAGCCAATAAGACGCGGCGTCATCAGAAGATGCAGCCAACGATTTTTTCAGTGAGGTGAGTAAGTCAGCTTTATGCTTTTTGAACTGCTCCTTCGCCCAATTTTTATGAATTCGCTTAATAGCTACCGGAACAGTGGGAATGTTAAGCAGAACGGCTATTGCTAATCGATGATGGCCCTCGCCTTCCTGTTTGTGAAACTCACCGTTTCTGTCGATAGATACAGTTAATTCGTCATGAAACCGATTGCTCCCTAATTCTGACTGGGCTTTATATCCATTCCTCTTTATGTTGTCAAAATGCTTTTCTAGCCTTTTGAAGTACATGTCGATATCCTGGACCGATTTACATCCTCTTGCCTGCCAGCCAGGCCCAATTATACCAGAATCTATATACCGCTTCATTGATTTATATTGGTCAGACTCTTGGAAAGGCAAACCTTCAGAGTAAATCTGAAAAATGGTATTGCAAGAATCATTTTTCCGTAAAAAATCATGCACGGGCATTTTGGAATGGATGTCCCATTCCCCGTTTACCAACATTCGCGGAGCTGTTACAATTTTAGTAGAGTGAGCCCATTTAATCCTGTTCAGTTTTATTTTAAAAATATGCTTCTCAAATACAGCGTCTGGAAAATATTTGTATTGCTTTTCGAAGCCCATTCCCGCTAAGACGATGAGTTTATAGCGCAAGTAAACGAGATTGTTTTTTCTCTCTTTTAAAAAATATTTGAAGTCCATTGTACTAAACTTAAAGTTTTCGCATGATTATTTCTTAATTTTTTTTATCAGTTCCCATATTACTAAATCAGTATGCTAACAATTCAGTAACATGGGAACTGATAAAAAAAACACCTATCAGGTGTTTATGAAAAGGAAGGATTTATTGTAATCTTTTTGTAAAAATTACAATAAATCAATATGTTTGAAATTGATTGTTTACCTCAAAAAGCTGTCAACCAAAAGTTCTGGTCTTAGCCTCGTGGTTACTTTGCGTAAGTACATTCTATCACAATAAAAGGTTGCAGAGGCAATTGCAAATTTAGGAATACTATCTATACCTTTTATTACCGCAACGGTAGGTTTGTTTTTTAAATTTTGTTTTATTTACTTATATATAATTATATACAGTTGTCGCGGGTTTAGTGGCTTGTGACGTGTAAACATCAATGAGGCCACTCACTGTTTGGCATTTTTCGTTGAGTCGGAAAGAACCCCATAGCGCTTGATGCTTCTAATCTTTGCGCTTGCGTGCTGCTTTGCGTTCCAAACGTTCGCGGTAAGTGCGGCCAGCGGCCACGTGCTTGTTTTTGAGCTGCGCCCGGATGGCGGGCGGCAGCGGCGTGCCAGCCAGGTAGCTAGTGCGGAGCGCGTCGAATTTGGCGTCGGTGTAGGGCGCGTTGTGCAGGAACATGTACGTGACCCCACCCGTCATCAGCAGCAGGCCCAAAGCCACTTGCCCGCCGGATGGCTCGCTGCGTTGGGGCTGCTGGTAGGGCGAAGACGGGGTGCTGGTGCCGGAAGCGCCGGTCATGAGGCGCAGTCCCGGCAGGGCCAGCAGAATAGGCAATTGCCCACCTAGCCGCTTGGCATTGAAGAGCCCCTGCACGGCATCGAGGGTGTCTTGCCGGGCATCGGCCAGTAGCTGGGCTGGGGTAAGAACCGGCTGGAGCGGGGCAGAAGTAGGGGCTGGGCTGCCGGCGAGCGGGATGCTCGGGGCTATGCCTTTTGCCAACAAAGGATTTTCGGCCGATGCCGTGCCGTGCAACGGCGCGAAGTTGCCCCGCAGGCGCCGCGTCACGTTAGCGGGCAAGTGGCCGGTGGCCGCCAACTCGCTCAACACATTCCGCTCGCGGCCGGGCCGGAACTGGATGCGCTTGTTCAGGCCAATGAGCAGAAACGCCGAGCCTGCCACCACGCCGGGCGTCCAGACCCCGGCGCTGGTGCTTTGCTGGGCCGGCAGGGTAGAGGCCAGTATGCCGGCCGTGCCCAGGGCCAGCCAGCCCACCCCGCCTCCGCGCCGGCTCCGGAACAACTCATGTACGGCCCGGGCCGTGTCGGCGCGGGTGAGGGCGTTGAGCGAGGCCGACGCCGGCGCGGCTACCGGAGCGGGAGCCGACAGGGTTTGCGCGTGGGTAGTGGCAAAGCCCATTGATAGGAGCAGCGTTAGGTAGAGGCAGTAACGGAAAGAAGGACGCACGTTGGGCACCAGAATTAGGACTTGAAAATGCTTGATGAAGAGAAGTGCAACTGCCGGTTAGAATGGCCGAAAATGTTTGCACAAGCAAGCAAATGTAGGGAATGCTGGTGGCTGGCGGGGCGTATTTTTTAGTAGCAGTGACGCTTGTGTAACCTAACTCCCGGCTGCGGTAAGGTCTTGCCTACAGGGCAAAATGCCTGCGCTTTAGGCGTTGTATGACAAGTGGCGGTAGCCGTTGGCCTTGCTCATACGCTGCCATTATCGCTGTTTCCTGGGCCAGCGTAACTTCCTTATGGTGCTTCCTCCCGACAAGGTACAGCGGCACCCCCACCGCAGAAAGCAAGACCGCATTGCCAAACAAAAAAGCCCTAACCAGACCATCGTCGGTACTGGCACCTCCAATGGCTGCCACGGCACTAATTCCCATTGCAGTGCCACCCACCGCTGTTAATGCGCGGGCACTGCTTCTACGCTGGTCAAATAAGGCGCGCACAGCGCGGGCGGTATCAGCTTTGGTATAGGAAGCAGTTTGTGCAGCCGATGTAAATAATACACCGCAAAAGAGCACGCTTAGGAAGGTAGCCCGAATAAACATGGTTGTTGATTTGGTTTCTTGTGAAAACTAGCTAGCAAAGCCCCTGAATTTGTAAGCAGCGGTGTCGCCGGTTTCGGAACATCAGCCCTGGAAATCATGGAACTGCCCAGCTCGGAAAGTGACGCTGCCTATTAAGCAACGCTAAGGACCCGAGGCTGGCCCCGGATGCTATTTGGTGGTGCCAGAGGCTGCCGCATTGCCCTTCAATAAGTGCTTGCGTAGCTGGTGCTGGATTTTGCTGGGCAGGCGGTGATTGGCTTCGTAAGCCGCTACTACTTTGGCTTCGCGGCGAGGACCGTAGGCAATAAGTTGCTGGATGCCCACGCCCATCACGGGGGCGGCCACCACCCCATACACCAGGGCGAATCCGCCAAATCCTAATTCGAACAGTGGCCTATTGCCCCCAATAATGCCACCGCCGCCACCCGACTGGCTGCCCTTGCTCTCGTAGGCCGCCGATACGCCCGCCAGTGCCAAGTCCGCCCCGACGGCTCCGATGGTTAAGATGTTGCCCACGCGCTGCCGCTTGGCAAACAAGCGGCGAATGGCTTGTACTGTGTCGGCAGCCGTGGTAGGGGCAGCCACGGGCAGCGGGACAGGAGGTGCCAGCAGCAAGCCGGCCGGAGAACTTTGAGCAGAAGCTGAGCCGGCGAGCAGTAGGAAAAGAAGTGTGGAGCGGAACATGAGACCGTGAATGCGGTGAATGATGGGGCGAAGTAAGAGGCCCACTCACCGGTCTCCAAATGGGGCGGGGTTCACTATAAAGTCTGAATTATTTACCTCGTGTTGATGGAAATTCCATTGTTTTTGCTTTGGGGAATGCACTTTGGAGCTGCGTGTAATGGGTTTGAAAAGTCAGAAGTTTTCAAACTTTTAGTTTGTCACTACATCACCTCGGTAGAGATGCTACTGCGACTTAAAGTCAGATTTATTATTATATTTTATTAATAAACAAGGGTTTATGTTTGGTGTTTGGCAACGTTTCTGCTGAGGTACATACAGCGCGGCGGCTAGTTTGCTGGTTGCTGTTGGCAGCGCAAATACACAGTTCGGGAAAAACCCGACCTTCGCCCTACCGCCCGCTATTCAATGGGATTTTTAGGAATGTCTGTTTTTCAAACGTACCTGCAACTGGGGTTCTTGCACATCTGCACACCGCGGGCTGCCGACCACCTCACGTTTCTGCTGGCTCTGTGCGCGCCATATGTGTTGGCCGACTGGCGCCGAGTGCTGGCCCTGGTCACCAGCTTCACGGTGGGGCACTCGCTTACGCTGGCTCTAGCCACGCTCGGCGTGGTAGCCTTCAATCCCGCGGTTATCGAAGCGCTGATTCCAGTGACCATCATGGTCACGGCTGTGCTCAACATGCGCGGAGCCAACCGCGTGCTAACGCCGCGGGCACCAGCGGTGCTGGCTGCCGCGCCCAATGCGCTGGCCTTGGGCTTTGGCCTCATTCACGGCCTTGGCTTCTCCAACTACCTGCAGTCGTTGCTCGGGGCAACCAGCCGGCCCGTGTTGGAGTTGCTCGCTTTCAATGTAGGCGTCGAGTTGGGTCAGGTGCTCATTGTGGTGGCCATTTTGCTGGCAGGATTGCTGCTGCTGCGTGGCCTGGGGGTGGCGCGTCGCGATTGGTTGCTCACCACCAGCGGCGCGGCCTTGGGCATTGCCACCGTGTTGCTGCTCCAGCTATTGTGGCCCTGATGCCGGCAGCTTAGTGCTCCTGAGTATCCAGCATGATTTCCAGTCGCTTAGAGCGCGGCGTGTCAGCAGATAAAATTCAGCCCAACGGACACCTGATTGGCCTGCCCTCCGCAACCTCTGGTGTATCTTCGCCGACATTGTTTGCCTTCGTGTTTTCAGCTTTTTTCTCCTCATCATTTTCTCATGCGTCGTTTTCTATTTGCCGGCTTGGTGCTGGCTTTGGTCGGTGTGCAACCTGCTTTAGCCCAGAACACTAACTCGGGTACCGACAAATTCGCGCAGCTCGAAACCGTGCTGCCGTCGCCCAACTCGTACCGCACGGCCAGTGGGGCGCCGGGCAAGGACTACTGGCAGCAGCGGGCCGACTACGACATCAAAGTCACACTCGACGACGCCAAGCAGGCCATCACCGGCCGCGAGACCATCACCTACACCAACCTCTCGCCCGACGTGCTGCCCTACCTCTGGGTCCAGCTCGACCAGAACATTCTGGACAAAAACTCCATCACCAAGGCCACGGAGGTGAGCCAGTTGCAGGACCGCATGCCGTTCCAATCGGTAGAAGCCATGCTATCGGATTTCGACGGCGGTTTCAAGATTGAAAGCGTGACCGGCAAAGACGGCAAAACGCTCAAAACCGTGGTCAACCACACCATGATGCGCGTGGATTTGCCCACGCCGTTGCGCCCCGGCCAAGCCTTCGCTTTCAACGTGAAGTGGCATTACAACATCAACGACCAGCTGAAGGAAAACCAGCGCAGCGGCTACGAGTACTTTCCTGGCGACAAGAACTACCTCTACGAAATCGCGCAGTTTTACCCGCGCATGGCGGTGTATTCGGATAACCAAGGCTGGCAGCACAAGCAGTTTTTGGGCACAGGCGAATTCACCCTGCCCTTCGGCGATTATAAGGTGAGCATCACCGCGCCCGCCGACCACGTGGTGGGCGCCACCGGCACGCTGCAAAACGCCGCCCAGGTCCTGACCTCCACCCAGCAAAAGCGCCTCGAGCAAGCCAAAAACACCAAGAAGCCGGTGCTCATCGTGAGCCAGGCCGAAGCCGTGAGTGCCGAAGCCAAGCGTGCCACAGGCACCAAAACCTGGACCTTCGCCGCCAAGAACGTGCGCGACTTTGCCTGGGCCAGCTCACGCAAGTTTATCTGGGATGCCATGCAGATTAAGCAGAACGGCAAACCCGTGATGTGCATGAGCTACTACCCCAAAGAGGGCAACCCGCTCTGGGGTCAGTACTCCACCGAAGTGGTAGCGCACACCATCAAGACCTATTCGAAATTTACCATACCGTACGAGTACCCGGTAGCCATCTCGGTGCACGGCCCGGTGGGCGGCATGGAGTACCCGATGATTTGCTTCAACGGCGGCCGGCCCGAGAAGGACGGCACCTATTCTGCCCAGCGGAAATACGGAATGATTTCGGTGATTATCCACGAAGTGGGGCACAACTTCTTTCCGATGATTATCAACTCCGACGAGCGGCAGTGGTCGTGGATGGACGAGGGCCTGAACACCTTCGTGCAGTACCTCACCGAGCAGGAGTGGCAGCGGGACTACCCGTCGTCGCGCGGCGAACCCCGCAACATGGTTAACTACATGATGACGGACAAGTCGCTCCAGTCGCCAATTATGATTAACTCGGAGTCGGCCCTGCAGTTCGGCAACAATGCCTACGGCAAACCCGCCACGGCGCTGAACATTCTGCGCGAGACGGTGATGGGCCGCGAGCTGTTCGACCACGCCTTCAAGACCTACGCCACGCGCTGGGCCTACAAGCACCCCACGCCCGCCGACTTCTTCCGCACCATGGAAGACGCCTCGGCCGTGGACCTGGACTGGTTCTGGCGCGGCTGGTTCTACACCACCGACCGCACCGACCTGGCGCTCGAGTCGGTCAAGGCCTACTCCCCGAGCACGGGCGACCCGGCCGTGGAAAAGGCCCGCCTGCAGCAGCTGCAGGCCGCCCAGGTGCCCTCGATTTCGGCCCAGCGCAACGCCCAGGATGTGAAACGCACGCTGGTGGACGAGAAGCCCGAGCTCAAGGACTTCTACAACGCCTACAACCCGCTGGCCGTCACGGCCGCCGACCAGCAGCGCTACCAGGCCTACCTGGGCGGGCTGAGCCCGGAGCAGAAGCAGCGCCTGGGCCAGCAGCAGCACTTCTACGAGCTGAGCTTGCGCAACGTCGGCGGGCTGGTCATGCCCGTGATTGTGCAGCTCACCTACGCCGACAACAGCAAAGAAATCCAGACCATCCCGGCCGAAATCTGGCGCAAGAACAACGAGAAAGTGACCAAGGTGCTCGTCACCAAGCAGCCGGTCATTTCCTTCGTCATCGACCCGTTCCAGCAGACGGCCGACACCGATTTGAGCAACAACGCCTTCCCGCGCCAGCCCGCCGCCTCCCGCTTCGAGCTCTTCCAGCAGCAGCAGCAGGCGCCGGCCAACCCCATGCAGCAGGCAGCCAAATCGGCTGCTCCCACGCAGCAGGCGTCCCCGGCCCCCGGGCAGTAAGCCAAGTTATATCCAATAAAAAAAGCGGCTCAATTGAGCCGCTTTTTTTTATGTGCATTCGGACTTTGGGTGATTAGGATTTGGGGGCCTCGCCACCCACCATGCGCGAAATGAGGCCGTGGTCTTTGGTGGTTTCTGCCCATACCACGCCCACTACGTGCACCACGAAAAAGGCGATAATCAGGTACATCGTCACGTTGTGCGTCTCTTCGGCCAAGTGCTTGATGCTGCGCAGAAAAGCTACGTCATTGCCATAAATTAGGATGAGGCCGGTAATGACCATGATGGTCAGAAACGAGTAGAAAAGGGCGTAAGTGCTTTTGGCAAACAGTACCTTGCCGGCCTCGCTTTTGCCAGCGGCCGGGGTGAGGCGGTAGCGCCGGGCTACTTCCAGCAGGCGCGCCGAAAAGCGCAGCTCGGAAGGGCCACGCAGCTCCAGCACCACGCGCAACCCGAAGAGGGCCACCAGCGCCCAACCAAAGTAGATATGCCACTCCCAGATACGCTCGCTGAGGATGTGCGTGAGCGACCGGGCCTGTTGCACGCTCAGCGTAATGTTCTCCTTCGCCATGGTTTCCTGAAACTCCGGGCCGGCCGACCTGGCATTTACAATCACCTTCTGAAACAAAATGGTGATGAGCTGCAGGCTAACTAAGAGGGCGTTGCCCCAGTGCCAGACCCGCAGTGGCGCGCGGTAGTCTTTGGTGGGCGCTTCGGTGCTTGGGGCGATAGCGGGCATCATATGTAAAAAGCTATAGGGCTAGGCAGGCAAGGGGGCAGCCGTTTCCACGACGGCGGGTAGCTGCGTCTCGGTACGACCCGGGTACTCGAGCAAGGCGTGTTCGAGGCAGGTGAGGGCTGCGGCCAAGTCAGTCTGATTGAGTACGTAGGCCAACCGTACCTCTTGCTTGCCCAGGCCCGGCGTTTGGTAAAAACCGTTGGCGGGCGAGAGCATCAGCGTCTGGTTTTCGTAGGAAAAGCTTTCCAGCAGCCACTGGCCAAAGGTCTCGCTATCGTCGACGGGCAGGTGCGCCAGCACGTAGAACGCGCCGCCCGGCCGCGGGCATACCACGCCGGGCATGGCCTGCAGCCGGGCCACGGTCAGGTCACGCCGGGCTAGGTACTCGGCCTTGCTCTCGTCAAAATACGATTCCGGCAGTTCCGCCGCTGCCTCGGCCAGCAACATGCCCAGGCCGGGCGGGCTCACCCGCATCTGGGCGAAGCGAAAGGCCGCAATGTACACCTGCTTGTTGAGCGTAACCAAAGCCCCAATGCGCGCCCCGCACGCACTATAGCGCTTTGAAATGGTGTCGACTATTACGACATTTTGCTCGGCGCCCGGCAGTTGCAAGGCACTCACATATGGCGCGTCGTAGCAGAACTCCCGGTACGCCTCGTCCGAAAGAAGGTACAAATGATGCTTTTGGCACAGGCCCAAAATGCTTTCCAACTCCGCCCGGCTGTAGACGTAGCCGGTCGGATTGCTGGGATTGCAGATGAGCACGGCTCGGGTACGGGGCGTAATAACGCGCTCAAAATCAGCCAGTGGCGGCAGGGCAAACCCGTCTTCGATGTGCGCCGTGACGGGCACGATGGTCACGCCCGCCGCAATAGCAAAGGCCGTGTAGGTGCCATAAAACGGCTCCGGAATGATGACTTCGTCGCCGGGATTCAGGCAGGTGAGCAGCGCAAACAGAATGGCTTCGCTGCCGCCGGTGGTCACAATAATATCTTCCAGAGTCACGGGCAGATTGGCGCGTTGGTAATAGGCGGCCAGCTTGCGGCGGTAGCTTTCGGTGCCCGCGCCGTGGCTGTAGCCCAGCACGCGCACATCGGCATTGCGCATGGCGGCCATCGCGGCCGGCGGCGTTTCAATATCCGGCTGCCCAATGTTGAGCGGATACACAATTTTGCCCTGCTTGCGGGCCGCTTCGGCGTAGGGGGCCAGCTTCCGAAACGGCGAAACCGGCATGTCTTGCCCGCGCTGCGATACTTTTAACATAGCATAAAATTAAACTGCCCGGCAAGAAAACTGCTTGTAGCAAGCTGCCGCGAAGTAAGGAGTCAATTAGCTAAAACCTGTTTACAAGAACTTCTTATACAGGTTGAAAAGAATACGATTATCGGCTTCCGTCAGCGGCGCGTTCACGTTTTGCTGAATAAAATGCAGCTTAAACGCCTGAATGGCTGCCGGTAGATTCCGCGTGTCGTAGCCAATAATGCGCAGCGCTTCCTGGGGTTTGAATGCCGAGGTAGCGCTGTTTGCAGCCGCCAGTTGAGCGTCGATTATGGCGCTATCCGCCGGCAAAAGCACTGTGCCCGGCAACGTGCGAGGGCCAGCCAAGGCAACGAGGCTATCCAACGGCAGGGCCGGTACCGGGTCAGGGCTTGGTAGGGGCCCGGCGTCGTACCACAAGCCGAAGCCATTGTCGGCCAAGCGCTTCCAGGGGAAGAGGACGCTGGGGTCGGTTTTGCGGCTGGGCGCAATGTCGGAGTGCCCAATGAAGTTGGCGGTCGGAATGTTGTACGCCTTTTTCAGGCCCGCCAGCACGTTCAGCAAGCTGGTTAGCTGCGGTTCGGCAAAGGGCTGAAGGCCGTTGTTATCCAGCTCAATACCGATGGACGAGGAATTAATATCGGTATCGTTGCCCCACTTAGCCACGCCGCCGTGCCAGGCCCGCAGGTAGTCGTTGAGCATGTGAAACACCTGGCCATCGCGCCCAATGACGTAGTGGGCACTCACCTGCGTGCGCGTCAGAGTGAAGGTTTTCAGCGTCTGGGCCGTCGAATCCTGCGCCGTGTGGTGAATAATTACCATGTTGGGCTTGCGCAGGTTGAAGTTGGTGGTGCCCACCCAGTACTTGCCCAACAGCAGGCTATCGGCGCCTCTCGGCAGGGGCACGGGCGTCGTGCGCAAGGCTTTGGCGTAGGCCTTCACCTGCTGCTTATACGAGCGGTTGGTAGTGGCATAGGGGTTGCGCTGGACGGCGCAAGCACTTATTGCCAGGGCCGCGAATAGATAGAGCGAGCGGGAAACGAACAGGGTATTCATGAGTTGAAAGTTACGGCTAGATGTAGCTATCGCATAAAAAAAGCCCTTGAAGCAGCTGCTCCAAGGGCTTCTCTTGCCTTTTTAGGTAATTTACTTGGCGTAGGCCACGGCGCGCATCTCCCGGATTACGGTGATTTTAATTTGGCCGGGGTACTGCATTTCCTTCTCGATTTTCTGCGAGATTTCGAAGCTCAGCTCGGCGGCGCGCTCGTCGGTCACGTTCTCGGCGTCCACCATCACCCGCAGCTCGCGGCCGGCCTGGATGGCGAAGCACTGGTTCACGCCCTTGAAGCCGTTGGCAGTTTCTTCGAGCTGCTTGAGGCGCTTGATGTAGCTCTCCATCATCTCGCGGCGGGCGCCGGGACGCGAGCCCGAAATGGCGTCGCAAGCCTGCACGAGCGGCGAAATCATGGCCGTCATCTCAATCTCGTCGTGGTGAGCACCGATGGCGTTTACCACGTCGGGGTGCTCTTTCCACTTCTTGGCCATTTCCATACCCAGGATGGCGTGGGGCAGCTCGGGCTCCTCGGTGCTCACTTTGCCAATGTCGTGGAGCAGGCCGGCGCGCTTGGCTTTCTTCACGTCGAGGCCCATCTCGGCGGCCATGGTGGCGCAGAGGTTGGCTACTTCGCGCGAGTGTTGCAGCAGATTCTGGCCATAAGAAGAACGGAAGCGCATCCGGCCCACCATCTTAATCAGCTCCGGATGCAGGCCGTGAATGCCCAAGTCGATGATGGTTTTTTCGCCGATTTCGACGATTTCCTCCTCGATGTTCTTGCGGGTTTTGGCCACAATCTCCTCCACGCGGGCGGGGTGAATCCGGCCGTCCTTCACCAGCAAGTGCAGCGAGAGGCGGGCAATTTCGCGGCGTACCGGGTCGAAGCCCGAGATGATGATGGCTTCCGGCGTATCATCCACGATGATTTCGACGCCCGTCGCGGCTTCCAGTGCCCGGATGTTGCGGCCCTCGCGGCCGATGATTTTGCCCTTCACGTCGTCGCTTTCAATGTTGAAAATCGACACGCAGTTTTCGATGGCGTGCTCCGAGGCGGTGCGCTGAATGGTCTCCAGCACAATTTTCTTGGCGTCCTTGGTAGCGGTCAGCTTGGCCTGGGCCACGGTGTCCTTCACGTAGGAGCTGGCCTGAATCTGGGCTTCGTTTTTCAGCGATTCAACCAGCTGCTCGCGGGCTTCGGCGGCGGTTAAGTTTGCTATGGTTTCGAGCTGGCGTTGCACGGAGTGCAGCTGTTCGTCGGCGTTGCGCTGCTTTTCTTCCAGCTCGGCCATGGCCTCCTCGTGGTCGATGCGGCGCTTCTCGGCCTGGGTTTCCAGCTTGTCGCGCAGCTGCTGGGTGTCGGTCTGGTTTTTCTCGCGGGCTTTTTCCAGCTCCACCTCCTTGCGCTGCAGCTGCTCGAGCTGGCGCTGGGTGGTTTCGGTCAGCATCTTGATGCTTTGCTCTTGCTCCACCACGCCTTGGCGGCGTTCGGTCAGTTCTTGCTCCAAGGCCTGCTTGAGGCGGCGGCTTTCCACGTCAAACTCGTTGCGCAGGTTCTTGAACTTGTTCTTGGATTGCTCCAGTCGCTCATCGGCCTGCTTGATTTTCTCGTCGCGGAGGCGGTTGCCTTTCTCCTCGGCGTCGCGGAGGATTTCTTGGGCCTTGGCCGTGGCCTGGCCTTCGTGGTCCAGCCGGGCTTTGCCGGCCAGCTGTTTGCCAATCACGAAGCCCGCCACAAGGGCGACCACCGCGGTCAACAAACAGTACATTATTATGGGGGACATATCAGTATGGTTTGGGATGGGTAAAAAACCATAACTGGGAGGAACAGTTTTGCCCGGGCTACGGGCGGGAGCGGCCGATTGCCGCGCCGCCCTGCCGGGCCAACGAGTGTGCGGTGCCGCGCGCGGGTATTACCGCGTCAGCACCACGCCTGAAAGCAGCTCGTCGAAACGAGCCAGCCGCTCGGTCAGCGCCGCATCGGTGCCGTCCTTTTCCTTGCTCACTTTCAATTGGTCGGCCATGGTGGCCAGCGCAATCATGGCCAGGAGGTCCTGCTTGTCCTGTATGCCGTAGCCCTCCCGAAATTCGCGTAGCTTGTCGCCCAGCAGCCGCCCGGCCAGGCGCAGCCGTTCCTCATCCTGCACGTCAACGCGCATGGGATAGTCCCGGTCAGCAATACGAATTTTGATGGCTAGTTCGCTCATAAAGCGGAGGTTACGGCGGTGGGGTGAGGGTCAGTGGGTTAGTCTCTCAAATAGGCAAGACACTTGTCCAATTCGCGGATGTATTCGTTGAGGCGCAGTTTTAATTCGTTGGCGTGGGTGGGTTCCCCAGCTATGGTGTGTACAAGTTTAACAATATTTTCCTGGTTTTGTCGCTCCTTCAGTTGCCGGTCCCGGTCGCGCACATCAGCCCGCAGCTGCTGTACGGTGGTGTTGGCATCGGCCAGCTCCTCACGCAATTGCTGATAGGCAGCCACTAAGGTGGTAATCTGCCGCTCGAGGCGGTCGAGTTGCGCAAGCTGTTGGGATGAGGCCACGGTCAGGATAAATTTTTGCGTGAAGATAAAGCCAGTCCCCGAAAGCTACGCTTTACCCGGAACCCGCTTGCAACTTACTACTCAGGGCCATTTGAATTTGGCCGAACCATTGGACCCAAAAAGTAAGCCCGTCAGAAAAACCTGACGGGCTACTGGTCTCAGAGCAGGGCTTCTTTCGGCGAACGACTAGCCTTTCTTCGTCTTGGTTTTCATTTTGCCGTTGCTGTCTTTGGTCTTTGTTTTCTCATCGACGGGTGTCGTAGCCGCCGGGGCGCTAGGAGCGGCAGCTACTACCGGCTGGCCTTCCAAATCCAGTTCTACCACGGGGTAGCCGAGTTCTTTTAGGGCTGGCAGTTGCTTGCGGTCGCCCACCACCACGATGTACATCTTGTCGGCCGGCAGGTTTTTCTTGGCCGTAGCCTGCACGTCTTCCTTGGTCAGCTTTTTGAGAATTTGGCTGCGCTCGTCCACGTAAGTGATGGGCAGGTTATACTCCACAATCCGGCTCAGGAAGTTGGCTTTCTGCGGGCCGGTTTCGTAGCGCAGGGCGTCGCTCTGGCCGATGGCCGTTTGCAGGTAGCTGAGCTCATCGTCTGAAATTCCGTTGGCGTAGTTGGTGATTTCGCTCATGAACTCCTTCACCGAAGCGGCGGTGGCATCGGCGCGCACGCCAGCCTGGGCCGTGAACGGACCCGCGTAGCGGCTGCCCGCAAAACCCGAGCGGGCGCCGTAGGTGTAGCCCTTGGTCTCGCGCAGGTTGGTGTTGAGGCGGGAGAGAAAGTTTTCACCCAGAATGAAGTTGGCCAGGGTGGCGCGGTAATACTCACCCGTGGCATCGTAGGGCATGGCCAAGTAACCAATGCGGATTTCCGACTGCGCGGCCCCTTCCTTGTTCACAAAGTAGAAGCGAGTCTGGTCGGGCTGGGTGGCGGGCTGCCCCACCGGCAAGATTACCTCCTTTTTGGGCCACGCTTTGAGGAAGGCCAGTTGGGGCGTCAGGGCTTGCTGGTCCACGTCACCTACTACGGTGAGGAAGCTCACGTTGGGCGCATAATTCTGCTGGTAGAACTGCTTCACGTCGTCGAGCGTAAGGCTGCCGACGGTGGCGGTGGTGCCACTGGCCGCAACGCTCATCACGTCGGTGGGGCCATAAAGCAGGCGGCTGTACGTTTTGTCGGCAATGAGTACGGGCAGGGTGTTCTGGTTGGCAATGCCTTCCAGCGTTTGCTTCTTGAGACGGGCAAAATCAGCGGGGTCGAAGCGGGGGTGCAGCAGCCGCTCCTCCACCAAGGCCAGAGTGGCCGGCAGGTTTTTGGTCAGGCTCTGGACCGACACCACCGTGCGGTCGTCGCCAGCCGAGATTTGCACGCTGCTGCCCAGCTTGTCTAGCTCGGCCGAGAACTGCTCGCTGGTGTACTTCTCCGTGCCTTCGTTGAGCAAGGCGGCCGTGAGGCTGGCCACGCCGGCTTTGGCCGGGTTGGCTTGCTCCAAGCGGTGCCCGCCGCGGATGGTGAGCAGCATGGTCACGGCGGGAATCTCGGTGTTGCGCGTACCAATCACCTTGAGGCCGTTAGCAAATTCGTCGCGGTATAAAGCGGGTATTTTAACAACGGGATTGCCGCCCGCACCGGGCTGCTTGCTGCGGTCGAATTTGTCGGTGGCCTTCACGTATTTCAAGCTCGCATACTCGTCTTTCGGCGCTTGGTATCTGGATTTGTCCACCGTGAAGTTGTCGGGCTTGGCCGGGGCTACGCCGCCGGTTTTGGGCACCACGCTCAGGATAACGGCCTTCTTGCCGCGCAGGTACTTGTCGTACACGCGCTGCACGTCGGCCTTGGTCAACGCCTTGAGCTCCTTGGTTTCTACCGTGATGTAGTTGGGGTTATTGAAGAACGTTTGGTTGGCCGCCAGTTGGCTCACTTTGCCGCTCACGCTGGCCAGCCGGTTCACGCGCTGCGCTTCTTCTTGGGCCTTGAAGCGTTGCAAGTCGTCGTCGGTCACGCCGCGTTTCTCAAATTCGGCCATGGTGCTGCGCACGGTCATTTCGAGGCTATCGAGCCCCTTGCCAGAGAACGAGCGGGCCACCAGATTCATCTGGCCGCCCAGCTCGGCGCTTTGCTGATACGCCTGGGCTTGCACAGCTTTTTGGGTTTTCACCAGGTTTTTGTAGAGCAGCGAGTTCTTGCCGTTGCCCAGAATCTGAGCCAATGCGTCCAGCGGCAATTCGTCGGGGTGGCCGGCCGGCGCGGTCGGGAACACCATCTGCAGCATCGGGAAACGCACGTTGTCTTGGTAGCTCACGTAGCGGTCGGTGGTGAGCACGGGAGCGGGTAGCTTGGTTTTGGCCACGGCCGGGCCGCGCTTGATGGAGCCAAAATACTTCTCCACCAGCTTCACTACTTCGGCCGGCTTTACGTCGCCGCCTATGGTCAGCGTGGCGTTGTTGGGGCCGTACCAGCGCAGGAAGAACTTCTTCAGGTCCTCTACATTGGAACGGTCCAAGTCTTCCAGGTAACCAATGGTTAGCCAGGAGTAGGGGTGGCCGTAGGGGTACAGCGTTTTGCTGATGTACTCACTGGCCAGCCCGTACGGGCGGTTGTCATAATTCTGGCCGCGTTCGTTCTTCACCGTAGCCCGCTGCACTTCGAACCGCTCTTGCGTCACGGCGTCGAGCAGGAAGCCCATGCGGTCGGATTCCAGCCATAGGGCGCGCTCTAGCTGGTTGTTGGGCAGGGTTTCGTAGTAGTTGGTGCGGTCGCCGTTTGTGCTGCCGTTGTTGCTACCGCCAGCCCCAATGGTTACCTTGTCGAAAGTGCCTTTGGGGGCATGGTCCGAGCCTTCAAACATCATGTGCTCGAAGAAGTGGGCAAAGCCGGACTTGCCAATCTGCTCGCGGGCCGAGCCGACGTGGTAGGTCACGTCGACGTGCACCAGCGGGTCGGAGTGGTCCTCGGTCACAATCAGGGTCAGGCCGTTGGGCAGCACGTACTTCTCGTAGGGAATCACCAGCTGGCCCGGCTGCTTCGTTACTTTCTCCACCAGCTTCGTGCCGCCGGTAAGTGCAGTGGACTTGGTAGTGGGTTTAGGAGCCGGCTTTTGCTGCGCTATAGCCGGAGCTGCGGCTAGCAAGGCCGCACACAAAAGGGGTAACGTTGAATACTTCATGCGAGAGAAAAGGTAATTATGTCAAGAAAGCAAGATGAATCAGTCTGCAACTTAGCAACGTGGCCGTCACCAGCGCAAAAGACAGCAATTCAGTGTCCCTGCGCAAGACCACTAGACTGGAGCGAGAAGTTCGAGAATACGCTAACACCAGTCCTTTGTCGTGCCCAATAAGTCAAGGATTATTACGGCTTAAAAATCTCAGTCAACTCAACCAGCCACAACAAAAAGCGGGACGCCGGCTTTACGCCAACGTCCCGCTCATGGACTCAGTCTGGGAGTACCAAAGGAGGTTATTTACCCTTTTCCTTCTTGGTCTTCACCTTCATCTTGCCCCCGTCCTCGGTCTTGACTTTCATCTTCTCGTCGGTCGGAGCGGCGGCCTGGGCGGGCGCAGCGGCCACGGGCTTGCCGTCCACATCTAGCTCCACCACGGGGTAGCCCAGGGCCTGGATAGCGGGAAGCTGCTTGTTGTCGCCCACTACCACAATGTACATTTTGTCGGCCGGCAAGTACTTTTTAGCGGATGCTTGCACGTCTTCCTTCTTCAGCGCTTTCAGGATGTCGCTCTGCTGCTGCACGTAGCTGGGCTCGAGGTTGTACTCCACCAAGCGGGCCAGGAAGCCGGCTTTCTGCTGGCTGGTCTCGTAACGCAAGGCATCTACTTGGCCTACCGATGACTGCAGGAAGGCGAGTTCCTCGTCGGAAATGCCATTCGAGTAGTTGGTGATTTCGCTCATGAACTCCTTCACCGAAGCGGCCGTGGCATCGGCGCGCACGCCAGCCTGGGCCGTAAACGGACCGGCATACTGCGTACCGGTGTAGCCCGAGCGGGCGCCGTAGGTGTAGCCCTTGTTTTCGCGCAGGTTTAGGTTGATGCGCGAGTTGAAGGCGCCGCCCAGGAGGTAGTTAGCCAAGTAAGCACGGTAGTACGGGCCGGTGGCGTCATACTTCATATCCGTGAGGTAGCCCACGCGGATTTCCGACTGCGCAGCACCGGGCTTGTTCACGAAGTAGACCGTGGTTTTGTCGGGCTGCACGCCGGCTACATCAGCCGGAATGGTCACGTCCTTTTTGGCCCAGCTTTTCAGGAAGCCGAGCTGGGGCGTCAGGGCCTTCTGGTCCACGTCGCCCACTACTACCAAGTAGCTCACGTTGGGAGCGTAATTCTTGCTGTAGAACTCCTTCACGTCCTCCAAAGTCAGGCTGCTCACCGAAGCAGTGGTGCCTGCTACTGCAGTGCCGGCAATGTTGCTCGTGCCGTAGACCAACTTGTTGTAAGTCAGGTCAGCAATCACGGCAGGCTGCGTCGCGAAGTTGCCAATTAGCTCTAGCTGCTGCTTTTTGAGGCGGGCAAAGTCCTGGGCATCAAAACGAGGGTGCAGCAGGCGCTGCTCGAGCAAGGCCAGGGTGGCGGGCAGATTGGCGGTGAGACTCTGCACGCTCACGATGGTTTCGTTGTCGTCGGCACCTACCGAAATGCGCGAACCCAACTTGTCGAGGGCGGCGCTCATTTGCTCGCCGGTGTACTTCTCCGAACCTTCGTTGAGCAGGCTGGCCGTGAGCTGGGCAATGCCGGCTTTGCCGGGCATGGTTTGTTCCAGGCGGTGGCCGCCACGGATGGTCAGGCGCATGGTCACGGCTGGAATCTCCGTGTTCTGCGTGCCAATAACTTTCAAGCCGTTCGGCAACGTTTCCTGGTACAACGCGGGTACTTTTACCACCGGGTTGGCACCAGCAGCGGGCTGCTTGCTGCGGTCAAAATTGTCAGTAGCCTTCACGTACTTCAGACCTGCATACTCGTCTTTGCCCGGCTTGTAACCCGATTTGTCCAGCGTAAAATTGTCGGCTTTGGCAGGGGCAACCCCACCGGTTTTGGGCACCACACTCAGAATCACGGCGTGCTGGCCTTTGAGGTACTTATCGTACGCCCGCTGCACGTCGGCTTTGGTCAAGGCGTTCAACTCCTTGGTCTCAACCGTAAGGTAGTTGGGGTTGTTGAAAAAGGTCTGGTTGGCGGCGAGCTGGCTCACTTTGCCGCTCACGCTGGCCAGGCCGTTCACCGTCTGGGCGCGGGTCTGCGCTTTGAAGCGCTGTAGGTCCTCGTCGGTCACGCCGCGCTTCTCAAACTCGGCCATGGTGCTGCGCACGATGTTTTCGAGGCTGTCGAGGCCTTTGCCAGGGAAGGGGAGGGCCACAAAAGTAAACTGCCCACCTAGCTCCGAGTTCTGCTGATAAACCTGGGCCTGCACGGCTTTCTGGTTTTTCACCATATTCTTGTAAATCAACGAATTTTTGCCGCCACCGATGATGTCGGCCAAGGCGTCCAGGGGCAACTCATCGGCATGGCCGTGGGGTACAGTAGGGTATACCACCTGCAGCATGGGGAAACGCACGTTGTCTTGGTAGCTCACGTAGCGGTCAGTAGCCAGCTTAGGCGTTGCTACCACCGTCTTGGCCACGGCCGGGCCGCGCTTGATGCTGCCAAAATATTTCTCCACCAGCTTCACCACCTGGGCGGGCTGCACGTCGCCGCCCACAGTGAGCGTAGCGTTGTTCGGGCCGTACCAGCGCAAAAAGAAGTTCTTCAGGTCGTCCACGTTCGAGCGGTCCAGGTCCTCGAGCGAGCCGATGGTGGACCAGGAGTAGGGGTGGCCGTAGGGGTACAGCGCCTGGCTGATGATTTCGCCGGACCGCCCGTAGGGAGCGTTGTCCACGCGTTGGCCGCGCTCGTTTTTCACGGTCGAGCGCTGGATTTCAAACTTCTTCTGGCTCACGGCGTCGAGCAAAAAGCCCATGCGGTCGGCCTCCAGCCACAGGCCGGTTTCGAGCTGGTTGCTCGGCAACGTCTCGAAATAGTTGGTGCGGTCCGTATTGGTAGTGCCGTTGAGGGTGCCGCCAGCAGCCGTCACCAGCTTGAAGTGCATCTGGTCGCCGACGTGGTCGGAGCCCTGAAACATCATGTGCTCGAAGAAGTGGGCGAAGCCGGACTTGCCGATTTCCTCACGGGCCGAACCCACGTGATAAGTCACGTCCACGTGCACCAAGGGGTCGGAGTGGTCTTCCGAAACGATGAGCGTGAGGCCATTCGGCAGCACGTATTTCTCATACGGAATCACTAACTGGCCGGGCTGCTTCGTGACTTTCTCCACCAGTTTGGTGCCGCCGGCCGTGGTCGTGAGCGCCGTTTTGGCAGCATGTGCCTTAGCGCCTTTGGCGGCCGGCTTTTGCTGGGCGAAGCTAATGCTGGTCACCAGGGCCAAGCCCAAAGTGGACAGGAAACGTAAATTCATTTTTTGCTGGAAAAGGGAAAAATGAGAAATGAAGTAAAGAGTGTCCTCGTCTACATATTCTGCCGAGGCTTAGTGATGCGAAAGGTAAGGCCGGGGATTTATCTTTAAGGCATAATGTCGGCCTACTGATTGAACCAATCGGTCCGGTGCTTTACGACCGCTCCAACGGTCCGCCCAAGGCCGCCTTCCCGTATGGCTCAGGTTGTTCCACAAAAAAGCCCGTCCTGCTAAGCGAAGCAGAACGGGCTTTTATCGGTTACATGCCGGTGGCACCAAGCGGCTAGGACTTGCCTTTCTTGGTTTTTACCTTCATTTTGCCACCGTCTTCGGTTTTCATTTTCATCTTGTCATCGGCCGCGGGCACAGCTGCTTCGGCTGGGGCAGCGGCCGGAGCTACTGCGGCCACGGGCTTGCCGTCCACGTCCAGTTCCACCACGGGGTAGCCCAGGGCCTGGATAGCCGGCAGCTGCTTGTTGTCGCCCACCACTACGATGTACATCTTATCTGCTGGCAAGTACTTCTTGGCCGAAGCCTGCACGTCTTCCTTGGTCAGCTTCTTCAGGATGTCGCTCTGCTGCTGCACGTAGCTGGGCTCGAGGTTGTACTCCACCAAGCGGGCCAGGAAGCCGGCTTTCTGCTGGCCGGTTTCGTAGCGCAGGGCATCGCTCTGGCCAATGGACGCTTGCAGGAAGGTCAGTTCCTCGTCCGAAATGCCGTTGGGGTAGTTGGTGATTTCGCTCATGAACTCCTTCACCGAGGCCGCCGTGGCATCGGCGCGCACGCCGGCCGAGGCCGTAAACGGACCCGCGTAGCGGCTGCTGCCGAAGCCCGAGCGGGCGCCGTAGGTGTAGCCCTTGTTCTCGCGCAGGTTCAGGTTGATGCGCGAGTTGAAGGCGCCGCCGAGCACGTAGTTGGCCAGCGTGGTGCGGTAGTAGGGGCCGGTGGCGTCGTAGGGCAGGTCGGTGAGGTAGCCCACCCGGATTTCCGACTGCGCGGCACCGGGCTTGTTTACGAAGTATACCGTGGTTTTGTCGGGCTGCACGCCGGCCATGTCGGTGGGCACGGTCACATCCTTCTTAGCCCAGTTCTTCAGAAAGCCCAACTGGGGCGTCAGCGCCTGCTGGTCCACGTCGCCTACCACCACCAGGTAGCTCACGTTGGGGGCGTAGTACTTGTTGTAGAAATCCTTCACGTCCTCCAAGGTCAGGCTGCTCACCGAGGCGGTGGTGCCGGCCACGGGCGTGCCGGCGATGTTGCTGCCGCCGTATACCAGGCGGTTGTAGGTCAGGTCAGCAATGACGGCCGGCTGATTGGCGAAGTTGGCAATCTGCTCCACCTGCTGCTTTTTCACACGGGCAAAGTCCTGGGCGTCGAAGCGGGGGTGCAGCAGGCGCTGCTCGAGCAGGGCCATGGTGGCGGGCAGGTTCTTGGTCAGGCTCTGCACGCTCACGATGGTTTCGTTGTCGTCGGCGCCTACGCTCACGCGCGAGCCCAGCTTGTTGAGGGCCGCCGTGAATTGCTCGCTGGTGTACTTTTCCGAGCCTTCGTTGAGCATGCTGGCCGTGAGCTGGGCGATGCCGGCCTTGCCAGGCATGGCCTGCTCGAGGCGGTGGCCGCCGCGGATGGTGAGGCGCATGGTCACGGCTGGAATCTCCGTGTTCTTCGTGCCCACGACTTTCAAGCCGTTGGCCAACGTTTCCTGATACAGAACGGGCACTTTTACCACCGGGTTGGCCCCGGCGGCGGGCTGCTTGGCGCGGTCAAACGTGTCGGTGGGCTTCACGTACTTCAAGCCGGCGTACTCGTTTTTGGGGGCTTGGTAGCCCGCCTTGTCCACGGTGAAGTTGTCGGGCTTGGCCGGCGCAATCTTGCCGTCCTTCGATACCACGCTCAAAATCACGGCTTTCTTGCCCTTGATGTACTTGTCGTACACGCGCTGCACGTCGGCTTTGGTCAGGGCTTTGAGCTCCTTGGTTTCGACGGTGAGGTAGTTTGGGTTGTTGTAGTAGGTCTGGTTAGCAGCCAGTTGGCTTACCTTGCCGCTCACGCTGGCCAGGCCGTTCACCACTTGGGCCTCGGCTTGCGCTTTGAAGCGCTGCAAATCCTCGTCTTGCACGCCGCGCTTTTCAAACTCGGCCAGCGTGTTGCGCACGATGTACTCCATGCTGTCGAGCCCCTTGCCGGGGAAGGCCAGCGCCGTGATGCCGAATTGGCCGGCAAGCTCCGAGCTGCGCTGGTTGGCACTGGCTTGGGTGGCCTTCTGGTTCTTCACCAGGTTTTTGTAGAGCAGCGAGGTGCGGCCGCCGCCCAAAATGTCGCTCAAGGCAGTCAGGGCAATGTCGTCGGGGTGACCGGCGGGCACTGTCGGGAATACCATTTGCAGCATCGGGAAGCGCACATTGTCCTGGTAGCTCACGTAGCGGTCGGCGGTGAGCACGGGCGCGGGCAGCTTGGCCTTGGCCACGGCCGGGCCGCGCTTGATGCTGCCAAAGTACTTTTCCACCAGCTTCACCACCTGGGCCGGCTGCACGTCGCCGCCCACGGTTAGGGTGGCGTTGTTCGGGCCGTACCAGCGCAGGAAGAAGTTCTTCAGGTCGTCGAGGTTCGAGCGGTCCAGGTCTTCCAAGTAGCCGATGGTCAGCCAGGAATAGGGGTGGCCGTAGGGATACAGGGCCTTGCTCACGGTTTCGCCGGCGAGGCCGTAGGGGCGGTTATCGTAGTTCTGACCCCGCTCGTTTTTCACGGTCGAGCGCTGGATTTCAAACTTCTTCTGGCTCACGGCGTCGAGTAGGAAGCCCATACGGTCGGCCTCCAGCCACAGGCCGGTTTCGAGCTGGTTGCTCGGCAGAGTCTCGTAGTAGTTGGTGCGGTCCTGGTTGGTCGAGCCGTTGAGGGTGCCCCCGGCGGCGGTCACGAACTTGAAGTGCATCTGGTCGCCGACGTGGTCGGAGCCCTGAAACATCATGTGCTCGAAGAAGTGGGCGAAGCCGGACTTGCCGATTTCCTCACGGGCCGAACCCACGTGATAAGTCACGTCCACGTGCACCAAGGGGTCGGAGTGGTCTTCCGAAACGATGAGCGTGAGGCCGTTCGGCAGCACGTATTTCTCATACGGAATCACTAACTGGCCGGGCTGCTTCGTGACTTTCTCCACCAGCTTGGTGCCGCCGGCCGTGGTCGTGAGCGCCTTGCCAGGAGCGGTGGCCGATTTGGCAGCTGGTTTGGTCGCTGGTTTTTTCTGTGCTTCGGCCGGAGCCGCTGCGAGCATTGCCGCGCACAAAATGGGTAAAGCTGAATACTTCATTCGAGGAAAAATGGTGGTGGTAAAATGAATGCAGAACAATTCGGCCCGCAACTTAGCAACGCCCATGCAACCAAATGATGAGGAAGCGTTGAGCAACAGACGTACGGCGGGGCTTAAAGGTACCCGAAAACCAGCTTGGGTTGCACCGCTATTGCAAGCAGGAAACGGGCCTTGCCGGTTTGTTCAATTTACCGTGGCAAGCGTGTGTGGTGCGTTGTGAATTAAGTTGTTTTCACGAGGGTTTAGCGGCGCTAAGGAGTGCTCGATATATTCAACAAGAAAGCAAGGCAACGACAAAAAAAGCGGGACGTCGACCCAGTGTCAACGTCCCGCTTAAGGGCTCGGATTTGCTGACGCTAGCGCCGAATAACGGCGCCGGCCTGCTTCTCAAACTGGCCGATGAGACGCTGCATCACCTGGTCGATGGCTTGCTCGCTGAGCGTTTGGGTGAAGTCCTGCAGGGTGAAGCTCACCGAGTAGGATTTCTTGCCCGCGCCTAGGTTTTCGCCGGCGTACACGTCGAACACGTTCATGCTTTGCAGCAGCTTCTTCTCGGTGCGCTGCGCAATCTGACGGAGCTGGTCGAAGGTTACGCTGGCGTCCACCACCACGCTTAGGTCGCGGCGCACTTCCGGGAATTTGGACAGTTCGCGGGCCACCAAAGTCGGCTTGTATTTCTTGCTCAGCGCATCCCAATCCAGCTCGGCGTACCACACCGGCTGCGTCACGTCGAGGCGCTTGAGCACCGATGCCGCCACGGCCCCGAACTGCGCCACGGGCTGGTTGTGCACCAGCAGCGTGAGGCCGCCCGCCAGGTACGCCTGCTGCACCGGCTGCGATACGGCCCCGCCGAAGCCCAGCGCCGCCAGCACCTGCTGCACCGCGCCGGCCAAGTCGTGGAAAGTAGCTTTTTCCGACTTGCGCTGCCAGGTTTCGCCGGCCGCATTGCCCGTCAGGTAAATCACGAGCTTGTTCTTTTCCTGGTACTTGCCGTTCTCGTTTTGCGAGTACACTTTGCCGAATTCGTACAGCTTCAAGTCCCGCTGGCGGCGGTTGAGGTTGTGCCGAATGATTTCCAGCCCCGAATGCAGCAGCGTCGGCCGCATGGCGTTCAGGTCAACGCTGTTGTAATTCAGAATGCGCACCAATGATGTATCGGCGTCGCCTTCTTTATCGAAATACTGCGAGTTGGTGAGCGAATTGGTCAGAATTTCCGAAAACCCCTGCCCGCTGAGCAGCGAAGCAATTTTAACGCGCGTTACCTCCGGGTCGGGGTTCGGGAATTTGGCCAAATAGGAAGCCGAGTTGTTCGGCCGTAGTGCCACGTTGTTGTACCCATAAATCCGCAGAATCTCCTCGATGATGTCGGCTTCGCGGGTCACGTCCACCTTGTGCGGCGGTACCGAGAGCAGCCACGTAGCTTGGTCGCCTTCATCCAGGTTTTCGTCGGTGATGACAATGTCCAGGTCGGTCAGAATCTGGCGGATGCGTTCCGGCGCGATGTACTGGCCCACCAGCCGCTCCACGCGGGGCAGGCGTAGGCGCACCGTGGTAGGCTTGATGGCGGTTGGGTATTCGTCCACGATGGGCGCGGCCACGGTGGCTCCGGCCACTTCCTGGAGCAGCAAGGCGGCGCGTTGCAGCGCTACCGGCACCATGTTCGGGTCGGTGCCGCGCTCGAAGCGGAACGATGCATCGGTTTTCAACTGGTGCGTTTGCGAAGTGCGGCGCACAGCAGCAGGCCCAAAGTAGGCGCTTTCCAGGAACACGCGGGTGGTAGCGTCGCTCACGCCCGATGTCTTGCCCCCGAACACGCCGGCCAGGGCCATAGGCACGCCGTTGATATCGGCAATTATCAGGTCATCGGCTTTCAGGCTACGCTCCAAGCCGTCCAGCGTCACGAACTTCTCGCCGGCCTCGGCGCGCTTCACGCGAATCTGGCCGCCCGTGATTTGCTCGGCGTCGAAGGCGTGCAGGGGCTGGCCCAGCTCGTGCAGCACGAAATTGGTTACGTCCACCACGTTATTAATGGGGGAGAGGCCGATGCTGCGGAGGCGGCGCTGCAGCCACTCCGGCGAGGCGCCCACGTGCACATTCTCCAGCAGCAAGCCCGCATAGCGCGGGCAGGCTTCCGCGTCCTCAATGGTCACGCCGATGTTCATCGCCGCAGTTTCGGGCGCCACAAAGCCGCTGACATCCGGCAAGTGGCAGGGCTGGCGCAGCAAGGCGCGCAGCTCGCGGGCCACGCCATAGTGCGAGGCGGCATCGGCGCGGTTGGGCGTGAGGCCGATTTCATACACCGTATCGGAGCCCAGGCCGAAGTAGTCAGCGGCCGGCGTGCCGTTGGGCAACTCGGTTTCCAGCACCATGATGCCAGCGTGCGAGGTACCCAGGCCGATTTCGTCTTCGGCGCAAATCATGCCCTCGGAGGCCGCGCCGCGGATTTTGCTTTTCTTGATTTTGAACGGCTCGCCCTGCGCGGGGTAGAGCGTGGCGCCTTCCAAGGCCACCACCACGCGCTGGCCGGCGGCTACGTTGGGGGCGCCGCACACGATTTGCCGGGGCTTATCGTCGCCCACGTCCACGGTTGTCAGGCTGAGCTTGTCAGCATCAGGGTGGGGCTCGCAGGTGAGTACTGTGCCCAAAACCACGCCGCGCAGCCCGCCGGGAATGCTTTCCAGCTCCTCCAGGCTCTCCACTTCCAGCCCCGAGCCGGTGAGCAGAGCGCCAATTTCAGCAGCAGGTTTGTCGGTCGGAATGAGGGTTTTAAGCCAGTCTAAGGAAATGCGCATGAGGAGGTGTCAGTAGTCGGTTGCCGAAGGCCCGTGAGCAGGGCCGGACGGCAAAGGTACAAACCAGGGAAAGCCAGCTAAGAAGAAATGGGAGCTGGCTTCATAAGAATACTTGCTCCTGCCGGAGAGTCGTCAGCCGCTGCTTACTGTGCTTGTCTTTAACAGATATGCCTTAGCCATCCTGGTTGGTGGAGGCGTGGCGTGGGGCCATGCCAGGCCAACACGGGCCCTTGCACTAGCATCTTCTCAGTGGCAGAGGCAAGCAGCGAAATTCAGCTTCAAGAAAAGGGGTCAGAAAGGCAAAGGGAGGTTTTTGGCGTGCCGATTGGTCCAGCTAATGCTGGTGCCCTCAACTAATTGGTGAGTTAGGCGTTGGCACAAAAAAAACGTCCTGCCAAGCTCACGGCTCGGCAGGACGTTCTGCGGTGTTCGGTTGCCTTACTGGGCCGCTGGGTACCAGTTGCGCAGGCGCACGTCAATTTTCTTGTTAGCCGCATTCACGGTTTTCTTGAAGCCGTCTACGTCGCTCAGGCCGTTCTGGCCCCGGTAGTGGTAGGGGTACACAATGCCAGGCTTGAAGGCCAGTACGCCCTGCGCGGCCTGGTTCACGTCCATGGTGTAGGGCAGGTTCATGCACACGAAGGCCACGTCGATGCCCTTGAGGGCACGCATTTCGACAATGTCTTCGGTGTCGCCGGATAAATAGACGTTTTTTCCGCCCAAGCCCAGCACGTAGCCGTTGCCGCGGCCTTTGGTGTGCGGCGCGTCGGCCGTTTCGGGCAGGTTGTACATCGGAATGGCCGACACCGTCATCCCCAGCGTGTCGAGCCGCTGGCCGTTGTTCAGGATGCGAACCTGCGCCTTGTACTCTGCCGGCAGCTTCTCCGCCACTGCTTTGGGCACCACCATGAGGGCTTTGCCCACGGAAAGGCCCGCCAACGTTTGCGGGTCGAGGTGGTCGCCGTGAATGTCGGTGATTAGGATAACATCGGGCGCGGCCAGCCCGGCATAAGCCGCAGCCCCGCCATAGGGGTCCACGTAAATGGTTTTGCCGTTCCACGTCAGCACCACGCTGCCGTGCGTGATGGGCTGCACCGTGAGAGG
Source organism: Hymenobacter jeongseonensis (assembly GCF_015694725.1). GTDB lineage: Bacteria > Bacteroidota > Bacteroidia > Cytophagales > Hymenobacteraceae > Hymenobacter > Hymenobacter jeongseonensis. The sequence goes on along the minus strand of NZ_JADQDQ010000002.1, from coordinate 599,220 downwards.
GCCTTTTTTGGTTGCAATTTGGTCGGCGGCCACGCGCGGCGCAACCGGGGTGGGGGTGGCCGTTTGAGCCTGCGCCGAAGCCGCGAAAGCCGCCAGCGCGGCCGAGAGAAGAAGGGTGAATTTCATCGGTTTTTCGTTTGTTGGTTAAGAGTTGTCACTGGGATTTTCCAGTGGCTTGGCCCTGTGGCAGGAGCCGCCACCGAAAATCGTGACCATAACCCAGTTGCCTCGCACAAGTTTGCGAGCCGTTAAAGCACCAGCGGCACCAGCACCGACCGAATTACTCGTGGTACGACTTCTCGCCGGCCGGAATAGCTACCTGGAGGCGGTTGTCGGCCGGGGGCACCGGGCAGCTGTATTCGTTATTGTAAGCACAGAAAGGATTGTAGGCGGAGTTAAAATCCAGCTTCAGCTCGCCCACATTGAGCTTGGGAACCGGCGCATCGAGGTAGCGGCCGCCGCCGTAGGTTTCGCTGCCGTTGGTGAGGTCGGTGAACGGGATGAATAGGGTTGAATCTTTGCCGGACGCTTTTAAATAAATGGTTAATTGCTGCGGCTTTTTCTCTATATCAAATTTGGCCTTGCCCCAATTTAAATATTTCTCCGTGCGATTATCGCTCATTTGCATCGTTACCGTGTCGGGTTTTTCGTTGCGAGAAATAGCGGCATTAATTACAAATTCTAAATTGGCCGGATAATATTTCAGACTGTCAAAACTTGCCTTTTCTGCAGTAGCCAGGGGCGAATTTTCAGATTGGCGAAAGGACTTATTTTTTTCTTTGCGGGCTTTATTTATCTGCGCCGAAAAAGTGCTGATGTCGAGTTTTGTGTCGTTCAAGGAATAGAAAATAATTCCTATTACGGCGAGGGCAATTGCTATTTTTTTAATCATTCGAAATTTCTTTTTGAAAAGGTAGGCAACCGCAGGCACTCCGGGCGGCATCTTTGGCCCCGACTACCATTCCCGGTACTTGCTTGTTCTGCCTCATGCGCAAATTCTTCTTGCTGGCCTTCTACCTGGGCGGCCTCTTTTCGGCTTTTGCCCAGCAACCGGCCACTCTGCCTCAGCGGCCCACCGCTCGTCAGGTCAACAACTTGGTGCACACCAAGCTCGATGTTCGGTTCGACTACGCCAAGCGCTACTTGTACGGGCGCGAATGGGTGACCCTAAAGCCCTACGCTCAAGCCACCGACACGCTGCGGCTCGACGCCAAGGGCATGGACATCAATATGGTAGCGCTGGTGCAAGGCAGCACCACCACGCCGCTGAAATACGACTACAACCAGCACCAATTGCTGATTCGGCTGGGGCGCGTGGTGCCCGCGGGCGAGCCGTACACCATTTACCTCGAGTACACGGCCAAGCCCGACGAGCTGGGCACCAAGGGCGGCGCGGCCATCCGCGGGGCCAAGGGCCTGTATTTCATCAACCCCGATAGTGCCGTGAAAGGCAAGCCGGTGCAAATCTGGACGCAGGGCGAGCCGGACGCCAACTCCGTCTGGTTTCCGACCATCGATGAAACCAACCAGAAAACCACCCAAGAAATCAGCCTGACCGTGCCCAGTAAGTACGTCACGCTCAGCAACGGTAAGTTGGTGCAGCAAGTGGCCGCCGGCCCCGGCCTGCGCACCGACACCTGGAAAATGGAGGAGCCGCATGCACCTTACCTGTTTATGATGGCCGTGGGCGACTTCCGCATTACCAAAGACTCCTGGCGCGGCAAGGAAGTGAACTACTACCTCGAGCCGCAGTACGCGGCCCAGGCCCGGGCCATTTTTGGGAAGACGCCCCGCATGCTGGAGTTTTTCTCCCAACGCCTCGGGGTTGATTATCCTTGGAGCAAGTACAGCCAGGTGGTGTGCCGCGAATTCGTGGCCGGTGCCATGGAAAACACCACGGCTTCGCTCTTTGGCGAGCAGGCCCAGGGCTCGGCGCGTGAGCTACTGGACTGGCAGTATGCCGGCGTGGAGCGCGAAATTGCCCACGAGCTGTTTCACCACTGGTTCGGGGACTACGTGACGGCCGAAAGCTGGGGCAACCTGACCATCAACGAGTCGTTTGCCAACTTCAGTGAGGTGCTGTGGGCCGAGCACGAGTACGGCGCCGATGCTGGCCAGCAGCAGGCCGACATCAGCCTGCGCACCTACTTCCGCAACCCCAGCAATTTTCTGAAGCCCGTGGTGCGCCCGCAGTACCAAGAGAAGGACGATATGTTCGACGCCGTGGTGTACCAGAAGGGCGGCAATATTCTGAACATGCTACGGGCTCACGTGGGCGAGGACGTGTTTTTCCAAGGCTTGCAGCGCTTCCTCAAGCAGAATGCCTTTGGTACCGGCGAGCCCCACCAACTGCGGCTGGCCCTCGAAGAAGCTTCGGGCCAGGACCTGAACTGGTTTTTCAACCAGTGGTATTACCGCGCCGGGCACCCCGTGGTCACCATCGATTATAAATGGGATGCTGCCCGCAAGCGCCAGGCCGTGGTGGTGCGCCAAACCCAGGCCGGCGAGCCGTTCGTGCTGCCACTCACGGTAGACCTCTACACCAACGGCCGCGCCCAGCACTTCCCCGCCACCCTGCGCCACGCCGTGGACACGCTGTATTTCCCGGCCGCCACCAAGCCCGGCTTAGTGAACGTGGACGCTGCAAAAGTGCTGGTGTGGCAGAAGCAAGACCATAAAACCCTGGCCGAATTTGCCTACCAGTACCGCCACGCCCCGCGCTACCTCGACCGCCGCGAAGCCCTCACCGCCGCCCAAGCCCAGCAAGCGAACCCACTAGCGCAGCAAATCCTGGTGGCGGGCCTGGCCGACAAGTCGGCCGCGCTCCGCGAAATGGCCATCCAACTGCTCGACCTCAAAAACGTTGCCCTGCGCCAAGCCGCCGCTCCCCAACTGGAGAAGCTGGCCGTGGCCGATGCCTCGGTGCAGGTGCAAACCGCCGCCCTCAATGCTCTGAGCTCACTGAATGAAAAGCGTTACGCTTCGGTCTTTGCCAAGGCTCTCGCCAGCAAGTCGTACCGTGTGCAGGGGGCGGCGCTCCTGGGACTGGTGCCGCTGAATCCTGGGCAGGCGCTGGCTCGGGCCAAGACTTTCGAAACCGACAACAAAGGCGCCCTCACCGCTGCCTTGGTGAATGTGTATGGTCAGGCGGGCGGCCCGGAGCACTGGCCTCTAATGCTGGCTAAATACGATGCCGCCGACGCTACGGGCCAGTTCGATATGCTGCCCGGTTTCGGCGATATACTCGGGCGGCTCGACGACCCAACGGCATTGGCGCAAGGCATCGGCCGCATCAAAGACCTGACGGTAAAATACAAACCCTACATCAACTCCGAGCGCCTGATTGACCTGCTGCGGCAGATTCAGAAGCGGCAGTCCACGCGTCCCAACGGGGTTCAAGTTGCGGCGTTGGTTGAACAGGCAGCAACGGAAATTAATGCTGCGAAATGAGAGGCATGGTTGGGCCAAGGGTGAAATACCGTTTGGTCGAACTCGCTGCAACGCAGTCCATTGTACCAACTATGCGCCCGTGATAAATTTCCTATGCCTTGCCCGGACACTATGCTGTGAGAGGCGATTACGCTCGGAGAATTATACGATGGCCTTCTCTTGGCCGAGGCAGATGCCGACCTGCGGGGCGAACGGGCTGCCCGTAGCTGGTGATGAAGCTATTGCGGTTGCACAACGGACGCCACCAATTTAGTGTCGGCCCACTGCCAGGCCGCATCCAGCGCCCGTTTGGTGTGTTGCGCCTGCGCAACTTGGCCGGCCGCGCGCTGTGCTTGGTAGAGCCCGGACAAGGCCCAGCCGTTGTGCGGCAAGCGCGCCAGGTCCTGCTCGTACACGTCGATGGCGTCTTGGTACCGTTGGGCCGCGAGCAGAACGGGCCCGAGCTGGTGACGCACCGAAAAGAACCAGTCCGGCGGCTCGTTGTATTTGAGCTGGTCTTCCAGCGCAACGGCTTCGCGCAATACCGCGATGCTTTGCGGGTAGCGGCCCTCGCGGTATAGGATGGCGCCCGCCAGCTCGCGCTGGGCAATTTCCAGGATAGCCCGCATGGGGTTGATGCCGAACAGAATGCCCTTCAGCGCCGCCGTATCCCGCGCGAGCCGCCGCAGCTGCGCCAGTTCTCGCCGAGCCGGCTCAAGGTTCTGTTTTCCGGCCCAGGCCATGCCCCGGGCGTAATGGCGAATGGCTTCCGGGTACACCAGCGTGGTGTCGAAATTGGTCATAGCCAGCACTTGGTCCCAGCGCCCAAATTTCACGGCCACGTTGTAGGGAATGGTGTAAAAATGCTGCAGCGAGGGCCCCAACACCGGGTCTTTCATCAGGGGCTTGCTTACGTGGCCAGCTAGTTTGGCCGCGCCTTGCAGCGCCAAGCGGCTGGCCCCTTCGAGGGTGGCTGTGGCCGTCAGAAAGTGGTAGTTGTGCGGGTGGTAGGCCAGCGGGTAAGCGCCCTGGGCGTGGCAGGCCGCAGTGTAGGTGCTATCGGCTTGCAGGGCGCGCTGGTTGGCCAGCGTGCCTTGGTGGTAGGCCCCGGTGCGGATGTAGGTGTGCGACGGCATGTGCAGCAAGTGGCCGGCGCCCGGCACCAGGCGGGTCAGCCGCTGGGCACTGGCATTGGCCGCTTCGGGGTGCGCCGAGGCTTCGGTGGCGTGGATGTAAAAGTGGTTGGCCCCGGCGTGCTGGGAACTGCGCCGCAAAGCCTGCTCCAGGGTGGAGATGATTTCTGCCGTCCACGGTTGGGGCTGGCCATTTTTCTGCCAGATGTCCCAGGGGTGCAGGTCCATCAGGGCCTCGGCATAGAGGGCGCCCACGTCGGGGTCGTCGGGGAATTGCCGGTAGACCCCGCCCATGGCCGCGGCGTAGGCGCGGTCGTAGGCGGAGCGGTCGGGCACCGGGGTAGGCGGGTAGCGCCGGGCCAGGGCCGCAATCAACGCTTGCTCGCGGGGGGTGGCGCGGGGCGCTAGGCGCTGGGCCTGCCGCACGGCGCGGTAGGCCCGGACAAAATTATCGGCCTCCATCCCGGCGTTGTAATTGGGCCCCAGTACGTAAGCAAAGCCCCAGTAGCCCATCGCGCAAGTCGAGTCCTGGCGCGTGGCTTCGTGGAACGAGCGGGCAGCTTCGGCGTGGTTGAAGCCATATGCCAGCATGAGGCCCTGCCGAAAATAAGCCACGGCTTCCGGGCGCGGCGAACTGATGGCCATGGTGATGCCCGTGAGGCCGGGCAGCAGCGGGGCTTTTTGGCCGGAAGCGTACCACGCGGTATCGGCCGTGACGGGGGCCGCGCAAGAGGTCACCGTGAGGGGTTGGACCGGGGGTGCCACCGCACGGCCCGTCGGTGGCTGCTTGGTGAAACAGCCGGTGAGCAACGCCAGCGCTGCTACCATGGTGCAGATGCGATGAGGCTTCATGCGGGTAGGGCCTAAGGTGATTACTCCGGCTTTGGGAAGCCGAAATCAAGGCTGGCACTCTAGCTTAACCCTAAGCATTCCTAATAAGCTGAACTGGGACCAAGGTGGGAAAGCCGGCCAGGGGAAACGGGTAATAATTTAGGGTAAATCCCTCGGTATTACAAATGATTTCAGCCGCACTTGCATTCGTTGCGCTGAGCGACGGGTATTAGGCTCGTTTGCCATTGCTGCCGCGAACTCCGGGCATTCGCTACGAGGAACGGTAGGCAGGGGCGTGCTTGTATTGGGTCGATGAGCCAAGAAACAGGCGCGTTCGTTTCCCATAGCCAGAACACTCAATCTTTATATCAAGCCAATACCGCACCTGCCACCAAGCCGCCCCGGCCGGGGCAGGAGTGCCGGGGCGACGCTACAGCATGCCCTCATCGGCAAAGCTGTAGTAGCCTTGGTCGGAGTAGATGAGGTGGTCGAGAATGGGCAAATCCAGGAAGTTGCCAGCTTCTTTCAGCTTCTTGGTGAGCTGAATGTCGGCGGCGCTGGGGTTGCGGTTGCCGCTGGGGTGGTTGTGCACCAGAATAATGCTGCTCGCCAGCTGCTCCAGGGCTTCCTTGAAAATCATTTTGGGGTCGGCCACGGTGCCGGCCACGCCGCCGCGGCTGATGGCCGTTTTGCGCATCACCACGTTGGCCCTGTTGAGGAGAATGACCCAGAATTCCTCGTGCGGCAGGTCCATCAGGTTGGGGCGAATCAGCTGGTAGATGTCGCGGGAGCAGGTGATGGTGGTGCGCGGGGCGGCGTCGGCTTCTTTGCGGCGGCGGCCCAGCTCCAGGGCGGCCACTACGGTAATGGCCTTGGCCTCGCCGATGCCGGGGTGGCGGCAGAGCTGCTTCACGCTTTCCTTGGCCAACGCATTGAGGTCGTTGCCCACGCCTTGCAGCATGAGCTTGGCCACGTCTACGGCGGTCAGCTTGGTGGTGCCCGAGCCGAGCAGGATGGCAATCAGTTCGGCATCGGAGAGAGCGGCGCGGCCTTTGGCCATCAGCTTTTCGCGGGGCCGGTCTTCCTCGGCCCAGCTTTTAATGCCGAGGGCCCCAGGCGGCGCGTAGGGCGGAGTCGTACCCGGTAGGGGAGGCGTTGTAACCGGTAGGGGAGGCGTTGTAACCGGTAGAGTAGGGCGTTCGGTCAGGCTGTCAGGTGCTTCCATGCGGCACGGGGTTGGTAGAGGGGGAAATGTCAATTAAATGTAAAGCAAAAGCTCGGCGGGCACGTTTAAACACCAAGCCAGCTGTGGCGTTTAGCTACGGCGGCACCGTCCGCTTCAATTCTGATTATGCGAAATCCGTTGGTTTTATGGTTGGTTCTGGCCCTGATTGTTCTGGCCGAATGGTATGGGTATCAGGCAGTGCGCACCTTGGCGCAACACCAGTCGCTGGCGGCGCGCCGCGTTATTTCGATACTATACTGGGTGGTTTCTGTGGGCGTGTGGGGCCTGGCTTTTTGGGCCGGCTCGACCCGCCAAGCGGGCAATACCGTGCTCAAAAGCTACCTCATGAGCCTGCCCTTGCTGCTGCTGGCGGGCAAGTTTTTTATTCTGATTCCGCTGCTGCTGGAAGACGTGACCCGGCTGGTGCGCTGGGCCATGAGCTCGGCCACGAAGCCCGCGGGCGTGGACGTTGATGCCATTCCGCGCAGCGAATTTCTGGCGAAGCTGGCGTTGGGCCTCGGCGCTATTCCGTTTGTGGCGCTGCTCTGGGGCATGGTGCGCGGCGCCACCGACTACCAGGTGCGCCGCGTGACGCTGCGTTTCCCCAACCTGCCGGCTTCCTTCGACGGCTTCAAAGTGGTGCAGATTTCCGACTTACACACCGGCAGCTTCAACTCCACCGAGCCGCTGGAACGGGCCGTGGCGCTGATTAATAAACAGGCCGCCGACCTCGTGCTCATGACCGGCGACCTTGTGAACAACCGCGCCTCCGAAGTAGAGCCGCACATGCCGGCCCTGGCCAAGATTGAGTCGAAACACCCCATTTTCTCCAGCCTCGGCAACCACGATTACGGCGACTATGTGCAGTGGGAAAGCCCGGCCGAAAAGCAGGCCAACCTGCAGCGGCTGATGCAGAACCACGCCCAAATGGGCTGGACGCTCATCAACGATACCAGCCACACCATCACGCGGGGCGACGATAAAATTGCCGTGCTGGGCGTGCAAAACTGGAGCAGCCACGCCAACTTTCCCAAGCACGGCAACCTGCCCCAGGCCCACGCCCACAGCGGCGATGCGCCGTTCAAAATCCTGCTCTCGCACGACCCCTCGCACTGGGAAGCGCAGGTGCTGAATTACCCCGACATCGACCTGACGCTGAGCGGCCACACCCACGGCATGCAGTTCGGCCTAAACCTGCCCGGCCTGAAATGGAGCCCCGTGCAATACGTGTACAAGCAGTGGGCCGGCCTGTACGAGCAAGGCCGCCAAAAACTGTACGTGAACACCGGATTGGGCTATTTGGGCTACCCAGGACGCGTGGGCTTCCTCCCGGAAATCACAGTATTTGAATTGCGCCGGGCTTAGATAAACGGCCGCTGTTCAACCCGGGCCAGATAGGAAATAAACGGTTGTGGTAACATCCGTTACGGGCTTGCCGTAAAGGGCCCTCAACAACTTAACCATACCGGTTGTTTTCTTTTATTCCCTTCCCATGAAAAATTCCCTCTTAATCCTCGCGGGCGCTGCTGCCCTTTCGCTGGCTTCCTGCTCGCAGGAAAAAACCACCGATACCACCGTTGCCGCTGGCGACGGCATGACGACGACCACCACTACCACCACCACGGGCCCGATGACGGATGCCCAAATCGAAGCCCGCGCCCAGCGCATTGCCGATAAAATGGTGGCCGACATGAAAATCACGGACGAGGCCACGAAAACCAAAATCCGCACGGTGTACGTGAACCGCTACCGCCAGATGGGCGAAATGCAAACCAAGTACGCCACCGACACCACCGGCATGGCCGCCGCCATGCGCGAGTCGATGGCGACCACCGATGCAGAGTTCAAAACCATCTTCGCCGACCCCACGCAGTACCAGGCCTACGAGTCGAGCCGCATGACTTACTACGGCATGGAGGACGACGAGCCCGAGATGTCGACGACGACCGACATGAACTCGGATATGAGCACGACCACCACCGAAGGCACAATGTCGGCTGAAGGCGGCAAAATGAAAGTAAAGGCCGACGGCGACGTTAAAATCAAAGACGCCCAGGGCAACAAAACCAAGATTGATGGCGACGACGGCACCATCAAAATGAAGGAAGAAGAAGGCGGCAAATCCGTCATTAAATAACGACTAGCGGCATGCCGCTGAGCCCTGATTGGCCCGCACCTGCAACGGTGCGGGCCTTTTTTGTCTCCCTGGTGCACAACTTTGTTGTTGATTTGTGTTAGTGCGACGTGATAAATTCGGGTGTATTGAATAAAGTGCTGGCCGGCAATGGAGTTAGGAGGCGGTGGCTGCTGGCCACCGTCTTGCTGTGGTTGGGGGCGGCCGGCACGGCGCAGGCCCAGCAGCAAGTGCGGGTGAGCGGCACGGTATCGGCCGCCGACACCCGGCAGGCCATGCCGGGCACCACGGTGCAGGTGCAGCGCACCCGCCGCGGCGTGGTAACCGGTGCCGCTGGCAACTTTGCCGTGGACGCGCTGCCCACCGATACCATCCTGTTTCGGGCGTTGGGCTACAAGCCGCAGCGGCTGCTGCTGGGCGGCACCGGCCTCTCGCAGCTCATCGTGCGCATTCAGCTGGAGCGCGACAGCGTGCGCTTGGGCGAAGTGCAGGTGACCAGCGACCGCGCCGACCGCGCCCTTGTCAACCGGGCGCTGCGCAACATGAAAAAGCCTGCCCAACCGGTAGTGAAAGGGCCCCAGCGCCCCCCCAAACCCAAGCCGTTGTTTGCCGTTGACTCCGCCGCACCCAAGGCGCCGGTGCCCACCATTCAAAGCCCGGTGAGTTTGATTTACGACCAGTTTTCGCGCGAGGGCAAGCAGCGCCGCAAGATGGAGGAGCTTGAAGCCGAGCAAAAAGCTGAGAAGGCCCGCAAAGCCAAAGCGCAATACAACAAGGCGTTTAAGGACAACCGCGGGTACGAGCCGTAGGACGAAAAAGCAACGGAACAACGATGGAACGTCATGCAGCGCACCGCGAAGCATGACGGGGGGCAACCTGTTGGATAACTGCCATCCATTCTTTCCCGTAAGCTCAGGGTATGAAAATTGGGTATCCCTGCGTGAACGAGGCGATGGATTGCAGCGCCGCCAATACCTTCCGGTTGGCGTCGTACTCAGAAGAACGCCTGATTGCGGCGGTATCGGCCAACTTGGTTTGCCTGCGCCGCATGCTGGAATGGAACGTGGCCCAGGGCCTGCTCTTTTTTCGGATGGGCTCGGGCATTGTGCCTTTCGGCTCGCACGAAATCAACACCTTTTCCTGGCAAACCCATTTCGCGGCCGAATTCCAGGCCATCGGCGACTATATCAAAGCCAATGACTTGCGGGTGAGCTTTCACCCCGACCAGTTTGTGGTCCTGAACTCACCCAGTCCTGACATCGTGCGGCGCAGCATTCAGGAACTGGTGTACCAAGGCTCGATGCTGGATTTGATGGGCTTGGACGGCACGGCCAAGCTGCAAATTCACGTGGGCGGGCTGTACGGAGAGCGGGAGCTGGCCATTAGCCGGTTTGCGGCGGTGCACGCCACGCTGCCCGCGGCCGTGAAAGCCCGCGTGGTGGTGGAAAACGACGACCGGCTGTTTCCGCTGCGCAACTGCTTGCACCTGCACGAGCTGACCGGGGTACCCATCCTGTTCGACAATTTCCACCACGAGTGCCTCAACCACGGCGAGCCCATGGACGAGGCCTTGCGCCTGGCCACCGCCACCTGGCACCCCACCCGCGACGGCGTGCCCATGATGGACTACAGCTCGCAGGCGCTGGGCGAGCGCAAAGGCAAGCACACCGATGATTTGGTGGACGAGCGGTTCCGCGACTTCCTCACCAACCTGCACGGCCTCGACATGGACCTGATGTTGGAAATTAAGAACAAGGAAGCCAGCGCCCTGCGCGCCGTGGCCATTTTGCGCGAGCTAGGCCTGAGCGCGCCCGCGCCCAACATTCCCAGCCCGCCCCTCACGCTGCCGCCTGACCCCAACGCCCCGGCCAAAACCAAACGCCCCAAAAAAGCAGTGGCACAAAGCGAACAACCGTGAGCACCCAGCTTGCCTTCGTGGCCGTTTGCTCCCGCGTATTCCTCATTCTTTCCTCACCTCATCACCTTCAATAATGCCTTCCGACCACCTTCACGCCACCGTCAGCGCCCTGAAAAATGGCCTTACCAGTTTGCCCTTGGGCTCGGCCATGGATAACACCGAAACCTGGCAACACCAATTCCTGCAAAGCGGCGACCCCAGCCTGCAGGACATTGCCCGCGAACTCGGCAACCTGCAGTCGCTGCTGACCAGTGGGGCCCTGAGCGCCACGGCCATCGGCAATTCGCTTACCATGCTGGGCAACCAAACCAGCCAAATCAGTGCCCAAGCGGCCGACGATGTGAAAAAGCCGCTTGTTGAGCTGGCCGATTTGCTGCGCCGCCACGGCAGCGACCTGCTGGCCCACGCTGCCAAAAGCAAGAAATAGCGCCTCGTCGCAAGTTTTGTTAATCACACAAAGAGCCCCGCCCAGGTATTGGACGGGGCTCTCTGCGTAGCCAACGGGGTTGCGAATGATTACTGCGGAACGTTGCTGCTGTTGCTGCGGCGCGAGCGGCTTGGCACCACTTCGGTGGATTGCCGAGGGCGGCTGTCTTTGAGAATGGGCTGCTCCCGGGTATCGGGCACGGCCGTGGGCGATAGTTCGGGCGTGGCCGCCGGGGTGAAAACACCCTGGTCCGACAGCGGCCGGCTGGGCTGAGCGTCGCGGTTGGTAGCGGTGCGCTGCACCTGCGCAGGCCCCTGAATGGTGCTTTGGTTCAGGGCGGGGTTGACGGGGGGCACGGTGGTCTGCCCCTGGCTGCCCCCGCGAACGGGAGCGGTGGGGTCGAAGGGCACGGTTTGGGCTTGCGCCGGGGCGGCGAGGAATACGCTGGCCAGTAGGAAAAGCAGTTTCATGGCAGGAGGGAAAGGGTGAAAAGCAAAACACCGGCTGCTTCGTGAAGAAACAGCCGGTGTTCAGCTACTTACGGAACTCAACGGCGAAAGGTTACTCGTTGGGCTTCGCTTTGATTTTGATTTTATCTTTTTCGACTTTGGTCTTGGACTTTTTGACACCCGTGCCCATGACCTCGGTGCCCGATACGGTGCCGCTGGTGGTGCCCACGTTTCCGCCCGTGCCGGTGCCTGCCGGGGTACTCATCGCGCCCGACGTGGTAGCACTCCGCATCGAATCGGTGCTCATGCTGCCGCCGGTCGTGGTTCCGCTTGTGGTCATTCCGCTCGTGGTGCCACTTGTGCTACCGCTCGTGGTGGTGCCCGATGTAGTGCCGGTAGTGGTACCCATCGAGCCCGAAGTAGTTCCCGATCCAGCGGTGGTGCTGCTAGTGGTGGTACCGCCAGTGGTTGTCCCGGTGGTAGTTCCCGTTGTCTGAGCGAAAGCCGCGGTACTCAGACCGGTGGCCAGTAAAGTCGCTATCAAAAATTTCGTCTTTTTCATAAGTTAAGAATTAGGTAGGATAAGAGGAAATCGCACTAATGCGGGTAAGGATAAGCGATGTCAAGACTGCATTTATAGTAGGGAACTGCGAGGATTTGTACGGCCAGTAGCCGGAGGCTGTTTTCGAAGATAGGGAATAAATAGTTAGCTAATTATTTTAAGCTCAGCAATTTGCGTGCGAGTCGGTTGCCGCTTTCTTGGCTCAGAGCCGTGCTTGGTAAGAGAAGCTTGCGGGGCTGTTGCGGAAAAAGTTGCCACCTTCCTGTAACCTTCCCAACGTGGCGCGGTGTCCACAATCAAATACCCCAAAACACTACTCTTTACAGGTTGGACTCGCTATCGGACAATGCATTGATGCTGCGGGTGAAAGCCGGCGACGTGGACCGAATGGGCCTGCTCTTTGAGCGCTACCACCGGCAGCTGTTCGGCTTTCTCTACCACATGTTGGGGCGGGCCGATGCCAGCGAAGACCTCGTGCAAAACGTGTTCTACCGCATGCTCAAGTACCGCCACACGTTCACCGGTGAGGGCGAGTTTCGCACCTGGATGTACCACCTGGCCCGCAACGTACTGGCCGATTACATCAAGAAAAACCGCCACGACCGGCACCACACCGACGTGGCCGACATGGCCGAGCACCTCGGCGGGGGCCGCCGCGCCGACGAAGACCTGGAGAAAGACCAGGAAGTGGCCCAGCTGCACCAGGCTCTGGCGCAATTGAGCCCCGAAAACCGCGAAATCCTGGTGCTTAGCCGCTTCCAGGAGATGAAATACGCCCAGATAGCCCAGGTGCTGAACACCACCGAAGGCGCCGTGAAAGTGCGCGTGCACCGCGCCATGAACGAGTTGAAGACTACCTACCTCCGCATCGAAAACTAAGCTATACTATGAACTGTGAACGCACCAAAGAGCAATTAGTAGACTACTTGGGCAGTCAGCTTTCGGCATCCGAGCAGGCCGAGTTGACGGCGCATTTGGCTGAGTGCGCCGACTGCCGCGAGGAACTGCAGGCCGTGGAGAGCATGTGGCAAACGCTGGGCAAAGTGCGGGTGCCGGAGCCCAGCGCCCACATTCGGCCCGATTTCTACGCCATGCTGGCCACCTTCAAAGAATCGGTGGATACCACGCCCGACTACACGCTGAAAGGCCTGTGGCAGTGGTGGCTGAACTTGGACATTCCGCGGCCCATTCTGCGGGCGGTGTACAGCCTGTGCCTGCTGGGCGTGGGCCTGATTGGCGGCTATTGGTTCAGCAACTCCCGCACCACCGGCGCGGCCGACCAGCAGCAAATTGCCCAGCTGGCCACGCAGGTCGGCAACATGCGCCAGATGATGATGCTCGCCCTCATCGAAAACCCCTCGGCCAGCGAACGGCTGCGGGCCGTGAGCTACACCAAACAGCTCGACGAGCCCACGACCAAGGTGGTGGATGCCCTGCTGAGTACCCTTGATAATGACCCCAACGTGAACGTGCGACTCGCCACGTTGGAAGCCCTGGCGCCCTTGGCGCAAGACCCCGCGGTGCGCCAAGGGCTGGTGCATTCGCTGGCCCGGCAAGAATCGCCGCTGGTGCAAACGGCCCTAGCCGACGTGATGGTGCAACTGCAGGAGCGCCGTTCCGTGAAGCCGCTGCGGGAGCTGCTGAAGCAGGAAAACCTCGACGAGTCAGTGAAAAGCAAAATCGAACAAACCATTCAAACCCTCTCAACCGGCCGGCCCGCCGCGCCCTCAACCCCTCCACGCAATGACCAGACTAACCTTACTTCCCCGGCTCAGCGCGCTGCTGTTGCTACTGTCTAGCACCGCCTGCTGGGCCCAAACCAAAGAATTCAGCGAGAAAGTCAACCGGGAATTCACGCTGAGCGGCGACGCGGGCCGCAGCACGCTGGCCGTCTACAACATCCAGGGGTCGGTGTCGGTGCAGGGCTACGCCGGCAACAAGGTGGTGGTAGAAGCCACCCGCACCATCCGGGCCGACGACGCTAAAACCCTGGAAGAAGGCAAAGCCGAAGCCACGCTGGGCTTCCTGCAGCGCAACGACAGCGTGATTGTGTACATGGCCGGCCCCCAGGATTCCCGCCCCCGCAACAACTACCGCGGCAACTGGAACCACAAGGACATCGAGTACCGCTACGAGTTTGATTACGTGGTGAAAGTGCCCTACGCCATGAACCTGCGGGTTTCGACGGTGAACAACGGCTCGGTGCAGGTGCAGGACGTAGCCGGCCCGCTGAACGTGAGCAACGTGAACGGCCCCATCAAGCTCACCAACGTGAAGGGCACCACCAAGGCCCACACCGTGAACGGCAACGTGGAAGCCACCTACGCCGCCAACCCGCCCGGCGCCTCCAGCTACAAAACCATCAACGGCCAGATTAAAGTGAAGTACCCGGCCAACCTGGCCGCTGATATGCACTTCAAAAGCATGCACGGCGAGTTTTACACGGACTTCCCCAACCCCGAAATCCTGCCGGTGCAAGTAACCAAAAATCAGGAAGGCCGCGGCGGCGGAACCGTCTACAAGCTCACCAAAGACACCGCCGTGCGCCTCGGCAAAGGCGGCGCCGACCTCCGCTTCGAAACCCTCAACGGCAACGTGACCGTCTCCAAACTATAATTACCACCCATCCCCGATGACTAATTTCCTGAAAATAACCCTCACGCACCCCGTGCGGCGGGCGAGCCTTGCCCTGCTACTGCTGAGTTGCGCTGCGCTTCCCGGCCTGGCGCAAGACAACCCCAAAGAACAGCTCACCGTGAACCTGAGCTCGCCCAACAAGCCCGGCACGCTGGAGGTAGGCCTCGTGAACGGCTTCATCCACGTGACCGGCTACAACGGCAAAAGTGTGGTGATTGACGCCACCAGCCGGGCCGTTACCAACCGCCGCGCCGCTGCCGCCGAAACCGGCGGCCTCAAGCGCCTCTCGGCCGGCACCAGCCTCAACCTGACCGTGGAGGAAAAGAACAACAACGTGGAGATTTCCACCGAGTCCCACGCCCGGCCCGTCGACCTGACCATCAAGGTGCCCGAGAACTTTTCGCTCAAGATTAGCACCGTGAACAACGGCGACATCATTGTCGACAACGTGAACGGCGAGTTGGAAATCAACAACGTGAACGGCTCGATTACCCTGAAGCAAGTGTCGGGCTCGGCCGTGGCTACCACTGTGAACGGCAACCTGATTGCCACGTTCAACAAAGTGACTTCCGGCGCGCCCATGGCCTTTTCCACCCTCAACGGCAAGGTGGATGTGACTTTCCCGAGCAACGCCAAGGCCGCACTCAAAATGAAATCGGAGCGCGGCGAGGTCTACAGCGACTTCGACGTGGCCGTGGACAAGAGCACGCCCAAAGTGACCAAGACCAGCGAAAACGGCCTCACCCGCCTCAGTACCGACGACTGGACTTACGGCAAAGTGAACGGCGGCGGCGCCGAAGTGATGATGAAAACCTTCAACGGCAACATCTATCTGCGCAAAGCCAAGTAAAGGCTAACCCGAAAAGCGTCTGCCTGACTACAGAACGTCATGCAGAGCATTGGCAGGCAATAGGAACGTCATGCTGAGCGCAGCCGAAGCATCTCTACCGCGAGAGTATTCAATTACTTTCCCGGTAGAGATGCTTCGGCTGCGCTCAGCATGACGTTCTTTGTTTTAGCTGTCTTATAGAGTCTTTATCGAGTTTTTACAGAGTATCTGCAGAGAGTTGTGAAATTTTTTTCAGGCTCGCTGTAACGAATAGACCAAAGCCCGGTACTCCTTTCAATTCACCCCCAAATACCCACCCGTGACGACCACGAGTACGAGCGACGAAGAACTGATGGCCGCAGTGAAGGCCGACGACCTTGACCAGCTCGTGCCGTTGTTTGAGCGCTACCACGGGCCCCTGTTCAACTACCTCACCCGCCTCACCAACGACCGCGACACCAGCGAAGACCTCACCCAGACCGTGTTCGAGCGCATCCTCAAATACCGCAGCAGCTACCAGCCCACCCAGCCGTTCAAGGCCTGGGTGTACCAGATGGCTCGCAACGTGCACGCCGACTACTGGCAGCGCAAGGAAAAGCTGCGAGCCGCCGACGTGGAAGAAGTGGAAAAAACCGGCGGCCTGCGCGGCGCGGCCTTCTCCCAAATGCGCATCAGCAGCCACCACGACGACCTGCACGAAGCCCTGGCCCTGCTGCCCACCCCGCAGCGCGAAATTCTGGTGCTGAACCGCTTCCAGGGCTTCGGCTACGAGGAAATTGGCCAGCTGCTGGGCTGCACCGCCGAAGCGGCCCGCGTGAAAGCCCACCGCGCCCTGCAAGCGCTGCGCAAAATCTATTTCGCCAACTAAGCCCATGAAAACGCCCGAACTTTCTGCCTGCCACGAGCTGGAAGCGCTGCTTCCGGCCTACGTCGAGCGCAGTCTGCCCGCCGCCGAGGCCGACCGCGTGGCCGCTCACTTGGCCACTTGCCCCGGCTGCCAGCTCCAGGTAACCCAACTCCGCGCTCTGACCGACGACCTGGACGCCGCCCTGCCCGAAGCGCCTCGCACCGCCCTGCGCGCCAACTTCATGGCCATGCTCGAGGAGCAAAAAGCCTTGCTGAATCCCGAGTTACCGGTTGCTGCTGCTCCCGTGCAGCCCGAAGCCAAAGTGGTTTCGATGTGGCCCACGGCCATTGCCAACAACTGGATGCGCATCGCCGCCAGCATCGTGCTGATTGCCGCCGGCGTATTCTTAGGCCGTCAGCTCCCTTGGGGCAGCCGCAACGCTGACACTTTCGCCACTACTTCCGGCCAGCCAGAATCGACAGAGCTGCGGCAGGCGCTGGCCGGCCGCTCCACCTCTGCCAGCGACCGGATTCAGTTGGTGAGCAATTCCGGCAAAGAATCGGAACCCGGCGACCCCACGGTGCAGGTGCTGCTCAATACCCTCAACTTCGACGCCAGCCCCAACGTGCGCCTGGCCGCCTGCGAAGCCCTCTACCGCCTGCGCGAAGACCCGCGGGTGCGGGAAGGCTTGGTGAATTCCCTCGCCATCCAAACCGACCCCAACGTGCAGATAACCCTGATTGATATGGTAGTGTCGATGCGCGTGCGCCGCGCCGTGCCCCAGCTCGAACGCCTGTCCAAGCGCGCCGATGCCCTGCCTGTGGTGCGGGCCCAGGCCGAAGCTGGCATCGGCAAATTGATTTAATTAAAAGTCCGTCATGCAGAGCGCAGCGAAGCATCTCGCGTGCTTCAAGTAAACTGAAAATTGATTTTAGCCGTGGCGGGCAAGATGCTTCGCTAAGCTCTGCATGACGTTTCGGCGTGCGTTTTCCTCCTCTTTTCCTTACCCTTTTTCTGCAACGCGGCGCCGGCTTCCGGCGCCGTGCCCGGACCTCACTTGTCAAATTTTTAATAACATGAATAAGCTCATTTTACTCGCCATGGCGGGTGTGCTGGCCGCTCACACCGGGCAGGCCCAGGAATACAAGACCAAACTCGGCGGCAAGGACCGCAAAATCGTCATCGACATGCAGGGCAGCGACGTGACGGTGGAAGGCATCGACGGCAACGAGCTGGTGATAAAAGGCGACGGCTACGAAGAGCCCAACAAGCGCGCCGATGGCCTGCGCCCCATCTACAACTCGGCCGTGGACAACACCAAAATCGGCCTCGCCGTGACCCAAACCGACAACACCGTGCGCATTGTGCGGGCCTCGCGCAAAGATGCCAACTACGTGATTCGGGTGCCGCGCGGCTCTACCGTGCAGTACAACCAAACCAACTGGAACGGCGGCGACGTGGCCATCCGCGACGTGAGCGGCGACCTCGAAGTGAACGTGAAAAACGGCGACATCAAGCTCACCAACGTGACCGGCCCCGTGGTGGCCAACACCGTGAGCGGCGACATTACGGTGCGTTTTGCGCCGCTCCGCCAAGGCCCCAGCTCCATTTCGACGGTGAGTGGCGATGTGGACGTGAGCATGCCCGCCAACACCAAGGCCACCATGAAAATGCGCTCCGTATCAGGCGAAGTCTACACCGACTTCGACATCAACCTGGGCAAAGGCGACGACAACATGCGCCACATCGGCGGCCAGGTGGTCGACGGCAGCGTGAACGGCGGCGGCAACGCGTTGTCGCTCAAAACGGTAAGCGGCGACATTTTCGTCCGCAAAGCCAAGTAAGTCCACCTGAATAAAGCAGACTATAACAAATAGCCCGTCATGCTGAGCGGAGCCGAAGCATCTCTACTGCAACAGTAATCCAATCGACCCAACGAAGCGGTAGAGATGCTTCGGCTCCGCTCAGCATGACGAGCCAGATTAAAAATCCCAATTCCAGCTTTCCACCTTCATTTTCTGTAATGCCATGCGCCGCTTCCTATTCTTCCTGTTGCTGGTTCTTGCCGCGAGCGGCATCCAGTCGTTATCCGCCCAAAAAATCATTGAAAAATCGGCTAATCTTGCCAGTGGGCAGCGGTTGTTTCTCAACCTGAAGCACGCCAGTAACATCCGCATCCGGAGCGGGGCCAGCGGCAAAATGACGCTAAAAGCCACCGTGAGCATCAACCAAAACAAGCTCAACGATGCCCTGCTGCTCACCCAGGAGCAGAGCAGCGAGGAGGTGAAATTCAACTCCGACTTTGATAAGGAAATGCTGCGTAATTCCCAGCCCGGCGACTGCCCCAACGGCGGCTCCTATTACGGCGACACCTACAACACCACCATCAACAACGGGAAGGTGACTGCGGGCCGCGACCGCGAAGGCCGCACCGTAAACCAGGTGTGCGCCGACATTCAGTATGAAATCACGGTGCCGGCCGACGTGGCCCTGCGCGTGAGCACCATCAGCGGCGACATCGACATTGCGGGCCTCACCGGGTCCATCGAAGCCAAGTCAATTAGCGGTTTTGTGGATGTGACCTGGGCACCCACCAACGGTGCCGAACTGGCCATGAAAACCATTACCGGCGAGGTCTACACCGACCAGGACATTTCGTTCAGCACCGAGCCCAAGAAAAACCCCATCGTGGGCTACCTCGTCAGAGGCACGCTCAAGGGCAGCGGCCCGCTCGTCAAGCTCGAATCCATCAGCAACGACGTTTATTTCCGCAAACGGAAGTAACCATTCGCACGACCGGTAGTTTCTCCACAAAATCAGGCTCTAATACGCCTGGTGCTGGATTATTGATGTTTGAAAATTAGGGGTTCAGTTAGTCGGCAGGGCTCTTGTAGCCTTGGCGGCGAGGAAATTCCAGGCAGCGGGGCCGGGGCGCCATTGGTGGGGAGGGCTGCAACCCACTCCACCCATGGTAGAGGTTCCGGTTGGCTTTGGGTGAGTGAACACGGCCGCTTGCGCCCGCTCAGCCCCGCTGCCTGGAATCGATTTTCATCCGGAAGCAGCCAGCGATAATCTTAGGCGTCCTTCTCCACTCTTCTTCTGCAAACCGGTCACACTTTATGTTCTTTACCTCTATTCTGCGCCCTTTTTTTCTGCTTCTGGGGTTGCTGGCCCTGGTTTGTTCCCCAGCAATGGCTCAGGCGCCTGCCGCCGACAAGGACTCCGCCATGGCGACGCTGGCCCCCAAACGCCAACTGGCCGCGTTGCGCATGACCCAGCCCATCAAGCTCGATGGCGTGCTCGATGAAGCCGTGTGGCGCGAAGCAACCCCCGCCACCGACTTCATCCAGAACCGGCCCAATCCCGGCCCGCACGAAAAATTCCCCACGGAAGTGCGCGTGCTCTACGACGACGCAGCGATTTACATCGGGGCCGTGATGCACGACGTCTCGACTGATTCCATTCCACGGGAGCTCACCGACCGCGACAATTTTGGCAACACCGACTTCTTCGGCGTCTTTTTCGATACCTATCAGGACAAGCTCAACGGCTACGCCTTCTTCGTGACCACCGGCGGCGTGCAGATGGACGCCCGCTACTCGCCGGCCAGCGGCGAAGACTTCGCCTGGAACGCCGTGTGGGAAAGCCGCACCACCTTGCAAGGCACCGATTGGGTGGCCGAAATGCGCATCCCGTACTCGGCGCTGCGCTTTAGCACCGCCGAGATTCAGCAGTGGGGCCTGAATTTTATGCGGCAGCGCAAGCGCGAAAACCAGGCGTTTTTCTGGAACGAAGTACGGCCCGGTGTCGACGGATTCGTGAACCAGTGGGGGGTGCTCACGGGCCTGCGCGACCTCAAGCCGCCGCTGCGCCTTTCGCTCACGCCCTACGTGTCGAGCTACGTCAACCACTTTCCCTTCAACGAGCAGGGCAAGAAAAACACGAGCACGAGCTTCAACGGCGGGGCCGACGTGAAGTGGGGCATCAACGAAAGCTTCACGCTCGACGCCACGCTCGTGCCCGACTTCGGCCAGGTGCAGAGCGACAACCAAGTGCTCAACCTCTCGCCTTTTGAGGTCCAATTCAATGAAAACCGGCAGTTCTTCACCGAAGGCACGGAGCTGTTCAACAAGGGCGGGCTGTTCTACTCGCGCCGGGTCGGGGCCACGCCCATCGGCTTCGGGCAAGTGACCGGGCAGCTGCGCCGGGGCGAGCGCCAGGCCGACGGCAGCCGGCGCGGGGGCGAGTTCGTGGTGGAGAACCCGGGGGTGACGCGCCTGCTCAACGCCACCAAGGTGTCGGGGCGCACGAGCAAGGGCCTGGGCGTGGGCGTGTTCAACGCGCTGAGCAACGACGTGTACGCCACGGTGCAGGACAGCACCAGCGGCGTGCGCCGCGACGTGCTCACCCAGCCCTTTGCCAACTACAGCATCGTGGTGCTCGACCAGAGTTTGAAGAATAACTCCTTCGTGAGCCTCATCAACACCAACGTGACACGGGCCGGTAGCACCTACGACGCCAACGTCACCGGCGGCCTGTTCCGCTTCGCCAACAAGAAAAACGCCTACGCCGTGGACGGCCGCATGGTGTACTCGCGGCGCCGGGGCACATCTTTCGGCAGCGAGCGGCAAATCAACGACCAGGACGGCTACAAATACTCCGTGGGCCTGGGCAAAATCAGCGGCAACCTGACCTGGAGCCTCAACCACGGCATCGAGTCGGACACGTACAACCCCAACGACCTGGGGATTCTGTTTGGCAACAACAATATCTCGCAGTCCGCGCAGGTCGTTTACCAGAAGTTTAAGCCCTTCTGGAAGGTTAACAACTTTGCGATTTTTGGCGTGGTCAGCCAGACGCTGCTTTACAAGCCCACGCGCTACCAGGCGTTCAGCACCTACCTGGGAGCCAACACCACGTTCACCAAAAGCTTCATCCAAACCGGATTTGATTTTAATCTGGACGCCGCATCGCACGACTTTTTCGAGCCCCGTTCCCGGCCCCTGGGCGACTATTACGTGCGGGTACCAGGCAACGCCCGCCTGGTGTGGTTCATGAACTCTGACTCGCGCAAGAAATTTGCCTATGGCCTCAATGCCGGCATGCAGCACTACAACATCGACGACCGGCTGCCCCGGCCCCGCCGCACCGGATACAGCTTTGGCGCGTACCCGCGTTTTCGCGTCAACGACCACCTCACGTTCCGCTACAGCATCGATTGGAGCTTGGCCGTGAACCAAATCGGCTACGTCAACGGCGGCCTTGATGGAAGCCAGCTCCTCGACCAACCCATTATCGACCTCTTGGGCGGCGATTTCCGCACGGGCCGCGGCCCCGTGGATGCGCTGCTCGGCCGTCGCAACGTGGCCACGGTGTCGAACGTCGTTTCCACCGCCTACACCTTCACCAACCGCATGGCCTTCACGCTGCGGGTGCGCCACTACACCAGCAACGTGCACTACAATGATTTTGCGCAGCTGCGGCGCAACGGCGAAGAACAACTGGTGGCCTACCAGCGCAACCGCGACAACACGTACAACGCCTTCAACGTGGACGCGGTGTACTCGTGGTGGTTTGCGCCGGGCTCGCAAATCAGCGTGGTGTGGAAAAACGCCAGCGCCGACGAGTTATTCGCCGAGCGGGCCACGCCGCAGTACTTCGATAACTTCAACAGCACCATCAACACGCCGCACAACAACTCCGTGTCGGTGAAGGTGCTCTACTACCTCGACTACCTCAACCTGCGCCGGAAGCAGTAGGGGAGAATTGTAGCTAGAAGCAAACGCCTGTCGTGCCGCATAAAGCGCGACAGGCGTTTTTGTGGGAACTGCCTGCAAATTGTCCGTCCTTTGCACGGCTTTTTCACCATTCTCCGCAGCATGCCGGCAACTCCTGCCCTCGAACTTCGAACCGTAGCTGTGACGCGCTACGTGACCCCGCTGCGGGAAGGCGGCTCCCTCCCGGCCCTGGTAGAGGCCGACGACAACTTCCTTTACGTCCTAAAATTCCGGGGCGCCGGGCAAGGCGTTAAAGCCCTCATCGCCGAGCTTATTGTGGGCGAAATAGCCCGCACGCTGGGCCTGCGCGTGCCGGAACTGGTGTTTTGTGAGCTCGACGAAGCCTTCGGCCGCACCGAGCCCGACGAGGAAATCCAGGACTTGCTGCGCGCCAGCACCGGCCGCAACCTGGCGCTGCATTACCTCTCCGGCGCCATCACCTTCGATGCCCTGGTCACCACTATCGAGCCGCGGCTGGCTTCCCAAATCGTGTGGCTCGATTGCCTGACGCTGAACGTGGACCGCACCGCCCGCAACACCAACCTGCTCATGTGGCACAAAGAATTGTGGCTGATTGACCACGGCGCGGCCCTCTACGCCCACCACGCCGGCCCCGAATGGGCCAAGCCGCGCCCGCGCCCCTTCCCGCAGGTGAAGGACCACGTGCTGCTGCCCCAGGCCAGCGAGTTGGCCGAAACCGACACCGAAAACCGCACCAAGCTTACGCCTGAGCGCCTCCGCGCCATTGTGGCACTGGTGCCCGACGAGTGGCTGACCAACGGCGACGCCCCGCCCGCAGCGCAGCGCGCCGACTACGTTCGCTTCCTCGAAGCGCGCTTGGCGGCCTCCGAAATCTTTGTTCAGGAAGCCCAAGATGCCCGCAATGCAGCTATTTGAATACGCCGTGCTCCGCGTGGTGCCGCGCGTCGAGCGGGAAGAATTCCTGAATGTTGGGGTCATCGTTTATTGCCGCTCCCGGGGTTTCCTGGAAACCCGTTTTCAACTGCCCGAAGCCCGGCTGCGGGCCTTGGCGCCCGACCTTGATTTGGACGAAATAACCGCCCGCCTGCAGGCTTTCGAACGCATTTGCCAGGGCCGGGCCACGGGTGGCACTATCGGCCAGCTGCCCATTGCCGAGCGGTTTCGCTGGCTCACGGCCACGCGCAGCACGGTGGTTCAAACCTCGCCCGTGCATCCCGGCCTATGCGCCGATGCGAGTGAAACCTTGGCGCGGCTGTACTCCCAACTGGTGGAATAGGTTCGCTTCAGGCCGCGCTTTACAGCGCGAACGCCAGCCGAAAATCAGTCCCTTCTCCCGGAACGGACTGAACTTTGATGCTGCCGCCGTGCAAGTGCATTATCTGCTTGGCCAGGCTCAGGCCGATGCCGGTGCCGCCCTGCCGGGTGGTGAAAAAGGGGATAAAGATGCTGTCGAGCACGTCGGCCGGAATGCCGGTGCCGTTGTCGATTACGTCGATAACAACGTTGCCCTCTTCGGCGGCTTGGTGGGCTAGCAACTGGATGCGCGGCCGTGGGTGCTGGCGCACGGCATAAGCCGCGTTGAGCACGAGGTTGATGAGAACCTGCTCCATAAGGCGGGCGTCGACTTGCAGGGATAATTCCACGGGTTCCACCGAGGCCAGCAGTTCAATATTCGTCTCTGCCAGCTGGGCCGTCATGAGGCCGCGAATGTTGCTGAACAGTTCCTGCACGTACACGGTGGTGAGTTGCGGGGGGCTGATGGTGCTGAAATCGCGGTAGACCCGCGAGAACCGTAGCAGGCCTTCGCTGCGGTTGTGAATGATACCAATGCCCTCTACCACGTCCTCCAGCAGCGTTTGGACGGCCGGGGAGGCCGTTTCCAGCTCCCGGCGCAGGTCGCGGCGCAGGGTGTCGGCCAGCGAGGCGATGGGCGCCACCGAATTCATGATTTCGTGGGTCATCACGCGCAAC
Organism: Hymenobacter jeongseonensis; assembly: GCF_015694725.1. GTDB lineage: Bacteria > Bacteroidota > Bacteroidia > Cytophagales > Hymenobacteraceae > Hymenobacter > Hymenobacter jeongseonensis. Next base: position 575,069 of record NZ_JADQDQ010000002.1, on the reverse strand, counting down.
AGCTTTTGCCAAGCTTCGGTCTCGGTTTCTTCCAGGGCGTGGCTCACGTTTTTGAACGCCACCAGCGTGAACTCCCGGCCTTGCAGCCGAAACGTAGTGGCCGAGAGCAGCAGCTGCATGGTTTTGCTGCCCACCGTGAGCTTCACTATGGTGGAAGCGCCCGGCTCTAGCTGACGAATGGCCTCGTACAGCACCGGCAGGCGTTTTTGCAGCGTGAGGATGTTCTTCAGATACGGCAGCTCCAGCGTGCGCTTAAACGACTCGTTGATGGACTCCACCCGCCCGTCGGCATCGTAGGAGATGATGCCCGTGTCGATGAGCTGCAGCACCGTTTGCAGGTAGGTAAACTGGGCTTCACGCTCGGCGCTGAGCTGCTGATAGGTGGCGCTGATTTGATTAAACGCCGCGTGCAGAGGCCGCAAGGCACGGTTGGGGTGGGCCTCGTTGTAATGCAGGGAGAAGTCGCGGTATTGCACGGCCAGCAGGAAATCGGCCAGGGCCCGGCTGCCGCGCGTGAGGTGCCGGCTCAGTTCCCACACGCCCAGCCCAAGCAGCAGCCCGGCCAGGGCCAGCAGCCCGTATTTGCCGTGCTCCAGCGCCCGCTCGGCCGCGTACAGCAGCCCGAACAGGACGAGCAGCCGCAGCACGATGCCAATTTCCAGCCGCTTAAAGGTCATGTTTTTCGAGGCGGCGGTAGAGGGCGGTGCGGGTGAGGCCGAGCTCTTTGGCCGCTTTGGTGATGTTGCCGTTGTGGCGCTCAATCACGCGCAGAATGGTGCTTTTTTCTACCTCATTCAGCTGCAAAGGCCCTTCGAATGGCAGCAAGCCGGCCGGCTGAGGGACAGCGGTTTCCATGGCCGAAAAGTGAAAATCCTGCGGGCGAAGGGTGTCGCTTTCAGCCAGGATAATGGCGCGTTCCACGGTGTGTTGCAGCTCGCGCACGTTGCCGGGCCAGCTGTGCTGCCGCAGCTTTTGCAGGGTGGCGGGGTCGAATTCCGGGGTGGGCTTGCGGTTGCGGGCGGCGTAGATGCCGGCAAAGTGGCGGGCCAGCAGCAGCACGTCGTCGCCCCGCGCCCGCAGGGGCGGCAGCGTGATTTCGACGGTATTCAAGCGGTAAATCAGGTCTTTGCGGAAGGACTGCTCAGCAGCCCGTTCGTAGAGCGGCGCGTTGGTGGCGGAAATCAGCCGAATGTCGATGGGCAGCGGCACGTTGCTGCCGAGCGGAATCACCTCCCGGTTCTGCAGCGCAGTGAGCAGCTTGGCCTGCTGCGCCAGCGAAATGTTGCCGATTTCGTCCAGAAACAAGGTGCCGCCCGAAGCAGCCGCAAATCGACCGATTCGGTCCTCGCGGGCATCGGTGAAGGAGCCTTTCTTGTGGCCAAACAACTCACTCTCGAAAATGCCCTCGCTCATGGCCGCGAGGTCGGCCGTGATAAAGGGCTTAGCGGCCCGGAAAGACCGTTGATGCAGGGCTTTGGCCACCAATTCCTTGCCGGTCCCGTTTTCGCCCAGCAGCAGAACGTTGGCCTCGGTGGGGGCTACTTTTTCGATTTTGTGAAAGACTTCCTGCATCGCCTCCGACTCGCCCAGCAGGGCAAATTCGGCGAACGAGGCCGCGCGCCGCGGACCGGCGGGCGCGCCTGCCGGGCGTCCTGCTTCCTTCGATGCAACAGCGGCGGCCAGGGTTTCCAGCAGTTGGGCGTTGTGCCAGGGCTTCACAATGAAGTCGGTGGCGCCGGCCTTAAGCGCCCGCACAGCCGTGCTGATTTCGCCGTGGGCGGTTATCATAATGACCGTGGCCGTGGGGTCCTTTTCGCGGATGCGGCCCAGCCAATAAAGCCCCTCGTTGCCGGTGCCGAGGGTGCTTTTGTAGTTCATGTCCAGAAAAATAACGTCGAAGCGCTGCTTGCTTAGGAGCGAGAGCAGCAGTTCGGGATTCTTTTCGGTCACAACTTCCTGCACCTCGGGTTTGAGCAGCATGCGAACCGCAAACAGCACGTCCGTGTCGTCGTCTACCACCAAAACACGCGCTTTCTTCAGGACCATGGAGCGTACCAGCTAATTCAGAATAGGAGCCCGCGCCCCGTTCCGGGTGCGAAGCACCGAAATACTAGCCACAATTGTACTACTTTCTAAAAAGCATCATGGAAGCGGCTAATGACCCTTTTTGGCGGCATCCGCTGCGCGAAGTGTATCACAAGCGAACGGTAGGTGTATCAAAACCGAACAGTTTTTGTGGCAGCAATACAGAATCGAATATTATTCCATTGATTTTCAATAAGTTATTAAATTGGCATCGTTCTTCGTTGCGTGTCACCAGTTGCCTTGCAAAGAGGCAACGCAAACACTGCCAGGGACATGGACGTAATTATCAAAAAGAAAACCTGGACCCCAGCCCGCCTGATGCTGCTCGGCGCGCTCGTGCTGGTGGTAGTGGCCGTGGTGGCCCTGCTGCTCACGTCGGCGGGCCCAGCCAAGCTGAACATTGACCCCGAGCGGGTGACCATTAGCGCGGTTTCGCGGGGGCCATTTCAGGAATTTGTGCCGGTGGATGGCGTGGTGATGCCCATCAAAACTATTTACCTCGACGCGCCGGAAGGCGGCACGGTGCAGCGCATTCTGGTGGAAGACGGCGCGGCGCTCGCGCCCGGCCAGCCCATTATTCAGCTCGTGAATACCGACCTGCAGTTGGAAATGGTGAACCGCGAAACGGCCGTGTTCGACCTGATGAACAACCTGCAAAACACGCGCAACCTGCTGCAGCAAAACCGCATTCAGCAACTCAACCAGCAGGCCGAAATCGATAACCAGCTGCGCGAGGCCAAGCGGATTTTCGACCTGAATAAGACGCTGTACGAGCAAAAAGTCATTGCGCGCCAGGAGTACCAGCAGACCAAAAACAACTACGACTACCAGCTGCGCCGGCGCCAGCTCAGCCGCCAGGCGGTGCAGCAGGATTCGCTGGCCATGCGCAACCAAATCAATCAGATGCAGCTGTCGGTGGGGCGCATGCAAAACAACCTGGCGCTGATGCGCCACAAACTCGACGACCTCACCATCAAGGCGCCCACGGCGGGCCGCATCACCTCGCTCAACGCCGAAATTGGGGAGTTGAAAACCCGTGGCCAGCGCATCGGCCAGCTCGACATGCTGACGGGCCTGAAGGTGCGCGCCACCCTCGACCAGTACTACATCTCGCGCATTTTTCCGGGCCAGAAGGGCACGATAACCGTGAACGACAAGCCCTACGAGCTGAGCGTAAAGAAGATTTTCACGCAGGTAACGCAAGGCGTGCAAGTAGACCTGGAGTTCACCGGCGCCGTGCCGCCTGACCTGCGCCGCGGCCAAACCGTGCCCGTCCGCCTGGCCCTGAGCGACCAAACCGTGGCCCTGCGCGTGCCCAAAGGCGGCTTCAACCAGAAAACCGGCGGCAACTGGATTTTTAAAGTGAACGCCGACGGCAGCAAGGCCTATAAAACCGACATCCGCCTCGGCCGCCAGAATCCCGATTACTACGAAGTCCTCGACGGCCTCAAGCCCGGCGACCGGGTGATTACCTCCAGCTACGAAGGCTACGAAAAGATGGGCGAGCTGGAATTGCGCGCCAAGAAAGAGTAGTTCAAAAATTGAAAGAATGTTATGCTGCGCGGCCAGTTCACCTCACCCCCGGACCCTCTCCCGTGAAGAGGGGAGCTGGACGAATGTAGCGTGGACTCTGCGAGTCCGCGCCCGCTGGAACGAGACCCGAACCATGTCCGAACGGCGCGACCGGGACGCGGACTCGCAGAGTCCACGCTACAGCTACCCTCCGCAACTCCTGCTTTTCTCACCTTCTGCAAAAAAGTACCTCCTAACCTCAACTCGCACTCCTTACTCCCATGATTAAAATCGAAAACCTCGAAAAGATTTACCGCACGGAAGAAGTGCAGACCAAGGCCCTGAACAACGTGTCGCTGACCGTGAGCGAGGGCGAGTTTGTGGCCATCATGGGGCCGTCAGGCTGCGGGAAATCGACCTTGCTCAACATCCTGGGGCTACTCGATGAGCCGGACGGCGGCAGCTTCGCCTTTGCCGGCACGGACGTGACCCACGCGCCCGAGCGCCGCCGGGCCGAGCTGCGCAAAAAGCACATCGGCTTCGTGTTCCAGAGCTTCAATCTGATTGAGGAGCTGACGGTGGCCGAAAACGTGGAGCTGCCGCTGATTTACCTGGGCGTGGGCGCGGCCGAGCGCAAGGAGAAGGTGGCCAAGGTGCTGGAGAAAATGCAGATTATGCACCGCCGCAACCACTTCCCGCAGCAGCTTTCTGGCGGGCAGCAGCAGCGCGTGGCCGTGGCCCGCGCCGTAGTCAACGGCCCCCGCCTGATACTGGCCGACGAACCCACCGGCAATCTCGATTCCAGCAACGGCAACGAGGTGATGGAGCTGCTCACGGAGCTGAACGAGGCGGGCACCACCATCATCATGGTCACCCACTCCGAGCACGACGCCCGCTACGCCCACCGGGTCATCCGCCTGCTCGATGGGCAGGTGGTGCTCGAACACGCGCACGTGTAGCGCCGCTCGCGCGCCTCGGTTTTTCTGATGCACTCACTCCTGATTCGCCGCACCCATGCTTCAGCATTCGCTACTCCTGATTTACCGGAACTTCAAGCGGTTCAAAACGACCTTTTTCATCAATCTGGTTGGCTTGTCGGTGGGCTTGGTGGGGGCACTTACTATTTACCTCTGGGTGCACGATGAATGGAGCTTCGACCGGTACCACGCCACTACCGGGCGGCTGTTTCGGGTGCTGGAAAACCAGCGCACGGCCGAGGGCATCAACACCTATGGCACGGCGCCGTTGCTGGCCGAGGCGCTGGCCGAGGAAATGCCCGAAATCCAGTACGCGGCCGTGGCTACTCCACCCAATTTCTTTCCTGGGTTCACGCTGGTGGCCAAGGGAAAAACAGTGCGGGCCGACGCCAAATTTGCCGGCAAAGACTTCTTCCACATTTTCTCCTACAACCTGCAACAGGGTGACGCCAGCCAGGTGCTGGCCAACAAAACCGCCGCTGTGCTCTCGCAGGAAATGGCCGCGGCGCTGTTCGGCACGGCGGCCAATGCCGTGGGCAAAACGGTGGAATGGCAACTGGCTGACCTCAAGCAAACCGTCGTTGTGACGGGCGTGTTTGGGCCCATTCCGGTCAATTCTACCGACCAGTTTGACGTGGTGCTCAGCTTTGATGCCTTCAAGGGCATCATGAAAATGGGGGAGTCGATTGACTGGGCTCAGGATGGGCCTTTTAACACCTTCGTGGTGCTGCACGAGGGTGCCGACGCAGTGCGGTTTCAAACCAAGATTTCAGGATTACTCCAACGCAAGCTGGCCACGAACAAGAAACGGGCCCTGCTCGTGCAGCCCTACGCCGACATATACCTCCACGGCGAGTATACCAACGGCATACCGTCGGGCGGGCGGATAGAATACGTGCAGCTGTTTTCGGCCATTGCGGTGTTCATCCTGGTGATTGCCTGCATCAATTTCATGAACTTGGCCACGGCCAAAGCTTCGCGCCGGCTCAAGGAAATCGGGGTGAAAAAAACGCTGGGTGCCAGCCGCTTTTCCCTGGTTGCGCACTACCTGGCCGAATCGGTGCTCATGAGCTTCATCGCGCTGCTCATTGCACTGGCGCTGGTGGAGCTACTGCTGCCGCAGTTCAACGCCATCACCAGCAAGCAGCTTGCGCTGTCCTTCCAGCCGCACTTGGTGCTTTCGGCGCTCGGCATCACGCTGATTACGGGGCTGCTGGCGGGCAGCTATCCGGCTATTTACCTGTCGGGGCTGCGGCCGGTGGAGGTGCTCAAGGGCCAGCTCGCCGGTTCGGTCGCCGACCTGTGGACGCGCAAGGGGTTAGTGGTTTTCCAGTTCATGCTCTCCGTGCTGTTCATCGTCTGCGTGTGGGTCATTCAGCGGCAGCTTGCCTTTGTGGAAAGCAAAGACCTGGGGTACAATCGCAACGGCATTATGTCTTTTGAGGCGGCAGGCAGGGCAGCGAAGCAGCCCAAAACGTTTCTGGCGGAGCTAAAGCGGTTGCCGGGCGTGGTGAATGCCTCTGGCATGTGGGGCTCGCTTGTGGGTACCTACGGCGCGGGGCGTCCAGTGGAATGGGAGGGCCGGAAAATTCTCGCCAACAACCTGGGCGTGAACTACGACATGCTCGAAACCTTGGGCATTACGCTGAAAGAAGGCCGCAGCTTTTCGCCCCAGTTCCGTGCCGACACCATGCAGATTATCGTCAACGAAGCCTTGGTGGCCAGCTTGGGCCTGCAAAATCCGGTGGGCCAGCTGCTGGACAACCAGCGGATTGTCGGCGTGGCGAGGGACTTTCACTACGAGTCGCTGCACGAGAAAGTGAAGCCCTTCATTTTTCGGCTGGAGCCGCTAACGGCCGGCACCATCCTGGTGCGGCTGGCACCGGGCCGGGAGCAGGAAGCCATCGGCCGAATCCAACAATTCTACGCCGCTTTCAACCCCGGCCAGGCGCTGCTCACCTACCACTTTCTCGACGATGATTATCAGGCCCAGTACGTCGCCGAGCGGCGCGTTGGGGTGCTGGCCCAGTACTTCGCCGGCCTAGCCATTCTGATTTCGTGCCTCGGCCTGTTCGGCCTCACGGCTTTCACGGCCGAACGGCGGCGCAAGGAAATTGGCATTCGCAAGGTGCTAGGGGCTAGCGAATTCAGTATCGTCTACCTGCTTTCGAGTGACCTCACGAAGCTCGTCGGCGTGGCTATTCTGCTTGCTTTGCCGGTTAGCTACGTGGTGGTGAAGCAGTGGCTGGAGAGCTTCGAATACCGCATAAGCCTGGAGTACTGGTACTTCCTGGGGGCGGGCCTTGTGGCCGTATCGGTGGCCTGGCTCACCATCGGCGCGCAGGCCTGGAAAGCCTCCCGAACCAACCCCACTCTTTGCTTACGGGATGAATAACCGGCTCTTTTCCAGCAAAGAGCCTTTGGCCGAAGGGCATCAATATTCTTTTTTCTGCAGGCCGTCAACCGGCCACTCCAACATTTTTCCGCCATGTTCAAGAACTATTTCCTCGTGGCCTACCGGAACCTCATCCGGCACAAAGGCTTTTCCTTTCTCAACATTGCCGGGCTGGCATTGGGGCTCACGGCCTGCCTGCTGATTGGGCTGTTCGTGTACGACGAGCTGCAATTCGACAAGTTCGTGCCCGACGGCGACCGGGTGTACCGTGTGTACACCGAGCAAACGAACAAGGAAATGCCCGATACCTACGCCCCGGTGTCGCCGGCCTACGCGACCACGCTCAAGCGGGAGTTTCCCGAAGTGGAGCAATCGGTGCGCATCCTGATGCAGTCGGCCACCAACCTGCTGGAAGTGGGCGACAAAAAAATCTACGTGGAAGACGGGCAGATTGCGGATTCGACCTTTTTTGGAATCTTTCCGCTGGCCTTCAAGTACGGCTCGGCGGCCGGAGCGCTGGACGCGCCCACCTCGATTGTGCTGGCCGAGGACGTGGCCAAGAGCTTTTTCGGCAACGAAAATCCCGTGGGCAAGGAGATAAAGATGAACAAATCACCCTTCGTGGTGAAGGGCGTGCTGCGCAACGACTTGTCGAAATTTCACCTGAAAATTAATTACGTCATCCCGCTCGCGGCAGCGCAACTGCCGGCCAAGCGCATGACGAATTGGGGCTGGCACCAGTTTTTTACCTACGTGAAGCTGCGCCCCGGCACCGATGCCAAGCAAACCGAGGCCAAGCTGCAGCGCTACATCGTGGAGAAAGTGCAGCCGACGCAGAAAGACGAGGAGATAAACGACAAGCCGTTTTTGCAGCCCCTGCAAGCCATCCACCTCTATTCGTCCAGCTTCAAGTACGACTTGTCGGTGAAGGGCAACATCACCTACGTGAAGGCGCTGAGCTTTATCGCAGCGTTTATCCTGCTGATTGCCGGCTTCAACTTCGTGAATTTGTCCACGGCCAAGTCCATGCAGCGGGCCAAGGAAGTGGGCATCCGCAAAACCATCGGGGCCAGCCGCCAGCAGCTGATGCTGCAGTTTCTGAGCGAAACCGTGCTGCTCACGCTGGTGAGCGTGGTGCTGGCCGTGGTGCTCACGGCGCTGCTGCTGCCGTCGCTGAACGCCTTCACGGGCAAAACCATGACGTTTGATTTGCTGCGCAATCCGGCGCTGCTGGGCCTGTTGGCGGCCCTGACGGTGGTGGTGGGCTTGGTGGCGGGCTTCTACCCGGCGCTGGTGCTGTCGAGCTTCCAGCCGGTGAAGGTGCTGAAAAGCGCCGTGGTCACGGACGGCATTTTTGGCCGGGTGCACTGGTTGCGCCACGGGCTGATTGTGGTGCAGTTTGCGCTGTCGGTGTTCCTCATCATTTGCGCCATCGTGGTGTTTCGGCAGGTGAGCTACCTGCACAACAAGGACCTGGGCTTCAACCGCGACCAAATCATGTTTTTCCCCATGCGGGGCGACAACATGAACCAGCACTATGACACCTTCAAAAACGAGCTGGCGCAAGTGCCCGGCGTGGCGTCGGTGAGCATCGGCTACGGCTTTCCGGGCGACCAGGTGGCCGGCGACGGCATCATGGTGCCCACCAATGGCGAGATGAAAGAGCACTCGACCACGCAGCTGATGGTGGACTACGACTACCTCAAAACCCTGGGCCTGGAGCTGGTGGCGGGCCGCGACTTTTCGAAAGCGCAGTCCACCGACAAGGACCACGCCTTCATCCTCAACGAAACGGCCGTGAAAGAATTTGGCTTCGGCACGCCGCAGCAAGCCCTCGGGAAAAAGGTGCAATGGAAGGTCTGGAGCGATAGAAACCCCGATTCGCTGAAAGTGGGCCAGATTATTGGCGTGGTGAAGGACTTTCACTACAAGAGCCTCTACGACCGGCTGGAGCCGGCCGTGCTCCAAATCTTCCCCGGCGCCTACTGGAAAGTGGCCGTGAAGCTCAAGGGCGAAAACCTCGGCAGCTCCGTGGACGGCGTGAAGCAGGTCTGGGCCAAATTCAGCCCCGAAAGCCCCATCGAGTACAAGTTTCTGGACGACAACTTCGACCAGATGTACAAAGCCGAGGACAAGCTCAAAACCCTGCTGTGGACGTTTACCGGCATTGCCATTTTTGTGGGCTGCCTCGGGCTGTTCGGCTTGGCCACTTATGCCGCGGAGCGCCGCAAGAAGGAAATCGGCATCCGGAAAGTGCTGGGCGCGAGTGTGGGCAACATCGTGGCGCTCTTGTCGAAGGAATTCCTGGTGCTGGTGCTGGTAGCGGCGCTTATTGCCTTCCCCGCCGCCTGGCTGGCCATGAGCCGCTGGCTGCAGGACTTTGCCTACCGCATCGACATGCCGCTGTGGGCCTTCCTGGCCGCGGGGCTTATCGCCGCCACGGTGGCCTTCCTCACAGTTGGGTACCAAGCGGTGCGCGCCGCCACGGCTAACCCGGTGAACAACCTGCGGGCTAACTAGCTTATGGCCAATTGAATGGAGGGCTGGGTTAATCTCACTTGTGTCCAAATTTGATTGAATTGCGAGCGTGTCAACTACCCATTTTCGCTCTCTGTTCGCCAAGCGCAACGGTAATTCCTTCGCTTGCTAAAGGCAAAACTTCGGCAGTAGTGGCTCCACAAAACCTTGTGGTGAACGGGAAAAATTCTCTGAACTAAAACAGAATCTTAAGCATAAAGAAAGGCTTTGTGAATGCTGATTCTAGCGGATTGTGAAATTTTTTATAAAAAATTTGTCATTGATAATCAGGCAGTAATGGATTAAAAACGTAAAATTTGGCATAAGCCTAACTCGCTACTTTGTTTTGCACAGTACCTGTTATATATTTGTACTGTTCGACGCCCAGTACTGGTGGCCGCACGTAACCTCAACCTTTTCACCTTTTTTCTCTGCAATCATGAAATTCTCCCTCGCCCCCCGCTCCGCCCAGTCCTTGGCTGGCGCCCCCATCCAGAACCGCATTCAGGGCCTTTCGGCAGCACCTTACTTGCGGGCTACCTTGCTCGGCGCGCTTGTCGTGTTGGGCAGCGCCGGCACCGCGTTGGCGCAGGATGCCCCAACGGTGAAAGCAAAGCAGCCCAATGCCCAGAGTTTGTGGGTAACCATCGACAACCCTGCGCAGCAGCGCATGCAGCTCCGCGTCGTCTCCCTCAGCACCAATAACTGCTTGGTAAACGAGGTCAATTCCCAGCCCTCGTACGGCACCCAATTGAATTTCCGCAACCTGCCGGCCGGTAAGTACGCTGTGCTGCTGCGCGTAGGGCAGGAGCGGTACCGCTACAATGTGCAGGTTGAAAGCCAGACGCAAACCATTATTTCGGTACCCGGCCTTACGGTGCCAAACGCCTCCGAGGCCGTGGCCTCAGTGGTTAGATAGTTCCTGTCGGCCAAGCCAAGCGTATTCCGTGAAGGCTGCGCTGAAAACCGAAAAACCCCGTTTGCGCCAGCAAACGGGGTTTTCTGTGATGATGCAGGAATGCAGGGCCTAGCTCAGACCAAAGTAATTAATGTGCTTCCTATATGTGCATTGCAAAAAAACACTGCTCGACTAGAGCAGCCGGGCAGTGCAGTGCTTCCAACAAAAAACGGGATTAGTGCGAAAAAACAGATGTGCTAACAGTTGCCTTGCCATTGGCGTTAGGCTCGGAGTACGTTAGGCGCAGCGTCTTGTCCGTTAGTTCGGTCACGGCAAAGCGCCTCGTGTAGTCGGCTTGGGTTTCAATCAACGAATCCGCCGTCGCAGTCAGGCGCCAAGTGCCATCAATTGGCGTAGAGGCCTCCCCATTGGACCGAACACCGCGTAGCAGCGAATACGTGCCGTCGGCCTTGTACGTAGCACTGGTAACCAACATGGATGGCTTGGTATACGGAAACAGGTCGGAAGTTGTAACCTGGTTGGTTGCTTCATCGGTCGCGCTTATGGTCAGGCCGGTTTGGCGCCAGGCGCCGGTGGTGAGCAAGGCAGGTCGGGCCAGAGCCAAAGCGGCGGCTGAAGATTGAGGAGAGCTATGTACTTTATCCAACTCCTTTTCGCAGGAAGCCAGCGTCAGCGCGGCCAGGGCCACACCTAATAATAAGGGCGTTTTTTTCATGCAAATAACTTTATAAATATTATGCAGCGCCTAATTCTAGGGCTGACATAGTTAGAAATAGCCTGCCTAAAAGCCAAGCAACTATAATCAATCCAGAACGGATGTCCTGTATTGCCAAGCCCAACTAATTCAAAATTATTTCAGTTCAGTTATTCGCGGAAAAATGCTATTATTTAAAATTAATGCCCGTAAAATTACATCAATGAGATTTAAGTAAAATGTTTGATTTGCAGATTGTTAATAATATTTATTTTTTGGAATGCTTATTTCCAATAGAATTTTTGTTTCATGCTTTAATGGTTATTTTATATATAAGAAGTATTAATGTTGTATAGTATGTCCAGCTCGGTTTGGAAGATTCCCTTTCCCGCATTTGCGATAACAAAGGCAGGTTGATGCAATCGAGATAGACGGCCAGCCAATAACCATTTGCAACCGCACCGGGCTAAAACCGAAAAACCCCGCCTGCTCGTCGCAAACGGGGTTTAAAGTGGAGATGCAGGGATTCGAACCCTGGTCCAGACAAGGAAATCAACGTGCTTTCTACGTGCGTATCTATGCTTGGATTTTCATGGCGGTACAGGCGCACATCAGGCCTTTGCACTGCCCCTAGCTGCAGTTGGGTTTCGCCCCCGAGTCACAGCTCCTCGAAGGCTATTTTCTACTTACGACGCTCCGAACTCCCAGGTGTAGAAACTTACCCGGGCGGAACGATGGCAATTACCTAATTCTGAACTAGGCAGCCATGGCGTACGAATAGTCGCCAGTTGTTGTTTGATAGATTTTTTGACAGGAGAGCTTCCATCAACTCCTGGCACGCTTACCCGCAATTTGCGCAAGCTGTCAATTCCGGTCATCCCCAAATGGTAAAGAACGAGTCCCGAATAACTGGTTAGGGCCAAGCGGGCCGCGAAGGTACGCGGTGAAGCTGAAACGATGGGGGAGGAGGGAAGGTTTCCATCAATGCGGGTGTTCGAAGATAGGAAGAACGAAGGCGTCTGAATAAAAAAGGTGGTCATGCAGAGCGCAGCGCAGCATCTCGCGTGAGTTACCAACTCAACGAAGCGGGCAAGATGCTTCGCTGCGCTCTGCATGACGTTCTGAATACCCAAAACCGCTTCCAAAGCCGCCCTTTTTTGGGTAACTTTGTAGACAGAACTTATGGATAATTTCGTCGTTTCGGCCCGCAAGTACCGTCCTTCCACGTTTCGTAGCGTGGTGGGGCAGCAGCACGTTACCACCACGCTGCAAAATGCCATTCAGAGCCAGCATTTGGCCCAGGCGTTCCTGTTTTGCGGCCCGCGTGGGGTGGGCAAAACCACCTGCGCCCGCATCCTGGCCAAAACGATAAACTGCACCAGCCTATCGGCCGAAACCGAGGCTTGCGGCACCTGTGCTTCCTGCGTAGCCTTCCAGGAAAACGCCTCGTTCAACGTCCACGAACTCGACGCGGCTTCCAACAACTCAGTTGAAGACATCCGCTCGCTGGTAGAGCAGGTGCGCTACGCGCCGCAGGCCGGCAAGTACAAAATCTACATCATCGACGAGGTGCACATGCTCTCGAACGCGGCCTTCAACGCCTTTCTCAAGACGCTGGAGGAGCCGCCGAGCTACGCCATTTTCATCCTCGCCACCACCGAGCGCCACAAGATTATCCCCACCATCCTGTCGCGCTGCCAGATTTTCGATTTCAGCCGCATCAAGGTGGAAGACATGCGCGGCCACCTGCGCTACGTGGCCACCCAGGAAGGCATCACCGCCGAAGACGACGCCCTGCACCTGCTGGCCCAAAAGGCCGACGGCGGTCTGCGCGACGCCCTGTCGATGTTCGACCAGATGGTGACCTTCGGCGGCAACAACCTTACCTACAAAGAGGTGGTGCAAAACCTGCACATCCTCGACTACGACTACTACTTCCGCTTAGTAGATAGCCTGCTGACCGAAAACCTCTCCGCTGCGCTTTTGCTGCTCGATGAGGTGATGCAGAATGGCTTCGACCTGCACAACTTCGTGGTGGGCACCGCCGAGCACCTGCGCGGCTTGCTCGTGTGCAAGGATGCCGTGACCGTGCAGCTGCTGGAAGTGTCCGACGGCATAAAGCAGAAGTACGTGCAGCAGGCCCAGGCCGCGCCATTGGCTTTCCTGCTCTCCGCCTTGAACCTCATCAGCCAGTGCGACCGGGAGTTCAAGCAAGCCAAGAACCAGCGCCTCCACGTGGAACTGGCGCTGATGAAGCTGGCGTATCTGAACGGGGCCGTGCAGTTTGTTCGCGAACTGAACCCCGCCAACGGCGAGGCTAAAAAAAAAACTAATGGCCTAAACGGTGGGGGAGAGGCTTCGGCCACTCCCGGGCCGGGCAGCAACGCCCACGCGCAGCATGCGCCGGTAGTATCTTCTGCGGCCATTACTCCGGCGGCATCTGGACCCTCCACGGTTTCTTATGCGGCCCCAGCAGCTTACGCCACGGAGTCGCCGGCCGCGCCTTACCATGCTGCTCCGCGCCCGGCCGCAGCTGCGGCATTGCCGATGCCGGCCGGGGCGCCCGTTGCCACTGGTCCGGCCCCGGCCGACGGTCCCGAGCCGCTGCCCGTGGAAAACGGCGTGGAGGAAATGCACGACACGCCCAGCATTGAGGCCGACCCAGTTGCCGCCATCACCGAGCGCCACCAGATGCGGGATACGCTGCCGCACGTCGAAATCGGCGTACCCAGCTTCGAGGGAATTGAGCCCGCGCCGCGCCCGACGCCGGACGCCGCCTTTGCCAAAATTCCCAGCCTCACCAGCAAGCTGCCGAGTCTCAAGAACATGAGCAGCCGCGCCGCTAGCCCCTCCGCGGCGGCGGTTTTGGCCGAGCCGCAGTTCACCAGCGGCCCGGTGGCGCCCATCGATGCCAATTTGTTGCAGCGGGTGTGGCAGGAACTGGCCGAGGAGCGCCGCGCCCAGGACCGCATGAGCGAATTCTGGGTGCTGAACCGCCCCGTAACGGCCAATGCTGAGCACAACATTGAGCTGGCCGTGGACAACCCTATCCAGGTGGACCAGTTCAATGAGATGCGGGTGGAGTTTCTGTCGGAGCTGCGCCGCCGCACCGGTCACCCGCGCCTCACGGTGCAGCCCATGGTGACGGCCGCCGCGCCTACCGCCAAGAAGCTGTACACGGCCTCCGACAAGTTTGAGTACCTGGCCGAGCGGTTTCCGGCCTTGCGAGAGGCCAAGCAGCGCCTAGGGTTGGAAGCAGACTTTTAAGGTCTCGAAGAAGGAGGGAAGCAAGGAATGAGAATAGGGTTGTGAGGGCTTTGTAGCCCAGTCACACCTATTCCACCTGTCAGATTGTACGAAGTACCCTAGCAGCTGCGAGGCATTTCTGGCAAAGCCATTCACTGCAAACGTTTGGGGTGAATTCTCGCCCTGTGACCAATGCCGTTGGTGAGGCGAAAGCAAACCGGCAAGTTAGCTGAAAAATTCGTTTTTTATTCCCCTATCAGCCAGCTACCTTTGTTTTTTGAATCCTCCCGGCTACCCTTCCGCGCCCTTCGTGAAAAACAATTTTTTGCTGCTGTTTCCGGCCCTGGCGGTGCTAGGTTTTGCCACGCAGTGCCAATCCAGTAAGCCAGCCGCCACTGCTTCGGTCGCGACTACCGCTCCTGCTGCCACGTCTGCCGCCCCGAAGGAATTCCGCTACGAAACCGTGCCCGGTGACCCGCTGCAGGTTCGTATTTATAAGCTAGACAACGGCCTGACCGTTTACTTGTCGGATTACAAGGATGCGCCGCGCATCCAGACCTACGTCGCTGTGCGGGCGGGTTCGAAAAATGACCCTGCCACCGCCACCGGCCTGGCGCACTACCTCGAACACATGGTGTTCAAGGGCACCTCGAAGCTGGGTACGCAGGACTGGGCCAAGGAAAAAGTAGAGCTCGACAAGATTGAGGCGCTCTATGAAGTATACCGTGGCCAACGCAACGACCCCGTCGCCCGCAAGCGCACCTACCACCAGATTGACTCGATTTCGGGCGTGGCCGCCAAGTACGCCGTGCCGAATGAGTACGACAAGGTGATGGGCGCCATCGGGGCCAAAGGCTCCAACGCGCACACCTCGAGCGAAGAGACGGTTTACCAGGAAGACATTCCTAGCAACCAGCTGGAGAAGTGGGCTGCCATCCAGGCTGAGCGCATGCAGGAGATGGTGCCGCGCCTGTTCCACACGGAGCTGGAAGCGGTATACGAGGAGAAAAACCGCGGACTTGACTCGGACTTCAATAAGGAGTTCGAAGCCCTGAACGCCGCGCTTTACCCCACGCACCCCTACGGTACGCAGACGACCATCGGCACGATTGAGCACCTGCAAAACCCGTCTATTACCGAGATTAAAAAGTATTTCGGTCAGTACTACGTGCCCGGCAACGTGGCCCTGTGCCTGAGCGGCGACCTGGATTACGACGCCACCATTCGGCTTATCGACAAGTATTTCAGCGCGCTGCCGGCTAAGTCGGCGCCCGCTTTCAACGTGCCCGTGGAAAAGCCGCTGACGGCGCCCATAACTCGTGAGATAGTAGGTCCGCAATCCGAGAACGTAATGCTGGGCTTCCGTTTGCCCGGCAAGTCGACCCGCGACGGCGTACGGCTGCGCATGCTGGACAGAATCCTGACCAACGGCCAGGCCGGTCTGATTGACCTTGACCTGAACCAGCAGCAGAAGGTGCTACAGGCGGCCTCGTTCACGGACATGAACTCGGACTATTCCACGCACATCATCTACGGCACGCCGCGCCAGGGACAGAAGCTGGAAGAAGTAAAGGGCTTATTGCTGGCCGAGTTAGCCAAAGTGAAAGCCGGCAACTTCCCCGATTGGCTGATTCCGGCCATTATCAACAACGACAAGCTGGAGCGCACCAAAGGCTACGAGAGCAATGAGGCCCGCGCCAGCGCCATGTACGAGGCCTTTATTCAGCGCGCTGAGTGGAAGGATTACCTGAAGCAAAAGGACGATTTCGCCTCCATCACGAAGGAGGAAATCGTGAAGTTCGCCAACGACAACTACGGCGAGAATTACGTGAACGTGTTCAAGCGCACCGGCACCGACCCCAACAAGGTGAAGGTGGTGAAGCCCGCCATCACGCCCGTGCCCGCCAACCGCGACGTGGCTTCCAATTACTACAAGCAGCTCACGGCCATGCCTAGCTCGGAGCTGCAGCCGGTGTTTGTTGATTACAAGAAGGACATCCAGGAAACGGCCATCAAGCCGGGCCTGCCGCTGTACTACACCAAGAACAGCGAAAACGGCCTGTTCAACCTGTATTACATCCTGGACATTGGCACCAACAACGACCCGCGTTGGGGCCTAGCGGCTGATTACTTGCAGTACCTCGGGGCAGGCCAGTACTCGGCGGCGCAGCTGCAACAGGAGTTCTACAAGCTGGGCTGCTCGTTCAACGTGAGCAGCGGCGCCGACCGCATTTTCGTGACCCTGAATGGCCTCGACACCAACCTGGAGCCCGCTATGAAGCTGTTCGAACAGTTGATTAATGCGCCCAAGCCCGATGCCGCGGCGTTGAAAAACATGGTGGCCGGCACGCTAAAGCAGCGCCAGGATGCCAAGCTGGAAAAGGGTGTGATTCTGAACGCGGCCATGGTGAACTACGTGAAGTATGGTCCCAAAAACCCCTTCACAAACATTCTGAGTGAGAAAGAGCTGAAAGCCATAAAGCCCGAGAAACTCACCGCGCTGATTAAGAAGCTGCCGACGTACCAGCATCGGGTGCTGTACTATGGCCCACGTGCGCAGGATGCAACGGTGTCTGTACTGACCGCCAACCACCGCACGCCTGCCAAGCTAACGCCCGCGCCGGCTGCCAAAGACTTTGCCGAGCAGCCGCTGAAGGATAAAAAAGTGTACTGGGTGGACTACAATATGGTGCAGGCCGAAATCCTGTTCCTGACCAAGGGCGACTTGTACAGCAAGGAAATGGTGCCCACCGTAGCGCTCTACAACGAGTACTTCGGTGGCGGCATGGGCAGCATCGTGTTCCAGGATTTGCGCGAGAGCAAGGCCTTGGCTTATTCGGCTTCTTCGCGGTACTCAAACGCGGATAAAGTGGGCCGCTCCAACTACAACATGAGCTACATCGGCGCCCAGAGTGACAAGCTGCCCGAGGCCATGGCCGGCATGGAAGCCTTGCTCACCGACATGCCCGTGGCCGAAGCCAATCTGGAAATTGCCAAAAACGCTATCCGCAACAGCATCAGCACCGAACGCATTACCAAAGGCAACGTACTGCTGAGCTATGAGCGCGCCCGCCGCCTCGGCCTCGACTACGATTTGCGCCGCGATGTGTACGCCAGCACCCAGAAAATGACTTTTGATGAATTGAATAAGTTTCAAAACGCCAAGATTAAAGGCCAAAACCAGGTGATTCTGGTGATTGGCTCGAAGGACCGGCTGAATTTTAAAGAGCTGGCCAAGTACGGGACGGTGCAGCAGCTCACGCTGAAGGAGATTTTTGGGTACTAACTAACCCACTACTGTCATGCTGAGCGCAGCGAAGCACCTTATCCCGTCTGCGCTCAGTTGAATTCTACTACGAAAGCCTAGCGCAATAAGGTCCTTCGCTGCGCTTAGGATGACCCCCCGATTTAAATAATACACGACCCCACATGGCAGAGCAAAAAATCACCATTAAAAATGGCAAGCTGAACGTACCGGACAAACCCACTATTCCCTTCATCGAGGGCGACGGCACGGGTCCGGACATTTGGGCTGCTTCCAAGCTTGTATTTGATGCGGCCGTGGAGAAGGCCTATGGGGGCAAAAAGCAGTTGATGTGGAAGGAAGTGCTGGCCGGTGAGAAAGCCTACAAGCAGACCAACAACTGGCTGCCCAACGAAACCCTCGACGCGTTCCGCGAATACCTGGTGGGCATCAAAGGCCCCCTGACCACGCCCGTGGGCGGCGGCATTCGTTCGCTGAACGTGGCCCTGCGCCAGGAGCTGGACCTCTACGCCTGCGTCCGCCCCGTGCGCTACTACGACGGCGTGCCTTCGCCAGTGCGCCACCCGGAGCTGACCGACATGGTCATCTTCCGCGAGAACACCGAGGACATCTACGCCGGCATCGAGTACATGAACGGCACGCCCCAGGCCCAGAAAATGCTGGAATTCTTGCAGGATGAGATGGGCGTGAAGAAAATTCGTTTCCCCGAGTCGTCCTCCTTCGGCATCAAGCCGGTGAGCAAGGAAGGCACCGAACGCCTCGTGCGCGCGGCCATCAACTACGCGCTGCTGCACAAGAAGCCGTCGGTGACCATCGTGCACAAGGGCAATATCATGAAGTTCACCGAGGGTGCCTTCAAGACCTGGGGCTACGAGCTGGCTGAGAAGGAATTCGGCAGCAAGGTATTTACCTGGGCGCAATACGATAAAATCGTGGCCAAGCAAGGCGTGGCCGTTGCCGACGCTCTGCAGAAGCAGGCGCAAGAGCAGGGCAAGCTCATCATCAAGGACAGCATCGCCGATGCTTTCCTGCAGCAGATTCTGTTGCGCCCCGCCGAGTACTCGGTAGTGGCCACCCTGAATCTGAACGGCGACTACATCTCCGACGCCCTGGCGGCCATCGTGGGCGGTATCGGCATCGCGCCGGGCGCCAACATCAACTACGTAACCGGCCACGCCATCTTCGAAGCTACCCACGGCACCGCACCCAAGTACGCCAACCAGGACAAGGTGAACCCCGGTTCGGTAATCCTGTCCGGCGTGATGATGCTCGAGCACCTGGGCTGGAAAGAAGCCGCCGCCCTCATTAACAAAGGCCTCGAAGCCGCCATCGCCAGCAAGCGCGTGACCTATGACTTCGAACGCCAGATGGAAGGCGCCACGCTGCTCAAAACCAGCGAATTCGCCCAGGAAATTGTGAACAATATGTAGTAGCTTGGCTGCTGCCTAAGCAACAATAGAAACCCCCCGCGTCGGGTTTGGCTGGCGCGGGGGTTTTGGTTTCTAACTGTTACTTTAAGGGCTATGCGTGCTTGCAAATTATAAGCGCAGTTCTAATAGTTAATTACTTAGAATATAATGCCCTCAAATTTTACTATTTAGCGTAAGCTCACTTCCTTAATTAACTTATACTCACATGAAATTCATTGTTTGGGTGGGCCTTCTAATGGGTGTGAGTAGTGCTTATGCGCAAGTATCCGTCTTGGTGAATCCTGACGGAACCCATTCTGTCGTTCATGAAAGCGGTTCTACCGCTGTCATAGTGAATCCTGATGGGACGCATTCAGTAGCAACAAAGAGCGGTAACACAGCAATTATAACAGACACAAAGGGCGGGGTCACGGTAATACCGGATTTGAGTACTAACCCAACAGTAATCGTTAATGCGAATGGTACTCACAGTGTGCTACATCGCAGTAGTAATGCCGACGTATTGGTTAATTCAAACGGTGCACATTACGTAATAACGCACACAGCGGGAGATACCATTCGTAGCCCTCTGCTGCATTGGCTTTTCAGAAAACCAAAGAAATAGCAGTTACTATCCGCCCTTTTTCAAATCCCGGAACACATTATTCAATCCCTCGGCCCAAGTCGGGTGAGCAAAAATCATATCCTGTAGCTGCTGATACTTGAGCCGCCCGGCCATGGTTACTTCGATGACGGCCATGATTTCGCCGGCTTCGGGGCCGAGCAGGGTAGCACCGAGCAGTCGGTCGTCTTTGCCGACAAGTACCTTCCAGAAGCCGCGCGCCTCGCTGGTGTGCTGGGCCCGGCCAATGGTGCGCACGGGCATGGTGGCCACGCGGTAGGGGATTTTCTGTTCCTGGGCCTGACCTTCATCGAGGCCGATGCGGGCCATGGGCGGGTCGGTGAACACCACGTAGGGGAGGGGGCGCTGGCGGGCCGAGCGTTTGTGGCCGTGCAATAAGGCGTCGCGCACCACGCGGTAGTCGTCGTAGGCCAGGTGCGTGAACTGCGGTCCGGGGTGAATGTCGCCCAGCGCGTACACGCCCTTCACGTTCGTTTGCAGGTTGTTATTGACCAGGATGTAGCCTTTGTCGTCGGTTTTGATGCCGGCGAAGCCGAGGCCCAGTTTGTCGGAATTGGGGCGGCGGCCGGTGGCCACCAGCAGGTGGGAGCCGCGCAGGCGCCGTTCGCCCGTGCTGGTAGTTACCGAAAGCGTGATGGTACCGCTGGGGCTGCGGCTCACGCCATGAGCCCGGGCGCCCATCACAAACTCTACGCCTTCATCGCCCAAGGCCTCTTGCAGGCCACGACACACGTCGTCGTCCTCCCGCTCCAGCAATTGCGGCCCCGATTCGACGATGGTGACCCGGCTGCCGAAACGCCGAAACATCTGGCCAAACTCCAAGCCGATGTAGCCGCCGCCCAGGATGAGCAAGTGCTCGGGCAGTTCTTTCAAGTCGAGCAGGTTGGTGGTGGTGAGGTAGCCGACATCAACGAGGCCGTCCACGTCAGGCTGGGCGGCGCGGGTGCCGGTATTGATGAAGATGAGCGGGGCCGTAAGGTCCTGGGTGTGGCCGGTGGCCAGCGCCACGTGCAGGGCATGCGGGCCAGTGAAGGCGGCATGGCCTTCGAATAGGGTAATGTTGGGCTGCTTCTTGGTGAGGTTGGCCCGGACGCCGTCGCGCATGGTAGCAACCACCCGGTCTTTGCGGGCCACGGCGGCGGCCAGGTCTACTTGTAGGGTAGCAGCGTTGGCCGTTTCGGGAGCCGCTACCTGGGCCGCAGTGCGCATGTGGTGCAGGCGGTCGGCGGTGGCGAGCAGGGTTTTAGTAGGCGAGCAGCCGTAGTTGATGCAGGAGCCGCCCAGCCGGTTTTCTTCGATGAGCGCCACCTTGCGGCCAGCGCCGGCCAGTGCAGTGGCAAGCGGGTTGCCGGCCTGGCCAGAACCGATGATGATGGCGTCGAAAGCAGTTGTGGGCATAAGCAGGGGAAGTAGGTCGTTGAGGTTGCCGTGCATACGGAACGGTTTGCCAATGTAACGAAGCATATCCCGGAAACATGATGGAAATAGGAGCAGCGGAGGACAAATGGCCCTTTCGACCGACTTGAATTTCCATTGCCCCACGCCAAATTCTTGGTTGCGTTCCAGCCACTAGCCAACCGTCGCCGCCTGTTGTGGTTGCCGGCGGCCAGCGGGCGAGCTTCGCCGGAAATAAGCTGGAAAGTCCAGCGAAAAGACGAAATTGCCGTACCAGGCGTTGTTTTGCCTTCTTCCTGCTTTCCCTTCCTCATGAAGCACCTGTTGCGCCTTGCCTATATTCCAGTCTTAACCGGCCTTTCCAGTTGCGCCTCGTTGTATTTCCCGCCGCCGCCCCACGCGCCGCTGCTCACGCACCAAGGAGAAGCCTACGGGTCGGTGAGCACTAATCTTCAGAATAATTTTGCCCTTCAAGGCGCTTATGCCATCACCAACCACTTGGGCGTAGCGGGCACGTTTTCATCGCTGCACCGCAGCAAGTCGCGCAAGACCGAAAACCTGGATTTTGGCGAGCTTAGTGTCGGCTATTTTACCCGCTTATCCGACAAGCGCGTGCTGGAAGTGTACGTGGGGGCCGGCGGTGGCGCCACCGAGCGCATCGAGCGCAATGCCGAAAAGATAACCACCCGCACGCTCGACGGCAGCCTCTCCAAGGTCTTCGCGCAGGTAAACTACGCCCGCAAGAAGCGCGACAACCTCCGCTTGTTCAGCCACGATTTTCCGCTCACCTATGGCGCGGCCTTGCGCATGAGCTACATGCAGCTCAACAATTTCCGCATCAACGGCGAAGTCGCACCCGGCGAAAACAACCTCTTCTTCGAGCCCATCACCTTTACCCGCACCCAAATTGCCGGGCCCGTGCAGCTACAGTTCCTAAGCGGCCAGATTTTTGGCTTTCGCAATAATAAATACCTGAAGGCCGCTAATTCGGTGTTTCAAGTCGGTATCATCGTGAACATCGGCGAAGGTTTTCTGACTCAGTAGGAGAACCTAGAAGCACAAAAAAGACCCAGCCAACTCAGCTGGGTCTTTTTTTGTGCTTAGGGCTTGCTTTCGAAAAAGTTCTTGAGCGGGCGCTTAAACAGCCCATTCGTAGTGCCCAGATACACGGTGTCGCCGAGTTGCGCGAGGTCAGAAAAATCAGCGTACCCGAGGCCATCGGTCTTCAACTCGCGTAGCTGCATCGTGGTGGCGTTCCGCCACCGCACGGTATAAATGCTGTTATTGATGACGCCATGTGTGATGCCCACCAAGCTGTCACCCACCGGGTAAAAAGTTGATAGGTTAAGCCCGGAATTAAAGCCATCCATGCGCTGCCAGCTGGCGCAGTCATTGGCCGAAGTCCAGACAGTGCCGCTGCCTTGCATGGCATAAACGACGCCTTTCCATTTGAAAATGGCCGTGGGGCCTACCGGGCCGGTGGCTTGGGCAAACGTGCCGTTTACCTGCTGGAACGAGCCATTTTGGTCGATTTTGAACAAGCCATAGTTCTCGCACCACACCAGGAGATAGTCGTCGATGGCCCAGAAGGCTTTTGAGCTGAGCTGACTCTGGCCTTGGGTGGGTATGCGAATGAGCCGCGAGCTTATCTGCGTAGTGCCAGCAACGGGTGACGCCGTGCTGGCCGTATTAACGAGCTTGCTCAAAACCAAGTGGAAGGCAAATTCGGGGAGGTTGGTGGTGCGGTAGCCGCACAGCAGGTAGTCGTTGCGGTTGATGGCCCCAAAAGGAAACCGCGAACCAATCAAGGAATTCTCAAAACGCGTGGCAGTGGGGTCGAGTTTGCGCAGGCGTAGCCGCGTGCCCCGGTCAAGAAACTTTGTTGGGTAAATGGTTAATACCGTGTCAGAAACGACGTCGCTGTAGCCATTCGGATTGGCGTAAAAGTTCGCGTTCATTGGAACGGCGTTGCGCACGTCCCAAGGCAGCGGGTCGAATGTCCAGGTACGGGACAAGGACCTGAAGCCGAAGCCCGTGTAATAGCCATTGGCAGCCTTCTCTGCAGAACCAGGAATGGGCGAGAGTACCTCAAACCTGCCAATTTGCTGCAGGTTGAGCGTGTTCGTCCCCGTCGTCACCCGCACAACGTTGCGCTGGTAGTTAATGAGGTGCTTTACCTCGGCCCAACTGTACTGCTTATCTACTTCCTGCACCACCAGCTTTTCCACTTCTTTGCGGCAGGCCGAGCCGGCGAGCAATACGCCCATGAGGAGGTAATAACCAAGTTTGCGCATAGGGAATTGGGTAGAAAAGGTGAGCGGGCGAGTAAAAATAATAGGCAATAAAAAAACGCTCCGGTAAAATACCGAAGCGTTTTCCACAATATCAATATGGGATAATACTACTTGCCGCCCAACACGCGCAGCATGGTGTCGCCAATCTCGGCGGGCGAATCCACCACGTGGATGCCGCACTCGCGCATGATGGCCATTTTAGCAGCAGCCGTGTCGTCGGCACCGCCTACGATGGCACCGGCGTGGCCCATGCGGCGGCCGGGAGGCGCCGTCTGGCCGGCGATGAAGCCTACCACGGGCTTTTTGTTGCCGGTTTCTTTAATCCAACGGGCGGCTTCGGCTTCCATGCCGCCGCCGATTTCGCCAATCATCACGATGCCTTCCGTCTCGGGGTCGTTCATCAGCAATTCCACCGCCTGCTTGGTGGTGGTGCCGATGATGGGGTCGCCGCCGATGCCGATGGCCGTGGTTTGGCCCAGGCCGGCTTTGGTGAGTTGGTCAACGGCTTCGTAGGTCAGGGTACCCGACTTGGAAACGATGCCGATTTTGCCTTTGGTGAAGATAAAGCCGGGCATGATGCCCACTTTGCACTCGCCGGCGGTCATCACGCCGGGGCAGTTTGGCCCAATCATGGTCACTTCCGGACGGTCTTTCAGGTAGTGCTTCACGGCAATCATGTCCTTGGTCGGAATGCCTTCGGTGATGGTGATAATCACCTTGATGCCAGCATCGGCCGCTTCCATGATGGCGTCGGCGGCGAAGGCCGGGGGCACAAAAATGATGCTGGTATCAGCGCCGGCTTTCTCCACGGCTTCGGCCACGGTGTTGAATACGGGACGGCCCAGGTGCTCGGAGCCGCCTTTGCCGGGCGTTACGCCGCCCACCACGTTGGTGCCGTATTCCATCATTTGCTGGGCGTGGAACGAACCTTCGGAGCCCGTAAAGCCCTGCACGATAACCTTGGAGTTTTTATTAACCAGAACGCTCATTCGGAGGTGTTTTTGGGAATATTAATGGATAGACGAGGGGAGCCCTGCCGGGCAACGGTGGTGCAAAAGTAGAGCTTTTTAAGGCTAGGGCAAGGTGGTGGCCAGGCAAACAGTTGAACCTCATGCCTGGCCTAATCAGAACGGTCTGGCTGAGCACCAACCAAGGTTGTCAACCTCAAGGGTAAGCAATAGCGCCGCCACGAAGCGGTAGTGCGGCTCCGGCTCTGCTTCAGCCGACGTGCTGGCTGGTGATTCCGTCCCGTTCAACCCCGCCTCCCCGCCATAATTCGTACCTTTGTCGCCAAATAATAGCTAGCCCCACCCAACTTTTTTCCATGTATTTCAACCACGTTATCGAGGCCGTTGGCCATACCCCACTCGTCAAGCTCAATAAAGTAACCGACGGCATCAAAGGCACCATTCTGGCCAAAGTGGAGTATTTCAACCCCGGCAATTCGGTGAAGGACCGCATGGCCATTCGCATGATTGAGGACGCCGAAAAAGCCGGCTTGCTCCAGCCCGGCGGCACCATCATCGAAGGCACCAGCGGCAACACCGGCATGGGCCTGGCCCTGGCCGCCATCGCCAAAGGCTACAAAACGGTGTTTGTGATGAGCGACAAGCAGAGCAAGGAAAAGCAGGACATTTTGCGGGCCGTGGGCGCCGAAGTGGTGGTGTGCCCCGTGGACGTGGCCCCCGAAGACCCGCGCAGCTACTACTCGGTAGCCCGCCGCCTGAGCCAGGAAACGCCCAATTCCTTTTATCCCAACCAGTACGACAACCTCTCAAACGCCGCCGCACACTACGACAGCACCGGCCCCGAGTTGTGGGAACAGACCGAAGGCAAAATCACGCATTTCGCTTGCGGCGTGGGCACCGGCGGCACCATCTGTGGCACGGCCAAGTACCTGAAGGAGCAAAACCCGGGCGTGGTTTCCATTGGCCTGGACACTTACGGCTCCGTATTCAAAAAATACAAGGAGACCGGGGTGTTCGATGAAAACGAAATTTACCCCTACAAAACCGAGGGCATTGGCGAAGACATTTTGCCCAAAAACGTTGATTTTGACCTGATTGACCTATTTATTAAAGTGACCGACCAGGATGCCGCCGTGATGACGCGCCGCTTGGCCAAAGAAGAAGGCCTGTTTGTGGGCTGGTCGTGCGGCTCGGCCGTTTTTGGGGCACTGGAATACGCCCGTGAGCACCTGAAAGAGGAGGACACCATGGTCATCGTATTGCCCGACCACGGCACCCGTTACCTCGGAAAAATCTACAACGACGAGTGGATGCGCGCCCAGGGCTGGCTGTAAGTGGCTTGACTATTGTGGGAATGCCTCGGGGCTGGTATCTTCGTGAAAGCTAGAAATCAAACGTTATACATGTCTGCGAATTTGAATCATATTGTACTGGTTGACGATAACGAAACCACCAGCTTTCTTAACAATCGGCTGTTGGGGCGTTTGGCGGTAGCCGAACAGGTCAGCACCTTTTCGCGCGCCGACGAAGCGTTTGAAAAGCTCTGGGGCGACTCCAACGGGGACGGGCAGGCGCCCGACCTCGTGTTTGTAGACCTAAAAATGCCCGGCATTTCCGGTTTCGAATTCCTGGAGCTGTACAACGCCCTGCCCCAGCCGGTGCAGGACAAAACAGTGATGGCCGTGCTCACCACCTCCATGCACGGCGCCGACACGGCCCGCGTGGCCAAATACCCCAACGTAGAATACCTCACCAAGCCGCTCACCGAAGAAAAGATGCGAAAGCTGCTCGAAAAGCGGTTTTAGTAAGCTTCAACCCTTTAAAATAAAAGGCCCCGACTCAATCCGAGTCGGGGCCTTTTATTTTGGTCT
This sequence comes from Hymenobacter jeongseonensis, assembly GCF_015694725.1. GTDB lineage: Bacteria > Bacteroidota > Bacteroidia > Cytophagales > Hymenobacteraceae > Hymenobacter > Hymenobacter jeongseonensis. The sequence goes on along the minus strand of NZ_JADQDQ010000002.1, from coordinate 548,879 downwards.
TAATCTTCTCGAAAAGTCCCTGAATACCGTCGTTCTTCTGCTTCAAGATGATATAGCGCACCGAAAAAGCCGTGGGAAAACGGGTCCAGTCAGCCGAATTAAACTCAACCGTGGGCTTAAAATCAACCGAAAGCACGACGCGGGCAAAAGGGATTTTATATTCGGCCCCCACAATGCCGTCGAAGCCCCAGAAGTTGCCATCGTCTTTGTGCGTGCCCACGTGCGCCCCGGCCCCGAAATAGTAGTTCAGGCTGGGGCCGAGGATGCCGAAGTGGCGCTCGGCCAGTACCGTGGCGCTGCGCTCGCGGGCCGAAAGCAGCGCCAGGCCCTCCAGCGTGGTGCTGGGCAATACCAGCTGCTGAACGGTGAGGCCGTAGCTGCCCCCGCCGCCCCGAACGCCCGCCGCCGTGCGGTATTTCTGCGCCAGGGCCGGCTGCGCGAGGCCCGCGCCCAGCCCGGCCGCCAATAGAATCGACGAGGGTTTCAGCCGAAAGGAAACAGAACGCAACAACTGGAAGGGAAATAACAAAAACATAATAACTAGTCGGGGCAAAGTCAGGCCGTGGGCAATGCTGCCCTTTACGGCGGTGCTTCCTACTACGTCATTGCCGCACCGAAAATTGCCTGGAACGGCACAAATCCGCGGAATCTGCTTATTTTACGGCCTCTACAAAGGCAAACTGCTGCCCGTCGAACAGGCCTTTGTCGCTTAGCTTCAGGCTGGGAATCACGAGCAGTGCCATAAAGGAGAGCATCATGAACGGCGCGCCTAGCGGCGAGCCCAACTGCTTGGCTAAGTCATCGACGGCGGCGTAGGCCCTGGCCACGGCGGGGCCTTCCTGGTCCGACATGAGGCCAGCCACGGGCAGCGGCACCAGAATTTCCTGGCCATCGGCGCCTACAGCGGCCAAGCCGCCTTTGGCCGCAATAACGAGGTTGACGGCTCGCGCCAGGCTGGCATCGTCGCAGCCCACGGCGGTGATGTTGTGCGAATCGTGGCCGACGCTGCTGGCCAGCGCCCCGTGCTTCAACCCAAAACCCCGGATGAACGCCAGGGCGGGCGCCACCTGCGGTTGGTAGCGGTTGATAACGGCCAGTTTGAGCACGTCGCCCCGCAGGTCCGGCACCACTAGGCCGTGGTCTACGTGCGCGGGCAGGTCTACCCGTGCCGTAATGAGCTGGCCATCGAAGCACTCGATGACGCGCAGCATTGGCTTCTCGGTTCGGGGCGCAGGGAGTTGAAAGTCCTCGGGCTTCACCGGCAAGGCGTGGAAGTTATTGACCGCCGCAATTGGCGCGGCCGGCAGAAGCGACTGCCCGTTTTCGGCCACCAGCACGCCGTTTAGGTAGGTCTGGAACACATTGAAATCCTGCAGATTGTCGACGGTGATAAAGTCGGCTGGGTCGCCAGCTTCCAGCAGGCCCACGGGCAGGTTGTAGTGCTTCACCGGGTTGATGCAGGCCACGCGCAGCACGTGAAAAACGTCATTGCCCAAGGCTACGGCGCGCTGCACTAGCTGGTTGATGTGGCCGAGCACCAGCGTGTCGGGGTGCTTGTCGTCGGAGCAGAACATCAGGTTGGCGTAGTGCTCGGGCAGCAGCTCGATGAGGGCGTCGAAGTTGCGGGCCGCCGACCCTTCGCGGATGAGGATTTTCATGCCCACGGCCAGCTTGTCGCGGGCTTCGGCCGCCATAAAGCATTCGTGGTCGGTGCTGATGCCTGCGCTGGCGTAATGGGCCGCGTCGTGGGCGCGCAGGCCGGGGGCGTGCCCGTCTATGGGGCGGCCGGCGGCTTGGGCAATGGCAATTTTGGCCATCACGTCGGCGTCGCGGTGCAGCACGCCGGGCCAGTTCATCATCTCGGCCAGGTAGCCGATTTTGGGGTTTTCGAACAGCTTCGCAATGTCAGCAGCCGTGATTTCGGCCCCGGCGGTTTCAAACGGGGTAGCAGGCACGCAGCTGGGCGCCCCAAAACAGAACTTGAAAGGGGAGTGGCTGGCATTTTCCAGCATGAATTCGACGCCGGCCACGCCCAGCACATTCCCGATTTCGTGGGGGTCCGATACGGTGGCTACGGTGCCGTGCGGCACGGCCATGCGGGCAAATTCGGTGGGCACCAGCAAAGAGCTTTCTACGTGCACGTGGGCATCCACAAAGCCCGGCAGGGCGTAGGGCAGGGCGGCATCGGGCGCGGAGGCGCCGGTGGGCGTGATGCTGGCAATGCGCCCGCCCGCTACCGTGATGGTGGCGGGCTGAATGGAACGGGCAAAGACGTCGACGACGTTGGCGGTGAGGGAAAAATCAGCGGAAATCATGCGGAAAGCGGAAAATCGTGGGGCAAAGCCGAGCGGTTCAGCCGGCAAAGAACCTTAACTTTGAGTAAATTACCTGCCATGAGGAAATCCCCGTTGTTTCTGCTTGTACTCGTGCTGCTGCTGAGCTTCGGTGCCAGCACCCTGAGCAGCTGCGCCCGCCGCACCACCCAACAAAAAAAAACCAGCTGGTACAAAAAGCACGGCCGCGGCAAAGCCGAGCCCTGCCCCTGCGACCGATAGCGCTGCAAAGGGGCAGGGTGCTGCGCCTCAAACGGTGGAGTAGGCCTTGCCCGTGGGTAGTTTGGCAGCAAACGGCCAACTCTGCACCCTCAACGTGAAATTCCAAGCAAGTTTACTCAACGCGTATGCGGAGGTGGCAGCTGCAACCGCAACCGCAACCCCCGCCGATAATTGCCCTGACTACTATGGCCGAAGCAACGCCCACTCCCCTCGATTCCATCCAAGCGGCTGCCGAGCAGGTGCGTGCGCAGTTAAACTTGAAAGCCTTTGACGCGGAAGGAGTGGCGCACCTGGCCAACTTCATTCGGGCCCAGCGCGGGCAGCTGAGCCCGGCCGACCGGCCCGGCGTGGTGATGGCGTTGGGGTGCTTCCTGGGGCATTGCCTGGTGCAAGTGTACCGGGGCGAATGGGGCACCGGCCGCGACGGCACCACCGGGGTTGGGCTGGGCGGAAGATTTTTTTTTAATCCCTTTTATTTAGTCGATGCGCAACTGAATGAGGGAGAAAGCGCGTCGGTAGCGGCTTTTTTTGCCTCGGTACCTGGCCGCTTGAAGACCCCACCCGCCGCTCGTAAGGCATGGATTTCGTAATCTTGCGGGGCCAATGGCCGCCCGCGTCGTTATGAAACAACTCGTTATCGCCATTGATGGTTACTCCTCGTGCGGGAAAAGCACGACTGCGAAGGCCGTAGCCGCCGCCCTGCACTACGCCTACGTAGACACCGGTGCCATGTATCGCGCCGTGACGCTGTATCTGCTGGAGCACCACATTCCATTTGATGATTTGGCCCGGGTGGAGCAGGCGCTTCACACCCTACAAATCAGCTTTCGCCGTAACCGCCGCACGGGCCGCAACGAGGTGTTCCTCGACGGCGTGAACCGCGAGGACGATATCCGCCAAATGGTGATTTCCAACTCGGTGAGCGAAGTGTCGGTCATTCCGATGGTGCGGCACGCCATGGTGGCCCAGCAGCAGCGCATGGGCCGCAAGCGCGGCGTGGTGATGGACGGCCGCGACATCGGCACTACCGTGTTTCCCGACGCCGAAGTGAAAGTCTTTATGACGGCCGAGGTGGTGGTGCGCGCCCAGCGCCGCCAGGAAGAGCTGGCCCTGAATGGCGAGCAAGTGGCCCTCGACGACATCATCGAGAACCTGCGCAAGCGCGACCACCTCGACTCGACCCGCACCGAAAGCCCCCTGCGCCGCGCCGCCGACGCCGTGCTACTCGATACCACGCACCTAGTGATTGAGGAGCAGGTGGATTTTGTGCTGGAGCGGGTGTCGGCCGCACTATTTGCGCCCGAAGTCCATAAGAACTAGGAATTCAGGAATTGCTTCACTCTCGGGTGCGCCAGCAACTTGGCTAGAAGCAGGAGAATGCCGCATAATTTAATCAGGGAGGCAACCAGTGAAATTTCACGGCCCCCAACCCAGTGCTCAATAATGAACAAGGTGCCGATGGCATCGCCGCAGAGCCCAAGGGCGTAAAGAATAAGCGCGTGTTTGGCTTTCATAACTGCTGGAATGAACGACAAATATGGACGCGCTGAATGAGAAGCTACTCCTTGTGGTAGAAAGCGAAGGAGGGAAGCGCCAAGAAGTTGGGCGGAATTTTGCTAAGCGTGCGGCGGCCTAGGCCGTACCTTTGCCCCGGCAAACTCCACGGTGCCGCGCGGTGTTAAACTTCCAGCATGAACGTCACGATAGATAAAAATTCCGGCTACTGCTTCGGCGTAGAATTCGCCATTCAGATGGCCGAAGACGAATTGGCGCAGGGCCAGCAGCTCTACTGCCTGGGCGATATCGTGCACAACCGCATGGAGGTGGAGCGCCTGCACCAGCAGGGCCTGCGCATCATCGACCGCGAGCAGCTAGCCGAGTTGCACGACACCAAAGTCCTCATCCGGGCGCACGGCGAGCCGCCAGAAACCTATCAGCTGGCCCTGCAAAACAACCTGGAGCTGATTGACGCCAGCTGCCCGGTGGTGCTCAAGCTGCAAAACCGGGTGAAGCACGCCTTTGACCTGAGCCAGCGCCAGGACGGCCAGATTGTGATTTACGGTCAGCCCGGCCACGCCGAAGTAGCCGGCCTCACGGGCCAGACCGGCAACCGCGCCATCATCGTGATGAACGAAGCCGACCTCGACCAGATTGACTTCGCCCGGCCCGTCACCCTCTTCAGCCAAACCACCAAAAGCACCGCCGGCTTCTACAAAATGAAGGCCTTGATGCAGGACCGCATCGCGGCCGCGGGCGGTGAGCTGGATAGCTTCGACGCCAACGACAGCATCTGCCGGCAGGTGAGCAACCGCGAGCCGGCCCTGGCCAAGTTTGCCGTGGAGTACGACGTGGTGCTGTTCGTGAGCGGCCGCAAAAGCTCCAATGGCAAAGCCCTGTTTTCGGTGGTAAACGCCGTCAATCCGCGCAGCTACTTCATCGAAAACGAAACGGAGGTGAACGAAGAATGGCTGATTGGGGCGCAAACCGTGGGCATTTGCGGGGCCACCAGCACGCCGCTGTGGCTGATGCAGCAGGTAGCCGAGCGCATTGAGGGCGTGAGCGCGTTGGCGTAGCGCTGGTGGTCAAATTATTCGTTTGATTTGAGGATTTCCATGGGTGGTTTTTCACGAGTACGCGTCGCGTTTGTGCTGGCGCTTGTGTGCGCCAGCATGCAGCCAACGCTTGCCCAAGACGCTGGTAGAAGCGCAGGGCCAGGTGCCGAGGCCACGGATGAAAACCTGACATTCAACCAAACGTTCGGTTTTGGAGAGGCGGTGGTGCTGACTCCGGAAGGAAAGACCCATACGATTTACATCCCACTCAGCGGGCTGGGATTTGGCAATTTGCTGCCCTATTACAAGCGGGAGGAAGACATAACCAATTTTGGAGCCCAACCGCTTTTCATCAGCGTAGACAAGGTCCAGGCCATTACTTGTAAGACCACAGGGCTATACCTTGAGCACATGGTGCTCAAGGGCAAGCGCCAGCACGTGCTGGGTGCCCGCGTGGAAGAAGGCCCGGTCGAGTTATTCAATTATACACAAACCAAGCACATCCCGGCCGGGTCTTCCCCCATCCAGACCACCTACATTGTGTATCCGAAGCGGCACTGGTACCTGCGGCGGCAAGGGGAGCTAGTTGAAGTATCCCGAGGCGGGTTCGTGGAGCAGCTGTCGGCCTTCTTTCAAGACGACCCAGTGGTGGTGGCGGCCTTAGCAGCCAAGACTTTGGGTTACCGCGACATGCGCGCCTTGGTGCGGATGTACAATGAGCACCAAACGCCGGCGCCTTCGGGGCTGATTCCCCCTAAATAGCCGCGCGGTTAGGCCGCGCCCACTTCCTGCTCGTACAGCCGCCGGTTCTCCTCATCAAAGGCCACGAAGACTACGGTGCCAGGAAACTCGTGGCTGGCCAGCCACTGCTGCACCTCGCGCACAGCAATAGCAGCCGCTTCCTTTTTGGGGTAACCGTAAATGCCGGTGCTGATGCCGGGAAAGGCCACGCTGGCCAGCTGGTGCTCGGCGGCGAGGCGCAGGCTGTTGCGGTAGCAGCTGGCCAACAGCTCCGGCTCGCCCCGGTGGCCGCCGTTCCACACCGGGCCCACGGTATGAATGACGTGCGTAGCCGGCAAGCGGCCCCCGGTGGTGATAACGGCTTCGCCCGTTTTGCAGCCGCCCTGGCGGGCCCGGATGGCGCGGCATTCTTCCAGAATCTGCGGGCCTCCCGCACGGTGAATGGCCCCGTCGACCCCGCCGCCCCCGAGCAGGCTGGAATTGGCGGCGTTGACGATGGCAGCGGCCTGTTGCTTGGTGATGTCGCCTTGAACGATTTGAATGCGGGGAGTCGCGTTAGGTGAATTCATGACGGGGAAATTGAGGAATGTTTCTCGGGGCGGTAGTGAAAAATTGCTGCCAGGACTTACGCTTCAGCCGCAGCATTTGATGCTTGGGGCAAGCCAACCGACGCTTCGGCAACACCGAATTGCGGGCCCCCGGGGGGAGCGGCTAGTTTTGACCATCGACTCCAATCACTTCCTAATCTTCACCCCGATGGAAACTTCTCACCACCCCGCCCGCAATCCCTACTTATGGCGCAAAGCAAAGTCCCGCGCCAAGTTTCGCACCGAATTGGGCGTATACGTGCTGGTGAATGCCGGCCTATGGGTGCTGTGGGCGCTAACGTCGCGCAGCCACGAGTTTCTACCCTGGCCCGCGTGGGTTTCATTCTTTTGGGGAGTGGGCCTGGTGATTCGCGGGGTAGCCGCCTACGGCAACTTCAATTATGAGCAGCGCACGCAGCACGAGTACGAGCGGTTGTTGCGCCAACACAAGCAGGGTGATTTTTCTCGCAAGTCGTAACCGTAGCTCGGCAATGCCAGTTTGAGCAAGTGTGCTTTATAGCTAACGCTGTGGCCGAGCGTTGCGAAATTGCTTGCCACATTGAGCAACCAAGCGCAGCCGTTGTGGTCCGGCTTGAACGCCGCAGGCCTCCCTATCTTCACCGCCATGAACCGTCCTATTAAACGCCTGCTGGGCCGCCGCGAGCTTGTGGACTTTCCGGCTTTTGAACTGGGCGGCATTGAGGCGAAGGTTGATACCGGGGCCTACACCAGCGCCCTGCACTGCTCCAATATCCACATCGAAACCGATGCCCAGCAACGGCCCCAACTGGTGGTGCACCTGCTCGACCCCGGGCACGAAGGCACCGACGGCCGGCTGCTGACCTTTTCCGAGTTTGCCCTGCGCGACATCCGCTCGTCGAACGGCGAAGTGCAGGAGCGCTACGTCATCCGGGCGGTGGTGCAGTTGTACGGGCAAGATTTTGAAACCGATTTTTCCCTTTCCGACCGGTCCGACATGAAGTACCCTGTGTTGCTGGGCCGCAGCCTGTTGCGCCAGGGGCGCTTCGTGGTAGACGTTTCAAAACGCAACCTTTCCTACAAATCCTTGGCCCGCGCCGCCGCCCGCCGGGCGCAGCGGTGAGTATTTTTGGGTCTGGAAGAGGCAGTGGGCCGGCGCGGGCACGACGGATTTGGGGGACTACTCCGGCCGACTTCCCTGGATTTTGCTTAATTACCCGTTGCTTCAGCTTTTCGCCGCGCTCCCCCGTACACTCGCACCCGGCCATTGGCCACCCGCATATTTACCTCCTTCCCTCCGATGAAACTGGCCATCCTCTCGCGTGAGCCGAAATCGTATTCCACCCAGCGGCTGGTGGAAGCTGCCCTCGCGCAGGGCCACGAAGCCGTGGTCGTCGACCACCTGCAGTGCAACCTGGTGCTGGAGAAAGGCCACCCCGGCATTATCTACCAAGGCGCGCGGCTGGAAGGCTTCGACGCCATCATTCCCCGCATTGGGGCCTCGGTCACGTTCTACGGCACGGCCGTGGTGCGGCAGTTTGAGATGATGAAAGTGCGCACCGCCGTCGACAGCCAGGCCATTGTGCGCTCGCGCGACAAGCTCCGCTCGATGCAGATTTTGAGCCGCGCCGGCGTGGGCATGCCCAAAACCGCCTTCACCAACTACTCCGAAGACGTGCCCGCCATGATAAACCAGGTGGGCGGCGCGCCGGTCATCATCAAGCTCTTGGAAGGCACGCAGGGCCTGGGCGTGGTGCTGGCCGAGTCGGCCAAGGCCGCCCAGTCGGTAATTGAGGCGTTCCACAACCTCAAGGCCCGCATCATTGTGCAGGAGTTTATTGCCGAAAGCAAGGGCGCCGACCTGCGCGCCTTCGTGGTCGACGGCGAAGTGGTGGGCGCCATGAAGCGCCAGGGCAAGGAAGGCGAGTTTCGCTCCAACCTACACCGCGGCGGCAGCGGCACGCTCGTCAAACTATCCCGGGCCGAAAAGGCGGCCGCTCTGCTGGCTACCAAGGCGCTGGGCCTCGGCATTGCCGGCGTCGATATGCTGCAAAGCAAGCGCGGCCCGCTGGTGCTGGAAGTGAACTCCTCGCCCGGGCTGGAAGGCATCGAAAAAGCCACCAAATCGGACATTGCGGGGCGTATTATCGAGTACACTACGCAACTGGCCGCAAAGCGCAAGAGCAAGCCCAAAGCCAAAAAAGAACCGGAGCGGGTAGACGCGCAGTCGGACGTTCCAGCGGAAAAGTAAGCTTTGGGAAGGTGTTGAACGGCTGATTTTCGCTTGATTCAATAAGCGGGAGTTAGCGTTTTGGCCATTCTCCCCGCTTTCTTTTCCCGCTTGTATTCTTTAACCGTGCCGGCACATGCCGCAAATTGTCCCCCCGTTTTACCTCAACGGCCTCACCATTCAGCCCGGTGAGCAGGTGCTCACGCGGCTGGTGATTTCCCGGCTGCCGTCGGGCACGGTGATTGACGTGCCGGTGCACGTGATGCGCTCCACCGAGCCCGGCCCCACGCTGCTGCTGATGGGCGGCATGCACGGCGACGAGGTGAACGGCATCGAAACCATTCGGCGGCTGGTGCGGCGCGATTTGTTGCAGCCGCTGCGGGGCAGCATCATCGCCATTCCCATCCTCAACATCTACGGCTTCCTGAATTTCAGCCGCGACGTACCCGACGGTAAGGATGTGAACCGCTCGTTTCCGGGGTTTCCGCGCGGGTCGCTGGCGGGGCGCGTGGCGCACCGCTTCATGCGCGAAATCATGCCCCTGATTGATTACGGCATCGATTTCCACACCGGCGGCGCGGCGCGGGCCAACTTCCCACAGGTACGTTGCCTGCTGGGCGTCGACCCCGAAGTGGATGCCATGGCCGAGGCCTTTGCGGCACCGTTTACGCTGCACGCGGCGCTGCGGCCCGGCTCCTTGCGCGAGGCCGCGCATCGGCTGGGCAAGCGCATCATCGTGTACGAAACGGGCGAAAGCCTGCGGCTCGATGAGCAAGGCATCGAGGGGGCGCTGGCCGGCACGCTGCGGGTGCTGCACCACATGGGCATGGGCCCGGCGGCGCCGGTGCCGTCGCGCCCCGGCATTGTGTGCCGCCGCCATACGTGGTTGCGGGCGCGCTTTGCCGGCATATTCCGGGCTTTGGTGGAGAACGGGCAGTTTCTGAAGAAGGGGGATATTTATGGTTCCGTGGCCGACCCCTACGGGCAGCAATCGGTGCGGCTGGAGTCCCCGTTGAGCGGCTACGTTATCGGGCTGAACCACATGCCCGTGGTGAATCAGGGCGATGCGTTGCTGCACATTGCAGTGCCGGAATAAGAAAGGGGAGAGGCTGAAAGCCGTTATCGGCGGTGGGCTAAACGGCGGCCGATGGTGGTGGCACGGTGTCCGTTCTTACTTTTGTCCTTTCCTCATCTTCACTCGTCAATGAAAAACCCCGTTCAGACAACCTTTAACATCGTGCTGCTACTGGCGGTGGCCGTTTTGTATTTCCTGCATTTTAGCAACCGCCCAGTGGCCCCGGCCATTGCGACCGATAAATCGGTGGCTGTGATGGCTTCGCCCGACCTGAACACCGCCGACACCATGGCCACGGCCGATGCCGCCGAAACCAGCACAGCTGCTGCTACGCCCGCTACAACGGCTGCCGTCGCCAGCACCGAAGGCAAAATTGCCTACGTGGAATCAACCAAGATGCTCGACGGCTACCAAGGCATGAAAGACGCCCGCAAGGCCTTCGAAAGCAAAGCCCGGGGCTGGGAGCGCCAGAACCAAGCCATGCTGACCAACTTCAAAGCGGCCGTGGAGTCCTACCAGAAGCAGGCCCCGTCGCTCTCGGCCGAGCAGCGCGCCGCTACCGAGCAGAAGCTTCAGGAGCAGCAGCAGCAAGTAGGCCAAAAGCAGCAGCAGCTCCAGGCCCAGGCCCAGGAAGAAGAAGCCAAGCTGACCCAAAAAGTGCTCGAGAGCGTGAACAAGAAAGTGGAAGCTTATGGCAAAGCCAAAGGCTACAAGCTGATTCTGATTGCGGCCCCCAGCGGCACCATTGCCTACGGCCAGAAGGACCTCGACATCACCACGCCCGTGCTGGCGTACCTGAACTCGGAGTACCGCAAGTAGCCGGCAGCCCCCATTCAGCTTTTCCCTAAAAAGAGCGTCCTGCTAAAGCGGGACGCTTTTTTTAATTAGCGGGTTAGGGTCTTAAACCTTGGTAACCATCTGGGGTCAAAGGCGGTAAAAAAAAACAGGGTTTTACCTAATCTGCTTTGGCTTATGAAGGCTCGTTCGTTTCGGTGGTTGCTGGCGTTGTTGTTTGCTGGCCAGTTGGTAGTCGGTAGCCCGGCCAGGGCCCAGGTGGTGGTGCGGGGTGGCTACTATGCACCGCCCCGGGTGTACTACGGTCCCCGGTACTACTGCCCGCTGCGCCCGGTGGTGGTGTACGCGGTGCCGCCGCCCCGGCCGGTGGTAGTGGCGGCGCCCTATTATGCCCCCCGCAGGTACTACGCGCCGCCGCGGCATTACTACGGGTCGCGGGGCCGCGGATACCACGGCCGTTATCGATAGTTTATTTTGGGATTTCAACTTGAAAAAGGCCTTGCTAAATTTTAGCAAGGCCTTTTTACCGGGGCCAATAAATCATAACGAGCCAGGCAAGAAGTGGCTTGCTTATCCGTTTTAGATAACCAGAAAGCCAAGGGGAAGGGAGATGCCGTTACTTTGCTCCCTGAAAACCTGACCGCTCCACTTTGAGGCAGGTGCCGTGCAAAATGCCTGATTCTCCGCTTTTCGCGTCCAAAAAATGCCCTTCCTGCTTCCAGTGGTCTACTTGGCAGCAGAAGCCGGATGACCGGTGCGAGCATTGCGGCAATTTGCTTGACCCGCAGGCCGCAAAAAGTGCCGTTGCGCGGGAGAAAGTGGCGAATCAAAAGACGCCTTCGGTCATTCTGATGGAAATTAACCCCGAGGACGCACCCCTAACGCGCTTTCTCAAGACCATCGTGCGGGGCGGGCAGCTGGCTTTTGCGGCCATCCTGAGCTTCATTATGTGGGTAGTGGCCGCGGTGGCGGGATGAGATGAAGCGCTGGCCCGAATTCCGCCATCCGCTGTTTGTGGGGGCCACGCTCGTGTACCTCGCCTTCCAACTGAACCGGCGCGCGCTGCACTGGCCCCTGCCGGAGCTGCTCACCAGCTACCTCGGCGATGTGGTGGCCATGCCCGTTGTGCTGAGCCTGGCGCTGGCTGCGCACCGGCGCTTGGTGGCCCGGTCGCTGGCCTTTGTGCTGCCCGATTCGTGGTTGGTTGGGGCTTGGGCCTATGTTTCGCTCTTTTTTGAGGCCTTCCTGCCCTGTGTCTCGACCGCGGCCGTAGCCGACTCATGGGACGCGGTGGCCTACGCCGCAGGCACCCTGACGTTTCGTTATTGGCTCAATCGTTCTCCGGGGCCGGTGCGGCCTGGCCATTAAATGCACTGCTTATTTGAAATGGACTTGCTGGCGTGCCAATGGCGCGGCAGCAGGGGTTTTGGCGTAGGTTTGGCTCGCATTCCCTTCGAATTTTTCTGCTTTGGCTACTGCATCGGTTCTTTCATCCGCCTCGACGTACCAGCGGCCCCGGTGGGTGCTGCCCACCATCGTGTTTGCGCAGTTTGCCTGCACCTCGCTGTGGTTTGCCGGCAACGCGGTGCTGCCCGATTTGCTGCGCGAGTCCGGCTTGGTCGGCACCTCGCTGGGCGCAGTGGTATCGGCGGTGCAGTTGGGGTTTATCGTGGGTACGCTGGTGTTCGGGCTGCTGCGGCTGGCCGACCGGGTGCCGCCGGCGCGGCTGTTCTTGCTGTGCGCCGTGCTGGGCAGCCTCACCAATGCGGCCCTGTTGCTGCCGGGCTCCCCGTCCGCTGCGGTGCTGGGGCTGCGTTTTGCCACGGGGCTGTGCCTGGCGGGAATTTACCCGGTGGGCATGAAAATCGCGGCCGATTATTATGAAAACGGCCTGGGCCGGGCTTTGGGCTACCTGGTGGGCGCGCTGGTGCTGGGCACGGCCTTGCCCCACTTGCTGCGGTGGCTGGCCGCCGATTTTGCCTGGCAGGCCGTGGTACTGGCTACGTCGGGCCTGGCGCTGCTGGGGGGCGTGCTGCTGTGGCTGCTGGTGCCGAATGGGCCGTTTCGGCGGCCGGGCGCCCGGCTGCAACTGGCAGCCGCGTGGGACGTGTTTCGCGAGCGGCCGTTTCGGCAGGCGGCGCTGGGCTACTTTGGGCACATGTGGGAGTTGTACACGTTTTGGGCGTTTGTGCCGCTGTTGCTGGCTACCCACGCCCAATTGCACCCCGAAGCCGGGCCAATAAGTCCCAGCTGGGCCTTCGGGCTAATTGCGGTCGGGGCACCGGCCTGCGTGGCGGGCGGCTACCTGGCCCGGCGCTGGGGCAGCCTGGGCACGGCCCGGGTGGCGCTGGCGGTGTCGGGGGCGTGCTGCCTGCTCAGCCCGCTGCTGCTGGCGTTGCCGCGGCCGGCGTTTGGCGTGGGCGTGTTGGTGTGGGGAATGGCCGTGGTGGCCGATTCGCCGCAATTTTCGGCCTTAGTAGCGCAGCGGGCGCCGCAAGCCGCCACGGGTACGGCGCTCACGCTCGTCACGTGTCTGGGGTTTGCACTCACCATTGTCAGCCTGCAGGTTTTTGCGGGCCTGCAGGCCTTGGTGGAAGCGCGCTACCTGTTTCTGCTGCTGGCGCCAGGGCCGGTGCTGGGGCTGCTGGCTACCCGCCGGGCCGCAAACAAATCGTCGGTGCAATAGCGCTTACAGGTCGCTGACGAACGGGGGAAACCGGCTGTGTGCCACGCTGCTTTTACCCATTTTTCGGGAAAGAGTCGCTTCCTATTCGTGTGAGAAAGGCCGTGCAATACGGCCCCGCCAACGGGCATCGTTACACCGTGTACCTTGCCGGCTGAAAACCTCATTTTCCCCTGCATGAAACCTTCGTACTTACTCCTGGGCGGGGCCGCGCTCTTGCTTGCGGCCTGCAACCAAACGGCTCCCGTTGCGGAACAGCCCACCACCGCACCTGCCTCCACGACCACCACCAATGTGCCCGCGCCGCCCCCGAACCTGGATTCTGCCGCGGCGCCTGCCGATAAGGTCGCCACGGCGCCCGCGCCCGTTGCGCCAGCACTACGCGAGGCCGAAACGCTGAAAGCTACTTTCCGCTTCAAGCCCGCCCCGAACGCCGACGACCCCAGCCACCCCAAAACCAACGCCCGCCTGCTGCTGCAGGGCGCCAAGCCCCTGGAAATCGACCTCGGCAATTTTGCCGGCAAGCCCGATGTCGTGGATGCCAACAAAGCCAAGCAGGCCGGCTTTCCCAGCGGCATGCTCATGGGGTTTCGTAGCTACCACGCCGCTTCCGGCACCAGCTCCGACCTGGCCGTGCTGAACGTAGACGGCCGCCGCCTGCGCATTGTGCAGCGCCGCGTGGAGGAAACCGCCGCCGAGCCCGGCACCTTCGAAACCTCCCGCGAGATTCCGCTGCCCGCCAACACCGCCGTAGTAGCCGCCCCTTTAAAATAGCTGCGTGCAATTTGCCAAAAAGGCTCTTGAGAAGCTTCGCTGCCGCAGCAGCGGGGCTTTTTTGGGGCAGCGGTGGGCAACTACAAAACAAGCTTGCGCAAATAGGAGGACTCAAGTAACTGGTTTTTAATTTGTAAGTTGAGGCATGAATACGAACCCGCTCCTGAGCCCCATGAAGGGCGCCACGCGCCGCGAAGTAGGCGGTGTAATCGTCGATGTGGTGCAGACCGGCAACGCCCGCGTCAAGCGCATTGTGTACCCGAAGGGGTTTCGGTGGTCCAAAAACCTGAAGGAGATGGTGGGCACACCGCTCTGCATGCACGCTCATGTGGGCTTCCTGGCCAGTGGCGAGTTCGACATTCAGTACGCCGACGGCACCATTGAGAAGTTTGTGGCGCCGCAGGCCGTGGCCATCGCCCCGGGCCACGACGGCTGGGTGGTGGGCGACGAGCCGGCCATACTCATCGAGTTCGACTTTGAGGGCGAAACCGTGGAGCGGTTGGGCTTGAAGCGCGGCTAGCAACCCCAAAAAATGGCGTTTAGGAAGTAGAGCACGCAGAAGAAGTGCGCAATTGCGAAGCGCGACGCTTGGCAGGAAAACGGTGCTGCAACCTTCGGCGCATGCCGCCGGTCAGGAGTTTGGCGGCCCCGGCTGGGGCATCTTTCTCCCATTCCTCACCCAAATTCTGCTTTTTATGTCTGTGTCGTTTGCCTTATACCGGTCGGCGTTGCTTTGCGTGGCGGCCGGTTCGCTGCTGCTGGGGTCCTGCCAAAAAAATGCCGACGTAGTGCCCGACGCGGCCGAAATTCCGATGCGCCCGCTCACGGCCGCTGAAAAAAGCACCGTTTCCAGCTCCAACGATTTTGCGTTTCGGGCGTTTGCCAAGCTCCGCAGCGGGGCTCCTACCGAAAACATGTGCGTGTCGCCGCTCAGCATTTCGGCCGCGCTCACCATGGCCTACAACGGGGCCGACGGCAGCACCAAAGCCGACATGAAGCAGACGTTGGGCTTCACGCCGCAAACCGATGCCGAAATCAACGACTCGTTTAAGTCATTGTTTGAATTGCTCACGGGCGTGGACAACCAGGTGAAATTCAACGCGGCCAACTCTATTTGGCACGGCCAGCAGTACCCGCTGGCGGCCCCGTTTGTGCAGCAAAACCAGGCGGCGTTCGAGGCCACGGTGCAAAGCGTCAATTTCGCTTCGCCCACGGCCAAAGACGCCATTAACAACTGGGTGAACACCAAAACCCAGGGCAAGATTACAAGCATTGTGGACCAGACCACGGCCAACGATGTCCTGTACTTAATCAACGCCCTCTACTTTAAAGGCAGCTGGACTTACCGCTTCGACCCGCAGCAGACGCGCCCGGCGCCCTTCACCCTCGAAAACGGCCAAGCCCGCACCGTGGACATGATGCGCCTCACCAAGGGCAAGTACCGCCTCTATTCCGATGGCCAACAGCAGCTCATCGACCTGCCCTACGGCGACCGCCACTTCAGCATGACCCTGGTGGTGCCCGAGGGCAAGGCCACCCTCAGCGACGTGGCCGGCCGCCTCACCCAGGCCCAACTCACCACCTGGCTGGCCGCGGCCGACACCACCACGCTGGAATTGCGCCTGCCCAAGTTTCGGCTCGAATACAAGCAGGAACTCAACGACGTCCTCACGCAGCTGGGCATGGGCGTGGCTTTCTCGAATCAGGCCAATTTCGGTCGCATGCTGGCCGGTAATTCCGGTGGGCTGTCCATCAGCAGCGTTATGCACAAAACGTACTTGGACGTGAATGAGGAAGGCACCGAAGCCGCGGCCGTGACGTCCATCGGCATCATCAGAACGTCGGTGCCGCCCGTGGTGCAGGTCGACCGGCCCTTCCTGTTCCTCATTCGGGAGAAGGAATCCAACGCCATTCTGTTCATGGGGCAGCTCACCAACCCCTAGGAGGAGGAAACGGGGTTGCAGCCCTGGCCTTTTTCACTAGCCCTTGTTTCCGTTTCGGAGGCAAGGGCTTTTGTTTTTGCCTAACCATCTGGCGGCTCGCTGGTTATTTCTGTCCACATTTCCTTCCACTAATTCCTTCATTACTATGGCAACAGCACCCAAGCCAGACGACATTCACGCCGCCTTCAAGAAGGACGTCAACATGACGGCCTCGGAGTTGGAGAAATGGCTGAAAACCGATGAATCCAAGTCCGTAGGCCAAGACAGCGGCGATGGCACCAGCATTGGCCATCATTCCGGCGAACGCATCATCGACATTCTGCACAAGAAAAAAGCCGACCTCACGCCCGACGACGAAGCCCACATGCACAAGGTGCACAGCTATGTGAGCCGCCACTCGGCGCAGGAGCCCCAGCACACCGCCGACGTAGAAACCTCCCGCTGGCGCTACTCTCTCATGAACTGGGGCCACGACCCGCTCAAGGACAAGAAGAAATAGCTGGGTAGGATGATAAACTCCCCTTCTTACCGAGGAGGGGAGTTTTTTATGCTTGCTGTTCAGTTGGCACCAGCACGCGCAGCGCACCGGGCTTAATCTCGGCTTCGACGTGGCTGGTGCGGCCTCGGTACTCGCCATCGACCTGAAAGTCGACGCGCCGCCGCACTTCCAGATTCACGGAGGTAGTGCAGAAGATTTCCACGGCTTTGGGGTCGAAGGGGCGGAAGCGCCAGAACATTTTCAGTAGCTCGCGGCCTACCAGGCGGCGCAGCACCACCACTTCAAACTTGCCGTCGGACACATCGCCGTCGGGGTTGATGGTGGCGCCGGTGCCGTAGACGCGGGCGTTGGCCAGCACCACCATGAAGGCAGTGCGCTCCACTTCGCCCTCATCCGTCTGGATGCGGACGCGCATCAGGCGTCGGCGCAGCAACGACCAGAACGCGGCCCGCGCGTAGCCCAGCATCCCGCTCCAGTTCTGGCGTTGGGCGTGGCGCACCAGTTGCGCGTTCATGCCAATATCACTCAGGTGCAGGCAGAGGTCGGAGCCATTGAGGTAGAGTACGTCCACTTCCTTCTCCTGGCCATGCACGGCGATGTCCAGCGCCTGCGTGGGGTCCAGGGGCAGGGTTAACTCCTTGGCCATGCCGTTGGCGGAGCCCGCGGGCAGCACGGCCAGGGGCAGGTTGGCAGCAATGGCCTGCTCGGCCACGATTTTCACGGTGCCGTCGCCACCCACCGCCACGAGGCGGTGGGGGTGGTCTTTTTCGATGCGGGCTTTGAGGGCTGCGCCGTCGTCCTGGCCGGTGAGCTCCAGCACCTCGGCAGTGTGGGGCAGGGGCTCAAAGTACTCGCGGATGGTCTTGTGCCAGTCCGTTTTCTCGGCGCTGCCCGAGGCCGGGTTTACTACAAAGAGGAAGCGTAGGGGAGAAGAAGGGGAGGGCATGGGCAAATATGTTAAGCTATTATCCGTCATGCAGAGCGCAGCGAAGCATCTCGCGTGGGGGAGTAATTCAATCAGTAAAATGGATTAGTGGTAGCACGCAAGATGCTTCGCTGCGCTCTGCATGACCTTCTGCTTTTTATAACGAAGAGCAACAGGAGTCGAAAGGCACCAGGATACCCAACTCATCCAATCCGCTCACTCCTTCGTAACGGGGTTTCCTCCCTTCCCGGCCGAACTTCTGCTTCTGATGACCGAAAAACTCCTCTCCCGGTTCCGCCTCACCCGGCAACCCACGCTGAAACTGTACCGCGGCTTTGGCAGCCCCGACTGCGTGGTGGTGCAGGGTCACGCTTTCCGGCAGAGCCCGCTGGCGCGCCGGTACGAGCGGGTGAATTTCTGGGCCAATGCCTGGGGCTTGCTGCGGCTGTTTCTGGTGCGGCCCTGGGCCGATGTGCCGGTGCGCGTGACCGTGGGCGGCCACACCGTGGGCGCCCGCACCGACGCCGACGGCTTCTTTCGGGTGGAAGTGCCGGTGCCGGCTCCCCTGCCAGCCGGCTGGCACCCGGCCATGGCCGAGCTGCTGGATACCGAAACCGGCGCCCGGCTGGCCCATGTCACCGCCGAGGTGCACGTGCCCTACGAAACGCCCTACGCTTTCATCTCCGACATCGACGACACGTTTCTGGTGTCGCACTCGGCCACGCGCTGGCAGCGGCTGTGGGTGCTGCTGAGCCGCAACGCCCGCAGCCGGGCTCCTTTTGCCGACGTGGCGGCCCACTACCAGTGGCTGGCGCAAGCTGGCCCGGCCACGCCCGCGCGGCCCAATGCCTTCTTCTATGTGAGTAGCAGCGAGTGGAACCTCTACGACTTTATTGTGGAGTTTGCGGCCCACCACCACATGCCCAAGGGCGTGTTTCAGCTCAGCCAGCTCAAACGTTTGAGCCAGCTCGCGCAGTCGGGCCAAAATAAACACGCCACCAAGCTCGACCGCATTGTGCGCATTTTCGCAGCCTGCCCCGGCCAGCATTTCGTGCTTCTCGGCGATGATTCGCAGCAGGACCCCGGCATCTATGCGGCCGTGGTGAAGCGCTACCCGGGCCGGGTGCGGGCGGTGTACATTCGGCAGGTGCACGCCGGGGGCCGGCCCGCCGCCGAAGCGGCCTTATCCGAAATCAAACAGGCGGGGGTGGAGACGTGCTACTTCGAGCACAGCCGCGACGCGCTGCAGCATTCGCAGCAAATGGTGCTGTAGCGCCAGTGCCACCGACCGCAAAACGCTTACCGTCCTGCTGGCCCGCAACAACAACCTGCTCCAGCAAATCCGGGTGTAGTTCAAGCCCTGCCAGAATTCGTCCGACAAGCACGAGGTGTGACTGCGCTTCCAAGGCTACACCAAGCTGATTGTGTTGGGCGGGAACGACCAGAAAGGCAATCTGCCCACAACGCCCGCCACCTAAGCCACAGGAGTAACAGAAAGTCCAGCCAGTTGCTGGCGGGACTTTTTTTTGTGAAATATATGGGGAGGAGATGGTAGCGCTTCGTCTAGAAATTCTACCTTTTCAATAAAAGGCTTGCCCGCGTTTAGCCTAGTGGCTGAAGCACTGGGCTACCTTCGTACGATGCCCTTTCTCCCGGTCACGCCCGCCTTCTTTGCTGCCTTGCACGACGCGGTCGTGGAGCAGTTCGTGTTCGATGCAACGGCAGGTCGCTTGCGGCTGACGCTATTGCTCGTGTCATTCACGAATAACCGGTTTTCCCACCGCCGCGAACAGGTCGTGCTCTCGGGCATCCGCCACGGGGCGGACGTGGAGGGGGTGCACCGGCTCATTGAGGCGGTGTTAAGCAAATCCGGCCAATTGGAACTTGGCTACCAACTGGACGAATGTCGCCTGCTGCCGCAAGCAGATTTCGAGCGCGAACAGGGCCGGCAGAAAGTGCTACTCGCCATCGACCACTTGCCCGTGTTGCATGTGGATTGTCAAAAAATCACCAGCCAGGCAGTAGAACTTCTATGAGTTTCCTAACTCCAAATGGCCACATCAACTAGACCCTCGTTTTCCTGAACGACTCCCACGAGGTGTAAGGATATGCTGACTGACCTGAAAGTGAACCCTTGCCTGGCTGCGTGATTTCAAGAAATTCGTTTGACTTTCAAAGTTTGCGAAAGGCTGCTTAGAGCTGATTTTCTGGAGCTTGGAGCGTGTTTGAGACTTTGCAAAAACGTTGTTTTTGTCATGCTGAGCTGGTCGAATCAGCTCTCCCGCTTCGTTGAGAAAACTCTAAATGAAGCGGAAGAGCTGATTCGACCAGCTCAGCATGACAATTCCCAAACACGTTCTTACTAGGTGGAGCGAGCAATTGCCTTTATTCAAGGTTCAGTCTGGGAGAAGCAGGCCGTTAGCGAGAATCAAAAGGTGCCGAGCGGCTGGTGGAAACGAAGGAAGCGGCAGGGTTATTAAAGCAGAGAATCTGCCAAGAAAATAAAAGCCTTAATTAAAAATCCTCGCCAGATACTGGTGGAGCTTTTTGCTGCTTGCGCACAGCGTAAGTCGGCCAATAGCAGTATCTCCAGCTGCTCTGCCGCGGCTTGCCGGGCAGTCAGTGCAACGTCGGTGGGCGGGCGGGGTCTGTGCAACGCCTGGGCATGGTGCCGGGCTATTCGCTCTTATTTCCTCGTTCTATGGTCCGCTTCCTTCTGCTGTGCCTGACGCTGCTCGCCGCCGCCCCCGCCTTTGCCATCCGGCCCGTGGCCGCGTGGTGGGCCACGCCCGATACCCTGGGCCTGAAGTACCGGCAAGTGGAGATGACCACCCCCGACCGCGTGAAGCTGGTGGCTTGGCTGATTGAGCCCTCGGCCCAGGCCACCGACCAGCACACCACGGTGGTCGTGGCCGGCGGCGATTCCTACAACATGTCCAGCAACATCTACACGGCGCGGGCGCTGGCCGAGGCCGGCTACGGCTCGCTGCTGTTCGACTACCGCGGTTTCGGCCACAGCCAGGCTGTGGTGCTCGACCGGCAGCGGCTGTACTACGAAGAGTTTGCCATTGACCTGCGCACTGCACTGGCCGAGGCCCGGCGATTGCAGCCCCGCGACCGAGTGGGCATCCTGGGCCTGTCGATGGGCGCCCTGGTTGGGTCGGAAGTAGCGGCCCGCGCCAAGCCCGATTTCCTCGTCACAGAAGGCTACCCCGGCGACTTGCCGGGCGTGGTGGCCTACCAAAAGGCCGCCTTCAACAAAACCGTGACGCTGCCCGCCGAAGCGGCGGCCTACCCGCGGGTGGCGGCCCGGGTGCGCTGCCCGTGGCTGCTCATCGCCGGTATCCAGGACAAAAACACGCCCCTGGCCGATTCGGCCGCCGTGGTGCAGGGCGCCCGCCGAAGCCAGCGCCGCCAACTCCTCGCCATCGACTGCGGCCACCTCGGTGCGCAGGAAAAACTAACCGAAACGTTCTTCGCCGAAGGCTACGTGCGCGCCATTGGTCGTTTTCTGGCCGGAGGCAAAGCCTAACTACTCGCTGGGGCGCCCGCCTACCGCCGTTCTACGAAAGTGAGGCGGTTGCCAAATGGGTCGGTGACGGTCATTTCCAGCGCCGTGGGGTCGTAGAAAGGCGAAAACAGGCTAGGGCGGTTATAATGGTAGTGCTGGGCCAGCAAGTGCTGGTGAAACGCGGTGAGGTCGGCAAAGTCGTCGATGAAGACCCGGGCGCCGGGCGAGCAGTCGCCGTGGTGCTCGGACAGGTGCAGCACCACGTCGTCGCGCGATACTTGCAGGTAGCCCGGGCTGCCCTGCGGGCGGTGCTCCCAATCTATCCGAAAGCCCAGCCAGGTCCGGTAAAATTCCAGCGCTTTGGAGTAGTCAAAAATGCGGAGGATGGGCTTCACCGTAGCCATGGCAAGAGAATTTAGAATGAAGCAGCTAGGAAAATTAACACAGCGTCCTGCCGTTCGGAATGGGTTGTTTTATTGTTTTCCCCGAACAACTTCGATGCAAACGGGCGCTTTGCTGCCTTTCGGTGCCTAGTTTTTGGTGCCGCATTCGGCACAGAACTTCTGGTCGGGCTTGAGAGAAGCGCCGCAGCCGGTGCAGAACCGTTCCTTGGGTTGGGCAGCGGCGTTGGGGGTGCCGCACTGGGGGCAGAATTTCTGGCCGGGGGCCAGTTTGGCCTGGCAGTTGGGGCACTGCACCAGCCCGTCGCGGTTCGTGAAGTCGATAGCTTTGGTGTAGTCCTGCTCGCGGGTTTTGGTGCGGATTTGCTCGCTGGTGGCCTGGGCCTGCTGGGCGCGCAGCTCCTCCTGCTCGTCGGGGGCGCAGTCTTCGCAAAGGCCAGCGGCCGCGTTCCAGCAGGCCTCGGGGCACACCCAGTGGCCGCAGCGCGTGCAGTGCTTGAAGTGCTGCTTGCCCTCGGCCACGGCCGTTTCCATGGCCGAGTCGTGGGCCTTGCCGCCCACGGCCCGCTGCAGGTGGTAAGCCGCATTCTCGGCCCCGCCAAAACCGCCAAACAAGCTACTGGCCGCGTGCAGCAAGCTATTGGCAATGCCCATGGCGTTGGGCTGAAACCGCGACATGTAGCCGTTGCGGCACCGGTCGCAGTGAAATTTGAACTGGAAGCCTTTGTCGGTGGAAAGGTCGTCGTGGTTGGCAACAAACTGTATCAAGGTGCTCATAGCAGAAAGGGTGGAGGATGGGGCAAAAGTAGGGGGCGCAACTTAGCTGGGCTGTAGTATCGAATTATTTAAGTTACTAATTCTCATTTCGCAATGCAATGAGATTGTTAGCGTGCTCCGCCAGCAAAATCCTAATTCCCAATAATGGGGCAGCTTTTGCGCCAAGGTGCAAAGCCGAAATGCAACTGGGTAATTCACCGCCTCCTGTCACGCTGAGCGGAGCGAAGCAACTATCCATCGCTGACCAAGTCGCTGTGGCGTGATAAGATGTTCCGTTCAGTATGACAAACGAAGCGGGAGGAAATGGCTTTTAAGTAGGCCAGCACTTGCTGAATGCCTGCCAATTTGCTGGAAATAGTCTTCAGATGCTGTAGCATGCTCTGCAACTGGCCGCCGCTGCTGGCGCGCAGGTTGCGGGCGAAAGCACGTACAGCGTTGGATGCTTATTGCTTTTGAGGCACGGGCGGCTGCGGCAGCCGCTGGCGTTTCAAATAGTAGTGCCAGGTGGTGGCGCCGACCAGCAACACAACCCCCAGCAGCATCGTCGTGGTCATGGCGCGCAGTGAAACAGGGTAGAGCAGGCTGCCGACGACAATGGTAGCGGCCCCCAGCCACCACAGTAGCTCTACCGGCAGTGG
Organism: Hymenobacter jeongseonensis; assembly: GCF_015694725.1. Taxonomy (GTDB): domain Bacteria; phylum Bacteroidota; class Bacteroidia; order Cytophagales; family Hymenobacteraceae; genus Hymenobacter; species Hymenobacter jeongseonensis. Next base: position 526,214 of record NZ_JADQDQ010000002.1, on the reverse strand, counting down.
GGCGGTTTGCAGGCGCTGGGCGCGGAGGGCCGCCGCATCAGCGGGCGGGTAGAGCAGCCACTTCAGGCGCGGGAAGTCGTGCAGCAGCAGGCCGATGTTCAGCACCAGAAAGCCGGTGGTGAGGAAAGGGGTGCCGGTCCAGTGCTGCGACCAGGTGAGGAAAATGATGTTGAGCCACATGGGCACCAGCAGCACCGCGCCCAGCAGCGCGAACCGGCCGGAAAGCAGCAGCAAGCCAATCAGCAGCTGCGCCACGCCGATGAACTGCCCGAATATTTCCAGGCTGTGCTTGGCCAGGAAAGCGTGGTCCATGGGCGGGCCCATCAGGCCCGGTAGGTGGTTGTCGGACAGCTTGTAGAGCCCACCGCCCAACATGAGGGCGCCCAGCAGCAAGCGGCTGCCAACCACGTACAGCCGGCGCAGCGGGCCGCCAACTGCCAATGCCACCGCCGTGGCAACAACCGGAAGCGCAATGCAAAGGGTGTAGAAAAGAGTCGGCGAGGGATTCATGCAGAAAAGGCGAGCAAAGGTGAAATGTTGCCGAAAGACCCCGCAACACAAGATGCGGCTGCAATAAATAGAGAAATTCCTATTCACAAAAAAGCCCCGTCAGGAGCTGACGGGGCTTGTATTGCTTGGGCGGCTGAGCTTCAGGCTCGACCGCAATTAAGGCCGAATACTAGAACGTGAAGCGCAAGCTCACGGCCGCATCGTTATAGAAGCCGGTGTAGCCGTTGAAAACGTCGAAGAAGGGCTTGTAGTCAACCCCCACCACGAAAGGCAAATCGGGCAGCTTGTACTCCAGGCCCAAAATCAGGTCGGCGCCGAAAGCGACGTAGGTTTCTTCGTCGAAGCGGTAGTCGCGCACCAGGTACACGTCCCCTTTCCGGCCTTTGTAGTAGTAGCGCGAATCGGCGAAGTAGTACCGGCCCTGGTACGACCCGGCATGGAAGCCAGCGCCGTAATAAAACTGCAGGCCTTTCACATCGGCCACGCCATGGTGCTTCTCGCCGAGCACGGTGAGCCGGATACCGCGCGCTTTGTATTCTGTCGTGAGCAAGCCCTCGATGGCCACGCCGTTTTTGCCACTCAGGAAGTGCTTGACGGTAAGTCCCGAAGAATAGCCGCCGCCGCGCAGGCCAATGCCGGTGTTATAGCCCGAGCTGCTTCCACCGCCCCCTTTCTTGGATTGGGCGTGGGCCATGAAGCTCGGCAGGGCCAGCAGGAGGAAAAGAAGAATAAACTGTAAGCGTTTCATGTAACGATGACTGGTAAGTAACTGAAATTTGGACAAAACTAAGCGACTGGCGCTAAACTTTCGCCGTGGCTCGTTCACCAGTCGCAATCTCATCGGACAAATGGATGCGAATTCCGCCGCCGTCTTCCTCGGCTGCGCGCAGCATGGCCGCGGCTACCGTGGCTCCCGTCACGGGGCGGTATTTGTGTAGCGGCCCGCGCATGAGCGGCTTAAAAAGCCCCAGCACTACGGCGCCAATTCGCTCGCCCAGGCGGGGCTGCGCCCGCTCGCCCAAGAGCAGCGACGGCCGAAAAATGTGGATGGCCCGAAACGGTAGTTCCTGCACAGCGGCTTCCATTTCGCCCTTCACCCGGCTGTAGTAAACCGCGGCTTCGGCATCGGCCCCCAGGCTGGATACCACCATCAGCTGCGAGGCAAAATTGCCGGCCGTGATTGCCGCCAGTGACACCACATACAGGAAATCAACCTTGAAAAAAGCCTCTTTAGACCCGGCCTGCTTCATGGTGGTGCCCAGGCAGCAAAACACGTCGTCGGCAATGAGCTGCAGGCGCACGTCTTCCAGTTTGTCGAGGTCCGTCACCACCTGCGTGAGCTTGGGATGCACCACCGGCACCGCCTTGCGCCCCACCACTATTACCTTAGAATACCGCTCCGACGCCAGCAGCAGCGGCAATAAGTGCGAACCAATGAGGCCCGTGGCCCCGGCGAGTAAAGCGGTTTTGCGCATAGTTTGGAGGAAGCAAAAACAGAAACGCCTTTCCTCAGTTGAGGAAGGAATGTTCGAGCCCAGGGTTCGAACGGGGGAAGACTCGTTGAACGACTATTCAGGCGCGGAGTTGACCGGCAATATAAAACCTGTTACGATACAGCCATTCCAGTGCTGCGCAACTTCCCAAACGAAGTTCAGCGAAGCCAACCACCCCCGTTTCAACCTCTGGCTGAAACATGCCCCGTCTTGAGAATGAGGGGTGTTTCTCTGTTTTACTTCAGCATCGTGGCTTCGGGCTCGAGCAGCACTAGGCCCTGCCGAAACAGCGCCCCCAAGGCTTTTTTGAAGACCTTTTTGCTCATGCCCACGCGGCGGTACACGTCCTCGGCCAGGCTTTTATCGCCCAGCGGCAAGCGCCCGCCGGGAGCTGCCTGAATAGCTTTGAGCAGCGTATCGGTGGCCGATTCTACTTCGCCGTAGCCTTCTTTTTGCAGGCGTACGTCGAGCTTGCCATCGGTCCGCACCTGGCGCAGGAAGCCCGGCAGGGCCTCGCCCAGGCGCAGAGGCCGGAATACTTCGTTGTGAAACAGAAGCCCTTGGTGCGTGCCGTTCACGATGACGGGGTAGCCCAGCTCGGTTTCATCGGCCACAAGTAGGCGCACGGCGTCGCCGGGCTCGCCGGAGAAGGGCTCCTGGCTCAGGAATTGTTTCCACTTGGTGGAGGCTACCAGCCGGTCGCTTTCCTCGTCGAGGTACACGTACACCAGCACTCGCTCGCCGGTGCGCAGGTCGCGCCGCTGGTTGCGGAAGGGCAGGAGCAGGTCTTTCTCCAGGCCCCACTCCAGGAAAGCGCCGGCTGGGCCGTGGTCTTTCACCGTCATCACAGCGTAGGAATTGACTAGGGCCAACGGCCGGAGGGTGGTGGCAATGAGCCGGTCTTCGGAGTCGCGGTACACGAACACACGCACCACGTCGCCCACGCGGGTGCCGGGCTCGATGTATTTGTTGGGCAGCAGCAGGTCGCCGTCGTCGGAGGTGAGGTAGAGGCCGACGCTGGTTTCGCGGGCTACTTCGAGGTCGTTGTAATCGCCGAGGAGAAGGCTGGCCATGAGGTGCGGTATTAAGGGGTGAAGGGACAAAGGTCGGGAGGAAGTAGGCGAAAAGCGTGCAGAATGTGACATTAAGGCCACATAGGCCGCCGTGAACGTCATGCTGAGCGAAGTCGAAGCATCTCTACTGCAATAGTAAATCTGGTTGGATTGGATTACTACTGCGGTAGAGATGCTTCGACTTCGCTCAGCATGACGTTCATTTACACGCAACAAATAACCGTTCAAGAGACGCTAACCCCCTTATTTATGTAAGTTTGAGGCTCAGCTTTTCCTGTCGCTATGTTCGGTCTTGGGTACGCCAAATTCGATTCGATAACCTACGTTATCCAGTACAAAAACGGCAAAGTAGTACGCGAGGGGCGCGGGCTGGCCTTCTTCTACTCCACCTTCAATAGCTCGATTGCGGCCGTGCCGCTGGCCTCCAACGACCTGCCCTTCATTTTCAACGAAACCACGGCCGACTACCAGAGCATCACCATCCAGGGCCAGCTCAGCTACCGCGTGCGCGACCCGCGCCAGCTGGCCGAACTGCTCGATTTCACGGTGAAAAGCTTGGGCATCTACAAGAAAAACGACCTCGAAAAGCTCAACCAGCGCCTCGTGAACGAGGCCCAGACCGCTACCTCGGCCTACGCCCACAGCCTCACGCTGAAGGACGCCATCCGGTCTAACAAGTTCATCGAGGAGCAGATTCAGGCCGGGCTGCAGAGTTCGCCGGCCGTGGCCCAGTTGGGCATTGAGGTGCTGGGCGTGAACATCCTGGCTGTGAAAGCCACCCCGGAAATGGAGCGCGCTCTGGAAGCCGACGCCCGCGAGCGCCTGCAGCAGGAAGCCGACCAGGCCATCTACGAGCGCCGCAACTTTGCCGTAGAGCAGGAGCGCCGCATCAAGGAAAGCGAGCTGAATACCGACATCGCGGTGGAGGAAAAGCGCAAGCAGATTGACGAGAAACGCTCCGAAGCCCAGCTCCAGCGTGCCGCCAACGACCGCAAGCTGCGCGAGTTGCAGGTGCAGGCCGACATCGCCGTGGAAGCCAGCCGCGCCGGACCTCCTCACCCAGCAAACCGCCAACCAGCGCCAGGCCGCCGACGCCCAGGGCTACGTGACCGAGGCCACGCTACGCCCCTTCCGCGACTTGGACTGGCGCACCCTCACCGCCCTGCAAAACAACCCCGACCCGCGCCTCAATATCGCCCTGGCCTTCCGCGAGCTGGCCGAGAACGCCGGTAAAATCGGGACCCTCAACATCACCCCCGATTTGCTGGACAACCTGATGGGCGACGCGCCCGCGCCGTCGGCACCCGATGCGCCCAAGCCGACGCGCCGTTGAGGAGGACATCCAATATAAAAAGAACGTCATGCTGAGCGCAGTCGAAGCATCTCGCGTGTGGTAGTAACTCAATCGATTGATTTACTTCGGCACGCGAGATGCTTCGACTGCGCTCAGCATGACGTTCTGATTTCCCCGTTCTGCTAATTAGCTTTCTCACCTCCACCAAATGCCCAAAATCGAATACGCCATCATCGTGCGGGCCAAAACCCGGCTCGAACAGCTCAAGGCCCGCTACAACACCGCCGCCCAGGCTCGCTTCGTGGTGGAGCGCGCTGGGGGCAACTTCAGCGACTACGAAGCCGAACAAGCTGCCCTCGACCTCGCGGTGAGCCAAGTGCAGCGCGAGCTGGGCCAAGTGGTAAAAAGCAAGGTGGTGGACCGCGAATTTCTGCCCTCCTTCATCTTCGCCGATGACCAGGTGGTGGTGGTAGTGGGGCAGGACGGGCTGGTGGCCAACGCCGCCAAGTACGTGCGCGGCCGGCCCCTGGTGGCCGTCAACCCTGACCCCAGCCGCTACGACGGCGTGCTGCTCCCGTTCCGCCCCGACACCTGCCGCGCCGCCGTGCAGGCCCTCGTGCGCGGGGCCGACGTGCCCATCCGCACCCAGCCGCTGGCCCAGGCCACCCTGCAGGACGGCCAGCGCCTGCTCGCCTTCAACGACCTGTTCATCGGGGCGGCCTCGCACGTCTCGGCCCGCTACCGTCTCACCTTCAACGCTGCCATCGAGGAGCATTCCTCGTCGGGCATCATTGTGGCCACGCCCGCCGGCCGCACCGGCTGGCTCAGCTCTATCTTCAACATGACGGCTGGCCTCGACGAATTCCTGGGTGGCAAGCACGTGGCCGAACAGCCCCCCTTGCGCCCCGGCGAACTGCTATTTGTGGTGCGCGAGCCCTTTCGCAGCCAGCGCACGCAGTGCGGCTTGGTGGCCGGGCGGCTGCGCGCCAGCCAGCCCCTGCACGTCGAGTCGTTGATGCCCACCGGCGGCGTCATCTTTTCCGATGGCGTGGAGGCCGATTTTCTGCGCTTCAACGCGGGCAGCGTGGCCACCATCGGGCCCAGCCAGGAGGTAACGCGACTGGTGCAGCTGGGCTAGGCGCGGCGGGTACTTCTGGTGTTAAGTTTGGAAATCTATCCAACTATATTGAGTCCAATGCCCGCTTAAATTGCTCTACCCACTTTCTTAAAAGAAAAACTGCGCAATGCACCATACAAGCATGTGGTGCAAAACCCCCTGGAGAATTTCAGTGATTGGTTTCGGGTAAGTCGGCTTCCATTTTCCCCGGACTATACCGACCACGGCATTCAGCACATTGAGCCTTCATCGCATCTGCCGAGCACCCTCCGCCAATAATAGGAGCCAAGGCAACCGCCGCTCGCCCGGCCCGGCGCCGCCCGCCAGCACCTCGGTGGCGTAGGCTGGTGGAACCGGGCAGGGCGCCGCGGCTGCGCTTATGCTTCGGACACCACCAGCACTGGCACTGAGCTGTGAAATATGACCCGGGCCGTGACGCTGTTGTTGAACATCAGGCTCAGCCGGCTGTGGTGCCGGGCAATGAGCACCACCCAGTCGGCGTGCACGGCGGCACGGGCCGCGAGGATGCCCTGCTCCACTTCGGGGTGGGTGTCGTGGCGCAACTGCACGCTGGTGACGCCGCCCAGCAGGAGCTGCGGAAAGGCGAGGTCAGGGGCGGTGGTCGCGTCGGGGGCGGAGGTGCTCACGTGGGTTACGGTCACGGCGGGCTGCCAGTGGCGGAGCAAGGTATTGGCCGCTGCGGCGCTGCCCCCGAAGGTCACGGCCTCGTGGTCGGCCGCTACCAGCACCCGGGCCGGAACCTGGGCGTGCGCATATGCCTGGGGCACGATGAGCACGGGGCAGGGGGCGTCGCGCAGCAGGCTGAGCGCGGCACTTTCCACCAGCTCGTCGGGCGTTTCCTCGGTGTTGGGCTTGCCGGCGATGGCCAGCAGTGCGCTGTGCCGGCGCACGGCGGTAGCCACGGCCTCGGCGATGCTGCCACTCGTCATCTCGCTGCCACAGCCCACGCCACTGCGTTCGGCGCGGGCGCACCGCTGGTCGAGCAGGGCCTGAATCTCGGGCTCCGAGCGCTCCGGGTTTTTGCCCGTGAAGGCGTTGGGGTTCAGCAGGCCCGTGGGCTCCACGTGCAGCAGCAGCAGCCGGGCTTCGAGCGAAGCGGCCAGCACCGTCGCATAACGCAGGGCCTGGTCGGCCGCGGGCGTGAAATCAGTCAGAACGAGCAGTGTGGCCATGGCGCAGGGGAAAAGCGGGTTAGTGGAAGTACTGACGGGTGAAGTTATCAGCGTAGGCTTTCACCTGGTCGCGCACGGCCCGAAATTCATTCATTATTTTTTCGGGTGTGCCCGTGGCCTTGGCTGGGTCGGGAAAATTGTGGTGCAGCGTGGTGGCCGACGACGGAAACACCGGGCAGGCCTCCCGGGCGTTGTCGCACACGGTAATGACGTAATCGAACGGCACACTCGCGTATTCATCTACGTGGTTGCTGGTGTGGTGGCTGATGTCCATGCCATCCTCCCGCATCACCGCAATGGCTTTGGGGTTGACGCCGTGCGTTTCGATGCCCGCGCTGTACACGTTGGCTTTCCCATCGAGCAGCCGGGCGAGGTAGCCGTGCATGAGCTGGCTGCGGCAGGAGTTTCCGGTGCAGAGCACGAGGACGTTTTTAAGAGCTGGCATAAATAGAAAGGAATTATTAGGGTGCAATCAGATGGAAGCGGCAGCAATGGTAATGTTGTCAGCTCGTATCACCTCAGGCGCTAGCGGGCTCGGTGGCTGTAATTGGCGGTTGAATGCGCAGCACTCGGTCGCAGAGCACGGCCAGCAGCACGCCCGCCACCGGCCCCACGATGTACACCCAGGCCGCCTCCAAGTGGCCCCCAACCAGTGCCGGGGCCAGGGAGCGGACTGGGTTCATGGACGCCCCGCTCAGCGGCCCGGCCACTAAGGCCTCGAGCCCGACGGTGGCACTGATGGCCAAGCCCGCCAACAAGCCTTGCTCTTTCGAGCCCGCCGTGACGCGCAAAATCACCAGCATGAGCCAGAACGTAAGCACGGTTTCAACGCCCAGCGCCTCCAGGGCGGTGTGGGCTGGCCGCGTGGCGCCCAGCCCGGAGCCCGGTGCCGCCACCAAAGCCACCAGCCCGCTGCCCAGCACGCCTCCCATCAGTTGGGCCGCTACGTAGGGCAGCACCCGCCGCCCCGGAAACCGCCCCGCCACCCAAAAGCCAATGGTAACGGCCGGGTTTACGTGCGAGCCGCTCACGGGCCCCAGGCTTTGAATTAATAGGAAGACCACCAGCCCAAAGGCCGCGGCTATTCCGCCGTGGCCAAGGGCCTGGGTTTGCTCGTTCACAACTACGGCGCCGGTGCCAAACAGCAGCAGCCCCGCCGTGCCCAACGTTTCCGCTAGCAGGCATTGGCGCAGCGGTAAATTGCTCATGCCGGCGTGGCGGCAGCGCCCACCACCGGGCTGCGGCGCTCCAGCAGCAGGGTGTCGCGCCACACGCCGGCCAGCTGCCCTATTTTTTCGCGCCGGCCCACCACCCGGAAGCCCTGCGCTTCGTGCAGCTTCACGCTGGCGGCATTCTCAGGAAATATGCCGGCCTGCAGGGTCCACATGCCCCGGGCTTCCGACTCCGCCACCAACGCCGCCAGCAGCTGCTGGCCCACGCCCTGCCCGCGGGCTTCGGCCGCCACGTACACACTCACCTCGCCCACGCCGCCATACACGCAGCGCCCCGAAACCGGGCTCAACGCGGCCCAGCCCAGCACCTGCCCGGCGGCGTTGGTGGCCACCAGCCGGCTGTGGGCCAAGTGGCCGGGGTCCCAGGTTTCCCAAGTGGGCAGGTCGGTGGCAAAGGTGGCGTTGCCTGTAGCAATGCCCTGGGAATAAATGGCCAGAACAGCAGGCCAATGGTCATGAGTGAGTGGCAAAATCGTCATGGAGCAACGGGCAAGTAGGTTCGGATAGGAAACTTCACGAAAGAGGGCAATGGGCGCGGTGCTGAAATCCTGCACCGCGCCCATTTCAGTTTAGCAGCACCCGCCGCCCGGCGAGCAGCACGCGGTTTGCAGCTGGGGCAGTGCGAGCAGGTCGTTCGGAATGCCGCAGGCGTCCTGCGCCAGGCAAGCGGTTTGTTTGGCGGTCAGCACGAAGTCTTGGCCATCGAAGGCGAGCCCAAATTTGCCGATGGTGTCTTGCTGGTATTCCACTTCAATGTCCAGGTCGTCACGGCCCAGAATTTTGGCCGAAAGGTCAAGGATGTGCAGAAACTTCTGGGGCGCGAGTCGGTGGTCATAGTCGCCGGCTTCCCAGAGCTGGAAGTTGGCCGCGGTTTCGCGCCGCTCCACGCCTCCGCAATCGATAAAATGCTTGGTTACCAAGCCCACTTCCGTTACGTGGAAATGGGCCGGCAGGTAAGTGCCATCCGGCAGCCTGAAATTAACGGCCGCCAGCCCCGGCAAGGTCTGTTTCATCTCGGAGATTTTCATGACGTACTGGGTTAAAAGGTGAAAGCGTAAAACCTGAAAAAATATCAGCAGCAGCCATTGGCGGCGGGCGGTGGTAGTTCGGCCAGCAAGCCGGCCATGAGCAGCCGGGCGCGGTCCCAGCCCGCTCGGTCGATGCAGTAGCACACGCGCGGGCCGTCCACTTCGCCCTGCACCAGGCCCGCGGCCTTCAGCTCCTTGAGGTGCTGCGACACGGTGCTTTGCGACAGGGGCAGCTCCGTCACCAGCTCGCCGCACACGCACGACTGGCGCCGGGCCAGCAGTTGCAGAATGGCCACCCGCGCCGGGTGCCCCAGGGCTTTTGCTATTAGCGCAATTTCCTGTTCGGCAGCGGTGAATTGCTCGCGCTTATGAAGTGCCATTTGATTGTTAATTATGTTTATCGTCGATTAACGATTGCAAAGGTAAAAGGGTTTCCATAATCCCGCAATGGTTATGTGGGTTTATTTGAAAAGTAATATTTATTTGATGCGACGAATTGCATTTGCGAACTGGGTAAATGCAAAAACACAAAAAGATAATATTGGTAAAAGTGTATTGAAGCCTTATATTGCATAGCAAACAAGGCGGCCTGTAGTACAAAGTTCTATTAGCGCTTATTACATTATTTCCGGTTAATTTTTCGATATTATAATAAAAAGACAATTTGCTAAAACCCTGACCAAGTAATATTCGTTGGTTGGTATACTTCCATTCTTCCCTTCTGCTTTTTGCGTTTCACCTAAATTTCTACTGTTATGCTGCACTCGCTACGCGTTATTGTTCTGTTGGCTACGATAGCAGGTATGTCTGCATCCGCTGCCAAAGGCCAGGCCCTGGCCCGAGTAGGGGAAGAGGCGCCAGTTTCGTCGGCCGTCCCCCTGACGTCGGTGCCGGCGAAGGTTCGGCCGGCCGTGTACCCCGATTCGGTGTACGTGAACCCCGAGGTGCGGCCCCAGTTTACGGGCGGCGACAAAGCCTTTGCCGCATACCTGAGCAAGTCCATCCGGTACCCGCAGCAAGCCCTGCAGCGCCGCATTTCCGGCCGCGTGTTGGTCAATTTTATCCTCAACGCCGAAGGCAAGGTGCAGGACGCGCACGTGGTGAGCGGCCCGGGCAACGGCCTGAACGACGAGGCCCTACGCTTGGTGTGGCTGATGCCCGCCTGGGTGCCTGCCCGCGTGAACGGCGAGCCCGTGCGGGTGGCTTGCACCGTGCCCATTTCCTTTAATTTATAGCGCTGGTTTTTCGCCGTCTCAGCAATAAAAAAGCCCCAAGTCCTGATGCCAGGTTTGGGGCTTTTTTATTGCTGAGACAGCGCTTTATCGTTCTTATTGATAGAGCCCGGTGCCGGGTTGGCCGAGGCCAAAATCGGTAAAGGTGACGGTTTCGCGGGCCGTTTCGAACATGCGGATGCCGTTGGCGGTGTTCAGTCCGCGCGGGTAGTAGCCAATCAGCAGCTGAAAGGTGCGCAGGGCCGTGAATTCGTTGCGAAACCGCAAGCCTAGGCCAAAGCCCGTGTAGGGTGCCCCGCCGCTGAAGGGCGAGCCGCCCCGGGGCTTGTCGCTAATCCAGGCCGCATCGGCAAAGGCCAGGCCCGCCAGGCGGAAGCCCAGCAGGGAGAGCGGCGTAAACAAGGTAGTTTCGTAATTGACCACAAAGCGGCTGGTGGCAAAAATGGGTTGGGCCGGCGCAAACCCCCGCAGCCCGCGGGCGTCGGTGATGCCTTGGAGCTGCTCGCCGGGCCGGCGGTTGAGGCCCACGGTGGCCCGGCTGCTGAGAAAATGCCGGTACTGCCAGTTGCCAAAGTGGTAGAGTTTGGTGAACGACGTGAACTCGGTAGAAAGCAGGCCCTGCTCCCAACTGCGCTCGGTGTTCATGAGTTGAAACCCGCCTACATCGACCGCGCCGTAGAGGTAACCGCTGCGCGTGCTGAACGCCGCCGCTGCCATGCGCACGCCCAGGTAGCGGCGCTGCACCGCGCCACTCAGGTCGTAGCCGGCCGTGAGGCTGACCAGCGTGCCGGTGGGCACGTCCTCGGTGCGGCCAAAGCCGAACAGGTACCGGTCCTTATAATAGCGGCGCACCGAGTAGCCCACCGTGCCCAGCAGCAGGGTGCTGTTGCGGAAGTCGGGCGGGGGCGTGGGAAAGTGGACGCTCGTATCGGGTTGGGGCACGGCGCTGTAGCGGAGGTTGTAGGCCCGGGCCGAAACGATGATACGGCCGGGGTTTTCGTATCCCAGGTCGTAGGAGCGCAGGCGCAGGGCGCGCCCCACCCAGGCGTCCTGCACGGTGTAGCGCAGCGGGTAATAGGTAATGAGCTGGCCTTCGGCCGTGGGCACGAGGGCGATGTGCTGGTCGAAGGCGTTCAGGCTGAGGGCTCCGGCGTAGCGGGCGCTGGGCGAATAGAAATCGCGTTGCACCGCCACCCCACCGGAGCGGTAGTTGTACTCGTTGCGGTAGTTGGCCTGGGCGTACACAAAATTCCGAAAAGGCGCGGTGTAGCTGCCATTGTAGGCCCACTGCTGGGGAATGTCGGGGCCGTTCGGGGCCAGGTTCCGCCCGTACCGGTAGGAGTTTTTGAGCTGGTGGCCCATGCCCAGGAAGTTTTCGTCGCCGAGGGTGATGCGCCCCGCCGTGGCCGAGCCCAACTCAAAGCCGGCCGTGATGCTGAATACATCCGTAGTCAGCACCTGAATGTCGACGCTGTCGCGGGTCGAAGTTTGCTCGTTCACCAGCACGCGGGCGTCCAGAATCTCGGGTGTTTGGCGCAGCAGGCGTTCCGATTCGGCCAGGGCCTGGGGCTCCAGCAGCTGGCCGGGCCGGAATAGCAGCACCTGCCTCACCCGCGAGCGGGCCGTTTTGATGTGCAGCGTGTTGCCGGACTTTTCCCAAAACGTGCGCGGCAGCTTGGTCGAATCGGTGAGGCTGTAGCCGAACGAGTCCAAGGTTTGAATATCAACCCGCCGCACCACCTTGAAGCTGTGGCTGTCGAACTGCCGGTCTAGGAGCACCACGTCGAGGCCAGCCCGCTCTTCCTGGCGCTGGGTGAAGTCGAATAAGGCCGAAATGGCGCGGCCGGCAATGGTTTTGCGCCGCGAATACGCCTTGAGCCGGCTGAGCATGCGCTCGTCGTCGAAGCGTTGGCGCAGGGAGTCGGCCCGGTGGGGCAGGATTTCTTCGCTGGCCACCAGCGAATCGGGCGGCACCGCCGAGCGGGGGTCAAAATTCTGCGCCTGCGCCTGCCCAGCCCCCAAACCAAGCCAGAGCAGTGCAAATAAGAAACAATGACGAAAGCTCATAATGGGGCGCAACGCTGCAAATTACGAAAAGGAGCCTGCCGACCATCCGCGCCACCGAAATGGCCGCAGTTAACTCTCCCCGCCACCCGAAAACCCGCCCATTGCCAGCCAGCGCCAAGCCAGGCGGTTTTTGCTAAAGAATAAGAAATAGCTCCTCCTTTATTTTTCAATAAAAAGAAACTATTACCAAAAAAATTAGCTTAAGAACTAGCGCCAATTTGGCCGCTGTTTATTACTTTTAAGCCCGAAAGCAAGCCCTTCCTCATGAACGAGCGCATTCAAGAGAAACTAAGCATATTAGCTGATGCCGCGAAGTACGATGCTTCGTGCAGCAGCAGCGGCGGCAAGCGCAAAAACGAGAACAAAGGCCTCGGCAACGCCGAAGGCATGGGCATTTGCCACAGCTACACCGAGGACGGCCGCTGCGTGAGCTTGCTGAAGATTTTGCTGACCAACCACTGCATTTTCGACTGCGCTTACTGCGTGTCGCGCCGCTCGAACGACGTGAAGCGCGCCGCCTTCACCGTGGACGAAGTGGTGGACCTGACCATCAATTTCTACCGCCGCAACTACATCGAAGGGCTGTTCCTGAGCTCCGGCATTTTCTCGAGCCCCGACTACACCATGGAGCGCCTCGTGCGCATCGTGAAAAAGCTGCGCACCGAGCACAAGTTCAACGGCTACATCCATGTCAAAACCATTCCGGGCGCGAGCGAGGAGCTGATTGCCGAAGCCGGCCTGTACGCCGACCGCCTTAGCGTGAACATTGAGCTGCCGTCGGAGCTGGCCCTGACCACGCTGGCGCCGGAGAAAAACTACCAGGAGATTCTGACGCCCATGGGCCAGATTCGGGACGGCATCATTCAAAATAAAGAAGAGAAGGCGCTGTTCAAAAAAGTGCCCGCCTTCGCCACGGCCGGCCAAAGCACGCAGCTTATCGTGGGGGCCAGCGCCGAAACGGACCTGCAAATCATCAAGCTCACCGACTCGCTCTACCAGGGCTACGGGCTGAAGCGCGTCTACTACTCCGGCTACATTCCCGTGACCGACGACGCCCGCCTGCCGCAAGTCACGCAGCCGCCCATTATCCGGGAGCACCGCCTGTACCAAACCGACTGGCTGATGCGCTTCTACGGATTCCAGGCCGATGAAATTCTCGACCCTGCCCACCCGCACCTCGACCTCGAGATTGACCCCAAGCTGGCCTGGGCCCTGCGCAACCGCCACGTGTTTCCGGTGGATGTGAACACGGCTGAGTACGAAATGATACTGCGCATTCCCGGCGTGGGCGCCCGCTCGGCCAAGCGCATTGTGGCCGCCCGTCGCTTCGCCTCACTCAACATGGAAACCCTGCGCCAGCTGGGCGTGGTGCTGAAGCGCGCCAAGTATTTCCTCACCTGCCAGGGCGAGCACCAGCCCATCATCGGCGAGCTGAGCGAGCAGCAGGTGCGCCGCCAGATTTTGTTCGGGGGCGCTTCGGTGCGCTCGGCCTTGGTCACGCAGCAGTTGGATTTGTTCGCGCAAGCTTCTTAGTAGCTATGAATTACGACTCCCTTTTTTCGAACGGCCAGCCACCGCTGCAGAAAAGCAGCTTGGGCGGCGTGCAAAACGACATTTTTTTCTCCGTCATGAAAATCATTCACCGCCAGCCCCAGCCCGTTCGCACGGCCACCTCCGATAAAGTAGCCCGCGTGTCGTGCTGCTGCCGCATCAGCGAGCTCATGCCCCTGGTGCGCCAAATGCACGACGATGCCCGCGCCCGGCACCTGGCTCAGCTTGGCGAGCAGAGCCAGCAGGCGGCGTAAGTTGCCTTTCCCGCTGCGTATTCAGCTCTTAATGCCGAGCGTAGCGAGGCACCTCGCGTGCCATGTCAATCGTATTGATTAGTGGTGGCGAGCGAGGTGCTTCGCTGCACTCTGCCTGACGTTCTATTGAAACCCATTCGCCGCCCCTGCACCGCCCTGGCCCCTGCCGTTGTTCGCCGCACCGGCGCGCCTACGCTCACGGCCGTGCCGCTCGATTATACCTACGACGGCACATTTGAAGGCCTGCTGATGGTGCTGTTCACGGTGTACGATTGGCGGGCGGCGCCGAACAGTATCCAGCCCGAAGCCACCGCCCAGTCCGGCCTGTTTGCCCAGCCTGCCCACCGCGAAACCGACGAGACCCTGGCCGCCCGCGTGTGGGATGGCCTGCTGCGCACCATGGACCAGGAGGCCCGCGCCCGCCTCTACCACGTGTTTTTGAGCGAAGACTTGGAGCGCGAAATGCTAATCTTCCGCTACGTGGACCTGGCCTTGCGCTCTGACCGCGACATCTCGGAAAACTACGCCAACGCCGACGTGCGCCGCATCCAGCGCCTAGCCCAGCAAATGTTCCGCGAAAAGCACCGCATGGAGGCCTTTGTGCGCTTCGAGAAAACCACCGACGAGTTGTTCCACGCTACCATCGAGCCCGACTTTGATGTGCTGCCGCTCATCGCCGCGCACTTCACCAAGCGCTACGCCGACCAACGCTGGCTGATTTACGACAGCCGCCGCCACTACGGCCTATACTACGACCTCACCCGCACCGATGTGGTGCAGTTTGAGCTGGACAAGCCGCAGAAAGCGTCCGACCTGTCCGCCACCGTGCTCGATGAGCGGGAGCCGCTGTTCAAGCTGTTGTGGCAGTCGTACTTCGACCACGTGAACATTCCGGAGCGGAAAAACCTGAAGCTGCACCGCCGCCACATGCCCCTGCGCTACTGGAAATACCTCAGCGAAAAACAGCCGCGCGAAGTGCGTTTTGAGCCCATCAAGAACAAGCGGCCGCCTGTGGAGCCTAACTTGCGCCTGGAATAAAGCCCTGCTGCTCGGTTCCGGCGCGTAGTTGCCGGAGTAGCTACGGCAACGGCTGCGTTCATTCTTAACAAGTTAAGCAATGCAGAATATGGGTAGCATATTGGTTTTTGGAGCTTCGGGACAATTGGGACAGTGCTTGGCGCGCGTAGCGCAGGACCGGAACACGCCCAACTTGGTATTTCTGCCCGAAGCACAGGCCAATATCCTCAATACCGAGGCCTTGGCGGCGCTTTTTGCGCAGCACCAGCCCAGCTACTGCATCAATTGCGCGGCTTACACGGCCGTGGACAAGGCCGAAGACGAGCTGGAGATGGCCCGGAAAATCAACCGCGACGGCGTGGTCAACCTCAGCAAGCTGTGCGGGGAGCACGGCACCGTGCTGATTCAGATTTCTACGGATTTCGTGTTTGCCGGCACGGGCAACCAGCCGCTGGTGGAAACCGACGCCGCCGAGCCCATCAGCGTGTATGGCCTCACCAAGCTGGAAGGCGAGCAGGTGATTGCGGACCACACCGACCGGTATTTCATCCTGCGCACCAGCTGGCTGTACTCGGAATTTGCCAACAACTTCGTGAAAACGATGCTCAAGCTGGGCCGCGAGCGCGAGGAACTGCGGGTTATCTGGGACCAGGTGGGCACGCCCACCTACGCCATCGACCTGGCGGGCTGCATCCTCACCATCATCGAAACCCAAAACCAGCAGTTTGGCCTGTACCACTACAGCAACGAGGGCCTGACGTCGTGGTACGACTTTGCGGTGGCCATTTTTGAGCTGAGCCAAACCACGGTGCGGACCGTGCCCATTCGCACGGCCGAGTATCCCACCAAAGCCACGCGCCCGCTGTATTCGGTGATGGACAAGACCAAGGCCAAAACGCAATTGGGCGTGGCGATTCCGCATTGGCGGGCCAGCTTGCAGGAATGCATGAGCCGGTTGGACTAGCAGCAAACCAGCTTTGCCGTGGGGTTATGCCCGGCCGTAGCGCTTGCTTACCAGCAGTGCCACGGCGGTGAGGCAGCCGCCCACCACGCACACGCCCGGCCAGCCGCCGTGTACCCAGGCCAGCCCACCCAGAATGGAGCCCAGCGACCCGCCGGTGAAATAAGCCGTCATGTACACGGTGTTCAGGCGGCTGCGGGCTTCGGGTACGAGCGAGAATATCATCGACTGGTTGGAAATATGCGTGGCTTGCACCCCCACATCCAGCAGAATAACGCCCACCACCAACCCGGCCACGTACAGGCCGCCGAAGCCCAGAATAGCATAGGCTACCAGCGCCAGCATGATGCCCAGGGCAATGGTGTAGTCGGGGCCTTTCGTGTCGGCCGTCTTGCCGGCCAGCGGCGCGGCCAGTGCCCCAAACGCTCCTATCAAGCCAAAAAAGCCGGCCACGTCGCTGCCGTAGCCAAAGGCGGGGCCTTCGAGGTAGAACGCCAGCGTGGTCCAAAACACGCTGAAGGCTGCAAACAAGCTGGCGCCCACCAGCGCCGCCCGGCGCAGTGGCACTTGCTCGCGGGTGAGCGTGAGCAAGGACTTCATCAAGGAGCCATACGAGCCGGTGAAAGTGGGTTGGTCGGTGGGTAGTTTCCAGGCCAGCAGGGCGCTGAGCAACACCATCAGGCCAGCGCCGATTTCAAACATTGCCCGCCAGCCCAGGTGCAGCCCCACGTAGCCGCTCACGGTGCGCGAGAGCAGGATGCCAATCAGCAGGCCGCTCATCACGCGGCCCACAATGCGGCCACGGCTTTCTTCGGGCGCCAGGTGCGCGGCCATGGGCACCAGCAGCTGCGGCACCGCCGAGAAAATGCCGATGAGCACGCTGGCCCCCGCCAGCACCGCGAAGCTGGGTGCCACGGCCGCGAGGCCCATGCATGCGGCCGCGCCCAGCAGCATTATCAGCATCATGCGCTTGCGCTCCAGCTTGTCGCCCAGCGGCACCACAAACAGCATTCCCAGGGTGTAGCCTATCTGGGTGGCCGTAGCCACTAGGCTGGCGCTGCTATCGGAGAGGCGGAACGTGCGGCCGATGGCGGCCAGTAGCGGCTGGTTGTAGTAGATATTGGCCACCACCAAGCCGCAGGTAATGGCCATAAGCCACACCAGGGCATTGTCTAGCTTATGCGGGGTAGGTAGGGGAGAGGTTGGTAGCGGGATGAGCGTATTTTCAACAACGGATTCTTTCATAAAGGCGGACAGGCAGTGCTAGGGCCGCGCAAAGCGCAGTCTCGCCTAACAGCAGAACGCCGCCGATGGTTATAAGCCCGGCAAAACCCACGGAGTGGACTTGCGTTGAATCAGCCATGAGCCGAGGATTTACCAAAGAGGACGACGCCCAGACGCCGCCGATTATTCCGCCGCGGGCCGCGCTGCCGCCCGGCACGCCCAACTACGTCACGCCCACCGGCCTCGAGTTGCTCCGGGCCGAGCTCGTGGCCCTGGAAGCCGAGCGGGCGCAGGCCGAAGCCAACCACGATAACGACACCGACCGCACCCATCGGCTCTCGCTCTACAACGGCCGCATTGCCTTGCTCACCGAGCGCCTCGGGAGCGCCAAAGTGGTAGACCCGCGTACCCAGCCACCCAAGGAAGTCCGTTTCGGGGCCACCGTCGCGCTGCGAACCGTAAGCGGCGGCAAGGTTGGTTTCGAGCGCCGGTTTACCATCGTGGGCGTCGATGAGGCCGACGTGGCGGCTGGCAAAGTGGCGTTTGTGGCACCCATTGCCCGGGCGGTGCTCGGTGCCAAGCTGGGCAAAACCGCAACCCTGAAGCTGGGCCAGCAGGAAGAAGTGGTCGAAATTATGAGCATCACCTACCCCGAGGCGTAAATTTGGCCGCCGGGCCTTTGCCAACTTTCCGCCCGCTGATTCCTATGATTATCTACAAATCGACCGATTGGTGGGAAGCCCTGAGCCACTTGGGCTCCTCGTCCATCATCCGTTTGCTACTGAAGCGCGTCCTGTTTGTGGGGCTCTACGCCACGGCCGTTACGGCAGCGTCGGTGCAGTTCTCGCAGCTCATTTTCACGGTTGACAAGGAGTTTTTCTCGTTCCTGGGCATCATGCTCAGCTTGCTGCTGGTGTTTCGCACCAACACGGCCTACGACCGTTTTTACGAAGGGCGCCGGCTCTGGGGGCAGCTCGTGAATAACTGCCGCAACCTGGCCGTGCTGCTGCACGCCCGCCTGCCCGCCGACGACCACGCCAACCGCACCTACCTGGCGCAGGTGCTCTCCAATTTCCCCATTGCCCTAGACGGCCACCTGCGCCAGGGCGTGCGGTTCCACAAACTCGCGGAGGCCGATAGCGGCTACGTAGAGGAGTTGAAGCTAGCCGACCACGTGCCCTCACGGATTGCGTCTCAATTGCAGGAATTCTACGAGCGGCTGCTGGAAGAAGGCCTCATCTTGCCCACCCACCTCATCACTATCCAGCGGCACCACGAAGCCCTGCTCGACGTGGCTGGCGCCTGCGAACGCATCCAGAAAACCCCCATTCCATTCTCCTACAGCTATTTCATCAAGGGCTTTATCACGGTGTTCATTCTCACCATGCCCTTCAACCTGCTCGACACCTACCGCTACCTCACGGTGCCCATCACCATGTTCGGCGCCTACGCCCTGCTGGGCGTGGAAATGATTGGCGACGAAATCGAGGACCCTTTCGGCAAAGACAGCAACGACTTGCCCCTCACGCAACTCTCCAACCGCATCCGCGCCAATGTGCACGAAATCCTGCAAGTGGACCTGCACGAAGAATACCGTGCCCTGGCCGATGCGCCCTACAGCGTAGTGTTCTAGGAAGTAGCGTGGACTTTTAGTCCGCGCAGGAACGACACCTAAATGAAAGGCAAGCCGATGCGGACTCGCGGACTAAAAGTCCACGCTACACGGCTACCATCTGCTTCTTATAGGCCCCCGGCGTTACACCCTCGTACTTTTTGAACAGAGCCTGGAAGTAGGAGATGTTGTTAAACCCAGCCCGCATGCACACCTCGGCCACGCTGGCCAGCGGGTGGCGCAGCAGGCGCTTGGCCTCGCCCAGCCGTTCGCGGATGATGAACTCCACGGGCGTAATGCCGAACTCCCGCTTAAAGACGCGGAAGAACGTGGCCTTGCTCATGCAAGCCACCGCACTGAGCTTGTCGATGCTCAGGTTCTCGGCCAGGTGCTGCTTGATGTAGTCGACCACGGCGGCGAAGCGGTGCGTGGTTAGGTAGCGGGCGTAGTCGTGGAAAATGAGTTGGCGGGCCTGGGTCTGCATCAGGCGTACGAGCAGTTCCTGCAGGGTGAAGCTGGCCAGCACGTCCTTATTGGCGTCGGTGGTGCGGGACACGGCCACGAGGCGGCCCAGCGTATCGGTGAGCTCGGGGGTGTTGGTGAGGTGGGCGTACTCGGGCTGCTGCAGGGTCCAGGGCTGGTGGGCCTCGGCGCGGGGGTACCGCTCGTTGAGCAGGTCCACGGTGTGGCGGATGGTGTCGGGTGCGATGGCCACGGCCAGGCACTGGGTGGGCTGGCACAGGCAAGCGTCGGGAAAGTCAATTTCCATTAGCTCGTCCTTGTCTACCACCACCGACTCGCCGGGCAGGTAGTCGAAGGCGGCGCGGCCGGGCAGGTGCATCACCTTTTTGCCGCGCAGCATGGTGGTCAGGGCCAGGCCATCAAGGCGCAGCTGCACGCGGTGGGCGGCTTGGTGGGTTTCAAACACGTTGAGCTCAAACCCATCGAGGGAGTACACGGTGCGGTTTTCGACGAGGCTGTGCAGGCGCTCCATGGCGAGCGGGGCAACGGCGGCGGGGAGGTGGACGCGCGTGGGCATGGGTGGGATTTGGGTTAACCACGGCGCTGGGGACGCCGCAGGAGTAGGACAGGGCAAAAATGCGCAACCGTAGCCTCTAGTGGGGCGGGTTGCTCTGGCAAGTTGCGATTATTCCCGCACACTTTAAGACAATACCACAACCCGAGGAAAGGTTATTCAGAGACCTTTACCATCTGACTAACCCACTCAACCTTTTCTTTTTACAACGTCATGGCTGAAACCCTCGAAGCAACCTCCACCGTGGTGGAGCGTCCCAAGTTCAAGACTCATTACGACAATTTCATCGGCGGCAAATGGGTGGCCCCAGTCAAGGGCCAGTACTTTGAAAACCCGTCGCCCATCGACGGCAAAGCCTTCTGTCAGGTGGCCCGCTCCACCAAGGAGGACATTGAGCTGGCGCTAGACGCCGCCCACGAAGCCTTCAAAACCTGGGGCAAAGCCTCGGCCACCACGCGCAGCAACGTGCTGCTCAAGATTGCCGACATCATGGAGGCCAACCTGGCCCACCTGGCGGCAGCCGAAACCGTGGAGAACGGCAAGCCCATCCGCGAGACCATGGCGGCCGACTTGCCGCTCTGCATCGACCACTTCCGCTACTTCGCCGGCGTCATTCGGGCCGAAGAAGGCTCGGCCACGGAACTGAACGAAAACACGCTCTCGCTGGTGATTCAGGAGCCGTTGGGCGTGGTGGGCCAGATTATTCCCTGGAACTTTCCGCTCTTGATGGCCACCTGGAAGCTGGCCCCCGCCATCGCCTCGGGCTGCTGCGTGGTGATGAAGCCCGCCGAGCAAACCCCCGCCAGCATCATGATACTCATGGAGTTGATTCAGGACGTGGTGCCCGCCGGCGTGATAAACGTGGTGAACGGCTTCGGCCTGGAAGCCGGCAAGCCCCTGGCCAGCAACAAGCGCGTGCAGAAAGTTTCCTTCACCGGCGAAACCACCACCGGCCGCCTCATCCTGCAATACGCCGCCGAAAACATCATTCCCGTGACCATGGAGCTGGGCGGCAAGTCGCCGAACATCTTCTGCAAATCGGTGATGGATGCCGACGACGACTTCCTCGACAAGTGCCTGGAAGGCGCCGCCATGTTTGCCTTGAACCAGGGCGAAATCTGCACCTGCCCCTCGCGCCTGCTCATCCACGAAGACATTTACGACGAGTTTATGCCCCGCCTCATCGAGCGCGTGAAGGCCATCAAGCTCGGCCACCCCATGGACCCCAGCACCATGATGGGCGCGCAAGCCAGCAACGACCAGTACGAGAAAATCCTGAGCTACCTGGAAATCGGCAAGGCCGAAGGCGCCGAGGTGCTGGTGGGCGGCGATGCGCACTTCCACGACCACCCCGAACTCGCCGACGGCTACTACATCAAGCCCACCATCTTCCGCGGCCACAACAAAATGCGGATTTTCCAGGAAGAAATCTTCGGCCCGGTGCTGTCCGTGACCACGTTCAAGGACAACGACGAAGCCATTGAAATTGCCAACGACACCCTCTACGGTCTCGGCGCCGGCCTCTGGAGCCGCGATGCCCACGAGCTATACAACATGCCCCGCGCCATCCAGGCCGGCCGCGTGTGGGTGAACTGCTACCACGATTACCCCGCCGGCGCCCCCTTCGGCGGCTACAAGGCCTCCGGTTTTGGCCGCGAAAATCACAAGATGATGCTTGCCCACTACCGCCAGACCAAGAACATGCTCATCAGCTACAGCAAGCAGAAGCTGGGCTTCTTCTAAGCCAGTTGGTAGCTGACTGACGTAGTAGAAGCCCGTCAGTTAAAGTAGAACGTCATGCTGAGCTTGTCGAAGCATCTCTCCCGCTTAACTAATCTAATTAATTGGATTACTGTTGCAGTAGAGATGCTTCGACTGCGCTCAGCATGACGTTCTGTTTTTTCAATCCCCCGTTCAACTTTCCACTCAATGCCTACTCCCCGCGTCCTCGTAACCCAAGCCGCTGAGGCTACCATTGACCTGCTGCGCGACGAAAACGGCCCGCTCATGTTCCACCAAAGCGGCGGGTGTTGCGACGGCTCCTCGCCCATGTGCTTTGCCAAGGGCGAGTTCCGCATCGGCGGCAACGACGTGTGGCTAGGCCAGATTCACGGCTGCGACTTTTTCATGAGCACCAGCCAGTTTGAGTACTGGCAGCACACCCAACTCACCGTAGATGTCACGAAGGGCCGGGGCGCCAGCTTCTCGCTGGAAATCCCACTGGGCGTGCGGTTTCTGATTCGTTCGCGCCTGTTTACCGAGGAAGAATCCAAGGACATGGCCCCGGCGCTGCAAGGAGAAGAATACCTCGAATCACAAGCCTAGCGCCGGAGCCGCCACAGGTCCACGGTTTGGTCGGAGCTAGCGCTGGCCAGCCACTGGCCGTCGGGGCTGTACGCTACGTCGTAGGCATCGTCGGTGTGTTGGGCCAGGGTTTGCAGGAGCTGGCCGGTGGCCACATCCCAAATCCGCACCGTGACGCCTTTGTTGGTGGGGGAGAGGCCCAGGATATTCTGTGCGATTTCGCCCAGCGCCGTTTTGTCGCGGTAGGCTGCAGCAATATGCTTGTCATCGGGGCTGAACTCAAGGGAGTACACACACTCCGAATCGCCCTTAAACGTGCGCAGCAACCGGCCCGTAGTCACATCCCACAGCCGGATGCTTTTGTCGTCGCTGGCGCTGGCCAGTTGCCGGCCATCGGCGGTGAAATCTACGTTCAGAATCGCCTCGGTGTGGCCGGTGAGGGTGCGCAGCAACTGCCCACTGGCGGCGTCCCAAATCCGGATGTCGTTATCGAAGCTGGAGCTAGCCAGGGAGCGACCGTCAGGGCTGAATTTTACGCCCCACACGTTGAGCCGGTGGCCGGGCAGGCTGCGAATCAATGTGCCGCTGCCCAGGTTCCAGAGCTTCACGAGCTTGTCTTCGCCCGCGCTGGCCAGGGTGCGCCCGTCGGGGCTGAACGTCACGGCCCAGACCGTGCCCTCGTGCCCGGGCAAGGTGCTGAGTAGCCGGCCGTCGGCCACCTGCCAAAGGCGGATAACGTGGTCGTAGCCCCCGCTGGCCAGCACCTTGCCGTCGGGACTGAATTCGAGGGTGGTAACCCCAGTCGTCGGGTGTTTCAAATTGAGCAGCACCTGGCCCTGCTTGTTCCACACCTTCACGGTGCTGTCGATGCTGCCGCTGGCCAGCAGCGCGCCATCGGGGCTGAACTTGACTTCCCAGATGTGGGCTTTGTGCTCCTTGAATACGGTGTGCAATTGAGCCAGTCCGCCATCGACCTGCTGGGGTTTTTGCCCCCAGTAGGCGTACGCCAGCACCCCCGTCAGGAGCAGGACAAGGGCTAGGAGAACTGCGAAAATGCGTCTGGTGGCACTGGGCTTTTTAGGTAAGGTTGACATGAAGCAATGATGTTTTGCAGAAAAGAGAGGGTGTGTTCTGCGAAGCTAATAGCAGTCGAACGACTTTTTATCAGTTGCTTATGACGCGAATTCCAGCCCCACAAAAAAGCCCGGTCCTGTTGGGGCCGGGCTTTTTTGTGGGGCTGGAATCAAAGATTATTTCACGGCTGATTATTCTTGGAAATGGTACAGGAAAGTGACCACGCCCGCATAAGCAGGTTTCTTGGAACCCTCAATTTCCAGTGTCACGCCTACCCGGGCCTTGGCGATGCCGCGCAGGTTGGCTACCGACAGCAGGCTGGCGCGCAGCCGCACTTGGCTGTTCACGGTCACGGCCTGGTTGAAGCGCAGGCTTTCGATTTCGTAGTTCACCTGCATTTTCAGGTTTTCAATGGTTACGATTTGCTGCCACAAGTAGGGCAGAAGCGCCACCGTGAGGTAGCCGTGAGCAATAGTCGCCTTGAAGGGCGATTCGGCCTCGGCCCGCTTCGCATCGACGTGAATCCACTGGAAGTCGAGGGTGGCGGCGGCAAACTGATTAATCTGCTCCTGATTGACGGTGTGCAGCTCGGAAACACCCAGCTCTTGGCCCACGCAGGCCTCCAGCTCGGCAAGGCTGCGAATCGTTAGTTTGGACATAAAATGACGGTGGCGTACGGTTGCGGTTGAAGGGCCGCAAACATACGCCACCTAAGCGCCTCTGTGAAGCACTAGTCTAAGTTGTGATGAATAAAGACGGTCATGCAGAGCGCAACGAAGCATCTTGCGTGTGGTAGCAATTCCTGATGATTGGTTTAGTGGTGGCGGGCAAGATGCTTCGCTGCGCTCTGCATGACCGTCTTTTCGCTGCGAACTGCGCCGCTACCTTAACTGTTGCGGCCAAATACTCGGCGCAGCAACTCGGTGGTGCGGGCCACGGGGTTTTCGCGGATGTTGGCTTCCTCCTGCGCGATGAGCGTGAAGAGGCCGTCGATGGCTTTGCCGGTGGCGTATTGAGTGAGGTCGGTTTGCACGGGCTTGCCGAGGGGCAGCTGGTTGTAGGTGGTGGCCAGGTCGGTGTAGTAGCGGGTGGCGCCCACTTTGCTCAGGCTCTGCTGCATGATGGGCGCGAAAGCGCTAGTGAGCTGGCTGCTGGTGGTGCGCTTCAGGTACTGCGTGGCGGCGTCTTTCTGGCCCGTGAGGATGTTCCAAACGTCGGAAAATGTCAGGCTTTTGATGGCCGACAGGAAAATGGGCTTGGCGCTGCGGGCGGCGTCCTCGGCCCCGCGGTTCAAGCTCAACTCGAACTTATCGACCTGGCTGCCCAGGCCGATGCTGCGCAGGGTGGTGGCCACGCGCTGCGCATCGGGCGGAAACGGGATGCGGATGAGGCGGTTCCGGTAGAAGCCGTCGGTTTGTGACGCTTGGTCGGCTCCTTTGCCAATGCCCTGCAACAGCGCTTCTTTGAGGCCATTGGCGGCTTCTGTGTTCGCGAGGCCGCCAATGCCTTTGTTGCCGGTACTGCTGGTAGGCGTTTTGATGCCGGTGGGCAACTTGAGGTCTTTGAGGCTGGGGAAGCGAAATTGCGCGGAAGCGCTGAAGGACAAGCTCCACAGAAGAAGGAGAGCAGTGCTGAAGGCAAGTTTGTTCATGGAGCAGGGCGGCTGGCGAAAAGGAAAGCCGCTATTGCTTCGTTTTGCAACTGCCGTGCCACATCTGCTGCATGGCCGCTTACTGGCGGTTCAACGCCGGCGTCGTTCTATTATTCGGCGGGAGCAGCATTGGCCTGGGCCGTGGATTCATCGGCGCTGGCTTGCTCCATTTGCGCTTCCTGCTTCTGCGCCCAGATGCGGTGGCTTTCCTGCGGCATCACGATGGGCACTTGCAGGCAGATGCTGTGGGCCGGGAGCACGTGGCTCCAGTCGGCAATGAGCTGCTTGTAGGCTTTGCCCACGGGCCGGATGTTGCGGTTCAAGTCGTATAGGCCCAAGGGATTGACGCTGCCGTGGTTTCGGCGCAGGGCGGTGTCCCAGTCCACCTGGTCGGTGAGCGAATACCAGGTGAAGCCAACCACGGGCACGCCGTCGTTGCGCACGCGCAGCACGTTGGCCCATTCCTTCCAGAGCCAGTTCACGGCTTCGTCGCCGACGGAGCCTTGCCAGAGGTTGGTTTCGGTGTGCATCACGGGCAGGCGGTACCGGTCGTGGTACTGGCTGGTGATGACGTGGTAACCAAATATTTCGCCGGAAGCCTTGGTGCTCCCGTCGGCCGATACGCGGTGCTCGTTGGTCTTGTAGTAATCATTGCCCATGATGCAATGATGCTTCAAGTTGTTGTGCATGAAAAAGTGGTACTCGTTGCGGGTCATGCCGTTGTCCATCAGGTACTCGTACATCTCCGAATTGACCCGGCGGCCGTAGTTCAAATCCAACGACAGAAAGCGGCGGGCGTTCATGATTTCAGCCGGCCGGATGGCGGCGGGGTTTTCGGCGTGGAAGTACTCCGACGATTCGCTCTGAATGAAAATGGCATCGGCCCGCACTTCCAAAATGGCGTGCATGGCCAGCACGTTGGCCTTCACAATGTGCTTGAGGGCCGTGACGAAGGCAGTGTGAGTGGCCAGCTGCTCGTTCCACCACCCGAAGAGGGCCGAAAATTGCGCGCAGATGTACATTTCGTTTACCGGCGTGTAGAGCTGCACCCACGGAAACCGCTGGGCAAAAGCCTTGGCGTACTGCGCAAACAGCACCGGAAAGTCCGGGTTCTGGAAGTTGCCTATCCAATCGGGCACGCCGAAGTGGCACAGGTCCACAATTGGCGCAATGTTGCGCCGCAGCAAGTCCTGAAACGTGGCATCGGCAAACGTCCAGTCGTACTTATCCGGCCCGAGAAATGTGGTGTGAATGGGCGGCCCGTAGCGCAGAAAGCAAATGCCGAGCTCCTGCACGAGGTCGAAGTCTTTTTGCCAATGTTCGTAATGCCCGCATTTCGCCATTTCATCCATGCGCACCGTGCCGTTTTGGATGGTGGGGTTGCTGTTTTCGATGCCGGTGGCAAACATGAATTGAGGAACCATAGCGCACACGGAAAGTGAAGGAGCCAGCGTGATAACCAGGCCCGGCAGTAACCAACGTACTGTATCTGTCGGGTTCGCGTTGCGGCCAGGTTTTGGCGGCTGGTTTTCGACGCACGGGTCAGACTCAGCAGTTAAATACTCTAACCCGACTTCCCCGTTCTACGTTGTCAGAACGCCGGATTCCTCTCGGCCTCTCTCAGACCCGACTATGACGGCATTAGCGCATATTCTGGAACATAAACTGGTGGCCATCGTCCGCGGGGCCAACCCGCAGGACGTGCTGAAAATTGCGCAGGCCCTGCACGAAGGCGGCGTGCGGACCATGGAAATTACCCTGAATTCGCCCGGTGCGCTGGCTGCCATTGAGGAGATTTCGAGTGCGATGACCGGCAAAGTGCTGGTAGGCGCCGGCACCGTGCTCGACCCCGAAACCGCCCGCGCCGCGTTGCTGGCCGGGGCTCAATACATCATCTCGCCCACGCTCAACAAAAAGACCATTCGGATGACCAAGCGCTACGGCGCCGTGAGCATTCCGGGCGCCTTCACCGCCACCGAAATCCTGGCGGCCTACGAGTTCGGCGGCGACATCATCAAGGTATTTCCCGCCTCCGTGGGCGCCACGTATTTCAAGGACATTGCCGGCCCGCTGCCCTTCATTCCCCTGATGCCCACGGGCGGCGTTTCGCTCAACAACATTCAGGATTTCCAAAAAGCTGGCGCCGTGGCCTTCGGGCTAGGCAGTGCCTTGGTCGACACCAGCCAGCCCGTCACCGACGACTACCTGCAGCAGCTCACGGCCCGGGCCGAGCAGTTCGTGCAGGCGGTTGCTCCGCCGCTCACCGTCGCCCCATGAAAATCACCCGCTTCACCCTCTACCAAGTGCCGCCGCGCTGGCTGTTTCTCAAAATAGAAACCGACGCCGGCTTCGTGGGCTGGGGCGAGCCGGTGATTGAAGGAAAAGCCGCCACCGTAGCCGCAGCCGTGGCCGAGCTGATGGAAAACCTCCTCGGCAAAAACCCGCTCAACATCGAAGACCATTGGCAGGTGATGTACCGCGGCGGCTTCTACCGCGGCGGCCCCATCCTCATGTCGGCCATCGCCGGCATCGACCAGGCGCTGTGGGACATCAAAGGCAAGTACCACAACGCCCCGATTCACCAGCTGCTGGGCGGCCGGGTGCGGGATGTGATGCGCGTGTACACCTGGATTGGCGGCGACCGGCCCACCGAGGTAGGAATCGCGGCGGCCAACATGGTAGCCAAAGGCTTCACCGCCGTGAAAATGAACGCCACCGGCGAAATGGATTACGTTGACTCCTTTGAGAAAATCGACCTGGCCCTGGCCCGCATCGCGGCCGTGCGCGAAGCCGGCGGGCCGGGTCTGGGCATTGGCATCGATTTCCACGGCCGCGTGCACAAACCCATGGCCAAGGTGCTGGCCAAGGAGCTGGAAGCCTACCGCCCTATGTTCATCGAAGAGCCCGTGCTGCCGCAGAACAACGAGGCCCTGCGTGACATTGCCAACCACTGCTCCATTCCCATTGCCACGGGCGAGCGGATGTTTTCGCGCTGGGATTTCAAGCAGCTGCTCATCGATGGCTACGTCGACATCATACAGCCCGACCTCTCGCACGCCGGTGGCATCACCGAGTGCAAGAAAATCATCAGCATGGCCGAGGCTTTCGATGTGGCCGCCGCGCCGCACTGCCCGCTGGGGCCCATTGCGCTGGCCGCCTGCCTGCAAGTGGATGCCACCTGCCACAACGCCTTCATTCAGGAGCAGAGTCTGGGCATTCACTACAACCGCGAAAACGATTTGCTCGATTACCTGGTCGATAAAACGGTGTTCGATTACGAAAAGGGCTTTTGCAAGATTCCGGAAGGGCCGGGGTTAGGCATCGAAATCAACGAAGAATACCTGCTGAGCCGCGCCGCCATCGGCCACAACTGGCACAATCCCATCTGGCGCAACGAAGACGGGAGCGTAGCGGAGTGGTAGAAAGAACAGTGAAAAAGAACGTCATGCAGAGCGCAGCGAAGCATCTCGCGTGCTTCGACTAATTAGTTACCCCGAGCGAGATGCTTCGCTGCGCTCTGCATGACGAACTGGATTTTAATTCGAAACATGAACCCCACAACCACCTTTCTTAGCTGCGATTGGGGCACCTCCTCCTTCCGGTTGCGGCTGGTGGAGCGCGAGGGGCTGAAGGTGCTGGCCGAGGCTAGCTCCAAAGAAGGCAATGCTTCCACAGCGGAGCTGTGGAAGCAGGCCCACCAGCCACCGGCGCACCGCGTGCGTTTCTACCTGGCCATTCTGCAAAAACACCTGAAGATGCTGGAAGAAACCGTTAAAACCTCATTGGAGAGTATTCCAGTGGTGATTTCCGGCATGGCGTCCTCCACCATTGGCATGAAAGAGTTACCGTATAAACCGCTACCCTTTGCCACCGACGGCTCGGATTTGGTAACGGAAATCCTGCCCCCCAGCCCCGATTTTAACCACCCCACGCTGCTGGTTTCGGGCATCAGAAGCGACGACGACGTGATGCGCGGCGAAGAAGTGCAGCTCGTTGGCTGCCGCTTCGAAACCACGGCGGCGGAGCAGCTTTTCTTGCACCCCGGCACCCACGCCAAGCACGTGCGGGTGTACGATGGCCAAGCCGTGGCCTTGAAAACGTACCTGACGGGCGAGCTTTTTTCGCTCTTCTCGAAGCACAGCATTCTGGCTACCTCGGTCGAAGAAGGCGGCAAACTGAAGGAGGAAAACAACCGGCACTGGTTCGAAGAAGGCGTGCGCGCCAGCCAGCACGCCAACCTGCTGCACAATGCTTTCCTGGTGCGCACCAACGACTTATTCAAAAAAGCCAGCAAGCAGGAAAACTATTTTTATCTCAGCGGCCTGCTCATTGGCAGCGAGTGCCGCGACTTGCTCACCAGCTTGCCCGCCAGCATCCTGTTGGCCGGTGAGGATGTGCTAATCGAGCATTACAGCGCCGCGCTGCGAACGCTGGGAATTGCCGAACGGTGCCCCGTTGAAACGAAAACGGCCGTCGAAGTCACCCTCACCGGGCAATTAGCCGTTCTCCACCACCAAAGGCTGATGCAGGCTGGCGCCTGAAACCCGAGCGTTGCGTATGGAAGCTCACTCCATTTTATCTGTGCAAGCGGCCTTGGGCGAGGGGCCGATTTGGAACCCGGAAACCCGGCAGCTGTATTGGGTGGACATTGAGGGCCGCGCCTTTCACGTGTTCGACCCGAAAAGCGGCCAAGACGTTTGCTTCCCGACCACTGCGCGGGTGGGAGCGGGGGCGCCAATGCGCAACGGCAACGTGCTGCTAGCCCTGCAAACCGGCTTGCACCAACTCGACCTCCGCACCGGCCGCCTCACGTTACTCACCAACCCGCTCACCGACCCCAACCTGCGCTTCAACGACGGCAAGTGCGACCCGGCCGGCCGGTTTTGGGTAGGCACGTTTCATTTGGAGCAAAAGCCCAGCGCCGGCACGCTCTACCGTTTCGACCCCGATGGCAGCCTGCACGTGATGCTGCGCGGCATCACCAATTCCAACGGCATCATCTGGTCATTGGACCAAGCTACCATGTACTACATCGACACGCCCACGCTCACGGTGCAGGCGTTTGACTACGACAACGCTACCGGCACCATTGCCAATCCGCGGGTCATCATTCGCCTTCCCGAAGGGCCCGCCTCGCCCGATGGCATGACCATCGACGCGGAGGGCAAGCTCTGGGTGGCGCTCTGGTGCGGCGGGGCCGTGCACCGCTACGACCCGCACACTGGCGCCTTGCTACAGGTAATCAAAGTACCCGCGCCGCTCACGTCTGCCTGCGCCTTCGGCGGGCCAGATTTGAGAACCCTGTACATCACCACCGCCCGCCACGGCCTCACGCCGGAGCAGTTGGCGAAGTTTCCACTAAGCGGCAACCTCTTTGCCTTGGAGCCAGGAGTAAGTGGCGTGCCGGCTTGCTTTTATGGCGCAGAAATGGTCCCAAAGTGAACAAATCCGCCCGTCATGCAGAGCGCAGCGAAGCATCTCGTGTGTGGTAGTAAACCAATCGTTGATGATTAGTTATGGCACGCGAGATGCTTCGCTGCGCTCTGCATGACGGGAATTATTTCTTGTCTGCTGGCCCAGCTGGCGGGGTGCTGGGGCCTTCCAGTGGCGTGGTCGGGTCGCCGGGGTCTGAAGCGGGGCCGTGGCCGTGTTGCTCATGGTCCTCGGGTTTGTAGTTGGCTTGTAGCTCGGCTAGCTTGGCCTTGCCATAGGCCAGTTTGGTGATGCCGACGAACAGCACCGGCACGGCAAAAATGGCCAGGAACGTGGCCGCGAGCATGCCGCCCGTCACCGTCCAGCCGATGGTTTGGCGGGATACGGCGCCGGCGCCGGAAGAAAACGCCAGCGGCAGCACACCCAGGATAAAGGCCAGCGACGTCATGATGATGGGCCGTAGGCGCAGCGTGACGGCTTGAATGGTGGCCGCCACCACGTCCATGCCCCAATCGACTCGCTCTTTGGCAAATTCCACAATCAGAATGGCATTTTTGGCCGAGAGACCAATGAGGGTAATCAGGCCAATCTGGGCGTACACGTTGTTGGTGAGCTTGGGCAGGAACGTGAGGGCCACGATGGCGCCAAACGCGCCCAGCGGCACCGCCAGCAGCACCGAGAACGGCACCGACCAGCTTTCATACAGCGCCGCCAGCAGCAGAAACACGAACACAATGCTCAGCCCGAAGATGATGATGGTGCTGTTGCCGGAGCTGATTTCCTCGCGGCTTAGGCCCGAGAAGTCGTAGCCGTATTCGGCCGGCAGGGTTTGGGCGGCTACTTCCTGCAGGGCCGCGATGGCTTGGCCGGAACTGTAGCCGGGCTTGGCGTCGCCGTTGATTTCGGCCGCGCGGAACAGGTTGTAGTGCGAAATCAACGGGGCGTTTTCGGTCACCTTCGTGGTGATGAGCGAGCCGAGCGGCACGTTTTCGCCGGCTTGGTTCTGCACGTAGTAGTTGTTCAGGTCCGAAATGTCCTTGCGGTAGAAGGTGTCGGCCTGGGCCACTACGCGGAAGTTGCGGCCGTATTTCGTGAAGTCGTTGATGTAGGCCGAGCCCATGTAGGTCGACATCGTGGTGAAGATGTTGGTGAGCGGCACGCCCAGCTTCTTGGCCTTTTCGCGGTCCACCGTCACCTGGTAGCCGGGCGTTTTGGCGGTGAAAAAGGTGAAGGCCCGGCCGATTTCGGGGCGCTGGTTGGCGGCGGCCACGAACTTGTTCACCGTGGCCTCAAACGCTTTGATGTCGCTGGACTGCTCGCGCTGCTCCAGCTGGAAGCTGAAGCCGCCGGTGTTGCCCAGGCCCGGAATGGCCGGCGGCGGCACCACCACAATGTTGGCCCCTTTGATGGCTGTAAATTCCTTTTGCAGCCGCGCAATAATGCCCTGCAGCTGGTCCTGCTCCTCTTTGCGCTCTTCCCAGGGCTTCATCTGCACGAAGAAGGTGCCGCTGCTGGGCTTGAAGGAGAAGTTGAGGGCGTTGAGGCCGCCCACGCCGGTGTAGTTCTTGATGGCAGGCACTTTCTGGCCGATGATTTTGGCCATTTGGTCCATGATGACCTTGGTGCGGGCGCTGGACGCGCCCTGCGGCAATTCCACGGAGATAAACAGGCGGCCTTCGTCCTCCGTCGGGATAAAGCCCGACGGCTTGCCGCGGAACAGCAGGAACGTGCCCGCGTACACGCACACCAGCAAAATGAGTACGAATGGCGTGGCCTTCAGCGCCTTTTTCACGCCGTTGGAATAATGCTCCGTAGTGCGCTCAAACCATTTGTTGAACTTGTAAAACAGCTTGTTTAGGCCCTTGGAATCGGCTTTCTGCTCCGTGGGGCGCATCATCAAGGCGCACAAAGCCGGCGTGAGCGAAAGCGCCACAAACGCCGAGAGCACCACCGAAATAGCAATGGTGATGGCAAACTGCTGATATAGCTTGCCCACAATGCCCGGGATGAAGCCCACCGGCACAAACACCGCTGCCAGAATCAGGGCAATGGCAATAACCGGGGCGGTGATGTCCTTCATGGCCTTGGAGGTGGCTTCCCGCGCGGGCAGGTTCTCGGTGTCCATGTAGTGCTGCACGGCCTCCACCACCACAATGGCGTCGTCGACCACAATGCCAATGGCCAGTACGAAGCCGAACAAGGTGAGCGTGTTCACCGTGAATCCCAGTGGAATGAACATGATGAACGTGCCGATAATAGCCACCGGAATGGCCAGAATCGGGATGAGCGTGGCGCGCCAGCTTTGCAGGAAAATGAACACCACCACCGTCACCAGCGCCAGGGCTTCGAGCAAGGTTTCGAGCACTTCCTTGATGGACACTTCCACCACCGTCACCGATTCAAAAACGGCCTTGTAGACCACATCCGGCGGGAATTTCTTCTGCAGGTTGTCCATGGTGGCATAAATGCCTTTGGCCGTTTGCAGGGCGTTGCCGCCCGGCGTCTGGTTGATGAGCAGCAGGGTGGTGGGCGTGCCGTTGGTGGTGTTGTAACGCGAGTAATCGAACTGGCCGAGCTGCACGCGGGCCACGTCTTTGAGGTACACCACGGTGCCGTCTTCGGGCTTGGTGCGCACCACGATGTTCTCGAATTCCTCAACTTTGGTGAGGCGGCCGTTCACGAAAACCGTGTACTGGAAGGCCTGCGACGAGTACTGCGGCGCTGTGCCCACCGAGCCGGCGGCCACTTGCACGTTCTGCTCGCGCAGGGCATTGGTCACGTCGTTGATGTTGAGGCCGAGCTGCGCCATTTTATCGGGCTGCAGCCAGATGCGCATCGAAAAGTCCTGGCCCAGGGCCGTGACGTCGCCCACGCCGGGCACGCGCAGCAGGGCGTCGCGCACGTACACGTTGGTGTAGTTATCCAGAAAAGCAATGCTGTGGCTGCGCTTGGGCGAGTAGATGGCCAGCACCATGAGGGTGGTGGGGTTCCGCTTCTTCACGGTCAGGCCCAGGCGTTTTACTTCGTCGGGCAGGGTGGGCTGGGCCACGCTCACGCGGTTCTGCACGTCGAGGGTGGCGATGTCGATGTTGGTGCCAATGTCGAAGGTGACGTTGGTGCTCACGCGGCCGTCGTTGGTGGCGTTCGACTGCAGGTAGGCCATGCCGGGCGTGCCGTTCACCTGCGTTTCGATGGGGGTCATCACGGTTTGCTCCACCGTCTGGGCATCGGCCCCGGTGAAACTGCCCGAAATCTGCACCACCGGCGGCGAGATGTTGGGGTACTGGCTAACCGGCAGGTTGAGCAGGGAAATAACCCCCACCAGCACAATCACAATGGATATGACGATGGCCGTGACCGGCCGCCGAATAAAAACGTCTGAAATCATAAGCTAGATGGCGCGCAGCCAGGAACGTCATGCAGAGCGCAGCGAAGCATCTCGCGTGCAGTCAGTAGATTCAACCGATTGAATTGGTGGCGGCACGCGAGATGCTTCGCTGCGCTCTGCATGACGGGTTTATTTGGCGGCAGTAGGGGCACCCGAATCAGCCGGTTGAGCAGGAGCATTCGGGTCGTCCACTTTCACCACGGCACCCTGCCGCAGGTTCTGCACGCCTTCGCTCACAATGGTTTCGTTGGCTTTAAGGCCTTCGCGCACCACCACTTTATCATCTACGCGGGTGCCCAGGGCCACTTTTCGTTGGGCTACTTTGCTGCTGTCGCCCACCACGTACACGAAGAATTCGCCCATCTGCTCGGTTACGGCTTTGTAGGGGATGGTGAGCTGGCGGCCGGTGTCGTCGTTGCGCACGCGCAGGGTGGTGTTCATGCCGGCCAGCAGCAGGCGCTGGGCGTTGGGAAATTGCACGCGCACTTTCACGGTGCCGGTTTGCGGGTCCACGGCCCGGTCGATGGTCGTGATTTTGCCGGGGGCGCTGTATTCCTGCTTGCCCGCCATCACCAAGGTGTACACCGAATCCGCCTTAGCGGCGGGCTGCCGCTGGAGCTTCTGGAAACGCTGGATTTGCTGTTCGCCCACGGCCACGTCCACCGCAATGGGGTCATCGGAAGAAATGGTATTGAGCAGCGTGCTGCCCTGGGTGGCCAGGGAGCCCAGCTTCACCTGCGAAATGCCGATGGTGCCCGCAAACGGCGCCACCACCACCGAGCGTTTCAGGTTCTGGGCCACGGTGGTCACGGCCGCCTGGGCCGCGCTGATTTGCGAAGCGGCGTTGGCCACGTCGGTCTGGGCGTAGTCCACGCGCTGGCGGGCGATGGCATCTTGCTGGGCCAGGCGGTTGTAGCGCTCGGCGTCTTTGGCGGCGCGGGCGTAGTTGGAGCGGGCCACGGCCAGTTGGGCCTGGGCCTGGCGCAGGTCGGCCTGGTAGCGGGTTTGGTCCAGCTCGTACAGGCGCTGGCCTTTCGTGACGCGCTGCCCGTCTTTGATGAAAATGCCAGTCACGTAGCCGCCTACTTCGGCGCGCAGCTCTACTTCATTCAGCGGCACCACGGTGCCGGGATAGGTGTCGAAGCTGACCACCGGCTCTTCGCCCACTTTATACACCGCCACCGATACCGGCGGCGGGGGCGCGTTTTTCTTGGCTTCCTCTTCCTTTTTATTGCCGCAGGAGGCGAGGGCAAAGGCCGTGAGAATGACAGGGAAAAGCCGGGTGGAAAGGGTGTTCATAGTTGGAGAATAAGGGAAGTCAAGTAAGAATGTTGCTCACGTAAAAGGGACGGTCATGCAGAGCGCAGCGAAGCATCTCGCGTGCTGCCACTAATCCTTACGATTGGTCTACTACCCCACGCGAGATGCTTCGCTGCGCTCTGCATGACCGTTCAGATTTGAACTTTTGTTAGTTAAAACGTGATGTCGCCCAGTGCCCGCTGCACGTCCAGCTTGCTGGCCAGCACACCATATAAGGAGTTGTAATAGTTGAACTGAGCGTTTCGCAGGTCGTTTTCGGCGGTGATTACCTCCAGGTAAGTCTTGATGCCTTCGTCGTACTGCAGCTTGATGATTTTGTAGACTTCGCGGGCATCGGTCACGTTGGCGCGCTGGGTGTTCAGGTCGTTGAGGGCGCTTTTGTAAGTGGCCAGGGCCT
The DNA here is from genome assembly GCF_015694725.1 of Hymenobacter jeongseonensis. Lineage (GTDB taxonomy): Bacteria > Bacteroidota > Bacteroidia > Cytophagales > Hymenobacteraceae > Hymenobacter > Hymenobacter jeongseonensis. The sequence continues at coordinate 490,753 of NZ_JADQDQ010000002.1, read as the reverse complement.
GCTGGTATTCGGTGTTGATTTGGTTGCGGGTGTCCACCACGTCCAGGTCGAGCCGGTCTTGTTGCAGCTCGGCAATGCGCAGGTTCTGGAGGCGCCGCGTGCCCGTGAAGATGGGCACGGCCAACTGCAGGCCTATCTGCGAGTTGGGAAAGGCCGTGTTGTAGAGCTGGCTGAATTCATTGTTCTGAAACACCCGGTTGTAGTTGCCATAGGCCGAGAGCGAGGGCAGAAACCCGTAGCGAAAGAAGTCGATGTTGAGGCGCTGCAGCTTCTGCTGGGTCTGGAGCTGCTGAATTTCCACGCGCCGCTCCACGGCCAGCTGCGCGGCGGTGTCGAGCATCACTTCCTGCACCAGTTGCAGGGTGTCGTAGGTGAGCGTGAGCGGCGTTTTGGCGTCGAGGCCCATGAGCTGCTTCAGGTAGGCGTCCTTGCCTTTCAGCGCCTCGGTGGTGGTTTTGCGCTCGGCGTAGGCGTTGCGCACGCTGATTTCGGCCCGCTTGTAGTCAGTTTTGTCGGCAATGCCCACGTCGTACTGGGCTTTGGAATCCTTCAGCTGCTTTTCCTGCCGCCGGATGGCCTCGTTCAGCACCTTCAGCTGCTCCTGGGTGAGCAAAATGTCATAAAACGCCTTGCTCACGTTCGTCACCACGTCAATCTTGAAGCCCGTGGTGTTGAGCCCCGTTTGCTGGCGGATGTAGCGGGCCGAGCGCGCCGCCCGAATCACGTCGTTGCTATAAATGAGCTGCGTGGCCTGCAAGCCCAGCGTCGAGGTGTTTTTCAAACCAATCCGCACAATCTGCGGGCCGGCGGCGGGGTCGGCCAGGTTCGGAAAAACCGAAGTCGGCAGCTCTACATTGTGGGCCAGCGCCGCCGTGCCCTGAATCTGTGGCAGCCAGCTGCTGAGCCCGATGCGGATGTTGCGTTCGCCAATTTCCTGGTCAATCACCGCTTGTCGCACCGCCGGCTGGTTTTTCAGGGCAAATTCCACGCACTCCTGCCGCGAAAGGGGCTTGGCCGGCGGGGGAGTGGGCTGGGCCACGGCCCCTAACGGGGCAGCCACCGCCAGCACTCGCAGCAGCTTTGCCAGGGCCAGTTGTAGTTGTTTCATAGATAAATAAGCAGAGCAGCTAGTACGCGGATAGGTCCCATTATGATGCCTTTCGCTCCCGCCGCCCGCCGCTTCAATACGGGCTTGGCCCTGCCGCGTGTTTCCCTCCTTTCTACTCGGAAAAGGAACCCCAGCCTTGCCCCGTTGTCGACGAATTGCTGCGCTCGAAAGCCACCTTCACAGTACCACCGACACGTTTTGTCCGGGCGCCTACGCGCCTACTTGGCGCATACGCAAGCTTGGTAAACCGTTGCCCTCCGCAAAAGTTAAAAAATTAAATGCGGCGCCCGGAGCGGCCCCTACAGTTCAGCTATTTGCAGCTGAATATCCACGTTGCGCCCGTGGTCGTCGGCGCAGGAGATTTTTACGTTGCCCGTGGGTGGCCGGAAGAACACCCGCTCCGTGGCCGCCGCGGCGCGCAGAAACCGGTCGTTTACGTACCAGAATACCTGCCGTACCTCGCTGCCGGCCGCGCAGCTGAGCAGCAACTGCTGCTTTTCGGCACGGTTGAGCAGGTATTCGGCATTGGCCAGGGGCGAAGTTATAGCCAGCGCTGCGCCGGTTGCGTCGGTGCCGCGCACTAGGCGGCAGGCCGCATTGTGGGCTGGCAGGCGGGTGGCGGGCAGGCCCTGGGCTTCTCGAAACGCTAGTACTTCGGGCGCCGGGTTGGGGAACAATTGGCGCCGAAATCCCGCTTCGGGCACGCAGGCGCGGCAGTAGGAAATGGCTCCATCGGCCGATACGAGGGCTTCTTTCTGGTGCTCGCAGCGCCGGGCTGAAGAAATGCCGGACAAGTAGTAGTCGATGAGCTGGTTGGGGCAATTTTCGCCGGGAACGAGGCCGGTTTCGGCGCACACCAGCCGGAAGTCGAGGCTGGCGGGCGGGGTGGCCCAGCGGTTGGGCGAGTTGTAGGCCAGGGCGTTGAAGATGTCGAAGAGCAGGGGCGTGGCAATGTCGGTGCCTGTGAGCGCGGGGCTGCCTGCGCCGCTGAAATTGCCTACCCACACGCCCACGGTGTAGTCCTTGTTGTAGCCGATGCTCCAGGCGTCGCGGCGGCCGTAGCTGGTACCGGTTTTCCAGGCAATTTTGGGTAAGCGGGCGCTGCCTTGGTAGCCTAGCGGAAGGTCGGGTCGGGTGTGCTGGGCCAGGATGTCGGTAATGAGAAAGGCGGCAGCAGGGCTTACCAATTCCGATTTGGTCAATGGCTTTTGTTTACCCACTTTTTCAGTAAGCACAAGCGGTGCGTATCGTCCCCCATCCGCCAGCGTCACAAAGAGCCCCGTCAGCTCCTCCAGCGTGGCGCCGCAACCGCCCAGCACGGTACTGAGGCCGAGCCGGGGGGCGGTTTTGGCGACGCTTTTGAAACCCGCATCGCGCAGCTTGTCGGTGAAGGTGGGTACGCCCATTTCGCTCAACACGCGCACGGCTGGGATGTTGAGCGAGTAGGTAAGGGCGCGCTCCACGGTCACTTCGCCGCTGAAGTTCTTGTCAAAGTTCTCGGGTTGAAAGCCGCTGAAATTGCTGGGTACGTCAGGTAGTTTCAGCTTGGGCGTGACGAGGCCGCGGTCCAGCGCCAGCGCATACAAAAACGGCTTCAGCGTACTGCCCGGCGAGCGAACAGCCCGCACGCCGTCTACCTGCCCAGCGCTAGCGGCGTCCGCAAAATCGGCTGAGCCGACGTACGCTTCTACGGCGCGAGTACGATTGTTCACCACCAGCACCGCGGCCTGATTGATGCCTAATTCATGCAGACGGCGCACGTAGTTTTTGGTTAGGTCTTCGGCCTTGGTTTGGGGGCCGCGCTGCAAGGTGGAGCGAATGTTGGGCTGCCTCACAAACTGCGTGACCAAGCGCCGCGCCAAGTGCGGGGCCAGCGCAGGCGCCGCGTGGCGCTGCACGTCCAGCGGCTCGGCTAGGGCGTCTTCAATGTCCTGGTCGGGGAACAGGTGTTGCTTCTGGAACTGCCGCAGCCAGCGGTTGCGCTCGGCCACAATCAGAGCGTTGTTCTTGCCCAGCACCAGTGCCCGCGGCTGGTTCGGGATGATGGCCAGCGTCACGGTTTGGGCCAGCGAGAGGTAGTCGGGCGGTTGCTGGAAGTACAACAATGCCGCCGATTTCACGCCTTCAATGTTGCCGCCATACGGCACCAAGTTCAGGTAAAGCTGCAGGATTTCGGCCTTGCTGTAGTGGGCTTCCAACTGTACGGCGCGTAGCATCTCCTTAAGCTTATTGCCGAAGGTGCGCTCCTTAGGTTCCAGCAGCCGGGCTACTTGCATGGTGATAGTGCTGGCGCCAGTGGTGCGCCCCTTGCCAAAGATGTTTCGCCCCGCAGCCTGCACAATGGCCACGGGATTGACGCCGAAATGGTACCGGAAATACCGGTCTTCCTTATTGATGATGGCCTGCTGCAAGGCTGGCGTAATCTCCGCCAACTCGGTTTTCATGCGCCACTTCTGCGTGGGGTTGAGGTAGGCATGCAGCACGCTGCCGTCTGCCGCCAGCACGATGGGCGAATAGCGCGGTGCGGGAGGAATCGGAAAAAGTCGGTTGAGGCACAATAGAATCAGCAAGCCGCCTAAGCCCCCTGCTACGAGTCGAAATAATGCCCGCCGATTCATAGCCAAAGATATTCGCCTTATAAAACAAACCAGCCCGTCATGCAGAGCGCAGCGAAGCATCTCGCTGGATTACTACCTCAACATAGCGGGCGAGATGCTTCGCTGCGCTCTGCATGACAGGCTGGGGTTGCTGGTACCAGTTGGTAGTAGTGACTACCGCACCCGCACTACACCCGCCCCATTGTAGCTGTGGTATTCCGCATTGTACATGGCGTCCGCATTCACTGGGCCTAGCTTGAAGGTGCCTTTGCTCACGGCGCGGGCCAGGTAGTAGAACGACTTGGGCTTGCCGGTTGCGGTGGTGAAGAAGTTAATCCGGTCGTCGCGCACGTCGAGGTAGTCGGGTTGGGCAGCGTCTTTGGCCCAATCCAATTCGCGCACCGCGCCGATGCGGGAGTTTTCGATTTCCAGGCCGGCGGGTAGCAGGTCGGTGATGGCTACGTTCTTGATGGTGCCGGCCGCGTCGCCGGCTTCGATGGTAATTTTGACCACCACCAAATCATTCTGGCGGAAGGTGGGCGAGCCCAGGGGCTGGCCGGCGCGGTTCAGGAACTGGCGGCGCACTTTCAGGTAGCTGTCTTCCTCCTTCACTTTGCCGCTGGCCGATATGCCTTCGGTTTCCCAGAAGTAGTAGAGGTTGCCGCTGCCGGCGGTGCGCAGGCTCAGGTCTCGGTTGGCTACGTTGGCCATCGTCAGGTCTTTGCCCGTGAAGCTGCCGAGGGCTTTGCCATTGGCCGAGACGGTGGCTGTGGCGGTGCTCTTGGCGTCGCGCTTGGCGACTTTGCCCAGGGCCAGCAGGGCGAAGGCGCGCTCCTGGGTATTGAGCCAGCCGGCGGTGCGCAGCCGCCGGCTGAGCTGCCGGGCCAGTTCCAATACTTGCGGGTTATTGGGGTCGGTTTCGAGCAGGGCGTTCAACACGAGGCCCTGGTCGCGGATGGGGGAGTAGAAGGAGCCGTCCAAGGCGCGCTTGGCGGCTGTTTCGCCGCCGAACTTGGTGGGCAGCAGGGCCCGAAACTGGCGCTGGTTGCCGAGCAGGGCATGGGTGCAGGCCAGCAGGAACTTGGAGTCTTCGGCCAGCAGCTGGCGGTTGGCTTTGTAGTAGTTCAGGGCCACGGCATCCTGGCGGCCGGCCAGGGCCAGCACGTAGAGCGAGTAGGCGATTTCCTTGCTGGCGATGGTGCGCTCCCGCGCGATGTTGCTCGCGTCGAAGTACTGGTAGGGCTCGGTTTCGCGCTTTTTGAGGCGGAACTGCAGGTAGCGCAGGGTTTTGTCGAGCACCGACTTGTTCACGGCGAAGCCAGCGCGCTGGGCTTCCTGCAGGAAGTGGGCGGCGTAGGCGGTGGCCCACCAGTTGTCGTAGTCGCCGCCGGGCCAGTAGCTCAGGCTGCCGTTGTAGAGCTGCATCGCCTCAATCTTGCGGATGGCCTCCTGCACGTGGTAGTTGGGATTGTAGCGCTGGGCTTTAGGCTCGGCGCCGGTTTTCTGCTGCAAAGTGGCCGCCAAATCGGCGTAGTAGAGCTGCGGGAAAGCGGCCGACACGGTTTGCTCCAGGCACCCGTAGGGGTATTGCAGCAGGTAGCGCAAGTCCTTGCTGAACTCCGTGAGCGGCGAGCGGCTAATGACCAGCCGGCTGGTGAGCGAGGCGGGCAGGAAATCAGTTTTCAGGTTGAGCGGGAGCGAGGCGCCGCCGGCCAGCACGCCGCTGCCGGTGCGCTTTTCAAGCGAGGCGGCGGGGCGAACAGGTAGTTCGATGGTTTCGGTAAATATTTCTTTGCTCTGTGGCTCTCCAAGAACTTGACCCGTTGCAACAATGGTAACGCTCCCCGCTCCAATGCCTTGAGCAGCTTTGATGCGAAAAATTACTCGATTCTCTGAATTTGGAGGAATTGGAACAACGTGTGCAACGGGCTGATAACTTCCAGGAATGTCAGCGTAGGGAATAAACGGTTCAGCATTTACTAGTGGGCCGCTGAGCTTTATTTTAGCAGAAACCCCCATCTTTTTGCCAGTCGTATTCGTCAGCGTCACGGGCACGTCAATCGTGTCGCCCGGGCTCATAAACCGCGGTAGCGCTGTCGAAATCACAACCGGGTCGGCCACCTTCATCGTGTGCTCGGCGTTGCCGAACGCATCGTCCTTATAGGCCACGGCCATGATGCGCAGCGCCCCCGAAAACTGCGGCACGCGCACGCGGTAGCGCACCTTGCCGGCAGCATCAGCGGTGAGGACGCCGCTCCATTTGGCCACCAGTTTCACGCGGCGGTTGGGGACGGGGTTGGTGCGGCGGCGCAGGTCGGCGGCGTCGCCCCCGCTGCTGCTGGTGCCCAGCTCGGGCAGCAGGAAGGGGTACATGTCGAAGGCCGACACTTCCAGGGCGCGCTTCTGGTAGAAGTAGCCGTAGGGGTCGGGCGTGCGGTAGTTTTTGATTTGCAAAATGCCCTCGTCCACCACGGCCAGCGTGACCTGGGCTCGCGGCGCGGTGGTGATTTCCACTGTCTGGAACGTCTGCGAGCGGCTGGCGGCGGGCGCGGCAATGGCCACCGCGAGGCGGGCACCGGGCTTTTCCACGGTGAGCGGCACGAAGCCGCGGGCCACGGTGAGTGGCAGGCGGTTGTCGGAAATGGCGCGGATGGCCGTGGCCGTCACGTACACGTTGGGCACGTGCTCGGCCTTGATTGGGATTTTGACCTGGGCTGATTTCTGGTCGGTGGTCACGTAGAAATGGTCGAGCACGCGGCCCCGCTCCACGGTCACGAGGACGCGGCCGGCTAAGGGCGTTTTCAGCAGCAGGTTGGCGGTTTCGCCGGGTTCGTATTTGGCTTTGTCGGCTTCGATGGTCACCTCGCCCTCGTTGTTTACCTCGAAGGAATTGGCTTGGGTGTCGCCGTATCCATAGGCGTAGAAGCGTTGCGCCACGTAGCTCAGGGCGCCCGGCCGGCTGATGCGCACCTCGTATTCGCCCGAGTACAGGGGCGTGAAGCTGAACGGTGTGCCGTTGCCCACAGCCTGCGTCCGGCTCAATATCGTTTGCTCGCGCTGCTGCGAATTGTAGACGTAGCGGCCGCCCTGGCGCTCGAGCACGGTTTCCCAGAGCAGGCGCACCAGCTTCACCTGGGCCTGGGCGCTGGTGGGCTGGCCCTGCGGCGTGAGGGCCAGCAGGCGCACGGCGGTGGCCTGGCGCGTGCTCACCAGCTCCGGAATGTCCTGGATGCCGAACATCGTGGCCTGGGTCTGCACGTCGAAGGTGGCGAGGCGGTTCACGGGCCGGCCGGTTTCGTCGAACACGGTGGCGAAAGCCACACCTTCCAGCGTGCCCAGGTCGCGCACTTCGGGCACGTCGAAGGTGGCGGTGGCTCGGCCGGCGGCATCGGTCACGCCCTCGCGCACGGTTTTTTCGAAGCGCGAAGTGGGTTTGCTGGTGTTTTCTTCGTCGCTTTCCGACGTGGTTTTGCGCCGCTCGCCGCTGTTGATTGCAAAGGAATAGCCGGGGAAATTCTTGGGCTGAAACGTCTTTTCTTTCAGCGAAAACTCGACCTCAAACTTCCGGTCGGCCGCGGGCGGGCCGAATAGGTTTTGGGCGTTGATGGTGGCCGTCACGGTCTGGCCGGGCTGCAGCACGGTGGGCGCGGCGGTTACGCTCACCTTCAGGCGGTCGGGGATGAATTCTTCCACGCTGATTTGCTTGGACGTCAGCAGTACGTCGTTGCCAGTCAGCACTTCCAGCGTGTAGAGGCCGGTCATCACGGCGGGCGGCAGGATGAAGCGGCTTTCGAACGAGCCGGCCTGGCTCAATTTCTGGCGCAGGCTGCTGTATTCCTTGCCGGTGGGCAGCAGCAGGCGGATTTTCACGGGCAGGTTGGCGGGCGGGGTTTGCCAGTCTTCGGTGCGCACCACAGTGTTGGTGCGCACGGTGTCGCCGGGGCGGTACAGGTTGCGGTCGCCGTAGAGGAAGGCCTGGTAGCGGGCGGCGTTGCTGGTCAGGCCGCCCACCTCGAAGCGCGAGGTTTCGACGCGGCTTTTGGCCAAATCCAGGAAGGTGAAGTCGGCGCCTTTCGTGGCCGTTACCATGCCCAGCTTGAAGCGTTTCATGCTGGCGGCCGAGTCGAAGGCGGCCACGCCGGCCGCGTTGGTCGTCACGGTGCCGATTACCTGGTTGTTGCTGCTTACTAGGTTTACCGTCACGTCCGCCAACGGCTGGGCTGTGCGGATGGAATTGGCGAATACCAGCGTGCCGCCGGTGGCGCCCTGCTTAACAATTAGCCCCACGTCGGTCACGGCCACCAGCTTGCTCACTTGCAGCCACTGGCGCTCGGTGTCCTGCACGCGCACCACGTACAGCCCCTTCATGGCACCCTGAAACTCCAGGGCTTTCAGGTCGAGGTTGAGCAGACGCAGGCTGCCGGACTTGGGCAGACCGGTCACCGAAATAGTGCGCTCAGAAATGACGTTGCCGATGTTTTCAGTATCGTAATAGCGGAAGCTGCGGTCAATGTACTCGCCGTTCTCGTCCTGGTTGCTGCCTTCGTCCATCCCTTCGTCCTCGTCGTAGCGGGGGTAGCCGTAGGAGGGCTCGCCGCGCAGCAGTTGCTGGATGTTGTTGGCGTAAACCTTCGCGATGGTCACCTTCACTTTCTGCACCTCGTTGATGCGCAAACCCAGGTTGCGGGTGCCCAGGGCGTCGAGGTACATGGCTTTCTCGCCGCTGGCAAAGCTGATGCTGGGCCGCTCGGCCGCGAAGGAAACTGACTGGCTGTAGGGCTCATACAACTGCCCCCCCAGCAGACCGCGTGCCCCGGAGGCCAAGGTCACCTGGTAGGTTTTGCCCACCTGAAAATTGCCCTTCAGCGCAAAGCCGCTTTCCAGCGCCTCAATGGCGAAGGGCGCGCTGGGCGACACTTTGAGCGAGGTCTGAATGTCCGAAATCGCCACCGGCTGGTTGGTGAGCACCGTCACCACGGCCTCGCCGTTCAAGAGCGAGCCCGTCAGCTCGCGCACTTCCAGCAGCTGCGGCTCGGGCACTTCGAGTTGGGCTAGAAGGGGCTTTTCGGTGGCTTTGCCGCCCACGGCGGGCGTGAGGCCGGGCGCCACTTCCACCGTGAGGGCAGCGCCGGGCTTCACGTCCTGCGCGAAGCTGAGGCCCAATATCTTGTCCGGCTCGGCTGTGATGAGCTGCACGGCCACGGGCTTGCCGTCCTGGCTCACACGCAGGCGGGGGCGCAGGTCGGCTGGCCGCACGGGGTAGTTGAACACGAGGTTGGCGCGCAGCTCGGCCGTGCCCGCGGCCCTGGTCGAGCGGCCGTAGAATACCTGCGGCGTGGCCATGCCCAGGTAGGGCGTGTGGAAGCGCTTGCGGTTGAGCGCCAGCTGCTGTTTGCCGCTGGGCAGGGTTTGGGTTTGCAGCGCGGCATCGAACACGGTACTGGGCCGGAAAGGCTCCAGCGGCGAAAAGGTCAACTCCCTGTCCCCGGTCCACTTGAACTTGCCGCGCACGGCCGGGTTGAACTTCACGTACTGCGTGGTGTCCCAGCGGTTGAGTTGGGCGTCGGCCACCACAGCCTCGTCAAACGTGAAGACGAGGTTGGAATACGGGTCAATTTCTTCGCCGTCGGTTTGCTCGGTCGCGGCCTGTTCTTGGGCCGTTTTTTTGGAACACGAAGCGGTGGCCAGCAGCAGAAGTAGCAGCGGCAGGAAACGGAATCGGAGCAGCATGAATGGGGTGGGGGAAATGCGGCGGGAAGGTAGCGGTTTGCGCATATATAACAACGGTCTATTGTTCTGGTAAAGCGCTTCGGAACGAATGGCAACAATGGCGTAATGCCGCAAAGACGGGCCTTTTCTCTCGGCCAGAAATACCAGCTCGGAAAGCTGGACTGGCATTGTGATTTTACGCTAAATTTTATTAAATTAGAGATGCGCAATCGAGAAAGCAACAACGCATAATGCCTCTAAAAATTGCCGGGCAAGCACCGCTGGCGCTGTTGTAAAAGTCAAGTAATCTAGCGTTTAATTACTGCGCTGAGCATGGCCACTATCCTCTGAACTATGACAAGACCCTTTACCCGGACTCCTCATGCGACTGTTATTCTACCTGCTTTTAGCTTGGGGGCTGGCCGCTACCAGCACCAATTCTACACAAGCCCGAGCGTTGCTTCTGGCTAATGAGCAGGCGCAGAACACCCTCACGGTTGTCCCGCCGGCTGCGCTCTCGAATATCCAGAGGCTGCTGCTCGATACGGTGGCCTCGGCGGGGCTGCGGTCTTTGCAGTGGTACAACCAGCGCGCTACCCGGGCCTTTTATACCCAGCGCCATTACGCGCCTGCCTGGAGCGCCGGGCAGCAGCTCAACGAGGCCGGAGAGGTGGCCTTGGCACTCCTTCGCAAGGCCGAGGACTACGGTTTGCAGGCCGATAATTACCACATGCCCGCCCTCCAGGCTCTCACCAAAGCCCTGGCGCAGCCCGCGGATTCGGCTCGCGCCCGCGCTCAGTCGGCCCGGCTAGACGTACTGCTCACCGATGGGCTGTTGCGGTTTGTGCTGCACTTGCGCCGGGGCCAGCTGCGTGAGCTCACGCCCTCGCCCCTCGAAGAAGCCGACTCCGCATTTGTGCCCGCTGCCTGGGTAGCCAATGCCTTAGCTGGTCCCGATTTCGCGGCCGAGCTGCTGCGCTGCCAGCCCCAGCAGCGCGAGTACCAGGAGCTGCAGCAGGCGCTGGTTCGGTGGCGGAAGCGGCCCACTAAGCCGCAGGATTCCGTGCGCATCCGCCGTGCCCAGCAGCTGGCCCTCACGCTGGAGCGCTGGCGCTGGCAGGCCATTCCCGATACCAATTATGTGCTCGTAAATCTACCGGCCTACGCCCTGGAGGTGGTGGAACGCGACTCCGTGCTGCAAACCCACCGCCTCGTCATTGGCAAGCCCGAAAGCCCCACGCCCACGCTCAGCAGCCGCCTCAAGGTGTTCACCCTCACGCCAGAATGGCGGGTGCCCTACAGCATTGCCACGGAGGAAATATTGCCCAAGCTGCGCGACAATCCGCGTTATGCCGCTAGGCATAACTACTCCATTTACAACGCCAAAGGTGAGCTTATTGACCCCAAAAAGGTGGATTGGTGGGACGTGCGCAAGAAGAAGTTCAACTACACCATTCGCCAAAACCCGGGCCCGGGCAATGCCTTGGGGTCGGTTATATTCCGGTTTCGCAATCCCTACGAAGTGTTTCTGCACGCGACTTATGACACCCGCGACTTCAAGCGGCCCTACCGCGCCCTGGGCCACGGCTGCATGCGCATGGAGAACCCCATGAGCCTGGTTTCCTACCTGATGCGGGACGACAGCGTTCAAACCAAACTGCCCACCGAAGCCGAACTAGCCGCCGCGCCGGTCCCGCGCCGCATCACCCTTGAGCGCGCCATGCCGCTGCACGTGCGCTACGCCACCTGCGCCGTAGTGGCCGGCCAGCTGCGGTTTTATGCCGACGTGTACAACAAGGACGAGGAGCTGCGCCAGCAGCTGTTTGGCTCGCTCAAAGCTTTTTAGCGACATGCCGGGCCGCTGCCAGCTTCGCGAATCGCAGTAGCTTCGCGGCATTATGCTCTCCCATCCGCACGAAATCTTTTTGGAAGTGGCCCAGCGTCTGAGCTTCACCAAGGCCAGCCAGGCCTTGTTCATCAGCCAGTCGGCCGTGAGCAAGCAGGTGAAGGCGCTGGAAGAACACTACAAAACCGGCCTGTTTGAGCGCCTGGGCAGCAGCATTCAGCTCACGCCGGCCGGCCTGAAGCTCTACCAGAAGCTCCTGCAGGCCAAGCAGCTGCAGCAGGAGCTGCACCAGGAAATGAGCGAGCTGAGCACGGAGTTCGCGCCGAGCATGCACCTGCTCATCGGGGCCAGCACCACCATTTCGCTCTACGTGCTGCCGCCCGTGGTGTCGGCCTACCTGCGCCGCCACCCCAACCGCCAGCTCAGCCTCAAAAACCGCAATTCCGACAACATCCTGCGGGCCCTGCTCGACCACGAAATCGAGCTGGGCATCATCGAAGGCATTCACAAGGTGAGCAACGTGACCTACACGCCCTTGCTCACCGACGACGTAGTGGCCGTGTGCGCCGCCAACAACCCCCTCGAAACCCGCACCCTCGAAGTCCCCGACCTGCTAACCACGCCGCTGGCCCTGCGCGAAGACGGCTCCGGCACCCTGGCCGTGCTCGAAGAAGCCCTGGCGCGGCACCGAATCAAGCTGGCGGCCCTGCCGGTGCGCGTGCGCATGGGCGGCACGGAGGCGCTCAAAAACTTTGTACGCGTAGATACCTGCCTGGCCTTTTTGCCCCGCCAGGCGGTGGTGAAAGAGCTGGCCTCGGGCGAATTCTCGGAAGTGAAAATCAGGAATTTCCCGTTGAAGCGCGAGTTTAATTTCATTCAGCGCAAGGGCACCGAGAACAACGCGCCCTACAAGGATTTTCTGCTTTTTACCAAGCGCTACTATTCGAATAAGGCATAGCCTATTCCAAAATCCCATCCCAAAAAGGCATACTACGGCGGGGCCGCGCCCGTACTTTGCCTCATGAAACTGGTAGCCTCCGAATCCCTTTCGCGGTTAGTCGCGCTGCACTGCTCGGCCTGTGGCGCGGAGCATTCCGCCTTCGACCTGCAGCGCGTATCCATCTGCTGCAGCCTGCCCCTCGTGGCCGACTACGACCTGCACGAACCCCTGAGCCGCGACGTCATCGACCAAGCCGATACGTCGATGTGGCGCTACGGGGCCCTGCTGCCCTTGCTGCACCACGAAAACAAAGTGACCCTGGGCGAAGGCATGACCCCCGTGCTGAACCTGCCGCGCTTGGCCGCGCGCTACGAGCTGTCCTCCCTTCGGCTGAAGGACGAAGGCCAAAATCCCACCGGTTCGTTTAAAGCGCGCGGCCTTAGCATGGCCATTTCCAAAGCCAAAGAATTGGGCGTGGACGGCTGCATCATTCCCACGGCCGGCAATGCTGGCGTGGCCATGGCAGCCTACTGCGCCCGCGCCGGCCTGCGGGCCGTGGTGGTGATGCCGCGCCACACCCCGCAGGCCTTCAAAGAAGAATGCTACTGGTACGGGGCCGAAGTGGAGCTGGTGGACGGCCTCATCAGCGACTGCGGCGCCCGTGTGCGCCAGCGCAACGCCGACGGCGCCCTGCTCGACATCTCTACCCTGAAAGAGCCCTACCGCCTCGAGGGCAAGAAAACCATGGGCTACGAAATTGCCGAGCAGCTCAACTGGCAGTTGCCCGACGTGCTGCTTTACCCCGCCGGCGGCGGCACCGGCCTCATCGGCATCTGGAAAGCGTTCAAGGAAATGCAGGCCCTGGGCTGGCTGGCGCCCGAAACCCCGCTGCCGCGCATGGTGGCCGTGCAAGCCAAAAACTGCTGCCCGCTGCTCGAAACTTACGCCGGCCGCCAGCCCAACTGCCACAGCTACCAGGGCAGCGCGACGCTAGCCAATGGCCTGGCCGTGCCGCACCCCCTGGGTGAGGCCATGATGCTGCGCGTGCTGCGCGAGTCGCGCGGCACCGTGGTGAGCGTGAGCGAGGAAGACATGCTGGCCGGCATGCGCGACCTCGGCCAACAGGAAGGCCTATTCGTAGCCCCCGAAGGCGCCGCCGTCTGGATGGCCACGCGCCACTTGCTAGCCACCGGCTGGCTGCACCGCGACGAGAAGATTCTGCTCCTGAACACCGGCAACGGCCAGAAATACATGGACAACGTAGCCGGCCGCGCCGCACGGTAGCCCGCTGCCCGCGGCAAGGGCGTAGGTTTTCGCAGTACTTATTAGACCGTCATAGCGGAGTCGAAGCATGACGGTCTAACTCAGGCAACCGATTAGGGTTAACAGGTACTTTCCGGCTAAAACAGTCGGTACTGCGTCGTCGGTCCCGTAATTCGCACCGTGAAATCTGCTGCAACCTTTGCCTCGCCCGACGCGCTTTTCCCCATCTCGCTGCTGTGCTTATCGGGCAGTTGGGGCGGGCTGGAGCTGAACACCGTCCGCTTTGCGGACTGGATGCGGGAGCGCGGCTGGCCGGTGCAGCTTATCAACCTGCCCGATTCGCCCATTGCGGCCCGGGCCACCGAAATGCAGATGGACGTTGTGTTGCTGCGCAATCCCTGGAAAGCGGCAGATGTTCCGGCCGCTGGCCGTTTGGCTAAAATTCTGCGGGATTTTGGCGCCCGGGCGCTCATTGTCACTCGCAACGGCGACCTGGGTATGGCTGTGCTGTGCAAAACGCTCTACCTCCCCCAAATCCGGCTGGTGTACCAGCAGCACATGCAGTTGGGCCTGGCCAAGCGGGGCCTGGTGCACACCCTGCGTTACCGCGCACTCGATGCCTGGCTCGCTCCCTTGCAGCAGCTAGCCCGCGAGGTGCGGGAGAAAACCCGCCTGCCGGCCGAACGCCTGCACGTGGTGCCCTTGGGAATTGAGCTGGAAAAATTCGCACACGCCGGCCCAACCCAGGCGCAGGCCCGCGCCCAACTCAACTTGGTGCTGCCGCCCGATGCCGTGCTACTGGGCCTGATTGGGCGCTTTGATGAAGGAAAAGGCCAAGCATTTGTCGTCGAGGCGGTAGCTAAGTTGCGCAACCAATACCCTCAGCTCCAGTTACTGTTTGTTGGTGAATCGACGCGCAATGAGGGCAACGAGTACCGGGAAGCGGTGCTGGCGCGGGTGCAGGAGCTGGGCCTTGCCGATGCGGTGCACGTACGTGGCTTCACCCCGCAGCCCGAGGTTGCTTACCGAGCCCTTGATATTTCCATTACCGCCTCCACCAACGAGACCTACGGCATGGTCACCATCGAGGCCATGGCTACCGGGCTGCCCGTGGTGGCTTCGGCCACCGGCGGGACTCTCGAAATCGTGGCTGATGGCCGAACCGGCCTACTGTTTCCGTTGGGCAATGAAGCCGCATTTGAGGCTGCTATCGAGCGACTGCTGCACCCAGAATTGGCAGCGCAACTGGGCCAAGCGGCCAAAGCAGCGGCCCTGGCTACCTATTCGCACCAGCAACAGTGCGTGCTGACTGAAGAGGTGCTGCATTCGCTCTTCGCATAGGCCCAGTGTGAAAGGGCGTCACGCCAGGCAGGAGAAGCCGAACGGCACGTTGCCCGCTGGCCTCACCCATTATTAGGCAAAGCCGCAGTTGGGAAATTGATGGGCCAGGCCAGGCTTCAGCAGCTTGTAGGCCTCGCGCCAGCCCGCGCCGATTAGCGCCGCCAGGGCACACCAGCCCAGGTCGGCGGCGCCCACGGGGGCAAAATCAAACAGCCGCTGCGCCGCGGGCACCCACAAGCTCCCAAGCAGCAGTCCCAGCGTGAGGCCCAGCATCAGCCACAGCAGCCGGTTGGGAACCGCAATGGTGCGCACGAACGATTGCGAAAAGGACCGGCTCACCAGCGTAAGCACAATGTTGCTGAGCACCAGCGTGGCAAATACCAGCGTGCGCACTTCGGCCGCGGGCCGGCCCTGCTGCATGGCGATGTAGTACACGCCCAGCACGGCCAGGGCTATGCCCAGTCCCTGCGCAACGCTGCGGCCCAGCTCGCGCCGGCCCAGAAAAGTGGCCGTGAGCGGGCGGGGCCGCTCGCACATCTGGGAGGCCTCGGCGGGCTCGTTCTCGAAGGCAATGGAGCAGGTCGGGCCCATCACCAGCTCCAGAAAGATGACGTGCACCGGCCCCAGCAGGTTGGCCAGCGGCCAGCCGGCGAGCAGCGGCACTGCCACCGTGAGAATGATGGGAATGTGGATGGATACGATGTAGGAAATGGCCTTTTTGAGGTTTTGGTAGATGCGGCGGCCCTGCGCGATGGCCGTTACCATGCTGCTCAGGTCGTCGTTCACGAGCACGAGCGAGGCGGCCTGCCGCGCTACTTCGGTGCCGCGCCGGCCCATAGCCACGCCGATGTGGGCCGCTTTGAGGGCGGGGCCATCGTTCACGCCGTCGCCGGTCATGGCGACTACTTCGCCGTTGTGCTTGAGGGCATTGACTACTCGCAGCTTGGCTTCCGGAAACATGCGGGCAAACACAGCCGTGCCGGCCACGCGCTGCCGAAGCCGCGTTTCGTCCATGGCCAGCACGTCGGCGCCCGTCAGCAGAGTGTCGGCCCCGGCCAGGCCCACTTGGCGGGCTATGGCCTGCGCCGTTTCGGGAAAATCGCCGGTTATCATCTTCACCTGAATGCCCGCATCGCCAAACGTTTTGATAACGGCCGCCGCGTTTTCCTTGGCCGGATTTTCAAGCGCCACCAAACCCAGAAACGACCAGTTGAAATCGTCCTGCTCCGCGGGGTAACCGCCCGACGGAGCATCGGCCCGGGCCACGCCCAGCACCCGCAAGCCCTGCCCCGACAGCTGAAGGGCCACCGCCCGCACCCGGGCTGCTTGCTTGGTGCTCAGCCGGCACACCGCCAGGATATGCTCCACGGCGCCTTTGGCAGCTACCGCCACAGTTCCGTTGGGGAGGCGGCGCACGTGCGTCATCATGGGCGGGGTGCCAGCTAACGGATATTCGTGAATTAGCACAGCGTCGTCGGCCGGGCCGGGCTCGCTGGCGGCAAAGGCCTCCACGATGGCCTTTTCCATGGGGTCAAACGGCGTGGTTTCGCTGGCCCAGCGAGCGTAGGCTAGCACGGTAGTGGCGGTATCAGCCAGCGCGCCGGGCACTGTGCTCAGCTCATCGGTGGCGCCGTCGTACAGTTGGCGTACCCGCATGCCTTGTTGGGTGATGGTGCCGGTTTTGTCCACGCAAATCACCGTGGCCGAGCCCAGGCTTTCCACGGTTTGGGGCTGTTTGGTGAGCACTCCGGCCCGGCTCAGGCGGGCCGCCCCCAGGGCCATGAAGCTGCTGAAGGCCACCGGGATTTCTTCGGGCAGCACCGACATGGCCAGCGTGAGGCCGAACAGCAGGGCCGTAGCCCAGTCGCCGGAGCGGGCGTAGTTCACCCCCCACACCAGGGCAAAGGCACCGGCTCCCACCCAGGCCATGCGCCCCACAAACTGCGCTACCTGCCGCTGCAAAGGAGTTTTTTCGGGCGTGATGGCCTCCAGGCTGTGGCCGATGCGGCCCAGTTCGGTGCCCTCGCCCACGGCCGTGAGCGTGAGCCAAGCGCTGCCGGAAACGGCACTGGTGCCGGCGTAAATGAGGCTGTTGGCCATTTTGGTCACCGGCACGGCCTCCCCGGTCAGGATGGCCTCGTCCACGGCAAAGTCGTTGGCCGCGTCCACGGTGCCGTCGGCCGGGATGCGCCCGCCTTCTTCCACCAGCACGGCATCGCCCACCACCAACTCTTCGATCGGTACCGGGGCCAGCACGCCGTTGCGCCACACCTGGGCCCGGGGCTGGGTGAGTTCGCGCAGGGCACGCAACGCCCGGTCGCTCCGCAGGCTTTGGTACACCGAAATGCCCGCTACCAGCAGCAGAGCCACTACCAGCGTCACGCCCTCCGCCACCTGGCCCATGCTGAAGTAGAGGGCACAAGCCACCAGCAGTAGCAAAAACATCGGCTCGGTTACGACCTCCTTCACCAACATCAACCCCCCGGAGGAGTTAGCCGCAGCAAAAACGTTGCGCCCGTTGGCAGCCCGGGAGCGGACCACGGCTTCGCTGTGGAGGCCTTTGGTGGCGAGTGGCAGAGGTTGCATTGCAGCTAGGGTCTAATAGTATTGGAAGAGCACACCATCTTTTCCCGGCAGTGAATAATTCGGTTTTCGCAAGGCAAAAACTTTAAATTCAATGATATAATAACACTGGATGGGTGGAGGTAGGAAGGCTTTTTCGGAGCATTAGCAGGTGATTTTTTGCGTATCACGGCAGGAGTCCGCATAGGCGCGCCGGCTTGTGCAGCCTGGGCCGGTAGCGCCTAGCGCAGCCAGAGCGTCCGAGTTCACTGTCCCCCCTGTAGTGGAGTGCAAGGTCAGCCCCTAACTAGATGGAAAACATGACCAAAATCATCAGCGAGGCTAATATTCCGCAAGGCAGACCCTGGCAGCGTATTGACTGTCAATATATAATAGTGTTTATGTGCCGTAAGCTCGTCTGGCACCGACACGCCCTTGCTGCGCTCCTTATAAACCGCCATATTTCAAACTGCCGCAGGTGAGCAAGGGGACGTTTCCGCGGCATGCACGTTTGCGAATATCATCCGGGCTGCTCAATTCCAGCCGTCTTTGATAGGCAGAGGGAACTGGCAGAAAAATGCCGACTAGCAGACGGGCCTCAGGCACCGTGGGGCTAAGCTGCGGCCTGCAACCGCGCCAGTACTGCTTGGCCCGCCGCTTCGTCTATGCCGTCGATGCGGACTTTCTTGAACGGGGCAGTATGCCCGCTCAGTAGTTCTATGCTGCTTTTGCTCACGCCAAATACCTCAGCCAGATATGCCAGAAGGCACGCATTGGCCTTGCCATCCTGGGCCGGTGCATTCAGCCGCACAGTTACGGTGCCGTCGGCGGCGACTTGCAGCACCGTGGTTTTGGCCCCCGGCTTGGCGCGCAGGTGGAGGATAAACATGCGGGTTATTCCAAGGATGCAGCCGGTGGCGCCAGCCGGGCCTGCCCAAACGGGCACTGGTCCAGCACCACGCAGCGGTGGCAGGCGGGCGCGCTAAAGTAGCAGCATTTCTGCCCGTGAAACATGAGCGCCTCGTGGTGGTCGTACACCTGCTGGGCGTCCCAGCCGGGTGGCAGCAGCGCTTCCAGCAGCTTATGAGCCGGTCCTTCACCCACTTTCGGCCCAATCAGGGCCAGGCGCTGGGCCACGCGGTGATGGTGGCTATCCACGGGCATGGCCGGGATGCGCAGCGAGCTGAAAAGGAGGGTGGCGGCGCTGGTTTTGGGCCCCACGCCGGTGATGCTTTCCAGCCAGGCGCGGGCTTCGGGAATGGGCATTTCGGCCAGGAAATCCAGTGAGCAGGGCGCGTCGGTGCCGCAACGCTCTTTGATTTCGCGCAGCACGGCTTGGATGCGCGGGGCCTTTTGCTCGGGCCAGGTGCAGGCCCGAATGGCGTGCTGCACGGCCTCCACCGGCGCTTCCAGCACGGCTTCCCACGTGGGAAACGTCTTTCGCAGTTCCTGGTAGGCCCGGTGCGAATCGGCGTTTTTGGTCCGATGCGAAAGCAGGGCGCTAACCAGTTCGCTGAGCGGGTCTTTGGTGCTGAAGAAGCGGAACGGCGCGCCGTATTCGGCGCAAAGCCGCTCGTGCACCAGCAATGCTTTGGCTTGCCGGGTGGCAAAGTCGATGGCCAAGGCTTCAGCAGAAATAGTCGCGGCAGTGAGCTTCATGCCCGGACTACGCGTTTGGCGGACCTTGGGGTTGCGTCAGACCGAGCTTAGTCTAAAAATGGAAAGGCAGAACGCCGCATTTGCGAGTTCTGCCTTTCCATTTTTTTGATCTCATTGATTGCAGTGGTTGCCTTACCGCGCCGCGTTGTAGAGCGCAATGGCCTGACGCTGGTTGTTGGCCTGCTTGCCTTGCAGCACAATGGGAACTATGAGCACCGGAATAGCCACGTAAATGAGCGGCGATATGGACCGGCCGTTATCGGCAGGGCGCAGGGTTTGCAGCATGCCCGCTGCCAGCAGGCCGCCGCCCAAAATGTAGCTGCCCACGGTGGCGCGCTGGTAGCGCCGCGATTCGGCGAGCAGCTGCTGGGCGCCGGCATTGTCGTTGGTCGCGAGCATGAGGTTGCGAGTGCTCAGGTTTTGGATGGGGCCGTTGTCCTTGGAGAAATACTCGGTTTTCACCGTGCGGTAGCCGCCGTAGGGGTAGCGGCCAAAGCCGCCCATCCCGTAGCCTCCCATGCCATAGCCGCCCATGCCGGGGTAGCCAAACCCACCGGGACCGGAGTTGTACTGCGTCGTGGTGATGGAATACAGGCTAATACGGCCGGTTTTTTCGCGCCGCAGCGTGGTTTCTCGGGCTGCGCCGGGGAGGTTGGTGCGTACGTAGTGGCCGGTTTCGTCTTCGTAAAAACCAACTTCGGTGAGGTCGAACCGGCGCTGCCCATCCAGCAAAAGGTACGAGCGGCCAAACAGCGGCGTCTTCGTTTCCACATCGAAAGCGTTGTACACCATCCCGTTTTTCAGGCCCACTTGGAAGCGGGTCGGGCGGTTATTAGAGCCCGGCAGTTGGCCAGCGGGAGTAGGGGCATACACGGGCGCGGGCGCCGCCATGGGGCCGGGTAGGGGCGTGGTAACGGCTGCGCGCCGGGTGGTATCGGGCGGAGCCACGGGCACCGTGTCCAGTTGGCGGGGCGCCGGGTCGGTTCGGCGGGGCGCGGGCGGCGGTAGGGACGGGGGGGCGCCCAGCTGGCGGGGGGGCTCGTCCTGTGCCTGGGCCGCAGACCCGCTCAGCAACGCAGCAACCAAAGCCGGAAAAAGCACGAAAATTCTCATCGGAAGGACCATGGGACTAAACAAAGAACCAATGTGCGGCAAATATCTCAGCTCCGCATCAAAAAGCGTGCAAATGACCAGCGGCGGAGCAGAAACGCAAACGAAAGGTAGGAAGTGTAAATTCCCTCAACGCCGTGCGCATTTGGCCCACGGCCGGGGTTTGGGGCCGGCCAAGGTGGCCCTGCGGCGGGGGGGGCGCTAGTTGAGCAGCTTTTCCAGCAGGCTCAGGCTATCGGCCAGGTCGGTGCTGGTTTCGAAGTCGAGGGGCTTGAGGATGTAGCCGCTCACGCCCAGCCGCTCGGCGTCCAGCCGGTCCACGTCCATGCTGGAAGTGGTGGTGATGAACACCGGAATGTGCTGCAAATCGGCATTGGCCCGGAGTTCGGTCAGGAATTCGATGCCGTTCATGCGGGGCATGTTCAGGTCCAGCAAAATCACTTCCGGCAGCGGGCGAATGGGCTCGGCGCCGTTGCGGCCCAGCAGCAGGTCCAGCGCTTCTTCGCCGTTGAAAGCGGTGCGGAGCTGGTGCGGGACATTGAACTTGGCAAAGGATTTCTCCGCCGTCATCGTATCAAAAATATCGTCTTCGACTAGTAAAACCGAACGCATGAACTGAAGGAAAAAGAGGGGCGGGTCAGCTCCGAACCTATTGAGAGGCCGTCGGTGCTGTCAAAGCCAAAACCCCGAAAATGGGTTCCCAGGAGCGGGGTTACTTTGGCCAGGTAAAGATAAAGCCGGCTCCCTGGCCCGGGCTCGATTCGACGCGGATTCGGCCCTGGTGCTCGTTAATTATTTTCTGCACAATGCTTAGGCCGATGCCGGTGCTCTCGGCCGTGTGGCGGTCGCGCAAGGTTTGGAAAAGCAGAAAAATCTTCTGGTGGTACTCGGCCGCAATGCCAGGCCCGTCGTCCTGCACCCGGAACTCGTAGAAGCGGCCCGCGTCACGGGCGGTTATTTCCAAGTGCCCGGCGCCGCGCTGGTGGTATTTCACGGCGTTGCTGAGTAGGTTGGTGAATACCTGCTGCAAGCCCAGGCGGTCCGTCACGAGGGTGGGCATGTTGGGGCCGACGTGCAGCGTGAAATCGGGCGGCACTACCAGCTCGGCCACTTCGTCCAGGAGCTGCGCTACGTCGACGGAGGTTGCGGTTTGGGCCGTGCGCCCCACCCGGGCGTAGGCCAGCAAGCCGTTTATCAGGTCTTCGAGGCGGCTCAGGCGGCCTTTCATCTGGCCCACGTAGGTGCGGAGCTGGGGCGAGAGTTCGGCGGCCAGCTCTTCCTCAATCCACTTCACGATGGTGGTGACGCCGCGCAGGGGCGCCTTGAGGTCGTGCGAGGCCACGTAGGCAAATTGGTCGAGTTCCTGGTTGCGTTTTTCCAAGGCGCTGAAGGTGGAGTCCAGCGTTTGGGTCATGCGGTTGAGCGACGTGGCCAGGCCGCCGAGGTTATCGGCCGCCGAATCGGTGATTTTCACGGTGTAGTCGCCCTGCACAACCTGCTCGGCCAACTGCCGGATTTGGGCAATGCGCCGGCTGACTTCCGCGTTAATAGCGGCCAGCTCGTCTTGCAAGCGGCGGTTGTCGGCCAACTCTTGCACAATTTTTATGACCAGCCACACCACAATCAGCACCGCCAGCACCGCCGAAATAAGCACCACAATGGGCGTGGCCTTCTCAAACAACTCCTGGGAAGCACTGCGCTGGGCCAATAGAGCCATTTCCTGCTCCTGGATGCGGTTGTATAGCGTTCGTACCTGGCGCAGGGTTTGGCGGTCGGTGTCGAGCAGTGTTTGCATGGTCGACTTGCTGATGGAGTTATTCACCTCGGTCAGCGGCCGCAGAATGCGAAATTCCTGCTCCACCAAATTGCGCAGCGAATCGAGGCGCGCCTGTTGGATGGAATTGTCGGCGGTTAGCTCGTCCAGGCGGCGCAGGCTGGCCGGCAGCTGCCCGGTGGCCATGCTGTAGGGGCGCAGGTAGGCCGTGTCGCCGGTGAGGAGGTAGCCGCGCACGCCAGCCTGCGCGTCTTTGAGCACTGCCGTCACGTTGGAAACCTCCTGCATTACCTGGTAGGTGTGTTCCACCTGCTTGGTTTGCACGCTCAGCCCGCGAATGCTCCAGAACGAAGCCGCCGCCGTGAGCAACAAAATACCCACGGCCAAGGCCAGGCCGCCAATAATTTTAGGGTCAATTTTCGATTTCATTGGGTGCGAAGGTAGTGCGCCGCCCTACGCTTGGGCCGGCACCAGGGTTGGGCGCGGGCCCGGCGCCCGTATCTTCGCGGCCATGCCATTTGTTCCTTCCGACCGCCTCAGTAGCCCCCAAAACCCGCGCATCAAGCAGTTGCTGCGCCTGCAGCAAAAATCGGCCGAGCGCCGCGCCCTGGGCCTCACGCTGGTGGAAGGGCTGCGCGAGCTCACCATTGCAGTAGAAGCCGGCGTGGCCGTGGCCGCCGTGTACTCCTGCCCCGAGCTGGCCGGCGAGGCCGGTCTTTCGGCCCTGCAAAGCCTTTTTGCCGGAAATGCTCCGGCACCCGAGTGGTTTGAAGTGACGCGCCCGGTGTTTGAGAAAGTGGCCTACCGCGAAGGCTCCGATGGCATCTTGGCGGTGCTGCGCACACCGGCCCGCACCCTGGCCGACTTGCAACTGCCGCCCAACCCGCTCATCATCGTGCTCGAAGCCGTGGAGAAGCCCGGCAACCTCGGCGCCGTGCTCCGCACCGCCGACGCCGCTCCGGTCGATGCCGTGCTCATCGGCGACCCGCGCACCGATTTATTCAACCCCAACGTTATTCGCGCCAGCATCGGCTGCGTGTTCACGGTGCCCACGGTGGCTGCGCCGGTGGCCGATATTCTGGCTTTTCTGCGGGAGAAAGGCATTCGCACCTATGCGGCCGCCCTCGCGCCCGAAGCCCGCACCTACACCGAATGCGACTTCCGCGGCCCCACCGCTTTGGTGATGGGAACCGAAGCCGATGGCCTGACCCCGCAGATGCGCGAAGCCTGCGACGAAACCATCATCGTGCCCATGCGCGGCCGCATCGACTCGCTGAATGTGAGCGTGGCCACGGCCGTGCTCACTTTTGAGGCCGTGCGGCAGCGCGGCTAAGGGTTAATACACCACCAACTCGAACCCTAATTCTTTGGCCAGGCTGCGCACCTGCTCCACGTCCGCTTCGGCCACTATGCCCAGCGGGTAGGAGTCACTATCCAGCGTAAAGAGCACCAGCGCCAGCCCAATTTTCTCCAACGCATCCTGCACGGTGTCGAGCTGCTCGGGGCCGGGCTCGCGGCGGCCGATGAGGGTGTTGGGCAGCAGGGTTTGAGTCCGGTTTTGCCGCGCCAGTATGTCGTTCAGGCCTTCGGCAATGGCTGGGGCGGTATCCACCCAGTCACTTTCCCAGGCCAGGTCTTCCATCAACAGGGCATCGATGAGGGCAATGTCGCGCAGCTCCTGCGGGGGCAGCGCCGATAAGATGCCGCGCTCCGCCAACTCTTCTTCGTAGGCGCCCAGGTAGTTCTCTGGGTTGCTTAGCACCAGCGCAAGCCGCTCGCTCACCCGCTGGGCAGCCGCTTGGTCTTCAAGGGTAAAAATTTGGACAAACTGATTTAAGGCGGCTTGATTCATGGGAGTAGCGATGACCGGAGAACCGTTCTGTGAAAGTAACGCATAAAAAAGGCGCGGCTATTGCCGCGCCTTTTTTGTAAAAACAGCTGTGCTGAAGCTTAGTCAGCCTGCTTGGCGTAGCGCAGACGCTCGTTTTCGTCGAGCAGAATCTTGCGCATCCGAATCGACTTCGGCGTCACTTCCAGGTACTCATCCTTCTGGATGTATTCCATGGCTTCTTCCAGCGAAAATTGACGCTTGGGAACAATCTTGGCGTTGTCATCGGTGCCCGAAGCACGCATGTTGGTCAATTTCTTGCCCTTCTGGATGTTCACCGTCAGGTCATTGGGGCGGGTGTGCTCGCCGATAACCTGGCCGCCGTACACTTCCTCGCCTGGGTCCACGAAGAAAGAACCACGGTCCTGCAGCTTGTCGATGGTGTACGCGGTGCCAGCACCGGTTTCCAGCGAAATCAGCGAACCAGCAATCCGGCCGGGGATAGGGCCTTTGTGCTCCTCATAATCCACAAAACGGTGGTTCATGATGGCTTCGCCGCCAGTGGCAGTCAGCACGTTGTTACGCAGGCCAATCAGGCCGCGCGACGGGATGGTGAATTCCAAGTGCTGCAAGTCGCCCTTGGGCTCCATGATGGTCATTTCGCCTTTGCGCATGCTCACCAGCTCGATTACTTTACCGGCCGATTCCTCGGGCACGTCCAC
The DNA here is from genome assembly GCF_015694725.1 of Hymenobacter jeongseonensis. Classification (GTDB taxonomy): domain Bacteria; phylum Bacteroidota; class Bacteroidia; order Cytophagales; family Hymenobacteraceae; genus Hymenobacter; species Hymenobacter jeongseonensis. The sequence goes on along the minus strand of NZ_JADQDQ010000002.1, from coordinate 466,294 downwards.
CACGAGTAGCTCGATGGGCTCGGTACGCTTGCCGTTTTCGTCTTCTTTGAACAGCACCTGGGGCTGGCCCACCTGTAGCTCGTAGCCTTCGCGACGCATGGTCTCGATGAGTACCGACAAGTGAAGAATGCCACGGCCGAAGACGAGGAAGGTATCCTCTTTGTCGGTCGCCTCCACGCGCAGGGCGAGGTTTTTCTCAGTCTCTTTGAAGAGACGGTCACGCAAGTGACGCGACGTCACAAACTTGCCTTCTTTGCCGAAGAACGGCGAGTTGTTGATGGTGAACAGCATGTTCATCGTCGGCTCGTCGATGCTGATGCGCTCCAATTGCTCGGGGTTGTCAGCGTCAGCCAGCGTGTCACCAATGTCGAAGCCTTCGATGCCCGACACGGCGCAGATTTCGCCGCTGCTTACCGAATCAACTTTCACGCGGCCGAGGCCTTCAAATACGTGCAGCTCGCGGATTTTTACTTTTTTGATGCTGCCGTCAGCCTTCATCAGGCTCATGTTCGAGCCTTCTTTCAGCGTGCCGCGGTGCACGCGGCCGATGGCGATACGACCCACGAACGACGAGTAGTCGAGCGAGGTAATCTGCATCTGGGGCGTGCCTTCCAAGGTCGGTGCGGGCGGAATCGACGAGATAACCGCGTCGAGCAACGGAATCAGGTTGTCGGTCTTCACTTTCCAGTCAGTGCTCATCCAACCTTGTTTCGAGGAACCGTACAAGGTCACGAAATCAAGCTGGTCTTCCGAAGCGCCGAGGTTGAACATGAGGTCGAAAACCTGCTCGTGCACCTCGTCGGGGCGGCAGTTTTCCTTGTCCACTTTGTTCACCACCACAATGGGCTTCAACCCCAGGGCAATGGCTTTGCCGAGCACGAAACGGGTCTGCGGCATGGCGCCTTCGAAGGCATCCACGAGCAGCAATACACCGTCGGCCAGCTTCAACACGCGCTCTACCTCACCGCCGAAGTCGGCGTGACCAGGGGTGTCGATGATATTGATTTTGGTGCCGTTGTAGCGTACCGATACGTTTTTGGAAACGATGGTAATGCCACGCTCGCGCTCCAGGGGGTTGTCGTCGAGGATGAGGTCGTCGAACTGCTGGTGGGCGTCGAAAATCTTAGATGCGTGGATAATCTTATCCACTAGGGTCGTCTTGCCGTGGTCAACGTGAGCGATGATGGCAATGTTCCGAATATTGTTGGCCATATGGGTTGTTTTTGCGGGTGCAAAGGTACGGATAAAAAGGCGTAAAGCCTTGTGGTAGTCAACTCTTACTCAGCACCCAGCCGAAGCAGGCGCTGCGCTGGCCGTCGCGCAGCCAAGCTTGTCGCCCTAAATCAATTAGCCGGGGCGTAAGGTTCCCGCCGGCTTTTCGCCAGCCCCGCAGACCGAACCGTAGCCCCGTCTCGTATGTTGGGCAACTGAATTTCACCTCACCCCCGACCATGCGTTTCCCCGTTTTATTATTAGTTGTTTCGGCCCTCACGCTCAATTCGGCCTGCTCGCAAAAGCGCGATGTAGCCGTCAATACGGCTCCTGCGGCCCGTACCACAGCTGGCAAAACCTACTTTCAGCCCAAAGTGGTGACCGGCAAACCCGACGAATTTCCGGTGCGCAAAACCGAGGCCGAATGGAAAAAGGCCCTCACGCCCGACCAGTATTACATCCTCCGCGAGAAAGGCACCGAACGCCCCTTCACCGGCAAATACCACGACAACCACGCCGCCGGCAGCTACTACTGCGCCGCCGATGGCAACCTGCTTTTTTATTCCGACACCAAGTTTGAGTCGGGCACTGGTTGGCCCAGCTTTTTCGCGCCCGCCACGGCTACCAGCGTGAAGGTGGCCTCAGACGACACCTTCGGCATGAGCCGCGACGAGATTGTGTGCGCCAAGTGCGGCGGCCACCTCGGCCACGTCTTCAACGACGGCCCCAAGCCCACCGGCCAGCGCTACTGCATGGACGGCAACGCGCTGGTGTTTCAAAAGAAGAAGTAGCCCGTCGTTTTTCAGAAAATTCACAAATGCAAGCCTCCCGACAATCCGCGTCGGGGGGCTTTTCGTTTATGTCCCTTGGCTGAATTCAAAACATTTGCTAAAGATGGGCAGTGAAAGCAGTTAGTGGAAAGGTTCTATTTTAAACGGCCTGAGTTTATGAACACTGTTTCCGACCCCGTTGCGTTTCTCCAGCAAGAAGTAGCGCACACGCGCCGCCTGTTGCTCAATAATAGCCTGTACTACCGCCTCCAAACGCTGGCCGATTTGCGGCGTTTCATGGAGCACCACGTTTTTGCCGTTTGGGATTTCATGTCGCTGCTCAAAGCGTTGCAACGGGAGTTGACGTGCGTGAAGGTGCCATGGGTGCCAACGGCCAATCCGGCCACGCGGCGCCTCATCAACGAGATTGTGCTGGAGGAAGAATCGGATGTTGACCTGCACGGCCAGCCTATGAGCCACTTCGAGCTGTACGTGCGGGCCATGGAAGAGTGCGGCGCCGACACGGCGCCAATTAGGCGCTTGGTAGCCGCCGTGAACGCGGGCCGGACGGTTTCACAGGGCTTGGATGCGGCGCAGGCACCGGATTCGGTGCGGCAGTTTGTCGAGACAACGTTTGCCATCATCCGTTCCGGGCAGGCACATGCGGTGGCAGCCGCCTTCACCTTTGGGCGCGAAGACCTGATTCCGGCCATGTTTCGGCAACTGGTGGGCGAATTGCGCACCCGGTTTCCGGGCCAGCTCGACACCTTTACCTATTACCTCGACCGGCACATTCAACTCGATGAAGAAGTGCACGCGCCCCTGGCCCAGCAAATGGTGCGCGAGTTGTGCGCCGACGACCCCGACCGCTGGCTGGACTGCCAGCACGTCACCATTCAATGTCTGGAAGCCCGCATGGTGCTCTGGGACGGCATTAGCCCCGGCAAAAGCCGCGTGGCGCAACTTGTTCGAACTACATAGCAGTTGCCCTCGTTTGAAGTCAAGCAGTCTGTTCCGACTGTTTTTCAGCTAACGGCAATGAGGAATCCCCGTTTTTTTATTGGTTACACGGCGCTGGCTTTGGGCCTTGGGCTATCGGCCTGCACGGCCACAGAACAATCGAGCGAAAGAGCCACACCGGGCGCCATTTCAAGCGGTGCCCGCCGGGACGTGGCGCCAACCGCCGCACCCGCGGTGCCTGCTGAAGTGAACACCGATGCCGACCGCCGTGCCATCTACAACAGCAGCGGAACCAGTTCTTCCGTGCCCGATGCCACCCCTAACCGGGTTCGCCTCGGCAACCAAGCCGCCGACATCAACCGGCAGAAGCGCATCGAAAATGTAAATACCGACGACCCCAACAATACTTCGCCCGAAACCCGCATTCGGCGCCTGAGCTACGACCCGCCCGTTGAAACGCCGGTTCGCAAGCCGTAGGGGATGTTTCCAGTAGAACGGCAACCAGCCAAGCGGTTCGTTGTTGCTTTATTGAAACGCGACTGCATTAGGCCCAAAAAGCCCGCCTCCGATTCGCTGGAGGCGGGCTTTTTGGGCCTAATGCACTTGGGGCTTGCGACGAGTTGCTATGCGCTTACTTCGCCGGTGCTGGGGCTATCGGCCGAATTCATCACGTCGGTAGTTTCGGGGGCCGGCGCGGCTTGTGTGCGGGGCTTGGGACCCCGGCGGGCGCCCGTAGCGGGCGTGCCCGGTTTGGGGCCGCGGCGGGCGGGGGCTGCACTGGCCGTGGCGGCAGGTTTGCGGCCCCGGCTGCTGGCCGAGGGTGCTTTCGCGGCTGCGGTGCCGGGCTTGCGGCCCAAGCTCTTGGGCGCTTCGGTGGCGGTTGCGGCGCCTTCCGATGCCTCATCGGCAGTTGCGGCGCGGGCCTTGCGTGGCGTGCCGTCTTTGTTCAGCGTTTGGCCTTTTTTGCTGCTGCGGGCTGCCGTGGTGGCGGGGCTGGCAGTGGCTTCGGTGGTGGAGTCCGCCGTTGTAGCACTGGTGCCGCCTGCCACGGAATCGTAGTGGCGCACGATGGTGTGCAGGGCTTGCTCAAACATGCGCTCCGTGTCGCCGTCGAGGCGCCGCGTGGCTTCCTTCACCACTTCCTTCAGCTTGGCCTTCGTTTCTTTGCGGATGCGAGACACCACTTCGTTCATGCGGTTGTTCAGCTCCTTTTGCAGTTGCTTCGCAGCGGTCTTCAGGGTCTTCTTCTGGCGAGCCTTATTATCGTCGCGGTCATCGTTGAGAAGAGTTGCCGCACGACCGGCTTTCTTGGCTGATTTGCGGGCCGATTTTTCTTCCGGCGTGCGTTTCGCACGTTTTTCCGTCTGTTTTGGTGAAGCAGGTTTTTTCATTTGAACGAAGGGTTATTGAAGGCTGTGAAGGCAGTGCATTACTGTCTTTTGTGCAAGAGTATTAATCCAATTTCCTCAAATATAAAATGAATTACGTGTCAAACGGCTTGCCTCGTTTTTTTGTTGATTAAATTCTGCGTTTTTTCTGTTGTTTCTTTGCAAAGCCCGATGCAAGTCGTGTTTTATAAATAAAAAAACACGACTTGCATCGGGCTTTAATTTTTTGCTAATTATGTCTCATATACCTAAGCGTTACACTGTTACCGCTGCTTTGCCATATGCCAATGGTCCCGTGCATATCGGGCATTTGGCCGGGGTTTATTTGCCTGCGGATATCTACGTCCGCTATTTGCGCTCCGCTGGTCGCGACGTCAAATTTATTTGCGGTTCTGACGAGCATGGCGTTCCAATTACCATTCGGGCCCAAAAAGAAGGCGTGACGCCGCAGCAAGTCGTTGATAAATACCACACCCTAATTCGCGATTCGTTCCGCGATTTCAAGGTGTCGTTTGACGTGTATTCGCGCACTTCATCAGCTACGCACGCTGAGGTTTCCAGCAGCTTTTTTACCAAGCTGAACGACGCTGGGCAATTTATTGAGCAAACCACCCAGCAGTATTTCGATGAGCAAGCGCAGCAATTTCTGGCCGACCGCTACATCGTAGGAACGTGCCCGAATTGTGGCAATGAAAATGCCTACGGCGACCAGTGCGAGCGGTGTGGCACGTCGCTCAGCCCCACCGAATTAATTAATCCGCGCAGCATGCTCAGCGGTGCGCAACCCATTTTGCGCGATACCAAGCACTGGTTTCTGCCCCTCGACCAATACGAGCCCTGGCTGCGCGAATGGATAATTGAAGGCCATAAAAACGATTGGAAAACCAACGTGTACGGCCAGTGCAAATCCTGGATTGACCAGGGCCTGCACCCCCGCGCCGTCACGCGCGACCTCGACTGGGGTGTGCCCGTGCCAGTACCCGGCGCCGATGGTAAAGTGCTCTACGTGTGGTTTGATGCGCCAATCGGCTACATATCAGCCACCAAAGAGGCATTTCCCGACGAGTGGGAATTATACTGGAAAGACGCCGACTCCAAACTGGTGCATTTTATCGGCAAAGACAACATCGTTTTCCACTGCATTATTTTTCCGGTAATGCTAAAAGCGCACGGCGAATTTATTTTGCCGGATAATGTGCCCGCCAACGAATTTCTAAATCTGGAAGGCGATAAAATTAGCACTTCTCGTAACTGGGCCGTGTGGCTGCACGAATACATGGCTGAATTTCCCGGCCAAGCCGATGTGCTGCGTTATGTGCTGTGCGCCAACGCTCCCGAGACCAAGGACAACGACTTTACCTGGAAAGATTTCCAGGCCCGCAACAACAATGAATTAGTTGCCACGCTCGGTAATTTCATTAACCGTGCCGCAGTCTTAACGCATAAGTTTTTCGACGGCAAGGTGCCAGCGGTAAGCCACTTGGAAGATTTCGACCGGGTCACCTTGGCGCAAGCTTCTGAATTTCCCGCTAAGGTTGGAGAGCTAATTGAAAATTACCGTTTCCGCGATGCACTAGCGGAAGTGCTGAATTTAGCGCGCCTCGGTAATAAATACCTTGCCGAAACCCAGCCTTGGCACCTCATAAAAACCGACGTGGCGCGCACTGGCACGGTGTTGCACGTGGCGCTGCAAATCGCCGCTGCGCTGGCGCCTTTGCTAGAGCCGTTCCTGCCTGAATCGGCCCAGAAACTGGCCACCATGCTCAATATCGAACTGGGCAATTGGGCCAGTGCCGGGCGTTCGGATGTGCTGCCTGCGGGCCACCAATTGCGTGAGGCGGCGTTGCTCTTCGCCAAAATTGAAGACGCCACCGTGGAAGCACAAGTGCAAAAGCTGCTCGATACCAAAAAAGAAAACCAGCTGGCCAACACGCCCGTAACGCCCGCCAAAGCCGACGTCTCGTTCGATGAATTCGGCCAGATGGATTTGCGCATCGGTACTATCGTAGCCGCCGAGAAAGTAGCCAAGACGAAAAAGCTATTAAAGCTCACCATCGACCTCGGCCTGGAGCAACGCACCATCGTGAGCGGCATCGCTGAGCACTTCATCCCGGAAGCCCTAATTGGCCAGCAAGTACAAGTGCTGCTCAATCTGGCACCCCGCGAAATTAAAGGCATCCAAAGCCAAGGCATGCTCCTGATGGCTGAAAATGCCGACGGCAGCCTGGCCCTAATGCAGCCCAGCAAAGCCGTGCGCAACGGCAGCGGAGTAGTGTAAGTAGTTTTTTTGTGAAAAAAAAGCCTGTCTGCAATTCGCAGACGGGCTTTTTTATGCAGTGTTGTTTTCGTGAATTACTTCACGTTCACCACATTCATGGCCCGGTCCAATCCCAGAGCGCCAAATGCTAAAATGGCTTCGGCTGCTTTTTCAATGCGGGTCGGTAATTCAATTAATTCGTCTGCCGAAAACGGATTCAACACGTAATCCACCTGCCGGCCTTTGGGGAAATTGGCATCCACGCCAAAGCGCAGCCGGGCGTACACATCACTACTCAGCGTGGCTTGTATATCCTTAAGGCCGTTGTGGCCGCCCGCGGAGCCCTGGCCTTTTAGGCGCAGCTTCCCGAAGGGGAGGGCCAAGTCATCGGTCACCACCAGCATGTTTTCTACCGGCACCTTGAGCGTGGCCAACCAGTGCGACGCCGCTTTGCCGCTCAGGTTCATGTAGGTGGTGGGCTTCACCAGTGTGTAGGCGTGGCCTTTGTGTTTGAACTCGGTTACGAAGGCGTGGCGGCCAATTTCGAAGCGAGGCGCGTCGAATTTAGCGGCCAGGTAATCCGCCACCATAAACCCAATGTTGTGGCGTGTGTCGGCGTATTCGGGGCCAATGTTGCCCAGGCAAAGAACCAGAAACTTCATACAATCGAATAGAAATTGCGGGCCTGCGCCCGAAGCAATTTGAGGTAACTAAAAAGCCGCCCCAAAATTGGAGCGGCTTTTCTATTTGTGCGAATTATTCTCAGGCAATGGGAATAATTCGGCCGAGCAATAATTACTTGCCAGCGGCCAGTTCGCCTTTCAGCGCACGTGGGATGGTGATGGTAGCAATGGGGGCCTCCGCGCTGGTCAGGATGGTGTAGCCCTTAGGCTCCACGGCACCTACCTTGATGGATTTGCCGAGTTCCATGCCGCCGATGTTCACTTCCACGTAGTCGGGGAGGTTGTCCATCGTAGCGCGCACGCGCACTTTGCGCAGCTTGCTCACCAGTTTGCCACCGGCCAATACGCCGGGCGAAACGCCAACGTATTTTACGGGGATGTCCATTTTAACCTCTTTGCCTTCTTCCAGTTCCAGGAAGTCAACGTGGAGGAGCATTTCGTTCACGGGGTGAAACTGGGCGTCCTGTACAATGGCTTTGTACATGGTGCCTTCCACGTTCAGGTCCACAATGTGTGCCTCCGGCGTGTACAACAATTCGCGGAACAGGATAGCGGGCACGGAGAAGTGCACGGTGTCCTTGCCGCCATACAATACGCACGGTACTTGAGCGTCGAGGCGCAATGCCTTGGCGTCCGTTTTACCGAGATTCGCTCTTTTAAACCCTACAATCTCGAGGCTTTTCATAAAAGTGGTTTTTGGGGATGAAAAATGGCCCGTTTGCCGCCGGAGTTGGTGGCAAACGGGCCGCAAAGGTACGGGAAGGGATTGGGAATTAAAAGCTAAGGCCTGCTATTGCCTCGCTATCCTTGCCTTAGACGCAGGCACGCACTTACACAAACAGCGAACTGATGCTCTCGTGCGTCACCACGTTGCGGATGGCCTGCGCGAACAGCGGCGCCAGCGTGATGACGTGAATCTTCTCGTTTTCCTCCCGCAGCGGAATGGTGTCGGTCGTAATCAGTTCGGTGAGCACGCTCTTGCGGATGCGCTCGTGGGCCGGGCCGCTGAGGAGCGGGTGCGTCACCACGGCGCGCACCGATTTGGCGCCGCGCTCCATCACCAGTTCGGCAGCTTTGCAGATGGTGCCGGCGGTGTCCACCATGTCGTCCACAAACACCACGTCCATGCCCTTCACGTCGCCAATCACCTGCATGGAGGCAATTTCATTGGCCCGCAGGCGCATTTTGTCGCAGACCACAATTTCAGCGCCGAACTTCTTGGCGAATGCCCGGGTGCGCACCACGCCGCCCACGTCGGGCGAGGCAAAAATCAGATTTTCGAGGTTGAGCGACTTGATGTAGGGCGCTGTCACGGTGGCACCGTCTAGGTGGTCCACCGGAATGTCGAAGAAGCCTTGAATCTGGCCGGCGTGCAGGTCGCAGGTCATCATCCGGTCGGTGCCCACGCTCTGGATGATGTTGGCCACCACTTTGGCCCCGATGCTCACGCGGGGCTTGTCTTTGCGGTCTTGGCGGGCGTAGCCCATGTAAGGCATCACAATGTTGACTTTGTGGGCCGAGGCGCGCTTGCAGGCGTCCACCATCAGCATCAGTTCCATGAGGTGCTCCGAGGGCGGAAACGTGCTCTGGATTAGAAACACCTCGCAGCCGCGCACGCTTTCGTCGAAGCTGGGTCCCATTTCGGTGTCGGCGAAGCGCTGGAGGGTAAGCTGACCAAGGGAGGTGCCGTAGGCGGAGGCAATATTTTCGGCAAGCGCCCGGGACGCGCTGCCGGCGAATATTTTGACCTGTTTCATAGGGGAAGGTGCTGAAGAATTGAGTTGAGGAGCGGGCTGCTCGTAGCGTCGAGGTTATCGATGCGGTGGAATGGAAAAAGCGAAAGGCGCTGACCACTCCGGAAATTTGGAGAAGCCAGCGCCTTGCGTTTACTCGAGCTTTGTCGTTGTCCGACCAGGGCTCGAACCTGGACTTTCTTGAATCAAAATCAAGCGTGTTGCCAGTTACACCATCGGACAGTTTCCCTGGCGGCTACGTGCCGTTTGGGAGTGCAAATGTACTACCGGAAAAATTCGAGGCAAGGTTTTGTTGAAAAATTTTTGCGAGAAAATTGCGGCGGCAGGGCGAAAAAAGCCTCTGATTTCACTTTTCTGGCTGACTTTCACGGCGTAATGTTGCTCAGTGGCGCGCAAACACAGTTGCCGGGCCGAATAGGGCACGGGTTGGAAAAGCCGTGCTTCTGCCGTAATTTTGCGGCCTGAAAAACGCATCATCTTTCTTATAAATACACCTCAATGGCGAATACCGGCAAAATCACCCAGGTCATCGGCCCCGTAGTGGACGTGAGCTTCGCGGGTGAAAACACGAAGCTGCCTAACATCCTCGACGCGCTCGAAGTCACCAAAGACAACGGCCAAGTGGTGGTACTGGAGTGCCAGCAGCATTTGGGCGAGGACCGGGTTCGGACCATCGCCATGGACTCGACCGAAGGCCTGACCCGCGGCGCCATCGTGCGCGACTTGGGTGCTCCCATGTCGATGCCGACCGGCGAAGCCATCAAAGGCCGTCTGTTTAACGTTATCGGTCAAGCAATTGACGGCATTCCGCAGCCTAAGTCTGACGGTCCGCTGCCGATTCACCGCTTGGCGCCTCCCTTCGAAGACCTAGCTACTTCGTCGGAGATTCTCTACACGGGCATCAAAGTAATCGACCTCTTGGCTCCCTATGTAAAGGGTGGCAAGATTGGTTTGTTCGGTGGTGCTGGTGTGGGCAAGACCGTACTCATCATGGAGCTGGTAAACAACATTGCCAAGGCCTATGCAGGTCTGTCGGTGTTTGCCGGCGTGGGCGAGCGTACCCGTGAGGGCAACGACTTGTTGCGCGAATTCATCGAGTCGGACATCATCAAGTACGGCGATGCCTTCAAGCACTCGATGGAAGAAGGCGGCTGGGACTTGTCGAAAGTGGACGAGACCGAACTGCTCAAGTCGCAGGCTACCCTCGTGTTCGGCCAGATGAACGAGCCCCCCGGAGCCCGTGCCCGCGTTGCTTTGTCCGGTTTGACCGTGGCCGAGAACTTCCGCGATGGCGACGGCACCGGTGCCGGCCGCGACATCCTGTTCTTTATCGACAACATCTTCCGCTTCACGCAGGCGGGTTCGGAAGTGTCGGCTCTCTTGGGCCGGATGCCTTCGGCCGTAGGTTACCAGCCCACGCTGGCCACCGAAATGGGTGCCATGCAGGAGCGCATCACCTCGACCAAGCGCGGTTCCATCACCTCGGTACAGGCCGTGTATGTGCCTGCCGATGACTTGACCGACCCAGCGCCGTCGACGACGTTTGCTCACTTGGATGCTACCACGGTATTGAGCCGTAAAATCTCCGAGCTGGGTATTTACCCCGCCGTGGACCCACTGGACTCGACCTCGCGCATCCTGTCGGCCGACGTAATCGGCAACGAGCACTACAACACCGCCCAGCGCGTGAAGGAGATTCTGCAGCGCTACAAGGAACTGCAGGACATCATCGCCATCTTGGGTATGGACGAACTCTCCGAGGAGGACAAGCAGGTGGTAAACCGCGCCCGTCGCGTGCAGCGCTTCCTGTCGCAGCCCTTCTTCGTGGCGCAGCAGTTCACCGGCCTGCAAGGCGTACTCGTTGACATCAAGGACACCATCCGCGGCTTCAACGAAATCATCGACGGCAAGCACGACCACCTCCCCGAGGCGGCCTTCAACTTGGTGGGTACCATCGAGGATGCCGTAACGAAAGGCGAGAAGCTGATTGCCGAAGCCAAGTAAGTAAGAACGTCAAGCGGAACGTCATGCTGAGCTTGTCGAAGCATCTCTACCGTGCAACTAATCCATTTTAGTATTGCGGTAGAGATGCTTCAGCAAGCCCAGCATGACGTTCTACTTTCGCCTGACTATTAACTCAAGAATATGCACCTAGAAATCATCACCCCCGACCGCAAGGTATTCGAAGGCGAAGTGACGTCGGCCCAGTTTCCGGGTGCCGATGGCTTGTTTGAAGTGCTGAACAACCACGCCCCGCTCATCGCCGCCCTAAAGGCCGGCAACGTTACGCTGACGAGTGCGGCTGGCCGCGAAGCCATCCGCATCGAAGGCGGCGTGGTGGAAGTGCTACGCAACAATGTGATTGTATTGGCCGAAGGCGCGGTAGCGTAGCTGCCTGCCGAAAGTTGCTGGCAAAAGCTGCCACTGAATATAAAAAAGCCGTTCTTGCTTGGCAAGGGCGGCTTTTTTGCGTTTAAGCCTTAAACAGGCCGCGTCCTTGTCAAACCATCGCCTGACCCAATAGCCTGCTATCTATATGCACAAACCTTTAAAGCCTTTTGCAGCGGTCGAGAATATCTACACGCCGCGCCAGCGGACCGTATTGCTGGTGTCGTCCCTTATCGGCTTGGCGGCCCTCATGGTGGTGGGGCTGGCGCAGTACTTGACCGCGTTTTTGGCGGCGGGTATCTTATTTGTGGTGTTTCGGCCGTGGTGGGTGGCGCTGGTGCATCGGCGCCGCTGGAATCATCGGCTCGTGACCATTGGCATCCTTCTGGTGACGGTGGTGGTGCTGGTGGTGCCGTTTTATGCGTTGAGCTCGCTGCTCTTGGAGCGGTTGGTGGCTTTTGCCAAGAACCCCGAGCAAATGCTGGACGCGCTGCACAAGCTAGAAAGGGCTACCGGGCTCAACATCACGCAACAGTTGAACGTGCGGCAGCTGCTGGTACAAGGCGCGGCCCGGGTGAGCGGCTGGCTGCCCTCGCTGGCCAGTAGTGCGCTCAATTTTCTGGTGGTGGTGGGCCTGATGCTCTTTACGATGTACTACCTCTTCATGCAGGAAACGTATTTTCTGCTAGGGTTGCACCGGTACCTGCCTTTCCGGAACGATACGCTGGAAGAGCTGGGCGTGTCGCTGAAAAACAATGTGAACGCCAATGTGCTGGGGCAAGTGCTGGTGGCGCTGGTGCAGAGCATTCTGACGGGCATCACGCTGTGGATTTTTGCCGTTCCCGACCCGCTGTTTTGGGGCGTGGTAGCTTTTTTTATGGCTTTTTTGCCGGTACTGGGCACGCCACTGGTGTGGGGGCCGGCGGCGCTGTACCAGTTTTCGCAGGGCCACAACGGGCAGGCCATTGGCATTTTGCTGGTGGGTTTCATCGTAATTATCAACGTGGATAACCTGCTGCGCATCGTGCTGGCGAAACGGATGGGCAACATTCACCCGTTGGTGACGCTGGTGGGCTTGGTGCTGGGCGTGGAAATTTTCGGGCTGATTGGGCTGGTGATGGGGCCGCTGCTGGTGTCGTACTTTCTGCTGCTGATGGAGGTGTTCCGGCGCGAAAACCGCCGAGCCCGCGAAGAAGAAGCCACGTAGCACGGAAGCTGGACGCCGTTGCCGACCTTTGCCGGACTGTTTCCCGCGCTGCCCTTATGAACCCGACGGCTATTCATCCCAAAATCACGCCCATCTACCAAACGTCCGTTTTCAAATTTGAAGACCTGGACGCTGTGCAGCAGTATTTTGACGAGCCAGGCAGCCGCTACCTGTACTCGCGCAACGGCAACCCCAACAGCGACGAACTGGCCGACGCCGTGAACTACTGGGAAGGCGGTGCTGGCGCACTGGCCACGGGCTCGGGCATGGCCGCCATTTTCGCCGCGCTGATGACCTATTGCCAAGCCGGTGACCACGTGCTGTGCGCCGCCGACATCTACGGCGGCTCGGCCGCGCTGCTGAATCTGGAGCTGTCGCGCCTGGGCATTAGCGTGAGCTACGTGCCGTTTGAGGAATTGTACGACCTGAAACCCTACGTGCAGGGCAACACCAAACTGTTGCTTTGCGAAACCATGAGCAACCCGCTGCTGCGCGTGGTTGACCTGCGCGCCATTGCCGCGGAGTGCCACCGGCACGGCTGTAAATTGGTGGTGGACAATACGTTTTCGACGCCGGTGCTGACCAAGCCGCTGGCCTACGGTGCCGATTTGGTGCTGCACAGCGTGACCAAATACCTGGCCGGCCATTCCGACGTGACGGCGGGCGCCGTGGTGGCCCGCACGCCGGAAGACGCCACGCGCTTGCGCCAAATCGGTACCGTATTTGGCCTCACCCTGAGCCCCATGGAAAGCTGGTTGAGCGTGCGTGGGATGAAAACCATGCGCCTGCGAGTGGCCGCCCACAGCCATAATGCGCACCAGGTTGCCGATTTTCTGGCGGTGCATCCGGCCGTGGAGGCAGTGTATTACCCCGGTTTGCCCAAGCACCCGCAACACTTGTTGGCCGCGTCGCAGGGGCATGGCTTGTTCAGCGGCATGCTCTCGTTTCGGCTGCCGGACGATGCAGCGGCCGTCAACCGTTTTATGCACCGCTCGGAGCGGTTTCCATTTGCGCCCTCCCTGGCGGGCGTCGATTCGTCGTGTTCGCACCCGCTCTATACCTCGCACCGGGCCCTGACCGATGAGCAGCGGACGGAGTTGGGTATTACCATGGGCCTAGTGCGCCTAAGCGTGGGCATTGAGCCGGTGGAAGAGTTGTTGGCTGATTTGGCGCATGCCCTTGCGTAGCTGAGGAAAGTAGGCTGCTTTGGAAAAACAGGGCTCGCCGGAGGCGCGGCTCATAACCCTGGCGCTATTGTTCCGTTTGGCGGGTATAGCTATTCCCGATTTCCATGCGCCGCCAGTCCCAGACCCTGCATTTCGACCCCAAACTCAGCCTCAACGCCGACAAAAAGCACGTGCGCGATGGCTTATCGACCACCTTGCGAACGGGCGAAAACCTGTGGATGAGTTGCGATGAGCGCACCACCGTGGAACGCCTGCGGCGGACCGGCGCCGCTGAGTTTGGCGAACATTGCTCCTTTAAGCTGGCAGATTTTCTGGACTTGCCGGGCGGCGCCGAAATAGAAATTGACATCGAGGGAATGGCCGAGGCCGGGCACTACCTCTGGCTGGTGGGCTCGCACAGCCTCAAACGCAAGCAGCCCGATGAAAAAGACCAGGACGTGGCCAAGCAAATCAAAAAGCTGGCGAAAACCGAGGACGACGCCAACCGCTACCTGCTGGCCCGCATTCCCATGCTCCTGAACCCGGAAACCGGCGACTACGAGCTGCATAAAACGGCGCCCCACCCCACCGAGAGCGACAAAACGCTGAGCGCGGCCCAGCTGCACGGCAACGGCGACACCAACGAGTTGATGGACCTGCTGGCCCACGACCCGCACCTGAAGGACTTCGCCAAGATTCCGGGGAAGGACAACGGGCTCGACATTGAAGGGCTGGCCGTGAACAGCCACGGGCAAGTGTTTGTGGGCCTGCGCGGGCCGGTGCTCCGCGGCTGGGCGTTGGTGCTGGAGCTGCGGCCTCGCGAAGACAAGCACGGCCGCATGCGACTGGGCAAAGTAAAGGGCGCCACTGAAACCTATTACAAAAAGCATTTTCTCGACTTGGGCGGCATGGGCCTGCGCGAGCTACGCCTGCGCGGCCACGACATGCTGCTGCTGGCCGGCCCCACCATGGACCTCGACGGGAGCATTGCCGTGTATTGCTGGCCCAACGCCACCCAACAAGCCACCGATAGCCTCATCGCCGGCAAGAAAATGCAGCGCATTTTTGACGTGCCCCACGGCCACGGCCCCACCGCCGGCAAGGACCGGGCCGAAGGCATGGCCCTGCTCGATGACCAGCACGTGCTTATCGTTTTTGACAGCCCTGCCGAGAAGCGCAAAACCGGCGACAACCAGGTGATGGCCGACTCCTACCGCCTGCCCGCCTGAGCCGGCAGCTAGAAGCACTCCGCCAGGGCGTCGGCCACGCGCCGTAGTTCGGTTTCCGTCATGGCGGTGCCGCTGGGGAGGCACAGGCCGCGGGCAAATAAATTGGCACAAACCTCGCCGCCGTACCTGGGGGCCGACTGAAAAAGCGGCTGCAAATGCAGCGGCTTCCAGAGCGGACGACTCTCGATGTTATGGGTTTCGAGTTGCTGGCGTACGGTTTCGGGCGTCACCCGAGCGGTGGCGTTGGCTGCGTCTTCCGCGGCCGTGGGCGTGAGCAGAATGGTGGTGAGCCAACGGTTGGAGCGGCTGCCGGCAGGCTCGGGTGCCAGGGCGACGGTGAGGCCCGGCAGCCGGGCCAGGTGCTCCTTGTACCACGCAAATATTTCGCGGCGGCGCTTCACCCGCTCGTCTAACAAGCCCATCTGGCCGCGGCCAATGCCCGCCAGAATATTGCTCAGGCGGTAATTGTAGCCCACTTCGGAATGTTGGTAATGCGGCGCCTGGTCTTTGGCCTGGGTAGCCAGAAAGTGCGCTTTCTGGGCCAGGCTGGCATCGTTGGTTACCAGGGCACCGCCGCCGCTGGTAGTCAGGATTTTGTTGCCGTTAAAGGAAAAAACGCCCACCGCCCCGAAGCTGCCCAATGGCTGCTTGTTGAAGGTAGAGCCCAAGGCCTCGGCTGCATCTTCCAGTATCGGCAACTCGTATTCAGCGGCGATGGCTATGATTTCCGTCAACTTAGCGGGCATGCCGTACAGGTGAACCAGTATGAGGGCTTTGGGCTTTTTGCCTCGGGCAATGCGGTCCACAATGGCTTCGAGCAGGCGCTGGGGGCACAGGTTCCAGGTGTCGGTTTCACTATCGATAAAAACCGGCGTAGCCCCCACGTACAAAATCGGGTTAGCCGTAGCTACAAACGTGAACGAGGGGCATAGCACTTCGTCGCCGGGGCCCACGCCCAGCAGCAACAGCCCTAGGTGAATGGCCGCCGTGCCCGACGATAACGCTACGCAATGGCCCACACCGGTGGCTTGGCAAATATCGGCTTCAAAGCCCGTCAGGTTGGGACCCGTTGGTGCCACCCAGTTGTCCTCAATCGCCTTGTGTACATAGTTCATCTCGTGCCGCCCGAGGTGAGGCGGGGAGAGAAATAGGCGGTCGTGGTCTTGGCTTCGCATGTAAATAGGAACTTAGTAGATAGCAATCGATAGGTGGAATAGCGGCGATAGGGGGCGGATAATGGAATTTGTCCGGTTATGCGGGGTAATTACTTACTGCTTATTGCTCGTGCCGGCACCCCCACAGCCGTGATGTTGGCCGGCAGGTTGCGCACGGCCACGGCCCCGGCGCCGAGAATGGTGTTCTCCCCAATGTGTACGCCGTGGATGACGGTGGCATTGGTGCCAAGGTAGGTGCCCGGCCCCAGTTGGGCAGCGCCGCCCACGTTGGCGTGGGGCATAAGGGAAGCAAAGTCGCCCAATACGGCATCGTGGCCCACCGTGCAACCCAAGTTGAGCAACACAAACCGCCCCAGAATAATGTCGCAAGTCAAAATGCAGCCTTGCTGCACGATGCTTCCCTCGCCCAAATCAATGCGCTGGTGCGGGCCCAACGCAACATGCGGATGCACCAGCACCGGAAACGACAGCTGCGGCGCGGTGAGCCGGCGCACCACGCTGGCCCGGCCCACGGGGCTCCCCACGGCCACAGCCACGGCCAGCGGCTCGGTGGTGGCATTCAGGTCGGCACTGGTGCCGAGGTAGGGGAGGCCCGCTACGGTAGGGGTGGCCGGCGCCTGGTCGTCGTAAAACCCGCGCACTTCCCATGTGGGGTGGGTGGCATTGATTTGTTGCAGCAACAGCAGAACCTCGCGGCCCAGGCCCCCGGCACCGAAAATGACGAGCGGTGCGCTGGGTTCGGCTTCTTCGTACTCGGAGAAAAAGAGCTTGGTCATGCGGCAATCTACGGGGAAACGGGGGGCGGTGGCGTCCCGCGGAAGGCCGCCGTAGTAGCCTCGCCGGGGGCGGCGACGCCGCTGCCGCGCAGCACCCGCCCGGCGGTGCGCCACAAGATGGTCATATCCAGCCGCCACGACAAATTATCGACGTACCATACGTCGTAGGCGAATTTTTCTTCCCAGGAAATGGCGTTGCGGCCATTCACCTGGGCCCAGCCCGTGAGGCCGGGGCGCACTTCGTGGCGCCGGGCCTGGGTGGGCGAGTACAGGGGCAGGTATTCGGGCAGCAGGGGCCGCGGGCCTACTAGGCTCAGGTCGCCGCGCAGGATGTTCCAGAGCTGGGGCAATTCGTCGAGGGAAGTGGCACGCAGCCAGCGGCCCAAGGTCGGCAGGCGCTGGGCATCGGGCAGGAGGTGGCCGGCGGCATTGCGCGCGTCGGTCATGGTTTGCAACTTATACAGCGTGAAGAGGCGCCCGTGCCAGCCCGGCCGGCGCTGGCGGAACAGCACCCGGCCGCGGTTTTGGCTGGCCGCCAGCCCGGCGGCTACGAGCAGCAGCGGCAGCGCGAACACCAGCAGCGGCAAGGCCAGGGCCACATCGAGCAGGCGCTTGCCGTGGCGGACGTAAAAAGAATCGGGAGCGGGCACGGCACAAAAGTACCTTTGCGGCGCAAGCTTTGGCTTGCGTCCTGCTCATGCTTGTTTTTCCCAACGCCAAACTCAACCTCGGGCTTTACATCACCGAGCGCCGCCCGGATGGCTTCCACAACCTGGAATCGGTGTTTCTGCCCTTGCCGTGGACCGATGCGCTGGAAATCCTGCCCGCCGAACCCGGGCATGCCACCAGCATTGCCCTCACCGGCCGGCCCATCCCCGGCGACCCCGCCACCAACCTTTGCGTGCGGGCCTACGAGCTGCTGCAAGCCGATTTTCCGCAATTGCCATCCGTTCAAATCTACCTTCACAAAATCGTGCCCATCGGTGCCGGGCTCGGGGGCGGCTCAGCGGATGCGGCCTTTGCCTTGAAGGCCACCAATGAGTTGTTTGGGCTGAATATTTCCGCTGCCGGATTGGAGGAATGCGCCCGGCGCCTGGGTTCCGATTGCGCTTTCTTCATCCAAAACAAACCCGTGCTGGCGGTGGAAAGAGGCGACGTTTTTCAGGAAATCAACCTGAACCTGAGCGGCACCGGGTGCGTGGTCGTTTATCCCAATCTGCACATCAGCACGCCCGAAGCCTTTGCGGGCATCACGCCTCGGCAGCCCGCGCACGGCTTGCGGGAAGCCCTCGCCCAGCCCCTGGGAACTTGGCGCAACACCGTGCGCAACGATTTTGAGTTGTCGCTAGCTCCCAGACACCCCGTGCTGGCTGCTATCAAGCAACAACTTTATGCTGCCGGCGCGGCTTATGCGAGCTTGTCGGGTTCGGGTTCGGCGGTGTACGGGCTGTGGGCGGCCGGGGTGCCCGCCGCCATGCCGTGGCCCGCTGAGTACACGGTGTGGCAGGGCGTGCTCTAAACTGGTAGGGCCGGCGTGGGCTCGGGGTCTTTATCCTTTAGGAGCCGCGCCACCAGCGGGTGAATGAGCACGCTGAACACAATGAGCAAGGTGCCCAGGTAAAAGCCCGTGGCCATGCGCTCCTGGGTAAATTGAGGCGCATGTAGCAGGCCTTGCATGTGCAGCCAATAAATGCCAGCTGCCATCGCAATGCCATAAACCGGCTCCAAATTGACGGTCAGGTTCACGGCAAAAGGGGAGAGGCGCTTCATCAATTCCACGGACGTTGAAAACGCATATACCGTGCACACGCCGGCCAGCAACAGCAGCCACAGCCAGTCGTATCCTTGCCAAGCCAGTTGCAGCCCCTGGCCTTGGGTGAAGTAGCGGCTATAAAACGGAAAGAACAGCACTATGCTTACGCACGCGCCCGCCATTTCGTAAAACGTGAGCCGCAGCGGCGGGTGAGTCTTTATCAGCTTGGCATTCAGGACGCTGAACAGGGCCGAAAGCCCCGCCGAGAGCACCGCTACGCCCAAGCCCAGGAGTTGGTCCAACTCGGCCTGGCTCACCAGGTACAGCCCCACCATGGTGATGAGCCCCAGGCCAACTTCGTAGCCGCGCACCCGGCGCCACAGCAGCAGCGGCTCAAGCAACGAAGTCCACAGGGCCAGCGTGGCCAGCCCTGCTAGGCACACGCTCACCGATGAAAGCCGCGCCGCCAGAAAAAAAGTGACCCAATGCGCAGCTACCAGCGCTCCCACCGCCAGCAGCCGCACCGCCTGCCCGGCAGGGATGCGCCAGACCTGCCTGCGGGCCAGCAGCAACACCGCCAAGCCAACCGACGCCAGCAGCGTGCGCCAGAACACCAGCTCCACCGGCGGCACCGTCAGCAGCTTGCCTAAAATAGCCGTGAAGCCCCACAAGAGCACGATGAAATGAAGCTTGAGGTAGTCTTTGAGCATAGAATAGAAACTAATAGACCGTCAGGCAGAGCACCGCGACGCATCTCGCTTGCGGCAGTGATAGCAGTCAATGGTGGCACGCGAGATGCGTCGCGGTGCTCTGCCTGACGGTCCTTTGATGGCCGCAAAGGGCCCTTATTTGGGTACAAAGCGATACAGCGCCAGCCCAATGCATGTGAATACCAGGCTGGGCACCCACGCTGCAATCAGGGGGTCGAGGCTGCCTACTTGCGCCAAGTTGCGGCTTAGCATCACAAAAATGATGAACACAAAGGCCAGCACAAAGCCCAGCGCAATCTGGCCGCCCACGCCCGCCCGCGATTTGCGGGCACTGAGCGTCACGCCAATCAAGGTGAGCACCACGATGGCAAACGGGTAGGAATACCGCTCGTATTTGTCGCTTAAATAGAGCTGGGTATCATCGGCGCCCCGCTCGATTTTGGTTTGGATATAGGCATTCAATTCGGGCAGGGTCAGGGTTTCGGCCAGGCGGTACGTGCTGGCAAAATCCTTCGGGTACAGGTTCAACGTAGTGTCGCGCGCGGGCACGGTTTCCAGTTTCTCTTCTCCCGTGCCTTGAAAGGTGCGAATTAATTGCGGCGACAAATGCCACACCCGTTTAGTCGAATCCCAATTAATGGCATCGGCCGTGAGGCGGCGGCGCAACATGGTGCCATCTATGGTTTCGAGCGCGAACCGAAAGCCGACGTTGTTGATGTTGTCGTAGCTCTCCATGAACACGTAGTGGCGTTTGTCCAAACGGAAATGCACGTTGCGCCCCTGAAACCGGTAAGGCAATTTGATATAAGCCCGCTCGAACGCTACCCGGGATTTGTTGCCAATGGGCAGTACCCAGCCCGTAAGGCCGAATATCAGCAGGCCCACCACCGCGCCGCCCATGGCGTAGGGCAGCATCAGGCGCTTAAAACTCACACCACTGGCCAGAATAGCCACAATTTCGGTGCGGGCTGCCAATTGCGCCGTGACGAAAACGACGGCAATAAAAATAGTAATTGGCGAAAGGAGATTGGCGAAATAAGGAAACAGATAAACGTAATAGCCGAAAATAACTTTCGACATCGGCAGATTGTGCTGAATAAAATCGTCGTTTTTCTCCGTGAAATCAATGACGCAAATCACCGAAACGAGAATAACCACCGAGAAAAAAAACGCGGCGAGAAATTTCTTGATGATGTACTTGTCGAGGATATTCACGTTAAGAGAATTATGAGTTTTGAATTAGGAGTTATGAATTGGAGGGCGGCTTTATTATCGAAACGCTAACTCCTAATCCATGACTCCTAATTACAATCTGGTCATCACCTGCTTCACCATCCGGTCTTTCCAGGGCCCAAACGTGCCGGCCACGATTTGCTTGCGTGCTTCCTTCACCAGCCACAGGTAAAAGGCCAAGTTGTGCGCCGAGGCAATTTGCGGCCCCAGCATTTCCTGGCACTGAAAGAGGTGCCGCAGGTAAGCGCGGGAATAAAACGTGCTGGCGTGCCCGCCTAGTTCGGCGTCTATGGGAGAAAAATCGGTGGACCACTTCTTATTGGTCACGTTCATGATGCCCTGCGTGGTAAACAGCATGCCGTTGCGGGCGTTGCGGGTCGGCATCACGCAGTCAAACATGTCCACGCCCAAGGCAATGTTTTCCAGAATGTTGGCGGGCGTGCCCACCCCCATCAGGTAGCGCGGCTTGTCTTTGGGCAGAATGTCGCAGACCAGTTCGGTCATTTCGTACATCAGTTCGGCCGGCTCACCCACGCTCAAGCCACCGATGGCGTTGCCCTCGCGGCCCTGCGCCGCAATAAACTCTGCCGACTTAATGCGCAAGTCCTTGTAAGTGCTGCCCTGCACAATCGGAAAAAGCGTCTGCTGGTAGCCGTACAGGCCTTCGGTGCTATCGAAACGCTGAATGCAGCGCTGCAGCCAGCGGTGCGTCATGTCGAGGGAGCGGGCGGCGTAGTCGTACTCGCAGGGCCAGGGCGTGCACTCGTCGAAGGCCATGATTATATCAGCTCCGATGACGCGCTGAATGTCCATCACGCCCTCGGGCGAAAACAAATGCTGGCTGCCATCAATGTGCGAGCGAAATTTTACGCCCTCTTCCTTGATTTTGCGGGTGTTGCTGAGCGAATACACTTGGTACCCGCCGCTATCCGTCAGAATGGGCCGGTCCCAACCGTTGAATTTGTGCAAGCCGCCGGCCGCTTGGAGCACATCCAGGCCCGGGCGCAGGTATAGGTGGTAGGTATTGCCGAGAATAATCTGGGCGTTGATGTCCTCTTTGAGGGTGTGCTGCGATACCGCTTTCACGGTGCCGGCCGTGCCCACGGGCATGAAAATCGGCGTTTCAATGGTTCCGTGGGCCGTTTCGAGGCGGCCGGCGCGGGCTTTGGTCGCGGGGTCTTGGGCGAGAAGGTCAAAAGTCATAAGCAGGGGCAAAGGTAGCCCGCCCGTTGCGCGTCCCGTACTTTTGCCGGCCCCTTCAAGTACGCTTCCCCGTTGCAGCTCACCGTCCCCACGTCCCCGTTTTTCTGGTTGTTGCTCGCGTGCGTACTGGTGCAGCTTTTTTACGCGGCGTATTTCTTCTGGCCCTTCGCCCGCCGCGCCCCCGAAGCGCCAGCTGATAGCCCCGGACCCGACACCGAACCCGTTTCCATCGTCGTTTGCGCCCGCAACGAGCTCGACAACCTGCGGCGCCTGCTGCCCCTGCTCCTCAAGCAGGATTACCCCGCCGGTTTTGAAATAATCCTCATCGACGACCGCAGCGACGACGATACCTACCTCTACGCCCAGCAGCTGGCCCAGTATTACCACGAAAAAGTGCGCTTGGTGAGCGTGGCCCGCACACCCCGCGGCTTCGCCCCCAAGAAATTCGCCCTCACCCTCGGCATCAAAACCGCCCGCTATCCGCGCCTGCTCTTTACCGATGCCGACTGCATTCCGGCCACCAACCAATGGGTGCGCCTCATGCAGCGCGGGTTTGCCGCCAACGACCAGCCAGCCGATTTGGTGGTTGGTTTCTCCGCCTACGCTGAAGCGCCGGGCTTTCTCAACCAGCTCATTCGCTTCGAAACCTTGCTCACTGCGGCGCAATACCTCAGCTTTGCTTGGCGCGGCTGGCCCTATATGGGCGTGGGCCGCAACTTGGCCTATACCCGCGGCTGCTTCACGGCCACCAAAGGCTTCGCTTCCCACATTCGCCAACTCAGCGGCGACGATGACCTAATGGTGCAAGACGCCGTGCGCCAAGGCCAGCGCGTGGCCGTGGTGGCCGACCCTGCGGCCCACACCCTGAGCGAGCCCGCCGCCACCTGGGCCGCGTGGTGGCACCAAAAACGCCGGCATTTGTCGGCTGGCCGGGCCTATCGGTTTCCCGACCGGTTGCGGGTGGGCACCTTCTTAGTAGCCAACATGTTGTTCTATTTGGCTGCCGTTGTGCTAGTATTTTCCCCAAACAATTGGATACCTTTGGCGGTGGTATGCGCCCTCCGAACCTTGTTTGTGAGCGCCGTATACGCCCGCCTGAGCCGGCGCCTCGACCAGTCCGTAATCGTCGGATTGCTACCGGTGCTTGACTTAGTTTATTTTGTTCAATATCTGGCCTTGGGAATTTCGCTGTTCCTTAATCGCACCCTTCGATGGAAGTAAACAATCAAGATATTCAAAAGCAGTTTTCAGCCAAAGCCAAGCACGACTTCAAGCTGATTCGCGCCGCCGTGGACCACGGCGACGAGAAAGCCTACGCCGAGCTGATGCACATCTACAAAAAGCCCGTGTACCACGTGGTGCTCAAGATGGTGCGCAACCAGGACGACGCCGAAGACCTGACCATCGAGGCTTTCGCCAAGGCCTTTCGCAACCTGCACAAGTTCAACCCCGAGTACGCCTTCAGCACGTGGCTGTTCCGCATTGCGACCAACAACTGCATCGATTTTATCCGCAAGAATAAAATCAAAACCATGTCGATTGACTCTGCCATCAAGGTGGACAACGGCGACGAAATCACCATCGATTTCCGCGACAACGACCTGAACCCGGCCGAGCACGCCGTGCGCAACCAGAAAATCGAAATCATGCGCCACGTGGTGTCGCGCCTGCCCGATAAGTACCAGCGCCTCGTGAGCCTGCGCTATTTCGATGAGCTCAGCTACGAAGAAATTGCCACCGAGCTCAAAGCCCCCCTCGGCACCGTGAAAGCTCAGTTGCACCGCGCCCGCGAGTTGCTCTATGACATGGTGAAGCACACTAAGCAGATTATTTAAATCAAAAAGCCCCGGCGCAAGTCGGGGCTTTTTTTATGGAATAAAACCGCCGTCATGCTGAGCTTGTCGAAGCATCTCTACCGCAGTAGTAATCAGATTTACTATTGCGGTAGAGATGCTCCGACAAGCTCAGCATGACGTTCTGGTGCGCTGCCTTTCGCACCTTTGCACCCATGAACCTCCTGCAGCACTACTTCCCCGAACTCACACCCCAGCAACTTCAGCTTTTTAAGCAACTGGAAACCGAGTTTCGGGCCACCAACGAAGCCATCAACCTCGTGTCGCGCCCCGACATGGATAATTTCACGGAGCGCCACCTGCTGCACTCCTTGGGCATTGCCAAAGTGGTGAAGTTTCCCAAAGGCAGTACGGTGCTGGATGTGGGCACCGGCGGCGGCTTGCCGGGCCTGCCACTGGCCATCATGTTTCCGGAGGTGCATTTCCACCTCGTTGACAGCATTGGGAAGAAAATCCGGGCGGTGCAGTTCATGGCCGCTGCTTTGGGCCTGGACAACGTGACCGCCGAACAAACCCGTGCCGAGCAGGTACGCCAAAAGTTTGATTTCGTGGTGAGCCGAGCTGTGGCGCGTCTCGCCACCTTCCACCCCTGGATAGCCCACCGCTACAAGCCCCAGGGTGCCCCCGGCGCCGGCCTCTACTACCTGAAAGGCGGCGACCTAACCGAAGAAATTGCCGAATCCGGCCTAAAAGCGAAAGTGACCAACCTGAGCGACTTCTTCAGCGAAGAATTTTACGAGACCAAGAAAGTCGTTTTTGTTGCCGCGAAGTAGCAAACGCCCTGGTCAAGCAAGGCGTGGTTACGCCGGCACTTCGGCCGTCAGGAACTCCACCGCCCGCCGTTCCGAGTAGTACTCGCCATCGGGCGAGCCTTCCGGAAAGCCCACGTGCCCGCCTTCTGGCGGCGTTTCCAAAAACACAAACGGCGAACTGGCCGCCACTTCCCGGGGGAAGCAAGAGGCCGGTAAAAACGGGTCGTTCTGCGCATTTACAAGCAGCGTGGGTACCTGAATGCCGCTCAGGTAGCGTCCCGAGCTGGCGTGCTGGTAGTAGGCATCGGCCGAGTCGAACCCGTGCATGGGGGCGGTGTAGCGGCTGTCGAATTCCTGAAAGTCGCGTAGCTCCTCAATGCCATTCAAGTCAACTTGCCCCGGCAGCAGCTCGGCTTTGGCCCGCACCTTCAAGCGCAATGATTTTAGAAAGCGCCGCAGGTACACTTGGTTTTGGGGGCGGCTAATGTGCACCGAGCTGGCCTGCAAATCGGTCGGTACCGAGAAAACGGCAGCTCGCTTCACCTCTGTGGGTACCCGCTCAGAGGCCTCGCCCAGATACTTCAGCGTCACGTTGCCGCCGGCGCTAAAACCCACGAGGTACACCCGCTGGTAGCGTCCGGTAGCCAGCGCGTGGCGCAGCACCAGGTCGAGGTCATCGGTGTCGCCGAGGTGGTAGGAGCGGAGCAGGCGGTTCATCTCGCCGCCGCAGCTGCGGTAGTTCCACGCCAGCGCGTCGAGGCCGGCGCGGTTGAGGGCGCGCACCATGCCGCGCATGTAGGGCCGCGAAGCGTCGCCTTCGAGGCCGTGCGAGACAATAGCCAAGCCATCGGTGGGGCGCATTGCGGGCAAGCGGCTCCAGTCGATGTTCAGAAAATCGCCGTCGGGCAGCTCCAGCCGTTCGCGCTGGTAGGCTACGTCGGGCACGGTGCGCCACAGGCTGGGTACTATGGTTTGGAGGTGGCCGTTAAAGAGGTAAAACGGCGGCTGATAGCGGGATTCGGATACGAGTGGCATGGCGCGGATAGGTTAACAAAGTAGCTGCGCAATGGTGGGAAAGGATAGGTAGTAAAGTTCGCACATAATCGGCATGCATACTAATTTTAGTTTGGGCTACTTAGACCTGGCGGCGTTGCCGTTGGCCAATGGGCTTCCCCTCAATATTTTTGCCAACATGGTTTGATATTGCCGAGCAGGTTCGTACCTTTGCCCTCCCAAACACAGAACTCAAGCATAACGCTCCCATATATTCCAACTCATGGCAAACCATAAGTCGGCCCTCAAACGCATCCGCAGCAACGAAGCTAAGCGCGTGTTGAACCGTTACCAGCACAAATCCACTCGTACAGCTATCAAGCGCCTGCGCGAAGCCACTGACAAAACGGCCGCTCAGGAGCTGCTGAAGAAAGTGTCGTCGATGTTGGACCGTTTGGCCAAAAAGAACATCATCCACAAGAACAAAGCTGCTAATAACAAAAGCAAGCTGACAAAGCTCGTCAACGCGCTCTAAGTGCGAGACGAGTTTAGTAGGGCCAGACTGCGCCGCCCCAAGGTCTGGTTCTACGCTCTTTACAAAAGCCCTGCTCCGCAACGAGCAGGGCTTTTTGCATTTGGCTTAAAGCATGCTTTGGAAGCTGTTTTCAGCAATGATTAGCGCCATGCGCCGCTGGTGCAATCTTCGAAAGCTCAGGAAACCGATTAGGGAAGGCTTTCGCCTAAGCCATTCGACGCGGGCGTGAGCTTGGGATAATCGTTGTACTTACCAACTGCGAGGCAAGAAAAAGGCTCCACCCATATGCGGGTGGAGCCTTTTTCTTGCCTCGCAGTTGTATAAACAATTACGGCGCACAAACAACAGAAGGTTACGCTACGCTCACCTTCACCATGTTGGCTTTGCCTTTATCCTGAATCGGCATTGAGCCGGTGTTGATGAAGACATCGCCGGCCTCCAAATGGCCGGTAGTGGTGAGGACGTAGCGGATATCGGCCACGGTGCTGTCTGTGCTGATGAGGCGGTCGTAGTAAAAGCCGCGGACGCCCCACACCAAGCTCAGGGAGGTGAGCAGCGGGCGGTTATCGGTGAAAATAAAGATGTTGGCTTTGGGACGGTACTTGGCCAGCTGGAAGGCCGTGTAGCCGTTGTGGGTCATGCCCGTGATGGCTTTGGAGCCCGTGTTCTTCGCCAAGTGACAAGCGGCCGAGAGCACGCTGTCGGCCATGAAATTGGCGCCGGCAGGGTCGATGGGCCACCACTTATGGAACAACTGCGGGCTGCGGCTTTCCACGCTCAGAATGGTGCCCACCATGGAACGGATTACCTCGGCGGGGTAGGCGCCCACGGCGGTTTCGGCAGAGAGCATCACCGCATCGGCACCGTCGAGCACGGCGTTGGCTACGTCGCTGGTTTCGGCACGCGTGGGGCGCGGGGCCGTAATCATGCTTTCCATCATTTGGGTGGCCACGATAACGGGCTTGCCGGCCGCGTTGCACTTGGCAATAATCATCTTCTGGGCCATTGGCACCTCCTCCATCTTCACTTCCACGCCGAGGTCGCCGCGGGCCACCATCACGGCGTCGGTGACGGCAATGATTTCGTCGATGTTACGCAGGCCGTCGGGCGTTTCAATTTTGGCCACTACGCGGGTTTTTTTGCCGGCCTCCGCAATCAGTTTTTTGATGAACAGGATGTCATCGGCTTTGCGGGCAAAGCTGAGGGCTACCCAGTCCACGTCGTTGGCCAGGCCAAACTGCAGGTCTTCCATGTCCTTTTCCGTCATCGACGGAGCCGACACTTCAGAATCGGGCAAGTTGATGCCTTTGCGGGGCTTCACGAGGCCGCCGTAGATTACTTCCACGTCCACTTCCTGGTCGCGGTCGGTAGCGAGGACTTTCAGCTCGATTTTGCCGTCGTCGATAAGAATCATGTCGCCGGCTTTCACGTCGCGGGCCAGGCCCAAGTAAATCGTGCTCAGGCGCGTGGCCGTGCTGATTTCCTTCTCGCCGCACACCAGCTTGATTTTGTCGCCTGCCTTGATTTCAACCCCGCCGCCCTCAACTTCGCCCAAACGAATCTTTGGTCCCTGCAAGTCCTGTAGCAGGCCCACTGAGGTGCGCATGTCCTTGTTTAGCCGCTGCACAGTATGGATAACCGAGAGGTGGTCTTCGTAAGAACCGTGCGAGAAGTTGAGGCGAAATACGTCGACTCCTTCCCGGATAAGCGTGCCGAGGCGTTCGTATGTATTGGAAGCGGGGCCTACCGTGGCCACGATTTTGGTTTTGTTAAAGGCAGGACGATTTTCCATGTATTGGGGGGTTGATTACAAAAAAACTCCCCTCCTTTGGTAAGGAGAGGATGTTCCAGCGAAGCTGAAACGAGGGCCGTTGAACTGGTTGACCGAAGAGCGAACAATTCCTGCGAACGGTTCTGCCCTGGGTCGGGCAATGATTCAACGGTACCAGCCTGCGCTTTGCGCAAGCATTCCCTTCCGGGGACTGGAAGGAGAATTATGAGGAGATTACAGAATTAAATTTTCCTTATATTTCAGCGTATTTGGGTCAAACTGACACACGTACTGCACGGCCTCCAAAGCTGTTAGTTGTTGCATCAATTCTTCATCGGCCAGGGCTCCGCAACCGTTGCTGACGGCCAGCAGATAGTCGTATTCTTTAATATCGGGGGCTAAGAACGGCTTTTTTAAGTTAGAGGGCGCAATGGAGCGGTTGCGCAGCAGGCGAAAAGTAAGCGTTTCGGTAGCGTGCAGGTAGTGCGTGAATACCAGGCGGCCCCGGCTGAGCAAGTTGAGCAGGAGCTCGGGTTGCTTGATGAGGCGCAGGCGCAGGGCCCGGTTCAGGGTCCAGGCCAGGGTATAGTCGCGGGTGCTGCTGACGAGCCCAAACAGGGCAAAGTCGCACTCGTAATCAACGTCGAGGGTGAAAGTCTTCATAAGGCCGCGGATAGGGCACCCGCCAAGCGGGCAGGGCAAAGCTACGGCTTGCAAGGGGGCGCTACTAGACCCGCCGCCATAATCTTATACCCGCAATTGGGAAGTGCGGGCGTGGGTTAGTTGGAAAATCTCTCGTTACTTTGCGCCGTAGTTTTCCCTAAACCCCACGGAAATGTCTGAAATCGCAGAAAAAGTAAAGGCCATTATTATTGATAAACTGGGCGTTGAAGCCTCGGAAGTTACCACCGAAGCCAGCTTCACCAACGACCTGGGT
Organism: Hymenobacter jeongseonensis; assembly: GCF_015694725.1. Classification (GTDB taxonomy): domain Bacteria; phylum Bacteroidota; class Bacteroidia; order Cytophagales; family Hymenobacteraceae; genus Hymenobacter; species Hymenobacter jeongseonensis. The sequence goes on along the minus strand of NZ_JADQDQ010000002.1, from coordinate 437,589 downwards.
GCTGACTCGCTGGACACCGTCGAGCTGATTATGGAGTTCGAAAAGGAGTTCAACGTGAGCATCCCCGACGACCAGGCCGAGAACATCGGCACCGTGGGCCAAGCCATCAGCTACCTCGAAGAGCACGCTAAATAGTTTTTGTTACCTCGGAGCGCAACGCCGGATTTGAGCGGACTATTTTACCCGACTTTCTTGTTGCGCCCGGAATAAACAGGTAGTTCTGGGCATACCGGCCGGCCCGCCGCCGGCCGGTTTTGCTGTTTTATCCCGCTTCACATTTCGCGCCATTGGCGTTTGCTTATGTCGTCCATCCGACGGGTTGTTGTTACCGGCCTTGGGGCCATCACACCGCTGGGCAATACTGCCCCAGCTTACTGGGAAGGCCTGCGCACGGGCACAAGCGGCGCTGCCGCCATCACCCGCTTCGACCCGGCCAAGTTTAAAACCCGCTTCGCCTGCGAAGTGAAAGGCTACGAGCCCGATAATTTCTTTGACCGCAAGGAGCATCGCAAGATGGACCTCTTCACCCAGTTTGGGGTGGTAGCCGCCGACGAAGCCATTGCCGATTCCGGCATCCTGGAAAGCGGCGTGGACAAGGACCGGGTGGGCGTGATTTGGGGCTCCGGCATTGGAGGCCTGAAGTCGCTGCAGGAAGAATGCATCGCCTTCGGCCGCGGCGACGGCACGCCGCGCTATTCGCCCTTCTTTATCCCGCGCATGATTGCCGACTCCTCGTCGGGTAATATTTCCATTAAGAACGGTTTCCGCGGCCCCAACTTCGTCACCACTTCGGCCTGTGCCTCGTCGAACGACTCCATCATTGCTGCGTTCAACAACATTCGCCTCGGCCTAGCCGATGTGATGGTGACGGGCGGCTCCGAAGCGGCCATCACCGAATCGGGCGTGGGCGGCTTTAATGCCCTCAAGGCCATGAGCGAGCGCAACGACGACCCGGCTTCGGCTTCGCGGCCCTACGATAAAGACCGCGACGGTTTCGTGCTGGGCGAGGGCGCCGGCGCCCTCGTGCTCGAAGAATACGAACACGCCAAGGCACGCGGCGCCAAAATGTATGCCGAGCTGATTGGGGGCGGCATGTCATCGGACGCCTACCACATCACCGCGCCCGACCCCAGCGGCGAAGGCGTGGTGCTTGTGATGAAAAACGCCCTGCGCGATGCAGGCATCACCACGGCGGAGGTTGACTACATCAACACGCACGGCACCAGCACGCCCCTCGGCGACGGCGCCGAAATCAAAGCCATTGAGAAGGTTTTTGGCGAATTTGCTGAGAAAATCAACATTTCCTCCACAAAAAGCATGACCGGCCACTTGCTGGGCGGTGCCGGCGGCGTGGAGGCGGTGGCCTGCATCATGGCCATGCACCACGGCTTGGTGCCGCCCACCATCAACCTGCACACGCCCGACCCGGAGATTAACCAGGCGCTGAATTTTACGCCGAACGTGGCCCAGGAGCGCGACGTGCAGATTGCGATGAGCAACACCTTTGGTTTTGGCGGCCACAACACCTCGGTGATATTCCGCAAGCTGTAGGTGGTTCAAAACCGGCAGTTGAACAAGTAAAAACGTCATGCTGAGCTGGCCGAAGCAGCTCTACCGCGCAACTAATCTTGGTTAGTTTTGAGGAAGAGATGCTTCGGCCAGCTCAGCATGACGTTCTTGTTTTAAGATAATTCCCTTTTACGCGTTAGCACCTTCTACTTTGCTCGGTTTCGTTTCCCGTTTTTTTGGTTCAGATAAGGCATTCCGCCAGGCAATTAGCACGGTTACGGGCCTCACGCCAACCAATGTGAAGCTGTATCGACTGGCTTTCACGCACTCGTCGGCGGTGCGGCAGCAGCCCGCACTGGGGCGCCACCACACCAATGAGCGGCTGGAGTTTTTGGGCGATGCCGTGCTGGGCACCGTCGTGGCCGAATACCTTTTTCGGAAGTATCCCTACGAGCAGGAAGGTTTTCTGACGGAGATGCGCTCGCGCATCGTGAACCGTGAAAGCCTGAACGGCATTGCCCTCAAGCTGGGCCTCGATAAGCTGGTGCAACTGGACGCCGCCCAGGGCCGCGCCGCCCGTTCGCGCTCCGTAAATGGCAACGCGTTGGAAGCGCTGGTAGGCGCGGTGTACCTAGACTTGGGGTATAAAGCAGCCCGGAAATTTGTCCTCACTCGCTTGGTAAAAGGTTTTGTGGACGTTCATACCCTCACCACTACCACCGCCAATTTCAAAAGCAAGCTGGTGGAGTGGGCGCAGCGCCAAGGCAAAACCCTGCGCTACGATATTTCAGGCGAGGCCCGGCCGGGCGGCATGATGGAGTTTACGGCCTCGGTGCTGCTGGACGAGGAAGTGGTAGCCACCGGCATGGGCTTGAGTAAGAAGCAGGCCGAGCAGCTAGCCGCCGACCGGGCGCTGACGGCGTTGGGCGTGGCGTAAAACAAAGTCGTCAGCCCGCGGTGCGGGCTAGGCGAGGAAACGGTGTAGCAACCCGACTCGGCCATTCTGAGTTATTGGCAGGTCCTTTCTTCTAATTCTTGCCCTTCACCTATGCGCATTGCCGGTGCCGCCCTCAACCAGATTCCCATCGATTGGGAGCACAACCTTCGCAACATCCGCACGGCCATTGAACTGGCGAAGGAAAACGGCGTGGAACTGCTGTGCCTGCCCGAGCTTTCGCTCACCGGCTACGGCTGCGAAGACCTGTTTCTGAGCGACTGGATGCCCGAGGCGGCGCTGGCGCAGTTGCAACAGGTGCGGCCGTGGACGCACGGAATTTGCGTGGTGGTGGGCCTGCCCGTGCGGCTGAACATGCGCACCTACAACACGGCGGCCGTGCTACGCGACGGAGAAATTCTGGGCTTTGCCGCCAAGCAGTTTCTGGCCAACGACGGGGTGCACTACGAAACCCGGTTTTTTGAGCCCTGGGTGGCGGGCGAAACCACCTCCGTGGAGTGGGAAGGGCAGAAATGGGAGCTGGGCGACTTGGTTTTCGAGCATAAAAACGTGCGTTTCGGCTTCGAAATATGCGAAGACGCGTGGCGGCCCGACGACGTGCGGCCCGCCTGCCGGCTGGTGGGCAAGGTCGATTTGATTGTGAATCCGTCGGCCAGCCACTTTGCCATGAGCAAAACCGATGTGCGCTACCAACTGGTAATGAAGGCGTCGCGCACGTTCAATTGCACCTACCTCTACGCCAATTTGCTGGGCAATGAGGCCGGGCGCATCATCTACGACGGGGAGATTCTGGTGGCGCGCAACGGACACTTGCTGCTGCGCAACCAGCTGCTGAGCTTCAAGGAAGTGGATTTGGAGTGGATGGACGTTGATTTCACCGCCGAGCTGGCGCCCGCCGCCGAGATAGTGCCGCTGGCGGAGCCCGATGAGTACAAAGAGCTCAACCAGGCCATGAGCCTGGGCCTGTTTGACTACATGCGCAAGTCTCGCACCCGCGGCTTTGTGCTGAGCTTGAGCGGCGGGGCCGATTCTTGCTTCTGCGCCGTGGGCGTGGCCGAAATGGTGCGGCTGGGCGTGGAAGAGCTGGGCGAGGAGGAGTTCAAGCGCCGCAGCGGCTGCTTTCCGGCCGCGATTGAAACCGTGGTGCAGCAGGAAGGGGCCGGCGGCAAAGCGGCGCAGGTGGTGCGGGAAGAACCCTCGGCTGCTCCAGCGGCACTTAGCCGTAATCAGGAGTTGGTGCGGCACTTACTCAGCTGCGCCTACCAGGGCACCGTCAATTCGTCGGATGACACGTTCAATTCGGCCAAGGAATTAGCGGATAGCTTGGGGGCCCGGTTTCACAACTGGGGCATTGACGAGGAAGTGGCCGGCTACGTGGGCAAAATTCAAACGGCGCTGGAACGGGAGTTGACCTGGAAAACCGACGATTTGGCCCTGCAGAATATTCAGGCCCGGGTGCGGGCGCCCGCCATTTGGCTGCTGGCCAACGTGCAGAATGCCCTGCTCATCACTACCTCCAACCGCTCCGAGGCCAGCGTGGGCTACTGCACCATGGACGGCGACACGGCCGGCAGTATCTCGCCCATTGCCGGCGTCGATAAGGACTTTGTGAAAAAATGGCTGCGCTGGGCCGAAACCGAACTCGGCTACTCCGCGCTGCGCCATGTGAATGCCCTGCAGCCCACCGCCGAGTTGCGCCCCCTCGAGGATAAACAAACCGACGAGCGTGACCTCATGCCCTACACCTTGCTCAACCGTATCGAGCGCTTGGCCTTCTATGACCGCCTCAGCCCCAGCAAAGTACTGGCCACGCTAGAAACCGAAGCAACCGGTTTCGACCGCGAGCAACTGAAAACCTACGTGCGCCGCTTCTACTCGCTCTGGAGCCGCAACCAGTGGAAGCGCGAGCGCTACGCCCCCAGCTTCCACCTAGACGATTACAACGTGGACCCACGCTCCTGGCTGCGGTTTCCCATTCTCAGCGGCGGGTTTGCGGCCGAGCTGGCTGCGTTGTAGCTCTGCTATTGGTTGGAAGGAGCTCACGTGGAGCTGGGCTAGCGACCTGGCCTTCTACGCGGGGCTTTGACTCCGTTGTTTTTTCTTCATTAATCCAGAAGTGCGAAATATAAATTGCTGGTAGACATTGGGGTAAGGATAAGTTGGGGTAATTGGCGCAAGTTTTTGCAGCGAATAGAACCTACTAGCTCGAAAGCCATGCTGCCAGCGGATTGAAAGCCGGTGCTAAGTGGGTAATTTGTCAACACGTTAGCCCAGTACTTGTGGATTGCACGCTTCCGCTGCTCGTCGCAGTTGCTCCCGAAACTTCTATTCCCTTGCCTGTGGATTCGGGGGAAGCGGCTTTGGTAGCGGAGTTGCAGCTGGGCAGCGAAGTCGCCTTTCGCACCTTGGTGGCGCGGTACCAGGGCCGGGTTTACCGCACAGCACTTTCCTTGCTGCGCAGCCCCGAAGAAGCGGAAGATGTGGCCCAGGAGGTTTTTGTGGAAGTCTACCAGACCATTTCCCGTTTTCGAGGTGAAGCGTCGCTAACTACCTGGCTCTACCGGCTGGCCACCTCCCGGTCTCTCAAAACCCGCCGGAAGGCCCACGCTAAAAAGCGCTTTGCCTATTTCACCAGCTTGCTGGGCTTCGACAACGACATCCTGCACGAACCGCCCGACCATGCGCACCCGCAAGCGCTGCTTGAGGGGCGGCAGCAACTACAACTCTTGCTCGACCACATTGCGCGGTTGCCCGACCAGCAGCAGGTGGCCTTTACCCTGCGCCACGAGCAAGCACTGAGCTACGACGAAATAGCCGCAGTGCTAACCACCACCGTGCCCGCCGTGGAATCTCTGCTGTTTCGGGCCCGGCAAACGCTCCGCAAACACGTTCAACCCCACTTTCGCCATGTCTGATTCATCCTTTCGCACCTCGCCCGACGAGGAGTGGGCGGACCTGATGCGCCAGTTGCAAGACCAGCCGCAAGCGCAGCCCCGCCCGTTCTTTTACAACCGGGTGACCGCCCAGCTCTCCAGCCGAGCGACTGCCCACCGCCGCGGCTTGCCCGTGTGGATGCTCCGCCCAGCCTACGCCGCCCTGCTCGGCGTGATAATGCTCGCGCTGAGCGGCGATGCCAGTGCGTTGCGCGTAGCCCCGGACGTCCCCTCCGAAAGCTCTGCTGATTTTGGGCAGCCGCAGACTCCCTCGCCGCACTAAACGACCTGCTAAATGCGCTGAACGGCGACGCCTTTCCCAATCAACCCATCAAGTTCACCGGTAACAGTACCTTTGAGCCTTATTTCATCCTTGCGCTGTATGCTGCCTTTTCTCGCTTCTATTTACTGGAACGTTGACCCCATCATTCACGCCTTTGGGCCGTGGACGGTATTTGGCACCCAACTGGGGCCGATTACGCTGCGCTGGTATGGCCTGTTTTTCATGCTGCCCTTCGTGTTGGGCACCTTCATCCTGAATCATATCTACCGGTCGGAGCGCACCTCGCCGCAGTGGGTCGATGTGATTACCATTTACATGCTGGTTGGCACCATCGTGGGAGCACGGCTGGGGCACATGCTGTTCTACGACTTCGATGCGTTGGTGGCGGACCCCATGGTGGTGTTCCGCATCTGGCAGGGCGGCTTGGCGAGCCACGGGGCCACGATTGGTATCTTGTTGGCCTGCTGGCTGTTTGCGCGCAATAATAAGTTCGATTACCTGTGGGTGCTCGACCGTATTGTGATTGTGGTGGCACTGGGCGGCGCCTGCATCCGGACCGGCAATCTGATGAACTCCGAAATCGTGGGCAAGCCAACCAATGTACCGTGGGCTTTTATTTTTCCGCGTGATACCGAGCACCTCATCCAAGGCGTGGCCGTGCCGCGCCACCCCACGCAGCTATACGAGGCATTGTTCTGCATTTTCCTGCTCATCCTGCTTTATTCCCTCTGGAACCGCACCAAGGACCGCACGCCCCGTGGCCTGCTCTTCGGTTTGTTTGTGGTGCTGCTTTTCACCCAGCGCTTTTTGGGCGAATACCTGAAGGAAAACCAAGTGGCGTTTGAAGACGGCAACCTGTTCAACCAAGGGCAGCTGCTGAGTATTCCGATGATATTTATCGGGATTTGGGTGCTGTGGCGGGCGGGCAAAGACCCGCAGAATCCCTACGGCTACGCCCCGCGCGACCTAGGCAAGGAAGGCGACCCAGGAGCCACCGCCCAGGCACCGCCCCAGCCAGGCGCCTTGCCCAGTCTGAACCAGCCGCGCGGGCAGAAGAAATAAGTAATTAAAGCAAAAAAAGGCCCGCCTGGTATCCTACCAGGCGGGCCTTTTCGGTAGCGTCCATTCGGCTGCTTATGGCATCGTAAACTCGTACAGGTTGCCTTCTTCGGTGCTGATAACCAACGTATTTTCGTCTTTAAACTCGGCGCCCTCCGTTTGGCCGGCGCCCTGCAGGTCTACCTGACGGGGCGTGGCCTTGAGGATATCGGCCCACGAACTGCCGTCCAGAATAAACAGTTCGCCCCGCCCGAGGAGGACCAGCCGGCGTCCGCTGGGACTCAGGGCGGCATCGGTTACCTGGCCCGGAATGGCGATGCTGCCGGCGCGCGTGGCCGTGTGGGTGCCGGGTTGGTCGGATACGGTATAGACGTTGCTGGTTTGTTCCTGCGGGTCCTTCGTGAACAGCCACACCTTGCCCTCGTGCCACAAGGTGGCTTCGCAGTCGAAATTGCGCTGCTTTTTCTTGGGCGGGAACTCGTTCTGGTCCGGGTAGGTGAAGGAGATGGTGCCGATTTGCTGCGGATTGGCCGGATTCAGGCGCAGCAAGCGCAAGTCACGGCGGTCGGAGTTGTTGTTGCCGCAGTCGCCAATGAAATAGTTGCCTTGCGGGTCGCGGGTAAGGCTTTCCCAATCCTTGTTTTTGGCCCCGACGTCCACTTTGCTAGTTACGCTGCCCGTGCCGTCTATTTGGTAGAGCGTGGCCACGTTGCCGTTGTCGCCAAACGTGAAATAGCTGCCCGCTTGCGGACCCAGGGCCAAGCCCGAGCTTTCGGACACTCCATCGAGGCGGCCAACCCGGCGCAGGCCGGGCACGGCGGCGTCAATCATGCGGCTTTCGAGGGAGTCTTTCTTTTTCTTCTTCTTGGATTTGCCAGCCTGCTCAGTGGTCGACGTGCCTGCCGCGGTGGTTTCGTCGCTTTGGGCTTCGGAGCAAGCAGCAGAAGTGAGGAATACAGCCAACGCAGCCGGAAAGAGGGGAATTAAACGCATCGAAAATCGGGATTGATACAAGTGATAAAGCAGAAGATTACTGCTGCCTATACGGGCACAAATCCCTACGGTACGGGGTCGAAGCCGTGGCCGCCCCACGGATGGCAGCTGGCAATGCGCCGCACGGCCAGGCGCCCGCCGCGCCACGGCCCGTATTTGGTGATGGCCTCGGCCGCATACGCCGAGCAAGTGGGCGTGTAACGGCAGCTGGGCGCCGTGAGCGGCGAAATGAAGTGGCGGTAAAACCAGACCAAACCAAGAAAGAGGGCGCGAAACAACCGGGACATGGCATGAAGGTAAAGACTTGATTTAAAATGCGGAGTTTCCCCGGGGGCTACTTCGGCAACGCATTCAACTCGTCTTTCCACCGTTCCCAGTCGGGCATGAGCCGCTTTTGCAGGTCATAAAATGCCTTGGAATGGTCGCCTACCAGCAAGTGGCAGCACTCATGCAGCAGCACGTAGTCCAGGCATTCGGGGCGTGCCCGAATGAGTTCGGGGCTGAGCCGAATGCGGGCCGAGCGGGGCGTGCAACTGCCCCAGCGCGTGCGCATGTGGCGCACGAACAGCGTGGGGCGGGTGAGGTTGAACTCGGCGAAGCGCGGCCACACGCGTTCCAGCGACTCGGAAAAGTGGGCACCGGCCCGGCGGACGTACCAGGTGTGGAGCAATGCTTCCGTCTGGGGCACAGAAAGCGGCGCTGGAGAATGAACCACCAACTCATCGCCCACGATGGCTACACTGGGCCGTGCCGCTGCCACGAATCGCAACCGGTAGGGCTGGCCTTGGTAATAATGCACACTGTCGGCGTCGAAGCGCCGGGTGGGAGCGGGGGCCGGGCGGGCCGCGAAAGTGGCTTGGTGCTTCAGAATCCAATCGGCTCTTTTAAGCACCTGCTGGGCCACCCACTCGGCTGAAATACCGGCTGGGGCACTGACGTGGACGCTGCCATCGGGCCGCACGGCGAAGCCAATGGTGCGTCGCGACCGAAAGACGAGGGTATAGGTAAGCGGTTGATTCTTATAGAGAAGGGTTTCGCGGCGCGGCGCGGCAGAGAAAGAGCGGGGCATAGGGCAGCAAGTTCGGCAGTGAGGCCTGAACTGATAACCCCTGAACGGGGCAAAATAATTTCGGCTCAAACCTCAACCATTTGCCAGCAGCATGTTACCTTCCCCTCATGCAACACTGTTTACCTCGATATCTTTCAATTTTTAGTTTCTTTTTGGTTTGCTTCGGCTTGCTACCAGTTGCGTCTGCCGTAGCCCAGGGCAACGGGCCCGGGGTGCGGGGCGGGCGCGCAGCAGCGTTGGGCAACGCCTCAGTGGCACTGGCCGGCGAGGTGTGGAGCATGGGCAACAACGTGGCCGGGCTAAGCGAGATTCAGCGGCCCACGGTGGGGTTTTATGCTGAAAACCGCTACTTCAGCTCGGCCCTGAACGTGGGGGCGCTGACGGTGGCCCTGCCATTGGGCCGCCCGCTTGGCGTTGGGCCTTCGGCCGATGGTACGGCCCCTGCACCTGCCGCGGCCGCTGTTTGGGCCCGCCACGGCGTGGTCGCGTTCGAAGCCCAGCGTTTCGGGGGGCAGCTTTACAACGAAACCCGCGTGGGCGCCGGCTACGGCTACCGGTTCGGGCAAATCAGCTTGGGGGGGCGGGTCGACATGCTGCAAGTCAGCATCGAAGGCTTGGGCAGCCGGCGCGTGCTGCTGGGCACGTTGGGCGGCCAAATCGAAGTCATTCCCCAGCGGCTCAGCTTCGGCGCCTCGCTCTACAACCTCAGCCAAACCAAGCTGGCCAGCTACCAGACCGAGCGGGTGCCCACCGTGCTCAAAGCCGGCCTGGCTTATCGTCCCACCACGCAAGTGCTGGTGGTGGTCGAAACCGAAAAAGACGTGGAGCGTGCCGCCAACTTCAAGGCCGGACTGGAGTACCGGCCGGTGCCCGTGCTGGCAGCCCGCATTGGGCTTGCCACCCTCACGGAGCAAGCCAGCGCGGGAGTTGGTGTTCTGGCCGGGGCGTTTCAGATTGATTACGCGGCCACCTTCCAACAGGCCCTGGGCTTTAGCCAGCACCTGAGCGTGAGTAAATCCTGGGGTAAGTAATTTTTAATTACTAATTGAGAATTACTGATTAAAAATTGGGGATGAAAAAACGCGTTACTCTCATTCTGTTTTGCTGTTGCCGGTTAATTAATTACCTGAAAAATCAGGAGACTAATTCATGGGCTACCAGCTTTAGATTAGCACTGGTTTTCCTGGTAATTATTGCTTCGCAATTCGTAATAACTAATTCGGTATTCGCTCAGGACTACACCCGGCGGGCTCCCGACCTGGACCGCCTTACGCAGGAGCTGTTTGCGGAAATTCAATCGGACCAGGTGCCGTACGAAGACCTCTACGAAACCCTGCTCCAGTATTATCAAACGCCTATCAACCTCAACACGGCCACCCGCGAAGAGCTGCGGTCGTTGCTGCTGCTGAATGAAAACCAGATAACCACCCTGCTGCGCCACCGAGAGGCCAACGGCGACTTGCTGAGCGTATATGAGCTGCAAAGCATTGAGGGCTACGACCTGCGGACGATAAACCGCATTCTGCCGTTCATGAGCGTGCTCAGTGGCAACCAAAACGCCTCCCGTGGCTCGTTGTGGCAGCGCATTGCCAGCGAAGACAACAACGCCCTGTACCTGCGCTACGAGCGGGTGCTGCAGCAGCGCCAGGGCTACACTCCGCCCACGCTCTACCAGGGCAAGCCCACCACGCGCTACCTCGGCTCGCCCGACAAGATGCTGATACGCTACCGCGTGAGCCACACCAAGGACTTCAGCGTGGGTTTTTCGATGGAAAAGGACGCCGGCGAACCGCTTACCTGGAATCCCAAAAACGGGCAGTTTGGCGCCGATTACGTGTCGGCGCACTTGCTGATTCAGGAGCGGGGGCGGCTGAAAACCCTGGCCTTGGGCGACTACCAGCTACAGTTTGGACAAGGCCTGCTACTGTCGTCGGGATTGGGCGTGGGCAAGGGCGCCGAAACAATTACCACGTTGCGGCGCTCGTCGGTGGGCGTGCGGGCGTATTCATCGCTGCTCGAAAATACGTTTTTCCGCGGCGGGGCCGCCACGGTGCAGGTAGCGCCCACGGTGCAGGCCACGGGCTTCGTATCCCACAAAAACGTGGACGCCAACCTGCAGCAAGCCCAGGATTCGTTGGCGCAATTCGACGAATTTACCTCGGGCCTGCTGTACACCGGGTTTCACCGCACGGCCTCGGAAATAGCCAACCGCCGCCAACTGGCCGAAACCGTGGGGGGCGGCAACGTGGGCTACACCAGCCGCAACGGCAACCTGGCCGTCGCGGCCACCGGCGTGTTCACGCACTACGGCACGCCGCTACTCAAGCGCGCCGAGCCCTACAATCGGTTCGAGCTAAGCGGCCGTGATAATCTGGCCCTGTCGGTAAACTACAGCTATGTGTGGCGCAACCTGCTGGTTTTTGGCGAAACGGCGCGCACCACCAGCGGCGGCCTGGGCACGGTGAATGGCCTGCTGGCCAGCCTCGGCCCCACCGTGGACGCAGCCGTGCTGGTGCGGCACTACGACCGGGACTTCAACACCATCTACGGCAACGCTTTCGGCGAGAACACCCGCAACATCAACGAAACCGGGGTTTACATTGGTCTGAAAGTGCGCCCCGTGGCCCGTTGGGAAGTATCGGCCTACTACGACCAGTTTAGCTTTCCGTGGCTGCGCTACCGGGCCAGCGCCCCCACCGACGGCCACGATGCCCTGCTGCGTTTGGCCTTCACACCCACCAAAACCAACCTGCTCTACGTGCAGCTGCGCCAGCGCCTGAAGCCCCGCGACCTGCCTACCGATGACGCAACCCGCCCGGTGCCGCTGCCCGGCGAACAGCTCCGACAGAGCATCCTGGTATATTACAACACCGCACCGACCACCAATTTGGAGATGCGCACCCGTGTGCAAGCCTCGCGCCTACGCGACGACAACGGCCTGGCCTGGCGGCAAGGCTACGTGCTGGCCCAGGACTTTAGCTACCGCCTCAACTCCGCCCTCAAGCTCACGGCCCGCTACTCCATTTTCGATTCTGATGACTACGACACCCGCCAGTACGTGTATGAGCAGGACGTGCTGCTGGCTGTGTCCATCCCGGCCCTTTACGGCCAGGGCACGCGGATTTACGGCATCGCCGAAATCCGCGTGAACCGCGCCATCACCTTCTGGCTGCGGTATGCCGAAACGCGCTACCGGTACCAAAGCACCGTCGGTTCGGGCCTGGAGACAATTCAGGGGCCACTGCGCGGCGAGGTAAAAGCGCAGATGCGGGTGAAGTTTTAACCGAACACCAAAGGCAATTAAAAAGGCCCCGTTACTGTCAAGTAACGGGGCCTTTTTAGTATTTATAATGTTTCATCCAAACCAGCCGTCATGCTGAGCTGGTCGAAGCGTCTCTACCGCTTCGTTTAAGCAATAGCAATGAAGCGGTAGAGATGCGTCGACAAGCTCACCATGACTGTTCTTTTTGCTGCCTATTTAAATGAGTTTTAAGAAATGCCTTTGGTGCCATTCTGTTGCTCACGAAAAAAAGCGGTTATCAACTCTCCATCTTTAACAGCACGACCTGCGCTTTATCGGCAATGCTGATTTTGCGCCGGAAGTCCAGGTAGCCTGCATACGCGGAGCTGGGCAGTTGCCCGCGCTTGAGTTCGAGACGGCGAATGTATTGCACCGTGCCATCGGGCAAGGCAAGGTATTGGCTGGCGTAGGTACCGTAGGCGGTGCTGAATTGCACGGCCGTGGGCAAGGTTTCGGCCCGAAAGCCGGCGGGCAGGTGCAGGCGCACGGTGTCGGCGTGCAGGCAGGCTTCGGGCAGCCACACGGCGGCTTTGCGCTCGCCGATTTGCGCGGGCAGGGCGGGCATGCGGCTCAGCAGGTTGGCGGTGACGAACACGCGCTTGCCGCTGGGCATGGCAAAGCCCGGCAGCGAAAGCCCCAGGGTTTCGACCACGCCCGGCACGGGGCCGGCTGGGGTGGCCGCTAGGTTGAATTTGGTGAGGGTGAAGGTGGGTAGCCGGAGCCGGTCCGTCACATACTTCTTCTGTTCCGCGGGCCCGAGTTCGTGCAGCAGCTGGGAGTAAAAGTCCTGGTCCTGGCCGGTGCGCAGGGTGCGGGCCGTGGCCGTGGCACTGCCCACGGCGTCCAAAAACAAGTCGATGCGGCGCACCTGACGATTTTCGGCCGCTCCGTAACGAGGCGTGGTCACCAGTTTGCCGCCCTCGGGGGTGAGCAGCAGCGCGTGCCGGTTGCCGGTGAAGCTGCCCATGTAGCCGAATGGATTCGTCTGGCTGGTGCATTCCAGCCATAAGGTATCGGCGCGGCTTCCCTTTGCCGGGGGCACGCACAAAACAACGTGGTTGAACTGCGAGCTAGGGAAGTCGGTCCGCAGGTCCGGACGGTCGGAGCCCGCGCCTATCAAGGCCACGTAGGAAGGCACGCCTGCGGCAGCCAACAAGGCTTTGGTGTAGTTGCTCAGCGCCTTGCAGTCGCCGTAGCCGTTGCTGGCTACCGAGCTGGCCGGGAACGTTTGCCAGCCGCCCAGGCCCAGCTGCACCGAAATGTAGCGGGTGCTGCCCTGGAGCATTTCGTAAACGCGCTGGGCGCGGGCGCGGGCATCGGGCACGTCTTTCACCAAGGCAGCTACCTTGGCCAGCGTGGCGGGGGGCAACTGGTCGCGGCCCGCATTCAGCTCGTAGTTCCACTGCCCGAAGCTCTGCCAGCTGGAAGCGAAGCCCTTGTGGCCCTGCACTTCGAAGAGGCTAGGCGCCAGCATCACGGCCGGTGTGGAGTATGCCAGGGGCGGGGCGGCTTCTTCTTCGTCAACGGCAGGCAGGTCGGCTAGTTTCCATTCGTAGGTTTCTTGGCCGCCGGCTGTGGTGTGGGCCACGGTGCCGCCCGCCGGCAGCTGCCGCTCCTGGTAGCGCAGGGGCACGGCAGCGGGCGTGGTCACGCGCAACGTGGCGCTTTGCACGGCCAGGCCCTCGGCTTCCTGCGGCTGCCATTCGGGGTAAAACAAGGTGTTGTCCGACACCACTTCGTAGTCGAATTCGACGGTGTAAGGGGCCTGGGGCTGGCGCAGGTCGGCGTAGCGCACCCGCACATCGGTCATGAAGCTGCCGCCCGCGTCGCCCACGCCCTGGTCGTGGATTTCGGCGGCCCGCAGCTGGTGCAGCAGCCGGCCATCGCCGTCGTACACGGCACCGCGGAGGTAGTTCACGGCATTGAGGGCATCGTAGCTCACGGCGTGGCGCCCGAAATCGTCGCCAGCCGCATCGAGCACGGTTACTACCCGGTGCACGGTGTGCACCAGCCGGCCCGCCGATTTCACGGTTACTACTTCGTCATCGGCCCGCAGCACCGCGTGAGCACCCTCGCGCAGCGTGGCCGGAATGTCCGCCACGGCATACTTAGGTGCGGGGGCACTGGGAGTAACTAATAGAAAGCTGCTCAAAGGCAGCGCAGCGAGTAGGGGTAGCAGTGCTTTCACGGAATAACGGGGTAAGGAATTAGTAATAAGAAGCTAGGCAGAACGACGGATTAATTAAAACAAGTAAGTCCGTCATGCTGAGCTGGCCGAGGCATCGTTAGCGCTTAGTCGAGAAAGGAAATTACTCTCGTGGTAGAGATGCTTCGGCCAGCTCAGCATGACGTGCTAACGGCATAACCTTGTTTTTATCAGAACCAACAGGCCGGTCAATTACGCCTTCTTTTTAATCACCAGCTTCTCTCCCTGCTTCGCCAGCATCAGGCGGTAGAATTCGCGCAGGTGGACGTATTCCTCGGCCACGTACATGGTTTTGCGCAGGCTGAGGCGGCTGGTGAGCTGCACCACGCCCGGCGTGGTGGCGGTGACGCTGTAGAGGAAGCGGCCGCCGCCGTCGGGCATCTCTACCACGGCGGGCTTGGGGGTTTCGGCCAACTCGTAGCCGGCGGGCAGCGTCAGGGTAACCATGGTGGTTTCGTCCTGCAGTGCCCCGAAATCCACGGGAAACAGCCGGTCGTCGTGGCGGAAAGGGTTCTGCTCGGTGCCGAAGTCGCGGAGCGGGCACAGGTACAGCGTGCCGGCGGTGGTGTTGTCGTCGGCGGGCTGGGTAAACTCGTAGTCCATGGCCAGGGGCTTGTCCACGTTTTCGCGGTTGGCAACGGTGAATTTGGGCAGGGTCCAGCCGGTGTGTTGGCTGGTGAGCCCAGCAAAGTACTTTTTCTCGCCCTGCTGGCTCAATTCTTTGCGGGCATCCACGCCCGAGTAGCCGCCGTGCTCTTCGTGCACTTTGCCGGTGAGGCCGCCTTGGGCGTCCAGCGTCATGTTCACTTGCTGGTAGTGCACGTAGCGCTGACTGGGGGCGAGGTCGACCCAGCGGCCTTCGGACGCCTTTTGCGTGATGAGGCGACCGGTTTGGTTGAGGCAGCGCTCGGGTAGCACCCCGCAGGGCAGCAGCGGCTCGGTAGCATCCACCAGCAGGTCTTTGCCGTCGGCGAGGGGCACCAAGGCCACCACGTAGTTGAAGCGGTCGAGCATGGGCAGCGCCTGATTGACCCGGCCGTGGTCGCGGGTGCTGAGCATCAGGGGGTGAGCGGCAAGGCCGGCATTGCGCAACGCCGAAATAAGCAGTAGGTTCACATCGGCCGAGGTGCCGCGGTGGGCGTCGAACGCCTTGCGCAGCGAGCCCGTGGTTTTGAGGCGGTCGGTGCCATCGTAGCGCACGGCAGCCATCACTAGCTGGCGTACGGCGGCGGCGCGGGCGGCGGGGTCGGGGTATTTGGCGGTCAGGGCCAGCACTTGGTCTTTGAGGAAGCCGCCCCGGTCGAGCTGCATGCCAAAGTCGTCGTCAATCAGCAGCTCCGTGTTAATCTTTTCCCAGGTGCCGGCCACGTTGCTGTAGGCCTGCCCCGGAAACTTTACCCCCGCCAGCTGGAAGTTAATCCGGTCCACATAATCGTCCGAGGTGGTCATGTACGGCTCGTTGCGGAAGGCGGGCACGTCCTTCATGGCCCAGTGGTAGGTGGTAGTGGGCACCGTGGCCGTTTCGTTGCTCGCGGCTTCGCGGGAAGTAGAAAAGCCGCTGCCCGTGTTCCTGCCCGCCGTATGCTCCGTGAATTGAGTCATATTTTCCGACTTCTTTTGCACGGCCAGTGGGTGGTAGCCCTGGAGCAGCATCTTGTAGTCGAAGTACTCGGGAATGGACGCCCGAAATTCGCTCCAGCGGGTGGGTACCTCGCGTTGGAATGCCCAATCCTGGAAGTTAAAGAAGAAGTCCGACGTGACGATGTACGAGTACTCAATCACTGAGCCTTCGCGCACGTCGGGCAGGGTAAACTTGCGCACCCGAATGTTATTGGTGCGCTCCTCAATGAAGGTATTACTGCTTTCCAGCTTGGTTTTCTGCACTTGTCCCTTCACCAAGTTGTAGGTGACGCCGCGCAGGGACGAGAGTTTTTCCTCGTTGGTGTTGCGGTGGTAAAGTGGCACCTGCACGGTAGCCAGCTCATAGCCCGATTTCTTCAGTATTTTAATGCGCGTAGTCCGTTCCGAAATCAGCTTAAATTCATTGTTGATGTACTGAAACGTGGTGTTGCCGAAATCACACAGCACCACGGCCGACGCCGCGCTGTCGCCCACGAAGGGTTCGGGACCCAGGTCTTTGGGGTCGGCCTTGCCAAATTTGATGGGCTCGGGTTGGGCCTGGGCGGCGAAGGCATTGAGCAAGACGGCGGCCAGGATTGCCGGATAGAGTAGGGGTAATTTCATGCAAAAAGGAATAAAAAATGTAGGGTAAGATGCAGGCGCCTAAAGCCGATTAGGAGCCGATGAATAGCGGCTTTTTTGAAATGAATTGTATTGGCAGCTAAGAGTAGGCTTGGGGCTAGCTGCCGGCTTTTTTCTGGATGATGAGCTTTTCGCTCTGGCGGGCCAGCAGCAGGCGGTAGAGCTCGCGCAGGTTGGCGTATTCCTCGGCCGGGTACACGGCATTGCTCAGGGTAAGGCGGCTGGTGAGCTGCACCACCCCCGGTTTGGGACTGCCAACCGTGTAGCGAAACCGGCCGGTGTCGTGGGGCAGGTTGATGGCCGCGGGCTTGGGGGTTTCGGCCAACTCGTAGCCGGCGGGCAGCGTCAGGTTCAGCACCAGCAGTTCTTCCTGCGGCGCGCCAAAGTCCACGGCAAATGCCCGGGACTCGCGCCGAAACGGGTTTTGCTCAGGGCCGAACTCGCTCAACGGGCTCAGGTAGATGGGGCCGGCGGCGGGCTGCCCCGTGCCCGCCTGGCTGAATTCGTAATCTACACTCAGGGGTTTGTCCACGGCTTCGGCTTGGTTCACGGTCAGTTTGGGCAGGTTCCAGCCTTCGTGGCGCTGTTGCAGGCCGGCGAGGTACTTTTTCTCGCCCTGAGAGGCAATTTCGGTGCGGGCATCGGCCGCGGCGTAGCCGCCGTGCTCTTCGTGCACCTTGCCGCTGAGGCCACCCTGGGCATCCAGCGTCATGTCGATTTGCTGGTAGTGCACGTGGCGCTGGCTGGGGGCGAGGTCGACCCAGCGGCCCTCGGCGGGTACTTTGCTCACGAGGCGCGCCACGCGGTTGAGGCAGCGCTCGGGCAGCACCCCGCAGGGGAGCACCGGCTCGGTGGCGTCCACCAGCAGGTCTTTTTCGCCGGGCACGGGCACCAGGGCCACCACGTAGTTGAAGCGGTCGAGCATGGGGTATTCTTTGCTCACTCGTCCGTGGTCGCGGGTGCTGAGCAGCAGCGGATGCGCCTTGATGCCCACCTGCTCCAGCGCCGCCAGCAGCAGCAGGTTTACGTCGGCCGAGGAGCCGCGGTGGGCATCAAATGCCTTGCGCAGGGGCTCCGGGGCATACAGGTGGTCGTTGCCGTTGTAGCGCACGGCGGCCATCACCACTTGGCGCACGGCGGCGGCGCGGGCCTTAAGGTCGGGGTATTGGGCGGCCAGGCCCTGCAACTGCTCTTGCAGAAAGCCCACCCGACTGATGCGCCCCCCAAAGTCTTCCGATTCCAGGAGCCGAGCGTTGATTTTATCCCAACTGCCGGTCAGGTCCTTATAAGGCTGGTCGGGCCACTGTTCACCGGTGAGCTCAAAATCCATCCGTGCGGTGTAGTCCTTGGCGGTGGTCATGTATGGCTCAGGCTGGAAAGCCGGCACGTTCTTCAGCACCCACTGGTGGTTCTCGGTCGAAGCCGTGAGGGTCATGTTGCCTGCGCTTTGCCCGGCCCCAATGCCGGCGTTGTCTGACACTTTGTTGTCCAGCAATAAGCTCACCGAGCCCGTGCTCAGCACGTTGACGTCGAGCGGCCGGTTGCCCTGGTAAATAATATTGTACTTATAAAATGTGGGAATGCTGGAGCGGTACTCGCTCCAGCGCACCGGAATAGCGCGCTGAAAAGCCCAGTCCTGGAAATTGAACAAGTAGTCCGATGCCAGGGTGTAGGAGAATTCTATCACGGAGCCTTCGCGCACATTGGGCAGCGTGAATTTCTGCACGTTGACATTGGCGGTGTGCTTTTCGAAAAACGCACCGTTGGCTTCCAGCTTGGTTTTCTCCACTGCCCCGTTCACCAGGTTGTAGGTAACGCCGCGCAGGCTGGACACCTTTTCTGAGTTCCCTTCGCGATGATAGAGCGGGATTTCGACCGTGGCCTCTTCGTAGCCCGATTTTTTCAGGATTTTGATTCGTGTGACCCGCTCAAACACTACTTCCAGGCCGTCGCCTTTGCCCCGCAGGCGCGAGCGACCGTAGTCGCACAGCACCACGGCCGCCGCCGCGCTATCGCCCAAAAAAGGCGCGGCCGTGAGGTCTGCCTTGTCAATCTGGCCGTACTTAATGGGGTCGGGCACCGTCTGGGCCCAAGCGGTGCCCGAAATCAGAAAACTGCCGAGCAGCACGGGCAGCACCCGGCCCAACCGGCAAAGCAGTAAAGTTGCTTGCATCAACAAAAAAGAATGGGGTAGACAGTCTTCGAAACCCTAAATGTAGTGGTATTCAGGGGTTACTTGTTGATGGTGAACGGGTAATTATTTTTGGCTGAGTAGAGGTAGCTGCCCGCCATGCTGGACTATTTACTGAGCTAACCTGCATCATTCTGAGGCCCGAAGCCAAAACCGGGTAGCCTGTGAGCTGACACAACCGGGCCAATTATTTTCGCCCGCCCGGCTCCACCGCAACGGCTGCCGGCCGGTGGCCTCCATGCAGGCTTCACACCACTTCTTCGGGGGACGGTTCGGGCGCTGGTTCCGAAACCACGGGGTGCACCATGGGCCCCGACGATTTCACCATGAATAAATACACCACCGCCCCGAGCACGCACACCAAGCTCAGGCCGTGCACGTAGGGCAAGCGGCTGGGTTGGTTGGCGAAAATCCAGCCCGCCAGCAGCGCGCCCAGCCCGATGCCGATTTCGAGGGCGATGTACATGGTGGCCACGGCTTGGCCCCGGTAGTCGGGGTGGCTCAGGTCGATGGTCCAGGCGTAGAGCGCCGGCGAGTTCAGCCCCGCCCCAATGCCGAACACCACGGCCGCCGTCAGAAACCACTCCACGGACGGCGACCACACCAGCAGCGCCAGCCCTACGGCCAGTATCACGCTGGACCAGCGCAGCACCGGCACCCGCCCGTGCACATCGGATACCTTGCCCGCGATGAGGCGGATGCCCAGCGAGGCCACCGTTAAAAAGATGTAGAACAAGCCCTTGGTGGGGCCGTCCAGGCCCAGCAGCCGGCTCTGGTCGGGCACCACGGTGAGCACCGCGCCGTAGGGGAACAGGCACAAGCCCGTGACCACGGCCGGCGACAGCACCCGGCGGTCCAAAATTTCGGTCCACTTCAGGCGCAACAGCCCCGGGCGAAAGCGCTGTCGCTGGGCCTTGGGCAGGGTTTCGGTGAGGCTGCCTTGCACCAGTAGCGAGAGCAGCGCCACCGCGCTCGAGCAATAAAACATGGTGTTCAGGGAAAACGTCTGGGCTATCCAGGAACCCACGGCCGGCCCGAAAGCCAGGCCCATGGCACCGGTTACGCCCAGCAGGCCCATGGCCTCGCCGCGCCGTTCCATGGGCACAATGTCGGCGATGTAGGCGGCCGTGCCCGTGGGCTTGAAGCCCGTGCTGAACCCGTGCAGCAGCCGCAGCGTGAGAAAGCCCGTGACCGTGACGGCCCACGGGTAGAAAAACCCGCACAGAAAACACACCAGTGACCCAAACACCATCACCGGAATGCGCCCCACCGTATCGGCCAGCTTCCCTGAATACGGCCGCGAAATAGCCGCCGTGAGCGTAAACAAGGCAATGATGTAGCCCTTGTACTCGCCGCCGCCCAGCCGCGACAAGTGGTCGGGCAGCTCGGGCAGCAGCAGGTTGAAGCTCAGGAAAAACAGAAACGACGACAGACACATCAGCCAGAAGCCCAATGAATAAGTGGGGCGTGGTTTGGCGGCTTGAAAAGTGGGTTTGGACGTGCTCAAGGTGCTTTTGTAGAATCAGGGTGCATCCAGGTAGGCGAGCGTTTCACGCATCTGCCACCCTTTCTGCCACCTTTTTAGGCTACTGTGCGGGCCGTTCGCCGGTACCAGGTGAGCAACTCGCTCTCGTCGATGCCGAGGTAGAGGTTGAAGCTGGCTTCGGCTTGGTGGCCAGTGGTCATCATCACCTGGGAGCGGGGCACGCCTTGGGCGACTTTGAGGGTGGCAAACGTTTTACGCCCGGTGGGAAACAGCACCGGCAGGCGGGTGATGCCGGCCAGGTGCTGCACGTGCGGTAGGTAAAGGTAAGGGAATGTCACCCGGGGAAGGTTTTGGGGGCTGAGTTGGTGTAGCTAAGTCGGATAGAAGCAGGAGGTGTATTTCTTCTGCGATGACAGCAAAAAAGATTGGGGCGCCGCCCGACCAATGGCGTAAATACGACGACGTATTCAAGGTCTAGGCCTTGCGCCTGGACAGCGAAGGCCGCCGCACGCAGGCGGCCGCCCGGCAGTTGGGTCGTACCTGGTGAGGCATCAGCCCCAAGCTGCTTTACCGCCGGCAGCAGTCCCAACTCGTGGCCAAAGTGGGCAGCGTGGCGGTGGCACGCTACCCGTAGGTGCGCGCCCTTCTGGTAGCCAACAAGTGGCTGGCGCAGGTGCTCGATATTTAAAAAGCCTTGGTCCTCTTCGGCCAGCCGATACAGTGAGTACCTATCAGCACATCGCCCGGCGCGCCGGCTAGGTGCCTGTGCACCAGCTCTGCCACATCTTGCGGGTGGCGCCCAGCTCCTACTATACTTGGCACCTGCAGCAGAGCCAGTCCGACGCTTAGCAGGGTCAATAAGTGGTTGTTAGATAATTATTTGACTGTCGTGCTCAGTGCTATTGTACGCGCTGGCTGCGGACCGAGGTGCAGGCCCAGAGGCATCAAGTGGGCCGGGGACGTATCCGCCACATACTTCAAGCGCACAACTTGCTGGCCCATCAGCCCCGCTCGTTCGTGCCCCACACCACCGACTCCGACTCCGCCGTGCGCGCGGCCCCAACCGCCTGCTCTGTCAACGGGCCCCCACCGCCCCCAACCGAGTGTGGGTCGGCGACGTCACGCACCTGCCCCGCCAAGGGGAGACTGGCTCTACCTGGTCAGGTGGCTCGACAGCTGTTCGCGCAAAACCGTCGGCCGGGACGTGCGCGACACCGTGCCCAAAGACCTCGTGAGCGAGGCGTTGCGCCGCGTCTTGGCCGTGCGCCGGTCCTCGGCCGGGCTCCGCGTGCACTCTGACCGGGGCCGCCAGTTCACGGCCACCCGCTTCAAAGAATTACTTACAAAACACGGCGCACCGCAAAGCATGAGCCGGCGCGGCAACTGCTCCGACGCCGCCGAATCGTTTTGGAGCCGCTTCAAAGCCGAACTGCTCGGCGGCTACTACTTCCCGGGCTTAGCCCAAGCCCAGCTCGAAATCACCCACGACGTCGCCTTTTACAATGCCAAACGCCGCCCCTGGGCCCTCGGCTACCACGCCCCTAATAACTTCAAAACCCATTTTCAAACCACGTCCCAACGCTGTAAGGATTAGCTAGACTACCTCAGTTTTGAGCAAGAAAACAATTAAAGAACTTAGTCGCGTAGGAATTACCTATCTTTTTACCATTCGGGCCGTTTTCGTGAACAAAAGCGACCTTTCACAGTCGCTCGCTGAAAGTGTCTATCCGACCTGGTGAGGGAGTAGCCAAAGAAGTCGAAAAAGAATTACGGGAGGCCAACTAGAATAATTCTGCTTGCTGCGGAATCAGCACTGCCGTTATGATTGCCTGCTAGGCAATGCAAATGCCTCTTTTATCGGTAATTTCCGTCACAGCATCCTTACTAGGGACAATTTTCAACAGCCTGTATACTCCATACTAGCCATCGCGAACACTCTTGAGAAAGCAAATGGTGCATTAGTCTTGATAGCTGCGCCGTTTACTGAGCCTTGGGCGCGAGGGGCGCGTACGTCAGTTCCTGAATCTGAAAGCCGGTGCCGGAATAAACGCGAAGCGTAGAGATTGGCTCGGTAGGAAAAAACAGCTCGCTCATCACCGTGAGGCCCTGGTCGGCAAAGACTTCGACGGAGGTGGCATCGACCAGGAGCGTGAGGTCGGCTTGGGGCGTGGTGGCCAAGCGGGGTGCCGTGTGCCGGCCCGCAAACTTGTCGCTAAACCCCGTCTGGCCCGATTTGGTCCGGTCGATGAAGTAGCGGTTGGTGGGCTTATCGAAGCCGATAACGACTTCTTCGCCCTTGGCATTGGAAAGCACAACGGAGAAGCTGGCCAGCTGCTTAGCACTGATTTTCAATTGGAACTTATCACCTACGCTCTTGAGCTTAGCCGTGAGGTCAAGCTCCTTATTGACGGCAAGGTCCTTTAATGTGGTGGCCGAGGAGAAGAGCTTTGTCGTTTCTTTCACAGGCTGCGAGACTAGGTAAAGCTGCGAGCCCACTTGCTGCAAGGCCAACTCCCGGGCTACCGTGGTGGCGTTGCGCCAGGGCGCCGTGGGCACCTGGTTGGCGTAGTTCCAGTTGCTCATCCAGCCCATGAAGATGCGCCGGGGGCCGGTGTTTGCGAACGTGACGCCGGCGTAGTTGTCAGGGCCGTAGTCGGCCCATTTGGTATCGGTGCTGCTCGGGGTGAAGGTTTTGCCGTCGAAGCTGCCCACGAAGTACTGCGTGCCCGAGCCGCCATTCGGCCCGCCGGGGTTCAGGTTCACGATGAGCACCCAGTGGGTTTTGCCGTTGAGCGTCAGCGGAAACAAGTCGGGGCATTCCCACACGCCGCCGTGGGCGCCCAGTTTCTCGCCAAACTCGCTTTCCTTGGTCCAGCTTTTCAGGTTGGGCGACGAGTAGAAGGTAATGCGGTCCTTGGTGGCCAGGGTCATCACCCACTTCTTGCCGGCCTCGTACCAGCTCACTTTGGGGTCGCGAAAGTCCGCAATGCCGGGGTTGGGCAGCACGGGATTGCCCTCGTACTTCTTCCAGTTTTTGCCCTCGTCGAGGCTGTAGGCCAGGCTTTGGTACTCGTGCTTGCTCTGGCCTTTCTTCTCTTCCTCCGAGCTGTGGTGGGTGAAGATGGCCACCATGGCGTCTTTGCCAAAGCCGGCGGTGTTGTTTACATCTATCACGGCGCTGCCCGAGAAAATCCAGCCCAATTTGTCGGGGTACAGCGCAATGGGCTGCTCTTTCCAGCTCACCAGGTCGGTGCTGGTGGCGTGGCCCCAGTGCATCGGGCCCCACACCATGGCATCGGGGTAGTACTGGAAAAACAGGTGGTAGGTGCCCTTGTAGTACACCATGCCGTTGGGGTCGTTCATCCAGTGCGCGGCGGGGCTGAAATGGTAAGCCGGGCGGTATTGCGGCGTAGGCTGGGGCGCTGCAGCGGGCGCCGCCGTTTGGGCGTGGCCAAGTTGAGCCAGGCCCAACAGGGCCAACAGCAAGAGGTTCTTTTTCATGGGAGAAACAAGGCGCTGAAAAGCTTAAGAGGGAAAAGACACCGACTGCGCCTGACGCAGCGCGGCCACATCGGCGGGGGTGATGAGGGGCGTGGCGCCCTGGTAAGTGGCCACCAGCGCCCCCGTGGCGCAGGCAAACTGCAGGCACTCCTGCGGCGGCTGGCCGGCCAGCCAGCCGGTGAGCAGCGCCGCCAGAAAAGCATCGCCGCTGCCGATGGTGTCCGTTACCTCCACCGGCACGCCGGGGCTGCGGTAGAGTTGGCCGCCGGTCCAGAGCAGGGCGCCGTCGGCCCCGAGCGTCACGCACACGGCCTGCAGGTTGAAACGCGTGGCCAGCCACTCCAGCGCCGAATCATCGTCGGCACTCTTGCCAAACCATTCCAGGATTTCAGCCAGCTCGTGGTGGTTCATCTTCACCAAGTCGCTGTGCTCGAGCAGGTACTGCACCACCGGCCGGGTGTAGTGCGGCGGGCGCATGTTCACATCGAATACCCGAAACTTTGCCTGCGGCAGCAGCCGGTACAGGGTTTCGCGGGTGGCGGGGGTGCGGGCGGCCAGGCTGCCGAACACCAGCATCGCGGCCTCGGCCACGAGCTGACTCAGGCGCTCCTCGTACTGAATGTAGTCCCAGGCCACGGGCTGCACAATCTTGTACACCACCTCGTTGCGGTCGCCCACGTTGGCTTTCACCACGCCGGTCAGGTGGGTTTGGCCCTGCTGCACGTAGTCGGTGCTCAGGCCGCGCTCGTGCAGGAAAGCCACCAGTTCGGCGCCCAGGTCGTCGTCGCCGACGCGGCTGATGAGCTCCACGGGCTGCCCCAACTGGTGCAGGTGCACCGCGACATTGAAAGGAGCACCGCCGGGCTGCTTGCCCGAGGGCAGCACGTCCCACAGGGTTTCGCCGAAACAAACTATTTTGGGCTGCATAATCAAGATACCGTTAAGGAGTTAGTGAACAACCAAGGTCTTTTCCAGCTGCTCCAGGCTGGTGCCTTTGGTTTCGGGCATGAAGCGCCACACAAACACGAGCTGCAGCACCATCATGGTGGCAAAAAACGCAAACGTGTGGCCCCCGCCCAGGTGCTCGGCAAACCAGGGGAAGGTGAAGGCGATAAGTGCGGCCATCACCCAGTGGGTGGAGCTGCCCAAGGCTTGCCCCTTGGCTCGCACGTTGTTGGGGAAAATCTCGGAGATAAACACCCAGATAACGGCGCCCTGCGAAAACGCAAAGAAGGCGATGTACACGAACAGCAGCACCGGCACCAGCATGCCCCCAAACTGCTCGGTGTAGAAGGCCCGGGCCACCAGGGCCAGCGTGGCAATCAGCCCAACCGAGCCGATGAGCATGAGCTTGCGGCGGCCAAAGCGGTCGATGAAGTTCATGGCCAGCAGCGTGAAGGCGAAGTTGACCAAGCCCAGACCGGCCGAGGACAGCAGCGCCGAGCCCTTGCCCAGTCCCGTCATTTCGAAGATGCGCGGGGCGTAATAAATAATAGCGTTGATGCCCGATACTTGGTTGAACACGGCAAAGAGCATGGCCAGCAGCACCGGACCACGGTAGGCCTGGGCAAAGAGCGAGGTGCTCTCGGATTCGTCGGCCGCGTTGGTGCTCAAAATGTTGCGCACGTCCTCGTCGGCCGTTTCGGCGCTAATGAGGCGCAGCACCTGGCGGCCTTCCTCGACGCGACCCTGGCCCAGCAGCCACCGTGGGCTTTCGGGAATGCGGAACAGCAGCAGGAAGAAAGCCACGGCCGGCACAGCCTGAATGCCCAGCATCCAGCGCCAGTCGTGCTCGCCGGTGCCGGCCAGCAGGTAGTTGGAGAGATAGGCGGCCAGGATGCCGAACACGATATTGAACTGGAACATGCCCACCATGCGGCCCCGCACCGCCGGTGGCGACACCTCCGAGATGTAGAGCGGCGCCGTGACCGACGACGCGCCTACGCCCAGGCCGCCCAGAAACCGGAACACCACAAACAGCACCCAGCTACTGGTGAGCGCCGCGCCCAGCGCCGACACCAAATACAGGACGGCGATGAACACCAGCGTTTTGCGCCGGCCCAATTTATCGGAAGGAATGCCCCCGAAGATGGCGCCGAACACGGTACCAATCAGGGCAATGGCAATGGTGAAGCCGTGCTCCACGGCGCTCAGGCCCCAAAGCTGCTGGATGGCTTTTTCAGCGCCCGAAATCACGGCCGTGTCGAAGCCGAACAGGAAGCCGCCCAGCGCGACCACCAGGGACCAAAAGAATACGTTGCGGTTTTTCACTGTGGGATAGATTAAGAGTATAAGGAAAGGGGTGTTACCCTGGAAAGAGCGTTCGGGGTGCATCCAGCAGCGGCAGAGCGTAAGCATCCTCTGGCATACCAAGCCTATGTAGCCTATAGAGAGGGCTTGTGTCCACCCACCACGGTTCGGCTCAGCCGCTACCGGATGGTTCCACGTATTTGTTCGCTGTTTACCAACCTGGATTCTGCTTGTACAGGCCTTTGCTGAAGTTAATCTGGTTGATGGGGATGGGCAGGTACTCGTCGCGGCCTTTTGTGAAGCGTGCATCCTTTAAGTACAGGCGCTTGGTCTTTTCTTTGTCGAAGTAGGCGTTCAGGTAGTCGCCGGCAATGCCCCAGCGCACCAGGTCAAAGAAGCGGTAGCCTTCCATGGCAAACTCCAGGCGCCGCTCAAAGCGCAGGGCTTCGCGGGCGTACGACTGGTTCCATTGGGCGGCGCCGTACTGCCCGATGTTGTAGTTGGAAATGGCGGTGCCAGCCGTGGTTTTCAAGCGGCCCGTGCTGTTCTGGGCCCGCTGCCGGAGCTGGTTGATGAGGGGCAGCGCTTCCGAAGCGCGGTTCAGCTCAATCAGGGCTTCGGCCTTCCACAGCAGCACATCGGCGAAGCGAATAAGCGCCCAGTTCTTCGAGGAATTCATGAAGGGCGGCGTTTTCTGGAAGCTGGGGTCGGAGGGCAGCACCGTTTCCTTCATCGACATGTACACGCCGTAGGTGTTTTGGTCGCGCAGCCAGGAGGTTTCGAAAATGAACGTCGGCAGGTACTTGTAGGGGTGCGACGGAATGGCCACGGTGTGGTCCAGGCGCGGGTCCACGGTATTGGCCTGGAAGTCCGCTGGAGTCGTCAAATCAGAGCTGTTGAACGTGTTGAACAGCGGCAGGCCCTGAGCGTCGGTCTTGAAAGAGTTGACCAGGTTTTGGCTGGGCTGGTGAAACCCGCAGCAGCCGTAGTCGGGGTTCATGGGGTAGTTCAGCTCGTTGCCGCGGTTGGTGCGGCCCTTGGGCGTGCCGTCGTTGCGCGAGAACTGGATGGCAAATACCGACTCCACCCCGTTGTCGCCAATAGTGAGAAAGTTGGTGGCAAAATCCGGGTGCAGCGAGTATTTGCCCGAGGCAATAACTTGGTCAGTCAGCGCCACTACCTCCTGCAGCTTGCCTTGGTCCACGCTCGTCACGGCGTTATTGTCACCCTGCACATAGGCTTGGTAGAGCAACGTTTTAGCCAAGTAGGCTTGCGCCGCCGACTTTGTTACCCGCCCCGTTTCGGGCTGGGTTTCGGGCAGGTTGGCCACGGCAAAGCGGAAGTCATCGGCAATTTTGGTCCACAATTCGTCATTGCTCAAGCCAACATTCGACACCTCGCCGTACTGGTCCGTGGGCACCGATTGGTCGATGTACGGCACACGCTTGAACAGCTCCTTCAGCAGGAAGTAGTAGTGCCCGCGCAGGAAGCGTACTTCGCCCTGGCGCACGGCCTTGGTGGGCATAGCCGCCGCATCGACCCCATCGAGGCGGCGCAGCGCGTCGTTGCAGCGCGACACGCCGATGTACAGCAGGAACCACAGCTCGTCGGTGTTGCCGACGTCCACGCGGTTGAACGTGAAGGTTTCGTAGAAGTGAAAGGCGTCGACATCGGCCGTGCCGTTGCCGCCCTTGTAGGCGTCGCCGCCGCGCACGTTGCCGTAGGGCCACATGGAGGTGTAGGGGGCGCGGTACACGTCGTTGCCAAGTTGGGAGTAGGCGGCAATCACCTGCTTTTCAATGTTGGCGGGCGTGTTGAGCTCCTCGTCGCTGAGGACCCCGGTGGGCTGCACATCAAGGAACTTGTTGTCGTTGCAGCCGGAAGCAAATGCGAGTAGCGACAAAGCCACCACGCTGGTTTTAAATAGTTTCATGAGAGTAGCGCGGGTGGGTGGTTAGAAGGAGACGTTGAGGCCGGCGGTGAAAATGCGCGGCAGCGGGTACTGGTAGTTGGTCACCTCGGGGTCGGCGCCGGTGTATTCTTTGCTTTTGACCGTGAAGATGTTCTGGCCCTGCACGTACACGCGCACGCCCTGCAGCTTGCCCCGGCTCACCCAGCTGCTGGGCAGCGAGTAGCCCAGCTGCACGTTGCGCAGCTTCAGGTAAGAAGCGTTTTCGATGAAGTAGGTGGAAGCGCGGCCTTCGTTGTTGGTGTTGATGAGCGTCGCGGCCGGAATAGTGGAGCCGGTATTGGTCGGCGTCCAGGCACCCAGCAGGCGTTGGCCCCAGTTCTCGCCCGAAGCCAGCGACGAGAAGTCCGTCCGGAATTTGGCGTTGTTGAAGGCGTCAATGCCTTGCACCCCTTGGAAGAACACCTGCGCATCGAAGCCCTTGTAGCCGGCATTCAGGTTCAGGCCGTAGTTGAAGTTCGGCACGCCTTCCGTCAGCCAGGTCTGGTCGAAGTTGTCCACCTTGCCGTCGCCGTTCAGGTCCTTGTAGCGAATGCGGCCGGGTGCCGCGCCCACCTGCGTCGGGCCGCCGCTCACCTCGGCGAAGTTCTGGTAGAGGCCATCGGCCACGTAGCCGTACACCGCGTTGATGGAGTGGCCCAGCCGGGTTACGTCCTGCCCGTTGCCGCCGTAGGCGTTAATAACTTCATCGGGCAGGAACGTGAGCTTATTGCGGTAGGTGGAAAGGTTGCCCGTGATGCCGTAGGTCAGCCCGCCGGCCAGCTCGCTTTGGTAGCTGAGCAGGAATTCCCAGCCTTTATTTTGGATGGAGGCACCGTTCACGAACTGGTCGCCGCCTTCGCCCACCACCGCCAGAAAAGGCAGGTTCACGAGGATGTCCTCGCTGTTCTTGACGAAGTAATCGACTGAGCCGGAGAGCTTGTTTTGCATCAGGCCGAAATCAAAGCCAACGTTGGTTTGGGTCGTGGTTTCCCACTTAAGGCCCGGGTTGGCGCGCTGCACGCGGCGGTAGCCCGAGGGCAGGTTCGTGTCGTTGCCGTAGATGTCGTAGGCCGTGCCGCGGTCGTACTCGAAATTGGGGTCCAGGGTGCCCAGCAACGACTGATAGAGGCCCCGCGAAGCGAAGTTGGCAATGTCCTGGTTGCCGGTCTGGCCCCAGCCGGCGCGCAGCTTCAGGTCGGAGAGAATGGGCAGCGCGTCCTTCACAAAGGCCTCTTCGCTCAGGCGCCAGCCCGCCGACAAGGCCGGGAATACCCCAAACCGCTCGTTTTCGCCGAAGCGCGAGGAGCCGTCGCGGCGGAGGGTAGCCGACAGCAGGTACCGGTCGGCGAAGGAGTAGTTGACTTTGGCGAAGTAGGAGGCCAGGCGGAAGGCCGTGGCCCCGCCGCCGTTGTCTTTGTTGGCGGCACCCGCATCGAGGTAGGCGTAGTCGGGGTTTTCGCTGGCGAAGTTGGTGCGCGAAGCAAAGCTGCTCTCGTCGTAGTAGCTGATGCGCTCCGTGCCGGCCACCACGCCCAATTGGTGCTTGCCGCCCAGGGTCATGTCGTAGTTGAGCGTGTTCTGCCACACCCAGTTGCCCCAGAAACGGTTGTTGTCGGTGACGCGGTTATTGGCCTCGGAGAGGAAGCCCGCCTTGTAGGTCTTATAAATCTGGCGGTACTTGAAGAGGCTGTAGTCGATGCCCAGGCTGGTGCGCAGGTGCAGGCCTTTCAGGATTTCGGCATCGGCAAACAAGTTGCCGAACACCCGGCCCGTGTTGGAGCGGTTCTGCTTGTTGTCGGTGAGCAGGCGCAGCGGGTTGTCGCGGTCGCTCATGCCCGCCACCGGCCCGCCCCAGCCCACGCCATCCACGGTGCGCACCGGCACAATGGAAGGCAACTGCGTGGTGCGGTCGCGCACGAGGTTCAGGTCAAATTCCGCCCGCTGGGACTTCACCACCGTCAGGTTTTCGCCCACTTTCAACTTGCCATCCAGGAAGTTGTAGTCGGAGTTGAGGCGGGCCGTCATGCGGTCGAAGCTGGTGTGCTTCAGGGTGCCGCTGTTGTCGTAGTAGTTCAGCGAAAACAAGGCGCCGCCCCGCTCACTGCCACTGCTCAAACTCAGGTTGTAGCTCTGAATCAGCGCGTTTTGCTCCGTTTCCTTGAACCAGTCGGTGTTGGCGGCGCGCTGGGTTTTGTCAGCGTCGATGAACTCTGGCACCGTCACGCCGTTGAGCACGAGCTTCCCGCTGGCGTCGCGACTAGTCTGAAAGGTGTAGTAGGGCAGGCTGGGAACCGTGCCGTCGTTGATGGCGGCCTGGGCGTACACGCGGCCGTAGTCCTGGGTGTTGAGCAGCTTGATGTGCGGCCCCGGCTGCTGCACGCTGAAAAAGGTGGAAAAATCGACCCGCGTCGCGCCGCGCTTGGCCTTCTTCGTCGTGATGATGATGACCCCGTTGCCCGCCCGCGAGCCGTAAATGCTGGCTGCCGAAGCATCTTTCAGCACCTGAATCGACTCGATATCGTTCTGGTTGATTTGGTTGATGCCCTCTTTCGTGGGAATGCCGTCGATGACGTAGAGCGGGTCGTTGTTGCCCAACGTGCCGATGCCGCGGATGCGCACGGTGGCCGTGCTGCCCGGCGCGCCGTCGGTGTTGATTTGCACGCCCGGTACGCGGCCTTGCAGGTTGCGCGTGACATCGTTGGAGGCCATGTCCTTGATTTCGTCGGTCTTCACCACGGCCACGGCGCCGGTTAGGTCGGCCTTGCGTTGGCTTTGGTAGCCGGTTACGACTACTTCATCCAGCGCTGCGGCGTCGGCCACCATTTGCACGGCCACTGACGTCTGGCTACCCACCGCGATTTCCTGTGTCTTGTAGCCCACGAAGGAGAGCACCAGCGTGGCGTTGTCGGGCACGGTGAGGGCGAAGCTGCCGTCCGGTCCGGTGCCCGTCCCAAGAGCGGTGCCTTTTACGAGCACTGTTACGCCGGGCAGGCCTTCGCCTTTTTCGTCGGTCACACGGCCCGTGATGGGACGGTCGGCCTGGACCGCTGGTGCCGCGATAGTCTCACTAGAGTAGGCCCCATTGGGGTGCGCGGTGGCCAGCATGGGCACGGCGGCCAGCATCGACGGCAACAGCAGCCGTCGCGCCAGAAGTACTTGTTTGCGCATGGGAATTTGAAAAAGTGAAAGTGGAAAAATGCAGCGTTTGTGCATCAAGCCACACTCCTTCAGGGGCGCTTCAGTACTTACACCGCTCGTCCGGAAACGATTGTAGGCGGCAGGCAGCACGGGAGCTGCAACTGAGAGGGCAGGAAAATAAGGGAGCAGGCACGACGGCTTCATATCCCAAAGGTGGGGCAGCGCCGGGCCCAGCAGGTAGCGCGATTAACCCAAATAGTATCACTATTCGTTCGCCTACAACAAATATTACAACGTGCTGATAATCAGAAAATATACAAGGCGAATTTATCCTAAACAGTCCCTAGTCTATCACTCATGTTACCGGACTGTCAGAATTGATTCACGCGCTCGGCGTCGTGTGCAGTGCCCGGAACTCGGAGGGCGAGATGCGGTACTTGGCCTTGAAGCTGGCCGAGAAGTACGACGGCGAGGTGAAGCCCAATTGGTAGGCTACATCGGCAATATTGAGCTCAGGGTTGAGCAGTTGCTGCCGAGCTTTGGTCAGGCGGATGTCCTGGATAAAGTCAGTAACGCCCGTGCCCAGCAGGGCCTTGGTTTTGCGGTAGAGCTGCACCCGCGAGGTGCCCAGACTGCGGGCCACGTCTTCCACGCTCAGCTTGGCATTGCCTAGGTTGGCTTCCACAATGGCCGTGAGGTCGGCCAGGAATTTCTGGTCGACGCGCTGCGGCGCGACGGTGGCCGTGTCCACCGACAGCTCGCGCCGGAAATGCTCGCGCTGCCGGTCGCGGTTGCCGAGCAGGGTGCGCAGGTTTTCGAGCAGGAAGGTTGGGTTGAAGGGCTTGGTCAGGTAGAGGTCGGCACCGGCTTGCACGCCCTCCACTTGCTGCTCGGGCGCACTGCGCGCCGTGAGCAATACCACCGGAATGTGCGAGGTGCGCCAGTCTCCCTTGAGCCGGGCCACCACCTCCAGGCCGGTTACTTCGGGCAGCATTACGTCGCACACGATTAGGTCAGGGATGGTGTCGGCGGCCAGGCGCAGGCCGGTGGCGCCGTCAGTGGCGGTCTGCACCTGGAAGTGCGGGCGCAGCTTCTGGGCCAGAAATGCATTCACCTCCGCGTTGTCTTCAATGACCAGCACCAGGGCTTTGTTGTCTTTGCCGGCGCGGCGGGCCGCCGGGGTTTCTTCCGCTACGGAGAGGTCTAGTTCCTCCTCGGCCAAGGCCAGGGCCGGCGCCGGGGCTTCGGTGCTGCGCATGCTGGCCGGCAATTCCCGCGGCAGGGTCACCGTAAAGATGCTGCCTTGGCCCGGCGTACTCGTAAACGTCAGCTCGCCCTGATGCAGCCGCACCAATCCCATCGACAGGGCCAAGCCCATGCCCGAGCCCTTGGCCACGCCTTGCTGCCCCTGGTAAAACCACTCGAAGATGTGCGCCCGGTCCTGCTCGCTGATGCCGCGGCCCGTGTCTTCCACGCTGATGCGCACTTGGCCCTCGGCTGGCAGCGGCTGAATACTGACGGTGATTTGCCCGCGCTCGGGCGTGAATTTCAAGGCATTGGACAGCAGATTGAAAATGACCTTGTCCAGAATATTGACGTCGAACCACAGCCGGATGCTGGGCTCGGCGGGCAGAAACCGCAGACTGATGCCCCGCTGCCGGGCCGGCTTCTCAAACACGTCCATAATGTCCCGCACGAAGGCTACCACGTTGCCTTCGGTGGCGCGCACGGGCATTTTGCCCACGTCGATTTTGCGGAAGTCCAGCAACTGGTTGACTAGCTGCAGCAGGCGCTGAGTATTGCGCCGCACCAGCCCCAGGTCGTGGCGCTGCGGGGCCGAGAGGTCGGCACCGTTGGTGAGCAGCTCTTCCACCGGCCCCATGATGAGGGTGAGCGGCGTGCGCAGCTCGTGCGAGAAGTTGGTGAAGAAGCGCAACTTGGCCTCGGTTTCGACGCGGGCCTGCTCGGCCAGCGCCTCAATCTGGTTGCGCTGGGCCCGGATTTCCTCGTTCTGCCCGGCCAGCTTGCGCGTGATGCGCCGGTTGACCTGGAAGGCCCGCCACAGTATCACCCCCAGTACCAGCGCGCCCAGCAGCGCCGCTGCCAGGATATACAGCACGGTTTGCTGGCTGGCATAAGTGGCCAGCTGCTCCCGGAGCAGCTGCTGCTGCCGCTGGATGTCCTGCTGCTGGCTCCCCAGCTTCTCGGTCTGCATCTTCATCGTCAGCACATTGGTCGAGTCGATGACCATGGTGCTGAGTATGTTTTCCTTCTCGAAGGGCTGTTTCTGCAGAATCTTCATGGCGGTGCGAATGGCCTCTTCACCGCCCGGTGAGTACAGCAGCGTGGCCGTGAGCACCTTGTCCTGCACCAGCTGGATGCCGCCCTGCGGCCCGGCCAAGCCGTCGACCCCGATGATGCGGATGCGGCGGTCCAGCCCCAGTTGCTTGCAGACCTGGTAGGCCCCAAGCGCCATCCGGTCATTGTGGGCAAAAATCAGGTCCACCTCCGGGTGGGCGCGCAGCACGGCGGGCAGCGCCCGCAGCACCGACGGGCGCTTCCAGTCGCCCTGCACCTGCGCCACCAGGCGCATGCCCGGATAAGCAGCCAGCCCCTGCACAAACCCGCGGTGGCGGTCTTCGGCCGGCGAAGCGCCGGCCGCGCCCAGCACTTCTAGCACATTACCCCGCTGGCGCAACAAGCTGCTGGCGTAGTTGCCCGCCGTCTGGCCCACTTCCAGGTTGTTGCCGCCCACGTAAGCGGTATACAGCTTGGAAGTGGTGCGGCGGTCCAGTATCACTACCGGAACACCGCGGTTAAAGGCTTCCTCGACAATGGGCGTGATGGGCTCGGCTTGGTTGGCCGAAACAATCAGCAGGTCCACGCCTTCGTTCAAAAATTCCTGGATGTGGCGCCGCTGCAAAGCGCTGTTGTCGTGCGCGTCCTTCATCCGAAAATTCACCTGCGGATAAAAGCTAAGCTCTTTCTTCATGCCTGCGAGCATTGCCTGGCGCCAGGCATCGCCGTTGGTGCACTGCGAGAAGCCGATTCGGTAATGTTGGGAAACCGGAGCCGAACAGCTAGCTGCGGCAAGCAGCAACAGAAACAGCACGATGCCCCGAATGAGCACCGCAAGGTGCTGGAAAGCAGCAGCCAGTGGTATCATAATAGGGAAACAGGAAGAGGATAATTTGCGGAAGAGAAGCCCTTGCTAATTTTAAAGGTAGGCCGCCGCGCCACATAATGCCCAAAATATAGTATCGCCGACTCAGGGCCTGGCATTTGTCAGCCGAGGGACTCAAGCCTTGTGGTCCGCATTGGGGGTAGGGCAGGAACTGGGATGCCGGTCCATGCCGCGGCGGTACAGGTCGGCCACCAAGTCGAGCTTATGGATGTAGACCGTGTCTCCCAGGCGCAATTGCACGAGCATCTCGTCTAGTTCGACCCGCGCGGCCAGGGCGCCGGCGGCTTTCAACCGAAACAACCGGGCGTACTCCGCGCGCTGTTCCGCTGGGTGCGCCGCTAGAAAGTCCAGTTGTGGCTGGTGATAATTCTCAAGCACATGTCGGGGCTGGAGTGGCTGTTTCATGCCGTAAGAGAACGACGAAGGACGGAGAGTAGCCAATGGTGAATCAGCAAGTACCAGCCTCGAATCTCTTAGCGGGGTTTCGGTTCCTACTCTCGCACTACCCCGTTGCTACTCGGCTTCCTGCCCGGTGATAAGGCCGCGGCGAACAAGGTGTGATGATGTTCACTTGTCGGCAAGAGAAGTTTCCGTTGGCCGTTCGCAATGCCAAATCCCGTTGGAGGAAACCGGGGCTACGCATTCAAAACCAGGCCCTGACCCCGCGCTTTAGCTGGATATAAATGCCGTCATCTCCCCGGAATACGTCAGCGTGAGCTGGTGCATGGCCCGGGTGCACGCAACGTAGAGCATGCTCTTATCAACCTCCGTTTTATAAGTGCGGGCCGAGGCAAAAGGCACAATGACTTCATCAAATTCGAGGCCCTTGGCCAAGTGGGCCGTGGTGATGATGACCCCTTCTTTGAACGTCGTGGACTCGTCCGTGAGCAGGTAAATGCCGGGAGCCTGCAGCGCCTGGTGGGCTTGCTCGGCCTGCCGAAGCGTCTTGCAGATAATGCCCAGGGAATGATTGCCGGAGCTGCGAAAGGCGGTTATCATCCCCTCAATGGCCTGCAACTCCGCTTCCTGGCGGTCGAAGCGGGCGACGACGGGCGCCGGCCCGTGCCGTTCCAGGGGGATGATGTGGGAGTTAGGCGTGATGCGCTGCGCAAAGGCGGTAATCTCGACGGTTGAGCGGTAGCTACGGTACAGTCGCACCACCTCGGCTTGCGGGAACACGCGCTCGATGGTTTCGGCCGAGGAGGCGCTGTACGGATTCACCGTCTGGCTGACATCGCCCAGGATGGTCTTGCGGCAGCTAAACACGCGCGATAACACCGCGTATTGCACGGGCGTATAGTCCTGCATCTCGTCCACCAGCAGGTGCTTGACGTGGTCGTAGGCCGTGATGCCTTCCAGCCGTATCCGCAGGTAGATGAGGGCAAAGACGTCGGCGTATTCCAGGCGCATGCCGTGCTCGAAGCGGAAGAGCACGGGCTTGCCAATCCAGCGAAAAAAATCCCGGTAGAAGTCCAGCACGTTGTTGAACTTGAACATGCGGGGAATCGCCTCTCCAATGGCCCCTTTTTCCTGGCCGGTCAGCTTGCGGCGGGTGGCGTCCCGCACGTGGTTGCGCACGTCCTCGGCCACCAGCGCCAGGCGTTTCAGCAGCGGCACCCGGTGGTAGGCCTTGAACTTGGCCTGAATAAACGGCAAGGGCACAACGGTCCGGCCAACGCGCAGGTCTGTGCCAGCGAAGTAATGGTTTTCCACGTGCAGCAGGTACTGGTTGAGCTGGCTGAGGAATTCCGACGAAGACTTGAATTGCATGCGCTCGATGAACGCCGGGTCGTGCTTGTCCAGCAGCGCCGATACCTGTTCGAAAAAGGTCTGGAACGGGTAGCGGTTTTCGAGCAGGTCGGCCGCCAGCTCGTCCATGCCCAGCTCGGGCAGGTGCTCTTCCCCCAGCTCGGGCAGCACGTTGGAAATGTAGTCGGCGAAGACCTTATTGGGCGAGATGATAAGCACGTCCTGCGCCCGGATGCTCTCCCGGTAGCGGTACAGAAGGAAGGCAATGCGGTGCAGGGCAATGGAGGTTTTGCCCGAACCGGCCACGCCCTGGATGACCATCACCGGCGCGGTTTCGTTGCGAATCACCGCGTTCTGGTCGCGCTGGATGGTCGCGACGATGTTTTTCATCTTGTCGTCGCTGGACTTGGCCAGCTCGCGTTGCAGCACGTCGTCGTGAATGTTCACGTCGCTGTCAAGCATAAACTCCAGGCGCCCGTCGCGGATTTTGTACTGCCGCTTCAGCGCAATGGTGCCCTGAACCGTGCCGGACGGGGTGGCATAGGAAGCTTCCCCCAGCTCGAAGTCGTAGAACAGGGACGAGATGGGGGCCCGCCAGTCGAAAATCAGGCCCTGGCGCTTTTGCTCGTCGATGAAGGAGTAAATGCCGATGTACACCGGCAAGGAGTCTTGGTTTCGCGCAACGAAATCGATACGGCCAAAATAGGGCGACTGCACCAGCTTGAGCAGTTTCCGTTTCCGGGCCACGGCCGCTTCGCCCGTGAACGCCATGCGGTTGATGGACTGGCCGGCGGCCACCATATCCGCGTCGTCCATGCCGGACTGGTGCTCGTGGATGTACTCTTTCTTCTCGCGCAGCTCATCAGAAAACTGCCGCACCGACGCATCTACCCGCCGGATGGCCAGCGTGAGCTTCTCCTTGATTTCTTCCAGGTATTCTCTCTCTTCGTGTTCCGTCGCGTTCATCCCGAGTGGCTCTGTGAAATGGGCCACAAAGGTCACCTTAAATTCCAGCTTACCGAAACGTTTCGCCGCTAGCATGAGCCACACGCTGCTCCGGCAACCCGGCAGGCGGGGGGGCTCTACAAGCGGGCAGTTCGTGCTTTTAGCGGGCAATTTTAGTGCCGACAACGAACGATTATCGGTACTAATATTTGAGCTGCTAGATTCGTTTTGAACAGGTTATATCCTAGCACTACTTCTGCCCCGACGACTCAGCTACCACCAAAAAGAGCGGCTCCTTTTCAGGAAGCCGCGCTTTTCCGTCGGGCTTTACCAAGCCCTATTTATTGTACCGGCCTGCCCGTGGCATCCAGCAGGGTAACCTTGCCGTTGGCAAACTTTTTTACCTCGTCCAACTGCGTGGCCTTGTCGCCCACCACGACGTACACCAGCTCTTTTTCCTGCATGTATTTGCCGATGGTGGCTTTGAAATCCGACACCCCCATTTGCATGAGCTGCTGCTGGTCGTCCTCGATGAATTTCGGGGACTTGTTGAACTTGCTGATGCGCCGCAGGATGTTCAGCTTCGCGCCCTGGCTTTCGTAGACCAGGGTGTTGCCCTTCAATATTTTGCTTTTGGCAATGTCCACGTCGGCCTGGCTAAAGGTCGGGCCGTAATCGGTCAGCAGCTGGCGGATGAGCTGCAGCGAGGGCCCGGTGGCGTTGGCGCGCACGCTGGTCGACACCACAAACGGGGCCAGTTCCTTTAGCTCCTGCACCGACGAGCCCGCGCCGTAGGTATAGCCTTTTTGAATGCGCAGCAGCTGGGTCAGGCGCCCGCTGGCCCCGCTGCCCAGCACGGCGTTGGCAAACGTGGCTTTGCTCAGGTCGGGGTCCGAGCCGGCCAGCGCCAGCTTGCCGATGTAGAGCACCGACTGCTTGGCATCGGGCACGTCGATGAAGTAGACGTTGCCGCCCAGGGTTTGGGCGGGTATCGTCTGCTTCGGCACGCTGACTGCTTTGGCGGCCCAGCCGGTTTCCAAGGGCCGCAACGCCGCCGCCACCGTGTTCTGGTCGATGGCGCCCACCACGTGCACGGCCGCCCCGGAAGGCGAGATGTTCGCGTGGTAGTACGCTTTCAAATCGTCGAGCGTGAGGCCGGCCGTGGTTTCCAACGTGCCGCTGCTCGGGGTGCTGAAAATGTGATTGGGGCCGTACAGCAATTTGAGAAAGTTCTGGCTGGCCACGGCGGTGGGGTTGGCTTCCTGCCCCTTCAGGTTGGTGGCCAACGAGCGTTTGAGGCGGGCAAACTCGGCCGCGTCCCAGCGGGGCTGCAGCAGGATTTCCTGCACCAGGGCCAGCGTGGGCGCGAAGTTGCGGGCCAGGCAGCGCGCCTGCACCCGGATTTCTTCGTTGGCGCTGTTCACTGAAATGGTGGCCCCGAGCAAGTCGATGGCTTCTTCCAGCTGGGCCGGCGTTTTCTGCGCCGTGCCCTGCATCAGCAGCTGGGCCATCAGCGCGGCCGTTCCGGCTTTGGCCAGCGGGTCCAGGGCATGGCCGCCGGGAATGGTCACGTCAAACGAGACGAGCGGAATTTCGCGGTTGTCGATGCCGTATACTTTCAGGCCGTTGGCCAGCGAAGCATTCCAGATGGCGGGCACTTTAAACAGCGGGGTTTCCAGGAAGGGCGGCTCCGACCGGTCGTTTTTGGTGACGGTTTTTTCAAACTCGGCTTCCTTGCCCTGGCCCACGTCCTCGTTCTGCACCCCGGCCACCACTTTTTCCTGGTACACCGTGGCCAGTTGCGCGCCCTGCACTACCAAGTTTTGCTGGCCCTTGGGCACCACGCTGGTCATCACGTAGGGCTTGCCTTTCAGGTACTGGTTGTACACACGCATCACGTCGTCGCGCGTCACGGCCTGGGCCAGTTGGGCGGCTTTGCTGATGTAGGCAGGGTCGCCGGCAAACTCGTTGTCGCGGCCCATTTGCAGGGCTTTGCTCAGCACCGACTCCACGCCGGCGTACAAGTCGGTTTCGATTTTGGCCCGAATGCGTTGGAGCTCGGTATCCGAAAAGCCCTGGGTTTCGAAGCGCTGCAGGCCCTCCTGAATGGCGCTGTGCACCTGCTGCAAACTCGTGTTCGGATTGGCGCGCACCTGCAGGATGAATTCGCCCGCCAGTTCACTGCTGTACTGATAGGCCCCCACATTAGGCGCCAGCTTCTGCTCTTCTACAATCACTTTATAGAGAGGCGAAGTGCGGTTGCCGGCCAACAGCTGGCTCAGCACGTCCAGCGCATAGGTATCGCGGTGGTACTCCTGGATGCTGGGGAATACCACCTGCAGCTGTGGCAGGCGGGCAAAATTGTCTTCCAGATACAGCGACTTGGTTTGGGTCAGGCCCGCGGGCCGAGGCTTGAGGGGCTTCACTTCCGGACCTTTCTTGATTTCGCCAAACCAACGCTGCACCTTGGCCTTGGTTTCGGCGATGTTGATGTCGCCGGAAATGACCAGCGTGGCATTGTTCGGGCCGTAGTACTGGTGGTAGAACTCCTGCACATCGGCCAGCGTGGCGGCCTGCAAATCCGGCAACGAGCCGATTACCGTCCAGTTGTAGGGGTGGTCGGCTGGGTACAGATTTTTGCGCAGCACCTCGTTGGTAAAGCCGTAAGCCACGTTGTCGTAGTTCTGCCGCTTCTCGTTTTTCACCACTTGGATTTCACGGGCCAGGGCCTCGGCGGTCACGGTTTTAATCATGTAGCCGAGCCGGTCGGAGTCTATCCACATGATTTTGTCGAAGGCATCCTTGGGCACGACTTCGTAGTACTGGGTGCCGTCGTTCCAGGTGCTGCCGTTGCGCTGTCCGCCCCATTCCTCGATGAGCTTGCGGTTAGCCCCGACCGGCGCATTCTCCGAGTCGTTGAAGGACATGTGCTCGAAGAAGTGGGCAAAGCCCGTTTTGCCGGGCTTCTCGCGGTTGGAGCCCACGTGCATGACCGTCGCGAAGGCCACGATGGGGTCCGAGTGGTCTTCGTGTAGCACGACTTCCAGGCCATTTTCCAGCACAAATTTTTCGTAGGGCAAGGAAAACGCGCGGGCTTTGGCGGCTGCCGGTTGCTGGGCAGTTTTGCAGGAGGAAGTAGCCGCCAGCGAAGCGGCCGAGAGCAGCAGGGCCGCAAGTTTAGTAGCGTGTTGACGCATCGTCCGGAGGAAAGTAAGGAATGGTCGAGAGAAGAAAAGCAATAGTAGTGCTTATCCGCAGAACGAGCGGAAACGAGAAAGTAGGGGTTTGACCAACCGCCGCTTTACGAGGGCTTCCCCAACCACATTTGGCTTCGCATTTGCCGTGCCCCGACGAGCGGATTTAGTTTGCTCTACTTCAGCTTTTTTACTTTTTATATTTTCTTAAATTAGTGCCTCTGTTTCACGCGCGGAGTCCCTGTTGCTTTGCAATTTTCCACTTGCTGCCATCAAGCCCCGCGGATGGGGCCTAACTGCGGACAATGCTTGGGAACTCGTCCCTGGGCAACGAAGGGCAGGAATAGAGCATCTCTCGCGCTTTATCTACGGCCATGATTAAACTGGAGGGCATTCGCAAAAGCTACGCCGTGGGGGCCCACCGCCTCGAAGTGCTCAAGGGCATCGATATGCACGTGCGGGAAGGGGAGCTGGTGAGCATTATGGGCTCCTCGGGCTCGGGCAAAAGTACCTTGCTTAATATCCTGGGCATGCTCGACGACTTTGACGCGGGCAGTTACTTTTTGGCTGGCACGCGCATCGACCGCAGCATGTCGCAGGCCCGGGCGGCGCAGTATCGCAATCGGTTTTTGGGCTTTGTGTTTCAGTCCTTCAACCTGCTGGGCTTCAAAAACGCCATGGAAAACGTGGCGCTGCCCCTGTATTACCAGCAAGTGGGCCGGCGCGAACGCAACCGCCGCGCCCTGGAATACCTCGACCGGGTGGGCCTGCGCGATTGGGCTACCCACCTGCCCTCGGAGCTGAGCGGCGGCCAGAAACAGCGCGTGGCCATTGCCCGGGCCCTCATTAGCCAGCCCAAGCTAATTCTGGCCGACGAGCCCACCGGAGCCCTCGACACCCAAACTACTCAGGAGGTGATGGACATTTTCAAGCAGGTGAACCGCGCCGGGATGACGGTCGTCATCGTGACCCACGAGCACGACATCGCCGCCCAAACCGACCGGATGGTGCGGGTGCGCGACGGCCGCATTGTGAGCGACGAAACCGAAGAGCTGTCTGAGCAACCCCGCCACCTGCTGGCTACCTAACGCTCCTGTGCGATGTTCGACCTCGATAAATGGCAGGAAATCCTCGACACCATGCGCCGCAACAAGCTGCGCACGGGTCTGACGGCGTTTGGAGTGTTTTGGGGCATCTTCATGCTGGTGCTGTTGCTGGGAGCGGGCAAGGGCATGGAAAACGGCATCTTCAAAGAGTTTGGCGCCACGGCACGCAACAGCTTGTTTGTGAGCGGCGGGAAGACCTCGCTGCCGTGGCAGGGCATGAAACCGGGCCGCGAAATCAAGCTTTCGAATACGGACATGGAAGCCGTGCGCCGCAGCATCGACGGCGTGGAACTGGTGGCGCCCCGCAACCGGCTCTCGGGCGAGTACACCATTGAGCGGGGCACCAAAAACGGCTCGTATCAGGTGTTTGGGGCCAATGGAGAATTCTTCGTTATCAACGGCGAGGAGTTGAAGCAAGGCCGCTTGCTGAGCCCTCTCGACCTGGCTGAGCAACGCAAAGTGCTGGTGATGGGCGAAAAAGTCCGCAAGGTGCTGTTTGGCGACGAGCCGGCGGTGGGCCAGTACGTGCGCATCAAAGGGGTGTATTTCCGGGTAGTGGGCATCTTCACGACAACCCAAAACCAGGGCCGCAACGAGGAGCGCGCCTACGTGCCATTCAGCACGTTCCAAACCACGTTTAATCAATACAACCAAGTGCACCTGCTGGGCCTGACCACCCGCAGCGGCTTGCCCGTGAAAGACCTGGCCGACCAGGTGCGCCTGCTGCTGGCCCGCCGGCACCAGTTCGACCCGGCCGATAAGCAGGCCCTAAACCTGAACAACAACGAGGAGGAGGTGCAGCGGTTTCAAGGCTTGTTCTTGGGCATCAAGCTGTTTGTGTCTGTTATTGGGGTACTGACGCTGGTGGCCGGCGTGGTGGGCGTGAGCAACATCATGCTCATCATTGTGCAGGAGCGCACCCGCGAAATCGGGGTGCGCAAAGCTTTGGGGGCCACGCCATTCAGCATCGTGAGCATGATAGTGCAGGAATCGGTGGTGATAACCGCGCTGGCGGGCTACCTGGGCCTGCTGGCCGGGGTGGCAGTGCTTGATGGCATTCGCTACGCATTGGAGAAAGCAGGAGGGACGACCTCCTACTTCGACCGCCCGGAAGTGAACCTGACCGTGGCCATCAGCGCTATTGTGCTGCTGGTGGTGGCGGGCGCCGTGGCGGGCTTAGTGCCCGCTACCAAAGCGGCAAACATCAAACCCATTGAAGCGTTGCGGGCTGATTAAATCCACCGTTGCTAACTCCCGGCAGTCATGTTTGACCTTGATAAATGGCAGGAAATCCTCGGCACGGTGCAGCGGCACAAGCTGCGCACGGGCCTGACGGCGTTCGGAGTGTTTTGGGGCATCTTCATGCTGGCGGTGCTGCTGGCGGCGGGCAAAGGCTTCCGCAATGGCGTGGAGAAGGAGTTTGACGTCGCCAAAAACTCGGTCTTTGTGTGGTCGCAGCGCACCAGCGTGCCTTACATGGGGCTGAAAGCCGGCCGCCGGCTGCAGTTCACCAACGACGATGTGACGGCGCTGGAACGCGAAGTGCCCGAGGCGGCGCTGGTGCTGCCGCGCGCCTCGCTGCATGGCACGTTCACGGTGCAGTACGGGACCAAAAACGCGTCGTTTTCCGTCAATGGCGAGTACCCGGGCTACCCCGCGGTGCAGGCCGTCAACCTGACGAGCGGCCGGTTCATCAACACCATGGACATCACGGGGCGGCGCAAAGTCGCCGTTATTGGCGACCGGGTGCTGGACGTGCTTTTTGGCCAAGCCAACCCGCTGGGCCGTTACATCAACATCAAAGGGAGTTATTTTCAGGTGGTGGGCGTGTTCAAGGGCACGGGCAAAGCGGAAGAGGCAGAGCGCAACGGCCAAACCATCATTGTGCCCCTGACTACGCTGCAGGTGGCCTTCAACCAAACCAATCAAGTCGACTACTTCGCCTTTATCCCCTTGACGGGCACCCCGGCCTCCATCGTCGAGACCAAAGCCAAGCAGGTGCTGGGTCGCCAGCACAAAGTGGCCCCCACGGACGACCGCGCCTTGGGGTCGGCCAACGTGGAAGAGGAGTTTGCCCGCGTGCAGGGGTTGTTTTCGGGCATCACGGCCTTTAGCTGGCTGGTCAGCATCGGCACCATTTTGGCGGGCATCATCGGGGTGAGCAACATCATGCTCATTGTGGTGAAGGAACGGACCAAGGAAATTGGCATCCGCAAGGCGCTGGGGGCCACGCCGGGCAGCATCGTGAGCCTGATTGTGCAGGAAAGTATTGTGCTGACGGCGGCGGCGGGCCTGGTGGGCTTGCTGGGCGGCACGGCCCTAATGGCCGGCATCAGTGCCATGATTGAAGGCGAGGACATTAGCTTTTTTGCCAATCCGCAGGTTGACGTGGGCGTGGCCCTGCTGGCGGTGGCGCTGCTGGTGGGCGCCGGCGCCCTGGCGGGACTGCTGCCCGCCACCATTGCCGCCCGGGTGCAGCCCGTTGTGGCGCTGAAAGACGAGTAACCCACCATTCCGCACTTATCCTTCCACCTAGAGACTGTTGCTATGAAAAACGACATGCTTGCCGAACCCCTG
The DNA here is from genome assembly GCF_015694725.1 of Hymenobacter jeongseonensis. Classification (GTDB taxonomy): domain Bacteria; phylum Bacteroidota; class Bacteroidia; order Cytophagales; family Hymenobacteraceae; genus Hymenobacter; species Hymenobacter jeongseonensis. The sequence goes on along the minus strand of NZ_JADQDQ010000002.1, from coordinate 393,747 downwards.
GTTCAGGCTCCGCCCGCCCCGCCGCCCCCCGTTTCGGAGCCGTACGCCCCCGTGCCCCCGCCCGGCCGGCGTATCATTACCCTGAGCCGGGTGCTGTGGGGGCTGCTGCTGCTGGGGCTGCTGGCCGGGTTTGGGTGGCTGGCCCGCTACTTCTACCGCCAAGCCAACGCCGACCCCGTCACGTACAAAACCGAAACCCCCGTGGTGACGGACATCGTGAAGAAAACCGTGGCCACGGGCAGCATTGTGCCGCGGCGGGAAGTACAAATCAAGCCCCAGGTGTCGGGCATTGTGGATGAGCTGTTTGTGGAAGCCGGCCAGCCCATTCAGCAGGGCCAGCTGATTGCGCGCATCCGCACGGTAGCCAATGCCGGCAACGTCAACGCGGCGCAAAACAGCATCCAGGCGGCCCGCATTGCCCTGCAAACCAGCCGTGTGGAGCTGGACCGTCAGCGTACCCTGTTTGAGCAGAAAGTTATTGCGGAGCAGGAATACAACCGCTTCGTGGCCGATTTCCGGGCCAAGCAGCAGTCCCTGGATGCGGCCCAGAACGATTTGCAGATTGCCCAGCGCGGGGCCTCGCGCAACACCGGCGGCGCTTCCAATTCGGTGCGCTCCACCATCACCGGCCTGTTGCTCGATGTGCCCGTGAAGGAGGGCTCGTCGGTAGTGGAGCGCAATAATTTCAACGAAGGCACCACCATTGCAACGGTGGCCGACATGAAGAGCCTGATTTTTGAAGGCAAAGTGGACGAAAGTGAAGTGGGCAAAATCAGAGAGGGCATGGCCCTGAACTTGACCGTGGGGGCGCTGGAAAACCAGACGTTTCCCGCCACCCTCGAATACATTGCCCCCAAAGGCGTGGTGGAGGAAGGGGCTACCAAATTCTTGGTGCGCGCCAAGGTCAAGCTGCAGCCGGGGCAGTTCCTGCGGGCTAACTACTCGGCCAATGGCGACATCGTGCTGGGCCGCCGCGAAGACGTGCTGGCCATCCGCGAAAGCCTGCTGCAGTTTGGCAAGGTGAACAAAGACAGCGTGTTTGTGGAAGTAGAAACCGGGCCCCAGCAGTTTCAGAAGCGGCTGGTCAAAACGGGCCTGTCCGACGGTATCAACGTGGAAGTCCTCAGCGGCCTGCGCAAGACCGACAAAATCAAGGTGCTGGGCCCACCGGCCGAAGACAAAGAGGACTAATGCGGCATCTGGTAGATTACTTTCAAGAAGATTAAAATAAAACGACAAACGCGAGAGAAGTCGCCAACATATACTGACGGCTTCTTCCCCCTTGCGCTTCGTAGGAATAGCCTTTGCGACTTGCAACAACCGAAGTGCCCTTGTTTAATAAGCTTGGCCATGGTGGTGGGGTGGCCAACTGCTTCCCGCGCAGGTTGGAGGCCACGATGTGTCCGCTGGGGTCGACGAGAAAGTTATGGGGAATGGCCTTCAATCTGTATTGACACGCCACGGGCTGTCAAAGGCGCGCAAGTCCGAGACCTGCGTCTAGGGCATGCGGTTGTCGGCGATGGCCTGGGCCCACTTGGCGAGGTCTTTTTCCTGGTCCAACGACACCCCCAATCCCTCGAAGTTGTGCCCCTTGAAGGCCTCGTAGGATTTCGCCAGGGTGGGTTTTCGGCGCCTTTGAGCACGTATGGATAGGGCATCGGGACGGGCGTTTGGGACAAGGCTAGGCAAGGGATTAGGACCAAGAGGACGGCATTCTGCGCGGCGCTGCACGTGCGCCGGTTTGGCTGTTCCGATTTTATATCACGGTGTACGTCGTCGTTCGAACGAACCTTGTGCCACTGACCGATGTGCTAGTTTCTACGAATGAAAAAGTCGTGGTTGTCAACTCCTGTATCCGGTAACGCATCGCGGCAGGTTGGTTGGGATCGAAAACAATTTCCGTTTCGTTGGCTGCGAGGCCCCAGATACCAACCGTGGTTTGTTGGGCGCCGGAAGGAGAGCATTTACTAGCCCCTTGGTTCAGGAAATACGACCGGTCCGAATTGAAGTGGGTGAAGTCGTCATCGGCGCTCGGCTGCATGGTGTTATAAGGCAGCACATCGTTCGTTATCACGGCGCCCGAAGCCGTTGTTTGGGTTTCAGTAATGCTCGTCAAAATGCCAGTTGGGAGTAGTCAGCAATGCTTCGCGTTCCGATGGGATGGGGAGTGTTGAGTCACTGGACTTGCTGCACCCGGCAAGCAATAGCAACCCCACGGAAAGAAGCGGGGATAGCCGTTGAATTGAAGCAAGTATGAGGCAGTATGAAGCGGCTAAGACCTATTAAAAGATAAAAAAGGGCACCGCTTCGGTGATTGATAAAAGCGTGTGAGGCGACCTAAAGGGCAGTATTAGGCCAGCAACCGCGCCTTGCGGGCGTTGTACTCCTGCTCCGTAATCGCGCCTTTTTCCTTCAAACGGAACAGCTTGTCCAGTTCGTCGCTTACGCTGGAGCCGGGCGCATAGGTGTAGCCCATTGGGGGCGTCCGGCCTTGGTTGTATTCATTGTTGAAGTCCTCGTCCGACATCATCAGCCAGACGATGGTGTGGTACAGGCCGATGAGCGAGGGGATAAACGTCCAGAATAGCAGGAGGCAGGCAATGCCCCTGCCGGTTTTGCCCAAGTAGAAGTATTGGCCGCCGAAGCTGCCCAGGAAGAAGGCAATGAACATGGCGGTGATGCGGTCTTTCATGCAGGAGAGGGAAAACGGGAGTGAGAAATCAGGTTCAATGGTGGCCGAGATGACGCCGTAACTTAAGCTTATGTCGGGTGGTGGAGAGTGCGCCGCGCGAAGTTGTAAGCAATGATTTGAAGAACGACAGGGCTTATGCGTTCAATTCCTGGCAAGATAGAACGGCTCCGGTTTTCCTCTGCCAAAACGGCCGCCTTGTACTTCCGGCCCCAACCTTGCCTCGCTCGCCGCAATGCTTAATTTCCTGAAAACCATTTCCGCCAAAAATCCCAACAGTTCCCGCGGTGGCGGCGACAAGCCCCCCGTAAGCGTGCGCGAACGGGTATCGGCGCTGCGCAATCTGCCGGCGTTTCTCAAGCTTATCTGGCAGACCAGCCCGAAGCTGGCGCTTTCCAATATTGCCCTGCGATTGCTGCGGGCGGGCCTGCCGCTGGCCATGCTCTACGTCGGCCAGCTCATCATCGATGCCGTGGTGGCGCTTACCAAACTACCGGCCCCGGAGCGGGTGCTCACGCCCGTGCTCACCTTGGTGGCGCTGGAGTTCGGCCTCGTGCTGCTTACCGATGCCCTGGGCCGCGGGGTGGCCCTGCTCGATTCCCTGCTCGGCGACCTGTTCGCCAATCAGTCTTCCATCCGCATCATGGCCCACGCCGCCGAGCTGGACCTGGACCAGTTCGAGGACAGTACTTTTTATGACAAGCTGGAGCGCGCCCGCCGCCAAACCCTCTCCCGCACCGTGCTCATGAGCCAGGTGCTGAGCCAGGGTCAGGATATGGTGACACTCATGTTGCTGGGCGGCGGATTGGTGGCCTTTCAGCCGTGGCTGCTGGTGTTGCTGCTGCTGGCCGTGGTGCCGGCTTTCTTGGGCGAGTCTCACTTCAACGAGCGCAGCTATTCCCTTAGCCATTCCTGGACGCCCGAGCGCCGCGAACTCGACTACCTCCGCCAAACCGGTGCCTCTGACGAAACAGCCAAGGAAGTGAAGATTTTCGGTCTTTCCGATTTTCTGATAAACCGCTTCCGGGAGTTGTCCGACGACTTTTACCGCCAAAATAAAAGCCTGGTGCTGCGCCGGGCCGGTTGGGGCACGCTGTTCGCAGCCGTTGGTGCGGCCGGCTACTACGGCGCTTATATCTACATCATCGCCCGGGCCGTGGGGGGGCAGATTTCCCTGGGCCAGCTCACGTTTCTGGCCGGCTCCTTCGCCCGTCTGCGGGGCTTGCTCGAAGGCATCCTCAGTCGTTTCAGTTCCGTGGCCGATGGGGCCTTGTATTTGCAGGACTTTTTCGACTTCTTTGCCCTGCGGCCCCGCATTGTGCGGCAAAAGGTTTCGGGCGAAACGGCGCGGCCTTTCCCTCGGCCCATTCAACACGGTTTCGAGTTTGAAAACGTCGGGTTTCAGTACAAGAATGGTACAAAATGGGCCATCCGTAATCTGTCTTTCAAACTGGAAGCGGGCGAAAAGCTCGCGTTGGTAGGAGAGAACGGCGCCGGCAAAACCACGTTGGTGAAGCTGCTGGCGCGGTTGTACGACCCGAACGAAGGCCGCATTCTGCTCGACGGGTACGACCTGCGGGAGTACGACCCCGCCGAGTTGCGGCAGGAAATCGGCGTCATTTTCCAAGACTTTGTGCGCTTCCAGCTGCCGGCCGGCCAAAACCTGGCCGTGGGCCGCATCGAGGAACGCACGAACCAGCCCCGCATCGAAACCGCCGCTCAGCAAAGCTTGGCCGATTCGGTCATCGCTAAGCTGCCAGGTGGCTACGACCAAATGATTGGCCGGCGCTTCAACGGCGGCGTGGACTTGAGCGGCGGCGAGTGGCAGAAAATTGCCCTCGGCCGGGCTTATATGCGCGATGCCCAACTGCTCATTCTTGATGAGCCCACCGCCGCCTTGGACGCCCGCGCCGAGCACGAAGTTTTTCAGCGCTTCGCCGAGCTTACCAAAGGCAAAACGGCCGTGCTTATCAGCCACCGATTCAGCACGGTGCGCATGGCCGACCGCATTCTGGTGATTGAAAACGGCCAGTTTGTGGAAATCGGTTCGCACGAAGACCTGCTGGCGAAAGGCGGGCGCTACGCCGAGCTGTTTGCGCTGCAGGCCGCGGGGTACCGGTAAGGCTTGGATATCAGGCAGGTTTATGTAACTTAGTTGGCTACATTACCCTCCTGCTAGCCATGGCCATACCGTTACGCATTGTCTTGACCCTCAGTCTCGCGATTAGCCTGAGCAGTTGTGTCACCACGCAGGAGGCCCGCGTCGAATCCGACTACAGCTACAGCGGCAATTTCCGCCGCTACCGCACCTACGATTTCATGCGAACCCACGGGCTGCTGAGCGACACCAGCCGCTTGGGCCTGGTGCTGCGCGATGCCATCCAGACCCGGCTCCAGCAGCAAGGCTATCGGCCCACCGCCAAGCGCCCCGACCTGCTGGTGAACTACCGCGTGTTTGAGGGCGCCGTGAACCTGCGCGGCTACAACCAGGAAGAACTCGAGCAGTGGGTGGCCCAGCACGAGGAGGTGGAGGAAACCGATGCCAAAAGCGTTTCGGAGCCCAGCAGCCACCCGTACCAGCCCATTCGCCGCCTGCTCACCGATGGCACCCTGATGGTGACGCTGGTGGATGCCCGCTCGCAGCGGGCCATTTGGAACGGCTACGCCTCGGGCGTGGACGTGCCCGACAACGCCCGGGCCGAAATCGTGCTGCGCCGGTCCGTGCGCTCTATTTTCGACCGGTACCGTATTCTGGCCAAAGGCTACATTCTCACGCCCGAAGGCGTCGAGGCCGGCGGGCATTAGCTCTTGAGCTTGGGGGAGCGGCTAGACCGATTGTTTGTGATTTTCGGGCTGAACCTCAGTCATTAAGGAATTGATTTTCGTAAATGAAAGGGCCATTCATCCGTCAATCCCAACCGTTATGCGCACCGTTCTTTCCATCCTGAGCTTGGTTTGCTTAGCGGCCACTTTTTCGGCCTGCATGACCACCCGCGAAGCCCGCGTTGACTCCGATTACAGCTACCGTGGCAATTTCCGCCACTACCGTACCTACGATTTTGTGACCGGAACTGGGCTCACCGCCGACACCAGCCGCCTGGGCCAGTCCGTGCGAGAAGCAATTAAGCAACGCTTGCAAGTACAGGGCTACCGCCAAGCCAAGCGCCGGCCCGACATGCTGGTAAACTTCCGAGTGTACGAAGGCGACATGAATTTTCACGGCTTTGTGCAGGAGGACCTTAGCCAGTGGATAAAGCGCAACATTGAAGAAACCGACGACACGCCCCGCGAAGAAATGCAGGGCTACCAGCCCGTGCGCCTGCTGCTGGCCGAAGGCACGCTGCTGCTCACCCTCATTGACGTGAAAACCAACCGCGCCGTCTGGAATGGCTACGCCTCGGGGGTAAGTGTGCCCGAGGGCCCCATGGGTGAAATCGTACTGCGCCGCTCCGTGCGCTCCATTCTGGACCGCTACCGCGTCTTTACCGAAGAACTGGCCAACGGCCAACTGCCCCGCACCGAACCCGATGAACAGGGCCGGTAGCACCTCCTGAGCTACTGGCTCGGCCGGTGGCGTTCCCAAATCAGCTCGGCGGCAATGCTGATGGCAATTTCTTCGGGCGTCTGGCTACTGATGGGCAACCCAATCGGCCCGTGCAGGCGCGCCACGGTTTCTTCGGCATATCCTTCGGCCAGCAGCCCGCGGCGCAACTCGGCCACTTTGGCGGCGCTGCCCATCACACCCAGGTACCGGAAGGGCAGCCCCATCAACTGGCGCAGCACCACGGCATCGGTGCGGTAGCCCACGGTCATCACTACCACGTATTGGTGCGGGCCGGCCACGATTTCAGCGGCGATGTTCTCGTAACTGACCACTCGCCGATGGTGCGCGGCGTGGTTGGCTGCCAGCGTGGGCAAGGCGGTCCGGTCGTCGAGCACGGTTAATTCGAAATCCAGCAGTGCCAGAGTTTTTGACAAAGCCAGGCTCACATGCCCGCCGCCTACGATGGTGACTTGGTCGCGGAAGCCCAACTGCTCGCGGTAGCACCAGTTTTGGCCCGGTTGGTAGTCATAAAAATCATAGGCCTGTTCTGCTAAGCGCCGCAACTGCAGGCCAGAATCAGCGCTTAGCAGAAACTGGCTGACTTTTCCCTGTTCCAACGCTTCCACAATGGCTTCTACTACCGGCAAGTCCTCGGCTGCCAGGGGCCACAGCAGCACCTCCTGCTCGCCTGAACACATCATGCCGGAGCGGTCAGCGGGCGCTTCGCGCCGGTGAATCTGAGGCAGTAGTACGGGATTAAAGTCGCCGGCCAGCAAGCGTTGCCGTGCCAACTCGATGAACTTGTGCTCCATAATGCCCCCGCCGATGGAACCTGCCAATTCGGTGGCCGTCACGGCCATCTTGAAGCCCTGGCGGCCGGGGCTGCTGCCCGTGCTGCGCACCACGCACAGCAGCGCCACCGGCGTGCCCGCCCGCAGGCTGGCCGCCGCGAGGGCCCAAACCGGTAAGTCGCGGGGAGAAGCGGGCATGGGAAAGGTGTTTTACTTGTTCAGTGCGCCCTGTTCAATCCAGCACTTGAGAATGTCCCGTTCTTCTTGGGTCATCTGCGTCTTGTTGTTCTGGGGCATGGTCTTGGTGACCACCACGCGCTGCATAATTTTGTCTTTTAGGCGAATAATGTCCTCCGGCGTGTCGTACACCACGCCGTTGGGCGGCGACTTAAACACGTCGTCGGTGGGCTTGGCGGAGTGGCATTGCACGCAGCGGGTCTGCACTATCATGTTCACCCGGCTCATGGTCACTTCCTCGGTGCAGGCGGCGGCCGCGGTGCCGGTTTCGGATTTTGGTGCGGTCACGAACACCACGCCGAGCAGCAGGGCCACCGAGGCCGGTAGCACCCAGGCGTTGGACTGGTGCTTTTCGCGCAGGTTCAGCCAGTGCTTCACGCCGGCCGTGCCCAACGTGATAACCGCCAGAATGGCCCACGGATACGCGTGGCTGAAGGTGCTGGGGAAGTGGTTGCTCACCATCACAAACAGCACGGGCAGCGTGAAGTAGTTGTTGTGCAGCGAGCGGGCCAGGGCGTTTTTGCCCAGTTGGGGGTCCAGTGGTGTGCCTTCGGTAGCAGCCTTCACCATGGCCTTTTGGGCCGGGATGATGGTGAAGAAAACGTTGCCCACCATGAGCGTGCCCAGCATGGCCCCGAAGTGGATGTAGGCCGCCCGGGCGCTGAACACCTCATCGTAGAAGTAGGCAAACGCCGTGGCAATGGCGAAGCCAATCACCATAAACCACTTGCTGCGCACCAGCGCCGTGCGGCACAGCCCGTCGTACACCAGCCAGCCCACGATGAACGAGGCCACCCCGATGCCCACGCCCGCCAGCGGCGAAATGTCCAGCACGCGCGGGTCAATCAGCATGGAGCTGGCGTTGAAATAATACACCACAAACAGCAGGCTGAAACCCGAGAGCCAGGTGAAATAAGCCTCGTACTTAAACCAGTGCAGGCTTTTGGGGATGACTTTGGGTGCTGATTTGTACTTCTCCAGATAGTAAAAGCCGCCGCCGTGCACAGCCCAGAGGTTGCCGGCCAGTTCCTCGCGCACGTTGTCGGTGCGGTTCAGGGCGTTTTCCAGAAATACGAAGTAGAACGAAGCGCCAATCCAGGCGATGCCGAAGGTGATGTGCATGAGGCGCACCACAATGTTGAGCCACTCCATAATGTGGCCGGCCCAGGGCGAATCGCGCACCAGCACGTAGCAAATGCCCACGGCCGCCGCCACGGCCAGCAAGATGAGGGCGTAGGAGTAGCCCTCCAGCGTGAAGCCGCTGGTGCCCACCACGCCGCCATCGGGCCGGGTTTTGGCCACCCGCTGGAGGGCGAATATGACACCCAGCAGCAGCAGAAACGTGAGTATCAGGGCAAAGAGGGTAACGTATTGAATCATAGTTAAGCAGTAGTACAATAAGGGCCGCCATGCAGAGCGCAGCGAAGCATCTCGCGTGCCATGAGTAATCCAATTAGTAGGGTTAGTGGTGGCACGCGAGATGCTTCGCTGCGCTCTGCATGACGTGCCTAAACCCCTTTCCTACACCGGCAATTAATTAGCCCAGGAAAAAGTCCCGAATTTAGCGCCAAACTTCTCCTCCATGCCAAACCTTGCTCTGCGCAGCCAACGCGTCGTCACGCCCGATGGGGTGCGCGCCGCCACCATCCTCATCGAAAGCGGCCAAATCGCCGCCCTGCTGCCCATTGATGCGGAAGTATCAGGTTCTACTATCCTCGATGTGGGGACCCGCGCCATCCTGCCCGGCGTCATCGACCCACACGTGCACATCAACGAGCCCGGCCGCACCGACTGGGAGGGCTTCGACACGGCCACCCGGGCCGCGCTGGCCGGCGGCCTCACCGCGCTGGTTGATATGCCGTTGAACTCGGCCCCAGTTACCACGTCGGTGGCGAATCTGGAAATAAAACGGGCCGCTACCAAAGGCCAGCTGCACACCAACGTAGGCTTCTGGGGCGGGGTGGTGCCCGGCAACGCCCACGAAATTGAGCCGTTGATTGCGGCTGGCGTATTGGGTTTCAAAGCTTTTCTGACGCACTCTGGGATTGATGATTTTCCCAATGCGACAGAGGACGATTTGCGCCGGGTGATGCCCATTCTGGCGCGGCACCAGCTGCCGCTCTTGGTACACTGTGAGTTGTCCGAGGACAACGACGCTTGGAAGCAGAACGACCACCGCTCGTACCCGAACTACCTGGCTTCGCGCCCCAAAAGCTGGGAGGACGAAGCCGTGGTAATGATGATTCGTTTGTGCGAAGAATTCAATTGCCCGATGCACATCGTGCATTTATCGTCGGCCAATTCCATTGCGCCCATCGCTGCTGCCAAAGCCAAGGGCCTGCCCCTGACCGTGGAAACCGGCCAGCATTACCTCTATTTCAATGCCGAGGATATTGCCGACGGCCAGACGCAGTTCAAGTGCGCCCCGCCCATTCGCGAAAAGGCTAATAACGACCAGCTGTGGGCCGCGCTGCAAGCCGGCATCATCGACTTCGTGGCCACCGACCACTCGCCCGCGCCGCCCGATTTGAAGCAGCTCGAAAGCGGCGACTTTACCACGGCTTGGGGCGGCATTGCTTCGCTGCAATTTGCCCTGCCCGTGCTCTGGACGGCGGCCCGCAAGCGCGGCGCCACCCTGAATGACCTGGCCAAGTGGCTAAGCGAAAACCCCGCGAAACTGGCCGGTCAGCACTACCGCAAAGGCCGCATTGCCGTGGGCTACGACGCTGATTTGATTGTTTTCGACCCTGAAAAAACCTTTGTGGTGCAGGAGGAAATGATTCAGCACAAACACAAAGTGTCGCCTTACATTTGCCAGGAATTGGCGGGGGTGGTAGAATTAACTTTTCTCCGGGGCGAACCCGTTTATCAGCGCCCTGCCTTTACCCATCTCAACCACGGCGAACTTTTAACCCGGTAGCTGAATGCAGCACGAATACCTAGCGCGCGCGGAGCGCATCATGCAGCGCATTCAGCAATTGGCGGCCATCAGCGAAGAGGCCGACGGCGTGACGCGCACCTTCGGCACGCCCGCTTTCCTGGAAGGCCGCGACCTCGTGCAACGCTGGCTGGAAGCCGCCGGCCTGCCCACCCGCGTCGACGGCATCGGCAACCTGCGCGCCCGCCTCGAAAGCCGCAACCCCGACGCGAAAACTTTCGTGCTGGCCTCGCACATCGACACGGTGGTAAATGCCGGCAAGTTCGACGGTCCGCTGGGCGTGCTCATGGGACTCGATTTGTTGGAACAACTCATCGAGCAAAAAGCCGACCTGCCGTTTCACATCGAGCTGATTGCCTTCAGCGACGAAGAAGGCGTGCGCTTTCATACCACGTACCTGGGCAGCCAGGTCGTGACCGGGGCCTTCGACCACGCCCTGCTGGCCCGCACCGACGCCGCGGGTGTGACCCTAGACCAAGCCCTCACCATCATGGGCGGTGATGCCTCGCAGTTGGCGCTCGATGCCATTCCGGCCGCCGAGTGGCTGGGGTACTTCGAGATGCACATCGAGCAGGGCCCGGTGCTGTGGGAGCGCAACGTGCCGGTGGCGCTGGTCACGGCCATTGCCGGGCAGCAGCGCGTGGAATTGGTGTTTCGGGGCATGGCCGGCCACGCCGGCACCGTGCCCATGGCCATGCGCCAGGACGCCCTGTGCGCCGCCGCCGAGTTTGTGCTCACGGCCGAGCAATTTGCCCAGGCCCACGGCCAAGGCTTGGTGGCCACCGTGGGCAAGCTCAATATCAGCCACGCGGCCAGCAACGTCATTCCCGGCGAGGTTACCTGCACCCTCGACCTGCGCAGCCCCAATCAGGCCCAACTCGCCGATGCGTACCGCGCCCTGCTCAACTTCGCCGAAGGCCTCGCCGCCCCGCGCAACGTGGAGTTGGTGTGGAAACTGGTGCAGCAAACCGCTCCCGTGGCTTGCAGCCAGCCCCTGAACGACCTGCTGGGCCAGGCCATAACCGAAACCGGCTACGAAACCATTTCGCTGGTGAGCGGTGCCGGGCACGACGCCGTGCCCGTTTCGGCTGTTGCGCCCGCCACCATGCTGTTTATTCGCTGCTACAAAGGCATCAGCCACAACCCGTTGGAGGACGTGGAGCTGCCTGACCTGGCCGCCGCCATTGCCGTGGCCGACCGTTTTATCTCCCTTCTCCGCACCCAAACGCCCACCCGCTAATATGGAAATGTCGGCCCTGACCCGCTCGGTTGTCAAGCGCAACCACGCCATCATCGCCCCCGATGGCTACATCAACAGCAACGTGCCCGGCTGGACCGGCTGCACCGTCAACGTCATCATCAACGAGCAAATGGGCGCCCGCCTCTGCCAAACGCTGATTACGCTCACCGACGCCGGCAAACTCGTGGGCGAAACCAAGGACTCGCAGATTTTCTTCTACGTGGTGCAGGGGCAAGTTCAGGTAGCAGTAGGCGGCGAAACCCGCACGTTGGCCGTGGGGCAATACGTCTACATTCCGGTGGGCCAGGCCTATGAATTCACTGGGCCGGAAGCGGGCACGCAGCTGCTTACCTTCCACAAAGTGTACGAACCGCTGGCTGGGCACGCCACGCCGGGCGTGTTCTTCGGCGAGCGGGACTATAGCAAAGCGCCCATTTACATGAACGACGAGGCTCTGCGCATCCAGGAGCTGCTGCCGAATGTGCCGGGCTTCGACATGGCCGTGAACATTTTTACCTACGGCATCGGCGGCAACCTGCCGATGGTAGAAACGCACATCATGGAGCACGGCCTGCTGTACCTCGAAGGCCAGGCCATCTACATGCTCGACCAGTGCTGGTACCCCGTGAAAAAAGGCGACTCCATCTGGATGGCGCCCTATTGCCAGCAGTGGGCCACGGCCATGGGCCAGGAGCCGTCGGTGTACATCTATTACAAAAACGTGAACCGCTTTCCAACGGTGTTGTAGCGCGGACTTTTAGTCCGCGAATAGATTAACGGCACACACGCGGACTAAAAGTCCGCGCTACATTAAATGACATTACAAGAACTCAACCACCTCCCCAAGCCAGCCTTGGCCGATGCCTTAAGCAAATGCTGCGGCTCCACGGCGTGGGTAGAGAAAATGGGCGCCTTATTTCCCATGGCCGATACCGAAACGCTGAAGCGAGAGGCCACAACCCAATGGAATAAACTAAGCGAAGCCGACTGGCGAGAAGCCTTCACGCACCATCCCAAAATCGGCGGCGATGTGGCGGCTTTGCGTGAGAAATTTGCCACTACCAGTACGTGGGCCGAAGGCGAGCAGGCCGCAGTAAAACAAGCTTCGCAGGCAACGCTGGAAGCTTTGGCGGCGGGTAATACGGAATACGAGCAGAAGTTCGGCTACATCTTTATTGTCTGCGCCACTGGAAAATCAGCGGAAGAAATGCTGGCTTTATTGCAAGCCCGCCTGCCCAATAAGCCCGAAGATGAAATAGTAATTGCCATGGGTGAACAGGATAAAATAACCCGCATTCGCCTCGAGAAAATATTAGCCGCATGAGCCAAATAACAACGCATATTCTCGACACCACCAAGGGCAAACCCGCTGTAAATGTCACCATTGCACTATTGCAGCAATCCGGTGATAATTGGCAGGAAATTGCGCGCGGCGTCACGAATAAAGACGGCCGAATTGCGGATTTATTACCCAATTCGACGCAACTGGAATTGGGCGTTTATAAAATGAAATTCTTTACCAAAGAATATTTCGCGCAGGACGAAACGGCAAATTTTTATCCCTTCGTAGAAATCGTTTTTGACGTGGCAACGACTGAGCATTATCACGTGCCGCTGCTGCTGAATCCCTTCGGCTACGCCACCTACCGCGGCTCCTGATTTGGTGTTTACGCCATTTAAATAAAAAACGTCATGCTGAGCGCAGCCGAAGCATCTCGCGTGCCACCAGTAATTAGTTATTGCACGCGAGATGCTTCGGCTGCGCTCAGCATGACGTTCTGATTAGCTGAAAACGAACAACTGACAATTAAATTCCCACCATGAAACTCAGCTTACCCGAATCCGACAAAGCCGCCTTGCTCGACCAATTGGGCGTGGCCAACCTGCAATTCCAGCAAATCTATCCGGGCGACAAGCCCGACCGCCAGCCTGTGCACACCGTGTACGGCGGCGCCAACCTGTTCAAGGCCGATACCTGCGTGCGGATGGGCGACATTGCCCTGAATAACCTGCAGACCTACGCGCCCAACTTCGTGGAGATGGCCCGCGTGCTGCAGCTCAAAAACCACGAGCACCTGCCCACGCTGGCTGCTGATGTGGCCGACCTTACCGCTCGCCTCGATGCCATGACGCCCGCCGAGCGCAAGCACGAGCCTGCCTGGCTGGCGTACTCCGTCTACAATAAAATTGTGCAGAAGCTGAAGCGCGAAGCCGTGGAAGACTTCCGCGTGGATTTCGAAGATGGTTTCGGCAACCGCCCCGATGCCGAGGAAGACGAAACCGCCGTACGCGCCGCTCAGGAAGTGGCCAAGGGCATGGCCCAAGGCACGCTGTCGCCCTTTATTGGCATCCGCATCAAGCCCTTCACCGAGGACATGAAAGCCCGCGGCGTACGCACGCTCGATATTTTCCTGACCACGCTGCTAGCCGAAACCGGCGGCAAGCTGCCCGACAACTTCGTGGTGATGCTGCCCAAGGTGACCATCCCGGAGCAGATGACGACGATGGTGCGCCTGTTTGAGCTGCTGGAAAAGGCCAACGGCCTGGCGCCCGGCACCCTCAAAATGGAAACCATGGTAGAGGCCACGCAAATCATCATGGACGAGGAGGGGCGCAACCCGCTCATGCGCATCATCCGGGCCAGCGAGGGGCGCTGCATTGCTGCCCACTTCGGCACCTACGACTATACCGCCAGCTGCGGCATCACGGCCAAGTACCAGACCATGGGCCACCCCGTGTGCGACTTCGCCCACCACATGACCAAGGTGGCGCTCGGCGGTACCGGCATTTTCCTCTCCGATGGCGCTACCAACGTCATGCCCATCGGCCCGCACCGCGGCGATAATTTGACCTTCGCCCAGCTACGCGAAAACCAGGAATCGGTGCACAACGCCTGGCGCCAAGCATTCCACCACAGCACGCACTCGCTCATCAACGGCATGTACCAGGGCTGGGACCTGAACCCCGCGCAACTGCCCATGCGCTACGCCGCCACCTACAACTTCTTCCTGAGCAGCTACGATGACGCCGTGCTTCGCCTGAAAACCTTCGTGGAGCGCGCCGCCATTTCCACCCTCACCGGCGACATTTTCGACGACGCCGCCACCGGCCAAGGTCTGCTCAACTTCTTCCTGAAAGCGCTGAACTGCGGCGCCATTTCCGAGGAAGAAATTGAAGCCACCGGCCTGACCCGCGACGAAATTAACACCCGCTCGTTCTTCCGCATTCTGGAAGGCCGTCGGAAGCAAGTTGTGGCTTAAACGGCAACTTACGCCAGCAGTACAACAAAGCAAAGGGCCTCTCACTGTGAGAGGCCCTTTGCTTTGTAGGTTCAATTTGGAGGCTGCCTAAGAAGCTATGGATGCGGGAGTCCCAACAGCCGTAGCGTTCCAGCCTGTCTCAGCCGCCGAAAACTCCGGGTACAGGCTTACCAGCACCTTTTCCGGCGTCATGGGAGCGGAGAAGGGCAGGGCGGTGCGCGGCTGGAAGGCCCGCACGGCGTCGCGCAGGGCGAAGTAGGTGCCGATGCCGTACATGAGCGGCGGCTCGCCCACTGCCTTGGAGCGCAGAATGGCCTTGGGGTGGCCCGGCGTGTCGAGGAAATGCACGTCCAGTACTTTGGGGGCGGCGTAAATGTCTGGGATTTTGTAGCTGTTGAGCGAGTTGCTGAGCAGCCGGCCTTCGGCGTTGTAGGCAATTTCCTCCATCGTCATCCAGCCAATGCCTTGCACGGCGCCGCCCTCAATCTGGCCGCGGTCAATTACTTCGTTGAAGCTCTGGCCAAAATCGTGGGCAATGCGTAGGGCGTCCACCGTGTAGGTGCCGCGCAGGCAGTCGACGGTGACGGTGGTGATGGCCGTGCCGTAGACGTGGTAGGCGAAGGGGTGGCCCTGATTGGTCGCGGCGTCAAAATGCAGGTCGGGCGTGGCGTAGTGGGCGTTTTCGGTGAGGGCTACGCGCTTCCAGAAGGCCGATGATACCAGCTTTTCCCAGTCGGTTTCGGCCGGTACTCCGGCGGCGAGTACCTGCTCGTCGCGGATTTCCAAGCCTTCGTAATTCAGCGTGTACTCGGTGCAGGCGTGGCGCAGCAGCCGCTCGCGCAGGGCGGCGCAGGCCATTTCGGTGGCTTTGCCGTTGAGGTCGGCGGTGGCACTGGCGGCGCTGGGCGAGGTGTTGGCCACGCGGGTGGTGTTGGTGCTTTCCACCTTCACGCGGTTCACCGAAATGCCCAGGGTGCGGGCCGCTACGTGCGCAATTTTGGTGTTCACGCCCTGGCCCATTTCCACGGCGCCGGTGCTCACGCCCACCGAGCCATCGGAATAGATGTGCACCAGGGCACGGGCCTGGTTCATGGGCGTTTTGGTGAATGAAATGCCGAAGCAAATCGGCATTACCGCCAAGCCTTTCTTTTGCAGCTTGTTCTGCTGGTTGAACTGCTCGACTTCGGCCCGAGTACCTGCCAAATCAAATTCCTTGGCCGCGGTGTCCCAGGCCTGCTCGGCGTGGCACATTTCGGCGGGCTGGCGGTAGGAGAACAGGTCGTTTTCGCGCAGCAGATTCTTGCGCTGAATCTCGCAGGCCGGAATGCCCAACTCCTCCGCGGCTTTGGCAATGGCCGACTCAATGACAAACATGCCCTGCGGCCCGCCAAAGCCCCGAAAGGCCGTATTGGGCGGCAAGTTGGTGCGGCAGCTGAAGGCCGTAGCCGTCACGTTGGGCACAAAATAGGAGTTGGTGGCGTGGAACAGGGTGCGCTCCATCACGGCCGGGGAGAGGTCGGCGGCCGCGCCGGCATTCTGAAAAAACGTGACTTCATAGGCCACGATTCTTAGGTCCTTATCTAATCCAATTTTGAAGTCGGACGAGTAGGGATGGCGCTTGCCGGTCATGCGCATGTCGGCCATGCGGTCGAGCACCAGCTTCACCGGCTTTTTGGTGCAATACGCGCCCAGTGCCGCCAGCGCGCCCCACGGCGTGGCTTGGTCCTCTTTGCCACCAAAACCGCCGCCGAGGCGCGTCACGTCCACTTCTACTTGGTGCATGCCCAGGCCTAGTACGTGCGCTGTGTGGCGCTGCACGGCCGTAGGGCCCTGGGTAGACGAGATGATGCGCACGCCGCCCATTTCCGTGGGAAAGGCGTAGGCGCCCTGCGTTTCAATGTACAAATGCTCCTGCCCGCCACTCTCGGCCACGCCCTCGAACACATGCGCGCACGAAGCCCAAGTGGCCGCCGAATCACCAATTTTAAAGGTGCGCGGCGGCACAATCAGTTCGCCCTGCGCGGCGGCCACGCGCGGGTCCGTGATGATGGGCAGCGGCTCAATATCAACCTTGATGAGCTTGAGCGCGGCATGCGCCTGGTGCTCGTGGCGGGCCAGTACCAGAGCCACCGGTTGCCCCCGGAAGTGCACGTGGCCGTGAGCCAGCAGCGGCTCATCGGGCACAATGCCGCCAATCTGGTTGTCGCCCGGAATATCGTCAGCCGTGAGAATCCGCACTACCCCGGGCGCCGCTAGGGCCGCGCTCAAATCCAGATTTACAAGTACGCCATGCGCCAGTGGGCTCTCGAACACGGCTGCGAACAGAGTGCCCTGCTGCGTGGGTACATCGTCGAGGTACTGCGATTCGCCGCGCACGTGGCGCTGGGGGTCAAGGTGATTCATGGCTATGGCAGGCTGAAATAGCCCAAGATTGAACGTCATGCTGAGCGCAGTCGAAGCATCTCGCTCGCATCGTTGGATGATTGAGTTTACTATAGCACGCGAGATGCTTCGACTGCGCTCAGCATGACGGTCTTTTCTAGTGTTTAAATGAGGTTGCTTACCACTATTTCCTCCGGCGCAAACCGCAGAAAATGCGCCAGTAGCAATTGGCGCAACAGCAAGCGCTTGTATTCCACCGTGCCGCGCACATCAGAAATCGGGCTAATTTCGGTTTGCATCACCTCATTGGCCGCGGCCACGGTTTCCGCTGAAAGCTCACGGCCCACCAGAAAGTCGCTGGTGCGCGCCAGGTACAGCGGCACAGGGCCCACGCCGCCCGCCGACACCCGCGCGGCTTGAATGATGCCGTTTTCGACCCGGAGCCAAGCGGCAGAGTTCACGCTGGCAATGTCCAGATGAGTGCGTTTGGAGACCTTTTCAAAGTTGAAAAAATCGCCTGGCAGGGAAGTCGGAAAGCTGATTTCAGTGACTTGTTCGTCGGCAGTTTTTGCCAGCCTTTTGTAGCCGAGGTACACGTTAGGCAGCGCTAATTCACGAGTCGCACCGGTGAGGTCCGCCAAGGTGATGGAAGCTCCTAAGGCCAGGAACATGATGGTCAGGTCCCCAATCGGTGAGCCGTTGATGAAGTTGCCGGCCACAGTGCCCATGTTCCGAATGGGCGTGCTCGACACCAGTTTCAGGTACTGCGGCAGTTGGGGAATCAGGCTGCGCATCAACTCCGATTCGAGCAAATGGCTGGCCGTGGTGGCGGCGCCTAGTACCACGCGCCCCGCTGCTTCCTGGCGAATGCCGCGCCTTCCGCTTTGGTCAAAAACCAGGCGTACCGGCTGCTCGCGCAACTCTTCGAGGCGCTGCACCAGCAAATCAGTTCCGCCGCCCAAGAGTGGGTGCGCGGCGTGCGGGAAACTACTGCCGTGGCCATTTTGGCTCTGGGCGTGGCCGCTGGGCGACGTGGATACCGCCCCGGCATCGTTACCGGCAGTTGCGAAGGAGGCTTCGTTTAAAGCCTTAGCCTTTGCTTCCGCATCGGCCAGTTGGGTGCGCAGGCCCGCTAGCTTGGCCGGGATTCCTTCAAAATAGGCGGGCACGAACTGCTTTTCGCTAAGCCAGGCCACCGCGTTTTGCGTGGGCCGATTTGCCAGTTGGGCGGTGAGGGTAGCGGCGGCGCGCTCCAGGGATTTGTAGCCGGTGCAACGGCAAATGTTGCCGTCGATGGCCGCGATGGTACTTTTCTCCGTCGCCGGCTGCTCGCTCAGGCTGTGGCCCGTGAGCGACATCACGAAGCCCACCGTGCAGAAGCCGCACTGCGAGCCGCCTTCCTCCACAATGGCCTGCTGCACAGGCGTGAGCTGCCCAGCGGCCGCGTTGATGCCTTCCACCGTTACGATGTGCTTGCCGTGGGCATTGCCCAGCGGCGTGAGGCAGCTGGTCATGCTCTGGTAAGTTACCTTTTGTCCATCGGTAGTCAGCTCGCCTACCAGCACGGTACAGGCGCCGCAGTCGCCCTCGCGGCACCCGATTTTCGTGCCCATCAGGTGCTCGTGGTAGCGCACAAAATCGAGCAGGGCACTGGCCGGCGCCTCGGTGGTGCGAATGGGCTGGTCGTTGAGGTAGAATTCTATCATGGAATGGCGAAGAAAGACAAAAAGGCTGTCATGCTGAGCGCAGTCGAAGCATCTCGCGCGCACCGTTTAAGGATTGAGTTACTACCGCACGCGAGATGCTTCGACTGCGCTCAGCATGACAGCCTTACTGCCTAATACTCGGTTTTGCCTTCCTTTTGTTCCCAGGCCTGAAACCCGGCCAGGGCTTCTTCGCGCAGCAGCTGCGTCATGGGCAGGCGGCGGGAGTCCATGGGGCGGTCCAGTTCCTCGTAGATAAACTGGTCGTCGAAGCCGATGGCCGCGGCATCGGCCTTGGTGTTGCCGTAGAACACGCGGCGGGGGCGGGCCCAATAAATGGCCCCCAAGCACATGGGGCAGGGCTCGCAACTGGTGTACAGGTCGCAGTCATCGAGCTGGAAACTGCCCAGCTCTTTACAGGCCTTGCGGATGGCATCAACCTCGGCGTGACAGGTGGGGTCGTGGGTGCTCGTAACTTGATTGAAGCCGCGGGCAATGATTTGCCCATCTTTCACCACCACTGCGCCAAAGGGGCCGCCGTGCCCGGCCTGCATTTTCTCGATGGACAGGCGAATGGCTTCGCGCATGAATTCGGGGTTGGGGGCTTCCATAGGTGGGGCGGTGTAGGAGTACAGGAGCGGAATTTATTCAAAAAACGGGCAGCAAAGAACGCCACGGAACTCTATATCTAACCTGCCTGCTGCCACCCCGCCCGCGAAAGGGTCTTGTCCGGTTCCCATGGCAACTGGAGTAGTGCGCTACTTCAGCAGATTTGGGAGGCGAAGCTGGAAACCCACCGAAGGCACAAACGTGACCCCACTAAGCGAAGTGCTAGCCCCGTTGAGCAGCGCGTACTGCCCGTAGTTCTGGTAGAAAATGGATACCGCCGGAATCACGTAGAAGTAGCGGTAACCCAGTTTCAGGTTCACGAAGCCGCCGTAGGACGAAAAGTCGCGGCTTTGGGTAGGCAGCGCGGCAATTTTCTGGGTGTTGAGGTACACATTGTCCGGTGCAAAACCATAGCTCACCCAGCTATGGGCATACACCACGCCGTAGCTAATGGCCCCGATTTCTTCCTCAGGCCCGAAGGAATGGCTGAAAATGAGCGGCACCAGAAGGTCGTTGCGGGTGGCTTTGAAATTTAGCACCGAGTTGATGTCGGACAGAAAGGGCAGGCTGGGTAATTTGGCCCGCTGGGTGGCAAACTGCAGCCCGATGCTGGCATAGGTGGTTCCCGATGCGGCCCCGGCCCCCGGGCTTTCGGGCGAGCCGGTGGGCCCGAGTAGCTGAAACTGGGCATCGAATACGTGCGACCCAAAGGCGTATTTGTAGCCGGCATCGAGGCGCGGCATGATGCCGTAGCGGATGCTGAGGTCGGAGGTGGGCTGCACGGGGTCCAGAATGTAGGCCAGGGCGGCGGCTTGCAGGTTGGTTACGGCCCCGCCGTAGCCCACGGTGTCTTTGCCGGCGGCCGTGCTGGCGGCATCGCGCAGGGCCGAGCCGGCCTTGCCAAGCGGCGCCGTCGCCACATTAAAACCCAGGTTGTAGCCCACCCGAAATTCCCCCTGCGGCGTGACTTTACCCGTAGCCACAATGGCGCGGGGCGCGGTGCAGGAAGTAGCCAGCAGGAGGGAAGCGGCGGCCAAAACCAGGGCCGGCCGCCGAAAAGAAATGCGCAGAAAAGAGTTCTTCATAAAAGCTTACGTTAGCAGTGTGCGGCTAAAACGAAAATCGAGCCGAAACAGCCATAAACCACGGCCATAATCAACCCAAGCGTCTTACCCATCGGGGCAACCACCCAGGCGTGCGGAGCCCGGCCGCGGGGCCGCGAGCTTCCTTCCGCAAAGTGCTTGCAGGAACAATAAACGGCGCCCGTCGCGGAATTTCAGTTATTTGCCGCTTAATAACCCAGGCTGTGCACGCGCTGCCCCTTATACCCCGGCAATTCAGATGAACATCTTATACGGAGTGCCCGGCGAGGGCCTTGGCCACGCCACCCGCAGCAAAGTGGTTATCGCGCACTTATTGGCCCAGGGCCATCAGGTGTGCGTGGTGAGCAGCAGCCGCGCCTACCACATGTTGGCAGCCGCGTTTCCGGGGCGGGTGCACGAAATCCGGGGTTTTCACCTGGCCTACCGGGGGCTGGCCGTGAGCAAGGCCCGCACCGCGGTGCTCACCCTACGCACCGCGCCCGACGACCTACGCGTCAACTTTGCTAAATACCGGGAATTGCTCTGTGATTTCGAGCCGGAATTAATTATTTCCGACTTTGAGTCCTTCACATATCTGTTCGCCAAAATGCGGCGCCTGCCCATAATCAGCATCGACAACATGCAGATTATCAGCCGAGCCAAGCTTGACGTTGCCGTTCCGCCAGCGGAGCGTGGCAATTACAATTTGGCCAAAAGCATAGTGCGAGCCAAGCTGCCGCACAGCCGGCATTATTTCGTGACCACCTTCTTCGACTTGCCGCTGGAAAAAGACGAAACCACGTTGGTGCCGCCCATCATTCGGCCCGAAATCCTGGCGGCTAAGCCTACTGCCGGTAGCCACGTGCTGGTGTACCAGTCGGCTACTACGCAGCAGAATTTGGTGCCGCTGCTGCAGCAATTGCCCGACCAGGAATTTCGCGTGTACGGCTTCAATAAGGAAGAAAGCCACGGCAACGTGCAGCTGCGGGCCTTTTCCGAAGCCGGGTTTATTGCCGATTTGGCCAGCGCTCGGGCAGTGGTTACCAACGGTGGGTTTTCGTTGATTTCGGAGGCCGTGTTTCTGCGCAAGCCCATCTGCGCCATTCCCATTCCGGCGCAGTTTGAGCAGTGGCTCAACGCGGCTCAGGTTGAAAAGCTGGGCTACGGGCGGCATTTTGCCGACATCACCGCCGACAACCTGCGGGCGTTTCTCTACGGCCTGGGCGGGTTTGAAGCGGCCCTGGCCAGCTACCAGCAGCAGGGCAACGAGGTACTGTTTGCCCAACTCGACGAAGCCCTGAAGGAAATTGGTGCCGAACACCTTTCCGTCGAGCCCGCGCCACCGAAAGCTTCGTGGGGCGGGGAATAGTCCCTTGTTTTATTTGGCGACGGGCTTTTGCCGTCATACTTCCTTCGTCACGCTAATGTGGCGCATCGTTTTTTGTTCTCTTACTGGTTCTTATGGCTTTTCGCTTCCCTCGTTTCTGGCCCATGCTGCTTTTGCTGGGTGCCTGTGCTCGCACCCCGCGCCCCAGCGCCGACCAGGCCAATAAGTACCACGATGCCACCATTCGGCAGATTGGCACCGCGCAGGATGAGCGCAACACCGCCGCGCTGCTGCCCTTTCTCACCAACGCCACCCCGGCTTACCGGCGCGAGGCGGCGCTGGCGTTTGCCTCCGTGCAGGCGCCGGCCGCCGTGCCCGGCCTGATTCCGCTGCTGCGCGATGCCGACCCCAGCGTGCGCCGCGCTGCCGCCTATGCCCTGGGCCAAACCGGCGACAGCACCGCCGTGGATAGCCTGGGCCTGCGCGCCCGCCAAGAAAAAGACAACGCGGTGCGCCGCTACCTGTACGAGGCCCTGGGCCGCACCGTCACCCGCCGCACCCTGCCCGAACTGTGGCGCGTGGAAACGGCGAACGACACGGCGCGCGCGGCGGCCCTGGCCTGGGGCCTGAGCCGCGCCGCCCTGCGCGGCATTAGCTCGCCCGAGAGCATTCGCCAGGCGGTGCTGGTGCTGAATACGCCCAAAATGCCCACCCGGGCCCGGTTGTTGGCCGTGTCGGGCTTGTCGCGCACCCGCGGCTACGATGCCGATTTGGCCCGATTAGCGCAGGAAACCCTGCTGCGGCTGGCCCTGAAAGACCGTTCATACGCCGTGCGGGCCGCGGCGGCTGCCACTCTGGGCAAAATTGCCGCACTGCCTGCGCCAGCCGTTCCCCTTGAGGCGGCGACGGCTCCGGTTGCCAAACCGGCCGGCAGCCCGGCGGCGGTGCTGGCCCGGCTCGCCGTGAAGGACAGCGACTACCGGGTGCGTCTGAGCGCCATCCGGGCCCTGCCGTTTGGGCCAGAATCCTACTCCGAAAGCCGCAAAGCCGTGTTCTATGCCCTCAGTCACGACCGTGCCCCGGTGGCCCTCACGGCGGCCGAGTGGCTGCTAGCCCACGCCAAGGGCGAATCCGGACCTTTATTGGCGGCCCTCGCCGATGGCAACAAGCAAGCCTCGCCCCGGGTGCGGGCCGCGTTGCTGCAAGCCGCCGTGCGCCACGCCAGCTCCGCTTCCCGTCCCAGCCTCACCGAAACCATCCGCAAGCGGTACGCGGCAGCTCCCACGGTGTACGAAAAGGGGTTCTTATTGCAAGCGCTGGCCGAAGACCCGGCTTCGTTTGATTTTGCGCAGGTGGAAGCCGCCGCGGCCGGGCAGTCGCCCGTGGTGGCGGGCTATGCGTTGGGCGCCCTGCTGGCCATGCGCCGCAGTGCCGAATTCCCCGCGGCGCGCCACCCCGACTTTGCTGCGGCCATGCGGCAGGCCCTGGCCAGTGGCGACGTGGCCCAAATAGGGGCGGCGGCCGAAGCCATGGCCGATGCCAAACTGTACCCCGAGACCCAGGCCGCCGACGTAGCCGCGTTGCGCCAGGCGCAGGCCAAGCTGCAACTGCCGCGCGAGATTGAGGCCTGGCAGGGATTGCAGCAGGCCCTCGACAAGCTGGAAAAAGCTCCTAAGCCAACGCCGTCGCCCATTGCCACGGCGCAGCAGCACCCCATCGACTGGGCCGTGGTGCAAAGCGTGCCGCTTGGCCAGCAAGTGCGCTTGCGTACTTCCAAGGGCATCATTCTGCTGGAGTTGAAGCCCAACGAAGCGCCCGGCGCGGTGGCCAGCTTCGTTACGCTCGTGGGACAGAAATTCTACGACAACCTGTATTTCCACCGCGTGGTGCCCAATTTCGTGGCGCAGGGCGGCGACCCGCGCGGCGACGGCAACGGCAGCGCGCCCTATAATCTGCGGTCGGAATTTGGCGATATCCACTACGAAGAAGGCAGCGTGGGACTGGCCTCGGCGGGCAAAGACACCGAAAGCTGCCAGTTCTTCATCAACCACACCGCCACCCCGCACCTCGACGGCCGCTACCCCATTTTTGCCCAGGTGGTGGGCGGCATGGACGTGGCCCACAAGCTCGAAATCGGCGACCAGATTCTGGGGGTAGAGCTGGTGAAATAAGCGGCGTGGGCCCGGCTATCTTGCCGGGGTATTTCTTTACGTTTGTAGTTCCCCAACCCTTGGTCATCATGGAAAAAGTCACTTCGTACGCCCAGCAATTCCAAACCCTGGTGGTGCTCTATCTGCCCCGGCTGCTAATGGCTGGCCTCGCCTTGATAATAGGCTGGTGGCTGATTGGGTGGGCGACGCGGCTGTTGTCGCAAGGCACCAAGCGCCTGGATGTTTCGCTGAGTTCGTTTCTGGGTAGCCTGGTCAACATCGTACTCAAGGTGCTGCTGCTGATTTCGGTTGCGGGCATGATAGGCTTCGAAACCACGTCGTTTGTGGCCATTCTGGGAGCGGCGGGCTTGGCGGTGGGCCTGGCCTTGCAGGGCACACTGGCCAACTTCGCTGGGGGCGTGCTCATCCTTATTTTTAAGCCTTACGTGGTCGGCGACACCATCGAATCGCAGGGAAAATCGGGCGAGGTGCGGGAAATTCAGATTTTCAATACCATCCTGGCTACGCCGCAGGGCGACACCATTATTCTGCCCAACGGAGCCACGTCCAACAACGTGATTGTGAACAAGACGGCCCAGAACAAAGCCATGGTGGAGGTGCTGGCCGAGGTAACGAATTCCACTAGTCTCGATACGCTACGCAGCTGGGCCGTGCCCCTGATGCAGGCCGATGAGCAGTTGTTGAAAGACCCGGCTCCGCAGGTGGTTGTCACGTCGCTCACGCCGGGTGGCATGACGGTGGCGTTCCGGGCCTTCACGCCGGCCGGGCAAAACGGGCCGGCTCATGCCCGCCTCATCGAGCGGTTGCAGCGGGCCTTCGCCGAGCAGGGCGTTGCCGG
This sequence comes from Hymenobacter jeongseonensis, assembly GCF_015694725.1. Taxonomy (GTDB): domain Bacteria; phylum Bacteroidota; class Bacteroidia; order Cytophagales; family Hymenobacteraceae; genus Hymenobacter; species Hymenobacter jeongseonensis. The sequence continues at coordinate 368,936 of NZ_JADQDQ010000002.1, read as the reverse complement.
CCCGGTACCGGTGTCACACAGCTACATCCGCAACCTGCCCGAGTAGAATTAACACTGGCAGGTTGCTTTCAGCCAGAATGTTGTGTTTTTCTAGGCCCCATAGATAAGGCGGGACGACGGAGTCGCTTCGTAGCAACTGGCAGCGTAGGACTCCCACAAAACCATGCCTTCGGTCTTGTTGACCTACGGCGAAGGCAAAATGGTTGTGTTCGGGAATGAATCAACTGTAATGGTTGCAATACGTTACCTTGTGTTAACGAGGAGAAACTGGATATGACCACTGCCGAGCTACAACACGCCTTGGAGCAGCAGGAAGCTGAAAACGCAGCCTTGCGCGCGGCGCTGGCCAACGCCGCGAGCGCACCCGGCCGTGCGCTAACCTCCGGCCCGTCTTTGCCTAACTACGAGCAACTGGTGTTGCTGATGCAGGAACTGTACCCTGCCGTGTTGCTGACCAATGCGAGCGGACGGGTTACGTGGGTGAATGACGGTTTTTCGACCCTGTGCGGGTTTGAACTGCACGAAGTGCTCGGGCGCTTGCCCGAATCATTCCTGCGTCCCCACCTCGATGACCCGCAGACCTTGGAGTACATCAGGGCCGGGTTGCGCGACAAAGTCCCTTTTCAGTACGAGGTGCGCAACCCCCAAGGCGGCAACCATGCTTGCTGGATTCGGGTTAAGGTGCAGCCCATCCGCAACGAAGCTGGGGAAATGGTGCTGGCGGGTTTATTGGAAGACATTTCGGAGTGGAAAAAAAGCCAACTGACCCTGGCCGAGAGCGAGCACCGATTCCGGGCCCTGGCCGAAAACGTGCCCGTTGTGCTTTATGAATGGCGCCACAACTTCGACGGCACGTTCGGCCTCAACTACATGAGTCCAAAGCTGTTCGAGCTATTTGGAATTCCGCTCACCGGCATCGGCAACGTGCTCGAATTTTCGCACTGCGACGATTTGCCCGCGCTCTGGAAGTCCATTAAGGAGTCTATCCGCACGCAGGCGCCGTGGTTCTACGAAGGGCGGGTAACCGTACCGGGCCAGCCCTTGCGCTGGCTTCGGGGCAGTTCGGTGCTCACGGGCTGCGACGAAAAAGGCTTGACCTACAGCGGTATTCTTCAGGATATCACCCCCCTGAAGCAAGCGCTCCGCGAAAACGACCTGCGCTGGCGTCTGGCCGTGGAGGGCTTCGGCGATGGCATTTGGGAACAGAACCTGCGCAGCCCACAACACGTGACGTACTCGGCCGATTATAAGGCCATGCTCGGCTACCAGGAAGATGAGTTTCCAGATGGGTACGAGTCTTTTGCCGCCCACTTGCACCCCGAAGACACCGCCCTGACCCAACAGGCCATCAGGACTTACCTGGAGGGAAATTCGACCCTGCTGGCGGTCGAGTTTCGGATGCGCTGCAAGGATGGCAGCTACAAATGGATACTCAGCCGCGGCTTGGTGACCGAGCGGGCTCCCGATGGCCAGGCCCTCATTTTCTCGGGCACGCACACCGACATTTCGGAGTTGAAGAAAGCCCAGGTAGCCCTCGATGCCTCGTCCCGGCGCCTGTCCACGGTTATCGCCAACTTCCAGGAAGGCTTGGTGCTGGAAGATGAAAACCGCCGCATCGTTCTCTCCAACGAAGCGTTCTGCAAGTTGCTGGCCGTGCCCACAACCCCGGCCCAGCTGGTGGGCAAAGACGGCGGCTGGTTGACGGAAGGCTCGAAATCCTACGTCAACAAGCCCGCGCAGTACGTGGCGCGAATTCAGGACCTGCTCAACCGCAAGCAGCCCGTGGTGGGCGATGTGCTGACCCTGCTCGATGGACGCACTATCAAGCGGGACTTTGCGCCGATTTTCGACCAGAGCGGCTACATCGGCCACTTGTGGAAGTACGAGGACATCACCACCCGTACCAAGGCCAACGAGGACCTGAAGCGGCGGGAAGAAAAGTACCGCGGCATCATCGAAAACATGTCGTTGGGGCTGGTAGAAGCCGATTTGGAAGACCACCTGCTCTACGCCAACCAGAGTTTCTGCAGCATGACGGGCTTTTGCACCGATGAGTTGATGGGCAGTCGTCTGTCGCCCATGCTGCTGACCGGCGAGGACTTGGCGCTGGTCGAAAGCAAACAAGCCATCCGGCAGCAGGGCATCGCCGATTCCTACGAAATTGCGGTAACCACCAAAACCGGTGAATTGAAGTGGCTCTTGGTGAGCGGGGCCCCGCTCTACGACGACAACCAACAGTTGATAGGCTCCATCGGCATTTACCTCGACGTAACGCCTCAGAAGGTGTTGGAAGCCAGCTTGCGCGAGGCCAAAGGACTGGCCGAGATAAGCACACGGGCCAAACAGGATTTCCTGGCCAACATGAGCCACGAAATCCGCACGCCCATGAACGCCATTCTGGGCATGAGCCAGCTGCTGGCCAAAACCGCCCTCGATGGCCCGCAAGTGAGCTACCTGAACGCCATCACTGCCTCAGCCGAGAACCTGCTGGTCATCATCAACGACATTCTGGACTTGTCCAAAATTGAAGCTGGGCGCATGGTAGTCGAAACAATTGGCTTTAGTCCCGGTCGAATATGCGCGCAAGTTGAGAAAACATTGCTCTACAAAGCCGAGGAAAAAGGCCTGACCATCCTGACCCGCATCGACCCGCTGGTGCCGGAAGTGCTGCTCGGTGACCCTTACCGCATCACCCAGATTCTCTTGAATCTGGCCGGCAACTCGGTGAAATTCACGGATAAAGGAACGATAGTCATCGTCTGCCAGCTGCTGCCTAGCGAATCGGGCGAAGCTGCGGTCGAGTTTATGGTTCAGGATACCGGCATTGGCATCGATGCCGAATACCTGGCGCAAGTGTTCGATGATTTCAGCCAAGAGGATTCTTCGGTAACCCGCAAGTTTGGCGGCACGGGCCTGGGATTGGGCATCAGCCAAAAGCTGGTGGAACTGCTCGGCGGCACCCTGCACATTGAAAGTCAAAAAAACCGCGGTACCACTAGCCGCTTTACCTTGCAGTTCCCCATCGGCACGGAGCAGGATTTGCCCCAAAAGGACCTTTCCGACGTCAGCAGCATGCAACACGCGTTGCGGGGCAAGCGTGTTTTATTGGTCGAAGACAATGTGTTCAACCGCATGCTAGCGACTATTTTCCTCACCAACGCTGGCATGGACGTGACGGAAGCCGCCAACGGGGAGGTGGCGGTAGCCGTAGCCGCGCATCAAAGCTTCGACTTGGTGCTGATGGACGTGCAAATGCCCGTGATGAACGGCTACCTTGCCACGGCGCTGCTCCGCGAGCGGTTCGGCTCCACGGTTCCCATCATTGCCCTCACGGCCAATGCCATCCAAGGCGAACGCAGCAAGTGCATAGCCGCTGGCATGAATGACTACTTGACCAAGCCCTTTCAGGAGGCCACGCTGGTGAAGATGGTGTACGATTGGGTGGCGGGCCCGCTCAGTACTTTGCAGGCACAACTGCTGCAGGCCACCCGCGACAAATAGTCGTCAGCTGCGACAGCCCAAGGGCTAACGGTTCACAAGCTTCAGGGCGCCTTCGCCGTAGCGGGCGCCCACTACTGGGTGCGCAGTCAGCAATTGCTCCAGCCGCCGCAAATCGGTTGCGGATAAGACGATTTCGGCGGCTGCGGCATTTTCTTCCAGATACTTCCGGCGCTTGGTACCGGGAATCGGGATGATGCCCGCATCCTGCGCCAACAGCCACGACAGTGCCAGCTGAGCGGTGGTGACGCCTTTTTCAGCGGCTAGTTGGTGCAGGCCGGCCACCAACGGCGCGTTGGCATCGCCTACTTCCTCCCCAAAACGGGGCATGCTCCGGCGCAAATCCTGCGCGGCCAGTTGCGGGCCCGGATTGGTGAGCAACCCGCGGCCCAGCGGCGAAAACGGAACCAGACTTACGCCCAACTCGCGGCAGGCCGGCAGAATCTCCGCTTCTACGTCGCGGGTAAACATAGAATATTCCGATTGCAGCGCCGCGATGGGGTGCGTAGCCTGGGCGCGGCGCAGGGAGGTCGCCGAAGCTTCGGAAAGACCCAAGAACCGAACCTTGCCGGCCTGCACCAGCGCCGCCATGGCGCCCACCATTTCCTCCACGGGCACGGCCGGGTCGATGCGGTGGGCGTAGTATAAATCGATGGTATCGATGCCCAAGCGCTGGAGACTGGCCTCGCAGGCCCGGGCAATGCGCTCGGGTCGCACATCAACCGTCGCTCCACCCCGGCCATCGGTCACAAACCCAAACTTGGTAGCCAGAAAAACAGACGACCGGTTCGGCACCAGCACTTGCCGCAGCAGTTCTTCGTTGGCCCCAAAACCGTAGACATCGGCCGTATCCCACAGGGTCACGCCCAAATCCAGAGCGCGGTGCAGCGTTGCCACGGCTTCGTGCGCGTCGCTGGGACCATAGGCGTAGCCGGAAGCCATCGACATGCAGCCCAGGCCCAGCGCGGATACTTGCTGACCAGTGTGGCCCAGTTCACGGGTTTTCATTGGAAGTAGTAATGGGTGAGCTATTCCTAGGAAGAAGGAGGGCTCGGAACGAGATATAAAACGACCTGCTGGGCCTCCGCCCGGCAGGCCGTCTCAGAAATGCCTTTAGGCAGCTGTGCTATTCCTCATCGCGGCCGTGCACCTGCGCCGGCGGCGAAGTAGCTTCCACCGCGGTGAAGCTCTCGAGTATTTTGTAGGTATGCTCGGCGCCTTGGGGCACCACCCACGAATTTCCGGTTTCCAGGATTACTACCTGGCCGGCCAAATGCAGCTCGGCGCGCCCACTCAGCACAAATCCTACGGTTTCGTAGGTGCGCGAAGCAGCTTCTTTGGGCTCGCCGGGCTGCTCGTTTTCCCACATGCGCATGGCCACATGCTTGCCGGAAGCGAGGTATTTTTCGCCGTCTTTGCCCTTGGGCGAGTAGCGCGAATCGACTTTGGTAATGGTGGTGTCGGACATGGTGTTGATTGTAAAAAGTCGGGAAAGAAGTACCTTTTGGCCCGGTCGTATGGCAGCGAAGCCTTCGGATGGCGCTTCCAGCTAAACGGTCAAGTTGTTCCAACCGTTGTCTGGGCGCTCCGAAACCTTCGCCATCCCGACTGGTTTACTCCCTCGGTTCTTACCACCCTTTTTCTGTTGCCGTGCTCCCTTCTTCTTTTGCTGCCGAACTGGCCCAGGCCCACTCCACGGTGCCCGATGCCTTGCCTGGCACCGCTTTCTGCGCGTTGGCCGATGGCTTGCTGGCGCTTCTTTTTCCCCAGCGCGCCGAGCGGCCCTTGTCCACGACCGACGCCGTGGCTTCCGAACTTTACCACTTCCGGTCCGAGCTAGCGGTACTGCTGGCGCAAGTGCCCGCGCTGCCCGCGTCGGCGCCCACCCTGGCCGACGAGTTTACCGCCCAACTCCCGGCCTTGCGCACCGCCTTGCTACGCGACGCCACCGCCATCTTGGCCAGCGACCCCGCCGCTCAGGGCCTCGGCGAAATTATCAGCTCGTATCCTGGTTTCTATGCCACGGCTCTGCACCGGCTGGCCCATGCCTTGCACCAGCGCGGCCTGCCGCGCCTGCCGCGCCTGCTCAGCGAGTACGCCCACCAGCGCACCGGCATCGACATTCACCCCGGCGCCCAAATCGGGGCGGCGTTCTGCATCGACCACGGCACGGGCCTCGTCATTGGCGAAACCGCCGTCATCGGGGCCAATGTGCAGATTTACCAAGGCGTGACCTTAGGGGCGCTAAGCGTTACCAAGGGCTTGCAGGGCACCAAGCGGCATCCCACCATCGAAGACCATGTTGTTATATATGCCGGGGCTACTATCTTGGGCGGCAGCACGGTGGTGGGCACCCGCAGCATCATCGGCGGCAACGTGTGGCTGACCGAAAGTGTGCCCTCGCACTCGCGCGTCTACCACCGCGCCCACATCCAGATATCGCGCAACGTCGACCCCGCCGCCGAGTTAGTATTTTCCATTTAATCCAATGAGTGAATGAGCAGATGGCCAAATGGGTGAATGAATAGTTTGCCTCCGTAAGCCTGTTTGTCAACTCATCCATCCATTCAGCCATTTGCTCATTTACTCATTGCCCTCATGAAAGCCAATTCCATTCTCGACACCATCGGCAACACGCCGCTGGTGCGCCTCAACCGCATTTTCGCCACCATCCGTCCCGACGTAGAAGTGTGGGTGAAAACGGAACGCGCCAACCCCGGCGGCTCTATTAAAGACCGGATTGCACTGTCGATGATTACGCAGGCCGAAAAGGATGGCATCCTCACCAAAGACAGCCTGATTGTGGAGCCTACCTCCGGCAACACCGGCGTAGGCCTGGCCCTGGTTGCCGCCGTAAAAGGCTACAAGCTGACCCTCGTGATGCCGGAAAGCATGAGCATTGAGCGCCGCCGCCTCATGGCCGCCTACGGGGCTACCCTGGAACTCACGCCGCGCGAGAAAGGCATGAAAGGAGCCATCGAGCGCGCCCAGGACATTGTGGCCAGCACGCCTGGCGCTTGGATGCCCATGCAATTCTCCAACCCCGCCAACTTGCAAATCCACGCCGAAACCACGGCCCAGGAAATTTTGCGCGATGCGCCCGAAGGTTTTGACTTTCATATTACCGGTGTGGGCACAGGCGGCCACATCACCGCCGTGACGGAAGTGCTGAAACCCTTATTCCCCAACATGAAAACCTTTGCCGTAGAGCCGGAAGCCTCGCCGGTTATCAGCGGTGGTGCGCCGGGACCGCACCCCATCCAAGGCATTGGCGCGGGCTTTATCCCCGAAAACCTGCACACCAACATCCTCGACGGTACCATTCAGGTGTCGCATCAGGAAGCGTATGAGATGACGCGCCGCGCCGCTCGCGAAGAAGGTTTGTTCGTGGGCGTTTCGTCGGGTGCTTCGCTGGCGGCCATTGCCAAAAAGCTGCCCGATATGCCCCAGGGCGCCCGGGTCCTGACGTTCTGCTACGACACCGGCGAACGCTACCTATCGGTCGACGGCCTGTTTGTGTAACGCAACTCCCGCTTCCGGCCAACAAAAAAGCCCGACCAGGAAACTGGTCGGGCTTTTTTGTATTCACATCTTCAGTGGAGAATATCGGAGTCGAACCGATGACCTCTTGCATGCCATGCAATTGATACTAGGTATTCTCGGCTTATTTTAGTTTGTTTTGGCTTGTATATCAAATGTTTATTGAAATAAAAATTCATTCTGATTTGCTTTTGATTAGCTGGTTTTGCTAGCTTTGTTTACACCATGTTTACACCGAAAAAAGGCATGCACACCACCGTAAAAGCCGTTCTATACACATCTAAGGTACTTAAGAATGGTGAGCATCCCATTTTGTTGCGCCTAACCCGGGACCGGAGGCAGCTTAAAATTGGCTTGGGCATCAGTTGTCACCTGGATGAGTGGGATGCCAAAACCAACCGACCCAAGCGAAAGCACGACCTATATCATGAGATTAAGCGGGCGATTGACAAGGCAGAGCACGATGCGGAAAAGGCGATTCTCGACTTTGAGAACAACGATAAGCCTTATACCCTCGAAAGCCTCAAAGCCAAACTTGGCAAGGTTCAAACACGTGAAACAGTTCTTGGCTACTTCGACCATTGGGTAGCTCGCTTGCGGGGTTCTGACCGGTTGGGCTATGCCGACATATTCCATGCCACCAAGAAAAGTCTGATGGCCTACCGTGGCGACAAGGACTTTAGCTTTTCGGATGTTAACAATGCTTTCCTTACTCGCTGGGAAGAGTACCACTTGCAGCGAGGCACCAAACCCAACGCCTTCTTTGTCTATTTACGGACGTTTAAGACGCTTATCAATTATGCTCGCAAGGAGGAAGTGGTAGCGGAAGAATACGACCCATACAAAGGAATCAACTTTGCTAAGTACCGGCGCATTCAGACAACACGCCGCGCCATTTCCAAAGCTGAATTGCAGCGCATCAAGGATTTGAACTTGGTTGATAACCCGGCCCAAGCGCAGGCCCGCCGCTACTTCCTGTTTAGCTTTTACTGCCGTGGCATCAACTTCGTGGACATGGCGTACCTGCGCTGGAAGGATTTTCGCGACGAGCGCATCTTTTATAGCCGTCGTAAGACGAAGGAGAACTTCAATGTGAACGTTCTTGCCCCTGCCCAAGAAATCTTGGATTATTACCGCGAACAAGCTTCTGCTAGCCCTTCGCCCTACATTTTCCCCATCCTGAGCGACTTTCACCAGACCGAGCAACAACGTGACTACCGGGTGCAAAAGGTGTTGCGGCAAACCAACAGTAGCTTGAAAGAATTGGCCACCTTGGCTGAGGTAGACACGCCACTAACAACCTACGTAGCCCGACATTCCTTTGCTACGGTTCTCAAACAATCTGGAGTTCCTATTGCCCAAATCAGCGAAATGATGGGGCATGATAGCGAAGCTACCACCCGAATCTATCTCAAGGGGTTTGATAACGATGTTTTGGATATGGCCAGTCAGGCTTTGCTATAGCTGATGTAAAAAACTCATAAACGGTTTGATTAAACCCCTCCCTACTTCATTGATTAATTATCATCGTTAGAATAATCACTTTCGAAATAGCCACTTTGTTCTAGGATTTTCATGAATATTCTTTTTTGCCTCGATTCATAAGTCTTTAAATCATTATTCAATGCGTACCAATGAGCTATTAATTTATTTACTTCATCCCACGAAAGCGTGAATTTTAAATTATTCCTTTTGTAATATAAGCTGGTATTATTGAATAAATTTTTGTTAGGGAAGGCTTGCCGATAAAGCGAGTAAGTTTCAAGTAGCTCTTTTAGTAGTTCAGGCAGGCCATCCATAATGCCTGCTCTCGAGTTGACATCAGTTTTGTTATAGTTTGCATCTAATTCCCTGCTACTACCTTCGGTATCAACATCATCTATAACGCCGACTTTTGTTTTACCGGAGTAATGCGATTTTATAATATGCATTACACAAGGTGAGTCGTCGGGTATTAATCTTATATTGCTAGAGCTGCCAAAGAAGCGGTGTATCGGGTCCTGTGAGAGATTGTGCCACTCCATTGAAACTACTAAGACGATGAGGCCACAACCTAAGTTTGCTGCTATTTCGAAGTTCCGTATACCTGGGTTTGCATAAGAACGCTCATATTTTCTAAATGCCTTTAAGTCCTTGTAGTCAATAATATTAATCGAAAAGTTGAATTCATTATGTTGCTTGCTTATTGATTTTCCTCGACGCCTTAGGTCTGGATACACATCATTTACTTCAACCGTTTCACCACAGGAGTTGCCGATGTACCATGATTTAGCCCGCTTGTGTGTATACATAAGTGGCTTATCACCATCGAAATGGATTAAATAATTGTCAAAAAAACTTGTTTTTTTCTCTCTGCCCGAAGCTAAGTAGGTGTTATCCCCTACGATTCTATTAAGTTCAAATATTTTATTTAAAAAAAATGAGGTGAATGCCTTATTGTCTTTTATATAGTTCCCATTGATGCTTTTTAAGGCATCATATCCACCTTGGGATAGCACAAACTTTGATACATCACATAGGCAGAACATGATGTATGATGGCTCAGATTTAAATACGTCCTGAACAGTTTTGCCTATGTGTTTTCCAAATACAAAGACTGATTTTTCATCAAAGCGCCATAGTTTGGCATTTATTACCTTTTTTTCCATACTGCCATTTCTTAATCGTTGAGCTACCTCACAATGGTAACGCAAAAAGGAGGGATGTGAATTGAGCCTTTTATTGAAGGCTTCGATATTTCATATAACCGAAAAATGCCCTGGTAATCAAATGCTTCCAACAATTGGGTTGGTGTTGTCATTCTTAGCTTTATGCCGCTCAAAATATGAAAAGTAGCAAACCAAACCAAGAATACTGGTTTTACTACCCGACGACTGTAATTGCTTTTGGAAAGTTCTCAGGCCATACAATTCATTCTGTCCTAGAGTCAGAACCTGGGTATTTGGACTACTGCTTGCGGAAAATCGATAATTTCATGTTATCTCGGCGATATTTTAGGGTTTTGGAAGCTGGAAGAAAAGATTATTGCTTCTCCAAGGAAGCAATAGAATCGCTTGGAAGGAAAATGGATATGGCTGACCTGTGGATGTCAAAAAATGTTAAAAATGATTTCATAAACCCATATACTTTTGAAAGTAAATTAAAAATGCCCATAGGTAAAGCTTTGTATAATATATGCAGCTTAAAGCGTTACTTTCATTTAATGGAGAGCCAGAAGCTGGATGAAATTGCGGAGGGCAATAAGTTATGGTTCGACAAATACTTCAGAAATTTCTGTGAAGCTGACAAAGGAGATAAAATAGGTGTTAAACTTACCTTTTTTCTAATAAATCACAGCTTTAAAAGTGTTTGGTTTCAGTGGATTAAGGAAAATTGGTTCGATTACACAGACGGTCAAGATCTGTATACTTATTGCATTAATAGCCTTGAACGCGATATAAATACTGCTTTAATAGTAATTATAGATACATCAAAATCTCTTTATTCTAAAAGTACAACTAGAAAGAGTTCTGTTTATAAAGACAATAAATCGGAGGTAGACGAATTCCCTGCTAGGAACGAATGCCTTTTACCATCTGTCGACTACTGGAGGCACTTATTAACATTTGATGGCCAAACAAAAAATAACTGGGTTTTTGATTATTTAATAAATCGACTTAAGTCATCAAGAGTTTCGAAAGGTGAGGTTTCTGTAGATGTAAAACCACCACTTTCCAGAGAGCTTGCGAATAGGGGTAGAGCTAGTTTTTATTTAGACGACCAATTATTTACAGAGTCGTTTGAGAATTATTATAAAAGTATTCCAAACAACAACTTTCTCAATCAAGGGAAAGAGAATCAAGAAATTTATGAACATTATGACCGGTTTGGGTCCTGCGAAGAGGATGAAACTAATCACGACGAAGATGCTTGGGATGCCTTAACTGACGGCCAGTATGGTGACTGGGAGGATAGAAACGATTGAGTTATCTGTTGCACCATTCAAACCCATCGTGCTTCTAGCTACGCAATGGAGAGTTGTGTATTTGCCTGATGCTATGGCACCAGTGCTTGTAATTATCATTATTAACCGCTATTGCTAAATAGGGCTAGCCTTTTGGCTTGTTCAAGCACGGTATCTATTGCCCTAACCTGTAAATCGGGTGGGTATCCATATTTATTTAGGATGCGCTTTACCAACCGTCTCAGGTTGGCCTGTACACTTTCCTTCATCGTCCAGTCAATGCTAGTATTCTTACGCACAATGTCCACCAACTCGCGGGCAATAATGCGCAACTTGTCGTCACCCATTACTTCCATCGCACTTTCACTTGCTCCGAGCGCATCGTAGAAGGCCAGTTCGTCTTTATTAAGATTGAATTTGTCGCCTCGGGCGTCCTGGTCTTTAAGCTCTTTGGCTAGCTTAATCAACTCGTCAATGATTTGAGCAGCCGTGATGACGTTATTCTGATACTTCTTCATTGCCGCATCAAGCATTTCAGAAAACTTGCGGCTTTGGACCACGTTGCTGCCGGCCCGGCTTTTAATGTCCTGGCTAAGTAGCTTTTTCAGCAGTTCCAGGGCCACGTTCTTCTGCTTCATGCCCTGCACTTCGGCCAGGAAGTCATCGGAGAGAATGGAAATATCGGGCTTTCGTAGGCCAGCTTCTGCAAAGATGTCCACCACGTCGCCGGCCACTACGGCATCAGAGACGATTTGCCGGATGGCGGTTTCTACTTCCTCATCGGATTTGCCAGTGGGCTTGCCACTGTCGGCTAGCTTGAGCAAATAGGCACGCACTGCCTGGAACAGGGCAATATCATCGCGCAAGGCCAGCACCGTAGGATGGGGGACGGCAATGGCAAAGGTCTTGAGCAAGCCAAGCGTTTGGTCGAGGAAGCGCTGGCGTCCGTTGTCGGGCAGGGCTAAGATGCAGTTAGCTAGGTCTAGGATGCCGGTTAGCTTCTCTTTGGTCGAGAGATCGAAATACCCCCCGTAATCACAACCGTGCAGCAGGGATACTACGGCTTCGTGAAAGTTGAGCGTGGCGGCTACTGCTTCGGCTTGGTCGAGAGTAGGCTTACCTTTGCCGCCGCTTTCGGTATAGGTAGCCAAGGCACGCTTCAGGTCGGTGGCAATGCCAAGATAGTCCACCACCAAGCCGCCGTCTTTGCCAGGAAATACCCGGTTAACGCGCGCAATGGCCTGCATCAGGTTGTGGCCCTTCATGGGCTTATCTACATACAGCGTATGCAGGCTAGGCGCGTCGAAGCCCGTAAGCCACATATCCCGCACAATGACGAGCTGCAACCCATCTTCTGGGTCTTTCATGCGGTCGGCTAGGGCGGTGCGGGCCGCTTTGTTGCGAATGTGGGACTGCAGGTCTTCCGTGTCGGAACTTGAGCCAGTCATCACCACTTTCATCTTGCCCAACTTGTCATCGGTGGAATGCCAATGGGGACGCAGCTTTACGATTTCAGCGTAAAGGGCGGCACAAATGCGGCGGCTCATGCACACAATCATGCCTTTGCCCGTCAGCACGGACGTGCGGGCCTCGAAGTGCTGCACGATGTCCTGTGCCACACTACGCACCCGGTCGTCGCTGCCTACCAAGGCCTCCACCCTGGCCCAACGGGCTTTCAGTTGCTGCTTGGCGGTAAGTTCCTCGCTTTCTGTCAATTCATCAAATGCCGCATCTACCAGCCCTTCTTCCCCATCCTTGAAGTTGATTTTGGCCAGTCGGCTTTCGTAGTATATGCGCACGGTGGCCCCATCTTCTACCGCCTGTTGGATGTCGTACACGTCAATGTAGTCGCCAAAAACAGCCTGCGTATTGCGGTCAGTGCTTTCCACGGGCGTACCCGTAAACCCAATGTAGGTAGCATTGGGCAAGGCATCGCGCAAGTGGCGGGCGAAGCCGTCGATGAAGTCGTATTGGCTGCGGTGGGCCTCGTCGGCGATGACCACAATGTTGCGCCGGTCGCTGAGTTCGGGGTAACGTGCGCCCTTCTCGTCTGGTAGAAACTTCTGGATGGTGGTAAATACCACGCCCCCGGCTGCTACGCTCAGCTTGCGGCGCAGGTCTTCGCGGTCTTCGGCCTGCTGGGGAAGCTGGCGCATAAGCTCGTAGCAGTCCGAAAAGGTCTGAAATAGCTGCTGGTCGAGGTCGTTGCGGTCGGTGAGAACAACCAGCGTGGGGTTGCCCAGGGCCTCGTTCACCACTAGCCGGCCAGCGTAGAATACCATACTCAGGCTCTTGCCCGAGCCCTGGGTGTGCCATACCACCCCGGCTCGCTTATCGCCGCGCACACTGGCTGCTTTCTGGGTGGCGACTACAGCTTTGCGCACGGCAAAGAATTGGTGGTAGGCGGCCAACTTCTTAATGGTGCCGTTGCGGGCGTGCTCAAACACCAAGAAGTGGCGCAGTACATCGAGCAGATGCTGAGGTTGTAGTAGGCCAGCGCATAGAGTCTCAAGCTGGCTTTCGTTGTCCGGAGCTAGGCCCTGGTCATCTTTGGCTCTCCAGGCGGCAAAGCGCGACCAGTCAGCCGATATGGTCCCGGCTTTGGCCTCGAAGCCATCAGACGCTATGAGCAGGGCATTGTACACGAACAGACCCGGAATGGCCTTTTTGTAAGTTTGAAGTTGCTGAAAGGCCTGCTTGCAGGTGGCTTTGGCATTGATGGCGTTTTTGAGCTCCAGCACCACAAGTGGCAAGCCGTTCACGAAAAGCACTATATCTGGGCGCTTATTCTGCCCGTTTTCAATGACGGTAAACTGATTGACAGCCAGAAACTGGTTCTGTTCGGGCTGCTGCCAGTCTATCAGCCATACCCGCTCACCCCGCACTTCGCCGGTGATTGGGTCGCGGTACTCTACAGGTACACCTTCAGTAAGAAGGCGATGGAAGGATTCGTTGGCCGCCAGCAGTGCTATCCCATCCCCCACGCGCAAAACCTGACGCAGGGCATCGTGGCGGGCCTCTGCTGGTATGTGGCGGTTGTGCCGCTCAATGAAGGAGCCCAGCTTGCCTACCAATACAACGTCATCGTAACGCTGGCGTTCGTCGCCGCCGTGGGGGCTATCAGGTGGGCCTAGTGTAGGGCCATATGTGTATTGGTAGCTTTGTGCTTGCAGGCATTCCAGCGCGAACTGTTCTATATCGTCTTCGGTCATCGGGGACGAAGAAAAGCTTGGTAGGAGATTAGACAAGAAGATTATGCCACCAGCTCTTCGGCCTGTCGCACCGTCAGGCGCCCGCTCAGCAGCTGCGGCAGCAGCGTGTCGCGCAGCGTGGCAAGGGTGCGGGATTGGGTCTGATTAACTAAAATCTGATCAAATAATGGCTCTATGGTAGTGTGGAATGCTTGAAGTATATTATCATCGGGCCGTGACAAGAGGATTTTCGCGAAGTTTCCAGTATTCAAATTGGGTATTGTAGAGCCACCACCCGCAAGCATTTGCAAATGCAATTTCAGGTTTTTTAAACTTAAGAAAAGAAAGTAGCGGAAGTGCTCCAAATTCGGAACTATAGAATTTATCTGCTGATTTGTCTGGCTTTCTTCAGACGTGATGCTGATAAGTCCCACTGTGCCAATGCAGCTTACACAAATAGAGTGCTTTGGTATACTTTTTTTTCTCTGGGTATTTGCGCCCTCTCTTGTTAAAGTAGCGCCTGTTTCTATTATGAATATGTTGCCATGCATATCAGGGATCTTAATAAACGGCAAGCTCCCTTTGAAAAATTCTGAATTATTAGCGGGTGTTTTACCACAAACAATTTTACCTAGTTCTTCTAGGGAGCTCACCTGCCACCCCTTTGGAATCTCGCCCAATTCCGACGTTACCAGCTCGCCGCCACTGCTGCGGTAGGGTCGGCCTGCGGTGGGAAAATCGAATGTCACGAACCACTGCCGGAACAAGGTTTGGGCCAGTTGCTCCAGCGTCTGGTTCATGCGCTGGTTTAACTCAATTTTGTCGTCAAGGCTGGAGAGGATTGCTGCTATTTGTTGCTGTTGATAAAGAGGCGGAAGAAGAATAGGAAATGATTTAAGGTATGCAACATTGGTTTTAGGTACTCCTGTAACGGATGCATCCTGTATCAGCTTTTTTCTACTAGCATCTGATGAAACCAAATAGTATATAAACAGGGGGTCAGCAAGAGCAGATTGTACCGTAAGTTTCATCTGATTTGATGAAAGGAGAAAACGGTTGTAACGATGCTTCGTAGGAATGAACCCTGTTTGACCAAGTGTGCCTTTTTTAGTAAAAATAATATCCCCTGCAAAGCATAAGCTACGCGAAAGCTTAGCTGCTGTATTTTCTGACACAAAGACAAATTCATCATCTTTGAAACGGCTACTTCCCAATGACAAGTTGGAGCCTCGAATTACAGGTATACCCTGTTCTGTGTACGATGAAGCTGGAAGATTAGAGCCAAAAGGCCCATCTACTAAACCGTTTTCACGGCATGCAATAGCACCAAGCGTAGTTTTTTGCCATTTATTTTTACTCATAACTAATTTCGATAAGCGCTTTTTTAATAGCCTTTTCCAGTAAGCAACTTTCTTCAAATTGAGCAAATAATTCGGAGGAAAGAACTTGTACCTTCTCGTTAAGTTCTTCTACATCCTCAACGTTCTCTGTGCCCACATAACGCCCTGGAGTAAGCACACAGCCTTGGGCTTGCACCTCTGACACAGGTGCAGCGCGGCAGAAGCCCGGCTCATCCTGATACAACATGGGCACTTCGCCAAGAGCTACAGTGGAGTCTTGGCAGCGCCAGTTGTGGTACACATCGGCCACACGACGGATATCAGCTTCGGTCAGCTCACGGTTGCGGCGGCTAATCATAGAGCCCACTTGACGGGCGTCGATGAATAGGATTTCGCTGCTCCGGTCACGTTGAGAGTTACTGGCTCGGTCTCGCGCCAAAAACCAGATGCAGGCCGGAATCTGAGTATTGAAGAACAACTGAGTAGGCAAGGCCACCATGCAGTCCACCAGGTTGGCTTCTACCAACTGTCGGCGTATGACATCTTCGCCGCCCGAGGAGCTGGTCATGGAACCATTGGCCAGCACGATGCCGGCCCGTCCCCGCGATGAGAGCTTGTGAACAAAGTGTTGGAGCCATGCAAAGTTGGCGTTGCCAGTGGGCGGTACCCCGTACTTCCAGCGGCGGTCGTCCCGCAGCTGCTCGCCGTTCCAGTCCGAGATGTTGAAGGGGGGGTTGGCAAGCACAAAATCTGCCTTAAGGTCGGGGAAGGCATCGTGCAGCAGCGTGTCGCCCAACTCAATGGTGGCCTCTATGCCCCGGATGGCTAAGTTCATGCGGGCCAGCCGGTGGGTAGTGGGGTTACTTTCCTGCCCATATACCGAAATATCATCCTTGCGGCCCCGGTGCTGCTCAATGAATTTGTCGCTCTGCACAAACATGCCTCCGCTACCGCACGCACCGTCATAGATGCGGCCTTTGTAGGGTTCCAGCATGGCTACCATCAGTTGCACAATACTGGCCGGAGTATAAAACTGCCCGCCCTTCTTACCCTCAGCATCGGCAAATTGGCCAAGGAAGTACTCATACACACGGCCTAGCAAATCCTTGCTCATGTGCCCGCTGCCCCCCATGCCAATGGTGCCGATAAGGTCAATGAGTTGGCCCAAGCGCATCTTGTCCAGCGTGGGCCGGCCGTAAATCTTGGGCAGCACACCCTTTAGTCGGGCATTGTCTCGCTCAATGGCCTCCATCGCTTCATCGAGCTCGGTGCCGATGGTTGGCAGCTTGGCGTGGCTTTGCAGGTACTTCCAGCGGGCCGCTGGCGGCACGTAGTACACATTCTCGGCCGTGTACTCGTCGCGGTCTTCTAGCGTGCCGTAGCGGGCCTCTGGCTCGGCCACGTAGTAGTCGCTCTTGGGGTCACTTAACTCTTGGTCGAGTTGCTGGTGCCTGGCCTCGAAGGCATCGGAAATATATTTGAGGAAAATCAAGCCGAGTACAACATGCTTGTATTCGGCGGCATCCATGTTGGCCCGCAGCTTGTCGGCTGCGCTCCAAAGAGTTTTTTCTAGTTGGTTATCAGTCATATAAATGTGCCCGGAAACCGTCCATTTGGTTTCCGGGCATGCAATATAAGCCGCTAAGCTAGCGTGAGGTGCAAGTTATCCAACCATAGTCAAGTTCGAAACCATCAAGTCAAACAGCGCTTAGAAAAGCGTTGCCGTTGCCGTGAATTCTCTAGAGAACTTAAGGCAACAGCAACGCTTTTCTAAGCGCTGATTCTCATGCCTCACCTAATAGGTTTTCTCGAAGCGTGTTCCGGATTTCTTTTGAACATCTCACACAAGCTTGTGCGGGCTCTAAGTTAGAAACTTCATCTTCTTCACCTTCTTCATTTTCCATGATTTCTTGCATTTCATGAAAATGGTCAATTATAAAGTAAAGGTCTGCTAGCCGTCTGGTAGCCGGATGGCCAGCTATCATCAATCCGGGATGCTGGCGATACTGTCTGGTGGCTTTACCTAAGTCTTCAATGAACCCATTAATATCATCGAAGGAATAATATCCCCCAATTGCCTCTATAAATTCAACTACCAAAGTAGTATATATTCTATGAAGCCGTTGAAGTCGTTTTTGGATTTGGTGGGCCTTGTTTTGAGGCAAAGTAGCGATTGCATATACCCTTCGTTTGTTTGTTTCAAGTAAGGGGGAATGCAAGGGGGGCGCTATACGTGTATCATACTCGGAATTAAAAGTAGAAGTATTTGCCTTTTCGCGGTTATGATAGCGCGATTTGCATGTCCTATTACAATACTGTTTATCAGAGCGGCCCTCCACGTTAGAGCCACACCATAGACATTTGCGATCTGTATTTTCTTGATGCTCTTTCATGAAAGTGCTGCATTTAATTACATTGTGAAGGCTTATAATGGTTTATAGACCTCTGGAAAATTCGTTTATAAACGATTGTTTACTGGGTAGTCCCAAAAAATCGGGTAGCCGTTCGGTTCCGTAATTGCCCATCGGACTGGTCCTGTCTCTAGCATTATGGGTTGAGCAAAAGCTAAAAATTCATCGGCTAAGTCCCAGTTTGACGGGCGTCCTAGGTTGGCATCTTCCAAATCGGAGTGTACTTGTACACGGAGCATAGCCTTGTGCATTTCCTTTGCACAGGCGTTCCATTTATCGGTTGCTCCTGTATCAGGAAACAAGTGAATTTCTCGGTGGCGCAAAGCCGTTAACACCTCTGGGTACTTGAACTGTGGGGCTCCACACCCACCAGTAGCCATCCATAGGAATTCTGGTAGGTATACTGAACAAATCACTGCCGTCTTTTCAGATTCCACTACTGCGATGGGCTTGGAATCACTCGCCGTCAGTAGGTGCTGACCGAAAAGGCATTGACGTAGATGAAAGTCAGATTGCCGCAACTTGGTATGTGCCCATTGAGGAAAAATGTCACTTCCATCAGGGTTCTTTTTGAGGCGGTTTAAGGTTTCTGCATCATAGCTAATGATCTTACCGGTGCGCGCCTTGTAGAGCTCATCTACTTGCCAAAATATGGTGCCACCTCCACGAGCCGTTCCGATGTAGTATCGACAGGCCAAGTCCAAGGCTACTTCCTCCGTTAGTAGAATGCTTAAACCACGCACAAAAGCATTGTTTGCGTAGTGGCCTAGCGAACGCTCAACTACGTCCGAGGGCAGAGTGCCGATGATGGGCTTAAGAGCGGCGAGTTTAGTCGAAGAAGTAGGCCTGTAAAGTGCAGTGGGCGAGTTACCATCGGGATGGTCAGCAAAGTATTGCTTGGGCGTATAGTGGTAGCTACATGAATTTTCATGATTACAGCGACCAACCCTTTCACTAACATGCTCGCCGGTTTCGGTACTTATGTAGCGTGTAAATTGTCGAACCTTCTCGCAGGAAGGGCATGTGTATCGACTAGACGGCTTTGTAAAGCGCTCTAGAATGAATTTGAAGTCATTCATTGGTCGTTAAGAAAGGCCGTCGAATTTCTTCAACATGCGTGAAACAGTGCTCTTATTGGCATACCCCAGGGCTTCAGCAATATCTGCTAGCGGTTTGCCTTCGTTCCGCATCTTAGCCGCAGTTTCACACTTTTCCTGAGTGTAGCCAGTCGATTTTTCGCCGGCGCCATCACTCCCAGCGTTTGGGAGTTTAGTAAGTGTTTCAAGGGATTGACGCTCACCTGTTTCCTGGAAAGTCAGGTCGTCATCAAATGTGAGAACATAGCTGTCCTTCTTGTCTTCCCGCCCCAGGTAGTTGCCTTTCAAAATACAGAGGTGGCGCTTTTCGGAATAGATGGGGTCTACCCGCAATTCCATCACCATGCGCATCTTCGCTTCAAAAGCTTGTGAACCTACCACATGGTGCTTCGATGGTACCTGCTCGTCGCGGTACTTACCGGTGTGGTGTAAGAGAACGATGAGGCAATCATGCTTGACTGTGAGCTGGTGGAAAGGCTTGAAGAAGGCCCGTACAAACTGGCTGTCATTAAGCCGACCCTCAAATAAATCACTGAATGCATCCAGAACGATCAAATCCACTGGGTAAAGCGATAGCAATTCATCTAGTTGGTCAACCAAGCCGTCGTGTTCGAAAAGGTATAAAAGCCCCTCATACTCTTCGATGCCATTGCTACGTCCCCTTATTTGCTTTCTAGTTAAGAAGGCCAAGCTGCGCTGGTCGTCCTCGGTACTCACGTACACGGCTCGCCCATGTGTTAGCGAGAGGGGCAAGCCCATAAACGTTTTATCCCGCAGCGCGACAGCCAAAGCGAGTTGGCGCAGGAAAGCCGATTTGCCCGTGTCGCTGCTCCCGACCAGAGCCACCAATCCCGTTTTGGGCAGGATGGGGTCGAGCAAGGTTGCCATCTTGTCGTTTCCGCCTTCTAACAGGGTCCGAGCCGAGATGAACTTTCCTAATTCACGAGGACTTAAATTGCCCTTTTTCGCGATCTGCTCCTGCAAGATACCAGGCGTAAGGTACTTGTGGCCGCCTTGTTCTTTGATTTGATTAGACATGGTGCTTTCCCTTTAATGTGGGGAAAACGCCTTCCTTCCTTAAGTTGGCATCAATGGTATTAATCGACTTCCTTGCCGTCTTATCGAAATACGCTTCCAATTCTTGCGCATCAAACTCAACGCTTTTACCAACACGGCGGGTCGAGATGGTCCGCTCCGAGGAAAGGCGGTAGAGGAATGACTTGCTGACCCTGTGCTTTTGGACAGCGTCAGAGATGGAGAGGTAACGAAGCGGCTCGGTGAGAGCGGGGCTAGGCCGTCGGACAATTCGTTCGACTTCCTCGCGGATTACTTGCCGCAGGTCGTCAGGGGAGAGAGAAATGACTGTGAGTTGCATGGGGAACAGTTGATGAGAACTGCCCCTAGAAAGCACATTACGTCACGTTCCGTAATCCCCAAAGTGTTCACAGTGATTACTTGTGTAGCTGATTACCAGTTATTAAACTTTCTCCAGGTTGTCTGGAATGCAGTCGAATATGCCAGTGTATTCTGCAGTGTATACCCTTGAATAATGGCGTTTGTTAGACTTTTCTGTCTTGTTCGGTTTGAGATAGTCTGCTATTGAAACCGCAGGATTGAACGCTCGTTGAATTGCGCCAGCTACGGGTGCAGTAATCCAGTTCTTTTCCTCAAGAACAATGAAGAGCTCCGCTAATCGGTTTTGTGGACCTTGCCATTGCATCTTTTTCAAAGGCTTGTTATTGCTGCCAACTGGATTGGTATCCTCGACTTCCTTGGCAATCTCCTCGGGGGTTGCGTGGTACAGGGCAAGCGGGCGATTTCCTGATTGATAGTTTTCATACATAGTATTCAGTTTACGTGCGGCGTAAACAGATATCAAAAAATGCCATAAATTTCTCATGCTGGGTTCACTCACAAGCGCTCCTTCGTACAGCCCAGGGAATCTATGCACTTTAACGCTTTCAACATTTCTACGGTAAATTCTGGATTCCAAAATGCCATCTTCATAGCGTTCGCGGTGGCTAATCCACGGCAGCGGTACTTTACCCCATCTTTTGACCACGATTTTATGGGTGACCTTTGGAAAGTGGGCCTCATTTTTTCGCTTCTCGGAAATTACCTCTGTTAGCAAGTGGATCAACGTTGCCCTGAGCGACAGTCCGAGTTTGTAGCTAACGTCAAAGCGATCAATAACTGCCTTACCTATTCCATCCTGGGGCTCATTGATAAGTAAGCTAAACCCTCGTAGCATGAAGTCCTTAGCGAAGCCAGGGTCATTCGCATAAGGATAGGTATTCTTAGCCCTCAACGCAAGCCAGGTAGCATATCGGTTAGTAGTAGCTTGGAACTGCTCATAGGAGAGCGTATTCGTGTTCAAAAGCTTGTGTTGGGATGAAGGCATAAGCAATGTAGAATTGGTTGTTGTTTACACCATGTTTACACCAATGATTGGGGTAAACAAAAAAAGCAGTTACGGAAAGTTCCGTAACTGCTTCATTTGCTTCACTTTACTAAGTGTGGAGAATATCGGAGTCGAACCGATGACCTCTTGCATGCCATGCAAGCGCTCTAGCCAGCTGAGCTAATCCCCCGATTTTGTGGGTTACCGCCGTGCCAATTGCGCTTTGGTTCGACAAAAGTACGGTTCGTTTGCGGTTTGGCAAGTCCACGGCGCAGTTTTTTTAGTTAATCCGTGCAAGCCCCAAGAAATCAGGCACAAAAAAAGAGGGCCGGAATTGCTTCCGGCCCTCTTGAGAGCTACGCTAAGCGGAAAAGCTTAGTTGAAGATGTAGCGGATGCCCACCTGGCCCTGCCAGCGCGAACCGATACCGCCGGTGTCCTGGCGGAAGGTGTCGGTCAGCTTGGTGCCGGTGGTCACGCTTGTGTCGGCGTTGCGAACAGGGTTCACCAGGTAACGGTACTCGTATACTGGCTGGGTCTGGGCGTTGTAGCCCACGAACGTCAGCGGGTTGGTACGGTTGGCAGTCTGGAACGTGCCCCACTCGCTGTTGATGAGGTTGCCCACGTTGAAGAGGTCAACGCTCAGCTGGAGCGTGTTGCGGTTGGTACCTAGGTTGGTGAAGATGTCTTGCAGCAAACGGAAGTCCAAACGGTTCTGCCACGGACGAGCGGCACCGTTGCGTTCAGCGTACTCGCCGCGGCGCGTGCTGAGGTAGTCATCTTGGTTGATGTAGTTGTTCAAGTCGGCCCACTGCTGGTCGGCGGTGTAGATAACAGCCGGTACGGGAGTTGCACCAGGAGTAGTAGCAGGGATGGCAGGAACCAGCGTGATGTTGCGCAGGTTGATTTCGCTCTGCGTGCGGGGCACGTACATCAAGTCGTTCGACGTCTGGTTGTCACCGTTCATGTCACCCGAGTACACGTAGGAGAAGCGGCCCGCGGGAGCGGCTTCGTAGAACAGCGAGAGCGTGGTACCCAAATGGTTCAGGTACTCGCGGCGGTAAGAAGCCGAAAGGATAACGCGGTGCTGCTGCAGGAAGTTGGAGTAGCTCAAAGCATCGGAGTTCGGGTCGCCCGACACCGCGCGGTCACGCCAGATGGACTGTGCAATCGAACCACCGTCGTTCACCGAACGCGAGTCGGAGTAGGTGTAGGCCACGCTGGCGTACAAGCCGCTGCTGAATGACTTCTGCAGCTGACCCGTTACAGCGTAAGAGTAACCCTTGTTCGTGTTCTTCATCAGGATAGCATCGCTGATGTTGGGGCGAGCGGCCGTGTTGCCACCCTGCGCAGTTGCTATCGGACCGTAAATCTGGAAGTTACGCGTCGTAGTAGCCAAGCCATTGCTGATTACTGCGGGCGAGTTCACCGTGTAGAAGATGGCCCGGGTATCGGCGCCAGTTGCGCGGTTAGCTGGGCTGCCTTCGGTGCCGGGCAGGTTCACGTTCTGGTGGTATACCGCGTTGATGTCTTTCGTGTAGAAAGCTTCGAGGGTACCGATAACGCCGCCGATGAGCTCCTGGTCAACGGCCAGGTTGGTGCGCCACACTTGGGGGAATTTGAAATCCGAGTCGGTTACAGCGAGGTTGTAAGCCGTGTTGGCCGCCGCGTTCTGTGGGCGGTAAGCGTCCACATTGGCGTTGAAGGGATAAACCGAAGCGTTGGGGCTCACAACGCCCGTGGTGGTGTTGGTAGTGGGCACCGCGCCCGAAGTGCTGAACGAACCGAACTGCACGCCGTTGTTGCTGGCCTGGTTGGAGAGCCATACAAACGGCACGCGGCCGGTGAAAATGCCCGTACCACCACGCAGCTGCGTTTTGCGGTCGTCGTTCACATCCCAGTTGAAACCAACGCGGGGCGAGAACAGCACCGTTTTGTTCGGTACGTCGCCGGTGTTGATTTTAACACCATCGCGGAAGGTCAGGGCTGCGGCATTCGTGTTCTGAACCAAGTCGGAGGTCAGGTAAGGCAAGTCAGCACGCAGACCAATGGTCAGGCGCAGGTTGTTGCGGGGCGACCATTCGTCCTGGGCGTACAGGCCCAACTGAGCGGCCGTGATGTCGGCGTAGGGGAAAGAGCCATCGGACAGGGCCGAATACTGCAGGTTGTAGCGCTGCGGACCGGGGCGGGTTGCGCCAGCGCCCAGCGGGCTGTAGGTGGCGTTGGTGCGGTCGTAGTTGAAGCCCGCCGAGGCGTAAAAGTCCTCCAGTGAGTTGAAAGAATAGTTGCCGTAGTAGTTCGGCGCAAAACCGTTGCGGAACTTGTAGAACTCGTTGTAAGTACCAACGGTCACGTTGTGCTTGCCGAGGTAAGCCGTGAAGTTGTCACCCACCTGGAACACATCGGAATTGAGGATGTTGAAGGCCGAGAAAGGCTCGTAGCCGAAGGTGGTCAGCGAGTTGGTGGCGTTGATGCCGTTGAGGCCCGCGCCGGTGCTAAGGCCAACCGAGGTACCGATGTCAACCAGTGGGAAAATGCCGCCGCTGCTCTCGCGGAAGTCGCGGAAAGCCGAGTAGCCTACGGTCAGGTTGTTGGAGTACTTGCCACCGCCGAGGGTGCTGTTCAGTTCGCCAATCAGGGAGTTCAGGTTGTTGTTAATTGTATAGTACGACGACAAGTAAGGCAAGCCGAACCGCGACTGCGAACGTTGGCCGGCAATAGCGCCCGAGGTGCTCGGAGGAATGTCAGCGTACGAGCGTAGGTAGTTGTACTTGATGTTGAAGCGGTGGTTGGCGCTGATGTTCCAGTCCAGCTTAATGGTGGCCTTGTCGCTGTTCGAACGCAGGTTGTAGTTTTCGTAGGGACCGGGGTTGTAGCCGTACTGCTCCTGTAGGAAGCTGCTGAGCACGTCGAGGTCGCGGCCCGAAGCGTTGGAAATCGTGCTGTTCTGGTCCGGAGCCGTGGTGCTGCGGTTGGCGGTGAAGTTGCCCGTGGGCGGGTCGTTACGGCGTTCCGATTCGGCGTTGACGAAGAAGAACAGCTTGTCTTTGATAATCGGGCCGCCTACGCGGAAACCGATGTTGTTCAGGTTGAACTTAGGATAGTCCGACGTCACGTCGCCAACCTTGCTGCCTACCAGGTCCTGGTTGCGGTAGAAGTCGTAGATGGAAGCCGAGATTTTGTTGGTGCCCGAGCGGGTTACGACGTTGATGCCGGCACCGGTGAAGGAGCCCTGACGAACGTCGAACGGAGCAATGCTCACCTGAATCTGGTCGATGGCGTCCAGCGAGATGGGCTGGGCGCCGGCCTGGCCGCCTACCGTCGATTGCAGACCGAAGGCGTTGTTGAAGATGGCACCGTCGATGGTGATGTTGTTGAAACCGCTGTTCCGACCGCCGAAGCTCTGGCCGTTGGCCTGCGGGGTGAGGCGGGTGAAATCGCCCAAGGAGCGGTTCAGGGTGGGCAAGCGCTCAATGGTTTCGCGCTGCACCGTGGTGCTAGCGCCGGTGCGGTCCGCACTCATGATGGGGTCGCGGCGGCCGCTCACGGTTACTTCCGAGAGTTCGGTGGTCGCATCGCTCAGCTTCTGGTCGAAGCGCAGGTTCTGGCCCAATGAGAGGCTCAGGCCTTCGCGCACCACGTCTTTATAACCAACGAAGGTGACGCGGACCGTGTAAGGACCACCCACCCGCATGTTCTGAATGTTGAAACGGCCTTCCGAATTGGTAGGAGCGGGGTACTGCGTGTTGGTAGGGGTGTGGATGGCAATAACAGTCGCACCGGGCAGGCCCATACCATCCTTGTCGGTGATTACTCCACTCATGGCCGCCGTGGTGGCGCCCTGAGACCAGCCGAGGCGGGCAGTGAAGAGCATCAACGCCAACAGCAACAAGTGGCGTAAACGTAAATTATTCATACGAAAAAAAGTTGGTGGAATTAGTGAGCTTGGTGAAAAGCGGTGCAAAGGTACGGCAGGCGGGAAAGGCCGGCATTACCACAATTTTACTATTTATCTTTTTCGGCACACTCGACCGTTTACGCCGCAAAGGTAGCGGTCTGATTTCACAGTTGAGGTCGAACAGCTCGAATAAAACGACTGAGGTAATAATCGGATTCCAAGCTGTTTTCCACTACTCCCAAGGAAGTTGAAGCGTGGATAAAATCCACGCCCTCATTATCTACCACCGTTACCATGCCCACGTGCGTGATGGTGCGGCTGCCCGGCGAACCGCCAAAAAAAACCAAATCCCCCGGCTGCAACTCGGTGGTGCGCACCGGGATTCCCCACACGGCTTGCTCGTTTGACGAGCGCGGGATGCGCACGCCCGCCTCGCCAAAGGACAACTGGAGCAGTCCCGAACAGTCGAGCCCCAGGCGCGTGGTGCCGCCGTAGAGGTAGGGGGTGCCCTGGTAGGAGCGGGCGGCCTCAATCACCGAGGCCAGGGTGCCGGTGGCACTGCCCGGGCGAGGGGTGCGTTTGGTGACAATCTTGGTTTTGTTGCCGCTGGGCGTTCTGCCAATGGTTTTGGCTTTGCCGGTGGGCCGGGTGGCGGCATAGCGGCCGCTCTTCTTCAGGCGTACCATTTCGCGGGCCGAGCGGTATTGGCCGTCGCGGTAGTTCAGCTTCTGTTGGCAGCCGGCCAGCCAGAGCAAAGTCAGCAGCAATGCCGGTAGTATCTTCGTTGTCACCCTCCCCATTGGCTGCAAATATAGTTTACGCGGCCTGTCCAGTTTATCCGCCGATGCCGTTCAACGCCTTGACTCCCGAATTAATTGTTGCGTTTGAGGCCATCGTGGGCCCCGCGCACGTCCTCACCGCCCAACGGGCCGAGGCCGCGGCAACCGCCGATGCCTACGCAGACTACGGCCGCGACCACACCGAAGACCTGCATTTCGCGCCCGATGTGGTGCTGCGCCCCGCCAATGCCGACGAAATCAGCCACATCATGCGCCTGTGCCACGAGCACCGCATCCCCGTCACGCCCCGTGGCGCGGGCACGGGCCTGAGCGGCGGGGCCCTGCCCATCCACCACGGCTTGTTGCTGAGCACCGAGCGGCTCAATAAAATCATTCAGATTGACGAGCGCAACCTGCAAGCCACCGTGGAGCCGGGCGTGGTAAACGAGGCGTTTCAGAACGCGGTGAAGGAGGTAGGTCTTTTTTACCCACCCGACCCGGCCAGCAAGGGCAGCTGCTTTTTGGGCGGCAACCTGGCCCACAGCAGCGGCGGCCCCAAGGCCGTGAAATACGGCACCACCCGCGACTACGTCCTCAATCTGCAAGTGGTGCTGCCCACCGGCGAAATCATCTGGACGGCTGCCAATACCCTCAAAAATTCCACCGGCTACAACCTGACGCAACTCATGGTGGGCTCAGAGGGCACGCTGGGTATCATCACGCAGGTGGTGTTTCGGCTGTTGCCCTACCCGCAACATAATATTCTGATGCTGGTGCCCTTTCGGCAGGAAGCGCAGGCGGCAGAAGCGGTTTCGGCGGTGTTTCGGGCGGGCATTATCCCGTCGGGGATGGAATTTATGGAGCGCGAAGCCATTGCCTGGTCGTCCGACTACCTGAAAATTCCCCTTACGCTGCCCGAAGACATCACGGCCCACTTGCTCATCGAGCTCGACGGCCAGGACCTGGACCAACTATATAAGGAAGCCGAGCAGGTGTACGGCGTGCTGGAGCACTACGACGTAGGCGAAATTCTGCTGGCCGACAACGCCACCCAGAAAGACGAACTCTGGAAAATCCGCCGCAACATCGGCAATTCGGTGCGCTACAACTCCGTGTATAAAGAAGAAGACACCGTGGTACCCCGCGCCGAACTGCCTACGCTGCTGAAAGGCGTGAAGGAAATCGGGGCCCGCTACGGTTTCAAGAGCGTGTGCTACGGCCACGCCGGCGACGGCAACCTGCACGTCAACATCATCCGCGGCGACATCGACGACGACATGTGGAACGTAGGCCTGCGCCAGCCCATCGCCGAGATTTTTGAGCTGTGCGTAAAGCTGGGCGGTACCATTTCTGGCGAGCACGGCATCGGCTTGGTGCAGAAAGGCTACATCGGCATCGCCTTGGCCGAAACCAACCTGAACCTGATGCGCGGCATCAAAAATGTATTCGACCCGCACGGGATTCTGAACCCGGGGAAGATATTTTAGGCTTTTATTGGCAACGTCCGTCATTCTAAGCTAGCTCAGGATGACGGACGTTGTTTTTATCAGGCAACCTTTTCTCCGCTCACCGTAGGCCGCAGGGTAGGGGCGGCGCGCTTGCGGCTGGCCTGCTCATACGCGTAGCCCAGGGCCAGCAAACGGCCTTCTTCATATGCCGGGCCCACGAACGACAAGCCTACCGGCAGCCCCAGCACCTGTCCCATGGGCACGGTAAGGTGCGGGTAGCCAGCCATAGCCGCGGGCGACGAAAAATCTACGCCCGTGGAATAGTCGCCATTCACCCAATCGATGCACCAAGCCGGGCCGGTGGTGATGCCCACAATGGCCGTGAGTTGGTTGTCGCGCAGCAGGCCACCCAGGGCCTTGCGTGATTCCGTAACGGTTTTTTGCACGGCGGCTTTGTATTTGGCGCTGGTCAGCCCGTCGGTTTTTTCGGCGTTGACCAGAATTTCCTGCTTGAAAAACGGCATGGCCACCGTCTCGTTTTTGGTGTTGAAGGCAATGATGTCGGCCAAGTTCTTCACGGCCGCGCCGGCATTAGCCAAGTATTTGTTCACGCCGTCCTTGAATTCGTACAGCAGCACGTCGAATTCGGCCTCGCCCAATGGGTTGGTCTGCTTCACCAAGTCAATTTCTACAATGGTGGCGCCCTTGGCTTTCAGCAGGGCGACGGCTTCTTTCAGTAATGCCGCTACGGCTGGCGGGCCGTTCAGGTGGGCTTTTTCAACGCCCAGGCGCTGGCCGGTGAGGGCGTCGGCTTTCAGGAACGTGGTATAATCGGTGGGTAAACCAGCCGGAATGGGCAGCCTAGCCGGGTCGGCCGGGTCGGCTCCTTGCAGCGCCCCGAGCAGCAACGCCGCGTCGCGCACGGTGCGGGCCATAGGGCCGGCCGTGTCCTGGGTGCTGGAAATGGGAATGATGCCGCTGCGGCTCAGCAATCCTACCGTGGGCTTGAGTCCCACCAAGCCGTTGCACGAGGCCGGCGATACCACCGAGCCGTCCGTTTCGGTGCCAATGGCCACGGCGCACAGGTTGGCTGCCACGGCTGCGCCCGAGCCGGAACTCGAGCCGCTGGTGCTGCGGTCCAGGGCGTAAGGGTTGCGGCTTTGGCGGCCGCGGCTGCTCCAGCCGCTCACCGAGTGCGTGGAGCGGAAATTGGCCCATTCACTCAGGTTGGTTTTGCCCAGCAGCACGGCGCCGGCGGCCCGCAGCTTCTGGACGATAAATGCATCCTGCTTGGCCTTATGGCCTGCCAGCGCCAATGCGCCGGCTGTGGTCATCATCTGGTCGCCGCTGTCGATGTTGTCCTTAATCAGCACCGGAATGCCGTGCAACGGGCCGCGCACCTTGCCGGCTTTGCGCTCCTTGTCCAGCGCATCGGCAATGGTCAACGCCTCCGGGTTGGTTTCGATAACGGCGCGCAGCATGGGCCCCTGCTCGTTCAAATCTTTGATGCGGCCCAAGTATTTTTCGCACAGGCTGCGAGCGGTTTCGGTGCCTTTGCCCATGCGGTCCTGCAGGTCGGCCACAGTGGCTTCATACAAGGCAAAAGCAGCGTCGTTGGCATCAGAAGCGCCAGAAGCTACCTCACCGGCCGTGTTCTCCGGGGCAGTTTGGCAGGCTGCCACGGGCAGTAGTGCGGCAGTGACAGCGGCCAGGGCCCCGCGATTCAGGAAAAGACGACGGTTCATAAATGCAAGCAGGCTTAATAGTCGGGTGAGAGCAGTACAATGGTTCTGGTTAGCAATAATACTGCGCAATCGGGGTTGCCGCTCGCTTCGCGCAGCTCTCTAAACTGAACACTTCACTGCACTTTGATGGCAGCGCCGAAACAAGAAAGCCGGCCCTGCTAGGGACCGGCTTTCTTGTTCTATAACTTTCGCAAAGTCACAGCTTCACAGGCGCCGTGACTTTCGTTTTATTGCTGCCCTTTGAGCAGGTCTTCGCCGCCGTAAGGGGCCCCGGAGCTGATGTCGCCCCGCAGGCCGCCGGTGCTTTGGCCGGTGGGAGTGCCAGTGGCCACATCGGTTGCTACCGTGCCGGAAGCCGTGCCAGTGGGGGCTTCGCCCGTTATTTCGGCGGCGCGGGCCACGTAGCGGCGTTTGGCTTCCTCCTCGGGCACGCCTTTGAACTGGTTCCAAGAGTCCCACTGGGCCTGCGAGAGGCCAGCGGGGCCGCTGGCCTGGTCGGCAGCGTTGGGGTCTACTTCGCCGGATTTCATGTTCACGTCGCCTTCGGTGGCTTGCTTGTAGAGGCCGTAAAGCTCGGTCATGTGGGCGGCGGCGGCATCGCCGGGCAGGTTGTTGACTTGGTCGGCCGCGGCCTGGAATTGCTGGTTAAGGTCCATGGAGAGGGAAGCTGGTGGGATTGAAAATGAAGTGATGCACGGCAGGCAATTGCGCTGGTGCGGGCTAAACAGGGCACGATTACGGGACCCACCGTTGGGCTAAAAATCCGTAAAGGCGGCGAAGTCGGTAGAAATCGTACTTAATTTACTCTACTGACAATACCTTACGGCTGGCCTTTAGGTTGCGGAGTCGTACTTTTGCTGGCTACTATGTGTGGAATTACTGGAGTATTTGCCTTTACGGAAACGGGTCGTCAGTCGCTGAACAACCTGCAAGCATCAACCGATGCCATCATTCGCCGCGGTCCCGACTCGGAGGGCCATTTCGTGTACGACCGGTGCGGGTTGGGCTTTCGCCGGCTGGCCATCCTCGACCTCTCGGCCGATGGCAACCAGCCCATGTCCGACGCGGCGGGGCGCTACACCATCGTGTTCAACGGTGAAATCTTCAACTTCCGCGAGCTTCGGGAGAAGCTGATAAAGCGCGGCTGTCAGTTTCATTCCCAAACCGATACCGAGGTTATTCTGCAGCTCTACATCACGGAAGGCCGCAGCTTTATCAAAAAGCTCAACGGCTTCTTTGGTCTGGCCATTTTCGACAAGGAAGAGAATTCCCTCTTCATTGCCCGCGACCGGTTTGGGGTGAAGCCGCTGCTCATTTACCGCGACGAAGACCAGCTGTTTTTTGCGTCGGAAATGAAGTCGATGATGGCGCTGGGCGTGCCGCGCAAGCTTGATTTTGTGGCACTGAGCCAGTATTTGCAGCTGAACTACATTCCTGGGCCGGCTAGCATATTTAAGGGTGTGAAAAAGCTACTGCCCGGCCACTACCTCTACATCAAGGACGGCAAGGTGGTGGGCAAAGCGTGGTACAAGATTCCCTACGACGCCAAAAAAGTTGCCAAAAACAAGCTCACCTACGAACAGCAGCAGCACAAACTGGTAGAGCTGATGGACGGTGCCGTGCAGCGCCGCCTCGTGGCCGACGTGCCACTGGGGGCTTTCCTCAGCGGCGGCATCGATTCGAGCGTGATTACGGCCCTGGCCGCCCGCCACACGCCCCACCTCAACACGTTCAGCATTGGCTTCAAAGACGAGCCTTTCTTCGACGAAACCAAGTACGCCAATCTGGTGGCGGCCCGTCATAAGACGAACCACACGGTGTTCTCGCTGACGAACAACGACCTCTACGAGCACATTCACGACATGCTGGCGTACCTGGATGAGCCGTTTGCCGACTCCTCCGCCTTGGCCGTGTACATCCTCAGCCAGCGCACCCGCCAGAAAGTAACCGTGGCCCTGAGCGGCGACGGTGCCGACGAAATGTTTGGCGGCTACAACAAGCACATGGGCGAATTTAAGGTGCGACAGGGCGGTTTCAAGGCCGAAGCCGTCACGGGGCTGGGCTTTCTTTGGGACGTATTGCCTAAGTCGCGCAACAGCTTTATTGGCAATCGTGTGCGGCAATTCCAGCGCTTCTCGCGGGGCATGCTCGCCGGCGTGAAGGACCGGTACTGGGACTGGGCCAGCTTCGCCTCGGCCGAGGATGCCCGCAATCTGCTGAGCGCCGCCAGCCGCCGCAAAGTGGGCAAAAAAGCCCTGGTCAAGCGCCGGAAAGACATCCTGGAAGACCTGCACGCCGACGGCGACCTCAACGAGGTGCTGCTCACCGACATGAAGCTGGTGCTGCCCTACGACATGCTCACCAAGGTGGACCTGATGAGCATGGCCAACTCGCTGGAAGTGCGGACGCCGTTCTTGGACTACAAAGTGGTCAATTTCGCCTTCTCGCTGCCCGTGAGCAGCAAGGTGGACGCGACCATGAAAAAGCGCATCGTGCAGGATGCCTTCCGCTCCGAGTTGCCCGTGGAACTCTACGACCGGCCCAAGCACGGCTTCGAAGTACCCTTGCTGAAGTGGATGCGCGGCGAACTGCGGTCCCTCATTGAGGACGACCTGCTGCGCGACGACTTTATCGAAAGCCAGGGCATCTTCGACGTAGACGCCATTCGCGCCCTCAAAACCCAACTCTTTTCGCGTAACCCGGGCGACGTGCACGCCCGCATTTGGGGCCTCATCGTGTTCCAGACCTGGTGGAAGCAGTATATGGCCTAAGGCCGTGGTAGCGCGGCTGATACGGTGGTGGCAGCAGTTGGGCCGGCTCCAGCAGCTTGGCGTACTAGCGATGGTGGTCCTTACATTGTTTCGGCTGAGCTTCATTGGCACGGGCACCATGGCGTTCGTGGACGAGCGTCGCTACATCACCGCCATGCTTGGCCTGCGCTCGTTGGGCGAGGGCCACGTCCGCGACTTTCTGCAAGCTATCAACTCGATGGGAGCCCGCCCCGGCGATGGCCTCTGGCGTGTGATACCGGGCCTAGGCCAAGCCGCTTTGCTAGTACTTTTTAATCTCAACCCGAACGCACCTCCTTCTTTGCAAGTGCCGCAGGCGTTCAATGTGCTCATTCTGGGCCTGAATGCGCTGCTGCTGTATAAGATTTACCGACAGTTTTTCACCGTCGGCTTTGCCCTAGCAGGCGTGGCGCTGTACTCAAGCTTGGTAAATACCAACGTGTACCTGCGGCATCTGCTGCCGTATGACCATGCGCTGTTTTTTTTCCTGCTGGCGTTGTGGCTGTTGCTTTCGCAACCCGAGTGCCATGCCAACAGTCGGCAGGGACTGGTCGGCCTGCTTTCGGGATTTAGCTACTTGGTGTATCCGGGCTATTTTATGGGGGTACTGGTGCTGTTGGGGCTTGGATTGGTGTTCGCAGCAGCTCCAGCGTATCGAAGAGAACGCCGTTTTAAAGTGGTTCAGCTTAAACCCATTGCGGCGCAATTGGCGGGGCTGTTCGTGCTGCTGGGGCTGTTTGAAATCCTCGCCCAGCTTTCCGGTACTTCCTACTTCGCTAGTAGCCGCTACATTGCCACCACCATCACCCAAGGCAGCTATGCGGAGGGATTTAGTTTCATCGCCAAGTATTTCTGGCAAGTTGAAGGCGCGGTAGGGGCGGGGCTGCTACTGCTAGCTGCAATAGGATTGGTCCTAAGCATTCGCCAACTGCCCGTATTGGTTGCCCCACGTAGCGAAAAAGTATCTGATAACCCATTACTCTTAATATTATTACTCATCGTCTTCGGCGCTTGGGTAGGCTATGCGGCCGCGGTTCAGTTTGGCCATAGTCTGGTTTTTTACGGCCGTATCGTACATTTCTTCGTACCCTTTATTGTGTTGGCAGCAGTAGCTGCCCTGAGCCAAGTAGCGGGCCAGTGTCAAGCTGCCAAACGCATCTTGCAGGTGGGCAGTGTGATGGTAGCGCTGTGGCACTTCGGGGCCTTCAGTTTGGTCTACCGAGCCGTTAAATACCCCGGCGATGTTGCCTACGCTCACGGAATTCACGATGCCCGGCAGATTGAAAGCATTGAAACGACGGCTTGCGGACGTGGCCTTATTACGTATCGGGTATTTGGGCCGCGTCTTCGCAACCAGCCTACCGCCAAGCAGCCACGCTTTCAATTAGTGAATTTTGCCTACCTCTACCCGTTACGCTGTTACCTAGCCCCTCGGCCGCGCATAGGCCGGGTGGTTTCCTCAGTACCGTACTTCATGAAATTTACTCCCTACCAATTCGAGGGGCACGATGAAGAGGAAAGAATTCTTCTGCAAAAGCAAAACTATGTTTTTGAGATATTTACTGTTCATTTGTGATGTTTAATTGCTCACAAATAGGCGGTTACGGCTGGCTTTGTTGAGGAAGTAAAAAGGGATTGCCAGCATATTCGAACTCAGTTGAAGCGTAGAAGACTAAATTTGCTTAATAAATTATTAACTCCTCGGCTTTAGGCAGCTTATGAAAATTGCAATTGTTGGAACCGGATACGTTGGTTTGGTAACGGGTACGTGCTTTGCCGAAGTCGGCATAGATGTGGTTTGTGTCGATATTGACCAAAAAAAAATAGATAATCTTCATCAGGGCATTCTCCCCATTTACGAGCCTGGCCTCGAGGAAATGGTGAGCCGCAACGTTGAGAAGGGCCGGCTTACGTTTTCTACCAGTTTGGCAGAGGCCATTCAGGACTGTGATGTCGCCTTCATTGCCGTAGGCACTCCTCCCGGCGAAGACGGTTCGGCCGACCTGAAGTACGTACTGGCTGTGGCCCGGGGCATTGGCGAAAGCATGAGCAGCTACGGCGTAATCGTGACGAAAAGCACCGTTCCGGTGGGAACGGCGGCCAAAGTGCGGGCGGAAATTGAGAAAGCGCTGGAAAAGCGCGGCGTAGAATTAGAGTTCGATGTGGCTTCTAATCCGGAATTCCTGAAAGAGGGCGCCGCTATCGATGACTTCCTCAAGCCCGACCGCATTGTGGTAGGAGTTGCTTCGCCGCGAGCCGAAGAGGTAATGACCAAGTTGTATAAGCCCTTTGTGCTCAACGGTCACCCCATTATTTTTATGGACATTCCATCGGCTGAGATGACGAAGTACGCGGCAAACTCCATGCTCGCGACCAAAATCAGCTTCATGAACGACGTGGCGAACCTCTGCGAAATCATGGGCGCCGACGTCAACAAAGTGCGGCAGGGCATTGGCTCCGATGCCCGCATCGGCACCAAGTTCATTTACCCCGGCATTGGGTACGGCGGCTCCTGCTTCCCCAAGGACGTGAAAGCGTTAATCAAAACCGCCAAGGAAAACGGCTACGACATGCAGGTACTGCGCGCCGTAGAAGAAGTAAACGAGCAACAAAAATCGGTGCTTTTCGACAAAGTAAGCCGTCACTTCGCGGGCGAGTTGCGGGGTTTGAAAATGGCTGTCTGGGGTCTGTCCTTCAAGCCCAAAACCGATGACATGCGGGAAGCGCCTTCTTTGGTCATCATCGAGAAATTGCTGGCTGCAGGCTGCATTGTCACGGCCTACGACCCCGTGGCCATGCCCGAAGCACACCATACGTTAGGGGATTCCATTACGTATGCGAAGGACGAGTTTGCGGCCCTCATCGACGCCGATGCACTATTGGTAGTGACGGAATGGCCCGATTTCCGCTCCCCTAACTTTGACGTAGTGGCCCGTTTGATGAAGCAAAAGGTGATTTTTGACGGCCGCAACATCTACGAGGCCAACGAGCTGAAAAGCTTGGGCTTTGCTTACCACTGCATCGGCGTAAGAACCGAGCACCACGAGCCGGCTGTTTCTTAGTTCTGTTTAAATGTTATTCCGCCGAAGGGAGCAACTTATCATCGCCACCTTGGTCTCCAATCTTAATCTCAATTGTGCAAGCGTGATAAGATGCTTCGCCCCGTTTTGTGCTACATGGTGAATACTGAAGAAAAAAAACGCGTCCTTATCACTGGCGGAGCTGGGTTCTTAGGCTCGCATCTCTGCGACCGATTTATCGCCGAAGGCTACCACGTCATCGCCATGGACAACCTGATTACGGGTTCGCTCCAGAATATCGAGCACCTGTTCGGGAACAAGGACTTTGAGTTCCACCAGTCCGATGTCAGCAAATTTGTATTCGTGCCGGGCAAACTTGATTACATCCTGCACTTTGCCTCGCCCGCTTCGCCGATTGACTACCTTAAAATTCCCATTCAGACGCTGAAAGTGGGTTCGTTGGGGACGCATAATTTGCTGGGGCTGGCCCGGGTGAAAGGCGCCCGTATGCTGATTGCCAGCACTTCGGAAGTATACGGCGACCCCGAAATCCATCCGCAGGTAGAAACGTATTTTGGCAACGTAAACCCCGTGGGCCCGCGCGGCTGCTACGACGAAGCCAAGCGCTTCCAAGAGGCCATCACCATGGCCTACCACAACCACCACGGCCTGGAGACGCGCATCATCCGCATTTTCAATACCTATGGTCCGCGCATGCGCCTCGATGACGGCCGCGTACTGCCAGCATTCCTCTCGCAGGCCCTGCGGGGAGAGAACCTGACCGTATTTGGCGACGGGTCGCAAACCCGTTCGTTCTGCTACGTAGATGATTTGGTGGAAGGCATTTACCGGTTGTTGCTCAGCGATTACCATCTGCCCGTCAACATTGGCAACCCCTCAGAAATCACCATTAAGGAATTCGGGGAAGAAATTGCTCGCCTCACCGGTGTAGAGTTTAAACCGACCTACCAGGCCTTGCCCGAAAACGACCCCATGAAGCGGCGGCCGGATATTACCAAAGCAAAGGAAATTCTGGGTTGGGAACCCAAAATCGACCGTGCCGAAGGCCTGCGCCGCACGCTGGAATATTTCAAAGAGCACGTCAAGTAGAACGGCATGGCCGATTATCCCGCTCCCTATCTGATTCAGTTTCCGAAGTTGGGCGCTGCGGATATCGGTTATATCTCCGTTGGTGAAAACACGAAAGACCCGCTGCCCTTTGCTATGCAGCGGGTCTTTTGGACGTATCACACCCCCGAAAGCATCCTGCGGGGCCGCCATGCGCACCACCGTACCGAGCAAGTGCTCATTGCCGTGGCCGGCCGCATTATCGTTACTACCGAGCAAGCCAACGGGGATATTCAAATATTCCGGCTCGAAGACCCTTTTGTGGGGCTTTACGTGCCGCCTTGCGTTTGGCATACCATGCAGTATTCACACACCGCGGTGCAACTTGCCTTGGCATCGCAGCCCTACGAGGAAGCCGATTACATTCGGGATTTTCAGGAATTCCGTCAGCGATGGTCACCCCAGAATTAGGCCACTTGGTGGCGGCCCGTGCAGCCGAGCTGGCGTACTACTCGCCCTATTATTTTCTGCGTCAGCTTTCGGGAGAGTTGCAACAGCAGGTATTTGGTACGGGAGCGGCCGCTCGCTGGAAACAGAAAGCCGGCCAGGAAATCCATTGCACGAGCACTGGTTCAGTGGACATACGGTGGTTGTTTCAGCAATTGGCCTGGGATACCGAGTACTTCGGGACGCCTGTATTCCGCTTGTTCACCGGGCTTTTTGCTGCACAAACAACGTTGGAGGCGCTTGCTGAGTCGGCCACGGCGTTGCGCCATCACTTTGCCGCACGCAAGGGCGCATTTTACGCCTTCAGCATCGTGCCGGCTGAAGACATTCGACTATTGCAGGGCCTGACGACTGCTGGCTGGCGATTGGTTGAAACGCGCACCACTTTTTATCATGACCAGTTGCACGATGTCGATTTTCCGCGGTACCCGGTGCGGCCCGCCAGATTGGATGAAGCTACGCACATTGGCCAAATTGCCGCCGCTGCCCGCAATCCCTACGACCGATTCCATGCCGACGCCTGGTTTGGGGCAGCGCGGGCCGATGCTTACTTAGCCCGCTACGCGGAAAACACCGTAACTGGCACACTTGCCGCAACGGTTTTGGTCCCGGACGTGCCCGGATTGGCGGTGGATTCCTTTTTAGCAATCAGCGACCTGCCCGAAGATTCAAGCGCTTTGCAGGCAAAAATTTCGCGGGTGCTGCTCACGGCCGTGGGCCCAGCCAACCGGGGCTGGCACACAAAGCTCGTCGCCGAAACCCTGCATCGGGCGCGGCTACTTGGTCTGGAAGCGGTACTGATGACTACCCAAGCCACCAACCACGCCGTTTTCCGCACTTGCGAAAAGCTTGGCTTCCGGTTCGGAGCCACCACGCACGTCATGGCGTGCCATGGCCATTAAATTTGCGGCATGAATGTCCCGTTTCTTTCCTTTGAGGCCCAGCATGCGCCACTAAGCGGCGCGCTAACGCAAGCCTTTACCCGTGTCCTCGATTCGCAGTGGTACGTGTTGGGAGAAGAGGTACACCAGTTTGAACGGGAGTATTCGGCTTTCAATGGAGTGGCTCATACCGTGGGGGTAGCCAATGGCCTCGACGCCTTAGCCCTAGCCTTGCGCGCCTTGGAAATTGGGCCAGGCGATGAAGTAATCGTTCCCTCTAATACCTACATCGCTACTTGGTTGGCTGTTACGCAAGTAGGTGCCACCATCGTTCCCGTTGAGCCCGACCTTGCTACCAGCAACCTCGACCCCGACCGTATAGCCGCCGCCATAACGTCGCGAACCCGCGCCATCATGCCAGTACATCTCTACGGTCAAGCTTGCCGCATGACCGAAATCATGCACTTAGCTGCTGATTACCAACTGTTTGTAATAGAAGATAATGCTCAGGCACAGGGAGCGGGTTTCAACGGAAAACCCACGGGCAGCTACGGCCACATTAACGGCACCAGCTTTTACCCCGGCAAAAACCTAGGAGCCCTTGGCGACGCCGGCGCCATCACGACCGACGACGAACGCCTCGCCCAAAAAGTGCGTGTGCTGCGGAACTACGGTTCCCAGCAAAAATATTATAATGAAACCATCGGCTTCAACTCTCGCTTGGATGAACTCCAGGCTGCCTTGCTGCGGGTAAAATTGCCAGTCCTGCCAGAATGGACGCGCCAGCGCCAGCAGATAGCCGCGTGGTATGAGCAGTATTTAACGGATGTGTCCGGCCTGCGCTTGCCCAGCGTGGCCGCGGGGGCCACGCATGTGTACCACCTTTACGTGGTGCACACGCCCGACCGTGCCGGTTTGCAGCAGCATCTTACCCGCCACGGCATCGGCACGCTGGTTCATTATCCCATTCCCCCTCATTTGCAACAAGCTTATCAATCCTTACAGCTATCAGTTGGAAATTTTCCGATTGCTGAAGAACTGGCGGCTACCTGCCTAAGCTTACCCATGTGGCCAGGCATGAGCGAAAGGCATGTGGCGGCTGTTGCAACAGCCATTCGCAGTCACCAATAAGTCGCTTAATTTGAATTACTACGAGCTCCATATTCTGTAAATTCCGCGCCTGCACCTGCCCTCTATGCCCAAACTTTCTGTTATTGTTCCCTGCTATTTCAACGAGGACAATATCCCCGTCACAGTTCGTGAATTGGTAGCAAATGAGGCAAGATTCCCCCCTGAAGTCACGTTCGAATACGTATTCGTGAACGACGGCTCGGGCGATGACACGCTCGGTGCCCTGCAGAAAGCACAGTCCTTATTCCCCGGGCGTATCCGTATCGTCGATTTGGCCGGCAATGTAGGCTCCTACAATGCCATCGTTGCCGGCATGGCCTATGCCACCGGCGATTGCCTCGCTGTCATCACCGCCGACCTGCAGGACCCACCCGAACTAATGGCGCAAATGTATGCCCATTGGCAGCAGGGGTTCAAACTGGTCATCGGCAACCGGCAGGACCGTGAAGAAACGGGCTTTGCACAAACCCTGGCTAAGGTTTTTCACTGGCTGATGAAAAAACTGGCCCTCCGCAACATTCCCGATGGAGGGTTCGATTTTGTCTTCTTCGATCAACAGGTCGCCGCCGAGGTATTGAAACTTCATGAGCGCAACTCCAACGTGTTTTACCTGATGGTATGGTTGGGCTTTGCGTACGTGAACATTCCGTATACCCGCCGCAAACGAACCATCGGGAAGTCACGCTGGACGCTCTCCAATAAGATAAAGCTCCTTATCGACTCGTTGATGGCTTTTTCCTTCGTTCCCATCCGCGCCATATCGGTAATGGGATTGGGATTGGGTGTAGTCGCCCTCATCTACGGCCTCTACGTCATTGCGCTAAAAATTGTCAGCCCAAACGAGCCCGCCGGGTGGACGACTCTTATGGTGGTGTTGCTCTTTGTCTCAGCCTTCCAAATGATTGCTCTGGGAGTAATTGGGGAGTATGTGTGGCGGGGGTTGGATGCAGCCCGCAAGCGGCCTTTATATGTAGTACGTGGTGTAATTGGGTAAGCGTAGCTGGAGAGAAAACCAATTATGTTCAGCTTATTGATTCCGCACAATAATGATTAGAATATGCTTCTTATCGTGCATCAAATGGATACTGACGGCTTATCTGCTCAATATGCCTAAGTTTCATATTGGAAAGGTGGGGTGCCCTTTCATTAGCAAAATAGGTGGCAACCTACAGCGGTAGTTACGTTAAAAGCCGTTCAGTATAGAGTGGTTATATATAGAATTATAAGGTGAATTATAAAGTCGTATTTATTTGCTCAGTGCATTTTAGTGGGTGTTTAGCACTCTCATTGTAGTCGTCGAGATGCCACAGGTAGCAAATCTTCAAAACAGGTTGTACGGTAACCAGCAACGAGCAATCACTTTGTTGTTTATTGTGGAGAATTGCCGCAAAAAGGCAATTTCAGGCAGCACGACTGCCGTTCGTATTGGGTCAAATGGGTAGTTTACGCCTTAATAATAGAAGGCTTTACACTGAACTGAGCGTATCATATAGGTAATTTTATGGCAACGAACGGCACTGTTTAGCCATAAAAGTCGTAGATTTGCAGATTCTAATCGTTGGTTAAACAACGACGTATTAAAAAAAATATTATATGAAAGGCGGAATTATAGCGCGTTCTCTTAATAGCATTAGATATTATCTAACTCCTTCTCAAAAGCGAAAAGCATTATGGATGATGGTGCTACTGCTCATAACATCTTTTTTGGATGTATTGGGTTTAGCATCCCTCGTTCCAGTAATGATGGTAGCCGCTGAACCAGGAGGAGTTCAGAAAAGTAAACTATTCTCACCGGTATACAACTTCTTTGAATTTGAGTCAGAGAGGACTTTCTTGCTCTACTTAATAATAATAATATTTGTCTTCTTTTTGGTTAAAAATGCATTTTCAACTTGGGTGAATTATATGCAAAACCGATTTGTAGCTAATATTGCATTAACTGTAATTAAATCACAGATAAACAAGTATATAAATTTCCCATTTTGGTATCTGAATGATTTAGGTTCGCCAAATTTAATGCATAGTACTGTCAACATCCCTGGAAATTTTGTTGGAGGGATAATGCGTCCCCTATTTATCTTTTTCTCTGAAGTGGCAATTGTATTGGTTACCGTTATAAGTATTATTCTTTATAAACCATTGCTATTCGGAATCTTAGCACTTGTTCTGGTCCCTACTACCTTATTGACTTACCGTGCATTGCGCAACAGGTCACAGATGATTGGCAGTGAAATCCATAGACTAAGGCCAATCTCGCAAGGAATAATTGGTGATTTGTTCACAGGGTTTGTAGAAATCAAACTGGCCAATAAGCAACACCGATTTCGCGATTCTCTACTTAATAATCAAGAAAAGGTACAGCGATTGGACGCTTTGAGTTACTTGTACTCGATGTTGCCATTGAAAATGATAGAAATGGTCGCCATATTAGGAATATTAACCATCTTCTTATATGCTATTTTTAGCCCTGGTAGTTCGTCTTCTCTAATATCTTTGGTGGGACTATTCGCTGCAGCAGCTTACAGGCTGATGCCATCGGTTAATAGAATGATTACCTCAATGATGCAGTTGAAAACAACTCAGTATGCAATAGAAAATTTGAGTTTATACCGAGACAAGAAGTATAATGAAACTCCGCCTGTGGAGCAATTGCCAGTGTCATTCAAGAAGACTCTGCATTTTGAAGACGTTACATTTAATTTTCCAGGCGTTTCAAAGTCAGCAGTTAAAGCCATTGATATAACTATTAAGAAGGGCGAGAAAATTGGATTTATCGGAAGTTCAGGCTCTGGTAAAACGACCTTAATGAATATCTTACTGCGCTTTTATGTAGAGCAGAGTGGTCACATATTAGTTGATGGCCAGCCATTAACATCCCAGCATTTGTTGGCTTGGTATCGAATTATTGGATATGTAAAGCAAGATACGTTCCTTATGCAAAGGTCTATTCGTGACAACATCACCTTGGGGGACAGCGATGTGAACGAAGAGCGTCTTAATTATGCACTTAAGCAGGCCTCATTACAATCATTTGTATCGGGTTTGCCAGAAGGGATTAATACCCTAGTAGGAGAGAGGGGTTCCAAACTTTCTGGTGGTCAACGTCAACGAATCGGTATTGCAAGGGCGCTTTATAAGCAGACCGAAATACTGGTGCTGGATGAAGCAACAAGTGCCCTTGATAACGAAACAGAAAGGGAAGTAAATGAAGCAATTGATAAACTCGCAGAAACTGAAATTACGATTTTAATCATTGCGCATAGAATAACAACTTTGCGAAACTGCGACAAAATTTACGAGTTGCGAGATGGGCAAATTATAGCAGAGCATCGATACGAGGAATTAGTTAAGGCTATTGTTTAGCAGTTGTTATCAGTCAGCAACTTTATCGCTGGTTGGTATATAGCTGTTCGCTGTCGATACTAAATCAGAATTTTCTCTCTCATATGTTTAGAGTATCTGTAATCCTGCCGGTTTATAATGTTGGATTGTATATTGAAAATACGATTCAAAGCATCCTGCAGCAAACTTTCAAAGATTTTGAATTAATAGTATTAGACGATTGCTCAACTGATGATACTGTAAAACGTGTACTTGCATTCACCGACTCTAGAGTGAAAGTGATTGTGAACACTCATAATATGGGTCGGGCCGGAACAGATAATATCGCGTTAGAATATGTTAGTGGAGAATATATAGCAAAAATGGATGGTGACGACATTTGCCATCCTGAACGTCTCGCTCAACAGGTAGCGTATTTAGATAAGCATCCAGAAGTGAATGTGGTTGGTAGCTTCATGCAGAATTTTGGTTCAAGCAATTACCTGAATCGTTACCCAGCACATCCAGAAGATGCACAAGTATTAACATTATTTACGCTGCCTACTGGAAATCCATCGGCAATGCTGCGTGCTAGCTTATTCTTCGAACATAAAATGCGTTATGATGCTTCTCTGCGACAAACTGAGGACTATGAGTTTTGTGCCCGCTACATCCGACAACTGCGCATTGCAACTATTCAGGCCCCCCTTATTAAGTACCGTGTTCCACCTCATATTCAAAAAAAAGCTGTACTAAACGAAAGGGCGAATGTCTCTGATGTAGTAAGAGAAAATTTGCTGCGCCGTTGGGGGATTCCATTTACAGCGCGGGAACTTCAGATTTATAATAAAATAGCTATGCTACAACCATTACAAGATATTCAACTCAGTGAAGTTGAGGCGTGGTTGTATAAAATGGTGAGTTATAACGAAAAGTTTCCTCTGTTCAACCAAAATGCCTTGCAGCGAGGCCTGGGTGTAAGATGGTTTGAGGTTTGTTACGGCCAGCCACTTGAAGGTTTTAGGAGCATGAAAATTTATAATCAAAGTGAGTTTTCATCGTATGCTTCTATTTCAAAGCGTCAACAATTGAAATTTTTACTCAAATCGTTACGTAGTTTTTAGTAACAAAATATAGGATGGCGCTACTGATTGGTTAAGGAGATATTAAAAAATAGTGTAAATTGCGCCGTTAGTTCAATGGTTTGTGAGTGCTTTAATTATTTGATTTCAAAATGGCATTGTTAATATCGGGGGAGCGACGTATCACTCGAATCAATAAGTTTAAGTAATTAGAATAATATATTTACTTTTTAACAAAGCTGATATTCAGTTTTTACTAATAGATGAGGACAATAATATTTTGAAATAATCAAAATTCGGACAAGTCAAACA
Organism: Hymenobacter jeongseonensis; assembly: GCF_015694725.1. GTDB lineage: Bacteria > Bacteroidota > Bacteroidia > Cytophagales > Hymenobacteraceae > Hymenobacter > Hymenobacter jeongseonensis. The sequence goes on along the minus strand of NZ_JADQDQ010000002.1, from coordinate 325,535 downwards.
AGCGACATCAATTTCAGATGTCTATTAAAAATTCAACCTGACATGAATAAGAAATTCTTTAAGCAATTCAAGGAAAGAGTATCCAATAGAGTGAAAATAGCGGCAGGTATTAAACCTGAAGATTTGTATCCGCATACTCAGGATGTTATACTTGAATTCAACCATATTAAGTTATATTACTGGCGCCCTCAGTGGACTCTTGCCCAGAATTTTGGCGACCATCTTTCGAAAATGATTGTTGCTAGAATTTTAGCTAGCCGTGAGTTTTCATTAGAGGAAGAGACGTCGAATAAACATCGCATGTTTGCTATAGGCTCCATTATGCAATTGGCTGAGGATAATGAGGTTATTTGGGGGTCGGGTGTAAATGGTTGCTTTGGGCCAGACGACCACAAGTTTAAAACCTTAGATGTCCGAGCCGTGCGTGGCCGTTTAACTGGTGATTTTTTAAGGGCACGTGGAATTCATGTTCCAGAAGTATACGGAGACCCTGCATTATTGCTGCCGTATATTTTCCCTACAAAATTTAAACGCACAAATAAGCTAAGCTATGCTGTCGTTCCTCACCACGGGGACTACAATTTGCTGAAAAAACTTGGTACTGAAAATCTCATAGATCCTATGGGGAGTTGGAATGTTATCATTTCAAAGATTTTAGAAGCGGACTTTATTATTGCAAGTTCATTGCATGGAATTATAGTAGCTGAGGCTTATGGAGTTCCAGCACGTTACTTACGCGTCTCTAATAATCAAGACCTTTTTAAGTATAATGATTATATGTCTGGAACTGGCAGAGGTGAAATCCAATATGCAACTACAGTAAAGCAAGCTTTGGAAATGGGTGGTCAAGAACCCATCAAAGAATTTGACCATACTAAGTTGTTAGATGCATTCCCTTTCGATTTGTGGGCAAGTAAATAAGTCCCTGTCGTATTTCGTGGTGATAGCTGTATTCTATTAATGCTATAGTACAATGGAAGGCTTAGTTATCTCACTGCATAATTACGTTGAGCGGTAATGCTTTTTAGTTTAAAATTTGAGCTTTATGAATAGGAATCCAGAAGGAGTTTCGGTTGTAATATGTTGCTATAATAGTAGTACACGCCTTCCTGAAACATTGCTCCACCTATCAAGGCAAGAATTTAAATCTGCAGTACCGTGGGAAATACTAATAATTGATAATGGCTCAACAGATAACACATTCAACTTTGCACTAAACGAATGGTCAAAGATTAACAGCAATGTTCCTTTCTCTGTAATTTCTGAGCCTACGCCTGGAACTGCAGCAGCTCGTGAAACTGGTATCCAAAAATCAAAATACGAATTCATATTATTTTGCGATGATGATAATTGGTTGATTTCTAGTTATGTAGAAACTGCTTACGAGGCCATGGTAAGTAATAAGTCGATAGCAGCACTGGGTGGACAAGGCAAAGCAGTATGCGAAACCACTCCCCCCAAGTGGTTTGAAAAATTTAAGCAGAACTATGCAACTGGGCCCCAGGGAAGACCAGGAAAGCCTAGCGAGATATCATTAGTGAGAGGTTTTTTATATACTGCGGGGTCTGTATTTAGAAAATCATGCATCGAAAACTTATGGAATCAGAGTTACAGAGGTGTTTGTGAAGGAAGGACAGGTAAAAATTTGAATGGTTCAGAAGATGTTGAGCTTTGCTATAATATCATTTTGAATGGCGGCCATATTTATTATGATGAGAGGCTAGTTTTTGAACATTATATGACAAGCCCTAGGCTGACTTGGCCTTATTATAAGAAAATGGTTAGAGGATTTGGTAAAGGCTTTAGTTTTACAATGCCTTATAAATTGTTGATAAATAAGGAAAGTAAACGGTTTGCAATGGGAATTTCATGGCTATACATATCGGCACTTTATTTAATACTTAAAAATGTATTTATCGCCATTCCTAAATCCTTTTTCAAAAATAATTATTTAGTAGTAAGGGCTGATTTAGAAAGCAATTTTGCTTTCTTAGTTGCATTAATCGAAAATCATACAGCTATCGTCGCATTATATAAAAATTTGTCAACTGCCCCTTGGATAGCTGATTATTATAAGCCACATAACATATCATAAGAGCTTGGGGATTGTATCTGTTATAGATGCACAGCCCCACCTATGGTGGAACTCAGTCTGAGTTGGAATGGTCCTCCTAAGCGCTTGGCCCGCGATTATGAACACCCTGCAGGCTTATTGCAAAGTGTTCATAGGCTAAGAATGCCTTCTATTTATATGAGTCATTGTTAATTTAAGAAAATAGTTATCCCTGTTTATTTGATGTGCCTGCAATATTTGTTATTTCGTCTGTTATATAAAGTGGACGATTTTTTACTTGTTCAAATGTTTTACCAATATAGAGCCCTATCATCCCTAAAACGGACAGTAGAAGGCCGGAGAAAAACCAAATAGATAGAATCAAACTCGTGTACCCAGGTTGTGAAATGGAGCCCCTCCAATAACGTATCAATGTGATGGGAATAAATAAAAATGTTCCCCCTGAAAGTATCAAACCTAACTTTACTGTTAGTATTAAGGGCTTATCTGAGTAAGCCAAAATTACCTCTAGACCTAAATGCAATCGTTGATTTAAAACGTAGCTGCTATTGCCGATGGGGCGTTCAGCATGCATTACGGATAAATAACCAATGCGAAAGCCTACCCAGCGCACCATGACAGGAAAGTAGCGAATGCTTTCACGCATGCTAAGCACTGCGTTAATTACTTTGCGATTGTAAATGCCGAAATTGGCGACCGAAGAATCCTGCTTCGTGTTTGTGAGATAGGATAATATTTTATAAAACAATCGAGAGAATAGTTTTTTGCTCCATATATCTTGCCGGTTGATACGGCGTGCCATTACAAGGTCATAGCCTTTGTTTAATTCGGCAAACAGTGCTGGGATTTCTTCGGGTCGGTCTTGCAAATCACAATCCATAATTACTATATATTCACCACGACAACAATCAAGACCCGCTGTAATGGCGCGATGTTGACCAAAGTTGCGACTGAGTCGCATTCCATGCACTCTGGTGTCTGCGGCTGTCATTTCTTTAATAAAATCCCAAGAATTATCTGGGCTGCAGTCATCAACCAAAATGATTTCAAAATTGGAAGAAATAACTACTAGATTTTTTATTAAACGCGCTACTAGTTCAATAATCGTTGCTTCGGATTGGTAAACCGGGCAAATGACGGATAGAAAAATTCCTTTATTATTAATCATTATATTTAAATATTATTCAAATTGAACGAGCTTATTATGTGCTAAAATCTGTACTAAATGAGGCCTAAAGTTCTGTCAAGAAAAGTAATGGTCTTGCATACAAAAGGGAATCTGTTGGCGCCATTTAGTAAATCCGACCAAAGATGTACGAAAGGGGCCTGACTGATACCCAGTGGCAAGGTATATAAGAAAATGTGCCTGATTTGCGCTGCTATAAGTACTCCATTTGGAAAATTGTCAATGCCTCGATAGATCTGATTAAAAACGGCAGCAGTTGCGATTGCTACCGTGCTACCTTCCATCGTTTCCGTGGGTATATGCCCGTTTTACCGCCGGTAAGCGAGCCGAATGCTGGGAAGGGCTCAACTAGGAGTTGTGGCGCTGCTCCCGGTAGCGTCCTCGCCTTCATGAAAGCCAATCCAGAGCGACGCCGTGCTTGACTCCTACTGTATGAGAGTGTAGCGAATGTTTGGGCTGGCGAAAGGTTAAGGTAGGCACAAGACAATTTTAAGCTATCCCTAGGCTCAGAGACGGCAATTTTATGCCCTTACCCATTTTCGGAGTGGTTGCTCTCAATCAGTTTGTTGCGTTAAAAATGGCAACTTAACCGCACCGATGAATGCGAAACAACTGCGACCTTTACAACCATTTATTTAGTAATCGGCACTGTAACCGTGAGGTTTCACGAACTCTAAGCGCGTCGGCTAGCATTCATAGCCACTAATTATTCTTATTAGCTTATTAGCCCGTAACCCTAGTTCGCAAATCGGCAATGACTGCTCTCGTAGTGATTGAATATAAAATGCAATGCAAGGCGTAACTTTGGTGAACGCATGGAGAGTTTGATTCCTTTTAATAAACCTTATTTTTCCGGCAACGAAACTCGATACATCGAGCAAGCCGTTCGTTCCGGGAAGCTCTCGGGTGATGGGCAGTTTACACAACTAGCGCATTCTTATTTCGAGCAAAATTGGGGCTTTCGAAAGGCTCTCCTAACTACTTCGTGCACCGATGCGTTGGAAATGGCCGCATTGCTGCTCAAAATTGGCCCAGGCGATGAAGTTATTGTGCCTTCCTTCACATTCGTGAGCAGCGCGAATGCTTTTGTGCTAAGAGGTGCTAAAATCGTATTCGCCGATAGTACTGCTGCAAACCCAAACCTGGATGCCGGTGCTTTGGAATCGCTTGTTACATCACGCACCAAAGTCATCGTACCAGTGCATTATGCCGGTATAGCTTGCGATATGGATGTGGTGCTCGCAACGGCTGCACTCCATGGGATTGCTGTAATTGAAGATGCTGCTCATGCCATTGATAGTTTCTATAAAGGGCAGCGTTTGGGCAGTTTGGGAGCTATGGCAGCCTTTTCGTTTCATGAGACCAAGAATATCATTGCTGGTGAAGGGGGGCTTTTAGCGCTCAATGATTTGCAATTTGCGCAACGGGCGGAAATCCTTCGAGAGAAAGGAACCACCCGGTCTGCTTTTTTTCGGGGCGAAGCAGTAGAGTACAATTGGGTGGATGTGGGTTCATCATTTTTGCCTTCGGAAATTACGGCTGCTTATCTCTGGGCACAAATCGAAAACTTGGCCGATATTCAGCGCCAGCGCAAAGCGATTTGGGAGCGTTATTATACGGAGTTGGCTCCGTTGCGTATTCAAGGCGTGGGATTACCTGTGGTTCCAGATTATGCTACTAACAATGGCCACCTATTTTATTTGGTGTGTCGCAATCGGGCCGAACGCAATAAGTTGATTGCGAGCCTGAGACAGCGCGGCATTTTAGCCGTATTTCACTACCTGTCACTGCACCAAAGCCCCTATTATACGGGCCGGCATGATGGCCGCGAGTTACCCTGGGCTGACCATTATGCGGAATGCCTGGTGCGCTTGCCTCTTTTTTATGAACTTAGTGCCGCCGACCAACAACGTGTTATAGAAGCAGTACTGTGCTTTTATCAGACCATCTAAATTTTACCTGTGCGAATTTTATTTTTAGTGCCTTATCCCCAGGGCAAGGCGCCATCGCAGCGATTCCGTTTTGAACAGTATTTGGACCTGTTGCAGGCCCATGGCCATACCTATCGCCTCGCTTCGTTCATCGACGAGGATACGTGGGCTATATTATATAAGTCGGGCCATACTTTGGCCAAACTGTGGGGAATTATGCGCGGTTTTGGAAGACGCGTAGCGCACGTACTTGCTGCTCCTAACTACGATTTTATTTTCATCCACCGGGAAGCTGCGCCGCTTGGTCCACCAATATTCGAATGGCTCTTAGCCAAAGTATTGCGCAAGCGCATCATCTACGATTTTGATGACGCGATATGGATACCAAATATATCGGAAGCAAACCGAGTGGCCGCTGGCCTCAAATACCACCACAAAGTAGCAAGCATATGCCGTTGGGCCTATCGTATTAGTTGCGGGAATGCGTATTTGGCGGCATATGCTCGGCAGTACAACGAATCGGTGGTCATCATGCCCACCACCATCGATACGGAGCATCTCCATAATCAGGTGCGGGACCAGCTGGCACCTGGCCCGCTCGTTATCGGCTGGACCGGTACCCACTCCACGCTCAAGTACTTGGAGCCGATTATCCCTGTACTTGCTCAGTTAGAAGACGAGGGCCTAGACTTCGAGTTTCGGGTTATATCCAACCAAGCACCAGGGTTGAAATTACGCTCGTTGCGCTTTGTGCCGTGGCGGAAGGAAACTGAAATTGCTGATTTGCTAACGTTCCACGTGGGACTTATGCCTTTGCAAGACGACCCTTGGGCAAAAGGAAAGTGCGCTTTTAAAGCACTGCAATACATGGCTTTAGGCATCCCGGCACTAGTTTCTCCAGTGGGCATGAATACCGAAGTGGTGCAGAACGACCATAACGGGTACGTTTGCTACGAGCAAGCGGACTGGCATATGCAGCTAAATAAGTTGCTCACCGACGGCTCTGGCAGGCAAGCGTTGGGAGCAAATGCCCGTGCTACCATTGAGCAGCGATACTCAGTAGTGGCCAACACGCCAACCTTCCTGAAATTGTTCAGTTAAAAGAAGTTCGTGCCATTTGGGGGGAGTTGTCAGCAACCCGAAATGACGACCTATTTCCAAGTGACTTGGCAGATAGAGTGATGCTTTGTAATATGTACAGACCACTTAGATAAAAGGGCATTAGCGGTATTTTATACCGAACCAAAGTGCCAAAATTGCCACTAGAAATTCCGACTGAAATAGCAAACACCAAGCTGAAAACGAAGCAGAGCGTCAGAACAGGTGTGGTGCTGATGGCTGTAAGGGTTTTTAGAATTCCTACTCGCCATAGTATTCGAAGGGTAAGAATAATAAAGTAGCTCGCTTCCAATGCAGAAAGCGCCATCGTGGGGTTGCGGGCTTCCCAAATGAACGGCCGGAACAACGCAACTACCAATGCTTGCGGTGCCAATTTGGCCATGCCCCCTAAGGTGCCATCCTGTTCCCCAATATTGTACCCAGAACCTTGCTCCTTGTTACTAACACCCTGCAGATAATCCGCTGTCAGCTTACTCTGAGCACCAATTTTGTCAATGTTAAACCGCGCATCGGCTGCGGAAATCTGGACGAAGGCATAGCCTGCTACCATAAGCCCAACACTTAAGAAGATAGGCTTTGCAATCCAACGCACAACTGTACTCTTGATTTTACTGGTACTCTCATTAAATACCCATAGTAAAGCCGGAGGCATGAAGGCAAGGAGAATGTAAACCTTCATAGAAAGGATAACTGCCACTGCGGCAGAGCCTAATATCGCACACCGGAGAATATTGCGACGCTCGATTGCCCCACGGTAGAATGTGTAAAACAACCACCCCAAGGCTCCCATACACAAAGAGTCCTTGAGAAGGCCGGAACCCCAAAAAAATACGGAGGGCAGGAAAAATACGGCGATGGCGAGTTCCTTGTATACTTGAGGCCGAATTTTGGCAAACGTCATGTACATGACCCACATGCCACTAAACGTAATTACTGCAAATAAGACGGCAATAACCGTATAGGTATTAAAGGAAAGAAGGGCAAATACTCCCGCGACTCGAATTACAAAGTATTCATTGCTGCCGCGTCCAAACCACCACATTCGGTCTGTGTACTGCTTAATTGCAGGGGTAACGTCGCCGGAAGTAGTTACCAGTTCAAAGCCTGCTGAAAAAGAGTCTCCAAAGGCATGGTAGATAATGCTAGCGTGCCGATAGTAATTGTTGGTGTCACCACCGTAGAGCGTATGATAAAGAATGCCCAGCGCAATAGCGCCGATAATTTTCACAGTTAAAGCAGGGATAAAATAGCGAACTGTGTATTTGTTGGTGACCGAAGAACGTATTTGATAAGCTATTATGTATATAATAGCCAAGTATATAGGGGTTATATATAAGTCTTTTAATTCCATGTTTATTATGCTCTCCCATATTTTTTAAGCCAAGCTTTCGCTTCTTTATACTGCTCTGACTTGTGAGCAGCCTTATCTGCAACGACGGTATAATAACGTTTGGCGGTTGCTATGTCCTTTTCCTTAACAGCTAGGCGAGCCAGATTCATGTTAGCGAACAGATAGAAACCGCCGGAGGTATCACCGGTGCTTTCTGAAAACACGATGCAACGCTGGTAATAATCTTTGGCTTTGGCAAAATCGCGGTAGCGGTTTTGCATTAAATACCCCAAAAAGTAACTGGCGTAGCGCCCGCTGATTCCTTCGTACCCGGGCATGCCCTTATTTATCTTATCAAGGATTTCCCGACTTACTCGCTCACAGTCCGAGAACTCGCCTTGGTCGTAGGCTAAGTGAGCGTAGAAGCGTTGGAAATAGCCATTGTCGGGAAAGGTGGTGGCCAAGGAACGAGCAACAGGCAGCGCTTCTTCGGCATTATTTTCCTCGTTTTTGAGGATGCGCATGAGATAGACGCGGGCTTCGGTAGCAGTATAGAAGCCATTTTGGGCTACGCTGCGCAACTGTTGCATGCCGACTTTCTTATCACCCTTGGGGAAAAAAAGCAGCACCGGCTTGAGCAAGGGGTAGTTTTCACCAATCCAGACGGCGTAGTAATTGAACAAGGCCTGCCCAAACTGAAATTCGGGACTCAAACTATTAGCTTCCTGGCTCTTTTTGAGGAAGTTGAGCGAGCGCCGGGCACCTACCGTAGCCTTGCGCCAATCGTGGCGCTCGCCGTGCATGCGGGCACTAAACCCATAAGCAGCGGATAGAAAAAAGCTGGCCTCGTAGTTATTATTATCCGTGTCGTACAGCTTCTGGGCCTTGGTGATGGCCGTGTCCATATAAGCAAAGAAGGGTTTGTCGTACTGCTTGGTCTGGATATTGGTGGGGACGATTTTCCACCACGTGCTCAGCCCCAATAGGAAGTAGGGCATGGGGTGGTTGGGGTAGCGCCGCCGCAGCGAGCGGAATTGCTTTTCGGCTTTGTCGTATTTGAAATTGTAAATGTTGTAAACCGCGCCGTCAAGCTCCTGCTGAATGTCTTTGTCGAGCAGAAGCCAGCCTTTGGTGTCGATGGCAGAAGGCAGAATGCCGACCGTATCGAGCGCCACCGTTTTCATGGGCGGCGGAGTACGCATTGTATCAGACTTCTGGGCTGTGCCAAGCAGCGGCATAAAAAGCAGCCCCCAACAGATACAAAACAGCGAACGCAACATAGGTAGAAAATCGAAAGCGGACCCTAGCCGTGTCCCATCCAAATTCAGGGTAGGGCAAACGGGCCTGCTAAAGTACGGAGTTTGGTCTAGCTTTGGACGAAATTCCCTTTTCCCATGCACCTGTTGCAATCCCTTTGCCGTACTGCGGCACCCGCTGGCAACGAAGTGGCTCTTAAGCGCTTTGTGCTCGATTATGTGCAGCAAGCCAAGGCCGCTTGGCAGCACCAGCCGGTCATCATCGCCGAGGACCGGTTCCAGGACTGCTTGCTGTTGGTCTTTGGCCAGCCGCGCACGGCCGTCTTTGCCCACCTCGACAGCATCGGCTTTACCGTACGCTACGGCAAGCAACTGGTCCGAATTGGCGGTCCCCAAGCCGAGGCCGGCTACCGGTTGGTGGGGCACGATTCGCAAGGAGACATAGATTGCACATTGACCATAGCCGAGGAAACCGGGGAATTGGGCTACGCGTTCCACCGGGATATTGACCGCGGCACGGAGCTCACGTTCTATTGCGACTTCCGCGAAACCGAAACTACCATCCAAAGTTGCTACTTAGATAACCGTTTGGGGGTGTGGAACGCGCTGCGCCTCTGCGAAACCTTGGAGCATGGCATTGTGGCTTTTTCCTGCTGGGAAGAGCACGGCGGTGGCTCGGTTGCCTATCTGGCGAAGTTTATCAACGAAACCTACGGCGTACGGCAGGCGCTGATATCCGACATCACGTGGGTGACCGAAGGTGTGCATGCCGGCCAAGGGTGTGCCATTTCGCTGCGCGATTCCCTGATTCCACGCCGGGCCTACGTGGACCGCATCCGGGCCATTGCCGCGCAGTCGGGCATTCCCCACCAGTTGGAAGTGGAAGGCAGCGGCGGTTCCGATGCCAAAGAGTTGCAGCATGCCGCCGCGCCCTGGGATTGGTGCTTCATCGGGGCGCCCGAAGACCATGTGCATTCGCCCGACGAATTGGTGGATAAGCGGGACATTGCCAGCATGCTAGCGCTTTATCAGGTTTTGATGCGAGAATTGTAATGCCGCCCTATATCTTTGGCACCCTTGCTTGCTAATTACAAGTTCTTTCATCAACCCTTTTTTGCTTCTTATGACCCCATATCTTTACGCAGTGCCCGCGTTGGGCGTATTTGCGTTGCTGTACACGTGGTTGCGCGCCGGCTGGGTATCCAAGCAGGATGCCGGCGACGAGCGCATGACGACCATCGCCGGCTACATCGCCGATGGTGCCATTGCCTTTCTCAAAGCGGAATACAAAGTGCTGGCCCTTTTCGGGTTAATTGCTGGCGCTTTCCTTTTTTACCTGGGTACTGCCAGCGGCAACTCCAGCCCCGTCATTGTCATCGCCTTTCTGATTGGCGCCGTGTTCTCGGCGTTGGCCGGTTTCATTGGGATGAAAATTGCCACCAAAGCCAACGTGCGCACCGCCCAAGCTGCCAAAACCAGCCTCAGCACCGCGCTGAACGTTTCCTTTTCCGGGGGCTCGGTGATGGGCATGGGCGTGGCCGGTCTGGCGGTGCTAGGCTTGGGCTCACTGTTTATTGTGTTCTATAAAATGTTCGTGCCCAGCGGCCTGGCCAACGGCGAGGAAATGGTGAAAGCGCTGGAGGTGCTCACGGGCTTTTCGCTCGGGGCCGAAAGCATTGCCTTGTTTGCCCGCGTGGGCGGCGGCATCTACACCAAAGCCGCCGACGTGGGCGCTGACCTCGTGGGCAAAGTAGAGGCCGGCATTCCGGAAGACGACCCCCGCAACCCCGCCACCATCGCCGACAACGTGGGCGACAACGTGGGCGACGTAGCCGGCATGGGCGCCGACCTGTTCGGTTCCTACGTGGCCACTATTCTGGCCACCATGGTGCTGGGCCGCGAAGTAACCGTGACCAACGACCAGTTCGGTGGTCTTTCGCCCATTTTTCTGCCGATGGCCATTGCGGGCATGGGCATCATTGCCTCGCTCATCGGCATTTTGTGTGTGCGTGTAAAGGAAGGCGGCAACGTGCAAGGAGCCCTCAATACGGGCAATTACATTTCCGTAGTGGTGTCGGCAGTGGCTTCGTACTTTTTGATAATGTGGATTATGCCTGCGGGCAATTTCACCATTCGCGGGGTGTCGTTCGATGCTATGGGCATCTTCTATGCTGTTATCGTCGGCCTTGTGGTGGGTACGCTGATGAGCATCATCACCGAGTATTACACCGCCATGGGCAAGCGCCCGGTGAACAGTATCGTGCAGCAAAGCAGCACCGGCCACGCCACCACTGTTATCGGCGGCTTGGCAGTAGGCATGGAAAGCACAGTGCTCCCAATCATCGTGTTGGCCGCAGGCATTGTACTAAGCTACGAAGCGGCGGGCCTCTACGGCGTAGCCATTGCGGCGGCTGGCATGATGGCCACCACTGCCATGCAATTGGCCATTGACGCCTTCGGCCCCATTGCCGACAACGCCGGTGGAATTGCTGAGATGTGCGAGCTGCCCAAAGAAGTGCGGGAGCGGACCGATATTCTGGACGCCGTGGGCAACACCACCGCGGCCACCGGTAAAGGCTTTGCCATTGCCTCGGCGGCGCTGACTTCGTTGGCTTTGTTCGCAGCCTTCATGGGTACGGCCAATATCACCTCCATTGATATTAGCAAAGCGCCGATTCTGGCGGGCGTATTTATTGGCGCCATGATTCCGTTCATCTTCTCGTCTTTGGCCATTGCGGCCGTGGGCCGAGCCGCCATGGCCATGGTGCAGGAAGTGCGCCGTCAGTTCCGCGAAATTCCGGGTATCATGGAAGGCACGGGCCGGCCGGAGTACGAAAAGTGCGTTGCCATCAGCACGCAGGCCGCTATTCGGGAAATGATTCTGCCGGGTGCCATTGCCTTGCTGACGCCAATTATCGTAGGATTTGGCTGCCGCGGACTGTTTTCGAATGCGTCTTCGGCCGAAGTATTGGGTGGCTTGCTGGCTGGTGTCACGGTGAGCGGCGTGCTCATGGCCATGTTCCAGAGCAATGCCGGTGGCGCTTGGGACAACGCCAAGAAGTCCTTCGAAAAAGGCGTGCTAGTAAACGGCGTGATGCAGTACAAAGGCTCGGACGCACACAAAGCGTCCGTAACCGGCGATACCGTGGGCGACCCCTTCAAGGACACTTCCGGCCCGAGCATGAACATCCTTATCAAGCTGATGAGCATCGTATCGCTGGTGATTGCCCCGCACATTGCCGAGAAAGGCGGGGAGCGTGGCGTGGCCCCGGTGAAGCTGGAAAATGAGCGGAACGAAGTTGCAGCTCGCCCGCACGTGCGTTTTGCCGATAACTTCGCCCCAACCGCCATGCGGGTGATTTATACCGCGCTGAGGGAAGTGAAGTAGTAGCGCACTATCAAGTGGCTACGTCGCCCTTTGATTTCTAAGGAAAAGCGGCGTGACCTTACGCAAGCCAGAAAAGGCCACTCTAACGGGTGGCCTTTTTTATTGATGGTACCGATGTAAAAGCGTATTTGACCACCGTCAGCCTCGGCAAAAGCCAAACGATGGAAGAGTGGCAGTAACCAATCCGTGGTTCAATCAGTAGCTTTGCACCTCATTCTTCCCGCGCCGCATGGGTCACTCCCACATCACCATCCACAACAAAGCTTTCCGCCCGTATTTATCGGTTGCCCAACTGGATGAGGCCGTGACCGCGCTGGCTACCCGCATCAGCGCCGACTATGCCGGGCGCGAGCCGCTGTTTGTGGTGGTGCTCACCGGGGCCTTTATGTTTGCCTCCGACCTGCTCAAGCGCATTGCCGGGCCCTGCGAAATCGTCTTTATCCGGGTGGCCTCGTACGAAGGCACGGACAGCAGCGGCGTGGTGCAGGAAATCCTGGGGTTGCGCGAAGAAGTGCAAGGCCGCCACCTCATCATTGTCGAAGACATTGTGGATACCGGTACCACCATGCACCACCTCGTGCCCAAACTGCAGGCCAACGGCCCGGCCTCGGTCGAAATCGCCACTTTGTTTTTCAAGCCGGAAAGCCTGCGTCACGAAATTGCCCTGCGCTACGTGGCCCTCGAAATTCCCAACGACTTCGTGGTGGGCTACGGCCTTGACTATGACGGCTTGGGCCGCAACCTACCCGATGTGTACGTGGCCGTGTAGCCCGGCTTTTGGTAACGATTGATTAACTTGCCCAAACCCACCTTCCTCTTTCCCCTCGCGCAACTTCTCTATTCATGTTGAATATCGTGCTGTTCGGCCCGCCCGGTGCCGGTAAAGGAACCCAGAGCCAAAAACTCATTTCCCGATACAACCTCGTCCACCTCAGCACTGGCGACTTGCTCCGGGCCCAGATTACCCAGGGCACCGAGCTCGGCCTCACTGCTAAAAAGCTGATGGACGAAGGCTTGCTGGTGCCCGATGCCGTAGTAATTGGCATGATAGACAGTGCCCTGCAAGCCAACAAAGCCACGGCTGGCGGCTTCATATTCGATGGCTTCCCGCGCACGGTGCCCCAAGCCGCGAGCCTCGACCAATTGCTGGCGCAGCACAATAGCAGCATCAACTGCATGATTGCGCTGGAAGTAGGAGAGGAGGAACTGGTGACGCGCCTGCTCGAGCGCGGCAAAACCAGCGGCCGCCCCGACGACCAGGACGAAAGCAAAATCCGCCGCCGCGTGACGGTGTACAACACCGAAACCGCTCAGGTAGCGGGCTACTACGCGGCCCAGAATAAATTCCACGCCATCAATGGCATTGGTCCGATTGACACCATCTTCAGCCAAATCTGCGGTCTTATCGACCAGCACAAGCCCGCCGCGCCCGAAAGCCCGGCCCAGGCAACTCAAGAGGTGAAAGCGTAACTTTACGTTTTTAACACGACTGTTTTATTGCAACTGTCATCCTGAGCGCAGCGAAGGACCTTAGCACGCTTGCACGGTTTAGCGTTACTGCAAATCGTTCGGCGGGACTAGGGTCCTTCGCTGCGCTCAGGATGACAGTTTTTTACACTCAATACCCCCATTCCCGTGGCTTCTAATAACTTCATCGACTACGTTAAACTCATCTGCCGTTCGGGCAAAGGCGGCGCGGGCTCGCACCACTTTTTCCGGGCCAAGGGCCTGCCCAACGGCGGCCCCGATGGCGGCGACGGCGGCCGCGGTGGTCACATCATCCTCGAAGGCAACTCCCAACTCTGGACGCTGTTGCACCTGCAATACCAAAAGCACGTTTTTGCCAAAGACGGTGAGGGTGGGGGCGAAAACCTGCGCAGCGGCGCGCAAGGGGAGGATATCGTGCTGCAAGTGCCCCTCGGCACCGTGGCCCGCGACCCTGATGGCACCCATTTGCTCGAAATCACGGAACACGGCCAGCGCCTCATTCTCGTGCCCGGCGGGCGCGGCGGCTGGGGCAACGACCATTTCAAGAACTCCATCAACCAGGCGCCCACCTACGCGCAGCCTGGCGAGCCGGCTATCGAGGCCATCATCATTCTGGAACTGAAGCTATTGGCCGATGTGGGCCTCGTGGGCTTTCCCAACGCGGGCAAGAGCACCCTGCTGTCAGTAGTATCGGCGGCCAAGCCCAAGATTGCCGACTACGCCTTCACCACCCTGGTGCCGAACTTGGGCGTGGTGGCCTACCGCGACTACAAATCCTTCGTGATGGCCGATATCCCTGGCATCATTGAGGGCGCAGCCGAGGGCAAAGGACTCGGTACGCGCTTCCTGCGCCACATCGAGCGCAACTCTACGCTGCTCTTCATGATAAGCTGCGACAGCCCCAACATTGCGGCCGAGTACCAGGTGCTGCTGGGGGAACTGGAACAATTTAACCCCGAATTGCTGGAAAAGAAGCGCCTGCTGGCCATCACCAAGTCTGACATGATTGACGAGGAACTGGAGGCTGAAATTCGGGAGACTTTGCCAGCAGATATTCCGTCCATCTTCATTTCCAGCCTGACGAATAAAAACATCATGCAGCTGAAGGACATGATTTGGAAGGTGTTGGAGGAAAACCGCAAGAATGCTGCGCCGGCCAAGCGCGAAGGTTTCGGCGAGGAAGAGCGCGAAGAGTGGGCGTCCTAACGCTTTCAATTAGGCAGAAACTGCTGCAGTAAGCGTTGCCTATTTTGTTTTCTAGCCTGATGAATTAGAACATCGTGTAACTTAAGAGCATCATTTATAGCAGTCGATGCACGATTAGAAAATCATCAATTATCTAATCCTTCGATGTGATAGATGCTAGGGTTCGAAAAAGCATATCGCACGATGACAGAGTCACCTTTTTGAAGGTTGTTTCTATTTCCGAAGGAAGTGGTTTGGTGGTTACCCGATTGGCTCCGGAAACTAGCTCTAAACAGCTTTTCCTTACCACCGTAGCGAGTACGTGATTCCCATGCAGCAATTACGACTCCGGTTGTAGCAATACCTTCCTTTTTAAGCTGTTTCTGTATTAAGAAGTCGACCCATCTTCCCCAAGACATTCCTAATGCAATAGGTAGTGAAACTGCGATAAGTAGGCCTAGCCTTGATGGAAACGTTTTGTAAAAAGTATAGGGAATACCAGCAAAAATGAAGGCATAAGCGAGTAGGCCCGCGAAATCCGAACTCATTGTACGCGCTGTTAGAGCCGCAAAGAGCACAAGGATGGAACCTGCTAATAGGCCAGCCCATTTGTATTTCATCGCTGTAAATATAGCGTCGACTATTTATTAGCTTCTAATGCCACTATGGCAGCCCGCAGCCCTTTGGCAAGTTCCTTGTGCCCGCCAGTTGACAAACCGGCTAACACCGTGAAAAACCCATTCCGACGAATATTTCCTAAAATGGCTGACGATAAGAACTTGCCCCAGGACGACAACCTGACCGCCGACCCCACGCACGTAGCTGGCGAAATGGCCGATGGTGACGGCGAAAATACCGCTGCCACTGAAACCGGCGCCGAGGCGACGGCTGCTCCCCACCACGAGGCTACCCGCACCGATGCGGAGCTAGCCGAACTCAAGGACAAGTACTTGCGCCTGGCGGCAGAGTTTGAAAACTACAAGCGCCGCACAACTAAGGAGCGAATTGAACTGTTCAAAACCGCTAGCCAGGAGTTGATGACGGCCTTGCTGCCCGTACTCGACGACTTCGAGCGCGCCCGCAATGCCACCGCCGAGACCACCGATGCGAACGCCGTGCGTGAAAGCATCGAAATAATTCAGACCAAGCTGAACAAAACCTTGCAGCAAAAGGGTTTGACCGCAATGGAGGCGAAGGGCGGCGACTTCGACGCTGAACTGCACGAGGCCATTACCCAAATTCCGGCGCCCAGCGACGACCTGAAAGGGAAAATCGTGGATGTGGTGGAACAGGGCTATTATTTGGGCGACAAGGTTATCCGCCACGCCAAGGTTGTGTTGGGGCAGTAAGTATCTTTGCGAAGATTAGGCCCCCGATAATTATTAGAAGAAGATGGCAACCAAGCGCGATTATTACGAAATACTAGGCATTGCCAAGAATGCGGAAGGCGACGTTATCAAGTCGGCCTACCGCAAAATGGCCATTAAGTACCACCCCGACAAGAATCCTGACGACCCGACCGCCGAGGACAAGTTCAAGGAAGCGGCCGAAGCTTACGAGGTGCTGAGCAATGCCGATAAGCGCGCGCGCTACGACCGGTACGGCCACCAGGGCATGGGCGGCAATGGCGGCGGCCCGCAGAACATGGAGGACATCTTCTCGCAATTCGGCGACATTTTTGGTGGCGGCGGCGGTTTCGAAGGCTTCTTTGGCGGCGGGCGCCAGGGCGGCCGGCGCCAGCGCAAGGGCTCGAACCTGCGCATCAAGCTGAAGCTTGACCTGGAGGAAATTGCCAACGGCGTCGAGAAAAAAATCAAGGTGAAACGCTACGTGGCTTGCCAGCCGTGCAGCGGCACCGGGGCCAAAAACGGCACCGACCTCAAAACCTGCCCCACCTGCCAGGGCCAGGGCCAAACCAAGCGCGTGGTGAACACCATGCTCGGCCAGATGGTGAGCAGCAGCACCTGCCCCACCTGCAACGGCGAGGGCAAAACCATTGTGAGCACCTGCGACGTGTGCAAAGGCGAAGGCCGGCAGCTGCACGAGGAAGTTATTCCCATTAACATCCCTGCTGGGGTGGCCAACGACATGCAGCTGAGCATGAATGGCAAGGGCAACTACCCCGAGCGCGGCGGGGTGCCCGGCGATTTGCTTATCCAAATCGAAGAGGAGCCGCACGAATTCCTGAAGCGCGACGGCAACAACATCATGTTCGAGCAGTACATCTCGTTTGTAGATGCCGCCTTGGGCGCCAGCCTGGAAGTGCCGACCATCGAGGGCAAAGTGAAAATCAAGGTGGACCCTGGCACCCAGCCCGGTAAAATCCTGCGCCTGCGCGGCAAAGGCATCAAGGACCTGAACGGCTACGGCCGCGGCGACCAATTAATCCATCTGAATGTGTGGACGCCCAAGCACGTGAGCAACCAGGAGCGCGAGCTGCTGGAAAAGCTGCGCGACTCGGACAACTTCACGCCGCACCCTGGTAAGAACGAGAAAGGCTTCTTTGAAAAAGTAAAAGAGTACTTCGCGTAAGTCTCGAAGCGTCGTTTTGAAAAGCCCCGTTTGGCCGTTGGTCAGGCGGGGCTTTTTTCGTGGGTCATGCTGAACGCAGTGAAGCACCTTGTTAAGCATAAACAAGTCGTTCGGACGTGATAAGGTGCTTCAGTGCATTCAGGATGACAGCCGATTGTAGTTATTGCGGAAATTTTCACTGGCGGGTGTAATGCCGCGCCGCTGCCGCCGATTCACTCCCTGAAAAACTCTTACCCGCCGCATGGCCGCCGCCGTCCCGTCTGCTGATTTTGTTGCCGCGCTGAACGAATACCAGCCGCTGCTGCGGCGCGTATCCCGCCTCTACTGTCAGGACGCCGAAGACCGCCAAGACTTGTTTCAGGAAATGGTGCTGCAATTGTGGCGGGCATGGCCGCGCTATGTGCCGCAGCCGGGCGTCAAGCTCAGCACCTGGCTCTACCGCATTGCCCTGAACGTGGCCATTTCGAACCTGCGCCAGCGCACCCGCCGCCCCGCACCGGGCGAGTTGGACGCCGAGGCGCTGGCCGTGGCTTTGGCGCCGGAAACCGGCCCCGATGCCGAGGACCGGGCGGCGTTGTACCAAGCCATTGGCCGGTTATCGGAAGTGGACAAGGCCTTTATTCTGCTCTACCTCGAAGACCGGCCCTATGATGAAATGGCCGACATCCTGGGCATTACCCAAAACAATGTGCGCGTGAAAATGCACCGCGTGCAGGAAAAACTTCGCTCCTTTTTACTCCACACCGTCTGATGGAACTCGATGACCTCCGCCGCCAGTGGCAGCAGCCGGCGCCCGCCGAGGCGCCACCCGCGCTCGACACTGCTGCGCTGACTCAATTGCTGGCCCGTGGCTCGCGCAACCCCGTGAGCCGCATGCGCCGCAATGTCTGGTTTGAAATGGGCTTTATGGCGGTGTGTTTGCTGGGGAGTCTGGTGGTGCTGCCTTTCACGACGGAAGCCTTCACGCAAGCCCTGCTCGGCTGGCTCATTGTGTTGTGCGTGTTCAGCGGGTTTTACTACCGCCGCAAGCTGGCCGTGCTGCGCTGCCTGAGCGACTCCAGCGGGGCCCTGCGCGACTACGTGGCCCGGCAGCTGGCCAGCTTGCGCAGGCTCGTGCAGCTGTATTACCAAGTTACCATGTGGTCGTTGCCGGTTTCCTTTGGCATTGGGTTGGTATTCATCGCCGCCAAGCTGATGCAGAAGCTGGAAGGGCAGAAGTTGCTGCTATCCATGGGTATTTTACTAGGAATCTACATCGCGGTGGGAGTGCTCACTTTCTTCGGCTTGCGGTGGTTCACGCGCTTGTACCTGCAGCGCCTCTACGGGCGGCACCTCGACCGCCTCGAAGCCAGCCTGCACGAACTGCGCGACGAGCCCACTGCTTAAAATCAGCGACATTCTTCTACATTTAACCCGTTAACCAAACCTTCTTTTTCTGTGAAACCTATTCTTGAAGCCATTGACGTGCGCAAGGCCTACGCCGCGCACGTGGCCCTCAGCGGCGTGAGCCTTGCCATTCCGGAAGGCAGTATTTTCGGGTTGCTAGGGCCGAACGGCGCCGGCAAAACCTCGCTCATTCGCATCATTACCCAGATTACGGGGGCTGATTCCGGCGAAATCCGCTTCCGCGGGGAGCGGCTCAAGCCCGAGCACGCGGCTCAAATCGGGTACTTGCCGGAGGAGCGCGGCCTCTACAAAAAGATGAAAGTGGGCGAGCAGCTGCTGTACCTGGCCCAGCTGCGCGGCCTGACGAAGGCCGATGCCACCCAGCGCATCAAGCAATGGATAGCGCGGTTCGAGCTCAAAGATTGGGTGAATAAAAACGTGGAGGACCTGAGCAAAGGCATGCAGCAGAAGGTGCAGTTCATTGCCACGGTGATGCATCAGCCCAGCCTCATTATTCTGGATGAGCCGTTCTCGGGCTTCGACCCGATTAACGCCAACCTGATTAAGGACGAAATTCTGGAACTGCGCAAGCAGGGCGCCACCATCATTTTCTCGACGCACCGCATGGAATCGGTGGAGGAATTGTGCGACAACATTGCCCTGATAAACCGCTCGCGCAAGGTGCTCGATGGGCCCGTTGGCCTGATTCGGGACCAGTTTAAGACCAATACCTACGTCGTGGAGGGCAAGGGCAAGCTCATTTTGGTGCACCCCGATTTTGAAGTGGTGGAGCAAATGGAGCGCGAAAACGGCCATTTCTATGCCCGGGTGCAGCTGCACGCCGGCGTGCGGCCCAACGACCTGCTGCGCTACCTCATTGCCAATGTGGAAGTTGAGTCCTTCCGCGAGCAGATTCCGAGCATCAACGAAATCTTCATTCGCCGCGTGCGCGAAACCATGCCGGAGTCGCTGGTTGAGGAAACCGTTTAAAATCGTTTGTCAGGCTGACGAACCGAAGGTCGGCGTCAGCCAAGGAGGCATATTACTTACGGCTGCTTCCGCTTGCAATTCAAATTCCAGCAATATGGGCGCGATAAGGTCCTTCGACCTCGCTTGATTCGCGACATGCTCAGGATGACAAAACTAATAACCTCATGGCTTCCAAATTTTTACTCGTTGCCCAACGCGAATACTTAACCCGCGTTCGCAAAAAAGCATTTATTGTTCTCACGCTCGCGGTGCCCTTGCTGATGGCCGCCTTTGGGTTCATCGTGGTCAAAGTGGCTAGCTCCGACAACGACTCTACCGACGTGGTGGAAGTGCGCGACGACAGCGGCCTGAACATCGCCAGCCGCCTGGCCAACTCCACACAGCTACAGTTCGAACCATCCGCTGGCACGTTGGCCGAGGCCAAAAAAGCCTTTCAGAAAGCCAAGCACGCCGGCTTACTATACTTGCCCGCTGGGCTCGACGTGGAAAAGCCCGAAGGAGTGCAGTTCTACGGGAAAGGCAACATCAGTCTGAAGAAGCAACAGGCCGTGGAAACCGCCTTGAACAAGGCTTTTTCGGAGCTGAAGATGCAGAAATCGGGCCTCTCACAGGACCAGCTTGACCGCCTGCGCTCCAAGGTAAGCCTGCAGGCCATTAGCCTGGATGACACCGGCAAAGAAGCCGACAGCAACGCCTTGGCCACATCGGGCATGGCCTACGTGCTGGCGCTGGCCATTTACCTGTTTATTTTCATCTACGGCGTGCAAATTATGCGCGGGGTAGGGGAGGAAAAGTCCAGCCGTATTATGGAGGTAATGCTGTCTTCGGTGAAGCCGTTTGATTTGATGATGGGCAAGATTGTGGGCATCGCGGCCGTGGGTCTCACCCAGTTTCTGCTCTGGGGACTGCTGTCGTTTGGCGTGAGTTCGGTAATAGCACCCCTGCTGGTGAGCAAAATGGATAAAAAGGCCAAAACCGAAATGGCCACCAGCGCGAAGGCTAATCCGAACAACATGGACAACGGCCCGCAATCCGGCGGTGAAAAATTTGAACAGCAAATGAACGAGCAAGGCTCCGTCAAAGTGATGACGGGTCGTTTCAAAGCATTCGAAATCTTAGCTAACCTGCCGCTTGGTACCATTCTGTTTGGGTTCATCATCTACTTCCTAGGCGGCTACCTACTCTACGGCGCGCTGTTTGGGGCCGTGGGTGCCGCCGTGGACGACCAGACCGATACCCAGCAATTCATGCTGCCCATCACCATGCCGCTCATCTTGAGCTATATCGTGGGTGTCTCGGTTATTCTGCGCAACCCCGATGGCCCGGTGGCCTTCTGGATGTCGATGATTCCCTTCACGTCGCCTATTGCCATGGTTATTCGGCTGCCGTTTGGGGTGCCCATGTGGCAGCTGGCCTTGTCCATCGTTCTGCTTATACTCGGCTTCATCGGCACGGTGTGGGTAGCAGCACGCATCTACCGCGTGGGTGTGCTCATGTATGGCAAAAAAGTGACCTACAAAGAGCTGGGCAAGTGGATGTTTTATAAAGGCTAAGAGTCCTTGACGAACTTTTAGCGCCATAGCGCTGAACTTTGAACGTCATGCGGAGCTTGCCGAAGCATCCCTCTTGTGTAGTCTCTAATGACTAATGCAGGAGGGATGCTTCGGCAAGCTCCGCATGACGTTCATTTTTAACCATGGTTTCAATGTCCCGTTTCCTTTTGATTCTCTGTTTTGCCTGCACTGGTTTCGCCTTCACCGGCGACCGGCCGGCTTACCGCCTCTTCACCGCCGCCGGCCAGCCAGCCGACTACGACCAGATGCTAACCGACCTGGCCCAGGCCGACGTCGTGCTCTTCGGCGAGCAGCACAACGACGTGATGGCCCACTGGCTGGAGCTGCAAGTGGCCAAGGACCTCCAGAAACTCAAGAAGCCCGGCCAGCTGGTGCTGGGCATGGAAATGTTTGAGCGCGACGTGCAACCGCTGGTATCTCAATACGCCACTGGCGCGCTGGCCGATACCGCCTTTGAGCGCCAAGCCCGCCCGTGGCCCAACTACGACACCGACTACCGTCCGCTGCTGCTATTTGCCCGCGAAAACAAAATTTCCGTCATCGGTACCAATGCGCCGCGCCCTTTTGCCCAAGCCGTGGCCCGGGGCAGCCTCAAGGCGCTGGACAAGCTGCCCGCCACCGACCGCGCCTTGCTGGCACCGCTGCCGCTGAAGGTTGACTACGACCTACCGGGCTACAAGAACATGGCCGCCATGTTTGGCGGCGATAGCAAAACCCACGGCGGAGGCGCCCAGAACATCATCCAGGCCCAGGCTTTGAAAGATGCTACCATGGCCCACTTCATCCGCACCAGCCGGCAGGAGGGGCAAACGCTGCTGCATTTCAACGGCAGCTACCACTCCGACCACCACGACGGCATTGGGGCATACCTGCGCCAGTACGCGCCCAAGCTGCGCGTGCGCACCCTAAGCGTGGTGAGCCAGGAACAGCTGCAGCAGCTGGACAAGGAACAGGTGAACATTGCCGATTTTGTGGTGGTGGTGCCGGCCGACATGATTAAGTCCTATTAAGCGAGGCGCATCACCTCTTTCCTTCTATTATGATTTCGACCCAAGACTACCACGGGCTGCTTGATGCCGCTAATTTGAAAAGAATCGGCAAGGCCTTGGCCGTGCTTGATGCCATCAATTCGCCGGAGCTCGAATACCGCTACTACACCTATAACGCGGTGTGGGGCGAAAATGAAGAAGTGCTGGAAGTGAGCGACGGCGAAGGCGACCAGATGCTCATCTTGTTTCGCCCGGAAGGCTGCGTAATCAACGGCTACCTCGACGGCTACGACCAGCCCGACAAAACCCAGGTCACGCGCGGCCTGCCGGAGTATTTCGACGATTTCATCTTCGGCGAGCCAGTCAATTCCATTGGTACCACTTTTTGCCTGTGGTACACCGCCGCGCACGGCTGGCAAACCGGCCTGGTAAAAAACGAGGACGATGGCTCCGAAGAGCTGCTCTTCATGCTCGACGGCAACCCCGAAACCTACGCGGAGTGGGCCGACGAGTACTACGGCGAAGAAACCGACCGCTCGCCGATGGACGTGGCAGCTGTTGCCAAGATTTATCAGGGCGAAACGCTCACCAAGGCCACCGTCCTGGGTATTGTGGATGAGGTGGCCGACTGGGCGCAGCTAGAAGAGGACTTGCAGGCCATCGGTTATCCCTATGATTTCGGCTAGGTACCAAAAGCCGGTACAGTTTGTATCTTTAATCACGCCATTTACTTCATGTTATGCTGCTTAGAGAAGCCCGGATTGCCGATATTCCGCTGATGGCCGAGGTGCGCCTTTCAGTGAAAGAAAACGCGCTGAACACCCCGGGCGCGGTGACCTACGAAGACTACGTGGAGTACCTCACGCACCGGGGGCAAGGGTGGGTGGCGGAGGTTGAAAGCCGCATTGTGGGCTTCGCCATTGCCGATTTGCAGGGCCACAACATTTGGGCGCTGTTCGTGCACCCGGCTTTCGACCGGCAGGGCATCGGCCGGGCCCTGCACGATACCATGCTCCACTGGTACTTCAGCCAAACCGCTGAGCCCGTGTGGCTGGGCACCGCCCCCGGTACGCGGGCCGAAGCCTTTTACCGTAAGGCCGGGTGGCAGCAAACGGGCACTCGGGCAAATGGGGAGGTGAGGTTTGAGTTAGAAGCGAACCGCAAAGAGCAGTAGCCGCTGGCAGGAGTGCCGATTAATAATCAGTATTTAGAAGGCCGCTAAAATTTCATGCGCTGAATGCGTACGGCGTTTAAAATCGCGAGCAGCGCCACGCCCACATCGGCAAACACAGCCTCCCACATGGTGGCCAATCCGCCCGCTCCCAGCGCCAGCACCACGGCCTTCACCCCAAAGGCCAGCCAGATGTTTTGCCACACCACGGAATGGGTGGCGCGGGCAATGCGGCGGGCAGTAGCAATTTTGCTGGGGTGGTCGGTCTGAATCACAACATCGGCGGTTTCGATGGTGGCGTCGGAGCCGAGGCCGCCCATGGCGATGCCCACGTCGGCCAGCGCTACCACGGGCGCATCGTTCACGCCATCGCCCACAAAGGCCAGCCGACGTCCCGCACTGAGATACTGCTGCACATAGCGGGCTTTGTCTTCGGGCAGTAGGTTGCCGTGGGCTTCGGCAATGCCCAACTCCTTGGCCACGCGCTGCACGATGCTGTCTTTGTCGCCGGAAAGCATCACCAGTTTGGTAATGCCGTCGGCTTTGAGCTCGCGCACGGCTTGGGCGGCGTCGGCCTTGGGCGCGTCGGCCACGGTGAGGTAGCCGGCATATTGCCTTTCGATGGCAACGACGACGATGCTGTCTACCACTTGATCAACTTCGGCCGGATAGGGCACGTTAAATTTGGCCAGCAGCCGGGTGTTACCAGCCAGCACCTCCTGGCCCTCAACCTGGCCGCGCAGGCCGTGGCCCGCAATTTCCTCCACTTCCTCAACCCGGACCCCTTGCGCTGCCGTGCCCACGTGCGCCACCACGGCTTGGGCAATGGGGTGCGTTGATTTGGCTTCCAGCGCCCCAACCAGCCGCAGCAGCTGGGCCGCAGCTGTGCCCGGGGCTGGCTGCACCTGCTGCACGGCAAACACCCCCTGTGTGAGGGTGCCGGTCTTGTCCATTACCACGGTGTCGATTTCCCGCATGACATCCAGAAAGTTGGAGCCTTTGAACAGGATACCCGCCCGCGACGCGGCCCCAATGCCGCCAAAATAGCCCAGCGGAATGCTCACCACGAGGGCGCATGGGCAGGAGATGACCAGGAAAATAAGGGCCCGGTAGAGCCAGGTGCGAAACACGTAATCGTCTGCCACGAAGTATGGCACCACGATGACCAGCACGGCCAGCGCCACCACAATGGGCGTGTAAATCCGGGCGAAGCGCGTGATGAACTGCTGCGTTTTGGCCTTGCGGGCTACCGCGTCCTGCACCATGGCCAGTATCCGGGCCAGCTTGGTGTCCTGGTACGTGGCCGTCACGGTGAGCTGCACCAATTGCTTCAGGTTTATCATACCGGCCAGCACGGCCTCGCCCACCTGCTTGGTTTGCGGAGCCGATTCGCCGGTGAGGGCAGCGGTGTTGAAGCTGGCCGGGCCCGTGCTGAGAATGCCATCGAGCGGAACCTGGGCGCCCGGCTTCACTTCGACCACGTCGCCGAGCTGCACCTGGCTGGGCGCTAATACCAACGTTTGACCGCCGCGTACTACCGTTACCTCGGTGGCCTGAATTTCGAGCAGCGCCCGAATGCTGCGCTTGGCCCGGTTCACGGCCGCGTCCTGAAACAGTTCGCCAATGGTGTAGAACAACATCACCGCCACGCCCTCCGGGTACTCGCCAATGGCAAACGCCCCGATGGTGGCCAGGCTCATCAGCAAAAATTCATTAAAGACATTGCCCGACGGAATGCTCTGGATGGCCGAGCGAATCACCTTCCAGCCCACGAGCACAAAGGCCACGCCGTACCAGAGCAGCCGCACAACGCCCGTGAAAAAGGGCACCTCTTCTGGAAAATAGTCCAGCACCAGCCCCACTAGCAACAGTACCAAGCTCACACCGGGCCACAGGTAGGGGTTGGCCGTGGAGTCAGCGCCATGGGAATGCCCGTCGTGCGAGTGGCCTGCGTGTTCTTCCGGGGCCGCTGGCTGCTGTTTGGGCTGGGGCAGGGCCGGCGCATGGTCGTGGCCCGGCACGTCGTGCCCCTGCGGCGAGGCGGCGGCATCCGGGGTGAGTTGGTCGCGGGTGAGGGCGCCCGTGTTTTCGGGCTTCACCTGCTTGGCAGTGTTCAACTCTTCGCGGGTATCGGAGGAATCAGTCATTCGTTTGTCGGGGCTAGTCAGGCGTTGGCGCGGGGCGGTTCGCCAAGTCCTCTTACGCGCTTTTTTTCAGAAGCAGCAAATTAGGCTCGACATTAGTAGCCGGGCTGGCAACGCTGTAATTTCATTGGGTTTTGGATATTGGGTAAAGGCCACCATTCACCATGGAAAATTTGCCTTATGCTATAACTCCCTCTGCCAATGCCATCTATTTCTAAGTTTTTAAATTCCGAGTCCTGCTGAGCGCAGCCGAAGCATCGCTACTCCATAGTGACTCAATGAAGCGGTAGAGGTGCTTCGACTGCGCTCAGCAGGACGGGAACCATGTTTCTTTTAACTTCCAAACACGCGCAAAGTCTCTCGAATTGTTAACCAAAAAAAGCCCCAGCCAATTCAGGCTGGGGCTTTTTTTGCGTGTTGTGCTATTTGCCGTCGCCTGTTTCGGGCTTGACTTTCTTCATCGCTTCCGTCAGCGACTGCTGCAGCTTGGCGCCAGAGTCGGCCGCTGCCTTTACATCGATTTTATACTCCTTCTGAAGTTGTTCCCAGTCTTCAATCGGAATAAACACTCCGGTTATTTTGCCTTTCTCGTCCGACAGATATTTGATGTCCATGGCGTGCTGAATTAAAGTGAGCGAGTGATGCCGGTTGCCTCCGCAGCTGCTTGCTACTGGCCCGGATGATACGTTTTTTCGGCGTTGGCTTTTACGTCTTCCGGGTAAAAACGCACCTCCTTGAAGCGGCCGGTGGTGTACAAGTCGGCTTGGTCGGTGAAGTGCGACTGGCCGGGGCGGCTGTGCTGACCGCCCGTTACCACGGAACGGGCCTTGATGCGCGGCCCAAACTCCACTACGGCCACGAAGCTGTTGCCCACGGTGCCGTAGCGCTTCTTCGTGCCCGGGTAAGCCCGCGCCCCAAAAGCGGCCAGCGACCCCCACGACGACGACGTGAAAGCCACGGGCAGGCTGGGCTTTTGGTCGTCGTAAGTTTCCTGAATATTGCCCGTTAGGCGCTGGAAGCGGTTGATGTCGCCCCAAGGCGTTTTCCAAGTGCCAAAATAGCGGGTTAAGTCATCGAGGGCTTCGGCTAAGGCCGCTACTTTTTCCGGCGGGCTGGTGTTGGCCAGCGCAAACTTGGTGAAACTGATGTAGTCGAGTTGCGGCTGGGCTGCGGGCACGCGGGCCCGGGCTTTGGCCAGCAGCCGCTCGGCCCAGTAAATGGCCACGGTTTGGGCCACGGAAGTAGTGCTGTAATTGTGGTTCCAGGCCCGCAGCACTTCAATGGCTTCAGCCATGGCCGGGGCGTTGGTTTTCTCAACGGAAGTGGGCTGGTAGGCCGTGAGCAAGGCCGGCAGCATGTCGTCGAAGGCGGTGAGGTGCGGGTCGTTGGCAGCGGCAATCAGGGTGTCGAGCGTGAAAACGGGCTTGTTGCCCAGCACGCGCACGGCGTTGAGGCCGCGGTAGTTTTCAGCGTCGGGCGCCATGTACGAGGGGAATTTAGCGGGCGCCGGGCTGCTGGACCCCGCCACGGTAAACGGCGTCGAGTTGCAGTTTTGGATGAAGCCGCTGGCCGGATTGTGCACTTGCACCAGCTCCGTTACGCCGTGCAAGCCTTTCCATTCGGTGGCGGGGTTGCTGCCGTCCACGGGTTGGCTCCAGTCGAACTTGGCGTCGCGTTTCGGCATGAAGTTGCCGTGCCAATAGGCGATGCTACCCTTGCTGTCGGCGAACACGGTGTTGTTGGAGGCATTGCCGTTCAGCTTCATCACGTCCTGAAAGCTGGCGTAGCCGGTGGCTTTGGTGCGCAGGTACGACTGCTGCAAGGCGGCCAGCGGCTCGTTCATCATGCGCACCGCCACCCACTGGTTGTCGGCTTTCTGGCCCACAATTGGGCCGTGGTGGGTGCGGTATATAGCAAATTCCCGGCGCAGGATTTTGCCGCCGTCACGATAGGGGAGGGAGACTTTTTCAACTTTCACGGGCCGCAGCTTGCCGCCGTATTTGTAGAAAATGCCGCCGTTTTTCTTTTCAATGGTTTCGAGGTACTCGTCCATTGAGTCGGCCTGGCTGGAGGTGTGCATCCAGCCGCAATTTTCATTAAAGCCTTGGTACACAAAAAACTGGCCCCAGGTTACGGCGCCGTAGGCATTCAGGCCCTGCTGGCTCACCATCTGCACTTCCGAGCGGAAGTAGAACGACGTGTGCGGGTTGATGAGCAGCAAGGCGTTGCCGCTGGCGCTTTTGCCGGGCGCAATGGCAAACCCATTCGAACCCACCGGCTCCCGCTCGCGCTTCTCGAAGTCGGCATTAATCCACGAGCTGGATTTCTTCTGGCTGTAAAAAGCCTTCAGCCGCTCGATGCTCACCACGCTGATGTTGCCGCCAATGCTGCCTTCGCTGAACATGAGCGGCATCCAGGGCTGGAAGCGGCGCAGCAGCTTGGGCTTCACGGTGGGGTGGGTGGCCAGGTAGTAGTTGGTGCCGGCCGCGAAGGCGTCCAGCAGCTTCTTCATTTCCACCGGCGTCTTCTTGTAAATAGCGATGGCCTGGGTGCTGTCCATGAAGAGACGGGCGCGCAAATCGTGGTATAGTGCGGCCTCGCCCTCCACCTCGGCCAAGCGGCCAATGGCATCGAGGTAATTCATCTCCACCCGGTCGAAATCGTCTTCGCACTGCGTGTAGAGCAGCCCAAATACCGCGTCCGCGTCGGTTTTTCCATAAATGTGCGGCACCCCGTAGGTATCGCGGGTGATGGAGATTTGCTGGGCTTGCTTCTTCCAACTGGCTAGCTCCGGCGCACTGAATTGTTGCGCTTGGGCCGAGAAAGTTGTCAACAAGAAAAACGGCAGAAACAATGGACGCATAAGGTCTGGAATTGAAGTGATAGCCGCTGCGAAAGTAAACGAAAAAGCCCCGGCCATATGGCCGGGGCTTTTCCTACATATCAGCATAATTGGCCGAGGCGGCCAGCCGTTGCGGTTTACGCCGAGAACGACGAGCCGCAGCCGCAGGTGCTCTTGGCCTGGGGGTTGTTGAAGACGAAGCCGCGGGCGTTGAGGCCGTCCTGGAAGTCAACTTCCATGCCCAGCACGTACATGGCGTGCTTTTTATCCATGATGAGTTTCAGGCCGTCGAGGTCGTAGGTTTCGTCCGCGTCCTTGGCTTTGTCGAAGCCGAGCAGGTAGCTCATGCCCGAGCAGCCACCGCCCTGCACGCCAATGCGCAAGCCGTAATCGGCGGGCACGTTCTTTTCCTGAATGATATTCTTCACCTCGACCACCGCGCGGTCGGTGAGGCTAATGGGAGCGAGGGTGGCAACGGAAGCCATAATTAAAAGACGATTTAGAACGAGGTGGACGACAAAGATACAGCGGCCGCCGGAGTAGCTCGCGGCACCGCGTCTGCGAAAGAAACAGCAGTTGGGGGGCAGTGGTTCACGGCGTAAGTTTGCGGCCGCTGCCCGCCAGGCCAGCATGTGGCGCTGCTCGCATAAACCGGCAACAATTTCGTTCGCAGGTTGGTATCAACCGCTCTTCACCGTCTCACCGTAGGTTTCTTATGGATTCAACCACTTATTTCTTCGACCTGCTCAAAATTATCCTGCCGGCGCTCATCGTAGCCGGTGCCATTTACGTGCTTTTCAAGCAATTTCTGGAAAAAGAACAGCAGCGCCGCCTGATTGAGCTACGCCTGGAGAGCAACAAAACCACGCTGCCCCTGCGCCTGCAGGCCTACGAGCGAGTGGTGCTGTTCCTGGAGCGCATTTCGCCCAATAATATCTTGGTGCGCCTGAGCAGCGCCGGCCAATCCGCGCCCGACTTTCACCGCCTGCTCCAGCAGGAAATCCGGGCCGAGTACGAGCACAACCTCTCCCAGCAGCTCTACATCTCCGGCGACGCCTGGACCATGGTCAAAGAAGCCAAAGAAAACGTGCTCACGATGGTAAACCGGGCCTTCCACGGCATCCAGAACCCCGGCCAGGCCCGCGGCACCGAACTCGCCAAGCGCATCCTAGAAGGCCTGATGATGGATGGCGCCGAGCCTACTGCCCAAGCACTGGCCGTGGTAAAGAACGAAGCGGCTGGGCTGTTTTAAAGTGCAGTAGCTGTTTTGATGCTCGACAGCACATCATGCTTTGCCCAACCCATCATCAAAAAGCCCAGCCTTTGCATTGAGGCTGGGCTTTTTGATGACCAAAGCTATTGCTTTGGTCAAATGAATTGCTTGCAGTTACACCGTTATGCCCACCGCCTCAATGGCGCGCTGGTAGCATTCCTCATACAGCGGCACAATTTTCTCCACAGCAAACTCCTCGGCGCGCGCGCGCGCGGCGGCTTTGAAACGCGGTAGGTTCTCGTCGTCCAGCACAAAAAGGGCGTTTTTGACCATGTCTTCCACGTCGCCGATTTCGCTAATCATGCCCGTTACGCCGTGCACGTTGAGCTCGGGAATGCCGCCGGCATTGGTGCTCACCACAGGCACTTCGCAGGCCATGGCTTCGAGGGCCGCGAGGCCGAAGCTCTCGTTTTCCGACGGCATCAGGAACAAGTCCCCCACGCTCAGCACTTCCTCCACGGCTTCGAGCTTTCCCAGAAAGCGCAGGTCGCGGTGCACATCGAGGTCGCGGGCCAGTTTTTCCATGCGCGAGCGGTCCGGGCCGTCTCCTACCAACAGAAGCTTAGCTGGAATTTGCTTCCGCACGCCCACAAAAATCCGGAGCACATCTTCTACGCGCTTCACGGTGCGGAAGTTGCTGGTGTGAATCAACAGTTTTTCGCCTTCGGGCGCAATGGCGGCGCGGAAATGCGCTTTTTCCTGCTTCTTGAAGCGGTAAAGGTCGATGAAGTTGGGAATGACGGTAATGTCCTTTTCCACCGCGAAGTACTCGTAGGTTTCGCGTCGCAAGTCAGCCGAAACTGACGTAACGCCGTCGCTCTGGTTGATGCTGAAGGTCACCACCGGCTCAAAGTTGGGGTCTTTGCCCACCAGCGTGATGTCGGTGCCGTGTAGCGTGGTCACCACCGGAATCTGAATGCCCCGGGCTCGCAAAATCTGCTTGGCCATAAACGCCGCCGAAGCGTGCGGAATGGCATAGTGCACGTGCAGCACGTCGAGCTTTTCGTTCTGCACGATGTCAACCATCTTGCTGGTCAGCGCCAACTCATAAGGCGGAAACTGGAAGAGCGGATACGCCGGCACATACACCTCGTGGTAAAAGAGGTTTTCGTTGAAGAAATCCAGCCGCACCGGCTGGCTGTAGGTAATAAAGTGTACCCGGTGCCCGCGCTGGGCCAGGGCTTTGCCCAATTCAGTGGCCACCACGCCGGAGCCGCCAAACGTGGGATAACAAACGATGCCGATGTTCATAGGAGAGCTAACGCGAAAATGGGCCTCGCGTTTTGCCTAACCAGATTTGGCCCGGGATGTTGGCGTCGACGCGAAATTGTTGGTAAATACCCCAACCAGCGCCGATAGTTGCTCTTATTTCCTGTGTCAAGTATTTTCCCAAGCCGCTAGAGAGCGAAGAAGTAGGTGCCCGTAAGCTGGATTCCTCGATTGTAAGCCGCGTCGCGAGCGAAATCATGGCCGTAATCGTAGAGAAGAGAAGGCTCGGAAGAATGGAGATTGACCAGACCTAACTGGTAAGCCACTTGTAGTTGCGCGGGGCCCCGTCGATAGCCAATGCCCACGTTCACGCCCGCGTCAACGCGTGAGTTGTCGGTGTCGGAGCCGTAGCGAATTTTCTCGTTGAAATGGAGCGGCGCAAATTTGACGAATGGAGAATAATTAAGCGTAGTGCCCCGCCGCCGGCCTCCTATGCCCAACGCCGCGTAAGGCCCCCCAAATAGCTGGAAGTTGCTAATAGAGTAAACCACGTTCACGGGCAACTCCAGCCAATTGTAACGGTTGGTGCTGTGAGTATTGGAACCGCTCACGCCTGCGACGCCACTCATGGAAGTTGCGGCATCAAACTGCTCGCCTTTTTGTGAGAACAACAGGGTCGGTTGCAGGGCAAACCTGTCGAACGCTATTTCCAGCACTGCCCCCGCCTGCCAGGCATAAATGGCGGACTTATCAGCCGAGTAGCTAAAATTGGAGAAGCGAGTGCCGGTGTTGGCCGGGTCAAGGGTGGTAGTGGCCCGGTTGACGCTGCCGCGCAGGCCCAGCTTGAAAGAAGGTTGGGCCGAGGCCGTGGCCGCGCTCAAAACGATGGCCAATACAGAAGTAGTCAGTAGTTTCATGGAGCAATGCAGTTAAACTTCAACTACAATTACTGCCATGAGGGCTGGCCCGCTAAAAAGGTTGCGCGGGACCTACTTTTTTGAATTCCCCGCCGCCAACGACTTATAAATCACGTCGTGAATGCGGGTGCGGATATTATACTGCCGCAGCTTGTTGTTGCCCGCATCCGGATACACCCGGTTCGACAGAAAGATGTAGAGAATCTCATTGTCCGGGTCCATCCACACGCAAGTGCCCGTGAAGCCGGTGTGGCCGAAGGTGCTGGGCGACGACAGGTTACTAGTGGGTCCGGTGGGTTTGCTCGGGTCGCCGTGGTCCCAGCCCAGGCTGTGGCGGTTGCCGGGCACCCGGCTGCGGGCAAATTCCGTCACCACCGGGTTTTGGAAGTAGCGGGAGCCGCCGTAGCGCCCGTTCTGCAGGTTCATCTGCATCAGCACCGCCAAATCGTTGGCTGTCGCAAACAAGCCGGCGTGGCCGCCCACGCCGCCCACGAGGGCCGCAGTTTGGTCGTGCACCGTGCCTTGCAGTTGCCCGCGGCGGTAATAGGTATCGTTTTCGGTGGGAGCAATGCAGCTCTTCGGGAAGCGCTGCAGCGGGTTGTAGGTCATGCTCCCCAAGCCCAGCGGCCGGTAGAAATTCTGCTGCAGAAAATCGTCCAGCGGCTGGCTGAGAATCTTTTCGCACACCCGCTTCATCACAATAAAGCTCAGGTCGGAATACTCGATGGGGTACTTGCCCTTGATTTTGGGCATGAGGCTCGACCGCATCGTCCAGGCCCACACCGAATCATCGGCGGCTTTGGTGCTGTACTCGCCGGGCGCTACTTCGTTGGGGAATTCTTCGGAGCGTGTGCTGGCGTAAAAAGTAGGCTTGAGGCCGCGGCTGTTCACCGTGCGCTCCCACGTCGGAATGCCCGGCTTGAGGCCCGCCTGGTGCATCAGCACGTCGCGGATGGTCATCTCGCGCTTGTTGGTGCGCGCCAGCTCGGGTAAGTAGGTGGCCACCTTGGCGTCCAGGTTCAGCTTGCCCTGGTCTTTGAGGTACATCACGGCCTGCAGGGTGCCGGCCACCTTCGTTACCGAAGCCAGGTCGTACAAGGTGCTGCTGGTTACGGGCTGCGACTGGTCGTAGGTACAGTAGCCGTAGCTCTGGTCAAATACCACGGTGCCGTTGCGGGCCACCAGCACCTGGCAGCCTGGTGCCGCTGCGTAGGTCTGGCTTTCGAGAGCAATGTTGTCGATTTGGGCCAGTACGCGCGAGTTCAGCCCCTGGCTTTCGGGGGTGGCGTAGCGCAGGCGCTGCAGCTCTGGCGTGGCAATGCCGGTGTTGACTTTGAGCGTGGGCGACACCGTAACCGGCAGCTTGCCGCGCGCCGGCAGCGCCCCAAAGAGCACCTGCGGCACCACCAGCTGGGCCGCGTAGTGGTCTTCGTAGCCGCAGACGAGCGTGCGGGCACCTTCCAGATACTTCAAGCCGTAGGCATTGCCCATGGCCACCACCACCGTCTTCAGGTTGGGAACGGCCTGCAGCTGCTTGATGAATTTCAACGCTCCGTCGCCCATGCCGTAGCTGTGGCTGGGCGTGTTGTTCATGCTATGCAGGCTCACCACCACCACGTTGTAGCCGCTGAGGCGGGCCGCAATTCGGGTAAACGTGCTGTCATCGGCGTAGCGGTTCGGAACTGCATACACCGAGCCGGGCTGATACTTATTAAAAATAGTAGCGTAGGGCCCTTCGGCCTGGGTGCCGATGGTGATGGCGGCAATTCGCAGGGTATCGAGCCGCCTGAAGGGAAGCAGGTTGTCGTCGTTTTTAACAACGGTGACGGCGTGCTCGAAAATATTTTGCGCCAGCACTTTCGTAGAAGTCTGGTTGAGGCTGTCGCGAAGCACGGCCAAGGGGGCCGGCTGGTACTTCGACAGACCAGCCCAGTGCTTGGCCCGCAAAATCTTTTTGATGCGGAAATCCAAATCCTCCTGGTTGAGCTTGCCCGCCGCCACGGCCTCGCGAATGCGTAGCAAGGCCGAGGGTACGTCTTCCGAAAACAGCAGCACGTCGTTGCCGGCGGCCAGTGCCATGGCGTCGAGTTCGCCGTCCTTATACAGCTTGCTCACGCTCTTCATGTTGAGCGCGTCGGTGAACGTCAGGCCTTTGAAGCCCATCTTGGTTTTGAGCAAGTCCGTAACCAAGGCCCGCGACAGGGTGGTGGTTTTGGCGTTGGTGGTATCGAAGAGCGGCATGTAGAGGTGGGCCACCATCACGCCCATTACGCCCGCTTCGAAGGATTGCTGGAAGGGCACGAGGTCCACTTTGCTCAGCCGCACCAAATCGGTGTTGATAACCGGCAGCGCCACGTGCGAGTCGGTATCGGTGTCGCCGTGGCCGGGGAAGTGTTTGGCCACTGCCATCACCCCGTTATCCTGCAAGCCTTTGATGTACTGAATGCCCAGCTTGGCCACCTGTTCCTGGTCTTCGCCAAACGAGCGGTTGCCAATGACGGGATTGCCGGGATTGGAGTTCACATCAATCACCGGGGCGAAGCTGATGTGCACGCCCAGCGCCCGCATCTTGCGGGCAATTTCGCGGCCCATCTGGAACACGTATTTGGGGTCGTCCATTGCGCCCAGCGTCATTTGCTTGGCAAAGTGGGCCGACGAATCGAGGCGCATATCCAGGCCCCATTCGGCGTCCATGGCAATGAGCAGGGGCACCTTGGCGGCGGCCTGCAAGCGGTTGGTGATGATGGCCTGCCGCTTGGGGCCGCCCTGCAGAAACATGACGCCGCCAATGTTCTGGCTGCGCACCAACTGCTCGATGCGGTTGACGTGGGCTCGGTCTTTATTGGAGTAGGCCGCCACCATAAACAACTGGCCCAGCCGCTGTTCGGGCGTGAGCGAATTGAACACGCTGTCAACCCAGGCCGTTTCGGCGGGGGAGGTGGGCAGCGGGTCGCCCGGCAGCTTGGGTACTTCGGAAAACGACAGCAGCAAGCCCGTTGCCAACAGCATGACCGCAAGGGCTAGCTGGAGAGGGATGCGCATCAGCCCCGTGGGGTTGGTGGGTTGGTTCAAGGGCAAACGGGCCGCGAAGGCCGTACTTTTGTCGTGGTTATCAGCGGAACCTGCTGGCTAGGTTTGGAGGTTCCAACCCCAACCGGCTTCGAGGCGAAATAGTCACGGCAAATGCCGTAAAATTTCGTGCCGAAGTGGTGGCATTTAGCCGCGAAGGTACGCAGAAAACCCCGTTCCGGGTTTGAAACGCGGCCGATTTCTGATTATTGCCGGTCACGTTTCCACTTGTTGACGTGCTGGTTAGCTCCATTTGTTTCCGCCAGCGCAAGCTGCAGCGTACGTCTTCTCCCATGCCCGATATCATCCACCTGCTCCCCGAATACCTCGCCAATCAGATTGCGGCCGGCGAAGTAGTGCAGCGCCCCGCCTCCGTGGTGAAGGAGCTGCTGGAAAATGCCGTCGACGCCGGCGCCACGCAGGTTCAGCTCATTGTGAAAGAAGCTGGCAAGCAACTGGTGCAAGTCGTGGACAACGGCGCTGGCATGTCGCCCACCGACACCCGCATGAGCCTGGAGCGCCACGCCACCAGCAAAATCCGCTCTACCGACGACCTGTTTCGCATCCGCACGCTGGGTTTTCGGGGCGAGGCCCTGGCCAGCATCGCGGCGGTGGCCCAGGTGGAGATTCGCACCAAGCAGCGTGAGCACGACACCGGCTCGCTGCTGCTGGTCGAAGGCTCGCAGGTGACCAGCCAGCAGCCCACCGCCTGCCCCGATGGCACCAGTATTGCGGTCAAGAACTTGTTTTTCAACGTGCCGGCCCGCCGCAATTTCCTCAAGAGCAACGCCGTGGAAATGCGGCACATCCTCGACGAGTTTCAGCACGTGGCGCTGGCCAATCCGCACATTGCCTTTTCGCTCTATCAAAACGAGTTGGAAGTATTCGGCCTGCCCGCCGGCAAGCTCAGCCAGCGCATTGTGGCACTGCTCGGCAACGGCTACAAGGAGCAGCTGGCCGCCTGCGAAGAAATTACGCATTCCATTTCAGTGAAAGGCTTTGTGGGCAAGCCGGAGTCGTCGAAGAAAAGCCGGGGCGACCAGTTTTTTTTCGTCAATAACCGCTTCATTCGCTCGGCCTACTTGAACCACGCCGTGCTGGCGGCCTACGAAGGCCTGCTGGCCCGCGATACCCACCCGTTCTACGTGCTGTTTCTGGAGCTGGACCCCAAGGCCATCGACATCAACGTGCATCCCACCAAGACGGAAATCAAGTTCGAAGACGAAAAAACCGTGTACGCCGTGGTGCGCGCCGCCGTGAAGCAGAGCCTGGGCCTGCACAACATTGCCCCCTCGCTGGATTTTGATGGCGATGTGAATTTCGCCCCTATCCGCCCGCTGCGCACTGGCAAAGGCACCGGCCAGGTCCCCACCGAAGCCGACGACCACCTGCCCGCGGCTACCTCGGCCGCCCGTGCCGCCAGCAGCGACGGCTACCGCCCCGATGCCTTGGCCGCGGCGGCAATTTCCGGTCGCCCCTCAGCCGGGCCTTCGGGTTTTGCCAACTTCAACGCCGATACCCACCGCGACGGCTACGAGCGCCAGCTGCCGCCGCGCCCCACCGAGCAGGCCCGCCGTGAGCTCGAAGCCTTTTACCGCGAGCTGGGCCAGCCCGTGAAGGACCAGCCCGCGCTGGACAGCGCCACCATGCGCAGCTTCGAAACGTCGCCCACGAGCGAGCCGACTGCGATTGGCGCCGAAGGACTGTCGTTGGGCCTTGCGCCGCCCGAGGGGCTGGCCACCCCGCCGGCCGCTGCCCGGGAGCGGGAGGGCAGCGGCAGCCGGGCCCTGCAAGTGCAGCAGCGCTTCGTGCTGGTGCCCGTGAAGTCGGGCGTGCTGCTCATCGACCAGGAGGCGGCCCGTGAGCGCATCCTCTACGAGCAGTACCGCCAGGAACTGGGCCGTGCCGTGGGCACTTCGCAAATGCTCCTGTTCCCGCGCACGGTCACTTTCAACCCCGCCGATTTTGCCGTGCTGCGCGAGCTGACCGAGCCGCTGCACGCGCTGGGCTTCATTTTTGTGGAGTTTGGGCCCAACACCATTGCCGTGGAGGCCATTCCGGCCGGCATGCCCGCTCAGGACGAGAAGGAGCTGCTCGAAAGCCTGATTGAGCAGTTCCGAACCACGGCCGGCCCGCTCAAGCTCGACCAAAGCGAAAGCCTGGCCCGCGCCCTGGCCCGCCGCGTGGCCGCTGGCACGGCCGCCACGCGCCTGCCCGAGGCCGAGCTTAGCGCCCTGGCCGACCGTCTTTTTGCCTGCCAGGTGCCCGGCTACACGCCCGACGGGCGCAAAACCCTGGTGCTGCTGGACGGGCAGCAGCTGGCCGATTTTTTCCGTAAGTAACCTTCTTCGGGTCCTGCGTCTTTTAGGCAGGACCGTTGCTACGGCCGGCCCTTTCCCACGGGCCGGCTAATTCACCGTTCACCGATTCTCCCACCAGCGCGTTGCTGCGCGGCCCCTGGTTGGGGCTTTACTTTGTTGCATGCTCAACCTGACTACGACTGTTCGAAACCTGCTTTTTGCGAACATTTTCTTCTTTGCGGCGCAGACGTATTTCCTGCCTTTGCTCACCCAACTAGGCAGCCTGTATCCCATCGGTTCTCCGTATTTCTATCCGTGGCAGTTCGCCACTTCCATGTTTCTGCACGGTAGCTGGATGCACCTTATTTTCAATATGTTCGGTCTGATTTCCTTTGGCCCGCTGCTGGAGCAGCGCTGGGGACCGCAGCGTTTTCTGGTGTTTTGGTTGTTTTGCGGCATCGGGGCCAGTGTGCTCTATGAAGGGGTGCGCTATTACGAAGTGAATAAGCTGGAGCAAGCCCGGCAGGAGTTTCGGCAGGAGCCGTCCGGCGCCAATTTTGTGGAGTTCTTTCGCGAAAACATGCCCGACCAACAAGGCGTAGAGCAAGTGGGCCGGGAGATGTCGAAAAATCCCAACGACCCCGAATACATCAGCTCGGCCAATTCCACGTTGGACGCCATTGTGGAGGCCAGCTATAAATCGGGAATGTTGGGTGCCTCCGGGGCACTTTTTGGCCTGCTCTTCGCCTTCGCTTATTTATTCCCCAACACCGAATTATTTCTGCTTTTTATTCCCTTTCCCATCAAAGCGAAGTATTTTGTATTCCTCTACGCGGCCTACGAGCTGTATGCCGGCGTGCACCGCACGCCCGGCGACAACGTGGCCCACTTCGCGCACCTGGGCGGCCTGCTCTTTGGCTTCATTTTGGTGAAGTATTGGGAAGGCGGCCGGGAGCGTTTTTATTAAAGAATCAACCCGGTTTATCCGCTAGCTGCTGAATTCGTCCCATTCGTTTACTTCGTGCCATGAGCATCGTTCAAGATATCCGCACTGCGTTTAGTCGCCGCGACAATGCCCTCATGCAGCTCATTTTTATTAATGTGCTGGTTTATGCCGCGTTGGTTGTCATCAATGCCGTGCTGGGCCTGAGCGGCGCCAATACGGCCCGAACGCTGATTGCGCGGCAACTCGAGTTGCCGTCCGACTTGTGGGTGCTGCTGCGGCACCCGTGGACGGTGCTGACCTATGCCTTCGTGCACCGCGACTTCTTTCACATTCTCTGGAACATGCTGAACCTGTACTGGTTCGGTAAGTTAATTCGGGAATACTTGGGTGACCGGCGGCTGGTGAGCCTATATATTCTGGGCGGCATCGCGGGGGCCGCGCTATTTCTGCTGAGCTACAACCTGATTCCAAAACTAGCCGATGGACCCGGCGCATTGGTTGTGGGCGCTTCGGGCGCTGTTACGGCCATAATCGTGGCGGCGGCCACCCTGCTGCCGGATTACACTTTTTCGCTCATCCTGATTGGGCCGGTCAAGATTAAGTGGATTGCGGCCGTGGTCGTCATCCTTTCCTTGGCTGGGGTAAACGGCGGCAATGCCGGCGGCGAAATTGCGCACCTGGGCGGCGCTCTGCTTGGGTTTGTGTTCATCAAGCAGCTACAGGCGGGGCGCGACCTGGGCCGCCCGGTGCAAGCCGTGGGCAATTTCTTCGCCAACCTCTTCAACCGGCCGCCGGCCATGCGCGTGAGCAGCACCCGTCGCCCCGAACCCGTGACCGCCACCTCGGTCAGCGGCAGCAAAAAAGCAACCGTGGCCAACCAGCCCTTGCAGGACGAAATCGACACGATTCTCGATAAAATTTCGCGCTCCGGCTACGAAAGCCTGTCCAAGGAAGAAAAGCAGAAACTCTTCCGGGCAAGCCAGCAGTAGGGGCAGGCCAAGATTACGCCAGCCTCAGCCAAGCCTTGGCCAATTCTACGTCTTCGAATAGCCGCATCTCAAACTGCGTGCCCACGCGGGTACTCATCTCGGAAGCTGAAGCCTGCCCGAAAATGCCCGGCGACACGATGTGCGCAAAGCGCTTCAGCCCCAAGGCCAAGGCCTCCGGCATCCAGTTGGCCGCAATCCAGTCGTTTGCGGCGCTCCACGAGCCCACCACTTTGCGGTTGTCGTTGAGCATGTGCGGGCACGGATTTTCGCGCAGGAAATCGAGAGTAGCCTGGCAGCCCTGAATAACTTTCTCGGTGGGCAATACGCCTACCCAATCGTTGTACACCCAATTGTTGGCCTTATCAAACTCAATGGTCAGAAACACCTTGTCAAAGGAGTTGGTAAGCTCTTTTTTCATACGGGTAGGTGGGTGGGAAGCTTACGGGGCCTGCAAAGTAGGAAATCTTTTGCCGCCATCAAGCAAAGAAAAACGGCCGGCCTTTTTAAAAGGTCGGCCGTTTTCACGAAGCTGAAAAAACCGCCGTTACGCGGGCTGGCCCATCTTGTCCAATGCGTCCATTACCTCCTTCACGTGGCCGCGCGAGGTTTCGAGCATGGCCTTCTCTTCGTCGTTGAGCTGCAGCTCAATCACACGCTCCACGCCGTTTTTGCCGAGGATAACCGGGGCACCGAGGTACACGCCGTTGATGCCGTACTCGCCTTGCAACTCCAGGCACACGGGAAACACGCGGCGCTGGTCGCGCACAATGGCTTCCACCATTTGCGCGGCGGCCGCGCCGGGCGCGTACCACGCCGACGTGCCCATGAGCTTCACCAGCTCACCACCGCCGTTTTTGGTGCGCTCTACAATAGCGTCGAGCTCGGCTTTGCCGATGAGTTCGGTAACGGGGATACCGCCCACGGTGGTGTAGCGGGGCAGGGGCACCATGGTGTCGCCGTGGCCACCCATCAATACGGCCTGAATGTCTTTGGGGCTCACGTTCAGGGCCTCGGCCAAGAAGGCGCGGTAGCGGGCCGTGTCCAGGATGCCGGCCATGCCGAATACTTTTTCACGGGGCAGTTTGGCGGTGAGGTGGGCTTGGTAGGTCATCACGTCGAGCGGGTTGCTCACCACGATGATGACGGCATTGGGCGAGTATTTTACTACCTGCTCGGTTACCGACTTCACGATGCCAGCATTCACCGAAATTAGGTCGTCGCGGCTCATGCCAGGCTTGCGGGGCAGGCCCGAAGTAATCACCACCACATCCGAATCAGCGGTACGGGCGTAGTCGTTGGTGACGCCCACGGTGCGCGAATCGTACCCAATAATTGGGGCTTTCTGCCAGATGTCAAGCGCTTTGCCTTCGGCAATGCCTTCCTTGATGTCCACCAGAACAATTTCGTTGGCAATTTCACGGGTGGCGAGCACATCGGCGCAGGTTGCGCCTACGTTGCCGGCTCCGACTACGGTAACTTTCATAGGAGAAGGTGTTGGGGTTGGGATTACTCGGGCAAAAGTAACGCCTGCATCGTTACCCTTCACTTGTAATTGTAGCGTGGACTCTGCGAGTCCGTGCGTGGGCAAACGAGAGGCGAACGATGCAGCCCCACGCGGACTCGCAGAGTCCACGCTACATTCTTTGCACAGTCAGCACCCGCTCGGTGGTTTCTTCCACCTTGAACCGGTCGTCAACTCGCCAGCCCACCACCCAGCAGATTTTGCCATCGGCCGAGGTCAGCACGCGCACGTCGTCTTTCAGGTTGAGGGGTACTTTTTGGTCGATGAGGAAGTCGCTGAGTAGCTTTTTGCCTTTCATACCCAGGGGCATGAACCAGTCGCCTTCCTGCCACTTGCGCAGTGTGAGCGGGAATTTGATTTTATCCGCATCGAGCGCCGCCGTGCTTTTGGAGCGCGGAATGATGAAGTGCTTGGCGTCGTCGTGCAGTTCAGCTTTTAGGCGCATGCCGTCGGCCAGCAGGTCGGTTTGGCCGGCAGCCAGCTGGAACGTGCCGAACTGGGTGAGCCGCCGCGGCGTGATAACCAGATTCTCGCGGTCCTTCACCAGCCGGTGCGTGGGCGAGTCGAAGCGCCGGCCCGACTCGCCGGGGAAAGCGGCCACAATGTCTTTCACCATCAGCCAGGAAAAGCCGAAGGGGCGCAGCATTTCGTGCAAAACCAGCGTAGTGGCGGCGGTTTTCTGCAGCGTGGCGATGTTGAGGTACGTTACTTCGGCCTCGTCGCGGCGCGCCTGGGCGGTGGTATCTTCCACGTAGCGGCGCACAATTTCTTCGGCTCCGCCCACGCGTTCGGCGGTACCGTGCATGGTCTGGTCGAGGTTGGGATTGATTTCGCGCAGCACGGGCAGCACCTCGATGCGCAGCAGGTTGCGCTGGTACACGGGGCTGTCGTTGCTGTCGTCTTCGCGCCAGCGCAGGCCGCGCTCCACCAAGTATTCGTGCAGGTCGTCGCGGCCCAGGCCCATCAGCGGGCGCACCACGAGGCCGTTTTTGGCCTGAATACCGTGCAGGCCCGCCAGGCCGGTGCCATGGGTCAGGTTCAGCAGCATGGTTTCGGCCTGGTCGCGCTGGTGGTGGGCCGTGGCGATGTAGGCCAGGCCCTGCGTAGCGCGCACCTGCTCAAACCAGCGGTAGCGCAGGAAGCGGGCCGCCATTTGGGTCGAAATGCCTTCTTGCTCGGCAAATTCCTTGGTCTGGAAAAACTCGGCGAAGTAGGGGAGGCCGTATTGCTTGGCCAGCTTGCGCACAAACTGCTCGTCGGCGTCGGCGTCTTCGCCGCGCAGGCCGAAATGGCAGTGCGCCACGGCCACCTGCACGCCCAGGCGGTGCAGCACGTCCAGCAACACCACCGAATCGAGCCCGCCGCTGACGGCCACCAGCACGGAGTCGTTTTCGATGGAAAATAAGTTGTGCTCTTCAATAAACTGGCGGACACTGTCTAACATGAATCAACAAAAAATAATAGGAGGGCAAAATACTTGCTGAGCTGTTGCGGCCGAACGAGAGGTAATTGTCGGCTAATCGCACGAACTACAAAAAAACTTATGGCAACACCGGCTTCTGCAGCCGGGCCAGCACCATTTCCAGGCGCTGCGTTTCCGACAGGTCGCCGCGCAGCTCCAGCACCGGACTGGTAAACTGGCCGAGCCAGGCGGTGTGGGTAGCCAAGGTGCGGCTGCCGCCGCAGGAATTATCATCGTAGCCGGCGGCCCAATCCAGAAAGGCTTGGGTTTGGGCAGCACGCGTTGGGTCCGTAAAAATAACGTTGCCGTAGCGCTCCAACTCGCGCTGGTGCAGGCGGCGCAGGCGCAACGCCGGTGGAAGCCACAGAAATACGACCAAATCCAAATCCGTGAGCCACTGGGTGCCCCAGCTTACGAGCGAGCCGCCCAGCACCCAGGCCGGATGAGCCGTGAAGTCTTCCGCCAGCGCGGCGTCGCGTGCGGCTGCGGGGCGGCGCACGGTGAAGGGCGGGTCCGAAGGCAACCAGTAGTACGCGTCGGTATCGAAATAGGGAAGGCTAAGCGCCTGGCCCAAGGCACGGCCCAGGGTGGTGACGCCTGTTCCGGACGCGCCGAAAAGGTACAGTTTCATAAAGTGACGGATTGCGTCGGCCCGAAATGCCCGCTTTGGGCACTAGTCTGCAAAGATGCGCGTTACGCCCGGCCTACTGCCGTACCTTTGAGCCCCGAATGGCCTTATTCCGCGTCTTTTTTCTTCTGCTCGTTCTGTTGCTGCCACTGTTAGGGCAGGCACAACGCCCGACCCCGGCGCCCGGTCAGCCGGCCCCAGCCGCTGCCAAAGGCGCGCCCATCAAGCTCCTGACGACTGAAAAACTGCTCGGCGGCGATTTTAACGGCGTGAAAATCCGCAAGCTGCTAGGCAACGTCAGCTTCCAGCAGGACGACACGTTTCTGTATTGCGACTCGGCCTACCAATACCTCGAACGCAACGAGGTGGAAGCCTTCAGTAACGTGCGCGTGCTGCAGAGCGACACCATGACCATTACGGGCGACCGCGGCTTTTACGACGGCGACAAGCGCACGGCCCGCATGACGGGCAACGTGGTGATGCGCGACACCCGCATGACCCTGACCACGCCCAGCCTGGTTTACGACCTCAACCGCAAAACGGCCTCCTACACCGAAACCGGTCACCTCACCGACCCGCAAAACACGCTCGACAGCCAGCAGGGCTTTTACGATACCAACTCCAAGGTGTTCGTGTTTACGAATAACGTGCACCTCGTCACGCCCGATTCGGAGCTGAACAACGACTTGTTGCGCTACAACACGGTTTCGAAAATTGCCTACTTCGATGGACCGACGCGCATCAAAGGCAAGAGTGGCAATCTTTATGCAGAAGGGGGCAATTACAATACCATTACCCGGGTTTCTAACTTCAAGCAAAACGCCAAAATTGATACCCCCAACTACTTGTTAGGCGGTGATGAGTTGGTGTATGATGAGGTGAAGCAATACGGGGTGGCCCGCGGCCACGTCAGCCTGATTTCAAAGAAAGACAACCTGACCCTGCGCGGCGACGTGGGCCGCTACTGGCGGGGCCTGGGCCGTACCAAGCTCTACGGCGGCCGGCCGGTGGTGCGCAATATCAGCGAAAAGGACACCTTGTACATGGCTGCCGACACGTTGATAAGCGTGGAAGCCCGGCCCGGCCAAACCACTACCCGAACGGTGCTCTACGCCTACCCGAAGGTGCAGATTTTCCGGGGCAACCTGCAGGGGATTTGCGACTCGCTGACCTACGACCGGCAGGATAGCATCATTTACCTCAACCGCGACCCGGTGCTGTGGCAGGCCAAAAACCAGCTCACCGCCGATTCCATGCAGATTCGCTCGAAGCGCGGGCGCGTGGATGAGATGCGGCTGTACGCCAACGCGTTTGCCGTGAGTCAGGACACGCTGCTGAACTTCAACCAGACCAAGGGCCGCAACATGATGGCCTATTTCCGCGACAACAAGATGCGGCGCGTGGATGTGCTCGGCAACGCGGAAAGCATCTTTTACGCGCTGGACAACGACACCGCCACCACGGGCATGAACCGCGTGCTGTCGGCCAACATGCGGCTGCTGTTTGTGGAGAGCAAGCTGAACAAGATTTCCGTACTCACCAATCCGGAGGCCAAGTTCATTCCGCCGCACGAGCTCAAGCCCGACGACGAGCGGCTGAAAGGCTATAACTGGCGCGCCAAGGAACGGCCCACCCGCCGCCAGGTGTTGGGCAAGCAATTCGACGACCGGCCTAAAAAACGACCAGCCCCCAAGAGAAAAGCGAAGTCTACGGTCAAACCCAAGGCGCCCGCTAAGAAAAAAGCACCTGCCAAGCGCGTGGTAGCGCCCAAGCCTGTTGCTCAACCCACCAAACCAGCCGCTACGGTGCTGCCCGCCAAACCGCCCGCGCGGCGGTAGTAGCTGCAACCTTTCGCGGCGGGCGGGCACTCTTGTTCCCGGCTGCCGCACCAGAAGCCGCGTTCGTTTGCCTTCGCCGGCTCAAATCGTTACCTTTGCACCCCTT
The DNA here is from genome assembly GCF_015694725.1 of Hymenobacter jeongseonensis. Classification (GTDB taxonomy): domain Bacteria; phylum Bacteroidota; class Bacteroidia; order Cytophagales; family Hymenobacteraceae; genus Hymenobacter; species Hymenobacter jeongseonensis. Next base: position 280,691 of record NZ_JADQDQ010000002.1, on the reverse strand, counting down.
ATGCCGATTTCCCGCCTCACGGTTCTGTTTCTGCTCGTTAGTACGCTCATTCTGGGCTCTTGTGCCAGTAGCTACCAACGTTTGCTGAAAAGCCCCGACGTTAATAAAAAGTACGAAGCCGCCGTCGCCTATTACGACAAGGGCGACTTCTTTCGGGCGGGGACGCTGCTCGAAGAGCTGATTCCGCTACTGAAAGGCCGGCCCGAGGCTGAAAAGGCCCAGTTTTACTTTGCCAATACCAATTTCAAACAGCGCAATTACGTGCTGAGTGCCTTCTACTTCAAGCAGTTCAACGACACCTATCCCAACTCGGAGTACTCGGAAGAAGCGGCTTATTTGAATGCCCGCTCGCTGTTCCTTGACTCGCCCAGCTTTGAGCTGGACCAGACCAATACGGTGTCGGCCCTGGAATCCATCCAGGATTTTCTGAACCGGTACCCCGAAAGCAAGTTCAAGCCGGAAACGGAGAGCATGTCGCAGGAACTGCAGAAAAAGCTGGAAAATAAGGCATTCGAAAGCGCCCGGCTCTACTACCAACTGCGCTACAACCAAGCCGCGGTGGTGGCCCTCACCAATTTTCAGCAGCAATTCCCTGCTTCGGCCTATGCCGAGCAAGCCGCCTTTCTGCGCCTTAGCGCCCAGTACGCTTGGGCGCAGGAAAGCATCGAATCCAAGCAGCGCGAGCGGTTTTTGGAGGCGGTGAGCTTTTACCAACAGTTTCTGGATACCTATCCCCGCAGCAAAAGCCTGAAGGAGGCGCAGGCGATGTACGACATCAGCCAAGCCCAGATTCTCAAGCTGAAAGACGTTCCGGCGTCGGCTTCTAACTAATTTGTAATTAATATCAGCCCATGAAAGCTAATCCCAACACCCCGTCGAGCTCCATCATCACGCGCAACGTGGCCGACATCACCGGCGACAATGGCAACGTGTACGAAGCCATCGCCGTGATTTCCAAGCGCGCCAACCAGCTGTCGGTGAAGCTGAAAGAAGAGTTGAACGACCGGCTGGCCGAGTTCGCCTCCACGGTTGATAACCTGGAAGAAGTGTTCGAGAACCGCGAGCAAATCGAGGTTTCCAAGCAGTACGAGCGCATGCCCAAGCCCACCAGCCTCGCCATCGAGGAGTTTCTGCAGGGCAAAATTCAGTACACCACGCCCGCTCCGGAGGAAGTTCCGGTGCCCCGCGAGCTGTTCTAGGGTCTTTTAGAACGTATTGGCACGTCATGCTGAGCGCAGTCGAAGCATCTCTACCACGTAAGTAATTTATTTGCTTTTGTGGGTGAGATGCTTCGACTGCGCTCAGCATGACGTTCTTGTTTGTTGCAACCAAACCCCATGGCCGAATCAGTAACCCGCAGTTCCCTCCACGGCCGGCGCATTCTGCTGGGCGTCAGCGCCAGCATTGCGGCTTACAAAGCGGCGCTGCTCACGCGCCTGCTCGTCAAGGCCGGCGCCGAGGTACAAGTCATTCTTACCGAAGCGGCCACCGCTTTTGTGACGCCGCTCACGCTTGGCACGCTCTCCAAAAAGCCCGTTCTGACGGGCTTTTTGCGTGATGCCGCCGCCGGCGAATGGCACAACCACGTGGAACTGGGCCTCTGGGCCGATGCCTTACTAATTGCGCCCGCCAGCGCCAATACCATCGGTCAGCTGGCCAATGGCTTGTGTCCCAATTTGCTCTGCGCCGTATATTTGTCGGCCCGGTGTCCGGTTTTTCTGGCCCCGGCTATGGATGTGGACATGTTTGCCCACCCCGCGGTGACCCAAAACCTAACCCGGCTGCGCTCGTTCGGCAACCACGTCTTCGATTCGCCCAGCGGTGAATTAGCCAGCGGCCTCAGCGGCCCCGGCCGGATGCTGGAGCCCGAGGAAATTATGGCGGAGCTGGAGCGGTATTTTAACGATTTGCAGGCTAGCTAGAAAGAACGTCATGCTGAGCTTGTCGAAGCATCGCTACTGCGCAAGTAATCAGATTACTATTGCATGCGAGATGCTTCGACAAGCTCAGCATGACGTTCTTTAATTCTCTTTAAACAGTCATCAATGCACGTTCTGCTCACCGCCGGCCCTACTTACGAACCGCTGGACCCCGTTCGCTTTCTCGGCAACCGCTCGACGGGCAAAATGGGCTACGCCCTGGCGGAGGCCTTTGCCGCCGAGGGCATGCAGGTAACGCTCATAAGCGGCCCAAGCGCCTTGCCCGACCCCGTCAGCCCGGGCATCCGCACGGTGCGCGTGGAAACGGCGGCGCAAATGTTCGCGGCGGCGGCCGAAGTTGCGGCGGCGGCCGATGTGTGGGTGTTTGCCGCGGCCGTGGCCGACTACCGCCCGGCGGAAGTGGCGGTGGATAAAATCAAAAAATCGGGCGACACGCTCACGCTCGAGCTGGTGAAGAACGTGGATATTGCCGCCACGCTGGGCCAACGCAAGCGGCCTGAACAATTTGCCGTCGGTTTTGCGTTGGAGACTACGAACGAGCTGGCCCACGCCCAGGACAAGCTGCGCCGCAAAAACTTCGACCTCATTGTGCTGAATTCTTTGCGCGATGCGGGCGCGGGTTTCGGCCACGACACCAACAAAGTGACCGTGCTGGACGCCGCCGGCCAAATCGTTAATTTTGAGTTGCAGTCCAAGGCCGACGTGGCCCGCGGGCTGGTCAGCTTGGTGCTGCGCTATCTGAATCCAACCCCATGATGCGAAAACTGCTCGCGTTTCTGCCCCTGTTTGTGCTGCTGCTGGCAGCTGGTCCCGTTGCTTCGGCGCAGGAACTGCTGGCCGAAGTGCAGGTGACCACCCAAAACGTCACCATCACCGACCCCACCATCGTGACGCAGATGCAGAACGACATCCGGACGTTCCTCAACAGCCGCTCGTGGACCAACGGCACCTACCGCCCCGAGGAGCGGATTCGGCTGCGGGTGTTCATCGGCATCACGGGCATTCCCCAAAACGGCACTTACAATTCCACCATGCGGCTGATTTCGACGCGCCCGGTGTACGGCACCGGCTACGAAACCAACGTCATCAGCGTGGTTGACCGCAATTTCAACTTTAACTACTCGCCGCAAAATCCGCTGGATTTTTCGCCCAACAGCTTCGTTTCGAACCTGTCGTCGTTGCTGGGCTACTACGCCTATATGGTTATCGGCATCGACCGCGACACGTTCTCACGCTTGGGCGGCACGCCGTATTATGAGCTGGCCCGCAATGTGGTCAATTATTCGGCCAACCAATCCAGCACCAGCGAGCCCGACGAAGGATGGCGCGGCACCAATTCCCGGGAGCGGCATTTTTTGCTTGATAACATCACCGACCCCCAGTTCGAGTCATTTCGCACCGGCCTGTATGCGTACTACCGCCAGGGTTTGGACCTGTTTGTTGAGAAGCCCGACGAAGCCCGCGCCTCGGTCATGACGGCGCTCACCGGCATTCAAAAAGCGGCCGTCACGCGGCCTGGCACCTTATTCACCCGGGCGTTTTTCGATGCGAAATCCGATGAAATCGCCAATATCTTCCGCACCAGCCAAGACCAGCGGCTGAAGCAGCAACTCGTGACCATGCTCACAGAAGTGGACCCGGGGAATTCGGCTAAATACCAAACGGTACTGAAATAAAACAGGAATCAGAACTGCGTAACGGTTGAGTAGAGGGCCGCAAAGCATTTCGCGTGCTGCCACTAATTCGACCGGTATGCGGTTTTAATTACTACCACACGCGGGATGCTTCGCGGCCCTGTGCATGACGTAATAATTTTTTATGCTAGTCGATTTACGGATTAAAAATTACGCTCTCATTGAACAATTGGAGCTGCGGCCGTCGCCGCTTTTAAATATTATCACAGGTGAAACCGGTGCCGGTAAATCCATCATGCTCGGCGCTATTGGCCTACTGTTGGGTAACCGTGCCGATTCGCGCATGCTGTTCGATACCGAGCGCAAATGCGTGATTGAAGGCCAGTTTGATATTGCTAATTACCAGTTGCAAGACATCTTCGAGGCGGAAGATTTGGACTACGACGTGCAGTGCATTCTGCGGCGCGAAATCAGCCCGAACGGCAAGTCCCGGGCCTTTGTGAACGACACGCCCGTGACGCTGGAAGCCCTGCGTAAAATCGGCGCTAACCTGATGGATATCCACTCACAGCACGACACACTGCTGCTGGGCGACGCCGTATTTCAACTCAATCTGCTGGACTTGTATGCGGGGCTGGTGCCGCAGCGCACGCATTACAGCAACGCCTTCCGGCAGTACCGCAAGCTGGAAGCCGACCTGCTCACGCTGGAAAGCCAGGCCGCTCAGGCTAGCAAAGAGCTGGATTACAATAGCTTTCTGCTGAATGAGCTGGAAGAAGCCCGCCTCGACACCGAAGACCAGGACGCGCTGGAGCAGGAAGTGAAGCAGCTAGAGCACGCCGAGGAAATCAAATACAAGCTGAGCCAGGCACTGCACGGGCTGCGCGACAGCGAAACCTGCGCCACCGGCAGCATGAAGGAAGCCGTGATGCTGCTGGGCCAAGTAGCCAGCTACGGCGAAAACTTCCAGGAGCTGCGCCAGCGCCTCGACAGCTGCCTGATTGAGCTGCACGACATTGCCGACGAAGTAGAAATCGCCGAGCGCCGCACCGAAGGGGACCCCGCCCGCGCCGAAGAGCTGCAGGACCGCCTCAACGTGCTCTACACCCTGCAGCGCAAGCACCAGGCCCGCGACTTGCCGGCCCTCATTGAGGTGCGCGACAGCCTGCGCCAAAAAGTAAGCTCCGTGCTGAACTTGGATAAGGAAATCAACCGCCTGCGTAAGGACTCGGACGCGGCCTTGGCCGCCGTGACCAAGCAAGCTGCCAAGCTCTCGGAAAGCCGCCGCAAGTCGTTTCCCACGTTTGAAAAGCAGCTGGGCTTGCTGCTGGCCGACTTGGGAATGCCGCACGCCCGCATTGTAGTCCAACACAGCATTGGCCCGCCCGCTACCAGCGGCACCGACGTGGTGAGCATTCTCTTCACCGCCAACAAAGGCGCTCAGCCCCAAACGCTGAGCAAAGCGGCTTCGGGCGGTGAGTTCTCGCGCCTGATGCTGTGCATCAAGTACATGCTGGCCGATAAAACGGCCTTGCCCACGATAGTATTTGACGAAATTGATACCGGTATTTCCGGCGAGATTGCCGTGAAGGTGGGCCGCATGATGCAGCAAATGGCCCAGAAGCACCAGCTGGTGGCCATTTCGCACTTGCCGCAAATGGCAGCGGCTGGTGATGTGCACTACTTCGTGTACAAGGAAGACCGCGCCGACCGCACCGTGAGCCGCATCCGCGAGCTGAACCAGGACGACCGCATCAAGGAAATTGCGCATATGATTGCGGGCGCCAAGCCCAGCGAAAACGCCTTCCAGAGCGCGCGGGAATTGCTGGCACTGCGGGGCGAGGTGGCGGCTTAAGTGCGGCTGAGCAGCTGAGTGACTGAGTTGAATTGCTAACTTGCGCTGGAATCCAAGATGGCCCAGCAGCTTGCTGCTTTCACCTAGTCACTCAACCACACAGTCACTCAATGGCTAACAATCTCCTCGCCGGCAAAGTCGGTATCATTTCCGGCGCGCTCAACGACCAATCCATCGCCTGGAAAGTAGCCCAAAAAGCTCACGCCGAAGGTGCCCGCTTCGTGCTCACCAATGCGCCGCTGGCCATGCGCATGGGCGAAATCAACAAGCTCAGCGAGGAGTGCAACGCGCCCATCATTCCGGCCGATGCCACGTCGACGGAAGAGTTGGAGGCCCTGTTTTCGGGCGCGCAGGAGCAGCTGGGCGGCAAGATTGACTTCGTGTTGCACAGTATTGGCATGAGCGCCAACATCCGCAAAAAGAAGCACTACGGCGAGCTGGACTACAAATTCTTCAACCAGACCATCGACGTGTCGGCCCTGTCGTTTCATAAAATGATGGCCGTGGCCGAGAAGCAGGACGCCATGAACGAGTGGGGCAGCATTGTGGCCCTGAGCTACATCGCGGCCCAGCGCGCCTTCCTCGACTACACCGACATGACCCAGGCCAAGGCCATGCTCGAGAGCATTGCCCGCAGCTACGGCCAGCGCTTCGGCAAGCTCAAGAAAGTGCGCGTGAACACCATTTCGCAGTCGCCCACCAAAACCACCGCCGGCACCGGCATCACCGGCTTCGACGCTTTTTACAACTTCGCCGACATGATGTCGCCCCTTGGCAATGCTCCCGCCGAGGCTTGCGCCGACTACTGCATCGCCATGTTCTCGGACCTGACCCGCTACGTGACCATGCAGAACCTGATGCACGACGGCGGCTTCAGCACCACCGGCATTTCGGCTGAGGTGGTGGACTTGCTGACGAAAGCGGCCGGCGCGCAAGAATAAGCGCGGCCTGTTATAGAAAAGAAAAGAAAAGCCCGGCTAATTAGCTGGGCTTTTTTGCGTTTGCAGCTCCGGGGAAGTCAATTGTGGCAACCAAAATCCCGTCATGCTAAGCGGAGTCGAAGTATTCTTACCACGCAAGTAGTCAATTTGACCAAGCGGGAGAGATGCTTCGACTCCGCTCAGCATGACGGCGTTTTTGATTAGGTAGTCGCAACAACTGCCCTATTATCACATCCTAGTATCAGTAGCCGCGGCTCAGTTCTACCAGATTCTTTAGCGGCTGGCCGGTGCGCAACAGCGCCAGATTGCGTAGCAGCACGTCTACTTTGCCTTCGTCTTCGGAAGGCTGGCCGCCGCCGGTGTGCTGGGTGAGCAGCACGTTGGGTAGTCCCCAGAGTGGGTTGTCGGCGGGGAGGGGCTCGGTGGCGGTTACGTCGAGCACGGCACCGCCTAAGTGACCGGTTTGCAGGGCTTTGATAAGGGCGGGCTCGTCGGTGGTGTTGCCCCGGCCCACACTGGCGTAGATGCTGCCGGGCCGCATGGCCGCCACTAAATCGGCTGAGAAAAAGCCGTCGGCGCTGCCGGGGAGGCAGTTTACCACAATGTCGGTTTCGGGCAAGGCGGCTTTTAACTCTTCTTTGGAGTGAAGCTGTGCGTGTGGGTCGGTGCGAGCCAGGAGTTGCACTTGGCACTCGAAGCCGCTGAGCTGCTGCCGCACCGCCAGGCCGATGGCGCCAGAACCGAGGATGACCACGCGCCGGCCGCGCAGCAGCTGGGCGCGGTTGCGCACAAACGCGCCGCCCACCCATTTCTTCTCGGCTTGCAGCACGGCTAGCTCGGGCAGGTGGCGGTAGAGGGCAAGCAGGCCGGCCACCATGGTTTCGGCACAGGGCCAGGCAAAAAAGTCGCCCATGTTGGCCACGGGCACGTCCAGCTGTACGTTGCGGTAGCGCTCAAATCCAGAAGAATCAATTTGCCAAAACTGCAACTGGGGTGGCACCGTGGCAAACCAAGCGGGTGGCGGGTTGCCGAGCAGCACTTCAGCGGTTTGAAAAGCAGCTACCGACTCTTCTTTCGACAATTCGTGGTTGAAAGTGACTGTTATATCGGCCGGAAGGTGCTGTTGCAAGTAGGCGCGGGCAGGGGCGCTCAGGGGCGAATAGACGAAAAGACGCATAGGGGGGCCATCGAAATGGCGACTGACAAATGAAATAAGGCAGGAGCCGAGGCCCTTGTACGGCGCTTGCAAAGGTGCTGCCGACGCAAGGCAATAATTTAAGCCGGGGCCCCAAGTGAAAGAGCCCAACCATGGCTGGCCGGGCTCTTTTGAATGGAAAGGGTAAGGGCGCTAGCGCGAGCTTTCGTTGCCGTCAACGGGCGCACTTTGCTTGTGCACGTTGGCGGCCACTAGCTCGTCGGTAATGATGTTGCTGGCTGTTACTTGCACTTTGTTCATAAGGCCGGAAATGACCTTGTGCTGGCCAGCCATGAGGGCTTTGTAGCCGTCCTTGGCCACATCGGCGGGGTCGGCGCCTTGGCCATCGGCCACATTCTTGGCACGGGTCATGTCGGCTTTCTCGAAGAAATCGGTTTTGGTGACGCCCGGCAGTAGGTTGGTAATGGTCACTTTGCTGTCCTTGTTCTCTTCTTGAATGGATTCAGCAAAGGAGTTTACGAAGGCCTTGGTGCCGTGGTAGACGGCTTGAAGTGGCCCGGGCAGTTCGCCCGCAATGCTGCCCACCAGCAGAATTTTGCCCTCGTTGCGGGCTTTCATTTCCTGAAGGTAAAGCTTAGTGAGCACCACGTAGGCCCCGATGTTGAGCTGAATGATGTCCAGCTCGCGGTAGATGTCGGTGGTGTCGAAGGTGCCGTACTGGCCCTGGCCGGCATCGTTTACCAGCACGTCAATCTGCGTGCCCGTGGCCTTCACCTCGTTGTAGAGTTCAAAGGGGGCGTCGCGCTTGAACAGGTCCTTGACAATGGTCTTCACCTGCACGCCGTATTGCTGCCGGATTTCGGCCGCGGCCTGCTCCAAAAGGTCCGGCTCGAGGGCTACCAGAATGAGGTTGTACTTGTCTTGCGCGAAGCAATTGGCCAGCTCGCGGCCAATGCCGCTGCTGGCGCCCGTGATGAGGGCGGTTTGTTGTGTTGCCATTAAACTGTGGAAAGGTTAGGTTGGAAAGAGTAACTCCTAACGGTTCCAATTTGGTCGGGGTTATGGTTTAGCTTAACCCCTTACGCAGCCTCAAGTTGCTTGCGCACCTTCAGTGGTAGCTTGGCCCGCACGGCTTGGTAGGAGTACTCGATGTACTGCTCCCACTGCGCCCGCGACAGCAGGTGAATGTTGTCGATGTTCACCCAACCGTAGCGCCCCATGTACTTGTTGCGGCTGAAGCTGGGGCTGTTTTCCATCGTTTCCACGTCTTCCATAGGCACGCGGAAGGAGGCGGTGGGCGGCAGCTCATCGGGCGAGGTGACGAGGTACATTTTGCCGCCCACATTGAAGCACAAATGCACGTCCCATTTGATGTCTTTGGTGGTGCCGGGCAGGCGCTGGCAAATGGCTTGCAGGTCTTCGATGGTCATAGGATGCGTCGAATTAATTCAGAATAACATCGTGATGACGAAATGACAATGTCTATTGAATGGGAGTCTTATTTAGCCGGGCTTTTCTTTTCGTGACAGCAACTATTAGCTCAAGATTCTTATCACCACTGATAGATATTTCTTGCTTCAATTCACTAATTGCCTCAGGATACTTTTTTTGTAAGTTGTATATGAACGCACTTGCATAATATGCGCCGCCTTCATCTTTGAATAGCTTTTTCATTTGTTGGCACTTCCGTAACCCTTCTTCTAACCTCCTTGCTTCGATATTTTTCGCAATTAACTTATGAAGCAACGCTTTTTTGGTCGTGTCTGAAATTGATGTCGCTCGAAACTTGCTTTCCAGTATTTTAATGGAATCCAGGTTAGCCGTTGAACTATCGATAGGATACCATTTATCATACAGTGCTTCAAATTCTGCCCCATAGGCATCGCATGAAACAACTAAATTCTGCATCATGCCAGACATTCTATCTAAGTCTCTTGACTGCAGAGTATCCATCTTAGACTTCATGTTGTTCGCCGCTGCAATTGAATCTTGCAAGCTATAGCCTTCAGGAAGATTTATTGTCTGAGAGTGAGTTATGCTCTTTATGCAAGGTGTCAGTCGAGTGTCAATATCACCTTTTTGCTTGCTAAAACAGTCACATGCTTCTTGGCTCATTTCTGCAATTGACTTCTCCTTTTCGTCGGTGCTTGTAACCTCGCTGGAATATTTAATCTCGCAGGAAGAAGCAAAAATTAAAACGCAAAGCAAGAGTTTGCTAGTATATCGTAGAGTCATAGCTCAAATGTACTGCACTTACGAAGCCGTATCCAGCACCTCATCCCCATCATCGGCCATCGTCTTGGCCAACTTCTCAATATTTAAACTCCGGGCCGAGGCGTCGAAAATCTCGCGGTAGGTGCCGTGTTTGGCGTAGAGTTCGTCGTGGGTGCCGCTTTCCACGAGGCGGCCTTTTTTCATGACGTGGATGCAGTCCGAATCCACGATTTGGGCGAGGCTGTGGGAGATAATGACCACCGTGCGGCCCTGCTTGATGGCGTCAAGCGAGTTTTTGATTTGCTCGGTGGCGATGGCGTCGAGGCTGGCGGTGGGCTCGTCGAGGAAGATGATGGGCGGGTTTTTGAGGAAGAGCCGGGCGATGGCGATGCGCTGCTGCTGGCCGCCGCTGAGCTGCTGGGCATCAGACTGGTACTGGCGGGGCAGGTCCAGAATCTGGTCGTGGAGATAGGCTTGTATGGCGGCGGCTTCGATGTCGGCCTGGGTGGCGGTGAAGTCGCCGTAGCGGATGTTTTCTTCGATGGTGCCCTTGAAAATGTGGTTTTTCTGGAGGACTAGGCCGATGCGCTGGCGCAGGGCCTGGGTATCGTAGTCGGCCAGGGGGCGGCCGTCGAGGAGCATTTTGCCGGAGTCGGGGGCGTAGAACTTACAGAGCAAGTTGATGATGGTGCTTTTGCCGGCGCCGCTGAGGCCGACGAGGGCGGTGGTTTTGCCTTCTTCGATGGTGAGGCAGACGTCGTGCAGTGCCTGGGTGCCGCTGGGGTAGGTGAAATCGACGTTGCAGATTTCGAACGTGCCGCGCACGTTGCCGGGCTGAATGGGGCCGGTTTCTTCCAACGCCGAGTCGGCGTCGAGGATGGCGAAGAAGCCTTCGGAGTAGGTGAGGGCCTCGTTCATCTCGTCGTAGATGCGGTGGAGCTGTCGGATGGGCGCCGACACGTTGTTGAAGAGCAAAATGTGGAACATGATGGCGCCGATGGAAATCTGGCGGTCGAGCACGAGGTAGGCGGTGAGGACGATGATAACGACCACGCCAATCTGCTCGACGAAAGTTTTGAGGCCGTCGTAGCGGAAGTTGGTTTTGCGCGTCACCAGCTGGGCATTCACCAGCTTGGCTTGGGTGTCGGCCTGCTTTTCGGCCTCGTATTCTTCGCGCACGAAGCTTTTGATGACCACAATGCTGTCGATGATGCTGATGATGCCGTGGTTTTTGCTTTCGCGCAGCTTTTGCAGGCCGCGGCGCACGCCCTGCAGGCGGTCGGCCTGCCGGAAGCTCAGCCAGAAATACACCGGCAGAATGGCCAGTGCCACCATGCCCACCCATTTATTGGCCACGAACATTACAACCAGGGCCACAATGGCGTTGGCAAACAGCGGCAGAATGTCGATAAAGAAGTTTTGGACCAGCTTCATCAGGCTCTCCACGCCGCGGTCGATGCGGGTTTGGAGCTTACCGGTTTGGTTGCCCTCGTCGGAGAAAAAACCCAGCTCGTAGCTCAGAATCTTGCTCACGGCCGTCTGCGACAGCACGCTGGAGATGTTGATGCGGATTTTCTCGCCGTAGTATTTCTGCCCGAAGGTGATGACGGTGTTGATGATTTCCTTGCCCAGCAGGATGCCGCTCACCCAGGCCAGCATGTTCCAGCCAGCGGCCAAGCCCAGGTTGCGGTCGAGCAGGCCCTGCACGGTGTCCACGGTGTAACGCAGCACGAAGGGGTTGACCTGCGCGGCTAGCGAGCCCACCAGCGTGAGCAGCAGCGTAGCAATGACGAGCGGCCGATAGGGCCGCACGAAGGGCAGGAGGCGTTGGATAATTTGCCAGAGGCTCATCTAAGCGGGGCGGTAGGTGGAACCGGTTAGACGAGCGGGGCGGGGGTGGGGTTGTTATTGACTTATTGCTGCGGCGGCAACACTTTTCGCAAAACTCTTTATTCTAGCGCGTGTAGTTGAATTGCAGGACTGGCATTTTGCTGTCATATCAGCACTAATTGTTTCTATAATTTTTGGGTGTGCTTTATCATAGTTATCCAATCCGCTGTAGGCAATGATTTCTACCCATCTTTTATAGCGTTGCCCCGAAGGGTCCTTGTCCATATAATCGAAAAATTCCAGCGGAAATGTAGTCGCGTAAGCCAAAGCAGGCTTTCCCGGGTATTCACCTAAAGCACCGTCACTGATAGCAATTGTGAAATCAAGACACCAGCGGTAAAAAGGGCGTATTTCCTGGTTTTTAGTAGTGACAAGAGCTAAGAGCTGCGTAGTAGAATCGTTGTCTGACGGCCTGAAGAGGGACTTGTAAAGTGCTTTTGCGAGCGGGGAAACCTTTGGGTTATTGAGATAGAATGAAGCGGGTTTTCCACCAACCGAATTTGGCAAAGGGTATCTGCGCCCGTTGTGCTTATCTATCCAAATGGGCTTTTCTGCTTTAATCTGGCCTGTCTGATTTGCATGCGCTGGCGTGTTCGCCGTGTTCATTGCATTATTAACGCCTCCTAAACCAGCGGCGAGAATCAAAAGAATAAAGGTTGAATTCATGGCGCCTTGAAGGTAAGAAGCTTCCCGCTTGCGCGCGTCGCTGACGCACTGACCACTTGCTTAGAATCTGCAACGCCCCTATAGAACGACAAGTTTATATTAGAGCAAATGCGAAATGGATGCAAGCGCACTATGAATCTAGAATTTCGTGATTTGTCTATATTGCCGGACTCTAAGTAACCTGTCTCAATTAGGGTCACTAAAAGCGGAGGAATCTTAAGACTTACGAGTTACGAAGAGCTGATATTTATGAGCGAAAAGGCATTCACCCGAAACAGTATTTACTTCACAGCAATTGTAACCATTGGCATCTGCTCACTGCTAGCATGGGATTACTATCACGGAGGAGTGCCTAGCCACCATTTTTTGGCCCAGAAAGAAATGCCAGCCATTTCTAATTGGTGGGGCGGTCTGTTGGTGCCGCTGCTGACTTGGTTTTTGCTTTATCGCATAAAACAGCGAGTTTACGGCAGTAACGACAGCCATTCTGAGTCGCCCAATTTCCTGCGCCGGGAACTGTATGGATTTCTGGGGGCCCTATTATTCGGTATTTTAATTTCAGTGCTATTTACCAGCGGTCAAAACGACATTGCGGGTAATTTGATGTTAGGGCTATTTGTATTTGCCTTTCTATTTCCAATTCATCGTCCCGAATGCCTGCTTGGATTTGTGCTTGGTATGACATTCACATTCGGTGGCGTGCTTCCGATTATTATCGGGATGCTATTGGGGATAATATTTATGGTATTGTATCGGGTTATCCGGCCGGCAGTATTTTATGTCGGGGCAAAAATTGCGTTTCTGATTTCGGCAAATAGGCGGAAACTTAATAGCTGAACTAGCGGCGTGTTATCCACGCATTGTTGCTGTAACAATCGGCTTTGGTTTAACAGCGGGCGGCCTTTGCCCAAGCGGGTCAATACTCAAGCGGCGATAAACCCGAGCCAGTTTGAAAGCTGCTGAGAAGTAACTGAAACGCCTCCTTGCCTGGCCCGTAAAGACTTAACGTCTCTACCTGTGCCTACCATGGAAAACCAACCCTCCGCCGCCCCGCCCCACACCGGCCAGCCCCTCAACCGCGTGGATGGCCGCCTGAAAGTGACCGGGCAGGCCCGCTACGCGGCCGAGCACCCGGTAGCAGGCTGCGTGCACGGCGTGCTGGTGACCAGTGCCATTTCCCGGGGCCGCATCCGGCGATTGGATACCGCGGCAGCCGAGCGGGCGGCGGGCGTGCTCGCCATTGTGTCGCACTTGAACTCGCCCAAGGTGCCCGGTTATCAAAATGCCGAAACCAACCACAACCCGCGAGTAGAAGGGCAGGAGTTTCGGGTGTTCTTCGACGACCAGATTCATTTCAGCAACCAGCCCGTGGCCCTGGCCATCGCCGATACACTGGAGCGCGCCCAGCATGCGGCCACGCTGGTGCGGGTTGAATACGAGCGGGCCGCACACCAAACCAATATGGCCGCTAGCATCGGTACCAACCTAGTGCCGGGCAAGGAAAAAGACCACGCCCGCGGCCAGGCCAATGCCTACCGCACCGCCCCGGTGCGGGTGGAGCAGGAGTACCGCACGCCGGTGCACGTGCACAATCCCATGGAAACCCACGCCGCCATTGCCCTCTGGCAGGGCGACCGGCTCACGGTTTACAACAAAACCCAGGCCCCCAAACTGGCCCAGCAGGACCTGATGCGCATGTTTCAACTGCCCGAGGCCAACGTGCGAATTCATTCGCCGTTTGTGGGCGGGGCGTTTGGGGGTTCGTCGCGCATCTGGCCGCCCGAAATGGCCGCGATTTTAGGGGCCAAAGTGGTGGGCCGCCCGGTGAAGGTGATGGGCCGGCGCGACCAGGAGTTCAACATGGTGGGCTACCGGCCGCAATCCATCCAGAAAGTAGGGCTGGGCGCCCTGCCCGATGGCACGCTGGTGGGAGTGACCCACGAAGCCTTCGGCATGACCTCGCGCCACGAGCAGTTTGCCGAGCGCATCGTGCATCCTACCAAAACGGCCTACCGCACACCCAACATCAACACCACTTACCGCCTAGTACCGCTCGATATGAGCACGCCCTGCTGGACCCGGGGCCCCGGCGAAACCACCGGTTCGTTTGCTCTCGAGTCGGCGATGGACGAGTTGGCCTACGCCCTGAACCTGGACCCGCTGGCCCTGCGCCTGAAAAACTATGCCGACACCGACCCCGAAAAAGACAGGCCTTGGAGCAGCAAGTACTTGCGCGCCTGCTATGAGCGCGGCGCGGCCCTTTTCGGGTGGAGCAAGCGCACGCCCGCGCCGCGCTCCATGCGGGCCGGCGAGTACCTCATGGGCTGGGGCATGGCCTCGGGCATCTACAAAGCCGAGCGGCAGGGCGCTACCGCCCGCGCCCAGTTCCGCGCCGACGGCACCCTGCTAGTGCAAAGCGCCACCGCCGATACGGGCCCCGGCACCGGTACCATCATGACCCAAATTGCTGCCGACGCCAGCGGCGTGGCCCCCGCCAATATTCGCTTCGAGCTGGGTGACTCGGCGCTGCCGCCCGCGCCCATTCAGGCGGGCTCACACACCACGGCCTCGGTGGGCTCGGCGGTGCACGATGCTTGCGCGGCGCTGAAGCAGCAGCTTGTGGCGCTGGCCCGGCAAATGCCTAAGTCGGCCCTCACGCGGGCCAAGGCGGCGGATATCGTGGTGGAAAACGGCAGCATTCAGGTAGCGGGCCGCGCTGCCAGCCGCGTGAGTTACGCCGAGGTGCTACAGCACCATCAGATGCCTTCGCTGGAAATCACCAAGGAGTCAAAGGGCGGGCCGGAGATGGAGAAATACTCGGGCAAGTCGTTTTGCGCCAGCTTTGTGGAAGTGCAGGTGCACCCGCTCAGCGGTGCGGTGCGCGTGAGCCGGGTGGTGTCGGTGGTGGATGCGGGCCGGCTCATGAACCTGAAAACCGCCCGCAGCCAGGTGTACGGCGCCGTGACCTGGGGCATCGGCATGGCCCTGATGGAAGACGCCCGCCTCGACCACCGCTACGGCCGCTTTGTGAACCACGACCTAGCCGAGTACCACATTCCCGTCAATGCCGACGTGCCCGACATCACCGTCGAGTTCATCGACCGCCCCGACCCGCTGCTGGACCCCATGGGCGCCAAGGGCCTGGGCGAAATCGGCATGATAGGCTTCGCGGCCGCCGTGGCTAATGCCGTGTACCACGCCACCGGCAAGCGCATCCGCGAGCTGCCCATCACCCCGGACAAGTTGGTAGGAGGCCGGGCCGATTCCTAAACTTGAACCATGAACATTCAAAACGCCTACAACGCTTGGTCCGAAACGTACGACGCCGTTCAGAACAAAACGCGCGACTTGGAGGCCGTGGCCATCCGGCAACTGCTGGGGCCTATTCCATTTTCAAACGTGCTTGAAATCGGTTGCGGCACCGGCAAGAACACCGAATGGCTGGCCGCTAAAGCCGCGCAGGTAACGGCCGTTGATTTCTCGGCGGAGATGTTGGCGAAAGCCAAAGCGAAAATCACTGCTGACAATGTCCGTTTCCAGCAAGCGGATATTACCGAAGCGTGGGATTTTGTTGCTGCGCCAGTTGATTTAATTACCTGCAGCCTGATTCTGGAGCATATTCAGGATTTAGATTTCGTTTTTCAGCAAGCAAAGCAGGTATTGAAACCCGGTGGATTTTTTTATATCGGAGAATTACATCCATTCAAACAATATGTCGGCAGCAAAGCCCGATTTGATAATGGGAGTGGGGTTTTTGAATTGAAATGCTACACGCACCACGTCTCTGATTTTACAGAATCAGCACGGAATAACGGATTTATTTGTGAGCAAATTCAGGAATTGTTTGATGATAATAATCGGGAATCAGTGCCGAGAATACTGGCTTTTTTGCTTAGCAAACAAGTGTAAAAAAACTTGCGTTAATTATTTGTGATAGTAGCTTAGCCTTTAAGAAATCCTGCTGTTGAAATGGGAAGTTTGCATTCCGTGTTGCGCCAACGCTAAGCCAATCTGCACAAATGCACCGGCCTTAGTTATTATGCCGCCGGCCGGTTGCGTGGACTGGTGACACTCACTAAAATTGGGGTATTGCGTAAAGGCAGCTTCAGAAGCGCCGCTGGATGCGGTAAAAAAGAAAGGCCCTCGTCAATCGACGAGAGCCTTTCTTTTTTACCCGCGAAGGTTCGGATTACTTGTTTGCTTCTTTCGCGGCCTTGGCGGCTTTTTTCTCGGCTTTCTCAGCCTTGATTTTTACTTTGTCGCCTTTGATTTTGACCTTCTCCACATCGCCGCCCTGGCTGTAGCCCCGGCCGGGACCACCGCCGCGCTTCATGCGGTCGGCCTGCATGGCGGTGTACTTGGTGTACTGGTCAGCGGTCAGCACTTCCTTGAACTGTGCCTCGTACTTGGTGCGGCTGGCTTCCATTTGCGTGCGCATCTGGTCGCGGTTGCTCGCGTCGCGGCCCTGGCCGCGCATGGACTGTATTTCCTGGGTGCGGGCCAGCAGAATTTGCTGGATGCGGGCGGTTTGGTCGGCAGTCAGGCCAAGTTCCTGGGTCATGCGCTGGCTCTGGCGGGCGGCCATTTCTTCGGGTGTGCCTTGGCTGCGGCCGGGGCCGCGGCCTTGCATCGGGCCGGCAGTGGGTGGCGTTGGCGGGGCGGTTTGGGCAGCAGCACTACCAACGGTTAGGGCAAAGGCAGCCAGCAGGGGCAACAAATAGGTCTTCATGGATTCTGAGTTATTGAAATTGAAAAGGAGCGGAACCAAGTCCCGGCGCCTTGGTAAGACGCCGGGGCTAGCAGGAGGTTTAATGCGTTAGGTAAGATTAGCGACGGTCGTTGCGGTGGGCGGCTTCCCAGCGGGCGCGTTCCTGGGCCGTTACGCGGTGTTTTTTGTCGTAGCCGTAATTGAAATCTTTGTTGTTGCGGTCGTCTTTCCGGTCGTCTTTGTAGTCGCGGCGGTCATCTTTCCGGTCATTTTTATCATCGCGGCGGTCGTCTTTGCGGTCGTTCTTATCATCCCGACGGTCGTCTTTCCGGTCATACTTCTGGTTCTTTTTCCAGTCGTTGCGGTCGTTGCGGTGTGCAGCTTCCCAGCGGGCCCGCTCGGTAGCGGTTACGCGGTGGTTGCGGTTGTAGCCATAGTTAAAGTCTTTGCTGTTGCGGTCGTTGTAGCGGTCATTTGGGTCGTGGCGCTCAATCGAGACGGCCGCTGGCGCAGCGGCGAAGGCAGTGGATGAAGCCAACAAGGTGGCGGCGGCGATGAGGGAAAAAAGGGAAGCTTTCATGGTTTCTGAAATGAGGAAGTTGAAGAGTGAAATGCAGGCGGTGGGCTCGGGTGCTGCAGGCAGCGGGCTCCAGAAAAAGTGAATCGACTTGTTCTGCCGGGGTAATTGCAAACCATCGGCCGAAAACAGTTCAAAATTCCGAAGCTGGACAGGAAGGCCCGAAGCACCGACCAACGGGCCGAATCCGCAGACTGACCCGGGGTTTTGTCGGCTTGGGCCTTTATTGCCAGGGGCCGCTATTGGGGTAAGGCTGAGGTTAGCGGCCGTGCTACTCGCTACCTTAGGCTCCACAAATCCACGTTAATACCCATTTCAATGAACAAACTAGTGCTTCTTGCCGTGGCCGGTGTGCTGGCCAGCGGAGCGCCCGCGGCCGCTCAATCCTCCGAAAAACTCGATGCGGCTGCGTTGGCCAAAATCCGGGACGAGGGCATGAACCGCTCCAAGGTGATGGAAACCGCTTTCTATCTCACCGACGTAAGCGGCCCGCGCCTCGCCAATTCCGACGGCCTGAAGCGCGCCAACGAGTGGGCCAAAAAGCAACTCACCCAGTACGGCCTGGCCAACGCCAACATCGAAGCCTGGGGTGATTTCGGCCGCGGCTGGGACATCGAGAAATCGTACGTGGCCATGACGGCGCCCTACTACCACACCATGGTGGGCGCTCCCAAAGCCTGGACGCCCAGCACGCCTGGGGCCCTCCGCCTGCCCGTGGTGGTGGTGAAAGCCGCCACCACCGCTGCCGACCTTGACCAATACAAGGGCCAGCTGCGCGGCAAGATTGTGGTGATGAACGTGCCCACCCCGCCCAAAACCAGCACCGACCCCGACCTGCGGCGCTATTCCGACGAGGAACTGAAAAAGCTGATGGAACCAGCCCCGCCCCGCCCGGGCGTAACCACCCCCGATGCCGCCGCCCTGGCCACCCGCCGCACAATGGCCGAGCTCCGCACCAAAACCGCCGAAATGCTCATCAGCGAAGGTGCGGCGGCCGTGCTCAGCGCGCGCGGCGGCATCTACGGCACCTTCAACACCACCAACGGCGCGCCCTACGCCGCCGATGCCAAGCCGGTGCTGCCCGAAATAGAGATGACCATCGAAGACCAGCTCCGCCTCATTCGCTTGGTGGAAGCCGGCATCCCGGTCGAGGTGGAAATGGAAACCAAAACCCGCTTTCAATCCCAGGATTTGAAGGGCTACAATGTGGTAGCGGAAATCCCCGGTACCGACCGCAAGCTGAAAAGCGAAGTGGTGATGCTCGGCGGCCACATCGACTCCTGGCACGCCGCCACCGGCGCCACCGACAACGCCGCCGGCTGCGCCGTGATGATGGAAGCCGTCCGCATCCTCAAAGCCACGGGCCTGAAGCCGCGCCGCACCATCCGCATTGCGCTGTGGGGCGAGGAGGAGCAGGGCCTGCACGGCTCGCGTAACTACGTGAAAAACAACTTCGGCGACCCCGCTACCATGAAGCTGCTGCCCGCCCACGAGAAGCTGACGGCCTACTTCAACCTCGACAACGGCGGCGGTAAAATCCGCGGCATCTACGCGCAGGGCAACGAAGCCATTGCCCCCATTTTTAGCGAATGGCTGAAGCCCTTCAACGACCTCGGCGCCACCACCGTTACGCTGCGCAACACCGGCAGCACTGACCACGTGGCCTTCGACGCCGTGGGCCTGCCCGGCTTCCAGTTCATTCAGGACGGCCTCGACTACTTCCCCCAAACCCACCACACCAACCAGGATACCTACGACCGCCTCATCGCCGATGACCTCAAACAGGCGTCCGTGGTGGTGGCCTCGTTCGTGTATAACGCCGCCATGCGCGACCAAAAGCTGCCCCGCAAGGCCTTGCCAACCGTGCCAAAGGCCCAGTAAGTAAGAGTTGGCAACTAAAAAAAGCCCCGCCGACCAATGGTCAGCGGGGCTTTTTACTTGAACTCGGACAGCAGAATCGGGCTAATCAACCAGCCCCAACGACCGGGTGAGCCTGTTTTTCGGTAGCGTGATGGTGACGCTTTGGTCCTGTTTTTCGGACCGAATGCGGCGGCGTTCTATCAGGTCCTGTACTTTGTCTTTGTTGGCATCACGAGAAAAAAGCACGCTGGCTACGTCCGTAATCAGCGAAACAGCCCGCGGTACCGGTACGCTCACTTGCTGGTAATCAGGGTCGGGGCGAACACGCGGGGCGGGAACCGGGGTGCCCTGGGCCAAGCTACTTGTGACTTTGAGCAACAACGCAGCAAGTAAAACGGGTAGTTTCTTACTTGACATGAATACCGGATGGATGCCGCAAAGATGCCGCATTCGCGCCGGTTTACCCTAGTTTTTCCTTGAAAAGTCGCAACGTGCGGTCCCAGGCTACCTTGGCTACTTCGGCGTTGTAGCGGGCCGGCGAGGTGTCGTTGTTGAAGGCGTGGTTCGCGCCTTCGTACACGTAGAGCTCGTATTTGGTGCCAGCCGCTTTCAGGGCCGCTTCGTAGGCCGGAATGCCGGCGTTCACCCGCTCGTCGAGGCCGCCGTAGTGCAGCATTACGGCCGCTTTTATTTTGGCTACGTCTTCGGCTTTGGGCTGCGAACCGTAATAGGCCACGGCGGCGCCCAGCTTGGGGTCGTTCACGGCCAGCTGGTTGGCCATGGCGCCGCCCCAGCAGAAGCCCACCGTGCCGGTGCGGCCGTTGCAGTCGGGGCGGACGCGCAGGTATTCCAGGGCCTTCAGGTAGTTGTTTAGATTTTTGGTTTTGTCGAGTTGGCCAATAAGCTCGCGGCCTTTGTCTTCGTCGGTAGGGGTGCCGCCGAAGGGCGACAGTGCATCTACTCCCAAGGCCAGGTAGCCGGCCTGGGCCACGCGCCGCGTCACGTCCTTGATGTGGGGCGTGAGGCCCCGGTTTTCGTGAATAACCACCACCGCGCCGCGCTTCTTGCGGCCTTTGGGGTGCACCAGGTAGCCGCGCATGGCCGCGCCGTCGCCAATCCAACTCACTTCCTCCGCCTCCAAGTCATCGGCTTCGGGCACGATGGTGGCGGCTTGGGCGTAGCCTGGCTCCAGCACCGAAAGAGCGGCGATGGCCAGGGCCGTGCCGCCGGCTAGTTTGGCCAGCCGGTCCAGAAACTCCTTGCGGGTGAGCGGGGCGTGCGTGTATTCGTCGAAAAGGTTGATGATGCGCTGGTCCATGGGGCTAAAAATACTGGTTTACTGTTGAATGCAGGCGGCAGGGTAGAGGCTATTCGGCTTCCCGGTTCACGGTATCGGGGCTGAACGCGGGCACGCAAATCGACCAGTATTCGCACTCTTCCTCAAACGGATTGGAGTACCGCACCCGGGCCCCGCCGTTTATCAGCAAAGCCTGCCCGGCGTGTAACTCTACCACGTCGCCGTCGATTTCAAACCGCTTCCGGCCCCGCACCACAATGGTCATTTCATCGAAGCTGGGCGTTTGGTGCGGCTCGCTCCAGTGCGGCGGCGCCACCATGTGGGCCAAGCTATAGGCCGAGGTACCGGTGCTGGCCCCGCCCACATGCTCTTCAATGAGCTTACCGTCGGTGGTGGGCACTACAAAAGGAGCGGGATTGAGAACGTAGCGTTTTTCAGACATCGTTGGGAAATAAATTAAAGCATTGGCAAAGAGCAAAAGCTCCCGATTTATCAAGGGGCAGTGTTAGCCGTTTGCGTAGCGCCCGTTACGGCTTTAGCTTTTCCAGTAACTCGAAAGCGCGCGAATTGTATTTCCACACAAAGAAATAAGGCGTTTGTACCGCGCCAAACTGCACCCGAATGCGCTCCACAGCCGGCAGCATGCTGCCTTCAAAGTCGAAGCAATCCAGCCCCAATACCTCGCTGGCGTAGCGAATGGCCTCCCAAATCAGCAGGATGCCGGCGCCGCTTTCGCGCAGGGCGGGGTTGTCGCCCGAGAGATGGTAATAAGCCGCTTGCTGGTCCCAAATAAGGTACGCCGCCGAGTGAATCCGCTCCTGCGCATCCACCGCGAAAAACATTTGGCGGGCGCCGTTGGTGGCCAGTGCGGCATCGTGCTGCTCAAATTGCGCCCAGGAATAGGGCATGGGCAGGCCTTGGCGGTCGAAGCTCATTTTATTGAGTTTATAAAACTGCTCGGCCGACAAATCATGCACCACCCGTACCTGCTGCTGCGCCTTCTGAATGTTGCGGCGGATGTTCCGGTTTATCCCTGCCTCGACCTGCGCTAGTTGCTGCAGGCCGTGGAGGCGGTAGGTGTAGTAGGTGGTTTGGTGAAACTTCTGCCAGTAGAAGGGCAGCCAATTAACGGCCGTCGGGTAGAAATTTTGTTTAAAGGCGGCAAAATTCGGTAGCTGCCTAATTAATTCCTCCAGCAACAGATGCTCTTTTTTGAGCACCCCGCGAAACTCCGGCAGCAAATACGGCCCCAGCCACTTCACAAACGGCGGCATGGTCACGTACCGAAACGGCCCTTTTTGCTTGTAGAAGTAAGGCAGCGCGGCTACCACCCGGTTATCCTCTTCGACCAGTACCACTTCCCAGTCGCCGCCGCGGGCGCAGGCGTCTAGGTACCACGCCTGGGCAAACACCGGCACGTCGGGCGCAGTGCGGCAGAAGTCGCGGTAGCGGGCTTTGGCGGGCGTTTCCAAACGAATTATTTGGGGCTAACCTCCGGGCAGGGGCCTTTGGTGAACGTGCGGACGCCGGCATTGCTGGCCACGCAGGCGTTGGAGTAGGTTTTGCCGTCGCAGCCACACACCGGGTCGTACTGCATGGTGCACATGGCGTCTGCCCGCACTTTACTGGCGTCAATGCAGTCGGCAGTGGCGGGAATCGAAGCCGCGGCGGGGACCTGGCGCTGGCACGCCGATGCCAAGAGCAGGGCCGCAAACAAAAGAGGGAGCGTTTTCATAGGGTGGGCCGGGGAAGAACAGCGAATCTACGCCGAGGCCCCGGGATTAGTGGCCCAACGAAAGCGCCGCCGTCGTTATGCCCCGGCATGTTACGGAAAATTTACCAGCAAGCTGAACCCCGGGCAGTGCCTTTCGTATAGTCAGCCAGACCAAACGCGGTTTCAAGTCAGAAATTCTATTTTTGAATGCAACGCAGCGCTTCCTCTAGCACATCTTTCACCCCCCATTCACCCTTCATTACCCATTACCATGTCGTACCACGAAGAAGACAACAACGCCGGTAAAATTCTGTTAGCCGCTATCGCCGGTGCCGGCGCTGGCATCATTGCCGGTATGCTATTGGCTCCCGACAAAGGTTCGGCCACCCGTGAAAACTGGAAAGGCGTAGCCACCAAATACAGCGGCCAGCTCGGCGAACAAGCCACGAAGCTTGGTTCGGACCTCGAAGCTAAATTCAAAGAATACGCTGGCAAACTCGAAGACCTCGGCGTAACCCTGCCCGGTAGCAGCCTCAAAATCAAAGGCAACTGGGACGAGGCCAAAGGCAAGCTGAAATCGCAGTACGCCCAGCTCACCGATGAGGACCTGACGTATGCCGAAGGCGAAGGCGACCAATTGGTAGGCCGTTTGCAGGAGAAACTCGGCAAAGGCAAAGCCGAAATCACCAAGCTACTGAACGATTTGTAAGTCGGCTTTTAGTCGCTTACTGATAAGTCCCGCGCCGCAAGGTGCGGGACTTTTTTTATTAAGTTTTTACGAGGAAAAACCTGTAAAGCCTGATAGGAGTTAGTTCTCCTTTTTAATTCAGTTCTAACAAGTGGCAGGATTTCCCGTTAGATAACTAATTGCAAACAAAATCATTTTTCTATATATCATGAAAGACGACAAAGGCAAAGTCATTCTCTCGTTGTTGGCCGGCGCTACCGCTGGCATCGTAGCCGGCCTGTTACTGGCTCCCGAAACCGGCGACCAAACCCGCTCCCAATTGCGGGAATCGGCCTCCAAGTGGGGCGGCGACCTCAGCAAGCTGCTGAAAGACACCCTGGCCAAAGTGCAGGGCGAAGCCGCCGGCCACACCAATCCCGAAGCAGCCGTGAGCGAAGACAAACAAGCGGCCGACCGCCTGCTCCAGGGGTTGGAAGGCAGCGTCTCTACGGCCCATGACGCCACCGACGACCCCGATTACGATGGTTTTGGCGACGAGCCGCGTCACCAGCCCCGCGCCTAGCACCAAACGCAGGAGAAACATAATTTTGGCATTTTCACATTAAGCGTAACCTGCGCGTATCGTCTCCGTAAAAACCAACACAACTGCCTTGAAAGAAGGCCGAAACGTATTACCGGTAAAATTGCCGACCGTAGGAGCTTCTATTGAAATTGGTTAAACAACTCAGTAGTAAAATCAAACGTGTCCATCGCAAGCTTCTGGCAACAACAGCGGTTTGAAGGGTAAGACGGTTGTAAAAGAAAAGCCCCGCACGATATTTCGTGTGGGGCTTTTCGATTTTACCGACCAATCGGTTTTAGCTATTCTCTTTTTCAGTTTTGGCTTGCTGCACGTTCTCCGGCTTCATCTGCGGGAAGAACAGCACGTCCTGAATGGAGTGCGAGTTGGTCATAATCATGCTCAGGCGGTCGATGCCGATGCCCAAGCCGGCTGTGGGCGGCATGCCGTATTCTAGGGCGCGCAGGAAGTCCTCGTCCAGCACCATGGCCTCGGTGTCGCCGCGCTTGCCCAGCTCCAGCTGGTCCTCGAAGCGCTTGCGCTGGTCGATGGGGTCGTTGAGCTCCGAGAAGGCGTTGCAGATTTCCTTGCCGTTGCAAATGGCCTCGAACCGCTCCACCATGCCGGGACGGTCGCGGTGCTTCTTGGCCAGCGGCGACATCTCCACCGGATAATCGGTGATGAACGTGGGCTGAATCAGTTTGGGCTCCACGTGCTCCCCGAAAATTTCGTCGATGATTTTCGCTTTGCCCATGCTGGGGTCCAGGTGCACGTGCAGTTCGTGGGCCGTTTCGCGCAGCTGTGCTTCGTCCATCTCGCCGATGGCCTTGCCGGTGTACTTCTCAATGGCCTCAAACATGGTGTAGCGCTGCCAGGGCCGCTGGAAGTTGATGACATTCTGGCCCACCTGCACTTCCGTTTGGCCGTGCAGCGTGGTGGCCACGCGCTCCACCATTTCTTCCACGAGGTCCATCATCCAAGCGTAGTCCTTGTAGGCCACGTACAGTTCCATCTGGGTGAATTCCGGGTTGTGGAAGCGCGACATGCCTTCGTTGCGGAAGTCCTTGCTAAACTCGTACACACCATCAAAACCGCCCACAATCAGGCGCTTCAGGTACAGCTCGTTGGCAATGCGCAGGTACAGCTCCATGTCGAGCGTGTTGTGGTGCGTCTTGAACGGCCGTGCCGCCGCGCCACCGTACAAGGGCTGCAAAATCGGCGTTTCCACCTCCAGGTAGCCTTTGTCATTGAGGAAATTCCGCATTGACTGCACCAGTTGGGTGCGCTTGATGAAGGTATCGCGCACGCTGGGGTTTACCACCAGGTCCACGTACCGCTGGCGGTAGCGCTGCTCGGGGTCGGTGAAGGCGTCGTAGGTCACTTTCTCGCCGGTAGCCTCGTCAATTTTCTCCTTCACGATGGGCAACGGGCGCAACGCCTTGGCCAACAGCTTAAGCTCCGTGACGTGGATGGACGTTTCGCCCACCTGCGTCTTAAATACGTGGCCCTTCACCCCAATAAAGTCGCCCAAGTCGAGCAGCTTCTTAAACACCACGTTATACAACGTCTTATCTTCGCCGGGGCAGATTTCGTCGCGGTTCACATACAGCTGAATGCGGCCCGAGGTATCCATCAGCTCGGCAAACGACGCTTTGCCCATTACCCGCGACGACATCAGCCGGCCGGCCAGGGTCACTTCCTGGAAGTTGTTCAGCTCGGGGTGGTAATTGTCGTGAATTTCCTTGGCGTAAAACGTCACGTCGAACAACTCCGACGGGTACGCTTCAATGCCCAGCTTTTCCAGTTCTTCGAGTTTGTGGCGGCGGAGTAGTTCCTGTTCGCTGAGGTGCTGCATGTTGGTCTGAACCACGGAGGCATTCGGATTTTGCGGATTCCACGGATTTCGTGGACGATTTCAACCGAAAAATCAGGCTAACGGCCGGTGCCGGTAGGGACGTGGTAAGTAAAAGTGAGCCACAAAAGTACAGCACGAAAAAAGCCGCTCCGAACCGGAGCGGCTTTCCATGCGCAAATTCGATAATTAAGCGGCCATGCGGTACTGCGGAGCCTCCGTAGCAATGGCCGGGGCCGTGGGCGGCGTGGGCGCCAGCACCGGCTCGACGCGGGTGCGCAACCGCTCCTGCACGAAACCTGCCTGCAAATGCACCGGCAACTCGGCCACCAACTGGCGGTAGCGCTCCAGACCCAGGGCTTTGGCCACGTAGGTCTCGTGCACGCCGTTGAGGTAGCTCACGATGTTTAGCAGCGAGGCATGGAACAGGCGGAAGTCAATGTCGGCCTCCACGTAGCGCTCAATCTCGCGGCTGGTCTGCGAAATGCGCAGGCGGCCCAGCAAGTCGAAAATGGTGGTGTAACCCAGGCGCCAGGTAATCTGCTGCCAGTGCGACGCCGTCCATTTATCCAGCGGGCGGCCCGTTTTCTGGCTGCGAATGGCCGTGTTGGGGTTGGCCTGCACCTGCGCGCGGGTCCACTGCGCCTTCATCTTGCGCGTGGTGCGCAGGAACTGGCCAATCTGGGCCTGGGCGTCAATCTCCTTGCTGGCAATGTGCAGCCCAGCCTTGTAGCCCGCCAGCGGCAAGCGGTGAATGCTGAAGTCGCCGTAGGCACCAGCCGCATAAAACGATACCGGCCGTGGGTACGCATTCTTCACCACCAGCCGGCCCACCTCGCGGCGAATCAGTTGGTTATTGCTCGAACGCACGCCCGTGGTATACAGGAAGGCCTGCAAGCCCGATAAAATGGCGTGGTAAGCTTGCGGAAACGTCCAGTGCAAGGCGTTGCGCAGGAAGTTGTCGTCGCCCAACTCGGCCGTGGCGCGCAGGGCATACTCCGTGCTCCAACTGGTGTGCAGCAGCTTAGTGAGCGCGGCCACGTCGGCATCGTTTAGCTCCGCAGCGTGGCTGCGGAAGAACGGCAGATTCTGGAGGCCGCCGAGCACGTCGTCATTCTCCTGAATGTGGTAATTGATAGCAAAGAAGTAGTTGAGGAAAACCTGCGCTGGAATAGACTTGCGCCAGGTTTCATCAGCTAGCTTCTGCTGCTGGTCCTCGCTGGTAGCCTCTACCTGCGGGATGAGCGGGATGATGCGGGTTTCCTCTGTAGTCTTCATGATTGGTAAACAGCATTTCGCTGCTTTTTAGTTGCCTGATTGCTAAATTTTTTGACGGATTTTGACTATGATTAACGCTTTGTAAATCAATATTTTGGTGAATAAAATGTTAAAAAAAGTACGAGGTTTGGTTGAGGTGATTTACTAATATGATTGTCATGCCAAAAAGATGCCAAAAAAAGCCCCGCTCTGGATGGAGCGGGGCTTTCTATAAACCATACGTCTGGGCTGGCTGACTAGCCGAAGCCAGGCCTTAGCGCACAGGCAATTATTTTATCTCATCCTGAATCACGGCTACGGCTTCGCCGATGGTGATATCCTTCTTCAGGGCTTTGGTATAGCGCGAGGCCCGGTTCACCTTCACGGTATCGCCGCCCACGGCCCGCACATCAGCGGCTAGGGGAGAGAAGGCGAGGGCGGTAGCTGTTTTCTGGGCCGCCTCATAGCGGTCCGAAATGGCTTTGGCCTGCTTCTGCTCGGCGCGGTAGGCGCTAAGCTTCAGCGAAACCGTGGTTTCGTCCTTGCGCTTGCGCATGCTTTTCACCATTTCGTCCATCACCTTAAAGCTGGGGTCGTTGGCCACCCGGGCTTTGCTGTTGGCGCGGAGTTTATCGATGACCGGAGGGTTGCTCCAGGGTTGAAAGCGAGCCGGCTGGATTTCATCCCACTTCAGCGGGTAGTCCATCTCTTTTTCCCCCTGGTCGAGGTACGAGTACAAGTCCGGAACAACAATATCTGAAACTACGCCTTTGAACTGGGTCGACCCGCCGTTCACACGGTAAAACTTCTGGGTGGTGAGCTTGAGCGAGCCAATTGGTTTCACGCTGTTCAGCTCAGCGGGCAGAGCTTCGTCGAGGTCGAAGATGCGCTGCACCGTGCCTTTGCCGTAGGTGCTGGTCGAGCCCATCACGATGCCGCGGCGGTAATCCTGCACGGCCGCTGCCAGAATCTCGGAAGCAGAAGCACTGTATTTGTTAACCAGCAACACCAGCGGGCCGCTGTACTGCACCCCGGTGTCGTTGTCGGTCAGCACCTGCGTGCGGCCTTGGCCGTCGCGCACCTGAACCATGGGGCCACTTTCCATGAAGAGGCCCGCCATCGATACCGCATCGGTGA
The DNA here is from genome assembly GCF_015694725.1 of Hymenobacter jeongseonensis. Lineage (GTDB taxonomy): Bacteria > Bacteroidota > Bacteroidia > Cytophagales > Hymenobacteraceae > Hymenobacter > Hymenobacter jeongseonensis. Next base: position 252,746 of record NZ_JADQDQ010000002.1, on the reverse strand, counting down.
GCGAACCGCCGCCGTTGAAGCGCAGGTCCATAATCACGCCCTTCACGCCTTCGGCAGTGAGCTTGGCCAGTTCTTTCTTCACATCATCCGACGAGCTGCGGCCGCCGTTGTCGTTGAAGTCGGCGTAGAATCCGGGCAAGCGCAGGTAGCCAATCTTCTGGCCTTTGTCGGTGATGATGGAAGACTGTGCGTACTTCTCATCCACCACCACCACGTCGCGGATGATGGGCACCACTTTGGTGCTGCCGTCGGGCTTTTTCACCGTGAGGCGCACTTCCGAGCCTTTCTTGCCGCGAATCAGCGTCACCGCTTTTGTCGTGCGCCAGCCTTCAATGCTCACGGGCTCGGCTCGGCCTTGGGCAACGCGGATGATGGCGTCGCCCTTTTTCAAGTCGCCCTGCCGGGAAGAGGCCGAACCAGGGATGATTTCATCCACGTAAATCAGGCCGTCTTTCTCGCGCAGTGTAGCACCGATGCCCTCAAAGCGGCCGGTCATTTCGTAGTCGAAATCTTCCTTGGCTTTGGGCGCAAAGTACTCGGTGTGGGGGTCGTAGGTGTTGGCGATGCTGTTGGCGTACGTAGCCAGCCGCTCGGTGGTCTCGTTCTCGCTCAGGTCGGCAAACTGGTCATCGTAGTATTTGAGAACGCGCTTGCGCGCCTCGGCTTCCATTTGGGCTGGCGTGCGCACGGGTTCTGCAGCCGTGGGAGCGTCAGGATTGGCGGCGCTGGGGGCGGCAGTGGCAGTACTGGGCTTGGCTTCCTTGGCCTTTTCCTGGGCTTCCATCATTTCCGATACCCGGCTGAGGGTTTCGTACTTCAGCAGCTTGCGCCACATTTCGCGCTGGGCCGCCTTGGTAGCAGGAAAAGCAGCTTTCTCGAAATCGGTTTGAAACGTTTCTTCAACCGTAAAATCAAAAGGCTTGGCCAAAATCTCGCGGTACAACCCCTGCATTTCCTTGGTGCGCTCCAATATCAGCTTGGTGCTGAGGTCAAGGAATTCGCTGGAACCGCGTTTTACTTGGTCATCGATTTCGGTCTGGTAGCGGCGCAGTTGGTCCACATCGCTGGCCAGCAAGAACTGCTTGCGGTAATCAAGGTGCTTCAAATACAGGTCGAAAACGCGTTTGGAGAAAGCGTCATCAATTTTCTCGGGTTGGTAATGCGCTTGGGTCAGGCCCTGCAACATGGTTCCAATCAGCACTTGGTCCTTGCTCGGTACCGCCGAGTCGGCCCGGCGCATGAGGCGGTAAGATGCCAGAACAAACACGGCTGCCACCAAAAAGGCATACAGTCCGACTTTCAAGCGGGGAAAAGACATTAGCAAGAATATAAAGCAGGGATGAAAATCAAATGTACGGAGAGCACGAAGCAATGGCCGGGGCTCATTACTTACGTCAAAAACGCCTACACGGGTGAAATAAGTGCCCGAATAGGCGCATCGCTGGTTTTCCTGATATACAGACTAGGTTGGGCGGGTAGAAGTTGCAAAAAAAAGCCTTCCCCAAGCGGGGAAGGCTTTTTTTAATTGTCAGGCCGAAGCCTGGGAGCAAGATTAGTACTTGTAAATCTTGTCGCCGTTGTGGCGACGGAACTCCTCTTCGAAGTAACGAGCATCTTCTTCGTTGCGGGGTTTCACGCCCATCACGATGCCGCCTTCTTTGATACCGGTTTCGTACTCAGCAGCATGCTCCTCGGGAATGCCCGAGCCTACCAAGGCACCTACTAGGCCACCCGTGAGGCCACCGGCACCAGCACCAGCCAATGCAGCGGCCAACGGACCAGCAATAACAAGGCCCAAGCCGGGCAAGGCTACCGAAGTACCAATGGCAGCAATGGCGCCGATGATTGCACCAGCCGTGCCACCGATGGCCGAACCAACGCCAGCGCCTTCCATGGCCTTGTCGCCAAGTTCAGTGCTAGGCGTGTTGTCGCCAAAGTGAGTCTTGCGGGTTTCGTCCGACATCAGCACGTTCACATCGTCTTTGCCGTAGCCACGCGACGAGAGCGACTGATAAGCACGCTCAGCGCTGTCACGGTCACGGAACATACCGCTCATGTTGGTGCTGGGAGTCGAGTCGTAAGGCTGACCGGTAACTGCATGAGCAGCGTGGTCGGCCGTATTTTGCACGCCATCAATGGCGCGTCCTACTACTGCGCCGGGAGTGCCGGCAACAGAAGCGCCCTTTGCAGTTGCGCTGAAATCATCGCCTTCAACCGAGTTGGTAGGCGTATTGCCCAGCGAAGCGCCGGAAGTAGTGGAAGTGCCAAAACCGCTGTCGCTGCCGGTACCAGCGTTGTAGCTGGTGCCTTCGTTGCTTGAACCGGTGCTGTTGCCCAGGCCAGTGCCCGTGTTGCGGGTGCCGTAGTTAGAGCCTGCGCCAGTACCAGTGTTCTGCGGGTTGTTTTGATCGTTGGTATTCATGGTGAAAGAAGTGGAAATGTGGGAAGGATAAGCCAACCTAGCGGCTGGTTGAGGACCTTAACGGGACCACCGCAGTAGAGGTTACATCCCACTAATTTTCCATTCATTCACTTCGGTGTCCAACCCACGAGCTTAAAACCGATACCAGCGTTAGAAATCAGCCATTAACTGGCTCAAGAGAATTTTTGAAAATTCGTTTCATCGCGCCAGAATTCCCGGCACGTGCCAATAAGGTCTTTCAAAAAATCTTCGTTCTGCTTCAGCGTGCGCCATTCGCCCATTCCCATCTTTTCGCAGAGCTTATAAAAATTGTCGCCTTGCCCTTTTGAGCCTTGCACTTTAACCAAGCAGCTGAGGGGTGGGCGTCCTTCTTCGTGCTCCGTCATGGATATTTCGGCAAGCATCTCGTTCAGTCGGGATTTTTCGTGCGAAATCTCCAGATTTAACCCCAGTTCAGCTTCCTGCACCAGCGTGAGGTAGCTTACGGTTCCGGATTGTTGGCGGGAATAACGGATTAAATAAGTGCGTATGCGACCAATCATGGCAGGGCAACAAATGAGCAAAAACCGGTTTAGGGGCTGAAAATTAGCGAAATTAAATGGGAAGGCACCGCAATTGAGAACTGCCCTGGCCGGATAATTAACGCCATGTGGGGGCTGTCCCTGCCAGAATCGTTCCGAAATAGTCAACAGTTGAGCTTGAATAGCCGGCATATGAGCCGGGAATGCTGAATGAACGGCCCTGCACCAACACTATTCAACTCTAGAAGTACCCGATAAAAACCAAAACGGTCATACCAGGCAAAACCTTGGCATGACCGTTTTCCGGCGATTGATTGGCAAAAGCCAACCCTCGAAACCGGCTTGGGTTACTGCTGCTGGCGGCGGCGGATTTCCTTTTGGATGAGGAGAAATTCGCGGCTGCTTTGGCCGGCAATGGCCGTGTTTTCATCGGCCCGACGCAACAAGTAGGGCATCACAGCAGCTACCGGGCCATAGGGCAGGTATTTGGCGGTGTTGTAGCCGGCGTTGGCCAGGTTGTAGGTGAGGTTGTCGCTCATGCCGTAGAGTTGGGCAAACCATACCCGCGGGTCGTTCGGCGCGATGCCGGCTTGCTGCATGAGTTGGGTGAGCAGTAGGGAACTGGCCTCGTTGTGAGTACCGGCGCAAATGCTGATGCGGTCGATGTGGTCGATGCAGTAGCTCAGCGACTCGTCATAGAGGGCGTCGGTGGCGTTTTTGGTGGGGTTGATGGGGTTTTCGTAGCCGCGCTGCTTGGCTACGCGGGCTTCTTTTTCCATGTAGGCGCCGCGCACCAGCTTGGCGCCGATGTAATAGCCGGCCTCGGCGGCGGCATCATGCGCGGCTTTGAGGGCATCGAGGCGGTCATGACGGTAGAGCTGGTAAGTGTTCCAGACGATGGCCGTTTCGCGGTTGTATTTGGCCATCATGTTGTAAGTCAGTTGGTCGATGGTGTGCTGAAACCAGCTTTCCTCGGCATCGACAAACAGGCGCACTCCGTGCTGGTGGGCGCGGGCGCACAGCGCCTCGACGCGGGCGACGGCGCGGGCGTGCGCGGCTTCTTCATCAGCAGTGAGGAGCTTGCCGGCCTGGATTTTCTCGAGGATGGCCACGTTGGCCACGCCCGTTACTTTAAATACCGAAAACGGGATGTGCTTGGAGCGGTGGGCCTCCTCGATGGTGGCCAGGATTTCGTCGCGGGTGTGGTCGTAGCTGCGGTCGCTGCCTTCGCCCTCTACCGAGTAGTCGAGGATGGTGCCGATGTTGTATTTGCCCAACTCATTGGTGACGGGGCGGCATTCGGCAATGGTTTCGCCCCCGCAGAACTGCTCAAAAATGGAATGCTTGATGAGGAACTTCGTGCCGGGCAGGCCCCACTTGAGGGCTGCTTTCATGAGGCCGCTGCCGGTTTTTACCAAGGTGCCGTTGTTCATAGCCGCAAACAGGGCGTAGACTTTACGCAACTGGGCATCGGACTTGGAGGCGAAAGCCACGCGCGTATCATCAAAGGAAATGGGCGGGGCCTGAGTAGGGGAGGCGGGCGACATAAGGAGCAACTGGAGGGTGGGAATGGGGCGTAGCCAAGAAAGCGGGCGAAGGTAACCGGTAAACAACGTTTCGAGGAAACGAGTTACGTTTGCCGAGCTTTTCGGCATGGGCCGGGAATTCGCCCTCATTTGTCCCTTAGCAAAATGTCCCCAGTTACTGATACGTTCTTTACCAGAATGTTGGCCAAAAAAGGTCAGCCGATTCTCATTGCGGGCCCGTGCTCGGCCGAAACCGAAGAGCAGGTGATGGCCACGGCGCACGGCCTGAAAGCGCTGGGAAAAATCGACTTGTTCCGGGCGGGTATCTGGAAGCCGCGCACCCGGCCCGGCTCGTTTGAAGGCATGGGGGCCGTTGCCTTGCCGTGGTTGCAGCGCGTGAAGGCCGAAACCGGCCTTCCCACCGCCATTGAGGTGGCCACGCCGCGCCACGTAGAAGAAGCTTTGCGGCACGGCATCGACGTGCTTTGGATTGGTGCCCGCACCACCGTCAACCCATTTGCGGTGCAAGAACTTGCCGATGCCCTGGCCGGTACCGGCGTGCCCGTGATGGTGAAAAACCCTGTGAACCCCGACGTGGCCCTGTGGGCTGGCGCACTGGAGCGCATGGAGCGGGCCGGCATCACCGACTTAGCGGCCATCCACCGCGGATTCAGCACGTTTGCGCCCAGCCGCTACCGCAACGCGCCTACCTGGATTTTGCCCATTGAGCTGAAAACGCGCTTCCCGCACATTCCCCTCATCTGCGACCCCAGCCACATTGGCGGGCGGCGCGACTTGCTGCTGCCCATTGCCCAGAAAGCCCTGGATTTGGACTACGATGGCCTTATCATCGAGTCGCACCCCGACCCCGACCACGCCCTGAGCGACGCCGAGCAGCAGGTGACGCCCGTGCGGCTGGGTGAAATCCTCAACGCACTACAGTACCGGGGCAATGCCTCCGACAGCTCGGAAGAATTCATCAACCACGCCGAGGAATTGCGCCAGAAAATGGACGTGGCCGACCGAGAGATTGTAGAAGCCCTGGCCCGCCGCATGGCCTTGGTAGAAGAGCTGGCCGAATACAAAAGGGAAAACAACGTGAAGATTCTTCAGCTTGACCGCTGGCAGGAAATCTTTAATACCCGCCAGGAATGGGCGTCCCGGCTGCACGTAAACGAGAAATTTGTGGGCGAGCTCTACAAGCTGATTCACCTCGAAAGCATCCGCAAGCAGACCGAAGTGCTGAATGGGCGCCCCGTAGACGGCCCTACGCACTTGGGGCCGGGCCTATAGCCGCTCGTAGGTATACTTTATGCCGGCATCGGCAATACACTTGTTGTTGAGGCCGCTGTCTAGCTGCAACAATGAGCCTGCAATGGTTGAGATATAATCTTGCGATGCCTTATGGTCGGACTTGAGGCGCAAAACCTGGATTAGAGTATTGGTTCCGCACGGAATGATGTTGGCATCGGAGTAAGTGCCGCTATCGGAAAGTTGGCCGTCTTGGTAAAATTTATAGCCCGTGGCGGTGAACGTCACGGTGCGGTTCGGTACTGGCGAGCTGGGGCAATAGCATTCCTGTTTGGTCAATTTCCAGGAGCCAATGAGGCCGGTGAAGGCGTCCGATTCCTTTTTACAGCCGGCGAGGGTGAGGGCGGCAAGTAAGCATAGTAGGCCGTAGGCAAGGAGGTGCTTCATGGTTATTCGGGGCTGAAAATCAGGTGAGTGAATTTCTATCGCACCCGCTGGTAGGTGTCGCGGGGGGCATCGCAGGGGCTGCCGTAATCCAGCACAAGGGTGTTACCGGTTACGGTGGCCTCAGCGTGGGTTAATTGGCGATTGTCACTCACAAAGTCGAAGCGCAGAACTGGAATCAGGACCGAGCCGCCGCAGGTTTTGCCCGATTCGAAGGCGTAGGTGCCGTACCCGGTTTGCCGGTTTTCTTTATAGAAATAGAATTCGGTGTCGGAAAAAGTAACCATTTCGCTGGGTAGGGCGCTGGGAGGACAAAAGCATTGGCGGTTAGTGAGCTTCCAAGTGCCGGCCAGGCCGGTGCCCAGTTCGGCGTCTTCTTTGCAGCCAGCCAGAAGGCTGAGCGTCGCCAGGGCAATAAGTCGGAAGGAGCGGGATAAAGAGTGCATAATTAAGAAATAAAACCAGTTAGCGACGAGTATAGTTGATAGCCGAGGCCAGCAGCAGCAGCTTCCCCAAAGCAAAAAAAGCGAAGTTGCCCAAGGCTTAAAAGGGTCGTTGCGGTGCCTTCTAACCGGAAGCAGAGCGTGATTACAAGCGCATGACCGCTAACTCCGCCACAAGGTTGCTTGGTATAGCAGCGGCTCACAAATTTTTATCCTGACTTTTGTCCCATGGATAGTTCTGTTCTAATCGGGCCCGAGGCCCTGCCGGCCTTAGCCGAGTTGTTGTTCCGGCCGGCCGTAACCCGCGTGTTTGTGCTGGCCGACGGCAATACCTCGCGCCTGTGCTTGCCCTTGTTGGAAAAACACTTGCCGCCTGATTATTGCCTCATCGAAATTCCGGCCGGCGAGGAATACAAAACTTTGGAAAGCTGCACCACCGTTTGGAGTACGCTCACCGAACAGCGCGCCGACCGCCACGCCGTGCTGGTGAACGTGGGCGGCGGCGTGGTCACGGATTTGGGCGGCTTTGCGGCGGCGCTGTATAAGCGCGGCATCCGGTTTGTGCAGGTGCCCACCACGCTGCTGGCGCAGGTCGATGCCAGTGTGGGGGGGAAGACGGGCGTTGATTTTCAGGGCTATAAAAACCAACTGGGCGTGTTTCAGGCCCCGGCGGCCGTCTTTATCGAGCCGCAGTTTCTGCAAACGCTTGACCCCCGGCAGCTAAAATCCGGCTATGCCGAAGTGCTCAAGCATTGGCTCATTGCCGATGCCGCCGCCTTTGACCAGAACCGCCGCTTGGGCTGGCTCACCGATGACTGGACGGACATCATCCGCGAATCGGTGGCCCTGAAACAGCGCATCGTGGCGCAGGACCCGCTGGAAAGCGGCCCGCGCAAGCTGCTCAACTTCGGCCACACCGTGGGCCACGCCCTCGAAAGCTACCTTCTCACCCAGCCCAGCCGCGAAGCCCTGCACGGCGAAGCCGTGGCCGCGGGCCTGGTATGCGAAAGCTGGCTTTCGGTGCAGCGCGGCCTGCTGAGTTCTGACGATTTAGACAGAATCGAAACCTTCGTGTTCTCGGTATTTGATAAAATTGCTTTTGTCAGCCTTGAAACGGATGCCATCGCCGAGTTTGCCCTGCAAGACAAGAAAAACGCGGGCAACACCATCAATTGCACGCTGCTCAATGGCATTGGCAACGGCGTATTTGACCAGCCGGTGACGGTGGTTGAAATTGCCGAGTCGCTGCGGTACTACCATCGGTTGTCGGCCTAGCTTCACGCACACTTTCTTCTTACTACTTCATTCAGGCGCAGGCGTGCGTTCCTTAACTATATGCAATTGTCTTGGCCTGGTGGTCCGCTTCACGGTATCGCCCAACTTCCAGCTTCCAAAAGCGAAGCCAATCGCGCCCTTATCCTGCAGGCCCTGGCCGGCGGCGGCACCCTCCGCAACCTCTCCGATGCCAACGATACCCAACTCATGCGCCGCCTGCTGTCCGCCGCGCCCAGCACCGCCGTGCTCGATGCCGAAGACGCGGGCACCGTCATGCGCTTCCTCACGGCCTACCTGGCCGTGACGGACTGGCACGGCCGGCTCATCGGTACCGCCCGCATGCAGGAGCGGCCCATTGCCGTGCTCGTCGATGCCTTGCGCCAGGCCGGGGCGCGCATTAGCTACCTCAACAACGAAGGATTTCCGCCGCTGGAGCTGGCGGGTTTTGCCGATGTGCCCAGCCGGGCTGAACCCACGGAACTGGCCGTGCGCGGCGATATCAGCAGCCAGTATATTTCGGCCCTGCTGATGGTGGGACCCCGGCTGCCGGGCGGGCTGCGCCTGCAACTCACCGGGCACATCGGCTCGCGGCCCTACATCAACATGACCGTGGCCCTGATGAAGCTTTTCGGGGCCGACTACTCGGTGGAAGGCGACACCTTTCTGGTCCGTTCCACGCCGTATCAGCCCACCGATTACACGGTGGAATCGGACTGGTCGGCGGCCAGCTACTGGTATTCTTTGGTGGCTTTGGCGCCGGCGGGCTCCGAAATTACGCTGCCGTGGTTGCGTCAGGCGTCGCTGCAAGGCGACCAAGCCATCGTGGGCATGATGGCGCATTTTGGCGTGGAGACTACGTTTTTGCCGGATGGGGTGCACCTCAGGCAGCAGCCCGTGGCGGCAGGAGCACCGGCGCTGGCGTTTGATTTTACCGACTGCCCGGACCTAGCGCAAACCGTAGCCGTAGTGGCCGCCGCCCGCAGCATTCCGGTGGAGATGACGGGCCTGGAAAGCCTGCGCATCAAGGAAACCGACCGCATTGCGGCGCTGCAAACGGAACTGGCCAAATTCGGTGGCGACCTGCGCGATGCGGGCGAAGGGCGCTTCCAAGCCGAGTCAACCGGGTTTAAGGTGAATGGACAGTCGGTGGCTACTTACCACGACCACCGGATGGCGATGGCTTTCGCGCCGCTGGCCGTGTTGGGCACCCTCTTTATCGAGTCGCCCACGGTGGTGAAAAAGTCTTACCCGCAATTCTGGAAAGAACTGGCCAAAATTGGATTCACCGTTACCGAAGCCGACTGAAATAAGCGGCAGACTGCAGCAAGCGACTGCCGTACCAGCTGAATAATTCGCCGTCAACAATTTCAACCGTCGCCCCGGGGCAGATTGTCTGAAATTCCGCGAGGTGCTTTTCTCCGAACGGATACGGCTCGGAGGACAAGAAAATGCGCTGGGGCACGGTGGCAGCGAGTTGCTCGGCGGTGATTTCCGGGTAGCGCGTCAAGCCGGCGAAGGCGTTGACGAAGCCAGCGCGGTGCAGCAAGTCGTCGATAAACGTGCCGGTGGCGGCCACCATGTAGGGTTTCTGCCAGATGAAGTACGCCACCGTCGCTGCTGGCTCAGGCCCGTTTAGCTTCGCAAATGAAGCGTCTATTTCGCTAGCGAGGGCGGCGGCTTTGTCCTTGGTGCCGGTGATAAGTCCGACGCGCCGAATCATATCCAGCGCTTCTGGCAGGGTGCTGATGTCGCTTAGCCACACCGGGTAATGGGCGTCTAGCTGCTCAATACCGGGTTGGTAATTTTCCTCCTTGTTTCCGATTATCAGGTCGGGTTTTAGAGCGGCGATTTTGTCGAAATCGAAGTTTTTGGTGCCGCCGATTACCGTGGCTTGCGAGCGGGCTTCGGCTGGATGAAGGCAGAATTTGGTGACGCCCACTACTTTTTCACCCAACCCCAAATCAAACAGTAGCTCCGTTTGCGAAGGCACCAGCGAAACGATGCGCTGCGGGGGGAAAGGCACTGCTACGCGGCGGCCCATCTGGTCGGTCACAGTGAGCGGCAGGAAAAGAATAGGCGGTAAATCCATGTGAAAAATTCTTCTACTGAACGCAGGAAAGGACCTTATCACGGCTGAGCGAGTCGCTTCAACGTGATAAGGTCCTTTCCTGCGTTCAGAAAGACAAATTAAGAAAACTGCTTACTTGAAATACTGGAAATCGTGGTTATCCTCGATGCGGAGCAGCGTTTCGTAAATCAAGCGGGTCACGCTGTCCACGTCATCTCGGTGCACGGTTTCAACGGTGGTGTGCATGTACTTCAACGGAAGCGAAATCAGGGCTGCGGCCACGCCGGAACCGGAGTAGGCAAAGGCATCGGTGTCGGTGCCGGTGGCGCGGGTGGCGGCAGCGCGCTGGAACGGAATCTCGGCCTTTTTGGCGGTGTCGATGATGAGGTCGCGCAGGTGGTTCTGCACCGCCGGGCCATAAGTGATAACCGGCCCCTTGCCGCAGGAAATGTCGCCGGCCGTCTTTTTCTCGTACATCGGCGACTGGCTGTCGTGCGTCACGTCGGTGATGATGGCCACGTCGGGATTAATGCGATGGGCCACCATTTCGGCGCCGCGCAGGCCAATTTCCTCCTGCACCGCATTTACAATGTAGAGGCCGAAGGGGAGCTTTTTCTTGTTCTCCTTCAGCATGCGCGCTACCTCCGCAATCATGAAGCCACCCACGCGGTTATCCAGCGCGCGGCCCACGTAAAACTTGTCGTTCAGCACCGTGAACTCGTCCTCAAACGTGACCACGGAGCCCACGTGCACGCCCATTTCTTCCACTTCTTCGGCGCTGCTCGCGCCGCAGTCCAAAAACACTGTTTCAATGGTGGGCGCCTTGTCCTGCTCCACCTTACGCACGTGAATGGCGGGCCAGCCAAATACGGCCTTCACAATGCCCTTTTCGCCGAAGATATTTACCCGTTTGCTGGGCGCCACCAATGGGTCGGAACCGCCGTTACGGCGCAGGTAGAGATAGCCTTCTTTGGTGATGTAATTCACGAAATAGGAAATCTCATCGGCATGCGCTTCGATAACCACCTTGTACTTCGCTTTGGGATTAATTACGCCCACCACTGTGCCGTACGTGTCCACGAAGTACTCGTCGATGTACGGTTTGATGTATTCCAGCCACAGTTTCTGGCCCTCTTTCTCGAAGCCGGTGGGGGAGGGGTTATTGAGGTAGGTTTGAAGGAAAGCGAAGGACTCGGGACGCATAAGAGTGGTAGGGTGTTAGTATGTCATGCAGCGCGCTGCGAAGCATCTCGCGTGTGGTAGTAATCAAATTGAAACAACGAACGGAGCGAGATGCTTCGCTGCGCGCTGCATGACGTTCGGGTTTGTTTTTACAGAGGAATATTGCCGTGCTTTTTGCGCGGCAGCACATCTACTTTATTCTCCAGCATTTTAAACGCCCGAATGAGCTTTTGCCGAGTTTGCGAGGGCAATATCACCTCGTCTACGAAGCCGCGGTGGGCGGCACGGTACGGCGTGGCGAATTTCTCCTGGTACTCGTCTACTTTCTCCTGCAACTTGGCGGCTGGGTCGTCGGCGGTGGCGATTTCGCGCTTGAAGATGATTTCGGCCGCGCCTTTGGCACCCATTACGGCGATTTCGGCGGTGGGCCAAGCGTAGTTCATGTCGGCCCCAATGTGCTTGGAATTCATTACGTCGTACGCGCCGCCGTAAGCCTTGCGGGTGATGACGGTGATGCGCGGCACGGTGGCTTCGCAGAAAGCATAAAGCAGCTTGGCGCCGTTGGTGATAATGCCGCGCCACTCCTGGTCGGTGCCGGGCAGGAAACCGGGCACGTCTTCCAGCACCAGCAGTGGGATGTTGAACGAATCGCAGAACCGCACGAAGCGCGCGGCTTTGGTGCTGGCGTTGATGTCGAGCACACCGGCAAGCACAGCCGGTTGGTTGCCCACAATGCCGATGCTGCGACCGGCCAACCGGGCAAAGCCAACGACGATGTTCTCGGCGAAATTCTGGTGAACTTCAAGGAAAGAATTCGTGTCGATAAGGCCTTCAATCACTTCCCGCATGTCGTAGGGCTGGTTGGCGTTATCGGGAATTAGCGTGTCGAGCACCGGGCGGCTTTCGTCAGCGCTGGCATCGTAGGGCTGCGCGGGCGCGGTTTCCTCGCAGTTCTGCGGCATGTAGCTCAGCAACTGCTTGAGGTGGGTGATGCAGGCCACTTCGTTGGCGCAGCTGAAGTGCGTGACGCCGCTCTTGGCCGAATGGGTGCTGGCCCCACCAAGTTCTTCGCTGGTTACTTCCTCGTGGGTCACGGTTTTTACCACGTTCGGGCCGGTCACGAACATGTAGCTCGTGTTTTCCACCATCAAAATAAAGTCCGTGATGGCCGGCGAATACACCGCGCCGCCCGCGCACGGCCCCATGATGGCCGACAGCTGCGGCACCACACCCGAGGCCAGGGTGTTTTTATAGAAGATGTCGGCGTAGCCGCCCAGGCTCACCACGCCTTCCTGAATGCGGGCGCCGCCCGAATCGTTGAGGCCAATAACGGGCGCCCCGTTCTTCATGGCCAGGTCCATGATTTTTACGATTTTCTCGGCGTGGGTTTCGCTCAGCGAACCGCCGAAAACCGTGAAGTCCTGCGAGAAAACATACACCAGACGGCCGTTCACGGTGCCGTAGCCTGTCACCACGCCATCGCCGAGGTAATGCTCTTTGTCGAGGCCAAAATCTTTGGCCCGGTGCATCACAAACTTGCCGATTTCCTCAAACGAACCTTCGTCTATCAGCAGGTCGATGCGTTCGCGGGCGGTGAGTTTGCCTTTTTTGTGTTGGGAATCGATGCGGGCCTGGCCGCCGCCGAGGAGGGCTTCTTCGTTTTTGCGGGCCAGCAGTTCGGTTTTGGACAAGTGGGCGTGAGCGTGCGGGTCGGGCATGAGCAGGGATAAGCGCGCGGGTGGGACTGGAGCGCGGTAGTGGGAGGCCAAAGGTAGGTTACGGGTAGATTACGGCCGCGGTATTTTGGGAAGATGAGGAGTGTTGTACAGTTCTGCTTGGAGCGTTCTTATAAGTTCTTGCCCAGCAGTTGCAGCATAAACGCGTACTGCCGCGCCGTGTCGTTGATGGACTTAAACCGACCCGAAGCTCCGCCGTGCCCAGCACTCATGTCGGTATGCAGGAGGAGTTGGTTCTTGTCGGTTTTCAGGGCGCGCAGCTTTGCCACCCACTTGGCGGGTTCGTAGTACTGCACCTGCGAATCATGTAGGCCGGTCGTAACAAGAACGTTGGGGTAGGCCTGCGCGGTCACGTTGTCGTAGGGAGAATACGAGAGCATGTAGTTGAAGTATTCTTCGTCGGCGGGGTTGCCCCATTGGTCGTACTCGCTGGTGGTGAGCGGAATGCTGGGGTCCGACATGGTGGTCACCACATCCACAAAAGGCACGGCCGCAATCACGCCTTTGTAGAGGTCGGGCCGCATGTTCATCACGGCGCCCATGAGCAGGCCCCCGGCACTGCCGCCCATGGCAAATAGCTTATCGGTAGAAGTGTACTGCTGCTTGGTTTTGTCGGTTGCCACTTTGGCATCGCGCTTCGTGGTGAGGTATAGCGAGCAATCGATAAAGTCGTTGAAGCTGTTGATTTTGTTCAACATGCGGCCATTTTCGAACCACTGGCGGCCCATTTCCTGCCCGCCCCGAATATTGCACAGCGCGTAGATGAAGCCGCGGTTGAGCAAGCTCAGGCGGGCCGCGCTGAAGGTTGGGTCCTGCGAGAAGCCGTAAGAACCGTAAGCATATTGCAAAAGCGGCGCGGTGCCATCCAGCTTCGTGCCCTTCTTGTACACGATGGACATGGGAATGAAGACGTTGTCGCGCGATTTCACGAATATGCGCTCCGTCACGTAGTCGCGTTTGTTGAAGCCGCCTTGCACGGGTTGCTCCTTCAGTAGCGTGCTGGTGCGCGTGCTCATGTCGTACTCAAAGGTGGATGCCGGCGTGGTCAACGACGTGTAGTTGTAGCGCAGCAGGGGCGTATCCATTTCCGCATTAATGCCCACGGTGGCGGTATAGGCCGGCTCGTCGAATGGCAGGTAGTGCTCCTGTTTGTCCTTGAGGCTCACCACCCGCAATTGGCGCAGGCCGCCTTTGCGCTCGTTCAGCACGAGATAATCCCGGAACAACTCAAAGTTGTCGAGGAAAATTTCCGGATGGCGGGTGATGGCATCGCGCCAGGTGGCTTTGGCCGTGTTGGCCACGGGCGTCACCATGAGGCGGTAGTTGGGCGCTTGCCAGTTGCTGCGCACGTAGAACTTATCGTCCAGATGCTCCACGGTATACAGGTGGTCTTTCTCCCGCCGCAAAAACGTCTTGAACTGTCCCGTCGGCGTGGCCGCGTCGAGGTAGCGGTATTCCGACGACAGGGAACTGGTGAGCACAATGCCAATGAATTTCTTCGACTTGGAACGGGTCACGCCCACGTTAAAGGTGTTGTCGCGCTCCTCGTGAATCAATACATCGCCCTTGGGGTCGGTGCCGAGCGTGTGCCGGTATACTTGGTAGGGCAGCAGGGTGTTGACGTCTTTTTTGGTGTAGAACACCGTTTTGTTATCGGCCGCCCATACCACTTCGCCGCCGGTGTTGGCAATGCGCTCGGGATAGAGCATTCCCGTAACGAGATTCTTGAAACGAAGCGTGTACAAGCGCCGGCTCACCGTATCGGCCGTGTAGGCCAGCAACTGGTTGTTGTCGCTCACCGCCCAATCGCCGATTTGGTAATAAGGGCGGCCCGCCCCCAACTCGTCGGCGTTGAGAATCACTTCTTCGATTTCTACGGAACTGCCTTTCTTGCGGCAGTATATCGGATACTCGCCGCCAAAGTCGAAGCGCGAGTAATACAGGTAGCCGTTATCGCGGTAGGCAACCGTTGCATCCTCTTGCTTGATGCGGCCCTTAATTTCTGCTACCAGCTTCTGTTGCAGGGTTTTTGTGCCGGCCATTTGCTTATCGTAATAAGCATTTTCGGCGGTGAGGTATTTCAGCACCTCGGGGTTCGTGGGCTGATTGAGCCAATAGTAGTTATCGGTGCGGGTAATGCCGAAATCAGTAAACACCTTGGGCTTGATGGCTGCTACTGGTGCTGATTGCGCCAAGGCTACGCCAGTGAGGGCCGCACCGGCACCAGTGAGGGCAGCTCTTTGTAAAAAATTCATAAAGGGCCTGTGATTTATTGTAAGCTCGGCAATGTCGTTCAGAATCAGCTAGCAAGTTAAGAGGGGCACAACAAAAAAGCCGGCTCCATTGCTGGAACCGGCTTCTTATCCTCTCGCCAAGCGAAAGCCAAGCAGAAATTACTTCTTCGAATCTGTATCGGGCGCTTCCGGCGTTTCGGCCGGCCGCTCGTCGCTGGCGAGGTTCTGGGCCTCACCGCTCTTGCTCACGGCGAAGGTCAGTTCTTCGGCCCCCTCCGCATAGTCGGCCGTGATGACGTCGCCGTGCACCACTTGGGCTTTGAGGATTTCCTCCGCAATCGGGTCTTCGATATACTTCTGGATGGCCCGGTTCAGCGGACGAGCACCGTACTTCGGGTCATAGCCCTTATCGGCCACAAAATCCTTGGCGGCTTCCGTCAACTCAACCCGGTAACCCAGGGCCTGCACCCGCGAGAGGAGCTTGCTGAGGCTGATGTCGATGATTTTGTGAATGTCCTTTTTGTCCAGCGAGTTGAAGACGATGACATCATCCAAGCGGTTCAGGAACTCGGGTGAGAACGTCTTCTTCAGGGCATTCGTGATGGTGCCCTTGGTCAACTCGTCCATGTTGTCCTGACGGGCCTTCGTGCCGAAGCCGATGCCAGCGCCGAAGTCCTGCAAGTCACGCGCCCCGATGTTCGAGGTCATGATGATGATGGTGTTGCGGAAGTCCACCTTGCGGCCAAGGCCGTCGGTCAGGATACCGTCGTCCAGCACCTGAAGCAGCAGGTTGTACACGTCCGGGTGCGCCTTCTCAATCTCGTCGAGCAGGATAACCGAGTACGGCTTGCGGCGGATTTTCTCCGTCAGCTGGCCGCCCTCTTCGTAACCCACGTAGCCGGGAGGCGCGCCCACCAGGCGCGATACGCTGAACTTCTCCATGTATTCCGACATGTCGACGCGCACTAGTGCGTCGTCCTTGTCGAAGAGGTAAGTAGCCAGCACCTTGGCCAGTTCCGTCTTGCCCACGCCCGTCGGGCCGAGGAACACGAACGAACCAATCGGCTTCTTGGGGTCCTTCAAGCCCACGCGGGTGCGCTGAATGGCTTTCACCAATTGCTTAATGGCTTTGTCTTGGCCAATTACTTTGCCTTGCAACTCCTCGTTCATGTTGAGGAGTTTCTGGCTTTCGTTCTGGGCCACGCGCGAAACGGGAATGCCGGTCATCATGGCGATAACCTCGGCCACGTTCTCCTCTTTCACCGTGTAGCGCTTCTTCTTGGTTTCCTCTTCCCACGACTTTTTAGCCGTTTCGAGCTGGTCCAGAAGTTTCTTCTCGGTGTCGCGGAGCTTGGCGGCTTCCTCGTATTTCTGCGATTTCACCACGCGGTTTTTCTCGCCTTTTATGTTCTCAATCTGCTCTTCGAGCGTGAGAATATCCTCGGGCACCACGATGTTGTTGATGTGCACGCGGGCACCGGCCTCGTCGAGAATGTCGATGGCCTTGTCCGGCAGGAAACGGTCGGACATGTAGCGGTCCGACAGCATCACGCACTGCTCAATGGCCTTATCGGTGTACACCACGTGGTGGTGGTCCTGATACTTGTCCTTGATGTTGTGCAGGATTTCGATGGTTTCCTCGGGCGTGGTCGGGTCCACCATCACCATCTGGAAACGACGGGCCAGAGCGCCGTCTTTCTCGATGTACTGGCGGTACTCGTCCAGCGTGGTGGCGCCGATGCATTGAATCTCGCCGCGGGCCAAAGCCGGCTTGAACATGTTCGAAGCGTCGAGCGAACCCGAAGCCCCGCCGGCACCCACGATGGTATGCAACTCGTCGATGAACAGAATCACGTCGGGCGACTTTTCCAGCTCGTTCATCACGGCCTTCATGCGCTCCTCAAACTGGCCACGGTATTTGGTACCAGCTACCAGCGAAGCCAAATCAAGGGTCACGACGCGCTTGTTGAAAAGCACGCGGCTCACTTTCTTCTGGATGATGCGCAGGGCGAGGCCTTCGGCGATGGCCGTTTTGCCCACGCCGGGCTCACCGATGAGAATCGGGTTGTTCTTTTTGCGGCGGCTCAGGATTTGGGCCACGCGCTCAATCTCTTTTTCGCGGCCCACGATGGGGTCGAGCTTGTCGTCCTCGGCCAGCTTGGTAAGGTCGCGGCCGAAGTTATCGAGCACCGGGGTGCGCGATTTTTCGCCGGGCTTCTTGGTGGTGCCGGCGCTGCCGGAACCGCCGCGTCCGCCGGGACCGGAGGAGCCAAACAGTTTGTCGTTGTCGTCGTCGTCGGTATCCGGACCAGCTTTGGGGCTTGGCGAGGCGTTGCCGTGGTAATCCAGCGAGTCGCGCACAGTTTCGTAGTTCACGTTAAACTTGGAGAGAATTTGAGAGGAAATATTGTCTTCGTCCCGCAGGATAGACAACAGGAGGTGTTCGGTGCCGATGATTTCGGACTTGAAGATTTTAGCCTCCAAATAGGTTATTTTCAACACCTTCTCGGTCTGCTTGGTGAGCGGAATCGAGCCGGTGATGCTGGTGCCCTGGGTCGCGGTGTTGCGCGTGGCCTGCTCCAACGAGAACTTGAGCTCGTCGATGCTCACGCCCAGCTTGCGCAGCAGGCCAAGGGCCGTGCCTTCCGCTTCCCGAATCATGCCGAGCAGCAGGTGCTCAGTACCAATGTAGTCGTGACCAAGCCGGATGGCCTCTTCCCGACTGAGGGAAATAACCTCTTTGACGCGGTTTGAGAATTTAGCTTCCATGCCAATAAACGTAGTGAAAAATCAAATAGCCCCGCGTCGGGAATAATATACGCTAAACGGGTTGGGCCGATGTCGCTTGAAAACAAGCAGTCTCGGGCGAAGGTTCGGGCCAGTTACGGCACGTAAGCAGTTAATCTAACGTCGACAGAAAATTACAGGTTGCTGCAAAAAGTACAGCTATTGTAAAAAAGCGCCGGCCGCCGGGCCCTGCGAGAACAGCAGGTCCAGCACGCTCAACCCTGGCTCAAAACCTGGGCCAAACACTTGGGGGTACGGCCGCACCAGGGGAGGGGCTGCCGGACTGTCAGTTTCTACCGCTTTGGGGTTGCTTTTAGGTGTCAACCAGTCGCGCCTATCGGCGATGATTGATTGACTGCTTGTAAGACCAAATTTGTCCAAAGAAGGTTGCGCGGAGTAGTCGGGGAGGTATTCGTCGGTGAGGTGGAGGGGCAGGGTCAGTCGAAAACAGCGCAGCAATAACTGCAGAAACTGCAGGTTCAGGTCGAAGAGCAAGATAGGCTTACGTACGTAAATATCATGCAGGTAGTCGGCATAGTACTCGAAATAAGGACTGTTGCCGTAGGCCGTTTGCAGGGTGCGCCAGTGCCGATGAATCCAGTTTTGGCGGTAATCAATTTCGATGGCTGAAATGCTGACCTTTTCGGCCCGGTTGCCATCGATAACCGGCACGGTGAGCGGCTGCACGCCCTGCGCCGTGCGGATGAGGCAACGGTTGCGGTACGTCTGCTTGCGGTAATGCTCGTGGGCTTCCAGTAAGATGCCGTCGGCCCGGAGCAGTTCGGCGAAAAGGGCTGCTGGCGGATGGTAGTGGATTTCGGTGAGAAGAATCACGGATTTCGAAGGATTTGGCGGATGGCACGGATTTTAGGTAAAGAACGGACACTGGTCCGCGCCGGCTTTCAACTCGTTACTTTTGCACCATGCGTTTCTTCCTCTTATTTGCCGTCTGCGCGCTTTCGTGGGCCACTTCGTTGGTTGCCCAGGCGGGGACTTCGCCCATTATATTGGACGTGGCCCGGTTTCGTAACCTCAATAAAGTAGAGAAAGGAGCGGAGGTCGAAATCTACGTGACCATTTCCACGCAAGCCCTCACCTACCGACAACGGGCACCCCGGGCTTTCCAGTCGGCCGCCACCGTCACGTTGGAGGTGTTGAAAGCCGATGGCAAACCCGCTTATCGCGAAGTGGTGATTTTGAAGCCCCCGGTGCTCACCGATACGTCCATCGTCATCAAAAACCCCCAGAGCTTCCTGAAAAGGATTTTGCTGCCGGACGGCAAGTACACCGTGCGTGGCACCGTGCGCGACCAATACCGGAGCAGCAACGGCGAAACCACCGTCGAAAAGCCTCTGTTACTGGAAACCCCAACGACCACCTTTCTTTCCGACATCGTGCTGCTGGCCCGCCCGGCAGTCCGTAGCGGCGGAACGGATAATTTTGCCCGGAGCGGCTACCGCCTCACCCGGGCTCCCGGCAATGTGTACAGTCGGGGTGCCGAAAATATATTTTTCTATACCGAGCTGCACGATGCGCCCGCCGGGCAGCCCGTGCGCATTCACTACCACCTCACCACGCCCGATGGCTCGGCGGCCGATGCCGACGCCATTCTCACCCCCGAGAGCGGGCGGCCAACCAGTGTGGTGGGCCAATTGCCCCTGGGGCCGCTGCCCGATGGGCCGTTCACGCTGTTCGTGGAGGTATACGGCGGCCCGGGCAATAAAAAGCTGCTGGCCGGCCACCGGGTGATTGGCGACCGCAGCGCCGTAGACTACGCGCCGGCCGGCGCCGCTGTGCCCCGATGAGAGGACGGACCATTTCGGGAAATACAGCCCAGCGCGCCGCGCCGCGCCTGACCTACCCCTGGCAGTATGAGCCCCTACGGTGGTTGCTGCTGGGGCTGGCCCGCTTGCCATACGGCGTGTTGTATGTCATTGCCGAAGGCTTCTATTTTCTGCTCGCCTACGTGGTGCGCTACCGCTGGCGCGTGGTGCAGCAGAACTTGCGCAATTCCTTTCCGGAAAAGTCTGCCGCGGAGATTGACCGCATCGGCAAAGCTTTTTACCGGCACTTTGCGCAGGTGATGGTCGAGACCATTAAACTAGCCCACATGTCGGACGCTGAGCTGAAGCAGCGCGTAAACTTCCGTAATCCCGAAGTGTTGGAGCGCCATTTCCGGGCCGGCCGCATGGCGTTGGGCCTTTCGTCGCACGCCGGCAATTGGGAGTGGGTGCTCACTTCTGGCGCGGTTTGGCTTTCGGCGGAGGTCGATGGCGTGTACAAGCCGCTCAGTAATCCGTTTTTTGAAAGCTTCATGCACCAGTTGCGCACCCGCACCGGTGCTGGCCTGATTCCCATGCGCGACACCTTGCGCGACATGGTGCAGCGCCGGGGGGAGCCGCGTGTGGTGAGCCTGCTCTCGGACCAAGCCGCCGGGCCGGAGGACCGTCCGTACTGGACCACCTTCATGAACCAGGATTCTGGTTTCTACACCAGCGCCGACCGGTTGGCAGCGCGGTTTAAGTGCCCGGTGGTGTATGTGAGCATCAAACGAATTCGGCGCGGCTACTACGAAATCGTCCTTACCGAGCTGTACGACGGCAATGCGCCGTTGCCAGCTGATGAATTTCCCATTACGGATGCTTTCGTGCGCCACTTGGAAGCCGACATCCGGGCCGCGCCCGAGCAGTACCTCTGGACCCACCGCCGCTGGAAGCACAAGCGACCCGCATAAAAAGAGCCGCCTGCTACGGAAGCAGGCGGCTCTTTTTATATCAGGATTGGGCCAGTGCCAATTGGTTTACAAATACTGCTCAATATCGCCCGCGCCCTGGCGGATTAGCTCGAAGTCGTCGTTGGTGCAGTCGATGATGGTGCTGGGAACGTTGCCCCCGAAGCCGCCGTCGATGACGAGGTCAACCAGAAGGCGGTATTTCTCGAAAATCAGGTCCGGGTCGGTCACGTATTCGTCGATGGTGTTCTCGTCCTCCCGCACCGAGGTGCTCACGATGGGATTGCCGAGTTCCTTCACCAATTGCAAAATAATTTGGTTGTCGGGCACCCGAATGCCGACCGTTTTGCGCTTGGTGCCGCCGAACCGCGGAGCGTTGGAACTGGCCTCAAAAATGAAGGTAAAAGGCCCGGGCAGGGCTTTTTTGATGACTTTGTAAGTAGAGGTGGTGATGCCGTGGGCGTAGTCGGAAATGTGCGACAGGTCGTGGCAGATAAAGCTTAGGTTGGCCTTGTCAGGGAACAGCTTCTTGATGCGGCACACTTTGTCAACGGCCTTGGCATTGGTCACATCGCAGCCAATTCCGTAAACCGTATCGGTGGGATAAATGATGACTCCGCCTTTGCGCAACACCTCAACGGCTTGCTGAATACGGCTTTGAGGCGGGTTTTCGGGGTGAATGCGGAGAAGGGTGGCGGGCATACGGAGGGGTGAGAGATTGAAAAATTGACGGCGCACTGAGGCCGGATAGGGAGGGCTTGAACCGGCAGCAAGTAGCCAGCAGTGGCCCAAGACGCGGGCAAGGTACTACGGCCGGCCGAAACGAAGCAACTACCGCGCAGCTTACGTTGTGCGGTGGCCACTGTTCGTACTTTTGACGTCGCTTCTCTGATTCTCTTATTGCTTCCCATGTCCCAGCCTGCCCAAAAGTCGATTCTCGAACGCCGCGACCAAGCCCTGAAACGCCGCCGGCGCTGGGCTACCGTCAGCATCATTTTTACGCTTGCGCTGGTCTGCTTCTCTTATTATTTCTATCAGGTGTTTTTCACCGCCAACATCGAAACCAAAGGCAAGCCGACGCACGTCATCATCCGGCGCGGCGATGACTGGAAGACGGCCCTGCAAAACATCGATGCGACCGGCGTAGTCGTCGACAAGCTGTCGCTGCACTTTGTGGCCAAGCTCATGAAGTACCCGGAGCACGTGAAGCCCGGGCGCTACGAGTTAAAGGAGGGCTACACCAACCGCCAGCTTATCAACGTGCTGAAAGCTGGCCTGCAATCGCCGCTCAAGCTCACGTTCACCAACGTGCGGCTGCGGGGCGAACTAGCCAATAAACTATCGAACCAGATTGATGCCCAGCCGGCGCAAATCGATTCCCTGCTGAGCAGCCCTGCTTACACCCGCAGCCTGGGTTTCGATACAACGACCGTGCTCAGCATGTTCATCCCGAACACCTACGAGCTGTATTGGAACACCTCGGCCAATAACCTGATGCAGAGGATGAAGAAGGAGTACGAGAAGTTCTGGACGCCCGCCCGCGACGCCCAGCGCGAGAAACTCAACCTGACCCGCGCGCAGGTGAGCACGCTGGCCAGCATTGTGGAAGCAGAGCAGCAGCAGCACGCCGACGAGCGGCCGCGCATTGCCGGCGTCTATCTCAACCGCCTTAAGCGCGGCATGAAGCTCCAGGCCGACCCCACCGTGGTGTACGCCAACCGCGACTTCACCATCAAGCGCGTGCTGAACGTACACCTCCAAAAAGACTCGCCTTACAATACCTATAAGTATGGCGGCCTGCCGCCCGGCCCCATCAACCTGCCCAGCATTGCCAGCATCGACGCGGTGCTAAAGCCCGAAAGCAACAACTACTTGTACTTCTGCGCCAAGGAAGATTTTACGGGCTATCACGCCTTTGCTACCAACGAGCGGGACCACATTCTTAATGCCCGCCGCTACCAAGCGGCGCTGACGCGGGCCGGCATTCGGTAATTAGCACGCCGTCGTGTAGAGCGCTGCGAAGCACGACGGTTAACCAACCATCACAGCATGTTCTCTTCCGATATCCAAATCCGGGTCCGCTACGCCGAAACCGACCAGATGGGCTACGTCTATCACGGCAACTACGCGGCCTATTTTGAGGTAGCCCGCACCGAAGCTTTCCGCAAGTTGGGCATCAACTACAAGGACATGGAAGCCGACGGAGTGGGCATGCCGGTGGGCGAAATTCGCACCCGTTTCCGCCGGCCTGCGCGCTACGACGACCTGCTCACGGTGCGCCTGCTGTTGCGCCAGCCGCCCGAAGGCACCCGCGTCACGTTCGAATATGAGATATACAACGAGGCGGGCGACTTGCTCACCGAAGGCCACACGCTGATGGTGTTTGTGAAAACCACCACCGGCCGGCCCGTTACCATGCCCGAAAACATCCAAGAGCGGCTGGCTCCGTATTTTAGCGAAGAAGAGTTGGAAAGCCCCGTGCTGCCCACGCCCGGCGCCATTCCGCCGGATGCGCCCGCACCGGCCGCATTTCGAAAATAAGCGTTGAGCAAGGTAGAACGGCCGATGTGGTAAGCCCGTCAACATTTCGCTAGCGTACTAGTTGGCCCTGCAATTGGTTTAGCAAGGCGGGATAGGTGTTTCGGCAGGCACCGCCCGACGGTTTTGTAACTTTATTAGTGGTCCATGAAAGCTCCCGCCATCCGTCGTGCCCGCTTCCCCGATGTGCGCCAGCAGCGCTCGTACCGGCGGCTGATTGTGGGCTTGAAGCGGTTGCGGCTGCCCGGGGGCCATGCGTCGCTCTACGACGTGCTCGACCGCATTTTGCACGAACTGCGCCTCGATAGCCTGGAGAAGCGTGCCGCCTACATGGCCTTCAACCTCACGGTGGCCCTGTTCCCAACCATTATTTTCCTGTTCACGCTTATTCCGTACATTCCCGTGCCGAATCTGAACGTGGACATCTTGTTGTTTCTAAGCGACTTTATGCCGCGCGAGTTGTACGCGGCCACCGCTTCCACCATTGAGGACATTGTGAATATTCCGCACGGCGGGTTGCTCTCCTTTGGTTTCGGCACGGCCCTAGTGCTCAGCTCCAACGGCATTATGGCCCTGCTCGATGCCTTTGAGAAAAAATACCCGTGGTTTAAGCACCGCAGCTACTTCCGCAAGCGGATGATTGCCACGGGACTTACGTTTGTGCTTTCGCTGATACTGGTACTGGCCATCGTCGGGATTTTCTTTGGAACTTACCTCATCGACTGGCTGGTTTTTTACGAGGTGGTGCCCGAGCGCCTGACCGATTTGGTGCTCACCCTTATTCGCTACGGCTCCCTGGTGGGCCTGTTTTTGAGCACGACGTGCGTGATTTATTACTTCGTGCCGCCTGTGCATGACAAGTGGCCGCTGATTTCGGCCGGGGCCATCGTGGCCACGCTGCTCATTTTTCTGGTGTCGTTTCTGTTCACGCTCTACGTGCGTATTTTTAATTCCTACAACACTTTTTACGGCTCCATCGGTGCGCTAGTGGGCTTCATGGTGTGGCTCGAATTTGTGTGTATGACGCTGATTATCGGCTTCGAAGTGAACGTGAGCATGGACGCCGTAACTGGTCGCCGCCGGCAGATGCTGCTGGAGCAGCTGGCCGAGAAAGCCGGGCAGGAGGGAGCCGCGGCTGGCCGGTAGCTTCGCGTGGAGCCTTTGTGCCAGAGCTTTCGTTCTGAGCACACTAGAAGAAATTTTACAAATATTCCCCATTCTTCCTTCCGCATTCCCTATTTCTTCCTACTTTTGCACTCCCCAATCACTCGGGGAGCCTGTTAGAGAGGTGGCAGAGTGGTCGAATGCGACGGTTTCGAAAACCGTTATACCGGCAACGGTATCGGGGGTTCGAATCCCCCCTTCTCTACAAAAGGCTTTTTCTGCGCTGGGAAAAGCCTTTTTTGTTGATTTACGTACAACAGCGCACCAGTAATTGACCCAGAGAGCTGGCAGAGTGGTCGATTGCGGCGGTCTTGAAAACCGTTGAGGGTCAAACCTCCGGGGGTTCGAATCCCTCGCTCTCTACTAAAAACCCCGTTTCCAATCCGGAAGCGGGGTTTTATTTTTTCAGGCTCTTGTGCAGTTCCGGCCGAAGCCAGATGAAGCAGCAGCATCCCAAAACCACTATTCTGGCGGACTCATCAAAAGCAAGTTAGCCCCGGGTGGCGATGCCTATTGCGAGCCAGGGGCGCGGGCTAAAGTGGGGATTGGAGGCGCTGAGTGGCTGTTTGGGTTGCTACTCGTCTATAACCTTAAGGGAAAATTGAAAGTATATGACTATAGCCTAAGTGGCTTTGCGCACTCGCGTGCGTACCCCGTTAGGCTGTATTCATCACCAAAACCGTTTCTATATGAGACATTTACTTACCCCGATAGTGGCCTTATTGGGCGTGACGCTGCTGGGAACCACGCAAGGGTACGCTCAGACGGCCGACCGCAAGACGGCCATCAGCCTTTCGGGCAGCGCCTATCAATACAAAGGCAATTACGGCTCTCACTTTTGGGACTTGGGCCGTGCTAATGGCGGGCCCGGTCTGGGCATCAGCCGCTACCTGACCTCGGGCCTGGACCTGGGGCTGCACCTGGGCTACGTGGAACTGAAAGGCAGCCAACCGCAGAGCGCGGCGAACAGCTTCAGCACCAACTTGGCCACAGCCAATCTGGGCTTGAAATTCAAGCTCAACAACGGCAACATCATCAAGGAGGACGCTGTGATTCAGCCGTATCTGATGCTGGCGCCGGGCCTGACGTACATGAGCCGCGAGGGCACGGTACGGGGCAACAACGTCGAAGGCAATGCCATGCTGTTTGACATCTTTGGTGCGGCCGGCATCAATTTCCAGATAACCGAAGGCATTGGTTTGTTCATTCAAACCGGCCAACATGTGCCGCTGGGAGCTAACATCGACGGCGAACCCAACCGCGACGACGACAGCTTCGACGACCGCTACCTGCAGCACACCGCCGGCCTGACCTTTGCCTTGGGCAAGCCCAAAGACACCGACGCGGACGGCGTGCCCGACCGCAAAGACAAATGCCCCAACACGCCGTCCGGCGTAGCGGTAGACCCCAACGGCTGCCCCTTGGATGGCGATGCTGACGGCGTGCCGGATTACCAAGACAAATGCCCCACCGAAAAAGGCGTAGCGGCACTGGAAGGCTGCCCCGACCGTGACAATGACGGCGTGCGCGATGGCGATGACGCCTGCCCCGACACCCCCGGCACTGTGGCCCTCAAGGGCTGCCCGGATGCCGATAGCGACGGCGTATCCGACCCCAACGACAAATGCCCCGGCACGCCAGCCGGCACGCAAGTAGATGCTAATGGTTGCCCGCTGGTGCTGGACCAGGACGGCGACGGCATTCCCGACAACGTGGATAAGTGCCCCGGCACGGCTGCCGGTGCCCGCGTCGACTCGACGGGCTGCCCTATGGTTATTGACCCCAAAATTCAGGGCTTGGAAGTGCCCATCCGTTTCAAGACCAACAGCACCGTCATCGAGCGCAGCTCGTATCCGGCCCTGAACAAAATGGTGAAGGCCCTGAACGACAACCCCGACTACAGCCTGCGCATCACCGGCCACGCCGATAGCCGCGGAACCGACGAATACAACCAGGGCCTGTCGGAGCGTCGTGCCGAATCGGTGAAACGCTACTTCACGGGCAAGGGTCTCGATGCGAGTCGCATCCTGACCGAGGGCCGTGGTGAAGCCGAGCCTGCAGCTCCTAACACGTCGGCCGCCGGCATGTCCCGCAACCGTCGCGTTGAGTTCAAGTTCGACTTCGTGCCGACGCCTGCCCCGCTGCCCTAATTACGAGCAGCTAGGGTAAAAAAGAGCCGGCTGATGGTGAAGAGAATTACTTCTCTTCACCATCAGCCGGCTCTTTTTGCGTTGAGACAATAATAGCCGCTTGCACGCACTACATAAACTACAAGTGTCTATGCGGTTTGCCCAATGACGACCAAGCTGCGGACTACCGTTTTTCCATCAGATACACGGTTTCGGTAATGGCACCGACGCCGACTGTGCTTTGCGTGATGCTTACAATGCGCCAACCCTGAGCGTAGAGCTTATTGATTTTCACCATTTCGGCATGATGTAGTTCGACGGCTATGGCCGTGCTGCTCCGCTCAGAGCTGGGGGTGAGGCCGGTGAGTTTCATTACTTGGCGGCGGCCATCGGGGTAAATAGTCGTTATCTCGGGCGAGTGGGAGGCTCCGGGGCGTCCGCTACCAATCACGGCCAGGTAGCCGGCTGGTGCGGCTTCCTTGGGATAAAAGGCCCACGAGGCGGCGGTAGCGAGTGCTAATGAAGTGCCAATCAGTAGCTTTTTCATAGTTGTTTAGGAGTAAATTCCGGTTGTCCTCGTACTGAAAAGCAGTTCAGAATAGGAGTAGTTAATTACTAGAACAAAACTACTTCGCGCTGCCCATGGAGCCACTGCCCAGGTGCAGTAGCTGTTGCTAACAGTGCGGTGCTGTCGACTGGTCGGTTACAACGAGTCGGGTAGCAAGGCCGCTGCCGCGCTATCCAAATACCAGTGCAATTCGCCAGCGGGCGCAATTAATTGAGCGGGAAACTGGTCTGGGTCTCGCTTCCCGGTGAGCACACGCTCCACGGCGGCAGCCTTGCCGGCACCGTACACCAGAAAGGCCACCGCCCGGGCCTGGTTGAGCAAAGGCGCCGTCAGCGTTATTCGGAACACGTGCTTGTCTTCCAGAAATACTTCTTTGGCGCCAATACTTGCGTCGTGCAAAACCGACGTGTACGGAAAGAGCGAAGCGGTGTGCGCATCGTCGCCCAGGCCTAGGAGCACGAGGTCGAACCGTGCTTCCTCGCCCGCAAAAAAATGCTCCAAGGTGCGGGCGTAGGCCTGCGCAGCCTCCGCTGGCGGCAGCGATGTATCTACGGCAAACACCTGCTCGGGCAAAATGCCCAGGGGCGCCAGCAGCGCCGTTTTGGCCATCAAATAGTTGCTCTCCGCATCGGTGGGCGGCACGTAGCGTTCATCGCCGAAGAAGAAATACACCTGACGCCAGCTGATTTTGTCGCGGTAGGCCGGCGATGCCAGCAGCTCGTACAATTGCTTAGGAGAACTGCCGCCAGACAGGGCCACCACAAACCGGCCCCGCGCCGCCAGGGCTTGGCCCACCAACTCGCAGAAATAATCGGCCAGGTGGCGCAGAACGTCCTCCGCCGTGGGGTAAATGTGCAGCGGCATGGGCTATTTGTTTCCGTTGAGGGGCAGCGTAAACCAATGGAACCCGTCGCGCGCAATCAGCGCTTCGGCCACTTCGGGGCCCCAGGAGTCGGCCGAGTAGTTGGGGAAACTCTGGCTGGCCCGGCCCTGCCAGGAGTGTAAGATGGGCATAATGAGGTCCCAGGCCGCTTCTACCTGGTCGCCGCGCATGAAGAGGGTCTGGTCGCCGAGCATGGTGTCGAGCAGCAGCGTTTCGTAGGCTTCGGGGGCTTCGCTGGTGTAAGTGCCTTTGTAGTCGAACACCATGTCCACGGTGTTGAGCATCATGTCGAGGCCGGGGCGCTTGGCTTGCACTTGCAGGCGAATGCTCATCTCGGGCTGGATGCTGATAATGAGGCGGTTTTGCTGCCAGCTTTCGGCCGTTTCGGGCGGGAAAATGCAGTGCGGCGCGTCCTTAAACTGAATGGTGATGATAGACGCCGAGCGGTGCATGCGCTTGCCGGTGCGTACGTAAAACGGCACGCCCTGCCAACGCCAGTTGTCCACGAAAAACTTCACGGCAGCAAAAGTTTCGGTGTTGGACTGCGGGTTGGCGTCTACTTCTTCGCGGTAGCCGGGCACCTGCTGCCCCTCCATCCAGCCCGAGCCGTACTGCCCGCGCACGGCCGATTCGCGCACGTCTTCCGGGCCAAACCGGCGCATGGCGCGCAGCACGTCCACCTTGCGGTTGCGCACTTCGTCGGCCGTGAAATTGACGGGCGGCTCCATGGCCACCAGGCACAGCAGCTGCAGCAGATGGTTCTGAATCATGTCGCGCATGGCGCCGGCGCCGTCGTAGTAGCCGCTGCGGTCGCCCACGCCCAGCTGTTCGGTCACCGAAATCTGCACGTGCTCAATGTAATTGCGGTTCCACAGCGGTTCCAGCAGGGCATTAGCAAAGCGAAAGGCCATGATGTTTTGCACCGTTTCCTTGCCCAAGTAGTGGTCGATGCGGTAAATCTGGCGCTCGTCAAAAATCTGGCCCAGCAAGTGGTTCAACTCGCGCGACGAATCCAAATCGTTGCCAAACGGCTTTTCGATGACGATGCGCGTGCGGTCTGGGTCGGTGGTGAGGTTGCTTTTGGCCAAGTTCGAGGCGATAATGGGGAAGAACTCGGGCGCCACGGCCAAGTAATAGATGACGTTGGCTTGGGCCTTCCATTCCTTCTCATACGCCGCGATGCGCTTACCAAATTCTTGGTAAGTGACTGCATTCTTGACATCGGCCACCTGGTACACAATGTGTTCCGAAAACCGAGCCCACTCGGCTTTTCCGGCTTTACCAGTCCGCGAAAACTCGTTGATGCCGTCCAGCATTCGCCGCCGGAATTCCTCATCCGAGAGTTCGGTGCGGCCCGTGCCGATGAGGGCAAACTGCTCGGGCAGCCAGCCGTCGAGAAACAAATGGTACAGGGCCGGGGCCAGCTTGCGGGCATTCAAATCGCCGGTGCCGCCAAAAATCACGAAGATGGTCGGCGGCATTTTTTTGGTTGAGCTCATGAAAAGGGCATGCAGAAATGATGAAGCAACGGGCAGCCTACTTGTTCGGAATCACGGGCTGCTCGCTGGCCGCGGCCGGCCCCGCCTGCGTGGTGCTTTTGTTGGCCGCGTCCTCGTGCAAGGGCGTCCATTGCGAGTGAAAAACGCCTTCGTGGCCAATCAGCTCGTAGGTGTGGGCGCCGAAATAATCGCGCTGGGCCTGAATCAGGTTGGAAGGCATGCGGGCGCTGCGCAGCGCATCGAAGTAGCTCAGCGAAGCCGCGTAGGCCGGCGCCGCCAGTCCGGCCGAAACCGCCGCCGCTACCACCGTCCGGGCGCCGGGCACGGCCTGGCTCACCTGTTCGCGCAC
The DNA here is from genome assembly GCF_015694725.1 of Hymenobacter jeongseonensis. Lineage (GTDB taxonomy): Bacteria > Bacteroidota > Bacteroidia > Cytophagales > Hymenobacteraceae > Hymenobacter > Hymenobacter jeongseonensis. The sequence continues at coordinate 222,996 of NZ_JADQDQ010000002.1, read as the reverse complement.
CCGCGCATCGAGCAGCAAATGCGCTAGGCCGGGCGCTTGCTGATACGCGTTAAAAATATCGTTGAGAAACGCGGAACGAATGATGCAGCCGCCCCGCCAGATTTTGGCAATTTCGGCCAGCTGCAAGTCATAAGAAAACTCCACTGATGCCTGCGCGAGCAGTTGCATGCCCTGCGCGTAGGTGATGACCGTGTTGAAGAAAAACGCTTCTTCCAAGCTGGCCAGAAATGCTTCGGCATCGACGACCAGCGGCGCCGGCGCCGGGCCATACAGCGTGGCCAGCTGCTCGCGCAGGGCTTTTGCTTTTGAGAGGTTGCGCATGGTCACGGCCGTGTCCACGGTGGGCAGCGGTACTTCCAGGTCCATGGCCACTTGCGAGGTCCACTTGCCCGTGCCCTTGGAGCGGGCCTCGTCCTTGATGTCGTCGAGCAGCAAATGGTCGGTATTGGGGGCGCGGAAGGTAAAGATGTCCTTCGTGATGTCCAGCAAGAACGACTGGAGCCGGCCGCTGTTCCACTGCGCAAACACCCGGCCGATGGCGGCATTGTCCAGCCCCAGGCCGCGCTTCATCAGCTCGTAGGTTTCGGCAATGAGCTGCATCAGGCCGTACTCGATGCCGTTGTGCACCATCTTGACGAAGTGGCCAGCCGCGCCGGGTCCGATGTACGTCACGCAGGGGGCGCCGTCGTCGGCCCGGGCCGCAATGGCTTCGAACAGGGGTTGCACCACAGCGTAGGCCTGTTTGTCGCCGCCGGGCATCATGCTGGGCCCAAAGCGGGCGCCTTCTTCGCCGCCCGAAATGCCCATGCCGAAGAAGTGAAATCCCGCGGCGGCCAGCGCGGCATCGCGGCGATTGGTATCGGTGAAGTATGAATTGCCGCCGTCGATGATGATGTCACCGGGCGTGAGCAGGGGCAGCAGTTCCTCAATTACGTTGTCGACAATCTTGCCGGCTGGCACCAGCAGCATGATGGAGCGCGGCGTGTGCAGGCTTTGCACAAAGGCGGCAATGTCGGTGAAGCCCAGCACCGGCTTGCCTACTCCTTCCTCGGCCAAGAGCCGAATTTTTTCGGCGTCCTTGTCGTAGCCGGCCACGGCAAACTCATGGTCGGCGAGGTTTAGCAGCAGGTTGCGGCCCATGGTGCCAAGGCCAATCATGCCCAAGGAGAAAGAAACAGGGGGTGTCGTCATAAGGAGAGGAGGGACATAATGAGGGGCTTTGAGCCGGCAAAAGGTAAGGGACTCTTGCTGAAAGCCTCCACCGGAAGCGCCCAGCCTACAAGCCTGCGTGCCATAAAAACCCGTTCCGAGTTACGGTTTTGCTTATAACCAAACGGGAGAAGAGCCCATTTGTTACCGGGGCCAACGGGACAAGTCCGGTGGCCAACCCCAAGGCGGTAAAGCTTAAAACCGGAGGCGGCTAGCTTGTGCGCTAAGGCCTCGACATTGTCGCATTTAGTCCGGCGGCGCGGCCGGAGAAGTAATTCTCTGCCGACGACCTCATCGGCATTCCCATCCCAATTCATAGCCAAGCGCCTCACCCTGGCCCTGCCAGTTGGCTCGGGCAAGGTAATGGCCCGGATTCATTCTATTTCGGGGCAGCTTGTGCTTCAGCAACAGTTGACCGGTTCTGCGCCGGAGCTGCAAGTCGGGCGCTAGGCCCAGGTTGTCCACCACATCGGGCACCAGGCCTTGGAGTTGCTGCAGGTAGCCGCGCGCCGCGGCGCTCACTAGAAAGGCGAGCTGGTCGGCGCCCGGCGCGTGCTGCAGCAACTCGGCCAGGGTGCGAAAGCGCTTCTCCGGATTGAAGAGCTGGGCCTGCATCCGAAACTCGGCATACGTGTCTTCAAACACCAGCTGGTCCCAGGGCCGGGCCGCACTGGCGTCGATGAGTTTGCGGTAGCACAGGGTGATGATGCGGGCCGTCATGGCAGCAGAAGCAGGAGCGTCGCTAGCTTAGGCCGCAACCCCGAAGGTGATGGCCAGCTGGAAACCGTCGGTGGTGTTGCCGGTGACGGTGGCCAGCTCCAGGCCCACCCCGTCGCTGAACACGTTGTCGCGGGCGTTGGTGGTGTAGCCCGACAGGCCCTTGCCGTAGCCGTTCACGGCCGCTACGGCCGAGCCCGTGCCTTCGGGGAAAGCAATCTGAGTGACCTTGAGCGAGACGCCGCTCGCGCTGTACACGTGCACGTGGATGTGGGTGGCACGCCCGGAGTACCAGCCCGGAAAAATGCTGGTGAACGTCACTTGGCCGTTGGCATCGGTGGTTTGGCGCCCCCGCAGGAAGTGCACGGCTTGGTAGTTGGTGCTTTGCATCCCGCCGCCGCCGTATTCCGAGTAGTTGCCTTCGGCGTCGCAGTGCCAAATGTCGACCAGCGCCCCGGCCAGCGCCGCGCAGATGTTGTTCGCATTGATAATGGTGATTTTGGCCGTCATCACGTGGCCGGCCTTGCCGTCGCGGATGTCGCTGCGCACGTAAGAGGCCGGCGCTTTGGTGGGAAAGGGCCCTTCTGTTTCGGTAGGCGCCACGCTGCAACAACCTGTGGCACCGTCGGTGCCCGTGGCGGGCGTTACCGTTTCCGACTCTTTGCCGCAGGCCGAGAGCAGTACTGGCACCGATGCAGTGCCCAAGAGCAGGGATTTAAGAAAATGCTTCCGTTCCATGAGGCTAGCTGTTTTAGGACAAGTGAAGTATGCCGTAAAAGTGCAGGCAGGCAAAGACGGAAATCAGGCGAAATCGACCGTTTCACCGAACGATTCGACGGTTGGGTAAATTCAGCTAGCTGGATGCAGCCGCAGGGCCGCAACCCCAAGCTGCTGCGCGTATGCGCCGGTGGGCGCTATTTGTCATCAATGGTTGCTGGTACGATTGATTGGCCCTAATCCCTGCCTCGGCCAATGGGAAGGCTTCAGTTACTCCGCCATGTGCCAGAAGTGCCGCAAATTCGCTTATTTTGGACATGGAACCCACCTCTCTGCCCGCGCCCGAAGGCGACCACTTGCTCGAAGACCTCGCCGCCTATACCGACTTGCTGAATCCGGAGCGAATCTGGCAAAAGGAAGAGCGGCTCGATGACATAGAGGAGGCCGAAGAACAGGCGGCCGACGCCGAACCGCCCGCCGCGGCCGAAGAAGGCGAACCCGCGTGATGCAGGCAGTGGCAGAAGCAAGTAATTAGGCTCGCAGGAGCCTGCCGTTCCGCAGCTGCCGAAGCCATCGGGTCCTGAGGAATGAGGTGTTGCGACAACACAAAAAATGGCCCTTCCGATTGCCGGAAGGGCCATTTTGATGTTTGCTAATACTTCGAAGATTACTTCGCCAGCTTCGTTTTCAGGTTTTCGTTCAGCGCTTCCAGAAACTCCTCGGTGTAGAGGTAGTCGCGGCCGTGCTCCACTTTGCTGCCGTGGATGCAAACGGCCAAATCCTTGGTCATTTTGCCGCTTTCCACGGTTTCGATGCACACGGCTTCCAGCGCCTTGCAGAAATCGATGAGTTCCTGGTTCCCATCAAGCACACCCCGGAACTCCAGGCCGCGCGTCCAGGCGAAGATGCTGGCAATGGGGTTGGTGCTGGTGGGCTTGCCCTTCTGGTGGTCGCGGTAGTGGCGCGTCACGGTGCCGTGGGCGGCTTCGGCTTCCATGGTCTGGCCGTCGGGCGTTACCAGCGTGGAAGTCATCAGGCCGAGCGAGCCGAAGCCCTGGGCCACGGTGTCGCTCTGCACGTCGCCGTCGTAGTTTTTGCAGGCCCACACAAAGTTGCCGTGCCATTTCAGGGCCGAGGCCACCATGTCGTCAATCAGCCGGTGCTCGTAGGTAATGCCAGCGGCCGTGAATTTGGCCTGGTAATCCTGCTCAAATATCTCCTGGAAGATGTCCTTGAAGCGCCCGTCGTACTTTTTGAGGATGGTGTTTTTGGTCGACAGGTACAGCGGCCAGCCTTTCATCAGGGCCTGGTTGAAGCAGGCGTGCGCGAAGCCGCGGATGGACTCGTCGGTGTTGTACATGGCCAGGGCCACGCCGTCGCCCTGAAAGTTGTACACGTCGAACGACTGCACCTCGCCGCCGTCCTCGGGCGTGAAGGTGAGCGTGAGCTTGCCCTTGCCCTTGGTCACCAAATCGGTGGCCCGGTACTGGTCGCCGAACGCGTGGCGGCCGATGCAGATAGGCGCGGTCCAGTTCGGCACCAGCCGGGGCACGTTGCTCATCACAATGGGCTCGCGGAATACGGTGCCGTCGAGGATGTTGCGGATGGTGCCGTTGGGCGACTTCCACATCTGCTTCAGGCCAAACTCTGCCACCCGCTCCTCGTCGGGCGTGATGGTGGCGCACTTAATGCCCACCCCGTACTGCCGGATGGCATGGGCCGCGTCGATGGTGACCTGGTCGTTGGTTTCGTCGCGGTACTCGATGCCCAAGTCGTAGTATTTGATGTCCAGCTCCAGGTAAGGCGTAATCAGCTTGTCTTTGATGAACTTCCAGATGATGCGCGTCATTTCGTCGCCATCGAGCTCTACTACGGGGTTGGCTACTTTAATCTTGGTCATTGCTAGTGGGAAGGGAGTTGGGAGAAAGGATATTTTGGTTTGAAAAGGCCGTCGCCAGATTAGTAACTACCGCGCTTTGCGGGGCTAATATTAGGCAGGATTTACCGTCCAGTTGCGCACGTCCCTCTTCGCCAAGCCTGCTGCGTACTGCCGCCGCCGCTGATGCAAGGCCCCGCAAGGTGACATCAGGCCAGGGGCATGCGTGCGAACTGCACGGGTGATGCCACCGGCCAACCAGTTGCAGATTTGGGTAATAACCAAGCATTTTCGCAGTGCTTTCATCCCCTCACCCACGTTTATGGTTCAATTTCAGCGCCTGGCCCGGGCCACGGCTCTAAGCATTATTTTTCTGCGCATCACCGGCGGCACGCCCGGAGTAGTTGCCCGCCAGCTAACGAGTGCCGCATGAGCAAGCCTAACGCCGGGACGCTACGCGAAGTAGCCGCCGTCTTTTTCCGCCTCGGGTTGCTGGCTTTTGGTGGGCCGGCCGCGCACATTGCCATGATGGAGGACGAAGTGGTCCGCAAACGCCAATGGATGACGCCCGAGCACTTCCTCGACCTGATTGGTGCCACCAACCTGATACCGGGCCCCAACTCGACGGAGATGACCATGCACTGCGGCCACGAGCGCGCCGGCCTGCCGGGCCTGGTGGTGGCCGGCCTGGCCTTCATTCTGCCGGCGGTGGTGATTACGGCCGGGTTTGCCTGGCTTTACCAGCAGTACGGGCACTTGCCGCAAGCCGCGCCATTCGTCTATGGCATTCCGCCGGCGGTGATTGCCATCATTCTGGGGGCGGCTTACACGCTGGGGCGCAAGGCCCTGAAATCCTCCTGGCTGGCGGTGTTGGGCGCGGCCACGCTGGTGGCGGCCCTGCTGGGGCTGAATGAAATAGTGGCCTTGCTGGGCGCGGGCGCGGTGGGGGTGTTGGGGCACTTGCTGCGAAACCCGCCCGCCCCGGGGAAGGCTGCCCGGCTGCTGCCCCTGCTGGCCCTCCCGGCCGGGCCGCTGGCGGAAAGCTCGTCGGCGGGCGGTATTTTCTGGACTTTCCTCAAGGTTGGGGCCACGCTTTACGGCAGCGGCTACGTGCTGTTTGCCTTTTTGGAGGGCGAGCTGGTGGCCCGCGGCTGGCTCAGCCGGCAGCAGTTGCTCGATGCCATTGCCGTGGGGCAGTTCACGCCGGGGCCGGTGCTGTCATCAGCCACGTTCGTGGGCTGGCAGCTCGACGGATTGCGCGGGGCAGCGTTGGCCACAGTGGGTATTTTCCTGCCTTCGTTCGTGTTTGTGTTGGTGCTGAACCCGCTGCTGCCCCGGCTGCGGCGGTCCAAGCTGTTTTCGGTGTTTCTGGACAGTGTGAACGTGGCCTCGGTGGCCCTTATTGCCGCCGTGCTGGTGACCATGAGCCGGGCTGCCCTCACCGACTGGCGCACGGTGCTCATTGCGTCCCTCAGCCTGGCCGTCACTTTTGTCTATAAAAAGCTAAACAGTGCCTTTGTGGTGCTGGGCGGGGCACTGCTGGGCTATCTGCTGACGCTGGCGTAGTGGAAGGATTGATAAAAAAGCAGTTGGAAGCCCTCTGGATGGCCTTCCAGTTTAGTAGCAGAACCCTGATTTATGGTGTAAATTATTATCATCTAAGTAGTATTTATTATTAATAAATATTTTAAAAGTTAAAAATAATATTGAAAAAGTTTGATAGTATAGTCTGATGGTTTAATTTAGGTAATGCTAATGCCACCAGCCGCACTTCCTAGGTACGGCGGCTGCGGCCCCTGACCTCGCGCACCATCCCTTTTGCTGGGTGGTTCTTCAATAGAAGCCCAAGAGGGCATCGCCAAGGCCGATTCCGACCTTCCTTTCCGGTAGACTTACGCTTGGCTCCCTGGCGCGCCCAGGGCTTTCGTAAGCCGCCACTCCGTCTACTATTGAATGGGTTTCCCAGAGCCGTTGGCTAGTGGGGCGGGACGATTTTGCTCTTGCTTTCTATCGACGGAGTACGTCCTGCGCTCAAGGGCGAAATAGGAGCTGTGGGCTGAAGGTCAAATGCTTGTAGTCAGAATTGCGGGCTAGCCAAACGAATGATTTCTTTCAAAACTTCACCTTTTACCGTGCATCCATGAATACTCTATTCCACAAATCACCTTTTATATATAGCGGATTTATAAACCGCAAATGGGTATCGATTTCGAAGGTGAAGTCTACAGTGGTAGCTACACTCGTTCGATTCCTATTTATGCTGACCGTTGGGCTTCTGGTGCTCAGCTATGAGAGCAGGGCACAGGACCCGGGCGTGGGCGGGACGGTAGCGAATTTCGAAGTGGACTCCGATTTTAAATCCGGCATCGTTCCCAGCTGGTGGAGCACTACCAACTACACGAACTATGCATCCCGGTACGGGTTCGACTGGTCGCAGGGGCCGGGAACGGCCGGTAGGGCAGTCCTAAAACAGGAAGGCGGCATTTCCGTACCCGGGGTGACGGCTGACCGCCGCAGCATGTGGCAGGAAGACGGCAACTGGGGCAGCAACAGTGCCAAAGCGGAAGTGGCCTCCTTCGCGGGGAGCTCCAACAAAAACGGCAACAACATTGCGGCCGGCAAAAGCCCCTATGCGCTGCAGCTGGGCGGAAGCGGGCCCCAAAAAAATGACATCACCAACACCTACCTCCACGCCCGGGAAGATGCTCAGGGCCACACGTGGCTGTTTTTTGGGGCGGAAACCAGGGCAACGAACGGCAATAGCTACCTGGACTTCGAATACAACCAAAACGGGGTAACGGTGACCAACACCCAGCTCATCGGCAATGGGCCGGTCAACGGACGTACCGTCGGTGATTTCCTGCTGGTTATTAACTACACCGGGGGCGGCAACCGCCCCGTTGTGGGGGTGCGCACGTGGCTGGCATCAGGAGCTTGGTCAAACGAAATTTCGCTGTCCAGTACCACCCTGAAAGCCTTTATTACGACCAATACCGGTTCCATTGAGCCCGTTGCGCCGAATAAAGCTTTTACGAGTGATGGCGCTTACACCAATACGGTGATGGCGCTGCAGTTTGTGGAAGGCGGCATTGATGTGAGTGCTATTCCCGAACTGAATAATTTGGATAAGTGTAATCCGGCGGCCACCATCACCGTTAAAACCCGTTCCTCTAGCTCGTACACGGCCGAATTGAAGGACCTAGACGTGCTGAGCTTCCCGCTCACGCCTGCGGCCACGGCCGCAGTGAATGCCGTGCCGGCCCAGTGCAAAGACGCCAGCGGCACGACGGCATTTAGCGTGAGCGGTACTTACTCCAACGGCACGCCGTCCTGGAGCGTGTCCAGCGGGGGAACGCTAGCTAATCCGGTATACAACCCGGACGGGACGGCAACGGTGACGGTGAATGTCCTCAACACCACTACGACCGCCGTTAGGGTTACGCTGACCACAAGCAGCACAAACTCGTCTTGCCCCACCGCCTCCAACTACCGAGACCTGATACTAAATCCCACGCCAGTGGGCACGAACACCACAATGGCGTCTTGCCCGACGGCCATTAGCGGCACCACGGCCGTGTTTGACCTGACCAGCAAAAACGGCACCGTTACGGGCGGAGCGGCTGGGGTCACCGTGGCGGGCTGGTACGAGACGTATACGGCCGCCACCAACGCCTTCACCAATCCCATTGCCACCCCGGCTACTTACACGTCGGGCAGCAAAACAGTCTTTGCCAAGCTTAGCACTACGGATGGTTGCATCGGTGTGGCCAACAATACGCTGTCGGTAACGGCTTCGCCGGTGGGCACGAACACGTCGATGAGTTCCTGCCCCGCCAGCATTGGCGGCACCACGGCCGTGTTCGACCTGAATAGCAAAAACAGCACCGTTACGGGCGGCGCGGCGGGCGTGACCGTAGTGGGCTGGTACGAAACGTATACGGCCGCTACCAACGCCTTCACCAACCTGATTGCCACCCCCGCGGCCTACACTTCGGGCAGCAAGACGGTGTACGCCAAGCTCAGCGGGGCCGCACCGCTCAATTGCGCGGGCGTTGCCAACAACGCGCTGTCGGTAACGGCCTCGCCGGCGGGTGCAAATACGTCAATGAGTACTTGCCCTACTACCGCAGGTGGAAGTACTGGTGTATTTGACCTGACCAGCAAAAACAGCGTTGTTACGGGAGGCGTTTCGGGCGTGACCGTAGTGGGCTGGTACGAAACGTATACGGCCGCCACCAGCGCCTTCGCCAATCCCATTGCCACCCCGGCTACTTACACGTCGGGCAGCAAAACGGTATACGCCAAGCTCAGCGGGGCCGCGCCGCTCAATTGCGTGGGCGTTGCCAACAACGTTCTTTCCTTAACCGCTTCGCCGCTACGGCCGAACGTAACCATTACTGAGCCCAAGCTGTGCGGGCCAACCACGGCAACACTAACAGTGCCGGGCTCTGTCTCGGGTGCCACCTATACGCTGGTAAACGGCGGGGCGACCACCTCCAAAACAGGTACCGGCAATGACCTGAACTTTGGCGGCCTGGCCGCAGGCTCAGGCTTTAGCATCACCGTGACCCTTGAGGGCTGCGAGTCGGCGCCTACCACCTGCGAGAACTATACCACGCCCGCCGCGAAGGCCGTGATAATCGACGCCCAATCTCTGTCGGCCCCGCTGCAAGGGCGCATCCAAACCGAAGCTTACCCCAATCCCACTAGCAAGGACGCCACCATCAACTTCTCCGTGCCGAAAAGCGGACACGTAGTAGTAAGCGTGTACGATGCCCTGGGCCGGCAAGTAACTACGCTGTTTGATGGCGAAGCCGCCGCGGGAGAGCCGAAGACGGTCGTGCTGAAAGGAGAGCACCTGGGCACCGGCAACTACTATTATCGGATAGTAGCCAATGGCCAGACCAAAACCAGCCGCATCAGCTTAGCGAAGTAAGTGTTCAGGGATTTTTAATGCTTACCATAGAAAGACCCGCTCAATTTGGGCGGGTCTTTCTGTGAATCGTAAGAGCCAGTTGGTCACTATGGGTAGCTGGGTTTTGAGTAGTGATGCTGATAAATTATCTAATTGTCAGCGTGATATAGGTATTCGCTGGCTTCATTGCAGGGTGTGTTTGATTTCATAGTCTGGGTTTGAGCAATGCCCTTCTACTGTTCATTTAGGAGTGCCAAATTCAACCGAATATGAACACGCGAACTTATTATTATTACAATAATTTTTGTTGTTTTATTTATTTTTTGTATTGACTTTTGGATGAAATGAATGTAACTTAGAAGAAGTATTCTGATAAGTAAAAGCCCGTAGCTTTCTTCCTAGGCCCGGCGGCTGCGGCTTGTGACCTCGTGTGCCTCCCAGCTCCATGGGCAGGACTAACAGTGGAATTGTTGATTGCAGCAATTGGCCCTGTGACTCTTCTTGCATCCTTACGCTTCAAGCCAAGCTGCCCCTCGGCTGAGGGCTCGTGAGTGCCTCCCTTCTTAACTCTATTCTGGGTTTTCCCTGGCCTCTGGCTACGGAACGGGATGCTTTTGTCCCGCGATTTCTGGTCCACTTCCACCATATCCCTGCGAAGGGCCTTGGTCTGCTGCTTCACTAGTAGCCACTCCCGACCCGAATTGAATACCAAAATATTTCCGTTAAACGTCATGAATACGACCATTAAGACACCCAATTTTACCTATGCAGAACCATGTACGCGTGCATTAGCTTCCACTTCTTTTGCAAAACGTGCCACTGCTAGTTGGCTGCACTTCCTGATGCTCCTAGTCACCGGGCAAGTGTCATCAGGAAACAAATCTTTTACAGGTTTCCTGCCAAAAGCAACGTGGCGGGTTGCCTTGATATTTGTGACCTTTTTGCTAATGGCTGGTACTTCTTTTGCCCAGGTGGTATTACCCGATGAAGACAGGTGTACCTCCAAGGACTTGGAACTGGTGAGTGCCAGGCTGGATGTGCCTGCCTGTCAATCCTGTACTGGTAATTCATTAATAACTGCGCCGTTGTTGCTGGCCATTGACAACAAGACAGGCTCCACCCGTACCAGTTTTGCTTTTTGGGGGGACATAGTAATAACGAATAGTGCTGGTGTAGTGACTTACCAAGCTGAGGTAACCGGCTGTAACGGTAAGATAGTCAGAAACGACATTACCGAATTGCCCTATACTGTAGTTCAAATCAGAGAAATTATTAACTTACCCACCTCTGGCTCTGGCTTAAGTAGTAATGGTCAAATTACCTATGAATGTGGTTCAACACTAGATTTAACAAATCTATTTTTAGCCTGGACGGATGCTTCGCCAAAGAGTACCTGTGGGACTTTAAAATCTGAACTCATTGCACCTAAATGCGGGACCTTACCTGCTATTGCCATCTCTACTGGCTTATCTGCTGGGGCTATTGTAACTCCAATATCTTGCTTTGGGGAAGATGACGGGGCAATTAATTTATCTGTTTTTGGCGGCGTAGCTCCCTTCACTTATGACTGGGCTGACCTTACAGGCCCAAATGAGCCACAAGACCGCTCTAACCTTGGCCCCGGAGATTATTCTGTAACTGTAACTGATTCCAAAGGCTGTACTGCAACATATTCTACAACCCTCACTGAGCCAGCCGAAGTCCTGGAACCTACCGCAACGGTAGTAGAGCCAGGTCTTTGTGGTGGACCTGCTACTGGTACGGTGACAGTAACCGCCCCATTGAGTTCGGGGACTGTGCAGTATCAGTACAATAATAATGGAGGTGCCTGGCAAACTAGCCCTATCTTCGGTAACCTAGCTGCCGGGTCAAGTTTCAGCATTAGGGCAAGAATAGTTGGCACCACTTGCGAATCACAACCGTTTGATTGCGAAGATTATCAAAATCAGCTTAATGGTATTACAGCCATACAAACTGCCAAAGCCCCAGCCCCCCTTGCATTAAAGAGCAGCATCCAAACCGAAGCTTACCCTAACCCAACGGGCCGGGATGCAACCATCAACTTCTCGGTACCCAAGAGCGGGCGGGTAATGGTCGAAGTATACAACTCTATCGGAGCCCGCGTAGCCACTCTCTTTGATGGCAAAGTCTCTGCTAACGAACAGCGGTCTGTAGTTCTCAAAGGAAGTGCCTTGCCTTCGGGAACCTACACCTACCGTGTGATTTCCAACGGTAAAACCAAAACGAGCCGCATTAGCCTGGTGAAATAAGCACCGGTGAACACGAATCCCAAAAGACCCGTCCAAGTCGGACGGGTCTTTTTTATTGCGCTGATGACTTCGTTGTGCAATTGAGGTTCACCCGCAAACAGCAGCTGCTGTTCGATTAAGGTAAAACGAGTGGCATTTGGCTATAATTCTCCACTGGCTAAGCTTACGGCTGGCTGTCCAGTGCAAACCGCTCGAACGCGGCCGTCACGGCCTTGGGGCCTTGCGCAATCACGCCCACCCGCACGCCCCGGTCCCAGGGCGGCAGGAACTTGCCGTCTAAGGCGCCGTCGCTGGCCATCAGGTTGGTCCAGGTGGTGCCATCGGCGCTCCAGGCAAAGCGGTAGCTGTTGCCGCCGCTCACCTGCATGCGCAGCTGGATGGCTTTGCCGGCCGCCGCGGGCAGGGCGGTTTCGGCCAGCACCTTTTCCTTGCCGGCGCGCCGTTCCCAGAGGCGGATTTGGCCGCCGCCAGCCGTGAGGGCCAGGGCGTTGTTAGGGTCGCCGTGGGCGGCCAGGCCGGCGGCGGTGCCGGGGGGCAGCGTAGCGGGTGTGAGCAGGGTAGTAGTAGCGGTATAGTTGCCCGTGAGCGTGTGGCGGCCCAAAGCGGCCCCGCCTTTGTCGGGGTGAGCGGTGAGGCGCAGCTGGCCGCCGCGCAGGGCAAACTGGGGCTTGTCTTCCACCGGCCACTGCCAGGCCAGGCCCAGTTTGGCCCCGGTGAATTCATCGGCAATGGGCTGGGTCGCCACCGGGCGGGCCGGAGCAGTGCTGCCCGGCTGGCTCATGAACTGGGGCCAATTATCCGCATTCCAGGTAAACTCGGTTAGCACGCCCTGGCGGCCCACATTCTCAAAGCTGCCGGCGGCGTAGGCGTGGTGCAGCAGCAACCAGCGGCCGTCGACGCCCTGCGTCACGGTGCCGTGGCCGGGACAGCGCCAGGCCTCGGTGGCGGCGATGACCGGGTTGCGCGGGTTCTTTTCCCAGGGGCCGAGCAGGCTCTTGGCCCGGGCCACGCCTGTGCCGTAGGTACACGCCGGCCCGCAGCAGCCGTTGGCAGCATAAAAAGCGTAGAAATAGTCGCCGTGGCGCACCATGCTCACGCCTTCCACTAAGTTGCCTTCCCAAGGTTCGGTGTTGCGAAACAGCTCCTTTTTCTCGCCGGTGAGGGCGGTGCGGGCTTCGTTGAGCGGCTGTGCCCAGATGGGCGTGGGCTGGTTGATGCTGTTGCCGTCTTCCTTCCAGATTAAATACAGTTGCCCTTTCTCGTCGCGCATCGGAAAGCCGTCAATCGAGCCGGCCGCTTGGGCCACCAGTGGGCCGTGGTCGGTGTAGGGACCCTCGGGGCGGTCGGCGCTGGCCACGGCCACGGCTAGGTTGCCGCCCTTTTTGTGCGCGGTGTAGAACACGTAAGTTTTGGCGCCCTCCTGGGTGATTTCCGGGGCCCAGAAATAGTAGTCGGCCCAGTCGGGCAGCTTGTCCGGAAACACATGGCCCACTAGCTTCCACTCCGTCAAATTATCGGATTTCAGCAACGGAAAAGCCGGTCCCCAGTTGGAAGACGTGGCCGAGGCCCAGTACGTCGCACCAACCTTCACCACGGACGGGTCGGGGTAGTCGCCGGGCAGCACGGGGTTGGCAAAGAGAGCCGGGGCTGGGGCAGCCGTTGCAGCGGCGGCCAGGCCCGTTGTCGAACTCTCCTTGCTCCCGGCATCACTCACCTGGGAAACCGTTGGCGTGCGTTGGCAGGCTACGGCCAGCAGCCCGCTAAGCGCAATAATGGCATTCCATTTCGAAACGGTAATATGCATATTTTCAAGCGAAAGACAAGCTTTGTGAAAGCTAATTAAAGCTGCGTGCCAGCGGAGCCGCCGTTACTCTCCGCTGGGCCGGGGCAGGGCCACGCCGACCGTGGCGGGCGTGCCAAAGTCGGGCGTGCCATCGGCCCGGTACGTGAAGGGCTGCATGCGCGGGTTGCGCTCGTTGCTGCAGCCCTGGCCCGCGCGGCTGTTGGCGTGGTAAAGCAGCCAATCCTGCTGCCCGTCTTTCGATTTGAAAAATGCGTTGTGTCCCGGTCCGTAAGCGCTTGCGGCGGGGTTTTTTACGAAGACCGGAGTTGGCGTTTTGGTCCAGGACGAGGCCATCATCGGGTCGGCCGTGGCCGTGGTGCTGAGCAGGCCCAGGGCATAGTCGTCGGTGGTGCAGTGGCTGGCCGAATACACCAAGAAGGTTTTGTCGCCGTGCTTCAAAATCTGCGGGCCTTCGTTCACGGGCAGCACGCCTTGCCGCTCCCAACTGAATTCGGGGCGGGAGAGCTCCACGCGCGGGCCGGTCAGGGTCCAGGGGTTGCTCATGGCCGAGATATAGAGGCGCTGTTCTTCGGTAGCAGCATTGTCATGGCCCGACCACAGCAAATAGCGCTGGCCGTTTTGCTCCAAAATGGTGGCGTCAATGGCCCAAAAGTCTTGGTTGGGGTTGAAAATGCGGCCCTTCTCCAACCAAGTGCCGGTGGTGGGGTCGGCGGCGCTGTTTTCCAGCACCCACAGCCGCTGGCCGCCGCAGCAATTGCCGGGACCTGCCGTGAAATAGATGTACCACTTGCCGTCCAGAAAGTGAAGCTCCGGGGCCCAGATGTCCCGCGAATTGCTTCCGTTGCTCGGCGGCGTCCACACCACGGTGGCGGGGGCGTTGCCCACGTCCGCCATCTTGGCCGTCTTGCGCAGTGTGACGTTGTTGCCAGTGGTGGCCATGTAATAATAAAATCCGTCCTTTTGATAGACCCACGGGTCAGGACCCGACGAGAGCAGCGGATTGGTGAAGGTGGTGGCCACCGGGAGCGGCGGCACCGGTGTCGGTGGTACCGGCGCGGGGGCAGGGGCTTTGGAGCACGCTAGCAGCCCGAGCAGAAGCCAGGACGCGGCAATGGAGCGAAGATGAATCATAAGTTGAACTACGCGGGAAAGAAGGATATAGTGGGAGAGATATAAAATTAAAGGAAATATAGTTTGCAAACGTTTGCACTACGCGCCGCATGACGTCATTTTCTCCCTAGCGCAACGGTTCAGGCAGTATTTTTTTTACTTCAACAAGTTCATTCGCCGGAAGGCCGGGCTATTGGCTGGCCAAGCGTCACGGGCTTCCCAAAATGCGGAGTGCCATCGGCTTGCCAGGTAAAAGGCTGAGCGCGGGGCGAACGGAATCGGCCGCAGCCCTGGCCGGGCTCGTCGTTGGCGTGGTACAGTATCCAGTCCTCGGTGCCGTCCGGCGATTTGAAGAAGGAATTGTGGCCCGGCGCAAACACCTTGGCGGCCGGGTTCTGCTGGAAAACGGGGGTGGTATGCTTGGTCCAGGAGCCGGGTTGCATTAGGTCGCTGCCGGCCGCGGCCGTGAGCATGCCCAGGGCGTAGGTATCGGTCCAGCAGCCGCTAGCCGAATAAATGAGCACCAGCTTATTGCCGTGGCGCAGCAGTTGGGGCCCCTCGTTCACGTCCACGTGGGGCGGGTCTTGCGGGTTGTTCAGGTCGCCGTTGCGCTCCCAAGGGAAAATGGGTGTCGATACTTTCAGGCTTGGCCCGTCAATCGTCCACGGGTTTTTCATGCGGGCCAGGAAGATGCACTGGCGGCCGTTTACATCGCCTTCCCAGCCGGACCACACCAAGTAATACTGGCTGTTGTACTCAAAAACGGAGCCGTCGATGGCCCATTTGTTGGCGCTGTCCTGGAGTTGGCCCTTGTCGGTCCAGGTGCCTTGCATGGGGTCGGGCGAGGCGTTTTCCAGCACCCACAGCCGGTGGGTTTGGTTGGTGCCGGCATCGGCGGCGTAGTAGAGGTACCACTTGCCGTTGAGGAAATGCAGCTCCGGCGCCCAGATGTCGCGCGAGTTGGGGCCGGTGGCCGGCGGCGTCCACACCACCTTGCTGGGCGCGGTTTTGAGCTGGCTCAGGGACTTGGTTTTCCAGAGCGTGATGTTGCGGCCGGTGGTGTGCGTGTAGTAGTAATAGCCCTCGTGGTAGATGCTCCACGGGTCGGCCCCGGCGGGCAGCAAGGGGTTGGTGAAGGTCGGCTTCGCGGCTGGGGGTGCCTGCGCGGCGCTCGCCTGCGCCAGCAACAGGCAAATCCAAACTAAGAGTAACCGCATAGAAAGGTGATTCATGGACAAGCCGAACTGCGTGAGCAAAAGGAGAGGGGCTACTTTCCGTTTATCTTCTTAATCAAGTCCGTCTCGTCCTGCCGGTAGGGCGTGCCGTCTTTGCGGAACACCTCGTGGAACCACTCCACGGGCTCGCCGCCGTCGGCAATGGGCACGTCCCACTGGTACTTGGTGTTGGTTTTGCCATCCACCAAGCCCCAGTTGATGGCGCCCACGTTTTGCTGCTTGAGCAGGGGCATGATGTTAGCGAAGCGGCTGTTGCGGGGCCGCGCCATGTATTCGGTGCAGATGAGCGGCCGGCCGTGGGTTTCCAGCAGCTCGATGATGCGCTGGTGCGAGGGCGTTTCGTCGTAGCAGTGGTAGGTCACAATGTCGGAATTCAGCGCCTGGTACTTGTTTAGCGCTTCAAAGCCCCAGTTCCAGAGGCCCATGCTCAGCGGTTGGCTGGGGTTGACTTCGCGGGCCCAGGCAAACACGTTGCGCACCAGCGGCAGCGAGGTATTCAGTTTATCGGAGTTGCCGGGCTCGTTAAATAAGTCCCAGAGCAGGACGCGCTGGTCTTTGCTAAAGCTGCGGAGCACATCCTGCACGTAGGGCTTCAGGGCAATGAACTGGCTGGAATCGCGCGAAATCACGTCCCCAGGGTCCTGCATCCAGCCCGAGTTATGAATGCCGGTTTTGGGCGCGGGCTGCAGGCCGGGCTGCGGAATTTTGTTCCAGCAATCGTCGAAAAAGACCAGAATGGTTTTGATGTGGTGCTTGTCGGCCAAGGCCAAGTAGGCGTCCACGCGCTGTTTGAAGCCCTTTGGGTCCTGCTGCCAGGCCAAGCTGTGCAAAAACACGCGCATGGTGTTGAAGCCGATTCCCTCGGCCCAACCCAGCTCGCGGTCGATGGTGGTGGGGTCGAAGGTGGCGGCCTGCCACATCTCGAGCTGGTTGATGGCGGTGCTGGGCGCAAAGTTGGCCCCCGACATCCACGGGTGGGTTTTATACCAGGCGTTGGCCTTCTCCACGGACCAGCGCTGGCCCTGCGCGGCCGCGAGTGCCGCCGTGCCCTTGGTTTTAATCTTGGTTTTCTGGGCAAATGAGCCGGTGGAAGCCAGCGCCAGCAACACGAAGAGGAGGAGTTTTTTCATAGAAAGGGGAGGAGGGAGAGAAAGCCAGCGGCGTGGCGTAGCCGCCACGGCGCCATGTTGAGGGAGGAAAGATAGGGGGGCTTTCGGGTTTTGCGTGCTTTTGTGCACAATCGATTGTTTATGCCTAATTTTCACGCCCTGGCCAATCAAGAGAAGTGCCGCTGACACTTCGAGGTGCCGGCTTTGCCTCCTTCCACTCGTTTTCAATTCCTCATACTTTGCCCATGCCCACTCGCCGAAACTTCCTGCTGCAAGCCTCGGCTGGCATGGCCGCCCTGGCGCTGGCCAGCCAAGCCACGGCCTGCTCCAAACCCCGGACTTACACCAATCCCGTGTACGCGGCCCAGTTTCCTGACCCGTTTGTGCTGCGCCACGAAGGGAGATACTATGCCTTCGGCACCACCGGCAAGGCCCGAACCAACGACGGCCGCATTTTCACCCTGCTCACCTCCGACAACCTTGTGGACTGGCAAGCTGCTGGCGGCGCCCTCACCCCGCCCGCCGGCGCCGAGGATGCCGATTTCTGGGCACCGGAAGTGGTGTTCCACCAAGGCACGTTCTACATGTATTATTCCATGGGCGGCGGGGCCATTGGGGCCACCGTGGGGCACCGCCTGCACGTGGCCACCAGCAAAAAGCCTGAGGGCCCCTACACCCAAGTTGCCCTGCTCGACGTACCCGCCAGCAAGTTCACCATCGATGCCCACCCGTTTCAGGACACCGACGGGCAGTGGTACCTGTTCTACGCCCGCGATTTCATTGATACCGACAACAACTACCGCCCCGGTACCGGCCTGGTGGTAGACCGCCTGCTCAACATGACCCGCTTGGCGGGCGAGAGCCGCACCGTGATGCGCGCCCGCCACGACTGGACGGTGTTTGAGAAAAACCGCACCATGCCGCTCTACGACAACAAAACCTTTGCCGAGTGGCACACGCTGGAGGGGCCGTTTATTCGGAAGCACGCGGGCAAGTACTATTGCTTCTACAGCGGGGCCAACTTCCTCACGCCCCGCTATGGGGTGGACTATTGCGTGGCCGATTCCATTTTGGGTCCGTACTCGGATGTCGGGGCCGAACAAGGGCCGCGCGTGCTGGCTGCAGTGGCCGGCCACGTGCGCGGGCCCGGCCACCATTCCCACGTGCTAAGCCCCGATGGCCGGACCGAATACCTCGTGTACCACGCCTGGAACAAGGCCATGACCGAGCGCCAGCTGTGCATCGATAAACTGGCTTGGACGGCCGACGGACCCCGTTGCGAAGGCCCCACGTACCTGCCCCAACCCATGCCGGCATAACCATCGGCCCGGATACCGGGTTTGGGGCTGACAGTCTGCGGGCAACGGGTGGCAACGGTGGAGTGCCGTTTGCCGTTGCAAGCGCTCCAAGTTGTGCTTATTACGCTCATGCTCCGTTTCCTCCCCTTGCTGCTGGCGGTGTCGCTGGCTTTCGCGGCCCGCCCGGCGGCCGCATACTCCGTCCTCACCCACCAGGCCAACATCGACTCGACGTGGGAACGCAGCCTCATGCCGGCCTTGCAGCGGCGCTACCCCGGGGGCACACCCGAAGAAATGGCCGACGCCAAGGCTTATGCCTACGGCGGGGCCATTATCCAGGACATGGGGTACTACCCATTCGGCAACGTGCTGTTTACCAACCTGACGCACTATGTGCGGTCGGGCGATTTCGTGCGGAGCCTGATAAACCAATCGGAAAACCGCAACGACTACGCCTTTGCGATGGGTGCCCTGGCCCACTACGCGGCCGATATCAGCGGGCACGCCGAGGGCACCAACCGGGCCCTGGCCAGCGTGTATCCCGACCTGGCCAAGAAGTTCGGCCCCGTCATCACCTACGAGCAGGCGCCCAAGCAGCACACCCAGCTCGAGTTTGCCTTTGACGTGGTGCAGCTGGCCAGCGGCAAGTACCACACCCAGGAATACCACAAAAACTTCGGGTTCAAGGTGAGCAAATCGGTGCTGGAGCGCGCCTTTCTGCAAACCTACGGGCTGGAGCTGGGCAAGGTGATTGCCAACGTGGACCTGAGCATCGCCTCCTTCCGCTTCGCCGTGAGCCAGCTGATTCCGACCGCCGCCCGCGCCGCCTGGCATTACAAGCGCCAGGATATCATGAAGCTGAGCCCGGGCGCCAAGCGGCGCGATTACTTGGAGCGCATCAGCTCCCGGCAGTTCCGCAAGGAGTACGGCAACGAGTACGAGCGGCCCGGCTTTGGGGCCCGCATCATTTCCTACTTCGTGCGGGTACTGCCCAAAATCGGGCCGCTCAAGCCCTTTGCCTTCAAGCTGCCCACACCCGAAGCCCAGGCCCTGTTCAAGGCCAGCTTTCAGACGGTGCTGGTGAGCTACCGAGCCGACATTGCCCGGCAGCCGGCCGATACGTCGGCCTCGCCCCTGGCCCTGCCCAATACCGATTTCGATACCGGCCGCCCCACCAGAGCGGGTGCCTACGCGCTGGCCGACGAAACCTATGGCCAATGGGTGCGCATGCTTTCCAAGGACAAGTTTGAAAAAATTAACCCCAGGGCCCGCCAAAACATCTTGGCCTTCTACAACGCGGGCATCCAAATCCCGGCCTCGGAGGAAGAGAAGGAAGCCAGCAAGCTGCGCGAAACCCAGGAGGCCCTGGTTCAGCTTCGGGCGCTCAAGTAGCCACTGCACAATCACTAACTGCAACTGTTTGAATAGAATGCCCGGCTTTTTGCCGGGCTTCTTTTTTTCACCTATATTTCCATACTTAACTGCACAACGGCTTCATGTTAGTCATTGAAAACCGCTCAGTTGGCGTGTGTGGGCACACCGCCCGCGCCTGCTGAGGCAGCAGCAGCTTTTTGGGTACCGCATTTGCGTCGTTTGGTCGCTAGTTCGGCTTTTTGGATGTTACTGTTTCATTGTTTTTTCTTCTGCTCACTTTTTTCTCGCTTGTTAAACCACCACTTATGTCAAAAAAATACTCGACGGTGCAGTCGTTCCGCTGGTTGCGGCTGCTCACCTTATTGCTGCTGTTGCTGCCGCTAGCCGGCAGGGCACAGATTGTAATTAGCCAGGCTTATGGCGGTGGCGGCAATGTTGGCTCGGTTTACAAAAACGACTTTATTGAGCTCTTCAACCGCGGCACGGTGAGTGTGGACGTAACCGGGTGGACCGTGCAGTATGCCAGCGCGACTGGTACTTTCTCGGTGGGTGGTGCTAGCAGCTTTACCACGCTGTCGGGTACCATTGAACCCGGTAGGTATCTGCTGATTAAGCAAGCTGCAGGAGCGGGAGGAACCACTGATTTGCCAACAGCGGATGTGACCGGAACCATTCCGATGGGTGGTGCCAGCTTTAAAGTGGCGCTGGTTCGGAACAACACGGTGGCAACTGCAAGTGCGGGCCCTACCACGACTTTCTCCTCAAATGTGGTCGACTTTGTTGGCGTGGGCACAGCAAACGCTTATGAAGGCGCCACTGTAGCTCCACTTTTGACGAATGCAACGGCCGCTATACGGGCGAGCAATGGCTGCACTGATGCCAACAACAACGGGGCAGATTTTACGGCTGTAGCGGCCAATCCGCGCAATTCTGCTACTGCAGCCGCGCCATGTGGCGCGGCTACGGGAACCTGCGCCGCTCCCGGCGCGCCCACCTTCGCTAGCACCACCATCAGCACCTCATCGGTCAGCTTTGTGCCCGATGCCACCAACACGGCCAACTACACCGTAACGGCAACGCCAGCCTCTGGGCCGGCCGTCACGGCTTCGGGCGCAGCATCGCCTATCACCCTAACGGGGCTCTTGGCTGGCACCACCTATACGGTAACCGTGGCCGGCACTTGCGTATCAGGTGGCACTAGCCCGCTCTCTACTTCCGCTTCCCTCACTACGCTCGCGTCGACCGTAACGTGCGTGGCGCCGACGGATGTTGCCGTGGGCACCATTGCCACTACCGGGGCCAGCGTGTCATTCACCGGCGATGCGTCGGCAACGAATGGCTACACCGTAACGGCTACTCCCAGCGTGGGCTCGGCCATAACGGCTACCGGCAGCGAATCCCCGATTGCCCTCACGGGCCTCGCCAACAATACCACCTACGAGGTAACGGTAAGGAGTAACTGCGACGGAAGCACGGAAACCTCGACCCCAGCCGTCAGCTTTACGACGTTGTTGGCGGCTCCTACCCTCACCAGCATCAACCCAACCAGCATGGTGGCCGGCGAAACCAGAACGATTGCCTTTGCAGGCAGCAATTTTGTGAGCGGGTCCACCGTCAATTTCAACGGAACGAGCGTGGCCACCACCTTTGTGAGCATCACCAGCCTCACAGCCGAAATAGCGGCTCCGTTATCGTCTGCAGACGCGGTTTTTCCGGTGTCGGTGACGACAACCGCTGGCACCAGCACCACCCGCAACCTCACAGTGCGGGGAGTCGTAACGCCCATTAGTATCAGCGCCGTCAACACGGCTTATACCGAAAACTTCAACACGCTGGCCACCAGCGGTACCAGCGGAACACTGCCCGCTGGCTGGTCATTTATCGAATCAGGGTCAAGCGATGACCAATTGTACACCGCCAGCAGCGGCACGTTAACTGCTGGCGACACCTACAGCTACGGAACGGGAGCGGCTGCTGACCGCGCCCTAGGCTCGCAGGCCAGCGGCAACTTGCAAGCCACCTTTGGGGCCTCGTATACCAACAATACCGGCGTTGCCATTACCAACCTCCGCATCAGCTATACCGGCGAGCAATGGCGCCTTGGCGAAGCGGACCGCAACACCTTTGATAACCTAGCCTTTGGGTACGCGAGCAGCGGCGCCTCGTTTGCCGCCGCTAGTTTCACCCCGTTTTCCGGGCTGGACTTTACGACGCCTAACATCACCGGTACGGCGCCGCTTTCGCGCGATGGCAACGCCAGCGCCTACCGCAGCACCATTACGCGGACCATCACGGGCTTGAGCATTGCTCCGGGTGAAAAATTCTTCATCCGCTGGGCAGATTCCAATATCTCGGGTTCTGATGATGGCTTGGCTATCGACGACTTCTCGCTCACGGCCAATGCCGTGCCGCCCAGCATTGTGGTGAACGACGCGCGAAACCTGAGCGGTGACTACACCAACGTGACCATTACCAGCTCGGGCCGCGCCACCCTGAATGGCCCGCTGACGATAGCCGGAACCCTGCTGGTGCAGGCCGGCGGTTCGTTGTTGCAAAGCTGCCAGCCCATCACGGGCCCCGGCGACTTTGTGCTGGAAGCCAACGCCGGACTGGTGATTTGCGACCTCGCGGGCATTGCCACCACCGGCGCCGTGGGCGCCGTGCGGGTAACGGGCACCCGCACGTATAGCCCCGGTGCGGGCTACATCTACAACGGCACGGGGCTGCAGGTAACGGGCACCGGCCTGCCGGCCCAAGTGGGCGCCATCGGCGTGGCCAACCCCTTGGGTGTTACCCTGAGCCAGGCAGTGTCCGTGGCCAAGCAGGTAACGCTGCAAGTCGGCAACCTGAACACAGGTGACTTCACGTTCACCCTGCTTTCGGATGCCGAAGGCACTGCGGTAGTGGACAATGGTTCGTTCGGCAGCGTCGTGAACGGCAGCACGACCGTGCAACGCTACATCAGCAGCGCAAATCCTTTGGGCTACCGCCACTATTCGGCGCCGGTGAGCAACACCACCGTCAACGACCTCGCCACAAGCAATTTCACGCCGATTTTTAATACGAGCTATAACACGAGCCCCACGCCCGGCACGGTAAAGCCGTTCCCCACGGTATTCCGCTACGACCAGAACCGCATTACCACGGCAATGTCGAACTATCCCGCATTTGACAAGGGTTGGTTTTCGCCCGCCGCCGGCGATGCCATGGCCGTGAACCGCGGTTACTCGGTGAATGCGCCCAACACGGCCCTCGTAGATTTCGTGGGTACCCTGAACAACGGCCCGCAGCTGTCCGGCCCCCTGAGCCGGGACCCCCAGGCGCAGGCCGGCTGGCAGTTCCTCGGCAACCCGTACCCCGCCCCCCTCAACTGGAGCACCGTGACCCCGGCCCAGCGTCCTAACATGGACGCGGCCATGTACGTGTACCAGAGCAGTGGCCAGTATTCGGGCAGCTACCGCAGCTTTGCCAACGGCATCGGCGGCTCGCCGCTGATTGTGACCGGCTCGGGCTACTTTGTGCGCGTATCCACGGCCGGCACCATCGGCGCGGTAAACCTGACCAACGCTAACCGGGTGCCGCTCTTCGGCGATACGCCCATTTTCGGACGCGGTACCGCCGACAGCCGCCCCCAATTGCAGTTGCAGCTGCGCGGCACCAGCGGCCGCGACGAAGCTTACGTGTACTTTGAAGCCGGTGCAACCGCTGGCCTGGATGCCCAGTACGACGCCGTGAAGATGTCCAACCCCAGCGGCCTGAGCCTGGCTTCGGCCACTGGCAGCGCGGCGTTGGCCATCAACGGCCTGCCCGAACTGGGCGCTTCGGCGGTACTTGTGCCCCTGAACGTGGCCGTGCCCCGCGCCGGCAACTACTCGTTCGAGGCTGCTGCTGTGACCAACCTGGCCGGTACGACCGTTACCTTGGTAGATGCTCTCACGGCCACCCGCACGGTGCTGACGGCAGGCGGCACCTATGCCTTCGCCGTGGCCGGCACGTCGGCCACGGGCCGGTTCTCACTTGAGTTCCGCACCAGCGGCGTGTTGGCTACCAACGCTGCCCAGGCCCTGTCGGCCCAGACTCAGTTGTTCCCGAACCCTGCCTCGGCCTCGTTCCGGGTGCAGCTGCCGCTGCTGCGCAGCAAGGCCGCCGTATCGGCGACGCTGAGCAACGCCCTGGGCCAGACCGTGCTGACTCGTTCCCTGAGCGCGCCCGCCGGCCAAGCCATCCACGCCGAGTTTGACGTACGCGGCCTAGCCCGCGGCATCTATACCCTGCGCCTGACCATGGACGGTGAGCAAGTAGTTCGCAAAGTGGTGGTGGAGTAATATTCCCGTTACCATTTATCGAAAAGGCCGGCCCTAAGGGTCGGCCTTTTTTGTGGCTAAATTCAACAAAGTCTTGGGCGAATTGGGAGAGTTGTAAATTGCCCACAAAGCGCGGTTAAACCTCCGGTGGCCTCACCCGTCAATGGCAGTACAAATCCTACTACTCATTACCAATTATTTTCCATCATCATGAAATTAAGAGCCGCATTTCTGCTGTCCCAGGTATTGCTGGTGCTGCTGTTGGCGCCCGTCGCCTCCGTGGCCCAGGACCGTCGCCCGTCCCGCCAGGCGCCCTCCGCACGCCTCGAAATACAAGCCTACCAAAAGGCTCGCGTGCAACCGGTGCTGCGCCAGCAGCGCCTGAAACTGGAGGCTCAGCTCGCTCCGGCCGACCGTACCCAATTGGCGGCTTACCGTGCCCAACTGAAGACGTTGCGGGAGCAAGGCCGTGCCCTGCGGAAAAGCGCCGCGCCGGCTGGTACGCGCCCCACCTTTACGGAAGCCCAGCTGCAGCTGCGCCAGCAGCTACATGCCCAAACGAAAACCGTGATGCAGGGAGTGGCGGCGATGGCCCGGAAATACCAGCCAACCATTAAGCAGTTGGTCCAGGAGGTGCAGCCGCAGCAAGAGCAGTGGGCGGCCGATATGCGGGCCATCGCCTTTAAAAACGCAACACCCGAGCAGCAGCAAAAGATTACGGCACAAGCCAGTCGAAAGCCACACCATAGCTCCAGCAACCGCTTCTTCAGGCCCACTGACTTTTTGCTAATGGATGTCTCGGCAGCAGCGGCAACTGAAGCGGGGCGGGCCGGGGTAAATTTCAGCTTCTATCCCAACCCCGTGACGACCACCAGTCAGCTCGACTTCAACGTAAAGCAATCCGGCCCCGTGACGGTGGATTTGCTCGACGGGAAAGGCAACACGCTGCGCACGCTGGTGGCAGAACCCAACGCCGAACAAGGCCCCCACTCTCAGCAGCTGAATTTGCGCGATTTGGCGGCTGGTACTTATTTCTACAAAATCACCACCAAATCCGGCTCCGAGACGAAGCGGTTTGTGAAGGAATAACGGGTTGTTTTTGTAGAGACTGAACTTAAGAATTCATCCACGAAAAAGCCCCAGCACTGCGCAGTGCCGGGGCTTTTTCACGTTAAAAACGACTCTGGTTGACAGACCGTTATTGTCCCTGCACCAAGCCTCCGCTCAAGCGGCGCAGGATGGTTTCGGCCTGCTTGGCTTGAAAGCGGATGTCGAGCAGCCGCACTTCGGCATCAAGCTGGGTGCGTTGGGCTTCGCGCAACGCCAGGGGCGTGAGCAGGCCGAGGCGGTAGCGCTCCAAGGCAATGGCCACGTTTTCGCGGGCCAGCAGGATGTTGGCTTCTTCGAGCTCCAGCAGCTTCAGGCGGTTCTGGTATTGCGCAAACGACTGCTCGGCGTCGGCGTCGAGTTGTAGTTGGGTTTGGCTGAGCTGTAACTGGCTTTGCACTTCGCCAATGCGGGCATTCTGCTCAAGCCGGTTGCGGTTGAAACCGTCGAAAATGGGCACGGAAGCTACTACGCCGTAGTTCAGGCCGTAAGTACGGCCGGTGTTGGTCACGAGCTGGCTGCCAAAAAAGGCGGCGCCGTTCACGTTCCGGTTCAGGCCGTAGCCCGACGTCAGGCCCACTTGCGGGAAGCGCGAGGCACGTACCAGCTTGCGGTCGTAAGTGGCCACTTCGGTGTTGGTTTTGGCAGCTTGCAAGCGCGGGTTATTTTGCTGAATGGCTTGCGTGATGGCCGCTTGGTCCAGGCTCCGGGTCACCACAATGGAATCGGCGGGGCTGAAGTCGGTGCGGGGCGTGCGGCCCAGCAAGTTGTTGAGGTTAATTTTGGCGGTGGTCAGCAGTTCCTGCTGTTGGATGAGAAGCGACTGGTCAGCATTATAATCCACGCGGGCGGTCAGCACTTCCACCTTGGCGCTCACGCCCACATCTACCCGGCCCTGAGTGAGGTCGATGCGGGCCTGACCAATTTTCAGTGCTTCTTCAATGGATTTGATTTTCCCTGACTCGCGCACCACGGCGTAATACGCGTCGGTGATGGCGGCTACCGTTTCTTCCAATGTAGCGCGGGTAAGCTGGCGTTGGCTTTGGCTCAGGGCTTTTAATCGGTCGTAGGCGATGAACATGCCGAATCCGTCGAAGATGGTCCAAGTGGCGGCCACGTTGGCGTTCAGCAGGTTCGATTGGGCATTGTTGGCTACGCTGGGTTCGGGCCGGCTCGAGGATTCCTGCCGTACGTTGTTGCGGTTGAAAGTGCGGGTGAGGTTGCCGTTCACCACCGGCAGCTGGCCGGCGTTGCCGCGCGTCACGTTGTTTTCCGCAATCTCCTCATCCGTGCGCGAGAGCCGGATGTTGAAGTTGTTTTCCAAACCGAGCTGAATGGCTTGGGCCAGGGTAAGCGGTGGCGCAGTGGCTACCGTCACCGGTTTGGCCGTTTGGGGCTTGGCCTTGGGCTTTTCAACGGGTTGCTTCGGCATGAGCACCGGCTGTTGGGCCTGGGCTGCACCAGCGGCGGCAAGGAGGAAAAGGAAAAGAAAACGGGACATGGAGAGAATAAAAATCAGCAACTTGGCTCCCCGACGGGGAGCCAAGTTTTACAATTAAGCAGCTATTGCGGGCTCAGTAGCCGGCTCGGCTTTCTTGTGCTTTTTGGCCGTAGCGAAATAGGAGTACATCACCGGCACCACGTACAGCGTGAGGCCCGTAGCGAAAAACAGGCCGCCCACCACGCCGATGCCCATGGCCCGGCGGCTCAGAGCGCCCGCACCCGTGGCAATGGCAATGGGCAGAATGCCCAAAATAGCGCACAGCGACGTCATCAGAATAGGGCGGAAGCGGGCTGTAGCGCCTTCAATCAGGCCCGTCATGTAGTCTACGTTGAATTTCTCAACGCGCTGGTTGGCGAATTCCACGATGAGAATACCGTTTTTCGTCACCAGGCCAATCAGCATAATGATGCCAATTTGCGAGAACAGATTCAGCGTTTGGTTGAAGTACCACAAGCTGAGCAAGGCGCCCGAAAGGGCCAGCGGCACCGTCACCATGATGATGACCGGGTCGCGGAAGCTTTCAAACTGCGCGGCCAGCACCAGGTAAATCAGCACCAGCGCCAAGCCGAAGGCGAAGAGGAGAGAGGAGGAGCTTTCCTCAAAGTCGCGCGAGGCGCCGGACAATTCAGTAGTAAACGTTTCGTCCAGGTTTTTCTCCGCGATGGCGCGCATGGCCGCGATGCCGTCGCCCAGCGTTTTGCCGGGCGCCAGCGAGGCCGAGAACGTAGCCGAATTGTAGCGGTTGAAACGGTAGAGCTGCGGCGGCGTGCTGCTTTCCTCGAGGCGGATGACGTTGTCGAGCTGCACCAATTCGCCTTTGTCGTTTTTCACCGACAGCAGGCGCACGTCCAGCGGCTGGTTGCGGTCTTCGCGGGCCACTTGGCCGATAATCTGGTACTGCTTGCCATTGCGGATGAAGTAGCCGTAGCGCTGCCCACTCAGGCCCGACTGCAGGGTTTGCGAGATGCTCTGCACCGAGATGCCGAGGCTCTGGGCCTTCTCGCGGTCAATGTTCACGCGCAGTTCGGGCTTGTTGAACTTCAGGTTCACGTCCACGAACTGGAACGTGGGGTCTTGGCGGGCCAGTTCGAGGAACTTCGGCACGGACTCGCGGAGCTTGTCGAAGCTCTGGTTCTGCATCACGAACTGCACCGGCAGGCCGCCGCCGCCGCCACCGCCAATGCTTTGGTCTTGCGATACCGACGTGCGGGCCGCCGACAGGCGCTTCACGCCCGCCGTTAGGCTTTTGGCCACATCGTCCTGGTTTTTCTCGCGGGCATCGGCTTCCACCAGCAGCACGCGGGCCGTGCCGGAGTTGGAGCCGCCCCCAAAACCGGGCGAAGTCACCGCAAACACACTGCTCAGGTTTTTCTCGCCCGCCGAATCCATTGCCATCTTGGTGACTTGGGCCATGTAGCTGTCCATGAACTCAAACGAGGCGCCTTCCGGCCCCGTCGCGTTGATGTTCACCCGGCTCCGGTCCTCGATGGGGGCCAGCTCCGAGGGCAGCGCACCCATAAAGAACCAAATGCCGCCGCCCGTCACGGCTATCATCACCCAGGCCATCCAGCGGTTGCGCAGGAATGTTTCCAAGCTGCTTTGGTAGCCGCCAATCATTTTCTCAAAGAAGGGCTCGGTTTTGCGGTAAAACCAGTTGTGCTTTTCCTCGCGCTTCAGCAGTTTCGAGCACATCATGGGCGTGAGTGTGAGCGACACGAAGGCCGAAATCAGCACCGAACCCGCCACCACAATGCCAAACTCGCGGAACAAGCGCCCCGTGATGCCCGTGAGGAACACCACCGGCAAGAACACCGCCGCCAGCACCACCGTGGTGCTGATTACGGCCATTAGAATTTCCTCGGAGCCTTTGATGGCCGCTTCCTTTGGTTCCTCGCCATCCTCAATGCGCGAGTAAATATTCTCTAGCACCACAATGGCGTCATCCACCACAAGGCCAATGGCCAGCACGATGGCCAGCAGCGTCAGCACGTTGATGGAGAAATCGAGCAGGTACATCACGAAGAAAATACCTACCAACGACACCGGAATGGCCACTACCGGAATGAGCGTAGAGCGCCAGTCGCGCAAAAACAGGAAGATGATAATTACCACCAGCACAAAGGCCTCGATGATGGTGTGCTGCACCTCGCTGATGGACTTGCGGATAAAAATCGAGTTATCGAAGCCTGGCTTCAATACCAAGTCTTTAGGCAGGTCCTTAGCATACAGCGCAATTCGCTCGTTAAACTCCGTGGCAATGTCAATCTGGTTCGAGCCCGGCTGCGGAATCACAGCCAGGCCCACCATGGGCACACCGTTTACTTTGAAAATGGTTTGGTCGTTTTCGGGGTATAATTCGGCGTAACCGATATCGGACAGGCGAATGAGCGACACCTCGTCCTTGCGGATAATCAGGTTGTTGAAGTCCTCTACGGTGGTCAGGCGGCCCATGGTGCGCAGGGTGAGCTGGGTAGCTTCGCCTTGCACCGAGCCGCTGGGCAGCTCCACGTTTTCGCGGGTCAGGGCGGCTTGTACGTCCACTGGCGACACGCGCAGGGCCGACAGTTTCACGGGGTCCAGCCAGAGACGCATGGAGTACTTGCGCTCGCCGTACACGCGCACTTCCGACACCCCGGGAATGGTCTGAATCCGCTCCTTGAGGGTGTTGTTGGCGTAGTCCGTCAGCTCCAGCAGGGTGCGCTGGTCGCTGCTCAGGTAAGTCATCACAATGGGTTGTGAGTCGGCGTTGGCCTTGCTCACCACCGGCGGGTCAATGTCGCGCGGCAGGCGGCCTTGGGCGCCCGAAACCTTGTCGCGCACGTCGTTGGCGGCGCTTTCCAGGTCGGCGTCGAGGTCAAACTCGACCGTAATCTGGGTGCGGCCGTCGCGGCTGTTCGACGTCAGGTTCTTGATGCCGGCGATGCCGTTCAGGGCTTCTTCCAACGGCTCGGTTACCTGGCCCTGCATCACGTCGGCCGAAGCCCCGGTGTAGCTTGCCGACACGGTGATAATCGGCGGGTCCACGCTCGGGTACTCCCGAATGCTGAGGTACCGGAAGCCGATAACGCCGAAAATGATGATGACCAGGCTCATCACAATGGCAAGAACCGGGCGATTGATGCTGGTGCTGGATAAACTCATGGGATGAATTGTAGTTGCTGATTCGGAACAAAAACTCCCTTCCTGAAAGGGGAGGGGAGTCCTGGTTGATTACTTCGTCACGCGCACCGCGTCTCCCGGCTTCACTTGCAGAATGCCGGTGCGTATCACGCTGTCGCCCACCACCAAGCCATCCGTAATCTGAATCACCTTGTCGGAACGGATGCCGATTTTCACTTTCTTCGGCACCATTTTGTTGTTTTTCACGGTGTACACGCTGTAGCCGCTGGCCTCCGGAATCACGGCTTCGGTGGGCACCTGCAGGGCGGTTTCGCTTTCGCCCAGCTTCAGGTTCACGCGCACGAAGGCGCCGGGGCGTAGCTCGTTGCCGGTGTTGGCGAAGCGGGCGCGCACGGGCTGGGTGCGGCTCACGGGGTCAATCTGCGGGTCGATGGCGTAGACCTTGGCGTCGTATTTTTTGTTGGTGGTTTCGTCGAGCACGCTCACCACGTCGCCCACCCGCACGTTGGCAGCAAAGCGGCCGGGCACGGCAAAGTCAATTTTGACGGGCCGCACGCGCGAGAGCGTGGTGATTTCGGCGCCCGGGCTCACGTAGGTGCCCACCGTGGCGGTGGTCAAGCCCAGCACGCCCGAGAACGGGGCCCGCACATACGCCTTGTCCAGGGTAGCGCGCAGGGCCTGCAAATCGGCCTGGGCCGTGAGCAGCTGGTTGTTTGAGGTTTCGTATTCCTGGGCGCTGATGTATTCCTTATCCAGCAGCGTGCGCTGGCGGCGCTCCTGGTCCCGGAAAAGCTTGATGTTATATTGCTGCTTCTGAATGGCCGCCTGGGCCTCGTCGGCGTTGATGCTGAACAACAGCTGGCCCTTGCTTACCGACTGGCCTTCCTTGATGTTGAGGCTGGTGATTTTGCCCGATAGCTCGCTTTTGATGACAACCGATTCTTCGGCCAGCACCGAACCGGTGGCGGCTACTTCGTCGGTGAGGTTGGTGGCGGCCACCACGTACACTTGCACGGGGGTGCGCTGGCCTTTGCCGCCGGCGCCGCCAGGGCCGCCTTTGCCGCCCGCTGCGGCGCCTTTTTTATCACCGCCCGCCGCATTGCTGGGGAAATACTTCATTTTCACAAACACCATGGCGGCAATCACCAAGGCCGCAATCAGCCAGCCCAGCCAGCCGCGGCCTTTCGATGGCGGCGTTTCCGGGGTAGGGTCGGAAACGGGAGGGGCGGCGGTAGGCCCGGGCGTGGTGGTAGTATCCCACTTCGGAGCAGGAGCAACGGTGTTGGTTTCAACTGGCATAGGTGGCAAGAACGCGCAAGCGGCGGCGGATGTTTAAGTCAGGGCCCGACGCCCACGCCAAGCGGTAGGAAGGGTGGTCGGCCGTAGCGTATATAGTGCAAATTTTGCCTCAAAGGTTGCGCCCTTCTCTATAAAATAGACGTAGAGCGGCATCACCGGGACCGAAACCTATCTTCGTCCCGATGAAGCCAACCACTCAAACCGCGCCCGAGCCCCGCAATTTTTTCCAGGACGTGCACGAAGTCGTGCGCCTCATCCCGCCCGGCCGTGTCACTACCTACGGCACCATTGCCCATTACCTGGGGGCCCGGCACGGCGCCCGCACCGTGGGCTACGCCATGATGGCCGCCCACACCGCCGAGCACCACGTGCCCGCCCACCGCGTGGTAAACCGGCTCGGGCACCTCACCGGCCGCCTGCACTTTGCCACTCCCTTCGCCATGCAGGAAGCCCTGGAAGCCGAAGGCGTGCGTGTGGAAGAAGACCGGGTGGTCGAGTTTGCCAAGCTGTTCTGGGACCCGCAGGTGGAACTGGCGTAGTGGCCACCTTACTCGGTTTATTTGGTGCGGGCCCGAATGACGCGCAAGTCAAATACGCCCTTTTTAACGGCCACTCGTTCCAGCAGCGGGTTGGCCGGGTCGGCGAGGTCGCGGGCAATTTCGACGTAGGACGTGGTGCCGAAGGTGGGAATGAAAGCAGTGCAGCGCCCCGGCGCCGTTTGCAAGCACAGGCTCACCTCGCGCACCTTATCCGTGTAAGGAATGGCGGCAAACTGATGTGCGTCGAGCTCGGCTACAACCTTTCCGTTGAGCAGCACCTGAACCGGCCCGGGGGAGTTGCTGGCGCGGCGGTACACATAAATCATTGCCGTATCGGCCGCTGCCGCTCCGCTGGCCTCGGCAAATGGCGAAACGGCCCCCGTTACCATGTCCAAGGTAAAATCGGCGGGCTTGCCCGAGGTGGCCACCGCTGCGATGGCGCCCCCCGCAGCACCACCCAGGAAGCCGGCCGTGCCTACTGCGCCGGGGTCGGGCCCGTTGAAGCCCACGAAGTGAAACGAGTCGCCGGCCCGCGTGAGGGGCTGGTAGTGCCGCTTGTGCCAGATGTAGACCTGCTGCCCGTCCGAGAAGCCCCACGCGTCGCGCAGGGCCACTGGCGCACCCGTGGCTGCGGCCACCGTCGGTTCTACTTCCAGCGTGCCCTCCCAGCCCTTGGCAGTGCGGGGCGTGGTCCGGACACTCAAAGCCGGTTCAGTAACGGGTTGGTTGTTGCGGAACGCCAGAAACGTGGGGTAGTAGCCTTTGGGGCGCACCGAATCGACCAAGGCCGGGTAGCGGAGCGCCGCGGCGGCTGGGCGGCCCACCTGCTGTAGTTCGGCCAACGTGCGAGCCGGCTGGGGCGGCAGCTTTTCCCAATCGATGGTTTGGCACTGGGCGAGGCAGCGCTGAAATGCCAAGGCCAGATTGGTGGGGTGTTGCGCCGTGGTTTCCATGCCCCTGCTTTCCACCAGTTCGGCAGCGTTCAGCACGTAATAGTAGCCGTCGGCGAGGTGCGCGTACACATCCACCGACAATTCGACGGTGGCTTTTTCCGAAAAAACATTGATTTCTTCGGCCAGCTGCAGCTGCCGCACCACCAGCACAATGGCGTGGTCGGTAGGCCGAGCGGGGAGTTGGGCGTGTAGCCAAGCGGTCAGAGCTTGCGGCACCGAGGGGCGCAGGTCGGCCGACTGCCGAACGTTGTTCAGGCCCCGGTGCACGGTGCCGATGCCTGCCCGCCGGGCCCGGGCATCGAGCACTTGCTCTACGTGCACGGCCAGGTTTGGTAAGACGAGTGTGGCCGTGCTCAAGTCTACATAATACAGCTGCGCTTGCCCGGCAACCGGCAGGCCCAGCCAAAAAGTAAGCACCCAGAGAATCAGCGCGGGTAAAGGACGAGTTTGCATCCCGCAAATCTTACATTTATTCTATTGAACTCCAACGGGAGCTTCCGCTTACCGGGCCGTATATTTGTTGTCCCCGGAGTGTGCCGGGGCTCTTTATTTTGGTATGAAGCACTTTTTTACGGTCCTCCTAACGGTTCTGGTTACGCTGCCGGCTCTGGCCCAGACTACATTTTCCATTCGCGGGCGCGTACTCGACAAAGTGACCGGCGAAACGCTGCCCGGTGCCACCGTGCAGGTATCGGGCGGCGGCCAAAACACCGGCAGTGGCGCCGACGCCGACGGCTCGTTCAAAATTCCCGGCCTCCCGGCTGGCACCTACACTGTGCAGGCCAGCTTTATTGGCTACAAACCGCTCACCCAAACCGTCAGAATCACGACCCAAAACGTGGTGGCATCCTTCTCACTTAGCGCCGACAACGCCAGCCTGGAAGAAGTGACGGTGGTAGCGGCCCAGGCCCAGGAGCGGTCCACGCCCGTGGCTTTCTCGGCCGTGAACGAGGTGAAGCTCCGCGAAACCCTCTCCAACCGCGACCTGCCGATGATTCTCAACGAGACGCCCGGTGTGTATGCTACGCAGGGCGGCGGCGGCACCGGCGACTCGCGCATCAACGTGCGCGGCTTCGACCAGCGCAACGTGGCCGTGCTCATCAACGGCGTGCCGGTGAACGACATGGAAAACGGCCAAGTATACTGGTCCAACTGGGACTTGGGCGACGTAACCAAATCCCTGCAGGTGCAGCGCGGCTTGTCGGCTTCCAAGATTGCCGTGCCCTCGGTGGGCGGCACCATCAACGTGCTCACCAAGGGCTTCGACGATAAGAAATCGGCGCTGGCACGCGTCGAAACTGGTTCCAATAATTACCAGAAGTATTCGCTCATGCTTAGCTCGGGGCAGCTGAAGGGCGATTGGGCCGTGACGGTTTACGGCTCGCGCCGCACCTCCGACGGCTGGGTAGATAAAGCCTTTGACGATGCCTGGACCTACTTTGGCACCGTGAGCAAGCGGGCGGGCAAGCACAACCTCTCGCTCACCGGCCTGGGCTCGCCCCAAAGCCACGGGCAGCGTTCTTTTGCTTCGCAGGTGGCGCTGATTTCGGATGAAAAAGCCCGCGAAATCGGCGTTAAGCCGGTGGCTAACGGCAACCGCGGCTTCCAGTACAACCCGTATTGGGGTACGCTCGACCGCTACAGCATTGATGCCAACGGCAACAAGGTGAGCAACGGTCAGGAAGTACTCAATGAGCGCACCAACTTCTACCATAAGCCCCAGATTAACTTCAACGACCTGTGGCAGGTCAGCGACCGTCTGTTTGTTTCAACCGTGATGTATGCCTCGTATGGCAAGGGCGGCGGGTCCAGCGGCCTCACCAGCGGCAACTCCACCACCATCGCCCAAAACAGCGTCACGGGCCAAACGGATTTTCAGAAGATTTACGACGACAACGTGGGCCAGGGCATCAACCCCAACCCCACTGGCCGGGCCACGCAGTTCCTCATCAACAGCGTGAACAGCCACCGCTGGTACGGCTTTGTGGTGGGCGGCGACTACTTGCTCAACGACAAGCTGACGCTGTCGGCCGGCGTGGACGGCCGCGACTATACCGGATTGCACTACCGCGAAGTGCGCGACTTGCTGGGCGCCAAATTCGCCACCAATTCTGGCAACCGCAATGTGGACCCCAACACCCCGCTGCAAGTAGGCGACAAGCTCGGCTACAACTACGACGGCAAAACCCGCTGGATGGGCGGCTATTCGCAACTCGAATACAAAACCCCACTGCTGTCGGCGGTGGTCAGTGCCACGCTCTCGCAGGTGGCGTACAAGCGCATCGATTATTTTCTGGAACGGGCGGCTGACAACAAGCCCATCGAAACCGACTGGACCCGGTTCACGGGCTACAGCGTGAAGGGCGGGGCCAATTACAACATCTCGGAGCACGACAACGTGTTCGCCAATATCGGCTACAACAGCAAGGTGCCGTTCTTCAACCTGCTCTACACCAACGCCGGCCGCAAGTACGACAACGTAAAGCCCGAGGGCATTTCGAGCGCCGAAATCGGCTACGGCATCACCTACCCCAGCCTGAAAGTGAGCCTGAATGTGTACTACACGCTATGGGCCAACAAAACCACTACTTCGTTTTCGAACGCCACCGGCGAGGCCGTGTACAGCAACGTGCGCAACGTGAACGCCCGCCACGCCGGCGTGGAGCTGAGTGTAGCCCAGGAAATCAGCCGCCGCGTGCAACTGAACGCGGCCATTGCCCTGGGCGACTGGCGCTGGACAGGCCGGGGCCTGCTGAACCAAACCAAGGAAGACGGTTCGTTTGTGAACCCCGACGTGGTAGACCAACCCGTGTACCTCGACGGTACCCACGTGGGCGATGCCGCCCAGAACCAGTTCCAGATTGGCCTGCGCTACGAGCCATTTCGTGGCGCCTACATCCGGCCCTCGTTCCTGCTCTTCACCAAGTACTACGCCGATTTCAACCCCGAAACCATTCTCGACCCCACCACCAGCACCGACTCGTACCGCCTGCCTACTTCGCGCAACGTGGACCTGCACATGGGCTACGAGTTCAAGCCGCTGCTGAACGAGCGGGTGCGCTTCGCGCTGAAAGGCTCGATTCTCAACGTCTTGAATGAATACTATTTCACCGACGTGTCGAACCGGTCCAATTCCAACACCAGCAGCCCCGCTGACTTGCAGGCCTTCTTCAACCGCGGCCGCACCTTTACCGTGGGCCTCTCGGCCACGCTGTAATTCCGGATTCTCCGTTTAAGCATTGACGTAAAAATCCCCGCTATCTGCCTTGCAGATAGCGGGGATTTTTAGTTGTAAATCAGAAGGCCAACAACGCTGGCCTGGGCCGATTAAGAATAGAAGGCAAGGCCCTTACAGCCGGTCGCCAGCGGCGGCGGCAGCCAGCACGGCACTGCGCATTTCTTCGGGCGAAGTGTTTTTCACGAGGTAGCTGTGGGCGCCTTCGGCCAGCACGGTGCTCACCAGCGAAGGGTCGTCGTGCATGGAAATGATGACCACCCGCACGCCCGGGAACTGGGTGCGCAGCAGCCGAGTGGTTTGCAGGCCGTCGAGAATGGGCATTTGCATGTCCATCAGCACTACGTTGGGGCGGCTGCCTTGGTCCAGAAGTTCGAGCAGCTCCTGGCCGTTGCCGGCCTCGCACACCACTTCAATGCCCGCATAGCCGCTGAGCAAAGCCCGCAATCCTTTGCGGAAGAGAATGTGGTCGTCGACGATTGCCAGCCGAACGGGCGTGGAGCCGACTACGGGCTTGTTGTTGGGAGTCATGAAGAAAGGGTGAAAGTGGGAGTGGGCATGCCCGCAGGCAGCAGCGTAACAGGTAAAATAGCCTCGACGCGGGTTCCCACGCCGGGCTCAGAATGGTAGTGGAGCTGGCCCCCAAGCACCGCCACGCGGCTGCGCAGGTTGATGAGGCCCATGCCCACGGGCTGCCCGTGGGGTCCCGGAGGCGGCAATTCTTCCAAGGCGTCTAAGTCGAAACCCTGGCCATCATCGGAATAAGTAAGGGTGAGCAGGCCGGGCACGGCTCCCATGCGCAGCACAATGTGGGTGGCATCGGCGTGCACCAGGCCATTGGTGAGCAGCTCCTGGGCAATGCGGTACACCATGAGCTCGTGCGGCGGAATGAGCCGGCCCATGGGGCTTTCCTGCTCCAGCCGTACTTCGGGGCCGTTGTCGGCGGGCACGGCCTGCACCAGCGCGCGCAGGGCCTGAGCCAAGCCCAGTTGCTGCAGCGTGGCCGGCTGCAGGTTGCGGGAAATGCGCCGCACCTCGGCCACTGCCTGGTCAATGAGGGCACTGGCTTCGGGGGCGGGCGGGCTTCCGGGGGCAAACAGGTGCAGCTTGGCCAAAGCCAGGATGGTGCCGACGCCGTCGTGCAGCTCACCGGCAATGCGCTGCCGCTCGTCTTCCTGGGCTACCAGGGCGGCGGCTAATGCTTGCTGCTGGGCCGCTGCCTTTAGCTGAGAAAGCTCGTGTTGCTGCTGAATTTTGGCCCGCTGGGAACGCGCGATAAACCACACCAGCCCAAATACGAGCAGTGTAGGAATGAGCAACAGCAAGGGCGAGAGTTCGGTCACATGAAGGCCCTCAGCAGCGGGCGGGAATCACAAAAGAAGGTAAAAATTCACTGCTCATTCAGCAAGAATGTAAACGGGGCACCAAGTATAGCGCACGCGCTACAGCCCTGGTTACGGGAAAGTAAGCACAAGATTCCTTCTGAGGACAAAGAGGGCCAAAAATGCACCTTTCGCAACAAAAAAACCGAGGCCTCGAGTACCGTGATGAATAAACGTTTATCAGAATAGGTGACCCAACTACTGCCGTGGTTAGTCGTGCCTCAGCAACGAGTGGTGGCAGCGGCTACCACGGGCGGCCGGGGCCGCCGGGCAGGTCGTCGTTTTCTTCCGAGTCGTCCTCGTTCTCATCATCTTCTTCATCGTCCTCGTCTTCCTCCTCCGGCAACTCGTCCGCTTCGTCCTCTTCGTCTAAGGTGTCGAATACCCGGTCCAACGATGCTTCGGCGTGGCGCAGTTTGTGGCGGCAAAGCCGAATGAGTTCAGCCGAGCGTTCCACGCGCGTGGTGAGGTCGTCCACGTCCACGGCATCTGTTTCGAGGGCGCGCAAAATGGTTTCCAGCTCTTCAATGGCTTCGCGGTAGGTCATTTTTGGGGGAGCAGTAATCAGTAAGTAGTTATTATAAGTTAATGCGGCGCTGTTAGCGGGTCTTCGTTGTTGGCTTAGTGGGCGCTTTAAGCTCCAGCTGGCAGCTATTAAGCGCTAAGCGCATTTCCTGGCGGTGCAGGTACCGCTCCATCGTCAGCTGTAGCCGGAAGCGCTGGCGCAACACAGCTTCGCGCCGGCGCCGGTGATGGCGGATAAAGCGACTCAACAAGGCCCGGCCGAACCGGCGCAGGCCGCGCTGCTCGCGGGCCAGGGCCCGGCGTGCCGCGCGCGGTAATTGGTGCCGGAAGCGAACCAGGCCCTGGCCCAGCTGCCGGAGTTGCTCGCGCGGGGCCTGGATGGCCTGGCGGGCGCGGGCGCGCAGGGCGTCGTGGGCAGCGTCTAGTTGGCGGTGGGCAGCGTAGCGGCTTTGCCCGCTCAGCTGGTCGAGGCGGGCGTGGCGTTGGCTCAGCTGGCGCCGGGCCAGCGCCGCCACCTGCTCGCCGTAGCCCAGAAAAGCAGCTTCGAGCCGGGCCAGTCGCTCGACCAGAAATACGGCCACGGCCGTGGGGGTTTTCAGGGCGTGGTGGGCGGTGAGGTCCACAATGGCTTCGTCGCGCTCGTGGCCAATGCCGGTGAGCACGGGGAGCGGAAACGCCCCCACGGCCGCGGCCAGCCCGTATTCGTCGAAGGCCAGCAAATCGGTGCGGCTGCCCCCGCCCCGAATTATCACCACGGCATCGAACTGGCCGCGCCGGGCGCGCACGCCATCCAGCGCCGCCCGGATGCTGGCGGGCGCTTCGTCGCCCTGCATCATGGCCGGAAACAAGGTCAGTGCAAAATCATAAGGCGCCTCGTCGAGCTGCTGCACGAAGTCCTGAAATCCGGCCGCCGTGGGCGAGGAGATAACCGCCAGCCGTTGCGGGGCCAGCGGCAGCAAAAGCTGCTTTTGGCGTTCGAGCAGGCCTTTTTCTTTTAGCAGGCGCAGGGTTTTCAGCCGCAGCAAAGCCAGCTCGCCCACCGTGTAGCTGGGGTCGATGGCCACGACGTCGAGGCTCAGGCCGTACTGCTCGTGGAAGCGCACTTGCACGCGCAACAGCAGCTTCAGCCCGGGGCGCAGGGGCTGGCCGGTGTGCCGCTCGAAGGCCGGCGCCAGCTGCTGGTAGCGCTGGCTCCAGAGCGTGGCGCGGGCCTGGGCTTTTACGGGCGTGCCGCGGCTGTCGGTGGTTTGCTCGGTGAGAGTGAGGTAGCAGTGCGCGCCGGCAAAGCGCGGCACGGTCAGCTCTGCCACTTCGGCTACCACCCAATAGGAGTCGGCCAACTGCTGCTGCAATGCTTGGCGCACGCGGCCCAGCAGGTCGGCCAGCCCGAGTGGGGGAGGAGGCACAAGGGGCGGAAGCTCAGGTCGGCGGTTGTAAAGCGGCATCGGTGCAAGTTACGGGCGAGGAGAACGAAACCCGCTTGGCTGGCAGGGCGGGATAATAGCCGGTTTCATCCCGCTACGGTCGTGCAACGCTGAAAAAACTCGAGTGTCTGTAACTTCACGGCGTAATTTCCCAACCCAACACTCTTTTCATGTATTTAACTTCTATTGCACGGCGGCTCAGCTTAGCGGTGCTTGGCCTGGGCAGCATGGCTACCACGGCCGCGGTGGCCCAAACCACCAAGCCCGCAGCGGCTGCCACCCAAAAAGGCGTTGGCCTCAACGTTGCCAACATTGACCCGTCGGT
This sequence comes from Hymenobacter jeongseonensis, assembly GCF_015694725.1. Taxonomy (GTDB): domain Bacteria; phylum Bacteroidota; class Bacteroidia; order Cytophagales; family Hymenobacteraceae; genus Hymenobacter; species Hymenobacter jeongseonensis. The sequence continues at coordinate 183,645 of NZ_JADQDQ010000002.1, read as the reverse complement.
GAAGCCCTGCGAGGACTTCTTCCGCTACGCTTCGGGCAACTGGCTGAAAAACAACCCTATTCCGGCCGCTGAATCGCGCTGGGGCTCGTTCAACGAGCTGGCCGACCGCAACAACGCCACCCTGCGCAGCATCCTGAACGATGCCGCCAAGGACGCCGCCAAAGCACCCAAAGGCTCGAATGCGCAGAAAGTGGGCGACTTCTACGCCTCGGCCATGGACTCGGCCGCCATCGACGCCGCGGGCCTCAAGTACCTGCAGCCGCACCTCAACCGCATCGCGGCCATCAAGGACCTCGGCGAGATGCAGCGCTTCCTGGCCGACCCCAAAGCCCACGCCGGCAGCGTGTGGTATGGCTTCTACGTGGGGCAGGACGAAAAAATCAGCACCCAATACGCCGTGCAAATGGGCCAGGGCGGCCTTTCGCTGCCCGACCGTGACTACTACCTGAAGGACGACGCCCGTTCGAAAGCCATTCGCGCCGCCTACGACACGTATCTGGTGAACACCTTTAAGATGCTCGGCGACAACGAAGCCACGGCCAAAACCAATGCGGCCGCCGTTACGCGCATCGAAACCCGCCTGGCCAAAGCCAGCAAGAGCCGCGTGGACCTGCGCGACCCCTACGCCAACTACAACAAGATGACGCTGGCCCAGGCCGACGCCGCCTACCCCAACCTGGCCCTGCCGCTCACGCTGAAGGAAAACGGCCTCGCCGCGGCCAAAGAGGTAATCATCGGCCAGCCCGATTTCCTGAAGGAAGTGAGCACCATGCTCAAAGAAGAGCCCATTGCCGACCAGAAGCAGTACCTGCGCTTCCACTTGGTGAGCAGCGTGGTATCGGCGTTGCCAAAGACGTTTGTGGACGAGAACTTCCGCTTTGCGCAAACCCTGACCGGCGCCAAAAAGCAGCAGCCCCGCTGGAAGCGCACGCTGGGCGCCACCGACCGGGCCCTGGGCGAAGCTTTCGGCCAGATTTACGTGCAGAAAGCCTTTTCGCCCGCCGCCAAGGCCCGCGCCAAGGAGATGATTGAGAACCTGCGCGTGGCTTACGCCGACCGCATTAAGGCGACGGACTGGATGAGCGAGGCCACCAAAAAGGAAGCCCTGACCAAGCTCAACGCCTTCGTGGTGAAGATTGGCTACCCTGACAAGTGGAAGGATTACTCGGCCCTGAATGTCAGCCGCGAGTCTTACCTCAACAACCTGTTGTCGGCCCGCGAATGGGCCAGCAAGGACCAAATCAGCAAGTTTGGCAAGCCGATTGACCGCAACGAGTGGGGCATGACCCCGCCTACAGTTAATGCCTACTACAACCCGCCGATGAACGAGATTGTGTTCCCGGCCGGCATCCTGCAGCCGCCCTTTTATGACCCCAAGGCCGACGACGCGGTGAACTACGGCGGCATTGGCGCCGTGATTGGCCACGAAATGACCCACGGCTTCGACGACCAGGGCCGGCAGTACGACTCCAAGGGCAACCTGCGCGACTGGTGGACCAAGGAAGACGCGGATAAATTCAACGCCAAAGCCGACATCGTGGGCAAGCAGTACGACGCCTTCATGCCGCTGGACTCGGTGCACGTGAACGGCAAACTGACCATGGGCGAGAACCTGGCTGACCTCGGCGGCCTCACCATTGCCTACGCCGCGTTTAAGAAAACCCCGCAGGCCAAAGCCGGCAAAACCATCGACGGCTTCACGCCGGAGCAGCGCTTTTTCCTGGGCTACGCCCAAATCTGGCGCAACAACTCCCGGCCCGAGGCCCTGCGCCAGCAGGTGCAGACCGACCCGCACTCGCCCGGCGAATTCCGGACCAACGGCCCGCTCATGAACATGCCGGAATTCTTTGAGGCCTTTGGCTGCAAGGATGGCAGCAAGATGATGCGCCCCACAGCCGAGCGGTCCAAAATCTGGTAAGCCAACTTGCTTAGAAAAGCTGCCATTCGATGATTAGAACGTCATGCTGAGCTTGCCGGAGTTAACGCTCTGGCAAGCCCGGCATGACGTTCTGGTTTCCGGCCGGATAGCCGGCATTGGATTACACTAAAACCAGATGAAACCCGAGGAATACAGGAGTTTGGTCTAATTGCCAAAATTTCATTGTTATTCCTCTTTTATTAAGATTATCAACGCCAAACGGTTGTTGTATCTTGCCCTTCTTAATGTTTCGCTCACTTCACTCTCCTATGCATCAATTCTCCTTTGTGCGCAAAGCTGCCCTTTCGGCGGCTTTGCTCGGATTCCTGGCCGGTGGGGCCCAAGCCCAAACCAAGGTCAAAACCAAGTCCAGCGCGGGCAAGACTAAAACCACGGCGCCTGCCGCTGCCAAGGGCCAAACCGGCACGGGCATTTCGCTTGCCAACCTCGACCGCTCGGTAGACCCGTGTACCGACTTTTACCAGTTTGCCAACGGCAACTGGCTGAAAAATAATCCCATACCCGGTTCCGAAACCAGCTGGGGCGGCTTCAACGAACTGCGGGCCCGCAACCGGGGCGTGGCGCGGCGCATTCTGGAAAAAGCTGCCGCGGACCGCACCGCCAAACCCGGCTCCAACATGCAGAAAGTGGGCGACTTCTACGCCGCCGCCATGGACTCGGTGGCCATTGAGAAAGCGGGCCTGAAGTATTTGCAGCCCCGCCTCAATAAGATAAATGCCATCCAAGATTTGGCGGGCATTCAGAGCTACCTCGCCGACCCGAAGAACATTGGCAAAGGCTGGTACGGCTTGGGCGTGTCGCAGGACAGCAAGAACAGCTCCGTGTATGCCGTGCAGATGCGGCAAGGCGGCCTCACCTTGCCCGACCGCGACTACTACCTCAAGGAGGACGCGCGGTCCAAAACCATTCGCGCCGCCTACCGCAACTATCAAGTCAACCTGTTCAAACTGTTGGGCGACGACCAAGCCACGGCCGAGAAAAATGCCGATGCCGTGACACGCCTCGAAACGCGCATGGCCAAGGCCAGCCGCGAGCGGGTGGCCCTGCGCGACCGCGAAAAAAATTACAACAAGATGACCGTGGACCAGGTAGCGGCCGCGTACCCCAACCTAAACATTCCCTTGCGCCTGCAGCAAAGCGGCTTGGCTAGCGCGAAGGAAATCATCGTGGGCCAACCCGAATTCCTGAAAGAAGCCAGCGCCATGCTGAAAGAGGAGCCCATTGCCGACCAGAAGCAGTACCTGCGCTGGCACCTGGTGGAGGCCGTTACGGCGGCCTTGCCCAAAGCATTTGTGGATGAGGAATTCCGTTTTTCGCAGGTCCTGACCGGGGCCAAGCAGCCACAGCCGCGGTGGCGCCGGGCGTTTGCCGCCACGGACGGCGCCCTGGGCGAAGCTTTTGGCCAGATTTACGTTGACGAAGACTTCAGCCCCGCGGCCAAGGCCCGCGCCAAGCAAATGGTGGAAAACCTGCGCGTGGCCTACGCCGAGCGCATTCAGGCCACCGAATGGATGAGCGCCGCCACCAAAGCCGAAGCCCTGAAGAAGCTCAACGCCTTCGTGGTTAAAATTGGCTACCCCGACAAGTGGAAGGATTATTCGGCGCTGAACATCAGCCGCGAAAGTGCTCTGAATAACCTGTTTGCCGCCGCCGATTGGGGCACCAAAGACAACCTCAGCAAGTTTGGCAAGCCGATTGACCGCACCGTGTGGGGCATGACGCCGCCCACGGTGAATGCCTACTACAACGCGTCACTGAACGAGATTGTGTTCCCGGCCGGCATCCTGCAGCCGCCCTTCTACGACCCCAAGGCCGACGACGCGGTCAACTACGGCGGCATCGGCGCCGTGATTGGCCACGAAATGACCCACGGCTTCGACGACCAGGGCCGCAAGGTGGATTCGCAGGGCAACCTGCGCGACTGGTGGGCCAAAGAGGACGGCGAAAAGTTTGTGACCAAAGCCGCGGTGGTGGGCAAGCAATTCGATGCCTTCACGCCCATCGACTCGCTCCACGTGAACGGTAACCTGACCATGGGCGAAAACCTGGCCGACCTCGGCGGCCTCACCATTGCCTACCAGGCCTTCATGAAAACGCCCCAGGCCAAGGCCGCCAAGTCGGTGGACGGCTTCACGCCGCAGCAGCGCTTCTTCCTGGGTTGGGCCCAGGTATGGCGTACCAACATGCGCCCGGAGTCCCTGCGCCAGCAAATCCAGACCGACCCGCACTCGCCCGGCCAGTACCGGACCAATGGCCCGTTGCAGAACATGCAGGAGTTTCACGAAGCGTTTGGTTGCAAGGATGGTAGCAAAATGGTGCGCTCGACTGCCGACCGCGCCAAAATCTGGTAAGCTTCTTGTTAGGAGTAATTTGAATCAAGGGTGAGAAACTGTTCTCCCTCCTGATAGACGAAGGCCCGTTTCCCCTTGGGAGCGGGCCTTTTTATGTGGCAATGATTACCGCTCAGGTTGCCGGAGTCGGGATATATACCTAGGTTTGATGCCCCATTGACTGCCTCCGGCCGCATGCACCACCTCGTTTATACCAGTTCGGCCACCCTGCCATTTCCTGAACAAGAGCTGCGTCGCTTACTGGTGCAGTGGCGCGCAAACAACGCCCGCCTGGGCGTGACAGGGGTGCTGATGTACAGCGATGGCGACATCATGCAGGTGTTGGAGGGCGAAAGTGATCGGGTACACGACTTGTTCGACGTCATTGCAGCAGATGTGCGGCACCAAGGCGTGACCAAAATAGCCGATGGGCCGGTGCGTGAACGCGCTTTTGCCGATTGGTCGATGCGATTCCGCGCCGTGGACATCGCCGACTTCCAGCGCCACGTTGAGCAGCTGAGAGATGCCCCCAACCACGCCAGCGACTTGGCGCCCCTACTCGAAGCTTTCATGGCCCCGGAAGCATGGTAGGCCGTGGTGTTTCAGGGTATGGTCTTAAACTACGCCTACATTCTGAGTCCACAAAACACTGTTTTACTTCCCGATAAACTAATTAGGTATCCTGGAATTGAAGTCTTTAGCCATTCACACGGCTGCGGTTGGCTCTCCACTGAAGCACACCCGTCCACAGTTTAAACAGCGCAGAGGTCAAAACCAGGCTGGTTAGCCCCGCCGAAAGCACGACAATGGAGGCGTGGTAAACGTTGTCGAAGCCGACGGCCCAGCCCAACTGAAGGCGCACGGCCACCACCGCAGCCCCCAAAGCGGCCATCAGCCCCCAAAAGGACGCCATGTCCCGTTCGGGCGCGGTGGCTTTCTCGCGGGGGAGTTGCCACAGGTACCAGGCCAGGGCCACCCCGCCCGCTACCGAGGCCAGCTTTTGCAGCAGCGAGTAAAACCGCATGTTGACCGCTCCCTCCATCACCCACTCCCGCAGCACCGGAAACCACTGCACGCTCCGCCCGTCAACGTGTGTGAAGCTGTCAACCGCTATGTGCGAAACGGTGCCCACCAAGAGCGACAACACCAGCGTGCCGGCATGCCGCCGGGCATACGTACTCCAGTCAAATCCCGCGTACCGACTGAACCGCGCGTGTAGGAAACCGGGCAAATGTGCAATCAACGCATCGCGCACCACCAGGTGGAAAACGAAGGCCAGCACTAACCCCAGCGGCAGATTGAAGTAGAAAATGCTGCGCCACGTGTGACTGTAAGGGTCGTGAGAGCTCATGCGAATGAACTTCTCGAAATCCGGCGTCATGCTGCCAACTATCAGGCCCGTGGCGGAGCGCCAGCGACGCGGAAGAGCAAGCAACGGCAGAACCACCGCCGGGTGAGAAAACGTGAAGGGCATGTCGGAGAATAAGCTTGCTCTAACGGGACAAAGGCGCAATTAGTGCAAAGCAAGCCGCAAATTGTACTGCGGGCGACTACAGCGGCGGGCTATCTTTGAGCTCGCCTCTTTATTCCGGAAAGCATCGCGCGTGCCTTGCCGGACAACTCATTCCCAGCGTCCTATGAAAGCATTACTTGGCGTTTTTATTCTTTTGCTACTATTCAAAACGGCGCCGGCCCAGCCCGCTCCGGGCACGCCCGCGTTGCTGGATGCCGGCTGGCGTTTTCACCGGGGCGGGGCGCAAGGGGCAGAACTGCCCGCGTTCGACGACAGCGCTTGGCGCTCGGTGGACCTGCCTCACGACTGGAGCATCGAAGACCTGCCCGGCACGGCCTCCCCGTTCAGTCCCGACGCGCCCAGCCAGGTGAGCGGCGGCTTCACCACCGGCGGCACCGGCTGGTACCGCAAGCAGTTTGCCCTACCGGCCAGCGCCGCGGGCCAGCGGGTGCAACTCCTGTTCGAGGGCGTGTACATGAACGCCGAGGTGTGGATTAACGGCCAGTCGCTGGGGCGGCACCCGTACGGCTACACCAGTTTTTGGTACGATGTGACGGACCATGTGAAGGCCGGCGCGGCCAACGTGGTGGCGGTGCAGGTGCACAACGAGGGTGCCAATAGCCGCTGGTATTCCGGCTCGGGCATCTACCGCCACGTGTGGCTCACCACCCGGGCGCCGTTGCATGTGGCGCAGTGGGGCACCTACATCACCACGCCCGAGGTCACGGCCCAGCAGGCGCAGGTGCGGGCCGTCACCACGGTCCGCAACGCCAGTACCCAAGCCGCCGACATTACCTTGGTTACCCGAATTCGAAGCCCCAAAGGGCGGGAAGTGTCGGCTACAACTTCCAAACAGGCGGTGGCGGCTGGTGCGGCGACGGATGTTGCCCAGGTCTTCACCATTCGTGCTCCGGAACGCTGGTCTGTGGACCAGCCAAACTTATATTCGGCCGTAACTGAAGTCTACCAGAACCAGCGCCTGCTCGACCGCGTGGAAACGACTTTCGGCGTGCGAACCGTGACAATGGACGCTGCGCGGGGCCTGCTGCTCAATGGCCAGCCACTGAAGCTGAAGGGCGGCTGCATTCACCACGACCACGGCCCGCTGGGGGCTAAGTCCTACGACCGGGCCGAGGAACGCAAAGTGGAACTGCTCAAAGCCAGCGGCTACAACGCCCTGCGCTGCTCGCACAACCCGCCCGCGCCCGCGCTGCTCGCGGCCTGCGACCGGCTGGGCATGCTCGTCATCGACGAAGCCTTTGATGCCTGGCGCGTGGCCAAAAACCCGTTCGACTACCACCTGTACTTCGACCAGTGGTGGCAGACCGACGTGGCCAGCATGGTGCGCCGCGACCGCAACCACCCAAGCGTGATTATGTGGAGCCTAGGCAATGAGATTCCGGAGCGGGGCACACCCGCCGGAGCGCAAACTGCCAAGCAGCTGGGCGACTACATTCGCGGCCTGGACCCCACCCGGCCCATCACCGCCGCCGTGAACGGGCTGAATCCAGACAAAGACCCGTTTTTTGCGGCTCTCGACGTGGCCGGCTATAACTACGCTGCCGGCGGCGACCACCACCAGGAAGCCATTTATGCCAAGGACCACGCCCGCCTGGCTCAGCGCGTGATGTACGGCGCCGAGTCCTATCCCCTCGAAGCGTTTGGCAGCTGGATGGACGTGGTGGACCACCCCTACGTGCTGGGCGATTTTGTGTGGACGGCCGTGGACTACATTGGCGAGGCCAGCATCGGCTGGCTGGGCTACTGGCAGAACCAGGGCTTCTACCCCTGGAACCTGGCCCATTGCGGCGACCTTGACATCTGCGGCTGGAAACGGCCCCAGTCCTATTACCGCGATGCCCTGTGGAAGTCGGACCAAGTTTCCGTATTTGTGCAGCCGCCCGTTCCTTCCTTTCCCCTGAACAAGGACAAGCAGGAGTGGAGCAAGTGGGAGTGGCACGACGTGCTGGCCGACTGGACCTGGCCGGGCCAGGAAAACAAGCCCCTGAAGGTGGACGTGTATTCGTCGTGCGAGCGGGTGGAACTGCTGCTCAACGGCCGGTCGCTGGGCAGCCAGCCCACCACCCGTGCCACCCGCTTCCAGGCCACGTGGTCGGTGCCGTACGAGGCCGGCGTGCTCCAAGCCGTGGGCTACAACGGCAACAAGCGCGTAAGTACCGCCGAACTGCGGTCGGCCGCTGCCCCTACGCAACTGAAGCTGACGGCGGACCGCGCTGCCCTCCGCGCCACCGGCCAAGACCTCAGCTACATCACCGTGGAGGTACAGGACAAGCAAGGCGTGCGCAACCCCAAGGCCGAAGTGCCGCTGCAGTTTGCCCTCACCGGGCCGGGCACCATCGTGGGCGTGGGCAATGCCAATCCGCGCAGCACCGAAAGCTACCAGCGCCCCCAGCGCACCACTTGGCAAGGGCGCTGCCTCGTGATTGTCAAAACCAACCCGCAAGCCGGTAAAATCATGTTGCGGGCCTCGGCACCGGGGCTGCCAGCTGCGGAACTGACGCTAGCTGCAGAATAAGTGGACAGGCTATCGGAGGCTTTGTAACTTCCCAAACACAGTTATTTCACCACTTCCACTTTGATGGGAATGTCTTTCAAGGGCCACTTATCGGGTTCTACGGGTTCGTTGGCGATTTTATCGACGACTTCCTGGCCTTCGATGATTTCGCCAAAAACCGTGTACTGGCCATCGAGCGAGGGCACGCCGCCGATGGTGGCGTAGGCTTTCACTTGAGCCGGGGTAAGCTTGCGGCCGGCCATGGCCTGCGACTGGGCGGGCGTGAGCTTCTCGCCCACCACGAAGTAAAAATCGGTGTTGGAGGACAGGCGGCCGGGGTTCTGCTCGTCGTCGTAGCGGGCCATGCCCAGGGCGCCTTTTTTGTGGAAATGTTCAGGCCGAAATTCCGGCGGCAGGCGGTAGCGCTTCAGCCGGATGGTGCGGGCGCCGTAGGTTTGGCCGCCCTGCACGGCAAAGTCTTTCACCACGCGGTTGAACATGGTTTCGTTGAACACGCCCTTGCGGGCCAGCAGCAGGAAGTTGGCTTTGTGGATGGGCGTGTCGTCGTAGAGCTTCACCCGAATGTTGCCCAGGCGGGTGCGCACCAGCACTTCCGAACCGGGGTATTGGCGGCCGTAGGCCAGCAGCGCGGCCGGCGCGGCGCTATCGGTGAGCGTGGCCAGGTCGGGGCCGGGGATGGCCGGCGCGGCTTTGGGCGTGTCCGCAGCGGGTGGCGCCTGGTTGCAGGCCGCCAGCAGCACCAGGCCCAAAACGGCCAGTCGGGAGTGAAAGTAAATGGACATAAGTAGGGGAAATAAAGCCGAAGCGGGGGCAAGATAAGGCGGCACCAAGGCCCGTTATACGGCCACGAAAAAGCCCGCGCCGGAGGGCGCGGGCTTTTTCGTGGAGAAGAGCATCGCAAAGGGCCAGTAGCCATTCAGCGCATTTGCGCAGCCCGCCGCTATTGAGGAGTGCTACCCTTTTGCTTAATTTTTTCGGTGCCATCGGCGCCTTTGGTCTTCACCTTCAGCTTATCGATGGCCGGAGCCGGCGCGGCGGTGTCGGCGTTTGAAGCAGGTTCGGCTGGCTCGTCTTCCTTCACTTCTTTGGGGGCCGCGCCCATGTCTTTGGCCGACTTGATTTCGTCGGCAACTTCCACCTTTTTGGCTTTTTGCTGGGCCAGCAGCAACTGGTCCTGGCTCAAGGTGTTGCGCTTCCAGGCGGCCAGTTCAGTGGACAGCTTTTCCTTCTCCTCCTTCGTGGGCTTGCCTTGGTGCATCAGCTCGTTGAGGTTGGGCTTGCCGGCGTCCTGCCAAGCCGTGAGCCAGAGCGAGGAAATCATGGTGGGGGCCATTTTCATGCGGTAGCTCACCATGCCGCCCACGGCTTTTTCGTAGGCATCGGCAAACACGTCGGAGTAGCGGCGCGTGGTTTTGCCGTAGCGGTGCGAGAACGTGAAGCGCACGTCGGGCTTCATGGTTTTCTCGATTTTGCTGGCCCGGTCAAAGGTTTCGCCCAGGAAGCCGTAGCTCTCCTGAATGACGCCCCACACGGCTGCCAACGGGTCTTTTACGTACTTGGCGTCGTCGCCAAACAGTTTGTAGTCGTTAATAAACCGCTCGGGCAACTGGCTTTCCCAGAGGCTGTGCAGGCCTTTCTGGTCGGTGAGTTGGCCGTCGTAGTTAATGGTGGTGTGCAGCGGTACGTAGGCGTCGCCCATGTAGTGGCTCAGCTCGGCCGAATAGGTGATGATGCCCACCGTGTCGCGTTGGCGGAACGCCTCGGTGAGCTTGTCCTTGGTTTCGAGAATCACCCACGGAACGGTGCCGTACTTCTGCAGGGTGTCGGCCGTGAATTTGGTCACCGCCTTTTCGTATTGCCGGGGCATTTTCCCAAAAGGGTTGTCCTCGGAGTAGTGGTCGATGTCGATGAAGTGCTTCGGCGCTTCGGTGGGGTCGGAGTTGCGGCGCTCGTCGGGGGCCGTGCTTTGGCGCACCAATTCGGCCATGTGCCGGTAGTAAAACGCCTGCATCGATACCGGAAGCTCATACACCGCCACCTGCGTGATGGTGCGGTGGCCGAAGAATCCCCAGGCACCCGCGGTGCCGTGGGCCAGCACAAGGGCCGCCAAAAGCAGCGGCAATAAGGTTTTTTTCATGAAAATTGGAATGATTGCCGGTTTGAATAAAATCGCCCTCCCAAAGTTCGGCAATGGCCCTGACATTCAAGAAGAGGCCGCTCTGCCACTGGCTAATTAGGCGCCAACCCCATTTGCTCTGGCGGCCCCATTCCACTTTTCTCGTTTTCCGGAGCTTGCAACCATGACGCTCTACACCGTGCGAACCGGTGTACCCGCCTCCTCGGCAATGCGTTTTTTGCTGGGCTGTGTGGCGCCGTTTGCTTCCTGCCGACGTTGCAGGATTTCGGCGAGTTTGCCGTAGATGAAATCAGCGGCCTGTTCCCGCAGCTTACTGGCCGTGCCCGAAAACTGCTCGCGGTATTCGTAGGCGTGGCCTTCGAGCAAGATGGTGACGAACATGGTACCCACCGGCTTGTCCGGAGTTTCGGAGGCACCGGGACCGCACAGGCCGGTCACGGCCACGCACACATCGGCGGCGGGCAGGTGGCGGTGTAGGCCCAAGGCCATTTCGTTGGTGGTTTGCTGGCTCTCGGCCGAGTAGGTGGCGAGGGTTTCTTTTTTTACGCCCAGCAGCTTTTGCTTGGCCTCCACGTGGTAGGTAACCACCGAAGCAAGCAGCACTTCGCTCACGCCCGTAGCCGGTGCCAACTGCGCCGCTACCAAGCCGCAGGTGCAGCTTTCGGCCAGTGCCAAGGTCAGCTTATGCTGGAGAAACTGCTGGACGAGGGCATTTAAATCAGGTTTTTTCATAGAAGGAAAGCACATCAACGGCGCTGTTACATACGCCGGTGCCCGCTACCGTGGTTGCAGTCGAGCTTTCCCAAGCCGCTGCCCGCCGGGCCGCAAAGTGCCGTCAGCCGGCCCGAACCAGCCAACTCAACCCTGCAAATGATTTTAGCGCGACAAAGCAGCTTTGCACAGTTCGTAGCAGGGCAGCTGCTTAACTTATTCAAACAGGCTGTCTTCACATAGTTTGTCATCCAAAGCCCAGCCTTTTGAGCCGCCTAGCTGGCCCGGCTGCCTGCTAATACCCGCTAATCCTGCCGGTATTTTACACCGGCTTTCATCACAAAGCGAGGCCGCATCATGGCCGAGATATCCTGCAGCGGGTTGCCGTCTACGGCGATTATGTCGGCCAATTTGCCCACTTCCAGTGTGCCCAGGTCGCTGCTTCGGCCCAGCAGTTCGGCGGCGCTCAGCGTGGCGCTGCGGATGGCCTCGGCAGCCGGCATCCCCGCTTCGGTCATGTAGCCAAATTCCAGCGCGTTCACGCCGTGGCGGTACACGCTGGCATCGGTGCCGAAGGCAATTTTTACCCCGGCCTTGTAGGCCCGCCCGAAGGTGCCCTGCAGCTTGGGGCCGATGGCCAGTGCCTTGGGCGTGACCAGGGGCGGGTAGTAGTTCGGGATTTTGGCCGAGTCAGCCACCGATTTGCCCGCCGTGATGGTGGGCACGTACCACGTGCCGTATTTCTTCATCAGTTTCATGGTTTCGTCGTCCATCAGCGTGCCGTGCTCGATGCTGGTGACGCCGGCCCGCACGGCCCGCTTCATGCCTTCGGCGCCGTGGGCGTGGCAGGCCACGGCCAGGCCCAAGTCGCGGGCGGTTTCCACTACGGCCCGGATTTCCAGCTCGGTCATCTGCGGTGCCGAGCCGTCTTTGGCCACCGAGAGCACGCCGCCGGTGGAGGCGATTTTGATGAGGTCGGAGCCGCGCTTGTACTGCTCGCGCACTGCCTGCCGGGCTTGGTCGGGGCCGTTGATGATGCCCTCGGCCGGGCCAGGCACGCCCATCAGGTCAAGGCGGTAGCCGTTGGACGGGTCCATGTGCCCGCCCGTGCCCGAAATAGCTTTGCCCGCCGTAATGATGCGCGGCCCCACCACCAACCCGCGGTTGATGGCGTTGCGCAAGCTCACGTTCACGCCCGAACCACCCAAGTCGCGCACCGTCGTGAAGCCCGCCATGAGCGTTTTGTTGACATGGTCAATGGCTTCGTAGGCCACGTCGGCGGGGTTTTGGGTGAATTCCTTGATGAAGTTGTCCTTGCTGGTTTCGCCTTCCACGTGCACGTGGCAGTCAATCAGGCCAGGCAGCACCGTGCGGTTCTCGAGGTTGATGACCTTGTCCTGAGGCCCGCTGGCTGCGGTGTAGCCGCTTTGCACCGCCACAATACGGTCTTTTTCAACCACAATCGTTTGCTGGTTCAGCAGCTTGCCGCTGCGCACATCCAGCAGCTGGCCGCAGTGCAAGTAGGTTTTTTGGGCGAAAGCCGTCGGTGCGGTCAGCAATAGCGCCGCCGTGGCCCATGCGTGAATAGATTTGCGCGTCATACGTTTGTGTGAATGAGCTGCCAAGGTACAACGGCACTCAGCACTTACCAGAACCGTATTTTACCCACTTTCATGACCACGCAAGAAGAATTCGACGCGGCCAGCGCGCGCGCCCAGCAACTGCCCTCCAAGCCCTCCAACATGGTGCTGCTCCAGCTTTACGCCCTCTACAAGCAAGGCACCGAAGGCGACATCTCCGGCGACCGGCCCGGCGGCTTCGACTTCAAAGCCATTGCCAAATACGATGCCTGGTCCGGCCTGCGCGGCACCAGCCAGGAAGACGCCCGCCAGCAATACGTGGAGCTGGTGAACGAGCTGGCCGGGTAAGCGCACTCCTGAAAACTCCGAACGTCATGCTGAGCACCGCGAAGCATCTCGCGCGCCACCACTAACTCAATCGGTTGGATTAGTGACGGCGCGCGCGATGCTTCGTTGCGCTCTGCATGACGTTCTGTTTTGTGCCCGCTCACTCGAACATTAAGTTTCTTAGTCACTCTTCCATGGACATCTCCCGCAAAAAGCCCTCGTACCCGCTCACGCCGGAGCTGCGCCAGTACCTGCGCACCTACGACCGGGAGGCCCCGCTGCCGGTGACCTACGACGACCTGCGGTACTTCAGCAGCTCCTTTCCGCTGCTCGACCGGGCGGGCATGGACACGCTCTGGCAAACGGTGTTTTTCGAGCCCCAGGCACTGCGTGAACTCAGCCAGGGCCTTACGGAAGTGTACGCGCTGCTGAAGACGGCCGGCGATTTGTCGTTCAGTGAACACCTCGTGGCCGACCGCATCGACTACTGTCAGTTCGGCAATTCCAACCCGTTTCGGGTGCGCATCGTCAACCAGTTCAACGACAACTACGACTACTTCTACGTGAAGCGGGCCGACGCCTCGCGCCTCTACGGCCTGGAACTGGAGCACCTGCTGTCGCCCAACTCCATGAACTTTTTGGTGAGCGGCGACACCCTGATTGAGGAGCACATTGCCGGCATTCCCGGCGATGATTTTATCCGCCTGCGCCTCAATCAGCCGCACATCAACCAAGTGCGCATCGCCAAGGAGTTTGTCAAGTTCAACGAGCGTTGCTTCGTGCGCCTGCTCGGCGACATGCGCGCCTACAACTACGTCATCGACGTAACCCCCGACTTCGAGGACGAGCAATACCGCGTCCGGGCCATCGACTTCGACCAGCAGAGTTACGAGGGCCGCCGCATCATGTACCTGCCGCAGTTTTTCAAAGACAACGCCGACGTGGTGGCCATGTGCGCCCAACTGCTCAAGCCCGAAACCGTGCGCCAGTACCAAACCGAAGAGCGCGCCCTTATGGCCCGCCGCGCCCGCGCCGAACGCTACCGCCTCCGCGACCTACTCGACGTGATGCGCCGCCACGACTTGGCTCCGCTCGATAAAGTTGAGCAGCTCAAGGCCGAACTCAACCGCTTCCACCATACCGATGCGTTCGACAAGTGCGATTCCATGGGCGACATCGTGCGCCAGAACCTGTGGCTGATGCTAGGGGCTGGCGTCCGGCCGGCGGCGGGGTAGGGGGAGTGGCCGACGAAACGCTGCTTGCGGCCAACTCACGCAGCGCCGAGTGGTGGAGTAAGGATTGTAAACTAAACTTGAATCCTACGGCAGCAAAAAGCCCGCTGGCCAATTGGCCAGCGGGCTTTTTTTATTGCTCGAATGCCGGATTACACAGCCGGTTTCGGCGCGGGCAAATCAAACGCCACGGCGTCGTGCTCGAAATGGCCTTTGTGCGAGCCGTCGCAGAACGGCTTTTGCTTGGAGAGCCCGCAACGGCAGATGCTGATGCGCTGGCGACCGCCCAGTCCATAGGGCTGGCCTTGGGCGTCAACTAGTTCAATGTCTTCGCCCTCCACGCGGAGGGAGCCATTGGAAAGAACGGTGAGTTTAGTGGCCATGGGGTTGAATGAGTCGTGTAAAAAATGAATGCTTGAAAGAGGATTGATGCGAAGAGTATAATCGGAACGGCTTTCAGTCGCGAAACTGTGGCGGAAACAACCGCCTCCAGGTCAGCCAGACCGCAGGCGGTTATGAAAGCGGCTTGCGCATGATGTAATCGTTCATGAAGTAGGGGCCGATGGGCACATCTACCTCGCGGTGCCGGGCAAAGCCGCGCCGCTCGTAGAAGGCAATGGCGGGGTTGTAGCGGTTCACGTTCAGGTCTAGAAATTGGCCGCCGGCCTCGCGGGCGGCATTTTCTACGGCTTCGATGAGGTGCACGCCCAGGCCCTGGCCCTGCCGGGTGGGCAGCACGTAAATCTTGTGCAGCTTGAAGCCCGCCCCGCCGTCTTCTTCCGCCGGCTGGGGGCTGAAGGACGCAAACCCAGCCGGCTCGCCCGCCACGTAGGCCAGCAGAAACGAGTGCTGCTGCTCGGCCATTTGCCGCTTAAGCGAGGCCGGCGTGTAAATCACGCGGTACATGTAGTCAATCTGCTCGCGCGAGATGATGAACCGATACGTGGGCTCCCAGGTAGCCTCGGCCAGCTGAATAATGGTCGGAATGTCGTTGAGCGTGGCGGGCTCAATGCGCGGCGGCGCGGTAGGGGCGTCAGAAGTCATAAGCAGCAAAACACGAAATTGGGGCGAAAAAAACGAAACCAAGCCGCCTGTTTGGATACGGTTGGCCCGCTCCTTGCGTTAGAGCTCCTATTCTGGTTTTTCACACTTCCTTCTTTATGAAATCTGCACCCTTTCTGATGCTCTTGCTGGCCGGTCTGCCATTTGTGGGCGCCGCCCAAAACACAACCGCCGACAGCCTGCGCCAGCGTGGCGAACTCACCGGCGCCCGCCGTCCCACCGGCGATTTGCTGGCCAAGCCCCGTACCCCAGCCGCCGCCCCGCGCCGTGCCGATTCGGACCCTATTCAGCAGCGCCTGCTGAGCACCGACGTGAACCTGGCCCGCGTGAGCGCCACCCAACTCCCCGACCTCTACGAACGTTTCATTGCCACCGCGCGCGCCGAGCGCCGCAAGTGGAGCTACCAGGACTGGGACAACGCCGGCGTGGTGCTGGCCCGGCTCAACCAGCGCTACGAGCAAGTGCGCACCGAACTGCCGTTGGAAGAGCGGCTGCGTGTTCGCTCTTTTCAGGGCGAGTTTCATACCCTGCGCGGAGCGCGGCAAGTAAAAGACAAGATAGACGAGTAGCGGCCCGCTACTGCTCGGGCGATGACAGCACCACGGGGCTGTCATCGCCCGAATGCTGTTGTTCCTTCAGCCATTCCATGGCCGTCGCGAGGTCTTCAAACAGCTCAATGGCCATGTGGGGCCGCAACGCCTCCACAAATATCTGGGTCGCAAAACGGTTCTCCCGGTCGGGCGAAAACACGTAGGCCATGGCCTTCACACCCGCCTGCAGGGCCGAGGGCAGCCATTCGTATTGCAGCCAAGGCAGGGCTTCGCTCCAATCGCCGCTGGTGTCGCTTTTGTCGTTCAGAATCAACGAGTACTGAAATCGGTCTCGCCATTGGCTCCCCAACTCGACTCCCCTGATGATTTCGGCCCCGGTGAGGTGGCCGTGCCAGCGCACGCACAGCAAGGAATCGTCGGGGTAAATGGAATACTCCGCCAAAGCGGCTCCGTGCTCATCAGTAAGCGCTAAAAGCTGGGTAGGATGGGAAGAAGACATGGCAGGACGGAGCGCAGATGGGAGGCGAACCAAATATAGACAACTGTCAATAAATAGGTTGCAATTACCGCGTGCTGCTACCTTTGCGGTTCTGCTTTTCTCTCGTTTTTTTCGTTCGTAGCGCATGCACATTGCCATTGTCGGCAACATTGGGGCTGGTAAAACCACGCTGGCCCATAAGTTGGCTCAGCATTTCCGGTGGGAAGTTTTTTTGGAAGACGTGGACGACAATCCTTATTTGAAGGATTTCTACCACGATATGCCCCGTTGGGCCTTCCACTTGCAAGTGTATTTCCTCAACGGCCGCTTCCGCCAAACCCAGCGCATCAAGGAGTTGCAGAAAGCGGGCAAAGGCATCATTCAGGACCGCACCATCTACGAGGATGCGCACATCTTCGCGGCCAACCTGCACGAGTCGGGCCTGCTCGAAACCCGTGACTACAACAACTACTACGCCTTATTTGAGTCGATGGTGGACCTGGTGGCGCCGCCCGATTTGGTGCTGTACCTCCGCGCCGACCTGCCCAAGCTCATCAGCCAGATTGAGAAGCGCGGCCGCGACTACGAGAACACCATCAGCATCGAGTACCTCAAAAACCTCAACGAGCACTACGAGAAGTGGATTGGCACCTACAGCGCCGGCCGCCACCTCATCGTGGACGTGAGCGAGCTGGACTACGTGCGCAATCCCGAAGACCTCGGCACCATCATCGACAAGATTAACAACACGCTTTTTGGCCTGTTTTAGCCGCCCGTATTTGCCTCTGTTTAACGGTCCTGCTCATCTGGCGTCCGCGCAGCCGAAGCATCTCTCCCGGGCCACTTGTCATGCTGACGAAGGAAGCATCTTATCACAGCCGAACGATTGGTGCCAACGTGAGAAGGTCCTTCGCGCTGCTCAGGATGACAGACGAGTCAGTAGAGATGCTTCGGCTGCGCGGACGCCAGATGAGCAGGACCGTTCTTTTTGACACATTACCTATTCCGCACTCGGAAGTGCTTCGTTAAAAAAGTCCACCAGCGGCCGAGCCGCGGCAATGCCCGCCACAATCTTCGCTACAAAATATGGGGCCAGTACCTCGGCATCGGTGTAAAAGCGGCCTGCGCCGTAGGTTTTTAGGCGCAGCCAAGCCAAGTCCGGGTCATCGGCTGAGTAGCCTCGGGGCGGGCGCGTCAGTTGCGGGCCAGTTGTATCAATTCCTTCAGGGAAGTGCGCCAGTAATTCTGGTGACTGTCGGCGCCGATGAAATTCGTCGGCGTTGTAATGAATTTCCTGCCGGATGGCCGCCAGCATCGCCGGGATAGGGTGGAAGGTGCCCACCCCCAACCAACTGCGCCCGTCGGGCTGTATGGCCAGGAAATAGCCCGCCCGGGGCGCGTGGCGGCCGCCCAGCTTCAGGCCCGCCCCCATGCGGCGCTTGTAAGGCTCGGGGTCGCGGTGGGCCCGGTCGTTTTTGTGGAGCCGAAACATGACGTCTGCCGTGGTCAGGTCGGCCAGGTCGGGGTCGGTGGTCGCGGCCTGGGCTAGGACCTGCTGCACCAACTCAATGCATGCGGCGCGGGCGCGTTGGTAGTCGGGGCGGTGGGCCGCCATCCATTCCGTGTTGTTGTTGGCCGCAAGGCGAGCCAGAAAGTGCAGCAGAAAATCAAGTTCCATTCAAATAAGCGGGCTTATAACTCGGGAAAGCAGAACGCTGTTCCCGCTGCCCAAGTTGCCGCCCGCCTCTGCCCGATGGCTTACTTGCGGCTGAGCACCGTCACCACATCGCCCACGCGCAGCCGCCCTACACCGCCCCCGGTCACGTTCTGCCCGAACATGACGCTGTTTTCTACCTGCCGGTACGTAGCCAGCGTACGCAGCGGGTCGCCGAGAGGGCTTTTGGTGGCCGTTTGCTGGTCAATGGTGGTCAGCACGCAGCGGCCGCAGCCGCGCACGGCCCGAAAGGGCACGGGGCCAATCTGGAAGTTCTCCCAGGTATCGTCTTCGTACGGCTCCCCACCCCCAAACACCAGGTTGGGCCGAAAGCGGTTCATGGGCACGGGCTGCGTGAGGCGGGTATTCAAATCTGCCAGCGCGGCTTCGCCAATGAGCAGGAAGGGGTAGCCGTCGGCGAAGCTCACCAGCTGGCCTTCGGGGTTCAGGTCGGGCTCCACGTCGCGCCGCACCATGTCGGACATGTACACCAGCTTGCAGGGCCGCCCCAGGGCTTCCGCCAGCCATTCGTCGGCCTGCGGCGTGCCGCGCCAAGCCCAGGCCATGTCATCCCAAATGGTGACGAAGAGCGTGCGCTCCGGCGTGGCTTCGAAGGGAATGAAGAGCGGCAGCAAATCGGGCCGCTGGCGGTGGGTAATCAGAAAGCCGTTGTAGGCCGGGGCCACCGTCAGCAACGCCAATTCGGGCAGCTGCCGTTGGGTCATGAATCGGTTGCGCTCGTCTACCAGCAGCCAGCGGCGGTCGTGCCGAAGGCCCCGAGGCGTCACCTCGGCCTCGGTCACGGCATACCCACCCAGGGATTTGACGGGGTAGAGGTACAGGCCAGTAAGGGTTAGGGAAGCAGACATACCGGCAAAAGTACCCGTCGATAATGACATAGAGGCGTGAAATGCTGATTTGGTGACATGCAAAGGCGCTGGATTTATGGCATCACCACCACCACCTAAGCTCTTTGCGCAGTCAAAAACATCCACTGGCCGGTTCACTATTATTCCACCACCAGCAAATCGGCTTCGCGCACAAACGCTACCCGCTGCTGCCATTGCACCCGGTACCAGATATCCTGGCGCCCCAGCACCAGCAGGCGGTCACCGATGGCGGCGGTGCTCAGCCACGCGGCGCCGGCGCTGGGGCCCGCCATAAGCGCCGTTCCCGTCCGAGCCACCAGCCCTGCCGGCTTCGGCCGCAGGAAGTGCAGGTAAGCCCCCAGCGCCCCCACGTAAACAGCGTAGCCCACCCACGCCCCGCGCGGGCTGCGGCGCCACAGCAGCCAGATGGCGCTCACCAGTGCCCCGCCCAGCAACAGCTGCAGGCCGGGGTAGTAGTAGCGCTGGGCCTGCACCCGCAGTTCCTGCTGCCACGTGATGGGGTAGCCCACCAGCCGGTGCTGGGCCGCCAGGGAGGCCAACTGCCGCCAAGTGCGCACGCGTGGCTCACGGGCCTGGGCCAAGCTCAGGTAAAGGAGCGCAGCCGGGTAGTGGCCGAGCTGTTGCTGGGCATAGGCCATTTTCAGCAGCAGCGCCGGCGAAGCCCGGCGCTGCTGCCACACTTGGTGCTTGTAGGCAGGCACGGCGGCCGCATATTTCCCCTTCGCAAACAGCGAATCGGCCTGTTGCAAAGCCGCGGGAGCACTAAAAACAGAATCTTTCAATAATTTATTTTGGGGCAGATTTGCACCCAACCCGCAGATAGGCAGGAGGATTAATGCCAGCAAAACGGGCCATAGAGAAAGAGAAGAGACTTTTTTTTGAATCAAGGTTGTGTAATCCGGGAGGTGCTTGTACTTTTGTGCCCACAAACAGGGTATCGCCCTTGTGAAGTGCAAGGTACCGATTCTGTAGCTCAGCTGGTAGAGCAGTACACTTTTAATGTACGGGTCCTGGGTTCGAATCCCAGCGGGATCACAGCAAAAGCCCCTCTAAGTCAAGTACTTACAGGGGCTTTTTCATGTTCGTTAGGTTTTGCGCCAAGCTGATGCTGGCCCGTCCCTACTATGAGCTCTTCAGGCCTGCTGGTTTCGTCCAATTTCTCGGTTCTGCTAGCTATTCGGCTTACCTGCTGGGTCCGGGTGATTAAGACAGCTACTCTGCTGGTTAAAAGATCCGAATGCGGCAGGGGCGCTCAAATCACACTGTTTCGGGTTGGTCGTAACAGAAGCAGCCCATCTGCGTGGAGTGGGTTTTTCTTTATTGTTGGGCTTTGATCAAGAGGGCCTACCTTGGTGCCCACTTATCAACGCCCTTATGACCGACAAGCAAATCACCAGCTTCGATGATAGCCTCTCTACTGTTTCAGGCCTAAACTGG
The DNA here is from genome assembly GCF_015694725.1 of Hymenobacter jeongseonensis. Taxonomy (GTDB): domain Bacteria; phylum Bacteroidota; class Bacteroidia; order Cytophagales; family Hymenobacteraceae; genus Hymenobacter; species Hymenobacter jeongseonensis. The sequence goes on along the minus strand of NZ_JADQDQ010000002.1, from coordinate 163,208 downwards.
CTCCCGTGGATTGGTGAAAAGTTTCCTCAAACCGGTGTGTTGCTGGTCGGAGAAAGCTTCTACGAGGATGGCGACGGCTGGCTTTCACAAAAAGACGCCACCCGAAAGCTGGTGGAAAATCACGGGCTGAATTCCTTCCAGGCCAAGTTTGCCAAGTCGAGGTTTTTCCGCAATACCGAAAGCACCCTGCTTGCTCAACCCACCAGCAGCTTTGCCGAGCGGGAACGGGTGTGGACGTCCGTCAGCTATCTAAACTTGGTGCAGCAACCAATGGCTTCTCGCAAGATTCGTCCCACTGTGGAGGATTTTGATCTGGGGTGGCAGGTGTTGCTTGACGTGGCCAAAATCATCCAGCCACAAGTGTGCATCCGGCTGGGAATTGCGGGCATTGGGCGATTAGGACATTTGCTGGCCACCAAAACCACCGGGTGGCAGTACGACTCAGGGGACTTCAAAAAGCGTCCGCTGGTTATCAATTTGCGGCACGGTGATTACCGCCTGAAAATCGTCTGCGTCAACCACCCGTCGGGAAGCTTCGGCTACAAGTACCAAGCGTGGGCCAAGGTAATTATCGAAGCTATACCGCTGGACTTCAATAATTAAGTGAAGCGGGGTTATTGCTGAAATGGCGGCAAAAGTTGTCGTTTCCCGAAGGTGTCGATACATGGTGCTGGCATCACCACTATAAAATGTACGTACTTCTTCTGCCCATCATTGCTAGATCACCACACTTTTTCGCTGCTGGTTATTTACAGAAGTAAGTGTCGATTCTGTCTTTGTAGTTCGAGATACTATCGAGTACCCGATTCAAATTTTTGATGTGGTCGGTCAACTGGTGGTATCGTTCACTGACAGCTTTGAAATCCTTCTCAAATGGCCTGTATTCAGGAAATTTGTCATGAAAAGCTATGTCCACATGGTCTTGTTCCAGTTTATAAGACGGTACGCCTTGTTGTTGCGCCAGAAGCTCCCGCAACGCTTGCTTTTCGTTGATATACTCTTTGTTTTTACCTAAGTAGGCTAAAAAATCGGGCTGTAGCAATGCCATCGTCGCATTTGCTTCCTGAATTTTAGTGACTAATGCGAGAAGCTCGTTGACCAGTATTGGCTGTATTTTTTTGTTAGCCTGCTCAATGCGGGTAATGAAATTACTGACAGAAGCGATTTTGTCAAACGCTAGAATTTTGGTTATTAGGTCTAGTGCACCGCTGATTTTCTCGCCTTTGTACTCAACTAGGTAGTGGCCAGCTTTGTCAAGCTTAAAGCGTCCTTTGTGTGGCTCCTTTCGGCTAATTACCAGCAGTTCATCGCTGACGACCATTTCTTCCAGTTCCTTCACCATTATATCGCACTCGTCGATGATGTACTTGGAGATAAACTGTTCCTCGTCTGTAAGCGACAGGTTGCAGGCATCTCGGCAGTATAATAGCGCATTGCGCCAGTATCTGTTTTCGAGCTCGTAGCATTTAGAATATCTGACAATCTCTGTCACCCTCGCAATGGCGTACTGCACCCACTCAGAAAAGGGTATAATTTCCACATCCTTGAATGTGAGCTTCGTAAAGAAGTAGCTGGCCCCGCCATAACCAAAGTTGGTCTTTACTTCAACCGTAAAATTTGGTGTTAGCCTGTGTACCGGGTTAGACCAGCCACAGATACGGTGCGAGTACGCTAAAATGTTCTGATTTCTTTTGCAACTTTCGTACGCCAGTTCAATTGCATAAGCTTTGCACCATTTTGTGTAAAGCTCTTTGATATATTTTTTGCAATTTTCAACATCGTCGGTAGGGTCGTAGTATTCACCAGGTTTTGTGCTCTTCTTTTTCGATTTAATAATGTTATGCATCAATTTAATGAATGATAAACCCTGGTCAAGCTTAATCTGAAAGCTCTGGTAAGCTGCATTCAATTCAATGCAGTATCTATATTCTTTGGCCCTTACGAGTTGGTCGAAAGTCCTAGTTCTGGCTAGATGATCTTTCAAGCGGTCCAGCGTGGTATGCTCGCTATCGCATAACTGCCTTACCAACTCTAGTTCATTCTCAAGTGGATTACTGTACGCCACATGGCCGACTTGTACTACCCCTTTGCTGTCTTGGTGTAGCACGAGCAACTTGCCGTCGTTGATTTCAGAGTTAGGTGTTTCCGCCATGATTACTATTTAAATGTTCTCTTGGCGGCATCATAGCGCCAACGTTTGATAGGTTGGGGGATGTCTTTCATGACGATGGAGATATAAGGCTCGATTCTGTCCTGATTCTCCCAACCAACTCCGAATGGGCTGCTCTTGCCGTCCATTCTGCTTTACTATTTAGAAGTAGCCTTTTAGTAGTACCCCTTCCCTGCGACGCAATGCCGAACCCCTCCCCGTGGGCTTTCCATGTCGCCTGCGTAACGAGGGATGATGTGGCAGTGAAAGTGAAAGACAGTTTGGCCTGCTGCCTCCCCGCAGTTCATGCCGAGGTTGTAGCCGTCAGGCCGGTACGACTGCTCGATGTTTTGCTTCACCAACTGAATGACTTCCGGTAGCTCTTGCAACTCCTCGGGGCTGAGGGCAAAGTAGTCGTTGCGAAGCTGCTTAGTTATGATGAGCGAGTGGCCCGGGCTTACCGGGTACCCATCCCGGATTACGAAAAAGTGCTCGGTTTCTAGGACGTGCCGCTCTTGGGGGATGCTAAGAAAGACTGAGGGTTTTTCCATTGTTGAGGAAAGTGATGAGCTTGCGGTAGAAGGGGTCGGTCTGCGGATTGTAGCCAGCCGAGCCACCCCAATAATACGGTCCTAGGATGGTCTTCACCGCATCGTAGTGCTTCCGCAGGCTCTTGGCCCGCTGGGTCGGGGTGGAGCCTAACTCCTTCTCGATTTTAGCTTTCCACGGGTGATTGCTGCCCATGATGTTCTCGTTGCGCAGAATGAGCTTGTGAACGAAATGCTCGCCCACCAGCCGGTCGCTCTTGCTTAGGTTACAATCCGGGTGGACCAGCACCAAGTTCCAGATCTCGTCGTGGTGGACGACTTGGCGGGGAAGGACGTGATCGACGTGGACGTCGCCCTTGGCTATGGGCTCGCTGCAGTAGAAGCAGGTGCTGCCTTGATAGCCTTCGAGAAAGGGAATGTTCGCCGTCAGGGTTGTGCGCTGGTAGCCATTCACGATGTAGACGTCCCGCAAGTCATTGTTTAGGTGCGAGTGATCGTGGGCAATTTGAAAGGCACCCTCGAGTAGGCCCCAACGACTATCTAGTTGGCTGTGCAAGTCGGCTACGTCACCCTCGGCTATCCGAAATAAGTTGTCGGTTAGGATGAGCGAACGACCGAAATCAGCGTGATAGAATTTGTCCTTGACGATTTCCTTGTTTGTGCCGATGGTCTGAAACCGGGGGATAACGTCGTGAAAGGCCCTTAGCCCGACTTCTTCCACGGCCTGGGCATACGTGAGCTTGCCGAGCTGGTACTCCTTCACGATCCGCTCCATGATAGTGAGTCGGGCCGGGTTGGACTGCTGGGGCATGGCTTGGCCCAACGTAAGCCGGGCGAGGTAGTTATCGAAGTACGCTTGGGAAAGGGCGTGCCAGGTCACAACGCCTTGATTGGCTTGGGAAAGGTCCAGCAGGGTTTTACCCAAGGCTATCTTATAGGTGGCCGCATTTAGGCCATAAAGGATGATCCCGTTCCAATATTCTGTTTCGCTGAAATTCAAGGTGAGCCGGGAAAAGGTTGGTAGGTATGTTCAAGTCGCTGAAATGGTGTGCTCTCTACTTCAATTAATTAGGCTTTTTGCAAGGTTTAAGCGTATTTTTTCCCCTGCCCGATGCTCTCGCCAAATTGTTTGCTCCTTGCCATCAGTTGAATTGATGCCTATATAACCGGAACGATGGAACGCTTCTGATACTCGTGCCCCTTCAAGTGATTTTTTGCGCCGAATGGTGCTGAGCATAAGGTGATTTCGATCAAGTAGCTTTGCATTTTTCATTACGAGCATCAAATTCTGGAACAGGCTGCCTTCATTGCGTTCCGCATCCTCAACGGTCAAGCAGATACTGTCGGCTTCCACGTGAATCGTCCGAGTAATGTAAGTGTCATCATCAGCGAAGAAATGGCCGATGGTAATGGAATGATGTGTTTGAGCTAACCAATCCAACTGCTGGGCCAGTCGAAGTTTTCCATACGGGTACTGCTTGATTGCTATGGCAATGGCTTCGACGTTATTTAAAGCCTGCTCTCTTTTTAACTTCAGTGCCATTGCAGCTTGCAACTGCATTTCCAATTCACAAACGACCTCTTTGGCCTCACTGAGTTGCGCTTGGACTTGTTGAATGAGGAGGTCGGGATCCTGTGGCATCTGATCAATTACTGCTGGTAGGCTTTAAGGTAGGTAACCATCGGGCCATGTCAGCCGACGAACCATTTCAAAGATATCGGCTCGTCGGTTTGCTACCTCTTTTACAACGGGCAACGTACGCTTGGCTCGGGGTCACTTGCCCGCTGCATTGCTCCTTTTGCGCCGCAAACGGCATTGATTTCTTGCTGCTGAAAACATCGGCCAGAACCTATTTTACCAACAAGCAGGCCATCTGGTCTGAGTTTCTCAAGACGCTCTAGCAACAGCCGTGAGCCATTCCACGGCGTCTGTCATGCCTAACCCACCGAGGCCCGGTATTGGATCGGCTCCAGAGTGCAGGAATTCTCCAGCACGCCCGATAACACAAACACTTTGGGGGCTTTGCCGAATCCAAACACCCGGTAAAGCTGATAATTGTCCAGCACCCCGGATACCTTGACTTCATTGCGGGAGGCGAAGAACGGCGTCATGGCGCCAAACCGGGTAGTCTTTACCTCAATCGGCCGTTCCTGCCCGGTTTCTTCAAAGGAGAGCACGTCGTATCCCAAGCCGTCGCCTTGGGTTTGGGAAACGTGCTCGATGCGTTCGGCCAAGCGGCGATAGCCTGCTTTCCATAATCGTGCGTGTTCCACTTCCAGTACGAATTGTTCGCCTGCTTTGCCTAATGAGGCGTTGTTGGCTTCTCGCTCCAGGTAGTTCACACCCAAGCGTGGCTGCTGGTGACTCACGCTGCTCCTGCTACTTGGCGCAACTCCTGGTTTTCGAGCAGGTGCCGGAACGAAAGCTTGGTCGAAGTCAAGGGGTGCAATAGCAACCATTACCGACTGTTCCACGATGTTCTTCACGGTCACCTGAAGTCCTTTGTTGGCCGATAGCCGAGATTCCACTACCTCCCGCAACAGTTCTTGGTAGTTGCTACGGGGCTTGTAGCCGTCGACGTAGGGATAGCCAAGTTCCAACAACACGGCGCTGATGTTGGCGTGCTTGAATTCGACCGAACTTAAGGTGCGCCCGCTCAATAGCCGGATGAGTTGTCGGTTCGTTTCTTTCTTATTCACTGGCTCCCCACGCAACTCCTGCGCCAGCATATCAAAGTAGGTCGTGACAATTGCTTCGACTTCGACACGGGACCAGTGGGACATGGTAGCAATGGGTTTTTCGTAAATCTCGGCACCAACTAGTAATTGCTGGAAATTTAGGCGATTACGGCGAGGGCTATCAAAGAGAAGCTACTTCGGTGAACGAACGGGTATTTTGTGGAAGGGTCTGCTAAACCGGTGCTAGGTTTTCATAACATCGGGCCCAGAATGCTAGGTATTGTAAGGTATTTTGTAGTAGTAGCCAGCGCCGGTATAAAACGTCAACTTCAACGGGACCCTGCACCGAGTTAAAGCAAACATGGACCAACCCAACGCTATGGGCCAAGGCAGCTGCTAGTGGAATACGCAGTTATGGGGTCGGGGAGGGTAGCCTCCGCTTTGCTGCTGCGGCCACTTCCCCTCACCAATGATTAACCAGAGAACAGGCAATAATGCTAGCCAGCCAACCAAGGGGAGGGGCAGAGTCCTATCATAAATGTGTCCGTTTTTTCGCACCGTTGGTCCGAGTATCCGAATTTTCTGCTCACGAACCCTCAACCTGTAAAGGCCAGCCATCACAACGCAGGCAGGCGAGTGCAGCTCATTTTCCTATCATAAGTGTGTCCGTCTTTTTGCGCACCAACTAAATCATGTCCATCAGCACGGGATTAGCTGCAAGAGGGGAGAAGCACGCAAGCGGGAGAGGATTCCTATCATAAATGTGTCTGTTTTTTCGCACACGTCTTGCATCAACAGTGCGAAAAAACGGACACATGCGTTATTGCCACCTCAATGCCAGGGGCTGTACGTGCAAAAAAACGGACACATTTATGATACTGATTGCATACCTTGGAACCCTCCGTCATCCCACCATTAGGGTGGGGGTAGTGTTATGCTGAGGATTTGAAAGTAAACAAGCGTTGAAGCCAAACTTCTGGGCAATGGCGTCATATAATAACCATATATAACGCATGAATAACCAGCCCACTACCCCCGAGCGCAAGCTGTGCAAGACCATCACCCTGACTACTTCCGTGCACACCGACTTGACCACCATGGCCAAGCGGCTGGGCCTTGAGTACGATCGCAGGGTGGCGGCCAGCGAGGCCATCCGCATCTTGCTTACCGCCTACGAGGCGGCCACCTAAACTACAGGCTACGGCCCCCGACGTCATCTAGGGGGATTGCAAGACTGGCTGGCCAGCCAGTCTTGCGCCTACCGTTAGCACCCCGATGACACGACCGATGACGATAAAGAAAAGATTTTCCACGGCCGAGAAGGCCCTTGCTGCTGGCACCTTGCAGCCCCTGCGGGTGTGGTTGCCTGCCACCGTAAACGTGGCCATGTTCCGTACGCAGTTCCAAGACTGGGTAGCGGCCGAGCAAATCACCTTTGAGAACGGCCAAGCCGAGTTTCTGGAAGACGAGTGCCTGCACCTGTTTGCCACGCTGGGCCTGACGGCGTACCTGACCATCTACCGCTCGAAGCGCAGCTCGGACACGTTCCAGGACGGCAGCAAGGCGGTGAACCGGCTCACGGGGGATGCCTACACGGGCATCAGCCGGAAACTGCTGCGCCAGCAGTTCAGCAACAACTACGGCAAGTACCTGGAGTTCCTGCGCACCCACCGCTACCTGGAGGTGTACCACTACTACGACATGGAAGGGCTGGCCAGCAAAGGCGACGACCCCTTTGACGTGCCCCCGACCAAGCGCAACTATTCGTACGAGCCGAAGGGCCACAAGCGGGCCAACACCGGTTCGTATATCGGCATGAAAGCGGGCGACAAGGGAGAGGGCCACCCGAAGCACTACCGCCTGCACAACGACCATGCGCTGGAGGAAGTCGTCGGGTTCGATGCCATCCGCCCCGTAGAGTTGGGTGCCAAGTATTCGTACAAAGCGCACAAGCACTACGCCAAAGAGAAAGCCCAAATCCTGCGGAAGCGAGCCGGGCACTCGGTGCATCGCCAGCGCCTAGCCGAGTACGTCGATACGCTGGTGCGCAACGTGGACTACGTAGGAATGGAAGCGTGGCTGCGGGCAACGGCCGACGACGTAAACGAGATGTCGCCTGTATGGAGCCTCTACTACGCCGACCAGTTGCGTCAGGGCCAAGTGCAGTTCGAGAACTTGTGCGACGACTTTGGCCACCGTCTACACACGCCGCTCACCAACATGGTCACCGGCCTTCGCCGGTTCTACCGCCCCAACGGCAACCAGGTGTACTCGCTGGACATTCGGTGCTCGCAGTTCGTGCTGGCCGCCTACCTGTTCGAATACCCGGAGCAGTGCTTCCAGTTGCTGACTAAGAATGGGGATATGGACGCCGCCACGGTGCGCTACGTGCTCGGCACCCTGCACGCCGCTTACCAAGCCGACGATAAGGTGCGCCGCTTCTGCTACGATGCCGTGCACACGGACTTGTACGCCACCACCGCCACGGAGCTGGGCCTGCCGGGTCGTTCCACTGGCAAGGACTTGTGGTTTGGCGCTTTCTTCTCCACTACCGGGGTGTTTGCGCAGCCGAAGTACCAGTTGGGCCAGTTGTACGGCTCCTTGCTCACCGTGACGAGTGGTTTGAACGACCCGTTGCCGGGAAGCATCGTGCAGCGAAAACTGATGCCTAAGATGCTTCAGTTACTGGAGCAGCGGTTGCTAATCGAGGGGGTAGCCAAGCGCCTGACCGAAACCTACGACGGCGAGTTTGCCACCATCCACGACAGCATCCACACGGAGTTGGCGGGCATCCCGTATGCTACCCGTGCTTTTGAAGCAGTGTTTGCAGCGGCGAATCTGCCCACGCCGCCGTACAAGATTGAAACGACGGACGACAACGGGCTAGAGACCAAAACCCTCGTAGAACTCGTAGCAGTTATTAAGAAACTCACCCAGCCAGAGCCATAGGGCTATGCGTTGCTGGGTGTGGGAAGTGAGGACGTGTTTACCGACGCTGAGGACTTTCTCGTAGCTCCAAATGAGACCGTACGGGAATGGCTGCCGGAAGTCAAGCCGACCGAGTCGGAACCCGCACGAGTTAAGAAACAAGGTTTGAGTCTACACGAGTTTCTGTTCGACGGAGAGCCTGCGCCAAAGGTCTATACGGACTGCTGCCAGCGTTGTGATAACTAGAAAACGGCCACCCCAGAAACTAGGGTGGCCGTTTTAATTTGAGGCGAAATTAAAAAGTAATAGATTACGAACGACCTCCGGTACTTACAAGTATTACTTGAGGGAAGAAGTCCCAATTATCAACCATCATTGTATTGTTATTTAAAATCTTGACATAACCGCTGGAAATATGGTTTGGCGCATAAGGACCGCCCATTTGCTTCCAAGTCTGTCCGTTTTGCAATTCGTACAATTTACCGTTCTCGAAGCCTGTAAATGGCTCTTTGGTTTGATTTTCAATAACATCTACTCTCTCAACGAAAGTATATGTTTGATCATCGAGGAAAGCTAAAACAAGGTTTCCGTTGATATTATAAACCTCAACTTTTGGTAAGTAACCGTGCGCAGATAAAGTGTGCGAATCAGTTCGCTGAAAGTACTCTCCAGACTTCAGCTTAAAAAGCTGCTTGCCATTAAAGAAAAGCTTTTCGTTAATATTACCTCTGTATAATAGGGTGCCTTTTTTGAAGTCATTAAATGTTAGAGCCATGTTACTTGATGTTCTATTGATTTTGACGAATGAGTGTGATTAAAGTGTTTCAGTTACACTTTAACTAGTAAATAAGATTAGTTATATTGTTGTATTAAGCCAAGGGGATAAGAGCATTGCCATTCCTAAAGTTATCTACAATGTGAAAATGCTGTAGCCCCATTTCATTTATAAAAGCAGGAGAAACGTGTTCCAAGACAATGAATTGAAAGCTCGATTCCTTCTCTTTAACAGCGTATTCAATGAAATTGTCAAGCATGCGGAAGGCTTCACGTAGCTTGATCTGGTCATCACTCTCAATTATTGCATCCTCCAATTTAATATCGGCGGTGTTGCCTGTTGCCGTACTTTTTCTTATAGCCTCTTCATAATAAGGCCGGCTGAGCTGGTCTAAGATTAGAAATTGTGGAATGTATTTACTTTTTCTCTGTAAGAAGAAGTCATGTAAGCCTAGGAATAAACAAAGATGAAGGAACAAGTGGTTTGAACTGCTCCCGACATCAGAAATTGTTATAGCTCCAGGTTTTCTTAGTTGAAGTATTTTGTCCTTCTCGTTAAAGAAGGCCTTATAGGTTTGGTAGACACCAAGTGATATTGAATTTGATACGTATTTTTGTATTTGCTCTTGGAGTAAATCAATAATTAATCCTGCGTTATCCGTTAAATTGCGCTGCTTTCCTTGTAGTTCAGATATCTCACTTTGGATATCCTCAATCTGTGCAGAGAAATCTATTTCGTCAACAACTTGCGTGTATAGTTCCAGCTTTGCTTTGATCTCGCCGATAAGCATCAATCGTTGAGCTTCATCAACGAAGTCAGGAGACTTGGTTGGATATAAGCTAATCTTTTCCTCAAGTTCACTTAAAGATTTATTAAGAGTAGCTTTTTCATCGGATAGATTGGCTGCAAATGGCTTTTTCTGAATAAGGTCTGCTTTGAGTTTGGACAATCTGCCTTCTAAGCTTTCAAAAATCCTTACCACAGAAGGCGCAAATACAAGATCAGAAAGATTCGCCTTTAAAATGCTGACAGGAGCTAAGCTATCAACATTTACTTTAACTGTTTCTAAGTATTCATTATAACTGTTCTCGAAAAACTCGATATTTTTAAGTCGTCTATTAATGTCTCTTTTTTGCCTTTGTAGGTTCTCGATTTCTATAATATTTTCTTTCCTATAAGAAGACATATAATTCTGCACGATGTTATTAAGTACGTTTACCCCTTCATTAATAGTGGGTAAACCAGACTCTATTAAGCCAGAGTCTTGTGCTTTGCTGATTAGTTCAATAATATTGCCTTGAAATACCCCACGCTGTTTGGAAAACATGTCCTCTTTGCGCTCAACGGCAATTTGATCTTTTGTGAGTTTGGATAGCCTTTCAGCTATCAATACTCCTTCTGGACTTGTAGATTCGAGCGCTAAACCAAATATCCTATCTAGGGCTTCTTTATACCTTGGGTTATTTACTTTATCGAAAAATTGCTCCTCATTTATTATTACGTTGTCGGACTGGGTATTAAATAATAAGAAATAGCGAAATGATATTTTTGCCCCAGCTTTCAGGGTTTTACCACCGTATGGGATGACTAAGCTCGAATCAATTGAGAATTCACCTTCCAGTATTTTTTTAAGTTCTGGTTCAGAGATATTAGTTTCTGGCTTTACGGGTATTTCGCCTGTAGAAGAAAAGTAGTATTCGCTGGAGAGTACTCCTTCTTTAATCTTACTCCTAGCAATTGTATATGCTTTGCCGTTTATTGATAAGTTAATACCATACCAATCTGTGTTCTCATTGATTACTTCTTCAGCAATCTTGCTTGGCGTTGAGCTTTTACAAAGGCAATAATCTACTATCCTCAATATAGTAGATTTCCCAGTCGAACTATCGCCCGTTACTAGGTTTACTTTGTTTGGAAGAAAATCCAGATCTCTGCGTTGGCCATTGGCGAGCCAGAGAATTATTTTGTTGATAACAAACTTCATAGGTTGATTCGCAAATTAAGGTAAAGTGTATTACTGTTTGCTGCCAGCAAATGAGCAAGCTTTGCTGCGGCTTTTGTTAATTCATTTGCTCGAAGCCCTAGCTTGCTATGAAATTTATACTTTAGTAACTTCTCTGTTGGATATACGAAATTATTATTGAGAATTAGATATCCTGCTTCAATTGCAATAGTTAAACAATTGAAACTCATGCTAAGAAGCGATTCATAACGATCTGGGAAATTAATGAATGTTTTGGGTGACTTTACTAAAAATTCCTCAATGCTTCTAATTCTTACATTAGGTGTGCGTAAGAATTTTAATGTTTCTGCATGAAGCAGAAGTGGGCTTATGAGTAGAAAATTTGCAATGTCTATGCCGTTGCTTTTTTGTAAGGTTGACAAAATGCCAACGAGGCCAATGGCAGTGTTGTTGAAGAGATATTTGTCGTTAGGCTGCGCCATATTTTCGTTTCCAGTATAAAACCCAACCAATCTTTTTCAAGTCGGACAAGTGGTAAAACTGGCCATTACTAAGTTGAATACCTAGTTGTTGGCCTCTTATTTTTAAATCCATATTTCTGATCTCATCTAGGCATGATTGAGCCAGTTTTATTAGGTTGCTGAATTCATCAGTGGTAAAAGTAGTTAAGTCTGCTTTTCTTACGCTTCTATGTGTTTTTTTGAAAATGTTGTCCCAAATGGTTACAGATTCACTTTGGAATTTATCCCATTGGCTCTCAGTTATCTGTCCTTCTTGTAGCCATCGCATTAAATTGTTGAAAACAGTGAGTTTATAGCTAGTGTATTTGATTATATCATCTATTTCATCTTCATATACATCTTCAATATCTATAAGCTGCTCAATAAAATGTTGTTCTAATGGGTTATCAATTATGCAGTCATATTCTTCAATGAGAAGTTCATCGCTTCTGCCCATTTGAAAATATAGTTCGTATTTTCTGTGAAACTCGTCATATGTAAAGATGAATTTTTGATGATTCTTTACCGTTTCGTAGCTTGCTTGACGTAATGCGCCATCTAATAGTTTTAATAGAGAATCTATTTTATTTTCTCTTATAAATAGTTTGTGGAGCTCATTCTTGATCTTTTCTAATATGTCGTCAAAATCAGTTTCTATCTTTAAATGAAATAGAAATACGGATAATGTTCTATCACTCAGTAATAAAACCGTGCTGATATACAGTTTGATGGTTGTGTCGGCTGTCTTAGAGTGTAAATTCTCTAAATATGCTCTAATGTCGGTTATGGTGAGTGTGCTTATTCTGAAATCAGATAGCTTATTCAGAAAATCGTTGCGTGGCCCCGCACCTTTGTTTGTAATTAATACGAACCTGTTAATATGACAAAAATTAAACTTTGTATCTTCTGTCTCAGTTGGTATAACTAGTTGGGCTGATTCTTCAATTAATAGGGCCCAATTGTATAGCGTTTTCCAGAAATCAGAATCCAATTCTGTGAGATTACTATTTTGTGGGTTGATAGTGTGCTTAAGCTGGGCAAGAATAGTTACGCCATTAGCTTGTTCAATGTGAACATCATCTTTTACTTCTAGTCCTATTGTTTCATCTTTGTTTAGATTTAATAAGCAAAGTAGGAAATAGTAATATTGGTAGTCAAAGCCAACAACTTTGTCTTCAGCCGCTGTAATATCACTTCTCGATTTCTGTATCGCAGTCATACTGATTTTATACTAGCCCTTGATTAGATTGCCCTTATAGTTGTTTGGACGCATTAAAGGTAGTAGTAACAACCTGAGCGGAAGCATCAACTACTCATACTATATGTGTCCATGAGTGTTTAATGATGAGCGAACGGACAGCCGTATGCGATACCCCATGCTTCTCTGCCAGCTTGTAAGCGGAGATACCCCCTGCTGCATACTCTACCCGAATACTTCTCACTGCTTCCTCATTGAGCTTTGCATTGGGCTTTGCGCTACCTCTTGGCCGATGGATGCGGGTGTCGGTCGAGGTGCGGCTGGAATTGTCGGCACTAGAAAGCCAGCGTAGGTTGCCCAACTGGTTGTCCGTCTTCACGTAGTTGATGTGGTCCACGGTGGGTTTAACCATGCCTTCAGGCTCCGATAGAAAGGCAAGGGCCACCAACCGGTGAATATGCACGAGCTTCACCTTACCGCCCACGCTCAGGCCAACGTGGTAGTAGCCCAGCTTGCCCAACTGTGGCTTGAGCATCCGATTGAAACGGACGGAGTACACGTTGCCCTCGCTCGATACCTGGTAAATGCCTTCGTAGCTGGTGATGTCCCGCCACTGTTCTGTATTTGATGTTTCCATCACCTTCTACTTTCATAGAAGGCGAAAGTCCTGCCTTACTAAATAGCGGTAATACTACCGCCAGTCCTTCGGGGGTCGAGAAACACCTACTTCATGAGTCTTGGCTGTAAGTGCTGCGGCATCTTGGGCAATCGTAGTATTGATTCGTTCGACAACCCTATCCCGGCTTCTCTCCCAATCGTCATTACGCTGGTCGCCATCTAGGCCGAACAATGATTCGACCTTTGTAGCCAGTTCATTGATTTCCAACTTGTCATTGAGCATTAGCCCCTGGGTGTGTGGCAAGACGCTCTTAATGTCGCTGAAACCGAAAGGCGGAATAACTACTGGAATATGTTGTTTCGAGAGTGCCCATGCAGCTCCTAACTCTGCCAAGCAGATAGGGCTAGCATAAAAATTTGACGAGAAAACGAATAGCACAAGCACATCATTTGAGATCTGCGCCTTAATCTCATTAAGAAAATTGGCGCCCAATGGGATGCCGTAACCTCTAACAGAAGTGCAGAAAATCTGACTTCTATTCAACCCCATAAGCTTGAGTAAATCAACCAGTTCTTCTACGTATTTCCGATCCGTTGTTGCATGGCTAATGAATACTCGGTTCACTCTTGAACTGTCCGAAAGCTTTTCAGAAGAAGATTGAGAGCCAAGTCTATTATGCTGCATTTCTTCTTTTAAATCGAGTAAATATTCAGTCAATGTTCCTATAGCGATTGTTAGACAGTAATCCACTGCTACTTGCCGCCGAGCTTTGAAGGCTTCATCAGTTTCAGCGACGAGTTTGGAGTTGTGCTTAGGAGTGTACTTTATCGATTGAATCTGCTTGGTTTGATATGATTCAGCACCAAAAACCGCAAGCATAGTGCTGTTAGTATGATGCTGCCAAGCCTTGAATTCGGAATGTGTTCTGGATTTGCCTTTAACAGATTCGGCTTTTTCCAAGGCCCTTTCCAGCCGTTTGATTTTTAGTTCAAGGTCCATTCTTAGGGTTTATGCGTGCCTCAAAGTAAGGGTATTTCATCGGATAAGAGTGATAAGCAGTGCACTTGGTTTGAACCAAGTAAGAGCGTCGCTATAAGCTTTAAGATGCTCGCATCTTCTGCTTCAGCACATCGCCGTCAACCTTGATGTAGCGCCGGAGCGTGGCCGCATCGGTTGAGCCAATCATGGCCAGTATTTCTGTCTCGGCAAACCCACGGGCAAAGCAGTTGCTGATGAACGTGCGTCGGCCAGAGTGTAGCGAGATGAGTTCGTACTTGGGCTTGGTAAAGGGGATGGCTTCGGCCAGCTTGTGGCGGTAGACGGTGATAGGTGAGTCCAGCCCCATTTCCAGACAGCACTTCTTAATGGCAGCGTTGACTTTCTGCTCAGGCACTAGGTTTAGGTCCCAGTCATAGCGTTGCAGGATGGCAATGGCGTTGGGCGTGGCGGGGATGCGGGTCCAGCCCCGGTTCTTTTGGGTCCGCAGCACCAGCAGCCCCTCTTCGAGCCGTAGCTCTTTACTGCGCACGATGTCGGACCAGCGGTAGCCGGTTTCGCAGGCGTAAACGAACAGGTCGACGTACTTCCGGATAGCACCTTTCCACGGATGCAGATAGAGCTGTTCGACCTCAGCAGGGGAGAGGTGGACCACTTCTTTGTCCTCGGTGTACACCTTGAATTTCTTATAGGCGGGATTAACGGCGATGGCGTGCTCTTCCTCGCACCACTTCAGAAATGCTTTGAGCCGTTTCACGACGGAGCCGAAGAAGCCATTGAAGCTGCCCTTGGTGTAGAGTTCGTGCTTGGCCAACGTTTCGTAGAACGGGGCATCCATGCCTTCAAACGTCAGTACCCATCGCTTGGCCTTGCTGAAATCCCGCATATTCTGCACGAAGGCGAGCCGCTGCTTCTTGGTGCCCTCTGTGACATGGAGGCTATCGACATGATACTTGGCTAGCATTTTTTCAAACGTGGGCTGGGCGGGCTTGCTGATCACCAGCGGCACAATAGTAGCTTCAGTAACTGTGGCTGCTAGTGTAACTGGCGTAGCAACCAACTCACCGCCTTGGAAGCGGGCTCGAACAGCTTCGATGGTTGGCTCAATGCCACAAAGCAGGAGATGACGAGCGCATTCCATCAGGCGAAAGCGTAGGTCACCAATGAGCAGGTTGACCGAACCAGATTCTTTGTAGCACTCCCTAACGCATCCCTTTGTTTTATCCCATTTGCTTTCGGCGATGGATAGCCCTGTGGCGTGAGAGAAGTACACCGTCTTATGGGTATACCAGACGTGGATGGGTGATTCGCCTAGCCGGTTGGCCTTGCGTAGGAATGCCCTGGTTTGCATGATTATCTTGGATTAGTACTAATAATAGCAAGATAGCGCTATGCAGCTAGAATGGTTACTAGACAAGTTTATATTTTGTGAAAAAAGACTTGGTTCAGCTCTCTAAACTACGTAAGATATTGCAAATCAGATAATAAATTAGCCCGCTAACAGCGGGACGGGTCCTGGGTTCGAATCCCAGCGGGATCACAGCAAAAGCCCCAATCTGGAAACAGGTTGGGGCTTTTTCTTTGGGGCTGACGGCACAGCCGCAGCTGGCTTTTGGGCGCGGAATTTTGAGAAATGTCTAAACCCAGAAAGGCCCCGCAGAAGTTTATTCTGCGGGGCCTTTTCATTGCAGCGTGCAAATGGCTACTTCAACATTTCGTGTAGTACAGTTTGCATGGAGACGGTCCGGTTGCCGGCTTCCTGAATGATGAGCGAACCGGGAGAGTCGAGCACGGCATCGGATACTTCCACGTTGCGGCGTACGGGAAGGCAGTGCAGGAATTTGGCCCGGTCAGTGTAAGACATGTGGAGTGGCGTGAGCATCCAGTCCGGGTTGTTGGTGAGCGCCTGGCCGTAATCCTGGTAGCTGCTCCAGTTTTTGGCTTGAACGTAGTCGGCGCCCTCCAGCGCTATTTTCTGGTCGTATTCGATGCGGGCCCCTTTGGTGAATTTGGGGTCCAGCTCGTAGCCCTCGGGGTGGGTGATGACGAAATCGACCCAGTCGATTTCTGAGAACCAGTCGCAGAAGGAATTGGGCACGCACTGGGGCAGGGCGCGCACGTGCGGAGCCCAGGTAAGCACCACTTTCACACGCTCCTTCTGCTTGGTTTCGGCCACCGTAATGAGGTCAGCGAACGACTGCAAGGGGTGCAGCGTGGCGCTTTCCAGGCTGATGACGGGCACAGTGGCGTATTGCAGAATCTTGTTGAAGACGACTTCGCCATAGTCCTCGGCCTTGTCCTTGAGGGTGGGGAAGGTGCGCACGCCCAGCACGTCGCAGTACTGGCTCATCACCGCAATGGCGTCCTTGATGTGCTCCTGGGTGCCGCCGTTCATCACCGCGCCATCGGCCATTTCCAGGGTCCAGGAGTCGGCCCCGGCGTTGAGTACCCAGGCTTGCGCGCCCAGGTTGTAGGCCGCTTTCACCGAACTGAGCCGGGTGCGCAGGCTGGGGTTGAAGAAAATGAGGCCGACGGTTTTGTTACGCCCGATGTGCTGGTAGCCGTAGGGGTTAGCTTTGATTTCCAAGGCTTGCTGCAACAGGGCTTTGTAGTCGCCTGCATCGGCGAAGGAGGTGAAGTTTTTCATGGGTTTTTCAGTGTCAAAAAGAACGTCATGCTGAGCGCAGTCGAAGCATCTCTACCGCAGTAGTAAATAGTTACTCTCGCGGTAGAGATGCTTCGGCTCCGCTCAGCATGACGCTCAATATAAAAGTTGTTTTCGCTGTTGTTCTGCCGATTTACATCGTCTTATACTCGTTCCAGCTTTTAATCTTCAAATCCTTCATTTCCAGCGAGCAGAAGGCCTGGATAAACGCCTTCGCCAGCCGCGCATTCGTCAGCAAACCAACGCCGAAATCCACGGCCGTGCGGCGGATTTTGTAATCATTGTCCAGCTCGCCTTTCGACAGGTTTTTGGGGATGTTGATGACCAGGTCTATTTTCTTTTCCTTCAGATATGTCAGCACGTTGGGCTCCTGCAGCTCATTGGGCCAGAAGAGCAGGCTGCTGGGGATGCCGTTTTCGGCGAAGAAGCGGTGCGTGCCTTGCGTGGCGTACACGGTGTAGCCCTTTTTTATGAGCAGCGCGGCGGGCGCGAGCAGCGCCACTTTGGAGATGATGGGGCCGCCGGAAATCAGCACGGTTTTCTGCGGGATTTTGTAGCCCACGCTCAGCATCGATTTCAGCAGGGCTTCCTCGGCGGTGTCGCCCAGGCAGCCGACTTCGCCGGTGCTCACCATGTCAACGCGCATCACCGGGTCGGCGCCGGGCAGGCGGGTGAAGGAGAACTGCGGGGCCTTCAC
Organism: Hymenobacter jeongseonensis; assembly: GCF_015694725.1. Classification (GTDB taxonomy): domain Bacteria; phylum Bacteroidota; class Bacteroidia; order Cytophagales; family Hymenobacteraceae; genus Hymenobacter; species Hymenobacter jeongseonensis. The sequence goes on along the minus strand of NZ_JADQDQ010000002.1, from coordinate 145,491 downwards.
GCCCACGAAGGGCAGGTCGTAGACCCGCTCGCTTTCGTCACGCTCTACTTTCTTGCCCAGCAGCACCTGAGTGGCCTTTTTGATGAGGTTGTTGCCCGATACTTTCGACACGAACGGGTAGCTGCGCGAGGCCCGGATGTTGCATTCAATTACTCGGATTTCGCCGTTTTTTTCCAGGAACTGAATGTTGAATGGGCCGCTGATTTCGTAGCGCTTGGCAATCTTTTCGGCGATAATTTTGAGCTTGCGGATGGTGCCCACGTACACCCGCTGGGGCGGGTAATACATGGTGGCGTCGCCGGAGTGCACGCCGGCAAACTCCACGTGCTCCGAGATGGCATAGCTCACGATTTCGCCGTGGTCGGCTACGGCATCCAGCTCAATTTCCTTGGCTTCCTGGATAAATTCCGACACCACTACGGGGTATTCGTCGCTCACATCCACGGCGGTTTGTAGGAAAGCTTCCAACTCGAAATTATTGGAAACCACGTTCATCGCTGCGCCCGACAGCACGTAGCTCGGCCGGATAAGCACCGGGAAGCCGACTTCACGCACGAACTCGTACATGGCATCCAGCGAGGTCAGCTCTTTCCAGCGCGGTTGCGCAATGCCCAGCTCGTCCATGATGCTGGAGAACTTGTGGCGGTTTTCGGCCTCGTCGATGCGGGCCGGGGCGGTGCCTAGGATGGGCGCTTCTGCCTCGGCCAGGCGGGTGGCGAGGTTGTTAGGAATCTGGCCGCCTGTGGAGAGAATGACGCCCTCTGGCTGCTCAAAATCCAGAATATCCATCACCCGCTCGAAGCTCAGCTCCTCGAAATACAGACGGTCCGAGACGTCGTAGTCGGTCGAAACAGTTTCAGGGTTGTAGTTGATAATGATGGTTTTGTAGCCTTCTTCGGCGGCTGTTTGCACGGCCTGCACGCCGCACCAGTCAAATTCCACCGACGAGCCGATGCGGTACACACCCGAGCCCAGCACCACCACCGACTGCGCGGTTTCGCGCGTCAGGTCGTTTTCGGTGCCGTGGTAAGTGGTGTAGAGGTAGTTGGTTTTAGCCGGAAACTCGGCCGCCAGCGTGTCAATCTGCTTCACCACGGGCAGCACGCCCAGGGCCTTGCGGCGGGCGCGCACTAGCAGCTCATCGGCTTTCACGTCGCCTTCGCCCAGCAGCTTCACGGCAATCTGTTGGTCGGAAAAACCGGCCTTCTTCACGTCGCGCAGCAGCTTGGTTTCCAGTCCGTCCAGGCCCGCGCTGCGGCCGGCGGCGAGCTGGTTGCCCAGCTCGAAAATGACGTAGAGGCGCTGCAAAAACCAATGGTCAATCTTGGTCAAGTCATGCACTTGCTCCAGCGTGTAGCCGGCCTCAAAAGCACTGTTGATGGCGAAGATGCGCTCCTCGTTCGGCTCGCTCAGGAGTTGGTCGATGGCAGTGTGGTCCAGCTCGTCCTCGGGCCGGTTGGCCACGAAGCCGCGCTTGCCGGTGTCCAGCATCCGCAGGCCTTTCTGGATGGCTTCCTCGAAGGATTTGCCGATGGCCATGACCTCGCCCACGCTCTTCATGGCGCTGCCAATCTGGCGGTTAACGCCCGCGAACTTGCCCAAGTCCCAGCGCGGCAGCTTTACCACCACGTAGTCGAGCGCCGGCTCGAAGAAGGCCGACGTGGTTTGCGTGACGCTGTTTTTCAGGTCGGCCAGTGAGTAGCCTAGGCTCAGCTTGGCGGCCACGAAAGCCAGCGGGTAGCCCGTGGCCTTGGAGGCCAGCGCTGAGGAGCGCGACAGGCGCGCATTCACCTCAATCACGCGGTAATCCTCCGAAACGGGGTCCAGCGCGTACTGAATGTTGCATTCGCCCACGATGCCCAGGTGGCGAATGGTCTTGATGCCGATGCTGCGCAGCTTGTGGTACTCGCGGTTGCTCAGCGTTTGGGACGGGGCCACCACGATGCTCTCGCCGGTGTGAATGCCGATGGGGTCGAAGTTTTCCATGTTGCAGACCGTGATGCAGTTATCATAGGCATCGCGCACCACTTCGTACTCCACTTCCTTCCAGCCCTTCAAGGATTCTTCCACCAGAATCTGGTCGGAAGTAGTGAAGGATTTTTGGGCCAGTGTCCGCAACTCGTCCATGTTGTTGGCGAAGCCGCTGCCCAGCCCGCCCAGCGCAAAGGCCGCCCGCACGATGATGGGGAAGCCGATTTTCTCGGCCGCCGCCAGCGCGTCGTCCATCGTGGTCACGGCCACGCTGCGGGCACAGAGCACGCCAATCTGCTCCAGCTTCTCCTTGAAAATATCCCGGTCCTCGGTGTCGATGATGCTCTGCACGGGCGTGCCCAGCACCTTCACGTTATACTTCTCGAATACGCCAGCGCGATACAGGGCCACGGCGCAGTTCAGCGCCGTTTGGCCGCCAAAGGCCACCAGAATGCCATCGGGCTGCTCTTTTTTGATGACTTCCTCCACGAAGTAGGGCGTCACGGGCAGGAAATACACGTCGTCGGCAATGTTGTCCGACGTTTGCACGGTGGCAATGTTGGGGTTGATGAGGATGGTGCGGATGCCTTCCTCCTTCAGCGCCTTGAGGGCCTGCGAGCCGGAATAATCGAACTCCCCGGCCTCGCCAATTTTCAGCGCGCCGGAACCAAGGATGAGAACTTTGTTGGGTTTGTTCATTCTAAGGATTGGGTAACAGCCCGCTCGTGCGGTGATGTTAAAAGGCAGTTGTGCGAAGTCGGCTACCGCCGATTGTTCACGTAGCTAGGGTCTCTACTTGGTAAAAAGGGTGTCGCTTTTCACGATTTCCCACTTGCCGGACGGTCGTTTGGTCGTCCAGATTTTTATTGCGGCATCGGCCTGCTCACCATCTAATACAAAGCGGAAGAGTAGGGTGTCTTTCGTAGCACTCATATCTTCAACCTTGAAGTTTCTGCCGGTTATTCTCCCGGTTCTACTGGTTATGCTGGGAGAAACTCGAGCCGAACTCATGGCATCATTAACTAGGTCACCTGGCTCACCCAGCACGGCTTTCAGAACCGTTTGCTGTCCCATGTATTTGGCAAAGCAGAACACTGCAAAAGCTAACGCTCCTATTAGTAAGTATCCCCAGTTTGGGAAGGGTCTGTCTTTTACCTGCATGTGAATAGTGCGCCGAGAAGTGACAAAGTTGAAGCAAAGAAGGTCAGGTAAAGTGGCTGCAAATGGCGATTCGAGCGAGATGCTTTGCTACGCTCTGCCTGACGCTCATTTTCGTCCGTACTACTTTGATGCTTTATACTCTACCACCGCTTTCAAAAAGTCATCAAACAGGAACTCCGTATCCTGCGGGCCGCCGGCGGCTTCGGGGTGAAACTGGGTGGAAAAGAATGGCTTGGTTTTGTGCTTGATGCCTTCACAGGTGCCGTCGTTCAGGTTCTCGAATAGAATGTCCCACTCAGCGGGCAGGGTGGCAGTGTCGACTGCAAAGCCGTGGTTTTGGCTGGTGATGTAGCAGTGCTGGGTGCCGGTGAGCTTTACGGGCTGGTTGTGGCTGCGGTGGCCGTATTTCAGCTTGAAGGTGTCGCCGCCCGCGGCCAGGCCCATGAGCTGGCTGCCCAGGCAGATGCCGAAAATCGGCTTGTCCTGTTGCAGGGCTTTCTGGAGGTGTTGGATGGTGGCTTCGCACATTTTGGGGTCGCCGGGGCCGTTGCTCAGGAACAGGCCGTCGTAGTCGAGGGTCGTGAAATCGTAGTCCCAGGGCACCCGAATCAGCTCCACGTCGCGCTCCAGGAAGCAGCGGATGATGTTGGTTTTGGTGCCGCAGTCCACAAGCACGATTTTGTGCTGGCCGCTGCCGTAGTGCTGCACGCCGGCCGGGCTCACCTGGGCCACCAGGTTTTCAAGGTTGGGGTCGTGCAGGGGTACGTCGGTTTCGGCCACGATTTTGCCCAGCATGGCGCCTTTCTCGCGCAGCTTCTTGGTGAGCATGCGGGTATCGACGCCGAAAATGCCGGGGATGTTGTACTCCTTGAGCCAGTCGCCGAGGCTTTTGGCGGCGTTCCAATGGCTGTGCTCCTCGGAGTAGTAGTTCACCACGAGGCCGGCAATGTGAATCTTATCCGACTCGAAAATCTTCGAAATCGACTCGTACAGCTCCTCGCCGGGCACGCCGTAGTTGCCCACCATGGGGTAGGTGAGCACCAGAATCTGGCCGGCGAAGGACGGGTCGGTGAGGTTTTCGGGGTAGCCGGTCATGGCCGTGCTGAACACCACTTCGCCCGCGGCTGAGGTGAACGCGCCGAAGGATTCGCCCTGGATTTCGGTGCCGTCTTCGAGGATGAGTTTTACGGTTTGGGACATTTATAGGGAGGGAATGTAGAGACGCAATACTTCGCGTCTCAATCGTTGCTAACGTTGTCGGGGTTGGGTGTGTGGCGGGCCGTTTAACGACGAGACGCGAAGTGTCGCGTCTCTACACCGTTCTCGTGTTTCGTTCCGCGACTTTTGCAGCCGGCCCGATACAATTTCGGCTGGAACAGAACCATAAATCAGGGGTCTGTTCCAGCCGATGCAGGAGGGATGCCGAACGGGAGCGAAAGCGTGTAAATCAATCGGCTCCACGTACTGCCGATTCCAGATGTCAGGCATCGGGAAATCGGGCGGGCACAACTGCGGGATGGAAACGGGAGTGGCCGCTCTTTCGCGGAAAGAGCCGGCCGACGGCTGCGCAACGGGGGCCAATGGCAGCGGGCAGCTTATCAGAAGGGGAGCCGGGCTCGTGAACTTCGTCGTGCTACTCATTAAGGCTGCAAGTTAGGCCCCCGGCCGCTCAATTCCTCACTTCGGCCGGAATAAGTGTGTACAGCGCCTGCAAAAACCGGTTGATTTCGGCCTTCGTGATGTTGAGCGGTGGCAGCAGCCGGAGTACCGTGGGGTCGGAGGCGTTGCCCACGAAAATGTGGTGTTCGGCGAGCAGCTGGTCGCGGATTTCTTTGATGGGGAAATCGTATTTGATGCCCACCATCAGACCGCGGCCGCGGATTTCTTCGGCGCCGGCGTGGGCCAGCAGTTCGGTGCGGAGGTAGTCGCCCATTTCGGTGGCGTGGGCCAGCAGGTGTTCGTTCTCGACGACTTCGAGCACGGCCAGGGCGGCGGCGCAGGCCAGGTGGTTGCCGCCGAAGGTGGTGCCCAGCAGGCCGTAGGAGGCTTTCAGATGGGGCGCAATCAGGATGCCGCCGATGGGAAAGCCGTTGCCCATGCCCTTGGCCACGGAAATGATATCGGGCCGGATGCCGGCGTGCTGGTGCGCGAAAAACTTGCCGCTGCGGCCGTAGCCGCTCTGCACTTCGTCGGCGATGAGCAGCACGTTGTGCGCGCCGCACAGCAGCGACAGCCCCTGCAGGAAGTCATCAGAAGGCATGATGATTCCGCCCACGCCCTGAATGGGCTCGATAATGACGGCGCAGACATCGCCGCCGCGCAGGATTTCGGCCACCGCCTTCAGGTCATAATCGACGAAGCTGATGGCGTGGCCGGCATTGAAGGGGGCCACGATTTTAGGGTTGTCGGTGGCGGCCACCGCGCCCGAGGTGCGGCCGTGAAACGCGCCTTTAAACGCCACCACGCGGGTTTTGCCGGTGTGGAAGGAGGCCAGCTTCAGCGCATTCTCGTTGGCTTCGGCCCCCGAGTTGCACAGAAACAGCGCGTAATCGTCGTAGCCCGATACCTGGCCCAACTTGTGCGCCAGCTGCGTCTGAATCGGAATCTGCACCGAGTTGGAATAGAAGCCGATGTTCTGCAGCTGCTCGGTGAGGCGCTGCACGTAGTGCGGGTGGCTGTGACCGATGGAAATAACGGCGTGGCCGCCGTAGAAATCCAGGTATTCCTGGCCCTGGTCGTCCCACAGCTTGGCGCCGAGCGCCTTTACCGGCGTGATGTTGACGAGGGGATAAACGTTGAAAAGCTCCATTAGAAAAGCACCGATTTAAGGTTGAGGCCTGTCGTTTCGGGCAGGCCAAAAATCAGGTTCATATTCTGCACCGCCTGGCCCGAAGCGCCCTTTACCAGATTGTCAATAACCGAGGTAATGAGCAACTGCTTGCCCTGTTTCTGCACGTGCAGCAGGCATTTGTTTGTATTCACCACCTGCTTGAGGTGAATTTCCTTGTCCGACACCGTGGTGAACGGCGCGTCGGCATAAAACTGCTTATACAGCTCCCGCGCCTCGTCCTGCGTCAATTCAGATGGTGTGTATACGCTGGCGAAAATGCCCCGCGAGAAATTGCCACGGTAGGGGATGAAGTGAATCTCCGCTTCTGATTGCGGCTGCAGCTGCGCCAGGCTCTCGCCGATTTCGCCGAGGTGCTGGTGCGTGAAGGGCTTGTAGATGGACACGTTGTTGGTGCGCCACGAGAAATGCACCGTTTCCGACAGGCTCTGGCCCGCGCCGGTTGAGCCAGTGATGGCCGACACGTGGATGTCGTCGGTGAGCTTGCCAGCCTTAGCCAGTGGCAGCAGCGCCAACTGAATGGCGGTAGCGAAGCAGCCTGGGTTGGCAATGCTTTGGGCCTGCTGGATGCGGGCTTTATTTAGCTCCGGCAGGCCATACACAAACTCGCGGCCTTCGAACTCGGCATCCGCGTTCAGGCGGAAGTCGTTGCTCAGGTCGATGACGTGGGTGGTTTCGGGCAGAGTGTTTTTTTGTAGCCAGGCTTTGGAATTGCCGTGGCCCAGGCACAGAAATACCACGTCTTCATCACCGGCCAATTCGGAGGTGAAAGCCAAGTCCGTTTCGCCCACCAGGTCGTCGTGCACCTGGTACACGGGGTTGCCGGCATTCGACGAGCTGACGATGCCGCCCAACTCTACGAACTCGTGGTTAAGCAGAATGCGAATAAGCTCGCCAGCGGTATAGCCGGCCCCGCCCACAATGCCGGCCTTAATTTTCATCGTGCAGGCTGGCGCTAATTTTCAGCTGGTTGCCGAAAATCTTGATGAAACCACGAGCGTCACGGGCATCCCAGGCGTTGTTTTCCTCGCCGTAAGTGGCCACTTTCGACTGCATCATGTCGTATTTCGACTCGATGCCGAGCAGGTCGAACTGGTAGGGTTTGAGTTGCACGAATACCTTGCCCGACACGTGGTTCTGCGACGATTCTAGGAAGGCTTCCATGTCGCGCATCACTGGGTCGAGGTATTGGGCCTCGTGCAGCAGCGTGCCGTACCAGTTGGCGATATAGTCCTTATGCAGCAGCTGCCAGCGGGTGCTGGTGTGCTTCTCCAGCAAGTGGTGCGCCTTGATGAGGATGAGCGGCGCAGGCGCTTCAAAACCCACGCGGCCTTTGATGCCTAGGATGGTATCGCCCACATGCGTGTCGCGGCCGATGGCGAATGCCGAGCCCAGTTCATTCAACTTTTGAATCAGCGCTACCGGGTCCAGCGTCTCGCCGTTCAGCGCCACGGGTTCCCCTTTTTCGAACGTGATTTCCACGCGTTCCGAATCCTGCCGCTGCAATTGCGACGGGTAAGCACTTTCGGGCAGGGCCTCGTGCGAAGTCAGTGTCTCGACGCCGCCCACGCTGGTGCCCCAGATGCCTTTATTAATAGAATACTTCGCCTTTTCCCAGCTCATTTCGAAGCCAGCTTTTTGCAGATACTCAATCTCGGCCTGGCGCGAGAGTTTGAGGTCGCGGATGGGCGTGAGGATTTCCGTTTTGGGTGCGATAACCGAGAACGCTACGTCGAAACGCACCTGGTCGTTGCCGGCGCCGGTGCTGCCGTGCACGATGTAATCTGCTTCGTTGGCGCGCGCATACTCGGCAATGGCCAGCGACTGGAACATGCGCTCGGCACTCACGCTCAGCGGGTAGGTGTCGTTTTTCAGCACGTTGCCGAACAGCAGGTAGCGCAGGCAGTCCTGATAAAAGCGCGTGGTCACATCAATCACCTCGTGCTTCACCGAACCCAATTCGTAGGCACGCTTCTCAATGGCGGCCAGTTCCTCAGCCGTGAAGCCGCCGGAATTGACAATTACCGTGTGGACTTCCAGGTCGAGGTCGCGCGACAAATACACGGCGCAAAACGAGGTGTCGAGGCCGCCGCTATAGGCGAGAATAGCTTTTTTCTTCATTATTTATAGTGCAGAATCGGTTTCAGTAGCGGGGTTTTGGGGAAGGGGCAGGGTGGGGGTGAGGACGGCAAAGTCAGGCACTTGAACCTGCACCAACTGCTTTTCGGGCGTGTCATAGAGCATGCCGGTGCAGAGACACATCTTGCGCTCGTTCTCCATCAGGATGCTGTAGTTTTTGCAGCTTTTGCAGCCCTTCCAGAAGTCTTCGCTGGTGGTCAGCTCCGAGAAAGTCACGGGCTCATAACCCAAATCCGTGTTGATTTTCATCACGGCCAAGCTGGTCGTGATGCCGAAAATCTTGGCCTGCGGGTACTTGGTGCGCGAAAGTTCGAACACGGCCTGCTTGATAGCCCGGCCCACGCCGCCCTTGCGGATTTCGGCGTTTACAATCAGGCCCGAGTTGACGACAAAGGTCTTGTCATCAAAGGTTTCAATGTAGCAGAAGCCGGCTAACTCGTCATCAACGAAGGCGATAACGCCGTCGCCGCTGGCCATTTTCTGGGCCACATATGAAGGCTCGCGCTTGGCGATGCCGGTGCCCCGCGTTTTGGCCGACTCGACGTACCATTGGCATAATTGTTCAGCGTACTGTTCGTCCGCTTCCGTTGCAACCCGTATTGTCATTGATTATAAAATACTTAGGGATAGATGCGCGGCTGTCCGGAAACCCCGTCCGTAAGTTTATACGGGGAATTCCTGCTAAAGCCCAAACCTGTCTGTAAGTTGAGCGGATACTAACCCGGCTCAAAAGGGCTGGCCAAGGGGCCAACATGCGGCTGCTGAAGCCGCTAGGGTCGTCGCACCAAAACGCAAGCGGTTTTGCAAACACCAGCAACACCTGGCCAAGCGGCAGGGGCAAGCGGAGTAGGCAAATAAACCGAGACGGTCATGGCGGAGAATTATTGGTTTGGACGCTTTAACGAGGGGTCGACCCAAGTGGTTCAAATCTGCCGCAAATGTAAAAGGTCCTACTTTTGCATGCAATGTTTCCCCTCTTATTTTTTGAAACTGCCACCTGCCCGGCTGGCGTTGCCCACCAAAAAAAGTTGTAATGAAGCCCCAGCTGAAGATATTTAAAATAGGCGGTGGCATTATCGACCACGTGCCGGATTTGCTGGAGTTTTTACGGCTCTTTGCCAAAGTGGGCGGCCCCAAAATACTGGTGCACGGTGGTGGCAAGGGCGCCAGCGAGATGATGGCCAATTTGGGCATTGCGCCCCGCATGCTGAACGGGCGACGCATCACCGATGAAGCCACGCTCGATATCGTGACGATGTTTTATGCGGGTAAAACTAACAAGCAGATAGTGGCTGCGCTGCAAAGTATGGGGGTTAATGCGCTGGGCCTTACCGGCGCCGATGGCAACGTGATTCTGGCCAGGAAGCGCCCGGTGCGGGAGGTAGACTATGGATTTGTTGGCGACCTGAATGAGGAGAGCATTAACACGGCGAGCATTCACCAGTTCTTAGCCATGGGAATGACGCCCGTATTCTGCCCCATTAACCACGATGGACAAGGACAATTATTAAATACCAACGCCGATACCATTGCTGCTTCGGTGGCAAAGGCATTGAGCAAAGAATATAAGGTGGAGCTGCATTTCTGCTTTGAGAAACGGGGCGTTTTAGCTGATATATCGGATGAAAACTCGGTTATCACCAGAATAAACCTGTTCGACTATGCTGAGCTGAGAGAAAGCGGAATAATTGCGGATGGCATGTTGCCCAAATTAGAAAGTGCGTTTGATGCCTTGCAGTTTGGCGTTGATAAAGTAATAATTGAGCATGCGCTTTACATCGATGATGCCCTGAATACGACTTTATGTCTGAAATAATTAGTCAGTTGAGTAATGATGCCGTTGGCTTATTAATTCGGCTAATTAAAACGCCTTCGTTTTCGCGCGAAGAATCCAACACAGCGGACTTGATTCAGGAGTTTTTGGCGGCGCATGGAGTTGATGCTAAGCGACAGAAAAACAATGTGTGGGCCGTATCTACGCATTTTGATGCCCGCAAGCCGACGGTGCTGCTGAATTCACATCATGACACGGTAAAAGCGGGTGCGGGTTGGAATTACGACCCTTTCGGAGCGGTGGTGGAAGGGGATAAATTAATTGGGCTGGGGAGCAACGACGCGGGTGCTTCGGCTGTGAGTTTGCTGGCTGTGTTTCTGTATTTTCAGAAGCAGCAAAATGCGTTTAATTTGATTTGCGCAATTACTGCGGAGGAGGAAATTTCGGGTGCCAATGGCATTAGGAGCGTGTTGCCAGCGTTGGGAAAAATCGACTTGGGCATTGTGGGCGAACCAACGGGGATGAACCTCGCCATTGCGGAAAAAGGCCTGATTGTGCTCGATGCCACTGCCTATGGAAAAACCGGCCACGCCGCCCGAGAAGAAGGCGAGAATGCGCTTTATAAAGCGCTGGACGATATTCAATGGCTACGCGGCTATCAGTTTCCCAAGATATCACCATTCCTGGGTGCGGTGAAGACGACGGTGACGCAGATAAGCGCCGGCACGCAACACAATGTGGTGCCGGACCGCTGCCAATTTGTAATTGATGTGCGGACCAATGAACTGTACCAGAATGCTGAAATAGTCGAAATTATCCGCGCTAATCTGCAGTCGGAAATAGTGCCGCGCTCCACGCATCTCAATTCTTCACGCATTAGCGAAAACCATCCGTTGGTGCGCAAAGGCGTGGCAATGGGCAAGCAGGTGTACGGCTCGCCCACGCTCTCGGACCAGTCGATGATGCCATTTCAGACCTTGAAAATAGGCCCGGGAGAAAGCGCCCGCTCTCACACTCCGGACGAATTTATTTTGCTAAGTGAAATACGCGCCGGAATTCGTGATTACATCGAGTTGTTGCTCGGGTTAGAGCTATAAATTGTAATCTCACGCCTGTTCGGGCGCGGCAATGTCAATTTCGTGCATTTGCATGAGGGCAGCAGTTTTACGTTTGGCGCGTTCCGGGTTCTTGTCGCGCAGCAGCTTGCCGATGTTGGCCGGGGTGATTTGCCACGACACGCCAAACCGGTCTTTGAGCCAGCCGCACGGGCCCGGTTTGTCGCCACCGGCGGTTAGCTTGGCCCATAATTCGTCGATTTCAGCTTGGTTTTCGCAGCTCACGGAAAGCGAAATGCCATCGGTAAAGGTGAAATGGGACCCGCTGTTTATGGCGATGTATGACGGTGTAGTAGGTGGTGTTGGTGATGGCGGAATCTTTGAAAATGCTGGTGTACAGCTTCGCGGCAGCCTCGGCCTGGTCGTTGTAGCTCAGGAAGGTGGTGATTTTCTACATGGCGTTGGAGAACTGGTGAAGAACCCAAAATAGCGGCTTCTACGGGCTAGCTGGCTAGATGATTACGCCAAATTGCCGGGTATTTTGCGTTAATTTTTGCGGGTAGTTAATGCCCCTGTAAGAGGCTTAAGCTGGCAACTATTGGGGGCCGTCCTACCTTTGCCCGCATGAAAATCTGGGAAAAAGGCATTGCCGTCGACAAGAAAATCGAGCAGTTCACCGTAGGGCACGACCGTGAGCTAGACCTTTATCTGGCGCCGTTCGACGTGCAGGCATCCCGGGCGCAGGCCAACATGCTGGCTGCGGTGGGCCTGCTCAGCGAGGCCGAAAACCAGCAGCTGCAACAAGGGCTGGACGAGCTAGCGGCTGAAATAGCGGCGGGTAACTTCGTCATTGGCGAGGATTTCGAGGACGTGCACTCTAAAATCGAATTCTATCTAACCGAAAAATTCGGCGACGCAGGCAAGAAAATCCACACGGCCCGCTCGCGCAACGACCAGGTGCTGACGGCCATTCAGCTGTTTATCAAGGATTACACGGAACGCGTTGCGGCCAAGATTATTACGTTGGCGGAGGTGCTGCTGAAAAAAGCCGAAGTGCACCAGGCGGATATTTTGCCGGGCTACACCCACTTTCAGGCGGCCATGCCGAGCAGCTTCGGGCTGTGGTTTTCGGCCTACGCCGAGCATTTGCTGTTGGATTTGAGCTTGTTTGAGGCCGCGCACACGGTGGCCGACCAAAACCCGCTGGGCTCCGGCGCGGGCTTTGGGAGCAGCTTCCCGATTGACCGGGAAATGACGACGCGGGAAATGGGTTTCGGCAACGTGGCCGTGAGTGCGGTGGGCGCGCAAATGCTGCGCGGCAAAACCGAAAAAACACTGGCCTTTGCCATTGCCGGGGCCGCAGGCACGCTGGGCAAACTGGCGTATGATTTGGTGATGTACAACAGCCAGGATTTGGGCTTTGTGACCTTGCCGAAGGAGTTTACGACGGGCTCCAGCATCATGCCGCACAAGAAAAACCCCGATGTGTTTGAGCTGGTGCGCGGCCACGCCAACCGCCTCCAGGCGCTACCCAACGACATTATTCTGGCCACCAGCAACCTGCCCAGCGGCTACCACCGCGACTTTCAGCTGCTGAAGGAGCTGCTGTTTGGGCCGATGATGCAGTTCGTGGACCTGCTTGATATTTTGCTGTTTGCGCTGCCCGAAATCAAGATTAAGTCCGGTATCATCGACCAGGCCAAATACGACCCTATTTTCTCCGTTGAAAACATCAACCAGTTGATAATTGCTGGGGTGCCGTTTCGCGATGCCTATCAGCAGGTGGGACGCGCGGTGGAAGACGGCAGCTACGTGCCGCACCGTGAGTTTCAAACCACGCATTTGGGCAGCATCCACAACCCCGGCCTGGCAGAAATTGCGGGCAAGATTCAGCGCTGGAAATCGCAGAGTGCTTTACTGGCCAATGCAGCAGTAGGGGAGTAGGCTGGGCTTTATTCAGCATCAAGACCACACCAGCACAACGGTGCCGGCCAAAATAAGCACCGCCCCCAGCATGCCGCGGGCCGAAATAGTTTCGCCCAGAAATACCACCGCAAGCAGCAGGGCTAAGGCTACGCTCAATTTATCGACGGGCGCAACTTTGCTCACTGGTCCTAGCTGCAAGGCGCGGAAATAGCATAGCCACGAGGCCCCGGTGGCCAAGCCTGACAACCCTAAAAAAAGCCAGGTACGCCCGCTCAAGTCGGGTAGCCCGCTCGTGGCACCCCGCGCCAGCGCAATGCCCCAGGCCAGCACCAAGATGACCACCGTGCGAATGGCCGTTGCCAAATCAGAATCGACCCCCCGAATGCCTGCCTTGGCAAAAATGGCGGTGAGGGCCGCAAAGAGGGCCGAAAGCAACGCGTAAGGAACCCAGGAAGCCATGGTGCAGTGAAAAAAATGAATGGATGCGCAACGTATTGAAACGAAGTACGCAGGTGGCCGCATAACCGCGGGCTTGGGGACGGCGTAGGGTTTAAGCAGAGCCATTCTGTGCTTTTTTCTGTTACCTTTTCACCTATGCCCGATTCCGCTGTTCCGTTCCGCCGGCCCGATTTGCTGCGCCTTGACTACGATACTTACCGGGCCCTGCCCGCCATTGCCAATTCCGACCTCTCGCGCCTGCGCGATGCGTTGGATGGGCGCCCGCCTCGCCCCCAAACCAGCTCCAACGAAGGCGCCCTCAGCTTTGGTACCGCCTTTCACACCGCCCTGCTCGAGCCGGCGGAGTACGTAGCCGGCCAGCCTGGTCTCAACGATACGCTGGTCTGGTGGCTAGTCGAGGGCGTCAAACTCAACAGCCAACTAGCCGAGCTGCTCACCCAAGGCATTCCCGAAACCAGCGTGCTTTTCACGGAGCCCGAAACCGATACGCTGTGCAAGCTGCGCGCCGACCTGGTGGTCGACCAGCCCGACCAGCCCTTCACCATCATCGACTTCAAAACCACCATGGCCCGCGACGCCGACCATTTCCTCTGGCAATGCTCGGCCTATGATTACGACCGCCAAGCGGCCTTCTACACCGATGCCATGCGGGCCGAGCGGTTTTTGCTGGTGGGCGTGCAGAAAGTGGAGCCGTTCAGTGTGTTCACCATTGAAGTGAGCGAGCAAATGCTCGCCGAAGGCCGCACCAAGTACCAGCGGTTGCTGCGTTTGCTGAAGGCCCCGGCCACGGCACCCGCCTATCGAGCCGAGGCCGTGCAAGCAGCCGTGGATGCGTTGGGACTGCAGGCGGAAGAGTAATAGCTGAATTTGTTTGAACATCAAAAAAGCCCTCCCTGATTTCAGGAGGGCTTTTTTGATGTTCAAACTTACACTTACTTATTAGTTAGTAAGTGTTATATTTGCCCAGTTATGAATGCTCAAAACCCGCAAGCCACTCTGGCGTTTGACACCCGAACCCGCATTCTCGACTTAGCCGGGGGCTTGTTGATGGAGCGCGGTTACAATGCGTTTAGCTACCAGCACATCGCGCGGGAGTTGGGCGTGAAGCCTGCCGCCATTCATTACTATTTTCCTAGTAAAGACGACTTGGGCACCGCCATTGTAACGCGCCAGCTCAAGCGCCTGCGCAAGTGGCGCGACCTGCCCCGCGTAGCCGACTTGCCGCCCGCGGAGCAGCTCGAAGCCCTGTTCGCGGTGTATGATAACCACGCGCGCCAAGAGTGCCGCGTGTGCCTGTTTGGCGCGTTGGCGGCTGATTTTCGCACCTTGCCGCCCGCCATGCAAGCCGAACTCCGCACTTTCAATGGAGAGCTGACGGCGTGGTTGGCCCAGGTATTGGCAGTGGGAAAGGCTACCGGCGCACTCCGGTTTGTGGGCAGCCCTTCGGCCAAGGCCGTGCAGGTGCTCACGACCCTCGCCGGGGCCCTGCAGGTGGCGCGGGTCCACGATGAAACCCCTTACCATACCATCGTAGGCCAACTTCGGCTAGAATTGCTCGTGTGAGCTGCCGTCTTTCTAATTGGGAATAATCCGGTGCTTCTTTTCGCTCTTACCTGCTTGCCATGACCAATACCTTCTCACCTGCCCAGGATTATTATAACGCCGATGTTGTCGTTGCTTCAACCGCGCCCCGGATGCGCTATCCCTCGCCTCCGGCTGGGCTGCAGTGGCTGCGCATGCAGTTGAAAGTGTTATCTGCAATAGCTCCGGAATTGGCTTTTCGACAAGCCTGGAAGCTGTTTTGCACGCCCCGCCGCCTGCCTCAGAAGGCATGGGAAGCACCGGCGCTGGCCGATGCGCGCCGCCGCACCATTGCCTACGAAACCGGCTCTGTGGCCGTGTACGAGTGGGGGCCGGCTGCGGCTCCGGCCGTGGTGCTGGTGCACGGCTGGGAGCACCGGGCGAGTTTCTGGCGGGCCTGGGTGCAGCCGCTGCTGGTGGCGGGCTACCGCGTGGTGGCTCTGGATGGGCCCGCGCACGGCGCTTCGGCCGGGAAGCAAACCACCCTTCCTGCTTTCGGCGGGGCGGTGCAGGCGGTGATTGATACCGTGGGCGAGGTGCGGGCCGTTGTGGCGCACTCGTTTGGAGCGGCCTCGGTGGCGGGCCTGCCGGTGCGGCTGCCGGCTGGGGTGCCCCTGCCACGCTTGGTGATGCTGAGTGCCCCAATCGGCCCGCGGGAGGTGGCCGGGCGCTTCGCCGATTTCCTGTATCTGTCCAATGACTTCGTGGCGCGGTTTGCCCAGTTCGTGGAGCAGGCCACCGGCCGGCCCGCCGATTCGTTCGGCGTCGCCGTTGCCGGCCCCGGCACTGGCGCCGAAAAAGTGCTGGTCATCCACGACGAGGACGACGAAATAATTCCTTTCTCGGAAGGGCGGGCCATTGCAGCTACTTGGCCCGGCGCGGTGTTGCACGCCACGCGCGGCCTGGGCCACAACCGCATCATGCGCGATGCTGGCGTGGTGCAGGCGGCGGTAGAATTTATTGCTTAATTCTGGGCCCGATATAAAGGGGGTAGTTCTGCGGTTGCCGTTTCGCGGTTTGCTTAAATACTGCTCATGCCTTCGGCGGCTAATTGGCGCAGCACATCGCGCAAGCCATCCGGCTCTTGCAGCAGAGTCCCAACGTGCTGCACGTATTCCGCTTCGGCCCGCAGGTCGCGCTTCAGTTGCCGTAGCTCCGCCTCTTGCTTTTTGGCCGAAGCGCCTTGGAAGCCAGTGGGGCCATACTTCATCTCGTTCATCTCCTGCTTTAGGGTGATTTGCTGCTGAAGCAGGGCACGGGTGTAACGGGCCAGCACATCGTCCGAATCGGCATCGGCCGGGCCCGATTCGGCCAGCAGCTGCAGCAGGGTGTAGAGGTCGTCGGCCTCGTAGGCCTCTGTGATGCGCTGCATCTGGGCAGTTTTGCCGGCCTGCTTTTCGGGGTCGCGCTCCAGGTCGGGGTGGTGGGTGCGGGCAAGCTGGCGGTAGATGGTTTTGGCGTTGGATTCGAGCTGTTTCTGGTCGGCTTGCTCGGCTTCATCCTTGGCGCGCTGCGCTTTGGACTTGCGGCGGGCGCGAGCGGCGGCGGCGGCTTGCTCGTGCGGCGGCAGGGTGGGGTCGGGGATGTATTGTTCCTGCGTCTCGGCTTTGGCATGGGGCTCAGGCTTGGCTTGGGCCTCGCGGCTGTTGCGGCGGGCGGCGGGGGCGTATTTGCGAATTATCTCGCTTTCGTCTTCGCCAAACCGTTCCTCCAAAGCCCGGGCATTTCCTAAAATCAACTCCGTAATCTGCTCTTCTTCCAAGCGGCTGAAATAGCCCAGCAGCAGGGATTCTTCTAAAGTTGGAAATAAGTTGCGGCGGGCGGCCACCACGGCGGTAGCGGCGGGGCCTACTTGCTGCCAGTAGCGCCGCCGCGCTTCCGCCTGCTCGGCGCGCAGGTCGCGCAGCCGCTCGCGCAAATTCTCAACGTCCAGAATGGCTTGCCGAAATGCCAGCTGGGCCGGGGAGCCCGCCGGTTTTTCATCGAGCCGCACGGGTACGGTAACGGGCGCGGGATGCGCAGAAGCAGCGTTTTTCATGGGTTGCAAAGGTAGGGACGTGGCGGGGTGCGGCTTACGGCCACAGCTCAAACGCCACCCGGAACGTGTTGCAATGCGCATCCACGATGTCGGCCAGCCGTTCGGAATAGCCGCCGCCCATGCTCACGGCCACAGGAAGTTGGTGTTCGCGGCACAGGCGCAGCACCAGTTCGTCGCGCTGCCGGCAGCCCGCTGGGGTCAGGGCCAGCTTGCCCAACTTGTCGGTGGCCAGCACGTCCACACCTGCTTGGTAGAACACGAAATTGGGCTGCACCTGGGCCAGCAGCCTCGGTAGGTTGTGCTGAAGCAGGCGCAGGTATTCCTCATCGCCCGTGCCCAGCTCCAGGGCAATGTCCAAATCAGACTTCTCCTTCCGGAGCGGGTAATTGGCCCCGGCGTGCATGGAAAACGTGAACACGCGCGACTCGTGCTCGAAAATAGCCGCCGTGCCATCGCCCTGATGCACGTCCAAATCCACAATTAGCACCTGCTTCGCCAAGTCGTTAGCCAGCAAATGCGCGGCGGCAATGGCTTGGTCGTTGAGTACACAAAACCCCTCGCCGCGGTCGGCAAAGGCGTGGTGGGTACCGCCGGCCAGGTTCAGCCCTACGCCATCCTGCAACGCTTTCAGGGCCGATTGCAGGGTGCCGGCGCTGCTGCTGAGCGAGCGCCGCACCAGCTGCGGGCTTTGCGGCAGGCCCAGCCGCCGCACTTCGGCGGGGCTCAGGTTTAGGTCGCGCACTTTGTGCCAGTATTCCGCCGTATGCACCCGCAGCACGTCTTCCTCCGCGCACAGGCCGGGTTCGTAGAAGTCATCGGCTGCCGCAATGCCTTGCCACAGCAACTGCTCGCGAATCAGGGCATATTTGGCAATGGGGAAGCGGTGCCCTTCGGGAAGTGTGAGGGTGTAGTGGTCGGAAGTTGCGAGACGTGGCATGTGGCTGTACATACCAGGGATAGGTGGTGGAGGTTTGTGTTACCAGAATTTGTTTGAAAATTAATTGAGCGTTAAAACTGCTTAAAAGAATCGGATTTGCATTTTGTTGAAATATTTAATAATTAATTTCAAAAATAATTTGCTGTATGAAAATTAATTACCAACCTTTGTCGCACCAAAAGCAAACAACCATGTACCGCCACCTGATATTCACCAGCAATTCGGATAAGATGCAGCCAGAAAAGCTGCTTCCGCTCGGTACGTTTGCCTGATTTTAGCATCTGCTAAAGCCCGACACCGCCCGAGCCCATAACGCTCGGGTTTTTTGTTGTTAGCCGGTTTACAGCCGCTTACCCATTCAATCCATGCACCGCATCTGCCCCGAATACCTGCCCCAGCAGCCCCAGCGCCGGCCCGATTGCGGCTCGCTGAAACGGTGTGGTCGTGCTTTTCTTCTTTGTTGGTTACGTCGATAATCCCGGCGTAAATCACGCGAAATAGAAAAGCCCGGCCCACAAAAAGCCGGGTTTTTTCGTCTTTTTAATTTCCAAATAAAAGCGATTTTTTATTTGAACGGAAGAGGTGCGTCTAATTCAAATTAATAATTAGATACACGAACATCAAATCGGTTTTTCTGAATAATTAATTCAAAAACTGAATTCAAATACTGCTTTCCATCCTTCAAAACACCCACCTTATGCGCTTCAACTTCTTCTCTCGAAACAGCGCGCCCACCGTTAACCACGAGGGCGCTGCCGCCTTCACGCTCACGCCCCAGATGGAGCTGTACGCCGCCGTAGCCACGGCCGCGCTCAGCGACCATTTCTACGAGAATGCCGACACCCGTTTGGCGCGCTTGCGTGAATTGGTGAGCAAAAACGAGCCCTTGTTTGTGGCGCAATTGGCGGTGTATGCCCGTGAAAGCCTGCATTTGCGCACCGTGCCCTTGGTGCTGTGCGTGGAACTGGCCCGCTTGCACCGCGGCGACAATCTCCTGAGCCGCTTGGTGGCCCGGGTAGTGCAGCGCCCCGACGAAATCACGGAATTGCTGGCTTACTACGCCCAGGCCAACGGCCGGAGCGGGACCAAAATCCTCAACCGCGTCTCTAAGCAGCTGCAGAAAGGCCTGGCGATGAGCTTTAATACCTTCGATGGCTACCAGCTGGCGAAGTACGACCGGGACGGCGCGGTGCGCTTGCGCGATGCCCTGTTCCTGGTGCACCCCACGGCGCGTGATGCGGCCCAGCAGGCTTTGTTCGACCAGTTGGTGCGCGGCGAATTGCCCACGCCCTACACCTGGGAAACCGAGCTGTCGGCGGTAGGGCAGGTGGCCTACGCCACGCCTGCCGAGCGGGCGGCTGCGGTAGCCCGAACCTGGGAAACGCTTATTGCGAGCGGCAAGCTGGGCTACATGGCCCTGTTGCGCAACCTGCGCAACATCCTCGAAGCCAACGTGTCGGCCACCGCCATCACGCAGGTGTGTGCCACGCTGGCCAATCGGGCCGCGGTGGCGCGCAGCAAGCAGCTGCCGTTCCGCTTCCTGGCGGCCTTTCGGGAGGTGAAAGCCTTGTCGAGCGGCCACGTGGCGGCGGTGCTCACGGCGCTGGAAGCAGCCATTGCCCACAGCGCGGCCAACCTGCGCGGCTTCGGTCCCGAAACCCGCGTGGTGGTGGCCTGCGACGTGTCCAGCTCCATGCAGCAGCCCATTTCAGCGCGCAGCAAAGTGCTGCTCTATGATGTGAGCCTGGTGCTGGGCATGTTGCTCCAAAGCCGGAGCCAGAACGTGACGGCCGGTATGTTCGGCGATACGTGGAAGCGCATCAGCCTGCCCCGCGGGCCGGTGCTTCGCAACGTGGAGGAGTTCTACCGCCGCGAGGGCGAGGTGGGCTACAGCACCAACGGCTACCTCGTAATCAAAGACTTGCGTCAGCGCCGCGAGGTGGTGGACAAGGTGATGATGTTCACGGACGTGCAGCTGTGGAACAGCCGCGGCGACGGCGGCACCCTGGCCCAGGAATGGGCCGAGTACCGCCGCACCGTGGCCCCCAACGCCCGCCTCTACCTCTTCGACCTGGCCGGGCACGGCACCGCCCCGCTGGAGGTGCGCCCCGAAACGGGCGTGGCCCTCATCGCGGGGTGGTCCGACAAAATTTTCGACGTGCTCACGGCGCTCGACAATGGCGGCTCGGCGCTCAGCGAAATCGAGAAAATTGAACTGTAAAGCCTTCTTAAAAAACGGCCGGGCAATAAAGCGGAACCCCCGGCCGCTGCGGCGCAAGGTGGCGTAGGCCGGGCCTACTTCGCGGGTGCACATCGAGTGGCTGCTTCGGCGGCGGTGGCTCACTGCCATTCACTCAACGTAGCCCACCGCTCATTCCCCTTGCTTAAGCTGAAAAAAAGCTGTTGAAATGAGGAAGACGGCTGCCTAATTGGGGCAGTCGCCGACCGGAACGGCGCCACTGTTGTGGCCCGTTCCAACTCGGACAAATCCGAACTGTTCAGGTGCGGTAGGCAGGCGATACTTCGCTGGTTGAAAGCTGCTTTTTCGGAAGCAGTAAGATGGGTTCGAATCCCCGGTCGTGGCCTTGGCTGCGGCTGACACGCCGGCCGCTTGTTGCCCTGAATTTTCGGATGATGCCGATGCTACATGTTTTCCGGTGGGTGCCGTAGCCGGGCCTTCCTTCGCTCCAAATTTGGTGCGGTCGCGGGTTCGACTCCCGAAGTGCTGCCGCAAGGCAGGGCGCCTGCGTATTGGTAGGGCCGCGCCAGCTGGCCGGGCGCCTGTTGCCCCGCTTGAAAACATGATTTTTTGTTCATTAAAAACGGGCTGGTGCCGTAGCGCCGCCATACTTCGCTTTGGACGATGGGGTCGCAGGTTCGATTCCTGCCCGCTGGCTTCGGCTAGTGGTAGCTCAGTTGGGTAGAGCACATATGTGGGCGGCGCGCCCGTTGCCCGGTCCGTTTTTTATCTTTTTTCATTAACGATTCAGACGCCCAATAGCGCGTTTGTTCTTCGTGCAAACACCATTGTTATGGCCACTCTTTTACGCGGCAACGACCTTCGCACCCTCGGGTTTCCCGAAGGCCGGGCCATTGGGCTTGCCCTCGCGCAATTGCAGCGCAAGCACCTCAAAAAACTCTCCCAAACCGACCAGCTCGCCTTGTTGGAGCAACTTTTAGCCAACCCCAAGGAATTCCTCACCGACCTGGACTGGAGCCATACGGCGGCGGCTTTGCTGCCGGCGCCCTCCCGGCACATTGCCCTGGTCGAGCGCAAGCCCTACGTCACGTTCGGCGCCGAGCACATCGAACAGGGAGCGGTGCACCAGATGGAAACAGCCATGAAACTGCCCGTGACCGTGGCCGGGGCCCTCATGCCCGATGCCCACCACGGCTACGGCCTGCCCATCGGCGGCGTGCTGGCCACCGATAACGCGGTGATTCCCTACGCCGTGGGCGTCGACATCGGCTGTCGAATGGCTTTGTCGGTATTCGACTTGCCGCCCAAGTACCTCACCCAGCGGGTGCAGGAACTCCGGAAAATCCTGCTCGACAACACCCGCTTCGGCTCCGGCCGGGGCTGGGAGCGGGGCCACCGGATGCCCAGCGCCGTGCTGGACCGGGATGAATTCTTAGAAATCCCATTCCTCAAAAACAAGCGCGACAAAGCGGCCGACCAGGTCGGGACTTCCGGCTCCGGCAACCACTTCGTTGAATTCGGCATTGTCGACATCACCGAAGCAGAAAACGAACTGGGCGTGCCCGTGGGCCAGTACCTGGGCGTGCTCTCGCACTCCGGCTCGCGGGGCCTGGGCGCGGGCATTGCCGAGCACTACACTCGCCTGGCCAAGGACGTATGCAAACTGCCCACCGAAGCCCAGCACCTCGCCTGGCTCGGCCTCGACACCGAAGCCGGCCAGGAATACTGGGCCGCCATGAACCTGGCCGGTGACTACGCCTCGGCGTGCCACGCCCAAATTCACCAGCGGCTGGCGAAAGCCTTGGGCGAACGGCCCGTGGCCAAAGTGGAAAACCACCACAACTTCGCCTGGAAGGAGCGGCTGGCCGATGGCCGCGAGGTCATCGTGCACCGCAAGGGCGCCACGCCAGCCGGGGCGGGCGTGCTCGGCATCATTCCCGGCTCAATGACGGCCCCCGGCTTTATTGTGCGGGGCAAGGGCTTGGCGGAGTCACTTTCTTCGGCTTCGCACGGCGCCGGCCGGCTCATGTCGCGGACGCGCGCCAAGGCAGAGTTGACCGAATCCGGTGTGCGCAAGCACCTCGCCGAGCACGGCATCGAGCTGATTGGGGGCGGCCTCGACGAAGCCCCGATGGCCTACAAAGACATTCACACCGTGATGGCCAGCCAGCACGAATTGGTGGATGTGCTGGGTTCGTTCACGCCAAAAATTGTGCGGATGGACGGGGCGTAATTCGGTTGTGCTTTTCAGCGATTTAGGAAAGGCGCTCTACAATCCAATGGCAGGGTATTTGGCGTAGGTCTTGGCGGGTCCCGCTAGAGACCGTTGTTTTCATAGTTCAAAAAACCCCTTGCCGTTGGTGATGGGCTTTTTATTGACGCGGCTCGGTAGCGTTACCTTTATTGAATCGGAATCGGGTAAATAATTATCAAAAAAGCCCCGGCTGCAATAGCCGGGGCTTTTTATTTTTTATGTTGACGCAAAACAGAGGCTTTGCTCTCGCAACGCCTCTGTTTTATTGCACAACGAGGCGTTTGGCCACTAAGCCAGCCGCGGTGCGGGCAACCACAGAGTACACCCCGGATGCCAACGTACCCAAGGGCAGTTCCAGCGTTTCCGCAGTTCCAGCAGCTAAGGTGCGGGTTAGTACCACGCGGCCCACGTTGTCGACGATGGTTACCACCGTGGCCTGGTTGCCGCGCAGTTTGGCGGGCAGCACCAATGTAGCCGAGCCGTGGGCTGGGTTAGGGTACACATTGGCCAACTGGGCCAGGGCCGCTGGGGCCGTGGCCAGCACGCGTGCCTGGGTGGTAAATACCACAGCGTAGCGGCCATTGGCTGCGCCAGCAGCCAGGTTCAGGCTCAGCGATGGCGTGGTGGTCAAGTCGGTGTAGTTGCCCATGATGGCATCGCGCAGATACGCGCGGTAGTTGCCGGGCAGGTTGGCGAGCTTCTCAACGCTGAGCGTGTAGGTGCCGGCGGCCGGCACGGCCATGCGCAGGGGCAGCACCACCTCGGCTCCCGTGAGCGTGGGCTGGCCGTTGATAGCCAAGGCCTCCAATGAAGCCGTTTCCGAGGCCAGTGACAGGCCAGTGGAAGCAGGCAGGGCGTGGGCGTCGAAGGTATTGTCGAAGCTCGCCGTGGCGCCGCGCTCAAAGTAAACCGCGGCCTGCGTGCTGGCCTTGGCATTACCCAGAGCGAGCATAAGCTGCGGACGCGTATCAGCGGTGCCGCGCTGGAAAGGAGCATCCTCGTCCGTGGTGATGCGGTCATCGTTGGTGAAGACGAGGCTGCCGGTCTGGCCCACGGCCGTGCGAACAAAGAAGCCCTGCGCCACGGGCAGCACGTTGGTGCCCCCGTTTGTGCCAACGCCATTGATGTAAGCGGCGTAGGAGCCCGAGTATTGGCCGCTGCTCTTGAACACGTACAGGCCGTTTTCGAGGCCATTCTTTTCCACCCTATTCCAGTCGAGGGCCGAAGGATAGGGGTTGCCGCGCAGGTGCCAGCCGCTTTTGGGCTGGTTGCCGCGGGTGAGGTCGCTGGCCGTCTTGGTGCCGTTGTTCACAAAGCCGACGAAATCTACTTTGGCCTGGGGCGAAATATTGACGGTATAGCCACGGGTCACTTCCATCGTATTGCCGATGAACAGTGGCGAGAAGAAGCCTTTGTCGAAATCCATGGCCGAGGTGCCGCTGGTGTTGACGCGGGTTTCATTGTAGCCAAACACATTCGGGAAGGGGCGAACCGTATTGCCCTGCGTGTTGTAATCCGGGTTGATAATGGGTGTAAAGCCCGTGGTGGCCAGGTCCTCGAAGGTGCTGTTGCTCGTGGGCGCACTGTAGTGGCGGTAGCCCAAGCCCGAGTTGCGGTTGGGATTGATGTAGCGCTGCACCGTGGCGGTGCCGTTCAGAGAAGCCGCCCCAACGTTTACCACGTAGGCCGTGCCGGTGTTGTCGGACAGCAGCGTGAATGGCTGCCCATTGCCAATGGTGAGGCTTTGGTTAAGCTCCAATCGGTTGCGGACCGCCACGGGGCCCGTAGTTGAGGCCGTGTTATTAATCACCGTCAGGTTGGGGAAGCAGGAGAGGGCCGTGCCGCCAATGGTGAGCGGCTGGTTGCCGCTGAGGGCCACGCTGTAGTTCAGCTCGAACGTGCCGGTGCCGGCCAGGCCAGAGCAGCTGGTGGCCGATGTGCCTGAGTTGTTGGTGAAGGTGCCGTAGGCGTTGAGCGTGGCGTCAGCGGCCAAGGTCAGCACCGCGCCCGAGGCGAGCGTGACGGCGCGCACCTCGCGGGCGTCGCTCACGGTGGGCTGGTTGGGCCGGCCGCCGGGAATGATGACATCGGCCGACGAGGTCGGTACCTGGTTGGGCGTCCAGTTGGCGGCGTTGCCCCAGGCGGTGCTCACGTTGCCGTTCCAGGTGAGGGCGCCGCTCTGGCCGCTCAGATTGATGGTGTAGGTTGACTCGTTGGCGTCGTTGCTGTTGATAACCAGCGTACCCGTGCGCGTGCCCGAAGCACTGGGCGTGAACGTAACCGTGACCGTAGCCGCGCTGCTGCCGGCAATGGTGAAGGGCGACGTGGTCCAGTCGTTCGTGAAATCGCCGGTCGAGGTGATGCTGCTGATGACGAGCGGGGCCGTGCCAGTGTTCTGAATGGTGAACGCCCGGCTGTTGGAAGTGCCCGCGTTGGTAGCGGGGAACGTGAACGTGCTGCCGCTGGCATAAGATGTAGCGCCTTGCAACACGTTGATTTCCGGCGCCGGGGCCGGGCTGCCGGTGCCGTTCAGCGTCAGCTCAAACGTGTTGTTGTTGCCATTGGTCGCATCGCTGAGAATGGTAATGCTGCCCGATTGGGCACCCGTGCCAACGGCGTATGTCACCGTGAGCGTCGTGCTGCTGCCAGCGGCCACCGTGGCCGGTACGCTGAATGTCTGGAAGCCAAAGGCCGTCCCGGTGCTAACCGTAACACTGCTGATGGTGAGCACGGTATTGCCCGTGTTGGCCAGCGTGAAAACGGCCGTTTGCGTGGTTCCGGTGGTCTGGTTGCCGAAGGAATACGAAGGAGAGCCCCCGTTGGCGATGGGCGAGCCGCCCTGGGTCACGACCAGCGTCGGGGCCGGGATGGGCGTTGGGGTAGCTGTGGTAAAGCTCACCGTGGCGGCGCTGGAAGGCGAATTGACTGCGCAGTTGCTCACAATCCGTACCGTGTACGCCGTATTCGCAGTCAGGCCTGTTAGCTCAACGGAGGTAGCTGTCCCCGGCAGGGTTTGCGTGGTGGAGGCCGGCGAGGTGGTCACGGTGTAGCCGGTAGCCGAGGCGCTGCCCGTAAAGGTGACCGTGGCCGAAGTTGTGGTAATGCTGCCCGTTGTCACGGCCAGCGCCGTGGGGGCGTTGCAAGCCGGAACTTCGTTTACTGTAAACACGGCCGGGGCCGACGTTCCGCCCCCGGGAGCGGGGTTGGTCACGGTCACATTGTAGGCGCCGGGCGTGGCTTGGTCAGCTGCCGTCAGGCTGATGGTTAGCTGCGAAGCCGATACAAAGCTGGTGGTCCGACTCGTGCCGTTAAAATTCACCACTGATGCCGACACGAAGCCCGTGCCGTTCACCGTGAGAGTTTGTGCGGCGGCTCCGGCCGTCACGGAGCTGGGACTCAGGCTGGTTATTGCAGGGGCTGGATTGGGCGCGGCCGTGGTGGTGAACGTGGTTGAAGCCGTGGAAGAGGTGGTGTTGCTGGCACAGTTGCTCACGATGTTTACCGTGTAAGCAACGCCTGGAGTCAGACCTGTTAAATCAACGGAGGTAGCTGTCCCCGGCAGGGTTTGCGTGGTGGAGGCCGGCGAGGTGGTCACGGTGTAACCGGTGGCCGAGCCGCTGCTCGTGAACGTCACGGTAGCGGAGGTCGAAGTAATGCTGCCTGCCGTTACGGCCAGCGCCGTAGGAGCGTCGCAGACGGGCACAACCTCGAAAGGAGACTCGTTGCTGGTGCCGCCGGGAGCGGTTGGGTTCACCACCGTCACCTGCTTTGTGCCCAGAGTCGTGATGTCAGAAGCCAGAATTTGGGCGGTGAGCTGCGTAGCTGAAACAAACGTCGTGGCGCGCTCAACACCGTTAAAAAACACCTTTGACCCAGCTACTAGGCCCCCGTTTACCGTTGCGCCGTTCGCGAAGCCAGTACCGTTTACGGTCAGCGTAAAGGCCGGGCCGTTTATCGTTGCCGAAGCCGGAACAAGGCTGGTGATGGTGGGCGCAGGAGCTACTGCGATATCTATAATATGAAATGGAATAAACCCATTCGCTGATACTACGTTCCTTTTGTTAGTAGCTTGTCCGGTGCTTAAATTTAAATCGTAGAGGTCAGTATTAGAATAAGTTGGGTTGGGCTGTGTGAGCAATGATAAATATGCTTTATTGGTAGTACCGTCAAAATATATATCGATACTAACAGTAGAGCCTGGGTCAAGGCCATAAAACGTAGTAGGGTTATCCTTGTCTTGTACTCGGATTCCGGAGCTTGGCACCGTATTAAGAGCGCCAGTATTTGGGTCAGGCAGCGTAGCTAGGATACCGGAAGGGGCACTCACATTCGGCCGAACGTCAGCACTGTAGAGCGTAGTAGTGGCTGGGGAGCCAAGCGAGTTGGTATAGGCTACGGAGCCCACTCGAGGGTCTTTGCCTGCGTTGACATCACCGGTTGGGTAATTCAGCGAGCCGTCCTGCTGAACAACAGCACCAGTTATGGGATTGAGGCGGTAATTATTATCGTTGGAACTTACCACTCGGATGCGGTCAGCAACCGGGTTAAAGTCAAACCCAATACGCTCAGCCGTGCCTCCCAAATTCAGCGCAATAGCACTGCCTACGGGAGTCGCTACCCCACTGATGGGTTCCAACGTGTAGAGTTGGGCATTAGCAGTGCCGGTTGGGTCCGAAGCATTGTAGCCCAGCGCGTACATCTGGCCGGTACTTGGCCGGTAATCAATGCCAACTAACAGCTGGCCGGTGGTTACGCCCGTAATACGAACGGCTAAGTAAGTGCCACCTTTCGGGAAGCCGGTAGCAGCGTCGACAGGAGCAAGCCCCTGCGTGCCCGCGACGGCTCCGCCTTCAATCAATGACCCGCTTACTGGGCCAATGGCAGTGCCCAGGCCATAAATCGTGGATTGGGCGTGGGAGGCAGAACTGCCCAGTGCCAGCACGGAAAGCAGTGCCACACTCATTGCCCCACGAAGCCGCTGGCCCGCAGGCAGCAGCGAAAGTAAGTGTTTGAACATAAGAGGTAAGAAAGGGTGGGTGGAATGTGATATAGAATGGCTGGTTGCCCAGCTGGTTGCCGCCGTTGGCGACAGGTACGGTTTTTTAAAATTTATGGACAACCATTGACCGAAAAAATAGCGTCGGCATTTTTGCTATAGCAGTAGCCAGCCACAAGCTAACTTATGGCTTATAAACTAATTAAGGAAATTACTGACTAAGTATTGCTTGACTGCCGCTGCGGTGCTGTTAGCCATTAGCATAGGCCCGGAAGCTTATAACCGACAGATGATTATGCTGTTGGCACGGCTGGCCGCTGCGGTTAAGCTGTCGCGGATTCCAGTACCCGCACCACGTCGCCCACCCGAATAATGCCGCCTTGGGCAATGTGCGCCGTGAGGCCGCCCTGGCCCCGCATGGCGTTGTAGCCGCCGGGCCCCAGCACCTCCTCCATGCGCGAGCAGGGGTGACATTCGCCGGTGATGTCCAGGATAACCTCCTCGCCAATGCGGATTTGACGGTTTTTGAGCGCCAGCAGGTTCAACCCGCTCACGGCGAGGTTGCGGCGCAGGCGGCCGGGGTCCAGCGGCGCATCCAGGCCCAGAAAGCTGGACACTGCGGTCAGGGACTCGTGCTGAATGAGCGTGACTTGGCGCTTGCCGCCGGCCTTGGGCCGGGCGTGGTCGCCGAGCATGTGCGAATCGGTTTTCAGCTCAGCTTCCAGCACCGCTACCAGTGGTTCGCGCCGCACGGGCCGCTGCCCAATCCATTCGATGCGTCCGGTTTGGGGCAGGGTGGAGAGCAGCCGGGCTATTGTGGATTTATCGTCGCCGAAAAAGGGGAATGCCATGGTGTAGAAGTACGGTTGGAGAGGGTGGTGTGGTTACAACTCGTCGGGCGTGCCAAATCCCTCACGGATTTCGGTGTGCACGATGCGCCCCCCGAGGCTGCCCGCCCGCGCCAGCAGCCCGAAACTAAGGCCGGTAGCCACGAGCGCCAACGCCGCGACCAAGCGGGCCCGCGGCGAATTGTTTTTCAGCAACAGGAGCGCAAGCAGGGCCAGCGTCGCGGCGCCTTCCAGCACCCAAAACCCCTGCTCGGCTGCCGTTTCGTGGTCCTGAATTAGGGCGCGGCTCACGCGGGGCAGGGTCTGCACCACCTCGGCGGCGCCTTCGCCCGTGAGTTGCGCCGGCAGGCACAACACGCCCGCGGCCAGTACGGCCACCAGCCCGGCCCGAATCATGGTGGTGTTCTTCTGCAAAAGGCCCGCTCCCAGCAGCACCAGGGCAAAAAGGCTGCCCAGAATCGGCACATGGTTAACAAGAAGGTGAAGATGGGCTTGGTTCATGGAGCAGCGGGAGGGAGGCAAAGGCGGAGTAAACGAGTCGGGCAAAGCTACTTCGGGTTCGGGCCCGACGGGCGGCTGGTTAACGCAACCGTTTCGGGCCCGATACGACTCTTGGTAAATGAACTGCCAGCATCTAACAATCGTTATTCAACCAGTTACCAATCTGCGTTGCGCAGCGGCTTTCACCAGTTGCTTCACAATGAAAACAAAGCGTTGCCGTTGCTTGCTTGAACTCTTGCCCAATGACCATCAAATTGCCGCTAAGATGACTGATGGCGTAGTATTTGAGTTCGTTTTGCGCGCTTGCTTTTAGGGGTAATTCTGGCATTGTGCTTGCCATCATCCGGTTATTAGTCATTCCACTTTGTTGCCTCTCTCGCTATGACTTTCCTCCCTCGTTTCCTTAGTCGCTTAGCTGCTCCGGCACTGCTGGCTCTTCCGTTCGTTTTTGCCAGCCCGGTGCACGCCCAGACGGCGCCCGCGCCCACCGATGTCATCCGCGAAATCACCGATGCGGTGGGCCTCAAGGCGCGCTTCGAGCTGCGCGCCACCCGCGAGATTGACAACGCGGCGGCGGTGGTTTACAACGGCAAGCGTTTCCTGCTCTACAACCCCGACTTCCTGAACGCCGTGAACCGCGCCGGCCACACCGACTGGGCGGGCATCAGCATTCTGGCGCACGAAATGGGCCACCACCTCAACGGCCACACGCTGCGCGGCGGCGGCTCGCAGCCCGCCGATGAGTTGGAGGCCGACGAATTCTCGGGCTTCGTGCTGCGGAAGCTAGGCGCCAACTTGGCCCAGTCGCAGGCGGCAATGGCTACCGTACCCAACGACCAGGATTCGCCCACGCACCCCGGCCGCACGCCGCGCTTGGCCGCCATCAGCCAGGGCTGGCAGCGGGCCAATGGCCAAATCGTGGCCAGCTCCCGCGTGGCCGCGCCTTCAGCGGCGCCCGCTGTGGTGGCGGCCCGCCCCATGCAGGCGGCTACCAACCCGTTGGAGCGGCGTTTCCCCACGGCGCAGGCTACAGAAGATGAAGGGGACGTAATTGCAGCGAACCAAAGCACGGTTGGGGCGGTGCGCCTGGTGGGCCAGCTCACGTTTCGCAACGACCCTACCCAGCGCTACTACCTTACCAATGCCCTGAAAGTGGTGCGCGTGGATGACGAGGACAACGCCGAAGTAGTAGGTAAAATCAGCCGCACCACCAGCGGTACCTTCCCCTATGTGCTGACCGATGGCCAGCAACGCCGCCTTTTCATCACGGCGCGTGGCGACGTGTACGACAAGCAAGGCCAGCGCGTAGCCAAACTGCACGACCCCTCTTAGGGCCGTAAAAAATGAGGCCCTTAAAAGCCCGCTTGTTCATTCAGGCGGGTTTTTTGGTGCCCTAGGTTCGCTGTTGATGCTTTAAAACAGGAAGGCCGTTGTTCCTTCGTGGCTTCGTTCACGCTGCCTGTTCTCATCCTCATGCCCCAGTTGCCTTTTTTGCTTGTTGATGCCTTTACCACCCGGCCGCTGAGCGGTAACCCCTGTGCCGTGGTGCTTGATGCGGATGCCCTGACGCCGGCCACCCGCCAGCAACTGGCGCGCGAGTTCAATCAGTCGGAAACAGCTTTTGTGGATAGCGCCGCGGCTGGCAGTACCGAGTTTACCGTCCGGTTTTTCACACCGGCTGAGGAAATCCCATTGGCCGGCCATCCTACCATTGCCACGGTTGCGGCCTTGTTGCACGCCGGCCGGGTAGCCCTGCCCGCCGATGGAACCCCGCTGGTTTTGACGCTCCAGTTATTGCACGGGCCCATTCGGGTGGAGGTGCTGCCCGCCGCTGCGGGCCAGCCGCCGCTGATTTGGATGACCCAGCGCCGCCCCGTTTTCGGGGCCGTCCACGCGCCCGAAGTCGTGCTGCCGCTCTTCGGCCTAACTCCCGACGACTTGCTGCCCAACGCCCCCATTCAGACGGTGAGCACGGGCACGCCCCAACTCATGGTGCTCCTGCGCGACCACACGGCCCTGCGCCGGGCGCACGTGGCCGATGCTGCGGGCCTGGGCCGCTACCGGGCCGCGAGTGATTTCTTCAGTCCCCACCTGTTTTGCCTGGGCGGCGCCACGGTGGCAGGCCACACGTTTGCCCGCCACTTTGGTACCCCGCCCGACATTTCGGAAGACCCCGTCACGGGCTCGGCCACGGGTGGCATGGCGGCTTACTTGTGGCACCACGGCTACCTCCGCTCGCCGGAATTTCTGGCTGAGCAAGGGCACGACATGGGCCGCGCCGGCACGGTGCAGGTGCGCGTGAGCGGCCCGCGCGAAGCCATCGACGCGGTGCAGATTGGAGGCACGGGCGTGGTGGTGCTGGAGGGCAGCTTGCGCGGGGATTTGTAGGGGATGAGGCAACCCAGAGCCGGGCTTTTGTGTTGAAAATATCATATCCCTCAAATCTTTCCCATCTGTGCCCGAACTACCCGAAGTCGAGACCTACCGCCGCTTTATTGACGAATTGGCCGTGGGCCAAACCATTGCCGCCGTGCAGGTGAACGATGCCCACGTGCTGGCCACGCCCGAAGACCAACTGCGGGCCGGGTTGGTGGGCCGCACCATCTCGGGCACCAGCCGTTTGGGCAAAAACTGCTTTCTGGAGCTGGACAACGGCAAAGTGCTGGTGCTTCACTTCGGCATGACCGGCGACGTGGGCGCCTACCGCGACGAACCCGACGCCCCGCGCTTTACCCGCGTGGCCCTGCACCTCGAAGACTCGGGCCTGCGGCTGGCTTTCATCGACCCACGCAAGTTCGGCCGCATTCGCTTGGCCGATAGCGCCGCCGCGCACCAGAAGGCCAAGAAAATCGGCCCCGATGCCCTCGAAATCACCGCCACCGAGCTGCACCAGAAACTTAGCCGCCGCAAAACTTTGCTCAAGCCCCTGCTGCTCGACCAAAGCATCACTGCCGGCCTCGGCAACTGGATAGTGGACGAGGTACTGTTTCAAGCCAAAATTCACCCCGAGCGCCTGGGAATTTCGCTGACCGAAAAAGAAGGCCGAGCCCTGCACACCGCCGTGCAGCTGGTGCTGAATACCGCCATCAACCAAGAAGCCAACTACCGGCATTTTCCGGCTTCGTTCCTCATTCACGCCCGCGAATGGGACACCTCCGCCACGCCCGCCAGCGACGACGCGCACACCTTCTGTCCGCGCCACCCCAAGGTGAAAATCGACAAGGACTACGTGGGCGGCCGGGCTACGTACACGTGCCCCAAATGCCAGCCGGCGCCAGGATTGCAACCAAACGGAAGCCCTGCGGCCTGCCTCAGCTGATACTGGCAACTTAATCGACGCCCCGCGCTATTTCTCCTTTTCGTCTGCTACCGGCGCGGGTGCGGGCTGGTTTTCCACCACAATTCGGCTGGCACCGGCGCGGTTGGCAATGACTTGCTCGCCGAGCTTCTCGAGGTTTTTGGAGGTGTAGATTTTCATGGCGGTGGCCACGTCCACGGCTTGGGCGGTTTGCTCGTCGTACACGGGCACGAGGGAGAGGAAATTGACCGTCACGCCGCGGGGCTGGAGTAGCTTGTTCAGCTCCGGCAGCAGCAAATCTTCGAAATCAGACGGGCTGAACGTCACCACGTCTTCCTTGGATAGGCGGCCGCGCACGGCGTCTTTGATGCGTTTGTCGATGACCGTGTTTTCGGCGGCTTCGAACTGGGTGCCGACTTCGGCGCTGTTGGTTTTGCCCAGGTATTTAGCCTCCTGAATGAAGCTCATCGGGTTGGTGATGGTGTAATCGTAACTCACGTCGAGCGAAGCCAGCACGTTCTCGGCAAAAACCACTTTGAAGTGGCTGTCGCCCTGCATGGGGTAGTCGGGGATGGTGACCTTGTAAAAGCAGGGGTTGCCCACGCCTTTGGGCACCGATTTGCCGGCCGCAATTAGCTTCCAATTCACGCCGCAGTCGTCGGTGACCAGCGTATTTACGTTGGCCTTGGCATAGTCGCAACTGCTAAGCGCGGCCGGCAGGAGGGCCGTAACGAGGCCAGCGAGTGCCAAACGGGAAAGATTGCGGGGTAAAAATCCTGGTTTCATGGATTTGCAGAGAAGGTGTAAGGGATTATGCTTGCTTAATCGGCAGACTGGCCGTTGCATTACCAAAGTGAGCCATAATTTTTTGAATGTATCCGGCACGACCGATGCCCACCTGGCAGCGATGGCAAATAGTGCCGGCCGTAATGTCCTGAAAATAATATGTTATAGCATTAAAGAATAATGCTTTGTATATTGATTGATGCATTTGATAAAGTCTCCTGGTATGACTTTTTGAGTTTACAAAAGGGCAACGGCCCCGCTACCTTGAGTGTGTTCATTTTCTTCCTTACAGTTCGCATTCTATGAAACGCCTTCTTATTCCTTCGCCTAGTATTCCGGGGCCCTTGGGATTATTCCGTCGTCGCGTCGTGGCGGCGGCGTTTGCCTGGCTGCTTATGGGCACCTGCATGCCGCTGCTGACGGGTTGCCACCGCTATTACCGGGCCCGTGAGAAGGAGGTGAGTCGGGAAAATGTAAACCTGCTGGCCGAGTCGAAAACGTTCGTGCTACACGAGGGAGATTCGGTGTGGGAGCTGCGCAACCCGAAGCTGAACGGCGAAGTGCTGGAAGGAACCAAGGCCGCTTTGAGCGAACAGATTATTCCGTTTCAGCAGGCACCGCCTAAGGGCAAATCGCCGCGTTTCAAAAACCCGCAGGCGCGCGTCGTGCTCAACATCGTACACGTCTACATCACCGAGGCGCAGGCAGGAGTTGCCGACCAAGTCCGCATTCCTTTCACGGCCATCAAGCAAATTGACTTGATTCAAACAGATACGGGCAAAACCACGGCTTCGTACGTTTTGGGTGGATTAGGGGTCACGGTAGCCGTAATGGGTATTTTAATTGTAGTTGTTGCCCTCACCAAAAGCTCCTGTCCGTTTGTGTACGCTTATGACGGACACGAATACCGCTTTGTAGGCGAAGCCTACAGCGGCGCCATTTTCGCGCCGGCCGAGCGCAACGACTACCTCCCGCTGCCCGCCATTCGGCCCGAAAACAACGCGTATCGCCTGAAAATCAGCAACGAGTTGAAGGAGCGCCAGTATACCAACCTGGCCGAGCTCTGGGTGGTGCAGCACCCCGCCACTACCCAAGTGCTACTCGACCAGCGCGGCCGGGTGCAAACCCTGTTGGCGCCGCAGCCGCCCACGCTGGCCCGCTCGCTGGCCGGCCACGACTGCACCGCGCAGCTGCAAGCCACCGACCGCAACGCCGTTCTTTTCAACGATGACACGCCCGGCAGTACCCGCAACGAAGTGGTGATGAGCTTTGCCAAACCCGCCGGTGCCCGCCAGGGCAAGCTGGTGCTGCACGCCCAGAACTCGTTGTGGCTGGATTATCTGTACGGCGCCTTTATCGAGAAATTTGGGGCGTACTATAACACCTGGGCGGCCCAGCAGCGCACCCAGCCGGCCGCCATCAACCAGAAATGGGGCCTCGACCAGGGCATTCCGCTGAAGGTGTACGTCGAAACGAATGAGGGCTGGCAGCTAATCGAAACCATCCCGACCGTGGGCCCGCTGGCTTCCCGCGATTTGGTGGTGCCCCTGCCGTTAGCAGCTACTGCCAGCGGCGAGGTGCGGGTGAAGCTGGAATGCGGGTTTATGTTTTGGGAAGTCGACTACGCCGCCCTCGACTATAGCCCCAACGCCGAAGTGCAGCTCGACAACTGCCGCCTCACCAGCGCCACCACCGAGCGCGGCACCGATGCCCGCGCGGCCCTGATGGCGGACGATGCCGACTACCTCAAGCAGCTCCGGCCTGGCACCGCCGTCAGCCTCACTTACGAAACCACGCTGCCCGCGCCCGATGCTCAGAGCCGTCGGACCACATTTTTGCGCACCAAAGGCTACTACGAGCACATTCGCGACTTCCAGGGCCTGCCCAACCTGCCCGAGTTGTACGCCTTCAAAAAGCCAGGCCGCTTCATCGAGTTTTCCAAGGAACAATACCGGAAAGCCACCCAGGCCATGCAGCCCCTC
The DNA here is from genome assembly GCF_015694725.1 of Hymenobacter jeongseonensis. Classification (GTDB taxonomy): domain Bacteria; phylum Bacteroidota; class Bacteroidia; order Cytophagales; family Hymenobacteraceae; genus Hymenobacter; species Hymenobacter jeongseonensis. The sequence goes on along the minus strand of NZ_JADQDQ010000002.1, from coordinate 110,737 downwards.
ACCGCCAGCCGCTAGCACGCATGGAAACAACGCTCATCACCGACCTGACCTACGTGGCGGCACCGGTTGTCCCCGTTGCGCCGCCGAGTCTGCCGCCCACCGTACTGGCCTCGCGGCTAAAACGCGCCTTCATCATGGCCGTGTTTCACTTGGTTGAAGCCCGACTGCTGTGGCGCTTTCTGCGCTCTCCGGCCCGCATCAGGCTCGCCGCCGAACGCATCAAAGAGCTAAAACGCGTGTACTATGGCCACCTGAAGGTGCGAAAAATCGCCTGCGTGGCCGGTCGCTACTACCGCGAATACCAAACTCCCGGCTGGCCCAGCACGGCCTACGACACCTACGTAGCCACCACTGTCAACCGCCTCGTGCCCTTCCGCCCCGATACCGACACGCTGAACCTGGTGTTTTTGGCCATCACCAAAAAGTGCCCGCTGGCCTGCGAGCACTGTTTCGAGTGGGACGCCCTCAACCAGAAAGAAACCCTGACCCGCGCCCACATTCACGCAATGGTGGCCCAATTTCAGGCCCGGCACGTGAGCCAGATTTTCTTCAGTGGCGGCGAACCCATGCTGCGGGTCAACGACTTGGTGGCCGTGGTAGAAGCGGCCCGGCCCGGCACCGATTTCTGGGTGATTACCTCCGGCTTCAATTTCACCCGTGAAAACGCCCGCCGGCTCAAACGGGCCGGATTTACTGGCGTCACCATCAGCCTCGACCACTACGACGCGGCCCGCCACAATGCCTTCCGCGGCTCGCCCGCGGCGTATAACAATGCCGTGCAGGCGGCCGCCTACGCCAGCGAAGCGGGCCTGGTCGTCAACCTATCGCTCTGCGCCACCCAGGAATTCACCACCGACGCCAACCTGATGACCTACGCGCGCCTGGCCAAGCAGCTCGGCGTAACCTTCATTCAGGTGCTGGAACCGCGCGCCGTGGGGCACTACGCCGGAAAATCCGTAGACCCCAGCCCCGAGCAAATAGCTTTGCTCGAGGCCTTTTACCTGAAGCTGAACTACGGCCCCGACCATCTCGACTGGCCCATGGTGCACTACTACGGCTACCACCAACGCCGAATGGGCTGTGGGGGCGCAGCCGACCGTTTTCTATACGTCGATACCGACGGCGACTTGCACGCCTGCCCGTTTTGCCAGAAGAAGAGCGGCAGCGCCCTCTGCGGCTCCCTCGACGACTCGCTGGCTACCCTCAAGACCCGGGGGTGCCATCCGTTCGAAAGCGCATCCACGTAAGCAGCTTGACTTTAATTATTGATTTAAATAAAGAGTTAATTAAAATTTATCCGGTTGATAAAAAAAATAATTACCAACTCGGTTATTATTTTAATTCTTATTGTTTCTCTGTAAAGCCATATGGGTAAATGAGGGGGGTAATAATAATTATCAACTGATATTCAGTTTTTTACTACTGAAAATAAGGCTTCAAAAAGACTGATTAAATTGTTTATATATTGCTGAAATTTGAACCGATTGAGTACTTAAATAAACAATTGCGGCACAATTTTTCGAGGGGTAATAGTGTTGAATAAGCGAAATAATTCTTCGCTGCTGAAACCTTAGGTTCTCACCAATTTCACCAATTCCTGTATTTCTATGCTGCGTTCCGTTCTTTTATTTGCTTGCTTGCTCGGCTTTGTTGCCGGGGCCGATGCTGCCACCATGGGTACTGCATTTTCTCCAAAGGGTAGAATATTGCCGGGCAATCACCGGCCGGTATACAAGCGCTATGGGCACCACGGCCTGTTTGAAAAAAATCTGTTTAGCGGTTTCCGCCGCAATGGCAAGGCTCTGCCGTCCAAGCATGGTTTGATTAAGAAGCGCCGCGGCACGCTGTAACGGGCAATTCTAACATTAAAAGGCTCGCGCCAGCCAACCGCCAGTTAGCGGTTGGCTGGCGCGAGCCTTTTAATTGTGGTTTAGACCTCGTTGTTTTTGAGGGCAGCCTTGCGTGTAAGGGCCGTCAGCGGCGACTTGGTGAGGGCGCTTTCGCTTTCGTAGCCGGTGCGGCGCACGTTGGCCGCCGGGCTCTCGCCGGTGGCGGGCAGGGCCCGGTTCAGCCAGCTCAGAATATCGGTGGTAGTGCCGGGCAGCAGGCCGTGGAAGGCCGCCAGCAGCTTGGCCGGCAACGATAGAATGACCTCGCCATCGCCGCGGCGGCAGGCGTTCCAGATTTGGCGGGCGGCCTGCTCGGCGCTCATCGTGAGGCCGGGCAAGGAGTCGGCGATGCTGAACCAGGCGAACTCCTTTTTCTGCTGGCCCTTCACCAACGCGTGGCCGGGGCTGCCGGTGCGCATCAGGCCGGGACATACCGTGGTGACGCTGATGCCATGTTGCCGCATCTCGGCTCGGAAACCCTCTGAAAGGCCCACTAGGGCAAATTTGCTGGCGCTATAAGGCGTCATGTGGGGCATGGCCACCTTGCCTCCGAGTGAGGATATGTTGACGATACGGCCTGCACCCCGGCGGCGCATGCCGGGCAGCACGGCCTGCATGGCGTGCAGCGGCGCCCAGAAGTGGATGGCCATGGAATCCTCGTAATCCCGCGAATCCATGTTGTCGAGCGGGCCGCCCACGATGATGCCGGCGTTGTTGATGAGCACATCGACTGTTCCGAAACGTTGCTCGACCTCGGCCACCATTGACCGTACTTCGGCTTCGTTGGTGATGTCGTGGGCCAGGGTAAGGACGTCCGCTTCGGCTGCACCGGCCAGCAGCAGGTCCTGGCGGGCGCGGGCCAGTTCGGCCTCGTCGCGGGCACAAATGGCCACGCGGGCACCCTCGGCCACGGCCTGCCGGGCCAGCACTAGGCCTAATCCTCGTGAGCCGCCGGTGATGAGCACGACCCGCCGGCTCAGGTCGTAGGAACCGCGGCGGTTGCCCCAGAGGGAGGCGGCCAAGGCGGCGGCGCCCAGGCCTGCGGCCAGCAGCCAGTTTTTGTTGGTGCGTTTGTCGTGTTTCATAGTAGGTTGTATGCCAAAAGCGAGCTAAAGGTTGCACCGCAGTGAGTGGCAAGCCGTTTTTTCGGGCACCTCTGGCACGAAACGTGGTTACAGCCACGTTGGGACCGAAGTGGGCCGGGTTTTCGCCCGATATTTGCTCTTCCTTTACGGCGTTGGTTTGCTGTTCTTTATATGCGTTTAAATTCTTGCCCTTTTAATATGAAATCGTTGATGCTCTTGTCGTTGCTGGCCTTGGCTACTGCCCCAGCCGTGCTGGCGCAAGCCCCAACCGCCGCAAATACCGTCAAAACCAAGGTGAAGCCGGCGGGCCAGCCCAGCGTAAAAACCAAAACAACCCAAGTTGCCGAAGCGCCTGCCGTTGCCGGCCCTTCCGATGCGGTGATTGACACCAAGGCGAATGCCCTTACCGTCAACATGCAAAAAAACCTGGGCTTGAACCCCCAGCAAACCGAAAAAGTACGCGTCATCAACCGCCGCGCCATTGATAATGTTGAGACGGCCCGCCTGCGCTACCGCACTGACCCGCGCAAACTGGCCGGCGTGGTCGAAAGCATCAGCAGTTCCCGCCTTTCTGCTATCAAGGAAGTGCTGACGTCGGCTCAATTCGATAAATACCAGCGCAAGCGCGAGGAGAAAATGGGCGTGCCCAACGTACAAGGTGTGCAGGGCAATCCGGCCCCCGGCCTGGGCGGCGGAGCCGACCAATAAGCGGTTATCAGACAACTTCTTCGACCGGCGCCCGACTCTCAGAGTTGGGCGCCGGTCCTGTTTTTGGGCGTTTAGCTCATCTTTATGGCGGTGCTGGCGTATTTTGAAGCATGATTCAACCTGCTGCTGCTGCCCCAGTTCCCAACCGCCTTGCTGCGCTCTTGGCCCGCGCCGGGCTCGATTGGTTTTTGCTAGCCCTGATTGGGGTGGTGGTGCTGGCCTATTTCCAGCCGGGGTTGGGCAGCAAGGCCAGCCCCGTGCCCTGGAAAATCATCACCACCGTGGGCGTGGCGTTGGTGTTCTTTTTTTATGGCCTGAAGTTGAGTTTCGAAAAGCTGCGGGCCGGCATGCGCAACTGGAAACTGCACCTACTGGTGCAAGCGGCCACGTTTGTGTTGTTTCCGGCGCTGGCCCTGCTGGCGCGACCATTCTTCGGTCCCGAGAAGGGAGACCTGCTTTGGCAGAGCATTTTCTTCCTGTGCGCCCTGCCCAGCACGGTTTCTACCTCGGTGGTGATGGTGAGCATTGCGGGCGGCAACCTGCCGGCGGCCATCTTCAACGCCAGTATTTCTAGCCTGTTGGGAATTCTAATCACGCCGCTGCTCGCCAGCCTTTTCCTGCACACCAGCGCCGATAGCAGCCAGCTGTGGGGACTGGCCGTGCAGCTGCTCTGGCAAGTGGTGCTGCCGGTGGGAGCGGGCGTGCTGCTCAATTCACGCTTCAATGCCTTTGCCGAGCGCCACAAATCCGGCCTGCGCATCTTCGACCAAATCACCATCCTGCTCATCGTGTTCACCGCCTTCTGCGACTCCTTTGCCGAAGGCATTTTCAGCCGCTACCGGCCCGCCGATGTGTTCAAGCTGGGCGCCGGCATGGTGGGGCTGTACCTGGTGGTCTTCGCCCTCATCTGGGGCCTGAGCCGGATGCTCAATTTCTCGCGGGCCGACCAGGTGGTGGCGGTGTTCTGCGGCTCCAAAAAGTCGTTGGTGCACGGCAGCGTGATGGCCAGCTTGTTGTTTCCGGCCAGTGCCGCTACCGGCCTCATTCTGCTGCCGCTCATGCTCTACCATGCGCTGCAAATTGTGTTGGCCAGCAGCATGGCGCAGTATTTGGGCCGGCAAGCAGCGGCGCAGCAGCCGGTCGCGGCGAGCGTTTGATATAGGCGAGCGTTTGATATAATTGAAAAACAGCCAAAAAACAGAACGTCATGCTGAGCCTGTCGAAGCATCTCTACTGCAATACTAAAATGAATTTAGTTGTGCGGTAGAGATGCTTCGACTCCGCTCAGGATGACGTTTTTTTGGTTTTCGCCAGTTGTTACGCGCCCAGTTTCTCCTTCAAGAACGCCAGCGTTAGTGCCCAGGCTTCTGCAGCGGCTTGTGGGTGGTAGCTGGGACGCTCGTCGCAATGGAAGCCGTGGTCGGCGTAGGAAATGACGGTGTTGATGAAGGGTTTGCCGGCGGCTTCTACCGCATCGGTTACCGCCGCAATGTGCTCCTTGCCGATGTGCTCATCCAGCCCACCCCAGAAAAAGAGGTGCGGCGCATGCAGGTCCTTGGCCCGGTCGGTGAGCGTGTGCGTGCCGCCACCGTAATACGACACAGCCGCGGCCAGCGGTAGCACGGCATTGGCCAGGAACGACACCCGGCCGCCCAGGCAGAATCCGATGCTGCCTATCTTTTCGGGTATCACCAATGCTTGTGATTTCAGCCAGTCGAACGAGGCTTGCAAGTCCGAGGTCAAGTCCTCGTTATTGATGGCGCCGTAGTGCGGCATGGCGACGGTGGCGAAGTCCGAATAGGCAATTTCGAGGCCCGGCGCGGCCGTGCGGTGAAAAATCTCCGGGGCAATGACGGCGTAGCCGGCGGCAGCCAGGCGGTCGGCCACGCTGCGGATGTGGTGGTTCACGCCGAAGGCTTCCTGCAGCAGGATGATGCCAGGCACGGGGCCCGTGCTGGTTGGGAAGGCCGAGTAGGCGCGCATTTCGGTGCCATCGGCTACTTGGATGGTGACGTTGTTGTGGTCGCTCATTAAAAGAGGAAGGTGAGAATAGTTCGGGTGCGTAACAGTTGACTTGCCAAATGTTCATTCTGCCGCCCGGAGCGGCCCCGCACCGACCGGCTCGAACCGGAAGCCCCCGCCGGTGGTTTTGGAACCCAATTTCCTTCTCTCAGACTATGACAACCTCCCCCAAGCTTCGCCTGAACGTGCTCGACCAGTCCCCCATTCGCCCGGGGAGCACGGCGCGGCAGGCCGTGCTCGAAACCGTAGAACTCGCCCAATTGGCCGACCGGCTCGGCTACGGCCGCTTTTGGGTTTCCGAGCACCACAATACCGATACCCTGGCCGGCTCCACGCCGGAGGTGCTCATTGCCTACCTCGGCAGCCAAACCCAGCGCATTCGCCTGGGGTCGGGCGGCATCATGCTGCCGCACTACAGCGCCCTGAAAGTGGCCGAGAATTTCCGCATGCTCGAAACGCTGTTTCCCGGCCGCATCGACCTGGGCATGGGCCGTGCGCCCGGCGGCGACCGCCTCACGGCACACGCCCTCAACCCCAGCAACACCTTTAGCGAGCAGGACTTTGTGGAGCAGCTCATGGACCTGCAAGCCTACCTGCGCGACGACCGGGTGCCCGAAACCATCCACGAGCGGGTGATGGCCATTCCGAAGGCGCCGAGCGTACCGGAATTGTGGCTGCTGAGCTCCAGCGGCCAGAGCGGCCTGTTTGCGGCGCACCTGGGCATGGCGTTTTCATTTGCCCAGTTCATCAACGGCCACGGCGGTCCGGCGGCTGTGCGCACCTACCGCGAGCGGTTCCGGGCTTCCAAAGAACTGCCCGCGCCGCTGGCCAACATGGCTGTGTTCACGCTGTGCGCCGATACCGAGGAAAAGGCCCAGGAGCTGCGCGCCGCCATGGACATCATGCTGCTGCGCTTCGGCAAGGGCGAGCGGGGCTCATTCCCCACGGCGGAAGAAGTGCGCAACACCCGCTTCAGCGAAGAGGACCAGCTGCACCTGCGCCAAAACCGCAACCGCATAGTAAGCGGCACGCCCGAGCAGGTGCACGCCCAATTCACGGCGCTGGCCGCCGAATATCAGGTGGACGAAATCACGGCCGTGACCATCACGGCGGACTTCCAAGACCGGCGGCGCTCGTACGAATTGCTGGCCGAGGTATTCGAGTTAAACAAGACTACTGCCGAGCCTGAACTCGCCGCGATGGGTTCCTAGCAGGGGAGAGGCTCTTCCTTTATAAGTGCATGCAACTATAAGTGCATGCAACAGCGCCCGGCTCTCCAGTCGGGCGCTGTTGTTTTTTAGCCACCGCCAAGCTGAACGGCTGAAAAATTATATCTGATACTATTTGGAACGGTTCTAAATAAGCCGCACCTTTGCATCAGTTTATAATCATTCTAAATAAGCGCATGCGCCACCTTATCCTTCCTCTGCTTCTTTCAGCTGCTCTGTTGCCTACTATTGGCGTATCGCCGGTATATGCCCAGGGCCATCAGCGGCAGCATCGACAGGGAGGGCACGGCATGATAACCGGCCAGGTGCAGTTTGCGGATGGGCAGAGCGCCGACCACGTATCGGTGCGAGTGAAGGGCACCAACCGGGGCACCAGCCCCACGGCCGATGGCAACTTCCGCGTGGAGGCGCCACTGGGCTGGCAAACGCTTATCATTACCTGTCTGGGCTGCACGCCGCAGGAGGTGATGATTGAGGTGAAGGCCGACGAAATAGCGGTGGTGCCCCCAGCGAATCTGGTTCAGGGCAACAAGGAACTCGACGAGGTGACCGTGACGGCCACGCGTTCCATCAACGAGCGGCCCAGCAGCATCGGCAAGCTGCCGATTCGGCCCCTGGACCTGCCCCAGAGCATTGTCACCGTTGACCGCCATGTGCTGGAGCAGCAGCAGGCCCTGCGCCTGAGCGACGTGCTGACTAACGTGCCCGGCCTGTATGTGATGAGCGCCACCGGTGGCACCCAGGAAGAACTCGGCAGCCGCGGCTTCGCCTACGGCAGCAACAATACCTTTAAGAACGGTGTGCGTTTCAACAACGGCGCGATGCCGGAAGTAAGCTCCCTGGAGCGCATGGAGGTGCTGAAGGGCAGCGCCGCTATTCTTTATGGCAACGTGGCCGCGGGCGGCGTTCTTAACATCGTGACCAAAAAGCCGCAGTTTGAGCGGGGCGGTTCGGTGGGCTTGCGCGTGGGCAGCTTCGGGTTGTTTAAGCCGATGTTTGACGTGTATGGCGCCGTGGGCCAGAGCACCAAAGTGGCCTTCCGCCTGAATGGCACCTACGAGCAGGCCAATAGCTACCGCGACGTGGTGAAGTCGGACCGGGTGTACGTGAACCCCTCGCTGCTGTTCCGCCTCAGCCCCAAAACCAGCCTGACCGTGGAAGGCGACTACCTGCGGGACAACCGCACCCCCGACTACGGCGTGGGCGCCATCGACTATCAGGTGCAGGAGTCGCGCACCCGGTTTTTGAACACGTCTGACGCCTTGAACGCCACCCAGCAGACCAGCGCCACCGCCACGCTGGCCAGCCGCCTGAGCGACGTGTGGCAGGTGCGGGCCGTAGCCGGCTTCCAGCGCTACGACAACGAGCTGCGCAGCGCATCCCGGCCCACCACTTTTGCTACTTCCAACCCGCTGTCGGCCCGCTACGGCGACTTAGGCCGCAACTTGCAGCGTTCGGCCACGGCGGAGAACTACTTCACGGGGCAACTGGACCTGACGGGCACGTTCCGTACCGGCAGCATTGGCCACACGCTGCTACTGGGTGCCGATGCCGACCAGTACAACACCAACGCGCTGAGCTATTTCGCGCAGGCCTACGACTCCGTTAATATTTTCAATCGCGGCAAGGAGTTGCGTAGTCCGAAAGGGGCCGTGAGCGGCTACGATGCGCTGAAGTACAATACCCGCACGCTGGGCAACACCCGGCGCGCCGGCTTCTACGCCCAGGACCTCATCAGCCTGCTCGACAACGTGAAGCTGCTGGCCGGCCTGCGGTGGAGCTACCAGGAAACCCCCAGCGACGTGTACAACTACCGCGCTACAGTGAAAGATGCCACTGGCAAAACCGTGGTAGACGCCGCAAATAACCCACTTCTGGTGACGACAGTGACCGAAAATAAACGGTACGACAACGCGTTTTCGCCGCGCCTGGGCCTGGTGTATCAGCCCATCAAAACGATGTCGGTGTTTGCGTCTTATTCCAATTCCTTCACCCCAAACTCAGGTTTTGACCTCAGCGGCAAAGCCCTGGAGCCTTCATTGATTGACCAGTACGAGGTGGGTGTGAAGAATGACTTGTTCCGCGGCGCGCTGTCGGCCAACGTGACGGCCTACCGCATCGTGAACAGCAACCAGGTGCAGAGCATCCTGCCCACCGACCCGCGTTTCGCCACTTCCCAAACCACCACCCCGCAGGAATTGGCCGGCGAAGTGACCAGCAAAGGCGTAGAAGTAGACGTGCAAAGCCGGCCCACCCAGGGCTGGACCTTCATCTCTGGCTACAGCTACAACCACACCGCTTACACCCGCAGCACGCTCTATTCTGCAGGCAGCCGCCTCCGCTACAACCCCACCCACACCGCCAACTTTAGCCTGTTCTACAACTTTGGCCAAACCTTCGTGGAAAACACCTTCCTCAAAGGCCTGACGGCGGGCGTGACCAGCTACTACGTTGGCGACCGGTTGGCGGGCCGCAATCCGCGCCTCGTGAACCCAGCCACCGGCCTGCCTTTCCCGAACGGCGACGTGAACAAGTATATCGCCGCTCCGAATTATTTCCTCTTCGATGCCTCGCTGGGCTACGCCTACCGCAACTTCCAGCTGCGGGTGAAGATGGCCAACCTACTCGACGAGCTGAGCTACAACCTGCACGATGACAACAGCGTGAACCCCATCGCGCCCCGCAACTTCTCCGCCACCTTGAGCTACAAGCTGTAAGGACGTAATTTTGAGGTGGCCCGGCGACTGCGATAAGTTGCCGGGCCACTTTGCCGTTATCACTCAATTTGCTAAGCCGGGGCTGCGTTAAGCGGCGTTGGTTCTGTCAAAGTTCCTCCGTTACCACTGCCTTCATCTGTCAATCTGCGAATACCAATGAGTCCGACGAAAACCCTGATTCGGAATATTCACCTGTACCTGGGCCTGGCGTCGGGGCTGGTCATTGTGTTCGTTTGTTTGACGGGCAGCATCCTCGCTTTCGAGAAGGAAATTGACCAGGCCTGGCACTCGGAGCATTATTTCGTGGCGCCCGCCAGCACGGCCCGCCTGCCCTTGGCCACCCTAGCCGCAGCGGTGCGTACCTACAAGCCCAAGGCCAAAATCGCCGGCATAAAAGTGTACGCCGACCCCACCCGGACGGTAGAAATCAGCTTGGCAGGAGCCGGTGGCCCAGGCAAAGGAGCAAAGGGCGAAGGTGCCGCTGAAGGCCGCAAAGGCCGCCCCGCCGCTGAGAGCAAACCCGCTGGCAAAGAGGGCGCCGGCAAAGGCAAGGGCAAAGGCGACGGTGGCCCCCGCATCTACGTGAACCCCTACACGGCGGCTATTGCGGGCGAAGTGAACCCCCGCGACACCTTCTTCCACACCGTGGAGCAGCTGCACCGGGGTTTGGTGGCCGGCAAAATCGGCAAGCTGGTGATGGGTGTGAGTGCGTCGATATTTCTGTTTATCCTGGGCACGGGCCTGGTGCTGTGGTGGCCCGCCACGCGCAAAGCCATGACGCAGCGCCTGCAAGTGAAATGGGGCAGCAGCTGGAAGCGCCTCAACCACGACTTCCACATTGTGCTCGGTTTCTATGCTTCTTTGGTGCTGTTCATCATGGCCCTGACGGGCGTGGGCATGTCCTTCGAGTGGGTAGGCGAAGGCATCAACAAGCTCACCAATTCGCCGCTGAAGCGGCCCGAGCCGCCGGTTTCCACCGTGGTGGCGGGGGCTGCTCCGTTTGCGGCCGATGCCGTGCTGGCTCTGGCCCGCCAGCAGGCGCCCGGCGCGGTTTCGTACACGCTACAGCTGCCAAAAGACCCGGAAGGCAGCATGCGCGTAGCCATGTTGCCCGCCGGCGCCATTACCGATGGCGCCACCAACGAAGTTTTTCTCGACCAATATTCGGGCAAGGTTATCAGCGGGCAAACGTATGAGCAACGGCCGGTAGGGCAGCGCATTCGCGGCTTGTTTAAGCCGGTGCACACGGGGGCAATTTTTGGGTGGCCCACTAAAGTTCTCGCCTTGATATTCGGTCTACTTGGCGCCACGTTCCCCATCACCGGCACCATCATGTGGCTGAACCGCATTCGCAAGAATCGCAAAAAGCAGCGCACGCTGCAAGCCGTCTAGCGCGGCTCTACGCAAACGTATCCCAGCCCAGCTTCAGAATAAAGGCGCTGACAACCACCAGAAACAGCACCCGCACAAAGCCGGTGCCGTGCCGCTGCGCCATCCGGGCGCCCAGCGTTGAGCCCAGCATGTTGCAGGCGGCCATGGGCAGCGCCACCTTGTAGAGCACCTGTCCGGTAGTGGCAAAATAGAACAAACTGGCGGCGTTGGTGGCCACGTTCACTAGCTTGGCCGACGCCGAGGACGCGATAAAGTCGTAGCCAAACAGGCCCACGAAGGCAAACAGCAGCAAACTGCCCGTGCCCGGCCCAAAAAAGCCGTCGTAGAACCCTATCGACGCGCCCAGCACAACCCCAATCAGGATTTCGCGGCTGCCACTGAGCTTGGGGGCGTGCAAACTGCCAAAATCCTTGCGCCAGAAAGTGTAGATGGCCATCACCACCAGCAGCCCCAGCACCAGCGGGCGCACGGCTTCTTTGTGCAGCATGCTCACGGCCCGCGAACCCAGCAGGGCAAACCCACCCGCCACCAGGGCCGTGATGGCCACTGTGCGCCAGCGGATATCCAACTTCTCGGGGCCGCTCAGGTAGCGCCGCAAGGCCGCTACCGTACCCGCCACGCTCGATACCTTGCCCGTGCCGAACACCGTTGGCACCGGCACCCCAGGCAGCAATATCAGCATGGCCGGCAACTGAATCAGGCCGCCGCCGCCCACAATTGAATCAATAAAACCCGCCAGAAAGGCAAAAAAGCACAGCAGTAGTAGCGTAACCGTCATCAAAGAAGAAATAATACAGAAAGCGGAAGGAGGAATTAGCGCCGTAGCAATTCCTCCTTCCGCTTTCTGTATTCTGCAGTTAGAATATTAAAAAGGCGGGTCTTCGTGCTTGTTCATGTTGCCCTTCGGGAAAGGCACCGGCGACTCGTTAATCTTCGAGCCCAAGCGAATGGTATTTGGGGCGAAGCTGCTGGGCTCGCTGTCGAAGTTGCTGGCGGGCAGACCCATGGGCTGGTAGCCGCTTGAGTCGAAGCCGCCCACGCCGTCGAGGTCGGCAAACTTGGTGTACTTGCCGATGAACTTGAGCTGCACCGTTTCGAGCGAGCCGTTTCGGTGCTTGGCGATGATGACCTCGCCCACGCCCTGGGTCGAGTTGCCTTCGGCGTCCTGGTCGAGGCCGTAGTATTCGGGGCGATAGAGAAAGATAACCATGTCGGCATCCTGCTCGATAGAACCCGATTCGCGCAGGTCACTCAGTTGGGGCTTCTTGTCGCCGCCGCGGGTTTCCACCGAGCGCGAAAGCTGTGACAGGGCCAGTACGGGCACGTTCAGCTCCTTGGCAATGCCCTTGAGGGCCCGCGAGATGCTGGCGATTTCCTGTTCACGGTTGCCGCCGCGGCCGTCGGTGTTGCCGCTCATCAGCTGCAGGTAGTCGACGATAATCATCTGCACGTCCTTCTGCGAGCGCAGGCGGCGGCACTTGGTGCGCAGCTCGCGGATACTCAGACCGGGCGTGTCGTCGATGTAAATCGGGGCAGCCGAAAGGGCCGTGATTTTGTGGTTGAGCTGCTGCCACTCGTGGTCGGCGAGGCTGCCTTTCTTGATTTTCTCGGAGTCCAGCTCCGCCTCGGCCGAAATCAGACGATTGACGAGCTGAAGCGAGGACATTTCCAGCGAGAAAATGGCCACGGCCTTCTTGAAATCGACCGCCGCGTTGCGCATGGCCGATACCACGAAAGCAGTTTTACCCATACCAGGGCGAGCAGCAATAATCACCAAGTCAGAAGGCTGCCAGCCGCTGGTGACGCGGTCCAGGGCGGTGAAGCCGGTGGGCACCCCCGTCAAGCCATCTGATTGATTTTTCTTTTCCTCCAGCTCTTTGATGGCCTTGCCCATCAGGCTGCGCATGTCGTCAAAGTTCTTCCGAATGTTCGATTCTGATACCTCGAACAGGGCCGACTCGGTGTCATCAAGCAGCTTAAACACGTCGGTCGTGTCCTCGAAAGCATCGCGCTGAATCTCACTCGAAATCCGAATCAGCTCGCGCTTGATAGCGGTTTCGGTGATGATGCGGGCGTGGTATTCAACGTTGGCGGCCGAGTTTACTTTCAGCGTGAGGTTGGCCACGTAGAAGGGGCCGCCGGCCGCTTCCAGCTCGCCCATTTCGCGCAGTTCGTGCACCACGGTGAGCTGGTCGATGGGCTCCGATTTGTCAAACAGCCGGATAACGGCGCGGTATATTCGCTGGTGGCTGTCTTTGTAGAAACTCTCGGGCTTGAGCAGGTCGATGACCGAGGTGAGGGCATCTTTTTCCAGCATCAGGGCACCAAGCACCGCCATTTCCAGCTCGGGTGCCTGGGGGGGCAGCTTGCCAGCCGCGCCCGAGTTGAAGGGGACCATCCCGGAAGCCCCGCGGTTGGCCAGCGCTGCTTTGGCGCGGGCTGCGGATTGCTTCAGGCGGTCGTCCATCCGGTCTTGCATAGAGATAGTAGGGGTATAGGGCAGCAGGAAAGCGGGGCGTAGCAGTCAGCCAAAATCCGAGCTGCACACTAGCTATACAAAGCTAACCCCGCCGCAAGGGAAAAAGATTGCTGGAAAAATCGATTCTTTTGGCTATGGAGGAGCTGCGGCAGCCCGCCGTTTGTACTTTCGCGGTCCTTTCTTTTAGTTGTCAGTTGGTGGTGGTCCGTTGTCGGTTGCTGAATCAATAACCAACCGGAAGCAGCCAACTGATAACCCCCAATAACCACGCTTTGGAACCAGAAACGCGAAACGAGCCAGCCGAAAAGATTCACCTGATTGCCGTCGGGGGCAGCATCATGCACAATCTGGCGCTGGCCCTGCACCGGCGCGGCGCCCAGGTCACGGGCTCCGACGACGAAATATTTGAGCCCGCCAAAAGCCGCCTCGACGCGGCCGGCCTGCTGCCCGCCCAGGAGGGCTGGGACGCGGCCAGCATCGCGCCCGACCTCGACGCCGTGATTGTGGGCATGCACGCCCGCCCCGACAACCCCGAGCTGCTCCGGGCCCAGGCGCTGGGCCTGAAAATCTATTCCTTTCCCGAGTACATCTACGAGGCCAGCCGCGACAAGCAGCGCATCGTCATCGGCGGCTCGCACGGCAAAACCAGCATCACGGCCTGTATTCTGCACGTACTGCGCTACCACGGCCGCAAGTTTGACTACGCCGTGGGCGCCCAGCTTGCGGGGTTCGATTTGATGGTGCAACTCACCGACGATGCGCCCATCATCATCATCGAAGGCGACGAATACCTGTCGTCGCCGGTAGACCGCCGGCCCAAGTTCCACCTCTACCAGCACCACATCGGCGTGATTTCGGGCATCAGCTGGGACCACATCAACGTGTTTCCGACCGAGGAAAACTACCGCGAGCAGTTCCGTATCTTCGCTGATATGACGCCCAAAGCCGGCGTGCTCATCTACGACAAGGACGATGAACAGACGCAGCTGATTGCCGTGCCCAGCAACCCCGACGTGACTTACGTGGGCTACGGACCGCACGAGCATGTCATCCGCGACGGGCGCACGTTCCTGCTTAATAAAAGGGACGAGGAAGTGGCCATTCAGGTATTCGGCGAGCACAACCTGCGTAATATTTCGGCAGCGAAGGAGGTGTGCAAGCAGCTGGGTATTAAGGGCAAAGACTTTTTCAAGGCCATTGCGTCGTTCCCCGGCGCCGCGCGGCGGCTGGAGTTGCTGAAAGAAAGCGCCACGTCGGTGGTGTACAAAGACTTCGCCCATGCCCCCAGCAAGCTGAAAGCCACAGCCACAGCCCTGAAGAAGCAGTTTCCGAAGCGGCGGCTGGTGGCTTGCCTGGAGTTGCACACCTTCAGCAGCCTCAACCCGGCGTTTCTGCCCCAGTACGCGCACTGCTTCGATGCGCCCGATGTGGCCGTGGTGTACTTCAACCCCCACGTGCTCGAGCACAAGCGCCTGCCGCCGCTGGCTGCGGCCACGGTTGCAGAAGCGTTTCAGCGCCCAGATATCAAGGTGATTACCGACAGCGCCGAACTGGCGGCTTTCCTGCGCGAGCAGGAGTGGGCCAATGCCAACCTGCTGCTGATGTCGTCCGGCACGTTCGATGGGCTGGACCTGACGGCGCTGGCCACTGAAATTGCCGGCTAATGCCCACGCCCACGCTGCTCTTGCTGCACGGGGCCCTGGGCAGCCCCGACACTTTGGCGCCGCTGGCGGAACGGCTGGGCGAGAATTTTACAATCAAAACCTTCGCCTTCGCCGGCCACGGTGGGGGAGAAGTGCGCCCCGATACGTTCACCCTGCCGCATTTTGGCGCGGAAGTGCTGGGCTTTCTGCGCGAAAATGAAACTGCGCCGGTGCATGTATTTGGCTACAGCATGGGCGGCTACGCCGCGCTGCTGGCCGCCAGCCAGGAGCCGGCGCGGTTTGCCAGCATCACCACGCTGGGCACCAAGCTCGATTGGTCGCCGGAGTCGGCGGTTGCGGAAACGCGCTTTTTGGAGCCCGAAAAAATGCTGGCCAAAGTGCCCGCTTTTGTTGAGCAACTGCGAGAGCGCCACGCGCCCGCTGATTGGATAGAGGTAGTGCAAGCGACGGCAGCCTTGATGCAAGCAGCCGGAGCTAATCCGCCCCTCACGGCTGCCAGCTTGTCCGGAATCCAAGTGCCCGTGCAGGTACTGGTAGGCGATGCCGACCACACGGCGGGCAGCGCAGCCGGGGCCGCGCTCGCGGCTCATTTGCCGCAGGGCCGCTATGAGGTACTACCGAATACGCCTCACCCGCTGGAACGAGTCGATTTTGGCGTGCTAAGTGAAAAGATTCGAGCGTTTGCCCAAAACAATCCTTAACCGAGCCGCAATAAAAAAGCCCGCTAATCAGCGGGCTTTTTTGGTGTTTTGGGTGTGGGCTTGGGCGGTCGATTCGTGTCGGTGGTGATGAGCAACGCCAGGGCCGTGAGGGCGGCGCGCAGCAGCCATTTACCCGAGGTGCTCATCGGGCAGCGAAGAGAGAGTTGGCCACTTCCACTTTTAAGTCGCAGCGGCTGCCGCCCGAATTTTCGGAGCAAGAGGTGCTTACAATACGGCCGTTTTCAAAATTGAAAAAGCAGGACGTGCAGCCCAAACTCGTGAGAATGTAGCGCTCGGCTCCCGGCCGCAGGTAGTACGTATTGTCGCCGCCGGCGGTGAGGGGCAGGGCCATGGCCCGGAACATGCCGTTGCGCAGCCCCATGCCGATGAGAAAGTAGCTCACGGGTTGGTCGGCCCCCACGGGCGCTTTGCGCACCTGCACCTTGTCCACCACCGTGCCGTCGCCAAATTCCTTGATGAAGGCCGTCGCCAGTTCGCTGCGCGGCGTGGTGTACTCCGTCGTGCTGTCGGTGAAGTGCACAATCTGCCGGCTTTCGGGCTTGGCAATTACTTCGCCTTTGATGCGATTGGGGCTGCCAAACTCAGTGGTCGTCTGCTTGGTGGTTTCGCAGGACATCACCAGCAACACCAGTAAGCTGAGCAGGCCGAGACCCAGGAGGCGAGGAAGAAAACGCATGGTAAGGAGAAAGGAAGATGAGGAATGCAATATGAAATTTAAAAAGTAATCTTTCAAATTTATTTTTGCATTCATCGCCTAAATGTTAGCGGGGTTTGTAATACTTACGGGCCTCGGGCAATTCACGTTGAATATCGGCGATGCGCGTGCCGCTGGAGGGGTGAGTTGACAGGAATTCGGGTGGCGCGGCGCCGCCTTTGGCTTCCATGCGCTGCCAGAACGAAATAGCGCCGTCGGGATTGTAGCCGGCCAATGCCATGAATATCAATCCCAAGTGGTCGGCTTCGCTTTCCTGGTTACGGCCGTATTTCAGCAAGCCCAACTGCGAGCCTACGCCAAACGCCTGCAACGCCAATTCCTGCGTGGCGGGGGCATTGGTGGAAAGGGCCGCCGACAAAGCCTGGCCGCCCAGCTGCTGCACCAAGCCTTGGCTCATGCGCTCGGAGCCGTGCTTGGCCACTGCGTGCGCCACTTCGTGCGCCATAACCACGGCCAGGCCGGTTTCGTCCTGCGTGATGGGCAGGATGCCGGTGTACACGGCCACTTTGCCGCCGGGCATGCACCAGGCGTTTTGCTGCTGGTCGTCCTGAATGACGTTGAATTCCCACTGGTAGCCAGCCAGCTGGTCGGACGCGTTTTGCTGACGGAAATACGTTTCGACAGCCGCCTGAATGCGGCGGCCCACGTTGCGCACCATGGTCACCTGCTGGGAGTTGGTGGAAAGCGGGCCTTTGGCAATAACCTCGCGGTACTGCGTGGCGGCCAGGGTGTTGATTTCGGCGTCGCTCACCAAGCTGAGTTGGCGGCGGCCCGTGATGGGAACGGTGGAGCAGGCTGCCAAGAAGGACAGGCTGGCCAAAAGGGTGAGTTTTTTGAGCATGGTACTGGAAAAAGAGGGGGAAGAATGCGGTCAGTAACCGCGGCTGCGGTTCCCACGTTTTACGAGCCGCGCCCTTCGGGGCTGGCAACGCAAGCGCCGCAATAGTCGCCTATACGGCGATAGGGCGGGTAAATGTTTGCGGGCGGCCCTTGGGAAGGCGGAAAAACCAGTTGGTGGGTTGTCCGAAGCCCGGGCCGGGCCGTAGTTTTGACTTCCTTCTCCTCTGCCTCGAGCGCCTCTATGAAAATTATCTGCATCGGCCGCAACTACGCCGACCACATTGCCGAGCTGCACAACGAAGTGCCCGCCGCGCCCGTCATTTTCCTCAAGCCCGAAACGGCGCTGCTGCAACGCGGCCAGCCCTTTTTCATCCCCGAGTTTTCGCAGGACATTCACCACGAGCTGGAACTGGTGCTGCGCGTGTGCAAGAACGGCCGCCACATCGACGAGCAATTTGCCCACACCTATTTCGACGCCGTGGGCCTGGGCATTGATTTCACCGCCCGCGACCTGCAAAGCGAATTGAAAAAAAAGGGACTGCCCTGGGAATTAGCCAAATCCTTCGACGGCTCGGCCCCCATTTCCACAACCTTTAAACCCGTGGCTGAAATTGCTGATTTAGGCAATATCAATTTCCACCTGGAAGTGAACGGCGAAACCCGCCAGACCGGCAATTCCAGCTTAATGCTGCATCCGTTCGCGAAAATCATCAGTTTCGTGTCGAAATATATTTCCCTGAAAATGGGGGATTTGATATTCACCGGCACCCCCGCCGGCGTAGGCCCCGTGAAAATTGGCGACCAGCTGGCCGGTTATTTGGAGAAGGAGAAAATTATTGAATTGAATGTTCGCTAAATAGACAACGCTGGCGTGCTGGGCGGGCCTTCATTCAGTGAGGCAGAACATTCGTTCAGCACCAACAAAGTGATGCGCTTGGTAGAGCACAACGGACCAAGCGCGAGCCAAGAAATAACAGATTGATTTTGTGAGAATGGTAAAGTTGAAAGTGAGCGATATAAAGAAGCTGGGCGTGGTGCTGGGCGTAGCGGCCACATCGGTAGTGGCGTGGCCCGGCGTGGTGGGGGGGCAGAATGCGGATTCGGTTCCAACCGGCCGCTCGATTAGCGAGGTGCTGTCGGCCGGAAAGCCGGTGGTGCCGGCGGGATATTTTCTGTTTCCCATTGCCCCGGGCAAGCCCGGCCTGCTGGCCGGCAGCATGGGCGAGCTGCGCCCCAACCACTTCCACGGCGGGCTCGACATCAAGACCGGCGGCGGCGTGAACCAGCCCGTGTATGCCTCGGCCGACGGCTACATCTCGCGCCTCAAGCAGTCGTCGTTTGGCTACGGCAACGTGCTCTACATCACGCATCCCAACGGCCTGACCACCGTGTACGGCCACCTCAACGACTTCCGCGGCCCCGTGGCGGCCGAACTGCTGCGCCGCCAGTACGACAAGCAGAGCTACGAGCTGGAAGCCTTTTTCGAGAAAGACCGGTTTCCGGTGAAGCGCGGCGAATTGGTGGCCCTGTCGGGCAACACCGGCGGCTCGGCGGGCCCGCACCTGCACTGGGAAGTGCGCGACGCCCAGGACCGGCAGTACAACCCGCTGCAATGGGGCGGCTTCCCCGAAATTCAGGACCACGTGGCACCTACGTTGCAGGCGTTGGCGCTGGAGCCCCTTGGCATTGAGGCGCGGGTGAAAAATGTGTTTGCCAAAGCGGTGCTGGTGCCCAAAGTGCAGCCTGCGCCCGGCACGGCTACCACTTGGCCCGATACGGTGAGCTGCTTCGGCACGGTGGGGCTGCTGGTGCAGGGCTTCGACCGATTTGACAACGCCTGGAACAAGAACGGCATCCAGCGGGTGACCGTAAAAGTGAATGGCGAGCCGTTTTACCAGCACATCATCGACGCGGTGCCGTTCCCAACGGGCACCCGGCAGATTAGCAATTTCCTGGACTTTGTGTACCAGCACACCCAGGGCCGCACCCTGCAAAAGCTGTGGGTGGACGAAGGCAACGACCTGGCCATGTACAGCACCGGCACCACCAAAGGCCGCCTGACCGTGGAAGCCGGCAAGGTGTACACCGTTGACATCACCTTGGCCGATTCCTACAACAACCAAACGCCCGTGCGCTTGGTGCTGCGCGGCGAGCAGCCGGCCTATTTCAAATCCCGTTCGGCCGCGGCCAGAAAACCCGCGCTTCGCTTTGAAGTGACCCGCAACCTGCTCAAGGCCGTGGCTACCGACCTCGGCACCGATTCCGTGGCCGGCAACCTCGTGCTGCTGCGCGGCAACCGCCGCATGGAAATACGGCCCAGCTACACCCAGAACAGCGAAAACGTGTACCTCTACGACCTGCGCGCCGGCCTGCCCGACTCGCTGCGGTTTGGCGGCATCACCAAGAAATTCGACCGCCAAGTGCTAGTGCCTGCGGGCAAGGAAACCACCTACGCCACCTCGCACCTGAGCTTGGTATTTGGCCCCGAAACGCTTTTCGACAACCTGTACCTGGGCACTGCTTTCCTGCCCGAAGCTACCGGCAGCGGGTTCTGGACGGTGGGCAGCCCGCTCATTCCGTTCTACAAAACCGCGCAGCTAACCCTGCGCCCCGCCACCCCGCCCGCCGACCCGCAGCGCACCGCCATCTACTCGGCCACGCCCAAGGGCGGCAAGGCCTACTTGGGCGGTAAGTGGGACGACAAAGGCAACATCACGGCTGCCATTCGGCAGTTTGGCTCGTATCGCATTCACACCGATTCCACCGCACCCAAGGGGAGCCTGGCGGGACGACCCGGCGGGCAGTTATTGTTTCGGGTGGGCGACGACCTTTCGGGTCTGGCCAGCTACCGGCTGCTCATCGGCGGGCAATTCCGGCTGTTGCGTTTCGAGCACAAGAACTCCACGCTCTTCACCGTGGCCACCGACACGCTGGGCCCCCGGCTTCGCGGCCCCGCCGAGTTGCGCCTGACCGACCAGGCTGGAAATGAGCGGGTAGTGAGTTTGACTTTGTGAGCAGCCCACCGTACCACAAACTCCCCGGCTTGCAAAGGCGGGGAGTTTGTCGTTATTGCGTCCGCATTCTTTCCGCTTAAACTCTACTTACTCGCTTAAAATGACTCTTGAGCCCGGCCAGCCCGCCCCCGACTTTACTGCCAACGACCAGGACGGAAACCTCATCCGTCTCGCGGACCTGCGGGGCCAACGCGTGGCGCTGTACTTCTACCCCAAGGACGATACGCCCGGCTGCACCGCGCAGGCCTGCAACCTGCGCGACCACCAAGAGGAGCTGACCGCCAAAAACATCAAAGTCATTGGGGTGAGCGTCGACGGCGAAGCGGCCCACAAGAAATTCGTTCTCAAATACGACCTACCGTTCCCGCTGCTCGTCGACACCGACAAGAAGATAGTGCAGGACTACGGCGTGTGGCAGGAAAAGAAGAATTACGGCAAGACCTATATGGGCATTGTGCGCACCACGTTTTTGATTGACGAAAACGGCGTAATCGACAAGATTATAAAGAAAGTGGATACCAAAGCGCACGCTGCGCAATTGCTGTAAGCACTACCAAATGGGCTGCATGCGGCCCATCAAGATGCCCTGCTGCCAGCCCGCGGGCCCGCCTTGGCTAAAAGTGAGCCCCATAAGCTATGGGGCTCACTTTCAGTTGTTACTCATTTTACACAACCGATTGTGTAGCCTTAATTTCGGTACTCCGGCCTAGCCGATTACCTTTACCCAACCGAAACAAACCCCAACCGACATGCCCCAGACTGCCGAAATAGCCACTGCTGACCTCAAAGAAATTGCCGCCCAGGTGCGGCGCGACATCGTGCGCATGGTGCACGCCGTGAACTCCGGCCACCCCGGCGGCTCGCTTGGCTGCACCGATTTGCTGGTGGCGCTCTACTTCAAAGTGATGAAGCATAACCCCGAGCAGTTCAGCATGGACGGCGTAGGGGAGGACTTGTTTTTCCTGTCGAACGGCCACATTTCGGCCACGTTGTATTCGGTACTGGCCCGCTCGGGCTACTTCCCGGTGAGCGAACTGGCCACGTTCCGCAAGCTCAACTCGCGGCTGCAGGGCCACCCCACCACCCACGAAGGCCTGCCCGGCATCCGTGTGGCATCGGGCTCGCTCGGCCAAGGCCTGAGCGTGGCTTGCGGCGCGGCCCAAGCCAAAAAACTGAACGGCGATGACCGCCGCGTGTTCGTGCTCATGGGCGACGGCGAGCTGGAAGAAGGCCAGAACTGGGAGGCCATTATGTACGCCGCCCACCACAAAATCGACAACCTCATCGGCGTTATCGACCACAACGGCCAGCAGATTGACGGCTCTACGGCCGAAATCGGCGGTCTCGGCGACCTGCGCTCCAAGTTTGAAGCTTTTGGCTGGCACGTGCTGCAGGCCGATGGCAACGACTACGCCACGCTGCTGCCCGCCCTCGAAGCTGCCCAGGCTGCCACCGGCCAGGGCAAGCCCGTTATGTTCATCATGGACACCCGCATGGGCTTCGGCGTCGACTTCATGATGGAAGGCCACAAATGGCACGGCGTAGCTCCGAACGATGCCCAACTGGCCACCGCTCTGGAGCAGCTGACGGTGGGTACCGTGGCGGACTACTAGGCGCATTTGACGATGCGGTGCTGCTCTCCACGTCAACCTTACCGCCCGGCCCCCTCTCCGAAAGAGAGGGGAAGCCAGGGAGTGAGGTTTCGTCAGGCAATGCTGCTCCTCTTTCTGGTACTCACGTTCCGGGCCCACGCCCAGAACGCCCCGTCCGAGAAGCCCAAGGTCACCCGCATTCTTTTCCTGCTGGATGCCTCCGGCTCGATGATGGCCCCGTGGGAAGGGCAGCCCCGGTGGACCGTAGCCAAGCGTATGCTCAGCAAAATGGTTGATTCGCTCAATGCCTATCCCAACCTTGAGCTGGGCCTGCGCGTGTACGGGCACCAGTTTCCCAACAGCGAAAAAAACTGCCAGGACTCGCGCTTGGAGGTGCCGTTTGCGCCGCGCAACGCCAAGGCCATCAAGGACAAGCTCACTACGCTCAAAGCACAAGGCAACACGCCCATTACCTATTCGCTGGAACAATCGGCCAACGATTTTCCCACCGATAAGTCCTCGCGCAATGTGCTGCTGCTGATAACCGACGGCCTGGAATCGTGCGGCGCCGACCCCTGTAAATCGTCCCTGGCTTTGCAGCGGAAGCACATTTTTCTCAAGCCCTTCATCATCGGCATCGGGGCCGAGAAGGATTTTGGCCGGCAGCTCGAATGCCTGGGCCAGTACTACAACGCCGCCGAGGTGAAAACCTTCCGCACGGTGATGGACGATGTCATCGCCCAAACGCTGAGCAAAACCACGGTCAGCGTAAACCTAACGGATGCCGACGGCCGCTCCGTGGAAAGCAACGTGAACATGACGTTTGTGAACAATGTGACCGAGCAGCCCGAGTACAACTATGTGCATTACCGCGACGCCCAAGGCAAGCCCGACGTGCTCGATATTGACGCCCTGCAGAGCTACGATTTGGTGATTAACACTGTGCCGCCCGTGCGCCAGGCTAACTTGGCCATCAAGCCCGGTAAAGCCAATGTGCTCACGTTCAAAACGCCTCAAGGCACGCTCTGGCTGCAAAACCCGCAGCTCACGCCCAACCCCTACGGCACCGTACAGGCCGTGGTGCGCGACCCGCAACGCAACACCGTGGGCAGTTTTCCTTGCGGTACGAAGCAAAAGCTGCTGGCCGGCAACTACGAAGTAGAACTGCTCACGCTGCCACGCATTACGCGGCGGGTCACGGTGAAGCAGGGGCAGGAGCTGGCCGTGACCTACGCCGCCCCCGGCACCCTCAACATCACCACCGATTTGAAGGGCTACGGCAGTATTTACAGGCTAAATGACGACGAATCGCAAACGTGGATTTACAATTTGCCCGACGGCGGCAGTAGCAAACTGAACCTGCCCATGCAGCCCGGTGCCTACCGTCTGGTGTTCCGTACGGGCACCAGCAAGGGCAGTAAGTTTACCGATGTGCGCAATTTCTCCATTCGAAGCGGGCAGACGACTTCGGTAGCCATTTTTGGAAAATGAAATAAGAACAACAAACTCCCCTCCTCAGATGAGGAGGGGACGTTCAGCCGCAATGCTGAACTGGGGTGGTTGAATCGTTGAACGATGCGAGAGCTTCTTATTTGTGATTATGGCCATTTTAAACAACCTCCCGCATAAAAAGGAAGCCCGCCGTACCCTCCGCAATAATTTGACTTCTGCCGAAGCGGCATTGTGGAATCGACTCAAAAGCGGCCAGGTAGGAGGCCGCAAATTCCGTCGTCAGCACAGCGTCGGCGAATTTATCCTGGATTTCTACTGCCCGCAGGAGAAGCTTGCGGTTGAATTAGACGGCGCGGGCCACTTCACGGTATCAGGTAATTTGCACGACGCCGCCCGCACCGAGTACCTCAACGCAGTTGGCATTCGGGTAATCAGATTTGAAAACAAATTGATTTGGTCCGCGCTGGATAGTGTGGTTCATTCGATTGAAAGCAGTTTTATTGGGCACTGACACCATCCGTTCTACGCCCACAACCACCCCCGTTGTCGCTTGCGCGACAACATCCCCTCCTTGGTAAGGAGGGGAGTTTTGACCGCCATAACCTCCCTTACATACCCCATGAAAGACTTCCCCTACACCGAATCCAAAGACACCCGCAGCGGCTTCGGCGCCGGCCTGCATGAGTTGGGCAAAACCAACCCCAACGTGGTGGCGCTCTGCGCCGACCTCACCGGCTCGCTCAAGATGGACGCCTTCAAAAAGGACTTCCCCGAGCGCTTTTTCCAGGTGGGCATTGCCGAGGCCAACATGATGGGCGTGGCCGCCGGCATGACCATTGGCGGCAAGATTCCCTTCACGGGCACCTTCGCCAACTTCAGCACCGGCCGCGTGTATGACCAGATTCGCCAGAGCATTGCGTATTCGGATAAAAACGTAAAAATCTGCGCCTCGCACGCCGGCCTCACGCTGGGCGAAGACGGTGCCACCCACCAGATTCTGGAAGACCTGGGCATGATGAAAATGCTGCCCGGCATGACCGTCATCAACCCCTGCGACTACAACCAGACCAAAGCCGCCACCATCGCCATTGCCGAGCACCACGGCCCGGTGTACCTGCGCTTCGGCCGCCCCGTGGTGCCCAACTTCACGCCCGCCGACCAAAACTTCGTCATCGGGGAAGCCGTGATGCTGAACGAAGGCACCGACGTGAGCATTTTCGCCACCGGCCATTTGGTGTGGAAGGCCGTGCTGGCCGGCAAGCTTTTGGCTGAGAAAGGCATCAACGCCGAAATCATCAACATTCACACCATCAAGCCGCTGGATGCGCAAGCCATCCTGGCTTCGGCCCGCAAAACGCGTTGCGTAGTGACGGCCGAAGAGCACCAAATGAACGGCGGCCTCGGCGACAGCATTGCCCAACTGCTGGCCCGCGAAGAGCCCCTGCCGCTGGAAATGGTTGCCGTGAACGACAGCTTCGGCGAAAGCGCCACGCCCGACCAGCTGATGGAGAAATACAAACTCAACGAAGCCGCCATTGTGGCCGCGGTGGAAGCCGTGATGAAGCGCCGGAAGTAGCTTTTGCAGCTGCATTTATGACAAAAGTCCCCGCAACTTTAGTAGCTGCGGGGACTTTTGCGTTTCAAGCAACGAATGATGCTTAATACCGTGGTGAGATTCAGGTGATTTAGCTCAACTTTAAGTTTGTTAACACTTACTATATGGCTTCTACTAATAAGACGTTCAAGGCGTTGATTTTAAATGATTATAAGGGCGCGCCTTATGCAGATTGGATAAAGAATGGAGAGAAAACGATAGAGACAAGGTATAGGTCGTTTAATTACCGGGGTGATATTATTATTTGCTGTGGAAAAACAAACTCAGTTGGTAAAAACGCGGGGAAAGCGTTATGTATAGTCGAGTTATGGAAAGTTAGACCAATGAGAAAGTCGGACGAAAAGGCTTCTGGTGTCAGTTACAATCCGGAAATAAAATCCTTTTTGCTCCGAAACTGGCGGCACTTTAGTCGTGACTTTGAGTTCTCTCCGCAAAGGGTTTCCGGAGCATGGCAAAGTCTCTTTGATATTACCATCCCCGATGATGTACAGATAATTCCCCGGCCAGATATTAAGGCGTTTGAAGAAAACGAGATGCTTTAAGTTTAAAGACGTGGCTTGGGATTTTGCCTGACAAGGCAACAGATAGTTGCCTGCCCCTCCACTAGCCCAAATAAATTTTACAATCGGTCAACTTTTGGGCTTCATATAGGACGAACATGGGTGGGCCTAATGACGTGAAAACGAATGGTTATAAAGCTATTTCTCACCCTGAATAATTAGCGCGGTCGAGTCGATGGCGATTTCGCCGTGCGGATATTTTTTGTTGACCAATTCGTACACTTCGCCCTTGATTTTTTCTTTCAACACGTCATCGATTTTGCTAAGGGCCGCCACCACGGGAGCGGCTACTTCGTTCATGAAAATCCAGTAGCCGTTGATATTGGAGACGTTGAGCTTGCCGCTGATTTCGGTTTCGGTGATGTTTTTCAGGCCCGCTTGCTGGAACACACCGGCCATAAAACCGGGCTGAGCGCAACGGAACATGCCCGGCGCCCCCGGCGGTGGGGGAGGTAGTTGCAGGTGTTGGCCCACGGTGCTCATAATGGCCGTAATCCAGAAGTTCTTTTCGGGACCGGCCCACACGGCCGTCGCAATCTTGCCGCCGGGCTTCAGCACGCGCACTATCTCCTGGGCGGCCAGCTGCATGTCCGGGAAAAACATGAAGCCGAAACGGCAGCTCACCTTGTCGAACGTATTGTCGGCAAATGGCAGCTCGCATACGTCGCAGGCAATGGTTTCAATATTTTTAATACCCTGTTCCTCCGCATTTTGCCGGGCAATGGCCAGCATGTTCTCGGCCAGGTCGGTGATGATTACTTTTCCCGCTCTGACTTGCGTGGCAATGGTCAGGCCGGGTTCCCCCGTACCGGCCGCCACATCCAGCACCACGTCGTCCGCTTTAAGATTTAGCAGCCGGATAATCTCATCTCCCATGGGCTTGAGCCAGTCCATGGTAAGGTCGTTCCACTTGTGCCATCCGCCGGAGAACTTGTTCCAGGTTTCCTTCTGCTGTTCTCGAATCAACTCCAATTGCTGTTCCATGTCGCGTTGCTTGAATAGATAATGGCTACATCATGTACCGAAACAACAGGCGTTGGCAGGCCGCTTAAAAGCACATGTGGCAAGCCAAATAACATTGGCTGGCATGTGCTAATATAGTGAAAAAATATAATAAAATAATGTTAACATGAAGGTTGGTTCTCGCATTGCCCCTCAGCTTTGGGGAGACCGGTGTGCCAATATAAAATTCTGAGCAGCATTTATTTCGGCCCTCACGGATTTGGCTGCGCCAGCAACTCGCAGCAATTGCTGGTAATAATATGCGGCCTTGGTGCCATCGGCGGCTAGTTCGGCGGCGCGAGCCGCGCCATACAGCCCATTAAACCGGTTGGGATGTCTTTTAAGATTGGCCTCGTAGGCTTCCAAGGCTTGCTGGGGTTTTTTCAACTGCAGGAGCATGTCGCCCAGCAATTCTCGCGCGGGCAGCACTTCGGCAGGGGTGACGGGGTGTTTTTCGGTGCTGTCTTCCATGTCGGCGGCCTGGGTCATGAGTACCAACGCCTCCTGTGGGTGGCCCGCCTGCAGCTTAATCCACGCTTCCGACGCGCGTAGCTGCACTGCTACCTGACTGGCTTTGTAGGTGTCTTTTTGGCGCAGCAGGTCGTCGTGGTTTGCTTGCAGCGCTTGCATTTCGGCTGTTGCAGCTGCGGTGTTGCCGAGGTGCACCGCCCCCAGCAGCCGCGTGAAATGAATGATGGCTTGCTGCCACGGAAATTCCTTCCACGGAAAATTTGGCCGGCTTTTCAATTGCGCGGCGGCTTGCCAGTCTTTGTTTTCCAGCACGTAGCGGGCGGGAATAGACGCAAAAGCGTACGCCACTTTGAAATTTTGCGGTTCTACTTTCTTAATGCCTTGCAAATAGGCCAATTGCGCGCTGGCGCGGTCGTTGTCGCCGCGTTGCAGGTACGCGTACATGAGGTAGTCCATGCCGTGCAGTTCCTCGTCCCAGTGCCCTTTCAGGCCAGCTTCCTGGGCGTAGCATTGGGCCGAAGCGACAGAAGCCAGGTTCGACTTAATGTCTTCTTCCCATAGGCCCAGCCGGGTGAAAATGTGGGAGGGCATGTGCAACGCATGAGCCGAGCCGGGCGCCACGGCCGCGTATTTCCGGGCGGCGGGCAACGCCAAGGCTGCCAGTTCCGGGTAGTCGTAGGTATGAATGGTGTAGTGGATGATGCCGGGGTGGTTGGGCTCGTTGGGGTAGAGTGCGGCCAGTAATTGACCGGCCATTTTCTGCTTGCTGAATTGTTTGTCGGTTGGCTTGGCGGCGGCATTCAGGGCCAGGGCGTAGAAAATGGTGGCCTCCTTATCGGCGGGATAGGTGGTGTGCAGGGCTTCCATCGCCTTTTCAAACCGGCCGCAGCGGGTGTAATGGTCTGCTTGCTCCCAATCGGTATAAAAAGCAGCAATGGCCGCCACGTAATCGGCTTCTCGCGGCGACTTGTTTTTGATTGATTGGGCAATGCGAAGGGCTTGCACGCCCTTTTTCAATTCCGGCTCGGAAGGAGGCGTCCAGAGCGGATGGAAATTGGCCATGGCCACGCCCCAGTAGGCCATGGCGCAGGCCGGGTTCTCGTCGATGATTCCGGCAAAAACCTTCTCCGCTTCATCGTATTCGAAGGAATGCAACAAGCTCAGGGCCAGGTTAAAATCTGTTTGCGCTTCGGGACTGCACGAAACATCAAACTGGACGGTGCCGAACTTCTTGTCGCTCGACCCGCAGGTAATCAGCTGGCCTCTTTTCAGGCTTATTGCGGTGATTTCGGCTTGCGACGGGACCCTGCTTTGCTCCCGGCAGGAAGCGGAAGCAAGCAGGACGAGTAACACCATAAATAGCCGGTGCAGAGGGACCTGTTTCATGTGCTGGAATTGCCAAAAAGTGCGGTCCTGATTCGGCCCTTAGCGGGGCACCGCAAAGTTGCGTTGCCCCGTCCAGGTGCCCGTGGCCGACTTGGCTACTGCCACCATTCCGGTTCCGCCAGCGCTGGTTGCCACGGTTTTCAAGTAGTTATCATTCACCAAGGCGTCGTCTTTGAACACGAAGTCGGAAATGTAATACGGCTGCTTGCCACCGGGTTCTTTAAGCGCCGCATGAATGTGGGCCGGTATGGTGTTGTTGGGGTAACGAGCCGGGCGAATGGTCCGGATTTCGTAGCGGCCCTGTTGGTCGGTTTGGCACCAGCCGTGCAGGCGGCCGTGCCATTTTTGAATGCCGGTTTCTGTTCCGGTTTTGGAATAATACCCCTTGCTGTCGGTGTGGTAAGCGTAGAGCAGCACGTTGGGGTAAGGCGTTTTGCCATCGGCTTTGAAAATCGTGCCCGTTAGCACCAGTTTTTCACCAGACTCGGGGCGGCTGCCAGTTATTGCCATCACCTTATTCAGCGTTTTCGGCGCATTCACGAAGCAGCAGCTGACGTCGGCATCTGGGTTATCACAGGCGTCATTTGGGCTTTGCGCGCTAGGCCGCTGGGCCTCCGACGTGGTGGAGGAGGCTTGCCCGCAGGAAGCCAGCAAAACCGACAGGCAGACTCTGAAGATTAATGCGGAAGGCATGGTACGCATGACAGCGAGCGAATTTTCTAGCTAAAAATACGTCAATATAAAGTCGGAAACAGCCAGTCTGATGTTGCATCATCAACTGGCTGCTTTCGCTTCGGCTCGCTAGTGCTCAGCTACTTACTCCATCATCGCTGCGGATTCTTCGGCGCGCAGCTGTCGGGCCGCTTTCATAGCTCGAAACACCACCACGCAAATGAAAGCCCGCATAATAATGCCACCTAGGCTCGGGGCTTGGTTACTCATCAAAACAGCCGCGAAGAGGAGTATCCCACTCAAGATGATGAGCACAAGAGAGCAAGCAAGTGCCACTGCCGACCGCCGCCAATAGCCCAGCCACCCCAGCGCCACAAATAGCGCGCCTTCCACGACCGAGCCCCAGCCCATGCCCATTTGCTGCAGCTGGGTGAGTTGCCCAAATTCAGTCCATAAGCCCATGCCGATATTCAGGATACCCAAGAACAGCAGCGCGTACCACGCCTGCTTGAGCCGCTCCTGCGGGTGGGTACCGCTGCCGGGTAGTGGCTGGCCGTCGAGTAGCAGCTCCAGCTCCTGCGGCCACCGGTCTTCCCGGAGCTGAGCGGAAAAGGTGCGGCCGTCGGGCAAGAGGTAGAAGCGGCCCTTGGCGATGGCAGCCTATGGGTCGGTGGCAGCCAAGGCCACTCCCGCGTAGCTCACAGCAAAATTCTGGTAGAAAATGCCCCACTTGGCCGTGATGGGTTGAGTACGGGCACTGTCGAGATAATAATTCTTTTTGGGCATAGCAATTGGTAAAGTAACACAGGTTCAGGCTCCCGCCAGCGTGCAGCGTATCGATTTGCCCGACTTTATTTGTGCTCATTAAACCCCACTTGCCTCGTGGGCTCTAAGCTGTACTTTGCCTCACCCGCTGGCCGTTTGGAAGACCACGAAATCCTGCTCAAGTTCCAAGACCCGGCTTCGCGCAACCTGGCGTTCAACCAGCTCGTGCGCAAGTACCAGAGCAAGGTGTACTGGCACGTGCGCAAGATGGTTATCGACCACGACGACGCCGACGACCTCACCCAGGACGTCTTCATTAAAGTCTGGAAGCACCTCGAGAACTTCCGGCAGGACGCGCAGCTCTTCACCTGGATTTACCGCATTGCCACCAACGAGTGCCTGAATTTCCTGAGCAGCAAGCGGCGCAAGTTCCTGCTGCCGCTCACCGACGTAGGCGCCGAGCTGGCCGCCAAAATCGAAGCCGACCCCGCCCTGGCCGGCGATGAAATTGAATTGAAGCTGCAACAAGCCATTCTGCGGCTGCCCGACAAGCAGCGCCTCGTGTTCAACCTGCGCTATTACGACGAGATGCCCTACGAGCAAATGGCCGAAGTAACGGGCACCAGCGTGGGCGCGTTGAAAGCCAGCTACCACCACGCCGTGAAAAAAGTGGAAGAATACGTCACCCGCCACACCGCTGATTAACGCCCCTTTCGAATACTTTATGGGCAAGATTAAACGCCGCCCTTGATTTTCTATCCAACTGCCATGAAACCTCCTTTCAAGCTAGATGCGCACCCTCGGCGGCCCCGGCCCTTGCTGAGCGAGCCGCCTGCTGGCTATTTCGACCAGCTCCCCCTGCGGGTGATGGCCCGGCTGCCCCACCCCGATGCTTCTGAAGCAACGGCGGTTTGGCGCTGGTTGTCGCAGCTATCGCCTGCCTTGCGCACCAGCTTGGCTTCGGTGGCTGTGTTGGGGGGCTTCGTCGTCTCCTTTTACCTCAGTGGCCCGCCAGCGGTCCGCCACTTTGCAGCCCCCACGGCTTCCCTCAATGCCGTCTCGCACGCCGAGCTGGTAGGCTACCTGCTCACGAGCGGGGCCCAGGTCGAAAGCGCCGACTTGGCCGTGCTCACGGCTGCGCACCCCAGCATCACCCAAGGCTTCATGGAAGCCACCGACGCCGAACTGACGGAAGTGCTGGATGCCCAGCCCTCCGAAGACCTTACTTATTTATAACCAGTTGACTATCATGTTTTCTTTTCCATCTGTCTTTCGACTATTTAGCCTCCTGGCGTTGCTGATGGCGCTGGCGCCCGAGGCCTCGGCCCAACAGGGCGGGCGGCGCGGCGGCCAGCGCTTGGGGCAACTCGAAAACGCAAAAATTGCCTTCATCACCAACCGAGTGGCCCTGACCCAGGACCAAGCCCAAAAATTCTGGCCGGTTTACAACGAGTTTTCTGCCCGCCGTCGCGAGCTCAACCGCAGCAGCCGGCTGTTGCGACGCGACGTGCCGGAGGGAATGAGCGACCAACAAATCCGCGACAACCTCAACCAGGCCTTCAACCTGCGCCAGCAGGAGCTGAATCTGGAGAAAGAGTACTTCGAGCGGTTTCAGAAAGTCATTTCGCTCCGGCAAGTGGCACAGCTGTTTATCGCGGAGCGGGATTTCACCCGCGAAGTCATCAAGCGCGTGTCGGGCGGCCCGGCTTCGGCCATCGGCAACGATGACTAAGCCCCCGCACCGGTCGCTTTTGCTTATTCCTTCGTGCATCGAGGCCGCTGCCCCCGCAGCGGCCTCGTTATTTTTGTGGGATAATCGAAAGAAGCGGTGAATAGTTTATCCTTTCCCTGCAGTCCGTTCTAACCATCGCCGTGATTCTGACTCCCCGCCAATTGTTTCTGCGCCACCAGGCCCAAACCTCCGATTTTCCGCTGTTGCTGGAGATTGAGCGGGCCGAAGGCGTGTACATGTACGCCCCCGACGGCCGCCGCTACCTCGACCTCATTTCGGGCATTGGCGTGAGCAACGTGGGCCACCGCCACCCGCATGTGCTGGCCGGTATCCAGGCCCAGCTCGACAAATACCTGCACCTGATGGTGTACGGCGAGCTGGTGCAAGCCGTGCCCGCCCAACTGGCCGAGGCCATGCACCGCACCCTGCCGGCTCAACTCGATTCGGTGTTCTTCACCAACTCCGGCGCCGAGGCCATCGAAGGCGCCCTGAAGCTGGCCAAGCGCCACACCGGCCGCACCGAACTCATATCCTGCTTCAACGCCTACCACGGTTCTACCCACGGCGCGCTGTCCATTACGGGTTCCGAGGACTTCAAAAACAGCTTCCGCCCGTTGCTGCCCGATGTCCGCCACATCCGTCACAACGAACTGGCCGACCTCGCCCTCATCACGGAGCGTACCGCGGCCGTAGTTATCGAAACCGTGCAGGGCGAGGCCGGCGTGCGGGTGCCCAACCCCGGCTACCTGCCGGCCCTGCGCGCCCGCTGCACCGAAGTAGGGGCGCTGCTGGTGCTCGACGAAATTCAGTGCGGCTATGGGCGCACCGGCAGCATGTGGGCCTTTGAACAGTTCGGCATCGAGCCCGATATTCTGGTGTGTGCCAAGGGCATGGGCGGCGGAATGCCCATCGGGGCGTTCATTTCCAGCACCGAAATCATGAGCGGCTTCAAAACCAACCCCATTCTGGGCCACTGCACCACTTTTGGCGGGCACCCGGTAAGTTGTGCGGCGGCGTTGGCCACGTTGCAAGTGGTGCAGCAGGAAAACCTGGTGGCGGGCGTGGCCGAAAAAGCAGCGCGGTTTCGGGCGCAGCTGCGGCACCCGGCCATCCGGGCGGTGCGCGGCTGCGGCCTGCTCATGGCGGTTGAGTTCGACTCCTTTGCCGTGCTCAAGCCCATCATCGACCACGCGCTGGCCCACGAAGGCATTCTGACCGATTGGTTTTTGTTCTGCGACAATTCCCTGCGCTTGGCCCCGCCACTCATCATCACCGAGGAGGAAATTGACGAGTCCTGCGCGGCGCTGCTTCGCGCCATCGACCACGTGACCGGAGTGGATACCACGCCACAGTAAGCGTCTAAAAACAGGCGGGCCCGTAGCGGCAACCGGTGCAGGTTGCCGCTACGGGCCCATGTGCGTGCTTACGGTTGACGTTACTACACGGCGATGTCCGGACGAGGTAACTCGTTATAGTTCAAAAAAGAAGTACTTTCCTCCTTAATTCTCTCGCGCGGCACGCCATCCTTCACGCCTTGCGAAATTTTGCGAACCAGCACGCCCACAATGGCTTTGCGGAAGCCCAACTTCTCGGCCATCATGATGCAGAAGTCCATTTCGGTTTCGTCGACCACGCCATCGGCCAGCATCATGTCGACAAGGTCAAAAATCTGGTCAAAACGTTCGGAATCGTTGCTGGGTAGTTCGGTGCTGGCGCCTTTGGCTCCGGAAACCAGTGCCTGGACTTCGGACGAGTTGATGCCATTCTTCTTGCCGACGGCCAGAATGAAGTTCATTTCCCGCGCGTCAATGTGGCCATCGGCTTTCGCGAGGGCCGCAAGATTGAGCAAATGCCCTTTAATTTTTTTAGCCTGCTCATTTTCAAAAAAACCGAACATATAACGTGGGAATTAGGTGGTGAGAAATGAGTTAGTGGCCTTTAGGCCGATTGGAGAGGTAAGATAGTCGAAAATCAACCAGTTGCTACTTGGCAACTACGCGAAACACAAAAAAAAGATAACCACCTTCTTACGGCTTTTATGGTTGCAGGAGGTGGGCGTTTGGTTTCCTTTCACCAACTTTGCGGGGTTTGGGCGCTATTCATGCGCCCACTTGTTTCTAGAAAGGTCAGATGAAGAGAATTGGAGTATTTACGAGCGGAGGAGATTCGCCGGGCATGAATGCCGCTATCCGCGCCGTGGTGCGCACGGCTACTTACCACGGCATTGAGGTATACGGCATTATGCGCGGCTACAGTGGCATGATTAAGGGCGAGTTTGTACGGTTGGATTCGGCCTCGGTTTCGAACACGGTACAGAAGGGCGGCACAATTTTGAAATCGGCACGCAGCCAGAAGTTTACCACCAAAGAGGGCCGTCAGCAGGCATTCGACCAGTTGGTGAACAACGGCATCGAAGGCCTCGTGGCCATCGGCGGCAACGGCACCTTCACCGGCGCCATGATTTTTGAGGAAGAATTCGGCATCCCGACCGTGGGCGCCCCCGGCACCATCGACAACGACCTCTACGGCACCGACTACACCATTGGCTACGACACCGCCGTGAACACGGCCCTGGACTGCATCGACAAAATCCGCGACACCGCCGACTCGCACGACCGGTGCTTTTTTGTGGAAGTGATGGGCCGCGACTCGGGCTACATCGCCATCCCGTGCGCCATCGGGGGCGGGGCCGAAATTGTGATGATTCCCGAAACGCAAATGAGCGTGGACGTGGTAATCGACACGCTCCAATCGGGCTGGAAACGCTCCAAAACCTCGTTCATCGTCATCGTGGCCGAGGGCGACGAAGAAGGCAACGCCACCAATGTAGCGGCCCGGGTGAAGGAAGCCATTCCGCAGCTCGACACCCGCGTCACCGTCATCGGCCACATTCAGCGCGGCGGTGCCCCCACTGCCGCCGACCGTCTGCTGGGCTCCCAAATCGGCATCGCCGCCGTGGAAGGCCTCATGAACGGCATGCGCAACGTGATGGCCGGAATTATCGACAAAAAGCTGGTTTACACGCCTTTCGTCGATACCATCAACAAGAAGAAGCTCATCAACCAGAGCTTCATGCGGATGGTGGAAATCCTGAGCGTTTAGTATAAACAGGGCCGATAAGGGCAGGGCGGTAAGCAGAACGTCATGCTGAGCGCAGCCGAAGCATCTCGCGTGCTGAAGTAATCATAATCGTTCAACGATTGGGTCACTACCACACGCGAGATGTTTCGGCTGCGCTCAACATGACGTTCTATTTTAGCGTCTCTGCGCTCAGGTTTACCCACTGGTAGGCCGCGTCGCGGCGTAGCCAAGTGAGCTGGCGCTTGGCGTAGCGGCGGGTGTTGCGCTGGAGCAGCCGCACGGCTTCGTCCCAGTCGTACGCACCATCGAGAAAGCCGAAGATTTCCTGGTAGCCCACGGTTTGTAGGGCGTGGTGGTGGCGGTAGGGCAGGAGGCCCTGCACTTCTGCC
Source organism: Hymenobacter jeongseonensis (assembly GCF_015694725.1). Lineage (GTDB taxonomy): Bacteria > Bacteroidota > Bacteroidia > Cytophagales > Hymenobacteraceae > Hymenobacter > Hymenobacter jeongseonensis. Next base: position 75,544 of record NZ_JADQDQ010000002.1, on the reverse strand, counting down.
AGCAAGCCGGCCGCCAGCATGTGCTCCACCCGCAGGTTGATGCGCTGGTACAACTCCTCCCGCTCGCGGGTGAGAGCCACCTTTACGTTGCGAAACAGTGGGTTTTCCTCGGGTGGGCTTTGGGTGTGGAAGCTGGAAAACGGCTGGCCGGTCGCGCGCGTAATTTCCAGGGCCCGCACCACGCGCTGCGGGTTTTGCTGGTCGATGCGGGCGTGGGCCACGGGGTCGGTTTCGGCCAGCTCGGCTACGAGGTGCGCGAGGCCGTGGGCCGCCAGTTCAGCGTGCAGCTGGGCGCGGACTTCGGGCGGCACGCTAGGAAGTTCGTCTAGCCCATCGGTCACGGCTTGCACGTACAGGCCGGAGCCACCGGTGAGAATAACCAGTGGGTGTTTTTGAAAGAGCCCGGCCAGCACCGCGTGGCAATCGGTGGCGAACCGCCCGGCGCTGTAGTCTTCCGCGATGCTGTGGCTATCGATAAAATGGTGCGGCACACCCTGCATTTCCACTGCCGTCGGCTTGGCCGTACCAATGCTTAATTCCCGGAAAAACTGCCGCGAATCGGCCGATACAATTTCGGTGTGAAACTGCTGCGCCAGCTGCACGCACAGTGCCGTTTTGCCCACCGCCGTAGGGCCGGCAATGGTGAGCAGCACCGGCCGCGGGTCGGCTTCAGTGGGCGCCAGCTGGCTGAGAATGGCGGGCGGCAGCAAGGGTATTTCGGTCATTGCGAAGGGAAAATGCACGCGGCTTACAACACCGGGTGTTTTTCATCAAATTCCGTTGCGTCCTGGTAGGCTTTGGCGAGGGCCAGGAGTTTGCCTTCTTCGTAAAGCTGGCCCATAAAGGTGATGGTGGTGGGCAGGCCGGCCGCCGTGAAACCATTGGGAATGGCAATGGCGGGCTGGCCGGTGAGGTTGGTGAGCGTGAGGTTGGCGCTGAACGATGGGGCGATGTAGGCGTCGAGTCCTTTGAGCTGGGCATCCATTTGCTCGATGAGCAAGCTGCGCACGCGCTGGGCCTGGAGGTACTCCACGGCCGGAATAAAGCGGGAGGAACGAAAGGTGTTGGGCCAGGCAAAGCGGTTTTGCAGCACCATTTGGGCATCGCGGCCCGAGCGGGTCAGGTCGTCGAAGGCAGCGGCGCCTTCGGCCGTGAGCACGAAGCGCAGAGCACCGGGTGCGATGGCCGGCAACTCTATCGGCACCAGTTCAACGCCAAGCTTGCGAAGGACTTCCAGGGTGGCCAGGTCGTTGAGTTTGGTGGGGTAGTTCTGGTCAAAAGCCGTTTTCACGAAGCCCACGCGCATCTTCTTCAAGTCGGTGCCGAAGGCGTAGCGGAAGGCATTCGGGGCCTGCAGGGTGGCGGGGTCGTGGGCATCGGGGCCAGCAGCGGTGAGGGCTGCCAGCACAATGGCGCAGTCTTCGGCAGAGCGGGCAATGGGACCGGCTTTGTCCATGGTCCAGCTCAGGGCCATGGCGCCGGCACGGCTCACGCGGCCGTAGGTGGGGCGCAGGCCCGTGACGCCACAGGCCGTGCTGGGGCTGATGATGGAGCCCAGCGTTTCGGTGCCAATGGCATACGGGAGCAGCCCCGCCGCCACCGCCGAGGCCGACCCGGCCGACGACCCACTGGAACCCTTGCTAACGTCCCACGGCGTACGGGTTTTCTCGCCAAACCACACGTCGCCCTGGGCCAACTCGCCCAGCGTGAGCTTGGCCAGCAGTACCCCGCCGGCGGCGCGCAGGCGCTCCACCACGGCGGCGTCTTCATCTAGGTTCTGGTCTTTGTAGGGCACCGAGCCCCAGGTGGTTTTGTAGCCCTTGGCGCTGAACAAATCCTTTACGCCGAACGGAATACCGTGCAGCGGTCCGCGGTACTTGCCGGCTTTGATTTCCTGGTCAGCTTGCCGGGCTTGTTGCAAAGCCAGTTCCTCGGTGAGGGTGATGACGCAGTGCAGCTTGGGGTCGTATTTCTGGAGGCGGGCCAAAAAGAACTTGGTCAGTTCTTCCGAAGAAATCTGCTTGGTCCGGAGCAGTTCGCCCAGTTGCCGCACGGTGTAGAAGGCCAGTTCGTCGCGGTATCCCGGCATCTTTACCCTGCCCATTTCGGGCAGCTTGCCGGCGTTGTCCTTGGGCGTGGTCACCATGGCTTGCCGCAAGCGCAACGGGCGCGGGTCGAACACCACCGACGGTGCGACGCTATTTGGCAGACTGATTTTGCGCAGCGTTTCGTAGCTCTCGCGGTACCCCGTCAGGTTGCGGCGGGTGGAGTCGAGCTGGGCATCGGTGAAATTGAGGCCGAACAGCTGCTGGGTGGCGCGGGCAATGGACACGGTAATTTCATCGGGCGCGGTGGGCCGGGCTACGAAAGCGCCAGCGGCAAAGCACGCGCCGCCAAGCAGCAGCGCCGGTAATATTTTTTTCATGCGGGGAGGGGCTAAAGCAACAAAGCAAAGCTACTGCGGCCGGGACGGAGCTGCTGCTACACGAGTATGCGGCTCGAAGGTGTCATATGTAGCGATATGCATACTCAATCGGAAAATTTGGAGCGCAACAGAGAACTCATGTTGTGTTTTTCAGGCGCTTTGGGACTGTGGCAAGACGCCAGGCACGTACAATAAAGTATATCGATTAAGCTCAGTCATGATAAATGAAAAGTCTATTTATGTAGGTGCTTTATGATTGATAGAAGGTTTACTATTAATAGTTTTAGATTGATTTTTGATTCCAATATATGAAGGTGATAAAGTCGGGTATCATCACCGATTTGAATTGCAGGGCTGGGGCGTTGCGCTATTTTCGTTTCCTCAGTTACCCGTCGGTTGGCCGTGTGTTGCTTTAACCTCACTTTTTATGGCCTCTCAATTTTCGCTGCCTCGCTTTGTGGGCTTGGTGCTTCCCTTATGGCTGATACTGGTTGGCGGCCTGCGTGCGCAACCCGTTTTGCCGCACGTGAGCGACTATAGTGTCCGTTCGTTTGAATACAGCCCCGCTTGGCCTCTAGCCAAGGCCGTGCAATTTCAGCAAGGCTGGCTTATCCGGCTGCTGCTGGCGGCTAATGCTCAATTAGCCCGCTATCAAGAGCCTCACCACGGCCAGAGTATGCTGTATTTCGCTGTTTATACCCACCGTTACCTAGCTGTGCGGGCCCTCCTCAAGGGTGGGGCCGACCCAAATGTCGCGTTTGTGGGGCAGGAGGGCAAGACGCCACTCATGGAAGCTGCCGCCTTTTACGGCACGAGCAAGTACGTGCGCCTGCTGCTGGCCCACGGCGCCGACCCTAATTTGGCTTCGCGCCCACCCGGCCAGCTACGGCAAACCACTCCACTTATAGAGGCCGTGGGCACGCGCCTAGAAAGCGTGCAGGCGCTGGTTGAGCAAGGGGCGCAGGTGAACTACGTTACCCCCGACGACCTACGGACGGCTCTTGGAGCCGCGGTATCCGGGCGGGACTTTGCCGTGGTGCGCTACCTGCTGGTGGAGCAAAGAGCCGATTTTCGCTTGGTGAAAAGCTTGACGTTAAAGAAAGACACCGTACGCATTGCCGAACTGCTCAAGAATTTGGCCTATCCGCTCGATTCGAAAGAATATGCGCAGAAGATGGAATTAGTGCGTTTTCTTGAGGAACGAGGCATTGACTACCGGGGGGCGCCCGTGCCCGAACGCTATTATCGCATGTACCCAAAAGAATTTATCGATGCCTACTAACTCTGGAGACTCGTGCATTTTCTTAAATCCTTCACTCTCTAGTTGCTAGGATGGCGACCCTTCGAACTCCCCGTTACCTCGCCCCTTGGCAGGTGCTTGCGTCCCTGGCGCTGGCTGGCGCTCTGCTGCTCCCGGCAGCCCGCCTACAGGCGCAAGCCGCAGAGCCGATGGCGCGGCCGCGCCCCGACGTCATCAAACGCAAAGACGTGCGGCTCTTCGCGGATAGCCCCGCTTGGTCCCTGGCTCGGGCAGTGCAGTTCCAGCAAGGCTGGCTTATTCGCCTGCTGCTGCTGGCTCGTCCCGCTGGGTCTCGCTACCAGGAGCCCGTCTACGGGCAAACCCTGCTGTATTACGCCGTCTTCACCCATCGTTACCTTGCCGTGCGGGCCCTGCTCAAGGGCGGAGCCGACCCCAACGCGGCGTTTGAGAACCGGCAGGGTAAGACGCCGCTCGTGGAAGCGGCCCGCAACTACGACACGAGCAAGTATGTGCGCTTGCTGCTGGCTCACGGCGCCGACCCTAATTTGGCGACCCGCCCGCCTGGCCCCCCAGGCCTTACCACGCCCCTAATCGAGGCCGCGTGGTCCCGTCTAGAAACCGTGCAGGTGTTGCTGGCACAGGGTGCGACTCTCAATTACATCACGCCCACTGGCTTTCATTCGGCGTTAAAAGCCGCTTTGGTTGCCCAAAAAATTGACATCGCCCGCTACCTGTTGCTCGAGCAACACGCTGCCTTTCGCCAGCCCATGGGCCAAACCATCGACGGCGATACATTTTACATCGCCGACCTCTTAAAGGAACTTCCTTACGAATTGGATTCCCCAAAGCACCGCACGAAGATGGAGCTGGTCCGTTACCTCGAAGCCCGCGGCGTCGACTACCGAGGGGCGCCTGTGCCCAAACGCTACTACCGGATGTACCCCAAAGAATTCATCCAAGCTTACTAAGCCCAAATGGCGCCTTTCCCGGTCCCAAAATGCCTGAATTGGCTCGTGGGAACGGAAGCGGGCACCCATTGCCCCCTGAATATGACCATAAACATGAAAGCATGCCTGCTGTGGACGGCGGGGCTGCTGGGCGCGTGCACCGAGCGCCTCTCCGGGCCCTTGACCTTGGCACCGCCGAGCGGCACTCCGTCCGCTGGGGCCAAATGCCTGACGGTTCTTGTGGCCGATAGCGTCGAGGTTGCTTACACTAAGGTCTTGCAGGGCCTGGTCCGGGCCGGCTACCAGTTGCCGGTGTTATATCACAAAGGTAACGGCCAAGCCGCTACCTTCACGACCGAGCCCAAACCCGTGGCGCCGGGGGCGAGCCTGGAGCTGCAGGTGACGGTCGACCTGCTGACACCGGGTACCGCGCCGCTTTACACAGGCGAACGCGCGCTAACGGATGCACTAGGACGGTCCTTGGTTGGGGGCAGTGCCATCACCTTTATGGGCAAGTTCGTGCCCGTCGATTCCCTCGGCCAGGAGTCAGTGGGTCACTGGCCCGCACAGTGGCTTTACTATGGCAAACTCCGCGAGGGCTTGCCCATGTCGGCCTTGTGGGACGACATGCATCGCGCCGTGATGGAATGTTTCCCACATGCCCGTATTACTTACCGGTAAGAGCGTTTATCGGTTCTCATTTCGGTCTCTTCTTTAGTTGGAGTGGCTAAGTGGCTCCATAACCGCAGCAACTCTCGTTCCTCGTGCTGCCAGCTGAGCTGGGGCGCGGCGCGGCGGCAGTTGGCGGTCAGGTGCTGGTAGCGGGCGGGCTCGTCGCGCAGCAGGCGGTTGAGGGCCGTGGCCAGGGTGTCGGGATGGAGGTCGGCCACCAGTTCGGCCACGTCAAATTGGTCGTTGAGGGCGCGGTATTCCGGGAAATCGATGAGCACCTGCGGGATACCGGCGTGCACGTAATCGAAGAACTTATTAGCCAGCGAATAGTAGTAGCTCAGGCCAATGTTTTCGAGCAGCATAATGCCCACCGCGGCGTGGCGCGTGACTTCGCGCAGCGCCTCGGGCAGCACAAAGCCACGGAATTCAACCTGACCCGAACCCAATAACCCCAACTGTTCGGCCTGGGCGCGCAGAGCCGCCGAGCAGTCGCCTTCGCCGCAAATAACGAGCCGGCCCGCCACTTGCGGCATAGCCGCCAGCAGGTTTTCGAGCCCGCGACCCACGTTGAGCGCGCCCTGGTACAGGATGTAGCCGGTGGGTGGCCCGGCCACGGGCTGCGGTGCTTCGGCACGCAGGCGGCTCACGTTGCGCACCACCGCAAAGGGCCGGCCGTAGCGCTGCTCAAACACCCGCGCCAGTGCCGGCCCCACGGTATAGGCCAGCCGGGCACGGGGCACTATAAAACCTTCTACCCAGCGCCAGATGCGCTGCACGGCCGGTCGGGCCGCCACCTCGGGTACTTCCGTGAACAGCTCGTGGGCATCATACACCAAGGGCTGGCCGCCGAGCCGGGCGCGCAGCCATACGGGTAAGGCCGTGTCGAGGTCGCAGGCGCACCAGGCCGCGGCCCGCTGGCCCAGCAGGTAGAAAAACAGCCGCAGGTTGTATTCGAGGTAAAACAGCTTGCCCCGCTGAAACCAGCCCCGCAAGCGGTGCTGGGCGTAGGGCTGGGGCGTGAGCGGGGGCGAGGCCGGCCGCTCCCAGCCCACTAGCTGCACCCGGTAGCCGGCCGCCGCTAGGCTGCCGCAGATGCGCTGCATGCGCTGGTCGAAGCACAAGTCGGTGGTGACGGCGAACAGCAGCCGCGGGGTGGGGGGGGAAGGCAAGTGAGAAGGGGTGCGGAACGGACCTGGGCCGTGCGGCGTTATATTTTGGCCAAATTTACGCATGGGCTCGCCGGCCCGGTGGCTATCTTAGCCGGAAATATTTGCAGGCATTACGCATCGGCACATGAGTTCAAATCCGGTTGTTTCCTTGCCCCAGCCCGTGGCCCCGCCCACGAGCGTGCTGTTTGACCAACTGGGGCAGGCCTACTTGATGCTCGACACCCAGGGCGTCGTCGTCGAAACCAACGAGACCTTTTTGTCGCTGGTGGGCTACCCCCGCGAGCGCGTCATCGGGCAGGTGTGCCACCAGATGTTTTCGCCGCCGGCCGAGCGTAAAACCCGGCTGCTAGAACTGCTTGCCTGCATTGCCAGCGAATCGTTGGCCCCGTTCTACGAGCGGCCCATTCTCACGCGGGCGGGCCAGCTGCGCCAGGTGCACTGGCGGGGCGACTTCACGCGCAATGCCGCTGGCACCATTACGGGCGTGTGGATGGCCGGCCACGAGCCCACCACCCAGGCGCTCACTAGCCAGGGGCTGGCCGGCGATACCACCCACCTGCAGGACTTCCTCGACAACGCTCAGGATTTGGTGCAGCACCTCAGCGCCGACAACAACTTCCTGTTCGTGAACAAGGCCTGGAAGGAAAAGCTGGGCTACACCGACGCCGAGCTGGCCACCCGCACCCTGGCCGACGTGGTGCACCCGTACTACAAGGCCAAACTGCTCTACCAGCTGCGCAACCTCTACGACGGCGAGCCGGTGAACAAAGTCGAAACCGTGTTTCTGACCAACGTGGGCAAACCGGTGCACCTCATCGGCAGCATGAGCGTGGTGCGCGAGGAAGGCCAGCCGGCCAGCAGCCGCGCCATCCTGCACGACATTACCGACCGCATCAAGGCCGAGCGCCTGCAAAAAGTTTACTACAGCATTGCCAACCTGGCCATCAGCGCCAAGGACTTGCCCAGCTTGTACGGAGCCATTCACCGGGAGCTGAGCAAGATTATTGAAACCAGCAACCTGTTTATTGCGCTCTGCGACGATGCCCGCACGCAGCTACAGTTTGCCTACCACGTCGACCAGCACCCCCAGCACCGGCCGCAGGGCGCCATGCCGTTTTCCACGGGGGTGTCGGAGTACATCATTGGCGGCGGGCAGCCCCGGTACCTCACCCACACCGATTTTCAGCAGCTGATTCAGAACGGCACCATCACGTCTTACGGGCTGGTGCCCGAGGTGATGCTGGCCTCGCCGCTGAGCATCGGCGACCGCATTATTGGGGTGCTGGCCGTGCAGGATTACAGCCGCGCCGACGCCTACACGCCCAGCGACCTCGACGTGCTGCACTTCATCTCGAACCAGGTGGCCCTGGCCATTGAGCGCAAGCGCAACGAAGAGCAGATTGGCAAGCAAACCGCCCGCCTGAACGCCATTTTCGAAAGTGGCTCGCACGTGATGTGGACCGTGGACACCCGGGCCCGCCTCATGAACTACAACCGCAACTACGCGGCCCTGTTTCTGCGGCGCAACGGCATGTACCCCGTGCGCGGCCTCGACCTGTGGGAAGCCGACCTGGCCCACATGCCCGAAGACGAACGCAACGTGTTTGTGCACCACTACGAGGCCGCGGCCAAAGGCCAGGCGCAGCGCTTCGAAATGTGCCTGCGCGACCGCCGGGGCAACGAAGTGTGGACGGATATCTACCTGAACCCGATTTATTTGGGTGACGGGTCGTTTGAGGAAATCTCGGCCATTGCCCACGACATCACGGAGCAAAAACGGGCCCAATTGGCCTTGGAGGCGCAGGAGGAGAAGTTTCGCTCCATCTTCGAGTCTTTCCAGGACATTTACTACCGTACCGACAAGGACGGGCTGTTCACCATCGTCAGCCCGTCGGCCTACGACGTGCTGGGCTACAAGCCCGAGGAAGTGATTGGCCAGCCCGTGATGAACTACTACGTAGAGGGCGACGACCGGAAACGGGCCTTGGACGAGATGCAGCGCAACGGCGGCCTGCGCAACTTCGAAACCCAGATGTGGCACAAGGATGGGTACCCTGTGAGCGTGCTGGTGAACGCCCGCGTGGTAAAAGACGGAGAAATCGGGACCGAAGGCATTGCCCGCGACGTCACCGAAATCCAACAGATGCAGGACGACCTGCGCAAGGCGAAGGACGAAGCCGAAGCGGCGCTGGAAGCCAAAACCCAGTTCCTGGCCAACATGAGCCACGAGCTGCGCACGCCCATGAACGGCATCATTGGCATGATTGACCTGCTCGACCAGACCGTGGAAACCGACGAGCAGCTCGACTACGTGGACACGTTGCGCAAGAGCTCCGACGCCCTGCTCACCATCCTGAACGACATCCTGGACTTGTCGAAGATTCAGGCCGGCAAGCTGCAGGTGCACGAAAGCGCCCTGGAATTGCAGGCCGTGATGGAGCGTATCCGCGCCCTGTTCATCTACCGGGCCGAGCAGAAGCACATCCGCTTCACCTACCACATCACGCCGCACACGCCCCGCTACGTGATGACGGACGAAGTGCGGTTGCTGCAAATCCTGTCCAATCTGGTGGCCAACGCCATCAAGTTCACCAACGAAGGCACGGTGGCCATCATCGTGTCCAGCGTAAGCACCGATGGCCTGAACCACACCCTGCGCTTCGCGGTTCAGGACTCGGGCATTGGCATTTCGAGCGATAACGCCAGCTTGCTCTTTACCAATTTCACGCAGCTCGACACCACGCCCAGCAAAGCCTACGGCGGCACGGGCTTGGGCCTGAGCATCAGCCGGCAGCTGGCGGAGCTGCTGGGCGGCGAGATTGGGGTGCTCTCGGACGAGGGCGAGGGCAGCGTGTTCTGGTTCACCATTACGGCCCGCGAAGCTCGTGTGGAAGACATGCCGGTGCCCGCCCCCGTGCGCGATGCCGTGTTTCAGCCATTTGAGGCCGAGCCCCGCGTGCTGCTGGTCGACGACAACGCCATCAACCAAAAAGTGGGCCTGCGCCTGCTCACCAAGCTGGGCTGCCAGGTGGATGTGGCCGGCAGCGGCCCCGAGGCCATTGCCCTGGCCACGGCCGCCACGGCCGCTTACAGCATCATCTTCATGGACATCCAGATGCCGGACATGGACGGGGTGGCGGCCACGGCCGAAATCCGGCGCCTGCTGGGCGAGGCCTGCCCCCCGGTAGTGGCCATGACGGCCTATTCGATGCAGGAAGATGCCGGCCGCTTCATGCGCCAGGGCCTCGACGACTACGTGGGCAAGCCCGTGAAAAGCCGCCACCTCTACGAAGTGCTGCACCGCTGGCTGCGCCCCCGCCCCACGCGCCCCGCTACCGAGGAAACCGGTGCCGCTGGTGCGCTGCCATTGGCAAAGGTTGGGGCGGCCCTGGTAGCGCCGGCGCCGGTGGCCCTTGCGGCCGTGGTTGCGGAGCCTGCCAAGAATAGCGCTGCTGAGCCGACGCTTGACGAAGCCATTACGCGGCAGCTGCTCGATTTGGGTGGCGCTGAATTCACGACCGAACTATACCAGGAATTTGAGCAGGAAGCCGGCGAATTGCTGCGGGAAGCGGCTCCGCTGGCGGCCGCCGCTCAGTTTAAGGAGTTGCTGCCCATGCTTCATCAGTTGAAGGGCACGGCGGCCACGCTGGGCGGCGTGGCCCTGGCCGCCCAGGCCCGCCGCCTCGAGCAGGAGTTCAAAGCCGACCAAGTGGAAAAGGGGGACGCGGGTTTTCAACTTCTAGAACATTACTTTGTACAGTTCGTCGCCGAATATCCCAGCGCGGTCGAACGCGTCGCAAACGCCTCAAACGATTAATTGCCGCCACGTTCCATTCTATTCTGCCCCACGCCCCAACCCTCAATCCTACGCTTATGTCAGCAGATTCACCCGCTAAAACCATTCTGATTGCTGAGGACAGCTCGGTAATTCTCAATCTTACCCGCAAAATCCTGGAGCTGCAGAAATATAAAATTGTGCTGGCCAAAAACGGGGGAGAAGTGATGAAGCAATTGGAAAGCAACCCCGTCGATTGCGTGTTGATGGACATCAATATTCCCATCAAAGACGGCATGCAGTGCACGCGGGAAATCCGGGCCCATGCCGACTCCAAAATCAACAAACTGCCCATTATTGCCATCACCGGCAACGCCAACAACTACTCGATGGACCAGTTCCGTGAGGCCGGCGTGACCGATTACCTGCCCAAGCCGCTCGACTTTGATGCGCTGGTGCGCGTGGTGAAGCAGTACGTAGGGTAGGGAATGGTGAGGGTTGAATGATGGGTTATGAGCTGAAGCCAGCGCCGCTTTACTAGCGCCGCTGGCTTCGCTGATTCTTCAAGGGCAACTCATTATTCAACACTCATCATTCATAACTAAAACGAAGTGCAAGTAACCTTTCTCGGCACCGGCACTTCCTCGGGGGTGCCCATGATAGGCTGTACCTGCGACGTGTGCCGCTCGCTCGACCACCGCGACCAACGGTTGCGGGTGTCGGTGCACGTGGCCATCGGCGAGCACAGCTTCGTGATTGATTCGGGGCCGGATTTCCGCCAGCAGATGCTGCGGGCCCGCATCACGCGCCTCGATGCGCTGCTTTTTACCCACGAGCACAAAGACCACACGGCCGGCCTCGACGACATTCGGGCGTTCAACTTCCGGCAGCAAATGGACATGCCCGTCTACGGCGAGCCGCGCGTGCTGCGCCAGCTGCAGCAGGAGTTTGCCTACATTTTTGCCGAGCACAAATACCCAGGGGTGCCCCGCGTGCGGCTGCACCCCATTGAGCGCGACGACGCGCCGTTCGACGTGCTGGGCGTGCCCGTGCAGCCGTTGCGGGCCATGCACCACAAGCTGCCCGTGCTGGGTTTCCGCATCGGCGGCTTCTGCTACCTCACCGATGCCAACCACATCGGCTTGGAAACCCGCGCCCAGCTCCGCGACGCCGACGTTATTGTGCTCAATGCCCTCCGCCGCGAAGAGCACATTTCGCACTTCACGCTGGCGCAAGCCATCAACGTGCTGGAAGAAGCCCAGCCGAAACGCGCGTACCTCACGCACATCAGCCACCAACTGGGCCGCCACCACGACGTGGAAGCGGAGTTGCCACCCTGGATTCGGCTGGCCTACGACGGGCTGAAGGTCACCATCTGATTTTATGCAGTGGTACCCAGTTACTAGCCAGGAATTTTATTCACCATTGGCACCGGGTGAAGCCATCCGGCGCATGGGCACAAATACCGTTGACCGGAAACCGTTGGTGACGGTCGACAGCGCAGCTGCTTTTCAGTGCTTCTACGGCGCGGTTGAGGCGGATGCTTTTGCCGTTCGTCGCATCGCGAAGCCCTACGAATCTTCTCTACTGCCGCAGATTAGCGGCTGGGTTAAGCCAAGTCCCACCGGCCCCGGAAGCACCGTGCTGATTGAGTACCGCCTGCCCCGGCTGGTGGTAGCAGTGATAAGCCTTGGATTCTTATATGCAGTGGGGCAGGTTATTAGCAAAGTTTTGGTTGAAAACGGCAGCGGGATTTTTAGTAAAGTATTGCTGGGCCTGGGCTGCGTGCCAATCGTTGGGCTGCTATACTTGGTAGCTTTGCACGTGCCGTTCTGGCTTGAGGTGCGGAAGTCACGGCCCTTGTTTGTTAGAATACTTTCGGTGCAAGAAATAGTCGCTCCGCAGCTTTGAAGCTCCTTCCACCTCGGTATCATGCACACCAACTATTACTTTCTGCGCCAGCTTGCGCCTGCCCTCACCGAGCGGCTGCGTGGCTACCGCGTGGCTGTGTGCTTCTCGCAGGAAAAAGACGAGCTGGTGGTGGGCCTCACCAATGGCAACTCAGAGTTCTGGCTGAAAGCCCAGCTGGGCGCCACTTTCCCGGCCCTAGCCCTGCCCGAAACCTTCCAGCGCGCCCGGGCCAATTCCGTGGATTTGTTCCCGGAAATGCTCGGCCAGCAAGTTGAAACCGTGGCGGCGTGGCCCCAGGACCGGGTGTTGCAAATGAATTTCCGAAGTGGCGCCCGGCTGGTGTTCAAACTCTACGGCCCGCGCCCGAACGCCATTTTTCGGTCCACGCCGGAAGCATCAGCCCAGCTTTTCCAGCAGAAGCTGGTTGCCGATGGCGAGCTGCGGCCTCAGGCCGCGCCCGTGCCGCCTGCGCCTGGTAAATTGCCGCCGCCGCTGGCCGACCTGCCCGCCCGCTACCTTCGCGCCAATGGCTACGACCCGGCCCCGCTCGAAGCCAAAACCCGCCTAGTAAACCAAGTGCTGGCCCAACTGGAAAAGCCGGCGCACTACTACGTCATTCAGCTTGAAGGCCGCACCCGATTGAGTCTGCTGCCCTTGGGCGACATTCTGGAAACGCTGCCCGGCGACGACCCCATTGGCGCCTTGCGCCGCTTTGTGCCCATGGCCTTGGGCCGGCGCGCCCTGGAAATGGAAACCAAGCAGCTGCGCCAGCTGCTGGAGCGCCGGGCCGATGAAGCCAGCACGGCCGCGGCCCATGCCCGCCAGCGCTTGCACGCCTTGGCCCACGAAGCCGGCTACCGCCACACCGCCGACCTTATCATGGCCAACCTGCACGACATTCCCGCGGGGGCCACGCAAATCGAAGTGCTGGATTTTTATACCAACCAGCCCAAACTCATCAAGCTGAAGCGCACCGAAAAACCCCAGCTCACCGCCGAAAACCTCTACCGAAAAGGCAAAAACCAGCAGATTGAAGAGCGCCAGCTTGCCGAGCGCATCACCCGCCGCGAGGCCGAAGCATTCACCGCGTTGGAGCGCTTGGAGGAAATGGACACCGTGCCCGCTCTGGCCGAACTGCGGGGCCTGCGCACCTGGCGCAAGCAGCACGGCCTAGACCCAACCCCTACGGCTGCCAAAGCCACAACCGAGCTTCCCTTCAAGGTATTTGAAGACCGTGGCTTTACCATTTTGGTGGGCCGCAACGCGGTGAACAACGACTTGCTCACGCAGAAATACGCGCACAAAGACGACCTCTGGCTGCACGCCAAAGACGTGACGGGCTCGCACGTTGTCATCCGCCATAAGGCCGGGCAGCCCGTGCCGGAGCCCGTGGTGGAACACGCCGCGCAGCTGGCCGGCTGGTACTCGCGCCGCCAGCACGATTCGCTGTGCCCCGTGACCGTGACGCCCAAGAAGTTCGTGCGCAAGCCCAAGGGCGCGCTGCCTGGGCAGGTAGTGGTGGAACGAGAGCGAGTGGTGCTGGTGAAGCCCGGCAACCCATTTGATGGACCAGGCGGGTTGTAGGCTTTGAGGGGGCGCTACCTTGCTTTGTCTGTTATGCTGAGCGTAGCGAAGCACCTTATTACCGCTGAACAGCTGGCTCAAACTTGATTTGGTGCTACGCTAAGCAAGACAAACAAAAGCAGGCTGAAACGAAAAAGGCCCGTTCCAAGCAATTGGAACGGGCCTTTTTCGTTTGCGTGCGCGCGGGGAGATTCGAACTCCCACACCCGAAGGCACCACCCCCTCAAGATGGCGTGTCTACCAGTTTCACCACGTGCGCAAATAGAGCAACTAAACCTGGGTAATTCGGCCGAAACCGGCTTCACTGAGGTGGTGAAGCGGGTGCAAAGATAGCCGCTGCATTCTGGCCACACAACCTTCAAAGGAGCTTTTTCAGCAATGCGCCCTGTTTCAGATGATTACTACGCATCTTCGCGTCTTAGCTTGCTGTAATTTATTCTTCTTAGCCACTTTTTGTTATGAAAACTTCTCCATCTTCCTCCTTTTTTGGCCGCATGGCCGGAGGCATTACTAGGTTTTCGGGCTCGACAGCGGCCTTTATGGCGGCGGCCGGGATGGTAGTAGTCTGGGCCGCGGTGGGGCCGCTGTTTCATTATTCCGAAACCTGGCAACTGGTCATCAATACGGGGACTACCATCATTACATTTTTGATGGTTTTTCTGATTCAGCGTGCCCAAAACAAGGATTCGCTGGTGTTGCACCTCAAGCTCAACGAACTGATTGCGGCCACGCAAGGGGCCAGCAACCGTCTTATCAACGCCCAGGATTTTTCGGAGGAAGAAATTGCCATCCTCCACGGCTTCTATGGTACGTTGGTCGAACTGGCCAAGCAAGACACCGATTTGGGCAAAACGCACTCAATTGAAGAGGCCGAGGATAACCACACGGAAAAGCTGATTGCCCGCGAAGAATAAACAAATCGAGCCAAAGCCCTTCCGAAATCGACTGCTTAGAAGACCTAAAAAAGGCTGCCGCAGGTTTTGCGGCAGCCTTTTTAATGGAGTAACTCCGAAGTCTACTCGGCTTGGGTAAGCGGCGAGTCTACCACGTGCTCGGCTACAAACCAAACCTGCATTTCGTTGGTGCGAACGAGTTGGCTCACGATGAGGTCGTTGGTGCCGTCGTCGCCCGAATCATCCGCTTTGCTGGCGTAGTCGTGGCAGTTTTTGAGGATGCGCTGGTGGCCATCGAGCAGGCGTGATACTTGCACGGGCGCTTCTTCGCGGTCGCGGGGCACGCGGGGGATGCTGCTCAGCTCGGCCACGTCGTGGGCCATGGCCACGGCCACGCCACCCAGAATCTGAATGCGTTCGGCAATGGCATCGACTAGCACCGACTGCTCTTCGTAGTGCTTATCAAACAGCAAGTGCAGCTGGTAGAATGTGGGGCCCACCACCTGCCAATGGTGTTTTTTGTACATGTCGCGCAGCGTGATGGTATCGGCCAGCAGTTGGTTGAGCATCGTCACGCTTTCGCGGCGGGTGGGTTCGCTCAGGCCGATGGGCAGGCGCTGGCTGACGGTGCCGTAGCGCTGCGTGGGGGAGGGGGCGTTCTGCTGCTGGTTGAGGCGGGGCTGAATGTCGACGGCGGCATTGCTGCCGGCACCTTTGCCGGTGTTGGCGCCTTTGCCGTTGCTGCTGGCCGAAGCGGCAGCGGGTTTCTTGGCAGCGGGAGCCGCTTTTTTGGTAGCAGGGCCTTTGGGGGCCGCAGTTTTGGCGGGTGATGCCATAACGATGAGTTCGAATGAGGTGAAAGGAATGCCGAAACAAATCGGCCGCAAAAAATCTATTTCAACGTACGTAAAGCACTAGGCTGAGTTAATCTTTTCGCTTCGATTTTACTTTAAGCAGTATGAATGACCCCGCCCTCACCGAACCCGACTTCGTGCTGCACCACGAGCACCACCTCACCAGTTCGGCCATTTTGCAGGACACGGTCATTGGCTTGTCCGATGGCCTCACGGTGCCTTTTGCCTTGGCGGCGGGCCTGAGCGGCGCGGTGGATTCGTCGGCCCTCGTGATAACCGCGGGCCTTGCCGAAATAGTGGCCGGCAGCATCGCCATGGGCTTGGGCGGCTATTTGGCTGGCCGTACCGAAGTAGAACACTACGCGGCCGAGCTGGCCCGCGAACACCGCGAAGTGCAGGACGTGCCCCACCGCGAGCGCGCCGAAGTAGACGAGCTGCTGGCCGAAATGGGCCTCTCGGAAGCCACCCGCGCCGCTGCCGTGGCCGAGCTCACGGCCGACCCCGAGCAATGGGTGCGCTTCATGATGAAATACGAGCTTGGTTTGGAAGAACCCGACCCCAAGCAGGCGCCCAAAAGTGCCTTCACCATCAGCACGGCCTATGCTGTGGGCGGGCTGATTCCGTTGTCGGCTTACTTTTTTACGGATACGCCCACGGAAGGCTTGGCTTGGTCGGCGGTGATAACGCTGGTGTGTTTGCTGGTATTCGGGTATTTCAAAAGCCGCCTGACGGGCCAGCCCGCCGTGGCCGGCGCCTTAAAAATGGCGTTTGTGGGCGCGCTGGCGGCGGCGGCGGCATTTGGCGTGGCCCGGCTCATCACGGAGTGAGGTTTTTCGGGGGCTCTTGAAGACGGGGCACAACGCGCGTCCTGCTGATTTTCAGTAGAACGTGTGGAATTTATGCGTTAGCTAGACTTTCTTCCTCATCATGAAATTCGACATTCCCAAAACGCCCGCCGTTCAGGTAATGGGCAAGTCCTTTCGCCTGGCCCACGTTGACCCCGATGACATCACCCCCTTCGTTCATAGCCCCGACGACAAGGACGAGGCCAGTCCGCGCCTTTTGCAACTACGAGAGCGGCTGAGCCAGCTGCAGGAATTGCTCTACGCGGAGCAGGAGCGCGACGTGCTGCTCATCTTCCAGGCCATGGATACCGGTGGCAAAGACGGCGCCATCAAGAACCTGCTTACCGGCGTTAATCCGGCGGGCGTGCGCGTCA
This sequence comes from Hymenobacter jeongseonensis, assembly GCF_015694725.1. GTDB lineage: Bacteria > Bacteroidota > Bacteroidia > Cytophagales > Hymenobacteraceae > Hymenobacter > Hymenobacter jeongseonensis. Next base: position 58,834 of record NZ_JADQDQ010000002.1, on the reverse strand, counting down.
CCTCCTTCAAAGCGCCTTCGACCGGTGAGTTAAGCCAGGATTTTTTGTGGCGCATTCATGCGCAAATCCCCAAACGGGGGCACATCGGGGTATTCAACCGCTCCCACTACGAGGATGTGCTCATCACCCGCGTACACGGGCTGATTGACGAGAAAACCTGGAAACGTCGCTACGAGGACATCAATAATTTTGAAGAGCTGCTGACCCACAACGGCACCGTGGTCCTCAAATTCTTTCTGCACATCTCCAAAAAAGAGCAGGCCGACCGCCTGCAAGCCCGCCTCGACGACCCCACCAAGCACTGGAAGTTCGACCCCGACGACCTGAAGGAGCGCAAGCTGTGGAAGGCCTACCAAAAAGCCTACGAGGACGCCATCCGAAATTGCTCCCCGGCCCACGCACCGTGGTTTGTGGTGCCGGCCGACCAAAAATGGGCGCGGGATTTGGCGATTACCGAAATTGTGGTAGCCGCCTTGGAGGCCATGAACCCGCAGCCGCCCAAAGCCGATTTCGACCCCAAGAAAATTGTGATTGAGTAAAGGCTGCAGTAGCCATGCAGCAGTAAGCGTATGTCTGCCGAACTAGCGGGTCCGACCGCGCTAGGCAATCGGACCCGCTAGTTCGAGACAGGTGGAGCTATACCGCTACCGCGGACGTTTCCTCTTCCTTGCGCTCGCCAATCTGCTGGCGCCACATGGCGTAGTAGAGGCCTTTTTGCTGCAGCAATTCTTCGTGGCGGCCCTGCTCGGCGATGTGGCCGCGCTCCAGCACAAAAATGCGGTCGGCGTGCAGGATGGTGCTGAGGCGGTGGGCAATGAGGATGGTCATGTGCTGGCGCGAGCCCGACAGCTTGCGCACCGTCTTGCCGATTTCTTCTTCGGTGAGGGAGTCGAGGGCCGACGTGGCTTCGTCGAACACCATGAGCGTGGGCTTGCGCAGTAGGGCACGGGCAATGCTGAGGCGCTGCTTTTCGCCGCCCGAAACCTTCACGCCGCCTTCGCCAATCACGGAGTCGAGGCCTTTGGGGGCGCGGGCCAGCAGGGTATCGGCCGCAGCTTGGCGCAGGGCCAGCAGGCATTCCTCGTCGGTGGCATTGGGCGCTACAAAGCGCAGGTTCTCGCGGATGGTGCCGGAGAACAGCTGGGTGTCCTGAGTCACGAAACCGATTTGCTCGCGCAACTCGTCCAGGTCGATTTCGGCACCGGGAATGCCGTTGTAGAGAATCTGGCCCGAGCGGGGCGGGTAGAGGCCTACCAGCAGCTTCACGAGCGTGGTTTTGCCCGAGCCCGAGGGGCCCACGAAGGCAATGGTTTCGCCCAGCTTGGTGGTGAACGAAATGCCATTGAGCGCCGGGGCGTTGGCCGTGAGGTGCTTGAAGCTGACGTGGTCGAAGGCCAGGTTCTCGATGTGGGCCACCGATTTGGGGTGGGCCGGTTTCTGGTCCTTGGGCGTGTCGAGAATCTGCTGGAAGTTGCCCAGCGAAATCTGGGTTTCGCGGTAAATGCCGATGATGGAGCCCAACTCCTGCAGCGGCCCGAAGATGGAAAACGAGTAGATAAAGAACGAGAAGAACTCGCCCAGGGTGATGTGGTTCTGCACCCGCAGGTAGAGCAACAGCAGGATGATGATGTTGCGCAGCAAGTTCACGAACGTGCCCTGCACGAAGCTGAGCGAGCGCAGGTAGCGCACCTTGCGCAGCTCCAGCTTCAGGATTTTATCGGTGGTGGCGTTCAGGCGCTCGGTTTCCTGCTGGGCTAGGCCCAGGCTTTTGATGAGCTCGATGTTGCGCAGGCTCTCGGTGGTAGAACCGGCCAGGGCCGTGGTTTCGGCCACGATGGTTTTCTGAATCACCTTGATGCGCTTGCTCAGCAAAAAGCTCAAAATGCCCAGCAGCGGGATGGTGAGGAAGTAGCCCAGCGCAATGGGCCAGTACACCGTGATGGCGTACCACATCACGAAGGTGATGCCCACCAAGGCCGTAAATATCACGTTCACAAAGCTCTGAATGAGCTTTTCTACATCGATGCGCACCTTTTGGAGCTTGCCGAGGGTTTCGCCGGAGCGCTGGTCCTCAAATACCTGATAGGGCAGCTCCAGCGAGTGGCGCAGGCCGTCGGAATACATCTTGGCGCCCAACCGTTGGGTGATGACGTTGACGTAATAATCCTGAAAGTTTTTGGCGATGCGCGACACCATGGCCACGCCCAGCATGAAGCCGATATAGGGGATGGCCTCCCGGAAAAAAGGCCAGAACGGTACTTTTAGAATGCCGCCGAGGTCACCGTTTTTGGGCACAAAATGGTCGACCAGCTTGCGGAAGATGTACGGGTCGAGCAGCGAGAATATTTGGTTGACCGCAGCCAGCACCAGCGCCAGCACCAACAGTCCCCAATAGTTGCGGAGGTAACTATACAGAATTTTCATGAAGCAAAAAGAAAGCCCGCGCCGCCTGCCGCGTGGCAAGCAACCCGTGCGGGCACCAATGGTTCGGGCCCGCCACCGCCAGGTGCCGGGCCCGAAGCCGGTGAAATAACAAAGAATCGAGCCGGATTAGGCCAGCCGGGTCACGGGGCGGCGCAGCAAGTACAACACCACCAGCAGCACCAGCGCCACCAGGGCCGGTATGCCGCCGGCCAGCCCGCCCGGGATTTTGGTGGCGTGCATAACCACGGCCCCAATCATGATGACGATGAGGCCCAGCGCCGCGAGCCGCACCGTGCGCGGAATGAGCAGGCCGATGCCACCCAGCAACTCGGCCGCGCCAATGAGGCCGCCGAACCAGCCGGGGAAGCCCATGCCGCTAAAATTCTTCATGGTGCCTTCGAGGCCCTGGAGTTTGTCGAAGCCGGCCTTGATGAAAAAAAGGCCCAGCAGGACTTGCAGAATCCAGGCAATGATGTTGCGTACAGAAGGGCTCATAAACCAAGGGGAAAAGAATGAGAAGAGAATTGGAGAAACGTGAACTGTAAAGAAAGCGACCCGCACGGGCCGGTGCAACGCCCGGCGGCCCGGAAGTCCTGGCAAGGCCAGACGTATTCGTCCGGACAATACTTTAACGCCACCTGTAGCCGCGACCATCCCGCACGAACTATGCTTTGCAAAAAAGCCCTGGCCAAGCAATTGACCAGGGCTTTTTTGGGGCGGTGGCAAGGGTTATTTCTTGCCGCCGTGTTTAGGCTCGCTGCTTTTTTTGCCGGTTTCGCGGTGCTGTTCGGTACTGCCGCCGCGGTTGGTGTTTTGGGGACTTTCGTTGCCCTTCTTGCCGGCCTCCGGTTGCGCCTCGGCGTTGATGCCGTGTTTTTTTGCCTTGTTAGTCATGGCTGAAAAGTGCGTTAGGGATTAACAGGAACAATTCGGCCTTATAACGAGGCCGACGGGCGCGGGTATGCTACGGAAGGGCTCAAAATCAGGGTTTTCGCGGAAAATACCGATATGTACGGAAGGCGGTTACGTGTTTCAGGGGAGGGTATTGCGAGTTGTCGAGTTTAATTTAGTAAGCTGCAAATGGCGTAGGCTTGGCGAGGTATTCGGGATTACTACTGATGGATTTTTTCAGGGTATACTTATACGAAATAAGTATTTCTAACCGATGCCTACTGGCAAAGTAAGACGAACTTTGTAGACCATGGTGCGCTGGAAAAATTTGCTTTGACTTTGAATGGCTGCCAGCCGATGGTTGGTAGCCAGTTGTTTATATACATTTTTTGCCCTCTATGACAACCGTTTATCACGAATTGCTTCCGGATAGCTACTTGCTGCTCCTGACGCCTGGCAAGCCGGCTGACCCCGAGTACGCCCTGGACTATTCTTTAAGGTGCGCTTGCCGCAGCGGCAGGCCTGCCGTGTGGGTCGATTGCGAACTGGTGGACGCCCTCTCGACCGAAGCCGCCCGCACCCTCTTGGACTACCACGACAAACTGCTGGCCCAGCATAAGCAGCTCGTTGTGGTGCACGCCTCCGATGAGGTGAAGCAACGCCTGCTCAACTGGCGGTACAGCCCCGGCATCTGTTTCGCGCCCACCTTATTCGACGCGGCCTGGCAAAGCGGCCTGCGAATGGTGGCATGAGGGCGCGGTGGCTATTTCATTCATTGGTAAAAAAATGCTTTACCACCATGCCTATTTTAAATTCTGAAGCCATGCCGCACCACTTGAGCGAGGACCAGCGCCAGAACTGGCTGCGCCGCCAGCGCACCGCCGAAAACACGCTCGCCATTCAAGCCCTGGGCGGCACCGTGCCCAACGAGGAAACCCTCTCGTACTTCCATCGCTACGTGAGCGGCGAAATCACCCTGGCCCAAGCCATTGCCCAAGTGCGCGAGCAAATGGCCCAGGAGCACGCTGCTTTCCGGCAGTACCTCAACCGCGGCAGCGTTATCTCTGCTAATTACCCTCCCGCAGCAGGGAGCAACCGCTAGCTCCAACGACTTCTCTGAACCTGCAAAAAGTAGCCGATAACCACCCCAGCCCAGTATCCGCCAGCGGCAGTTATCGGAAATAGTGACTAAACCAGACCTTGCCAAAGCCCCCGCCGGAGACAACCCGGCGGGGGCTTTTGGCTAGTTGAGGGCGCATCATTTTTACGCAGTTCGGTGAAAAGCGCGGGGGACTTGCTGCCAGCCGCCTGCGCTGCTAATCGTATTCTTCCGGCTCGGGCACCACGTCGGTGCCGCGGTGCGGGGTGCTGCTGGAGAGCAGAAATTCTCGCAGCCGGTTCACGTGCTTTTTGAGCTCTTCAATGCGCTCGGCCTGTTGGGGGGCGTAGGGGCTGGCGTCGCGAGAGGCCATGCTGCTGAGCAGGTTGCGGCGCTCTTCCATCATGCGCAGGGCCACCCACAGCGTTTCTTCCAGGCTGTGCTGAGACTCGCGCAGCAGCACATCGGCCGTGAAGGAGTGGCCGGTGTGGCAGCGGTAGCGCTGCACCTGGCCGTGCTCCAGTTCCCAGAGGTTGCCGCCGCAGTCGGGGCAGGTGAGGGGCACCAGGTGCCCGATTTTGTCAACTTCTTCGGTCGTTCCCACAACTCTTTCCGCAATTGCGGCCTCCTGTTTAAGGTCTTCGGGGATGCTCGGGGCGGCGGCCTTGGGCAAGGAGCCGCGCGTAAGTTCTTCAAGCAGGGCGCCCATTCTGCTCAACGGCAGCACGTAGTCCACGCTCACCGTGCGAAGGGCCGTTTCCGGCATGCTGGGAAACGCAGCATCTTGCGGGTCTTGCACCACGGCCACGCCGCCGCAGCGCTTAATAAACTCGAGGCCGGCGGTGCCGTCGTGCAGCATACCGGTGAGCACCACGCCCACCACGGCGGGCCCGTAGGTGACGGCCGCCGAGCGAAAAAGCGCATCGATGGCCGGCCGGTAGTTGTTTTCCCGTGGGCCCTTGGTCACGAGGGTGAACGGGGCATTTCTATTTTTCACCAGCAGGTGGCAGTCGGGAGGGGCCAGGTAAAGGGTGCCGGCCTCAATGGCATCGCCGCTCACGGCCAGCCGGCATTGCAGGGCGGTGTGGCGGGCTAGGCGGCTCACCAAGTGTTCGCCGTCAGAATCGGGGGCGAAGTGCTGCACCACCAGCACCGCGGCCGGCAGGTGGGCCGGAAGCTGGGCCACTAGTTTCACCAGGGCCGGCATGCCGCCGGCCGAAGTGCCGATAACAATTAAGTAGGAGGGGGCGGGCACGGAAATAGCAGGCGGTTGGTTTCCTGTTTATTACGCGCCTCGCAGACGATGGGCCGACTTCAGCCGGTTTTTTAGGTTAAATTTGAAAGCGCGTCGTTGGGTTATGGGCCCGGCAGTTCTGGTACATTGAAGGCTTTCAGTTACTAGCACAACTGCCCGGCTGAGCTTGGCTAATGCCAATGCTAGCGAACCCAGCCGCAATCCTTGCTGCGCAGCTTTCGCGGCACTTTTTCGGAGCTTGGGCGCCCTGCGCTCCGGCCGTTTTTGTTTTCTCTCTCATGAATCCTTTACCGCACGATTCCCCGGTAGACGAGCCCGCCATTGTCGTGGTTCCCCTCGAAGACCAGGTGCACAACGGGGCCGCCTCGCCGGCCCAGGTGCGCATGGCGCAACGCCAAGACGAGCCCGAAGACAAGTTTCCGCTGGTGGCCCTGGGGGGCTCGGCGGGCTCGCTCAAGGCCTTCGAGCAGTTCTTTCAGAACATGCGCCCCGACAGCGGCATGGCCTTCGTGGTGATAACCCACCTCGCGCCCGACCACAATTCGGAGCTGGTGCCCATCCTGCAGAAGTTCACGGCCATGACGGTGCACGAAGCCGCCGACGGCCTCAAGGTGCGGCCCAACAACGTGTACGTCATCCCGCCGAACCGCGATATGAGCATCCTGCACGGCACGCTGCTGCTCTTCACGCCCACGCAGCCCGCGGCCCGGCGCCTGCCCATCGATTTCTTTTTCCAGAGCATGGCCAAGGATGCTCGCGAGCGTGCCGTGTGCATCATCTGCTCGGGCATGGGCTCCGACGGCACCATTGGCTTGAAAATGGTGATGGAAAACTTTGGGATGGTGATGGTGCAAGCTCCCGAAACGGCCGAATACGACTCGATGCCGCGCTCGGCCCTGGCCACCGAATTTGTGGACTACGTGCTGCCCGCCGAGCAGCTGCCCGCCAAACTCCTCGAATACGTGAACAAGCCACTGCTGGCCCGGCCCCGCCGCGAGGTGGCCGAGTCGGCCTCCAAGCCGGCGCACGCCCTCCAGAAAATATTCATCCTCATCCGGGCCCAGACCGGCCACGACTTTTCCTTTTATAAGCGCAACACCGTGTTCCGGCGCATCGAGCGCCGCATGAACTCGCACCAGATTCGCGAGTTCACGCACTACGTTCGGTTTTTGCAGGAAAACCCGGCCGAGGTAGACGCGCTATTCAAAGAGCTGCTAATTGGCGTTACCAAATTCTTCCGCGACCACGACGCGTTCGACCACCTGAAGATGCGGATGCTGCCCTTGCTGCGCCAGAAGCCCGCCGACAGCGTGGTGCGGGTGTGGGCGCCCGGCTGCTCCACCGGCGAGGAGGCCTACACCCTGGCCATGTGCCTGTTTGAATGCCTGGATTCGGTGGACCGAAACCGCTACCTGAAAATTCAGATTTTCGCCACCGATATCAACGCCGACGGCATCGACCAGGCCCGGGCCGGCATGTATCCCGAAAGCATTGAGGCCGACGTGAGTCCCGAGCGCCTAGCCCGCTTCTTCAACAAAGTCGACGGCTTTTACCAAATCAAAAAGGAAGTGCGCGACGTGGTGATTTTTGCCGTGCACAACCTCACCAAAGACGCGCCCTTTACCAAGCTGGACCTGCTGGTGTGCCGCAACCTGCTGATTTACTTGTCGGCGGAGTTGCAGAAAAATATTCTGCCCATCTTCCACTACGCCCTCAATCCCGGCGGCATTTTGTTTTTGGGTCCGAGCGAAAACCTCACGGGTTTTCAGGACTTGTTCACGCCGCTCGATGTGAAATGGAAGATTTCGCGGCGCGCCGAAGGCACCTCCACCCTCAACCGAATTGTTAGCTTTCCTTTTTCGCTGGCGCGGCAGCAAGCCAATCCCGCACCCGCCGCAGGCACTATGCATTTGAATTCCCCCCGTAAAGACGGTCCTTTTGCCACGCTGGTGCAGCGGGTGCTGCTGCGGCAGTACACCCCCCCGGCCGTGGTTATCAACACCAAAGGCGAAATCCTGTACGTGAACGGCCGCACCGGCCGCTACCTCGAGCCCGCGCCCGGCCTGGGCGGCATGAACGTGTTTGAGATGGCCCGCGAGGAGCTGAACTACGAACTCAGTGCAGCGGTGCACAAGGCCGCCTCCACCCAGCAGGATGTGGTGACCGAAAACGTGAAGGTGAACACCGAACTGGGCGTGCAGCTGTTGCGCGTGACGGTGAAGTGCCTGGAAGAACCCGAGCAGCTGGCCGGCTTGCTGCTGCTGGTGTTTGAAGACCAGCCCACACCCCGCAAAGTGCGCCTGGGCAAGGCCGGCATCGGCTCGGAGCTTAGTCGTGACGCCGTAGTGGTGGCTCTCGAAAAAGAGCTGCAGTACACCAAGCACCGCCTCCAAACCACCATTGAGGAAATGGAAAGCAGCGTAGAGGAGCTGAAAAGCACCAACGAAGAACTGCAAAGCGCCAACGAGGAGCTGCAAAGCACCAACGAGGAAGCCATGACCAACAAGGAGGAAATGCAGAGCCTCAACGAGGAGCTCATGACCCTCAACATGCAGTACCTCAGCAAGACGGAGGAGCTGAGCCTGGCGGCCAACGACATGAAAAACCTGCTGGACGCCACCGAAATAGCCACCATATTCCTGGACAATGACATGGTGATAAAGCGGTTTACGCCGCCCGTGCACCGCATTATTTCGCTGCTGCCCGGCGACGTGGGACGGCCCATTACGCACTTTGCTAGCACGCTGCGCCACGAAAACCTAGCCAAGGACGTGCAGCAGGTGCTCGACCGCTTGATTAGCGTGGAAGCCAACATTCAGACCACTACCGGCGAGTGGTATGCCATGCGGATTTTGCCCTACCGCACCCTCGACAACTACATCAGCGGGGCCGTTATCACCTTCACCGACATCACCGACCTCAAAACTCTGGAAGCCAAGCTCCAGGAGAGCAGCCGCCTCGCCGAAACCGTGGCGGAGTCCGTGCGCGAGCCGTTGCTGGTGCTCGACTACCAGTTGCGGGTACTGGCCGTGAGCCACTCGTTTTCGGAGCTCTTCGGCATCGACGTGTCCCAGGCCAAGGGCCGCCCCCTGAACGAGCTCGACGGCGGAATTTGGCGGCAACCCGAACTACGCCGGCACCTGGAAAGCATCTTGAAAGAACCCAGCACGACGTTCGACGACCTTGAATTTGACGCGGAATTCCCGGGGGCCGGGCGCCGCAAGCTGCTGCTGTACGGCCGCCGCATTGGCAGCGAACAAATTACGGAAAGCAAGCTGCTGCTTGGCCTTCAGGACGTCACCCCGGCGTAGGTAACGGCCGCCCGGCGCGCTGTAGCGCCGGGCTCCGCCGATTCTTACGCCCAACGGTCGCGCCCACTTTCGCTGCAGATGCGTGGGGGAAGGTCGTGTTCCATCGACTCAGTGAAATTTTATAACAATAAATATATTTTTTATATATAAAACCATAATTAATGCCAAGTAAATGCTATGGTTAAGCCTCTGGCTGTTCAGCTTGGGCTAACTGGCGAGCTATAAGTCAGTTACTGCGTTTGCTAGGGTATGGCTTTTATCTTATACATTGCGCAGTAGCCTTTTCCACATTGTGTTCCTCGAACGGTCGCTTCCTACTAGCCATTTGGGGTTGATATTCTTGCTTATAAGTTATGAATAGGGACCCTGCCGCCAGCCCGGAGTGGTATAATGACGATTTCAGCCAGCCCGTAACCGATGTGCATGCCGCGCTGGCCTCGTTGCGTTCGCGCGCCGAAAGGCGGCAGTACTTGGTTACCCAAGGCGTTGATAACAAAACGCCCGAAGAAGCGCAGCGCATGTTTCAGGAGCTGCAAGTGCATCAGATTGAGCTGGAGATGCAGTACGAAGAGCTGCTATTGGCCCAGACGGAGGTTAATAACGTCCGGGCGCAGTACGTGGACTTGTATGATTTTGCGCCCGTGGCTTACTTCACCATCACGGGCGAGGGACTTATTCAGCAGCTCAACCTGTGCGCCAGCCAGCTGCTGGGCACCGTGCGCCAGCGCTTGGTGGGGCGTCGTTTTGCCCTGTTCATCGCGCCGGAAAGCCGCTTTGAGTTCGGCCAGTTCCTCACCCGGGTGTTCAATACCACGAGCACGCTGAGCGCCGAGCTGGTGCTGCAGCGCGAAGACGGCACCCGCTTTTACGCCCAGCTAGAGGGACTGAAAGTGGAGCACGCGCCCGAAAACGCCGCCGCCAACCCGCAGTGCCGGTTGGCAGTGATAGATACCACGGCCCGGCGGGAGTCCACCGCCGCGCTGGCCGCCAGCGAATCCCGGTTCCGCCGGCTGTTCAACGACAGCCACGACGCCGTGGTGCTGTTGCAGGGCCACACCTTCATCGACTGCAACAACGCGGCCCTGGACCTGCTTGGGGCCCAGTGCAAAACCCAGGTAGTGGGCCAAAACTCCTGGGCCCACGCCCCGGTGTTGCAACCCGATGGGCGACGCACGGTTGAGCTGTTTCAGCAGTCGGTGGCGGAAGCTATGCAGACGGGCTCTAAGCGCTGCGAGGCATATATGTACAAAGTGACGGGCGAAGAAATCAGAGTGGAAGCCGTGCTTACGCCCATTGAGGAAGAAGGAGGGAAGCCGCCGCTGGTGCACATCTTGTGGCGCGACGTGACCAGTGAGCGTCTCGCCGCGGAGCAGCTCCGTGAGAGCCAGGCCCGGCTGAGCCTCGCGCTGGAAGCGTCGGAAACGGGCATATTTACCGGGAATATCGACCTTGATAGAATCGAATGGGACGAGCGGGCTCAAGCCATCTTCGGCTACGAATACAACCCCAATCCGGTGCCGGTGGAAGCCTTGGACCAGCGCTTTCATCCCGATGACAAAGCCCGAATCTGGGAAGCCATCCGGGCGGCCATTGCGGGGCAGTCGCAGTTAGCGGTTGATTACCGGGTGGTGTGGGCCGATGGCTCGGTGCACTACGTCACGGCGGCGGGCCGGGCCGTTGCCGATGCGAATGGCCAGATGGCCGGTTTCACGGGCGTGTTGCGCGACGTGACGCCCCTGTACGCTGCCGAAGGCGAGCTCCACTACAAAAACCTGGTGATGGCCAGCGTGCTCGACAACCTGCCGGTGGTGCTGACCCGCTTCCAGCCCGATGGCGTAGTGACGGAACGGGCGGGCTCGGGCCTGGGAGTGCTGGGGTTGGAAGGCAACTCGTTGGTAGGAACCAATCTGCTGGAGAGATTTCCGCAGTATCAAAGCGAGTTTAAAAAGGTGTTGGCGGGCGAGACCATCAATTTCATGGCCTCGGCCACGGCCAATGGCCGCGAAGTATTCGTGCGGAACTACGCCTTTTTCGACGAAGCGCAAAGGCAAGCCATCATGCTCGGGTTTGACGTGACGGAAGTGGAGCAGAATAAAAAGCAGCTGCAGGCCGAAAAGGAATTCACCGAAAGCCTGCTGGAAAACAGCGTGGATGGCATTGTGGCCATCGACCGCGACGGCATCATCACGGCCTGGAACAAGCAGGCGGCCCGCTACTTCCTCCAGGAGCCGGCCGATGTGCTGGGGCAGCCCCTGTTCGACGTGCTGCCGCACCTCAATTGCGACGAAGAGCAGCAAATAGTGGGGCGGGTGCTGGCCGGCGAGCAGGTGCTGCTGGCGGGCCAGGCGTTTGAGCACCGGGCCGGGCACTACGATGCCTACCACGTGCCGCTGCGCCAAGAGGGTGAAATCACGGGCATTCTCATCATGTTCCGCGACGTGACCGAGCGCGACCGGCTGGCCGAAGAAGCCACCCAACTGCGCCTGCGCCAGCAGCAGGAAGTGCTTTCGGCCATCCTCACCACCCAGGAAACCGAGCGCAAGCGCATTGCCGAGGCCCTGCACAACGGCCTGGGCCAGCTCCTCTACGCCGCCAAGCTCAGTCTGGAAGGCCGCGCGGGCACGCCGTCCTCGCCGCGCGCCTCGCTCAAACTGCTGCACGAAGCCATCCGAACCACGCGCACGATTTCCTTCGAGCTCACGCCGGGTATTTTGGAGGATTTTGGCTTGCGCACCGCCCTAGAGGAGCTCAGCAAACGCATCACGCCCACCGGCCTGTCCGTGAACCTGCACCTCGTGAACCTGGAGCAGCGCCTGCGCCCGCCCGTAGAAATTGCGGTGTACCGCATTGTGCAGGAGCTACTTAATAACATCATGAAGCACGCCAAAGCCACGGAGGTCGAGGTGCACGTGGCCCGCGAGAAAAAGCGGGTGGAAGTGAGCGTGGAAGACAACGGCTGCGGCTTCGAGCCCGATGCCCTCACCACGCTGCCGCTGGCCGGCATGGGTTTGTCGGGCGTGCGCAACCGCGTGGCGCTGCTGGGCGGCAAGCTTTCCATCAATTCCCGCCTCGGCCGGGGTACCATCATCAGCTTCGCGCTTGATGAGTAAAGCGTCTGGGTAAGCAGCGTAAAAAGAAGCACCTAACGCCCAAAAAAGAAGGCGGCCCCGCTCAGGGCCGCCTTCTTTTTTGGGCATCGGGTTTCGATGCGAGCTATTCCATCACCACCATTCGGCTGGTTGTCTGATTTCCAATTTGCAGCTTCACCAAGTAGTTGCCGGCAGGCAGGCCGCTCAGGACGAATTTCTGCGCACCGGCTTGTTGGGTGCTGGCCAGGGAGCGCACCCGCTGCCCCAGGCTATTGTAGACGGCCAGCGCTACCGCCTGCCGGCCCGTGGGCACCTTGTAAGCTACGGTGGCTGTGGCCCGGGCAGGGTTGGGGTAGACGTAGAAGTCGAAGCCAGCGGCTACTGCCGAGCGGCTGGCCAGGCCGTCCGTGGCCCGAAATGACACGTACTGGTCGTCGTCGATGGCGGTGAAATCAGGGTCGGCACCGAGCGGAGTGGTGCGGTTGGCAATCTGGGGAATGACCTCGCTCAGGAACGTGCCGCTGCTCTCGACGAATGCGGCAAATAGCTCGAGGCGGCTAGTTAACGTGACCGGTGACGTGGCGGTGCCGAGGGCCGCCAGCGGAATCTCAATTTCGAAACCCGAGTTGCTGGTATTCGCCGTGAGGCTGGCGGAGTTGCGGTAGGCGAATTTGCTGCCCGCCAGGTCCAGGGTGCCGGGGGCGGTGATGGCCGTGCCCACCTTATCAGATGCCCCGATATAAGTGTCGTTGCCGGGCGTGGTCGTGGTGCCGGTCACGTACGATGCCCGGCTGAAATACGCCTCGTTCGCCCCCGGTCCCACCACTACCCGGAAGCCGTAGTCGGCCTGCATATCGAGCGTGGGCCGGTGGTACAGCGGCGAGTTGCTGTCGCTGCCGCCCAGCTGCACGCCGGCCGGAGCACCCGCGCGGCCGGGCGTGTTGAGGTAGAGAACGAGGGCGCGGTAAGCCCCCGCCGTGGCCGACTCCGCCGAACCCACCAGCATGATATTGAGGGTGGTGGCGGTGCAGCCCACGTACAGCGCTTTTAGGCCGCGGTCGGCATCGAGGTGGTTGCCGGTGTAAACGGCCACCGGCCGGTACTTGCCCGGCGTGAGGCCTATTTCGTCAGCAGTTGCCTGGCCATCAACCGTGAACTGGGCGCTGGCCGTGGGCGAAGAGGCCATCAGAAAACCCAGAGCGGCAAGTGTGTAAAATGCTTTCATACGGGTACAAACTGAAAAATGGGAATGGAAAAATCAAAGAAACGAGGCGGAGCGTCTGGGATTTACAGCTGCACGACTTTGCGCATTTCGACGTGCTGGCCGTGGCTGATTTTCAGGAAATAGGTGCCGGCGGCCAGCCCGGGCGTTGCGCAGGCAATGGCGTGCGTGCCCCGGCCCAGGCGCTGCGGCGTGGTCAGCACGCGCACCCGCTGTCCGGTGAGGCTGAAGAGCGCCACGGCCACGGTTTCTTCGCGGTCGAGGGTAAGCGTAACGGTCCGGGTGCCGGCCGTGGGATTGGGAAAAACCGCAACGGTTATACCAGGCGTGAACGATTTTACGGCCGTCACGGTGGAGGCAATAAATTCTACATCGTCGATGCTGGCCAATTCTCCCGCAGCGCCATTGGAGCGCAGGCCGATTTCGCACTGCCCGTTCGTGACGGTGATGCCCGGCACCTGCACCTGCACCCAATTGGATGCCACGGGAAGGGTGGTGGCTAGCTCCGCGCCGCCAAACCCGGTGGCGTAGAGCTGGCTCTGGCCGCCGGTGCTTTGGGCCCAGGCCCGCAGCGTGTACGTGCCGTTGGGTACGTTGGCGAGCAGTTGGAACGTGCGCACCTGGTAAGCCGCCGCCTTTTGGTGAACCAGCTGATACAGCGTGCTATAGCCGTAGAATTGCGTGAAGTCGGCATCGGCATCGCCGGTAGTGGAAACCGTGCTCCAACCCAACGGCGTTTGCGTCGGCCCGGTGTACTCGAAGCTGGGGTTGATGACCAAGCCAGCCGCGGGCGGGTTGTCCAGAAAAGCATTGATGGCGACGGTGGGCCGGCCGTTGTTGCTCCACATGCCCAAGCCGTACCCCATCCAATTATAGGCCTGCGGCTCCCAATACAGCACGCCCAGGCCCTTGTTGCCCGGCACCGACCGCACTTTGGCCATGAGGTCGAGCAGCATTTGCTGGGCCGGAATGGGGGCGTTGGCGGGCATGCCGGTTTCCACCACCATCACTTCTTTGCCGGGGTAGCGGGCCACGAGGTCGTTCATGTTGGCCAGGCACTGGGCCGTGAGGGTGGGCCAGTTGGCTGCCGTGGGATACAGCGAAAGGCCGATGACGTCGTAGCGCGCGCCGTACTGCGTCAGCCGGTCGAATACGTAGCGGAAGCGTGCGTTATTGAACCCGTTGTCAACGTGCACAATGACTTTGGAGGTTGGGTTCACGGCTTTCACGGCCGCATAGCCCTGGTCGACCAGCTCGGCGAAATTCTGGGCGTTGGTGCTGATGCGGCCCTCGGGCCACAGCATGCCGTCGGGAGTTTCGTTGCCTACCTGCACCCATTCGGGCACTATGTTGTTGTCCTTCAAACTATCCAGCACTTCGAAGGTGTGGTTATACACGGCCGTTTTTAATTGCGCGAAAGTGTAGCTGCTCCAGGCCACGGGCTTGTTTTGCCGGCCGGGGTCGGCAAACTCGTCGCTGTAGTGAAAGTCAATCAGCACCCGAAAGCCCAGGTTATGGGCCCGAATGGCCTTGGCCACCACGTCGTTTTTGCCGTTCCAGCCACCGGCGGGGTTCACCCACACCCGCAGCCGGATGGAGTTCATGTCGTAGCCGCGCAACAGTTGAAACAGTTCTTGCTCGGTGCCGGCCCGGTTGTAGAACCGGTAGTTGGCCTGCTCCATTTGAGTTATCCAACTCACGTCGGCACCCTTGGCAAACGGGGCGGGTACTTGGGCCCAGGCCCGGTTGGCAGGCCCCAGGAGCAGGCCCAACATCGTGAGAAGCAGTAGAATATTCTTCATTCGTTTTTGGGAAAGGAGACGGCCTGCTACGAGTGCAGGGGGGCGGTGAAATTTAATTAAGCGCCAAGTTTTTGTAGCGCAAACGATTGAGTAAAATGCGTAATCAAAGCGCGGCCCGCCGGGGCCGCGCTTGGCTTAGCGAATGTCGATTTTCAGGCCAGCCTCGGCCAGCCCATCGGCCGTAGCGGTCAGCTGAACACTCTCCTGGTTTTGGCCGGTTTTCAACAGCACCGTGGCAATGCCGGCCTCGGCCCGCACGGGGTTTTCGCCAACGAGCTCACCGGCGCCCTTGAGGGCGAAGCGGACGTTGTTGGTAGCGTCTGGCAGCACGGTGCCGGCGGCGTCTACCACGTCGGCATACACAAACAGCACGTCCTGCCGGCCCGCGTCGCGGCCGCTGCGGTCGTAGCGCAGCTGCAGGTGGTGGGCCGCGCCGGGCGTGCGCCGCTCGGCGGTGGCCGCCGATTTGCCGTTGCGATAAGCCACGGCCCGCAGCGTGCCGGGCGCGAAAGCCGGTACCGTGAACGTGAAGGGCGCGTGGGCCAGCCGGTCGGCAAATTTGCTGGCGTCGGGGCGCTGCCGGGCCACGGCCTTGCCGTTGAGCTGCAGCTCCACTTCGTCGCAGTTGCTGTACACCACCACTTGCTTGGCCGAGGTGGGCTGCCAGAAGTTGGCGATGTACACCACGGGCTGGCCGAAGCCGTTGCGGCCTGCCACCGGCCCGTTCTGGCTCTGGTAGAAGTAGTAGGCAAACTTGGGCAGCCGGAAAATGTCGGCCACGCCCGACGACTCAATGTCCGGCGCGTAGCCCCGCTTGTAATCAAACATCAGCCAGTTGGCATCGCCCACGGCCGGCCCGCGGAAGTTGTCGTTGTGGGCCTCCTGGAAGTTGAGAGCCTGCTGGGTCAGCGCCCGTTCGCCCTGCCCGCGCAGCTGGCGCGAGGTGCGTTCCGATTCCTTTAGGCCCGAGAAAGCCGTTTGGTTGAAGCCGGCGTTGTGGGCGTAGTATTCCCAGTCGCCGTATTCGCACAGAAAAAGGGGCTTGTCCTTGGCGTATTTGTTGAAATAATCGGGGGCTTTGAGGTGCTGCCGGGCCGGAATGAAGACGTCGTACGCGTAGTCGAGCCAACCGCAGGAGTACACGCCTTCGGTGAACGGCAGTTCCTCGTGCACGGCTTTGTGCGCTGCGTCCATGAAGGGCTTGGCCATGTCCGACTCGTTGAGGGCCGCCTCCCACAGCACAATGCTGGGGTGGTTGCGGTCGCGCCGCACCATGGCGCGGATGTCCTGCAGGCTATTCTTTTGAAACTCGGCATTGCCAAAAAACTGCCAGCCCGGCGTGGAGTCCATCACCAGCAGCCCCAGCTCATCGCAGGCTTGCAAGAAAGCTTCGGAGGGCGGGTAGTGCGAGCAGCGCACAAAATTGAAGCCCGCGTCCTTGATTTTCCAGGCGTCGCGGTACTGCGCGTTGTCCGAAATGGCGTAGCCGAGATAAGGGTATTCCTGGTGGCGGTTGGTGCCGCGCAGGCGCAGCGGCTGGCCGTTGAGGGTGAAGCTTTTGGCCGCGAAGCGGATGCTGCGCACGCCCGTGGTGGTTTCCTGGCGGTCGATGACTTTGCCATCGCGCAGCACTTCCACCACGGCCCGATACAAGTAGGGCTGGTCGGGCGACCACAACTGCGGCTGCGCAATGCTCAATTGCTGCTTCACTTGGGCAAACGCGCCGGGCGCAATGCTCGCGGCTTCGCTGGTGGCCCGCGCTACTTCCTGGTCTTTTTCATTGAGCAGTACGGTGCGCACCTGGGCGGTTTGGGCTTGTGAAGCGTCGTTTTGCAGGTCGGTTTGCAGGTGCAGGGTAGCGGCTTGGGGGCTCACGTTTTCGTAGTGCAGCAGCAGGCCACCGCCCGCCACGCGGTTGGCCTGCACGGCATTGGCAATGTGCAGCGCGTCAGTGAGAATGAGCCGGGCCGGGCGGTAGAGGCCGCCGTAGAAATTGAAATCCAAGCCTTTAAGCGGCTTGCCGGGCGGCACCACCGGGCTGTCCTGGTTGTTGAGGCGCACGACCAAGCAGTTTTCCTCGCCGTATTTCACTTGGCGGGAAATGTCCACGGTGAAGGGAAGGTAGCCGCCCAGGTGGCGCTGCAGTTTTTGGCCATTCAGGTACACGTCGGCCGTGTGCATGGCGGCCCCGAACTCAATCGCCACGCGCGGCCCCGGCCCAGCTGCTGGCACCCGAAAAAACTTGCGGTAGAAGCTGATGCCCTGCCACTGCTGCTGTTCGGTCGTGACGGGCTCGATGCGCGGCGTGTGCGGCAAGGAAATGGCGGCCCACGGAGCCGTACTCCCAGTTTTGCTGAAGTAGTTGGCGGTGACAGTGGTGTCCACGTCTCTTACGAACTGCCAGTCCTGGTTGAAGGCCACCACGGCGGGCAGCGCCTCTGGTTTGGCCGCCGTGCCGGCCGAGCCAGCGCACTGGCTGAGGCCAGCAACTAGCAATAGGCCGCTGCATGGGCGGAGTACAAAGCGGGAAAGCAGAGGAGTGGCGGGCATAAGGGCAGTGGATTTATCAGGGGAATATGGCAAAGCGATTTTGAAAAATGCCGGGACGCCGAAGGCCGCCCCCGGTGTTGTTCTTAGTGGAGCGAAATCGACTCAATATCAACACTCAGCGGACTGCCAGTGACGGCCGCAGCCTCCCACACTACTTGCAACACCTCAGCATCGGCAAGCCTGAGCGCGGCTTTGCTGCCCGACTGGTAGCTCAGGGGCAGGAAGCCCGGGTAGGGCCGGGGCACCAGCAGCAGCGCATCGGGCTGGAAGGCGCTCAAGGGAATGCGGACGTCCTGCACCTCGGCGCTCAGCGCAAGCGGAGCGGAGTAAGCCACAGCGTCTTTGGTCATCATCGTCAGCTTGACCGAGGTGCCGGGCTGGCTGCTGCGGGCCCGCACCACCACTTCCTTGAAACCGGCCAAGTCGGCCTGGCGGCTGGCCAGTTTGTCGCCGAAATAGGCCCGCAGATTGGCCGCGGGGCCGGTGGCGGCGGGCTGCCCGTTGCGGGGCGCGCCCTGCACCAAGCGCAGCGCCAAGCTGCCGCTGGGCAAAGTCACGTAGTCGGTCCAAGCGGTGGAGGCAATGCCGCGGGCCTCAATCCGCTCTTGGTCGAGGTGGGCTTGGAAGAGGGGCAAAGGCGTGCCAGCCGCCACGATGGGCACGGCAAAATGCTCGGCGTGGGCGTAGTCCCAGTTGCGGGGCTCGCCGCCGAAGCCGCCGGGGAAGGTGAACGACTGGCCGCCCTTGCGCAGCACTATCCAATAGCGGAGCTGGCCGGCGTAGAGCAAGTCGGCCGGCACGGTGGCCTCCACCGTGGCATAAGTAGCGGTGGACATCGGCAGGGTGCGGGTGCGGCCGTAGTAGTGCTGGGCCACCAGAAACGCACTGTCGCCCGGCGCCAGGCCGGTGAGCGTGGCCGCAATGCGCAGCGGCTGGCCGGCCACCGCCTGCGCGGGCGGCGTGTGCAGCACCTGCGGGCCCAGTTGGGTAGCCGCCGGAGCTACGAATTCGCCCAGCTTGATGCGATTGAACGTCGACTGCCCAGTGAAAGCGTAGGTTGATTTGCCTGCGGCGGACAGCAAGTACACGCCGGGCCGCACGGTGGTGCGGCCATTGGCGGCCTGCGCCTGGGTCGGGTTGTTCGCATTCAGGCCTTTGATGGAGAAACTCGTGCCCAACTCCAGCAGCGCCACTTGCAGCGGCCGCTCATTCCACAAAATCTGCGTCACGGGCTTGCTCAGCGACGCCTTCTCAAACGGGTCGCGGATGGGCACGGCGTCGGGCATTACTTCCAGCCGCCACACGCCGGGGGCCAGCTTATCCAGAAAATAGGCGCCGGTGCCGCCGTAGCGCACCACTGCCGACGAGCCCACGCCCGCCAGATGCCGCAGCTTGGCCGGCTGCTTCGGCGCGGTGGCGGTCGAGTTGGTGTAGTAGAATTCTTCCGGCGTGTTCATCTCGCTCAGCTGCTGGCGGTAGCTCACCCGAAATTCATTGAAAACGGAGTCCTGCGGGTAGCGGCCAAACGACTGCCCGCGCTTCACGTTGCGGAACACCTTGCCGGCAATCAGCAGGCTTAGGGCTTTGGCTGGCGTGTAGGCCAGGTTCAGGTAGTGGGTCTGGTACTCGGTGTTGGCGTAAGCAATGGCCAGGGGGTCGTAGGCAAACTGCGTGGCCCACTGGAAACCGGCTTCGCGGAAGCTGCGGGCCATAAACGGGTACATCACCGGCTGGATAATGTCGGCCGACTCGAACTCGTACACCATCTTGGCCCGTGACGTGAAGCGCGGGTCCTTGCTGTAGGGAATGGGGTACTGGTCGACGTAGGGCAGGAAATTGCCGCGCAGCGCGTGCCCGCTCACCAGCCCCTGCGGGTACCACTGGTAGGTAAGGCCGTCTACCTTGGCGTTGAGCACGCCCTCGTACACATCGGGGTTTTCCGACACGTTGTAGAACACCGGCTTGCGGCAGCCGGTGGCCCGGATGGCCTGCGCCATGCGGTTGGCGAAACTGGTGATTTGGGCTTCGGGCTTGCCGTACTTTGGCTCGTTGCACACCTCGTAGGCAATGATGTCCGGGTCTTCGCGGTTGAGCTGGTTGGTGTAGGGGTTGCGGTGGTTGAGGAACTGCGTGAGGTAGCGCTCCTGGGCCGCAATGGCGCGCGGGTTGGTGTAGGCCTGGTACTTGGAGTAAATGCTGGAAAAGCCTGTGCCGGTGTCTTTCTCAGGGTACCCGTTGTTCCAGTAGGCAATGGGGGTGAGAATGATTTTGATGCCGCGCTGCTTGAGTTGGTTTACCAGGAAATCCAGCAACTTCAGGTGCTCATTCTCCTGCAAGTTGCCGATAGTGTCCGTGATTTCGACGTCCCAGACGTGCACCCGAAACGCGTCGACGCCAAGGCGTGAAAGGTGGTACACGTCCTGCGCAATGGCCTGCTCGTGCGATACGCCCAACCGCTGGTGGGCCCGGTAGGCGTGCGCAAACGGCGTGGTGTAGTTCACCCCAAACAGGGCTACTTCTTGCTTGCCCTTTGCCCAGCGCAGCACGCCGTTTTTATCCACGAATACATCGCCGCTCGGCTCCCGTCCTGCCGACTGGCCGGCAGCCGTGGGTGGCACAATCGAATGATAAAAAAAAGTGAGCAGCAGCAAAAAGGAAAGGCGGTGGAGCATGCGACGGAAGTGAAGAGAAAAAAGCCGGAGCTGGGAAAGTTGGCTGGAAATTGCGAAACTGGCAAAGGGCAGCCGCGAGAGCTGGACTTGCACCAAGCAGAAAATCAGGTGTTTTGGCGAATGGGAAAGCAGGATTACTAGGAGAAGCAGTCGCGTGGTTAGTAGGTGGCGCATGCTCGGTTGTGACCAGGCAAGCAGGGAGGCAAGGAATCAGAACTCGGAAGCCCGAAAGTACCACCGCGAATTTTAATGGCAAACGTTTGCGCAGATTCTGGAGTTACGTGCTACTTTTCCGGCGCCGTTTGCTGCCGCTTGGCCTTTTGGCTCCAAACTGCGTACTCCTTTCCGTGTCGTAGTCCTTCCTCTCCAACCATCAAACCCGCCCATGTCTGCGTCCCTTGTTCACGCCATCCATTCCGATTTTCAGCAGCGTTTTGGCTATGAGCCCATGCTGGTGCGCGCCCCCGGCCGCGTCAACCTTATCGGCGAGCACACCGATTACAACGGCGGCTTCGTGCTGCCGGCGGCGGTGGACAAGGAAATGATTTTTGCGGTGGGCCTAAACGGGGGCACGGCCATCCGCCTGGTGGCCCACGATTTGAGCGAAACGTTTGAGCTGGCCAGCCCCGCCGAAGTCAGCCTGAGCGACACGCATTGGGCCAATTACCTGTTGGGCGTGGTGGCCCAGCTGCAGCAGCGGGAAGTCGAGATTCAAGGGTTTGACTGCGTCTTTGGCGGCACTATTCCTATTGGGGCGGGCATGTCATCCTCGGCCGCTGTGGAATGCGGCCTGGCGTTCGCGCTCAACCACCTGCTGGGCGCCGGCCTCGATAAAATGGAACTGGCCCACGTAGCCCAAAAAGCCGAGCACACCTACGCCGGCGTGAAGTGCGGCATCATGGACCAGTTTGCCAGCCTATTTGGGCGCGATGGACAAGTGGTGCGCCTCGACTGCCGTTCGCTCGACTACGCCTATTTCCCCTTCGATACCAAAGCCAGCCGCATTGTGCTGTGCAACTCCGGCGTGAAGCACAGCCTAGCTAGCTCCGCCTACAACACCCGCCGGCAGGAGTGCGAGCGCGGCGTGGCGGTGCTCCAGCAGCACTACCCCGCCGTGCAAAGCCTGCGCGACGCCACCCTGGAGCAGCTCGAAGCCCACCGCGCCGAACTCGGCGACGTGGTGTTCCGCCGCTGCTCCTACGTGGTGAAGGAAAACCTGCGTGTGGAAGCCGCCTGTCGCCACCTCGAAGCCGGCGACCTCGCTGCCTTTGGCCAGGAGATGTACGCCTCCCACGCCGGCCTGCGCGACGACTACGAAGTGAGCTGCGAAGAGCTAGACGTGCTGGTAGAAGCCGCCAAAGCCGCGCCCGGCGTGTTCGGCTCGCGCATGATGGGCGGTGGTTTCGGCGGCTGCACCATCAACCTGGTGGCCCCGCAGCACGTGGACGAATTCATTGCCAGCGTAAGCGCCGCCTATCAGCAGAAACTGGGCCTCAAGCTCGAAACCTACCAAACGACCATCGTGGGCGGGGTAGGGGCCGTGCCTGTGGTAGTTACCGGTTAGTTAAAAACTAAACCGAACGTCATGCAGAGGACAGCGAAGCATCTCGCCTGGAATAACTAATTACTGAGTGCACGCGAGATGCTTCGCTGCGCTTTGCATGACGGCTCTGATTTACAATAACAACGACTAACGCATGTCTTCTTTCGACTCCACCGAACACCCGCACCGCCGCTACAATGCCTTGGCTGGCGAATGGGTCCTTGTGTCGCCGCACCGTTCCAAGCGCCCCTGGCAGGGCCAGCAGGAAGAGCCCGAATCGGACCAGCGCCCGGCCTACGACCCCACGTGCTACCTCTGCCCGGGCAACTCCCGAGTGGGCGGCGAAGTGAACCCCAAGTACGACGCCACGTTCGTCTTTAATAATGACTTTGGGGCCCTGCAGGCCGATGTGCCCACCGGCGGCATCAACGAAGGCGGACTGTTGCGGGCCGAAGCGGAGTCGGGCGTGTGCCGCGTCATCTGCTTCTCGCCGCGCCACGACCTCACCTTGCCGCAAATGACGGTGCCCGCCATTCGCAAAGTGGTGGATTTGTGGGTCGAGGAATTTCAAACCCTCGGCGCCCGTCCGGATATCAACTACGTGCAGATTTTCGAGAACAAAGGCCCGGTGATG
Source organism: Hymenobacter jeongseonensis (assembly GCF_015694725.1). Taxonomy (GTDB): domain Bacteria; phylum Bacteroidota; class Bacteroidia; order Cytophagales; family Hymenobacteraceae; genus Hymenobacter; species Hymenobacter jeongseonensis. The sequence goes on along the minus strand of NZ_JADQDQ010000002.1, from coordinate 36,342 downwards.
GGCTGCTCGAACCCGCACCCGCACGGTCAGATTTGGGCGCAGCGCACCGTGCCCGGCGAGCCCGCCAAGGAAAGCGTGCAGCAACTGGCCTACTTCCAGGAGCACGGCCGCACTTTGCTCAGCGACTATTTGAAAATCGAGCTGGAAAAGCAGGAGCGAGTGGTGCTCGAAAACGAACATTTTGTGGTGCTGGTGCCGTTTTGGGCGGTGTGGCCTTTCGAAACGCTGGTGGTTTCGCGTCGCGCCGTGCAGGACATTGCTCAGCTCACCCCGGAGGAGCGCGACGGCCTGGCCGACATCATGCGCCGCCTCACCATCCGCTACGACAACCTGTTCAACATCTCCTTCCCGTATTCCTCCGGCCTGCACCAGCGCCCCACCGACGGCCAGGAACACCCCGAATGGCACCTGCACATGCATTTTTACCCCCCGCTGCTGCGCTCGGCCACGGTGCGCAAGTTCATGGTGGGCTACGAAATGCTCGGCGACCCGCAGCGCGACATCACCCCCGAGTTCAGCGCCGACCGGCTGCGCGGGCTATCGGAAGTGCACTATAAGGGCGCAGTGGAGTAAATAGTGTATTAGATTGCCCGTCCGGCTAAGTATAGCGCCAGCCCGTCATGCAGAGCGCAGCGAAGCGTCTCGCGTGCCACCACCAACTCGTGATTACTGCCCCAAGCGAGATGCTTCGCTGCGCTCTGCATGACGGGGTGGTTATAAGTCATGGTCGTGACTGCATCAGTTCCCGATTCCTTGTTTTGACGTGAGTTCCCGCCAACCCTCGGTTCCCTGTACTTTTGGGCTGACTCATTCGCTCAACCTCTCACTTTGGCTGCAAAACGCGCTTCTATTTCGGACATTGCCAAGGAGCTGAACCTGGCCGTTTCCACGGTTTCGCGGGCGCTGAGTGGCCATTCGCGCATCAGCGAAGCCACGCGCAAGCGGGTGTGGAAGCTGGCCGAGCAGCTCAATTACCAGCCCAACCATTTGGCGGCGGCCCTGCGCAAAGGGCGTAGCAACACGCTGGGTGTCATTGTGCCCCACATCGACGGCCACTTTTTTGCCCTGGTGATGAAGGGCGTGGAGGCCGTGGCCAACAAAGCCGGCTACAACGTGATGCTCTGCCAGTCGAACGAAGACTACGAGCACGAGCAGAAGAACATCGAAACCCTGATTAATGCCCAGGTTGATGGCATTTTGGTGTCGCTGGCCCGGACCACCCGGGACTTCAAGCACTTTGAGAAAGTGCGCAAGCGCGACATTCCACTGGTGTTTTTCGACCGCATTCTGGAGGGCGTGGATGTGAGTGCCGTGGTGCTGGATGACTATCAGGGCGGCTACCAATCGGTGAAGCACCTGCTGGACCAGGGCTGCCGGCGCATTGCCCATTTTGGCGGGCCGCAGCACCTCAATATCTATAAAAACCGCTATGCTGGCTATTGTCAGGCCCTGCACGACCATAATATTCCGTTTGAAAAGGACCTGGTGGTTTTCGGCGATATGACCCTGGAGGACGGCATCCGGAGCATGAACCAGCTGCTGGCGCTACCCCAGCGCCCGGATGCGGTGTTTTCGGCCAGCGACTTTTCCGCCGTTGGGGCCATGCAGGTGCTCAAGCAACGCAAGCTGCGCATCCCCTACGACATCGCGCTTTCGGGCTTTAGCAACGAAACCTTCGCTTCCCTCACCGAACCCATGCTCACGTCCGTCGACCAGCACTGTGAGGAAATGGGCGGCGCGGCCGTGCGCCTGCTGCTGGAAATGGTGCAGGAGCGCACCAAGCAACTGTCGCCGCGCAAAATTGTGTTGCAACCGCAGCTGCTGCCGCGCGAGTCGTCGCGCTGGCGGCAGGAGTAGTTGCCAACAAGCAAACGCCCGTCGTACGGAGCTTGCCGAAGCATCTCGCTTGGGGATATTCTATTTCATTGCAACTATTTAAATACTATTGCACGCGAGATGCTTCGGCAAGCTCGGCAAGACAGGCTTTTTGCTAACTGCTTCGTGAGAGAATATCTACTATTCGTCGATACCGAGACCTCGGGGATTCCGCGCGACTGGACCAAGCCGTATTCCAGCCGGGAAAACTGGCCGCACATTGCGCAGCTGGCTTGGGTAGTATACACCAAAGATGGGCAGGAAGTGAAGGCCGAAAACCACTACATCCAACCCAGCGACTACGACGTGAGCCCGGCCTCGGGCAGCGTGCACGGCCTCACGGTGGACTTTTTGCGGCAACACGGTAAGCCCCGCCACGCCGTGATGCAGCGCCTGCACCGCGACTTGCTGCAGTACCACCCGCTGGTGGTGGCGCATTTTATGCAGCTCGATTACCACATGGTCAGCGTTGGGTTTTACCGCGCCGGCCTGCAAAATCCCCTTGAGCACCTCCCGCTGTTTTGCACCATGCGCGCCACCGGGCCGCTGGTGCGGCACTCCAACCAAGGCTTCCTGCGCCTGGGCGAGCTGTACCAGCGCCTGTTTCACGAGCCCCAACCTCAACAGCACGATGCCCTGGCCGATGCCTACGCCACCGCCCGCTGCTTTTTTGAACTGCAACGCCAAGGCACCATCACGGCCGAAACCATTGCTCTGCAAGGACCTTTGGGCCTGCAAAATAATTCCGCTCCCAAGCCGCGCAAACCGCGGATTAAGGTTGGGGTGGGGGCGTGGCTCCTCATCACCGGCCTGGCCCTGGTGCTGCTGGCTTTCTTCTTGATTGGATGAAGAATTGTAACAGAACGTCATGCAGAGCGCAGCGAAGCATCTCGCCTGCATTAACTAATTAGTGGCGGCACGCGAGATGCTTCGCTGCGCTCTGCATGACGTTATCTAATATCAGTACCGTTTACCACCTGCTATCCATGAGCGAAAAACTCGATTTTCTCCGTACCGTGAAGCCCTTCGACCGGCTGCCTGAAGACGTGCTGGCCGAGGTGGCCGAGGGCTTGCAAGAAGTGCATCACCCGCGCGAGCTCATTATTTACCACCAGGACACCACCAAGCTGCGGGGCCTGGACATCATCGTGGACGGCGAATACGAGACCTTTTTCTACGACAGCCAGCAAAACCGCCGCGTAGTAGAATACAGCCGGCGGGGCGACTGCTACGGTGGCATCTCGCTGCTTCTCAACAAGAAAAAGTCCCTGCGCACGGTGTTGGCCAAGCGCGACACCCGCGTGTATTTCCTGCACCGCCGCGATTTTCTGGCCTTGTGCCAGGGCTACGAAAGCTTCTTCCACTTCTTCACGGCGCGCTACGGGCAGCGCATGCTTAACGAGGAATACGCACACTTTGTGCGGCCGGCCACTGGCGCAGGCACCAGCTACCTGGCGTCGGACCAGCTGTTTTCGCGCCGCATCGAAACCATCGAAATGCGTCCGGTGGTGCTTTGTGCCGCTTATACGCCCATTTTTGAAGTAGCCCAGCGCATGGCCGCTGCCCGCACCAGCTGCTATTTCATCACCAATGCCGATGAAAACGGCCACATCATCGGCTACGTCACCGATATCACGTTGCGCGACAAAGTGGTAGCCGGCCTGGTTGATGCGCGGCTTCCGGTCGAGACCATTGTGGATGCGCCGGTGGTGAGCATCAGCTCGCGGGCCTTTGTGTACGAAGCCATTCTGCTGATGTTTCGCACCAAAACGCGCTACCTGCTGGTCGAAACCGACGGCGAGTACGTGGGCATGCTGAGCCGCAACAAGCTCCTGACCGACGACCAGGCGCAGTCGCCGTTCATCTTCATCCAGTCGGTGAAGCAGGCCCAGGCCGTGCCCGAACTGAAGCGCCGCTGGGAGCAGGTGCCCGAGATGGTGTACCAGCTATTGAACCGCGGCGTGAAGCCCGAAATCGTGAATCAGGTCATCACCACCGTTTCCGATACCATTGCGCTGAAGCTGATTGAGGACGCCATTGCCGAGTTGGGCCCGCCGCCGGCCAAGTTTGTGTACATGGTGCTGGGCAGCGAGGGCCGCAAAGAACAAACCCTGCTCACGGACCAGGACAACGCCATTATTTACGAAGACAAGGCCAACGAGCAGCGCGAGCTGGTGCGCGACTACTTCCTGCGCTTCGCCGAAATTGTGTCGGACCGCCTCAACGAAATCGGCTTTAGCTATTGCGATGGCGGCTTTATGGCCAAAAACCCCAAGTGGACGCACTCGCTCTCGCACTGGAAGCGCAACTACGTGCAGTGGATGACCGATTCGAACCCCGAAACGGGCATGCAGTTCGCGGCGTCCTTCGACTGCCGCTACCTCTACGGCGACCCCACCATCATGGACGAACTGCACGAGTTTCTGGCCGTGGAGCTGCAAAAGCCGGTGGACCGGTTTTTCCACTACATGGCCGTGAATGCGCTGCAGTACGAGCCGCCGCTCACGTTTTTTAACAACATCCGCACGTTCACGCACGGCACGCAGCAGGTCTTCAACCTCAAGAAAACCATGTCGCCCATCGTGGATTTGGTGCGCATGTACGCCCTCAAGCACCGCATTTTTGCCACCAACACCGGCGAGCGCCTCGAAGCCCTCAAAGACCTCGGCGTGTTCAAGGAGCGGGAGGCGCAGGAGCTGCTGCAGTCCTATTACTACCTCATGGGCGTGCGCCTGAAAAAGCAAGCCGTCCAGATTATCAGCGACAACGTGACGCCCGATAACTACCTCGACCCCAAGACCCTGACCAAGGTGGAGCAAGTCACGCTAAAGGAAATATTCAAGGTGATTGCCGATTTCCAACTCAAGATTAAAGTTGGGTTTACGAAGACCTTGGGGTAATGTCCGGCTCTGAACTGGATTCTTACTTGCGCCGCATTTCCTGCTGGCGCATGGGCATCTTGTCCACGGTGCCAAAGAGGTCGGCGGGCGGAATGGGGCGGCGGCTTCGCTCTTTCACGCCGCCGTCTTTGCCAATCAGCACGGCGGCAAACTGCGGCGGCTGCACTCCGGTTTTCGACTTAAGAAAAGCCTTGTCGGTGGCGGATAATTGGTCGTAAAGCGCTTCCACCACCACAAAGTCGCGTTCGGCCAAATCGGTCTTTTTTGCCGCCAGCAAGGCCTTTTGAGTTTTGAAATCGGGGTGTTCCGCAGTAGGCGCCGCAATTAGCAGCACCCGGTATTTCCAACGGCTTTCGCGCAGAATTTGCTCGAGGCTCATGCGTTTCGGGCTTTGGGCGGTGAGAAACAACAGCAGGCCCAGAAGTAGGAGCGGGGGGCGAAAAAAGAACTGATGGTTCAGCAGTTTGGTCATGAGGCTCGGTATACGAATTTATCTCATTCGGGAGTCACGGCTAAGATGTGCACGGGCGTAATTTGCGGGCCTACGCCTCTCGTGCTTCTTCCTTCCCCCGATGAATTCCCGCCTTCTTTCCACCGGTTTCCTGCTCACGCTGGGGCTGCTTACGGCTTGCCAGAGCGCCAAACCAACTGCCGGAACCACTGCTGCCGCCGCCATGAAGCCAATCTGGCAATCCGATGCCTACACGCTGTACCGCGACCGGGTGGTGCAGGGCCCGCACGAAGCCCGGGCGGTGTCGGCCACCGAGCTGGTTTCGAACTACCAAAGCCCGGCCAATGAGTTCCAGAGCCCGCGGGTGGAGTTCAAGTTCAGCCTCAACGGCAAAGACAACGAGATGGCGCCGGGCCTGAACCACCTGCTCGTGGCCGTGCCACGGCCCGGCGGCGCGGCGCTGGAAACCCCGCCCATCGTGTTTGGACAGCGCTACGAGGATGCCACGCCCGCCGCGGCCACCACGTACCTGGCGCCGAATACGGCGGTGAAAATCCGGCTCGATTTGCGGCCCGTGCTGGCGGCTTTCAAAAAGCAGGGCTACTTCACCACGTTCAAGGGCGAAAAGCTGTACCAGCAGGATTTCAAGCGCGTGCACGTGGCCGGCGGGGCCGCGCCGCTGAGCTGGGATTTTGACAGCTTGGTGAACAGGCCCGAACTGGAAATGCAGGACCCCGACGGCGACGGCATCTACGAAGTGACCCTGATGCTGAACCAGCCCACGGCGGCCAAAACCACCGCCCAGCAGTGGAAGCAAAGCCTCAACACCGCCGACTTTCCGCAGTATTCGTCCGACTACCCGCTGGCCGATGCCCTCTACAACCTGGCGCTGGAGGAGGCCCGCCGCGCCGTGGAACCCGATAGCACTTTCCGCACCGGCAAGGAGTGGGCCGGCGTGTGGACGCGCGACATCAGCTACAGCATCATCCTGGCGCAGGCCGCTTTGCAGCCTAAGTCGGCCATGAAAAGCCTGATGCGGAAGGTGAGCCCCGAAGGCCGCATCATCCAGGACACCGGCACCGGCGGCGCTTACCCGTGCTCCACCGACCGCATTGTGTGGGCCACGGCCGCCTGGGAAATTTACCAAGTGACCGGCGACGACGCTTGGCTGCGCAAGGTGTATCCCATCATCAAAAACTCCCTCGCCGACGACCGCCAGAATGCCTACGATGCTGCCACGGGCCTGGTGCGCGGCGAGTCGTCGTTCTTGGATTGGCGCGAGCAAACCTACCCGCGCTGGATGCAGCCCGTGGACATTTACCAATCGGAAAACCTGGGCACCAATGTACTGCACTACCAAGCCAACGTGGTGCTGGCCCAAATGGCGGCCAAACTCGGGGACCCCGGCGCGGCGGCCCAGTGCAAGCGCCAGGCCGAAGCCATCAAGTTTGCCATCAACGACCACCTCTGGCAACCCGAGAAAGGCTACTACGGCCAGTTTCTCTACGGCCGCACCGCCCTCACGCTTTCGCCCAAGGCCGAGGCGTTGGGCGAGGCCCTGACCGTGCTCTACGGCGTGGCCGAGGGCGAACGGGTGCAGGAAGTAGTGGCCAAAACGCCCACCGTGCCTTTCGGCATTCCCTGCATTTACCCCCAGATTCCGGGCATTCCGGCCTACCACAACAATGCCGTGTGGCCCTTTGTGCAGAGCTTTTGGGCGCTGGCCGCCGCCCGGGCCGGCAACGAGCAGTCGGTGACGGAAAGCATCGCGGCCATTTACCGGCCCGCTGCGCTATTTCTTACCAATAAGGAGAACTACGTGGCCAGCAACGGGGACTTTGCCGGCACCCAAATCAATTCCAGCAACATGCTGTGGAGCCTGTCGGGTAGCCTGGGCCTCGTGTACAAAGTGCTGTTTGGGATGCAGTGGCAGCCCGAGCGGCTGGTGTTTCGGCCATTTGTGCCGCAGGCGTTTCAGGGCCGGCGCCGGCTCATCAACTTCCCGTACCGCCGCGCCGTGCTCGACATTGAGATGGAAGGCTTTGGCAACGAAATCAGCGCCATCACGCTCGATGGCCAGCCGCTGCCAGATGCCGCCATCCCGGCCAGCCTCAGCGGCCGCCACGCCGTGCGCATTGTGCTGAGCAGCAAAGCCCCGCAGGCTGCCCCGGTGAACCGCGTGGCCAATTCGTTTGCGCCCCTGGCCCCAGAAGTTACCTTGGCCAGCAACAGCCTGAACTGGTCCAAAGTAGCGGGCGCAAAGGAATACAAAGTGCTGAAAAACGGCGCCCTGCTCGCTACAACCGCCAGCAATATGCTGACCATTGCAGCCGGGCCCTTTGCTGCCTACCAAGTGGTGGCCGTGGATGCCGCGGGCCTCGAATCCTTCGCCAGCGAACCCTTGGAAACAGGAGCTGATGCCGGCACTCAACAGGTTCAGCTCGAAACGGTGGCACCCAAGGAGAAACTGGCCTACCAGGGCTTCAGCGGCCCTGGCTTCGTGGAAATCACCAAAACCAAAAACCGGACCCTCGCCATTCCCGTGACCGTGGACGAAGCCGGCCTCTACGCCCTGGATTTTCGCTACGCCAACGGCAACGGCCCCATCAATACCAATAACCAATGCGCCATTCGCACGCTGCGCAGCCTGCCGCTGACCGGCGAAAAGAAAGGCTGGAGTGTTGGCCCGCCGCTGTCGTCCTGGAAGCAGCTGGGCACCGTGGTGTTGCCACAGCGTGGCACCAACGAGTGGTCGAATTGGGGCTATAGCAACGCGGTGCTGGCGCGCCTGGAAAAAGGCCGCCACATGCTGGTTTTGGCCTTCGAGCCGGCCAACGAGAACATGAACGGCGAGGTGAACCAAGCCATGCTGGACTACTTGCGCGTGCGGCGCGTGGAGTAAGCCCGAAGGCTGTGCAAGGGGTTTTTGCTGCGGCTGTACTCGTTTAGTGTTCACAAGGCTGGGGCTCAGCCTTGGCTACTGCCCGGAACAGCATCAGCTTGCGCATCAGGAAAGAACTGCGGTGTAGCAAGTCGTCGGTGGGGGCGGCAGCGGCCCGCGTGAAGGAGTGCCGTGTGCCATTACGGAGGTAGTCTACCTGGGCCGGGCGGGCAATAGCCACGTGGTTTTTAAATTGGAAATAAGGGATAATCTGGTTTCGCCGGGCAATTTTTTGCAGTTCTGGGTCCGACGAAGACACGATTTCGACCATGTCTTTCTGGTAGCCGAACACCTGCGTGCTCACCGGAATGAATAGGTGGTTGGTCACGCCACCTTCCGTTCTTAAGTTTGAGAACATGGCATACGCCGTTTCGGTCTTCAAGCCCAAGTAGGGCGTCAGGCCGTTGACCAACACCAGCACCGGGACCAGCAGAAACGCCGCACCGGGCAGCCGGAGGCCCGTGTTGGCGGTGAGCTGGCTGCTGCGCCGGAGCGAAAAAAGAAACAGCAGGATAAACACCGCACCGTACAGCGCCCAAACCACTCGGAAGTAGTCCTTGGACCGGGTGGTGAGCACCGCAACCAACAGCAGGCCCGTGAAAAACAGCGCCGCAAGCCCGGCAACGTTGCGGAAGTTGAACGGCGCGAGCCGTTCCCGGATGCGCCCGCGCTGCTGGGCTAGCCGATGGTAAAAAGCCACCACCGTGTCGCTAAAGCTGTAGCTCGCAAACAGCAGGTATGCGGCAAATATCATCCCCGAGAAATCGTAGAAGCCATTCAAAGAATTGAAGGCGATGATGAAGTGGAACACTACCCCCAGCAGGAGCCCGGCATTGCGGGTTCTTCGGAACATGAGCAGCACCGGAATCAGGGTTTCGACCGCCAGGGTGAAGTAGATATTATAGGTAGCGAAGGCCGGGGGCACGGGCAATACGCCGTCGAGGTTTTGGGCCTTGAGCAGCAGCGCCGCGCAGCTTACGTCGGGCGCCAGAAAGCCCCAGTTGAGCTTGTGCAGCACCACCACTAGGTACAGGATAATGACTTCGACCCGAACCACCGGCGCAAACGTCCGGATGAGCTCGGCTTTGTCTACCCGCAGGCTTCTGCGTTGGAAGGCCAGGTAGAAGTAAGCCTGCAGAATGGTGAGGTTGATGAAAATGGCAAAAACCCAGTGATTGGGCACGTACGGCAACCTTACCAATCCTTCGTACAGCTGCAGGGCCATCAGGGCCGAAAGCCTCAGCATGGAAGCGGGACGGAGCATCAGCGCAATGGCAGCCCCTGTGAGCAGCGCATAATGCAGCTCGGTGGTGAAAAGACGGGACTGCGCCATGTGAAAAAGCACCGAGGCGGCCCAGGCCACGCAAAATACCTGGTAGCGGCGGTAATCCGCAGCCCGTGACCCGGGCACGAGGGGCGTGGCCGCCTGCCGTTGTACGTTTTCTTCAACCAGCACAGAAGTCAGCTCGTGCGCGTGTACGCTTGTAGACATAGGAAGGAGCATGAAGGTGAGCGAGCGGAGGGAGAAACAGACGGGAATTCAGCTAGCAGCGGGTGGGTAATAGAGCGCGGAAAAAGGATTGGCGCACGGCGTTTTGTGCGGATTGTACCAGCCCAGATACTTGACTTCTTTGCGTTCATCCATCCGATTCAGAAAAAAATCGGTTGATAGCAAATAGAGCGTCGTCAACGTCCGGACTAATTGCGACCGTTCGGAATCTATTTTTAATAAATAGTAGGCTTTGGTCTTCACGTTCAGGAAGAACTGCTGGTTGGCGCCCGTCCGTTTGTAATAGTCGGCCACAAATTCGTCGACGCCTGTGCGGTCTATTTTCAGGAAATGAAATTCATGCAGGATGATGCCGGCCAGGGCGTCTTCCACGGAGGCGGAGTACGCCACGCCGGCGGGCACGGCCACGGCAGCGGCGCCCAGGCCCACGAGTTGCAAAAAGCTTCTTCTGCGCATAGCAAGGCTGGTAAAAAGCTAGAATGATTGGTCGGCGGCCAGCAGCGACAGCGCCGACAGCGTGAGGGTGGGGTTGGCGGGGGTGTAGGTAGTAAAGCTGCCGCTGCCCAGCACAAACAGGTTGCGGTACTGGTGGTGCCGCAAGTGCTTGTCTACCACGCCTTGCGCGGCCGAAACGCTCATGCGCGTGGTGCCCAGGATGTGCGCTTCGGAGGCGTAGGGCTGGTCGTAGATAATCTGCTCGACGGGCAGGCAGGCCAGCACTGCGGGCAGACGCTGCTTCATGCGCTCAATGGCCTTGCGGGTGTAGTCCGAGGGGCCTTTGAAGTGGATGGCCGGCTTCATAATATCCGCGGTGGTGGCCACGTAGTTGTCGGCGTCCGGCAGGTCTTCGAAAATCATGCGGAAGCTGGCCATGTTGCGCCATTTGCCGCTTTCGGGGCGGAAGAACGGGGCGTTGCTGGATTCCATGAGGCAGGCCGCGTACTCCTTGCGGTGCTCGCCGTCGTAGAGCATATAGCCGTTAGCATTTACCCAGGTGCTGCCGCCCAGGCTTTGCAGGTTGTCGAGGTACACGTGCGCTTGCAGGCCCAGCTGCTCGCCCAGCCCGCGCCCGGTGAAGGGGTTTTTATCGCCGGAATTCAGGAGAATGTTGGCGTTGAACAGGGCATTGGCGCCCAAGGCCACCACCTCGGCGCCGACGTGCTGGTCCTGGGCATTTCGGTGGAAACTGACCTTGCGCACCCGGTCCTGCACCAGCTCCAAGCCATACACTTGCGCGCCGTGCAGCAGCTCCACGCGCGGGTCGTCGTACACCCGGAAGTTCGAGTTTTCGATGGTGAATTTGGCATCTACGGGGCACACACTGCACACGGCGCTGGCGCAGCAGGGGTTGCGGCCGTGCGTGGCCACGCGGGCGCGGGCCGTGGGCTGGCTGATGTAGAGCTTGCCGTATTGCCGGTGCAGAAGGGTGTCGACGGCCGTGAACAGGTGCGGCGGCTGGGCGTAGGCCTTTTTGCGCGGGTAGGGCGTTTCGGCCGGGCCGGAGATGGCCATCAGGTCTTCCACCTGCTCGTAGTACGGGTCCAGTTCGTCGTACTGCACCGGCCAGTCGTTGCCGATTCCATACAGGGTTTTCATCCGGAAATCGGAGGGCAAAAAGCGCGGCGTGCAGCCGTACCAGCAGTTGGAGCTGCCCCCAAAGCCCACACTGAAATGCCAGTCCTTGCCGCGGTTGTGGTTCTCAAACGTGTCGTTGGCCAGCGGATTGAGCTTGGCATAAGCGGTTTCCTGGCCAAGGATTTCCTTCACGCGTTCGGCCCGCGGATACAGGTGGCCCCGCTCCAGCACCAGCACCCTGGCCGTAGCGGGCGCTTTGCTCAAATACTGCTTCAGAAAAAAGGTCGAGGCAAAGCCCGTTCCGACCACAAGTAAATCGTAAGCGGTGCTTTTCATCAACACAGATGTTCGGTACCAGAAAAAAGCAGTTGCCGGCGGAAACCACTGGCCCAGGCTGGCCCCGTGATAGGCTCAGCAGGACGTAGTACACGAAAATAACTTGTGGAACTGAATAATTAATTAGATAAATTAAAATAATTAGTCGTTTGTTTATGTTATTGTCGGGCTTTTTGGGGGCAACAAAACTACCGCTTGCCCATGCGCAAGGCCGGATACTAAGCGCTACGCCAACCCCGGCAGCCGCACGCCAAACACATCCTGCAACGCCCGCCTGGCCGCGTGGTAGCCGCACATGCCATGCACGCCCCCGCCGGGCGGGGTAGAGGAGGAGCAGATATACAGGCCTTTGGCCGAGGTTTGGTAAGGCGAAAAGCGCAGTACGGGCCGCGTAAACAGCTGGCCAATGTCCAGCACCCCGCCGTTGATGTCGCCGCCGATATAATTGGGGTTGTAGTCTTCCATCTGGGCCGTGTTAAGCACGTGCCGGGCCAGAATTCGCTCCCGAAAGCCCGGTGCAAAGCGTTCTACTTGCTGCTCGATGGCGGCGGTCATATCCCGGGTCGAGCCATGCGGCACGTGGCAATAAGCCCAGGCCGTGTGCTGCCCGGTGGGGGCGCGGGTAGTGTCGAACAGGCTTTGTTGGGCCAGTAGCACGAAGGGCTTTTCAGGGTGCGTGCCGTTCCAGGTGAGCTGCTCGGCGGCGGTGATTTCCTCCAGCGTGTTGCCGAGGTGAACGGTGCCCGCCCGCCGACAGTCGGGCGCGGTGAACGGAATGGGCTCCGCCAGGGCCCAGTCTATTTTAAACACGCCCATGCCGTAGCGGTAGCGTTCGAGTTGCCACTTGTAGAGCGCCGAAAACGCATGGCCCGCAATACCGAGCAGCTGCCGGGGCGTAACGTCTAGCAGCACGGCGTGCGCCGACGGCAATTGCGCCAGGGATTTTACGTAGAAATTGGTTTGCACCTGCCCGCCCAGCGACACGAAATAAGCGGTGAGCGCCGTGGCGATGGCCTGCGACCCGCCTTTGGGCAGCGGCCAGCCGTGCCGGTGCCCCATGGCCAGTAGTACCAGGCCAATGGCTGAAGTGGCCACGTGGGTGAGGGGCAGCTGGGCGTGCGCGGCCATGCCGCCCCACAACGCCCGGGCCTCGGTCGTTTTCAGGTGAAGGTTGGCAAACGTGCTGGCCGGCAACAGCCCTTTCAATCCAAACTGAGCCATTGCCAACGGGTGCTTTGGCCACCGCAGCGGGCCAAGGATTGCGGGCCCCAGCGCAGGCCAATCGTTCGCCACAGGCGATATCAACCGTTGGTAAGCTGACGCATCCATTCCCAGTCGGGCCACGGTGGCGGCCATCGACTGCTCCAGCACGGCGGCCGTGCCGTTGGCGAGCGGGTGGGCGGTGGCCACGGGCGGGTAAATGTATTCCAGGCCGTGCGCCTGCAAGGGCAGGGTTTTGAAAAACGGCGACTCCGCCGCAAGCGGGTGAATGGCGGAACAGACGTCGTGCCGAAAGCCCGGCAGGGTAAGCTCCGCCGTGCGTAACCCGCCGCCCACGCTGTTTTTGCCCTCCAGCAACAACACCGACAGGCCCGCCTGCTGCAGAGTGATGGCGGCCGCCAGCCCATTGGGACCGGAGCCCACCACCACGGCATCAAAATCTCGCTTAGTCAAGCTGGGAGCGGTCAATGGTGAGTAATCGGGAGTTGAAATTTATGCTGAATAAAGCGAGGTACTTGCTTTAACGTTTCCCAGAACGTCTTCCAGAACGTCATGCTGAGCGGAGTCGAAGCATCTCTACTGCGCAACTAATCAGGTTTACTACTGCGGTAGAGATGCTTCAACTCCGCTCAGCATGACAAAATTAGAATCCAGAACAGGCTGTAAATAAATAGGCTCTGAATCAATAGCTCAAACGGAGCTGGTCAACTTCTGTCGGAATACGGTGAGCAGTTTCTTGGCAAAATCGGCATCGAAGGGCGAGGCAAAAAAGGCTTTGGCCGCGCACTTTACGCCAGCTTTTAGCTCGCCTTTCGAGAAGGCATACAGGGCTCCTTCGCGCACCTGACTGAGCTGGACGGTGCGGCGCCACACCCGGGTCAGGCGCTTCACCTCAGCCAATTTCTCGGAGTGGGGCAACGCCTGGAAGTTGGGGTTGGTGAGCCGGCTGAGCAAGCCATCCATCAGTGTTTTTTGCTGCTGGCCCCAGTAGTGCAGCACGTACTGGCTGCTGGCAATAAGGCTGGTGGTGAAGGGCAGGGCCAGAGAAAAGGCAATTTGCTCGCTGGTAATCCAGCCGCTGCCGGCGTAAAACGCATCGTTGAGCGCGCCGATTTCGGGCATCAGCCGGCCTACTTCGTGGCTCAATCCCAACACCCCGGAATTCCAGATGAAGTGGGTTTTCTCGAACTTCCGCTCCACGCCGCCCACCGGGAACGTGCGCTTTTCAATCAGCTCGATAAACCGCCGCGGGTATCGGTCCTGGTTGGCCGGCGTGAAGCCGGCGTACACGTGCACGGCCTCTTCAAAATTGAATTCGCGCAGGTGCATCACGCTCACATCGGCCCGTACGCTGCGGAGCAGGGCGTCGGCCGGGGCAATGAAAAAGGTGTCTGAATCGCAGAATAGCAGGTTGTCGCCCGGGTATTCCCCAAAAACCCGTTGGATAACGGCCGGCTTCACCCGGTGAATGTATTGGTGCGGCCCGCGCATTTCGGCCAGCCCGGTGGGGGTGAGCAGGCCGTAGTCAACCGGCAACCCATCGAAATGTGGCGCAAAGAATTCCGGCTTATCGGTGAACACCACCGTGTGGACGTCGGCGCGGTTGCCCTCGTACCAGGCATAAAAGCTCAAGACGGCAAAAGTGGCGCGCCAAAGCTCGGTTTCCTGGCCGTACGCGAGAATTACGTGTTGGGTCATGCTCAATACTCACAGCAGGGTGGAAGAAGCGAATAGCGGGTGACTTACTGTGACGCGGCTCGTTGGCGCTAGGCCGGTACGCGAGGCTGCGTGTGATTCATGGTGTGGTCGATGATGTTCAATATTTCGGCATCCTTGGCGGTGTCGAACTTGCGAGCGAATAAATTGGGGCTCTGTGCCAGCTTGCTGGCGTCGGCCACGGTAAGAATTTTGGGGTTGGCGCCGCCGCCCGACCAGTCGATGTAGCGGTAGTTGTTGTTGATGATGTTGTCCTTGAGGGGAGAATTCAGCAGGATGGTGGAAACCAAAAATTCATCGGAGCCCCAGGTGAAGCGGCTGAACCGCCGCAGCGCCGCGTGGCTGTCGAGGAAGTTGACGAGGTAAGCGGCGCAATCGACGCCCATGGTCCACCACGAGCCGCACGAACCGCCGTAGAGCGTGTAGGGCAACGGGAACGTGCGCTTTGGCAGCACCAGGTTGACGAGCTGCTGCAGCCGGTATTGGAATTTGAAGTCAAAGTAAATCAGGTGGTACTGCTCGATGCGGGTGATGGCGTGGCCCCACCACGCCGACCCCTGCTGCGGCTCGTAGGAGAGGAAGGTGGCCCCCACGTGCCGGGCAAAAAAGCGGTAGATGCTGTCGGCGGGTTTGATGGGATAATCCTGCCCGCTCAGCAGGTTGATGAAATCGTAACGGATGCCGGACGCGAGGATTTCCCGCAGGCTCTCCACCGTGGCCTCCACGAAGCTGAAAGCGGCCCACCGCACCACCTGCCGTTGTGCAATGAACCTGACCCGGGGCATGCGCGCCAGATACTCGAATTGCTGGCGGTCGACTTTGGCATCGAGGTGAATGTAGAAATCAAACTGCTCGTGCGACAGCGCGTTAATCAGGCGTTCCACTTGCCCGGCATTTTTGTGGACCATGATTAAGTGAGCTATTCTCATAACAAAGAGGTTTTCCTGTTTTTGCAAGCGAGCGAGACGCCCGTTTGCAACAGCTTATTTTAGTGAATTGTACTCGCTTACGGCCGAATTAAAGTTTCGATATCCTGAAAACCGCACAACCTCGGCCGTTAAAACCAGGGCGGCGCTTGGAATGCGGGTGCCGATTTTAGTGACCGTGCCGCCCGCCGGCAACCATCATCAGCCAGGCTTGAGCACTGCCGCCGCTTTGCTGAGAAAACGCAAGCCCAGCAGCCGAATTTCCTGCATTCCGGTGCTCATAATGCCGCGGACGGACAAGGGCAAGTGCTTTTTGAGGTGGACGTAGCCGAAGACAAAGCCGGCGATGCCGGTGGGCAGGCTGGCAAAGGCCACGCCGTAGATGTTGCCAAAAAGCAGCAGCGCCGCCACGTCGCCCACCACGTTCACGGCCAGCATCAGAAACACTTTTACCAGGTTCAGGCGGGGCTGGTTCACCACGTCGAGGGTCACGCCCACAAACCGGTCGATGGGGTAGAGCAGGGCCAGAGCCATGCTGATGCGCAGCAGGTTGGCCGCTTCGGTGTGCTGGTATTTGGGGCCGCCGATGAGGTAAACCGGAAGCTCGGCCACCAGCATGGTCACCAGAATAACCGGCACGAAGGCCCAGGTGAGCATGCCGGCGTTTTTGCGCAGCAGCCGCGCCACTTCCGGCAGCCGGCCCAGGTTGAAGGCGGCCGACATGGCCGGCATGGCCGTGGCCACGAAGCTGCGCAACGGAATTTCAATGATTTCCATGAAGCGCCCGGCCAGGTTGTACACCGCCAGCGGGGCCGGCCCCAGCAGGTAGTTGATAATGAAGGTGTCGGAGCTGCGCAGCAGGTTGGCTCCCACGTAGCTCCCCACGCTGTACTTGCCAAAGTGGCCCAACTCGCGCATGCAGGCAGCACTGCGCCGGCCCAGGCTGCCGGCCCCGGCCCAGCCCCAGGCCAGCATGAGCAGGCTGGTGCCAGCGGAGGCTCCCACGTAGGCATACACCACCCGGTTCAGGGTAGTGGTACCGGTCATTATCAGGGCAATGATGCCGAGCACAAACAAGCCCTGCGACAACAGCCGGATGTAGAGAATGCGGTCGAACCGCATGGCCGACTGCATGACGCACGCGGCCATGAAATACGGCAGCGTGGCCACCACCACCACGCCAAACCAGCGCAGCAACAGGGCCGTGGCCGCATCGGCACTGTGGCCGAAGACCAACCAGCCGCCCAGGTTGAGCAAGCCCAGCAGGCCGCTGATGGCCAGCGCAATGGCCCAGGCCGAACCCGTGACTTCGGCCGCGCGGGCGGGCGTAGCCCCCGAGCGGGCCCGAATGAAAGCCGTGGTGAGAAAGCCGGCCCGAAACGAATCGGCCAGGCCCACGGCCGTCATGAACACCACCCACAGGCCAATTTCCCGGGCCGGCAGCGCCCGAAACAGCAGCGAAACCGAGATAATGCTCATCGCCGACACCGTGAGGTTGCCGACCAACGACATGAACTGCTGGTTGCTGAGGTAGGGGTGAAGCTTCTGGAACAGGGAGGTCTTCATGCGGTGCGGGCGGGGCTGGCCCGGAGTCCGAAAAGGGCTGTCGTCTAAATTAAATGGGAATGAATCGAAGCAGCTGCAACAGAGTAGTTTTGCTCAGTCCAACTCGTATAATACCACTTCGTAGTACCCCTTACGGAAATGCGCCACGGCCGTGCCCAGCTTCGAAAAATGTTCGTTTAGTAGCCGGCCGGGCGGCATGGCTTGGGCGTGGTACCAGGCCGGCTGGTCCACGTAGTCGCCAATGGCGTCGCGGTTGTTGCGGTCGTAAATAAACCACAGCCGCTTTTTGCCCCGGAAGGCCGCAAAGTCAGGCCGCAGGTTTTGCAGGTAGTGGGCCTGGCTGGTCGACTGGTTTTTAACGAAGCGGGCTTTGGTAGCGGGGTATTTTAGGTGGTACGCGGCGTGGTAATAGTCGTAGGCCTGCCGCATGTTCCAGTACACGTACACGGCGTCGCCGGCCCGGTATCGGTCATTCACGAAAAACATGGCCTCGCGGTAATACTCGCGGTTATAAAAAGTGTCGGGGTCGATAACCTGTCGGGTCGAATTGGCCAGCGAAGGCACCAAGAGCAGCCCCAGCAGCCCATAAAAGGCCGCTTGGCGCGGGAAAAAGCGGCCCACCAGCTGTTGGGTGCCAAAAGCCAGCGCCAGCAGCGCAATAGGCGCCAGAAACAGCGTGAACCGCTGGTGAAACGGGTATTGATTTGCCGCCGACGCCAGCAGCGTAAACACCACGGGCAAGCCGAGAACCAGAAAATTTTGCGGGCTTTTTCGGAAGCAATAATAGGCTCCCAGGCCGGTGAGCGGCACATATAGCCAGCCCAGTTTCAGCACGTGCTTCAGCCCGAAGTAGTGGCGGCTGTTGTCGACTTCGAGCAGCAGGCCCAGCGGATGCGTGAAAAATGCGTAGGTTTTCAGCACCAGCCATTTGGCCGCGGCCACGGGCTGCAGCAGGGGCCAGTAGCCGGCGTATTTAATTTTGAAGAAGTACGCCAGCCAGCCCGAATCCTGGTAATTGGCCACAAAAAAGTAGTACACGAGCCCGAAGCTCACCCCCCACAGCACGCCCGGAATCAGCAGCCGCGCGCAGCGCTGCCAGTCCCGGAGCAGCAGCGCGCGGCACCAAAGGCCCACCCCGATGCCCGCCAGCACGAAGATGGTGGGAAACGAAAACCAGAGCAGCAGTCCGCCCCCCAGGCCCCACGCCACCAGCGCCGCAATTGAATGGGCCTGCTGGAACCTGAGGTAAAGCCACAGGGCTACTACCGTGGCCAGCAGCTCGGCGCTGTACTGCTTGGCCTCCACGGCGTGGTAAATGGCCGGGTAGGCCAGGGCCAGCGCCCCCACCGCCACCACCGCGCCCCAGGACCTGAGGAAGCCCCGCGCCACCGGCACAAACAAAAACAGCGTCCCCAGCCCGCACAGCAGCGAAAACAAGCGAAGGGCCGGTTCCTGCTGGCCAAACAAGGCCACGAAAAAGCGCGCCGCCCACAGGTAGCCCAGCGGCGCTTTTTGCTCGTACTCGAACGGCAGCGTGGCCAACTCCCGAAAATTCATCTTTATCAGGTTGACGCTCAAAAACAGCTCATCGATGAAGAAGGACCGGTTGTTAAAAAAATGAAACAACCGGAAAAACACTCCCAGGCCCAGCAACCCGTAAATCAGGGCGCGCTGGGTGCGTGCGCTAAGGGGCGCCCACACCCGGGGTGCTGCCGGGAGAGGCCAGCCAACCAGCGAACGAGGGGCGCGTTTTACGAGTGGTTGCATATGGGTAAGAGCTCAGGGCACGGCAGCGGAGCCGCTGAAATTGACGGTCGCCCAAGCAGGAGAAGATGAGGCAAGCGGCGGGCAGATGCTTGGCGCTTAGATACTTGCTAAACTTTGTTGAAATTGTGGTGGTCTTCGAGCAGGTTGCTGAGAAAGGGGATTTTCACGAACATTAGCAGGACCAGCAGGATGCAGAACAGCACGACGTAGGTCATGAAATACTTGCGGGTGTAGAGCTTTTCGGAGCCTTGCACTGGCGAGTTGTCCAGCAGGCCAATGCGCAAATACCAGGAAAACAGCAGGGCAAAAAACGGAAAGCTCACTAGCAACTCAATGCGGTTTTTGATGAGAAAAATGCCCAAAAAGAATGCCGAGGTGAGGGCATAGAAAAACATCGAAATCAGCAGGCTGTGCTCGGTGTAATAGCGGAAAGAGCGCCGGTACAGGCCCGCCAGCGCGGGGTCTTTGATAAGGCGGTATTCGGCAAAGCGCTTGGTGGCCATCAAAAAAGCCCCGCCCATCCAATAGGCCACGATGATGCTGGAAGGCGGCAGGCTATTGAAAAACGAAACCGCATTCAGCGTTTCAAATGACAGGGCCGGGGCCACCAAGTACCAGCCCAGCGCAAACCGGATGGGGTTGTTCACCGACTCCGACAGCACGTCGAGGTACACCCGTTCTTTCGTGCGGAACGGCCGCACGTTGTAGAGTATGCCCATGAACAGCAAGAACATGGACGTAAACAGAAACTGCAGGCTGATATGATAAGCCAGTAGCAAGCCCGCCGTGGCCAGCCCAAACCACTCCAGGTACACCAGCCCCGGCCTGACCACCCGCACCACCGCCGTGCGCTTCTTCTTGAGTGGGTGGAACTTGTCGAACTCAGCGTCGAGGTATTCGTTGATAACGTAATTGGCCGAGGCCACCAGGCAGGTACTCGCCAAGCCCAGCGCCAGCGTGCTGAGGAAAGCGAAATCGAGCGGCACCCGGTAGATGATGTAGGCAAACAGCACGCCCGGTGCCATAAAGACGTTTTTGACCCAGTTGTCGGGGCGCGCGATGGCGAGGTAATCTTTGAGGCCTGCCGGAATCAGGGGCGCTTCGGGCGCGGCCGCCAGCGAATTGGGAGACGTAGGCATATTCGTCATGGCGCGCAGGAAATACAGGACGTAACCAAGCCGTTTTCCAGGGATTCGTAGAAGGTAAATTGGTCAAACCGCTGCTGCTCGACCATCAGCCAGGGCATGCCGGCTTGTGCCGCACAGGCCCCGTCCAACTCGGGGCGGTCGCCGATGAACAGGCACTCCGCCGGGGCTACCCCCAGCGTGGCGGCAATGTGCCACAGGCCGTGGGGCGCCGGCTTGAGGTGGTCAATTTCGGGGTCGGTCGAGCTGACGACGAGGTCGGCCGCCAGGCCCAGGGCCGCCAGCTTGCCGTGAGCCTCGTAGTCGGAGTAAATGCCGATTTTGATGCCGTGCTGCCGCAGCGCCGCAAAAAAAGAATGAATGCCGGGGTAGGCACAGGCCCGCAGGTACTGCTTGGGCTGCTCAAACAGCCACTGGTCCACCACCCGCCGGATTTTCTGGCCCGGAATGCGCCCGTCGCGGCTGGCCCAGGCGTACTGCGCCTGCTCCAGGCCGGGCCCGGCGGCGCCGGGACGCTTCTCCCGCTCGGCCCGAAACCGAAGCAACAGCCTCACTTCGGCCAGCCGCCAGGGCCGCAGGGCGTAGTAGCGGGCCAGCGCGCCTACCATCTTCATGCGCAGTCGGGACTGCTCGTATAGCGTTCCGTCTACATCGAATATGACGGCTTTAGTGCTGGGCCACTGCACGTGCCGCTGCACCGAAAAAGTAGGCGCCGCTGCTGCTGGGTAGGGTAACATCA
Source organism: Hymenobacter jeongseonensis (assembly GCF_015694725.1). GTDB lineage: Bacteria > Bacteroidota > Bacteroidia > Cytophagales > Hymenobacteraceae > Hymenobacter > Hymenobacter jeongseonensis. Next base: position 15,674 of record NZ_JADQDQ010000002.1, on the reverse strand, counting down.
TCGGTGGAAGTGGAACGGATGGTTACATCGTGGTTGGTCTAATGTACAGGATTATTAGATTTTATCTATGGATTTATGAAAGAAATTTTATTTTATTACGAATGTATGAGCCCATGATTCAATGATTTACAAACGGCTGGCACGTCAAGTGCTGAGGCTACCTTAGCGCCTGAAGTTGAGCTTCGGCGGCATTAAAATGCCGTTTCTCCAAGCATCCCAAACGCTAGGCGGCCGGCGCGCGCTGCGCCTTATCCCAAGCGGCCGGCTGGGCGTTGCGGAAGAACCGCGCCGCGCCCTGAAACACCGCCACGTTCATCATGGTGAAGTACAGCGGCACCAGCAATGGCCCGGCGGAGCGGCCCCGGCTGGCCTGCCACCAGCCCAGCGCCGCCGCCCCATAAAATACGCCTTGCAGCACCAGCAGCAGCGAGTAAATGCCGCCGTGCGCAACGGCCAGCACGGCGTTGAGGGGCAGCAGCAGCAGCAGCAGAACCGGCGTGAGGCTCCAGCGCAGCACCCGGTGCGAGAAGTACAGAAAGGCCACCACCGGCTGGCGCAGCGGGTTGAGCAGCGGCTGCAGCCGCGCCATGGCCTGCCAGCCGCCGGCGCAGATGCGCACCTTGCGCTTCATTTCTTCCTTCAGCGAAAAAGAAGGCGGTTCCAGGGCGTAGGCCCCGGGTTCGTACACCACGCGGTAGCCAGCGTCCACAATCCGCAGCGATTGCACGAAGTCGTCGAGAATGGTATCGGCCTCCAAGGGTTTAAACAGTGCAGTGCGGAATGACACCAGTTCGCCGGCCGCGCCCATCAGGCTGTAGATATCGGAGTCGCACTGCTTGAGAAACGACTCGTATTTCCAGTACAAGCCCTCGCCTGCGCCGGAGGCGCTGCCGTCGCGCCGCACGCGCTTCTCGCCCGATACGGCGCCCACTTGCGGGTCGGCGTAGTGGCGCACCAGCCGGCGGGCAGCTTCGGGGTTGAGCAGGGTGTTGCAATCGGTGAAAATGACGTAGGGCGTGGTTACGTAGCGAATAGCACGGTTTTCGGCCATGGATTTGCCAGCCCGCTCCGGGCGGTGCAGGTGCTGCACCTCGGGGTAGCGGCCCAGCACCGCGCCCGAGTGGTCATTGGAGCCATCGGTGATGAAGAGCAGATGCAACTTTTCGGCCGGGTAGTCCAGCGCTAGGCAGTTGCGGATTTTTTCGTCCAGAATGTCGGCCTCGTTGTAGGCCGGCACCACCAGCGTTACCTCGGGCTCGAAGGCGGTAGCGGCCGGTTTGCGGCGGCCGCGCACCAGCCTGGCCCACAGCCACACCACCAGCGCATAGCCCACATACGTGTACAGAATGACGGATAAGGATAGCCAAAAGAGGAAAACCAGCATAGCGTAAGCAGCAAGCCGACGAATCGGCGGTTCAGATAACGGATAGCTTTTGCGGCCGCTCCCACGCCTGGGCTTCCGCGTTGTACTGTTTGAGAATGCGGGCCGGATTGCCGCCCACCACCGAGTAGGGCGGCACGTCTTTGGTCACCACGCTGCCGCCGGCCACCACGGCGTGCCGGCCAATGCGCACACCGGCCGTAATCACGGCATTGGCCCCAATCCAAGCTTCATCTTCCACCACGATTTCGGCCGTGGAGCAGGGCTGGTCTTTGATGGGCCGTGTGAGGTCTTCGTACTCGTGGTTGAGTCCGGAGAACACGACGTTTTGGGCAATAATGACGTCGTTTCCGATGCGCAGCGGCCCAATCAGCACGTTGGCAATGCCCACGAACGTGCGGGCGCCGATGTGCACCGCGCCCATCCCATTGTTCACGGTGGCGTAGTCCTCAATCACCGCACCGGCCCCGAGCGAGAAGGCCTGGAACGGAACCACGTCGAGGCGCGTGCGCCAGCGTACCAGCGAGCCGCGCCCGTACGTGTGCCGAAACGGGTTGACGAACCACTTCACCCACTGCCGCGGGCGCGCCTGCCCCGGCGTAATCAACAGGTAGAGCACCAGGCTTTTCAGTCGTGGGCTACTCTTGATGCGGTCAACGACGCTCATGGCTTGGAGTGAAAATGTAAACAGTTGCAGGCAAAGAAATTGGGGTTGCAAAACGGGGTTTTCAGCCCCTGTGGCTAAACGGCTGCCGGCCTGGGCACGGCCCGCGCCGGGGCCAGCTGCTGGTAAAGCTGCTCCACCTGCCGGGTCATGGTTTCGACGTTGAATTCGCGAGCGACCGTTTGCCGGGCGGCGGCCCCCAGCCGGCCGCGCAGCCCGGCATCGGCGAGGAGGCGCGTGAGCGCGGCGGCCAGTTGCTCCGGCGACTTGGGCGGTATGCACAGGCCATTTACGCCGTCCTGCACCACCTCGCGGGTGCCGTCGATGGCCGTAGCCACCACCGCTTTGCCCATGGCCATGGCCTCGAGCAAGCCAATAGACAAGCCCTCCCACAGCGAGGGCAGGCAGTAGATGTCGAGCGCCCGCAGCACATCGGGAATGTCCTGCCGGGCCTCCAAAAACACCAGCCGCGCGCCCAGTTGCAAGTCCTGGGCAAGCTGCACCGCGGCGGCTTTGAGGTCGCCATTGCCCACCAGCAGGAAGGTAGCGGGCAGCGACGCGGGCATGGCGGCGACAGCCCGCACAAAGCTGAGCGGGTCTTTCTGCCCTGTGATGCGGGCAATGCATCCAATCAAAATGCGGTCGGCCCCAAGGCCCAGTTCCGCCCGAAGGTCCTTGAAAGCCCGGTCGGGGTTGAATTTCTGCAGGTTTACCCCGTTGCGAATCACCACGGACCGCGCCATGGGGCTGAAAGCCAGGCCGTCCTGCCGGTTGCTGTCGGATACGCACACTGTTACATCGGCTTGGCTGACCAGCAACTGCTCGCCTAATTGGCGGATTTTGCGCACCACCGGCGGCTGGTCGACGTGAAACGACCAGCCGTGCACCGTGTAAACGATGGGCAGCCCCAGCCGTTTGGCCGCCCAAAAGGTATTGGAGGCCGCGCGGGTGCCGTGGGCGTGCACAAGGTCAATTTGCTCGTCCTTCAGCAACTGCGATACCTGGCCCCACTTGAAGACGTTGAACGGCTTTTCTGTGGGAATGACGCAGGTTTTTACGCCCATGGCCGCCAGCCGGTCCACCATCGGGCCGGGCGTAAACGACAGCACAATGGGCTCGTACAGCTCCTTGTTAAGGGCCTGCACCAAGTCCAGCACATGCGTTTCGCCTCCGCCAATAGTGCCTTGCCGGATGGTTTCCAGGATTCGGATTTTGGAAGGAGGAGGCATCGCTAGGTAAATTAAGGCGAACTGGTAAACTTTGAATGCAGAGAAACTTACTGCCCGGCCAGGGCTGGTTGGGCGCGGGCTTCGGTGCGGGCCACGGCCGCGTAAAGCCGTCCCGCGCTGGCTTCCCAACTGTGGCAGTGGGCCAGGGCAATGCGGGCCTCAATGCATTCGCGCCCGGATGCCGCGATGGCGGTGTCGAGGTGTTGCAGCCATTCGGCGGTGCCAGTAGCCAAGTACACATGGTTCGGAAAGAGGCACTCCATGGTGCGGGTGGCGGTGGCCACCACCGGCTTGCCCATGGCCAGGTACTCGTCTATTTTGAGCGGATAATTCCCAATGGTTGCTTCGTTAACCAGCTGTGGGTTAATGCAAACATCGGTGTGTTGCAGGTACGCCGCCAGTTGGGTCGGGGCCTTGTTGCCGAGGAAAAAGACATTGGGCAAATCGTGCAGTTCGCTTCGCCGGAAAACTTCGTCTTCCGGGCCTACCAGCACTAGGTGCCAGTGCGGGCGCTGCTTCGCAATGGCCAGCAGCAAGTCCATATCCAGCCGGATGGCCGTCAGGTAACCCGTATACACCAGGCTTGGCTGCGTCACGTGGGCCAGGTCCGCGGGTTTTTCGTACTCAAGCTCGGCCCGGTACATGTCCAGCGCGCAGCCCTGGCCGATGTCGACGGTATTGGGGTTGTGCTGCCGGGCGTAGTCGCCCAGGTAGGCCGAGTTCACGACCACCACATCGGCCTGGTTCAGCAGCTGGGCTTCCACCCACGGCCCGTGGCGCTGGAAATAAGGCACGGCAATGGTGAAGTCGCGCAGGTAGTAGATGGACAGGCGCGGGGACAGTAGCCGCTTCAGTTCCAGCCCCTGAAAAATGATGCCATCTTGCAGCAAATAATACGATTCATACCCCAGGGACCGGGCGGCTTGGGCAATGCTGGTAGCCAGCAGCGTGCTGTTCCAACGGTTCAGCGCTTGGAAGGCTTTGCGGGAAGTCAGCCAGTTGATGGAGGCCCCGAGCACCTTGGGCGTGAGCACCCATAAGTTCGGCTCGGCCTGCACCAAGCCTTCTGCCCGGCCAAACAAGACGCTGAGCCGCTTCTGCACCTCGGGCTCTTTGAAGCCCGACACCACGGTATTCACATCCAGCGGCATGTTGACGTACAGCACCCGATTGGTTTTCGCGAACTCCAGAGCCAGGTTCTTGGCACTGGTGGCGATGCCAATGTCCCAGTTTTGCTGGCAGAGCATGATGATGTTCTGGTTTTTCATGAGCGGGGCGAGCGGGTGGCGGCATTACTTTTTTGCAGTGGCCCGCAGGCCCTGGCGCCAGCCAATAAGCAGGCTGATGAGGGCGGGCACAATGATGATTTCCCAAGGCATAACGGTCGAATTTTAGTGCTGGGGGGCGGCGCTTCGGGCGGTAGTAGCCGTGTGCGGAGTCGCCATAAAGGAGGTTTTAGCTTTTCTGATTTGCAGCAAAGCCAGCAGCATGGCGCCCAACGCCACCGGCAGGTGCAGCAGTGCCCGCCCCACCTGCCAGGTATACAGGCGTGCCGGCAGCGCCAGCAGCAGGGCCGCCGCCGTACCGGCCAGCAGCGCCAGCCAGTAGCCTGGCGCTGGCCCCACCGGCCACAGCAGCGCCAAGCCCAGCAGCGCCACCAGCAGCCCCAGCAGCAGGATGCGGGGCAACAGCATGGACTGCACAATTTTATCAACGAAGTCCCAGTTGCCCTGGCCCAGTTCCCGCCAGCCTTCGCCGAGGTACTTCACGAAAAACTCCTTTTGGGTGGCCAGCCACCGCGTGCGCTGGCGGGCAAAGGCCCGGGAGTTCTGCGTTTTCTCGTCGTACACGTAGGCCTGGGGCAGATAGGCTATTTTCACCCCGTCTTTCAGCGTTTTGAAGTCCAGTTCCTTGTCCTCGCCGGGCGTGTCGCCAATGTCCTGCAGCAGTTGGTGGAGGTACTCGTACTCGAACGCCATGGCCGAACCAATCAGGGACGGCGACAGGCCCAGGCTGGCGTGGCCCTGCCGAAAAATGTGGTTGTTGATTTCCTCGTTGCAGGCATCGAGCACGGCAAAGGGCGAATCCAGGTTTTTGGCGGTGCGGTGGCCCTGCACCACCCGGTAGCCCGCCGCGAAAGCCGCGTTTACCTGCGTTAAGAAGCCCGGCGCCATCTCGTTATCCACGTCCAAAATCACGGCCACGTCGTAGGCGTGGCGAGGCAAAGAATCGAGCGCGGCCAGCAGCGCCTTGCCCTTGGTGCTTTTCTCAAACGCTACTTCCACCACCCCGACGCCGCGCTGGCGCAGTTCCTGCACCGTGGCCCGCTGCAAACCATCGGCGATGACGTGGACATCCGCTTGCCCGGCGTAGACGTGGCGCCCGGCCACCGGGCCCGTTTCCTGAATCACGGCATCGGCGTGGTACGCCGGCATCAGCACGCACATACGGCGCGGCGCCGCGGCACCCGCGGCGGGCAGCGCCGGTTGCCGCCGGTGCCCGGCCACCGAAAAAAACAGCAGGTACCCCACATTGAACAGCAAGCAGCCGCCGAGCAGGTAGAGAATCAGGGCAGGAAATAGGAGCAGTGAACTCATGCTGGTAAGAAGGAAGCATTGGTATCAGGAACCCGAGGGCCGAGGCTGCGCCCGAAAAACGAGCGGAATCCACCGCAAATGCGGGGATTAAGTTGCCGAGGGAACGCTGGGCCGGGCAACCGCCGCCAAGCTTGGCAAGTGGCTGTCGGATAAGGTTGTAGAGCGAGGGTTGGTAGCCAGTGAAGCGGCCGGCAGGTAATGGTTTTGGTGAACAGGGTGCTTCTGCAGGTGCCAGCCCAGCGCCCGCCACAGGGCCCGCAGGTGGGGCCACTCGCGCCGCAGGGCGTATTTCAGGCTGTTTTTGGGCACCGCGACGGACAAGTAGAACAGCAGCCCGCTCCAAAACCGCAGCCCTGTGGTGTTGCGCCGGATGTAGAGCAGGCGGTTGCGGCTCAGGTAGTAGGTGCGCAGCACTGAGCCCTGGCCCACCGATACCGATTCCTTGTGGTACACCGTGGCCCCGGCCTCGTAGTAACTCAGGTAGCCCAGGCGTTTTATCATTTCGCACCAGTCAAGCTCTTCGTAGTACAGGAAGTACAACTCCGGCATCAGACCTGCCCGGCGGATAACGGCGGTGGGCACCATCATGGCTGCGCCGTGGATGAGGGCGGTGACGTGCGATGTATCATGCTGGCCCTTATCGGGTTCGAGACAGCCAATGACGCGGCTGCGCCCGGTCCAGGGGCTGATGCCGTCGCATCCGGCGTATTGAATGAGGCCGTCGGTTCCGTAAAAGATGATTTTGGGCGAAACGATGCCGATGGCGGGGTTGCGCTCAAACACGGCCACCAAGGGCTCCAGCAAGTGCGGCACCACTTCGGTATCGTTGTTCAGAAACAGGCAGTAGGCTCCGTTGGCCGCCCGGATGCCGAGGTTGTTGCCGCCGGCAAAGCCCAGGTTCTGCGGCGAACGAAGGAGCTGCACTTCTGGAAACTGCTCCGCTATCGGGCCCGGGTCCTCGGTGGGGGAGGCGTTATCAACCACAATTACCTCGTAGTTGGGGTAGGTGAGTTGGCGCAGCGAGGCCAGCAGGGCACAGGTGACCCGCGCCTGGTTATAATTGATGGTAATAATGGAAACCAGCGGCCTAGCCATGAGCGGCGGGACTTATTTTGATGATGACGGGCGTGGGCGCATCGAGCTTGGGGCCCAGAAAAACGAACACCCACGAGGTATATAGCAGCAGTGACGAGGGCACCTGGTTCATAATCTCATTGCCGTAGCTGGCCATGAGAATGCCCGCGTAGCCGGCCGTGAGGGCCAGCAGCTTTTGTCGCAGCACGGGGTCGCGGAGGCGCCAGACAATGCCCGCGCATTTGCCCAGAATATAGAGCATAAAGCCAAACCAAATGATGAAGCCGACGATGCCATACTGGCCCCACACTTTCACGAAGTAGCTGTCGGGCGCAATCTTGGCCAGGAACTTGTCGCGGTTGTAGAGCTGGCCCCACATGCCCATCACGCCCATGCCGCCGCCAAAGGGCCGGGTGGCCATGTAGTCGCGCAGGATGGCCTGGTTTTCCAGGCGCACCAGCAGCGACGGGTCGTTGGGATTGAGCGCCGAACGCATGCGGAACACGTTGGGGTTGGTGTCGCCGATGTTGGTGTATTTCAGCACCCCAAACGCCCCGGCGGCCAGAAAGCACCCCAGTATCAATATCCACACCCGCTTGCTGAGCACCAGGTACACAAACGCCCCCACCACCAGCACAAAAAACGCGCCCCGCGTGCCCGAAACCAGCATGCCGTAGAGCAGCACCAGCGCAATGCCGGCCAGCAGTATGCGCTTGGTCCAGGAGAACGGGCCCACGGCCAGGATGCCGCAGATAAGCGCCACGTGGGCCTGCGACGAGCCGAACTGCGCGGCCTCGCTGTAGAAGGAAAACGCCCGCAGCTGCCCCCAAATCACGTGGGTGCGCGCCCCGCCTTTGTCCAGCCACAGCTGCTCCATGGCATCGACGCCGTTCGCCTTTTGATGGATGCCGTACAGCGCCCCCGCTATCGAAATGCCGATGATGAGGTAAAGAAACAGGTTCAGGTCGCGCTTTTGGTTGAACACCAGAAAGCCCAGCGGAACGGACAAGAACCACAGCAAAGCGCTGCCGCGCAGTTCAAAAAACCACCCCTGCAAGCTGGCGCCGGCCGGGTTGGCCACTTCCAGCAGGTTGATGACGAACCAGATGACCGTGAGGCGACACAAGTCATTGCGAATCAGCGACCAGTCGGGCGGCGAAGTGCGGTGAAACAGCACCGCCACCCACGTAATCAGCAAAATTATTTCCAGGGCCGTGCCCGCCGGCACATTCACCAAATGGCGGGTGAAGTAGCTGAGCACAAACGCGTAGACCAGCGCCGCAATGAAACCCCTGCGCGGGTTGTTGAACACCAGCACGAGGAAAAACACCAGCGGCGGCCCCACCAGCAACGCCCCGGGCACGCCCTCGCCCAACTGCCCGCCCAGCCAGCCAATTGCCAACGCCAGCGCCACCGCGGCCGGCAACAGCCAGCGCGAGTTGAGCAGGGTTTCGGGGGTTGAGGGAGAGAATCGCATGAGTTGGGAAAGCGGCAGGGCGGGCCGAAAAGCCCGCCGTGATTAAGCCAGGGCTTCTTCGCCGTGGTGCTGTGCTACGCCCGATAGCACCACTTCGACCGGCGCCGAGGTCGCCGAGCGCAGTTCCTGCACCGTCTGGTGGTCGGTGAGGCGCCAGGTGCGGGTGGCCGGCACGGTGAGGAAAATCAGGTGCAGCTGCCGCAGCAGGCCCACCGGCAGGGCTTCTTCCCGAAGGGCCGGGAATTCGACCAGCACGAGCTGCACATCGGGCGAGCTGATGGCCGTCATGCGCTTGGGCGTGGCGTGCTGAATCAGTTGGTCGAGCTGCCAGCCGTGCACGGCCGCCGCCTCGGAGGGGTAAAACAGCGAAGGCGCGTCCGAAGACGGGTCAAAGCCGTCGGAGTCGGGGTAGAGAGCCAGGGTTTGCACCCCCATGTCGTGGCAGCGTTGCGACAGGGCCTGGCACAGCATGGTCTTGCCTTCCTGGCGCTGCACGCTGAAAATGCCCACCACGAACGGCGAGGGCATTTGGGACGTGTTGGCCTTGAGCAGAATGTGCCGCACCAGTTGGTCGAGGCTGCGCTGCTGCGTGGCTTGCAGGCGCAGAGTAGGCGGAGCGTGCGCGTCCAGCATCAGGCCGGCCACGGGCAGGCCAATCTGCCGGGTCGCTTCAACGGGGTTCTTCAGGGATTTATCCATGAGCCCAAGGCCCACGATGGTGCCCGCCACGCACACCAAGCCGCCGAGGCCGCTCAACAACACCATCAAAACCAAGCGGTTGGATTTGGGTTTGGAAGCCAGATTGGGCGGGTCCACTATCTTGAGGTTGGCCGTGAGCTGGGTGTTCTGCTGGGTGGCCTTGCTGGCGTTGAGGCTGGCCAGCACCGTGAGGTAGGCTTTCTCGGCCAGGTCAATTTCGCGGGCAATGCGCTTGAGGGTGGCTCCCAAAGGCGCCATGCGCTGGTATTCGCGCTCAAACTCTTGCCGGCGCCGGTTCATCACCGCCAGCTTGGCTTTGTTCGATTCCACCAGCACCATGTTCTGCACCCACTCGCCCAGCAGGTCCTTGTTGGGAATGCCTTCGGTGGAGGTGCTCTGGGTCGAATACGTGTCGACGCTGTTCTGAATGGCCTGCGCGGTACGGTCGGCCTCGGCCTGCAGCTGCTTGGCTTTGGCGGCGGTGCCCGCGTCCGACTTGCCCGCAAACTGTAGGTCGGCCAAGTTGGCGTTCAGGCGGTTCAGCTTCTGGGTTTGCTCCAGCACTTGGCGGCTGCTGAGCAGCGACGCCTGGCGCCCGCCCAGCTTCTGGTTCACGGCCCCCAGCGCGGCCCGGGCGCCCGCGTATTGCTGGTTCATCAGGGTCATTTGCTCGGCCAAAGATTCCTTCTGGATGGCAATGTTGTCGGACTGCGACTCGAAATTGATGATGTTGTTGTCGCGGTTGAAGGCCAAGTTTTCGGCCTCCGCTTTGTCCAGCCGGTCCTTGGCGCGCTTCAATTCGGCTTCGTAATACTCAATAACCGAAGCCGTTTGGCCCTCGCGCAGGTTGCGGGACTGGTCCAGAAACACCTGCGTCACCAGCTCCAGCGTGGAGCGGGCAATGTCGGGGTTGTAGCTCTCGTAATACAGCCGAATCAGGTCGCTCGAGCCAATGCGGCTGGCGCTGAGGTAGTCGAGGGCCGAAAGCGAGTACGCCGGGTTGGACGAGTTCAGGAGGCGGCGCACAGCGTTGGAATTGTTGGCTTTCGCAAATGCGCGGACTTTTTCCAGCGTTGCCTCGCGGGTCGGGCCGGACAGCTGCTGGCGCAGCCGTGCCGGCAGCCCTTCCTGCAGGCCTTCGTAGGTGGGCCAGGCCAGCCACTCCGGGTGCTGGCTGGTTTGCCAGATGTGGTCGGCCAGCAGGCGGTACGCCACCTCCTCCTTCGTCGAACGCGACTCAATCAGGTTGACGAGGTTGTCAAACGCGTTGTTGGTCGTGTTGTAGTCGGACGCGGCATTGCCCGTGAGCGAGTAGCCCGAGGCAATGCCCGTGTAAATGGTGGTGTCGGAGCTGTAGCTGTCGGGCAGCTGGCGGGCGAAGAAATATGTCGAGGCGCTCAGCGCCAACGGCACCAGCAGGAGCAGGCGCCATTTCCGTCCCAGCAGCCGGAGAATTTCGGAGAAGCTCATCGGGTCGTCATTAAAGTTGAAATTTTAGCGCCCACCACTTCTTCCAAAATCATGAAGGCGGTGTCGTATTGGCTCCGTGCTGATTCCTGGGCCATCGAAGCGGAGGTGAGCTGGCCGGTATTGCCCGAAAGCTCCTGCAGGGTGAGTTGCCCCTGCCGGAACTGCTTCTCGGCCAGCTGGTAGTTGGTACGCACATTCACGTAGGCTTCCTGCTGCAGCGTGAGCAGCTTGCGGGCCAGCCGCACGTTCTGGTAGAGCGGAATAATTTGTTGGCGCAGCTGGTTTTCCTGGTCCTGCCGAACGGCCTCGGTGCGCTCGTAGCTTAGTACTTCCCGCTTAATCTGGTTGCCCCGGCTCACCAACTGGCCCAGGGGCAGCGAAAAATTAATCCCCGCCGAATAGCGCGGCGTATTGCGCACCGCCAGCTGGTCGAGGCCCGTGCCTCCCACCGACACCAAGCTGCCGTAGGTGTAGTTAGTATTCACGCCCAAATTCCCCAAAATGGCTTCCTTGGCAAGCGTAATGTTTTGCTTGCCAATGGATTTGTCCAGCTCCATGGCCTTGAGCTGCGCCGAGTGCTGAATGGCAGCGGCGGTGAGAATGGGCAGCGTGGTTTCGGGCGAGTCGAAAAAAACGCTCTGCCAGCCCTCGTTTGCTGCGGGTTTGGCCTGGCCGAACGCCAGGGTCGTGGGTAATGCCCATAGCAGGGCACGGAGGAGCGTTTTTATCATACGTTCTCTTTCTGAAATAAGGCAGGAATAGTCTTTAGAATGATTTCGAGGTCCTTCTTCATCGAATAATTCCGGGCATATTCAATGTCCAGCGCCTTGCGCTCGTCCTCCGACATTTCGCCCGCCTTGCCCCGGCGCGTCACCTGCCATAGCCCCGTGATGCCCGCCGGCGCGATGAAGCGCCTCGAGTACTCGTCGGTCAGCAGCTTTTCGGCTTCGTAGAGAGGCAGCGGGCGGTTGCCCACCAGCGACATGTCGCCCCGGAGCACGTTGTAGAGCTGGGGCAGTTCGTCGAGGCTGGTGTTGCGCAAAAACTTGCCCAGGCGGGTCACGCGCGGGTCGTTGGCAATTTTGAGGAACGTCGGGGCTTCGTTTGCTTTCTGCTGCGCGCGGTAGTGCAGCTCGCAAATTAGCCGCCCGCGCTGGTCCACCAGCTGCTGCCGGCAGGTGGTGCCGGCCGTGGCGCAGGTTTCGCACAGGGCCGCCAGGCCGGTGGCCTCGGGCCCCGCGCTGGAACCGCGCGACTGGTACTGGTTCAGGCCCCGCATCGAATCCAGCAGCTTGTCGGCATCCGTCCGCATCGAGCGCAGCTTCCAGAATTTGAACACCCGGTAGCCCGAGCCCACCCGGTAGGAGTAGTAAAACACCGGCCCGCGCGATTCGAGCTTGATGAGCGCCGCCAGCACCAGCAAGAGCGGGGAAAGCACCAGCAACGCCCCGCCCGCGCACACCACGTCCATGATGCGCTTGCTCAGCGGCATTCGCAGGGCGTAGGGGCTGCTGTAGCTGGCCGCCGCGGGCCGGGCACGGGCCAAAAACTGCAGCCGGGTCAGGAGCCGGGCCTGGTCGTCGCGGGCCGAAAACAGCTCGCTGCCCGCGCTTTCCAGCAGCACCGCGCGCAGCGCCGGGGCCACCGGCGGCGGCAGCAGCCACAGCACGGGCGGCGCCAGCCGGTATTCCTGCTTGAGCACGCGCATAAGGCGCAAGCCCAGGCCGGAGGCCGGGTCGGCTGCGTTGAGCACCGCGGTAAATGGGAGTGCAGACGGTTGCGAGCACAACGCCAAACACTGCGCCGGGGTGGTAACAACGACAGCCTCCAGCTCTTGCTCAAACTCCTGCTGAAAGCGGCGGCCTTCCACTTCGTCATGAGTTAGATACAAGACGGATATCTTGTTGCTGTTCATGGCTATACCCTGATGCGGTGAAGCAGGTTCTGAATGCGCAAACTGAGCTCTTCCGGGTTGAAAGGCTTGACGAGGTAGTCATCGGCCCCGAGTTTGAGGCACGTGATTTTGTTGCTCGTGCTGTCCTTGCCCGACAGAATAATCAGGCCAACGTCGCGGTGCCGGCTGCTGGCGCGGATTTGCTTGATGAAATCCGGCCCGTCCATCACGGGCATGTCGTAGTCGGCCACGATGGCGTCGGGGGTGTTGCCCTGCTCCAGCCATTCCATGGCCTGTAGCCCGTTCGCCTTTACCACCACCTTGTAGTCTAACCCGAAGTAATGCTCCAGAATCAAACAAATAGATGGTTCATCATCAACAATAAGTAGGACTTTGTTCATATTGGACATACACTAGCATGTGGACAGTGGAAAGATTTGGTTCATATATAGTACAATTTATTCCTTGAACAAGACGAATAAGCAATGCGTTAACATACTGACAAATCATCAATGTGGTTAACTGTAATTGGTATAATGCCTGCTTTTTACTGTATAATAACCTGAATTATAAATATTGCAACTATTTTATAATCAGGGCGATAACCTAAATTTGTGACTTGATTCATTTTCATGAGTAAGCTCATGTGTGGAGTACATGAAAAATAATTTGGCTCGTCGATTTTTTTCAGACCCACCAGCCAAGGCCCAACCCGCAAGCACTACACTAGCTCACACCATGCCGGATTCGGATGGTTATTGTCCGAAAAACTGACTCCGGAATCTAATTTTCGGGTGTCGTACAAGTTGGACCTTTCCCACTGCAGCTCAGCACTATAAAAATGAATAATGACTATGCTGCTAGCTAGTAATTATTCTCTTGAATTCTGAACTCGCATTGAATACAAGCTGAATAACCCGAACGCCCGCGCAACAGCCCGGCCCCGTGGAAGGAGCCGGGCTGTTGCGCGGGCGTTCGGGGGCGGTGCCCGGCGTCGGGTCGGGCTTAGCGGGTTAGCTGGATTTTGTGGGTGAGGACCTGCTGGGCGGAGGTGAGGCGGAGCAGGTAGAGTCCCTCGGCCAGGCCGGCGGCGTCGAGCGGGACCTGGCGGGGGGCGCCGGCTTCGGCGGGGCCGGCGTAGAGGCGGCGCAGGCGCTGGCCCTGCAGGGAGAAGAGCTCGAGGGTGACGGGGCCGGCGGTGGGCAGGGCGAACTCGACGGTGGCGCGGGCGTCGGCGCCGCGCAGCGGGTTGGGGAAGACGCCGAGCACGGGGCGGGCGGCCAGGTCCGGGGCAGGGGCGCTGGCCTCGAGCAGGCCGCCGGTGGTGGCGGTGGCGCTGGCCGTGGTGGCGCTAAGGCTGTAGGGGATGAGGGCGGCGCTGGGGATGGGCTCCTGGCGGACGCCGTCGGGGCGGCGCCAGGCCACGGCCAGGTAGCCGGCGCCCCAGCCCTGCTTGTGCAGGCTTTCAATGTAATACCTCGTACCAGCCTGCAGGGTGATAGCCACCGACTGCTGACTGGGCATGCGGGTGAAGTCGCTGGCCGAGCTGGTCCAGCCGGTGCTGTAGGCGATGCGCACCTTCTTGGTGGGGTCGGCGCTGGTGCTCAGGTAGAGCTCGGCCGTTTCGTCGCCCACAATCCAGAAGGTGTATGTGCCGGTGAGTGGGGGGCACACGTAGCCGCGGATGCGGGCTCCGTTGTTGTAGCTCGTCTGGTTGGGGGTAGCAAACTGCGTAATGGCGGCGCTGCTAGTCGCTTTGGTCGTAACTGGAATGGCGGCGATGCCCGTGCCCGAGAGGTTGCTCCACTGCTCGCGCAGCAGGCTGCCCGTGCCAGTGCACCCCGTTGGGCTCGGTGTGGGCGTAGGCGTCGGAGTAGGTTCGGGCGTGGGAGAGGTAACCGGGGTGCTGGTCGTGGGCGGGGTGCGGAACACATTGACCATTTTAGTGGCCTTGTTATAGGTTGCGCTTTGGGCACCGGTCACGCTAATGTTGCTGATGGTGCCGGCGGAAGTCACCAGCAGCGTAAGGTTCTGGAAGCGGGTGTTGGCACTCAGGCCCGCGTAGTCCAGGTCCACGGTGAGGGTATTGCCGCTGAGCACTTCGGTTTTAACAACCTGTGCGCTAACACGGCGGTACTCGGCAAACTCACGCAAGGTGGTGACCCACAGCCGGTCTTGGGCAATGGACTGGGTGTAGTTCATCCAATCGGCAAGCACGCTGAAAGTCATGCCGTGCGTGAAAACCCGCTGCAGATACACTTCCGAAGCGCTGCTGCCGGCTGCCATCAGGTTGTCGCTCACCGTTTTCAGCCGGCTCAGGAACGTGGCGTTGGTTTCGCCGCCGCCAGTATTCTGGTCCGCCATGTAGCGGTTGTACACGAAGGGCGTGCTGGGGGAGGGCAGGGCGCTCAGCGCCACCCGGTTGCCATTGTAGGCGTTGAGCATGGGAAAGTTGTCGCTCTGGCTGTTGCTGGAAACGGCCACGTAGCCCGCAGCAAAAGCCGCCGTGGGATACCCCGCAAAGTTAGTGGGTACGATGTGTACCGACGTCTTGTATCCCTGCAGGTTATTGGCAATCAGGCCATCAAGCGCCGAGATTTGCTGCGCGGGGTTGGTGGCCGTGTGTAGGTCGGAGTGGTTTTCCACGTCCCAGCCATTGTTCAGCAGTTCCTGCGCTTGCGCCCATACCAGGCGGCTGGCATCGTGCTGGGTGCCGGGGTCCAGCCACACGGAGTTGTTGTAGGTATTGTGGCCGTTGATGGCCACGGCCGCCGTATAGGGCCGGGCGTTGCCGCAGCCGTCGGTGTAGCGCAGGCCGGGGTAAGTCTGGCCATTGCGCACCCCGCCTTTCAGCAACGGGTACACATCGTTAAAAATGGCTGCCGGCGAATCATCTTCCTCGAATTGCAGCACCCGGGACTTGTTGTAGAGCGTGGGAGCAATGCGTGAGGTGGCACTGGCAGGCGGCGCCGAAAAAGTGAACGTGACCCGCACTTTGGAACCCGAAATGGGCGTAGGCGTAGGCGTAGGAGTGGGCGCTGGTGCGGGCGCCGGCGTTGGCTCCGGAGCAGGTGCCGCTACTGTAGTGGCGCTGTAGGGGATGAGGGCGGCGCCGGGGATGGGCTCCTGGCGGACGCCGTCGGGGCGGCGCCAGGCCACGGCCAGGTAGCCCGGGCCCCAGCTTTGCTT
>NZ_JADQDQ010000028.1 GCF_015694725.1 Hymenobacter jeongseonensis | reverse complement strand
AGCAAGCGATTGGGCGCGGCGCGCACGGCCGGGTCCGAGTTGGTGGTGCGCGGCACGAACGAGCGGGGCTGTTGGGCACGCAGGCCGTGGGCGTGGAGCACCCGGCGAATGCGTCCGCGGCCTACGGCATGCCCTTGCGCCTGCACTTCCGCCCGCAGCCGGCGTGTGCCGTAGCGCTGGCTATGATGCGCAAACGCTTCGCGCACGGCCACTTGCCAGGCAGGCTCGACCGGTGGGCGCTGCTGGCTGTGCCGCCAGGCGTAATAAGCGGCCGGGGCCACGCGCAGCCCCTGGCAGAGCTGGCGCACGGGCACCTGGCCAGCCCGCTGGGCAATGTGTTGGTAGGCGCTCACCGGGTCGGCTGGCCGAAGATGACCAAGGCTTTTTTTAAAATGTCGAGTTCCTGCTCGGCCCGTTTGAGGCGGGCCCGCAGGGCGCGCACCTCCGGGTCGCGGGCTACTTCCTCGCTGCCTACCTCAGCCACAAGCAGCGCCTGCTGCCAGCGGTAGAGCAGTGTGGGGCTGATGCCCAACTGCCGCGCCGCGGCCTGCGTGCTGCGGCTCTCGCCGGCTAGGCGCAAAGCTTCGGCCTTAAAGGCCTCGTCGTATTTACGCCGTTGGTCGGGCGACGCCCCGCTGGTTTTGGTTGCCATAACAGAAGAAATATACGTCCTTCTTCTGTCCGGCTTCACTAGACCACCTCACAGGCTCTCACAGACACCGGACCAATGAGCCGTTACCGCTTTATCAAGGCGCAGCGGGGCCACTACTCCGTGCGCCTGCTCTGCCAGTTGGTGCAGGTGACTGCCAGCGGCTACTATGCGTGGCAACAGACGCAGCAGCAAGCGGCGAGCAAGTCAGAGCCGGCGTGGGAAACCGCACTGGTCAAGGTATTTGGCGTGCATAAACGCTGCTATGGCAGCCGTCGGCTCCGCGCCGAACTGCGCCGCAAGGGCTACCGCGTCGGGCGGCAGCGGCTACGCACGGCCATGCGCCGCCGGGGCCTGCACACGCTGCAGCCCAAGGCGTTTACGCCGCGCACGAGCGATTCGACCCATGGGCAGCGCTGCGCGCCTAATCGGTTGCTAGACCAGCCGAAGCCCACTCAGGCCAACCGGGTATGGGTCAGCGATTCACGTATCTGCCGCTGGCCAATGGCGAGTGGGTCGTACCCGGTAGGGCCTACCTGTGCGCCTTTCAAGACATGGCCAGCAAGCAGGTGGTGGGCTGGCAGGTCGGGGCCACCATACCCAAAAAACTGGTTACCAGCGCATTAAACCGGGTATTTTGGTCCCAACTGCTCACGACGGGCTTGCTCGTGCACTCCGACCGGGGTGGACAGTATTGTGACAACGTCTACCGCAAACTGCTCCACGACCACGAAGCCGTGCGCTCGCAGAGTCGTCGCGGTCGTAGCCGGTAGGGCGACTGCTACGATAATGCCCAAGCTGAAAGCCTCTGGTCGCGCCTTAATACTCACTAACATCTGTTTCAACTTAGCACCCTAATCTATCCAGCGTAACTGGACCACCTCAGTTACCCCCTGTTGCCCCACACTTTTGATGCTATCCATTCTTCATGCTTTCGAATTCTTCACCCCCGAGGCCAGCACCACGCCCGCCATGCCGGCCGATAATGCGCTGATGGGCATGTTCCAGAAGTCGGGGAGGGTGGGGCCGAACAGCTGACGCAGGCCAAACAGTATGGCGGCCGTACCGCCAGCTATTACCCAGTAGCGACGCAGTCGGTGGTCCGGCACCTCAACCACCGGCATGCGTGGCAGGCGCAGGACCAGCCAACTTACCATCGCCACGCCCCCCACCGAGCTCAGCACATCCAGCACCGAGTACACCGTGAAGAGCGCAGCCGGCGGCGGCAGGTGTAAGGGCAGCGCTGAGTACGGCAGCCCCCGCAAGCTGCCCTTATGAGTGAGGCCGTTCCAAAGCAAATGCAAGAAGGCCCCCAGCAGGATGCTGGCCAGTACCACCACGAAGTGCCGCCGCCCTAAAAGATTGGTGCCGGATTTACCTGCTCACCTCTTCGTTGGCCCTGGCAGGCCCGGAACCACGCGCTGGTGCAAGGTACTATCCACAAGCCACTTGACGAAAACGCCATTCGAGTGGCAGTTCAGTAAAGAAACCGCACGGTTTCGCCCGCCCCCCCCGTGGCGTTGTCACGCCGGGCCGCCAGGCGGAGTAGGAGGTCTACCGCATTTTGGGTAGCACATTTCCGGGATAGCGAAAGGGAGAATAAATAATTTTGTTCCTGTACTTTCCTCGCTACTCATGAGCCCATACCTTACTCCAGCGACACAGCGTCCTACTGGCAGGAACCATGACGACGCCGGCCCCAATCTGTTCAAAACACGCGCCACCAATTTATTGATTGGCATTTTGCTGGTCCTATTGCTTTCCTGGCTGATGCTGGTGCAGCCTCTTCTGGCTCAAATTCCCCATTGGGAATCGGCCACTCAGTCGAAAGGAAGTGGCATTGGCCAGCTTAAAAGCTTGGCTGTGGATGCCAAATGCAATACTTATCAAGTAGGATTTTTTACGGAAAGCATCCAATTTGGCAACACCACGCTGGTTAGCCGGGGGCGGAGCGATGTTTTTGTGGCCAAGCTCTCCTCGGCTGGCACGTGGGACTGGGCCGTGGCCATGGGCGGGGCGGGCAGCGACCAGGCGGCGGGCGTGGCCATTGACGCCACCGGACGCATTTTCATCAGCGGGAGTTTTAGCCAGCAAATGCAGCTTGGGCCGGTGCACCTCAGCAGCCAAGGCAGCATGGACGTGTTTGTGGCCCAGATAAGCCCGCAAGGCACCTGGCAGTGGGCGGTAGCGGCGGGCGGCAGCGGCCTGGACCGGGCCGTTGCCCTGGCCACCAGCCCCACCGGCGACGTGGTGGTGGGGGGACAGTTTGCTGGGGCCGCTACTTTTGGCACCCATCAACTCATGAGTAACGGCGGCGGCGATGCCTTTGTGGCCCGGCTTGCGTCCACGGGTGTTTGGCAGTGGGTCATCGGGGCCGGGAGCTTTGACAACGATGAAACCAGCGCCTTGGCCCTCAACGCAGCTGGCGAGATTTACGCGACCGGCTATTTCAGCAATACCGTCCGGTTTGGGGCCTCCCTGCTCAGCGGGCGGGGCATGGACGATGCCTTCGTGGGCAAACTGAGCCGCGGGGGGCAGTGGCAGTGGGCCACGGCAGCCACCAGCACCAACACGGCCTACGGCAAAGGAATTACCGTGGACCCCGCCGGCGGGGTGTTCGTCACGGGGTCGTTTTGGGGAGATGCCCAATTTGGCGCTACCCGGCTAACCAGCATTGGCGCTACCCGGCTAACCAGCAATTCCAGCGACGACGGCTTTGTGGCGCGGCTCAACGAGGCGGGGCAGTGGCAGTGGGTGACCGTGGTTGCCAGCGACAACCTGGAGAGCATCATCGGGATTGCCCTCGACAGAATGGGCAAACTTTTCGTGGCCGGTACGTTTAGCCGCAACCTTCACGGCGGTTCCTTCCAACTCACCAGCCGCGGCCATCAGGACGTGTTTATCGGGTATCTGGACCGCCAGGGCGCCTGGCTGGGCTTGGTGGCCGGGGGCGGCACGGCTACCGACGAGACGCAGGCCATGGCGCTGGCACCCAGCGGGCAGGTAGTTGTAGGCGGAAATTTCAGCTCGGCGGCCACGTTTGGCGGCATACACCTACAGTCCGGTATTCCGACCGCGCAGGTATGCGTTGCCCGGGCTTCTGTTCCCCAACCCTGAACCCAAAGCATCACCAAACGCAGGTCTGTAAACCAAGATATTAGACAAATAAAGTCTGAGCATAACATGAAAAAAAAACTACTATTTGCGCTGACTACAATGAGTTTGCTAGCTGGCGCAGGCACCCAGGAATGCTTTGCTCAGGCGGTTCAGGCTCCTACTTTGGGGGCTGCTGCCACCTACGGGTTGCTCACCATCTCTGGCAACCTTGATAACACCGGGTCAACCACCGCTATTGTCGGGGATATTGGCACGGGCCAAGGGACAGTAACTGGCTTCGAACCAATTATGTATACAGGCGAATTGCATAATCCAGCTTCTGAGGATGCCATTAAAGGAGTATCCGACGCGTATAGTTATTTGGCTGAAGACGTTGTTGGGGGAACGGCACACGGCACGACTTTGGGCAGTGAAACCCTAACCAAGGGGGTTTACGTGTTGAACGGTTCATCGACCCTGACGGGCGACTTGATTCTTGACGGCCAGGGCGATGCCGACGCTTTGTTTATCATTAAAGTAGCGGGCGCCCTTTCGACGACAACCCCCTCCAATGTGCGGCTCATCAACTCTACTTCCTGGGAGAATGTGTTCTGGCACGTAACCGGCACGGTTAGCCTGGGTGCAGATACCAGATTCAGAGGCACTATCGTGGCCAACGACGACATTACCCTCCTGGCCAACGCCGTGCTACAAGGCCGGGCCCTGACTCAGGCCGGCGACATTACCTTGAGCAGCAACACGGTTACTACCTCCCAGGTGTACCTGCCGGTAGAGCTTACCAGCTTTACGGCTGAGCGCCGGGGCGAGCAGGCCCTATTGCGCTGGTCAACAGCCACGGAGCGAAACAACGTTTATTTCGCCGTGCAAAGCAGTTCCGATGGCTTGAAGTACACCACAATTGGCAAAGTGAAGGGACAGGGCACCACCAGCATGTCGCATGTATATGCGTGGACTGATACGCGCGCCGACCGTTATCCAGCGGGGGTTATCTACTACCGGCTGGCGCAGGTGGATACCGACAGCTCAAAGCACTATTCGCCGGTACGCACCATAACTGCCGCCCCACTGGCGGGCCTGCAGGTTCAGGTGTATCCTTCGCCCTCTCAGTTGCCGTGCAGCCTGCGCATCAATGCCAAACAAGCTGGCTCGGCCACCCTGCGCCTGACCGATGGGCTTGGCCGCCTGGTAGCCCAGCACCAGCACCAGCTGCTGGCGGGCAGCAACTGGCTCCCTCTGGAAGAAGCCACCACCCTGGCCCCGGGTGTATACCAAGTGCAGGTACAACAAGGCGCGGTGCGCCAAACCGTCCGGCTGGTGCGCGAATAGCCGCGCCTGTCCGTTGCCTGGGCCCAGCTGGCAAAAGCCGGCCTACCACCCTTCTCGCAAGCCACTACCTCTTTTCAAACAGCCAGGGCGGCGCCAAACCGTCCGGCTGGTGCGGACCGTTGCCTATCCGGGTACCGCCGCTGCCAACTGAGCCTGCCTGAACAACAGGATTTGTACTCTTTATCCCCAATCTTATTTCCGGTGCTCATGAAAAAAACGATACTCCACGTTACGGCGCTGCTGGTGCCGTTACTCCTCGGTGCATTGACCGGCACCGGGCAGACCGTTACCGACCCTTCGGCAACGGTAGGCTATGATGACGCCAAAAAGGCGACCGCGAAAATCCCCTCCCTCCCTGCGCCCGCTGGTAGGGCCGCGCTGGTTACCGGCAAGGCCAGGACGCCGGCCAGGGCTAAAGCGCCGGCCCAGCGAGCCAACGCCGATTGCTTCATCCCCTTTGATGATACCTACATCGCCCTGCCCCGCAACGACGACGGGTCTTTCGGTCCCGTTGCGCTGCCCTTCGAATTTCGCCTGTATGGGGCGGTCTACAAGCAGGTGTGGATTAACACCAACGGCAACTTAACGTTTGCGGCGGCTTACAGCCGGTTTTCGCCGGCGGGCTTCCCTTCGGCGGTGCCCATGGTGGCGCCCTTTTGGGCCGATGTGGACACGCGCAACGCGGCCAGTGGGCAGATTCATTACAAGCTCAGTGCTACTAACCTAATTGTGACCTGGGACAACGTGGGCGCCTACGGCAACATGGCCGAGAAGCGAAACACCTTCCAGGCCATCATTGGCTCTGACACCGATACCCTGCTCGAGCCGGGCCAGAACGTGAGCCTGCGCTACGGCGATATGCAGTGGACCACAGGCACGGCATCGAGTGGAGTGGGCGGGTTTTCGGGCGTGCCGGCCACGGTAGGCGTCAACAAAGGCAACACCCTGGACTATATTCAGGTAGGGCGCTTCAACCTCGATAACTCAGCCTACGACGGCCCGGGCGGCGCGTACGACGGTGTGCACTACCTCGATGGCCAATGCTTTGCGGTGAACGTGAGCGGGGCGGGCAATGTCCCGCCCTCGGCCAGCAACCTACCGGTCAACAACACCGTGAACGTGGCCTGCGGCCAGACCGTCACGCTGGACCCCCAGTTTTTGGGCCCTGAAGTGAACCAGACCGTGACGGTGGATGTGAATACGGGCAGCTTGTGTAATACCTCCGTGACCACCACTACCACCGGTTCCACGGCCCGCGCGCACATTGTCATAACGGGGGATGCGTGCAATGTGGGCTCGCACCCGCTGGTGCTCACGGCTACCGACAACGGCAGCCCCACCGGCGTTACCACTATCACGCTAAACGTGGTGGTAGCGAGCTGCTGCGACCTGCAGATGACCGCTGCGCCTACCCCCGTAGCCTGCCCCGGCGGCAGCGACGGCGCCCTGGACCTGATGGTGAGCAACGGCGCGGCCCCGCTCACCTACCGCTGGAGCAACGGCGCCACCACCCAGAAGCTGGCGGGCGTGCCCGTGGGCACCTACACCGTTACGGCCACCGATGCCAATGGCTGCTCGGCCACGGCCACCTACACCCTGGGCCAGCAAGACGAGCTGGCCCCCACGGTCCGGACCCGGAATATCACACTGCCGCTGAATGCCGCCGGTGCCGCCACCCTGGCGCCTACCGACGTTGACAACGGCACCACCGACAATTGCGCCTTTACCCTGTCCATCGACCGCACGGCCTTCGACTGTGCCAACCTGGGCCCGAACACCGTGACCTTGACGGCGAGCGATGCCGCCGGCAACGTGGCCACCGCCACTGCCACCGTCACCGTGGTGGATACCACCGCTCCCACGGTGCGAACCCGCCCCGTTACCGTTTACCTCAATGCTGCGGGCCAAGCTACCCTGACGGCGGCGCAAGTGAATAACGGCTCTTCGGATGCCTGCGGCGTAGCTTCCATTACGGTTGGCACCACTGCGTTCGGCTGCGCCAACTTAGGAGATAACACCTTGGACGTCAACGTCACCGACACGCACGGTAATGCTGCTGCTGGTTCCGTGGTCGTAACCGTGGCCGACACCCTTGCCCCAATCCTGAGTGGCCTGCCCGCCAATACTTCCGCCACGGCATCGGCAACCACTTGCTCCGCCATAGTGCACTGGACCAATCCGCAGGTTGCTGATAACTGCAGTGCAACGCTTACCTTCTCGCATCCAAGTGGCGCGGCCTTTCCAGTAGGCCAGACAACGGTTGTCCTGACCGCTACCGACCTTGCGGGCAACCGCACCAGCCGCTCCTTCCAGGTAACGGTAGTTCGCGACTCGCTGCTTGCCACCGTGAGCAGCCCCACCTTTGGGCCCGGCGCCACCAACCAGAACGGTTCGTCTGCCAGCTACCAGGTGAGCTGCTTTGGAGGACGCACCGGCACCGCAACGGTCAGCGTGAGCGGCGGCTGCCAGCCGTACGGCTACCATTGGAGCACCGGCCAAACCACGGCCACAGCCACTGGGCTTGCTGCCGGCACCTACACCGTGACCATCACCGATACCAACGGGGCGCGGGCAACTCGCAGCATCACGCTGACGCAGTCCCCGGCGATGGTGGCCACGGCCAGCGTCACTCCGCTCACGACATTCAGCGGGGCCTTACCAAACACTATCTACCGCGGCTATGAGGCCCAAAGCCTGACGCTCACTGGAGCCGCAACCGGCGGCGTCGGGGAGCATACTTACTCCTGGGCCCCGGCCGCGAGCCTGAACCGGACGACGGGCAGCACGGTTACTGCCAGCCCCACCGTGACGACGACTTACACCCTCACCGTCACCGATGCGAATGGCTGCGCAGCGGCGACGGCTACTGTCACCGTGAATGTGCTGGATGTGCGGAGCGGCACCAAAAAGGACAAAGTTCTCGTGTGTCATAACGGCCACGAAATCAGTATCTCAGCCGATGCTGTGGCCGCCCACCTTGCGCACCCCGGCGACAAACTGGGTGCCTGCGTGGGGGCCGCCGCCCGCGATATCAGCCCTGAGGCCAGCCCCGCTGGCTTGGCGCAAGCCCCGCTGCTCGAAGCCTATCCCAATCCTTTCAGCGCCAACATGACCATTCATTTCCGCCAGGTGGAAACGGCACCCGCACAAGTTCGCCTCTACGATGGCCAGGGGCGTATCGTAGCCGTGCTATTCGACGGAGTAGCGGAGGCCGGCCGTGACTATTCGGTTCCGCTAAACGCCGAAAATCTGGCCACGGGCATCTACCTCTGCCGGTACGAAAAACTTGGCCAAAGCATGGTGAAACGGCTTGCCATCGTCAAGTAGAGCACTGCTAAACAATGAGTTTATAATAATTAGCTGCAGCAGAAACCGGTTAACGAAACACCTCAAGCAGGTGTTCGTGAAGGCCTGCATCCCGATGGTTGAACCAAAATTCAACCCCGTTCAAAGACAACAGAAGCATGTGCCAAAGCCCGTCTCCGCCCCCCCGGGGACGGACTTTGGCATAGCAGCGTTGTCTACCCTCGGCGATTACTCTGCGGCCTGCTTATCAGCCCGGTGGGGCGTTCCGTTTCCATGAGAGAGCACCTGCTTTTCCTTGACTTTGGCTTGGCACGTGGACCGTGCTTAGCTAGGGAGTGTTTACAGTTAGAGCCAGGTCAAAGTGGCAATCAGGCAACAGCTAGCGAAATAGTTGGCGGCGCGTTTATCAAAGCCGCTGGCCAAGGCCCGGAAGCGCTTCAAGCCGTTTATAGCTCGTTCAATCTGGTTTCGTTCTTTACAAATTTCCGCCTCGTGTTCAGGGCTCATGCATCAAATCTAAGGAGTAGTCGCACGGCAGTTTTGGCGGGCGCAGGTCAGGAGCTGGGGCCTGTAGTTATCGTTCCAGCCCGCGTTCCGTCGGCGGGCGCGCAGACTTCCAGGCTGGTGTTTTCCTTGCTGCAAGAGGTTGAAAGCCAGCTTGCGTAGGATGGCGAAGTTGCGGGTCGCTACCCGGTCGCGACTGCGAGCCTCGTCCTCGAGGAAAACGACATCCAGCACCCAATGCGGGATATTTTCGATGGCCAAGTGGCGGCGAATGGCTTGAATGAGCATTGCGGGAGCATCCGGGCAACTGGTCAGGTAATAGCGCCACTCCACGTGCGTGCCCGGCAGGTGCTGCACCTGCCGGATGGTTTCGACCGCGATGATGGCCCGCAGGCCCGGCCAGGTGCGTAACGCCGCTACTTCGTCGCTCAACGGCAGCACGCAGGCTCGGCGCCGCACCCAGCGCATCGAGTGCAACAATCGGGTTATATAACTGCAAGACAATGATTTATACAGGAATAGCAGCCAACTTCTGTCCTTTACCTTGCACGCCTACTTGCTCCAGGCTCAAACCCTGCTCGGTGGCAAACGCGCTGACGACGTGCAGCGAGCCCTGGGCGCGTCCCCGGTCAAAGGAGCAGCGCACCGTCTTGCCGTCGATGGCCATGACCTGACGGGGCAGAGGGGGGCGGTGGCTTGTTAATCGCCTGCTCGCGCCGTAGAGTTCATGCTGCCAGCGAAAAAGGGAGTGGCAAGGCAGTTTAGCGGAACGGTGGTGACTTGAACTTAGCCCCGTTCAGAGTAAGGAGAGTTACAAAAGTCTGATGGCCCGCAGGGCCTTTGAGATTAGCAAGTCCGGTTGGTACTCGTTGTAGGGCAAGGGAAGGTCCGCCGGCAGTTCTTGGGCTCCCAGAAACTCGCCGGGTCCGAGGGCCGCGTAGCACGGGCGCTGCTGCAAGGCCGCTTGCAGGACGGCGTTGCCCACCCGCACGTAGTCCACTTCGGTGGGGGTGTGGCCGCGTTCGGGGCCACTGCCCGAGAGCTGAAATAAGACGCCGTCCCCCGCGGCCGGGGGCAGCTCGTCCAGGCACGAGCACGTCGGCAAGTGCGGCGGACAGGGGCCGGTCACGTACAACGGAAGGTCCCGGCCACGCACGGGACTCACGGAGAAAAAGAAGTGCTTCTCCGGTGTGATGTCGTGGGCCACCTGCTGCACCAGGGCCCGGGCGGCGGCGGGCAGGTGGCCCGTGGAGTCCTTTAGCCGTCCCTGGCGAACTTCGAGCGAGGCGGGATGCGTCCGGCCCGGAACGGTCAGGGCGTACAGGCGCCCGATGACGGGGCGGTTGCGTTCGTAGGCGTAGTAGGACCAATAGGGGCGGCCGCGGAAGCGATAGACGTGGTTGAGGTGGTCTAGCTAAGCCGGACACAATTGGGACGTGGTTTGGAGTTGGGATTCGAAGTGGTTGGGCGATTGATAG
>NZ_JADQDQ010000027.1 GCF_015694725.1 Hymenobacter jeongseonensis | reverse complement strand
TCGTAACAGGCGCTGGCATTACGTCAACCTTGGTATTCGTGAGAGAGAAGGAGTAGGCAGAATTAACCCCTCCTTTCACTGAACCTCGTGCGCAGGCCTGCGCCCAGCGGCAAAGTGGCCTATGCAGCATTGGTTGAGTTTAAGAAACTCGTCTACGAATCAACGTTTACGAAATGCGCCAGAGAGACGAGTTTCGTAAACTCGTCAGTTCAGTTACGTCATCGCCAAGTGCTCGTCCCACACCGGGGCTCGCTCGGAAGTGCCGCTACCCCATCGAATACACTCTGCCCGTCATCGATGGTATGTGCCGCCGCGCGCTGCTGGCGCTTCAGCTACAACCTGCTTTACCGCAGCCAAGCCGAGCAGACCCACACTGCCACCCACGAGGCCACCGGCCTCACGGTGAAGGTGCACCCCCGACCTGATGATTACCAGTCCCGAAACGGCCCGCGTGGTACTCGTGGACTTAACACCACCAGCGCCCCCGATTACGCCCACTTGTGCGCTGCCTTTGCAGCTACTATACAAACAGCCCCCGACCACACGGCCGGGGGCCTTTATTCATGCCCGCAGGCACGGGCTGCTACTGGCGGGCCTGTGCCCTGACCGGGGCCGCCTCGCCCAGCAGGCGGGCCATCTGGGCTTGCAGGGTGAGCAGGCTGGCGTGGTCGGCGGCGGAGCCGGTCTGCAGGGCGGCATTCTGGGTTTTGAGGGCGTTCAACTCGGCCTGCTGCTTTTCAATCAGTTTCTGCTGGTCCTGGATGGCCTGCACGAGCAGCGGGGTGAGCTTGCCGTAGTCCACGCCCCACTGGTTGGTGATGGTGGGGCCGTAGTCGCCTTCTTTCACGGCTTCGGGATAGACCTTGAACAGGTCCTGGGCCAGGAAGCCGGTGTTGCGGGTGGTGCTGGGGTTGCCGATGAAGGTGTAATCCTTTACTTCGAGCTTGAGCAGGTCGGCTAGGCCGAAGCGGGTGCGGGCAATGTTTTCCTTGAGGCGCTTGTCAGAGGTGGCGTTGTAGTTCACACCAGTGCCGGCTGCGTTCACCGCGATGCTGCCGATGTTGGTGCCGCCCCGGCTGAAAAGGACCATTTCCGCGCAGTTGGTGCAGCCCCCGCCGGGCACGTTGATGGTGAGCACCCCGTTGGGGTCGGCGGCGGTGCTTTGCATGAGATAGGGCGCGGCGTTGGGGCTGCTGAAGGTAGCCTGGCCCTGGGACCCCAATCGGAGCGCGTCGAGGTAGCTGCCGCCGTTATTGGTGCGCAGGACGATGCCCTGGTTGGCCCCGGCCGTATTCACGCCGGCCTGAAGCACGGCGTCGCCGCTGCTGCTGCTGCCGTAGGGAGCCAGGTAAACCAGGCCCGGCAGATGCGCCGCCTGGATGCCGCTGGCGGCGGGGTTCGAGGTGAGATAGATGTCGCCGGTGCCGGCCACGTCGAACTGTCCGCGCGGGGCGGTGCTGCCGGTGCCGATGCCCACGCTGCCGCTAACCGGGTTCAGCAGCAGCGGCGAGTAGCCCACGCCAAACTCCTTGGATTGAATCATGCCGGAGCCGTTGGGTAGCACGCCCAGCGTCAGGGCCTTGTTGCCGGTGCCCTGGCGCACTTCCAGCTGCAGGTTGTGCTGCTCGTCCACGGGCACCGACGTGGTCGGGGTGCTGCCCACCACCAGGCGGTTGGTGGGGCTGCTGGCACCGATGCCCACGTTGCCGGTGCTGCTGATGCTCATCCGGGCGACGGTGTTCGTGTAAAAGTCCAGTCCGTTCTGGTTGCCACCCGTCGTGCGCTTGCTGGCGATGCCCTGGCCGCCGGTGGCGTTGCCGAAGCGCAGCCCGTTGGCGAGGGTGCCGGCGTTGGTGGCGGCCCCGTCCACGACCACGTTGGTGCCGGCCGTCAGGTTGCCGCCCACTGCGCCGGTGCCGGCCAGGCTGAAGCCCCCGGTTTGGGCGGCGGCCGTTTGGTTTTGGATGAAAGAACCGCTGCCGGTGCCGCTGCTCAGGTTGCCGCTGGCATCGGTCTGGACAAAGCCGGCCGTGGTCAGGCCCCGCAGGCGGGTGCTGCCGTTCACGTCGAGGCGGGCGGTGGGGGGGCTGCTGCCGATGCCCACGTTGCCGGTGCCGGAGAAGGTGAGGTTCTGGCCGGCCAGGGGCAGGTCGGTGGCCCCCGTCAGGGCCGTGCCGCCGAGTTGCACGGTCGTGGTGCTGCCGGTCGTGGTGGCGCTCAGGCCGGGGCCGGCCACGATGCTGTTGGCCCCGTTGAGGCCGTTGGTGCCGTCGGCCCCGTTGGTGCCATTGGTGCCATTGGTGCCGGCCGGTCCCTGGGGCCCGGTGGGGCCGGTGGCCCCGGTAGGCCCGGTGGCCCCGGTGGGGCCTACCACGTGGCTGGGCATCGGCAACGAGGTCAGCGAGCCGTCGGCGTTCACGGCGACCGCGCGGGGCTGGTTGGAAAAGCTGAAGGTCTGTAAAGTGTTGCTGTTCTGGTTCACTACGTAGGCTGTCGTGCCGCTCACGGCCACGCCGACGGGGGAATAGTCCGTGGTCACCTGGCCGCGCAGGGCGGGAGCGGCCGGGTTGCTCACGTCAAAGGCTTCCAAGGTGTGGTAGTTGCTGTTCACCACGTAGGCCGTCGGGCCGTTCACGACCACCTCGCCGGGGTACTGGCCCGTCGTGGCCACCTGGCCGCGCAGGGCGGGGCTGGCCGGGTTGCTCACGTCAAAGACCTGCAGGGTGCCGTCGCTGCTGCTCACCACGTAGGCCGTCGGGCCGCTCACGGCCACGCTGCCGGGGTCCTTGCCCGTGGCTACCTGGCCGCGCAGGGTAGGGCTGGCCGGGTTGCTCACATCAAAGACCCGCAAGGTGTTGTTGCCTTGGTCCGCGATGTAGGCCGTCGTGCCGCTCACGGCCACGCTGACCGGGTAACCGCCGCCCGAGGCCACTTGGCCGCGCAGGGTGGGGCTGGCCGGATTGCTCACGTCAAAGACCTGCAGGTTTCTGCTGTAGGCGTTCACCACGTAGGCCGTCGGGCCGCTCACGGCCACGTCGAAGGGGGTGTCGCCCGTCGTTACCTGGCCGCGCAGGGCGGGGCTGGCCGGGTTGCTCACGTCAAAGACCTGCAAGGTGTTGTTGTCGTTCAGCACGTAGGCCGTCGTGCCGCTCACGGCCACGCTGTAGAGGCGACGGCCCGTGGCCACCTGGCCGCGCAGGATGGGGCTGGCCGGGTTGCTCACGTCAAAGACCTGCAAGTAACCGGAGATGGTCACCACGCAGGCCGTTGGGCCGCTCACGGCCATGCTGCTGGGCATGTCGCCCGTGGCTACGCTGCCGGTGGCGGCAGTGGGAAGGGTTAGCGGCCCCGCCGTGGCCGTGGTGCCGTACACGGACGGGTTCACGCCCAGTGTGCCGTCGGGCAATATCACGGGCAGGCGGGTATCGGTGCCGCTCAGGCCGCGCACGCGCACGCTGCCGTTCACGTCCAGGGTTTGGGTGGGGGTAGTGGTGCCGATGCCCACGTTCTGGGCCGCGGCCCGAAACGCGCCCGGCAGCAACAAGGCTAGCAGTAACAACCAGCGGCCGAAAAAGGAAACGTGACTCATGTAAGAGAAATAAGTAAGCAGTCCAAAAGAGAAGAAGCAAAAAGGCAGTAAGAGCCGCCGGCCCTACTCCACCACCAGGCGGGCCGTGAAGCTGCCCGTGGCCGTGGTGTAGCGCACCAAGTAGCCGCCCGACGCCAGCCCCCGCAGCGGCACCGCGCCCTGCGCCCGGCCATCCGCCGCCACCTGGCTTACCGCCCGGCCCAGCATATCGGTCACGAGCAGCGTGGCCGGCCCCGCCGGCCCGGTGTAGAGGTACGTCGCCTCCTGCCCAATCGCCGCTTTCGTCGGGTACACCACGAAGCCGGCTGCCAGCGGACTCAAGGCCACCGTGCGCACGGGCGAGAAATTCAGGGTGCCGTCCCAATCGGCCTGCCGCAGCCGGTAATAGAGCAGCGTGGCCCCCGCGGGCAACCGGCCGTCGAGCAGGGTGTAGTCCTGGCGCGTGGCGCTGGTGCCGGCTCCGGCCACCGTGCCGATGTCGCGAAAGGCCCGCCCGTCCAGGCTGCGCTCCACCGTGAAGCCGGCGTTGTGCTGCTCCGTGGCCGTGGCCCAGCGCAGGCGCGCGGCCCGCGGCCCTTCCAGCTGGGCCGTGAACGCCAGCAGCGCCACCGGCAGCGGGTTGGCCGCGTTGCTGACCGTGAAGCGGTTGAGCACCGTGGGCGCTGCGGTGAGGCGGCGGGTGCGGGCATCGGTGGCCGCGCCCACCGCGGCCCAGGGCTGGCCGGCGGCCGGCTGCTGCCACACCCGGGCCTGGCTGAAATCGCTGATGCCGTGGTCGTTGTCGGCGGGCCAGCTCAGCGTCAGCTGCACCGGGGCGCTGGGCTGGGTGGCCGGGGCCACGGTCCAGATGCGGTCGATGCCCCGCAGCGCACCGTTGGTCAGGTTCTGGCCGAAGCTGCCCTCGGGCGCGGCCGCCGATTCGGCCGTGAGCAGGCCCGCCCGGCGCGTGATGACCACCGTGCCCAGGTGGTTGCTCGCGGGGTCGAGCACGGCGCCGTGGCCGAAATCCACCGGCGCCCCGCTCACCGCGTCGCGGGTGATTTCCAGCCGGCCCAGCACGTAGTGGCCGGCGCCGTCGTTGGCCAGCGTCGCCCCGTGGGGCAGGCGCAGGGTGTGCACGCTGCCCCCGCTGGCGGTGGTGACCAAGCCGCTGGTCAACCGCAGCAGGTGGCTTATTGTCAGGTCACCGGTCAGGCGCAGCGTGTTGGCGCCGGCGGTGGGTTTGTTGACGAGGACCTGGTACAAGGTCGCCCCGCCGGGCGTCAGGCGCTGGTCGGCCGCGCCGCTGAACGTCACCCGGCCGGTGCCCGGCGTCAGGGTGCCCGTGTTGGTGAGGTCGCCCCGCACCTCCAGCTCGCCGGTGCTTAGGTCCAGGGTGCCGGCGTTGGTCAGGGCGCCGTCCACCCGCACGGTGCCGGCCGTCGTGAGGGTGCCGGTGGTGTTGTTTTGCACGCCGCCCGCCACGTAGAGTGTCGCACCATTCGACACGGTGAGGGTGGCGCCGTCGTTGGTGAGGGTGGCCTGGGCCAGGCCGGTGAGGGCCGGCAGCAGCAGGGCGAGGGTAAGGCGTTTCTTCATATCAGCGGGATAACGGGTCAAAGGCAAGGGGCCGGCGCCGGTCAACCGGGGCGGTTACTAGTTGCCGCCGCGAATAATCGTCCAGTTGGCGCCGTCGGAGATGACCGTCACGGTCTTCGTCGAGCCGGAAGCGTTCAGGTTGTAGGTACCGGGCGCGGCCGTGGCCGAGGTGCCGTCGTACAGGCTGCCCCCCTGCGAGCTCACGTAGGCGGTGTTGGTGGAGCTGTTGTTGCGCAGGTAGTACACCCGGCCGCGGCAGGAGGCCGCGTCGGGCAGCAGGTAATAGTCGGCCCCGGTAACGGGGCTCAGGCCCAAGTAGCCACCGCCCACGAGCGCCGTACCCGCGCTGCTGCCCACCAGGCCCATCACCACGCCGATGGCGTTGGTGCCATTTACCTGGAGCGTGCTGGTGGGCGTGCTGGTGCCGATGCCCACGTTGCCGGCGCTGGTGAGGGCCAGGCCGGTGCCGCCGCCGCTCACGAGCTGGAAGCCGGCCAGGTCCAGGTTCTGGGTGGCCGCATGGCTGCCCAGGTTGTCGCCGGAAGCGCTGGGCAGCGCCACGCTGCCGCCGTTGGTGAGGCTCAGGGTGCTGCCGCTGAGGCTCAGCTGCTGGGCATCGGTGGGCAGGGCCTGGGTGGCCAGGGTGCCGGCCGCGTCGGCCGTCACCACCCGGGTACCCGTGCCGGCCAGGCCGGGGGCCTGCACTTGCCCCGTGCTGCTCACCGAGAAGGTGGGCGTGAAGGTGCCCGTGGGAAGGCCGCCCTCGGTGCTGGTGCCGCCCATGCGGCCCACCACGAACTTGTCGCTGAGGTCGGGGACGTCGCCCACCACCACGCGCAGCTCGCTCTGGTCCACGGCAGGGTTCACGCGGTAAATGCCCACGGGGTCGGAGCTCACGCCTGGCCCCACCCACTCGATGGCCTGGCCTGTGCCGGCCGCCTGGCCGCCGTTGTCGCCCAAGCGCACGTTGCCACGCACGTCCAGCTTCTGAGTGGGGGCGGCAGTGCCGATGCCCACGTTGCCGGTTGCGTCCACGCTCAGGCCGGTGGTGCCGCCGTTGCCCACGAGTAGCTGGTCGGCCAGGTTCAGATTCTGGGTGGCGGTGTGATTGCCCAGGTTATCGGCAGCGGCGGGCAGCGTCACGGTGTTGCCCCCGCTCCCGCTGATGCTCAGGCTTTGCCCGCTCACGCTCAGGGTTTGGGGGGCCGTCGCAGTCGTCTGCGTGGTGCCGTCGGGGAAGCGGAAGCCGCCGGTGCTGCTGAACACGGTACCGGCCACCTCCAGCGGGTAGCCGGGCGTGGCAGTGCCGATGCCCACGTGGGTGGAAGGCAGCACCGTGAGGGCCGGCACCGACACAAGGGCGGCGGGCGTGGTCATGTACGTCCGAAAGGCCAAGTCGACGTCGGTGCCCGGAAAACCTTGGGGGATGGCAGTGCCCCCGGCGTAGGGGTTGTCGGGCTGAAAGAAAAAATAAATGCGCCCCGCGGGCGCCTGCACGTTCAAGGTATACCCCTGGCCGGCGGTCAGGAGCACCGGCGTGGGCAGCACGATGTTCTGGTACACCAGGGTTTGGCTGTAGCTCGTGTTGGCAATGGCAAACGTCTGGGTGCTGAGCAGCGCGCCGCCGGTGCCCGTGCCCTGGTAGAGGTTGAAAACGGCCTGGCCAGCCCCGGCGTCAAACATTCCGATCTCCACCCGCACTAGCCGGTTGCTGCTGCCCGCCGTAAAGGACTGGCTGGCCCCCACCTTAAAATCTAAGCCGGCGCTTTGCGGCTGTTGCTGGTCAACGCCTATCCCGGCCGGATCGAGGCGCTCCCCATTCACCTGCAACGGCCCGGCCGGGCTGGCCGTGCCAATGCCTACTTTCCCGTCGTTATCAATGCGGATACCGCCCGTGCCGTTGTTGGAAAGTGCGTTGCCGTTGAGCTTGAGGGATTGGGTGGCGGTATGGTTGCCCAGGTTGTCGCCAGTGCCGCTGCCGGCCGTGGCCAGTTGCTGCCAGCTGGGGGCGGCGGCGGTGCCGGCGTTGTAGTAGAAGCCGGCCGGCGCGCCGGTCTGGTACACCAGCAGGCCGGGGGCGGGGCTGGCAATGGCGGCCGCGGCGGGCACCCGCGGCAGCAGCAGGCCTTTGCTCGTGCTCACGATATCGAGCGCGGCCGAGGGGTCGGGGGCGGTGGTGCCGATGCCTACGCCGCCGGTGGGCGTGGTGGTCTGGGCCTGGGCGAAGCGGGGGGCGGCGGCTAGCAACAGCAGGGCCAGCAGGTAACGGTTTAGCATACAGTGGTGGCGTAACGATGACCCATGAGAATGCCCCATGAACCAGACCGAAGTCAGGCGAAAGATAAGCCGTCCCTTAGCAGCGGCGCCGGAGCCGAGGGCTAACCTCTGATTCCGGCGCGCCGCCCAGCTCCCGGTGAAGCTGATGCCGAGTCGGTAGGTGCCCGAGAGCAACGGCGGTAAGTGGACTGCCCTTGCGATGTGGTGCAATAGTCTGCTTGTCACCCGCCCTTTACCTAAACTGGAGCGTAGACAAAGTGAGGTGGTCTAGCTAAGCCGCACAAAATTGGGACATGGCACATCGTTCACTTTAACGGTCGATCGGGCAAACGAGCTTTTTAACGAGGAGGTGGTTTCTACCTTCGTGGCCATGCTCCAGAACCTACCACCCCAACGATGGGAAACTACGGCAGCGCGGCAACTGGTGGCCAGCAAACTGGGGCTTCCGTATGCCGATGTGATGCAGGATTGGCCGTGGGAAGTGGCCTCGCCGGAACACTTGGACGACTACCGGCAGCTGTACGCCTCCGCTTCAGATGACGAGCGAGTCGTATTGATGGAAATGATGCTGCAGGCAACCACCGACCAAGAAGAGCCGGCCGCTTTGGAGCATGCCTGGGGCCCTGTAAAAGGGCTGTTGGACCAAAACCCCGCTTTACACGCTTGGACGGTGCATGATTGGTGCTGTTGGGGCGCCAGTGCGCAGGCCGGGTTTGAAATCACTCCCTATTTACGCTCGTGGTGGGCAACGCACTTTGCGCTCCCTGCCTGACCAAAAATCACGCCTTGCGCCCGTTCAGCGAAACGGTCGAAAGTCCGTCTGGCGAAGCTCCGGGCGCCTTACTTTTGCGCCGTTCCGTTCCATGTGCTATTCCCGCTCCTTATGGGCCTCTTCGATACCTTGTCCCACCTCTCCTCGAGCGGTCACCTGAGCGAGGCCCAGGCCCTGCTCGAACGGTTGGAGGCCTCGCCCTTAACGGCGGACCAACGCGCCTGTGTCCTGCGCTTGCGCGAGCTACTCGAAGAGTTGGACCGCAATAACTCGCTGGGCTTGTTTCTCTGACCCCGCCAGGGGTCGCGCGCCGGCTGCCGGCTTCGGGGCCTGTCGCGGAACCGGTACCTTCTTCGGTTTGCGCAAAGGGTCGTACCGGTAGGCCGAACCGTTTGCTAGCCGTTTATAAGCATTTCTAAACGGTTGCCCGAACGGTTGGCGCGGGCGTATTCTCCCCCCGTTTGCCGGAGAATACGCCCGCCTGTTCGGGCGAATACCCCCGCCCCGTTGGGAGAATACGCCCGGCAGCGCGGGGGGTCTTCTCCCACGGTGCCGGGCGCGCGAACGCCTCTTGGTGCGCGGCACCGGTCAGGAAAACGGTGGCAAGGTAAACGCACATTCGCTGCCCCCTTGCTGCTACAAGGCACGGAAGAGCAAGTACAGGCCGAACCAGACCACAGCGGCCCCTAGAAAGACGAAGACCTGGCTCATAATGCCACGATGTTGGGCCAGATAAGACATGCCGTAAAAAACGGCCATGCTTACCAAGGCGAAGCCTAGGTCTTCATCCCGGCCAGTTGGGTGAAACAACACGCCCAACACGATACCAGTCGTTAAGAACAGCCCTTTCAGTAATTGTTGATTTTTCATTCGATGCCGCAAACATAGCTCAGGGCTGCACCTGCGTTCAGCGAAACGGTCCGAATAGAATAGCGAGCGTAATTATACCCTTTCGCTCATCCTTTTCCGGTGAGCTACGCCTTCGGGGTGTTGTTTCTTTGCTGTTGACCATGATGACCTTTGCCGACGTAGTGAGCAATAGCGGCGATTCCGTGCTGGAGTCCTATACTTACGCCGATGGCCGCCTGCAGTTGGTGCTCGTCCTGGGCGAAAACGACCAGAAAATCGCCTTGACCCTGCCCACAAACGACCTCGCGTTTGCCGGTGCCGCGTTGGCTAATCAAGCGGGCTTCGACCGGACCTGCTTTCTGGCCCTTGAAGACTTATCGCAGGTGCTCGCCGTCGAAAACGGGGTTTATGTGCCCGCCCCCGACTTTGGCATGCTCATGCAGCAGACCCGGGCCAACTACCACCTAGCGTATGGCAGGAAGGCAGCCGAGTGGACCCATCTTCTTTCCTTGGTGGGATACGGCCGCTTCGTCTCCTGCTTAGTGGCGGATGTCGCGGCAATCTCCATTGCCGAAGTAGCAGTTTAAGCACGCCTATCAGCCACGCACTTTGGTATAGGAAAAGGGTCCGTTATCGGGCGTCGTTTCCCGGCTGGGGAGGCTGCCATTCGGGGAAGCGAAAATGGGCCAGCCGCAAGGCGCGGCGCACGTCCAGGGGCAAGACGTGGGTCGCTTCGTAACCGGCCACCACTTGTTTCTCCAAGCGTTTGGTGTAGGCGGACTTATCCGAACTGGCCAGCGCCAGCGGCACGGCCACGACCAGCCCGAGGGCGGCCCCGGCCAAGAAGGTATAGCCTTGTTGGCCGGGGTCGGCGGCTTCGGCGGCCAGGTGTGCCCCCCCCGCGCCCAGCAAGGCGACCAGGCCGGCCCCGCCCAGCAAGGCCCGGCCCTTGGCGCGTTGGTCCGCAAACAGGCGGTGCAGCGCCGCCACCGTGTCGGCCGCGGCGAAGCGCGGGGCCGACACGCCCGCCGGGGGGGGCAGGGACACTTGCCCGCGGGCGGAGCAAGCCACCAGCAGCAGGAGGCCGAGCAGGCGAAACATGGGAGTCGTCGGGGAAGGGGAAAGGAACGGAAAGGTACCACCGCCCGGGCCATGCACCGGAGCTGCTGGCGGCTGTCGCGGCGCCAGGGTTCTTGGTATACCCAAACGGTCGAAATCGCGCCCGAACGGTTCGCGAAGCGGTTGTAAGCGTTTGTCAACGCTTGTGCGAGGCGCTATACGAGGGTCTGGCGACGAAAAGCTGCCTAAACGAGCGTTTACACGCTATTGCCTCAACTACTCGAGGCGCAGACGCCCGTTTTTCCACTCCTGCAAGACCATTTGCGCGCCAAAAGCCATTATGCCGGGCTGCTGGCTAATGCGCTGCAGGGCCGCCGTCGCCGCCGGTTCATGCGAAGGCAGCAAATGGGTCGCCGCCCAAGTGGCCACGGCCCAGTCGCCATCGTTCAACAATGGTAGCAAGTGCACAACGGCTTCCTTTCCGTGTTGTTGGATGGCCCGATAGGCGCGCGTTAGCTGCTCATACTGCCGATTGGCGGCGCTGGCGTCACCTGTCGCTGTCGCTTGCCCGTGCTGCGAGGCAGCGGCTCGGTATTGTTGCAGAAGAGGAGCAAGAGAAGTCACGGCGATTGCAATTAAACGGTGGCAAGGTAAACGCGCGCCGTTCAGTTGAAGGAGCGAAAGAACATAGTTCATTAGGGTCAAGCGGGAGGCGCAAAAGCCACTACTTTTAGCAGATGGTGCAATTATTCGCAGTTCCTTCCTAATGCCCTCTCCTGCATTTCATTCCATGCTGGTGTGCTTCGGAACCGGGTTCCTGCTGGCCTCATGCCAAGGCACTTCTTCCGAAGCCGAGCAGCCAGGGCAATTAGCAGCCCCCACGTCTCCGGTGCCCCCGGTAGCCGTGAACACGCCTCCGACCACCCCCTCCTCTGCCCCCCACCAAACGGCTCGGAACGACTCGGAGCCCCGGCCCACGTGGTACCGATTCGAGGACGATACGCTCCGGCAAACCCTTCGGGTCGTGCAAGTGTCCGCCCGCACCATCCGCTTTCACTTAGTGGACAGCCTCAAAACCACGGGCAAGGCTCGTCGGCTCGAAGGCACGGCCACGGCTCTTGCGGGCGACCCCGAAATCGACGAAGATGAGGACGGCAACGCCTATCCCTCCGTGGCCTATAATTACGAAGGCACGTGTGTTCTAGCGGTTCGCATCGAACTCAAGACCCGGCAACGGGTGCAACTCACGGCCAATAATTGCAGCCCCGCGCACCCCGACGGCACCTTCGAACACGGCGGTATTCTATACCGGGTTCCAGCCAACAACTAATCACCGTCCGAAAGGCTGTTTTGCTCCGCCTGACGTTTAGTGAAACGGTCCGAAGGTAAACGCGCCGCGGTGGCGACGAACCGCGGGCTTACTTGATTTTCAACTCCGGAATCAGCGGGTCCGTCTCCACCAACTCGAGTTGCTGCACCATGGCCGAGGTGCCTTGTTTGTACTTCATAAAATGCGGGGTGTTGAGGTGCGCTTGGTAGGCGGCTTCGTCCGCGTACACCTCCAGGATGGTCACGTGGTTCGGGCGCTTCTGTTCGAACACCGCGTACAGGGTCAACACCCCGGGCTCTTTCTGCACGGCCGCTTCGACGCCCTCTTTCAGCAGGGCCTTGTAGCGGGCGAGTTGCGTGGAGTCGACCACGAGGCGGGCGAGTCGGACTTTTTGCGGCTTCGGGGTCCCGGGTTTCGCGTGCCAGCTGACCGCGGCCAGCGCCACGCCGGCCAGCAGCGCGGCTTTGAGGATGGATGGGGATGCTTTCATGGCAATGGCCTTGCGGCCGAAAAAGAACGGGCAAGTGGGCTTACGACGTCGATACGTGCGCGGACCACTTCCGGGGGCAAAGGATGGCAACGCGTGGCGACGAAGCCAACGGTCGACACAGTAATACTGAGAAGCCCCCAGGGTTCAGCGAAACGGTCGTTTCTCGCCTCGCTTTGGGGCTCAGCCGTTGCCAAAGCTGTTCACGCTGAAGATTCCCCGGGGCACGGCTTCCTCGGCGGGGCGGTCTTCGGGGGCGGGCGCGTCCA
>NZ_JADQDQ010000026.1 GCF_015694725.1 Hymenobacter jeongseonensis | reverse complement strand
TCAAAAAAGAAACAGCATGGTTTCGGCGGCTGCGCGTTAAGTCATGGTGCCCATCAACCGGGGTGACGGGTGAGGCGCACGCGGAGGGCGACAAAACCAGCACGTATCGGCCCACAGGGTTGGAGAATTGCACCGGATTGAGGAGACAACTGAATTTTGAGCCCGCAACCGCCACTACGTGACTAACAACGGAAAAAACCATCGGCGGCTACTGGCTGCCCACCCGGATGCGCGATTCACCCTTGACCGGCAGGGCATCGTTCTCACGGCCAATGCGGCGGCCTTATTGCTGACAGACGTGGCGCGGGACGACTTAGTGGGGACTGTTTTTTTTGCTTTTTTCACCGCCCCGGAAGAGGTGTGGGAGGCTTATCAGGCGCTACTGGTCAAGGGAACCGTCCGCTACCTGTCGTTCACGCTCCGCCACCGCACGGGTACCCTGACGGAGGTGGTATTGGACGGCTCGGTGCACCGGCACGCGCAGGACGGGGTGCAGGGTGCGGAACTGGTGGTCTGGGAAGCGACCGAGCCGAATTGGGCAACGGAGCTGCGCCGGGGCGCTGAAGAACTCGCTTTTCAGCACCACGCGCGGGCACAACTGACGAACGAGCTGCGCCGGGCCAACGCTGCGCTGGCTGTGCAGAGCACCGAGAAGAAAAAGCGCGCCGCGGAGTTGCGCCTGGCCAATAAAGAACTGGCCTACCAGAACAACGAAAAAGAAAAGCGGGCCGCGGAGCTGTTTATTGCCAATCTGGAATTGCGTTTTCAGAACGAGGAAAAGGAGAAGCGGGCGCAGGAGTTACTGGTCGCGAATAATGAGTTGGCTTTCCAGAACGAGGAAAAGGAAAAACGGGCGCAAGAGCTCATCCTGGCCAACCTCGAACTCTTGTTTCAGAACGAGGAGAAGGAAAAGCGGGCCCAGGAGCTGGTGCTGGCCAACGTGGAGCTGGCCTTCCAGAACGACGAAAAAGTGAAGCGTGCAGCCGAGCTGCACCTCGCCAAGTACGCCCGGAGTCTGATTGAGGCCAGCTGCGACCCGCTGATGACCATCAGCCCGGAAGGCAAGATTACGGACCTGAACCTGGCCACGGTCAGCATCACCGGTCTGGACCGCGAAACCCTGGTGGGCTCCGACTTCTTCGCGTATTTCACCGACCCGCAGCTGGCGCGCGCGGTGTACCAGGAAGTGTTTGCCAAGGGCACCGGGGCCAATTTGCCCCTTACGCTGCGGCACCGCGACGGCCAGCTCACCGAGGTGCTCTTTAACGGGGCGGTGTACAAAAATGACCAGGGCACGGTGCTGGGCGTGGTGGTGGTGGCCCACGACGTGACCGACCAGCATCGCATTGCCACCGAGTTGAACGATGCGCGGCTGGCCGCCGAGCGCGCCACCGTGCGGGCCGAGGAAGCCCAGGCCAAAGCCGAAGGCGCCGCTGCCATTGCCGAAGACGCGACGCGGGCCAAGCAGCAGTTCCTCAGCACCATGAGCCACGAAATTCGCACGCCGATGAATGCGATTATCGGCTTCACGAAGGTGCTGCGGAAAACGGAGCTGACTACCAAGCAGCAGCAGTACCTGACGGCCATCAAGCTGAGCGGTGATACGCTGCTGGTGCTCATCAACGACATTCTGGACCTGGCCAAAGCGGAAGCAGGCAAGATGACCTTTGAGCAGGTCCCGTTCCAGCTCGCCGACTCGGTGGCGGCCATGATGCACTTGTTCGAGCCCAAAACGCAAGAGAAAAACCTGGTAATGGGGCTGCACTACGACGCCAATATCCCGGACGTGCTGGTCGGCGACGCGGTGCGGCTGCACCAGATTATGCTCAACCTGCTGAGCAACGCCGTGA
Source organism: Hymenobacter jeongseonensis (assembly GCF_015694725.1). Taxonomy (GTDB): domain Bacteria; phylum Bacteroidota; class Bacteroidia; order Cytophagales; family Hymenobacteraceae; genus Hymenobacter; species Hymenobacter jeongseonensis. The sequence continues at coordinate 12,853 of NZ_JADQDQ010000026.1, read as the reverse complement.
AGTTTACGAGCGCCGGCACCATCGCCGTGGGCGTGCGCCTGCTGGAGCAGGATGCGGGGCACGTCCGCCTGGAGTTTGCCGTGACCGATACGGGCATCGGCATCGAGGAAAACAAGCTGGGCGCTGTCTTCAACGATTTTCAGCAGGCCACCAGCAGCACCAATCGCCTTTACGGGGGCACGGGGCTGGGCTTGGCCATTGTCAAAAACCTGGTGGAACTCCAGGGGGGCACCCTCCACGTAAAAAGCCAACCGGGCGCGGGCTCGACGTTCAGCTTTCGCTTGAGCTTCACCAAAACCACCGAACAAGTTGCCGTTGCCGCGGTCCCGACCATCGGGCGGGAAATGGGCTTCCAGGACGTCCGCATTCTGGTCGTTGAAGACATTGACCTCAACCAACTGCTCATTACCACGCTGCTGGAAGACTTCGGCTTTGCCCTGGATGTGGCCGGCAACGGACAAATAGCGCTGGAGATGCTCCGCACCACCCGCTACGATGTGGTGCTTATGGACTTGCAGATGCCGGTCATGAACGGCTTCGAGGCCACGGCCTACATTCGCAACGAGCTGCGCTCAGATGTGCCCATTATTGCCCTGACGGCCGACGTAACGCTGGTGGACGTGGCGAAATGCCAGGCCTTGGGCATGAACGATTACCTCTCGAAACCCGTGGACGACCAACTGCTCTACCGCAAAATCAGCGCGTTTCTGAAGCGGGCCGACGCCCCTAAAGCAGTTCCCATACCGGCCCCCGGGGTGCGGCCGCCCGCCTGCGTCGACTTTCACTACCTGCAACGCGTATTCAAAACCGACGCCCTGCTGGCCAAAATGATTGGCCTCTGCCTGCAGCAAATTCCAAAGCAGGTGCAGGCAATGAAAACAGCCATTGCCCACCAAGACTGGGGCGTCCTGCAGCTCGCCGCCCATACCCTCCTGCCCACCTTCACCACGCTGGGCATGGGCCAGGAATCGAAGCGCATGACGACCTCCATTCATCGCATCGCGGTCAACCAGCTCGCCGCCGGCGAGAAAGCCAGTCCGGAAGCCATGACCAAACTGCTGTCCTTGTTTTCGGCGGTAGATGCCGTTTGCGCGGTGGCTACCCAGGAACTGGCAGACAAGCTGCTCACGCTTTAGCCGTTCCCTCCGCTGGTGAAACCGCGCTAAGTAATGGATGAAGCTGGCGTTGCCGGCCGGGTTGCCACCCGCCACGTGAAAGTCGGAAAAAACTGGCGTGCTGGTTCACGTAGATGCCGCCCATCAGGTTAACGCGGCTGGGCCTGTTGGCCAGCCTTAACTCGTCCAAAAGCTGTTCTTTAACTCCAGAATCTGTAGTGCCGCTCGCGCAGGACTGGCCCGTGAGCACGGAGCCAGCTTCTGCGGCAAAAAAATTTTGCTTTGAATTCGTGGTTGTAACGACGAGCAAAATGGAACCAAAAATTCTTGGGGAACTGGTCCACTTTCGCGGAGCCGATTTCGTGGATGCTCGGCAAATAGGGGCGCGCACTGGGCTAACATCTCGTGTAGCATCCTATTAATCAATGATTTGTTAGCCAGAAGCGAAGGTCGGCTGATTGATTCGCTCGTGCAACGCGGTGCGTCGAATGGCTCCGAATATGGGCGGGCCGGTTTTGGGGTTATTGGTTGGGCCCGTCACGGTACCGTCCTCAAACTAGCCACTAACCCCAATTCTATCGCAACCTTGGGCACCGATGGAAAGGTGCTACTGTAGCCGTTGGGTTTTGGCTTGCTATTGGTAATTATTCAGTTTATCCAACCTGTTTTACCAAGCACCTACGATGAAAAAAGTTCTCCCCCTCCTGCTGTTGCTTTGCAGCGTCAGCCTCGCCCACTCTGCTTCGGTACAGAGTAGGCCGAAACTTAACCAGAAACGCGTCTTCAGCCACGCCACCGAATCGAGCAAGGGCAGAAATAGTAAAGCCCGGTTCCGAAAAGTAAGCAGACGTGGCGACTTCCTCGACCTGCATTTTAATAACATAGCGAAGTTCGAGACCGCCAAGTCCAACAAAAACTATCGATTCAGATGAGACCGATAAGTAAAAAGCTGCTGCTTCGCACGAAGCAGCAGCTTTTTTGCTTTAGAAAACCAAAGGGGTAAAGGTTAGACATTAGGAGTTGGCGGGGCGTTGCATCATGCTGGAAAGCTACCGCATTAAGGGTAGCGCTTTTGCAAAATAGCGGAAGAGAGGGGCAATAGTTTTGCCTCTATAATAATCCTCATTGTTCATGAGCATGTATTCCCCTTCGCTCACCTTCCGACTCCATTCCCACATCAACACACTGATAATCTATATTTCTTAGTAAATACCATGCTTCGAAACACGCGCAAAAACACCTTGTAGGCAGCCATTTTTATTAATACTGCCATTTGCCACTACACACTACTTCTAATCGATGGAAAACATGTTACGCTCCTTATTATTTATTGTGCTGCTGGCACTGGGTTGGACGGCAACTGCTGCAGCTTCGGGCCCGCCCACGGTGCCCGGCCGCTTCGCGCTAAAGCTGAAACCGGGCCGGAAGCCGGCGGCACTGGAAGCGGCGCTGCGCACCCTAACAGCTACCGACGTGCAGCAGAAATTTCCCCACACCCTGCCACCCAATATTGAAAAGCCCGGCAGCGTGGACCTGCGCGGCATTTACCAGTTTCAGGTGCCCACTACCGTGTCGCTGGCGCGCATCCGCACGGTGCTGCTGGCCACCGGTGCGGTCGACTACGTGGAGCCGCTCTACATCCGCTACCCGGAGCACCAGCCCAACGACCCGCTCGCCGACTCTACGCTCACCAGCCTGTCGAAAAGCCAGTACTATCTGAAGCAAATCAAGGCCTACCGGGCCTGGGACATCACCCGCGGCGACAGCTCCATTGTTATCGGCATCACCGACGGCGGAGTGCGCCTGACCCACGAAGACCTGCGCCGCCAGATTAAGTACAACTACGCCGACCCCATCAACGGCCTCGACGACGACGGCGACGGCTACGTGGACAACTTCTGTGGCTGGGACCTGGCCAACAACGACAACGACCCCGGCTACGACATCAAAATTACCCACGGCTCGCTGGTGGCCGGCGTGGCGGCCGCCCAAGCCGACAACGGCGTGGGCATTGCAGGCGCGGGCAATAAGTGCCGCTTTCTGCCGCTCAATATTTATACGAACACCCCCAACGGGAATTTTGCCGGCATTGAGGCCGTCGTATACGCCGCCGACCACAACTGCAAGGTCATCAACATGAGCTGGGGTTCGCCGGGCGGGTTTTCCCAGCTCGAACAGGACGCCATGACCTACGCCGCCGTAAACCGCGACGCGGTGCTGGTGGCCGCAGCCGGCAACACCAACGCCGACCTGATGTTCTACCCCGCCTCCTACGAGCACGTGCTGTCGGTATCGGGCGTGAGCAGCACCGACCAGAAAAGCCCCAATGCTACCTTCAGCCACCGGGTTGATTTGGTGGCGCCGGGCCTCAGCATTCTCACCACCCAGGGCTACCACGCCAAGACAAGCGGCGGGCCGGCCGAATCGGACTACATTGCCGTGGGAGGCACCTCGTTTGCCGCGCCCCTGGTGGCGGCCGCAGCGGCCTTGGTGCGCTGGAAATCCCCGCTTTTATCCGCCTCGCAGGTAGCGGCCCAGCTGCGGCAAACCGCCGACAAAGTCGATACCCTGCCAGCCAATGCCGCCTGGAAAAACCTGATGGGCGCGGGCCGGCTCAATATGTTCCGGGCCCTGACCGAGCCCAGCCACGAAGCGAGGGTAGTGACCAGCACGTTTGTCCCGGCCCGCGCCGTGTACCTGGCCGGCGACACCGTCCGGCTGAGCGTGGCGGTGCAAAACCTACTGCAGCCCATTGCCGGCCTCACCGTTACGCTCACTTCCCTTTCCCCCTACATCAGCATTAAGCAGGGCACTTTTACGGTAGGCAACCTGGCCTCCCTGGCTGTTTTGAACAACGCGCGCGCACCGTTTCGGTTGGCAGTGGCCAGCAATGGCATTCCGCTCAACACCACAGCCACGCTGCGCTACCAGCTCACGGGCGACGACGGCTACGCATCCGAACAGCTGGTAGAATTGGTGCTCAACCCCGACTATGTGGTGCTCGACGCCAACGACCTGCACGTGACGGTGACCAGCCGCGGCAAGCTGGCCTTCGACGACTTGTCTGGCACCATCGGCGCCGGCGTCAGCTACCGCGGCAGCAGCAACATTCTCAGCGAAGGCGGCCTGCTGCTGGCCGCGGGCCCCACCCGCGTGTCGGACCGCCTGCGCACCCGGCTCGGGGCGGCGCGGGAATCATTTTTCAACAGCACCCAGGTGGTGCTTCGGCAGTCCGGCCCCCGTGCCGACCAGGAGGCGCGCGCCCTGTTTCAGGACACCATTCCGGGAGCCGGCAGTCTCGCCCGCAGCGTCGGGGTGAGCGTGCGCCAGCGGGCCTACGCCTGGGCTGCGCCAGGCCGGCGCGATTTCGTGGTGCTGGAATACACGCTCAAGAACCTCACGGCCGATACGCTGAAGCCGCTGTACGCAGGCTTGTTCATGGACTGGGAAATACCCACGCCGGACGGCTCGGCCCGCAATGCCGCCGCCTGGGACGATGCCCGTGCCATGGGCTACTGCTACGCCATGGGCCAGCAGAATACGCCGTCGCTGCCTGCCATCTACGCGGGAGTGCAGGTGTTGCGGGGCGGTTCGCCCACGGCATATTCGATTGATAATAATGCTACCCTTGGCTCAGCTATGTGCTTAGCGGATGGCTTTTCTACCGCCGAAAAATTCAGGGCCCTGAGCAGCGGCACCGCCCAAAGCAACGCTGGCCCCCCCAATGGCACCGACGTGTCGCAGGTAATTGGTGCTCGAGTGAGCACGCTGGCCCCCGGCGACTCCACCATTGTAGCGTTTGCCATGCTCTCGGCCCCCACCCTGCTGCAATTGCAGGACGCAGCCGAATCGGCAACCATTGCCTACGCCACCACCCTGCTGCCCACACGCGCCAGCGCCCGGCCTGTAGATTTTGTAGCATATCCCAACCCGACCGACGGACCGTTGCAGGTGGCGCTACCCCAAAACTTCGGCCCGGCCACGGTGCAGGTGCTGGATGTGACCGGCCGACTGGTGAAGACCTTAACTGCCACGGGCAATAAGTTCGAAACCAGCCTGGCCGGGCTGCAGCCGGGCATGTACCTGGTGCGCGTCATTGGCGCCAGTCGGGTGATGACCCGCTCAGTCATGCTTCGGTAATACTGTAGTATTGGGAAGAACCTATTTTGCCTCCTCTCGCAGCTCGACAGAACTGCGGGCACAAGGTCGACACGCATAGCAACCGCTTGGTTTTCTGTGCCTGTTGCGCTGCGGCTCGTGGGCTGGCTATGAGAATTTACCCGCAATCTGCGACGATGGCCATGCCCGGCTCGACTCTTTACGGTCGAAGCCGGGCATTGTTCATGTAATGCCAGCTGCTTCAAAAACACCCCGGATTGGTCGCTTTGCGCGCTTTAATCCAACAAGGCGGGCGTAGTTGTTCCGAGCCTACGCTAGGTCGCTGACTGGGGGGTAGCTGTGCTGCGTGGGCCAGCGCCAATCTATGGTGCACACCCTCAAGGCCCGTATCAAGCCCAGCGCGTAAAAAACGATGACTCAGGCCCTGCTTGTCACCCTCGTCGTGGGTTAATTTCTGAACAGCTTCGTCCTAGATGGGCTAAAACCGGGTAGCAATGGTCAATTTGGTTGTGATGACCGCAAACCAACAGAAAAAGTTGTAGAACGTACCAAGGTATTATTCGGGCTTTTGACCAAGAGTGTGAGGACAGGCACGCTTTCGCTAAATCAGAAAAGCGCGCATACATCGCTACGAAGTCACCGACCACCAATAAATAGACGTTGGCTGCGACGTTGGTGGCTGGAAAAGATGCGGATTGCGGCGTGAAAGCCCGCGACAACCGACTATTTTTAAAGCCGTAGTTGGCCTCTGCGCACCAAGGCGGCGTGGGCCAACCTCCCCGAGCGGTTTGGCAAGCCCAATCCGCTCGGTCATTGTTTGCACCGGTTGGGGCAAACCAATGCGTGAAAAAGCAGCAGAAACACCTTCAAATAAAACGCTCGATTTGAAAGGTCATTCTGCCGCTTGGCCGTGGACACGGCGCAAGGTATTATCCGTCATCTGCCGGTTGATTTGGCCGACAGCCACCGCTGCGTTTACCCGCCCCGGTTGCTGCCGCGCTTGCAGCCACAGCGGCGTATCCAGGACCGGCACCTAACCGAGGTACAGGATAACGCGAGGTACGCGAGCGAAACCAATCATGCCCCGTTGAAACATGAACAGGGCCTGGGTCTGAAATTCCATTTTCGGCAAAAATCGGTCGAAAGCCGAAAGATTTCTCTGCCATGCTCCACTTAATGCGCATTAGGGAGTGTTTACAACATTAGGGAGTGTTTACAATCAGAGCTAGGTCAAAGCAGCAATGAGGCAACAGGTGGCAAAGTAGTTGGCGGCGCGTTTGTCAAAGCGTGTTGCCACGGCCCGAAAGCGTTTCAAGCCGTTGATGGCGCGTTCGATGCGGTTGCGTTCTTTATAAATTTCAGCGTTATGCACCAGGGGGACGGCTCGGTTTTTCTTGCCCGGAATCACGGCCGTGGCCCCGGCTTGTTGGATTTGGGCGCGCATGTACCCGGCGTCGTAGGCCCGGTCGGCCAGTACCGCCTGGCCGGGGCGCAGGTGGCCCGCCAACAGGCCCGGGGCTTGCGTGCAGTCGCCGGCTTGGCCCCCAGTCAGGGCCAGGGCGCAAATCCGGCCCTGCGCATCGCAGCTCAGGTGGAGCTTGGTGGTGAAGCCGCCGCGGCTGCGCCCGAGCGCCTGGCCGCAGGGGCTGTCTTTTTTTTGGCCCCGGCCGCCACTTGGTGCGCCCGCACAGCCGTGGAATCGACCAGGAGCCGGTGCAACCCGCTGGCGTTTTGCACCTGGGCCAGCACGTGGGGCCACACGCCGGCTTGGCGCCAGCGGCGGAACCGCGCGTACACCGTGTGCCAGGGCCCGAACCGCTCGGCCGGCAAATCCCGCCACGACACCCCGCATCGGGCCCGCCAGAGCACGGCTTCCACAAACAAGCGCGTGTCGCGGGCCGTGGTGCCCGGCGAGTGTTCCTGGCCCGGCAGCAACGGCGACAGCCGCCCCCACTGCTCGTCCGTTAACATGCTGCGGTCTTTATTCATGCTCAAAGGTTGACCCCTAACTGTAAACACGCCCTAGTGCTTAGCGGACAAGCAGCGGGCTCTTCGTAAGAGGGTGTACAACCGCCGATGGCGGCCAGGCCAGGTTTTAACGGGTTATTTCCGAATGTTTTCGTCGGGTATCTACCTAAAGACAAGGTGCCGCGCTAAGCGCAATAACAACCGACCCACACACCCCATCTACAACGGACTTGATGAAGGCCAAAAGAGGCTGAAACTCTGGGAGCTTCAGCCTCAATATTTATGCCGCAAGGCAGCCCCAGCTACTCTCCTACTCTCCTATGCTCGGATAGGGCCACTGGAAGCACCGCAACTAGGGCCGCCAAATGAGAACAAGCGCTTATTTGATGGCACGCCGTATCAAGCGTCGAGCCCGCAGCTGATTGAGCCCAAACGCGACCCCGCTTGCCATCAGCAGCGACGCCCCCCCGTCGATGGGTACAGTTGTGGGCGGAGGAATATCGGGAACCGGTCCTCCCGAGTTGGGCTGGGCCAGCGCTGAGAGGCTGGTGAACGCACACAAGGCCAGCAAGCGGGCAGTGGATGAGAAAACGAATTTTAGCATGAGCATGGATGCATGAAGAAAACTAGCGGGCCGGCCCTCAGCCGGCCCGAATACATTATTGAATTACTACACGCTTGGCCAGCGTGGCCGCTCCTATCTGCAAGCGCAGGATGTAGAGGCCGGGCGCCAGCCCGGTCGCATCCACGGCCAGTCGGGCGCCGGAAGCACTCATGGCTACATCCTGGCGGCGTACTGCCTGACCTAGGATGTTGAGCAAATCGACGTGTAGCTGTGTGGCTCCCGCTACGGCCGGCACCTGCACCGTGAAGGCATCATGAGCCGGGTTAGGGTAAAGCGTTACCTCAGCAATGGTGAGGGCTGGTGTTGCGGCAAGGGCCGTACGGGCGGTAAAACCCAACGTGAAGCGCCCCTTCAGCATGCCCGTAGCCTGCGCACTGCTGACACTAAAGGTATAGGCCGACTGCAAGCGCAAGTTAACCGTTTGACCGGTAGTAGCGTCGGTAAGCAGGGGGTCCAGGTTGTCGGGCAGGCTGCGCAGGGTAGTAGCGGCCAACGAGTAGGTACCCGCCGCGGGCACGCCCAAGGTGAGCGGCAGCAGGGTGGCAGCTGTGAAGACTGGCCGACCGTCGATGGCCAGCGTTTCGCCGGTAGTGGCCACGCTGACCAAATTCAGGCCCGACGGGTTTAGCAGTTTCCGGGCATCGAACTGAGTATCAAAGCCGAGGGTGGCACCAGTTTGGGCGTAGGCATAGAGCAGGTCGGTGGCGCCGTTGCTGGCACGCAGTTCCAACTCTACTAGGGGGCGGGTATCCGGGGCCTTGCGCTGGAAGGCGGTGCTGTTGGACGTGGTCAGGCGATGTTTGTTACGGAAGATGAGCGTACCGGTGGTCTGGCCACTGCTTACGCGGGCAAAGAATCCCTGGGCTATGGGCAGCACGGAATTGCCCCCAATGCCATTGGCATAAGCACGGTAGGCCCCCACATAAGGACCGGAACTGGCGTACACGTAAATGGCAGCATCCAAGCCGGCACGGTCACTGGCGGCTACCAGGCTGTAGTCGAGCGGCGAGGGGTACGGGTTGCCCAACAGCTGCCACCCGGCTTCGGACGCATTGGGTGTCATGACGGAATTACGGGTCATAGTCACGGTCTGGTTGCCGGTAGTGAGCGAGCCCACAAAATCAACGACCGATGTGCGGCTCAGGTTAACCGCATAGCCCTGGCCAATGACCAGCGGCGTGGTCAGGCTGGTGGGTGCGACAAAGCCTTTGTCGAAAGCCAGCAGGTTGTTGGTAGTGGTAGCCAGGCGGCTCTGGTCGTAGCCAAACACTGTGGGGAACGGCGTGGTCGTAGCTGGGGTAGCCGAGGTGTTATACACGCTTGCCTGGCTGATTTCGGGCGAGAAGTCCGTCGTAGTCAGGTCGGCCACGGTGCTGCCCGAAACCGGGGAGCTGTAGTGGTGGTAGCCAGTTCCGGCATTGCCGGCGGCGATAAAGCGCTGCACGGTGACAGCCCCGTTCACCGTGCCAGTACCAGCGTTATTGACCAACGCCGTGCCCGCAGCATCCGAAAGCAGCGTTAGAATATGGCCGTTAGTGGTGAGGTTGCCACTGGTTGGGGCCAGCACCCCGTGGATACTCACCGCGCTGCGCTGGAGGACGCCGGCCGGGTTTGTAATCGACAGACTCCAGAACTGGGTGCTGCCGGTGCCACCGATGATTTGCGTAGCGGTACCGCTCAGGGTGGTAGTGCCGGCTGTGGCGCTAAAGTTACCGCTGTTGCTCACCCCGGCTTTTACGTTCAGGGTCCCCCCGGTCATCGTCAGGCTGGCGCCGGTGTCAATGGTCAGGCTGTTGACCAGCGCATTGCCGCTGGCAATTATCGGATAGGGTGTGGCGTTGGCGGGCACCACGGCATCCAGTTGACTGGTAGGCACGCCGTTTGACCAGTTGCTGGCCGTGAACCAGTTGGTAGTACCCGCACCAAACGAGGTGCCCAGCCAAGACGTGCTGGTTGCCACGGGGACCACTAAGGCAGTATTAGAATCCATGGTAATGGCGCCGCTGCGCGACAGGCCGCGGCCAATCAGCGTGGCGCCTTCAATCATATTAATAGCGCCGTCAACCAGCAGGGTGCCGCGCATCACGGAGTTCTGGCCCAAGGTTACCATACCGCCAATCTGCCAGTACACGTTGGCAGGCGTGGCACCGTTCTGGGTCAGCACCACGGAGTTGGCGCCGGTGGTGAACGCGCCCGACACCCGCAGGAAAAATTTCGCGTTGGGGTTGCCACCGCCATCCAGAATCAGGGTACCAGCCAGCGTGGTACTCGCGCCCACGCAGTACGAGCCGGGAGCCAACGTCACGGCCGGCGTGCCGCCGTATACGGCCAGCGGAATCACGCAGGGAATGGTTGACATATAGCCGTAGGCCGTTTGTACGTCCGTAGCCGCCTGCGTCGAGTAAGTATCTGCGATGCGAATGCTACCGTTGACCACGCCCGGCGGGAAGCCGGTGAACGCCCCGGCATTGGTACCAAAGTCACCATTGATGAAGGTGGGGCCGGTGTTACTAACGGCCCCGACGGCCGTGAAAAGCGCAAAGCGGGCGGCAGTCCCAAGGGCCGGGGCCACCTGCGCAGAACCGGCCTGCGGGCAGACCAAAGCAGCCAATGAGGCTAAAATAAACAGGAAATAGTTTTTCATAATTGAAAGGCAAATGAAAAAATGAGTTGATATTATTTGACCACTTGGTCAATACTTGAGTATGCACGGAGCGAAATCGTTTGCTGGGGCGTAGGCAGCAACGACAGGTAAAACTTCTTGATTTTAACCCGTAATCTTTTAACTAACACCATCTTGCACCATTAGATGGTTTCGCGGGTGCGTGCCCCGAACGATGGGGGCGGTAAGCGTTGTGTGCCGACTCCGGGTTAGGAAAGGCCGAGGCCGGAAGGCTGGCAACCGCGTTGAAGCACATCACCTGCAGCGGACTTTAGGAAAAAGAACTGTCACAATTCATGCTCCACAGTCGGTGATAATTGAATCCGGTCCCACCGTGAGGCTCACCAGCATGACCGGCAGCGGCGCGCCTGGGTCTTGAATTGCGACGGCGCCCGCATTAAGGCCCGTCAACCTGGTGCTAGTATCACCGTTGGCCGGATTGGCCCCGGCATTGCGGAGGCCGCCCACAGCCGTGCACACGGCGAAAGGGGAAGCAACACCCAAATCAGGAGCCACTACCTATCCCATGCTGAGCGGCGGAAAAGCCGAAAGCTGAGCGAAGCCTAAAAGCGTGAGTAGTGATGTTTTCATTTACAAAGGGGGTAAAATTGTGGATATGGAATTGCGGACAAACGACACAATGCGGCCCGTCTGGTCAGGTGGTTGGGGGCTAGGCGGCGGCTTATTTGCGTTTGGCTGCCGCGCACCGCTTAGCGCCCTGGCTTTTCTTACTGGCCCTGGTTTTGAGCGTTAGGGTTGCGGCACCTGGGCCTTGCCCACGTAGAGCTGCACCGCAGGCGTGGCCGACAGCAACGGCACTGCCCCGAAAGAAGCCGCCGCGCTGAAAGTGCCGCCGACACATACCTGCCCGCCAGGAGCCAAAGCCATAGCCAGTGCTTCGTCAGGTTCTGCACCGCCGGCCGCCACGAGGCCCAACCACGTACCGCTCTGGGTCAGATAGCCTACAAATACATCCTGATGCCCGCGGCTGGTAAGTTGAAACTGCCCGCCCTGAATGGTGCTGCTAAAGGTGCCGGCCACGTAAAGCTTGCTCATTTTGTCCAGTGCAATGCCCACGATGCTATCCAAATAGTTGCTGGCCAGTACTTCAACCCACTCCCACTTGCCACCATCGGTGAGCCGGGCCACAAAGCCGTCGTCGCTGCCATCGCTTTGCCGGTGAACACTCCCAAACATGGCGTCGCCGCTAAAAGAACCCGTCACGAATACGCCGCCGACGGGGTCGGCCACTAGTCCTTTGCCATATGCCGTATTGGTTCCAGTAGCCGCCGTGGTCCAGAGCCAGCGGCCAGCGATGGTGAGCTTGCCCACGAAGGCACTGTCCATGCCTTTGCCCGTAAGCGTAGTGGAGCCAAAGGTGCCCGTATTGCTGAAATAGCCCGTAGCATAAATTTCGCCGGCGGCGTTGGTAGCCAAGGCCGTGGCCTCATCGTTGGCATCGCCCCCGGCGCCGGTGGCCCATTGCCACTCGCCGTTGCGCGTGAGGCGCGCCACAAAGGCATCAGTACTGCCGTGGCTGGTCAGGTGCGTGCGGCCGAAGGTGGCCGTTTCAGCAAACTGGCCCGCTACCAATAGCTCGCCAACATTGCTCACAATCAGGGCACAGGTGCGGTCTACACTGGTTCCGCCGGCAGCCGTAGCCCATTGCCATTGCCCCTCGGTGTTAAGTTGGGCCACGAACACATCTGTTTCGCCCTGACTAGTGAGGGTGGTGGTCCCAAAGCGAATTTGGCTGCTGAAACTGCCGGCAACAAATACGCGGCCCGTTGCGTCCACGGCTATGCCGGAAGCATTGTCGCTTTGGGTGCTACCAGCTGCTATGGCCCATTCCCACTTGCCTATGGGCGAGAGCTTGGCCACAAATAAATCGCTGCGACCCTGGCTGACGAGGGTGGTAGGGCCGAAATGCGCTGTTTCTGTGAAAAATCCTACAACATAGCAATTGCCCGCTACGTCAAAGGCAATTTTTTTTACTTGGGCGGTGCCACTACCCGTCGATTGGTTGGCCCATACCCATGCAGGATTTTGCGCGTGACTAGGCACAAGCAGCAAAATCAAAAGCATTGCAGCTAACAAAAACCCTATCAGAAAGTTAATAGCCCGTATTTTAGTAGGATTGACGGCTATTGCGGCGCACTTCCGCTTGTTGGTATGGCAAGTGAATGGAGAAAGAGACAGACTCATAGGTATCGGGAAAGAGTATGAAACAAATTTATTGCTCCTTCCCCCGGTATCCTGAAAAAGTACTACCCTAAATGCGGTATCTGTAGGGTTTGTGCAGCGCTTATTCTTAATCCCTATTTATGGCCCGATGTGGCCAGCGCCATGCTGTTTCTTTCAAAG
>NZ_JADQDQ010000025.1 GCF_015694725.1 Hymenobacter jeongseonensis | reverse complement strand
CTATCAATCGCCCAACCACTTCGAATCCCAACTCCAAACCACGTCCCAATTGTGTCCGGCTTAGCTAGACCACCTCACTTTCGACCCGGCCGGGTGATGATTTTGCTGTCCGGCGGCCCGAATATCTCGATTCGCTTCGGGGAGATGCTCCGTCGGATCACGCTGAATTTGGCAGTGGCCGGCGTGAAGAGTTCGCCCAGGTTGAAATGCCCCTTGAAATGCACAAAGTGCGGTTCTTGCTGGTAATTAAAGCCCCGAAACTCGAGGTAATTCACGATGGCGCCCCGCTGCGTAAACACCCACAAATTGTCGTCCTCGTGCATGTTTTCGTCCCCGGGCCACCGCTGGCCGAGGGACCGGTTGATCGTCTCCAAGGTGGCCGTGGAGGAAAACACATACACGGTGTCCCACGCGAAGGGGGTCACCGTCGCCAGGTCCAGCGGGAGGGTGTCGTTCACCGGCCGATCCGTAATGGGACTGACCGCGGCCACGAACCGCTGTTTAAATGCTTGGTCTTCCGGGGGCAATTCGCTGCACGAGGCCAGGAGCAGGATGAGACCACCAGCGAAAACAGGAGCGGCAAAATTCATCCGGGTAAGGTACACAGGGGAACAGCTGGTTCGCAGAGCACAAATACGCTCGTTTTACTTGTCGGGCCCTTTCGCTGAACGAATCAAGCGGGAGGAAGTAGCTTTGACCATGAGTTTTGAGCAGGAATCATCCTTTACGCCGCCACTGGCTTTCCCAACACTGCAACGCCTGCTCACATGCTTAAAACGTCCCCCAACGTGGCCGTTGCTGCGTGCCGAACAGGATGAGCAAACCCACGTCTTGGGTTACGCCTATGCGGCTGGGGTGCCGCCTGTTTGGGAGGAAGACTTTTTGCTTTGCTTAACGAACCAGAAGTTGTACTTGCTCCTGCACACCGCCACAGGAGAGCAGGAGCTGGCAGTATTGGCGTGGCTGCAAAACTGCCTGCATACCAGCGGTCTAGCAACGGCAGAGTTTCATGAGCCGTGAACGAGGCTCCTTAGGCATTAATACCCCCCTTTTACAATTCGGACCGTTTTCTTGAACGGCTTGAAGCCATTGGCTAGTAGGTGCGAGCCTGTGAGTTCTGCTCATGACGCGCCCGCTGGGCAGCCGCTTGTAATGTTCGGCGCGCCACGTTGACGGAGGCAGGTTCTAACGAGTCATTGAGCGCGCCCGCCGGGTTGTTCACGACATTGCCAAGCAAGCCAGGGAAATTACCCAAAAACAGAAAACTTCGGCCGACGAGGCGCAGGCGCATCAGGACGAAGTAGGCGGGTTCCAACAGCCGGTATTCCTGGACGGGAAAGAGCTGCGCAGCGCCATAATTGCGGATGCGGATGAACTCTTCGTTGTACTCAACGTGGCGGATAGGCAACGCGGTCATGCCGGTAAACAGGGCCAGCAATGCACCCAGAGCACCCAATAATACCCCGTGCAATTCCCAAGGCCACTGATGGGCGACAATGGCGCCAGCATAGACGCCCAACGCCAGCAGGCCGACGAGAGGAATAATCAATTTGTAGAACAGCGTCACGCGGCTCGAAAGTCGAATAAAGGGCATGCAGATGGCAAAGTGATGCGCCGGAAAGGACATAATTACGCTCGTTTTGCTGTATGCACCGTGGCTGTTGCAGAACTAGGTGCAGGTGGTTGCGTTGGTGAAGAGGCAACTTAAAGCCGACCGTAACCGGCCGTACGGGAAGGGGCCCGAAAAGGGCCGTGAAAGTGACGGGCCTGCCGCGGGCCATGGGAAGGCCCGGGCACTAACCCGCGGCGTGCGGCCCGTAGGGGCCGTATTTCGTTTTTGGGCCGGCCTCGTTCAGCCGTTTCGGGGGGCCAGCTGTTACAGGGCTGTACGTTCTGTTTCACCCGTTTTCCTTCTTCCGTTTATGGAGTTGCATTTTGTCCGCCGCGGCACCGGCCGCCCCCTGTTACTGGTTCACGGCATTGGCGGCAGCTGGCGGTCCTGGAACACCATCATCGACGCGCTAGCCGCCGAGCGCGACGTCATCGCCGTGGACTTGCCCGGCCACGGCGAAACCCCCAAGCTAACCGGATTGAACTCCATCGGCACGTTTGCCGATGCACTCACCGGCTTTCTCACCCACCACGACCTGCTCGGCATTGATGCCGTGGGCAGCTCGATGGGCGCGCGGCTGGTGCTGGAGCTGGCCCGGCGCGGCGGGGTGCTGGGTGCCGTGGTGTCGCTGGACCCGGGCGGATTCTGGCAGGGCTGGCAGATTCCGTTCTTCTACCATTCGGTGGACGTGTCGGTAAAGCTGGTGAAGGCCCTGCAGCCGGTGATGCCCGCCCTGGCCGGCTCGGCGGTGGGCCGCACGGTGTTGTTGCCGCAGTTTTCAGCCCGCCCCTGGGCGGTGGATTCGCAGCAGGCCATCGACGAGATGCACACCTTCGCCCACTCGCCCGCCTTCGACGAGTTGCTCGACCAGCTGGCGCACGGCGAAGTGCAGCGGCCCGCGCCCACGGGCAGCATTCCCGAGCCGCTGGTCATCGGCTGGGGCCGGCAGGACCGGGTGTGTTTGCCGAGCCAGTCGGCCCTGGCGCTGGCGAAATTCCCCGACGCCCGCCTGTATTGGTTTGAGCAGTGCGGCCACTTTCCGCAGTGGGACCAGCCCGCCGAAGCCACGCGCCTGATTTTGGCCGTCACCAACCGGCAGCCCTTCACGGACGCCTCCATTGCCCGGGCGAGACCCGCCGTGCCGGCCCCGGCGTTGGCCAAAGCCGCCGTCGCGGGGGCCGCGTTGGCACTGCTGGCCGGCGGCATCTGGCTGCTGTCGGCGCGGCGGAAACAGGGGCGGTAGTCCGGCGAGGAACCGGACGGAAGCACGTTGGCGGCCCGGGCTTCCAGGTACAAAAAAGCCCCGGCCCTTTCGCAGGACCGGGGCTTTAAGTAACTAACCGTTTGTGTAAACATTGCTGGGGCGCTGAATTACGTGTTGTAAACGGTCGTCGTTTACAACACGTAATTCAGCGCTCGATGCAGGGTCGTCTTTATAACGAGAAATTTAGCCCAATGCATGCTCCTCCTGCTTGGTCGAATCAGCCACCGAACGACGTTCTCCGGGCCGGGTTGGGTGCGCCCGGGTCGCCAGCGTGGCGCTGAGCGCCTGCGCGGCGGCGACTACTTGCGCCGGGTAGTGCAGGCGCGCCAGCAATCGAATGGCGTTGCGCGTGGTGAGCGGACCAGCTTTGAGGCGGAAGTCGAAGTACCAGTCGTCCGCCGTGACGGTCTCGCAAAAGTGGTATTCGACGTAGCACGATGGCAAGAGCGCGCCCAGCTCCCCGTCGTGGGTGGCCGCCACGACCCAGCTACGCGGCTGCAAGTAGGCCAGCACGGCCTGGTTGGCGGCGATGCGCTCCTGCGTGTTCGTGCCCTTGAACAGCTCGTCCAGCAGCAGCAGGTAGCTGCCGGGGGCCGCGTCGCAGGCCGCCAGCAGCTCCCGCATGGTTTCGGCTTCGACCAGGTAATAGCTTTTGCCCGTGGGCAGGCTGTCGGCCAGGCTCAGGCTGGTGAGCACCCGGCAAAACGGGGCGCGGTAGGCCGTGGCCGGGCACGTGGCGACCGTCTGGGCCAGCAGGGCGTTCACGCCCAGCGTGCGCATGAAGGTGGTTTTGCCCGCCATGTTCGAGCCCGTAAGCAGCACGCCCGGCCCGGCCAGGGTCAGGTCGTTGGGCACGCACCCCGGTACCAGCGGGTGGTAGCCGCCTTGCAGCTGGATGCCTTCGGCCGCCGGCCCAAAGTGGGGCACGCAGGTGGCGTGGCGCTGGCGGAAGCTGGCCACCGCTAAGGCGCAATCGACGTAGCCGACGGCCTCAAAAACCGTCCGAATCGCGGGCGCCTGCTGCTGCACGGCCACCCGGCAACGGCCATACAGCAGCACGTCGAGCAGCAGCAGCATCTTGAGCAGTTCGAGCACCAGCAAGTTGTCTTCCACCTGAAAGAACGCGACTTGCCACATGAGGGCCCGCAGCCGGGCCAGGGGCGCGGCCAGCGGCGGCAGCGCCCGCAGGGGCAGGGCCGCCCGCTGCAGCGCCTGGCCCGCCCGACGCAAGCGGCCCAGTTGCAGCAGCGGGCGCACACAGTTATTAATCCGCTGGCGCTGCCAGAGATGAAACACCGCGTTGGTGAGGGCCAACGCAAGCGTACCCACCCAGAGCACGGGGAGCCAAAAGCCCCCGAGCAGCGTGGCCAACAGCCCCAGCGCGAGCCCCGGCGCGAAGCGAGCGCCGGGCAACGCGGGGAGGGGCTCGCCGCTAACCAAATCGGTCAGGTAGTACGCCTCGTCGGCCGTCAGCTGGTCGAGGGCGAGCAAGGCGTGCCCGCGGGCCACGGGGTCCTGCGCCAGCAGGGCCGCGGCGGCATCAAACGCGTGCAAGGGGGCCGCGTCGGCAAGCGGGCTGCGCAACCGGTGGTACAGGCACTGCTGGCCGACCGGGCTCACCGTGGCATCGAGCCGTCCAAAGAGCAAGTCGCCGTTCAGGTCCGCCCAGGTTTGGTCCGGCAGGCGCTGGTACGCGGGCTCGTGCTGAACGTGGTCGTAGTAGCGGGCGACCAAGGAGGGGTGGGAGGAGCGCGCAGCCGGCTGGTGCCAGGCCGCCTCCAGGCGGCGTAAGCGCGTGCGGGAAGAAGTCCACATGAGAAGAAGGGGTAGCTACCGGGGCGTGAGCAGGGAAGGGGGTGCCGCTCGTAGCTACGGGCAGCGGGAAAGGTAGCGAAGGAAGGCTGGTAAAAAACGATGCAGACTGTATCGTCAGCTCAGGAGAAGCATTACAGATAATAACCTAGCCTTATCAGCCTTCCACAACTTTCGCTTTTCCGACCGTTTCGCTGAACGATAGTGGCTACTATCTTTCCTGTCTCAACAGCTGTGATGTACTACCTCAACGTTCAGTGGCGGCACGAAGCACCGAACTATCCGGTGGAAATTTGGTCGGAGCTCGATGCCGACCGCTTCGAAACGCGCAAACTGGAGCGGTATGCAACGGGGGCGTGGAAATGCTGGAGCACCGCCCAGCCCGAAGGCTTGGGAACCGTACCCGTGCCGGCGCTGGCCACCATTCAGGAAGCGGAAGAGTTCACGGCACAGGAAATCGACCGCGCCACCTTTGAACAGGTGTGGAAAGGCTTCAGCCCGGCAGAAAATTGAACCGCTCCCTTTTGCTTTTTGGACCCTTTCGCTGAACGCGTAGGAGTGCCTCTTTCCCCTTTAACCAACGCTACGCTACGTCATCCACACGTTGACCGTGCGTTCTACGGCGCCATTACGCACCACGTACACATCCCCGCGCGAATACCGGAGGCGCGCCACGATGGTCTCCACGTAGTAATAGTTTCGGCCATCGCCGGGGGTACAGGACGCGGAGAACGCCAAGCGAACGGGCGCGCCTTTCTCATCCGGGGGGCGCAGGTCCGTTTTGTTGCTCAGCACCGCTACTTGGTGGCGTAAAACCGCAATTTCTTTGGACTCATTGGGCGTGGCGAGGCAGTCCGCGCGCAAGGCGTGCCGGACCACCGTGTCTGCCTCCAGGTCGACGAACCGCAGCAGGCGTTCGTGTCGAAACCGAAAGTTGTTGGCCTCGGTTTCGGTAGGAAATCGACGGAACCGCGGGGCTATTTCAACCGGTATGGTTGCTGGTTTCGTGAGCTGCAGGGTGGTCTGGCAATGGAATCGATACACGACTTCCACTTCGGAATACTGCTGAACCGGCGGCTGCTGCTGGCAAGAGGCGGCCAGCAGCAGCCCCACGGCCCACGGGCTCATCCGCTGCGCAAAAAGGAAAGGGTTCATCATCGGAGCAAGGGCACGGTTGTCTGGACGCGTGAGGCATTTCAGGGCGCGCGGCCAACCAGACCCGAAAGTAGTGGCACAGACGGCACCACGGGCCCACTACGATGTGTGATGTGAACCCTCGTTTTACTATTCGGACCCTTTTTGTGAACAGGATTCGCTGCGATTCAGCAGCAACTACTCCTACCCGGGTGCACCTGCGGTCGAGGGCGCCGCACTGCCCGGCGAGGGCCCGCCACCGATGCCCTGGTGTTCGGGGGCCGGCCCGTACCTTTCGGCGACGCTCGGGCTTCAAGCGCCCCGCGCGGGCGCCTACCGCCGTTGCCGGTGGCTACACTTTGCAGGCTTTCCTGGCGGTGTTGGATAGCGCGCCGTATCGCTGCCGCCGTGCGGGCGCTGCCGTGGAGTACTTGTCCCATCGGTGAGTGCGAATTTCAGGCCTGGAAAATACCCCATCACCCTCTAGGACTGTACACCTAGAGCATCTCATCTCATGCATCCACTTCCCCCTCAGAGACCGTAGGTTGCCAAAAATTTACCCCTCGAATACCGCCTAAATGCGACCAATACTACTACTACTACTACTACTCGTTGCCGTTTTTTCCTTGTTATCCGTTTCGGCAGTTGCCCAGAAACTTACCGGGCAGGTGGTAGACAGCACCTTTTCCCAACCGATACCAAGTGCCACCGTGCAGGTAAAACGCACGCAGGCGGGTACGCTCACGAGTACCACGGGAACGTTCACGCTGACCAATCTGCAGCCAGCCGACATACTGGTTTTTTCGTCCCTGGGCTACAAATCGAAGGAAATTCAGTACACGGGGCAAACCAACCTGACGGTTAACTTGGTGGCGGGCCTTGCCCTCAATGAGGTCGTCGTAACGGCGCTGGGGCTGGAGCGCAACGCCCAGAGCCTGGGCTACGCGGTGCAGAAGGTAGAGGGCCGGCAGGTCAGCGAGGTGAAGGCGGCAAACTTCCTCGACAATCTGGCGGGCAAGGTGGCGGGCGTCCTGGTCACGGCCGGCTCAACCGGGGTGGGGGCATCGTCGCGCATCACCATCCGGGGCGAATCGTCCTTCACCAACAATAATCCCCTCTTTGTGGTCGACGGCATTGTGATAAACAACGCCACGGTGGTCAACCGCGTCAACGACGATGCCAACGGGTTTCAGGAAATCGATTTTGGCAACGGGGCTGGGGAAATCAACCCCGACGACGTGGCGTCGGTGTCGGTGCTGAAAGGACCGAGCGCGGCGGCTCTCTATGGAACCCGTGCCTCCAATGGGGTTATCCTGGTTACCACCAAAGACGGTTCGTCGGCGGGCAAAGGCATTGGCGTGAGCTTCAACAGCACCTTCTACGCCGAGCGGCCGTTTCAGCTACCCCGCTTTCAGAACACCTACGGGCAGGGCAATAGCGGGGCATTCAAGTACGGCGACGGCCTGGGCGGAGGTGTCAACGACAACATCACCTACAGCTACGGCCCTAAGCTGGACGCGGGCGTGCTGACCCCGCAGTACGACAGCCCCGTGACCCTGCCCGACGGCCGGGTGGTGCGCGGAGCCGATACGCGGCTCTACAGCGGACTCCCCATCACCCCGACCCCGTTTGTGTCGCACCCCGACAACCTGAAGGATTTTTACCAGACGGGGCATACGGCCATCAACAACCTGGCGGTTTCGGGCGATTACGATAAAGGCAGCTACCGGCTTTCCTTCACGGACCTCAACAGCCAGTCGATTATTCCGGGGGTGGACCTCAAGCGCAAAACCCTGGCTGCCCGGCTGCAGTTTGACCCGACCCGGTGGCTGAAGGTCAACTCCTCGCTCAACTACATCAACAGCGGCAGCAAAAACCGCCCCGCCACCAAGTACGGTTCGGAAAACACCAATTACGCCCTGAGTGCCTGGCTGGGCCGCCAAACCGATGTCAACCCCATGAAGCAGTACTGGCAGCCGGGGCTGGAGGGCATTCAGCAATTTTCTTACAACTATACCTTCTTCGACAACCCCTATTTTACGCTCTACGAAAACCGGAATTCGTTTACCCGCGACCGGCTCATCGGCAATCTGGCCCTCACGGCCGAATTGGCCAATAGCCTGACGCTGATGGTGCGTAGCAGCATGGACTACTCCAATGAGGACCGCCAGTTTCGGCGGGCCTTCAGCAGCAACCGCTTCAAGAGCGGCGCGTACGCCGAAAACGGCGTGTTTTTCCGGGAAATCAACACCGACTTCCTGCTGAATTACGCCCGCAGCCTGGGGCCGCTGTCGCTCGACGTATCGGCCGGCGGCAACCGCCTGGACCAGCAGACCTCGTTCGACCAATACCAGGCCCTGACGCTGGCACAGCCGGGCGTGTTCAAGCTCAACAACGCCGCCTCGCCGGTAGAGGTGTACCAGCAGAGCGGCCGCAAGCGCATCAACAGCCTGTATGCCCTGGCCAAGCTGGGTTATAAGGACCTCTTGTTTGTGGATATCACCGGGCGGAACGACTGGTCGAGCGCCCTGGCTACGCCAAGCTCTACGGCCAACACGTCCTTTTTCTACCCGTCAGTATCGGCCAGCTGGGTGCTGTCGAACCAGTTCCAACTGCCCGCGGACGTGTCCTTTGCCAAAGTACGGGCCAGCGCCGCCAACGTCGGCAACGACACCAGTCCCTATCAGACTGCGGGGGTATACAACGCCCGGAACCCGGTTTTTTCGCAGCCGGCGTTCAGCGACCAGAGCACCATTGCCAACACCAACCTGAAACCGGAGTCGATTACCTCGCTGGAAGTCGGGGCGGATGTGCGTTTCCTCAACGACCGGCTGGGGTTCGACCTGACCTATTACGATTCCCGCACCAGCAATCAGATTCTGTCGCTGCCCATTGCCATCCCGACGGGCTACAGCGAACGGGTCATCAACGGCGGGGAGGTGCGGTCGCGGGGTATCGAGGCGGTGGTGAACGCCACGCCCGTGCAGACGAGCCGCTTCCGGTGGAATGTGAACCTGAATTTCAGCCGGAACCGGACCACCGTGGTGTCCCTGCCCTCAGAAGCCGGCACCCTGACACTGGGCTACAACCGCATCTACGACAACGTGAACCAGACGGTGTGGTACCAGGTGCGGCAGGGCGACCGCCTGGGCGACATGTGGGGAACGGGCTACCTGCGCAGCCCACAGGGCGACTTCGTGGTGGGCAGCAACGGGCAGTACATTGCCGACAACACCCTGAAGAAGTTGGGTAACTACAACCCCGACTTCGTAGTAGGCCTGTCGAACCAGTTCAGCGTCGGCAACTGGAACCTAGGCTTTCTGCTTGACTGGCGGCAGGGCGGCATTCTGGTATCGCGCACGCTGGCCCTGGCCGGCGTGGCGGGTCAGTTGATTGAAACGGCCGACCGGCCCGATGCGGGCATCGTGGCCAAAGGCGTGGTGAATACCGGCACCGCCGAAAACCCAAACTACCAGCCCAATACCCGCGCCATTCCGGCTGAAACCTACTACCGGATGTACTACGACCGGAACCACGAGGAGAATAATACCTACGATGCCTCGTATGTGAAGCTGCGGGAATTTACCATTGGCTACAGCGTGCCCCAAACGGCCTGGTTGGCCAAAAAGCTGCGCACGCAGCAGCTGACCATTGCCCTGGTGGGACGGAACCTGCTGGCCCTCTCGCACATCCCGCACTTCGACCCCGAGCAGACCTCGTTCCAGCAAAATCAACTGCAGACGGGCGTCGAGGACATGACCTACCCCACTACCCGCAACGTGGGCTTGAAACTAAGCGCGAACTTTTAAGCCCTACCACCCGAACATGAAACGGAAATTATATAGCGTCCTGCTGCTGAGTGCCCTGGCGGGCTTTTTGCCCGCCTGTACGGACGGCTTCGAGGAAATCAACACGAATCCCAACGCGCCGGTCGACGTGCAACCGTCGCTCCTGCTACGCAAAATCATCTTTGACTACGGCGAACAGATGTCCTACGAAGGCTTCGTGGCGGGCAACCTACTGGGGCAGTACTTCACGGCCATCGACTTCAACCTGTTTGACCGGCACAGCCTGAGCGAACCGCAGTACGGCGGCAACCCCTGGCCGTTTCTGTACAGCAATCTGCGGGACAACGAGATTGTGCTGCAAAAAGCGCGCGCGAATCCCGCTTTCGCGGTGTACGAAGGACCGGCCCTGATACTGAAAGCCTACCTGGCCGCCTCGCTGACGGACCTGTACGGCGACGTGCCCTACAGCGAAGCGCTGCAAGGGAAAGCGGGGGTGATTGCGCCGGCCTACGACACGCAGGAGTCCATTTACACGGCGCCCGGCGGCATCCTCGACAACTTGGACAAGGGCATCGCCTCTATCAATAATTACAAAGGGGTTACGCTGCTCGACGGTGATATAATCTATAATGGCAACCGCAGCAAATGGATACTATTTGCCAACTCCCTGAAGATTAAATACCTGATGCGTATATCAGGGAAGATAAACGTGCAGGTTGCCCTTCAAAAAGTCGTGACCGAAGGCAATTATATCCGGACGAATGCGGACAATGCCGTGTACCGATTTTCGCTGGCGCAGCCCAACAATTTCCGCATGGCGACCGCCCGTGTTGGTGATTTCAACCTGTTTATCATGTCCAAAACCAGCGAGGAGCTGCTTACGGGACTGAGCGACCCCCGGATAGCGACGTATTTTCGACCCACGGCGGCCAATCCGGGCACCTACAAAGGTCTGTTGAACGGTCCTGATGCCTCAAAACTCTCTATTTCGCTGGCCGATTACTCGTTGACGGGAACCATCTTTCGGGAAAGCTCGGACCGATTATCGGCCAACTACATGACCGCGGGCGAAACCAGTTTCTGGCTGGCCGAAGCCGCCGAGCGTAATCTGGTGTCCGCATCGGCGAGGACCTTGTATGAGCAGGGCGTTGCCCAGTCGTTTGCCTACTGGGGAACGACGCTGCCCGCCAGCTACCTCACCAGCAGCCCGGTGGCTTACGGTCAGAATGGTCAGGACCCCATCGAGCAGATACTGACGCAGAAATGGCTAGCCAACATCAACAACGGCTACGAAGGCTGGACCGAGTACCGCCGGACGGGTTTTCCCCGCCTAAAAACGATTTCGGCAAGCCTTAACAACGGGCTGATTCCCAAGCGAATGCCCTACCCCGCCACGGAAAGTGCGCTGAACGCGGTGCAATACAAAAAAGCGGCCGACAACACCCAAAATAACAGCGTCAACGCGCCCGTATGGTGGGCTCGCTGATTACCCCCGTATGAGTACAACCTTGTGGCAATGGGCGTTGGTCCTGGCCTCCAGCATTACGCTGTTTTTGGTATCGCCGCTGTCCCGGACCGCGGCCGAATTTTTCAGAGGCGCCCGCAAGGAGCGAACCCCCAATGCTGTTTTCCTGACGAGTAGTCTGGTCATCTCCTGGCTGTTTGCCAAGTCGATTACCAATGCCGCCAACCTGGGCCAAAGCTTCGGGCTGGTGGGGGGCGTGGCCTACGCGGGGTATTACCTGTCGTTTCTGGTAGCCGGTTTCGTCATCGTCTCCATGCGCAACAAGGGGGGCTACCGCAGCATCCACCATTTTCTGGAATCGAAATATGGCGCGGGGGCGGTGGTTGTCTTTACCTTCCTGATTATCATTCGGCTGTACAACGAAATCTGGTCCAACACCATCGTCATCGGCTCTTACTTTGGCGCGCAGGGCACCACCGCATACTACGTAGCCATTGTGGTGTTCACCCTGCTCACGCTGGCCTACACGCTCAAGGGCGGCATGGGCAGCTCGATTATGACCGACGTGATTCAGCTGTCGCTCTTTGTGGTGTTGCTCACGGTTATTCTGGGTTTTATCCTGCCGCAGTACGGGGGTAGCCTGCAGCCCTTCCTGCGCAGCGGGGAATGGACCTTGGGGCAGGGCGTCGATTTGCTGCTGGTGGCGTTGGTGCAGTGTTTCAGCTACCCCTTTCACGACCCGGTGCTCACCGACCGGGGGTTTATCTCCGATACGCGCACGACGCTCAGGTCGTACCTCTGGGCTGGGGCCATCGGCGCGGGCTGCATCATCTTTTTCAGCTTCGTGGGAATCTTCGCCAAGCTCAACGGCCTGACCGGCGAAGCCCCGGTGGCCGTGGCGCGGTACTTCGGGGTGCCCATGCTGCTGCTCATGAACCTCATCATGGTTACTTCGGCCTCGTCGACCCTCGATTCGGCCATGGCCTCCTTTTCCAAGCTAATCAGTGTTGACCTGAGCAAAGCGGCCGTGCCCAGCGTGTCGAGAGGGCGGTGGGCCATGGTGGTGTTGACGGTACTGGGCACCATCCCGGTGTTTTTCAACCCCGCCATTCTGTCGGCGACGACCATCAGCGGCACGCTGGTGCTGGGCCTGGCACCCGTGTTTTTGTTCTGGAACGTGCCCGTGCCGCGCCTTGCCTTCCACCTGTCGGTCGTGGGGGGGCTGGTGCTGGGCGGTTTGCTGACGCTGTTTCCCCTGCCCGATACCCTGCACTTGGGCGACGGCAAATACGGGGGGCTGCTCAGCACGAACCTGATTTCGTCGGCTTTCTGTTTCGGGGTATTCGGCCTCTGTACGCTTCTCCGCAAAAAGCCTTCTCATGGATAGCCCACTCCCCAAAGATCTCGGCACGCGAAGCGGCCGGCTGCTCGTTTTCGGCGGGCCCTACTCGAACTTCCAGGCCCTGGAGTCACTGAAAGACATTGCCGACCAGCTGCAGATTCCAGCGGGCAACATCATCTGCACCGGCGACATCGTGGGCTACTGCGCCCAACCCGAAGCCTCGGTGCAGTTTGTGAAAAGCTGGGGGGTTCACGTCATCCAGGGCAACGTGGAACAGAATATCATCCGGGGCGAAGACGACTGCGGCTGCAACTTCGCCGAGGGCAGCCGGTGTGACCTGTTGTCCCGCGCCTGGTTTCCCTACGCGGTGCGGAGCCTATCGGCCGGCTCGGTCGCCTGGCTGAGTAACCTGCCGCTCCAACTGTTTTTCCGGTATGCGGGCAAGGCGGTCGCCGTGCTGCACGGGGCGTCCACCGGCATCGCCGATTTTGTGTTCGCTTCCACCCCCTGGCCGGTGAAAGAAAGCAGCTTTGCCGCTACCGGGGCCGAGGTGCTCCTGGCCGGCCACGCCGGACTACCCTTTGTCGATGCGCGTGCGGGGCACTGCTGGCTGAACGCAGGCGTGATTGGGATGCCCGCCAACGATGGCACCCCGCGGGTCTGGTATCTGCTGCTCGATGATACCAACGGCCGGTTTAGCTACACCTTTCACGCCTTTACTTACGACAACGGCAGGGCTCATGAGTTAATGCGGGCCAATGGGCTCCCCGATTCCTATGCGCACACGCTCCTAACGGGCATCTGGGATAACTGCGAGATTTTGCCAACGGACGAGAAGGCTTTACAGGGCCGGGCCATTACGCTGCATTAGGAATGCTAACGAATTAAAAGGCTCCTTTTAATGAACCACCTTCGCAGGCCTGCGCCCTGCGGCAAAGTGACCTCAATAGGGCCGGGAGAGTTTAAGAAACTCGTCTACGATTCCTCGTTTACGAAACGCGCCAAAGGGATGAGTTTCGTAAACTCCTCCTTTGGGCAGGAGCACTACCGCATGGGCGGGAAATCCGATCGGACATGTTCTTCGTCAGATGCTAGCTTATGGCTGCTTTAGCCCCTGAGCAAGTGCACCGCTGTTTTAGCTGCCTTCCTTAACGGGAGTGGACGGCCGGCTGCCCTTCGTCTACCCTATTCAACCCTTCGTCAGGCCCGCATGACCAGTGGTGTAAAGACCTGAAAATTCACATGTTCATGCGATACCGCCGCCTGTTATCTGGGTCGACCTTTGCGGGACCGTGTGAACGGGCGTCAATCGCTTCTCTTTTTTATTCTTTTTCCCTATTGATGTTGAAACACTTCTCCTCTTTGATACCCCTGCCGGGCGGCACCCGCCCGGCCGCCCTGCTGGCCCTGAGCCTGGGGCTAGCCCCGGCCGCCTTTGGGCAGGCCATCACCTTCGCCCCAGTCGCGAACTACGGGGCCGGTGCTACTTCCCAAGACGTGGCGGTGGGCGACTTCAACGGCGATGGCCAGCCCGACCTGGCCACGGCCAACGGCATTCCCGCCACCGCCGTGTCGGTGCTGCTCAACACGGGCGCGGGCAGCTTCGCGGCAGCCACGAACTACGCACTCCCAGCCGGTTCGGAAGCCTTTCGTGTGGCGGTGGGCGACTTCAACGGCGATAGCAAGCCGGACCTGGTCACGGCCAACCGTCGGGGTGGCAGCGTGTCGGTGCTGCTGAATTTAGGCACCGGCACCTTCGCGGCGACCGTCAACTACTCAGTCGGCGGCACTATCGGCGGCGTGGCGGTGGGCGACTTCAACGGCGATGGCAAAGCCGACATTGCCGCCGCCAAAGGTAATGGCGTAGCAGTGCTGCTGAACACGGGCACGGGCAGCTTCGCGGCCGCCGTCCCCTATGCGGCCGGCACTACTCCCGTCACCGTGGCAGTGGGCGACTTCAACGGCGATGGCAAGCCCGACCTGGTTACGGCCAACAGCGGCTCCTTGGTGTCGGTACTGCTGAATTCAGGCACGGGCAGCTTCGGGACAGCCGTCAACTACGCGGTCGGTGCCCCTGGTAGCAGCAACAACTACGTGACGGTGGGCGACTTTAACGGCGACAGCAAGCCCGACCTGGCCGTGGCCAACAGCTCCCGCACCGTGGCGGTGCTGCTGAACACGGGCTCGGGCAGTTTCGCGGCGGCCGTTGGCTACAGTATTGACTCGGGTAGTCCTAGCAGCGTAGCGGTGGGCGACTTCGACTTCGATGGCAAGCCCGACTTGGCGGTGTCGCCCCAAGTTGGCACCATCGTGCTGGTACTGCGAGGCACGGGCACGGGCAGCTTCGGAGACGCCACCAGCTACGCGGTTGGCGCTGGTGCCCGCGGCGTGGCAGTGGGCGACTTCAACGCCGACGGCCGCGCCGACATCGCTGCGGCCATTACCAGCAGCGCTACCGTCGGCAAAGTGGGGGTGCTACTGAACACGACCGAAACCGACCTGGTGATAAGCGACGCCAAAGACATACCAGCTGGCTTCTACCGCAACATCACGATTCAGGATGGGGGCATTGGTGCCCTTACC
This sequence comes from Hymenobacter jeongseonensis, assembly GCF_015694725.1. Lineage (GTDB taxonomy): Bacteria > Bacteroidota > Bacteroidia > Cytophagales > Hymenobacteraceae > Hymenobacter > Hymenobacter jeongseonensis. The sequence goes on along the minus strand of NZ_JADQDQ010000025.1, from coordinate 2,136 downwards.
GGCAACATCTCCGTGAGCGGGGCGTTCGTGGTGCAAGATGGCGGCATCCTCAACACCGCTTCCGGCACGAGCTGCTACCCCCTCAGCGGGGCGGGCACGTTCACACTGGCGGCCGGGGGCACGCTAGCTAGCTGTGATGCTGACGGCATTGCCCTGACTGGTGCCACGGGCCCCATCCAGACCACTGGAGCGCGCAGCTTCTCCGACGATGCCTCCTATAGCTACACCGGCACGGCTGCCCAAGTTACCGGCCCGGGCCTGCCCGCTACTGTGCGTAACCTGACCACCACCAATGCGCTCAACGTGACGCTGAGCCAGGCCGTGGCCATCCGGCGTACCCTCGCCGTGGGCGGGGCCGGCAACCTAGTACTCAACGGCCAGGCCCTCACCCTGCTCTCCAACGCGAGCGGCACGGCCCTCATTGCGAATACAGGTACGGGCATCGTCAGCGGCCTGACCGGCACGATGCAGCGTCACATCGAGACCAATACGGAGAGCAATGGCTACCGCCACTACAGCTCGCCCGTCCAGGCCGAGACCTTCAACACGCTGGCTGCCGGTTCCTATTCCCCGAACTTTAGCGGGGCCGCGGCCTACAACGGCTCGGCTACGCCGGGCAGCGTCACGCCCTTCCCCACGGTGTTTGCCTACAACCAGGACCGCATCCCGACCAGCCCGAGCAACTACACGAACTTCGATAAGGGCTTCGAGGCCATCACCAGCGGTTCGCAGCTCCTGGAAGTGGGTCGGGGCTATGCCGTGCAGGCCCCGGGCAACCTCCTGGTCGACTTCACGGGTCAGTTCACCACCGGCAATGTGACGCGCGCCGGCCTGGACCGCGACCAGAACGCGCAGGGCACGGGCGTAGGCATGGGCTGGCATTTGCTGGGCAACCCCTATCCTTCGCCCCTTGACTGGCGCACCCTCACGCAGGGCGCCCTGGACCGCGACCACCTGCAACACCTGGACGCGGCCGTGTACGTGGTGCAGAGCTCGGGCCCCTACGACGGCACCTACCGCACCTACCTGGCCGAGGGCCCCGACGACCAGGAGGCGAGCCCCCTCATCCCCGCCGGGCAGGGCTTCTTCGTGCGCACCACCGCGGCCGGCACCCCCGGCACGCTGCGCCTGACCAACGACAACCGCGTCACCGCCTTCGGCGCCCAGCCGGCCTTCGGCCGCGGCGGCAACGACCGCCGCCCGGTGGTGCGCCTGCGCCTGCGCAACGCCGCCGGCACGGGCACGGACCAGGTGACGCTGTACGCCGACGCCCAGGCCACGGCCGGCGTGGATGCGCGCTACGACGCCACCAAACTGGCCAACCCGTCGGGGTTGAACCTGTCGTCGGTTTCGGCTACGGGCGAGGCGCTGGCCATCGACGGCCGCCCGGCCTTCGCCGCCGGCACGGCCATTGCCCTGCGCCTGAGCGTGCCCACGGCCGGCACCTACACCCTGACCGCTGTCCGCGTCGCCCACCTGCCGGCCGGGCAGGTGGCCTACCTGCACGACGCGGCCACCGGCCAGCAAGTGGACCTGGCGGCCCAGCCCGCCACCACCGTCACGCTGCCGGCGGGCCTGAGCACGCGCTACCGCCTGGTCTTTGCCCCGGCCACGGCCCTGGCCGCGGCCCCGGCCCTGACGGCGGCGCAGGTGGCCCTGTTCCCCAACCCGGCCGGGCCGGCCGCCGCGGTGCAGGTGACGCTGCCCGTGGCCGCCGGCACCCGCACGGCCCGCGCCACGGTGTGCAACGCCCTGGGCCAGGTCGTGCGCGAGACGGCCCTGACGGTGCAAGCCGGGCAGGCCAGCGGCACCCTCCGCACGGCCGGCCTGGCCGCCGGCGTCTACGTCGTGCGCCTGCACGCCGGCGCCGAGGTGGTCAGCAAGCGCTTGGTTATCAATTAGTCACTGCTTATGCGCCCGCTGGCGCCCCCGACCGTCTTGGTCCCGGGCGCCGGCCCCGCTTCTCTTTTCTTCCCCGTTAACTTCTTGTTTATGCGTTCTTTTCACTTCCTTGCCCGGCGCCTGGCCGGGTTGACCCTGGCCGCGGGGCTGCTGCTCCACGCGGCCCCGGCCCGGGCCCAGGCCACCAGCGACGAGCCCGGCAGCACCGGCCCCCGGCCCGGGGCGCCCCCGGCC
>NZ_JADQDQ010000024.1 GCF_015694725.1 Hymenobacter jeongseonensis | reverse complement strand
CAACCGTAGCACTGCCCGGCGCTACCGTGGAGCGACGTGAGGGAGCAAGTAAAGGAAATGTAGTTTGCGGAAACGGTGGTAAGGTAAACGCGCGCCGTTCAATCAATGGAGGGCTTTTGTGAAAAGACCATTCCCGAGAACAAGAGGGCTGGCACTGCCCGTCGCCGCGTTCTCAAACATTCGCGGGGGCTTTTCCGGCACTGGCGCGATTTTTCCGGCACTGGCGCGAAAGTACCAGCAGGCGCGGCTGGGCCGGGGCAGTTTTGGGCCATCAATCACCTCACCCCTTCCCAACCATGACGGTCCAGCAACTCGCCCGCGACGTAAAATTCCTCAAAGCCTACGCCCTGGCGGCCACCCTCCTCCCCGTCACGGGGCTGCTCTTCGCCTTTGGCAAGCCCGACAAGCCCGTCCGCTTTGGCGAAATTTCGGTGGAGCGCCTCAACCTGGTGGAGCGCGACGGCACAGTGAAGATGATACTGAGCAACCAGGAGCGGTTTCCGCAGGGCGTGACCATCGACGGCAAGCATCTGGACTACAAGCGCCCCCACCCGGGCATGCTGTTCTACAACGCCAAGGGCGAGGAATGCGGCGGCCTGATTTTCGACGGCAACCGCGACCAGGACGGTAAGGTGTCGGCCGGCGGCCACTTCTCGCTCGACCGCTTTGGCCAGGACCAGGTCGTGGCACTCAATTACCAAGAGCAGGGTGGCTTCTACAAGGCCGGCCTCACCTTCAACGACGCGCCGGAGGAGTCGACGACGGCCGTGGCGGAGAAATACAAAGCCGCCACGCCCGAGCAAAAGCAACAGGCCCAGAAAGATGGCAAATTAGGGTTGCAGACCCGCCTGTTCGTGGGCACCACCGCCGGCCGCTCCTCGGCCCTGATTATGGCCGACCAGCGGGGCGAAACCCGGATGATGCTGGTGGCCAATACCGAGCAGTCGACCCTGGACTTCCAGGACAGCCAGGGCCGTACCCGCCTCAGCATCGGGGTGGACAAAAACAACCAGCCCATGCTGCGCTTTCTCGACGAAAACGGGCAGCCCAGCAAGCCGGCGGGCCAGTAGTCGGGTTCGCTTGGGCGGTGTCTTCTCTCCTGTATCTTGCGGCTCACGATGCGCAAACCGCCCTGGTTCTACCTGTTCGTTTTCGGCCTGGCCCTGCTGCTGGCCGTCTACACCCGCCTGACGATGGCGGACCGCGCCGAGGACTTCTACCTGTTTCCCGATGCGCCGTTCTGGCTGTTTCTGGAAGCCTTGCTGGTGGTGCACCTGCTGGACCGACTGCACGCGCGGGCGACCCGCCGGGGCCGGGCCAGCGAGCAGGCGGCCTACTACTTCGGGCTGCTGTGGCGGGGAGCATTGCTCTTCGTGGGGCTGCTGCAGCTGCTGCAAGTTGCGCTAATGCTGGCCCACGTGGGCCGCGGCGACTACGGCAGCTGGTACGAGGTTGTCCGCTGGCTGTCGGCGACGCTGTTTCTCTACTTGCTGGCGGGCAGTGTGTACCTGCCGTTTCTCTACCAGCAGCACGCCAGTGAGGTGCGGCTGGCCCTGGCGCGGGCCGAAAAAGCCGTCACTGAAGCGCGGCTCCGGGCCTTGCAGCAGCACGTCGACCCGCACTTTCTGTTCAACAACCTGAATATTCTTTCGTCGCTCATCGAGCCGGCCAACGGGGCCGCCCTCGACTATGCGAGCCACCTGGCCAGCCTCTACCGCTACCTGGTGCGCGCCGGGCAGCGCGACGTCGTGCCCGTGGCCGAGGAGCTGGCCTTTGCCCGCGACTACCAATTTCTGCTGCAGCGGCGCTTTGGCGCAGCCTACCGGTTTGAAGAAGATGTGCAGCTGCCGCTGGCCGGCCAGGCCGAGCGGCTCCTGCCGCCGGGAATGCTCCAGGAGCTGCTCACCAACGCCGTGAAGCACAACTTGGCCAGCCGGCAGCACCCGTTGCTGATTCGCGTCACGCTCACGCCTACGGCCCTGCGCCTGGAACACCCGCGCCGGCCGCGCCCGGTGCCGGCCGCCGGCACGGGCCGCGGCCTGCCGGGGCTGCGGGCCCGCCTGGCGCTGCTCACCGACCAGCCCCTGGTGGTCGAGGACACGCCCACGTATTTTGCCGTTACCGTGCCGCTGCTGGCGGCCTTACCCCCTACGCCTGCTGCCCATGCGCCTGCTGCTGCTGGAAGATGAAGAACCGGCCCTGGAGCAGCTGCGCCGCCTGGTCCTGCAATTTTACCCCGCCGGCACGGTGGTGGGCGAATGCCAGCAGGTCAGCGAAGCGGCCGCGTATCTGCGCACCCACCCGGCCCCCGACCTCATCCTGTCCGACATTGAGCTGCTCGACGGCAACGTGTTTCAGCTCTTCGGCCAGGTGCCGGTGAGCAGCCCCGTCGTGTTTGTGACGGCCTATGACACGTTTCTGACCCAGGCCTTTGAGCAGAACGGCATTGGCTACGTGCTCAAACCGCTGCGCTACGAGGCCCTAGCGGCCGCCCTGCAGAAGTTTGAGCGCCTGCGCCACGCCTTTCAGGCCGATGCCCTGCGCCACCTAGCCGCGCTGGCGGTGCCCGCCCCGCGCTACAAAGAGCGGCTGGTCAGCAAGGTGCGCACGGGCCTTTACCTGCTCGACGTGGGCGAGCTGGCATACTTCCAGCTGCGTCACGGCGTCACCCACGCCGTGGACCAGCAGGGGCGCAGCTTTGTACTCAGCGAGACGCTGAGCCAGCTGGAAGCCGTGCTCGACCCGGCCTGGTTCTTCCGGCTCAACCGCAGCGAAATGGTGCACCTGCGGGCCGTGGAGCGCCTGGAGCCCTACTTCAACGATGCGCTGGTGGTGCACCTGAAAGGGCAGGCGGCTACCCTGATCAGCAGCACCCACCGCACCCCAGAGCTCCGCCGATGGCTGCTCGGCAGCTGAGGATGGCCGGGACTTACGTTGATAAAAGCACCTGCTAGGCGTGCTAAAGATCAGTGCATTATAACGGTGCCTTCAGCCACCGCGTGCGTTGGTGATGGCCCCGTCTCACGCGCGAAGCGCACCCGACCGTTGGCTTGTTTTGGGAAGAAACCGCGCGCCTCGAACAACCGCTATGTTTGCCGGATGAAACGCCCCGTTCTCGTCTTTTGGCTGCTGTTGTGCAGCGCTCTGTTGCCCGCGTGTAAAAAGGCGGCTACTGCGCCAGCGGTCTCCGTCCGCTACTCCGGTACGCAAGTGGCCACGTTGGAACCCTTTGTCCTTGCCTTAAGCCTCGACCCGGCATCCGGCAACGTTGAGACGTTGATGGCAGAAGTGCCGACCGAAACGCCCCAAAGCCGGACCATTGCCCCCAAGAAAGACCGCCGCGTGGTGGTAACGGCCCAATTCCGGAACGTCTACAACACCACGCCCGTGCCGCCCGGCGCCGTGATTCAGGTGGAAGTGCTGGTGGGCACAGCGGTGCGCCGCACCATTCGATTGGATGCCAGTACGCCCTACAGCGGCGGCGGCTTTCAGGAATCCGCCGTCATTATGGACTATTCCGATTTTTAGCATCCCCGCGCTTTCAGCAGTGCCGCTCGGGCACGTACCCCCTTCCACGTGCTTCCACGGTTACGGCAACCGGCCATCGTGTGCAAGTCCTGTTCCGACCCCACGCGGATGCGGGCGAGCCACCCCTGAAACCCGGCGGTCGCTCCGCTGACGTGGTGGACGTGGGGAAAGAGGCGACCCGCACCGCGCTCCATCTTCCTGTCAGGTTCGAAACGCCGCAGCCCGTGTCAGACATCACGGCAGCGGGTACTGGTCCCTTGGCACCAAACGGGCGGGGACCCCGGGTGGACTTTGCTGTGCCCAAACGATGTGTTCATTTAAAGGGTCGAAACAATAACAGCCGCGTTTTGACGGACTCCCCCTCATAGTAGGCCAATCGGCCGGGGATAAAGGACAAAATGGTGCCAAAAGGGGCACCCACTATTGCCTCAAGCGCCTCGGCAATAGCCATTTCCTGTTCAGATAGGGCGCGTTGTTCCGAAATAACGTAACAGGTCCGCGACGGATAGTATTGTGCCACAAAGCGGGTGATGTACGCGATTTGCTGGTCCGGTCGGCCCGGTGGCACCTCCTGGGCGTAAGCTGGCGTGAAGGCGTCCAAATGCGCTAACTCTGCCGCAAAGACGCGCTCGCCATCCTTGCCTTCGAGAAGTGCTTGATACCGCTTGCGCCGGTCCTTGGCGATGAAGTAGCGGACAAATTCCTGGGCGTGTAAGGGATTGGGCATGGACGAGAAGCGGGCAGGAATTGACTCAGGGCCACCGAAAGTACAGGAACCCTCGACACAGACACTGTTTTCGTTCAGTTAAAGGGTAGGTTTCCCGTTAGGCGCAGTGGTTTTCTCGCGGCAGAGCCATTTGAGCGCTCCTTTTTGCGGAGAACGCCCCCCACCCGATCGGTGGAAGGGCCCGGTTCGGCCCGGTTCGGATTAATTTTCAATCAACTTTAACTACGTTTGATTGAAAATCACCCGGTTGCTGCTGCTGCATGGCTTACCATAAACGTCTTCCCACGGTGCGTACCTGTGCGCACTGCCACGCTTCGTTTGAGGCGGCGCACAAGGCCCGCCTCTACTGTTCGAACTCGTGCAACACGCTGGCGTGCCGGGCCCGAAAACCCCGCCCAACCCCGGATTTGCCGGCTCGCGCGGCGGCCCCTCCCCGACGCGCCCCCGGCCCCGCCGCCTCCTTGCCGTTGGACGTCCAAACGCTTACGGTGGTCGCGGCGGGCCATCTGCTGGGCCAGGCGGCTTGGAACGTCGGGGCCTACGTCGTCGAGCAGTTTGCGCTACCCGCCCCGGCCCTGCTCCCGCCGGCCCCGGCCCTTGACCGCAAAGCGTCCCTGGACCAATTGGTCGCCCGGTACGTGCCCGGCCTCGCGCCGGGGCCCACCGACGCCGAGCCGCCGGCCGAACCATAAGCGAGGTGGCTGTTGCAAAAGTAAAGTAGGAGCCAGCGAAAGGGAGCAGGGGCGGGGAGCACGATCCCCCACCCGCCGGGCTGGTGGGAGTTAAAGCGCAGACACTTCTTCAGATTGTAGGCCATGGCGGCCAGATACATGACTTTGGCGGCTCCTGCTTGGCCTTTCTTGCTGAGGTGGCGCAAGCCAAAGTAATTAATCAAGCTGCCTAGCACTGGTTCGACCGTGGCGGAGCGAAGCCGCCGCATACCTTTTCCGACTCGCGTGGCTAGGCGTTCCAACATGCGCTCGTAGTGGGCTTTGTAGGGCGTATGGTGCAGCCGCTTCTCCTTGGCCTTTTTGCCCTTGCACTGCTCGGCCAGTGGACAGACCTTACAATCAGCAGCCTTGGCCATGTAACGTTTCTTCGCATTACCCTGCGGATCAACAAAGACCTTATTAAAGGGCAGTTGATTGCCCTGTCGGCAGGTATAGCTGTCCGTAGCGGCATCGTAGGTAAAGCCCGCGTGCTCGCTTTTATACCCGCCATGGGCCGGAATATAGCCGGTTAGGCCCCGTGCTTCCAGCTGCTCGTAGTTCTCGCCCGAACAGTAGCCCGCATCGGCCACAACAATGGTCATGCCCATCCCATAGGTGTGCAAGCGCTGCTGGGTCGCGTCCACGATGGCGAGCAGATAGCGGCTGTCGCGCCAGTCGGCTAGGTCCGCGTGGATGTGGGTGATCACGTGGTGCGCCGTATCGACGCTCACACTGGCCGTATAGGCTAAGATGCGGGGCTTGCCCGACTTGAAGGCAATGCGCGCCTCGGGATCAGAAGGGCTGTAGTGCGTGAGATTGCTGACGAGTTGCCCTGGTTTATTCGGCGCGGCTTTTAGAATTGCGGCGTGGAAGCGTTGGATATGCTTTAAGCGGTCAGGCGTAGCCGTGATGCGGGGCGCTTGGCCATCACTTATGGTGGGGCTCGCCCCGGCCGCCCCACGGGAACGCTTGGGCTGGAGCCGGCTCATGGAGGCGTTGGCTTTAATGTAGGCTGAGTCCAGCACTTGGGTATGGCCACTGACCAGGCCTTGTTGGATGCACAAGCCGACGATGTGGGTAAAGCAGGCTTCAAAAACCGAAACGGGGAGGCGTTGCCGGGTACGCGAGACCGTACTATGCCAGGGTAAGGGCTGCACGAGATCATACCCCAAAAAGGCGCGGATGCCCAGATGCAGCTGAGCCAGCTCCAGCAGCTTCCGATCGGAGGTAATATTCTCCAAGTGCCCAACCAGCAGCAGCTTGACGAACACCACGGGATCGAGCGAGGGCCGCCCGCCCGCGCTGTAGAAAGGAGCGAACAGGGGCCGTACGAAGCTGAAATCGACGGTCTGCAGCAGTTGCTGGTAGAAATGGCGCGCAGGCACCAGTTTCAGCAGCGAAGTCTGGAGGGGGTGAAAGCCGAGCATATGCTCCTAACTCCACACGCTCTCAGGAAGTTGACTTTTGCAACAGCCACCTAGCTTATGTTAAACAATCCGAATTAAGTGTCTCACTAGCAGATCGTTCATCCAAAAAACGCTTATTGTTATTCCCTGCTCGATTGGTTTGCACTCGTTGTCGCTACTCCTATCGTTTCTGAAACGCACGTGTCCCAGGTGCGCACCCTGGTTTTTAACTCATTTTCTTTAGCCTTCGCAGCAGCCTCACTGCATCATCGCTCTGGGCTTACCAATTTTCAAATGTTACCCTGACCAGGCAAAAGAAACGCTCATTCTCACTATGCCTGCAATACCATATTGCTGTATTGCTCGTATTTATATATTTTTTTTTTGTATTGCAGTATTTATTAAGTGACACTGGTTCCGAATGACTACTCGTCTCGATAATTACCTATCAAGGCTACCGCTTGGTGTGTTGCAGGCAGAAGTGCAAGTCGTGAAAAACGTAAGGTCAATTTGTAAATCACTTACTTATAGCTTATTTATAAGATTTTTTTGCAATAAATATGTATTGCAATACGGTCACACCCATTGCTACATTTAGGTGTGCTGAAGGTAAAGAACACTGGGTATTGCCGTATTGCTCGTTATTCTGCATTGCAATACAGCTAATATTTATGTATTGTATGTATTGTCGTATTGCAGTGTTGCGTAATGGCAGTATGTTTGTGAAGAATTCATCTCCCTTCGCATGCGCATTCTAACATTTGCCAACAATAAGGGTGGGGTCGGCAAGACGACCTCCGCTCTGTCTGTTGCCCACCGCTTGGTTGAATTAGGCAGCAAAGTACTCTTCATCGATGCCGACCCGCAAGCCAATGCCAGCACGGCTTCTGGGCTACCGGCCGAACACCCCCACTTGGGCCTAGCCCTCACGGAAGGGGAGGGGGTTCCCACGCTGGCTTCGCTCTGCTATCCGCTCAGCACGGGCTTGAGTATGGTGCGCTCGGCGCGCATCATGGCCCAGCAGGAAAAGGGTTTCGGCAATGCGCCCGATTACCAGTTCTTTTTCCGCCACCAGCTCGAAGATGTGCAGTCTCGTTTCGACTACGTCATAATCGATACCGCCCCAAACCTAGGGCCACTTACCGTATCGGCACTGGTGGCCAGCGAAGCGGTATTCATTCCGTTGCAACCCAATTTATTCGGTAGTGAGGGGATGACGGCGCTCATTGATATGGTAGCCCGTCTTAAACGCAACTTTAATCCACAGTTGCGGGTGGGAGGCATCTTTTTCACTAAATACTCGCCTGCCTACCGTAAGGCTCTCCACCACCAATACGCACGCGACCTGCAGGCTGACCCGGCCCTGGCCTCGCTGATCATGAGCCAAACCATTCGGGAAAATGTTTCACTGGATGAGGCCCAGAGCATGCAACGGCCCATCTATGACTGGGCCCCTAATTCCAATGGGGCCGCTGACTACCGCAGCCTCACGGACGAAATTCTCACCCGCATTTCCTAATTTTTATGGCTAAGCCCTCAATGACTGGCTCGCGCCCCCGGGTGGCTGCGAGTACCGATGACCTGATATACGGGGTGGAGTCCGCTGCGGTCCCGCTTCTCCCAACGGGGCCGGTGGCGCTCCCCCCGCCAGTTGAGCCGGAAGCTGTCCCAGTAAGCCGGGTTGTGTTCACCAACCAACTCAAGCCCGACGTCTACCGCGAGTTGCGCCAGTACGAGTACTGGGCGCACATGGAGTTGCACGAGGTGCTACATGAAGCTCTAGTGGCTTATTTGGCCGATAAGCCCGAGGCAAAGAAAGCCCTGCCTCCTAAAGTGGCCGCCAAAACACTCAAGCGCTTGGTGCGCAAGCCCGATTAGCAGGTATAACTAGTAGCCTGCTTGCTTCTCCCAGCACCGCACGCAGAGAGCTGTCTTTGCTGCAAATAGGGGAGGGGCTCTACTGCCGCCGGATTGGCTTAGCCAGGGGCCCTACACTGTTCACCGCGGAAGCCGAATCTAACAGCAAGTGTAGCGACAGACAGTGGAGCTTTAAAAACTGCGTTCCGATAGACTGTAAGTTAGCGTTTGGCGGCAGCAGTATGCAAACTAGTAGATTACACCGCGCCGCGCAGCCGCAGCCCGAAAACTAACTGCGGTACGGGCCTTTTTTTTAAAGAAAAAAACAAAAAAAAGCTAGCTCTTTAAAATATTAAACTATATTAGAAGTATTACTGTGCGCACAACACATTGATTACCATTGTTTTGAAATTAGTATGTGTAACTAAAAAGACGTCAAACGTAACCGGAAAGACGGCACCTGTAACCAGAAAGACGGCAAGCGTAACCCCAAAGACGTTGGCCCCTTGGTTTATCTGTAACTAAAAAGACGGGACCTGTAACTAAAAAGACGAAACCTATCTGTAACCAAAAAGACGTTGCCATTTTATTCTAAGTGCAACTAAAAAGACATTCGGTGCCGGTTCTAAGTGTAACTAAAAAGACGTTGGCATCCTGCTCTATCTGTAACCAAAAAGACGGCACTCAATGCAACCGGAAGACAACCCAAACCAGCAGCTTGCTCAACACAACGCTCTGATAAACGCCCGTTTTTCGATGATACCGCTGCAAATGCGGCTGTTCGTATCCATGCTGGCTCGGCAGGACTTTGGACAAACCGAGTTCCGCAGTCACCTTATACCAATCAAGGAATTGATTCTTGATTCACAAGGAGGGTCGGCCTATGAACGGGTGGATGCTATGTGCCAGAACATCATGGAGTTTAAAATCTACATCGAGAAGCTGGAACCCCAAACCCGCCGTCGCACCAAAAAACCGGCCTTTACTTACATCAATCTGATTTCGACAGCCAGTTGGGAGCCCGAACTGGGTGGGGTCGTGGCCAGCTTCAACGTGGATGCCCTGCCCTACTTGCTGCAACTTCAAGAGGCTGGCAATTTTACCCTAGCCGACCTAAAAGAGGTTCAGAAGCTCAAAAGCCCCTCCGCCCTCCGCATCTACTGGCTACTGAAAGAATACGCGGAATTTGGCCGTCGCACCATGAGCGTACAAGAGTTACGGTTTGTACTAGATGTGCAGGACCATGAATACCCCCAATTCAGGAGCTTCAAGGCAAAAGTACTAGAACCTGCCCGAGATCAGCTTGCCATCACCGACATACCCTTTTCCTACGAGGTGCAGCGGCAAGGCAAGGTAGTACAGCGGGTTAGCTTTCAGTTTGCGCGCAAGGCTCCTGCTAAGAAAGCGCCTGTTTTGCCGGTGGACTCTTGGGCTACCGCGCTGTTGGAACTAGGGTTAAAGTCCGACAGTATCAAACAAGTAGAAGCCCAGCTAAAAGCTAAAGAATACGATGAGGGGTACTTGCACTTCGTTGTCGAAAGAGTTGGGTCGCAACACCGGTTGGGAAAAATTAAAAAGCCTGCCGGGGCCATCTACAAAGCATTGGTAGAAAAATACCTGTTGCCGGATTACCTAGAAAGTCAGCGTGTAACTGCTCCACCAAAAAAGGTACTGGCTGCCAAAAAAGCCGCCGCGACTACTGAAGTTGCTTATTCAGTGTCTGAAGTACGGGCTATGTATGATAGCCCAGGCCCCTTCGCTAAGAAGGACCGTCTGCCCACCTTTGAGGAGCATTTACAGGCTATTTACCTCTCCCAAGGATTTAGTATGGAAGAACGCGGCGGTCAAGAATGGCTTGTGAAGAAGTAAGGAAACAATGGTGCTAATGGCTATGAACTGTTAATAGTGGCTGAAAAAATGATTAATACTCACTACTTCAGCATATTAAGTACAAAACACAAGTCACTTAAGTATCCGAAAGTAGCTTAAGTACCAGGGGCTCAGGCAGGGGTATAAAAAGGCACATCGACAGGAGCGGGGTGTGCCTTTTTATACTACAGCTATCGCTTTAGGAATGAAGCTAATGGAGCTACTACTGTCGACTTATGAGGCGAGTGCTCCTCTTTCAAAGGGGCTGCTTTTTTTAGAAAAAATGGAGCCCCTGCTGCTCGTTGTCGTTTCTTCGTTTACGGGCCCGCTTGGCGACTCCTCTCGTTTCGTACCCGTACCGCCCCTTGTTGCCGCACCGCGCCATGAAGGACCTTGCTGACATTTTTGCGACCACCATGGCGCTCTCCGACGAGGTCCAGGTGGCCTTTGACGCCCGCCGGCGCACCGATCCGGCCCACACGGTCCGGGGCCGGTTCTTCCTGCGGCTGGACGAGGGCGCCCCGGTGCTCATCGGCGAAGTCGTCTACAGCGTGGCCTTCCTCACCCAGGCCCACGAATACGTGTGCAAGGCCTACTTGGGGGCGGACGCGGAACAGTTGCTCAACCGCCTCGCGGAGGCCGCCGACGACTTATAAAACCTATTCTTTCGCAGCCCGTCGCCTCAGCTGTGGCAGGGCGATCCGCCACGTCGTGGTCATCCCGAGGACCTGCGAAGGCGGGCCCGGGTACCACCGCCGACCCGGCACCGTGCCGCATCCAACGGCGGCAAGAGGAGGGTATAACGTTAGTTAAACGTGCGTTTGGTAAACCGTCGCGGTCCAGCCCCACCCGCCGTGGTGGCTGTTCGTTTCGCTACCGCGAACGAGTCGGGCGGGCCGGTAAAGACCCGGGGGTGTTTCTTTGCGGGCGGGCCAGCGCCAGCCCCGGCCCCTCCCGTCCCCACGCCTCCGCCGCCCATGGAAATCACCCTCCACGTCCCCAATTACGCCCCCGAACGGGGGATTAAGTACCACTGGGAAGATGACAGTGGCATTACGGTCCGGCTCGAGGCCGGCGAGGTGATCATTCGGGCCAACCCCGCCGGCTTGCGCACGCTGGCCAACCACCTGTTGAATCTGGCCCAGGAGGGGATGCCCGTTGGCAGCCACATGCTGTTCGATTCGGATAACGGGCTCGAAGACGAGTCGGTGACCTTGGTGCTCCAAAAAGACGAGGACTGAACCCGCTCGCGCCCCAGTTTTCGGAGGCCCCAGGGGAGCGCCGCCCCGGGGCCCAACGGCCAGCAGGAAACGACCCCATCCGGCGGCGTATTGAACAGGCGCCATAGGGCCTGATAAACCTTGCTTATCGTTCCCTATCTTGCCCCCCAAAAGCCCGTCCGTTGCGGGCGGTTTTCACCTGCTCCGTGTCGTCTGACCTCCTCGCACCATCCCCGCCCACGGCCCAGCTCCCGGCGCACCTCGTGGCCTCCTCCACCCGCTACGTCGAAACCGGCCTGCGCGGGGCGGCCAACACGGTCCGCGCCTACGCCGGCGACTGGCGCCGCTTCACGGCCTGGTGCGCCCTGCATGGGTTCGACCCACTGCCCGCGCCGGTCGAGGCGCTGGCGGGCTTTTTGACCGAGCTGGCCGACGCGGGCAAGAAAGTCGCGACCATCCAGCGCCACGCCGCGGCCCTCGCCAAGGCCCACGCGCTGGCCGGCCACGACTCGCCCACCGCGGATAAGAAGGTGAAAGTGCTGCTGAAGGGCATCGCCCGCGAAAAGAAGACGCGCATCCAACAAGCGGCGGCCTTTACGCTCGCCTCGTTCAAGCGCACCATCCGGGCCATCGACGTCACGACGCCCACGGGGCTGCGCAACCGGGCGCTCTTGCTGCTCGGGTTTACGGGGGCCTTTCGCCGGTCCGAGCTCGAAGCGCTGAATATCGAGGACCTGGCCTTCGACGAGGAAGGCTTGGTGGTGTCGCTGGACAAGAGCAAAACCAACCAGCTGGGGGCCGCCGAGGAGAAGGCCATTTTCTACTCCCCCGACCCGGCCCTGTGCCCGATTCGCGCGCTCCAGGCCTGGCTGCGGGTGCTCGACCGCACGGAGGGGTGCGTGTTCGTCTCCCTGCGCAAACACCAGCACCTGACCACCCGCCGGATGACGACCAAGTACATTAATTTGATTGTCCAGCAGTACCTCGGCGCCCCCTACACGGCCCACTCGCTCCGGGCCTCCTTTGTCACCGTCTCCAAGCTCAACGGCGCCGACGATTCCAAGGTCATGAACCAGACCAAGCACAAGACCTCGGCCATGATCCGCCGCTACACGCGACTGGATAACGTAAGGCAGCATAATTCCGCCAAGGAATTGGGCCTGTAACAGGCTGTCATGGAAGTTGATAAGATGTAATGCCCTCAGACGGCCACCGGTGCCGGGCCGTTTCCTCCCTGATCGATTGATGATCTACCCTTCAATGCCTAGCGCTAGAGCGCTAGAAGGCTGAATTTCTGTGAGTGAGTAGGTTTATTCAACCTCTGCTAGATAAGCCTACGGTGGGGAGGCCTTTTTATTCAACACCCACAAGGAGGGATGCCATACAAAGAATAAGGCAACAAAGCTGTTTCGTTAAGCTAATTTTTTATCAAAATAGTTTTAGTTAATGTTGACAATGTTTAAATTTTTGGTTAACTTTTAGTATGAAATGGACGGCTCGCCGTCCCTGGTTAGACAACTACTTCCCGACCGAAGCACCTGCCCCAGCGCGTCTTACGGCGCCCCAGCTCTGTCAGCGCCCACCCGTAAGTTGGCGACCTGTCAGCCAAGCGCTTCCCAAAGGGGAGGCCTATCAAGAGAATCCCGGCTGAATTCCGCCGGATCACCGATTCGCTGCTTATCCCTGCATTTCCACTTTTCCCATGAGACACCACTACTGGTTGCTGCTCCTGTTGTTAACAGGAGCCTTGCGCAGCGTCGCCCAGTCGACCTTGCAGTTTACCGTAAGCCAAGCCCCGACACTGGTCGTAGATGCGGGTCCAGACCAAACCATTCGGCCTGCGGAGCGGGTGGTCCTGGGCGGACCGACGCCTGCCACCGGAGGGGCGGGCCCGTACGTGTACGCCTGGACGCCGGTCACGGGCCTCAGCCGGCCCGACGTAGCTCGTCCCACAGCCTCGCCAACCCAGACCACGGTCTACACCTTGGCCGTGAACCAAGCCGGTGGTTGCCAAAAGGTGGACCAAGTCACGGTCACGGTTGCCACCGTCACGGCCGCGCACCCCGGGCCGGACCGCTTCGGATTACGACTGTACCCGAACCCGACCCGGGGGGCCTTTACCTTGGCCTCCGACGTGTCCCTGGGGGCTGGAACAGTCCACTTGGCGGTGTATTCGGGTTTAGGCCAACTGTTGTATACCGAATCGCTACCCGCCAGCAGCCAAAAGCTGGAGCGCCTCATCGCCATGCCCCCGCCAGCTGCCGGCCTCTACTTTGTGCGGCTCACGGGCCGCGACGTGAACCGCGTCTTCCACTTGCAGGTGCGCTGAGCGCCGCGCTATCCCCTCCCGCTTATGTACCTCCTCTATTCCTTTCCGCCCCTGCGGTGGCTCTGCGCCGCGTTCTTCCTCCTGAGTGCCAACGTCGCCTTTGCGCAAGGAAACACCCCTTTTAAGTTGCACCTGGACCGGTACCGAGGCAGTATTCAGTGGCAGCAGTCGCTGGATCGCGTGACGTGGACCGATGTTCCCAACGCACAGCAGGCCGACGCGTCGCTTGATCCCAAACAGACCACCTACTACCGGGCCAAGATTACCGAGGCGGGATGTGCCCCGCTCTACTCCGATGTCAAGGCCGCCTATGTCTATGGCACCATCCGGGTGTCGGCCAAGCTCGCACAGGGCCAAGTCCTGTTCCCGGCGGGCTCCACTGTAAAAATATCGGACTGCACTATCAGGTCCTTATGGGACAAAGGTAAACTACAGCCCGATGGCCGTTTTGAGCTGTTGGTGGCCGATTCGACGGCCGAGGACCTATTGATCCTGACGGGGCCCAACCAAAAAGTACTCATGCTGGGCACCTACTATGGCAGCCAACCCTCCTACATCTTAAACGCCCAAAGCACGTCCCTGGCACTGTTAATGATGTACCCATGGCTCAAACCCATCCCCACGGCTCGAAAGGGGAGGTTGGTGCAAGCCTACAAGGGCGAGCCCGAGTTTGTCACTCTCACCCGCCACGTTGAATCCTTAATCAAAAAAGGGGGCGATCTTTCTGAACCGGCCAACCTGGACATCGCAAAAACTGCACTCTTGTTGGTAGGCAAGGGCTTTAACAATTCCCGCCAACGACTCGCAAGCCCAACGGCCTTTGACCCAATTGACATCGAAGAGGAAGGCAACTCGACCATTTTAGTGCGCAACAATACCTCTTACAGCTACGCTGTAGGCATTTACCGCAAGCGAGGCAACACCTTGGCCTTGGCAAAAAAGTTTATGGTTGCCGGTTCGTCCTTAGCAGAGTCGCCATACAAAACTTTCATTGGTGAGGCGGATGCGAAAACCGAGGTGACCTACGACTTCGTCAAAGAAGAACAAGGCGAATACCTTATCAAGATTCGCAGTGGCTTGGCCAAAGACGGGAGTGCAGAAGATGAGGCAGCACTGGATGTCAATAACCGTGACCTGGTGATTTCTTTTTTCGATAACGTCTTCACAAATATCTTAGGGCTGCGAGGAGTGGCGAAAGACATCAAAGATTGTGTGGATGCTGCTGTTGGTGCCAAAGCCTCAGTATTAAAACTAGCGTTCAAGCAACACGTCTTAACGGGCGCAGGGGTACCAACTAATCAATTCCTCGATATCATGATTCCCGTGATGGGAGATATCGCCGGAGTTATAGGCGGTTGCAACATTGCACCGGATAGCAAAGATTTTCTAAGTCTGGCTTTCAAAAGCACGGTGTGGATTAAGAATGTTTACGATGCTGCGCCGACGATGCGTTTTTTTGTTGAGTGGCCCGTTCGAGCGAAAGCGGTGGACGGGTGCAAGTTCGTGTTCGTGCAGGGACAGCAGAAAAAAATCGTTAACTGCTTCACCATTGTAAAAAACAATCGCTCCTCCGATCCGGTGTCCCGCACGAATAATTACGTCTGCGATACCGTCACGGCCAAGGTTCGGTTGAAAGAAGACCCGCGGTACTATCCGTACCGCACCGCTTTTGAATTCCCCACTGTCGGGGTTGCGGTATTTTGGAACGTGATTGCAGGAGGAGGCGCCTTGGTCAGTGGCACGCCGGCTCTTACCGGGCGGCTTACCACAACGGATGAGAACGGGGAAACGCAGGTTGCTTGGAAATTAGGCGACAAGCCCGGCGGGCCCCAAGAAGTCACCGCCCAAATTTTGAACCAAGATTTTACGGAGCTGAAGTCAGTTAACATCGTCAGCGGAGCCGTAGTGCCCACCGTGGCGCCTTACAACACCGCCGGCAACGGGAACAAGCAGACCGGACCAGTGAGCAAACCACTGCCCAAGCCATTGGTCATCTTTCTCCGGGACGTAGCGACTAATTCGCCCGTCTTCCGACGCCGGTTTGAGGTGACGTGGGCACAGGTCAAGGGGACGGGCAAAGTTGAGCTGGATGAGAGCCACTCAACCGACCTGTTTTCCGCGTGGACGTGGACCTTGGGCTCGGAAGCAGGCGAGCAAATTGTAAAGGCTACGTTGGTGAACAAGGGATGTGCTCCCTGGAACATTGCGGAGAAACCAATTTTCTTTCAAGCTACTGCCACCGACGAATGCCTGCCCGCTAATGCCCCCCTCATGCAGTTGCTTACAGGTGGCGGCACCAAAACGTGGTTGTGGACCAGCTACAGCATCAATTCCAGTCCCATTCCCAACTGTTCCGGGCCCACCATCGGCGGACCAGCCCTTCAGTTTAGCAGTAATGGGCGAGCAACCGGCATCAACATTGGCGAAGTGGATGACGATGGGGAAGAATGTTTCTATAAACCCGAGAGTAGCGTTCGAAACGGAACATTTTGCCTCAATGACCAAAGAGTGGTGAAAATCACCGTCCAGGCGGGACCTGATGTGGGCACCACAACTTACACCATTTTGGCTATTTCGGCGACCGCTATGACCGTCCAAACCTTCAGCGATGGACAGTGGGAGACGTATCGGCTAGTCGCTCAATAAACTGCTTGCCGCCGAACACACTGGGAAAATGTACAATTTGGTCCCACTCTGTGCAAAACAAAAGCGTTGCGAATCCGTGGAGTTGAAATTTGGAACGGGCACAAGGGTGCTTGAACTACCCAGAAACCATTTATCAAGACGACCCTACCTCTAAAAAAAGCATTAGGTCAATTTTCGAAAAACTACCGTTTTAGAAACCGTTCCGCTAACCTTACCACCGGCCCCGAAAACGCGCTTTCTCGGGGCCTTTGGCAGAGAGGTTTTCCGAACGCTGGTTTCTGGGCACGACCCGAAGGAAGTACCGCTGGTTATTAGGGCATCACAAATGAAAAAGTAACGTGTTTTTTCATTCTTGATGCTATAATAGTCAGACACTTACGGACTCTCATCGCATCCATGGAACGATGCGCTTTTCCGTCGTACACGGCCTGCGCATTCGCCCTTTTATGCACTAATTACATGATAATCATTTGTTTACAGGCTTACACGAGGCAACTACTGCCTGCATTTGCCCAGGAGTATTGGACTGTTTTTCCGGAATTGCACCGCCTTAACGCATTGATTATCAACTAGTGCCCCGGTTTTGGGCGGTTGACCGTAATACTAATGGCCTGATTATCAACAAGTGCCCCAAAAATGGGGCGCTTGTCAACCTGGATAACGCCCTGTCTTTCAAGGAGTGCCCTCGTTTTTGGGCGCGCAAACGGTCGATGCCCCCGGATGCCACCATCCCAACGCCCCAAATCAGGGGCACTTGTTGATAATCAAACCATTGCACTAACGCCGGCGCTCCGCAAAGGTGGGGCACTTGCTGATCGTCAGGTCGTTATCACTTCGGTCAACCGCCCAAAACCGGGGGCACTACTTGATAACCAGTGGCTTAACGAGGGAGACCGGGGGTGCGCACGAGCCCCCGCGTTGCACACGACCCGATGCGCCAGCGCCAGGAAAGCGGAAAGCGCCGGGGGCAACCACCCGGAACCCGCGGGCTATCACGCGGTTTAAGCGGCTGGGGGCTAAGGGGGAAGACGCGCAGAAATCGTGTAAAAGCAGTAGCTAATGCCCTTGCAATGAAGTAGTTGTGGCGGTGAGATTCGCCTTCGCTGCGACGAACCGCAACGGTGCAAAATGGAGCGCAACGAGATGACGGCCAGCATGTTGCAGCCCTCCTGCCAGAACAGACGGTCTTTCCGCGGCGTGTCCATCGGCCGGGCTTCACCTTCACAAGTCGTTGGTTAACAAGGCATTCATGAGCGATTTTACACAAAAACGAACGTGCGGATGACGTATGTAATTTAGCGCACAATCCCCTGACTAGTTGCGCGTTATGAAGGTGAACCCCGTGGCACACCACCCGTTCCGCCGTCCCAACGGGTCACGAAAGCCCCGTTCCGGAGGCAAACGGCGCCCGTTGCACCCCGCTGGCGCCGCTTGTAATCAGCTAGTTAACGCGGCAAGCGAGGGGGATAACGGCCGTAGCATGACGCCACCGGCAGGCAGTAACGCGGCAAATAGTTGTCCATCAAGGCATTATGGACGTTTTTGCACGTTTGCTGGCCCCGCGACGGGAACGAATATAACCTCTACAAACACCTAATTACAAGGCGATTAACCACTACTCTACCGTATTCCCGCGCGTCACCGGCGGGAAACAAACACGAATCAATGGCTGGAACAGTCTGTCCATCAACGCCTTAAACGCATTGCGCAAAGCACATTTCGCTGATTTTTACGCATCACAACGAATTGCTTATCAGCAGAATATGCCCCAAATTACCCGATTTTTACCCGCGACCCCACTCCTCCACCAGGTGTGACTACTCGCGTGCTATAACTTGTTCGATTGCACCACGTCGGCCCACCAAAGCATCGCCTACGTCAATCACTGTTAAGATGAACGACGTGAGCGCATCTACGGGACACCGTGGATAAGTAGTCACTTGGTAGGGAATGGTGGAGCAACGAACGCGCAAATGGAGGCCCACTCGGCCCTGAGGAATAAAGCGGCACGGCCTTCGCTACCGCGTATTGGGCAACTTCGGAACCGCGCCTTGCGCCGTTCCGGAAGCCACCCTCAGTCCCCGCTAGGCGGAACTAAGGCAACCGACGGCATTTGCTCTGTTGCGCCAAACGCCGTCGGCTGGGCAAGGAGCCCCGCGGTACTCCGCGCTACTTGCCCGGGAGTTGTTGCAACGTCCACGTATTGCCATCGGGGTCCTGGAAACCAGCGTGCAGGATGCCGCCCAGGTCCTGAATGCCGCCCATGGGCACGCCACGGCCCACTAGTTCGGGGCGGGCCCGGCCCACGTCGGCGACGACCAGGTGCAACCCGCGCAGCGAGCCGGCCGGCATGGCCAGGCCGGCCAACCCCTGGCTCAGCACAATCGAACAGGCCGAGCCCGGCGGAGTCAATTGCACCACCCGCACCGTGGGACGGGGCCGCACGTCGTGGTCAAGCACAAAGCCGACTTGTTCGATATAAAACGTTTTGGCACGGTCGATATCGGTAACCGGTACCGGCACGAGTTTGAGTTTTAAATCCATTAAGCGAGAACAGGATGAGGTGAATATAAGGTGACTGTTTTAGGATACGGTGCGCGGAAAACCGGCCCAAGTAGCAACCCCGGCGGGCTGCTTGGCTCCGCTGGGCGGGCCCCGGCATTTGCCCATGGACAGCGGCGGGGGCTTGAAGGCCTGGCCCAAAGAATGGAGCGCAGCGGGATGGTGCCGGGTGGCGTGGGTTTTCTCCGGGAGGGGCTGGTAACGCCACGGGAGGAGGCCCGTTGGGGCGCTCCTGGGTCCGCGCTGGCGGGCTGGGGGCCACGCCGGGCGCGAACCGGCAGAACAAAGGCTACTCAGGGGCTTTCAGCAGGAGCTAAAAGGAGGGGTTAGCTGGGCGCGCCGTGAAAGGCCCCCAAGTTGTCGCGGTAGGTGCGGGTCCACTTGAGCGTTTCGCCGTTGTGCAGCTTCACCAAGTATTCGCCGTTGAAGTAGGCTTCGAGCTCGGCGACGTGGTTCAGGCCCACGATGCAGGAGCGGCTGATGCGGGTGAAATCCAGGGGCGCCAGCTGCGGTTCGAGCTGCGTGAGGCTTTGGTAGATGAGGTGGGTGTGGGTGGGGGTGTGCACGCGGAGGTAGTTGCGGTCGGCCTCGAAATAGAGGATGTCGGCCGTTTTCACGAAGAACAACCGGCGCTGCTCTTTTACCAGCAGGCGGTGCAAAAACCCGGGCGCCGGCGGGCCCACGGCCGCCAGCAGGGGCGGCAGCGCGGGGCGGGCCGCGGCATCGCGGCGCTGGGCCAGGGCCAGGGGCTGCTTCACGCGCTCCACCGCCTGCTGAAAGCGCAGCCGGTCAAAGGGCTTGAGCAGGTAGTCCGTCGCGCTGACTTCGAAGGCGCGCAGGGCGTAGGCGTCGTAGGCGGTGGTGAACACCACGAACGGCTGGTGGTAGGGCCACACTTCGCGCAGTACCTCGAAGCCGTCGAGCTCGGGCATCTGCACGTCCAGAAACACGAGGTCGGGCCGCAGTTGCAGGATTTGCAGCACGGCCTCGGTCCCGTTGGCCGCCTCGCCCACGACTTCCAGGGCGGGCTCGTCCCGGAGAAAGGTGTGGATGATGCGGCGGGAAAGCGGTTCGTCGTCCACAATCAGGGCGCGGTAGCTCATGCGGCGGCAGGGTCAGCGTAGGTGAGATTTGGGACCGGCGCGGGGGCCTCGGCGAACGGTACCCGCAGCACCACCACGGTGCCGCCCGAGGCCGGCTGGTGGAACGCGAGGTGCGCGGCGCCGTGGTAGAGCTTTTCCAGCCGGGCGCGGGTGTTGCGCAGGCCAATGCCTTCGGCCGGGCCGTGGCGCCGGGGGCGGGCCGGCGTGGTAGCGCCCGGGCCGTTGTCGTGCACCTGCACCAGCAGCTGCTCCCCGTCGCGGCGGGCCTCGATGCGCAGCAGGGCGTCGCCGGCCAGCTGCTCGATGCCGTGCACCATGGCGTTTTCCACCAGCGGCTGCAGCAGGAACTGCGGAAACAGGCCATCGCGCACGTCGGGCGCGATGGCCAGCTCGATGCGCAGGCGGTCCTGGAAGCGAATCTGCTGGATGTGCAGGTACTTGGTCACAAACTGCAATTCCTCGCGCAGGGGAATCAGCTGCGCCTCGCCGTTGGCCAGCACGGCGCGGAGCAGGTCGCTGAGCGAGGTGACCATGGCAATGGCGCGCTCGTTCTCCTGCGCCAGAATCAGGCCCACGATGGCGTGGTGGGTGTTGAAGAGAAAGTGTGGGTTGAGTTGCATTTTCAAGGCCTGCAGCTGAGCGCCCGCCAGCTGGGCCTTGAGCTGCTCGTTGGCCAGCTCGTAGCGGGTATTTTGGAGGTGCAGGGCCTGGTTGCGGTACGCGTAGGCCGCCACGCTGTATACGAACACCAGCAGCAGGTACAGGGCCAGCGAATTGCTCAGCCGCAGCAGCATGCTGGCCCACACGCCGTCGGGGGCCCAGGCGCGGCCGGTGCGCAGTCCCAATACCTGGTACAGCAGGACGTAGACCAGCCCCGCGATGAGCAGGTTGAGCAAAAACAGCGCCCCCAGGTGCAGCAGCAGGTGGCGGGCCAGCCGGCCCGGCCGCCGCGGCGAGGCAAGGGGGGCGCGGTGAGCCAAATACAGAATAAGGGGCGTGCTGAGCAGCCAGAGCCCGCTGCGCAGCGCCATGTCCAGCGTTTCGGTGCCCGTGAGGCCGTGGCCGCCCTGCAGCGACCAGTACGCCGAGGTTTGCAGGTAGCCCAACAGGGTAAAGCTGCCCCAGAACGCGGCGGCTAGGCCCCAAAACACCGGGCGGCGCATGGGAATGCCGGCGGCCTGAAACACGGTTTGCAACAAGTTCATCACCTTGAATGTACGCTTCTCCCCCATTGCTTTCGCCCGGTGTTCAACAACCGCGGCCCGTCCCGCTGCTTTTGGCAGGTCGGTACTTACAGGTACGACAGCCACCAGTGCGTATGGCGGCGCTTGTACTGCCCGTACCAGCGGCAGGGCCAGTACAGCGCCAGCACCACCAGGGCCCAGACCACATAAGCCCGCAACAGGCTGGGGTGGTAAGCGGCGGGCCACTCGTTGACCGAGGCAAAAGAGAAATTCACCGGCTGGCCAAAGGCCACCCGGGTCCAGGCCCAGGCCGCGCCGCTGACGAGCAGCAGGTGGCCGACGAAGTAGAAAAAAGGCACCTGCCCGAAGGTGCGCGCCCACCGGGCCGGCCGGCCCGTGGCCGGCTCCGTCACGCTGAGCAACAGCAACGCCCCGCCCAGGGTGAGGCACAGAAACAGCAGGGAGGGCGGGTACTTCGTTACGTTGAGAAAGGACAAGACGCTGTAGCCCAGGCCCCGCGGCTGCGTGCTCCAGGGCGCGGGGTCGCCGTACCAGTTGGTGGCGCGCAACGCCAAAAACAGCCCCAGCGCCACCAAGCCGGCCTGGCGCAAGCGGCGGTTGCGCGCCGGCAGCGGCAGGGCAAACCAGGGCCCCAGCACGTAGCCGGCCAGCAGCACGCCCAGCCACGGCCCCACGGAATAGGCCACCAGCAGCGGGGGCAGGGTTCCCAGCGGCAGCAGAAAGGGTGGGTTGTGCAGCAGCGCCCAGCCGGCTGTGCCCGCCGTTACGGGCTGGATAACGGGCAGGGCATCGTGCCCGGCGATGATGGCCCCGGCCAGGACCGCCAGCGCGCCGCGCGGCAGCCAGATGAGGGCGGCCAGCAGCACCAAGCTCCCGCCAATGGCCCAGAGGACCTCCAGCAGTATCAGGTTGTACTGCCACTGCAGCACGAAACTGATGAGTACCACTTCCACTACCACCAGCCACAGTCCGCGCGAAAGCAAAAAACGGCTCGTGCGGGCCCGAGAAACGTGTTTTCGGGCCGAGAGCCAAAGGCTCACCCCCGAGAGAAACACAAACGTGGGGGCGCAGAAGTGCGTCACCCAGCGCGTAAAAAACAAGGCGGCGGATGCGTGCGCCACGTCTTCGGCCCGCACGGTCAGGGGCGACCAAAACTCGCGGACGTGGTCGAGGGCCATGAGGACCATGACCACGCCCCGCACCACGTCGACGGCTTGCACCCGCGGCTGCCCGGGTTCCGCGGGACCGGCTTCCCAATCGCCCCTGCCAGGGAGTGAGACTGACGCGCCGGGCGTCGGGGCAGGGTGTAAAAAGCGGTGCTGCGGCAGGGCCATGGAGGTAGCGGGCTGTGTTCAGTTGCGAAGTATGGGCTGCGAAGTAATCGGTTCGTGCCCACGGTGGATACCAAAACTTTCCTGACAGAGGCATTTTTTATCCCACCCGAGCTTGCGGCTATCCCAGGTACCAATAAATAGGCCCTGTCCGCCCGCACCCCTCCTTCGGACCGTTTGAATGAACGCGATTCTCACTGAAAAGAATCGTCGGGGCCTAGCGCCGCAACGCCCTAACGGGGCCTAATGGCACAGCTACCGCGTCAGGTAAGCGCGCACGTCAGCGGCCAGGGGGCCGACGGCGAGCACGGCGTTGCGCAGGCGGGTTTCGGTACAATTCAGGACTTGGCACCAGTAGTTAACTTCCACGGTGGAGGCCAAGTGAATGCGGGACGGGTCAGCAGGAAGGGAAGGGGGCACGGCACAACGGGGAAGGGGGCGTGCAAAGATAAGTACCCCGGCAAAGGAGCTCCGAGAACCAGACGTTCCCATTTGCCTTAAAAAATCACCGTTTCACTGAGCGGTGCAGCGCACCAAGAGGCGTTCGCGCGCCCGGCACCGTGGGCGAATCCCCCCGCGCTGCCGGGCGTATTCTCCCAGCTGGGCGGGGGTATTCTCCCGAACAGGCGGGCGTATTCTCCGGCAAACGGGGGGAGAATACGCCCGCGCCAACCGTCCTTGTAAACGGTTAGAAGCGCTTATAATCGGCTACTAAACGCTTCCGCTTACCCGTACGACCCTTTCGCTGAACTACTATCTTTCCAACCCTCATCCGGATATCCTCCACTATGGGTTTTTTAAATTCCCTGTTTTCGCGACCATCTTCCAAAGATTGCAGCGACCTGGTGCATGCGCTGCTGAATCACGCGGAGGCCTTGGGACTAGGGCCAGTGGACGTGGAAAACGCGCGGGAGATGCTGCGCTATGACGAATCCGTGCTCTGCTTTGACATCATTGCCAACCAGTTTCACAGCTACGACCTCGAAATAACACCCGCCTTCTACGACCTGCTGGCCCACACCGGGCGCTGCCTGAAGGTCGCCCCAGAGTCGTATTCCTTCAATCAGGAACTCATCCGTTCGGACACGCACATTCCCAAGCCCGTACGCGAAGGGTTGGCCAGCATTATCGGGACGCTACTTAGACCCTCGTTTACCTCCCGACCGTTAAGGTGAACTATGCTAAGAACAGAGGTTCAGCTTTGCTTTGATCAGCTCGTGACGAAGGAGCTGTGGCCTGCTTTCAAAGCCCGAGGCTACCGAAAAACGGGCAACAACTTTCGCTACTACAACCCGCTCGGCTGGGGTAAGATTATTAATCTCCAGAAGAGTGTGTTCGGGGACCGTCACGCTATCAGCTTTACCGTGAACACGGGCTTGTACTTAGCGGAAGCCGACCGCTACTGGACTGGCCAGGTTGCCGCTGACCGCTTCTTGGAGCCCGACTGCTTGGTTCGCGCCCGGGTGGGCAAACTCAGCGGTTCCAGCCACGACGTGTGGTACGAGTTAACAGAGCAGACTGTGCCCACAGTGCTCTACCAGCAGGTGAGACAGGACGTGGAAACCTACGTGCTGCCTTATCTGGATCGGATGATTTCGTTAGACGACGTCGTGCAACACCTGCTGGTGAACCGGCAACCGGCTTCTGCTCAAGCGATTTCTACCGTCTTTGCGTGTGGTTACCACGAGCAGGCCCTGCAGTGGCTGGCAGATGAATTGGCGACCACTACGTCATGCACACACCGACTGCAAATGGAATCCCTAAAAGCCAGTCTGGCTTAGCACCGTTTGGCTGAACCAATGCCCAGCAAATACGGCGTTCAGCCGGAGCTGTCAGGGTCGTTGCGGGTCGCTTCCCTTCAACACCGTCTCCGCCGTTAGTACACCGGTAACTTTTGAGGTGGTCTAGGAGAGCCGGACAGAAGAAGGACGTATATTTCTTCTGTTATGACAGCCAAAAAGAGCGGGTCGTC
>NZ_JADQDQ010000023.1 GCF_015694725.1 Hymenobacter jeongseonensis | reverse complement strand
GTAGCACTGCCCGGCGCTACCGTGGAGCGACGTGAGGGAGCAAGTAAAGGAAATGTAGTTTGCGGAAACGGTCCGAAAAGTAAAAGGAGCCTATTGTCAGCCCTCATAAATAAGCCCGAGCACGAGGGCTCCCCAACCGGCCCACAACACCAGGTAGGCTCCCAGCCCACACGCGCCGAGCAAGAGCATCAGGCCCATCCACCGATACCCGCGAACCAGCGCGGCATACCCCGTCGTTGCCAGGAAGAACACCGCGGCAATCAGCAAAAACATGGAGATTGGTGGTCCCGGAGCGCCGGGAAGCCACAGCATGTACCCCATCAAAAGGACGGTCATAACGGCCGCCCCCAGCCACCCGAGGCTGAGCACGAGCGCGAGCAAACGGACCCACCACGGGTAGGAATGAAGCGTAAGGCGGCCTACCCAAGAGAAGGTCATTGGGAATGATTTCGGTTGAGCAAACCTACATCCGAGTTTAAGAAAACGGTCCGAAGGTAAACGAGGCCCATTCAAATTAAGGAGCGGTTCTTTCGCAGCTCACTAGCTTGCCGGCGTATGACCAAGGAAGAAACGCAACGTCGCTTATGCCAGCAGTATGGTGCAGCTTATGTGGCCAGTCCAGCAGGGCAGAAAGTAGGCGTCGCTGTAGGCGTTCGTACCAAGGGGCGTCCCCTGCACGGGGTGCGGCACCAGCCCGAGGGGGATACGACGGGGTGGTATGTGTGGGCCGGGGAACCCTCGGACGCCGACGACTTTTTTCAGCCGGTGCACGTGGCGCACCTCGAGGAATGGGAACCCCACCTGCACCGATTCCTGGGCTTGGCGCCAGGCTGGCGCTTTCTGCTGGTGCCCGAAGAAGGATACGAGGACGTCTGGTTTGACGAGACGCTAGTATCCTAGTTCAGCGAAAGGGTGCCCTAAACGTACTCTCTTTAAAATTAGGAGCCTTTAAAGCACAATGGCCCATTTAACGAAACGCTTGTTCTCCTCATAGGAAAACGCGCCTTTCGCTCGCCGGCAGGTAAGCGGGTTAGTCACCAACTTGGATAGCAGTAATTGTTCAATTTCATCGTGCCTGGGTCGGTCTTCGGGCAGTACAGGGTGGGTGTCTTGTGTGGTCATTCCGGCCGCAAATGCCGCTTCCCATCGTTCCCAAATGGCCCAATCCTCTAGCGCCAAACGGAAGGTTTCGGCATCCAATGGAGTCAACAGGTAGTGCCCGGGCAACTCCCCGCTGCCCGTATCAATGCCGGCGTACCATGGGCACTCATAGTAGTGGGGAGTCCCTTCAAAGTTTGCGACGCCTTTCCGTGGGCCATCGTACCAATCTGTCATGGTGTAAACGGGTTCTTTCACGGCTGCGGACTGGTTGCTAGGCTCTAAAGTAAAGTCCAGCGAAAGGGTCGAAATCGCAAAGAAACCATTACCGCGGCCGGGTAAGCGGGTTCAGTTCGTGGGGCCGGTGTCCACGCGGGCTTCGACCGCTTGCTGCACGGCTACCGGCACGGCCGATAAAAGATCCAGCCCCGTGGCGGCTTCGATGGCATCGACGCTGGTGCGGTAGGTGCCCCAGCTGGTGCTGATGGTGTTGTCGTTGGGCGTATCAAGGGCAATGACGCGGGTGCTGGCGCTGACGCGGGTGGCGTCGTCGTCGCCGGTGGGCAGGACGACGACGACTTTCCAGCAGCGGGCCGGCACGCGGATGCGGCCCTGGTCGAGCGTGGTGGCGTAGCCGTTGGCGCCGGTGCCGCCTTGCCCGTAAGAGCCGCAAAGGATGTACACCTCCTGGCCGGTGGCGAGTTGGTCGCGGCAGTAGCCTTCCAGGTTGGCCCAGGTCTGCTGGTTGTTGCGCGGGGCCTGAGGCATGAGGTTGGTCATCAGGAACGTGGCCGAGTTGTCCGCGATGGTGCGGGTCCGGTCCGCGCTCGGGCACAGGTGCCCCCGGTCAAAGCCCGAGCCGGCGTAGCTGCTCGCCCCGGGCCGGTACCAGCCCGCCGGCAGGTCCGGGTCGGCGCGGAAGTCGTCCTGGCGGGCCGCCATACCGATCCAGTCGGCACTCAGGTGCCAGCTCGCCCAATTGGGCTTGCCCCAGTCGCGGTGGTACGAGACGGCGTATTGGGGCCGGTAAAGCAGGTAATTGGCGGGCTGGGTGGGGTCGGGGGTGGCCCCGCTCGGATTGCCCAGCGTCAAATGCTCGGGCAGGGCCGGGGGCACCGGCCGCACGGTCAGCGCCGGCACCTGGGTGGTGGCAGTGGCGGCCACGGTCACGGCCTGCGGGGCGGGGTCCACGTACCCCGGCGCGGCCCCGTAGGTCAGCGCGTAGGCGCCGGCCGGCAGGGTGGCAAAGGCGTACGTTCCCGTCCCGGTCAGGGTCGCCGCCGTGGCGGCGCCCCCGGCGGCGGGCGTGGCCGTGACGCTCGCCAAGGCCGTCGCCGGGGCGTAGGTGCCGGCCACGTTTCCGGTTTGCACCAGGACGTGCGGGGTGGGGTCGGGCGTGTCGCGGCACCCGGCGAGCCCGAGGGGGGCGGTTAGGGTAAGCACGGCCCAGGTGCGGGCACGGATCCAAAGCATCATGGGGGGAGCGGGGCGGAAGGGGAAGCGGCCCTCAAGGCCAAGGGCGGAAACTTCCAGCTAAGTTACCGCGGCGTTGGCCGCGACGCGCCGGCGCCGGGACCCGCCCTGCGTTCGAGGGAACAACGAACCAGCGCCGGACCCTTATTCGTCGCGTCGGAGCCCCGCCCCTAAACCAGTTGCACAACACGTAGCGGTTCAGCGAAACGGTCCGGGTTCAAGAAGCAGGCCGGGGCGCGTGAGCCAGCCCGCGTCCACGCGGTCGAGCAAGCGTTCGTCGCGCAGGCCGGTGCGGTTGAGCAGCAGCACGCTGCCGCGGCCCAGGGCCGGGTAGAGGCGGATTTCGGCGTAGTAGCCGCCGCCCCCGCCGGCGTGGGCCACGTACTCCTGCCCCAGCACCCGGCCCCGGAACCACGCCAGGCACATGCCCGTGGGCCGGCCGGCCGCCGTGCGGTTTTCCGTGAACAGGGCCCGCTTGGCCGCCGCCGGCAGCAGCACCCCGTCCGGGCGGAGCAGGTCCTGCAGGTAGCGTACCAAGGCGTCGGCCGTGCCCAGCAGGCCGCCGTACGACGCGCCGTTGACGTAGAGCGGGCGGAAGGGCCGCCAGCGGCCTTCGGGCGGGCCCATGCACGCGGCCTTGTCCAGCAGCCAGCCCAGCAGCAGGTACGACCAACTGGCGCGGTCGTGGTAGCCCGTGGCGTGGGGCCCGGCGTCGGCCACGGCAAAGCCCAGCTCGGCGGGCCCCAGCCCCAAGGGCGCGAGGACGTGGGCCCGGACGTAGTCCTCGTAGCGGCCGCCGGCGACGTGCTCGATCACCTGCCCGAGCACGACGTAGCCCAGGTTGGAGTAGGCGAACCGCTCGTTGGGGCGGGCCCGCCGGGGGGCGTAGCGGCGCAGCAGGGGGGCAAAAAAGGCGTCCCGGTCGAAGGCGGCGTGGGCCGCGGCGGGGTGCACCCACCCCAGCGGCAGGGGGTTGGGCAGCCCCGCCGTGTGGGTCAGCAGGTGCCGGAGGGTGATGGCGGAATCGAAGGGCAGGGCGGGGACGTAGCGGCAAGCCGCCCCGTCAAGGGACACGGCGCCGCGCGCGGCCAGCTGCAGCACGGCCAGGGCCGTGACGGTCTTGGTGACGGAAAAGACGTGGTAGGTGGTGGCGGCCGTCGCCTCCCGCGGGGGCTGCACGTGCGCCAAGCCCAGCGACCGGCGGCACAGGTAGGCGTCGGCGTCGAAGAGCGCGTACTGCACCGACGGGGCCTGGTGCGTGGCGACCAGGGAAGCAAGCAGGGAATCCACGTCGGGCATGGCCAAGACCGGCGGGCCGGGGAAACGGAACGGGGCCCGCCGGTGGCCGGCCCGGCGCCTGTATACGGCCGCGCGCCGGGCCAGGTGGTGCCCGCCCGCGCTTGCGCCGCGCCAGCCGGGCCCTTTGGCACGGTACCGCCGTTCACCTTAACGGTCGGAACCGCAAAAGGAGCAGGTGCTTTGTCTGCTCCACTTCAGCGCTCCAGGTAGGCCCGCACGTCGGCGGCCAGGGGTCCGACGGCCCGCACGGCGTTGCGTAAGCGGGTTTCGGTGCAGTTCAGGGTGTGGCACCAGTAGTTCACTTCCACCGTGGAAGCGAGGTGGAGGCGCGTGGCGTCAGCCGGAGGAGAAGGGAGCATGCCCGCTATACGCAAAGGCGCGAAAAAACAGGGAGTTTTCAGCGAAACGGTCCGAATAGTAAAAGGAGCGTTTCTTTCCATCCTGACTTATCTCTTACAGCAGACTGCTGTAATTAGCGATGCTCAGTGAATTGATTTACAACATTGCGTAAAGCCATAAAGGGCGAGTGCTACCTTCTTCCTTTACCGTTCATCAAAGATTTTATACAACCCTCAATGTGATTGATTACTACAGCACTTTCTAGAATCGCTGAACCTGAAGTAGGGATGTAGCTTTCCTCAGACAATTTAAAATCTTTTGATTGAGAAGGAATTACACTGTGACCATAGCGCTCTCGTGTATATCCGTAAGAGATGGAGACTTTTCCGGGTGAAATAAGCTTGCACTTTAAGCACCCTAGGTATTCATCCGAAAAATCAAAGGGCTGAGGTGGTCCAGCTAAGCCGGACACAATTGGGACGTGGTTTGGAGGTGGGATTCGAAGTGGTTGGGGGCTAGGTAGCCGAGGGCGGAATGTCTTCGTTCGGCGTTGTAGTAGGCGATGTAGTGGCTGACTTCCAGGCGGGCTTCGGCCAGGCTGGGAAAGCGGCCGCCGTCGAGCAGTTCGGTTTTGAGCCGGCTCCAGAAGGATTCGGCGTGGGCGTTGTCGTAGCAGTTGCCCCGTCGGCTCATGCTTGGCAGGGCCCGGTGGCGGGCCAGTAAGTCCTGAAAACGGGTGGCCATGTACTGGCTGCCCTGATCGGAGTGCACGACGAGGCCGGCCGCGGGCTGGCGCACGGCCAGCGCCCGGCGCAGGGCCTCGCTGACCAGGGCTTCGGGCATGGTCTCGCGCAGTTCCCAGCCCACGACTTTGCGCGAATAGCGGTCCAGCCACGTGGCCAGGTAGAGCCAGCCACCGCCCTGCTTGGGCAAATAGGTGATGTCGCCCACCCAGACCTGGTTGGGGGCGGTGGGGGCGGGCTGGCCGAGCAAGCGGTTGGGCACCGCGCACCGGCCCGGGGCGGAATGGGTGGTCCGGGGCACGAAGGAGCGGGGCTGCTGGGCGCGCAAGCCGTGCGTGGCCAGCGCGCGGCGGATGCGCCCCCGGCCCACGCCGTGGCCTTCGGCCTGCAGTTCGGCCCGCAACCGGCGCGTGCCGTAGCGGCGGCCGTGGCGCTGAAAGGCCACGCGCACGGCCCCTTGCCAAGCGGGCTCGAGGGCGGGAGCTTGGTGGCGTTGTTGCCAGGCGTAGTAGGCACTCGGGGCCACGCCCAGCACGTGGCAGAGCTGGCGCACGGGGACGTGGTGGCGGCGTCGGGCGATGTGCTGGTACACGCTCACGGGGTCGGCTGGGCGAAGATGGCCAAGGCTTTTTTTAAAATGTCCAGCTCCTGCGCCAGCCGTTTATTGGCCGCGCGTAAGGCCCGCACTTCCGGGTCGCGGGCGACGTCGGCACTGCCGACTTCGGCGACGACCTGGTCCTGCTGCCAGCGATAAAGCAGCTTGGGGCTGATACCCAACTGCAGCGCGGCGGCCTGCGTGCTGCGGCTCTCCGAAGCCAGGCGCAATGCCTCCGCTTTAAAGGCCGCGTCATACTTGCGTCGTTGGTCGGGCGACGACCCGCTTGCTTTTGCTGCCATGACAGAAGAAATATACGTCCTTCTTCTGTCCGGCCTAACTAGACCACCTCATTTTATCCCCCCGCTGCTATAAGAAGGCCAAACTTACCCCAGACGATGACTATCCCCTTGCTCTTTACAGTTTCCAGACGCTCGCCTGTTCCCCCCGGTTGGGGAATGAGTAGCCACCTACCGAACAGCATCTAAGCGGGCGATATACCAGACGCCCGATTTACTACCCCGGTCCAGGTAAAACGAATCCTGGCGGCTGATGCGGAAGTAGCCAGCCCAGCCGGCCGGCAACTTTTGCCTGGCTGGCTGGGCCGAAAGAACAACTACCGGCTGGGACAGGCTGGCCAGTTGGGCTACGCTAGGGTGCCAGATAGGAACGGCCCGCCCAGCCGCCCAAACTTGTTTTACGTGCATCGTATCGAGGCTGTACCACCGCTGCACGGCCCGTAGCGCCGGCGCCTGCCCAACCTGCCGGAGCTGCCGTTGCCCGGGCACGTCACGACGGCCTTCCCACAATGGATAGGCGGGCATAACCAGCACCAGAATACCTGCCACCATGAGCAGGGTAGTGCCAATCAGGAAGTTGACCCGCCGCCGGGCAATACCCTGCCAAACCAACCCCGCGCCCAGCCCGACAGCTAACAAGAGCATCAGGCCAAAGCGGAGCGATCCCCACCCAAAACTCGGAAAGCCGGTGAGCACCATAACTATTGGCAATGCCAGCAGTAATAGCAGTAGCAAAGCGCCCCAAGTGCGCATCAGCCAGCTATCGGGCGAGTTGTCGCGCAGCTCAGGCCGGCCGGTCCGCAGCAGATTTTGCCAGTAGCTCAGTAAGCCCGCCACAAGCAGGGCCAGTGGGGGCATTAGCGGCAACATGTAGCGCTCCTTTTTCTCGGGCACGATGCTCAGCAGCAGTAGGGCCAGTAGTACCCATCCCAGGACTACTCCGTACGGTAGGAAGCCCCGCAGCCGGGGCCGGGCGTAGGGCCATACCAACGCGGCCAGCGCCACCAGGGCCCACAGGCCCGTAAAGGCGAAAAAAGGCCAGTAGTACCAGACTGGCTGCGTATGTCGCTCACCCCAGGACGCTATCTCGACCCGGGCCACGGCCCGGGCAGCCGGGGCCACTTTCAGCCAGACGTATAACGGCCAACTGCCCCCGATGACCAGCGCCAAGCCAACTGCCAGCACCGTGCCACCCGCGCGGGCCCGCACGGCCTGCCGGTGCGCAGGCTGCCTGACCAGGTAGGCCAGCAGAAACGGCAGTACCAGGGCATAGAGCGGAACCGGGCCCTTGCTTAAAATGGCCATTCCCAGCAAAATGCCGGCTCCGGCCAGCCACCAGTAGGAAGCCCACACCGGCCGCTGCCAGCCGCCCATCAACCGCCAAAGCCCGCCTACCGCTAGGCTGGTAGCAAAAATATCCCACTGCCCCTCCCGGCCCGTGGTAACAACCAGCAGACTCGTGGCCAGCACCAGCGCGGCCAGCCAGGCCGTCCGGCCCGGGGCAGTAGCCTCCCCGGGATGGTTGCGGGTAAGCTCGCGGGCTAGCCCCCAGAAGAAAAAGACGAGCAGCGTAGCAGCCAACGCGGCCGGAACCCGTAGCAGGCCCAGGTTTTCGGTAGGACCAATAAGCAACTGCCAACCAGCCACGGCCCAGGTGGGCAGCGGGGGCTTGGCCAGCCGTAGCTCCTGGTTCATGGTCGGAATCAGCCACGAGCCACCGGCTACCATTTCGCGGGCCGCCACCAAGTTGCGGCTCTCCATCAGACTGATGCCCGGGGCACCCCCATTCACGAAAAAGCTGAGCAGACACACGCCCAGTACCGTCAGCACCCGCCCTAGCCGGGCATGAAACAAAGTAAAAGCAGCCATTGATACGGTGAAACCAGACAGTGTTGAAGATGGTAAAGCCAGCGGCCCGGGCGCGTCGGATTTTGCCAAGACTTAGCCGACAGAGCAGGAAAGTATTCCTATTAAGGCTGTTCCGGTGGAGGCTGCTGCTGCCGTACCTTAGCCTTTTGACGGAGCGTAGTGCGTAGCTGGTCCACATCATCTACCTGGTAGGCCTCGGGCCCGGCGGCCACAACCCGATTTACGGCCGCCGCCGAGCGCCCGCCGAAAACCACCACGGCCCGCCCCATTTCCTTAAGCTGCCTGACCCGGTCGGGCGTGAGCTTGCCCTTGTCTAACACAACGGTATTGACTTCGGGCAATGTCTTCACCAAGCTCACCGACGCATCGTAATCTTTTCCTACTTCCAGGCCTAAATCGACGCCGGCAGGTACCTGTTGCGCCAGGTAGCGGAGCGTGGCAGCCCGGTCGGTGAGAATAAGCACCCGCGCCGGCGGCACCTGATAGCGCGTAAGCAGCCGGGCCAGAGTTCGGGCCAGGGTCCGGCTACGGACCGTGTTACCAGTAGCGCAGGGATCGTCCTCATGCAGGTCGAGGTGCAGATACGGGAACTTGGTTTGGGTCCGGCTCATTCGCGCCCTGAGCAGCTGGAGCAATGTTTCCAGGGTTTGGGGCCGCTCCTTTTGAAACCAGTCGTAGGGCCAGCCCCCCCGATAGTGCAGTCCAACCAGGGTGGCTGCAGGCGTCTGGCTTACGCAGCCCCGACCCGTACTCATGCCCTCGAGCGTGCCGTCGTGGTAGAGCACGGCAATACTATCCTGGCTCAGGCGCACGTCTACTTCTATTCCGTCGGCCCCAGCCTCCAAGGCCCGCGCGATGCTGCGCCAGCTGTTGGGAGGCAGGGGATTGAACGGATTGATGGGGGTGAAGAACCCGGAGCCGGCATGACCGATTACCAGCAGGTCGGGCCTAGGCAAACCGGACTGAAGTTTCTCTCCAACGCTGCGACCGGCCAGTAGCAAGCCAAGGCTCAACGCTGGCACCCATTGCCCAAAGAAATCACCCAATCGACCATTGTGCATGGGCGTAAGTTCGATAAAATCCGATGCCTAGCGGTCAACCGGTACCGGTATCCGGCGACGGCAGCATTGCCCGCGACTACACTATTGTGTCCTTTGCGGTGGATGGTATCAGCCGGGGCGTGGACTACCTGCTTACCTGGACCGGCGTGTACGAAACAATCAACCTGGGCAACTACCCGCCCGTGCCCCTGGTGGAGCTAATCCAGGCCGTAAGTACGGCCGTAGGCGTAGCGCCACGCCTGCAACACCAGCCTATGCAGCTCAGCGACGTGGACCTGACCTGCGCCGATAGCAGCAAGGCTCGGCGGCGGCCAGACTATGCGCCACAAACTACGCCTGAGGCTGGATTAAGCCCTTTTACGAACTGACTGGCCGCTCAGTCAGCCGTGGTTAGCGCCTCGGTTATTGCGCCGCCGAGCTGCATTAGCCGCCTCAGCGGCGGCCCTTGCCAGCCGGAGTGGGGCCGGCTGCTGCTGGAGCTGCCGGCGCAGCAGCACAATATTGCGGGCATACACCACCGTGCCGAAGATATTGCCAATAAACAGCACCAGGTCGCGGCGCAGAATGGCATAGGCCAGAATCAGCAGCGAGCCAACCAGGTTGATAACCCAGAAGCTCAGCGGCAGGCTCGACTCGCCCCGACGCTCAGAGTAAATCCACTGATACACGAAGCGCAGCAGGAAAATGGCCTGGCCCACGGTGCCCAGCACCAGCAGGCCCCCGGGTATTTCGGTGCCCAACATGGCCCGCAGACTGAAATGGCGGTTACCGGCCACAAACCAGCTCAGCAGCGCCACCGGCAGCCCGTAGGCCGCGGCCCGGAACCAGGCCGGCAGTTTGCCCCACTCGCCCAGCAGCTGCAGATTGCGCACGTAAATGGCGTAGCTGATGAGCTGAGCGCCCAGAATCACCGGGTCGTGGCGCAGCAGGCCATACACCAGCATCAAAAACGACGAAACCAGGCTGATTTGCCAGAACAGCGTGGGAACCAGCACCCGCTTGGCCCGCTCGCTCTGGATCCATTGCAGCACGATGCGGCTCGAAAACAAGAGCTGCGACACCAGCCCGATAACCAGCGCCACGTTGGCCGTCGTCAGCAGCGTTTGGATTTTGAGCATCCCCACCTCCGGCCTGCTTAGTAGTTAGTGCCTGACTGCCCCACCGGGGCCGCAGGAGCGGCGGGCTGAGCCAAGGCGGGGCTCAACCAGACAACGGCAAGCACTAAAATCAGTAGCGGCCGTAACCACACCGCCATTTGCCGGCCCGTAAAAAGTGCTCCAAATCCAAAGGCCATGCTGCGAAATACCGATTTCTGATAAAAATTCTATTAATTCCCCAATTGAGGGTAGCTTCAACACTAGCCGATTCTATTCTCGGTAAGAAAGTTAAACGGGCCGAAGATAGACGCAGCAATTGATTTTAAGGAGCGTTTTCGGCGCACAGGCGTCCACCAGGGATGCTCCTGCGGGAACCACCGGCGGACGTCCCGGGACCCTTTACCGGGCGGTTAGTCCCGGGGCCCGAAGGCAAAACACGTTAGCGAGAGGCGCACGGCCCGGTTGTAATAGGGGGGCCGGGTGAAGTGGCTGCCCCGGCCCTGGATGACGGCGGGGGCCAACGTGCGCAGCCCGTGCACGTACCCCGCCTGCAGCAGGACCGGGCCGTAGCGGTACCCCAGCCCCGCTTGCAGGCCCGCGTCCCAGGGCCGCACGTAATTGCCTCCCCCGAAGAGGCCCTGGGCGGCGGCGGCCCGCACGGGGCCTCTTCGGGGGGGGCAACCCGGCGCTAGGTCGGTCGTTTCGAAGCGCCCGGCCAGGAACTGCGCCGCGTACAGGCCGGCGTAGACTTGGGCGCCTTGTCCGTTGGCGAACTGGGTGTAGGCCACGCTCACCGGCACGGTCAGGTAATTGAAGCGGTAGTCCATGCGGGCCGCCACGCGCGGCGCGCCGTTCGCCACGAGCACCTGGTCGCGTTGGGTGTAGCCGAGGCGGGTGTAGCGCGCCGCGGCCTGCAGGGCCCAGTGCCCGCCGCGCGCCCATTGGCCGGCCACCCCGGCCTCGAACCCGGCCCGGGCTTTAATGGTCGTGGCGCGGGGGCCGCCGGTTTCCACCCCGCGCACGTTGGCCCCGTTGAGCCCGACACTGGGGCCAAAATGAAAGCTCGTTCGCGCGAGGGTGGGCAAGTCCCGGCCCTCCGCGACGCGGCGGTCCGGGGCGGGAGCGCCTTGGGCCCGGCCGGCCAGGGGCAACGTCAACGAGAACAGGCCGGGTAGCCAGCAACGGGCAGAAAGGAACATGCTAAACAAAAGAGAAGAAAAGAAGCAATGGAAACGACGCGAGCGCGGGTCGCCACCGCCCCCCCCCGTCCGGCAGTCCAAGAGGCCCCCCTGGCCCCAAAGGTTGCACCGGGTGAGGTGGCAACCCCCGCCCCGGATGGCGAACGAGCTACGGCGCGGTGCTACTGCCGTAAGTTCAAGAAAACGGTGGTGGCTGTTGCAGAACCCCGATTTGACTCGCCAGACAGGCGGTTCAAAGCATGAAGCGGACTCGCAATGCGCTAAAA
Organism: Hymenobacter jeongseonensis; assembly: GCF_015694725.1. Lineage (GTDB taxonomy): Bacteria > Bacteroidota > Bacteroidia > Cytophagales > Hymenobacteraceae > Hymenobacter > Hymenobacter jeongseonensis. The sequence continues at coordinate 13,593 of NZ_JADQDQ010000023.1, read as the reverse complement.
CAGGCCTTTTGCACCTATACCAAGACGGACGCAGGCCGATTTTGAGCTGTTTACCGAGTTCTGCAACAGCCACGGTCCGAAGGTGAACACGCTCTATTCAGATTCGCTATTGACCGCCCTCAAAAAAGGACTGTACTTTTTGCGGAATCTCGACCCCTTCAGGCAAACACCGCCGGCCCCAGCTCGGGGTCAAAATCCGTGGCGTATAGGTGCCAGTTCTTATCGATGTGGGCATTCACCAGCAGTTCCACCTCCTCCCCTACTTTCGCAGCCGGCCGGCTCAGGGCCGGTCGCAGCTTTGTGGACGTGAGCACCTGGGCCGGACTGTCCAGCCCCGCCAATACCATTCCCGCCAGCAGCAGCCAGCGGCGCAGTGTATTACCCATTTTCAGAGGAAAAATGCCCGGTTAGGGCAGGGTGAACGAGAGGTCGGCGCTAATCAAATTGGCGGTCAGGCCGGTACTCTGGCGGTAGTAGGCGTAGCGGATGTCGAGAGCCTTAAATTTGGCCACGCGGCCCCCAAACGGCGTTTTGAAGCGCCCGAGGCCGTACACCGGCGCATAGCGCAGCCCTAGCCCGAACTTGTTGGCCGAGAAATCGGCCAAGTCGTAGTCGGACGTGTAGTACTGGTCGGCAACGGAGTGCCTCAGGTAGGGCGCGAAGTAGTCGGCAGCCGTTTGGGTGTGGTAGCGGTAGAAGGGATACAAGACGAAAAACGGCGTCACCTTCACCGGCGCTTCCAGCTCAAACGTATGCGCCCGGATGCCGAAGTTGTCGTTATAAAAGCGGTAGTAGCCGCGCAGCTGCACCAGGTCGGTGGCGTAGTAGTTCAGGCGCAAACCCACGGGGTATTTCAGGCGCTGACGGGGCAGCAGCTCGGTACGGGCTGTGCCCAGCTCCCCCCCGGTTTCGCGGAAGTACACCCGGTGAAACGGCGTGCTCAGCAGCCCGTTCTGGGCCACCAGCTCGGTGCTGACGGACGCCTGCAGCCGCTGGCTGAGCACCTGCGAGTACACGATGCTGAGGTTGTAGCTCTGGCGCGTGGTGCCGCCCTCCGGGAGGGGCGTTGCGCGCAGCTCTACGGGACGAATAACGGTTACCTGGTCGAAAAATACCTGGCCCGCCACGCTTAGCTCCCGGTTGCCGTCACGGGAAGCCCGCGCCCACGACCCCGACACGTTGAAGGAGAGGTAGTCGTACTCGGCCGAAAAGCCGCCGCCCACGCCCACGATGGTGCGCTTATCGGCCAGTTGCCGCGAAAGGCCCAAATCGAGGTGGTAGCGCACATCCGACGACGAGGGTGTGGACAGCACTTGGTCAATCCGGTCGGTGGAAGCCGAGGCGTAGTAGTCCATGCCCAGGTTGGCCGAGAGGCGCGTTACCGAATCCAGTGGCACGTTCAGGATGATGGTGGGCGTGAAATCCGTCAGTTGCTGGGTGCCGATGCCGCCTTCCACGGCCCCGCGGTTGCCGTCCTGCGAGTAGTAGCTGCTGAGGATGTTGACCTCGGTTTCGCCGTTATTGCTGGGGTTATTGAGCCGCGGAGCCGTGGTGGTTGGCGTGCCGTAGCCGTCCACGCGGGTGGGCGTGGGCGTGACCTGCGCAACGGCCAGCACGGGCAGGGCCACCAGAGCCAGAAGCAGGCCGGCCGGCCGGAAAGTAAAGCGGAGCATGAGCGTCGGAAAAGGCAGATTCATCATCGTTTAATTGCAGCCGCAGCCGCCGCCTACTTTGCCGCCGTTGGCGCCGCCCGCGCCTTCGCGGTAGCTCTGGAAGTTGGTTTCGTACACTTCCACGCGCTTGTTGGCCAGCTTCATGTCCTCGTCGTTGAGGTATACTTTCTGGTAGGCGGCCACCGATACACAACTGTTCAGGCTGCTGCCGGCCGTTAGTAACAGCGCGCCCAGCAGCAGCCGGGGCAGCGTGGTTGGATTCAGGAGGTTCATGGTTTGGGGGCCGCGGCGGCCTGAGGTGGCGTAGAATAATAATTGACCTGCATGCCGCGCGAGGTCAGCGTGCGGCCGTCGTTGGTGATGAGCGTGCAGTCCACGCCTTTCAGCGTGTTGATGAAGTCCAGACCCGCTTCCGGGCCCTTCACGAACACCACCTCATCAAGCCCGTCCGCCAGCTCCACATCGGGGCAGATGATGGTGACTGAGCGCAGGCCGGTGGCCGGGTAGCCGGTGGCCGGGTCGATGATGTGGCCGTAGTACTTCCCGCCCACCGTAAAATACTGCTCGTAGTTACCGGCCGTCACCACCGCCACGTCACTCACCGTCAACCACGACGACACCGACTGCGGGTGGGCCGGGTCGCCGATGGCAATGCGCCAGAGCGAACCATCAGCCTGCCGGCCCCAGCACGACACGTCGCCCGAGCCGTTGATGAGGCCGCCCTGAATGCCCATCTGCCGCATCAGGGCCTGGGCGCGGCGCACGCCGTAGCCCTGCAGAATGCCGGCCAGGTTCATCCGCATGCCCTTGTCTTTCAGCATCACCGAGTGCGTAGCCGGGTCGAGCAGCACCTTGCGGTAATCAATGCGGGCTACGGAGGCCTTCACCACTTCCGGCGCCGGCAAAGCCGCGTGGGCCAGCTTGTCGAACTTGTAAATCTTTTCGCCGCCGGCGAAGGTGACATCGAACGCCCCGCCGCTCATTGCCGAAAGCTTCAACGTGCGCTGAATCAGGTCGTACACTTCCTGGTCCACCACCACGGGCCGCAGGCCGGCGGCGCGGTTCACCTGCGTAATCTGCGAAGTCGAGTCCCAGTAGGAAAACAGCCGGTCGATGCGCTGCGCTTCCCCAATACCGGCCCGGATGGCGCGCCAGGCCAGCGAGTCATCGGCCGATACGGCCGTGAACGTGAAGTGCGAGCCCATCAGCTGCGCCGGGCGGGTGAAGTTGCGGGGCTTGGCAGCCGGTGGCGTCTGGGCCTGGGCCGGGCCGCCGCTCAGCAGTAAACCGAGCAGCAGACTGCCGCCCATACGCCGGAAGAAAGTGCGGAACATGGGACTTAGCGTTTGGCCAGCAGTTGGGTCAGGTAGGCGTCGTAGGCGGCCACGCCACCGGGGCGGTAGCCGGTTTTGGCCAGCACCTTGCCCTCGGGCGAAATCAGCACCACCAGCGGAAAAGCACCTTCCTTGTTGAACTGGGCCGCGGCCTGCTCGTTGACTTTGGTCTGAGCAGCGGGCAGCTTGTTTTTCCTGGCACGCGGGAAGTCGAAGCGGGCCAGCACGAATTTGTCTTTCGCAAATTGCCCAAACTCGGGCTTGTCGAACACTTCCTCCTTGAGCATGATGCAGGGCTTGCACCAGTCGGAACCCGAGAAAATGGCCAGTACGGGCTTGTTGGTGGCCTTGGCCTGCTGCATTGCGGTCGTCAGGTCGGTAGTCCAGGTGGCGGACGCGGCGGCATTTTGGGCCTGTGCGCACGTCACGGTCAGCAGCAGCAACAGGCAAAAAGAGAGAAAACGCATGGCGAAATGTTGAAGGTTAGATTAAAGCCGGATTAAAATCACAAACCGTGCTACCCTATGCAAGGGTTTCCGCGGGAGTGCGTTTTTAAGCAAGTCTTAAGAAATCAGCTCAGCCGCTGATGCGCAGTGTGGTGCCGGTATGGGCCACGGTGTACTGCTTGAGGGCTCTGGATACCGGCCCGCTCACCACGCCGCCGCTCCCGCTGAAAATGGCGTAGTGGTTGGGGGACACGACGCGGGTCTGGCGCTGGTCGAAGTACACGCTGGTGCCATCGTGCGGGCAGGGCGCTTGGAACGCCACGTAGGCCCCGACCGCCGTGCGGGCCACGATAACCGCTCGGTTTGCGCCGTAGATGTAGCCCTTACTGGCATCGTTGAGGTCGATGCTGCTGCTGCTGCTGCTGCTGGCGGCCAGGCTCACCGTAAAATCGACGTTGGCAGCACCGGGAATCGGGTCACTGCTTTTGCTGCCGCAGCTCTTCAGGCAGGCCGAGGCCAGCAGCGCCGTCGCGCCCAGCCCGAAGAGCTGCAGAAATTCTTTGCGCTCCATTGCTGAAGAGTTGACCATGAGCGTAAAATGCCAGGAATGAAATTTAAACAAAATCAAGGCAGTTATCTGATAATTTCGGAAAGGCTAGCCGCCGAATTAAATTATGCGAATAATGCAGTTGGCGATAAAAGTCAGCTGTGCGGGGCCTTAAGATTGTCTTAAAAAAATAATTGGGGGCCACCGCGCCGCGCAAAGGCGGCGGCTACTCGTCGCCCTTGGCCCGCTCGGCATCCAGAAAATACGCGCCGCGCCGCACCATCTGGGTCGTGTCGGGCACCGCTTCCAGCGGCGTTACGGCCACGTCGCCGTGGGCCGTGGCGCCGGGCTTTATTTTCACCCGCCGAAACGTGGCGGTGCTGTCGGTGGCGGCGGTTTGCACGTAGGCGTAGCTCAGTTCGCCAGCCTGAATGATGGCCTCCTCGGGCAGGGTGCGCACGCGCCGGCCGGCCGTCTGGATGCGGGCGGCCACATACTGGCCGGGCAGCAGGGTTTCGGCATCCTTGCCTTCAAGGTGGGCGTGTACGGTCACGGTGCGGGCATTATCGTCGAAGGCCTTGCCCACCATAAACACGCGCGCCCGCAGAATTTCGCTGGCCGTCTGGTGGCTGGGTACCGTGAACAGGATGGGCTGGCCCGGCTGCACGCGGGCAATGTCGCGCTCAAACACCTTGAGCTGCAGGTGCAAATCGGAGCGGTCCACCACCTCCACCAGCACGTTCTGAGGGTTCACGAACTGGCCGGGGTTAATACTCACCGTTTTCACGTAGCCCGCCAGCGGCGTGGTGAGCGTAACGGTGGGCTGAATCTGGCCGGAGGCCGCCAGCCGGCTGGCCGAAATGTTGAGCTGGGCCAGCTGAGCGGCTAGGCTGCGCACGGCGGCCTGCTCAGTGGCGTAATCAGCCCGGGCCTGCTGGAGCTTGCGTTTGGCCCCCACGTCTTCTACGTCGAGGATGCGCTGGCGCTCCAGGTCCAGGGTCAGAAACTGCACCCGGGCCCGGCTTTGCAGGTAGTCCTGCTGTAGCCTAAGGTACTCGGGGTGGCGCAGCACGGCCACAACGGCCCCTTTTTTCACGAACTGGCCGTGCAGCACCTGCACCTGCTGCACGTAGCCGCCCAGCACCGCCGATATGGACACCATGTTCTGGGGCGGCACGTCAATTACGCCGTTGGCCAGCACCTCGGAGGCCATGTTCTGGCGGGCGAAGCCGCCCAGCATGATGCCGGCTGCTTTGGCCTGAGCGGCGGATATCGTCACCTGGTCGGGGTTGGCAGGGGGCGCCGAAGCTTTAGCCGGCTCGGTTTTGGTCGCCGAATCGTTGCCGCAGCCGGCCAGCAGGCCCGCCAGCAGCGGAGTCAATAAAAACAGCGGCAGCGGAAAGGAAAAGGAGAAGTTCATAAAATAGGAGCGCTGAAACGCGGAGTAGGCAGTTGAGAAAAAGCATGCAGAAAATGGGGCCTCATTCGACGCCGTTCAGCCCTTGCAGCCCGATGACGAATTCGTTGTAGCGGCTCACCTGCTCCAGGTAAGCTTGCTGAATCTGCCAGGCGGGCTCGGTGTTCACCACGTAGGTCACGTAGTCGATGTCGCCGGCGCGGAAGCTTTTTTCGGCGGTGCTCAAAATGAGCCGGGCCTGGGGCAGGGCCGCCTGCTCGTAGTAGTTGAGGGAGGCGCGGGCACGTCGCAGCTGCTGACGCAACTGGCCGGCCTGCCCGGCGAGTTGGGTGGTGGCGTAGGTGAGTTGGTTTTCGGCTACCTGCTCGCCAATGCGGGCGGCGGCTACGCGGCCCTTTTGCGCCCCGCTTAGCAGCGGCACGGATATCCCCGCCTGCACCACCTGAAAGCCGCGCTCTTTATTGATGCTCTGGTTGAAGTAGCCCACCCGCACGTCGGGCAGGCGGCGCAGCTGCTCCACGCGAGTTTGCAGCTGGCTCTGGCTGGCCTGCTGGCGCAGTAGCCCCAAGGCCGGGTTGGAATCGGCCGACAAGGCGGTGGTATCGGCGGCATTCAGGGGCGCTACCACGCTGGCCAGTGTGTCGATGCGGCCCGTGCCGGTGCCCAGCAGCAAGGCCAGCTGCTGCTGCTGCACGCTGATATCGACCAGCGTGGTAGCCAGGCGGTTTTGCAGCTCCTGCGAGCGGGCCTCGGCCGATACCTGCTCCAGGCGGTTGGTTTCGCCCACCTGATAGCGGATGCGGGCGGCCCGGGCTGCGCGGCGGTAAAGGCTGTCTTGGCGGCGCAGCAGGGCGGCGCGACGGTAGCTGAGCAGTACTTGGTAGTAGCTGCTGCGGATGTTCTGGCTCAGCTCGCGGCGCTGCACGCGGCCCCGCTGCTCGGCCGTGAGGGCCTGGCTTTCCAGCAGGCGGCGCTGGGCGGCGTACACACCCGGCAAAGAGGTTTGCTGTATAATGTTGAAGCTCTGGTCAATCAGCCCGCCCGAAATCTGGCCGCGCTGGTAGTCGAGTACGGTGCGCGGAATATCGTAGCCGGTGCGGGTGAGGGCGCGCTGCTGCTGCACCTGCAGCGCCGCCGACTGCACCGACAGGTTCTGATTCAGGCCGGTTTGCAGGGCCTGGGCCAGCGTCAGCGGGCCAGTGGGCGCGGGTGACGTTGGTGATGTCGTTTGGGCGAAGCCGCCGAGGGGTAGCAAAAGCAGCAACGCCAGGCCTAGCGCCAGGGCCGGAGCTGCACCAGTCGGGTGATTACCAGGCATTGGAGCATCAGGCGCAATGAGCGTTTGAGCAACGGGGGTTTCTCCCTTATCCGGCGCTTCCTCGTCATCTTTGGTGAAGAAGGTGTAGAGCACGGGCAGCACCAGCAGCGTGAGCAGCGTGGCCGTAATCAGCCCGCCGATGACCACGGTGGCCAGGGGCTTCTGCACTTCGGCGCCGGCCGAGGTGCTCAGGGCCATCGGCAGGAAGCCCAGGGAGGCCACGGCGGCCGTGAGCAGCACCGGCCGGAACCGCTCGGCGGTGGCCCTGAGCACCCGCTCGCGCACGTTCTTTACCCCTTCTAGGGCCAGCTCGTTGAAGCTGGCTACCAGTACGATGCCGTTGAGTACCGCCACGCCAAACAGCGCGATAAAGCCCACGCCGGCCGAGATACTGAACGGCATGTCGCGCAGCCACAGTGCCAGAATGCCGCCGATAGTGGCCAGCGGAATCCCCGTGAAAATCAGAGCGGCCTGCTTGAGGGAGTTGAAAGAGAGATAAAGCAGCAGGAAAATCAGCAGCAGCGAAATGGGCACCACCACGCTTAGGCGGGCCTTGGCCTGCTGCAAGTTCTCGAACGCCCCGCCGTACTTGATGGTGTAGCCGGCGGGCAGCTTCAGGCCCTGGTCAAGCTTGCTCTGCATTTCCTGCACCAGGCTTTGCACGTCGCGGCCGCGCACGTTCACGCCGATGTTGATGCGGCGGCGGGCATCGTCGCGCGAAATCTGGGCCGGGGCGCTGCGGTAGGCTACGGCGGCCACTTCTTCCAGTGGGATTTTCTGGCCCGTGGGCGTATCCACGTACAGGTTGCGCAAATCGCCGAGGCCCTGGCGGCTGGTGCTGTCGAGACGCACCACCAGGTCGTAGCGCCGCTCGCCTTCGTACACCTGGCCGGCCACGTCGCCGGCGAAGGAGGCACGCAGCAGCGTGTTCAGGTCGGATACGTTCAGGCCGTACTGGGCCAGCTTCTGGCGGTCGTAGGTGACGCGCAGCTGGGGCAGGGCCGCAATCTGCTCCTCCTTCAGGTCGCCCACGCCGGCCAGCGGGCGGATGAGGGCGGCGGCCTGGGTGGCTTTCTCGAAGAGCAACGCCAGGTCGTCGCCATAAATCTTGATGCTGATGTCGGACTTAGCCCCCGAAATCAGCTCATTAAACCGCATCTGGATGGGCTGCTGAAACTCCAGGTTCACGCCGGGCACCTCGGCCAGGGCGGCGCTCATCTTGTCGGCCAGCTCCACGCGGGAGTGGGCTGAAGTCCACTCGCTCTGGTCCTTGAGGATAATCATCTGGTCGGAATCTTCCATGGCCATCGGGTCGGTGGGGATTTCGGAGGTGCCGATTTTGCCCACAATCTGCTCGATTTCGGGGAAGTTCTGGAGTAGAATCTGCTGGATGCGGGTGGTGGTGGCAATGCTCTGGCTGAGCGAGGAGCCGGGGGCCAGCGTCACGTTCACGGCAAAGTCGCCCTCGTCGAGTTGGGGAATAAACTCGCCGCCCATGCGCGTAAACAGCCAGCCGGCCAGCACCAGCAGCCCCACGGCCGCCGCCACCACCGCGACCCGCAGGCGCAGCGCCCCGGCAATGAGCGGGCGGTAGCCGCGGTACAGAAACTTCATGATGCGGTCGGCCACGGTGCCTTCCTCCTTGATGTCCTTGCGCAGTACCCAGGCCGACACGGCCGGCACGTAGGTGAGGCACAGCAGCATGGCACCCACGATGGCAAAGCTCACCGTCAGCGCCATCGGCCGGAACATCTTGCCCTCGATGCCGCTCAGGGCCAGGATGGGGAAATACACGATGAGGATGATGAGCTGGCCGAACAGGGCCGAGCGCATCATGCGGGTGGCGGCCGTTTCGGCCACCTGGTCCATCGTCTCATTTTCAGTCTGAGCGCGGAAGTGGACGAGGTGAAATATCATGGCTTCCACGATAATCACAGCTCCGTCCACAATCAGCCCGAAATCCAGCGCCCCGAGGCTCATCAGGTTGGCCGACACGCCGAAGGTGCGCATCATGCCCAGCGCAAACAGCATGCACAGCGGAATCATGGAGGCTACCACCAGCCCGGCGCGCAGGTTGCCCAGCAGCAACAGCAGCACGAGCACCACAATCACGCCGCCCTCCAGCAGGTTTTTGCTGACCGTGTGAATGGCCTTATCGATGAGCTTGGTACGGTCCAGAAAGGGCAGGATTTCCAGACCCGGCGGCAGGCTTTTCTGGATTTCGGCTACCCGCGTCTTCACGCCCTTGATGGTTTGCTCAGAGCTGGCCCCCTTGAGCATGAGCACGATGCCGCCCACCGTTTCGCCTTGGCCGTTGCGGGTCATGGCCCCGTAGCGAGCCGAGTGGCCGAAGCGCACGTCGGCCACGTCGCGCACCAGCAGCGGCGCGTTTTGGGCGGCCTGTTTGATGACGATGGTGCCGATATCCTGCAGCGAGTTTACGCGCCCTTCGCCCCGGATGAAGTAGGCGTTGGGGCCGCGCTCTAGGTAGCTGCCGCCGGTGTTGGCGTTGTTGTTCTGCAAGGCCGCAAATAGCTCGGGCATACTCACGCCGACCGCGTTGAGGCGATCGGGATTCACGCTCACCTCGTACTGGCGCACCAGGCCGCCGAAGCTGCTCACCTCCACCACACCGGGCACGCCGGCCAGTTGCCGTTTCACCAGCCAGTCCTGCACGTCGCGCAGCTTAGCCAGCGAGTACTGCTTTTTGTGGTCTTTTTTAACCGCAAGGGTGTACTGAAAAATCTCGCCCAGGCCGGTGGTAATCGGGGCCATCTGGGGCAGGGTACCGCCGAGGTCGGCCTGGGCGGCGGTCAGCTTTTCGGCCACCAGCTGGCGGGTTTGCAGCGTGGGCACCTCGTCGTCGAACACCACTGTAATCACCGACAGCCCGAAGCGGGAGATGGAGCGGATTTCCGTGACGCCGGGAATGGTGCGCAGCTGCAGCTCCAGGGGCACGGTGAGCAGCTGCTCCACTTCCTGGGCCGCCAGCGCGGGACTTTGGGTGAGCACCTGCACCTGGTTGTTGGTCACGTCGGGAATGGCGTCGAGGGGCAGGTTCACGGCCGAGTAGCCGCCCCAGCCGATGAGGGTCAGCACCAGCAGCACCACAAACAGCTTGTTGTGAATGCTGGCCGCAATGATTTTAGAAAGCATCGAAAAAGGAAATAGCAGCGTGAAGGGTGCAGGCCGGCCCTACGGAGCCGCTCCGGCTCCGGGCAACCCGGAAATGCAACGACGAAGCGGGCTGGCCGCACGAAGCGCAAGCCAGCGGGGGTGCTTAGGCGCAGGGTGGCTGCCAGCAGGCCGGCGGGTAACCGCCCGCGTAGGTGCTACGGCCGGCGGGCCGGTACGCGGCTACGGCGGCAGCTCACACGGGTGGCACAATGCCCACCCAAACTGGCAACGTGCAGATGACGGGTACCGGGGCGTGGTGGCAGTCGTGCAGGGGCAGGCCCTGGTGCTCCGGATTGTGCGCGGCCAGCCCGGAGCGGCCGTAGTGCAGGGCCAGAAATTCGGCGAAGCTGAGCGGGCCCGTGCCGGCCGTAGCCCGGTGCTGGCGGTAGTGCTCCAGCAGGCGCGGCAGCCGGCCCAGCTCGGCCAAGTCGTGGCGGGGCACCAGGCCCCCGACCAGGGTCAGGACGCACAACAGCAGGCCAACGAGAGACTTCATAGCGGGGAGACTACCGGCCGGCAACTTGGCCGGAGAATTCGATGAGCAAATAACGGCTACGGGTCTTAGGGCCTGCTTAGGAATGGCTTAAGATTTCCTTAAAATGCACTTTACGCTGGGCCGGGCCGCATCTTCGGCCGGGTAATGGCGTTAGGTTCGTACCCTGAAAGCCGGCCCACTGGCTACGCGTAATTCTCTTAGTCCTTCTCCCCACCCCACCCGGTATGCGCATTTTACTCATCGAAGACGAGCCCGGCATTGCCCGCTTCCTCAAGCAAGGCCTGGAGGAAGAGGCCTATACCGTGGACGTGGCCGACACCGGCCCCGCCGGCCTCGCTCAGGCCCAGGCACAGGCCTACGACCTGCTGCTGGTGGACTGGATGCTGCCCGGCCTCACGGGCCTGGAAATCTGCCGGCAGCTACGGGCCGCCCAGCATGCCGAGCCCCTTATTTTCCTGACGGCCAAGGACACCGTGCAGGATACCATTGGCGGGCTGCAGGCCGGGGCCAACGACTACATCAAGAAGCCCTTTCACTTCGACGAGCTGCTGGAGCGCATCAAAGTGCAGCTGCGCCCGCTGCCGGCCTCCACTGAGCAGTTTACCGTCGGCCCCATCAGGCTGGACGTGGCTACCCACCAGGTATTCCGGGGCGAGGAGGAAGTGCCTCTTACCCAGAAGGAATTCGCGCTGCTGGAGTACTTGCTTCGACACAAAGGCAAGGTATGCCGCCGCCAGAGCATCATCGAAAACGTGTGGGACATCCACTTCGAATACAACACCGGCGTGATTGACGTGTACATGAACGCGCTGCGCAAAAAGCTGCGCCTGAACAAGGACGAAGATTACCTCCAAACCATTCGCGGCATTGGCTATGTCGCCCGCGACTAGATGACCCTGACCTTTAAAAACCGGATTGCCCTGCACTACATGCTGGCCACGGCCGCGCTGGTGGCCGCGGCCTACCTGGTGGTACTGCTGGTGGTGCGGCACCAGGTTTACGCCGACTTGGATGCCCGTTTGCGCTTTGAAGCGGCCAAGCACTTGGGAGAAGTGGGCATTGCCAATGGCACCATCCGCTTCGCACACAAAGAGGAATGGGAGGAGCAGGAGCATCGGGAGGTGCAGGTCGACCCGGTGTTCATTCAGGTCAACGACCCGCGCGGGCAGCTCATGGACCGCTCCCCCAACCTCAAAGCCGACCGGCTTGCCTTCGAGTTGGGCCTCACGGAGCAGGTGCCCCTTAACTCCCTGTTGCGCGGCAAGGCCATCCGGCAGGTACAGGTACCTATTTTGGAAGACGGGGCGCCGGTGGGCTACCTGCTGGCTGCTATTTCGTCGGAAGCTGCCCAGCACGTGCTGGGCAGCCTCGAAACCGTGCTGCTACTCTCGTTTCCGGTGGTGCTGCTAGCGTTGTTTGGCAGCGCCCGGCTGCTGGCCGGGCGTAGCATCCGGCCCATCGTGCAGATTACCGCTACCACCAACCACATCACCCGCGCCAACCTGGCCGAGCGGGTGCCCCTGCCCGCCCGCCCCGACGAGCTGCACACGCTGGCCAGCGCCATCAACGGGCTGCTGGGCCGCGTAGAGCAGGTGGTGGAGCGCGAAAAGCAGTTCACAGCCGACGCCTCGCACGAGCTGCGCACCCCGCTGGCCGTGCTCAAGGGCACGCTGGAAGTGCTGGTGCGCAAGCCCCGAACCCCGGCCGAGTACGTGGCAAATATCACCTTCGGCATCCGCGAAATTAACCGGCTTACGCATCTGGTTGACCAGCTGCTGCTCATGGCCCGCTTCGAGAACCACGCCAAGGGCCTGAACCGGCAGGAGCTTTCGGTGCTCAGCGGCGTGCACGACGTGCTGCACCGGCACCGCGCCGACCTGGAAACCAAGCGCATCCGCGTGGACGTGGAGGACGGAGATACGCTGCCCGTCGAGGCCGACCCCTACCTAGTGGATTTGATTTTGGACAACCTGCTCTCCAACGCTGTGAAGTATTCGCCGGCCGGCTCCACCATCACCGTCGCGCTGGCCCCCGTGGCCGGGCGGCTGCGCTGCGCCATCACCGACCAGGGCATCGGCATTCGCCCCGAAGACCAGTCCCGCATCTTCGCCCCCCTCTACCGCTCCGACGCGTTGGCCCACAAGCACATCGAAGGCACCGGCCTGGGACTGTCCATCGTGGCCAAGGCCTGTGCCCTGCTGGGCATCAAGCTAACGGTGCAAAGTGAGTTCGGGCGGGGCACAACGTTTACAGTGCTGTTCCCCGCTTCGTAAAGCGAAAAGGCATTACGTACCCCTAGTAAGCTGTATCCTGTTTTGTTGAGAGCTTGCGCTCCGTTACCACACTACGCAACACGCTAATCTAAGCTACTGTTGCCAGGCGCAGCCCGTAGCCAACGTCATAAGCCACTTGCGGCACGATGTCATCAAGAAAAAGCTATTAAGAGTAAGTACGCATTAAACGAATGGAATAAAACGCGAACCAAACCTCAAAGGCTTAATTGTGAGTTGGGTGCTTTTATTCCTTGATTTGCCGATGATTTGAGTTTTGTGCCCCGGATGGATTTATCGGGTGGTCTATTACCCCCGCAGTATGCGACTCGTGCACTAGTAGCAGATCGCTCCTCAAATAGATTGATATTTATCCGGCTATGTCCTCCTCATACCCTGCACTTCCACTTAAGGGCATTGCTATCAGTGAAACGGGCTCCCATCTAAAGCAATTTTACTGTGAGTCCAAATGCGACTTTTGGACCAAACTTTTAACCAAGGCCATAATTCCATCGGCTATAGAGTGAATTGCAAGTTTAGCGAAACGGGCCGAACAGTTAAAGGAGCGTTCAGATGACTTTCTTTTGCCTTAAATACAAATAAATCAGTATCGCAATATTATAAGCAGCCAAAGAGGTTAAAAAAACTACGCCAGCACTATGGATGGATTGCTCATAGTTGTGGCCTAAAAAGTTATACGCGAGCGCAGTAAGCAGCAGGGTTAGCGCGAACCAAGTGAATGAGATGTATCGCATAAGAACACTGAGTCAACATCGTTATCTGTTCACCAAAAGGGTCCGAATCGTAAAACGAGCACGTTATTGCACCTTTCCGCCCAATTATGCCCTCCCTGGCTACATTGCTCCATTCCCTCGATTCGTTTCAGCCGCAGGATTCGTGGGTGCAAGCGGAAGA
>NZ_JADQDQ010000022.1 GCF_015694725.1 Hymenobacter jeongseonensis | reverse complement strand
AAACCCCTACCTTCAACCCTACTTCAATTTGCTTAACAAACCCCGCCTAAACTGTCCAGTTTTTGGGGAGTAGTACATTTTCCAGCTTTGATTGTCCCTACTGCTGGATAGACATTGCCGTCATTATCTCGGAATCGTGTTTTGTAAGTGGCCCCTTTCACCATAGCTATATGTATTGTGGGAAGCACTTTGCCTGCCGAGAAATCATCCTCAGTAAAAAGCGGCTGTTCACCTGCTTCAGCATTCAGCGGTACGCGGTATGATGTTTTCTTACCATACTTTACCCAAGTTCCTTTCAGCTTGTTCGTGCCATTGGCCCGCACTATCAGTGCCGCATTTGCCCCGTGCAAACGAATAGTTACAGAGTCGCCCGCTACTGAGATTCTGTCGCAGCGCAGTTGCTGTTGGCCTTCCAAGCCATTATTAACAAGGTAAACCACTGGCTTACCGGCTTCGGTCTTGACCTTAAACAAAAACGGGATTTCCTGTCCCTGCACCGCTAGCACCCCGCGCCAGGCCCCGGGAGTTAGTACAGAAGCGGCGACAGCATCAGCAGCAACTGCTGTTTCCGGCTGAGTGGACGTATTCGGCTGGCAGCCTAGCAGTAGGCCGGCAAAGGCAACTACCAGTTGACGTAGGAAAATTGCATTCATAGCAGGGCAAATGTGCAACGGGAATGCCGGCATTTCCACCCGTCTCCCCAATAGAACCGGCCGCGCCGGTCCGCGCCGCCAATCACGGCACCAATCCCAACGCTACCCTGGAAACCTACGTTACCCATAGTGGAACGCTCCCAAAATGCTATTGCCGCCTTCCGGCTAGGTACAACTTAGCGCAGGTACTACATTTGCACCACCACTCTTTTACCTAAGTATCCTATGGCTTTCGACCTGGAAATGATTCGCGCCGTGTACGCCGGCATGGGTTCCCGCATCGAGGCGGCCCGCGCCGCGGTGGCGCGCCCGCTCACCCTCACCGAGAAAATCCTCTACGCCCACCTCTTCGGGGGCGAAGTAAAGCATGCGTACGAGCGCGGCGTTTCCTACGTCGATTTCGCCCCCGACCGGGTGGCCATGCAGGATGCCACCGCCCAAATGGCGCTGCTCCAGTTCATGCAGGCCGGCAAGGCCACGGCCGCCGTGCCCAGCACCGTGCACTGCGACCACCTGATTCAGGCAAAGGATGGCGCCACCGCCGACTTGGCCGAAGCCAACACCGAAAACAAGGAGGTTTACGACTTCCTGGCCTCGGTTTCCAACAAGTACGGCATCGGCTTCTGGAAGCCCGGCGCCGGCATCATTCACCAAGTGGTGCTCGAGAACTACGCCTTCCCCGGCGGCATGATGATTGGCACCGACTCCCACACCCCCAACGCGGGCGGCCTGGGTATGGTGGCCATCGGCGTAGGCGGTGCCGATGCCGTGGACGTAATGGCCGGCATGGCCTGGGAGCTGAAATTCCCGAAGGTGATTGGCGTGAAGCTGACCGGTAAAATGAGCGGTTGGACTTCGGCTAAAGACGTGATTTTGAAAGTGGCCGGCATCCTGACCGTGAAAGGCGGCACCGGTGCCATTGTAGAATATTTCGGCGACGGTGCCGAAAGCCTCTCGGCCACCGGCAAAGGCACCATTTGCAACATGGGCGCTGAAATTGGCGCCACCACGTCGGTGTTTGCCTACGACGAAAAAATGGGCGACTACCTGCGCGGCACCGGCCGCGCCGAAATTGCCGATGCCGCCGCCGCCGTGCGCCAGCACCTGCGCGCCGATGACGAAGTATACGCTCAGCCCGAGCGTTTCTACGACCAGCTCATCGAAATCGACCTGAACACGCTGGAGCCTTACGTGAACGGTCCGTTCACGCCGGACGCCGCCTGGCCCATCTCGGAGTTTGCTGCGGCCGTGAAAGAGCACGGCTGGCCCGAGAAGCTGGAAGTAGGACTCATCGGCTCATGCACCAACTCAAGCTATGAGGACATTACCCGTGCTGCCAGCATTGCCGCCCAGGCCGTGTCGAAAGGCCTGACCGTGAACGCCGAGTTCACCATCACGCCCGGCTCGGAACTGGTGCGCTACACCGTGGCCCGCGACGGCCTCCTCGACACCTTCTCGCAGATGGGCGGCGTAGTGCTGGCCAATGCCTGCGGTCCGTGCATCGGCCAGTGGGCCCGCCACACCGACGACCCCAAGCGCAAGAACTCCATCATCACGAGCTTCAACCGCAACTTCGCCAAGCGCAACGACGGCAACCCGAACACCCACGCTTTCGTGGCCTCGCCGGAAATCGTGACGGCCTTCGCCATTGCCGGCGACCTGACCTTCAACCCCCTTACCGATACCCTGCAGGGAGCCAACGGTCCCGTGAAATTCGACGAGCCCCGTGGCGTGGAAATGCCCCCCCAGGGCTTCGCCGTGGAGGATGCCGGCTTCCAGGCGCCCGCCGCCGATGGCAGTGGCGTGCAAGTGCTGGTGAGCCCCAGTTCCGACCGCCTCGAGTTGCTCGAGCCTTTCAAGCCGTGGGAAGGCACCGACCTGAAAGGGTTGCGCCTGCTCATCAAGGCCCAGGGCAAGTGCACGACGGACCACATTTCAATGGCCGGCCCGTGGTTGAAGTACCGTGGCCATTTGGACAACATCTCCAACAACATGCTCATTGGGGCTACCAACGCCTTCAATGGCAAGGCCAACGAGGTGAAGGACTTCTCGACCCAGGGCGACGGCTACACCACCGTGCCCCAGGCCGCACGTGGCTACAAGAGCATGGGCATCGGCACGGTAGTAGTGGGCGATGAGAACTACGGCGAAGGCAGCTCGCGTGAGCACGCCGCCATGGAGCCCCGCCACCTCGGCGTGCGCGCCGTGATTGTGAAGAGCTTCGCGCGTATCCACGAAACCAACCTGAAGAAGCAGGGCATGCTGGGCCTGACTTTCGCCAACAAGGCCGACTACGACCTGATTGAGGAAGGCGACACCATCGACATCCTCGGCCTGACCACGTTCACCCCCGGTCAGCCCCTGCAAGCCCGCCTGCACCACGCCGACGGCGACACCGACTTGATTACGTTGAACCACACCTACAACGAAGGTCAAATCGAGTGGTTCAAAGCCGGCTCGGCCCTGAACCTGATTCGCTTGAAGGAAAGCAGCACGGCGCAGCGGTAATTCTGTTGCTCTAGCCGCTTAAGTAGTAACGGCCGCCTCAGGAAACTGGGGCGGCCGTTTTATTTACATTAATGTTGACTTTATGAAGGCGGAATTACAGGGGTATTTGCAGCAGACTTTTGGCATTCACGAGCCTTACGCCACTAACGAAATTAACTGTGATTACTCGATTGGTGGCCAAGTGCATATTCGGTTTGACCTTGGCGGGGAATTGCCGAATGCCACCGTGGCCCGTGTCGAACAAGCCTCCCAACGCGCACTGACGCTATTTAGGGAAACTTTTGAAAATGTTTCTGATGAAATATGGGTGCTAATCTACGAATACCAAGGAGACAGCTTATTTAATGAAACGCCTAATTATTTAGCTGAGCAATTTCCAAAATTACTATTTGCAACGTTTTATAACCAGCTTGAAGTAATTGATAACGGATGTTCTTACACAGATGAGTCTGGCGCCGAAATCAAGTCGGAAATAGAGGCTAGGATAATTATTGGAAAGGTTAAAGTGTCGGAAATTCAGATTAATAATATCTTGACGGCACTTGCTAATGCAGAAATGGGATTCGAGCCAGCAATTACCCAACGAATTTATTTCATTAATCCTCAAACTGACCGCATTTTTCGCATGTATGACGACCGGGGCTGTTTAATAGATAGTAATTCGGCCGACTCAATCAGAAAGTTGTATATCGAAAGGAGTGCTTGGATAGTAGATTACCACCGGCCAGAAATCGACAAGTATTTCCAGCAGCCATAATGGCGTATTTTCTCGTAACGCTACTCAAATAGCCGTGGCTCTTTCTCCGCCGCGAAATGCCGCATGCGGTAGCAGTTCATGGCCGTGGTGCCGAGTTGGTCGATGAGGCGGTAGTTGGCCACGGCGCCCACGGCGGCCCCGATTACCGGGACTAACTGGGCCATCTTGGCCAGGTCGATGTAGTCGCGGTATTCCTGCTGGAAGGTGCGCCAATCAAACTCGTGGACATCGGTGGGCAGGGTGTGGCGGTAACTTTCCCAATCAGCGAGGCGGCGATAAGTATCGTTGCGGGTATGCTGGCTGCTGAAGGCCAGTTGGAACACGTGCAGCATGTACAGCCGCTCGGTGTAGTCCTTCACGTCGTAGCCATAGAGCGCCGCTACATCGAAAAGGAGCTTGATTTTGATGCTCAGCAGAAGGGGGAAATCGGCGAGGCCAAGCAGAAAACCGCCCGCGCCCGTGATGGCGCCTTCGGTGGTAGCCATGGTGCGGTAGTTGCGTACGTGGTTGCGTACCACGTATTCCCGCGCCTCCAGGGTGGAGGCCACCAGCGGCTGGCGGGTGGTGTGTTGGGAGCCGAACAACACGCCCCGCACCATCTGCTTGATGGCGGCCGTGATGGCTTGGTGCACCCGCTCAGGCAGCAAGGCATTGAGCCGGACCTGCACCCGGCGGGTGAAGCGGTTCATGAAAGAAGGCGGCCGCTGCATTTGCTGCTGCCAGGCTTGCATTTCGAGGTATGCTTGCTGTTCTTCGGGAGTCATAGCCGAAATATAGCGCGGCCGTGCCCGGCAGGGACTTTGCAGTCCGCGTCCGCAGCGGACAATGAAACGAAAACCGAACGGCGCTTGGACGCGGACTGAAAGTCCGCGCTACAGCTTCGCCACGGCTGCTATCCGGCCCTCGCGGGGCTTTTGCACCAGGTAGTAATAGGCCAAAATACCCAGCCCAATCAGAAAGGGCACCAACGCCAAGTGCTTGCCCGTGACGTGGGGCGCCACTTGCACGGTGTCGAAACCGAAAAACTCGCTGCCCATCCAGTAGGAGTTGGCCGTAA
This sequence comes from Hymenobacter jeongseonensis, assembly GCF_015694725.1. GTDB lineage: Bacteria > Bacteroidota > Bacteroidia > Cytophagales > Hymenobacteraceae > Hymenobacter > Hymenobacter jeongseonensis. The sequence goes on along the minus strand of NZ_JADQDQ010000022.1, from coordinate 28,335 downwards.
TCCAAAACACGATGGCCAGGTTGTGGGCCAGCTCTGACTTGTAGGCCCGGGTGCGCCAGGCAATAACGATGGCAATGCCCAGCGTGGGCACTACCATGAGCAGGCCCAGGGTTTTCCAAATCATGCACCAGCTGATGTCTTTCACCAGCCAAAACAGGATGTGCGTGTTTTCCATCTTGCGGTACGTGGCCGGGATGGTGTACACTTCTTCTTCGGAGGAAACGGGGGCGGACATGGCGGGCTAAAACCCAAAAATACGGAGCCGCCTATTTTCCTGGTGCTTCAATCCCCAGCTTCTGCAGCTGCTTGCTGTATTTCTGGTAAATCACCCGCAGGTCGGCGTTGTGTTTGTCGGCATCCACGCCAATGCTCACGTTGCTGGCATGAAAGCGGTGCAAGTGGCTGATGTGCGGGCACAGCACCGGCAGCTGCCCGGCTAGCAGGAAGCGCACGTACAGGTCCAAGTCTTCGGCCATGGGCAGCTCGGCGTCGTAGCCCCCTACTTCGTCGAGGAAAGCGCGGCTGTAGCACACGTTGCCCTGAATGAAATGCTCCGCCCGGAAGATGGCCCGCAGCATATCGGTAGGCGTGTCAAACTGCCAGGCGTAGTAGTCCTCATTGGGCAGGTAGCGGCCCTGCTCGTCCACGCGCAGAAAATCGGCCACGAACCACGGCCGGCCGGGGTGGGCCAGGATTTGGGCGGCGTAGTGGTGCAGCGTGCGCTGCAGCATAATGTCGTCGTCATCGAGCGGCACCAACCAGGCCTCGGGCGCGGCTTCTTGGATGAGCTGGTTGCGGGCCAGGCCGGCCAACTGGCGGCCGGGGTGGTGCCAATGGCGCAAGGGCGGGCCGGGCTGGGCAGCGGCTTCGCGCAGGTAAGCGGCCGTGCCGTCGCGCGAGCCGTTGTCGTAAATCAGGTGTTCGAAGGAGAAATCGAGCGGGGCACTGACGATGGCCCGCACACTGGCCACGGCTTCGGGCAGCAGGGCCCGGCGCTGGTGGGTGGGGGTAATAATGGAAAAATGCATGGCTCCCTTGTTCGGCTGGCGCCGGAAAAAGTTGCCGGGAGAGCGCGAGTTGTGATATCACCTGATATCACCTGATATCCAACTGGTATTGCCATCATGGCTTTCCTATATCTTAGCCGTTTTCGTGTTGTGCATACGAATTAGCGATAGCCTCTAGTTCTCTGTTTAATTCAGGTGTGGGAATGGTTATCCTTTTTAAACATAATTGATAATTGTATTCCGCGTCAGCCCGTGAATAGCTAGTATCCTTGAGCATGTCATGCATGTAGAAGAATTTAAATCCTTCGTATGCAGCGCAATTCTCCTCAATTATGGGTATCGCCCCGCACAGTATTGCTTCAAAAAATCGATACGACCAGACATAATCACCGCTTGGACACAAGACAAAAGCAGATTCAGCAAGTTCTTTATAATAACCTTCATCCCACGACTTTTCGGGGTATTTACGGCCTCTTGTTGATGAGCAAATCACCAAATCACCTATTTCTTTACGAATGCTATTGTCAATGCCGAATAGTGAGAAAATCCTTTTTCTTATTTTGAAAAATGGAGTCTCAAAATCCAATTCCTGGAAGGAATCAGTTTTCACATTGTTTGTGATAAATTTTTGCAGACATAGTTTTCTGCTCTCTGTAATCAAGCCAGTAAATGTATATCTAGTAGGCCTGGCCTCATTCCAAATAGATTTGCAGTATTGCGTAATTGCGTGTGGAAATACTAACGGCCTGTGTATTGCCCCAATAGAAGTCTTAGGTAGCGTATGGTCTATCTCAATGTGAGCAGATAGTCCACCCAAAACCTCATTGCTGCTCACAAAATGCATTCGGAACTTCCTCTTCAAATTTTGAAGTTTATAAATTTCAGAAGGAGTTATGCTAACCAAAAACTTAGATTCGCAAATTGCGTGAGCAAGTCTGATTTGCTGAATGAGGCAAAAAGAAGTGTCAAACTTTAATATATTATTCATAAAAGAGTTTTTGCTTGTGATAATGTATTTACTAGACAAATATTCTTGCCATTCAGCTTCTTCCGTTTGCGCTACAATGAATATGTAGCGGTATTTTAAAGGTACACTGTAACCATTTTGATAAAAAAAATTATTCGCGAAAAAACGAATTTATGTGACAAATGCTGATATGAATTGCGTTTAATACAGGGGCTTGCTGATAAATATGCGGATATGGTATGCGTTAAATACCTTTTTCTGAGCGGAAGTATAATGTTTAATGATAATCAGTTTAGGATTCCTTCTCATTGATAAGTATAGAACTTGGTAAATGCTGCCTAGCTGATGTTATGAAATTAGCAAGTCGCTAATAAACTAGTGTTGTGCTTAATTATTGACGTTGGTTTTGAGACATGATTATATTAATTAGCTAATACTGGTTTGGTTATGGCAGTGTGGATGGACAAAAGCTTGCCAAGCCAATAGCTTCTGGGAATTGGGAATACTACGCGGGTAGGTTGCAGGTGTAGTCGTGCGGCAGGTGGTGAAAGCCAAGTCCATATCTGTTGGCGAGTAAAGAGGCTTTTTTTCCTGCATCCATCTTCTGAGTGGTCAAATGGCATCGCGTATCAATTAGCTAGGGGCAACAAAGCCGACGTTTCGTTAGCAGCTTCAAATGCTTGCCTGCTGCTGCGTTACCCGGTTTCTTTGCCTGAAATGAAGCAGCAAGCACTATTCAACTGGAGCGGGGGCAAGGATTCGGCGCTGGCGCTGCACAAAGTGTTGCAAGGCGGCCAATACGACATTCTGGAGCTGCTTACCACCGTCAGCGAGCCGTATCAGCGCATTTCCATGCACGGCGTGCGCGTCGGGCTGCTCGACCAGCAAGCCGCCAGCATTGGGCTGCCGTGCCGCAAGCTGTTCCTGCCCGAAATGCCCACCATGGAAGCTTACGAGCAGCAAATGACCAGCACGCTGCAAGACGCGCAGCGGCGGGGCGCCACGGTCTCCATTTTCGGTGATATTTTCCTGAAAGACCTGCGCCGCTACCGCGAAGAGCAACTTGCCAAACTGCATTTGCAGGCCGTGTTTCCGCTGTGGGGCGTGCCCACGGCGGTGCTCATTCGCCAGTTTCTGGACTTGGGCTTCAAAACCATTACCACCTGCGTCAACGAGAAATTTCTGGACCAAAGCTTTGTGGGCCGGGTAATCGACGAGGGGTTTTTGCGCGACCTGCCGGCTACCGTGGACCCCTGCGGCGAGAACGGCGAGTTCCACACCTTCGTGTTCGACGGCCCCATCTTTAAGCAGCCCGTTGCCTTTGAAAAAGGTGAAATAGTGTACCGCAAATACACGCCTGCTCCTAAAACCGATGACGCCGGCTACGACTGCGCCGAGCCGGACGAACCCAGTCCATTCGACACGGGATTCTGGTACTGCGACCTGTTTTAGGGCATGGCCCGGGCCGCGGCCGGCCTTACGCAATTTTCAGGACCGGCAACGACCTGCAGCGGGCTCCGTACAGCGGACCCGACACGGTTGGGCTTAGTGCCCGACTTCTTTCCATTTTTTTGCTCCCATTCCCCCGCTTCCCCAATGCCGTCTCTTCTTCGCAAAGTATTGAAACCGGTGGGCTACGCCGCCGGCACGATTGTGGCCGCGGCGGGCCTGTACGTGGGGGCCGCTTTTGTGCTTTCGCGGATTACGGTGGACAAGGCAGACCCCAATGCCTCGCCCGACGTGCTGGTGTACCTCCACACCAACGGCGTGCACACCGACATCGTGGTGCCCGTTAAAAGCCCGCAGAAAGACTGGAGCCTAGAACTGCCGTTCAGCAACGTTCCCTCCGGTGATACTGGCGCGCGCTACATCGCCTTCGGCTGGGGCGACAAGGGCTTTTACCTCGACACGCCCACCTGGGCCGACCTGAAATTCAGCACGGCGTTCGTGGCTGCGTTTTGGCTGGGCTCGGCGGCCATGCACACCACCTACCTGCACGAGTTGGCGCCCGGCCCCGACACCGTGCCGCTCTACCTGAGCAATGCCGAGTACGCCCGGCTCATTCGTTACATCCAAGCCAGCTTCCGCTACGATGCCGCCGGCCGCACCCAGCACATCAAAGGCCACAGCTACGGCAACAACGATGCTTTCTACGAAGCCCACCGCGTTTACAGCTTCCTTTATACCTGCAACACCTGGACCAACGACGCCCTCAAAGCCAGCGGCCAGAAAGCCTGCCTCTGGACGCCCTCTGATACGGGGATTTTCTACCAGTACGGCAAGTAGCATTGCTGTGTAGCCCGCGCGTTGGGAATTAAGTTGATACCCGTTACGCCTAAGCTACCCGTCTGCGTAGCTTCATAAAAAACAAACCAGCCCCGTCGGCTGCAACGCCAACGGGGCCAAAATGGGTGGAACCATCGAACCGACAGTTTAGGAAGGGTTAATTAAGCCAGACATCGGCTACCTGCTCAAAACGATGGGCCGCAAAAGCGCCGTAAGGCCGCTCGGCGTAAAAACCCAGGATGTGCACCTGAGGCTGCTTGGTGCGCACGTGTGGCAAGACGCGCACCGCATACACGCGGCCGGCCTCGGGCCAGTCGCCCACAAAGTCGGCAGGGCGTTGCGCATCGTTCACGCAACGGGCAAATTGCTGCACCGGCAGCGGCGTAGGGAGTTTGACTTTTGACATAACCAAAGTTACAAAATTTACGACAAACTAAAAAGATTGGAAATAAATTTTTTAGTCTTTTTTGGAGAGAATCGGTTCGATTGTTCTAATCCAACATCACTATCTTGTGGAGCTTACTAACATACGCGAACCACGACAATGCGGATTCTAAGGGTATAGGAAAACAATTTACTAAATAAATTAGTAAATAGCAGCCCCAACTCGTCATCATAGACGCAGTTGGGCACTTATGCTTGCATCCCTTCAGGATTTTATTCCGGCCGCTCAGTTCCCCACCCGTGAACTGCCCCTTTTCGGTTGCCCCATCCCGGCGGGCTTCCCTTCGCCGGCCGACGACCACCTCGATGCCCCGCTCGACCTCACCAAGCACTTATTCCGGCACCCGGCTTCCACTTTTCTGGCCCGTGTGAGTGGCGACTCCATGATTGGGGCCGGCATTCATCCCGGCGATTTAGTAGCCGTAGACCGCGCCCTCGCGCCCCGTGAAGGCAGTATTGTGGTGGCGGTGGTAGAGGGCGAGCACACCATCAAGCGCTTGCAACTGCGGGGTGGGCAGCGCTGGCTGGTAGCCGAAAATGCTCGCTATGCCCCCGTGGCGGTAGACCGCGAAGTGGGCTTGCTGGTGTGGGGAGTGGTGACGCACGTCATTCATGCGCTGGGTAACCACCAGATAGCGAAATTGTAATACCTGTTTTGTGTTCTTTCCTCACGATGTACGCCCTGGTTGATTGCAATAATTTCTACGTGTCCTGTGAGCGGGTATTTGCGCCAAATCTGGAAGGTAAGCCCGTGGTGGTATTGTCGAATAACGACGGCTGCCTGATTGCCAGGTCGCAAGAGGCCAAAGATTTGGGCCTGAAAATGGGGGAGCCGTACCACTTGGTGCGCCCGCTCTTGGAGCAGCACCAAGTACGGGTTTTTTCGTCGAATTATGCCCTCTACGGCGACATGAGCCGGCGCGTCATGCAGGTGCTGAGCCGATTCACCGCGGGCGTGGAAGTGTATTCCATCGACGAAGCCTTTTTGGATTTCAGCGGCATGAGTCTGCTGGCGCCCGACCTGCTGGCCTACGGCCAACGGGTGCAGCGGACGGTGGCCCGCGACACCGGCATTCCAACCTGCGTGGGCATGGCGCCCACCAAAACCCTGGCCAAACTGGCCAACCGCCTGGCCCGCAAACTGGGAACCGAAGGTGTTTTGGCCTTCCACACCGAAGCGCAGTGGAAAAATGCCCTGGCGCACGTGCCAGTGGACACCATTTGGGGGGTGGGCCGTCGCTACGGCCGCAAGCTGAACGAACTGGGCATTGGCACCGGGGCCGACCTGGCCGCCATGCCGGAGCACTGGCTGCGCCGCCACATGGGCGGCGTGGTGGGGCAGCGGCTCTGGCGCGAGCTCCACGGCCAGCCCTGCCTGGAGTGGAACCCCGCCCAGTGGGACGAAAAGGAACATTCCGCTCCCAGTACTGCTGGCCGCCACAGTGTCACGTGCACTCGCTCCTTTGGCCGCCCGCAGTACGATGCGGTGGTGCTGAATGAGGCCGTGGCCACCTTCGCGGCCAAAGCCGCCGAAAAACTGCGCCGCCACGGCTTGGCCGCGCACTTGGTGACCGTAATTCTGGGCACGGACAGATACGCCGCCCTTGCGGGCCCTAAGACTTACCACGCCGTTATCAGCCTGCCCACAGGCTCCAACGATACGGGCACCCTCACGCAGGCGGCCCTGCGCGGGCTGCAACAGTTGCGGCGCGAAGGCATGGCCTACCACCGGGCCGGGGTACTGCTGAGCGGAGTAGAACCAGTCGGCCAGGTTCAGTTGGGTTTGTTCTCCGGTTCGGCGGCCGACCAGCAGCGCAGCCAGCAACTAATGAAGACCGTAGACAAACTAAATGCGCGTTTTGGCCGTCAGTTCGTCCACTTGGCAGCTACCGGAACTCACAAAGAGTTGGATGGCCAGCATAAGGCACCCGTTTGGGCGGGGCGTTCGGCGCACCGTTCGCCGTTGTACACCACGGGCTGGGGCGAACTGTGGCAGCTGCACTGAGATTTCAAACTGGTTGTAGGCATGGGCGCCGAAATGCCCAGCTTCCCGGTTGCCTGCGAAGTAAAGCAAGCAGCCCGGGTTTGCTACCGCACCATGGAGCAAACCCGGGCTGTTTTCCTTTATTTCCTCCTTGTCGTTAGCCACCAACGCCCGAACTTGAACAAAGAAGAATGCCATTTAGCGGCATTCCAATACGCTCATTAGTATGATGTTAGCGCAGTAACACTGAACGGGTCACCACCCGGGTGGCCCCGATGGCACGCACCATGTACAGGCCTGGCTCCAGCCCAACCAAACTGGTTTCGAATTGCGTACCCGCCACCGGGAAACTCTTTATTAACCGGCCCGTCATGTCCAGTACCTGCACCTTGGCCGCGCCAAAGTTCTTGGGTAGCTCTACCTGAAGCGGCCCGTTGGTCGGGTTGGGGTACAGGGTAAAATCCACGGCGCGTGCGCTTGGGCGAGTCGGAAGCAATGTAGTGGCATAGGCAATGGTTGCCGATTCGGCCGCATCCTGCAGCTGCAACAGGGTAGGAGCCGAGAGCATGGCAAACGCCACTATCGTCGAGTCGCCCGGGGCCAGCGTCGCTATCCGGGTGCCAATCACCTGCGAGACATCGGTGCCATCGGGTAGGCCCACATTGCTTTGGGAAGTACCACTGCTGAGGGTCATGAACTTATCAGCGGGAGAGAAGCCATCTGCCAAGCTCACAGCCGACCCGAGGGGGGCGTTGTTGTCTATCGAGTACGCCGTGGGCGAACCGCCCCGCAGAAACTGTACCCCCGCGTAAATAGCGGGCAGCGAAGGCGTATTCTGTTGGCCTAGTGCGTAGCAATAGCCCATGGTGCGGGTGTCGTCCCAGGCGGCGGCATTTCGGGCGGAGCCATCCTGCGTGGGCACGTCCCAGTCCATAAACAAGCCCGCATACAGCGGCTTCAGCGTATCGGCCGTGAGGTTCTTGAGCGTGTATTCAAGCACTACAAAATCGCGCCGGCCGGGCGAAGACCAGGCGTAAGCCCGCTGGCGTACGGCAACCCCAACGCTGCGGGTAAGGCCGCCGGCCGCCGGAATAGTGTCCTGAAACATGGCGCGGGCCTCCTGGTCAGCGCGCGGGCCGGGCTGCAGGCGCACGACCTGGGCGCTGTTGAAAAACGACTGGCGCGTATCGCCGTACCGGGTGCGCAGGCGGTCGGACACGCGGGTGGAGCTCGTAGCCAATATCAAGCCGCCTTCGCTGAGAATATTGCCGCTGCCCCGGTACGTTACGCCGGTGCCAATGGTGCCGAATAAGTCATCGAAGGCCAGGTTGCCGCGGCTGGTCAGGGTTACTTTCAGGTCGTTGGCATCGAGCACCACGTAGTCGGGGTTCAGCACAATTTCCACGAATTGTTCGGACTCGTAGCCGTCGCTGCCCGTGAGGTGATACCGCAGGATGGCCGTGGTATTGAGCGGGATGCCGCTGCTGGCCACCGCCACCCGGAAGGGGTTTCTGGCGTTGTTCGACTGAGCCAGGGAAGCCATGTCGCCCGCCACAAACGTGCCCTGACGGACCGTAATGTGGGGCGAGAGCGAGGAAAGCGTCACGGTGAGGCCGGCGATGGGCTGCAGCAAGTTTTGCACGGCCACGCTCAGGCGAATGGTGTCGCCGGGGAGGTACACGGCGCGAGCGGGGACAAAAGTGCTCGCCATTACCCGGGCTTCCTGACTGGGCTCGGTCAGGGCCCGGAATACGTTGAGCCGGCCCGTGCCCATGCGGTTCACCCAAGCGGCATTGGCAGGCAGGGTATCGATTTTATCCGTCGTTTGGCGCAGCTGGGCCGCAACCTGCGAGGCCGATAAGAGCGGGAATTTCCAACGAACCAATGCCGCTGCCCCGGCTACCAACGGCGCAGCAAACGAGGTGCCTCCCACGGCAATGTAGTCCGCTTCGGCCTGCCCGCCACCTGACTTTGCGTGGTAGCCTTGGGTGGTGAGAATGCTGATGCCCGGCGCCACCAAATCAACCCGGTGGCTGAAGGTAGCATTGGGGCTTTTCTGGTCGGTGCTGTTCACGCCCGATACCGACAGCACATGTTCGTAGGAAGCCGGGTAAAACATCAGGTCGGCATTGGTATTGCCGGCGGCCGCCACGAGCACGGCGTCGCGGTTCACGGCGGCGTAGGTCATGGCGTCCTGTTCGAGCTGGGAAAACCCGCCCGGCGAGCCCCAGCTCATGTTAATGACCTTGCAGTTGTGGTCGGCGGCGTACACGACGGCCTCAATGCCGGCAAAATTTCCGTTGGCGGTGTTCGGGTAAATATTAAGGGGCAGAAACCGGCACTTGTTGCCCGTGCCCGCAATGCCCACGCCGTTGTCGGTGTGGGCCGAAGACACGCCTGCTACCAACGAGCCGTGAATGATTTTAATATCATAGCCCGGGTCGTTGTCATTGTTGGCCAAATCCCAACCGTTGAAATTGTCCACGTAGCCGTCGCCGTCGTCGTCGATGCCATTGATGGGGTCGGCGTAGTTGCGCTTAATCTGTTGGCGCAAGTCTTGGTGGGTCATGCGAACCCCGCCGTCGGTGATGCCAATGACAATGGAGCTGTCGCCGCGGGTGATGTCCCAGGCCCGGTAGGCCTTGATTTGTTTCAGATAATACTGGCTCTTCGACAGGCTGGTCAAGGTGGAATCGGCCAGCGGGTCGTTGGGCTGGTATTGCGGGTAGCGGATGTAAAGCGGCTCCACGTACTCGACCGCGCCGGTGGCCAGCAGCACCGTGCGGATGCGCTCCAGGGACACGGTGGTGGGCACCTGAAACTGGTAAATCCCGCGCAGGTCGACACTGCCGGGCTTCTCGATGTTGGGCGGCAAGGTGCGGGGGAATTTCTGCCGGACCTCGCGGGCGGCCAGCGTGCGCAACGCCATTTCCAAGGCTGCCGGCTGCTGGCCCGGCTTCAGCTTCAGGGCAAAACGGCCGGGCACGGTGGGCGGGCCAGCCGCCGCAGCCGCAGACCAACCCAGGGCCAGTAGGACGAGCAATAATAAGGAACGTAACATGTTTCCCATCAAGTAGAAATAGCGCGTTGTAACGAATATTCAGCAGTAGTAAAGGTAACCATCTACGGGGTTTTTACGCGTTCGGTGCGATGGAGTATTATTAAAAGTCGCGGAACAAGGGAAATCACTGGCTAAAAGAGTTTTTGGGCCCGGCTAAACACTGCAAAGCGACCGGTTTGAAGCACGCTTGTTGGGCTGCTTGGCGGCCGAGTTAGGCGGCGGGCTGTAACTTGCGGTGCGGCAATTGGGCCGTTCAACCGTCATCTTTCTGATTACTTCCCACCCACGATGATTGCCAAGCACCAAGCTACCCTCGACGCCGCTGTGCAGGCCCTGCACGGGCGCACCTTCTTCGCCGCTTTCCCCGAAAACCCGTCGCCCGACATTTACGGGGCCGACGCCGATGCCCAAGGCCGCGAGAAGTTCGCCGCCATGCGCGGCCAGCATTTTGCCGAGTTGCAGCAGGGCGAGCCCGAAGGCTGGGCCGGCCAGGAAGAGTCGCCCTACGAGCAGGTTTCGCTCGACATCAAATACCCGTTCTACTCGCCCGCCACGCTCGTTGCCAACGCCCAAGAGACGTTTGCGGAGTGGCGCAAGGTGAAGCCGGCCCTGCGCGCGGCCCTGCTCACCGAGGCCCTGGAAGGCATGAAGAGCCGCTTCTTTGAAATCGCCTACGCCACCATGCACACCACGGGGCAGGCCTACATGATGTCGTTTCAGGCCAGCGGCCCCCACGCCGCCGACCGCGCTCTGGAGGCCATCGCGGCCGGCTACGAGGAGCAAACCCGCTTCCCCGAAGAAACCCGCTGGGAGAAGCCCATGGGCAAGTACAGCATCAGCCTGCACAAAACCTGGCGCGCCGTGCCCAAGGGCCTGGCCCTCGTCATCGGTTGCTCCACCTTCCCAACCTGGAACACGGTGCCCGGCATGTTTGCCTCGCTCGTGACCGGCAACCCCACCATCATCAAGCCCCATCCCAAGGCGGTACTGCCCATCGCCATTGTGGTGGCCGAGGTGCAAAAAGTACTGAAAGAGCACGGCCTGAACCCCAACATCTGCCAGCTGGGCGTGGACGCCGACGACCACCTCATCACCAAAGAGCTGGCCGAAGACCCCGCCATCAAGCTGATTGACTACACCGGCGGCTCGCAGTTTGGCGAGTACGTGGAGAGCCTGAAAGGCAAAACGGTATTCACCGAGAAAACCGGCGTCAACAGCATCATCATCGACAGCTGCAACGACCTCGACAAAGTGGCCCAGAACCTGGCTTTCTCCGTGAGTCTCTATTCGGGGCAGATGTGCACGGCGCCTCAGAACTTCTTCATTCCCGCTACGGGCGTGAAGGTGGGCGACACGCAAGTGCCCTACGAGGAAGTGGTGCAAAAGCTGTCGGCTGCCGTAACGGGCCTGGCCACCAACCCCAAAGCCGGCGCGCACGTGCTGGGCGCCATTCAGAACCCCGCCACTCACGAGCGAGTGAAGCAGCTGTCCTTCGACGGCGGCCGCAGCATTCTGGCCCACAGCACCGTGGATAATGCAACGTTCAAAAATGCCCGCACCTGTTCCCCCAGCATTTTCGAGGTAGACGCCAGCCGCGTAGAGCAGTACAGCCAGGAGCTTTTTGGTCCCATCATGCTGGTCATCAAAACCAAGGATACCCAGGAGAGCATTCGGCTGGCGGCCCAACTGGCCCGCGAGCACGGTGCTATTTCCTGCGGCGCGTACACCACCGACACGGCCATCAAGGAGCAGATTATGGACGAGATGAGCCTGGCCGGCACGCCCGTCAGCTTCAACCTCACCGGTGGCATCTACGTGAACCAGAACGCGGGTTTTTCCGACTTCCACGTGACCGGGGGCAACCCCGCCGGCAACGCTAGCTTCACCAATCCGGAGTTCGTTATCAAGCGCTTCACCTGGGTGGGCTTCCGCGAGCCCGCTTAAGGCCCGGAAACAGTAAACGAAAAAAGGGCCGCTGCTTCCAGAGAAGCAGCGGCCCTTTTTTAGTATCCTTTAGACCACGTGTAGGGCTTCGGGGCTTTGGCGGTTTTGAATTTTTCCAGCCGTTTGGGGTTCAGGTCGAGGGTTGGGCGAACGTTGTTCTCGGGTCTGAAACGCGCCTTTGACGTGCGGCCTTTCGAGGATTCGGAAGCGTGCACGTAATGGTGCTTGGCTTTCAAGCGCTTTTTGCTGGGGTCTTGAGCGAAGCTGGCCGAGGAAGCCAGGAAGGGGAATAGCAGGAGGAGAAGCAGCTTTTTCATGGTGATAATGGCTGAAGAAATAAAATAAAGGCGGAAAGCGAGGTTGGGGCGAGCCGTCTTTCTTCTTCGGCCTGCACCACTGAAACGCAGACAGTAGTCAGGGGGTTACGGCTTTATTAGGCAGAAAAAAGCGCTACAGCAATTTTCGCAAATCCTCCCTCAAATGCTCAATTCCTTGCCGGACCTGCGCCCACACGCTCGGCTCCGAGCCGTCGGCGGGCGTAGGGAACTGCGCAAGTTGTTCGGCCAGGCGCGCACGCTTGGCTTCCAAGGCCTCGGCGTGGGCCTGGTACGTGTTGGGCGACCCCGCGGCGGTGGCGTGGACGCGGTTGTGCAGGGTCTGGATTTTGGTGTCTAATTCGGTGAGGGCTTGGCGTAGGTCGTGTTCAGAAAGCTGGGGCGGGCGCTGGGCATGGGGGCCGGGAGTGCTGGACATGGCAATGGGAAGTAGGAAGGAAAGACGAGTAAAACGGGCGTGCTTGTTGTACTGCCTTTGAGCCTGAAAGGATATCTTCGGCGCCACCAGCTCGGTGCTGAACTGGTGGCCAACACAAGCACAACGCAAGGGTAATTCTAAGGAGTCCCGGCGCTTACGGGCGGCCGTTAGATTTGTGCCGTAGAATTTTATCCCTCCCAGGCGCATGCTCCGATACCTTGTTTCAGCCGGCGTACTACTAACGGCAATGGTTGAACGCGCCAGCGCGCAAACGGCTGCAGTTGCCTCCACAGTGCCGGTGCCCGAACCTGGGGGAGTGGTCCGCCCCGGCCCCACGGCGCCCCTCGTGTACTTCACCGCCGATGAAATGCCGACTTTCCCCGGCGGCGATAGGGCCCTGCTAACGTTTCTGGCCAGCCGGCTCAATTACCCAACGGCTGCCCTCGACCGAAGCCTGTCGGGTAAGGTTTACCTCACGTTCACCGTCGACCCCGAAGGCCGGCTGCATAACCCGCGGGTGGTGCGCGGCCTCGGGGCTGGCCTCGATGAAGAAGCGCTGCGCCTGGTGCGCCTAATGCCTTGGTGGAACCCCGGCAAAATCGGCGGCCAGCCCGTGTGGGTGACGTTGACGATGCCCATATCTTTTCGGGCGCTGTAAGTAGCGTGGACTCTGCGAGTCCGCGCCCGCCAGAAGGAGACGCGAACGGCACAACCAGAACGCGGACTCGCAGAGTCCACGCTACTGCGCCCTCTTTACCCGCCCAAAGTCCTCGGCAATCCGGCTTCCCGGGCCAGCGGCGCCGCGCCCGACTGCCACAGCGCGGCCAACACGGTGTTGGCAGTCGCGGCCAGTTCCAGGTGGTAGTCTTCGTGCAGGCGGGCGGTTTGCTTCAGGGCCTCGTGGGTGCGCTTGGTGAGGTGCTGGAGCAGCGGCTGCGTGGGGCCGTGCAGCCGCGCCGTGACGGCGGCCTGGTGCCGAAACACGTTGGCCAGGAGGCGCCAGCTCAGTTCTATCTCCCCAAAAACGTCTTCGGTAATCCGGGTGTGGTAAGCCAGCCGCGCCTGCAACTGCCGCAGAATCACCAGCAAGTCGTTGGGCGTTTGGTGGAAGCCCCGCACGGGGTCGTCGACTTGGGCACGCAGCACGGCGCGGCGAGTTTCCAGTGCGTCGGGGCCTTCCAGTAGGCGGTAAGCTAGCTGCTCGGTCAGGACTGGGTCGAGGGCGACGAGGCGGGCCAGGAGTTGGTCTTTTTCTTTTTCGGGAAGCTGGAAAAGGGCTTTGCGCAGGTCGGGCGGGAGGGCAGGCATGTAAGGGGCTTAGCAATCAGAATCAACAGAACGTTGATAAGGCCAGCAAAGCAGATGAACTGTAAAGAAAGCGTGTCAGGAATGGGCTAACAGAAATTGCATTTCTCATTACTTAGGTGGCAAAACGTAACGTCTAGAGCTATTTTCAATGATGTAAAGAATCGGTAGAGAGGTTCTTGTTTCAAAGGCAAACCGATTTATCTCTGCTTGATTTAGGGCACTAAGGATATGTATCAAATCGGAGTATTTTGAGTTTCTGCCAAACGTAACTTTCACGCCTTGAATAGAATCTTGGGAACTGTATAAGGTTGGTAGACAACTTATAACTTGGCGTACTGTAATCAAATCTGATGAAGTGACTCCAATCAACTTGAATGTATGCCATTGACGCATGCCAGCCAAATAACGTACCGTTAATGGGTGACCAAAATAAACTTCATCCAGCTCAGGTACTGTCAATTGGAGAACTGTGGCTCTTTTCAACCGTGAATCTTGGCGGATATAAAAGCACCCCAGCCACAGCAGCCCCGCCAGCGCCAGCAGGCCCGGCGGAAACAGCAACTTGCGCCGGTGGTGGCGGGGTGGGTAGAAGTTCATTATTCTACAGAAGAGTATTCGCGGCTTATCCTAGAGTGATGCGCCAGAACGAATGTAGAGACGCAATATTTTGCGTCTCCCGCCTGAACTACAAACTGCGAACGGTGCGGGCAAGGAGATGCAAAATATTGCCTCTCTACAGAAAATTGTTCGACAAAACGCAGAAAAAACCCGCCGCTCCGAAGAGAAACGGCGGGTTGCTGCGCGGGCAGGCCAACGTTAGCCTAGGGGCACACCATCGCTATGCGGCACAATGTTCTGGTTGACATGGAACAGGTTGTGCGGGTCGTATTTGGATTTGATTTCCACCAGGCGCGGGTAGTTGTCGCCGTAGGTGGCCTTCACGCGGTCGGTGCCTTCGTCCATCATGAAGTTGACGTACGCACCCCCGGCGCCATACGAATGCAGCGCCTGCCAGTACTCTTTGGCCCAGGACGTGAACTTGCCGTTGTTGGCCGGGTCCGGGTCTACGCCCAGGATAACCATCGACCACGTGGTGTTGCGGTAGGCCCAAGCGGTGGCATCAGGGGCCACGCGCGCCGCCGCCCCGTTGATGGGGTATAGGTGCATGGTGCACAGCGGAGTCGGCAGCAGCTCGGCAAAATGCAGGTGGATGTCGATGGCCTGGTCGCTGAGCTCATTCACGAAATCGGCCTTCCAATAATACTGATAGCCGGGAGGCACCAGCGCGTCGAACATGCCTTGCAGGGCCGGCACGGGTAGCGGCCCCACCAGGTCGAGGGCCGGCGGGTAGGCTTTGCGGATGTGCGTAAACTCAACTTCCGCCTTGTCCGGCGCGCCGGTGTAGTTCCACACAACGCCGAACATCTTTTTCAGGTGCAGGTGCTCGGGGAAGGGTGGCCCCGGCGGCACCGTGAGGAAGGCCGCAAAGCCGCCAAGCTCATCCGGCGCGGTTTTGATGAAGTCGCGGTACCAGCGCATCACGGCGGGGGCGTCGCGCAGCTCCCAGAGCATGGGCCCGGCCTGCACCGTGCTGATGGGGTGCGACCGAAACAGAAAGGAGGTGACGATGCCAAAGTTGCCGCCGCCGCCGCGCAGGGCCCAGAACAAGTCCGCATTTTCCTCGGCCGAAGCCTTTACCAGCTGGCCGTCGGCCAGCACCACGTCGGCTTCCAGTAAATTATCAATTGACAACCCGCACTGGCGGGTGAAATGCCCCAGCCCGCCGCCCAGCGTGATGCCGCCCACGCCGGTGGTCGAGATGATGCCGCTCGGCACCATCACGCCGAAAGCGTGCGTTACGTGGTCGAGCTGGCCGAGCGTGCAGCCGCCCTCCACCCGCACGGTTTTGGTGTCGGGGTCCACATGCACCCCGTTCAGCTGCGACAAGTCAATCACCAGCCCCTCGTCGCACAGGCCCATGCCGGCGGCGCTGTGCCCGCCGCCGCGCACGGCCACCAACAGGTGGTGCTCGCGGGCGTAGTTCACGCACGCCATCACGTCGGCCACGTCGGCGCAATAGGCAATGGCGGCCGGGCGCTTGTCAATCATGCCGTTGTGCACACGGCGGCACGCGTCGTACTCGGCGTGGTGTGGCTCCACCAACCTGCCCCGCAGGTCAGTCGCCAGCTGCGAAATGGTTTCTTCGGCTATCATGGCAAGGTGTTATAGATGAGGTGATTAGTGTTATTTATTACTACATCAATTTAACCCTTTTATCGATAAATTAAAAGTGGACAGCAGCCGTTGGCAACCCGCTTCGTCGCTGTAGTCTTTGCAGGGCGATGAGAGCCAGGCACGAAGGCTGAAATGCAAAAAGTTGCCAGAAAATCCGTTGCCCAGCAACAATTCGCGTACTCCGCTGGTCTGCCTCGTCACGCGTCTGTTCCCACGTTCATGCCCCTTCGTTACCCCATACTTTTCTTGCTACTGGCGCTGCTGCAGCTGCAGGCTTTCGCCCAAACTCCTGCCGATACCACCCGCGCTGTGGCCCTGCCCGAAGCCACCGTGACGGGCTACGGCCAGCAGTTGCCCCTGCGCCGCACAGCCGCTGCCATCGGCGTGATTGATGCCCGCGTCATTCAGCAATTCAACCCCGCTGCCCTCACGCAAGCCGTGAACACGCTGCCCGGCGTGCGGCTTGAGGAGCGGGCCACGGCCAGCTACCGCCTCAGTATTCGGGGCAGCACGCTGCGTTCGCCCTTTGGCGTGCGCAACGTGAAGGTGTACTACAATGGCATCCCCTTCACCGAAGCCAGCGGCAGCACCCCGCTCAACCTGCTGGACCCCGCCATTATCGGGCGGCTGGAGGTGTTGAAAGGACCGGCCGGCAGCGTGTACGGCGCAGGCACGGGCGGCGTGGCCCTATTTGGCACGCCGGAGGTGGCGCCCGGCACCAGCCGGGCAGCCGTGGGCGCCACGGTGGGCAGCTTTGGCTTGCGCCGTAGCACCATCACGGCTGAAACGGGCAGCGCCACCAGCAGCGTGCGTGCCCAATACGCTCACCAAGAACTGGACGGATACCGCGAGCAAAGCGCCCTGAGGCGCGACGTTTTCGCGTTGGATGTACGTTCCGTGGCCTCACCCAAAACCACGCTGGCGGCCCATCTTCTCTACACCGATATCAACTACGAACTGCCGGGCGGCCTCACCCGGGCGCAGTTTGCGGCCAACCCGCGGCAGGCGCGGCCGGGTACGGCTACTGCGCCCGGCACGGTGGCGCAGCGGGCTTTCTACGCCTCGCGCTACGGCTTGCTCGGCCTCACGCACCAGTATCGGCTCACCGACAAACTGGAGTTGCAAACCATCCTTTACGGCAGCGGTACGGCCATTCGCACGCCGTATCTGGTGGATTATGAGCGCAACACGGCCGTGGGCGCGGGTGGCCGCTCGGCCCTGAGCTACCGCACGGCACTGGCCGGCCGCGTGCTCCGATTGCAGGGTGGCGGCGAGTACCAAGGCAGCTTTGCTAACGGCCGCAGCTACCAGAACAACGCCGGCACGCCCGGCCCGCTGCGCTACGACGATGAAATCACGACGAGCACCGGCTTTGTTTTCGCCCAGGCCGACTACAGCCTGCCCGCCGATTTCCTATTGACCGTGGCTGCCAGCTACAACCGCCTCCACTACCGCATTGCCCGAGTGAACAACGCCGCCACGCAGCCCAACACCTACGAATTCAGCCGGAATTTCCGGCCCGAAGTATCGCCGCGCGTGGCCCTGCTCAAAGAATTCAGCCCGACGCTTTCGGCCTATGCCAGCGTGAGCACGGGCTTTTCGCCGCCCACCATCGAGGAAATCCGGCCCTCAGATGCCAGCCTGAACCAGAGCTTGCAAGCCGAACGTGGCATCAGTTACGAAGTGGGCGTGCGGGGCAGTGCCTTCGCCAACCGCCTGCGGTACGAGCTGAACGCCTTTGATTTCCGACTGCGCGAAACCGTGGTCAGCAGCACCACCGACCAAGGCGTGGTTGTATTTCGCAACACTGGCCGCACCACCCAGCGCGGTCTCGAAGCGGCCGTCAGCGGCTGGTTATGGCAGCAAGCCCTGCCAACAGCGGCCGCCGGCGCTGCCCAGACGACTGAATACGGTTTGCGCGCCTGGGCCAGCTACGCCCACAACGACTTTCGCTTCGGCCGCTACGCCAGCGGCGGGCAGGACCTGCGCGGCAACCGCCTCACCGGCACCACCCCCAACACGCTCAGCGCCGGCCTGGATTTCAGCGAGCAACTCGGCTTTTATTTCAGCCCCAACCTGAGCCACCAAGCCCCCGTGGTGCTCAACGACGCCAACTCTGAGAAAGCGCCCGGCTACTGGGTATTTGGCGCGCGCGGCGGCTGGCGGCGCACGCTGGTTGGCCATCTGGAACTGAACTTATACGCGGGCCTCGACAACGCCATCGACCGGAACTACAGCCTGGGCAACGACCTGAATGCCTTCGGCGGACGGTATTTCCAGCCCGCACCGGGTCGCAATTGGTACACTGGCGCGCAGGCGGGCTGGAAATGGTAGCTGCGAACTGATATGCGCCAGCGAAGGGCACCCCCCATAGGGCCGGACCTTGGCTGGCGCCTGGAGCCAAATATTTATTGCTGTCCTGGCTGTTCGGGTAGCGTGGCTTGGTTGCTGGGGTCGGCAGGCGTGCTGTTTCTGGCGGTGTACTGGAATCCAATAGCTCCCTTTCCGGCGGGGGCGGCATCAGTGGCCTCGTTAGCAGCAGTAGGGGCTGGAATGCTGTTGGTCGGTGCCGCAACCTGGCTATTAGGCTGCAGGGGAGTGCTAACGGATATTTCTATGGGAATAGAAAATGTCAATTTGGTGAGGTTTTCGGCCGGCGCTGGGGCCGCTACATTGCCAATTTCAGCATAGTTGGCGCTGGCACCTGCCATGGGGGCAGCAGGGGCACCTGGCACAGCGGCAGCCACTGGGGCGGCGGGCGCCGGTAGGGCAGCAAGTGCCGGCGCGGGGGCAGCAGCCACTGGTGCCGGGGCAGGAGCTGCCGCCACTACGGAAGTAATAACAATACTAGCTTCGGGCGTAGTGACAACTGCCGCCACTGGAGTGGGAGCGGGGCTAGTTGCTACCGGAACGGCAGGTTCTAATACTTGGTTCGGAGCTTGGGGGTCTTGTTCGGAGGCCTGCGGCGTGGAAGGTAGTTGCGTATCCATGATAAATGAGGAAAAAAGGGAAACAAACGGGTTAATCCCGACTTCGCTATTGCAACAGCATCATCAGTTCTGGACCAAAGCTGGTCGCCGCAGGATATTGCCCGCGTGGGTCGCACTTTTCACACCCCTGGCTACGCCTGAGCGCCTATTTATTTAGGCCTCATGATTACCAAAAGTTAATAATTTTCTACGACAAATACAAGATTGATTTGACCAATATTTCGCCTTTCAGCGCCCATATTTTGTTTGTCCTTTTTCGCGTCAGGCCCACCTTTTGCCTGCCGGTAGCAAATGGTGGGAGACTGCGAAGGTGTCTCAAATACACGAAGCAAGGTAGTAGCACGCGGCCAAACGCAAAACGGCTTCCATCGGGTGATGGAAGCCGTTTTTTTCTGGAACAGAAAGCCTATTTAGGTTCCTGCTCTTCGGGCAGCGTGTAGGCCCGGTCACTGGGGTTGGTCAGCTCGCGGGGCAGGTTTTCGTCGGAGGCAGGCGCGGGGCCGGCGGCGTTCAGTGCCTGCGTATCTACGCGCAGCGAGTCATCCATCTCATCGGCTTTTTCCTGGCCTGAGGAGTTGTTGTCGTCCAAGACCTGGCCATAAGTAGCCGCGTCGAGCATGGAGGTAGAAGCACCATCGCCGCTGTTGGGGTCTTGGCTGATGTGTTCGGGCTGGTCTTGATTTTCAGGAGACATAAGAAAGGCAATTAATCAGGTGTCAGTGAGAAGCTAGCAATCTTACTTGTGGGTATCGGTGCTAGCCGATTCGTCGCGGGTGTTGTGGCTGCCGCCACCGGCCCAGCGGGGGTCGTCTTTGGCCCAGGCGGCACGTTGCTCGTCGTTGTCCTCGCCTTGGGTGGCACGCACGGCGGCGGGGTCTTGGTTCTGCTCCACGTGGCCGGGCTGGTCGGCGGGGTTGGCGGGAGCATCGCGGGCATCCTTTTCGCGGCTGCGGAACTCGCTGAATTCGTCTGGGTTATCGTTCGAGCCGTCGCGGCCGGGCGCTTGCGCCGTCGGCACGGCCGAACCGGTCTGGCCGCTGGTGGAATCGGTGGGGTTGATGCCGCCAAACTCACCGTAGTTGGGGCGCTGGGCGTTCAGAATCGGGTCGTTCGGGTTGGGGCGAGCCGAAGCAGCACGTTCCTGCTGGTCTTCAGGGCGAAAATCGTTGTCCGGCGGATTGGGAGTGTTTTGCGTACTCATGGGAAAGAAGAAAGGAAGAGTTGAACGGGCCAAGCCCGGCTTTCTCTTCCTGTACGCAAACCAGCCGGTGCCGGTCGATTTCAAGCCCGCCGCCGCTCATTTTCATTCCCCACACGTTACTATTTTGCATTTTAGGTTATGAGCAATTCCATTGAGCACGACGCCCAGAACCAGGAATTTACCACGCTTCGCAAGGGGCTTGATGCCGAACTGGCGTATTCCCGGCCCATCGATGGCGTTATTGATTTCACGCACACCTTTGTTGATGAACAACTGCGCGGGCAGGGCGTGGCCGACGAGCTAGCCCGCGCCGGCTTGGCCTTCGCCAAGGAGAACAACCTGAAGGTGAAAACAAGCTGCACCTTCATGGCTGGCTTTGTGAAACGCCATCACGCAGAATACGAAGCCATTATGGCTTAAATCCGCATCTGCATCATTAACACATGCAGCGAAGCCATTTAGTAAGGTCTTCAAAACCCGCTGCAATGTCCTTTTGACTTTCATGAGCCCTTGTGACGTTCTCAATGTCTATAGATTTAGGCAAAAAAAGCCCCGACCGTGTAGCACGGTCGGGGCTTTTGGCGTTGGAAGTGGAGGTAATTACTGCACCACTACGCGGCCCGTGTAGTCGATATCGGCGCAGGTCACGCGCACGGCGTAGATGCCGGCGGGCAAGCCACGGAGGTCGAGCTGAGCGGCTTCGGTTGCGCTGAGCTTGGCGGTGCGCTGGCGCACGGGGCGGCCCAGCATATCGAGCACGGCCACTGTAGCAGGCTGGGCCGCGAGCAGGCCCGGCAAACGCAGCTGCACCGTGGTGGTAGCCGGGTTTGGATAGATTTCGAGGGTATTGCGGCGCACTGCTGCCGTGCGGGTACCCGTAACGATGGCGCAGGCCGTGCTGGTGTAGCTGCCCACCCCGGTGTAGTTATCGGTGCCCAGGGCCGACCATGTGGCGCTGCCGTAGGGGCCATTCCAGCGGCCGCCCTGGCTCACGTTGGGCAGGCGAACGAGGGTGTTGTTCAGGGTCGAGCCGTTGGGCACGGTCCATTCTGTGGGGCGCTGGCCCACTACGCCGATTACGTCCAGCGTATCGGTGCCGTCCAGCAGCACAATGGCGTCGTCGCCATTGAAAAAGCCCACGTTGCTTTGCACATCGGCCTGCGCCGCCACGGCCGCGTCGGTCACGCCCGAATTCACAATGACGTACACATCGCCGGGCGCCAGGGTGCCCGTGAGCTGCAGCGTGGCGGTGGGCGCCGCGGTAACGCCGTTGGCGTACAAGGCCACGCTTTTGCCGGCCAGCGGCATGGGCGCAGTAGTCGGGTTAAAAATCTCCAGCACTTTGGTGTTGTTCGTGCCCGACTCGATGTATTGCGAGAAGTAGGGCTTGGTGCAGGGGGCACCGGCTGGAGCGGCCTCATCGTTCACGATGGTGAGGATGTGCGCACTGGGACCCGCAATGATGGTGGCCGACGAAGGCGTGCCCAACAGCAGGCGCACGGTTTCGCTGGGCTCGTACGCGAGGTCGCCCACCACCGTCACGGTGACGGGCTGGGTGAGAGCCGTGGCGCTGGCGAAGGTGAGCGTGGTCGTGTTGAGGGTGTAGTCGGTGGGGCTGGTGGCGGTGGTGCCGGCGGCATCCACGGTCACGGGCACTGTGATGGGGAAAGTGAGGCTGCTGGCATTGGTCAGCGTCACGTTGGCGGTGTAGGTGGCGGTGCCGGTGTTGCCTTCGGCCAAGCTGCCCGCGGCGGCGGCAAATGCCAAGGTTGGGGCCTGGCCGTCGTCGTTGGTGATGGTGAGCGTGTGCGAGGTCGGAGTGCCCACGCTGTTGCCGGTGCTGGGGTTGGTCAGGGTCAGGACCACCGTTTCATCGGCTTCGGGCTGAGTGTCGCCGGTCACGGTCAGGGTCACCGTTTGGGTGGTGCTGCCGGCTGGGAAGGTAACGATGGTGGGGGAGGCGAAGGTGAAGTCGGTGCCGCTGGTGGCCGTCGAGTTGACGCTTGCATTCACCTGAATAGTGGTGGCAGCCGTGGCGGCGGCACTCAGGTTCAGGGTGAAAGTGTAGGTGCTGGTGCCGGTGTTGCCTTCGGCAAGGCTACCGGTTGCCGTAGCGAAGCTAAAGGCGGAGCCAGCGGGAGCAAAGCCCCAGGCCGTGGCTACTGTAGCTGGATAAGCGATATAGGGGTTGAAGTTGCCCTGCACGGCGGCCACGCGGTTGTTGCGCTCGATTTCGTGGGCATCCACGGGGTCGGCCAAGTGCCAGCGGTACAACGTAGCCAAGTCGGCCAAGGCAGTGATAACACCCCGGCTAGCGTCGAAATTTTCGTTGGCATGCACGGTGTAGAAGTAGAACGCCGAGCGGGCCAAGTTGCCCTTGTGGTCTTCGCGGGGCTCAAATTGCGCGTTGGTGTCCTCGCTGTACTCGTCGATGTTGCTCGTCGGGATACTCGTCAGGCGGGTGGTGCCGCGCAGCCAGCCGGTGGTGGTGGCATCCGGAATGTCGGCAAATGGGTCGGAGCCACGGTCCGAGTTCCACTGGATGCGGGTGGGGTAGAGGTGGTGGATGTCGGAGCGCATGCGCGTGACTTCGTTGAACCACGACTGCGGAATGGTGTGCTCGCAGTTGATGTCATTTACCACGCCCGTGTTGGTGCTGCTGGCACTGTAGGGCACGTTCTCGGCATAGCCCGAGTACACGCAGGTTACTTTGTTGTTGAAATTGTCGACGTAGTTGTACATCCGGCCGCGGGCCGTGCCGTAGTCCAGCACCGTGCGTTTGCCATCGTACCAGTTGGTGCGGTACCAATCGCGCAGGGCGGCGCCTTGCAGGTTGGCAGGGGGGGCGGCGGGCATCGCCGGCACTGTTTGGGCACTCAAGGCAGCCGGCAGAAGGGCCAGTGCCAAGCACAAAGAAGTGAAAAAGTGTTTCATAAATAAACGTAACGTGAGGGGGAAGTAACAAAGATAACAACTCGACCGTGGGAGACGAACGACTCGCTCATTACCAAACCAAGAATAGTTCAGCCGTACTTTCGCCTACCCATTTTTCTCATTCATTTCATCGTTCCACCCATGCCCGATATCACCCCTGCCGAACTCCACCAGCGCCAGCAAGCCGGCGAAACGCCCACCATCATCGACGTGCGCGAAACCTGGGAGCACGAGGAAGGCCGCATTCCCGGCGCCCAAAATATCCCCCTCAATTCGCTACCCGACAAACTCGACGACCTCGACGAGCTGAAGGACCAAGAAGTCATTGTGCATTGCAAAGGCGGCGGCCGCTCGGCCTCGGCCAAAGCCTACCTCTCCCAGCAAGGCTTCACCAATGTGCGCAACCTGGAAGGCGGCTTCCAGGCGTACACGGCTGCCGGAATTTAGTTTAGCATAAGCCTGTCAAGCAGAGCGCAGCGAAGCATTTTATCACGCCACAACGAATTGTTCTGCGGCGATAAGATGCTTCGCTGCGCTCCACATGACAGAATATTATACAGCTGGCTATCATGCTTTTTGTAAAAGCGGTTATTGCTTCAGCGCCATTCCGCTCAGTGGCGGCAGTACCACACTCGCCGTGGCCGCTTTGCCGGTGAGTAGATTGGTCCAGGCACCGGCTTTGGGCAATTTGTAGGTCAGCGGCTTGCTGTCCATGTTAAACACCACCACCACTTGCTGGGCTGGATTCCTAGCATCAAAACGCCGGTAGGCCAACGTATTACCCGCCGCCGTCAGGAATTCCAACTCACCGCTAGCCAGCACCGGGTGCGTTTTTCGCAGTTTAATAAGTTGTTGGTAGTAGGCAAAGTGCGCGGCGTTGAAGCCCACCGGGTCGTAGCTTTTGGGGCCGGGCTGGTAGTTGGCGCGGGTTTCGGGCTCGAATTTGAATTCTGGCCACCAGAGTGGTTTGCGGCAATCGGGGTCGTCGGAGCCCCACATGCCCATTTCCTCGCCGTTCCAGATTTGGGGCGAGCCCACGGAGGTGAACTGGTGCAGCAAATAGAGGCGGGCGCGCTGGTAGGTTTCGGCATCGGGCCGGCCGGTCTTGTAAGCCGGGTTGTCGTGGGGCGTGGCCTTGAACTTGTACTGGCTGGGGTTGTAGAAGCACGTTAGCAGCCGGGGCGAATCGTGGGTGGCGTTCACGTTCATCATGGCCCGGCGGGTGGGCGGCGTGAGGCGGTTCCACTGGTATTGGAGGCTGTCGCGCAACTGCCCAGCGTCAATATGGTCGGTGGTGCGGGCCGCGAAAAAGCTGCGGGCGGGCTTATATACCTGGTAGAACATCACGGCATCGAAAATCCCCGCCGCATCCACGTACGGTACGGGGTCCATGAGCTTATTGGGCCATTTTTCCCACCAGATTTCGCCCACCAGATACGCCTCGGGCTTCACCGATTTCACGTAGGCGTGGTACTCGCGCCAGAAGCCCATCGGCACTTGGTCGGCCACGTCGAGGCGGTAGCCGTCGATGCCCATTTTGGGGTCGCCATCGGGGGCCAGCCAGCGCTTGGTCACGGCCAGCACGTGCTGCTTGGCGCCGGGGTTGAGGGTGCCTTCGTAGGGCCGGCCGCTCACCCGTGCACCGGTCACGTCCACCTTCTTGATTTCGGGCAGACTCGCCAGATTGGCCCAGCCTTTATAGGCAAATTCGTTCTGCGGCGTGGCCGGATTGTCAAACGTCACCACGTCGTACCATTCCCGAAACGGCGACTTCTCCTGGTTCTTCACAATGTCCTGCCAAGCCCAAAACTGCGTGCCGGTGTGGTTCCAGGAGTAATCCAGAATGATGCGCATGCCGCGGCGGTGCACTTCCTGCACTAGCTTGAGAAACTGCCGGTCGGCGGCTGTCCACACCCAAGTGGCGGGATCGCCGGGGTTTTCGGCGGCAATCAGTTTGGCATCGCCCACGGGGTCAGGACCAAAGTTGACATCGACGTGGTGGTAGCTGCGGGCGTCGTACTTGTGCAGCGACGGCGCGTCGTTAATCGGGTTCAGGTACAAGGCCGTAATGCCCAGCTTCTGCAAGTAATCGAGCTTGTTGAAAATGCCCTGCAAATCGCCGCCGAAGCGCCGCAAGCCAATGTTGTCGTTGTAAGAGAGCCCGGCTTTTTTGGCCCAGGCATCGGGTTCGTACCAGTTGTGCGTCCAGGGCGTGGTGCGCCAATCGGCCGGAATAGCAGCCGAGGAACCCGCCTTCATGTTCTCGGGCTTGGGGTCGTTGGCGGGGTCGCCGTTGGCAAATCGCTCCACAAAAATCTGATACCAGACCACATTCTGGGCCCAAGCCGGCGGCGCGGCAACGGGTTGGGCGTCCGTTTCAAGAGCAAAACCCGACAGGGCCGCCGCCAGTAGCAAGTTATTAAGGAAAGATTTCATAAGGCCAAGGACGGAAAAAGCCGCCAGTTAGCCAGGGCATCCGAACCAGCTTTCGGAACTCAGCCTTGCTTAGGCGCGAGTTGCAGCTTGCCATCGGGCGCATAAGCCAGCTCGCCGCGGTCCACGAGTTCGCGCACGGTAGCCGTGACGGCCGTGGCCTGCTGCGGAGCAAAAGCCGCCAACAGCTCGCGCGGGCTCTGCGACGCCTGGCGCACGTGCGCCAGCACCGGCTCGCGCAGCGAAAGGGCTTCGGCCGTGGCTTGCGCGGCTTTTTTATCGGCCAGGCAAATATCACACACGCCGCAACGGGCCGGGTCGGTTTCGTCGAAATACGTGAGCAGTAATACCTGTCGGCAGCGGGTGCCGCTCAGATACTGGCCCACGGCGTTGGTTTTGTGGCGGGCCAGGTCGCGGGCCGCCGTCATGCGCACCTGGTCGATGGGCAGCTTGGGCGCGTCGAAGCGCGGTGTGGTGAACAGGGCCTGCGGCGACTCCTGCCGGGGCTGGTAGTGCAGAATGCCGGCCGTGTGCAGGTAGCGCAGCTGCTGGCGCACCTCCACCACGCTGCGGCGCAGGTGGGTGGCCACGGCATTCTCCGAAATGGTCTGAAAATCGGCAAACAGCTCGCCGCCGTGCAGCCGCAGCAGGGACTTTATCAGCAAGTCGTGCTGGGCATTGGCTACTTGGAAAGCGTACAAATCCTGATGGTTCAGGATGAGGTGCACCCGCGCCGGCGTATTCACCGCTTCGTTGAGCTGCACAAAGCCCTCGCGCTGCAAAATCTTCAGCGAGTTGTGCGCATCCACGGCCTTGATGCGGTAGGTTTCGGCAAATTGCTGCAAGTCGAACTCGAAGGCGACCAACTCGCCGCCGCCCACCGCCGTGCGCGAGTAGTTGGCCAGCGCCTGGTACACGCGCCGCACCGTATCGAGCGGCGGAAACGACTGGTTGGTGCGGCGGCGCAGCTCGTCGGCATCGTTGGGCCCGGCCAGCAGCACCGCGAAACCGTACTGGCCGTCGCGCCCGGCCCGGCCGGCCTCCTGGTAATAGGCCTCCAGCGTGTCGGGCGCATCGAGGTGAACCACGAGGCGCACGTCGGGCTTGTCTATGCCCATGCCAAAGGCATTGGTGGCCACAATGAGGCGGGTTTTGTCGGCAATCCAATCCTGCTGCACCTGGGTGCGCTTTTCCGAAGGCAGCCCCGCGTGGTAGGCCACCGCCGAGAACTTGTGCTGCTGCAGGAAAGCGGCCGTGTCCTCGGTCTGGCGGCGCGTGCGGGCGTACACGATGCCGGTTTTGGTGGGCCCCACGCCGCGCACCACTTCCAGCAGCCGGCGCAGCTTGTCCTCCGTGTGCAGCACCGAGTACGACAGCTTGGGCCGCGCAAAGCTTTGCCGAAACACGCCGTGACCCGCCCGAAACTTGAGCTTCTCCACGATGTCGGCCTGCACTTGGGCGGTGGCCGTGGCCGTGAGGGCAATCACCGGCACACCCGCCGGCAGCTTCTCGCGCAATTCGGCAATGCGCAGGTAGGGCGGCCGGAAATCGTAGCCCCACTGCGACAGGCAGTGCGCTTCGTCGATGGCCAGTAGCCCCACGTTCATCTTGGCCACCCGCACCTGAAACAGCTCCGTGAGCAGCCGCTCGGGCGAGACGTACAGGAACTTCACGCTGCGCCCGTACACGCAATTATCCAGCGCGTGGTCGATTTCCTGGTGGCTCATGCCCGCGTAGATGGCCTCGGCCTTCAGCCCGCGCTTGCGCAGGTTGTCCACTTGGTCCTTCATCAAGGCAATGAGCGGCGACACCACCACGCAAATGCCCGGCCGCGCCAAAGCCGGCACTTGGAAGCAGATGCTCTTGCCGCCCCCGGTGGGCAGCAGCGCCAGCGTGTCGTGCCCATTCAGGACGGAATTGATGATTTCCTCCTGCCCCGGCCGGAACGCCGTATGTCCCCAATGCTCGCGCAATAGGCTCAGGGGCGAGGTTTCGGTAGGAGAGGAGGGCATAACGGCGAAGATACAGCCTGCCTAAAACGGAATGCTACATCAGCAGCGAATATTGCGCTTTAATGAGCCAGCGCAGCGAATAGACTGGAGCAACTTGTCCGAGAGGAACTCACGAAAAAGGAGTTCACGAAACTCATCTCAAGTCCGGGTTTCGTGAACTTTGAAAGGTGAACGAGTTTTGTAAACTCATTCTGAACTTTAGGCTCTATTAGCTGGGCTGGTGAGCGCCCACAAGTAGCGGTTCAAGATAAAGAGGGTAAAGGTGTGCTACTCTGTTTTCAGGTCCAGAGATACTGCCTTACCTGGATGAGCCGCACCAGCATTTGATTGTCGGTCTCGTACTGCCCCGGGCTCCAAATCGGGTCCACGACCTCAGCCGCTTCGGCCGCGGCCCGCTGGGCCCACCACGCCGTCAAGGCATCGATTTCCGCTTTGGCGTGCCGGTGCTCGGCCGATTCGTCCCAGTCAATGGGCAGGAGCGCCTCCTCGGCCAGAAAGTCGGTCAGCAGTTGAAAGCAGGCGTGCAGCAGCACCGTGTCCTTGTCCCGCCACCCCGCGTCCAGGGTCGTGATGTGCAAGACATTGGCGGGCTGCGAAAACAGGGGGTTCGTGTCGATTTCCATCGGGCAAAGACCAGCGGCGAAGTGCGTCCAAGGTACGCCCGGCTCAGTATTGGGCTTCTTTCTTGACTGTTTAGCCAAAGGGTCTGATGGTAAACTCTGCTGATTCAGTGCAAAAGGGTTTGCCTGATTTTAGATGCTTTGTCATCCAGTTCC
>NZ_JADQDQ010000021.1 GCF_015694725.1 Hymenobacter jeongseonensis | reverse complement strand
AAACAGGGGTAGCGCGTCTGAAACCAACGGAGCGGCAAGGGGGATGTACCCGCGGCCTATCGTTTAGCGAAACGGTCCGAACAGCAGACTACGCCTGTTTATAGCAAGTACGCCCGCCCGTGGTTTAGTTTGCTGCGCTAGTGAAATCGATCAAAAAGGGCTGCAAGGACCGGCCATCCCGGCTCCGGAATCCGTCGCCCACCAGCAGCTGGTAGTGCCGGTTGGGCTGCACCACTACCTCAACCGTGGCAGTAGTGCCGTCCGCCGAGAAGCCCAGAAACCGCTGCACGCGCAGCAGGTGGTCGACCCCCAAAGGCCCCAGCTCGAAGTTGCGGTACTGCGGGTCCATGGGACTGGAAAAAGTGAGCGTTATGGTCGACCGCCCAGGCGTCACGGCCGCCGGCCCGGCTCCACGGGTAAACCCGAGCACGCGGGGCCGACCGGCCCCAAAGCCAGCTTTGAGTTGCGCACTGGCCTGCGAAAAGTAGCCGGCCTGGTCCACAAAGGCGAGCAGGGCTGCCTCGTCGTTGTAGTCGAGCTCGATCATGGTTTTGATCGCTCCTTTTTTGTCGCCTGCTCGCTCGTAGTACCCCTGGCACAGGGCGTAGCCGACATAGTAGCCCAAATCGCGCGTGTCAAACTCGTTTGGCTCGTTGCTGTAGAGCCAAAAACCGGGGGAAGGATTCAACAGGTGCGCTCCAAAGCGCTGCTTGACCTTGGCCGCATTAGCCGCGCCGTAGGCCAGGGCCGGCAGCGTGGACCGGTGGCCCGTGGCGGTGACAGCCACAAACTCGGCTACCCCCTCCAGCACGCACTGGGCCAGCAGCGTGTTACCTAGGGTAGTTTTCTGCTGGGTGTGGACGTACTCGTGGACCACGGTGAAGAGCACGTCCGCCTCGGTTTTAGCGGCGATGTGCGCTTTTAGTGGGGCCAGGTCGGGGCCAAATTCGGTGGTGTTCGTGGTTGCATCGGCCAGGGCCAGTTCGCTGCCCAGCAGCACCATATTGCCCGCGGCCGTGCCGCCCGTGCGGAAGGCGCCCATGGTGAAGTAGGTGGTGGCCATCCGCAAGTCGGGGTAGAGCCGCCGCAGGTGGCGGACCTGGGCGGCAGCTTTGCGGGCCAAGGCGGGGGCCCGGGCGGTGTTTGGTCGGACTGACTGCCAGAAGCGCGGGTAGCGGTTGATGGCCTCCACGTAGGACTGGGCCGTGTAGGTGCGGGCCTGCCTCAGGGCCTGCAGGCCGGGAGAGCCCGGCTGCAGGAACAGGGTGTTGAGGTAGGCGTACTGCTGGGCGCTGTCCTTGGTGGTGACGATGCGGTCGTAGGCTTGCCAGAACCGGTCGATGTCAGCCGTGACGAAGGAGGCGTGGCCTTGCCCCCTGGAAGGGGCGGCCACCAGCCAGAGTAAGAGCAGCACGACGCAGCGGAGGGTTTGGGTCATGTGGGCGGAGGCAATGTGGAGGGCAGCAAATAAACAACTCTCCCGGCAGCAGAGATGAGCCGAAGGAGTGAGACTTGCCGACTCGTTCACATAAACGGTGGCCCCTGCGGCAAGCATCCGCTTACCGACGCTCCAGCGCGGGCCGGTCCCAACGGGCCAGGTCGGCGACCGCCGCGTAGGTCGATTGGAGAAAGTCACGCACCATCCGGCGGGGGTCGGCGCCGGTGCGCACGGCTTCGTAGGGCAGGAAAAACTCGCCCTGGTCGGCGTCGAAAAACGCTTGCGCGGGCTGCACGGGAACCTGGCCCAGCCCGGGCAGGCCGGGGTAGGCGTAGCTGTAAAAGGCGGCGTCGGCCCCCTCGCCGCCGGGCCACCAGCCCGCGGCGCTTTGCTCGGCCGAATACGCCTCGCGGGTGACCCAATCGGCCAGGTGGGGAATGCCGCCGGGGTGCGGCGGCGCGGGCCGGCCCGAAAAGCGCGTCACGGCCAAATCGAAGCTGCCCCAAAAGAAATGGACCGGGCTCGCCTTGCCGGTGAAGCGGCTGCGAAACTCGTTCAGCAGCGCGTCGGCCTGCACCAGCACCTGCCAGAAGCGCTGCACCGCGTCGCGGTCGTAGGCGCCGGGCCGGTGGTTGTCGGGAAACGGGGTAGTGTCCGGCACCTCGACCGGCACGGGCCAGATGGTAGCGCTTACCCCGGCGTGGTCCAGCAGGGCGCGGTACTGCTGGTAGAACTCGGCCACGGAGCAGGGGTGCAGGGCCATTTCGCGCGTCTGGCCGTCGCTGGTGTGCAGGCGCAGGCGGTGGCCCACGAAGTCGAACACCACCTCGCAGAGGCCCGCCGCGTACGGCATGGCCCCGGTCGAGAGGCCGCGGGCCGTCACGTAGAGCGGCACCTGCCACCAGTGGTTCAGCATGGGGCAGAGGGCCAGCCGGGTTTTGCCCACGATTTGCGTCCACTGGTGCAGCGCGTGGCGGGTGGGGGTCCAGGAATCAGCGGGCAGCGCGGGCCACGCGTCGGGGCGGGGGGCGGGGGTGTGTGGCATGGGACGAAGCATTAGCCGCCCGCCTCCGCCGTGCGCGGGGCCGTTGGCGGCGTGGGCAGCATGGCGGCCGGGCGGACAACTAGCTGTTGGTACTGAGCAGCAAAAAAGGCCCGGTTGCTGGCAATCCGGGTACCGATGAGGGCTTGGCCGACCCGGTTGGTGGGACAATGTACCGGTTACGTAAAACAAAAAGGTCCGAAGGTTAACGCGCTGTTCAGGTGAAGGAGCCTTTTAAGATGCTATGTTTCAACATCGCGGCGCTTAGTGGAGTGCGCTAATCTTCAGAACATCGGCACCGGGGAAACGCACAACCAACGTGACTTTCTCGCCCCTGTTGTCATAGCGGTGTTGACCTAGCGTGATGGTATCGACCAATCCTGCTTTCGTAAAGACGCCCAGCGCATCGGGGTCGATTTCGTACACCATGCGAACCGGTGTGAACAGGGTTCTTCCCATGTGCTTCTGGAGTCGCGGGTCGTGTAATTGATTGACAATGCTGAACGTGTCGAGCAGGGCCAACGCGTCTTTGATGGGGGCTGATGGTCGAAATGAGAACCCGTCCCGCAAGCGTTCGGTGCGAAAATCTGTCGGCATCACCTCGCGCCGGGTGCTGTCCTTCAAGGGCACAAAGTACATTTGGTCATTGCCCACGCCGCCGAACACCACAAAGCCAAAGGCCACCACGGGCTGCGGATAAGCAGCCCCTGTCTCACCCGCTAGGTGGCAACCCATCAGCAACAGGCTGCCCACTAGGGGCCGCGCTTGGCGGAGAAAGCAGACGCAGCGGTTGTTCACGGTGAACTAGGTGTGTGGTCGAATGTCGCCAAAAGCAGCTCCGGCAAGATAGGTAAGCTGGGTTCAGGGTGTTCAGCGAAAGGGTGGTGCCGTAAACGGTTTTATCCAATGCCTTCCCTGTCCAACTTTGGGAGAGTGCTACCGGCAGCCTCTTGTCCGGCCAAGTGTATCGAGTAATGAAACCGGAGGACGCACCGGTGCCACAACGTTAAGGTTTGTTCGGCCCTAAGGTTTCCTTCGTAGCAGCGGACGTCTAACTGATCCCTAAACGAGCGGATGTATTGGGACCACAGCTGGCCTTTGGCGTCTGTAAGCACGAAATAGAACCCGGGGTCCCCAAATTTCTTTCCCGAAGACGCCAGGCGAAGCCCGCCATCGGGCCCTACGCTTGGCGACAATAGAACCGTGGCGTTTCCATTCGGCAGCGGAAACACCGCTTTGACGCATACCTCCCCGGATGGCAGCGTACAGGTCGAATACACGCCGGAATACAGCACTTGTCCGGTTGATTGAAAGGTCCGGTACCAGACGGTATACTTCACTTTGCCTGTTCCCGGGTCGGTGAGCGTGATTAGTTCGCTGTTTATCTGCTCCGACCCGGCTGTCCGATTGGAGGGAATGGTTAATTGCCCGATTCGGTGGCTAAACAAGGCATTTACCAATTTTCCGAAAATCTTAAACCACGGATTCCACTGCACCCGAAAGGCCAAGCGGTACCGGCCGGTGTTTTCGTAAAAATCGACGATTGCCGGCGAAAGGCGGGCAAATTCCGCCTCCGGCAGCTGCAGATCCTGCATGGAGGGAATGAGCCCCTGGCCCGTCGCGTTTCGTTCGACCACCAACCCTTCTTGTTCCGCAATCCCCTCAACGAAATTATCGGCGATTACCCCGAGGCTTCCCACCGGCCCCAGCAACCACGGCACGGCCAAGGGGTCGATTCGTTTCCCCCAGAAAATGGCCCATTGCTGCGTAAACCAATCTTGGCATTTCTGCTTGGTAGAAGCGAAGCCCATGTTAGTTGCCTTGGGTCAAGCCCGGAATCAGGTGGGTTCGGCCTTCCCACGAACCGTATTCCGCCAGGGGTTTGAAGCGCAGCGTGGTAAACTGAAAGTGAAAATCTTTTCTTTCCCGTTCTTTCATCGCCTGGGCGTGGCGCTTGGGCTGGGGAACGGCGCTGTGGCCGTGCACCATGGCGGCCATTTCCTGTTGCGACTTCCACACCGAGAACGTGGACACGGTTCGGGGAAGCCGGATGGCGGCCACGGCAAACGTTGCTCCCGGATGGTCGCGCACGAGCTTTTCCACGGGTCTTCCCCACCGAATAAACCGGGGCACCTGCAACAGCCGCATACGGGCAATCGTGACGGCCACCACCGGCGCGGCCGGTTCGTCCACCTCGGTGCTGTGTTGGGGAACGACAAACCCGTCGATAGCGCCCCACTGCCGCAAGTACGCCAACCGGGTGTGCCATCCGGTGGCCAGCGTTTTACCGAAATCGTCCTGCTGCAAAAACCGGTCGACCGCTGCTTCGTCCACCCATTGGGCAAACACCGCCAGGTGCCGGATGCGCATGCGGGCTGGTGAGAAAATAGCCGAACCCAGCGTCATCGCCGTCAGGCATTCGGCATGGATTAGCCCCGGAACAGTGTCAGCCGTAGGAGGACGCCATAACGCTTGGAGGGAAGACGTAACGGTCAGTTTTGCAAGATGAAAGGTAAACACACTCATTATTGATCGGGTAATCCCGCGGGGGTATCGCGCGCCAGCGGGTTTTGAAATCAGCGTGCCGCCTTGTACACCCGTGGCCGTGGTTAACCGTGCGGTTCAACGGTTAACCGACCATCGGGCAGGTCAATATCCGGCTAGAATTCGGATACCGCCATCCGGACTGCTTTTCTGCGTGCGAGGTCAGCAGCACTTAAACCCATTGGTTCGTTTTCATGACGAGCAAAGGACTTTCTGGGTCGTTCAGGAAAACGGTACGGACCTAAACTTAGGCCCATTCAAATTAAGGAGGGTATGTTTAGTGCGCTACTTCTGAAGGATGGAAGCAGCACAACAGGTGACGGCGTTCGTAACCGAGCAAGTCAAACGGAAACCACTCGAATACTTAATGAAAAAGAGAAACTGTTAATGGAGCAATTCAGCGCTTTCGAGGAACAATGCGTCGAAGACTTGCAATTGGACTTCACGCCATTGCACGACATCGTCCGAATTTTTTCCGGATTTGACAAGCTGCTGCCCACGGAAAAGGAGTTTCTGATTGCCTTGGAGTTCCTCGGTTACCTGATTGGTAAATACCGCGTCGTGGCCCAGGATGGGCCGGGCGGGCGGCCTCTGACCCAGCCCACCACAGAACTATTGCAGTGGCTGAAAAGCATGTGGTATCAGGGCAAGTATGATGAAATCAACTACGGCATCTGGTTTACGCTTTGACAAGGCATCCAACAGCCAATAACAGAATGCGGATTGTGTTTAGGGAAACGGTGGTTTAGGCGAAGGATAAATTGGTCCAAGGGCTGGGCTTCGTGTTGCCCTGTTTGCACTCAGCGGCCGGTGTCGGTGAACGAGGCCAGAAACGCCGCCAAGTTGACGCGGTTGGCGAAGGTCAGGACCCGGGGGCCGAATTGGAGCGGGCCGTTGAACCCGCCGGCGATATACACGCGGGCGCCGCGGGCGGCCACCGCGTTGACTTCGCTGGGCGTTGTCATTTGGTGGAAGTTGCGGGGTTGCTCCCGGGGCGGTACGTACGTCCGGGGCGGCCCGACGGCGCTCACCCAGTCGTAATGGCCCGTCGTGCCGCGGTCACTCAACCGGGCCACGTACAGCCTCAGGGGCGCTGCAGGCGCCGCGGCGAGCGCGACGGGGCCAAACCGGGCGGCTCCCCAGACGGTGCCGGTCACGTACAGGCGGGCGCCGGCCACGGCTAGGTTGCTGACGCGGCAACTGCCGTTGCCGCCGGCGGGCTGCGCCCAGGCATAGGCGGCCCGGTCGCCCGCGTCGACGAGCTTGGCGACGAAGCTGTTTGGATTCGCCCCCTCGGCCCGGCCCCGCGCCGTGTTGCGCAGCACCGCGGGGCCCAGACGCAGCGTGTCGGCCCAAAACCAGCCGGCTAGGTACACGTTCGCGCCGCGGACGGCCACGGCACTCACTGCGCTGCCCGGGGTCAGGCGCTGGGTCCAGACCGGCCGGGCGCTGGGGCCGGCATCGGCGAGCTTGGTCACGTACGGGCCCTCGGTGGGCGGGGCGGCGTCGTCCCACCCGTCGGACTCCTCGTCGCGGGCCGGGTTGCCCACCACGTACACGGCGGGGCCTTGCACGGCCAGCGCGCCGGCCCCGCCGGCTTCCCGGCCGCCGCCCGTGGGCACCACCCAGGCGAAGCGCCCGCTGGGGCCGGCATCGGTGAGTTTGGCCACGAACTGCTGGGTAACCGGCCTGGCGTCCTCAGGTGTCCCCTCGCGGAGCGCGGGGAGCAGGAGGGAACCGAATTGGCTCCCCGCGCTGCGGCACACGCCCGTCAGGTAGACCTGCGCGCCGTTCACGGCCACGCCCTGGCCGGTGTCATTCTTTAGTCCCCCCGCCCGCTGGGCCCACGTAAAGGCGGCGGTAGGGCCCGCATCGGTGAGCTTGGCGACAAACACGTCGGTGGTTTCTTTATCGATACGGTGCTCACTGGCCACCGTATCGGCATTGGTCAGGGTCAGCGGGCCCGCGCGCAATTTGAGGCTGCCGAAGTAACCCGTCACGTAAACGGCCGCTCCGTGCACCGCCACGGCTAGGGCTTCGTCCGAGGCGGTCCCGCCGAGGCGCTTGGCCCAGACAAACTGCTGCGACGCTGGGCTCCATTTGGCCACGAAGGCATCCAATCCCTGGCCTGTTGCGGTGCTAGCGAGCCGAATCGGGCCAAACCGGGCGGTGCCGGCAAAAGCGCCTACGAGGTACACGTCGCCCCCCGGGCCGAGGGCGGTCGCCTTCACCGTGCAGAAGTGGGCCGCGCTGGCCACGGCGGTCTGCCAGGACGGCGCCTGGGCCCGGGCCGTCCAGTTGACCAGCCAGCAGAGCCCCACCAGCGGCCACCCGCGCGTGGGAAAGAAGAAGCGTGTCAGGGAAACGTGCCGCATAAGGGGATACAATCAGAGCAGATTCTGCCCGCTTTGGGCACCACCCGTCGGGGGGCCTAAAAGTAAACCGCGCAGCGGATGCGGCACCGCCTTGCGACGGTGCAGCGCCCTTCCGCCGCTGGCGTGCTTGGGGCATCCGGAATGACGAAGACTGCGACGAGGCCCACTATTACCAAAATGAGCGCTACGAAATCCGGCGGAGACTGCTGAATCGTCGCCCTTCAACGCGGACTGCTGTGCCCACGATCGCGACCCGGTCACGCTGGGCCTTCGCCGGCCACGGCGCCCGGCCGTAGTGGTAGGCGCCACCGCGCCGCCACGCTGCCCCACCACCCCGTGCTGCCTTTTACCCCTTGTTTCGGTGCCTGGTTTCAACTCGCTGCTCCGTTAAGCTGGGCCAATCCTTTTCACCCACCCCGAAGGAAGCGCCCTTATTCTATCACCAGGCGCTGGGGTAGCCCGGCGCCGCGCAGCAGGTAGAGGCCCGCGGGCAGGCCCTGTAGGTCGAGCGCGGCCTCGGGGCCGGCCGGGGCGGGGTAGCGGCGCACGGCGCGGCCCAGGGCATTGGTGAGAACCAGGGGCGCCGCGGTGGCCCCAACGGGCAGACGCAGGGTGGCCGTGCGGTGGGCGGGATTGGGGAATAAGTGCGGACCGGCCCGCCGCAAGCCGACCGCCGCCGACAAGGCGGAGTTGCCGAGGGAGGCCAGAAAGCCCGCCGTTGACAAGCCTGCAATGCTCTGGGTGCCAAAGCTGGCAACGGGGGTCATTACGCCGGCCGCGTAGACCGCAGTGCCTTGCACGACTACACTACGGAGCGCATCGTAACCCGGGCCCCCGGCTTGCTGGGCCCAGGCAAAGCTGCCACTCACGCCCGCATCGGTCAGGCGGGCCACGAACGCATCGGAGGCCCCGGCCCCCCGCAGCGTGGTGTTGCCAAACGCCGCCGTGCTGCCGCTAAACTCACCGCCCACGTACAGGCTCGTGCCCTGCACCGCCAAGGCAGCGGGCGTATCCGACCCGCTGCCGCCGGCGCGTTGGGCCCACTCGTGGGAGCCGGTGGCCCCGGCATCGACGTACTTGGCAACGAACACATCCTCGCTGCCGGCACTGGTCAGCACGGTGGCATGGGGCATGGCCATGGTGCCGGAAAACTCGCCCGCCAGGTACACGTTGCTGCCATTCACTGCCAAGGCGCGGCCGCGGTCGTAGCCCGGCCCCCCGGCCCGCTCGGCCCACGCGTAGGTGGCACTGGTCCCGTGATCGGTGAGCTTGGCCAGGAACACGTCGCTGCTCGTGTAGGTGCTCCCACTGGCGTCGGCGTTGGCGAGCGTAACCGCGCCAAAGGTTGCCCGGGCGCGGTCGAACGCGCCCGTGAGGTACACACTGACCCCGTTCACCGCCACGTGGGCCACGCCCGTTCCCGGCCCGCCGCCCGGCTCGGCCCAGGTGAAGCTGGCGCTGGCGCCGGCGTCGGTGAGTTTGGCCACAAAGCCGCTCTTGTACCCGGAGGTGGACACCCGGAAGGCGCCAAACGTGGCGTAGGAGGAATAACCAAACGTCGCGTTTTGGTTGAACGCGCCCGTGATGTAGAGCTGGTTGCCGCTTACCGCCAGGCCGCCGGCCTCGTTGTTGTCGGAGCTGCCCGCCGATTGCGCCCACACAAAGCGGGCGCTGCTGCCCGCATCGGCCAGCTTGGCGACGTAGACAAAGGAGCGGTCGGTAAAGTAGATGGTGGGCGGGGGAAACGTCGTGGTGCCAAAGGAGGCGCTCACTTGGTACCCCCCCGTAATGTAGACATTGGCCCCGTTCACCG
Organism: Hymenobacter jeongseonensis; assembly: GCF_015694725.1. GTDB lineage: Bacteria > Bacteroidota > Bacteroidia > Cytophagales > Hymenobacteraceae > Hymenobacter > Hymenobacter jeongseonensis. The sequence continues at coordinate 24,376 of NZ_JADQDQ010000021.1, read as the reverse complement.
CGATGCCGCTCACGTAGTCGGAATACCCCCCGCCGGCCCGCTGTGCCCAGACGAAACCACGGGTGGCCGGGCTCCACTTCGCAACGAACACATCCGGGTTGGTCGGGCTGGTAAAGGTGGTGCTGCCGAACGAAACGGTGCCTTGAAAGACGCCCGCCAGGTAGAGATTGCCGTTGCCATCGGCCGCCGCGGCCTGCACCGCGCTATACCCGGCCAGGGTCGTGGGCGGCGCTACGGCCGTAGCCATCTGCCAGGTGGGAACTTGCGCCTGAACCCCCAGGCAGCCGCTCCACAACAGGAACAGCACGAGTAGGCAAGGCCAATAAGTGGCGGTGCCGCCGGGGCCGGTCGCCGTACCACTAGCCGTTGCGACGCCCAGTCGCGCTTGGGCCAGGGAGGGAAGTACACGGCTTGCCCGCAAAAGCCGCCGTGAGAATAAAGAGGGATTCATGTAGAAAGTGGGAAGAAAGGTGCCCAACGAGCGGAGGAACCACCACCTTTTAACTGGTTTTCGCGTCGATTGAAAGGACCCAAAGGAACGGGGAAAGAAACAAAACACAATACCCCCAATCTGGTATTGTATTTGATAGAGGCACCCGGTGACAAGAAGAAATTTTGTACCTCTAAACGGTCCGAAGCTAAACGTGGCAACTCAGCTGAAAGAGCGTTTGGGGAACCGATGGGATTGGTTAAAGGCCAGGTTGTGGGCCGCGCTCAGTTCACCAGCACCAAGCGCTTGGCCGGGTCGGTGATGCCGGACAACTCGAGGTTCTTGTCGTCGAGGCGGGTGATCTGATAATACTCGTCCACGGAGTTCCCGTTGAAATCTTTGCCGCGCACGGTCAGCCGCCGCCCATTGCCCAGCAAGAACGTCGCGTTGTTCTCATTCAGCACGCACGCCCCGCCGGCGCCGTTAGCGCTGTACTGGGCCAGCCGCACCGCGTAGCTGGCGGTGAAGGTCATGGTGAAGGGCGTGCTGTTGCACGATTGGACCGTGGTGCCGTTTTGGTCCACGACGCGGGTCGCGCGCCAGTTCTTGCTGCTGCCGTTGGTCAGCAACTGCAAGTCGGAGGTGGGCAGCGTGCGCGTCAAGCTCACGAGTTGGGACGTGAAGCACCCGCCCGCGCTGCGCACCGACACGACGTAGCTGCCGTCTGGGTAGGGACCGGCAAAAACTTCGCTGGCCTGGTAGTTCTGATCGGTCACGGCGTAGGAATAGGGCGCGGTGCCGCCGCTGACCCCGGATATCAAAATGCTGCCCTGCCCGTCCATGCTGGCCGAAAACGCCAGCGGGGTGGGGCAGGAGGTCGGGGCGGGGGCGTCGGGCTCTTTGTCGCAGCCGCCGGCAGAGAGCACCAGGCAGGTTAAGCCGCTGAGCAGAATTCGGTATAAAGTGTTCATGGAACGGGGGCGTAGCGCCTAAAGTGGTGAAAGAGGTAAAGTGACCAATCCGCTTGGTGTAGTTTATTTCACGTTGGCCCTTAGGCACAAGTTCGGGTAAGAAAAAGACACAGGAGCCAAGCGTTTTAGCCAGCTGCAATCTCCTTACTCGGGTAATAGTTACAATATATGTATTTATCACTTAATTCTTATCCTGCTCATCGCGAGGGTACAAAAGCCAAGGCACCCTAGATGGCATAGCTCTTCTCTGCACCCCCACTGTCGGAGCACTCGTCGAGGAACTCTGCACCAGGCACGGTCCTTTCGGAGTATGCGGGTTTGACGCAATGGCAATACCTCAGCGCTCTGGGTAGGTCAAGCAGTCTCGGTCGAGGTTAAAACCTGCCGGGCAGTCAGCCCGACAGGCCTTTCCTGTTTCCATCTCATCCGTTTTTACTCCACCACCAGCCGGCGCACCGCGGTCCCGGCCCGCACCCCGTACACGCCCGGGGCCAAGCCTCGAACGTTAAGCGTGACGGCGCCCGCCGAATCCAGGCGGGTCCGGCGCACCACCTGCCCGAGCGCATTCACCACCAGAACGGCCGTGCGGGCCGGCCCCGCCAGGCGCACCGTTTCGTGCGCCGGGTTCGGCCACAGCCCCAGGACCTGCCCGGTCGTCAGCGCCGACGTGCTCGTGGGAGCGCCCACGCGGACCACACCGGCCTGGGTCGTCAACGCCAGGGGGGCCAGGTCCGGGTGGGTGTAGGCGAGGGCCGGCGTCACGGCGCTGGTGATCGCCACCTGCGCCGTGACGCCCTGCGGGTCCCGGGCCTCCACTTCCAGCGTCACCAGCGTGGTGCCCGCGGCGAGGGCTGCGCCCGCCGGGTCCACCGCCACCACCGTCAGGGTGCCGGCCACCGAATCGGCCACGCCGAGCGATACGCCGGCCGTACCGGTCGTTGCGCGGCGCAAGCGCAAGGCCTCCGCCGGCCAGCTGACCGTGAACTGCACCGCCCCCGCGGCCATCCCCCCCATCGTGATGGGGAGCGCCAGGCGCCCCCCCGGGGCCACCGTGCCCGAGCCCACGGTCAGCGTGAGCGGCGCGGCCGGCTGGGCCGGCCGCGGGAGGGCGGCGTTCCAGGTATCGTTCACGTCGCCCAGCTTGCAGGCCACGAAATCCTGTCCCACGTTCACCAGCGCCAAATTGGTGTACGTGCGGGCCGTGTCCGGTGCCCCGGGGGCGTTCGCGTTGGCAAACGTTTGGTTCGACCGCACAAACGTCCACAGGCGCCCCTTCGGGAAGCTGGAACGCGTGCGCAGGATCAGGTCCCGGATCAGGGCCACGTCCGCCACCGTCACCGCGTTGTCGCGGTTCACGTCCGCCGCGAAGAAGCGGTACGCGTCGCCCAGCAGCGCCGTGGTCAGGATGTGGCGCTGCACCAGGGCGATGTCCGAGACCGTCACCCCGTTGGTCGGCGTCTGCTCGGACGTCTTGCTCGGGCGCAGGGCGTAGCTGGCCGTGCCCACCAGGGCCGGAAAGCCGAAGCTGCCGTTCACAGGAGTTACTTGATTGGGGGCAAAGCCCGGCCCGGCAATCGCCAGCGTCGCGTTGGGCACCCCCGCGCCGGTTCGGGTATGAACGCTCCCGCTAAGGGCCGCGAGCAATACCTGGGCCTTGCCCGCCACGGGGTAGGTGGGGAACACGGTAAAGTCCGACCGCACCGCCTCAAACGGCGTCTGCTCGGGGGGCAGGTTCACCGGCACCGACCCGCCCGGCGGCACCGTGGCCGCCACGTCGAACCGGAGCGCAAACAGCACCGTGTTATCGGGCAGGCTCGTGGCCGTGTTGTTGGCCTGGTTCCAGGCAAAGTAGAGCGTGTTCGTCGCCGTTTGCGCGGTGCCGAAGTTGGCCGCCGCCAGTCCCAGCGCGGGGTTCAGCTGCTCTACCCCCGCGTACGTCAGCCCGGGGCCCCACGTGAGGTTGCCCTGTAGGCCAATCAGACTCTGAAAGCCCCCCACCCGCACGGGAATCACTACCTGCCTGGTCGGAATCGCCACTACGGAGTCGGCCACGAGGTTGAGCGTACCCGTCGGCGTAAACACAGCCGACGTCGCCGAGCCGTACGCCGTCGTCACGGTAAAGGCATTCGCGAAGACCCCCACCGGCACCGTCACGCGCAAACTCGTCGCCGAAAGCACCGTGTAGGCGACTGCCCGTGCCCCCATCCGCACCCGTTGCACGTTGGTAAAGTTGGTGCCGGTCAGGATCACCAGCGTCCCCGCCGGTCCGCTGGTGGGCGAAAGACTCGTAATGGTCGGTCCCCCTACCACCGTGAAGGTGCCCGTGCTGGTCGCCGTACCGCCGGGCGTCGTCACCCGAATAGTGCCGGTAGAAGCCCCCGCCGGTACGGTCGCCGTAATCTGGTTGGCCGAGTTCACCGCGAAGGTGCCCGCTGGACAAGCGACGTTGTTGAAGCTTAGCGCGGTGGCCCCACTCAGGTGAGTGCCGCCGATGGCAATGCTCGCCCCCACGGAGCCGCTCGCGGGCGAGAACCCGGTAATGGTGGGAGCCGCCAGCACCGTAAAGACGCCCGTGCTCGTGGCCGTGCCGCCGGATGCAGTAACGCTCACGGTCCCCGTGGTGGCGCCCGCCGGCAGGGTGGCCGTAATCCGCGTGGCCGACACCACCGTGAACGGCGTGGCGGCCGTGCCATTGAACCGCACGCTGGTGGCTCCGGTCAGGTTCGTGCCCGTCAGCGTCACCACGGTGCCGGCAAAACCCGAAGTGGGCGTGAAGCTCGTAAGGGCGGGCGGTGGCGGCGGCAAAAAAACCCCGAAGTAAGCACTCCCTTGGGAGTCATCCCCAGTAGCACTGAAGAAACCGCCCGCATACACTTTGCTGTTCATCGCGGCCAGCGCATTGACTTGGTTGTTGAGGCCCGTGCCCAGCGCACTCCACGCGTTGCCGTTCCACTTGGCGATACGGCGGGCCGTCACCCCGCCGGCGTTGGTAAAGCCGCCGCCCACGTACACATCCGGGCCCAAGATGGCCACCGCGGAGGCTGGGAAGCTGAGGCCCGTGCCCAGCGCTGACCACGCCGTGCCGTTCCACTTGGCTACGTAGTTGGCCGCCACCCCGCCGGCGGCGGTGAAGCCACCGCCCACGTACACGTCCGGGCCCGAGACGGCCAGTGCATTGACGCCGTTGTTAAGCCCCGTGCCCAGCGCTGACCACGCCGTGCCGTTCCACTTGGCCACGTAGTTGACCGCTAACCCGTCGGCGGTGGTAAAGCCGCCGCCCACGTACACGTCCGTTCCTGAGACGGCCAGCGTGGAGACGGTGCTGTTGAGGCCCGGGCCCGTTCCCAACGCGTTCCACGCCGTGCCGTTCCACTTGGCCACGTAGTTGGCCGCCACCCCGCCGGCGGTGGTAAAGCCGCCGCCCGCGTACACGTCCGGGCCCGAGACGGCCAGCGCGGAGACCCGGCCGTTGAGGCCCGCTCCCAGCGCGCTCCACGCCGTGCCGTTCCATTTAGCCACGTAGTTGGCCGCCACCCCGCCGGCTGAGGTGAAGAAGCCGCCCACGTACACGTTCGTGCCCGACACAGCCAGCGCGTTGACCTGTCCCGTGAAGCCCGTGCCCAGCGCGCTCCAGGCCGTGCCGTTCCACTTGGCCACCTTGTTAGCCGTCACCCCACCGGCTGAGGTGAAATTGCCACCCACATATACGTCCGTGCCCGAGACAGCCAGTGCATTGACGGGGCCGTTGAGCCCCGTGCCCGTGCCCAGCGCTGACCAGGCCGTGCCGTTCCACCTGGCCACGTTGTTGGCCACTACCCCGCCCGCGGTGGTGAAGTTACCACCTGCGTACACGTCCGTACCCGAGACGGCTAGCGCTTGAACGGTGTTGCCAAGCCCCGTACCCAGCGCTGACCAGGCCGTGCCGTTCCACCTGGCCACGTTGTTGGCCAATACCCCGCCCGCGGTGGTGAAACTGCTGCCCACGTACACGTCCGTACCCGAGACGGCCAGCGCTAGGACGGGGATGTTGAGGCCCGGGCCCAGCGCACTCCACGCCGTGCCGTTCCACTTCGCTATGTAGTTGGCCACTACCCCGCCCGCGGTGGTGAAGTTACCACCTGCGTACACGTTCGTGCCCGAGACGGCCAGCGCTAGGACGGTGCTGTTGAGGCCCGTGCCCAGCGCGCTCCACGCCGTGCCGTTCCACCTGGCCACGTTGTTGGCCACTACCCCGCCGGCGGTGGTAAAGCCGCCGCCCACGTACACGTCCGTGCCCGAGACGGCCAGCGCGTAGACACGCTCGTTGAGGCCCGTGCCCAGCGCGCTCCACGCCGTGCCGTTCCACTTCGCTATGTAGTTGGCTGCCACCCCGCCGGCGCTGGTGAACTGGCCGCCCACGTACACGTTCGTATTCGAGACGGCCAGCGCGGAGACGGTGCTGTTGAGGCCCGGGCCCAGCGCACTCCACGCCGTGCCGTTCCATTTGGCTACGTAGTTGGCCGCTACCCCGCCCGCGGTGGTAAAGCCGCCGCCCACGTACACGTCCGGGCCCGAGACGGCCAGCGCTAGGACGGTGCTGTTGAGGCCCGTGCCCAGCGCACTCCACGCCGTGCCGTTCCACTTGGCTACCTTGTTGGCCGCTACCCCGCCCGCAGTGGTGAAGGTGCCGCCTACGTATACGTTCGTGCCCGAGACGGCTAGCGCTAGAATGCTGCCGCCCATAACCCCGTCGGAGAACCCGCCCTGCCAGTTCTCATCTCCTGCGCCGTTGAGTGAAGCCGGCCGAAACGCCGGTTGCCCATTCGACGCCGTCACCATCCGGTAGCCCGCAGGGTCAAACGAGCCCGAGGCCCCCGGGCGCAGCGTCCCATCCGGGTTCAGCGCTCCGCTCAGGGGTTGCGCGGTGGGAGTTGCCTGGGTTGTCCGGGGCCGCTGCTGCGCCGAAGCGCCAAACGATGCCAGCGCCACCAGCGACGCGGTCAGCAGCCACCAGGCAGTAGGCCACAGGGCTCTCCCCCTCAAGTGGGGAAGCGTAAACAGCGAAAAGGACAGGGTAGGAAGCATACGCGTACGGAATAAAAAGTCAGGCTAATCACCAGGCAGGCAATAGAATAACCTAATATAAGGGCGGCCGCATGATAAAATGTAAGAATAAGTATAATCTATAAAAAATAATCATTTTCAGCCGTTGTTAGCCCTACGGGCCACGCCCTTACTCTGCCGAACCGGCTATCCCGTTGTCGCTTGAGCAAAGAGCATTCTTACCGCCCAGAGCAAGGGCCATAACACGCCAGCGCTGCCAATTTTGGAGCCGTCACCGACCCCGTCGCCGCCGCTCCCCGCTCTGGTTTATACGGTGCCTTGGAACCGAGGGCCTCTGCCGGTTTCCCCAATCTCTTCGGCCGAACAGCAGCCTTTGGAGCCCTCAATTCTGCCTAAGGCAGTTCATTTTCAATCAACTGTAATCACAAGTGATTGAAAATTAGCTTAAGGCGCCTGTCCCTACTTATCGGCTGCCGCTACCTGCTTGACAAGCCCCATCCGAAGCGGCACACCAGACCAACGGTACGTCTTCCCCTCCCAGCAATGCGTTAGCCAGGCCGGCCCCGCTCCTCCCCTATCGACTAGTAGTCCCTCTGTGACCGGCCCGGCAAATGCCCCAATGCGACTGATTCTGGGCGCATATAAGCCGTTTTATGTTAAATTGACTTAGTTGATAAACTTCCTTTTGAGCAACCTCCAGCTATTAGCAGGAAAGGCAGTTGCCATGAATTCTTGCTCTTCATGGGGTTATTGGTGACGCACAGCCATAACACGCAATCCCTGAATAGCCGCTAACACCAGAACTATTACCAATTCGGCCTGCGGCCCTGTTTAAAGTTGCAATGCCAGTCTGCATGTGCAACATGGTATTCTCCATGCATACAGTATGCATGGAGAATACCATGTTGCACATGCAGACAGTATTCCCGACATTTGACTCGACCATTCCCGCAATTCATGCAAGTACTCACAATTGCCAACCGAAAGGGTGGCGTAGGCAAAACCACTTCGGCTTGGGCGATAGCACATGCGCTAGCCAATCGGGGGTGTCGTACACTCCTAGTGGACTGCGATCCGCAGCGTAATCTATCGCTTATACTTCCGCAGTTGCCAATCGATAAGCATATAGGACTGGTCGCTAATGGCGAGGCAACCCTGGCGCAAGTCATGCAACCAGTAGGCTCTCAGTTGTGGCTGGTACAGGCCACCGAAGCCATCGTGGCAGCTGAAAAGGTACTTGGTACTCAGATGGACTACATCATGGTGCTAAAGAGCGCCCTGGATGGGCTTGAAGGGAAGATGGACTACGTAATTTTCGATACCAGTCCTTCCCCACATTCGCCACTTGCTGCCGCGGCGCTCACTGCTTCGACCGCCACCTTTATTCCCGTGCATCCGGAATATCTCAGTTACGAAGGCCTTACTTCATTGCTCGACGTGGTAGCTCGAGTAAAAAAGAGTTTCAATCCCAACTTGCAAGTCGGGGGCCTCTTCCTGACGCGGTACTCTTCTACATACCGTAAGCGCCTGCATCACGAGTTTGTGGATATGCTACGGCAACATGAGACACTAGGTCCATTGCTCATGCAGACAACTATTCGGGAAAATGTGGCATTGGCTGAAGCCCAGGTTAACCGCCAGAGTTTGCAGGAATACGCACCTAGCAGCAATGCCTTTGAGGATTACGAAAACCTAACCACCGAAATTCTGGAAAGATTAGCTGCATGCACCACATGATATGCACAGTATGCATAATGCATATAATACACATCATATGGTCAATGCATATTTATTTACAAACCATTATAAGTCAAGGCAATGAAAAAGCCCTCTTCTAAATTTGGCCTCGCTGCTCTGGTGTCGCAACCAGCCGCGGCAATACCCAAGGGTTCCGTTGATGACTTGCTATTTGCCCCAGTCTCCACTTCCCCGTTGCCTGGGTCGCCAGTTGTTGTGCCCAATTCAGAATTAACGAGCAAAACCCGGTTTACCAATACACTTCCAACTTCAACCTACGTGCAGTTGCATAGATTGGCATTTTGGGACCGCCGCGATATGAGCTCTATTATAGATGCGGCCTTGCAGGAATACTTTGTGGCTCATCCCGATGCAGACAAGCCGCTACCGGAACCAGAACGGGTGAAACGTAAACTTCCCACCAGATAGCCATCAGCAGCAACCCTATTTTTGTGGGGGTATGCTCATACCCCCACAAAAATAGGGTCATTAACAAATCGCAAAAAAATGCCTCTGGGAGGTATTCAGAGGCATTTTATTTGAAATTCATCTCAAATACCCACAAAAATAGGGTCATCGCCCCGCTGCTTTAACTCGCTTTGTTCTCCCTTAAAAAGGTCAAGGCTTTTCAAAATCAAAAAACTGCTCAAGAACTAGTAGTTTACTTATGTTTATAACTATTATATAGTTTACGGGTGGCGCAACGCATTGAAATTCTTATTGTTGCAAGGGTATTCCCCCGCAGAAATAGGGTCATTCCCCCACAGAAATAGGGTCATTCCCCCACAGAAATGGGGTCATTCCCCCACAGAAATAGGGTCATTTGGCCTTGACACCCCCACAGAAATAGGGCCATTCCCCCACATGATTAAAAATCTGTGGGGGAATGCGACGTAGAATACTATATTTGCCTAATCTCAATTTTATATTCATCTGATATGGAATCGGTTTCTGTCACAGCCCTACCGCTGGTAGTACAGCATAACGCACTGGTTAACGCGCGATTCAACATGTCGGCGTTGGAAATGCGGTTCTTCTTAGCGCTACTAAGCCGCATTGGGAGGGATGATGACAGCTTTATGGTCTGTGAGGTGCCCGTACGGGAGATATGCTCCAGTAGCGCCAGCAATGCCATCTACAACGAGGTGCGCGAGATGGTGCGTAGCATTGGTACCCGTGCACTTTTCATCGAGGCCCTGAGTCCAGATGGTAAGCGAGTGAAAGATCCGGATGTATTGACCTTGCCCTTAATGGGCCGTGCCTACTACCGCCGCAAAACGGGGATGGTCGAGGCGAGCTTCAATGAGAATATTCGTCCATACTTGTTGGAACTGCGCGATAACTTTACCAAGGCGCAGCTTAGTCAACTACTGAAGCTCAAAAGCCCCGTGTCGCATCGAATATATTGGCTGCTTCGGGAGTATGCAGCTTTTGGCAAACGGGTGATTGGTTTGGCGGAACTGCGCAATGTATTGGGGCTTACTACTGAATACCAAAACCGATTCGATCACTTTCGGGACCGGGTATTAGACCGTGCTCAAATGGAACTGGCGCAAACAGATTTGCCCTTTACCTACGAAGTAATCAAGCAGGGACGGATCATTACTGAAATTCGTTTCCTATTCTCGCCAGCAGGAAGTGTTGCCCTTGCCTCATCAGTTGAACCCACGGGCTGGGAAGCTGGTGTGTTGGCAGCGGGGGTAGGGGAGAAGAGCTTGCCTGCAATTCGTATGCAGTTAGAGGGTGGATTGTATGACGAAGGATATATCAACTTCGTGTTGCAGACTATCCGAGCGAAGGTGCTGCAAGGTAAAGTGAAAAAGGAGGGAGGTGCTGTCTTTAAAGCGCTGACGGAAGGCTACCTGTTAGAAGAGTACCGCAAACAGATTGCAAAAGCACAAGTGAAACAGCAGAAAAGCGCTAAAAAAGGTGTGGATAGTTCAAGCGTAAGGATTCGTTTGGAAGATGCCGAAGCTGCCTATGAGACAATGCGGAAGAAGGGTAAAGCGCCCGCTTCATTTGATGAAAACTTAGAGCAAACCTATCTAAGTCAAGGTTTTGTGTTGGTACAAAATGAGGCAGGGAATTGGTTAATCAAAGATTGATTACTGATTTATGTATGACATACATAAATCAGTGATTTTTTAGGGTGGGGGAGAGGCATTGCAACAACTTCCTGAATAAACGAAAAATGGCAACAGCTTAGAATACTATTACTTAAGTCACTTCAGTGTCTTATGGTAGCTGTCGCCTAAGGGCGGGACGTGGGGGTATAAAAAGGCACACCGGCAGGGGCGGGGTGTACTATTTTGTACTGTTTGTTACGTACTTATGGCCAGATACTTTGGCCTGCATTAGAAAGTGTACAAGGTTGATCTATTTGAACTATTTTGTCATTATTTTTTAATAATATAATACAAATAACAGGTAAATGCAGTATGTTTATGTTTACTATTCACTGCTTGTTTACTTGTCTATGAGAGTCCCGTACCTAACTTCCCGGCTCCGCGCAAGCTGCCGCTGGGCATGGCGCCCCGTCCTGTTCTTGGCCACCCTACTCCCTGTTGCGCCGGCCGTGTACGCCCAATGCACCTTTGCCGTGGCCGCGACACCGGCGGGCCCGCTGAACCTGTGCGGGGGCGGGTTTACGTTAACGGCCGCGGCCACGGTGGGCAGCATCAACACGACCGGCACGGGCTTCAACAGCGTCGTCTCTTCCCTGATTCCTCTGGCGGACGGCAAGCTGCTGGTGGGCGGCAACTTCACCACTTACAACGGCAACGTCGCCGCCCCCGATTACGTGGCGCGCCTGAACGCCGACGGTACCCTCGACCCCACCTTCAACGCGGGCGGCAGTGGCTTCGACAGTTTCGTGACCCAGATGCTACTGCAACCCGATGGCAAAATCCTGGTTGCCGGCGGTTTTGGCAGCTACAACGGCGATAACGCGGTGCCCAATTTCGTCGCCCGCCTCAACACCGACGGGAGCCTGGACGCTTCGTTTAACCCGGGGTGGTCGGGCCAATCCGGCACCGGCAATTCGACCACAGCCATCGCCCTGCAACCCGATGGCCGAATCCTGATCGCCGGCAACTTTGCCGGGTATACCGACCCCTTATTGAACCGTGTCGGGCCCAGCAAAGACGTCTTGCGGCTCAATGCCAACGGGAGTGTGGACGGGTCCTTCCAGCTTACGGAAGTTACGCGAACCAGTCTCAATGGGGCATATGGTTACCCAAAGGCGCTGGTGTTGCAACCGGACGGGAAAGTATTGGTGGGAGGGGTTTACTCTTACTATCTCAATAATGTACCAATCGCCGACGGCATCGTGCGGCTTAACTCGGATGGCAGCGTCGACACGGGCTTTAACGCCGGCGGCGTGGGCCTCGGTGGGGGCACGATTGTAGAGACTATCGCCCAACAGCCGGACGGTCGGATTCTGGTCGGCGGCTACTTTACGTCCCACAACGGCAACGCCAATGTACCCGACAACATGATTCGCCTGAATGCCAACGGCTCGTGGGACCCTTCCTTTACCCCCAGTGGGGTGGACCTGCAAGGCAATAGCATCGTGGAAGTAATTAACGTTCAGACCGATAGGAAAATTTTGATTGGGGGCCGCTTTGTCCATTCCGCCCTCAATACCTCATTTCCCGAGCGGCTGGCGCGGTTGCAGTCCAACGGCAGCCTGGATGCCAGCTTTAACCCCGGCGGCAGCGGCATTGGCCCCTCAATTGTCCTCGCCGTCGTGAACAAGCCCAATGGCCAGATCCTGGCAGGCGGGGAGTTTTACACCTACAACGGCAACGCCGCGGCCCCGGATTTTCTGCTGGATCTCACGGCCAACGGTGCCCTGGTCCCTCCCCCGGGGCCCGTGGCGGGGGTTACCTATGCCTGGAGCAACGGCAGCACGGGGCCCACGCTGGCCGTGACCCAACCCGGCAGCTATGCCGTGACCGCCACCGACCCAGCCAGTGGCTGCCAAGCCACTTCCAATGCGGTGGTGGTCACCGCCTGCGCCCAAGACTTGGTAATCAGCAACACGGCCTCGGTACCGGCCGGTACCTACCGCAACATCACCGTCACGGGAACCGGCGTCGCGACGTTGCTCGGCAACGTGGTGGTGACCGGGGGCCTGCGGGTGGAAACGGGCGGCCAGCTTTCCTCGGGCTGCTTTGGGGTCAGCGGCCCGGGCACCTTCACCGTAGCGCCCGGGGCCACGCTGGCGATTTGTTCGCCCCAAGGCCTGAGCACGACCCCGGGCACGGGCGCGGTGCAAACCACGGGTCCCCGCGAGCTGAGCGGGCTGGCCAGCTACCGCTTCAACGGGACCGGAGCGCAGGTCACCGGCAACGGCCTTCCCGGCACGGTGGCCGAGTTGATCGTCGACAACGCTGCCGGCCTGACGCTGACGCAGGGCCTGCAGGTCGCCCAGCGCGTGCTCTTGCTCAGCGGCGACGTTACCTTAAACGGGCAAGCGCTGACGTTGCTTTCCTCGCCCACCGGAACGGCCTTGGTGGTCAACACCGGCGCCGGGCAGGTCAACGGCAACACCGCCGCGGTCCAGCGCTACATCGACCCCAGCGCCAACCCCGTCCGGGGCTACCGCCACCTGAGCCCGCCGGTGAGTGGGGCGACCGTGGCCGGGTTGGCCACGTCGGGTTTCACGCCCGAAGTCCGCCAAGCCAATGCGTACAACAGCAGCCCCTCCCCGGGGACGGTAACGCCCTTCCCCACGGTGTTTGCCTACGACCAAGCGCGGCTGGCCACCGTGGTCAACGCCTACGCGCCATTCGATCGCGGCTTTGTCGTGCCAACCGGCTTGTCGGCACCGCTGGCCGTGGGCCGGGGATACGTCGTCAACGCTCCGGGGGGGCAGACGTTTACGTTCAGGGGGCAACTGACCAGCGGCGACCGGCAACTCGCGCTGGCGCGTAATCCGGCAACGAATGCCAACGCCGGCGCGGCGGGCTGGCAGTTAGTCGGCAACCCGTACCCCGCGCCGTTGGATTACGCCCGGGTGGCCCCGGGCGACCGCACCGGGCTCGAACCCGCCATGTACGTGTTCGAGAGCAGCGGCCCGTACATGGGCAGTTACCGGGCGTACGTGAACGGGGTAGGCAATTCGCTGGTGGGGAGCAGCCAAGGCTTTTTTGTGCGGGTCCGTGCCGATCAGACGGCCGGTTCGCTTACCTTCCGCAACGCCCAGCGCGTGACGACCTACGCCACCCAGGTGGCGGTGCGCCGCCCGGCCTTGGATCCCCGCCCCCTGGTGCGGGTGGAATTACGTGGCGCAAGCGGCCCGGCTGATGTGCTGGTGGCCTACGCCGAAGGCGGCGCCTCGCCAGCCTTCGAGGCGCCTTTTGACGCGAGCAAGCTTGTAAATCCCTCCGGCTTGAACTTGGCCAGCTTGGCCGCAAGCGGGGAAGCGTTGGCCATTGACGGCCGGCCGGCCTTTGTTGCGGGCACGGCCCTGGCCCTGTCCGTGGGCGTGCCCGCGGCGGGCACCTACCGGCTAACGGCGCTGGCCCTGGACCAGTTGCCGGCGGGCCTCGAGCCCTACTTGACCGATGCCGCCACGGGCCAAAGCGTCAACCTCCGCCAGCAAGCGAGTTACGCCTTTTCGGTCACGGCCGCTCAGGCCCTGGCCTCCTCCCTCGGGCGGTTCACGTTGCGCTTTGACAGCCGCTCCGTCTTGGCCACCTCCGGTGCCCTCCCGGCGGCCGCGATCAGCGTTTACCCGAATCCTGCGCACGCGCGCTTTGCCGTCGTGGTGCCGGCCGTCCCTGGGGCGACGCAGGTGCACGCCGATTTGCTCAATGCGTTGGGGCAGGTCGTGCGCCGCCAGCAAGCGGCGCTGGCCGCCACCGGTGCCCGTCTTGACATGGATGCTGCCAACCTAGCTGCGGGGGTTTACACCCTGCGCGTACAGGTTGGGGCTACCACGTTAGCGAAGCGCATCGTGATTCAATAAATCAGAAGAGCTGGCTCCTTGTAAGGGGGCAGTCCTGCATCGTCATCAAACACCTCTTTTCATGAACGCCTTTCTTACCTCCGCCACGCGCTTGCTGGCCATGTGTTTGCTGACTAGTTTACCCGCATTGTCCCAGCCCGACACGGGCGGCCCACTCGCCCCGACGGCGGTTCCCATCGATGGCGGCGCTTCACTGCTGCTGGCCGGCGGCCTTGCTTTCGGTCTCAGACAGCTGCGAGCCCGTCGGGCTCGTCAACCCAAGAGCTAACGGCCAAGCGATGCGCAGCCTATTTTCAGTACGCTTTCTGTAAGACCCCTTACGCAATTGTTTGCACGCGACTGCCCCCGTTACCGGCGCGTAACGGGGGCCTGTTGCTGCTGAGCCAACAATTCCTTTCACTGGCGCGGCATCCAACTCAAGCCCTGGATTTGGGCATCGCCCCTCCCAAGGCCTGGAACCAGCCCTCGGTTCCAGCCCATAGCGAGCTTTTGTCAATCCATTACCCCTGCTTCTATGACCATCTTTACGCGTTTTTGGCTGCTGCTGCTGCTGCTGGGCGGCCTCGCCGTTCCCGTCCGGGCCCAAACCCCGGCTCCGGTGTACTTGGGAACCATCGCCGAAGTCGCTGGGGCTTACCAACCGCAAGCACAGACGGCGGCGCAAAAACCCTCCGCGCGGCTCCGGTTTCAGCCCGCCAGCGGGGCTCCGTTGTTCCTACGGTTCCAGAGCCGCCGGCAGCAGGGAGACGCCGAGCTGTTGTTTGGCGACGTTGAAAACACCCCGTCCAGCCACGTATTTGTGCAGATCCGCGGCCGGGACGTATCGGGCGCTATCACGCTGCTGGCCCAGCAGAAGTACTACCGCTTTTCCTCTACCCCGCAGGGCCTGGTGTACTTGACCGAGGAAGACCTGGACCACGTGATTTGCACCGGCCTGCCGCTGGTAAAGGAGCCGGCCAGTTTGAAACCAATCCGGCCCGGGCTCCCCGGCGCAAAAGGAACCGGTGCCGGTGCCGTGCCCGTGCTGGAAAGCCTGCCGGGCGCGGGCGCGGTGCTGTACTTGGACTTTGACGGCCAGACCGTCACCAACACCCGCTGGAACAATAACTACAACGCGGGCAACCCCATCGTGGCCGCCCCGTCCACCCTCACCGAAGCCCAAATGGCGGAGGTGTGGAAACAGATCAGCGAAGACTACCGCCCCTTTGCCGTGAACGTAACCACCAGCGAAGCCGCCTTCGCCAGCGCCCCGCTCACCCGCCGGCACCGGACGATTTTCACCCCCACCAACGCGTGGTTTCCCGACGCGGGCGGCGTGGCCTACGTGGGTTCGTTCAGCTGGGGCACGGCAGAGGGAGCCGAAACCCCGAGCTGGGTGTGGAACATCGGCATCAACGGCGTCTCCGCCGGCAAGTCCGGCGCGCACGAAGCGGGCCACGCCATGGGCTTGCAGCACGACGGCCGCACCGCGCCGGTCGAAGAGTATTACCAGGGGCAGGCGTCCTGGGCCCCCATCATGGGCGGGGGGCACTCCGCCCCCGTCACCCAGTGGAGCAAAGGCGAGTACGCGGCGGCCGACAACCCCGAGGACGACCTGCTCAAACTCACGACCCTCAACGGCTTCGGCTACCGCGCCGACGACCACGGCAACACCGCCGCCACGGCCACCGTCCTAGTCAAGGACGCCCGGGGCACCGTGTGGCCGGAAGCCAACCAGGGCCTCATCTCCACCCCCGCCGACGTCGATTTCTTCGCTTACTCCCACGGGGGCGGCCGCCTGGCGGTGGCCGTGAGTCCGGCGCCGGCATACCCCAACCTGGACCTGCTGCTGACGTTACGCAACGGCGCGGGCACGGTCGTGGCCACCGCCGATCCCGCTACCTTGGCCGCTTCGCTGGACGTTGTTCTCCCGCTGGGCATCTATTTCCTGAGCGTGGAAGGCACGCGCGGATCCCTGGGGGCCGATTCCGACTACGGCTCGCTGGGCGCGTATTCCATTGCCTCGGCGGCGTACTGCCTGCCGGTATACGCCACCGGCTGCGCGGACGACGACTACATCCGCGACTTTGCCTTCCATACCCTGGTCAACGACAACACGGGCTGCAGCAACGGCACGGCCACGGGTTACACCCAGTACGCCCCCAGCGGTACGCTTACCACCGCGGTGGCTCGTGGGCAAAGCTACCCGCTGCGGGTGCAGGCCGCGGGGCGGTTCCCCGAAGGCTTTGGCGTGTGGATCGACTACAACAACGACCAAGACTTTGCCGACGCGGGCGAATTTGTGTATGCCTCGCCCACGGCCGGGGCGTCCCTTTTCACGGCCAGCATCCTGGTGCCCGCCACGGCCACGGTGGGGGCTACGCGCTTGCGCGTGCGGTGCAAGTACAGCGGCGTGATTGCCAGCACCGAATCCTGTACCAGCATCACGTACGGAGAAGCTGAAGATTACACCATCACCATCACCGAACTGGCCACGGCCGCGCCGACCGTCGCCAGCTTCACGCCCACCAGCGGGCCGGTGGGCACGGTGGTGACGCTGACGGGCACCAACTTCACTGGGGCCACGGCCGTCAAGGTTAACGCCACGACGGCCACGGGCCTGACCGTGGTCTCGGCCACGACCCTGCGGGCCACGGTGCCGGCCGGGGCCAGCACGGGCCGGCTAAGCGTGACCGCGCCCGGGGGAACGGCCCTGAGCACGGCCTCCTTTACCGTGGTGCCGGCCCCGACGCTGAGCGCCTTCGCCCCGGCCAGCGGCACCATCGGCACGAGCGTGACGCTGACGGGCACGAACCTGAGCGGGGCCACGGCCGTCAAGTTCAACGGCGTGGCCGCGACGACCTTCGCGGTCGTTTCCGCCACCAGCGTCACCGCTACGGTGCCGGCCGGGGCCACCAGCGGCAAGGTCCAGGTGGTGACCCCCGGCGGCACGGCCACCAGCGCCGCGAGCTTTGTGGTCACCGTGCCCCCCGTGCTCAGCAGCTTTGTCCCGGCCAGTGGCCCGGCGGGCACGCTGGTCACGCTCACGGGCACGGGCTTTACCGGGGCCACCACGGTCGCCTTTAACGGCGTGCCCGCCGCCTTTACCGTCGTCTCGGCCACGAGCCTGACGGCCACGGTGCCCGCCGGCAGCAGCACGGGCCGGCTGGCCGTGACCACCCCGGGCGGCACGGCCCTGAGCCCGACGGCCTTCGCCGTCGCCGTGCCCGCCCCCACGATTACGTCCTTTACCCCCCTGGCCGCCGGCCAAGGCGCGACGGTGACCATCACCGGCACCAACCTGCTCGGCGCCTCGACCGTCAAGTTCGGCACCGGCGCCTGCCCGGCCGGCACCTTCGCCGTGCTCAACGCCACGACCCTGACGGCCACCGTGCCGGCGGGGGCCACCACCGGCAAGCTCGTCGTGGGCACGCCCGGGGGCACGGCCACCAGCGCCGCCACCTTCACCGTGGGGCCCATCGTGCGCTCCTTTTTGCCCGCCGCCGGCTCCCCCGGCTCGGTCGTGGTGCTCACGGGCCTGAACTTTACCTCGACCACCAAAGTGCTGCTCAACGGCCTGGCCGCGGCCACCACCTACCAGTCCCCCACCCGCCTGACGGCGGTGGTACCCGCCGGGGCCACCTCGGGCCGGCTCACGGCCGCCAACGCCACCGGCAGCGGCCTGTCCCCCACGGCCTTCACGGTGACCACTGCCCCGGCCCCGACCATCAGCTCCTTCACGGCCACCAGCGGCCCGGCCGGGGCGCTGGTGACCATCACCGGCACCAACCTGACCGGGGCCACGGCCGTGTACTTTTACACCACCCGGGCTTCCAGCGTCACGCTGCTCTCGGCCACGCAGCTGCGGGCCACCGTGCCCTTCGCCGCGGCCAGCGGCAAGCTCTCCGTCACCACCCCCGGCGGCATGGCCCAGAGCGCGGGCACCTTCACGGTCCTGCAGCCGCCCACGCTCACGGCCTTTGCCCCGGCCACGGGCAGCCCCGGCTCGCTCGTCACGCTCACGGGCACCAACCTGACGGGCACCACCCAGGTCACCTTCAACGGCGAGCCCGCGCCCGGCGTGGTCGTCGCCTCGGCCACGAGCCTGACGGTCCCCGTGCCGGCGGGTGCCACCACGGGCCGGGTGACGGCCACCACCGCGGCCGGCACGGCCGTCACCGCCGCCGACTTCGTGGTCGGCACCGACCCGGCCCCGGTCATTGCCACCCTCTCGCCCGACACGGCCCCGCGCGGGGCGCTGGTCGTGGTCACCGGGGCCCACTTCACGGGTGTGAGCAGCCTCAAGCTCGGCACGGTGACCGTGAGCGCCTACTCGGTCAACTCGGCCGGCCAGCTCACCTTCACCGTGCCGGCCACGGCCGTCACGGGCCGGCTGGTGCTGGCCACCGGGGCGGGCGTGACCCAAAGCCCGGGCGTGTTCACCGTGCTGCTGCCCCCGACCGTGAGTTCCTTCACCCCCACGAGCGGACTGGCGGGCACGCTCGTCACGCTCACCGGCACCAACTTCACGGCCGCCACCCAGGTGGCCTTTAACGGGCTGCCCGCTGCCTTTGCGGTGGTCAGCGCCACCCGCCTGACGGCCACCGTGCCGGCGGGCGCGGCCACCGGCCCGCTGCAGGTGACCACCCCGGCGGCCACGGCCACCTCGGCCGGCCTCTTCGCCGTGGGCACCCCGCGCGTGCTCACCGCCACCACGGACGGTAGCCCCGATGCCCCCGGGCTCGCCGTCTACCCCAACCCGGCCACGGGCTCGGTGACGGTGGACGTGGCGAACGGGCCCGCCCGGCGCGGGCCCGGCACCGTGGAACTCCTTAACGGCCTGGGCCAGGTCGTGCGCCGCGAGGCGTTGAGCCCCGGGGCCACCCGCGTGTCCCTGAACGGCTTGGCGCCCGGCCTGTACGTGGTGCGCGTGGGCAAACTCCGCCAGCGCCTGCAAATCGACTAACGAGCCCACCGCCCCGACCTTCCGTGCACCAAAAAGCCCCGACGTCCACCGTCGGGGCTTTTTGGTGCACGGAAGGTCGGCTGGCAACGGCACGCGCACGAAAAAAGTCGATGAGCAACGGGCCACCCGCCCCGCGGAACAGGGCCTGCAAATTCTTCGTTTTCGGCTGCGGCCCCGGCAGGAGGGAGGCATCACGTTTGGTAAACGACCGGTTACAAGAGGTAACATGCCCATTTGGCCCGCTTACTATCCGCGTGAAACGGTCTTTTCTTGCGCGTTATCGGGTAGCCCTGCGGCCTCGTTTACCGCCCGGCCCAGTGAGCTGGTCACTAATCGGCAGTGCGGTGCTTCACCAGGCACGAACCTCTTCCCATCGGCCCGAACGGCTCGTGCAACCCGCGGCACCGATTTCGACGAGGCAGCGGTCGATGGCGTCGGCGGCGCGGTTCTTACCTTGCACCACCCCATTTTTCCGCTTCCGTTATGAAGGCTTCCCTGCTCCTGCCCCTGCTGGCACTCTTTCTGGCACGCTTCGGCGAAGCCCACGCGCAACCCGGCCCGGTCAAAGTGGAAGTGCGGCACACGGCGGGGCGCTACGAGCTGCTGCGGGGCGGACGGCCCTATTTTATTAAAGGGGCCGGGGGCGGGCAGTTTCCAGAGCGCATCAACGCGTACGGGGGCAACTCGGTGCGCACCTGGGGCACCGGCGACGCGCCGCGGGTGCTAGCCGAGGCCACCAAAAACGGCCTGACGGTGATGCTGGGCCTCGACGTGGCCCGCGAGCGGCACGGCTTCGATTACAACGACCCCGCGGCCGTGGCCGCCCAGCTGGCGCGGGTGCGCGCCGACGTGCTCACGTACAAAGACCACCCGGCGCTGCTGTTCTGGGGCATTGGCAACGAACTGAACTTGGACTACACCAACGCCAAGGTCTGGGACGCGGTGAACGACATCGCGAAAATGATCCACGAAGTGGACCCCAACCACCCCACCAGCACCGTGCTGGCCGGCCTGAACCAACAGGAAGTAAACCGCGTCAAGGCGCAGTGCCCGGCCGTGGACATTCTCAGCGTGAACACGTACGCCGGGCTGGCCGCCATCCCGCAGCAAATCCGCGCCACGGGCTGGGCCGGGCCCTACGTCGTGGCCGAATGGGGCCCGACCGGGCACTGGGAAAGCCCCGTCACGCCCTGGAACGCCCCGGTGGAAGAAACCAGCAGCCAGAAGGCGGCCGTTTACCAGCGCCGGTACGAATCCTCGGTCGCGAAAGACACCGCGCAGTGCCTGGGAACGTACGTCTTTCTGTGGGGCCAGAAGCAGGAGCGCACCCCGACCTGGTACGGCCTGTTCACGGAAGACGGCCTGGAATCGGAGGTGATTGACGTGATGCACTACCTCTGGCGCGGGCAGTGGCCCGCGAACCGGGCCCCGCACGTGGCCCGCTTGCAGGTGGACGGCAAAACGGCGACCGACCACGTGTACCTGCACCCCGGCCGCGCGTACCCCGTGCGAGCGGCTGTCACGGACCCCAACAACGACCGCCTCCACTACCGCTGGGAACTGCTCCCGGAAAGCACCGACCTGAAAACCGGCGGCGACCGCGAGAGTCGGCCGGTCGCCGTTCCGGGCCTCCTTCCGGCCGGGGCCACGGGACACACCACGCTCACCGCGCCTGCGAAGGAAGGCGCCTACCGGCTGTTTGTGTACGCCGACGACGGGCATGGCAACGTGGCGACGGCCAACCTCCCCTTTTATGTGAAGAAGTAGGGCGGGTCCTAACCCCCTGCGCACTGCCCGAAGTCCTCGCTGTGCATCATGCTAGCCAGCGTTAAGGGTCCGGGGGCCACCATCCCGGTGACCCTGGCGTCACACGGCCATGGGTCCGTCCCTACTCGTTCGCGAGCAATGGGGTAAGATAAGGCCTGATAAGGTTGACTTATCGGTCCCTATCTTGCCAACGAAAAGCCCGTCCGTTGCGGGCGGTTTTGCCCGCGCCATGCCGTCTGATTTACTTGCTCCCGCGCTGCCCACCGCCCAGCTCCCGGCGCACCTCGTGGCCTCCTCCACCCGCTACGTCGAGACCGGCCTGCGCGGGGCCGCCAACACGGTCCGCGCCTACGCCGGGGATTGGAAACGGTTTACCAGTTGGTGCGCCCTGCACCGGTTGGAATCGTTGCCCGCGCCGGTCGAGGCGCTGGCGGGGTTTCTGACCGAGCTGGCGGACGCCGGCAAAAAGGTGGCCACCATTCAGCGCCACGCCGCCGCCATCGCCAAGGCCCACGCGCTGGCCGGCCACGACTCGCCCACCGCCGACAAAAAGGTCAAGGTGCTGCTCAAGGGCATCGCCCGGGAGAAAAAGACCCGCATTAAGCAGGCGGCGGCCTTTACCCTCGCCTCGTTTAAGCGGACCATTCGGAGCATCGACGTGAGCACGCCCACCGGGCTGCGCAACCGGGCGCTCTTGCTGCTCGGGTTTACCGGGGCCTTTCGTCGGTCCGAGCTCGAAGCGCTCAACATCGAGGACTTGGCCTTCGATGAGGAAGGCTTGGTGGTGTCTTTGGACAAGAGCAAAACCAACCAGCTGGGGCAGGCCGAAGAGAAGGCCATTTTTTACTCCCCCGACCCGGCGTTGTGCCCCATTCGGTCGCTCCAGGCCTGGCTGCGGGTGCTGGACCGCACGGAGGGGTGCGTGTTCGTCTCCCTGCGCAAACACCAGCACCTGACCACCCGCCGGATGACGACCAAGTACATCAACTTGATCGTGCAGCAGTACCTGGGCGCCCCCTACACGGCCCACTCGCTCCGGGCCTCGTTCGTCACCGTCTCCAAGCTCCACGGCGCCGACGATTCCAAGGTCATGAACCAGACCAAGCACAAGACCAGCGCCATGATCCGCCGCTACACCCGGCTGGATAACGTGCGCCAGCACAACGCGGCCAAGGAACTGGGCTTGTAACGTTCGACTCGTTAGGGCACCTCATGCCTTCCCCGCCGCCGCTGGCCGGTCGGTCACGGCAGGGGCACCACCCGCCCGCGGGCCCGGTCGAGGGCCAATACGAGGGTGGGAAAGCCCGGACCGGCAAATGCCGGAGCATCGGCCGCCGAAATGGTGGCCCATACTCCGGCATTAAACCGCTCGCATCGCGGGGCGATGGCGACAGGAAATGTGGGGGCGTTGTCAAGGCGCAGGCCCGCCAGGGGGGCGGCTTCGCCGACGCCGACGGCCGTGGGGTAGCGGCGGCGGCCAGGTGCAGGTACGGTGTTCGGCCAGGGGCCCACGGGACGTGCGGGCGGGGCAGTTGAAGTGCTGCGCGCGCGGCGAAAACCAGCGACGTAGTACGCCTCGTTGCGGCGTGCCGGGGGCCGTCGGCCCTCGGGTTCGCCTTACTTGGGGGTGGTGGCGGTGGTCTTGCCCCGGCGGCTGACCAAGCCGCCTTTGCGGCCGGCCTCACGGGCCTCCTCGGCCGAGAAGCGGTGGCCCCGGCCACTGGCGTGCGAGGCTTTGCCCCCCTCGCTGGCGATGCGGCGCTGGGTCTCGGGGCTCATGGCGGCGAAGCCCCGGCGGCTCTTGGTGCCGACACGGGTAGCCGGGCGGGTGGCGGATTTGGCGGCCGCGGCGGCCGAAGTTGCGAGGTCTGAAGCGGAAGTAGCCATAGGAGTATTAAAAGTTGGTTTAGTGCTATACAAGTGTAAGCATTGTCGACGAGAATGGCACATATACTGGGCTCATTTTCTGTAATTTAGGCCGAAACGGAGACGAAATACCACTTTCTACGGAAGAGCTTCTCCGTACTTACTGACGGGCTCTGCGTGTTTGTTTGCAACCCCTGCCGTCGTCCGTATTTCTTCGCCGGCGCAGCGCGGTCGCCCCCCCGCAGCGGCGAGGGCGGTGAAGCGCGCGGTCCCTCGTTGACCGCTGGCCACGCGTCACCGTTCTCTTCCTCTACTGGCCCACCACGTGGCGCCCTCCGGGCTGACGCGCCGCCACCAAACAGGCCCAGCGGGTGGCTGCATACGCCTGTGCGCGGCGGAACAACGCTTCAACGAACGTTCATAGCAGGTAAAGCCTGCTATCCCGGCCTCCAAACGTCCGTTTAACGAACGTGACACCGGCCTGCGGAGCGGTGTACTTGGCCGGAACGCTCGTTTTGAAACGACCAGCGCGTCGGTTGCGGCCTCTCAGGGGAGGCCTCGGTTACCGGGCCGGCAACCGGCGCGGTTGCCGGCCGTTAAAGAGCTCCATGGAGGTGATTCATTTTCCGGATGGCACGTCGGTCCCTGCCCTGGGGCAGGGTACTTGGCACATGGGCGAAGACCCCACCCAACGCGCCGACGAGCTGGCGGCCCTGCACGCCGGCCTCGACCTCGGACTCTCCCTGCTCGACACGGCGGAAATGTATGGCGACGGCGCCGCCGAGCGCCTGGTCGGCGAAGCCATCCGCGGCCGGCGCGCGCAGGTGTTTTTGGTCAGCAAAGCCTACCCGCACCACGCCTCCCGCCAGCAACTGCCCCGCGCCTGCGACGCCAGCCTGCAGCGGCTGGGCACCGACTATCTGGACTTGTACCTGCTGCACTGGCGCGGGCGCGTGCCGCTGGCCGAAACGGTGGAGGCGATGGAGCGCCTGGTGGCCGCGGGCACGATTCGGCGCTGGGGCGTGAGCAACCTCGACACGGCCGACATGCAGGAATTGGTGGCGGCGGGCGGCGGGGCCTGCGCCACGGACCAGGTGCTCTACAACCTGACCCGGCGCGGCCCCGAGCACGACTTGCTGCCGTGGCTCGCGGCCCATCGGATGCCCGTGATGGCCTACAGTCCCGTCGAACAAGGCCGGCTGCTCACGCACCGGGCCTTGCAGCACGTCGCGGCCCGCCTGGGCGTGACGCCGGCGCAGGCCGCGCTGGCCTGGGTGTTGCACCGGGGCCAGGTGCTGGCCATCCCCAAAACCGGGCGCGTGGCCCACGTGCAGGAGAACCGGGCGGCGGCCGACTTGCGGCTGTCCGCCGCCGACCTGGCCGAGCTCGACGCGGCCTTTCCGCGCCCCGGCCAGCGGCAGCCCTTGGCCATGCTATAGGCGGCGGCGCGCCGACTTGCGGTCGGAGAACCAGCCGCCGCGTTTCCGTCTGACAAAGCAGAATGGGCGGAGCGATTGTTGCCTGGTTAACTCGCTTTTTTACTCCTTCTCGAATAGCTCCGTTACTCCCACCAACGGCCCCGAAAACGCGCGTTCTCGGGGCCTTGTTATGGCAGGTTTTTCGAACGTTCGCGAGCGCCGCTC
>NZ_JADQDQ010000020.1 GCF_015694725.1 Hymenobacter jeongseonensis | reverse complement strand
GGGTGGGCCAAGCCGGCGCGAAGTAGAAACCAAAAGTAGTCGGTTGCTGCAGCGTAAGTAGGCTAAGCAAACGGTCGAAAGCTAAACGCGCTCCGTTTAAAAATAGGAGCGTATGGGTATTATTTTGGCGCGTTGGTGCGAAAAGCGTCGTAGCGTCGGGTGGTCAAATTGAGTTGGACCTGGTAGAAACAATCCCCGCCCCCTTTGTACGACGTAGCCTGCGTGGTCCACCAGGAGGGAACGCGGCAAAACCCCTGCACCCACACGTGCGTGGCCCCGCGGCCGTCCACGGCCGGCAGGTACTGGTGGCGGTAGCGGTACGCCGGGAGCTGCTCGGTCCGTTCCACAGCTTGTACCAAGCTGTCGGCGAGCCGCCGCTCGGCTGGCGAGAGCGTGACCGGCCCGACCGGGCGCACCAAGCGGGGCCTGAAGGCGAGCGTGTCGTCGGGGTGAAACGGGAAGACCACGACCGTGCTGTCGGCCCGCTGGGCATCGGCGCGCACATCTTGGAAGCGAGCGTAGCTCGTCGCTACCTCGGCCGAGAAAGAAGCGGGCGCAGGGGCGGAGGGGCGAACGCACCCACTTGCCCCTAACAAGGCTACATACACAAGACGGGTCATGCCCAAAAGTAGTGCGCGATAAGGTGCACGCATTGCGTTCAGCTAAAGGGTCGGAAGCTAAACGCGGCCATTCAGTGGAAGGAGCCTATTATTCGAATAGGTTTGTGGCTTACTTAACTCCATGCTTGAATTTATGGGAATGGACGCCTACCTGATGGCCGATAACCACGAAGAGTTGTACGCCGTGATGGACCAAGAGCCCCGTCAGCGGTACAACTTAAGCCGGACGTTCTACCATTTCATGTGCCGGCCGCACGTGAGCGAGGGCACACCGGAGTTAGACCAGATAGGGGCGCTAACGGGCGTGGATATCCAGCCCCTTTCTCAGATGGAAACCTACCCGGATGAAATGTCCCGGGAGTGGGCGTTAGAGCAGGCGGCGAGTGAAACAGAGCGGCAACAAATCTTACAGGAAGCCGAGACGGCCAAGGCCAACTTGACCGGTAACATCGATAAGGTGCTGGCCACGCTAGAAGAACTGATGAGTGCGCTGGCGACTCTGGACAACCTCCCGAGTTTACTTGACCACGGCCGGCGTGACACGCTCGACAGCCCCCGCTACTTTGCGGACTTCCTGCGCGAGGCAGGCGAAGGGGAAATCGACTATCTGGACAACAATTTTGGGCAAGACCTGCGCGTCATTAAACGGTTTCTGGAATTTGCCAAAAGCCACGGCAGCGCCATCGTCTATTTCGCGTACGCCTGAGTTCCGCTGAGGCACACGCCAAAGCAAAGTAGCGGGGTGCCAACGGTGCCCGCCGTACAGGAAAACGGTCCGAATAGTAAAAGGAGCGTTTCTTTCCATCCTGACTTATCTCTTACAGCAGACTGCTGTAATTAGCGATGCTCAGTGAATTGATTTACAACATTGCGTAAAGCCATAAAGGGCGAGTGCTACCTTCTTCCTTTACCGTTCATCAAAGATTTTATACAACCCTCAATGTGATTGATTACTACAGCACTTTCTAGAATCGCTGAACCTGAAGTAGGGATGTAGCTTTCCTCAGACAATTTAAAATCTTTTGATTGAGAAGGAATTACACTGTGACCATAGCGCTCTCGTGTATATCCGTAAGAGATGGAGACTTTTCCGGGTGAAATAAGCTTGCACTTTAAGCACCCTAGGTATTCATCCGAAAAATCAAAGGGCAGATACGCTACTTGCTGCGCTTCTAAGTTTTTAACCTGAAAGAGCCATCCGCTTAAAAGCCTCTCAATAGTTGAAAACAAGGCCGTAGAATCAGGCTCCTGTGTGTTTCCTTCACCTTCGAGAGACAAGTAGTATAAATCTGCTTTCTCATCCAGCCCAATTGCTTCCACTGCTAAATGCATTGAAATGGCACCTCCGTCAGCATCTGATTTTACGCTTAGCATATTAGGTTGGACTATTCAGTCTAAGAAAACGGTCCGAAAGGTAGAAGGAGGGTTACTTTGCCTCATGCCAATTAATCTTTCTGCTTTTTGGGCGCCATCCTCTTTGCCGGCTTCCCCTCTTCGCCCGGACTACGTACCTGTGGCCGAGCAGGAACTCGGTGTGCGTCTGTCGGCTGAATTACTGGCTTTGCTGGCCCAGCAGAACGGGGGCGATACACGGGGGTTTGCGTTTCTCACCACCCAGGCCACCTCCTGGTCCGCGACGCATGTCCCTTTTGAGGAGCTCTTCGGCCTGGTCCCGCCCCGTGACAGCGGCCCGGCAAGTTTGTTGGATTCGGCGTACCTGACCCAGGAATGGGGGTTACCCGAAAAGCAAGTCCTGCTCAGCGGCGACGGGCACTGCTTTATTAGCTTGGACTACCGCAACGGACCAGAACCCACCGTGGCCTGGATTGATACGGAAATGGAGCAGGAGGTGCAATTAGCCGAGAGTTTCGCGGTGTTTCTCGCAGGTTTGGTTGACAGCGACTCGCTACCAGAGGAGTAGTTCAGGAAAACGGTCCGAAGCTAAACGCGGCAATTCAGTTGACGGAGGCCAAAACCTTACATTTACTGTCTTTACGCTATGATTTTCCTGTAGCTGACCCACGCACTCCTGTATGTTATGTTGAAGCGCCTGTTTGCTTTTCCAGTCGAAATACGTCCAGGAGGGACGTCCAATTGGCGCATCCGGTGGATCCCCCTCGTTGTATGGGTGTGCCTCTTTAATGGGCTTATCATGGCGCTACTATACGCTTTTCCCGGAAAAGACGGCCCCAGGGAAGCACTCCCGGCAGACGTTCAGAAACAACGACTCGAAAACTCTGATCTCTAATTACGGAATCAGGTCGTTAGCTTGAGAGTTTACAAAAACGGTCCAAAAAGTGGAAGGAGTGTTATTTTAGCTATGCGCTTGCTTTCGCAGTCGGCGCGGCACCGGGGCGAGGCCATGTCAGCAGAAAGGGCACCACGCCCAGCACGAGCAGCGCACTGCCAACAAGGCCCAACTGCGATTGCCGGGACGCATGCGGAAACAACGCCAGCAGGTTGGAGAGGCCTTGCATTACCCTGCCCGGCTCGTTGTAGTAATGCGTCCACGAGGTGACGACCGCAAGGCCGAACAGCAGCAACGGGATGGCCGCGCTCTCTCGGCGGCGCCAAACCACCAAGCCCGACAACAAACACCCCAGCAGGATGGCCCCGAGCCACGCGTAAGTGGGACCCAGATGCAGCTGCAGAATCATTTCGCTCGCCGTCATCCCACTCACTTGGTGGGCGCCCGCTAAGCCATGGGTTTGAAATGCCTGCCGCAGGGGCACCCACCGAATCCGCTCTAACAGCTGCCCACCCAGGATGAAACAAGGGACGGCTAGAAAATGAACGAGCAGCAATGGTCCGTTGAGGCGTTTGAAGGCAAAACCCATCTGGCAAAGCTACTATTGTGGTTCACGTAAACGGTCGGAGCGGTAAACGAGCATTATCGCTTCTTCTTTCTCAACTCGTGCACTCCGCAGGCAATGAGAATGAGAAGCGCCAGGAACAAGGGAAAGAGTCGGCCCCACAGGGGCAGATCCGTTGGCGAATGGGGAAAGGCATTGCCGGCTTCCACAGAACTTGGCAGCGCCCATAGCAAGACCAAGAGTTGGGTTGGCCAACCGGCGAGACGTTTTAGCATTTAACCAAAGTAGTTAATTGTTCAGCAAAACGGTCCAAATCGCAAAAGGAGCCTTAAACTGCTCGCCTACCGGCCAATTCGTGTTGGGGCGGGAAGTGGGGGCGCCGTCGGCATGTGGGGTTCGTGTAACCCACGGCCGAGCAGCTGCAACAATTCGTATTCCTCCCACCCCGACGGGGCGACGGGCGTCGTGCGCTCTTGCCGCACAAAGTGCGGCAACGAGGGCAACAGGGCAACGCCGGTGACCACACGCGGATGCAGGGTCAGCACGTCCACCCGCGTCTGGGCGGGGCCAAGGGGCGTGAAGCGAAGGCGAAAATCTGCATAGTACGGGAGCGGGGCCCCGCGCTGGTTCACGTACCGGACGGAGGAGCCAATGGGGCCGGAGTACACCAGGCACAAGCTGCTGGTATCACGCGCAGCGGGTTCTTCCATGCCCCCCGGGGAGCAGGCCCTCAAGCGCATGTACCGAAAACCGGGCCGGGCCTGCAACTGTGCCCGCGCACTGGTGCGGACGGTGGCCAGGGGATGGCCGAATACATAGGAGGTGGGCGGGATGGCTTGCGGCTGTTCG
Source organism: Hymenobacter jeongseonensis (assembly GCF_015694725.1). Lineage (GTDB taxonomy): Bacteria > Bacteroidota > Bacteroidia > Cytophagales > Hymenobacteraceae > Hymenobacter > Hymenobacter jeongseonensis. The sequence continues at coordinate 34,089 of NZ_JADQDQ010000020.1, read as the reverse complement.
GGCGACTGCGCGTAAGCACAGGTACTGGAACAAGCGCAGAGCAGAACGAGCCAATACGCCATAGCTAAGAGCGAGCGAAACAATACAAAGTAAGGCTTTCTGAATCGGGAAAGTAACAGCCCAAGTTCAGCCAAACGGTGATTTAGATACAAACTCGCCGCCTTTCTGAATGCAGAAGGTTACGCCACGGTGCCGCCGCCTGCCCTGGTCTGGCCGCCGGGGGCGCGCCCTACTGCGCTTGTCGGGCAAACAGGTAGCTCAGCGAAGCCTGAAAGGTGCGGTTGTAAGCGTAGCGCGGGGGATGGTCCCCAAAAGACGTCGCGGCCCGCAGGCCCAGGCTGTACCCGGCCTGGAAGAGCAGGGCTTGGCGACGGTAGCCCAAGCCGGCTTGCAGGCCGGCGTCGTAGCGCTGGAATACGCGGCCGGTCCCGGGCTCCTTCGCGACGGAGATATTGCCGCGGGCGGTCTGCGGGTTCGAGGGAACGGCGATGGTCGTCGCGTACCGGCCTCCGAGCAGCAGGGCCAGGTACGGGCCCGCAAACACCTGAACCCCTTGGCCGTCCGCGCGTCGGCCATAGGCCAGCGAAACCGGAAGCGTCAGGTAGTCCAAGCGGACCCGGTCGTCGTAGTCGGCGGTGCCAAAGCCGGTGCCGTCCCGGTAATCGATGCGGGCGTGGTACGCGTACCCCTTCTGGGAGTAGAGCAGGGCGGGCTGCACCGCGAACCGGCCGAAGCGAAGCGATCCGGTGAGCCCGGCCTCGCCGCCGGGGCGGTAGCGGACGCTGCCGTCGTCTGGCCCGGACGCGGCATGGGAAGTGGCCGCGTTGAGGCCCACGCGCGGCCCCAGGCTAAAGGAGGGTTGCGCGTGGAGCTGAGGGGCGGCAAACAGCAGGCCGCTGAGCAGGAGCACGGCGGGCGTAAGCGGGGAAGTCATCGGTCAGGCGAACAAGGCGGCCACCGAACAGCGGAACGGCGCGAGCAGGGTGTTGAAAGGCCCAAGATAGACCAGCGGATACCGAAAGGGTCCCAAAAGTAAAAGGAGCCTTTCGCTTAGTGCACCTCTACCATCACGGTGGCATAGCGGTGGGACGTGGGGTCTTGGTGCACAAATATTGGTTTGATGCGCAAACCTTTGGGTCGGCCTGTGAGGTGACCGGTGGCCAGCAACCTAGTCAGTTCCTGCGCTGGGATAGCAGCGTCGCCGGCTGGCGAGAGGTAGCAGCGCAGGATTTTCCCCGTTTTGCGCACGTAGTCCAGACGCAGTTCCATTCCCTCCCGCCGGTACGTTTTACTCCAGTGCGTTTCTTCGAAGCGCGACGGGTCGGGTATGGGCTCGCTGTCGTCCAGGTTAGGAGTGCCCAGCTGACGCCGGATTTGGCCTATGGTCAGGGCGCAGAGGGCCGGCACATCAAAGACCATGTGGCGGGGCAGCGGGGGCGCTGCGGGCACTGCTTGGCTGGGTTGGGCTTCCACCGGCAGGGACGCGCGCGTGGGGAAGGGAGCCGCGGCGACCACCAGGGGAAGGGCCACGGCCAAAAAAAGAAAGGAACGCATGCGGCAAAGATGGCGCTTCGTTGCTATGTTTTCTTTCTTCGCGCACCAAAGCCTTCCGTTCAGCGAACGGGTCCGAATAGTAAAACAAGCCTTTGTCAAGCTTTTACCTAGTGCCATACAAGACAATAAGCCCCACATACAACCATACCACCACGAATGCTCCGGCCAGTAAAGCCACGCGCCGGGCCTTAAACCGCGGCCCGGCAGGGGACATGGGGTAGCGTTTTCGATGCCACCAGTTGATCCCCCTCACCAGCCCAAAAACGAGGATCATCACGGCTGCGATAACCAGCAGGAGGCGGTAAAGGCCCGGTGCCGAAAAGGTCCAGAAGTGCGTGAGCATCCCCGCCACCAAGGCGATCAGAACCGCCTGGAATAGGGCCATGGGCAGGGCCTTTATATGCGGCCCTACTGGGGACATGGGGGATCGTTTTCGGTAGGCGATGTTGATTCCGGTCACGACCAGAAGGACGATCACCACCGCGGCGATAGACTCTTGCATCGTGCAATAAAGGCCCTAGGCCGCTAAGAAGTGGCGAAAAGCTATGTTCAATGAAACGGTGATTTCGGTTATAGTTAAACACACTCCCCATAGCATGTTATCTTAGCCTATTAAATGAATGCGGGTTTTTAGCTCATCCTTGGTTGAACGACTAACCGGAACATAATCCTCGCCGAGCAGCACACTGCTCTCCTCGTAAGCTTGAACGCGGTCCAGGTTCACGATGTAGGAGCGGTGGGTTTTGAAGAATTGGTTGGGCAGCTTCTGCTCCAGCTCTTTCATGGTGGAGTCGAAGACGAATTTCTCCCGCACCGTGTGCATCCGCACGTAGTTCTGCAAGGCTTCGAAGTAGAGGATGTCGGCGAGTAGTACTTTGACGTGGCCCGAGCCCTTGCGCACAAACAGGTAGTCCGTGAACTTGGGGCACCGGTCGGCCGGACCCAGCACCTCCGTGCCGGCGTTGGCGGTTTCGGAGATAGGGCCGGTGGGCCCGGCCTGGTAGGCATTGTAAAGGGCCAGCTCCACCTGCACCCGCAGGGAATCATCCGTGAAAGGCTTGACCAGGTAGCCGTAGGGCTGGGCCAGTTTCGCTCGGTTCAGGGTCGCCTAGTCGGAGCGGGCGGTGAGAAACACCACCGGCACGGCAAACTGCCGGCGGATGAGCAGAGCGGCCGCGATGCCGTCGCAGTCGCCGGAAATGTTGATGTCCATCAGCACCAGCTCCACGGGCTGCGTGGCCAGCACCCCGAGGGCTTCGTCGCTGCTGTCGACGGGTTCGAGCGGGGTGTGGCCCAGCCGAACCAAGGTTTGCGATATCTCCGCGGCAATAAGCAGTTCATCTTCAACAATGAGAATAGTAGACATGGGGTAGAAATGGTAGAATAGGTGAGCGCGTCGGGAGACTCGTCATTCACGAGCGACCTCCACGTGCGTGCCCGAGGTAATTGAGGATGTTGCCAAAAGGCTTTCTTTCAGCTGTTTGGTGAGCGTGCGCACCAGCTGCAGGCCCAGCGAGTGGGCTTTCGTCGGCGCGTTGGCGGCCGGCATACCAGCTCCATTATCGACGACGGTGAGCCGGAAGCCGGTGGGACCGCCGGCGAAAAAAACGTGCAGGTGGCCCTGGGCCAGGCCCCGAAAAGCGTGCTTGTACGCATTGCTCACCAATTCGTTTACGAGCAATCCCAGGGTGCTGGCTTCCTTGGCTGCCATGCGCACGGGGGCCAGGTCGGTGCTCAGGTGGATGATTTGCTGGGACGATTCGTGGGCTTTGTGCAGCGAATCAAGCAGTTCACGCAGGTATTGGTCCATGCGCACTTCGGCCAGATTATCGGCCTGATATAAGAATTCATGAACCAGGGCCATGCTCTGGATTCGGGCCCGGCTGGCATCCAGGGCGGCCACCAGCGCGGGCTCCGGCAGGGTGCTGCGCTGCCAGGCGAGCAGACCGCTTACCAGCTGTAGGTTGTTTTTCACGCGGTGGTGAATCTCCTGCAGCAGCACTTCCTTTTCGGCCACCGCCCGGCAATTCGCCTGGTTGGCCAGGGCCAGCAGCGCTTTCTGCCGCCGCAACCGCCAGTACAGCCACGCTCCTACCCCAATGGTCGTCGTCAGCCCGCCCAGCAGCAGCCACAGCGACTGCAGCTGGGCGGGCTGGCTGCGCTGCTCAAACTCGGCGGCCCGCTTCTGCTCGGTGAGCAACTTCACGTCGTAGCGCACCTGCGCCTGGGCCAGGGCCTGCGCCTTGTCGCCGTTGAACAGGGAGTCCCGCAAGTCCTGCGCCCGGTTGTCCAAATCGAAAGAGTGGCCCACCCGGCCCTGGTCGGCGTGAGCCCAGGCCAGGCTGGCCAGCGCGTCCGCCTGGTAGTCGGGCATTTTCAGCTCTCGCGCCACGGAGAGAGCGAGCTCGGCCATGCGCTGCGAGGCCTCCGGCTGTACTTCCAGCCGGTACACGCGGGCCAACGACAGGGCGGAGCTGGCAACCTGGGGCCGAAAGCCGTTACGCTGCATGATGCGCAGGGCCCGGTTCATGTTCACGGCCGCCGCACTCAGCGTGGCCCCGGACTGAGGACGCATCATGGCGTACACCTCGCCCCGAAACTGGTACACGTAACCCAGCCCGCGCGCATCCTTCGCCCGCTGCATGTAGGGCAAAGCCCGGGTGGCGTAGTGCAGCACCGAGTCCTAGCGCTGCATTAACAGAAAGGTGTTGGCCAGGTTGAGCAGCAGGCCGCCCCGCTCGCGGGGGCTGACGTTTCCCGCCGCGGCCTGCTGGCGGTAGGCCTGCTGCATGAACTTTAACCCATTGGCCACGTCCTTGGTGTCCACCGATACCAGGGCCAGGCACTGCGTAAATCGCCACTCATCCGGCAGCTGGTGCGCCTGCGCGACCTCCACTCCTTCCTGGCTGTACTGCATGGCCGCCACGTAATCGGCGGCCCGCTCGCAGTTTACCACCAGCTGGTACAAGGCATCGGCGGCTCCCGGCCAGTCGCGCCGGTGGCGGGCGAGTTGCACGGCCTGCTCCCCCACCCGGCGGGCTTCCGGCTCGTTCTCCGCAAACAATGCCTGACTCAAGGCCTGCAGCCTATGGTAACGCACGGAGTCCGGCTGCTTTTGGTGCAGGAGCCCCCGCAGCGAATCGATGGCCGGCGCCGAGCCCGCCGCCTGGTTCTGGGTTTCGGGTGTCTGGGCCGTTCCCGTCGTGACGCGGGCTAACGCGAGGGTCAAGGCCAACGAAATCCACCACCTACCGCGACCCATGCAGCGGATTGGCTAGGAGGTGAAGCGATACAGAAGGAAAGCTTAAGGTCATACAGGGCGGCAAAGGCAGCCCCTCCCCTACCCTATCAGGCAGGGACGGGGGAGTTGCTGGGTAGAGAGGGAAAGTGCCCCGGACTAATGGAGGCCCGGGGTTTAAGGCAAGTAATGGTCGAGGCTACTTTTTTGGGGCCATCATTTGGCGCATCTGCTTTTTCATGGCCTTCTGAATCTGCGCCTCGTGGTCGGCCCGGAAGCGGTTGAGGATGTTGTGGATGATATCCGGCGCGGAAGCCCCGTTGCCGAGCAGAAAGCCCAGGTTGGTGAAAAACTGCTGGTGGTCGGCCGTTATACGCAGGGTGGTCCCCTTCTTTTCACTGGAGGGTACAAACAGCCGGTTCAGGTCCAACTCGCTGGTTTCCGCCACGGCTGGCGTCTCGGGTAAGGCGTCATCTTCCTCCGAGTCGACTTCCTCGTCATCTTCCTCGGCAGGCGGGGAGGCTGCTGACGTAGTTACCGCGCTGGGGGAGGCGGGCTCCTCCCCTGCCCTATTCGCCGGAACCGCCGCTTTCGTGGCGACTTTGACAACCGCTGGGGCAGCCGATGCCTGGGCCCCGACCTTTTTTCCTTCGGGTTCGCTGCTTGCCGGTTGCGGGGCCGCCGGTGCGGCCGTGGTGGCTGCTGGTACTGGCGCTGCCGGTGCTTCTACGGGAGCTGGAGCTACGACCGGAGCCTCGCCCATCAGGCTGAAGGCGGCCACGCCCGAGGTGAGCGCCGCTAATTCGCGCTGGCGCCGAGCGGCCGCGTCTTCTTTCGATTCTGGTGTTTTCTTGGCCATGGTGGGAAGCGGTTATTTGGCGTTGTCGTCGAGGGTAACGGCGGGCGTGGGCAGTTCAAACTCCACCGGGGCGAATTCCAGGCGCTTGCCCGAGGGCGTCATGGTGCCCTGGCCGACCACCAGCGTCAGAATCTCGGTAATCAGACTGCCCAGCCCGAGCTTGCCCAGCTCCTTTTCCGGCATGGGAAACATGGTGGAGCGCTTGTCCTTGATGCTGACCAAAGATTCCACCCGGCTGTTGAGCAGCGGGTAGCCCTTCTCACGGAAGAGGTCAGCGGTTTTAATATAGACCGTGCGCTTCTCGGCTTTGATGAACTTGTTCCAGAAGGCGTAGAAACCCACCAGATTTGATTCGGGCCGCTGGGCCTGGGTGAAGTTGCCCAGGATATGCATGTAGGACATCGTCGAGGCAATGGTGCCCATGTCCGGCTCCATGGGCAGGAAGATGTACTCTACCCGCTCGAGCAGCTCGCTCAGGCCCGAGACATTTACCGTCCCGGGGGTATCAACCAGGATGAAGTCGTATTCCTTTTCGGCCAGCGTATCGATGGCGTCCACGGCCTTTTCCATGCTGGAGATGGCAATGGGGTACGGGGTCACCCCCTGCTTGATGAGCCGCTCCTGAAACGCCACGTCGGACTGCAGCAGCTGCTGCTCGTGGTTGCGGTAAGCGTGCAGGGTATTCTGCGGGTAGTCGCAGTCAAGCATAGCGACTTTGTAGCCGTAGAGGTAGCAGAGCGCCGAGGCGACGTGCGTCCCGATGGTCGACTTGCCCGCCCCTCCTTTCTGAGTTGCGAAGGCAATTACACGGGGTTTTTTCATACAAGAAAGAGCGGTTGAAGGCGTTTGGCTTAAAATGTGAGTCGATGCTTCAATGCTTCAACGAAGCAATGAATCATTGCAGCAGTGCTTATTTGAAGCGGTGAGGCAAGGATGCAATGCTTCAAAGTTACACTGAAGCATCGGAACTATGAAGCATCGAAGCAATAAAAATTTGAAGCATTGAGGCAATGCTTCAATGAAGCAATAAAGTAATGAGGCTTTGAAGCAAGGAAGCACCGAAGCATTAATGACCTGGCAAACAGCATTGGCTTTGGTGTTTGATTTGAAGCAGTGAAGTCTTGAAGCAATGAAGCATTGAAGCGAAAGTTCCGTTTGCCTAAATCGGTTGCACACCAAATAGATGCCCACCAGTATTCAGTGGCGCAAAGGCAGTAATCATGCTTCAATGAAGCAATGAAATATTGAAGCAGTGAAGCATGATATAGGCTGGTGCTGGTCGTGTTCAACTGCCTCATTCAACCGGCTCGTCCACCGGTTAGCAAGCCATGTCTTTGCTAACCGGTGATTCCGAAATTCCCACGAAACGCTTTTAAATCATAATGAGCTTGAATAACTGCAGCAGATTGCTGTAACTATCCCTGAAATAAATTTAACCGTAAGTAAGATCTGGAAGCCACAAAAGGAACTATGACCGCCAAAACCAAGCACGATGCCGTTGAGCCAAATCGTGACCAACGGATACACTTTCGCGTGACTGAGGAAGAGAAGAACGCAATTGAGGCCAAGTCCAGAGCCGCCGGCTTCAAGAAAGTTTCTGATTATCTCCGGGTCATTGGGATGGGTGCCGAAATTAAACAATTGCTCCCCCCAGAATTGCGACGGCAACTGGTGGGCATCGGCATCAACTTAAATCAACTTACCCGAATGGCCCAAGCCGATAAGGCTTTCCGCAGCTACGAAGAGCAGCTCGTGCAAGCCCTTGCCGTCATAAGGAGCTACCTAGTATGATAGCAAAAACTATCACGGGTAGCGACTTTGAAGGCGCGCTTACCTACGGGGCCGGGCTGCGCCATGGCAAGGAAAAAGGGCCGAGTGAAGCCTTGCTGTTGGTTGTTTCCAACGTCATCCCGGGCAGCCCCAAAGAGATGGCGCAGGAGATGAAAGCAATGGCCAGCCGAAGCCGGAAAGTGCGGAAGCCCTTGTGGCATACGGTGCTTTCCTGGGCGGAAGGGGAGGAGCTTAGCCAAGGGCAAAAGGTAGTGGCCGCCCGGCGCTACTGTGAGTTAATCGGGGCGCCTGTCGACCGCCATCAGGTGGTGGCGTATGAGCATCGCGACAAGAAGCACGCCCACATCCACGTCTACCTAAATCGGGTGCCGATTGATGGTGGCCCGGCCCTGCGGACGGACAATAATTTCTACCGGCAGCCCGCCATCACCAATCAGATAAGCCAGGAGTTGGGCATGCAGCCCATCCCCGAACGCCGCCGTAGCATCAAGGATATGGACCCGGAAAAGGAATCGGTCCGGAAGCAAATTAGCCAGTCGCTGCTAAAAGCATCGGGCCAGGTAAGTAGGGGAGGGGAGGAGTGGTTGGCCGCGCAGCTGCATCAACAGCAGATAAGCGTGCGCTACACCCATGACAAAGGCGGCACCCTGCGCGGGGTTAGCTTTGAACTGCAAGGAATACGGGTCAGAGGACAGGATGTGGGCTTCAAAGCGGCAGCAGTACGCGAGGCCTTCGCCGCTTACGCCAAGCGGCAGTCGCCGACGCTCCAAGCTGAGCCGGAGAAGGGCTTAATCCAACCAGTACCTACCGCCGCGAAAGCGGAAGGCCACAAGCCTTTGTCGGCAACACGGAGAAAGGGCCCAGCCAGGTAGGCGTCTGGCTCGGCACCACTACTCCGAGCAGCGGCGCCACGACCTAATTATGGCCTGGATGCGGTGCCGTTCGTGTGCGGTATCAGCGCCTCGGCGCGTACTTTCTGCCATTCGTCAAAATGTCCCCGGCGCGGGCCCAGCCAGCTTGTAGGTTGCTGGATTCAACACCAACTGTGCGCTAGCTGATGGAAGACGAAAAGGGATTACGGAAAATCATGGAGTTCATGCGCCTTGTTGCCATCGTGTTGCTAGGCTTGAACATCTACTACTATTGCTTCGGCTACTTCAAAGCGCTGGGCTGGGCCCCGGCGGTGGTCGTGCGTTTACTGGAGAGCTTCACCCGCAACACCTTCCTGTTCAAGGCCAGTTGGGTGAGTAAGACTTTGGCCGTGGTGTTTCTGCTGCTGAGCTGCCTGGGCACTCGGGGCCGCAAGGATGAGAAAGTAAAGGGCGTTTCCGTTGCGGGCTATGCTGTCATTGGCTTGGCCCTGCTGTACGGGTCGGACCTGCTGCACCGCCTGACGATGCCCGCCGGGCTGGCTACAGCCTTATATGCGGCGCTGCTGTCGGTAGGCTTTCTGCTGCTGCTCAGCGCCGGGGCCTGGCTGAGCCGGCTCTTCAACCACGACCTGATGAAGGACATCTTCAACAAAGAAAACGAGAGCTTTCCGCAGGAGGAGCGCCTGATGGAAAACGAGTACTCGGTGAACCTGCGCACCGAGTACCAGCTGCGGGGCAAGCGGCACCACGGTTGGCTGAACGTCGTGAATCCTTTTCGGGCCACCATGGTGCTGGGCACGCCCGGCTCGGGTAAGAGTTTTGCCATCATCAACGAATTCATCCGGCAGCACTTGGCCAAGGGCTTCTGCATGTACATCTACGACTACAAGTTTGACGATTTGAGCCGCATATGCTACAACACGCTGCTGCGCCACCAGGACAAGTTCGACCGCCCGGTGGGCTTTTACGTCATCAACTTCGACAACCCGCGCAAAAGCCACCGCTGTAACCCGCTGCTCCCGGAGCTTATGTCCGACATCGTGGACGCCTATGAAAGCGCCTCCACCATCATGCTCAACCTCAACAAGAGCTGGATTCAAAAGCAGGGCGACTTCTTCGTCGAGTCACCCATCAACTTCGTGGCCGCTATTATCTGGTTTTTGAGGCTGTTCGAGAAAGGCAAGTACTGCACCTTCCCCCACGTCATCGAATTCCTGAGCCGCGACTACGAGGAAATTTTCCCCGTGCTAGCTTCCTATCCCGAGATTGAAAACCTGGTTAAGCCCTTCGTATCCGCCTTTCAGAAGGACGCTATCGAGCAGCTGGAAGGCCAGATTGCCAGCGCCCGCATTCCACTGGGTCGCCTGGCTTCCCCGCAGCTCTACTGGGTGATGTCGGGCAATGACTTCACGCTCGACATCAACAGTAACGAAGAGCCCAAGGTGTTGTGCGTGGGCAACAACCCCGAGCGGCAGGCCATTTACGGGGCGGCGCTGGGCCTCTACAACGCGCGCCTGGTGAAGCTGGTCAACCAAAAGGGCAAGCGCAAGTCCTCGCTCATCATCGACGAGTTACCCACCATCTATTTCAAGGGGCTCGACAACCTGATTGCGACGGCCCGCAGCAACAAGGTATCTACCTGCCTGGGCTTCCAGGACTTCTCGCAGCTGGAGCGCGACTACGGCCAGCGGGAGGCCGAGGTCATCAAAAACACGGTGGGTAATGTGTTCAGCGGGCAGGTGGCCGGCAACAGCGGCAAGTGGCTGAGCGAGCGGTTTGGCAAAATTCTGCAGCAGCGCCAAAGTCTGAGCATCAACCTGCGTGAAACCAGCACCAGCCTATCCACCCAGATGGACAGCATGATTCCGCCCAGCACCATTGCCAACCTGACGCAAGGCAATTCGTGGGGGCCGTGGCCGACAACTTCGGCGAGGAAATCGGCCAGAAGGTGTTTCACGCCCGGATTCAAGTGGACGTGAAAACGGTCGCAGCCGAAACCAGCGCCTACCTGCCCATCCCGGATATCACCAGCTTCGTCAACCCGGCCACGGGCGAGGACGAGGACGACGAGATGATTAAGGCCAACTTTAACCGCATTAAAACCGATGTGAAGCAGCTATGCGCACGGGAGCTTCTCCGCATCAAGCAGGACCCGGCTCTGCGCCACCTCATCAAGGAGAAGGTGGAAAAATAGGGCCATCGGTGCCCAGTCAATGGGTCATTCGTGTGTTGTACTCGCTGCTCATCCCCCGTTTTCAACTGTTCGTCAACTTTCCGCCAATCAGGTTTGCGCCCCGAATAGGTTTGCAGCGTCGAATTCCGCTTCGGCCTTCTCCCTAAACCCTCCGTTCCATGGCAGAGCAAGATGAAAACCCGACCCCGGCGCCGCTGTACCTGAGCCAGCTGCCCATCGCCAACGGCAACATTGCCGGCAATTGGCTGGAGCTTAAGCAGGCGCCCCACAGCCTGTTTCAAGTGCAGCTGAATCCGGCCAACCCCAACCAGGCGGCTCTGCTGCCGGCGCCCGGTGCCGACGAAACGCTGATGAGCTCGTACACCGACACACTCGGCCGCGTGTACCAGTTAGTGAAAATCCCCAGCCAGACCGACCAATATGTACGGCTGGAACGACCCACGCTGCTGGAAAAGATTGGCGACAACTGGAAAGTAGTCCAGCAGGGCCGCGTGGGCTTTAGCCCCAATGCCCAGGAGCCATTTCGTCCCGTATTCGGGGAGCCGGCCCCCATGCCCGCACAGGATGGCAAGCTGAGCCAGCAGGGCGTGGAACCAGAGGAAAAAGTCGCTACCGCCCGCTGGGAGCAAGAGCCTGCTGTTGGCGAGGAAGGCGTTAAAAGCCAACGGCGGGAGCAAGTGAGCCCCGGCCCCGTAAAAGAAACGCCACCAACGGTACAGCCGGCGCCCACGGAACCGGTAGGGGAGGGGAAAGGACCCCAACGTGCTATCGACCTGCCTCCGGCTCCAATCGTTGCGGAACCGACCCTGCCGGAAGCTCCAAGGGTTGCAGGGCCCCCCCAGGTGGGCGACTTGCAGATTCAATGGCAGCAGCAAGGTGCAGAAGTGGCCCCGCTGCTGGAAATGCGGGCCTACCTCGGCCAACTCCGGGAGGCTGGGGTAGCCGTGGGCGCGTTGCAGCTGGAGCGCGACCCGGCGGGCAAGCTCCGCGGCGGCTTCGGTGTAAGCTACGACCCGGGCTCACACCAGCTGGGCCAACTTGAAGCCACGCTGCAGGGCTTCCGGCAAGTAGGCCACGGCGTGGCCGTGGTGGAAAAGCCCGCGCAGGCGGCCGTCCGGCGGCAGGCGGCTGGCTACGGGAGCGATTATGAGTCGCCGCGCAGCCAGCAGGTTCGTCAGGCGTTTGGGGCGTCGCAGTGGGATGCGCTCAGCGCGCAGCTTTCGGCCGTGCCCAAGCACGCGCTCACCGGCCCCGAGCAGGTGCAGCAGGCCGCCGCCGGACAGCGCGTGCAGCAGGTGGCCCAGCGGCAGGGCAAGACCAGCGAGCAGGTCATTCGCAACGGTAAGAGCATTTTCGACATCGACACCAGCGGCAACCCCGCGTCGGCGTTTCTGAAAATCTTCTACGCCCACCTGAACGGCGGCCCAAAGACCCGGCAAAGCCTGGAGGTTGATTACGAGCAAACCCGCCAGGAACTGCAGGCCCGGCTTACTCGACAGGCGGGCCCGGCCCAGCCGAATCTGTCGCCGCAACCGCTGGCAGCGGCTGCAACCAAGCCCAGCAGGGCCGCCGGGCTCGGGGCGGAAGATGCGAAAGCCGCGGCGACGCCACCCAAGCCCGCGGCCCGGCGGTTTCAATACGGCGAGGTGCCGCGGAAAGTGTTGGCATCCCTCGGGCTTAACCTGGAAATACTAGCTGCCAGTGGCCAGCTGCAAAAGCTGCTCAAGGGCGAGAAAACCGATTTGCTGCCCATGCAGGTGGCGGGTCGGGAAGGGCGGGAGCCAGTGAAATTCGAGGGCAAGATGGTGCTGCACCGCGAAGCGGATGGCTCGGCTACCCTGCAAATGGAATTACCCCAGGAGAAGCTGGTTGTCCCTAATGAGATTGGTGGCCAGCCCTTCACCTCTGAGCAGCGTCAGCGCCTGGAAACCGATGGCCACGCGGGCCTGGTGCGCGGCCTCAAGGACGAGCAGGGCCGCGAGTACAACGGCTACGTGGCCGTGGACAAGGCCATGAACAAGGTGGTGGTCATGCCCGAAACCCGGGTGACGCTGCACGATACCGTGGCCGGCGTCAAACTTACCCCCGAGCAAAGCCACGACCTGCGCGAAGGCAAAGTGGTGGCGCTCTCCAACATGGCCAGCGGCCCCGGTTGCCCCTCGTTCGACGGCACCGTGCGGGTGAACGCGCCCAAGGCCTGCCTCGAGGTGCGGCCCGCCGCTCGCGAGCTAACTCGGCGACTGGACCCCCGCCCAGGGCAGGCAATAAAAGCGACCTCACCGGTGACCACGGCCGCGCCAGCAGCGCAAGCACCTCCGAGCAAGCAGTCAGTTGTCGGCCCTAAACCTCGCTTGGGATAGCCGCCTATGGCCGGCGGCTCCTCAGCGGCCCAGCACGTACCGCAGGCCGCCCAGCAAGTGACGCCGGAACAAGGGCTCGGTATAGCTCTCGTCGGTGTGGCCGCCGGCGGTGTAGAAGGCACGTCCCCCGCCGTAGGACTGACACCAGACAATGGAGTGATGCGGGCCGTTGAGGCCACCGGAATAAGACGTCTCGTCCAGGGTGGCCAGCACCCGCAAATCCGGGGCGAGGTCGCGAAAGTTGTACCACTCGTCGGTGCGCACCCAGCGGCCCGGCAGGAAGGCCGTAGCCGGGTGGGCAGTATCGCTCACCAGTACCGTGGCCGGCTGCCGGCTGCACCTTGGGGTGGCTTTTGAAGTAAGCACCCACCAGCCCCCGGTACCAGGGCCAGTGGTACTCCGTGTCGGTGGCGGCGTGCACGCCCAAACCCCGTGGCCTTGGGCGATGTACTGCTCAAAAGCCGCTTGCTGGGCGTCATCGAGCACGTCGCCGGTGGTATTGAGAAACACCACTGCGCCGTAGCGCTGCAGCGTGTCGGGCACTAAGCGCGCGGGCTGGCGGGTGGTGTCCACGCGGATGCCGTTTTCGCGTCCGAGTTGCTGCAGGGCGGCTATGCCGGCAGCAATCGAAGCGTGGCGGAAACCCCTGGTTTTGTAGAACAACAATACCGACGGGCGCCCAGCGGACTTTTGGGGAGCCAGGGTAGGCGAGCAGCTGACCAGGAAAATGGCCAACAGTAGCCAGCCCCGGCTCTTGGCAACCAGGGCTGAGCGACAATGGGGAGAAGCATCCGAGCGCTATTTCTTGGTTAATTCCGTAATGGGCTCCCGGGGCGTCAGGGCTTTATGAGCCTGCTCAGTTAGCACTTTCTTTTCAAGTTCGAAGGCGCTGGTTTGTTTGAAGGCGGAGGAGGAGCCGAGGTGTACGGTGTAGCTGCCCGGCTCTGCTACCCAGGCGCTGCGGGCCGCATCATAGGATGCCAAGTCGCCCGCGCTCAGCGAGAACGTCAGGGTTTGCGATTCGCCGGGCTGCAGCAGCCGGGTTTTGGCGAAAGGCCACGGCAAGGGACTCTTCTACGACCGTGAGTACCGTAGAAGCGGGTTTAAGCCCCATCGGTGCGTCCGCCGTCGTGGTGCGTTAACGCCACTTGGCCACCGTTTTCGGGTCAATGCGGTGGCGCTTGGCTAGCGCTTGGAGGCTTTTCTGACTACGCTGGATACGGCGTCGTATTGCCTGCGTTGCGCGGGCGCTGCCGGGAAGTACCTGTCCCATAACTTTTGCTGGATGACGCGCCCGAAAGTTACTCCATCACACGCTGGAACTATACAGCTAAGAAATAGCTGCTGAAAAAACCTCAAGCCATGGAGTGTGGGGCTTGGGGTTGGAGGTTACCTCTCAGGTGCTGGTTGAGGAGTTGGGTGCGGCTGTTGACGTGCATTTTGCGGTAGACGTGCTTGACGTGGGTGCGGATGGTGAGGGTGGAGAGGTCGAGGCGGGTGGAGATTTCCTTGTCGCTGAGGCCGTCGATGATGCCCTGCAGGACCTGCTGTTCGCGGGGGGTGAGCAGGGCCTGGTGGGTGGCGGGGGAGGGGCGGAAGTGGCCGAGCACCTTGCGGCTGACCAGGCGGCTGAGCGGGGCCCCGCCGCGGGCGACCTCGCGCACGCCAGCGCCGAGCTGGTCGAGGGGGGTGCCCTTGGTCAGGTAGCCGGTGGCGCCGCAGCACAGGGCCTGGTAGATGTGCTCGACCTCTTCGCGGGCCGTGTGCATGATGACCTCCAGGGCGGGGTAGCGGGCGTGGAGCAGGGGCAGGGCCTGCGTGCCGCTCAGCCCGGGCAGGCCGATGTCGAGCAGCAGCACCTGGGGCAGCAGGGACTCCTCGAGTTCGGCCAGCAGCTCCTCGACGCAGGCCGAGACGAACACGAGCCGGATGTCGGGCTGCTGGGAGAAGTAGGCCCGCAGCACCTTGGTCAGCACCGCGTCGTTTTCCACTATCGCCAGGGTAATTATCTGCATACGCTACTTGGATGATATCTGGCTTTGATTCAGGTCAACTTATTGAATATAAATAAGTTGACTAACGTATACATCCGGGCGTAATGCCTGCGCATAACGCAGGGGAATCCCTTCGAATAATTATACAAATCTAGGTGTCTTCCAAGACGAGAGTTGATTTCAAAACTACCCTATTTGCGGGTGGTAGTGCCTGAACTTATAATAGCTTTTAAAGCCAGTGCTTACATGAATATTAAGTGAAGTAACTGAATACAATTAATTAGGATATAATAATGATTTGGTTACTACATGCAAGGCAGCTTGCAAACAATTACCATGGCCGTTATCACCTGACGAACCTGCTCAGAGACGGGAGTTATGCCAACACCCGCAAATAGGGTAGGAGTTTTGGGGGAATAAGGATTTGTAAATGTGGAATTTTGTTTTTGGGGTGGAGCTATCTGCGTGTCCGTTAGGCATGTAGTAACACGTGTGTCCTTTTAGACATCAACTTATTTTTTCGTCCAGTTTTTAAATTTTATGTATTTACGATTACAGGGTTTGTGGATAATAACACACTTCTTCCCCTGCCATGTGCACCAGCCTGGTGCAGCCAGTGCGCAAGACGGTGGGCACGCGGAGTAAGCTGGTGATTTTGGCTGGCCTCCTGCTGGCCGGGCGGCTAGCGCAGGCACAGTCCGGCGCCGAAGTTTTGGCACGCTGACGCACCCGCTTGCTGCTGGAACGGGTGTGCCGCCCAAGCTGGAAACAGGAGCAAACGGCGTGCTGGCCGCGCCAGTGGCGTACGCACGCACATCACAAATTTTGCTCAACCCTTACGGCAAGACGTTGCTCGCCGTGCCCCTGCCGCTACCGCCGCCGACGCGGGGAGCTCAAAGCATCCTACAAGGTTACGGTTCTGCCGCCGGCAGCGGCAGGCACGCTGCGCCTCAACGACACGACTACCATTACGACGGCCACAGTAATTGCCGCCGCCGATGCCAACAATCTCCCGTTTGACCCAGCCGCGAGCTGCTTCGGCACGGCCGGGTCGCAGTGCTGAAGCAGCGAAAAGCAGCTGCCTTTAGCCAGCGTTACTGGCGGTATGCTGGTCACCCAAGGCCCGGTATGGCCTCGGAATAGAATAGGACTATTGTGCCACGCCATTGTGGCGCTCCATTTTGTGCCTTACACGCTTGCCTAAAAAACCCAAAATGAAAAAATTAGTACTCTCCTGGGCTTTGCTAATCACGCTCGCGTTGGCCGCAGCTGTGCCGGCCTGGGCCGCGCCCGGCGTTGTGAGCCTGACGACGCCCGTGCTGCCCGCCAACGCGGCACGGACTGCTATCAACAGCCTCACGGTCAGCAGTGGCACGCCTACCCGCTACAACATTAACTCACTGCCGGGAGGCGGCACCCTGTACGTGAATAATACGGCCGTAACGGCGGCCCGCTCCCTGACCCCGACCGAGGCAACGCAGCTTTTCTTTCAGCCGTCGGGCACAGCTGGCACCTATTCGTACACCTTCACGGCAACGGATGGCACCGGCACGAGCGCCGCGGCTACCTACGCCATCACGGTGGGGCAAGCCGCTTGCGGGCAAGGTTTCGGGTTCGACTTCTCCACGCGCAATACGGGAGAAGGTTGGACAGCTAATACGAACGTACCGGCCACCAACGTAACCATATCTACCAGCGGCTACAGCACCAGCCCGGGCCCGAACAGCCTGCAGATTGGTGATGGGGGCGGTACGCTTGGCAAATCGCTGACTTGGAACACCGACTACACTTCCATCAGCGGGATGGAGAGCACGGTGACATTTACGTTCAGCCGTGCCCTCACTGGCTTCACTATTGTCGTCCAGGACATTGATACTGGCAGAAATAGTGGCAACGCAGCAGTCGTCGACCAGGTACAATTCGACGGCTACCTCAACAATGCTGCTACTACTCCCATTGCGCTGACGGCTGCCGACGTGAAGGTTAGCAACACCAACAGCTTTTCGGGGGGAGCCAACTGTATCACGGGCTACGCAGCCAGCGCCGCAGCCCCGTCGGGCAACGTCACGGTGACGTTTCCCCAAGCCATTACCAAACTGACGCTAACGTATCGCAACCTGGTAACTAATAAAGGTCCGTTCGCCCAAATAATTGGCATTCCGTCGTTTGGCTGGTGCTCCGAAGCCGACATTCAAACGGTGCTGACGGGCCCCGTCCGCGCCCAGGCCGGCAGCACCGTAACGCTGAGCGCCACCACGACTAACAACGGGCCCGACCCGGCCGCGAGCATTGCGCCCAAGGTGCAGCTGCCCACGGGCCTGTTCAACGTGACCGGTGGCACCTACGTCTCGTCGACTGGGGTGCTGACCCTGCCGGTTATCAGCAACCTGGCCAGCGGCGCTTCGGTGGGCCAGGCCATTGGCTACACAATGCCCAACAGCGTGGCGGTGTCGGCGACGTCGAGCTTTACTTCAACGGCCAACGACCCGGTGGCCGGCAACAACACGTCGACCATTACCACGTCCCAGAACCGGGTCCCGGTGGCCAGCAACGTCACCCACGCGCCGGCCATTCTGAGCAGCACCAGTACCCAGACCGCGCTGCTGGCTTTCAACGCCAACGACCCGGACGCGACCACCGGCAACACCACCATCAAGTCGTTCACCATTCTGTCGCTGCCCACAGCGGCCCAGGGCACGCTGTATGTGAACGGCACGGCGGCCACGCTCAACCAGGTTATTGCGGTGCCCACTACGGCCACGGCCAGCAACCCGGGCTATCAGCTCTCCTTCGTGCCCAACGGTGCGTTTGCCGGCAGCGCCAGCTTCACCTACAAAGCCACCGACGATACCAACATCAGCTCGAACACCGCAACCTATACCGTGCCCGTGACGGCAGGTGCCGACCTAATGTCGACCGTAAACGGCTCGACTTCGGGCGTGGAAGGGCAGGCGAAAACCAACAGCGTCACGACCATCAACAACGGCCCGGCCGCGGCCACCAACGTGGTGCCCACCATCACGCTCTCGCACAGGCCGCCGTTCAGCACCGTTTCGGTTACGAATGGCAGCTACGACCCCACCACGGGCGTCGTGACATTCAATACCATTGCCTCGCTGGCCAGCGGGGCCTCCAGCTTCAACACCGTGACGCTGCTGATTCATGCCGCCCCGGAGTCTTTCACCCTGACGGGCGCTAGCACCAGCACCACCGCCGACCCAACCCCGGCCAACAACAACGGCAGCGCCCCGGCGGCTACCCTTGCGGTGACAGTAGCGCCCATTGGGCCTGCGGGCCTGGCCAGCGCCTGCGCCACCCCCGGCAACGACGGCTCGCCGACCATCACGACGAACCCCAACACCTACTACCCGGCCGCCAACCAGACGGTGGCCCAAGGAGCCACCTCCTTCACGGTGGGTGCTGCTACGGGCACCACCCTCACGCCCATTGTGGCCGGCGACCTGCTCTTGATTATGCAGATGCAGGGGGCCGAAGTGGACGCCACCAACACCGACTCGTACGGCGACGGCGTGGCGGGCGGCTTCGCCTCCAACACGTTGAACAACGCCAACTTCACGGCGGGGCGCTACGAATACGCCGTGGCCGCCAGTGCCGTGGCCGTGGGCGGGGGCACCGTTACGGTAAGTACTGGCCTAAAATACAGCTACGACAACGCCAGCGCTACCTCGGTCGTGGGCCAGCGGCGCTTCCAGGTAGTGCGCATTCCGCAGTACCAGAACCTGACCGTAAGCGGCACCGTGGCGCCCAAAGCCTGGGACGGCAGCACCGGCGGCGTGCTGGCGCTGGACGTGACGGGCCAGCTCACTTTTGCCAGCGGCGCCAGTCTCGATGCTTCGGGCAAGGGCTTTCGGGGCGGGGCCGGCCAAAAGCTGACCGGCACCGCCGGCCTGAGCGGCACCGACTACCGCACCGCCGCCCCGGCCTCAGCCAGCACCACGGTAGGGGCCCACGCCATGAAGGGCGAAGGCACCGCAGGCACCCCGCGCTACGTGAACACCGGCACCGACCTTTTGGATACGGGCGTCGATGGCTACCCCAACGGCAGCGCGGGCCGTGGTGCCCCCGGCAACGCTGGGGGCGGCGGCACCGACGGCAACCCTGGCCCGGCGGGCACTGGCAATACCCAAAACTCCGGCGGCGGCGGCGGCGGCAACGCCTCACGGGGTGGGCGCGGCGGCAACGCCTGGAGCACTGGCGCGGCGGTAGGCGGCGAAACGGGCGGCGGCTTTAATCCGCCTAGCAGCAGCCGCCTGATTATGGGCGGTGGCGGCGGCGCCGGCACGAACAACGACGGCACCGGCGGGGGTATGAACCCTGGCTACGCCAGCAGCGGCGCGGCCGGGGGCGGTATTGTGCTGGTGCGCACGGGTTCGGTGGCAGGCGTGGGCACCGTACTGGCCAACGGCGCAGCGGCCAGCAGCGCGGTGGTGCAGGACGGCGGCGGCGGCGGCGGGGCCGGCGGCTCCGTGCTGATGACGGTCAACAACACGGCTACCCTGAGCCGCCTGACCCTGGTAGCCAACGGCGGCAACGGCGGCAGCAACAGCGCCTCGTCGGCGCACGGCCCGGGCGGGGGCGGCAGCGGGGGCATGGTGCTGGCCAACGCCACGCCGGCCAGCGCTTCGGTAGCCAGCGGGGCCTCCGGCACCACCACCGGTGGCTCGGCATACGGTGCCAGCGCCGGCGGTGCCGGCATTACCAACACCCAAATCAGCAACAGCATCGCCGGCAGCACCGCCGGAGCTAACTGCGCCATCGACGTGACGGCAAGCCTCCTGGCGCCGGCAGCGGCCGCCAGCGGCCAGACGGTGAACCTGTCGGTGACATTCGCCAATAACGGCGGTGTGGAAGCGGCGGCGGTTTCCCGCATCGTCACGCTGTCATCGGGCAGCTCCTCTAATCCGTTTACCGCGGTTTCGGCGCCCGGCGGCACCATCAGCGGCCTGAATACCGACGTGGTGACCATCACCTACCCGGCTGTGGCCCCGCTGGTGGCTGGTGCCAGCAGCAGCTTCAACCTGTCCTACACCGCGCCGGGCACGGCGGGCATCACCAGCACGGCGGCCATTGCCATCACCACGGCCACCACCCCCGAGGCGGTGACCGACAACAACTCCCGCACGGTCGTGACGGCCATTACTGGCTTTGCCGACGTGGTATCGGTCGTGTTTGGCCTGAATTCGTCCATCACGGACCTGCCCACGGGCACCTACGCGGTGGTGTTTGCCAACAACGGCCCGGCCTCGGCCACCGTCACCGCGCGCAACGTGCAGCTGCCCGCCGGGGCCACGCTTACCACGGCCCAGCTCAACGCCATCACGGCCCAGGGTGGCAGCTACAGCGCCGGAGTCATCAGCTTTGGCCCCGCGACCCTGAGCAGCCGCCAGGCCCAAACGTTCAACTTCAGCTACAGGGCCCCCCTCAGCGGTGGCGCTAATACCCTCGTCAGCACCATCGCCACGACTTCTCAACAGGACGTCGGCAATGGTACTGGCATAGCGCCCGACGTGTTTTCGTTTGCCGTGACCAACAACCCAGCTTCCGACCTGGCTACCGACGGCGTGACGGTTTCGAGCGCAAGCGTGGCCACCGGTCAGCCGGCCTCGTTTGTGGTGAAGTACACCAATTTCGGCCCGTCTGTGGCCACCGGTGGGCTGCGCTTTGCCCAACTCACGCCGGGCCTGACCGGCGTGGTGGTGACCGACTACGACGCCACGGTGCTGAGCGGGGCCTACAACGCCACCACCGGCATCGTAATACTGCCTAATGTGGCCACGCTGGCCAGCGGCGGCACTGCCTACGTCACCATCGCCTTCACGGCGCCGGCCATTGGGCCGGTGAGCGTCAGCGGCAGCATGAGCGGGGGCACGGGCTCGATATCGTCGGGCATTTACGGCAACAACCAGGCGGTGGCGAGCATCGACGTGGTGCCGGTGGCCGACGTGGGCACGGCCATCAGCGGCCCGACCGACGCCATCAGCGGCAACCTGACCACCTTCGCGGTCACCACGCGCAACAACGGTCCCTCGCCCGCCGCCGACGTGGTGCAAACCGTGCAGTTGCCCACCGGCCTATCCGGTGTGTTTGCCACCCGCGGTGGCACCTACGACGCGGGCACCGGCATGGTGACCTTCCCCGCCCGGGCCGTGCTCGCAAGCGGCGCGCTGGTGACCAATACCGTCAGTTTCCCACTGGCTGCTACGTTTACGGCCGTAGCAGCCGTGAACACGACCACCACGGAAGCCAGCGGCACCACCGCTAACAATAGCGCCACGGCGGCCCCCACCACGGCCAGCGCCCCTACCACCGACCAAGCCAACGTGTACACCATGCTCGCCAGCAGTGCTAAAAACGTGTCACCGAACGCACCGGTCACTTTTACCATTGGCACCAGCAACGCTGGCCCTGCTTCTGCCCTCGCCGTGGTGCAGCAGCTGACGCTGCGGCCGGGCCTCAGCATCCAGCCCACCGACATCAGCAACGGCGGTACCTATGATGCCACGACCGGTGTGGTCACCTTCCCGGCCTTGGCTAGCCTGGCCAGCGGCACCACCATAACCAACACGGTAGTGATAGCGGCGCCTGCAGCGGGCCCATTGGGCGAAACCGCCAGCGTGACGTCAGCTACCTCGGACCCCGTGCCGGGCGACAACCGTGTGGTGCGCTATGTGGACGTATTTGCCGTGGCCGATGTGGCCACTACCCTGGTGGGCCCCAGCATCGCCTCGGCCACGCAGGCACCCACCACGTTCATCGTCAACCTGCTGAACAATGGCCCCGTGCCGGCCCGCGCCGTGGTGCAGACCGTAGCCATTCCGGCCGGCCTGGCCCCGGCCGACGTGGTGGTTTTCAACAGCGGCACGTACGACCCCGCAACCGGCCTCATTGCTTGGCCGGCGGTGCCCACGCTGGCCGCGGGCGAGGGCCGCACCTACACGTACAGTTACGTGGCTCCGGCCTACGCCTCGACCGACGCGGCCAACCCGCGCACCGTGGTGAGCCTGGCCGCCGTGACCAGCGCCACCACCGACGACGTGCCAGCCAACAACACGGCCAGTGTGGCCACGCTCATCCGTTGGAATGCCGACGTAGCGATAGCCGTAGCGGGCCCGACTACGGCTGTGGTGGGCAACACCATCACCTTTGCCGTGGCCACCACCAACAACGGCCCGGCCCCGGCCCCGAGCGTGACGCCCACCGTGCGCATTGCCACCGGCTTGACCAACGTGGTGGCCAGCGGCGGCGGCACCTACGATGCCACTTCGGGCCTGATTACCTTCCCGACCCTCACCAACCTCGTGGTTGGCGCTACGGGTACCGTGACGAACACCATCAGCCTAACGGTGCCCGACCGGCCCATTATCGGGGTATCGGCCGCCGCCAATGTGCCCACTGCCACCAACGACACCAACCTGACCAACAATGCCGCCACGCTCACGCTACCGGTGATGCCGCAGACCACCGCCCAGGTGGACGTCCAAACCACCATTGCGTCGAACGTGAGCTCGCAGCAAGCCGGCCAGCCCATCGTGCTGACCGTGACGGCCACCAATTCGAGCGCCAACGGCAACACCACGGCCAGCGGCATACGCCAGCGCGTGGGCCTGCCCGCCGGCCTGAGCGGCGTGGTGGCGGCCGACGTGAGCAGCGGCACCGTGGTGCCGGTGGCGGGGGCCTACGATGCCCTTAGCGGCACGGTTACCTTCCCCATCGTCAGCAACGTGGCGGCCGGCAACACCCTCACCTACACCATCACGGTGAGCAACTACAGCACCGACCCGCTGGTGGCCAAGGCCACCGTAAACGGCAATTTCTCGGACCCGCTGCCCGCCAACAACATTCAGGTGGTGAGCGTGACCATTGTGCCGGTGGCCGACGTAGCCACCCGCGTGAGCGGCCCGGCCACCGTGCTGCCCGGCAGCCGGGCCGTCTACGAGGTGGTAACCCTGAACAACGGCCCTTCGCCGGCCGGCGCCGTGGCGCAAACCGTGCAGCTGCCCACCGGCCTGAACGACGTCCTGGTGTCGGGCGGCGGCATTTACAACGCCACCGATGGCCTCATCACCTTCCACACCATTGCCGTGCAGGCAGTGGGGCTAGCCGGCCAGGTCACGAATACGTTCACGTTCACGTTCCCCACCACGGCCAGTGCCCTTATGGGCACCGTGACCACCGGCACCACCCAGCCGGCGGGCAGCCTGGCCAACAATACCTCGGCCCTAGCCACTGCTCTGGCCAACGAGCAGCCGCTGGCCAACGCCTTGGCCAACCGCTTGCAGTCACCCGAGGGAAACACGGCCACGGCCCTGACCATTACAGCGCTGGTTGGCTACGATGCCGACGGCTCGATTGGCTCGTTCACCGTGACGACACTGCCCGCCGCGGCGGACGGGGTGCTGCTGCTGCGCGGCACGGCCGTGGCCGTAAACCAGCCAATCAGCCTGGCCGATGCAGCCAACCTGACGTTTGACCCCTCGGCCTCGTTTGTGGGCACGGCCTTCTTCTCGTTCACCGCCACCGACAACCAGGGCGCCGTTTCGCTGCCGGCCACCTACGGCATTGCCGTGGGCCAGGATAATGCGGCCGTCTATGTCACTACGCCGGTTAAAGGCGGCAACAGCAACCCGTATCAGGACGGTGACGTGATTGCCAATGTGTTTGATGCCAACGGCGGGGCCTACAGCGCCGCGGCCGCTGTGGCCGATGGCGGTGTGCGCAACGCCTCTGTGACCAGCGGCAGTACCCTGCCTGACGGCCTGATGCTGGACCCCACCACCGGCCAGGTGCGCGTGCTTGACCGCAAGTTGCTGGTGGCCGACACCTACCCGGTTATCATCACCACCGTTGACGCGAACGGCGGGGTAACGACCCAAACCGTTCCGTTGCGTATTGGCGACAACCCGCTGCCGGTGGAACTCATACGCTTTGAGGCCAAGGCGGTGGGCGCCGATGCCCACCTGAGCTGGACCACTGCCCAGGAGTTGAACAACCAGGGCTTCCGCGTGCAGCGCTCGCTCGACGGGGTCAGCTTCGTGCAACTGGACGTTGTAGCCGGGGCGGGCACTACCACCCAGCAACAGCATTACACTTACACCGAGGCCGGCGTAGGGCGGCAGCACCCCGGTACCGTGTACTACCGCCTTCAGCAGGTAGACGTTTCGGGCAAAGCAACCTATAGCCCCGTGCGGGCGGTAGTTTATGCCCCGGAGGCCCTCAGTCTATTTCCAAATCCGGCTTACACCTATACCACTCTTAATCTGGGTAGTCTGCCTGCCATCACGTTCGACGTAACCCTGGTAGATATGACAGGACGGGTGGTGCAAACCCATGCGTTGGCCGGCGGGAAAGCGCACGAATTGCAGGTGAGTGGTTTGCCCAATGGCGCGTACGCGGTTATCGTTCGCGGGGGCGGCCTGAAGCTCTTATCTCGCCTGCTAAAGCAGTAAATGGCTAGCTGCCATTTAGTTAAGGCGTGCTCCGGTTTGGCCGGAGCACACCTCAGCTACGCACTTTCTGCTGCACAAATGCTTAAAACCCCCTGCCTAAACTAGAAGCCGATGCCTTAGCCGTTCTTTTAAATTCCAACCCATTCCACTGTAACCGTTTGGCATAAAACCAAGGCGAAGACCCTAGCCCGGTTTCGCGGTCAGTGTACCGTGGTCGTACCCGGAGGGACTCTGCGAGTCCGCGCTTAGGCGAATGGCTTTCAAGGCGCGGACTCGCAGCGTCCACGCTACATCCTGGCGGTACACTGATTCCGGAACCGCTCTAATGATACGAAGTGGTCTATCAGCGAAAGCACCCTGTGACGCTGCTCACGGATGCCCGCCTAGCACAGTCGCGAAGATTGTAAATAATGCCAGACTACCGCATCTAGGGTAGGCCTTTGGGAAGAAGGCACGCGGTGGGTAAAATAATTTTGTACAGGCTTCTACCTGCTCATCTCAGTGCCGACTGTGTTGCAGCCGCTCTACAAATTCCCCTTATGGCTACTGCGCACGCTCAACGGCTGGGCCGGTAACTCACTGTTGGAAGGCTACTGCACCCGCGCTTCTCTGGCCCACCCGCTGCCTGCTCGCTTCTTCTCCAATTCGGTGCTGCTCGGAAGGCTGGCGGCGGCTGAGACGGTTACCGCTCCCTGATTTGCTAACGTTATATAACTCGTTCATTATCAAGCAAAAACCTATCGTCGAACTATTACTGCTCAGCTATGTATCACACAGCATTATCCTCTTCCTTGGTCGCTTTATTGTTGGTACTGGGTGTGAATGGCAGCGCAGCTGCTCAATCCACACCCCCGCCGGCACTTTATGTGAATGACGGTGCGACCGCCGGCGATGTGTTTACCAGCGCTGCCGGCAACAATACCACTGGAAATGGCTCGGCCGCCGCACCGTTCGCTACGGTGGCACGGGCGCTGGCACTGGCCGGTGCCACCACTCAAACCATTTTTATTGATGCGGGCACTTACGCCGAGCGTGTGGTACTGAGCAAGGCTGTGAACCTGCAGGGCGCGGGCACGGCCACCGCCCTGCCCGCTCGCGCCACCATCTTCGATGGCGGTCTGGTAGCCAGCGCCAACCAGACCAGCGTAGCCGGCCTGCTGATTGCCGCCAATGGCCGCAGCGGGGCCCCGCTCACGGTAGCCGACATCACGTTTCAGGGCTATGACTTCGGCATTCAGGCCACCGGCAGCGCTTTCCAGACCCACATCCTGCTGGAGGACATAGAAACGATTCATAACCGCCGCCAGGGCATTTTTTGGTCTAGCCTGAAAGGCGTGCAGGACCTGACTTTTCGCCGGGTGCGGGCAGCCTATACTGCCGAAACCGGCAACTCCAACGCCAACGGCGCAGGCCGGGGCCTGTTTATGACAAACGGACCCAAGGCCGATATTCTCATAGAAGACGGGGTCTTCGAGATGAACCGCCGCGGGGGAATCGATATTAACGACGGCAGCGTGAGCGGCCTGACGGTGCGCAACAACCAATTTACGCAGAACGCAGGCGGAGGTCTGATAGTGTTGGGCGCCGCCGGGCCGCGCAACAGCACCGGCGTTTTCACCGGCTTCGCCGCTCTTATTGAGGGCAATGCCCTGCGCAACAATGCGTCCAATGGCATGGAGCTGAAAGCCTGCACCGGCACGGGATTCCGGAGCGGCGCCGGCAGCTTCGTGGTGCGCCAAAACTACATTGTTCGCACCCTGGGGGCGCCCACCAACCTAAGCGAAGACAACGCCGGCCTGGCCTTCATCGACCGTGACCGCAACGTTATTGCCACTGGTGGCGGCCTCACCGGTGACCTGGTGACGGGCGGTGCCTTCATTGAAGGCAACACCGTGCGAGGCTACCTGGCCGATGCCACCAGTTCCGGGTTCAACATCAACGGCTTCGGCCTGGTACTGGAAGGAGCAAAAAATAAGGTTTTTCACAACGTGGTAGCGCAGTGCCAACGGGCAGTGCAGGTGCAGGACCGGCCAACCAACAGCGCGGGCTACACCGCTTTTTTCGACGTGAGCCGCAACGGGCTGGTGGTGTCTTCAGGCGACAGCATCCGCGGCAACCGGCTCGACAGCTGTGCTACCGCCATTCGGGCCGTGAATTTGACCAACCCGGTAGATGCCTCTCTAAACTGGCTTGGGGCCGACGCGGCCCCTGGCGTGCGCGGCGCGGCCGGTACCGGGGGCTTGGTCGTGACCTTGGGCGGCCCCGGCAACAGCTTTGCCGAACGCTCGGCTTTTGCTCCAACGGGCCTCATTGACTACTCGCCTTTCTTGCACACCGCAGCAGATGCGGGTCCGGCCACCAGCTTTCAGGCCGCCCGCAGCTACCTCCATGTCGACCACTACAGCCCCCGGTCGGGGGCTATGGGCGCGCTGGCTGAAGGCGTGGCGCTGGTAGCGGAAAACGGCACCATGAACCTGGAAGCTGCCGTGTACGACGAAAGCATCACTCTTGATAAAAGCCTGACGCTGAACACCACCGGCGCCACTGCCCTGCGCGACCTGACGCTGAACGGCATCGGCAAAGTGCTCACCTTAAGTAGCCCGCTTACGCTATGGGGAACGTTAAGCCTCAGCGAGGGGCTGATACAAACTTCGGATGCCAACCTGCTCACCCTGAGCCCACGAGCCACTGCTACGGCCGGTACTGCCACTGCTTACGTAAACGGGCCGCTGCGTAAGGTGGGGCAGCAGGCGTTTGTGTTTCCGGTGGGCAAGGGCGGGCAATGGGCGCGCCTCGGCATTTCGGCGCCCGCCGATTCGACCACAGCGTATACGGCCGAGTACATAGCCGAGCCCTACGCTAC
This sequence comes from Hymenobacter jeongseonensis, assembly GCF_015694725.1. GTDB lineage: Bacteria > Bacteroidota > Bacteroidia > Cytophagales > Hymenobacteraceae > Hymenobacter > Hymenobacter jeongseonensis. The sequence goes on along the minus strand of NZ_JADQDQ010000020.1, from coordinate 6,897 downwards.
TACAACAGCCGCCGCGCCGCTCAACAACGTGAGCCGGGTAGAGCACTGGACCCTAGATGGGGCAGGCACGGCCGATGCGGTGCGCGTGCGCCTGTTCTGGGAGAGCAGCTTCCGCAGTGGTATTGATGATTTTTCGGCCGATTTGCAGGTGGCCGCTTTCGCTGATAATCAGTGGCAAACGGCGGGCAACGGCGGTTTGGCCGGGAGCCTGCAAGCCGGCTCGGTGGCATCGGAACAGCCGGGCAGTGGGGGCTTGGTGGCCTACACGCTGGGCTCGCTCTCATCGGCCATCAACCCGCTTACTGCGCAACTGGTGGCCTTTTCGGCCGCCCAGCCGCATCCTGATGCAGTGGACCTGGAGTGGACGCTCAGCGACGAAACCAATACCTACGGGTATGCGGTGGAGCGCTCGGCCTCGATGGCCACTTGGCAGCAGGTGGGCTTCGTGGCCAGCCGGGGCCTTTCGACGCAGGCTCGGGTGTACACCTATCAGGACCAAACCGTGCAGGGCATGAACCAGGCTTTCTATCGCCTGCGCCAGGCTACTCCCAGCGGTGCTGCCCGCTACTCGTCAGTAGCCTCCTTGAAACTGGTTAGCAACCCATTGGCTGCCCCGTTGGCTACGGTCGCAACTGAGCAGTTCACCTTTTTTCCTAACCCCGCCAGCGACCGGGTAACGCTGGTGCTGCCGGCTGCGGTGCGTGGCGATGCCAGGGTAGTGCTCACCGACTTAAGCGGCCGCCGGGTGCACACCCAGGTCCTGCGGGCGGGGGCGTCCCCGGAAGTGCGTTTACCAGCTGCGCTGCCGGGGGGAATCTACTTACTGCAAGTGCAAGCCACCGCCTTTTCGGGCCGGCCGCAACGACTTGTTATTCAATAATCCCACATTTTATTTTCCCTTATTCGTCATGAAAAACAAATACCTGAACTTGCATCCGGCCTGCTGGCAGCGCCTGTACGGCTTCCTTTTGCTGTGCCTCCTTTTGCCCACGGTGCTGCAGGCACAATCTGTAACGGTGGAGGTGTCACCGGGCAACTCACTGCCGTTGCAAAACTTTGGTAAGATACCAGTTAACCGGGTTTCGGCGTCCCAATCGTTTCTGTTAAGCGGCGATGACCTGACGGGCGAGGTGACGGTGACTGCGCCTGAAGGTTTCCAAATCCGGACCGGGGGCAATGCTTTCTCCACCAGCAGCCTCGTCTTTAGTGCCCCAACGGGTACGTTAAGTGCCACGACGATTGATGTCCGGTTTGCGCCAGTAGCCTCCGTCTCTCGACCCGATGGCAAGGGCAACTACGCCTCCAATATCTTGGTTTCGACCCCAAGCGGGGAGAGCACGGCTTCCCAAACGGTAGCCGTGGCCGGCACGGCCCCGGTTGGGGCGTATGTGTTTGTTGACCCGGCCACGCTGGCCTTCGGCGCGCTGTCCCAGAGCGGTTCGGGGCAGGTGCTGACGTTTGTGGTGGGCGGCGGCGGCTTGGGTACCACGGCCCTTAGGGTGGCCACGGCCCTGAGTGGTGCCACCACGTCGGGCAGTGTGCAGATTCGCAACCCGGCGATTACCAACAGCCCGTTTACTACCTCGCTTACTATCAACCCGGTCGGCGGCCAGGTGCCCCAAACTACTTTGCAAGCGCGCATCGTGGGCCCAATTCCGAGCCAAAGCAATTTCACGGGCACCATTACGGCCACCAGCGGTACGGCCGAAGCCGCGCCCAACAACGTGGTGCAGGTAACGGGCACCAACTCCTTCACCGGCACCAACACCTCCTCGACCTTTACCGTGAGCACGCCGCCCAGCAACCCCATTACGCCGGGCTTCCCCAGCGGTGGCCAACCCTTGCTGCCTTTTAGCACGGTGCCGGAAAAAGCGTCGGCCACTCAGACGCTGGTGGTCAGCGGCAGCTTCCTGGTGCAGGACATTACTGTGAAAGCCCCGAACAATTTCCAGGTTTCGCTCGATGCCGCGTTTCCAGGACTGGGCAATGGCGGTACGGGTACGGTTACGGGCAATTCCATTGCCATTGCGGCTCCGGGCGGCACGGTGAATAATACGACGGTGTACCTCCGCTACCTTCCCCTGGTGGCGGGCAAGCAGAGCGGCACCGGCATCACCTTCAACAGCGCCCCCGCTACGTCGATAGCCACGATTGTGCAGGCCAACAGCATCGGCAGCATCGAGTCGCGCACGGTGTATACCCCAGAAGGCCCGCTGGTTATTGGGGAGAGTGAGCGCACCGCGCCCCAGCTTATTCGCATTCGTGCCGAACTGCTTCGCAGCCCAGTCAAAATCATGGTTTCCGGTGAGTCAGAGGGCGCCTTGGGCAACCCCGAGGGCTATGCCCAATTCCAGATTTCACTCGACGGCATCACCTACACCGACCCCACCAGCCCCGGCACCAGCTTCATTGAGCTTACCCCGAACTCCACCACCCACGTCATCGACCAAGACATTTACGTGGCGTATGCCCCCAACCGCGTGGGCGCCGCCCAGGCAGTGCTACAGTACCTGACGGCGGATTTGACGACCGCGCCGGCCAATACCCTTACCGACATGACCAGTGGGCTGGCGGGGCCGGACTCGAACAAGCTGCGCGGCACGGCCGTCGATTCGGAGCCCACCCTCGAGACGCCCTTCACGGCGGAGCGCGTCGTGGGGTCCACCTCGGCGGCCATCACTTTCAACCCCGAGAACGGGTTTTCCGGATACGGCGAATTTCACATTGTGCTTATAAGTACCAAGGCTACGCTGGTTCTTCCCGACATGCTGCCCGTAGACGGCACTGACTACAACGCCGGCAATGGCACCTATCAGGGTGCCGGCCAAAGCGTGCTGCAGGATAGCCAGGGCAACGAGTACTTTGTGGTGTTTTCGGGTGGAGCACCCACGGCCACCATTACCGGCCTGATGCCGTCGACCACTTACTACGCCTACGTATTCGACTACAACAGCACCAACCCGAACGAGACGCAATTCATCAACAACGCGGAGAACTACAAGGGCCCGGCCCAGTCCCTTGTAATTGGGGCAGAGCTCCCCGGTGAGCCGCCACTACCTGTTGAGCTGAGCGCCTTTTCGGCCAAGGCTGATGGAACAACGGCCGTACGGCTGGCCTGGACCACTGCTTCTGAAATGCACAACGACCACTTCGCTGTGGAGCGTAGCCTGGATGGCCGAGTCTTCACGACGGTAGGCACCGTGGATGGGGCCGGCACCAGCAGCAGCGCGCTTAGCTACAGCTTCCGGGATGCCAAGCTGCCAGCCAGCGCTACCATCCTCTACTACCGCTTGCGTCAGGTAGACACCAACGGTCCATCCACCTACTCGCCCATGCGTTCGGTGGTGCTGGGCCGGGCCAGCCTTGCCGCCCAGTTGCAGACCTACCCCAATCCTGCCCACGGTTCGGTAGCTGTACGCATTCTCGGGCCGCTGCCCACTGCTCCGCTTCAGCTTTACAATGCAACAGGTCGCCTTGTGCGCACCCAGCCGGTGACCGAGTCTGACGGGGATATCTCATTCTCACTACGAGACCTGCCAGCAGGTATTTATATTCTACGTTGTGGTGCGCTGAGCCAGCGTCTTATGGTGCAATAAGCGGTTGGTTCACAGCACCGTTTTGCTCGAAAAAAGGCTGGCTAGTGGCCAGCCTTTTTTCGATTGTTTCGGCCAGCAGCTATTTAAGCCATGGAGTGTGGGGCTTGGGGTTGGAGGTTACCTCTCAGGTGCTGGTTGAGGAGTTGGGTGCGGCTGTTGACGTGCATTTTGCGGTAGACGTGCTTGACGTGGGTGCGGATGGTGAGGGTGGAGAGGTCGAGGCGGGTGGAGATTTCCTTGTCGCTGAGGCCGTCGATGATGCCCTGCAGGACCTGCTGTTCGCGGGGGGTGAGCAGGGCCTGGTGGGTGGCGGGGGTGGGGCGGAAGTGGCCGAGCACCTTGCGGCTGACCAGGCGGCTGAGCGGGGCCCCGCCGCGGGCGACCTCGCGCACGCCAGCGCCGAGCTGGTCGAGGGGGGTGCCCTTGGTCAGGTAGCCGGTGGCGCCGCAGCACAGGGCCTGGTAGATGTGCTCGACCTCTTCGCGGGCCGTGTGCATGATGACCTCCAGGGCGGGGTAGCGGGCGTGGAGCAGGGGCAGGGCCTGCGTGCCGCTCAGCCCGGGCAGGCCGATGTCGAGCAGCAGCACCTGGGGCAGCAGGGACTCCTCGAGTTCGGCCAGCAGCTCCTCGACGCAGGCCGAGACGAACACGAGCCGGATGTCGGGCTGCTGGGAGAAGTAGGCCCGCAGCACCTTGGTCAGCACCGCGTCGTTTTCCACTATCGCCAGGGTAATTATCTGCATACCTACCTCTGGTTGGGGAATCCAAGGACCGATAATTTCAAATGCCCAGCCGCTCTGAAGCCAGCACCAATAACTCGGTCAATTGCCAAGTTGAATGGACACACATAAGTATCTCCTGTGCGAAAAGTATTTCCTAGGTTAAAAGGAAAGATGTATTTGCCTTCGAAAACTGCCAGATTCGTGGATAGCTAGCCGGTAGCAGGTGAGCTATAAACTACCGCCGCCTGACCGGCTGATTCTTGGCTGGCCATAGATGTGATTAACGGAGGCTTATTTAAGACAGTTCAATGATTGTTTCAAAGTGCAGTGATAAACCGAAAAATAAAAAATTGAAAAGTGGAAGACCACCCGCATCTTGGGTAGGTCCTTTGTGAAAAATTAAGGGCATATAATGGAATTTTGCAATTCCTACGCTAGCTGCCCACTACGTGTGCTGTGGGCAGCCCTTGAGGAATTATTGACAACAATCGAATACTGGAACGCCTTTGAGTTGGCCAAGCTTTTATTTGTGTTGCGCTTAAGTAATGGTACCGGTGCCCGTGAGAGCGTCTTACCGCAATGAGCCCTTTTCTGTTAAAGACATTGGCACCAGCATTGGTGCCAACACGAAAAAAACTCTTAGCAAACTCCCATGAGCACGCCAGACGACCTCAGCCTATTTAAAACTATAATGGGCTTTTCCCCGGACCTGATTTGTGCGCTAAGTCCTGACGGCCAATTTCGGCAGGTGAGCGACGCTTGCCGCCGGACCCTAGGATATGATACGAACGAGATGATAGGTAAACACTTCTCTGCTATTATCCATCCAGACGAAACCCCTACTGCCCTGGAAAAATTTCTGGGGGCTTTAGACCAGGCCGAGCCCGTGGGGCTCGAAAGCCGTTGCTTGACCAAAGATGGCCGGCAGGTTTACATCGCCTGGACGGCGTTGCGGGCCGCCGCCGACGAGCTTTTGATTTGCGTGGGGCGCGACGTGACCCAGGAGTTTCTTGCGGCACAGCAAGTGCTTGCGGCGCAGCAAGCCCACGAGCAGCAAATGCAGGGCCGGGCTGTTATCGAGAATGGTTTCGACATGGTAGGAATGATGGACGAGCGGGGGGTGTACACCTACGTTGGCGGGGCTACCGAGCGTATCCTTGGCTATCGGCCCGAAGAGCTGCTGGGGCATTCAGTATTTGAATTTCTCCATCCGGATGACCAGGCCATGGGTGCGGCATGTTTGGCACAGCTGGAAATTCAGGAGTCCGTTGCAACCCCTGAATTTCGTTTCCTTACGGCCAGCGGCGAGTGGCAATGGATGGAAACGTCCATTAACACCTTCTGGCAAGACGGTGCTAAAAGCTACGTGTTGAGCTCGCGCGATATTACCGAGCGCAAACTCAGCAGCCAGGCGCTATCTGAGAGCGAGCAGCGCTTTCGGATACTGTTCGACTGCGACTCTGCCCTGACCGTGTTTCAAACAACGGACGGGCGGATTCTGGATGCCAACCCGGCCCTGCTTGCCTTTCTGAAAAAAGAGAAGGAAAGCGTGCTGAACCTGCCATTGGCCGACTTTTTACCCCAGGAACTACGGGTGCTTTTCGAACAGGCGCGCCTGGAAGCAGCCAACGGCTCACGGGTGGCGTTCGAAGCGCAGGTGCAGATTCCGGGCGAATCAGAAAAAACAATTAGGGTAGTCAAAACCCCGCTGCTTATTAACGGCGGGCTCATTGGCGTGCACGGCACCGTGCGCGACGTTACCGAGATGGCCACCGCCCAGCGCCTGGTCAAGCACCAGGCTGCGCTGCTTAATTCCCTGCTCGAAAGCATCAACGATGCTTTTTTCTCGCTCGATAACGACTGTCGACTGACCTATATCAATGGGCAGGGGGAGCACCTGCTGGGAGTGAGCCGCGAGGGAGCTATTGGCATCAGTATATGGAGCTTCTTTCCCGAAGAGGTCGATGGCATTTATCATCAGCACTTCCAGCAAGCCGTCGACACGGGAACGGCGGTGCGGTTTGAAACTTACTCTAAGCGCCGCCGAAGGTGGATGGAAGTAAAAATCTATCCCTTTGCCAACGGTGTATCGGTGTTACTGACCGACATTACCAAACGAGTGGAAGACGAAAAACAACTCAAGCTATTGGCCATGGTAGCCCGTGGCACCGATAACAGCGTCATCATTACCGATGCTCAGGGGCGCACCGAATGGGTGAACGAGGCGTTTACGAAGCACACCGGCTATGTGCTGGAAGAGATGGCGGGGCGCGCGCCTGGCACATTGCTGCAGGGCCCCGAAACCGACCCCAACACGGTGAACTTCATCCGGGAGCGCTTGCAAAAGCACGCGTCCTTTTCAGCCACCATTCTCAACTACAAAAAGTCGGGCAAGAAGCTGTGGTTTTCCATGAATATCACGCCCATTCACAACGAAACTGGGCAACTCACCCAGTATGTGGCCATTCAGCAGAACATTACCTACCACAAGGAAGCCGAATTCAGCCAGGCCAAAATGACCCAGGATTTGTACCGGCACAACCGCGACTTGCAGCAGTTCACCTACGTGATTTCGCACA
>NZ_JADQDQ010000001.1 GCF_015694725.1 Hymenobacter jeongseonensis | reverse complement strand
ACGCTTGTAATGGTTGTGGTTCTCCTTGCGGCGAACCACCCTTACTATTTGTCTTTTCCAAACATTCAAAGAACGTGTACCTCACCCAGTTGGTGCGATAGTGCGGCTGCCGAAGCGGCCTATTTTTGCTTTCTTTCTTTCCCTTCTTGCGATTGGGAGTGCAAAGGTAAGCAGAAGTTTTTATCCGGCAAGCAAACGAGTGATATTTTTATTTTCTCTTCGTTTCGCTTTTCAAGATTTTTCCGCCTCCTATCGAAGCGGGGTGCAAAGGTAAGGCGCTTTTTTCGGCTTTCGCAAGAACTTTTGAAATTACTTTCTTAAGCGTTTGCTAAGCTGACACGGGGGGCAATACAAGTATTGTTGGCGTGAAGTTCCTTGCTGGTAAATTTTCTGTTGGAGCAATTGCTTTAGCAGAACCCGTAGTCCGTTTGACGATTTGGGACTGCAAAAGTAGGGTGATTTTCTGGCTTTACAAGGTGTGGCTGGAAGATTGATACTTGCGAAAGCGCAGGTGGAGGGGATTTGAGGCAAGGGGCTTTTAGGAATCAGCGACTTAGCCCGCGAGGGATTTTGGGTAAAATTTAGCGAATAGGCTCGGGAGCGAAGAACTCGGTGAGATTGGGGCGGTAACGGCGGAGGCGTTGGGCTTCATATTGCCGGATTTGGCGGCCCAGTTGGGCCAGGAAAGGAAGGCCGATACTGTCGTATTCGTAAGCACCGTCGTTAATAATGCCGTCTTGATTGACGTAGAGGACGGCACTGAGGAGGAATTCGGATTGGTGGAGAGTGTCGGCGAAATAGGCGACATCGGCAAGGTAGCCGTGCGACATGCCGACAATGTTGTAGATGCGGAGGGCAGATTGACGGGAGATTTCGGGGTTGCGGCCATAATAGAGGTATTTTTTATAAGCGTCGAAGTAGCGGGCAGACGTGCAAGGCTGGAAGCCAGACTCGTGGGGCGTGGCGTGGAGGTAACGGCGAAGGAAAGCTAAATCGGAGGTGGTGAGGCGGAGGCGCTGGGTGGCCGGGACGGATTCGGGGAATATTATGCTTTGCAGGAGGGCGGTGATGTTGGCCAGTGGCAGGTGATTGGCGGCAGTAAAATCGTAGGGTTCGGGAATAATGCGTCGGCCGGCTTGGTAAGCACGGCCTTTGAGAACACGGCCCAAGGGACTGAGGTAGGGCGTGGGGTTGTACTTGGCGGACTCTTTATATATAGTATCGCCTTGGGGAGTGTGGAAGCTGATGGGATTGGTGTGGCGGTTGGCGATGGTATCGCAGGGGGCGAAGCGGCGGGTGATGCGGACGTTGGGGTGACCGAGTTGGGCGAGGCGCTCGTTGAGCGGGCGCTGGCCGAGGAATTCATAGAGGCGATTGTAGGCAACGTTGTCACTGACTAGTAGCATCCGCTTGATGTAGTTGCCGACGGTGGCGGTTCGGTCGGAATCGGCGGGAGCGGCGAAGAGCACGGGGGTTTGGCAACGGTAGGCGGTGCCGGTGGCCATGATGGTGCGGCGGGTGACGCCGGGTATGTTGAGGTCGTTGAGCTTTTCGAGGGAAAGGGCTACGACAGGTAGTTTGACCAAGCTAGCGGGGTTGAAGTATTGCTGCGGATTGAGGTGGTAGGTGTGGGGGGTGAAGGTGGGGCGGTTTTGAGCGTCGCGGTTGATTTGGGTGTAGATGATTTGGAGTTCGTATTTGGGATTGGTGGCGACGCGCGCTAGCAGCGGATTCGTGCGAAGAAGGGAATCCAGCAAGGGAGAGTCGGTGAAGGTTAATCCATAATCCCCTCCCCTCCCAGGCGCTACGCCGCTCCCCAGGCGGAAGGCAGCTTGGCGATTGGTAGTGGCAGCTATGGTAGCTAGCGTGCCAATCATCAACAAAAAGGTTACTCCTATTATATAGAAGATTGAAAAACGATTTCGAGGAAGCAGCTTCATAATGGATAAAAACAAAAAGGGCCGCAGTGTTGCCACCACGGCCCTGTGAGGCTGGTTTGTATTGGTTCTACTCAGCTACGGGGATTAGGCGGCGAGCGAGGAGCAGATTGGAATCGGTTTGGCGCCAGTTGTAGCCGGTGCCGAAGGGCAGTGCTTTGGGACGGCGGGTGGTGTCGCGGTAGGCAGCGGTGAGTTCGGGCTGGTAATGTTTGGCGAAAAGATTGATGGGACGCTTGTAGGTACCGTAGTGATTGAACTGCCAAGCACCTTTTTGAAAGAACTTCATGGCAATACCCGAATCGTCTTGCAGAATGTAGCGGCTGCGGCGGAGAACCAAGCGGCGCACTTGGTTGAAATACGATTTATGCATCAAATAAGTAGCCGACTTTACATAGGTCGTAAGCGGGCCTAAGCTGCGCACAAACTCAATTGGAGCACTATTGGCCTTCAGCTTCCAGTCGCTGAGGTCGGCGGAGAAGTAGTAAACGGTTTTAGACTGGCCGTCGGGACCGCGCAGTTTCATCTCGACCCCTTGAACGAATTTGGGGTTCTTGGCTTGGGCGGTATCGGTGGAAGCATCTTGAAGGTGGCCGGTGGCGTCTAGTTGCACGGGCCGGATGGCGGTGACCTGGTTGCCGGTGCGGGCGGCGAACAGCATCATCAGGGGCAAGGCTCCATCGAGCTCGACGGACTTTAGGTCGACGGCCATGTCGTTGGTGCGAAAAAAGCTAAAGTTCAGGACTGACCAGAGCGACGCTTTGACGGCGGGAAACAGCTTGGGATTTGCGAGCGAGGCGCGGGCGGGTACGCTGCCAACGGGCTCTAGGCCCATCAGCACGTAGGTTTGGCTGGTGGGGAACATCGTGAAGACGTTCAGAAAATCGGGGCCGCTGAAGGGATAGAAAATGGTGGGGCTGTTGGCATGCACGGAATCGAGTTCGGTGCTGGCCCACTTCATCATGCTGGTGGTGTGGGTGGCGCGGTACTTATCCCAGCTTTTGTCTTGGTCTTTGGCGAATACTTGCCAGGCGGGTTGGGCGGCGAGTGGGGTGAGGTTGCTGCGCTGGCTGGGCTGCTGGCCGCCGAGAAACATGGCCACATCCTGGGCGTAGGCGGTATCGGGAGCGGTGGAGCGGTCGGGGCGCGGGGTGGCGGCGGATTGGGGAACAGCCGACTTAGTGGAATCCATGGCTGCTGCCGTGGTGGCCATGGTTTCTTCTGGGGTGGAAGAAATGGTGGTTTCTGTTTTGGTAGTCGACTCGGAGCAGGCGGAGAGCAAGAGCAGAGCGGCCGGCAGAAACCGGAGCGCAGCGGTGCGGAAATACATTATATAATATGGGGTATGAAAACGGTAGCTTCTGTTGCGAAGCTTGAATTGGTAATGCAAGTTACGGCGCTGCGTTAGCCTCTCGTGGCTGGTTGCAACGTGGCAAAGCGGGTGGTGATGAAGTAGACGAAGCCCCCAACCGCCAATGTACCCAAGCCATAGAGCGACTCTATGGGCTTTTCGCTCAGAATAAAAGCCAGCGTCCAGCCGCTGAGGCCGAGAAAAATGAGCGGCGTGAAGGGATACCCCCAGGCGCGGTACGGCCGGGCCAAATCGGGCTGGCGCCAACGCAGAACAAACAGGCCCAGCACCGTGAGGAAGGTAAACAGGTTCAGTACAAACCCGGCATAGACCAAAACGCCCTGAAAACTTGGTTTCAGGATAAAGGCCAGCGTGATGATGGTTTGCAACACTAACGCCCGGACCGGAATTCCAGCGCGGCTTTTGGGAGCCAAGAAGTGCAGCGCGGGAATGTCTTCCCCCATAGTCTGGACGATGCGCGGGCCCGCAAATACCATGGAACTGATGGTCGAAACGAGCAGGGCCGCAATGACGCCCCCCATAAGCCGCCCGCCAAGGGGCCCAAATAGGGAAGTAGCCGCTACAAAACCCACTTCCAATTGGCCCTTCAAGGCATCCAACGGTGTGGAGCGCAGGAACACATAGTTCAGCCCTACATATAATAGGAGCACCACAGCGGTACCCGCCAGCAGAATGCGGGAGAGGTTGCGCTTGGGGTTTTCGATTTCGCCCGTCACATACACCGCGGCGTTCCAACCCGAGTAGGCGTAGCTCACATACACCAGCGACACGGCAAACGCGGGGCTAAGCAAAGCGCGCCAGCCGGCGGCATCGGGCGCGAAGCTGAGCGGCTGCCCCTCCCCTATCACCATACCGGCGCCAATGAAAATCACCAGCACAACTACTTTAATAGTGGTAATAATAACTTGCAGCCGGCTGCCCGCGCGAGTGCTGGTACCATGCACGAGGGTGAGCAACAGCACCACCGTTACCGAAAGCCACTCTGGCTGCAAACTGGGCCACACGCTTTTCGCATAAGTGCCCAGCGCCAACGCGGCCAACGCGGTGGGGGCGGCGAAACCCACAGTGGCCGACACCCAGCCGGATAAGAACCCGAGCGCGGGATGATAAATCTGACTCAGGTAATGGTATTCGCCACCCGAGCGGGGCATAGCCGCCGCGAGTTCGCCGTAGCAAACGGCGCCGCACAGCGCAATGAGGCCGCCCACCAACCACAGCATCAGCAACGCAAAGCCACTTTGGATGCCCAGCACCTGAAATCCTAGGCTGGTGAACACGCCCGTTCCCACCATGTTGGCAATGACAATGGCCGCGCCGGTGAGGAAGGTGATTTTGTAGGGCGTTCGGGTAAGCTCAGGCATAGGGCAAAGATGCGAAGCATTACTGCGCCCATCTCCTACGCCAAACGTAGCGCAGCACCTTATCGCATCTGAACGAGTAGTTCTGAAGTGATGAGGTGCTGCGCTGCGTTTGGCGTAAGAGCCAGAATTGTGCCTATCCCGCCACGCTGGCGGCTTTGGGCTTTTTGTAGAGCGGGACGGTGCTGCACGGTTCGCCGTACATGATGCTGCTGGTGACGGGAAGCAGCTTTTGCATGATGGCCACGTAGGCGAAGGTGGGCACGGGCACATTGCCGCAGCCTTTCACTACCACTTTGGCGTCGCGGTATTCTTCGGTATCGATGGCGGCAATAGCTTCTTCGAATAAGGATTGTTCCAAAGCGTCAAGGTTGCCGAACACGTAGCGGTGGGCGTGGTTTTGCAGCTTGGTGGCCAGCAGCATGTAAGCCCAGGTGGGCACAATGGCATCGGCCGAGCAGATGATGGCGACATTCTTGCCGTCATACTGCGCCCAATCGTTGGTTTTGATGAACTCGCGAAAGTCCTTTTCGCGTAGGATGAGGCCGTGAAAAAGGTTGTCCTTGAGGTCATAAATCACCCGTTCGCCGGGATGGATGAATTCCTCCAGATTTATGGTAACAAGGCCACTGTTGGCGACGCGGTTGACGAAAAGAGGTTCCATAGAGTAGCGTGGACTCTGAGAGTCCGCGAATTTATTAATGAGTGAAAAGGCGAGAGGAAACGCGGACTCTCAGAGTCCACGCTACTTCGCTTTCGGCGTAGTGGTGTACACTTCTTTTAAGTAAAACGGCTCATAATACGCCACGTCCTGAAATTCCTGGCGGTGAAAAGCAGCGACGGCCAACGCCCCCACCGCTACTGCCGACGGCTCAATGCCTTTCAGAAAACCGGCATTGGGCTGCTCCCCCAGCAATGGCTGAAACTTGGCGGCACCGTTTCCAAAGAATAACACCGAGTGATGGGCCAATTGTTCGGCCAGCGTGTCGTCATCGAGCAGCAGCGGCGTGGGCGCCATCACCTCTTGGCCCTCGTGGCTGTAAATAGCGGCGTACACTTCCGTACGCCGGGCATCCAGCATTGGGCAATACAGTTGAGTCTCGGGCCAAGCCGTGACTTCGGCTACCTGTGCCGCCAGGGCTTTCAATGTGCTCACCGCTACCAAAGGAATATCCAGCGCAAAGCACAAGCCCTTGGCAGCGGCAGCGCCAATGCGCAGGCCAGTGTAAGAACCAGGCCCGTCGCTCACGGCCACAGCGGCGAGGTCGGCGAGGGAATGGCCCGTATTTTCCAGCAGCTGCTCTATTAATATAGTAAGGTGCGTGGAGTGCGACTTATCCAGTCGCAATTCAGATTGGCCAACCAAAGAAGCGTCAGCAATGCGGTGCAGGGCTACCGAGCAGACGGGAGAAGAGGTCTCAAGTGCGAGGATAATCAAGGGTATCGGCTTGAATAGCGTTATAAATGCGGTTGAGGCGGGGTTGAATGAACCATACTCCTATCGGCCAAATAATTAGCAGTACAGCTGTGCCTAACGTATGGCTAAATTCCGGTTTTTGCCCTTGCTCGTTTGCCACAACTGATGAAGCCACAAACCAATGAATTTGGATATAAGCAATGAATACATACAGCGCGGGGACTACCCATAATCCTTTTGCATTGAAGCTTGATGGCGTAACAATGAAGTCCGAGTTTGATAAAAGCTTGCTGATAATAGGAGCAGCCATTACCAAAACGACATTGACAACAAATAGGGTTACTCCGGTTTTCTCATTCGCTTTCTCAATCTGGTTCATTGTGTTACCAATCAAAGCAAGCCAGATGCAAAAGATGCTGAAGCCAATCAGTTTCAACATCTCACTCATGTCATCGTCTTTAACAAACCAGGAAATAAAATAGCAGGCAAGGAGTACTAGAAATACCTGCCAAGATTTCGCCTTTAGTATTGAATGCTCCATTGATTATTACTTAACAAAAAAGCAGGCGCCTCTCAGCGCCTGCTTTTTCACTTAACGCAGTCCAAAACTACTTCGTCCCGGCCGACTTCCTCGCGCTGGCAGCTTGGCCGCTCGGCTTCAGCAGGGCTGCGTACCGGTTGGGTTCGTTCAGCACAGCCACGGCGGCGATGATATTGGGGTCGTCGTCGAAGCCTGCTTCGGTGCGGCCTTTCTCAAAGTAGTAGCGCGACACAATTTCCTGCTCCAGCAACTCCTTGATTTCGGGCTTGAAGCGCTGCAGGTCGTTGGCCTTGTTCATGGTCACCTTCTTGCGGATGGCTTCGAGTTCGGCTTTCACGTCGTCGTAGTGCTTTTCATCCTTCACCTTTTTGCCGAGGTCGGTGAGGGCTTTTTCAGCGTCGGTGCTGTAGCTGATGTTTTTGCCCTGGAGGAAACCCACGAATTTCTGGTAGTCGGTATCGGTCAGTTTAAACTGGCGGGCCGGCGGAATGCTGGCGTGCTCGGCTCGGAAGCGGGTAGCGTAGTCAAACAGGTAGCTTTTTTGGAGCAGCACGCGGGTGATGTCGGCGATTTCACGGTCCTGCACTTCAATGTCGGGAGCCACGCCGCCGCCGTCGTACACGGTGCGGCCGGCAGTGGTTTTGAAAGCAGTGCGTAGCGAATCCGGAAACTTGCCCAGGGAACCGTCGTCGGCGCGGTGGGCATAGTCAATTTCCTGAATGCAACGGCCGCTGGGAATGTAGTATTTGGCCGTCGTCACTTTTAACTGCGAGTTGTAGCTCAGCGGGCGGGTAGCCTGCACAAGGCCTTTGCCGAAAGTGCGCTCGCCCACCAGCACGGCGCGGTCGTAGTCCTGCAACACGCCCGATACGATTTCCGAAGCCGAGGCCGACCGGTTGCTCGTGATGATGGCCACCGGAATCTGGGTATCGAGCGGCTGGTCAAGGGCCTTGTAGGTTTTGTTCCACTCCGTCACCTTGCCTTTCGTGCTCACCACGTCCAAACCTTTGTCGATGAAAAGGTTGGAGATATTCACCGCTTCGTTCAGCAAGCCGCCGGGGTTGTCGCGGATATCGAACACAATTTTCTTAGCGCCCTGCTCCTTGAGCTTGTTCACGGCCATGCGCACTTCCTTGCCCGCATCCACGGTGAAGGTACCGAGCTGGAAGTAGCCGACATCGCCGGAAATCATGCCCGTGTACGGCACGTTATCCACCTGAATTCTATCGCGGGTAATGTCAATCTGAACGGGCTGGGTTTGGCCGTAGCGCGTCACCATCAGCTTCACCAGCGAATTGGCCTGCCCCTTGAGGAGCTTGCTGATATCGGAATTGGTCTTTTTATCAACCACTACGCCGTTGATGTTCAGAATCTCATCGCCGGGGAGCAAGCCGGCCTTTTGGGCCGGGTAGCCTTCATAAGCACTTTGCACAATGGTTTTGCCGTTTCGCTTCACCACCGAGGCCCCAATGCCGCCGTACTGCCCGGTGGTCATGGTCCGGAAATCCTCAATGTCGTCCTCGGGGATGTAGTTGGTGTAGGGGTCGAGCGAGCGCAGCATCCCGTCGATGCCCGTTTTCACCAGCTTGGCGGGCGTTATTTCGTCCACGTAGTAGGTATTCACCTCCTTGAACAGGGTGACGAAAATGTCCAGGTTCTTGGCAATTTCGAAGTACCGTTCGTTGTCGGAAGCAGCCCGGAAGGATACCAGACCCAACGTGCTCAAAGCAAACGTAGCGAGTAGTTTTTTACGGATAGTCATAAAAATACAGGTAGCAGGTAGGCGAATCTACGGGGCCGGCAGCGGGGCGGATGTCTCCGTACCGGTGCCTAGCAAACGTTGTATTCCGGAAATTAATTTTTTTTCCACCAACGTCAGCGGACTTTTTTCCTTGCCCGTGAAGATAATACCTAGAAGAGCGACCTGATGCCCGCCGGGTTGCTCCAGCAACCGATATTTATTGAGTCGATACGCCTCCCGGATGAGCCGTTTGAGGCGGTTGCGGTCGACGGCACGCTTAAACGTGCGCTTGCTCACGCTGATGAGCACCTGCGGGGGCGCCGTGGTGGGCGCGGCGCTCGGCACCCACACCAAGCGGAGGGGGTAAACGCCAAAAGAGGAACTCTGCTTGCTAAAAAGCTCTTCGATGAGCTTCTTGCGACACAGGTGTTCCTCTTTTGGAAAGGTATAGCGCCGGGCTGGCGCCACTCCGGTTACCGCAGCCCCCGGCTCCTTCTCCGATGGAGAGGGCAAGCCCGGCGATTGTGGTTCTTGCATAAAGTGAGCTATTAGCTAACCGCTTGCAGCTAACAGCTGACGGCTAGCGCTTGTGCTTGCCTTCGTCGGATACGGTGAGGCGCTTGCGGCCTTTGGCGCGGCGACGGGCCAGTACGTTGCGGCCGTTAGCGGTTTCCATGCGGAGACGGAAGCCGTGCTTGTTAACACGCTTACGCTTCGAAGGCTGATAGGTACGTTTCATGAGATGTCTAGTTTCGAGTTGGGCCGGCAAAGGTACGGGCTTTCTCTGGAAAAGGCAAGGCCCTCAGCCACTTTTACCGGTAATGGCCGGCTCGCAGTAGCTTTAGCCACTTTTATCCTGCTTTGGCGATGATTCACTACCGGATTTCCTTCGAAAACCCCCTCACGTTTTACCTCCAAATCGAGCTGACGCTGGATGTGCCTACTGGGGCCACGGCCCCGCTGGAGTTGCAGCTGCCCGCTTGGCGACCGGGCCGCTACGAGCTGCAAAACTTCGCGCAAAAGCTTCAGAAAGTAGAGGTGTTTGATGCGGCCACAACCCAGCCCCTGCCCTTTCGCAAGCTCACCAAAGACCGGTGGGAGGTGGCTAACGCCGCTGGCCTGACGGTGCGGGTGCGCTACAATTTCTACGCCCACCAAATGGACGCGGGCGGTTCCTGGCTCGACGAGTCGCAGCTGTACCTGAACCCCGTGCAAGGGCTGATGTACGCGGAAGGCCGCCAAGAGGAAGCCTGTGAGTTGACCTTAGCAATTCCTGAAGATTGGCAAATTGCCTGCGGGCTGCCCCAAAGCCGCCCAAATGTGCTGGCCGCGCAAAATTTCGACCAGCTGGCCGACTCGCCGCTTATTGCCAGCCCCACGCTGGTGCACCAGCAGTATGAGGCGGGCGGACTGCCCTTTCACTTTTGGGTGCAGGGCGACGCCAAGCTGAATTGGCCCAAACTGCTGGGCGATTTCAAGGCGTTTTCGGATGAGCAATTGGCGATGTTCGGCGGGTTTCCAGTGGCGGATTACCATTTCCTGAACCAGTTTCTGCCCTACAAGCACTACCACGGCGTGGAGCACAACAACTCGACGGTAATTACGCTGGGCCCGGCCGAGCTGATTATGAGCGACGGCCTCTACAAAGAGCTGCTGGGCGTGAGCTGCCACGAGTTGTTCCATACCTGGAACATCAAAAGCATTCGGCCCGCCGAGATGCAGCCCTACGACTACAGCCGCGAAAACTACTTCCGCACCTGTTTCATCGCCGAAGGCATCACGACGTACTACGGCGAATACCTGCTGGCGCGCTGCCAGGTGCACACACCCGCGCAGTATTTTGAGGAGTTGAATGCCGTGCTGCGCAAGCACTACGACGACGCCGGCGGCGAAAACCTCTCGCTGGCCGATGCCTCCATGGACCTTTGGCTTGATGGGTATAAAAACGGGGTGCCCGACCGCAAGGTGTCGGTGTACCACAAGGGCGCGCTGGCGGCGCTGATTCTGGATTTGACGCTGCGGCAGCTTTCCGGCCACGCCCGCAGCCTCGACGACGTGATGCGCCGGCTGTACGAGGAGTTTGGCAAAACCGGCATTGGCTACACCGAGGCCGACTACATCCGGATTGTGAACGAAGTAGCCGGGCGCGACATGCAGCCTTATTTCGACAAGTTCATCTACGGCACCGCCCCGCTTACCGAGCCCTTGAACAAGGTGCTGCACACGGTGGGCTGCCAGCTGCTGGTCGCGGAAAATGGCTCGGCCTCGGAGGGCACGTTCGGTTTTCGGACGGTGGTGAAGAACGAGCGCACCGAAGTAACGGTCATCTGGCCGGGCTCGCCAGCGGCGGCGGCCCTAACTGTGGACGATGAAATCGTGGCCGTAAACGGGCGACGCGTGGATATGAATCTGCAAAGCCTCCTCAGCGGCGACGCACCGGCTTATGAGGTAAGTGTATTCCGCCAAAATCGCCTGCTGACGGTGCACCTAGCGGGTAGGCCGGGGGCCAGTTTTGGGCAGAAGTACGCCATCGACCAGTTGGAAACGGCCGATGCTGCCCAACAGGCGGGCTTCCGCAATTGGTTGGGCTGGGATTTTTAAGCGAATTCTTACAGCGCAAAAAAGCCCCGCCACTTTGAGTGACGGGGCTTCTTTTTATTAAATCAAGTTACACTAGTCCCCTTTTTTACCGGGGCCTTTGCCGCCGCCGTCTACCGACATGGGGCGGTTGCCCTGGGGATTGTTGCGGATGGGCGTGGTTTTGCGCGGCTCGTTGCCGTGGCTATTGCCGTCGGTGGTGTTGCCGTGCGTCGACACGTTGCTCACGTTGGGCGCTTGCACCTGGGTACTTTTCTTTTTCGTGTTAGCGGCCGGGTTAACGGACGTTTTTTCGTTCTGCAGGTCGGTGTCTTTCTTGGCGAGTCCCATAGCGTTTGGAAGGTTAGTTGTGGAGGAGTATAGTTGTACCCATCCGCCGCCAAAAAGTTGCCCAACCCGCCCACAACTGCCGCTTAGGCTACGTTGGCAATAGCGGCAGCCGGCATCACCTTCACCAACTCGGCAAACAATGCCTCGCGGGCTTCCACTTCGTCAGCCGTAAGATTGAGCAACCGTTCGGTACCAAACTTTTCGACGCAGAACGAAGCCATGGCCGAGCCGTGAATCACGGCCCGCTTCATGTTTTCGAAGCTGATGTCGTCGGTGGCAGCGAGGTGGCCGATGAAGCCGCCCGCGAACGTGTCACCGGCGCCGGTTGGGTCGAATACTTCTTCCAAAGGCAACGCCGGGGCGTAGAACACTTTGTTTTTGTGGAAGAGCAGCGCGCCGTGCTCGCCTTTCTTAATAATGAGAAACTTTGGGCCCATGGCCAGGATTTTCTTGGCGGCCTTCACCAGGGAGTACTCGCCGCTGAGTTGGCGGGCTTCTTCGTCGTTGATGCTGAGCACGTCCACCATTTCGATGGTTGCAATCAGGTCTTCCAGGGCAATGTCCATCCAGAAATTCATGGTGTCCATCACAATCAGCTTGGGCCGGTTCACGAGGCGCTGGATGACCAGCCGCTGCACCTGCGGAGCGAGGTTGCCCAGCATCAGGTACTTGCAATCTTGGTAAGCATCGGGGATGATGGGGTCGAAATCAGCCAGCACGTTGAGTTCCGTCACGAGGGTTTCGCGCGAGTTCAGGTCCCGCGAGTACTTGCCCGACCAGAAAAACGACTTCTCGCCCTGCTTCACTTGCAGGCCTTCCACGTCCACGCCGTGCTCTTCGAGCAGCAGGATGTCGGACTGCGGAAAATCTTCACCCACCACGGCCACCAATTTCACGGGCTTCAGCGAATAGGACGCCGAGAGGCTGATAAAAGTGGCGGCGCCGCCAATGATTTTATCGGTTTTGCCGAAGGGCGTTTCGATGGCGTCGAATGCGACGCTGCCGATGACGAGAAGACTCATGTAACTGTTATTTAAGGTTTTGTCGGTAAAAACAGGCGATTACGAACCGGCAGCGGCGCCATGGGCTTCCATTGCCGCGCCGCAATCCACACTACAACGTTCGGCAATTAAAAAAAAAGTCCCCGGAAACCTCCGGGGACTTAATTAGTGGGTAAATAATGGGGCTCGAACCCACGACCTTCGGAATCACAATCCGACGCTCTAACCAGCTGAGCTATATCTACCGTGTTGGTTTTGGTGGTGCAAAGATAGAAAAGGAAGCCGGATTGGGCAAAAAAAGTTCTGAGCGGCCTGCTGTTCCCATTTGCAAAGCTTCACATCATCCGTCATCCTGAGCGTAGCGAAGGACCTTCTCCCCGTTGAATAACGCGCTTTAATTAATTGATACAAGCGTGAGAAGGTCCTTCGCTACGCTCAGGATGACAGACTAGTTAGTAACGCTTGCGGGTTGCCCGCGCCAAAACCCCGACCTTTGCAGAATGGAACCCAATACTATCCCGTCATTTGACGACTTTAAGCTTAACAAACAACTGCTTTCCGCAGTAGCCCAGGCCGGCTTTACGGAACCGACCCCCGTGCAGCAGCAGACCATTCCGCTGCTGCTGGCCGGGCACGACGTGCTGGGCATTGCCCAAACCGGCACCGGCAAAACCGCCGCCTTCGGCCTGCCCCTGCTGATGAAAGCCAAGTACGCCCAGGGCACAAACCCTCGGGCACTGGTGCTGGCGCCTACCCGCGAGCTCGCTATTCAGATTGAAACGCACTTGAAAGCGCTGGCCGTGAATACGGACCTGCGCATTTTCGCCATTTACGGCGGCCTAGGGCCCAAAACGCAGATTGAAACCATTGCCGCCGGCGTCGATGTGCTCATTGCCACGCCCGGCCGGCTGATGGAAATCTACCTGAAAGGCGCTTTGGTGCTACGCGACCTGAAGACCTTCGTAATGGACGAGGCCGACAAAATGATGGACATGGGCTTTATGCCCCAGATTCGGCGCATTTTGGAGGTAATACCCCGCAAGCGGCAGAATGTGCTGTTTTCGGCCACTATGCCGGAGCGGGTGACGCTGCTCAGCGAAGAATTTCTGGAATTTCCGGTGCGCGTGGAAGTGAGCCCACCGGCCAAAACAGCCTCCACGGTCACGCAGGTCCTGTACCAAGCGCCCAACCTGCTCACCAAAATCAACCTGCTGGAATTTCTGCTGCACCGCGACGCCGAAACCATGACGCGCGTGCTGCTCTTTACCCGCACCAAGGAACACGCCGACCAGGTGGCCCACTTTCTGGACCGCAAGGCACCCGCTGGCGAGGTGCGCGTGATTCACGGCAACAAGGGCCAAAATGCCCGCATCAACAGCATGGACGCCTTTCGGGCGGGCGAAGTGCGCTACATGGTGGCCACCGACGTGGCCGCCCGCGGCATCGACGTGCCGCAGGTGACGCACGTTATCAACTTCGACGTGCCGATTGTGCACGACGACTACGTACACCGCATTGGGCGCACGGGCCGGGCGCAGCACATCGGGGCCGCCATCACCTTTGCCAACGAGGCCGAGATGGTGCACATATCCGAGATTGAGCAACTCATTAATCAGCAGATAGCCGTGCTGCCGCTGCCGGAGGAAGTGGTGATTGAGGAAACGCCCTTTGAGGAGCAGCAGAAGATGGGCCGCGAGCTCGACGAGCGCCGCAAGAAGCTGGACCCCACGTTTCAGGGCGCTTTCCACGAAAAGAAGGAATGGATTAAGCCCGGCGTGACCATTGACAAGCGCACCGGCAAACCGTTTCAGGAAGGCAAAAAGAAGAGTACCAAGGGCTCCAAAGCCAATGTGGGCAAAAAAGGCGGCTCGGCACCTGGCGTGAAGGCCATCAAGGCGCGGAAGCGGCGATAAGTTTCAAGCCTGACCAACACCAGAACGGTCCTGCTGAGCCTATCGAAGCATTTCTACCGCAATACTAACATTGATTAGTTGCACAGTAGAGATGCTTCGACCGGCTCAACAGGACCGTCTTTTTTCCTTCGACTAAGCAAACTAGTGGCCAATCATGTGGCCGAAGTGCACGCTGGCAAAGGTGAGGGCCCCGCCCCACAGCACCGCGCTCCACAACATGTGCAGCAGAATGCGCTGGCGCGGCACGCCCAATAGCGTGGCAATGACGGTGCCGCCGATGGGCGAGAGCAAAACCGGCGTGAGGAAGGCAATGCCGCCCATACCAAACTTGCGGAAGACTTTAATAATGTTGCGCGAACGTTTGGTGAAAATGGGGGCGCGGCGCAGGCGGCGCTGTTTCTGGCGATGCTGCATCCAGACGCGGCCAATGCCCGAGAAGATGAACACGCTGGTCATCATGCCGGCCACTGTGAGGCCCATGGTCGACCAAAAGTTCAGGCCCATGGAAGCGCCAGCCAGCGGACCGCCCAAAAACTTGACCGTGCTCAGCAAGAACACAGAGGCGCATTTAAAGGCGGGATGCAGCAAAACGAGTTAA
The DNA here is from genome assembly GCF_015694725.1 of Hymenobacter jeongseonensis. Classification (GTDB taxonomy): domain Bacteria; phylum Bacteroidota; class Bacteroidia; order Cytophagales; family Hymenobacteraceae; genus Hymenobacter; species Hymenobacter jeongseonensis. The sequence goes on along the minus strand of NZ_JADQDQ010000001.1, from coordinate 865,176 downwards.
AAAAAACAGGCCGTAGCGAGTGGATGACCACGCCCAAAGGGCGCACGACAAAGATACCCCATTTACGAAGCCATCGTTCCCTAATGAATGCCGCAGCATATGCTGGCGCGCCTATATAGCCTACAGTTTGCTGCCGTAAGAGAGGTCGCCGGCATCGCCCAAACCAGGGACGATGTAGGCTTGGTCGTTCAACCGCTCGTCGATGGCTGCCACCCAAAGGTTGGCTTCGGGGATTTCGCGGGCCACGAAGGCCAGGCCTTCGGGCGAGGCGATGACGGCGGCGATGTGCACCTGCCGCGGCGTGCCGAAGCGCAGCATGGCCCGGTAGGTTTGCACGAGGCTTTTGCCGGAAGCCAGCATGGGGTCGGCCAGAATCAGCACCCGCTCGTCGAGGCTGGGCGCCGATAGGTAATCGACCTGCACCTGCACCTGGGCCGTGCCCTCGATGCGGTAGGCTGCCACGAAGGCGCTGGGCGACTGGTCGAAGTAGTTGAGAAAGCCCTGGTGAAACGGCAAGCCGGCGCGGAGCACGGTGGCCAGAATGGGAAAATCGTGCAGCAGCTTGCCGGTGGTTTCGGCCAGGGGCGTTTGGATAACCTTGTCGGCGTAGCTCAGGTGCGTGCTGATGCGATAGGCAATGATTTCGCCCAGGCGCTGCAGGTTGCGGCGGAAGCGCAGGCTGTCTTTCTGCACGTCTTTGTCGCGCAGCTCGGCCAGGAAATGGTTGGCAATGCTGGGCTCGGCGCACACCACGTGCACATTGGCCAGCGCATCCAGAGCATCGGTGGTAGCGGCAGGCGCGGCGGCGGCCGAAGCAGTAGGGAGGGGAGTTTTGGCCATGCTACAAGGAATGTGGAAATGTAAAGGCCGCAAGGAAAGCCAGCCGGAGCCCCGAAGTTGGCACAAAAAGCGGCGGCAGGCAAGATACCCGGCGCGAATTCGTCGGCTTCAATCCATGGGGCTGCGTGCGGCCCGCCACGGTATTCGGAGCGGTGGCGCGCAGCCCAGCTTATCCTTCCCAACGGCCTGCTGCGTAGGTTTGTTAAGAAATTACCGCGCGCGGGTGTTAGCCGCCCGCGCCGTTGCGCCTTTTATGAAGACTATCTGTATTTATGCATAAAACCCTGCTTCTGTTTTCCGCTCTGGTGCTGCCCGTGGGGTATTTGGCGGCTCAAACGGTGCCGGCCCCGCCGCCGACCGAACCGGCAACGCCCGCTCCGGTCGTTACGCCGCCAGCCACGCCCGCGCCGGATGCAAAAGCAACGCCCTGGGTGACATTCGATACCCCGGTGCCGCCCGTGGATTTGACACCGCCGCCAAGCAAAACCACGCAGGGCGCCAATTACGTGCCCCTCGACGCCGACACGTACCGGCTGATTGACCGGTACGCCATCAAGTTTGGCCCCGACTCCTTCAACGACCCGCACACCAGCGTGCGGCCGTACACCCGCGCCGCAGCGGCCCGCCTGGGCGAGCGGATGCTCTCGCCGGACAGCGCCAGCCGCGGCGGCACCCTCTCGCCAGCCGACCGATTCAACGCGGAGTATCTGGTGAAAGACAACTGGTTGAACAGTAGCCAGGGCGCTACGCTCAACGAAAGCGCCAAGCCCATACTCACCAATTTCTACCGCAACCAGACCGACCTGTACCACGTGCAAGCTGATGGGTTTGCGCTACGCGTGAACCCGGTGCTGCTGCTGCAAGCCGGCCGCGACAGCGAGCTGAGCGGCCTGCGCTACGTGAACACCCGCGGCGTGCAGCTGGAAGGTACCATCGACCAAAAGTTGGGTTTCTACACCTTTCTGGCCGATAACCAGATGGGCGTGCCGCAGTACGTGCAGGACCGGATTCAGCGCGACCAGATAGTGCCGCACGAGGGCTACTGGAAGTATTTCAAAACAGAGCGCGGCAGTCAGTACGACTTCTTCACGGCGCGGGGCGGCATCACTTACGCCACCAAGTACGTCAACCTGCAGCTGGCCCACGACCGGAATTTTATCGGCAACGGCTACCGCTCGCTCATTCTCTCCGATTACAGCGCGCCTTATTTTTTCCTGAAGGTGAACACCCGTATCTGGAAGTTTAACTACCAGAACATTTTTGCCGAGCTGACTGCGCAAAAAGAAATTCAGGACCAAGTGTACCCCAAGAAGTACATGGCCATGCACCACCTGAGCTTCGATGTGACACCCAACCTGAACATTGGCGTGTTTGAAAACACCATTTTGGGTGGCCGCAATGCCGAACCGGACAGCGTGGTAGCGGGCGGCAAAATCGTACCAGGGCGCCGGGCCCGTGGCTTCGAGTTGCAATACCTGAACCCGATTATTTTCTACCGGGCGGTGGAGCAGAACGTCGGCTCGGCCGACAATGCCATTCTGGGCTTGGACTTCAAATGGAATTTCCTTCACACCGCGCAGCTTTATGGCCAAGTGGTACTAGACGAATTTAAAATCAGCGAAATACGCGCCGGCAATGGCTGGTGGGCCAACAAGCAAGCCTTCCAACTGGGCGGCAAATACGTTGACGTGGCGGGCCTGCGCAACCTCGATTTGCAGGTGGAATTCAACTATGTACGGCCTTTCACCTACCAGCACGAGGACATTTACACCAGCTACCAGCACTACCAGCAGCCGTTGGCCCACCCCATGGGTGCCAACCTGACCGAAGTGCTGGGCGTGCTCAGCTACCAGCCCCTACCCCGCCTGATGCTGGTGGGCAAGGCGTTCTACTCGCGCCAGGGCCTCGACGACCCCAGAGCGGACCCAGAAACTAACTATGGCGGCAACGTACTCAAATCCTACAACACCCGCGTGAGTGAATACGGCAACACCGTGGGCCAGGGCAACAAAAGCCGCTTGCTCCACGCCGATTTCACGGCCACGTACCAGCCGCGCCTGAACCTGTTCGTCGATGCCAAAGTCATTGCCCGCAACCAGACCTACTCCCTCACGCCGGAGCGCGACGGCAACCAAGTATTCGGCTCGCTGGCCCTGCGCTGGAACATCGCGCAGCGCCTCCACGAGTTTTAAGGGTTTATGAAAACCTACTTTCGCATCCTGCAGTATGCCCGGCCGTTTGCCAGCGTCCTGCCGCTGTACTTAGTGTATACGCTGCTGACCATTTTCTTCAGCATCGGCAACTTCACGCTCATCATTCCGCTGCTGGACGTGCTGTTTGACACGACCAAGGCTACCACCGCCGATGCCCCGACGGTGCTGCCCGATTTCGCCCTCAGCATTTCTTACATCACGGGCGCCTTCAAGTTCTATTTCGGACAGATTATCGCCGAGCACGGCCGCATTGGGGCGCTCACGTTTGTGTGCTCGGTGGTGGTGGCTTCGGTGTTTTTCAGCAATCTGTTTCGCTACCTCAGTCTGCGGCTCATTGCCAAGGTGCGGGCCCGCGTGATTCGCGGCCTGCGCCTCGATTTGTACCAGCGCATCCTGCAACTGCCGCTCAGCTTCTTCAGCGGCGAGCGCAAGGGCGACCTCATGTCGCGCTTCACCAGCGATGTGCAGGAGGTGGAAACCTCGGTGGTGAACACGCTCACCGGGGTCATCCGCGACCCGCTCTTCATCGTCTTCTACTTCGTGGTGCTGTTCACGATGTCGGCCAAGCTCACGCTGTTTTCGCTGATTTTGCTGCCGATTTCCGGCATCATCATCGCCACGGTTTCCAAGCGGTTGCGGCGGCAGGCCAAGCAAAGCCAGCAAACGCTGGGCACCATGCTATCGGTGATTGACGAAACGCTGGGCGGCGTGCGCGTCATCAAGGCGTTCAATGCCCAGAAGTACATTCTGGGCAAGTTCATGGACCAGAACGACCAGTATGCCCGCACGTCCCGCAACATCGACAACACCCGCGACCTGGCCTCGCCGTTTTCCGAATTCGCCGGGGTTTCGGTGGTAGCCGGCCTGCTTTTCTTCGGCGGTTCGCTGGTGCTCGGCGGGCAGTCGGACCTGACAGCGGCGAAGTTTATTGGCTACATCGTTCTTTTTTCGCAGGTCCTGACCCCGGCCAAGGCCTTGTCGTCGTCGTTTGGCAACATCCAGCGCGGCCTGGTGGCGGGCGAGCGGGTGCTGAGCATTATCGACATCGAGCCGGCTATCCGGGACCGGCCCAACGCGGCGGTGCTGCCGCCGTTCGAGCACGAAATCGAATTTCAAAACCTGCAGTTCAGTTACGGCGATACGCCGGTGCTGCACGACATTAACCTGAAAATCCGCAAGGGCAGCACGGTGGCGCTGGTGGGTTCCAGTGGCGGCGGCAAAAGCACGCTGGCCGACCTGCTGCCGCGCTTTTATGACCCTAGTGCCGGCCAAATCCTGATTGATGGCCACGACCTGCGCGGCTGCACGCTGCATTCGGTGCGCGACCAAATGGGCATCGTGACGCAGGAAAGCATTCTGTTCAACGACTCGATTTTTAACAACATCCGCTTCAATACCCAGGCCACGGAAGCCGAAGTAGTGGAAGCGGCCAAAATTGCCAATGCCCACGACTTCATCCTGGCCAGCCCCGAAGGCTACCAGACGGTGATTGGTGACCGGGGCTCGCGCCTTTCGGGCGGGCAGCGGCAGCGGCTGAGCATAGCCCGCGCCATTTTGCGCAACCCGCCGATTTTGATTTTGGACGAAGCCACTTCGGCCCTCGATACCGAAAGCGAAAAGCTGGTGCAGGAAGCCTTGCAACGCCTCATGCAAAACCGCACCTCGCTTGTCATTGCTCACCGCCTAAGCACCGTGCAGCACGCCGATGAAATTGTGGTGCTGCAGCACGGCCGCATTGTGGAGCGCGGCACCCACAACGACTTGGTGCAGCGCCCCGGCGGCGTGTACCAACGCCTGAGCTCGATGCAAACCAATGCCGCGCTGGTGTAATCTTCCTTTAGAAAAGTGCCTGATAATCATACCAAGCCGCTTTTCCTTGTTTAGCGATACCTAATTTATGCTTGGCAAAAATCCATTCCGCTGGTTTTTATTTCTAGTTGTGGCCATTGTAGTGGCGCGGCTTCTCTACAACCTGGGCTACCGGGCCGTCACTGAACGGCTCAATCCAACCACCGAAATGCCGGCCCCAACTCCCAAAGCCAGCCGCGAAGGCCAGGGGCTCCGGGGCATCATCCTCGACCCTGCCGACTCGGTCCAAATGGCCGATACAGCCACGCAGGCCCGATAGCTCGTTTAATAAGCGCTATTTTGCCGTCGTTTTCCCAAATCCGCTGCTTTCGGCGGTTGCGCTTCATCCACTTTATTCAATTCTAGCCATGCTCGCCCTCAAACGCATTGTTACCGTCGCAGTAATGGTTTACCTGCTGCTGGCGCTGTTGTTCATCCTCGCTCCGGCCGTGCGCACCTCCGTCATGGGCATGGGTACGGGCTTGTCTGAGTTAGCTCAGGAAAGCGCATTCTATCGCACCTTGTTCATCATAGGTGCCATCATTTTAGCCCTTCACTTGGTAACTGAAAATCTCGATAGCGTGATGCTGCGCCGCTCGGTGAGCCAGCATGAAATGAAAATCAACGAGCTCAAAGCCAAGCTTTACGACCAACAACAGCGGAATTCCGCAGGCACGCCCGTCGTAACGCAAACGAGCCGCACCATCGACGGGCGCAACCTGGATGCTCCCACCACTATAACTCAAAGCCAAGCCGCTGGCACCGTGAGCACCACCGAGCACCGGACCGCCGACCACCTCCCCCAGCCCACCTTTCCGCAGAGCGACCCCAGCCTGACCAACACCCCGCCGGCCGAACGGCCGCCGCTGTAGCCGTCCGGCCCTTCGCTCTTGCCTTCCTGAACCTGAATTCCTGTAAGTGCCCGACGCCCCCTTGCTCCCCGAACTCATCCGCGCCGAGCTGGCCGAAGCCCGCGACGTGCTCGACCGATTCCTGACCGACCCGGCCCACCTGGCCCGCATTGCCGAAGCCGCGGAGCTTTTTGCCCACAGCCTGCGCAACGGCGGCAAAGTCCTCACCTGCGGCAACGGCGGCAGCCTCTGCGATGCCCAGCACTTTGCCGAAGAGCTCAGCGGCCGCTACCGCAACGACCGTCGCGCCCTAGCCGCCATTGCCCTCACCGAAGCTTCGCACATGACCTGTGTGGCCAACGACTACGGCTTTGAATTCGTGTTTAGCCGCTTCGTGCAGGCCCTCGGCCGGCCCGGCGATGTGCTGCTGGCCATCAGCACCAGCGGCAACTCACCCAACATCCTCCGCGCCGCCGAAGCGGCCAAAGAAGCCGGTATGCTCGTCGTTTCCCTAACCGGCAAGGACGGTGGCCAACTGGCCAGCATCAGCGACGTGGAAATCCGGGTGCCGCATTTTGGCTACGCCGACCGGATTCAGGAGATTCACATCAAGGTGATTCACATCCTGATTCTGCTGATTGAGAAGCTGGTGATTGAATGATTTTTGCAAAAACCACAACGTCATGCTGAGCTTGTCGAAGCATCTCTACCGCGCAAGTAATTTATTTACTGCTGCGGTAGAGATGCTTCGACAAGCTCAGCATGACGTTTTAATAGCTTCATCATTACCATCCCGGAGTTCTTTTCGCTTGCAACTGATTCGGCATGAAGGCTTAGCAGGCAAACCTATCTAGCTTTGCAACTGCTTTTTGTTGTTTAGTTCGCTACCCGTCCAATACCACAATGCTCACCAAAACTTTCGGCTCGGCCGTACAGGGCGTCAATGCCTATACCATCACCATTGAAGTGGTGGTGACCGCCGGGACGAATTTCTTTGTGGTGGGCTTGCCGGATAATGCCATCAAGGAGAGCCAGCAGCGCATTGAGGCGGCGCTGAAGCTGCGGGGCTACCGCATGCCGCGCACCAAAGTGGTGGTAAACATGGCCCCGGCCGACATTCGCAAGGAAGGCGCGGCCTACGATTTGCCCATCGCGCTGGGCATTTTGCACGCTTCGCAACAGCTGAATACGGAGCGGCTATCGGATTACATCATCATGGGCGAAATGTCGCTTGATGGCAACCTGCGACCCATTCGCGGGGTGCTGCCCATTGCCATTCAGGCTCGCAAAGAAGGCTTCAAGGGCATCATCCTGCCTAAGGAAAACGCCGAAGAAGCTGCTATTGTGAATAACCTCGATGTCATTGCCGTCGGGAGCATGCAGGAAGCCATTGACTTTTTCGAGGGCCGCCTGGATATCACGCCGACGGTGGTGGACACGCGGGAATTATTCCAGCACTCGGTTAACAAATACACCGCTGATTTTGCCGATGTGCAAGGTCAGGAGAACATCAAGCGGGCCCTGGAAATAGCGGCAGCTGGCGGCCATAATGTGATTATGATAGGGCCACCCGGTGCGGGCAAGACCATGCTGGCCAAGCGCTTGCCCAGCATATTGCCACCCTTGAGCATGCAGGAGGCACTGGAGACTACCAAGATTCATTCGGTGGCGGGCAAGCTGGCGGGCGGCGGCTTGCTGAGTTCGCGGCCATTCCGGGCGCCGCACCATACCATTTCCGACGTGGCCTTGGTGGGTGGCGGCGGCAACCCGCAGCCGGGCGAAATCTCGCTTTCGCACAACGGAGTGCTGTTTTTGGATGAGTTGCCGGAGTTCAAGCGGACGGTGCTGGAGGTGATGCGCCAGCCGCTGGAAGAACGCCGCGTGACCATCTCGCGAGCCAAGGTCAGCATCGAATTTCCGGCCAACTTCATGCTCATTGCCAGCATGAACCCCTGCCCGTGCGGCTATTACAACCACCCCGAAAAGGAGTGTGTGTGCGGCCCCGGCGTGGTGCAGAAGTACCTGAACAAAGTATCGGGCCCGCTGCTTGACCGCATTGACTTGCACGTGGAAGTGACGCCCGTCACCTTCGACCAGATGACCGAAACGCGCAAGGCCGAAACCAGCGCCGACATCCAGCCCCGCGTAGACAAGGCCCGCCAGGTGCAGGAAACGCGGTTTCGGGACTATGCCGACATTCATTCCAACGCCATGATGCCGCCGCAAATGGTGAAGGACCTCTGCCAAATCAGCGAAGAAGGCCGCACGCTGCTGAAGACAGCCATGGAGCGCCTCGGCCTCTCGGCCCGCGCCTACGACCGGATTTTGAAAGTGGCCCGCACCATTGCGGACCTAGCCGGGACCGAGGAAATTCAGATTCAGCACTTGGCCGAAGCCATTCAATACCGCAGCCTCGACCGTGAAGGCTGGGCCGGATAAACTCTCCATGTACAAGGCATTCGTCAAACCCGCACTTTTCACCCTCGACGCTGAGCGCGCCCACCACTTCGTTTTCGATAACCTGCGCCGGGCGGCGCGCCTGCCAGGAGCCAAGGCCATGCTGCGGAGCCTTTATAATTTTCAGCACCCCAGCCTGGCCCGGGAGATATTCGGCCTGAAATTCCCGAACCCGGTGGGATTGGCGGCGGGATTTGACAAGAACGCAGCGCTCACTGATGAGCTGGCCACAATGGGCTTCGGCTTTGTGGAGATTGGCACGGTGACGCCCCGCCCGCAGTCCGGCAACCCGCAACCACGCCTGTTCCGGCTGCCGCAGGACGAAGCCTTGGTAAACCGCATGGGCTTCAACAACGATGGCGCGGCCGTGGTAGCCGCACGGCTGGCCCGGCGGCAGAACCGGCAGCTCATTATCGGCGGCAACATCGGTAAGAACAAGGACACACCCAACGAGCGGGCCGCCGAGGACTACGTAGCCTGTTTTGAGGCACTAGCGGAGGTGGTCGACTACTTTGTGGTCAATGTTTCTTCTCCCAATACGCCCAACCTGCGCCAACTTCAAGAGAAGAAGCCCCTAATTGACTTGCTCCAGCAAGTGCAGACTTGCAACCAGCGCCGCGCCAAACCGCGCCCGCTGCTCCTAAAAATCGCGCCTGACCTTACCGATTCGCAGCTCGACGACATCCTGGAAATAGCGCGTGAGACGCAGCTGAGCGGCTTAGTGGCCACGAATACTACCATAAGTCGTGACAATTTGGTGACCGATGCGGCTCAGGTAGCGGCGTTGGGTGCGGGCGGGCTGAGCGGCCGGCCGTTGCGGGCGCGGGCCACGGAGGTGATTCGCTACCTGCACCAGCGCAGCCAGGGTGAGCTTCCCATTATCGGCGCCGGCGGCATTCACTCCGCGGCCGATGCGCAGGAAAAGCTAGCAGCAGGAGCATCTCTGGTGCAGCTATATACCGGGTTTATTTACGAAGGGCCAGCCCTCGTAAGCCAGATAAATAAAGCCCTGGTGCGCGCTTAAATTGATTCGAGCCGAACGGGCAGTTTTAGCCTGTTTCGCCACGCTTGGCCCGCTACAGTTTCGCTCCTATTTTGAATTCAATTACATCGGCCGAGCCGCGGTGAATTTTTAGGTCGATGGCCCCGAAAAGCAGGTTGGTGAAGTGGTATTTCAAGCCCAGCCGCTCGTAATAAAACGTGCTTGACCGGTAGGGCTCGTACACGTAAATGCCCAGGTGGGAGACAAAAGACATGCGCCCAAAGAGCAATTCGTGGCCGACGAACACCCCTACCTTCTTCACGTCGGGCTGCTTGAGGCCGGCGCGGGTGGTGTCCTCCAGCATGGCTTCCAACGACCTGTCGTAGAAGCCTTCGGCCCCGGCCACCAAGGTGGATTTGCGGTTGATGCGCCGGCCCACGGCGGCCGTGATGGAATTGACCAAGTACTTCTGCCGGTCGCCCTGCGTGCGCTGCTTGTAGCCCAGGCTGGTGCTCACGTTGTAAAACGTGCGGCCCACATCGGCTGGGGTGGACGCGTTGGGGTTGCGTTGGGGCGGCGAGCGCTGCTCGTGGTAGTTGAGGCCCAGTACCACAGAAGGCAGGTTGACGCCCAAATTGGGCTTGGTGGTGGCGCCGTTGGAATAATGATTCAGGCCCAGGCCGGCTACCAGACCCAGGTGCGGCGTCAGGGCGTAGTCGTACTCAAACCGCAACTGGATGCTGGCGTTGAAAGCCGAGCTGGCAATGTTGTTTTTGTGGTTGGTGTCGCGGTTATAAGGATTGGTGAGATAGGCCAGCCCCGCACCCAGCCGAAAGCTAAAATCGTGCTTGGGACCCCGCCACAACGACTTGCTGAGGTAGGGGGTGGCCGCCACGGCATACCCCAGCACGGGGTTATGAAAATCGTAGTACGTGAGCGTGAGGCCCATCTTGGGGTACTTATACCACCCGTGCCAGGCTTCCGCCCCAGTGGTTTGCTGCTGGAAGTTCAGCTCAAACCCCGTAGGGTGCGACACCACCAAGTGCCGGAGCGCCGCAGTGTGCGACATGATGAAGCTGCCCTGGGCATACACGCCCACCGCGAGCGGCGCCCGCGGCGCCGCAACGGAGTCGGCCTGCGCGACCACGGCGTGCGGCAGCAAAGCGAGCAATAGCAAGGAGAGGCTGCTCAGCAGCAGCCGGGGTAGCACGTTAGGCCCCATACGTTAAGCACAAGCGGAAGCACTGATTTACAACTCAACCGTTGCATTTACAGTGCGTTACCGAAAAATAATTCCTGATTTTGGGCAACCCCGCCCCCTTAAAAGACGCTATAAGAACAATGTCCGAGAGCTAAATTCCGCGAATTAATCCATTTCCACGCTTTATTTTTTCGTTTGCTCTTCCCCTCCGCGCCAAGTAGCCGCTTGGGCAGGGCCTAACCACGGCGCGCGAGGTCCTTGGTATCGGCAATCAGTTCCCCTCCCCTGCATCAGGCGCGGGCCTCCCGCCAGCGCGGGTCCTCGCCCCCACACCACGCGCCCGCCACCGGCGGAATCCCGCAAATAACGCTCCTTGCGGCAGAGATTTTTTAAAGAAAAACGCCTCGCCAATCTGCTGTTCCGAACCGGCTGACCCCGTTCTATTTAGCCAGACCAGCTCTCCCGTCCGCTGGCCCGGGCACGCTGCCCAACCCAGGTCCAAAAGGCGGCGCGCCGCAACCTTCACCGCCGATTACACGCTAAGAGGCCCCAATTAACCTAAAGCACCGCATTTGACTATTGCTACTCTTATCTCATTCGTTCGTTCCCCATCCTTTTTCTAACCCTCAATAAGCACTATCTGTCATGAAAAAAATTGCAGTACTAGGCCTCTCCCTTCTGAGTGTTTCCGTGGCCCAAGCCCAAGATGCCGGCGGCCGCCGCATCGGCGTGAAAGTGGGCGCCACTTATTCCAGCATTTCCGGCGACAACGTGTCGCGCATCACCGGTCCTAACTTCGACAGCGACCTAGGCTCCTACAAGTTAGGCTACAACGTGGGCGTGGGCACCAGCTTTCCCATCAGCAGCGACGGCTTTTTCTCCATCGCACCCGAATTGCTCTACAACCGCAAGGGCTACGAAATTTCCTCGACCCGCACCACCGGCCTGCCCACGGGCGTGACGTCGATTGAGAGCGAGCAGCAGCGCGTGCTGCATTACCTCGACCTCCCGATTTTGGCCAAAATCAACGCCGGCGGCTTGTTCTTTGAGCTTGGCCCGCAGGTGAGCTACCTGTTTGGGTCGAAAAACAAGCAGCAAACCACCACCAAGTTCAGCAACGGCGACAAAGACAAGGTGGAGAACGACGGCAGCTTCCTGGACTACAGCGGCGTCTCGCGCGGCGAGCGCGACAAGTCCGACCTAGCCCAATTTGACATCTCCGGGGTGGCCGGCATCGGCTACCAGACCGAAGGAGGCCTCAGCTTGGGCCTGCGCTACGCCCGCGGCTTCAACTCACTGATTGATTCTAAGGATACGGATAACGAACCAAAGGCTTTCAACAACGCCTTCACCCTGCAGCTCGGCTACCTCCTGCCGCTGGGCCAATAAGGTGTTTGAGAAATAAAAAAGCGCTGGCTTCCCTCAGGAGTCAGCGCTTTTTTTATGCGTCAGCCGCCGCCCCCTTTATCCTAACCAGCCAGCAAACCCGCAGCAGGCCCTTATGGGCAATGGAAACCGTTCATTCCATCTAAAACAACTGCCGTCTGAAAAGAGAACTATAGGTTAATAAATACGCATGGTAATTACCAAGTATAAACGCCGGCCTATTCTTGAGCTTTTGCCCATATATTTGATGCGTCATTCCCTTTTCTCCCTTTTTTCTTCGCATTATGAAAAAAGTCCTTCTATCCCTTGGCCTGCTGATGAGCGTTGCAACCGCCGCCAGCGCCCAGGAAATCCGCTTCGGCGTGAAAGCCGGTGCTAACTACAGCTCCATAACCGCTAACAACACAGACGGGGTAGAAAGCAAAATCGGCTTGCATGCGGGCGCGCTGGCCAACTTCGCCCTCAGCGACCTGATTTCGATTCAGCCCGAAGTGCTATACTCGCAGAAAGGCTACCAGTCGGAAGAGTACAACGATATTAAATATAAAATTAACTACATCGACGTGCCTTTGCTGGTGAAAGTAAACGCCGGTGGTCTGTTCTTTGAAGGCGGTCCGCAGGTGGGGTTCCTCGCCGGAGCCAAGGTCACTAATGGCGACGCCGATACGGATATCAAGGGCCGTTATGATAGGGTTGATTTCGGCTATGTGGCCGGCCTGGGCTACCAAGCCACTAGCGGCCCAATGATTGGACTGCGCTACAATGGCGGCATCAGCACCATCAGCAAAGGTGATATTAATCCGAACAAAATCCGAAATAGCGTGTTCCAACTGTATGTGGGCTACGTGTTTGGCGGAAAATAACTAGACTCTGCGTTTCATACAAAAGCCCGGTTTCCGCTACGGAAGCCGGGCTTTTTTGGTGTTCCTACGCCGGATTATCGGCCCTGCCAAAACCCGAACTGTTGTAATTTGCGGCCGTATTTAAGTCGACCGCTATGAAAAAAAATATCCTTTGCCTTCTACTAATTGCCGGCCTGCACGGCGCGGCCCACGCCCAGCGCAACCGCAACCAAGTGTCCCTGGGCCTGAAAGCCGGTGGGTCCGTTTCCTCTTTCAGCGGGGCGCAAGCCCCGAACGACCGGGTTATCCCCGGTTTCCACGCGGGTGCCTTCGCCAATATTACCCTGTCGGACCTGTTTGCCTTTCAGCCCGAAATCCTGTACTCGCAAAAAGGCGCGGAGGTGCCCGACAACAACGTAACCACCCGCTTGGGCTACGTGGATGTGCCGCTGGCATTCCACGTGAACACCGGCGGTTTCTTTTTCGAGGCCGGCCCGCAGGTGGGCCTCCTCATCAGCGCAAAAAACAAAACCGGCACCACGTCAGTCGACCGCTCAAGCCGGTACAACACGGTTGACCTGGGCTACCTGGCCGGCCTGGGCTACCAGCGCAAACGAGGCCTGGGCGTGGGCTTGCGCTACAACGGGGGCATCACCAACATCGAGAAAGCCGCTACCAGCGGCACCACCACGGTCCAGCGCAACATCCGCAACAGCGTCTTTCAACTTTACCTGACCTACTCCTTCAGCAACGGTCGGCGGCGCTAAGGCTCCTCCTTTCATAGACCTAAAAAGCCCGGCTTCCTGCACAGGAAGCCGGGCTTTTTTGAGGGGGGCAGGCCATCAGTTGTTACTTGCAGGGTTATTTAAGTAGGCTGTATGAAAAAGGTAAAAATGACGATTCTCTGCTGCTTGCTGGTCGGCGGTTTCCAAAGCCTTGCCCAAGCACAAACCCGCGACGTTTCGCTAGGTTTGAAGGCAGGAGTCTCCTATTCTAAGCTGGTTGGGGCCGAAGCGGTGAATTACAGCAGCACCAGAGGATACCATGCTGGAATTTTTGCCACTATCGGTCTGCGGCAATGGTTGAGCTTTGGACCCGAACTGCTGTATTCGCAGAAGGGAGCCGCTGCCCAATCATCGGTCGGCGATTTTCAACTCCATTATATTGAGTTGCCGCTGCCTTTGCGGATGAACGTCAATGGTTTATTTCTTGAGGCCGGCCCCCAGTTTGCCTACTTAGCGAAAGTACAAGGAGAAAGTAGCAACCCTAATCCGCTTACCCGCAGCAACTTCAAGTCATTAGACATGGGCTATTTGGTTGGCTTTGGCTATCAGCGTCATACTGGCCTAGGCATTGGACTGCGCTATGTTGGCCAGTTTACCAAATGTCTGCTTAGCGTGAATTACGCTACGGCAGGTTACGTAGCTTCCCCACTTCAGGCACGCAATAGGGCTTTCCAAGCTTACCTCTCTTACACACCTAAGCTTCGATAGCGGGCTTATCCCCGGCAGAACCAAAAAGCCCGGCTTCCGCAATGGAAGCCGGGCTTTTTGCTGCCCCAAAGGGGGCACGACTTCTACTCCGCTGCCGCGTAGTTGCGGTAGAAGTACGGGATGGTTTCGATGCCTTTCAGGAAGTTGAACACCCCGAAATGCTCGTTAGGCGAGTGGATGGCATCGGAATCGAGCCCGAAGCCGAGCAGGACGGTATCGAGACCTAGCTCCGACTTGAACATGGCCACGATGGGGATGGAGCCGCCGCCGCGCGTGGGCACCGGGCGCTTGCCAAAGGTGGTTTCCATGGCATCGGCGGCCGCTTTATAGGCCACCGAGTTGGTGGGCGTCACCACGGGCTCGCCGCCGTGGTGGGGGCGCACCTCCACCGTCACGCCCTGGGGCGCAATGCTGGCGAAATGCTTATGGAAAAGCGCCGTGATTTCGGCCGAGGTTTGGTGGGGCACCAGGCGCATGGAAATTTTGGCGTGGGCCTGGGAGGCAATGACGGTTTTGGCGCCCTCGCCGGTGTAGCCGCCCCAGATGCCATTCACGTCGAGCGTGGGCCGGATGCTGGTGCGCTCCATGCTGCTATAGCCTTTTTCGCCGTAGCTGTCGGGCAGGCCGATGCTATTTTTGAATTCTTCTTCCGAGAACGGAGCTTTGGCCATTTCGGCGCGCTCGTCGGCGCTTAGCTCGTCCACGTTGTCGTAGAAACCGGGGATGGTGATGTGGCCGTTTTCGTCGTGCAGGCTGGCAATCATCTCGCACAGGGCGTTGATGGGGTTTTGCACGGCGCCACCGTAGAGGCCGGAGTGCAGGTCGCGGTTGGGGCCGGTCACCGTCACTTCGTGGTAGCTCAGGCCGCGTAGGCCCACTTCAATGCTGGGCACGTCATTGGCCAGCATGCCGGTGTCGGAAATGAGGATGACGTCGGCCTTGAGCTTCTCCTTGTTCGCTTTCACGAAGATTTCGAGGTTGTTGGAGCCAATTTCTTCCTCGCCCTCGAACATGAACTTGATGTTGCAGGGCACACCGCCCTGGCCGTCGCGCATCATCATCTCAAACGCCTTGACGTGCATGTACACCTGGCCTTTGTCGTCGCAGGCGCCGCGGGCGTAGATTTTCTCGTCCTTAATCACCGGCTCGAAGGGCGGCGAGGTCCAAAGCTCGTAGGGGTCGGCGGGCTGCACGTCGTAGTGGCCGTACACGAGCACCGTTTTGGCCTCGGGGCCGGCGATGTATTCGCCGTACACAATGGGATTGCCGGCCGTGGGGCAAATTTCTACGTTCTGCACGCCGGCTTCCTCGAGGCGGACTTTGAGGTAGTCGGCGGCCCGCAGTACGTCGTTGTGGAACTTGGGGTCGGCCGAAACCGAGGGGATGCGGAGCCAATCAATCAGCTCGTCGAGGAAGCGGGTTTGGTTATCGGACAGGTAATTGGCCATGCGGAGCGGGAGTTGGGATTGGGAATACGGGGGTAAAAGTAGCGGGCTGCGCCGGAACCCTCACTCCATACGTCCCGCTACTGCTTCGAATCGAGCACCAGCTCGCGCACCATCGTTTCCCCCAGCTGCCAGGCTTCGGCCCACTCCTTTTCGGGGCTTTCAAACACCATCATGTAGAAGGTGTCGGTTTTGGTGTTGGCAATGGCCCATTGGCAGATAATCTTGGGGCTGGCATCGGCCGGTGCGGCCCGGTAGCGCACCCGAAACAGGCGCAACGGTCCCAGCGCCTCCTCCTTCCGGTCGAGCACTTCCTGGGTGGGCGCCAGCCCGGCGCGGGCGCTGAAAGCCCGGGCGTAGTCGGCGGCCTTGCGGTTGGTTTTGGCCTGCACTTTTTGCACCACGTTCAGCGATAAGCCGGTTTGAAACTCGCCGCCTTCCACTATTTCTTCCTGCGTCAGGAAGTAGGCCTGGGTATCTTTTCCAAGCTCTGCCTTGTAGTACCAGCCGTCGGGCAGCAGCATGGCGGCCTTCACTTCGGGCAAGGGTTGCCAATGAAAGCCTGCCGGCGCAGTCGCCAGGGCACCATCAATCTTCTGGGCGGCAACTGGGCCGGCCAGCAGCAGGCAGCCCACCATCAGGGCAAATAGGGAACGGAACATGCGCTAAAAGTAACGTATGCTTAAGCCATGACTGATGGCAAGGCCCCTAGCACCTTTTTACTTCCGCCCAAACAGCGGCACGCGGCTCTCCGTGCCACTCCTTAACCGGCCGATGTTGGCGCGGTGGGTATAGATGAGCAGCACTGCCAGCACAAAGCCGACGTACACCATGAACGGCTGCGCCGGCCGGAACTGGGGCAGCAATTGCAGCAGCGCGAAGGTGAGGCCGGCCGTCATACTGGCCAAGGACACGTAGCGGAACAGCAGCAGCATCACAATAAACACGAGCATGCACACGCCCACCGTAGCGGGGGCCACGCCCAGCATCATGCCCAGCACGGTGGCTACGCCCTTGCCACCCCGAAACTGCGCGAACACAGGAAAAATATGGCCTACAATGGCCAACACCCCACACGCCAGCTTGAAATACAACTCGTGCTCGGGGGCAATGGCACCCTGCGCCACCAGCCACATGGGCAAGAAGTACGCGGCTACGAAGCCCTTCAAAGCATCAACTAGCAGCACGGCGGTGCCGGCTTTGGGACCGAGGACCCGGAAGGTATTGGTGGCGCCAGCGTTGCCGGAGCCGTGCTCGCGGATATCGGCCAAGCCAAAGAAGCGGCGGCCCACCCACAGAGCCGTGGGAATGGAGCCAAGGAGGTAGGCGGCCAGCAGTGCGAGGACAATGTAGAGATAGTTCATAGAGGGAATTGGGGATGATGCACAAAATAACAGCACGTGCTGCGGAGCGTCGAATAAAAGAACGTCATGCTGAGCGCCGCCGAAGCATCTCTATTGGGGCAGTAATTGATTTTACTACCACACGCGAGATGCTTCGGCGGCGCTCAGCATGACGTTCTTTTTTAATGAGTCACGCTGGTTTGGCCGGTAGCTTAGCTGTCGCCGAAGGGGTCTTCGGTGCCTTTTTTCTTGCGCTTCTCGGCTTCTTTTTTCTGTTTTTCTTCTTCCTTCTTGATGCGCTCCTCTTCTTTTTTGATGCGCTCTTCCTCCTTCTTGGCTTCGCGGTCGGCTGCTTTTTTGGCCTCGGCGGGGTCGGGAGCTGCATCAGGGGCGGGTGCGGCGGCTTTGTCCTTGGCCGCTTCCTTGGGGGCGGGCGTGGCCGGGGCGTTGGGGTCTTCCATCACGCCATCGCCGAAGGGGTCGTTGGCCTTGGCTTTCTTGCTCTTCTTTTTGGTGGGCTCGGCGGCGGCAGCGGCGGCTGGGTCGGCATTGGGGTCTTCGGTAAAGGCGTCGTCGTTCTTGCCTTTTTTCTTCTTCTTGCCGTCCAGGTTGTCGAAGTTTCCGGTCGAAACCGGCGCAGCCGGGCGGGCGGCCAGCTTACCGGACTTGCCCAGGTAGTCTTTCTGGAAATGCGCGCGGAAGGCGTCCACGTCCGAGAAGTCGCCCACGAAAGCGCCGTAGCTGGTGGCCGTGTTGTAGTCGTACTTGGCCTTGCCGCGGACTTCATTGTCGAAGTCCTCGCTTGACGACTTCGTCAGCAGCAGGTTGTTGGCGTATTTGAAGTAGTACCAAGTCTGGGCCTCGGGCTCAAGGTAGATTTCCACCACGTCGGTTTCGTTTTCACGACGAATCTCTACGTGGCCACTTACTAGGGCATTAAGCGGCTGCTTGCCCACGCCCGACAGGCCGAGTAGGCCCACCGAGTACCAAGCACGCCGCTTCTCGCTCCAGCGCAGGTTCACGCGGCTCAACAACAGGGTGTGCATCAGCTTAGGCGAGAGCTTCATGATGGATTCGGGGCTGCCCTTGCGCATGCTGTAGGCCTCCACGCCGCGGTCGCCGATGAACTGGCCCAGCTTGTAAAGCTCGTTGGTGGAGCCGTCCTGGGCTTCGGGCGAGCCCTTGGTCACCTTGGCCAACTCGGCGGCCATCACCTCCACGGCCTTGGGTGGCATCTCGATGTCAATGCCCAGCAGCGCGTCCACCGTGTAGCGGGCGCTGTCGGGGTTGGCCGTGCCCACGCCGCTGCCCACCATCTTGTAGTTTTTGTTGGAGTTGATGAACGTCATCGGGCCCCGGAAAGCCAGCGCGCTAGTGGAATCGGTGTAGGTGAGCACCGCGCCTTCGTAGGCGTTAATGTTGCTCAAGTCGTTGCGCGAGATGGTATAAATGCCTTTTTTATCGTCGTAGCGCAGGTCGCCATCCACTTTGAACAGGGTCACGTCGCTCTCGTTGGGCACGGTGGCGGCATACAAGGGGTACACCTTATTGGACTGGTCCGAAAGGAACAGGCCGGTAACCAGCGGCTTGCCGTTTTCAGACTTCACGTCGCGCAGGTTGAGGCTGAAATTCTTGGGGTCGATGGAGTCCTTGATGGCCACCCATTCGGCCAGGTTCCGCTCTTTGCCAAACTGCAGCTGCACCTGCCCGTCGAAGGCAAAGCCGCGGCGCTGCGAGTTCAGCTGCACGTTGCCGCGGTAGCCGATGCGGGGCGTGAGCTGAAACTTGGTGGCCGAGCTCACGGTGGCCGTGGCCACGGTGGCCGGGCCCGTGCCGCCGCTGCTGAACTCGTCTTTCTTGCCGCCAAGCAAGTTCCGGACGCTCCGGCCCTTGCCCGCCAGAATGGCGGCCGGGTCGGGCTCGAAGTTGGTGAAGCGCAGGGCCACCGAGTCGCGGGCCGTTTTGAAGGTGTACTCGGCGCTCCCGGTGAAGGCCAGCTTGGACAGCACTTCGATGCTGCCTTTGTTCAGGCGGTGGAACTTGCCCAACGAGTCCAGCTCCACGGTTGCGTTTTTGAAGCGCTGAATACGGCCGTTGGCCAGAATGTTGACCTTGCCCGAGTCGGGAATAATCCAGGCATCGGCGGCGGCAATATGGGGCACGCCGCCCACTTTCATCTGGTACTTTGCTAGGTCGTACACCGCACTCGAGGCCTTGAAGCGCAGGGCCTGCTCGGGGTTGGTGGAATAGAAATAGGAATTGGTGGAGTCCGCGTTGGCAGCTACGCGCAGCTGCACCTGTTTCTTTTTGAAGTCCCAACGGCCGCCGCTCAGGGTGGTTTTGAACTTGGAGTAGGGCAGGTCGATGCTGGCTTTGCTGCCTTCTTCGCGCTTGAAATCGGCGTAGCCCTTGGTCAGGTTGTAGTCAAAGGCCACCTCGTTGGCGGTGAGCGCCGGCTTGTTGACTTCGGCCGATTTGATGTTGACCGTGGCTTTGCTGCCCGAGTAGCTATCGGTTTTGAAGACAAACTCCGGCGACTTGATGAAGGACTGCGGCCCGTCGAGGGTGCCGCTGCCGCCCGTGGATTTGGGCGTGAGCAAGGCCGTGCCCTTGAAGGTGTAGGCCGACACCGTTTTGGTCTTGCGGTCGGCGGAGCTGTAGAGGCGAATGGGCTCGCCGGTGCGCGGCGTGGACAGGAACATGGAGTCCTGCTTCACGTTCCAGTTCATGAGGTAGCCCGGCGGCAGCGTCATCTTCGCAATGTCGACGCCTTCCCCCTTCTTGGCAGTAATCATGCCCGACCGGCCCACCGTCACCAACGAGTCGCGGTACATCACAAACTGATTGGACGTGAACGTGCCGGTTTGGTAGGTAATGGTGCCGTCGGCTTGCAAGCCCTTGGCGCTCATCTTCACCTTATTGAAGACGCGACCCCGGCCCTTGTAGAGCGGGAAGCCGTCTTTGGGCACGTCGTAGATGAAGCCCAGCGAGCCGTCTTCTTGCACGGTGAGCTTGGTTTTAATATCGGGAATGATGCCGCCGCTACGGAACGTGCCATCAAAACCCGACGCCGATTTGCTGATGCCGTTGAGCGAATCGAGCTTAAACGGCGGGATGTCGAATACCAGGGTCGAGTCGTAGGCACCGCCGAGCACGTCCTGCTTGCCGAAGTACACATTGGCGCCGCTCTTGGAGTCGAACGACGGGTACTGGCCCTTCTTTTTGCGGCCCGATTTGTTGTTGGGGTCGTTCAAATACAGGCGGCCGGTCGAAACCTTGCCCTTGTTGGTCAGGGCAAAGTCGGCGTGCTTGCCGGTGGGCTTGCCTTTGGAATCACGGGCCTCGCTGCGAATGACGATGGAGTCAATCTTGGCCATGTCGACGTAGAAGCCGTCGTAATCAAACTTGAAGTCGCGGCCCCGGAAGCGCATAGCCGACGCCACCACCGTGCCGCCGAAATCGATGTTCCGGTTTTTCTGAATGCGGATAATGGCACTGTCCGGCTGCACAAACACCGTGGCCGAGTCGTCGGAGAAATTGAAGCGCTCCACGCCCCGAACCAGCAGCTCGTTGGTGTTCAGATTGAGCGTGGCGTTGCGGCCCGTGCCCGATAGGGACTTAATAGCGATGTGGTCGTAGTCTTTGCGGTCGCGGGCGGAAGCCACGTAGTGCGAGCCCTTGGGCAGAATGGTCACCTCGCCGGTTTGGGGGTTCCACTGCACGTAGCCGTCGCGGGCCAGGCCGGCCATGGCGCTGCGCATGTTGGGCTCCGACGTTTTCAGGTCGGTGGCCAGGTCCTTTACATTGAGGATTTTGATGTTGTTGTGGCTCTGGCTGTAGCCCAGCAGCATTTGCAGCGGGTGCAGGCGGTTGATGCTCTTGAGCTGCTGGTAGCGGCTGTTTGTAAAGAACTCCTTGCTTTCAAAATCCGCCGACTGCTGGTTTTTGGACGACAGCACCGCGAAGTCGATGGTCGGCTCGCGCAGGTTCCAAGTCAGGGCCTCGGTGCGAATGTCCATCTGGTGGTAGGAGTCGCTGTACGGCGTGTTTTTGTACAAGCCTTCCTCGCGGGCCAGCTTGAGTTGCTGCTTGCCCTTCGAGAACTTGAGCTGCGCGCCCGGGTGCGTCACGGAATCCTTCGCCCCCTGATAAATGGTAACCGCCGCCCGACTGGCCGTAATCACGGAGTCGCCGAGCACGTAAGCCCGCGACGCCGCTTTGAATTTGGGCTTGCCGTCCAGGCTCACCGTGAGGTTGGAAAGCGAGCCGTCCAGCGCTGCGCTTAGCACCTTGCTGCCGGCCATCGACAAGCCGCCGCGGTACTGCAGGTTTTCGCCCAGGTTTTTGATGCGGGCATCGTTGGTGAGGGTGATGAAGCGCGGGTAGCCGGTTTCGGTGGCGCCGGGCTTGCGGCGCACACTCTTGTAGCTCAGGGCACCTTTCACGGGCGCTTCCAGCAGGGCCGGGTACGTCAGCGTTACCGGTTGGGCCGTGAACTCGGGCTTGGTCAGGTCGAAGTCGAACCCCGTCATATCCGCTGTCACCAGATTGGTTTTGATGGACCACACTAGCTGGCCGCCCGTGGCGATAAAGCGGTTGGAATTGGGCACGGCCGTGCCGCTTACTTTCTTCAGAAATATCGAGTCGCCGGCCGTGGCCATAAACAAGTCGGCGTCCTTCACCACTATCACCGCGCCGCGGGCGGGCGGCGCCATATAATCGTCGTAGGGCAAGGCCGACGGCGTAAATGATGCCGTGGGCGTCTCAAAATCGGCAGCGCTTACTACCGGCGCGGCTTCCTTGGCCGGCGCGGTCTTGGCGCTGCCCGCGGCGGGCTTGGCCGTGGTTTTGGCCACGGGCTTTTTGGCCGGCGCTTTCTTCACCGGTGCGCCCCAGCCATCGTCCGAGTCGCCCCAGCCCCCCCCCGAGGGCGACGACCACATGTCGGATGTATCCCAGCCGCTGCTGCTGGCTTTCTTTTTGGCCACGGGTTTCGAGGCGGCTTTGGCCGGCGCTTTCGCCACGGGCTTCGGGGCTACGGGCTTGGCGACGGGCAACGGTTCTTCTTTGGGGGCCGGCGTGGGCGCGCCAAAATCAAGGTTGGAAACGGGCGCCGCAATGGGCGAATACGCAAACGACACGGTGCCGTTGATGGCCCGCAGGGTGTTGTAGCCGGTGCGGTAGAGGTAGCCGCCGTTGAAAAAGCGGTTGGTCATGAAGATAAACTTCTCCGTTTCCTGGGGCGCTTCCTTTTCCAAGGTTTGGCCCAGCACGTCGAGGTACTGGTCCATCTGCTGGTCGCTGAGCTTAGCCGTAGTGGCGCCCCCCACAATGGCTCCAAACAAGTATTCGAAGTGCGGCCGGGGCCGGAAGCGCTTGGCCAGCATGGTTTGCGACAGCGCCACGATGCGCGCCTGCTGCGACGAGGTGAGGCGGTTGGAGCCCCACAGTTCCTTGAGGCGCGCCGCAACCGCGCGGGCGGCTGCATTGTTGGTGCTGGCCATCATGCTCTGCACATCAACCATGTACTGGGCGGGGTCAGTCGAGAGCTTGCCTACTTGGTAGCGCGGGGCCGTAGCCGCCGGGGCGTTGGCCGCTACCGGCGCGCCAGCGGGAACCGGCTTTTTGGTCTGGGCCTGGGCCGACGAATAACTACCCAGCAGTAGGCCCAGCCAGGCAGTAAGAATAACTAATTGCTTCATATCGTCTAGTTTTCGTCTGTAATACTGGTTTGCTTGGCAAACCGCGGGCCGCCCCCGATTTTGTAAATATTCCGGAAGTACCATCTACCGGTGCTGCACCGAAGAAATGACGCTTCCGCAAGCCGATGGGCTGCTTATTTTTAAGAGCAAACGCCTGACGGGAAGTATAGTGCCCAACGCTGCCTTAAAAAACCCGGTACAAGTTAGGCACAATCAAAAAAGCAATCTATCAAACGCAGTAGTTAAGGATTAATACCTGTTGATTATCAATAATTTTCTGAACAATGTCCTTTTTGCCGCTATTTAATTATTCCACTTTTGGGGTGATTGGTCAGTGGTGATTGGCAGGGGATGCGGTTCTGGAACCCGCCCGGTTTTGAGAAGGGGCGGTGTTACTTTGAGGCATGACCACTGCTCCCATTCGCACCGCCCTGCTGGCCTACGGCATGTCGGGCAAGCTATTTCACGCGCCGTTTCTTACCGCACACCCCGGATTCGACTTGCAGGCCGTGGCCGAGCGCAGCGAGCAGCGCATGCGCCTCAACTACCCCACCATCCGCAGCTACTCCAGCGTGACCGAGCTGCTGGCCGACCCGACCATTGAGCTGGTGGTGGTGAACACGCCCAGCAACACCCACTTCGAGCTGGCCCAGCAAGCCCTGCGCGCCGGCAAGCACGTGGTGCTGGAAAAACCCGTAGTGACTTCCGTGGCCGAAATGCAGGAATTATCGGCCCTCGCCCAGCAAATGGACCGCCACCTGCTGGCCTACCAAAACCGCCGCTGGGACAGTGACTTTGCGGCGGTGCGGCGCGTAGTAAACAGCGGACAGCTCGGCCACCTCATCGAAGCTCATTTCCGCTTCGACCGCTACAAACCGACGCTTAATATCAAGAAATTCAAGGAAGAACCCGTGCCGGGCAGCGGCTTGCTCTACGACCTGGGCCCGCACCTCATTGACCAAGCCCTCAGCCTGTTTGGTCAGCCCCTCAGCTTTCACAAATCGGTGGGCCAGCACCGGCCCGGCAGCCGGGTTACGGACTTTTTCTCACTGCACCTGCGCTACCCCCAGGGCCTGAATGTGTGGCTGACATCCAGCCTGCTCGTGGCCGCCCCGGGTCCGGCCTACGTGCTGCACGGCACCCTGGGCAGCTACCAAAAAGACCGCACCGACCCCCAGGAAGCCCAACTCCTGCACGGCATGTCGCCCCTAGTTGCCGAATACGGCCAGGAAACGCCCGGCCAGGAAGGCCGCCTCACCCTGGCCAGCCCCGACGGCACCCTCATTACAACGGCTGACCCCGCCGAACCTGGCGACTACTTGAGTCTATTCGAAGCCGTGTTCCAAACCATTCGCAACGGCGTGCCCTACCCCATTCGCGAAGAGCAGCTGCAGTGGCAGATGGAGCTACTGGAGAGCCCGGCTGCCGTGTAAATCGGCAGAGTTAAGACACAGGCCAGGGTCTCTATTGCCTAAGCGGCAGTTTGCGCTGCTCATCCGCCTCGCCGGCCACTACCAAGAAGCCATAGCCGAACACGAACATGTTGAGGCCGATTTGCAGGCTCAACGTGTCGGTGACCAGCATGGCCGTGGCTTGGATAAGAATAAAAAAGCAGACGTAAGGATTGCGCCGGGCCCAGCGACGGGTGAGGGGCCAAAACAGCACCGCGAGCCACAGCCCCAGCCCAATAAGGCCGCCGCCCAGTAGGGCGTTGAGGTACTGGTTGTGCACGTCAGCCTGGCTGGAGTCGCGCAGACCAAAATCTCGCCAGTCGTACTGCTCCCGCATGATGGCGTGCGCATCGGCCGGCCCAACGCCCAGCAGCCAGTGCTGCCGGATGATGACGTAAGCTGTTTCGGCCGCCGCCAGCCGTTTGGAAAGGGAATAGTTGTTGATGTCCTGGCCCATTTTGTACTGGTGCAGGTCCCAGAGCGTGGAATCGACGCGGTGTTGCACCGATTCAAGCGTGTGATAGGCAAGCACCGGCCCCAGGGCCAACAAAGCCAGCATTCCTAAGCCCCACAGTAGTCGTTTTTGAGTGAGCAGCCACCCCACGTAGGCGAGCAAGCCGGCGTAAAGCACCAGCAGGCCGGTACGGTAGGCCAGCACGTGCAGCGTGAGCACAGCCGCCGCCGCCGCGCCCAGCAGCGCGCCCCGCAACCACGGCGGCACTGCCATATGGCGCCGCAGCAGCAGGCCCCAAAAGAAGCTCAGCGCCAGCATCACGCCGAAATAAATATGGAACACGCGGGTGATGGACTGCATGTTCTGCCCGATGCGGATGGCGGCATTGGCACTGGCGGGGTCCAGCAGGTACTGGGCCAGGGTGGCCAGCCCCACGGCGGCCGTGCCCAGCACAAACAGCGAGCCCACTGCCAGCCGCTGCCGGCCGGACAGCGGCACCGCCAGCGTGAAGGCCAGCGGCACGCCCAGCCACGGCAAGCTGCGAAACACCTCGTGGCGCCACGTAGCCCACTCGCTGGTATACAAGCCACTTATTACCAAAAACACGAACAGCGCGGCGGCGCGCATGGCGGCTCCGTTGCGGAAATACCTGGGGCCCTCGCGCCGCAAATTCGGGTTGGCCAGCACGGCGCACACGCCCACCAACGGGGCCAGCGCCACCAACGCCCGCGAGGCCAGCAGGCCCGCCACGCCCGCCGCGCAGGCCAGCCACAATAAGTGCTGCGAAAGACGGCCAGAATAATAATACGGCACTGGAATCAGTCAGTATTGCGCGAATAGTCCTTCCTCACAATCTGGTCCACAAAGTACGCTTTCAAAAAACTTAGTGGGAAGGTGCACCAGCATACTCCTCGGCAGAAGCCTGTCCCCCGGTAGCGGATTCTGCCGAGGAGCTACTTTTGCCAAACGGCTTATGTTGTGCCGCCGGGCAATGAACTGCCGGTGACTTCCTGCTTTATGCGAACAATTATCTTCCCCCGCGGCGTCTACTATGCGGCCGTGGCGGTATTGGTGGCCTTACTCCTCAGCACCTTGCCACAGCGGGCGGCCCATTTCGACGATGCCTGGGGGGCCGAGCTGGCGTATTGGGTGGTGAAGGATGGCCACGCCCGCTCCGAGTTATTCCGGGGCATCGGCGATGGGTCGGAGCAGCACGCCTACGTGTTTCACAAGGCCTTCATTTACGTGGAGGCGGGCCTGATGAGTGTTTTTGGCTTCGGCCTGTACACGGTCAAAATGGTGGGCTTATTGTTCTCCCTGGTAGGCATGGGGCTGTTGCTGCGCTATTTCCGGGGGCAGGCCGAAGCCAGCTGGCTGGCAGTCTTTCTGTATCTAGGCTGCGGGGCGTTGGTGTCGGCGGCGTTTATTGGCCGGCCCGAACCTTTGGCCATGAGCGCCGGACTAGCGTCGTTTATGCTACTACGCGCGGCGCGGGGGCGTCCGGGCTTTCTGGCCTTGGCGGGGCTGCTGGGTGGCTTGGCCGGGCTGGCGCATTTGCACGCCCTCATCTACCTGATGGCGGGTGGCTTGTGGCTGCTTCTGCAGCGCACCCGCCTGCCGGGCGTGCTGGCCTTTGGCGCGGCCGGCACCGTCACCATGGCTTTGTATCCGCTCGATGCCGTGCTGAACCACGAGCTGCCGGTGCTGCTCTCCCAGTTTAGCAACGCCGCCGTTACGCAAGCCAACCAGGACGGCTGGGCCAAGCTGGCCATGCTGCTCAAGTACCAAGCGGTGTACTTCCACAGCGAGGGCGAAGCCGTGCTGACGGTGTTGCTGCTGGCGTTGGTGGCTCTCACGTGGCGGCGCGGGGCCGGGCGTCTCACCGGTCCCCAGCAGTATTTGCTGCTGCTGGTGCTCAGCTTCTGGATAATCTGCGCACGGGCCACGGGCTATTATTTTCTGTTGCTGATGCCGTTTTTCATCATTGTGGTGGTGGAGTTGGCGCTGGGAGCTTGGCCGCGCCTGGCGCCGTGGCGTCGCGTGGCGCTGCAGGTACTGCTAGTGGTGTACCCCGTTGGGGCCGGCGTGCGCGCCCACTACCTGTGGCGCACAAAGCAGGAAACGCCTTGGCCCGCCACCGAAAATGCCCAACTGGCGCGCTACATGCCAAAACGGGGCACGGTAGCGGTGGTGCCACTCGACTTTTTCTTCAACGAAGTGGGCAACTACCGCCTGCGGGGCCTCACGGGCTACGCCATGCGCAACACCCGGCACTACCACGACACGCTCTCGGTCCACGGGTTTTTCGCCCTGGTTGCCCGCGACTCGGCCGAATACGTCGTCACCGACCACAGTTACAACCAGGGTTTTCGGGTGCCGCCCACCGCGCCCAGCCGCATTGGGGCCTACGAGCGGGTCTTTCAGAACCCTTGGCACAGCGTGTACCGCCGCGTGGCGCACTGAGGGAACGTCTACCTTAATAGACGGTCAACGTTTATTTTGCTATTCATTTATCATTGATGCTGAAGGCACTGCCGATTCGCCCTTATGCCTTCGCCGCAATTTTCATGGTGTCGCTGGGAGCGTGTTTTTACGCGACGTTGCGCAGCCGGACAGGCCGGCGCCATCAACTGGAAATCTTGGCCCACGCCACGGTCGACAGGGTAAGCCATGTGGTACTCTACCCGTATAATCGGTCTCAGGCGTCACTCATTCGTGATTCGCTGGTCCTCCGCGACGGGCCTACAGTAGCGGCAATCATCGGTTCTTACCAACGCATGCAACCGCAGCAAGCAGGCGATGGGCGACCAACCGGCTCGTGGCAAGTAGAGGTCTGTTTCGTATTAAAAGACCACCACCGCATCCGGTCGTACGTGTGTCACACCGAGTACTCCGACCTAGTCTTTATCGTCACGCCCCAGCAACCGGATTTCTACGGCGTCGATGATTTTTTTTGCAAATCGCGACCTTTCAACTCTTTTGCAACAGGCAATTGGCCTTCTGCCACAGCCCCAACGCGTACCCGGTACCCGGTAGAAGAGCGCAAAGCTTAGGCTAGAATTCGCGCAAGCATTCCCACCCAATTATTTCTGCCGCAGGCTGCTAGAAGTTAATCTGAGCCTGGAGCCGTAGCAGGCCGCCGCGCTGCCGGTTGTCGGGCTTCTGAAAATCTTCGTAGCGCCTCGATGAAAGCGTGTACATGGCCACCAACTCAAAACTGCTGACGGGCTGCCATTCCACGCCCAGTTCGGCCTCGCGCACGCCGTAGCTGCGGGCGTCGCGCTCGTGCTTTTTGCCGCCTTCGTAGTACTGCGCCCGCAGGAAGGGGTAAAACTGCTGCTGCTGGTAGCGCAGGCGGTAGTTGAGCAGCAGGTAGCCGCCGTGCAGGCCCCGGGTTTCGATGCTGTCGGTGCGCGGGTTGAATTCGGGGCCGCGGCCCACGTTGAATTCCGCCTGCACGCCAAATGGCTGCGGGTACAGCACAAACGTAGCAGCCACGCGCTGGTCGAGGTAGCTACGGTCGGGGCGCACCTTCACGCCGGCCGACAGTTGGTCGGCCGCCATCACATAATCGCCGGAATACGCCTGGAGGCCAGGCTCGATAATGTGCCGGCCCACTGCCATCGGGTACGTGAAGCGGGCGACCACGTGCTGTTTGTCGTTCAGCTCCGGGCGATTGGCCGTTTGGCCGTTAAAGACGCCCAGGCCCACCATGCCGTAGTCGCCCGAGCCTTTCAGGCCCTCTTTCACCAGCGCGGCGAAGCGCTGGCGTACCGCCGTGGGCGCCCAATAGAAGAAGGCGCCCAGGTCCCGCTCGTTAGAGAAGGCACTGTTCAGGGCGTCGTTGCGGTCGAGGGTAAGCCGGTTTTGGCTCGACTGCATGTTCTCGAAGCCAAAAGGAATTTTGCTCTGGCCCAGGCGAATACGGAATTGGCTGGCCTTGTCGAGGCCCAGGTCGAAGTAGGCATCGCGCAACTGGCCGAACTGCAGCGAGGTGCTACCACTTGGCGTGCTGGCAAAATCGGGTTGGATGTAGAAATACACCCGCTCGTGCAGCTGCCCGAAAAAGATAATTCGCACCCGGCGCAGCGAAATCCCCCCGTTTTTTCCCCACGACCGGTCGCACTGCTCGCAGCCGAGGTCCGGGTTGGTTTCGAGCAGGCGGTTATAGCGGGCCTGTGCATACCCCCGAATGGCAAATGTTTCATACCACTTTTTAGTGGCGGGTGGCGCTTGAAATACAGAGTCAGCTGCCTGACTGTAAGCTCGTCCGGCAATCAGCAGGAGGAGGACTATTAATAGTTTATTCATCAAATGATAATGCTGGCACAAAGGGCGGGTTTTAGTATTACTTCCTCGTGTCCTTCATATGATGGGAATGTTACGAATTGGTTAGAGGCAGGAGTGAGCGCCGCCAAATTGCTCAGCCTTGGCACCACTTATTAAAATTGATATTATAATATTTGTGCAACCATTTACCGGCCCAACGCATCTGTCCGACTTGAGCGGCCCCCGGCACCCGCGCCTCATCCCTCACCCCATATCTGCAAGATGAACACCCAAACCCACCCCCTGCCCTTCCCAAAACTCACGGCCTGCATTCGCGGCTGGGCGCTGCTGTTGCTGTTCTTCAGCAGCGCTTTTCAGGCATCGGCCGCTACTCCCGCCGACAGCCTGGACCTGTTTCTTACCAGCAAAATGCGGCAGCTGCGCATTCCGGGACTGCAGCTGGCCGTGATTCGACACGGCCAAGTGGTGAAGTCGGCGCAGTATGGGCTGGCCAATGTGCAGGATTCGGTGCCGGTTAGCCGCCACACGCGTTTTTCCATCAACTCCATCACGAAGGCCTTTGTGGGCGTCGCCGTGATGCAGCTGGTAGAGGCCGGCAAGTTGGAGCTCACGGCGCCCGTGTCGCGCTACCTCACGAGCCTGCCCGCCGCGTGGCAGCCCGTCACGGTGCGGCAGCTGCTGACGCACACCTCCGGCCTGCCCGAAATTATGCCCGACGACGAAATGGTAACGGAAGGCAACGAAAACGCCGCCTGGGCGAAGGTGCAAACCCAACCGATGGACTTTCCGATTGGCGAAAAATTCGCCTACAACCAAACCAATTACCTGTTGCTCGGCAAAATCATCGACCAACTCAGCGGGCAGCCGTTCGGGCGGTTCATTCAGGAGCGGCAGCTCAACGTGGTGGGCATGCCCCGGACCACGTCGGGCGACGCCCACAATGTGCTGCCCAACGGTGCCCGGAGCTATACTTTTTACCACTTCGCCAACGGGCAAATGAGCCGCAGCAGCCAGCTGCGCAACGTTTTCGAGACCTTTCCGCCCTCGCTGCGCACGGCCGCGGGCATGAGCACAACGGCCGAGGAACTGGCCCAGTGGCTGCTGGCCCTGCAGCAGGGCAAACTACTGCGCGACCCCGGCAGCATCCCAACGATGTGGACGCCGGGCCGCCTCAACAACGGCACACAGCGGGGCTTCAGCAAACAACTGAACGGGTACGCCTTGGGCTGGCCCACCATCAGCCGCCCCGAGCACCCGGCCGTAGCGCCCGTGGGCGGAGGCCGCTCCGCAGTGTTCCTGTACCCCAAAGACGACCTGGCCATCGTGGTGCTGACCAACCTGCAAGGGGCAAACCCCGACACATTCGTGGACGAGATAGCCGGCTACTACCTACCCGACATGAAGGCGTCCAGCGGTTTTGGGCTGCCGCCCACCATCCGGGCGCTGCAGGCGGAATTGCGCAAGCGCGGCTTTGACCAGGCCCAGGCCTTCACGAAGAAGGAAAAGAAGAAAAACCCCGCCTACCAACTGCCCGAAGACGAAGTGAATGCCTGGGGCTACACGCTGCTGAAACAAGCGCAACCCAAAGAAGCGCTGGAGGTATTCAAGCTAAACGTGAGCCTGTACCCGCAAAGCGCAAACGCCTACGACAGCCTGGGAGAAATGTATGATGCACTGGGCAACAAGCCGCTGGCCCGCCAGAACTACAAACGCTCCCTCGAACTGAATCCCCAAAACACCGGCGCGGCCAAGTACCTGAAGCAATAACGGTTCACTTGGCAGCTGCACAATGCTTTTTACGACAGGGAGCCCAGCGCCATCGCACTAGGCTGCGGGTGGAGTGGTGGCGTCTAAGTCGATGGGCTTCATGTTGGCCGCCAGAAAGTGCATCAGCACCCAGGCCAGCAGGTAGGCCCCGCCGCAAATCAGAAACATGATGAAGTAGGCCTTGTCGAGCTGATTGATGCTTTCGTAGTACACAAACATGCGCTTCTGCACCAGCGCCGTGAGCAGGATGCCGCCCAGACCGCCGGCCATGCCCCCGATGCCCGTGACCGACGCCACGGCCCGCTTCGGGAACATATCCGATACCGTGGTGAAAATATTGGCGCTCCACGCCTGGTGCGCCGCCGCCGCAATGCCGATGACCAGCACCGCCAGCCACATGTTCAGCTGCCCCAAATACTGCGCAAATACAATTGGGAAAACGCACAGCGCAATGACCAACATCGACAGCTTCCGGGCCCGAAAAGCTGGCATGCCGCCGCGCATGAAACGCAGCGGAATGTAGCCGCCGCCCACGCTCCCGATGCTGGACAAAATGTATACGGCCGCTACCGGGAACGCCACTTGAGTGCCCTTCAGCCCGTATTGCTTGTTGAGAAAATCAGGCAGCCAGAACAAGTAAAACCACCACACCGGGTCGGTGATAAACTTGCCCAGTACGAAAGACCAGGTCTGGCGATACGTGAGCAGCTTAAACCAGGAAACCCTGGGTTCTGAACCCACGGCCACGGCCGCCAAGTCGTCCACATCGCTGTGGATGTAGTCGAATTCGGCTTTGCTCAGGCGCACCTGCCGGGCCGGGATTTCATAGAAGACAAACCACAGAAGCAACCACACAAACCCCAGCGCGCCAGTGATGACAAAGGCCCATTTCCAGCCAATGGTTTCGGCGATGAGCGGCACGGTGAGCGGCGCGATAATGGCGCCCACATTGGAACCCGAATTGAAAATGCCGGTGGCCAGCGCCCGCTCCCGCTGCGGAAACCATTCGGCGATGGTTTTGATGGCCGCCGGAAAGTTGCCGGCCTCCGTGACGCCCAGAAAGGCGCGGGCCACGCTAAAGCCCAGGGTGCTGCTCACGAAAGCGTGCCCGATGGCCGCCAAGCTCCACAGAAAAGTAGAAAGCGCGTACCCGATTTTGGTCCCCAGTTTGTCGATGATGCGGCCCACGCCGAGCATGCCCAGTGAGTAGGCCAGCTTGAAGGCAATTTCGATGTTGGCGTAGTCGCCCGAATTCCACTTGAATTCGGTTTCCAGGTAGGGCTTGAGCAGGGAAATAACGGCGCGGTCGAGATAATTGACCGTGGTGGCAAAAAACACCAGCGAGCAAATGGTCCACCGATATTTTCCAACCTGCGCGGCCATCATGGCGGCGGAAATGTCCGGAGTAAGTGGCTGGGAAGGCATCATGACGGGTGGGATTTGAAGGCAGGAGAGCGGCTATTTGCCCAGTTGGGCAACCAGGTGCATTAGCTCGCCGATGCGGGCGGCCAGGACGTCGGCATCGGCGGCATTTTTGAAGAGCTGCGAGCCCATGCCCACGGCATCGACGCCCGCCCCAAACCAAGCGCTGAGGCTCTCGGCGGTGGGCTCCACGCCGCCCGTCACCATGAGCTTGATGTGGGGCATGGGGCCGCGCAAGGCGTTCACATACTCGGGCCCGACGACGTTGCCGGGGAAGATTTTGACCACCGCCGCGCCCTGCTGGCTGGCGTTGTAGATTTCGGTGGGCGTGAGGGCGCCGGGCAGCCACGGTACGTCGTGCGCGCGGCACACTTCGGCCACCTCGGCAGTGGCCAGCGGCTGCACCACAAACTCGGCCCCGGCAGCAATAAACTGCTCGGCTTCGTCGGCCTTGTAAATGGTACCAATGCCGAGAACCATCTCGGGGCAGTGCTGCTGCACAAACGCCTGCAACTGCCTGAAAACGGCCAGGGCTTCGTCGCCCCGGTTCACAAACTCAAACACCCGAATACCGCCCGTGTAGCACGCCTGCACCATGCGTTGCGCGTGGGCCACATCGGCGTGGTAAAATACGGGCACCACCGGGTAGCGGAGCAGCGTAGCAAGTGTTTCGGCGGGCGTGTGGCGGGGCATTTGTTGGGTTTTGAGAGTAAGAGCTTGGACACAGCCCGTCATGCAGAGT
This sequence comes from Hymenobacter jeongseonensis, assembly GCF_015694725.1. Taxonomy (GTDB): domain Bacteria; phylum Bacteroidota; class Bacteroidia; order Cytophagales; family Hymenobacteraceae; genus Hymenobacter; species Hymenobacter jeongseonensis. The sequence goes on along the minus strand of NZ_JADQDQ010000001.1, from coordinate 832,447 downwards.
GGAGCGCAGCAGCTCGCGTGGGGTAGTAATTCAATCGTTACTGATTAGTAGCTGCACGCGAGATGCTTCGGCTGCGCTCTGCATGACGTTCTTTTTTGTGTTTCATCGCAGCAAGCGGCCGCTGGTATTGCCGCGCATAATGTCTTCTACTTCGGCCACCGTCACCCGATTAATGTCACCGTGAATGGTGTGTTTCAAGGCCGACGCGGCCACGCCAAACGTCAGTGCCTGCTGCGGGCTGTCGTAGGCCAACGAGCCGTAGATGAAGCCGGCCATAAACGCGTCGCCCCCGCCGATGCGGTCCACAATGGGGTTGAGGTCGTAGGTGATGGTTTCGAGGAATTGCGTGCCGTCGTAGAACAAGCCCTTCAGGCCGTTGTGCGAGGCGCTGTGGGTTTTGCGGCGCGTAGTAACGACCTGCTTGATTTGGGGAAAGCGCTGCATCACCTGCTGGGCCACTGAGACAAACTTGCTGTCGGTGCCGGGCAGCGGGCGAATGCCGAACAGGTCGTCGGCGTCGTTTTCGGAGCACACCACCACGTCGCAGCCTTCCACCAGTTCCGACATCACGGCCTGGGCCGTTTGGCCGTACTGCCACAGGTTGCGGCGGTAGTTCACATCGGCCGATACGGTGAGGCCCAGGCGGCGCGCAGCGGCAATGGCCTGGCGCGTGGCCTCGGCCGCGCTGGCCGAAATGGCAGGCGTGATGCCCGTCCAGTGCAGCCAGCCGGCGCTTTTCAGAATTTCATCCCAGTCGAAAGCCCCCGCTTCAAGGTGCGCAAAAGCCGAGTTGGCGCGGTCGTACACCACCTTGCTGGAGCGCATCCCAGCCCCCACTTCCAGGAAATACAGCCCCAGCCGGTCGCCTTGGAATACGGTGGCCTCCATGTTCACGCCCAAGGCGCGAAAGTGCTGGGCTGCGGCCTGGCCCAGGTCGTTGTTGGGGAAGCACGTGACGTGGGCGGCGGGCACGCCAAAGCCCGCCAGCGAAGCGCCCACGTTGGCGTCGCCGCCGCCGTAGGTGATTTCCAGGCTCGGGGTTTGCGCGAACCGGTAGTTCAGCGGCGGCGCCAGCCGCATCATGATTTCACCAAACGTGACGACTTGCTTCATTCCTGACGTCCTTTTAGAATTAATTAGGCGGTTACTAGTGCCACGGCAGGCACTTTGTCGAAACCGAAATACTCCTTTGCGTTGCCGTAGCAGATATTTTGGACGGTGCGGCCCAGCAATTCCATGTCGGCGGGCAGCTCGCCGTTTTCCACGTCGTTGCCGAGCAGGTTGCAGAGCACGCGGCGGAAATATTCGTGGCGCGGATACGAGAGGAAGCTGCGCGAATCGGTGAGCATGCCCACGAAGCGCGGCAACAGGCCCATGTTCGAGAGCGAGTTGAGCTGCTTTTCCATGCCGTCCTTTTGGTCGAGAAACCACCAGCCGGAGCCGAACTGCATTTTGCCCGCCACCGAGCCGTCGTTGAAGTTGCCAATCATCGTGGCAATCAAATCATTGTCGGCCGGATTGAGGTTGTAAATGATGGTTTTAGCCAGCTTGTTCTGCCCGTCCAACCGGTCAAAAAACGTCGACATCGCGCGGCCCTGCGGAAAGTCGCCGATGGAATCCCAACCGGTATCGGGCCCGAGGGCGCGGAGCTGGCGCGAGTTGTTGTTGCGCAGCGCGCCGAGGTGAAATTGCTGGGTCCAGCCCTTCTCCCAGTCCAGCTCGGCCAGCAGCACCAGCACCGCCGATTTGAACTGCAGATTTTCCGTACTGGTCAGCTCGTTGCCGCCGCGAATTTTGCTGAAAATGGCTTCGATTTCCGCCGCCGTGTAGTCGGCTGCATACAGCTGCTCCAAACCGTGGTCCGACAAGCGGCAGCCCACGCTGGCAAAGAAGTCGTGCCGGCGACGCAGCGCCGTTTCCAGCGCCGCAAACGTGTGGATTTCCACATCGGCCGCCGCGCCCAATCGGTCGAGGTAGGCGTTGTAGCTGGCGGCCTCGTCCACGGCCATGGCCTTATCGGCGCGGAAGGTGGGCAGCACGCGCACCGCACAATCCGAAGCGGCGATGGCCTGGTGGTGCGCCAGCGAATCAGCGGGGTCGTCGGTGGTGCACAAGGTTTCCACGTTCATCCTGCGCAGCAGGCCCTGCACCGAATATTCGGGCGTCTGCAGTTGGGCATTGCACGCGTCGTAGATGCGGCGGGCGCTGCCCGGGTTCAGCAGCTCCGTGATGCCGAAGTAGCGCTGCAATTCCAGGTGCGTCCAGTGGTAGAGCGGGTTGCGCAGGGTGTAGGGCACGGTTTCGGCCCACTTTTCAAACTTCTCCCAGTCCGATGCGTCGCCGGTGATGTAACGTTCAGCAATGCCGTTGGCCCGCATGGCGCGCCACTTATAATGGTCGCCGTAGAGCCAGAGTTGGGTGATGTTTTCGAACTGCTGGTCCTCCGCAATCTGGTCGGGCGGCAGGTGGTTGTGGTAGTCGATAATGGGCATCGGCTTCGCAAACTCGTGGTAGAGCGTGCGGGCCGTGGCCGTTCGGAGCAGAAACTCGTCGTTCAGGAAAGGCTTCATAAATAACGCGGATGACAAGGCGAAAACCGGATATTATAATCAGCGGCGCGTTGCCGAAGATAACGGCAAAAACAGCCTGTAACGTTATCAGAAAAGGGTTTTGAACGGGTTTTATTTACGTAAACGATTGTGATAGGTAAGCGGGAACGGTTGTGATAGGTGGGGCGAGATTTTGGCGTGCGAGACGTCGGCAGCGCGGACGTGCCACAAGCCCGACACTCGGGTCAAAGTCCGGCATCGATACCCCACATTTCCCCGGAATAAAATCGGTTTTATGGCGGTGCGCGACGGCTAATTCCTCGCCTCTGCCCCCGCCGGATTACGTAGTCTATTGCCCGGCAACGAATTCATTTCGTACCGCCATGGCGCGCGGTCCACACGCTCTCATCAGGCTTCGGAACCGCTTAGCAATGGGCTGGCCCACGGCAATGTTCACCACAGTGTATGCTCCACGACGTAGCGTCCCGGAAATTCGGCCAGAATAATGGAAATGCGGGCACGTGGCAGGCCTAGTTGCGGCGTCTAAAAACACCCAAAAAAAGGCAGCAGGAGAGCATTAACCGGCGTACGCCTTCAACACTTGGCGGGACGAGCCCAGGTTGTCGATACCCAGTTCCAGTACGTCGCCGGGCTTGAGGTACGTGGGTGGCTTGAGGCCCGAGCCAACCCCGGCGGGCGAACCAGTGGAGATGATATCGCCGGGCAGCAGCGTCATGAACTGGCTGACGTAAGCGATGATGAATGGAATATCAAAAATGAGGTTGGCGGTGTGGCCGTCCTGCATTTGTTCGCCATTCACGGTCAGCCAGAGGCGCAGGTTGTTGACATCGCCAACTTCGTCGGGCGTAGCCAGGAACGGGCCCAATGGGGCAAAGGTGTCGCAGCTTTTGCCCTTGGTCCAGGTGCCGCCGCGCTCCATCTGAAACTCGCGCTCCGAAACGTCGTTGTGCAGCAGATAGCCCGCAATGTAGTCGGCAGCGTCGGCCTCCTTCACGTAGGAAGCGCGCTTGCCGATAACCAACGCCAGTTCTACTTCCCAGTCGGTTTTCACCGAGTTTTTGGGAATGACAATGTCATCAAAAGGGCCAGCCATTGCGGTGGTCGCTTTCAGAAAAATCACCGGCTCGGTGGGCGGCGTCAGGCCCATTTCGCGGGCGTGGTCGGTGTAGTTGAGGCCGATGCAGATGATTTTGGAAGGCCGGGCCACGGGTGGACCCAGGCGCTCGGTAGCGGCCACCACGGGCAGGTTGCCAGCGTTGGCGGCCACAAACTCCGCCAGTCGTTCCAGTCCGTCATTCTCAAAAAAGGCTTCGTTGTAGTCCTCGCCGAAGGTGGCAACATCGTAGCGCTGGTCGCCCTGCAGAATGCCGGGTTTTTCGTGGCCGGCCGGGCCGTGGCGGAATAGTTTCATAGCGTTAAACAGACAGGAACAAAAAGACCGTCATGCTTCGACTACGCTCAGCATGACGGTCAATTGGTTAAACAGACAAGGGGTTGCTTACCAGTAAACTGTGTAAAGCGTGGTGAGAATCACCATGATAGTCATGGCGCCGATAGCGAAACTGCGCGTGGTTTTAAACATGCTGCGGTCTACTTCCAGGCCGTTGGTTTTTACGCCGCGGCTGGTTTCATACAGACTGATGATGACCATGGCGGCCACGCAGATGACGAACACGAAGCCCATGCGGTCGAGGAAGGGAATCTCGTACACCCCTTCCGCATTTGGCACCGCAAAGCCGAAGGGCGCCAGAAAGGAAAGGTCGGCGTAATTGGGCAGGAACTTGAACATTACCGACAGCAGGAAGCCGCCGATGGTGGCAAACAGCGCCGCCGTGGAGGTCGTCTTTTTCCAGAAGAAGCCCAGAATGAACATGGCAAAAATGCCCGGCGACACGAAGCCAGTGTATTCCTGAATGTACTGGAAGCCGCCTTTCTTGTCGATGCCGAGGTGCGGGGCAATGAGCACACCCATAATCATGGCCACGATAACGGCGATTTTACCCACATTCACGAGGGTCTTTTCCGAAGCCTCGGGGTTGATGACTTTCTTGTAAACGTCGAGCGTGAAGATGGTGGCAATGCTGTTGGCTTTGCCAGCCAGCGAGGCCACCACGGCCGCCGTGAGCGCGGCAAAGGACAAGCCCTTCAGGCCGGGAGGCAGGATATTCAGCAGTACTGGGTAGGCACGGTCGGGGTTCAGGTCGGCGCCTTGGCCAAACTCGGCCGCACCAAACACGTCCTGCTTGTAGAGCACGTAGGCGGCAATGCCGGGCAGCACCACAATCACGGGCATGAGCAACTTCAGAAATGCCGCGAACAGGATGCCAGCGCGAGCCGTGGGCAGGTCGGCGCCGAGGGCGCGCTGGGTGATGTATTGGTTACAACCCCAGTAGTTCAGGTTCACTATCCACATGCCGCCGAGCAGCACGGTGAGGCCGGGCAGGTCGATGAAGTTGGGATTCTTCTGGTCAAAAATCATTTCGAAGTGGTCGCCGGCCTGAGACGTCATCAGATTGAAGCCGTTGAGTACGCCGGTCTGGCCGGAGTTTTCAGCCACCAGGTTCAGGGCGAGGTAGGTGGTGGCGAGGCCGCCGAGAATCAGGAAGAACACCTGAATAACGTCGGTGAAGCCAATCACCTTCATGCCGCCCAGGGTGATGAGGATGGCAAAAGCGGCCAGCGCATACAGGCAGAACTCCAGGTTGAGGCCGGCGATGCTGCTGATGGCAATAGCGCCGAGGTAAAGAATCGACGTCAGGTTGACGACAATGTAGAGCGCCAGCCAGAAAATGGCCATAATCATGGCCACGGTGCCGTTGTAGCGCTGGCTCAGGAACTGCGGCATCGTGAAAATGTGGTTCTTCAGGTACACCGGAATGAAAAACACCGCCACCACAATGAGCGTGATGGCCGCCATCCATTCGTAGGTGGCAATGGCCAAACCCATCTTGAAACCCGAACCCGACATGCCCACAAACTGCTCGGCCGAGATATTGGAGGCGATGAGCGACGAGCCGATGGCCCACCACGTCAACGAACCTTCGGCCAGGAAGTAGTCTTTGGAATCGCCCTCAATGGTACCATCGTGACCCGTCTTGCGGCGGTAAATCCAGATGCCGTAACCGGATACGATGATGAAGTAGACGAAGAAAACGATGTAATCAATCGTGTCGAGCTTGTTCATTGAGCAGAATGGGAATTGAGGCGCCAAGCCCTACCAAAGTGCGAAATGACGCAGTGGCGGCTAAGCTATGGGAAAGTAATGTTCCGCTAAAAAAACCGCTTCTGAAAGAAAAACTTTGGTTTTTTCCCAGAATTATCGTCGGCAACGTTTCCGATAGTACTGAACTTGCCAGTGGCCACCACCCTAACTACTTTTTGTTCAGCAGCCCTTTAGCCTAATCTTTTCCCGCCCAAAAGGTCTCCTATCCCCTCGCGGAAAGGCCCCTGCGCTTCACGCAAATACTGCCGGCGAACCAAGCCCAATCCTTAGTGCCGCCAATGGTGACCCGAGCTGTTGGTAGCTAATAAAAAGCCCCGTTGGAATACCAGCGGGGCTTTTCTACCATTCAAACCCTCTTTGGGGCAAGCCAGGCCGCTACTTTTCCCTGACCACCACCGTGCCCGTGCCTTTAGCGGGCTGGCCGGTGACGGTCACGCCCTCGGCCACGGCCTGGAAGCTGCCGCTGCCGTCGGCGGTAAAGAAGTGCAGTTCGGCCTCGCCGCGAGCGTTGGTGCGCACGCTGGGGTTCCAGTACAGGGTACTGGTGCGCGGGTCAGCGGGCGGGTTGGTGAGCAGGGCGTTGTAGCGGGGCTGGTAAAACTCGCGGGCTTGGTAGTAGCCCGGCAACTTCACCGTGGCAATGCCGGGTGCCGGGCCGGTGTCGGGGGCTTTGTAGTTGGGGTCGGCCCGCTTGGTGTAGACGGCAATTGCGCCCCCACTACCCCCAAAAATGGCTGCTTCAACTCCTTTAAACACTTCCACGGATTCCACTTCTGAAGAAGGAATATTGCTTATAGCCTGAATATCAACCCGCTGACCATCCAGAATAAAGAGTGGCGTTCCCGCTCCTCGAATTTGCACCGACATATTGGGCGGATTGCCACTCACCGTCAAGCCGGCAACACGCCCTTGTAACAACTGCAATACAGTCATGCCGGACTGGGCAGCAGGCATGTTGGCAAAATCAACGATGGTGCCGCCCGTAGCCCCATAAAGACGTCGGGGGTCGTCGGCAGGCACTTTCACACGTTTGGCGGTCACAGCCACGTTTTCGAGCCGGATGTTACGAATGGCTTTCTCGGGGTTCAGTTCCAAGTCGGCGGCCTGGGCTTGGCGGCTGCGGCGAACGAAAGCGGCCACGCCGGCTGGCGCGGCGTTCAGCGGCGGTAGCACGGGCAGGGGCTGCGCACTGGGCACGGGCCCGTCATCGGGCCGAATAATGACGTTGGAACCGCCCTGCGCCCGCCGGGCCTGCAGGCTGATAATGGCGGTATCGCGCAACGGAAAACCCGCAAATGTGAACCTTCCCTCGGCATTGGTGGTGCCCGTGGCCACGTTCCGCGACGGCCGGATTTGCATGAACGTCAGTTGGCTGTTGGCGATGGGCTGGTTGCCCTGCGCGCTCACCACCTGCCCGGTGAGGGTGATGCCCTGTTCGGGCAAAAAGCGCACCACCGGCGGTTGGCCGGCCAGCACCTGCTTCCACACAAAGCGCCGCCAGCCCTGGGTAAGCAGCAGGTCGTCGAGGGCCTGCGCGGTGGCCGCCGTTTGGTTGCGGAAATAGTAGCCCGGGTTTTCGACGTAGCCCACCAAATCCGAAGTCAGCAGCAGGTTGGAGGCAATGGTTTCGGCATTGGGGTCGAGGGCAGCCAGCCCGGCGTCGCTCACGGCCACCGAGAGGTTGGTGGCCACGGGCTGGCCGGCGGCATCGGCCACGCGCAGCGTGAGCTGCACCGGCGCGTGGACGCCGTAGCTGGGCTGGTCGGCCGTGATGGTGACGTTCAGCGCGGCAGGGCCGTTCTGCACGAAGGCCAGCCGCTCACATTTCGGGCTGCCCTCCGCATCGAACAGCGTGAAATGGATAATGCCATTGGGATAGTTCTTCTTGGGCATTTGCCATACGGCGGGCGAACTGCCCGTGGGGGTGCGGGCACCCGGGTACGCCACCACACCGCGCACCTGCGTGAGCAATTGCACCGGGCCGGGCGCGGGCGCCTCGGCCGGCCCGCGGTAGCGCACTTCCACCAGGAAGTTATCGGCCGTTTCTACCACGTGCAGGCTGTAGCCGGTGGGCTGCACGGCCGGCAGCGGGTAATCGGCGGTGCTGCCATTAGGTAGCGTGAGACGGGCGTGGTAGCGCTGCCCGCTGCCGGGCACGAAGGCAAACCGCCCCATGCCCGCGTGCCGGCTGGCAAACCCCGACACTACCACGGCGTTTTGGGCGTTCAGAATCTGGCCGCGCACGGCCAGGCTCCGGCCGCTGGCATCGGTGGCCTTGCAGGCCACCACGGCGGGCAGGCCTTCGACGAGGTACCCACCTTCAGGGAAAAACTGAACATCGGGCTTGGCGGCCGCGGCGGCCGCACTTTTGGTTTTAGCGGAAGCGGCGCCGGGAGCGGCAGCGGGGCTTTCCTGAGGCCCCAGCGGCGACGCCAGCCAGATGCTCAGGCGGCGGCTGTACACGTAGTTATCGCCCGCGTTGCGCATCCAGTTGGTATAGGCGCGCAGCACGTAGGTGCCGGCGGCCAACGAATCGGCAATGGCGAGGTCGCCGCTGGCTCGGCCACCTTGCAAGTGCAGGGTGCGGCGGGCCACTACTTTGCGGTCAGCAGAAACCAAGTCGACGTGCAGCACCTGGCTGAGCGAGTCGAGTCGGTGCTGCGACGCATCCACCTGGTACGCGCTGAACCAGATGGTTTCGCCGGTGGCGTACACAGGGCGGTCGAGGTGCAGGTACACTTTTTCGCCCCGGGCCGCCGCGTAGAATTCGCCCAGTTGGCGGGCAATGCGTTGCATCAATCCCTCTTCGGTAGGCAGCGGCCGAAAAGCCGAAAGCATCAACCCACTGACCAGCAAAAATGCCAGCATTTCTTTTTGCACGCGCACTCGTTTCATGTTTGCAAGTCTGTCGTAGACGGGTGGTTTACATCCTGCAACCACCCGGGATATTACTGCACAAAGATGGCGAAGCCGTGCAGGCCGCGCCGTGGCCATCCCGGACTTTGGCGGAAAGTCGCGGGGCAATTGGTGAAACAACAACGCTTCAGGCGCCTAGATTTCGATTGTGCTCCTGCTTAATGAAGCGGTGCGTGGCTTATTCTTTCTCGAACAGGGCCGATACCCAGCTGCGCAGCGTGCGGTGGCGCTGGTAGCGCAAGCCGTGCTTGGCCGCTTCGGCCGTGATTTTGGCCAAGTCTTCCTCGTAGAAGCCGCTAAACAAGATGGGCCGGCCGCTGGGCAGCAACCGAGCGTACTCGTGCATGTCTTCGAGCAGCACGTTGCGGTTGATATTGGCCAGAATTAAGTCAAAGGGTGCCTCATCGGCCAGGGTTTCGACCCCGCCCAAGCGGCACTCGATGGTGCGGCACTGGTTTTCGGCGGCGTTGTCGCGGGCATTTTCCACGGTCCAGGGCTCAGTGTCGACGGCCAGGATTTGGCGGGCGCCCAGCATTTCGGCCATGATGGCGAGGATGCCCGTACCGGTGCCCATGTCCAGCACGCGCAGGCCTTTGTGGTCCACATCAAGCTGGTTCTCAATCATCAGGGCCGTGGTTTCGTGGTGGCCGGTGCCAAAGGACATGCGCGGCATGATGACGATGTCGTAGTCCACGCCGGCCGGTTCGGGGTGAAACGGGGCCCGCACCGACACCCGCTCGGCAATGATGAGCGGCTGGAAGTTCTTCTCCCACTCGGCGTTCCAGTTTTGGCGGGTGATGACGCGGTGCGAGTGGTTGAGTTCGCCGATGCCGGAGTAACGGCTCATGATTTCGGCCACGGCGTCGGGGTTGAAAACATCTTCCGTGGTGTAGGCCCGAAAGCCGTCGTCGGTGTCTTCAAAGGTGTCGAAGCCTACTTCAGCCAGCTCAGCCACCAGAATGTCGGCCAGCTCGCGCGGCGCTTCAACAGTCAGTTCAATAAAATCCATGGGATGCAAAAAACGACGACTAGAAGGAGCCGCCGGGGAAACGATGCCGCAAAGGTCGCGGTAAATCCTCAGGTGCGGGAGTTGCGCCGTAAGCGCCGGCGCAGGGCGCCGTCGTGGCGCGGCTGATGGGCAAGTCGGCGCTGAGTGACGGGACAGCACCCAACATTGGCACCCGCCCGAAATCAATTGCCTTTCTTTGCGGCCTGAAACATATCTCTCATTCAGTATTTGAATGCAATAATCAATTGGAGTAAGTATAGAACGAGCTGAACCCTGATTATCAGCCAGCATTTCGCTCTACCTCCTGCCACTGCGTGACCACAAATAGTCCTTCAGGTTCCTCTACTTCAGCGGCACCGCCGAGTTTCAGTCATTCAAAAGCCATTTTCGCCCCCCTTCACCCTCGCTATTTTTCATTCTGCTTGCCTTTTTTATGAAGCAAATCCACTTGTCCCTGCTGGCCGCCGCTCTGGTTTTTAGCGCCTGCGAATCGCAGAGTTCCACCAAAACCACTACCGAAAACGCTACTGAAATTGCCGAAGAGCCGGCCAAGGAAGCCAGCGCCAAAACCGGCCTGACTGCCCTCGACCAAGCGATGGAGAAAATGGATGCCCTCAAAGTGCTCCAGCCGCTTGGCAACGACGAGATGACCAAGCAGCTGCCTGCGGAACTGGCCGGGCTCAAGCGCGGCGAAGTGTCGCTTTCCGAGACGATGGGCAAAATTGTGCAGGCCAGCTACGCCAAGCAGCCGGATGGCGCGGGGTTCAACGTTGCCATCACCGACTGCGCGGGCGAGCTGGGCGCCGGCAAATACCTCATGGCCTACGTGACGCCGATGTCTGCCGAAGACAGTCCAGCTGCCACCCCAGAAAACGAAAAACTCACAACCCAGAAAAAAGTGCCTTTCGCAGGCCAACAAGCTCTCAGCCGCCACGACCCAGTGAATGATGTTTACAGCGTAGTGTTTATGAGCAAGGAACGGTTGTTCGTCGATGTGGCCGGCGCAGGCGGCACGTCCTTGGCTGAAGTACTGAATTTTGCGGACAAGCTCAACGCCCAGCTTTAAGCTCTCATAAGTCCTAAAAAAAGAGGCCACTCCTTGCGGGGTGGCCTCTTTTCTTTGGGGGTGACTGGCTACTGCTTGCAGCCAGCAAACGAGCGCACCTTGGTGTAGTGAATGGCAAAATCGGCCCGGCTGCGGTCGGTGGTTACCAGCAGCACATAGTCGGCAAAGTCGCGGGCGGGAGCGTCGGCCCAGAGCCCAGTTTTGTCGGCAAATAGCTTGTTGGATTCCTTGAACACAATGAGGTCGGCAAAGGCCTCTTCGGACTCCACGTACACCGTGCCGAAGCAGTAGCTGCGCCGACTGGGGTCGGTTTCGAGGTACACCGAACCGTAGATTTTGCACGGCTCCAGCGGGCCCGCGGCTCGGGAGCGAGCCGGAAGTGGCGCACTGGCCGCCGAGTGGGGTGCGGGCGCCAGCGCTAGCAAAGCCGAAAGCACAAAGGAAAAAAACATAGCGGAAGCAACAAGTTTGCGCGCAGGATTACGCAGGCCAGGGAGTTTGCCGACTCTTCAACAACGGTGCCAGCCGCTGCCTTAAAACGACTGGATGATGGTGGTGAAGTCCGCGGCTTTCAGCGAAGCGCCGCCAATGAGCCCCCCGTCAACGTCGGGCTGCGCAAAAAGCTCCCGCGCGTTCTGCGCATTGGCCGAGCCGCCGTAAAGGATGGTGGTGTTCAGGGCCGCGTCGGCGTCGTAGGCGCGGGCAATTCGCTCGCGGATGAAGGAGTGTACTTCTTGGGCCTGTGCGCTGGTGGCCGTGCGCCCTGTGCCAATGGCCCAAATGGGCTCGTAGGCAATGGTCACTTGGACAAATTCTTCGTTGCTCAGGTGGAACAAGCCATCGGTCAGCTGCTTGCCAATGAAGTCGAAGGTTTCGTCAGCCTCCCGCGTATCAAGCGACTCGCCCACGCAAAAAATCGGTTTCAGGCCCGCAGCCAGGGCGGCTTTCAGCTTCTGGCTCAGCAGGGCGTCGTCTTCGCGGAAGTACTGGCGGCGTTCGGAATGGCCCAGAATCACGTATTCACAGCCTACCGAAGCCAGCAGCTTGGCCGACACTTCGCCGGTGAAGGCGCCGCTTTCCTGCTGGTGGCAGTTTTGGGCGCCCAGGTGAAACTTGCCGCCTTGCGGCAGGGCTTGCCCCACGCCGTGCAGCAACGGAAAGGGAGGGCAGATGACGATTTCGGGGGCGTTGGCGCCGGCCGCGGCGGCACTGGCCTGGCTGGTGATGTCTGCTACCAAAGCCAAGGCTTCGGGGTAAGTCAGGTTCATTTTCCAATTGCCGGCAACGAGGTTTTTGCGCATAAGCTGAAGGTGCAGTAAACAGTTAGTTCAATTGCACAAAGCTAACAGACCCCGCCGGGCAATGCCGGGTTGGGTCGCAATTAGTGGCGCAAATCGCCTACTCGCTTACGTTCATGGCCCGGGAAGCCGCAATTTCGGCTTCGGCGGCGGCGGCGGCTTCGTCGCGCAGCTGCCACGGCTGCTTGCGGCCTCCCTGGCGGGACATTACGATGCCCAGCACCGCCGCAACGACCGCACCGGCCATCGCGGCCCAGCCCAACTCGGCTACTTCGCGCAACCGTACCACCCAAATGGCGACCAGCGCCCAGGCAATCACCAACGGAAAAACCATGTCGCGAAAGGCCCGGCTGATGAGCAAGGCCAGGGCCACAATCACCAGTAGCAGCCCCAGCGCGAGCGTTACGGAAGCGCCTTGGGCCGTTTGCCAGCCCAACTCGCGCAGGCCAATGGTGATGTTGATGACCGAAGCCACCGAAATCCATCCCAAGTACAGGGAGAACGGAACGCCCACCCAAACGGGCGCAGCCCCGACAAAAATCCGCCGGCGCACCCGGCCATACGCCATTATCAAACTCCCTAGAATCAGCAGCATCACGCCCACACTGGGCAATATCATTTCGTAGGCAAACAACACCACCCAGCCGCCCGTGGCCACGCTGGCCACCGTGAGGGGTTTGGCCACGGCATCGGGCAGCGACAACTGCCGCGCCACGGGCAGTAGCTGCCACACGGCGTACGCCACCAACCCCAAAAATATTACTCCCCAGATACTGAAAGCATAGCCCGCCGGCGTGAGCAGCGTTGGATACTGCGCCGACACTTCGCCCATGGTTTGCCCGGCAAAGGGGTGGGTATTCGAATAATAGTTAAGGAAAATATTGCCAGCTATGGCGAAGGCCGTTAGCCAGCGCCACATTCTCCCCGTAAACGAGCGGTTGGGAGCAGCGTACTTATCTGGATGTGATGACGTTGCAGTCATGATTGGGTTTTCTGGAACAAAACCTACGTAATGATAACGGGCTTTGGATTAGGAAGGAAGGCAGCGGCAACCAATGGCAAAGCCACCGCTCACATCCCTTTCGTAACCGGCCAAAACGCACTACGAGTAGCCACAACAGTAGTTGCGGGTCGCAACGTTACACCTTCTCCGCTAAAAAACGCGCCGTGTGGTTTGTTTCTTTGAGTTTTACCATCTCTTCCGGGGTTCCCTCGAAGAGGAGGTGCCCGCCGTTGAGGCCGCCTTCCGGCCCCAAATCAATTAGCCAGTCGGCACACTTGATGATATCAACGTTGTGCTCGATGATGAGGACCGAGTTGCCTTGTTCCACTAGGGCATTCAGGGCCGTGAGCAGTTTGCTGATGTCGTGAAAATGCAGACCGGTGCTCGGCTCATCGAAGATGAACAGAATTTTATCCTGCTGCAGCGTAGCGCCTTTGGTGAGAAATGAGGCCAGCTTTACGCGCTGGGCCTCGCCGCCGCTCAGCGTGTTGGCTGATTGCCCGAGGCGGATGTAGCCCAGGCCCACGTCTTCCAGCGGCTTGAGCCGCTCGGCCACTTTGGGCTGGCCTTTAAAGAACTGTACCGCGTCGGTCACCGTCAATCCCAGTACGTCGTCGATGCCTTTGTCCTGGAATTTAATATCCAGAATGTCCTGCTTGAATTTGCGGCCGCCGCAGCCTTCGCAGGTCAGGTAGATGTCGGCCATGAACTGCATTTCGATTTTTACCTGGCCTTCGCCCTGGCACACCTCGCAGCGGCCGCCGTCGATGTTGAAGGAGAAGTGCGAGGGCTTGAGGCCCCGCGCCTTGGCCAGCGGCTGCTCCGAAAAGAGCGTCCGGATGGCGTCGTAGGCCTTCACGTAGGTCACGGGGTTGGAGCGCGACGACTTGCCAATGGGGTTTTGGTCCACGAACTCAACGTGCGACACCTGCCCGTTCACGCCGGTGAGGCGGTCGAATTTGCCAGTACTTTCGCCGGCACCGCCGCCCAGCATTTTCATCAGCGCCGGCGCCAGAATACGCTTGATGAGCGTGGACTTGCCCGAGCCGGACACGCCCGTTACCACCGTCATCACGCCGAGTGGAATCTTCACACTCACGTTTTTAAGGTTGTTTTCGCGGGCACCGGTTAGCTCCAACGCATTGCGCCAGGGGCGGCGCACTTTGGGCACCGGCACTTCCATTTTGCCACTCAAATACCTACCGGTGTATGTTTCGGTGTCCTGCAGCAATTGCGCCATGGTGCCCTGGAACATAAGGTTGCCGCCGCCGCTGCCGGCTTCGGGGCCGATGTCGATAATCTGGTCGGCAGCTTCCATCATCTTCTCCTCGTGTTCCACCACCACCACGGTGTTGCCGAGTTGCTGCAGAGAGCGCAGCACGCCAATGAGTTGCTCCGCATCCTTGGGATGCAGACCGATACTGGGTTCATCCAGCACATACATGGAACCCACCAGGGCCGACCCCAGCGACGTAGCCAACGAAATGCGCTGGCTTTCGCCGCCGCTCAAGGTGTTGCTCAAGCGGTTCAGTGTCAGGTAGCCCAGGCCCACGCGGTTGAGGTAACCCAAGCGGTTGGTGATTTCCGTCACGAGGCGCTCGGCCACTTTGGCGTCGTGCTCGTTCAGGCTCAGGTTCTGGAAGAAATTTAGCGCATCCGAGATGGGCAGCAGCACGATGTCGGCGATGTTGCGGCCATCAATTTTGACGTACTGCGCATCTTTCCGCAGGCGGGTGCCACGGCAATCGGGACAAGTAGTGCGGCCCCGGTAGCGGCTCTGCAACACCCGGTACTGAATTTTGTGGGTTTGCTCGCTCACCCACTTAAAGTACTTGTCCAGCCCGTCGAAAAACTTGTTGCCGGTCCAGAGCAGGCGCTGCTCGGCTTGGCTGAGCTCGTTGTAGGGGCGGTGAATGGGGAAATCGAAGCGGATGCCGTTTTTCAGCAGCGGCTTCAACCACTCGCCCTGCTTTTCGGTGCGCCACGGGGCGATGGCGCCCTCGTACACGGTCATGCTCTTGTCGGGGATGACCAAGTCTTCGTCGATGCCCAGTACCGAGCCGAAGCCCTCGCAGGTTTGGCAAGCGCCATAGGGGTTGTTGAAGGAGAAGAAGTTGACGCTCGGCTCTTCAAAGACGATGTCGTCGAGTTCAAACTTGTCGGAGAAGGTGCGGGTCTCGTCCTCGTTCAAGCGCAGCACGCAGGTGCCGTGGCCCTCAAAAAAGGCCGTTTGCACAGAATCAGACAGCCGGAATAGCAGGTCTTCGTCGTTGGGCCGCAGCACGGCGCGGTCCACCATGATGTACACGTCGCCCTTCACTTCGGGTTGGCCTTCCCCTATCAGGTCTTCAATCTGCGAGGTCACGCCATCTACCACTACCCGGCTGTAGCCTTTTTGGAGCAGCAAATCCAGCTCCTTGCTCATGGGCCGGGTGGCGTCGGCCCGGTACAGCGGGGCCAGAATCATGGCTTTGGTGCCATCGGGCTGAGTGGCCAGGAAATCGACCACATCGGCCACATTATCCTTGCGCACCTGCTCGCCGCTGACGGGTGAAAACGTGCGGCCCACCCGCGCAAACAGCAGCTTGAGGTAGTCGTAAATCTCGGTGCTGGTGCCCACCGTGGAGCGGTTGTTCTTAATACTGACCTTCTGCTCGATGGCAATGGCCGGCGAAATGCCGCGGATGTAGTCCACGTCGGGCTTGTCCATGCGGCCCAAAAACTGGCGGGCGTAGCTGCTCAGGCTCTCCACGTACATGCGCTGGCCTTCAGCGTACAACGTATCGAAAGCCAAGCTCGATTTGCCCGAACCCGAAAGGCCCGTGATGACGATAAACTGGTTGCGCGGCAAGGCTACGCTGAGGTTTTTGAGGTTGTGAACCCGGGCATTCTTGATGAGGATGAATTCGCGCGGGTCGAGGTTGTCAATGGCGTTATCGGCAGGGGCCGAAACTTGCAACGAGTCTTTTTTGGGCATAAACGAACTAACAGCGGGAAGGGGCCAGAAGGTTTCGGCCCACAGCAGTGGCTTGCGGCCGCAAAGGTACGGCCGGTACCCTGCCATGGATAAATTGATTTTTAATAATCAGAAACCGGCTTCTTTGGCTTCGTAGTATTGCGCGTCTTTTCACGCCACCTGCTTTCCGTGCAAATCCCTACCCGTTTCCTCCTTATTGCGGCCGCCGCCTTGGCCACGGTGGCCGCCCACGCCCAAACCACTCGCCCTAGCCTCACGGGCAAGTGGTTGGGCACCGTGGCGGGCACCGATTTCATCCTTCACCTGACCGACCCGGCCACCGGAACCCGCACCGCGGCGCTGGATATTCCCGAGCAAAAGGTGCAGGGCATTCCTATGCAGGTTGCCACTCCCGGCGACAGCGTGTACCTGCGCATCACGCAGCCGGTCGCGCAGTTTGCCGGCCGTCGCTCCGCCGACGGGCACCAGCTAGTGGGCGAGTGGCAGCAAGGCATGCGGGCGTTTGCCTTCACCCTCACCCGCGAAGGCAGCACCACCAAGCCGGCCGGCCCGCCCCGCCCCCAAACGCCGCAGCCGCCTTTTCCCTATCAGTCGGCCGATATCACTTTCAGGAATGAAAAAGCCGGCGTGACCTTGGCCGGCACTTACACCGTGCCCGCCGATATGGGCCCGTTTCCGGCAGTGGTGCTGCTCACCGGCTCGGGGCCGGAAGACCGCAACTCCACCGTTTTTGGCCACCAGCCCTTCGCGGTACTCGCCGACTACCTCACCCGCCACGGCATTGCCGTGTTGCGCTTCGACGACCGGGGCGTGGGCCAATCCAGCGGCAGCCAAGCCGGCATGACCAGCGCCGACTATACCACCGACGCGCAGGCGGCCCTGGCCTGGCTGCGCGCCCAGCCCGGCATCATCAAAACCAAAGTGGGCCTAGTGGGCCACAGCCAAGGCGGCACTGCGGCCACCAGGGCTGCCATGTTGCCCCAAGGCCCGGATTTTTTGGTGCTTCTGGCGTCGCCCAGCCTGTCCGGCGATGAGTTGATAGTGCAACAGTCGCTGGCCCTGACCCGCCTGCAAACCACCGATGCCACGCTGCTGGCGGCGGTGGAAAAACAACAGCGGACCATGACGCAAATCGTCCAAAAAACCGCCGACAATGCCCAGGCCCGCGCCCAGCTTTCGACGTTATACAACCCCACCAATTCTACCAATGCGCAACTGTTGGCGCAGTTGGAGCCCCAGCTCGCGGCGCTGCTCTCCGTAACCTACCGCGACCTGCTGGCCGACCGCCCGGCCCAAACCCTGGCCAAAGTGCGCTGCCCGGTGCTGGCTATCGGCGGCAGCAAAGACGTGCAGGTGCCGGTGAAAGAAAATTTGGCCGCGACTGCCGCCGGGCTAAAAGCGGCCGGGAACCGCGACGTTACCCTCAAGGAGCTGCCCGGCCTCAATCACCTCTTTCAAACTGCCACCACTGGCGCTCCTGCCGAATACAAGGCTATTGAGGAGACGTTTTCCCCGGCAGCGCTGCAGGTTATCGGCGACTGGATAACCCAACGCACCCAGAAATAAGGCATCCCTCCTGCTTGATTCGACCTCATCAGTAGCTCACCCGCAAAGTGAGCTATTTGCACTTTAGGCAGTCATTGCAAGTCTTAAACCTATTGATAATACTTTACGTTTGTTGTACTTTTCAGGCCAGATTTCTATTTGAGACCAGCAGCAATCGTTTTACATAGGCTGATTCCATGATTAAATTTTTACCCGCCGCACTGCTTTCATTCGTTGTGTTAGCACAATCACCTTGTAGTGGCCAAACGCGCCGTTCTGCGCAAAGTGCATCCAAAGGGCACCCTGCTGCGAAGTCGGTTGCTGCCTCAAAGTCCAAGACCGCAGCCAAACCAAGCACTTCAGTGAAGCCACTGGCGCCCCTCAACGGCCAGTGGAAAGGCCCGCTGAAATTGCTGGGCGGCCAAATCACCGTCATCATCACCATGGTGCCCCTCACCAATGGCACTTACTACGCCGCCCTCGATGCGCCCCAGCAGCGCATCAGCCGCATGCCGGTGGAGGTTGAATTAAAGGGCAATGACATCAAGCTTCGCATTGAGCAGGCCGGCAGCAGCTTTGTGGGCAAGGTGCTGGAAGGCGGCGCCAAGCTCAGCGGTACCTGGACGCAGCCCGGCGTGAAAGCACCCATGCTGCTGCAGCGGGCCGTGGGCAGCCAGCCCACGGCCGCCGCTCCATTCCGCCCCGCCCCGCCCTACCGCGTCACCGAAGTAAGTTTCCAAAACCCAACGTCGAAGCAGCACCTGGGCGGCACGCTGACGGTGCCCGCCGGCGAAGGGCCTTTCCCGGCCGTGGCGCTGCTCTCCGACCTGGGCCCCCAAGGCCGCGAGGTGGAAGTAGCCGGCTACCGGATGTTTGGCCAGCTCGCCGACTACCTCACCCGCCACGGCATTGCCGTGCTCCGGTTTGATGACCGGGGCGTGGGCCAATCCAGCGGCACCTACGCCAACGCCACCACCGCCGATCTGGTGACGGATGCCCAGGCGGCGCTGGCCTTTTTGCGCAAGCGCCCGCTCATTGCCCCGCAGCGCGTGGGCTTGCTGGGCCACGGCGAGGGCGGCAACGTGGCTTTGCTGGCCGCCATGGCTTCGCGGCAAGCGCCCAATTTTGTAGTTTCCTTGGCCGGCTATGGTCAGCCGGGCTTCGATGTGCTGCTGCGCCAGCAGGGCGAAATCATGCGCCTGATTGGGTCCGACGCCGCCGAGATAAAAGCGGCGCAGGATGCCTACCAGCGCTTGGTTGCCATCGTTCGGCAAACCCCTAATAATGAACTGGCCCGGGCCAAGCTGGCTACGGTGCTGAGCAGCACCAACACGGGCATCACGGTGGCCATGGCCCACGCCCGGGCAGTGCAGCTCACCACGCCGTGGTCGCGTTATTTCTTTGATTTCAACCCCCTGAACCAGTTGAGCAAAGTGGACTGCCCCGTGCTGCTGCTCAATGGCACGTCCGATTTGCAGGTGTCGGCCAAGCGCAACATGACGTCGCTGCGCCGGGGCCTGCACAGCGCCAACGGCTCCGTTACGGCCTACCGTCTCGATGGCGTCAACCACTTGTTTCAGCCCGCGCCCGCGCAGTGGCCCTTGGTGAATGGCGTGCAGCAACCGACTTTCTCGCCCGATGCGCTGAAGAAAATCAACGAGTGGGTGGCCGTTAAAACCAAAACCACTACCGCCCGTTCGCCCCTGAAAGCCAAGCAGCCAGCCCCCACCAAAAGCCCCAAGCTGCTGAGCATGGCCTGGCTGCGCGGGTAAAGCCCAAAGGGCGGGCCCAGCACTCAAACCCGCTCATTGTCGGGGTTTTTGGCTATACTTGCTTCCGGCGAAAGTCCGCCCGGCGGTGGTCCTTTTGTTCACGCCCTCTTTCCTTTCTACCAATTTCCGGCCCCGCGCTGGAGCTTCCTCCCATGGCCGCTACGCCACCCCCACCGCGGCCCCGCTGGTCGTGGGAAAACTCTGGCCCGATGCGCTGGATACGGCGCCACATGGGCTATTCGCGGGGCGAGGCCAAGGGCATGGTCGGGTTGTTGGTGGTGATGCTGGCGGCCATCGTCGCACCTATTCTGCTGCGTCCGGCGGCGCCCGTTTACCTGCCAGCGGCCGACCAAAAAGGTCTCGACGAACTAGCGGCCCAGCTGAAAGAGCACCGCACTGCCGAGCAAGGTTACGCCAGCCGGTTTCCCAAGCGCAATTTTGAGAAGTATCCGGCCGGTAATTCCCGCTACCCCAAAGTAGCGCAAGTCCGGCTAGCGCCCTTCGACCCCAACTCGCTCACTGCCGAAGGTTGGGAAGCCCGCGGCGTGCCGCACTTCGTGGCCGCTCGCATTGTGAAGTACCGCGAAGCCGCTGGCGGTTTTGAAGCCAAAACCCAGGTGCAAAAGATGTACGGGTTGGAAGACTCCGTTTTCCAGCGGCTCGCGCCGTTTATGCAGTTGCCCGATGCGGCCCCTAGGCGCGGCGAGCGGCCGGATTATGCCACCACTAAGCCCGGCCCCGACGGCAAGTATCCACCTTTTGCCGCCGCCACGCCCGGCAAATACCCCAGCAAGCCGCGCAACCTCCAGCCCTTCGACCTGAACACCGCCGATACCACGCAGCTGATGCAGATACGCGGCATTGGCGCGGGGCGCGCCAAGTGGGTGGTGCGATACCGCAACCAGCTGGGCGGCTACCTCCGCGAAGACCAGTTGGACGAGGTGTTTGTGCTGCGCGATGCCCCCGACTTGCGCGATAGCCTCAAGAAATACACCTTCGTGGCAGCCAGTTTT
This sequence comes from Hymenobacter jeongseonensis, assembly GCF_015694725.1. Lineage (GTDB taxonomy): Bacteria > Bacteroidota > Bacteroidia > Cytophagales > Hymenobacteraceae > Hymenobacter > Hymenobacter jeongseonensis. Next base: position 812,055 of record NZ_JADQDQ010000001.1, on the reverse strand, counting down.
GCGCCGAAGCTGGTGAACGTGAACACCGCGTCCTTCGACGAACTGTACCTGCACCCTTACATTGGCAAACCGCGGGCGCGCATTATTGTGGCGTATCGGCAGCAGCACGGCCCCTACAAGCAAGTTGAGGATTTGAAGCAGATTCCCATTCTGAAAGCCGAGGACTGGGAGAAAATGCGGCCCTACGTCCGGTGCGAGTAAGGCCACAGCGCTGGCTGAAGCACGTACAAGATTAGGGGAATTAATAACTCTGACGGGCTGCAAAAACGTACTAACGAGTTATTTTTAGAGTGAGCGCGCCTTGGTGCTGGCGCGGCTTAACCATTGCCCGTGCCCCGCGGTTAGGTTTCTACTTCTGTATTTCTTTGCCATGACTGACCACTTCCCGCCCGATTCGGCCGCTCAGCCCGACAGCCCGGTGCCCAACGACGGCCGCCGTTCGTTTATCAAGCAAGCCACCGGCTTCCTGGGGCTGGCCTTGGCTCCGCCGCTCATCAGCCAGGCCGAGCGCCTCACGGCCATCTCCAAAAAGGTGGAAGGCGTGACGGAAATGCGCCTGAAGGTGAACGGCACCGTGCGCACCATCAGCGCCGAGCCGCGGGTGACATTGCTCGACGCCCTGCGCGAAAAACTGGACCTGACGGGCTCCAAGAAAGGGTGCGACCACGGCCAGTGTGGTGCCTGCACCGTACTGGTCGACGGCCGCCGCATCAACAGCTGCCTCACGCTGGCCGTGATGAACCAGGGCAAGGAAATCACCACCGTCGAAGGATTGGCCAAGGGCGAAGAGTTGCATCCGCTGCAGGCGGCGTTCATCGAGCACGACGGCTTCCAGTGCGGCTATTGCACGCCGGGGCAACTCATGTCGGGCGTGGCATGCCTGAAGGAAGGTCACGCCACTACCGACGGTGACGTGCGCGAGTGGATGAGCGGCAACCTCTGCCGCTGCGGCGCCTACCCCAACATTGTGGCAGCCATTCGGCAGGTCGAAAAAAGCGGTTTCAAGTCTTAGCCATGAACAACTTCTCCTACCTCCAGGCCACGCAGCCCAAGGAAGCCACCGGCGCCGTGCGCGACAACAAGCAGGCGGCTTTCATTGCCGGCGGCACCACCCTGCTCGACCTGATGAAGCTGAACGTGGAAAACCACGACCAGTTGGTGGACATCAATATGCTCGCCTTCAAAGGCATTGAGCAAACGGGTGACGGCCTGCGCATCGGCGCGCTGGAGCGCATGAGCGACGTGGGCGAAAACCCGCTCGTGATGCAGCAGTACCCAATGATTTCGCAGTCGCTGCTGCAAGCGGCTTCGCCGCAGCTGCGCAACATGGCCAGCATCGGCGGCAACCTGCTGCAGCGCACCCGTTGCGGCTACTTCCGCGACACGGCATTTCCGTGCAACAAGCGCCAACCCGGCTCCGGCTGCCCGGCGCAGGAAGGCGAAAACCGCGGCCTGGCGATTCTGGGCGGCAGCAAGTCCTGTATTGCCACCTTTCCCGGCGACCTCGCCGTGGCCCTGGTGGCGCTGGATGCCGTGCTCCTGCTCGAAAACGCCAAAGGCAAGCAGCGCCGCGTGCCATTGGTCGACTTTCACCTTGTGCCCGGCAATACGCCCCAGCGCGAAACCGTGCTCGAGCCCGGCGAGCTGATTGTGTCGGTAACAGTACCAGCCGCCGCGCACACCCGCAAATCCATGTACCTGAAAGTGCGCGAGCGGACTTCCTACGCCTACGCGCTGGCTTCGGCCGCTGTGGGGCTCGATGTGCAGGGCGGCCAGATTCGTTCGGCCCGCGTGGCGCTGGGCGGGGTAGGTACCAAGCCTTGGCGCTCGCGCGAAGCCGAAAAAGTCCTGACCGGTGCGCCCGCCACGGAAGCCACCTTCCGGGCCGCCGCGGCCGCCGCGCTGCGCGAGGCCCAGCCCCGCGAACACAACCGCTTCAAAGTAGAACTGGCTCAAAGCACGCTGGTGCGGGCCCTCACGGAATTGACGGCGGCATAGGCAAGCAGCATTTCGGTTTCCCGCTCGGCGAAACTCTCTTTTCCTCAATCTGACCCCGTGCGAAACAACCCCGGCGGTCTCTTGAAAGCATCATTACTCCCCATGGAAACCGAACCCTCCTTTTTCGAAACTTCCCCTACGCCCAACGTGGTGGGCAAACCGCTAAACCGCGTGGACGGGCGCGATAAAGTGATGGGCCGGGCCAAGTATTCGGCCGAATATCCGATTCCCGGCCTTACCTACGGCGTGCTGAAAACCAGCGATATCGCCAAAGGCAAAATTCAGAATATCGACACCAGTGCCGCCGCTAAAGCACCGGGCGTGCTGGCCATCTATACCCACCTCAACATTCCGAAGCTGGCCGTGACGCCCAACGACGCGGAGGGCAAAAAAGCCATCGGTGCTCCCATGGGCTTCATGCCGCTCACGTCGGATGTAATTCACTACGCTGGTCAGCCCGTGGCCGTGGTAGTGGCCGATACTTTCGAGCGGGCCACTCACGCCGCTGATTTGGTTCGGGTTACTTACCTCACCGAGCAGCCCATCGCGGCCTACACCGACCCGAAGGCCAAAATCTTCGACCCGCAAAAAATTCAGGACGGCAAAACCGATGGCAAAACCCGCCGCGGCGATGCCCGCGCCGCACTGGCCAGCGCGCCCGTGCAACTAACCGGCGTATTTACCCACGCCATCAACCACCACAATCCGATGGAGCCCGGCGCCACCACGGCCGTGTGGGAAGCACCCGACCGCCTCACGGTGTACGAATCGACGCAGGGCGTGACCCGCACGCAAAAAGCCTTATCCACCATGCTGGGCCTGCCCCAAGACCAAGTGCGCGTTATTACGAAGTACTTGGGCGGGGGCTTCGGCTGCAAAGGCTCTTGCTGGCCCCACACGGTGCTCACAGTACTGGCGGCCAAAGGCGTAGGCCGGCCCGTGAAGCTGTCGCTGACCCGCAAGCAGCAGTTCACCAGCATGGGCCACCGCGAAGACCAGACCCAGACCCTTACGCTGGGCGCGACCAAGGAAGGCAAACTCACGGCCCTTATCCACGAGAAAACCTCCACCACTTCGCCCTGGGATAATTACGCCGAATCGAACAGCAAAATCATCAACATGCTGTACGACTGCCCCAATTTCGAAGCCAGCTACCAGTTGGCGCGGGGAAATGTGATGACCTCCACCTTTACCCGCGCGCCCGGCGAGGCGCCCGGCTCCTTCGCGTTGGAAAGCTTAATGGACGATTTGGCTTACAAGCTGAACATCGACCCTATCCAAATTCGGCTGCTGAACCACGCCGACAAAGACCCTACTAACGGCCAGCCCTGGTCGAGCAAGTCCCTGAAAGAGTGCTACGCCCGCGGCGCCGAGCTTTTTGGCTGGAGCAAGCGGAATCCCAAGGCCGGTGCCACCCGCAATGGCCGCCTGCTGGTGGGCATGGGCATGGCCACCGCCAGCTACCCCGTACACAACTCCCAAGGTATGGCCCGGGTGCGCTTGTACGCCGACGGCCACGCCGTGGTGCAGAGCGGCGCCACCGACCTCGGCACCGGCACCTACACTGTCATGACGCAGGTAGCCGCTGATTCGCTGGGCCTGCCGCCCGAAAAAATCCGTTTCGAACTGGGTGACACCAAGCTCCCCACCGCGCCCAACTCGGGCGGTTCGGTAGCGGCGGGCACCGTGTCTTCCTCCGTTTACATGGCGGCCCAGGACGTGTGGGAACGGCTAACCAAACTGGCTATTAAGGACAAAAAATCTCCTTTGTTTGGCGCCAAGGCTGAAGAGGTAGCCATCGAAAATGGTCGTCTTCAACTCAAGAAGAACAAGGCCAAAGGCGAAGATTACATGGCCTTGATGAAGCGAGCGGGCCTTGATGACATTGAAGGCAGCGGCAACGGCAAGTATGGCGCGGGCTACGAAACCGGCCAATCGGCCAGCCCCGCCGATTCGGGCTACAAAGAACCGCCGGCAGCGCATTCCATGCACTCCTTCGGCGCGCACTTCTGCGAAGTGCAGGTAGACCCCGACTTGGGCACCGTGCGCGTGACCCGCTGGGTGAGCGTGCACGGCGCAGGCCGCATCCTCAACGCCAAAACGGCCCGCAGCCAGATTATCGGCGGCTCCATTTTCGGCATTGGCGCGGCGCTGATGGAAGCCACGCACCGCGACAACCAGTTTGCCCGCTACGTCAACGCCGATTTGGCTGACTATCACATTCCCGTCAACGCCGACATTCCGGATATGACGGTGGAGTTTATCGACGAGCGGGACCCTTACATCAACGCCATGGGTGTGAAAGGCATCGGTGAGATTTCCATGGTGGGCGTTTCGGCGGCGGTGGGCAATGCTATCTTCCACGCCACCGGCAAGCGCGTACGCGACCTGCCCATGACCCCCGATAAAATCCTGGCTACGAAGCCCGTTTAGATGGCTTCGCGGCCCTTACCGCCCACATTCAGCGCCACCGCGCCGGCTTCGTCCGGTTCGGTAGCGCTGCTGTTGCTGGCGGCCGGGGCCTCCAGTCGCATGGGCCAGCCCAAGCAGTTGCTGCCCTATCGCGGCCGCACTTTGCTTCGCCACGCCGCCGAAACGGCCGTGGCAACTGGTTGCACACCGTTGGTGCTGGTGACCGGAGCCATTCACGCGTCGTTAGCAGCTGAAGTGGCGGATTTGCCATTCCAGGTCGTTCACAATCCCGATTGGCAGACCGGCATGGCATCTTCCATTCAAGCTGGCTTGGCCGCCGCGGCCAGTTCCAAGCCTAGTGCCTACCTCGTTATGTTGAGCGACCAGCCACTCGTGACGCCCGAATTGCTGCACCAGCTAATCGAAAAACAGCAGTACACCCACGCCCCCGTTGTGGCCGCAGCCTACGGTGACACCTTGGGTGTCCCAGCTGTTTTCGACCAGTCGGCGCTTCCTGCGCTCCATAGTTTGCAAGGCGCTCAGGGTGCCAACCGCCTCATTGCCAGTTGGGGCAAAGCAGCCGGCCGCATCACCTTTCCGGAGGGATTGCTGGATGTGGACACGCCGGAGCAATACGCTTCTCTACTGGCCAAAGGCGAAGAATAACACAACTCCTGCCACCGGCTTGCTACGCAACCGGCTGATTTTTGCCCATTTCTAACTCGCGCAGTTTATCGGCCCGCCAAGCGGTGACGGCTACGACCAACAGCGTCATCACGCCCCCAAATACCACCGACCTCACGGTTCCCATCAGCCGCGCGGCCACGCCGCTCTCAAAAGCACCAATCTCATTGCTGGAGCCGATGAAAATATTATTCACCGCCGAAACCCGGCCCTTCATGTACTCCGGGGTGAAGGTGTGAATCAAAGTGGAGCGCACAATGACCGAAACGGAATCAAATACCCCCGTCAAGAACAAGAGGCCTAGCGACAGGTAAAAGTTTTTGGACAACGCAAACCCGATGGTGGCCGCGCCAAATCCCGCCACAGCCCAGAGTAGCTTGCGGCCCGCGTGCCGCCGCAACGGAAAGTAGGTCAGGAACACTGCCATCAGCACCGAGCCAACCGCGGGTGCGGCTTCGAGGTGCCCAAACCCGGTGGGGCCCACTTTGAGAATATCGGCCGCAAACACGGGCAGCAAGGCCACCGCGCCTCCAAAAAGCACCGCAAACATATCCAACGACAGGGCCGCGAGCACCAGTTGGTTGCTAAAAATGAATCGCAGGCCGCTGAGCACGCTGTCTTTCAAATTGAGCCGCTCGCCCTCGGTTGGAGGCAGGGGCCGGCCGGCAATGCGCGCGAACTGGAACAGCGCCAGCCCCAGCAGCACCGTCGTGACGACGTAAGAATTGGCCACGCCCAAGTGCGCAATCAGGTACCCGCCAATGGCCGGGCCCAGTACCGACGACCCTTGGTATGTGGTGCTGTTCCAGGTAATGGCATTGGGCAAAAAAGCACGGTCGGGCAGCAGTTGGGGCATAAACGAGAACAGCGCGGGCCCCATAAAGCCGCGCGCAATGCCGCTGACAAAAATCACCCCATAGAGCGGAATGGTGTAGAGTGAGTCCTTCGCCAGAAAGCCGATGCCATACGGGCTGGCAAATCCTGCCAGGGCCGCCGCGCACAGCAGCAACACGGCCATGGCCGCCACCACAATGTTTTTGCGCCGCATCGAATCGGCCACGTACCCGGCATAGAGCGATACCACAATGCTCGGCACGGCCTCTGACAACCCTATCAGGCCCAGGGCGAGCGGGTTGTTGGTGAGCTTGAATATCTGCCAGCTCACTACTAACCCCTGCACTCGCGTGGCCACCGTCAGCAGGGTTCTGGCCGACACCAAGCGGCGGAAATCAGGCAGTCGCAGCGCGGCGTAGGGGTCGTGGGGAGCAGAGGAAGTAACCGGGTCGGAAGGAAGCATAGCGCACGAAAAGACGCCTTTACGACGACGGCACGCAAAGGTAGGACCAACGGCGGCTGGCGGTTAGGTCAGCAGGCAGCTTTCGCCTACATTGCAACCCGATACCCATCGTCCCTTTCACTTTCCGGCTTATGGTAGCTTTTGGCCTGGAAATTACGCCCCGCCCAGACCTGCCCGCCATCGTGGCGCGGTGGCAGCGCGAAATCACTGCGCAAGAACTTAAAGACGGGTACTTCGCAGTCCTCGACGCGGCCGATGAGCACCACTGCTGGCGCTGGCTGCTCGACCTGCGCCGCCGCGAGGAATTAACCAGCCCTGAGCTTGACGCTTGGCTCGAAACGGATTTTTTCGTCAAACTCCCCCACCGCTACACCGAACCGGTACGCCTCGCCTTTCTGGTTTCGCCGCTGCGGGCACTGCAAGCGCGGGCGGCCAGTTCCGTGGCCACCATCAGCAGCAACCAACGGCCCAATCAAGGCTACTACACGGCCTTGTTCACGGATGAAGCGGCCGCTTACCAGTGGTTGGCCCAATAGCGTATCAGACAGGAAGCTTGACGAATTGCATCTTTTATGGAAATATTTTATTTGCTCAATCTTTAAAAACAGGCAATGCAGCTGTTTTTTAAGAATGTTGCACGGACAGAGCAAAAAGATTTTGTCATTTCTGATTCTCGTCTATTGCGCATGTGCATTCTGCTTCTCTACATTTGGTCCGATTCTAGTGGGAAATAATCCCGACTAGCCGTCGCTCTCTCATTTTTTTCAGGTAACTGCATACTATTGGTCTAAAGCTCTACGTTCTCCCATTCCGTAGCCCTTTATGGACCTCTTGCAACCTAGCGACTCCGCGCTTATCTCGCTCTACCTGGCCGGCCAGGAATCCGCTTTCGCCCTTCTGTTAGAGCGTCATCGGAGCCGTGCTTACACCACCATTCTGCTCATCGTGCGCGATGAGGACTTGGCGGAGGACCTGTTGCAGGACACGTTCATCAAGGCCATCCACACCCTCAAGAGTGGCCGCTACAACGAAGAAGGCAAGTTCGCGCCCTGGATTTGCCGCATTGCTCACAACCTGGCCATCGATTCGTTCCGGCGCGGCAAACGGGTTCCGCACATCAGCCTCACCGACAACGAACGGCTGGCCAGTACGCTCACCATTGCCGACGACGGCCCGGACGATATTCTGGCCCGGGAAGAAACCCACACCCGCCTCCGGGCGTTAATCCAAGAACTTCCTGCCGCCCAGAAAGAAGTGCTGCTGATGCGCCATTACGGCGACATGAGCTTTCAGGAGATTGCCGACGCAACCGGCGTTAGCATCAACACGGCACTGGGGCGGATGCGCTACGCGCTGATAAACCTGCGGAAGAAGATGACCGCCAACTCTCTCCATTATGATTCAAACCTTACCCCATTCGACACTACTCCAGTATGTGTACAACGAATTGCCTCCTGAAAGGCAGCGCGAGGTAGAGGAGGCGTTGCAGCACGACCCGGATTTGGCTTCCACGTGCGCCGACCTCCTTTTGGCCCAGCGAGCTCTCGACGGCGTCCGTTGCGAGCCCCGGTCCCACACCTCCGAGGCCATTTTGCGCTACTCGCGCACCTTCTTAGCCACGTCTTAAACCCTTTCGGTTTCCTGTTCCTGTCATTCCGGGCGCAGCGAAGAACCTGAGATAGCCGGTCCAAACGGCGCAATTCCTGCAATTGCGTTTCTTTGGCCGCTATTCCCGGCCTTCGCTGCGCTTGGGATGACAGTTGTTTTTTGCTGCTACCCTTCGCCATGCGCCGCGCCGACCGTTTTCAATACTTTCTCGATTATTTCACCACCAACTTTCCGGAGCCCAAGACCGAGTTGGCCTACGGCAACCCCTATGAGTTAATCGTGGCCGTGGTGCTGAGCGCGCAGTGTACCGATAAGCGCGTGAACCAAGTGATGCCCGCCTTGCTCGAGCAGTTCCCCACCGCAGCCCACCTGGGTGCCGCCGCCGCCGAGGACATTTTTCCCTTCATCCGCAGCGTCTCCTACCCCAACAACAAAGCCAAGCACTTGGCTGGCCTGGGCCGGATGCTCACCCAGGACTTTGGCGGCGAAGTTCCCAGCCAGATAGACGAGTTGCAGCGCCTGCCGGGCGTAGGCCGCAAAACGGCCAATGTGGTGGCCTCGGTCATCTACAACCAGCCCGCCATGGCCGTGGATACGCACGTGTTCCGGGTTTCGCACCGCATCGGCCTCGTGCCCAAAACCGCCACCACCCCGCTCGCCGTGGAGAAGGCGCTGGTTCGGCACATCCCGCAGGCAGCCATTGCCAAGGCCCATCATTGGCTGATTCTGCACGGCCGCTACATCTGCGTGGCGCGCACGCCCAAATGCAACATTTGTCCCTTGGCGCCCAGCTGCGCTTATTTCGAGAAAACCTTCGGGAAAGCCTTGGCCTACGAGCCCATTCCGACTGCGTAAACAATGCCTGCTTACCGCGTTACACCTGCGTTCAAACCAGAACTAGCACAACGCGGCATAACCTCAGCAATATCGGGTATAAAACGTTGCATGTTACACTGTAACATGCACTCCCGTCTTTATACTTTGCCAGCCGCTGCTTCTAATAATTGCTGCACCTGCTGGGCCATCTGCTGGCGGTCAAATGCTTCCACTGCCAGCGCTTTGCCTTTGGCACCTGCCACTGCGCCAGTTGCAGGTTCAGCCAACAGCTGGCGCAGCTTGGCAGCTAATGCTAGAGCGTCGCCGGCTGGCACGTACCAGCCGCAGCTGTGCTGCTCAACCAGCGATTTGGTCCATCCTTGGTTGGTCACGATTACCGGCGTTCCAACCGCCAGTGAATCATATAGCTTGGCCGGCGAGTTGGAATCCAACACCGGCAAGCCTAAAAACGATACCACCGAAACTTCCGCGAGCGCAAACCAGCGGAACACCTCGTGCCGCGCCTGCCCGCCTACCAGCCGAATGCGCCCCGGCCAACGGGCCGCCGCCGCCGCAACCAACGGTTCATAAAATCCATGCCCCAAAAACAGCCACACCGAATCAGCAGCGTCCGATGCCATATTTTCGGCGGCCGCGACCAGCGTGGGGATATCATTAGCTCGGCCGAACGTGCCGGCGTACAGAATAACCCGTTTCCCTTCTAAGTTTTGCTCCCGACGTAGTGCCGCTACTGCTCCAGGCGTGGCAAGCGCCGCCAACGCCAAATCGGTGCCGTTGAGTACCGTCGTGACTTTACCCGGTTCAATGCCCAAATCAATTATATAGCGCGACATATCGGGCGACAGCGGCAGGATATGTTGAGCACTTTTATAGAGGCGCTTCTCCATCTGGTAGAGTTGCTGCCGCGCCAGCGCCGTGGGCACCGCTCCCATGGCAATGGGAAACGAGGGCCACAAATCCTGCACCTCGAACACCCACGGAACGTTGCGCCAGCGCGCCACCTGCGCCGCCGCCCACGCCGCCGTCAGCGGCGTGCTGATGCCCCAGATGACGTCCGGCTTGTCAATTTTCAGGCCTTCGCGCACGGCCCAGGCCGCGTAATGCGCAAAGGCCAAAGCACGCCGGGCGGCGCCCATCTTGTTGTGGTAGGGCACCGGCGCTTCGCGGATTTCCACGCCAGCTGGCACCCAAGGAAATTCCTGCGTGAGCTGCTGTCCTTTCCAAGCCGGCGTAGTAAGGAGCGTTACGCGGTGCGTTTTGGCAATGTGAGCCAGCAGCGTGTAGTGCCTGCTCGTGGCCGGGCAGTCGGGGTTGGTGTGGTATTGACTGAAAACGGCGATGTGCATGCTCTAGCTACCTCAGTCATGCTTGGGCCGGTAGTGCGATTCGTTGAGAATACGCTGGGCATTCTTCTCCGCCATCAGCCGGCCCAGGCTCACATCGGGGTGCGTGGCCACGTACTTGCGCACGATTTGCAGGCCCACCCACTGCCCCACCCGACCGGGGCATGTCTTGTCAATTTCGGGCACGTTTGGCCGCTCGCCTACGTACTTCTGCAACAGAAAGGGTGTGGTGGAATAAAGCAGATTCTTTTCCAAGAAATGCCCCCAAACCCGTGGCTCGTTGGCTTCCAGCCCGTCCATTTCGCGGCTGGTGTAGCCCAGCAACAGCGAATCGGGCGTGCATGGCAGCACTAGGCTGGCAAAATACAGGGACTTGCCAGCGTGCACCATTGCATCGAGCATGGTGTTGGCCGTCAGTTCGTGGCGGTTGTATTTGGTTGATACATTCTGGGCCAGCAGGGGCATCAGGCCAGCGGGTGTGTAGCGGCGTAGCATGTACTGCGGCAGGTCGGGGCGCTTGCTGGCTTTGGGTCCCGCAAACCAATCCATGCTGAGCACCAGCAAGCTGTCGTTCACATAAATGTCCTTGCTCAGAAACCCGCTCACGTACGTCACGGCCGGCGGCGCGTTGAAATCGGGAAAATAGTGATGCACCCGGCGAAACATCTCGCCCAATTCACGGGAAAGCGCCGCGCTGTCCGGAAAGGCGGCGGCCGTTTCGCGGCCCAACTGCTGCAACGCTCCATTGGTGGCCAGTTGCACCAAGCCCGTAGCCAATTGCTGCTCCGTTGCCGGCTGCCGCTGCAAATAGTAGCGCGCAAAGGACGGATTACTCGCCATAAACTGCCGCGCATCAGCCGGCGATTTTATGGCGAAGAAAGCTGTTTCCAAACGCTTTATGCGCACCGGCACAGCCGGCGCGTCGGCAGCGGCATCGGTCCGGCAGCCGTCGGCGGGGCCGCTCTTGCAGGCCCCTAGCCCGAGACTCAGTCCGAAAAACAAGGGCAGCCAGCGCCGCCAGGCAAAATTATTCTTCTTCACGCGCGTTACTTTGGGGTAAAATTAGCCAAAACCCATTGTCCGTCGGTAGTTACCGGCCGCAGGGAGTTCATCTGCCTTTTATGAAAAAAATATTCCTTGCCCTGCTGGTATTCGCGGCCTCCATCACCACTGCTGCTGCTCAGGTTGAAATCGGCTTGAAAGTCTCGCCCTCCCTCAACAATCTCCGAGCCGAGTCGCCCAGCGATAAGGCCTTCAAAAACGATGGCAGCCAGTTTGGCTTCGGCGGCGGCCTGGTGGTCGATTACTTTTTTGGTGAAAACTACGCTTTCAGCACCGGCCTGCTGCTGGCGGGCAAAGGCGGCACCATCAGCTACCGGGATATTTCTGCTCCTTCCAGCAGCACTATGACTACTGCAACGCAAAAATTCAATATGCAGTACTTGCAAGTACCCCTCACAGTGAAGCTTTTCACCAATGAGATTGCACCAGATACGCGTCTCTACTTCCAGGTGGGTGGTTCGCTGAACGTGCCCATCGGCACGCGCATCAACAGCAGCAAATTTTACACCGACCCAGCCACCAACGGCGAAACCAAAGCCAGCGACCACGTTTTGTTTTTCGATGCCGATGCCCTCGCTGCTTTTGGTGTTGAATTTCAGCTAGCGAAAAGCACCAAGGTCTTCGGCGGCATCAGCTACAACCGGGGCTTGGTCAATATTGACCGTTACTTTGAAAAGAGCCGTGACTTCAACGACATTACCATCAAAAATAGCACCGTGGCACTGGACTTGGGCATTAAGTTCTAAGGCTTAATACTCTCGAAAGTCCGGCTACGAGAAGGGCCCCGCCGATTGCAGCATTGCAATCGGCGGGGCCCTTCTTTTTATCACAATCGTCTAATCGACAATCTCAACTTCGCGGTCCTGCAACCGGCTCATCGCCGCTGCCGAAGAGCGAAGCTGTATTTCCTCGCCTCGCTCGTCTTCAATGCGGTAGTCAGTTAGGCCCAAGCTGCTGTCCTTCACTACTTTTACCCATTTGTAGTACTTGAGGTACCACTTCATCTGGCGCGAAACCAGACCCTTGGTGTAGTAGGCGTGCAAGAATGGGTGCACCGACAGCGTAATGCCCGACTGGTTTTGATTTACCAGCAAGTCATCAATGCTGTTGTCGATATCGTCCGTCACTTGGATGGAAGCCGAAATCTTACCCGTACCGCCGCAAGTGGGGCACACCTCGCCGGTAATAATATTCTCGGCTGGCCGCACCCGCTGCCGGGTGATTTGCATCAGCCCGAACTTGGTAATGGGCAGCACCGTGTACTTGGCCTTGTCGAGTTTCATCACGTCGCGCACCGTGTCCTCCACCTTCTTACGGCTTTCAGCCGAGCGCATGTCGATGAAGTCGATAACGATGATGCCGCCCATGTCCCGCAGGCGCAACTGCCGGGCTACTTCTTTCGCCGCCAGCAGATTAATCATGAGGGCCGTAGCCTCCTGGTCGTTCTCCTGGTTGCTCTTGCTGCCCGAGTTCACGTCGATAACGTGCAGGGCTTCGGTATGCTCAATCACGAGGTAGCCGCCGCCTGGCACGGTCACGGTCTTGCCAAACAGCGTTTTGAGCTGTTTCTCAATGCCGGTTTGCTCGAAGATTTTGATTTTCGAGTTGTGTAGCTTCAACAAGCCGAGCTTATCGGGCGCGATTTTCTGCAGGTAGTCGCGCATCTCGTCGTACATCGTCGGAGCGTCCACCATGATGCTGTCGAACGACTCGTTCAACATATCGCGGAGCATCGACGACGTGCGGCCCAGTTCCCCTAGGACTTTGTCGTTCGGCTTGGCCGTGCGGAGCGTGCTGTGCAGCTGCTCCCACTTGGCCACCATGTCTTGCATGTCCTTGTCCAGCTCGGCCACTTCGCGCCCTTCCGCCACGGTGCGGATGATAACGCCGAAGTTAAGGGGCTTGATGCTGGCGATGAGCCGTTTGAGGCGGTCCCGCTCGGCTTTGCTTACAATTTTCTTGCTGACGCTGATGGTATTCGAAAACGGCATCAGCACGAGGTAGCGCCCGGCCATCGAAATGTCGGTGCTCACGCGGGGGCCTTTGGTCGAAATCGGCTCCTTGATGATTTGGACAACGATTTGCTGCCCTTTTTTAAACACGCTCTCCGCCTTGCCTACTTTTTCAAGCGGGGGCTCAAACGTGAAGTTTTCTAGTCCAGCCGTTGCGGCCCGGCCACTTTGAACCGTTCGTACCCACTTCGTAAAGGAGTTGTATTGTTCGCCGAGGTCGCCGTAGTGCAAAAACGCGTCTTTTTCGTAGCCGATGTCCACGAAAGCAGCATTTAGGCCGGGCATCACCTTTTTCACGGTGCCCAGGAAGATGTCGCCTACTGAGTAGTTGGTGTCGTTGCGGTCGAAGTGGTATTCAATCAACCGCTTGTCTTGCAACAACGCAATCCGCTCGCCTTCCTGAGTAGAATTAATGACTAATTCATTACTCAAAGCGTTGGTTTAGTTAAAGTAACCTGCCAGCTAGCCGCCGAAGCACTACCCTGAAACCGGCAAAGGGAAGCCAGAACCATAAGTTCTGGCTTCCCTCGCGAGCCACGGGAAAAGCACCCAGCGCGGCCACACCCAGGAGGCTACGTGAGAGATAGGCGGCTGGCTCCCTTCCCGTTAGGAAAACTGCCGGCCGCCGCTACGCCCCGTGAGGCTTACTTCTTCTTGTGGCGGTTCTTGCGCAGGCGCTTCTTGCGCTTGTGAGTGGCAATCTTATGACGCTTTCTTTTTTTACCGCAGGGCATGATGCTTGGGGGTTAAGTTGGTGGTTGAATGAATTGTAGCTATTTCAGTTTGGCAATTTCCTCGTCAACCGAAGCCGCCAAGGCCGGGTCGGCGCTGAGGCTTTTGGCGGTGAGGAACGCCGCTTTGGCGGCTTCCTTGGCACCGGTGCGGGCCAAGGTAACGCCGAGGTAAAACTGCCCGTTGACGTTCTTCGGATTGACTTTAACCAAGTCTTGGAAACGCTTCACGGCTTTGTCGAACTGGTTGCTTTGCACCGCCAGAATGCCCATGTTGTAAATGGCCTTTTCGTTGCGGGGGTCTGCTTCCAGAACTTCGCGCAAGATAGTAACACCCTGCACAGGGTTTTCGGAGGCCATGTAGGCCATGCCAAGGTTGGTTTTTGCGTCGAGGTTGCCTGGCTCTTTCTGCAGCACTTTCGCGTAAAGCTCCCGGGACTTGCCGCCCAGTAGCTTCACCCGCTCATCCGACGCCGCAAAGCTAAACGCTTGGAAGTAGGCATCCGCAGCCCGTTGCCAATTTTGGCTGGTGGGGCTGGCCAACGCTACTTGCTCCAAGTAATAGCCAGCGCTGTCGAACCGCTCCACGCTCTCGTAGCGGCGGGCCAAGGTAATGGCCACCGCCGATTGCGCTTCTGCATTTGGCGCTGCTTTGTACTGGGCCAGCAACCGCGCCAGTTCCTGCCGTTGGGCAGCAGTGGCCGTGGTGTGCGGAGCGGCAGCCGGAGCCGAGGGGCCGTGGTCGTGTCCGTCGTCGTCGGAGTGGGCACCGCCGTTATCCGTGGCGGTAGCCGGTACCGGTCCCGAAGAAGCCTCGGTTTTGGAGCCGTTGGTTTTGGAGCCGCCGCCGTCCCGGTTGGCAGTTTTGGCGGCGTCACTGTTCAGTTCGGAGCGGCTTTCTTTTGGCTTCAGAATGCCCTTGGGCAACACGTATAAGCCCCCGACCAGCGCAAGTGCGGCGGCGAGGACAACCAATTGATGAGAAGCAGAACTAGTAGTGGCCATGGCTGAAAAAAACCGGCCGCCGGGCTTTCCCTTGCGGAAAAGACACCGGCGGCGCGGCCGGTAATTCATTATCTGATAGTCGAAGGAGCGGCTTCCGGTCGGTTGCCCGATTGCGTAACAGTGGAAACCTGATTAAGTGTTCAGTAGTGGATTACTGCGCACATTTTTTCGACTATGGACGATAATTTAGGCTTTAGCAGCAACGGCTTTCACCTTCTTGCTGTTCTTGATTTTTGCCACGAAGGTCTTCGACGGCTTGAAGCTCGGGATGTAGTGCTCCTCGATGATGAGCGACGTGTTTTTCGAGATGTTGCGGGCTACTTTACGGGCGCGCTTCTTGTTTACGAACGAGCCAAAGCCACGTACATAAATGTTGTTGCCTTCCGTCATTGAATCTTTCACGACTTTGAAGAAAGCCTCAACAGTCATCAATACATCTGCTTTCTCGATGCCGGTCTTCGTAGAGATTTCGGCGATTACCTCAGCTTTAGTCACGTTGGTATGTTCCTTAGGTGGTTAAAAAAATACGTTTTTAGGCAAAAAATCCCGAATTCCAGCGTAAGCCCTTGCCCGGTAGGCGGTTCGCCCTTGAATTGGGGCCACAAAGGTAGCCCTCTTTTTTTGTTTTACCAACCCAGACCATGAAACAAGGTTTGGGCCCAAATTATTCGCTTTCAAAATTTTGACCAACGCAACTCCTCGGCCTTCCTTTCTGGCGGCCGCACTTCTGGCCTGGTATCCGCGGCACCATCGCGACTTGCCTTGGCGCCACACCCGCGACCCTTACGCCATTTGGCTGTCGGAAGTCATCCTCCAGCAAACCCGTGTAGCGCAGGGCCTTCCTTACTACGAAACCTTCTTGGCGGCATACCCAACAGTACAAGCGTTGGCGGCCGCTCCCGAAGCAGAGGTGCTACGCTATTGGCAAGGCTTGGGTTACTACTCTCGAGCTCGCAACATGCACCTTACCGCTCAGCAAGTTGTGGCCGAATACGGTGGCTTATTTCCCAGCACCTACGCGGGGCTGCTTCAGTTGCGGGGAGTAGGGCCTTACACAGCTGCTGCCATTGCGTCTTTTGCGTTCGATGAGGCCGTGGCCGTGCTCGATGGCAACGTATACCGGGTGCTGGCCCGCGTTTTTGGCTTGCACTCGGATATTGCGGCGCCCAGTTCGCGCAAGGAGTTCCAAGCCTTGGCCGACCAGCACATTCCCAGTAGCACCCCGGCCGATTTCAACCAAGCCATTATGGAGTTTGGGGCTATTCAGTGCACTCCTGTGAAGCCGGACTGCCTGTTTTGCCCATTGCAGAGCCAGTGCTGGGCTTTTCAGCACGGGCAGGTGGCCTTGCTGCCGGTGAAGAGCAAGGCCAAAGCGTCGCGCACCCGGTACTTCCACTACTTTGTGCTGCGCCACGGCGAACGAACCTACCTGCGCGAACGGCGCGAGAAAGACATCTGGCAGGGCCTTTACGACTTTGCGATGACGGAAACGACCGTCCCGGAATTGCCACCCGCTGAACTCCTGCGCCACCTCGACGCCTTAGGCGTGCAACTCGATACCAGCCAGGCCGCAGAACCCTCGTCGGCCTACCGCCACGTGCTCAGCCACCAAAAGTTGGAGGCGCGGTTTCACCCCATGGCGTTGTCGCATCCGTTGCCGGATACCACCTTGCGTGATTTGGGGCTGCGGGCTTACTCGGCCGATGAAATTGAGGCACTGCCTAAGCCTAAGCTGATTGTGAATTATTGCAATCAAAATATCTGACCTGCTGCCCTCCCACTCAAATTAGTTTTTCTTGCTCTTTACTTTAGCAAATGATTGGTTAATTTCAATTTAACTTCTTATATTTGAGGCAAGAAAAGCCGAGTGGCTCTTTTGATTCTGTATTTCCTAACGTGCATTAATATGGCCGGAGTGAACAAAGTAATTTTGGTAGGCAATCTGGGCAAAGACCCCGAAGTGCGGCATTTGGAAGGCGGCGTGAGCGTGGCTCACTTCACCCTCGCTACCAATGAGTATTACAAGGACAAGCAAGGCACCCGCGTGGAACGCACCGAGTGGCACAACATCTCGGCGTGGCGCGGCTTGGCCGACATGGCTGATAAATTCCTGAAAAAGGGGCAGCAAGTATACATCGAAGGCAAACTGCGCACCCGCCAGTACCAGGACAAGGACCAACAGACCCGTTACATCACGGAAATCATCGCCGATGAAATTTCGATGCTGGGCGGGCGCCCACACGGTGCCGCTGGCGCCACAACTGACGCCAACGGCCAAGCCGTGGCCGAACCGCAGCAAACGTTCCGGCAGGAACCGGAGCTGGACCAGTTGCCCTTTTAGTTGTTGACTGACGTTTTTTACGAAAAGCCCCGGCACTAGCCCGGGGCTTTTTTCGTTGCGACTGGCACAAGCCAACGGTTACCTTTGAAGCCTGGCCCGCTGACTGCAAGGCTGGCGGCGCATTCTTAGTAGAAATTCTGTGGTATTACTCCTGAAAAAAATCTCCGTAGTGGTGGGGGCGCTGGCATTGCTGACCGGCTGCTCGTCGGCTCCGGATTTCACGCCCAAGCCCAAAGGCTACAACCGCATCGACTTGCCGCCGCACAGCTACCAGCAGCTGCCCGGCGACCACCCGTATTCGTTTGAATACTCCAAGGAAGCCGTAATCAAGCGGGATTCGTCCTACATGGCCCAGCCCCACTGGCTGAACGTGTATTATCCCAAGCTGAACGCCAACGTGCAGATTACTTATATGGACGTGCAGCGCGACCGCCGCCTCTATAATAAGATGATGGAGGACGCGCGCAAGCTTACTGGCAAGCACGAAATCAAGGCTACGGCAATTGATGAGCGTATTCTTAAGACGCCCAGCGGCATTCGCGCGTCGGTATTTGAACTGCAGGGCGAGGTGCCAAGTCAGTTTCAGTTTTACACCACGGACAGCGCCAAGCATTTTCTGCGCGGCGCCCTGTATTTTCGAACGGCAACTGCCAACGACTCGTTGGCGCCCGTGATTGAGTACGTGAAGGAAGACATGGTGCGGATGCTCAACACGTTGAAGTATAAATAGGGATAGAAGAATGAGTAATTTCTTCAACACCCGGCTTGAGTTTCTGCGCACGGTGGGCAGCACGCAGCGGGCCCAATTGCTGGGGAAGGAGTTGGGCTTGTTTACCTACGGCGACCTGATTCAGCGTTACCCCTTCCGGTACCTGGACCGGACGCAGGTGTACAACGTGGCCGATTTGCACGACGACTTGCCTTACGTGCAGGTGAAGGGCATGCTCCGCAACAAAGAGTTGATTGGCGAAGGCCCCAAGCAGCGGCTGACGGCCAAAGTAGGCGATGGCACCGGCGAACTGGAATTGGTTTGGTTCAAGGGAGTGAAGTGGGTGCAGCAGTACACCAAAAACAACCAGGAATACATCGTCTTCGGTAAGCCGACGATGTTCAACGGCCGGCCGCAGATGGCGCATCCGGAGTTGGAAGAGGTGACCGAAGCCAAGCCCGGGCAGAGCTTTTTGCAGCCGGTGTACAACACGTCGGAAAAGCTTAAAAACTACCACCGAATTGACAGCAAGGCCATCATGCGGATGGTGGCCGAGATGCTTAAGCTGGCGCAATCGCACATTGTAGAGTCGCTCTCCCCGGCCTTGATTGAGCAATACGGCCTCATGAGCAAGCCGCAGGCGCTGCAGCAAATCCACTTCCCGCAAAGCCCGGAGCTGCTGGCCGCGGCCAAGTTCCGGCTCAAGTTTGAAGAGCTGTTCTACGTGCAGCTCAAGCTGCTGCGGCAGCGCGACCAGCGCAAGGTGACCCTAGCCGGCCAGATTTTTAATCAGGTGCCCACGCTGGTGGATTTCTACAAAAACCACCTTTCATTTGACCTGACGGGTGCCCAAAAACGCGTTATCCACGACATTTACAAGGACTTTTGCGCCGGGCAGCAAATGAACCGCCTGCTGCAAGGCGACGTGGGCTCGGGCAAAACCATCGTGGCCTTCATTGCGATGCTGATGGCCGCCGACAACGGGGCGCAAAGCTGCATCATGGCCCCAACCGAAATTCTGGCCGACCAGCACTATACCGGCCTGAAGGTGTACGCCGATGCGCTGGGCATTCACATTGGCAAACTCACGGGCAGCACCCGCACCGCCGAGCGGCGCGTGCTGCACGAGGCCTTGCGCAACGGCACCATGCACATGCTGGTGGGCACCCACGCCCTGCTCGAAGACGTGGTGCAATTCCGGAACTTGGGCCTGACCATCATGGACGAGCAGCACCGCTTTGGCGTGGCGCAGCGCTCCAAGCTGTGGCAGAAAAACCCCCACGTGATTCCCCACGTGCTGGTGATGACGGCCACGCCCATTCCGCGCACACTGGCCATGACGTTGTATGGCGACCTGGACGTGAGCGTGATTGACGAGTTGCCGGCCGGGCGCAAGCCCATTGTGACGGTGCACCGCTACGATGCCAACCGCCTGAAAGTATTCGAGTTCATTCGCGACCAGGTGAAGATTGGCCGGCAGGTATACATCGTGTATCCGCTGATTGAGGAGTCGGAAACGATGGACTACAAGGACCTGACGGATGGCTACGAGAGCGTATCGCGGGCCTTCCCGGAGTTTCAAATCAGCATCGTGCACGGGCGCATGAAGGCCGAGGAGAAGGACTTCGAGATGCAGCGCTTCATCAAAAAAGAAACCCAGATAATGGTGGCGACCACCGTAATCGAAGTAGGCGTGAACGTGCCCAATGCTTCGGTGATGGTGATAGAATCGGCGGAGCGGTTCGGGCTTTCGCAACTGCACCAGTTGCGCGGCCGCGTGGGCCGCGGGGCCGACCAGAGCTATTGCATCCTGATGTCGGGCTTCAAGCTGAGCAAAGACGCCCGCACCCGCCTTGAAACAATGGTTCGGACCAACAACGGCTTCGAAATTGCCGACATTGACTTGAAACTGCGCGGCCCCGGCGACCTGATGGGCACGCAGCAAAGCGGGGTACTCGACCTACTGATTGCCGACTTGGCCAAAGACGGCCGCATTCTCAGCGAAAGCAGGGCCGCGGCTCAAGCCTTGCTTACGGAAGACCCCAATCTGGAGCACCCGGCTAATGGCAACATCCGTCGTCACATCGAGAGCTTGCCCGCTACTGCCGTGAACTGGAGTAGGATTAGCTAAACGGAGTTTGGGATAATAGTAAAAGAATATATCGTCTAAAATAGATTGGCTAAAAGACCGATACCGTTTTGTTGTGAGTTGTCTTTTGTCTGATTCTGCTTGGCGGGGTCAGACGGAGTAACTTGATTTACGAAAACGACCGATGTATCGGGTAAAGCAGCAGGCTGAAGGGTTTGGGCAACGGCAGTGGTAGTGGGTTGCTTGGAAATTTTACCACCAATAATGAGGGCAGATAAGAGGGTAAATTTGAGAAGTGATTTCATAGTATAGTAGTGTATTGCCGGACAAAGGTACGTCTGAACCGGCTATCGGTAAAAAAACAGGTTAAAATGATGAAAATACTTCATCAAATGCACAATAAAAGCCATTGAGTGGGTATTCTCATAGGCAAGAATTGGGCCTTCTTTGTCAGCTGAACCTGACACGAAGTAAACGGCCTTCCTCTACGAATGTGACGGCAGCAGTGTTATGGTTAGAATACCTTTTTTTTAATCTCTTCCATTGGCGTTACCAGAAGGACGGTCAGGCAAGGTCACCAACGCTTCTAAATCGATACTTTTGAGCGATAACAGATTCTGGAATTTATTTTTTGAAGTTCAAATACACTTGCATTTTATGTTGCATCGCGCATTATTGGTTGGATTGATTGGCTGGGCAATAGGGGGATGCGCCATCCCGAGTATAGCCCAAAAAGTAAAATCGGTTCCCTTCAGCTATTTGCCCGAGCATGGCCCAGACCGCTACGACATGAGGGTGCCGCAGAAGACGCTCCCGTTGGCTGACGGTTCGAGCTTTGTGATTTTGGCTCATCAAAGCGCGGGCGGCTATGCCGTTGAACGCTACGATGCGGAACTCAAGAAACTGTGGAGCACCACCATTCCAGTAGGACCCGGCGAAACGCTGGAAGCATTCGGGCGCGGGCCACAGCAGGCGCTGGTTGTCCTTCATCAAAAGGGCGAAAGCAGCCAAACCCTGAACGCAATTACCGTCAACTTGGAAAGCGGCCAGAAAGGACCGGCCAAAGTGGTGATGACTGCCCCGGCCCGTGACCGCCGGTTGGGGGTTTCCATCTCGCCCGACGGCAACCGACTATTGGCCTTCCGGTATTTCACGCAGGGTGCACAAGTGAAAAGCATCGCTGCCACGCTGTTTGACCAAGGCCTAGCCAAGTTGCAGGAAAAAACCTATGATTTCCGCGACCAAGGCGACTTCTTCTCTCCCGCGGTGCACGTTGCCAACGACGGCACGCAGTACGTCACGATGGTAAGTGATAAAATGAAAAAGCTGACCGTTCGGCGCTACCCCGCCGATAAGTCACCGGAAATTAAAGTATTGGGGGTTCCCGTGGGAGGCACATTTGGGGGCCGGCCCGTCACCATTCGCGACGCCAAATTCAAGGTATTGAACGACGGCAGCCTGTACGCTGCCGCGCTGTGCGCCGACTACCAAACCGGCGAATATTACAGCCTGAAGGTGGTAAAATACGATTTTAGCGGCACCGGCGACATGAAGTTTTCGCCGGAATTCCGCTTTACGCCCACTTACCTGGCCGAAGTGAGCAAGGCCAGTGGCGTTGATGTGAAGCGCTTGGAAGACGTGTACCTGGGCGAACTGCTGCTGACTGCCGAGAAGCAGTTAGTAGTAGTGGCCGAAAAGCATTACGAAGAAGGCGGCGAGGCTTCCCCCGTGCACGCCCGCGAACTGCACGTGTTCGGCTACAACGAGTTCGGCCAACCTCTGTGGCACAGCATTGTAGCTAAGAATCAAATTGCCCCGGCTGTGGATGCCTATACCGGCATTGGCTTCCGGGCCGCAATTTTCGGCAACACCGTGCAGGTGCTCACCCTGGAAACTATCAATAAAAAGTCGGACCTCTACCTGCGGCGTATCAATGCCCAAACCGGTGTGGTGAGCCAGCCCGAGCGGCTGAAACTGAACGTTGCGGCAGACCAGCAGCTTGCTTACGTGAAAGACTTCACCACGTGGCTGGGTGAGAAAACCATCATCGGCGTGAGCCGGCCCAGCAAGAAGTCAGCCGCTTTACAACTCGAGAAAATACTGGTCAAATAAACCAGCAAGACTCCATATCAACCACAAAAAAAGGCCGCTCCTGAATTCAGGAGCGGCCTTTTTGCTTTGCAGAGAGAAGGCTAGAAGATGTATTCGTTGGCTTCAATCAGCTTGGCGGCCACGCGGCGGCGGGCTTCCTTCACGTTCAGCAACTCCGTTTTGGTGAAGCGCTTCAGGCCCATGAGCAGCAGGCGCTGCTCGTCGCCCTCGGCCATGCTACCGATGGCGTCTTTGGCAGCTTTCTCCACAATGTCCACGGCATCAGCCAGGTAGATGCGGGCGATGTCGGCTTCGGCGGCCAGGGCTTCTTCGCCTTTGGCAGCGGCTTCCTTCTCCACGCGCAGCAGCGTGCTTTCGGCGATGTACACTTTAATGGACATGTCGGCGATGTTCATCAGCAGTTCCTGCTCCTTGGCCAAGGTGGCCGTGAACTTCTGCACAGCTGAGCCAGCGACCATCAACACCGCTTTTTTCAGGTTGGCAATGGTTTTGAACTCCTTGCTGAACAAGCCGGTTTCCTCGTCTTGGCTCAGGCTCGGAATGCTCAGCAGTTCCTGTTGCACGGCCTGAGCAGGGCCCATCAGGTCGATTTCGCCTTTCAGGCCTTTCTTCAGAATCATGTCAACAGCCAGGAGGCGGTTGATTTCGTTTGTGCCCTCAAAAATGCGGTTGATGCGCGAATCCCGGTACGCGCGGTCCATGGGGTAATCGGCCGAAAAGCCGTAGCCGCCATAAATCTGCACGCCTTCGTCCACCACATAATCAAGCACTTCCGAACCTTCCACTTTCAGAATAGCGCACTCCACGGCAAACTCGCGAGCGGCACCGAGCAAGGCTTCGTTGGCGCCTTTGCCTTCGGCCATGAGTTGCTGCTCCATGCGATAGATGTCGGAGCCAGCGCGGTAAATAGCCGATTCTACGGCGTAAATACGCACCGCCTGCTGAGCCAGCTTGTAGCGAATGGCACCGAACTTCGAAATCGGCAGCTTGAACTGCACCCGCTCGTTGGCGTATTTTACGCTTAGGGTAGCGGCCATTTTGGTAGCGCCCAGGCAAGCGGCAGCCAGCTTGATGCGGCCAATGTTCAGCACGTTGAAGGCAATGAGGTGGCCTTTGCCAATCTCACCCAACACGTTTTCTTTCGGCACCAAGGCATCGGCGAAGAACACCTGACGGGTGCTACTGCCCCGGATGCCCATCTTATGCTCCTCGTTGCCGAGGCTCAGGCCGGGCGTATCCTTCTCCACGATGAAGCCAGTAAACTTGTCGCCGTCAATCTGGGCAAAGACAATGAACACATCGGCAAAGCCGGCGTTCGTAATCCACATTTTCTGGCCGTTCAGCACGTAATGCGTGCCTTCGGCGTTAAGCACGGCTTTGGTTTTGGCCCCCAAAGCGTCGGAACCGGAGCCGGGCTCGGTGAGGCAATACGCCCCCATCAGCTCGCCGCTGGTAAGGCCGGGCAGGTATTTGGCTTTCTGCTCATCGTTGCCGAAGTACAGAATGGGCAGCAACGCAATGCCCGTGTGGGCCGCAAACGCTACCGGGAACGAGTGGCCGCCGCCCACGCCTTCCGTCACGCGCAGGGCCGTGGGGAAGTCCATGTCCAAGCCCCCAAACTGCTCGGGCACGCTCACACCGAACAGACCCAACTGGCCCGCCTTTTCCATCAGGCCGCGCATGAGGCCTTCCTCGTGGTTGTCAAGGCGCTCAAGCACCGGCTGTACCTCAGCCGTCACGAAGTCCAGACAGGTCTGGTGCATGTAGTTCTGCTCCTCGGTAAAATCGGCCGGCGTGAAGACATCCTGTGCCTCAGTCGGTTTGATAATGAATTCTCCGCCTTTGAGGGGCGCGTGCTGCGTTACTTCCATGACGTTGGCTAGGTTAGAGGTGGGGTTGTAAAGTTAAGCGAATTGAGGCGAATTTGTTAGGCACGCCTACTACTTTGGGGAAAGAAAACCCCGAATGAGCGGGGCTTTCCGTTTTATTCAAAACGATTTGAAACTGTTGCCAGTTCGCAGGCAATCAGTCCAATTGGCTTTATTTCAACAGTTCATAAATACCGGCTACGCCCTGGCCGCCGCCCACGCAGGCCGTCACCATGCCGTACTTTTTGCCGCGCTCGCGCAACTCGTCGAAGAGCTGGATGCTGAGCTTGGCGCCGGAGCAGCCCAGCGGGTGGCCCAGCGCAATGGCGCCGCCGTTCACGTTCAGCTTCTCGGGGTCGATGCCGAGTTCGCGTACCACGGCCAGCGACTGCGAAGCAAAGGCTTCGTTCAACTCAATCAGGTCGATGTCTTCGAGTTTCAAGCCGGCTTGCTTCAGCACTTTCGGAACAGCTTTGATGGGGCCCATGCCCATGATGCGCGGGTCTACGCCTTCGGAAGCGTAATTCACCATGCGGGCAATGGGCTCCAGGTTCAGCTCCTTCACCATGCGCTCCGACATTACGAGCACAAAGGCCGCGCCATCAGAGGTTTGGGAAGAGTTACCGGCCGTGACGGTGCCGTTGGCCGCGAATACGGGGCGCAACTTGCCCAGGGCTTCTACCGAAGTATCGGCGCGGGGGCCTTCGTCGGTATCCACCACGTAGGAGCGGTTTTTCTTCTTGCCGGTGGCCTGGTCCACGTAGGTTTCCTCCACGGTCACGGGCACAATGCTTTTGGCAAACTTGCCGCCCTGAATGGCTTTGATGGCCTTCTGGTGCGAGTTGTAAGAGAATTCGTCCTGGTCCTGGCGGGTGATTTTGTAGTCGTTGGCCACGGCTTCGGCCGTGAGGCCCATGCCCATGTAGTAATCGGGGTGCTTGGTGGCCAAGTTGTAGTTGGGCACCGTTTTCCAGCCCACGGTGGGCACCATGCTCATGCTTTCGGTACCGCCCGCGATGATGCAGTCGGCCATACCGGCCGTGATTTTGCCCACGGCCATGGCAATGGTTTCCACGCCGGAACCGCAGTAGCGGTTCACGATGAGGCCGGGAACGTTGATGGGCAGCGCCAGCAGCGAAATCAGCCGGCCCATTTGCAGGCCTTGCTCGGCCTCGGGCACGGCGTTGCCGACGATGACGTCGTCAATGCGCGTGGGGTCCAGCGCGGGCACCTGCGCCACCAAATGCTTGATAACCGTGGCCGCGAGGTCGTCGGGCCGGGTGAAACGGAAGCCACCCCGCGGGGCTTTGCCCACGGCGGTGCGGTAACCTGCTACGATATATGCGGTGTTAGACATGTTGTTGTTGATTGTCATCCTGAGCGCAACGGAGGACCTTATCACGCCTGCGCTGCTGAGGTTTAAAACGCTAACAAAGGCTGCCGTGATAAGATGCCTCCTTCGTCAGCATGACAAATTGAGTTAGTTGCGTAGCGGCTTGCCCGTCGTCAGGATGCTCTGAATGCGCTCCAGCGTCTTCCGCTCGCCGCAGAGGCTGAGGAAGGCTTCGCGCTCCAAATCCAGCAGGTACTGCTCGCTCACTTCGGTCGGCGATGACAGGTCGCCACCGCACATCACGTAAGCCAGTTTATCGGCGATTAGCTGGTCGTGGGTCGAGATGTAGTTGCCCTGCTGCATGGCGTACACGCCGGTTTTGAACATGGCCAGCGCGCCCTTGCCGTGCACTTTGATGTTAGTTTTTGGCACGGGCTGGGTATAGCCGGCATCGGCCAGGTCGAGGGCGGCGGCTTTGGCAGCAGCGATGACGCGGTTGCTGTTCACCACAATTTCATCGCCCCGGCGCATGAAGCCCAGGTCAAACGCTTCAGCGGCGGAAGTCGAAACCTTGGCCGTGCTGATGGTCATGTACGTGTTGCGCAGCAAGTTGAATTCGGGCTCGCCCTCTTCGTACTTGGCCGCCGTGCGCAAGGTCATTTCCTTGGTGCCGCCACCGGCCGGAATCAGGCCCACGCCGAATTCCACGAGGCCCATGTAAGTTTCGGCTGCGGCCACCACCCGGTCGCAGTGCAGGTTGATTTCGCAGCCGCCGCCCAGCGCCAGACCGTGCGGCGCGCCCACCACCGGAATGCTGCTGTAGCGCATCCGCATCATGGCGTTCTGGAACTGCGCAATCATCATGTTCAACTCGTCGAACTCCTGCTCCAGCGCCTGCATGTACACCAAACCCAGGTTAGCGCCAGCCGAGAACTGCGCCCCGTCGTTGCCAATCACTAAGCCGCGGTAGCCGGCTTCAGCCATGTCGATGCCCTTCAGCAAGCCCTGGATAACGTCCTGGCCCAGCGAATTCATCTTGGAATGGAACTCCACGTTCAGGATGCCGTCGCCGAGGTCAATAATCGAAGCCCCGGCATTCTTCCACAGCACCTTGCCAGTGGTACGCAGATTGTCGAGAATGATGAAATTCTCCACGCCACGAATGGGCTGGTAGCTCTTGGTTTCAGCGTCGTAATACTCCTTGCTGCCAGCCGAGTTCACCTTGTAGAAAGTGGTATGACCCGCGGCCAGCATTTCGGTGACCCAAGCGGCAGGCTGCTTGCCCTCGGCCTGCATCAGCTCGATGCCTTTTTGCACCCCCATGGCGTCCCAAGTTTCAAACGGGCCCATTTCCCAGCCGAAACCGGCGCGAAGGGCATCGTCAATTTTGTAGAGCGCGTCGGTGATTTCGGGTACGCGGTTGGTCACGTAGGCGAACAGGCTGCCGAAGCTTTTGCGGTAGAATTCACCGGCTTTGTCCTTACCCGTCACCAGCACCGCAAAGCGCGGCGCCAGGGTTTCCATGGTTTTGGTCAGCTCCAGCGTGGCGAATTTCACCTTGCTGCTGGGCTTGTACTCCAGCGTGTTAAGGTCCAGCGCCTGGATTTCGGACTTGCCGCCTTCGCCTTTTACTTTCTTGTAGAAGCCCTGGCCGGTTTTGTCGCCCAGCCACTTGTTCTCGCCCATTTTCTTGAGGAACTCGGGCAGTTGGAACACGTCTTTGGCTTCGTCGTTCGGCAAGCCCTGGGCCAGGCCGTTGGCCACGTTCATCAGGGTATCGAGGCCCACCACGTCCGAGGTGCGGAAGGTGGCCGACTTGGCATGGCCAATAACCGGACCGGTGAGTTTGTCCACTTCTTCCACCGTCAGGCCCAGCTCCTGCATGATGCGCAGCACGTCCATAATGGCGAACACGCCCACGCGGTTGGCAATGAACGCCGGGGTGTCTTTGGCCAGCACCGTGGTTTTACCCAAGAACAAGTCGCCGTAATGCAGCAGGAAATCCACGATGGCTGGGTCAGTGTCCGGCGTCGGGATGATTTCGAGCAGTTTCAGGTAGCGCGGCGGGTTGAAGAAGTGCGTGCCGCAAAAATGCTTCTTGAAATCGTCGGAGCGGCCCTCCGTCATCAAATGAATCGGGATGCCGCTGGTGTTGCTGGTGATGAGCGTGCCGGGCTTGCGGAATTGCTCTACGCGCTCAAACAGGCCTTTTTTAATATCGAGGCGCTCCACGACCACCTCAATGGTCCAGTCGCAGCCGGCAATTTCCTTGAGGTTGTCGTCGAAGTTGCCGGTCTTGATGCGGCTGGCGTCGGCCTTGCGGTAGAGGGGCGAGGGATTTGAAACGATTGCGGCTTGCAGCGCGGCGTTCACAATGCGGTTGCGCACCGCTGGGGCCTCCATTTTCAAGCCTTTCTTCTCCTCGTCGGGCAGCAGTTCCTTGGGGGCAATGTCGAGCAGCAGCACCTGCACGCCGATGTTGGCGAAGTGGCAGGCAATGCGCGAGCCCATGACGCCGGAGCCCAATACGGCAACTTTCTTGATGGTTCTATTCATCCTCGGGTGGGGTGATTTGGTGGGGAAGTGATGGAATGGGGTAAGGAAAGCCGGCGGCCTACGCCGACGCTTCGTGCCGCAACGGTTTCAACTCAAAGCCCTCAAACAGGCCCTTGCTCTCAATCATGCTCGTAATCTGAGCCGTGACTTTGAAGAAAGTATCGAGCTGGCTCTGCGGTATTTTCTCGCGGATTTTCAGGTTGAAGTGCCGCACCGTTTGGCGCGAAACCTCTTTCTTCTCCAGCCCCAGCGGCGTCAAAAAAATGCGCACCGAGCGTTTATCCACGGAATCGGCCTGTTTATAAATCAGCCCTTTTTCCTCCATGCTGCGCAAAATCCGGGTCAGGCTGCGGGTTTCGAGGCCCAGCAGCGGCGCAATTTTGGTAGCCGGCGTGCCCTTCTCCTGGTCAATGTTCAACAGCACAAACCCAATGCTGGTCGTGATGTCGTTTTGCGCCGCCTGCGTGTTATACATCCGCGAAATGGCGTGCCAGGCCACTTTAATGTTGTAATCAACGGTTTCTTCGGGTTTCATATGCGAGGACTAAGAGCGGTAAACTTACGAAAAATTTGTTAGGCTTGCATACTAGTTTGGAATTAAAAAAGTTGGAAAACCCGGGCAAGTGCCGGATTCCCCAACTTTTAATTTGTGCACCCAAATTGCTTTCGCTGAGCGCTAGGCAACCTTGGTAATTGTGGCAACTACCGCTTCTCCGTTTGGCGGTACAGGCTTTCGATAATTTCCTTGTTATTCTCGGTAATGACCTTGCGCTTCACCTTCATGGTAGGCGTCATTTCGCCACTTTCTACCGTCCAGAGTTCGGGCAGCAGCACCGTGCGCTTCACCTGCTCCCACTGGGCGAAGCTTTGGTTGTACTTCTTCACCAAGCCTTCGAAGTGTGCCACCACCTTTTCGTTCTTGATTAGTTCTTCGTTGGAAGCCTCGGGCACGCCGTTGCGCTTGCACCAGCCGCGCAGGTCGGCAAACGAAGGGACGATGAGGGCGGAAGGGAATTTCTGGTCGGCGCCCACCACCATGGCCTGCTCGATGAGCGGGTCTTCTTTCAGCTTGCCTTCAATTACCTGCGGGGCTATGTATTTACCGCCCGAAGTCTTGAACATCTCCTTCTTGCGGTCGGTGATTTTCAGAAACTTGCCATTCACCAACTCGCCGATATCGCCGGTGTGGAACCAGCCTTCCTCGTCGAATTCCTTGGCCGTGAGGTCCGGCTTGTTGTAGTAACCCTTCATCACGGAGGCCGATTTGGTGAGAATCTCGCCATCGGGGGCAATTTTCACCTGCACCCCTTCCACCACCGGGCCCACGGTACCAATCATGTTATTCTCTTTCTGGTAGCCACCCACAGCAATTACCGGCGAGGTTTCAGTAAGGCCGTAGCCCTCCATCACGGGAATGCCAGCTGCCCAGAACACGCGAGCCAGACGCGGCTGCAAAGCGCCACCACCCGAAACAATGCACCGCAACTGGCCGCCCAAGGCTTCGCGCCACTTATTAAAGATAAGCTTATTAGCCAAGGCGAGCTGCGTATTATAGAAGAAGCCTTGGTCTTTCTGGGTGTCGTATTTCAGGCCCAAATCCAGGGCCCAGAAGAACAGGTTTTTCTTCACGCCTTCCAGCTCGTGGCCTTTGGCAACAATTTTATCATACACCTTCTCAAGCAGGCGCGGCACGGTGGTGAAAATCTGCGGCTTCACTTCGCGCAGGTTGTCGGCGATGACTTCCATGCTCTCGGCGTAGTAAATGCTCACGCCGTTAATCATATAGAGGTAGGTCACCATGCGCTCGAAAATGTGGCAGAGCGGCAGGAAGCTCAGGGCGCGGTCTTCTTTGGAAACGGGCACGGCCGGCTGCGAGCTGCGGCAGTTACTCAGGATGTTGTCGTGAGTGAGCATCACGCCCTTGGGGCTGCCGGTGGTGCCGCTGGTATAAATGAGGGTGAGCAGGTCACTGGGCTGCACGGCGGCCTTGAGCGGCTCCAGGTCGGCCACGTTGCCTTTTTTACCCATATTCAGCAATTCGCTAAAATGACGGGTACCGGGCAAATGATTAAAGGAGAAGATGTTTTCGGCTGGAATGTCGAGGCCAACCGTGGCCTGCTTCACTTTCTCCAACAGCGCACTATCCGCCACAAACACGGCGCGCACGCCAGCATCGGCAAAGATGTACTTGTAGTCTTCGACGGTGATGCTGGGGTACATGGGCACGCTCACAGCGCCGATTTGGGCGATGCCGAAGTCCGCCAGCATCCACTCGGGGCGGTTCATGCTGATGATGGCCACTTTGTCGCCGTGCTTCAGGCCGAGCGACACCAAGCCCAGGCTCACAAGGTTGGCTTGGTCCAGCACTTGCTGGGTGCTGGTGGGCACCCACTGGCCGTCAATTTTGGCGGCAAATGCGTCCGATTTGGGCGAATTGGCTAATTGATGGGGCAGTATATCAAAGGTGCGACGAACGTCCATGGGTGGGTTTTATTAGGCGGGCAGGTGAAATTCAGCTTAAATAAAGAGCTTTTTTTTTCGTCGTGCTATAGTTTGGTAAACGAATGTATAGGACCACGCTACCGGCAAAAACCAATTCGACAGTCAAAACGCCCAAAAAGCCGGCGCATACGGGGTTTTCGTGCGTAATTTTGGGCACTTGCCTTTCCGTCCCCAATGAACCTGGCCCTGTTTTTTGACCCGCTGCCGGAAACGCTGACTGCTGCTGTGCCCGCGCCCACCACGCTAGCCGCCTACGCCACCCGCTTCACCGAAACCTTCCCCGACTGGCGCAATGCCGACCTCGCCCTCATCGGCCTCGATGAATGGCGCGGCAGCGCCGCTGGCCCCCCCGCCCCTGACCGCCACGGCGCCAACGAAGTGCGCCAGCGCTTCTACCAACTCCAAAAAGGCACCGGCACCGTGCGCTTCGTGGACCTCGGCAACCTGCGCCCCGGACTTACACTGGAAGACACCTACCAGCGCCTGCGCGAAATCATTGGGGCTTTACTAGAAGAAAATACCGTACCCGTGCTGCTGGGCGGCAGCCACGACCTCGACTACGGCCAGTTTTTGGCCTATGAAACCCAGGACCGCGCCATCAGCTTCGCGGTAGTAGATGCCCGGCCCGACATGGCCGAACCCGGCCCCGGCACTCCACCCGAAGAAAGCCACCTGCGCCGCCTGTTGGTGCACGAGCCCAACTTCGTGTTCAGCCTGGCCCACCTGGGTCACCAGCAATACCTCACGCCGCCCGAGGTACTGGTAGCACTCGAAAAGCTGCACTTTGAAACCATGAGCGTGGGCGAAGTGCGAGCAGACCGCCGCTTGGCCGAGCCGCTCATCCGGCAGGCCGAATTCATGAGCGTGGACATTGCCGCCCTCCGCTGGCAAGATGCGCCGGGCTACTTCCCGGCCAACCCCTTCGGCCTCGGCAACGAGGAAGCCACCCAGCTCTGCTGGTACGCTGGGCATAATGAACAGCTGAGTTCCTTCGGTCTCTATGGCTACCGCGCCGACCAAGACCCGCACGGCTTGGCCGCCGCCACCGTGGCCACCATGCTGTGGTATTTTGTGGAAGGGTTCTACCATCGCCGCCCGGAAACCGGTTTTGGCACGTTCCGCTTCCTGACTTACACAGTGGTGCTGCCCGGCAACCCCGACAAGCTAGTGTTCTACAAATCGCGCCGCGCCGACAAGTGGTGGATGGAAGTAGAGCGCCTAGGTGACAACGTGGTAAAGCGCGTGGTGCCGTGCACCTACGAAGATTACCTGAACGCTTCCCAGGGCGACTTGCCGCAACGCTGGATTCGTCTACAGGCGCTTCTTGGTTAGGGTTAACGTCTTACAGCATGACCGTTCAAGAAAATCTGGTTGACCTCCCCTCCTACACCCGCAACCAGCTTGCGCTGCGCAATGGCCAGGACCGCGACGAAATCTGGGTGGCATACCAAGGCCAGATTTACGACGTGAGCCGCTCGCGCCTGTGGCGCCGCGGCAACCATTACGAACACTGGGCCGGCCAAGACCTGACCGCGGAGCTAGACAAGGACGCTCCGCACACGGCCAATGTATTTGACAATTTCCCGGTTATAGGTTTGTTGAAATAATCTTCTACGCATGACTACCGAATCCCCCTCCGAGTACAACCACCTCGAAACGCTTTCGACCGCCGAATTGCTGGCCGGTATGAACCAACTCGACCAGACCGTGCCCCAGACCGTGGCCAAGGCATTGCCGCAGATTGAGTTGCTGGTAGAGGCCATTGTGGCCCGGCTGGCGGCGGGCGGGCGGTTGTTCTACATCGGTGCCGGTACCAGCGGGCGCCTGGGCGTGGTTGATGCGTCGGAATGCCCGCCCACCTTTGGCGTGCCGGCCGGGTTGGTAGTCGGCATTATTGCGGGCGGCGACTCGGCAATCCGTCAGGCGGTGGAAGGTGCGGAAGACGACGCCGAGCAAGCCTGGAAGGACCTGCAGGCCTACAATGTCAATGCCAAGGATGTGCTGGTGGGCATCGCGGCCTCGGGCCGCACGCCTTACGTTATCGGCGGGTTGCAGCAGGCCCGCGCCGCAGGGTTGGCCACAGGTTGCGTGGTGTGCAATGCCGACTCCGGCGTGGCAGCGGCAGCCGAATTCCCCGTGGAAGTGGTGACCGGGCCCGAGTTTGTGACGGGCAGCACGCGCCTCAAAGCCGGCACGGCGCAAAAACTGGTACTCAACATGCTCACCACGGCGGCTTTCATCCGGCTGGGCCATGTGAAAGGGAATAAGATGGTCGACATGCAGCTCTCCAACATCAAACTGGTGGAGCGCGGCGAACGCATGCTGATGGAAGAGCTCGGCATTGATGCCGCCGAAGCGGCTCAGCTACTGAAGCAACACGGCAGCGTGCGGGCCGCGTTGATGGCGCGCTAACCCCGGGCAGGAACGTGCTACGGCCTATTCGGCGTTAAAGAAGTCCAACCATTTTTGTTGTTGGGTTCGAAACAGAGCGCGCCGTGGTGCGTTCTTATCCAAACGCCTTCTGCCGCCTTATGCACACCATCGAGCCTCATTACAACTGGATTGACCAGTATTCTGCCTCCGAAGACCCGCGCTCGCCGCTCTTCGAGGCGGAAAACAGCCTGGAAGCTTATACCAACACGATTTACGGCTACTACATTCACCCCCAATGGGATAGCCTGGGCTCGGACACCTTATTCCTGAAAATCCTGTTTGTGGATTACGAAGACGGCATTGCCGTGCTCGAATTTATCGGGGAGTGGAACGATGCCATCGAAAACGACATAATGGAGCTGAAGCGCAACATCGTTGATGTGCTTGTGCATGAAGGCGTTCGCAAGTTTATTCTGGTGGGCGAAAACGTATTTAACTTCCACGGTTCCGACGACGACTATTACGAGGAATGGTTTGAGGACGTGGAAGACGGCTGGATTGCCGGCGTCAATTTCCAGGAGCACGTGCAGCGCGAAATGAAGCAATACAACGTCGACAACTACGTCAACTTCGGCGGCCAGCTCGACGACTTGCCGTGGCGCACCTACGAGCCGCGCCGCCTCTTCGAAGTAGTGGACGGGCTGCTCAACCGCCGGCTGGGCGCACCCGAAACCACACTATAAGGACACAAAAAAAGCCCCACCGTTTCCGGCGGGGCTTTTTTTGTGATGGGCTAAGAATTACTTCTTAACTTCTTCAGCAGGAGTCTCGGTAGCAGGAGCCATTTTGTCGGCGTTGTCTTCCATTACGTCAGCCTTAGCGTCAGCCGAGTCACGAACGGCATCAGCCTGGTTCTCCATAGCGTCAGCTTTGGCTTCGCCAGCTGCTTCTACGTTGTCAGCAGACTGCTCAACAGCCTCCTCTTTCTTGCTTTCGCAAGCGGTGAACGAGAAGGAAGCAGCAGCCAGGGCGAGGAACAATACTTTTTTCATCTTGATGTTGTGTTAAGTGTGGGGTTGAAATTCAGTTTTAATCAACGGTAAGCACGAAGCGAATCGTCAAATTCGAGGCTTTATACCTCAACCGAAAGAAGGTAACCCACCGGTATAAACTTTTTTTTCGTGAGGTAGTGGGAACGGAGCGGTGCTCCAGTTGCCACAACGCCCTACTTCTTGCGGAACACAATGCCAATCGGCACGCCCGTGAAGTCGAAATGTTCGCGCATCCGGTTTTCGAGGTAGCGCGTGTAGTTGGCTTGCACATACTGCGGCAGGTTGCAGAAGAAGGCAAACACCGGGTTGTGCGTGGGCAGCTGCGTGGCGTACTTGATGCGAATCATCTTGCCTTTGAGCGCGGGCGGGCCGTACTTCTCAATCTCCTTCAGCATGATGTCGTTCAGCTGCGAGGTTGGGATTTTGCGGCGCTTGTTGTGGTACACTTCAATGGCCGTTTCGATGGCCTTGTGCACCCGCTGCTTGTTGAGCACCGAGATGAAAATGACGGGGATGTACGCAATGGGCGCAATCTTTTCCATGATTTTTGCCTCGAAGTCCTTGGCAGTATTGGTCTGTTTGTCCTCCACCAAGTCCCACTTATTCACCAGGATGACAATGCCTTTGCGGTTTTTGTCGGCCAGGGTGATGATGTTCACGTCCTGGGCCTCGATGCCGCGGCTGGCGTCGAGCATCACGATGCAGACGTCGCACTCTTCCAGCGCGCGCAGGCTGCGCATGTTGGCGTAGAATTCGATGTCCTCGCTCACCTTGGCCTTGCGGCGCAAACCGGCCGTGTCGACTAGGATAAACTCGTTGCCGAAGGCGTTGTAGCGAGCGGAAATGGAGTCGCGGGTGGTGCCGGCAATGTCCGTTACAATGCTGCGGTCTTCACCCAACAGCAGGTTCACCAGGCTGGACTTGCCCACGTTGGGGCGGCCCACCACGGCGATGCGCGGGATTTCCGACTCCGGCTCTTCCACGCCGGGCTCGTCGAAGTGGCTCACCACGGCGTCGAGCAATTCGCCGGTGCCGTGGCCGTTCTGGCTGCTGATGGCGAAGATTTCGTCATCGCCCAGGCCCAGCGAGTAAAACTCGCCCACGCCGTTGGCGCGCAGGTTGGTGTCGGCCTTGTTGGCCACCATGTAAATGGGCTTTTTGCCCATGTAGCGGCGCAATACGTGCGCAAACTCCTCGTCGAGGCCATGCACGCCGGCTTCGGCGTCCACCATGAAGAGGACAACGTCGGCCTCTTCAATGGCCAGCTTTACCTGCTTGTTGATTTCGCCTTCGAAGATGTCTTCCGAATTGTGAACGTAGCCACCGGTATCAATCACGGTGAAGTTCTTGCCAATCCAGTCGCCGTAGCCGTAGTGGCGGTCGCGGGTAACGCCGCTCTCGTTGTCCATGATGGCCTTGCGCTGGCCCACGAGGCGGTTGAATAGCGTGGATTTGCCCACATTGGGCCGCCCCACGATGGCGATGGTGTTTTGCTTTGACATGTTGTGTGGCCCCAGCCGCCGACCCGACCTAGATTCGGCAGTGCCCGGGGTTATTTAAATAAAAGATGGTCGGAAATAATGTAGCGTGGACTTTTAGTCCGCGAGTAGAAGTACTTGTTGGTTCGCGGACTAAAAGTCCGCGCTACTTTATTGGTAGCCGAAGCGGCTCAGCGCTTTGGGGTCGGTGCGCCAGTTTTCGTTGACTTTAACGTAGAGCTCCAGGAACACCTTTTTCTGGAAGAATTTCTCCATTTCCTCGCGGGCCCAAGTGCCGACTTTTTTCAGTGCCTCGCCGCCCTGGCCAATGATGATGCCCTTTTGGCTGTTGCGCTCCACGTAGATAATGCCGCGGATGCGGATAATGGTTTCCTCTTCCTTAAACTCTTCAATAACGACCTCGCAGCTGTAGGGAATCTCCTTTTTATAAAGCTTGAAGATTTTCTCGCGCACCATTTCAGCGGCAAAGAAGCGCTCGGGTTTGTCGGTTAGCTCGTCTTTGGCGTAGTAGCCGGGGTGGATGGGCAGGCGCTCGAGCACCATGGCCAGCACGCCGTCGGTACCGAAGGCGTTGAGGGCGGAGATGGGCAGCACCTCGGCGGCGTTCGGGAGCTGCTCTCTCCAATAAGCCAGCTTGGCTTCGACCTCGGCCTGGTCGGCCTGGTCGATTTTGTTGACCAGGAGAATGATGGGCGTGTCCACCATTTTGCGCAGGCGCTCAACCACCGGCTCCTCGTCGTGCTTCTCGTAGATATCGGTCACGAAGAGCACCACGTCGGCGTCTTCCAAGGACGAGTACACGAACGACATCATGGCGTTGTGCAGCTCGTATTTGGGCTGAATGATGCCGGGCGTGTCGGAGTAAATCAGCTGAAAATCTTCGCCGTTGAGAATTCCGAGAATGCGGTGGCGGGTGGTTTGGGCCTTGCTGGTGACGATGCTGAGCCGCTCGCCCACCAGCGCGTTCATGAGCGTGGACTTGCCCACATTGGGCTTGCCAATGATGCTCACGAAGCCGGCGCGGTGGGGTTTAGTTTCGGGGTTCACGATGGATGGGTTTGATAATCAGGGCCGCAAAGGTACGAAATTTGGAGGGCAAAAGCTACGGTGCCCCACAATAACCCTTTCCGGAGGGCGGGCAATGCTACGCTGCGCCGGCGGGTTTGGGCTGCTGAAAACCCGGGAAGCTACCTGCACGCAGAGTTGAACATTCCTTTTTCGGATAACCTCTCAAACTCAGGGCTGCAAGTGGCTGTTTGCTTGCCGAGCTGGCTAACGGGTGGGGTACTTTATCAATTCCCTTCCAGAGTCTGCCCCTTGCTTTAGACCTTTGCGTTAATGAATTCTTCTGCTCCTGCTACTCCCGCCCGCCGCATCGGCGTTTTGCTCGTTAATCTTGGCACGCCCGATTCGCCCAAAACGCCGGACGTGCGTCGCTACCTCAACGAATTCCTGACCGATGTGCGGGTGATTGACAACCTGCCGGCTGTGGTGCACTACCCGCTGTTCCAAGGCATTGTCATTCCGCTGCGAGCGCCCAAATCTGCCAAAATCTACCAGCAGCTCTGGACCGAGCGGGGTTCTCCCCTGCTGTTCCACGGGCTCGATTTGCAGAAAAAGGTGCAGGCTGCGCTGGGCGAGGAATACGTGGTGGCGTTTGGGATGCGCTACCAAAACCCGAGCATTGCCAGTGCGCTAGAGGAGTTGCGCGAAGCCGCCGTGGACCGCATTATCGTGTTGCCGCTGTTTCCGCAGTACGCCTCGGCCAGCACCGGCTCGGTGCAGGAGAAGGTGATGGAGATTGTGGGCAAGTGGTGGATTGTGCCCAGCATCAGCTTTATCAGCGCGTTCTCGGATGACCCGGGCTTTATCGGGACCATTGTGGAGCTGGGCAAGCGCGAGATGGCCAAGCACAAGTACGACCACATTGTGTTTAGCTACCACGGCATTCCGGAGCGGCACATCACCAAGGGCAGCTTCCACAACTACTGCCAGTTTGGAAGCTGCTGCGACACCCTGAACGAGAAAAACCGCTACTGCTACCGCGCCCAATGCTTCGATACCTCGCGCCGCGTGGCCGAAGGCCTGGGCATCACTCCGGACCAGTACACGGTGGCTTTCCAGAGCCGCCTCGGCCGCGACCCGTGGCTGAAGCCCTACACCGACCTCGCGCTAAAGGAGTTTCCGGCCAAAGGCATCAAAAACGTGTTGGCGTTCAGCCCTGCCTTCGTGGCCGACTGCCTGGAAACGACCATTGAAGTCGGCGATGAATTCAAGGAGCTATTTGAGGAAGCCGGCGGCGAGCATTGGCAGCTGGTGCCGTCGCTGAACTCCGAACCCATGTGGGTGGACGCCGTGACGGCAATGATTCGGCGGAATTAAGGTTGGGTAATGCTTCGCTTGTTGATGGTGAAGTGTAACCCTACTTGCCCGATAAACGGGTTCATGTCCCCAATTGCCTGCGGTTTATTTAGGAAACCTTGGACGCCGAAAGAAGTCGAAGCACTCAACCAAGGCATCACCTGGTAGCTGTACTGAAAAGCTAGCTGCACAAAAGCGGCTTGGCGGCCTTGGTAGTTTACGGTAGCAAGGGGGCCGCCCAAAGTGTCGGCCCGTAGCTGTGCGAAACGATGGTAGTAGGCCCGGGCCACCCGTAGCCCTACGCCCCACACCTGATTGCCTTGCAAGTGGATAATAGTGGGCTGGAGGTAGCCATAAGTGTAACGCACCTTATAGTGTGAGCCCGGCGTTGGACTTAGGTTTTCAAACTCCTCCGAACCATTTGAAGTACCGCCACCATAGGCGGCACCTCCATGCATTCCCAACCGCCAAAATCCGTTGGGAGAATTGTAGTAATACCCCAGCCCAAGGTCTGCAGAACGGAATTTATTTGTTCTTCTGGATTGCCCAAAATCGAGCAAAGCAGCATGCACCAGCAGTTTATCGGTGAGCTGATAGCCGCCCTTCAGCTCACTCCCATTGACTCCCGTGGCAACGGCAAGCTCGGTTTGGCCCTTGTCACGAATAACGGGTATGTAGGGCGTATGCGGGGCAAGCGTAACGGCGCATCCGCTCAGGACACCAGCGCTGCAGCTCAGTAGTAGAAGTTGTTTCATAATACGTAGAGCGGCTTGGCTTACAAGGAGTGGCGTGGTGTGCTATTGATGCCCGCGCCGGTAAAACGCTCCGGCATCGTAGGAATCCCGCTCGTAGAACTGGGCACCGGCAGTTCCAGCATCCAGCCCGAGCGCCCGCAGCATGGCTTCCTCGTAGTCGCGGGTGATTTGAATTTCACTGTAAGGTGGGTACTGCAACACCGTTTCAGCATTCAGGGCGGGCACGAAGACGTTGTCGTCGTCGGCATCGAGCGAGGCCACGCCGATGGGTAGTAGGATGTGGTTCTCGTGCGGGCCGCGTTGGAAGCGGGCATCCAGCTCCACGTCCAGATAGCGCACTTTCAAGGCTTCGGGCTCTACTATCAGTTCGTACACCGTGCCCAATGCGCGGCCATCGCCGCCGCGCACGGCCCAGCCGCGCACGTCGGGGTTGCCATCGGCCACTTCAAAATCGGTTAAATCGCGCAGACGGCGCAGCACGGGGGTTGCCATGGTTTCTTGCAGTTGAGGGGGTTATTGAGCGGGCTCGCTCAGCACGCGCACGGCGGCGGCGGCCTGGGTCAGGAATTGTTTGTTTTGCTGCTGCTCGGCGGCCGTGGCGCTACGGCCCGACAGCTCGGCGGCCAGGCGCACCAGGTCGTTGGCGGCTCCCTCCAACTCGGGGTAGGCTTTTTGCTGCATGGTCCGGATGAGGCCGGCAGCGGCCACAAAACCCGGCCGCAGGCTGGCGTTGGCTTCGCCGAGGCGGTTGGTGGCGCTGGTCAGGTTGTCGCGCTGCTCCATCACGGCGGGGTCGCGGAATTCGGTACGGTCGGTGAGGGCTACCAGGATGCCGGCCAGTTTTTGCAAGCCATTCAGAGCATAGTTGGGGGCGCTGGGGTCGGTGGCGGCCTGCGCGGCCAACGTGGCGGGGCTGTAGTCGGTGGCGTCCTGCGTGAGGCCTACCGAGTCGGCCGCCCCCGTAGCAGGGTCGCCCAGGGGCGTGGCGGCACGCAGCGAATCGACGGAAATGGAGTCAGCCGAAGTGGCTTCTATGCCCGTCGTGTTGGCCGGGATGGGCTCATCGGCAGGCTCCTGGCGCAGAAAGAAGTAAGCGGCGATGGCCAGCACAGCGGCGGCGAGCAGCACCAGAATCCAAGGACTAGGTGCCGTTTTTTTACGTTGAATGTTGATGTCAGCCATAATAGCAAAGCGGTGGATGCTTCGCCTTACGAAGCAGGGCGAAAAATAGCCGATTTGAATTGGCTTTCGGAGTTGTCAGGGAATGCACTGCTTATTCATTTGATAGTCGGCTCTGGAATTAGACATTGATGTTCAGACACATTCGCCACCGTTCGGGCCACATACCTCAATAGTCAAATGCCCTTATGCTACTGATTAGGGAATTGCCGTACTTGCGCTGGAGCCGATAAGCTCACGTCTGCCCTATGCCATATCCTCCGCCCCCCGACCATCACCTCGCCGATTTGGCGGCGCGCGGCCTGCTGCTCCCCGAGCAAGTCGCCGCCATTGCCGCCGATGCAAAACGCCCGTTTTCGGTGCATTATGAGTTGCGAGCGCTGCTCTACCTGGGCATAACGCTGCTGGCTGGCGGCTTGGGCGTGCTCGTTTACCAGCACATCGACAGCATTGGGCACGGCATCATCATCGCATTTATCACGGCACTGATGGCTGCATGCTTTGCCTATGCGGTGCGGCACCGCGCGCCGTTTACTTGGGGCATGGCGCCCAAAACCTCCATCGGCGCCGATTACCTACTGCTGCTAAGCTGCCTGCTGTTTGTGGTACTGGAAGGCTACTTGCAGTACCAATATGGGCTTTTTGGCAACCGCTACGGCTTGGCTACGGCAGTGCCGGCCTTGGTTTTCCTGCCCCTGGCCTACTGGTTCGACCATCGCGGGGTGCTGGCCATGGGCATTACGGCGCTGGCGTCGTGGGTGGGCCTCACGGTAGCGCCCTTGTCGGTTCTCACGGAAAACAGCTTCTGGACGGATAGCATTCGCACCGCAGCCATTGCCCTCGGTTTGGCGCTGATGGCGGCGGGTTTCTACTCAGAACACCAAGGACGCAAGGCGCATTTTGCCTTCACGTACCTGCTGCTGGGCAGCAATCTGGCGTTGGCTTCGTTGAGCACGGTGCTCTTAGACGGCGTTTTGCACGAGCGGCTACTGGTCGGAACCGGAACGGCGCTGTTGATGCTGGGACTATGTGCCGGGTTGTTCTGGTACGCGCGGCGCACGCATTCCTATTGGTTTCTAGTGCTGGCGGCAGTCTACGCCTACTTTGTGGCCACCTATCTTTTTGTGCAGTTTATACTATTAATAGGTGATGGGTTTATAGTAGTAGGCGGATTCCTGTTTTTTCCAGCTTCGGCGCTGGCAGTGGTTTTGTTCTTAGTCAATTTGAAAAAGATACTGCATGGCTCATCAGAAGCCGCTGCTTCTTCTGCTCCGCCTTCTGCCCGCTAGCCATGCCATATCAAGCCTATAATCCAGACTGGTCTTTTCGCTTAGCCTTAAGAAAAAAGGCGGCGCGTTGGCAGCAGCAGTCTTTACTCAGTTCCACCCAGTTATCAACCATCGAGTTGGCCTATCCGCTGGATTACTACCGGCCGGCTTGGCCATTGCGAGTGGGGGTATTTCTGTTTGCTTGGCTAGGTCTTAGCCTGGGCGGCAGCTTTTCGTTTCTGCTTGTCAACGAATCTCCTTTTGCAGCTGGTTTGCTCTATTGTCTGCTCAGTTTTGGGGCACTTGAGCTGATGATAAAGCAGTACCGATTTTACCACTGCGGGGCCGACAACGCACTGCTCTATTCTGGGTTAGGCGCGGCCATTGCCCTGATTTTCTACGTCTTTTATCAAGTCAGCCATCGGTATAATGACTTTAGCCTGGGCAATGGCTCTTTATTTTTCCCGCTGCTGCTGGTGCTAGCCCTCTTGGTGGTCGCCGTGCTGCGATACGCCGATGCGTTTGTAACAATTGCCGCCTTTTTCATCCTGGTGCTGCTGGTGGTTATTGGCAGCGCACAAAGTGCCCTCGGGCTAGCCTTGCTGCCGTTTCTGGTGATGGGCACCGCTGCAGCTTGTTTGGCGCTGTACCGTGCGCTAGCCCGCCGGGTGGCAGGCACTGCATTGGCCGATTATTACGCCACGAGCCTGCTCACCCTCAAATTACTGGCACTCCTGGGCATCTACTTTGGCGGCAACTACCTCATCGTGCGCGAAGGCAATGCGGCGTTGTATCACCTACCCGCTTCGCAGCAGATACCGTTTGCCCCAATCTTCTATGCGTTCACGGCCGGCATTCCACTGCTTTACGTGGTACTGGGCCTGCGCCGTGCCGACCGCCCCACCTTGTTGATAGGTTTCCTGACACTGGCTTTTTCTCTCTACACCGTCCGGTACTACCGCTCGCTGCTGCCGCCCGAAGTAGCGGCCACACTAGCGGGCTTGGTCCTCACCGTAGTGGCCGGGGCTCTGCTCCGAGTCCTGAGGCCCGCTCGCTTCGGCCTCACCTCGCTGCCCGATGATGAGCCCCGCCACTTCAACCTCGAAAACTTAATTCAAGCCCAAACTGCCCACGCGCCCGCGGCTCCAGCGGGAGGCGGATTCGCGTTTGGCGGTGGGCAATCTGGCGGCGGCGGCGCCACCGGACATTTTTAAGTGCCCGCAAA
Source organism: Hymenobacter jeongseonensis (assembly GCF_015694725.1). Lineage (GTDB taxonomy): Bacteria > Bacteroidota > Bacteroidia > Cytophagales > Hymenobacteraceae > Hymenobacter > Hymenobacter jeongseonensis. The sequence goes on along the minus strand of NZ_JADQDQ010000001.1, from coordinate 769,844 downwards.
ACAGCCTCCCGGCACGCCGGGAGGCTTTTGGCTTAGCTGGAATTACCGGTTGGCTTTCTTGTTTTTGAGTTCCTGGTAAGTCCGCTGCGATATTTCGTATTGGTGCTCAACCGACCGGCGCAGGGGGCCGGTCAGCGTTTTGTCATCGAGCGCCTCTTGGTAAGCTTTCAGCGCCCACTCTTCGCCGTAAATATTGGAGTCGAGAATGGCTTGCTCGTCGAACCCGGTTACCGCCGCTTTGGCGTCCATCCAAGCCCGGTACAGCTTTCCCTTGAAGGTGGTGCTGGTCTGACGGCCACCGCCTTCCTGACTTAGAAAGGCATTCAGCTGATTGGCAAATTGCTGGCTCTGGCTCACCAGTTGCTTGTAGTAACTGCGCAGTTGGATGTCCTGGGTTTCGTCGGCAGCGCGCTGGTAGCCCTCCACCCGGTCGTTCACGAAGTAGAGCAGCTCATTGAGCGTTGCGGCCTGGCCATTGCCTCTGCGGCTCCGCGTAGTGAGGTAGCCAGCGCCCAAAGCCAACAGGGCACCGCCTACTACCTTTTGGGTGGTGCTAAGCTTGTTGAACCTTGTTAGCGTTGAGTTGCCAACATTTTTCAGTGACGCAGGCAACTTGGCCAGCATCTGAGACATGTTGCCTTGGCCCAACCACTGCTCTGCTTGGCTGGTAAAGCTACTTGACGTGCCCGAAGTAGGGCTGGAAGGTGATTGAAACTGGTTCATTGGTGTAGAAGGAACATGGTGGAATATGTCCTTCCTCTACGGCCAGCAGTTCCGATGCGTTAGGCTGAGGTTGCCTTAATCACTCTCTTTGAAGGCACAAACCGCCGTTTTCCGGCCGTCAGATTCCGCCCCTATTTTAAGCTTTTACCGCCACGGGACGGTACAACTTAGCCAGTTGCGCCACCGCATAGTCCACCTCGGCAGCTGTGTTCATTTTGCTCATCGAAAACCGCACCGTTGCCCGGTTGGGGTCGCATTCCAAGGCTTCGAGAACGTGCGAGCCGGCCTGCGCCCCGCTGGTACACGCCGAGCCGCCCGATGCCGCCACCTTGCTGATGTCGAGGTTGAACAACAGCATTTCGTTGATGGCAGACTGCGGCAGGCTCACACTCAGTATGGTATACAAGCTTTGGTCGGCCTGCGCCGAAAGGCCATTGAACTGCACGTCTTCAATCTCAGCGCGCAAACTGGTAATAAACCGGTCTTTCAGTCCCTGCACGTGGGCTTGATGCGCGGCCAAGTCCCGCACGGCAATTTCCAGGGCTTTGGCTAAGCCCACGATGCCGTACACATTCTCGGTGCCCGAGCGCACGTTGCGCTCCTGCGAACCGCCGTGAATGAGCGGACTCACCTGCAACCCGCTGCGGGTATACAGGAAGCCCACGCCCTTTGGCCCGTGGAATTTATGTGCTGAGCCCACCAGGAAATGGTTTTTAAGCTGCTGCACGTCGTGCCGGTAGTGGCCCATCGTCTGCACCGTATCGGTATGAAACACGGCATCGTGCCGAGCACAGATGTCCCCAATAGTGCTGATGTCGTTGAGGTTGCCAATCTCATTGTTGGCGTGCATCAGGCTCACAAACGTGCGCGACTGCGAAGCCAGCAATTCTTCTAAATGGCTTAAGTCGAACTGGCCCTGCGCATCGTGGCGCAAGTAGTGTAGCTCTATTTCACCGGTTTTAGCAAGGGCCTGCAGCGGGTGCAGCACCGCATGATGCTCCAGCCGCGAGGTGATGGCATGCTTTAGCCCCAACGTGCGGATGCTGCCAAACGCGGCGTAGTTGTCGGCCTCGGTCCCACCACTGGTGAAACTGATTTCCGCTGGCGCGGCATTTATCAGATGCGCTACGGTTTTGCGGGCATTCTCAATGGCGGCGCGCACCTGCCGGCCAGGCCCGTGCAGGCTGCTGGGGTTGCCGTAGTGCTGGCTAAGGAAGGGCATCATGGCGTCCAGCACCTCGGGGTCGAGGGGCGTGGTGGCAGCATTATCAAAATAAACAGAGGTGGGTGCAGAAGGAACGGGGATTGTCATATAATGGGAAGGATAACAGAACCCGCTGGGCGTGGGTGCGCCCAGCGGTTCTACAGTGTCGTTTATGCAAACGTCGGACATTTAGCCGAAACCAACCCGCCACCATCTTTCAGCGGCCAGTAATGCCTTTTGCGTCCCGTCCTTTTGCGCGCCGGCGTTAGGCCTTCACCGCAATAATTTCCTTGATATCGCCGATGATTTTCTGGGCCAGATAATCCGCTGTCGCGTTAGAATCGGATTCGGCGTAGATGCGGATGATGGGCTCGGTATTGGACTTGCGCAGGTGCACCCACTCCTTGTCAAACTCGATTTTCACCCCGTCAATCGTGTTCACCGGCTGCTTGGCGTAGCGCTGCTCCATCTTCACCAGCACGTCGTCGGTGTCGATTTCTGCGGTAAGCTCGATTTTATTCTTGGAGATGAAATAGCTCGGGTACGAGTTACGCAAGCGGCTCATATTTAGCCCCGACTTAGCCAAGTGCGTCAAAAACAGCGCAATACCCACCAAGGCATCGCGTCCGTAGTGCAGCTCGGGGTAAATAATACCGCCGTTGCCCTCGCCGCCAATTACGGCGTTGGTTTCCTTCATCTTGGTCACCACGTTCACCTCGCCCACGGCAGCGGCCGAGTATTGCCCACCGGCTTTCTCGGTCACGTCGCGCAGGGCGCGGGTGCTGCTCAGGTTGCTCACCGTGTTGCCACCACCAAGCTGCTTCAGCACGTAGTCGGCCACCGCTACCAGCGTGTATTCTTCGCCGAACATTTCGCCGTTCTCGCTCACCAGCGCCAAGCGGTCGACGTCGGGGTCTACCACAATGCCGAGGTCGAAGCCACCTTTCTCCAGCACCTTGGCAATGTCGCGCAGGTGCTCGGGCAGAGGCTCGGGGTTGTGGGCAAAATCGCCGGTGGGCTCGCAATGCAGCTTCTCAATTGTGGTCACGCCGAGCGCCTCCAGCAGTTGAGGCACGGCAAAGCCGCCCGACGAATTCACGGCATCCACCACCACTCGGAAATTACGAGCCCGAATGGCTTCTACATCCACCAGCGGCAAGGCCAGAATGGCTTTGATGTGTTTCTTAAGGAAGGTAGCGTCGGTGGTATACTGACCTAGTTTCGTAACGGCAGCAAACTCGAAGTCTTCGCTTTCGGCCGATGCCAGCACCTGCTGCCCATCCGTCTCGGAAATGAATTCCCCTTGCGCATTGAGCAGTTTCAGCGCGTTCCACTGCTTGGGGTTGTGCGAGGCAGTTAGGATAATGCCCCCGGCGGCTTTCTTGGCGGGCACGGCCATCTCCACCGTTGGGGTGGTGCTCAAACCGAGGTCGCACACGTCGAGGCCAAGCCCCTGGAGCGTAGCAGCCACGAGCCGGCTCACCATTTCGCCCGAAATCCGGGCATCGCGGCCAATAATGATAAGCTTGCTGTCGGTAGCCTGGGTTTTCACCCAAGTGCCATAGGCGGCAGCGTACTTCACCACGTCAAGAGGAGTCAGGCCCTGCCCAACTGGCCCGCCGATGGTGCCGCGGATGCCGGAAATTGATTTTATAAGAGTCACGTGGTAGCTGTTTGAAAGCACGAATTTAGGGACTAACCGCCGGTTGACGGTATCAATATTTATCTTTGGAACAATGGAAAAGACTGATTCAGCCCCTAGTGTTCTGCTTACCAGCGCCCGCCGCCCCGAACAGCTAGCAGCCTTTGGCCGCCTGCTCGACGTGCTGGACCGCCTGCGAACCGAATGCCCGTGGGATAAAAAACAAACCCTGCAAACCCTGCGGCACCTCACCATCGAGGAAACCTACGAAATCAGCGACGCCATTCTGCGCGATGACTTGCCCGACCTGAAGAAGGAGTTAGGGGATGTTATGCTGCACCTGATTTTTTACGCCCGCATCGCCGCCGAAAGGGGCGCCTTCGACATTGCCGACGTACTCAACGCCCAATGCGAAAAGCTGATTTACCGCCATCCGCATATTTACGGCGATGTGCAGGCCGATGACGAAGAGACTGTCAAGCGCAATTGGGAGCAGCTTAAGCTCAAGGAAAAAGGCAATACCACCGGCGTGCTGGGCGGCGTGCCCACTTCGCTACCGGCTTTGGTGAAAGCCATGCGCATCCAGGAAAAAGCCCGGGGCGCGGGCTTCGATTGGGAGCAACCCGAGCAAGTGTGGGAAAAAGTAAAGGAAGAATTAGGAGAATTTGGCGACGAGTACAGCCACGGGCAGGCCGAGAAAATGAACGCCGAGAAAGCCGCCGATGAGTTTGGCGATTTATTATTTTCCTTGGTCAATTTTGCTCGGTTCGCCGGCATTAACCCCGAAGAAGCGCTGGAACGCACCAACCGCAAGTTTATCAGCCGCTTTCAGTTCCTGGAATCGGCCGCTACAGCCAACGGGGAACGACTGGCCGACCTCACTTTGGCCCAAATGGACGTGTATTGGGAGCAAGCCAAACGACGCGCACCCCAACCCCCCGCTACAAATTAGCGTTGTCGTGTTTCCAGCGTTTGCTTGGACCTTTTCTGCTGGCATCGGCCAAGTTTTCTTTGGACAGGCCGTGCTTTTTGGTTAGGTTTGCCCAGCTAAGGCAGCCTGGTGAGCAGATTGGTCTTCGGTAAGTGCTATTTTAGTCCTTTCAAAGTGGGATTATCGATTGTATTTTTGTCGCAGCCTGGTTTCTAACCAAGTTTTAGCATTTTCTTTACCCACTCAATTCAACTACTTCACACAACAAACCCAAACACTCCAGAACAATGGAACAGAAAAATGCCATGAATACGAGCCCACGGCCCGCCGCACCGGCCGCCAAAGCCGAAGCCCAAAGCAGCGGTGGTGCCTCGCTGTTCTCCGTCCTGGTTATTATCCTGGCGTTTATCGTCAGCGTACTCGTTTACAAATTTGTCTTAGGTGACGGCAGCCACTTCCAAGGCGGCGACAACAAAAACAACCCCCTGCCCGGCGACTACCTCGGTATAGTTTACAAGGGGGGCTTCGTAGTGCCCGTCCTGATGACCATGCTGCTCTGCGTAATCACCTTCTCCATCGAGCGGATGCTCACCATTGGCAAAGCCAAAGGCAGCAAGAGCATTGAGTCTTTCGTACGCACGGTTCGTCAGAAACTGAATGCCAACGACATCAACGGTGCCCTCGTTGCTTGCGACCAGCAGAAAGGTTCGGTAGCCAACGTAGTGAAAGCCGGCCTGATGAAATACAACGAAATGTCGCGTGAAACCGGCATGGCCACGGACCAGCGCATCCTTGCCATCCAGAAAGAAATCGAAGAAAGCACTGCGCTCGAATTGCCAATGCTGGAGAAGAACCTGGTTATCATTTCGACCTTGGCTTCTATTGCTACCCTTACGGGTCTGCTCGGCACCGTATTCGGTATGATTAACGCCTTCGCCGCTCTGGCGCAGGCCGGTAGCCCCGACGCAGTAGCCCTGGCAAACGGTATTTCGGAAGCTCTGATTAACACGGCTCTCGGTATCGGTACTTCGGCCCTGGCCATCGTAGCCTACAACTACTTCACCAGCAAAATTGACGAACTGACGTACAGCATCGACGAAGCTGGTTTCAGCATCATCCAGACCTTTGCTGGTCAGCATGGCAACAATGCGAACACGGGTCAGCCGGTTCGGACGGTTTAATTCCGTCTTTCACTGATGCACTAAAATGCGGGGCGATTCGTTCAGGTGAACAGAACGAATTGCCCCCTTTTAATCCCACCTCGCAATGCCTAAAGTAAAACCGCACCGTACCTCGCCGTCGCTTGATATGACGCCGATGGTGGACCTGGCCTTCTTGCTGGTGACGTTCTTCATGCTCACCACCAAATTTGCTCCGGAAGAGACGGTGGTAGTGGACACGCCATCGTCTATCTCGGAGATTAAATTGCCCGAGAGCAATGTAATTACGCTGACTATTGACTCTAAAAAGCGAGTGTTTTTTGGCGTTGATGACTCGAAAACCAAAGTACAAATGCTGCAGAAAGTTGGCGCCAAATATGGTGTAAACTTCACCGCAGCTCAGGCGAAGGAATTCAGCAATTTGCCCAATTTTGGTCTTCCCATTAACCAGTTGGGTTCTTATCTCAACGTTGAAAAGGAAGAACGTAAGCAGTTGAACGCTCAGCAGCCCGGTGTTCCCATCGATTCGCTGAACAATCAGTTGATTGACTGGGTGCTGGAAGCCCGCCGAGCCAATCAGGCCCTCTTTAAGAAACCTACCTACATTGCCATCAAAGGCGACGGCAATGCCGACGTACCGACGGTGCAGCAGGTAATCAAGCTTCTGCAGGAACGCGACATCAACCGTTTCAACCTCATTACGGACCTGGAGAATAAGCCCGTAGCCGCTGCTCGATAAACCCGAGCGGACCGTGCGAACTCATTCTCCAGTCCATTCACTTCATTAAATCCCATGGCAGAAATTCAAGGAAAAGCCGATTCCGGTGGGAAAGGTGGGAAGAAGCGGGCCAAAAAAATGTCGACCAAAATCGACATGACACCGATGGTGGACTTGGCCTTTTTGTTGCTTACTTTTTTCATGCTGACCACCACCTTCGCTAAGCCGAACGTGATGCAGCTCACGATGCCGGTGAAAAAGACCGACGACGTAGAGGATACCAAAATCAAGAATTCGCAGGCCATGACTATCCTTCTTGGCAAGGATAACAAGGCATACTACTACTTCGGCATGAATACGCCGAACGACCCAACGGTACCGAAGCCGGAGTTGAAGGTGACCGATTATTCGGCCAACGGCATCCGTCAAGTCATTATGACTCGCCAGCGCCAGCAGCCGGAGCCTATCATTCTTATCAAGCCTACTGAAGACGCCAAGTATAAAAACATGGTGGATATTCTGGACGAGATGAACATCACGAACCAGAAGAAGTACGCGCTGGTGAAGGTTCCGAAAGAGGATGTGGACCTTATTAAAGACTCAGCGTTATGATGGATAACACGCAAATTGCCAAGGCCAGCTTAAACGACATCGTTTTTGAAGGCCGCAACAAGGCATACGGAGCGTACGTGCTGCGCCGCTTGTATCAGCGGCATGTCACGCGAGCTCTGATTATTGCTACGGCGGTGTTCCTGCTATTGATTGCTTTCCCGCTCATTTCGCAGTACCTGAAAGCCCGGGCTCCGAAAGAGGCTCCGAAAAATCTGCAGGAAAACGTGCTGATGGAGGCGCCCCCCTTGGACGAGACCAAGCCGCCGCCCCCCCCTCCTCCCCCCGAGGCGCCACCACCCCCGCCCCCCAAACTCACCACCATCAAGTTCACGCCTCCGGTAGTGAAAAAAGATGAAGAGGTGAAAAAGGAGGAGGTACCCGACCAAGAAGAACTCAAGGAAAAGACTGTTGCCACCGTTACTGTTCAGGGTAACACGGATGCACCTGACCTGAGTGAGCTTTCGGGTGAAGGTGACAAAGTGGTTGAAGAGGTAGTAGAAAACAAAGTCTACACTTACGTTGAACAGATGCCTTCCCTGCCTGGCGGTGGTGGCAACGCTGCTATCGTAGCAGCCATTCAGCGAGCCACCAAATACCCTTCGCTGGCCCTTCGCAACCAAGTGGAAGGCCGCATTTTCGTAAGCTTCACGGTGAATGCCCAGGGCGACGTTTCCGATGTGAAAGTGGTGAAGGGTCTGGGCTCCGGCTTGGACGAGGAGACAATTCGGGCAGTGAAAACCTTGCCTAAATTTATTCCTGGTAAGCAGAACGGCCGCGCTGTAAGCGTATCCTTTACTGTTCCAATTACCTTTAAGATTCAATAATACCTACCGTTCGGCGCAAGCTTGAGCGAAGAAAAAAACCCCGGATTGAGCCTCACGGCTTGGTCCGGGGTTTTTCATTAGCATTAATATCCCATTTCAGCTTTATCTATTTAAAGACTGAGCACAATTAAGTATTTCTCATTCGTTCTATGGCAGCCAAGTGACATGGCATGCAGCAAGAAAGAATATCTCAAATAGATAGGCAATGTCATGACTTATACAATGACATACCAGTAGCACAAAGATTAGCCGTAGCTATGAAAAACGGCTAATATTCGGCTTTTTTGTGGCTCCATTAAGCCACAGGCCCTGACGCACCCGAACCTTTAGGTGATTTTTTTTGGTTTTATAACATCTTCATTCTTGCATTCTTCTCTTTATGCTCAACATTCCCACAACTGAGGAACGGCTCGGCAAATCGCCCCAGCGGTTGGTGCGTTACTTTGTGCTGGCCATGTCTCTCATCTACATGGGCCTGGGTGCTTGGCTGTGGTGGTCGGCCGACCAGCCGACGGGTGAGAGTGTGGTTCAACTAGGGCGAACGGCCCGCCGGGTACTCGGCTCGGTTTTTATCCTGTACGGGCTGATTCGGTTTATCCGGGCTTACATCGTTCATTTTCGCAAAAAAAATCCTTCGGAAGACCATGAATAAGCGCCCCTACTTTATGACCACTGCTGCCCTGCTGGCTGGAGTCATCGCCGTTATTTCCTGCAATGGGCCCGGCACGCCAGGCGCTCAGGATACCCCAACGAGCGGCACCGTAGCAGTAAGTGTAGACGAAACCTTCGCGCCTATTTTACAGGCGCAGATAGACACTTTCTCGAAGCTTTATCCGAACGCTCACGTTCAGACCAGTTTTCAGCCAGAAGAGAAAGTGATGCTAGACCTCATCAACGGCAAGGTGAAGCTTGCGGTGGTATCGCGGGAGCTAAATGCGGAAGAGAAAGCTGATTTTGTCAAGCAGAATATTGTAACGCGGTCGACTCACATTGGCATTGATGGTCTCGCCATTGTGCTGAATCGTTCCAACCCTGATACACTGCTGACCATGGCCCAATTGGGTGATATTTTCACGGGCAAGACCAAAACCTGGAGTCAGGTAAGTGGAAAAAAGGGCCTTTCCGATATCAATGTGGTTTTTGATGCGAACCGTAGCAGTACTGCTCGCTTCGTGCGTGACTCGGTGACCGGCGGCGCGCCCCTGACTACCCGGGTGTTTGCAGCAACATCGAACCCTGCGCTGCTCGATTATGTTGCTACCCATCCCAATGCTATTGGAATAGTGGGGGTAAACTGGATTTCTGACCAAGACGACCCGGCTGCCATGAAATTCCTGAATAAGGTGCGTGTAGCCAGTATTACAGCGCGACCCAATCCAAAACCCAGCGATTTCATTCAGCCTTACCAAGTATACCTCGCGGAAAAATCGCCGGCACAGCTCGCTGAATACCCTGATTTGCAGAATTACCCACTTCGTCGCAACCTTTACATCATCAGCCGCGAGGCGCGCGCAGGGTTGGGCACGGGGTTTGCATCTTTCGTTGCTGGTAAGAACGGGCAGTTGATATTTCAAAAATCAGGCTTAATGCCGGCACAGATGCAGGCTCGTATCGTGACCACCCCTAAACTGTAAGCGTACTTCGCGCGTACTCATTTTCAATCCGCTTTTTAATCCTTTTTCTCTTCCTATGAGTTTCAAGCCCTGGAATCAGCCGCTGCTCGTTGCTATCGCAATGGTAGCCGGCACTACGGCGGCCACCGCCCAAAACGTGCAATCAGCCCAACGAGCCATTGAATTGGGTCGTTACAACGAAGCCCGTGCCATTCTGCGCCCCGGCTCTACTCCCGAATCTGCTTTCGAGCTCGGCCGTCTGTACCAGATGCGCAACATGCCTGACTCGGCTGCTTTCTACTTCAATCGTGCTTCTGGTACCACTCCTTTTGGCAAAGTAGCCGCTGGCCGTGCCTTATTGGTTAAAGGCGAGGTAGCTCCTGCTGAATCTCAGTTCGAAGCAGCAGCGAAGGCAACCAAGAACAAAGACGCCAAGGTGCTGACCATGATTGCTCAGGCTTATGGCGAAACTGACGTAAAAGACGCTAGCAAAGCCCAGACCTATTTGGCCGCTGCACAAGCAGTAAACAAAAAGGACGACCCGGCGCTGATGGTAGCTCGTGGCGATATTTTCCTGCACTCTGACCAAGGAGGTGGAGAAGCCATGACCAGCTTCGACCGCGCCATTACGGCTAACCCTAGCTATGCGCAAGCTTATTACAAAAAAGGGGTTTTGAATGTGCGTTCGCGCAATTTCAATGCTGCCCGTGAGAGCTTGAGCAAAGCCATTGAGCTTGACCCCAGCTACGCGCCGGCATACCGTGAACTGGCCGATATGTATTACTACGCTGGCCAGTATGACCTCGCACTGAGCACGTTCCAGAAGTACATTGGATTGGCCGAGAAATCGCCAGCGACGGACGCGCAGTATGCGTCGTTCTTGTACCTGACCAAGAAGTACCCAGAAGCACTCGCTGAAGTGAACAAGGTGCTACAAGCTGACCCCACGAACCTGACGATGAATCGTCTGCGGCCCTATTTGCTGTATGAAACCGGTGACTTTGCGGGTGCTGCTACGGCCATGGAAACGTATATGAAAACCGTACCAGCCGACAAGCTGATTCCGGAAGACTATTCTTACCAAGGCCGCATCTTGGCCCGGGCGGGCCGAGCCGATGAGGGTATTGCCATCCTGAACAAAGCAATTGCCACTTCCACTGACCCCGAGAAAACGGCGGAGCTTCAGAACGACTTGGCTACCGCTTACATGGCCAAGAAAGACTACAAATCGGCTATTTCGGTTTATAAGAAAAAACTGGCTGCCGGCAAGGGCGACCTCACCGACCAGTTCCGTTTGGCAGTGGCTTTCAGCAACAGCAAACAGTATGCGCAAGCTGACAGTGTATACGGCATCATCACCACGGCGCGTCCTACGTATGGCCCAGCCCATTTAGCTCGTGCCAAGGTCAATGCCAACCTCGACCCTGAGGCAAAGCAAGGCTTGGCCAAGTCGCACTACGAAAAGTACATTGAGCTTTCGAAAGCTGAAGGTGCTGATGCAACCAAGTTTCGCGAAGGGTTGGTAGAAGCTTATGGCTATCTGGGGGTTTATAATTTCCAGAAAGGCGACAAGACTGCTGCCCTCAGCAATTTTGAGCAAGTGCTTGCTCTCGACCCCAGCAACAAAGGGGCCGCGAATAACATCAATATTCTGAAAGCAAAGCCCAAGGCAGCAACGTCTAAATCGACGGCTCCCAAGAAGAAATAAACTTTCTTTAGGCACAGAAAAAAAGCCCCGGCGTATGTGCGCCGGGGCTTTTTCATTATTAACGCTCTTACGAAACATTAGCCCAAGCTCGCCATTTTTCCAGCACGGCAGCAAAGTCATCCGGCAATTCTGCTTCAAAAAATACTTGCGCAGCCGAAGTAGGGTGCACAAAGCCGAGCGAACGAGCATGTAAGGCCTGACGTGGCATTAGTTGAAAGGCACTTTCTACAAAAGCCTTGTAGGCCCCCGTATTCTGCCCTACTCGAATGCGGTCGCCCCCATAAGTGGCATCGGAGAAAAGCGGGTGACCCAGGTACTGCATGTGCGCTCTAATCTGGTGGGTGCGGCCGGTTTCGAGCACGCAACGAACCAAGGTTACGGGGCCAAAGCTTTCCAGTACCTCATAATGTGTCACAGCGGGCTTGCCTTGCTCCCCAGCGGGATACACGGCCTGGACTTTGCGGTCGCGCAGGCTGCGGCCGATATGGCCCCGAATGGTACCCGTAGGGCCGGGTGGAGTTCCCCACACCAACGCCAGATAGCTACGCTGAATGGTATGATGGAAAAATTGCAGCGACAGGTGTGTCATGGCAAACTCTGTTTTGCCAATAACCAGCAATCCCGAAGTGTCCTTATCAATCCGATGTACTAGGCCAGGGCGGATTTCTCCATTGCGTCCGGTGGGTAGGTTGGCCAAGTGATGAGCCAAGCCGTTGACCAGCGTGCCCTGCCAATGGCCGTACGCCGGGTGTACCACGAGGCCAGCAGGCTTGTTTACGATGAGTAGCTCAGAGTCTTCGTAGCGAATATCCAAACTCATTTCTTCGGGCACGACCCGGTCTTCGCGCGGGGGCTCAGGCAGCGTTATGGTGATGGTATCCTGTGGCTTTACCCGGTAATTGGGCTTCACAGTCACCCCGTTTACTTCCACGGCCGCCGCTCGAATAGCTTCTTGCACTTTATTGCGCGAGGTGTTGCGCAGCCGGCCTAATAAAAACTTGTCAATGCGCAACAGTTCCTGGCCGCGGTCTACCACGATGCGATGGTGCTCGTAAAGCTCGTCGCCCTCACCAGCATCCAGGTCATCCTCTTCAAATTCTTCAGCCTCCAACTCGTTCGTCATCATTCTAGCTCATTTGTGCATGAAAAAAGCCGGAGCAAATGCTCCGGCTTTTCCGCTTCTGGGCGGCAGGTTTCCGCTTATTTCTTGGTTTTGGTTTTGGTCTTGCTATTTACCGGAGCGGCTGGAGCAGCGGCAGCGGGAGCAGCGGGGCCCGATTTGATTGGAGCCGCGGCGCCGGGCGTAATGCCCATTTTCTTCAGCACCAAGTCCGAGATGTCGCCCTCTTTGGGAGCATGCAACAGCAGGGGGCTGCCGCCGCCATCGGAATTGAACACGTAAGTAAAGCCGTTTTCTTCGGCTACTACGTCGATGTTTTTCTGCAATTTGTCCAAGGCTGGCTTCAGCAGGGTCTGCTGTTTTTGCTGCAACGACTGCTCAGCACTACGCTGAAACTCCTGGATGGATTGCTGCATGTTCTGCATTTCCTTCTGCTTGTCGGCCTTCACGATGTCGGTCATGGTGGCTTCGCCCTGCTGGTAAGCTTTGTACTTTGCCTCCAACTCACCCGACTTGCTGCGCAGTTGGCCTTCCAGCTGGCTGTTGTAGGCTTTCAGGTCAGATTCGATTTGCTTGCTTTCAGGCATCTGGGCCAACACGTACTGTACGTCGGTGTAGCCAATTTTCAGGGGGGCCTGGGCCTGCGCGGAAGTGGCGGCCAGGGTTCCGGCGGTCAACAGAGCGGCGGCGAGCGTCAGACGAAAGATTTTCACGAGATTCATCAAAGGAAAAAAGGTCAGAAAAATATTGGAACAAAGGTAATTACTTCGAGCTCTTCTTGGTCGTTGTCTTCTTGGCAGGCCGGGTGGGCTTGGTGGTTGAGGCTGGTTCTGCAGCTCCCGAATCCGTTTCAAAGTTCGCATCGGCTGGTGTTTTGGGCGGGGCTACTGTTTTCACCGTGCCCCGAGGGCCGGGCTGGTTGCGGTCTTCGGCACCCAAGCCCAATTCCTCTAACACAAATTCGGTGTAATCATGTGCCGGATTGGTGTAGAGCATGGTCAAATCGCCCGATTTGTCGAAGAGCACGGCCAATTGCTTCTTTTTAGCAACTTTTTCTACGGCCTCAAACACCTTGTCCTGCACCGGCTTGTTGAGTTCCTGCCGCTTCTTGAATATCTGTCCTTCGTAGCCGAACTGCTTGTTCTGATACGTTTTAATGTCTTGCTCTTTCTTTAGTATTTCATCCTGCCGCTTCTTTTTCATGGGCTCGGTCAGCACCACTTCCTCGGCAGCATAATTACGGTAGAGCTTGTCAAGGTCCTTTTTCTGGGCCTCGATTTCCTTCTGCCAAGTATCCGAATACGTATTCAATTCGAGCTGAGCTTTGGCATACTCAGGCATTTTGGCCATGATAAATTCCGTATCAACCCAACCAAATTTCTGGGCCTGAGCCCCATACGCTACCGTTAGCAACAATAAGGCCAGCAGGCCACGGATGTTCTTCATACCTGAGGAAACGTGAAATCGCGCCCGCTAGTGCCCGACTAGCGAATTTGCTGGCCGATAATAAAGTGGAAGTGATTGGGGTCTTGGCGGGTATTGGCCGGCGTGCCCACGGGCGGCACCACCGAATCGAACCCGTGCCCGTAGTCAAACCCTAGCAAACCAAATGCCGACATGAAAATTCGAGCTCCTACCCCGGCCGAACGATACAGCTTGTAGGGGTTGTAGTTTTTGTAGGAGTCGTACGCATTGCCGGCTTCCGCAAATGCCAGCACATAAACCGTGGCCGCGGGGTTGAGGCTAACCGGGTAGCGCATTTCCAATACATACTTGTTGAAGGCAATTCCTCCAGACTGACCACTCTGGGCGGTCGGAATGGCAAAAGAGCTGTTCGGGTCGTCGTAACCACGTAAGCCCACAAAGTCCGTTCCCGCCAGAAAATTACCTGCGCCGTTGAAGCCCAATCCCGCGCCACCCATCTTGAATCGCTCAAAAGCCCCAATTGAGCGGTCGGAGCTGTAATTCCCCAGGTAGCCAAAGTGTGCTCGCGTGTTCAATACCAGTTTGCCCACGATGGGCGTGAACCACGAGGCGTCAAACATCCACTTGTGAAATTCTATCCACTTGTTGGTATCGGGGTGGTTCGGATTCAGCAGCGAATAAGGAGGCGTTAAGTTCACGCTCAAACTCAGCGAAGAGCCCCGACGAGTGTAAGTCGGGTTGTCAATGCTGTTGCGAGCGAGGGTTGTGTTGAAGGAAATATTGTTAAATGTACCCGTTGCCGCATCGGGAATGAGGGCATAGTTCTGGGTCTGATATTGGCTATACGACAGCGAGTTACTCAACGTGAAGTAGTCATCCGGAACCCGCAACTGACGGCCCAGACCAATCGTGGCACTGCTCACTTTGATAAAGCTGCTGGTCGAAGCATCCAATGCCTGGCCCGCCCGCTGAATGCTGTGATTGAGGCTGAAGGAGAAGGAATTAGGACGCCGGCCGCCCAACCACGGCTCTGTAAATGACAGGGAATAGGCTTGGTACTGCACGCCATTCGCTTGAACGTTCAGTGCCAAGCGCTGGCCGTCGCCTGAGGGCACGGGCGTCCAGTTGCGCAGCGTACCCGCCTTGCGGAGCGAGAAGTTATTGAATACAAGCCCAACCGTGCCGATAAAGCCAGCAAAACCACCCCAGCCGCCCGAAAGGGTTACCTGGTCAGAAGGCTTTTCCTCAACCGTGTAATTGATATCAACCGTGCCATCAACCGGGTTTGGAACGGGGTTGATGCCGATTTTCTCCGGGTCGAAATAGCCCAGCGTTGCAATTTCCCGCTGCGAACGAATCAGCAACTCCCGGTTGAATTTATCGCCCGGCAGCGTACGCAGCGTCCGCCGCAATACATGGTCGCTGGTCTTGGTATTGCCCGCAATGTTGATGTCTTTGATGTGGGCCTGCACGCCTTCGCTAAGGCGCATTTCGATGTCAATCGAGTCGCCTTCAATCTTGGTTTCTACGGCATCAATCGTGAAAAACAGGTAACCATCATTCAAATAAAGCGAGGAAATATCCTGGCCGGTAGGATTATAATTCAGGCGCTTATCAAGAATTTCCTTGCTATACGGGCTACCGGGCTTGATGCCCAGCACATTAGCCAACGTCTTATCGTCGTAGAGGTAGTTGCCGTTCCACGTGATATTGCGGAAATAGTACTTAGGGCCTTCGTCTACCTTTATGCGCAACGCAAGTCCTTCACTGTCACGCGTTAAAGTATCGGATACGATGGTGGCATCGCGATAGCCTTCGGCGTTGTAAAACTCCAGCAGTTTCTTCTTGTCTTCTTCGTATTCGCTGCGCTGGAACTTGCCCGCAGTCAGCAGTTTATAGGGCTTGCGCTCCTTGGTCTTTTTAAATTTGCCCTTCAGCTTGCGGTCCGAAAATGCCTGGTTGCCCTCAAACGCAATGTCATGAATGCGCACTTTCGAACCTTTATCCACATCGATGCGCAACGCCACACTGTTGGACAGCGACGAATCCGCAACCTGCATAATGTTCACCTTGGCGTCGAGGTAACCTTTGTTGACGAAGAACTTGCGCACCTGCGTCCGCGTGTTGTTCAGCAAAGCATCGGTTACCACTTTGCCCCGAATCAGGGTTATTTTCTTGGTGAGGTCCTCCGTTTGGCCCTTCTTAATCCCCGTGAACGTGAACTTCGACAAGCGGGGCCGTTCCTTCAGGTTGTAATCCAGGAAAATCTTGTTGCCCTCAATGCGGCCAATGGTCACGCTCACATCACCCAGAATGCCTTGGGCCCAAAGCTTCCGGATGGATTTCCCAATCTCCTCGCCCGGAATACTGATGGCATCCCCTACCCGCAGGCCCGTCAAGCCAATGAGCGTATTCGGGTCAAGGTAGCGGGCGCCACTCACGGTAATTCCTCCCAACTCGTACCGCTTGGGTTCATCGGCTCCGCTCCCAGCCTGTTGAGCCAGCACCGGGTGAGCCAATAAGCCACCTAGTACCGCCAGTACCAGCACACATCTCACAAAAAAATCACGCACAATAATCATTGCAAAAATTTAAGATACAGCGAGTTGCTCACTGGTTTTGCCAAATCGCCGTTCCCGGGTTTGGTAGGCCCGAATGGCCTCCTGAAAGTGCTGCTTCCGAAAATCCGGCCACAGCAAATCGGTGATGTATAATTCTGTATAGGCCAGTTGCCACAGCAAAAAGTTGCTGATGCGTTGCTCACCACTAGTCCGAATGAGCAGTTCTGGGTCGGGCATGCCAGCCGTCACCAAGTAGCTCGCTACGGTTGCTTCGGTCACGTTCGTAGGCTGGAGCTGACCGCTGGCAACGTCGGCGGCCATTCGTTTGGCGGCTTGGGTCAAATCCCAGCGCCCGCTATAACTCAGTGCCAGCACCAAGGTCATGCGGTTGCCCGCTTTGGTTAGCTCCATGGCCTCTGCCAGTTCCCGCCGACAATTGGCCGGTAGCGTGCTGATGTCACCAATTGCTTCCAACCGAATGCTGTTTTTGAGCAAGGTGGCCGTTTCCTGGCGAATGGTATGAACCAGCAACTGCATCAGGGCCATTACCTCGAGCGCCGGCCTGTTCCAGTTCTCTGTGGAAAACGCGTACAGCGTCAGGTACCGCACGCCGAGCTCAGCCGCTTCCTCCACGGTCTCGCGCACGGCCGTTATGGCGCTTTGGTGCCCGAACACACGTAAGCCCCCCCGCTGCTTGGCCCAGCGCCCATTGCCATCCATGATGACGGCCACGTGGCTGGGAATATTTTGAGTATCAATTTCGGCCTTGCCGGTCATCTTTGCGGTTTCGCTAAAAGAGGACGCAAGTTACGGAAATGGTTGCATTTAGCGGCCGCATACTTCCCTTTGCCTTCCCAAAGCCAGTACTTGGCTTCTTAGTTGTCCAGTTATTTTACCAAAGCGCTAAAGACTACTTTAACAGCTCTTTATTGTCTTTGTATTGGTCCGGACAAAGGATTTTATAGAACGTATACGATAAGCTCACGCCACTATAATAATACCAATCCTGGGTATGCGGGTTCACCAAGAGCGGGTCTTGGGTGGCCAAATGGTCCAGTTCGTCAGTGAAAGCCTTGCGAACGCCCGCTTCTAAACCCAAATTAATATGCTTCGATAAGGCATATTTAATTCCTACCCCCGCCGGAATAGCAAAACCCAACATTGAGCCTCGTCGGTTAAATCGAGCTTCGAGGGCCGCGTTGTTGGTAGTGGTGGTGGTATTGGCGTAAAATGCTGCTACACCCACAAAAAGATATGGCGTGAAGTGGACCTTGTTTGTCCGAAAATGGTAATCCAGAAAGTTATACTCCATCACGGCAGATGCTTCAAGCAAGCCGCCTTTGGTGTTTGCCTGGCGGTAGCCCTGCAAAGGCGGCACTTCACCGTCTACCCCGACTACATTGTCGTCAGCGGCCCGCAGAAAGCCGGCTGTGATTCCTCCGCGTAGCGTGATGGGCACCGATATGTCCTTCCGATAGAACGCCGTGACAGCGGGCCGGTTGTTATTGAACTGGTACTTGGGGGCAATTTCTCCCCTGTAATTAGTAGCCCCAAGGCCGATTCCAATTTCGCTGGTGGTTTGTGCACTAGCGCTAGAGCAAAAAAACGCACTCCCCGCTTGCGTAAGGCAAACGAGGAGTGCGCTGTAAAAACCAGAATTTGTCATCCAAACTGACTGTAGGGTATGTAATCAGCCAGCAAGTTAGGCTAGCGGAATTTGGGGTTCTTGATGCGGGGCGTCAAGATGTAATTCAACGAGACACCGGTAACGATGTACCAGTCCGTTCTATTGCGACTGTCGCCACGAATTTCGCCGGGCGTGTCAAAACCACGGAATTCGGTGGTACGGTCACGGGTCAAACCACCACCGTCGGCAAAGTTGCCGCCTCTAGGAGTCAATCTAGAAGAAGCATCGGGGTTACCACCACCAAAATACGCCTGTGCGGCCGTGGTGAAGCTTCCAGCAGGAGCATACTTTCCTCCTACGTCGTCAAGATAGTCGGTGAACGTTTTGCGCCAGCCAATTTCCAGGCTTGCATCAAAGTTGCGGTTGATGCGGTAGCGGATACCACCACCAAAAGGAATGGCAAACTGGGTTTTGCCGTAGGCGCTAGCTTGTCCTTCGGTTTTCAACTCAGCCAGCGAAACGTAGGTGCCAGGCCGCAGGCCTTCGGGAGCTTTATCGCCAACTTTGCCTTTGGGGTTATGATAGAAACCGGCAACACCAGCGAAGACATACGGCACAAAGTCCGGGCGCTTCAGGTAATTGTTACGGTTTTCAATCAGGTCGAAGATTGCGACTGCCGAAGCTTCTACCATATCATTCCGAAAACTCATGTTCCGGTTATAACGGTAGCGGGCATCGGGGTCGTTCTGGTCAGCAGCCAAGTTGTCGTCACCCGAGATACGGCCGTAGGAAAGACCAAACCGTCCGGAAAGGCGTGGGTAGAAGCGACGGGTGATGGAGACACCGGCACCAACACGGGTGGCACCTAAGCGGAAGCTGGTAAAGTTGGTAACCGGGGTAACGTCCCCAAAATAATTCACAGCGTTTAGGCTGAAGCCCACTGAGTTATATTGTTTCCGCTTACTAAACTGCTGGGCTTCTGCTTCGGGGGTAGCCACCAAGGCTAATCCGAGCGCAAAGGCCGTAGAATACGTGAAAATATTTTTCATAAGGCAGCAAAAATGATGAGGCGATGTTCAGGTATGGAGGGGCAGCACGGAAAGTGCGCAGTTTCAGACAGTGACAAAAGTAGGCGTTATCTGGAACTAAAAAAACTTTCCAGTATATTTTCAACAAGTAATAGTCTAGTTACGACTGAATACCAGCCGGGTTTCGCCGGTCTAGCCCCCAGTTTAACTTGCTTCGCAACGTGCTGAGAAAGTTTACATGGTTGAGTTTAACCAAGCGGGCATTGAACGCTTCGCGGCGAACCGCAATTTGCACAGATGCCTCTACCGGCAGGGAGCGAGAGTCGAGCGCCAGCATGTAGCTGGTGCTGCGCCCCTCAATTTCGAAGGAAATCACACTTTGGTCTGACACAACCAGCGGGCGCACATTCAAATTGTGGGGGCATACGGGCGCAATGATAAAATTGTTGGTTTGAGGCAGCATCACTGGTCCCCCACAACTGAGCGAATACCCCGTGGAGCCCGTTGGGGTTGCAACTACCAACCCATCGGCCCAATAAGAGTTGAGGTATTCGCCATCAATGTACGTATGCACGACAATCATGGACGAAGTGTCGCGCTTAAGGACGCTGAATTCGTTGAGACCGAAGTTGAGGCTGCCAAACACATCGGGGTCGGTATCGACGCGAATAAGGCTGCGTTCCTCAATGTTAAAATGGCCTTTATACAACGAGTCGATGGCTTGGGCAATCCGGTCGGGGGTGATGGTGGCCAAGAAGCCAAGCCGGCCGGTGTGAATGCCCAAAATCGGGATTTGCAGGCTGCCAACGTAGGTTACGGTATCGAGCAAGGTGCCATCGCCGCCAATGCTGAGGACAAATTGAACGCCGCGCAGGGAGTCGCCGCGGCGGAATTCGGTGGTGCCTTCGGGGAGGCGGATGCGGTTGTTGAGGAAAGTGCGGAAAGCTTCGCCGATGCGCACTTCGGCACGCCGGGCGGCTAGGTCATCGAATAATGCCTGAATGGCCGGGGCGGCTTCATCGTCGAAAGGCTTGCCAAGGATGGCGATTTTCATGCGGAGTGGGGCAACAGCTTGCGCAACCGAAGCGGGGTTACGTAACAAATAAATAACCAGATGAGCCGGCCGATATTGTTAAATCGGGAAATCGGCGCGAAAAAAATACCCTGTTTGGCCCAAGCCGTTCAACGTGTACTCAGCGGTAAACACCCGGTCGTAGTAAGTAACTAAGTGCACCCCGAGGCCTATTGCCCGCAGCATATGATTGGGAAGGCGGTTTTGGGGTATGGTAGTGCCTGCCGCTACATAGCCGGCATCGGCAAAGATATTGAGGTAGAGGGCTAACGGAATGGTGTTGATTTTATCGTTGCCGATGGCCTTCAGCTTAATTGGGTCGGGATGGAGCAGCCGGTAAGACACCCCTTGCTGCACCAAGCCGTAATGCCGGCCGTCAATTACGTACTCATCGTAGCCCCGCACCAAGTCTTCGTAGCCCAGGGCCCGGGTGTCGGCATAGGCGAGGCGACGAGCAAGGCGGGCCTGTCCGCTAAAGCCGCCGGTGTAATAAAACCCGTGACCTAGGGAGAGGTAACGTGCATACTTCAAGCGCAGGGTGGTGATGCTAGGCGTGGTTCCGTCTAAGAAAATGCGGTGCGTGAGCCGGGCTTGTGCGTATTGCCCGGTGAGTGGGTACGCAAACGTATTGCGCTGATTGCGGGTGCTGGTCAGCGTTAGCTCCAAGTACTCGCGCTGGGTGCGGCCGAGGTAATAGTCAGGGTTGTAATAATTGGTGGAATCACTGATGCGCTCGCGGCGGTAAGCTACATCGAACGCGGTGAGAGACTGCACGGTTTGGCGAAAGCGCAGCCCCGCCGTGGCATACAACCGTTGGATGGGAAACCCTTCATCGGTCCGCAGGGGCACCAATCGGTCGGCCTGCGTGGCGTAATCAACCGTTCGGCTTTGGTTGAATGACGCCCCTAAGCCGAGCCCAATCCGGCGGTAAGCGCCCAAGCCAGGCGCTTCGTAAAACAACTCGTATTTGCGATTGAAGCCGAGTTGAAGGTTGGCCCGAACTTGCTCGTTACGGCCGCGAAAATTGTATCGGCTGATGTGAATACCGTAATCGACGCGGCGCCACCGGTCTGCTCGCTCGCTCCAGGAGCGCAGGTTGCGGTCGGCCAACGACAGAATGGGCACTGGAAAGGTATACCACCGCTCCTGTACGCCGAAAACGATAAGCAGTCTGCCCCCGGCGCAACTGGACTGCACCACCACCGAATGAAACAGCTGGAGGTTGAATAAGCGGCTGCGGTTGGTTTCGAGCCGGGCAGGCAAGTCGGCCAGAGTCAAGGTATCCCCTTCACGAAAGTCAAGCTCCGCGCGCAAAATGCGTTCCTTGGTAACGGAATTGCCCGCGAACAGAACGGTGCCAACCGCAGCCCGCACAACACCCGGACAAGGCACAACGCGCACCAGCGTATCGGAGGGCGCCACTACGGGTACCAGTGAGCGGGGCAACGTGTCGGCCGGTTGGCTCAGGCCAAGCCCAATGCCGGCCACCAGCGCGCGCAACGTCAGCAGCACTCCTACCACCCGGCTCTAGACATTCAGGTACCGCAGGAGGGCATCGTAGCGCTCCTGCTCGTCTTCGCTGGTCACGGCATTGCCGTTGAACTGCGCGGTGACTACGTAGCCAAACCGCTCCAGCGTGGCCGTGATGCGAGCCAAATTATCAGTGTTAAGCTTCAGCGTAAGCCGTATGCGGTAAGGGTCAACTTCGTCCTGAGCCACCAAAGCACTGATGATTTTGGCATTATTTTCCTCAACGTAGCGGCTGATTTGGGTGAGGGAATAATCCCGCTCTTCCATGGTGAGGACAATGATGCCCCCTTGCCCACCGGCCGGCTGCTGGCCGAAAGCCGCCAGCGCATCGGCAATGGTCACCACTCCCGCGTACTCGTGACGCTCGTCGACGACGGGCACGAGCTGAATTTTATTTTCAATGGCCAGCTCCATCACCCGGTAAAAGTGTTGGTCGGGGCGCACATAAGCTTCGGCATAGCCCAGCGGCAACTCCGACAGGAGCCGTTCGGGGTCGTCGAAATCGGCCAGGTCAGCTTCGGTAACAAGGCCCCGGTAGAGGCGGTTGTCGAGCACGGGCAGTTGTGCCACGTGGAACTCATCGAGCCAGCGCGCTGCTTTGCCCGCCGAATCGGTGCCCTTCAGAGGCGGAATCATTTCGTTGAGTAAGTCTTCGGCGAGCAGGGCGGGCATATGCTAGGTAATTATGAGCGTCGGAGAAATAGATAGGTAATAGCTTGGTGGAAAGGATAGTGGAACACAAACGAATGGTAGCCTTCTGTGCCAGCACAGAGAGCAACAATTGAGCCGGCAAAAGGATAACCGGCGTTAGGCTGCGGCAGCGGGGGCTGTTTCGGTAGTACGCAAAAACCGGCGCAGGTAGGCGTTGAAGCCGGCGGGGCGCTCCATCATGGGCGCGTGGCAGCAATGGTCGAGAAAGCGCAGTTCGGCGTGGGGCAGCAGCCGGGCAAATTCGTGGGCGACGGGCGGTGGGGTGATGGTATCGTTCAGGCCCCACACCAGCAGCACTGGCACGGTAATTTTAGTTAATTCCTTGCTCAGATTGTGCCGCTGTGCCGAGCGGGCAATGGCAATGATGCGCAAGCACTTGGAGTTGGAATTGGTGACATTGAAGACTTCGTCAACCAATTCCCGGGTTGCCACCTTGGGGTCGTAGAAAGTAAAGCCAACCCGCTCTTCCACGTAGGCGTAATTGCCGCGCTTGGGGAACGACGCACCCATGCTGTTTTCGAACAGGCCGCTGCTGCCCGTGAGCACGAGCCGGTTGACGCGTTCGGCGTTTTTCAGGGTGTAAACAAGGGCCACGTGGCCACCCAGCGAATTGCCGAGCACGGTGAAATCAGCAGGCAGGCCCAAGGTGGCCACAAAGCCTTCGACGTAGGCCACCAAGCCGGGCACACCGGCCTGCGAAAGAGGCATTTCGTAGATGGGGAGCAGCGGAATGATGACCCGGTGGTCGGGCGCAAACTCCTGTACCACGTCTTCCCAGTTGCTCAGGGCACCGAACAGGCCGTGCAACAGCAGCAGCACCGGGCCTTGGCCTTCGTCTACGTATTCATACCCTTGCTGGTGCTGGCGGCGCAATTCCATCTCGTTTCTCGTCAATTCCCGGCGTTTTGGCAATGATACAACACCGGAGCCAATTGGCCAAAATTGCCAGACCGTGGGGCGTGAGCAAGGCCTCGGGATGAAACTGCACGCCATAGAGCGGGAGCGTGCGGTGGCGCAAGGCCATAAGCTCGGGGGGCGAGCCGGTGGTATAAGCCAGGGAAACCAGTTCCGCCGGCAGGGGTTCGCTGAGAATGAGCGAATGGTAGCGCGTTACCAACTGCGTTACGGGTAAGCCGGCAAAAAGTGCCTCGCCCGTAGCGCAGCGAACTTCGGCCACTTTGCCGTGCATGGGCCGAGCCGCCCGCCCAACCGTGGCCCCGAAGAATTCGCCCAAGGCTTGGTGGCCCAGGCAAACGCCGAGCATGGGCTTTTGCTGATAATAGGCTTTAATGACGGCGGGCATCACGCCGGCCTGGGCAGGAGTGCCGGGACCGGGCGAAAGGACAATGCCGTCAAACTCCAGCCCTTGAATCTCCCGCAGGGGCACGTCGTTACGGCGCACCAAGACCTCGGCTCCTAGCTGGCGCAGGTAGTCGGCCAGGGTGAAGGTGAAGGAATCGAAATTATCGAGCAGCAACAGGCGCATTACGGTAGTACAATAGCAAGCAGCCGTAGAAAACGGGCAGTAGCGGTGAGCGGTAAACCTCAGTTGCCTGCTGTTCCATTCCCGAACGCGGTTTTTTAGCTCCGGCTCACGAATGCGGTTTTGATTTTCACCAGCAAATCCTGGGCGAAAGGCAGCACGTAGCCGGTGAGTTGCAGCGCCAGCGGCGTGGCCTGCTGCACAATGGGCAGCACCTGGGACTCGGCCACCAGAGCTGGCGAGAGCAGGTGCAGGCCCGCCAACCGGGTGCCGTGCAGCAGCAGGCTCAGGCCCAGTATCCATTTGATAACGCCGGCCGCACCGCCGAGCAGGTTATCCAGCATGCCCAGCGGGGTGAGGTGCACGGCGGTTTTGAGCAGGCCCCCGAGCATGTGCACGCCCCACATGATGGCCACAAACACCAGCGCAAACGACACCAGGGGCAGCATGCCAAAGGCGCTGCCCACGTAGTGCCGCACCAGCGGCACCGCCGCCGAAAGCAGACTCAACCCGCCCACCACGGCCAAGACAAACGCCAGCAGCGAAACAACTTCGAGCACCAGCCCGCGTCGAAAACCTTTTACGGCCCCAATGCCGAGCGGAAGCAGGAGCAGAATATCGAGGGCCGTCATGGCAGGCAATAAGACGCTGAGGGACAGCGGCGCCATCCCTCAGCGCGCATGATTTACAGGTTGGTGTTGTTCAACAAGTGGTTGATGACGTCGGAGATGCGCTTGCCATCGGCCTGGCCTGAGAGCTCGCGCGCGGCCACGCCCATCACCTTGCCCAAGTCGGAAGGGCCCTGCGCCCCAACGCGCTGGATGATGTGCACGAGGCGCTCCACCAAATCGGCCTCGGAGAGCTGAGCGGGCAGAAATTCCTCGATGATGGCCAGTTCAGCCAGCTCGTTTTCCTCCAAATCGGAGCGAAACTGCTCTTTGTAAATGGCGGCGGCATCGCGGCGCTGCTTGGCCGCTTTGTTGAGCATCTTCAACTCGGCTTCGGGGGTAAGGGCGCCACCGGTGGCGCCCTCGGCGGTTTCGGCCAGCATAATCTGGGATTTGATGCTGCGCAGAGTGGTGAGGCGTACTTTGTCTTTGGCCAGCATGGCTTGCTTGATGGCAGCGTCGATGGTGTCTTTTAGCATGGGGAAGGGTATTGGCGGGTTAGTGCGTGGGAGGATGGGAAAAGCCGATGATAGCCCCAAACCGGGGCGGGTGGCCGAGGGTATAGGGCGATGCGGCGCGGGGCGCGGGTTGGGACAGACTGGCCACGGGTAAGCTTGAGTTTAGCAAAGGTCAGCACGAAGCAGCAGTCACCTTCATTCGAGTGCAAGTGGTAATGGCCCCAATTCATTGGCGTCAACTAATGCCGAATTTTAAGATGACGCGTGAACAGTGGATTGAGTGAAGTAAAGGAACGTGAGAGCATCAGACAAGGCCCAGCGGCCCGGCATGAGGACGACGAAGGGCGTAATTTCGGCCCGAAGCTACGGCAACAGGCCCGCAAGCCGGCTCCATTACGGCACTCAGTACAAATCAACCTACGCAAATGGGCTGTTGTGCTTTGCCAACCACCTTCACTCCTTCCCAACTTCTCCGTGACCAAGCTCAGCGTCAACATCAACAAACTGGCCACCCTGCGCAACGCCCGGGGCCACAACCGGCCCGACATTCTGCAAGCCGCCCGCGACATTGAGCGGTTTGGGGCCGAAGGCATCACCGTGCACCCACGGCCCGACGAGCGCCACATCCGCTACCAAGACGTGCGCGACCTGAAGTCCGTTGTGACCACGGAGCTGAACGTGGAGGGCAACCCCACGCCTGATTTTCTGGCCCTGTGCCGCCAGGTGCGCCCCGAGCAGGTAACGCTGGTGCCCGACGCCCCCGAGGCCATTACGTCCAACGCCGGCTGGGACGTTATCCGGCACCAGGCCTATTTATGCGACGTGGTGGCCGAGCTCAAGAGCCTGGGGTGCCGCGTCAGCATTTTCCTCGACCCCGACCTAGCGTTGGTGGAAGCTGCCGTCACCACCGGCACCGACCGCATCGAGCTCTATACGGAAGCCTATGCCGTGCACTACCTCGCCGACCGCGAACGGGCCGTGGCCCCCTACCGCGCCGCCGCCGCCCGCGCCGGGCAGATGGGCCTGGGCGTGAATGCCGGCCACGACCTGGACCTGGATAACCTAGCCTGGCTGAAACAGCAGCTGCCCGAACTAGCCGAAGTCAGCATTGGCCACGCGCTGGTGTGCGACGCCCTATACCTGGGCCTAGAAAATACAGTGCAGCTCTACAAAAGGCAGCTCAAGTAACTCCTCCGTTCGGAAATCATAGAAGGCGACTCCCTCACCGGTTCGCTTTTGTTACCGCTTTTCTCTCCCCACTCTCTCAGTAGTTCCATGCCCCGTCATTCGTTAGCCGAGTTTGAGGCCCTCCCCTACCCGATTCTCGACGTGCGCGCGCCCATTGAGTTTGCGCAAGGCCACGTGCCGGGCGCCCTCAACCTGCCGCTGTTCACCGACGAAGAGCGGGCCCGCATCGGCACGACTTACAAGCAGGTGAGCCAGGAGCGTGCCGTGCACCTGGGGCTGGAGTTTTTCGGGCCGAAGATGTCGGAAATGGTAAAAAAGGCGCAAAAGCTGGCCCAGGGCAAAGAAGTACGGCTGCACTGCTGGCGTGGCGGCATGCGCAGCGGGGCGGTGCTGTGGCTGCTGGAGCTGGCCGGTTTCAAAGTGCACCTATTGGACAAGGGCTACAAGGACTACCGCCGCGCCGTGCTGGCCTCGTTCGAAACGCCGCGCAACTGGCGCGTACTGGGTGGCCTCACTGGCAGCGGCAAAACCGATGTGCTGCACGCCTTGGCCGCCGCATCCCATTCGCAGCCCGTGCTCGACTTAGAGGGGCTGGCTAGTCACAAAGGCTCGGCTTTTGGGGCCATTGGCCAGCCCGTTCAGCCCACCCAGGAGCAGTTCGAGAACAACTTGGCCGCCACTCTGGCCGCCTTGCCCACCGATGCACCGATTTGGGTAGAAGACGAAAGCCGGCAAATTGGCCGGCTCACTATTCCACCGGCCTTGTTTGCGCAGCTGCGTACTGCCCCGCGCTGGGTGCTGGAGGTGCCCCGCGCCGCCCGCGTGGCCAAGCTGGCCGCCGAATACGGAGCCGAAGACCCCACGGAACTGGCTGCCGCCATCGAGCGGCTCCACAAGCGCCTGGGCGGCCTAGCCACGCAGCAGGCCCTGGCCGCTGTGGAGGCCGGCGATTTTAACTTAATGGTGGAGCTAGTACTCGATTACTACGACAAGACCTACACCTACGGCTTGGCCCAGCGGCCGGGCGAGCCCGCGCGCACCTTCGTTCCCGTGTCCGGTTGCGCTCCCGATGACAACGCCGCCGCCTTGCTGCAAGCGCTTGCAACGGGCATTAGCTAGCCTTTGTCCTTCATTGCCAACTGGTTTCGGGCGGTATGCTTACGTTTACGGAGTTGCCCACTTATGTGGTAATTTGCCTGTCGGCTTTGCCTGTCGGCTTTGCCTATTCCCGTGCGCTTCCCGATTCGTTGGTTCGTAACCCAACAACATGCCTTCCACTTTCCTATTCGTCCTTTTTTCCTCTGTTCTATGTTTACATCCTTACAAGCCCGGCTGAAAAAAGCCAGCCGGTGGCTACCGGTGGCGTTGCTGCCCTTCGGCGCCTACGCCCAAAACCTGAACTACTTCGCCTCCAATGCCGTGAACGTGGCTGGCACTTACGCCGACCTGGGCGCCGCAGGTACACTTATTACCACCGCCAATACCGACGACGCAAACTCGGCGGCCCAGAATATTGGGTTCACGTTTACGTACAATGGCACTGCCTTCACGCAGTTCATTCTCAACACCAACGGCCTGATTAAGCTCGGCAGCACGGCACCCGCCACCGCCGCTTTGTTTTTCGAGAACTTTAACGGGGGCGTAGGCATCGACCCGCTTACTGCCGCCGGCGCCGCCGAAACCAATCTGCTGATGCCCTTCAACTTCGATTTGCAACAGGGAACGGCGGCAGCGGAGTACCGGGTAGCCACCACGGGCACGGCGCCCAACCGGGTGTGCACCATTCAGTGGAAAAACGTGAGCGACAAGTCGGAGGCCGGAACCGGCGCGAAGTCCCAATTCGCCAACTTCAGCTTTCAGGCCAAGCTGTACGAAAGCGGAAACATCGAATTTGTGTATGGCCCGGCCACTGCCTCGGCCAATGCAGTAGACACCCGCTTTCCAAACGTGGGCCTTAAGGGCGCAAGCACCGCCAGCAACCAGCTGGTGCTAGCTCTTAAGCTCGACCCCGCTACCGCTTGGAGCACCACCACCTTCATCAGTCAGAACTATGGCCAACAGGCCCACAACGTAAGCCGGGCGGGGATGCCCGATGCCGGCCGCACCTACCGCTTTGTGCCCGGTGCCGATACGGCACCTGCGCTAGTCAATGACGAACCCGGCGCTGCTGTAAACCTGCCCTTGGCTACGACGTGTACCCCAGTTACGGGCACCACCGTGGGCGCTTCCACCACCACGGCCACGGGCTACGTCAACCCGGGCTGCGGCATTGCCCTCACCCCCAAGGATGTGTGGTTTAAGTTCACTACGGCGGCTTCCGGAGTGGGCAGCACCGATATTGGGCTGCAGGTAACGGGCTCAGCGGCCGGGCAGGTGCGCGTGTTTTCGGCCGCCAGCAGCGCGGGGCCCTTCACCGAATTAGCCTGCGCCACGGCCAGCACCAACAACACCGTGGCGGGTCCCATCCGGTTGTCGTTTCTTGCTCCCAATACCACGTATTATGTGTTCGTTTCGGGCTTTGGCTCGAACGACACGCAAGGCCCGTTCACCATTTGTGCCACCGCCCTGGCCACTCCGCCGCCCGCCGTTTACACCGCGCTGCCTTATAACGAGAGCTTTGAAGGCCCTTGGGTGAATGAATTGGCCACCCGCGATGTGCCCACCAACAACTGGCGCAACTATCCGGCCCTCGGCGACAACTCGTGGCGCCGCGAGGACGACGGCTTTGCCTCGGCCGGCTGGCGGTATGCGGACAACGAATCGCCCACCACAAACTTCCCGACTCCGCCGTATGTCACGCGGGCCAGTACGGGCGCCCATTCGGCCCGGTTTCACACCTTCGGCTCCGCGGCCGGTCAGCAAGGCAAACTCGACCTATTCGTGAACATGACCGGCGCCGGCAGCACCACCCTCAGCTTCGATTACATCAACCCCAGCGGCACGGATAAGCTCGACGTATTCCTGAGCACCGATGGCGGCAACACCTTTGGCGCCACGCCGATACTGACGGCAACCACCAACACCACGTTCACGACCAAAACGGTGGCCATTGCCAGTACGTCGGCCACCACCGTAATCCGGTTCCAGGCCACCTCCGACTTTGGCGACGATGACATTGGCATGGACAACCTGCAGCTGCGGGTGCTGACCGCCACCCGCAACGATGCCCTGGCCGCCACCGTGGGCCTGTACCCCAACCCGGCGCGCGGCAGCTTCACGCTCAGCGTGCCCGCCGGCCGCCTCCACACGGCCTCGGCCACGCTCGTAAATGCCCTGGGCCAGGCCGTACAGCAGCGCCAACTGAACCTGTCGCCAGCCGGCGGCAACCTTAATTTCGACACCAGCAACCTGGCGCCGGGCGTGTACATGCTACAGCTGAAAACCAGCGCTGACTTGGTGGTAAAACAGGTGGTTATTCAATAGCTTTTTTTCGCTTAGATTAATTGCACACCAAAAAAGGGCTGACCATATGGTCAGCCCTTTTTTGGTGGCATTCACCCTGAAGCCGCAGCTAGCTAATGGGCACTTTCCGCAGGATGGCCTCTATCAGGTCCTGCGTGCGGATGCCGTCGGCTTCGGCTTCGTAGGTGAGCAGAATGCGGTGGTTGAGCACATCGGCGGCCACTTCTTTAATGTCTTCGGGCAACACATAATCACGTCCTTCGAGGTAAGCCACGGCCTTGGAAGCGCGGTGCAAGGCAATGCTCGCCCGCGGGCTGGCCCCAAACTGCACGGCCTGCGCAAACTCGACTAGGTCGTAATCGGCGGGCCGGCGGGTCGCAAACACCAGTTCGATGAGGTATTTTTCCAGGGTCTCCGATATCTGCACTTGGTTGATTTGCTGGCGAATGCCGAAAATATCGGCCTGGGTAAGCACCGGTTGCACGTCTTCTACAAAGCTCAGGTTGGCCATGCGGCGCATCACCTCCAGTTCGTCGGCCTTTTTGAGGTAATCGACGTGCACCTTCAGCATAAAGCGGTCTACCTGCGCCTCCGGCAATGGGTAGGTACCTTCCTGCTCCACTGGGTTTTGCGTGGCCAGCACCAGAAAAGGCAGGTCGAGGGGGTACGTGGTTTCGCCGATGGTCACTTGCTTCTCCTGCATGGCTTCGAGCAAGGCGCTTTGCACTTTCGCCGGAGAGCGGTTGATTTCGTCAGCCAGGACGAGGTTGGCAAAAATTGGCCCCTTCTTCACCTCAAAAACCGACTGATTCTGGTTGTAAATCATGGTGCCCACCAAGTCGGAAGGCAGCAAATCGGGAGTGAACTGCACGCGCTGAAAATGCAAATGCAACACCTTGGCCAGCGTGGAAATAGTGAGGGTTTTGGCAAGTCCGGGCACCCCCTCCAGCAGAATATGCCCCCCGGTAAACAATCCGATGAGGAGGCGGGTCAACAGTTGCTGTTGCCCCACCACCACTTTGCCCATTTCGGCAAATACCTGGCGAATGAGGGGATGGTAATCGACGGGAGCGGCCGGTGGCGCGGCGGGGTCAGGAGCAGGCAGCATGGTTGAAAACGGGCAAAACGACAAGTGCAAGGTAGGCATAAGCCCCGTGAGCACAGCCCCAAGCAATTCGGTAATGGGCCGGACGATGGCCCAAACGCGGCCCCTGCAACGAGCAGAATGCTGTTAACAATCTATCGCGTCAGGGCAACAATAAAAATATTCTGTGCCTGCGAATGGCCACAATACAACTATTCGTATCCTGCCACCGGTATTTTCGGATTTTTCCAATAATTAAAAAACCGAATATGCTGGAACCCCGTACTTGCTGAATTGGTAGCTACGGCAGCGGTTGCTGCGCCAAAGCCCAATACCCGGAACCGTTCAGGTTTATAGTCAATTGGTTCCTATATTTGTTTCCGCCTCGCCACGCACAATCAATTTTAAACCTCTCCATCTTTTCGCATGAAATCATTTTTGCTCAAAAAATTATTGCCGAGCCTATTAATGGTAGCGGCAACAACGGTTTTCGCATTTGCCCAAGGCAGTTCTGACGACCCGGACACTGGAGGTCCCGTGCCAGCACCAGTAAATGTTCCCATTGATGGAGGTGTTTCGTTGCTGCTTGCTGGTGGTGTTGCTTTTGGCGTGAAGCAATTGCGCAACCGTCGGCGCAAGGCTTAATTTATTGAATCGAATAAAAAAGCGGCTCTTCCGAAAGGTAGAGCCGCTTTTTTGTTGAAATTTTCGGGTACTTAATTGTTAATTTATGCCTGCCATTGCCTCAACCAACGCCTTGCCCACTAGCAACCGGGTGCTGTATCGCTTTATATTCACAGCTTCCGTACTGTTCCTGATTTGGTTTTTTGGCTACGACCAATGGCTGAAGCAGGACGGCCGGCTCGATGCGGTACTTTGCGGCCACATTGCCGCGTCTGGCGCATCATTTCTCCGGCTGTTGGGCTTCGACTCCACCGTCAATGCCCAGCAATCAAATTTAATCTTGCTGAACAACCAGCCCGCCGTGTCAGTTGGCGCACCATGCAACGGCTTGGTTTTATATGCTTTGTTCGCCGGGTTTGTAGCGGCGTTTCCCGGCCCTTGGCAGCGCAAGCTTTGGTACATTCCCGCCGGCATCATCGTCATTTGGTTTCTGAACGTGTTGCGGGTAGCGGCCTTGGCCATCAACCAACACTACTATCAGCGGTCTGCGGATTTCAACCACCATTACACGTTCACCTTCATCGTGTACGGCTTTATTTTCGCGTTGTGGATGCTGTGGGCCCGCCGCTTAGCAGTGCCCGCCTCCCAATCGACTTCCAGCTAATCCTTCATTTATCAAGTGGCCGACGTTATTATTGGTACTGACTCCTCATCCAAAAGATTGATTCGTTGGGCAGTAATCGGCACGTTGGTCTTGGCCTTGGTGCTGGTGGATGTGTACGACGAAGCAATCCTTCTACTGCTCACAACGTTGTGGAAGAAGGCGCTGTCGGCACTGGGGCTGGGCCAGCAAGCGCAAGCCTTGCAGAGTGGCATTAATAGTGGCATCACCAAGCGCTTTCTGCCGGCGGTGGCTACGTACGCAGCCCTCTATCTGGCCCTCTGTTTACTGTTGCTGCGTGCGCTCCTATCCTCTTCCGCCCAGTGGCTGCTGGCACTGCGCTTGTACTTCATGGTACTGGTTGTTTACGCGGCGCTACTGCTACTGGCAAAGGCTGCTAACGCGGTTTGGGCGTACAAGCTTAGTCGCGACATTCTTGATTTTGTGGTGAGCCCGGTTCCCGTTGTTGGGCTCTACCTGTTTTTCCGAACCAGCTTCGGTCTTGCAAGTGCAGGCCCCCGCAAAGCGCCTACTACGGGCGCTAATCCTGATGCGCAGTGATGTAACCATCCGCAAGCAGCCCGTCAGCTGGCTTTTTTTGAGCTGCTGAGCGCTGCTTTTCCAACAAAAAAGGCCTTCACAATCTTGTGAAGGCCTTTTTTTAGTACCAGAGACGGGACTCGAACCCGTACGTCCGTGAAGACAAGGGATTTTAAGTCCCTCGTGGCTACCATTACACCACTCTGGCGTTTGCCCGCCGATGCGGGTTCAAACAAAAAAGACGTTGCGGTAAAGCAACGTCTTTTTTAACTATTTGGAGCGGGAGACGAGGTTCGAACTCGCGACCTCGACCTTGGCAAGGTCGCGCTCTACCAACTGAGCTACTCTCGCGGGAGGTTCATTGCTACTTTCATAGCGCTGAATGGTTCGACAAAGGTAAGGGGCTTTTTTGGCGAAGCAAGGGGTAGGTATGGAAATTTTTACCTGAAGGGGCTTTTGCGTTCATTTTCAGGCCTAAAAATTTATCATTTGCCTAAGGTTAGCTTCAGTTCGTTCAACTTCATCAGGGCTTCAATTGGGGTCAGGGTGTTAATGTCGAGGTGTTGCAGCAGCTCGCGGATGCGTTCCAAGGCGGGGTCCAACGGCTCGAACATGCTGAGCTGCACCGTGGGCCGTGGCGCCGTGGCCACCGCAGTGGTGGTGCGGGGCTTGGGAATGGTGGCCTGCGCGGGATGCACCACCACAAGCTGGTCCATTCCGGCGTCCAAACCGGCCAACAACTCATCAAATTCGGTGGGCTGGCCGTCGTCAACGCCGGCGCTGGTGCGCTCCACTTCGAGGTGGTGCATGATTTCATTGGCCCGCAGCACCACCGAAGTGGGCATGCCGGCTAAGCGCGCCACGTGGATGCCGAAGCTGTGCTCGGAGCCGCCGGGCTGCAGCTTGCGCAGAAACAGAATGCGGCCGTCGGCCTCCTTCACGGCAACGTTGTAGTTGCGCACCCGCGGGCAGTCGTCGGCCAGCTGGTTGAGCTCGTGATAGTGGGTGGCGAAGAGGGTTTTAGCCTTGGCTTTGGGGTTGTTGTGCAGGTGCTCCACAATGGCCCAGGCAATGCTGATGCCGTCGTAAGTGCTGGTGCCGCGTCCGATTTCGTCCATCAGCACGAGGCTGCGGTCGGAGAGGTTGTTGAGGATGGAGGCCGTTTCAGTCATCTCCACCATGAAGGTGCTTTCGCCCTTGCTCAGATTGTCGGAGGCGCCCACGCGGGTGAAAATCTTGTCGATTATGCCCACGGTAGCGGCATCGGCGGGCACGAAAGAGCCGATTTGAGCCAGCAGTACGATGAGGGCCGTCTGGCGCAGCAGCGCGGATTTGCCGGCCATGTTGGGGCCGGTTATCACCACAATCTGCTGCTCGTCCTGGTTGAGGCAAATGTCGTTCGGAATGTAGCTTTCGCCGGGCGGCAGTTGCCGCTCAATCACGGGGTGGCGGCCGGCGCGGATGTCGAGCACGGTACCGTCGTTCACCACGGGCTGCACGTAGCGCTGCTGTCGGGCCGTGAGGGCGAAGCTGGCCAAGCAGTCCATCACGCCGATGGCGCGGGCATTTTGCTGAATGTGGGGAACAAAATCCAGCGCCGCCAGCACCAAATCGGTGTAGATGCGCTGCTCGATGGCAAAGAGCTGCTCCTCGGCGTTGAGGATTTTCTCCTCGTAGGTTTTCAGCTCCTCAGTTACGTAGCGCTCGGCGTTCACCAGCGTTTGCTTGCGAATCCAGGACGCGGGCACCTTATCTTTGTGGGCATTGGTGACTTCGAGGTAGTAACCGAACACCTTGTTGTACGCCACTTTGAGCGACGAAATGCCGGTGTTGCGCTGCTCCCGCACCTGAAGTTGCAGCAGGTAGTCTTTGCCGGAAAAAGCCAGCGCCCGCAACTCATCCAACTCAGGGTCGATGCCGGTATTCAGTACACCGCCTTGGTTGGTGAGCAGCGGCGCATCGGGCTTGATTTTGGCCAGGATTTCCTGGCGGAGGTTGGCGCAGGGGTTGAGCTGGTCGGCTAGTTTCACCAAGGCTTTGACGCCGGAACTGGCCAGCCGCTCGCGCATGGGCGCAATGGCCTCCAAGGCCCGGGCCAGTTGCAATAATTCGCGCGGGTTCACGCGGCGCACTGCTACTTTGCTGATGAGGCGCTCCAGGTCGTTTATCTGGCGCAGGTGCATGGTGAGGTCGGCCAGCAGTTCTTCGTCGGCCACGAGGGCGGCCACGGTGTCCAAGCGGCGCTGAATCTGACTTACCTCTTTGAGGGGCAACACAATCCACTTGCGCAGCAGGCGGGCGCCCATGGGCGTCAGGGTCTGGTCGAGCACGTCGATGAGGGGCACGCCGCCGGGGTGCTGGGCGTGCACCAACTCCAGGTTGCGCACCGTGAAGCGGTCGAGCCACACGTATTTATCCTCCTCCAAACGGCCCAGGGCGGCCACGTGACCGAGGTCGGAATGCTTGGTTTCGGCGAGGTAGTGCAGGATGCAGCCGGCGGCCACAATGCCTTCCTTGAGGCCATCCACGCCAAAGCCTTTCAGCGACGTGGTTTTGAAATGGCGGGTGAGCGTGTCGTGGGCGTAATCGTTGCCAAAAACCCATTCATCCAGCGCGTAGGTGCAGAAATCGGGGCCAAAATGCTGCTCGAACTCGCTCCGGCTTTTCTTGCAAAACAGCACTTCGGCCGGGCTGAAATTCTGGAGCAGCTTGCCCAGGTAATCCAGCGTGCCTTGCGCTACCAGAAACTCGCCGGTGCTGATATCGAGGAAAGAAATGCCGGCTTCGGCTTTGCCGAAGTGAATGGCGGCGAGGTAGTTGTTTGAGCGGCGCTCAAGCACGTTGTCGTGCATGCTCACGCCGGGCGTCACCAGTTCGGTGATGCCGCGCTTGACGAGGCCTTTGGCCAATTTGGGGTCTTCGAGCTGGTCGCAGATGGCCACGCGCTGGCCGGCGCGCACCAGCTTGGGCAGGTAGTTGTCGAGGGCGTGATGGGGGAAGCCGGCCAGGGCAATTTCGTTGGGGGTGCCGCCGCCGCGCTTGGTGAGCGTGATGTCGAGAATGCGGCTGGCCGTGACGGCGTCCTCGCCAAAGGTTTCGTAGAAGTCGCCCACCCGAAACAAGAGCACCGCGCCGGGGTGCTGCTGCTTGAGCAGGTAATACTGCTTCATCAGGGGCGTGTCGACGGGCGAGCCGGGGGTGATGTGGTCGGGCCCGACGGACTTGATAACGAATTCTTTCTTAGGTGCAGACAAAGCAAAGTAGCGCGAACTTTGTAGTTCGCGTTTGTAGTGATGAATAATCCGCGCAAAGCCGAAATAAGCGCCGAACGCGGGCGGGCTGGCTATAATCGGCCGCTGCGTGCAATCGGGCCAACCCCTTAAACCAACGACGCGAACCACAAAGTTCGCGCTACTGACCATGCGAAAACTGACGATGGCGGAACTGAACCGCGCCACGGTGGCCGACTTCAAAAGTACGCCCAAAAGCCCCGTAGTACTAGTGCTGGACAACGTGCGCAGCATGCACAACGTGGGGGCTATCTTCCGCACCGCCGACGCCTTTGCGCTGGAGAAAATCTGGCTCTGCGGCATCACGCCGCGCCCCCCGCACCGCGAAATCACCAAAACCGCGCTCGGGAGCGAAGAATCTATGGCCTGGGAATACGCCGCCGAAACGGTGGCCGCGGTGGCCGCACTAAAAGCCGCCGGCTACCAGGTAGTGGCCGTGGAGCAAACCACCGGCAGCGTGGTCCTGCCCCAGTTCCAACCCGAGCCGGGCCGGCCGCTAGCGCTGGTGTTGGGCAACGAAGTATTTGGGGTGGAAGACGCCGTTCTGGCTTTGTGCGACTTGGCCGTGGAAATCCCCCAGTTCGGCACCAAGCATTCGCTTAATGTGGGCGTGGCGGCCGGCGTGGTGCTCTGGGATTCGCTGGTGAAGCTGGGGGTGGTATAAAAAACCATTCAGCAGCGGCCAAAGCGGCAGTTGTTTGTTATCACCGCATGACTTCTAACTCCTCCCCTGCCACTCGTCCCGATGCTGCGCTTCTGGCACTTCGGCCCGATATCGTAACCGACCAAACCACCACCAACCCTACCGGCAGCGTGGGCGAGTTCCTGCACTCCACGCTGCGCCCCGTGCTGAAGCTGCAAAACAGCTTGCTACTAGCCGTAGTGGTCGACTTTGTGCTCGACCACCACATGCTGCTGAGCAAAGCCAGCCCAACTGACCAGCAACGCCAGCTCAGCGAGCTACTGGCGCGCAATACCAAATTGCGCTACACGGTAATTGGTCTGATAACCGCCTGTTTTACGCAGGAAGAGCACACTTACTACCGGCAGCAGCGCCCCGAGTTGAACCGCCGCTTGTTGGAGCTGGCCCAGCGCCGCGTACTCGACCAAACGGAGCAGGTAGTGGCCTTGGCGGCGGCCAGGGAATAGCTGCTTTCTTCGTGGTCGATGAAACACTACGAAGCGTTGGAATTAACGAATACTGCCTCGGCCGCGGATATCCGGAGTGCCTATCGGCGGCTGGTGCTACTCACGCACCCTGACCGTACCTCCGACCCGGCCGCGCATGCCCGGTATTTGGACGTTAATGCGGCGTACGAGGTGCTGAGCGACCCAACCCGGCGGGCAGCTTACGATGATTTGGGCCACTTTACGGCGTCAACTCTGGCAACGTCTACTCCTGCACCCAATGCTGGAGATAGACGCAGGCGTTCCGCTTCCAGCACCCGCCATCATCCTAGAGGGAAGACAGAAGCATATCCGCACGAAGCCGCTTATTTGCGATACGCTCCATTAGGCAAGGCTATTTGTAAAGCGCTGCTTGTGTTTAGCTTATTGCTTGGCATCGATAGGGTATGGGTACTCAACTATCCGCGTGAAGAAGTGCAAAGCTGCACGCTCCACAGCAGCAAAAAAGGGGGGTCTTACTGCGTCATCAGAACGCAAAATTCTACTTTCCGAGGGCCTTGCATGAATGCTGGCGAAGTTTTGGACATGCGACGCACGGCTTTGTTTGGCCAAGTTCTAGCGTATAAAGTCATCGAAACACGTCAGTATGGTCTTCCTTCTCGGTACTGGGATGAAAATTTCATTTATGCCGGCGCAGGGCTAATTTTTGTTGTTGCAATGGTGCTTACAGCATCAGTCGGCGCATGGCCCGGACCGGCCGGGAAGCGGCAAGTAGAATGTGCTGCAACAGCCGCTATTTTGGCGATAATTGTGCTTTGGTTTTTAGCGACAAGCTAATCGCACTGCTAACCGCGCAGCACCACCAACTTGGGCCTTTTGCGCCGGCCCAGGGCTGGCCAATTATTGCTGAAATTCGTCAACCATCGACCTATTATTTGGTTGA
This sequence comes from Hymenobacter jeongseonensis, assembly GCF_015694725.1. Taxonomy (GTDB): domain Bacteria; phylum Bacteroidota; class Bacteroidia; order Cytophagales; family Hymenobacteraceae; genus Hymenobacter; species Hymenobacter jeongseonensis. The sequence continues at coordinate 732,166 of NZ_JADQDQ010000001.1, read as the reverse complement.
ATTCCCGCTTATTTTACTGCTTGCTATTTACCTTACTCCTACTCAACACGTATGATTTCAGGCTTTGACGCCCGCTCCGATACGGCTCCGCTGACATTGCGGCCGCCTGTGCCCAGCACGTTGAGTACGGTTCACGCGTTTCTGCATGCCACGCTGCGCCCGGCCCTGAAGTTGTCGAATGAGCAACCGTTCGAACTGGCGCTGCAGGGCGTAGTGGCCCACGCCCGCACGGCGCTGAACTTAACGGCTCTTGTTTCCATTCCTTAGCCTCGCTGCGATCGATGACCCATTATCAGGTTTTGGAGGTGCCCACTACTGCTAAGCTGGCGGATATCCGGCGCGCCTACCGCCGCCTGGTATTCCTCACCCACCCCGACCGGACGCCCGACCCCGAGGCGCACGCCCGGTACTACGCGGTGACGGCAGCCTACGAGGTGCTGAGCAACCCCAGCCGACGCGTGGCCTACGATGCCGGCATCCGGCCGCCGGCCGTCACGCACATCACCCCATCGGGCCGCGCGCGCGATGCAGCGCACCGCGCCTTTTGGTCGTCCCGGCCCAAGCCGGCGGCGGTGCCACCCACGGTGCGCTACGCCGCCCAGTATGCCCAAGCCCTGCGCCTGGCCCGCCCGCTGCTGGTGGCCTGCCTGCTGCTGTGCGGCACGCTGGCGGTGGACTACTTCCTGGCCACGGAGCAGCAGGAAAAGGTACTGCGCACCGAAACCACCTTTTACTCTACCCGCCGGGGCTCCTACCAAAAAACCCTGCACCAAACCGACCGTGGCACTTTTACCCTGTACAATGACCTGCCGGTGGGGGCGCGGGTGCCCGTGCGCCGCACGCCGCTGTGGGGCACGCCCATTTCCGTGCGCTCGTCCCCGCAACAGCTGCCGTTTGCCATTTCCTCCATTTATGAAGGGGCGCGCAACGTGTTCTGGCTGGGCCTGCTGGCCACGGCCACGCTGGGCTTGCTGCCGCGCTTAAACAAGGACTACCGGCTGGGAGCGTGCATGCTGGCCGCGGTTTTTCTGGCGCTCACGCTCCTGAAAATGCTCCTGTAATCCGTTCGCTCGGGGCCTTGTGTTAGTCGTATTGCGAGTCGCGCAATTGCACGGGCTTGGTTTTTTTGCGCAGCCGCAGGTTGAGCAGCTCCACGGTCAGGGAGAAGGCCATGGCAAAGTAGAGGTAGCCTTTTTCCACTTCCTTGTGCGCCGCTTCCATCACCAGCATGAAGCCAATCATGATGAGGAACGACAAGGCAAGCATCTTGATGGTGGGGTTATTGTTAACAAATCCGGCAATTATCCCGCTGAAGGCCAGCATAATGCCCATGGCCACTACCACGGCTGCAATCATCACCAGCACGTTGTCGACCAAGCCCACGGCCGTCAGAATTGAGTCGAAGCTGAAAACAATGTCGATGATGATGATTTGGAGGATGATGCTCGCCATGGTGGCGCGGGCGCCGCCGGCGCCGTTCTCGTGCTCTTCTTCGCCCTGCAGCTTGTTGTGGATTTCGGTGGTGCTCTTGTAAATCAGAAACAAACCGCCCGCCAGCAGAATCAGGTCGCGCCCGGCCACCCCGAAGGGCTGGTCCTGCCACGGCAGCACAATTTCGAACAGGGAAGCGCGCAGGCCCACAATCCAAGAAATGCTCAGCAGCAGCCCCACCCGGAACACCAGCGCCAGCAGCAAGCCAATGGTGCGGCCCCGCGCTTGCTCGCTGGCAGGCAAGCGGTTCACCACAATAGAGATGAAGATGATATTGTCAATTCCCAGCACTACTTCCATGAAAGTGAGGGTTAATAAACTAACCCAGGTAGCGGCTTGGGCAAAGGCTCCGAAATCGTACATCTCGAGATGTGGCAGTTAAATAATAGTGAGGATTGAATGCGCAACGGGCTCCCGGCTTTCGCATGGTAGCGATGCCCGCGCATCAGCTGGAATGTTTCCGTGGTGCATTAGCTTTTCATGTTCACAAACTGCAGCGGCAGGCCGATGTCGGATTTGCGCAACACGGCAATGGCCGCCTGCAAATCGTCGATTTTCTTGGCCGTCACGCGCACTTGGTCGTCCTGCATCTGGGCTTCCACCTTCACCTTGGCGTCTTTAATGGCCTTGATGATTTTGCGCCCAAACTCCTTGTCGACGCCGGCGCGCACCTTGATGGTTTTCTTAATCAGGTTGCCGCTGGGCTGCTCGTCGGCCGAGAAATCGAGGCTGGTGCCGTCGATGCCCTGCTTCACCACCCGGCCCAGCAAAATATCTTCCAGCGCCTTGATGCGCATGGAGTTTTCGGACGACAGCAAAATGGTGTTTTCCTTTTTATTGAGTTCGATGCCGCCTTTGGTATCGCGCAGGTCGTAGCGGGTTTGCAGTTCTTTTTGGGCCGTGTTCACCGCGTTTTCCAGGGTTTGCGGGTCTACTTTGCTCACGATGTCGAAGGATGCCATAGCGGGGTGGGGCGTAGTTTTGAAATGAGTACCCGGCCGGAGCCGGGGCGCAAAGGTAACGGCCCAACTCTGCCGTGGTTGCTTCATCTTGCTAACAGTTTTGCATATGGCTTTCCCAGCCGTCCGTTCGCCCCGCACCCCCGCCGAGTGGGACGCCTATTACCAGTTGCGCTACGCCGTGCTGCGCCAGCCCTGGCAGCAGCCCCCGGGCTCGGAGCGCAGCCCCGCCGACGCGGAGCCCGGCACCGTGCACGCCCTGCTCCTGGCCTCGGAATTTGAACACCCGCCGGTGGCACTGGCCGTGGGCATGCTGCAGCCCACTACGGCCCACGAGGGCCAGGTCCGGTTTATGGCCGTGGCACCGGAGGCGGCGGGCACGGGCCTGGGCCGCCAGATTATGGCGTATCTGGAAGCCCAGGCGCGGGCCGCGGGCTTATCGGAACTGGTGCTGCACTCTCGTGAGTCGGCGGTGGGCTTCTACCAGCGGCTGGGCTACGAGGTGGTGGAACCCTCCCACACCTTGTTCGGGGTAATTCCGCACTTTCTGATGCGGAAGCGGCCCTGAACGAAACCAGCTGTTAGAATTTCTGCCGGCCGGTCCATAATTCGGCATACAGGCGGAAATCGCCGAGCAGCGAGAACCAGGGGTGTTGAAAAGTGGCTGGCCGGTTGCGCTCCACAAAAAAGTGCCCCATCCAGGCAAACCCGTACGCGGAAACGATGCCCACGAGCAGCCAAGTCCAGTCTCCGGTGATGCCCAACAGCACCAAGCAAACCAAGAAAAGCGTGGTGCCGATAAAATGAAGGACCCGCGTTCCGCGCCGGCTATGCTCGCGCAGGTAGCGCGGATAAAATTCAGCAAACGTGAGCGGTAGCGCAGACATGGCATTAACCAGGTTAGAAGTAACCCAGCTCAGGGACGGCCACCGGGCGTCGCCCCCACCACCGGTTCAGTAAATCAAGCCGATTTTTGCCAAACTTGCTACTGCAACCCGGCTTATTATTATTCATCTCCATGTCCGAAACCCACTCGCCCACCCGCCGCATCCCCGAAATTGCAGCTATGGTTCTGGCTTACAACCAAATGAACAGTTACGGCCAAGCCAACGGCATGGTGCTGAGCGTGCCCGTGGCGGGGCAGGCCGAATACCGCATGACCATTCGGGAAGAGCACCTGTCCTCCCCCAATACCTGCCACGGCGGCGTGCTCGCCGGCCTCATGGATGCGGCGTTGGGCGCTGCCGCGCTATCGCTGGCCTTCACCAGCCTGGAATTTGTCTCGACGGTGGAATTCAAGATGAATTACCTGCATGCCGTGCATTTGCACGATGTGCTGGTGGCCAAAGGCACCGTTGACCACGCCGGCAACAAGCTGGTGGTGAGCAGCTGCGTGATTTACCGCTTGGTGGAGGGCCAAGAAGACGTAGCCGTAGCGCGCGGCCTGGGCACGTTCAACCGCTACCCGGCCAACAAGCGCGACTTTGCGAAACTGGTGATGGAATAGGCGGGCACCGGCGGCGGCAATTACCATTTGTAAGAAGCTTGTTTTCAATCAGCAACCGTTTTCGCGCCACGCTTTTGGGCTAACGTTAAAAAGCCCCGACTCTAGCAGAGTCGGGGCTTTTTAACGTTAGTAATTCCAGGTCTGAGTCCTGAGCGGACCAGCTCCGAAGGGGTGTAGCAGTGTTACAGCTCGGCGGTGGCGGCGTGTGCGCTCACGGGCTCGTACTCGTCCTCCATGTCGCTCAGCTGCGGGGCAGCCACTTTGCGCACGTTGCGGGCACAATCTTCGTCGCGGTGGTTGCGGCCCACGGTGAACTCAACCCAGTCGCCTTCGCGCAGGTCGTTGAAGTCGCCTTCGGTAAGGTCGGCGTAGCTGAAGAACAGGTTGTTGGGGGGCATCACCACGAAACCAAAGCCATTCTTCAGGTTTTTGATGGTGCTCATGCCCAGGGTGCCCACGGGGCCGGCGGCCGTGGGGCCGGTGGGGCGCACGGCCTTGGGGGCCAGGGCCGCGCTGGGCGCAAACGCCGCGGGCTCCGACTGGTTCACGAACAGCGCCTCTACCACTTCGTCCTGGGTTTGCAGGCCGCGGTCGATGACGTCGTGCATGGCTATCGGATAGGTTACCTGCTCCAACAGCTGCTGCGAAGCGCGCGTAACGCGGGTTTCGCCCTTGAAATCTTCGTACTTGAAGTCCCAGTTCAGCAGCATCACGCGGGTGCCCACGGTGTTGAGCTTGCGGATGAGGGGTACGTAGTCGCTGTCGCCGGCGATGAGCACCACCACGTCGAGGGTTTTGTGCAGGGCCAGTTCCAGGGCTTCGAGGGAGAGCCACACGTCGATGCCTTTTTCCTGGAGGCGGCCGTCGCGGGTTTTTAGGGCCATGTAGTGCGTTTGCACGCCCAGGTTCATCAGAATATCGTCGAGCAAACGGTCGTGAAACAGCCGGTCTTTGTCGCGGGCTTCGGTGGCGGAAAGGCGGCCCCGAAAAAAGTGAGCGTCGGTAATTTGTGCTAGTCGCACGTCTACGTCTTCTTCCTCAGCTACTTGATGGCGAATATATTCATGTAATCCCTCCAAGCTAATGCGCGCCTTTCGCTCGTGTTGGAAATAGTAATAATCACTGATTTTTAAGAAATAGTTGCCGTCATAGAAGACACCAACCCGAATCAAGGGGCTGTTCATCTGGTTCATGGTAATGATTTGTATTTAGGATTAGAAAAGTGTTTTAGGTGAGACAGTGTATGGAGTTGGTAGAATCGCCACGAACAGCAAGGCACAATTGCACCCGCCGCAAGTTCCTGACAATCGGTATAGCCCTATTTTTTTCGGTAGCCGCACCCGGTGCGCAGTACTCCCCGAATTGGTGTTATGTTAATTGTTGACTTGATAGAATGCCGGACGGCTAAATTGATTGAAAACGCTGGATAGTAGCACGAATCAATACAAACACTGTCTTAATAAAGGGGCATATCTGCTGCGAAGCTAATGGTATTGGCTGACTTATGCAACAGTAGGCCTCAGCAGGGAGGAGTACAATACGTGCCTACGGGCCGCTGCCCAAAGGCTAAAAGCCCATGCGACCGATTACCAAGCCCAAAACCAGCAGCCCGTAGCCCGCGCAAATGGCGATTTCGAGCATGTTGCCGGTGGCAGAGCCGGTGCTGATAAGAGGGATTTTAAACGAATAATTCCCCAAGGGCAAAAACCATCTAACCCCGGCCTTAGTCAACGTATCAGCTAACAAATGAGAGATATAGCCCGCACCCGCAAACAGCGCCACGCCGCGCCAACCCAGGTGCTGGTCGGCTAGGTAGCCGATGTACGTCCACAGGGCGGTGGCCCAAATGGTATGCGTCCAGGAGCGGTGCGAGGTGAAGGGCGCCAGCGCCACAAACGTTCCCAATAAACTTAGCCACAATTGCTCGGTGTACAGGCCCGCCACCACCGTGCCCAAGCCGGTGAAAAGAAGCGCCAATCGGCGCGCCGAGCCGCCCTGCATGCCCACCCCAATTAAGCCGAAAGCCAGCGCGGCCGTGTAGTACAACCGCTGCTCGGAGCCCGGTGCCAGGCGCAGGTAGGCGTAGGCGGCCAGAGCCAACGCGCCGGCGGCAAAAGCCCAGCGCACGTAATTCTGGGTAAAGCCCAGGCGCTTGCTCAGGCGGCTATCGGGGTGGTCGAGGTCGGGCGCGAGGCTGGAAAAGCCAGCCAGCGCAATGCCGGGCAACGAAAACGGAATGCCGGGCACCAGCCCCGCAATGGCCACGCCGGTGATGAGGCCGATGGCCAAATGAGAAGAGCCGCGCATGAAGGGGTTAGTCGGTGAGGAGTGGTTGGGGGGCCGAAAGCCGTGCTGCCCGCTGCCACGGGGCAAAAACGCTGCTCAACCCGCACCTGCCCACGAAGCTACGGGTGGGCTTCGGAAACCTTACCTTCGGCTACGCTGTATCCTAAGCCGCTGCCCGACCGGATTTCCTCCGGCCGGGCTACTGTATTTATTGTTCGCAAGCCGTTTCTCTGTGCAAGTAGCTGATTTTCTTCGCCTCTATCGTCTTTCTCCGGAGCTGCAAACCTTGGCGGCGCGCCTGCGCGCGGCCGCCAAGCCCGACCCCAGCAGCGTGCGCCTGCACCTGCGCGGCCTGGTGGGCAGCCAGGATGCCGTGGTAGCGGCCGCCGTGGCGCATGCCCAGCACCCGCACGTATTCATTCTGCACGATAAGGACGAAGCGGCTTATTTCCTGTCTGACCTGCAGCATTTGCTGCCCGAGGGACCCGAGGCGCTGCTGTTTCCCAGCTCTTACAAGCGCCCGTACCAGTTCGACGAGACCGAAAACGCCAACGTGCTGATGCGCGCCGAGGCGCTGAACCGCCTGAATACCACGCGCGCGGCCACCACGGGCAACAGCGTGTTCATCGTGACTTATCCAGAGGCACTGACGGAGAAGGTTATCAACCGGCAGAGCTTGGTAAAGAATACTTTCAACGCCAAGGTGGGCGACAAGCTGGACGTGAATTTCCTAGGCGAGCTGCTGGGCGAATACGACTTCGAGAAGACGGATTTTGTGTACGAAGCGGGCCAATACGCCGTGCGTGGCGGCATCGTGGACGTGTTCAGCTACGCCAACGAGTTGCCGTTCCGACTGGAGCTATTCGGCGATGAAATCGAGAGCATCCGCACGTTCAATCCCGAGACGCAGCTTTCGGTGGAGCCGCGGCCCAGCATCAGCATCATCCCGAACGTGCAGACCAAGATGCTGACGGAAACGCGCGAGGCGTTCTTCGATTTCCTGCCGCGCACGGCCTGCATTTGGGCCAAAGACGTGCGCCAGACGCTGGACGTGGTGACAGAGCTGTTCGAGAAAGCCGAGGCCAACTTCCAGCAGATGCTGAGCGAGGCCGGCGGCATGCAAATCGTGAGCAAGCCGGCCGATTTATTTGAATCGGGCAAGAACTTTAAGAAGCTGCTTGATGAATTCGCGGTGGTGGAATTCGGCAAGCGCTTTCACTTCAAGAATGCCGAGACGTTTCAATTTTCAGCCAAGCCGCAGCCCAGCTTCAACAAGGAGTTTGAGCGGATGGTAAAGAATCTGAAAGAGAATCAGCTTCGGAATTTCACCACCATTATTACCGCCGATACGGTGCGCCAGGCCGACCGGCTGCGAACGATTTTTGACGAACTGGACAACAACGTGAAGTTTCAGCACTTGCTGCTGGCTTTGCGCGAAGGGTTTATCGACGAGCAATTGGAACTGGCCGTGTACACCGACCACCAGCTGTTTGAGCGCTACTACCGGGCCCAGGAAACCAAGAAATTCTCGAAGAAAAAGGCCCTCACGCTGCGCGAGCTGAAGACGCTGCAGCCCGGCGACTACGTGACGCACCAGGACTACGGCATTGCGCGCTTTGCGGGCCTGACGCAGGTCGAAATCAACGGGCAGATACAGGAGGCTATTCGCCTCGTTTATCGCGACGACGATTTGCTGACGGTGAGCATTCACTCGCTGCACAAGATTGCAAAGTACAGCGGCGCCGAGGGCTCGCCACCGACCATGAGCAAGCTGGGCTCGCCGGAGTGGGAAAACAAGAAACGGTCGGTCAAGAAGAAGGTGAAGGACATTGCGGCCGACCTGATTCGACTGTATGCCAAGCGAAAAACCGCACCGGGCTTCGCGTTTTCACCGGATGGCTTTATGCAGGCCGAGTTGGAATCGAGCTTCATTTACGAGGACACGCCCGACCAGGCCAAGGCCACCGAAGACGTGAAGCAGGACATGCAGCAGCCCCACCCGATGGACCGGCTCATCTGCGGCGACGTGGGTTTTGGCAAAACGGAAATTGCCATCCGGGCGGCCTTCAAGGCGGTGGCCGATGGCAAGCAGGCAGCCGTGCTGGTGCCGACGACCATTCTGGCCATGCAGCATTACAAGACCTTCCGCGACCGGCTGGCCACGCTGCCCGTGACGGTGGAATACATCAACCGGTTCAAGTCCACCAAGCAGATTAAGGAGACGTTGGGGCGCGTGGCGGAGGGCAAAACTGACATTCTGATTGGTACGCACCGGCTCACCAACAAGGACATCAAGTTCAAGGATTTGGGTTTGCTCATCATTGACGAAGAGCAGAAATTTGGCGTGAAAACCAAGGACAAGCTCAAGGAACTGAAGGTGAACGTGGACACGCTTACGCTGTCGGCCACGCCGATTCCGCGCACCTTGCACTTCTCGCTGATGGGCGCCCGCGACTTGAGCGTGATTGCTACGCCGCCGCCCAACCGGCAGCCGGTGAGCACCGAGCTGCACGTGTTCGACGAAATCCTGATTCGCGATGCCGTTTCGCGGGAGCTGAAGCGCGGCGGGCAGGTATTTTTCGTGCACAACCGCGTGAAGGACATTGAGGAAATGGCCAACACAATTCTGCGCCTCGTGCCCGACGCCAAAATCACCTACGCCCACGGGCAGATGGACGGTGAGATGCTGGAAAAGCGCATGATGAAGTTCGTGGAGGGCGAATACGACGTGCTGGTGAGCACCAACATCATCGAAAGCGGCTTGGATATTCCTAACGCCAACACCATCATCATCAACCGCGCCCACTTGGCTGGCCTTTCGGATTTGCACCAGATGCGGGGCCGCGTGGGCCGCTCCAACCGCAAGGCATACTGCTACCTGCTCACGCCACCGGTGGCCAACCTGCCGGCCGACGCCCGCAAGCGCCTGAGCACGCTGGAAGAGTTTTCGGACTTGGGCGCGGGCTTCAACGTGGCCATGCGCGACCTGGATATTCGCGGCGCCGGCAACCTGCTGGGCGGCGAGCAGTCGGGCTTCATCAACGACTTGGGCTACGAGACCTATCACCAGATTCTGGACGAGGCGGTGCAGGAGCTCAAGGAAACCGAGTTCCGCGACCTGTTCCTGGGTGACTCCAACCAGCGGCTGCAGCAGGCGGCCGGCGCGGGCCGCATTCAGGAATGCAACGTGGAAACCGACCAGCAAGTCCTGATTCCCGAGAAGTACGTGAGCAACGTCTCGGAGCGCCTGCAGCTCTACGCCAAGCTCGACCGCGCCCAGAAGCCAGAAGATTTGAAGAAGCTGCTCACCAGCATGGTGGACCGTTTTGGGCCGCTGCCTCCCGAAGTGGAGCAGCTGGCCGACATCGTGCGGCTGCGCTGGCAGGCCTGCCACGTGGGCTTCACCAAAATCACGCTCAAGCGCGACACGCTGAAAGGCTTCTTGCCCGCCGACGACGACCACAAAGCCTATTTCCAGGGCGAGCAGTTCGGCACCATTCTCAACTATGTGCAGACGCACCCGCGCACGGCCAACCTGAAAGAGAAAAAGGAGCAGCTCATCGTGACGTTTGAGGAAGTGCGCTCCATTCAGCAGGCCAAGCGCGTGCTCAGTGAGCTGGGCAGTGAGGAAACCGTGGCGGCATAAGCTGAAGTGCTAAGCTATTTTATTGATTTTTTTGCCGCGTATGAAAGGTATAATAATGGTATTGCTGCTCCTGTCCGCAGCCTTTGCGGCCGTGGGACAAATTCGTTTTAACCCAGCTTTGAAGCGGGAACTGGATAGCATTCATGCCGTCGACCAGAAGTGGCGGAGCATGCTGTTTGACCCGCGAACTAACCGCCAACCAGATTCGCTGGCTGCTGCGCTCGGGGTGAGGAAAGAGGAATTGGGCAGCTACATTTCCCGCCGGATGCTGCAAACCGACTCGTCTAATCAAGTGCGGGTGCGGGCCATTCTGAAGCAGTACGGCTACCCGGGCAAGTCGCTGGTGGGAACCCCTACCAACGAGGCCGCTTGGTACGTACTGCAGCATTCGCAGGACATCAAGACCTATCTGCCGCTCATCAAAACGGCCGCCAATCGCGGAGAACTGCCGTTTTACTTGTACGGGCAGATGCTGGACCGCCAGCTCATGCGCGAAGGCAAGGCCCAGATTTACGGGACCCAGGCCATGGGCTACAGCATCACCAACCCCGCTACGGGCAAGCGCGAAGGCCAGCCCCCGTTTATCTGGCCCATTAAAGATGCCGCCAAGGTGAATGAACTCCGGAAGAAGGCCGGTTTCCCGACCACCGTGGAGCAAGTTGCCGCTTCTTTGGGCATCCCCTACCGCGTGGTGACGCTGGAAGAAGTGGCACGCATGCCCAAAAACTAATCTGTATGACCCTCGACTGGACCGCCAAACCCTACGACGAACTGACCCTGACCGAGCTCTACGAGTTGCTGCGCCTGCGCGTGGAAGTCTTCATCGTGGAGCAAAACTGCCCCTTTCAGGACCTAGACCGGCAAGACGACAAAGCCTATCACCTACTGGGCTACGCCGAAGGCGGTGAGCTGGCCGCCTACGCGCGCCTCTTCGATGCCGGCATCAGCTACGAAGAGGTGGCCATTGGCCGCGTCATTGTGGCGCCCGCATACCGGCGTTTCGGCTTGGGCCAGGAACTAATGCGCCAGGCCATCACCTACTGCGAGGTGCTGTACGGCGCCCAACCCATCAAAATTGGCGCGCAGCAATACCTGGCGCAGTTTTATCAAGGCTTTGGCTTTGCACAATGCGGCGAAGGGTACTTGGAGGATGGCATCCCGCACATTCCCATGCGGCGGGAATAGAGGCGGGAGTAGCGGCGAAATCAAAAACGTCATGCTGAGCGCAGCCGAAGCATCTCGCGTGTGGTAGTAAACCAATCGTAAGGATTAGTGACTGCACGCGAGATGCTTCGGCTGCGCTCAGCATGACGGTCTTTTTGTATTGCTGGAAACCAGCTTTGGCTTACACTTCGCAGCCATCGGGCCCGCAGGCGGGGCCATCAGCCAGCATCACCGGCGCGGGTTTAGCGGGTTGGGATTCGTCCCACACCTTGTCCAGCACTTCGGCAAAAAGCTCGGTGGGCTGGGCACCGGACACCGCGTACTTGTCTTCAAAGACGAAGAAGGGCACGCCGCGCACGTTGATTTGCTGGGCCTGGTACTCGTCGTAGCGCACGGCTTCGGCGTAGGTGCCATTGGCGAGAGCGGTGCCCGCTTCTTCGGCATCGAGGCCAATTTCAGTGGCCAGTTTGGCCAGCGTGTCGATTTCGTTCAGGTTTTCGCCCTGCAAGTAGTACGCGGCCATCAGCCGCTCTTTGGCTTCGGCCTGCTTCCCGTGCTTGGCTGCTAAATGAATGAGTTGGTGCCCCAGGAAGGTGTTGGTCGGCACGGCGTGTTCGAAGTCGTAGTCCAAGCCTACTTCCTTGGCCATGGTGGCCATGTAATCGTTCATTTTGCGGCCTTCGGCAGCCGAAACGCCTTTCTTCTTGGCCAGCGACTCGTGGATGCTTTCGCCGGGGATGGGCCGGAAGTCCGGGGTTAGCTCGAAGCTGCGCCACACCACTTCCACTTGGTCGGCGTGCGGGAATTTCTCGAGGGCGTGCTCAAAGCGGCGCTTGCCAATGTAACAGAAAGGGCAAACGATGTCGGACCAGATTTCAACTTTCATAATAAGGGAGCCAAATTAATTGATGTAGGTACAACAATTTTGACTCCCTAAAAAGTTTGCGGCGGCCATAAGCAGCACCAGCGGCGGCGCACCAGCCTTTCGGCCTGAGCACTTACGCTCCGCCCGCCGCCTACGGCGCCAGAGAATCCCGCCGGGCCTTACGCCAGCCTCACTCCGCCAAGGGATTCACCAAGTTTTTGGCCAAGCTGTTGAGAATTTCGTTCGCAATTTTCTCTTCGTCCAAACTGCTGCTGAGCAGCACGGCGGCGTGCTCGAACCCCAGTTCCTGCGCCAGGTACACCGCCGTGCCGTAGCAGGCAATTTCGTAGTGCTCCACCTTTTGCGCGCAGCAAATGAGGGCGGCGTCCATGGCTTCGGGACTGGCTTCTTTGTGCATCACGCGTTCGCCATCGGCCAAAATGCCGGCGATGCCGCTGTTGCGGTCGCCCCGGGCGTCGATTTCGAGTAGGTCGGCTACTTTTTCCAGGCGCTCAATCTGGTGTCTGGTTTCGAAGAGGTGCGTTTGGAAAGCTTCCTTCAGGTCGGGGTTGGTGGCGTGGTCAATCAGGCGCGGCAAGCCAGTGACAATGAGCTTTTCGGCGCTGTATAGGGCCTGCACTTCGTGCACAAGCAGGTCGCGCAGATTTATGATTTTATCGGCCATAATAATTTGTGCGTTAGTGGAATACCTTTTTGAGTACGCCAAAACGCCCGGGAAGTTGAAACGGCTTTTCTTACGCGTTGGCAATCAGTTTTTTTTCCTTTCCTCGGTTCGGCTTGGCCGCCCATAGCCGGCGCTAGGCGGCGGCTTGCCGCAACATTGCGCTCCCAACCGGAGTTAGCTGCCCGGCCTTCTCCCCTACCCGAGCGGCCCATTTTTCCCTTGCATCACTTCTCTTTATGGAATACCAAGCATTAGGCACCTCCGGAGTCACCGTTTCGCGCATCACCTTTGGCAGCTGGGCGGCCGGCGGCTGGATGTGGGGCGGCACCGAGCAAAACGACGCCGTGGGCGCCATCCACGCCAGCTACGACCTGGGCGTGACCAGCATCGACACGGCGCCCGTGTATGGCATGGGCCTGAGCGAGCAAATCGTGGGCGAAGCCATCAAAAGCCTACCCCGCGACAAGGTCCAAATCCTCACCAAATTCGGCATGCGCTGGGACCTGGCCCAGGGCGATTTTGCCATGAAAACCAAGGACAACAACGGCCACGGCCTCGACGTGTACAAGTACGCCGGCCGCGCCAGCATCATCAAGGAATGCGAGGACAGCCTGCGCCGCCTCGGCACCGATTACATCGACCTCTACCAGCAGCACTGGCCCGATACCACCACCCCGATTGATGAAACGATGGAGGCCGTGGCGCGCCTCATCGAGCAGGGCAAAGTGCGCGCCGCCGGCGTGAGCAACTACTCGGTGGCCCAAATGCAGGAAGCCGAAAAAACGCTGAACCTGGTTTCGAACCAAGTGCCCTACAGCATGGTACGGCGCGACATTGAGGCCGATGTGGTGCCGTACTGCATCGAGCACCACAAGGCCATTTTAGTATACAGCCCACTACAGCTGGGCTTACTGACCGGTAAAATCAAGCCCGGGCAGGAGTTCGGCGCGGGCGACTTGCGCACCGGCCATCGCCTGTTCACGCCCGAAAGCGTGACCCGCGTGAATGCCATGCTCAACAAAATCCGCCCCTTGGCCGAAACCAAAAACGCCACCCTCGGCCAGCTGGTGCTGCGCTGGACGCTGGCGCAGCCCGGCATTACGGTGGCGCTGGTGGGCGCCCGCAACCCCGAGCAAGCCGTGCAAAACGCCCGGGCTATGGATTTCAAGCTCACGTTTGAAGAGCTGGACTTTATCAACAAGCAGCTGGCAGCCCTGCAAGCCACCACGGCGTAGGAGCGCGCCGCGGCGCGTCCCTACTTTTGGGCCATGCCTACCCCCATCACCTTTCACGCCTTGCTGGAACCCGGCGGCCCCAGCTTCATGCCCACCCAAACCATTGTGGTACCGGCGGAGGTGCTTGAAGCGCTGGGCGGCAAAGCGGCCAAACGCGTGGTGTGCACCATTCGCGGCCACGCGCTGCGGCTGGGGCTGCTGCCGCTGGAAGGCGGCGGCCGCTACCTCATGCTGAACAAGGACGTGTGCCGCACCGTGGGCCTCGCGCTGGGCGATGAGGCAACCATCGAAATCGCGCCCGACCCCAACCCCGACCACGTAGACCTGCCCGCGGAGTTGGCTGAAGCCCTGGGCGCCTGGCCCGAAGCCGAAACCGCGTTTCTCTCCTACAGCGGGGCGCACCGCCGCGCCATGGCCCGCCTGGTAGACGAGGCCAAGCAGCGCGAAACCCGCGTGCGCCGCGCCGTGCAGTTGGTGGAGCGTCTGGGCCGCGGGCTCCATCCGTTTCGAGGCGACTGACAATAGTCAGTCTGCTTAAAACAGAACGTCCTGCTGAGGCTTCACTCAGCAGGACGTTCTGTTTTGGATTTATTCGGATTTGGCCACTGTGCTAATCCTTCAGCACGATGCTGACAACTTTGCCCGGGCCATCCACCGTGAACTTGCATTCGTCGAACCCGGGCGCGGCCACGGTGGGCCGGATGTTGTTCGAGAAGGCATAAGGCTCGGTGGGAATCCCGATGAAGTTCTTGTCGACTTTATCGTTGTTGTTGAGGTCCTGGGTGATGGCCACGGCCCACTCGCCTTTGGGCAACTCCACGGGCAGCGTAAATTCCCGCTTGCCTTCTGGCTTCACGGCTTTGGAAAACGCCCATTTGCCGCTCTTCAGAAATCCTTCGCGGGTGTTATAGAAGTACAGCTTGACGGTAGAAGTGGTAGACACCAGCGCCGACACCACCACCGTAATGGACTGATTTTCGGCAGCCCGGGGCGCCGGGGCGGCGGCCCCCAACAGGCAAGTACCCACCAACAGGGAGACGGAAGACAGCAGATTCATAAGCGGAAAATGAAAACGTGGAAGTAGCGACCCAACACCCGGCTCTACGGAAAGAGTTCGAAAACAGCTGGTTTCAGCATCCTCAACGAAGCAAGAGCCCACGCACTGGCTTCAATTTTTCGCTATTATTGCAGCTCATCCCGCAGCCCGAAATCCCATGCAAACCCGGCCCCTCTATTCACTGGCCTGCCTGACCGCACTGGCCCTTTGCGGCTGCGCGAAAGACTCCACCTCGGTGCTCACCGATAAGCGCTGGATGCTGGTTCAAATTGACGATTTTCCGCTTACGCTCTCCAGCTACAGCCCAACCACGCAGTCCTACCTCAAATTCGCGGCGGATGGCAAGCGCACGGTGGGGCTCGGGCCGTGCAACAGCTTTAGCGGCCAGTACAGCCTGGGCGGGAGTGGGCAGCAGCTCAGCATCAGCGCGCAGGCGGCTACCAAAGCCACCTGCGGCGGCCAGAACATTGAGGACAAATACCTCACTATTCTGCCCCTTACGGCCCGTTTTGAAATCGTGGGCCAGGAGCTGCGGCTTTATGATGCGAGTGCGGCCCAGCCCCGGCTGCTATTTAAGCAGGCCCCGCAGTAGCCGGCGGCAACCCGCTGCCGCCAAACACGGTAAGCAGCACCATTGCCGGCCACTGGCCGGCCTCGAGATTTACTGCATGGAAGGCTTAACCAAAATTGATGACCTCGGCAAGCCGCGCGTGGTAATAGTGGGCGGCGGCTTTGGTGGCTTGGAGCTGGCCAAGGCCCTGGCCGAGGCCCCGGTGCAGGTGGTACTCATCGACAAGCAGAACTACCACACCTTTCAGCCGCTGCTCTACCAAGTGGCCTCGGCCGGGATTGACGAAGGCCAAATCGTGTCGCCGTTTCGCAAAATCCTGAGCGAGCAGCACAACTTCTACTTCCGCCTGGCCGAAGTGCAGGCCGTGGACGCTGTGGCCCAGGTAGTAGAAACCAGCATCGGGCGCGTGCGCTACGACTACCTGGTGCTGGCCACCGGCGCCACCACCAACTACTTCGGCGACGAGCAAATGGCCCAAAATGCCATTGCCATCAAAAGCATCGACGACGCCATCGAGCTGCGCAACACCGTGCTCTCGAACTTCGAGCAGGCCCTGCAGCTCGGCGATATCGAGCAAATCAACAGCCTGCTCGACTTCGTGATTGTGGGCGGTGGCCCTACCGGCGTCGAAATTGCTGGGGCCCTGAGCGAGCTGCGCACCCACGTATTTCCCAAGGACTACCGCGAGCTGGACTTCAAGCAAATGGACATTCACTTGGTGCAAAGCGGGCCGGCGCTGCTCAAGGGCATGTCGGCCAACGCCTCGCAGCAGGCCCTGGCAGCGCTGAAGAAGTTTGGGGTGCAGGTGTGGCTCGATGCCCGCGTGAAATCCTACGACGGCTACACCGTGACCTTGAGCACCGGCCAGCAGCTCATCACCCGCACCCTGATTTGGGCGGCCGGCGTCACGGGGGCGCCCATTGCCGGCCTGCGCTCCGACTGCCTGCTGCCCGGCAACCGCTACGCCGTGGACGAATGCAGCCGCGTGCTGGGCTACGAGCACGTCTTTGCCATCGGCGACATTGCCGCCATGCGCACCGCCGCGCACCCCGACGGCCACCCCATGGTGGCGCAGCCCGCCCTGCAGCAAGGCCGCCTGCTGGGCGAAAACATTGCCCGCCTGCTGGCGGGCCAGCCGCTCCAGCCGTTCCATTACCAGGACAAGGGCGCCATGGCCACCATTGGCCGCAACCACGCCGTGGCCGACGTTAAGCTCTTCGGCCGCGAGTACCACCTGCAGGGCTTTCTGGCTTGGTTGGCCTGGGGCGTGGTGCACGTGGCCTCCCTCATCGGCTTCCGCAACCGCCTGATGGTGCTGCTGCACTGGACCTGGAGCTACCTCAGCTACGACAAGGGCCTGCGCTACATCATCGGCAAAACCAAGGCCCCGGTGGTGGAAGTGGACGTGGAGGGCAAGGCGATAGTGTGAGGGGGTTGAAAACACTCCAATAGTCATGCAGAGCGGCGCGAAGCATCTCGCTTACCGCCACTAATCAGCAACGATTGAGTTGCTACCACACGCGAGATGCTTCGCGCCGCTCTGCATGGCAGTGGGTTTGCCTCATCAGCCCCGTTCGTTGTAGCAAAATTCCGCCGCTCGCGCAACTCGTGCAACCTTGTGCCGCCGCCGCCGGTCATGGGCTTTGAAACCGATTGCCGTACCCCAACCCGCCCCATTATGCGTCTTCTCTCTACGCTCAGCCTGGCGTTGTTCTCGCTCACGGTGGTGAGCTGCAACCACGAAAAGTGCCGGGAGCCGCAGCCCCAGGCCCAATGCGTTTCCGGCACCGTAGTGGGCGATGCCTGCCTCGACGGGGTTTTGATTGACGTGGACGCGACTTTCCCGATTGGCAAGCCCGTGGGCAACCACCCCAACGTCATCGCCGCCGTCAACTTTGCTGATTTGGCCAGCTTCAACCAAGTAGGCCAGCGCGTGTATTTCACCTACCGCAACGACCCCAACCAGCAGTCTGCCAACCGTGTCTGCACTGCCAACACGGTACCGCTCCTCGTGCCGCACCTGCTGCTGAGCAACCTGTCGGCCACCAGCTGCCCAACCAACGGCGCGCTCTAAAGCATTCTCCTTTTCACCTGCAAAACCCAGCGCCCGGCCACTAGTGGCCGGGCGTTGTCGGGTGTATACATCCCGCGTTAGGTCAGGAGGCAGGCTTCGCTTTGGGAAACTTCTCCAGAATGTCGCGGGCAGCTTTGGCAAACTGGCGGCCCAGGCGAGCGGGGTTGTTAATGGGGTTGGCCACGGAACCGCGCCACACCAAGTTGTTGGTTTTGGCGTCGATGATGTCAATTACCAGTGTGCCTTCGCGGTAGCGCTCGGTGCGGTAGCCGGTGTCCAGGGGCCGGTACCAGTAGCTGTAGTTCACGGGCAGCAGTAGGCCGCGGTAGCGCACCAAGTAAGGGTAGGTGACGAGCATGGGCGGGCCGGGCGGGTTGGCCACCGTGCGCTCGGCTTCTTCCACGTAGAAGTGCGTGGTGAGGAAGAAATCGGGGTTGCTTTCGGCTCTTTGCAAGCCCCGCAAGAGCATTTCCCGCTCAATAGCCTCCCGAATGGTGGTCTGCGCCAGGGGGCTGGCCAACAGCGGGTTTGGATTCTCAGTTTTTACCTCCGTTTCGGCCCAGGCAAAGGTGCGGTACTGACTAAAATCGGTGCCGGGCCGCTGCTCTACGGCCACCGTGGGAGCACACGCGCCGAGCCACACCAGCAGCAGCACGCACCAAAGCAACATCCGGTTCATGGCGCACCTGAATAAGGAGAGAGGAGTGTTCGGATTTACCCAAACAACCACTCAAAGGTTATCGCCCAGCTTGGGATGTGATTCTAGCAATTAACGCCCTAGCAACCTTTCTCACAGCCGAATATCAAACGCCAGCGGTTCCACCACCCACTGCCCCACCACCGGGTTGTACACCACCCGCACCCCGGCCTCGAAGGGCGTGCGCAGGCGCAGCACATTGAATTGTACCAGCGCATCGAAGCCCACGTTACGGTAGTTGCGATAAATGCGCTCACCCGTGTTGAGGCGGTTGACACCGCGCCCTACATCGCCAAACACAGCGGCCCGCAGGCGCTGCACATACAGCCAGCGGCCCACTTCCCAGTGCGTGAAGGCCAGCGGCAGGCTGTAGTCGAAGCTGGCCACGCGCAGGTGGTCGAAGCTGGTGTAGCCCTGGCCGCGCGGAAACGAAACGGCCGGAGCAAACTGGTACTGCGCCCGGTCCTGCCACTGGTAGCCTCCCCGCAGCCGAATGGCATGGTGCCGGCCCAGCCCCGGCAGAAACACGCTGCCCTGCCCCGCCAGCTGCCGGGCATCCAGCCCTTGCCCAAACGGCGTGGTGCGCCACGTACCCAGGAAACTGCTGCCCCAGCGCGGAGCTACGTCGCGGGCGCTGCGCTTTAGCTGCGAAGCGTAGCTGACGGTGGTTTGCACGGCGTTCAGCGGCCGATTGGGGCCGGTTTCAGCACGGCTAAGGCGCACCGGCAAATCATAGTCATACACTTCCTCGTGCAGGTAATAAGTCCCGATAGTCAGCCCCTGCAAATACTTGGAACGGGTGAGGTTGAGCGGCAGCCGCAGCCCGGCCGACAAGCGTGTGTAGCGCCACTGGTCGCGCAATGTCTGGCCCTGGAAAATAATGGCCACATCGCGCCCGCCGTGGGTCATGTCCACGTCCAGCACCGGGTAGAGCGCCTGGTAGCTGAGTGCGCCAATCACGCTGGCCGTGCGCTCCACCTGGTCGTAGCCCACCCCGGCAAAAAGCTGGGTGGTATTGAGCAAGTCCTGCGAGCGCAGGCCCAGGCTCACGGCATTGCCCGTGGGGCTTTGCACCACGCCGTAGCTGAACACATTGAAGGCGTGCCGCAGGGGCGAATACCGCCGCACGCCGTAGCCCGACGCCCCAGAATCGGCCCTTGGCACCGGTCGCGATACCAACTGCCCGGCCGGCTCCCGAGCCGAAAGCGCCTCGGCGTAAGGCCCGGGCAGGTCGGCAGTGGCCACCGGAATCCGCACCCAAGCGGTGGTGTCGAGTGGTATTTCGACCACCCGCGCGCCGGTGGCCCGGAAATCGTGGAAAGCCAGCGAGCGGCCATCCGGCGACACGGCCGCGTGGTAAGCGCCCACCGGCCGCGACGTGACCCGGTAGGTCTGGCCGGTGCGGGCACTTACGGCATACAGGTTGTCAATGCCCGATTGCGAGGAGTTGTAGAGCACGAAATCTCCCCAGGGTTGGGGATTGGCCAAGTTCACGTTGGCCACGGGCAGCAGCGGCTGCGCAGTGCCCGTGGCTGGGCCCTGCCCGGTAGGGTCCATCACCACAATGGTTTTGCCGGCGGCGCTCAGCGTCACGGCCACGAGGCGGCGGCCGTCGGGGTGCCAGCGCGGCTGCTGGTAGAAATCGTTGTGCGGGTTGGGCAGGGTTTGCAGTTCGGCGCCGGTTTGGGCATCCACCAGCACCAGCGCGTGGCGGTAGCCGGCATCGGTGCGCACGGCCACTAGGCGCCGGCCGTCGGGCGACAGAGCCGCCGCGCTGTAGCGCGCGCCTTTGCCAATGCGGGTGAGCTGGCCCGTGGCTAGGTTCAGCACCTTCAGCTCGGATGCTATGCGCTGGCCCCAGCGGGCGTCCTGCTGGAACTCCGGCCACACGGCCTTGCCGCCGTTCACCGACAGCATTTCGGGCATGTTCAGCTGGCCGGGCACGAACACTTTGCGCTCGGCACCGCGCCGGCTCAGCAGCACGAATTGCGCAATATTGTCGAGCCCGGTTTTCAGAGCCAGCACCGTGCTATCGGTCACGTATTGCGGGTATTCGTACTGGGTAAAAACTTTTTCGGAGGCCGACGCCGCCAGCTCCCGCACTGGCGTGATGGCCGGCGCGGCCGCTTGCTGCACCCGCCAGGTCGAGTCGATTTCCGTCATGGTCCGGTCGTAGAGCTGCTCCACGGTAAGGCCGGCGCTGCGGCGAATGCCGTTTGAGAACGAGAAGGGATAAAACGGAAACCGGTAGTACTTGTCGAGCGCTTTGGCCCACGCATCGGCGCCGTGGTGGGTTTTCAGGTACGACGTCATGAAATAGCCCAGCACGTACCAGTCGGGCACTTGGTCGCGCAGGGAGCCGTTCACGGCCTTCTGGTAGCTGTAGCGGCGGCCGGCCAGCAGGTTGGCCCGCAGCCCGGCGTTGAAGTTGGGAATGCGGCCCCGGCCGCTGCGCGTGAGAGCGGTTTCGGTGCCCACGGCATCGCCTTCAAAAAACCACTGCGGCACGCCCACGGCCGCAATGCCCAGGGCGCCGTCACCCAGCAGCGGGTTCAGCAGCCGGCCAATGCCCTGCCGGGCTTTGTCGAACTGGCCCACGTGCCGGAACTCGTGCACGGCCAAGCCATCGAGCCAGTCCACGGTGCCCAGGCCCAGGCCTTGCTGCGGCGTGGTAAAAAACTCGGCGTGCCGGGGCAAAAACGTCACGAACCCATTACTAACCGTGGTTTGGTTCTGCATCACCACCCCGATGGGGCGCGGCACCACGCCCAGCGTGGCCACGCTGGGGCCGTGCAGCTGCTCCAGCCGCGCCGCCGTGCGCTGGGCGGCCGAGTCCAGGGGGCCGTTGTAAATCACCCGAAAATGCGGGGTGCGCACCTCCTGCCAGCGCAGCGACGGCGGGTTTTGAGACAAAACAGGCAGGCTCTGGGCTTGAACCCGGCCCAGCCCCGGCAGGCCCAGCAGCCCGCATAGCAACAAACGACGCATGAAATCCACCTGAAGTAAAAGGCTACCCGCTAAACGGAACGCTAAGAACGACACGGCAGCCTTGAAGTGGCTACGGCCAGGGCTGCCGACGATTGCCGGCAGCCTGGCCCGGAAAGCAGACGGCCGAAAACTTTTGAAAAAATAATTGATGTAGCAACATTTTATGTACCGACATCTATTACCTTTGTGTCCTTACTTCACTTCATTACTCCAACACCATGTCTGAAACCGCCACCGCCGCCACTACGTCTTGGGTACTTGACCCCACGCACTCCGAAGTACAGTTCAAAATCAAGCACTTGGTTATCTCTACGGTAACGGGCGCGTTCAAAAAATTCCAGGGCTCGATGCAGTCCGACGGCGAAAATTTTGAAAACGCGCAGGTTGAGTTTTCCCTCGACGTTGACAGCGTGGACACCAACCAGGAGCAACGCGACGCGCACCTGAAAAGCGAAGAATTCTTCGACGCGGCCCAGTTCCCCCACATCAAATTCGTCTCGACTTCCTTCGTGAAAGAGAGCGGCGACACCTACAAGCTGACCGGCAACCTCACGATGAAAGACGTGACCAAGCCCGTGACCTTGGAGGCAGAGTTCGGCGGTTCGGCCGTCGATTTCTATGGCAACCACAAGGCCGGCTTCGAAGTAACCGGCAAAATCAACCGCAAAGAGTTCGGCCTCACCTGGGGTGCCGTCACCGAAGCCGGTTCCATCGTGCTGGGCGACGACGTGAAGCTGTTCATCAACGTGCAGTTCGTGAAACAGGCGTAATCCTGCCGACTTGGCACCACATACGAGCCACGCAAAAGGCGGCTGCTTCGAATGAAGCAGCCGCCTTTTGCGTATTTCTGATATTATGGGAACGGCAATCGGCTCTTTTGCCCGAGCCTATTTCACTTGCAAGCTCCCGTTGCCCAAGGCCGCTTGCCCTTCTCCGGACAAACCCTCGGCGCTGAGTTGGAAGGTGCCTTTGGCATCGGAGGTAAAGAATGTTACTTCGGCTTTTCCCGACGCGTCGGTGCGCACCGTGGGGTTCCAGTAGAGCGTGGCGCGGCGGGTATCGGGAAAGTCTCGGTTGGTTTGCGGGGCATCGTAGCGGGGCACGTAAAACTCGCGGCCGCAGTGGTAGCCCGGCAAGTTCAGCACAATCACTCCCGGCGCCGACTCGCTGGACGGTTTATAAGCCGGACTGCCGCGGCGGGTGTACACGGCGATTACGCCATTCGCAGCGCGGCTGCCGTAGACGGCGGCCCCGGGCCCTTTCAGCACCTCTATACTTTCTACTTCAGATGCCTGGAAAGCAACTATGTCTTGAAAATCAACGGGCAATCCATCGAGAAGGTAAAGAGGGCTGGCATTGCCGTTGATGGTGCTGCCCCCCCGAATGACCACACTCGGGTTGCGAACATCGCCGGACACGCTTACCCCCGCTATGCGCCCGCGCAGGTAGTCGAGCACCGTGAGATTGGACTTGGGCAAATCCGCCATGTTAATCACCGCAGCATCGTTGGGCGAGTGCAAGTGGCGCGAGTCAACGGGCTGGGCTTTGGCACCTCGCACGTTGACGCCGTCGAGCAGGATGAACTTGGTTGTGTCGAGGCGGAACTGGCGCTCGGCGGCGCGCTGCTGCTGGCTCCGGCTTAGGGCCTCTTTCAAAGCTACCGGGGCCTGCAGGGGCAGCGGAGGCAGCGGGCGAGTGGCCACGGGCGGGCCCGCGTCGAGGCGCAGCACCACGGCACGGGCGTCTTTCGCACGGGCTTGCAAGGTTACCCGGGTGGTATCGCAGCCGCCGAAGCCGGTGAACAGGAAGTGGCCTTCGCTGTTTGCCACCGTCGAGAGCACCTGCTTGATGGGCGAGGACTGCAGGAACGTGAGCTTGCTATTGGGCACGGGCTTGCCGTTGGGCTGCGTGACCTGCCCCAAAATCCCCAACGAGCGTTCGACGCCGTAGTCGCGCACGGGCGCTTGCCCGGCCAGCACGGCCTTCCACACAAACCGCCGCCAGCCCTGCGTGAGCAGCAGCGCATCGAGGTGCTGCGCCGTTTCGGGGGTAGGGTTCTGAAAATAATAGCTGGGGGTTTCCACGTAGCCGGCCAAGTCGGAAGTGAGCAGCAGGTGCGAGGCGATGTTTTCGGCGCTGGAGCCGGCGCCTTCGCTGTCGGTAATTGCCAGCGAAAGGTTAGCCGCTATGGGCTGCCCCTTGGCATCGGCCACGGCCACCCGCACCCGTACGGGCTGGCGGGAATGGTAACTGGCTTGGTCCGGGGTAAGCGTCACGCGCAGGGCCGACTGATTTTGAGCAAAGGCCAGCCGCTCGGCCAGCGGTGTGCCCTGGCCGTCGAACAAGGTGAAATGCACAATACCACCCGGAAATTTGCTCTTGGGAATGTGCATCGTAAACGCCTCAGCGCCCGACATCTGGCTGCGGGCCACGTAAGCCACGGTGCCCCGCACCTGCCCCACCAGCAGCACCGGCCCGCCACTGCCGCCTTGCTTCTGAATAGCTACCAGAAAATCGTTGGGCAGCGTCACCACGTGCAGGATGTAGCCCGTTGCCTGCACTGCCGGCAAGGGCACCGTAGTGGGTGCGGCGGCCGGAGCCACCACGGCGTGGTAGCGCTGGCCCGCTACCGGTGTAAACGTGAAGGTGCCCATGCCCAGGTGGCTGCTGCGAAAAGAGGCCACCGCGCGGTTTTCCGCATCAAACACCTGGCCCTGCATATCGAGGCCGTGGGCGTCGTGGTTGGTGGCTTTGAAGGCCACTGTATTTTCCAGGCCTGCAATTAGGTTGCCGCCTTCGGGAAAAAACTGGACGTCGGGCGGGGCTGCCACGGCAGCAGCGGCGCGAAAAGCGGCCGCCGCCCGCGCCCGAACGGCCACCGGATTCGAATCCGGGGCATCAACCGGAGCGGCTGGCCACACGGCCAAACGACGGGAAAAGAAGAAATCGGGGCCGGCATTTCGCATCCAGCCGGTGTAGGCGCGGAGGGTGTAGTTGCCGGGGGTAAGGGTGTCGGGCAGGGCTATATCGCCGGGCGCCAGGCCTCCTGCCAGTAGCAGGTTGCGGCGGGCCACTACTTGGTTGTTGGCATTTAGCAGGTCCACGTGCAGCACCTTGCTCAACGTATCGGGCCGGTGCAGGCGGGCGTCTACCACGTAGGCTTTTAGCCAAATGGTCTCGCCAGCGGTATACCAAGCCTTGTCGAGGTGCAGGTAGGCTTTCTCGGGCAAGGCCGCGCCGTAATACCGCTGAACGCCCTCCACAATTCGCCGCACCACCTCATCGTCGGGCGGCAGGCGGAACGCAGCAGCGCCTGCCAGTAGCGCCACCATGGCTAATAGAGACAAAAGCCGGCGCGAACGCAAACGGGTGGAAAGCAGCATGACGTATTGGGTAGAGGACTCAGAGCAGCAACGCACCCATCTGGCGAATTGGGGTGGCCCGGTTAGTACTGGGCAGCCAAATATAGCCGTGCTCAACCAGTTCGGTCAGGCGCATCTGAGAAGCCTCCCCCTTGCGTGTGGCGTTCGTTCCCACCCAAGTCCTGGTGCAGTATGCGCTGGTCTTTAAGCGTAGCGGTGCCGCGCTCTTCCGCTATGATGCGGAAGAGCGCGGCGGCTGCCTTGGTCGGACAGGCGTTTGGTTCAGCAAAATCTACCGCGAATAAATTCGCCCGGTGGGGCATTCTTTACAGTTGCTTGAGCCACGCCTGGGCCGTTGCAATGTCGTCGAACGTGCCCACCACCGGGGCATCGGGGGTGAATTGCAGGGTGAGGTCGGTTGAGAGCCGGCTGTAGACGTTGGGCGAGTATATCCAGGCGAAAAACTTCAGGCCGGCGTCCGTCATGGCCGGAAACCACTCGGTGCCGCCCCATTCGGCGGCCTCGCTCCACATGCTGGTCACCCGGGTGTTGTCGTTCAGCACTTTGCTGCTGCGGCACTCCACCATAAACCGAAGCATTTCCCGGCAGCCGTGCTGCACGCTTGCCAAATCCTGATTCCCGTGCCAGTCAGCATAAATCCATTCGTTCAGGTGGTCGTAGGAAATAGTAACGTGGGGGTTGTCGAGTAAAGTTTGCAAGTACATAGCAACAGGTTGGAGCAGTGCGCCATGCTACGGCAAATACGTAGCACGGGATACAATACCGACGCTAATTTAAAAAAATAGTGGTTTCAAAGATGCTTAAAGGGCATTTATTCGGAATTTATAAATACGTATCACCGCTCCAACGCGCGCCTTCCAACAACATTTGCCTTGGCCGAAGCTGAACTTTGCCGCGCTTTTTCGGCTTGTTTCACCGTGCGCAGTGCCGGCGCGGCCGGCGCGGATTTCGCCGCCAAAAAAACTTTATTGGATTCGGGCGCTTCCTTTCCAGATTCACTGGTTCCGGCACCATTTCTGTCTTCTCTTTTCCATGAAAAACCGATTGAAATCCCTGGCTAGCCTGAGCTTCCTGGCTTTCCTCTTTGCCTGCGGTACCCAGCAGTCCGCCGATGCGCAGAACCCACCGCGCTCCACGGCCGGCTTCGCCCCCGCCAACCTAAACGGCTTGGCCATGGCCACCTTTGCGGGCGGCTGCTTCTGGGCGCAAGAAGAAGCCTTTGAGCAGCTCAAAGGCGTGAAGCAAGTGGTAAGCGGCTACGCTGGCGGCACCAAGGCCAACCCTACCTATGAGGAAGTGGCCGACAAAACCACTGGCCACACCGAAACGGTGCAGATTTACTACGACCCCAAAGTCATCAGCTACCAGAAGCTGGCCGATATTTTCTTCACCGCCTCGCACGACCCCACCCAACGCAACGGCCAAGGCAACGACATCGGCCCTGAGTACCGCTCGGCGGCTTTTTACCGCACGCCGCAGGAAAAGAAGGTGCTGGAGGCCACCATCGCCCGCGTCAACGCCTCGAAGGTGTACGGCGGCAAAATCGTGACCGAAGTGGTTCCGTTCAAAAAGTTCTGGCCCGCCGAGGACTACCACCAGGGCTACTACCGCCTGCACCCCGAAAACCCTTACATCAGCAACGTATCGGCGCGCAAAGTAGAACACGTGCAAAAAGCGTTTGCCAAAGATTTGAAGTCGCCGCTTTAAGGCCCCCAATACCGCAATGCCGGCATTGGCAAAGCAGCCCCGACCACCTTGGCCGGGGCTTTTTTGGCGAATCACGCAAGCGCCGTGCTCGCCGCCTATCTTTGAATAAAGCAAGCCGTTTGCCACCGGCCGCGTTTCGCTGTCCTCGTCCTATATGCTCCCACCTGCCGTTCCTGCTCTGGATTTTGAGCTGTTGTTTGCCGCGCTGCCCGCGCCTTTTGCCGCGCTGGCCCCCGATGGCACCGTGCTGGCACTAAATACCGCAATGGCGGCGCTGCTGCGCCCAGACGGGCAGCCCATCATTGGCCAACCGGCTGCAGCCCTGCACAGTGCCCTGGCCGCGGCGGGCCAGCAGTTGGCGGCTCCGCAAGCGTGGGACGGCGCACTGCACGAAGCCCGGGCGGGCGCCACCCGGGTGCTCAAGCCCGACTGGAATTCGGCCGCCCGGCCCGGCACCGCGGCCACAGCAGCCGCCCCTAACTACTGGGAAACCACCTTGCAACCGGTGCCCCCCCCGGGGCCAGAGGCCGGCCCGCCGCGCTTCCTGCTGCTGCGCCTGCTGAACGTGAACGACCACCAACGCAACGAGCAGCTGCTGGTGGCCCAACAACAGCGCACCCAGCGCATTCTAGACCAATTGCCGCTCACCGTCACCACCATGGAAGGCGACGACCTGCAGTTTACCTTCCTATCGGCCCGGGCCCGCGAAGCCATGGGCACCCGCGCGGCGGTAGGGCGGCCTGTGGCCGAAAGCCTGCCGGAAGTCAGCGCGCAGGGCTACGTGCAGCTGCTGCAGAAAGTGCGCGACAGCGGCCAGCCCGTTTTTGGCTACGAGGAACGCACCGAACTGGTGGACCCCACCACGGGCGAGCTACAGGAGCGGTTCAACAACTTCGGGTATTTGCCCCTCTATGGCGAACAGGGCACGGGCGTGCTCGCCTACGGCCTCGACGTGACCGAGCAGGTGCAGGCCCGTCTGCGCAACGAAGCGCTGGCCGCCAAAGCCCAGGCCGCCGACCAGCGCCTGCACCGCGTCACCGAAAACCTGCCTTCCATCACCTTCATCAGCAACCAGGAAGGGGCTGTGCTGTACCTGAGTCCCCAGTGGTACGCCTACACCGGCAGCAGTCCGGCCGATGACCTGGACCAGATATGGGAGGCGCGGGTGCACCCCGACGACCAGGCGCTGGCGAAGCAGCACTACGCCACGGCCCTGGCCAACGGCACGCCCTGGCGCTACGAACTGCGCCTGCGCCGCCACGACGACGAGTACCGCTGGTTTCTGAGCCAAGGAATGCCCGAACCGCTGGAAGACGCCCAGGCCGCCGGCCGCTCGCGGCAGTGGTTCGGCTCCGACCTCGACATCCACGAGTTGCGCGAAACCCAGGCCCGCCTGGAGGCCAAAGACCAGCAGCTCAGCCAGATTCTGGGCCAGGCACCGGCCCTGATTGCCACCGTGGCCGGCCCCGACCACCGCTTCACCTTCACCAACGCCGCCTACGACGAGCTAATGCTGCACCGGCCCCGCCTGGGCCAGCCCGCGGGCCAGTGCCTGCCCGAAATAGCGGAGCAGGGCTTTGTGATGCTGCTCGACAGTGTGTACCAATCAAACAAAACCTTTGAGGGCCGGGCCATGCCCCTTGAGGTACTGTCCGGGACGGGCGACGAGCGCCGGCTGCTGTACCTCGACTTCACCTACCAGCTGCTGCGCGACGAGCAGGGCAAGGCCACCGGCATCATGGCGTTTGGGGTCGATGTGACGCAGCAAGTGCTGGCCCGCCGGGAAACCGAAGTGCTGCAGGGCGAAGTGCGGGCCGCCGACCAGCGCCTGCGCCGCCAAGCCGAAGTGCTGCCCATCATCACCTTCACCACCGATAACGTAGGCCGCACCACCTACATGAGCCCGCAGTGGTACACCTTCACGGGCCAGCAACCCGGCGGCGCCTGGGCCGAAGTGGATGCCGAATGGGCCGACCGCCTGCACCCCGACGACCGGGCAAAGGCCGAGCGGCTCATTCAGCAAAGCATCAACTACGCCCAGCTGGGCCGGGTAGAGGTGCGCCTGCGCGGGGCCAACGGCCAGTACCGCTGGTTCCTGACCGAGGCCGTACCCGAATTGAATATTGACGGCCAGCTCCGCCAGCGCTACGGCTACATGCTGGACGTGCACGAGCTACGCCAAACCCAGCGCCAACTGGAAGCCAAGGACCGCCAGCTCAGCTTGATTTTGGACCAGGCGCCGGCCCTGGTGGCCACGCTGCAAGGCCCCGACCACCGCTACTCGTTCTTCAACTTGCGGTATCAGGAAATGGCCGGGCGGCGCATTCAGTTGGGCCATCCGGTGGCCGAAGTATTGCCGGAGGTAGTGAAACAGGGGTTTGTCGAATTGCTGGACAAGGTGTACCAAACCGGAGAAACCTACATCGGGCAGGAAGTACGCATTCAGTTGGGCAGCTCAACGGCATCCAATCCGCAGATGCTGTACGTGGACCACACCTACATTCCGCTGCGCGACGAGCGGGACCAGGTGACTGGCATTCTGAGCTTTGCCCTCGATGTAACCGAGCGGGTGCACATTCGCCAGCGGGCCGAAGCCGCGCAGGCCGAAGCCCAGGCCGCCGACCAGCGCTTGCGCCTGCTGACCGAAAGCCTGCCCCTCATCTCGTACCAGTCCGCCGCCGATGGCAGCCCGGAGTACGTTTCTCCCCAATGGTTTGCGTATACCGGGCAGGCGCCGGTTGCGTTTGACCCCGTCAGGAGCTGGGCGGCGGCCATTCACCCGGACGACCTGCCGGCCTTGAGCCAGTCGTTTGCGCAGCAACTCAACGCCCGGCAAACCTGGCAAGACGAATTTCGCTTGCGCCGCCACGACGGGCAGTACCGCCGCCACTTGTCGCGCTCGACTCCGGAGCTTGACCCGGCCACGGGCGAAGTAGTGCGCTGGTTTGGTACCACGCTCGACATTGAGGAGCTGCACGAGCGCACCGAAGAGCTGGCCCGCAGCCGGGCCGATTTTGCGGCCCTGGCCAACAACATTTCCCAACTGGCCTGGATTGCCGACCCCACAGGCAATATTTTTTGGTACAACCAGCAGTGGTACGACTACACGGGCACTTCCGTGGAGGAAGTGCAGAGCGGGGGCTGGAAACAGGCGTACGACCCGGCGTTGGCGAAAGGCATCTCGGAACGCTTCCTGGCCAGCATTGCCAGCGGCGAGCCGTGGGAAGACACGTTCCCGCTACGGCGCCACGACGGGCAGTACCGCTGGTTTTTAAGCCGGGCCCGGCCCATTCGCGACGAGGCCACCGGGGAAGTGCTGCGCTGGTTTGGCACCAACACCGACGTAACGGAACTGCGCCAGCTGCAAAACCGCCTCGGGGCCAGCGAAGAAGAGCTGCGCATTCAGGCCGAGAGCATTCCGCAGCAGGTGTGGACGGCCCAGCCCGACGGCACCGTCGACTTTTTCAACCACCGCACCGCGGCCTACGTGGGCGAGTCGATGGAGAAGAACGGCGCCGCGCACTGGCTCCACTTCGTGCACCCCGACGACCACGCCCCCATGCAGGCGCGCTGGGACCACGCCATTGCTACCCAACGCTACTACGAGGCCGAGTTCCGCCTGCGCCGCTACGACGGCGAGTACCGCTGGTTTCTGGGCCAGGCCCAGGCGCGCCGGGCCCCCGGCGGCCAGGTGCTGAAATGGTACGGCACCAACACCGACGTGCACCAGCAGCGCGTGCTGCAGGAGCAGCTGCTGTCGAGCCAGGCCCGCTTCCAGCAGCTGCTCGAAACCCTGCCCCAGATGACCTGGACCGCCCGACCCGATGGCATCCCAACGTACTTCAGCCAACGCTGGTACGATTTCACCGGCGCCGGCGCCGACGAGTTGCAGGACTGGGGATGGGAGGACTTTGTGCATCCCGACGACCTGGGCACCACCGTGCGCAACTGGCGCCACAGCCTGGCAACCGGCGAACCCTACATGGACGAAAACCGGTGGCGCGACCACGCCGGCAACTACCGGTGGTTTCTGGTCCGGGCCGAAGCCATTCGGGACAACACCGGTGCAATCACCTTGTGGGTGGGCGCCCACACCGACGTGCACGAAGTAAAGGAAGTGCAACAACAGCTCGAGGCCCAAAACGCCCGCTTGGTGCGCACCAACGAGGACTTGGACAACTTTGTGTACACCGCCTCGCACGACCTCAAGCAGCCCATCAACAACATGGCCGGCATTTTTGAAGAACTGACGCGCACGGCCTACTTCCGCGACCCCGACGCCATCAAGCTTATTACTTATTTTGAGCGGGCGCTGGGGCAGATTTTTGGCACCATCGATTCCCTTAGTGCGATTGTGCGCGGGCAGCGGCAAGAGCAAGAAGTACCCGCCGAAAGCGTGGAAATGGACCCGTTGGTAGCCGAAATCGTGGCCAGCCTGCAAGACCAGGTGACGCAGACCGGTGCCAGATTTGAGCTGGACTTTGCCACCTGCCCCGTGGTCACCTTCGTGCGTCCCAACCTGCAAAGCCTGCTCTTCAACCTCATCAGCAACTCGCTGAAATACGCCGACCCTGCCCGGCCGGCCCTCATCCGCATCAGCTGCACGCCCAATGCGGCCACGGGCGGCCCCGTGCTCACGGTGCAGGACAACGGCATTGGTATCGATATGGAGCGGTTCGGCCCGCAGTTGTTTCAGCTATTCCGCCGGTTTCACACCCACGTTGATGGGACGGGCATGGGGCTGTACCTGGTCAATCGCATCGTGAAAAACCACGGCGGCCGGCTGGAAGTCAGCAGCACCGTGGGCGAAGGCACCACGTTTCAGATTTATTTGTAGCCATTCGGAAGAAACAGACAACTCCCTGCCTTGGTAAGGCGGGGAGTTGTCTGTTTCTTCGTCTGCCTTCTTCCGCATTACCCAACCCTTACCACCTTGCTTCAGTCCAAGCTTCCCGACATTGGTGTCAGCATCTTCACCCAAATGACCCTGCTGGCCCAGGAAACGGGCGCCATCAACCTCGCCCAGGGCTTTCCCGACTACGACCCGCCGCAGGAGTTGCTCGAAGCCCTGGCCCGCCACGCCCGCACGCCGGGCCACCACCAGTACGCTCCCATGCCGGGCCTGCCGCGGCTGCGCGAAGCCATTGCCGCCCAGGTAGCGCGCCTGCACGCCGATGCCCCCGCCCCCGACCCGGCCACCGAAATCACCGTCACGGCCGGCGCCACCGAAGCGCTGTACGCTGTACTGGCCGCCGTAGTCCGGCCCGGCGATGAAGTGCTGGTGTTTGAGCCCGCGTACGACCTATACGGACCGGCCATCCGGCTGCAGGGCGGGGTGCCGCGTTACGTGCGCTTGCCCGCCCCGCACTTCCGGCCCGACTGGGAAGCCGTGCGCCGGGTGGTATCGCCCCGCACCCGCCTGGTAATGGTGAACACGCCCCACAACCCCAGCGGCGCCGTTTTCACGGCCGACGACTGGAACCAGCTGGCCCGCCTGCTGTCCGGCACCGACGCGCTGGTGCTGAGCGACGAAGTGTACGAGCACCTCGTGTTCGACGACACCCCGTGCATGAGCGCCCGCCAGCACCCCGAGCTGCGCGAGCGCAGCTTCGTGCTCTCTTCCTTTGGCAAAACCTACCACGCCACGGGCTGGAAAGTGGGCTACTGCATTGCCCCGCCTGCCCTCACGGCGGAGGTACGCCGGGTGCACCAGTTCGTCACGTTTGCCGTGAGCACGCCCACCCAACACGCCCTGGCCGATGTGCTGGCTGCCGATACTGCCGACGCCCATGCCCGCGGCCTGGCTGGCTTTTACCAACAGAAGCGCGACGAATTCCGCGCCCTGCTGGCTGGGGCCGGGTGGGAATTGCTGCCCGTGCCC
The DNA here is from genome assembly GCF_015694725.1 of Hymenobacter jeongseonensis. GTDB lineage: Bacteria > Bacteroidota > Bacteroidia > Cytophagales > Hymenobacteraceae > Hymenobacter > Hymenobacter jeongseonensis. The sequence goes on along the minus strand of NZ_JADQDQ010000001.1, from coordinate 699,970 downwards.
GGCGGGTATTTTCAGCTGGCGCGCTACGATGCCTTCTCCCCAGCCACCGACGTGGCTTTTGCCCACTACCTGGCCCGCGAAAAAGGCGTGGCCGTGGTTCCCGTTTCGGCCTTCTACCACGACGGGTTTGACGACGGGCTGATTCGGTTTTGCTTCGCGAAAGAAGCCGCCACGCTGGCCGCCGCGGCCGAACGGCTGCGGTAGAAAAGGATGCATTTCCACCTCTAATGAAAAGGCCGTCATGCTTCGACTGCGCGCAACATGACGGCCTATTACATTCGATTAATTCTGACCCATAATCCGCATGGCTGACCTCACCGTTTCTTTTCTTCAAACCGAACTGCACTGGCACGATGCGGTGGCCAACCGGGCGAGCATCGCGCAGCATCTCAGCCATATCACCGGCCCCACCGACCTGATTGTGCTGCCCGAAATGTTCACCACGGGTTTCAGCATGGAGGCGCCGGAGCAAGCCGAAACCATGGACGGCCCCACGGTGGCGTGGCTGCGCGAGCAAGCCGCGCAGCACAACGCCGTGGTCACGGGCAGCGTCATCATCAAAGAGCGGGATGCTTATTTCAACCGCCTGCTGTGGGTGCGGCCCGATGGCAGCCTGCGCAGCTACGACAAGCGCCACCTGTTTACATTGGCCGGCGAGCAGCACACCTACACGCCCGGCAGCGCTCGCCTCGTGGAGGAGTGGCGCGGTTGGCGCATCTGCCCGCTGGTGTGCTACGACCTGCGCTTCCCCGTTTGGAGCCGCAACCAGCCCACCGAACCCTACGACCTGCTGCTGTACGTGGCCAATTGGCCCGCCGTGCGCCGCACCGCCTGGGCGACCCTGTTGCGCGCCCGCGCCATCGAGAACGTGGCCTGCGCCTTGGGCGTGAACCGCATCGGCCGCGATGCCTTGGGCCACGACTATTCGGGCGACTCGGCCCTGCTGGATGCCCGCGGCAACTATTTGGTTGAAGCCAACGACCGCGCCGGCGTATTCACGCACACCCTGCGCCGGGCGGAGCTTGACGAGTTTCGGACCAAGTTTACGGCCCTGAACGATGGGGACGCCTTTGAGCTGCTGGGGTAAGAGCCGACGCTTAGGATTGTTGCAAACTGCTGACCCTTCTTTTCAGCCCCCGCCGGGTGTAGTAAAGCAGCACCCGAATGAACTGTGTGTCGCCGGGCTTTTTAAGTAAGTAGCGCCATGCCAGCTGGTAGCCGGTCTTGAAGTGTTGGCCGTGTAGCGCAGCAATGGCTTGGTCGCGCAGCTCAATTTCGGGGTGGGCGTGCAAATAATCGCGGATGCGGGCGGGGAGCTGCCGGGTGAACTGGCGCATAACCGTTCTTTTTTTCTCCAGCGGCGAGGCTGCGAAGGAATCCGTCAGCACCGCGGCAAGCAGCGCATCAACGGCCAGCTTTTCGCGGCCCTGCCAGTAATGATACACCACTTGGTCGCTGGCGCGGAGGCTGGACCGAGTTTGCAGCACCAGGCAGAAAGCCAGTTGTTCGCTGATGTGAGATTCCGAGCCGGCATAAAACGCATCGGTTAGCACCAAAACGTCTGCCATGTAGGCGGCGGCCGAAGCCGACAGCCCGAGCACCCCCGCGTTCCACGAATGGTGGGAAGGCAAGAATTGCTCTTCGCCCCGGGAAGTTTGGAAGGTTTCGTGCGCCAGCAACTGGAGCAGTTGCGCCCGCTCCTTCCCGCCTTCGCCACTGGGGCTGTCCAGCGGATACTCCAGTGCGTGCATCAAGCTGGTGGTGGGCGAAATCTGCGCCACCAGTGGCCGGGGGTCCGCGAAAACGAACGTATCGGCATCGAGGTAGAGCAGATTGTCTTCCGGATAGCGGCGCAGCACTTCATCAATCACCGCCACCTTCAGGCGATGCACAAAAGCAGCAGGCCCCTGGTAGGTGCGAATATCTTCCGGCGTCAGTTCCCGAAACGTTACCTGCAAGCCGGTGAAAAAGGGGCGGAAGTACGCTGCGTTATCAGTAAAAACCAGCACCTGGCCCGTTTCGGCTGCTTCCGACGCCCACGCACAGTAACTAAGCACGGCCAGAATGCCCCGTTTGTACTCTGTTTCACTACCGTAAGTAAGAATAACCAAGTTGGTCATATTGGCAATGAAACAGTTGATTTTATTCCGTATTCATCAATAATACAGGATAAAAATCTCTTGTACGCCAATACCAGCTCACCGTTGACTTTGCCGTTACGCCCAGACAAGTGCGTTTCTTAATTTTGCCGCAATGCGTAGGAATGGGGCGTAGCGTGGCCCAACCGCGCTGGTTCTCGGTGAAAGCGAAACGGCAATACGCGCGCTTGGTGGCGCTACCGCACCAGCAGCCGCTGCACGGCGGCCGAGCCGTTGGTTCCGGTCGCGCGCACGAGGTACACGCCGGGCGTCAGCCCACTCAGGTTCAGGAGGTGCCGACGCTGGGCCTGGGCTCCGGTTTGCACCACGCGGCCGGTGAGGTCGAGCACGGTGAGGCGGGTGGGAGCTGCGGTTTCGACCGTGACGCTGGCAGTGGCCGGGTTCGGGTAGATGGTGAGGGCCAAGGTGCGGGCCGCTTCGCCCCGGGTGGGGGTGATGGTACGGTTGCGGGTGCCGTAGCTCAGCAAGCCGCCTGCCTGCGTGCCCACGAGGAGTTCGGGCGCTCCGTCGCCGTTCAGGTCGGCGGCAGCCAGGGCGTAGCGGGCGTTGGCACTCTGCCCCAGGCGGGTGGGCTCGTATTGGCCGGTTAATGGATTGTGCAGTAAATCGGTGCGTTCCGAAAAGAGGATGCTCTGGGCACGGTAATTGGGGAAGAAGCGTAGCACGCCCGCCGCGTCGACGGTGAGCAAGTCGGGTAAGCCGTCGCCATCGAAGTCGGCCACGGTTGGGCTCAGGTTGGCTGGGCGGCTTCCGCTGGCCGTCCGGATGCGACCGAAATCATTGTCGACCAGCACGAAAGCACTATCCAACGGGCCGCGGCCGCGGTTGCGGAAATATCGCAGGCTCATGCCCGCCTCACGGGTTTCGTTGGTGCCGATGAGCAGGTCCACATACCCGTCATTGTCAACATCAGCAAAGCTGGGTACGTCGCCCAGAGCATGGGGCAGCACGCCCGTACCGGCGGCCCCCTGCGGCTTGAACGCAACGGCCGTGGCCGTGCTAAACGCCACGGGCTGGCCCCCCGCAGCGGTATTCAGGATATAATAAAGGCTGTTGGTGCTACCGTTCCAGGCGCTATAGGCCAGGTCCAGGGCGCCGTCACGGTTCAGGTCCACCAGCACGGGCTTGAGGCCTAGCAGGCGTTGCGCGGCCAGGCCCAGGTAATCGGCCGTGACGAAGCTGAACACCGGCCGCGCGCGGGTGCCCACGTTGCGGTACTGCGTCAGGTTGGCGCGGTACACGCCGCCCACGCGGTCGGCGTGGTTGCCGATGAGCATATCCGGCAGCCCGTCCCCGTCGAGGTCGCCAAAGGTGGGCGCAGCGCCTTCGCTCACGTCAATCACCTCGTTGGCCAGGAAGCCCGCGGCGCGATACGCAAGCGCCGGCGCCCCGCTGGCGGCCGTATTTTCGAAGAGCTGCACGTTGTTGCGCAGGCTCACCTGGTCTTCGAGGTTGGTAAACATGTTGGGCGCCACCACCAAATCGGGACGGCTGTCGAAGTTGGCATCGAAGTAGTAGCCCGACGGAAACACCGGCACCCGCACCGGCGTGGCAGCCGAGGGAAAGCTGGCGCTGACGCTGGCTTGCGTGAGCACCGGCGCCAGGGCCGTGCCCTGGTTGAGCAGGCTCACCAGCTCCGGGCAATTGTCGCGGCCGTCGAGCAGGTCTTGGTCGCCGTCGCCGTCCAGGTCAACCAGCAGCAGGCTGTGGCCGCCGGTGTGCAGCGGCCGGGCCGTGAAGCACGGCTGGCCATTGAACTTGTAGCTGGCGCAGTCGTGGCAGGTTTGAATGCCGCCCCAGTTGTCGGTTTTGAGCGTGAAGGTGAGGGCGTTGCCGCAGGTACCGGGGCTGGTGTTGAGGTAAAGCTCAATAAACGATGCGCTGACAAAATCATAACTCATGATGTCGAGCTTGCCGTCGCCGTTCACGTCCTGAATCGCCGGCATGTTGTAGCCGCCCAGGGTGAGGTTGGCGGTGCCCGTGAACCCGCCGAAAAACCGAATCTGGTTGGTGGTGAGCTGAAAGCTGGGGCGCCCGTTGGCCAGCACGTTGCGGAACACCCGGATTTCGCCGTTGTTGAAATAGGTAAACAAGTCGGGGCGGCTGTCGCAGTCGTAGTCGCGCAGCAGGGCCCAGCCTTGCAGGTCGGCCGGGAAGAGCGACTCGTACTGTGGGGCATAGGCCCAGCGGCGGCCCGCCGCCGTGCCCGGCGCGGCCACGCTCAGAAACGTATAGGCCCGGCTGGTTTCGCGGTCGAAGGCAAACAAGTCGTCCTGGCCGTCATCGTTCAGGTCGAGGGTGCTGAACTGGGGCGTGTTCAAGCCGCCCGTCCAGGCATTGCGCAAGGTGTCGGCCCCGTGCACGACTGCTGCCGCCGGCCGGAATTCAAACCCAAACCCTGTTCCTGATTGTGCGGCGGCCGCGAAAGAAAATGCCAGCATCGCCAGCAAAAAAACGTAGGAGCGATGCATAAGCACGAATCAGCAGTAGAATTGAGAGAGCAGAATGAGAGTGGGTACAAAAATCACGCCCACCTTTGCAGCAATTTACACTTGGTTTGCCCTTTCAGTTCACCTGCACCATGTTGCTCTACACCCACTATCTGGCCGCGGGGGGCCATGTCAGCACCGATTCGCGCCAGCCGCAACCCGGCACACTGTTTTTTGCCCTGAACGGCCCCAGTTTTCGCGCCGCCGAGTTTGCGCCCCAAGCCCTGGAAAAAGGCGCCCGCCACGCCGTGGTGGACGATGCCGACTTGGCCGCCAGCGACCCGGCGCGCTACACCTTCGCCCCCGACCCGCTCGTGGCCCTGCAGCAACTGGCCCGGCACCATCGGCAGCAGTTCAACATGCCCGTGCTCGCCGTAACAGGCTCGAATGGCAAAACCACCACCAAAGAACTGCTTACGGCTGTGCTGGCGCAGAAATTCCGGGTGTTGGCCACCATTGGCAACCTCAACAACCACATTGGCGTGCCGCTTACGCTGCTGCGCCTGCGGGCGGGCGAACACGACTTCGCCGTGATTGAAATGGGTGCCAACCACCGCGGCGAAATTGCGGAACTGTGCGAACTGGCACAACCCAGCCATGGCCTCATCACCAACATTGGCAAGGCCCACCTCGAAGGCTTTGGCGGAGCCGAGGGCGTGGCCCTCGGCAAAGGCGAGCTGTTTGACTACCTGGCCCGGACAGGCGGCACGGCCTTCGTCAACACCCTCGATGCCAAGCTGCCCGCGCTGGCCGCTGCCGTGCCCACACGCCTCACCTACCCCGGCCCGACTGACACTTACCCCGCCACGCTGCTGGCCGCCGACCATGCCGTGGCCCTACGCCTGGCCGATGGCACCGACGTAGCCGCTCAGCTCACCGGCGACTACAATTTTCCCAACCTGGCCGCCGCCGCCGCGGTGGGCCTGCACTTCGGCGTTTCCACCGATAAGGTGGCTACTGCCCTGGCGCACTACAACCCGCAGAATAACCGCTCGCAGCTGCTGCGCACGGCCCACAACGACTTGCTGCTGGATGCCTACAACGCCAACCCCAGCAGCATGGCCGCCGCCTTGCGCAGCTTTGCCGCGCGCCCGACCGCGCCCGGGCAAAGCAAGCTAGCAATCCTCGGCGACATGTTTGAGTTGGGCAACGACAGCGCTGCCGAACACCGCCAACTCGGCCAGCTGCTGGCCGAACTGAACTTACCTGCCGTGTTCCTAATCGGGCAGGAAATGCGCGCGGCCGCCGGAGCGAGTGAGCACGTGCAGCATTTCCCCACCAAAGCCGAAGCCGCCGAGTGGCTGACGCAGCACCCGGTGCGCGGCCAGCAAGTGCTGGTGAAAGGCAGCCGCGGCATGGCGCTGGAAACTCTGGTGGAGCTGCTGTAACGAAGCAAAAACAGGCCGCTGCACTTATGCAACGGCCTGTTGTTAGTGAAGCTGGTTAGGGATTTAGAATATCCTGGCGCACTTGCTAGAACGGACTCACAAAATCCTTGAGACCGGGCAACTCCTCGTCTTTGCCAGACACCAGAGGTGCCACTTCGGTGCCCCAGTTGATGTTCAACTCGGCGTCGTCCCAACGCAGGCCGCCTTCGGCGCTGGGCGCGTAGTAGTCGCTGCATTTGTAGAGGAAAATAGTATTGTCCTCTAGGGCCATAAAGCCGTGCGCGAAACCGGCGGGAATGTAGAACATGTTGCCGCGCTCGGCCGTCAGCTCCACCAGTTGATGCTGGCCGTAGGTAGGCGAGTCGCGGCGCAAATCAACGGCCACATCGAGGGCGCGGCCCTGGCCGACGCGCACCAGTTTGGCTTGGGCATGGGGCGGGCGCTGGAAGTGCAGGCCGCGCAGGACGCCTTTTTTGGAATTCGACTGGTTGTCCTGCACCCATTGGGCATCGGCGCCGGCCTCGGCCATGAGACGGGCGCTGAAGGTTTCAAAAAAATACCCCCGGTCATCGGCAAACAAACGGGGAACGAACTCGACAAGCCCAGATATGGGAAAATGCTTTACTTCCATCGGAACAAAGTTAGAAAGGCCAAAAAGTGCGCGTCGCCTCTCTGTTAAATTATGAAGGAGAATTCACTGCTAATTGAGACGGGCTACCCCTGCACTTCAGCTACGGCCATCAAGTACTTGTCCAGCACCAGTTTTTCGTCGAATTTGGTTTCGGCCAGGTAACGGCTGTTTTGGCCCATTCCTTTCAGGTCGGCTTCGGAAAGCTGGAGGACCTGGAGCATTTTGGCGGCCAAATCGGGGCCGCTGCGCACTTGGCAGAGGTAGCCGTTGCGGCCATCGACCACGGTTTCGCGGCAGCCGGGCACGTCGGTAGTCACGAGGGGTTTGCCCACGGCGGCGGCTTCCAGCAGGGTTTTGGGGGTGCCTTCGCGGTAGCTGGGCAGCACCACGCAGTCGGCGCGGTGCAGGTGGGCGGCCACGTCGTCGGAACGGCCCAAGTATTCGATGTCGCCGCTTTTGAGCCATTCCTCGAACGTGGCGCGGGGCACCCCCACGCCGCCGGCCTCGTCGAGGCCGCCCAGCAGCTGAATGCGCGTGCCAGGCACGGCTTGGCGGATGATTTTGGCCGCTTCAAAATATTCGACCACGCCTTTTTCGTAGAGCACGCGCGCCACCATCAGAAACACAAACGGGGACTGGCGGGTGAACTGCGCGGCGGGTCGAAACTTGTCGGTGTCCACACCCGAGCCGGGCAGCAAGCCGGTGATTTCGCGGCGCACCAGGCCGTTGTCCAGGAACAGCTGCCGGTCGTCGCCGTTCTGAAAAAACACTTTGTGCGGGAACCGGAACGCAAGGCGGTAGAGCCCCAGGGCCACTTTGCTCACGAAATTCTTGATGATGAACACCGTGCCTAGGCCGCTCACGTTGTTGATGCTGGGCACCCCGGCCAGCTTGGCCGCGAGGCTGCCGTAGATGTTGGGCTTAATGGTGTAGTGCAGCACCACATCGGGCTTTTCGCGCTTGTAAATCTTGTAAAAGCGCAGCGTCAGGGCGGCGTCCTTGACCGGATTGGTGCCCTTGTTCTCCATCAAAATGGGCACAAATCGGCAGCCTAGCTCGGTTTCGAGGCGCGCGGAGTAGTCATCGGGCGGGGCAATGGCCAGTACTTCGTGGCCAGCCGCCTGCAAGGCCCGCACAAGGCTGGCGCGGAAATTCCAAATATTCCAACTGGTGTTGATGACGAGGGCGACGCGCACGAAGGAGACGGTATGAGGGAGGAAAATGAGCCACAAAGGTCGGGCTTGCGCCCGGCAATGCGAGGCCTTACGGAATATTCGTGCGCTGGGCCGGTACTTTGTGGGCTCATTGTGTGTTGTGCTGGCTATGAATCTACGCGTTGCGGCAGCGGTGCTGCTCTTTCCCCTTTTCAATGTCCCGGCGGCGTGCGCCGGGCCGCCGGTGCTGCCGGGCCAGCTGCTGTACCAAAAAAACTGCGTGCGCTGCCACGGCACCAACGGCAAAAAAGGCGCTAGCGGTGCCCACGACCTCACCAAGAGCAACCTCAACGCTTTCGGCCGTAGCTATTTGGTCACCAATGGTATGGGCAAAATGCCGGCTTTCGGCAAGACGCTTACCGCCGCTCAGGTGCAGCAGGTGGTGGCCTACTCCCTTACCTTGCGCTAATAGCGCCGAGGCACCGTTTTACCCCTGCGTTGCGTAGGGCTTTTGAATAGATAACGACCCCATGGCAAATAAATCTTCCGGCGGCCGCAAGCCCGCGGCCAGCACCCGGCACTTCACCACCGACAACGCCAAAGCGAGCTACGTGGCCACCAAAACCGGCGGCGCCTACGACACCGCCAAGGAGCAGGAAACTGCCGTGCTGGTGAGCGTGCCCCCGCGCCGCCAATCCGAAGCGCAAACCACCGAATACCTCGACGAGCTGGCCTTTCTGATTGAAACCGCTGGCGCCACCGCCACCAAGCGCTTCGTGCAGCGCCTCGAAAAGCCCGACATCCGGACCTATGTGGGCGAGGGCAAGCTGGCCGAAATCAAAGCCTGGGTGCAGCACGAAGGCACCAGCATGGTGGTGTTCGATGACGACCTGTCGCCTTCCCAACTCCGCAACCTGGAAGCCGAGTTGCTGGTAAAAATAGTGGACCGCTCGCTGCTGATTCTGGACATTTTCGCGTTGCGCGCCAAGTCGGCCACTTCGCGCACCCAAGTAGAACTGGCGCAGTATCAATACTTATTGCCTCGCCTCACCGGCCTCTGGACTCACTTGGACAAGCAGCGCGGCGGCGTGGGCATGAAAGGCCCGGGCGAAACCGAAATCGAAACCGACCGACGCATTGTGCGCGACCGGATTGCTTTCCTCAAGGAGAAGCTCGAAGACCTCGACCGGCAGAGCCACACCCAGCGCAAGGCCCGTGGTGGCTCGGTGCGCGTGGCCCTGGTGGGCTACACCAACGTGGGCAAAAGCACGCTGATGAACGTGCTGGGTAAATCCGACGTGTTTGCCGAAAACAAGCTGTTTGCCACCGTAGACGCTACCACCCGCAAAGTGGTACTCGACCAAACCCCGTTTCTGCTTTCCGATACGGTTGGGTTTATCCGCAAGCTGCCCACCAAGCTGATTGAGAGCTTTAAGAGCACGCTCGACGAGATTCGCGAAGCCGATTTGCTGCTGCACGTGGTGGACATTTCGCACCCCGGTTTCGAGGAGCAGATTCAGGTGGTGAACGACACACTTAACGACATTGGTGCGGCCGACAAGCCGGTGCTATTGGTGTTCAACAAGATAGACCAATACAAGCAGGACGATGCCGAGCTGGACCCCTTCGGCGAGGTGCTGGACGCGGAGGACGATGGCACGGCGCCCCGCCCGCCGCTGGCGCAGCTGCAAGCCACCTACATGGCTAAGCTGCACGACCCGGTGGTGTTCATCTCGGCCCAGGAACGCACCAATCTGGAGGAGTTGCGTGAGCTGCTGGGCAAGCGCGTGGCCGCCCTGCACCAGCAGCGCTACCCTTACCAGACAATGAACCAATACTCCGGCGAGTAGGCCAATTAGAGACTTCCAATCCGTGAAATTAGCCATTGGTGCAATGTTTCGCGTAAGGGCAGCATCCGCCTTTTCCAACCAAGGCGTTTCTCTATGAATCGGCTTTTTGCTCTTCGTTCCGGCCTCTGCTTGGCCGCTTTTCTAGGTACCGGCCGCGTGGTGCTGGCCCAAATCCCCCGGGTGTACCCGCCGGCGGCGCCCATCGTGCGCGACACTCTCCCCGACCAGCAGGTATTTGCCAACCCGTCGGTCATCGGCATGGGTCCGAGCAAGGGGCTGATAGTGCGCTACGAGCGCATGCCCCGGTTTGGGGTGAAGTCGGAAGCCCAGGTAGTGGGCATCAGCAATTATGCCGGGAAAATCGACAAAAATGCCCGCCTGTCCATCAAAGGCTACATTCCGGCCTGGAACCGGCCGCACCTGAAGGTAGTGGTGGGCTTGAGCTACGAGCGGGAGGAGTTCCAGTTCGATGGCCCTGCTACCACCGATTACGAGCTGTACCGCAACATCGAAGACAAGGGCCTGAAAAGCACGGCGGCTCAGGTGGTGGTGCTGCGGCCCATCGACGAGGTACACTGGTACCTGGCCCGCGTGAAAGGAGAGCTGAGCGGCGACTACAACTCCAGCACGGAGTTGACCCGCTCCGACTATTTCCGCTTTTCGGCCGAGGCCGTGTACGGGTGGAAGCGCAGCCCACAGTTTTCGTGGGGCGTGGGCTTGCAGTACGGCTACACGTTTGGGCGGCTGAGCGTGTACCCGGCCGTGCTTTACAACCGCACGTTCAATGAGCGCTGGGGCATTGAAGCCCTGTTTCCGGCCCGGGTAACGGCGCGCTACAACATATCGGAGTCGTCCATTCTGTACGGGGGCTATACCGTCGACGGCTACAACTACATCATTAAGCTGCGCGATGAACTGGCTCGCGTTGGCCCCAACGGCGCGCCCATTGCCGACAAAAAACCGCTCCGCACCCTGGAGTTGCGCGAAACCGAGGTCAAATTCCGCCTGCGCTGGGAGCGCGAGCTGCTGAGCTTCTTGTGGATGGGCGCCGAGGCCGGCTACCGCTACAACTACGCCTTCGACGCCTTCGACCGCACCAACGACGACCGCGAAAAAATCATCGACTCCAAGTTCAACGGCTCCCCGTACGCCAGCCTCGAGCTGTTCATCACGCCGCCGCGCAAGCTGCTGGAAAAAGCCGGCGTGCGGCGCTAGCGGCCACGCCTACGGCAGCAGGCGAATGACAAAATTCTTGAGCGGGTTCTTTTTGATGATGGTTACCAACTGGCCGTTGGCGTACTGATATTCGTCTTCGCGGCCATCGCGCAGGGCACGGCGGGTGTGGGCCGCCGCCCGGCTGAGGCTGAAATAATCGCCAAAGTATTCGGCAAACGCCTTGGTTTGGTTGGTCGGCTCGCCAAAGAATAGGTTCGTTACGGCGTAGGCAATCGGCTGCTTTTCGGTGGCGCGGTAGCTGTGCTTGTATTGCTCGGCCACGATGTCGTAGTGGTCGCCCATCCACTCGGCGCGGGACATAAAATCGCCTTGGTTGGTGTGCGCCTCCACCGTGGATAACTGCAGTTGGCCGTTGCGGAAACGGTTGTTGACCTGGTAATAAATTTTCAGGTTGTAGAACAAAAACTTCACCTGCACGTCGCTCACCAGCGTGTAAAGCACGTCGGTGCCGGCCTGCAGCTGCCGGGTCGCCGTCATGGTTCCCACCCGAATGCCTGCCACTTCAATGCCATAGCGACGGGTTTCTTTCGGCGTCTGCGCTTTGGCAGTTGGCGCGAGGCTCAGGCAGGCCAAGACCAGCCAGCCGCCGCTCAGCCGCCGCTTACTGCTCATTCAGATTCCAGTTGTATTCCAGATAAGTAACCTTGTCGGGATTGACTAGCTTGGTTTTGGCGTATTTGTCCACCCATTTGGCCACCGACTGGCCGTTGGCAGTCCAGTCGCCCTTGTACCAGTCGAAGTACTTGGAGAGTTGCGCGGCACCGGGCTTGTTTTTGGTCGGGTCGTTCAGGAAATCCCGGCCCTGGTCATCCAACTGACGGTCTAGCTTTTCGGCCGTGAACGCCTCATTGCGCAGCCGCGGACAGGAAACCGAGGCGCACACCAGCGCAAAATGAATGCGCGGGTCGTTGTAGTTCTTGCGCAGGATGCCGTGCTCGATGTTATCCAAGCTCATCTTCTCGCCGCCGATGCTGAAAAACTTAGAAGCCCAGGGCGTGGTCACGAAGGGAATCTTGATTTTCGAGCCAATGTCCTTGATGCTCTGCACCGGATAATGATTGAGGATGAGCCGGATGGTGTAGGCGTTATAAGCGTTTATCCAGTAGGCCATCTGCTCCTGCTTACTCCAGCTTTTGGCCGGCGGGTTTTTGCTCAGCAGGGCCAGGTATTGGTCGAATTCTTTTTGGTCGGCTTTGAAGCCTTTGTAGTTCACCTGCCCTTTTTCGTTGACGTGCTTTTTCAGCAGCCGGTCGTAGGCGCTGTGGTCTACCGGCGCGGCGGCGCGGCGCATGACGTAGCTTTCCGTTCCGGCCAACGATGCTTCCGGTGCGCTAAACGCGGCCAGGGCCATTACCGAAAAGCTGAGTCCCACCAGCGCGGGCAAGTGTGTTAGTTTTATCATCTTGTTCATAAACAGAATATACGAGCCCTGGTTGGGGCAAAGATTGGACCAGGGGCCAAACTCTCCCCGGCCGCAGTTCCGTAAGCATTCCGTTCGCTCTCCTTTTCTGTTGCATTTGACGGTTGCGTTGCCGGGCCTGGCGCCCCTCTCCAACGCCATTACCAAGTAGTTCGGCCTTGTTTTCGTTACCGCGCAGCAGCTTCTTTGCCACTGAGTAGCCACGCTGGAAAACGGTCGCGAAAAACAAGGAATTTGTGCTTCTTTCAAGCTCTACCTTATGATTCTTAGCGTTATCATCCCCACCTACAACGAAGCGGCAAATATTGGCCGGCTGGTGCAGGACCTACGCCGTTTTGCGGCAGGCCAAGCGGTGGAAGTGCTGGTGATTGACGCCCACAGCCCCGACGGCACCGCCGAGGCCGCTCGCCAAGCCGGGGCCACGGTGCTGCTGGCCCCCCAGCCCGGCCGCGCCGCCCAAATGAATTTTGGCGTCCGGCACGCTACCGGCAATATTCTCTATTTCGTGCACGCCGACGTGGGCATCCATCCCGATTACGTGGCCACCATCCAGGCAGCCGTGGCGCAGGGGCACGCGGCCGGGTGCTACCGGTTTCGGTTCGATTCGACCCATCCGCTACTGCGCCTCAACAGCTACGGCACGCGCTTTCCGGGCATCATGAGCCGCGGCGGCGACCAGACCCTGTTCGTTACCCAGGCACTGTTTCAGCAACTGGGTGGGTTCGATGAGCGGTTTGTTATCATGGAGGACTTCGAAATCATTATCCGTATTCGGAAAGTCGCCTCCTTTTTCATTGTGCCGCAAGACGTCCGCGTGTCGGCCCGGAAATATGAAACCAACAGCTGGCTGCGGGTGCAAGTCGCCAACCTGACGGCCTTCTCCCTGTTTTTCCTGAAGGTGTCGCCCGTCCGCATTGCCCGCACCTACAAGGCCATGCTCAACTACCGCTGATGCCGCCCACTGTCCTCGTCACCGGCGCCAACGGCTTTTTGGGCCGCCACCTCGTGGCCGAATTGCTGCGGCGCAACTACGGCGTACGGGCGCTGGTGCGGCCCCCACACCGCCTGGCAGCCTCTCCCCTGCCGCCCTTGCAAAACATGCCCATAGAGTGTTTTGAGGGCGACATTGGCCAGCCGGCCACGGTAGCCGGCGCGGCGGATGGCTGCACGGCCATCATCCATGCGGCGGCTTTGGCGCAAGTCAACCCGGCCCGCAACCCGGCCGTGTGGGCCGTGAACGACGCCGGCACGGCCACCGTGCTTCGCCTAGCGCGGCAGGCCCAAGTGGAGCGGTTTGTATACGTGGGCACAGCCAACGTCTTTGGCTTTGGTACCCTGGCCAACCCCGGCGACGAAACCCGCCCCTACGCCGGCGCTCAGTATCGCCTCGACTACATGGACAGCAAGCGCGCCGCCACCGGCCGTGTGCTGCAAGCCGTAGCCGACTGGCAGCTGCCCGCCGTGCTGGTGCACCCCACCTTCATGCTGGGGCCGGGCGATGCCAAACCCACCTCCAACGCCCTGCTGCTGGAGCTGTACCGGGGCCGGCTGCTGGGCTACCCGCCCGGCGGCAAAAACTACGTGCACGTGCGCGATGTGGCCGTAGCTACCGTCAACGCCCTAAATCTGGGGCGGGTGGGAGAATCGTACATCCTGGGCAATCAGAACCTGAGCTACTGCGATGCATTTCACCTCATGGCCCGCGTAATGGGCAGCCCGCCGCCGCGGTGGCCGATTCCGGCGGCCGTAGCCCAGTTGTTTGGGGCCGCCTGCGACTGGAAGTACCGCCTAACCGGGCAGCCCGCGCAGGTCAACCCCGCGATGGTAGCTGTGGCCAATGATGGCCATTACTTTAGCGTTCAAAAAGCTACTGCCGAACTTAGCCTACCCCAAACAGCTTTAGAAGAAGCTATTCGGGAAGCTTTCGCTTGGTTTAAGGAACACCACTATGTTTGACGCGAACCCCGCTACGGCCACCAGCCCAACGCTGCCCCGGCCGCCCCTGGCGGTCCGGAAGGGGCCGTTTGCGGGCAAGGTGGCCGTCATCACCGGTTCGGAGTCGGGCATTGGCCGGGAAACGGCGCGGGCGTTTTGCGAGCAAGGCGGGGCCGTGGTCCTCAACGGCCGCAACGCCGAGCGTCTGGAGCACACCCGCCGGCAGTTTGTCGCCGCCGGGTTTGCGGTGGCCAGCTGCCAGGCCGACGTCACGGATTACGCCGACTGCGAGCGGCTGATAGAAACCGCCATTCAGGAATTTGGCCAGTTGGATGTGCTGGTTACCAACGCCAGCATTTCGATGCGCTGCTACTTTGCCGACATGCAACCCGAGGTGTTCCGTCAGGTGCTCGACAGCAACGTGTACGGCACGGTGTATCCGCTCAAAGCCGCGCTGCCGCACCTCACCCAATCGCAAGGGAGTGTCACATTTATCTCGTCCATTTCGGCCCTCAATGGCATGCCCAGCGGCTCGGCCTACTGCGCGGGAAAAGCGGCGGTGGCCAATCTCGCCCACACCCTGCGGCTGGAGTTGGCCCACACCGGTATTCACTTCGGCGTGGTGCACATCGGCTTCACGCAAAACGATGCGGAGAAGCGCGTGCTCGCGGCCGACGGGCAGCCCGTGCCTATTGCGCACCGGCCACCGCGCTGGCAAAAAACGCAGGTCGAAGTAGCCAGCATCATTCTTGGCCACATTCGGCGCCGACGCCAGCGCACCGTAATTTCGGCACTAGGCCGGCTCATCGTGCTGCTCCACACTTATTTCCCGCGGCTTGGCGATTGGATAGTCCTCACAACAATTCGACGCCTGCGGCATTTCTACGAATAACACCGCTTGCCAACCCGCAGCTTACTTCTATTCCGTACGTCTTTTCAAAATCCCCATGGATACCTACTACAATCCTTCCGACCTGAAGAAATTCAGCGGCATCGCCGAATTCCAACCCGAGTTTGCGGAGAAATTCTTCTCCTATTACGGGGCGGTATTTGCCGAAGGCGCACTTACGGCGCGCGAAAAGTCGCTTATTGCCCTGGCCGTGGCGCACGCTGTGCAGTGCCCATATTGCATTGACGCCTACACGTCGGACACCATGGAAAAAGGGTGCACCGAGCCGGAAATGATGGAAGCGGTACACGTAGCAGCGGCCATTCGGGGCGGCGCCACGCTGGTGCACAGCGTGCAGATGATGAACAAGGTGAAAGACCTCTCCATGTAATATCCCTGAGCCGCTGGCCTCAGTTGTTATTCACTCCCTCTCAAACATGAAGTCACTCAAGGCCACGGGCCACCAACTGGCTGATTCGGCTTTTCAGCTCACCGTTCTGCGCCAGGAAGTAGCCGAAACGCTGCATTTGCCGCTGTTTCACGAAAAGCTGCGCGGCGCCGGGCTGTTTCCGCTCGCGACGGTGGCACCCGCAGTGCTGCAAATTAACGTGGGCAAGATGTGCAACCAGGTGTGCAAGCACTGCCACGTCGACGCGGGGCCGGACCGCAAGGAAATCATGACCCGCGAAACGATGCAATACTGCCTCGACGCACTGGCTCAGAGCGACATCCAAACCGTGGACCTGACCGGCGGCGCACCCGAGATGAACCCTGATTTCCGGTGGTTTGTGGAGGAAATCAGCCAGCTGGGCCGCAAGGTGCTGGTGCGTTGCAACCTCACCATCATCGTGGCCAACAAGAAGTACCACGACCTGCCCGAGTTCTTCAAGCAGCACGGCGTGGAAGTGGTCAGTTCGCTGCCGTCCTACAGCGCCGGCCAAACCGACCGCCAGCGCGGCGACGGCGTATTTGCTGATTCCATTAAAGCGCTGAATATGCTCAACGCCGTGGGCTATGGCGTGGAAGGCTCGGGCCTGGTGCTGAACTTGGTGTACAACCCCAGCGGCGCCTTCCTGCCCGGGCCCCAGAAGGGCCTGCAAGACCAGTTCAAGCGTGCCTTGGCAAAGGATTTTGGCATCGTTTTCAACGAGCTGTTTGCCATCACCAACATTCCCGTCAGCCGCTACCTCGACTACCTCATCGAGTCCGGCAACTACGCCGGCTACATGGAGAAGCTGGTAAATGCCTTCAACCCCGTCGCCGCTGCGGGCGTGATGTGCCGCACCACCATTTCCGTGGGCTGGGACGGTGGCTTGTACGACTGCGATTTCAACCAGATGCTGGATTTGCACGTGGCCAGCACTGCGCAACACATCCGCAATTTTGATGCAGTGGTGCTGAGCAAACGCAGCGTGGTGGTGAACCAGCACTGCTACGGCTGCACAGCTGGCAGCGGCTCGAGTTGCGGCGGAGCCGTAGCGTAGGCGAACGGCCTGAAGGACACAAAGAAACTCCACCCGTCATGCAGAGCGCAGCGAAGCATCTCGCATGTGGTAGTAACTCAATCGATTGGATTACTGACCCGAGCGAGATGCTTCGCTGCGCTCTGCATGACGTTTTAAATGCGCTTCAAACCAGTAATTTCTGTTTTTCGTTGCCGCCGCTTTAGGCCTTTTAGCCACGTGTAGGTGGCTTCCTGCGCTTGCATTGGTTTTTTCCCAGCATCGGCCAAGATGTAGCTGTTTTCAAAGTCGCGGGCTTTCACCGTGTCGTTCCGTTGCAAATCGAGCAAGTGGCGCACTTCGGCGCGCAGGCTCTCATCCAGAATGGGAAAGGCCACTTCCACGCGGCGGTCGAGGTTGCGGGTCATCCAGTCGGCAGAGGACACGTAGACCTTTTCTTCGCCGCCGTGGCCGAAAACGTACACCCGGCTGTGCTCCAGAAAACGGTCCACGAGGCCGTGTTGGGTGATGTTTTCGCTAAAGTCCGGCTGCCCTGGCACCAGACAGCCAATGCCGCGCACAATAAGCTCCACCCGCACACCGGCCGCGCTGGCGTGGTAGAGCTTGGCAATCATGCCTCGGTCCTCCACCGAGTTCACTTTGAGGATGATATATGCCTCTTTGCCTTTCTGCGCCTGCTTGGTTTCGTAGTCAATGAGGGCATTAAGCCCCGGACGCAGGCCAAACGGCGCCACCAACAGTTGCTCCAGCTTGGGCACCACGCTTTGGTCGCGTAGGTACTCAAACACGGCCGCGGCTTCGCGGGTCAGCCGCTCATCGGCCGTAAACAGACCGTGGTCCGTGTAGAGTTGGCTGGTGCTTTCGTTGAAGTTGCCGGTGCTGAAATACGCGTATTGCCGCGTGGTTTCGTCGGCCTCGCGGCGCGTGAGCAGCAGCATTTTGCTATGCACCTTCAGTTCGGGCGGGGTAAAAATGACGTTGGCCCCAGCCCGCTTGAGTTTATCGGACCAAAAGAGGTTGGATTCTTCGTCAAACCTCGCTTTCAGCTCCACCACCACCGTCACCTGCTTGCCGTGTTTGGCGGCTTTCAGTAGGGCTTTTACCACGGCGCTCTTGCTGGCCACGCGGTAAAGCGTGATGCTGACGGCCGACACGCGCGGGTCGGTGGCGGCTTCGCGCAGCAGGCGCGTCACGTAATCGAACGACTGGTAGGGCGGGTGCAGCAGGTGGTCGCGCTGCGCGATGGCGGCCAGCAGGCTGCCCGTGCGCGGCAGCGTGGGGTGCGGCAGAGCCGGGCGGGCGGGGTAATTAAAGCCGGGGTCGCTGAATTCTGGAAAACCGAAAAAGTCGCGGAAGTTGTGGTAGCGGCTGCCCTCTACCAATTCCTCGTCGGTGATGCCGGTTTTCTGCTTGATGGCCCGGAGCGTCTCCTTGGGCATTTGGGGGTCGTAGAGTAGGCGGGCCGGAAAGCCGGTGGCGCGCTTGCTCAGGCTGTTGCGGATTTTCTCCATCAGGTCGCCCGATACCTCTTCTTCGATGTCCAGCTCGGCATCGCGGGAGAGCTTGATGGCGTTCACCTCCACGCGCTGGTAGGCCGGAAACAGCTCGGCTGCGCCCACGCGAATCACGTCGTCCAGAAACAGCACGTACCGCTCCTCGCCTTCGTCGGGCAGGCGCACGAAACGGCCACCGTGGCGCTTGGTGGGCAGCTCCATCAGCAGCACCCGCTCGGGCTCGATGCCCGCTTTGGGGTTGCGGGGCTCGCGGAGGTAGAAGGCGAGGTACACGGTCTGGTCCTTCAGAAAGAGGTGGTGCATGGCGTCGTCCAGCACCACGGGCGAAAGCAAGTCGCGCACCTTTTCCTCGAAATAGCGCGCCGTCCACTCCCGTTGCGTTTCGCTCAGTTCGGCTTCGTTTAGCAGGTGAATGTGGTGGCGGTTGAGTTCGGGCAGCAGCTGCTCCCGAAACGTGACGCCGAATTCCTCCTGCTGGCGCCCCACTTCTTCCAGCACCTTGCGCAGCTCCCGCTTGGGGTTGTCGGCGAGCTGGGCGCGGGTCTTTTTCTTCAGCTTCACCAGCCGCCGCAGCGTGGCCACCCGCACCTTAAAAAACTCATCCAGGTTGCTGCTGAAAATGGCCAAAAATTTCAGGCGTTCCAGCAGCGGCACGGTGGGGCACTGAGCTTCTTGCAGCACGCGGGCATTGAACCGCAGCCAGCTTAAGTCACGCGAAAGAGTTTTCAATTGGGTGGAGGCGTAATGAGGTAATGAAGAAATGAGGCTGCGCAGGATGCAAACCTTACGGCCGAGGTTTCTCTACGATTTTCCGGAAAGGAAAGCCACTTCCGGGCTTTATCCTTTTGCTCGGTCACCGCTCACGTCCTGCGCCTCACCGCGAGGCACTAGCTCGCATTCCGGGGGAAGTCGTAGAAATAAAATTCGGCGTTGGCTTTGCCCACTTCGCTCCACTGGTCGCAGGCAAAACGCAGGCACACCACGGCCGCCGTGGGCATGTCGTTGATGGGATTCGGCGACAACGCATTGGCCGTTTCGGTGATGGTGGGGTTGTGGCCCACCAGCAGCACAATGTTTGCCGTATCGGGCAAGTCGCGGATAATGGCCAGCAGCTCGTCCACATCGGCGCCGTAAATGCCGGACTCCACCACAATTTTATCGTGCGGGTACTGCATTTCGCGGGCCACCAGCACGGCGGTGCTCATGGCGCGCACGGCCGGCGAGCTCACCACCAAATCGGGGCAGATGCGGCGCTTGGCCAGTGCCTGGCCCATTGCCGGGGCATCGTCGCGGCCCCGGTCGTTGAGGGGACGTTCCTGGTCGCTGAGCTCGTCGAAGCTCCAGCTGGATTTGGCATGGCGAAGGAGATAGAGGGTTTTCATAAGGGCGAAGCTAGGGGGTGCTCCGCTTACCTCGTGCATTGTGAAAAGGTTATGCATTTTGTCTTTTGCATGGGCTGCTCGATTATGGAAAACAAAAAAGAGGCCCGGCTTCACAGCCAGGCCTCTTTTCAAAGAAAGCGCAGGTAGTTTATTCCGGCTACTCCTTCACAAAGCGCTGGTGCGTGGTGGCCGCGCCGTCGCTCAGCGTGAGCAAATAGATGCCGGGGCTCAGCTTCGACACGTTCAGTTCGCCGTCTGCGAAGCTCAGGCCGCGGACCTCGCTGCCGCGCAGGTCGTGCACGCGCACGCTGAAGGGCTGGGCCGGGTCGGCACTGGCCGGGCGGGCAATGCGCAGCACGTTGGTGGCGGGGTTCGGGAACAAGCTGTAGGGCTCGCTGGCCGTGCTCAAGCGGGCCGTGCTGCTGCCGTCGGTGCGGGCCACGCCGCCGCCCACGTTCAGGGTATAGTCTTCGGTTTCGCCGTAGCTGTAGCTGTTGCAGCTGGTGGTGGCGGAGTTATCGCTGGCGATGATGCGCAGGCGGGTGCTGCCGTTTTTGGCCCCTGCGGGCACCGTGAAGCTGGCCGAGCGGGTAGCTGCCGAGGTGCTGCCAGCCGCCGAAACAACCAGCTCGCCGGCGTCGGTAAACACGCCGTTCTGGTTCCAGTCGGCGTACACTTTCACGTACTCCGTGTAAGCCGTGCCGGCAAAGCCCACCGAGAAGTTGATGGTATAAGCCGCGCCGGCGGTTACGCTGGTGCTCAGGGCCGTGCCGTTGTAGTAGCCAGCGTCCTGGCCCGACGTGCGGTTGATGCTGCCCAACTGCACCAAGTCAAGCCATTCGTAGGCCACGCTCGTGCCCTTGCTGGCGCAATAGGTAGGCGTGCCAGTGGGGGGAGGCGTGGTGCCGCCGGGGGCCGTGCCGCCCAGCGAAGTTTTGAGCGAAACGCGGGCACCGCCCGTAGCAAACAGCGCGTTCATGCGGCTGCTCTGGCCGGTCGAGAACATGTACATGCAGGCGTCGTTGGTGTAGTCCATGTAGTTCATGAACATGTCGCCGTTGGTGGTGTTGCCGCAGGTGCGCTTGGGGAAGGTGGGGCAGCCGGTGTTGCTGGTTTGCTGGGTGGGCGTGTCGCTCACCAAGTCGTTGCCGCAGGAGGCATCGCCCCAGATGTGGCGCAGGTTCAGCCAGTGGCCCACTTCGTGCGTGGCTGTGCGGCCTAGGTTGAAGGGCGCTGCGGCCGAGCCGTTGCGGCCGAAGCCCGTGGTCAGAATAACCACACCGTCGGTAGCGGCCGCACCGCCGGGAAACTGGGCGTAGCCCAACACGCCGCCGCTCAGGTTGCACACCCAGATGTTGAGGTACTGGCTGGTGTTCCAAGCCGTAGTACCGCCCGTGCTGGAGCTTTTCATGCGGTCGTCGGTGCCCCACGACGTCTGGGTTACCTGCTTGCGGGTGATGCCCGTGGTGGCGTTGCCGCTGGGGTCGCGTTTGGCCAGCGTGAAACCGATGTTGACGTTGGCGGCCAATCCGGCAAATGCCGATGGCGTCTTGCTCACGTCAGCGTTCAGCTTCTGGAAGTCTTCGTTCAAAACCGCAATCTGCGACGCAATCTGCGCGTCGCTTACGTTTTGGGCTGAGGTGTTATACAGCACGTGCACCACCACCGGAATGGTAAGCGTCACGGCCGTGGTCCGTTCCAATGCGTTGCTGGGCTGGCTGGCATACCGCGCGCTCTGCTTTTCAATGTCGGACAGGCGCCGGGCCATGGCGGGGTCGGCGGCTATCTGAGCGGCCAGGGCTTCCATGCTGGCGCAGGTCCGGTTGGGGCCCTCGCCTACTATCACCGGTCGGATGCTGCCCTGCCGATTAATGGCTTCCGACAGGGTGTTGCCGCCATTCGATTTAGAGTCCTGGGCATGGGCCGCCACAGGGAGTAAGACCGAGCCGAGCAGGCACAACGTCAGTGCGTAATGGGTTATTTTCATGCGGTAACGAGAGGTTTTTGGGGGTGATTAAAATTTTTCTCAGATATCAAACCTACTGGTTTGTTTGCGAAAAACGCAATTTTGTATTGATAATGCCAAAATATTCATCATCAACAGCTTTTTTTAGCACGAATATTTCAATTTTTATCAAAATATTCAAACAGCCTTCTACTATGTTGAGGGCTTAAAAAGAAAAAAGAGCTGCCCTGTAAGACAGCTCTTTTTCATCGTGGGTGGGTTGTTTAGCACCGGCCATAACCGGCGGCTACTGGCCCAGTCCCATTCGTTTATTCTTTCTCGAAGCGCTGGTGGGTTACGGTACCGCCGCTCGAAGTGCGGATGTAGTAGAGGCCCTTGGGCAGCTCCGATACTTGTACCTGGCCGTTGCCGTTGTAGCGAGCTTGGCTCATTACGTGGCCGCTCAGGTCGTACACGCTTACCGAAACACCACGGCCTTGCGCGGCGCTTACGTTCACAACGTCGGTGGCGGGGTTAGGATACAGCGTCGAAGTGCTGGCAACCTGGCGCAGTGCCGTGCCGCCCAACGAAGTAGCGAGGGTAGCGCGCGAACCGGCAAGCACAGCATCCATACGCTCGGACTGACCGGTCGTGAACATGTACATGCAACGGTCGTAGGTGTAGTCCATGTAGTTCATGCTCATATCGCCCTGGTTGTTGCAGGTGATTTTGGGGAACACGGGGCAGCCACCGTTGCTGGTTTGCTGGGTAGGGGTGTCGGCCACGAGGTCGTTGCCGCAGGAAGCATCGCCCCAAATGTGGCGCAGGTTCAGCCAGTGGCCCACTTCGTGCGTAGCCGTCCGGCCCAGGTTGTAGCTGGCTGCCGTGCCGCCGGGTACCGACGAGTACAAGCACACCACACCGTCGGTAGCCGCCGGGCCGCCGGGGAACTGAGCGTAGCCCAACAAGCCTTGGCCGAGGTTACAGAGCCACAGGTTCAGGTATTGGTCGCGGGGCCAGGCGGTGCTGCCGCCTTTGTTCGAATACTTCACAAAGTCGTTGCTGCTGAACGAGCGGGTTTTGGTTGACACCCGCACCACACCCGTGGTAGCACCACCGGTTGGCGTACGCTTGGCCAATACAAACCGCACGTTGGTACCAGCGGCAACGCCGGCATACAGCGAAGGCACGCTGCCAGCATCGGCATTCATTTTAGCAAAGTCGTCGTTCAGCACTTTAATCTGGGCATCAATTTGAGCCTGCGATACGTTCTGAGCGGCCGTGTTGTATACCACGTGCACTACCACCGGAATAGTAACAATAGCGCCAGCGGTGCTACGGTTCAACATCTTGTTGGCCACAAACTGACGCGTCTGGGATTCAATGGCGTCCATGCGCTTGGCCATAGCGGGGTCAGCCGCCAGCTGGCTTTCGTACACTTCCATGGTGGCGCAGGCGCGACCGTTGATGGCAGTTTCGAGGCGGGGTCCGCCGTTTGGCAACTGGCGGTTCTGCGTGGTCTGCGCGAACACCGAGGTTGCGCCGCCCAAAATGGCCAGCGCGGAGAGATAAACTTTCTTCATGTAACGGTTTGGAAATAAGGAGGGGAAAAGGTTTTGGAAAGAGGAATTATTTGCCAAGCTAGATAAAATTTCCAGCAATTCGTGGTTTAAACGTTGCGAAATAATTAAATGTTAGGCCGAAATACTGGTTTTAATTGCAATAAAACTGCCTTAAATTGATTTAGTCATCAAAGAACCTTGTTTTCAGCAAATTTTCCACACTAATGGATTGTTTATCGAAAAATAGAAAAGCCCAAATTTTATACACCTGCGGTTTACCACTCACTAAGCGCTTGTTACTTACCACCACCTTAAAGACCTTTTACACTGTTACTGGTTAACACAGTAATGGCGTTATTAAACGACAGCAGCCCCGGCAAAACACGGTTTACTGTGCTTTGCCGGGGCTGCTGTCGTTGGCCACAAGGACCTATTGGCTACCCTAGAACAGGAAGTCGAAACCCAGGAAAATCAACTTCTCCTCGCCCACCGAATACGTAGTGTTGATGACGACTTGCTTGAGGATATCGGCATAAACGCCGCCACCGAAGCCGCTGTGGAACGCCGCCAAGCCCGTACGTACGTCGTTGTCGGAGTAAACCCGGCCAAAATCGGCCAGGCCTAGCACGCCGAACTTGCCGGGAAACAGGTAGGCGTTGAAGGAAAATAGCTGCAGGCGTGCCTCGAAATTGCCGTAGAGGCTGGTGCGGCCCGCGTAGCGCGTGCGGCGGTAGCCGCGCAGGTTGGTGGTGCCGCCCAATGTGTTGGCTTGGTAAAAGCGGTAGTCGCCAAGGTTGTGGGCTACGCCGAGGCGGCCAGCGTAGGTAATCTGCACGGGCAGGTTGGGCGTTACGTACGCCCGGATTTCCGAGGTCAGACGGCCAAACTGCAGCTGTTCGCCGTTGAGCTGGAAGTTGTACTGCGCTTCGTTGTACCAGCGGATGCCGATGCGCGGGTTTTTGGGCGAGGAGCTCGCGTCGAGGTTGAAGTAAAGCAGACCGCCGAGGTACTGGTTGGCCTGAAAATCGGAAGCCCGAATGCCAAAGCGCCGGTTTTCGAAATCCTCGCCGATGCTGTCGGCGATAATGGAGCCGATAGGCGCCTGCTCCACCCGAAACCGGTCGTATTGCGGGCCAAAGCCCATTTTCAGGAAGCTGAACAAGTTGCGCTCCAGCGTGGGCGCAATGGTGATGCGGTCGAACCGAACCCGGTAGGCGCTGTTCACGGTGCGAGCCGTGACGCGGCCGCGGTTGGCATCGGCGGTGGCGAAGTTGGCCGTGTTGTTGCCGAGGCCAAAGAAGTTGTAGAGCAACTGCGGGCCGTAGTACTGGGCCACCACGCGCAGGTCGTGCTCGCCCAGGAGCCGAGTGAACTGGCCGGTGTAGCGGAAGTTGTACGCCTGCCGGGCCGGAGCAAAATTGCCCACCAGGGTTTGCTCCGATGCAAAAGGCTCGCGGCGGAAGCCGTAGCGGCGGTGGGTGATGCCGCCGCCCAGCAGCAAGCCGTCGTCGATATTATAGCCAAAAAACAGGGCCGGGCCGGTGTAGTTAAGGCGATAGTCTTTGAGGTCGAAGCGCCGGGGGTGGTCGTAGCGGCTCACGTCGACGCCGGGTTCTAGGCGCAGGCGTGCTTCCTTCCCCACGTTGATGACATTGCCGGTATCGGCGTCGTACACCTGCGTTTTGTGGCGCGCGCCGGCCACGCTGCTCACGTCCGAAATCGAGTCACGGCCGGTGCCCGCCACTAGGCGCATCTTAATGCCCTTGTCGGCGTTGCCTTTCACCTCGTACACGTCGGTGCCGCTGATGCCGTAGAGGCGCAGCTCTTCCGTCACGTCGTGCCGCACCACCCGGTCGAACAGCACTTTGCTTAGCTGGCCCTCCTTCGTGATTTTGCGCACCGTCACGTGGCTGTCGCCGTTGGGCAGGCGCTCCACCACAAACTTCTCGTTCTTTTCGCTGCCGCGCACTTCCACGATTTCGGCCACTACGTCGGCGTATTTGGCGGCGAGGTCGGGCAGCAAGTCGCGCCGGCTTTTCAGCTTGGCAATGATTTCGGCGCCGTGCAGGTCGTAGATTTCTTTGGGCCACTTGTCGCGGAAAGCCTTTTCAATGACTTCATTGGTCAGGTTTTCCTTCATATAAGTAGCCTCCGCCACCCACTGCTCGCGGGTGACGCTGCTGAGGAAGGTGCGGTCGTTGGCCAGGGCGGTTTGGTTCAGGCCCTTGTAGTCGGCGTAGTCGTAGCCAAAGTTCTGGAAGTTGCGCACCGCAAACTTGCGGCTAATGAGGTAAGGCAGTACGCCGTCGCCCTTGAAGAAGGCAATGTCGCGGTCCTCGGGCACGGCCGTGAAGGTGCGGTCGCCATCCTTGGTTTTCTCTTCGGCCCAGCGCCACTGGTCCTCGTGCCGGTCCCAGTCACCAATCCACATATCAAACAGGCGCGAGCGGGCAAATGCCACCTCGTTCACCTTGTTGTCGTTGTCTTCGAGCACGCGCTCAAGCACTTTTTCGGTGCCCACCAGGTTTTTGGCAAAGCCGAGGCTGGCTACGTTGCTTTGGTCGTCTTTGGCGTCTTCCTCCAGGGCCGCGGGCTTATTAGAGAACGTGCTGTAGTACTGGCCAAGCAAGGGGTCTTGCGGAATGTAAACCGGCTCAGGGTTGGTGTGAAGAATACCGGCCGCCGTGCCCAGCGGCGGCAGCACAAACGAAGCATAGGGGTGCTGGGCCGAAATCTGGTCCTGCAGAATGTCCTTGGCGAAGCCCGTGCGCAGGGCTTCGGGCAGCACGGCGGCGGGGTCTTTGTCGATGCCCCGCAGCGAGTAGTTGTGGCCGGCTTCGTTGCGCAGCTTCAACGAAACGGTTTGCTTGCCGCCGCCGGTTTTGTAGGGCACTAGGCCCCCGCGGTTATTCGCCAGGTCCAGCACCGGAAATTTCACGGGCGTGGCCCATTCTTTCCGGTAGTGTTCGCCCAGCAGCCAGTTGTGAAACTTGCCGTGCTTGTCGTAGCCGGGATTTACGGCCACCACCACCGCGGAGTCGCGGAAATCGGGGCGGGCCATGGGCAGCGCGGGCGTAATTCGTGCGGCGAGTTCCCGCTCAGCAGCCAGCTTTTCCTTTTCTTTCTGCTTTTCCTCAGGCGTGACCGGGGCCGCGGACACCGTGGCGACGGCCGCCGTGGCCTTGGCGTAGAGCGGCGTGCGAAACACGACGCGGGCGGTTTCGCCTTTGCCCTCGGGCACCAGGTATTCGGTCCAGACCTGACCGTCGTTGTAATAATTGACCCGCGCGAAGCCCTTTTCCTTATCTGAAAACAACGCCGTGCCGCCATCGCCGGGCTTCACGTGCTGGGTTTTGCACCCCGAGCCGCTCACGATAAAGTGCGAAGCCCCTTCCTTAAAGTATTGCAGGTTGTGCTCGTGCCCGGCCGCGTAGATAATGTTGGGGTACTTATTAAAGATGTTCATCAGGCCTTCTTTATAGGCCTGGTACGCGGGGTGGGCAATGTCCTGGCTGATGCCGCCGTATTTGCGGGCAAACGGGTAGATGGAGCCAATGATGGGCAGTGGCACAAACGCGTACTTGTACACGATGCTGAGCGGGAAGAAGTGGTCGGCCAGCGTGAAGTAGCCGCCGTGTACGCCGTCGCTGAACAGCGGGTGATGCCCCACCACCATGATGTTCTTGTCCTTGTTGCGCTCGATAATGTCCTCCAACTGGGCCATGAAGTCGGTTTCATCGTCCACGCCGCAGTTGCCGGCCCCGCCATACGGCCGCTCGCTTTGGTCGGTCAGAAACCACTGGGAGTTGATGGTAATCAGCACCAGGTCGTCCTGCAAGCGGATTTCGTAGGGGCCGGGGCAGCCGTTGGCCGGCGTCACAAAATCGCCGGTGTAGGAAAAGGACGTCGAATCCGTGCCCATGTATGTTTCGGCGTACCGCTGCTCGCGCAGCACCTGCTCCAGGCCGCCGTCCAGGCCCTGCTTCCAGTCGTGGTTGCCCGGAATCATGTATTTCTCGCCCTGGTAGCCGCGCAGCACGTCAATCTGGTCGCGCAGGCGGCGCTCCGACTCTTTGCGGTCATAAGCGCCCTCCTCGGGCATGCCGTATTCGTAGATGTTGTCGCCGAGGTAAATGGTGGTGCTTTTGGACCCCGCCGCCATTATCTGCTTTCGCATAAAATTCAGCGACGGCTCGCCGCCTTTATCCGCGTCGATGGGCTTGCCCACGTCGCCAATTAAAAAAACGGTGTACCGAATGCGGCTGCTATCGGGGGGCAAGTTTTTTTCCCAACCCAGGCCGCCGCGCCGGTAATTGGGTTTGGAATTGACCGGGTTCTCGCTGGACTCGCCTTGGGCCAGCGCACTGAAAGGGAACGCCAAAACCGCGCAGAACGTAAGCAGCGCGGGTCGAAAGCGGAAAAGTAAGGGCATAAAGCAGAAAATAAACAGGGCATCAAGGCCCCGTCGCAGGGTGCTGATGTAAACGTACGACGGCTGCGGGAGCGGCCGGCCTTGGCCCGTTACGCAAAGCGCAGCGGTGCGGTTAGGCTGGGTTTTTTTAACTTCCGTCCGACGCTTCGCGTTCAAAGCCGGCAAGCCCGCCGGATGAACCGGCCGTAGCTTCGCCTGTCATGGAAGAACTTACCCCCGATACTGTCGAAACTCCCCCCGCTGCCACCCCGGCCGAACCCACCGATTTCCCTCCTCAAAACGCCGCTTCCCGGCCCGCAGCTCCCGCCACCGAAACTGCTGAACAGCCTACCAAAGCGAAGGCTTCGCCCTTGGTGAAAGCCGCGCAGGCCTACGTTACGGAGCTGTTTGCGCAGGAATTGCCGGCCAAACTCACCTACCACTCGCTGCGCCACACCGAAACCGTGGTGAAGGAATGCCGGGCCTTGGCGCCCGCCGCTGGCCTGAGCCCCGAGGAAACCGAAGCCCTGCTCCTAGCCGCCTGGTTTCACGACACCGGCTACCTCGACGTGTACGACGGCCACGAGTTTCGCAGCATGGAACGGGCGCGGGCCTGGCTCACCGAGCGCGGAGCCGACGCCAAACTGATTGAGCAGGTGTCGGAATTAATCAACGCCACGCACCGCGACTCGGCGTCGGAAACCAAGCTGCAGAAGCTGCTCACCGATGCCGACATGAGCAACTTGGCGCGCGATGATTTTCGCTCCAATGCCGAGCTGCTGCGCACGGAGTGGGAGTTGGTGCTGGGCAAAACTTACTCCAACACGGAATGGGCCGAGCTTCAGCTCAATTTTATGCTGGAGCACAAGTACGAGTCCGAGGCCGGGAAGGACCGCTACGGAAAAGACTTTAAGGAGAACGTAGCGGCCCAGCGCGAGCAACTCAAGAAGACCGAGAAAAAGAAGAAGAAGAAGTCCAAGGAGCAGAACGACACCTTTGCCGACCCCAAGCGCGGCGTCGAAACCATGTTCCGGACCATGTACAACAACCACATCAAGCTCTCGGACATGGCCGATAAGAAGGCCAGCATGATGATTTCGCTCAATGCCGTGCTGCTGTCGGTTATTATTACTTACCTGGGTGCCAAGAGTTCGGCCCTGGGCCCGGCCTTCACCCGCAACCCGGTGCTGGCCATTCCGATGAGCATCTTGCTGCTTACTTCGCTGGCGTCGGTGGTCACGGCCATTCTTTCGGCCCAGCCCGATGTTACCAGCTTCAAGTGGCTCAAGAAAAGCCCCGAAGTCGCCACCAACCGGCGCGTCAACCTGCTGTTTTTCGGCAACTTCACCAAGCTCAGCCTCGACAATTTCCAGGACGGCATCCGCGAGCTGATGCGCCAGAAAGAAGGCCTCTACACCAACATGGTCACCGACGTGTACTACCTCGGCGAGGTGCTTTCCCGCAAATACAACCTGCTGCGCACCAGCTACTCCGTCTTCATGGTCGGCCTCATCCTCACGGTGCTTTCCTTCATCATCGTGTTGATGTATAAATCGTAAGCGCAGATTTCAGAACCGACTGCCCCCGCATGGGAGTCGGTTCTTACCTTTGTGCCCTGGCTGCGTAGTTCAACGGATAGAATAGGCGTTTCCTAAACGCTAGATATGAGTTCGATTCTCGTCGCGGCTACTTAAAAGGTCGTTTCCTCGCCGGAAACGACCTTTTGCTTTTAGCCCCCGCGAGGAAAATAAGCAGAAGCTTTTGCACGGTGTTCACGTCATTGCAGCCGCTAAGCCTGCTTAACGCTCCCCGCCGCATGAAGAAACTCCTGCCCCTGCTGCTCCTTGTAGGAGCCGCCGCCCTTGCCCAAAAGCGCCCCACCCCCGCCCCCGAAAACCTCGTCCAGTACGCGCACCCCATCGTGGGCACCCAGAAGATGGGCCACACCTACCCCGGCGCGACCGTGCCCTTCGGCATGGTGCAGCTCTCGCCCGATACCGACACGCTCAGCTACGAGCTGAACGGCAAGTACAACCCCGACATCTACAAGTACTGCGCGGGCTACAACTACGACGACCGTACCATCGTCGGCTTCAGCCACACGCATTTCAGCGGCACGGGGCACTCCGATTTGGGCGACTTCCTGCTCATGCCCACCACCGGCCCGCTCCAGCTCAACCCCGGCACCGCCGACCGGCCCCAAAGCGGCTATCGCTCCGCCTTCTCGCATCAGAATGAGGTGGCCGAACCGGCCTACTACCGGGTGAAGCTCGACGACCACAACATCCTCGCCGAGCTCACGGCCACCACCCGCGTGGGCTTCCACCAGTACACGTTTCCGGGCACCGAGCCGGCGCACATCATCCTGGACATGATGGCCGGCATCTACAACTACCCCGATAAGAACGTGTGGAGCTACGTGCGCATCGAAAACGACTCGCTCGTGACCGGCTACCGCCAAACTACCGGCTGGGGCCGCACCCGCACCGAGTACTTCGCCATGCAGTTCTCGAAGCCCTTCAAAACCTACGGCGCCCGCAAATACGACCCCAATGAAGCCTACCGCGGCTTCTGGGGCCGCTTCGACCAGACGAAAAACTGGCCCGAGCAAGCTGGCCGCCAGCTGCGCCTCTACTTCGGTTTCAGCACCGTGGCCGGCGAGAAAATCAAGGTCAAATTCGCCCTCTCGTCCGTGAGCGCGGCCGGGGCGCTGGCCAACATGCGCGCCGAGCTGCCCGGCTGGAACTTTGACCAAACCCGCCGCGCCGGCCAGCAGCTCTGGCAGCAGGAGTTAAGCAAAATCGCCATCCAAACGCCCAACCGGGCCGATAAGGAGAATTTCTACACGGCCCTCTACCACACCTGCCTCAGCCCCACCGTGTACCAGGACGCCGACGGCCAGTACCGCGGCCTCGACCAGCAAACCCACCGCGCCGAGGGCTTCGTGAACTACACCACCTTCTCGCTCTGGGATACCTTCCGGGCCCTGCACCCGCTCTTCAACCTCCTCCAGCCCGTGCGCAATGCCGACATGGTGCAGAGCATGCTGGCCCACTACGACCAAAGCCCCGAGCACATGCTGCCCGTGTGGAGCCACCACGCCAACGAAAACTGGTGCATGAGCGGCTACCACAGCGTGTCCGTCGTGGCCGATGCGGTTATCAACGGCGCCGTGCCGCCCGCCCAGGCCGAGCGCGCCCTGGCCGCCTGCGTGGCCACCGCCCGCCACCGCTGGTACGACGGCCTGGCCGAGTACCTCGACCTCGGCTATGTGCCCAGCGAGCGCAGCGGCACCTCCGTTTCCACCACCCTCGAATATGCCTACGACGACTGGTGCATTGCCCAACTGGCCCGCAAGCTCGGCCACGCCGACCTCGACCACGAGTTCAGCAAGCGGGCCGGCTTCTGGCAAAACGTGTTCGACCCGCGCGCCAACGCCATGCGCCCGCGCCTGGCCGACGGCAGCTTCCGCCCCAAATTCGACGTGCTGAGTACCAACGGCCAGGGCTTCATCGAGGGCAACGCCTGGAACTACACCCTCGCCGTGCCCCACGCCCCCGCCGGCCTCATTGCCCGCATGGGGGGCAACCGCCGCTTCGTGCCCCACCTCGATTCGCTCTTCACCATGCACCTGCCCGACTCGTTCTTCGCCGAAACCGAGGACATCACCCGCGAGGGCATCATCGGGGGCTACGTGCACGGCAACGAGCCCGCCCACCACGCCGCCTACCTCTACAACTACACCGACCAGCCCTGGAAAACCCAGGCCCAGGTCCGCAACATCCTCGCTCGCCAGTACCACCCCACCCCCGACGGCCTCGGCGGCAACGACGACTGCGGCCAGATGAGCGCCTGGTACCTCTTCTCGGCCCTCGGCTTCTACCCCGTCGCCCCCGGTTCGGGCCAGTACGCCCTCGGCAGCCCCCTCGTGCACGGGGCCGTGCTGCACCTCGAAAACGGCCAGTCCTTCACCATCCAGGTCAAAAACCAAAGCGCCAAAAACGTCTACGTGCAGCAAGTTACCCTCAACGGGCAACAGCTGACGCAGCCGTTTCTGGCGCAGCAGGACGTGGCCAAAGGCGGGGTGTTGGTGTTTGTGATGGGAACGCGGCCGGCGCGGAAATAAAACTTAAACGAAATCATGCCTAGCCTAGAACTACCAAAAACAACTCGTTTTGCTGAAGAGCAAGAGGTGCCGCGTTCCTATTGGGATAAGATTGCAGCGCGTCGGGAAGCGCATTTTGTCGAGGGCTTTGTGCTGACAGAAGTTGAAGACCCGGAACAACTATTTCGATTTTACGCCGAAGTAAACATTAATAATTCACGCTTATGGGAGGTGTTTGTACACCTAGCAGCCATGCTGCCGGATGTATGCGCTTGCCTTTTTTGTCCGTATGAAGGCGACGTAACTTATGGTGAGTATCAGGAGAAGGAACTCATACTAGCCATCTTGGGCTCTTTGCAAAAAGAGCTGACCGAAGACTGCCGCCTGGAGTTCGGTCTCATTTACAATGACGAGTCAACCCTTACAGAAATCTATGTGGCGGAGTCAAAGTATGTGAAAATATGGGGTGTTGACCGGCAGCACTTCGAAAAACTTATGGCTCAACACGACATTCCATATTTTGAGGAAATGCAGTTTGTAGATGGATTCCCTAAAGTGGTAGTTCCCTTGACTACTCTGGATGAAGAAGCCAAATCAACCGAGGAAACACTCGATTTGCTAGAAAATGTATTTGCACTTAATAATCAGCAGTAGGCAGCAAAGAGCAGAGGCCCCGTAGCCTTTTCTGTTGTAGTAGAACGCAGCCGCCCGCTCCCCAACGGGAAGCGGGCGGCTTCATTTCCAACCTCACCGGAACTTACGCCGCGGCCGGTTTCTCCTGGCTGCCCCCGCCGGAGTTGATAACCTTGCGGGCCTAGCAGCGCGGCTAATCATCTAACCCTTTCCCGCTGAGAATTTGCGGCAGCCATTTGTCAACCCTTGCCTCGCGGGTTTTGGCCTGCTTGGCGGCCGAAAAACAAATTAGATAAGCGCGTTGCCGGCCCGGCGTCAGGGCCGCGAAAGCCGTTTTCAGAGCCGGCATCTCCGCTAGTTTCTGTCGAAACTCCGCCGGAACGGCAAATTCCGTATTCGCTTTAAAGCCCACTTTCAACCCGCTCTTTTCTATTGCAATGGCTTCCTGAACGTAGGCTTTCACCACGACCTCCCGCTCCACGATTTCCCGCACATTAGTGAACCGAAGCTGACGCGCCGCCTGCGTGTTCTCCGTTTGTTGGACCAGCAGGCCCTGGGCATCCTTCAACAAAGCCCCTTTCACGAACAGCAGCGCGCAGTATTCCTTGAATACGTGCAACAAACAGACATTCTTTTGCTGAAGCGTGTAGCACGGCACCCCCCACTTCAATTCTTCGCTCAGTCCACAGTCCAGAACGAATGTTCTCAATTTCTCCAGCTCTTCCAGCCATTGCTTGTTTTTACTGAAATAGAAATAGACGGCAGGGTTCGTGCTATTCATGTGTTAAGCAACTGAAATGGGGGTTCTAACCGCACGCAGAGCGCAACCCTTCCGGCTCATGCAATTACCAAATAAAAGGCCGCCCGCTCCACTCCGGAAGCGGGCGGTTTCATTTCCAACCCTATCCGTCCTTATGCCCCCGGCCTCACGGCCGGTTTCACCTGCGCGGTGCTAGTCCCGCCGTCCGAGTTACCCTTTTGCGAACCTTACGCATTGCGTGTGCCTGCTCATTTGCAAAGCTCCACGGGGTTTGACTACTCTACCCAGAGCGCCCACTCTCAACAAAAGCGGCCAGTAGCAGCGCGCGGCCCTAAACTTTTTCTTCCGCCGCAATCTGTCTGGTCAATCATTACTATAGCACCACCACTGATTCCAGTCGGAATGGCTAGCGGCACTGCTGGCCTCTTTAGCCACCCATTTAACGGCATAGTTCAATTTTTAGAACCATAAATACCCCGGACGTAATAAGCATGGCACTAAATATGCTTCCGTATTTATCGGCTTCGCGCAATTCTAGATATAGGAAAATAAGCTTGTTGATAGCGCTTTACGCAAGCAAATACTACGTATTTATCACAGCATTTTTTGCTCGGCGCAAATTTCACCACAAAAATTACTTTAGGAAACCGGCTCAAAAAAATCACACTTTCCCATTGGTATTGATTTTGATTCATTACCTTTCAAATATGGTAAGCTGAACCGCTCCACGGTCGGCGTGCCTTTCTATCCTCCTTGCACCTCCCACCGTGTCAATCGAACTAGAACTGGCGGCCCTTGAGGCTCCCATCGCCGCGGGCTTTTCGCCCCAATCGTTTCCGGCCTCTGCCCGCGTCTCCTACGACCATGTGGTGCTGCCCGGCGACTTCCCGGACCCCACCGTTACCAAAATCGGCGATACGTACTGGGCCAGCGCCACCTCGGCCGAATGGGGCGCCGTGTTCCCCATCTTCTCGTCCAAAAACCTACTGGACTGGGAATTGGTGAACTACGTCTTCCCCGACAAGCTGCCCGACTGGGCCGGGTCCAACTTCTGGGCGCCCGAGTTTCACCACGAAAACGGCCGCACCTACATGTACTACACCGCCCGCCAAAAAGGGGGCGTGCTGAGCGTGGCCGTGGCCAGCGCCGACCATCCCGCCGGCCCCTACACCGACCACGGCCCCCTGGTGAGCCAGGAAGCCGGCTCCATCGACGGCTTCGCCATGCCCGACGAGCACGGCAACCTCTACCTCATCTGGAAAGAAGACGGCAACTCCTGCCACCAAGACACGCCCATCTGGGCCCAGCGCCTCAACGACGACCGCACCGCCCTCATCGGCGAAGCCACCGAGCTGTTTGGGAACGACGTGCGGTGGGAAGGCCCGCTGGTGGAAGGCTCGGCCCTGGTGCACCACAACGGCTACTTCTACATGTTCTACGCCGGCAACAGCTGCTGCGGCAAGGGCTGCAACTACGCCACCGGCGTGGCGCGCTCCCGGGCGCTACTCGGCCCCTGGGAGAAGTACGACCAGAACCCCATTCTCGACCGCAACCTGGTTTGGAAATGCCCCGGCCACGGCACCGTGACCCAACTGGACGGCCGCTGGTTTCTGCTGCACCACGCCTACCTCGCCGATAGCCACGAATTTGTGGGCCGCCAGGGCTTGCTCAGCGAGTTTACCTGGAACGACGAAGGCTGGCCGCAGTTCGAGCACCGCAGCCCGCAGGCCGCCCCCCTCACCGACGTGGCCCGGCTCAACATTGCCGACGAATTTGCCGGCGACCGGCTGGGCCTGGAATGGCAGTGGCCCATCGGCCAGCGGCCCGGCGCTACCGTGCGCGCGGGCCAGCTGCGCCTCGAAGCCGGAGAGTCGCGCCTGGGGGCCTTGGTGGCCCGGCGCACCAACGTGGCCACTTACAAAGCCGCCACCACCTTGGATTTCGGCAGCTTACCCGCCGATACCTTCGCGGGCCTGGCCGCCGTCGGCGACCCTTACAACGCCCTGGCCTTGATGGCCGGCAACGGCCAAGTGCAAATCTGGCACGTGAAGAGCGGCAAGCAGCAGTCGTTGGTGCAGGTATTTGTGGAGCCCGCAGCCACCATCACCCTGCGCCTGGAAGTGTGGGGCGGCCAGCGCTACCGGTTTGCCTACAGCACCGACGGCGCCACGTGGCAGGCGCTGCCCACCGAGAATTTCACCCTAAACGGCACTTACCTGCCGCCTTGGGACCGAGGCGTGCGCGTGGCCCTGGTGGCCCAGGGCCAAGAAGGCAGCGCGGCCACCTTCAACAACTTCATCATCCGCAACAAGCGCTAGCCCGCTTCGGCGCCTGCATCCAGGCGAATAGCACCAAACACAACGGCCCGGCACTACTTGTGCCGGGCCGTTGTGTTTGGTGCTATTCGCCAGTTTGTGTACTAGCGCCGCTTGCTTTTGCTTTTAGAAGTGGACTTGGCAGGCGTTTTCTTGGTTGATTTCTTAGCGGACGAGCTGGATTTTTTAGCTGTCGATTTTTTGGCACTGCTTTTCTTGGCGCTGCTCTTCTTGGAAGAGGATTTTTTGGCGGAGCTCTTTTTGGAGCTGCTGCCTTTTTTCGCCTTGCTGCTGCTGCTCTTTTTCTTGCTTTTGCTGGACTTGGCGTGCGCCGCCTTGGATTTCGACTTGGACTTGCTGCTATGCGCTTTGGATTTGCTGCGGCTGGTAGCCCGGCGGGCTTCCGCCCGGGCTTCGGCGCGGGCCTCCGCCCGGCGGGCGGCCAGGCGCTCCGAGTTGCGAGCCTCGTAGCTGCGGGTGGTGCGGGCCGGAACGGCGGTGGCTTCTTCGGCCGATTCGGTGTAGTGGGCGGTGGCGTCCGATTCCGGCGCGGCGGTGTTCTCTTCGGCGCTGGCTTTGGGGGCCTCAACCACCACTTTTTTGCGGCGGACCGGCATCAGGAAATCCCGCTCGGCACGTTCGCGCACGCTCAGGTTTTCTTCGCCTGGCAGCTTGGTAACGGGGGTCTGCTTCTCGTTTTGAGCTTGAGCGCCGCTCCAGGTCAGGAGCAGCAAAAGAAAGACAAATAG
Source organism: Hymenobacter jeongseonensis (assembly GCF_015694725.1). GTDB lineage: Bacteria > Bacteroidota > Bacteroidia > Cytophagales > Hymenobacteraceae > Hymenobacter > Hymenobacter jeongseonensis. Next base: position 663,980 of record NZ_JADQDQ010000001.1, on the reverse strand, counting down.
ATGCTTCATAGATGATTAAAATAAACCCGACAGAAGACAAAACTACAGTCTGCCCCGGCGAAATGCAAGGCCAAAGTGGTTTTAAACGCTAAAAACGGCTTTCCACCACTCCAATGGCCTATTTTTCCCGTTCGCCCGCTCGCGGAGCAACCTGGAGCCTCGAGCCCGCCGAATGCGCCCCAAACTCGGGGGCATATAGGCACTGCACCTGGCTCAGGCCACCCGAGAAATTGCCGGCCTGCGCGGCCCGCAGCCGGTACTCAAACACGTGCGTGCCGCGGGGCACGGCGCTCAAGAAGAAGTTGGTGGCCGCGTCGCGCGGCGACTCATAATACCCCAGGCCATTCTGGTAGCGGTAGCCGCTGGTTTGGGCAATGGGCTCGAGGCCGGCAGCGCGCTGGTCCTTCAGGTGCACGTATTCGAGGGCGCGGTCGGTGCGCAGCACGAGGCGCACCACCAGCGCCTCCCCTATCCTAATCGGCGTGGCGGCGCTGATTTTTTCCAGTACCGGGCCACCGGCGGTCCGGGTTTCGCGGTAGAGCTGACGTTCCAGGCTGAGCGGGGTGGCGGCGGGCGTCACCTTATCCAAGTCCTCAAAATATTGCCAGTAAAGGGCGCCCCACGCCACGCCCGCGTCGGGCTTGCTGATGCTGACCTTGCCTTGGGCGGGCTGCACCTCGGCGGCGGGCCAGCTGGTTTTGAAGTAGCCGGTGCCCGCCTGGGCCGCTTCGGGTTTCACGCTCTGGCCGCCCACGGTGACTTGCAGCGGCTGCGTGGGCGCCAGCCAGTCGGAACCACGCAGTAGCAGGGCGTAGCAGGCATCGGCGGTGGCGCGGGTGCTTTCCCAGTGCTGGGTTTGCTTTTGCTTGAGCAGCCAGAGCTTCATCTCGTCCACCGATTTTTGGTCGCTTTTGACTTCGTGGTAGGCTTCGATGAGCGTGGCCTGGGTTTCGGTAGGGGCTTCGCGCCAGTAATAGCCGCCGCGCACTTCTTTCCAATACATGCCCAATTCAAGCGAATGCAAGGCGTTTTCGGAAAGGGCGCGCAGGATTTCCTGGGCAGCGGGGGCGCTTTTGGTTTCGCGAAACAAAGCCAGCGCCACCTGAGCTTGCAGGTAGCGCGTTTGGGCGGGCCAATAGCGGGCAGCTTGCTGGCGGTAATAGGTGGCAGCGACTTTGGCGTCGCCCGCTATTGCCAGCTGCGGCCAGAAGCTGCGGGCGTACAAAGCCTGAATGTGCAGGTCACCAAGGTGGTTCTCGTTCAGTTTCACGCCTTTTTGGCGGCGCAGCTCTGCGTAGTCACGCGTCAGGCCGGCATCCAGAAAGCGAAGGGCATTTTCCAGAATCTGGCGCGCCACGGGGTCGGTGCTGGCGTCGAAGGCTGCCAGCTTCTTCAGCTTGCCAAAACCCGCCACGATGAGCTGGGTGATGTAGCGGTCCTCGGGCATTTTCTCAAACCACGGAAACGCGCCGCTGGGCAACTGCAATTGCTGCAACTTGAGCAGGGCGCGGGTGGTTTCGCCTTGCAGCCGGGGAGCGTCGAACAACTCCGTGAGCCGGGCCAGTCGCTCGGTTTCGCCCTGGGCGTCGCGCACCCAGGGGGTTTCCTGCAGGAGCAAATTTTTCAGGTCCTGGTTTTGGGCCAGCTTGCTGACGAGGGCATTTTTCTGACTAGCCGTTCCACTCTGCGCCTGGCGCGTCCACTCGGCCAAAATGGTTTTGAAGCGCGGGTTCGATTTCAGAATCTGGGCCACCAGGAGGTTGGCGTAGAGGCGGCTGAATACCTGCTCCGAGCACTCGTAGGGATACTCCATCAGGTAAGGCAGGCTCTGTACGGCGTACCAGGCGGGGTTGGCCGTCATTTCCAGCGTGAGGCTGTAGTTGCGGCGCGTGGGGCTGCTGGTGCTGGTCAGCTTGCTTAGCTCGAAGGTGCGGGTGCCGGGGCCGACGATGGGCAGCGGCAGACTTTCGGTGATGAGCAGGCGGTTGGGCAGCACGGGCAAGGTATTTTCCTCGCCGTCGGAGAACGTCGTTGCGGTTTGGTCAGCTGCGGCTTTCTTGTTGCGCTTCCTTTTGCCTTCCTTTTCCGATGCCTTCTCCCCTACCTGCGCCACCACCCGGTAGGTCACGGCCACCGGTGCAAAATCAGCGGGCAGGCTGATTTCCCAGCCCAACGCAGCGCTCTGGTTGGCTTCGGCCGCGGCGAGCTGCTGGGCATTGCCTTTCAGCAGCTGGCTGGTGAGGTCCTGGCCGGTAGCGGCATCGAGCAGGGTGAGTTGCGCGGTGCCGCTCACATTTTGCGCGGTCAGATTCGAGAATTTGGCGGTGAAGGTGAACGTGTCGCCCTGCCGGAAAAAGCGCGGCGCGTTGGGCGTAATCTGGATTTCCTTTTGGGTGACGAGTTGCCGGGCCAACTGGCCGCTGTTCAGGTTTTTGTCGTGGGCCAGGGCCAGCAGCTGCCAGCGCGTCACAGCTTCTGGCATCTGGAATTCAAGCACGATGTCGCCGTTTTTGTCCGTGTGCAGCGCGGGCTGCCAGAATGCCGTTTCGCGGAAGTCGGTGCGGGCCTGCACTGCCGAGAGGTCCACGGCCGGACGGGTGGTAGTCATAGCGCCAGTCATGTTGCTCCGCATTTGGTTGCCAACGCCCATTCCCGTTACCACCACCTCGTTCATCTGCTTCGATTCCGCGGCATCCTGCGCCATTACAGGCGCAGTTGCCCGCGCAGCAACGCCTCGGATTCGTACTCCCGCAACCTTGCCTGAAAGCTGCTGCCGCACCGGGCCACCAAAGGCGCCCCAGGTGTTTAGCTCGGGGTACTCCAGCGGAACACCGTCGGCGTTATCCGAGCTTTGCCCCGTGGTGCCCATCCAGGCAGCATTTACAAAATACCCCTGCCATCCAAACTTTGGTTCATCGTAGCTGGCATCAAAAGCCAGCCCCATAAAGCTGTGCGGCCGGAAAATATCCAGGCTCTGGTCATAAAGGGTAGCCAGCAGCTCCGCATCGGCCGGCCGGCCGTTGGCTTGCCGGATGGCCACTCGCCAAGTTTCTTTTTGGCCGGGCTGCAGCTTGTCGCGGAATGTGCTGATGGACAGATTCAGCGCCTGTCGCTCCTCCACCACCTGCACCGCGGCTTCGTGGCGGTACAGATGATTGTCGCGCACTTGCAAGGTGTTGATGTGCAGCGGGCCCGCCGCCGTAGCCGAACCGCTGGCCAACACCACGCGGCGCTGCTCGCCGGCTTTCAGCTGCAGCCATTCCTGATACAGGAGCTTGCCGCCGCGCTCGGCTTGCACCAGAATGCGCGCATCGGCGTCGCTGCTGCCCACTAATACTGTGGCCGGCTGGCCCGGCGCCACGGTATCGGCCAGCACCGCAAACCAATCGGGCGTGGCAAACGGGATGGTCGCAGCCCCCGAATCGAAGAGCGTAAACTCGTGGCGGGCCCGGGCCGAGTCGGCCCCAGCGGCTTGGGCTTCGAGTAGGTAGCGGCCCGTGGGTAAGGCGGCCAGCGCCGCGTTCAGATTAAGTATTGAACTGCTTTTCGTGTCGAATGGAACCGTGTTGACCAGCTCCGGCGTGGCTTCGTTCTCGGGCGTTTCGGGCACTGGCCCGGGCACGCCGGGCGGGTTGGGGCGGTAGCGCCGTGCCAGCAGCCGCACCGTGCCGGCGGCAGCCAGAGGCTCGCCGGTGGCGTTGGTGCCGAGCAGCTTGAAAATGGGCAGGCGCTGCTTGTCGGCTTCTTCGGGTGCCACAAGCTGCAAGCTGAGCGGGTTGCGGCCAATGACGAAGCCCCGGGTGCCGGTCCGGGTTTCGCCGGCGGCATCGGTCACGTCGGCTTCCACGCGAAACCAGTAGCCCGGTTCCCAGCCCCGCGGGTTGGGCTGCTTCGGCACCAGTGGCGGCGTGAAGGTGATGGCAAAGCGCCCGTCGGCGTCGGTGGTGGCGGTGCCGTGGGCAATTTCGCGGGTGTCGCCGCCCCGGTTGGGCGGGTAGCTTCCGCCCCGGAAATCGCCGTAAAACATGGGCCACAGCGCGCGGCGCGTCACGCGGTAGCTCACCGAAGCACCATCCGTGGCTTGGCCAGAATAGGCGCGGGCCCGGCCGCCCACCGTCACGGGCTGGCCCAGTTGCGGCCGGCCCGGCACCGAATCGAGCTGCACGTAGAAGGTCGGACGCTTGTAATCTTCTACCGCAAAACGCAGTTCGCCGTCGTCGGCCTGCAGGGTAAATTCCCCGTTGAGCAAGCCGGCCGGCAGCACAAACGAGCCGTGAAACGACCCGAACTCATTGGTGACAAAGGTTTGCGACTGCACGCTTTGCCCGTTCACGTCGTTGAGCTCCACTTCCTGCTCTTCCTTGGCCAGCAAACGGGTTTTGCTCCCCTCCCGCTCCACCACAATGCCCTTGAAATACACCGTCTGGCCCGGCCGGTAAATGGCGCGGTCCGTGAACAGGAAGCACTTGGTATCGGTGTCGCGCTGCCCTCCATTATAATAGCCGCCCACATTATCTACCACCAGCGTATCGGCCCCGCGCCACACGCTAATGAAAATCAGCCGTTCGTTAGCCACATTATCCTGCTTTGCTGGAGTGGGGATTTCCACTTCCCCCGAGGCAGACGTTGAACGCGGTGGGCTCAAGCGCCTGACTTGCGTCCGCCGCTCCGGGTCGTAGCGGTCATAAACGGCTTGCGCTTGCACGCCCGCGAGCGGAACGCCGCTCTGGCGCTGCAACAGCAGCAGCTGAGGCGCCCCCGTTTCGCGGTTGAACCGGTGCACGGCGCTAAGCTCGCTGGCTCCTACCAGGGCGTAGCATGTGGCGCCAGCAGCGGCTGCTTTGGTGGCGCCTGCCGGAGTGTCATTGATTACCACCAAGTAATAGCCCACAGGCAAGGCGGCTCCGGCAGCAGCTATTTTTTGCTGTTTGTAGTCCTGGGGGCGTGGGGCCACCGGCATACTCCAGGTGGCGACTGGCTTGCCTTTCTTAATAATAGTGTTGTATTTATCAACGTCTTCCGGGCGGCCGTAACGGTTGCCTTTCAATGCTTCCCACTGCTTCCGGCTCACCCGGTAGGCGCGGGCATGGAGCGCGGTTACGTTGCGCGCCGTCAAATTGAGACGCCAGGGTTGGTTGGGGACGACGATTTCCGTGGCCGAAAATTCCAGCTCCGGCCGTTCAATTTGCTCGCGCAGCTGCCGCGCCCGCGCCGCGCCGCGCGACTTGGGAAACCGCGCTTCGGCCTCTTTGGTCAGGGCCACGGCGGCTACCGGGTCGGTTTCGCGGCGAAACTCGGCCCGTAGGTAAAGAAACTCGCTGCTGACGGGCAGGGCCTGGTAAGTGGTGGCCATGCGGACCAAAGCGGGGTCGTACTGGCCAGCGAGGTCCGTGTTTTGGGTGATGCGGCGCAGGTAATTGATGCGAATCAAGTCCACATCGGCCAAAGCGGCCAGAGTTTGCGGCGTGCCGGGCTGGGCCAGTTGCTGGCGCGAGGCCGTGAGACGCTGCAAAATGTGCAGGGCGTGCAGCTGGCCGTTGAGCGAATCGGCGTCGGGCGCTAGCAGGCGCAGGGCGGCAAACTCGGGGGCCGTCCCGAAGGCCTTGGGGTCGGTGAGCTGAAACTGCTGCTCGGGCCGGGTCACGTACAGCTCCTGGTTTTGGAGGCCCTCGATGGCGCGATGGGCCAGCAGGTCGTAGAGCGTGGGGCGCAGGGCGCGGCCTTCGGCATCGCCACCGATGACCAGGTCGCCCAACGCCGCCAGGGCAGTTTGCAGCTGCTTCTGCGGCTCGTCTTCCACCGACTGGTAGTAGTGGCGGACGATGGACGCGCCCAGCTTGCCCATGTCCCAGGTGGCGAGGCCGGTGCCGCCGTCTGCGGTGGCGTCGGGGCCGGCGGTGGGCGTGGCGCCGGTGGTGCGCTGGTAGAGGCGGTAGCGGTTCTGGTTGAGGTAGTTGGTGTATAGCTCGGCCAGCAATGAGTGCACGATGGGCCGGGCCGGGAAAGTGGCCGTTTTCAGCTCCTGCTCCAGCAGGGCAATGGCTTTCTCGGTTTCATCTTCTTCCTTGGCTTGCAGCAGGCGGATTTTGTAGAGCAGCGCCCGCACATAAGCCGGGGAGTTCTGCTCTTTGCGGGCTTGCCGGTAAATGGCTTCTACCAGCGGCGCCGCCGTGGCGGTTTGGCTTTTGGCCAGCAAGGCGTCGATTTTCTTCCACTGGGCCGCATACGGGTTGGGAGGAACAGGGGCTGCCGAATCGGTACTGAAAATCATGGTCATCAGCAGGCAGGCAAACAGGAAAAGGCGCATAGGAAGGCAGAGCAGCGTTAGGGCGGCGCCTTAAAGATGCCAGCGCCGCTTTTATTGCACACCCCGGGTTCTATTTTTATTCAACTTGCCACCGTCGCGCTTACCAGAAAAGCGCCCGGCGCGGATACGGGTGCAACGCACTGGTCCGAAACAAAAAAGCCGCCCCGGCGGCTCCGGCACGGTTCTGCACCGTCCAATTCTTATCTAATTCTATACGTCGCCCGGCTTGATGGCACGACTGGGAGCACCCGAAGCGGCCCTACGCCGCCGACAATTTAGAATTCACCTGGTTGCCCGCAAGCACGGCTTCGGCCTGGGCAATGTGCCGCTGAATGTGCACCACCAGAAACTCCAGCTGGTCGGCGAGGCGGAGCAGGAGCAGCGGAAACACGGCGTTGGGAATGAGCACGGCGTTGGCGTTCACTTGCCGGGCCAGCAGCACTAGGCGCAGCAGCTCGTCGAGCTGGCGGCTGAATACTTCCGCTACCGTGCGGGGCAGGCGGTTGCCGGTGGGAGCGTAGCGCTGGGGCGTGGTATAGGTTTTTTCGCTGGCCGGCGTGCGCATGGCGTTGATGAGGCGCCCGCCGAAAAAGCCTTGCTTCACGGTGGCCGTGGGCTTGGAGCCCCGGGCCTGGGCTTTGGCGATGCGGCGCGCGATGCTGGGCAGGTAATAGCCGCCCACAATGTTGAGGTGCTCCAGGCATTGGCCCGCGCTCCAGCGGCTGGGGCTGGGCCGGCGGTTCAGTTCCTCGGTGCTCAACGTACGGAAGCGCTGCTGGGCCACCACCCGCAACGTCAGCAGGTCGTTGGTCAGCTGGTCAAAAAAATCGGGGGTGGCGCGGACGACAGCGGACATAGGCGCGGGGGCTAACAAGCCATAAACATACAATTCAGGGGCCGATTCCGAAACCTTAACCGCTTAAAAATGCAGCGTTGACCCCGTCAAACGGTTGCGGTTCGGCATCTTGTCTCGGCTTCAAAACAACACTACTAGCACGGCCAGACACTGGTCTTTTTGCTATAAACGGTATTTCAACCCATTTTGGTGCCTGTTATTCCGAAGTCTGGGTGGCGGAGAGAGCACAGGCCTTCCTCCAAAAGCGCCAGTGCTTCAGCTTGGGTCTTGCCGTTTGGTCGCTACTAAACCACAACCGACGACTTGTAGTTTTGGATAACTTTGTAGTTCCGGCTGCCTCCCTTTTGCGGCTTTTTCACGCCTAATCCATATTCTCTTGTTGACCTTGAAAACCCTGCGCCATTGCATCGCCCTGCTGGGGCTCGGGCTGCTGCCCACGCTGGCCCTGCAAGCCCAAACCACCAACTCGGGCACCGACAAATTTGCGCAACTCGAAACGCTGCTGCCAACGCCCAACTCCTACCGCACGGCCAGCGGCGCCCCCGGCAAAGACTACTGGCAGCAGCGGGCCGACTACGACATCAAAGTCACGCTCGACGACGCCAAGCAGGCCATCACGGGCCGCGAAACCATCACCTACACCAACCTCTCGCCCGACGTGCTGCCCTACCTCTGGGTCCAGCTCGACCAGAATCTGTACGACCAGAATTCGATAACGAAATCGACCCAAGTCAGCCAGCTTCAGGACCGGATGCCGTTTCAGGCGCTGGAAGGCCTGGTGTCCGACTTCGACGGCGGCTTCAAGATTGAGAGCGTGACGGGCAAGGACGGCAAGGCGCTGAAAACGGTGACCAACCACACCATGATGCGCGTGGATTTGCCCACGCCCCTGCGCCCCGGCCAGGCGTTCGCCTTCAACGTGAAGTGGCGCTACAACATCAACGACCAAATAAAACTGGGCGGACGCAGCGGCTACGAATACTTTGCCGAAGACAAGAACTACCTCTACGAAATTGCGCAGTTCTACCCGCGCATGGCCGTGTATTCCGACAACCAGGGCTGGCAGCACAAGCAATTTCTGGGAAATGGCGAATTCACGTTGCCTTTCGGCGACTACAAGGTGAGCATCACCGCGCCGGCCGACCACGTGGTGGGCGCCACCGGCACCTTGCAGAATGCTTCTCAGGTCCTGACGTCGACGCAGCAAAAGCGCCTGGCCCAGGCCAAGAACGCGAAGAAGCCGGTGCTCATCGTCAGCCAGCCCGAGGCCGTGGCCGCCGAAGCCAAGCGCGCGACCGGCACCAAAACCTGGACCTTCGCCGCCAAGAACGTGCGCGACTTTGCCTGGGCCAGCTCGCGCAAGTTCATCTGGGACGCGATGGAAATCAAGCAGAGCGGCAAGCCCGTGATGTGCATGAGCTACTACCCGAAAGAAGGCAACCCGCTCTGGGGCCAGTACTCCACCGAAGTGGTGGCCCACACCATCAAGACGTACTCGAAATTCACTATTCCCTACCAATACCCCGTCGCCATTTCGGTGCACGGCCCCATCTTCGGTATGGAGTACCCGATGATTAGCTTCAACGGCGGCCGGCCCGAGAAGGATGGCACGTACTCGTCGCAGACGAAGTATGCCATGATTGGGGTGATAACCCACGAGGTGGGGCACAACTTCTTCCCCATGATTGTGAACTCCGACGAGCGGCAGTGGTCGTGGATGGACGAGGGACTGAACAGCTTCGTGCAGTACCTCACCGAGCAGGAATGGGAGCGCAACTACCCCTCACGCCGCGGCGAGCCGAAGAACATAGTGGAGTATATGCGGACCGATAAGAGCCTGCAAACCCCGATTATGACCAACTCGGAATCCGTGTTGCAGTTCGGCAACAACGCCTACGCCAAACCGGCGACGGCCCTGAACATCCTGCGCGAGACAGTGATGGGCCGCGAGCTGTTCGACCACGCCTTCAAGACCTACGCCACGCGCTGGGCCTACAAGCACCCCACCCCGGCCGACTTCTTCCGCACCATGGAGGACGCCTCGGCCGTGGACCTGGACTGGTTCTGGCGCGGCTGGTTCTACACCACCGACCGCACCGACCTGGCGCTCGAGTCGGTCAAGGCCTACTCCCCGAGCACCGGCGACCCGGCCGTAGAAAAGGCCCGCTTGCAGCAGCTGCAGGCCGCCCAGGTGCCCTCGATTTCGGCCCAGCGCAACGCCCAGGAAGTAAAAAGCACGCTGGTGGACGAGAAGCCCGAACTCAAGGACTTCTACAACGCCTACAACCCCTTGGCCGTCACGGCCGCCGACCAGCAGCGCTACCAGGCCTACCTGGCTGGCCTGAGCCCGGAGCAAAAGCAGCGCCTGGGCCAGCAGCAGCACTTCTACGAACTGAGCTTGCGCAACGTCGGCGGGCTGGTCATGCCCGTCGTGCTCCAGCTCACCTACGCCGACAACTCGAAGGAAATCCAGACCATCCCGGCCGAAATCTGGCGCAAGAACAACGAGAAAGTGACCAAGGTGCTCGTGACCAAGCAGCCGGTTATTTCCTTCGTCATCGACCCGTTCCAGCAGACGGCCGACACCGATTTGAGCAACAACGCCTTCCCCCGCCAGCCCGCCGCTTCCCGCTTCGAGCTCTTCCAGCAGCAGCAGCAGGCGCCGGCCAATCCCATGCAGCAGGCCGCACAGAGTGGCACGAAATAGCGGGTTAACCTTTTTAACAAAAAAGCCCGCCAGATAACTGGCGGGCTTTTTTGTTTATTTATGACGGGGTTTCTACTCGTCCGCTTCGCCGTCGCGGCCGGCGTTGCGGCGGGGGGCGCCGTGGTCGGCAGCGTTGTCATCGCCTTCGGCGCTGCGGTTTTCCTGGCGGGCGGCTTGGCCGTAGTTCTGGGCCCGGTCTTCGGTGCGCTGGTCGCCTTGGGCAGGCGAGCCGGCTTTGCTGCCGGGCTGGCTGTCGTCATAAGCATCGTTGTACGAGCCGCCTTTCGAGCCCAGGCCCTGGGACGTGTCGCCGCCACGGCCCTGCACGTAGCCGGTGCGGTCGTCGCCGGTGCCAAAATCCGGGTTGCGACGCGGCTCTTCCCGGCCACGGTCAGCGTAGCCCATGCTGCTGGCCGGGCGCTGGCCGCGCTGGTCGGCTAGCTCCGGGTCGTTGGTTGAGTAGCCGGGGTGTTGCTCTTCGCGGTGGCCCTGCTTATCGGCACCACTTTGGCTTGGGCGGTAATCCTCGGTTTGGTTGCGGTGCTCCGAAACGGCTTCCTGGTTGCCTTGCGTGGTGGTTGCACCGCCGGTGCCGGGGGCTTCGCGCCGGAGCGAGGTGTGGCCGTAATCATCGGCATATCCCCTATCAACGGTGGGCGCAGAACCGTTGTCTACCTGAAATGCGCTGTTCGCGTCGGCGCGGTCGGGCTGGTTCCGGTTGTCGCCGTTGGGGCCGTCGAAGTCCGTTCCCTGTCTTTGGCCAGCATCGGCCGCGCGGCCCGAGGTATTGGCAATTGGAGTTCCCGGCTCGAAGCCGTAGTCAGTACGGGAGTCAGTGCGCTCATTGCCGCCGTCGTAGGCCCGGTAAGAGTTGTCCTGCGGCCCGGGGCGGCCAGCACCGCCGTAGTATCGGTCCTCGGCAGTGCCGTGGGGCTCGTAGCTGGCCAGGCGGTTCTGGTTGCCGTAGCCGCCGTGGGTGGTTCCGCCCAAATCCTGGGCCCCGAATTCGCCGCGACTGGGGTCACTGTCCTGGTTTTCGCGGCGCTCCCGGTCGTTGTAGCTTCCTTGGGTGCTGTTGCCAAAATTGCCACCGTAGTTTTCGGTCGGCCGGAGGTCGTCGGGGTTGGCTTCTTTGTTTTCCTGCTCGTCGTTTTCCACGTCCACGGCCCCCGCTCCCACGCTCGTCTCCGACTCAGCCAAATCCTCGCTGGAAGCCGGCGCAACGGGCTGTCCGCCGTCGGGGCTGCCTGCAGCACTCTGGGTTGGCGGTCCACCGGGCAGGCCCGTGCCGGTGCCGGGCCGTGTGGGCCGCGCCGCAGTGTTCCCAATCGGACCATTAATGCGGTTGCCCGCGATGTCGTTGGATTCGGTGTTCAGGTTTGTTTCCTCGTTTTCCATGGCAGGCGGGGGAGTTGCAGTCGGTGAAAAGTTGTGCTGTTCATCTATACGCGCGCCCTATCCCGTTGTTCGCCTCAGTGGCGGCCCGGCGCCAGTCGCCACGTTAAAACGCGGCGGTTCGGCGTCGGAATTTTACCTTTGTGCCACGGCGTACTCGTGCCCTCCGTTTCGCGCCGCCAACCCACAGCCAGCCGGGCGCGTTAGTTCCAGGCCACCTTCATTTTTACCCCCTCCACACGCTTATGCTCACCGGCACCGTTAAGTTTTTCGACGACACCAAAGGTTTTGGCTTTATTGTCGCTGACGATAACCAGGAAGAAATCTTCGTTCATCAAACCGGCCTTATCCACGAAATTCAGGAAGGCGACCGGGTTCAATTCAACATCAAAGCCGGAAAAAAGGGCCCCAATGCGGTCGATGTAACCCGCCTGCCGGAATAGTCCCGCATTGACCGAGAACCAAAAAGCCGGTTCTGCACCATGCAGAACCGGCTTTTTTACGGAGTTGCAGCCCTTACTTCTTTTCCTCGTGCTTGGCCACCCGCACGCCCATGGCCATGAGGCCGGGCAGTTGGTCTTGGCGCATGTACTGCTCCAGGGTCAGGGTGTAGCTGCCAGGTTTGGCAAAGCGCTGCTTGGGCAGTGCTAGTATCTGAATGTCGTAGATATCGCCGGTGCCACTGCCTTTGGGCTCCCCGGTTTTGGGGTCCATCAGCAGCATTTGGTGCAGCAACGGCGGGCCCACCCGGCCGGCTGGCCCAACAAGCGTGTGCTTGACATACAGGTTGTAAAACCCATAAGCCGAAGCGTGGCGAACGTTGAAATACACGTCGTACGTGGCCGTCGTATCCTCAATGGCGAAGGTGAAAGCAGGCTTTTGCTGTACATCCCAGGACGAATCAGGAAAGTCAATATTCTGCTCAAACACCCGGTTAGGGTCGCAGGCCGTGAGCATGCACAGGAGCCCGGCAACCATAGTCAAGCGAAGGGCAAAGCGGAAGTACATATGTGATAATCAGAGTTAGACAAGCTGGTTGACAGCGAAGGAGAACTAGTGCAACTCCTTCGCTGCCAACCAGCTTATTCTTTAGTGGTTGAGAGTAAAGGCGGGGCTTAAGCGCCGGTTGGCGCGGGACCGGCCGCCGCACCGCCTTCCCCGGCAGGGCCCCGGCCGCCGCGCCGGTTGTTGCGTCCACCGCGGCCTTCGCGGGGTTCCCCACCTTCCCGGCGCGGGGGGCGCGGCTCACCACCACCTTCCGCCGCGGGGCGCGGGGCGCCGGCAGGGTTGGCATCGGTCCGCCGCGAACCTTCGACGCGCCGGTTGCGGCCGCCGGAGTTGCCTTGGCTTGCGCCGTCCTTCGAGTCGGGCCGGGGCTCGGTAGCGGGGTTGGAGGCGGTGCCGTCTTTGGCCTCGTTGCGGGGAGAATCGCCTCGGTTGCGGCCACCACGGCGGTTGAGTGGGCGCGCAGCGGCACCGCGGCGGCCGCGCTGCTCCGGCACATCACCCAAAGCGGGCACGGGGTTGTCAATGTCGCCGGGGCCGGGGCTGGTCATTTGCTCGGGAGGGCGCGGGCCACCGGGCGCAGCACCCGCCGGGCGGCGGCCGTCGCGCGGAACCCGGCCCTCGCGGCCTTCCCGCAGCTCACGGGGCGGCCGGGCCTCGCGGGGTTCGGTGGCGTTTTCGCTAGTGGCGCGGGGCTCACGGGGTTCGCGGCCTTCGCGGGGGGCGCGGGCTTCGGTCGCCTCGCCTTCGCCGCGGGGCTTCTTGCGTTTTGAGCGCTTGCTGCTCGACTTGATTTTGTCGTCGAGGCGGTCGAGCGAGCCTTCCACGATGGCCGAAACCTCGGGTTCAGGCGCTTCCTCGCGGGGCGGCAGCAGGCTTTCGATTTTCTCGCCGCGCTTGTTCATCTCCAGCAGTTCCCGCACGCGGGCCGTGTCCAGCATCACCCAGTTGTTATCGCCTTTGAAGGCAAACCACATGCGGCGACGGAAAATGTCGGTTTTCTGCAGAAAGGCTTCGCCCCGAGCGGTTTGCAACGGACGCTGCACCTGCGGAATATCCTTGAGCGCGTCGAGGTAGGCGTCGAGCTCGTAGTTAAGGCAGCACTTGAGGCGGCCGCACTGGCCGGCCAGTTTTTGCGGGTTGAGGCTCAGGTTTTGGTAGCGAGCGGCCGTGGTGCTCACGGTTTTGAAGTCCTGCAGCCACGTAGAGCAGCACAGCTCACGGCCGCACACGCCGATGCCGCCGATGCGGCCGGCTTCCTGGCGCAGCGATATCTGGCGCATTTCCACGCGCACCCGGAATTCGTCGGCCAGGCGCCGAATCAGTTCGCGGAAGTCGACCCGGTCTTCGGCCGAGTAATAGAACAAGGCGCGGGTGCGGTCGGCCTGGTATTCCACGTCGCTCAGCTTCATGCGCAGGCGCAGCTCGCCCACCATGGCCCGGGCCCGGAACATGGTGCCGTTTTCCAGGTCGCGCACGGCTTCCCAGCGCTCCACGTCGTCGGGGGTGGCAATGCGCAAGATGTTGCGGATTTCCTTGGAATCGGTGGGCACTTTCTTCTTGCGCATTTGCAAGCGCACCAGCTCGCCCTTCAGGCTCACGTGCCCCAGGTGCCAGCCGCTGCCGGCGGCATCGACCACCACGGCATCGCCGGTCACGAGGGGCAGGCGCTCGGCGTTGCGCATAAATTCTTTCCGGCCGCCTTTGAAGCGTACTTCTACGATATCGAAGCCCGCGAAAGAGTCCGGGACTTCAACGTCCTGCAGCCAGTCGAATACGTTGAGGCGGTTGCAGCCCCCGGTGCTACAGCCCCCGTTGGATTTGCAGCCACCCGGCTTGGTGCCGCAGCCCCCGCCGGAAGAACATGATGAACAAGCCACTAGTAAGAAATTATATAGTTGAGGGAAAATAAATTTTCCACGAAAATTCGGTTCCTAGCAAAGATACGAAATTCGGCTAGGGGGCTTCCGGCCATTTGAGGCCCCGCTAAGTAAGGCACTGGCGCCTTGATTAAGGAAACAATATCCAACCTTAAACAGATTACACAAGCCCATCAGTAGCACTTTCGTGCGAATCGTATAAGATTATGGCAATTGATGGGTATTAATAAAATGATAAACACCCTCTGAAGCCAGTATTGGCTATATTTTTGAAATATTCATAACGTTTGGCTTATTTACCATTGTTGGTTACAATTATTCTCCTCTAATTGCGTCCATCCTTTAACCAAATAACCACCTACCAAACCCCAACCACCGTATGAAAATCAAAAATGTACTGTCCGCCGCCCTGCTGTGCTCTGCCTCGGCATTGACACTTTTCTCCTGTTCGAAAGAGAAGGAGACCGTTGCTCCAGTTGCGCAGGAAGTTGGCATCTCTCAAGCCGTAATCGCTCAAATCAAGGACATGGGCCTCACCACCGAGGGCATGAAGCGGGTTGCAGGCGGATACCTTGTTGAAGGTGACATTGTCATCAGCGACGAAAATCTGGCCGCCAAGCCTGCGTACCAACTGCTGCGCGTAGGCGACCAAGAGCAGTACCGCACCAGCAACTTGGTGAGCGTAGGCTCGGGCCGTACGGTTACCATTCGGGTATCTACCACCCTGCCATCGGCCTACGTAACGGCTACCGACGAACTTATCCGTCGCTACAATGCTCAGGGCTTGCTCATCCGCTTTAGCCGGGTTACTTCGGGCGGCAACATCGTGCTGACGGCTGCTCCTTCGGGTTCTGGCTACCTGGCTTCGGCCGGTTTCCCATCGGGCGGCAATCCTTACGGTTCGGTTCAAGTGAACTCGGCCGCTATCGGCACGGCCAATGCCACTACCTACATCGCTACCATTCTGGCGCACGAAGTGGGCCATTGCATTGGCTTCCGCCACACCGACTACATGGACCGCTCCTACAGCTGCGGCGGTGCTTACACCAACGAAGGTGCCAGCACCGTGGGCGCTATCCACATCCCCGGCACCCCCACCACCGCCAGCGCTGGCTCGTGGATGCTGGCTTGCGTAGGCAGCGGCCAAAACCGTCCGTTTACGTCGAGCGACGTAACTGCTTTGCGTTACGTGTACTAAGCGAAAATTTCGCTTACTTGTCGTTTCAAATCTTCACAAGGCCTCAGCTCCTAACAGCTGGGGCCTTCGTGCTGAAAGGCAAAAATTTAGTAATTCAAATTATTGAATTACATAAATATCCATCTTCTTTACAACAAGGTTTCTCACCACCATTTTTTAACCAATTCCCATGAAAAAAAGAAGTCTGTTTTCCGCTTGCTTGTGCCTCGCTTCGGCGCTTGTATTTTCGTCGTGCAGCAAAAAAGAAGAGGCTGCTGTTGCCCCAACGGCCATTACAAAAGAAGTATTAAGCCAGGTTAAAGCCATGGGCTTTGGCACTGATGACATCCGTGCGGTAGATGGCGGCTTCGTGGTAGAAGGCGACATGTTGCTGACCAATGAAATGCTGGCCAGCGCGCCAGGCTACGGCACCCTGCGCGTGGGCGACGAGGAACAGTACCGCACCACCAACTTGGTGAACGCGGGCACGGGCCGCACGCTGACCGTGAGCCTATCGAGCCAGTTCCCGGCGGCGTACTCGGCGGCCATTGATGAAGCCATTCTCCGCTATAATGCGGCCAACCTGACATTGAAATTCAGCCGCATCGCCAATGACGCTGCTGCTAACCTGCCCGTTAAGTATTCGGCTAGCCTCGGCGCTGGCGTACTGGGCCAATCGGGCGGCTTCCCAACTGGCGGCAACCCCGCACCGGGTTTCACGCTGGTTCCCAGCGTGATTAACAGCACGAACACCAATTACATTGCCACCATCATGGCCCACGAAATGGGACATTGCATCGGCATGCGCCACACCGACTACTACAACCGTCAGTACAGCTGCGGCGGTCGTAAGGCCAACGAAGGTGCCAGCACCGTGGGCGCTATCCTGATTCCTGGCACGCCGTCGCTTGCCGAACCCAATTCCTGGATGTTGGCTTGCGTGGGCAACGGCGTTAACCGCCCTTTCACCGCCAACGACCTCACGGCTCTGTCTTACATCTACTAGTAGCTTCGGCTGCTCGTAGACTATAAGTAAGTAGTACGACAACAAAAAGCCCCGGCTCATCTGAGCCGGGGCTTTTTGTTGTGCCTTGCAATCCTGAAGATTGTGGCGAATACTTGGCCATTGGCTACCTGCCCTGCTCTATTGAATGACCACCCGAATAGTTTGTTCGGCTTGGCTGTCCAGGGTCACCCGGAGCAAATACAGCCCCGGCTTCAGGCCGTTGGTATCGAGTTGGTTGATAACGCCTTCGACAGTGGTCTCGCGTTGGAGCTTGCCCAGCATGTCGTAAAGGCGAATGCTCACCGGGCTGCTTGTACCGGCAATTAGGCGCAGGTCTTCGCCAGCCAACACCGGGTTGGGAAATACTTGAGCTGCCCCAGTCTGGAGATAATAGGTCTCTTCAACCTGGCTGTAAAACTGTTGCCCAGCCAAGTTCTCCAGCCGCACGCGGTAGAGGTAGCGGGCAGCAGCCGGCGGCAAGTCGGTGAAAGTAAATTTGGTCGTTGTAAGTGGCGCGATGGTTTGCACGGCTTCGTAACCAGCAGCTCCCAGACGCTCCAACGTGGCCGACTGCAGGCGATACAAGCTGCCCAATTCAACGTTGAACTGGATGGTATTATCGACCAGCTGGCGCGGCATGAACGAGCGAAAATAGCACACCGTGCCCTGCGTCGTGTAGTCGATGGTGCCGCCCGGGTCGGCCACTTTGCCTTGCAACACGGGCGCCATGGCATAATAGCGGCTGGCCATTTGTGTGCGATTAAGCACTACTATGGTATCGGCAGTCCGTAACAAGGGCTCTAAAGTGGTGGCTCCGAGTTGATACACCTGGTACTGGGTTGCACCGGGTACACGGGCCCACTGCAGCAGGGTTTCGTCGGGGCAGGTGTAGCCTACTTGCAGGGGAGGCACCCGCACAATGGCAAACTCGCCGGAAGTAAATGATTGGCTGCCCGTCACCAGCCGCAATTGCGCCAGAGTGGTAGTATCAGGCACAGTCCAGGTATAGCGGTTATCGGCCAGTGCCACCGCACCGTTGACAACGCGCCATTGGGCGTTGCCCACCGGGCGGTATTCCAGGCGGGCCGTGGTGGGCGGGCCACTCCAGTGCCAGCGCAGGGTGGTGGCGGCATTTGGTGGCACATTGCCCGGGCTTTGGGGGCTGAGCCACTCCAGTCCCACTGGGCTTACTTCATACGCCAGGCTGAATGCCTGGGGGCCTTGGGGTACGCTAAAGCCGCGCACACGCAATTCGTAAGTACCGGCAGCGGGCACGGCCAGGGTTATTTGCTCGATGTTGTTTACATGGTCGGCGCGGCGGCGGGCGGGCAGAGCCAGGGAGTCGGCGTGGGGGTAGGCGCTGAGTGCCCAGGGCTGCCAGCGTTGGCCCGTGGTGCGCGATACCAGCTCCAGGTCCAGGTCGTTGACGAGGGCGCGGGCGGCGCCGGCGGGCGCGTCCGGGTCGTTCCAAACCAGGCTGGCCTTGAGCTGCTGCTGGCCTGCGGGCACCGTAATGGTCAGCACTTGCTCAGTGCCCTGCGCCACTGTTTCGTTAAAAAACCGCCGGTCGCGCATCGTATTAATGGCGCCCAACGCATCGGCTTGGCCAAAACCGCTGACGAAATCAACTTCCGGACGGCCCAGGTCGTTGGCGCTGTTGACGAGCACGGCTTTAACCAGCGCGGCGGGGGGCAAGGTGCCGCTGTGTTGGTCGCGGTGCACCTGCTGCAACAGCAAGCTAATGCCCGACACCAGCGCGGCCGACTCAGAAGAACCGCCTTCGCCGTAGGCCACGAGCTCGGGTTTCACGCGGCCGTCGTAAGCCGGGCCGCGGGAGCTCAGCGCAGACACTTGCCCCGACGGGTCGGTGGCGCCCACGGTCAGCGTGTTTTTCGACATTTTGAACTGCCCCGTGACGTTCGCCACGGCGGCAATGCCCGTGTAGGGGCCTTCGGCACTGGTTAGCGCGCCGGAGTTGCCCGATGAAAAAACGTGCAGCAGCGACGGAAACTGCTGTACCTGCCGGTCATATTCCTGGGTTTCCAGGCCGTAATAATTCTCGATGGCGACCCCGTAGGAGTGGTTTTGCACCGATATTCCGTCCTGGGCCAACTGCGAGCCGTCGTCGGGCAGCAGGCGGGCAAAATCCGAGGTGGCCAGGCGCACTTCCCGCGCTACGCCACGGCCCTTGGGGTGGGAATTGCCGGCCCCGCCGATGAGCGTGGCCATGTCGGTGGCGTGGGGCGACGGCGGGCCGGGAAAATTCTCCACGTTCACCACCCGCCCCTTGAAGTCAATGTCGTTGGGGTCAAACGGCCCTTCCTTCACCGACACCGTGAGCCCCTGCCCGTTGAGCTGGGAAAACTGCGCCTGAACCGCCGCAATGGCATTAATCGACAGGTCCGAGTTGTTCAGCCGGCGCTCGGTGCGCGCCTGGCGGTCGGCCACATCGATGAAGGACACCACCGGGCAAGCCACCAGCTTGGGCACGGCCGCTGCCGTGAGGCCCGTCACATCAAGGATAGAGGCGGAAGCCGTGGGCTGCGATACCCGCGCGGCTGGCAGCTGCTGCCGTACCCACTGCTCGAAGGCCGCTTTGTCGGTCACGCGCACGCGCACGGTGCGCAACGTTTTTTGGGCAGTAGCAGCTTGCAGCGTGGGAGCTAGCTTGGCGGTGGGCGCGGGGCGCACCGGGGCTTGAGCCTGAACAGTGCCAACAGCAGTCAGCAATATCACCGCTGTTCTTCTCCACCCTTGCAACGACTGCCTCGACAACTTGTAAAAGCTGGAGGGCTCCCCTTTTTTTAACCCCATGTATGGAAATTCATTGGTAGAAATTCAGCAGCGTGTGCTTCTCCCAAAGATACTTTAAACAGAACGTTGAAGCGAACGATGGACCAGCTACTAAAAAAGGAGCCTGCGCGGCGCAGGCTCCTTTTCAAATTTCAATACCAAACGGCTTAGGCGCCGGGTTTGAGCACCACTTTGGTGCAGTTGTCCTTCTTGTTGCGGAAGATGTCGTAGCCGTGGGCAGCTTCGCTCAGCGGCAGGCGGTGCGAAATGATGTCGTCGAGGCGCACGTCGCCGTTGGATACGTGTTTCAACAGGCGGTCGATGTGCTTATGAGCAGGGGCCTGGCCGCCTTTCAGGGTGATGCCTTTGTCGAAGAACTGGTGGATGGGGAAATTGTCGAAGGGAGACGAATACACGCCCAGTACCGACACAAAGCCGCCCCGGCGCACGGCGCTCATGCAGGCCAGCAGCACCTTGTCGGAGCCTTTTTCGAGGTTGATAACAGCCTTGGCGCGGTCGACGAGGCTGCGGTCGGGCTCGAAGCCGACGGCTTCCACGCACACGTCGGCGCCGTAGCCGCGGCTCATGCTCCGGATTTCGTCCACCACCTGCTTCTGGCTTTCCCAGAGAATGCCCTCGGCATTGGCGGTTTGCTTGGCCTTGTCGAGGCGGTATTGCTGGGTATCGATGATGATGACGCGGCTGGCGCCGCGCAGCCACGCCGATTTGGCGGCCATGATGCCCACCGGACCGGCCCCGAAAATGGCGATGACTTCGCCGCCCTTCACCCCGGCCCAGTCGATGCCGGTGTAGCCGGTGGGGAAGATGTCGGTCAGGAAAAGCACCTGCTCGTCGGTGAGGTTATCGGGCACTTTGCGGGGGCCGAAGTCGGCGTAGGGCACGCGTACGTACTCGGCTTGGCCGCCGTCGTAGCCGCCGTACAAATCGGTGTAGCCGAATAATGCGCCGCCTTTTTCGGTCATCAGGCCGCCTTCGGGGCCGTAGTGCTCGGGGTTGGAGTTTTCGCAGTGGCCGGGCAGTTCGTGGTTGCAGAACAGGCAATGGCCGCAGGCAATGGGGAAGGGCACCACCACCCGGTCGCCGCGCCGGAGGTTGCCCACGCCTTTGCCCACCTCCTCCACGATGCCCATGAATTCGTGGCCCAGGGTCATGGGCCGGGGCTGCGGAATGCTGCCGTTGTAAATGTGCAGGTCGGACCCGCAAATGGCCGTGCTCGTAACGCGGATAATGGCGTCGCGGGAATCCAGGATTTCGGGGTCGTCTACCGTGTCAACGCGCACGTCGCGCATGCCGTGAATTCGGAGTGCTTTCATGGAAAAGGGGTTAGCTGTGGAAAGAAAGACTTCCCAGGCTAACGAGCCACTTTTCCAGAGGTTACTGCTATTCAATGATGCCGGGCGCTAAGCACGGCCGTATTTACCCCTACTTCCACTGATAAACAGCGACTCCTGTCGCCGTGAAAATGTAGGCGTATGATTCGCCCAGCAGCACCTGCTGCACGTCGGCGGGCGCTACGCCCGCAGGCAATGCCACCCGGCGCTCGGTCAGGTTGTAGAGGTGGAAGTAGTGGATGGCGCCGGCATCGAAGTAATACAGCTCATCGCCCCGAAACCCCACGGTATTCAGCCCCACCACCGGGATTTTCTTCTTGTAGTTGCCCAAGTTGTCGAACACGTACACGCCCGTGACCTTGTCGACCAGATACAGGTTGTTTTGGTAGTGGCGCAGGAACCGGAAGTCCGGCCGGGTGCGGCCAATAATCAGGTCCAGCGGCGTGTTTTTCACCAGCCGCAGGGTGTTGGGGTCGAATTCGCGCAGCACCAGGCTGCTTTCGTCGAGCAGCCAGATGCGGTTGTCGGGCGCCAGGGTAGCCGCCCGAATCATGCCATCGAGAAAGTCGCCCAGCCGCACCTCGGTGATGAGTGCCAGAAACCGGTCGAGCAACACGAGTTGCTGGCGGTCGTCGTTGAAAACCATCACCGTGGTCACGTTCCAGGCTTCTACCTGCGCCGCGTGGCCGGGCTGGGTGGGCGCAAACGTGTTCAGTGGCAGGCCTTCGGGGCCGTACTGCCGCAGGTTGTTGTCGGCATCGGCTACGTACAGCGCCCCGCGCCGGTCGAGCGAAGCCGCGCCGGGGTTGGGCAGTTTGATGAGGCGCACGAACTTCCAGGGGACCAGCCCTGCCGTGGCGGCAGAATCAATCGTTGATTTTGGCGGGCTCTGCACCGGTGCCACCACCACTTTGGACGGCGGCGCAACCGAAGCGGCCGAGGGGACAGTGACTTGGGCGTGGGCGGTGCTGATAAGGAACAGGAAGCATAAACCGCCGAACACCCCAATACGCCCGTCATGCAGAGCGGAGCGAAGCATCTCGCGTGGCGTAGTAAAATAAATGGATGCAGAGGCGGCACGCGAGATGCTTCGCTCCACTCTGCATGACGGCCTTATTGCGAGAGGTTTCGACCAGTTTAACAGCAAATTCTTGGTAACCGATGAAAACCCAAGAGGCAACGAGCGCCAGGATTTACTTCTCAAAATGCCGCAGAGCCAGTTCGTTGCCATCATACACGCCATAAGAGCAATAATTGACCCATTCGCCGAGGTTAATGTAGCGGCTGCCCGGCCCCACGGCCACATCCAGGGGCAGGTGGCGGTGGCCAAACACGTAGTAGTCGTGGTGCAACTGCGTCTCGACCTCGCGGCAGTATTGCAGCAGCCATTCCTCGTCGCCGTAGAAAGTCGCATCGTCCTTGCCGGTTTGCATGCGGCTGCGGCGGCTCCACTTATTGGCCATGCCAATGCCAAAGTTGGGGTGCAGCCGGGCAAACAGCCACTGCGCCAGCGGAGAGGCAAAAATCCGCTTCAGCACCTTGTATTGATGGTCTTTCGGCCCCAGGCCGTCGCCGTGGCCGATGTGGAACAGCTGGTTGCCAATACGCTGCGATACCTCGTGGCGCAGCACCGGAATGCCCATTTCCTGAGTAAAGTAACCGAACATCCACATGTCGTGGTTGCCGGTAAAAATGGTGATGGGCAGGCCCCGGTCGGTCAGCTCCGCCAGTTTCCCTTGCAGGCGGCTGAAGCCCCGCGGAATGGCGTGCTTGTACTCAAACCAGAAATCGAAGATGTCGCCCAGCAAATAAATGGCCGCGGCATCCTGGGACACCTCATCGAGCCAGCGCACAATGCGCCGCTCCCGAGCCAGCGACGAGGCCGCATCGGGCACGCCGAGGTGAAAGTCGGAGGCGAAATACACCCGGCGGCCGGGCGCCAGGGCCAGGTCGGGCAACGTGCGGGTGGGCTTCATAAGGGCAGGTTTTCGGCGTCTTCCTCTAAAAGAAAAAGTGCCAGACGGCGGGGTCCATGCGCCCCGAGCACCAAGGTTTTTTCGATATCGGCGGTGCGGCTGGGGCCGCTAGTGAGCGACACCATGGACGACATTTTTTCGCCAAACCGGGCCTGTATCACGCGCAGGGCCTCCCGTATCTCGGCCACTACTTGGCTGGGGCGGGCCAGCACTAGGTGTTGGTCGGGGTAGATGCTCAGGCGGCGCCCGCTGGCCGTGGCCGCCGAAATCAGCACGCTGCCCGTGCGCGCCACCAAGGCTTCGCAGGAAGTCAGGCTCAAATCAGCTTGCTCAATAAATCCGGTTTCATCGGCGCGGAACGCAATGCCCGCCGTTTGCAGCAACGCTTGCAGCTGGGGCTCCCACACGTAGGGCGCCCCCACCTGCTGGCGTTGCTGATAGCTGGCCACCTGCTCTGCCAAATGCGCCAGCGACTCGCAATAGTAGAACTCGCCCCCCACGCGCTGGAAGCTTTCGGCAAAGGCCACCACCGCGTCTCTGTTGCTCAGCGGCGGGTGCACGGGCGCGGTAAAGTCGGGCCGGGGCGGCAGCGGCGCAGGCTGCGCCAGGCTTTGGCGGATGCGGGCAAGCACGGCATCGCGAGAACTTTCTGCCATGGATTAAAGAGTACCGGGTTGAAGCTTCAAAGGTAACCGGCCGGCCTGTAGTGCAAAGGTTGGCCCGGCCAGTCCACAAAAAAAGCCAGCCCTCGCGGACTGGCTTTTTTGAAATGACGCAGCAGGTATTACACACCGGCCACCGCGTTGCCGCTGGGGGTCGAGGTTTCGTTGTTGCGGTCGTTGTCCATGCCGGGCAGGTTCAGTTCGGGCAGGTCGTTGCCGAGTTTACCACCGGCGGCTTGCTCGCCTTTCACCTCGCTGGCGGTTTCGCTGCGGTCGGTGCCGGCCATGTGGGCCTGGTAGTTAGTCTGGCTGTCGAAGGGACGCGGGCCCACCAAGCGGGTCAGGTCTTCCTGCTGGAGAACTTCTTTTTCCAGCAACTCCTTGGCCACCACTTCCAACTCGTGGCGGCGCTCGGTGAGAAGCTCCTTGGTGCGGGTGTAGGCATTCTCGATGATGGTGCGCACTTCCTCGTCAATCATCTGCGAAGTGGCTTCCGAGTAAGGCTTTGAGAAACCGTACTCGTTCTGCCCCTTCGAGTCGTAGAACGACACGTTGCCGAGTTTGGCGTTCATGCCGTACATCGTTACAATGGAATAGGCCATTTTGGTGATGCGCTCCAAGTCGCTCAGCGCGCCGGTGGAGATTTTACCAAACACCAATTCCTCGGCAGCGCGGCCACCCAAGGCCATGCACATTTCGTCAATCAGCTGCTCGGTATTGTACAGAAACTGCTCTTTTGGCAGGTACTGCGCATAGCCCAGCGCGGCAACGCCACGGGGTACAATGCTCACTTTCACCAAGGGGTCGACGTGCTCTAAGAACCAGCCCGCAATGGCGT
This sequence comes from Hymenobacter jeongseonensis, assembly GCF_015694725.1. Classification (GTDB taxonomy): domain Bacteria; phylum Bacteroidota; class Bacteroidia; order Cytophagales; family Hymenobacteraceae; genus Hymenobacter; species Hymenobacter jeongseonensis. The sequence continues at coordinate 640,026 of NZ_JADQDQ010000001.1, read as the reverse complement.
GGCCGGCTTCGTGGTAGGCCACGATGCGCTTTTCGCCGGGCGAAATGATTTTGTTCTTCTTCTCCAAACCACCAATCACGCGGTCGATGGCATCAGTGAAGTCCTGGTCAGTGATGAACTTCTTGTCGCGGCGGGCTGCAATCAGCGCAGCCTCGTTGCAGACGTTGGCAATTTCAGCGCCGGCAAAGCCCGGCGTCTGAGCCGACAGCCGGCGCGCATCCACGTCCGGGCCCAAGGTCAAGGGCTTCAGGTGCACCTGGAAAATCTCAGTGCGGCCGTTGATGTCCGGCTTGTCGATGCTGATTTGGCGGTCGAAACGGCCGGGACGGAGCAGCGCCGAATCCAAGGTATCGGGCCGGTTGGTAGCAGCCAGGATAATGACGCCAGAATCGGTGCCGAATCCGTCCATTTCCACCAGCAGCGAGTTCAGGGTGTTTTCGCGCTCGTCGTTGCCGCCGGGCGTGCTGCCTTTGCTGCGGCTGCGGCCCACGGCGTCAATCTCATCAATGAAGATGATGCAGGGCGCTTTGGCCTTGGCTTGCTTAAACAAGTCGCGCACCCGGGCAGCCCCCACGCCCACGAACATTTCCACGAAGTCGGAGCCCGAAAGCGAGAAGAACGGCACATCGGCTTCGCCCGCTACGGCTTTCGCCAGCAAGGTTTTGCCGGTGCCGGGAGGGCCTACCAACAAGGCCCCTTTCGGAATCTTACCGCCGAGGATGGTGAACTTGCTGGGGTTCTTGAGGAACTCCACAATCTCCTGCACTTCCTCTTTGGCTTCTTCGAGGCCGGCGACGTCTTTGAAGGTGATTTTTACTTTGTCGCCACCTTCAAACAAGGCCGCCCGGCTCTTGCCGATGCTGAAAATCTGGCCGCCGGGACCGTTGGCACTGCTCATGCGGCGCATCAGGAACCAGAAGCCCACAATCATTAGAATGATGAGGCCATAGCCGCCAATGAAATCCATGGCGCTCTGCCGGGAATCAATGTTGAGGGGCAATTGCTGCGCCACCGGCAAGGTCTTCTGAAGGCGGTCCAAGTCTTCTTTGAAAAGCTTGGCGTCTACTACCGGGAAATAGAACTGCGCGCCCGTGCTGGCCATGCCAATGGGGCTGCGGCGGGCGAGTTCCTGCTTGTAGTCGCTCTTGCGCAACGCTTCCGGCTTGAGGCTAACCTCCACCATCTTCTCGTTGATGAGCGTAATGTCCTTTACATCACCGACCGCGAGCATTTGCTCGAAGCGCTGCTGGTTGATTTTGGCAGGCGAATTGGAGTTGTTCACCCACATCACTCCCACCAAAAACAACAGCAAGCCGGCCAGCACCCATAACTGCACGCCCGGCCGTGGATTGGGCGCGGGCATCAGGGGCTTCTTCTTTTTATTGTTATTAGGATTTTTATCCGACATGAAAATAGCTAGTTAAATCAGGTATAACCACGAGCAAAACACCGCGCCGAAAACAAATGTTCGGCTCCGATAAGACGTATTCCCAGCGTATATATTTTATCCGGTCGGCCCGTTTTTTATGCCGGTTCGGCTTCGATGTAGCTGATTTTAGCATCGCCCCACAGCTCTTCGAGGGCGTAGAACTTGCGGCGGTCACGCAGGAACACGTGTACCACCACGTCAACGTAGTCCAGCAGCACCCACTCGCGGTTGGTGCGGCCTTCGGTTTGCCAGGGGCTTTCGCCGGTTACTTTTTCAATTTCTTCTTCTACCGAACGGGCCACAGCTTCCAGCTGCGTGTCGGAATTGGCCGAGCAGATGATAAAATAATCCGCCACCGCGTTTTTGAGCTCCTTCAAATTCAGCACCACGATGTCAGACGCCTTCTTGTCTTGCATGCCGCGTACTACCAATTCTGCCAATGTGTCTGAATCCTGACGGACCAACGTGCTTTTCATATTCTGTTATTAGGGTTGAGCTTTGCAGCCGAAAGTCTACGAAGTTAACGAAACGCGAAAGAAGGCCGTGGTTCTCACCCCTCAAACCTTATTCACGGGCCAGCAACTGATTTGGTTGCCGACTTGTGCCTCCACCAATACGGAGGCCCAGGCCTTGATTGTCCAAAACCGGGCCAGCGACGGCTGCACCATAATTACGGACTTTCAGACCGCTGGCCGAGGCCAGCGTGGCAACCAGTGGGAAGCCGCACCCGCCGAAAACCTCATGCTGTCGGTGGTGTGGCAGCCCACGTTTTTGGCCGCCGCCCAACAGTTCCGCCTCAGCCAGGCCGTGGCGTTGGGCGTGCACGACTGGGCGGCTGCCCTGCTGGGCCCCACCCCCAAACTGAAGCTGAAGTGGCCCAACGATTTGTATTACGGAGACCAGAAGCTAGGGGGTGTGCTGATTGAAAACAGCCTGAGCGGCACAAAGATTCAACACAGCGTCATTGGCATTGGCCTGAATATCAACCAACAAGACTTTACTACCGCCACCGCCACCTCCATTGGCCAGCTCACGGGCCGCGCTTATGCCCGCGAAGCGCTAGCAGCACGCCTGCTCGAGTGCCTGGAGCGGCGCTACCTGAAGTTGCGGGCCGGGCAAGTGGGCAAGCTGCGGCAGGAATACCTGCAGGCGCTGTACCGCTACCAGGAAACCCATTTGTTCCTAGTAGATGGCAAGCAGGTGAGTGGCCAGATTGTCGGGGTGGAAGACGATGGGCGGCTGGCCGTGGCCATCGGCAACGAGCTGCGGCGCTTCGGCATGCAGGAAATTAGGCACCTGTAGCAACCTTTGCGGCCATTTTGGCATCAGGAGTGGGAACCCGAAATTTTCAAGTAAAATTTTTCAAAAGTCCGCTGACCTGATGGGCACGACTGCCGAGTTGTTTTTGTTGATTACAAACAACTTTCCGCAGTTTCATTGGTCTATGAATTCGGAACTCCTCGCACTACGTCGGTGAGGCCCAATACCCTAGCCAACTCGGCACGGTGCTTGTCTTCTACCGGCCAGACCAACGGCGCTTTTTCTTCCCTCTGCTTTTTCTGCATCTTTTATCATGAAACTCTTTACTCGCTGCACCGTCCTGCTGACGGTGCTGATTATGCCCCTGGCACCTGTGCTTGCCAACATTGTACATGTGGCCATGGGCAAGAATTTTTACGCGCCCATGGCGGTGACGGCTCATTCCGGCATCCAACAGAACGCAGGGTGGCAGGACGTCGGCCAACCTACAGTCTCGGCGGCTACTCACTCCGCCCTGACCAGTGAACTGAATGTTTACCCCAACCCCAGCCGCGGCCAGATAACCGTGCAGCTGACTCAAAAGTCGGGCATTGACTACAAGCTGCGCCTGAGCAACATCATCGGCCAAGAGTTGCGCATTATTGCCCTGAAGCCAGAGCTGACCAGTGCCGGCCTGCCGGTGGACATAAGCGACCTGCGCGCGGGCATGTACTTCTACAGCCTGCTGGCCGACGGCAAGGTGGTGGCCACGAAGCGCCTCGTGCTGCAGGACTAACCCGGAATTTTCTGATTTGCGAATCGAAAAGCAGCTTTTAGCTGCTTTTCGTGTTTGTGGGCCATACCAGATGGGGCATTTCTGGCTCCAGGGTGGGATTGCAACCAGCCGACCTAAGCGCCGGCAGGAATTTGCCACTGTCCTACGGCCAGAACTTGATGCGACTGCAACGTTGCAATGCCTACTTTTGACCTTTAACCGCTTTCCTACCTTTCGTTTCCTGACCCTCTGCCTGCTGCGTTGGCCACTGGGGCCTGCGCTCTTCTCGATTCTATGCGTTCCTTCAAAAGCCTGAATAACCTCGTTGGCTGGCTCGTTTTTGCCATTGCTGCCGTCACCTACCTGCTCACCCTGGAGCCCACGGCTTCGTTCTGGGACTGCGGCGAGTTCATTGCCTGCTCCTACAAGCTGCTGGTGCCGCACCCGCCCGGGGCGCCCACCTTCCTGCTGCTGGGCCGTCTGATGTCGCTGTTTGCGTTTGGCGACGTGACCAAAGTGGCGGTACTCATCAACGCATTATCGGGCTTGAGCAGCGCGTTCACGGTGCTGTTTCTGTTTTGGATTATCACCCGCATGGCCCGCAAGCTGGTGCTGCGCCACGATGCGGTGGCCAACGCCGTAGCCGCCGAGTCCATTGAGCCCACAAGCGCGCAATCCTTTCTCATTCTGAGTGCGGGCGCAGTGGGCGCGCTGGCCTTTGCCTTTTCCGATTCGTTCTGGTTCAACGCCGTGGAGGGCGAGGTATACGCCATGTCGGCGCTGTGCACGGCCGCTGTGGTTTGGATAATGCTGAAATGGGAAGCCCGGGCCCACGAGCCCGACTCCGACAAGTGGCTCATCCTCATTGCCTACGTTATTGGCCTGAGCATCGGCGTTCACTTGCTGAACCTGCTCACCCTCCCCGCGTTGGGCTTCATCTACTACTACCGCCGCACCGCCAACCCCACCACCAAAGGCGCCATCATCGTGATGGTGGTGAGCATGATAATCGTGGGCTCCATCATGGTCGGCATCATTCCCGGCCTGCCCACGCTGGCCGGCAACTTTGAGGTATTCTTCGTGAATACCATTGGGCTGCCCTTCAACTCCGGCCTGATAATCTTCCTGGCGCTGTTCATCGGCTTGATTTATTTCGGTTTCCGGCAGTCGTTTCAGCGCCGCAGCCAGCTGCTGAACACGGCCATGCTGTGCTTCGTGTTCATCCTGATTGGGTACTCGAGCTACCTCATCGTGCCGATTCGCAGCTCGTTCAAGCCAACCATCAACGAAAACGCGCCTGAGGATGTGCTCTCGTTCGTGAGCTACCTCAAGCGCGAGCAGTACGGCTCGCGGCCCCTGCTCTACGGCCCGCACCTATTTTCGCAACCCGACCACTACGAGGAAGGCGCCCCCCGCTACGCCCGCGACCCGCAAACCGGCACCTACAAGGAAATACTGCCCCGCCAGCAGGAAGCCGGCTACCCCGAGGGCGACAAAATGCTGCTCCCGCGCCTCTACAACTACGAGCCCGACCAGATTGCCAATTACAAGAAATGGGTGGACATTCAGGACGGCGTGAAGCCCACGATGGGCCAAAACCTGGGCTTCATGCTCCGCTACCAGATGGGCCACATGTTCTGGCGCTACTTTATGTGGAACTACGTGGGGCGCGAATCCGACATTCAGCAGGCAGGCGTGGTTACACCGTTTAGCCCCGGCGCGAGTGCGTTGCCGCCCCGCATCGGCGAGAGTCCGGCGCATAACAACTTCCTGGCCCTGCCCCTCATCCTGGGTCTGATTGGCTTGTTTTTCCAGAGCCGCCGCAACAGCAAAGACGCCTGGGTAACGGGCCTGCTGTTTCTGATGACGGGCTTGGCCATTGTGTTCTACCTCAACCAGCCGCCGCGCGAGCCGCGCGAGCGGGACTACACCTTCACCGGCGCCACGTTTGCCTTTGCTATTTGGATAGGCCTCGGAGTATTGGGGCTGGCCGAGCTATTTGGCAAGGTGGTAAAGAATGACGGCCTACGCGCCGGCCTAGCCCTGGCTGCCGGCCTGCTCATCCCCGGCATCATGGTGGCCCAGGGCTGGGACGACCACAACCGTTCGGACCGCTACAACTCGGTGGACTCGGCCAAAAACCTGCTCAACAGCTGCGCGCCGAATGCCATTCTGTTCACCAACGGCGACAACGACACCTTCCCGCTCTGGTACGCACAGGAAGTGGAAGGTGTGCGCACCGATGTGCGCGTGGCCGTGCTTAGCTACCTGAACACCGATTGGTACATTGCTCAGATGAAGCGCCGCTCCTACAAGTCGGCGCCGTTCCCCATCAGCATGGGCGCCGACCGCTACGCGCAGGGCACCAACGACATGCTGCCCTTCGCCGCCAATCCGTCGGTGCCCAGCGTGAACCTGAAGGAATTCCTGCAACTGGTGGCCGACAACAACCCGCTGCTGCAAGTGCAGTACCAAGAAGGTGGCCCGGGCATGATGTCGTTCCCCACGCCCAATTTCTACCTGCCCATCGATACGGCAGCGGTGCAGAAGCTGGGCATCATCCCCAAAGGGCGGGAGAAGCAGCTCGTTTCGCGCATGGAATGGAGCATGGGCAAGCGCGCCATCGAGAAGAAAAACCTGGTGATTCTCGACATGATTGCCACCAACAACTGGGAGCGGCCCATCTACTTCAGCAGCACCGTGGCCCCGAGCGACTACATGAACCTGCAGCCTTACTTTCAAATGGAAGGCATGGCCTACCGCCTGCTGCCGCTGAAGGACCCGAACTACGACCCGCGCAGCGGCGAAGAAGGATACGTGGAGCGCGACATCACGTACCAGCACTTACTGAAAGACTTCAGCTACCGCGGCCTGCAGGACCCCACCATTTTCTACGACGAAAACCACCTGCGCTTCCCGGCCAACTACCGCGACAAGTTTGCCCGCCTGGCGTCAGCTTACCTCGCCGACGGCAACGTGGCCAAGGCCCGGGAAGTCGCCACCAAGTGCCTGGAGCTGATGCCCGACAACACCGTCCCTTATGACTACTACTCGCCGCAGCTGGTGCCGGCCCTGGTAGCCGGCGGCGAGAAGAAAAAGGCCGACCACATTCTCGACACCATGACGCGCCGCTCGGAGCAGATGCTGTCGTACTACGCCACCAAGCCCGATGCCAGCCTGTTCGAAGACGACCAGCGGGGCTACTTGCTGGGCCTGCAAAGCGTGTATCAGGCGGCCGAGCGCAGCGGCGACCAGGCCCGCGGCACCAAAGCCCGCAGCCTGATGGAGCAGTTTTATCCGCGGTAAATTGGCCGTTATTGACAAGTGAAAAGGCCGGTCCGCAGTGTGGGCCGGCCTTTTTACTTGTTAAAACCGATGACGATAACTCCACCTTCCGTTTTCAGCCACAAAATTCAGACTACGCTCACCCAAATGGCGTTCGGTGAAAGCAGCGTGCCCGGAATCGATAAAACCAACAGCTGCTTTACTTGCCGACAGCCTGATTTACGTACATGTACCAGGCTTCTGTTGGAAAGAAGACGTCACCCTCAAAAACGATTCAAGCAATGAGACGCTTAGCCAATTGGGGCGTGTTGAGCAGCGTTTGGCTGCTGTTGGTGGCTTCGGGCGGCTTTGGCTTCAAAGGAGCAGGCCGCGCACCCCTGGTCCCGCGCCCCGACTTTGCCGGCCTGTACCGGCCCGGAGCACGCCTGGAAGTAGACACCCGCCGCGAGGGCGACAGCCTGCGCCTGTATTTGCGGCTGCCCGCGCCGGCCCGCCTCGGCCCCGGTTATTCGCTTCACATCACGGCGTGGCCCAGCTACGAAGCCAAGCAACCGCTCTGGCAGGACAGCATTCCGCGCCGCCGCCAGCAGCCGCGCCCCGAAGCAGACGGTAGCCGGCGCCTGAGTTTTTGCCTAGCGGCGGCGCGGGTGCCGGCGGGCACGGTGCTCCAGCTCCACACCGGCACCCCGGATGCTAAAGACGACTACCAGGAGCTCAAGACTACGGCCTGGCTGCGCCTGACGCCCGCCCACCTGGCCCGCTCGTTTGTGCTCACCGATTCGGTGGGACTGCCGCTGCTGCGGCGCTATGTGCGGGCTGGCGAACCCTTTGGGGTGGACAGCTACGGCCTTTACCAACCGGTGCGCTGGACGCGCTACGCCGTGAATCCGCTTGCCGCCCTGCCGCCCATGACCAACCGGGCGGCCCTGCCCGCCGGGCCTAAAGTGCTGCCCGTTCTGGATTCGGCCACCACGCGGCCTGGCGAGGCGTTTCGTTTTGCTGATGCAGGCCTGTATGCGTTGCGCGTGGGCGGTGCGGGTGGTGTGGCGCCCCGCACCCTGGCCGTGCTGGTGGCCGAGAACAATTACCCCGCCCTTACCACCGCCGCCGAGCTGATTGAGCCGCTGCGCTACCTCACCACCAGCCAGGAACGCCAGCACCTCACCGATGCGCCCGACCCCAAGCGCGCCGTAGATAGATTCTGGCTCGACATTGCGCAGGGCAACCAAACCCTCGGCAAGGACCTGATTCGGCGCTATTACGGGCGGGTGACGGCGGCCAACCACCTTTTTGCCGCCCACAAGGCCGGCTGGCTCACCGACCGCGGCTTGCTGTACGTGGTGCTGGGCCCGCCGCCCAGCGTGCGGCGGCTGTATAATGGCGAGGAGCGGTGGTTTTATTCCGAAGGCGGAGTGAACGGCGGACCCGTTACCTACACCTTCCGCCCGCGGCCGAGTACCTTTGCACCTGATTACTACGAATTGGTGCGCCGACCCGAGTACGAATTGCTCTGGTATGCCGCCGTTGAAAAATGGAGAACCCCACCGACCGCCCTGACCGGCCCGAACGTCCCGCGCGCCCGGTAGCCGGCCGCCGCTTCTACGACGGCGCCAACCGCCCCGTCACCCCCAAGCAGTTCCGCCCCGACCGCGGCGGCAGCGAGTTCGACGACCGCCCCGCCCGCCCCAAAGGCCGCGGCGGCAGCGACAACCGCGACGAAGCCGCCGGCGACCGCACCGGCCGCTCGGACCGTGGCGAATCGCGCCCGCCCTTCCGCGAGCGCAGCAGCGGTGGTTCGGACGACCGGCCCCGCTACGAAAACCGCCCCGCCGCCGACCGCAGCATCGACATGCTCTTCGGCCTGCGCCCCATTCTGGAAGCGCTGAGCGCGGGCCGCACCTTGGAGAAAATATTCCTGCTGCGCGGCACCAAAAACAGCCTGGTTTCGGATATTTCGACGGCTGCCCGGGCGGTCGGTATTCCGGTGCAGCTGGTGCCCGGCGAAAAGCTCGACGGCCTCACCCGGAAGAACCACCAGGGTGCTGTGGCCTTCGTGTCGCCGATTGACTACGCGCCGCTCGAAAACATCGTAACGGGCTTGTTTGAAGAAGGCAAAGTGCCGTTTCTGCTGCTGCTCGACCGGATTACGGACGTGCGAAACTTCGGCGCCATTGCCCGTACCGCCGAGTGCCTGGGCGTGCAAGCCATTGTGGTGCCCGGCCGCGGTGCCGCCCAAATCAACGGCGATGCCCTGAAAACTTCGGCCGGCGCCTTGAACATTCTGCCGGTTTGCCGCGAGAATAATTTGCAGGAAAGCATTCGCTTTCTCCAGCAGTCGGGCGTGACCATTGTGGCCTGTACCGAGAAAGCCGACGATGCCGTTGGGGCAGCGGAAATTGATTTCACTGGCCCCGTGGCCGTGCTCATGGGCTCGGAAGAAGACGGCATTTCGCCGGAATTGCTGCGCCTGGCCGACGTGAAGCTGAAGGTGCCCATGGCCGGCCAGATTCAGTCGCTGAACGTGAGCGTGGCCGCCGGCATCATGCTGTTTGAAGTGGCGCGGCAGCGAGTGCAGGCTTCGTAGAACAACAGCTCCCCTCCTTGGTAAGGAGGGGATGCCAAGCCGCAGGCTTAGCTGGTAGTTGGGCAGTTGCGCCGTTAGCAACCTAAAAACGACCTATTGGGAAAGCTTGAGAAGCTCTGCCAATAGGTCGTTTTATTTTATTGTTCCGGTGTCGTTCAACGAAGTCAACCACCCCAGTTTTCGCTACCGCGAAAACGTCCCCTCCCCATCTGAGGGGAGTTGGTTTCTGCCCTAATTGTACCCGTTGCCCTTTTTGGCCTTCACGTCGGCCACAAAGTCCTTTACGCGCTGCTCTTCGCTGCGCTTGCAAATCAGCAGCACGTTGTCGTACTCGGCCACGATGTAGTCTTCTAGGCCTTGCACGACAACCAAGCGCTCGGGCGGCGTTTTAATGACGCAGCCGGTGGTGTCGTAGAGCAGCACGTCGCCGCTCACCACGTTGTCGTTCTCGTCGTGCCGCCCGATGCGGTGCAGGGAATCCCAAGTGCCCACGTCGCTCCACCCAAAATCAGCGGGCAGGACGTACACGTTGTCGGCTTTTTCCATCACCCCGTAGTCGATGCTGATGTTGCGGCAGCGGGAATACGCGCGTCTGATGAACTCTTCTTCTTGCGCCGTGCCCAGCATCTCACTGCCTTCCTCAAAGACTTCGGCGATGTCGCTCAGGTAATGATGAAAAGCGGCCAGAATAACATCAACCCGCCACACAAACAGCCCCGAATTCCAGAGAAAATCCCCGCTGTCGACAAACATGCGGGCCAACTCCAGATTGGGCTTCTCGGTGAAGGTCTTGACTTTATGGAGTTGCCCACCGGGCAGGGACTGCTCGTCCATGTACTGGATGTAGCCGTAGCCCGTGTCGGGCCGGGAGGGCTGAATACCAAGGGTAATGAGCACATCGTTGGCCCGCGCTGCCGCCACGGCAATGCCCATAAGCCGGATGAATTCATCGTCGCGCATCACGGCGTGGTCGGCGGGCGTGACGATGATGGTGGCCTTGGGGTCTCGTTGGGCAATGCGGTAGCTGGCGTAGGCAATGCACGGCGCCGTGTTGCGCCCGATGGGTTCGCCCAGAATCTGGTCGGCGGGCAGTTCCGGCAGGTGCTCGTGCACCAGGTCCTTGTAGTCCCGATTCGTTACCACGAAAATATTTTCCCGCGGACAAACCGTGGCAAACCGGTCAACGGTAAGCTGAAGCATGGAACGCCCGACGCCCAGAACGTCATGAAATTGCTTGGGGTGTTGTGTGCGGCTGAATGGCCAGAAACGGCTACCAATGCCGCCGGCCATCACGATTAGGTACGTGGAATTCATCGAAGCAAATGTAAAGCAGAAGGAGGGACGGCTTCAGTATACGCGTTACACCAACCCCTCGCGCAATAAATCATGCAGATGAATGAAGCCGGCAAACTGCCCGTCTTCCGTCACCACCAGCTGCGTGATGTTGCGCTGCTGCATGCGCGCCAATGCCTCGGCAGCAAAATCTTCGACGTCGATGGTGGCAGGGTGGGGCGTAAGGATGTCGCGCGCGTTGAGCTTTTCCAGGTCGGAAAAGCTGCCGAGCATGCGGCGCAGGTCGCCGTCGGTGATGATGCCAGCGAGTTGGCCAGCCGTATCGAGCACGGCCGTAGCGCCGAGGCGCTTGCCCGAAATTTCCAGCAACACCTCTTTTAGCGGTGCGCCTTCGGTCACTTGGGGGCGTTGGTTTTGCCGGCTCAGGTCGCCCACTTTCAGGTAGAGGCGCTTGCCGAGCGTGCCGCCGGGGTGCAAGCGGGCAAAATCGGCGGCGGTGAACTGGCGGCTTTCGAGCAGGCACACGGCCAGGGCATCGCCAAGGGCCAGGGCGGCGGTAGTGCTAGTGGTGGGGGCTAAGTTGTTGGGGCAAGCCTCCTTTTGCACCGGGGCGTGCAGGATGTAGGTCGCCTGCTGACCCAAGTACGAATCGGCGTTGCTGACCAGCGCAGCCAGCGGCACGCCTTTGCGGCGCAGCAACGGCACCAACACCTTGATTTCGGGCGTGTCGCCGCTCTTGCTGATGGCCACCACAAAATCCTCGGGCTGAATCATGCCCAAGTCGCCGTGAATGGCGTCGGCGGCGTGCATGAACAGCGCCGGCGTGCCCGTGCTGTTGAGCGTAGCCACGATTTTGCCCGCAATGTGGGCGCTTTTGCCGATGCCCGTAACCACCACGCGGCCCTTCAGCTGCAAAATGGCCTGCACGCAGTTCACAAAGTCGGGCGTGGCGGCGAGAGCATTGGCCACGTCGTGCAGGGCCGCGGCTTCGGCGTGCAGCACCTGGCGGGCAATGGTCAGCACGTCAGTAGCGGCAGCAGCATCAGGAGCAGTTGGCAAGGCGGCGGATTGGGGGGAAGCGAGCATGGGCGGGGCAAATGGAGGGACCACAAAATTGGGACATAGAAACTAAGCCGAGCACCGGGCCCCTACCCCAGGGCAGGCCACGGCCAGGGCTAGACTTGGGTATTCTCTATGTTCAATCCTAATTTAAGGCTTCTTGTGGTGGCGGTTATTCCAAGCAAAGAATCCTTACGCTTCAATATGATTAAATTGTTTTCCACAATTCACGAAAAACACCATTTTTTACGCTGAAAAAGTAGGCTCGTGCTTATCTTCGTAATGAACCGTGCGTCCGCACGCATGCCACCTGAGCTCCCGCCCCATGCCGTCTGCTGCCCTACAAGAAGCCCCGACCCTCGTCGCCGATTTAAAACATACACTAAAAGAGGTTTTTGGCTACGGTCAATTTCGGGGCACGCAGGAGGCTGTTATTCAAAACGTACTGGCCGGCCATAATACTTTCGTCATAATGCCGACGGGCGCTGGCAAAAGCCTGTGCTACCAGTTGCCGGCCTTGGTGGTGCCGGGCACGGCCATCGTCATCTCGCCCCTCATCGCCCTGATGAAAAACCAGGTTGACCAATTGGCCGCTTTCGGGGTTAATGCCCAGGTGTACAATTCGACGCTGACCAAAACGGAGATGAATCGGGTGAAGAAAGACGTGATGAACGGCGACGTTCGTCTGCTCTACGTAGCCCCGGAAAGTCTTACTAAGGACGACACCATTGAGTTCTTGTTGAAGTCGACCATCAGCTTCGTGGCCATCGACGAAGCCCACTGTATTTCGGAATGGGGCCACGATTTCCGGCCCGAGTACCGTAAGATTCGCGGCATCATTGACAACCTGGGCGGCAATGTGCCCATCATTGCCCTCACGGCCACGGCCACGCCCAAAGTGCAGCTGGACATCCAGAAGAACCTGCAGATGGACGACGCCTCGGTGTTCAAAACTAGCTTCAACCGCACCAACCTCTACTACGAGGTGCGCGCCAAGCACAACACCAAGAAGCAGTTGATTCAGTACGTGAAGCAGCACAAGGGCAAGGCTGGCATCATCTACTGCCTGAGCCGCAAAAAGGTGGAGGAGATTGCCGAGCTGCTGCGCGTGAACGACGTACGCGCCCGCCCCTACCACGCCGGCCTCGACCAGCAGGTGCGCATCGACAACCAGGATGCTTTTTTGAACGAGGAATGCGACGTCATCGTGGCCACCATTGCCTTCGGCATGGGCATCGACAAGCCCGATGTGCGCTTCGTGGTGCACTACGACGCACCGAAATCCATTGAAGGCTACTACCAGGAAACCGGCCGCGGCGGCCGCGACGGCCTGGAAGGCAACTGCCTGATGTTCTACAGCTACGACGACATTCTGAAGCTGGAGAAGTTTAGCAAAGACAAGCCCGTGACCGAGCGTGATAACGCCCACCAGTTGCTGGCCGAAATGACCAACTACGCCGAAAGTGCGGTGTGTCGGCGGCGCCAACTGCTGCACTACTTCGGCGAGCAACTGGACACGGATTGCGGCTTTTGCGACAACTGCAAGCACCCCAAGGAGCGGTTCGAAGGCAAGGAGGCCGTGGGCCTGGCCCTGCGCGCCACGGTGCAAACCGAAGCGCGGTTTAACCTCAACCACATTGGCCAGGTATTGCTGGGCCTCAATAACCCGCACATTGAGAGCTATGCCCACAACGCGCTGCCGGTGTACGGGCAGGGCAAGGAGCTGGGAGACGCGCAGTTCTGGCACTCGGTGCTGCGCCAGTGCTTGCTCAATGGCTTGCTGGAAAAGGACATTGACAGCCTGGGCTTGGTCCGCATCACCGAAAAGGGAATCGATTTCATCGAAAACCCGCGTTCCATCACGCTCACCAAGGACCACAACTTCGATGAGGAGCAAAAGGCCGACGAGGAGAAAGTAGAGGAGCAGCAGGCCGCAGGGCACGACGAGGCCCTGTTCGTGCAGCTCAAGGAGCTACGCAAGCAGGTAGCCAAGCAGAAAAACCTGCCGCCCTACGTTCTCTTCCAAGACCCGAGCCTGAAGGAAATGGCCACCACCTACCCCACGTCGCTGCACGACCTTACGCACGTGTCGGGCGTGGGCCAGGGCAAGGCCCAGAAATTTGGCGCGCCGTTCGTGGCGGCTATCAAAAAGTACGTGGAAGACAACGACATCGAAACCGCCGAGGACGTGGTGGTGAAGTCGGCCGTGAACCGCTCGAAAATCAAGATTTACATCATCCAGCAAATCGACAAGAAGATGATGCTGGAGGACATTGCTTCGTCCAAAGGCATTTCGATGGGCGAATTGATGGAGGAAATCGAGCACATCTGCTACTCCGGCACTCGGCTGAACATCGATTACTACCTCGGCGAGATGGTGGAAGAAGAGGCTCAGGACGAGATTTACGACTACTTCATGACGGCTAGCACCGACAATATTGCGGTGGCCATGACTGAGCTAGGCGACGATTTTACGGAGGAAGAGCTGCGCCTGGTGCGCGTGAAATTCCTGAGCGAAGTGGCCAACTAGCCAAGACCTTTTGCGCCGTAGCCGGCGCCAACAAAAAAGCCCCGCTTCATCAGCAGGGCTTTTTTGTTGGCGCCGTGCGGGCAGATAATTTGAACCGTCCCCGCGTTGAGCGCGTATTGACAAGCGTACGTATTGTGCTGCTTAGCTGCTATTTCCGGGGATATATATGTGGGTGTTTTTTGCTTTGCTAGCGGCAATGGTTTCCGCTTCCGTTGTCACTTTGTCCAAAGCGGGCATCAAGAATGTTCCCCCGAGCCTGGCATTTGCCGTGCAGGCCGTGCTCATCATTCTGGTAGCTTGGGGCACGGTGCTGTGGGAAGGGCTGCTGCCCGATATTGGCAAAATCGAGCGTCGGAGCTGGGTGTTTCTGATTGCCGCGGGCGTACTCACGGCGGCTTCTTCGCTGCTGTCTTTCCGGGCGCTTTCCATTGGCGATGCCTCGCGCGTGTCGCCGCTCACGAATGTGGCACTGGTGTTCTCGGTGGTGCTGGCGGCCGTGTTCCTCAAAGAGAAGCTCACGTGGCAGGTGATGCTGGGGGCGGCGCTCATGGCCAGCGGCGCCATCGTCATTGCCATGGCCAAGCCTTCGGAGAAAACGGATACGGGCAAAAAAAATGGTCGCCCCGAAAGCGGAACGACCATTTACGAATCCAAGCCGACGGCCCGGGTCTAGCAGTACTCTTCGAACGCGCCTTGCAGGTTGTTCACGATGCGCATGGCGTCGGAACCTTCGATGTGGTAGCGCTCAATCATGTGCACCAGCTCGCCGTCTTTGAACAGGGCGATGCAGGGCGACGAGGGCGGGTACGGCAGCAGGTGCTCGCGCATCTTGGCCACGGCTTCGGTTTCCATGCCGGCAAATACGGTCACGAGCTTGCCGGGCTTCTTGTCGGCGCTGGCCAGGGCCATTTTCAGGGCCGGACGGGCTTTGGCGGCGGCGCAGCCGCACACCGAGTTCACGGCCACCAGCACGGTGCCTTCGTTCGAAGCCAGTGCGGAATCAACTTCCTCGGGGGTCATCAGCTGCTCAAAACCCACTTCGGTGAGGTCTTGGCGGATGGGCGCCACCATGTATTCGGGATAAACTGCCATTGTCTTGTAGTTAAAAAGCGGGGGGGCCGCGTGCGGCACAAAAGTACGAATGGCTAAAGCATTAGGCGGCACGGAAAGTTTCGCGGGGGATTGGCGACGTTCACGCGGGAAATTCGTCCCCTTACCCTCGAGCGGGCATCGGTTCGGTGTAGTTAGTAGCGTGGACTCTGCGAGTCCGCGCCCCGGTCGCGCCGTTCGGGTTTCGTTCTAGCGGGCGCGGACTCGCAGAGTCCACGCTACAGTCATCAGCTCCCATCAGGCATTTTTCGGGGCCGGGGCGAAGTTTAAGGCACAATCGTCTCAATGCCTCCATCGGCGCGGCGCTTCATTTCCGTGACTTTGATGTTGCGCAGCCAGGTTTTGCCCGAGAGCTGGGTGTCGTGGTAGAAGATGTACCACTTGTCCTTGATGGGCACGATGGAGTGGTGCGTGGTCCAGCCCTGCACCGGCTTCATGATGACGCCCTGGTAGGTGAAGGGGCCGGCGGGCGAATCGCCGGTGGCGTACACCAGCAGGTGCGTGTCGCCGGTGGAGTAGGAGAAGTAGTACTTGCTGTTGTACTTGTGCAGCCAGCCGCCCTCGAAGAACCGGCGGTTGTTGTCGCTGGCCAGTAGCGGCTTGCCGGCTTCATCCAGAATGACAACTTCCTTCACCGGCCCATCGAATTTCTTCATGTCGGCCGTCAGCTTGGCCATGCGGGCGTTGAGGGCGGGCACGTTGCCGTTGGGCTCTTTTTCGGGGGCGTTGGGATTGTATTTGCCGCCCTGCCAGCGCTGGAGCTGGCCGCCCCACAGGCCGCCGAAGTACATGTAGGAGCTGCCGTCGGTGTCGGTGAACACGGCCGGGTCGATGCTGAAGCTGCCGGCAATGGGCGCGGGCTCGGCCTTGAAGGGGCCCGCGGGCGACTTACTGGTAGCCACACCGATGCGGAACACGTCCTGCTTGTCCTTCACAGGAAAGTAGAGGTAGTATGTGCCGTTTTTGAAGGCTGCATCGGGCGCCCACAGCTGCCGGCCGGCCCAGGGAATGTTCTTAATATCCAGCGCCACGCCGTGGTCGGTGACTTTGCCGCCAATGCTGTCTAGGGACAGAATATGGTAGTCGCGCATGGCGAAATGGTCGCCCTTGTCATTCTCCGGAATGCCGGCTTCGATGTCGTGCGACGGGTAGATGTAAATCTTGCCCTCGAATACATGCGCCGAAGGGTCGGCCGTATAAATGTTGCTGATTAGCGGCTCGGACAGCGGCTTTTTGGCGGTGGTATCGGCTTGCGCAGTTGACGCTTCGGTCGCGGTTTCCTGCTTGGTAGGATTGCTCTGGCAGGCGCCGACTAACGCCAAAGAGGCTGCCAGCACCGGGCCGGCTAGTTTCGTTTTCAAAGAAGTAAGCATGGGGGAATTTTAGGAAATGACGGCCGTTTTCACCGCTTATAAAAGGCGAGCAGGGGGCGTAGCTGGCACGCCAGCCCGCGAGGATGTGGCGCAAATATAGAAGCCCCCGCCATCCGTGCAACCCTTTGATTGATAATGGTTTTTATTCAAAAACTACCGAAACCGATTGTGATAGGCTGCCCCCAACCATCTGCCTTAAGCCTCGTTTATTCCGGCCAGGGCCGATAACTATTTTGCGCCCAAATGCTTTTATCAACCGGCTGCCTGCGGTAGCCCATTACCCAGGATTTTCTTCGCTCATCATGGACACGACAACAGATACCACTTTTCGCCGAATCTTTCAGGTTATCGATGGCAACAAAAAGGCCGTGGGCGACGGCTTCCAGGTGACCAGCCCCATGCCGGGGCCGCGCATCCGCCAGCTCAGCCCTTTCCTGCTCATCGACCACATCGGCCCCATGACGGTGGCCCCCAGCGACAAGCCCCTGGGCTCGCCGCCCCACCCCCACCGCGGCTTCGAAACCGTGACCATTATGTACCAGGGCGTGCTCGCGCACCGCGACACGGCCGGCCACGCTGGCAACATCGGCCCCGGCGACGTGCAGTGGATGACCGCCGGCGCCGGCCTCATGCACGAAGAGCTGTACGAGAAGGAATTCACCCGCCAGGGCGGCACGCTGGAAGTGGTGCAGCTCTGGGTGAACATGCCCCAGAAGGACAAAATGGCCCCGCCGAACTACCAGGATATTCCCGCCGCGGCCATCAAAACCCTGCCCACGCCCGACGGCAAAGGCACCATCCGCGTGATTGCGGGCACCTACGAAGGCGTGAGCGGCCCGGCCACCACCTTCTCGCCCATGACCATGCTCGACGTACACCTCACGAAGGGCGCCGAGTTGACTCTGAACTTGCCCGCCGACTACAACGTGGGCCTTTACGTTGTGAAAGGCGACGTGCAGCTCCACGGCAACCGCCCTGCTGCCACCAAGCAGCTGGTGGTGCTGGGCTGGGACTCCCAAGAAGCACACATCACGGCCACGGAGGACAGCATTGTGTTGGTGCTGGCCGGCGAGCCCATTGAGGAACCGCTGGCTACTTACGGGCCATTTGTGATGAATACTAATAAGGAATTGATGCAGGCCATTGCCGATTTTGAGAGCGGCGCAATGGGCAAGTTTGAGGACGACGAGTAAAAAGCAACGACACCTGAATAAACAGAACGTCATGCTGAGCGCAGTCGAAGCATCTCGCGTGCAATAGTAATCTGACTTAATACCACACGCGAGATGCTTCGGCTCCGCTCAGCATGACGGCCTTTTTTTGCCTGCCTCGCTTCGTTCCTGCGTCTACCGGCTGCCGTAGCGCTGGCCGAAGAAGTCGCCTTTATTCCAAGTGGGGCGCACGGGGTTTTGCGCCACCTGGTAGCCAATTAGGAAGCAGAACTGCACGTATTTCTTGCCAGCTTCGAAGTCGAAAGCGCCGTTGATATCGTCCTGCGGTTTGTGGTAAGTGACAGCGCGCCACTTCTGCACCTCTTCGCTGAGGTTGTTTTTGCCGTCGGCGGTTTTGTTGCCGTATTTGATGTGCAGGGCGGGGATGCCGGCCGTTACGAAGTTGTATTGGTCGCTGCGGATGAAGCGGTTTTGCTCCGGCTCGGGGTCCGGCTCCAGGGCAATGCCCATGTAGGCGGCGGCGCGGGCCACGGGCTCCAGCAGCGTGGAGTGCTGGCCGCCCAGCGCCACCACCGACAGCAGCGGCGCAATGATGGTGGGCATGTCCATGTTCACATCGGCCACGATGCTGGCTTTGGGCACCGTGGGGTTGGCGGCAAACGCGGCCGAACCGAGCAGGCCCAATTCCTCGCCAGTCATAAACACGAACAGCATGCTGCGCTTGGGCTTCTCCTTCAGCTTGGAGTAGATTTTGGCAATTTCCAGCACGCACGCCACGCCCGAGGCATTGTCGTGGGCGCCGTTGTTGATGGAGTCACCCTTCACCGGGGCGGTGATGCCGAGATGGTCGAGGTGGGCGGAATGCACCACGTACTCCTTGCGCAGCGTGGCATCGGAGCCCGTGACTTTGCCCACCACGTTGTAGCTCTCAATGTCCTGATACGTGGACTGCGCGCTGGCGCTGACGATGGTTTTCAACGGCGACGAAGCCGGCTTGCCGCCCTTCATTGAGGCAAAAACCGTAGCCGTGTCCAGCCCGGCCGTTTGCATGAGGCGCTGCAGCGTGGCGGCGCTAACCGCCGCGTAGAGCTGCTGCTGGCTGCTCACGGCAAAGGTGCGCGACGCCGCCACCTTGCCCTTGGGACCCAGCACGCTGTAGGTGCCGCGCTTCAAATCCGGCAGCGCGCCGGCGCGGGTCGAGGCCACAATCAGCCCCACGGCCCCGCGTTTGGCCGCCGCCTGCAAAATGCCCGACAAATCCTGGCTGGCCGAGGCCACCGTGGAGGCAAACGTGCGGGGCGCGCCGCGCACAATTACCACCACTTTGCCTTTCACGTCGAGGCCGGCGTAGTCGTCGTAGCCCAGCTCGGGGGCGCTGATTCCGAAGCCCGCAAAAGCTAGCGGCGCATCCGTAACGGTGGTAGCGGGCAGTTCGGGGCTGGGGTAAATGATGTAGTCCTGGCCGGCCGTGAGCGGCGTGGCTGTTTGGCCCTCGCGGGCCGTGAAGATGGCGCCGGGCTTGAGGAAAGCTTTCCGCAGCTTTATTTTTTGAACGTAAGTTCCGCCTTCGCCGGCGGGCTGCACGCCCAGGCTTTTCAACTGCTTCGTGACGTAATCGACGGCCATCTGGTAGCCGGGCGTGCCGGCCTGGCGGCCCTGCAGGCGGTCGTCGGCCAGGTACGCAATGTGCGCTTTGATGGCGGCGGGCTGCACTTGGTCGAGCACTTGCTTGACGGGGGCGGGCACCGTGAGCGGCGCTTGCGCCTGCGCAGTGCCGGTGAGGCTTACGCTGGCGAGGATGCTTAAAGAGAAAAAGAACTTCATTAGCATTTAAGTGAATACCACGAATTACAAAAGAACGTCATGCAGAGCGCAGCGAAGCATCTCGCGTGCTACCACTAATCTTGACGATTGAATTACTAACACAAGCAAGATGCTTCGCTGCGCTCTGCATGACGATACAAATCATGGCATGCTAACGATTATTTCAACGCCAGAATCTGTTTCAACTCCGCGTCCGTTACCGTGAGGAGGCCTACTTTGGGCAGGCGCTCGGTGAGGGTACGCCAGTTGGGTTCCTGCTTGAATATGGGGCGGAGCAGGGCCAGCGCGGCGGGCACCTGCTGCTTGTTGGCGAGGGTGATGGCGTGCCAGTACTTCATTTCCAAGTTTTTGGGAAACATCTTTTCGGCGGCCTCATACTCGCGGATGGCGGTGGGCATGTCGTTTTTCTCCACGGCGAGGTCGCCGGCGTTCATGTGCTCGTAGGCGCGGTGCAGGCTCAGGAGGCGGCGCAGCTCGGGGAGCGGGGCGGCGTGGTCGTCCACGCGCAGGTCCACGAGGCGGTCGGCCCAGGGGCCTTCGGTGGCGGTGCCGCGCACCACGAGCAACGCCGCCGATTGCCGGCCGCGAATGTCGCCGCCCTGGGCTTCGGCAGCCTCGAGGGCGGCCAGCACCCGCTCGGCCAGGGGCAGTTTGGCGTTCTGCTCGTAGGCCTTGGCCATGGCGGGCCATACTTTGTCGGAGAGCATCATGTTGGCCTGCACCGAGAACTGAGTGCCGGTAATGTGGCCGGCTTTGTCGACGCATTTTTTGCCGGTGTGCACGGCCACGCGGCCCTGATTGTCGAGGATGGCGACTTGGCGCACGTCGCGGCCGTCGTCGTTGGAGAGTAATTCGTCCAGCGCTTGCTGGGCGGTTTTGCCACTTTTCAGCAGTGCCAGCCCGCGCAAGCCGAAGGACTTATTCGTGAACGACTGCGTGGCCACCACGCCCACGCCGGCCTCGCCCCAACTTACGGACGTGCCCACCGAAAACCAGTGGCTTTGTACGGCCACGGCCATTTCGCCGGTGGCCGGGTCGCGGGCTACAATGCTGAAGGTATGTGCAAAAGGGTCGGTAGTGGAGTACATCTGCGCCGTGGCGGGCAGAGGCAGCAACAAGAGGAACAGCAGCGGCAGCAGGTATTTGTGCAACATGGAATGGGGAAGAAGAGTGGGATTGATAGAGCGGCCAAGGTACGGGCCGGAGCCCACGACTGCAGCCGTACCACCCAAACCGAATTGCACCGGTTGGGTTTACCTTGCCTCCCTACTCTCACCATGCCTGCTACACCTTCGCCCGTTGTCCGCGTTTCTCACCTCAGCAAGCGCTTTGGAGCGCACACCGTGGTGCAGGAAGTGAGTTTTGAGCTAGCCGCCGGCGAAACCCTGGTGCTGCTCGGGCCCAGCGGCTGCGGCAAAACCACCCTGCTCAAGATGCTCAACCGGCTGATTGAGCCCGACAGCGGCACGGTGGAAATCAACGGCCAGAATGTGCTGCGCCAGCAGCCCGAAACCCTGCGGCGCGGCATCGGCTACGTCATTCAGCAAGTGGGCTTGCTGCCGCACTACACCGTGGCCGAAAACGTGGCCGTGGTCCCGCGCCTGCTCAGGCACGCGCCGGCGGCCATTGCGGCGCGCACCACGGCCCTGCTCACCCGGTTGCACCTGCCGCCGGAGCGCTACGCCAACCAGTATCCGCATCAATTATCGGGTGGGCAGCAGCAGCGCGTGGGCCTGGCCCGCGCCCTGGCCGCCGACCCGCCCATCATCCTCCTCGATGAGCCTTTCGGCGCCCTCGACCCGCTCACCCGCAGTAGCATCCGCCGCGAGTTTCGGGAGCTGGAGGAGCTGCGCAACAAAACGATGGTGATGGTAACTCACGACGTGACCGAAGCCTTCGAGCTGGCCGACCGCATACTCTTACTTGAGGCGGGGCAAGTGCAGCAGCTGGGCACGCCCCGCGAGCTGCTATTTCAACCAGCCAACGACTTTGTGCGAAGATTTTTCGCAGCTGAACGGCTGGCGCTGCAGTTGCGCACCCTAACGTTGGGCGACGTTTTTGGCGACATTCCGCAATTGAATAGGTTAGATAACAACCCCGGCAGCTCAGACACTTTCAGTATTCAAACCACGGTAAATGAAGCCCTGGAGGCCCTGACCAGTGCCGACGATGCTTCCTCCGCATTGCCTTTTACGGTGGCGGAACTTATGGCCGCGTTCGGGCAGGCGTTGCAACGAGAGGAGGACGCATGGAAACGCTAACCGCGCTGCTCACCTTTTGGCGCGAGCAGGCCGGCAAGCTCGGCGAACAAACCCTGCAGCACATCGGCCTAACGGCGGGCTCGCTGCTGCTGGCGGTGCTGCTGGGCGTGCCCGTGGGGCTGTGGCTATCGCGGCGGCCGCGCTGGGCGCCCCTGGTGCTGGGGCTGGCGGGCGTACTGCAAACGGTGCCCAGTATTGCGTTGCTCGGCTTCCTGATTCCGCTGCTGGGCATTGGACCGAAGCCGGCCATTTTCGCGCTGTTCTTGTATTCGCTGCTGCCTATTATTCGCAACACGCTGGCCGGCATTCGGGGCGTGGCACCAGCCGTGGTGGAAGCCGCCCGCGGCCTCGGCCTCACCGACGGGCAGGTGCTGGGCCAAGTAGAATTGCCGCTGGCGCTGCCAGTGCTGATGGCGGGCATTCGCACAGCGGCCGTTATCAATGTGGGCGTGGCCACGCTGGCGGCCTACGTGGCGGCGGGCGGGCTGGGCGAATTCATCTTCGGGGGCATTGCCCTGAACAACCCGGCCATGATACTGGCCGGGGCCCTCCCGGCGGCCGGACTGGCGGTAGCTTTTGATGCGCTGCTGGGTGGCGTGCAGAAGCTAAGCGCCCGCCGCCTGGGCCAAGTGGGTGTGGGCCTGCTGGTGGCGTTGCCGCTGCTAGGCGCGCTCTACCTGCTGCCCCGCGCCACGGGCAAGCTGCTGGCTGGCTTTAGCCCCGAGTTCGTGGGCCGGGCCGATGGCCTGCCCAGTCTCACCAAAACCTACGGCCTCACGCGCTTGCCCAGCGTGGTGCTGGCTCCCACGCTGGTCTACGAAGCCGCCCGCAACGCCAACGTGGACGTCATCGACGGCTACTCTACCGATGGCCGCATTCAAGCTTACAACCTCCGGGTGCTGCGCGACGACCGCCGCGTGTTTCCGCCCTATTACGCCGTGCCCGTGGTGCGCCCCGCCCTACTGCGCGAACACCCCGAGCTGACCGCCGTGCTGGCGCAGCTCGATGGCCAGATTTCGGATTCAGCAATGACCAACCTGAACTACCGCGCCGACCACCTCCACCAGTCGCCCCAAGCCATTGCCGAAGGATTTTTGCGGCGGCGCGGGCTGTGGCGGGCACCTCGCCCCAGCGTGGAAGGCGCCCCGGCCGTGCGCCTGGGCTCCAAAATTTTTGCCGAGCAGTACATTCTGGCCGAGATGTATGCCGCCCTCATTCGCGGCAATACCAACCTAGCCGTGCAAACCAAAACCGGCCTCGGCGGCACCACCATCTGCTTCGATGCCCTGCGCGACGGCGCCATCGACCTCTACCCGGAATACACTGGCACGGGCTTGCTCGTGCTGCTGCAGCCCACGCCCGCCGTGGTCGATTCACTGGGCGGCCGGCCCGATGCCGTGCTCAACTACGTGCGCCACGAATTCCGGCGGCGCTACAATCTGGAATGGCTGGCCCCGCTGGGTTTCAACAACACCTACGCCCTGCTCATGCGCCAGCAACAGGCGCAGGAATTGGGCATTGCGTCGGTGTCGGAGTTGGGGCGGTACTTGCGGCAGTAAATAATAACAAAAGGCTGTCATGCTGAGCTGGCGAAGCATCTTTTAACCTCTGAACAACTTGTTCTAACCTCAGAAGATGCTTACTTCGTCAGCATGACAGATGGTGCGAGCAAGATGCTTTGCGGCGCTTGGCATGACGGACTTTTAGCTCAATTTTTACCCATGACTTTTCGCCTCACCACTGCTAACCCCGCCGATGCCCCGCGCCTCACGGCCCTCGTGAACAGCGCCTACCGCGGCGACTCGTCCCGCCAGGGCTGGACCTCCGAAGGCCACCTGCTTGACGGCCAGCGCATCGACGAAGAAGGAATCCGCGAAATGCTGGCCGTGCATGATGCCGCCATGCTGCTCTGCCTGAGAGAAAACGACGAGTTGCTGGGCAGTTTCTACGCCCACTCCACGGGCAACAAAGTCTACCTGGGCATGCTGGCCGTGGCGCCCACGAGCCAGGGCCAAGGCGTGGGCAAATTCCTGATTCAAGGCGCCGAGGACTACGGCCGCCAGCACGGCTGCACGGTGAGCAAGATGACCGTCATTTCGGTGCGCCCCGAACTCATTGCCTTCTACGAGCGGCTGGGCTACCACCAAACCGGCGCCACCGAGCCCTTCCCCACCGACCCGCGCTACGGCATCCCCAAGCAGCCGCTGACGCTGCTGGTCTTGGAGAAACCTTTACAATCCCACCGTTTGAACAAGCAGCTAAATAGGTTCCCTTAGCATTGTGTTCGTCTAAGCCAATAAACAAGAGGATTCCAATCTGTTACTCGTCAATTCTTCGACGAGTGTTTTCACTGTCTTGAATTTGGTTGGTTGCTCAAGACATCGAAGACAATAGTGGTTTCTTTTCAACCGGGGCCTTGTGCCCGGGCCCATCAAAGTCCATCCGTATTTTTACAGCGATGACCGCGCTGCGTTCAGCTTCGAGTTGCCCCATGCGGGCTGCCCCAACGTGTAGCAGGATTTTGCCAGACACAGGCTGTATGTGTTCGCCTGGTTACCCCATGCGGTCCTTTATCGAAAGATGAGAAAGCGAATGGCGAAATACCATCCGCCTTTAAACACCGGCTTCTTCAAATGGTGGGTTGCCGACCTACCCGTTTTCAACCTAGTCTTTCAATAACTAGTGGGCGTTGCCGTGTGGAAAAGTACCGAATTGACAGCGGCCTAGCGTCGTTTCAAAGGCTCCTTTTGTTTTTCCGACCGATAAAGTGAAGGACGGCGCCGGACAAGGAAAAAGCTACCTTTACCCTTGGCTCAGCAGGCTCAAATACCTCCTTCCTGCTTCTCTTTCTATCGCTCTTCCCATTGCGAATGCTCCCTTTCTACCAATGCAACACGAATGTTATCCGTTACCTGCTTTTACTGCTCTGCTTCTTTTCGCGCGCGGGGCAGGCGCAAGCGCCGATAAGTTGCGATTTGGTGGCCTTGGATGCACCGACGCCTCAGGCGGACAGTTTTTTTGGTTCTCGCGTCAGTATCGGAACACGTTTCGCCATTACGGGAGCGAATGGCAATCCAACCACGCGGACGCCCGGCAGCGCGCAGATATATGAGTTTGTCGCAGGGGCCTGGGTCCATCGCCAGACTCTGAGCGAGGCAACTTCGTTGCTTGCGGACGCCTACGGGAACAACGTGTACATTGACGACTCGACGGCGGTGGTGGCGGCGTACAGCTATTCTCGGCCCAGCGCACCGGGCCAGATTGGAGCGGTGTACATCTACACCCGGCAGGGCAGCCAGTGGGTCAAGACTGGTTTCATTTCCAATCCGAGCCAGACTACGTCCACGTTTGGGTGGGCCCTGGCAAAAAGTGGCACAGACTTGGTTATCGGCAACGGCGACTCCAACATAGCACTGACCAAGTCTGTGTTTGTCTACCGGCAGCCGCCGGTGCCCACGCAGCCTTGGACGCTCGTGGCGACGCTAACGCCGTCAGCGACTACTTTTGGATATGACTACGGGTACAGCGTGGCCATTGACCGAGACAACTTGATTGTGGGCGCTGTTGACCGCTTCACGCGCGGGCGCAACGCCGCTCACTTTTACCACCGCACCCCGGCGGGCGTGTGGCAACTGGAACAGGTTGAGTCTTATGCCAGTGGGACGCTGGCCAGCAATACGGTGGGTGTACGGGGCAACTACGCGGTTATTGGCACGGATTCCAACCAGGGGGTTCGCATCTACGCACGCACCGCGGCCGGCTGGCAGCTCCGCCAAACGCTGTTTAGCCCTGACAGCTTTGGGGGCCGCTTTGGCCTCGCGGTGGCCATCAGCAACAATGTTTTGCTAGTGGGCAACCCGACTGGCGGGGTGTTGCCTGTGTTGTGTGGCGTCGTGTTTCGCTACGAACTGCAGCAGGGCGTGTGGCGCTTGCAGCGGCGCTATGCCGTTCCGCAGCCGCTCACGGGCGATGCGCTCGGCGTGTGGGTTGGCCTTGACCCCGCCAGCAACAACCTCATTATCGGCGCCCCACGCCGGACGTCGAACGGCATTGCGCAGGCGGGGCAGGCCTTTGTCGAGTGGGGGCCGGTGATTCAGCCGCCGCCCTCTCTCTGTGCCACGGCTTTACCAGTTTTGCTTCAGGCGACAGGCCCCGGTGGGACGTGGGCGGGGCCCGGAATTACCAACCCACAAACGGGACGGTTTGACCCTGCCCGGGCGGGCGTCGGCGCGCATGTTATTACCTATTTGCTCGTGGCAGGGGGCTGCACTCACCGGGATACCGCTGTGGTTACGGTGAAGCCCGAGTTGCGAATTACCCGTCCGGTTCTGCCGCAACTGACGTGTGCCCGCGATACGACGATTACGCTGGCCGCCAATGCCCCCGGGGGCCAGTGGAGTGGTTTGGGCATCACTGACCCGCAAACGGGTGCCTTCCATACTGCGGCCGCGGGCCCAGGCCGTCATGTCCTTTCCTACACCCTGAGTAGCGGCAGCCTCTGCGGCATGCAAGACACCGTCAGCGTAGTGGTTGGCGCCGTGGCGGTGCGGCTGCTAGCCGTTCCGCGCCTGTTCAGTTGCGCCCACGACACGGCGTTCACCCTAGGCGCTATGCCGCTGGGGGGCACTTGGCACGGGGCCGGCGTCACCAACCCAACCACTGGCACCTTTAGCACAGCTGCGGCCGGGCCAGGGCGGCATGTACTCACCTACCGCCTACCCGGTACCGGTGCCTGCGCGAGCCAGGATACTGTGAGCGTCGTGATTGCGCCCGTGGCAGTGCGCGTGCTCACGCCGTTGCTCACGGTGTGTCGCCTCGACTCCACCCTAACGCTGAGCGCCGTGCCAGTTGGCGGCGTGTGGCGGGGTACTGGTATTATCGATGCCCAGCAGGGATATTTCCGGCCTCCGGCTCCTGGGCGGTACGTGCTGCGCTACGAGTGGGGCAGCGGAGCCTGCCGCGCAGCCGATTCAGTGGCAGTGGTGGTCAGCCCGGTCCCCACGCCGCTGCTGGCCCCGAGCGGCGTGGTCGAGCTGCGTTGCGGGCAGTCCGCTGGGGAACTCCGGTACGAGTCTGCCCCACTGCCCGGTGCACGCTTGGTATGGCAATACGCCCCGGCCCCCGGTTTACCTTGGCAAATGCTGGCCGTGGGGAATGGGCAGCCCACCTACCAGCCAGCGCAGCCGGGGTTGTACCGACTCGAGGTGGTGCAGAACGGTTGCAGCGTGCGCTCCGCGGCCACGGAAATTCGGGTAGAAACCGTTCAGACCTGGCCGGTTCCCAATGTTTTTACACCAAATGGCGATGGTATCAACGATGCGTTTGAGTTGAAGCTGCAGCACCCGCGCACCTCCCGCCTGCAGGTCTTCAATCGCTGGGGCCGCGAAGTATTCACCGCTACCACCTACGGCCATTTCTGGACAGGAACCGGGGCCTCGAATGGGCTCTACTACTATATCTGGCGCTATACTACCGAGTGCGACCCCGCGGAACGCGTGGTAAAAGGCTGGGTGGAAGTCGTGCTCTAGTATTCTCCTTTCGCTACAACTGCTTGTTAAATCTGCCAGCCCTGCTGGAGATGGCTATGCTTCGGGTGCCAAGTGATAGCTGGTGCTGCGCCCCTCCGCACCATTGTGCACCCGCCCTCCCTTTGTCCACAAGATGGGCGATGTCGTGGCCGGCCGTATTTGAGGAGAAGTGGGCCATGTGTGCCCACTTCGAGGACGTGAACTGGCCCTCGAAGCCATCGAGCAACCGCGTGAGCAATTGAGCGAGCGGTCCAATAGGTGGAGCCTGTAGATGTGCACCGTGTTGCCCGGGCGCACCTGCAAGAGCAGTTTGCCGAGTTCAGCGCGGGCCGCCAAGGCGCCAGAGTCCTTCTTTGGGTTAACAAGCTCGCAGGCCGGCCTAGGCGAGAGCATCGAGTTGCAGTTCTAAACTGTAGTTGTGGACCAAGACACGGGCGTATCCAATCGTCATGAAGCGGAGGTTAGAAAACTTATCGGATGGCGCAGTTTCGTAAACCTTAATTAATAGAAGGATTTATTAAATTCGGTATTCACAGTAGATAGCTGTTTGCGTCTCTTGTGGAACACGCAGGCTGGCCAGATTAGCGATTCACTGAAAAGAACCAAATGCTAACTGTGATTGTCAGAGTTGCTTTTTATCTTCTTAACCACTAGGGATGCCATGATGGCCTTCTGCTTTGCCTGTTACAGCAGGGCGGCTTTCAATGCCCTTTTCGTTTCGGTTAGCGCAATAACTTTCTCAATGCGCTGAGCCACTACGTGACGCCCCACAACCGGCAAGAGGGGTCAAAGCCTTGCGGATTGGGTTGATTTTTGTCGAAGCCAACCGGACGTGCGAACGCCTCATTCGGCCCGGAATAAACTAGTTCATATCCCGCCGTCTATCTACTAATGCGTGGGGACACACCGTTATTCTACGAGATGAATGGCAGTGGGAGCTGCAAAGCCATGCAGAGAAGTTACTGTCACGAGACTGCCACATGAACAGGCAGTTTGCCCAGTAGACGCCATCGCCCACACTTTAGGGCAAGTGAGCTGTTTCCTTCATCTTCCTTCATCGGCAAAACCGGAGTGTCGACTTTATTACTTGGGAGCGCTAATTCGCACATTTTTGCAGGTAGAAGCTGGGTTTTAGTAGCCATTTAGGGCCTATTCAACTACCACCTACACCTGTTCAGCGAAACGGTCTGACTAATAAAAGGAGAGCGTTTTTCACTGTAAATGCTCGGGTAGTTCGTATTCGTGGACATCGTACCAATCCAGCCAAAAATGGCACCTACACGATGCGGGCCAAGGCGTGCACGTTGCGACCCGTAAGTACGGTCGCGAAGCACGTCTCCTCGGTCTCGAGCACGAATGTGCAGGACCAAGTTGTCGCCGAAGAGCTCATCGACCCAGTACCCGACGGGGCAATAAACCTTAAAGTGAGAGCCATACGAGCAGGCCTAATGGCCGTGGGTTCGCAAAGCCAACCGGTCAGCAGGCCGAGGGCCGACGCTTTTACACTTCAGCGAAACGGTCATGATAGAAAAGGAGCCGTTCAATTGACAGCGCATCGCCCATTAGTCGCGCCAGAGTCCCCACTTGAAGCGTCACGGCTATTGTTGCCAGTGGTAGTAAAACCGAGGGCAGCGGCCCCTTGCCTACGACGGGATGTGGACCGCTACGTGAAACGGCGGGCAGCCTTCCCGCGCATGAAGAAGGGCCGCTCCCTCCGGGCTCAGCCGCCGGTCGATGCGCAACGCCATTCAGGTGAATAAATGGCTTGATATCTCATTAGGACTGCTTTAAAAAATTTGACATGATACATTTTGCTTGCGGGCTGTAGTTACTGCGCATCAATTGCGGTTCTGTCAGCATAGGCAGGACATTAAAGCTTCCACTTGGTCATGTAGAACTGATGTGGGAGAAGGCTTGAAATAGGCTCCATTCTGCTCGCAATTATTGGGCGGCCAACATGGTTCCCACTATCTGTTATTATAAAGAGCGAATTCGGTTCAGCGTTTATCCTCCTAGCACCTTATTAGTAAATCGGGAATTGTGTGGGGTTTTCGAGCGACACACTACCCTTCTTGGCGGTTATTATAGAGGATGTATACGTCGTTTATCTGCTTGACTTAGCTCGGCCACCTTACCCTGCGTGGGGCGGCTAATTGGCAGAAATGTTCTGCCCTACCGTGATGCTCTAGCTGTTCTCAGGCTAATATCAACGGTTTTTAGGCTTTCGAGTAGACCATTAAATAGCATAGCCGCGAAGGAGGATTAGTAATGGAGCCAGCCCATCACTATTATTCCTTTTTGCCCAGAATATTTGGCCCAGCAGTAATTAAATCAGCAACTCTTATTCGCCCCGATATCGCATTCATTAACAATAATTTAGCACGTTAATCGGAAACTATAGCCGCAATGGCTATACACGCACATTCTCCAGTGTACGCTTGATAACCTAATTCGAGAAGTCGACTAGCAAGTCGTATCCCCACTGGTAACAATGCAGTCATAATGCAAAACAGGTTGGCTTGGTAAAGTACAGTTTATCCCAAAGTGGAATATCAATTGAATAATAGTGGGGCAACTGGGCATCTAACTGTGCAGATAAGGGGCAAATTAAACAAGCTCATCAATTTATAAGTCATAAAATTTAATGATATTGTATAAATTATTTCAACTCCTATTGCTCACAAACACAAGCTTATTTAATTTAGTCAAAGGGTAATTAATAAAGCAAATTTACCATATTATACATCAACACGACGTGCCATATTTACGCACAAAATGCAAGCCCATCAGTATTACAAGCGGTTTACAATGTTCTAATACAAAGACCAATCTAAGATGTAAAGTTAAAATTATTCAATATACACTATCACCATATATGTAATAGCTATGAACCGTTTTTCAGCACCGCAATGCCATTCTTGCCCAAGTCGTCATCTGTCCCTGCTTCAGTGCTGCGGACCAACTGCACAAGACGAAATTTCGCTTCATAAATCAGCACAACACTACGCAATTGGACAGACCATATTCTTGGAAGGAAGCAATCCGGCAGGGTTATACTGTGTTCACAGTGGAATGATAAAAATCTCCAAAATCGGTGGTGATGGCAAAGAGCAAATCATTCGACTTGCCAAAGGCGGAGACATCCTCGGCTATCGAGGGCTGGTGACTGGCACCCTGCACTCAGCTTCGGCTATTGCCATCGACGATTGCATTGTCTGCTTAATACGAAAGCCCGATTTCTTCCAGCAGATGAACGAAAACAAGGAGTTTTCCAATGGCTTGCTTCAGTTGCTTTCCAAAGCACTTGGGGAAACCGAAGAACGCATGCTCCACCTGGCATACAAGCCCGTGCGCGAACGCCTCGCCGAGGCCCTGCTCCTGCTCCTGCGAACCTTTCGCACTGAGGAAAACCCCGAAGCGCTTACCTTTTCAATCTTGCGCGATGACCTGGGCGCACTCATGGGCACCACGAAGGAAACAGCGACGCGGATGCTTTCCGAATTCAAAGCCGAAGGCATGCTGAGCACCCACGGCAGTGCTATTACCATTCGCGACCCCCTCAAATTGGTTAGCATCGCGACGCAGTACGATTAGATTCAATGGAATTGCCACCTGCTAAATCGTACCAATTGGTGAGTATCTATCAGCCAGGCTTATGTATCGGTGGCTAATAATAGCAGCACCGGAATGGGGCTTTGCTGAAAAAGCGCTGCCATAGTTCCCGCGCAAAAATCGGTTTCTGCCAGACTACGGTGCCGAATAATTAGGACTAATAAGTCCGCTCGGATTTGCTTTACGCCCGCTAATATGCCTGCTACTAGATTATCGGCCTGAATTTCCAGAGCGGCAATGGACGGATAGCGCGTAGCCAAGCCGCATGCCAAAACGGATTGCAAGGCGTCGGCCAGCGAAGAATAGGACTTTGGTATCGGCGCGTGCAACACGGCGATTTTAATGGGCAGGGTGAGCAACAACGCGTGCATAGCCCGTTGCCCGTGCACCAAGGTAAAAGGGTCACCATCTGTCACGAGCGCAATACGCAAAGGAGGTGCTTGGGCTTCTGTATTTTCCGGCACCAGCAGCAACGGTTGACGGGTCGTTTGCAACAAGGAATGCACGGCTTTAGCCAACTGCCCAAGCGGGTACGCCGTGCTTGGCAGGCGCTGCATGACGACCAGCAACGGCTCTTGTTCCACCAGCGCGGCCGCCAATTCTTGTGGCATTACAGCTCTCGAATCATCGACATTTCCGATAATGGTTGTAATTCGGTTGCCGGGATAAAAAGCCTTTATCGTGAGCGTGTTACTGCTTTCCAATGCCTGCGTAGCACGGGTATTCACCCGAAACTCGCGCAGGGGCACAGCCATCGTTCTCGCCAAGTGCGCCGCGTAGGATACGGCTTCCTGCGAAGACGAAAGGCCTTCACTAAGTACAACGATGGAGGTTGACATGAAAACAAGGCTTGTAGACCCCAAAAAGGCTACTTAGCAGAACATGGCAGCCTAGTTGTAACGCATCCAGGCTGCTACTAATCGTCTAATCTGTATATAAGCACCACCATTCGATGACGGAATAGCTAACGGTCCGGCTTAGCTGTCGTGACATAAAGTTCTTATTCCGCTTCGTTATCATAAATGACCCTGCATAGTTCCATGAATGAGGTTAGTCAGCTTATTCAACATTGCTGATAGGACCAATTTATCAGCAGCAGTGATGCTACGTGAGACCAAAAGACGAATACGTGACAGGCCTGCAAGTGAGCGGCCTGGAATATTGAGCGGCCATCGTGGCCACTCGGCTTACCGGTGGTGGGCGCGTCGGCGCTGCCGCGCGGAGAAATTGCCACGGGCATTGCGGCAAGACGTTAGGCTGGCCCGGCACTTAATCAGCAGACGGCAGCGCCAAAAAAAGCCCAAGTTTACGGGTCGCACTTTTTCAGCGGCGACATGCGAAACGGCCCACGCTGGCCCTTTTTTGTTCTATGGCCCGGCTCGACGGCCTGCGGAGGCATGAAATGCTTACAACCACCATCCCGCCCCCGCGCCGCCAAGCTGCAGCAGGCTACTCCTTGGCAAAGCGCAGACTCTGGCCGCGGAGCGAGCCGCTGAGCACGCGTAGCACGTAGGGGCCGACCGGTAGCGCTGCGGTGGCCAACGGCACGCCCGGCCCCTGGGGAACCGCCCGCACCCGCTGGCTGCCCGCGAGCCGCCCCTGCGGGGTATAAATGCCCAGCTCGAGGATTTCGGCCGTGTCTACGGGCAACTGGAGCAGCGTTTCGGCAGTAACTGGATTCGGGTACAAACTCAGCGCCGGGGCAGCCGAACCCAGTACATTCGAACTCTCAATCAACGCGGCGTCGGGGCCAATTTTAACCCTGTTTCGGATGAGTTTTTGTTGCCAGAGGGCGAGTTCGTTTTGCTCGGTGGCCAGGGTGATGGGGTTGGGCAGGTGGACGGTGCCGGTGCAGGTGGCGCAGGCGCCGTTGGACAGGTCGTGGCGGCCGGGGTAGGGAATGGAATAGGCCGGGTTGCGGTAGCCGATGGTGTTGTTGCGGACGGTGTTGTTGAAGAAGATGGCGCTCGAGGCCTGGGTGCCGTTGAAGACGGCCGTGGCCGCGTGCACGGCCCGCAGCGCGGTGCCGTCGGGCAGCCGGGCGCTGGTGACCAGGCGGTTGTTGTAGTAGTGGATGTCGTGGCCGGCGGCGATGTTCATGGCCGCGTTGCAGGTCGAGACGAACTGGTTGTTGTACGCATTCACGAACGCAGTTGTCATCCGCCTATTCGTCATCAACAGAGCCGTTGCCTGGGTGGCCGTCATCTGGCTGGCTTTAATCTGGCTCACTGCCGGTACGGGTGTGCCGTCGGTGGTCATGCCGGTGCCGGTGAAGGTGGCGGCGGTGGCGGGGAAGGGGTAGGCGCCCTGCACGTAGTTGTCGTGGACCCGGGCCGGGCTCTGGGCCGTGCCGCCGGAGTTGTAGAGGTTGATGTTGTCCTCCACGGAGGAGAGGTTGGGCTCGTTAATCACCTGGTTCCAGGCAATTTCGATGCCGGGCAGGTTGCGCACCGTGTTCAGGCCCACGAAGTTGGCGATTTGCGTGCCCCCGTTGCGGGTGCGCCCGTCGACGTTGCGCACCCGGTTGCGCAGGATGCGCACGGTCTGGTTGGCCGAGCCGTCGCCGCTGAAGCGGTAAATCGTGAAGCCGGTGGTGTGCTCGAGGTAGTTGTGCTCGGCCCGGATGTTGCGCGCGTTGGTGGCGGCCACGAACCGGCCGCGGCCACGATTGCTGCGCGTGGGCACGGTGCCGTAAGCCCGGCAGTGAAGGATGGTGAGGTCGGCCGGCGCGCCGTTGGCCTGAATCAAATCGCCGGGGCCGACGAGCACGCAATTGAGCAGGGTGACGGGGGCCGAGGTGGCGATGGTCACGGCCGGCGTGGCCGAGCTCGTGCTGCGGTAGTTGCCCGTGTAGGCCCCCCCCTGCGTGATGGTTATCGGTCCTTGGTACACCACCGATGGCACTATCAACCCGCGCGCGCCCAGCGACTTCAGGCCCGAATTCACCGGGAGGGCCGACTTCGGCCATATGAGGAGCCGGTCGACGGCGTTTGCCAGCGAATTGCCGCTGCTATTGGCCGGCGCGCCAAAGTCCGGTAGCAAAGACAAGGTCCAGGAAAGGGCCGCCACAACAAAACAGAAACAAGCCGTGCTTTTCATCATGTTGCTTAGAGTTAAATGGTGCGCTTTCCTTGCGGTTTTGCTGGGCCCTTCCGGGCTATTGCTTTGGCCGACTGCTTATGTGCTTGCGGCCATTGCCTGCTACCCCAATCGAGCAGCTACGGGGCCAGCGCCGCTGACTGGGCTGCCCGCCGCTGAATGAGCGCACGGCTGGCCCAGATACTGGCCCGGTTACGCCACACGTAGCGGTACGCTCGTAGCGAAGGCCGCTCCAGCAGCAGGCAGTAGAACAGTATACCCAGCTGTCGGGGCAGCGCCCGGAGCCATAGGCGCACCAACTGGCCGGCCGGTGGATTTTTGAGCAGCAGCAGCCACTGGTTTTTCACCGCGTCGGCCTTGATGGCGGCGTGCAGCCGGAGCCGGCGGCGTAAGTCAGCAGGCCGGAATTCGCGCGGGTGCAGGGCTCGGCACCGGGGCTCAAATAATGTGCGCCAGCCGTAGAGCTGCCCGCGCCAAGAAATGTCCCAGTCCTCCTTGTGCGCAAAAAACCGTTCGTCGAAAAAGTAGCCCTCTACCCGCAGGTCATCAACGAAAGCGCGGCGGTAAAGCGGCAGGGCACCGTCGGCGCCGTCCACTTCTTCCGTGGTCAGCGTCAGCTCGTGCAGCAGCCGGCCGTGGTAGCGCAGGGCATAGCGCCCGCCGGCCTGCCGTACCAGGCCCGCGCTGTCGATGCGGGGATTGGCGCCGCGGCTTTGCAGCAGCAGCCCGCACACCGTACCGATGGCCGGGTGGGCCTGCAGGGCCGCCACCGCCTGGCTCAGGTAGTCGGGGTCCATTTCTACGTCGGGGTTCACCAGGAGCACGGCGTCGGAGGTGCTATGGTTCAGCGAGTAGTTGTGGCCGCCGCAAAACCCCGTGTTGCGCTCCAGGCGGTGCAGTTGCACCCGACTATCGGCGGCGGCCACCACGGCCACGCGCGCGCAGGTGGCATCACCTGACCCATTGTCGACCACCCAAACGGCAAAATCGGGGTAGGTCTGGGCGAGGCAGGCCGCTAGGCACGCCTCAATGACGTCCGCGCTGTTCCAAGTGACGATGGAGAGCAGAATGTGGGCCATGAGATGAGGAATTCAATTTATCGAAGAGCCTTTCGCATTAGCTGGCACTGCCGCCAATAGGCGGCAAATAGCTGCGCGCAACTGGTCTGGGTCTATCCATAGGTCGAGGTGCCGGGCGGCGTTGTGGTTGGTGCTGGCGGCGCTGGGCTGGCCGGTGAGCCAGTGGTAAGGCAGGCCGACGCGGTAGCAGATTTCCATCGACTCGGGCCCGACGTACGCATCGGGGTGCAGTTCCAGCACGGGCGTGCCCGGCGTGGCAAACACGAGGTTGGTCATGCCCGCGCCCAGCATGCCAATCAGCGCATGGGCGCCGCTGAACAAGTGGACTTTTTCGGCGAAGGAAAGGTCGCTGAGTACATAGGAGTGGAAGTTGAACTCACGCAGCACTTCCTCCACGGCGGACTCGTTGAGCAGGCGGCGCATGGCGGCGTCTCGGCGGCTGATGAACACGCGGGGAGAAAAGCGGGCGCCGGTGAGCGATGCAGGCAGGTAAGCACGGCGCAGAAACGGGCCCAGCCAGAACGGCAAGTGCCGGCCGTTGCCCCGCACCGGACTGGTCACGAGGAGTTGTTCGGCCCGCAGGTGCCGGTGCGTGGCCACGTCGATGAGTTGCTCGGGCCGAATGCCCAGCGCCAGCAGCGACTCGCGCACGAAGCTGCAGTGTTTATCGTAGACCAAAAAGTAGTCTATTTCAGCAAACAGGCCCGCTTCGCGCACCAAGTGCAGGCGGGGGACCGAGTCGATGAGCCAGTGGTAGTAGTTGCCCATGGCCGCGCCCCCGCCCGCCAGCAGGCTCAGCACGGTGCCGGCCACTGGCACGGGTTCCTCAAAATAGAGTTGCTCAAAAATGTTGTTCTGGGCCGGCGCCGTCATGGTCCAGCCCCGCCGGGTGTGCTGAAACGACACGTCGCCGACGAGCTTATTATCGGCGGCAATCACGGCCACGCTGTCCCAGTTATCGGCGTAGAGTCGCCCGTGGGCCAAGGCCAGCACAAAGGCTTCGGACATTTCCTGCTCGAAACACGGCTTGCCGTGGCCCACGCTTTCGTACACCGACACGGCCTCGTTGAAGCCCGTGGGCACTTCCAGGCGGGAGGTGTAGGCGGGCACCACCGGCCAATAGCGCGCACCTGACGACGCATGGCGGGCCAGCTCACGGCTGCTGTCGTGGATGCCGATGGGGCGGTAGTGCAGGCGGTGGGGCAGCCATTCGCGCAGCACCCGGCCCGCCCGGCGTTTCACTCGGTTCAATAAATCTGGCATGAGAAGAACCCGACGCCGGGCTGTTGTTTTGAACAAAACCTACACCCACCACAATGCGCTAGAAGATGGCGGCCAGCAGCGCGCGGTTGGTTAATCAACTTTTTGACCTGCCTTTTCTGTCCGCTTCGAGAGGAAATCACGGCGGTAAACGTCCTCAATGCCTTCCCGCAAAGCGATGGTGTAGCCCCAGCCTAATCTGCACATTTTGCTAACATCAAGCAATTTGCGCGGAGTGCCGTCGGGCTTTGAATAGTCGAACTGAATGGCTCCTTCGTAGCCGGTTATCTCCTTAATCAGCAGGGCCAGGTCCCGAATAGAAATGTCCAGCCCCGTACCAATATTGATGGGGTTGGCGCCAGTGTAATGCAGCATCAGGTGCAGGCAGGCATCGGCTAAGTCGTCGACGTGCAAAAACTCCCGGCAAGGGGTGCCGGTGCCCCATATCTGCACTTCGGGCAGCTTTTGCACCTGCGCCTCGTGGAACCTGCGCAGCAGGGCCGGCAGCACGTGCGAGTTCTGCAGGTGGTAATTGTCGCCGGGGCCGTACAGATTCGTCGGCATGGCGCTGATGAACTGGCAGCCGTATTGGTCGTGCAGTGCCTCACAGAGCTTAAGGCCCGCTATTTTGGCAATGGCGTAGGGTTCGTTCGTGGCCTCCAGCGGCCCCGTGAGCAGGTATTCTTCCTTGATGGGCTGCGGCGCGTGCTTGGGATAAATACAGGAGCTGCCCAAGAACAGCAGCTTTCTCACTTCATGCCGGTGGCTTTGCCCGATGACGTTGGTGTTTATCAGCAGGTTATCGTAGATAAAATCGGCCCGGCAAGTGTTGTTTGCGACGATGCCGCCCACTTTGGCGGCAGCCAGGAAAACGTAGGCCGGCTTTTCATCGGCGAAAAAGGCGGCGACCTCGGCTTGGTTGCGCAGGTCCAGTTCCTGGGAGCTGCGCATGACCAGGTTCCAAAACCCGGCCCTTTGCAGCCGGCGCACCAACGCTGACCCCACCATTCCGCGGTGCCCGGCCACATAAATTTTAGCGTCGCGTTGCATGAGCGTGGGGGTTACGCGTTATTGATGCCTCTCTCCTACTCGTAGGCGTTTGCGGTGGCGTGGCCGCCGGCTTGCAGGTAGGCGTCGCGCTCGAAGAGCCGCAGGTCGGCCCGCACCATTTCTTCCACCAGCGCGGCCAGGGTGTAGCGGGGCGCCCAGCCCAGGTCGCGCTGGGCCTTGCCGGGGTCGCCAATGAGCAGCTCGACTTCGGTGGGCCGGATGTATCGTTCGTCAATCTGCACCACCACGGTGCCAGTTCGCAGCTGGTATTCGGGATGGTGGCAGGCCTTCACCCAAGCTTGTTCGTGCACGCCCTCGCCGCTGAATTCCAGCTCGATTCCCAGCTCGGCAAAAGCCAGGCGCACGAACTCGCGCACCGTAGTGGTCACGC
Organism: Hymenobacter jeongseonensis; assembly: GCF_015694725.1. GTDB lineage: Bacteria > Bacteroidota > Bacteroidia > Cytophagales > Hymenobacteraceae > Hymenobacter > Hymenobacter jeongseonensis. The sequence continues at coordinate 602,073 of NZ_JADQDQ010000001.1, read as the reverse complement.
CCGTGGCGATGACGTAATCCTCGGCTTTGTCCTGCTGCAGCATGCGCCACATGGCTTCCACGTAGTCCTTGGCGTGGCCCCAATCGCGCTTGGCGTTGAGGTTGCCCAGGTACAACTTGGCTTGCAGGCCCAGGGCAATCTGGGCCACGCCGCGCGTGATTTTGCGGGTCACAAAGGTTTCGCCGCGCAGCGGGCTTTCGTGGTTGAACAAGATGCCGTTGCAGGCATACATGCCGTAGGCTTCGCGGTAGTTTACCGTAATCCAGTAGCCGTAGAGCTTGGCCACCGCGTAGGGAGAGCGGGGGTAAAAGGGCGTGGTTTCGGACTGCGGCACCTGCTGCACCAGCCCGTAGAGCTCGGAGGTACTGGCCTGGTAGATGCGGGTTTTTTGGCCGAGGCCGAGAATGCGAACGGCTTCCAGCAGGCGCAAGGTGCCCATGCCGTCGACGTCGGCGGTGTACTCCGGGGTTTCGAACGACACCCGCACGTGGGACATGGCGCCGAGGTTGTAAATCTCATCGGGCTGCACCTGCTGGATGATGCGAATCAGGTTGGTGGAATCGGTCAGGTCGCCGTGGTGCAGGAAAAGGCGGCGCTCACCCTCGTGGGGGTCTTGGTAAAACTGGTCAATCCGCTCGGTATTAATGAGCGAGGACCGACGCTTGATGCCGTGCACTTCGTACCCTTTGCCGAGGAGGAGTTCGGTGAGGTAAGCCCCGTCCTGGCCCGTTATGCCTGTGATTAATGCGCGCTTCATAAGCCCATGGGTTGAGGAATGGATAGCCGGAAACAGCACCGGAAAGGCGGCAGTCTTACAAAGCTCGCGGCGCCCCCAGTCCCGAAAAATGAGTAGCATCAATTTTGGAAGTAGCCCTCCTCATTTTTACGGTACCCACTAGAGTTGACTTTGTGTCCTTCGCTAGCGGTTTATCCCGCTTGCTGCCGTGGCTACCGCACTGTCTGCTGGGCTTTCCCTCAGGCATATGCTCGCGCCAATGCGCTTCAATCCCGGTCTGTTTCGGTCTTTTTAGAGCATTGGGAAGCAGCCATAACCTGCCATACCGCGCCGCTGGCCGAGGAGGCCACAATTCGCCGGCGGCAGGCTTCATGCGGGCCTCTTTTACGGTTCAGGCAATGGTAAAAACCCAGCCATTAGGCAGTTATAATAAATGAGCAGCCTTAATGCAGAAAGTGATGCTGCTCATTTTTAAGGATTGGAGCGCGGGCGAGGTTTGTAAGGTCGCCGCACCCAGGATTTTACCTCAGCGGTGGCAATGCCCGCTAAATAGCTCCCCAAACCGGCCAAGCTGTTGCCCGAAACCCACCTCGGCTGGACTTCCAGAACCCTCTCACCCGCCTTTCTATGCCCACTACCCGATACGTCTCCTTGTGGTTGATGGTGCTGGGGGCGTTGCTGCAACTAGGCGGCTGCATTGAGCAGCGCCGCCTGCCTTATATACAGAACCCGCAATACTCAGCCAGCAGCCCGATAACCGTGGCCAATGCGCGGCCGCAGTACCGGGTGCAGGCCAACGACGTGCTGTCCATCCGGGTGCAGAGCGTCCAGTCCGAATTCAATGAGCTGTTCAACACCACCGACACGCGGACCATTTTCAACAGCGACCCCGGCGTCATGTTCCTGAGCGGTTATTCGGTGACCGAAGACGGCGAAATCAGCCTTCCCACCGTCGGCAAGCTCAAGGTGGGCGGCCTCACGGTTGAGAAGGTGCAGGAACTGGTGCAGCAGCGCGTGGGCAGTTATGTGCGGGGCGCCAACGTGATGGTCCGGCTTCTGAGCTTCAAGATTACGGTGCTGGGCGAGGTCCGCGCGCCGGGCCGCTACTACGTGTACAACGGGCAGGCCAGCGTGCTCGAAGGCCTGGGCTTGGCCGGCGACCTGACCGAGTTTGGCAACCGCCAAAACGTGAAGCTGATTCGCCAGCTGCCCACGGGCTCCGAAGTGGTGCTACTCGACCTCACAGATGGGGCCTTGCTGCGGTCTCCCTACTTCTACCTCCTGCCCAACGATGCACTGTACGTGGAGCCGCTAAAGGCCCGCACTACCCGCGCCAACGCCAACAACCTGGGGCTGGTTTTCTCGGCCATTTCAGCCGTTGTGCTCCTGCTTGGCTACATCCGCTTGAATTAACCGCCCACCAGCAGCCGCTGACTTTATTTCTGCTTCTGTGGTATGAAAACGCCCTCCGCCCCCGCTGCCTCTGCCGACGAAATCGACTTGAACGTGCTGTTTTTCAAGCTGCGCAGGCGGTGGCCGGTCTTCGTCGTATCCCTTCTGCTGGCTGCTGCCGGAGCCTACCTCTACCTCCAGGTGACGCCCCCGGTCTACACCTACCGGGCCACCATGCTGCTGGGCGACCAGGCCACGGGTTCCAAGCGGGCGCAGGACCTGCTCCAAATGCTGGAAGTGCAGCAAAAGGGACTGAAGATGGAAGACGAGCTCGGGCTAATTACCTCCGCCGGCACCGTGCAGCAAGCCGTGCGCCGCCTCCCCTACGCCGTCGAATACCACCAGGAGCCCGCCACATGGCTCAACGGGTTCCGGCCCTTGGTGGTGCGCCAGCAACCCGCCACCGCCATGCCTTTTGCCGTGGCGCCCGCGCTGGCCACCCCGCAGCTCACGAACGTGCGCGTGTACGTGGAGCCCGCCGGGCCGGGCCGCTTCCGCTTGCACGCCGATGCCAAGCGTGGCCAGCTGGTGGACCTGCGCACCGGCTACCTCATGCGGGAACTGACCGACGTGCACCTCGACGAAACGGTGAAGGCCGGCGATACCCTGCGGCATCACCTGCTGCGGCTGGTCATTCGGCCCAACCACACTGTGCCCTTCGGACAGACGGGCGAACGCCACTCCTTTTTGCTGCGCGACTTGCCCACGGCGGCCGGCCTGTATGCCAGCGGCCTGGCCGTGCGGCCCCTCGCCCACGACTCGCGCATTCTGGAGCTGCGGCTCAAAAGCACCGTACCGGCCCATGCGGTCATGTTTCTTGACACGCTGATGGCGGGCTACGTGGCGGCAAATTTGCGCGAGAAAAACAACACGGGCCGCAAAACGCTCGCCTTTATCGACGAAGAAATTGCCAAGCTGGGCCATGCGCGCCGGCAGGCGGCCGATAAGTTGTCCGAGTTTCGGTCCAGCCAAGGCGTGGTGGATGTGGGCGCGCAGTCAACCGCCGGCATTCAGCGCCTGAATGCGCTGCAGACGGCGCGGGCCCAGGCGGCCACCCGGCAGCGGTATTGCCAAGACATGCTGGCCTACCTGCGGGCCAACCGCGACGCCACCCAAATGGCGTCGCCCAGCAGTGCGGGCATCGATGACGGGGTGCTGAGCAGCTTGATTTTACAACTCGGCGAGTTGAACGGCCGGCGGGCCGCCCTGAAAGTGAGCGGCAGCGACAACAACCCCCTCATTCAAGTGGTCGACGAGAGCATTCGCTCCACCAAGCAGGCCCTGATAGAAACCCTCACCAACATGAGCCGCACGGCCAGCATCGGCCTGCGCGACCTGGACGCGCAATTGGGCCAGATTCAGGGACAAATCAGCCGCATGCCCGAGAACGAGCGACAGTTCAGCCTGCTCAAAGGCCAAAATGATTTCAATGAGAAGAAGTATACTTTTCTGGTAGAGCGGCGCAGCGAGGCGGCCCTGGCCCTGGCTACTAATGCGACTGACAAACACATCGTGGACCGGGCACAAGCTGCTGGCAGTGGCCCCGATGCGCCCAATCCCAAGCTGGTGGGCCTGGTGGCCCTGCTGGCGGGCCTGCTCCTGCCCGCGGGGGCGGTGGTGCTCCTCGACAAAACCAACCGCTCCATTCAGGGCCAGGAAGACCTTGCCGAACTGACCGATATCCCGGTGCTCGGCATCGTGGCCCACGGGTCGCGCGCCGACACCCAGGACCTGCTCCACAAATCCAAGGGACCGCTGGCCGAGTGCTTCCGCTCCATTCGCGTGAACCTGCAATACCTCGACAAAGGGCCCAAAAAGAAGGTCCTGGGCGTTACCTCCTCAATGCCCGGCGAAGGCAAAAGCTTCTGCGCGGCGAACCTAGCCATGGAACTGGCTAGCACCGGCCACCGGGTGATTCTGGTTGAAACCGACTTGCGCCGCCCCACGCAGGCTGGCTATTTCAAAATACCCTCCGATGGGCCGCACGGCTTGGCCAGTTTCTTAAGCGGGCGAAGCTCGCTGGCCGAGGCCTGCCGCCCGAGCGAAGTGCCAGGCCTGGACTTGTTGCTGTGCGGCACCCCGCCCACCACGCCTACCCACCTGCTGGAAAGCTCGCGCCTGACGGAATTGCTGCAAGACTTGCGCACCGAGTACGATTACGTGGTGCTCGACACGCCCCCGATGGTGCTGGTGGCCGAATACTTCGTGCTCATGCGCTACCTCGACGCCACGGTTTATGTGGTGCGGCACAACCACACCGACCGCAGCCTGGTGAGCCGCGTCAATGAGCTGTACGAGGCCGGCAAAATCCGCGAAGTGTACATCATCATCAACGACGTCCGCCTCACGCGCAGCTACGAGTACCGCCACCAGCAAAATGCTTACGGCTACTACCGCTAATCCTTTGGCATGTTCTCATGGCCAGCACCAACAACCTCACCGCAAGCACCCTGCATAGCATTAGCTGGACCACCGCCGCCACCGTCGTGACGGCCGTGCTCCAGATTGGCTACACCGCCGTCATGGCCCGCTTGCTCACCCCGGCCGCTTTCGGACTGGTGGCCTTGGCCGGTGTGGTGCTGCGGTTCGGCACGTACTTCTCGCAGATTGGCCTGGAGCAGGCCCTGGTGCAAAAAGCCGAGATAAGCGAAGAGGACGTGCGCGCCGCCTTCACATCGGCGGCCCTGCTCGGTGGGCTTTGTGCGGCGGTACTGGCGCTGAGTGCCCCGCTGGCTACGCTGGTGTTTCAGGAGCCGGCCGTGGTGCCGCTCGTGCGGGTCATGAGCCTGGGGCTTTTGGTGAATGGCTTGTCCGCGACGGCTTTGGCCATTCTGCGGCGGCAGATGGCGTTCCGCACCCTGGCGGTGCTCGAAACGATTTCTTACGTGCTGGCTTACGCCGGCTTGGGCATTGTGCTGGCCTGGCGGGGCTTTGGGGTGTGGAGCCTGGTGGCGGCTAGCTTGGCGCAGGGCGTGCTGGTGGCCGTGCTGGCCTACGGCGCCACGCGCCACAGCCTGCGGTTCTACTTTCACTGGTCCCGCTACCGCCCGCTGCTGAGCTACGGCTGGCGCATCTCGTTCACCAGCTTTCTGGAATTCATCACCAGCTCGCTCGATACGCTGCTCATTGGGCGGGTGCTGGGGGCCACGCTGCTGGGCATCTACAACCGGGCGGCCATGCTCATTACGCTGCCACTTTACTTGCTCACGCACAGTGTGTCGCGCGTGGTATTTCCCGCGTTCAGCCAGATTCAGGCCGATGTGGTAAAGCTGCGCGCCGTGTACCTGGGCAGCGTGACGCTGGTAGCGGCCGTGGTGCTGCCCCTGGGGGCGGGCGTGGCCGTGGCGGCGCCGGTGCTGGTGCAAACGCTGCTGGGGCCGGGCTGGGAAATGGCGGTGCCGGTGCTGCGCATTTTATGCGCCGCCGTGCCGCTGAGCCTCATCACCATGTTTGCGGGCATTGTGTGCGATGCCCGTGCCACCCTGCGCGCCAAAGTCAACGCAAACTTGCTGGCTCTGGCTACCCTAGTAGGATTCTTCTGGCTGCTGCACGGCTACGGTCTAGTAGGATTTGCGGGCGCGCTCGTGCTTAATGAAGGAGTGCGCACCCTGCTTTATATGCGCCTCATGCACTTGGACCTTGGACTCTCCTACCGGCGCCTAAGCGCGGCCTATGGGCCTGGGTTATTGCACGGGGCGGCGGTAGGCGTGGCGCTAGGGGGAGCAAGCTTAGCATTAAGCTACTGGGCTTTGCCGGCACCCACGGCGCTGGCGCTGCTTATGCTGGGTGGAGCCCTCGTGTTGGCCATGCTGATGCTGGCTTGGCCGCGCCCGCTGCTGCGGCGCGAGCTCCACAGCCTGCTGAGTCGCTTAGCCGTGGGCCAGGCGCCGGGGGCGCCGGGGCCTGCTACGCGGGCATTGGCGCGCTACCTGCAGTTTCTGAACCAATCGGCCCCGTTTGCCGGGCGGGGTGTGCCGGAGCTTGAATCGGTTTCTTCCCTCCAGTCATGAACATTCTGCTGACTTCATTTCTGCATCCTGACGCGCCGTCCGGGGTGCGGGTGCATTACTTGCAGTTGGCCGCGCAACTGCGCTTGCAGGGGCACCTCGTGGACGTGGTGACACCCGCCACGCTCACCGGCGGGCGGCGGCACCTGCTGGCGGCCCTGCGCCACGTGCTCCTGCGCTTAGGGCCCAGGGCCCAAGCGCTAGCGGGCAATATTTCGTGCTTCCTGCTGGTGTGTTGGGGCATCAACCGACGCCGGGCTTATGACGTGGTGAACGCGCAGGACGTGGGCAGTGGAGTGGCCGCCCAGTGGGTCCTGGGGCCGCGCGTGCCCGTGGTGGTTACCGGCCACTTCAACGAGCACCCTGCCACGGAGCAGCTTCGCCAGCAGCCCTGCGCTGGCCGGGCGGCACGGGGCGTGCGCCGCTGGTACGACGCATTGCTGGCGCGGACCCAGTACTTCATCAGCGTCTCGGTCTTTGGGCTGCGCCTGATTCGCCCTTTCCTGCCGGCCTCTGCCGAGTGCCGGGTGGTGCACAACGGACTGGACCTGGACGCATTGCGCGCCCGCCCGGCCCGGGTCGACCTGCGCAGCCGGTTTCCCCATCAGCAGATTATTCTCAACATCGGGCAGTTGGAAAGCCGTAAAAATCAGGGACTACTGGTGGATGCCGCCCGCGAACTGCGCCAGGTGCGCACCGACTTTGTAATAGGGCTGGTGGGCAAAGGCGAAGACGAGGACTTACTGCTCCAGCGCATTGCCGCCTACGGCCTGCAAGCCCATGTCGTTCTGCTCGGCTACCACCACGACGTGATGCCCTGGCTACGGTGCGCCGATTTATACGTGCACGTAGCCAGCCACGAAACCTTCGGCTTGGTGCTCCTCGAAGCTGCCGCAGCCGGCGTGCCGGCCCTGGCGCTGGCCGTGGGGGGCGTACCCGAAGTGCTGCACGCTACGCCCTGTGCGCTGCTGCCGCCCGCTACTGACGCGGCCGGCTTGGCTGGTCAATTACACCACTGGCTCAACGCGCCCGCACTGCGCCAGAACCTGGCGGACCGGCAAGCCGCCAGCGCCACCGCCCACTTTGGCGTGGCCCGCATGGTGAGTGAAACCCTGGCTTTTTACCGGCACGCTATCTGGCACCATCGGCTTCAACTGTTGGCGGTGGGGCATCCGTCCGGGTGCCCGGCAGCGCCCTCGCCTGCGGCCCTGAGTGGAAGTTGATGTTGACCCTTTGCCTGCTGCCTGCGCCTTGCCATGACACTAAACCTGCGCTTTTTATATCTGCTGCCGCTGCTGGCGATGCTCTTCACCAACCCCGCCCTCAATGCCTTCCTATTGGGCAGAGAGGACGAGGCCGGAGGGGCCCGACTGTTGGAGTACGCCCTGATAGGCCTGTCGCTGCTGGCGGTACTGACCTACTACCGGTACCTGGAAGGCTATATGCGGCTGTGGTTCTGGGTGGTGGTGGGCGGCGCGCTGGCCCTGTCCCTGGAATCGTACGCCCATTGGCAGTCGTGGGTGAAGTACCCGCACGTTTTCAGCAAGCTCACGGAGCTTCTGCCGCTATTTGGGCTTTATGCATTTTACCGCCGCTTCCCGCCGCCTTCGTTTGGGCAATTGGTGGCGGTGCTGCTGCCGCTGCTGCTGCTCAGCCTATTCATTATCTATCCCGAAGCCCTGTCGCTGAGTTCGTTTCTGACAACCGAGCGCGGCTTCAGCGTGACATCGGCCTACCTGCTGCTGCCCGTGGCGCTGCTGTGCCTGAACTGGTATCTGACTGCGCACAATTTTATGTATGGGCTGGCCTTTTTGTTGTGCCTCGTGCTGATAGTGTTTTTGCAGCACCGCACGGTGTGGGTGTGCACGGCGGTGGCGCTGCTGGTAGACGTGGCACTGGTCGCCCTGCGCGTGCCCGGGGCCCGGAGCTGGGGCAGCCGGTTGGCGGTGCTGGCTGGGCTGGGGCTTGCGCTGGGCATCACCAGCGGCCTGGCCGTAGTGCTCGACAACCCCGACGTAATGCAGAAGCTGGCCGCCAGCATCGACGACATTCAGAACCCCACGACGCAGGGCACGGGGACGTTCCGCATGGAACAGTTCCGCGCGTACTTCCCCTTGGTGGAAGAGCGGCCCCTGATGGGATGGCGCATGGAAGGTTTTGAACTGCCCATTCAGTTCTTCAACGCCGACTCGGGGGAACCGGTGTGGGCCGACTTCACGGGCCATCATTTCCACAGCTTTTACCTCGACCGCCTGTTTTACTTCGGGGGGCTGGGCGTGCTGCTGGTGCTAGTTGTGCCCGTGGTAGCACTGGGCCGGCATCTGCTGCAGCGCACCCCGCTCCCTAGCAGCATGGCCGCGCTGCTGGCCTTTGCCGTCACCTTCCCTGTGTTCGGGCTTTCCTACGACTGGCCCAGCTACCTCTACGGCCTGCTGGGCCTGCTACTGGCCATCACCAGCCGGCCGCTGCCCGTGCTCGAGCCAGCCCGGCGCCGGCCGGCCCGCAAGGCCGTTTCCCTCACCTCTTATGCTCCCGCCCCATGAAGATTCTTTGGCTCGCGGCATATCCGTCGCCGCACATCACGCGCGAACACCCCGTGCCCTGGGTGGTCACCCTGGCCCGCCTCGTCAGCCAGCACCCCACCGTGGAGCTGACCATTTTGAGTTGGAATTGGGACCTGAAGCACCCGGTTGAAGAGTTCAACCACCAAGGCATTCACTTTATATATCTCCGCACTCCACTGTCTCGCTTCGACATCCTTACCCTTTACCAGACGCGCATCCGGCGGACGGCCGCCTACCTGCGCCGGCACTGCCACCGCTACGACCTGATTCACCTGCACGGCTCGGAACTGCAGTTTCAGGCGGCCACGGCGGGGCTGCCGGTGCCGGTACTGCTCTCGGTACAAGGGCTGGTTTCGGAATGCGTGAAGGTGCTGCCGGGCGTGTTTTCCTGGCGCCGGCTGCTCTGGAACCTGGCCGGCTACTACGAGCGGAAGTACCTGCCGCAGGTACCAAATTTTTCCTGCCGCACGCACTGGGATACCGCGCAGGTGGCCCGAATGTGCCCGGGCAGCCGAATTTTTCATAATTGGGAAGCCATTCGGGAAGCATTTTTTTCGGCGGCCGCCCAGCCCCGGCTCGCCCCCACCGGGCGGCCCATGCTGCTATTTATGGGCGGCACGCAGCTGATGAAAGGCTACCACGAAACCCTGGTTGCATTCGACCTCATCCGGCAAACTACCGATATGCGGCTGGTGGTGGCCGGGGCCGTGAACCCCGACGAACTGGCCGAGGCGCGCCGGCGCTTCCCGTTGCAACACGCCCAACCCGCCGACATCGAGTACCGCGGCTTTCAAACGGCGGCTCAACTCGCCCAATTATGCCGCGAGGCCGTGTGCCTGGTTCATCCCTCCTACCTCGACAACAGCCCCAATAGCGTGTGCGAAGCCCAGGTGGCCGGCTTGCCCGTGGTGGCCACCAACGTGGGCGGCGTCAGTTCCCTCATAGAAGACGGACGCACAGGGCTCTTTGCCGACCTCAACCCGCGCAGCCTGGCCGACCAAGTCCTGCGCCTCCACCACAACCCCGCCTTGCGTGCCCAACTGGCCCGGCAGGCCATGGCCGTAGCTCATCGGCGCCACAACCCCGAAACGGTGCTGCGCCGCACGGTAGAAATCTACGAGGCCATCTGCCACCGCGGACTCACGCCCCCGGCAGCCGTGCCCACCGTGGCCGAAGCTTCCCTGGACGCAATCACCGCCCTACCTCATGAAAGTACCGCATGAAAGCGCCCCATCCTGTAACACCCTCCGCCGAAGCGGACAGCCGCCCTGACCTCCAGCCCCCGGTCCTGCTCCTGATTTTTAACCGGCCGGATGCGACGGCGCAGGTACTGGCGCAGCTGTTAAAGGCCGGCGTGCGCCGGCTTTACGTGGCCGCCGACGGGCCGCGCCCCGGCCACCCCACCGATGCCGCGCGCTGCGCCGAAGCCCGCGCGCTGGTGCAAGATGCCGGCTGGGGGCCCGACTGCGCGGTGCGTACGCTGTTCCGAAACAAGAACCGGGGCTGCGGCACCGCCGTGGCAGAAGGCATCCACTGGTTTTTCGAGCACGAGGCCGAAGGCATTATCCTGGAAGACGACTGCTTGCCCGCGCCCGATTTTTTTCCGTTTTGTGCCGAGCTGCTGGCCCGATATCGCCACGACACCCGCGTGATGCACATCAGCGGCAACAACTTTGGCCCGGGCGCTGGGGCCGCCCTGAGCCCGGGCCGCCCGTCGTATTATTTTTCGCAGCAAATCCACAGCTGGGGATGGGCTACCTGGCGGCGGGCCTGGCATTTTTTTGACATATCCCTGCGCGACTTGCCCGAGCTGGCCGACAGTGGGCACCTCCGTTCCAGCTTCAGCAGCCGCCTGGAAGAGTGGTACTTTCTGCGCAAGTTCTGGGACCTGTACGACGGGCCCCGGCCTTCCACCATTTGGGACTACCACTGGCATTTTGCGCGGGCCGCGAACTCGGGTCTCGCCGTTATGCCCGCCGTCAACCTGGTCACTAACATAGGGTTCGGCCCGGAACACGCCACGCACACCCACGACCCCGCCGACCCGCACGCGGCCCTGCCCACCGGCACGTTGGCCTGGCCCCTGCACCACCCCGCCCACGTGCTCTGCGACCGGCCGCGCGACCGGCGCCAGTTCCGGGCCTTTTTAGTTGGGCGCCTGCAAGCCAAGCTGCGGCGGCTGCTGGGCCGCGCCGTGACTCCTCTATTCGTTTTGGTCACTATTTACTCCGCTTCCGCATGAGAATTCTTCTTTCGGCCTACGCCTGCGACCCCACCCACGGCGGCGAAGACGGCAATGGCTTCAACTGGGCCTGGGAACTGGCAGCGCGCGGCCACGAGGTGTACTGCTTCACCGCTGTGGTGGGCCGTGAAAACATCCTGGCGCGCTTAGCAGATAGCTCCCAAGGGCCTTCCCCCGCGGGCCTGCACTTTGTATTTGTGGGCGTGCCGGCGTGGGTCGATTTTCTGTACCGCTGGCAGTTTGGCGTGTACCTGCATTACATGGTGTGGCAGTACCGGGCCTGGCGTGCAGCGCGCCCGTACGATGCGCGGCGGCCATTCGATTTAGTTCACCACGTCACGTTCGGCAGCCTGCAATTTGCGTCGTGGCTATGGCGCTTGGGCCGGCCCATGGTGTTCGGGCCCATAGGCGGCGGGGAGGCGGCACCCAAAAGCTTGCGCCGCTACCTGCCCAACTGGTTCAAAACCGAAACGATGCGCAACGCAATCAGTTGGCTGCTGGTCACCTTTGACCCCAACGTGCGGCAAACCTTGCGGCGGTCTGCTTTGGTGCTGGCCTCCAACCGCGAAACCGTCGCCCTGGCTCGGCGCCTGGGTGCCGCGCGCGTGGAATTGGCCATGAATGCGGCACTGCCGCTAGACTACTTTCCGGCGGCGTACCCGCCCCGGGCCCCGTTGGCGGGGCGGGCGCTGCGCATTCTGTGGGTGGCGCGGCTGTTCCCGCGCAAGGGTCTTCATCTGGTGCTGGAAGCCTTGGGCCGCGTGAACCCAGGGGTAGAGTTCCACCTCGATATTTATGGCGACGGGCCCGTGGCGGAATTGGTACCGGGCTGGATTGCCGCTGCGGGCTTGCAAGCTCGGGTGACCTGGCATGGAGGCACCCCCTACGGCACGTTACGGGACATATACTTATCCCACGACCTGTTCATGCTCTGCAGCCTGCGCGACGCCTACGGCGTTCAATACCTGGAGGCCATGGCCATGGGTCTGCCCATTCTCTCGCTCGACCACCACGGGGCCGCTGATTTTATCCCCAAAGAAGCGGGAATCAAGGTGCCGGTTGGGCCGCCTGAGGCCACTACTGCAGCCCTGGCCCGTGCCGTGGAGCACCTTTACCACCACCCGGCCGAACTGGAACAGATGGGCCGGGCAGGCTGCGCTTTTGCAACTCAGTACGGCTGGCCGGCCCTTGTCGAGGGCCTGCTTGAGCGTGTGGCCCTCGTGCGGGCCTGTGCGCCGCCCACCGTCGGGCAGCAGTCTTCACCCTTGCAGCATTCCACTAGGCTGTGTGCCGAAGGCGTGGTGGAGAAGCGCTGAAAGCGTTGCTTCGGTCCTACAGGACGCAGTCGAAATACCCAATAGGCCCTACGCTCATGCTTCACATTGTCATTCCCGTTTTCAACCGTTTGCATTTCACGCGTGCTTGCCTGCAGTCTTTGCGGCGCCAAACTCACCAAGCCTTCCGGGTCATCGTTGTCGACGACGGCTCCACCGATGGTACGAGTGAGCACCTGGCGCAGGAATTTGCCGAGGTGGAAGTGCTCCGCAGCAGTGGCGACCTGTTTTGGACGGCGACAGTAAACCTGGGCATCCGCCGCGCCCTGGCCCTGGGCGCCGACCGAGTGATGACCCTCAACAACGACGTGGTAGCCCCCCCGGACTTTGTGGAGCACATGCTGCTCTGGTCGCAGCGGCAGCCGCGGGCGTTGATGGGGCCATTGGAATTAGACGCGGCCACCGGCAAGCCCGTTTTTGGCGGAGAACTATTCAGTTTTCTTACCCACCGCACCCGCAGCCTTCTCGATATACTTGGCCCCGACCAGCGCACCGGGCTGCACCCGGTTACATTTTTGCCCGGACGGGGCCTCCTGGTGCCCGCCGAGGTATTCCACACCGTGGGCTTGTTTGATGAGGGCCGCCTGCCGCATTACCTCGCCGACTACGATTTTACCAGCCAAGCCCGGCGGCAAGGCTTCCCGGTATACGTCAATTACGCCACCCACCTCCTCACCTACCCCGACGAGAGCGGCCAAACCCAAACCCGGCGGCACCGCAGCTTTCGCGGCTACTACCAGCACTTGTTCGGCATTCGCGGCGGCGGCAACCTGGCCAATTTCAGCCATTTCGCTATCAAGAATGCTCCTGCTACTTACCTGCCCTTGTTCTTGCTGAATGGCTATGTCCGGCGGTTGGTGGGCTATTTCCTGCACTAGAGCTGCTAGCAAACTAGTTAGCAAGCACCGCCGGAGTTAATTTCATCCTACGCTCCGGGCAGCTAGGCAGGCGGTGCTTTCGCTGCGCACAGCATTTCGGTTGAGGTACTGGCTTCTCAGGTCCCTGCGCCATAACCCGGGTGCCGCGCCACCGCGCATGCAAGGTGAAATCCTGCGTTGAAAGCCACCACCGATTGATGAAAACCAGGGTTTAGACAAGAAATTTTCTTTGCCCAATACAGCCTGCCTTGGCTTTGCGCCGGGGTGGGCTTTTGTATTTGGAGACTGCACAAAACCCACGGAAACCAGGCCAGACAATGGTCCAAACTGCCTTTCGAGCGGAGAAAAAAAAATAAAAAAATAATTTTTTTTCTCTAAGGCATCATTGCGCCAAATCCGCAAAAAAACGCGACAGAAATAATTTCCATTGCTTTTTTACGCTCTGTATTAATGATGCCCTATATCCAAATCAAATCAGAATTTGGACAAAATCGAGACGCTTTTTGGATTGTTCAGTATCTTTACCTAAACAATAGAACGTGCGGCGGGCAAATGACCCGAGGGAAAAACATAGGTTTTTCAGATACAAAGAGAGCAGTGGGAGCAGTTTTTAGCTATTAAAACAAAGCTGGCTTTTTGGTAGGATGAGCAAACTGTGCTGTCACGAGAAATTATAGTGACGGAGAAATTATGCCTGTTATTTTGGAATAGAAGCGGTTTTTTAGCTTTTATGATTAGTGAAAGTGATAATGATTCCGGGGTGGTAGTATCCCGGAACCTGCCGATAGCGGCAGTGATTGCGTAGCGCGTTGAGGCGAGGCTACGAGCTCATACCTAGTTCGTGAAGTTGGGAAAACGTCGATGAAGTTTCGGAGAATACCTCGCTTTTTAGAACAGGATTTTTGTATTTTTTTTTAGTCTTTTAAACAGCACTAAAAAGATTCCCTAACCCATTACTGCTCAGTTTTGAAAAATTCATCTTGGAAAAATAATATCTCGTCACATGTGCGGGGTATCCTCGCTTTGCTAGCCTTGGTGCCGGCAGTAGCAGCGGCCCAGAACGTGCCGTCGGTAACGTACCAGGGGCCGATAACCATCACGCAGGGGGGCACCTACACGGGCAACTACCGCAGCACGAGCTCGGCCACGCCGGCCGTGACCATCGCCACCACGGCCCCCGTCACCCTGCTCAACTGCGTGCTCGTCGGCCCCGGCGATTTGATTCAGGCCAACGGCGCCGTGGCCGACCTGAGCGTGCTCCACTGCCGGGCCTACGGCACCACCCCCACCCAGGACAACCGCTACCGCGGCCGGTTCGTGGCCGCCACCAACGCGCGCAACATCCGGGCCGAGCACAACTACCTCGAGCACACCACCGGCTTCACGATTTACCGCTTCAGCGGCGACGGCTCGGCCAACCAGACCGTGCGCATCCTGCGCAACCGGGTGCGCAACGTCGACGGGCGCACCCGCAACGGGGGCACGCAGATTGCCAACTTCGTGGGCCTGAACACGGTGCGCAACCTGGCCAATATCGAAATTGCCTGGAACCAGGTGATTAACGAGCCCAACCTCTCCTCCGTGGAGGACAACATCAACCTCTACAACTCCGGCGGCACGGCCCAGAGCCCGGCCAAAGTCCACGACAACTACGTGCAGGGCGCCTACCCCTTCCCCGCCACCGCCGCCACCTTCACCGGCACCGGCATGACCACCGACGGCGGAGCCGTGGGCTCGGCCAGCGAGACGGCGGCGTTTATTAATGCGTACAACAACCAGTTCGTCTCGACCTGCAACGCGGGCATGAACATCGCCGCCGGCCACGACATCAGCTACTACAACAACCGCATCGTGACCAGCGCCCTGCTGCCCGACGGCACCCCCTTGCGGGCCGTGTACGCGGCCACGTCCGTCTTCAACGGCAACCGCGCCCCGAGCTCCATCTTTTTCAACAACACGATTCGCAACAACACCATCGGCTACCGCAACCCGGCCTATTCCATTCCCTACCCCGGCCGCCACGACCTGTCCAACGGCGCCTGCGCCACCTGCACCGGCACCGTCCACCTGCCCAACCCCATCACCCTGGCCACCGAGCAAAACGAACTCACCCTCTGGCAGCAAAAACTCGCCCAGAACGGCATTGTCATCGGCCCCAACGGTACTAGTTCGCCAACAACACCCGCCAACACGGCGCCCGTTGTGCAGTTGAGCGCGCCGGCCACCGCCACGGTGGGCACGGCCCTGGCCCTGACGGCCACGGCCAGCGACGCCAACGGCACGGTGGCCCGGGTGGAGTTCTTCAGCGGGGCCACCAAGCTCGGCGAGGACACCACCGCCCCCTACGCCTTCAGCTTCGCCCCCGCCGCGGCCGGCACGCTGAGCCTGACGGCCCGCGCCACCGACAACGCCGGCGCCGCCACCACCTCGGCCCCCGTGGCCGTGACCGTGGCCGCCACCACCACGAGCCCCACCCCAGCCCCGACCACGGGCACGTTTTACCGGGCGCTGAACCTGGGCGGACCGGCCCTGACCATCGACGGCCGCGCCTGGGAGGCCGCCGCCGGAGCCTCGGGTTTCACGACTAACGCCCCCAGCTGGTCGAGCCCTACGGGAGCCCTGAGCCCGGCTACCGATGCGGCCCGCGCCACGATGCTGCGCACGGTCTTGTTTGGCACGGGCCCTACCTTGGCCCTGGCCGTGCCCTCCGGCAGCTACAACGTGTACCTCTACATCTGGGAAGACAACGCCCCGGCCATTGTCAACATCCAAGTTGAGGGCCGGACCGTGCGCACGGGCTACAGCACCGGCAGCGCCGGCCACTGGGAGCGCCTGGGCCCCTACGCCGCCAACGTCACCGACGGCACCCTGAACGTGTCCACCTCCGGCGAAAACGTCAACCTTTCCGGCCTAGAAATCTATAAAGCCACCTCCACAACCGCCAACACGGCGCCCGTTGTGCAGTTGAGTGCGCCGGCCACCGCCACGGCGGGCACGGCCCTGGCCCTGACGGCCACGGCCAGCGACGCCAACGGCACGGTGGCCCGGGTGGAGTTCTTCAGCGGGGCCACCAAGCTCGGCGAGGACACCACCGCCCCCTACGCCTTCAGCTTCGCCCCCGCCGCGGCCGGCACGCTGAGCCTGACGGCCCGCGCCACCGACAACGCCGGCGCCGCCACCACCTCGGCCCCCGTGGCCGTGACCGTGGCCGCCACCACCACGGGCACAACCAACTTGGTGCTCAACGGCGGTTTTGAGAGCGGGGCACTGTCTCCCTGGCTGACCTGGCTCAACGGCGGCAAAGCCGGGCTGAGCAAAACCGTTACCCGGGCCGGCACCTACACTGCCTGGGCCGGCGGTGGCGTAGCCTACCTGTACCAAACCGTAAAAGGGCTGCGGCCCAACACCACTTATACCCTCACCTGCGACGTATCGGCGCAGAGCACCAGCGGAGCCTCGGCCTGGGTGGGCGTGAAAAACGCGGGCACGAGCGAACGGCACCAGGAAGTGGGCAACACCAGCGGCGGCTGGCGGGCGGTCAGCCAGACCTTCACCACTGGCAGCACGGCCACGACGGCGGAGGTCTACCTCTGGATTGGGGAGGCAACCACCACGGCCTGGATAGACCAGGTGCGGGTGGCGCCAGCCAGCAGCACCCAAATGCAGAGTGCCCAGCTGGCCGAACCCCGCTCCACGGCTGAGGCCGGGGCAGCTTTGAGCGTGTACCCCAACCCGGTTGGGGCCAGCACGCAGCTACACTTGCCCGTGGCCACGGCCGAAATCGTCGAGCTGGGCATTTACACCGCCCAGGGCAAAACCATAAGCCTCCAGCGCGTGGCAGCGGCCCCCCAAGGGCCAGATGCAACGGTAAATACCGCTGCGCTACCGGCCGGCTCTTACGTGCTGCGCGTGCTCAGCGGCTCGCTTCGCGGCCAGAGCCTGCACTTTGGCAAAGAATAGCCCACAAAAGGCCGATTAGTATTCTGTACCTTACAAAAAGGCCGGACCCAATGGGTCCGGCCTTTTTGGGTGCGCCGGCTTCCTGGATTTGCGTTTTAGGCGCACCGTCGGTAGCCTAATCAGGGGCGAGCACCTCCAACAGCATCGGCTGAAAATTGCGCCGGTCCGGGAACGGCCAGCAAGCCGCAATGAAAAGAAGGCTTATGGCAGGCTCGGCTGCGGTACTTGGGTGCGCTGGGACAGGTCGGCCAGCAGCGGAGTGCCTGGCTCGTAGCGGCTGATAATGTCCTGCGGCAGGCGGGCGAGGTCGGAAACCCGGTAGAAATCAACGAGGTTGGTGCCCGTACATCGCGAATCTAGGTTGGGCGCGCCGCGGTGGTTCAGCAAATCATCTAAGTGCACGGTGCGAAAATCAATACTCCAGCGGGTTTTGCCGGTTTCGTTGTGCACGGTCGAGTGCATTTGAGCCCCCGCAAAAATGGTGACGCCTCCGGGCGGCAGCACCAGCCGGATTTGGGGGTCGGCCTCCAGGGGTTTGTAGGCCTCCGGGCGGGGTCGCTGGTCGGGCTCGCCGGCCGCTTTGAGCCGGGCTCCCTCTGCAAACCAGGCCTTCATGTGGTAGTGCTCCGACCCGTTCGGCACGGCCTGGTGCCAGTAGGCCGGGTGGAAAGCGACGGCATTGCCCGACTCGTGCGCATAAACCGGGAACCACCAGTTGAGTTGGCTGAGGCAAGCTGAAAACCAACTGTCGCGGTGAGTCTCAAAACGGTGGGCCATCCCGCTCACCAGAAAGTCGTGGCTGGTGGCCGAGCGCAGGCGCGGCACGTCGAAGTACGTTTTTTCGGGGTCACAGCCAAAGTCCCGCAACAAATTCTGCATCAGCTGCTTGGTACGCGCGCTGTTGATAAACTCCGGCTTAAAAGTGGCCAGCAGGTCGTCGAACTCGCTGGCACTCATCGCGTGCTGTGCCGTTTCGGGGTCCAGGTCGCCAAAAGCAGCCTCGGTCAATTCGCGGGCGTAGTTGACCAGGGCCAGCACACTGGCGCGTGGCTGAAACGCAAACAGCTGCCCCTGGTAGAGCTGGGCCCGCCGCTCGTCATCGGCAAGGGGCGAATCGAAGAAAATAGTATTCATCATTGGCGTAGGGTTGAGAGATGATGGAGCAAGGGTCGGATTGATGGCGCTTAGTGGGCCCGACTTTTTCGGCAGTTATTAATTTGGCAAAACGTCGAGTAAGTCGTGGGCAATGAGCACCTGAACGGCGCGCTGTATCTGCGCAAAAGGCAAGCCCGCGCGCTCCGCAATGTCGAGCAAGCTGTGCTGCCCATCCGAAAGGTTGAGCACCCACAGCAGCGCGAGTTGCCCATTGGGCTGCGCGGCCACGCCCCCGACGGAACCATACAGGCCCCGCCGGCCCAGCGCCGGCTCGCCGTAAGGGCAGCGGTTTTGATACCGGCGGTTGGCATCGAGCACGGCCAGCGCCTCCTGGACAAGAAGCAGCGAATCGGCCAGCACCCCGGGCCTCACCAAGTCGAGGTTGTCCGCCGAGGTGTGGTACTCGGGAAATTGAGCGTAGGGCGTGCGCGAGAGGCAGCCCACGGGCAGGTTGAAACCCGGCGAGCAGTACTGGCGCTCGTCGTAGCCGTAGGGAATGAAGTCGATGATGTGATGGGGCACCGCCGCTTCGCGCAAGGCCAGGGCCAGGGCCCGGTCGACATCGGCCGTGGCGCGGCGCGATTTTTTGTAGGTAAAGGCGCCCTCCCGGCCGAGCAAACTCAACACCAGCCCGTGCCGGATGCGGGCCACGGCCTCGGCGTTTTTGCTGAGCCAGGTGATAGCCCCGATGGTGCCGGGGGCAAACACAAACCGGTAGCTGTAGCGGTGCCCGCCTTGCGCCAAGTGCCGGGCCAGGAACACCGCCACCGCCACCGCCGACAGGTTGTCGTTGGCCAGCGAAGGGTGGCAGATGTGGCAGGAGATAAGCACTTCCTCGGCTAGTTCGCCCGGCAGCAGCAACTCCCCATACGTCAGCGCGCCCTCGGTCAGGCTGCTGTCGATGCAAACTTCATAACGGGGCTCCTTAAGCGCTGAGAGCTGGTGCTGGGACAGGCAAAAGCCCCACGTTTCGGTGTAATAGGACGTGCGGTACGGTATCAGCGTGGGCTGCTCCGGCAGGGAATGCAGGTGCGGTTTCATTTCCTCGAGCGTGAACCAGCCGTGCACGGGCACGCTGTAGCCCAGCACGTGCAGGTTGTGGTACCGGAAATCAACCACCCGCTCCCCCCGCTCGTTTTTGATGTAGCCGTCGCGAATATTCCACTCGCGCGGCACGTGCCAGTCGAGCACGGGCGTACCGGTGGGCACCTCGTGCACCTGCAATTCCGGCAGGTAAGCGCCCAAAATGGCCAGCGTCTGGCGCACGCCATCGCCCGTGATGCTGCGACAAATCGGAAACAGCTGGCGCACCAGCTCGTGCATGGCCGCACCTTGCTCCGCTTGGGCATCAGCAGCAGCGGGAGGCGGAACGGGCGCCGGGCGGGAAGAAGTCAAGGTAGTCATGGGCCTTGCGCTAAGGGCAACGGGGATGAGGTGCAATAGCTGCCTACAACAGCAGTTTCCGCACGTAGAATGCTTCGGCGTAGGGGCTGTCGCCGCCGGCTTGCATGCCGCGCAGCCGGGGCAGCGCCCGGAAGGTTTCGGCATCGAACCAATGCTTGGAGGCCTGGCTGGGGAAGCTGGTCAGTAGCAATTCGACCTTGCGGGCCAAGTGGGCGGCCGACAAGGCCACGAAGCAGGCAGGGTTGCCGAGGTCGCCGTCGAACTTGGGGATTTCATACTCCCAGATTAAGTGGTTGCGGAACGTGTTCCAGGTCAGGTCCGACACCAGGCGGTGGTCCTGGTGCAGGTCGTGGCGGTAATGGGTGAGAATGAGGTCGGGCGAAAAGCTCTTCAGGCGCTCAAAATCGGCTTTTATGGGTTCCAGTTCCTGCGGCAGCAGGCCGTCGCGGTAGCGGTGCACCACCACCTTCGCATCGGGGGCGCCGGCCAAAAAGTGGGCCGCCGAAGCGTGGGCCTCGCCTGCCCGTTGGTCGTTGCCGGCAAACACCACCCAGCAAATTGAGTGCACCTGCCCGGCGGCTATCAGGCGCAGCAGCGTGCCGCCGGCACCTATTTCAATGTCGTCGCTGTGCGCTCCGAGGCACAGCACCCGGAGGCCCTTTGCTGGCAGGCCCCAATTCAGCATACCGTTTGCAGCACGGGAGTGGAATGGGCAGCCGGGGCGGCGGCATGGCGCCACACCTCCCACGGCGGGCAGCCTTGGGAATGCAGTTCGTCGAGGGCCAGCTTGTCCTTGAGCGTGTCCATGGACGCCCAGAAGCCATTGTAGCGGTACGCCATGAGCTTATTGTCCACTATCAGGCGTTGGAAGGGCTGCTCCACCAGCTCTTCGCCCGGCCGCAGGTAGTCAAAAATCTCGGGGCGCAGCACCATGAAGCCGGCGTTGACCCAGAGCCCCGCACTGGCAATGGGGCTGATGCTTTTCACGTGGTTATCGGCCCCAAGGGACACCACGTGGAAGCTTTGGGTGGGCTGGTACGCCATGAAGCAGGCCACGGGGCCTTGCCGGTGGAAGTTGGTCAGCATGGCGGGCAGGGGCAAGTCGGAGAGTACATCCGCGTAGTTGACCATGAACACCTCGTCGTCCTGCACGTAGCGCTTCACGGCGGCCAGGCGCTGGCCGATGTTGTTGGTCAGGCCGGTATCGACGAGGGTAATGTTCAGGTCGGCCGCTTCGGTGGCCCGCTGCACGTCGCTGCGAAAGAAGTAGCGCCGGAAGGCATCCGCGTTGTGGCCCAGGCACAGGATAAACTCGGTGTGGCCGTAATGCGCGTAGTAGCGCATCAAGTGCCACAGCAAGGGGTGGCGCCCGATAGGCACCAGGGCTTTGGGGGTGCGCGGAGAGTAGTCGCGGATGCGCAGACCGAGTCCGCCACAGAAGAGTATAACTTTCATGACACATCAATAGCTAAATATGAAAGGAAGGGACCAGAAAGAGCTTATTTTTAATAGGTCTTATCAGTATTGTTATGGGTACACTGTTACCTCGGGGATGGGCACCACAAACTGCCCGCCCCAGCTCCGGACAATGGCCATTTGCTCCATGATTTCCTCGCGCAGGTTCCAGGGCAGAATCAGCACGTAATCGGGCCGCGTTTCCAGAATGTGGTCGGGGTGATAAATCGGCAAACGGGTACCGGGCAGGAAATTGCCCTGCTTGTGGGGGCTCAGGTCGACGGTGTAGTCGACAAAATCGGTGCGAATGCCGCAGTAGTTGAGCAGGGTGTTGCCTTTGCCGGGCGCCCCGTACCCAACCACCGCCTTCCCTGCTCGTTTGGCCTCAATCAGGAAGGTGAGCAGCTTGCGCTTGGTTTCCTGAACGCGGGCAGCAAAGCCAGTGTAGAACTCCAGGGTGCAGATGCCGGCCCGTATTTCCAGGGTGCGCAGGGCCGATACGGCCGGCGTGACGGCCAGGGCCGGGTTGGGGCAGTTGGTATGGCGGGCGTGGATGCGGAGGGAGCCGCCGTGGGTGGGCAGTTCTTCCACGTCGAACACGGCGAGGCCGTGGCGCGCAAAAATGTGTTCCACCGTCCAAAACGACAGGTAGCTAAAATGCTCGTGGTAGATGGTGTCGAACTGATTGCCCGCCACCAGGCGCAGCAAGTGCGGAAACTCCATCGTGAGCACGCCTGTGGGCTTGAGCAGCTGGCCCAGCCCCGCCACAAAGTCGTTGATGTCGGGCACGTGCGCCAGCACGTTGTTGCCAATCAGCATGTCGGCCTGGCCGTGGCTCGCGGCTACTTCGCGGGCCGTTGCCAGCCCAAAAAACTTGCTCAGCGTGTTGATGCCCTTGCTACGGGCGAAGGCCGCGACGTTCTCAGCCGGTTCGATTCCCAGTACCGGCAGCCCTTTTTCAACGAAATACTGGAGCAGATAGCCGTCGTTGCTGGCCACCTCCACCACGCGGTGCTCGGGGCCCAAGCCGTAGCGCGCCACCACCATATCGGTGTACTGGCGGGCGTGGCGCAGCCACGAGGGCGAATACGAGGAGAAATAGGCGTAATCGTTCGGGAATACATCAGTGGGCGACACCAGGTCGCCCACCTGCACCAGCAGGCACATCTGGCACACGCGGGCGTGCAGGGCATAAAAGGCCTCGGCGCGGTTGAAGTTCTCGGGCCGCACGTGGTCCTGGCACAGCGGCGAAGTTCCTAAATCGACGAAGGTGACGTGCAGCGGCGCCCCACAAAAGCGACAGGCGTGCGCCGGGGCCGCTTCCGGAGAACCAGCCGGGTCGGGTAAAACCCGCGGCAATTGGCCGACGAAGTTGTCGGTGGGTTCGGGCACCAGGGTGGTTATCATAGCCATTGAAAGAATCAGAAGGGAAAGGCACTATTGCTTGCAGAAAAAGGGAAAGCGAGGGCGCGTCAGCCCGGGGGTGGGCTGCGGGCGCCACGGGTTGGCACTCTACAAGGGCACTTGTTGCCGCGCAGGGAACCGCGTCTCAGCGAGGCCACGCACTGGGGCCGGGCGCGGGGAAGCACTGCGGGCCAGGTTTTTGGGGCATTATTGGGCAGTTTCATGCAATTGAAGTTGCGGCGGTGGGCGCGCCAAGCTTAGTCAATCGGGAGGGGCTGGGGCACGCGCTGAAAATCCGGGTGGGCCTGGTCTTTGGCCGATATCAGCTTTGGGAGCGCAGGCCACACAATGCCAATGGCCGGGTCATTCCACCGCAGGCCACCCTCGGCGCCCGGCGCGTACATGGCCGACACCTGGTACGCCACGTCGGTGTGGGGCGCCAGCGTGAGGAAGCCGTGGGCAAAGCGCGGCGGCACGAATAGCTGCCGGTAGTTATCCGCGGTCAGCTCCACTCCTACCCACTGGCCAAACGTTCGGGACTCTTCCCGCAAGTCCACAATCACGTCGTAGATGGCCCCGCGGGTGCACCGCACCAGCTTGCTTTCTTCGTGCGGGGCATGCTGATAGTGCAGGCCCCGCAGTGTGCCCGCGGCGGGGTTTGAAGAGAGGCTGGCTTGCTGGGGCGGTAGGTAGATGCCGTGGGCCGCGAACTCGTCTTTGCACCACGAACGGGCAAAGAAGCCCCGCTCGTCGGTGCGGCGTTCGAGGTCAATGATAAAGGCTCCCGCCAATTTGGTTTCGGTGAAAATCATGGCTGGTTTATTGGGTGTTGACCAGGTCATTCCAATTCATTGCCTGGCGCCTTTAGGTCATCAGGGCCGTTTTGCTTCGCGTCACCGGGCTGGCGGCAGTGGCGTGGCAGGCCCAGTTTAACTGCTCGGTTAGCTCGCCCGCTTCGCGCAGGGCCGTCAGCTCACGCAGGCGCATGAGCCGCGAGCTGCGGAATTGGGCATCGGAGAACCGCAGGGCCAGCAGCCGCTCGTGGAGCTCCGCAATGGTGGCGGCGAGGCTGTGCCGGGGCTGGTGGTTGGGCGCCAGCTGCCGGAACAAGCCAAAGTCAACGCGGTAAGAGCGCCGGTCGGGCGCGGCGGCGGGATTGACGCTGATGCGAGTGCCGGGCAGTGCCTCGGCCACCGCTGCCGCCAGTTCCCCCACGCGGTAGTTCCATTCGTCGGAGCCCGCGTTCACGGCAAGAAAGGCGCCGCCCCGATTAGCCTGTCGGCCGATGGCCCACTCAATGGCCCGGGCCATGTCGCGCACGTGAATGAGCGGCCGCCACGGCGTGCCGTCGCTGAGAATGCTGATTTCGCCCGTGGTCACGGCGCTGGCCACAAAGTCGTTGAGCACCAAGTCGAGCCGGAGCCGGTCGCTCCAGCCGCTGGCCGTGGCAAAGCGCAGGCACGTCACTGCAAATTCCTCGTCGGCGAAGGGCGCCAGGTCCTGCTCGCTGGCCATTTTGGAGCGGGCGTAGGCCGTGAGCGGATTGAGCGAGGCCGTTTCGTCTTTTGCTTCGTCGCCGCCCGTGCCGTACACACTGCAGGAACTGGCAAACACGAAGGCCCGCACGCCGGCTGCCTTGGCCTGCCGGGCCAATTCAATGCCCGCGCGGTGGTTGATTTCCATCGTCACGGCCTCGTACAGGTTGCCCATGGGGTCGTTGGAGATGGCCGCCAGGTGCACCACGGCGTCCACGCCAGCCAGCAGGCCGGGCGGGAATTGGCGCACATCGCCAAACTCCTGGCGGTTGAGCCGCGACTCGGGCAGCCGCCCGGTTCCGGTCAAGCATTGGGCAAAAAAGCCCAGGTCGTAGCCAATTAGTTCGGCATCGGGGAAGGTCTGGCGGAGGTGCTGTACCACGCCCGGACCCACGTAACCCATGTTGCCAGTAATAAGAATGCGGTTAGGTATCATAGCAAATCAGGTAGATTATCATTGAATAACTTATTGTTTTATAATTATTTATAATTGATTTGTAGGATGAGGTGGCGAGCCTGAGGTGTGGCCACTAACTAGGCGCGCAAGTGCCGCCCGAGCCAGCAGGTACACGAACCAGGTATTTGTGACGAAGTAGCGCCCCGCCAAGCGCCGGGGCTCCTGCCACAGCCGATAGGTCCATTCCAGCCACAGCCGCCGGGCCCAAACGGGCAGGCGGGGTTCCAGGCCGGCGTATACCCGAAAGGCCTGCCCCACCCCCAGCATGCACGCCCGGATTTGCCCCCGGTGCGCGGCCATCCATTGCTCTTGTCGGGGGCAGCCCAAGGCCACAAACAGCAAATCCGGGTCGGCCGCGTTGATGGCAGCCACGTCGGCTTCCTCTTCGGCTGGGGACAGGGGCCGAAACGGGGGGGCGTGCACCCCGGCAATGCGCAGCGCAGGCAACTCGCGCCTTGCCCGTGCCACCATGGCCGCCAGCACCGCCGCGGTGGTGCCGTAGAAGTACACGGATTGGCCCCGTTCGGCCGCGGCGGCGAGCAGGGCCGGAAGCAGGTCCATGCCGGCCACCCGTGCCTGGGGCGTGCCGTGAAACCAGCCGACGGCGGCAGCTACGGGGCTGCCGTCGGGGGTTACCACGTTGGCCTCAACCAGTATTTGCCGGAAAGCGGGGCGGCGGTGGGCTTCGACCAACATGTGCGCGTTGGCGCAACAAACGTAGGCCGATGACCGGGCGGCGCCGAGTTGCAGGATGGCATCGACAAAATCGGCCGGGGTGCCCGTCGAAATGGCCGTATTCAACACCTGGCGCTTGTGGAGCAGAGCGTGCATAACCAGTAGTTAGTAAGCGTTTTCTTCGCCGTGTACGATGTTGCGAACCGTTTTCCCGATAATCCGCAAGTCCAAGCCAAACGACCAGTTTTCCAGGTATTTAAGGTCGTACTCCACACGTTTCTCCATGGCGTTGGGAGCGCGCGTTTCGCCGCGCCAGCCGTGCACTTGGGCGTAGCCGGTGATGCCCGGCAACACGGCATGGCGCAGGCGGTAGGTGCGGATGTGCTTGGAGTATTCTTCTAGCTGCGATACCAAGTTGGGGCGTGGCCCGACCACCGACATGTGGCCCAACAGCACGTTGAAAAACTGCGGCAATTCGTCGAGGTTGTACTTGCGCAGGTACCTGCCGACTTTGGTTACCCGCGGGTCGGCCCGGGTGGCCTGTTCTTCCGGGCGGCCGTGGTTGTGCACCATCGTGCGCAGCTTATAGCACGGAAACAGTTGGTTGCGCCGGCCCGGCCTCAGCTGTTTGAAAAACACCGGCCCCGGGGAGTCGATTTTAATGGCCAAGGCCAGCAGGGGCAATAGCACCGGAAAAACGCCGCAAATTATCAGCAGGGAAAAGCCGATGTCAAAAGTCCGCTTCAGCACTAAGTTGGTCCACATTGACAGCGGCTCACGGCGCACCGTGAGCACGGGCAAGTGGTCGCAGTAGTACATCTTCACGTCTTGGCCCAGGGTGCC
Source organism: Hymenobacter jeongseonensis (assembly GCF_015694725.1). GTDB lineage: Bacteria > Bacteroidota > Bacteroidia > Cytophagales > Hymenobacteraceae > Hymenobacter > Hymenobacter jeongseonensis. The sequence goes on along the minus strand of NZ_JADQDQ010000001.1, from coordinate 575,972 downwards.
GTGGTAGTCGGGCACAATGCGCAACGACAGAAAATTCTCTGCGGCAAAAGCCGTAAGCTCTTCAATCAATGATTGTTGAGTAAGGGGCAGGGCAAAATATATTTCATCAATGGGCGTGCGCCGACAGTACTCCTGCACTTCGGCCACGGAACCTTGCACGAGGTGGCGCAGGGCGGGTGGCACGTCGCCATCGGCAAAAAAGCCTTTGAACTGGGTGCCGTCGGAGTCGTGGGCCCGCAGAAAGTAGTAGAGCTTCTGCCCGCTCTCGCTGGCCCCCACAATAATGAAGCGACTGTGGGGCTGGGCAAAATGACGCGTGTAAAGCCGGTAACAAAACGCCAGCACGAACCGGCCAAGTACCACGCCCACAATGGCAAAGCCATACACCGTGGCCAAGTGGGGAAGTGGCAGCCACTGCATCCGCAACAACAGGCCCACGCCAAACAGCAGCAACCCGTGCACCAGGAAAGTACGCAGCACGTAGCCGAGCTTTTCAGAGTAGGAAATGAGGCGGTCCAGGCGGAATATGTTAGCGTATTCCCGTGAAAGAATCCACCACAGCAGCGCAAAGGCAACAAAAAAGGAGGCTTGATTGGCGAACTGCCAAGTGTCTAATAAAAGAAAGCCAGCCACACGAAAGGCCACGAAAATGATGGCTACATCGATGAGTGGTAGAGTTATTCGGTTGGAGTCAGAGTAGTGGGCATAGCGTTCCATGGCTGGTTAAGGTTAATCAGGAGTGGAATGCGGAGCATGGGCGAATATGACGATGTAAAGGACAATTAATATTTTTTATCAAAAAATGACATGATTTCCTTTTTTTATTATGCAAAATCATTTTGTTGGAAAGAGGTACACCAATAAGCCTGCAAAAAACTGTAATACAGACATTTACCTTTAAGCATCTTTTTTTTCTAATTAAGCTCTCTTGTAATAGGGAATTTGATTTCCGTAATTCCTATCCGAGTTTGTTTCCGATAGCTTGCCTGAGCTGATAGCATAATGATTTGCGGCTCTAACTATATTATTACTAGTTCACTATACAGGTATTTGATTAATATTTTTTTAAAAGGCGCGAGAAGTCCTCCTTCCTCCTTAGATATTCAGCGCGTCCCTCCGGCCCACAATACCTGCACGACTAGTTTCAAAATAGACCGTATTCAAGAATGGGGTCTATTTTGCTTTCGGTCTGGGAGTACCGGCGATAGTCGTATTCCGCAGCGTTGACCCAAAAATTGCGCAAGGGTGCCTCTACAAACAGGGCGGCATCAAGCCGTTTGCAGTTCATCAAAGCATAGGGCAGGGGAACGTTTTTTATCCAGATTAAGGTAGAGCTGCCCATGAAACGGGGCGAAAAAGCAGTTCCCGCTCGGCCAGGACCTAGTCGTGGACCTAGCTGGCCGTGAGCGGAGCCCGCACGGAGCAGCCGAGCGCATTGGAGAGCAAGTGCAGCTTCGTACTCACGCCCTCGCAGTTGCGTTCGAGAGCATTGGCCATGCCAGCTTGGTAGGAGCGCTATTGGTCTCCGCTCAATTTATACTGCGTTTTTACCGCCTAATTTAACGGTCCACACGTCCTAATTATTAGCAGATAACAGCTCGGAAAGCTGTGCTTTTTGCACCACATTTAATACCAGAATCTATTCTTCTACAAGTTACAAAATATTGGCATTCTACTCAATAGAGAAACTTATGTGCTTAGTGGAGGCGTCTGGCAGGCTAACCTTCACTTTTCCCATTTCTATGTACAACCACAAACTCACGCATCACCTACTTCCTGTTCTCGGCCTGGGTCTGCTCTTCACCTTTGGGTGCAGCAAAGAAAACCCGACCCCAACCGACCCTTCTATCACCGCCGTTTCGTCGCAGGCAATTGCGGCCGGCACCCCGGGTTTTACCCTTCGTTCCAAGCACTACATCATCATCGCGGCGGGCGACGAACTGCCGGCCGGCATTGAGGGCCTAACCACCGCCGCCAACGGCAAAGTCACGAGCGTGTTGCAGGAAGTTGGCCTAGCCCTGGCCACCTCCGACGACCCGGAATTCGCGGCCAAAGCGGCCAAAATCACCGGGGTTCGCTCCGTTGTGCGTGATTTCACCTACCAAGGCTTCAACCCCGAAGCGCGCGCCGTGGAGGCCGAAGCTCTCAACGTGAACCCGGCCAGCACCGGCGACAGCAACCCCTACCTGCCGCTGCAATGGGGCGCCACGGCCATCCAGGCCCCGGCTGCCTGGAACGCCGGCGCCTTGGGCGAGAACGTGCTAGTGGCCGACCTCGACGGTGGCTTTGAGCTGACGCACCCCGACCTGGTAGCCAACATTCAGGGTTCCAAATCCTTTGTTCCCACCGAGCCGGCGCAGTTCATGGGCGCGGCCAACAAATCCAGTCACGGCACGCACACGGCCGGCACCATCGCGGCGGCCGACAATTCCATCGGCGTGATTGGCGTGGCCCCTAAAGCCAAGCTTCTGCTGGTGAAAGTACTGGCCGATGCCGGCTCCGGCTCGTTTTCGTGGATGCTTCAGGGCATTCTTTACGCCGTGCAGGAGCGGGCCGATGTCATCAACTTAAGCCTGGGTGCTGCCATTCCGCGCCACGACCAGTACCTGGACGAGAACGGCAAAGTGGTGAACGATACCAAAGCCATTCAGGAGCTGCTGGTGGCCATCAACAAAGTCACGAGCTACGCCACCAAAAATGGCGTTACCATCATTGCCTCGGCGGGCAACGACGCCAACAACGGCAACCAGGACAAGTCCACGGTGCACATTCCAGCCGATGCGACGGGCGTGATTTCGATTTCCTCCACTGGCCCCATGGGCTGGGCTCTCGACCCATTGAAAGCTAACCTGGACCGGTTTGCTTCTTATTCGAACTACGGCACGTCGGCCATTGACTTTGCTGCTCCCGGCGGAGACTTTGCCCTGCCCGGCTCTGCCATCGTGAACTTCCGCGGCGTCACGCAGTACGCCTGGGCCCTCGACATGGTCATCAGCACCGGCCGGGTATCGGTCGTGAACGGCATAACCCGCGGTAGCTACACCTGGATGGCCGGCACGAGCATGGCCGCGCCGCACGCCACCGGCATTGCGGCACTCATCATCGGCCGCAACGGGGGCAGCATGGACCCCGTGCGTGTGGAAGCCGCCCTGCGGGCCTCGGCCGATGACCTCGGCCAGCCCGGCCGCGACGCCTACTACGGCCAAGGTCGCCTCAACGCCTTCCGCGCCGTGTCACAGGCCCAATAATTCAGGTCGCATTTAACTTGAAAGGTGCTTCGGGGACAGGTATTCGTACCTGTTCCCGAAGCACCTTTTTTTGGGCGGCACTTAGACAACGTCGTTGCGGAGGCGCCGCATTTTTTCACCATGCAGTCCGGCAGCTTATTGCGCCAGTTTCTCGGCCCGAAACAGGTCGTCGGCGGCTTGCAGGAGCTTGGCGCGCAGCTTGGGATTGTAGTCTGGGTGGGCCTGCAGGAAGGTTCGGACGGTGCTGGCCGCCGCTGGCGACTGGTACCCTCCCAGCGTAGCCTGCAGCCAGGAATACGGGAAGAAAATATCACCCGTCAGCTGGATTTCTTCCAACAGCTCCAAGCTCGTGGGCAGGTATTTTTCCGAGGCAGATTGCCGCAACGGGTGGTGCAAGTAGCCCAGCGCAGCCGAGACCCAGGCTTCCTTTTCGCGGTTCTTCTCGTCCTTCAGCGAGGCAAAAAAAGCGTCGCGGGTGGCCACGTCGGGCGCAAGGGCAGGCATCAGAAATTCTAGCCGGCGGCGGCGGTCCACGTTTTTGACGCGGGCGAGCTGCTGGACCAGAATGGATTCTGGCGCTGCGCCCGGCCCGGCCGGGTAGTCACGCACTGCCAGCGCCAGGGCCAAGGCGGTGTAGTCGTCCTCGGTCAGCTTCACGCCGTTGGGCGCTTTTTCCGTTTGCCAAATTTGGTAGAGGCGGGCCTGCGCGGGCCGGGAAAGGGCGATGGATTGGTAGGTTTTGAAAAGCAGCTTTTTGGAATTGCCCGCGGGGTTTTGCTGCAAGGCCGCCCATAGGTCCTGCTCCAACCCCGGCCCCACGGTCAGCCGCTGCGCCGGGCTGAGGAAGTGCCAGAATATGTCGCTGGCCTGGCCCGTGAGCAGCTTCAGGTTCAACTCCTCAGGCTCGCGGGTGAAAGCCTGCCGATACACCGTGAGCAACTCAAGGGGCTTGATGACCTGCCCGTTGAGCATGTTCTCATACAAGTTTACGTAGGCAGCGGCACGGGCCACTGGGTTTTTCAAGCGGGCCACTTGCGCGGTGAGCTGCGAGGCCACCGGAAACACACCGTAGCCGAGGCCGGTGGAGTTGAAGAGAATGAAGCTGGGCACCGGCTCCCCAACCGCCTGCGTCAAGGCCACGGCGCGGTCGGTCATGTTTACGGTCAGTTCTTTGGTGCGGCCACCGGGGTACACCAGCAGGATTTCGAAGAGCTGCGGCCAGAGGCGTTCGGAGCCATCTTCGGCCCGTTGCGTGAGGGTGAGTTCGGTGATTTTGCCGCCGATGGTTTTCAGGGTGTGGGCGAAAACGGGGCGGCCGGGCTGGTTCACCCACACTTGGTTCCAGGCCTGCAGGTCGGCGGGCGTGCGGGCGTCCAGCAGGGCAATGAGGTCGGGCCAGGTGGCGTTGCCACCAGCGTACTTCCGCAGGTATTCCCGCAGGCCTTGCTGGAAAGCTTCGGGGCCCATCAGCCGCTCCAGCTGCCGCATCATGATGGGCGCTTTGTGGTAGATGATGTTGCCGTAGAGCGAGCCCGCGTCCTGCAAGTTGGCCAGCGGCTGCCGAATGGGATTGGCCCCGGCTGTGCGGTCGATGCCGTAGGCGGCGGGGTAGTGGTCGATGACGAACTTGAGGTCGTAGTTCGAATTTTTCACGGCCACTTGCGTGACCTTATCGGCCATGAAATTGGCAAATACCTCCTTCATCCACACATCATTGAACCACTGCATGGTCACCAAATCGCCGAACCACATGTGGGCCGTTTCGTGGGCCACCAAATTGGAGCGGGCCAGCAGTTGGTCCTGCGTGGCGCCCTCGTCCAGAAACAGCGTCGACGCCTTGTAATCAATGGCTCCCACGTGTTCCATACCGCCGTATTGAAAGTCCGGAATCGAGACGAAATCAAACTTCTGAAACGGATAAGGCAGGCCGGTGTACTGCTGCATAAACTGCAGCGCATCGGCATGCAGCTGGAAAATGGAGTCAAGGCTAAGGCGCAACTTGGCCGGGTCGGTTTCGCGGTGCAGCAGGGTCATGGAGCGGCCGTTCAGCGTGCGGTTTAGGCGCGAAAATCTGCCCGCCGCGAAGGAGAACAAGTAGGTGCTGATGCTGTCGGAAGTAGCAAACTGATAGGTTTTAAACCCTGGCACTCTGCCATCGAGAGTGGACTCAGTCGAGTCAACCAGCGGGGCATTGGCCACAGCCTGCCACAGCCGCGGTACAGTAAGGGCCAGCTTAAACGTAGCCTTCAGATTGGGTTGGTCGAAGACCGGGAAAACGGTGCGGGCGCGGTCGGGTACCAGCAGCGTGTAGAGGTAATCGGCGTTGCGGTTCAGCGACTGTTCGCCGGCCACGAGGCGGATTTCGGTCACGTTTCGACCCCGCTTCAAGGCAGCGGCGGGTAGCACGAGGTGCTCGTTGCGGTAGTCGATGGGTACCGGCTGGCCGTTCACTACCACGCGCTGTAAATTCGCCGTGGGTGCTTTGAAATCGAACTGCACCGGCTGCTGGTTGTCGCGCAGGGTGAATGACACCGATTCGACGGCAAGAATCGGCTCGGTTTTCTGGGCCGGAATGGTCAACTGGAGGTCGTACGCCACGCGGCTGATGTTCTCTTTGCGCGCAATGGCTAACGCCTCGGAAACTCCGGTGGTGACGGATGGCAACGTGGCCTCGGCAATGCTCGCCGCGGGTCCGGCAGCCGGTAATAAGTTGGCCGTAGCCAGGGACTGGCGCTGACAGGCCGTGGCCAGCAGCACCAGCAGAAACCCGCCAGCCCTGCCATATTTACGGAAGCGAAAATTCATCAACGAAGGGTTCGTGGAGAAAACGTCAAAAGTAACCGCCAGCACGTGAGCACCGCCCCTAAACTGCCGCCCGCGCCGGTGGTCCGGCTGTTTCCACTGGGCGACGCTGCCATTGTGCTCGAATTCGGCGACGCCATCAGCCCGGCCACGCACCGCGCCATCCAGGCATTCAGCGCGTATCTGGCGCAGCACCCGTTCACCGGCCTGCGCGAGTACGTACCCGCCTTCACCACCCTCACCGTGTACTACGACCCGTGGCTGCTGAGCGAAGACGGCCGCTACCAGCCGTATGAAAAAGTGGAGGAAATCTTACGGCAGATGCTCCCCAAGGCGGCAGCCACGGCACAAGCAGCGACATACCCGGCGGTCGAAATCCCGGTCTGCTACGGCGGGGTTTTCGGTCTCGATTTGGCGTTGGTGGCCGCGCACACCGGCCTCTCGCCGGCCGAGGTAATTGCCCGGCATTCCGCTCCCGAATACCTCGTTCACATGATTGGCTTTGCGCCGGGATTCCCCTATTTGGGCGGAATGGATGAGCGGCTGAGCACCCCGCGCAAAGCCCAGCCGCGCCCGCTGGTGCCGGCCGGTGCGGTAGGCATTGCCGGCCCCCAAACCGGCATTTATTCCCTGCCCACGCCGGGTGGCTGGCAGCTCATCGGCCGTACGCCAATCCGCCTGTTCGACCCCGAATGGGCGCAGCCCAGTCTGCTCCAGGCCGGCCAGCACCTGCGCTTTGTGCCCATTGAGGAAACCGAATTTCACCGCCTCCAGCAGCATGAGCCTTAGCATTCGGCGGCCCGGCCTGCTCACTACCGTGCAAGACCTCGGCCGGCACGGCTACCAGAAAGACGGCATCCTGGTGAGCGGCGCCATGGACGCCACCGCCCTGCGCGTGGCCAACCTGCTGGTGGGCAATGAGGAACACGCGGCCGGCCTGGAAATCAGCCTCATGGGCCCCGGCGTCCGCTTCGAAACCGACCACCTGATTGCCCTCACCGGCGCCAATCTTTCGCCCACCCTCAATGGCCAGCCGGTGGGCCTGCATCGGCCGGTTTGGGTAAGTGCGGGCACAGAGCTGGCTTTTGGCGCGCCGGTGGCCGGAAGCCGGGCATATCTGGCGGTGGCGGGTGGCTTTGCGCTGGCGCCGGTGCTGGGCAGCCAGGCCACGTATCTGCGCGCCGGTTTTGGGGGCCTGCACGGCCGGGCCCTGCAAGCCAGGGACCTGATTCCCGGCGCCGCCCCTACTGCCCTTGGCCGGAAGTTGATGCAGTTGCTGGCCTCCAATGAATCCGGAACTGCTTGGCAATCGGCCCGCTGGATGCCGGAGCCCGCGCTTCGCCCCAGCCCTCCGGCGAGCCCCGTCATTCGCGCCATTCGGGGGCCGGAGTATGGGCAGTTTTCAACCCAAAGTCAGCTTGATTTCTGGCAGCAGCCGTTCTCTGTCACCACCGAAGCCGACCGCATGGGCTACCGGCTGCAAGGGCCGGATTTGATACGCCAGACCACGGCGGAAATGCTGTCCACGGCCGTCACGTTTGGCACGGTGCAAGTGCCGGCCAGCGGCCAGCCCATAGCTCTCATGGCCGACCACCAAACCACGGGCGGCTATCCGCGGCTGGCTCAGGTTATTACTGTCGATTTTTCGACCCTGGCCCAGCTGCGGCCGGGGCAAAGCATCCAGTTTAAAGAGGTTTCTTTGGCCGAAGCACAGGCGCTGTACCTTGCGCAGGAACGGCGGTTGCGGGCCCTAAAGCGCGCCATTGAATTTAAGATGTTATAACCCAATTCCAACGGTCATGCAGAGCGCAGCGAAGCATCTCGCGTGCCACCACTAACCCTAACGATTGGCTTACTACCACACGCGAGATGCTTCGCTGCGCTCTGCATGACGGGCTTTTTTGACTCTATAAAACAACTATGATTCCAACCCTTACCGTTGATTTAAACTGCGACATGGGCGAAAGCTTCGGCGCGTGGAGCTTGGGCAATGACGCGGCCATTTTGCCTTTCGTAACCTCAGCCAACATAGCCTGCGGCTTCCATGCCGGCGACCCTGCGGTGATGAAGCAAACCGTGCGCGCAGCCCTACGCCACGGCGTGGCCATCGGTGCGCATCCCGGCCTGCCGGATTTGGTGGGGTTTGGGCGGCGCGACATGGCAATCTCGGCCGAAGAAGCTTTTGACATGACGGTCTACCAGCTGGGCGCCATCGCGGCCGTGGCAAAGGCTGAGGGCGGGCAACTGCACCACCTCAAACCCCACGGCGCGCTCTACAATATGGCCGCCACCAACGCTGCTTTGGCGGAGGCCATTGCCGAAGCCGTGTACAAGGTGCAGCCCGAGCTCACGCTCTACGGCCTGGCCGGCTCGGAGCTAACCAAGGCCGGCGAGAAACTGGGCCTTCGCACCGCCCACGAAGTTTTCGCTGACCGCACCTACCAGGCCGATGGCACCCTCACCCCCCGGCGCCAGCCCGATGCCCTGATTACCGACGCCGACGTGGCCATTGCCCAGGTGCTGCGCATGGTGCAAGCGGGCCAGGTGCGCACTCAGCAAGGCCACGATGTAGCCATTCGGGCCGATACCGTGTGCCTCCACGGCGACGGCGCCCACGCCCTGGAATTTGCCCAACGCCTGAACGCCGCGTTGCGCGGAGCTGGCGTGACGCTGCAAGCCGGCCTAAAACCCACCGCCTCGTGAAGCCGAATAAGTTTCGTTTGTTCGGCGGGGCCAGCCTGGGGGCGGCTTTCCTGATGGCCAACTCGTCCATCGGGCCGGGGTTTCTCACCCAGACCACGGTATTTACCCAGCAACTGCTCACCAGTTTCGGGTTTGTGATTCTGCTATCGGTGGTGCTGGACGTGGGCGCCCAGCTCAATACCTGGCGTATCTTGACGGTAAGCGAGTTGCGCGCCCAAGACCTGGCCAACCAGCTGCTACCCGGGCTGGGCTACTTCCTGGCGGCGATGGTGATTTTGGGCGGCTTTGCCTTCAACATCGGCAACATTGCGGGCTGCGGGCTGGGGCTGAACGTGCTCACGGGCATGTCGTTCGAGCAGGGCGCGCTGGTGAGTTGCGGAGTGGCGCTGGTGCTGTTTTGGGTGCGCGAAATCGGGAACATGCTTGACGGCTTCACCAAAATTCTGGGCACGGTCAAAATTTTACTCACGCTGGGCATTGCCTTTAGTGCGCACCCTCCCGTGTTGCAGGCGCTGCACCACACGCTGCTCCCGGTGCAGATTAGCGCGGCGTCCATCGTCACGATTGTGGGCGGTACGGTGGGCGGCTACATCACGTTTTCGGGCGCGCACCGCCTGCTCGACGCGGGCATTACGGGGCCAGGAAGCCAATCGGTGGTGACGCGCAGTGCCATCAGCGGCATTGTTATTTCCACCATCATGCGGTTTGTGCTGTTCCTGGCCATTGTGGGTGTGCTTAGCCACGGGGCGGTGCTCGACAAAGACAACCCCGCCGCCAGCGTGTTTCGGTCGGCCGCGGGCGAGGTGGGTTTCCGCATTTTCGGCGTGATTTTATGGAGCGCGGCCATCTCCTCGGTGGTGGGCGCGGCCTACACGTCGGTGTCGTTTTTCAAGACGTTTCACCCCGTGTTTGCGCGCTATGAGCGGGGGTGTATTTCGGTGTTCATTGTGCTGTCCACGGCCATTTTTGTGCTGGTGGGCAAGCCCACGCAGCTACTGGTTTTCGCCGGTTTCATCAACGGCCTGATACTGCCCATTGCCCTGGCCATTGTACTGGTGGCCGCCACCAATAGTCGCATCATGCGCGGCTACCGGCACCCCCGGTGGATGCTGGCCGCCGGCTGGGTGGTGGTGGTGGTAATGGGCGGGCTGAGCGTGCCGTTGCTGGTGGAGCAGGTGGGCGGGCTGCTGCGGTAAGGATGGACCTCACCCCTGCCGGGCACGGCCCCGCCCCCCTCCAAAAAAGAGGGGAGTCCGACGGAAAGTAGCGCGGACTTTTAGTCCGCGAGTTGCATGCTTCATCGTAACTATACACGCGGACTAAAAGTCCGCGCTACTTCCCCACCATGCTCCCCAACCCCTACCGCCGCGAAACCCTGGTGCAGCAACTCACTGCTGTGCAGGTGTGGGACCTCCTCGTCATCGGCGGTGGGGCCACGGGGCTGGGCGTGGCGCTGGATGGCATCAGCCGCGGCTACAAAACGCTGCTGCTGGAACAGGCGGATTTTGCCAAAGGCACCAGCAGCCGCAGCACCAAGTTGGTGCACGGCGGCGTGCGCTACCTGGCCCAGGGCGACATCGGGCTGGTGCGCGAGGCGCTACATGAGCGGGGACTGTTGCTGAAAAACGCCCCGCACCTGTGTCACAACCAGTCTTTCATTATCCCGAACTACAACTGGTGGGGCGGCGCCTTCTACACCATCGGCCTGAAATTGTATGACCTGCTGGCCGGGCGTCTGAGCCTTGGCCCCTCGGTGCACCTAAGCAAAGCAGAGACCCTGCAACAGCTCCCGGGCCTGCGCCCCAGCGGCTTGCGCGGCGGCGTGCGCTACCAGGACGGGCAGTTCGACGATGCCCGCCTGGCCGTGAACCTGGCCCAAACCTGCATCGACCACGGTGGTACGGCCCTCAACTATTGCGCCGTGCAGGGGCTGCTGAAAGATGCCCGCGGCCGTCTGCACGGCGTGCGCGCCACCGACCTCGAAACCGGTCTGGCTTATGAGCTACGCGCTAAAAGCGTGGTGAATGCCACCGGCATTTTTGTGGACGAAGTGCGGCAGTTCGACGAGCCAGGCGTGCGGCCCTTGGTGCAGCCCAGCCAGGGCGTCCATTTGGTGTTGGACCGGTCCTTCCTGCCCGGCGACGCCGCCCTCATGATTCCCAGTACTGAAGACGGCCGCGTCCTGTTTGCGGTGCCGTGGCTGGGCCGCGTAGTGCTGGGCACCACCGACACGCCCGTACCTACCGCCAGCCTCGAGCCCCGGGCGCAGGAAGCCGAAATCGACTTTCTGCTGCGCACCGCCGCCCAGTACCTCACCACACCGCCCACCCGCGCCGACGTGCAAAGCATTTTTGTGGGCCTGCGCCCGTTAGCCGCCGCGAACAACGGCAGCACCAAAACCAAGGAGATTTCGCGCAGCCACAAAATCCTGTCCTCGGCCAGCGGACTCGTCACCATCACGGGCGGAAAGTGGACGACGTACCGCCGCATGGGCCAGGATGCCGTCGATAAGGCAATTTCCCTGCGGCAGTTGCCGCCCGCTCCCAGCCGCACCGCGCAGCTAGCCATTCACGGCGCGGCTAACAACGCTGGTTTAAAAGAACATTTCGCGTCTTACGGCAGCGATGCCGCCGGGCTGCGGCAGCTACTTGCAGCAGAACCTTCTTTGGGCGCGAAGCTTGATGCGAAGCTGGAATTTCTGCAAGCCGAGGTGGTGTGGGCGGCCCGCCACGAAATGGCCCGTACCGTGGAAGACGTGCTGGCGCGGCGCGTGCGCCTGCTGTTTCTGGATGCGGCAGCGGCTGTGCGCGTGGCGCCCACCGTGGCTGCGCTGCTGGCCCAGGAGCTGGGTTTTGATGAAAAGTGGCAGGCGCAGCAAGTGGCGGCATTTGGTGAGTTGGCGCGCGGGTATTTGCTGGTGGAGGTTTCCTCAGGGCTGTAGCGTGGCCGTACCCGGAGGGGCTCTGCGAGTCCGCGCATTACAGGAGTCGTTCGCCCACGCGCGGACTCGCAGAGTCCGCGCTACATTGCTACATTAGTTCCCAGCCTTTTACATTGGAAATGCCATGAATCCCTCATCCGAAACGCCCTACGCGCCCGGCCTCACCAGCCCGGACCTCGCCCCCACCCTGCCGGCCGAGCGCACCTGGGGCACCGGCAACTACGCCGCCCTCTGGATTAGCATGAGCCTGTGCATTCCCACCTACATGCTGGCCAGCTCGCTCATCGAGGGCGGCATGAACTGGTGGCAGGCCCTGCTCACCATTTTCCTGGGCAATAGCATTGTGCTGGTGCCCATGCTGCTGAATGGCCGGGCCGGCGCGCAATACGGCATCCCGTTCCCGGTGTTTGCGCGGGCCAGCTTTGGCGTGCGCGGGGCCAACGTGCCGGCGCTGCTCCGGGCCATTATTGCCTGCGGCTGGTTCGGCATTCAGACCTGGATTGGCGGCTATGCCCTCTACCAAATGGCGGTGCTGTGGGTGCCGGGTTTGGCCACGCTGCCGCCCATTTTCCCGGCCAGCTGGGCCCTGGAAACCGGCCCGGCGCTGGTATTCCTGCTGTTTTGGCTGCTGAATATGTACGTGGTGTACCTCGGCGTGGAAAGCATTCGGAAGCTGCTGATGTTCAAGGCGTTTTTCCTGCCGGTGGCGGCAGTGGCGCTGCTGTGGTGGGCCATTTCGGCCGGCAACGGGCTAGGGCCGATTTTGGCACAGCCCAGCAAATTCACGTCGAGCGCGGCGTTTTGGGCGTTTTTCTTTCCTTCGCTCACGGGCATGGTGGGGTTTTGGGCCACACTTTCGCTCAATATTCCGGACTTTACGCGCTACGCCACCAGCCAGCGCGCCCAGCAGATGGGCCAGGCGCTGGGCCTGCCCACATCCATGACCTTGTTCTCGTTTGTGGGCGTGGTCGTGACCTCAGCCACGTTCGTCATTTATGGCAAAACCATTTGGGACCCGGTGGTGCTGGCGGCCAAGTTTGAAAGCAAGCTGCTGGTGAGCGGGGCCATGCTGGCCGTGGCCTTGTCCACGCTGGCCACCAACATTGCGGCCAATATCGTGAGCCCGGCCAACGACTTCGCCAACTTCTCGCCCACCCGCATCAGCTTCAAAATGGGCGGCTACATCACCGGCGTGCTCGGCGTGCTCATCTTCCCCTGGAAGCTCATTGCCGACCCCTCGGGCTACATTTTTACCTGGCTGGTTGGGTATTCGGGGTTGCTCGGGCCCATTGGCGGCATCATGATTGCCGATTACTACCTCATCCGCAAGCAGCAGCTCGACGTGCCTGACCTCTACCAGTACCACGGCCGCTATGCCTACCGCCACGGTTTCAACGTGGCAGCCATTGTGGCGCTGGTGGTGGGCATTTTGCCCAACGTGCCGGGCTTCCTCACCGCCATTGGCGCGCTCGATAAAGGCGCGGTGTGGCCGGGGCTGGTGGCCGTGTACAACTACGCCTGGTTTGTGGGCTTCCTTGTGTCGGGCGTGGTGTACGTGGTGCTCATGCGCTGGCAACCAGCCTCCCGGCCTGCCGAGCGGGCAACCACTGCGGCAGCGCAACCGACGCCATTTCTACAGTAAAACCCTTCCTCTTTTATGGTTGACGTCGCCGTCCATCACGATAATGTTGTGTTCACTATCCAAGGTGCGCACAAGGTGTTTGCCCTCAAAAACCAGCTCACCATTCCGCGGGCCCACGTTACCGGGGTTCGTCCCGACCCGGAAGCAGCGCAGCACATCGAGGGCCTGCGGGCTGGAGGCACCCACGTGCCGGGCGTCATCACGGCCGGCACGTTTTATTTGGATAATCAAGGCAGCCAAAAGCCTTCGTTTCTCGACGTATCCAACCCCGCAAACACTGTTGTGATTGCGCTGCGCAACGAGGAATACCACCAGCTTATCATCGAAGTGAAAGACCCGGAGGCGGTAGTGGCGCTGCTGGCAATTTCCGGCTAAGCGCTAGCTGTCCCCTAGTTCCTCATGCTCCGCTGGAAGGACATTCTCATCTTCGCCAAATACGGCAACCCCGAGCCCGCCCGGCGCGTGAAACATACCGACGCCGAATGGGCCCGCTTGCTACCGCCCGAGCGGTACCGCGTGCTGCGCCAGCAGGCCACCGAGCCGCCCTACCGCAACGCCTATTGCCGCGTCTACGAACCCGGTGAATACGCCTGCGCGGGCTGCGACAGCGTGCTTTTTGCGGCGCAGGAAAAATACCACGCCATATCGGGCTGGCCCAGCTTCCGGCAGCCGCGCGCCCGCAACGCCATCCGCTACGTCTTCGATGAAAGCTTTAACATGCAGCGTGTTGAGGCGCGGTGCAACGTGTGCGGCGGCCACCTTGGCCACGTGTTTCCGGACGGCCCCGCGCCCGGCGGACTGCGCTATTGCATCAATTCGGCGAGCCTGCGAAAGGTGGATGTAGAAGGCATCGGTAACTAACGGGAAGCGCGCCTCGTCTGATAGGAGCACTGGGGCTGCGCCACGGCGCTGAATTCTCCCTGTTCTCCTGCCTTTCCATCATGGCCAAACTTCCTTCCACGCCTTCTACGGCAGACTTTACCGGCTTCGTGCGGGTACGCGGCGCCCGCGAGCACAACCTCAAAAACGTCGACGTTGACATTCCGCGCGATGCGCTGGTGGTATTCACCGGCGTGTCGGGCTCGGGCAAGTCCAGCTTGGCGTTCGGCACGCTCTACGCCGAGGCCCAGCGCCGCTACCTGGAGTCGGTGTCGCCCTACGCCCGCCGGCTGTTTCACCAGATGGCCGTACCCGAAGTCACGGCCATCGACGGGCTGCCACCGGCGGTGGCCTTGCAGCAGCAGCGCGGCGCCCCCAGCACCCGCTCGTCGGTAGGTTCGGTGACGACGCTCTCCAACCTGCTGCGGATGCTGTACTCACGGGCCGGTGACTACCCTGCCGGCCAGGGCATTATCTACGCCGAAGCCTTCTCGCCGAACACGCCCGAGGGCGCTTGCCCCACCTGCCACGGCCTGGGCCGCGTGTACGAAGTGACGGAGCAAAGCATGGTGCCCGACCCCACGCTCACCATTCGGGAGCGGGCTATTGCGGCCTGGCCGCAGGCCTGGGGCGGCCAAAACCAGCGCGACATCCTTGTGACCATGGGCTACGACGTGGACACGCCCTGGCAGGAGTTGCCCCAAAAAGACCGGGACTGGATACTCTTCACCGACGAGCAGCCCGTGGTGCCGGTGTACCCCGGCTACTCCCCCGCCGAGACCCAGCGCGCCCTCAAACGCCGCGAGCCCCCGAACTACATGGGCACCTTCACCGGCGTGAAACGGCACGTGCTGCACACCTTCGCCACTACCCACAGCCCCCTGATGAAGAAGCGGGTGGCGCAGTACATGCTCAGCAGCGACTGCCCCACCTGCCAGGGCAAGCGCCTGCGGCCGGAGTCGCTGTCGGTAACGTTCGCCGGCATTGACATTGCTGAAATGTCGCGCCTGCCCCTCAAGCGCTTGGCGGGGTTGCTGGCGCCTTTTGCCAACGGCACGGCCCGCAAACAGGCGCACGATACCGAACACCCGGAACAGGCCATCGTGGCCCGGCGCATAGCCGAAGACCTGGCCGCCCGCTTGGCCGTGCTGCTGGATTTGGGCCTGGGCTACCTTTCCCTGGAGCGCGCCACGCCCACGCTTTCGCCCGGCGAATTGCAGCGCCTGCGCTTAGCTACGCAGCTGTACTCCAACTTATTCGGCGTGGTCTATGTGCTTGATGAGCCTTCCGCTGGCCTGCACCCGGCCGATACCGAAGCTTTGTTGGCCGCGCTGGCGGGCTTGAAGGATGCCGGCAATTCGCTGTTTGTGGTGGAGCACGACTTAGACGTGATTCGCAAGGCCGATTGGTTGGTGGACGTGGGGCCCGCTGCCGGCGAAAAAGGCGGCCACATCCTCTACAGCGGCCCACCCGAAGGCTTGAGACTGGTAATGGAATCGCAGACGCGCCGCCACCTTTTCGCCGATTCCGAACCGTTGCTGGCCCGCCGCGCGCCGCGCCAGCCCATGGGCTGGCTGCGGCTGGCCGGCGTCACGCGCAACAACCTGGACCAGCTCGATGCCGCCTTTCCGCTGGGCGTGTTCACCGCCGTCACCGGCGTGTCGGGCTCGGGCAAATCCAGCTTGGTGAGCCAGGTATTGGTGGAATTAGTAGCCGAACACCTGGGCCAAGATGTTTCGTTTGAAGAGGAGGACGCCGACGCCCTGGACCAGCCCGCCCCCGTCACCCTTGGCGGGCAAATCACGGGCGGCCTGGAAGGCATCAAGCGGCTGGTACGTGTCGACCAGAAGCCCATCGGGCGCACGCCGCGCTCCAACATGGCCACCTACACCGGCTTATTCGACCACGTGCGCAAGCTATTCGCGGCTACTCCCGATGCCAAAAAGCGCCGCTACGACGCCGGCCGTTTCTCCTTCAACGTGGCCAAGGGCCGCTGTGAAAATTGTTCGGGTGAGGGCTTCGTGATGGTGGAGCTGCTGTTTCTGCCCAGCGTGTACGCGCCCTGCCCCGTGTGCCACGGCGCCCGCTATAACGCCAAAACCCTGGAAATCCAGTACCGCAACAAGAACATTGCCGACGTGCTGGGCCTGACCGTGGACGACGCCTGGGCATTTTTCGTCGAAGAGCCGCCCGTGCACCGCGCCCTCACCGTGCTGCGCGAAGTGGGCCTGGGCTACCTGCGCCTCGGCCAGCCCGCTACGGAGCTGAGCGGCGGCGAGGCCCAGCGCATCAAGCTCGCCACCGAGCTGCAGCGCATCGGCCGCGGCAACACGCTCTACATTCTCGACGAGCCCACCACCGGCCTCCACCCCTCGGATGTGGAAAAGCTGCTGGTGCAACTCGACGGTTTGGTCGAAGCCGGCAACACGGTCATCGTCGTCGAGCACGACATGCGCGTGGTGGCCGGCGCTGACTGGGTCATCGACATCGGCCCCGGTGCGGGCGAGGAAGGCGGCCGCGTGGTAGCGGCCGGCCCACCAGCCGAGGTGGCGCAGGCAGCCAAAAGCCGCACTGCCCCCTATCTGACCCATTTCCTGCAACTGCCATGATGCCGCTCTTGCCGTCTCTGTCCCTACCCCGAAGTAACGCCTCAGGTGCCAGGAGAGCTGATATATATGATACAGGGCAAGCCCTTGGTAGAAAGGAGCTGCATCAGACGTGCTCCACGCCCTTAGATGGCCAGCACCTTGGCCTCAAATACGTCGTTGGGTACAAAGGAGCGGTTTTTCACCTTCGTTTTGTAGGCGTATACCGTATGGATGGAATAGCCCAAGATGCGGCTAATCTGCTCGCTGTCGTTGATGCCCAGGCGGATGAGGGCGAAAATGCGCAGTTCGGTGGTCAGCAGTTGGTCGTCGGCAAGCACCACCCGGTCGGACTCTGGGAATAGGGCGTTAAAATCCGCCACGAAGGATGGAAACAACCGGATAAAGCCCGTGTCAAACCGCTTGAATAAATCGAGACGCTCGGCCTTAATGTCAATGTCTTCCACCACCCGTTGCGCTGTGGCTACTTGCTTGGTTTTCAATAGTGTGCTGAGCTTGCCCTGCAGGGCTTCCAGCTGGTTTACGTAGCGCGAGGCATTGCTGAAATAGTAGCCGATGTACTCCTCTTTGATGTGGTTGGCCTCGTTCAGGTTGTGGTTGAGTTCTCGTAACTGGTCGTTCAGTTGCTGCTGCGTAGTGTTGAGGTTTTGTAACGCCTCGTTGTTGCCGTGCAGGCGCTGGTTGGTGGCGGCCAGCAACTGACCGGCGCTTCGCAACCGCCGCAATTGCAAGTAGATAACAACGGCCAAGCCCAGCACCAGCGCGGCTAGGCCGCCAATGGCCCACGCGTAGGTGCGGGCCTGCTGGCGCTGGCGTTCCACGGAGGTTATTTTTTGGCCATCGATGAGCGCGGCAATGGGCGACATCTCCAGCAAACGTTGCCGGGCGCGGAAGAAAACAGCCGTTTCCTTGGCCGCGTTGATGTAGCGGTACGCCCGGGCCAAGTCGTCGTGCTGGTAGCAATAGGCCGAGACGTTGAAAAGGGCAATGCCTTCTTTGGTGGCCGATTTGATGTCGTTGATGGCTGCCAGCGTCATCAACTCCATGGCCTTTTCGGGGTAGCCGGCCTGCTGGTAGATGATGGCCAACGAGCTGGCGTTGACCGCTACTTGGTGCGGCGTCAGGGGCAGGCGCAGCAGGCCGGCGTAGGCAGCGGCCCCGGCGCGCAGGTCGTTAAGCTGCCGGGCCTGGAAGATGAGCTGCTTGAGGTGCACATACGAGCCCGGCGGCTCGTTCCGGGAAACCGAATCGGCATAGGCGTACGCCTGGGCTTTGTAAAGCGGTTTGAAGTAAGCGTCCTGGTCGTACTCGGCCAGCTCGATGCACACGATGCTATAGACTTCGTAAAACTCCGCGTGGTAGCGCGGCTCCAGCCGCCGCACGTTGATGACTTTTAGCGTATCGAACGCATCCTTAAACAAGCCGGCCGAGCGCAGGGTGTGCGCGAGTTTGGTGCGGGCCACCTGCAGCTTTTCTGGGCTGCGCAGCCGCCGGGCCAGCTGGCCCAGCATGAGGCTGTAGGCAAAGGCCGAGTCGTACTTGAATTCTTGGTATTCGTCGCAGATAAATAACGCCAGTTCAAACCGCGCGGCGTCGTCGCCCTGCCGGGCACGCAACTCCGATTTCAGCACGGCCAACCGGTCGAGTCGTTGCTGGTCGTAAGTGGCTTGCCGGGCTAGGGTTTGGTCGAGCACTTGCAGAAGGCTGTCCGTTTTGCCGTCGCTGGCGCGGCTGGGCATGGCCAGCAGCAGGCAGCAAACTCCTACCCACCAAGCGCGGGGCCAGCCGCCCAAGCGCGAAGCAGCGAGGCGGCGCGAGGCCACTGCCGCGGCCGCGACAACTGAGAGGCGCATCAGCGAATTAATGACAAAGTGAGTAGCAGGTGGTGCCATTACGCGGGAGAGCTGTCAATTAGATTCCTGTAAAGCTTTTCGGCATCCAATGCCCAAACCTACTCAGAACAACGGCACGGTGCGCCGTAGCCGTTGCTACCAGCCTACCAAAACTTGGCTGGTAGTTGAAAGCAATAGACTTTGAACAGGCGGCGAGGCATACATATTCGGTAATATCAGGTGTAATAATTAATTGATATTTTTTGTTTATTATCCCGATTTATAAACTTGATTTTAAGCAATTTATGCTCGTGAATTGTTGATATTTTTATCAAAATAGCCAATGCAGGCGTCGGTTCTGGCTCACAAGCCAATTGTTTTGCCAAACCTAACCGGTGCCTTACTGCAAACGATTGTGATATAAGCGTTGGCTACTGGGCTACCCGTCGTCTTCGTCAGCGCACTTGCCGAATCCGTCCTTCGCTCTGATAAATACCTGACCAGAACGTGGAGCCAAGTACCACCACGCTGTCGGTTGCGGAATGCACGCCAAGCCCGTGGCGTAGTTCCGAATCTGTTTCCTCTGACCCTCTGGCTGCGGCCCAGCAGTGTTGCTCCTTTTGGGGCTTGCTCGCCGCGCAACTACTGGCACTAGGAGCTCCGGGCTACCGGCCCGGAGAATTCAATGTACCTGAATGGCAATCCCTGACGCCGCAGTTGTCAGGAACAAGAGTGCCCATTACTAGCCGCTTACACTTTGTTTCCCACCACAAATTTTACTCATGAGCAATAACTGGTACCCGCAAGACAACCTACCCACTCCACGGGAGTCTAGGCCACTACTGAGCGCAAGGGCAAGCCGCTGGAAGGCCCTGTTCTTAGGTTTTTTATCCCTGCTGCTTCCACTGCTGAGCCAGGCCCAAGCCACGCGGGCCGTTTCGGGCAAAGTGGTTGACAGCAAGGCAACCGGCCTGCCGGGCGTGACGATTCTCGTACCGGGGACCGCCGTGGGCACCAGCACCGGGGCCGACGGCAGCTTTCAGCTTCAGGTACCCGAATCGGCCACCACCCTTTCGTTTTCCTTCGTGGGCTACGGCTCGCAGGTAGTCGCCATCACGGGCAAGTCTACGGTTGAGGTGAGCCTGAAAGAAGATGCGCAGGCGCTGGCCGACGTCATTGTGGTGGGCTACGGCACCGCACGCAAGCAGGACGTGACCGGGGCCGTGGCGGTCATCGGCGAGAAGGACTTCAACCGGGGCACCTTTACCTCGCCCGACCAACTGCTGCAGGGCCGCGTGTCGGGCGTGCAGGTGGGCAACAACAGCGGGCAGCCCGGCGGGCCGGCCACCATCCGCATCCGCGGCAACTCGGCCGTGACCGGCACAGGCCAGCCGCTGTACGTCATCGACGGAGTGCCGCTCGATGGCCGCTCGGCCCGCCCCGGCCTAGTAGCGTCTAACGACATCGGCTCCGGCGCCGACAGCAACCCGCTCAACTTCCTGAACCCCGACGACATCGAGACCTTCACGGTGCTCAAGGATGCCTCGGCCACAGCCATTTATGGCTCCCGGGCCGCCTATGGCGTGGTGCTGATTACGACCAAAAAAGGAAACGCCGGCGCCCCTGTCCTCACGGTGGGCGCCTCGACGGGCTTCTCTACCTTGCTGCGCCGCCCCGAGTTCCTCGACGCCGGGCAGTACCGAGAGGCGCTGACCTACTACAACGCCCCGGCCGCCAACGACAAGGGCGGCAACGTGGATGCCCTGAAGGAAATTCTGCAGACGGGCCGCTTGCAGAACTACAACGTGGCCATGAGCGGCGGCGGCGAAACGGGCCGCTACCGGCTGTCGCTCGGTTACCTCGACCAGGACGGCATCGTGCGCAAAACTGGCTTTAAGAAGTACAGTGCCAACCTTTCGACAAACCTGCAATTCCTGGAAAGCAAGAAGCTGGGGCTCGATATCAACCTCACCACCAGCCAATTTCGCGAGGAGCTGGCCCCGATTACGACCGATGCCGGCTTCCGGGGCAGCCTCATTGGGCAGGCCCTGCAGTGGAATCCCACGCAGCCGCTGCGCAACGCCGACGGCTCGCTGTTTGTGCAGGCCGGCGACGTGGTGAACCCCTTGGCCGCCCAGGAGTACTACAACGACAACTCGCGGGTGACCACCATTCTGGCCAGTGCCGCGCCTTCCTACAAGTTCACCGACTGGCTCTCGTACCGGGCGCTGCTGAGCGTGAACTACAACACTGGCCAGCGGCGCACGTCCATCGACCAGCGCCTCATCAACTTCCCGGGCATCGAAAACCAGGGCTTCGCCAGCATCAGCAACAACGAGCTGGTGACGCAGCAAATCGCGCACACGCTGAACTTCAATAAAGCCGTGGGCAGCAGCCTGAACGTGAACGCCGTGCTGGGCTACGAGTACACGAAGTTTTCGAACTCGGGCAACAACCTGAATGCGTTCGGCAACCCGGCCGCCGGGGGCTTCGGCGTCTTCGGCCTCGACTATACCAACTACATTCAGTATTCAGCCTCGGGTTCGCGCCAGGCTTCGTCGTTCGTCGACCCGTCGTCGGCGCTGCAATCGGTGTTTGGGCGGGCCATCCTCAACTTTAAGGAGCGGTACGTGCTGACCGGCACCCTGCGCCGCGACGAGAGCAGCAAGTTCGGCCCCAGCAACCGGGTGGGCTACTTCCCCTCGTTTGCCGTGGCTTGGGATTTGGCCCAGGAATCGTTTTTCCCCGCCGAGAAGCTGAGCCAGCTCAAGCTGCGGGCCGGCTACGGCCTCACCGGCAACCAGGAGTTTCCGGCGGGCGCGGCCCAGTACCGCTACTCCCTCGACAACAACGGGGCCCAGTCGCCGCTCAACGACGAGAACAAGGACCTGAAGTGGCAGTCGGATGCCCAGTTTAACGCGGGCTTCGACATTGGCGCGCTTGACAACCGCCTGACCTTCACGGCCGATTACTTTTACAAGCGCACCACCGACCTGCTGTTCCCGACCACCCCCGGCGAGCCCCGGCCCGCCAACGCGGCCATTCGCTGGGAAAACCTGGACGGCAGCATCGTGAACAAGGGCGTGGAAATGAGCCTGAACGCCGCGCTAGTGCGCAACGATAAAGTGGACGTGAGCTTCAACGCCAACGCCACCTTCATTCGCAACGAGGTGTCGGGGCTGGTGGGCGCGGCCATCCCCACTGGCGCCATTAACGGACAGGGCCTGTCGGGCGCGCTCTCCCAGAGCATTCAAAACGGCTACCCCATCAACGCCTTTTTCCTGCCCCAGTACAACGGGCTCGACGAAAACGGACTGTCTAATCCCTTCGGCGCCATTGGGTACGCGGGCAGCCCCAACCCCCGCACGCTGCTGGGCCTGGGTACCAACGTGCGCTACGGCAAGCTCGCCCTGGTGGCCAACATGACCGGCGTGTTCGGCCAGTACATCTACAACAACACCCTCAACGCCGTGGGCAACGTGGGCCAGATTGGCGCGGGCAAGAACATTGCCGTGTCCACGTTCGAAAACGACGTGAAAGAGGCCACCGGCAACGCCTCGGCCGCTTCGACCCGCTACCTGGAAAAAGGCGACTTCCTGAAGCTATCCAACCTGACGCTGTCCTACACCCTCGGCGACTTTGGGAGCTTCGCGAAGGGCGCCCGCCTGTACGTGACCGGTCAGAACCTGCTCGTGCTCACCAGCTACGACGGCTTCGACCCCGAAATCAACACCGTGAAGCGCGGCGCCAACCAAGTGCCTTCGGTTGGCATTGATTACCTGCCCTACCCGAGCGCCCGCACCTTCACGTTCGGCGTCAACTTCTCCCTGTAATTCTTACTTTTTCCCACCATGCGATATACCAAAATTATCGGGGCAGCCGCCGTATTGGCGTCGCTGCAACTGCTGAGCAGCTGCTCGATTACCGAAAGCCTGGACGGCCAACTCACGCAAGACCAGATTCCGAAAGGCGACCCCTCGGCCCTGCTCACGGGCGTGTACAACTCGCAGCGTGACCCAATTCAGGGCTGCGTAAGCGTTTTTGCCCTCGAAGAAGTATCGACCGATGCCCGCATCATGCCCACCCGCGGGCCCGACTGGGACGACAACGGCAAGTGGCGGCAGCTGTTCAACCACACCTGGGACGCCAACAACGAGCGGGTGCGCGAAACCTATACCCAACTCAACGGCATCATCTACTCGTCCACCGACCTGCTGCGCTTCAACCCAACAACGCAGCAGCAGGCCGAGGCCCGGTTCCTGCGGGCCTGGGCCAGCTTCCTGGTGCTCGACCTCTACGACCAAGTGCTGTACCGCGAGCCGGGCGAGAGCCTAGCCGAGTTTGCCCGCGTTCGCAAAGGCTCGGAGGCACTGACGTGGATTGTGAGCGAAATCGTGGCCGTGCAGAAGGACCTGCCCGACGGCCCCGTGAGCAAGGCCAACAAGGACGCCGCCCGGGTGCTGCTGATGAAGTGCTACCTCAACAAAGGCGTGTACGCCAACCGTCAGTCGCCGACGTTTGCCGCCGCCGACATGAACCAAATCATCACGCTGGCCGACGAAATCATCAACAGCAACCGGTACTCGTTTACGCCCAATTACTTCGACAACTTCGCGCCCAACAACGGCGCCATCGGCCGCGAGAACATCTTCACGCAGGAGAACACCTACGGCAACAGCGGCCCCACGCGCGACTTCTGGAAGTTCGTGTCGCACTACAGCATGCGGCCCGTAGACGGCTACAACGGCCCGGCCACCACGGCTGAGTTCTACGACCTGTTTGAGCCCGCCGACAAGCGCCGCGGCGTGGCTTACCAAAGCACGGGCGGCCCCGCCAACCCGGGCGGGCGCATCAACGTGGGCTTTCTGGCGGGCCAGCAGTACAACCTGATTACTGATGCCCCGCTTACCACGCGCGCCGGCGCGCCGTTGGCGTTCACGAAGGACATCAACCTGCTAGAAACCGGCCCCGACCTCGAAGCCAAAGGTATCCGGCCCCTGAAGTACCCCGTCGATTACGTGAGCGAGGTGAAGGGCGGCAACGGCGCCGAAAACGACCACGTGAGCTTCCGCCTGGCCGACGTGCTGCTGATGAAGGCCGAGGCCATCCTGCGGGGCGGCACGGCTACCAGCGCCGGTTCTTACGGAGGTACTCCCCTGGCCCTGGTCAACGCGGTGCGCACGCATCCCTCGCGCGGAGCCAGCGCCCTGCCCGCCCTCACCCTGGACATACTGCTCGACGAGCGGGGCCGGGAGTTATACAGCGAGTCGTGGCGTCGGCAGGACCTGATTCGCTTTGGCAAGTTTCTGCAGGCCCGCAAAGACAAGCCCCAGAGCGACCCCAAGCGCCTCATCTACCCCATTCCGCAAACCCAGGTCGACGTGAACCGCAACATCGCGCAGAACCCCGGGTACTAGTATTTGTCCTCTGCGGTAGCCCCGAGCAGGCCGTTGGTTGCTGCTGAACCGCAGTGGCCAGCGGCCTGCTTTGCGGTAGCTGCGGCTTCAGCAATTGGGGCATAAGACTGTTTCACAAGCCACAGTTAGGTCCATCTAGGTCCATGACAAACGCACGATTTACCCTGGCACTACTGGCTCTTTGGGGCTTGGTCGCGGCTTGCAATCAGACGTCGACCAAGACGGAAACGGCAGTTTCAGCCGCGGCCGATAGCACTACCGTGGCCAAAAAACCCGGTTGGTGGAAGGAAACTGTGGTGTACCAGATTTACCCGCGCAGCTTCCGGGACAGCAACGGCGACGGCGTGGGCGACCTGCGCGGCATCATTGCCAAACTCGATTACCTCCAAGACCTGGGCGTGGGCACCGTATGGCTGAACCCGATTTACGCCTCGCCGAACGACGACAACGGCTACGACATCTCGGACTACCGCCGGATTATGCCCGAGTTCGGCACCATGCAGGACTTCGACGCCCTACTCAATGGCTTGCACCAGCGCAACATCAAGCTGGTAATGGACCTGGTGGTAAACCACAGCTCCGACGAACACGAGTGGTTTAAACAGGCCCGTTCCTACCGCACCAACCCCTACCGCGACTACTACCACTGGTGGCCCGCCGAAAAAGGCAAGCCCACGCCGCGCTGGAGCTTTTTCGACGTGAACAGCGACGCCTGGAAGTACGACTCACTCACCAACTCCTATTACCTGCACTACTTCTCGCGCAAGCAGCCCGACCTGAATTGGGAGAACCCCAAGCTTCGCCAGGAAGTGTATAAAATGATGCGCTTCTGGCTGGACAAGGGCATCGACGGCTTCCGCCTCGACGCGTTTCAGTTTGCCGCCAAAGACACCACCTTTCCGGTGTTGCCGGCGGGCTACGAGAAGAACATCATCAAGTACTACGGCCACGGCCCGCACCTGCACGACTACCTGCAGGAGATGAACCGCGAGGTGCTAAGCAAGTACAACGTGATGACCGTGGCCGAAGGCGCCGGCAGCGGCCCCGCCGACGCCATGCTCTTCGTGGACCCCGCTCGCAAGGAGCTCAACATGGCTTACCACTTCGAAGGCGTGGACCTGGGCTTGGGACCGAAGGGCTTTCAACTCGCCGAGTTCAAGCGTCTGTACACGCGCTGGGACAGTGCTTTTGCGCAGAAGGGCTGGCTGTCCATCTTCCTCGGCAACCACGACCAACCCCGGATGGTGAGCAAGTTCGGCGACGACCGGCCGGCGTTTCGCGCGCCCTCGGCCAAGCTGCTGAACACCTTCATTCTGACCATGCGCGGTACGCCTTACTGTTACAACGGCGACGAGTTGGGCATGAGCAACATCCGTTTTGATAAGATTGAAGACTACCGCGACGTGGCCACCCGCAACGGCTACCAACAGGTGAAAAACCAGGGTGGCAACCTGTCCGCTTTCCTGGCCACGGCCAAGCGCTTTGCCCGCGACAACGGCCGCACACCCTTCCAGTGGGATACCACCCGGAATGCCGGCTTCACCACCGGTACGCCCTGGCTGAAAATCAACCCCAACTACCGGGACGTGAATGCCGCCGCGCAAGACCAGGACCCCAACTCCGTGCTCAACCATTTCCGGCGGGCCACGGCCGTGCGCCAGGAGCATCCGGTGCTGGTGCACGGCCGGTATCAGTTGCTCGATGCGGCTAACCCGCATATCTACGCCTACACCCGCACCGAGGGGCAGAACAAGGCGTTGGTCGTGCTCAATTTCAGCTCGGAGCCGCGCTCTTGGCTGCTGCCCGCGGGCCTGCAGCTGAGCGGCGCGCCCTGGCTCAACAATTACCCCACATTTACCCCCGCTGCGACGTTGGCGCTGGAGCCCTGGCAGGCGCTGGTACTGCCGTTGCGCTGACGTCTTTTAATCCCCTTGAACTTGTTGAAGTGTCTCTGCTAGGAGTGGTGGGATACTTGCTTCGCTGCAGCGAAGCGGCAGAGATGCTTCGACTAGTTCTGCCGGGCGTTTTATCCGCCTATTATTTCGGTGGTAGCCGGCCTGTTTTTCAATTCCTTTTCTACATGTTAAGAGCTAAACCCGAGCAGTTGAAATACCTAATAAGCGTCTTGGCGCTGTTGTGGGTGGCCACTGCAACTCCGGCCGCCGCCCAGGCGCCCGACCCCTGGCGCATTGCGGCCGACAAGGTGGACCCGCGCAATTACTACGGCGCCACGGTGGCCAATGGTATGATTGGCATCGTGTCGTCGCCGGAGCCGTTTCAGGTGAAAAGCGTGGTGCTGGCCGGGGCGTTTGACCAGTACGGCCGCGGCCGGGTGAGCAACTTCCTCAACAGCTTCAATCTGCTGAACATGTACCTGGAAGTGGACGGCCGCCGGCTCTCGGGCCAGGACGTGCGCAACTTTCGCCAGGAGCTGGACCTGCGCCACGCGGCCATGACCACCACGTTTGACTACGCCGACAAGGCCACCATCCGTTACACGCACTACGCCCTGCGGCACCTGCCCTTCACGGTGCTGATGGATGTGACGGTGACGGCCAAAAAGGACGTGGCCCTGACCGCCGCCAGCGTGATGGACGCGCCCGACGCCCTGCGCGAGGTGCAGAACTACTACAACGAAATCGACCGGCCGCACACCACGCTCAGCCTGCTCACGTCGTCGGCCAAAAGCTCCACGGGCAAGCTGCAACTCTGCGCGTCAAACAGCTTTTTGTTTGAAGAGCCGCACGGGCAGGAGCCGCGCGTCATCCACGAAATGTGGGACAGCAACATGCACCTGATGAAGTTCAGCAAGGCGCTGAAGGCTGGGCAGGCCTACACCTACGCCGTGGCCGGCTCGTCCATTACCTCGGCCCACCACCCCGACCCGCTGAACGAGGCCGAGCGCCTGACCATTTTTGCCCGGCTCGAAGGCAAGCAGCGCCTGCTGGCGTTCCACGCCAAGGCCTGGGACGAGCTGTGGAAAAGCGACATCCAGATTGCCGGCGACGCCCAGGCCCAGCAGGACGTGCACTCGATGCTCTACCACCTCTACAGCTTCTCGCGGGCGGGCACCGAGTATTCGCCCTCGCCCATGGGCCTCTCCGGGCTGGGCTACAACGGCCACGTGTTCTGGGACGCCGATTTGTGGATGTTCCCGGCCCTGCTGGTCCTGCACCCGGACATTGCCAAGTCCTTGGTGGAGTATCGATTCAAACGCCTGGAGGCGGCCCGGCACAACGCCTTCGCCCACGGCTACCGAGGCGCCATGTTTCCCTGGGAAAGCGCCGACACCGGCGTAGAAGAAACGCCCGTCTGGGCCCTGAGCGGGCCGTTTGAGCACCACATTTCGGCCTGCGTGGCCCTGGCCGCGTGGCAGTACTACTGCGTGACCCAAGACAAAGCCTGGCTGCGCGAAAAAGGCTGGCCCATCCTCTCCGCCACGGCCGATTTCTGGGCCAGCCGCGTGGAGCGCAACGGCCCCGGCCGCTACGACATCAAGAACGTGGTGGCCGCCGATGAGTGGGCCGAGAACGTCGACAACGACGCCTTTACCAACGCCGCGGCCCAGGTAAACCTGCAAAACGCCACGGCCGCCGCCAAGCTCCTCGGCCTGCCCGCCGACCCCGACTGGCTTCTGGTAGCCCGCAACATCCCCATTCTGAGAATGGCCGACGGCGTGACCCAGGAGCACGCCTCCTACAAGGGCGAAGGCATCAAGCAAGGCGACGTGAACCTGCTGGCCTATCCGCTGAACGTCATCACCGCGCCGGCTCAAATCAAAAAAGACCTGGCCTACTACGAAACCCGCGTGCCCAACGAAGGCACGCCGGCCATGACGCAGGGCATTTTCGCGCTGCTGTATTCTCGCCTCGGCGATGGCGACAAGGCCAAATTGTGGTTCAAAGATGCCTACGAGCCCAACCTGCTGCCGCCCTTCCGCGTCATCGCCGAAACCAAGGGCGGCACCAATCCCTACTTCGCCACTGGCGCGGGCGGCGTGTTGCAGGCCGTGCTCATGGGCTTCGGCGGGCTCGACATTACGCCGGCCGGCCTCGTGCAGCGCAAAAGCACGTTGCCCACCGGCTGGCAGTCGGTAAAGCTGACCGGCGTGGGCCCGCAGCGCAAAACGTACACGGTGGGCCGCTAGCATCCCGGCCCTCGCCTCCTATCCCTTTCCTCTATGCGCAACCTATTTTTTGCCATTCTACTGGTCGTGGCCGGCCCGGTGGCGGCCCAAACGCTGCCCGCAACGCCCCGCCAGCTCTACCCCGGCTTGTTCGAAGCGGTGCAGCTCACCGGCGTGTACCCGGACAATAAAACCTTCGTGGATGCCGTGCCCCGGATGGCCCCGGCCGACGTCATGCGGGACTACAACGCCCAGAAAAAAGCGGCTGGCTTCGACCTCAAAGCCTTTGTGGCGGCCCACTTTATTGCGCCGGCCGCGGCCGGGGGCCAGTACCGCAGCCGCGTCGACAAAGGCCTGCGCCTGCACCTCGACACGCTTTGGACGGTGCTGCAGCGCAACCCCGATTCGGTGCAGCGCTACTCGTCACTGCTGCCGCTGCCGTACCCCTACATCGTGCCGGGCGGGCGGTTCCGGGAGGTGTACTACTGGGATTCCTACTTCACCATGCTGGGCTTGCAGCAGAGCAAGCGCACGCCCGTTATCCGGAACACCGTCGACAACTTTGCCTACCTGCTCGATAAGTACGGCTTCATTCCCAATGCCAACCGCACCTACTACCTCACCCGCTCCCAGCCGCCGTTTTTCGCGCTCATGGTAGGGCTGCTAGCCAAGGACGAAGGCGAGAAAACGCTGCCGCGCTACCAGCCGCAGCTACTGAAAGAATACGATTACTGGATGGCCGGCGCCGAAAAACTCAAGCCCGGCAAAGCCACCCGCTCGGTGGTGCGCCTGCCCAAGGGCGAGCTCCTAAACCGCTACTGGGACAGCAGCGACCAGCCCCGCGAAGAGTCCTACACCAAAGACGTGGATGCCGCCAAGCGCAGCAAGCAGCCCCCGGCGCAGTTCTACCGCAACGTGCGCGCCGCCGCCGCTTCGGGCTGGGATTTCAGCACCCGCTGGTTCGGGCCTGACGGCCAGCTGGGCTCCATTCAAACCACCGACATCGTCCCGGTGGATTTGAACTGCCTGCTGCACAACCTGGAAACGACCATTGCCCAGTCGTACCAACTGCAGGGCAACGCCGCCCGCGCCGCCGATTTCCTGGCTAAAGCCGAGCGCCGTAAACAGGCCATTCTCGCCTACTGCTGGGATGAAAAATCGGGGTGGTTTCAGGATTATAACTTCCGCACTCGGAAAATATCTACCATAAAGACGCTGGCGGGCGTCTACCCCCTCCAGTTTGGCATCGCCACCCCGGCTCAGGCGGCGCTGGTGGCCACCGGCCTGCAGCGAGACTTTCTTAAAACCGGCGGCTTGGTCACCACTCTCAACCGCGGCGAGCAGCAGTGGGACGCCCCCAACGCCTGGGCCCCGCTGCAGTACATGGCCATCGACGGCCTGGAACGCTACCAGCAGTCCGGGCTGGCGCGCACCATCGCCACCCGCTGGATAGAGCTGAACACTAACGTATTTGAGCAAACGGGCAAGATGATGGAGAAATACAACGTCATTGATACCAGTCAGAAAGCTGGCGGCGGCGAATACCCCTTGCAGGACGGCTTCGGCTGGACCAACGGCGTACTACTCAAGCTCATTAATCAGTATCAGCCCGTTAATAAATAGTTAAAATACTTAAATAGAACCTCAATACCCCAAATGATTTGAGTGCTGCATCGTGCGAAATAGCTGCCGAATTGGCTCCCTTCGCATGTGGACCTTTGAAGCTGGAATGAGCTGCTCGCTCCAGATTGATGGAAACCCTCTCAATTGCCGCACTCAACATCTTCTACACTGTCCTAAGACGCTGGATTTTTTGTTACCGCCTTTTAAAAGGCCAGAAACAGTTATTGTGTGTAGTGCCCTTCGGGGAAAAGAAAAGGCCGTTCTCCATATGGAAAACGGCCTTTTAGGTAGCGGGGACTGGACTCGAACCAGTGACCTTTGGGTTATGAGCCCAACGAGCTACCAACTGCTCCACCCCGCACTGTTTGTGATACAAAGGTAGGGGGCTTTTTCGGGAAGGCAAGCTATTTTCTTGGAAAATCAGGCCCGTGGTTAGTGAGCCACTGACTACCAAGCGAGTATTTTATTAAATCATGGGACTAAGCCCGGTCGCTGGTGGTCTTCACCAGGTTGATGCCGGCCATGAAGAAGATGATGCCCACTATAAACGGGACTGCGGAATTGGCTTTGCTGAGGCCGATGCCGCCGATGCCTAGAAATGCAAGGGCACCGATAATGATGCCAACGATGCCCAAAACGGTGAGAACTGTGCCAAAAGTGCGTTTCTGGTTCATGGAAATAGTTGAAGAGAGTACTAGTCAGTAAGAAAGTCCCAACAAGCCAGGACTGCCCCTCATACGATAGATACCCACAAATAGATAGCGCCTGTACAGTGCCGTTGAAACACCTGCTTAAATGCGAGTAGGAAGCATGGCTCGTCAACGCTGCAGCCGACAGCTTGCTAACGCACTAGCACAGGGTTGGCCATTCATGATGAGTATGATTTATGGAATTGCCGGAGCTGGCTTAACCATATTCATATATTGCCGACAGCAGCAGGCCCGAGTAGCGGGCCTGCACACCGGGCCGCTACTCGGGCCTTATCCATAGGCCGCCACCAACCTCGTTGTAGCCGTATACACTGGCGCTTACCCTCGATTTTACGTTGACGAATGACCCCTCTTTTTTTCACTACGCCGCGCACGGCCCGCTACCTGAGCCTGGGCGAGCCCGGGCCGGCCATCGAGCACGTATGGGTGTGCCTGCACGGCCACGACCAACCCACGGCCGACTTGGCTGAGCAGCTCCGCAACCTCGACACGCCCGAGCGCCTGCTACTGCTTCCCGAAGCTCTGAGCCGCCACGCCCTGGCGCGCACCAATGGGGAGGAGCCGCGCACCGGCGCGGCGTGGTTTGCGCCTGATTCGCTGCTGGCCGACCTAGCGGACCTTAGCACTTACCTCGATTCGCTAACCAAGGAAATACTGGCCAAGTGTGCTCCGGGCACGCCGGTCACGGTTATCGGCTTCGGGCACGGAGCGGCGGCGGCTTGCCGCTGGCTAGCGGGCACCACCGTGGACTATATCCGGCTGATTATGTGCGCGCCCGTGTTTCCGATTGAGATTGACCGCCGGGCTACCCTGGTGGCCCTGCCCGAGCGCCCGGTGCTGGTGATAAGCACTACCAACGACGCCTACACGCGCGAAACCATCGGCGAGGGCCTGATGCAGGACTTGCTGGACGTGGGCCTGAGCGCCCAGCAGAGAATCGTCGATTCGGGACCGTTGCCGCTGGCGGCCCTGGGCGCCAGCGCCCCCGTTTAAACAACTGCCTGCATGCGAAACGAGCTGGCTGGGGTAGCCCAAATCTTAAGAAGTCTTTCCCGTTACTGCACAGGTTTTAGCACTAAAGAGGGAGCGGTGTACTGAAACCGGTTTTTAAAACGGTCGAGGGGAGCTTCCACGAAATGCCAGGAAGCGGCGCTCAGCACGGCCAGCGCGGGCAGCAGCGCCAGCAGCACGGGCAGCGGCCCCATCAGCAGGGTCCGCTCGGCGGCGGCGGGCACGAAGTGGTACACCAGCCGCTGCCAAAACACCAGCAGGGGCAAATGGTACAAATAAACTCCGTAGCTGCGCTGGCCCACCCACTGCGCCACCGGATGATTTAGCACCCGCTGGGCTACGAAGTGCGGCCTGTTGAGCAGCCAGTTGACGGTAGTAAACGCCGCTAGTGCTCCCAGGCTGACGTAACCCAGTGCCCAGGCTTCGGCCCAGGGGCCGCCCGTGTCCAGCCACGTTCTGAGCCCGGCACATAGCACCCAGGAACCGGCTACGTAGCGCCCGCGGGCCAGCCGGCGCAGCCACATCTGCCCCTGACACAAGCGCAGCATGGCTCCCAACGCAAACAAATCGAGGCTGGCGGGCAGCAGTAAGTGCACCATGCCGGGTCCGTGCCAAGCCGCCCAACCCACGCGAAAGGCTGGGCCACTGGCCGCTAGCACCAGCAGCGCCCACCGCCGCCGGCCTACCACGCCCAGCACCAAGGGCCATAGCAGGTAAAATTGCTCATCGACTGCCAAGGTCCAGTAATGCCCCACACCGTCGCCCCAGCCTTGACTTTTGTAAATCAACAGATTGGCACCTGGCAACAGAAACCACCACGGATGTTCCCGCACGGTGGCCAGGGGCAGCAACGCGCACCCGGCCAAGGCCAAATAATACGGCGGAATAATGCGTAGCACCCGGCGGGCGTAGAAGGTGCCCAAGCGCCGCAGCCACGGGCCGGGCGCCCCCACGTAGGCGTCGTATTTCCACGCAATGCCCGAAACGAGGTAGCCGCTGAGCACAAAGAACAGGCAGCGGCCCATCTCGCCCAATGGAAAAGGCGGTTGCAGCCAATGGTGCAGCACCACCACGCCAACCGCCACGGCGCGCAGGCCGCTAAGCTCGGGCCGGTAGGCAAGGGAAGTGGAAGGAGGCGACACCGCACAAAAATAGCAACGCGACGGCCGATGCTGCCGCCGTGGCAACGCCGCCCTGACAATGTCAGCAGCGCTGGCTGGCGGCAACGATGTTCCGTACCTTTGCGGCCTGCTTTTATTTGGTTGCCGCGCATGAATCCAATCCTGGTGCAGGACTTCTTAGAAATCAGCTACCGGACCGACTTGGACTTGCTGGTGGGCCGGTGGCTGCGTCCCATTGAGCTGCCGGAAATGCAGCGCGGCTACCAGCTGCTGCTCGACGCGGCCCAGGCGGGCGGCTGCCGCCGCTGGCTGCTGGATGTGCGCCGACGCCAAAACACCCACCAGCTAGGGGCCCGCTGGATGGTGACCACTTGGCTGCCGCAGCTGGAACCCCGGCTGGGGGGCCGCACCCGGCTGGCCTACCTCATGGCCCCCGTGTACCTGCGCGACGAGGCCGCCGACGCGGCTTTTCCGCCGGCGGCGTATTTTGTTGACAAGCCGTTCATCGGCGAGCGGTTTATTGAAGAAAGTGCCGCCATTGCGTGGCTCGGCGCCTAACCACCCAATTCTGGCCCTTGCGCTGCCCCGGCCCAGTGCCCGGGCCTTGTTCCACTCTTTCGCTCTCTAGTTTTCTCGAATGGCAGACAAACGCTCCCCGGCCCTTGGCTTCATCTTTATCACCATCCTGATTGACGTTATCGGCCTGGGCATCATCATTCCGGTGGTACCCAAGCTCATTCAACAGCTCACCGGCGAGGGCTTGAGCCGGGCATCGGAGTATTCAGGCTGGCTCACGTTCGCCTACGCCAGCGCGCAGTTTTGCTTTGCTCCGGTCATTGGCGGGCTCAGCGACAAGCTGGGGCGGCGGCCGGTGCTGCTGGCGGCGCTGCTGGGCCTGGGCCTCGACTACATCTTCCTCACCTTTGCCCCCACGCTGACGTGGCTTTTCGTGGGCCGCGTCATTGCGGGCATCACGGGGGCCAGCTTCACCACGGCCACGGCCTATATTGCCGACATCAGCACGCCCGAAAAGCGGGCCCAGAACTTTGGGCTAGTGGGCGCGGCCTTTGGAGCGGGCTTTATCATTGGGCCGGCAATGGGAGGTTTGTTGGCTGATTTTGGGTCGCGGGTGCCGTTTATGGTGGCGGCGGGCCTGAGCTTGTGCAATTTTCTGTACGGGCTTTTGGTACTGCCCGAGTCGCTGGCGCCTGAGCAGCGGCGGCCGTTTGAGTGGCGGCGCGCCAACCCCGTGGCTTCGTTGCTGCGGCTACGCAACTATCCGGCGGTGCTGGGGCTGGTGGCCGCCTTGGTGCTGATTTACCTGGCGGGCTCGTCTACACAATCGGTCTGGACGTTTTACACCATGCTCAAGTTCGGCTGGACCGAGCGCCTGGTGGGCATTTCGCTGGCGGTGGTCGGGCTGTTTTCGGGGCTAGTGCAGGGTGGCTTGGTGCGCATCGCCATTCCAAAATTAGGCGCGGCGCGGGCCATTATCATTGGCCTGGCCTGCTATACGGTAGGCTTTGTGCTGTTCGCGTTTGCCTCCCAAGGCTGGCTGATGCTCGTATTTCTGGCGCCCTACTGCCTGGGCGGCTTAGCTGGCCCGGCGTTGCAGGGCACTATTTCGAACCAAGTTCCGGCCAATGAGCAGGGCGAACTGCAGGGCTCACTCACCAGCCTCATCAGCGCCACGGGCGTGGTCGGCCCGTTGATAATGACCCATTTATTCGGCTACTTCACCCGGCCCTCGGCGCCGGTGCAGTTTCCGGGGGCGCCGTTTTTGCTGGGGGCCGTGCTCACGCTGGCGAGTGTGGCGCTGGCGGTGCGCTCGTTGCGCAAGCACCCGCCGGTGGCGGCCGGCGCGGCCGTTCCGGAAACCGTGCCCGTTCACTAGCTTCGGGGCTGGCACCACTAGGCGAGTGTTGCGTAAACCGCTTACTTTGCCCGTCGTCCTGCCCTTTTGCCTATGTCGTCCGATATTCCTGCGCCGCTCATTCACTTTTCCCACCGTGCCGACCTCGACATTCTGGTGGGCCGCTGGGGCTACCAGCCCGACCCGCGCGAGCTGCCCGCGGTGTACCAGCAGATGACGGACGTGGCCCTGCAGGCGAAGGCGCGGTTCTGGCTGCAGGACATCCGCCGCCGCACCCTCAACGACCCCAACACCACGCTCTGGCTGCTCGACAAGTACTTTCCCGACATGGCGCGGCAGCTGGGCGGCCGCTTGTACCTGGCCTATCTGGTGGGCCCGGCGCTCCAGGAAGCCATCATCAACCGGCCGGGCTACATTTCGGCCGAGGCCTACGACGACAAGCCGTACGCCATTTCATTTTTTGGGGACGAGGGCGCCGCTATCCGCTGGCTACAAATTCAGCAAACCGATAAGGTGAAGTGAGGGCCGGGCAGCTTCCCGTAGTGCCGGACGCAATCGAACACGAATTATTTTCTTTCACAAAAACGCCTTTCCTGCGCAGGAAGGGCGTTTTTGTTATTTGCATATTCTGTTTTCCAACCGACGATTTGTATTACTACGAATATTTCGTAGATTTACGACACAATCGTAATTGCCCCACTCCCTCAGCTCATGGAACGCCTCACCCAACCCGAAGAAGACGCCCTGCACGTGCTCTGGACCCTGCCCGGCGGGGGCTTCGTCAAGGACATACTTGAAGGCCTGCCGGCGCCGCGCCCGCCTTACACCACGCTGGCATCTACGCTCCGCAACCTGGAGCGCAAGGCCTTTGCGCGCAGCGAGAAGCTGGGCAACTCCTACCGGTTCGTGCCCCTGATTTCGGCCGATGAGTACCAGCGTCGCTCGCTGGGCACGCTGGTGCAGCAGCATTTCCAGAATTCTTATAAGGAACTGGTGTCCTTTTTCGCGCAGGATGATAAAATCAGCGCGGCTGATTTGCAGGAAATCATCAAGCTCATCGAAAACAAAAAACCCGAATAGTGATGTCGCCCGTTCTGCTCTATCTGCTGAAAGCCAATGGGGCGCTGCTGCTATTTGCAGTGGCGTATTTCGGGCTGCTGCGCCGGCTCACGTTTTTCACGCTGAACCGCTTTTACCTGCTGTTTGCGCTGCTGTTTGCAGCCGTGTATCCGGTGCTGCCCGTGCCCGCGCTGCTGCCGGCCGAAGCTGCCTCGGGCCCGACGGCGGCGATGGTGGCAATCGTTCCGACTATAGCCGGCGCGGTGGCCAGGCCAACAGCTCCGGCCCTCGATTGGGAACTGCTGGGGCTGAGGCTTTATGCGGGCGGCGCGGGGCTGCTACTGGCCCGCCTGCTGGTGCAGTTGCTCTCGTTGTGGCGCCTGCGACGGACGACGCGGCCGGCAGTGGTGCACGGGCAGGCCATTCGGGCCCTGCCGGGCGCGATGAGCCCATTTTCGTTCTGGCAAACCGTCTACCTCAACCCCTTGCAGCACCCGGCCGCGGAGCTGGACGCCGTGCTACGCCACGAGCAGGTGCACGTGCGCCAATGGCACACCCTGGACGTGCTGCTGGCCCAAGTGGCGCAGGCGCTGGCGTGGTGCAACCCCGCCGCGTGGCTACTGCGACGCGCTCTGCTCGACAACCTTGAGTACCTGGCCGACCGAGCCGCTCTGCAAACCGGCCTCGACCGCCGGGCCTACCAATACAGTTTGCTGCGCCTCAGCCACGGCGTGGGCGGGCCTTCGCTTGTTTCCCATTTCACTTTTCCATCCCTCAAAAACCGCGTTGCCATGATGAATACTCCATTTTCTTCGACTGGGCAGTTGGCCCGCTATTTTGTGGCCGGGCCGCTGGTGCTGGCCGTGACGCTGGGCTTTTCGGCGGCGCGCGCCCAGAGCGCGGGGCCGGCGGTACCGGCGTCCGCGTTGGCAGCGGCTGGTAATGCGGCCAGCCCGTCCCGTATCTATTACATGGATGGCCAACTAACTAGCCTGAAGGGCAACGACGATTTATTTGGCGACGTTGCGACGATGAAGATTCTAAAAGGCAGCCAAGTGCAGCAGGTACTGGGACAGGACGTTGCAGCCGATTGGGCCGCGGTTATCACGACCAACAAAAATCGTAATCGGGCGGATGTACTGGCCCTGAATAAGAAAGTTGATGCGGCAGGGGCCCAGGATACCCACTTCAAAATCGGTCCCGCCGTTGCCCCGGCCAAGCACCAGCTGCCCGCGGGCATCAAGACTTACCTTGCCAAAACCTACCCGTCGGCGAAGCTCACCAGCTGGGCCATTAGCGAAAAGGCTTCGGAAAAAGCACCTTACGTCCGCTATCTGGCGGGTATCACTCAGGGGCCTGAAAAACGAATGCTCTACTTCAACAATGAAGAGCAGCCGGTGACGCCCGCGCCCAAAACAGCTGAACGAGGAAGTACGGCCGAACGGAAGCTCGGCACCGCAGTCGGCATCGAATTGCTGCCCAAAGGCAAAGGCTTTGCGCCCAGTCCGGCCACCACACTATCAACGGCGCAGGCCGAGCCGCCGTTTTATTACATCGACGGGCAGTTGCAGAAGCAAGGCGCAAGCGCTAACGTGTTGAATAATGTTGCACCCAACGACATTGCCAGCATGAACATTTTCAAAGGCTTACAAGCCCGCCAGCTGTTCGGTGCCGGCAAAGAATCGGGCGTAATTGTAATCACGACGAAAGCAAATCAGTCGCGCCCCGATGTACTGGCGTTTAACCAGAAGGCCGGTATCGGAATCGGAATTGCGCCTGCTCCTGCCACCGGCCCCGAAAAACAAGTAGGCACGATGTATCTAGCCGCGCCAGCACTGGCGTACATCACCAAAAACCATCCCGATGCGCGCCTAATTAGCGTAACCGAAATTCGCGCCGCCGACGGCAAGACGCCGCTCTACAAGGCCGAAATCGCGGTGGGCCGCCGCCCGGAGTACTTGGTATTTGACGGGCAGGGCCAATTAATTCCGTAGTGTACTAGTGGAAACCAGCGCGTAACGCCCCAACAACGGCTCAGAGCTGTATCGGCGGTTGCGGGAGCAGATATATGAGCCATTGCTTGGAAGCACATAGTTGCTGACTGACAACAAAAGAAGGCCCCACGATGCGTGGGGCCTTCTTTTTTATACCATTAGTATAAAATCCGCACAAAGGCGCGGTTAATGAGCCGAGCTTTTTTGCCGCTGGCCGCCTTGGTTGCCATTGCCGCGCTGGCCGTCGCCTTCTTGCACGGGCACGTCGGTTGCCTGCTTGCCCATGCGCTCCGAGAGTTGTCCCTGGCCGGTTTGGGTGCCTTGAATTTGAATCTGGTGGCGCATGGTTTTTTCTTCGTCCTTGGGCACAACAACGCGCAGCACCCCGTCCTCAAAATTGGCCTGAATCTGGCGAGGCTCCACGGTATCGGGCAGCTGGAACGAGCGCTGGAACGTGCCGTACGAGCTTTCCACAATGTGGTAGCGGCGGTCCTTGCGCTCGTTTTGGAACTGGCGTTCCCCGGAAATGGTCAGGCGCCCTTGTTGGAAATCCACCTTGATGTCTTCGCGCTTTAGGCCGGGCAAGGACACTTCAATTTCGTAGCCCTTTTCGGTCTCGTACGCGTCGACTTGCGGCGAGAACGCACTCACCCGGCCCCGGCCGGCGATGCTGTCCTGAAAGAACCGGTCGAGCATGGTCGAAAAACTCTGCGGCATTACGTCGCCGAAAGAGTCCTGATACTTTTGAATAGCCATGACACTAAAATTTTTAAGGGTGAAACAAGTATAAACGTTGCCTTTCCGGCACGTTGTTTTACTCACCTAACCGACAGCAAGTTTCATAAAAAAGCTGCCATACTGAACCGTAGGGGCACATTTTTTACTATCAACCGCTCTTTTTTGAATGGCCCTGCTTGCTGCTTTTGGCCAAGCACTGCCCAAGGCCGGCGGCGCACGCACGAGTGGATACCAAGGTGGGAGCTTTTTCGATGTTCAATTTTTATTTCGGCGTTGAAAAACGAATGGCAATGCGTCATTTTTAGCATTGGCGCAAGCTTGTTTTACCTATATAGCGCTTAGAGGCGAAGGCCGAATTGTTCAATTAATTATCTTTGTCGAATTAATTCTGTAGATTGACCTAAGAGGCGTTAAAACGTTTGTTATTAGAGATAATCAGGTTTTCGTCTCCGTTTGCCCACACTACCACTTTATTTTTTTAATCATATTATTATTGCCAATGGTGCAAATTTACTTTTCTATCCGGCCGTTGCAGTTGCTGCGGGTCGCCTTTTTGCTTTTTATCGCCTTAGGAAGCGCACAAGCGCAAAGCCCGAGCGCCCCCGCGTTGCCGAGTCCGGCCGACACGCTGCGCTCTATGCCGGGCGTCGACCTGGAGGACGTGTATGTAGCGCCAGCCGCCGTTGACACCAAAGAGTGGCTCCTGCTCAACGCTGACATCCAAACGGAGCTGGGCGGGGCCGTGAACAACCTCTACAACTTCAAGTTCGACCAAGCCGAAAAGCAGTTCCGGTCGTTGCGTCGGCGCTACCCGCAGCACCCCATGGCTTATTTCCTGCTGGGGCTGAATACGTGGTGGAAAATAATGCCCAGCAACACCCATAACAAGCAGTACGACAAGCTTTTCTTCGCCTACATGGACACGGCCATCACCAAGGCCGAAACCATGTACCGGGCCGATTCGCGCAACTACGAAGCCGCGTTTTTCCTCTCGGCCGCCTACGGTTTTGATGCCCGCCTGCACGCCGAGCGCCGCGACTGGGCCAAAGCCACCGTGAGCAGCAAGCGTGCGCTCACGTATTTGCAAAAAAGCCGCGAGGCCAACGGCCTTAGTCCCGAATTTGTGTTTGGCGAGGGCTTGTTCAACTACTACGCCGTTTGGATTGGCGAAGAATACCCCTTGCTGCGTCCGGTACTGCTGTTTTTCCCGCGTGGCAACCGGGCCACTGGCCTCGCCCAACTCAGCAACGTGGCGCAAAACGGCTTCTATACGGCCACCGAAGCCCGGTTTTTTCGCATGCGCATCCTGGGCAGCACCACCGAAAACAGAACGGCGGCCGCGCTGGAATCGGCCCGAACCCTCACCAAAGACTTCCCGGACAACAGTTGCTTTCAGCGGGCCCACGCCCAGAACAGCTTTGCCCAGGGCGAGCTAGCCGAGTGCGAACGCACCAGCCGCGACATCTTGGCCAAGGTGAACCGCGGCCTGCCCGGCTACGAGGCCTACAGCGGGCGCATGGCGGCTTTTTACCTCGGCTACGTAGAGCAGCACCGGCGCCGCAACACGGCCGCCGCCCAGGATTACTACCGGCGCTGCATTGTGTTTTGCGAAACGGTAGGCCAGGTTAAAAGTGGCTTTTATCTGTTTTCGGTGGTCAATCTGGGCCGGTTGGCCGCCTCATCCAACAACGCCGAGGAGGCACGGCGCTACTACCGCTTGGTGCTGGAAAAAGCCGAGCGCAAGTCGGACCTCCACAAAGAAGCCCGGGCGTATCTGAAGAAGCACGCCCCCGCCACCGCAAGCATCTCCAACCTGGCGATGGGCAACTAAGAATAACTTCAGCAATGCACACAAAACGGCCCCGTCCCCTCCTCAGGTGAGGTTGGAACGGGGCCGTTTTGCTTGCATTGCCGTCTAGCCCTCCATCACCTTATTCTGGTGGGTGATGGATTCCAGGTGCACGGCGGCCAGGTACTGCTCCACAAAATCGGTGGAGAGGCCCACGGACTGGCCCTGGCGCGTGGCGCGCTCCAGCACCTCGTTCCAGCGGGCGGTTTGGAGGATGGTGATGTCGTTTTCCTTTTTGTACTGCCCGATTTTCTCGGCCACGGCCATGCGGCGGCCCAGCAGTTGCATAATCTCGGCATCGAGCTGGTTGATTTGCTCGCGGAAACTGGCCAGCGCCGTGAGGAATTCGCGCTGGTCGGTGGTTTCGTGGCGCCACACCAAGCCCTCAATGAGGTCGCGGAGTACCTCCGGGGTGATTTGCTGCTTGGCGTCGCTCCAGGCCGCGTCGGGGTTCTGGTGCGATTCTATCATGTTGCCGTCGAACCCGAGGTTGAGGGCCTGCTGGGCCACGGCGAATAGCGTGTCGCGCCGGCCACAAATGTGGCTGGGGTCGCAGAGCAGCGGCATTTCGGGCATTCGGCGCTTCATTTCGATGGGCAGGTGCCACATCGGGGCGTTGCGAAAATCGGTGTTGCCGTAGCTCGAAAAGCCCCGGTGAATGAGGCCCACGTGCGTGAGGCCGGCTTTTTGCAACCGTTCCACGGCGCCCACCCACAGCTCTAGTTCAGGGTGAATGGGGTTTTTGACCAGCACCGGTACGTCCACGCCGCGCAGCACGTTGGCAATTTCCTGCACCGAAAACGGGTTGCCGGTGGTGCGGGCGCCCACCCACAGAATGTCGACCCCAAAAGCCAGGCAGTCTTCTACGTGCTTGGCGGTGGCCACTTCCACGGCAATGGGCAGGCCGGTAAGCTCGCTGGCTTTTTTAAGCCACGGCAAGCCCTTGGTGCCCACGCCCTCAAACATGCCAGGTTTGGTGCGCGGCTTCCAGATGCCGGCACGTAGGGCCTGCACTTTGCCGGTAGCGGCCAGGCGCTGGCAGGTATCGAGCACCTGCTCTTCGGTTTCGGCCGAGCACGGCCCTGAGATGAGGAACGGTTTGTCGTCGGGCTGCCGGTTGAACAGCGCGGATTTCATGGTCGGTATCATGGGTATTGGGGTTGATTTTGTTTCTGTTTGTGGTCATGCAGCACGCAGCAAAGCATGACGGGCTTTTTTGTTTGATTAGCTGCTTCTCACGGCAGGATTTTGCGAATGTGATTTGCCAATTGAATTTGCTCGGTGAGGCCTTGGTAGTCTTCCTGCGCCAGCAGTTCGCGCAAGTGCTGGAGCTGGTGTAAATGCTCATCGAGCACATCGAGCACGTTCAGCCGGTTCTGCCGAAAAATCGGCACCCATGTAGCGGGCGAGCTTTTGGCTAGGCGCACCGTGGACTCAAAACCGCCGCTGGCCAGGTCAAAAATGCGCTGTTCCTCTTTCTCCTTTTCGAGCACCGTGAGGGCGAGGGCAAACGAGGTGATGTGCGAAATGTGCGACACGTACGCGGTATGCAAGTCGTGGTCGGCGCCATCGAGGTAGAGCAGGCGCATGGGCAACGCGTGAAACAGTTGCTCCACGATGCGCACAGCGTCGGCGTCGCTATTGGCCGCGTCGCAAATCACCACGGTTTTGCCCTCAAACAGGCCATTGATAGCCGCTTCGGGGCCCGAGTGCTCGGTGCCGGCCATGGGGTGCACGGCCACAAAACGGCCCCGGTTGGGGTGCTGGGCCACGGCGGCCAGCAGTGCCTGCTTGGTCGAGCCCACATCGATAACGACCTGATGCGCGGCCGTGGTGTCGAGCACGGGCGGCAGCACGGCCACCATGGCGTCCATGGGCACGGCCACGACGATGAGGTCAGCTTGGCGCACAGCCCTGTCCAAGTCGGCTTCGACTTCGTCGACCAAGCCCAGTTCCAAAGCGCGGCGGGCGTGGGCGTCGTTGGCCTCCACCCCAATGAGCCGCTGCGCCAAGCCGTGGTGGCGCAAGCTGAGCGCCAGCGAGCCACCGATGAGGCCCAGACCGATGATGGTAACGTTCATTTGGTTTGTTGCTTGATATAAAACGGTCATGCTGAGTGCAGTCGAAGCATCTCGCCCGCTTCGTTGCGATGGATTAGAATCACTGCTGCGGTAGAGATTCTTCGGCAGGCTCAGCATGACCTGCCTTTTGTGCGTTTTTCCAAGTATTTACGCGTGCTAACGCCTCGCGCAGCACGCTTTCCGGCTGGCAGAGGCTGGCGCGCACGTACCCATTTCCATTGCTCCCAAAGATGCCGCCCGGCGTCAGAAACACCCGCGAATCAGCTAGTACGGCATCGCTGAGGGCATAGCCATCGGCAAAGCCGGTGGGCACGGCGGCCCAGATGAACAGGCCCACCTGCCCCGGCGCGGGCGCACAGCCCAAGGCGCGCAGCAACTCAACCACCAGCTCGCGGCGGGCGCGGTAGGTGGCATTCAACTCCGTAAACCAGTCGTCGCCCAATGCCAGCGCGGCCACTGCGGCCTGCTGCACCCCCAGAAACATGCCCGAATCCATGTTGCTTTTGAAACGGAGCACGTCGGCCAGCAAATCGGCCCGGCCTACCAGCATTCCCACTCGCCAGCCGGCCAGGTTGTGCGATTTGCTGAGAGAGTTCAGTTCCAGAGCCACTTCGCGGGCGCCGGGCACGGCCAGCAGGCTGATGGGCGGCGTTTCGTTCAGGATGAAGCCGTAGGGATTGTCGTGCACCAACAGGATTTCATGCTGCCGGGCGAAGGCCACAAGGCGCGTGAGAAAGGGCAAGTCGGCGGCCGTGCCGGTGGGCATGTGCGGGTAGTTCACCAGCATCAGCTTCACCCGCGCAAGGTCGGTTTGGGCCAACGCGTCCAAGTCCGGCAGCCAGCCGGTGGCTGCGGTGAGGTCGTACTCGCGCACTTCTGCCCCGCAAATCTCCGCTACGGCGCGGTACGTCGGGTAACCGGGGTTTGGGATGAGCACCGCGTCGCCGGCTTCCAAAAATGTCATTCCGATGTGCATCAAGCCCTCTTTTGAGCCCAGCAGTGGCATGATTTCGGAGGCCGGGTCCAGGGCCACATCGTAGTGGCGCTGGTAAAAATCGGCCATGGCGCCGCGCAGGGCCGGCGTGCCTTGGTAGCCCTGGTAGCCGTGAGCCGTGGGCAGTGCCGCAGTGGCCGTGAGAGCGGCCGTCACGCTGGGGTGCGGCGGCAAATCGGGGCTGCCAATGCCCAGGTTGATGATGTTGGCTCCGGCGGCGTTGAGGGCGGCCAACTCACGCAGTTTGCGCGAGAAGTAGTATTCGCCGGTGTGGGCCAGGCGGCTGGCAACGGGCACTTGCATACGGGTTTCGGAATTCGTTGTCATGATTGTTAAGCCAGTTGTTGGGCCGCTGGGGCCGTAGCGGTGTCGCTGGGGGCCGTGTTCCACTGCCCGCGGCGGTAGGCGCCCAGCACACGCAGTTCCTCCGTCACCGCTACCAAATCGGTGAGCAAGCCCTCCAACTGAGCCCGCGAGTCAAATTCCACGTCGGCGTGAAAGCCGT
The DNA here is from genome assembly GCF_015694725.1 of Hymenobacter jeongseonensis. Classification (GTDB taxonomy): domain Bacteria; phylum Bacteroidota; class Bacteroidia; order Cytophagales; family Hymenobacteraceae; genus Hymenobacter; species Hymenobacter jeongseonensis. The sequence continues at coordinate 532,218 of NZ_JADQDQ010000001.1, read as the reverse complement.
AATGCCAAGGCTGGCTGGGACGCGGGCACGACTGCAGCTTGCTCAGGTTGAGGCCGTGCGCGGCCACGCGGGTAAGCACCGCGGCCAGGCTGCCGGGCGCGTGGCTGGTGTAGAAATAGAGCGACGCTTTATCGGCCTGTGGGTCGGGCTGGGCGGTGTCGACCCGTTGCAGCACCAGGAAACGGGTGTAGTTGTGCGGGTCGTCGTGGATGGCGGGCGCCAGGACTTGCAGGGCGAACTGCTCGGCGGCCTGGGCGCCGGCCACCACGGCCACACCGGGCGTGCGGTTTTCGGCCAGCAATTGAGCGCTATGGCCGGTGTCGTCAGTTTCGACCAGTTTCCAATGCGGGTGGCGGTCCAGGAACTCGCCGCACTGGCGCAGGGCCATGGGGTGCGAGTGCACAGCCTGCACCTCCGCCAGCGTGGTGCCGGGCAGGGCCAACAGATGCTGGTGAATGGGCAAATAGACTTCGCCCGTCACCTGCACGGCGTGGCGCTCCAGCAGCAGGTAGTTGGGCAGGATGCTGCCAGCCAGCGAGTTTTCCATGGCCATCAGGCCGGCTTCGGCGGTACCGTTCACCACGTGGGCCACCACCGCGCCAAACGTAGCACAGGCCAACAACGCGGGCGCGGCCCCGAAATACTGGCGGGCGGCTACTTCGTGGAAGCTTCCCTGGAAACCCTGAATGGATACGTGCTGGGGCATGAGTTAAACGTTGAAACTGAGCAATAAAAAAGGGCCTCCGTTGTGCGGGGCCCTGGGGTTGTTGGCAGCGAGTGTGGTGGTTAACACTGGCAACAGCGGGCCGGCTTCTTCAGATAGAAGAAGTAATAACCGTAAGTAAAAAAGACCTGCTGCGTGGGTACCATGATGCAAATGGGCATTAAAAAAGCGCCTTCCCGATGAACGAGCGGCGCTGGAAAAGTTTGTTGGGTTAGCTACAAACAGCGGCTCGTTCTACGCGGCGGCGTAGAAGTAATAATAGCCAAAAAAGAAGCGCGTCTGGAGCATGTTGGTGGTGAATGCAATGGCAAGTTAGGCAGGAGTTTGGGAAATGCAAACCTTGCGTGTAGTACGTGCGCCTTCAATTCGGCAGATTATCAACATACGGTACACGGTCATGCAGCGCGCAGCGCAGCATATCGAACCATTCACTATTGCACGCGAGATGCTTCGCTGCGCTCTGCATGACGTTCATTTGGATTCCTAACTGCCTTGGTTGGTTTATAACCTTCACGCCCAAAACCAGGTTTAGCCGGCTTGGTGTTTCCATTTGAATCTGTCTCATGATAAAGCTATTTGAACCCCTCGCCCTGCGCGGCGTCACCTTGAAAAACCGCATTGTGGTGTCGCCCATGTGCCAGTACAGCAGCGTTGATGGCTTTGCCACCGACTGGCACCTCGTGCACCTCGGCGGGCGAGCCGTGGGCGGGGCGGGCCTCATCATTAGCGAAGCGGCGGCCGTATCGCCGGAAGGCCGCATTAGCCCCGACGACCTGGGCATCTGGAAAGATGAGCACGTGCCCATGCTTCGCCGAATCACGGACTTTCTCACGGCCCAAGGCAGTGTGCCCGGCATTCAGTTGGCCCACGCCGGCCGCAAAGCCAGCACCTATAGCCCCTGGAAAGGCGAAGGCGCCGTGCCCCAAAACGAGGGCGGCTGGCTTCCGGTAGGCCCCAGCGCCATCGCATTTGCCCCTACCTACGGCACCCCGCAAGCCCTCGATGCGGCCGGCGTGCAGCAGGTAATTGCCGATTTCCGGGCCGCGGCGGCGCGGTCGCTGGCGGCCGGTTTTCAGGTGATTGAATTGCACGCGGCGCACGGCTACCTGCTACACGAGTTTTTGTCGCCGCTGAGCAACCACCGCACCGATGCATACGGTGGCACGTTTGAAAACCGCATCCGCCTGCTGCTGGAGGTAGTAGCCGCCACCCGCGAAGTGTGGCCCGAGGAATTGCCGCTCATCGTGCGCATTTCTGTTACCGACTGGACCGAAGGCGGCTGGAACGCCGACGAATCGGTGCAGCTGGCCGCCATGCTCAAAGTGCGCGGCGTGGACATGATTGACTGCTCTACCGGCGGCAATGTGCCCAAGGCGCCCATTCCCGTGGGCCCTGGCTACCAGGTACATTTTGCCGAGCGCATCAAGCAGGAAACCGGCATCCTGACGGGCGCGGTAGGCCTCATCACCACGCCCGCCGAGGCCGAAGCCATCCTGGCCAACGGGCAGGCCGATGTGGTGCTGCTGGCCCGCGAATTCCTGCGCGAACCCTATTTCCCGCTGTATGCGGCGCACGAATTGGGCACGGAGATGCCGTGGCCAGTGCAGTACGAGCGGGCCAAGCCGCGGGTGCAAGCGGCAGCCGGACAGCGGTAGCTCAGTAGCGCGGACTCTGTAGTCCGTGTCCCCGGCAGCTACCGAAACGGTCACCGTATGGCGCGAGGACGCGGACTACAGAGTCCGCGCTACATTCCGCACCCACTTGGCCGTGACCAACAGCTGGCCTAAGTGCCGGGTGGTGTGCTCTGCCGCGTGCGTCAGGATGCCGATGACGGTGGAAGAGACCTGCGCCCGACCCACGCCGCGCACTTCAGCCAAGCTGCTTTCGGGGGTGGCGCTTAGCTGGTTGAGAGCGTTATCAACTTCCTGACTGAAACGCTGCACCAGCCGTTGCACCGCATCTGGGGTAATGGGCAGCGGCGGAGTCTCTGCATGAAAATCGGCGAATTGGCTTTCCGATAAGGGCGCGGCGCGGGCATAGGTCAGGAGGCGGTTGAGCACGCCGGCCAGGTGCTGGAGGTGGAAGCCCACGGAAGCCACACCGGCAGGCCGCTCGTTGATGAGTTCAGGCGGGAAGCCTTGCATCGCGGCGATGAGTTCTTCGCGGGCTTGCAGCAGGGCGTGGGCTACGGGCTGGAGCAGCGGTGGCACCCCGGGCAAGGGGCCGCGCAGCCATACTTCGAGGGCTGGAGGAGTGGACATACGGAGAGTTTTTAAATAGTTAAAAGAACGTCATGCAGAGCACCGCGAAGCATCTCGCGGGCCACTGCTAACCTTGGCGATTGGTTTACTTTCTGCACGCGAGATGCTTCGCGGCGCTCTGCATGACGTTCTTCTTGGGGCGTCAAATTATCAACGGCGCTTACAAGTCTTACTTTTGTGATTATGTCTGGTATTAACGATGCGCTGCGCGCTGCTGCCGACCAGTTCGGCACCCCCCTTTACGTTTACAACTCCGCGACCATCACCGGTCAGTACACCAAGCTTAAAAAAGCATTTTCGGGCCACAAAACCCGCATTTTCTACGCTTGCAAGGCACTGAGCAACGTGAGCATTCTGCGCCACATTCACGGCCTGGGGTCGGGACTCGATTGCGTGAGCATCAACGAGGTGCGGCTGGGGTTGCACGTGGGCTTCGCGCCGGATGACATCCTGTTTACGCCCAACAGCGTGACGTTTGAGGAACTGGTGGAAGCCAAGAACCTGGGTGTTAATCTGAACATCGATAATATCTCGCTGCTGGAGCGGTTTGGGGCCACGTTTGGCGGCTCGTATCCGGTGTGCGTGCGCCTGAACCCGCACATTGAGGCGGGCGGCAACTACAAGATTCAAACCGGCCACATCGACAGCAAGTTTGGCATCAGCATTCACCAGCTGCGGCACCTGGAGCGCGTGGTGAAGGGCACCGGCCTGCACGTGAAGGGCCTGCACATGCATACCGGCTCCGAAATCAAGGACGTGGGCGTGTTCATGCGGGCCTTGGAAATCCTGTTCGATGCCGCCGGCCGCTTCCCCGAGCTGGATTTTCTGGACCTGGGCTCGGGTTTCAAAGTGCCCTACAAACCCGGCGATGCCGAAACCGACGTGAACACGCTCGGCAAGCAGGTGGCCGAGGCGTTCAAAACCTTCGAGAAGGAATACGGCCGGCCGCTGGAGTGCTGGTTCGAGCCGGGCAAGTACCTGGTGAGCGAATCCGGCTACCTGCTGGTAAATGTTGCCGTGGTGAAGCAAACCACCGCCACGGTGTTTGCCGGCGTCAATTCGGGCTTCAACCACCTGATTCGGCCCATGTTCTACGACAGCTACCACCACATCAGCAACCTGACCAACCCCAAGGGCGCGGAGCGGCTGTACACGGTGGTGGGCAACATTTGCGAAACCGACACCTTCGCCTGGGACCGGCTGCTGCCGGAAATTCGCGAAAACGACTTGTTGGCTTTTCACAACGCCGGCGCCTACGGCTTCGAGATGAGCAGCAGCTTCAACTCCCGCACCCGCCCGGCCGAAGTGCTGCTGGAAGACGGCCATCTGCGGCTCATCCGCCGCCGCCAGACCTTCGAGGACCTGCTAGCCGGGCAGGTGGACGCCGAGGTAGCCGAAAAAGTGAGCTAGGCGCGAGCCTGCTTACTTGGCACGCCGCAGTAGATAGCCAGTGTCGGGAATCGAAGTTCCAGATGAGAGAGTGGTAACGTTGGTGCACTCCCAGCCCTGGCTGCTCATGTAGTTGAGAGCTCCCGGCACCGAAGCCAGCTTGCGAACGGTGGCATTGGCCTGTGTCAATTCAAGATTTTGAGGAGCATTTTTTACGCTTTGCCCGAACTCTAACCGTACATCTTTGCCATCAAAATAGCTGCTGTTAAGCACCAAAATGCAGTACTCGTATTGGGGCGCTCTGGCTGCTGGCGAAGCCGGTACGGTTTGGGAGAAGGCGGCGGGCGCAGCCAAGCCAAATGCCGCGAGGAACACGAACGTTTTGAACATGCTGAGGTAGAATAATGTGTGCCCAAAGCTACACGCCAAACGGGCTTTGCTGCTCCGCGAACCGAGGCCCGGTTAGCGCTGCTCCAGCAGCCATACCATGGCCGGCGCTTCGGCTTCAAATGTGCGGTAGGTGTGGGCCAAGTTGCGGGTAGCCATCACCAATTGGTTCATCGAAAGGCGGGCAAACACGTTGTTGGCCACCAGCACGGCGCCGTAGCGGTAACCGTGGTTTTGCACGGCGTAGGGCAGCCATTCGTTGGTCATCCAGGCCTGCTCGGCCGGGCTGAAGGGGGCCATGTCGCGCTGGTCCACCAGAATTTTATCCCAATTCCGGCGGCTTAGGGCCTGGGCCACGTGCGTGAGCAGCGCCCGAAACTGCAGGATTTCGCGCGGACCGGGCCGGTACTCAAGCCGCAGGTAGCCTTCGGGCTCTTCCCAAATGCGACCGTTGGCGTTTTCAAAATAAAGCGAACGCGCGGGTTTATTACTCAACTAAAAAGAACAAAAAGGAGTGTTCCGGCACGGACACTGCAGCCAAAAAAACCGGGCATGCACCCGTAAACGTAGCCCCAACCGCCAACTACCCCGTCCGGTTACACTGAAGTTGGAATTCCCTGGTTTTTATCCCTTCCAGCTGCCAAAAGCCCCGCGCTGGTAGTCGCGGTAGGCCTGCTGAATTTCGGCTTCGGTGTTCATCACAAACGGCCCGTAGGACACGATGGGCTCGTGGAACGGCAGGGCGTGGCCGAGCAGCAGCACGGCATCGGTGTTGGCTTCAATCGTCAGCTCGTCGCCGTCGTGGTTGAACTCGACCAGTTGCAGCGCCTGGGTGTCGGCGCCGTTCACGCGCAGGCTGCCGCGCACCACGTAGAAGAAAATGCTGCGCGCCGCCGCGATGGGCAAGGTAATGGCCGCGCCCGCCGGAAACTCCAGCCACGCCAGCGCCACATCGGCCAGCGGCTGCACGGCGCCCGCGGTGCCGCCCCAGGTGCCCGACACGGCGTGCACCACCACGCCGCCGTCCAGCGTCACGGTCGGAATTTCCTCTTTTTGCAGGCCGATGTAGCGCGGGGCCACCATTTTGTCCTTGGCCGGCAGGTTCACCCACAGCTGCAGGATTTCGAGCGGCCCGCCCTTTTGCTTGAAATTATCCGACGAAACTTCGGCGTGAATTAGGCCGCTGCCGGCCGTCATCCACTGAATGCCGCCGGCTTCAATCACGCTTTCGTGCCCGCTGCTGTCCTTGTGCAGGATGTCGCCTTCCAGAATAAACGTCACCGTTTCGAAGCCCCGGTGCGGGTGCGGGCCGAAGGGTAGGCCATTGTTATTGGGCCGGTACACCTGCGGGCCGTGGTGGTTCAGGAATAAAAACGGGTCGATGTGTTCGACGGATTCCGTGGGCAGGGCCCGGTAAGTAGTAAGGTCGGCAATGGGGGCGCTGATGGCGCGGTGCTGCTGCTTGATGGTGCGCATGGGAAGTTCTGTTAGAAAGACGGGGACGGGCTAACAAGCCAGGACTACCCCGAAAGTTTAGGCCGGACGCGTGAATAACTGGCCCTGGGAAGGCCGTCCTACCCCGCGCTCCACGGGCCTTTTTGGGCCAGCTAAGCGGAACCAATCATCCACGGCCACCGGGTCAAATTCAGGTACATTTGTAGCCCTGGTTTTTACATTCCGCATTCTGAATTAGATGAGACTTTTTACGCCTGCTTTCTTGGTGGCCGGTGTGGTAGCCGTTGCCACTCCCAGCATTGCCCAGCAGCTCACGCCCATTGGCGTCATTCAGGGCACGGGGGTGCTGGCCACTACCGGCAATTACACGGTGGAGGGCATTGTGACCGGCGTGTACGCCGGCCTGAGCCCGGCCGGGTTCTACCTCCAGAACGAGGCGGCCGGCGCCGATGGCAACCCGGCTACTTCCGACGCGCTGTTTGTGGTGCAAACCAACCCGACGGTGGCCGTGGGCCAGAAAGTGCGCATCAGCGGACTGGTGCAGGAAATTGCCTCCACGCCGTCGTTCAACCAGGCCGTGCTCACCGGGCCGGTCGTCACGGTGCTGTCCAGCGGCAACGCGTTGCCGGCTTTTGCGCTGGTGGACAATGCCACGTATTCGAGCGCGACGGCCGAGGCGTTTGAAGGCATGCGGGTGCAGTTTTCCGCCCCCGTCACTGTGTCGGATGTCGGGGCGGTGAAATCGCGCGGCGAGCTGACCATTTCGACCCGCGGCCTAGTGTATCAGCCCACCCAATTTGTGGACCCCAACGACGACCCGGCCACCGGCACCAGCAGCGCGGGCACCTCCAACGCAGCGGCCGTGACGGCCTACCAGGTGGCCAATGTCAGCAAAGTACTGCTGCTCGATGACGGGCGCGCCGCCACCAGCCCCCAGCCCATCCCCTACCTCGACCCCGCCACCCAAACCGTGCGCGTGGGCAGCACCGTGGCCAGCCTGCGCGGCATTCTGGGCTATGGCAACGGCCGGTGGCGCGTGCAGCCCCTGGCCGGCCCCGATGCGCCGGTGGTAACCGTGGTGCGGCCGCCGGTGCCCACTTTCGGCCCCATCGATGTGAAAGTGGCCAGCTTTAACGTGCTGAATTACTTCAACGGCGACGGGCTGGGCGGCGGCTTTCCCACCTCGCGCGGTGCCGACACCCCGGCCGATTTTGCCCGCCAGCGCAGCAAAATTCTCGCTGCCCTTATTCAGATGAATGCGGATGCCGTGGGCCTGATTGAAATCGAAAACGACGGCACCGGCCCCAACTCCGCCATCCAGGACCTGGTGAACGGCCTGAACCAGGCCCTGGGCGCGGGCACCTACGCTTTCGTGGAAGACGGCGCCTTCCGCCAGCCCAACAACACCGACCTCATTCGCTGCACCATTCTCTACAAGCCGGCGGTGCTCACGCCCTACGGCAACGTGCTGCTGGCCCCCGCCACCGGCATTTTTGAGCGCCCACCCGTGGCCCAGCTCTTCACCACCCGCACGGCCGTGGCCGACACATTCGCCCTCATCGTCAACCACTTCAAGTCGAAAGCCAGCGGCAGCGGCGCCAACGCCGACCAGGGCGACGGCCAGGGCGCGTCGAACCTGCGGCGCAAAGGCCAGGCCACCGGCCTGGTGCAGTTTATCAACGACGTGGTGAAGCCCGCCGGCACGCGCTACGTGCTGAGCGTGGGCGACTACAACGCCAACTACGAAGAAGACCCCATGGACCTGCTGCGCGCCGCCGGCTTGCTGGTCGGCAGCCCGCCCAGCAGCGCCTCCTACGTGTTCAGCGGCCAAAGCGGCTCCCTCGACCACGCGGTGCTCACGCCCAACCTGGCGGGCCACGCGGCCGTGGAGAAATGGCACATCAACGCCAGCGAGCCGGTGTTTCTGGAATACAGCGTGGCCGGGGCCAACACCGACATCACCAGCCCCTTTCGCTCCTCCGACCACGACCCGATTCTTATTGGCCTGAATTTCAAGAGCGTGGTAACGGCCACCGCCAAGTCCGGCGCTGGGGTAGAGCTGCAGGTATTTCCCAATCCCGCCACGGGGGCTTTCACCCTGCGCATTGCGGGCGTGCCCGGCCCGCAGCCCCTGACGCTGGAAGTGACCTCCTTGCTGGGCCAGCGCGTGCTGACGCTGCAGGGCCCGGCCGAAGTGCTGCAGCGCGAACTGCTGCGCCGCACGGCGCGGCTGGCGCCCGGCAGCTACGTGCTGCAGCTGAGCGGCCCTGGTTTCAGCCGCACGCAGCGGGTGGTGAAGCAGTAGCGGGGCAAACGGCAGGATTGTGGCCGGGGCTACCTTTGCCCAAGAACAAACCGCCCATGAAACCACGCCGCAAACCCGTTTCGACGGCCCGCAAGCCCGACTATTTCCCCGAAAGCCAGGTGGTTGAAGGCTGGGATGCGCGGCACCTCGCCGGCCAGCCCGAATTCGACGAGTACCACTTCATCAACTGCGATTTTACCGGGGCTGACTTGAGCCACAAGCGCTTTGCCGACTGCCTGTTTGAACGCTGCAACCTGTCGGCGGTGCGGCTGGCGGGCACGGCGCTGCAAAACGTGGCCTTTGCCGAATGCAAGCTTCTCGGCTTGCAGTTTATGGCCTGCCGCGACATGCTGTTCGGGGTGCATTTCGACCACTGCCAGATGCGCTACGTCTCCTTTGCGGGGCGCAAGATGCCGGCCACGCGCTTCGAGCGGTGCGCACTGGACGAGGCCGATTTTGCCGATGCCGACCTCTCGGGCGCCGTTTTTCAAGACTGTTCGCTGGCCGGCGCCGTCTTTCAAAAAACCCAGCTGGTGGGCGCCGATTTCACCACCGCCACCGGCTTCACCATCGACCCCGAAAGCAACCCGCTGCTCAACGCCCGCTTCAGCCTGCACGGCTTGCTGGGCGTGGTTTCGAAATACGGGCTGGTGGTGGAATAAGCCCCACCCTGGCGCCGCCAACTCGGTGGTGCTGCGCCTGCTCAGAAGAATCGGTGCGATGACCGGCACGGCCTGTTTTTCCTTTTCGCGCACCGTGGTATTCCTCTGTGGCTAGTAGATTGCGCGAGAATTCCCATCTATCGCCGAAAGGGCTGCTTTGCGACGAAGCGGCCGGCCTGCTTTCGGTCCATTGTCAGCATGCAGTGCCGGAGCACTGATTGGGCCTTGTCCGATTTTTCTCCGGCAGTGTCAGGGCTTGTCGCCACCGGCTTATCCCCGGGGCGCGGGTATTTATTCACCTCGCTACAACTTTCAGATGGCCAATCGCCGCGCTTCCATAACTGACCTAGCCAAGACGCTGGGCCTCTCCCCTTCCACCATTTCGCGGGCCCTCAGCGACCACGACGACGTGAGCGAAGCCACCAAGCAGCGGGTGCGCCAGCTGGCCGAAGAGCTGCACTACAAGCCCAACCAGCTGGCCGCCGGCCTGCGCCGGGGCCGCAGCAACACGCTAGGCGTGCTGGTGCCGCACATCACGGGGCACTTTTTTCCGCAGGTGGTGCACGGCATCGCCACCGAGGCGGCCAAGCTGGGCTTCAACGTGATGATTTGCCAGTCGAACGAGGACGCCCGCCAGGAACAGAAAAACATCGACCTGCTGATGAATTCCCAAGTGGAAGGCATCTTGGTGTCGCTGTCCAACAGCACGCACAACTACAGCCACTTCGAGGAGGTGCGCCAACAGAACATTCCGCTGGTGTTTTTTGACCGCGTGATGGAAGATTTCCGGGGCAGCAACGTGAGCTCCGTTATGCTCGACGACTACCAGGGGGCTTACCAGGTGGTGGCCCACCTCATCGAGCAGGGCTGCACCCGCATTGCCCATTTCACGGGCCCGCTGCACCTCAACATTCACAAAAACCGCCACCAAGGCTACCGCGACGCCCTCACCGCCCACGGCCTGCCCATCGACGAGGAACTGATTGTGTTCTGCGACATGAGCCAGAAGGGCGGCATCCAGGCCATGCGCCAGCTCGTGAAGCTGCCCAAGCGGCCCGATGGCTTGTTTTCTTCCAACGACCTGGCCGCGGTGGGCGCCCTGCAAGTGGCCAAAACCCACCGCATGCGCGTGCCGCAGGACATCGCCATCGTCGGGTTCAGCAACGAGATGTTCACCAGCCTCACCGAGCCCATGCTGAGCAGCGTGGACCAACGCTGCGAGCAAATGGGCAAAACCGCCGTGCAGCTGCTCCAGAAAATGCTGAAAAGCGGGCCCAATCGCCAGGGCCCGCCCCGGCCCATCGTGCTCAAGCCCAAGCTGCTGGTGCGCGAGTCGTCGCAGCGGCGATAAAGCCGTCAACGGACAACCGGGAAAGCCGTAGGAAGCCATTCGCGCCGCTTGCTTGTTAAGCAGCGTGGGTTCCTTGTGCTTTTCGATGATTGATTCTGCTGCCGTTTCTCCTGCTCCCGCCGCCAAGGCCACGCTCTGGACGCCTTTTATGTACACCGTGTTCCGCGCCGTCTGGATTGCGGGGCTGGTGTCGAACGTGGGCACCTGGATGCAAAACGTGGCCGGCGTATGGCTCGTTACCACCCTCACCACCTCGGCCCTGCTCGTGGCCCTGATGCAGACGGCCACCAGCCTGCCGGCCTTTCTGCTGAGCATGCCCGCCGGGGCCATGGCCGACCTGATTGACCGCCGCAAGCTGCTGCTGTTCACGCAGGCGTTTATGGCGGTGGTGGCCACCGTGCTGGGCGTGCTCACGCTCACGGGCGGCATCTCGGCGCTGGGCGTGCTGGGCTTCACGTTTCTGCTGGGCATGGGCGCGGCCCTGAACGCGCCCATCTGGCAAACCGTGACCGTGGAGCTGGTGCCCCGCACGGCCCTGCCCTTTGCCATTACCCTGAACGGGGTCAGCAACAACATTGCGCGGGCCATTGGGCCGGCCATTGGCGGGGCCGTCATTGCCTATTACTCGCCGGGGTGGGTGTTTGCCCTGAATGGAATTTCGTTTCTGGGCACCTGGTTGGTGGTGTACTTCTGGAAGCGCGAAGCGACCGTGACCAGTGGCCCGACCGAGAATTTTATGGGGGCCTTGCGGGCCGGCATGCGCTACGTGCAGTATTCGCCGGCCATTTACGGGGTGCTGGTGCGCACGTTTGCCTTCTCGTTTGGCACGGCGGCCATGTGGGGGCTGATGTCGGTGGTGATTGCCCGCAAGCTGAACCTGAGCTCGGGGCACTACGGCGTCATGCTGTCGTGGCTGGGGGCGGGCGCCGTGACCGGCGCGTTTCTGATGGGCCGGGCGGGCAACCGGCTCAATTTCAACCAGCGCGTGCTGCTGGGCGTGCTGGTATTTGCGGGCACCAACGTGGCCCTGGCCCTCATCACCCAGATTTATCTGCTGTACGCCGTGATGTTCTGCTCCGGCATTGCGTGGCTGATGGTGATGACCAGCTTCAGCACCACCGTGCAGCTGAGCGTGCCCAAATGGGTGCAGGCCCGCGTGATTAGCGTCTACATGCTGGTGTTTCAGGCGGGCATGTCGGTGGGCAGCTTGGTGTGGGGCCAGCTGGCCGACCACAGCACCCTGGAAATGGCGCTGCTGGTGGCCGCCGGCTGGATGCTGCTCAGCGCCCTGCTGGCCGTGCCCTTCCCCATGCGCTCGGCCGAAAACCTCGACCTGGCTCCCGCCGAACACTGGCCCGACCCCGACGCCGACAACCACATCGACCCCGACGACGGGCCCGTGGTGGTGATGATAGAATACCAGGTAGAACCCGCCGACTGGCCCGCCTTCCGGGCCGCGGCCGAGCAGCTCAAACGGCTGCGGCTCCGCGACGGCGCCCTGCGGGCCGGCGTGTTCTCCGACGTGGCCCGGCCCACCCAAATCACCGAGTTTTTCTACGTGGCCACTTGGGGCGAGCACCAGCGCCAGCACCACCGCTTCACCCGCGAAGACTTGGCCGTGGAGGCCCAGGTGCGCCAGTTTCACCGCGGGCCGGAGGCGCCGCGCGTCACCCATTTCCTGGCCTTCCCCAACACCTCAAACGTGGAAGTAGCCACGCCCATGCAAACGCTGGAAAGCCAGCGCTAAGCCGCGTTTGCAGATGGGGCAACGGCGGGCATTTCGTTCAGAGAATCGCCTGCAAGTCGCTGAGCTGGTCGATGCGCACCGGGGCTTCGGCCGCCGTGAGCTGGCCAAATCCGTAGGTGGCAAAAATGAACGGGACGCCCGCGGCCTGGCTGGCCGCTAGGTCGCCGGGGGTGTCGCCCACGTACACGGGCGCTTGCAACCCAAACTGCGCCACCACTTGCCGGATGTTTTCCGACTTGGGCAGCTTCTTAGTGCCAAAGCACTGGTGGCCTTCGAAATAGGAAGCCAGCCGGCTGTTCTCAAAAAACGCCTCGACGTAGCCCAACTGGCAATTGCTGACAATGAACAGCCGGTAGCCCCGGCCCCGCAGGTAGCCCAACACCGCTTCCAGGCCGGAATACAACGTGCCGCCGGGCTGTTGCGCGGCCTGCAACTCGTGGCGGGCGCAAAGCGCACGAAACTCCTCAAACTTATCGGCGGGCAGGTTGGGAAACAGCCGTTCGTACACCACTTCGTAGGGCTGGCCGGTCACGGCCTGCACCTGGGCCAGGGTCACGTCGTTATCGATGTAGCCGACGCTGTTTCGGGCCGTTTGAAAGGCCAGGGTGATGGCCGCCGAAGCATCCCAAAGGGTGCCGTCGAGGTCAAAAATGATGCTGTCAAAATGCGTAGGCATACAATTAGTAGTGGAGGCTGAATAGCAGCAAAGATGCTACCCGCGGCCGGCACGCTCCAGCATCACAATAGGTTCGCCTTTGTAGGTGGTGCGGGCGTATTCGCGGTAGCCAAATTTTTCGGCAATGCGCAGCGACGGTTGGTTATCGGGATGAATGATGCACATGGTGCGGGCGTGGTGAAAGTGCACATCGCCCCAGGCAATGGCGGCGGCCACGGCCTCGGTAGCATAGCCTTGGCCGTGGGTGTCGGGCGCCAAAACCCAACCAATTTCCGGCGTGTCGCCAATCGGCGGCTCGATGTTGCGCTTGCGGTCCACGTACCCGATGGCCCCGATGAAGCGGCCGCTGGCTTTTTCCTCAATGGCCCAGAAGCCGTAGCCCATCAGGGCCCAGTGCCCGGTGCTGCGCAGCAGCATGCTCCACACGTCCTCAGTGGGCATGGGGCCGGGGCTGAGGTAGCGGTAGAAGTCGGGGGCTTGGCCCATGGCCGCGTAGGCGGCGAAATCATCGGCCCGGTAGCCGCGCATGAGCAGGCGGCTGGTTTCCAGCATCGGCACTGCTTGCAACCCAAACCCGGCGGCATTGCTACTTGACATAACGGTTGAATAGCCCTGGCGAGCAGGGGAAAGTGAGAAACGCGGCAGCAGCGCCGGCCGGACAAAGAAAAGGGCCCCGACGCATTTCGCATCGCAGCCCTTCGCTTTGTTCTGGTTGTTCTAGCGTTCGCAACCTACCAAGACCCGCTGTTGTCGTCGGTGCCATCGAATCCGCCCCCGCCCACATCGCCGGACGAGGGGTCGTCGTACGAAGAAGCGTTGTCGTCGGAAGAGAAATAGTCGGGCGAAGCATTATCGGCCGACTCATCGGCGGAGAAATAGTCCGGGGCCGGGGTGTCGGAGCCGCCGTCGCGGGTCGAGAAATAGTCGTTGGCCGCGCCAGTGCCCACAGCGCCCGCCCCGGCCGCTCCCGCCGCGGTGTTGGGGTCGAAATTGCTGGTTCCTTCGCCGGCCAGGCCCTGGCCCGGGGCTTCGTGGCCCGAAGCCATGCGGTTGCCCAGGTAAGCGCCCGCTGCCGCTGCCGCACCAGTGGCCAGGATGCCGCCCATGCCGCCGCCACCCATACCGCCCATGCCGCCGAAGCCTCCTCCACCAAAGTTGCTGCCGCCGCGCTGCACGTTGCCGGGCCCGTTATTGGGGCCAACATTGGGGTTGCGATTGGGCAGAAAATCCGGGGCGGGGCTCGCCGAAGCAGAAGACGAAGCAGGGGCAGCCTCAGGCGCACTCTTGCGGCGGAACAGCCGCGATACCACCCACAGCAGTCCGCCACCGGCCACTACCATCATCAGGATGGTGCCAATGCCGAAGCCGGACGGGGTTGAATCGGTGCTGGGCGGGGTCAGGAGCGGGTCGTTTTCCACGCCCGGCGACTTGGCCACGTCCACATCGGCCGCACCAGGGGCCGTTAGGTTGGCATCGGCCCCTGCCCCGGTGCCGGCAGCCGAAGCGTTATTGGTTTGCGCGCCCTGCGGCGCCGAATCCGGGTTGGCCGTGGCCATCAGCGTATTCAGGCCCGTGCGCAGCCCCGCGAAATAGTCTCCTCGCTTGAAACCCGGCGTCATCTCGCTGATAACGCGGCTTGTAACGCTGGGCGTAATCGTGTTTTGGAGGCCGCTGCCGGGCTGAATGGTCACTTGCCGCTCCTGCTTGCTGAGGAGCACCACAATGCCGTTGTTCTTGTCGCGCTGGCCCACGCCCCAGGCTTCGCCCAGCGCCCGGCCGTAGTCGGCCACTGTGCGGCCGTCCAGCGACGGCACCGTCACCACCACCACTTGGGTGCCGGTGTTGTCGGCGTAGCGACGCAGGCCGCTTTCCAGCTTTTTGGCATCGGCCGGGGCCATCATTTGGGCCTGGTCGTTCACAAATTTGAAGGGCGTGGGGCGGGGCGGTAGCCCGGCATCCCCGCCAGACTGCGCGGCCATGGGCTGGCCCAGCCCGGCCCAGAGAAATGCGAAAACTATTAACAACAGACGATGCATGGCGCCGGAGATAAGGAGGTGAAAAAACGGTTTCAAGCCTTTTACGGCTTCCTTATCAGGTTGGCTGTTTTTGCGGTCCGGGTCCTGGTAGGCGTCACTGCCCCATCGGCTCCGCTGTAGGTTCCACGGCGCGTTCGAAGCGCATGCGGCCGTCGGGGGCAAAGCCAACCATGGCAAATCCGTTGCGCAGCAATACCTGTTGCGAAGCCAGGTTATCGGCCGCGGTGTGGGCCACCAGATGGCGCACCATGCCGGTAGCGGCGGCCTGCTGCACCAGCCCGGCCACCAGCTCGGTAGCCAAGCCCTGCTGGCGCCAATCGGCGGCAATGGAGTAGCCAATTTCGGTTGAGCCGGCCGCGTCGGGCGGCCCCATAAAGCCACCGGCGCCGATGAGCGTGCGGGGCGTGTCGTCGGTGGCTTTGCGCAGGGCATACCAGCCGTACCAGCCGGCGGCGGTGCGCCCCCCGGCCGTGAGTTGGTCGAGAAAATAGAGCATAGCCTCGCGGTCATACTCGCCGGGTGGCCAGTCGGCGGGCAGGGCCGCGCCCAGTAGCACAGGGAAATACTGCGGCTTGTGCAGCTCGGCCGTCAGCAGCGCCCGGCTGGCGGCTAGTATCAGGAGGCGGGGCGTGTGGGTTATCAGCGGAATCATAGGGTGGGTATACGGCATTTGAGCCAGTATAAGGGGTTGGTTTGACGAAGCAAGCCTTTGCGGGCCTTGCTTCCAAAGGCAATCAGCCAATTACGTCTTTCGCATAGAAAGTTTTATAATTGTGATTTTACCATAAATAACTGAACACAAGGAGGCAATCCGTATATTTACTATTCACTCACACCTGTTGGTCCCCTGATGTCTCTTGACCTCTTGCTGACTTCTGAAGTCCTGGATGTGCACTACGATGCGGCAAAAGCGTGGCTTTACCTCGATTGGAAAGGGCCGCAAGACCTGGCCCTCGTGCAGGCGGCCTGCGCGCAATTGTCAGTACTCATCCAACAAACCGGCGCTCATAAAATCCTCAACGACAATACCCACATCACCGAAACGAGCTGGGAGCTGGCGAGATGGGTCGCCTACGACTACCTGCCGCAGGCCGCCGAAGTGGGCCTGGAGTACGTGGCCTGGGTGCACAGCCCCCTGCTCGGCTCCCGCAGCAATGTTGACCTGATGTCGGCCTTCGTTGACCGCAAGCCCCAGGTGGCCATTTTCGATGAGATGGCGGCGGCCTACGAGTGGCTCAGCAGCTTCGCCGTGCCACTCGACACCGAATCCGCCGCGGTGGACCCCGATTATATAGCCGCCACCGCGCTTCCGCTTCAGAAGTAGCTCTTCACCGCCCATGGGCTGTGAAGGGGCCCAAAGCAGCCCCGCGTTCCGCCAACCAGCGGGGCTGAAAAGCTCCTGCACCTTCTACCTTTATTGCCAGGTGCACCCCCTCGATTCAGGTTCATGTTTTCTGCCGCTCGCATTTCGGCCCTGCGCAAAAGCAAGGGCTTATCCCAGGAAGTCCTTGCCGAACAGTCCGGCGTAAGTCTGCGCACCATTCAGCGGGTGGAGCAGGGCGAAACCGTGCCGCGCGGCCACACCGTGCAGGCCCTGGCCGCCGCCCTGGAAGTGCCGCTCGAGGCCCTGCGCCACGAGCCCGAGCCAGCCGGGGCGGCGCTCCCGGCCCCGACCCCAGCCCTCGTCGTTGCCCCCGCCCTGCCCGACGACCCCGAGTTTTTGCAGCTGCTTAACCTGAGCGCGCTCAGCTTTCTCGTTCTGCCCTTCCTCAACCTGGTGGTGCCGTGGCTGCTGTGGCACGCCCGGCGCCACAGCACCGCGCACGTGGCCGCGCTGGGTCGCCGGGTGCTGGGCTTCCAGGTGCTGTGGCAGGTGGGCTGCTTCTTCGCCTTCATGCTGGCAATCGGCGCCCAGATGGTGGCCCGCCATTACTACCAAGTGGTACTGCCCGGGATGTTTCTGGGCGTGCTGGTACTGACGTATGCGGTCAATGTGCTCACCGTGGTGTACTACCAACGGCAGCTCCGCCAGGGCCGGCTTGATGTTTACCGGTTCCGGCTGTAGCGGGAAGAGTCAAATCAAATTCGCTTTCCATCAACGAGTTAAGCCAAGTGGCGGCAAAATGACGGGAAGATGACGCAGGGCTTTGGGGGAGTAGCCGGATACTTTTGGGCCATACCAAACCCCTCCGCTCCCCATCCCATGAGGCCCCTTTTCAAAGTTCTTTTTTCGGTGCTGGCGCTGTTCGTTGCCAGCGGCATTGGCGGCTATTTCTACATGCGCCAGAAGTTCATGCCGCCGCCCAATCAGCTGGTGGTAGCGGGGCTGCCTGCCTCCTGCCAGTTCACCTGGCTGGCCGATACCGCCCGGGGCCGGAACATGCCGCACGCAGTGCTACTGGTACCGGTGCAGCTGCCCGGCTGCCCGCGCACCTGCTACCTGCAGTTCGACACGGGGGCGCCCTACTCGGTGCTTTACGCCAACTCGCTGGCCGCGCTCCAGGGCCGCTACCCCGCCCTGCCTTTCGTCGGCGCCCCGCAGCTCGATACCGTGCGCAACGTCCGCTTTGCCCTGGGCCGGGGGCAGGTGCAGGCCCTCTGGATGCTGGTGCTGCCCCAGGGCCAAGCCCAACTGCCCGCCGACAGCACCGCGCCCTTCATCATCGGGACGCTGGGGGCCGATGTGCTGGCCGACCGGGCCCTGGTGATTGACTACGCCAGCCGCCGCTTCAGCCTGGCCAACGAGGTACCCGACAGCCTAGCGCGCCGGGCCATCTTCGGGCCGCTGGCGTTCACCAACCGCCGCGTGCTGCTGAACATGGGCTTGCAGGGCGAAGACCAGCAATTGCTCTTTGATTCGGGCGCCAGTGCCTTCAACCTGCTCACTAGCCAGGCCAGCTGGCAGGCCATGGCCCAGCCCGGCGCGCCCGCGCACACCGTGGGCGTCAACTCCTGGGGCAAAACCCTAACCTCGCACACGGTGGCCACGGCAGCGGCCCTGCAGCTGGGAGCCGAGGCCCTGCCGCTGCGTACCGTGACGTACATCGAGGGCACCAGCTTCATGCAAAACATGCTGATGCGCTTCTCGGGCATGGGCGGCATGCTGGGCAACGAGCCTTTCAGCGACCACACCGTCATTTTTGACGTGCGCGGCGGGCGGTTCGGCTTGGTACGGCGCTAGGGACCGGGGAAGTTCGGCCCCGCTTAAGCCTGGGAAAATACGCCCCCATTTTACCACGGCCGTCCTGGCCGCCGCGGCTACGGTTCTGGCCGCGGCGGCGGCGGCAAAGAAATCCGAGTTATAAATTTTGTGGCAGATATATTTACCCCTGTTCTCCTTATGTAGCTTTTTTCGATGCGCTCCACGCTCATTCTCTTCGCCGGTTTTCTGCTGGGTGCGGCCCAGGCCAGCGCCGCTCCTATTGGCACCATCCAAGGCACTGGCAATGAGGCCAAGGGCGGAACCCACACCATTGAGGCGGTGGTGACGGGCGTGTACGCGGGCCTGAACCCGGCCGGCTTTTATGTACAGGACGAGACGGCCACCGCCGACGGCAACCCTGCGACGTCGGATGCCATTTTTGTGGTGCAGAAGGACCCCACCGTGGCCGTGGGCGACAAAGTGCGCATCACCGGCACGGTGCGGGAAGACGCCGGCGCGCCCTCTTTCACCCAAGCCGTGCTTTTGGAGCCAGAGATTGTCGTGCTGTCGCAGGGCAATGCGCTGCCCGACTTCGTCACGCTCCAGAATGCCTCGTTTTCGGTTCGGGAGATGGAGCGCTACGAGGGCATGCGGGTGCAGTTTGCAGCGCCGCTCACCGTCACGGACAACTACAGCCTGAAGCAGCGCGGCGAACTCACGCTCTCGGCCGAGGGCGTGACGTACCAGCCCACGCAGTTCATCGACCCCAACGACGAGCCCGCCACCGGCACCAGCAGCACCGGCACCCGCAACCTGGCCGCCGTCACGGCTTACCAAACCGCCAACGACAGCCGCAGCCTCATTCTCGACGACGGCAGCGCCGCGTCCAACCCCACGCCCATCCCCTACCTGGACCCTAAATACGGCACGGTGCGGGTGGGCAGCACCGTGAGCAACCTGCGCGGCATTCTGGGCTACGGCTTTGGCAAGTGGCGTTTGCAGCCTCTGGCTGGCGCTCAGGCGCCCACGGTGCGCACGTCGCGGCCGCAGGCGCCGCCTGTTTTCGGGCCGTTGGATTTGAAACTGGCCAGCTTCAACGTGCTGAACTACTTCAACGGCGACGGCGAGGGCGGCGGCTTCCCCACCTCGCGCGGGGCCAAAACGCCGGCCGATTTTGCCCGCCAGCGCACCAAAATCATTACCGCCCTGCGCCAGATGAACGCCGACATCGTGGGCCTCACTGAAATTGAAAACGACGGCAACGGCTCCACCTCGGCCATTCAGGACCTGGTGAATGGCCTGAACGAGGCGATGGGCGCCAACACCTACATCTTCGTGAACGACGGCGACGCCAACAAGCAGCCCAACAACACCGACCAGATTCACAACGCCATCCTCTACAAGCCCGCGGCCGTGGCGCCGCTGGGCCCGCCCATGGTGGCCACGGTGCAGGGCGTGTTTGAGCGGCCGCCCCTGGCCCAGGTGTTCATCACCAAGCGCAAGGCCCGGCCCGATACGCTGGGCTTTGTGGTGAACCACTTTAAGTCCAAGGGCAGCGGCAGCGGCGACGATGCCGACCAGAATGACGGGCAGGGCGGCTCCAATGCCCGCCGCAAGGCCCAAGCCACGGCGCTGGTGCAGTTCATCAACAAAACAGTGATACCGGCCGGGGCCGTGCGCGTGGTGAGCGCCGGCGACTACAACGCCAACTACGAGGAAGACCCCATCGACATCATGCGGGCGGCCGGGCTGGTGCCCGCTACCCCGCCCACCAGCGCATCTTACGTATTCAAGGGCCTCACCGGCTCCCTCGACCACGCCGTGATTACATCCAACCTGGTGGGCTTTCTCGACGTACAGAAGTGGCACATTAACTCCGCCGAGCCCGTGATGCTGGAGTACGACCAGGCCGGCGAAGCCACCGACATAACCAACCCCTTCCGCTGCTCCGACCACGACCCGGTGCTCATCGGGGTGAATTTCGCCGGCATCAGCAACGCGGCGTCGGCGCGGGGCGGCACCCGCCTGTTTGTGTACCCCAACCCGGCGGCGGGTTCGGTGGCGTTTAGCCTCGATAAAATACCCGCTAGCGCCGGCCGGCTCACGCTGGATTTTTCGCTGCCGCAGGGTCCCCGGCTGCTGTCGCTGCAAGGGTCGGCCAGCATGCTGCAAGCCGAGCTCAACCGCTACACGACACACTTGGCGCCGGGCATCTACGTGCTGAAGCTGCAGGGCCAAGGCTTCCAGCAAACCCAGCGCGTGATGAAGGAATAAGCTCTTCCGCTTACTTTTTCGCGGCCAGCAACGCCGGCAGCACATATTTCGGCATCAGCTCGTTGGGTGGTGTGTCGCGCTCGGAGTTGTAGTTGCCGCCCGTGAACACCACCACCGCGTCGAGGGCCGGCAGCACGTAGAGCTTTTGGCCGCCGTTGCCGGAGGCCATGTGGGCCTCCACAGTTTGGCCATTTACTTGAAACTGCTGGTGCCACCACAAGTAGCCGTACGGCTTGCTGCCCAGCTGGCTGTACTTGCCAAACGACTTCGCGACCCAGGCGGCGGGCAGCACCTGCTGGCCCTGCCACTGGCCTTTTTGCAGGTACAGCACTCCGAACTTGAGGAAGTCGCGCGGGGCGAGGTAGAGCTGGGCCACGGTGGGGTTGGTATTGTCGAGGCGGTAATTCCACTGGTAGTGTTTGATGCCCAGGGGTTTGAACAGACTGGCTTCGGCAAACTGCGGCAGGGGCTGGCCAGTGGCATTTTCTACCGCCTTGCCCAATACCGCCACCGCGCCCGAGCAGTAGGAACCCTGCTTGCCAGCATCGCTGGTCAGGGGCAGGTCGAGCACGAACTTCACCCAGTCGGGCTGCGGGTACATCTTCTCCTCGTTGCCAGCCGACTTGCCCCCGTCGTTGTCGTTGCAGTCGAGGCCGGTGCGCATGGTCAGAAAATCCAGCACGGTCCAGTCCTGCTTGCGGGCGTCGGGGTGGGCGTAGCCGGGGTATTTGAAGTAGGGCAGCACCCGGTCCTGCTCGCTTTTGATGGCCCCGCGCTGCACCGCCGCCCCCACCAGCGCCGACACGAAGCTCTTCGAGGCCGAGCGCAGCTGCTGGAGCTTTTGCCGGTCGTAGCCATAGAAATACTCTTCCAGCACCAGCTTGCCGCGGTGCCAAATGAGCACGCTGTGCACGCCAGGGTATTGCCGCTCGTCAATCAGGGCCTGCACCATGTCGCGCAGCGGAACCGGGCTGAGGCCCACGCTGACGAGGCTGGCGGTGGGCAGGCCGTCGGCGGCCACGGCCGCGGGCGGCTGGTAGGTGTAGCGCGGGCGGCGGCCGTTGGGCAGGCGCCGGGCGTACATCGAGGCCGGTGCCTTGGCCGTGGTGCCAGAAAGCCGCTTGTAGAAGGTGCCGCGCTCCACAAAGCCCGCCACCGCTCCGGCCGCGTCGCGCCGAAACGGAATGGTGTCGCCCTGGCCGTTGAGAAACAGGTCCCGCCGCAGCCGGCGCAGCGGGTACTCGGCCTCGTCGATGACGGCTAGCAGCACGCTGTCGCGGGGCAGCAGTTGCAGCGTGCCGTACTGCCGCTGGTACTCGTAGGTGCCGAGGTAGTCATTGAGCGGATTGGCTGGGGCGCGGCGCGCAGTTGGCTGGGCGGCCGCGGCCGGAGCCAGCAGCAATACGCCCCCAAACCAAGCGTTGCGCAGGAGAGGTTTTAGGCGGTGAAGCAGTTTCGCAAGGGTTGGTTTCATGGGCAGCGCCTGAAGAGCAAGGCCCTAAGGTATTGGCTTCGCCCTAAAATTCTTCCCCATCGCTCTGGCACGGCACCGCCGCTAGTGAAGCGCCTTTTTGGCCACCGGCGGCTTGCCCAGCGGCCAGCGACTTCAGGCCGTAAGCTGCCGCAGGCGCAGGTGCTGCAGTAGCATAATGGTCTTGCCGTCCTGGATTTCGCCGGAAGCCACCATGGCCAACGCCTGAGCCAGGGGCAGTTCCAGCACCTCGATTTCCTCTTCCTCGATACCGCCCCCGGCCACGCGCTCGGTTTTGGGCGAGTATTCGGCTAGGTAGAAGTACAGGCGCTCGGTAACCGAGCCAGGGCTCATGTAGGCTTCCAGCACTTTCTCCACGGCGGTGAGGCGGTAGCCGGTTTCCTCCTCCGTTTCGCGAATGATGGCGGCGTCGGGATGCTCGTCGTCCAACAGCCCCGCGCAGGTTTCGATGAGCATGCCCGTGGGATTGCCGTTGACGAAGGTGGGTAGGCGGAACTGCCGGGTAAGTACCACCGTGTCGGCCGCCGGGTTGTGCAGCAGAATGGTGGCCCCGTTGCCGCGGTCGTAGGCCTCGCGCGACTGGGTTTCCCAAGTGCCATTTTTTCGCTGGTAGTCGAAAGTTATTTTGCGCAGGGTGTACCAGTTGTCGGATAAAACCTCCTGTTCGCGCAGGCGAATGTGTTCGTTGATCATGGGCACTTGTTCGTTTGTGTTCACCTCTGTTTATTTGTGATTACTTGAGGTAAGTAACACAAACAGAATGAATTTCCAATTGCGCAAGCAGCACCTGCTGGCTATTCTGGACGAGCACGGCAGCCTGGAAGTGGCCGACCTGGCCCGCCAGCTCCAGACCACGCCCATCACCATTCGGCGCGACTTGGCGCAGCTCGCCGCCAAGGGCTTGGTGGTGCGCACCCACGGCGGCGCCGTGCTACCCCGTGTGGCCAAAGACCCGGTGGCCTTCGCCCGCAAAGCCACGGCCCACTTGGCCCAGAAGGAGCACATTTGCCGGCTGGCCGCGGCCCAGATTGCCGACGGCGACACCCTTTTTATTGATTGCGGCAGCACCACGTTTCCGCTGTGCCGGCTCATTCGCCACCGCAAGCTGCGGGTGGTCACCAATTCCTTGCCCGTGCTTTTCGAGTTGGCGGGCTCCGCGGTGCAAGTGGTGGTGGCCGGGGGCGAAGTGGACGCCGAGCGGCAGGCCATGCACGGTCTGGTGGCCGCCGAGCAGCTCCGCCGTTACCAGGTCGACAAAGCTTTTCTGGGCGTCGATGGCCTCTCCCTCGCCCGGGGCCTCAGTGCCAACAGCGAGCAGGAAGCTTCCATCAGCCTCGCGGCGGCGGCGGCGGCCCGCCACGTGTACCTGCTCTGCGACTCCAGCAAACTGGAACAGGACAAATACTTTCAATTTGCACCCTTATCGCTGGTGGGCACGCTGGTCACGGACCCGGGCGCCCCCGCCGCGCTGCTGACTCAATACCGCAAAGCCGGCCTGCAGGTGCTCACCTAAACCGAATTCACCGCCACCCGTGCCCGGTGCAACGGCCGCCCCCCGGCAACTCCCGCGCCCCTACCCTGCAAACCTTGCCCGAGCCGCCGCAATAGCTGGTGTGTGCGCCGTGGCCCAATTTGTCAGTCCGATGACCACGCCGGTCAGGCTGTGGCCCAGGTCGGTGAGGCGATACTCTACCCGGGGTGGCACTTCGGCATATACCGTGCGGTCTACCAGGCCGTCGGCCTCCAGGTTGCGGAGCGTGACGGTGAGCATGCGTTGCGAAATGCCCGCCACCCGGCGCCGCAGCTCGTTGAAGCGCAGGTTTTCTTCGGCGCCCAGGTTCAGGATGATGAGCAGCGACCATTTGTCGCCGATGCGGTCCAGCACGTCGCGCACGGGGCAAATGCCCGCCCCGTTTGCTGGAAACAGCAATATTTCTTTCAGTACCTGGGCCATCGTATGCGGCTGAGGGTCAGCAATGGTTATGTTCATGTGCCTTAGGCAACTGGAGGTGCCTTCTTGTGGGTGGTAAACCGGGCCAATACTTTTGAGTTACCAAAAGTAACTACCCTTTAATTATCAACCCATGTTTGTTATCACTGGCGCCACCGGCCACCTTGGCCACGCCACCATCGAAGCCCTGCTCGCCGCCGGCGTAGCGCCCGCCAGCATTGTGGCCCTGGCCCGCACCCCCGAAAAGGCCGCCCCGCTCCACGCGCTGGGCGTGCAGGTTCGGCCCGGCAACTACGACGACCCCGCCTCCCTGGTGGCTGCCTTCCAGGGCGCCGACAAAGTGCTGCTTATTTCGAGCAGCGACCTGGAAGACCGCGCCGCGCAGCACCGCCGCGCCATCGACGCGGCGCAGCAGGCCGGCGTGAAGCACTTGCTCTACACCAGCATGCTGCGGCCTTCGCCTAGCTCGGCCTTTGCCGCCGCGGCCAGCCACTTCGAAACCGAAGCATACCTCAAGGCGTCGGGCCTCACCTACACCATTTTTGGCGTGAGCTTGTACCTCGATTTGGTGCCGATGCTGGTGGGTGACGCCGCGCAGAGTGGCCTCCTGTACTCGGCGGTGGGCGACGGCAAAGTGGCCTTCCCGCTGCGCGCCGACGTTGCCCAAGCCCTGGCCAACGCCCTCACCAGCCCCGGCCACGAAAACAAAACCTACGACATTGCCCCCGCCCCGGCCTACTCCATGGCCGACGTGGCCGCCGCCCTCGGCGCCGCCACCGGCCAGCCGGTGCGGTACGTGCCCGTTTCGCTCGAAGACATGGCTGCCGGCCTGCGCGCCCAGCACACGCCCGAACCCGTGATTCAGATGCTGGTGGGCATGACCGAAGCCATGCGCAACAACGAGTTCAACCACCCCAGCGACACCTTCCAGCAACTGCTGGGCCGGGCCCCTGTCACGCTGCCCGAGCACCTGGCCCGCGTGTATGCCCAGCCCGCTTAGCTCAACAGTAGCTCTGGCTATAGGCCGTTGTGCAATGCCTTGCGTTGCACGACGGCCTTTTTTGCGTTCGTCGCTTCCAAAACCAGATTGCCTCTAGGCCGCTCCCAGCGCAGCAGCGGCTGGTGATAATACCAAGCACGAGGCCTGCTGCCACCCGGGCGCGGTTTTGGCAGGAATGAGCTGCCCGTAGATTATGCCAAGTAGCTGCTGAGCGCGGGGATTTTCCAGAAAGGCATGTACTCTCTCCAACCCAGGAAGAAGGAAAACAGCACGTGGATAAACGGCGCGGATAAAAAGCTAAGCACCAAATAAGCCGCCGTTTTCTGCCTATTCATCTTCAACACCACGGGCGGTAGCAACACCGTGATGAGCATCGGGATGGGATAATACACCCACCAGGGCAGGCCGAAAGTGGCGCCATACTTCCCAAAGAGCATCCCAAAAACCACCACAACCAGGGCCAGCAGCCCAATCTGGGCTTGTTTGGCGCGGAACTCCTCTTGGGGCAGAATAAGCCGGACCATCAGCCAGAACACCAGCAGCGACACCAGTATCATGAAAGGGAAATGCCACGCGGTGTTCATACCAAATAAGAAAGTAGACGGCCGGGCGCACTACCTCCCGGCCGGCAAATATTGAATGGGCAGTGCGCCCCACTGCAGCTTCAGCAGCGGCTCGAAACTAAGCACGATTACGGCTGCCCCCACCCAACGCTGCCGCTCCCAACGCGGGACCAGCCACTTAAGGAATGCGAAAAGCCAGCCGGACACGCAGGTATTGCTGGAGCCACATCGGGTATAGATTATACCCAACGTTGGTGAGCACGAACAGCAAACACCAGCCCGCCTGCCCCTGGAGTGCCGCGTACAGGCTGGCAAACAGAAAAAACAGGAACAACACCAAATGGAACCGCTCCTGATGATAGGTATGGCGCTTCAACGATGCCAATGCGGCCCGGGAGCGCACATGCCGGTAGGCCGGGTAGCGGAATCGAAGGAGCCGATTCACGAAGTCGCCGTTCTGCGTTAGGCGGTTGGCCAGCGCCACCCCCAGCCGGCGGTACGGGGCCGCCCGGTGGCTCAGCTGCCAGTAGCCGAACCACGCCGTGGGCACTCCAAAAGCCAGCGCACTGACGGCCAGGCCGCCATACAGCCACGGCCGCGCCATGTGCTGGTAGCAATACACGCTGATGGGCACCAAACTCAGCGCCGACCACAGCACGTTGGGAACGGCATTGGCCAGGGCCAGCAGCGCGGGCGGTGGTTCCGCCGGATTCTTTCGGGAAGATGGCATGAACGCAACGGAGGCAAATGGAGGGCCCGGTTGCCAAAGTACGACCAGCCCCCCAAACACCCCAGCCGCTCCCGCAGGGGCAGCGACTGACTGACAGCTCCGTTTCTCAGGCCACATGCCACGTGATGGCACATTCCTCACCCCATCCCAAAACCTCTTCCTTCTAATTCAAACCGAGCCCGTGGCCTACTCGCACCCGTGGCGCTTGATGCGGTTCCAGTCGACGGGACGGGGGTGAAAACCAGAGCGCCGGAGGTAGGCGCGCCAGGCAGCATCCAGTTGCTCGGGCGTGAGGCCCGTGGCCGCGGCCGACGCGGCCAGCCCGCCGCGCCACAAGCACCGCACGGCCGCTATGCCGTAGGTGTCGTGCACGTATTGCACCACGCTGCCGCTCTGCAGGTACGCCACAATATCGTTCACGCCGTGAAAGTTGGTGGACAGCTCCCGGAGCGGCACGGCTCGGTGCTCGCGCAGCAAAGACGCAGCAGCTTCGTGCAGCGAATAGTGGGCGCAGTGGCCCGCGCCAAAGGTGGCCACGCCCTCCTTCAGCCAGAACTCGGGCTCCAGGCCCCACGTGGCCCGCGACACCCGGTGTATCAGCTCGTGGCGCAGCGCGGGCCTGGCCTCGGGGGTGGCCACGTAAAAGACGCCGTCGTTGTGCGGCGTCACAAACCCGCCCCAGGCGTAGCCGGTGAGCAACTTGAGCCGCGCCCGCGACCGCACGAAAAACAACGGCACCCGGTCGGACATGGGCGGCGCGCCCAGTAGGGCCAAATGGTCGCGCAAGGCGCGTTCGGCCCGCGCCCCCAGGCCCGGCATGTCCGCCGCCGTGTACCGGCTGGTTTCGGCATACAGGTCGAAGTGCGGCGTGCGGGTGTGCGCCCAGGCAAATGCCGGGTGGTTCGGCGCCGTGGCCACCACTTGAGTCAGGCGTCTGGCTTCCGCTTCCTCACGCGGGTCTTCCGGGCGGGACACAGGTTCGGGGTGGTGCGCAGGAACTGCCAGCAGGCTGAGCAGCAAGCACGCAACGCGAATTTCCATGACGCCACCGGTTTAGTTTGTCAGGCAAAGACCGTTGGCGCCAGCAACCGCTGCACCTGCCTTACTTACGCCCCAAGTAGCTGTCGGCTTCCACCAGCCGGTAGGCCGGGTCGGTGCTGAAAATGCCCTTGAGCGAGCCCACGTGCCGCACCCCAATTATCAGCAGCTGGCGGCGCTGGCGCGTGGCCAGCTGCGTGGTCACGATGTTGGAATAGATTTTCAGGTCGCGGTTGTAGAACACCGAAATGAACTCGGCGCCCACGTACTGGGGGTTGACGAAGGCCGCGTCCACCATGGCGTCGGGTTTGAGGGTGCCGTTGGTGACGCGGGCCGGCGTGCGGTACACCAAGGCGTGCAGCTGCTGCACCACGGCCGGGCTGTTCAGGCTACGCAGGTACTGCGGCACGGTGGAAGTACCGGCCAGCAAGTCCTTGTCGATGGGCGCCGCGAAGGTTCGCCAGCGGGTGGTGGCCTGCTCGTACAGCTCAATGTTCTGGCCCTGGTTCAGGATGCTTTGGGACGTGCCGCCCGGCGCGTTCACGCACTGAATGCGCGCCAGCCCCAGCCGCTTGCCCAGCGCAAACCCCAGCTGGTACACTTCGGAGCGCCCACCGGGCAGCGTGTTCAGGTCCAGCTTATCCTGCCGGTAGAGCTGGTACAGGCTGTCGACCTGGCCCTGGCGCTCGGGCAACTCCTCCACCAGAATGCCGTCGGGCTGGTACCGCTGCAGCTGGTCGAGGGCCGCGGCTATTTCGGCCTGGCGCTTGGCCGTGAGCATGTCCGAGTTCGGATTATCGACCTTGTAGAGGCCCGCCAAGTGGTTGCAGCCCAGCAGCAGTATCGAAGTCGGGGCCGGACTGGCCGCCAGGTCGGCGGCGGGTTGGTTTTTGGTGGCGGTGCAGGCCGTCAGGCCTAGTAGCAGCCCCAGCAGGCCAGTGAGGCAACGCGGGTGGTTGCGTCCAAATAGATTCATTCGGATAAAGCGAAGTAGTGCCGGTCAAAAGTAGCACGCTGGCCTAAAAGCAGAGCCCCAAAAACACACCAGCCGCTCCCGGGGCGGAAGCGGCTGGAGAAGCTTATAAGGAAACTATTCCTCAAAAATTATCTTGATTAATTGATACATTCCTTCCATATTTAAGAAAGTCATATAGCCCGACTGCTTTTATATAGGAAGTCCTATAAGGAGAGTTCTTCCCTTCAAGTACACTTATATTCTCTTGCAAAAAGCTGTGTAAGACATCAAGCTTAATCAGTTCTTTACCGATATACTCAATACCGTTAAGCACTTGGTTCATTGCGGTTGATGTCATCCATTCATTAAAGCCTTCACTATTTGTTGGCAATCGAGCCCTTTCCACCCTTGAGATATAATGCTCTGGCTGGTCAGTATGCAACTTAGAGAGGAAGGCAAAGGAATCCATTACTCGCTCATCAATAGCTACATCTTTCAAACAGCCATCATCCTCCAAAAAACCACCGCATCGCAGAAACCTAAAAATTGGTATGTGAGTGACGTTTTTGAGCAAAGTTGGCAATGTACCTTCTATAAGAGACTGGCAATGTTTAGTGTTAGTCGAAATTGCTTCGTCTACCATATACTCCTTTACCAATTCTGCTTGAGAATATGTCTGATAACCTCTAGCTGTTATTTCAGCTTCTTCAGCTTCTAACCCTTTTTTAAAAGTAGATACAGCACCTATCCCAATTACAATTTCTGTCTCCGAGAGGTCAGTATCGTCTTCGATATCCCTGACATATACCGTAGAAACAGCCTCAGTTGTCTTAACCAGCTCGTATACGCTTTCACGTAAGTGCCTTAATAACTTAGGGGGCATTTTCCTCTTGATTTGAGCCAGAGCCTCAAAAAGCCATAGAAAACTAGAACACTCTATCCTTTTGTAAGGAACGGCTTTACCGTTAAAAGAGAAACTATGACTGCTCAATATTGGGTCAGTAGCGTCTTGCTTCCACTGCACCATAATTAGACGATTCGACAATTTGTCCAATCCCACCTCATCCAAGCAGTAAACTATTGATTCTAAAATAGCTTGGACATTATCATCATTCACAGAGTACCCCATAAAGATTACTGGATGCTCTGTGAATATTGTTAGCATTTTAGCTGCTAAGTATGGATTGCGCCGATTAAAATCGGCATAATCTGCTTTAGTTAAAACCAGCGATTCTGGCTTTGAACAACAACCATGAATCTTATAAATTTCTCCTATCCCGAGCGGGTCTGAGAAAAGCAGGTCGCTTTGACCAATATAGGGCTTGAAATCCGGGAATATTCTTTCAAGAAATTGGTCATAGTTAGTGGTGATAATTCCATCAACTACAATTTTAGCAAAAGCCGCCATTTCAGCTTGAAGTGCTACATCTTCAACTTCTGCTGAACTGATTCCTTGCAAATGCTCTGCTATTTCAATCTTAAGACATGACTCTCGTTTTAAATTAGAACCTTCATACTTTTTCTTATGCTCTTCAAACTGAGCATCTTTCCACCAGGGGTCAAACATTTTATCAGCTAGCTCGCTAGCCACAGCAGGTAAAACCCCATTTGCAGAAGCCTTTAGCTGATTGTAGTTCTCACCTATCACTGTGCAGAACCTTTTGAGAAGTTCCTCCCAATTCTCCGCGTTGATATATCGACGGGATACTCCTGAACCTACAAATAGAAAAGGAGCCCTGTGAAGGGCTCCTAATTCTTGTAAAAAGTCTTCTTGAAACTTTGTCATAGTTACTAGTTCTCTATGACCCGCAGGCCTCGCAGCCCTCCGGGTTATCCAGCGAGCAGCTCATGTCGCTTTGGTTCTGCTCGACCAGGGCCATGGGCTCCAGGGTTTCGGCGGCTTGCTTTTCCACCGTGAACTTGATGGCGTCGGCGGCGGCTTTGGTGCGCAGGTAATACATGCCGGTTTTCAGGCCGCGCTTCCAGGCGTGGAAGTGCATGCTGGTGAGCTTGCCGAAGTTCACGTTTTGCACGTGCAGGTTCAGGCTCTGGCTCTGGCAGATGTAGGCGCCGCGGTCGGCGGCCTGGTCGATGATGCGGCGCTGCGAAATCTCCCACACCGTCTTGTACAGGTCCTTGATGTGCTGCGGAATGCGGGCAATGCCCTGCACCGAGCCGTTGGCCGCGATGATTTCCTGCTTCATCGCGTCGTTCCACAGGCCCAGGGCCACCAAGTCCTTCAGCAGGTGCTTGTTCACCACCATAAACTCGCCGCTGAGCACGCGCCGCACGTAAATGTTGCTCGTGTAAGGCTCAAACGACTCGTTGTTGCCCAGAATCTGGGCGGTGCTGGCGGTGGGCATGGGCGCCACCAGCAGGGAGTTGCGGGCGCCGTGCTTCACCACCTCGGCGCGCAGGCTTTCCCAGTCCCAGCGGCCCGAATCGGGCGTCACGCCCCAGAGGTCGAACTGGAATTTGCCCTGGCTCAGGGGCGAGCCGGGGAAGGTTTCGTAGTGCCCGTCCTTGATGGCGAGGTCCTTCGAAGCCGTCATGGCCGCGAAGTAGATGGTTTCGAAAATGTCCTTGTTCAGGCCCGAGGCTTCGTCGCTCTCGAAGGGCATGCGCAGGGCAATGAACGTATCGGCCAGGCCCTGTACGCCCAGCCCGATGGGGCGGTGGCGGAAGTTCGACTTCTGCGTTTCGGGCACCGGGTAGTAGTTCACGTCAATCACCTTGTTCAGGTTCAGCGTGGCCTGGTAGGTCACCTCGTACAGCTTGTCGTGGTCGAAGGTGGTGTTGCCCTTGGCATCGGTCACGAGGTAGCGGGGCAGCGCCAGCGAGGCCAGGTTGCACACCGCAATTTCGTCGGCGTCGGTGTACTCGATAATCTCGGTGCAGAGGTTCGAGCTCTTAATCGTGCCCAGGTTTTGCTGGTTCGACTTGCCGTTGGCCGCGTCCTTGAACAGCATGTAGGGCGTGCCCGTCTCCGTCTGGCTTTCCAGAATGGCAAACCACAGCTCCTGTGCCTTGATGGTCTTGCGGCCGCGGCCTTCGCGCTCGTACTTGGCGTAGAGCTTCTCGAACTCGGGGCCCCAGGTGGTGTCCAGGCCGGGGCATTCGTGGGGGCACATCAGCGTCCAGTCGCCGTTTTCCTCCACGCGCTTCATGAACAAATCGGGCGTCCACAGCGCGTAAAACAGGTCGCGGGCACGCATTTCCTCCTTGCCGTGGTTCTTCTTCAAATCCAGGAATTCGAAAATGTCGGCGTGCCAGGGCTCCAGGTAAATGGCGAAGGCGCCCTTGCGCTTGCCGCCGCCCTGGTCCACGTAGCGGGCCGTGTCGTTGAACACCTTCAGCATGGGCACCAAGCCGTTGGAGTTGCCATTCGTGCCCTTGATGTAGGAGCCTGTGGCCCGCACGTTGCTCACCGAAAGGCCGATGCCGCCGGCCGACTGCGAAATCAGCGCGCAGTTCTTCAGCGTGTCGTAAATGCCATCAATAGAGTCATCCTTCATCGTCAGCAGGAAGCAGCTCGACATCTGCGGCTTCGGCGTGCCCGCGTTGAACAGCGTGGGCGTGGCGTGCGTGAACCACCGCTCGCTCAGCAAGTTGTAGGTTTTGATAACCGAGTCAATGTCGTCCTTGTGGATGCCCACTGACACGCGCATCAGCATGTGCTGGGGCCGCTCCACCACCTTGCCCTCCAGGCGCAGCAGGTAGCTCCGCTCCAAAGTTTTGAAGCCGAAGAAGTCGTAGTTGTAGTCCCGGTCATAAATAATGGCCGAGTCCAAGGTAGCGGCGTTCTTATGAATCACCTCCCACACGTCGGTCGCCAGCAGCGAAGCGTTGTCGCCGTTCTTGGGGTCTTCGTAGGTGTAGAGCCGCTTCATCGTGCTCGAGAAGGACTTGCTGGTCACCTTGTGCAGGTTGCTCACCGCAATGCGGGCCGCCAGAATGGCGTAGTCCGGGTGCTTGGTGGTGAGCGAGGCCGCCGTCTCGGCGGCGAGGTTGTCCAGCTCGATGGTCGTCACGCCATCATAAATGCCGTCAATCACCTTCATGGCCACGGCAATCGGCGACACGAAATCCATGTGCAAGCCGTAGCACAGCTTCTCAATGCGCGCCGTGACTTTGTCAAACTTCACGGATTCGCGGCGGCCGTCGCGTTTAATTACTAGCATACCAGTAGTGTTTTGGTGTGAGTTTTTTCGTATAAAAAGAAGCCGGCTCCGGAGGGCACGGATACAAGTTGCTAAGTCAGATGTGAAAGAGTAGCGCAGAAGCCGCGGTAAACCGAGGCCTTCGTTTCATTCAATCCCGGAAATTACCGGTTGAGGTTTGGGGGGGCAAGGAAAAAATATAGAAGTTTTCCACATTGGGCCCGCATGCGTTGTTAGGCAGCTTTTCGGGACGCCCGAGCCACAAATGCGACATAGGGTATAGTAAGTATCTGATTTCAGGCGAGGGGCAAGTACCATGCCCGCCACTCAAGACGGCGGCAATAGCCCCTTGTGCGGCCGCGCCGTTCCACCGAGCTGCGCCATGGCCTGCTCTATGCGCGCGACCTTCTCCTCGTCCGCCTCGGCGTGGCTCACCCAAGCCAGCCACGCCTGCTGCTCCGCGGCGGTCAGTTGTTGGAAAGCCCCCAGCGCCGCGGGCACTTCGGCCAGGCACTCCGTGAAGTCCGCCAAAGACACAGCCAGCGCCGAAGGTGCTTCTATTGCAAACAGTTGCAGGTGCACCACGTCGCCGGCCTGCTTGCCCAGCCGCTTGCGCAGTTCGGCGTTCACGGGCAGCAACCGTAGGCCTTTGCCCATCGGCATCAGATGAGCCTCTGCCAGCACCACCTCGTCCAGTTGCCCCCTCACTTTCAGGTTCCCAAAATGCGTCTTGACCTTGAAGGGCAACTGGCCCACCGGCGCGTACGTCCAGCCGCCTTTGCCGGGAAATCGCTCCAGCGTCACCTCCGCATTGAACAGTTCCAGCATATGCCACCAGCAGAAATGGGTTGATGCACTCAAGGTAACAAAAGAGAAACCCATACAGTGTGGGCAGCGACCAATGAATTTGCCTTAAACGTCTTCTGAACGTCATGCTGAGCGCAGCCGAAGCATCTCTACCGCAGTAGTAATTCAATCGAAATGTCTAGTTGCGCAGTAGAGATGCTTCGGCTGCGCTCAGCATGACGTTCTTTTCATCCAAATATTCGCCGCTCCTAAGGCAATGTCGCCACCCGCTTAGTTGGGCGCCGCAACTGCCACAGCAGCCCGAGCGCCACCACGCTTACGCCCGCTGCCAACGCTGCAATAGTCACACTACGGCCGTGGTTGAGGCACGAGCAATCCGTAAAAATCGGCTGGCCGTTCCAACGCAGCCGACGGCGGCACGCCACGCAGGGCGAAGTGAATGCAAGGTCCGGATTCATGGAGAAGAATGAGTTAAAAAGAAGAGCCGAAGCTTAATGCTGCGGCTCTCACTTTGGTAACCTGAACCACTGCACCGCTGGCACTGCGTCGGGAACTCGTGGCTTAGAAGTCTTCGTCGAGCGAGAACATGTTGTCGTTGCGCTCGCTCATCACGCCGGCCTTCTGGTACTCGGCCACGCGCTTCTCGAAGAAGTTGGTTTTGCCCTGTACCGAAATCATTTCCATGAAGTCGAAGGGGTTGGTCGTGTTGTAAATCTTGCCGCAGCCCAACGATACCAGCAGGCGGTCGGCCACAAACTCGATATACTGCGCCATGGTCTTGGCGTTCATCCCAATCAGGCTCACCGGCAGCGCGTCGGTCACAAACTCCTGCTCGATGCGCACGGCATCGGCAATGATGGCTTGCACCCGCGCTTCGGGCAGCTTGTTTTGCAAGTAGCTGTAGAGCAGGCAAGCAAAATCGCAGTGCAGCCCTTCATCACGCGAAATCAGCTCGTTTGAGAACGTAAGGCCGGGCATCAGGCCGCGCTTCTTTAGCCAGAAGATGGAGCAGAACGAGCCCGAAAAGAAGATGCCCTCCACGGCGGCAAAAGCAATGAGGCGCTCAGCGAAGTTCTCGGAGTTAATCCACTTCAGGGCCCACTCGCCTTTCTTCTGCACGGCGGGCACGGTTTCGAGAGCATTGAAGAGGTAGTCCTTCTCCTTGGGGTCTTTGATGTAGGTGTCAATCAGCAGCGAATAGGTCTCGCTGTGAATGTTTTCCATCATAATCTGGAAGCCGTAGAAGCAGCGCGCCTCGGGCATCTGCACTTCCTGCATGAAGTTCACGGCCAGGTTCTCGTTCACGATGCCATCGGAGGCGGCGAAGAAGGCCAGCACGTGCTTGATGAAGTGGCGCTCGTTGTCGTTCAGGTTGTTCCAATCCTTCTGGTCCTGCGAGAGGTCAATTTCCTCGGCGGTCCAGAACGAGGCCTGCGACTTCTTGTAGTACTGCCACACCTCATCGTTTTGGATGGGAAATAGCACGAAGCGGTTGGGGTTTTCGGCGAGGAGCGGCTCCATAAATAATGCGGGACTTAGTGGCGGATTTCGGCGAGGAAAGTGGAAAGTCAACTGCGAAGAGTCGTCCGTTGTTTGGCTGACGGCGCAGAAAAGCTACTGGGCTTCCAGCACCAAATATAGCCCAGCCCGGCAGGGGGATTGCCACCCTTTTTAGCTTTTTTATTCGTTAATTTTTCGTTACGCCGTGCTGCCTTCGCCAGCGCCCATCCGAATTTTTACGCACCTCTACGGCCCAGCTATTCGCCCAAATCACCCTCTAAATCAGGCCCTTTTCTCTTAGTTATCCACATTTCATCTGTGGATAAGCGCGCTTGTCCCCAAAACCGAGGGCTGTACGTACGTATTCCCGAAATTTCTTAACCCAGCCGTAATCAGTCCGTCATCCACCTGAAGGCCGTTCTGAAGGGTGATATCGCAAACAGCCAATGACGATTAACAACTTAGGCTTGGAAATCCCAAACCAAAGTCGTACTTTTGCCTTCCCATTTCAGAAAAACCCGCGAAAGCTGATGTACGCAATTGTCAACATAGCTGGCCAGCAGACCAAGGTTGAGGCCAACAAATTCGTTTACGCTCACAAACTAGCCGGCAACGTCGGTGACGTCGTAACGCTGGGCAACGCCCTGCTGACCGATGACAACGGCACCATCACCATCGGCGCGCCCGAGTTGAAGGTGGCCGTAACCGGCACCATCCTCGCTCACGTGAAGGGTGACAAGGTTCTCGTCTTCAAGAAGAAGCGCCGCAAGGGCTACCAGAAGATGAACGGCCACCGCCAGTCGTTTACCAAAGTAATGATTAACAGCATCGGCTAGTTTGAGCTTTTGGCTCACGCTACTGATTCCATCCTTAAACCAGCCGCTACAGGCCATTTGCCGGTAGCATTAGCTTAAATAACATGGCTCACAAGAAAGGTGTCGGCTCGTCCAACAACGGCCGCGAATCGCATTCCAAACGTCTCGGCGTAAAAATCTTCGGCGGCCAGGCCCTCGTAGCCGGCAACATCATCGTGCGTCAGCGCGGCACCAAGCACCACGCCGGCGAGAACGTAGGCATGGGCAAGGACCACACGCTGTTCGCTCTCGTTGATGGCGAAGTTCAGTTCAAGAAAGGCCGCAAGGACCGTTCTTTTGTAACGGTTCTGCCCCGCGAAGTATTCTCGGTACCAGTTTAATTGCTGCTACTCTAGCACAAAAAAGGCTGCTCCTCACGGGGCAGCCTTTTTCGCATTGTGGCTACCCCACGGCTATCGCCCGAAGTAAATGCCGAGGTTGAGTTGGGTGGTGACGGTGAGCGGCGACGGATTATAGCCGTTATAGCCAGACTTTTGCTGATTGGCGCCGATGCCCACGCCGGCATTTAAGTCAAAAAGGAAGTTGCTGCCCAGCCGCCGCTGCATCCCACAAATCAAGTTGAGCGTGGGATTGGCCCGGGTGTTCAGGCCGTAGGCTCGGCGCAGCTCCGTGTGAATTTCGGCCCCCAGGTAGTAGCCCTCAAACGGGTTGTGCACTTGGTTGCCGTAATAGCGCACCCCCACGCCAATGGCGCCGCTCGAAACCAGCGGGTTCCGCAGGCCGGGGTATGGCTCGCGTTCAAAAAAGTTAAAGTCCGTGTCGGCCTGGCCGAATATCGTGAACTTGGAGTTCAGTAGATATTCGGCGCCCACCGTCACGGGCAACCGAGAATTCAGTCCGAAAGCTCCGCCGGTTCGGAAGGCCCGGCCCGCGTTCAATCCCACCTTCAACAATACTTTACGGGCCGGGGCATCGGCTGGAGCAACGGTCAGGGCGGGCTGAGCCTCCGGAGTAGCGGAGGGGCCCGGAGCTGTTTGAGCCTTACTCAAGGTGACACTGGACAGGAGCAGCAGGCCAGACAGAAAGGAACCAGAAATGTGCATATAGCTGAAAGGATGAAGTGAAATTCATCCTCTAGATTCTCCCGTTGCGGCGACGGTTGCACGGCGGCATAAGGTCAGCCGGTAGGAAGCGCCCGCAGGGCGTAGAGCACGGGCTTGCTCGGGCTGGCATCCAGCTCAAGGCTAGTAATTTGAATATTGAGCAAATACAGTTCGTCGGGGACTTCGTCGGGCACAAAAATCAGCTCGGTGATGGTGGCGTTGTAGCGAGGCTGACTGGGGTATTGCCAAAAGGCGTGGTGGGCCAGCAGCTGCCCGGCATCTTCTTCGCGGTCTACGCTGGGCAGGTCGAGCAGAAAATGCTGGACGCCGTGCTCAACCAAAAACTCGGCTAGCGCGGGCTCAACGTACGTGGGGTTGGTGCCGGAGTAGTGACGGCGGCGCTTGGCGGGGTCGTTGGGCAGGGTGCGCAGAACGAGGGCTTCGGGAATGGAGCGGTCGGGCTGCGCGGCGAGGGCGGCTTGCACGTCGGCCAGCAGCACCACCAAGTCGCCGTTAGGCTGCGGGCGCGGGGCCACGCTCACCAGCCGGGCCACGAACATAAAGCGGCGCAGGCACTGGTTGAGGGTCACGGCCGGGTCGGGCGAGATGTGGCCGTAGCATTCGGTGTGGGTGCCATTGCCGTGGGGCGTGACGTGGATGCGCTGGTAGTTGGTGCTGCCGCCCAGCGCCACGCTGCCCACAAAACTGCCCACCCGGATGGTGTCGAATTGCACGGGCTCGGCCCAGAAGCAGTTTACTTGGTCATCGCCGGGGGCGAGGGGCAAGGAAATGTCAATGGGCGCGGCGGGGTCGAAGGCGTAGGTGCGGCCGGCGTAGGGATAGGTGGGATACAATGGACAGCGAGGAGTTAATAGAAGGCAACGCTCAACTTATTGGCGGCGGCGCAGCTTC
Organism: Hymenobacter jeongseonensis; assembly: GCF_015694725.1. Classification (GTDB taxonomy): domain Bacteria; phylum Bacteroidota; class Bacteroidia; order Cytophagales; family Hymenobacteraceae; genus Hymenobacter; species Hymenobacter jeongseonensis. Next base: position 494,783 of record NZ_JADQDQ010000001.1, on the reverse strand, counting down.
TGCGGCAAGGCGGGTGAGAATGCGGCTAATTTCGGCGGCCTGGCTCACAATAATGAGGTGGCCGCCCGGCAGCCGGTGTTGGCTGTGCATGGGCCCGGCGGGCAGCAGGCGGTCGGCAGTGCCGTGGATGCGGACAACGGGCGCCCCGGGCCGGCCGGGCCACTGCACGAGCTGGGCGATGGCCCAGCGCGTAAAATCAGGGTCGGTATCGCGCAGAATCTGCCGCAGCAGCCGATACTCGCTTTCCTTCTTCACGCCAAAAAACCACTGCGCCACCCGCGGCAGGCGCGGCAACAGCTGCGGCGGCAGCAGGCGATGCAGGCCCGTGGCCCGCGCCAAACCCGCCACCCACGGCAACTCGCCGGGTCCCGCAAAGCTCGACACCAGCACGACCCGGGCCAGGGGGCGCAGTTGTGCGACTTCCAGCGCCAAAATCCCCCCAAACGAAACGCCCACCAGCCAGCACATTTGCTCCTCCGGCACGGCCGCCGCGAGGCGGGCAGCGTAGTGCGTCAGCGGCTCGCGCAGGGTTTGGGGAGGCAGCCAGCGCAGTACGTGCACCGCGCCCGGCAGGCGCAAAAACTGAAAGACCCGCTCGTCGGCCCCCAGCCCGGGAATCAGGTAAAATACGGCGGCGGACGGAGCCATGAGCAGGGCCTAAGTTGCAAACAAAGTAGCGCGGGCGGCTACGAATCGAGCCGCACAAACACGCCTTCCAGGTAAAAAATATTATGCGGCTGCGGGTCATCAGGGGCTTCCCCGTCGTCGGTTTCCTCGTCTTCCGTCACGGGGTAGGTTACCGATAATTTCAGGGCCACGCTGGGCAGCAGCACCGGCGGCTTTTCATCGGAATTGTACTCGAGCAAAGCGGGCCAGTCGGAGGCCGCCAAGGCATCGGCCACTTCCTCTTGGAGGTCTTCGGCACGGGTGTGTGCTAGGCCCAGCAGGGTATCCAAGGACTTGAACGGCAGGGCCAGGTGAAAGAAATGCGTGTCGTTGTCGAAAAACGTGGTGGCCCACACGGTCACGTCGTCGGTGTTGTCGAAGACAATGGCCACGAGGTGAATTTGCTCCACAAAAAAGTCGGCATCGTCGGCAATGCTGTCGCTCAGTAGCTTCATATATTACGGATTTAGACAGATTTTTCGAAATTCCGGCCCCCTCCTTCGGCCTTCAGCAAGGCGGGAAGGCCAAAGATGGCGAAACGAGCGGAGCACGCCAGCACTTGCGCTAAGGTATCCGTGAATTTCGGGTAATCGGTGCTTAATCCGTGGTAAAAAGCTCCAGGGTGATGTGGTCGGCGAGGAGCTTGCCGGCATCGGTCAGGGTTAGTACTTCGTGCTGGAGACGCGCCCAGCCGTTGGCTTGCAGTTCGGCGAGGTAGCCGGCGCGGGTGGCCAGCAAGTCGAGGCCGAGGTGGGTGCGCAGGTGGGCCAGGTCGCAGCCGCGCGCCGTGCGCAAGGTGGTGAGCAAGTACTCGTTGGCACGGTCAACGGCGCTGAGAGCATCAATCGTCACGGGCACTTCGCCGCGCTCGAGCACGGCGGCCACGTACTGCGGGTTGTTGGCCAGCGTGAACTGGCGGTTGTGGCCGTCGTAGCTGTGGGCGCTGGGGCCCAGGCCGAGGTAGGGCACGCCGCGCCAGTAGTTGCCATTGTGGCGCGACTCGCGGCCGGGCTGGCAGAAATTGCTGATTTCGTACTGCTCGTAGCCGTGGGCGCGCATGGCAGCCAGCAGCATTTCGAATTGCGTGGCCACAAACTCGTCGGGCGCCGCCTTGAAGGTGCCTTTTTGCAGGCGGTGGCCGAAAGCCGTGCCCGGTTCAATGGTTAGCGCATAAGCCGAGACGTGCGACACGCCCAGCGCAAAGGCATTGGCCAAGTCCGCCTCCCAAATGTGGTGGCCGGGCGCGGGCACGCCGTAAATCAAGTCGATGGAAAGGTTCTCGAATCCTGCGTCCTGCGCCCGGCGCACAGCCGTGGTCGATTCTTCGGCGGTATGGGCCCGGTTCATCATCCGCAGGTGCGGCTCATAAAAGCTTTGCAGGCCGATGCTGAGGCGGTTGACGGAAGCGGCGCGCAGTTCCTGCAGCTTGGCGGCGCTTAGGTCGTCGGGGTTGGCTTCGAGGGTGATTTCGGCCTGGGGCGCCACCGCAAAATGGCGGTGGATGGCCGCGAAAATCTGGTCTAACTCGCCGGCCGTGAGCAGCGACGGCGTGCCGCCGCCGAAGTAAATGGTTTCCAGCACCGTATCGACCCTGAGATAGTCACGGCGCAGCGCCACTTCGCGCACAATGGCCTCTACTAATTGGCTTTTCAGTCCCAGCGACGTGCTAAAGTGAAAGTCACAGTAATGACAGGCTTGCTTGCAAAACGGAATGTGGAGGTAAAGGCCAGCCATGATAACACCAACGCGGGAATGCTTGTCCTCGAACGCAGGACCACAGAACAACCATTCTATGCCGGCCGTGCAACGCCGGGCCCACAAAGATGGGGGCCTCAACAGAAACCGGCGCGCCGCAGTTGCTCGCGCATGGCGCCAGCTTGCATTTTTAACAGGCGCACATGAAGTGGCCACCAGGCAATTTCACCCGGTCATAATACCCTGACGCTATTGTCAAACGGCAATAGTGATACAGTTAAATACTGCCGGCGCTTTCGCCCATTGAATCTTCGTATTCAATCTACCAAAAGCCCTCCTTTTGTTTGGTTATTTGTGCAATAACTTCGGCGCCGACGTGCCGACGGCATTTCTTATTCGGACGCCCATTTTAGAATCCGCAGCTGCTTGAATACACTTTCTACCTCCATTTTTAGGCCGCGCATCCGGCCCTTATTCGTCCGCTTCACCCATTTTTTGCAGTGGAGCTGCCTACTGGCTTTTTCCGGGATGCTGCTCAGCGGAGCAGCCCAGGCACAAGTCACGGTTACGAGTCGGCAGCCGATGGGCAACGCCGTGAGCGCGCCCCGCAATGCGGCGGTTACGGTGGGCTTCTCTCAGCCCATATCGGCCGCTACGGCCCCCAACCTGCGGGTGTACGGCGCGCAACGCCGGGGCAAGCTCGCGGGCGGCGTGGCCGGCGGGGGCACCGCGGCCCTCACGTTCACGCCCGCCCATGCTTTCGCGCCCGGCGAAGTGCTGAGCGTGAGCCTCCCCGCCTCCCTCACCAGCACGGGCGGCACGGCACTGGCCCGGCACGTGTACCAGTTCACGGCCGCCACGGGCGGCAGCGGGCGCGGCTTTTTCGGCGACACCACCGTGGTGGGCAACACCGGCAACCGCGACCAAGTGCTGGGCGACCTCGACAACGACGGCGACCTGGATTTGGTCACGACCGGCGCGCTCTACGGCTGCCGCATTTTCCTGAATAATGGCGCCGGGCGCTACCGCTTTTACACCGGCCTGATAGCGGCCGAAACGCCCAGCGGCGTGGCCCTGGCCGATGTGGACGGCGACGGCGACCTCGACCTGCTGGTGGGCGATGCCGAAAATGCGCTGGTAGCCGTGTGCCTCAACGACGGAACAGCCAACTTCACCGGCTCGATAACGGGCGCACAGAATACGCCGGTGGGCGCCCGCCCCACAAGCATCGCAGCCGGCGACGTGGACGGCGACGGCGACCTGGATTTCGTGACGGCCAACAACGCCGGAAACTCGGCCACGGTGCGCTACAACAACGGCACGGTGCCGCTGCTTTACACCACGGCGGCGACGGTGAACGTCGGCGCCGGTCCCACGTCGGTGGCCCTGGCCGACATCGACAACGACGGCGACCTGGACCTGCTCACCGCCAACGCCGGCTCTTACACCAGCCCCGTTGGCACGGTGAGCGTGAGCCGGAACTCCGGCGCCGGCTCATTTGGCGCGGCCGTCAGCATCGCGGTAGGGCTCCAGCCCGCAGAACTGGTGGTGGCGGACGTGGATGGCGACGGCGACCTGGACCTGCTCACGGCCGATGCCGGGGCCGCGTCCATCAGCCTGCGCACGAACAACGGCACCGGCACTTTTGGCACCCTTGCTACTTTTCCCCTGCCCCCGGGCAGCACGCCCAGCGGCCTGCGCACCGGCGACGTCGATGCCGACGGCGACCTAGACGTGCTAGTGGCCCAGGGCACAGGTGGCCGGGTCTTCACCTTTCTGAACACCGCGGGCACGTTTACCCCGCAGGACCGCCCCCTGCGGCTGAGCCGGAACGCAGCGAATCCCCTCACTTCGACGGGCGTCACGCTGGGCGACGTAGACGGCGACGGTGACCTCGACCTTATTACCTCGGATGGGCAGGGGCACGTGCTGCTGAGCCTGAACGTGGGCGCTTTGCCACCGCTGCCCATTCCCCTCATTGCCAGTCTCAACCCTGATACCGGCCCCAGCACCACAGCCATCACCATCACCGGCACCGCCCTGACGGAGGTAGTGGCCGTGTTTTTCAATGGAACGGCAGCCCCCGGTTTTGTGCTGAATGGCACCGGCACTGCCCTGGAAGTAACGGTGCCCACCGGCGCCACCAGCGGCCCGGTAACCGTGGTGACGGAAGAGGCCGGCACGGCCACATCGCCCGCGCCATTCACCGTCACCGCCCTGGTGCCGGTGCTGCTGACGGGCATTGCCCCATCACGCAACGCCGCCAGTGCCCCTCGCGCCAGCAACGTTGCGGCCACTTTCACGGTCCCGATTACGGCGGCCACGGCCGGCAACGTGCGGGTATTTGGCAGCCAGCGGCGGGGCAACCGGTCGGGGGTGCTCACGGGGGGCGGCACAACCACCCTCACATTCAACCCTGCTCAGGACTTCGCCCCCGGCGAGCTGGTGAGCGTGAGCCTGCCCGGCAGCCTGCGCGCCGCCGATGGCAACCGCGTGAGCAAGCAGGTGGTGCAGTTCACGGCCGCCGTGGGCGGTACGGGCCGTCACGATTTCATTACGAACGCCACCCTAACCATGGCCGGCAACGAGCGATTCCGCCTCGGCGACCTCGACAATGACGGCGACGTGGACCTGGCGGCGCCCGGTGGTTCGCAGGGCGTGCTGCTGCGCCTCAACAACGGCGCGGGCACCTTCAGCACCGGTCCGACGCTCACCGGCCCAAATAGTGCGGATTGGCTGGCGGTGGGCGACGTGGATGCCGATGGCGACCTGGATATTGTGAGCAGCAAGTTCGATGGCACTGCCACGGTATGGCTCAACAATGGCAGCGGGGCCTTTACCAATTCCAGCACCTTATCGGCCTCCGGCTCCAGCACCCTGACTATGCTGGCGCTAGCGGATGTGGATGCCGACGGCGACCTGGACTTGCTGGCCGTGAGCGACGGTCTGGCAAGCACCCTGTTCAACAACGGCAGCGGCTCTTTTGCCGGACCGCAATACTCTTACCTCGACGTGGCGGCGTTCGATACCGCCATTGGCGACGTGGACGGCGACGGCGACCTGGACTTGGTGATGACGGGCCGATACAGCGGCCCGGGTTACAGCGTGGTGGCTATCAAGCTCAACAACGGAGCAGGCGCCTTCGTCGACGCGCCCGCCCTGGCACTGACTTCGAACGCCGCCCCCAAAATAGCCCTGGGCGACCTCGACGGCGATGGCGACCTGGACATGGCGTTGACAACTACCTTGAGCGGCTTTGTTGATGGAATTATCATCCGGCTCAACGACGGCACGGGCCGCTATGGCAACGTGGTGGCGACGCTAACGATGGCCGGCCCCGGCCTGGCCCTGGCCGATACCGACGCCGATGGCGACCTCGACGTGGTAACGCACGCGGGCGTGGGCCTCAACGACGGCGCCGGCGGCTTCCCGGAAGTGACCACCGCCACGGGCGCAGGCACGTCTGCCTCCGTTGTCGCTCTGGCCGATGTGGACGGCGACCTGGACCTGGACTTGCTGACCAACGACCAAACCGGCGCGGTACGCGTGAAGCTCAACCGGCCCGGCCCGCCACCGGCCCTCACCGGCCTCACCCCCGGCAGTGGGCCCGTGGGCAGCCACGTGCTGCTGACGGGTTTGCATCTAAAAACGACGACCGGGGTCACGTTCAACGGGATGCCCGTTGTCACCTTTTCGGCTATTTCGAACACCCAACTGGTGGCGACCGTGCCCGCTGGCGCCACCAGCGGCGCGGTGGCGATGACCAGCCCCGCCGGCACGGCCACCGCCCCCACGGCCTTCACCGTGACCCAGTTGTTGGCGGCCACCGTGGTGAACCCAGCGCGCAACACCGCCAATGTGGCCCGCCCGGCCACGGCCAGCGTCACCTTTGCGCGGCCGGTGAGCGCGGCGACTGCCCGCGAGCTGCGGGTATTTAGCAACCGGCGGAGCGGCCCGGCCGCGGGCACCGTCACGGCCAACGGCAGCACGCTCACCTTCACCCCGGCCCGGCCTTTTGCGGCGGGCGAGCTGGTGAGCGTGAGCATTCCGGACCGCCTGGCCGGCACCGATGGCAGCCGGGCCCAGCGCCAGAGCTTCCAGTTTACGATGGCGGCGGGAGGCACCGGCACCGGCCTGCTGCTGCCCGTCACCAACGGGCAGCCATTTGCCACGTACCGTTCCGGCTACGGCTATGCCGTGGGCGATATCGACCAGGACGGCGACCTCGACGTGGTTTCGAATAGTGGAATGCTACGCTTCAACGACGGAGAAGGGGCCTTTCCGGACAGCACAAACACGGCCGAAGGCTTCCTGGCAGGCACTAACCCGCGTGAGGTTGCCCTCGCTGACCTCGATGCCGACGGCGACCTCGACCTAGTTTCTACGAATGGCCAGTTGTACCTGAACGCCGGCCAAGGCAGGTTCACAGAACAGCCGCTCATTCAAAAACTTGATGACGATACGCACGACCTGGCGCTGGGCGACCTGGATGGCGACGGGGACCTTGACGTGGTGGCTCCGAACTACGCCCTCGACAGCGTGCGTGTGCTGTTCAATGACGGCACGGGCCACTTTCCCCGCCGGCTATTGGTGGCCGTGGGCAGCCACCCCACCGGCATTGCCCTGGGAGATGTGGACAACGACGGCGACCTGGACTTCGTCACGGCCAATGCGGGCGACGTGGCCGGCGCGGGCAGCACCATCAGCGTGGGCCGGAACAACGGCATCGGCTGGTTTCCCAGCGTGCAGACCACGGCCGCGGGCACCGGCCTAACCCAGGCCGTGCTCGGCGACCTGGACGGGGACCACGACCTGGACCTCGTGACCAACAACGGATTCGTTCGGCTTAACAACGGGGCCGGAACCTTTGCCGGCAGCCAAACCACGCCGGCCGGCACCGGCGTTGCGCTGGGCGACCTGGATGGCGACGGCGACTTCGACCTGATAGTGAGCGGCGCGGGCACCGCCGCCGTGCGGCGCAACAACGGCTCGGGCCAGTTCAGCGGCACCGAAACGGTGAGCTTTGGCAGCACCAGCCAGGGCCACGACCCCGTGCTGGCCGACCTCGACAACGACGGCGACATGGACCTGCTCATGGCAAACAGCACCAACGAAGCAGTACACGTATCGCTCAACCAGCGCCTAGCCGCGCCGGCGCTGCTCAGCTTCACGCCCGCCAGCGGCTTACCAGGCGCTACCGTGGTGGTCACCGGCACCGACTTTGTGGGCACCACCGGCGTGACCTTCAACGGCACGGCGGCAACTGACTTCACCTTGCTCACGGCCTCGCGGCTGGAAGTGAAGGTGCCGGCCGGAGCCAGCTCGGGCTTGCTGCAGGTGGCGAATGCCAACGGCCGGGCCAGCTCTGCCACCGCATTCACCGTGTTGCAACCAATTGCCGTGACGACGACCAGCCCGGCGGCTAATGCCGTGGTGCTCCGCACCACACCGGTGGCAGTTGGTTTTGGGCAGCCCATCACCACCAATACCAGCGCCAACCTGGCCGTATTCAGCCAGCAGCGGGGCGGACGCCTGGCAGGCAGCCGCACGGGCGCGGGCAGCGCAACGCTAACCTTTACGCCCACTCTCCCCTACCTACCGGGCGAACAGCTGAGCGTGAGCATTCCGGCTTACACCACGGCCAATCAGAGCCGGGTGCAGAAGCGCGTGTATCAATTCCGCGCGGCCGTGGGCGGTACCGGACGGGGCATCATGAGTGCTCCAACCCCGATTCGGAACGGCGGACGACAAACCGCACTGGGCGACGTGGACGGCGACGGCGACCTCGACGTGCTCCAAATCGATGACTACAACGCCACGGTCATATTGCAGCGCAGCACCGGGGCGGGCACCTTCGCCACCGGTGTTGCGCTGCTAACGAGCAGTGGGGGCGACATCCTGAACTCCGTGGCGCTGGGCGACGTGGACGGCGACGGCGACCTCGACCTCGCCGTTACCAACTCCACTGATAACGTGGTGCAGCTGCTCGTTAATAACGGGACGGGCACGTTTGCCGCGGCGCCGGATGCCCCCGTGGGCGACTACCCGCAAGCGGTAACGCTGGCCGACTTCGACGGCGACGGCGACCAGGACCTGCTCACCGCAAACGCCGGCGAGTTTGCCTCCAGCACCAGCCTGCGCTACAACGACGGCAACGGTCATTTCAGCGGCACTACCAACGAAGTGCTGTACCCGGCCGGTTACCTTTCGGTTGGGGCCCTGCGAGTGGGCGACCTGGATGGCGACGGCGACCTGGACCTAGCGATGGCCTACAGCGGCTACAACGAAGTGCGACTCAACGACGGCCACGGCCATTTTTCAGCGACGGCCCGCCTGCCGTTCTCGCAGGATATTGGCTCAACATTTGAGCTGGCCGACGTGGACGGCGATGGTGACCTAGACGCGCTGGGCCTAAGCTGGCGCGACCCGACGGGCAACGTCGGCTTCGGCGCCTGGGTGAACGTGGCCCTGAACAACGGGGCCGGCGTGTTTGCTCCCGGCGGCTTCTGGAGCAGCCGGGGTGGCGACAGCCTGACCGCCGGCGACTTGGATGCCGACGGCGACGTGGACCTGGTACTCAGCAGCTCTAACTACAACTCGGGGCAAGTACTAATTAATAACGGCCAAGCCAATTTCGCCGCGCTGCAGGACTTAACCTTTCCCAGCAACCGACCCTTCCGGCCCACGCTGGGCGACATGGACGGCGACGGCGACCTCGACGTGGTGGCCACGTATCCGCATCTGTCGATATTTTTCAACAACCCGCTGCCGGTGCCGGTCATCAGCGGCTTCACCCCGGCCACCGGCCCCGAGGGCACCACGGTGCGCATCACCGGCACCGGTTTTAGTATCGGCTTTATTACGACCACGGCCGTGCGCTTCAACGGCACCAACGCGCCGGGCTTCGTCGTCAATTCGGCCACACGCATTACCGTGAACGTGCCCGCAGGAGCCACTACGGGAACCATTTCGGTGACGACTCCCACCGGCACGGCTACTTCGGCCACGGCCTTTACGGTGGCGCCGCAGGTGCTGCCCACGCAATTTACCCCAACCGCCAATGCCACGTCGGTGGCCCGCAATGCGGCCATCAACGTCACCTTTCCCACGGCCATCACGGCGGCTTCGGCGGGCAACATGCGGGTGTTTGGCAACCAGCTGCGGGGCCGGCGGGCGGGGGTGATGAGCGGAGGCGGCACGGCTTCCCTCAGCTTCGACCCCGCTCAGGATTTCGCGCCCGGCGAGCAAGTCAGCGTGACTTTGCCCCGCTCCATGCAGTCCACAACCGGCGCCTTGGCGGGGCCGCAGGTATATCAGTTCACGGCCGCCACGGGCGGCAGCGGGCGCGGCGGGTTTGTGCCAGGCCCCACCGTGGCCATGGGCCAGTACGCCTCCTCCCTGGTGCTGGGCGACGTGGACAACGATGGCGATTTGGACATGCTCACGGCCATTGAGTTCGGACAGTCGTATTCGCCGGCTCGGATTGGCGTGCGGCTCAATAACGGGCAGGGGCAATTCAGCGCCGGGGCCACCATCACGACCAACATATACGGAATAAACAAGTTGGTGCTGGCCGATGTGGACGCCGACGGCGACCTGGATGTGGTGGCAGGCGCGGGTAGCCGGGGCGTAAACGTGTGCCTCAACAACGGCAACGCGACGTTTGGCACCGGGCGCTATGTGGGCTTGATTGCCGACCGGCTGGCCGTGGGCGACATGGACGGCGACGGCGACCTCGACATCGTAGTGGGCGACAACTCAAACACCGGGCTGGTCACCATCGCCGAGAACGACGGGCAGGCCAACTTCATTTACACGTCGCCAAACTACAGCTACTACTACCCCATTACGGACCTGGTGCTGGGCGATGTGGACGGCGATGGCGACCTGGACGCCGTGACGGCCAACGACGACGATGGGGCCCGGATACTGCTCAACGTTGGCACCAACATCCTCACCCTGGGCACCACCATCCCAATCACCGATTACATCCCGAGCCTAGCTCTTGCTGACATTGACGGCGACGGCGACCTGGACCTGACCATCGGGATGTTGGATGCAACCCACGACTCCTGGGTGACCACCATGACCAACAATGGCACCGGCGTATTCACCAGCTCCGGCCCCCGGGTGCCGGTGGACAAAGGCCTCAAGCAGCTGACCCTGGGCGATGTGGACCACGACGGCGACCTCGACATAGTGGCCCTGAGCAACTACGACGTGTACACCTACCCCAGCGTCAACGTCCGGCTCAACAACGGCGCCGGCCGCTTTGCGCGCACCGCCAGCCTGATGTTGTTCGGCAACCCGTCGCAACCGACGCTGGGCGACGTGGACGGCGACGGCGACCTGGACCTCACCATGGTCCAGTTCAACGGGGTGAGTGCCTACATCGACGAGCGGCTGAACAACGGCTTGCTCTTGGCCGCCACGGCCGTCACGCCCACCGGCCCGCAAGTGACGCTGTATCCCAACCCCGCGCCCGGCCGCTTCGCCGTGGCCGTACCGGCCGAGCTGCGGCCCATTACCGCCCGCGCTCCGCTCCGCCTCTACAACGCGGTGGGGCAACTGGTGCTGGAGCAGCCCTGGCAGCTTTCGGCCAGCGGCGAGCTGACGGTGGATGCCACCCGCTTGCCGGCCGGCGTATACACGCTCCGGCTGGAGCTGAAAAATGGCCCGGCGAGCTACAAAGTCGTGTTGCAATAACTACCTGAGCGGCTTCAAGCGGCTGTTGGTTATTGCGGAAAAGTCCGCCCGGTTAGCCGGGCGGACTTTTTCAGTTCTGGCGGTGGGAGTCGTTTTCAGGACGCTGTACCCCGGCGTTTATCTTCGGGAAATTAAACGCCGCCTTTCGCGTTAAGGCTTCCGAATGACTACCCGGTTTCTGCTGTGCTTTTGGGGACTGTTGCTGCTGGCCGGACTGGCCGGGCTTCGGGCGGCCCGCGCCCAAACACCCACGCTGGACCCCAACGCGCCCAATCAGCCCGGCCTGGCTACCCCACCCCTGCCGCCCGCCGCGAGCCCGGCCCCGGCTCCCGCGCCGCGCCGGGTGCTGGCCCGGCCACGCATGCTGCTCTTCGATGCGGAAGCCGCCGACCGGACGGTGCTGCGGCGCTACAAAGTGCGGGCCACCGTGCCCGATTCCCTTAGCGCCCTGCGCGAGGTGCGCGAGCTGGTGCTGGCCCTGCAGGGCGCGGCCTACCTCACGGCCTCGGCCGACGAAATGCGCTGGAGCCGCGACACGGTGCGCGTGCGCCTCTACGTGGGCCAGCCGTTCCGCTGGGCCTACCTGCGCAACGGCAACCTCGGCGATGGGCTGCTCACGCGCGCTGGCTTCCGCGAAAAGCTGTTTCGCCAAACGCCTTTTTTACCGGCCGACTGGGCGAAACTGCAGGAGCGAATTTTGGTAGAAGCCGAAAACCAGGGCTTTCCCTTTGCTACCGTGGGCTTGGATTCCATTCAGCTGACCGACCAAGACATTGCGGGCCGGGTGGTGCTGAAACGCGGGCCCGCTGTGGTGTTCGATTCGCTGCAGATTGTGGGCAACACCAAAACCAAAAAGCGCTTCCTCACCAAGTACCTGCAGATTTTCCCCAACCAGCCTTTTAGCCAGCAGCGGGTGGCGGCGGCGGCCCAGCAGCTGCGCCAGTTGCCCTACCTGCGCCTGCGCGCCGAACCCGAAATCCGGTTTGCCAAAGGCACGGCGCGGGTGTACCTGCTGCTCGACGACCGGGCCTCCAACCAGTTCGACGCCATTGTGGGAATTTTGCCCAACGCCGACGCCAACAAAACCGGCGTGCAGTTTACCGGCGATGTTACCATCAACCTGCGCAACATCAAAGGCGGCGGCAAGCAGGTGGGCCTGCAATGGCGCAAAACCGATGCGCTTTCCCAGCTGCTTGATATCCAGTACGTGCACCCCAACTTCCTGGGCTCGCCGTTGGAAGTTTCGGGCACGTTCAATCTCTACAAGCAGACCAACGATTTCACCACCATCCGGCCCCGGCTGCAAGTGACGTACCCCACCATCCGCGCCGGGCGCATCAGCTTTTTTGCGGAGCAGCGCGGCTCGTTTATCGACGTCTTGCAGGATACCACGGTGCTGCCCCAGAACCTGGATTCGCAGTACAATTCCTACGGCCTGGGCTATGCGTTCAATAGCCTCGACGACCTGTTTTTTCCGCATCGCGGCACCTTGGTGAGTAGCCAGGGCGCGGTGGGCACCAAGAACATCACCCGAAATTCGCAGCTGCTGCCCGAACTCTACAACGGGCTGCAATTGCGCTCCACCCAATACACGTTTGGCCTGCGCGCCGAGCGTTACTTCCCGGTGAAGCGGGCGGGCGTGCTCATGCTGCGGCTGCGCGGCGAAGGCCTGGTGAATCCGCGCCTGTTCACCAACGACTTGCTGCGGCTGGGCGGGCTGAACTCGCTGCGGGGCTTCAACGAAAACCAGTTTTACACCAGCTCTTACGCGGTGGCCACGGCCGAATTCCGCCAATTCATCGGCGAGGATTCCTACGTGTTTGCGTTTGCCGACCAAGCCTACCTGCGCCACGACATCGTGGCCGACCGCTACGCCGACCAGCCCACCGGCACGGGCGCGGGCCTCAGCTTCCGCACGCCGGCCGGGCTGTTTCAGTTCGTGTATTCGGTGGGGCGCTCCCGCGACCAAGCATTTGAAATCAGGACGTCGAAAATCCACTTTGGCCTGACCAGCCGCTTTTAATCAAGCTCCCGCCTGCGGGCCATCTACCGGGCGGCCATGCGCCATTTCGTCTGCAATCCGGGGCCGTAAGAATGAGCTTGCGCCACACTGACCGAAAGCCTCGAAACCGGGCAAGAGACCGCGTCAATACGGCTGATATTCAGCGGAACTGGGACTTGATTCAGATTGGTACATCATTTGTCATAGAGGGAACGAAGCCGCTCATTAAACCGGCTCCCTGCCATGAAATTTATCAGCCCGAAATTCATCCGGACCATTGCCCCGCAGCTTGACTTGCTCAACACCATCGGCGGCGGCGTGGCCCAGCCCCAGCTGCGCGTCGACCAGCGTCCCAAAGGCGTAATTCTGCGCGTGGCCATGCCCACCGTGCCCGCCGACAGCTTCCGCGTGGTGCTTAATCAACAGAAACTAACTGTGTTTGGCGAGTACCGCCACCAGCCCGACGACCCGCTGGCCGCGCCCCTTTTCGTGCAAACCCTCGACCTGCCGAACAACCTTGACCTCGCGCGCATCGATGCCGTGCACGAAGGCAACGAGCTGCGCGTGCGCATCCCCTTCTTAAATCCCAGCGACCAGGAACGCGAAATCGACATTCGCCACAACTAATGCGGCAAGTTTCTGCTCGCTAATCCTATCCATTATTTAGTTTGATAACGCCGGGACCGACCGGCACCGCAGTCCATTAATAACGCCGGGGCCGACCGGCCGCTTCCCCCTTTGGATTTCACTCTTGAGCCACCGCCCACAGCGGTGGTTTTGTTTTTGTGCCTCTACCCAAACAGCGGAATAATGAGCACGAAACTCATCACCAGCGCCAGGTAGAACCAGCCCATGACTTGGCCCCGGTAGCGGCGCGGCATTTGGTTGCTGAGCACCAGCATGGCCGCAATCACCAGCACCAGGTGCGCCACAAAAAACACCATAGTCTTCACCCAATTGCTCACAATGGTGTTTTCCTCCTGGTATTGATTGGATTCGCCCAGGCCCGACGTGAGGTACTGCAGCCCGTAAAAGGCCACGGTTTCGAAGGCCACGAACAGCAGCAAGCCCGCCAGCAGCGCCGGTTTTGAAGACTTCTCGGATACGTCAGCCATGGGCGCTACGGGCGGGGACGGCCCTGCACCTCGGCGGTACGGGCCTTGATGTACAGTTCTTCGACCTTGGCGCGGGCCCAAGGCGTGCGGCGCAAAAAACTCAGGCTGGACTTGATGCTCGGGTTTTCGGCGAAGCAGTTCATGCGCAGGCGGGCATCCAGTTCGGGCCAGCCGTAGGCGGCCACGAGGTACTCGAGAATTTGGGCGAGCGTGACGCCGTGCAGCTCACGAATGAGGTGGCCGGCTTCGTCGCGGGCATCGGCGGCGCGGAGGAAAGACATAGGGAGAAAAGGCAGCTGAAAGTGTAAAGTTCGCGAAAACACCGGGCCCGACGCACGATGGGACCGGGCCCGGCGTTATTTTTGGGCCAGTCCGCCTTATGCCCGCTTCCCGCCTCACCCGTCAGCCAGCCAAACCAGCCCCGCGCTCCGTTCGCCGGCGGCAGTGGCGGCGCGGCGTGCTGGCGCTACTGCTCCTCGGGTTAGTGCTGGGCCTGACGTACTACCTGCGCCACCGCGTGCAGGTGAACCGCTACGCCCGCCGCACCTGGGCCACGCTTACCAAAGGCGGCCTGACCGGCCGCGAAAAAACGCCGCTGCTCGCGGGTTATTCGGTCCACGGCATCGACGTGTCGGCTTATCAGGGCCGCATCGACTGGCCCGAAGTGGCCCGCCACGGCGTCCGTTTTGCGTTCATAAAAGCGACGGAAGGCGGCACCATGCGCGATGCCCGCTTTGCGCGCAACTGGCGCGAGGCCCGCAAGGCCGGCGTGCTCTGCGGCGCTTACCACTACTTCCAACCCAAGCGCGACGGCAAGCTACAGGCCGACCTATTTGCCCGCACCGTCCCCATCGGCCCCGGCGATTTGCCGCCAGTGCTCGACATCGAAGCGCCAAATTTTCACGACGTGGCCGTGCTGCGGCGCGAAGTGGGGCGCTGGCTGCGCCTCATGGAGGCACATTACGGGGTACGGCCCATTCTCTATTCCAACTACAGCTACTACAAGCGCTACCTGGCGGGTCATTTCGACGACTACCCGCTCTGGCTGGCCCACTACGAAGTCGAACGCCCATCCATGCCGGCCAACAAGTGGATAATTTGGCAGCATTCCGACGAAGCCTACGTGCCGGGCATTCGCGGCGTGGTGGATTTTAACGTGTTTCAGGGCAACTTCAAAGCCTTGCAGGCCCTGCGTGTGCCCGCTGCCACTGCCCGCCAGCCCAAGGCAGCCAAGGTTCCACAGGGAAAGCCAACCAGCCCCAGCCGTTGATTTTCAGAGCCATTGCAGGCACACAGCGGCTGTGTACGCGCTGCCAACTAATTTCCCAAGAATGCAGGTTAAGACGGTCGCCAGCGTTTATTGCTAATTTTGAGGCCAATGGAAATGACTCTGAACGCCACTTTTTTGCGCGGCTACTGGTGGCGCACCTGGCTGCTGCCGCTGCTGGTGATGGGACTGCTGGCCTCGTGCAGCAGCAGCCGGAGCGTGAGCAAAGACGCCCCCGGCCGCAGCAAAAGCACTGCTGCTCCCCGAGGGGCCTCCACCCAAAAAGGCCTGGGCTCCTACTACGCCAATAAGTTTGCCGGCCGGGCCACGGCCAGCGGCACCATCTACCGGCCGGGCGAAATGACGGCCGCTCACAATACGCTTCCCTTTGGCACCCTCATCCGGGTGACCAACACCCGCAACGGCCGTTCGGTGGAAGTTACCGTGACCGACCGCGGGCCGCACACCAAGGGCTACATCGTGGACGTGTCGCGCCGCGCCGCCGTGCAGCTCGACATCATCGAGGCGGGCGTTGTGCCCGTTGTGGTCACCGTGCTTAAGGCGGCTAAATAACCATTCGAGTTAACTCAACAAGCCGCTTTTACTTCCCTTCTTATGAATATCCGCAAAAAAGTACGCTGGGCCCTGCCCCCCGGCACGGGCCGCTACGCCGCCATCGACCTATGGGTGCAAGCCGCCGAAGACGAGGGCTGGAGCGAAGCCGAAGTGCAATACGTCATCGACGAAGTAGTGGAAGCCGCCGATGACGCGGCCGGCCTGGAAGTGCTGGACTGGTATACGTACAAATAGCCGCCGCCAAGTCAGAAGGCAATTCCGTTTTTTGGCGCCTCAAACCGTTATTGGTTTCGTTGCAGGGCCGGTTGCAGGGCTTGGCGCAGCCAGGTTCCGGCCAGAGCTGCCATTCCTCCAACCAAGCCGGCAACCAGAGCCGTAACCAGCAGCAAGGCCACGGGCGAGCCCCCCAGCGGCAGCAGCTGCGCCACCCGCCCGGCCAAGAGGCCCTCGTTTTGATACGACAGCCACGCGGCGGGTAGCAGCCAGCTCAGGCCAGCGCCTCCAAAACCGGCCCCAAAAGCGACCCAGCCCGACGGAGCCAGCAGCAAGCCCACGCCAAACGCGACCACGGCCAGGCTCCACCACGGCAGGTCGAGCTGCACGGCCGCAGCCAGCACTAAAATAAGAAGCAACAAAAGCCAGGGGTTACGCCAATTCATGCGGGCAAAGTAACATGAACTGCCCCACTAAGCTGCCGCTAATACCTCGGCATCGTTGTTGGCGGGCGAGTTCACGCGTTTGCTGATGACGTATTCTCGCATGGCGGCCGCATCGTAAGGCACTAGGAGGTGCTGGTGGGCGGCCAGGCCCAGGTCATTGTCCAGCCAGGCTTGTTCGGCGCGGCGGGTGGGCAGAATGACGGGCATGCGGTTATGAAGCTTGGCCATCAGCGCATTGGGCTCTGTGGTGATGATGGTGAAGGTGGGCATTAGCTCGCCGGTACTGCGGTCGAGCCACTCGTCCCAGAGGCCGGCAAAGGCAAAGGGCTGCTCGTCGCGCAGCAGAATGCGGTGCGGCACCTTGCCAGCGGGCGTGGCCTCCCACTCGTAGAAACTATCGGCCAGCACCAGGCAGCGCCGCCGCCCCAGTAGTTGCCGAAACGAAGGCTTTTCGGCCAAGGTCTCGGCGCGGGCGTTGATGGGCTTGGGGCCGCCGGCCGGGTCTTTGCTCCAACTGGGCACGAGGCCCCAGCTCAGCAGTTGAATCTGGCCGGGGGCGGCGTTGGTAATCACGGGCAAGCGCTGCGAAGGCGCGGCGTTGTAGGTCGTCGGCGCGGGTTCGGCAAATTTGGCGTCGAAGCGCTGCTCTACCGCGGGCGCGGGGGCGATGAAAGTGTAGCGGCCACACATGGCAGAATGGGAATGAAGGAGGAGAACCAAAAACGTCTGCCATCCCGAACGCAGTGAAGGACCTTATCACGCTGGGACGACTCGTTAATACGACAATCGTTCAAACTTGATAAGGTCCTTCACTGCGTTCAGGATGGCAGACGACTAATTCTGGCCCATTTTTGCCACCTAAACCACGCCCTACTTATACAGCAGCTCGTAGTATTCTTTGGCCATGCGGCCCGACTCAAATTCGGGCTCTACGTCCTTCATGGCTGTTTTCACCACTTTCAGGAAGTGCTTGGGCTGGTCGTAGTACATCGGCACCACGGCCTTTTCCAAGACGTCGAGCAGGGCCGTGGCCTCTTGGTCGTCTTTCACATTTTCGGGCAAATGCTCGTCGGAATGCGGGATGAGGAAGCCGTTTTCGCCGTTGCGGCAGAATTCGGGAATCCAGCCGTCGGCAATGCTGAGGTTGACGCTGGCGTTCATAGCAGCGGTCATGCCGCTGGTGCCGCTGGCTTCGCGGGGGAAGCGCGGCGTGTTCAGCCAGATGTCAGAACCCTTTTTCAGGGCCGCCGACAAGCCCAGCTCGTAGCCGGTGAGCACGGCACAGTTTTTCAGATGGGCCGTGCGCTGGATGATTTCATTGAACATGTCAATCGCACCGAAATCCTTCGGATACGGCTTGCCGGCCCAAATCATTTGAATCGGCCGCTTGGCATCGGTGGCGAGCTGCACGAAGCGGTCGAAGTGGCGCAGAATGAGGTCGGCGCGCTTGTAGCCGGCGAAGCGGCGGGCCCACACGATGGTCAGCACTTCGGGGTCGAAAATGTTGCCGGTCTGGTCGGCTACGATTTTAAACAGGTCCTTTTTCAACTCCTGCTTGCGGGCCAGCAGGGCCGCATCGTCCTTGGCCTTGTGGGCGGCGGCCAGCGGCTGGTCGCGCCAGTACAGGCCGTTCTGGCTGTTGGTGATGGGAATGATGGGACAAATGCCTTCGTAGTGGCCCCACATTTCCAAGCTCACGATGCCGTGCACCTTGCTCACGGCGTTGGCCTTGCGGGCAAAGCGCAGGGCGGTGAGCGTGTAGTTCAGCGCATCGTTCTCGATGCGGGCCACGCGGCGCACTTCTTCTTCGGGCACGCTGCCGAAGAAGCTCATGTCGGTGAGCAGCTTCATGGGGCGCTCCTCGTTGCCGGCGAGCTCGGGGGTGTGGGTGGTGAACACCAAGCGTTTCTGCACCTCGGCCAGGTTGCGGCCGTGCTGCTCGTAGAGGTAGAAGGCCAGCGGCAGGCCGTGGCCTTCGTTGAGGTGGTACACGTCGGTTTTGCGGCCGAGCAAGTCGAGCATTTTGCCGCCGCCCACGCCCAGCAGGATGCTTTGGGCCACGCGGGCCGCCGCGTCCGGGTCGTAGAGGTGGTGGGAAATGGTGCGCGAGATGTAGTCATTCTCGGCGATGTCGGTGGTCAGGAAGAACATCGGCACCGTGCCAAACACTTCCGGGGCCAGGTACAGCACCTTCACAAACACATCGGCGCCGTGAATGGTGATGGGGAACAGCAGGCCAGTGTCTTCCAGAAAAGAGTAATGCTTCTGGCGGAAGTCGGCGCGCATGGTCTGGTCCTCGTTGCGGCCCTGGTCGTAGTAGCCAAAGCTCCACAGAATGCTGATGCCGACCAGGTTTTGCTTCAGCTCGTAGGCCGAGCGCATGTGGGAGCCGGCCAGAAAGCCCAGGCCGCCGGAATAGGTTTTCAGGGCTTGGTCGATGCCAAACTCCATGGAGAAGTACGCGGCGGCCGTCTTGAATTTGGCCGCGGGCGCGTAAGGTTTGAAGGTGAACGCCATAGAAATACAATGCACTGGCAATGGCCGGTGCTTTCGAGAAAAATCAAATTAAAAAGTACCCGTCAGCCTGAACAGTAGGCCAATAAGCGTGCAAGGTCCGACGCTTTTGGCCAATAATGCAAAAGGCTGCCCGGAGTGAGCGGGCATCGGAACGGCGCGGAACCCGGGTGTTAGCCCACGCTGGCCACAGCTTTGAGCTGCTGCAGCTTACGCAGGGTTTGCTGTGCGGCTTGGTGCTGGCGCTCCACGGCTTGGCGGGCGGCACCGGTCAGGTCCGCGGCGGCGAGGGCTTCGGCGTAGGCCTTGAGGGCCCATTCTTCGCCGTAAATGTTGGAATCGAGAATGCTGCTTTCGCTGCGGTTGGTCACGATGGCTTTGGCATCCATGAAGCCCCGGTAAAACTTGCCTTTGAGGGTGGTGCTGCTTTCGGCATTGCCTCCGGCGGCGCGGGCAAACCCATTCAGCTCGCTCACAAACTGCTCGCTCTGCTGCACCAACTCTTGGTAATACGCTTGGTTTTGCGGGTCCTTGGTTTCAGCGGCAGCGGTTTTATAACCCTCAATTCGGTCGTTAACAAATAGAGTTAATTCGTTGAGCGTGTCGGCAAGCTTGGAAGTATCGGCCATGGGATAATGAAGCTAAATGAGCTAAAAGGAGGAGGCTAGATGGATAGGCCCTGCAACTGCTGGCAGGTTACCAAAACGTAACGGTCAGGACACAGACCAGGTTGGGAATTGCCATTATTTATAAAATAAATTTAATTTATTCAGCAGTGCTTCCTAATTAGAAAATCTAAATGACACAATCTTATAACCTAAGCGGTGGCTACGTAAGTGGTTAATCAACCTAGCTTTGCCTCCTTCTTATCCACCTCACAACCTTAGTCGAAGCGTATGCGCATGTCGTTTTCTACCCGCTACCTAGTAGCCCCGCTGCTAGGTGCAGTACTATTTGTTAGTTGCTCAAAATCGGAATACCGCCCCGAAGTGCCGACCGCGGCCCCCGCGGCGCAGCAAGTAGCTGCCGCTGGCTTCCCCGAGGGCTTCGAAACCGGCACCAAAACAGCTTACACCACCGGCAGCGTGGCCTTGGGCTCGGGTTCCTGGACCCTGAACGACGCGCTGATTGGCAACACCACCGCCGACCGCAAAACCGGCGCGCAGTCGGTGCGGGTGCGCAACCTGGGCGTGGTGGGCATGAACTTTAACACCACCACCGGCGCCAGCACCGTGAGCGTGAGCCACGCCGCATACGGCACCGACGGCGCCAGTACCTGGGAGCTGTGGAAATCGGCCGACAGCGGCGCCTCTTACGCCAAAGTGGGCAGCACCGTCACGACTAGCAGCACCGCGCTGGCCACCGCCACCTTCACCGTGAACCAGAGCGGCAACCTGCGCTTCCAGCTGCGCAAGGTGTCGGGCGGCACCAACCGCATCAACTTCGATAACGTCGCCATTGAACAAAACGGCACCACGCCGCCCCCCACGGGCACCGGCAAGAAGTTCCTGTTTGACGCCTCGCACGCCGAAACCGCCGGCAACGCCGACTGGGTGCTGGACGTGGACGCCGGCGTAGTGCCGCGCTACCCCACCCCGGCCGCGTCGGGCATCACCAGCAGCACGCCCGAAACGTATTGGACGGCCGCCATCTCGGCCTGGGGCGTAGCCCTCGTGAAATTGGGCCACTCGGTGGAGCAGCTGCCCAATGGCACGGCCCTGACCTACGGCAACGCCTCGAACCCCCAGGACTTGGCCAACTACAGCGTATTTGTGGTTGATGAGCCCAACACGCTGTTCACGGCCAGCGAGAAAACGGCCATTGTGAACTTTGTAAAAAACGGCGGCGGTCTGTTCATGATTTCCGACCACGACATCTCGGACCGCAACAACGACGGTTACGACTCGCCCGACATCTGGAACGACCTGATGGCCAACAACTCGGTGCAGGCCAACCCGTTCGGCTTCAAGGTAAACCTCGACAACATCGTGGAAAACAGCACCAACGTGCGCACCGGCACCAACCCCATCATGAACGGCACGCAGGGCCAGGTAACGCAGCTCGCGTTCTACAACGGCGCCACGATGACTCTGAACCCCACCCAAAACAGCACGGTGCAAGGCCTGGTGTGGCGCAGCACGGCCACTCAGGGCAATAGCCTGGCCATGGCCGCCAGTTGCACCTACGGCACCGGCCGGGTGGTGATTATCGGCGACTCTTCGCCGGCCGACGACGGCACCGGCTCGCCTGGCAACACCGTGTACGACGGCTGGGGCGAAAACCTGAGCCACCCGCGCTTCCACCTCAACGCCTCGCTCTGGCTGGCCAAGCTGCAGTAAGGCCGGGCCCTGCGCCGGATTTTGTTTCCAAAAAGCCCCGTTGCGTAAGTAGCGGGGCTTTTTGCATTTGGCTTCGGCCACCTGTTCTTTTCGGCGGGGCCCGCCCCGAAATTCTTGGATGCCCCAACTGCCTAGGTTACCTTGCCGGTTCTCACCCACGCCGCTTCGTTCACCCATGAGAATTTTCCGCTTTTTTCCGCTGCTTGCGGTGTCCCTGCTGCCAGCGCCTTTGTTGACTAACACGGCCAGCGCCGCACCGACTGCCGTGGCCGAGCCCCTGGCTAAAACCGCCGCCATCAGCCGCATCGACCCCACGTTTTGGTGGGTGGGCATGAAGAATCCCAAGCTCCAGCTGCTGGTGCACGGCCCGGGCATCGGGAGCAGTACCGTGACGCTGAACTACGCCGGGGTGACGCTGGACGGCGTGCAGAAACTGGAAAGCCCGAACTATTTGCTGGTGAATCTGACCGTCTCGCCCGCGGCCAAGCCCGGCAAGCTGGCCTTGCAGTTCCAGGGAGCCAAAAAGGTGAAATATGAGTATGAGTTGCGGGCCCGCAACACCGACCCCGCCCGGGTGCAGGGCGTAACCAGCGCCGACTTTGTGTACCTGCTCATGCCGGACCGGTTTGCCAATGGCGACCCGAAGAACGACATCATCAAAAGCACCAACGTTTCCCGCATAGCCCGCGACTCGATGTACGCCCGCCACGGCGGCGACCTCAAGGGCATCGAGCAGCATTTTGATTACCTGAAGGAACTGGGCGTGACGGCCATCTGGCCCACGCCGGTAGTCGAGAACAACCAGCCCAAGGCCAGCTACCACGGCTACGCCCTCACCGACTATTATACCGTGGACCCGCGCTACGGCACCAACGCCGAGTACATCGGCTTTGTGAAAAACGCCCATGCCAAGGGCCTGAAGGTGATTCACGACGTGGTGCTCAACCACATGGGCTCGCAGAACTACCTATTCAAGGACCAGCCGGCCAAAGACTGGTTTCATCAGTGGCCGGGCTACACGCGCAGCAATTTCCGCGACGCGGCCTTCAACGACCCCTACGCCGCCACTCAGGACCGGAAGCTGTTCGGCGAGGGCTGGTTTGATAAGCACATGCCCGACCTGAACCAGACCAACCCGCTGGTGGCGACTTACCTGATTCAGAATTTCCTGTGGTGGGTGGAAAACACCGGCCTCGACGGCTACCGCATTGACACCTACAGCTATTCGGACCGCAGCTTCCTGATGCAGTGGGGCGCGGCTATTCTGGAAGAATATCCCAAAATCGGCATGTTTGGCGAAACCTGGGTGCAGGGCACGGCCCAGCAGGCGTATTTCGCCCAGAACATTTTTCCGGAGGTGCAGGGCTTCAAATCGAACCTGCCGGGCGTGACGGACTTCCAGATGTACTACGCCATCAACGAAACGCTGACCAAGGACGCGGGCTGGACCGAAGGCATCAGCAAACTCTACTACACCCTGCAGGCCGACTGGATGTACCAGGACCCCATGCGCAACGTGCTGTTTCTCGACAACCACGACCTGAGCCGCTTTTACTCGGTGATTGGTGAGGATTTTCAGAAGTACAAGATGGGCTTGGCGTGGCTGCTCACCAGCCGCGGCATTCCGCAGCTGTACTACGGTACCGAAGTGCTGATGAAGAACTTCACCGACCCCGACGGCAAGGTGCGCGAAGACTTCCCCGGCGGCTGGCCCGGCGACAAGAAAAACCTGTTTGTGGCCGCCGGCCGCAACCCGCAGGAGCAGGAAGCTTTCCGCTACGTGAGCACCCTGGCTACCTACCGCAAAAGCCACCCCGTGCTACACAGCGGCAAGCTCATGCAGTTTATCCCCGACGGGGGCGTGTACACTTACTTCCGCTACAACGACCAGGGCGAGGCGGTGATGGTGATGATGAATTCCAACAAAGACGAAAAAACCGTGGACACTGCCCGTTTTGCCGAGCGGATGGCCGGCTTTTCGTCGGGCCAGGAAGTGACGAGCGGCGCGCCGATTGCGGACCTGAAAACGCTGAAAATCCCGGGTCGGACCGCCTGGGTTGTAGAATTAAAGCGGTAACTTCCGCCTAGCACCTGTTTCTACCGCTATGACCGACCTCACCGACCAAGTTGCCATTGTGACCGGCGCAAGCCGTGGCATTGGCAAAGCCATTGCCATTATTCTGGCCTTGCAGGGAGTTAAAGTCGTGGCCGTGGCCCGCAACGAAGACGAGCTGGCCGAACTCACCCACAAAACCAAGGGCTTGAGCATCGTGGCCGACGTGACGATGGAGTCGGACGCCCAGCAGGTCATCGAGGGCACGCTGCTGCACTACGGCCGGCTGGACATTTTGGTGTGCAACGCGGGCGTGGGCTCGTTCAACGAGCTGGAAAATTTTACCAGCACCGAATGGGACCGGATATTCGACACCAACGTGAAGGGCACGTTTCTGCTTTGCAAGGCGGCAGTCCCGTACTTTAAAGCCCAGAAACGGGGCCACATCGTGGGCATTACCTCCGACGTGGCCAAGCGCACCTTTGCCCACGGCACGGCCTACGGAGCCAGCAAATTTGCCCAGGAAGCCCTGCTGGCCAGCCTGCGCAAGGAAGTGCGCCCGCACGGCATCAAGGTGACCTGCATTTACCCGGGGCTCGTTGATACCTACTTCAACGACACCAAGCCGGGCGGCGCGGAGGCCGAGAAAACCCACCTCCGCCCCAGCGACATTGCCCACGCCGTGCGCTATGTGCTCGAAGCCCCGCCCCACGTGGTGGTGGACGAGCT
This sequence comes from Hymenobacter jeongseonensis, assembly GCF_015694725.1. Taxonomy (GTDB): domain Bacteria; phylum Bacteroidota; class Bacteroidia; order Cytophagales; family Hymenobacteraceae; genus Hymenobacter; species Hymenobacter jeongseonensis. The sequence goes on along the minus strand of NZ_JADQDQ010000001.1, from coordinate 470,462 downwards.
GATGCTGCACCCCCTCACCCAGGAATGGTAGGATTTGCGGCGTCCGGCGGCGGGCATTAGCAACTAAATAGCCTACTTATTTGGGAACGGCTGACTGATAACTGGTAACAGAACTATTATCTTGCCGCACCATGAAAAAACTGTTGCTGGCCGGCGGGCTCCTCACCTTGGCTGCTTTCTCTTTGCCCACCCCACCCGTGCACGACAAACGCACCACCGATAACGACCCCAATACCACCGCGGAAACCCCTCAGGACCACAAGCTGGTTATCTACCAGCTGCTGCCCCGGCTGTTCGGCAACAAAGTGGCCCTGAACAAGCCCTACGGCACCATTTCGGAGAACGGCTGCGGCAAATTCAACGACATTTCCGACAAAGCCCTCGCCGAAATCAAGAAGATGGGCGTGTCGCACGTGTGGTACACCGGCGTGCTCGAGCACGCCACCATGACGGACTACAGCTCCCAGGGCATTCCGGCCGACGACGCCGACGTGGTGAAAGGCCGCGCGGGCTCGCCCTACGCCATCAAGGACTACTACGACGTAGCCCCCGACCTAGCCGTGGTGGTGAAAAACCGCATGCCCGAGTACGAGGCCCTCATCAAGCGCACCCACGACCAGGGCCTGAAAGTTCTCATGGACTTCATTCCGAACCACGTGGCGCGGTCGTACCGGTCCGACGCCAAGCCCCAAGGCGTGGTGGACTTGGGCGCGATGGACGACAAAACCAAAGCGTTTGCGCCCAATAACAACTTCTACTATTTGCCGGGCAAAAGCTTCGTGGTGCCCGCCGACTACAACCCGCTCGGCCCGCTGAAAGGCCCGGCGGAAGACAAAAAATACGCCGAAATACCCGCCAAAGCCACCGGAAACGACGTTTTCTCGGAAGCGCCCAGCGTCAACGACTGGTTTGAAACCACCAAGCTCAACTACGGCGTGGACTACCAGAACGGCCGCAAGCCCTACTTCGCAACCGTGCCCGACACCTGGAAAAAGATGCGCGACATTCTCGTGTACTGGGCCGGCAAAAACGTGGACGGTTTCCGCTGCGACATGGCCGAAATGGTACCCGTCGAGTTCTGGGCCTACGTCATTCCGGAAGTAAAAAAGGTGAACCCCAACATCGTGTTCATTGCCGAGGCCTACGACCCCAAGGTGTACAAAACATACCTGGACCAGGGCAAATTCGACTACCTCTACGACAAAGTAGGGCTCTACGACGGCCTGCGCCGGCTTATGCGCCAGGAAGGCACCACCGAGGAAATTACCAAGGTGTGGAAAGAGGAAAGCAACGGCTTTTCGTCGCGGATGCTGCGATTTCTGGAAAACCACGACGAGCAGCGCATCGCCTCCAAGGACTTTGCCACCGACCCACGCCGCGCCATTCCGGCCATGACCGTGACGGCCACGCTGGCCTCGGGTCCGGTGATGCTCTACTTCGGGCAGGAGGTGGGCGAGCCCGCCCACGGCAGCGAAGGCTTCAGCAGCGAAGACGGCCGCACCTCCATTTTCGATTATTGGGGCGTACCCGAACACCAAAAGTGGCTGAACCAAGGCAAGTTCGACGGCGCAAGGCTCGGCTTGGAGCAGAAAAATCTGCACGATTTTTACTCGCGCCTGCTGAACGTGGCCAGCTCCAGCGAAGCCATCCGCAAAGGCCGCTTCTACGAGTTGCAGGACGCCAACAACTTGGGCAAAGAATACAATCAGCGCCACCTCTACACCTACTTGCGCTACACAGATAAGCAGCAGCTGCTGGTCGTGGTCAATTTCAGCGCCGACAAAACCTACCGGCCCGTCATCACCATTCCCGCTGAGGCCATGACGGCCATGGGCCTGAACAATAAAAAATTCTATAACTACACCGACCTGCTCAACCCGGGCGAGCCGCGCAACACCCTCAAGCTCACCCTAGCCCCCCTTTCGGCTTATATATTTGAGCTAAAGCCCCAGTAAGGTGCCGTAGTACGCCCCGGAATTAGTAAGTTTGAAGGCCGCGCCGCCCCCACTATTCTGGCGGGCCGCGCGGCCTTCACTTTCTCCTCCTGCTTCAATGGCTGCTCCCACCGCCGCTTCCTCGGTTAGTACCCGCGAAAAACCCCGCCTTAGCTTCTGGCAAATCTGGAACATGAGCTTCGGCTTTTTGGGCATTCAGTTTGGCTTTGCGTTGCAAAACGCCAATGTCAGCCGAATCTTCGAAACCATGGGGGCCAATACCGACGATATTGCCTTCCTATGGTTGGCCGCACCTACCACGGGCTTACTAGTGCAACCCATTGTGGGCTACATGTCTGACCGCACTTGGAGTCCTCGCTGGGGCCGTCGACGCCCCTTCTTTCTGGTAGGAGCTATTCTCGCATCCATTGCACTATTGGTGATGCCCAATGTAACAGCCCTGTGGATGGCAGCCGGAATGCTCTGGATTATGGATTCTAGCATTAACATTTCTATGGAGCCTTTTAGAGCCTTGGTAGGCGATGTGTTGCCATCCGAGCAGCGCACCACGGGCTTCGCCGCCCAAACTTTCTTCATCGGGGTTGGTGCCATTGTGGCGTCATCTCTGCCTTGGATGTTCACTAACTGGTTTAATGTAAGCAATACAGCTGGTCCAGGCCAGATTCCCTTGTCTGTTAAGTACGCATTCTACATTGGCGGCGTGGTATTTCTCTTAGCCGTACTCTGGACGGTGATTCGAACTAAAGAGTACCCGCCCGAAGACATGGATGCCTTTGAAGAAGAAAAGCGGCGCACTGCCGGTTTCTGGAACGGTGTACGCGAGTCGTTCATGGGAATTTTTAATATGCCCAAAACCATGAAGCAACTGGCCGCAGTGCAATTCTTTTCTTGGTTAGCGCTGTTCGCGATGTGGATTTATATGACTCCGGCAATTACCAGCCACATTTACCACACCACCGACACTACTTCAAAGCTTTACAACGAAGGCGCCGATTGGGTGGGCGTCTGCTTTTCTGTTTACAACGGGGTTTCGGCCGTTTTTGCGCTTCTGCTTCCCAGTATCGCCCGGCTCACTAATCGCCGCCTTACCCATATGCTCTGCCTCACGGCTGGCGGCTTAGGCCTGATTTCTATCTACTTTGTGCAGGACCCCAAAATGCTACTGCTATCGATGGTGGGTGTGGGTATCGCTTGGGCCAGCATCCTGTCGGTTCCTTATGCGATGCTCGCTGGTGCATTGCCGTGGAATAAGATGGGCTATTACATGGGTGTCTTCAACTTCTTCATTGTAATTCCTCAGATGGTGGCCGGCGTTACCCTCGGCTTTTTCACCAAAAATGTTTTTCATGGCGCGTCGGTATTGACTTTGGTGCTGGGTGGTATCTCCATGATAATTTCCGGACTACTCACCCTCCGCGTTGACGATGCCGACGATGTTCGTTCGGTCACCACGGATGAACCCGCCGATACTTTGGGTTACGAGAAGCTAGCCCCGGCCAACCCAGAAGTATAATCACCCTTACAATTCTCCGTATTTGTAGCACTTAGCAATTGTAAAAACCAGCATTTATCCGATAGCAGCCATTGGGGCGGCCTGCGTATTCAAAGGATTCACCTTATGAATAGTGCATGCTGGCGGCGGGTATTTTCTTCGGGCTGTTTTTTGTGGTTTGCCTTGGGTTGCTGGTGCTGCTGTCCAGGCGCCAGCGGCCACGGCGGCGGGGAGTGCGGGCGCCCCGGCCGCGGGTGAGCATTCTGGTAGCGGCCCGCAACGAGCAGGCGTCCATTGAGCGCTGCCTGCGCTCGTTGGCGCAGCAGAAGTACCCGACCGGTCGCCTCGAAATCATCATTGCCGACGACCACTCCACCGATGCCACGGCCGCAGTAATAGAAGAATTCATCCGGGACAAGCCCCAGTTTCGACTGCTGCGGGTGCGCGAGCGACTGGGCTGCACCAAAGACAAAAGCAACGCGCTGGCTCACTTGTGTCGGGCCGCTACCACCAACTATCTGCTGTTTACGGATGCCGACATGGCCTTACCGCCCGATTGGGTGGCTACCATGCTGGCCGCCTTGGAGCCCGGCGTAGGCGTAGTCACGGGCATCACCACCGCCGAAGGCAATCTTTTTGGACGCTTGCAGGGGCTCGACTGGCTGTTTGGCCTCAATGTCATCCGGGTGCTGGCCGAACGGGGGCTGCCCACGTCCGCCATCGGCAACAACATGCTCCTTACCCGGGCCGCTTACGAAAGCATTGGCGGCCTGGAGAACATGCGGTTCAGCGTGAGCGAAGACCTCCAGATTTTTCAGAAAGTAGTGGCCCGGGGCTGGGGGTTCCGTCACCTGTGCGAGCCCCAGGCCCTTGGTATTTCGGAAGCCCAACCCAATTTTTCCGCCCTACTAAAGCAGCGCAAACGGTGGCTGAAATCAGCCAGCGGCCTGCCCTGGTACCTGACGGGCCTATTCGGGATGTACGCTACATTCTACACGGTGCTGTGCTGGCCGGGGCTGTTTCCGCTTTCCATTATTACCGGAATTTACCTGGCCAAAACGGGCTTTCAAACCTTGTTCCTGGCCATTACCCTGCGGCAAACCGGCCGGCGCGAGCATGTGGCCGTCCTGCTGCTCTACGAGTTGTACCTCTGCATCATGTCGGTAGCCGTGCTGGCCTATACACTCTGGCCCACCCGCCTGGAATGGAAAGAGCGGCGCTACACGCTAGCCGAAGCGTGAGCAGCCACGGGGCGAAGCAACCCTTTGCAAGCAAACAGGTCGCTACTATGCCAACAGCATTTCGGCAACCTCGCGGCCGGTGGCCAGCGCCGCGTTCAACGACGGATAAGCGGCCCAGTCGCCACAGCGGTACAGACCGTCGGCCAGTTTGAGAGACTGCCGCACAGGCTGGCCGGGCAGGTACACGGGCAGGGCCGCCGGGATGCGGTAGCTGCGCACATGTTCCCACTGCCGGGCGGCCGGCCCAAACCAAGCGGCCAGTTCGTCGCGCAGACCGGCTGTGAGCTCGGCTTCGGTCAGGCTGCGTTCGCCGTGCGTGCTGACGGAAATCAGGCTCCGTCCACTTGGCGCGTAGGCGGCACTCACATCGGCTGGAAAGCTTACGTTGTGGGCCAATGCCCCCGGCGTGGCGTTCAGGCGCAGCAGCTTATCGCCGCGGCCCGGCGAATTGCCATCGGCCGCAAAGTAGGTGCAAGTGGTGAGGCGCGCCGCTGTCGGAAAGCCGGTGGCCTGCACCATGCAGCCGTCGTCGGCATTGCCGCTGCGGCCGGCCAGAAGGCGCAAGGCGGTCAGGCCGTCGGTAGCCACCACCACGGCCGCGCCGTCCAGCACTTGGCCGGACTTGAGGCGCACCCGCGTGCCCTCCACCGCGGCCACCGGCGTGTTCAGCTGCACAGAGTTGGCGGGCAAGCGGCTCGCCAACTGCTCCGGTAGCTGCTGCATGCCCAGCGCGGGCACCGCGGCTTCGCCGGTCACAAACTGCTGGAACACGAATTCGAAAAAATTGCTGGCCGTGCTCAGCTCCCTGTCCAGAAAAACACCGCCAAAAAAGGGCTTGAAGAAGGTATTTATCATCTGCTCGCTCCAGCCGTAGCGTTGCAGAAAGGTGAGCGTGTTGGTAGCGGGGCGGGCCAGCAGCGCTTCGGGCGTGTGCTTGAGCACATGCCGCACCAGACTCACGATGCGCAGCTTATCCGGCAGGCTGCCAATGGGTGAAGTCAGCGCCGAAAAGGCGGATAGCGGGCGCTGCAAGGGGTTTTGCAGCGTGGTTTCGTGGCCATTGGCCAGGCGAATAACCGCTCCGGAGCGAAAGGATTTCAGCTGCAGGGCGCCGTAGTCAAAAATGCGCCGGGCTTCTGGGTAATTGGTGAGTAGCACCTGAAAGCCGCGGTCGAGCCGGAAGCCATCGGGCGTGGTGTCGGTGCGCACGCGGCCACCCACGGCATCGGCGGCATCGAGAATTAGTACAGGTCGGCCGGCCCGGTGCAGCCACGTGGCGCAGGCCAGGCCCGCCATGCCGGCCCCAACGATGATGATGGGTTTAGAGGAAGAAGTCATTCGTGGATTATGGGCGTGCAGAAGTTCACCCGTGAGAAGTCAATTATTTACCTACCGAACTGTTGCACCCTATTGGGGCGATAAACATTCCAATCTAGCCATACGTAGCCGACGGCCCAGCTGCTGAGCGAAGGTTAAAACAGCTTGGGCATTTTATGCTCCTTCCATTTTTTGCGCGTCTTCATGGTCCAGAATTCGGCCACGCCGTTGCGGCGCAGGCTCACCTGCCAGGCCCCCATTTGCTGGCCCATGCGGTAGCCCGTGGCCTGGTCCTGCGGAAACTGCTTTTTGATAACTGCGTAATCGGCCGCGGCAATGTCCTTGCCCACCTCGCCGTGGCAGCGCAGGCACAGCGCGTTGTTGAGCACAATGGGGCGCTGATAGAAGAAGACCTCCTGCGACTCGCGCCGGACGGTGCGCGTGGTGTCGGTACGCGTGGCCTCGGCGCTGAGGGCCATTTGTTGGGCTGCGTTGCGCGGCCGGGCACTCACGCGGCGGGGCGTGGCTTTCATCACCCCCGCCAGAGAGTCGACCAGTCGATATGTTTCGGGCCGGCAAAATTTGGCCGCACCGGCCACCCCGCCGGCCGCCAGCTCGCGGGCCAGCGTGCGGCGCAGCAGCGTATCGGCCGTGGCCGTGAGCGAGTCGCCGGCCCAGCGCGTGGCGCGCAGCAGGTCTTTGGGCATGATGCGCTTCACCTCCCAGTTGGCCGTTTCGATGCCGATGCGCTTGCTGTCCTTGAGGTGTTCGATTTGGTCGGGGCGGCAAGCGGTGGCGGCCGTTGCCACGGAGGCCACCAAGTAAAAGCGCGCGGCTACGCGCCGAGCACCAGCGGGCGTGGAGAGCAGACAAAAAATGCGATTGAACATCAAGGGGAGCATGCAATACAGACTGCAAACGTACCGAAGCACGTTTCTATTTCATCAGATAGGCTTTCAACTGTTCGTAATCAACCGCTAACGGCACACTTCGTTTGAGCCGATTTTGGAGTTGCGCCACCGCCTCCGGCATTGGAACGGCATGGCCCAGAATGGGCTCGACTACCTCGGGAAACTTGACGGGGTGGGCCGTGGCCAGAATCAGCCCTTCGGCCGCCGCGTGCCGGGCCTGGTAGCGGCGCAACGCCGTGTGGGCAACGGCCGCGTGGGGCTCCAGCAAGTACCCCTCCCGGGCCCACACCTCCCGGATGGCCGCCACGGTTTCCGCATCGGTCACGGTGTCGGCGCTGAGGGCGGCCCGCAGCTTGCCCAGGTCGTTTTCAAACAGCTCCAGGATGCGCACAAAGTTGCTGGGGTTGCCCACGTCCATGGCGTTGGAGAAGGTGGGCACGGCCGGGCGGGGCGCGTAGCTGCCCGTGCGCAGGTACACCGGCACGGGGTCGTTGGCGTTGCAGGCGGCAATGAAATGGCCCAGTGGCAGGCCCGATGCCTGGGCTAATAGCCCGGCGCACAAGTTGCCAAAATTGCCGCTTGGCACCGCCACCACCGGCGCGGGCGCTTCGGCGGGCCACTGCTGCCAGGCAAAGCAGTAATAAACCTGCTGCGGCAACCAGCGCGCCACGTTGATGGAATTGGCCGAGGTGAGGAAACGGTGCCGGGCAATTTCCCGGTCCTGAAACGCCTGCTTCACCAAGGCCTGGCAGTCGTCGAAGGTGCCGTTCACTTCCAGCGCCGTAATGTTCTGGCCCAGGGTGGTGAGCTGCTGCTCCTGCACCGGGCTCACCTTGCCGGAGGGATAGAGGATGACGACTTCTACCCCCGGCACGCCTAGGAAGCCGCTGGCCACGGCCCCGCCCGTATCGCCGGAAGTGGCTACCAGCACGGTTACAGGCGGTGTGTCGCCCTGCCGGGCAAAATAGCTCAGGCAACGGCTCATAAACCGCGCCCCCACGTCTTTAAAAGCCAACGTAGGCCCATGAAACAGCTCCAGAACCGATATGCCCGCCGCCATTGGCACAAGCGGAAACGCAAAGTCCACCGCCTCGGCACAAATGCGCTGCAACTCGCTTTCCGGAATGGTAGTGCCCACGTACGGCCGCATCACGTTCAGGGCCACAGTGGCTTTGCTCAGGTGGCGCAGCTCCCGCAGGAAACCTGGCTGAAACCGGGGAATGGTTTCGGGGAAGTACAAGCCGCCATCCGGCGCCTGCCCGGTAACGGTAGCCGTGCGAAAATCAACCAGCGGCGACTGGTGACGGAGGCTGTAGTATTTCATTGGGGGCTCATGAGTTGCAAAAGAACGTCCTGCTTACGCTTCCGAAATAACCTTCGCGCCTTCCGTGGCCACGGGCCCTACATACGTGTTGAACGCGATGCCCAGTTCGGCAAAAACGCTGCCCATCGCTTCTCCTACGGCCTGCGCGCTGGCCTCCGTCCTGTTCAGCATAAAAACCGACGGCCCCGAACCCGAAATACCGCCTCCAATGGCGCCGGCCGCCAGGGCACCCTTCCGTGCTTCGGCCAGGCCGGGAATGAGCGGCAGCCGCGCCGGCTCCACAATGTAGTCTTCCATCGAGCGGCCAATCAGGTCGTAGTCGGCCGTGAGGAAGCCGGCCACGAGCCCGGCCACGTTGGCCCACTGCCGCACGGCCAGGCCCAGCGGCACGGTCGCGGGCAGCACCTTTCGGGAATCGCTCGTTTTCACCTCAATCTGGGGGTGCACCACGGCCACCCACAGCGGCGGCGCCGGCAAAGCCAGGATATCCAGCACCGGCTCGAGGGCCCGCACCACGGTGAAGCCGCCAAAAATGGCGGGCGCGATGTTGTCAGCGTGTCGGGCGCCGGAGGCCACCAGCTCGCCGGCCATCGCAAAATCCACCAGCTGCATTTTCGTAAAGCGGTGGCCCAGCAAGGCATTGGCCCCCACCACCGCTCCCGCCGCGCTGGCCGCGCTGCTGCCTACGCCGCTGCCGGGTTTGATGCCTTTGATGATTTCTACATCGAAGCCAATTTGCTCCGGCACCTCCGCCAGCAGGGCCAGCAGCGCTACCCCGGCTACGTTTTGGGCCGGGTCGGTAGGCAGTCGGTACTGGTCAAGGTGTTGTATGCGCACGCCCGGCTCGGCGGTGCGGCAGATGCGAATAGTGTCGTACGGAGCGGCCAGGGCCAGGCCAAATACATCGAAGCCGCAGCCCAGGTTGGAGAGCGTAGCGGGCGAGTGAACCAGAACGGAATTGGGCATGAAGTAGCGCGGACTTTTAGTCCGCGAGTGAACAAATAAGTTAAAAGATGCGGTCACAAGCGCAAGGGTGGCGCAGACTAGCAGACTGAATGTCTGCGTTACAACCGCGCGGCCCGAACAATGTCGGCGAATACCCCCGACGCCGTGACTTCGGCGCCCGCGCCGGCTCCTTTCACCACGAGCGGCTGCTCCACGTAGCGGTCGGTGTAGAACAGCACCACGTTGTCTTTGCCGCGCAGGTCGTACAAATCGTGGCCGGGCGGAATTTGTTGCAGGCCCACGGCGGCGTGTCCGTCGGCATAGCGGGCCACAAACTTAAGGCGCGTGCCGGCGGCCGTAGCGTCATCGTAGAGCGCGCGGAAGTGCGCTTCGTGCGCCGCCAGCTGGGTGTAGAACGCTTCTACATCGCCCTCCAGGCAGGCGGGCGGCAGGAAGGAGTCGATTTCAATGTCGCTCATTTCCATCACCTGGCCGGCTTCGCGGGCCAGAATCAGGATTTTGCGGGCCACGTCGCTGCCGCTCAGGTCGAGGCGCGGGTCGGGCTCGGTGTAGCCTTCGGCCTGAGCCTGGCGCACCACATCGGCAAAAAGCCGGCTGCCGTCGTAATTGTTGAACACGAAGTTGAGCGTGCCCGAGAGCACGGCCTGCATGCGCCGCACCACGTCGCCGCTGCGCGTGAGGTCGTTGAGCGTGCCGATGACGGGCAGGCCCGCACCCACGTTGGTTTCAAACAAGAAGCTGGCGTTGAACTCCTTGGAAAGGCTTTTTAATTGAGCGTAGCTGGCGTAGTCCGACGACGCCGCCACCTTGTTGCAGGCCACCACGGCCACGCTTTTTTCCAACAGCCGGGGGTAGCAACGGGCGGCGGCGGGGTTGGCCGTCACGTCCACAAAAATAGAGTTCCGCAGGTTGCGCCCGATGATGAGCTGCGTAAACTCTTCCAGACTTTGGGCGGGCGCACCGGCCAGCTCTTCGGGCCAGGCCGTGAGGTCCAGGCCTTGCTCGTTCACCACGCAGTGGCGGCTGCTGGCAATGGCCACCACGCGCACCTGCAAGCCCAGGTTTTCGAGCAGGTGAGCCTGTTGCTTGGCCAGCTGCTCCAGCAGTTTGCTGCCCACGTTGCCGGGCCCGAGGATGAACAGGTTCACCTGCTTGTAAGTCGCCTCAAAAAACGCCTCGTGCAGCACGTTGATGGCTTTGCGCACATCGGCGGCCCGAATCACCGTTGAGATATTCTTCTCCGAAGCGCCCTGCGCGATGGCCCGGATGTTCACGCCGTTCTGCCCCAGTGCGCCAAATAGCTTGCCGCTGATGCCGGGGTGGTCCTTCATGTTGTCGCCCACCAGCGCCACAATGGCCAGCCCGCGCTCGGGCCGCAGCGGCTCGATGCGGCCGGCGGCAATTTCCCCGGCAAACTCTTCGTCTACCGCCACTTGCGCTGGTGCGGTGTCGGCTTCGTTCACGCCCACGCAGATGGAGTGTTCCGACGAGCTTTGGGTGATGAGTACCACGTTGATACGCTCCCGGGCCAGCGCCGCAAACAGCCGCATCGAGAAGCCGGGAATGCCCACCATGCCGCTGCCTTCCAGGTTGAGCAGCGTGAGGCTGCCGATGCTGGAAATGCCCTGCACCACGGCCGCCGTGTGGGGCGGCGTTACCTCCACCAGTGTGCCGTAATCGTTTGGCGCGAAGGTATTTTTAATCCACAGCGGAATGCCGCGCTTCATTACGGGCTGGATGGTAGGCGGGTAGAGCACCTTGGCACCGAAGTGCGAGAGCTCCATGGCCTCCTGGTAGCTGATGCGCGCAATGGCCCGGGCGCTGCGCACCAGGCGCGGGTCGGCGGTCATCATGCCGCTCACGTCGGTCCAGATTTCCAGCTTGTCGGCCCCGAGCGCAGCCGCCAGCAGGGCGGCGGTGTAGTCGGAGCCGCCGCGGCCGAGCGTGGTGGTGGTGCCGTTGGCATCGGCGGCGATGAAACCGGGCACCACCCAGATGGTCTGTTCGGTCTTGGCCTTGAAAAAGGCAACCTGGCGCTCGGTGGCCGCCGTGTTTACCTCGGCCATGCCGAAGCGCGAATCGGTGCGAATGAGCTGCCGGGCATCGGCCCACACGGCGTCCAGGCCTTGGGCTTGGGCTGCCGAAGCTATCAGGCGCGACGAGAGCAACTCGCCGTAGCTCATGAGCTTATCCAGGGTGCGCGGCGAGAGTTCGCCTAGGGCAAATATGCCGTCGCAGAGGCGCCGCACTTCAGCAAATTGGGCTTCGACAACTGCTTTCTCCACGCCCTGCTGCCCGTCGTGCAGCAGCTCGAGCGCGGCGCTTAAATGCCGCTGTTCCAGCTGGTCGAGGGTATGGCGATACGTGGCGTCGGCCATGGCCGCGGCGCTGCCGGTGCTAATTAGCGCATCGGTGGTGCCGCCCAAAGCCGATACCACCATGACGACGGGTCCTTGCGCGGCGGCCGCGGCGGCAATGGCCACGGATTTGCGGATATTTTCGGCGGAAGCCACGGAAGTGCCCCCAAATTTCAACACTTGCATACACTTCGGCCGCGGGGCGGTTAGTCAGGTCAAGTTCTGAATGAACGTCCGGCCTACATAGCGGTGTTTAGATTCAGTACCTTTGCAAACTAAAGACTAAATACCGAACACCCGATGCTTGATAAACTAGAAGCCATCAGCCAGCGCTACAATAACGTGAACGAGGAGTTGATGCAGCCCGACGTGATGTCGGACCTGAAACGCTACAAGGCCCTCAACAAGGAATACAAGGAGCTGGGCAAGATTGTGGCCGAGTACCGCAACTACCAAGGCGTGCTCAGCAACATCGAAAACGCTCGTCAGGTGATTTCGACGGAGAAGGACGAGGACTTCCGCCAGATGGCCAAGGACGAGCTCGACGAGCTGCAGCCCGAGCAGGAACGCCTCGAAGGCGTGATTAAAGACCTGCTGCTGCCTAAGGACCCAAACGACTCGAAGGACGTCATTATGGAAATCCGGGCCGGCGCGGGCGGCGACGAAGCGGCCATTTTTGCCGGCGACCTGCAGCGCATGTACATGCGCTTTGCCGAGAAGCAGGGCTGGAAAATGGAGCTCATCGACGCCATGGACGGCACCGCCGGCGGCTACAAGGAAATTATTGTGGCCGTACGCGGCGAAGACGTGTACGGCAAGCTCAAGTTTGAAAGCGGCGTGCACCGCGTGCAGCGCGTGCCGGCCACCGAAACGCAGGGCCGCATTCACACCAGCGTGGCTTCTATTGTGGTGATTCCCGAAGTAGAAGAATTCGACGTGGAGCTGAACATGAGCGACATCCGCAAGGACTATTTCTGCTCCAGCGGCCCCGGCGGCCAGTCGGTAAACACCACGTACTCGGCCGTGCGCCTCACCCACTTGCCCTCCGGCCTCGTGGCCCAGTGCCAGGACCAGAAATCGCAGCTCAAGAACTTCGATAAGGCCCTGGCCGTGTTGCGCTCCCGCGTGTACGACATGGAGCTGGCCAAGAAGAACGAAGCCGACGGCATCGTGCGCAAAAGCATGATTGGCGGCGGCGACCGCAGCGACAAAATCCGCACCTACAACTACCCGCAGGGCCGCGTCACGGACCACCGCATCGGCTATACGGTGTACAACCTGGCCAGCGTGATGGAAGGCAACGTGGACGACTTCGTGGAGCAGCTCCGCATCGCGGAAAGTGCCGAACGCCTGCAGGAAGGCGTAACCAAGTAAATCAAGTCGAGCGCCTGGCTCTGCAATACCATTCTGCCTTAATCGTTGCTGCGGGGCACCCTACGCCTGCGTCTCATTCTATGCGCCACCTCTTCCTGCTGTTTCTGATTATCAGCTGCTTGCTCACCTTCCTGCCCGGCTGCGAGCCCAAGGAGGATTTGTTGCAAACATCTGGCCGGTTGGAGTTTTCAGCAGATACGGTGTTGTTCGACACGGTGTTTACTACGGTAAAAACGGTTACGAAGCGCCTGTGGGTTTACAACCGCAACGGCGGCGCGGTGAAGACAAATATCAGTCTGGCCGGGGCGGCGGACGCCACTTTTTCCTTGGTTATCAACGGCGATGCGGGCCCGGCGACTAGCGCTACTATTCGGGGCCAGGACAGCCTGTTGGTGCTGGTGCGGGCCGTGCTGGGCGACAACGGCAGTGCGGCCAAGCCGTTTCTGCTCGTCGACCAGCTGCGTTTTTCCACGAATGGCAACGAGCAGGACGTGAAGCTGGTGGCCTACGGACAGAACGCCTACTTCCACCGCGCCGACTTCATTAGCAGCAACACTACCTGGGCCACCGATAAGCCGCACGTCATCATAAACACCGACGTAGTGCAGGGCAGCACCACGTTCTCGGTGGGCGTACAGGTCAATCCAAACGCCACGTTACGCATTCCTAAGGGCGCCCGCGTCTACTGCCACGCCGGCGCCACGCTGGTGGTAGCGGGTACGCTCTTGGTTAATGACACTTACACGCCCCCTAGCGGCCTGACTGATACGATAAAGGCGGACAACCGCGAGATTGTGCGCTTCCAAGGCGACCGGCTGGAGCCGTTTTATGCCGATGTGCCGGGCCAGTGGGCGGGCATCATATTCACCGAAACCAGCCGAGGCAACGTCATTCGCTACGCAGAAATCAAGAACGCCAATGCCGGCGTATTTCTCCTGAACCCCGAAAACCGCACCCCAAGGCCGGACATCGTATTGGAAAACACGGTTATCCGGAACATTTCCGGGTCCAATCCTTCCTACGTCAACAACATCAGCCTGCCGGGCGGCATCGTCAGCCTGTCGGGCGATGTGAAGGCCACCAACTGCCTAATTACCAACTGCGGCGAATACGCCGTGCTGGGCGTAGGTGGTGGAATTTATGACTTCAATTTTTGCACCTTTGCGAACTACACGCCGACCTTCCGCCGCGAAACCTCTTCGCTCACGTTCACAAACGAGAAGGCCACCGACCCCACCATCAAACTACCCCTGATACTGAACCTGCGCAATTCCATTCTGTGGGGTTCGAACCTGGGACCAAGCGGAATCGACGACGAACTATTCGTCAAGAACTACGCCGAGTACACATCCCTGGATATCCGCAACACGCTGTTGCGCACGAAAGAGTACGCCACCATTTCCGCCGTGGTGGGCAGCCCGAGCGACAACCTCCTCAATGTTGACCCGCTGTTTAAACGTACGCCAGCGAGTGGTTTCGGCCGGCCAGATTACAGCCTGCAAGCCACTTCTCCCGCCATCTCGCCCAAGCGGACTAAGTCCGGCACTGCGCCCGCTGCCGACATTCTTAACCTGCGACGCAGCGCTACCGACCCCAGCCTGGGAGCTTACGAGTCCAAGTAAACGCAGCTGTCTGGACAGGCTGCCTTTGCCAGCTATTCTACCCGCCCCGCGGCGGCGTAGTGCAGCGTGTCGAACAGCACCAGCTTCTGGGTTCCTACCACTTCGTAATGGCGCAGTTGGCCGTTTTGCAGCTGGAAGCGCAACTGTTTTTGGGCCGAAAACAGCGGGTTGCTCTGCACTATGGTGGCGGCTACTTCCTGTGCTTCGCGGCCTTGCTGCACCACCGTGAGGCGCGAAACGGGCGCGTTGGGTTGGCCGGGCAAGCGCGTGTAGGTGCGGCGGATTTGCCCGCCGGGCAGCGTAACCGAATCTACGGCGTACGCCCCGCGCAGGGCAGCCTTGTTGATATCAGCCTGGAAAAAAATCTGCAACTCGTCAGCCCATTTCACGGCGGGCACGCGCACGGTTTCGGAGGCGTTGCCGCGCACACTCACTCGTTTGGTAACGGCCGCCTGGCGCTGCGCCAACGCTTCAACCTGCTGCGTTACCAGCCCTTTTACATCAAAATAGAGGGGCCGGCGGGCAGCGGGTGCCGCCGGACCAGCATCACCACAGCCCGCCAAAACCACGCTTCCCACCAGCCAGCACCACCGGGCAGAGAATAGCACCCCACTCAGCTTTGCGATGGGCTTATACATTCGGCGCTGGGCTCGTAGCCGTTGCGGGGCGCAACAAGCTTTGGCCGGTCATTTCCAAGGGCTGGGGCAAGCCCATCAGTTCAAGAATGGTCGGCGCCAGGTCGCCGAGCTTGCCATCGGCCAGCGTGCCCACGTAGTCGTTGTCGGCCAGAATGCAGGGCACCAAGTTGGTGGTGTGCGCCGTATTGGGCGAGCCGTCGGCGTTGCGCATGAACTCGGCATTGCCGTGGTCAGCAATAATGATGCTGGCGTAGCCGGCGGCCAGCGCGGTTTCTACCACGGCGCGGGCGCAGGCATCGGTGGTTTCCACGGCTTTCACCACGGCTTCGAACACGCCGGTGTGGCCCACCATGTCGGGGTTGGCGAAGTTCAGGACCACGAAATCGGCCGCCCGCGCTTGCAGTTCCGGCACCAGAGCCGCCACCAATTCGGCGGCGCTCATTTCGGGCTGCAGGTCGTAGGTCGCCACCTTGGGCGAGGCCCGCATGATGCGCGTTTCGCCCTCAAAAGCAACTTCGCGGCCTCCGGAGAAGAAGAACGTAACGTGCGGATATTTCTCGGTTTCCGCAATGCGAATCTGCTTTTTGCCGTGAGCAGCCAGCACTTCGCCTAATGTATTGTTGAGGTTATCCGTTTCGAAAACCGGCGTGACGCCCCCAAAAGTGTCGTCGTAGTTAGTTAGCGTTAGGTAGTGCAGGTTCAGGCGCTTCATTTGGAAGGCGTGGAAATCCTGCTGCGTGAGCACTTCGGTGATTTCGCGGCCGCGGTCGGTGCGGAAGTTGAAGCACAGCACCACGTCGCCGTCCTGAATGGTGGCCAGCGGCTGGCCATCGGCCCCCGTCTTCACGATGGGCTTCAGAAACTCATCGGTCACGTCCTCTTTGTATTGCTCCTGAATGGTTTGAATCAGGTTTTGCGAAGGCGTGCCAATGCCGTTCACCAGCAAATCGTAGGCAACCTTCACCCGCTCCCAGCGGCGGTCGCGGTCCATGGCGTAGTAACGGCCTACCACGGAGGCAATTTTGGCGCCGCTGCGCTCCAGCGACTGCTCCAGCTCGTTCACGTAGCGCACACCGCTCTTGGGGTCGGTGTCGCGGCCGTCGGTGAAGGCGTGCACAAAGACACGCCGCACCCCGGCTTCGTGGGCAATGGTGCACAAGGCCTTCACGTGGTCGATGTGCGAATGCACGCCGCCATCCGACAGCAGGCCAATGAGATGTAGCGGCTTATCGTTGGCAATGGCGTACTCGAATGCTTTCACCAGCGCGGGCATCTGGCCCAGCTTGCGCTCCCGAATGGACTTGCCGATGCGCACCAGCTCCTGGTTTACCACGCGGCCGGCCCCGATATTCATGTGCCCCACCTCGGAATTGCCCATCTGGCCTTCGGGAAGGCCGACGGCTTCTCCTGAAGCCTGCAATTTGCTGTGCGGAAAACGCTGCAACAGCTCATGATAGAACGGCGTATTAGCCGCGTCCACTGCCGAAACCGTTGTATTCTGGGGAATTCCCCACCCATCCAGAATCACCAATAACACCTGTTTATTCATACTGCAAAGATACGGCTGCCTCGGCCATGGGTTGGAATTATCTACCTTCGCAACGCATTACACGCCTATATCTTTTCCCTAAGATTTTCGACTACAGAAAAAGGCATTCTTACTTCCTGGCACCATTTTAGCTTTAATTCTGACGCGGATGACGCATTTATTACCTTAATCAATGAAACGTTATTTCTTTAAGACCCTATTTTTAAGCTGGCTATTCCTGTTCGGTTTTGTCGCGGCACACGCGCAGTCCGAAAACCTTGGGGCCATTCGCGCGGCGTTGCGCAACGGCTCTTCCCGGGAGTTATCGCAATACCTCGCCCCCACCGTTGAAGTTGGGTTTGATGGCGACAAGAAGGGCTACAATGCCACCCAGGCCGAGATTGTCATCAAAGACTTCTTTGCGAAAAATGCTCCCAGCGCCTTCGAATTCATTCACCAGGGCGAGAGCAAAGAAGGCATTCAATACGCCATTGGCCGTTACACGGGCCGTAGCGGCGTGTACCGTGTGTTTGTGAAGCTCAAGCCCTCCAAGGGTGCCCCGCAGATTGACACG
Organism: Hymenobacter jeongseonensis; assembly: GCF_015694725.1. Lineage (GTDB taxonomy): Bacteria > Bacteroidota > Bacteroidia > Cytophagales > Hymenobacteraceae > Hymenobacter > Hymenobacter jeongseonensis. The sequence goes on along the minus strand of NZ_JADQDQ010000001.1, from coordinate 453,163 downwards.
TTGGATTTCACGAAGGAATAACCCTTGAATCAGCTATACGGAAGCCCCGACCTGCACTGGTCGGGGCTTTTTTGTGCTCGCTATTTCCGCTGAATTAGGTGCGCGCCGAGCCGGTTTTTCCCGGCGCTACATATCTGTTTTAACGCGGGCGTTCCGTCCGGTTTTATTCGCGAAGACAAGGGCCGTACCTTTGTCCTGTGCAAACTCCCACCCCATCCTATCTCACTCCCGAAGCGCTGACCACCTTCATCCGCACGGCCCTGGCCGAGGACGTGGGCGACGGCGACCATTCGGCCCTTTCCTCCATTCCGGCCGATGCCCGCAACCGGGCCCACCTGCTGGTAAAGGGCGAAGGCATTTTGGCCGGCGTGGCGCTGGCGCCGCTGATTTTTAGCGAAGTTGACCCAACGCTGACCATGAACGTGCTGCTGACCGACGGAACGCTGGTCAAGCACGGCGACATTGCCTTCACTGTAGAAGGCCCGGCCCGGAGCATTCTCACAGCGGAGCGCTTGGTACTCAACTGCATGCAGCGCATGAGCGGCATTGCCACCTACACGGCCTACCTCAACACGTTGCTGGCCGGCACCAAGGCCAAGCTACTTGACACCCGCAAAACCACCCCCAACTTTCGCCTTTGCGAAAAGTGGGCCGTGCTCATTGGTGGCGGCGTTAACCACCGCTACGGGCTGTTCGACATGATTATTCTGAAGGACAACCACGTGGACTATGCCGGCGGCGTGGCCCAGGCCATCCGGGCCAGCCGCGCCTATTTGGCCAGTACCGGCCGGCAGATGCCCATCGAAATTGAAACCCGTTCCCTCGAGGAAGTGCAACAGGTGCTGAATGCCGGGGGCGTTGACCGCATCATGCTCGACAACATGGACGCCGAGCTGCTGCGGGAGGCCGTGGAGTTGATTAACGGCCGTTTTCCCACCGAAGCCAGCGGCGGCATCACCGAGCAAACCATTGCCGGCGTGGCCAGTACCGGCGTCGATTACATCTCCGTGGGAGCCCTCACCCACTCGGTTAAAAGCCTGGACTTAAGCTTAAAAGCGTATTAAATTAAAAACGTCATGCAGAGCGCAGCGAAGCATCTCGCGTGCAGCAGTGACTCAGTTGATTGAATTACTAATGCACGCGAGATGCTTCGCTGCGCTCTGCATGACGTTTCGACGTTACTCACCAGTTTTACAATGAACCAACCCAACCAACGTGGCGGTGGCGGCGGCTTCCGCCAGGCCCAGCAGGCTTCGCCGCTGGCTATTCGCACCAAGAAAACCCAGTTTGACACCAATACTTACACCCGCCTAGCCATGGCCGAGGTCTGGAAAAAAGATTGGATGTATGCCCTGATTCCGTTTGCGCTGGGCTTGTTGCCCGCCATTTTCGTGCACTCGTGGTGGTGGCTGGCGCTGGCGGTGGTGCTCACCGTGCTGTTTGTGCTGTTTCGTTCGGCGCAGGTAACCGGCGTGACCCAGATGGAGCAAAGCAAGCCGCTGTTTGAGCGCATGAGCTTTGAAATGGACCAGAAGCAACTGCTGATGCGCGTCGGCCCCGAAAAGGAAGGCAAGGCTATGCAGCTGACCTGGGACATGATTGGCCGTGCTCGCCGCGATGCCGACGCCTACCTGCTGTACCTCAAGCCCGGCACCCCACCCGAGGGCCTGGCGCCCTGGCGCAAGTGGCTGGCCCGTGCCTTCGATGTGCCCGTGTTCCTACATTTGCCCCTGCGCATCTTCAATTCGCCCAACGACTTGAAGCTGTTTGAATCGCTGCTGCGGCGCAAGAACCTCTTGCCAGCTGATACCGCAGCCGCAACCGTATAAGGGCGCGGGCGGTTAACTAGACTGCCCGGCTGCCAAAACACCGGTTGTTACTTTTCTCCGAACTCCATACCTGCTAATTTTTCTTCTGATGAAATTGACCCACACTTTGTTGCTGGCCCTGGCCACTGCCTCCCTGGCCTTGTCTTCGTGCAGCAGCGAGCCCTCTGACTGGCGCCCCGACGACAAAGTATCCCTGGACATGGTGGCGCCCGGCACCCGCGTTTCCGATAACTTCGACCAACACACCGAGCACGCCCCCAACCAAGCCAAAGGCGGCGCCATCACCAAGCCCATCAGCTCGGCAGCCGATTTGGATGCACGCCCAGCTCCGGCTGCCAAGGCGGCAATGTCGGCCAATGCCGAAGAAGGCCTGCGCAAGCGCGGCAAGCTGAACGACGCCGGCAAGTCGGGCCAAGAGGCCGACAGCGCCCGCAAAGCCGACTAGCGGCGCCGCTGGTCCGCCAGAACCGTTGTAACTCTCGTTTGGGTGGCAGCTTTGCCCGCCGGCTGGCGGTGGCAAAGCTGCCGCTGTTTTTGAGTGAGCAAGCAGGCAAGGAGTAAGTATGGCGCGGCCTGTTGAGGCCGGCGCCCTGTTGCTCCGGCCGGCCTTGCTCATTCCTCATTCCTTCTTGCATGGGGTTTGCTATTTTTCTGCTGCTGCTGACGGTGCTGGGCGCGGGCGCGGCCGCCGCGTGGGTTCCGGTAGCGCGCGGCAGCCAGTGGCTGAAGCCGTTGCTGGCTTTTAGCGGCGCGTATTTGTTTACGCTCACCGTCACGCACATTTTGCCGGAAGCGCTGCAAATGCTGCCTACGCACCCCGAGCGGGTGGGCTATTGGGTGCTGGCCGGTTTTTTTGGGCAATTGTTGCTCGAAGTGCTTTCGCAAGGCGTGGAGCACGGGCACGTGCACCACGAAGCCGCCCACGGTCCGCACGATGCCGCGGGGCGGGTACCATTTCTGCTACTGGCCGCATTGGTCGTGCACTCTTTTCTGGAAGGCAGCATCTTGGTGCACACTCCCGAAGTGGGCCAGATGAGCCAGAATTTTTATGCCATCGTGGTAGGCGTGGCGCTGCACCACGTGCCGGCCGCGTTTGCGCTGGCTACGCTGCTGCGGCTGCGGCTGGGCAATTTCAGGCGGGTGTGGCCGTGGCTGCTGGTATTCGCCCTGGCTTCGCCGGTGGGCATTTTGTTCAGCAACTACGTGGTGCTGTCGGAGTTGCTGAGTGGCGGGCTGTACGCTGCCTTGCTGGGCTTGGTGGCCGGCAACTTCCTGCACGTTTCCACCACCATACTCTTTGAGACCAGCCCGGAGCACCGGCTCAACTGGCCCAAGCTGGGCGCTACGCTGGGCGGCTTGCTGCTGGCGCTGGCCGTGGCGTAATTGCTGGCGAGCTAATTAAAATCTAATACCGGGCTGCTGCCCCGCAAGAAATTTTCCAGCTGGCGGGCGCGAGCCTTCTCGTACTCCAGGGTGGCCTGCAGCCGCACCAGCCGCCGGCGCATGGCCATGATAACATCGAGCGCCTCGGGCGACAAGTCCAGTTCGTGGTGCAAGCGCACCAGGCGCGGCAGCTCGTCCGGCTCATCAATGATAACGGCCTCGGGCGTGGGTGCGGGGCGCAGCAAACCGGCTTGCAGAAACTCGTGTACGACACCGACCCCTAAGCCGTAGCGCGCCGAACACTCCTGAAAAGTAAGGGTAAGAATGTGCGTTTCCATAACAATAAGGCGACGGATTATGCTTCGGGCTCCTACTCGGCAGAGCGGAGCGCGGCCAGCTGCTGAATCAACTCCTTTTCCTGCGCCGTCAGGTGCTGGGGTAGCGTGAGATTAAGGCGCAGGTAGAGGTCGCCAAACTCCCCGGGCTTCTTGTAAATGGGAAAACCCTTGCCGCGCAGGCGCAGGCGAGTTCCATTCTGGGTTTCGGGCTTGAGCTTAATTTTTACGGAACCGCTAAGGGTCTCCACGGTTTGCTCGCCGCCCAGCAGCGCCTTGTAGATGCTGACGGGCACGTCTTGAGTCAGGTCGTCGCCAGTACGGGCGTAGCGGGAATCGGGCTGAATGCGGAAGGTGATGAGCAGCGAGCCGTTGGGGCCGCCATGGCGGCCGGGGCCGCCTTGGTCGCGCAACCGGATGGTCTGCCCATCGGCCACGCCCGGCTGGATGGTGAGGCGCAGGTTTTTGCCATTCACCGTGACGGTGCGCGGGCCGCCGTGGTAGGCTTCTGCCAGCGTCAGCTCCAACTCGGCTTGGTAGTCGGGCCCGGCGCCGGGGCGACTGCCGCCCGCCCGGCCACCGCCCATCTTGCCAAACAGCGAGCCGAAGAAATCCGAGAAGTCTTCTCCTTCGTCGAACCGGCCGCCTTCGCCAAAGCCGCCGCCCTGCGTGTACTGGCTCCAGTCGAAGCCACCGCCGGGCTGGCCGCCGCGGCCCGCGCCGCTGGGCTGCTGCTGGTAGCGCTGCCAGTCGGCCCCAAACCGGTCGTATTTCTTTCGTTTTTCGGGGTCGCTGAGGACTTCGTTCGCCTCGTTGAGGTCTTTGAACTTCCGCTCGGCCTCCTTGTCGTTGGGGTTAATGTCGGGATGGTGCTGGCGGGCCAACTTGCGGTAGGCCTTCTTGATTTGCTCAGGCGTCGCATTTTTTTCCACGCCCAGCACCTTGTAATAGTCTTTGTAATCCACAGCGTGCGTTTTTTGAGTGCTTTTGAATACGAAACCGCTTGCCAGATGCTTCCTGCCATCGCTGGGGTCACAAAATCCATTTTACGGAAATCATGCACCCATTATCGAACATGCGAATTGTTTCCGCTACTGAATACGGCTCCGGTGGCTTTGGGGCTACTTCCCTGAAGGTACGTGAATAGGTTGAAGAGAAATTGTAGTTTAAAAAGGCGTTTTCTTTCCTGGCACGCCCGGCAGTTACACCGAAGCGGGAATCCGTAGGCCATTCATTACTCGTAACCATTAAACAGCCGCCACCCAAGACCCGAGCGTTGAGGTGACGGCAAATAACCTCGTCAGTAGGCTGTACAAGCACATCTAGCTTTCCATTCCCGAGTTCGGGCCGGGCTTGTTTAAGACCGTCACGTATTCTTTGCAACTGCCCAAACTCCATTTAACGTAGTAAATTTGTATCCCTGTGAAAACTTGGCCCCGGTTTTGCATTTAACAATTATCCGCAGATGCAGTCCTTTTACTAAGCGCCATGCCCTCCGCGACTCACATTAATTAATAATCGTTTTTCTTTTTACGCTTCTCTATCCCCAAATTCCCATGAATTTTCGTTTTCTCTTCGGCTGCATTCTATCGCTAACGCTGCTGGGCGGGACTATGGCCCAGGCCCAAACTCGCGTGGCGCCACGCAAGCCCGGCGGTGTAGCCCCCAAGGCTCGGCTGGTGTCCAAAGGCGCTGGGTTGAAAGATGGCCTCACCATGAAAGATGGTCGGATTGTGCTCACCGAGCTGGGCATCACCAACCCAATTACGGCCGATAAAAAGCTGGTGAATGGCACCGTTATTTCGCCAACTGGCCTCGTAACGGCCAAAGACAGCAGCACCATTCAAATGGCTGAGGGCGATTTGGTTTCCCTCACGGGCCGGGTCACCACCCGCCGGTCCATTGTGGAGGCCGACAGCCTGCTCAAAATCAAAACCTTCGACCTGAGGTACCCCGGCAAGCGCAAGAAAATGGAAGAAGAAGCCGAGCGCAAAGCCAAAGTCAAAACCAAGCTCGCCGAGGACAAAGCCAAAGCCGCCGAGAAGCGCGCCAAAGCCAACGCCCGCCGGTAGCCGCACCGGGACTCGCGTACCATACGCCGCCACGCCTATGGGCTGGCGGCGTTTTTTTTGGTGGCGGGTGTGGTAGCGGCGCATGGGCGGGTCGCCTACCTTAGCAGGCCCAATCCTCGTCGGCTCATGCTCTTTTATACCGTCATCAAGCCCATTTTGCAGGTAGCCCTGCGGGTGTTTTTTCGCAACATCGAAGTTCGGCACCGCGAGCGGCTGGCGTTGCCGGGACCGTTGCTGTTTGCCGGCAACCACCCCAACACGCTGATGGACCCGTTGCTGGTGGGTATCAACAGCCGCCAGCCGGTGGCTTTTTTGGCCAAAAGCACCTTTTTTCAGAACCCCATTCTGCGGTCCATTATGGCGTCGGGCAACTCCATTCCCATCTACCGGCGGCAAGATGTGGGAACCGGACCCATCACGCCCGCAGAATTTGCGGCCCAAAACGAAGCCACGTTCGGCCGCTGCTACGACTACCTGGGCGAAGGCGGTACCATCATGATTTTTCCGGAAGGCACCAGCGTGAGCGAGCGCCGGCTGCGCCCCCTCAAAACCGGTGCCGCCCGCATTGCTCTGGGCGCCGAAGCCCGGCACCAGTTCAAGCTGGGGCTGAAAGTGGTGCCCATTGCCATTAATTATTTTGACCCGTCGCGCTTTCGTTCCGACGTGCTGCTGAACGTGGCGCCGCCCATTGTGGTGGCCGACTACGCCGAGCTTTACGCCACCGACCCCGAAGCCGCCGCCGTCCAGCTCACCGACACCATTCGCGAAGCCTTGGAGCGCCGCCTAGTTATCACCCGCGACGCGGCCGACGACGTGTTCGTGCAGCAGATTGAACGAACGTTTGGCGACCATCTCAACCTCGACGATGATGACCCGCACACGCTCTACGACAACTTCCAGCTCAGCCAAACGCTGCTGCAGGCGCTGGCGTGGTTCGACCACAACGCACCCACCCGGCTGGTGGCCGTGCGCCAGCAGCTCCATATCTACCTGCAGGCCCTGCGTAAGCACCGCCTGACCGACGAAGCCCTCGAGGGCCAGCGCCGGGGCACTATTGTTGGCCTACTCAACCTGGTTCTGGGCCTGCCCGTGTGGCTCTATGGCGTACTCAACAACTACCTGCCTTACATTCTGCCCTCGATAGTGGCCAAGCGCGCTACCAAGGAGATTGAATTTGTGGCGCCCATTATGCTGGTAGTGGGCATGATTACCTTCCCCTTGGCCTATGGCCTGCAAGCCGCAGCTGTGCACCACTGGCTCACCCACGACTGGCGCCTGACGGCGCTGTATGTGCTTAGTCTGCCATTTACCGGATTCTATGCCCTGAGCTACTGGCAAACCCTGACCGCCCGCCTGGCCCGGCTGCGCGCCCTGCGCCTGTTTCAGCGCGCTCCGGCCGTGGGCGCAGCCCTGCTGGAACAGCGGGCCGCCCTAGCCGCCCAGCTGGAGGAAGCGCGCGACGCGTACCTGGCCCGGGCAGTGCCGCGCTAGGGACGTCGGGCACGCTACCGGGAGGCAGTGGCGGCCGGCAGCGGCACGGCATTCGTCAGCACCCGGCCCTGCTCAAAATCGGAGATGTTCTGCAGCGTAATCTGGGCGATGTTGTGCAGCGCGTCGGAGGTAAAAAAGGCTTGGTGCCCGGTAATGAGGACGTTATTGAAGGACAGCAACCGCATGAACACGTCGTCCTGAATGACTTTGTTGGAGCAGTCCTCAAAGAACAGGTCACCCTCCTCCTCGTACACGTCGAGTCCCAAGTACTTAATCTTCTCGCTTTTTAAGCCTTGAATCACGGCTTTGGTGTCGATGATGGCGCCCCGGCTGGTGTTAATGAGCATCACGCCGGCCTTCATTTTGGCGATGGCCGCCTCGTTTATTAGGTGGTGGGTTTGGGGCGTGAGCGGGCAATGCAGCGAAATGATATCGGCCTGCGCGTAAAGGCTGTCGAGGGTGGTGAATTCTACGCCTATTTTCTGGGCCTCCGCGCTGTCCTTGACATCGTAGCCCAGTACCCGGCAGCCAAATCCCTTCAGGATGCGGGCCGTGACCAGCCCAATGGTGCCCAAGCCAATAAGGCCCACCGTGCGGCCGTGCAGGTCGAAGCCCATTAGGCCATTGAGGGCAAAATTGCCTTCCCGCACGCGGTTGTAAGCCCGGTGCGTTTTGCGATTAAGCGTCAGGATGAGGGCCAGGGCGTGCTCGGCCACGGCGTAGGGCGAGTACGCGGGCACCCGCACCACGGGCAGGCCGAGCAAGGCCGCGGCACTGAGGTCGACATTATTGTAGCCCGCGCACCGCAGGGCCAGCAGGCGCACCCCAGCATGGGCGAGTTGGTGCAGGACTTCGGCATCAACCCGGTCGTTCACGAATACGCAAACGGCATCGGCGCCCTTGGCCAGCACGGCGGTGTGGGCATTCAGCGGCACTTCCAGGAACTGCAGCTCGTGCCCGTGCTCTTCGTTGACCTGCGTGAAGAATTGCTGGTCGTATTGCTTGGTGTTGAAAAAGGTGACGTTCATGAGCCGGGGATTTGGTCGTTGCAGGCAGGTGCTGGCGCGGTTAGCGGGTCTGCAAAGGTGGGCTTCGGCAGGCCCAGGCCCCATGATTTCCGTCACGGCAAACCCTGATTCATTTCAGCAGCTTCCCCGCGACCCGAGTTATTCGACCGGTGCAAGACGTTGTGCGCGTGGCTAAGAAAGAACCGGCCCTACCGAATAAAGGCTCCAGCCAGCAAGGCGACTCCCACAATGAACACCGACGGCACTTTTTCCGATAGCAGCAACAGGAAGGTGGTGCCCACCAGCAGCGGGTTCACGGGCAGGGTATCGATGGGACCCAGGTGAAAGGGCAGGGCCAGCGTTTTATCCGGCAGCGGGTGGTAGAGCAGGAACGTGGCCGCGCACACCAGCCCGGCACTCACGGCGTTCACGCCTTCCAGCGAGGCCTGCACCACGCGGTATTGCCGCAGCCGGCCCCAGAATCGTATTACAAAGAAAATGAGGAAGGTACCCGGCAAAAAGATGCCCGCCGTGCCCACCAGCGCGCCCATCACCTGCGTGGCCGGGCCGCCCGCCGGCCGCATGGCCAGCGCCCCGATGTAGGCCGCAATCGAAAAATTAGGCCCCGGCATGGCCTGCACCAGCCCCAGCCCCGACAGAAACTCCGGCCCCGTGAGGTAGTGCTTAAACTCCACAAACTCGGCATACAGCAGCGGCGCCAGCACTTGCCCGCCACCAAACACGAGCGAGCCGTTGCGGTAAAAGTTTTCGAACAGCCGCACCGGCAGCAGGCGGGTGTAGTGCCCCAGCACGGCCGCCCCCACCAGAATACCCAGCCACAGCACGAAGTTGGCCCACTCTACCTGCAAGGGCTTTTTCTCCTGAATGATGGCGTGCTTGCGGTAGCGCACCGTGGTAACGGCCCCGCCCGCCAGCAGCAACAGCGGCAGCATCCAAGGCAGTTGGAAGAAGTAGGCCATCATGGCGGCGGTCACCATCAGGGCCACAGCCGTTTTGGTATGAATGACTTTTTCGGCGATGCGGTAGGCAGAAAAGGCCACGAACCCCACTGCCACGGGCTGCACAAACTGCACCAGGGCCGTCACCCGCACCGGGTCGAGGTGGCTGAGGGTGAGGGCGGCCAGCGTCATCAGCGTGACGGAGGGAATCATCCAGACCAGTAGCGTGAGGTACGCCAGGTTGGGCCCGCCCAGCCGAAAGCCAATCACCGTGATGGTTTGGGTGGAGGTGGGCCCGGGCAGCAAGGCGCACAGGGCCTGCAGTTCCAGCAATTCGGCCATGCTGATGTAGCGCCGCTTGTCGACCAGCAACCGGAACATCATGGCCAAATGGGCCTGCGGTCCGCCAAAGGCCGTGAAGCCCAGCGCCGCCACGTCCTTCAAAAAAATAATGCCCCGCACCCGCCGCGTGCGCTTGCCCGACCGGCGCGGCGGCGGCGTAAGCGAAACCGTGGGAGTAGAGGAAGGAATCGATTGCACGGGAAAGGACAGTGGCCTACACTCGAAGGTAAGGCAAATGCCTACGTCCAAAGCAACGGCTGGCGGCGGTTATGCTCCCGCACGAGGCGTTGTGCCGAAAGCAACGGCCTGATTATCGAACAAAAAAGCGGCCCGTCTGGGGAGACGAGCCGCTTTTCAAATCTGCCCATCGGGCCGCTTACTTCTTCTTCAGGCCGAGCTCAATCAGCCGCTCGTTCAGGAACTCGCCGGCCGTGATGTCGGCCTCTTTCTTGGGATTTTCGGGCGTTACGCAGTGCTCCAAGGCCGCCAGGCTCATTTCGGAGCGCGGGTGCATAAAGAACGGAATGCTGAAACGCGAGGTGTTCATTTTTTCGCGGGCCGGGTTCACCACGCGGTGAATGGTCGACTTGAGCACGCCGTTGGTCAGGCGCTGGAGCATGTCGCCCACGTTCACCACAATCTGGTCGGGCAGGGCCGTGATGGGAATCCACTTGCCGTCGCGGCGCTTCACCTGCAGGCCGTCGGCGCTGGCGCCCATCAGCAAGGTAATCAGGTTGATATCGCCGTGTTCGGCGGCGCGCACGGCGTCGGCGGGCACTGCTTCCGGGTCTTCGATGGGGAAGTAGTGAATGGGGCGCAGAATGCTGTTGCCGTGCTTCACCTTGTCGTCGAAGTAGTTCTCGGGCAGGTGCAGGTAGAGCGCAATGGCGCGCAGCACATCCTGGCCGGCACTCTCCAGCGTGCGGTACGCCGTGAAGGTGCTCTGCTTAAAGCTGGGCACTTCCTCGGGCCAGATGTTGTCGGGGTATTCGTTCTTGATGGGGTCCTCTTCTTCCACTTCCTGGCCCACATGGTAGAATTCCTTCAGGTCGCCGGTGTTGCGGCCCTTGGCGTGCTCCTTGCCCTTGCTGATGTAGCCGCGCTGGCCGGCCAACTCCGGGTTTTCGTAGCGCTGCTTGGCTTCGTCGGGCAGTTGGAAGAACGCCTGCACGTCGGCGTATAACTGCTTGGTTTGCTCGTCGTTCAGGCCGTGGTTTTTCAGGGCCACGAAGCCAATGTTTTGGTAGGCCTCACCGAGCTGCTGCACGAAGTGGGCCTTCCGCGCGGGGTCGCCGGAACGGAAGTCGGCGAGGTCGAGCGAGGGAATTTGGTCAAGAAGTTGGTCTTGCATGAGAAAATTAGGTTTACTTTGAGGCTGAGTAAGCCCCACGGTGGGCAAGGACGCAAGTTAAGCAAAACCCTGCACCGGGTATCGGCCGTAAGCAGCTCAGCTTATAGATATTTTCGGATAAACAGCTGACAACCATTTTTTGATTCCCTTCTACATGAAACGTCCTCTCTGGCTGCTCTGCAGCACCACCCTGACTTTGGCCCTCTTGGCAAGCTGCGAAACCAGCAAGCCTACTACCGATGTGAGCGCCGCAGCCGGCACCGGCACCCCGGCCACCAACGGTGCCGCCAGCGCCGAAAGCATGGAGTCGAACGGCATCCGCCTGACGCCCTTCAACGACTCGCCCCGTTTCCCCGAAGCCCAGATGCAGCTGCGTTCGCCCATTGCGAATTCTACGATTCCCAGCGGCGAAGTTGCCTTTGCTTACCAAGTAACTAATTTCCAGCTCACCAAAATGAGCGGCGGCCCGCACATGGCCCAGATGGCCAACTCCAAGCAAGGCCAGCACATTCACAACATCGTGGACAACCAGCCCTACACGGCGCACTACGAAACGAGCTTCAAAAAAGCCATTCCCGACGGGCAGCACGCCGTGCTCTCGTTCTTGTCGCGCTCCTACCACGAGAGCTTGAAGCACCGGGGCGCTTACGACCTGCGCATTATCAACGTGGGCAATGTCACGCCAACCGGTGCGCCCATCATTGACGTGAACGCGCCTAACCTGTTCTACAGCCGCCCGAAAGACACGTATTCCGGCGCCGATGCCCGTCGCATCATGCTGGACTTTTACCTCGTAAACACCACGCTGGAGCCCGGCGGAAACCGCGTGCGCGCCACCATCAACGGCACCGAATTCATGCTTGAGCGCTGGATGCCCTACCAGATGGAAGGCCTGCCCGCCGGTGAGAACACCGTGAAACTGGAGCTGATTGACGGCAGCGGCAACCTGCTGCCTGGCGCCTTCAACTCGGTAACCCGCACGTTCACGGTCGCCCCGTAAGCAGTCCAAGCGCGTAGCCGTCAGCACATCATGCGGAACGCCCGAACCCATCGCTACCACGAGAGTAATAACTTACTTGGGCGGTAGCGATGGGTTCGGGCGTTCCGCATGACGTGTTTTTAGCTGCTTTTGATTGAATTTGCCGCCCGTTCCGGCTCTACCCTATTCGCCATGCCCTCCGCCCCTGCTGCCCAGCCGCCCCCGCTGCTTACCCGCGAGCAAGTGTTGCGGGCCTTGCGCCAGATAGCCCGCGAGGGCCGGCCATTGCCTGCAGGCACCGTTTACGAGCTGGTGTACCGCGGGCGCCGCTACCCGCCCCGCGCCGTGGCCGAGCGCGCCTACCGCCTGGCGACCGGCAACCCCGCCGCCCGCTGGCCCCGCCCGGCCGGCGCCCCAACCAACGCCTTGCTAGAAGGACTCGATTTCACCATCAGCACCAAGCGCCCCGTGCTCACCTCGGGCTCGGCTCACGACGGCGAGGAAACCGCCCGCCAGCAAACGGAAGACCTTTACACGGGCCGGGTCCGCGAAGCTCCGGACGCAACTCCTGCGCCCACCCAAGCCGCCGAACCGCGCGCCTCTTACGAAGAGCCGACTTATTCCCGCGCCGATGCTCTGGCCGAGCTTTTCATCAGCGAAACCGAGCTGGAAGCTACGCTGGCGGGATTGGCCCGGCGCCGCAACCTGCTGCTGCAAGGCCCGCCCGGCACGGGCAAAACCTTTCTGGCGCGCCGCTTGGCGTGGCTGCTGCTGGGCGCCCAGGACGAAAGCCGCATCGAACTGGTGCAATTTCATCCCAGCTACGGCTACGAGGACTTTATTCTGGGCTTTCGGCCCGATGCTGATGGCCGTTTTCACCTCGTGCCCGGCGTGCTGCCGCTCCTGTGCCAACGCGCGGCCGCCGACCCTGAGCGGCCGTACTTCCTGCTCATCGACGAAGTGAACCGGGGCAACGTTCCCCGCATTTTTGGGGAGCTACTCTTGCTGCTGGAGGCCGACAAGCGCGGCCCCGCCCACGCCCTGCGCCTGCCCTACGCGCCCCCGGAGGCGCCCCGTTTCTTCGTGCCCGACAACCTGCACGTCATCGGCACCCTTAATCTGGCCGACCGCTCGCTCAGCCCGCTCGACTATGCGCTGCGCCGCCGCTTTGCGTTTGTGGAATTGAAGCCCCAGTTTGGAACGCCGCTGCAGCATTTTCTCGAGGCGCGGCAAGTGCCCGGACCTCTCGTTGAGCAGTTGTGTACGCGCATGGCCGCCCTCAATCACACCATTGCTGATGACCTGGAATTGGGGCCCGATTTTGTTATTGGGCACAGCTATTTCTGCCAGCCGCCCGCTCAACCCGACCAGGCTGCCAGCTGGCTTCGCCTGATATTCGAGCAGGAAATCGGGCCGCTCCTGGCAGATTACTGGCGGGAGCAGCCAGCTACGGCCGCGGCCCAGCTTCGCAAGTTGCTGGCATAGCTGCTGCCTGAAATAGAATAGCTTCCCTTCTGGCGAAAAACACCCGTGGAATCCGTCCCAGCCGAATAACTCCATGATACCGGTAGCCACTCTCTACTACTTCCTCTGCTATGCTTGGAACCGGCTGCCCGAGCCGGCGGTGCTGGAAGCCAGCGAGGCCACGCCGTTTCATCGGCCGTTGGCCATGCTTGCCCAAGTGCTGTTGCACGGCACCCGCCGCCTGCTCCAAGCCGGCCTGCCGCGCGCGTTTCAGCCCCGGGAAGCGGAGCTTACCAGCCTGCGCGGCCGCATTGAACTGACGCCCAGCCTGAGCCGTGGGTTGCTGGCACAGGGCCGCGCCGTTTGCTCTTTCGACGAGCTAACCCCAGACTCGCCCTTGCACCGCCTGCTGGCCCAAACGCTGGCCAGCCTGGCCAGTGCCGCCGACCTACCCCTGGCGTTGCGCCGGGAGCTGAGCCAAGTACGCCGCCGGTTTCCGGCTTCCTACTACGAGGCGACGGCGGCCAAACCCACCGCGGCTACATTCCGGGAGTTGCGGCGGCAAAGGCCGAGTAGTGCGGGAGCTTTCCTGCTGCACGTGTGCGAGCTGGTGTGGCAGATTGCCCTGCCCGAACCCACCGCGCAGGGCCGCAGCCGCTTCGCTGACTTTCGCCGCGACGAAGTCTTCATGGCCCGGCTGTTTGAGCAGTTCACCCGCAATTTTTTTCGCCGCGAGCAGCGCCGCTACCGCGTTTATGCCGAAACCATCAGCTGGCAAGCCCAGGGACAAACCGATGACCTGGCGCTGCTGCCCACCATGCTCACGGACACGACCCTCGAAGCACCTGACCGTAAAATCATCCTCGACACCAAATATTACGCTGCCGCCTTGCGCACCCGCTACGACCGGCAGCGGCTCATTGCCCCGCACCTCTACCAACTCTACGCCTATCTCCAGAACCAGCGCCCGGCGCCCGCGCAGGCCCTCGAAGGCATCATCCTATACCCTGCCGCCACCCAAAACGTGGATGTGCGCTACACCTTGGGCGGCCATCCGGTGCGGGTCGTCACCCTCAACCTGCACCAACCCTGGCCCGGCATAGCCGCTGACTTACTTGCTTTAATCAGCTGAGCTTGCACTTAGTATTTTAATGCCGGGCTTAACAGAAACTGCTTTTTATCAATTTTGAAAACTTGCTCCGTGCACTGGCAGCGCCGCGCCCAAGCACAAAAAAGCAGCCCGACTTTTCCTTGCGGAAAAATCGGGCTGCTTTGAATCAGCTAGTAATGAGCTGGCACGAAGCCAGCAGTCAACTACTTAGGAGCTTCGGTGGTGGTGGTGGTGGTGCTCGAAGCCTCCGTGGTAGCAGGAACGGTAGCATCCGTAGCGGGAGCAGCCGTCATGGTGGTGTCGGTGGTGGTGGTAGTGGTGGTCTCGGTCGTAGCAGGAGCCTCAACGGTGGTGGTTTCGGTCGTCTTCGACTCGCACGAGGTCAGACCAGCAGTTAGGGCGAGGCCCAGGGCAGCAACTTTAATCAGGTTCTTCATTTTGGGGGTAATTTTGAAAGTGGGTTAACTCAAAAACTGCCCTTTATTCTGGCTTGCCGAAAAGGTAACCCGGTCGATAAAAAATTATTTTAGTGGGTTACTTGTAGCCTTTATCTGTATTAACCCCCGAAAGTGAATGAGCAGGAGCAATCCAACTTCCTCTCCTTTGACTCCTACTGACGACGCACTGATTGCAGCCATCCGCAACGGCGACGAGCGGGCCCTGGCCCACCTCTACCGGTTGCATTGGCCCATGGTGTCCCACTTCGTGCTGCAAAACAGCGGCACGGACGACGACGCCCAGGACGTGTACCAGGAAGGCGTGGTGGTATTTTATGAGAAAGTTCGCGACGGCTCCCTGGAGCTCAGCTGCCAGATTAAAACTTACCTCTACGCCGTGTGTCGCCGCTTGTGGCTCAAGCGTTTGACCAGCAAAAGCCGCTTCGGCGTGCGTTTGCTCGACGACGAGGAGCACGGCCCCTACCTGAACACCGGGGCCGAGGAAGACCTGCTTGCCGCCGAGGAACAGGACCGCCGCTTCGATACCATGAGCGAGGCCCTCAACCACCTCGGCGAGCCGTGCCGCTCGCTTTTAGAAGGCTTTTACCTGCTCGACAAATCGATGCAGGATTTAACCGCAGAATTTGGCTACACCAATGCCGATAATGCTAAAAATCAGAAGTATAAGTGCCTGGTGCGCTTGAAAAAACTATTTTTTACCCACTATAAAGAAGAATCTATCTGAAAGTTTTTAGCTACGGGCCCGTTGCCCGTAGAACATTCAGTTTGCTTACCGCCGCCGGTCCCGCACTGGTAGCTATTACCCATGATGACCGAAGCAGATTATTACGCCCTATTTGAAGCCTACGCCCTAGGCGAGCTGGCCGGGCCCGCCCGCGCCAACCTCGAGGCGCGTCTGGCGGCCGACCCGGCACTGGCCCTGCGGTACGCTGACTTTAAGGAGATGACCAGCACGCTGCGCGCCTACAGCCAGCGCCAGAAGGTGCGCCAACAGTTGCAAAGCCTGCACGCAACCATGCTTGCCGCTGAGACGCCAGAAGAACTTACTTCGGCAGCAACCCCCACCGAACCCGGCAAGCTTACGCCTTCGGTGAATCCCATGCTGCGCATTTCGCGCACCGAGCGCCGGCTGCGCGAGTTCTGGAACGGCCACCGGGCCACGATGGGCGTGGCCGCTTCGGTGGCGGTGCTGGCCGTGTTCTGCACGTTGCTGGGCCTGGAATGGTGGCGGGCAGCCAAAACCCAACCTTCGATGTACGGCTACACCGTGCTCAAACGGGAAGTAGAACGCATTAAGAAGAGCCAGAAAGATTTAACGCTCACGCTGAACCAGTTTGGCCGCGCCGGCTCGACACCTCCGGTGGCCAAGGAAAGCAGCGGCACGGGCTTCGCCCTGACGTCAGAAGGCTACCTGGTGACCAGCTACCACGTAATCCAGGGCGCTGATTCGGTACTGGTAGAAGGCCACGACCACAAGCGCTACCACGCCGAACCGGTGTACTCCGACCGCAAGCACGACTTGGCCATTCTGCGCATTACCGACAAGACATTCAATGGTTTCGGCCGGCTGCCCTACGCCATCAAAGAAGGCCAGGCGGACTTGGGCGAACGGGTGTACACGCTGGGCTACCCCCGCGAAGACGTGGTGTACGGCGAAGGCGCCTTAAGTGCCCGCTCGGGCTTTCAGGGCGACACCGCTTTTTACCAGGTTAGCATTCCTGTGAATCCGGGCAACTCCGGCGGCCCGTTGCTAGATGAGCGCGGCAACCTGATTGGGGTGGTGAGCGGCCGCCAGAACGACGCCCAAAGCGCGGCCTTCGCCACCAAGTCCTCGTATTTGGTGCGGCTCGTCGATTCCCTGGCCGCGGCCAAACCCGCCGTGCCCTACCTCCTGCCCCGCTATGGGCAGCTGGCCGGCACCAGCCGCCCCCAGCAGCTCAAAAAACTGCAGGACTACGTATTCGTAGTAAAGGTTTTTGAATAAGTCTCCAATCTGTTGCTGAGTAGCTGCCACTTTCTGCGCGGCTATTCACGCTGAAAAGGCCTGTTTCTTCACGGAAGCAGGCCTTTTTTTCACTTGATTTTTAAAGTGGTTTTATGGCTGGAGGCCCCGTTCACTTTTCACCATTTCAGATACGAATAGCGGCCTCTTTAACAACCTTGGAACCCTTAAATCAGTATTTAGGCACAGGCCAACCGTGCCGCTATCATCCTCTCTCGAATTACTTAACTCTGCTTCCCGTGGCTCAAAACCAACAAACTCCCCCCAGCAGCAATGATGTTGCCGGCTCCGCTATTTTCAAGAAGTTTCTGAATACGGCGGAAGGCTACGTTCGCCAGCCCACCCGCATGAAGCAACTGCTGACGGACGCCTACAAAAAAGCCAGCGACAAAAACGACGTGGGCACGCTGGCGCACGAGGCTTGGGAAACCCTTCAGACTATGTTCCGGCTCATCAAGGCGTCGATGTCGGGTGAGTACACGGGCGTGCCCGGCACCACCATTGCCGCTGCTGTGGCCGTGCTCATCTATTTCCTGAGCCCGATTGACTTAATTCCGGACTTTATTCCGGTGCTGGGCCTGCTCGACGACGTGGCCTTGGTGGCGTGGTTCTCCACTACGCTCAAGACTGAAATGGACAAATTTACCGAGTGGGAAACCACCCGTCCGTCCTTGGCAGTAGCAGGCGAAACTGAAGAGCACAAAGCTTCGGCTGAGCGCATGGCCGCTTCGATGTCGGCAGGTCCGGCCTCGCCCAACGCCCCCGAGCGCCCCGAGCCCGCCCGCGAGTCGGCTAAGCAGCATGGCACCGTTGACCGGGGCCAGCAGCACTCCAATACGGATTCCGGCTTGGGTTCGCCCGAAAGCAGCAGCCCACGTCCCGTGCACGAGGCCGGCCCCGATGCCCAGCCCACCAGCCCAACCAGTGGCCCCACCGTTCGGACCTGGGAAGGCAGCCGCAACGCTCCCGATGCCGGCACCCTCGACACAGGCGGCAACGTGCGCTAGATTCCACGCAGTAGCAACCACAAAAAAGCCCCGGCAACGTATGTTGCCGGGGCTTTTTGTATATCTATTTTACTAAAAGTCTACGCAGCGGCGGCATGCGCCCGCACGTAGCGAACGAAGTCGCCCACAGTGTAAAGTGGTACTTCGTCGGGGATGACGATGCTGAAGCTGCGCTCCAGTTCAAGGATAATGTCAACCACATCAACGGTGTCGAAACGCAGGTCGCGGGCGAGGCTGGCAGTTTTGCGCACGCGGCTGGCCCGGATGGCCTTGCGCTTGCTGATAATTCGGAATACCTGCTGTTCTATAGAAGGGCTATGCGTGGCGCTGGTAGTGGATACGTACATAAGGGTAAGCGAAAAAAGGTGTCGTAGAATCGGTATGGGCAGGGCAGTGAAGGTGCCCGTCGGTGGTTGATGCTGCAACAAAAACTACCGACGAGCTCCAACAACGCATAAATAGTTAGGCTAGTACCCGTGAGTCTTCAGCCCGTACCACTTCAGAGCCCACTTCTTCCGAATTGGTTGCAAGAGTGTCGGGGTTTTTTCCGGTAATTTTTCCTTTGAGGGTTTCGGTCAGCAAATACATGACCGGCACCACCACCAGGGTAATAACCGTGGCGAAGCTCAGACCGAAAATGATGGTCCAGGCCAGCGGGCCCCAGAATACTACTGACTCGCCGCCAATGAAAAAGTGCGGGTTGCCGGAATTGAACAGCTCATAGAAGTCGATGTTCAGGCCAATGGCCAGCGGGATGAGGCCCAGGATGGCGGCCGTGGCCGTCAGAATCACCGGGTTCAGGCGGGTGCGGCCGGCCAAGATGATGGCTTCGCGCAAGGGCATACCCTGCGAGCGCAGCATGTCGGTGAATTCCACCAACAGAATGCCGTTTTTCACCACAATACCGGCCAAGGCAATGATGCCCACGCCCGTCATCACGATGCTGATGTTCATGCCCGTGATGGCCAGGCCGAATAGCACGCCGGCGATGGAGAAGATTACCTCCGACAGGATGATGAGCGGCTTGCTGAACGAGTTGAACTGCGTCACCAAGATGATGAAAATCAGACCCAACGCGCCCAGACCGGCCAGCGGCAGGAAGTCGCTGGTTTCCTTCTGGTCTTCTTCGGCGCCGCCCATTTTGATGGTGTAGCCAGCCGGCGTGGGGAAGGCCGTGAGGGCCTGCTTGATGTTGGTCACCACGTCGGGGCCAGTGAAGCCGTTGAGCACGTTCGAGGAAATGGTAATCACGCGCTTCACGTCTTTGCGCTTGATGCCGCCGTAGGTGGTGCCGTAGGTCACATCGGCCACGGAGCTGATGGGCACTTGGCGTACTTGGCCAGTGGCATCGCGGAAGGTCAGGGGCGCATTCACGATGGCGTCCACGTCGGAGCGGTAGGGCTCAGCGTAGCGCACTTGGATGGGGTATTCGTCGTCGGCCGTCTTGAATTTGCTGGCTTCCGAGCCGTAGATGGCCGTGCGCACTTCCAGACCAATCTGGGCGGTGCTGATGCCTTCGCGGTTGGCACGGGTGCGGTCGATGTTGACGGCGATTTCGGGGTTGCGGTCTTCCAGGTTGGAGCGCAGCTGCTCGACGCCGCCGATTTTCAGCGAATCGATGTAGCGGGTCACTTTCTTAGACAACTTGGCGAGGGCCACGTAGTCGTCGCCGGCTATTTCGATGGCGATTTCCTTGCCTGTGGGTGGGCCGCTGGCTTCCTGGTCTACCGAGATTTCGGCGCCGGGAATGCCTTTCACTACCTCCCGGATTTTGTCCATGTAGATGCTGGTGGCCGGGCCTTTGCGCTCGCTGAGCTCTTTGAAGGCCACCCCCACTTTGCCCAGGTGCGACTGCGACACGCCTTGGGCCGAGGCTTCGCCGGGGTCGCCGGCGCCGATGGCCACGTTGGTGAGCACCGATTCCACGTCGGGGTTGTCGCGGCCGATGACGCCGTAAATGCGGTTTTCCAACACTTTGGTCACCGAATCAGTGATTTCGACGCGGGTGCCTACGGGCATTTTCAGGTAGGTGTACACAAACTTGGGGTCGCCTTTGGGGAAGAAGGCCACTTTGGGTCCGCGAATGCCCACGGCCACCCCCGAGAGGATGAACAGCACCACCATGCCCACCATGATAGCGCCCTGACGCCAGAGCGTGCCGCCGGTTACGACGCCCACGAGGCTGGCGTAGCCGTTTTGGAACCTAGGCAGGGCCCGGGTTTGGAACCAGGCAATCATCTTCACGAACACGAACTTGTCGAGAAGGACGAATAGGATGATGGTCAGGGTGAGGTTGCCGACGAAGGTCGAGCCGGCGAGGTAGCCAATGATGGCGATAAGGGCCAATACCCCCATAGCAATCAGGAAGCCACGCGTCATTTTCGGCTTGTTGTCCTCTGCATGGTGGTCTTCGCGCTGCATGAAGCTCACGGCGAACACGGGGTTCATGATGAAGGCCACGACCAGCGAGGCCATCAGCGTGAGGATAAGCGTGACGGGCAGGTAGTACATGAACGAGCCCACGATGCCGGGCCAGAACAGCAGCGGCACAAACGGCGCCACCGTGGTCAGCGTACCGGCCAATACGGGCACAAATACTTCGCCGGCGGCGAATTTGGCGGCCTTTTCGGTGGTCAGGTTGGGGTGCTCGTGCAGGATGCGGTGGGTGTTTTCGATGACCACAATGGCGTCGTCGACCACAATACCCAAAGCCAGCAGGAAGGCGAAGAGCACAATCATGTTCAGCGAGAAGCCAAACACCGGAATGAGCAGGAAGGCCAAGAACATCGAAATCGGCACCGACAGGCCCACAAACAAGGCGTTGGTGGTGCCCATGAAGAACATCAGAATCAGCGTCACCAGCAGGAAGCCGATGATGATGGTGTTGATGAGGTCGTGCAGCGTCACGCGGGTGTCGTTCGAGGTATCGCCTGTGATGGTGATGCCCAACTCCTTGGGCAGGCTGGCTTTCGACTCTTCTACCAGCGCCTTGATTTTGTCGGAGGCGTCAATCAGGTTTTCACCCTGGCGCTTCACCACGTTCAAGCTGATGCTGGACTTGCCATCGAGCCGGGCGTAAGACTCCCGGTCCTTGAAGGCGTCTTCCACGGTAGCAATGTCGCCGAGGCGCACGGCGGCGCCGTTCAGGTTTTTCACCTGAATGTCGGCGATGTCCGAGGCCTTGGCGTATTGGCCGGCCACGCGCACGGCGCGGGTTTGGCCGCCCACATCGATGGAACCGCCCGAAATGGTCACGTTCTCGGAGCCAATGGCCCGGGTAATGTCCGTGAAGCCGAGGCGCGAAGCGCGCAGCTTATTCAGGTCCACGTCCACGTTCACCTGGGGCTCGAGGGCCCCGATGATGTCGACGCGGGTGATTTCGGGCAGGGCCTCAATCTTGTCCTGGAAGTCGTCGGCGTACTTTTTCAGCTGCGCGACGGGCAAGTTGCCAGCCAAGTTGATGTTCATGATGGGCAGTTCCGAGAGGTTCACCTCGTTCACCGACGGCGGCGAGGGCAAGTCGCTGGGCAACTCGTTGCTGGCCTTGTCCACGGCGTCCTTGATGAGCTGCTTGGCGTACTGCACGTCCACGCCGGAGTTAAACTCGACGTCCACGATGCAGTAGTCCTGGTTGGAAGTCGAGCTGAGCTTCTTCACCCCGTTCACGCTCTTAATCTCCTTTTCGAGCTGGCGCGTCACCAGGTTTTCGATGTCCGTGGGCGACGTGCCGGGGTACACCGTGGCCACGATGATGCGCGGAATCACGATGTCGGGGAATTTCTCTTTGCCCAGCTTGATGTAGGCAAAAATCCCCGAGATGCACAGAAGCACCGTGATGATGTAGATGCTGGTCTTGTTATTAATGGACCAACTGGTTGGGCCAAATTCTTTTTCGACGTCTTGCATAACAGTTGCTCGGTTAGCTTATAAACTCACTATCTGGCCTTCGTTCAGGTTCTGATACCCGCCCGAGATTACCTGGTCGTTGGCGGCAAGGCCGTTGGTCACTTCCACTTTGCCGTTGTAGGTGTTGCCGGTTTTGATGATGCGGCGCTTGGCTACGGACTTGCCGCCCTCCTGGGCCACCACGTACACGTAGCTGTTCTGCTCGTCGCGCTGCACTAAATCCACGGGCAGCACAGTGGCGTTGGGGCGGTCGTAGTTCAAGATACGAACCGTGGCTACCATGTTGGGGCGCAAATCGGCAGCCTTGGCGTCTTGCAGGCGCAGCTCCACCGTGAAGGTGCGGCTGGTGGCGTTGATGGTGCGGCTCACCACGCGCACCGTGGCGGGAATGTCTTCGCCGCCGAGGTCAGGGATGGTTACCAGCGCTTTATCGCCGGCCTTGATGTTGTTGCCATACGCTTCCGACACGTCGGCCAGAATCTTGCCGCCCATGCCGCTGGCAAGGCGCACCACCGGCGTGCCAGGCGCTACTACCTCGCCCAGCTTGGGAATTACCTCATCGGCCGTGCCAGCGAAGGGCGCTACTACATTATACAGCGCACGCTGCTGGTTGAGCGTGGCTAGGTTGCGGCGCAGGGCGTCGTAGTTGTTCTTGGCTTGCAGGTACTGGATTTCGGTGCCAATCTGCTGGTCCCAGAGGCCTTTTTGCTTTTGATAAACCGTTTGGGCCAGCTCCATGCGGGTGCGCAGCTCCGCGATGCTGGCATCGAGGATGGACGCATCGATGGTGGCCAACACCTGGCCTTTGCGCACTTGGTCGCCGCGCTGCACGCGCAGGTTGGTGAGGCTACCGGCGGCGCGGGCACTCACCACGGCATTCTGGTCGTAATCGACGCGGCCCTGCACTTCCAAGTAACTCTTGAAGCTTTCTGGCTGCACCTTCATCACCGATACCGGCGTGGCCGTGACGGCAGGCTTGTCGCCAGCGCCTGCTTTGGCTTCCAGCTCCGCGATTTTGGCTTGGTTGGCGGCCTGTTCTTTTTTCAGTTTGGCCAGTTCGGCCTTGGGGTCTTTCGAGTCGCCGCCGCAAGAGGCTAACAGCAAGGCGCCAGCGAAGAACAGAGCAGCGGGTTGAGTTTTAGAGAAACGCATGAGAAAGCGGGTGTTTCGAAGTTTTGTTAAGGGGGAGACGCCGGATAAGTAGCGCGGACTTTGTAGTCCGCGTCTCCGCGCCATTCGGGTGTCGTTCGGGGGCACGGACTAAAAGTCCGCGCTACTAGGTTACTTTTTAACCTGGCTGTAGAGCTCGCCGGTGGCTTTATCGCGGTCTACTTTGGCCACCAGCACGTCGTACACGGCGCCGTAGTAGTTGGTTTGGGCCGTGCGCAGCTCGGTTTCGGCCGTGATAACCTCCAAGTTGGAGCCCACGCCAGCATTGAACTTGATGCGGGTGACGCGGGCCACGTCGGCGGCCAGGTCGAGGTTGGCTTTCTGGTTATCCAGCACGTCCAGGGCGTTTACAAGGGTCGTGCGGCTCTGGGCGTCCTGCAGGTCGATGCTCTGGCGCAGCGTTTCAAAACCTTTCTCAATGGTCTGCTGGGCAATGCGGCCCTGCTGCACCTGATACTTGCGGCGGAAGCCGTCGAATACCGGCACTTGCAAGGTCAAACCCACGTTGCCGAAACCGAACCAGTTCTGGTTGATAAAGCCGTTGCCATTGCGCGAGTTGGGCCCGCGAAACTCCATCAGCCCCCCAAGCGTCTGGTCGGAGCCAGTGAAGCCGTAGGCCCCCGTGAGCAACAGGCGCGGGTACGCGCTGGCCCGGCGGTTGCGCAGGTCGAGGCCCGCGAGAGCTTGCTGGGTTTCCAGCAGCGAGAACTCCACGCGGTTGTTATAATTCAACGCACCAATGGCTTGCGGCGACCGGCCGCCGCTGAGCGCCGCCTGCTGGTCGAGGCGATTCTGCTCGGTGGTGTTTTGCTGGCCGGGCGTAGCAGCCGGCTGGCCGGGAAGGGCCGACGTACCGGCCACGCCGCTACCGCTTTCGAAGTTGGCCGCGCCAAGGCGCTGGCGCAACTGCGTGGCATCTACTACCGCCGCCCCCAGGGAGTCGGTGAGGAGCACCGACTGCTGCTGGGGCAGGCCCATCTGAAACTTCAACAAGCCCAGGCTCAACTCGGTGAGGCGCTGCGCTTTCTGCTGCTCCACCACCAGGTTGTTGCGCTGCACCTGCAGGCGGTCCACGTCCAGTTTCTCGGCGAAACCGGCTTTGAAAATCTTGCGCGTCTGGTTCAGCACGGTGTCGAGGCGCTGCACGTTGCGGCCCAGCAGGGCGAGGCGCGAGCGGGCCACCAGCGTGCTGTAGTAGGCTTTGCTCACCTGCTCCACCACGTCGATTTCGGCCTGTTGGGTTTGCTTCTGGGCAAGCTGCTCGTACACTTTAGCAGCTTTCAGGCCGATGAGGTAGGAGCCATCGAACAAGAGCTGCGACAGGCTGGCGCTGGTCGAGCCCGCATACTGCAGGCCGAAAGCCAACGGCGTGGGGCCCGTCTGGGGGGCTTCGCCGTAGGCCGGGCTCAGGGTCACGGCCGAGCCGCCCTGGGCGGCGGCAATGTCGGCCGCCGTGAGCGTAGCGCCTTCCAGCGGCGCGCCGCCGAAGCTGGAAAAGTCTACCAGCGACTTCTGCAGCTTAAAGTTGTTGGCCACGTTGGCGCCCACGGTTACCTGGGGCAGGCCGGCGCTCTTGATTTCGCCCACCCGGGCCTTGGCGGTTTGCTCGGCGAGGCGGGTGGCCAGCAGCGTCGATTTATTCTGAATGGCAAAGCTCACGGCCTGGGGCAGGCTGAGCGCCATGACGCCGCCCGTGGGCGGGGCCGCGGGCAGCGCGGCCGGGGCCGTTTGGGCCAGCAGCGCGGTGGGTGCCGCGCCGGCCAGCGCGGCCAATAGCAGCAGCTTGGGTGACAACAACTTTTTCATCAGCATCAAAAAGGGTAATGGGGAATGCGGGGGTTCGGGGGAAACGGCGTCGTTATTCTTCTTCCGTCACGTGGCGGTATTGGTTGATGAGCTTGTGGCCTTTAATGGTGGCCACGCCCAACAGGAAATGCTCGTCGAGGGCCCGGCGCACCCGCTGGGGCGTGAACTGGGCGGGCGGCAACAGGTCGGGGTTAAACATCAGGTCGATGTGCGAGAGGTGCATGCGGGCAATTACCTCCACGTCGAGGTCGGGCCGGTACAGGCCCTCGGCCATGCCGCGGCGCAGGTTCTGGGTGATTTGCGCGAGGATGTAGGTGCTTTTGTGGGCCACAAACAGCTGCCAGGCGGCGGGGTAATACTTCTGGAGGTCGTAGAAAATGCTGGGGTGAACGCCGCTAAACTGCTGCTCGGCCCAGGTGGTGAGGCGCATCATTTCTTCCACTGCGGTGGCCGCGTTGCCGGCCATGGCCTCGCAGTCGCCCTGCACCCGTCCCAAATGCTGGTCCATGGTGGCGAGCACAATCTGGTCCTTGTTTTCGAACCACTTGTAGAGGGTCTTTTTCGACATGGCCATGCTGGCGGCGATGTCGTCCATGCTCACGCTCTTGATGCCGTTGCGCATGAAAAGCGTGGTCGAGTGATTGAGGATTCGTTCTTTGATTTCCATCATTGCGGGTGCAAAGATACAATGGAAACTTTTAACGTGTTTAAAGTTTCCATTAATATTTTTGAGCTTCCTTCAGCTGCTCCGGCACCTGCTGTCCGGAATTTGACGAATTGCCCGGGTTGATACTTTAGCCATTATCGAAAAAAGCTGAAAGACGTGCGGCATGCGATACTAATTACACTGGCAATTTACAACTAATTTAATTAGTACAAAAGTCATCGATGCTATTATTTATGGCTTTCTAAAAATGGTCCGGTGGCGGCCCGGCGTTGGAGAACACGCTGGCGGGTACTTTTGCAGTGGCCGCGTCGGCCAAACCATACTCGACTTCATGAAAATCCGCACCGGCTTCGGCTACGACGTTCACCAAATGCAAGAAGGGCTGCCGTTCTGGCTCGGTGGCATTCAGGTCCCGCACACCCACGGCGCCCTCGGCCACTCCGATGCCGATGTGCTCATTCACGTTATCTGCGATGCCTTACTGGGCGCGGCCAACCTGCGCGACATCGGCTTTCATTTCCCCGACACCGACGCGCAATACAAGGGCATCGACTCGAAGCGCCTGCTGAGCGAGGTGATGCGCCTGCTGCGGTCCAAGGGCTACGAGGTGGGCAACATCGACTCGACCATTTGCCTGGAGCGGCCCAAGGTGAATCCGCACATTGCCGAAATGCAGCGCGTGCTGGCCGCCGTGATGGGCATCGACGAAGACGATATCTCCATCAAAGCAACCACGACCGAAAAACTGGGTTTTGTGGGCCGGCAGGAGGGCGTGGCCGCCTACGCCACCGTGCTTATTCAGCGCACCTAATTTTTCTGGCCGCGGCTCCGCTCGGCCGCACGTTCTGCATTTCAACCAAACATTCCCGCCATTTTCCCTCAAATGACCAACAAAACCCTCCTGATTGCCTTGCTGGCCCTGGCCAGCGCCGCCCCGGCCCACGCCCAGGGCAAAGTAAAAATCAAGACCAAAACCAAGAAAAGCGCGGCGGCGCCTGTGCCGACTCCCGCGCCCGCCGCGGCCGTGGTCGAAACCGATTGGAGCGTGAAGTACGCCGACCTGGTTTCGGCCGAACGCCTGCGCGCCCACTTGGCGGTGCTCGCCTCGGATGAGTACGAAGGCCGCGAAACCGGCATGAAAGGCCAGCACATGGCCGCTACGTACGTGGCCACGCAGTTCAAAACCGCCGGCCTCACGGGCCCCGTTACCACCGGCACCGACCCCTACCAGCAGCGCTTTAACCTGGAGCAGGTGACCTGGGCCGACGACGCCAGCCTGAAAGTGGGTAAAAACAGCTACAAGTGGTTGGTTGATTTCTACGGCATGGGCGACTCGCCCTTCGCTGAAACGACGACCGTGACCCCGGTATTTGTGGGCTACGGCATCGAGCAGGAGGGCTATTCGGATTACAAAGGATTGGACGTGAAGGGCAAGGACGTGCTCATCGCCTTGGGCGAACCCACGGCGGCCGATGGCAAAGCCTTGCTCAGCGCCGACGGCTCGCCCACCAAGTGGGGCAACGACTACCGCGCCAAAGCCCAGATGGCTTCGCAGAAAGGTGCCCGCTCAATTTTTTTTGTGAGCTTCAACCCCACCAGCAACTTTGCCAAACAGGCCGCCCGTGTGGCCCCCGCCATCAGCCGGCCGTCTACCGTGATGGCGAACGCCGACCGGCCCAGCCGCGCGACCTCGTTCTTTATTTCGCCGGCCGTGGGCTTGGCAATTTTGGGGACTTCGGATGCCAACATCCAGAAGTACCTGGCCAAAATCAACACCACCAAGCAGCCGGTGGCTTCTACCTTCAAGGTGAAGCCGATGCAGCTGAAAGCCGCCCGCAAGCGCACGCCGCTGGAGACGGAAAACGCGCTGGGCTTCATCGAAGGCAGTGACTTGAAGCAGGACATCATCGTGATTTCGGCCCACCACGACCACCTGGGCATTCAGGACGGCGTGGTGTTCAACGGCGCCGACGACGACGGGTCGGGCACGTCGGCCATCATCACCATGGCCGAGTCGTTTGCCAGGGCCAAAGCCGAAGGCCATGGCCCACGCCGCAGCCTGTTGTTCCTGAGCGTGACGGGCGAGGAAAAAGGCCTATTTGGCTCGGAGTACTACGCCAAGAACCCCATTTTCCCGCTGGCCCAAACCATGGTGGACCTGAACGTGGACATGATAGGCCGCACCGACGTGGAGCACGAAGGCAAGCCGGATTATGTGTACGTCATTGGCTCCGATAAGCTGGCTTCGCAATTGAAGGTGGTGCAGGAGGCGCAGAACACCAAGTACACGCAGCTCGACCTGGACTACCGCTTCGACGACCCCGCCGACCCGAACCGCTTCTACTACCGCTCCGACCACTACAACTTCGCGGTGAACAAGGTACCGGTGTCCTTCTTCTTTAACGGCGTGCACGCCGACTACCACAAGGAGAGCGACGAAATCAGCAAAATCGAGTTTCCGAAAATGGAGAAGCGCGCCAAGCTGGTGTTTCACCTCGCCTGGGAGCTGGCCAACCGCGACGAGCGCATCGTGGTGGATTCCAACAAGCCATAAGCACAGCGCTTTGGGGTTATTTAAGACTGCCTAAGCAACTGGATAAGAACGTCATGCTGAGTGCCGTCGAAGCATTTCTCCCGCAATACTAAAATTGATTAGTGGCACGGGAGAGATGCCTCGACGGCGCTCAGCATGACGTTCTTTTTTAGCCTCACCCCTTCTCTTCCCTGCCATCGTGCTATCTGCTGCCCCTCCTTTCTTGTCTTGCATGAAAATTATTTTACTGTGCGGGCTGCTGGCTCTGGCCCAGGCGCTGCCCGCCGTTGCCCAGCAAAAACCGCTCGTCAAGGTTAAAACCAAGACCAAAACGAAGGCGACGGCCAGCACGCCCGCCGCGCCGGACTGGGCCCAAACCTACGCGGCCACTATTCGGCCCGAGGAGTTGCGCGCGCACCTGACGGTGGTGGCGTCCGATGCTTTTCTGGGGCGCGAGGCGGGCCAGCCGGGCCAGAAGCTAGCGGCCGAGTATCTGGTAAAGGAATTTGCGGCGCTGGGCCTGCAAGGGCCCGTGACGGGCAGCGACAACCCGTATTTGCAGCACTTCCTGCTCACGCGCGGCAGCCACGCGGCGGGCGGCTATTTGCAGGCCGGGGGCCAGCGATACGAGTGGCTGAGCGACTTTTTCAGCTACGGCCCTATGTTATCCACTTTTCCCACGGAAACGGTATCGCAGCCGGTATTTGTGGGCTTTGGGGTGGAGCAGGGCGCGTACTCGGATTACGCTGGTCTGGATGTGCAAGGCAAGGACGTGGTGGCCATCATGGGCGAGCCGCAGGACGAGCGGGGCCGCAAGCTGCTCAAACCCAACGGCCGGGCGGCCGACTATTGGGATTCGGGGCTGCGCAAAGCCGTGCTGGCCAAAGCCAAGGGCGCGCGCAGCATTTTCCTGATGACGTTTGCCCCCGCGGAAGCCTTTCGAAAACAGGGCGCGGCCTTTACCGCGTCGCTCCGCGAACCGGCTTTTGGACTGACCACTCCCGGTCCGGCTATTGTGGACACCGTGCGGGAAGACCTTCCTGCGGGCATCGGCGTGTACCTGACCTCGCAGGAGCTGGGGCTTAAACTGGCCGGCACGACCCTGCCGGGGCTGCTGGAATACGCCCGGGCGCTGGGGCGGGCCGGCAAACCGGTGCGGCCGTCGTTCCAGCCGCCGGCCATCACCATTCACTTGCCGCAGCCGCAGGAACAGCTCACCACCGAAAACGTGCTGGGCTACCTGGAGGGCACCGATAAAAAGGACGAAGTGCTGGTCATCTCTTCGCACTACGACCACTTGGGCGTGAAAAATGACACGATTTATAATGGGGCCGATGACGACGGCTCGGGCACGGTGGCGGTGCTGGCCCTGGCCAAAGCCTTCGCCCAGGCCAAAGCTGAAGGCCACGGCCCGCGCCGCAGCATCCTGTTCATTGCCATGACAGCCGAGGAAGAAGGACTTTTCGGGTCGGAATACTACACGGCCTACCCCGTGGTGCCACTGGCCAACACCATTGCCGACCTCAACATTGACATGGTAGGCCGCACCGACCGCAAGCACAGCGCCCGAAGGCATTTTGTGAACATCGTGGGTTCGGATAAGCTGTCGTCGGAGCTGCACCGCATCAACGAAACGGCCAACCGCACCTACACCAAGCTGGAGCTGGACTACCGGTACAATGTGCCGAACGAACCGGAGCATATTTACTATCGGTCTGACCATTACAACTTTGCACGGCGCAAAATCCCGGTTATTTTTTATACCACCGGGGAGCACGCCGACTACCACAAGGCCACGGACGACGTAGAGAAAATCGAATTCGATAAATTGGCCGAACGCGCGCAGCTGGTTTTTCACACCGCCTGGGAACTAGTCAACCGCGAGCAGCGCGTTGTGATTGACTCCAACAAGCCATGACCAATCTCCCAAAATCCACTCAATTCCAGCTCGACGCCGAAGCCAAAGCCTTCGACCGGGAGCACCGCCGCAAAATCCGGTTCAACATCGGCAAGTACGACGCGGCCGTGAGCGCCGGCATGAAGCTCTACGACCAGCACGAGCTGGCCCGTGACCGCGGCGCCTACCTCAAGGCCACCGTGCTCGAGAAGCTGGACGAGTACCTGCTGCAGTTTGAAGCGGCTTTCACGGCGCGGGGCGGCAAGGTGATTTGGGCGCGCGACGCTGCCGAAGCGCTGGCCGAAATCGGCAAGCTCACCAAGGCCCGCAACACCAAAACGGTGGTGAAGGCCAAGAGCATGACCACCGAGGAAATTCACCTCAACAAGTACCTGGCCACGCAGGGCATCGAGTCCGTCGAAACCGACCTGGGCGAGTACATCGTGCAGCTGAACGGCGAGCGGCCCTACCACATTGTGACGCCGGCCATGCACCTGAGCAAGGCCGATATCAACAACATTTTTGTAAAGCACCTGGGCACGAAGTCGACCGACGACGCGCAAGAACTGGTGCTCACGGCGCGGCACCTGCTGCGCAACAAGTACACCGCCGCCGAAGTGGGCGTGACCGGCGGCAACTTCTTAATTGCCGATGCCGGCGCCGTGGCCGTGACGGAGAACGAGGGCAACGCCCGCCTCTCGGCCACGTTTCCGAAGCTGCACATTGCGGTGGTCGGCATCGAGAAAGTAATTCCGAAACTGACCGATTTGGACCTGTTCTGGCCGCTGCTCAGCACCAGCGGCACGGGCCAGCAAGTCACGGTGTACAACACGGTGTATTTCGGCCCGCGCCAGCCCGGCGAAGTGGACGGCCCCGAGGAAATGGTGGTCATTCTGCTCGATAACGGCCGCACCAACCTGCTGGCCCAGCCCGACAAGCGCGCCGCGCTGCGCTGCATCCGCTGCGGCGCCTGCCTCAACGTGTGCCCGGTGTACAAGAACATTGGCGGGCACACCTACGAAACCACGTACTCCGGCCCCATCGGCTCGGTCATCAGCCCGCACTTGAGCGGCCTGCCCGAGCACAAGCACCTGAGCTACGCCAGCAGCCTGTGCGGCGCCTGCACCAGCGTGTGCCCGGTACGCATTCCGCTGCACAACTTGTTGCTGCTGAACCGCAAGCAAAGCGTGGAAGAAGGCTATGCGCCCACCGAAGAACGGATTGCCATCGGCCTCTGGAAGTGGAGCATGCAGCACCGCTGGGCTCTGGATGTGCTGCCCGCTACCATCAAGGACTGGAGCCTGGGCCGCCTGCTGGGCCAGGTGGGCTGGAGCAAGCGGCGCGAAGCCCTGGCCGTGGCCCCGGCCTCGTTCCGGCAGCTGTGGAAGCAGCGCGCCGGCACTCGCTAGCCAAGGCAAAGCGCTGACTGTTCGGCTTTTTGGCGGCGTTGTGCGTAACAGGCATTTTTGCCGTCTATGCACCCTACGTTGCTGCTGGCCTTGCGCGTGTTTACCGGCTTGGGCGGAGTCATACTGGTCATCACTACCCTTTCGGCGGCCATTCGCTCGTTTGTGCTGCCGCGCAACGAAGTGGTGCCCATGAACGTGAAGGTGTTTGTGAGCGTGCGCGTCATGTTTGAAATGGCGGCAAAACTGGTTAATTCCTACGAGCAGCGCGACCGGATTATGGCGCACTACGCGCCGGTGGCGTTGGTGGCCCTGCCCGTAGTGTGGGAGGCACTGGTCGGCCTGGGCTACACCAGCATCTATTGGGCGTTGGGCGAAGGCAGTTGGGCCCGGTGCTATGAGCTAAGCAGCAGTTCCTTGATGACTCTTGGCACGACCGATACGCGGCATGTGCTGGTGGCAGCCCTCACCTATTCCGAGGCCACGCTGGGCCTGTTGCTGCTCACGCTGCTCCTCTCCTATTTGCCCACCATCTACCAAGCGTTTTCACGGCGCGAGGTGACGGTGGCGCTCCTGGAACTGCGGGCGGGTACGCCGCCCACGGCCTCGTGCCTACTGGGCTGGCTCAACCACGACGGCTCGGTGCAGAACGACGACCAGCAGTGGGCCGAGTGGGAACGGTGGTTTGTGGAGATTGAAGAAAGCCACACGTCCTTGCCCATTCTCACCTTTTTCCGGTCGCCGCAGCCCGGCCGTTCCTGGGTAGTCAGCAGCGGCCTGATTCTGGACACGGCCGCGCTGCTCTTTGCCGTGGTGGACGCCCCCCGGCCCCGGCAAGTCGAAATCACCTTCAAAGCCGGCTGCCTGGCCCTGAACCGGGTGTACCGTTTCTTTAACGACAAAGCCCAGGCCGAACCAACCGACCTCATGCCCGAAGATGGATTCGAGAACCCCGACCGGACCGACTTCGAAGTAGCCTGCCACGAGCTGGAAGAGAAGGGCTTATCGTTGCACGAGGACCGGGATGCGGCGTGGGCACGGTACCACGAACTGCGCAACCGCTACCGTATGGCCTTGCAGTTTTTGGCCCGCCTCACCATGGCGCCGGGGCTGAAAACCAACGATTAGCGCGCGCAGCCACCGGGCCGGACGGCGGCCAAGCAGAGCAAAGCCCATTTTTTCCTTTCCGTTGAACCCGAACTGACTGGTTTTCCGGCCCTAGATTGTGGGCCGGCGTCAGGACCGTTGCAGAATATTGTTTGGGCCGGGCTAATAATTGGGGGCTGCCCGCCGTTGCTATTGCCAATCCTACTTGGTGAGTTAGCCGACAACAGCATTAATGAGCTGACTAACTGCCTTTCTCCTTTTCAAACCCGGCCACATGACAAAGTACCTACTTGGCATTTTACTAGTTGTATCCGGCTTTCGGGCTACCGCCCAAATCCCTTATCCCTTTGCCGTGAAGGGCCGCATTGGCCACCTCAACGCGCCGGCCAAAGTCTATTTGGTGCGCGGCTTTCAGGTGCTGGATTCGGCCACCCTGAAAAATGGGGTTTTTGCCCTAAAAGGCAGCACCGAGGTGCCCTCACAAGCGCAACTGGTGCTCCAGCGCAACGGCCGCCGGCCCGACCTGCAACGACTGACCGGCAACCGCATTCAACTCTTTTTGGAACCCGGCCCGGTGGTGGTGACCAGCACCGACTCGCTGCCCCTGGCCAAGCTGGCGGGCGGGCCGCTCACCCGCGACTACCTGCGCCTGGATGCGGCCCTGCAGCCGGCCTTCAGCCGCATAAAGGCTACGGGCATCGAATACCAGCGCGCCACCGAGGAACAGCGCAAGGCGCCGGCTTTTGCCGAGCGCATGCAGCAGGTATTCGCCGCCACCAACAAGGAGATTTACCAGCAGCAAGCGGCATTTGTAAAGGCCAACCCCGCCTCGTGGGTGAGCCTGGAAGCGCTTCAGCAGATGGGGTTTATGCAAGAGCCTCGGTATGCCACGGAGGGCGCGCTCTACGAGGCCCTGAGCCCCGCCCTGAAAGCCAGCCGCCCAGGCCGTTCCTATGGTGAAATGGTGCAGGCCCTCAAAAACGTAGCAGTGGGCGCGCTGGCCCCGGCGTTCACGCAGCAAACCCCGGAGGGCAAGCCCGTGTCGCTGGCCGACTACCGGGGCCGCTACGTGCTGGTCGATTTCTGGGCCAGCTGGTGCAAACCCTGCCGGGAAGAAAACCCCACGGTACTGAAAGCCTACAACGCCTTCAAAAGCCGCAACTTCGAGGTGCTGAGCGTATCGATTGATAACAACCGCGACAAGTGGCTGAAAGCCATTACCGATGACCAGTTGCCCTGGATGCAGGTTTCCGACCTGCAAGGAGTCGGCGGCGAGGCGCCCCGGCTCTACGGCGTGCGTTCCATCCCGCAGAATTTTCTACTCGACCCGCAGGGCAAAATCCTGGCCGTGAACCTGCACGGAGCCGAGTTGGAAGCCGCGCTGGCCCGCTTTATTAAGTAACTGGGCTAGGCTTCATCGGGGTCGTCGGGCAGGATGTTCACGTCCTGCACAAGCACCATTTTCTCTATTTCCTTGCCGCGCTTGGTAGCGGCCAAGCCGCCGAGGGCCGTTTCCTTGTAGCGCGTTTCCATGGCCTGGCCCACTTCGCCGAGGGCGGCCACGCACTGGTCGACGGGAATAACCGGGTCGATGCCGGCGATGGCAATTTGGGCCGACGAAAAGGCGATGGCCGCCGCCGAGGCGTTGCGCACCACGCAGGGCACTTCTACCAGGCCGGCCACGGGGTCGCACACCAAGCCCAGCATGCACTGAATGGTGACGGCCACGGCCGCAAACACCTGCTCCACGGGCCCGCCGAGGCAGTACACAATGGCGCCGCTGCCCATGGCCGCCGCCGACCCGGTTTCGGCCTGGCAGCCGCCCACGGCCCCGGCCAACGACGCATTTTGCTCAATAATGAGGGCAATGCCAGCCGCTACCAGCAAGCCCTCCAGAATCTGGCGGTCGCTGAGCTTGTGCAGGTCCTGGATGGTGACGAGCACGCCGGGCAGGATGCCCGAGGCGCCGGCGGTGGGCGCGGCCACCACACGGCCCATGCAGGAATTCACCTCCTTGGCGCCCAGCGCGCGGGTGATGAGCTGCTTGAACTCGGGCGAGAGGACGGTAACGGGCGAGGCGGCAATCTTCTTGGCGCCGTTGTTTATCATGCCCGAGCGCGAGGTCATGTCGCCGGTCAGGCCTTCGTGCACGGCGTCGCGCATCACATCGTAGGCGCGCTGCAGGCCGGTCCAGATTTCGTCTTCGGTGCGGCCCTTCTGTTCGATTTCATAGGCCAGCACGGGCTGGTACAGCGGCTCACCGGTGGCGGCGCAGTGCTCGCCCCAAGAGGCGAAATCGTTGAAGAGAAGGGACATGGTGGGGGTGGGAAGGTGGATATAAAGAAGTAAACGCAAAGCCCCGGCTGAAGGTGTCTTCAGCCGGGGCTTAAAGCTACGGGATTGGCGCATGGTGGGGCGGCATACCGCTTTTTGGCCGAGCTCAAAATTATAGCTGCTGCCAGCGGGCCTGCCAATGCCGGTTACCGGCGCGCAAGTATACCAAATACAACCCGGCAGGCAGGTTGGTGGGCAGCGGCAGCACGCCACGTGCAGCCTGGGCAGGCGTGCTCGTTAGCACAGTCACCCGGCGGCCCAGCTGGTCGAAAACAGCTCCGTGCGGTGCCGCCGTCCCGGTTTCTAGCAGGATTTGGGCCGTGGTGCCCGCTTCGCTGGGGTTCGGTACCACGGCCAGGGGCCGAAGTGCCGCTGCTCCGCGGCTGCTCGTCACCTGCTGGTAGTTGAATAGCACCCGCGACACATTCACAAATGCGCTGCCCGTCCAGTCCTGGTTCGTCAGCGAGGCTAGGTCGCCAGCGGCATTGTAGGCGTACAAATTCTGTGAATCAACAACCCACGCGTTATTAACCCAGTTGTCGGTGGTCACTACCGAGGGCCGGCCCTGCGCGTCGTACTGGTAAGTGTCGCGGGTGGAGTTGGTATAAACGCCGGTGCTGGACGCTATTTGGTTTACTACCTGTTGCACCTTGTTAGCCGCATTGTAGGTGTAAGTACTGCGGGTCGAAGGCGCCCAATTGGTCCCGTTATTGGTGCTGGTTTGGGTTTCCTGCACCGATACCAGATTCTGGGCATTGTAGGTGTACAAGTCGCGCGATACAGACAGGAACGTCCGCGCCGTATAAAGCTGGTGGAGCACCTGAGTGCGCTGGCCGGCCGCGTTATAAGTATGGGTGTTGCGGCTCACCGAATCGAAGGGTACGCTGGCGGCGCTGCCCGCAGGCCGGGTCAATTGCCATTCCCAGCGCACCTGGGTGGGAGTATTATAGGTATTCACCAAGACTGAAAACGGCCCATACGTAGGTTGTTGAAACTGGTCAATCGTGTCAGTTAGTACCAGCCCAGCAGAGTTGTAGCGCAGGCGGCTGGCTGAAGAAAGGGTCCAAGCATTGCCGTTTTTCAGGTCGGTTTCAATCAGCCCGGGCAGCAATGGGGCATAGTAGCGCGAGTACCGGGCGCGCGAAAAGTCGACCCAGTTCCCATTAGTGTAGTTCTGGAATATGGCCTCCTGCAATTGCGCCGCCGTGATTTGCCGCACGAACGCACCGGGCACTAATCCGGTTGCCCGGTTGCTCAGGCCCCCACCCGAGGCAGTGGGCAGGAGAATATTGGTTTGGGCCGAAGCTGTCGCTCCCGCCAAAAACAAACCTGTCACGATGGAAAGAGATAGTTTTAACATAGCATAATGGATTTAAGGATAGAAAAAATTAAAGCCTGGCCGGGCAGCAGATGCTGCCCGGCCAGGCTTTAATTTACAAAATACATCGGATATATTATACTAATGCCAGATATATTATATTAATCTGGGTCATCAGCCGTTGGTGTGCTCTTCTTGTTGCACCAGTTTGACGCTGGCTGAATTGATGCACAGGCGCAGGCCGCCGGGGGGCGGGCCATCGGGAAAAACGTGGCCCTGGTGGGCGTCGCACACGTTGCAGAGCACTTCCACGCGGGTCATGCCGTAGCTGGTGTCCTTCTTGTAGCGAATGGCGCTTTCGTCGACGGGCTGCGTGAAGCTAGGCCAGCCGGTGCCCGACTCGAACTTGGTGCGTGAGTCGTAGAGCGGGGTGCCGCAGCACACGCAGGCGTAGAGGCCGGCTTCGTGCGCTTCGCAGTACTCGCCGGTGAAGGCGCGCTCGGTGCCGTGCTCGCGGGTGACGTGAAACTGCTCGGCGGTGAGCTGCTGGCGCCACTCGGCGGGGGTTTTCTCTACCCGGCGGGGCGAAGGTGTGGGATTATTGGCGAGGCGGATGACGTCGTTCCAGGTTTGCATATCGGTGGGGGTTCGGGTTAGCTATAAGTGGGTAATGGGTAAACGCAGCCGTGGCCGGGAGGTTTGCCAATGCCTGCTACAGAACCGCTGGAGAGCACGCTGGTTTTTACTCCCAGTCCCGAAGGAGTTCCAGGCCATCGGGCCAAGGGCCGTGGCCGCTGGCCGCATTAATGTGCCCAGCATCGCCAATGTTTACCAATTCGCTGCCCCAGGCTTGAGCAAACTGTTGGGCCCGTGTTAGGGTGACCCACTCGTCCGATGTGCTGACCACTACTGTGCTCGGAAACGGCAGCGGCTGCAAGGGCATGGGGCCAAACCCCGTGGTGGGAAAAGCCCTGTAATGGGCAGTGTCTACGTCGCTCGGGGCTACCAGTAGCGCCCCTTTGATGAGGTGGCCATACTTCGCCGCCCAGTGCGCCACGGTCACGCAACCCAGGCTGTGGGCAATGAGCACCACGGTGCGCAGGTCTTCGCCGGCCAGCGCGTGCTCCAAAGTGGTTACCCATTCTTCGCGGTCGGGGGCATCCCACTCGCGTTGCGCAATGCGGGTGAAAGCGGGGTTTGCGCGTTCAAATTGGGTTTGCCAATGGTCGGGGCCAGAATTGCCAAGGCCCGGCACGATGAAAAAGCGGGTAGTTTGTTGCATATTCAAAAGTAGCTGCCTTGCCTTCTTTCCCATCCGCCCCATGATACTCCTCACCGCCGCCCAAACCCGGGAGCTCGACCAAGCCACCATCGAAGAGCAGAACATCACCTCGGCTGAGCTAATGGAACGGGCCGCCGAGTCCTTTGTGCAGTGGTTTCGGGGCCGCTACGCCACCGCCAGCGCCGGGGAAATTCTGGTGCTGTGCGGCCCCGGCAACAACGGCGGCGATGGCCTCGCGGCGGCTCGGCTACTGCAGCAAGCCCATTACGCCGTGCGCGTGGCCCTACTCCCAGCCGAGCAGCACTCCGCCGACTGGCGCCACAACCGCCAGCGGCTAACCGCCGCCGTGCCGGTGACAGACATCAGCGCCGCCCACCTCCCCCACATCGCGCCGCACACCCTTGTGGTTGATGCCCTGTTTGGCACCGGACTTTCTCGGCCGCTGGAAGGACTCCCCGCGGCCCTGGTTGCCCACCTAGCTGCAGCCGATGCCCGTGTGGTGGCCGTGGACATTCCGAGTGGGCTGTTTGCCGATGCGCCCCAACCCGCCGACAGCGCCGTGGTACGGGCCGAACACACCGTCAGCTTCGGCCTGCCCAAATTGGCGTTTCTATTACCTCAGAATGCAAAATTCGTGGGCGAGTGGCACGTGGGGGATATTGGCCTAAGCCAGCAGTTCATCGCCAACGCCGCTTCGCCCTGGCATTATACGGACGCGGCGGCCGTGGCCGGCTCCCTGCCGCCCCGCTCCCGGTTCAGCCACAAGGGCACGTTTGGGCACGCACTTTTGCTGGCCGGAAGCCGGGGCAAAATGGGCGCGGCGGTGCTGGCGGCGGGCGCCTGCCAGCGCGGCGGCGCGGGGCTGCTCACAGCCCGCGTGCCCGGCTGCGGCTACGACATCTTTCAAATCAGCGTGCCCGAAGCCATGTGCCTGCCCGACCCGCAGCCGGACGTCATCAGCGAACTGCCCGACTTAACTCCTTATCAGGCCGTAGGCATCGGCCCGGGCCTGGGGCAGGAAGCGGCCAGTTTAGCTGTGTTGCGGCAGCTCCTGAGAGATTCGGCCGCTGCTCCCGGTCGCTCCCAGCCGATGCCGCTTATCATTGATGCCGATGCACTGAACCTACTGGGGCAGCACCGCGAGCTGCTGGACTTGCTGCCCGAAAACACCGTGCTTACCCCGCACCCCAAGGAGTTTGAGCGCCTCACCGAGCCTGCGCGCGACGACTACCACCGCTTAGAACTGCTGCGCGACTTTGCCCAACGGCACCGCAGCCTGGTGGTGCTCAAAGGCGCCTATTCCTGCCTGGCCACGCCCGGCGGCGAGTTGCATTTCAACAGCACCGGCAACCCCGGCATGGCCACCGGCGGCAGCGGCGACGTGCTCACCGGCCTGCTCCTGGCTCTGCGCGCCGATGCCCGACTCCTACCCGCTGATGCCGTGCGGCTAGGGGTATATGCCCACGGGATGGCGGGCGACCTTGCCGCCCACGAAACCGGCGAGGCCGGGCTGATAGCGGGCGACATCGTGCGCCAACTCGGCCCGGCGCTGAGCCGGTGCAGTCATTTGATTTAGAATCAGAACACGAAGTACGCGGCGGCCTGCACCAGCAGCAGCCCGTCGGTGAGCAGGGCGTAGAAGTAGTCGCCTCGGGTTTCTTCGGTGGCGCTCACCACGCCGGCGGTGAGCGCACCGGGCAGGAGCACGGCCAGCGGTGGAGCGCCCCGCACCAATCCCAGCCCCATCGAAGCCACCAGGAACGCCAGCGCCAGCCGCCGGGCTCCGGCCACACCCAGCACGCCCGGAAAGGTGCGGGTGCCCGCCCGCCGGTCGCGCCCATAGTCGCGAATATCGAACACGATGGTAATGACCATTATCAGGCAAAATCGCTGCGCGGCTAAGCCCGCTCCGGCAGCCACCGGCTGGTGCAGGAACAGTAGGGGCAGGCCCACGGTCACGGCGGTCCAGACGGTGGCAATCACAAAGCCTTTTAGCAGCGGCACTTCGCGCAGGGCCCGGGGCCGCCCGCGCCACGGCCACAGCGGCCACGAATACACCAGCGCCAGCACC
The DNA here is from genome assembly GCF_015694725.1 of Hymenobacter jeongseonensis. GTDB lineage: Bacteria > Bacteroidota > Bacteroidia > Cytophagales > Hymenobacteraceae > Hymenobacter > Hymenobacter jeongseonensis. Next base: position 413,876 of record NZ_JADQDQ010000001.1, on the reverse strand, counting down.
ACCAGCGGCAGGAGCAAGCGCCAATAGTGCCACCATCCGTCCACGAAAAAGAAAAAGCCTGCCACCAGCGCAGCCCCGCCCGCCAAGCCCACCAGCAGCAAGCGGTGGCGCTGCTGCCAGGCCTTGCGGGCAGAAGTGCCGGCGGGCTCACGGTGCTTGAAGGGCAAGGCCGCATCCAAGTTGTATACCAGCAGCGTGGCCGCAAATACCAGCCCCACTAGCCGGTACCCGCCGGCGTTCAGGGGCGGCCATTGGTGCAGGGTGGCCGCCGTTTGGGCAGCGGCGGCGGCGGCCAGCCACGCGCTGCTGTAGAGCACGGCATCGAGCACACGGGCCGGAAGGGAGCGGCCTGGCACGGCAGGAGAAACAGACAGAAGCGAATGGGCCACGGGTAAATTTAGCGCCGCGGCCGCAGTGTGAGGGCAGCTACCGGCCGGTTTCCGAGTGCGCTGCATCCACGGGCTTGCTTTCGGGCGAGCCGTGCTGGCGCAGAAAGATGCTCAGCCCCACAATGCTCACGATGCTGAGGAACTCGCTCTGCCAGTTCTGCAGAGATTCGAACCAGAAGCGCGAAGTGGCGAAGTACGTCCAGACGTTCACGGCCGCTTTGCCCTGATGCACTTGCTCGATGCTGTACACCTCGGCGCCGCCCTTAGCGTGCAACCACACGGAGGCCAGAAACAAGACGAAAAAGGCGATGCTGAGCGAGTTTTTGTAGAGGGCCAGCACCCAGCCGCCGCGCCGCACGGGCCAGGGCGCGCCTTCTTTGCGGGGGTCGGGTTCAGCGTCTACGTCTTCCTCTTCGTAGAGCTTTTTCGATTCGGAAGAGCCTTTCTGACGCAGCCATACGGTGAGCAGCACGTAGAGGGCCATCTGCAGAAACTCGCTTTCCCAATTCTCAAACGTGGCTTCCAGGAAATGGCCCGAGGTGAGGTATTGCCCGGCGGTGAGTTCGGCCAAGCCCATTTCCCGAAGCTCGTCGTTGTAGTCGTACCAACCGGTGACGAACTGTCCGCCCAAGCTCAGCAGTATCAGCAACCCAACGACTAAAAGCAAACTGTTTTCGTAGCAAAAACGCCAAAAAGGCGAAGCAGGACGCGGGATGGTCATGCTTCGCCTTTACGTGAAAGGGGCCCCAGAAGACGAATAAGGCCAGTTAAGCCCATCCGTGAGACGCCTTGCGCCCCTATTTCATGGCGTACTGCTCGCCGAAGGTGGCTTCGTAGAGCTTGATGCTGTCGTTGATGATGCGGTAGGCGTCTTCCTTGCCCATGAAGCGCTCCACGGTGACGTGCTTGTTGTGCTCCAGGGCTTTGTAGTCCTCAAAGAAGCGCTGCATTTCCAGTAGGGTGTGCGGCGGCAGGTCGCTGATGTCGTTGTAGTGGTTCACGGAGATATCGTGGGCGGCTACGGCGATGATTTTATCGTCCTCCTCGTCCTGGTCCACCATCTGCATCACGCCAATAACCTTGGCTTCCACGAGGCACATGGGCACGATGTCGACGGAGCACAGCACCAGAATGTCCAGCGGGTCTTTGTCGTCGCAATAGGTCTGAGGAATGAAGCCGTAGGCGGCCGGGTAGTGCACGGCCGAGAACAGCACGCGGTCGAGCTTCAGCAGGCCGCTTTCTTTGTCGAGCTCGTATTTGCCCTTGCTGCCTTTGGGGATTTCGATGATGGATTGCACAACCTGAGGGTTGTTGTCGCCGCGCGACACGTTGTGCCAGGGATTGAAATGGTTGGCCATGTAACTAGGATTGATTGAGATAAGACAGCAGTAAAGCGCCCCTTCCCCTATAGGAAGAGGGCTTAGGAAAAAAGTAACTTATTTGAGCACCTCCACCAAAGGAACCCCGGAAGCTCCGCTTGGTTCCTGAATGTGCAGGAAGCGCGCCATGGTGGGCGCAATGTCCACCACCTTCACGGGGGCAGCCGATTCGCCGTGCTTTACGTGCCAGCCCCAAAAAAGTAGGGGCACGTGCGTGTCGTACGACCACGACGCGCCGTGGGTGGTGCCTTTCACCACCGGATAGGTGTAGGCTTCGAGCCAGCCGGGCAGCAGCACGGCCAGCACATCGCCCGAGCGGGGCGCGTAAAACCCGTTTTCCTGGAGCATGCCGGTGCCTTCGCTCCAGTGAGCACTTTGCAGGTCGGCGGCGGTGCGGGTTTGGGCCACGCCGGGCAGGGCAAGCAGCAGGGTGGCCACTTCGGCTTGCACTTTAGCCAGCTCAAGGCCTTTTTTGGCCAGCAACGGGCGGTTGAGGTACACCTGCAGGTTGTCGAAATCGAGCACCCAGTTGCCGGCCCCGTGCAGGCGGGTGAGGCCGCGCTGCACCGAGTCGCGCATGGGGGCCACGCCCGCGCCGCCGCCGGGCAAGCGGTGCTCCTTCAGGAAGCCCACGGCATTGGCCGCGCCGTGGTCGGCGGTGAGGAACACCAGGGACTGGCCCTTGCCCACGGTTTTATCGAGCTGGGTGAGCAGGCGGGCCAGGTCGCGGTCGAGGCGCAGGTAAGTGTCCTCGGCCTCCACGGAGTTGGGCCCGAACCAGTGCCCGATGTAGTCGGTGCTGCTGAAGCTTACCGTGAGCATGTCGGTGATGCCGGGGCGCTGGCCCAGCTGCTCGGCTTGCACGGCCGCCAGGGCAAAGTCGGCGGTGAGCGAGTTGCCGAAGGGCGTCCAGCGAATGAGGTCCAGGTTTTGGGTGGGCCGGGGTTTTTCTTCGTCGGCCGTCTTCAGGATTTGGGCACCGGCCGCCGTGGGCGTGGCGCTGAGCACGGGCAGGTTGTGCGGAAACACGGGCTTGTCTTCGCCCTTGAAGGTAATTTCCCAGGGTTCGTCGTCGGGAGTGCTTTCGGTGTAGGCGCTGAGCGGCAGCAGCGTTTCCCAAGGCTTGCTCAGGTACTGCGCGGGGTGGCCTGCGTCGTTGAATTTGGTGACCCACGCCGGCAGCTGGGTTTGGTAGAAGGTGCTGGTAATGAAGGCGCCGTTGGCGCCGTCGTACCAATAGGCGGCGTTGGCGGCGTGGCCGGCGGGCAGGATGCTGCCCCGGTCCTTGATGCACACGCCGATGACCTTGCTCTGGAAATTGGTGGCCAGCCGCAGCTCATCGCCAATGGTGGTGCTGAGCATGTGGCGCGGCGACATCTGCCCCGCCCCGCCCGTACCGCCCACCGACTGCACGGTTTTGTCGTCGGTCACGTACGTGCCTTTGCCGGTCTCGCGCTCAAACCAGTTATTGCCGATGATGCCGTTGACCGACGGCGTGGCCCCGGTGTAGATGCTGGCGTGGCCGGGCCCGGTGTAGGTGGGCACGTAGTTGTAGTTGCAGCTTTCGAAGCTGAAGCCTTCGCCCAGCAAGCGCTTGAAACCACCCGAGCCCAGCTTGCTCCAGTAGCGGTAGAGGTAATCGTAGCGCATTTGGTCCACCACAATGCCTACGACGAGTTTGGGGCGAGGCAGTGGTTTGGCAGCTTTCTGGGCAAACGCCGGGACGGCCATCACTGCCGCCACGGCAAAAGCAAATATCTTTTTCAATCGAAATAAGGTAAGTCTAGCGGCGGCAAAGATACCCCCGTCCGTCTTCAGTCCAGCTTACGCGGCCCCGGCGCGCGGTTATCGTTCTGCTCATTCCCCATGAAACCTACTCTCCTCTTCGACCTAGACGGCGTCATTGTCGACAACACGCCCTACCAGGCGCGTGCCTTTCAGTTGCTGTTCCGCGACCTTGGCCTCACCACCAATGCCCGCAAGCTGCTGGCCCGCCTCAACGGCATGCCCGCTACCAACATCCTCAAAACGGTTTTCCGGCATCCCGTGCCCGCCAAGCAGCTCAAAGACTACGCCGGGCAGCGCGAGTTTCTCTACCGCACCCTGTACTGGAGCAAGCGCCGCGCCATGCCCGGCCTCGTGGCCTTCCTGGAAGCAGCGCGCGCGGCCGGCTTCAAAATCGGCCTCGGCACCGGCTCTCCGCCCGAAACCATCAGCTACATCCTCGACCACCTCGACCTGCGCCGCTACTTCGACGTCGTCATTGGCAAGGACGACATTGCGCGCGGCAAGCCCCACGCCGACACCTTCTCCGTGGGCGCCGCCAGGCTGGGCGCCCGCCCCGAAGACTGCGTCGTGTTCGAAGACGCCGTACTGGGCGAGCAGGCTGCCTATAAAGCTGGCATGCGCTGCGTAGCAGTGGCCTCCACCCTGCCGGCCAAGGCGTTTCAGAACCCCCTCACGGTTATTAAGGACTTCACCGGCTTCACCCCCAAGCGCCTACTGGAGCTACTTGAGCAGCAGCCCACCGCCCCCAAGCCCGATAAGCAGCGCGCCCAGCGCCAGTATATGCAGCTTTAGAAACCGGGGAGCACAGGCAGTTCTGCTGCACTCTACTTAGTAATGAGTAATGAGTAATGATGCCAAGCTTGTCCGCCTGCCTCAACTAATCTATTCTATCACCACATGCCGGGTTTCGGTGTGCACGCCAGCTTGCAACCGCACCACGTATATCCCTGCCGATAATTGAGAACCGTCGAGATTGACCTGGGCTCCGCCGGCTGGTAGCGATACCTGCCGTTGCTGCATGGTCTGCCCCAGCATATTCAGCAGCGTAATATGCGCCGTGGCTACGCCGGCTACCGGCGGCACCACCACCGTGAGGCGACCATGACTGGGACTTGGATACACAAGCAGGCCAGCCGTGGGACGCTGCGGGGCAGTAGCCAGCGCACTACTAACTATGAATTGGGTACTACTTGTGAGAATGCCCTGGGGAGTGGTGATGGTGACTGGCCCGGAAGTGGCCCCGCCGGGCACCCGCACCCGCAACAGGGTAGGCGACACGACACTGAAGTCGCCCGCTGGCACCGGGGTGCCGTTGAAGCTCACGGCGCTGGCCCTGGTTACGTCGGTTCCGCGCAGCAGGATGGCCGCCCCTATCGAGCCGCTTGCGGGGTTGAGCGCGGTATGCAAACTGGAAAGCTGATTCAGCCGCACGCTCACAGTGCCGGAGCCCCCGCCCGAGCCGCTGCCGCTGTTGTTGTTATTAGCCGTTATCAGGTCCAGGGTGCCATCCCCGTCTACGTCGCCCAGTGCCACTGCCCACGGAAAGCTGGCGCCCACCCCCGGCTCTGCCGTGAAAACAGGCTCCACAAATATTCCGCTGCCAAGGCCGGCGTTCAGGCGCAGGGTTACCGTCGCGGTGTTGTTGTCGTTGCCAATCAGCATATCCAGGTCGCCATCACCGTCCACATCGCCAAGGGCAATATCGAGGGGATGGCGCGAAACGCCCATGCTTTGAAAGGCGCTGAACCCATTGCCCATGTTATTGAGCCAGGTATCAACGCCGTCCGTCGCGCCCCCTTTGCTCACCACCAGGTCGGGGTAGCCATCGTTGTTGATGTCACCCAACGTAGCGTTGCGTGTAAAGGCTCCCAGGCTGAAATCCGCATTCGCAGTGGGAGCCCCGAAGGTGCCGCTGTTCAGGCCGCTGTTTAGCCGAACACTCGCCACGTTGGTGTTGCCGGCACAAATCGCTACCAGGTCCAGGTCCCCATCCCCATCAATATCACCCAGTAATACCTGGCTGGGAACTGTTCCAACAGAAACTTCAGCACTATTAGCGCCTACCCAGAAAACCCCGCTGTTGACCCCGTCATTCCGGCGAATGCTGACGGTATTACTGCCCGCATTCGCCGTAAGGACGTCCAGGTCGCCGTCGCCGTCGATGTCGCCTAACGCCAAGCCGACCGGGACGCTGCCCACGGAAACGCTGGCCTGATTGGGGGGCACAAAGAAGCCACTGTTCACCCCGTTGTTCAGGCGGATGGCCAAGCTGCCGTTGACCAATGTTGCCAACAAATCCAGGTCGGTGTCTCCATCAATATCCCCCAGGGCCAGGCGGACCAGGCCCGGCGAACTGCCCAGCGGGAAATCAGCACTCTGGCTGGCGGACACGAAGTTCCCACTGTTCAGACCGCTGTTCAGGCGCACGCTCACCACATTTTCGCCGGTACCTACTAGTAGGTCGAGGTCGCCGTCGCCGTCCACATCGCCCAGTACCAAGCTGGATGGGCCGGTGGCAACGGGCACGAGGCTGGGCTTGGCAGCCGGGGGAGCAAACGTGCCGCCACCAAATCCGTCGACTCCGGTTGTGAATTGATAGCAGTAAGGTATTGCCGCTATCCCTCCCGTGCTCTGCACCGTGGCGGGCACGGTTACCTGCACCGTTTCGCCGGGCAGAAAAGGAGTGGTTGGTGCGAAGACAATAGTACTGCCATTGGCACTAAAAGTGCCGGCTTTTCGGCCACCAGCCCGCACCGAATGCACCTCTACTGTCCCTGCCGAAACCGAGGCAACAGCTTGCGACAAAGTGATGCTCACCGGAGCCGTACGCGGTGCCGCCACGGCGCTGCGACCAGGCTGCAAACCGGTAACAACGGGGGACTGGGCGCAAGCAGCGGAGCCAAATAGGAGAAAGTAGGCAGTGGGCAGAATTGATTTGTGCACGTAAACCAGCAAGATGTAACGATAAGCAAACGGCAATCCACAGGAAAGGCCGCCCACCCTGCAAGCTACGCTACCGCACCGGCCCAAACCACATTCCTAACTACAAAAGCATTGTCTGTCAGAAGTGAAATTTTTGCTTATAGCCAGGCAAGTTGCTTACTCCACCGTGAGGCGCAGTGCCATGCTCCCCACCCGCACACGTACACGCCGATACCTTCTCGGTGGCCGCCGCCAGGCTGGGTGCCCGCCCCGAAGACTGCATCGTGTTCGAAGACGCCGTGCTGGGCGAGCAGGCCGCCTACCGAGCCGGCATGCGCTGCGTGGCCATCGGCTCCTCGCTCAACGAGAAAGACTTCCAGAACCCCCTCGCCTACCTAAAGGATTTCACTGGCTTCACGCCCGCGCGGCTGCTGGAGCTAATCGCGCAACAACCCAAAGCCCCCAAGCCCGACAAGCAGCGTGCCCAGCGCCAGTACATGCACCTGGAATAAACCCAAAAAGGCCCCGACGCAGAGCGCCGGGGCCTTTTCAGAAACGTAAAGCTGCCCCTATTCCACCACGAGGCGCACGGCCTGGGTGCCGGTGCGCACCACGTACACGCCCGCCGGCAAGTGGGCCGGCAGCACGAGCGCCGCCGCGCCCGCCGCATTGGCCGTGGCCGCGAGCACCGCGCGGCCCACGGCGTCGAACACGGTGACCGGGGCGCCGGCGGCCGCGCCGGTCACCGTGGTGGCCCGGGCCGGATTGGGCGCCAGCACGAGGCGGCTGGCGGCCGGGCCCGACAGGGCGACGGTGCGCACCGGCGAGTAGCTGAAAGTGCCATCTACGTCCACCTGCCGCAGGCGGTAGTAGAGCGCGGAGGCGCTCGCCGGCCGCCGGGCATCGAGCCACTCGTAGGCGCGGGCGCTGCTGCTGGTGCCCGCCGCGGCCACCGTGCCGATGCCGGCGAACGTGCGGCCGTCCAGGCTGCGCTCCACCTCGAAGCGGGCGCTGTTCTGCTCGGTGGCCGTGGCCCAGGCCAAGCGCACGGCGGCGGGGCCCTCGGCCGTGGCCGTGAAGGCCGTGAGCGCTACCGGCAGCGGCGCGGAACCGGTGTGGGCAAAGAAGCCCGAAAAGCCTGTGACCGGGAAGCGCACTTCCCAGCGGGTGGCGGCGGCGTTGTACGTCACGGCCGTGGGGGTAATAAAGACCTTGGCTGGCCCGGCGCCGGCCCAGCCGGTGTAGCTGCCCGGCGCGCCGGTGGCGCTCGTGCCGTGGAACTGCGTCAGGCGCAGGTTGGCCGCGTAGCCTTCGGGGTCGGCGGCCGAGGTGGGCAGCGCGGGCCGGCCGGCGCGGGCGGCGTTGTAGTCGGCGAAATCGGCTTGGGTGAAGTAGAGCGTGAGCTCGGCCGTGGCCGTGGCGGCGTTGGCGGCCGGAGCGAGGTCGTAGTAGCGGCGCACGTAGGGCTGGCGGTTGTAGGTGGGCGCCGTGGCCTGCACGAAAACCGTGACGACGGTGCGGCCGCGTAGGGTGTAGGCCCCGGCAGCGTTGAGCTGCAGCAGCTGGTTCACACAGTCGGAGTAGGGCAGGGAAACCGCGGTTTGCACCCCCAGCACGGTGGTGGTGGCCGCGGGAAGGTTGTTCGACGGCGCGCTGCTGCCCGCTACCTCGTAGGCGCCCAGGTCCAGCGCGCGCAGGCGGGGGTTGCCCAGCAGGTCGGTGGCCGGGGTCGTGCCCGTGCCTAAGTCCACGGCGAAGCTGCCGCAGGCTAGGCGCAGGCCGTCGTCGGCGGTGGCCCATAGGCCGTCGGAGCCAATAGGATTGGCCGCGTCCACGTAGCCGGGGGCCTCGGTGTAGCAGTTGCTGAGCGTGGCGTTAAGAACCGTGAGGTTCGGCGCCGTGCCCGCCGCGTCGCGCACGATGCAGTGGCTGACGGTGAGCACGTTGGTGGCATCTACCTTGTAGAGTTCTTCGCGGTTGAGGTCGTTGTTGTTGTTCGGGGTGGTGTTCTGGTAGAGGATGCAGTTGGTCAGGGTGCCCCCGGTGGCGGCGGCGCTATACAGGCCGCCGCCGAGGCTGCTGGTGCCCATGGCCGTGTTGCCGCTGAAGGTGCAACCGCTCACCGTGGGGTTGAAGCTGTTGCTGATGGACATTCCGCCGCCGTTGCCGCCAGTAATCGTGTTGCTGCTGAAGACGCAGTTGTTCACTTTGGCATTGTCGCCGCTGATGGACATACCGCCGCTGTTGCCGCTGGTAACCGTGTTGCTGCTGAAGACGCAGTTGCTCACCGTGGAATTGCTGCCGCTGATGGACATACCGCCGCTGTTGCCGCTGGTAACCGTGTTGCCGCTGAAGACGCAGCCGCTCACCGTGGAATTGCTGTTGCCGGTGCCACTGATGGACACCCCGCCGCCACTGCTGGCGCCGCCGGAGGTGTTGCCACTGAAGACGCAGTTGCTTGCTTTGAGGCTGCCGAGGTTGCCGAGGTTGCTGCCTATACCCGCGCCGTTGCCCCTGATGCCGGTCGTATTGCCGGTAAAGGTGCAGCTGCTCACCGTGGGGCTGCTGTTGGCAAAAAGGTACATGCCACCGCCGCCGAGGCTAGCCGTGTTGCCGCTGAAGGTGCACTGGCTCACCGTGGGGCTGCTGTTTTCGTTGTACATGCCTCCGCCACTACTGGCCGTATTGGCGCTGAAGACGCAGTTGCTCACCGTAGGGCTGCTGAAGAGGTTGGACATCCCTGCCCCAACGTTCATTTTAGGGGCGAAGCTCGGTCCGTCGGCCCGCCCGCCAGTCAGGGTAAAGCCGTCCACCACGCAGGCGCTGCCGCGCCCGTTGGTCACCAGCACGTGGTAGGCGTTGCTGGCCGTGGTGGTGGTAGTGGGGGTCGGACCGTCGTTGTTGTCAATGTCGGCGCTCAGGGTAGTGAGGTTGGCCGCGGGGTTGCGCTGGGCGGCAGCGGTTTCGGAGCCGGCAAAGCCGCCGTATAGCTTGATATCGGCCGTGAACAGGTAGATGGCTTGGTATCGTACGGAGGCTGGGTAGGTGGTCGGCACCTGGGTGGGCCGGTACGTGCCGGCCTTCACCCACACCTCGTCGCCGGCCACGGTGGCCAAGTTGATGGCGGCTTGCACGTCCTTCTTGGCCGTGTCCCAGCTGCGGCCGTCGCCGGTGTTGTCGGGTCGGGCCACGTTGACGTAGTACACGGTGGCGTGGGCGCGGCCGGAGAGCAGCAGGGCCAGCAGCAACCCGAACAGGACCAGAACGCGGCCCGCAAAGACCGGGCGGGCAACCAAAGAATAAAGTTGTGTCATGCAAGCAACTTGGAGTGCCACGTCCTGGAGGTAAGGCAACGGTCCTGTGCGTCACACAGAGACTTTTTATATGTTAGGGTTGAAGTATTTCCATCAAAGGTACAATCACCCCCCTACAGCTCGCAGTAAGTTGAAGAATTTCCTCAGCGAACTGCTTTATTTTCAGAAATAATGCCCACCTTTCCGGGGCAGGCCGCGTGGCCTGCCCGGTGCCCGGCAGCAGGGGCGGCTGGTCTTCTTTTTCTCACCAACCAATCTTCCTACCACTTCCATTACACCCGCCAAGCTGGCCGAAGCCCTCGACCACCTCAAGCAGGCCCGCGCCCTGCTCGCCCCCTACCTCCACCCCCTCGCCCCGGACGAGCGCCAGAACATCGTGAAAATGGGCGACAAGTCCATGGGCTACATGGGCAAGCTGCTCGACTACGCCGCCAACTCGCCCGCCTTCGTGCCCCCCTTCATCAGCTTCGAGGAGCTGGAGCAGGACGTGGGCGTGGCCACCGCCCTCCCCCCTCGAGAAGCTGGCCGAATAGGTCGCCCTCGACCTGAAAAGCACCGTGATGCTGGCCGGCTCCGAAACCATGAGCCAGGCCTCGCCGGTGTACTAAAACATCAAGTTTATGGCCCAGCAGCGCCAGCCCGGCGCCCAGGCCGCCTATGATGACCTGAGCCAACGCTTCCCCGGCCGCGCTCTCAAGAATCCCGCGCCCGTGTCCTAGCCCGGCGCTCCTCCATTGTAGCGTGGACTCTGCGAGTCCGCGCCCGCCGGAAAGAAATCCTCCGTTCATTCAGGCGCGGGCTCGCCGAGCCCGCGCCACCCGCCGGCCGCACTGCCCGGCCCCGAGCAAGCTCCGAACGACCAACTGGTGTTTAGGGGAAGGGCCGGGGGTGGGGTGACGAGGGGCCAGAGGCTGCTGAACGGCCTACTCCACCTTCAGGGTGCGCGCCGTGCGCAGGTCGCCCACCTTCACCTGCACCCGGTAGAGGCCGGGCGCCTTGCCCAGCAAGGGCACTTCGGCCGCGCCGCCGGTTTCGAGCAAGCTCACGGGCTGCTCAAACACCACGGTGCCCTGGGAGTCAATGAGCGTGACGGTGGCGCTGGTGGCCCCGGCCACCGCCGGCACCTGCACCGTAGCTCGGATGTGGGCCGGGTTGGGGTACACGCTCAGCTCGGCCAGGGGCTCGGCCGGGGCCTGGGCGAGGGCGGCGGGGCTGGCCAGCAGCACCAGCAGCGGCAGCGGCCAGGCCAAGTGGCGGCCCGCCGAAAGAAGCAAAGAAGCAGGAGCAATGAACATAGCAGCGGTGGAAATGGAAGCGCAGAGCCGGACCCTCCCGCTCGGCCGTAGGCCCGGGAGGGCTCCGTTGAACGCAGCCCTGCCCCCAACAGTATGGCCAGGCGGTCAGAAAATGCGCGGGTCGCAACCAACCACCTCGTTTTTAAGGCGAAAATCTAGGGCCTTCGCCCCTCTCAACTGCCCCCTCGGCGGGCACCTCACCGGCGACTACTCCACAGCCAGGCGCTGGCTCAGCTGCTGCATCCCCACCTGTGCGCGCACCTGGTAAAGGCCCGGAGCCAGGCCAGTGAGCGACAGGGGCGCCGCGCCCCCGGCCGCCGGCAACGGCACGAGTTGGGTGCGCAGAGAGCGGCCCAGCGCGTCCAACACCGTAAGGGTGGCGTACCGGGTGCCGGGCGCAACGGGCAGCAGCACCGTCACCGTGCCGCGGGCCGGGTTGGGATAAAGGCGTAGCGGGTCGGGGCCTTTGGCCGGCACCGTGGCCAGAGGCACCAGTGTGAAGTTCAGTCCGTTGGTGATGCCGCCGTGAGTGGTGACGGTGAGGGGCCCGGGCATGGCCCCGGCGGGCACCACCACCCCGCTAATCTGGGTGCCGGCCGCGTTCACGGTGAAGCCCGCCGTAACCACTTGGTTGGCAGTGCCCGTGAAGTTGACGGCCGTGGCCCCGCCCAAGTTGGTGCCCGTGATGGTGAGCGGAAGGCCGACGAGGGCGTGCGTGGGATTCAGCGAGGTGAGGATGGCCAGCAAGGGGTCGTTGTAGAAAGCCACGTGCGACATGAGCTTGCTGTTATCGGCCACTCCGCTGAGGTTGCCGCCAGCCACCACCTTGCCGCTCTTGGTGATGGCCATCGCGAGTACATTCTGATTCAAGCCGGTACCCAAGTCGCTCCATTCGAAATCGTCCCACTTGGCGGCGTACTGGGTGGACGCGGGCGGTGACGTGCGCTGGGTGTAGAACTGACCGCCCACGTACACGCTGCTGCCCGACACGGCAATGGCCCGAATGGTAGTATTCGGCGCTTTGGTCTGGCCCAGGCCGAGGGTGCTCCACGCCCTGCCGTTCCACAGCGCCAGGTTGGGCGCCGGGCGGCCGTCGGCCTCCGTAAAATAGCCACCGACATAGAGCACATTGTCGGCCACCGTCAGGGCCTCCACCCGGCTGTTGACGCCGGGCGTATTGCCGGTGCCCACGGCGGCCCAGGTTCGGCCGTCCCACTGGGCCAGGTACTGCACCAACTGCGCCCCAGGAGGATATACATGAAAGCTGCCGCCGGCAAAGAGCTTGCTGCCCATCACGGCCAGAGTTACTACTTCGCCCCGTAAGCCGTTGGTGGCGCCCATCAGCAGCGGGCTCCAGGCCGTACCATTCCACTGGGCAATGAAGTTGGCCTCGGCGCCGCCGGCTTCGGTGAAACTACCGCCCGCGTACAGCGTCGGCCCGTCCACGGCCAGGGCATACACCAGCTCGTTGGTACCCGCGCCCAAGGGGCTCCAGGTGGTGCCGTTCCACTTCGCCAGGTGCCGGGCCGGCACCCCGCCCGCAGCGGTAAAATCCCCGCCCACGAATAAGTCGGGCCCGGCCACCGCCAGGCACAGCACACCTTTGTTCACGCCGTTGGCCGGACCCGTGCCCAGCGTGTGCCAGGCCCGGCCGTCCCACCGGGCAATGTTGTTGGCCGACACCGCACCGGCCGTACCGAAGTAGCCGCCCACGTACACGTCGGGGCCCATCACCGCCACGGCGGCCACCACGCCCACACTGCTCAGGCCCAGGCCCCCGCCCAGCGAGTTCCAGCTTGTGCCGTTCCATTGCGCCACGTACGACGCGGCCACGCCGCCCGCTACCGTCAGTTCACCGCCCGCGTAGAGCGTGGTGCCGGCCACGCACAAGACATTCACTTGCGCGTTGGCGCCATTGGCTGCGGCAGTGCCTACCGCGCTCCAGGCCGTGCCATTCCAATGGGCCACCGAATTGGCCGACTGGCCCCCAGCCTGCGCAAAATCGCCCCCCACGTAGAGGCCACTGGCTGAAGATTCCAGCGCATACACAATGCCGTTGATGCCCGCGCCGAGCGCGGCCCAGCGGCTACCGTCCCAGCGCGCTATCCGCTGGGCTGGCACGCCGCCCGCTTCCCAGAACTGACCGCCCACAAACAGCTCCGTGCCCTGCACGGCCAGCGCGTTCACGCCACTGTTGGTACCCGCGCCCAGCGCACTCCACACCGTACCGTTCCACTGCGCCACGTGTTCGGCCGGCAAGCCGTTTGCCTTATTGAAGAAGCCGCCCACGTACAGCGTGGAGCCCAGCACAGCCAATGCCTTCACGACGTTGTTTACCCCGCCGCCCACGGCGCTCCAAGAGGTGCCATTCCACTGGGCCAGGTGGGAAGCTGGCAGTCCCCCGGCCGTGGTAAAGCCGCCGCCTACGTACAGCGTGGTACCCATCACCGCCAAAGCGTACACCTCATTTCCGACGCCCATGGCCGGGGCCGGCCCCAGGCTGCTCCACGCCGTGCCGTTCCAGCGGGCCATGTTGCTCACAGGCACCCCGCCGGCTTGGCTGAACCGGCCGCCTACGTACAATGTGTTGCCTATGATGGCCAGCGCATTCACCCGGCCGTTCACGCCGTTGGCCGCGCCGGTACCCACTGCGCTCCAGGCGGTGCCGTCCCACTTGGCTATGTGGTTAGCACTAACTTGGCCAGCAGTTGTAAACTCGCCGCCGATGTAGATGTCCGTACCTACGCGGAGCACGGCATGCACCACGTAGTCCGTGCCGGGAGTGTTGAAGCCCGCCTGCCAGTTTTCATCGCCGGCGCCGGCCGGCCCAGTTGTTTTGGACGGACGAAATACGGGCTGCCCATCGGCGGCTGTAAACATGGTGTAGTCGCGGGCACTGAAGGGGCCGGCCGCACCCTTGCGCAAGGTGCCATCCGGATTGAGGGCGGTGCTCAAGGCCGGGGTTTCGCCCTGAGCTATGCCGGCAACGCTCCCATTCTGCGCCTTGGTGGCCCCCATCGTCAGCACCCACATCCAGACCAGCAACAGCCCGCGACGGAAGTGCGCGCCCCTCCTGCTTGGCCACAATGCTTCCACTAAATCCCCGTCATTAGAACGTAGCATTTTAATCATAATGAGCTGTTTCTATTTTGCGCGGTTAAAGATAGGCCGCAGCCCATCCTAGCGACGCCTCGATGGATTGCTATTTGCCAAGTGCCTACCAAACGCACAAAAAAAGGCCCGTCTCCAGCGGAAACGGGCCTTTTGCGTTGTTCAATACCTAAGGCTTAGCCAGCCGCTAGGGCTTCGGCGCCGCCCACGATTTCGAGAATCTCGGTCGTGATGGCTGCCTGACGCGTCCGGTTGTAGGTTAGCTTGAGGGCCTTGAGCAATTCACCGGCGTTGTCGGTGGCTTTGTCCATGGCCGTCATGCGGGCGCCGTGCTCCGAGGCGTTGCTTTCCAGCACCGCTTTGTAGAGTTGGATTTTCAGCGACTGCGGAATTAGCGTTTGAATGATTTCCTCTTTCGAAGGCTCGAAGATGTAGTCCACGTTGGCGGTGGCTTCCACCAGCGCACTCACGGCTTTGGCATCCCGGGGGGTAGCGGGCGCCGCCAGGGCTTCCACTTTCACCAGGGGCAGCAATTGCTCGGTGCGCACAATCTGGGTGGCCACGTTCTTGAACTCGTTGTACACCATCACCACCTCATCGAAGGTACCGCTGCGGAAGCCGTCCATGGCCAGCTCCGCCGCCTCGCGCACCGTGTCGAACGACAGCTTGGCGAACACGTGGGTGAAGTTGCCCACCACGCCGCCCTTGCGGGTGTAGTAGTCGTGCGCCTTCTTGCCGATGGCCAGGTAGGAAATGTTAGCCGCTGGCAGGCCAGCATAGCGTTCCGCAATGGCCGCGTTCACGCCCTTGAACACGTTCGAGTTGAATGCACCCGCCAGACCACGGTCCGAAGTAACGGCAATGACCAGCACCCGGCGCACCTCGCGGGCCACGCCGTATTCGCTCACGATGTCGTTATCGGTCGTCCGCGTCAGGTTCGCCAAAATGGCGTTCAGGCGCTGGGCGTAGGGCCGCATCCGGATGATGTTGTCCTGGGCACGACGCAGCTTGGCGGCCGCCACCATTTTCATGGCTTTGGTAATCTGCTGCGTGCTGCTCACCGACTGAATGCGGCTGCGGACTTCTTTTAAGCTTGCCATTTATCCTTATTTAGTGTATCCAGGAGTGATTGCGCACTCGCCGTTCAACCCACTCCAAAAGTCGTTGGCCACACGGCTAACATCCATGCCATTCGCAACAGCACTCATCAAAGTCACCATCAGAACAACCCGCCAAAACGGGTTGCCTGATTTTTGGTGTTTAGAAGTTGATGCGTTGTCCATAGGAGCACGAAAACAGGCTACTGGAGTGTAATTCTTGACTACTTAACTGCGTAGTTCGCCGCCACGTCCTTGGCTACCTCGCGGATGGCCTTGGTGCCGGCGTCCTCCAGCTTGCCAGCCTTGAGGGCCTTGAGCACGTCGGGGTAGCGCGAGTTCATTACCTGACCAAACTCCTTCTCGAATTCACGCACGCGGTTCACGGGCACGGTGTCGAGCAGGCCGTTGGTCGAAGCGTAGATGATGGCCACCTGGTCTTCCACCTTCACGGGCGAGAACTGGGGCTGCTTCAGTATTTCGAGGTTGCGACGGCCACGCTCAATGGTGAGCTTGGTCGAGGCGTCGAGGTCGGAACCGAACTTGGCGAAGGCTTCCAGTTCGCGGAACTGAGCCTGGTCCAGCTTCAAGGTGCCGGCCACTTTCTTCATCGATTTAATCTGGGCGTTACCACCCACGCGCGATACCGAGATACCCACGTTGATGGCCGGACGCACACCCGAGTTGAACAAGTTCGTCTCGAGGAAAATCTGGCCGTCGGTGATGGAAATAACGTTGGTCGGGATGTAAGCCGATACGTCACCTGCCTGCGTCTCAATCAGGGGAAGAGCCGTGAGCGAACCACCGCCTTTCACCAAGTGCTTGATGCTGTCGGGCAGGTCGTTCATGTTCCGGGCGATTTCGTCCGAAGCGTTGATTTTAGCGGCCCGCTCCAGCAAGCGGCTGTGCAGGTAGAATACGTCGCCGGGATACGCTTCACGTCCGGGAGGACGACGGAGCAGCAGCGACACCTCGCGGTAAGCCACGGCCTGCTTCGACAAATCATCATAAACCACGAGGGCGGGACGACCCGTGTCGCGGAAGAATTCGCCGATAGCAGCACCGGTGAAGGGGGCGTAGAACTGCAGCGGAGCAGGGTCAGCGGCCGGAGCAGCTACTACCACCGTGTAGTCCATGGCACCGCCTTTGGTCAGCGACTGCACCACCTGGGCGATGGTCGACGCCTTCTGGCCGATGGCCACGTAAATGCAGAATACGGGCTGACCGGCTTCGAAGAATTCGCGCTGGTTCAGGATGGTGTCAATGGCCACGGCCGACTTACCGGTCTGGCGGTCACCGATGATCAGCTCGCGCTGGCCACGGCCAATCGGAATCATGGCGTCAATCGACTTGATGCCGGTTTGCATCGGCTCGGTTACAGGCTGGCGGTAGATTACACCGGGAGCCTTGCGCTCGAGGGGCATTTCGTACACCTCGCCCTGGATGGGGCCGCGGCCGTCGATGGGCAGACCGAGGGTGTTAACCACCCGGCCCACAATGCCCTCACCTACTTTAATCGAAGCAATTTTGTTGGTACGACGCACCGTGGCGCCTTCCTGAATGCCCGAGTAGTCGCCGAGCAATACGGCACCTACGTTGTCTTCTTCGAGGTTGAGCACGAGGCCCTGCAGGCCGGTTTCGAACTCAATCAACTCGCCCGCCTGGGCTTTGCTCAGGCCGTAGATGCGGGCCACGCCGTCGCCGACTTGCAGCACGGTGCCAACTTCTTCCAGCTCGGCTTCGGACTTGAAATTGGACAGTTGCTGCCGCAGGATTGCGGAGACTTCGTCCGGACGTACTTCTGCCATGTTTTTGGGAATTGAGTATGTAGTATTGAGTAGTCGGTGGGCCGGAGCGCAAACCCTGTGGTTTGCGTTTCTGCGCCAATTGCTTGGTGCTGTCGGCGCGAAGACGCGAGCCGCAGGGCTCGCGCTACACCGACTGTCAGCCTACATCTTTTGTTGAAAAGTAGTGTCTTGCAAAGAGATGCGCATTTTGCGGAGGCTGGTGCGCACGGAATCGTCGATTTGCTGGTCGCCCACCCGCAGGATGAAACCGCCGATGAGGTCGGGGTTTACCTTCTCAGTGAGCTTCACCTGGGTGAGGCCAGTTTGCTGGGTTACCAGCTTCTCCATCTCGGCCCGCGACGCTGCCGTGAGCGGGGTAGCCGAAGTCACTTCCGCCATCTGGATGCCCTGCATGGCGTTGTACTGCACCTGAAACTCGGTGCCCATGCCTTCCAGCGCGGCTTCCCGGTTTTTGTTGGTGAGGATGGTGAAAAACCGCATAGTCATGTCCGACACCTTGCCGCCGAAAATGGCGGTCAGGATGGCGAGCTTCTTGTCGTGCTTCACAATCGGGTTGCGCAGCAACAGCCGCAGCTCGCGGCTTTCGGCCATGGTCTTGCTGAGCAGGTCCATGTCTTCTTTCACGCTATCCAGCGTGCCCATTTCCTGGCCTAAGTCGAGGAGCGACTTGGCGTAGCGGGCCGCTACTCGTTGGTCAGCCATTGGTTATTGAGGTTTTGTCAGGCTGAGCTTGCGAAGCATCTTATCGGGTTCGCAGGGCTCGGTAAATCTAAATCTGACGAAAGCAGCGTTGATAAGATGCTTCCTTCGCCAGCATGACAGGCGTTAGTTGAGTTTAACGTCTTTCAAATACGAATCAACCAGCTGCGTTTGCGCGGCTGGCTCGGCCAGCTCGCGGCGCAGGATGCGCTCGGCGATGTCGACGGACAGCTTGGCGGCGGTGTTTTTCACTTCGGCCAAGGCCGCGTTTTTCTCCTGCTGGATGGCTTCGCGGGCTTGGGTGATAATGCGGTTGGCTTCTTCGGTGGCGCGGGCCTTTTCGGCGTCGCGGTGCTGGTTGGCCATCACGGTGGCCTCCTGCATCATGCGGTCGCGCTCGTGGCGGGCGTCGGCGAGCAACTTTTCGTTGCCAGCTTTCAGCTGCTGCATTTCAATTTTGGCCTGGTCGGCCATGCGCAGGGCGTTGTCAATGGTGTCTTCCCGCTCTTTGAGCGACAGCAGGATGGGCCGCCAAGCGAACTTCGCCAGCAGAAACAATACCAACAGGAAGATAACCAGTTGCCAGAAAATCAGGCCGAGTTCAGGATTTAAGAAAGCTGGCATAGGGAATTTGGAATTAAAAAACCGTCGGATAAGGCCGGTTAAGCTTGCTACTTGTTGTAGGAGCAGGTAAGCCCGCCGCGCCAACTGCAATAGCAGCAGCGGGCGGCGGGCTTCCAACTACTTCCGGGCCCAAAGCCCGGCATTGCATCTTAGAGCTTGGTCCAGATAAGTACGCAAACTACCACTGCGAACAGGCCAAGGCCTTCAATCAGAGCGGCGGCGATAATCATAGCCGTCTGGATTTTGCCCGAAGCATCGGGCTGACGACCGATAGCATCCATGGCGCTGCCGCCGATGCGACCAATACCCAGGCCTACGCCCAAAGCAACCAGACCGGCACCGATACCGGCACCCATTACGGCCAAACCAGGACCGTAGTTAGTAGCCATTTGAGCAACAGCCTGCAACAACAAAGAAAGAAGCATAAAAAAAGAAAAAATGGGGAAGAGAAAAAGCTAGCCAATCCCGCAGCGGGGGGGGGGGAGTGCTGCGGTCTGACTAAAGCAGCCGGCAGGTCAGGCGCGAGGCACCTGCCTAATAAGTCTTGGAATTAGTGTGCGGGTACGTGGGCTTGGTCGGCACCGTCGCCGCCGCCAATCTGGAAATCAGCGTCGTGGTGTTCTTCTACTGCGCCGCCGATGTACATGGAGGTGAGCAGCGTGAAGATGAAGGCCTGCAGAATGGCCACCAGCAATTCAAGGATGTTGATAAACAAGCCGAACGCCAGGGTAACCGGGGCCACGGCCCACGATTTGAAGATGAACACCAAGCTGATAAAGCTCAACACCACGATGTGTCCGGCCGTGATGTTGGCAAACAGACGAATCATCAGGGAGAAGGGCTTGGTGAAGATGCCTAGGAATTCCACCACAATCATGATAGGCAGCAGCGGCTTCGGCACGCCGGGTGTGGCGAAAATGTGGGCCCAGTAGTTCTTGTTGCTGGAAGCCAGCGTGATAATCAGGGTGAGCACCGCCAGCACCATGGTCACGGCGATGTTGCCGCTCAGGTTGGCCGCGCCGGGCATCAGGCCGAGCAGGTTGTTGAACCAGATGAAGAAGAAGGCCGTGAGCAGGTACGGCATGTAGCGCTCGTACTTGGGGCCGATGTTCTTCTTGGCAATTTCATCGCGGATGAAGATGATAACCGGCTCAAAAAACGATTGCAGGCCGCTGGGCGCGCGGCCGTGGTTCTTCTTATAGCCACGGGCTACGGCCGTGAATACAAAAAGCATCAGCGCGGCGCTGAAGAGCAGCGAAGCGGTGTTTTTGGTGATGGAGAAGTCGTAAACTTTGCTGCCGTCTTCGGCTACCAGCTTGTCGTGCTCCAGTTTCAGGCCGTTGTGGCTGTGGCCGTGGGCCAATTGGCCGCCCGAAAACATGCTCAGGCCTTTGGTGGGCTGGTAGGCGATGATGGGCAGTGGAACACTGACGTGGGTGGCGTGCTCGCCTTCGCCGAGGGTGGCCAGGTGCCACTCGTGCGAATCGCCGATGTGTTCCAAAATCATTTCGCCGGGATTGAAGCCTTCCCCTTTGGAGGCCTCAGCGGCAGGTTCGTTCGCAAAAACGGACAGGGATACGAAGCAAAGAAGAATCGAGAGTAAACGCTTCATTCAAAGTAGATTAATGAGTGATTCCGGGCTAAAGCGCTATGTTTGCGCTACTTGCTTTTTCGAAATCGGCCGCAAGTTACTCAAAATAGCCCAGATTTCAAACCCAGCCCACGAAAAGTAGAGCACGAAGAAGGCTCCGAGGAAGGTCCAAGTACCTCGTCCTTCCTGGGCGCCGCCACGGGCCAGATGCACCGTAATCAAGGCCAGCGACGACAGCATGCGGACGGTCATACCGATGAGGTAGCCAAGGCCCAAGTTAGTGGGCGACACCGCCACCAAGCGCGCAGTCAGGCTGTAGATAAGGACCGTGAGCCCGGCCATAAAGCCAAACAGCAGCCCCGTGCGTGGATGCACAATGGCCGGACCGTAGATAAAGTGCAAAGCATATATGAGGACGCCTAACACGCTACCAAACAAGAGAAACTGGCGCAGAAACCGCATCATAAGCAAACCGAATGGAAATAAAAAAGCAGGA
Source organism: Hymenobacter jeongseonensis (assembly GCF_015694725.1). Taxonomy (GTDB): domain Bacteria; phylum Bacteroidota; class Bacteroidia; order Cytophagales; family Hymenobacteraceae; genus Hymenobacter; species Hymenobacter jeongseonensis. Next base: position 393,363 of record NZ_JADQDQ010000001.1, on the reverse strand, counting down.
CTGCGTTGCTCAGGACGCGCCTTTGGTGAGGCTGCGAATAATCTGGAACATGGCCAGAAATACGCCGACTAGCATGAGCCCCACCGTGAACCAGGGATTTTTGGACTGGTACCGCTCGTCGAGCCACATGCCCAGCCAGGTGAAGCCGCCGATGATGCCGAGCATCTGAAAGGCAATGCCCGAATACTTGGCAAACGAGCGGGCGCGGCTGGAGCCCGTGGGCTTATCAGCAGGCTCAGGAACAGACGGTGTGGACATAATTGGGAGGAGGTGCGGCAGCCACGCAAAGGTACGACGTGTGAGAGGCGGAGTTTGGCCGGGGAAAAACGTAATTTTACCCCTCCGCCTTCGTTAGTTAGCCGCTGCTTCTTACACGCCAACGAACAATTCGGGTTGCCTCCTGCGTTTCGGGAGCTGCTGGTTGCTTTTACCCTTCCCTTTGGCTTTGATACAACATCTGCTGACATACCGCTGGCCTGCGCTTCTCATCTTCCTTCTGGGATTGGGCGCGGCGGGCTGCGCTTCCGACAAAAATCTGGTGGCGCACGCGTTCAACAACGTAGCAGCCCGGGACAATGCCTACTTCCTCGCACGCGAGAGGCTGCAAGAAACCGAAGCCAAGCTCTACGAAGGGCGAATCAACGACTACAACCAGACGCTGCCGCTGTTTCCGACCCTGGATAGCACCACCGTGCGGGCCAGCCGCGCCGACTTGAACGACATTATCAAAAAGGCTTCGATGCCCATTCAGCACCGGCCGGGTTCGGACTGGACCGATGACGCCTACATTCTGGTGGGCTGGGCGCGCTTCTATCAAATGCAGTTTGACGATGCTGCGCTCACCTTTAAGTACGTCAACTCCACGAGCAAGGACGCCAATGCCAAGCACGAGGCACTGATTGGGCTGATGCGCACGTTTGTGGCGCAGGGCGAATACGAGAGTGCCAAAGCCGTGTCAGACCTATTGGATAAGGAAACGGGCCTGCCCAAAGACGCACGCCAGCTGTTTCTGACTCGGGCCGACTATTACATCCGCACCGAAGAGCCCGCGAAAGCCATTCCGCAGCTGGAAAAAGCCATTCCGCTGATTGAGCTGAAGAACGAACGGTCGCGCACGCGCTTTGTACTGGCGCAACTGTACCAGGATGCGGGCGAAAACAAGAAAGCCTACGAACAGCTGGACCAGATTTTGGCGCGCAATCCGCCGTATGAGCTCGACTTTCAGTCGAAACTGATGCTAAGTCAGGTTTCGGACCTAAACGCCAAAGACCGGGAGCGGCTCAACAAGAACTTCGCGGCATTGCTGAAGGACTCAAAAAACAAGGACTACCGCGACAAGATTTACTACGAGATGGCGCGGTTGAACTACCGCGAAAAGAAATTCCCGGAGGCGCTGAAGCTGCTGCGTGAGTCCATCAAGGCCACCACCACCAACCGGCTGCAGAAAAGCTACACCTACCTGCTGGCCGGTCGCATCTACTACGAAGACCTGCAGAAGTACCGCCTGGCCGCCGCTTACTACGATAGCACGGTGCAGAACTTGGCGCCGGAGGCGAAAACCTACACCGCCATCAAGGAGCGCAGCGAAATTCTGCGGGAATTTGCCAAGCAGTACACCATCATCGAAACGCAGGACAGCCTGCAAGCCCTCGCCAAACTGAGCAAGGAAGCACTGGACGAGAGGCTCAACCTCTACGCCGACGCTGAAATTGCAAACAAGGAGCGCGAAGCTGCCCGCCTGGCGGCGCTACAAAAGGTGAACGACCGTACCGCGGAGCTTGCCGGGCGCACCACAAGCAGCGGCGCGACCTCCCTGCCCGGCAGCACCATTGGGGGCGGCGATACCGACCCGTTGGCTTTTGACCCCACTGCCACGGCTTCGGGGGCGAAGTGGTACTTCGACAACCCGGCTACGCTGGGCACAGCGCGGGCCGACTTCATTCGGAAGTGGGGCGACCGGCAGTTGCAGGACAACTGGCGCACCAGCAGCCAGGCCAGCAGTTCGCCCAACAGTCCCGCCAACGTCGGAGCGCCCGTTTCGCTCTCCAGCCGCGACCTCAATGCCCTCAATGCCAGCCGCGCAGATTCTGCCGCCCTGGCCACCGCCAACGACCCCGCCGCGCAAAAGCAAACGCTGGTGGCCCAATACCGCAACAACCTGCCGCTCACGCCCGAGCAGCTCAAGCTCTCGGACACCCAGGTAGAAACCGCCCTCTACGAGCTGGCCGGCATCTACAAAGAGCAGCTGAAGGAGCGCGAAAAAGGCTTTGAAACCTACGAAAAGCAGGTGGCCCGCTACCCCAGCGGCGAGCACGCCCCCGATGCCTACTACCTGCTCTACCTCTACTACAAGGACAAGCCCGATGCCGCGAAAATGGCGCAGTACGCCGCGGCCCTGCAGCGCGAGTTTCCCACGTCCATTTATGCCAAGCTGATTGCCGACCCGCTCTACCGCGAGCACGAGCTGGCCTTGCACAATGCCGTGGCCGCCCGGCTCGATTCGGCCTTTACCTACTACACCAAGCAGGATTTCAAGAAAGCCTCGGCGGTGCTGGCCCGCACCGAAAAGCAGTACCCCAAAAGTGACCTCGCCGACCGGGTGGCCTACGTGAAAATGCTGCTGGTTATCCGCACCCAGCCGCCGCTCACGGCCCGCTCGTCGGTGGAGAAATTCTACCGCGACTACCCGGAAAGCCCGCTGGTTCCACAGGCCCAGGCCTTGTCGGAAACCTACCGCAAGCAGAGCAACGGTCAGATTGCTGGCGCCCTGGCATCGACGGAAAAGCCCGTGGTGTCGATTTTCCGGCCGGGAGAAGTCGACAACCGCATGCGTATTCAGTACCGCGAAAACGAAACGCCGGCCAAAGCGCTGAACACTGCGCCGCCCGTGCCCGACGCGGCCAAAACCCCACCCAAAACGGCTCCAACTCCCCCTGCAGATAAGCCGACACCCAACACTGCTCCGACCTCCGAGCAGCTGAATCAATCAGCTCCAAAATCGGCACCTGCTCCGCTCAATCCCGCGGCTGCTCCAGCTTCCGTAGCCGGTACGCCAGCGGCCGGCGGCGCGGCCCCGGTGCCAGCGGCTGGCACACCGCCCCCGGCCGAGCCGACGGCGGCGACCACGGCCTACGTTACCCAGCTTAGCGGCGCGCACGCGGTGGTGCTGGTATTCCCGAAAACGGCCCCGGCCGCTGCCGATTTGGTGACACAGCTGGGTACTTACAACAGCCGGTTTTTCCGAGCCAATAACTTGAAAATTGAAACCCCGACGCTGGGCGCCGACCAGGACCTGGTGGTGGTGCGGTCGCTGCCCGGTGCCAAAGTGGCCCAGAGCTATGCCACCAAGTTGCGTGGACCGCAGTCGCCGCTAGCGCGCCTGCGCGGGGCGGGCTACCAAACTTTGGTCATCAGTGCCGAGAACCTGGCCTTGTTGCAGGCCTCGGGGGATTTGGCGGGGTATTTGAGCTTTTATCAGCGCGTGTACAAGTAGGCGGTGGGTTGCTGGCATCTTCTTCCTATCGGTCATCCTGAGTGTAGCAAAGGCCTTTCTCACTGCCTAACAGCTTGCCCTTATTCCACAGAGAGCTGCCGCGATAAAGTCCTTCGCGCCGCTCAGGATAACCGGTAGGAATCCGGTCCATTCTATGCAACTTCTACCCAAAGCCTTCCCGCCCACGCTGGAGGCTTTATTTTTACGGAATTATTTCGCTTTTGCCCCTTATGCCTACGTCCTCCCCCGCCCGCCGTCCCAAACCGTCGCTTCTGAAACCAGCGCGCAACGGGCGGTTCACGGCCTTTGCGCGCACCATGTGGCTGCTGTTTGGGGCGGGCGTGGTGGGCCTGGCGCTGTTTGTGCTGGCCGTGAGCGGCAACTTCCTGGAGCTGTTCGGGCGCATGCCCAACCTCAAAACCCTGGAAAACCCGCGCTCCGAGTTGGCGTCCGAAATCTATTCGGCCGACGGGGTGCTGCTGGGCAAGTATTTCCGCGAAAACCGCACCCCCGTCGAGTTCAAAGACCTGCCCCAAAACCTGATTGACGCCCTCATTGCCACCGAAGACGTGCGCTTCGAGCAGCATTCGGGCATCGACATGAAAAGCGTGTTCCGGGCCGTGGCGGGCGTGGCCACGTTCAATCGCAACGGCGGCGGCTCCACGCTCACGCAGCAGGTGGCCAAGGTGCTGTTTCGGACCCGCGCCGACCTCAACGACGGCCGCCTGAACGGCAATGGCAAGCTGGGCCTGCTCATCACTAAAACCAAGGAATGGATTCTGGCCATCCGGCTGGAGCGCAATTACACCAAGCGCGAAATCCTACGCATGTACCTCAACACCGTGGAGTACGGTTCAAACTCGTTCGGCATCAACACGGCCGCCAAAACCTTCTTCAACAAGAAGCCCAAGGACCTGACCAACGCCGAGGCCGCCACGCTGGTGGGCATCGTGAACGCGCCGGGCCGCTTCAGCCCCGTCACTCACCCGCAACGCTCCAAAAAGCGGCGCAACTGGGTGCTGCGCCAGATGGCGAAGTCCAACTACATCACTTCGGCTCAACTGGTGGCCGACACGGCCAAGCCCATTGTGCTGAAGTATTCGGTGGAAAACCCCAGCAAGGGCCTCGCGCCGTATTTCCGGGCCGAAGTGGCCAAGTCGCTGCTGGCCTGGGCCAAGGAAACCGACCACGACTTGTATTCCGACGGCCTGAAAATTTACACCACCATCGATTCGCGGATGCAGACCTACGCCGAGAAGTCGGTGGCCGAGCATCTGAAGCTACAGCAGAAATGGTTCGACCAGCACTGGAAGGGCCAGTTGCCCTGGCGCGACGAGAACGGCAAGGTCATCCCCGAGTTTCTGAACATCTCGATGCGACGCACCCAGCGCTACAAGTCGCTGATGAACCAATACGACGGCAACCGCGACTCCGTGAACTACTACCTGCGCAAAAAGTACAAGATGCAGGTGTTTACGTGGCAGGGCGAGAAGGAAATGATGATGTCGCCGCTCGACTCGCTGGCGTACTACAAGCGCATGTTGCGCGCCGGCTTCCTGGCCGTGAACCCGCTCAACGGCCAGATTAAGGCCTGGGTGGGCGGGGCCAACTACAAGTTCTTCAAGTTCGACCACGTGCGCCAGGGCAAGCGCCAGCCCGGCTCCACGTTCAAGCCGATTGTGTACGCGGCAGCCATCGACCAGGGCTATTCACCTTGCTTCCCGCGGCCCGATGTGGCCACCACCTTCCCCGCCGTGGCCGGCCGCGAGCCGTACACCCCCAAGAACTTCGAGGGCGGATTTTCAGGCCGCGTGTTCACACTGCGGCAGGCGCTGGCCCGCTCCATGAACTCCATCACGGCGTGGCTGGTGATGAAGCTGACGCCCGAAACCATCGTGAGCTACGCCAAGCGCCTGGGCATTACCTCGGAGATTGACGCCGTGCCAGCCATCGGCTTCGGCTCTTCCGATTGCAGCATTTACGAGCTGTGCGGGGCCTACGGCACCTTTGTCAACAAGGGCGTGTGGACGTCGCCCATCATGGTCACCCGCATCGAAGACAAAAACGGCAACGTGCTGCGCGAATTCGTTCCCCGCACCAAGGAAGTCCTCAGCGAGGAAACCGCCTACCTCATGACCTACATGCTGCAAGCCAGCACCACCGAGCAGGGCGGCACGAGCACCATTCTGCACACCGGTTTCAAGTTCCCGTATGAAATCGGGGCTAAAACCGGCACCACCTCCAACTACTCCGACGCTTGGTTCATGGGCATCACCCCCGACCTCGTGTGCGGCATGTGGGTGGGCGGCGAAGACCGCAGCATTCACTTCCGCAACGGCACCTACGGCCAGGGCGCACGCATGGCCCTGCCGCTCTACGGCCTCTTCATGCAAAAGGTGTACAAGGACAAAAGCATTGGCGTGAGCACCGCACCCTTCCCCAAACCCGCGGCGCCGCTGAGCATCGAAATCGACTGCGCCAAGTACTACGGCGGCCAGCGCGACACCATTCCCGACGACCAGAAAATGGACCGCCGCGACCCGCTCGACCTCAACGAGGAAGAAATCTAGAACCCTAAGGCACGCCCGCGGAAACGCAGTTCGTTCCGAACGACCAATTAGAGGCTCGGAGTGAGCAACTGGTTGCTCCGAACGAACTGTTTGTGGTTCTGCACCTCCTGGCACTCGTTCTAATCCCGTAATTACTTGGTTGGAACGAGCAACTGGTCGTTCCGAACGACCTTTTTCAGGTAATGCCGTTTTTATGGTGTGCTTCGGGCCACTTCCTGGCACAAGTGCCGCTCCGTTCTTGTTTCAGTCCGTAGTCTTTCCTTCATCCTCGCCTCCGCATGGCCGCCAACCCCGAACTGCAAGCCCTTATTAACGCCCTGCCCCACAAGCCAGGCGTGTACAAGTATTTCGACGACGAGGGCATCATCTACGTGGGCAAGGCCATCGACCTGCGCAAGCGCGTGAGTAGCTACTTCACCAAAAACGACCACAACAAAAAAACCCAGCAGCTGGTGCGCAACATCAAGCGGCTCGAGTTCACCATTGTTGATTCCGAATCCGACGCCTTTCTGCTCGAAAACAACCTCATCAAGCAGCACCAGCCCAAGTACAACATCCTGCTGAAGGACGGCAAAACTTACCCCTTCCTTTGCCTCACCAACGAGCGGTTTCCGCGCCTCATCCCCACCCGCAACAAGATTAACGACGGCTCGCGCTACTACGGACCCTACGCCAACGGTACCGCCCTTAACGTGCTGCTGGAGCTCATCCGGGCCCTCTACCCGCTCCGCACCTGCAACTACAACCTCAGCGTCCAGAACGTTGAAGCCGGCAAGTTCAAGCCCTGCCTGGAGCTGCAAATCGGCAACTGCAACGCCCCCTGCATCGCCCGCGAAGACGAGGCCACCTACAACACCTACATCCAGCAAATCCGCAACATCCTCAACGGCGACCTGCGCATTCCTAAGCAATATTTCCGGGAGCGCATGAGCGCCGCCGCCCAGGACATGCAGTATGAGCTGGCCCACGCCTTCAAGGTGAAGCTCGATAAGCTGGAGGCCTTCCAAGCCAAGTCCACCATCGTAAGCGACACGCTCACCAACATCGACGTCTTCGCCATCGCCAGCAACGAGAAATCGGGCTTCATCACGTATTTGAAGGTGATGAATGGCAGCATCATCCTCACCCAATCCCTCGAAGTCACCAAAAAGCTCGATGAAGAGGATGCGGAAATCCTCGCCCCGCTCATCATGCAGCTTCGTCAAGAGTTCGAAAGCGAGTCGCGTGAAATCCTCACCAACGTCGCCGTAGAGCTGCCCCTGCCCGGCGTGAGCCTCGCCGTTCCCCAAATCGGCGACAAGCGGAAGTTGCTCGAACTCGCCATCAAAAATGTGCTCTACGCCCGCAAGGAGAAGGAAAGCATGAACGAGAAGAGCAAGGACGTGAACGAGGTGCGCATCATGGAAACCATCAAGAAGGACCTGCGCCTCACGGAGCTCCCCAAGCACATCGAGTGCTTCGACAACTCCAACTTCCAGGGCGACAACCCGGTGGCGGCCATGGTCTGCTTCCGCAACGCTCGTCCCAGCAAGAAGGACTACCGCCACTACCACATCAAAACCGTCATCGGCCCCAACGACTTCGACAGCATGTACGAAGTCGTCACCCGCCGCTACCGCCGCCTCGTTGATGAAGGCGCCAGCCTCCCCCAACTCGTCATCGTGGATGGCGGCAAAGGCCAGCTCAGCATGGCCGTCAAAGCCCTAAAGGACCTCAACCTTTGGGGTCAGATTCCCGTCATCGGCATCGCCAAGCGCCTCGAAGAAATCTATGTCCCCAACGACCCGCTTCCCATCTACATCGACAAAAGGAGCGAGTCCTTGCGCCTCTTCCAGCGTATGCGCGACGAAGTCCACCGCTTTGGCATCACCTTCCACCGCTCCCGCCGCGACGCTGGCACCCTCAAAACCGAGCTGACCGACGTCAAAGGCCTCGGCCCCGTCACCGCCGACAAGCTGCTCAACAAGTTCAAGTCTGTCAAGAAAATCCGCGAGCTCACCGAAGCCGAGCTAATCGCCGAAGTTGGCAAAGCCAAAGCCAAAGTTCTGCAGAACTACTTCGCCCTGAACGAAGCTCCCTCCCACCCCATGCCCGCCCGCCAGCTACCCAGCTAGTCCGCACGTTCCATTACACAAAAAAGGCCCTTGCATCGCTGCAAGGGCCTTTATCATGTAAGCGTACCAGAAGCTTTAGAAGCTCCACAAGTTGTACTCGTACTCAATCAGGTCAGCCGAGGTCTGCTGTGCAGCCAGGATGCCCTGCTGTGCACCGCCGTAAATGTCGTCCAACCGGCTATCGCCCGCGTTCGACACTTTGGTGATGTAAGAGTTGAACAACCACAGTTCGAAGGCGTCTGCTAGGTTCTTGTGTTGCGCATCGTTCTCGGGGTTGAACCAGATAGCATTTTCTGGATTGGCGCGGAACACCTTCACCAAGTCGCTGTACTTGAAAGTGCCAATTGGCTTTTCAATACCCGACACGTTCGAAGGCAGCGTCGAAGGCACCAGCAGAGTGATGGACTTGATATCGTGGTACATTCTCGACCGTTTCTTGTCGAAAATCATATCCTCTTTTACTTCCATCTCATACAAGTCCTTGGGACGGTACTCGTTGCCAATCGGAGCAGCAGGAGCAGGAGGCGCAACGGCCACCGTTTCCATAATCACTTTGCCCTTCTTGTCCTTCATCGGCTTGCCATTAGCACCCAACTTGGGCTGCCGAACGGTTTTGGCAGCAGTGCTTTTTGCTCCTGCTTTCGGGGCAGGGGTGCCCCAACCGTCGTCGCTGCCACCATTCAAATCCTTCTCGCTGAAACCGGCTGCTTTTTCTTCATCGGTCAGTTTCACCGCCTCGTCAACATACGAAGCGTTGCCTCTTACTTCCTGCGAATTGAAGGTAGACGTCAGCGAGTCGTTCTTGTAAGCTTGCAGTTCACCGCGCTTTACTGCATCCAGAATGATGCGGGTGATTTCCTTGCCTTCCGAGAACATCGGCTTATTCTGCTTCTCGCGCAGGTCCACTTGGCGCCAGATACTCTTGCGAAACATCTGGTCGGAAGGTGGAATGGGCCGGTGCGAACCGGTGCTGCTTGCCGTAGTGGCTTGCTCCTGGGCCGAAGCCGTTAGCGACAGTGATAAGCCCGCCGCAATAGCGGCCAAGGTGTGGATGGATTTCATAACGGGCAAAAGCAGATTTACTTTAAGATAGTTCGCTAACGTGGCCGAAGCCGATATTATTACAACAGGGGCACGTTGAACTGTTTGGATACGTTCACCGACTCCACATTGCCTTGGAAGTTCAAGCGCTGCACGCCCTTCACTTCGATGTAGATTCGGTCACCTTCACGATAAGCGTTTACGATGTCGCTCAAATTAGCCTCTGGGCCATTGATGGTGCGCGGGGGCAAAGCCGGACGACGGCCCCTAACCAGCGTTACCTCGTAGCTCGACACGCGGAAACGTGCATCGTCGGGCAGGAAGGTTGCGAAACCGGCATCTGGAATAGCTCGCAGGGTCATGGAGCGCACGGCGGTACCAGGAGTACCCTGCTTCTCGTTTACCTGACGGCCACCCACGTAGCATTCAATGGTAGGCTTGGGAATGGGACGCACTTGGAAAGTTTGCGAACCGATGGCATTGCCAGCGCTGCTCACGTTCAGGGTTACCTCTTTCGAGTTAGGTACCAGCGTCACGTCGCCTACCTTGCTGCCGGCAATTACCGAAGCACCCGAAGCAGAGAAGCTCGGCTTATACTGCGCGCCGAGGGCTGGAACCGACACGCTCAGTTTGTTGCCACACTTGAAATACAGCGCCTGCACCGAAGCCGACTGAATCTGCATTACCGGCTTGGTAATGGTGTAAGGCACTTTCACGGTGAAAGTGGTATCGCGGCCGTTCTGGTTGAAGCGGATGGTACCCGTCCACGAAGATTTCGCGTTGCCGGAAGCATCAAATGCGCCGGGACGGGCGGTGAACTCCACCTTGCCTTTGCCGTCGGGACTAACTGGGAGCGGGCTACCGTTCAAGGTCATGCGGGGGCGGATGCTGGAAGCCGAAGCCGTCAGGAACAACTCCGCTTTGTACTTGGTGCCGGCCGCTACCGTATTCGACTCAGCGCTGGCGAAAGCTCCGATTTTGTCGAATACAATGGTTTTAGCGCCTACTTTCTCGGCCTGCTTCTGGAGCGCTTCGGCTTCCATTTTCAGGATTTCCGTTTCCTTCTGCGAGATAGTAGCCAAAGCAGCTACTACCGGCGTGTTCTCGAAGTTGAGCTCAGCGAAGTTCTTGGTGCGCTGGTCTTTGGTTACGCGGGTGTCTTCTTTTCCGTCGAGCGCCAAAGGAGCGGCATCGGGCACGAATTGCTTCATGTACGCGGCGTACTCATTCAGCTTGGGCTTCATGGTGGTGTAAGCAATGCCGTTCTTCTTACCGCCGAGCATGGTAATGGCTACTTTGTCTTCACCGCTCATGTTCTTCACATCGGCCGCGGTGTTCTCGGTTGCTTTCAACAGCTCTTCCCGAACACCACGTAGGTACGACACCAACTCCTTGGTCTTCTGGCGAATTTCTTCGCTTTGCACCAAGACGGCCTTATCCCGGGCTTGGTTTTGGTTTTTCACCACCGCTGCCTGTATACCTTTCACGGTGCCATCGGCAGCCACCGAGGTCTTGTCATTGACGCTCAGCAAGCTGTCGTCAATAAACTTGAACTTCAGCAGGATTGCTGAGTTCACTTGAAGCGCCAGAAGAGCCGTTAGCACGAGGTACATCATGCCAATCATCTTCTGCCGCGGAGTTTCTTTTCCGCCTGCCATTATCTGTTTCCTCTAAAATTGAATGGAGAACTGAGTTATGCTGCCCAGCAATTAGGCTTGGGCCGGAGCCCGCATGGCGTTCAGCATGTTGCCGTACACCCGATTGAGCGACGTCAGGTTGCTCGTCAGGTCAGACACTTGCTTCTGGAACTGCTCGGTGTCTTTGCCAGCCTGGGTCATGTTGTCCATGGCCTTGCTGAGCGTACCGTAGAACTGGTTCATGGACTTCAGGTGCGTGTTGGCATCCTGTAATTCCATTTCGTACACCGCGTTCAGAGCGCCCAAGTTCTTGGTCACGTTCTGCACCTGCATGTGGTACTCCTTGGCATCCGAAGTAGCATTCGACATGGCCGAAATGGCTTCTACCGTGTTGCCGTAAGCTACGTTGATTTTGTCTAGCGAATCAGCCGCCGAACGCACCTTCTTGGTGTACTCATCGGTAACGTTGGTAGCCTCGCCCAATTGCGACAACTGCGAAGTAGTAGTGCTGAGGCGGTTCAGGCCCTGGCCCAGGTTGGTGAGTGCCTCGGGAGTAACGTTGGCATTCTTCAACATGTCATCCAGCTTCATCGTCAGGCCTTTGCTGTTGTTATCCAATGCCTTGTTGCCAGTGGAAGGGTCGTAGCCTTCGTTCAGCTCTGGGTAAACCAACGACCAATCGTGTTCCTTCGACTGGGGCTGGAATGCACTCAAAAAGAAGATAATAGCCTCGGTACCAAGACCAACAATAAGCATTTCGTCGGCACCTTTCCAGTGCTCAATTTTGAACAATGCACCGATGATTACAACGGCTGCACCGATGCCATAAATTTTGGGCATCAGCGTATCATAGAGAAAACTTCCTTTAGCTGCCATGAGAATTTAACTTTGAAAGGGATTGAAGAAGGTGTTGAGGGGGGGTGGTTCAGCTGTGGCGTTGGCCCGTAAGAACGTTAGTTGAGCGAGCTGTTGCTGCCCATTCCAATTTGAATCATGGAGCAACGGAAGCCGATGTAAGAACGAGCCGAGTCCTGGTATTCGAAGTTGCGAGTACCCGTTTCGAGGAAGTATGCAATGTCCTTCCAAGAACCTCCCCGGACTACTTTGCGGGGCTCGTTATCATCTGGGTTAGTAGGGTTCAAGTCCCAAACAACCGGCACCGAAGCTTCCATGTAGGCGTCATCGCACCACTCCGACACGTTACCGGCCATGTCATAGAGGCCAAAATCGTTGGGGAAAAACGAACCAACTTCGGAGGTATAAGCAAAGCCATCGGAAGCATAATCACCACGGCCGGGCTTGAAGTTAGCCAGCATGCAGCCCTTGCTATTGCGCAAGTAGGGGCCACCCCAAGGGTAAGTAGCCAAATCACGGCCACCGCGAGCAGCATACTCCCACTCCGCTTCGGAAGGAAGACGGAAGTTGGGGTCGTTGGCATAACCGGCTTCCTCACGTGCTACGTTGCGGAACTTGGTGCGCCAGTTGCAGAAGTACTTAGCAGCAAACCAGTCCACTCCAACCACGGGGTATTCGTCAAAGGCCGGGTGGGTGTAATAATATTCCAACAGGGGGTCGCCCATGTGGTAGGTAAAGTCCCGCACCCATACCGTAGTATCCGGGTACAGTTCCGTCATCACGTATTCTTCTCCCAACACGTCCAAAGAGTCCATCTTGATGGCGTCCATGAACTGACGGTATTCGTTGTTAGTAATTTCCGTTTCGTCCATATAGAAGCCGGCGATAGTCACCTGCTTGTTCATATTGACCATAGAAGCGGAAATATCCTGGTCGGTCTGGCCCATGTGAAAAGTACCACCCGGACAAGGAACCATGCCAAAAGGCACTTCTTGTGGGTTGAAAATGGGCCGGTCGTCGGATCCAATCAGCTCACCCTGAGGACCCTTGCCAAATCCGCACCCACCCAATAATGCTCCGGAGATAGCGAAGAGGGATATTGCTAGAAGCTTGTTCATGAGAAGTTAATTTCTGTTTTAATTGCCAATACTGCTAAAGTACAGTTGGATGGGTTGGCAAATCTACACTTTTTTGGGATGATGTGCAATACCTGGTTTTCCATGCAGGCGACGAAATCGGTGACAAACACGCTGAATGGCGCGAATAACTCGGTTAATCCGTTTTGCAGGCAAGACGCCCGACTAGAATTTATCCTAACTTACGATAAAAAAGGCAGTACCAGTGGCAAGACCATAAAATAGGAAAATTAGAAGCTATAACGAGGCGTACGGATAGCCGGACGTGTATTCAGAATTGCCTTAGGCAAACGATAGGAAAGCATAATTTCGTGTGAGCTAAATGCTCGGGCATCTTGGTTGAAGGCTATAAAATCGAAGGCATAACCAAACCGCATGGCGTTATCTTTTCCGAAACCCAGCCCAACCAGGGCTGATACTGATTCTTCGTGCCGGTAGTTAAGGCCAGCCCAATATTTATCATCAATAGTGGCCCGAACGCCGCCTTCAAAGGAGTAGTTCTTGGCATCGGCAAATTTGCTACTGCTAGAAAACTCGCCGGGCAACACGGCCTTTATCAGTGCGGTGGGCGTCACAACAACGTTTGAAGACGCATCGATATTATAACCAGCTGTTAAATACGCATGATTTTCAGCCAGGTACTGGCTAGGAGTGCCCTCGGTGCCGCCGCTTTTGAAGGAGTATTCGGAACGAAGCAGGTTGTTAACGCTCAGCCCGGCGTAGAACTTTGGCGATTCATACCAAAACCCGGCACCCAAGTCAAATTTGCTGTCGGAAGCATTCTTGGGCACGTTGACGTCGTTCTCGTCGATGGCGATGTAAGTGCCTTTGCCCAAATAAGTGTAAATCCCTTGCAGGCCGATGCCCAGCGTTCCGGCGCCTAACTTGACGTGCTGCGAATACGAGAGCGCCGCATTGGTCATTTTCGCCATGCCGGCTTGGTCATAATACACGGCCAACCCCACGCCGCCATTCGTGGCCAGCACCGGCAGCGACCCGGTAATCAGCCCGGTGCGGGGCGAGCCGTTGGCATCGCCGTAAGTTCCGTAATTAAAGTACTGGTAACGGCCAATCAGGTTGAACTCCCCGTAGCCCTTGATGCCAGCGTAAGCTGGGTTGAGGAACATGCCATTCATCCCGTATTGGGTAAACTGCGGCTGCTGTTGCGCAAAAGCAGAACCGGCTGCAACAGAGAGCAGCAGCGTCGCGAATAACGTTACTTTCATGGTGCAGGGATGGGGAGATAGAAGAAGAAGGGAAGGAAGGCGTGCCAGGAGAATAGCTACCAAATGTAAGCCAAAAACATTCTCTAAAGAAACAGCACAAGGGTAGCTTGCGGCACGGCTTCTTGCTTTGGACTTACTAACCGTTGGAACTGGCGTTTTTGGAACTCGTTTTTCCGGTTTCGCTTTGGGCATGCCGCCGAATATAGGCTTCGATGGCTCCGGTCATCGACGGGGCATTTGGGTGGGGAGCTTCGATATCAAGGATTAGGCCAGCATCGGTTACGGCTTTGGCCGTGGTGGGTCCGAACGCAGCAATGCGTGTGCCATCCTGCACAAAGTCGGGGAAGTTGATGAAGAGGGAGCTAATGCCCGACGGACTGAAAAAGGCGATGCAGTCGTACTTCACATCCGAAAGGTCGGACAGGTCGCTGGCGACCGTGCGGTAGATAACGGCCTCTGAGAATTTCAGGTTGTTGGCGCGCATAAACACCGGCAAGTCGTCTTTGCGGATATCGGAGCAGGGGTACAAGAACTTCTCCCCTTTGTGCTTTTTGATAACGTCGAACAAATCAGCCGCCGTGCGCTCGCCCACAAACAACTTGCGCTTGCGTAGCACGATGTACTTCTGCAAGTAGTTAGCTGTTTGCTCCGAGATGCAGAAATACTTCATCTCAGCCGGCATTTCCAACTTGGCTTCCTGGCAGATGCGGAAAAAATGGTCAACGGCGTTACGGCTGGTAAAAATAACAGCAGTAAATTCCAATATATTTATTTTCTCGCGCCGGAAGTCCTTGTAGGACACAGGCTGTACCTCAATGAACTCCCGAAAATCCACCTGAATGCCATATTTTTCGGCAATTGCGAAGTAGGGAGATACGTCGTTGGTGGGCTTGGGCTGGGTAACCAGGATACTCGTGATGCGCTTGGCATGCCGGCCTGTGCCCGGCTTCTCTGCACTCTCGGCCATACAGGAATGGAAAGGGTAATATTAGGACAATAAGAGGAGGCGAAATGGGCTAATACGACGTATACGGCGACAGCCTATTAGTAGGTAAAAACAATAAGCTTAAGCAAAACCAGCAAAGGCAGTACTTCAGTTGCACAAAGGTAGGCAAACAAATGTAGATTCAGCAGCGACGCGTGGTGGTGCAGGGTGCGGCCAACGCGCAGGACAGTACCAATAAGCACGATTCCAATTGCGGCGCTGGCCACCCAGGCCACCGGTTGCGGGTAGCTGCTATTCAGGCTTAGGTAGAGCAGCAACACCAAGGGCAGCGCCAAACCGGCCAGCAACGTGGTGCGCAAAAATTCCCGATATTGCATATTTACAAGCGACTGCAACCCGAAAATGTATCCCAAAACGCCCACATACAAGTACTTACCGAAGACAAAAGCGGCAATAATGACCGTATAAAGCAGCACCCGCGCCGCAATGGCCGTTTCGGGCACGTTGAAGAAGCGCCGCAGCAAGGGCAGATTTTGCAGGTCGGTGTGAATGGCGGTTAGCAACAGGCCAAACGACAAGGAAAACAACAGGACCAGCAGCAGATTGAGCAGCGAGAAGGCCGGCTTGCTAAGAAACGCCTGCTGGTCGCTGCCGTTGCCGAATAGTTCTTCAATCTGAAAAATGCGCGCCATTCCCGATTGGTAGGTGGAGCGCACGGCCCCATAGGACAACCCAAGCACCAGCAAAAACCCCAAATAAACGTTTTGCCCCTGCGGGCCGGGCACCCGCGGCTGGGCCTCCCCTACGCGCGCTTTCGCTTGGCCATCGACGGCAACAGCGTTGCCCCCCGAGAAGGAAGCCAACGCCGGGGTACCGTCGGGCTGCCAAACGGCCAGCAAATGCCGGCCCGGAGCCAACTGCGCGGGCAGCAGTTGCGCAATGTCGACCGAATATGTGGTGGCGGTACGGGCCGTGAAAACCAATTGGTTGTCCAGAAATAAACTCAAGCCCGGCTGAGCAGCGAAGGACAGCGGGAAAGGCTGGTTCCGCTCAACTAGCACCCACTGGTAATACACATGGGAGGGCTGATGATAGCCCGGCAGGTAGAAGATGAGCCGATTGCGGGCGGCATCGTGAATAAGCCACTCATCGGTGAGGGCGGTGGGCGAAGCGGGCGGCAGCTGTTGGTACTCGCTGGCTCGTGCCGGACTCAGGGCCGCCGCCATTGCCAGCAACAGGCTGCCAATAAGCAGGCAGTAGGTGCGCAATGAGCCCGGGGTTACCATTTGAATGCGGGAAACTAGCTCGTGGTGGTTTCGGCGGCCAGCAGTTGGCGGCGGGAGATACGGCTTTGGTAAACGCCAAAGAAGATGCTCAGCAAAGCTGAGAATGCGGCCAATGCCAGAATAATGACGGTGTTGCCAAGGGCGGCAAATCGAATAACGAATAGAATGACCAGAATATTGAGCAAGCCCAGCAATAGCACGGTGCTGATTTGCTGAAAGCCCATGGCCAGAATGCGGTGGTGAATGTGGTTTTTATCCGGGGAAAAGGGCGAACGGCCCGCCAGCATGCGCAGCGAAAAGACCCGTAGCGTATCGAACAATGGTACAAACAAAATGCCGACAGCCACCGAGGGCGCTGAAGAACCAAAAGGCTCGTCTACCCGCAGGCCCATTTCGATGAACTGAATGGCCAGTACGGACACGATAAATCCGCACACCAACGACCCCGTGTCGCCCATGAAAATGGGGGCGCGATGGAAGTTGTAACGCAGAAAACCCAGCAAGCCCCCAATCAGGCAGACGGCTACAAAAGCGTAGTTACCGTAGCTGGAACCGCCATACATATAGAAATAATACCCAAACGTACTGCTGATTATCAGCACAATAGTACCGGCCAATCCATCCAGGCCATCGATGAGGTTGATGGCGTTGGTGATGCCGACAATGACCCCTAGCGTGAAGGCGTAGCTGATGCCAATCGGCAAACTATGCACCCCCAGAATCCCTTGAAAGCTGGTGATGCGAACGTCGGCCATTATCATCACAATGCCGGTGGCCAGCAATTGGCCCACGAATTTCTTTGAAACCGACATCCCCACCAAATCGTCCTTGAGGCCCACGAAGAAGAGGATAATGCAGCCCGCCAACAGCTCCTTGGCGCCGTTTTCTAACGGGGCGAAGATGGTGAGGGCCGACATGAAGCCCGCGAACACCGCCACGCCGCCCAGCCGCGGGGTGAGCGACATGTGCACGGTGCGCCCATTGGGGGTATCGAGCATATTTTTGAGGTGGGCAATGTAGATAATGGACGGCACGGCAAAGAGCGACACCAGCAGTGCCCACATCCAAGACAGGCCCAAAGGAATATCGAAGTGATTCATATAAAGGTTTTTGTGTTATAAATCGGCGGCTAGCCGAACGACTGTAACGCCGAGCCGGCTAGCTATGCAATACTCCCGCCCGGTTGAGCAAAGCAATGTGGGTGCAGTTGTTGGCGACAATGGAATCAGGGACGAAAATGAATTTCTTGTCAAAAATCTGAGGTCCAGCGTAGTAACTCACCCAGTATTGATTGTTCAAATGAAACAAGGCAGCTTCGATGGGCTCCACGGGGACGGCCGCGTGGGGCGGCACCTCCTCAAAAAGATAGCGCAGAGTAGAAGTACGCACCGGCTCACCGTCTTCCCGCGAGCCGTAGCCATTGGCATTGACAATGACATTTTGCAAAGGGAAATCATTGTGGTTCAACAAGTAAACTTGCCAAATCGGCTGCCCGTCGGGCGTTCGGCCCTCCTCATCGGGAACGATGGCCACCGAAACGCCTGCTACTGGCTCAAAAGGAATATCTTGTTTCACAGAATCAGAGATTTAGCCAGCTTGTACCGCCACCTAGGGCGCAGCGCAAGTTAGGCTTTTGAACTATCGGGAGCGGGGAGATAAGACAATAAATCGGCGCCCAGCAACGCTACTACATGAGGCAGCAGGCGTTCCTGGACCTCGGCTACGGACACGGGCGCCGAATACCCCAACTCTTGTGCCAGAGACGTCACAGCTTTGTCGGTGATGCCGCAGGGCACAATGTGGCCAAAATACGCGAGGTCCGGATTCACGTTCAGTGCGAAGCCGTGCAGCGTCACCCAGCGGCTGCACTTCACGCCCAGGGCGCAAATTTTGCGGGGGTTCGGGGCGCCCTCTTCCCAATCGAGCCACACGCCGGTAAGCCCGGCAATGCGCCCGGCATTAAGGCCGTACTCCGCCAAGGTGCGGATAACGGCCTCCTCCAGCATGCGCAGGTACCAGTGAATATCGGGCCGGAAGTTATCGAGGTCCAGAATCGGGTAGCCCACCAGTTGGCCGGGCCCGTGGTAGGTAATATCGCCGCCCCGGTTGATGCGGTGGTAGCTGGCTCCGTGTGCTGCCAAGGCCGCGTCATCGAGTAGCAGGTGTTCGGGCTTGCCGCTTTTTCCTAAAGTGTACGTGTGCGGGTGCTCGCAGAGCAGCAAGTGATTGGGCGTTGGTGCCGGCGGCAGGCCGTTGGTTTCGGCTTGGCGGTTTTGCGTTTTGATGGCCAGCGTAGCCGCCATCAGGTCTTCCTGGTATTGCCATGTGGCCACATAATCCACCAGACCCAAGCGCTGCACCTGCAAAGTACGGTTGAGCTTGGGGCTGGAGTTCTCGGCCAAGCTGGCGGCGCGCAGCGGAGGCGAGAACGGTTCTACGGAAGCGGCCATGAGCGTGAGGTAGTGAAACGGGACGCAAAGGTACTAAGCGTCGTAGGCATTGCCGACCTTGGCCTTTGTTGGGGCACAACGGCCGTTCCTTGTATCCGCGCGCCAGTGTATAGCTTGCAGCTGCTCATCCAATGGCCGCAGCGGCAACGGCTTTTCGCTTTTAAATGGCTTACGCTCCCCACGAATTAGGCCGAGCCGGCGAAATGGCTACCGCCGATTTTTTCCTCGCCCAGGGGTACCAGGTAGTGGCCCGCGGCTACCGCCATGGCCGCGCCGAAGTAGACCTGGTGTTGCAGCTCGGCACAGCGCTGCTGGTGTTCGTGGAAGTCAAAACCCGTTCATCTGGCCAATACGGACCACCCGAGACGTTTGTATCGGCGCGCAAAAAAGAGCTGTTCCGGCTGGCGGCCACTCACCTGCAAGAAGAACTGGACTGGCGCGGCGACATCCGCTTCGACATCGTGGCGCTGACTTTACGCAGCCGCGCGTTTCACATCGAACACTTCGAGGATGCGTTCTACTAAAATTTGCTCCCGAACAACCGCTTGGCAACCTACTTAACCCACTGACTGCACTTCGGCTTTCGGCCTTACTTGGCCCGCTTGGGGGAGACTTTGGGCGCGGCGCGGGGCACGGGCCGGCGCATGCCCGGCCGGTCCTCGGCTTCGGGCTGGCCGCGCTTGTCGAGGTTCTTCTCTTTGTCAAAAATGATGGTGGCGTTGCGGTTGTATTCCCGCACCAGTTCCGGCTCCGCTACTTCCGGGTCGTAGCCCGATTCGGCATACTGGTACTCGTAATGGCGCCGGCCACGGAAGCCCCAATACTTGGTCCAGATGCCCACGCGCTTGCCGTTCTCAAACTGGCCGCGCCAGTCGGGCTGGCCATTATCCAGGAACTTGGCGTAATCGCCTTCCAGCCTGCCGTTGACGTAAGGCACTACTTCGTTGATTTTGGCGCGGTCCTCACCGTAGTAGCTCACGTTGGCATCGCGCGGAAAGCCCATTTCGTAGTGCACCTTGCTCAGCAGCACGCCATTGCGGTCAAACCGTTCCCAGCGCAGGTGCCGAGTGCCCAGGGCATAAAAGCCCGTTTCGATGACCTGATTATTCTGCAGTTTTTTGTAGGGGCCGTGCAGGATTTTTAGCGTGGGCTCGTCCTCTTCTACGGCCGCCAGCTTCAGGATTCGTCGCTTCTTGGTGTCGTAATAGTAGTGTGCCGGGGCGTAGGCGTTGAGCGGCATCGGATACTTGAGGAAGTAAAACACCTCAATAATCTGGTTGCGGCCTTTGGGTCCCGACTTCGCGAACGCACGCTTGATTTTTTCGCCCAGAAAAACCTTCTTTTTCTTTTTGGGCTTGCGCTGGGCTTCCTTTTCGGCATCTTTGGCGGCGCGTTCCTGCTCCTTGGTAATCACCACCTTGCGCGCGGTGCTTAGCGAAGGTTGGCCATTGAGCGTGTCGCTGGTCCGAGTGAGTGTATCAGCGATGAGCGCCGCGGTGGCGGGCTGTTCGGGGTTGCTGTTGAAGGAAACCGCCTTGCGGGTACACGCCCACGGCAGCAGCGTGCCCAGCACCAGCATCAAACACAGAAAACGTAGCGGCCGCAGCCACAAACGGGAAATACGCATGAATCGCACAGATTGATTTCGCGGCACTAACGCAAAGACCAGCCGCTTTGGTGCCCCTATTGGGGGATGAAGTAACGGGGTAATTAGGTAGCGAAGTCCAAACCGGGGCGCATCTTATCGCCAGCCCTTCACCACGCTTGGCCTTATTTTATTACTTCGCGGCTCGCAAGGTTCAGTTGCTGGCCGGCCACGAGCAGGTGCAGGCACAAGCCGTGGCCGCTTATCATTTGGCCATCGGGCAGGTCCGTCAGGTTGCTATGCGTGACTTGCGTGGCATCGACCACGACCACCACTTCGTCGCCAAAAACCTGCGCAAGCCGGTCGGGACTGATAATAATGCCTGTTTCCTCGCTCAAGCCTACGCCCAACAAGTCGGGCTGCGTCAGCACCGCGTGCATTAGGCGCGGGTAGCGGCCCCGCTCGGCAAAATGCTGGTCGAGTACCACGCCGGGCAGCAGGCCCAGGCCGGGCTTCACGTCAATGTTGCCGCGCTTGAGGCTGCGCCAGCCGTGGCCGTACACCAGCATAAACTCGGCCATGGCCGACGCGCCGGCGCTGGTGCCAGCCAGCACAAAGCCCGTTTCGTTCTGGTACTTGTCCTTGAGAATGGCCAAGAATTCGGTACCTAGCAAGAAATCAGTCAGGCGCTCCTGGTCGCCGCCGCTCATGAAGATGAGCGTGGCTTTGCGCAAGCGGGCCAGCGTGGCGGGGTCGTCGGCGGGGTGCAGCTCGTCTACGCGCAGGTGCCGCACGTGGGGGCAATCGAGCTGGTGCCAAGCGTGGGCGTAGGCGGCCGCGGTGCGGGCTGGCTGGCGCCGGGTGGCCGTGGTAAGCACCTCAATGATGGCCGACTGGCCGGGTATCAGCCCAGCTAACATGGCCAACATAGGGTCGTCGTCGCCGCCGCCTAGCATGACTAAAGTGCCACGCGGCCCAGCAACAGAAGAAGAAGGAAGCATCGAAATAGATTTAAGACAGCAAGATGGCGGTTTTGGCCACAATGCTGCCTTCACCTTTGGTACTTAACGGTTATTTTTGGCCCAAAGCTATGCTTTAGCCCTACTTTTGTAGCGCTACTTTTCTTTCCTATCAATTCCGCTTGCCTAGCGAAGCACCCTCCGCCCTCTTTACATGCAGCCGCAGACCGTGGAAACCATCACGTCCCTGATTCAGGAGGGCGAATTTTTCAAGCTGAAGCAGGTCCTCCGCGAATTTCAGCCGTCGGAGCTGGTCGCACTGATTGAAGAGGAAGAGGAACGGGAGCAGCTCATCATTTTCCGGCTGTTGCCGCTGAAGCTGGCCACCGAGGTGTTCGAGTACCTCGACCTAGAGATTCAGCGGCACTTTCTCGACAACCTGGCCCAGGACAAGATGGCCGACATCCTCAACGAGATGTCGCCGGATGACCGCACGGCCCTACTCGAATTCCTGCCAGCCAATTTCGTGGCAGAACTCGTGCAGAGCCTCTCTGAGGAAGAGCGCAAGGTGACGCTGCAGCTGCTGGGCTACCCCGAAGACTCGGTGGGCCGCCTCATGACGCCCGACTACATCGCCATTCGCGAGACGTGGACGGTGCAGCAGGTGCTCGACTACATCCGCCAGCACGGCGGGCAGTCCGAAACCCTGAGCATGCTCTACGTGACCGATGCGCAGGGCGTGCTCATTGATGACATTCGCATTCGGGAGTTTCTGCTTTCGGCGCCCACGGCCCGGGTGCGCGACCTGATGGACCGCCGTTTTGTGCAACTCACCGCCGACCAGGACCAGGAAGAAGCCATTGACGTGTTCCGCCGCAACGACCGCAACGCCCTGCCCGTGGTTTCGGACCAGGGCATTCTGCTCGGCATCGTCACCATCGATGACATTCTGAGCATTCGGGAGCAGGAAGACACCGAGGACATGCAGAAGCTCGGTGGCTCGGCGGCGCTGGATGAGCCCTACTTGGCCACGCCCCTTTTGGGAATGCTGAAGAAGCGGGCTGGCTGGCTGGTTATCCTACTGATTGGCGAAATGTTTACCGCTACCGCTCTGAAGTCTTTTGAAGACGAAATTGCCAAAGCGGTAGTGCTCACAATATTTATCCCGCTCATTATCAGCGCTGGGGGCAACGCCGGCTCGCAGGCCACTTCGCTCATCATCCGGGCCATGAGCTTGGGCGAACTGAGCATTGCGGACTGGTGGCGCGTGATGCGCCGGGAACTGGCCACGGGGGTGATGCTCGGCGCCATCCTGGGCATGGTGGGCTTGTTGCGCATTCTGCTGTGGTCGCGCATTTTCCCCGGTGAATACGGAGCCTATTATTGGGGCATTGGCCTCACGGTGGGCGCGTCGCTGGTTGGCATTGTGCTGTGGGGCTCGTTGTGCGGCTCCATGTTGCCCTTGCTGCTCAAGCGCCTCGGGGCCGACCCGGCTACCTCGTCGGCTCCCTTCGTGGCAACGCTGGTCGACGTGACGGGGGTAGTGATTTATTTCGCCTTTGCGCTCTTGTTCTTAAGCGGCACATTACTCTAAGAGAGTAGCTACTGTGCATGCTAGCCTGTGATTGGACGGATTGCGCGAGCCAATCCTAAGCATCAAAGCCCAGCTTATTCCAGCTTGCGGCGGTTTGCTTTCTTCTCACCTTGGATTTTCTTGCCTTCCAGCCGCTTGCGGACGGCGCCTTTGCTGGGTTTGGTGGCCTTGCGGGGCTTGGGCCGGCGCAGGCTCTTGAGCAGCAGCTCGTGAAAACGTGCTAGGGCAATTTCCTTGTTCCGATACTGGCTGCGGTCGTCTTGGGCCGTGATAAGGAGCAAGCCCTCAGCGGTCAGTTGATTGGCCACTTTCTCCAAAATCAGCGCCTTTTGCGTTTCGGTCAGCACCTGCGACTCCTGCAAATGAAACCGGAGTTCTACCCGCGACTCTACCTTGTTCACGTTCTGCCCGCCAGGACCACTCGAGCGGCTGGTTTGAAACGTTATTTCGGGCAGGAAAGCATCGGCGTGCGGCAGCATCATTTCAATCTACAGCTAACCAGTTACTGCTACCTATTTTTCCAGCAGCATAGCCCCGTAGGAATAGCCGCCGCCGAATACGGTGATAATCACCTTATCGCCCCCTTTCAGTGTGTCCCACACCTCGGCCAAGCCGATGGCGGCACCGGCACAGCCCGTATTGCCGAGTCGGTCGATGTTGTTCACGGCCCGGCTGGGGTCGATGCCCAACTGCTTCACCACGTTCTTCGAAATGCGCAGGTTGGCTTGGTGCGGAATGAGGTAGGTAAGGTCGGGCGTGGCAATGTGGTGCTTGTCGAGCAGGGTCTGGGTCACCTTGGCCATGTACAGGCACGCCTGCTGAAACACGTCGCGGCCGAAGGGCATCACAATGCCTTTGTCTACGGGCTTGAGGGTCACCGCCTCATCGGCCTTGCTCACGGGAGCGGCACCACCTGTAATGACTTCGGTTATATGCAGGTCATCGGGGCTGATACGCTCTTTGGAGATGAGCAGGGCCGCAGCTCCGTCGCCCCAGAGGTGGCCGGCCATGGTATCTTCCTCGTTATTGTAAGCCGTGTTGTGCTCCGTCACCACAACGATGGCACGCGAGGCTTTGCCCATGGCAAAATACCCCTCCACTATTTCTACCGCATTCAGTAGCGAGGAGCAGGCCGAAGAAATGCTAACCGTGGGGATTTCATTAATGCCAATGTAGCGCTGCACGGCATGAGCGGCCGTGAAAATGGTGTCGTGGGGCGTGTAGGTACCGGCAACGACCAAATCAATCGACTCTTGGGCAAAGGCGGGCGCAGCGGCCAATACGGCGCAGGTGGCCTCAATGGCCATGGTGTTGGCATTTTCGCCGGGAGCGGCTTTGCGGCGCTCCTGAATGCCGGTTCGCTCAATTATCCACTCGCTGGCAAGGCCGTTGAGGCGGGTGAAGTGAGCATTGGTTACGACTGCCTCCGGGAGGTAGGCAGCCACATGGTGAAGGTACACAGGTTGGTGTTGGGTGGGATATTCTAGCGCGCTTTGCAGCCATACAAAGGTACGATACCCGGCCCGCGGCAGCCGGGCTAAAAAACGAGATGCCCGAATTTTACACTTTAGCAAAGTCCGTTGGCAACTTTTTCTGCCTTAAAAGTAAAGCAAGGCACCAAAACCAACCGTCAGGCCCGCTACCACCAACACCACGCTGTAGGACTGCATCAGCACCAGCAGCAAGGCAATGTATACGAACAGTAAACAGTGCGTATGCACCGTGAAAACTAGGTGGCTCACGTAATGGCGGCGGCGCCGGTAATAAGCCAGTTGGAGCAATAGGGCCGCCAGCGGCATCAGCAAAAACAGCATAATCGAGGTGCCCCGGAGCAACTGGTTAAAAATTTCCTTTGGGGTAGCGTCCCGCAAACTCACCAACACCCGCACGCCTTTGCGCGTGAAAAAACCGGTTAGGTATCCTTTTTGAGCAATCAAGGAGTCGAGTTGGGCATCGGTGAGGTCCGTAGTGAGGCGCTTGTACTCCGCCAGCGTAAACCTAGCCGTCGCCACCGTATTCTGCTCTTCGCGGAGCATTCGCATTGCTTGGAGCGGTACCAAGGCTCCGCCAAGGGTAGAAGTCGCACACTGGGGCCGCTGTCGCTAATTTTGCCCCATGTCCTCCCTCCTTCATCACCTCGACCAAGGCCAGGGCCAGCCGCTGGTCATCCTTCACGGCCTGTTCGGCACCCTCGATAACTGGCAAACTCTGGCTAGGCGCTGGGCCACCGAAGCCGGCCTGCGCGTCATCAGCGTGGATTTACGCAACCACGGCCGGTCTTTTCAGAGCCCGGACCATAGCTACGACCTGATGGCCCGCGATGTGCTGGCCCTGTTCAACCACTTAAAGCTAGGCGCCGATGTTTCGCTGATGGGCCACAGCATGGGCGGCAAAGTAGCCATGCGCTTCGCCCTCGACCACCCCGACCGCTTGGCCCGCTTGCTGGTGCTGGATATTGCCCCGCGCTTTTCCAACATGCAGCACCAAGACGATATTTTGGCGGGCCTGCAAGCCGTGCCCCTGGCTACCCTCGCAAGCCGCCAACAGGCCGACGAGGCCATGGCCGTGCACATTCCGCAGTTGGGCGTACGGCAGTTCCTGCTCAAAAACTTGTACCGCCGCGAGGATAACTCTTTTGCCTGGCGCATCAATCTGGAAACTCTGGCGGCTTCCATGGCCGCTGTGGGCGAAGAGACCACGGCCACGCAGCCCTTCCTCAAACCCACGCTGTTTGTGCGGGGCGGCAAGTCAAATTACATCACCGCCGACGACAAGCTCTACGGCATCCCGGCGCTGTTTCCCAACTCGCAGGTAGAAACCGTGGTTGATGCCGGCCACTGGTTGCACGCCGAAAAGCCCGAGGAAGTATTCCAGCTGGTAAAAGCCTTTGTGGAGCAATAGCGCATTCAAAGCACCGGGGCACAAATCAATTAAGCACAACCGTAGCCAAAATGGCGACTTCCATGCGTTGGAAGTCGCCATTTTTTTTGCTCGATTCTGAGCAGTGACGTAGGTTTTGTTAAAAAAATTCTTGTCTTCAGACAACGGTCAATTATTCCCTTGCATCTATAGCATTGTCTGGCCTAGGAGACAAAAAAACTTCTCACTTCTTTTCTGCAAACTGTCATGTTCCGTAACCCGATTCCCCTGTGGGGTGGGCTGTGCCTGCTCTTCAGTGCCGGTGCCGCCTCCGCCCAGGCACCCATTAACACCTTCGCTGCCAGCACCAACCATTCGGCCAGCATCCGCCCCGATGGCAGTCTTTGGCTTAGCGGCATCAATTTCGAAGGCCAGCTTGGCAACGGCACTACGCTCAGTAGCCCGGCGCCCGTGCAAGTGCGGCCGCCCGCCCCCGGCACGGGCTGGTCCCAGGTGGCCATGGGCACCTCGCACACCCTAGCGCTTACCACCGATGGCCGCATCCAAGCCTGGGGCGGCAACCGCGACGGGCAGCTTGGCGACGGGACGGCAAGCGCGCATACCACTCCCGTGGCCGTTGCTCTGCCCGAGGCCGCCGCCCAAGCTCAGTGGAAGCAAATTGCGGCCGGCACCTCCCATTCCCTGGCGCTCACCACCGATGGCCAGTTGTATGCTTGGGGCAACAACGACGAAGGCCAATTGGGCAACGGCTCGAGCCTCGACAGCCCTACGCCCGTCGCAGTGTCCCTGCCCACGAGCGCCGCCAACACCACATGGGCCCAAATAGCCGCCGGCAACGACCATACCCTGGCCCTCACCACCGACGGCCGGCTCTTTGCCTGGGGTAATAACCAATACGGCCAGCTCGGCGACGGTTCCAACCACGACGCGCTGTACCCCGTGGCCGTGGGAATGACCAAGAAATTGTCTCGCCTGCGCTGGTCGTACGTGGCCGCCGGCCGCTTTCATACCCTGGCCATCACCGATGACGGCCGCATTTACACTTGGGGCTCCAACCGGTTTGGCCAGCTCGGGGAAGAACACGACACCCAGCACAACCTGCCCGAGCCCCTGGCAATACCCGGCCACCTCGCCATCGAGCGGTGGGCCCAAGTGGCCGCCGGCGATGCCCACTCGGTGGCCCTAAGCACCGACGGCCACATGATAGCCTGGGGCAACAACTGCGTCGGTCAGCTCGGCGACGGCACCACCGACTGGCAACTGAGCCCCGTGGCCATTGCCGCGCCGCGCAGTGCCGCCCCGGCCCGCTGGGTGCGGGTAGTGAGCGGCGGGTTCCACACGCTGGCAGCTACGGCCGATGGCGAGTTGTATGCCTGGGGCGCAAATAATTTTGGGCAATTGGGTGATGGCACAACCGCCGAACGGCATCAGCCTACCGCCCCCAGCCCAGTCTTTGCTTTGCAGACGACTGCCCGCCAGAATAGCAGTTCCTCCGCAGGCTCATCCAAACCAGTAGAGCCTTGGGGCCTTAATGACAACCGCTTGATTGACGAGATGCCGGAGGCCCCCAGCTTCATGATGCTCCCGCAACCAGAGGAGATGCGGCCCTAGAGGGTCCGCACAACCAACAGGGCTTCATTTGAGCGAAGCGCCCCGATAGCAGCCTGGGCCAGGCCCTACACTTTCAACGGACCGTCCGGCACTGGGCGGCCCGTTTTTTTGTGAGTTTTGGTCCACCAGATGTAGGCGCCGAAGAAAAGTAGGCCCACGCCCGAAATCCAGAGCAAACCGGTTTTGAGCCGTTCGCTGTCCTGGCCTAAATATGCGAGCAAGGCAATGAGGGGGAGAATGGCCACCGCCGTCACGCTGATGAAGCGCAAGTAGCCCATGCACATGGCCCCAGCCACGAAGCTGATGGCGTCGTTGGAAATAACCGGCGTCAGGCGCGCCGCGGCCACGGCGCCCAGCCCATATTGGTCCACGAAGCCAGCTACTTTTTTCTCGCTTTTGTGGCCCAACAGGCGCTGCACAAGGGGGGTACCCAGGGAATTGCCCAGCCAATAGCCGACGCTGGAGGCCGTGAGCACGCCCACCCACGCCAGCAGCGAGCCCCAAATTGGTCCGTAGGCGAGCACCGAAACCAGTATCAACAGGCCGTTGTTGATGACAATCAGGAACATCTGGAGCACCATGGTCACAATTATCAGCACCGGGCCCCAGTAGCCAAATTGGGCTATCCAATCTGCCACCTTGGCCTGGTCGCCGGTGCGGAGCACGGCCCAGCCTTCCTGCACGCCTTCTTGGAAAGCTGGCCACAAAAAATAAGCGCCGACGAGAGGCGCCAGAATAGCCAACGAGAGGTAGAGCGGCAAGCGGCTGGAGCGGGGCTTATCGGGCATGAAACAGCGTAGCGGGTGAAGCCATTCTACGCGCCGGGCCACAGGCGGTTACCGCGGCGGCGAGCGGCTGGGCCGTTCCTTTGCGCCTTCAACCCCTCGCTTATGCCCGCTACGCTGTACCTCCTGCCCACACCTCTCGCCGAGGACACCGCCCCGCAAGTGCTGCCGCCGCAGGTGCTGGCCGCCGTAGCGGCCCTCCCCTACTTTCTGGTGGAAAATGCCCGCACGGCCCGCCGCTTTGTGAAAAGCGTGGCCCCGGCCCGCGTAATTGAGGACATTCGCTTCACCGTCATCGACAAAGACAGTACCGATGCCGAGGTGCGTGCTGCCTTGGTGCCGTTAGTGAAAGAAGGCATCGACGGTGGTATTCTCAGCGAGGCCGGCTGCCCCGGCATTGCCGACCCCGGCGCGGCGCTGGTGCGCGAAGCCCACCGCCTGGGCCTGCGCGTGGTGCCGCTGGTAGGACCTTCGTCGTTGCTGCTGGCACTCATGGCCTCGGGTTTGAACGGGCAGCAATTTGCCTTTCACGGCTACTTGCCCATCGAGAAAGCGCCGCGCATTGCGGCCATCAAAACGCTGGAGCGGGAAGCCCAGCAGCGGCAGCAGTCACAGCTGTTTATTGAGACGCCCTACCGCAACGGGGCCTTGTTCACCGATTTGGTGGCGCACCTGCAGCCCAGCACCCGCCTGTGCGTGGCCGCTGATGTAACGGGCGCGGGCGAGTTCATCAAAACACTGACCGTGAGCGACTGGCGCCGCTTACCGGCTCCGGAATTACACAAGATTCCGACGGTATTTGTGATTGGCACTTAAAAAAATCCCCTCCTTATCAAGGTGGGGATGTTCGAACCGCAGGTTCAGACGGGGGTGGTTGAATCGTTGAACGATGCTTGTACGATTCACTTGCGAGTCGTTCAACGCCGACAACCACCCCATCGCCCGCTTCGCGGCCGCGTCCCTTCCTTGGTAAGCAGGGGAGTTAACTGTTCCGCTACGCTGCTACCATCACCGTTTCGCCGTGCTGGCTGACGTCGAGGCCGTCGGCTTCGTGGCGGGCATTTACCCGAATGGGAATCAGCAGGTTGGTGAACTTGTAAATCAAAAAGGAGCCGCCAAAGGTGAAGGCCGAGATGAACGCCAACGCGCCGAGATGATGCAAAAGCAGCGTGGGCGAACCGGTGATGAGCCCCCCTTCTTTGGCGAAAACGGCCGTCATAATCATACCCACAATACCGCCGACGCCGTGGCACGGGAAAACGTCGAGCGTGTCGTCCAGCGTGGTGCGGTTTTTCATGGCCACGGCCCAGGCACTGATGGCCGCCGCGCTGGCCCCGATGAACAACGCGGGCCCGTAGCTCACGTAACCCGCGGCGGGCGTGATGGCCACCAAGCCCACTACCGCGCCCACCGCCGCGCCCACCGCCGAAGGGCGTTGGCCGCGCACGGCCTCAATCAACATCCACGTCAGCATGGCTGCGGCCGAGGCCATGTGGGTGGTGAAGAAGGCCTGCACCGCCACCGTATTGGCCGCCAGCGCCGAGCCGGAGTTAAAGCCAAACCAGCCGAACCACAACAGGCCAGTACCGAGCAGCACAAAAGGAATATTAACCGGAACATGCTGGTGGCCAGCTTTGTGCGCTTCGCGTCGACCCAAGGCCAATGCCCCCGCCAGCGCCGCAAAACCCGCCGAGATGTGTACCACCGTGCCGCCCGCAAAGTCCAGCACGCCCCACTTGAACAGGAAGCCATCGGGGTGCCAGGTCCAATGGGCTAAGGGGCAGTAAATGAGCAGACTGAACAAGCACATAAACAGCAAGTAGCCCCAGAAACGAATCCGCTCGGCGAAGGCTCCGCTGATGAGGGCGGGCGTGATGATGGCGAATTTCAGCTGAAAGGCCGCGTACAACACCAGCGGCAGGTTGGGCCCCAGGCGCGGGTGCGGCGCCGTGCCCACGTGGTTGAAGAGCAGAAACGTGAGCGGGTTGCCGATGATGCCGCCAATGCTGTCGCCAAAGGCCAACGAAAAGCCCACCACGTACCACAGCACCGAAATCACGCCAAGGGCAATGAAGCTTTGCAGCATGGTCGAAATCACGCTCCGCTTGCTCACCATGCCGCCGTAGAAAAAGGCTAAGCCCGGCACCATGAACAGCACCAGCCCGGAGGCGGTGAGCATCCAAGCCAAATCGGCGGCGATGAAGGTATCCGTCTTCGCTTCGGGGTGGTCCTGCGGTAACAAAGCCGCCACGAGAGCCAACAATAACAATAGGGCAAGGCAGGCAGCAGCCAAATGCTGTTTGCGCGTCATAACAAGTGTAGTTTTAGTAGTCATATGACGACTAAGTTACACTCAATTTCGAAAATGGCCTTTATAATTAGGGTTAATCGTCAATAATTACCTGACCAAATTCGAATAACACCTCAATTAAAAGGCGCTTTTGAAAATACGCGCCTTTTGTAATACCAATAGTTTTCAGCCTAGACGTATCGTGAAAACGGTACGGCCGTTTTCCTCAGAGCGTAGTTGGAAGGCAAATCCATGGGCCAGCAGAATGTCCCGCACCAGCGTCAGGCCAATGCCCTGGCCGTCGCGCTTGGTGCTGAAAAACGGGGTAAAGAGGCGTTGGCTCACCTCAGGCGAGATGCTGGGGCCGTCGTTTTCGATGAATACGGTGGGCGGCCGGGCGGTGGTGCGCACCCATACGTTGCCGTCGTGCCCGATGGCTTCAAGCGCGTTTTTGGTGATGTTGAGTAGGGCTTGTTCCAACTGCTGGGCATCGAAGTTGAGCACGAGCGGCGTGGTGGGCACCTCCATGTGCCACTTGATGTGGCGCTCCTCGCTCTGGGGCTGGAGCAGCCGGCAGATGCCGCGCAGCAGGGCGTGCAGGTCGGTGGGGTGGGTCGTGGGCGGGGGCAGCCGAACCAGGTGCGCGAAGTTGGCAATAAAGTTGGCCAGCTGTGTGTTGCGCGCAATACTCACGTCCAGGGCCTGCGTGAAATCGGGCTGGTCGTCGGAATGGAGTTGGGGGGCGTAGTGGTGGAAGCTGTGCAGAATGGAGTTGATGGCCCCGATGGAATTGTTGATTTCGTGGGAAATCATGCGAATCAGCTTGCCGTAAGCCTGCTTTTCCTGATAAATCAGCTCCTGCGTTAATTCCTCCAGCATAATAAACCGGCGCGTGAAGCCCCGGTCGAGGAAGTGCGCGGCGTGGGCCCGGAAAGTTTGCAGGCCCGACACCCGCAAAGCCTGGGGCTGGTTTTCGGCAAGGCCGGCGAGCGCGGGGCCCCAGGCGCCGGGCAGCTCCGCCGGCCGCTGGCCCAGCAAGGCCGTGGCCGGCTGATTGAGGAACCGCTCCGCGGCGGCGTTCACGCCCTCAATGCGCCCGTCAAAATCAAGAATAAGAATGCCGGCCGGTGAAGCCTGAATGAGGCGTTCGAGCAGGAAGCTCTTTTCGTGCTGACTGACCCGCTCCTGCCGCAGCGCGTCAATCATTTGGTTATACACGTGAATGAGCTGGTCCATCTCGCGCTGGCCCACGGGCACGAACTTCATCGAGAAATCCTTGGCCGCGATGGCCGCCGTGCCCGCCGCAATCAACTCAAAAGGCCGCACAAAGCCCCGGTAAAGACGCACCGTGAGGTAAATGCTCACCAGCAGCAGCGCCTCCGACGCGATAAAGAGCGTGGTATTGGTGGTGCGCAGCTGCGCCGCCAGCGCAATGAGCACGGCGTGGATGATGACAACAAAAAGCAGGAATTGGATACGGAGCGTCATGATTTTATCAACCAAAGAACGTCATGCAGAGCGCAGCGAAGCATCTCGCATGCCACCATTAATTCCATCGATTGAGTTACTATCCCACGCGAGATGCTTCGCTGCGCTCTGCATGACGTTCTTTCTGGATGTCGTCCTTTTGTATTCAGCCGCCATCCGCCGTTTCGAACGGAATGGCGTGCTTTTCCAGCCTTCTGTAGAGGGCGCCGCGGCTCAGGCCCAGGGCTTTGGCCACGCGGCTGATGTTGCCATCGTAATGGCTGAGCGCCTGCCGAATCATCTGGGCTTCCAGCTCGTCCAGGGTCATGGTGCCGGGTGCGGGCAGCTCGCCGGGCTCCGGGTGGCGTATGGGCAGGCGCTGGGCGTTGGCCTGGAAGTCTTCGGGGCCCAGCTCCTCTTTGCCGCTCACGAGCACGGCGCGCTCCACCAGGTTTTTGAGCTCGCGGATGTTGCCGGGGAGCTGCTGCTCGCGGAGCCAGTGCAGGGCGCGGGTGCTCACGCGCAGGGCCGGGCGGTGGTAGGTGGCGCGAAGCTGGTCCACGAAGTGCTGGGTGAGCAGCGGAATGTCGCCCGGCCGCTCGCGCAGGGCGGGCAGGCGCACCGTAATTAGGTTGATGCGGTAGAACAGGTCTTCGCGGAAGCGGCCTTGCGCCACCATCTCGGCCAGGTTGCGGTTGGTGGCGGCAATGACGCGGATGTCCAGGCGGCGGGGTTTGCTATCGCCCAGCACCTCGTAGGTGCGGTCTTGCAGCACCCGCAGCAATTTCACCTGGGAAGCCAGCTCCAACTCGCCGATTTCATCAAGGAAAATGGTGCCGCCGTTGGCCATTTCGAAGCGGCCCACCCGGTCGGCTTTGGCATCGGTGAAGGCGCCGCGGCGGTGACCAAACATCTCGCTTTCAAACAATGAGCTCGAAATACCGCCCAGGTTCACCTTCACAAACGGTTGGTGCTTGCGGTGGCTGTTGCGGTGAATGGCTTCCGCAATGAGCTCCTTGCCGGTGCCGCTTTCGCCTTCGATGAGCACCGAGGCATCGGTGGCAGCCACCTGGCCCACGTTCCGCAGCACGTGCAACAACTGCGGGTCCTGGCCAATGATATCGGCCAAACGGTACTGCTTGTCGAGCTGGCGGCGGCTGGCGGCGGGACTATCGGCTTCGGTAGAGCCGGCCACTTGGCTGGCGCTGAGGCTCAGCACCGTGCGGATGGTTTGCAGCAGGGCCTCGTTGTTCCAGGGCTTGGTCACGAACTCGGCCGCGCCGGCCTTCATGCCCTCCACGGCCAGGCTGATGGAGCCCCAGCCGGTGATGAGAATCACGGGGATTTGCGAAGCCAGCGTTTTCACCTCGCGCAGCAGCGCCAGCCCATCGGCGCCGGTGGTGGCGAGGGAAAAGTTCATGTCCATCAGCACCAGCTGAGGCGGCGTTTCGCGCACCACGGCCAGGGTTTCGGCCGGCGTGGCCACGGCGTGCGCTTCGTAGCCCGCCCGCTTCAGCAGCAGCTTGAGGGAAGTGCGAACGGCGAGGTCGTCGTCGACAATGAGTAACATGACGCAGAAAATAAGTGAGATAGGGAATCAGAAAGCACGTCATGCCCGGCGGTGCCGAGGCATGACGTGCTGGTAATGAAGGACGTACTCGAATAACGCGCCGGCTTAGCGGCTCTTCACGCTGCCGCCGCTGCTGGTGCGCTTGGTTACTTTGGGGGAGCCGCTGTAGCGCACGTCGCCGCCACTCGAAGCGTTGGCGGTAAGGGATTCTTGCACGGCCACGGCCACGGTGCCGCCGCTGGAGGCCGCGGCCTCGCAGGCAGTGGCCTGCAAGTCGCTGCCTTTGAACACGCCGCCGCTGGAAGCCTGCACGTCGAGGCGCTGAATCTTACCGGTCACGGTGGCCACGCCGCCGCTACTCACGCGGGCGTTGAGGGAAGTGGCCGCGAAAGTGGCTTGGAGCGTGGCACCGGAAGAAACCCCCAAGTCAAGATTATCGGTGGCGTACGTGCCAGCCACTTCTACTTTGGAGCCGCTGCTGGCTTTCAGGGCCGTGAGCGAGGCGGCCGTTACGTTCACGCGCAGGTTGCGGACGAAGTTTTTCTTGCCCCACGCCTCGCTCAGCTTGCGGTCGAAGCTGATTTTTAGCACGCCGTTGCTAACTTCGGTTGTGAGGCGGGCCAGCAACTCGGGCGAGTCGGCGCTGGCTTGCACGGCCTGGGGCTGGCCGGATACGAGGTGCAGCTCAACGCCGCTGCTGACCTCTACCGCTTGAAAGCTGGGCAGGGAGCGGGTTTCCGAGGCAGTTTGGGCCAGGGCGGGTACGAGGGCCAGCAGCCAGAGCAGGGCGAGGGAAGTGAGATTTTTCATGTGCAGCAGGTGAAAAAGGGTGAGTGATGAAATAGGTATCGACACCTTTAGATGCGCGCCGACGGGCCCGGGTTGCCCGGCTACCGGAGCGGGCCGCGTTTCGGCACCGTGCTACAGCAAAATAATGCCGGCGGCGCAGGGTTCCTACCCTTTTCTACTCTTCCCGCAGCGCGGCGGCTGGCTGGATGCCCGCCGCCAGACGGCTGGGCTGCCAGGCGCACCCAGCCGCCAGCACATAAATTAATCCTGTGGCCATGAGCATGGCCATGAGGTAAACCTGCGGCTCTATTTCAAAGGCACCCAGCAGCGGAAACTGCACGGCTAGCAGGCTACCGGCCAGTACGCCCAGGGTGGTGAGCACCAGCACCTCGCCCAAAAACTGCCGGCCTATGCCGGCGCCGGTAGCGCCCACGGCTCGACGCAGTCCGATTTCGGCGCGGCGCTGGCTGATGTTGTACCACAGCACCCCAAACAAGCCAAGGGCCACGTTCACCACCAGAAAAATGCCTACCACCGCCAGTGCCACCAGTGGGGCCAGTGTGGGCTTCAGCTTATCGAGTCGGTCAGTTTCCAGCGCGTACACCTGCGTGCTCCACTGGCGGGTGAGGCCGGCCACGGTGTGCACGATGCGCTGCTGCAGGGGCGCGCCTTGTCCCGATGCTACGCGCACCAGCACGGTGGCGCTTTCCCAACTTGTGGTGTCGTGCGGAGCAAGGCGCATCCACACAGACGGCGTAGCCGATGCAAAGTCGCCGCTCATCCGCACTTTGTCCGCCACCCCCACCACTTGGTATTCTTTGGGCGCGTCGCCGCCGAATTGGTCATCGCTCCGGATGAGTTTGCCCACGGCGGTTTCGCCGGCTCCAAACAGGGCCTCGCGGGTATCCTGACTGATGACCGCCAGCGGACGGGTCGCGGCGTCGTCGCTGGCGTTAAACCAGCGGCCTTCCCGTAATTTTAGGCCAAAGAGGGGGCCATAACGGTCATCGGCGTCGTAGCGGTCTACCCCGCGCGCCTTCTTGGAGCCCCGGGCAAAGTCGCCGTTCATGGTGCTGAAGCGGAAGGGCGTGTTGAAACTGGTGAGGGTTATTTCCTGCACCCCTGGCAAGGCGCGCACCTGCCGCAGCACGTCGTCGAGCTGTGGGCGAGGCATTTTTTCGCCTTGCCGAGCCCCAATGGTCAGCCGCCACACATTATCGTGGCGAAAGCCGAATGGCTGCACGTAGTTCCGGCCGAAGTTGAATAGCAACGTGGCCACGCCAAACAAGACGACGAAGGAGAAGAATATTTCGGAAAGCAACAGAACGTTGGACCGTTTGCGGTTCCAGATTAAGCGAAAAAGGTGGCGTACCATGGGAGGAAAGTAAAAGAGTGAGGGTGAGTAGGCCCGGCCGGCGGGGCTCTACTGGGGTCCGCTGCCGCCGCCGCGCAGCGCATCCATGGGGTGCAGGCGCGACATTTTCCAGGCGGGGTACACCCCGCTCATCAGGCCAAATACCACGGCCAGCACCAGGCCCCAGCCAAAAGCCCACCAGCTGAGTCCAAACTGCGCATAGGCAATAAAATGGCTGCCGTTCAGCAGATGCAGCGCCCCGGCCGCCAGGCCCAGCCCCAGCAAGCCGCCCACTCCGGCCAGCACCAAGTTTTCGACCAGGAACTGGCCAACCAGCGCACTACCCGAGGCCCCAAATGCTTTGCGCACGCCAATTTCGCTGGAGCGCTCCAGGATGCGCGTCACGTTCAGGTTCACTAGGTTCAGCGCCGGCAGCAGCATAAATAGCAGGCCGAGCACAGTGCAACCAAGCAGAAAGACGCCCATGCCATCGTCTTCGGTGGTGGTATGGTTGGTGAGCTGCCGCGTGATGCTCGCCAATGCCGGGTCGGCATGGGCCGAGAGTTTCTTCACTGCCTTGGGGTCCGGGACTTCCACTCGCCGCATAACCTGCGCAAACTCGGCGCGGATGGCCGGCAGCGCCTCGGCCCCGGGCCCGGCCAGCAAAATGGGAATGAATTCGCCATCCAAGCGGCTGTCGGTGCGGTAGCTAGTGCTCAGCGTGTAGGGTACCCATACATCAGCACTGCTGTAGAACCGGATAACCGGCACATTGGGTACCACCCCCGCAATGCGGTAGCGGTAAATGCCCAGCTCCATAATGCGCCCGGCCACCCCTTTAGTAGTGCCAAAAAACGCCCGCGCTGTGTGTTCACTTATGACGCACACCCGGTCGGCGCGGCTTACTTCTTGGCCCGTGAAAGGCCGGCCGTCAAGAAACTCGAAATCGGTTACTTTCCAGAAATTCCCATCGGTGTAGCGCACGTCCAGGCTCAGGCTTTCGTTATTCGCGAAGGAGGTAACCGTCGACGTCATCGACGTCAGCGCCACTGTAGCGGGCGTCTTCAGGGTACGCACGTACCGGTCGATGAAGTGAGCACTCATAGGTGAATTCATATTCCCGCCATCGCGGAGCTGCTGGTTGAGTAAGCTCACGAACAGCATTCGGTCGATGCGCTTTTCCGGCGCTTGGGCTCCGGTTATGTGGTTCACCATGGCCATCACCACCAGCATAATCATCAGCGTAAAACTGATGCCGAACAAAGAAATGAAGGTGAAAAACTTGCGCCGCAAGAGCACCTTCCAGGCGATTTTAAGATAGTTGAGAAGCATAGCTGCAGAATTTTATTTTTTTGAGTGAGGCCGTCATGCTCAGCACGCCGTTCAGCCGACCTGGCTGCCGTCGAAAAACCGCACCACCCGCTGCGTTTTCAGCGCCTGGTGCTCGTCGTGAGTCACCATCACGATGGTCACGCCGTCCTGCCGGTTGAGGCCCAGCAGCAAGTCCATAATCTCCTCCCCCATCACCGAGTCGAGGTTGCCCGTGGGCTCGTCGGCCAGAATAATTTCCGGGCCGCCGGCCAGGGCCCGCGCAATGGCCACCCGCTGCCGCTGCCCACCCGAAAGCTGGCTGGGAAAGTGCCCCGTGCGGGCGCTCAGGCCCACTTTGTCCAGCGCAGCCAGGGCCCGCTTCCGGCGCTCCTTGCCGCCCATGCCGGGCCGGTACAGCAGCGGCACCTCCACGTTATCCACCACCGACAGGTCGTTTATCAAATGGTAGCTCTGGAAAACGAAGCCGATTTTCAGGTTGCGAATCGCGGCCAGCTCGCGGTCCGAGAACGACGTCACTAGTCGGCCATCCACGGCAATGGTGCCGCTGGTGGGCTCATCAAGCAAGCCCATCAGGCTGAGCAGCGTGGACTTGCCGCAGCCGCTGGGCCCCATGATGGACACAAACTCGCCGCGGTTGATGGTCAGGTTCACCCGGTTCAGTGCCACCGTCTCGATGGTGCTGGTTTGGTACACCTTCTCGATGTTGGTGAGCTGAAGGACGGGAGTTTCCTCAGCAGCCGGGCCATTCAGCGGCAGTTGGGCGCGGGTATCAGTCGAGGTGGCAAGCAGATTTTCCATGAGAAAAAAGGTGAGAAAAGCGCGTAAAATGAGGTGAAAGCAAGGTTAGCGAGTCGCCACGATGGGCGCCTGTTTTTCAAAGTCGTAGAGCGTGAGGGCCCGCAGGCGGTAGTGCGCCACCCAGCAGGCCCGCAGCGCGAAAATGCGGGTGCGCTTGGCGCTGTCCTTGGCGTTGGAAGCCAGACTCAAATCGGTGAGGCTGATGCGGCCCAGCAGGTAGGTGGCGCGGGCAATGTCGTAGCGGCGCTGGGCCAGCGAGTCGGCCCGCTCGGCGAGGCGCAGCTGCTCGGCCAGAGCGGCGAATTGGCTGGCCTGGGTCAGCACGGTCTGCTCAAAGCTGCGTTCCTCTTGGGCTACCGAGTGCCGCACCTGGTCGCGGGTCAGCTCAGCGGTTTTAACGATGGACTTCTGCCGGCCCCAGTCCACCAGCGGCATCGAAAACACCAGGCCCACTTGCTGCTGGTTCTGCAGGTTCACGTAGGTATCCGTGAAGGAAGCGGCTTGGTTGACATAGCCCATGTTGGCCGTGAGCGTGGCCTGGAAGCCGGTGGTGCCACGGGCCTGCGCCACGTCGCGCTCGGCCTGTAGCAGCCGGCGGCGAAAAGCCAGCGTGGTGCTCCGGTGCAGCCGGGCCTGCTCCAGCGCCTGGGTTGGCGCCACGGCCAGTTGGGGGGCTGAAGCCGGCACGGCGAGGCCAGGGGCATCAGCAAGTCCAGTATAGGCTTGCAAGTCAACCGTGGCATTTTGGGCGTTGAGTTGAGCTTGCGTTTGGGCCTGGCGGGCATCGAGCAGGTTCAACTCGAGTTGCAGCAAGTCGCTTTGCGAGATGCGGCCCAGCTTGAACCGCTCCTGGCCGATGCGCAGCAGCTCGGCGGTGGCTTCGGCATTTTGCCGGGCCACTTCGGCGTTCACTTGTTGGAGGAGCACATCAAAATACAACTCCGTTACGCGCTGGGCAATGGTTTCGCGTTCTTCCACGTACTGGCGCTGGCTTTCCTGGTAGCGCAGCGGCTCGATGCGCCGGGCCCAGCGCAGGCTGTTGAACTGGCCCAGCGGCTGCGTCAGGCCCAGGGTGAAGGGCTGGTTGTTGTAGCGCCGCAGTTGGCCGTTGAAATCATCGAACCGCTGCACTACCGAGCCCACAAACACCTGCCCGCCGGTGAGGCCAATGTTCTGGGTCATGGTCAGGCCCAAATCCGAATTATTGATGCGCACCGACTGGAAACTGGTGGTGCCATCGGGCTGCACCACCGGCGCAATGGCCCGGCTAAAGTTGGGCAGCGTACCCTGCAAGCCCAGCTGCGGGCGGTAGTTGGCCTGGTAGCCGCGCCAGGCCCAGTAGCTGGTTTCGCGGGTGGTGTAAGCCTGCTGGCCTACCGCCGATTGATTGAGCGCCAAAGCAATAACGCCTTCCAGCGTCAGGCCAGTGGTGGCAGGCTGCGCAAGGGCCGGCAGCTTTACCAGCGCCAGCATCCCGAACAGAAAAAGGAGTCGAAGTTTCATCACCGTTTCGCCTTATTCTTTGACCAATAGCTCCGGCGTTTCCGCGTGCTCCTTCATGTCCGACACCACCACTTCCTCCCCGGCCCGCAGGCCGTCCAGGATTTGCACGTGGTCGAAATTGCTGTCGCCGAAGCGCACGGTGCGGCGCACGGCCTTGCCATTGGCCAGCACGTACACGGGCTGCTCTTTGCCACCCGTGTAGAAGGGGCCGTTTTTCACGCGCAGCACCCCGTGGTGGGCGCGGGTCACCACAAACACATCGGCCCGGAGGTTGGGCCGCAGCACCGGGTGCTTGGGGTTCTCGAGGCGCGCGTAAAACGTCAACACGCCCTTGTCCACGCTGGGGCTGACGCTGGCTATGCTGCCGCGCAAATCGGTGTCGTTGATGCGCACCACCACCGGGTCGCCGGGGTGCAGTGCATCGGCGTACGTATCCGAAATCGTGGCCCGCACCCGAAAACTGCTCAAGTCGGCCACGCGGGCCAGCGGGTCGCCGGCCTGCACCGTGGTGCCGATGTCCTCGTTCACCCAGGTCACCACGCCCGGCTGCTGGCTGCTGATGTCGGCTTGCCGCAGCTTGGTGGCCAACTCCGAAATGCTGCGCTGCTGCATCGAAACCGTGTAGCCCAGCTCGCGCACATCGGCCGCGTTGGACCGCTGCTGGGTCTGAATCTGGCGGGCCAGGCGCTGGGCTTCCAGCTGGGCCACGGCGAGGTTTAGCTCGGCTTGCCGCACGTTTTCGGCAGTGCCGCCGCCAATTTTCAGGAGCTGCTGCTCGTCGCGCAGGGCCGATTGCAGGCTATTCACTTTCACGGCCTGCACTTCGGCTTGAATGCGCAAGTCGTTGAGGCTGCGCTCCAGCGTCAACTGCAGCTGCGAATTTTTGTTCTGGTTGCGCAGCTGCTCATCGTCGAGCTTGGCCAGCGACGAATTAGCCAGCTCTTTGTCCAGTTCCAGGATGGTTTCGCCGGGCTTTACCTGGGCGCCAATTGCCACGGCCACCCGCCGAATCGTGCTTTGAATCGGGCTGGTCAACACCGCTTCCCGGCCCGGAATAATGGTACCGGCAGCGGTTAGCGAAGCTTCCACGTCGCCCGTCTCGACTCGTGCCGTGAGAATATCGTTGCGGCTAATGCTGGGTTTCAGGACGAAGCGAAAAGCCAGCACCGCTGCCACCGCCACCGCCACTGCGCCCACTGCGAGCAGCCAGCGCCGCCGCTGTCGTTGGTTTTGAATTGATGGCGCAATGGCTCTGTCCATTTTCGTGCAGAAATAAGGGTGTTTCCTACCCTTATTGCCAAGCCCCGTGCCATTTACACAAACTGCTTACTGACAGATAATTACCTATCATTTGGCAAATTCTCGCCATTAAAAAGATGTCCAATAATGGACACCTCGTTGCCAAATGGACAGTCCGCAATCAATTATGAACAGATAGAGACCCAATATTTTGCGTCTCAACACCAGCGCCGTTAGGTAAACCACCCCGTCATCGCTCAACCCCAAAACGCAAAATATTAGGTCTCTAAGCCAGCACTTGGTACACCGCAAAGGCCGCCACGTAGGCCAGCCCGGTCATATAAACCAACTGCGCCATGGGCCATTTCCAGCTTTTGGTTTCGCGGTACGTCACGGCCAGCGTGCTCATGCACTGCATGGCAAACACGTAGAACACCAGCAGCGAAAACGCCCGCGCCGGGGTAAAAAATGGCTGCCCGTTGGCGTCCTTCTCGGCCCGTAGCTTTTCCTGCAGCGTGCCCATATCGGCATCCTGGCCCACACTGTAAATGGTGGATATAGTACCCACAAACACTTCCCGTGCGGCAAACGAGGTGAGCAGCGCAATGCCAATCTTCCAGTCGTAGCCCAGTGGGCGAATGGCCGGCTCTAAGGCCCGCCCAAATGAGCCGGCATAAGAGGTTTCGAGGCGGGCCGAGGCCACGCGGCGGCTTACTTCATCCTCATCCCACCCTTGGGCGGTGGTCTGCTGGCGCACTTGCGCTTCGGCCGTTTCCTGCTGCTGGCCGGGGCCGTAGCTGGCCAGCACCCACAGCAGCACCGAAATGGCCACAATCACCTTGCCCGCCTGCAACACAAACGCCTGAACCTTTTGGTAAATGGTCAGGGCCACGTTTTTCCAGCGCGGCCACTGGTATACCGGGAATTCCATGATGAAATAGCTGCGCTCCCGGGCTTTGAGCAACTTCTTCAGCACCCAGGCCGAGCCCAGCGCTGAGAACAAGCCCAGCAGGTACAGCCCCATGAGCGTCACGCCGCGCAGGTTGAAAATACCCCACGCCGCTTGGTCGGGCACCACCAACGCCACCAGCACCGTGTACACCGGAATGCGCGCCGAACACGACATCAGCGGCGTCACGAAAATGGTTATCATCCGGTCCTTCCAGCTCTCAATGGTGCGGGCGCCCATGATGGCGGGCACCGCGCACGCTAGGCCCGATATCATCGGCACCACGCTCTTGCCACTGAGGCCAAACGGCCGCATCAGCTTGTCCATCAGAAAGGTAACCCGGGCCATGTAGCCCGTTTCCTCCAGCACCGCCAGGAAGCCAAAAAGCAAGGCAATCTGCGGAATGAATATCAAAACGCCCCCCAAGCCGGCCAGTACGCCCTCCGTTAGCAGTCGCACCAATGGCCCGCTCGCGTTCGCCTGAATGGCCGCGCTCAAAGCCGAAATGCCCTGGTCAATCCAGTCCATGGGATACTGCGCCCAGGCGAAAATGGCCTGAAACAGCAGGAACAAAATCCCCAGAAAAATGAGGTAGCCGCCAATGCGGTGGGTCAGCACCTTATCGATGCGGTTGCTCACCGGCTCGCGCGTTTCGGTGCGCGTCACCGTCACGGTTTCGAGCAGGATTTCGTTGATGCGGGCGTAGCGGGCAATGGTTTCGGCCGCCTGCTGGGCCGTGGCATCGAAGCCGTACTTATGCGTCAGCTCCTGCAAATGCGCTTTATCATCAGCGCTCAGGAAGCTGATGTGGCGGTACTGCTGGGCGTAGTGCAGCGCCAGGTAGTCGTTGTGCAGGTCGAAGTAGTAGCGAATTTGCCGCACCAGCGGCAGCAGCTTTTCGTCGGGCTCCCAGAACCGCACCGGCGCGGCGTCCAGCCGCTGGGCCATCACAATCTTGAGGGCCGCCACGCCGCTCCCGTTCCGGGCGTTCATCGGAATAATGGGCACGCCCAACTCGCGCTCCAGCGCCGGCAGGTCGATGCGGATGCCGTGGCGCTCGGCCACGTCCATCATGTTCAGGGCCAGTACGGCGGGCAGGCCCAGGTCGCCCAGTTGGGTGAAGAGCAG
Source organism: Hymenobacter jeongseonensis (assembly GCF_015694725.1). Classification (GTDB taxonomy): domain Bacteria; phylum Bacteroidota; class Bacteroidia; order Cytophagales; family Hymenobacteraceae; genus Hymenobacter; species Hymenobacter jeongseonensis. The sequence goes on along the minus strand of NZ_JADQDQ010000001.1, from coordinate 350,776 downwards.
CAGGCTGCGCCGCAGGTTGTTGGCATCCACCGTCACCACCACAAAGTCGGGGTAGTTGGCGGCGGCCCGGTCGTAGAGCAGGTCGGTTATTACCTTCTCGTCCAGGCTTTTGGGGTAAAGCGAGTACGTGCCCGGCAAGTCCACAATCTCGGCCCGCTGCACCGGCGTGAGCTGCGCAAAGCCCGACTTGCGGTCTACCGTCACGCCCGGAAAGTTGCCCACCTTTTGGTTGAGCCCGGTGAGTTGGTTGAATAAAGAAGTTTTGCCGCTGTTGGGATTGCCAATGAGGGCAATGCGCAGCGGCCGCGCACTGGCTGCCGAACCGGCTTGCGGTGCCAGCGGCTCGGCCGTCGCGGGGGTGCTCACTATCGCCGCCATACGCTGCGCCCTATTCTTTCAATAAAATATTAGCGGCCTCGCTGGCCCGTACCGACAGCGTGTATTCCTGGTCGCCGAGCACCAGCATCAGCGGGTCGCCGAGGGGCGCACGGCCGCTCAGACGCACTTTCACGCCGGGCACACAGCCCATTTCCAACAGCTTCAGCGCCATTTCGGGGTCTTCGAGGCAGCAGATGGTTCCGGTTTCGCCCAAGCGCAGGTCTTTGGCGGTGCGGCGGGTGGCCACACCAGCAGCAACAAGCGGGGAAGAACGACGGAATAAAGCCACGGGCAACAGGAGGGTGAAAGCTTATTTAGAAAGAATACAAACAAAGGTACGCCACCAAACGCTTTCGTTCTCCCAAGAGTTTTTCAAAACAAAATAAGCCACTCTGTAGGCCCGCGCACAGGTTCACGGCGTTAAGCTTGATAATAAGGGTTGCTTCTCCTGAAATTTTCCAATAACTTTCAGGCCTACTATTTGTAATTTTGTACTTTCTACCCTTTAAACTATGACCTCACGCTTACTTCTCATAGCATTATTTATAGTCGGCACTGCAACTTTGGGTTGGGGGCAGCAGGCTCAAATTAAGGGCGTTATTGTCGACAAAGACACCAAGGAGCCGCTTCCCTTCACCTCGGTTGGGCTAAAAAGCGAACAAATTGGCGCGCTTAGCAATGAGCACGGCCAATTCATTGTGCCCACTCCCAGCAAGAACGCCGAAGATTCCCTCGTGGTGGAGGCCCTCGGGTATGCCCGGCAAACGGTGTCGGTAAAGCGCGGCGTGGCCGTGGCCAGCCTGACCATTGAAGTAGCCAAGCGCGCGGTGCAGCTGAACAATGTGGTGGTGAAAGCGGGCAAAATCAAAAACTTAGGCCTCGGTGCTAAGTCCGATACCCCCGGCGAAGGCATGATTCAGGGCCTGCCTGGTAGCCAATACGCCTTCTTTGTGAAGAACGACAAGAAGAAGCGTCTGGGCAGCGTGCGCACGGTGTCGTTCTACATCGGCGAAAACGGCTTTCCCCGCGAGCCTTTCCGCGTGCGCATCTACAAGGCCGACGGCAACTACAACGCCCCCAATACCGACCTGCTCACCGAAAACGTGGTGGTGTCGGCGCCCCAGGGCGGCCAGTGGTACACCGTCGACCTGACACCCTACAACATCATGGCGCCGGAAGAAGGCTTCTTTGTAGCCATGGAATGGGTGGTGAGCGGCGATAAGTTCTTCGCCACCAACTTCATGGATGACTACACGCCCTACGGCCAGATTATGCGCCCCACCTTCGAGTTCAAGGAAAGCCGCACTTGGAACTACTCCATGGGCAAGGGCTGGAGCCTCATCACGGCCGCCAACAGCCAGGGCTTGCGCTACAACGCCATGATTAAGGCCGAGGTTGATATGATTAAGTAGCAAAATGGATTGCTAACCTCAACCTTCCGTAAACACCATAAAAAAAGGGCCTGCTCAGTAGCAGGCCCTTTTTTTATTTAGCGAATAGGGTTTTGCTTGGTTTTCCTAAATCAACCATCCACTGACGAATTGTTTCCTGAGCCAGAGGCGAAAACAGGGGCCTCATTTCGCCGTTCATCAGGGTCCATTCAGATTTTGCGGGCTGAAAAAGGTGGTTGACGCCCGGCAAGCGCTTGGCAACCGTTTGGCGATTGGAGCTTTTCAACTCCTTTTCCAACGCCACCAGATGCAATTCGACGGGCGCCACGGCATCGGCCGTACCGCTGAGCAGCAGCACCGGGCAGCGCACCTCGTTCAGGTCTTCCACCGGGTCGAACGCAAGAAAATACCGCTGCCAGGGCGTCAGCAATTGCGAGGCAGCTTTTTGGGCGGCCTGTGGGTCGAGACTGGGCTGGTCTTGGCGCAGCATGTTGCTCACGATGGAGTGGGCTTGTGCCGGATTGGTTAGCCGAATAATATCGTACATGGTGCGCTGCCGCTCGTAGGCCGCCTGCATCACGGCGGGGGCCAGGTTTTGCGAGCGTTGCTCCTGCACCAACTGGTGCAGCAAGGTTTGCTCGCCCGTGAGGCCGTAGCCCGCCAACGAAACCACAAAGGCCGGCGGCAACGGCTGCCCGGCTGCCAGCAACGCCACGTTGGCACCTTCGCCGTGGCCCACCACGCCAATGCGGGCAATGTTAACCTCCAGGCGGGAGCGCAAAAAGTTGATGGCCCCCTGCACGTCGCTAACCCGCATGGCGGTGGTAGCGGTGGCGGTGCTGCCGCCCGATTGGCCCACGCCCCGGTCGTCGTAGCGCAGCACCACCACACCCCGGCGGGTCAGGTAGTCGGCTAACGCGCCCATCATCCGGTAGTCGCCCACGGTCCCGTCGCGGTCCTGGGCACCCAAATCGCTCACCAGCACCACGGCCGGGAAAGGCCCGGCACCCGGCGGCACGGTGAGGGAGCCGCTAAAGTTCAGGCGCGAAACGGCATTATTAAATACCACTTCTTCTTCGCGGTAGGGCGGGGCCAGGCGTGTGCCGGGGCCGTTAACGCTCGGCATCGGGAAGTACCGCAGCCGGAGGGGGGATTTTACCCCGCCTTGGGTCCAGATGCCGACCAACTCGCGCTTGGTGCCATCGAAACGGGCGGCATAGCGGCTACCCGCGGCGGGCATGTGCAACAAAACCGAGTCTCCGCGCACGGTGATGTCGGTGGCCATCCGGTTCACCTTCTGGGCGGGCACGTCGAGGGCGGCAAAGTACTTGCCGTTCGCCAGCGGCACCACGCTCACGGTCAAATCCAATTCTCCTCCCAATACCAGCAGTTTGCCCTTCCACAAGCCCCCCAAAGGCAGCGTTTCTCCGGCCGGCACGCTGTCATTGGCCCGCACGAAGCCAATGCCACATCCAGTCAGTAGCACCACCCAAATCACCCACCTTTTCATTTTGCAAGTATTATAAATAGAATTATGGCACCCTAAAGATAAGCATTAGCATATCGCCTGCAAAGACGGCTAAATGTAGCGGCCAATATATCTTAACCTTGCAAGCAATAACCTGCTTACTATAAACGCATTAAATAATAACAAGCCGTGACGCAACTGCCTTTTATGCCACCTGCTCCCGGTTGCATACGCCAAACCCAATCCGCACCCGCCGACGCTGAGACAACGGGTTTACAGGCTAACTCAGCAAGTCACCTCAGTCAAGGCGAAACTCGACGAATCGGCCATTTTGCCTTTCCAGCAAGGAAACCGTTCAATTGCATTTAAGCAACATATTATTGATTGTTACATCATCAAACAGCCCTGTCTCTGATTTTAACCTATACGGCTGAGCTTCGCTCGCAAAAACATAAAACCTTGATTAATAAATTTATATCCGCTAATTGTCTACTACTGGACGGTATTGACATATTTAATTTGGATTTAACAAATCATTTGCTGCGCTCATTGACTCGGTATGGCGATAGAATGAATGAGAATTTGTAAATTTGCCAGTCTACATCCATTATTATTATTCTCGGCGATGATGAAACGCATACCTTTTCTTGCATTTTGGGTTCTGTTGCTGTTGCCAGCGCTGAGCTGGGCACAGGAAAACCGTATTACGGGCCGCATTGTGGATGCTAAAACCAAAGACCCGGTTCCCTTCGCCTCCATTGGCCTGCGGGAAGAAGGAACGGGCGCGCTAACCAATGAGTACGGATATTTTCAATTGGCGGGGCTCGAGAAGACCAGCGAGGACTCGCTGATTGTAATGACGTTAGGCTATGAGCGCAGTGCTATATTTATCAAACGGGGCGGTACTGAAGACCTCATCATCGAACTGAATAAGCGGGTCATCGAACTCGCCAATGTGGTGGTAAAAGGCGGCAAGGTGAAGAACCTCGAGCTCGGCTCCAGCTCCAACAACCCCGGCGAAGGCATGATTCAGGGCTTGCCCGGCAGCCAATATGCTTTTTTCGTGAAAAACGAGAAGCAGAAAAAATTAGGCAACGTGCGCACGGTGTCGTTCTACATCGGCGAAAACGGTTTCCCGCGCGAGCCTTTCCGCGTGCGCATCTACAAGGCCGACGGCAACTACAACGCTCCCAATACCGACTTGCTCACCGAAAACGTGGTGGTGTCGGCCTCGCGCGGCGGCGAGTGGTACACCATCGATTTGAGTACCTATAACATTCCGGCGCCGGAAGAAGGCTTTTTTGTGGCCATGGAATGGATTGTGGGCGGTGACAAGTTTTACACCACCAACTTCATGGACAACTACACGCCGTATGGCCAGATTATGCGCCCCACCTTCGAGTTCAAGGAGAGCCGCACGTGGAGCTACACCATCGGCAAGGGCTGGAACCTACTCACGCTGGCCAATGGCCAGGGCCGCCGTTACAACGCCATGATTAAGGCCGAGGTCGACATGATTAAGTAAGCGAAAAAGCTGGAAGCGCAGTGTATTCCAGCAAGGCAGCTACCAACGAAAAGGCCCCGCTCGTGAGCGGGGCCTTTTCGTTGGTAGCTGCCTTGCTGGCACTTATTTTTTACTCTGCGCCACAATCCATTCGCGAATGGTTTCCTGCGCTTCGGGAGAGAAGTTGGGTTGCTGCTGGCCATTCACGATGGGCCATTTGCTGGCTTCCGGCTGGAAGAGGTGATTGACCCCGTTCAGCTTCTTGGCCGTCACGTTCTTGTTGAGGGCCAGGCCTTTTTGCAGCGCTTTTTGGTTGGCCTCTGCGTTGATGGTGAGGTCGTTGGTACCGTTCAGCAGCAACACCGGGCAGGAAACGCCCGTGAGCTTCTCCACTGGGTTGAAAGCCAGGAAGTACCGGTAGCGGGCCGAGGTCATCTCGGCTGCACTCGACTGCGCAGTGACGTTATCAATGGCCGCATTGTTCTGCTTCAGCATATTGGCGACAATGGCTTGGGCCTGCGCATTGTCGGTGGTCTGCCGGATGATTTCCAGCATGGCCAGCTGCCGCTTGGTAGCGGCTTCAATCTGACCATTGTCGGTGCCGAGCGTGCGCAGCGTAGTTGCTTGCTGCTGTACCACAATGTCACGCCCTGGCAGGCCGTAAGCTGCCATTGCCACCACAAAAGCCGGCGGTAAGGGCTGCGCTGCGGCCAGCAGGGCCACGTTGCCGCCTTCGCCGTGCCCAACTAGGCCCAGATGTGCCAAATCAATTTCGGGGCGGGTACGCAAAAAATTCATGCCCGCCTGGGCGTCGCTCACCAAATCGGCGGTCGTCACGGCGGGCGTGCCGCCGGATTTGCCCACGCCCCGGTCGTCGAAGCGCAACACAGCCACACCGCGACGGGTCAGGTAATCAGCCAGCAGGCCCAAAGGCGCGAAGTCACCCACGGTGCCGTCACGGTCCTGCGGGCCGGCATCGCTGAGCAGCACCACGGCAGGAAACGGCCCCGGCCCGGCCGGAATGGTGAGCATGCCGTTGAGCCGCGTGTTGATGGTGAGGTTGCTGAAAGTGGCTTCCTCCTCGCGGTAAGGCGGGGTGAGGCGCACGTTTTTGGCGCTCATATCTGGCAGAGCGTTGAAGTTCAGCACCATGGGGGTTTTAAACCCTGGCGACTGCCAGGTGCCGTTCATTTGCTTGCCATCGGCGGAGAGGCGGCCGATGAAGCGAGTGGCCGCTTCCTCGGCATAGAGGCGCACGGTGTCGCCCTTCACTTCGGCTTTCACCGCCATGCGGCTCACTTTCTGCTGGGGCACGTCGAGGTCACAATAGTATTCGTTGCCCATCAGTTTCCGAAACCGGAAGATGACCTCAAGCTGGCCACCCGGCACCTTCAACTGGCCTTTCCACAAGCCGTCGAGGGTCGGGGCATCCGTCGGAGCAGCGGGAGCGGCCGCTACTACGGCCGGCTGCCGGGCTGCTACCGGTAGGGCGCCCGCGAAGGTGAAACCAAGAATAAGACCGCCCACTAGACGGAATAAGCGCAAAGTATTAATTGCCATAGTTACAAAAGAAACGCCTTAGGGCACGATATCAACCCAAAGTTATTAAGGACAGAGGACGCCAACTGTAAAGTAGCAAAATAAATACCTTGCCAACCTTTTATTTGATACCTTATCCGTGAATAATGATTAACTGGCCGGCGCTGAAATAGGCGACGCTGCCAGCCCACCGGGAGGCAGCACAGCGGCTACGGGACGGGAGCGGCCTTATCGAGCAAAACTCAGGCGCCTACTCGCTTATAAATACGCGCTTGACCCGCTCGCTCACGTTGGTAAGCAGCTCGTAGGCAATGGTGCCGATGCGGGCCGCCAGTTCCGGCAGCGGCAGCCCCTCGCCAAATACCAGGGCCACATCGCCGGCCTTTGCCTCCGGAATGAGGGTTACGTCGACCATGCACATGTCCATGCACACCGAGCCCACCAGCGGCGCTGCCTGCCCGTGTATGAGCACCGTGCCGGCGCCGTTGCCGAAGCGGCGGTCGTAGCCATCGGCGTAGCCAATGGCTAGGGTGGCAATGCGCCGATTGGCTTCCGTGGCGGTGCCGCGCCGGCCGTAGCCCACCGTGCGGCCGCTGGGCAGGGTTTTGATTTGGGAAATAGTGGTGCGCAGCTGGCTCACGGGGCGCAGGGCCGCGTTGTCCCGGCCGCTGGCATCCACACCATAGAGGCCAATACCGAGGCGTACCATGTCGAAATGCGCTTCCGGAAAACGCAGGATACCCGCCGAATTCAGGGCGTGCTTAAGCACGGCGTGGCCCAGCGCAGCCTCCAAAGCCGCAGCCATGCGGCGAAACGTAACCAACTGCTCGCGGGTGAAATCGTCGTGGCCCGCCTCATCGGCAGCAGCCAGATGCGTCATGATGCTGGCCACGTGGAGGCGACTGGCATAGCGCTGCAGCAGAGCTATGAGGTCCGGCAAGTCGGCCTCATCGAAACCCAAACGGCGCATGCCAGTGTCCAGCTTGAGGTGGATGGCTGGGGCCCCGGAATGGCCAATGAGCGCAGCTTGCACTGCCGCTCCGTCAGCCGCCACGGGGAAGGCGGAAAGGTATTCCTTCAACATTTCGAAAGAATAGATTTCCGGCTCCAAACGGTAGTGGCGCAGCGTGCCAAAGGAATCCGGAGCCGGGTTCATTACCATGATGGGCAGGCTGATGCCAGCTTCGCGCAGAGCCACGCCTTCGTCGGGGTAGGCCACGGCGAGGTAGTCGGCCCGCTGAAACTCGAGCAGGCTGGCTACTTCGTAGGAACCCGCGCCGTAGGCAAAGGCTTTCACCATCACCATGAGCTTGGTGCCGGGCCGGAGCTGGCGGCGGTAGTGCTGCAGGTTGTGGCTAAGCGCATCGAGGTTCACTTCCAGCACGGTGCCGTGCTGCTGGGCTTGCAAGGCCGCCACGATGCGTTCGAAGCCAAAGCGGCGGGCACCTTTAATAAGAATGACTTCGCGGGCAAACGCGTTGGGGTCGAGCGTAGCCAGAAAGGCTTCGGTGGTGGGGTAAAACTCGGTGGCCGGCGCGTGGGCAAAGAGAGTTTGATGCTGGTTAATCGCAGCACCAATACCGACCAAGCGCGAAATGCCCGCGGCGGGCAACAGCGTCGCCACCCGGGCATACAATTCCGGCGCGCTCAGGCCGGACTCCAGCACGTCGCTCAGTATCAAGGTGCGGCGGCCGGGGCGCGACTGCCGGCCCAGCGCATCCAGGGCCAGCGCTAGACCGGCCAGGTCGTTGTTATACGTGTCGTCGAGCAGGTAAGAATCGTGGCGGCCCAGCTTCATTTCCAGACGCATGGCCACGGGATGCAGGCGGGCCAGACGGCGCTGGATTTCGTCCGGCTCTACCGCCCGGTGTAGCAGGACGGCCAAACAATGCAGGGCATTCTCTACCGAAGGCGCATCGGAAAAGGGCAACGCAAAAGCCGCTTCGAGGCCGACACGGGTATATTGTGCGTGCAGACTGGTGGTGCCGCTGGTGCTTTGGTCCAGGGCAAAATAGATGTCGGCGGGCTGCCCCGCGTGGCGCGTCCAGCTAAAACCGGGGAGTCGTTCGTGGGCCACGGCTGCGCGCACCAGCGGCTGGTCGTAGCAGTAGAACAGGCGCCTAAACTGCGGTCCTTGAAACAAGCGCAGCTTCTCGGCCAGCTTTTGTTCGCTTGACGCAAAGCCGGCGTCATGGGCCGTGCCCAACGTAGTAAAAATCCCTTCGGTTGGTTGAATGACAGCGGCCAGCCGCGCCATCTCCCCTACTTCCGAAATCCCCGCTTCGAAAATACCCAACGTGTGGCGCTCGGGGTTCAAATCCCACACGCTCAGCGGCACGCCAACCTGGGAATTGAAGGACCGCGGCGAACGGCAGATGTCCTCATCGGGGCTCAGCAGCTGGGCCAGCCATTCTTTCACAATGGTTTTGCCGTTGGAGCCGGTGATGCCGATAACCGGACCCGTGAACTCAGCGCGGTGCGTGGCGGCTATGGCTTGCAGCGCGGCCAACGGGCTGCCCACCGCCACAATGCCAGCCGCTGGGTAAGCGGCCAGGCCACCGGGCAGCGCCCGCCCTTCTTCCACGATAAACAGGCGCACGCCCTGGGCGTACAATTCGGGCAGGTAGCGGTGGCCGTCGTGGCTGGGGCCGCGCAGGGCGAAAAACAGGGCGCCCGCCGGCAGCCCCACGCGCCGGCTGTCGAGCAGCAGGTGACGGACTTCGGCGGCCCAGTCGGCGGGAGCTTGCAATAGGCGGCCGTGGAGCAGGCCCGGAAGAGCAGAGAAGAGGAACACGGGGCAAAGGTCGGCGGCGGGTGGGAAAATGCGGAAAGCCAGCGGTGCTACCATGCAGCGGCGGTGCGCTAAACGAGTCATTTAGTTGGCCTTGGCCATATTTCTCGTCGCTGGTTTTTGCCAAATATTGTGTAAATCGGATTTTATTAGCTCTCCCCACTTCACACCTTTTTCCTATGAGACATTTTAAGGTATTTAATCGCAGCCTGCTGTGGGCTCCGGCGGTTGTGCTGGCCCTGGGCGCGTGTAGTCCCAAAGCCACGTCGGTGGTAACCGCGCCAGTGGATGCAAGTCCGGCAACAGCGGCCGTAGCACCCGAAAAAGCGACGCCAGCCGGGCCCGCATTTCAGATTCCGGTGGAGTACTACACCCTGCCCAACGGGCTGCGGGTGGTGCTCTCGCCCGACCACACGGCGCCCACAGCCACGGTGGCCGCGTATTATGCAGTAGGTTTCCGCACCGAGCCGCGCAACCGCACGGGCTTTGCGCATTTGTTTGAGCACCTAATGTTTCAGGGCTCGCAGAACCTGGGCAAGAACGAGTTTATTGGGCTGATTCAAAAGAACGGCGGAGCCCTGAACGGCTCCACGCGCTTCGATTTCACCAACTATTACGAGGTGGTGCCGGCCCACAAGCTCGAAACCATTCTCTGGGCCGAAGCCGACCGGATGCGCGGCCTGGCCATCACCCAAAGCAACCTGACCAACCAGCAGGGCGTGGTGAAAAGCGAGGTGCGCGTGAACGTGCTCAACCAGCCCTACGGTGGCTTCCCGTGGCTGCTGATGCCGCAGAAGGCCAACAAGAACTGGAACAACGCCCACAACTTCTACGGCGACCTGAAAGACCTCGACGCGGCTAACCTGGCCGATGTAAAGCAGTTTTTCAAGACGTATTACGCCCCCAACAACGCCGTGCTGGCCGTGGTGGGCGATTTTGAGCCCGCCGAGGCCAAGGCTTGGGTGGAGAAATACTACGGCAACATTCCCAGCGCCCCGCAGCCGCCCAAACCCGAATTGGCCGAGCCGCGCCAGGAGCAGGAGCAACGGTTCGTGCACGACGACAAGCTGGCCACCAAGCCGGCCCTGGCCTTCGCCTACCACATGCCCGAGCGCAACACGCCCGAGTACTACGCTTTGGTGATGCTCGACCAGATTCTGCTGCAGGGCAACGACAGCCGCCTCTACCAGGCCCTGGTGCAAAAGCGCGGCTACTCCGATGGGGTGAGCGGCGGCATCAACTCGGACCTCGGCAACCAGTTCAACTACAACGGCCCCATGCTCTGGATGGGCAGCCTCGTGTACGACCCCACGGTGCAGGCCGATTCGGTGGTGCGCGTGCTCGACCAGGAAATCGACCGCTTGGCCCACACCGGCATCGACCAAGCAACGATGGATTTGGCGATGGTGAAAATCCGCTCGTCGTTTTACGACCAGGTGAGCGGGTCCGACAATTTTGGGCGGGCCGATTTGCTGGCTTCGTTTGCCTTGTTCGACAACGACCCGAACCGCATTAACCGCATCGAGAGCGAGTTTCGGAAAGTGACGCCCGCGCTGATGCAGGCCACCATTCGCGAATACCTGCGGCCCACCAACCGCACCATCATCACCGTCAACCCACTGGCTAAGAGCTAGTCCATCTTTCCATTGCCATGAATAAGCTATTTATTGGGTTGCTCAGCACGGTCCTCGTGGCCGCCACCGCCCCGGAAAGTTGGGCCCAAAAGGCGCCCACCAAAGCCAAGCCCACGGCCAAGCCCGCTCCCACCAGCCGGGAAGCCGGCGTAGCCAAAGCCGTAGCCGCCGCCAAAGCACCTGCTGCGGCCAAGGAAGCCCCGCCTGCGGGCGGCAAGCCGCGCGACTTTGCCCTGCCCGCCAAAGAAGAATTCACTTTGGATAATGGCCTCAAGGCCCGGCTGGTGCCTTACGGCCAGGTGCCCAAGGTGACGATGATGGTGGCCATTCAGGCCGGCAACGTGCACGAAGGGCCCAACGAAGTGGCCATTGCCGACCTGCTGGCCCGCTTGCTGCAGGAAGGCACCGCCACCATGTCGGCCACGCAGTTGGCGGAGCGAGTGGCGCGCATGGGTGGTACGCTCAGCATCTCGGCCGGCCCCGACCAAACCAACCTGTGGGCCTCCTGCCTGAGCGAATACGCGCCGGAAATGGCCACGCTGCTGGCCGATGTAGTGCTGCACCCGGCGATGCCCGCGTCCGAAGTGGCCCGCCTTAAAACCGATTTGAAGCGGCAGATGTCCTTGGCGCGGTCCCAGCCCGGCGTGCAGGCGCGCCAGAAATTTACGGGGGCCCTCTACGGCAGCCATCCCTACGGCCGGCCCCTGCCCACCGATGCCCAGATTGACGCCTTGACGCTGGAGCAGGCCCAAAATTTCTACAAAACCCAGTACGGCGGTCAGCGCACCAGCGTGTACGTGGCCGGCCGGTTCGAGGCGGCGCCGTTGCGCCAGGCCATCACGGCGGCATGGGCCAGCTTTCCCAAAGGCCCCGCGCCCAGCATCGACGTGGCCAAGCCCGTGAGCAAGGCCGATGTGCTGACCCAGGACCGGCCCAACGCGCCGCAGTCGACCATTGTGGTGGGCTTGCCGGTCATCGACCCCAGCCACCCGGACTACATCAAACTGCGTGTCATGAACTCGCTGCTTGGCGGTTCGTTCGGCTCGCGAATTACGCGTAATATTCGGGAAGACAAGGGCTACACCTACTCGCCCTACAGCTACCTCGACACCAAGTACCGCACCAGCAACTGGACGCAGAACGCCGACGTGACCACGGCCGATACCTATAACTCGCTGCGCGAAATCATGAAAGAAGTCGAGTTGCTGCAAAAAACGCCGCCCTCGGCCGACGAGCTCAAAGGCATTCAGAATTACGAAGGCGGCATGTTCGTGCTTCGCAATTCCAACCCCGGCGGCATCATCGGGCAGCTCAACACCCTCGACCTGCACGGCCTACCTGAAACCTACCTTACCGAGCAGGTGAAAAACATCAACGCCGTGACGCCCCAGCAGGTGAGCGAAACGGCCCGCAAGTACGTGCGCCCCGAAGCCATGACCGTGGTAGTAGTGGGCGATAAGAAGGTGATTGAGCCCCAGATAAAGAAATTCCAAGCGGAGCGCAAGAAGCCAATGTAGCAGCTTCACAGGCTCACAAATCAACAAAAAGGCCGCTGCGATTGCTCGAAGCGGCCTTTTTAATTGGATTCAGGATGACTACGCCAGGGCCGCAGCAGGAGCCGAGCTGTGCTCCGTGGGCATTTCGGCATCGACGCCAAGGCCTTTGGCGATGGCCATGCCCAAGCGGATATCGGCCCGGAACCAGTGGCACAGCTGGCGCTGCGTGATAAGGTCTTTCTTCGGACCTTCGATGCCCGACATGGCACCTACCACGTTGTTGATGAGGTTCTTTTGCGCCTGCGCGTCGAGCAGGCGGAACAGGTTGCCGGCTTGCGTGTAGTGGTCGTCGTTGCCGGGGCCTTCGTTGCGGTCGTAGCGAGCGGCGAAGCCGTCAAGGGCCTGGGCGGGCTCGCCCTGGGTTTTGTCTTCCACGGGGCCGTCGAAGCTGTTGGGGAAGTAGTTCGGGCCGGGGCCGCCGTTGTCGCCGAGGGCCATCTGGCCGTCGCGCTGGTAGTTCGAGAAGCCGAAGGGGCAAGCGTTCACGGGCAGGTGCTCGTAGTTGGCGCCTAGGCGGTAGCGGTGCGCGTCGGGGTAGCTCAGGATACGGCCCTGCAGCATTTTATCGGGCGAGTAACCGACGCCGTCTACCACGTGGGCGGGAGCGAAAGCGGCCTGCTCCACGTGGGCGTGGTAGTTTTCGGGAATGGCGTTCAACTCCATCACGCCCACTTCCTGCAGCGGGAATTCGCCCTGGGGCCACACTTTGGTCAGGTCGAAGGGGTTCCAGCGGAAGTCGCGGGCTTGCTCCTCGGTCATGGTCTGGATGAACATCGTCCACTTCGGGAAATCCCCGTTGTCGATGGCGTCCACCAAGTCGTGCTGCGCGAAGTCGGCGTCCTCGGCCTTCATCATCTTGGCATCGGCATCGCTGAAATTCTTCACGCCCTGCTGGGTGCGGAAGTGGAATTTCACCCACACCCGCTCGTTGGCGGCATTTATCAGCGAGAAGGTGTGCGAGCCGTAGCCGTGCATGTGGCGGTAGCCGTAGGGCGTGCCGCGGTCGCTCATCAGAATGGTGACCTGGTGCAGGCTCTCGGGGTTGAGGCTCCAGTAGTCCCACATCATGGTGGGCGACTTGCGGTTGCTGCGCGCCTCGCGCTTCTGGGTATGGATGAAGTCAGTGAACTTCAGCGGGTCTTTCACGAAGAACACCGGCGTGTTGTTGCCCACTAGGTCCCAGTTGCCGTCTTCAGTGTAGAACTTCAGAGCGAAGCCACGGGGGTCGCGCTCGGTGTCGGCCGAACCTTTTTCGCCACCCACGGTGCTGAAACGGGCGAACATCTTACACTCGTTGCCCACTTTAGCGAACAGCTTGGCGCGGGTGAGGTGGGTGATGTCGTGCGTGACGGTGAATTTGCCATACGCACCACTGCCTTTGGCGTGTACCACGCGCTCCGGCGTACGCTCCCGGTTGAAGTGAGCCGACTTCTCGTGCAGGAAGTAGTCCTGCAACAACAAAGGGCCGCGCGCTCCCGCCGACTGCGAGTTTTGGTTGTCGAAAATAGGGCGACCCGACGCGGTGGTCAGCGTCTTCGGTTGGGTTGACTCTTCCATGAACAGCTTGATAAATAAAGTAAAATGGCACCATATGGACGGGCGCCTAACAAAAGTCCGACTTACCATTCCATAATCAAAATTGATTTTGCAGATGATTTTATAACCACAGATTATATTTGATGTATCGCCATGCAGAGTACCGTGACGCAGGACGGTCTACTTCTTCCGCTGCCCATGAACCTACAGCAACTCACTTACCTCGTCGCGCTTGATACGCACCGCCAATTCGGTCTCGCGGCTGAAAAAAGCTGCGTGAGCCAGCCCGCCCTCAGCGTGCAGGTGCAGAAGCTGGAAGAAGAGCTGGGGGTGCTGCTTTTCGACCGCACCCAGCGCGGCGCCGAGCCCACCGCCGTGGGCGCCAAAGTCATTGCCCAGGCCCGGCTGGTGCTCCGCGAAGCTCAACTGCTGCGGGAACTGGTGCAGGTAGAAAAAGGCGAAGTAGTAGGTGAGCTGCGCTTGGGCGTCATTCCCACGCTAGCGCCCTACCTGGTGCCGCGCTTTTTGGTGGGCCTTACCACGGCCTACCCCGACCTGCGGGTGCGGGTAGAAGAATTGCGCTCCGAGGAAATCATGCAGCAGCTCAAAGAGCACCGCCTCGACGTGGGCCTGCTGGTGACGCCACTCGATGACCGGCAGCTACACGAGCTGCCGTTGCTGGACGAGCCGTTTTTGGTGCTGACTTCGGAGACGCACGAGCTGGCCACCAAAACCACTGTGCGCCCCACCGACTTGCAAAGCTCCGGCCTCTGGCTGATGCAGCAGGGCCACTGCTTCCGCAACCAGGTACTGAACTTGTGCGGCCCGGCCTCCCCTACCGGCGCCATCACCTACGAGAGCGGCTCCATTGAAACCCTGAAGGAACTGGTGCGCCGCCACCACGGCTACACGCTGGTGCCCGAGCTGGCCATGCTAGATGAGGTAGACCGCAACCCGCTCATCAAACGATTTGAAGCCCCGGTGCCGGTGCGGGAGGTGAGCTTAGTGGTGCATCACGGGTTTGTGCGCACCACGCTGCTCACCGCCCTTCGCGACCTGATTCTGGCCAGCGTGCCCGCCCGCCTGCACGCAAGCAAAGCCAGCCAGAAAGTACGCTGGCGTTGATTCTGGGCTGCTTGGAGCATATTCGGCCTTTGGCAAGCCGCCGCATTTGTCATGCTGAGCTAGTCGAAGCATGTGCCGAAAATTAACATTCCCAAACATTCCCTTCGTCCTCATTGCCGAAGGCGAACTCGGCCCCTTTACCATGGAAAACGAAGATGACTCGTTGGCCGGGTTCATGGTCCGAATACCCTTCTAACTTTGCCGCCCGCCGCTTGTCCATTTCCTACATGAAATTCTTTCGTTTGCTATTTGGCCTGAGTTTGGCCGTGCTGCTGGCCGACTGCGCCCGCCGGCCCACCAAGCTGGAGATTTACGACGTGGTTATCAACCACGTAACGGTGGTGGACGTGCTGACCGGCCAGCTCAAACCCAACCAAGTAGTCACGGTTTCGAAGGGCAAGATTGTGGGCGTGGACCCCGCTGACCGCGACAGCTACGCGGCCAAGCAGTACGTGAACGGCAACGGCCGCTACCTCATTCCGGGCCTGTGGGACATGCACGTGCATTTCCGGGGCGGCGACAGCCTCATTGCCGCCAACCGCAAAAGCCTGACGCTCTTTCTGGCCCACGGCGTGACCACGGTGCGCGACGCCGGCGGCGACCTCACGCCCAGCGTATTTCAGTGGCGCGACGACATGGACGCCGGCAAGTTGGCCGGGCCGCGCATCTTCACCTCTGGCCCCAAGATTGACGGCCCCCAGGCCTATTGGCCCGGCTCGCTGGAAGTAGAAACGCCAGCCCAAATTCGCCAAGCTGTCGATTCGCTGAAGCGGCTGCGGGTGGACTATGTGAAGATTTACGACAGCAAGATTTCCGGCGAAGCTTACCTCAACACCATTTCCCAGGCCCAGAAGCGGGGGCTGAAAACGACCGGCCACATGCCTTACTCCGTGACGTTGGGCGAGGCCGTGAAACGCGGCCTCGATGCCACCGAACACTTGTATTACGTGTTCAAGGCGGCGTCCAGCAAGGAAGACAGCCTCACGGCGCTGGTGCGCAACAGCCTGAAAACGCCGAAGCCACTGGGCCTGTTTGCGGTGCTGCCGGCCGTGTACGACACGTACAGCCCAGAGGCAGCCGACCGCATTTTCAAGCTCATGGCGAAGCGCAAAACGGCCGTGGTGCCCACGCTATTCATTGGCAAAACCCTGAGCGAGCTGTCAGAAAACAACCACGTCCAGGACACGCTACGGGCGTACATAGACCCCAAGATTCAGGCCACCTATACTCGGCGGCTGGCCAGCGCCCGCCAGCAGTCGCCCGCCGCCCAGGCGTTTGGCCGAAAGCTGGAGGCCAAGTTTTACACCCTGGTGCCGCTGATGCAGGCGGCCGGCGTCTCCATTCTGGCCGGCTCGGACAGCGGGCCGTTCAACTCCTTCATTTACCCCGGCGCCTCCCTGCAAGACGAGCTCCAGCAGTTGGTCGTAGCCGGCCTCACGCCCCTGCAGGCGCTGCAAGCCGCCACCATCAACGGCGCCAAGTTCATGGGCGTGGCCAACAGCACTGGCACCATCGCCCCCGGCAAAGACGCCGACCTGCTCCTCCTGACCGCCAACCCGTTGGAGAACATCGCCAACATCAAGCAAATTGACGCCGTGGTATCGCGGGGCAAGGCTTATCCGGTTGCAGCGCTTAAGAATTTGATGCGGGCGGTGAAGAATCCGTGAGGTGGTGGGTTGAATCACCCTTTCCTTGAACGCAGCTCCATACCTTGCGGCCCCGCTTCCCGCACCATGACAATAATCTTGAGTTGCCTGTTGTTTTTCAATCTTCTGTGTTTCCTGCTGTTCGCCTTGGATAAACGGAAAGCCCAACGGGACCAGCGGCGCATTTCCGAAAAAACGCTGCACTTGGTTACGCTGCCCGGCGCGGCTCCCGGCGCGTGGGCGGCTATTTTGCTGCTGCACCATAAAAACCACAAAGCCGCTTTCTGGGGCGTTACCTTATTGCTGACGCTGATGCAAGGGGCGGTGCTCTATTTCACGTGGCCCTCTTTTCAGGCGCCGTTTTAACCGTGTCAAACCGCTGTTGGGAGCTGGGCCCTGCACAAGTCAAGTATTGGGAGTTCCAGAACCGAAGCGCAGATGAGGTCATTCGATATGGGTCAAGAAACGACCGTGGCTGTTGCAGAACCCGGTCTAGCCGCACCAGGCGAACGCTCGACGGGTTCGCCGACGCGGGAAACGTGCTCAAATGGGCCTTTTACACGCGCCTCATCGCCCGCTTACCTTGTTTCTGAACCGACCCGTGAGTTCTGCAACAGCCACGACCCTTTGCGTGAACTGAATAAGCTATGGTGTACGCTACTTTGGAATCATACTTAGAAATAGAAGTGCCCAAGCAATGGGCGCAGCAGCTGCTGCGGCGCATTGCCGTGGCCCAGGAAGCGAAACAAGCCCTGTTTGAGGACGAAGGCAACGTGTACCAAGTACTCATCTACTTCGAGCAGAAACGGGTCGAAATCTGGGATACCATCATGCATTACGACAAAAGCCAAGTGCCTTGCCGCATGGCGCTGGAGGACTTCGTGGCCGCCCTCAAAACCCGCTTATAACGATGGCTGGCTTTCTGCACAGCAGCCGCCACTACGGTCTGCCACCTACCAAGCAAATGGCTCCTTTTGCTAGACTGCTGCTCATAGCCCCTTGTCAGGCTGGTAAAGTCCCCTGCGACTCACATTGAGTTTAAGAAACTCGTTCACCTTTCAAAGTTCATTTAATTCGGATGGTCCATGAGTTTCGTGAACTCCTGACAACAGGGAGCAAGCAGTTGCGCCAAGCAGGAAACACACGCACCCGAGGCGGCAGGCACACGCCACTACTGCTCATTTAGAAGCCCAGCCCAATCCGCACACCGGTGCCTAGCTTCTCCCCGCTTTGCAGGGCGGAATAGAAATCGACTCGTAGCACTTTGAAAATGTGCTCGATGCCCACACCCAGCTCCACGTAGTGGCCGGCCTGGCCCGTGGCGAGGTAGTTGAGCGAGGCCACTTCCTGCCACTTCAGCTTGCGCAGCAGCGGGATATTATTGAGAAAGAAGCCGTTGAAGTGGTGGTCGTAGTGGACTTCAAGGTAGCTGCTGTTGGTGCTGAAGCGGTAGTAGTCGAGCAGCTGGAAGTTGCTGAAGCTGCCGGCCAGGATGGTTTGGTTGCCGGAAAAATGGCGGTAGTCCATGAACTGCATGCCCCGTTTCCGCCCCACAAAGCTGCCCACGTTCATCCGGAAAGTGCTAGTACCCAGCAGCCCCAGCGGCACGTTGTCGCGCACGCCGGCTTGCAGCAGCGTGTAGCGCACGTCGGAGCCCAGCACGCCCGGCACCGCCATGCGGCCCTGTACGTTGAACGTGGGCCACTTCGAGCCGAGGTTGAACTTGCCATCGGGCCGGCTGATGTAGCGCTGGCCGGGTTTGTAATCCATCGACAGCCCCACGGCCAGCGCCTGGCTGCTGCCAAAGCTAGGATTGGGCAACTCTTCGCTCACCGGCAGGTTGGGCGTGAAGGCCCGGCCGCGCACGTCGCGCAGCAACTCGGTGGTGGTGTTGAACAGCTCGCGGCGGTCAAAGTAACTCACGCTGGTCACCAGGTTGAGGCCATTCACGGGCTCGGTGAGGTAAGACAGTTCCGCGCCGTCGCGCCGGTAGAGCTTGGCGTAGTTGCGGTTAGCGTAGAGCGTGTAGAGGGTGTTGATGGCGGGCGTGAGCTGCGAGTTGCGGTCAAAATTCTCCACCGTGCGGCCCACCAGGAGCGAGAATTGCTTGATTTTGGCCGGGTGCAGCTGCCACGTGGCTGCCAGGCTCGGGTTCAGCTGTTTGCTGCTGAACCCGTAGCGCAGCGTGGGCGTGAGGGTGAAATTGCGCCGGTCGTCGGTGCGCTGCCGGAACACGGCCTGGGCATTCAGCACCGCGCCCTCCACGGTGTTATACTGAAAAATCTGGGCCAGCGGCAGCACCGCCACCGACTGCTTTTTGAAGGTATTCTGGTGCGTATAGCCACCAATCAGCAGGTTGATGGGCTCGAACTCGTTGCGTTTCCGGTCGAGCGAATCTTGGTAAGGGCGCGATTCGCGGATGACTTCGGTGCTGTCCTTCACGGCGTAATCCTTTGTTTCCTCGGCGGTGAGCGGCACGGGGCGCACTTGGTCCCAGTAGGCCGAGTCGCGCTCGTTCACACCTTTTTCCACCAGCTGCACCTGGCCGCGCGGCATTTGGGCAAAAGGGTCGTTTTTGAGGGAGTCGCGCACGGCCCGCTTCACCTGCTTGCGCACCTGGGCGTTGAGGCCGCGCAGGTCGGGCTTGCGCTTGCGGATTTGGGCGGCGGTTTCCTGGCCGAGTGGGGCATCGTCTTTGGCCTCTACCACCACGGGCGGAGCGGTTTTGGCGGCGGGCGGCGTGGGGTATGTCGGCACCACGTTGGCGTAGTTGGACAGCACGGCCGTGATGTAGCCCGAGCCCTTGAAACCCAAGCCCGATAGCTCGGCCCGGATTTGCTGCGACTGAATAAGCCACACGTTGGGGTTGCCAGGCGCGGGCACGTACTGCTGGGCAATGTGCAGGGCATCAACGTAGTCAATCTGGGCGTCTTTGTCGAGGTTCAAATCCACGGAATGAATGCGCCAAGAATTGTCGACGATGTAGATGAAGCCCGTGAAAACGGGGTCGGTGCGGCGGCGCGGAATCACCCGGATTTTGTGCACCACTTCGCTGCCCCGCGGCGTGCTGCCCACCAGCTCGTACTTGTAAAACAACATGGCATTGCTGGCAATGGGCGACACGAAGCCGCGCTCCGAAAAACCTGGTTTTATGAGGTTTTCGTAGAAACCGAGGTTGCGCGCCGCACTGGCTCGGTTGAAGCTGATGCCCCGCGAGTCACCGCTCACCCGGCTCGATATCATGCGCTCCTTCACCACATTGGGCTGGGCGAAGCTAATGTCGGACAGGCTTTCGGAGAGGTAAAAAATGCCTTTTTTGATGTCCGGGCCGAGCTTGAACAGGCCCATGATTTTTTCGGGCGTGTCGTTGATGCGGCCCAGGCTTTTGATGTAGACGCGGGCCCGGTAGGCGGCTACTTCGCGCCGGTGGTAGGCCCGCCACTGCTGGGCTTGCTGAATGATGGCGTAAGCCGGGTCGCGGTCGGTGGATTTCACCAACACTTCGCCCAGGTTGTAGGATTCCGGCTGTAGCGTCACGTTCACCGTCAGCACGGTATCGCCGCCCTGCACGCGCACCGGCTGAATATGGGGCCGGTAGCCCACGTACTGAAACACCAGCTCGTATTGCCCCGCCGGCAAC
The DNA here is from genome assembly GCF_015694725.1 of Hymenobacter jeongseonensis. GTDB lineage: Bacteria > Bacteroidota > Bacteroidia > Cytophagales > Hymenobacteraceae > Hymenobacter > Hymenobacter jeongseonensis. The sequence continues at coordinate 330,568 of NZ_JADQDQ010000001.1, read as the reverse complement.
CGCAATTGAAACTCGCCCTGCTCGTTCGAGCCCGTGCTGGTGGCCGAGCCGCGCACCGCCACGTTGGCAAAAGCCAGGCCTTGCTGGTTGGCACCGCTCACCGTGCCTTTGATAACGCCGGCATGACTAACAATTGGTAACCAAATGAGTAGGAGCAGAACAGCGGGCAGACGCAACACAGCAAATAGCATAAAGCAGAACAAAGGACCTGAGCAAGTTACGGCCTCCTCTCAACTGATGCCGCCTGAGTGCCAACAGTTGCTTGGGACTTTGGATATTAAAACAAGGAGCATTTTTCACCCACAAACCTCGCCGGTCATGCTGAGCGCAGTCGAAGCATCTCGCGTGCTGCCACTAAATCAACCGGTGAACGATGCGAGCGAGATGATTCGACTGCGCTCAGCATGACCGGCATAAAAAGCGGTTTTGCTTACCAATACGACAGCGGCAATTCGGCTACGCCACGACTTCTTCGGCGGGTTTCAGGGCCGCGGCGCGGGCATCAATCCGGCTGGTGTACCAGGCATTCAGGCCCACACCCAGCAGCACCAGCGCCATGCCGCCGTAGGCCAAGGGGCCAAATACTTCGGCAAAGAATACGTAGCCCAAGGCCAGTGCATAAAACAGGCCGAGGTAGTTGAGCGGTGCCACACGGCTCAGGCGCTCAAGCTGGTAGGCACGGGTCATCGTGATTTGGGCGCCTTGCGTGAACGCGCCGCACGCCAGCAGCCAGAGCCAGTCGAAACCCTGCGGCGTTTGCCACTGAAAAAGGCAGCCCACTGCCGCCAGCGGCAGCGAAATCAAAGGAAAATAAAACACGATTACCATGGGATGCTCGCGCCCGCGCAGCTTGCGGATAGCGTTGTAGCTCAGCCCCGAAAGCAGCGCGCCCAGCACGCCCACGCCCAAAAATGCTAAGCCCGCCGCATCCGAACCGGCCGTGTCGGCCACCGTGCTCACGGGCCCGCCCTGCTGCACCAGCACCACCCCGCCAAAGCTCAGCGCGAAGAACAGCCACTGCCAGCCGCGCACCGGCTCGCGCACCAACCAAATGCCCATCACGGCCGTGAAAATCGGGGCCAGGTATTGTGCAGTCACGGCCGTGGCCAGCGGCAGGTTTTGCAAGGCCAGGAAGTAGCAGACCAGTGCCAGCGCCCCCGTGCTGCCGCGGCTGATGAGCAGGCGGTAATTGTTGCCGAACGGCGCCACGCCCAGCTGCCGCAGCGCCACGTAGCTGGCCACAATGGAAAAGATGGACCGGAAGAAAATAATTTCCAGTGCGGGCAGGTGGTGCAGTTGCTTTACGCAGGCATTCATGCCCGCGAAGAGCAAGGTGCTCAGCAACATCTGGCGAATGCCGGGGGAAATATCCAGTTTCAAACCGCAAGGTGAGCCGGTGCCCACGTGTTAATTGCACAAATGTGTGCCCGGTTGGGTAACGAAGTGCCGAACGCATTGTTCAGAATGACTGGCCCTTCACAAGCCGATTTCTATGTTCAAAACCGACAAAACGCCCAAGCAGTACACGCCCGGCGAAGCCTTGCAAAAGATTGCCGCCTTCTGCGCCTACCAGGAACGCACCCAGAAAGAAGTGGAGCAAAAGCTACGCTCCTACGGCTTGGACGAGGACGAAGCCGGCGAAATCATCATCCGCCTCAGCCGCGAAAAGCTGCTCGACGAAGAGCGGTTTGCCCAGGCGTTTGTGCGCGGCCATTACCGCCACAAGAAGTGGGGGCGCCGCCGCATTATGCAAGAGCTCAAGCAGAAAGGAATCAGCGAGTACTGCATCAAGTCGGGCATGAAGGAGATTGACGGCGAGGAGTATTACCAGAACCTGGTCGACGTGATGGAGAAAAAAGACCGCCAGGAAAAGGAAAAGAACCCGCGCGTGCGCCGCATGAAAATCTCGCAGTACCTCACCGGCAAAGGCTACGAGCAGGACTTAATCAAAATCGCGCTTGACGACTTGGGCAAAGCACCGGAAGACGAAGAGTAGCAATAAAGTAGCGTGGACTCTGCGAGTCCGCGTCTACACGAACGATACATCGGATATCCGCCCTAGGCGTGGACTCGCAGAGTCCACGCTACTGCTTGGGGCCCGCTTCTGGCAGGCGCATTTGCTGGCCCAGTATCACGCGGCGGCCGGTGAGGGTGCGCAGCATGGGCACGAGAATCTGCTCGGCATTGCGCTGGGTGGCGGCCAGAATGCCAGACTGGAGCGCGGCGTTGCGCACCTGTGCTTCGGCGTATTTGTACCCTTCGTCCACCAGTTCAGCATCCTGAAAAAGGCCATTTTCGGTGCTGAAAACCCGGCTTTGGTTGTGGTTTATCTGGAAGCTGCACAACTCGGGCGCGGGCAGCGACACGCGCACCACCGAGTCGCCTTCCAGCACCACATCCTGCGGCTTGAGCTTGCGCAAATCGATGCAGCCCACGGCTTCGCCCGCCACCACCAGCGCCACTTTGGACTCGGGCAGAAACCGGTATGTGCGGCGCTTGTACTCCACCACGTCTTTGAAACGGTAGCGCACCAGCTCCAAACGGCCGAGGGCTTCGACCTGCGTTAGCACCGTGTTGTGGGTCACAGTCACCTGCGGGCGCGTATCCGTCATGGTGTTCAGGTCGTCGAGCGCGGGGCTCACTTTGCGCCACAGAAACCAGCCCAGGCCCACCAAAAACAACAGCGGCAGCAAGCGGCGAAAAAGACGAATGAGGTTCATAGGCTCTACAGTACGAGGACGGCGGGGCGGTGTTCGGCAGCGCGGGCAGCTAGCTTTGTAGGCGATGCGGGTATTTTTCCTTTTACGTTCGCTGGGCCTGCGCCTGTGGCCGCACCACCGGGCCGTGCTGCTGGGGTTGTGGGTGCTGGTGCAGCTGGTGTACCTGCGGCAGTTTCACGGGCCGCACTTTGCCAACGACAGCGCCCGCTACCTCGAATACGCCGCTAATATTGCCGAGCGCGGCCACTTCGATTCCGGCCACAACCTGCGCTACGTGCTGTACCCGCTATTTCAAAGCCTTTGGCTATGGCTGGGCCTGGGCTGGTGGGGCATCGTAGCGGGCCAAATGGCCGTTTCGGCGTTGGCCACGCGAGCCATTTACCGGGGCACCCGCCGCTTGGCCAATGGCCGGAGCGAAGCCGCGGCCGTAGCCACGTTGCTCTTCATCGTCTGGCCCGATATTCAGCGCTTCAACGTCTTTCTGCTCACCGAGTCGCTGTTTATCAGCATGGTGGCGCTGTCGTTCGGGGCCTTCACCCGCGTGCGCAAGGGCCAGCTCCAGGACTGGGCGGTGTTGTTCTTGGCCCTGTTGCTCACGGCCCTGACCCGGCCCAATGGCTTCATGGTGGGCTTGGCCGCGGGGGTGGCGGGGCTCGATGTGCTGCGACGCCGGCATGACCCGCGGGCTTGGCGCGCCGCCCTGCTGCTGCTGGTGCTGCTATCGCCCTTGCTGTGGCAGGCGCTCGACCACCAGCTCGCCACCTATTACCTCATGGATACCTACGAGCGGGGCGAGCTCATATTCCGCTACCAGCTCTGGGCCGTGCACCAGGTCGAACCGCTGAACATGCCGCCGCCCGGCACCGGCCCCGCCGCGCGGGTGCTCTACTTCGCCTTTCACAACCCAGTCTATTTAGGTCGGTTGATGCTGGGCAAGCTTTTTGTTTTCATCAGCTACCTCAAGCCGCATTATTCGCTGGCGCACCGGGTGGTGGGCGTGGCGGTGTTGTGGCCGGCCTATTGGCTGGCGGCGCGGGCTGCGTGGCGCCCGGCTATCTGGCGGCCGGCACGGGTGTTTTTAGCAGCCATTCTCTTGCTGCAAACGGCCATCATCATGCTCACCGTCGACGATTGGGATGTGCGGTTTTTGGCGCCGGTTTTGTCGGTGGTGTTCGTGTTGGCCTCTTTGGAAATAGCACACTTCCTGAAGCCGCAACGGTAAAGCCAAAAGCCGGCGGCGCCATTACCCAGCGCGGCCAAACCGCTCATGCCAACCCGCCCAGGCCTGCAAGCCTCCGGTATGAATGGCAACTACCGTACTGCCGCGCCGGAAATATCCTTGCTTAATCAAATCAAGCACGCCAAATAGCAGTTTCCCGGTATAAATCGGGTCGAGCAGTACGCCGTGCCGCACTCCAAACTGCTGAATAAAAGCCAGTAGCGGAGCCGAATATTTAGCATAGCCACCAAAATGATAGTCGGTTTGCACCGAATAATTGGTAAATATTCGGTCCTGGGCCTGCTGCGTGAGCGTGTCAATTTCGGCGCGCAGGAAGCTACCATTTTTTAGAGCGGCCACGCCCACAGCCTGTTGCTCGCCCGCCAAACCGGTGAGCAAGCCGGCCAAAGTCCCTCCCGTGCCCACCGCCACGGCAACCGCATCAAAAGCTGTTTGCGCCTGAAGCTCGGTCACCAATTCGGCACAGCCGGGCAAGGCAAGGGCGTTGGTGCCCCCCTCGGGCAGCACATAGGCCGCACCGAAACGCGCCAGCTGCTCAGCGATAAAATCGGGCTCGGCCCGGCGCCGGTAGGCGGTGCGGTCGAGGTAATGCAGGGCCATGCCGTCGGCGGCGGCCTGGGCCAGCGTAGGGTTGGGCACCGCTGTGGGTTCACCCCGTATCAGGCCAATGGTGTTGAAGCCAAACAGCCGGCCGGCCGTGGCCACGGCGGCAACGTGGTTGGAATATGCGCCACCAAACGTCAGCAGCTTGTGGTGGCCCTGCCGCCGGGCCGCAGCCAGGTTGAATTTGAGCTTGCGGGCCTTGTTACCGGGCAATTCCGGATGCGCTAGGTCATCGCGCCACAGCAGCAAGCGCACTCCCTGCTGCTCAGCGGCGGGCTCCGTTATTTCCTGCAGCAAGTCAGTGGCAGTCGGCATGCACAGCAGGACGTTTAGGTGAGCACCGTTGCTTCAGGAGGAATGTTCGGAACCTAATTATACGGTCCTGCTGAGCGCAGCCGATGCATCTCTCCCGCAGCAGTAATTTATTTTACTATTGCGGTAGAGATGCTTCGGCTGCGCTCAGCAGGACGTTCGAGTGTTTCGGCGATAAAATGCCGTTCTGCTAGCACATCGCAACTCTTTGCCCGTTGTTGCTTTGGTTTCTTTAGGCCACCGGCACGGCGGCTACCGGGGCATCAACTCCCCGCTTGCGGCGCACGGCATACACTACCGCGCCCACCATCACCAAGAGCAGGGCAATGCTGGATGCGAGCGAAACCGCATTACCCACTGCGTACGCCTTGGGCTCAAACTTGAACTCGATGGTGTGCGAGCCGGCTGGCACCTGCATAGCCCGCAGCACGTAGTTGGCCCGGAGGTGCGGCGCTGGCTTGCCATCAATAAAGGCCTGCCAGCCATCGGCGTAGTAAATTTCGGAGAAGACTACCAGGCCGGGATTTTTAGCCGTGTAGCTGTATTTCAACTCGTCGGGCGTGTAGCCCGACAGCGTGATGGTAGAGCCGGTAACGTCGTAACTGGCCGCTTTTTGCTGCGGAAATTTGCTCACGTCCACCACCGCTTCGGTGGCAGGGTTGAGGGTACTGAGGGCCGCCATTTCCTCGTCAGGACTGTTCACGGCTTTCACCTCGCGCACAAACCAGGCATTGCCCAGGGCGCCGGGGTTGCGCTGCACCGGCTGCTTGGGGTCGCCGGTGATGAGGTAGCGCGTGTTCAGCATGTTGAGCACCTGCTGATTATTGTTGGAAATCTGCCGCTCGATGAGGTCTTGGTAGCGGCGTAGCTTGGCGCCGTGGTAGCCGCCAATGCTCTTGTGGAAGTAGGAAGTTTGCGCTTCGTTGAAGGGGTTCTGCATGTTGAGCACGCGGTAGCTCAGGCCCGAATCGCGCAGTATCAACTGGTCGGCGGGCGACGGCTGGAAGGCCTGGGCAATGGTCTCGCTCTGGAACTTATCGGTGCCGAGGTAGCGCTTGTCCACGCCCCACAAATCGACCAGTACCAAAAACACCATAAGGGCCGCCGCGGGCACCATGTTCAAGCGGCCTTTGAGGTAGAAATAGAGCACGGCCAGCGCCGCCCCGATGAAAAACAACCCGCGCCACACGTCGCCGCGCAGCAAATCGGCGCGGTCGGCGCGCAGGGCCCCCAACAGTTCCGGCGTGAAGCCTTGCTTGGTCAGTTCCCCATCAATGGGTGCTGCAAAATCGAAGCTGAAGCTGGCCAGATACGCCAGCACGCAAATACCCGCCGTGATGGCACCCGCATAAAGCACTTTGGGCAGCAACGCGGCGGCCTCGGCCGAGATAGGAGCTTTGGCAGCCCCGGCAGCCTTGGCGAGTGCGGGGTGTTGCTGGGCATCGGCAGGAGCCAGGGGCTGAGCAGCGGCCCGCGGCCGCAACACGCGGCTCAGGGCCAGCGCGCCCAGAATGGGGATGGCCAACTGCGCGATAACCAGCGCCATGCTCACCGCCCGGAACTTGTTATAACCAGGCAGAATATCGAAAATCAAGTAGTTGAAGGTCTCGAAGTTCTTGCCCCAGGCCAGTAGAATGGACAAGACCGTACCCGCCAGCAGCCAGTAGCGCGTGCGCTTATCGACCACAAACAAGCCCAGAATGAACAGGAAGCATACCACTGCGCCCATATAAACTGGCCCGGCGGTGTAGCTCTGCTGGCCCCAGTAAGTGGGCATGCCCGCCAAGTATTCCTGCGGCAGGCCCGCTTTGGCCAAGTTAGAATCGGTGCCGAGCGGCATGGAGCTGGCCCCGCCGTAGAAGTTGGGAATCAGCAGCGTAATGGTTTCGCCCACGCCGTAGCTGTACTGAAAGGCGTAGTCGCGGTCAACGCCGGTGCTCTCGTCAGCGGCACTGGCGGCGGGGGCCTGGCCGGGGGCTGCGGTTGTTAGCTCGGTGCGGCCGCGGTTGCTGTACTTGCTGTATTCGAGGGTGGTATAGAGGCGGCCGAAGCTGACGCCCACGGCCAACGCGGCCCCCAGGCCCAGCAACGCGGTGCGCTTCATAAACTCGGGCAGGCGACCGGCGCGGTAAGCCGCCACCAACTCGATGATGCCGAAGATGGCCACCAGCAGCAGCAGGTAGTAGGTAATCTGGAGGTGATTGGCGCGCACGTTGAGGGTGAGGCCCACGGCAAACAGCGCGGCGCCCAGCCACTTATCGCGGCGGTAGGCCACCAGCACGCCGCCCAGCACCAGCGGCGCGTAGGCCAGGGCAATGCTTTTGGTGTTGTGGCCAGCGGCCAGAATGGCGAGGTTGTAGCTCGAAAAGCCCAGCGCCACGGCCCCGGCCACGGCTACCAGCGGCCGCACGCCCAACGCCACCAGCAAAATGTAGCCGCAGAGCAGCGCCAGAAACAAATTGGCCACCACAGCGGGCAGGCCCAAGGTCATGATGCGCTGCAAGTAGCCCGACCAATCGCCCGGAAAGTGCAGGCTGATGAGGTAGGTGGGCATGCCCGAAAACATGGAATTCGTCCACAGGGCTTCCCGGCCCATGGCCTTGGCGTACTCCTGGGCCTCGTGGGCGCCGCCCTGAAACTGGGTAATATCGTGCTGGGCTAAGGTCTTGCCCTCGAACATGATGGACGAGAAATACAAGCACGCCAGCACCACAAAGAACAGCACCGCCAGCACGTGCGGCAGGGCCCGCTGCCACCACGGCGCGGACGAAATAGGAGAAGCAGAAACAACAGCAGCCATTAGGGCAATTTTGAGGGAACACAAAAACGTGCCCGAAGGTACAGTAGAACCACGCGAAGGCTCAACTTACCGTTCCGCCATTTTCTGGGCGTTGGGTTTAATACTTCGGTCGGGCCGCTCATGCCTCTACCGCAAACCCTACTCAAAACCAAGATTCGCCTCCGCTCTTCGTTTATTTTACCTCCTCAAAATCAACATATTCTCCACCTTTAAAGCCCTTTGGTTTTTCAGGTTCCGCGGCTACGGGTGGCACGTAGTCTACGCGCACTTGGCCCGGCGCGGGCGGTGGGCCCGGCCGCGCCGGTGGCGGCACCACGAAGCCGCCGCTGCGCATTTGCTTGCGCACAAAGCCCGCCAACACCAGCCGCAGCACAATGGGCAGCAGGTAGCGCAGGGCAAAAATCACAAGAATTAGAATGAGCCAGAAACGCATAGAGCTAAAATGGTAAATGCCGCCGCAAGGTACAACCTACCCCAATTTAGCGCCGCTTTCGTGCCTTGCGGAGGGCTTGCGCTACCGCTCCGGCCACCAATCCGCCCACACTATACCACGCCACGGTCATCAGTTGGGTTTGGGGCGTGCGGTTGCTGGGGGCTTCGCCCAAGCCCAACGGGCCGGGCAATACCACGCCGCCCACACCGGCCGCCACACCCAGCAGCAGTCCCCGGCGCACCGCGTGCCGGCCGCTGCCCACCAAGCTGTAGTAAAGCGCGTTGGAAATCACATCCCCGGCCATGGTCAGGCCAAAGGCGGTTTCATCGTCGGGCTGCGGGGCGTCGGCTTTGGCCAGCAGCTTGCGCAGGCCGCGCATGCCGAGAATGTCCATACGCGGCGCATCGGCAGGGCGCAGGCGGCGTGCGGTTTCGTGCAAAGCCGTGAGGGCAAGGGCGCCGGCCAGGCCCGCGCCGAGAGAAGGCAGTAGTTTCATGGAAGCAGTAATTGGTAATTTGTCAAACGCGGCCCCGGCGGCGGGGTTGCTAAACTTTTCCGCGGGGCGGTTGCGCGGCGTCCGGCGCGTTGCCTATCTTTGCAGTCCCTTCCGAAAGCGTTGGTGGGGAAACAAGCCTCTTTAGCTCAGTTGGTAGAGCAGCTCATTCGTAATGAGCAGGTCGTTGGTTCGAGTCCAATAAGAGGCTCCATAGCAAAAACCCGAAAAATCCTTTCTGCTGGGCAGAAGTGTTTTTCGGGTTTTTGCGTTTCGGGAATTTATTCCCGCCGCCCACTTTCAACTGGTTTTTTCACCCGTGGCGGCACTGGCGGGTTGCCCGTCGGGGCCGGGGGCTTGCGGGATTTCCACCGTGAAGGTGGTGCCCTGGCCTTCGGTGCTGTACACGCGCAGGGTACCCTGGTGCCATTCCACGATGGTTTTGCAAATTGCCAGGCCCAGGCCGGTGGTTTGCTCGCCGCGCAGCCCGGCCCGCCGCGCTTTGGTGAAGCGCTCGAACAAATAGGGCTGCAAGGCCACCGGAATCCCGATTCCTTCGTCGCTGACGTGGATGCGCACGCTGCCCGCCGCGGCTTCTACCCGCACCGCCACCCGCTTCCCATCCGGCGTAAACTTGATGGCGTTGCTGACCAAGTTGGTGAGCACCTGGGTTATCTTGTTCACATCCAGCCGGGCATAAACGGGCTCCGCCGGCAGCGTGTAAGCAAACGGATGGCCCAGCAGGTCCTGCTCCCGCTGCAAATCTTCGAGGGGTGCGCGCAAGGCGGCGCCGACTTCTATTCGGTCGCGCTTCAAGTCCGTGTTGGCCGAGGCCAGAAACTCTAGGTTGATAAGGTCGCGAATCATCTTCACGCTGTTTTGGCTGGTGCTTTCCAGCACGCGCAACATCTCCCCTACCCGGCTGTCGGCCGCAATTGCAACCTCCTCGCCGATGTATTGCGCAATTTGCTGCACGATGGCGAAGGCCGCGCTCAGGTCGTGCGAGAGGATTTCCAGGGTGACGTTTTTGCGGGTATTGAAGTTGTCGGCGTTTTGTTGGTAGCGCTTCTCCACGCTGATGTCGCGCAAGGTTCCGCCCAGCCACACGCGGCCGGCTGCGTTGGCGTGGTGCGAGGGCGTGAGGCAAAACCATTGGTCGGGTTGGTCGGGGTGCTGCAACCGCACTTCGGCCTCGTCCGGCATCTGGCCGCGGGCCCACAGCTTGGCGTAGTGAGCGAGGTACGCCCGGTCGTCGGGATGCAGGCGGGCCAGCAGCGCGGGCAACTCCTCGTTGACGCTGGCCCGCCGGCCGTGCAGCACTTTCTCGTAGGCCTCGTTGATAAATACGATGCGCCCCGCCGCCACGTCGTAGATAAACTGGACGTGGGCACTCGCTTCGGCTTGTGCCAGAAAGAAGTCGGCAAATTCGGACACGCGGCACGGCTTGAATGTCTGTGAATATACCTTTTTTCTGCTGCTTGCTGCCATTACGCCCGGCATTTCGCTACTGGCAAAAGGCGCTTCCGGCAGGTGTTTCAGCATCATTACGCGTAAGCGCCGAGGGTCTTTGCCCACGCGCTGTTGCCTACAGCGTGGGTCCTGCCGACATGGGCTGCTCCAGCTTCACCAGCACTTGGTCGATGGTCAATTCGCCGCGCACGAACTGATGCAGCAAGCCCTGCTCGTAGTGCTCGGGGGCCAGGGGAGTGTTGTGGGTGAGCGAAAGGGCGAATTTCACTGCGCGTTCGCGGCCTTGTTCGGTGGCCAGTAGTTGAGGCTGAGGCGACATCTTCTATAACTAATGAGGGGTAGAACGCTGCAAATTTCCCTTACTTTTTGCCCGCATAAAAGCTGAACAAAAGCCTTTCGGCACAGGATAAATACGGGTTCTTCACAGGTAACAGCAAGAATGGCGTAATAAAACCTTAGTTCCCCTGCTTATTTCACTTTAAGAAGATTTCTTCACCACCCAATTTACCCAATCCATATAAGCCAAGTTTTCAAAAATCTGGCAGCATCTGTTCTTTAGGAACTGCTGGCCTCAAGCAGCACATCGACTAAAGCAACGGCAACAATTGGCTGCGTGCTCGCGCAAGGGGCACAGAAATTTGTACAATCCACTCGTCACGAGTTCAGTAAAATAACTCGGATAAAAAAACCGTCCTGCTGAGCGCAGCCGAAGCATGACGCAAGCTGTAACTAATTCAACCGATTGACTTTACTGACTGCACGCGATATGCTTCGACTGCGCTCAGCAGGACGGTTTTGTCTTCCACAACAAGATTCGCTTTGCAGTAGCGGCGCGTTGCTCTAGGCTTCGGCCGCGGCCGCAACAGCGTTGAAGGAGGACACTACGCCCGCTACTTCGGCCAGGAATGAAGGGTCGGCTTCGATGTGGTTGCCGACCACTACGACATCGGCCCCGGCGCTTAGGGCGGCGTATACTTTCTCGCCTGTGTTGAGGCCGCCGCCTACGATGATGGGCGCCACAACCGCTTCCCGCACGGCCGCAATCATAGCGGCTGATACCGGGTTTTGGGCTCCGCTGCCGCCATCCAAGTACATAAGCTTCAACCCCAACTGTTCGCCAGCCAAGGCGGTACAGGCGGCAATGCCGGGTTTATCATGCGGCAGGGGGACGGTGCCGCTCATGTACGACGCCGTGGTGGCGCGTCCCGAATCGACCAGCATGTAGCCGGTGGGCAGCAGCTGCAGGCCACTGGCTCGCAGGCGTGGCGCGGCCACTACGTGCTGGCCAATCAGAAAATCGGGGTTGCGGCCGGAGATGAGCGACAGCAGCAGCACGCCATCGGCGGGGCCGTCGAGGTGCAGGCTGTGGCTGGGAAAGAGCAGCACGGGCACCGCCGAATGCTCTTTTATCAACGCAATGAGGGCAGCCTGGTGCGAACTAAGCACCAAGCTGCCCCCCACGAAAAAGTAATCGACCGGGTGCGCCTGAGCCAGGCGCAGCAAGTCCAACAGACTGGTTTCGGTTAAATTATCCGGGTCGAGCAGCACGGCCAGCGCTTTGCGGCCTTGGTGCTGCCGAGTCCGGAGCGCGTCATATAGCAGGGGTGTGGGTGGACGCATCCGGGGAATCAGGAGAAGCGAGCGAAACGGCGGGCGCAAACCCGGTTTCAGCGGGGGCAACGGCCGGGGAACTCGCAAGGTCGGGATTTTTGTCCGCCGGGAAAAACTCGCTCACTTTTTTTGTCACCACGGCCAGCACCACGGCGGCGGCCTGGGCCACCAAAACCTTGCCGGTATCGGACTTCAGAAAATTCTGCAGGACCTGGCCCACGAAGCTTGGGCGGGCCGGCGCAGGATTCGCTTCCTGCTCGCCATCAGCGTCATCAAACGCGTGCGAAGCGGGCAAGCGGCGGCTGTCGTCGTAAGGCAAATCTTTGAACGGGTCGTCCTCAAATTCTTCGGGGTCGAAGGCCGACGAGGCCACCGGGCTTGGGGTGGCAGGCTGGGCCTGGGGAGCGGCTTTGGAGCCAAAGCCTAAGTCGTCGGCTTCGTGGCCCTGGCCGTGCTCGGGGCGGGGTTTCTGAGGCTCGTTTTCCATGAACGCCTGCGCAGAATCGGCAGCCGACTTGCGGTAGGTGACGCTTTTGTAGCGCTTGCCGTTGCCGGCCGTGTAGTACTCGGCGCCAAACCCGTTGTCGCCTTCGAACCCTTCATCAAAATTCTCGCCTTCGGCCTCGTGGCGGTCGTAGCCGTTGTCGTGGCCGTTTTTCGCGCGGCGCTTCTTCTTTTTGCTGCCGAAAGCTTTGGTGATGAGCCAAACGCTACCCGCCAGGCCCGCGCCCACCAAGGCCACTTTGCCGGCAACTACCGATTTTTCTTTGATGCCTTCGACATCGCCGCGCAGGGCCCGCTCGTACTCGAGCTTCTTGCGTTCCAAAAATTCTTTTTCCTCGTCGAACAAGGGATTTTGCAGGTCACTCATGGCAGGCTAGGCTTGGCGTTTGTCAGATTTATAAATGGTGTCCTTGAGCGCCTTGTTGGCGAGGCCCTGGAACGCGGCTTTGTCGACGCCCACCAGCACCAGAATCAGCAGTACCAGGTAGAAACCGGCCACAATGCCGAAGCCCCAGAAAGGACTATCAAGGACCGAATTAAGGGCCAGGCCCGCAAATACGCTGAGAAAGATGACGAACATCAGTCCCAGAATGGCCAGGGTGGCCCCGTGAATGGTGCTCACAAATACCGTCGACGCCTTTTGCTGGAGCTCTAGGCGCACCAAGTCGATGCGAGTGTCGAGGTAGCCGGTCAGGTTGCCAATCAGGCTGTCGTTGCGGGGTGTTTTGGAGGTGTCGTCGTCGAGAATCATACGGCGCGAAATGGAGTGGCAATTATTAAAAAGGAACCGTTACCAGCCCGAAAGCTGTACGAAAACGGCAGTGGACTGAGCCGGTTCTACGGAAAAGTTCGGGGCGTGGCTGACTTTTGTGCAGTCCTTTGTGTTTGGTGCCCAGCGTGAGTCAAAATCATTATCAAGTCCTCGGAGTAGCTCCCACCGCCCCGGCCGCCGAAATCAAGCGGGCCTACCGGCAGCTGGTGGTGCGCTACCACCCCGACAAGCACGGCGGTGATGTGCGCTTTGAAGACCAGTTCAAAGCCGTGGCCGTGGCCTACCGCGTGCTGAGCGACCCCGGCCGCCGCGCCACCTACGATTTCCAGCTGGCCCAAACCGCCCGCCGGGCCGACGAGGCCCGCCGCCAGCAGCAGCACCGTCCTGCCACGCAGCACGTGTACGGCGTGCCCATGCCGCCGCCCGCGCCGCTGCGCACCCGCCCGCCCGCCGGCAGCCACGAGCGGCACTACCAAACCATTCCGCGCCAGCGCACCCGTTTTAATCGCCGCGACTGGACGCTGACGCTGCTCTTTATTCTGGGCATCGCGCTGTTTACGCTGGCCGTGAAAGTGACCATGGACCGCGTCACGGCCACCAGCAACTACGAGGATGGCCTGCGGGCGTATGGGCAGCAGCAATTGGCGGCTGCTTACAGCTTTATGGATGAAACCCTGCACTTCCGGCCCGACTACGCGCCGGCCCTGCGCCGCCGAGGCGAACTGGAACTGCTGGTGAACCGCGACCCGCGCGCCGCCCGGGCCGATTTTCAGGCCGCCCTGCTCCAGCCGCAGCCCCGCCAAGTAGCGGCCAATATGCTCTACCGCCTAGCCCGCTGCGAAACCGAGCTAGGTCTGTCCACGGCCGCCGAGCTGAGCCTAAGCCGGGCCCTGGCGCTCGACAGCACTTTGAGCGCCGCCCACTTGGCACGCGGCAAAGCCCGCTTGCTCGACCTCAACCAACCAGAAAAAGGCTTGGCTGACCTGAACCGTGGCCTCGCTCAGCGCCGACGCGCCGGGGCTGCCACGCCATGGCATTACGTGCAGGTGCGCGGCCTGGCGCTCACGGCCTTGGGCCGGTACGACGCGGCCCGCAACGAGTACTTCCAAGTACTTCAGGCCCACCCGCGCGACGGCCGCACCCATTTTCTGCTGGGCCGGCTGGCTGCCCGCACCGGCGACCCAGCGGCCGCCTGCGAGTTTTACCGCCGGGCGTTGCGGCTGGGCTACGAGTATGCCCGCACGGCGGAAACGGAGTGCCCGTAACGGCGTATCCTGACGTTTATACAGTGATGCTTAAACGCAAACAACCGCTGCTGGCACGAGGCCGGCAGCGGTTGTTTGCGTTTGTTGGCTAGCTCAGAAAAATTAGTTGGGCAGCACCACCGAGTCGATAACGTGGATGACGCCGTTGCTCTGCAGGACGTCGGCGATGGTTACCGTCGAAACGCCGCCCTTCTCGTCCTTCAACGAAATGGTTTTTCCTTTGGCCATGGCCGTCAGGGTGCCGCCGCTCACGGTTTTGAGGGTAGCGGTGCCCTTGCCGGCTTTGATGGCCTTCATCAGGTCGGAAGCTGTCATGCGGCCGGCTACCACGTGGTAGGTTAGGATTTTGGTGAGGGTTTCCTTGTTCTCGGCCTTCACCAGGGTTTCTACCGTGCCGGCGGGCAGCTTGGCGAAGGCGTCGTTGGTGGGCGCAAATACAGTGAAAGGACCGGCGCTTTGCAGGGTTTCTACCAGGCCCGCGGCTTTCACGGCGGCCACCAGCGTAGTGTGGTCCTTCGAGTTAACGGCGTTTTCTACAATGTTTTTCGTGGGGTACATGGGCGCGCCGCCTACCATAACGGTCTTGGTAGCCTGGGCCGAAACAGTGGTGGTAGCGGCAGTGCTGAACAGGGCTACGAAGGCGAGCGAAAACAAAGTCTTTTTCATCGGTATAAGTAAATGATTGGATGTTTTGAAAGATGCCTCACCTACGCGGCTGGTTCGGCTCACGGATTGCCTGAACTGTTTTTTTCTCTGGAAGAAGCAAGCTCTCCATGGTCTGCAGCACCACATAAGTCCGTCGTGCAGAGCGCCGCGCCGCATGGCAATTCTTTCCAGCCAAACATTATTTGACGCTACTACTTCCCTATTTATGCGAATTTTTACCCTGCTGCTTTTCCTTCTTCTCAAGCTCACGGCCCACGCCCAAAATGTGAGCACCGTAGCCGGCACCGTGCGTGACCGTGCCACCCAGGAAGTGCTGCCTGGCGTGAGCATCACGCTGGAAGGCACAGAATTCGGCACCGCCACCGATGCCGAGGGGCGCTACCGCCTCACGGGCGTACCAGCCGGCGCCTACAACCTGCGCGCCGCTTTCGTGGGTTACGACCCGCTTGTGCGCTCCAACATCGCCCTGAGCACCGGCAACGTGAATACCCTCAACCTGGAACTGAACACTGCCCCCCAGGCCCTGGAAGAGGTGACCGTGACGGCCAGCCGCGCCATTCGGGTGGCCACGGCCGAAACACCGCTTAGCGTGCAGCGCCTCACCACCGAGGAAATCAAGAGCAACCCCGGCGGCAACTTCGATATATCGCGGGTGGTGCAGAGCCTGCCCGGCGTGGGCGGCGGGGGCAGCGGCGGCACGGCCGGCTTCCGCAACGACATCATTATCCGGGGCGGCGCACCGAACGAAAACGTGTACTACCTCGACGGCATCGAGGTGCCGGTCATCAACCACTTTCCGACGCAGGGCAGCGCCGGCGGGCCGGCGGGCATTCTCAACGTCAGCTTTATTGAAGACGTGACGCTGAGCAGCTCCGCGTTTCAGGCGCGCTACGACAACGCGCTGAGTGCGGTGCTGCAATTCCGGCAGCGCGACGGCAATTCGGAGCGGATTCAGGGCAACCTGCGGACGTCGGGCACCGAAGTCGCGGCTACGTTGGAGGGGCCGCTCACGAAGAACACCACCTTTCTGGCCTCGGCCCGGCGCAGCTATTTGCAGGTCCTGTTCAAGCTGATTGACCTGCCCATCCGGCCCGATTTCTACGACTTTCAGTTCAAAACGACGACCAAGCTTTCGCCCAAAACCACCCTCACCAGCCTGGGGCTGGGCGCGATTGACCACTTCGAAATCAAGGCGCCCAAGAACAGTTCGCCTTCCAAGGAATATACCCTGCGCTCCAACCCCACCATCGACCAGTGGAACTACACCGTGGGCCTGAACCTGCGCCATCTGGTCGAGAACGGCTTCGTGAACGTGGCCTTGAGCCGCACCCAGCAAGCCAACGACGCCGATGCGTTTGAGTACGGGTTTGAGGGCCAGGAAGCGTACCGCAAGCTGGGCGCCCGCACCCACGAAACCGAAAACAAGCTGCGCGCCGACGTGAACAAGCGCGTGGGCCGCTGGCAGTACAGCTACGGCGTGGTGGGCCAGTTGCAGCACTACGACAACAACCTCATCAACCGCATTCGGTCGGAAGTGCGCGATGAGAACGGCGCGCTCGTGAGCCCCGCTGTCACGGTTCGTTTCCAAACCGAGCTGGACTTTTTGCGCTACGGCGCCTTCGCGCAGGCCACGCGCACCTACGGCGCCGACAGCCGCCTTACTGTGTCGGCCGGCCTGCGGGCCGATGGCACCACGGCCCTGCGCGAAGGCTACCGCCTCGACCGCACGCTCTCGCCGCGCGCCTCCGTGTCCTACGCCCTGCTTCCAACGTTGAACCTGAACGCCTCGCTGGGCCGCTACTTTAAGATTCCGCCCAGCACCCTATTGGGCTACCGCGACGAGGCCGGCAACCGCGTGAACGCCAACGGCCGCTACATCCGCTCCGACCACGCGGTGGCCGGGCTGGAGTGGCTGCCGGGCAAGGCCACGCGCCTCACGCTGGAGGGCTTTTATAAGAAATACGCCTACTACCCGGTGTCGGTGCGCGATGGCATCAGCCTGGCCAACCTGGGCGGCGACTTCAACGCCCTCGGCAACGAGGCGGTGACCAGCACCGGCAAGGGCCGCGCCTACGGGGCCGAAGCTTTTTTCCAGCAGAAGCTCAGCGGCAAGCTTTTCGCCATTGTGTCGCTCACGGGGTTTCGGTCCGAGTTTTCGGGGCTGGACGGCGTGTACAAGCCCACGGCCTGGGACACGCGCTTTCTGGGCTCGGCCCTGCTGGGCTACCAGCTGGGGCGCGGCTGGGAGTTGGGCGCCAAGTACCGCGTGGGCGGCGGCTCGCCCTACACGCCTTATGATGAGGATGCCAGCCGCGCCAGCTACCAAGCCGTGGGCACGGGCATCCTCGATTACAGCCAGCTCAACACGCGCCGCCTCGGCGGCTTCCAACAACTGGACCTACGCCTCGACAAGAAAATCAGCCTGCGCCGCCTAAGCTTCGATTTTTACATTGACGTGCAAAACGCGCTGCTCACCAAGCCGGCCTCGCCGCCCACCTACACCTTCGAGCGCACCGCCGACAACACCGCCTACACCACCACCGACGGCCAACCCCTGCGCCCCGATGGCCGCAATGCCAACCCCATTCTGCTGCTGGACGACGACGCACTGGTGGTGCCCACCATCGGGTTCATCGTGGAGTTCTAGGACTACAATGCGAGTTACTGCTTGGTAGCTACGGCCCTAGTTTTCGGTTTTGAAGCGGGTCAAACCAATCTGAAAAAGTTGGATGCTGCTTGGAAACACCCCAAGCAAGCTGAACCTTGAAAATCAGCTTTGGCAGAAGATATTATTCCTGGGAATCAAAAACAAAACAGAAAGACCGCCTCAATAGGGTGGTCTTTCTGTTTTGTTGTTACTGCCCGGACCGCTTGCTGAATACCGCAGTAAAGACCCTCTGTTTTAAGCACAAAGTACTCGCCAAGCCCAACAAAACGCCATCTCTAATTTTAATGAGAATTTAATCTCATAAAGTTCAATCTAATATCATGTGAGTACCGTAGTTGTCCTATTATTGCCATGCCCCGTTTGGCTGGCGCTGTCATTCGTTCGTTCACTTTTCCAACACTCCATAAGTAAGTATGAACACAATGGTACCTTCCTCCGCATCAGGTTTATGGCGACATGCCCGAAAGGCAGTGTTCGGCGCGGCCCTCACAATGGGCTTGTTCGCCGCTGCTCCCGCCGCGCAAGCGCAAACTGCTTATGGCCTTGGCCCTGGCGGTACAATTTTGGTTTCGCTAAGTCTCTCGAGCCCCACTACGCCCACTTTCGTGCCTATTACAGGCGTGGTAGGCTTTGCACTGGTCGGCCTCGACTCGCGACCGGCTACCGGCGAACTGTTTGCGCTGGGCTACAACGGCGCGGGGTCGGGCCAACTCTACACCATCAACAAAACCACAGGCGTGGCCACCGCCGTCGGCACCCCGCAAATCTTACCACTGGGTAATGCCACTGAACGCATCGGCTTCGACTTCAATCCCACTGTGGACCGCATTCGGGTGACGAGCAGCAACCTAACGAACTACCGTCTCAACCCCAATAACGGAGCCATTGCCGCCATGGATACGCCCCTCAACGGGGCGCCCGGGGCCGTTATTGATGCTGTGGCTTATACCAACAGTTTCATTGGCGCGGCCAGCACCGTTTTGTATGACGTGGATGTGGCCGGCTCGCGTCTGTACAAGCAAACTAACCCCAACGGCGGGGTACTGGGCTCGCCGGTTTCAATTACTACGAACGGAACCACTCCTTTGCTGTTGGCCACCGACGTAACGGACCTCGATATTTTCACCAACCCCGCTGGCGGCGGGCAAGTGGCCGCATTGTCGGTGGTTCGGGGCACCACTACTACGCTTTACATCCTTGATTTAACTTCCGGCATCGCTACCGTGCCGCAAGCATACCCGGGCTTCGTTGTTACCGACATCACTTTCGGCATCGACCGCACGGCGCCTGCGCCCAGCGGCCAGCTGCTGTATGCGGTGAACACCAACAACGCCCTCATCTCCTTCTACTCGGGCACGCCAGGGTATATTCTTTCAGCGGTGGGCATCACGGGTATTGTCGCCGGCCAGACGCTGGTGGGCACCGACTTCCGCCCCAACACCGGCGAGCTATTTGGCTTGGGTTACGATGGCACTGGCATGGGCCAGCTCTACCTCATCAACAGGTCCACCGGAGTGGCTTCGGCCGTCGGAACCGCACAGCCCTTGGCGCTGGGCACCACACCCGCTGAGATTAACGGCATCGGTTTCGACTTCAACCCCACCGTGGACCGCATCCGCGTGACGGGCTACAACACCAAAAACTTCCGCCTCAACCCCAACAACGGCGCGATTGCCGCAACCGACGGCGACCTAAACTTTGTGAGCGGTGCCACTGGCACGCCCACCATCGGTGCCGTGGCCTACACTAACTCTTTTGCCGGCAGCACCAGCACCACGCTCTACGACATCGACGATGTTCGGAACCAACTGTTTGTACAGAGCAATCCCAACCTGGGCCAGCTAACCTCGGCAAGCGGCACCAACTTGCTGCCCAGCAGCGGCGCGGTCAATGACCTCGACTTTTACTACGACGCAACGGCCCAGTCGAACCGCGGCTTCATCGTGTCGAACCCAGATGGTGCCATTCCTACAACTGGCTTCAGCACCCTCTATACTTTGAACTTAAGCCCGATGGCTAGTACAGCTACGGCTGTGGGCACCATTGGTCTGGGCATTCCGGTGCGCGATGTGGCGGCGCTGATTGCCCCGCTTACCCAGCCCACGCTGGTAGGCCGGTTGCTGTACGGCGTGGCCGGCGGCAACCTGATTTCGTTTGATTCGAGTAATCCGAGCAACATCCGCTCGGCCGTGAACATCACGGGATTGCCTACGGTTGCCGGGCAGGTGCAAGTACTGGTAGGCCTCGATTTTCGCCCTGCCACGGGCGAGCTATTCGCCTTGGGCTACAACGCTGCTGCCGAGCAAGGCCAGCTCTACACAGTGAACCTGAGCACCGGCGCCCTCACGCCAGTGGGCAGCCTCCAAACCATTCCGCTGGGCATGACAGCGTCGGGCATCGCCTTTGACTTCAACCCCACGGTGGACCGTATCCGCATTATTTCGGCCACCAACCAGGTCAATCTGCGCATGAACCCCGCCGACGGAACGTTCCTGACCGATACGCCCCTGACCAACCCGGATAACAACACGCCTCCGGCAGTATCCGGCGCGGCTTATACCAACAACGATAACAACGCCGCCACGGGTACCATGCTGTTTGGCTACGACCAAGTGGCCAATGTATTGGTGCAGGCAACGCCGCTGGCTCCCGGCGCGAATGCCGCCAATGCTGGCACCTACCGCAACGTGGGCTCCGGTTCGGGCATCACGGTGAATCCCGGTGTTGATTTCGACGTCTTCTCTGACCTTACAAATCCAAGTACCCCTGTTAACAATGCCTTCTTGGTAGCATCGCCCACGGGCGCCACCGCTGATAACCTCTACATGGTGAACCTGACCTCGGGGGCGCTCAGTTCTGTGGGCCGCATTGGCAACGGCACCAACCTGACCGGCCTGGCCGCTTTCCCAACTGCTCCCGTGGTTGGCGACCTGACCTGGACCGGTGCAGTATCGACGGAATGGGGATTAGCCGGCAACTGGATGCCCATGCGGGTGCCCACGGCGGCTGACAATGTGGTCATTCCGAACGTGGATAACGACCCCGTGGTAGACAACGCCCAGCAGGCTAATAGCCTCACGCTGGCTTCCGGAGCCACCCTGACCACTGCACCCGGCGGCACGCTCACGCTGAATGGCAACTTCGTGAACAACGGCGGCACCACCCTCGGCAGCGGCACGGGCACAGTAGCCTTCGCAGGCTCCGCAGCCCAGAGCGTTATCGGCACCACTACCTTCTTCAACAACCTCACCGTTGGGAGTTCCGGCGTTACGGCGGCAGCGCCAGTACAGGTGCAGCGGGTGCTGCTCCTCAACGGCAACCTGGCCTCCAGCGGCAACCTGACCTTGCTCTCCAACGCCACCGGCACGGCCCACGTGGTGAACGCCAGCGGCGCGGTATCCGGCAATGCCACGGTGCAGCGCTACATCACCCCCATCAATACGGGCCTGGGCTACCGTCACTATTCCGCCCCGGTCACGGGCTCGACCGTAGCCGACCTGGCCACGACGAGCTTCACGCCCGTGGTAAACGCGGCCTACAATTCGGCGCCAATGCCCAATACGGTTAAGCCTTTCCCCACAGTATTTGGCTACGACGAAACCCGGGTGAACACGAGCGGCAGCGCCGGTACCATCGATTTTGACAAGGGATTCTTCTCGCCCGCCGCGTTGAGCACGGCGCTGGCAGCAACCCGTGGCTACACGGTGAATATTCCTTCGACGGCCAAAGTTGATTTCGTAGGCATCCTGAACAACGGTGCTTACATCGCAACAGGACTGACGCGCGGCACGCAGGACAAATCGGGCTGGCACTTACTTGGCAACCCCTACCCCTCGCCCATCACTTGGGACGCAGTAGGGCGCACCAATGTTGGCGCCGCCGTGTATGTGTACCGCTCTACCAGCCAATACGCTGGCAATTACTCTTCTTATGTAGCCAACGGCGTGGGCGTCAACGGAGGCACCGCCGAAATTGCAGTAGCCCAAGGATTCTTTGTGCGCGTGAACGCAAGCGGCAACATCGGCAGCGTGAACTTCACCAACGCCGCTCGCCTGACCACCTATGCTAGCCCTGTTTTCCAGCGTGGCGCTAACACGGCACCGCTAGTTCGGCTCGATATTCGGGGCGCCAGCGGCTCGGTTGATGAAGCGGTGGTGTACTTCGACGCTGCTGCCACAACCGGCTTCGACGCTGAATTTGATGCCTACAAATTGGGCGGCAATGGCCCATCGATAGCGACAGAATCCGAATCGCCAGCTACAGCCCTGGCCATCAATGGCCTGCCCGCCCTGGGCACCGCCGATGTTGTGGTGAACTTACAAGTGACGGCCCCCCAGGCCGGAACCTACCGGTTGCGCGCTTCGGAGCTGCTGCGCTTGCCCACGGGCACTTTCGCCTACCTGCGCGATGCCCAGACCGGTGCCCGCATCGACCTGGCTACCCAGCCCGAGTACTCGTTCCAGCTGGCATCTGGCTCGGCGGCCGGCCGCTTCACGCTGCTGCTTACCCAGCAAACGGTGTTAGCCAACGCTCCGGCCGCGGTAGGCCAGCAAATATCGGTGTTCCCGAACCCGGCCCGTGGCGCCGTATCCATCAGCTTGCCCGCTGCCCTGGCCCGCCAGGCCACGGAAGTGCAGCTGGTGAATGCCCTCGGCCAAACCGTGCTGCGTAGCACGCTGGCCGCTGGCTCGGAGGCCCGCACCCTGTCGCTGAACGGGGTATCCCGTGGCGTGTACACGCTGCGCCTGCAAACCGAGCAAGGCACGGTGAACAAGCGCTTGGTAGTGGAATAACAAGCTTCGTTTCACTCATCTAAAAAGCCCCGTCTGCACTTGCAGACGGGGCTTTTTTTTACTTTCCAGCATCTTGTAGTCGCACCATGTTTTGTGTTGCGGTGCTGAGCGACGACTCACCGACAGATGCTGGGACGCTACGAATGGCGGCGCTGCACCGGGCCCACTGCACTTGACAGGAAGCTGAACTATTCACAGCAAAAAACCCCGGCCACTGCTGCGGCCGGGGTTTTCCTTGGATAAGCGAGTGTCAACCCTCGCACTGATTTTACTAACGGCACCGTCTAAGCGGGCTGTTTCCACTGCGCTGCTTATTGCTGCACCACGCGGGTTTGCTGCGTGAATTCGCCTTGGTGCACGCGCACCACATACGAACCGGCTGCCAAGTGCTTGCCACGTAGCGATACAACGTTGCCGCCGGTTTTCAGGAGTTCCGATTGGCTGTGGATTTTCTTGCCCAATACGTCCAGCACTTCTATTTCGGCCGCGCCGGCTTTGGTGGCTTCCACTCGCAGGGCGAAGCGCTGTCCGGGACCCGCGGGATTGGGATAAGCTTCGGCTTTGAGGGCGGCGTTGTTGGCTGCTTTCGTGGCCGTGGCAGTGGTGATTAGGGTTAGTTCCCAGCGCTGGGCGGGCTCGAAACCGTTGTCATCCCAAAGGTTGACGCGGGCACCGGGCGCATTACTGCCGGAACCAATTTCGAGCACCTGCGAAACACCGGCCGCGTTGGCCGAATTTTTTAGCGTGAATTTGTAGCGCCCGTTGTTGTTGGGGTCGGTGATGAACCAGCGCTGGCTATCGTCGCCGGTAGTCAGGAGCACATTCTGTTCAATCTGGGTGCCGGCCGTTTTGCCGAGGGCAACGGGCTGCACGTACATCACGGTGCCTTTGTGGCGCAGCTTATACGAGCCATCGGCTTGCACCTCGAAGATGTAGCGCTGTGCGTCGTTGCCATTGTCAACCCATTGACCAATGCTAGTGCCGGCAGTGGCAAGGTTGAGGTCTACGTCCATGCACAGAGGCAAGCCAGCGTCAGCACCTGGTGTGGTGCTACCGGATAGTACCCCGTAGTGCGTCATTTTGTAGGTGCCGCCGTTCACGATGGCCCCCTGGGCCCAGGCAGAAGTTGCAGAGCCTGTTAGGCAAATGGCCAACAGAGAACCCAAGAGTAAAGATTTCGTCATGAGAGTTTGAAGAAATGAAGAATGAGAAAAACAAACGATTGATAAGAGTCAGATGGTACTTCAATGCAATATTCATGTGCATTGTATGGCAATAATAAGGAATTAAGTTTATTTTTACACAATCGTTTGCGTAAAATTTCCAATAATTCCATCTTGGCTCCGCCGGATGCGTGCGGGTGCTGCTCCGTTATGTGCTCAGTGCAGGTACTGCTTATGTTGCCGGACCTTTTTTATACTCCCCCCTCCTGTTCGGGACACTCTGAGGTAGCCAATTATCGGTAACGTCCCCTGATACTGCCCGCTGGCAACACCTAATTCAACGGCTTCTTTGGCCACAGCTGCTTCTCTTAGGGCATCCGTTAATTACAATAGAGCCATTGTGCCCAACCAATGGCCTGGATGCGGCTCGGACTTTCTAGCCGGTGCCACATTATCTTCCCGCCAATGTCCCCTGCTTCTTTTATACCCTTATTGCTCAGCCGCGTGGCTATTGGGCTGCTCGTCCTCACCCTCGGCCCAAGGGCCTACTGCCAAGCGCCTCCGGCCTGGCAATGGGCCCGCGCCAGCACCAGCGCCAATGATGTGTGGCCCAGCAAAATGATTACCGACCCCGCTGGCAACGTGTACGTGGGCGGCACCTTTATTGAACCCCTCACCTTGGCGCCCGGCACGGTGTTCAATTCGCAGGGCCAGCAAGACGCTTACGTGGCCAAGTACAGCCCTTCGGGCGCGCTGCTTTGGGCCCAGCACCTGGCCGGCGACGGCATGGACGATGTGGCAGGACTGGCCCTGGACACGGCCGGCAACCTTTGCCTGGCGGGCAATTGCAGCAGCTCGATGCAGTTGGGTTCCCTGAGCCTGAGTCCTCCTTACGGCGCGGCCCTGTACCTGGCGCGGCTAAGTGCGCAGGGCCAGCCGCTCTGGCTTAGCCAGGCCACCAACACTGGAGTCAGGGCGCAAAATATGGGGCTGGATGCGGCCGACAATTTTTACGTCAGCGGCCAGATTTCCGGCACCGTGGGTTTCGGTTCGCTGTCGCTGAGCACTGTCAACGGCATCGACATCTTTCTCGCCAAGTTTGACCCGCAGGGCGAGGCCGTGTGGGCCAGGCAGGGCGGCCGCGTGGCCCTGCTGCCGGGCGGACCAGCCGTGATGACAGTTAACCACACCCTCACCGTGAGTCCGGCCGGCGACTGCTACCTGAGTTGCACTCTCAACTCGCAGTTTGGCAGCTTTGGCGCCCTTCAGACCCCGGCCGGCTACGGCGCTTACGACGTGGTACTGGTGAAATACGACGGCCAAGGCACGCCCCGCTGGCTCCAGCGCTACGGCTCTGGGTTGGCCGATTACGCCGGCAATACCGCCCTCGACGCCAACGGGCACTTGCTGGCCACCATGCGCTTCGCCGGGTCCTTCGCCGGAGGGCCCACCGCCGTGGGCTCCCAAACCCTGACTGGCACCGGCCTTTATTTCGCCTCCCTGTTGCAACTCGATGCCGCCACCGGTGCGCTGGGCTGGGCCCGCACCATCAGCGCCGACCGCAACTGCTTCTTCCGGAGCATTGCCATCGATGCGGCGGGCAACAGCTACGTGGCAGGCAGCATCACGGGCACCGCTACCGTGGGCACGCAGCAGCTTAGCAGCGTCGGGAGCATCAACGGGGATGCGCTGGTGGTCAGCTATTCGCCGCAGGGCAGCGTCCGGTGGGCTCAGCAGTCCGGCAGCTACTTGGACGAAGGGGCCGACCTTGTTTCGCTCGATGGCACGGGCCAGTTGGCTGTCATGGGTTTTTTCAGGGGCGAAGGCCGCTTTGGCAGCACCACGCTCACCAGCCCAGCCACTCCCAACAACTCAGCGAGCGGCTGGGTAGCGCGGCTGGCCGGGCTCCCCACGGCCACGCAGCCCACAGCCGGCCCATTGGCCCTCGCCTTCTACCCCAACCCCGCTACCGACCAGTTGCACCTGCCCACTCTGGCCGCCGGCAGCCGCGTGCAGTTCCTCGATGCCCTTGGCCGCGTGGCGCGCGACACCCAAGTATCCGCGGGCGCGCTCGTATCGGTGCGCGGCCTGACGCCGGGTTTCTACACCGTGCGGGCCATCACGGCAAAGGGCCAGCACCTTACGGGCGGCCTACTGGTGGAATAGTGGATTAGAGGTTGCGGCTGAAGTATTCTGCGACTTCGGCCTGAACGCAGCAACTATTTTGGGGAGCGCACCTGTGTTTTTATAATCTTAAAAAGGCTAGATGAGGGTGGTGCTCACGTAACCAAAGCAGAAGGTGAAATGCTTTCGAGATGAGAATCAAGGGTGGCTGCTCTGGCAATCACAACCCCGGTATAACAGTGTGTGAAGGGCCAAAGTAGTTGGCGCTAAGCGTCCCATTTATTGCGAGTGCTTGGCTGCAACTTACTTTTGTCTGTAAAGCAGAGCAAACTGCACGCTTGTCAAAGGGCAATTGATGCCGTCATACACTACCGCTTTCATGAAAGTATACGTCATAAGCCTGCGTCGTGCCACCGAGCGACGGGCCTACATGCAAAAGCAGCTTACGCTTTTGGGGCTGGAATACGAAATTATTGACGCTGTTGACTACCAAGAAATGACTCCCGCTGATTATGCGGAATGCGTAGACCAGGAAGCGGTAAGTGCCAACCCTTACTTAACCAAAGGAGTGCTTGCCTGTGCGCTGTCTCACGCGAAAGTGAGTCGTCTTATGGCGGCGAATAACGTCAAAATGGCCTTGGTTCTCGAAGACGACGCCCAATTGCCCGACAGTATTAAAGAATCACTATCCCTGATTGAGCAACACATTGGCAGTGAAGAGGTAATATCATTGCATTACTATAGCCACTTTGGTTCGCCGGTGGAAATCAGCTTGCAGAACGTTCAAAAGTTAGATAACGAGAGCAGTCTGTTTTATCCTGCTAATCTTCATAACCTCGGTTCGGCCATGGCTTATGTGATAACCCATGCGGCGGCGGCCAAACTTTCGGCAGCAATAATCCCAGTTCGAGTAGCTGCAGACTATTGGGAAGCACACTACCGGAAAGGGGCTTTTACTTCTTTCCGATGCCTCTATCCAATAATGACTGATGATGCAGAGTTTCGCAGCACCCTGAATTACAATTCAATAAAGACATCTTTTACACGCCAAATGGCCAAAAATGTGCTCGGTAGCGTAGCCTCACTCGTGCGCAAAACAAAATTCCCTTTCTTATTTCAATACCTGGAAAAGAGGAATAAAAGCAGGTTGGAGGCCAGAAACATTCTGCGCTTTGTAGATGCCAAACCGTTTAATTCAATATAAAAAAGCAAATGGTTTTTGCCTACAGCTATTGAAGAGGCCAGCCTGTCTTCATTCCGTAGCACGGGTCCAGCATTTGTCTCCTAAGCCCTACCCTTGCTCCTTGAGACTAAAGTCTGGAGTTGCCTTTTTTGCGCAACGAAGCAGCGATTTTTCAATGTTATGCGCTCCAGCAATCTGCTCTGCAAAAAAGTATCTTTTCAGTTATCACAATAGCTAGCAAGTCCCTTCCCCCCCATCTGCCGCACCCCTTCTTCTATGCAACCATTAGTATTACTGATTCCCAACTTGGGCCTGGGCGGCGCCCAGCGGGTGTTCCACGACCACAGCGTGGAGCTGGCGAAGCACTATGCGGTAACGGAAGCCGTCTTCAACCTGGAGGGTGGCGACCTGTACCCGAGTGGCAACCCGGTTGAGAGCCTGGAAGTGAGTGGCGGCGGCGGCGTAGTAGCCAAGCTAACCAACTTCCGGCGGCGCATCGGGGGCTTGCGCCAGCTGCGCGAGCGCCTACAGCCGACGGCCTGCATCAGCCACCTCGAAGGGGCCGACTATGTGAATCTGCTCAGCGGCGGCCCCGGCAAAACCATCCTCTGCGTGCACGGCTCGAAGCTGCACGATGCCAACATTAAAGGGCCAGTGGGGTGGTTACGAAAAAAAGTACTGATGCCCTTGCTCTACAACCGCGCCGACCGCATTGTAACGGTGAGCCGCGACATCATGCCCGAGTTGATAACGGGCTTTGGCGTGAAGCCGGAGAAACTGCTCACGATTAATAATTTTTTCGACGTCCCCCAAATCGAGGCCAAAAGCCAAGAGCCCCTGTCGGCCTCCGAAGCCGCTGTGTATGCCGCCGCGCCGGTGCTGGTGACCTCAGGCCGGTTGACGATTCAAAAAAACCAAGCGCCATTGCTCGATATTTTTGCGGCGGTGTTGCGCCAGCAGCCCGCCAAACTGGTCTTTGTTGGCGATGGCGAACTGCGCGAGGAGCTCACGAGCCACGCGCGCGGGCTGGGCTTGCGGGTGTACGCCGCCTGGGAAAATACCGCGGCCCTCACGCCGGACTTCGACGTGTATTTTCTTGGCCTGCAGCAAAACCCGTTTAAGTACTTGCGGCCGGCCACGGCCTTCGTTTTCCCTTCGGCCTGGGAAGGGTTTCCCATGGCATTGGGCGAAGCCATGGTCTGCGGGTTGCCGGTCGTAAGCACCGATTGCCCCACCGGCCCGCGCGAGATGCTGGCACCGGCCACCGCCACCCCGGCAGCGCCGCTGCGCCGGGCTGAGCAAGGAGAGTTCGGGATTCTGCTGCCCATGCTCACCAGTCCGGCCACGGCGGCGGCCGACCAAGGCATCTGGGCCAGCGCGCTAACGACGCTCCTCAGCAACGCTTCCGAACGGGAGCAACTGGGCAAGCTGGCCCGGGAGCGCATGCAGGACTTTACCCGGGAGCGCATCTTTGGCCAGTGGCTGCAGTTGTTAAAGGAAGTGTGTCGTGATTAAGCCGAAGCACACGATTCTGGTGGTAGATAATTCCCGAGCCGTGACGGGCGCGCTCAATGCCATCCGCCATGCCACGGGGCCCTTGCGGCCCGACCTGGCTTTCGAGTACGTGCTGCCTACCGGCAGTACGGGCCGGGCCGTGCTCGAAGCCGACGGCTATGTGGTGCACGAACTGCCGTTCGTGGAAATCAGCCGCCGTAAGGCCGACCTGCTGCGGTATGTTCCGATGCTGCTGCTCAACGGCTGGCGGCTGCGCCAGTTGGCCCGCCAGCGCGGGGCCAGCCTCATTCACCTCAACGATTTTTATAACCTCACCGGCTACGTGGCCCGCCTTTTTAGCCTGGGCAAGTTGCAGGTAATCGTTCACGTCCGCTTTTTACCCCAGACGCTGCCGCAGTCTTTTGCGCGGATGTGGAAGTGGCTGGCCGAACACGGCGCGCACCAAGTCCTGTGCGTCTCGGAAGCGGTACGTTCATATTTCACCCCGACGAATGGCCGCGTGCACACGGTATATGACCCGTTGCCCGCACGCGGTGAGACGCAGCCGCCCCACACGCCAAATTCCGCTATTGACGGCTGCACGCAACTGCTTTACCTGAGCAATTACATCCGAGGCAAAGGCCAGAACTTTGCCTTGGCGGCATTTCGGCTCGCTTATGCTCAAAACCCTGCCCTGCGCCTTCGTTTCGTGGGCGGCGACATGGGCATGGCCAAGAATCAGCAGTTTCGGCAGGAACTGGAAGCCACGGTGCAAACAGCGGGGTTGTCGAAAGTAGTCGATTTTAAAGGGTTTGCGGCCGATACCGAGTTGGCTATGAAAGCCCACGACATCGTCCTCAATTTCTCTGAGGCCGAATCGTTTTCCCTTACCTGCCTCGACGCCCTTTACTACGGGGTCCCCCTCATTGCCACAGACTGCGGCGGGCCAGCTGAGTTGTTTGAATCCGGCAAGTCGGGATTGCTGGTCCCCAACCGGGACGTTAATGCCATGGCAGCGGCCATGCTCCAGCTAGCCGACGACGCCGCGTTACGACACCGGTTTTCGGTGGCAAGCCGCCTTTTTGTGCGTGAAAAATTTGCCCCGGTCCACACGTATCAAGCACTGGCAAGTTGCTACCGGCGGGCTTTAGAGGAAGCCTAGCATGTCGGCGGGCCAATCCGGGGCCAAGTCATTGCTGCTTGGTTTTGGGCATAACAAAACCCGCCCTAACCAAGGACGGGCTTTGTTATGTTTATCACTTCGAGCCAAGAACTGAGCAATTACTTTGCGATGCGTTGGCTGAAAGCGCCCGAGTCCGTCAGCAGCCGTACGATGTACATCCCCGTGGGCAAGGCGGTCAGGTCCAGGGTCCAGCGGCCGCTTTGGGTAGCATCGGCGGTGCTGTTCACCGCTTGCACCCGCCCCACAGCATCCATCACTTCCACAGTAGTCGCGCCCGTCAGCAGTTCGGCGGGAAGGCTGCTGCTAACCACCCATTCCTGAGTTGTACGGCCGGGGTAGACGGCTAGGCTGTTGCGGGCGGTGCCCATGGTCACGGCCCGCACTGGCGAAAAAGTAGCCTTGCCGTCGAAGTCGGTCTGCCGCAGGCGGTAATAGCTGGTGCCGGGCAGCGGCTGCTCGTCAACCACGGCGTAGGAGGTGCGGCCCTGCACCGTGCCTGCTCCGGCCAGCGTGTGAATGCCGCGGAAGCTCTTGCCATTGCCGGAGCGCTCCACAAGAAAGCTTTCGTTGTTGGTTTCGGAAGCCGTGGTCCAGCGCAACGACACCGCCTGCCGGCCTGTTGGCTCAACCGCAAAGAAAACAAGCTCCACTGGCAGCGGATTAAAGGGCGAGCAACCTGGACCGGATGTGGTTACCAAGGCATCGCAAGCCGACTCTGATATGTTGGTGGCCGCGATGGGGCCGGCGCACCCAATAGGCGCCTGCTGCTGCGCACAGATAAGGGGCACCGCCAGGGAACCGGCACAATTCGAAATAATGCGGTTAGAAGCGCCATTCCCCCCGAATACGCAGCCCCGGATGGCCACCTTGCCACTACCGCAGAGTGTGTTGTTGGCTCCGCCCAAGGAGAGGTCCAGGTTTCCGTAAATCACCATCTCGTTATTATCGACAATGGAGGAATTGAGCAGTATCAGATTGCAAGAGGTGCTGAGCCGCGAGGTAGCATCAACGTTAATAGACGCCTTATCAACCGTGAGCTGCCCCACTGCCACAGTGCTCCCGACCAACGTCAGTTTGGTATCGCTCTGACTACCGGTGCCATCGCCCAGTTTCAGGTTGGCACTGCCTACTAGCGAGCCCCCGCCTGACACCGTAATCGAACCATTCCTTCCTACTACATAATCTTTGTTAAGTTCAATACTAAATCCGTTGATAACGATTACTGCCGCACTTCCGGAAGTTGGAGTCATCGAGCAATTCACCTTGCCTCGCGCATCAACTGCAAAGACCGTTGGGTCGGACATATTGCCGCTTTTGACAGCGGTATAAATGCACTGCGCCCGGGCCAATTGGGGGCAAAAGGTACTGAACACTACCAGTACCAAAAGGGTGTTTAGAAATCTTTTCATAGCAATATTTTGTAAAAAGTGTGAAAGCGCTTGGCTCTATTACACAATATCCATGAATAATATACGAGTAGTTTAGTTAAAATAAACTTAATATTTGATAAATACATTTAATGAATTTCTATACGTGACTCCAATTGGCGTTTTTATTCGCTTGAAAACAGCAGATAATATGCTCTACAATAGGGGGTATATGCTCAAAATGGGATTGGTTTCCTCCGCTGGAGGAGCGGACAGTTGGGCATTATGTCAAAACCCATAGCATTTGAAATAGAAGAGCACTGAATAATGCTAATTGAAGCAAATGGTAAATTAAATTAATTATATTTTATACCTAGTCTGTAATAGGATCTCTTTCTCCCCTGTGCATCTGCTTACAATTCATGCCTATAGCTTTTCCTTCAAGCACGAATTCAGTTGAGGCACGGTAGCTCTTTTTGACCAGAAAGGGAGGCAGGACAACAGCGCTTCCTTGCTCGTGGCAAGGCTTTGCGCTGGGGTTTCACTCTAACTTTACAGTCATTTTACTTCTTGCCAGCCCTTACTCTATTTTTATGACCGACGCCTATGACGCCTATATTGTTGACGGCATCCGCACTCCCATTGGCAATTTCGGCGGTACGCTGGCTCCGGTTCGGGCCGACGACATGGCGGCGCTGGTTATCCGTGAGTTGTTGGCCCGCAACCCCACGGCCGATCCCGCCGGCATTGCCGACGTAATTATGGGCTGCGCCAACCAAGCCGGCGAAGACAACCGCAATGTGGCCCGCATGGCCCTGCTGCTGGCCGGCCTGCCCGCTTCCGTGCCCGGCGAGACCGTCAACCGACTCTGCGCTTCGGGCCTGTCGGCGAGCATTGCGGCAGCGCGCGCCATTCAGAGCGGCGACGGCGACCTGTTTGTGGCCGGCGGTGTGGAAAACATGACCCGCGGCCCCCTCGTGATTTCGAAAGCTAGCGCCGCCTTTGGCCGCGATTCGCAGATGTACGATTCCAGTTTCGGCTGGCGCTTCGTCAACCCGCGCATGGAGGAGCTTTACGGCACCGACGCCATGGGCGAAACTGCCGAAAACCTGGCCGAGCGCGACCACATTAGCCGCGAGGACCAGGACAAGTTTGCATTCGATTCGCACCAGCGGGCGGCCGCAGCCCGCGACTCAGGCCGCTTTGCCGAGGAAATTGTGCCTGTGCCCATTCCGCAACGCAAAGGCGAGCCTCTGCTATTTGCGCACGACGAATTCATCAAGCCCAACACCACCCTGGATGGCTTGGCCAAGCTGCGCCCCGCCTTCCGCAAAACCGGTTCCGTGACGGCCGGCAACTCCTCGGGCCTGAATGACGGCGCCGCAGCCCTACTGCTAGCTTCCGAAACGGGCTTGAAGCAACATCGCCTCACGCCCCGCGCCCGCATCGTTTCCATGGGTGTGGCCGGCGTCGAGCCGCGCATCATGGGCATCGGGCCGGTACCCGCCAGCCAATTAGCCCTCAAGAAAGCCAGGCTTACCCTCAACCACATCGACCTGATTGAGTTCAACGAGGCTTTCGCAGCCCAAGCGCTGGCCTGCATTCGGGGCCTGGGCTTGGCCGATGACGACCCGCGCATTAACACCAACGGCGGGGCCATTGCCCTGGGCCACCCGTTGGGCATGAGCGGCGCCCGCATCCTCAACACCGCCGCGTTGGAACTGCACAAACAAAACAAGCGCTATGCCCTCGTGACCATGTGCATTGGCGTAGGCCAGGGCTACGCCGTAATTATTGAGCGGACTTAGGCATTATGCCTAGCGGCACGCACCAAAGCATTTTTAGCTGGCCATAGCGGCTCAAACGAATGCCTGAAAAGAAAAAAGGCCCTTCAACATCTCGTTGAAGGGCCTTTTTTGTGGCAACAGTTGGAATCGAACCAACGACACCAGCATTTTCAGTGCTGTGCTCTACCAACTGAGCTATGTTGCCGTTTCCCCGCGGCAGAGTGCGCTTTGGGGACCGCAAAGGTACGAAACCAAAGCAATGACGCAACAAGCAAAGCAAAAAAAGTAGTTCAGCCAAGGTATTTCTATCAAAAGTGTTCGGCATGCCGAGTATATTGCAGTCGCAAACGTTCCCACTTCCTTACCTTTACCGCATGTTGCAATCCATCATTTTTCTGCTGCTCCTGGTAGCTGCATTTGGTTTTTTCGCGTGGCAGGTCCGGAAAATCCGCGCCAACATCCTGGTTGGCCGCGACCGCGACATGAGCGGCAACGTCGGCGAACGGTTTAAGAAGACAATGCTGGTGGCCTTTGGTCAGCAGAAGATGTTCAAGCGCCTCACCCCTGCCCTGCTCCACCTCATTGTGTACGTGGGCTTTCTGGTGATTAACATTGAGGTAATCGAAATTGTGGTCGATGGTCTGTTTGGCAACTACTTCGGTTTCCACCGGTCGTTGAGCTTCCTCGGGCCGCTCTACGATGCGCTCATGGCGACCAATGAGATTCTGGGCGCGCTGGTGATTGTGGCCGTCATCGCCTTTTGGTGGCGCCGCAACCGCACCCAGCCCGTGCGCCGCCTCACCGGCGTGGAGCTGCGCGCCTGGCCCCGGCTCGACGCCAACATTATTCTGTATGTGGAGGTGATTTTGATGGTGGCCCTGTTCACAATGAACACCGCCGACCTCAAGCTGCACCAGCTGCGCGGCGAAGACCTGCCCGGCACTTTTCCCATCAGCAGTATGCTCACGGGCTTGTTTCCGGCCAGCGAAAGTGCCTTGCACGTGCTGGAACGCGTGGGCTGGTGGGCGCACATCGTAGGTATTCTATTGTTTCTGAACTACCTGCCCAGCTCCAAGCACTTTCACATCATCATCACCTTCCCCAACGTGTGGTTCTCGCGGCTTGTGCCGCAGGGGCAATTCTCGAACGTTGAGAGCATCACCCACGAGGTGAAGGCCATGATGGACCCGAGCTACGTGGTGCCGCCCGCGCCTACCGCGCCCGATGGCTCGGCCCTGGCGCCGACATCTTTCGGGGCCAAGGACGTGGAGGACCTGCCCTGGACCAACCTGCTGAACGCCTACTCCTGCACTGAGTGCGGCCGTTGCACCTCGGTGTGCCCGGCCAACCTCACGGGCAAGCTGCTCTCGCCGCGCAAAATCATCATGGATACGCGCGACCGGGTGGAAGAGAAATATAATTCGCCCCTGATTTTCCGACCCAACGTGTATGGCGCCGAAGCCAAGCACGAGCCCATCACGGACTTGGCCAACGCCACGCTGCTGCGCGGCAAAGTGACGCCTGAAGAGCTCTGGGCCTGCACCACCTGCAACGCTTGCGTGGAAAGCTGCCCCGTGAACATCAACCCATTGGAAAGCATCATTGAGATGCGTCGCTTCTTGGTTCTGGAAGAGTCGGCTGCTCCTAACTCGCTCAACGTCATGTTCTCCAACATCGAAAACAACGGTGCGCCGTGGGCTTTCTCGCCGTCGGACCGGTTCAACTGGGCCGATGACTTGTTTGCAGCGGAGAAGCCGGCAGCTACTGCGGTTGCCTAAATTGTTTATCATGCTGACGCAGGAAGCATCTTATCAGCGCTGCTTTCGTCAGGTTTACTAACTCACCGCGGCGCGAACGTGATAAGGTCCTTCGCACCGCTCAGGATGACAGTTCCGTCTTCCATTCTCAAGCTTCCATGTCCCCAACCACTCCCGCCGCTGGCGAAAAGCGCCAAATCAACGTTCCCGTCATGGCCGATTTGGCGGCCCGCAACGAGTCGCCCGAAATCCTGTTTTGGGTGGGCTGCGCCGGCGCTTTTGACGACCGGTACAAGCGCGTGACCCGCGCCTTTGTGCGCATTTTGGAGCATGTGGGCACCAAGTACGCCGTACTCGGCCTGGAAGAAAGCTGCACCGGCGACCCCGCCAAGCGCGCCGGCAACGAGTTTCTGTTTCAGATGCAGGCCATGCAAAACATCACGACGATGAATGGCTACGGCATCAAGAAAATCGTGACGGCTTGCCCCCACTGTTTCAACACCATCAAAAACGAATATCCCGCGTTGGGTGGTGATTATGAGGTGATTCACCACAGCACCTACTTGCAGCAGCTCATCAACGAAGGCAAGGTGGGCGTGAGTGGTGGCGAAAGCTTCAAAGGCCGCCGCATCACCTTCCACGACTCGTGCTACTTGGGCCGCGCCAATAACATCTACGAAGCCCCGCGCGACGTGCTGGCCGCCCTCGACGCCGACTTGGTGGAGATGAAGCGCAGCCGCGCCAACGGCCTGTGCTGCGGCGCGGGCGGCGCCCAAATGTGGAAGGATGCCGAGCCCGGCAAGAAGGAAATCAACATCGAGCGCACCGAGGAGGCCCTGGCCACTTTGAGCGGACAAGCAGCCGCTTTGGCCAACTTGGGCGGTGTGGAAACCGAAACCAGTGCCCCCGGCCCGCACGATTTGCAAGGCAGCATCATTGCCGTGAGCTGCCCGTTCTGCCTGACCATGATGAGCGACGGCGTAAAAAACAAGGAACAAGAGAGCCGCGTGCAGGTGTTTGACCTGGCAGAGCTCGTTGCTTCGGCCGAAGGCATCAACGCGTAGTATTCTTCCCGTTTAAGAGCATAAGTACGTCTTATCGGGCTTGCCGAAACACCTCGCTCGCGTCGTTGGCCGAACCTAACGATGCCCCGCGGGTTGTGTCGGCAAGCCCGATGTGACGTACTTTATTTTTGCATTTCCCGTTAGGGAAGGGCCTTTTCGTGGTTTAATTCCCCCTTTGCTTATGTACGTTGCTTTTGACCAACTCCCGCCCGAAGCCCGGGTGTGGATTTACCAAGCCAACCGGCAGCTCACGGGACCGGAAATCGTGTCGGTGCTGCCCACCATGGCCCGCTTTGCGGAGGAATGGACGAGCCACGGCCGCACCCTGCACGCCTCGGCCGAGTTCCTGCACCAACACTTTCTGGTGATTGGCCTCGACCAGGAAATTGCCGGCGCCAGTGGCTGTTCTATCGATGCCTCGGTGCGTTTTGTGGCGGAGCTAGAGAAGCTGCTCACCGTGGAATTGCTGGACAAGTCGCAGTTGGCTTTTTTGCACAATGGCGCGGTGCTGCTACTGAAGCGCAGCGAGTTGAAGGAAGCCGTGGCCAGCGGCACCGTGGGCCCCAACACATTTTACTTCGACAATACCTTGGCAACGAGAGCGGAACTGGATACCAAGTGGCCCCGCCCGGCCGGCGATACTTGGTTGGCACGCTACTTCGGGCAGGCAGAGAAAAACCGGCAGCCGGCGTGAATCCTATCCAAACGTAGTATTATTGCTAACCCAACAAAGCCAACAGAAATCCCTTCCCTTGGCTTCCTTTTCCCTACTACCGCCTAATTCCATGAGGAAACTATTGTTCGTCTGCGCCGCAGCTGGCTCTGCCGCGTTGCTAAGCAGCTGCGCCACGACGGGCAGCATGAGTAAGGCCGACAAGCAGTTTGCCCGCGGCCAGTACGAGCTAGCCATTCCGCTTTACAAAGCCGACGTGGCCAAAGGCAAGGGCGCGGCCATGGCCAACTTCCGCATTGGCGAGGCCTACCGCCTGTCGAACCGCGTGGAGCAGGCCGAGCCGTTTTACAAAGCGGCCCTGGATGGCGGGGTGAAAAACGCCGACGCCGGCTACCGCTACGCCGAGGCGTTGCGGGCCAACGGCAAGTACGACGAAGCCGCCGCGCAGTTTGCTACCTACGCCAGCAGCGGCGGCAACCGCACCCTTGCGGCCCGCGCCGACGCCGAAAGCAAAAACGCCCTGGCCAGCAAAGAGGTAGCCGCCATCAAAAACAAATACGACGTGGCACCGGTGGACGCGCTCAATTCACCTGCCTCAGACTTTGGCGGCACGATGGTGGCCAGCACCGGCGATTTGGTATTTACCTCTGGCCGCGATGGCAAAAAATACC
This sequence comes from Hymenobacter jeongseonensis, assembly GCF_015694725.1. Lineage (GTDB taxonomy): Bacteria > Bacteroidota > Bacteroidia > Cytophagales > Hymenobacteraceae > Hymenobacter > Hymenobacter jeongseonensis. The sequence continues at coordinate 293,752 of NZ_JADQDQ010000001.1, read as the reverse complement.
TCGGCAACGGCGAGAATTTCAACAGCCTCTACGCCATCAAGTTTGACAACGCGGCCACGATGAGCGGCGGCACCGCCCGCAAGCTGGAAGGCCCGTTCAACACCGAAAACAAGCACGAAGCCAGCGCCACGTACACACCCGATGGCAAAACGATGGTATTTGCCCGCTCGAACGACGGCAGCAAAAAAGGCTATCTGAGCGTCGATATCTGGATTTCTTACAACAAAGCCGGCACCTGGAGCGAGCCCGTGCTGGCCAACATCAACGACCGGACGGCCGACGACTTCTCGCCGGCCTTTGGGCCCGATGGCACCACGCTTTACTTCGCCTCGAGCCGCAAGGGCGGCCAAGGGGGCAACGACTTGTACAAGGCTACGCTGGGCCCCAACGGCCGTTTCTCGCCCGCCGAAAACCTGGGCGAAACCATCAACACCGCGGGCAACGAAAACTTCCCGAGCATGGCGGCTGATGGCACACTTTACTTCTCTTCCGACGGCCGACCGGGCGTGGGCAAGCTCGACCTTTTCACGGCGAAGGGCGGCAAAGTCACGAACATGGGGGCCGATGTGAACAGCATTGCCGACGACTTCGCCCCTGCGCCGATGGGCGCCGACATGGGCTTGTTCAGTTCGAACCGAGCCGGCGGCAAAGGCTCCGACGACCTGTATAGCTTCAAAAAGAGGTCACCCAAGCTGGTGACCTTCTACGTAGACGGCACCGTGCTGGAACGCGACGACAAAGCCAAAACCACCGTGCCCGTTGCGGGCGCTCAGGTAACCGTGCTGGGCCCCAACAACCAGCGCCTAACCCTAACGAGTGGCCCGGACGGCAAATTCACGACCAAGCTGGACTCGGTTTCGAGCTACACCTTCCTGGCCGAGCGGCCGGGCGATTTCGCCGCGCGGGCCTCGCTGAGCACCGTGGGCCGCAAGCCCCCGCAGGACCAGTTGCCCAACCCGACCAACGACATCCGGCTGCCGGTGACGCTGACGCTGAACAAAATCATTCTGGCCCGGGCCATCGAAGTCAAAGACATTTTCTACGACTACGACAAGTTCAACATCCGTCCGGACGCGGCCATCCGCCTCGACACCCTGGTGCAAACGCTGGTGGACAACCCCAAAATTTCCATCGAGTTAAGCTCCCACACCGACCAGCGCGGCAAGGACGCCTACAACCAGAAACTCTCGCAGCAGCGCGCCCAGGCGGCCGTCGATTACATCGTGAGCAAAGGCATCGACAAGGCCCGCATCACGGCCCGGGGCTACGGCGAGTCGCGGCCCATCATTGCAGCGCCCAAGTCGGAGGCCGAACACCAGCTCAACCGCCGCACCGAGTTTAAGGTAACACGCGTGGCAAAGTAACCAGCCGCTTTAAGTACAGAAAAAGGCCCCGCAGTTCGAATTGCGGGGCCTTTTTTCATGTTGCCTCGGCCGTAACCCGGGGGAGAATACCGTTCGGCTTCGAAGGCGTCCAAACGTGGCATACCTTTTGAAAACAGGGAAAACAGCGCCCGACTTTACCGGGCAGCTTTTCTCTTTAGCGCCATGAAAAAGGCTTTACTTCTTGCGGTGGCTGGGTTGTTTGCCGCCATTGCGCCGGCGTTGGCGTATCCCCCGCCTGCGGCCAATGTTAACTTTTCTTCGGAGCGCGGTGTGCCTTTTGGCCTCGTGCTCGACGGGCGGCCCCTGACCCGCGGCGCGGCCCGGCAGGTGCACGTGGACCGGCTGGCTCCCGGGCTGCACTGGGCCGAATTCACCGTGCCCGCAGCCTACGGCCGCGTGGTGCGCTTCCGCAGCCGGGTGTGGCTGGAGCCGGGCCTCGAAACCACTTTTGTATTGATAGCCCGCCCCGGCCGCCCGTTGGGATTGCGGCAGGTGGCGACGGTGGCCCTTTACGGCCCCAACCGGGGCCAGGGCAACCGAAACGGCTACAACGGCGGAAGCTACAACAACCGCCCCACGCCCTACGACCAGGGTGGAAACGGCAGCTACCCCTACGACGCTGGCAACGCGAACAGCGGCTACGACAACCCGCGCCAATCTGCCCCCGGGTATGAGAACACGCCCAGCAACGGCGGCTATTATCCGGGTTCGGCAGGAAACGGCAGCCGCACCATGACCTCGCAGGATGTAGACGCCCTGGTGCAAGCCGTGCAGCAACGCTCCTTTGAGGCCAGCAAACTCAGCATTGCTAAAGAAGCCTTGGCCCAAAGCAGCATTCAGGCCGATGATTTGAAGCGGCTGCTGCGGAGCCTGGAGTTTGAAGCATCCCGCGTTGAGCTGGCCAAGTTTGCCTACCCGCGCGTGGCCGACCCGCAAAATTTCTACCGCGTGTACGAAGCGTTTCAGTATGACGACAGCATCCGGGACGTGCAGCAAGCCGTGCGAGCCGGGCAGTAATCAAGACAACGCAAAAGAGGCCGCTGTGATTGTCACAGCGGCCTCTTTTGCGTTGCCAGATATTTGTTCAGCATGACCGAATAACCGGCAAAATCACCCTTTATTCTTACCGCAGGCGGTCCATGCTGCGCACCAATTGCTCGTCGCGGCGAATGAAGCGGTTGGCCAGCAGGTTGAGCAACAGGGCCAAGGTGGGCAGGTAAAAACCAGCCAGAAATTTGCCTTCCAGCTTGATATTGAGGGCTTGCTCGCCGAGGTTGGAGAAGTAGAACGAGGCGCCGAGCGTGGCCGTGATGAGCAACAGGTTTATCGAGCCCAGCAGGAGCTGCCGGCCGCGGTTGCGGAACTGAAAAATCTCGAAGGCCGCCACTGCCGCCGAAGCGCCCGCCAGCAAACCGATAACCCAAACCGGGCCCGGTGGCACAGCTAGTGGCTTGCCCGGGGTTGTGAAGCCGAAGGCCGTGAGGGTGAGTTCCTGGCCCGTGAGGCCGTCGACTTTGTGCCACAGGGGCAGGGCTAACACGCTGAGCATGGCCAGCGCCAGCAACAGTAAAAACACGCTTTGGATTCTTTGTATCATCTTTGTTGTAAGTATAGAAAAAGGTCCGGGTTTAGGCCGGGCCCACAAATTTAGTCCCATCCGGCGCTTGCGCCGCAATTGATACCTCGAATGCCAACTGCTTATGTCGTGGACGCGGTGCGTACCCCGATTGGAAAATTTGCCGGCGCGCTCAGCAGCGTCCGCCCCGATGATTTGGCCGCCCACGTCCTCCGTGAGCTCATGCGCCGCAATCCTTCCGTTGATAAAAATGCCATTGAGGACGTCATCATTGGCGCCGCCAACCAAGCCGGGGAAGACAACCGCAACGTGGCCCGCATGGCCGCGCTGCTGGCCGGCCTGCCCATCACCGTGCCCGGCAACACCGTGAACCGTCTGTGTGCCTCCGGCCTGCAAAGCATCATGGACGCCGCCCGGGCCATTAAGTGCGGCGAGGGCGACGTGTACCTGGCCGGCGGGGCCGAAAGCATGACCCGTGCGCCGTTTGTGATGGCCAAGTCGGAATCGGCCTTCGGCCGTGAGCTCACCGCCCACGACACCACGTTGGGCTGGCGCTTCATCAACCCGCGCCTCACCAAGCTGCACTACCCCTTTGCCATGGGCCAAACGGCCGAAAACGTGGCCAGGCAGTACAACGTCACCCGCGAAGAGCAGGACGCATTTGCCTTCGAGAGCCAGCGCAAATACGCCCGCGCCCTAGAGAAAGGCCGCTTCCGCAAGGAAATCGTGCCTGTGTTCATCCCCAACCCCAAGGGCGACACGGCCTTGTTTGACACCGACGAGCAGCCCCGCTTTTCGTCGATGGAGAAACTCGCTACCCTCAAGCCGGCTTTCCAGCCCGAAGGCGGCACCGTAACGGCCGGCAACTCGGCGGGCATCAACGACGGCGCCGCCGCCGTGCTGCTGGTGAGCGAAGACGCCCTGAAGCGCTACAACCTGAAGCCCTTGGCGCGGGTGGTGGCCTCGGCCGTGGCCGGCGTCGACCCCTCGGTGATGGGCCTGGGCCCCATTCCGGCCACCCAAAAAGTACTGCAGCGCGCCGGCCTGACCTTGGCCGACATCGACCTGATTGAACTCAACGAAGCCTTCGCCGCCCAAAGCATTGCCTGCGTGCGCGAGCTAGGCCTCGACATGGCCAAGGTGAACGTGAACGGCGGCTCCATTGCCATGGGCCACCCGCTGGGCAGCTCCGGCGCCCGCATCACGGCTACGCTGCTGCACGAGATGCACCGCCGCGGCGAAGGCATGCGCTACGGCCTGGCCGTGATGTGCGTGGGTGTGGGCCAGGGCGCCGCCGTGATTTACGAGAAGCTGTAGTAGCTACTTGATTTTGACTGGTAGGAGGCCGTCTCTTGCTGGTAGTTTTATTTAGCTAAAGGCGCACGCAAAACGGCAGGAATACACTTACTTACAAGTTGTGTTCCTGCCGTTTTGCGTGGCAAGCGGATGTGGCTGGCAACGCCGGAAAATGGGAACTTGATAGCTTGTCCCAATGGCGTTTATTTGCCGAAACTATTACGCGCTACGATAGTATTGTATACGCCACCGATGGCTTCTAATACTTTGTTGCCCTTCATGGTTCTTGCTAAATGGCTGTGTTGGGTGGTGCGGGGAAGTGGTTGGTGGATTATATTATTCACTATAGGGCTTGCGGCTGGGATTCAGGCCCAGCCCCGGCAGTATAAGCCGACCGAGTTGCGGCGCCAGGACAGCCTGCGCCGGCTGTTGAGTTCCGACCTGCGCCCCGATACGGTGCGGGTAAACCGGCTCTACCAGTTAGCCTTTGGCCTGCGCACCAACGAGGGGCCGCGGGCGGCGCAGTTGTTTCGGGAGTCGTGGCGGCTGGCCCGGCAGTTGGGCTACCTGCAAGGGCTGGCCCACGCCGAGTTTGGCCTGGGCTACTGCTATCGCGCCGATAACCACTACGATTCGGCCCAGTTCTACACGCAGCGGTCCATCAAGCACTTTGCCCAGTTGGGCGATGGCTTCAACCACGCGCGTGGCCTCTACAACCTGGCCCGTATCTACAACGAGCAAGGCCGTTACGGCGAGTCCCTGACCGCCAACCTCGATGGGCTGGCCATTTCCCAAGCCAACCACGACCGCCGAAGTCAGCTGTTTCATAACATCCAACTGGGCTTTACCAATACGGACCTAGACGAGTACGCCGCAGCCCGGCAGTACTTTGACCAAGCCCAACGCCTGGCCCGCACCGTGCCCGACCCGCTGAGCCAAGCCGGCATTTACACGGGGCTGGCCGAGATATACCAGGAGCAGGGAAACTGGCGACTAGCCCGCGACTATTATGCCAAGGTAGCCCATTACCAGCGCAAGGTGTACAACGCCGCCGGCATGCTGCCCAACGAGCTGAGCTTGGCCGAGATGAACGCCCACCTTGCCCCTCCCGCCTCGGAGCTGACGGCCGCGTACGCGCTGCGACGCCGGGCGGCCGCTGGCACTGCGGGCCAGTTGGCCCGCGCCGACCTGCTGCTGGCGCGGCTACTACTGGCCACCGGTCGCCTCGACAGCGCCCGGTATTACGGCGCCCGCAGCCTGGCCGCCAACCAGCGCCTAAAGGTGCGGCGCGAAGCCCGCGACGCGGCCCGGGTGCTGGCCCAGACCAATGCCCAGGCCGGCCGCTGGGCCGCCGCCTACCGCCACCAAAGCCTGGCCACTGCCTTGGCCGATACTTTGAATGGGGTAGCCACCCAGCAGCGAGCCGCAGCCCAGCAGATAACATTCGCCCGCAGTCAGCAGCAAATCCAGATTTGCCTCCTTACCCAGCAGACCCGGCTGCAGGCCCAGCAGCAGGAGTTGGACCGCCTCCGCTACCGCCAGCAAATAGTGGGCTTCACAGCCCTGATTGGCTTACTTGCACTGCTGGGCGGCACCCTGCTTTGGCGCACGCGCCGCCGCGAGGCCGCCCGCCAGCAGGCCTTGCGCACCCGCATTGCAGCCGACCTGCACGACGAGGTAGGCAGCGCCCTGACTCAGATTTCGATGCAAAGCACGCTGCTACGCGAGGGAATTCATGGGCCCGCCCAGCAACAGGCCTACCTCGACCAGATGCAGCAGGCCAGTCAGCGCGCCGCCCGCCAGATGAGCGACGCCGTGTGGAGCATTGACGCCCGCCACGACTCGGCGGCCAGCTTACTCGACCGGCTACGCGACCACGCCCACGAGGTGCTGCCCCCCGCCGGGGTGGAACTGGACTTCGCAGCCGAGGCTGGTTTGGAAACCGCCGTGCTTCCCCTGGCCACTCGCCAAACACTTTACTACATCTACAAAGAGGCGCTGCACAATGTGGTGAAGCACGCCCAGGCCCGGCAGGTGCGGGTACGACTGCGGCGGCAGGGACCGGAGCTGGAGCTGGAAGTAGGCGATGACGGCCGCGGCCTGCCCGGAAACGGCAGTAGTGTGGGCCGCAACAGCGGGCAGGGCTTAGCCAACATGCGGATGCGGGCCGCCGCCGTGGGGGGAAGCGTCACCTTCGCGGCCGCGGGTGTTGGCACAGCGGTGGTCGTGCGCCTGCCGCTACGGTAAGAGAGCATGACAGGCTTTTAACCTCCCATCCACAAACTCCTCCCTGATTTTCACATGTTCATGCGATACCGACGCTTGTGGCTGGCCCCGACCTTTACGGCATGATTATCCTCGGCATTATCGAAGACCAAGAGGCCATCCGCGACGCGCTGTTTGCTTACCTGTGCGCGCAACCCGAATTTGACTGCGTGCTGTGCGCCGGCTCGCACGAAGAATTTGTGGCCGGGCTGTCCGGGCTGGCCCAGCGGCCCACCCTTGTGCTCTCCGATATTGGCCTGCCCGGCCGCTCCGGTATAGAAGGACTGGCGGTGTTGCGGCAGCAACTGCCCGGCGCCGAGGTGGTGCTGCTGAGCGTGCACACCGACGCGGCGCGAGTGTTTGAAGCCCTGCGCCAAGGTGCGGTGGGCTACCTCGAAAAAACCACCCCCCTACCCCTCATCAAAGAGCACCTGCTGCAGGTGGCCGCCGGAGGCTCGGCCATGAGCCCGAGCGTGGCCCGCCATGTCACGCGCTACTTCCGGCCAGCAACCCCCGAGCCTCCCGCTCCCCTCACGGTACGCGAGCAGGAAGTAGTGCAGGGCATTGCCGAGGGCCTGAGCTACCAGCGCATCGCCGACCGCCTCTTCGTCAGCATCGACACGGTGCGCACTCACATTCGGTCGGTGTATAGCAAGCTCGAAGTCAATTCCAAAACCGAGATGCTGATGCGCACCCAAGGGGGAGTAGGGACGAGGAGGAGCGGCCCTGTGGCTGGCAAATAAGCCTTGCACCCTGATGGCCGGCTGGTCTAGAGGCTGGACCAGACGGCGCGTGCAGCCGTACTTTTGCAGCTCATGCGGTATTTCCTTCATTTTGCCTACGACGGCACGCGCTACCACGGCTGGCAGGTGCAGCCCAACACCCTCACTGTGCAGGCCGAAGTGGACCGCTGCCTCTCGCAGGTGCTGCGCCAGTCCATCCACAGCCTGGGCAGCGGGCGCACCGATACGGGCGTGCACGCCAGCCACCAAGTAGCACATTTCGACGCTGAGCTGCCCGAAGCCCTGACGCTGGACCTCCTGCTCTACCGCCTGCGCCGCGCCCTGCCCTCCGACATTGCCGCCCTACGCCTGCACCCCGTGGCCGACACCGACCACGCCCGCTTCTCAGCCGAAGAGCGGACCTACGACTACTTTGTGCTCACGCCCAGCCCCGACCCATTCCGGCGCGACCACGCTTTGCACCTGGACCGCACGCCCGACGTGGCGGCCATGAACGAAGCGGCAGCCTGCATGATTGGGCAGTTTGATTTCACCTCGTTCTCGAAAGTGAAAGGCGGCGTCGACCACTACGTGTGCTACCTCTACGAGGCGGGCTGGCACCCCGCGCCGGGCGGCCTCGTGTTCCGCATTCGGGCCAACCGCTTTGTGCGGGGCATGGTGCGGCTGGTGGTGGGCACGCTGCTCGACGTGGGCCGGGGCAAGATGACGCCCAAGCAGTTTCAGGAGCTGTTGTGGGCCCAGCGTCGCGTCGATGCCGGCGGCGCGGCCCCGGCACGGGGGCTGTTTCTGAGCAAGGTGGAATACGGGCCGGGCATTGTGCCATCCATTCAATAACCTCGGCGGAGCATCAGGGCGCGGCACTCGCGCTGGCAGGCGCCGGGCGGGGCTTGGCGTATTTACGCGCCAGCTGGTTGAGGTACGTTATTGAAGCCACCGAAAAGAGCGGCGGGTGTGATTTGTCTTTTTTGGCAGCTTTCTGGTAAAGTGTCACGAAGGCGAAGGGGTCGTCGCAAGTTGTCAGGAGCTGCTTTTTGTAGCCATTTTTTTCGATGACCGACGACATGAAGAAGCCCGGCAGGTGGCCGTTTGAGCCATTGGAAAGCTGCCGGTAGTACCGGCCCGTAGCCGGTGCTCCGCCGCGGGCCCGGGCCTGAATGGCAGAATCCATCTTGTTGATAAAGCCGGGCGCGGGGGCCATTGCCCACTCACGGATGCCCCGGGGGTCGCCGGGCATGCCCATGGTCAGGGGCTTGTCTATCAGGTCGGCGATGCCTTCGTTTTGCATGCTGGCTAATATTCCAATTAAGCCTTCGTCTTCGGCGGCAATGGTGCCAAAATCCTTTCCGGGGCGCAGCTGGTGGTGCATTTCGTGGCCTTCCAGCAGGCCGGGCTTTACCTCGTTGGCATCGAGCACGGCCCGCAGGCTATAAAACAGTCCTTCGGCCTGCGAGGTGGCGTCATTGCCCAGGGCTTCGTAGTAAATCTGCAAATCCGGAACCTTGGTGTGGGCCCGGGCGGGCAGGTATTCATACGCGTATTGATACATCATGTCTCGGGAGCCGGGGTTCCTGACGACGTTGGCTACGTAATTCCGGTACACGGCCTCCCGCTCCTTGTAGTCGTTTACCATCAAGTAGTACCACACCTTATTTTTCAGCTTGACTTGCAGCAACGAGTCGTGGCGCGGCATGTACACCACTTCGATGGCCCGGCGGTAGGCCGCTAAGTTGGCGGCTGAGTAGATGCCGCGCACGTAAATTTTATTGCCGGGGATTTCCAGAAAATCCTGCCACATCTGGTCGGTGAGGGGCCGGTTTTGCCGCAGCCCTTCGGTGATTTCCCAATACCGCGTCACGGCGTCAACATTAATAGTTTGGGCCCGAGCGGGACCGGCGGCTAGCAGCAGGCCGAGTAGAATGAGGAAGGGCCGGAAAAATAATGGCATGCGCGTGGTACGGTAGAAAGTGGAGGCCCAAAGATGCACCTAGCCGCCCAATGCGCCCGCCCGTTGGCCGGAAAGTACCTTTGTCGCTCATCACCCGAAACAAGCACCCGTGGAGAGCCCCGCCCCTACCGTCTTTGACAAAGCCCGCCTGGGTTTATGGACCAGCCTGGAAAAACACCTAGCCACGGTGTACGCGGCCGAAAGCGCGTTTCGGAAGGCAGTTGCCTTTGCGGAGGCCTTCCCCTTTGCCGCTTCCTCGGCCACGGCCGAGCAGCTGGCGGACTACGACCGGGAGCGCCGGGCCTTGCGCGACCTGTTTACGGACGAAACCGCGCAGCTCGATACGCTGACCAAGGCCATCCGCACCAAAAATTATGCGGAGGCGGAAAAGAAGCAGCTTTACCTGCTGCTGCTCGGCTACATCGACATTGCGGCCTCCGTGTTTGAGCTGCTTGATTCGCACACCTCCACCCCGCGGCCTAAAGACGAAGAGCTGGCCGAAACCCAGAGCCGATTCGAGCGGGTGAAACGCTTCGCCCGCCTGAATGTCAAAGGCATTTCGGGCCTGCTTCCCATGTCCTAAAATCGCCGGCTCCGCCCGCGGGCCGACGTGATTTTCTACGGGACCGCCGCTTTCGCGCGCGGTTGCTTGTTAAGGAGGAAGGTGGCGGCGACGAGGGCACTCATCCCGTGGCCCGCTAACGCCGCAGTCCCGACCTTTGCCTGACTTATGACTCCCACCCCTTCCGCTCCTAAAACCGGCCAGGTATTCGATTGGGCCGTGCTGCGCCGCCTGCTGGCATACGTGCGGCCCTACCGGCGCGTGTTTATCGGCCTGATTTTTCTCACCGTGGCCACGGCTGTGCTGGGCACGCTCCGGCCGTTTCTCATTCAGCGCATGGTCGATGTGAGCATCGAGCAGGGCGACACGCAGAGTCTCAACGCCATGTTTGGGCTGCTGCTGGTGCTGTTGGTGGGCCACGCCGGCGTGAGCTATTTGCAGACCTACTACGGCGGCTGGCTCGGCCAGTACATTGTGCGCGACATCCGCACCGACCTCTACCAGCACCTGCTCAACCTCAAGCTCAGCTTCTTCGACCGCACGCCCATCGGCGTACTGGTCACGCGCAACATTTCGGACGTGGAAACGCTGTCGGATGTCTTCAGTGAAGGCCTGGCGGCGATGGCGGGCGACATCTTGCAGTTGCTCTTTATCATGGCCTTCATGTTTTACATCGACTGGCGGCTCACCTTAATCAGCCTGTCGGTGATTCCGCCGCTGCTCTTCTCAACTTACGTGTTCAAGGAGAAAATTAAGAAGTCGTTTCAGGACGTACGCAACGCCGTGGCCAAGCTCAACTCTTTCGTGCAGGAGCACCTCACGGGCATGAACGTGGTGCAAATTTTCAACAACGAGGAGCGTGAGTTTCGCAAGTTCGAGGCCATCAACAAGGAGCACACCGACGCCCACATCCGCTCGGTGCTCTACTACAGCATCTACTTTCCAGTGGCCGAGGTGCTGGGCGCCATCGGGGTGGGTTTGCTGGTGTGGTACGCCGCCCAGGGCCAGATTGAGGGCACGATTTCCAAGGGCGCGCTCATCGCCTTCATCATGTACAACGCCCTGTTCTTCCGCCCCATCCGCCAGATTGCCGACCGTTTCAATACCCTGCAGTTGGGCCTAGTGAGCACCGAGCGCCTTCTGAAACTACTCGACAACAAGGACCTGGTGGCCACCACCGGCACCTACGCTCCGGCTGAAATCAAGGGCGATGTGGAGTTCAAGAACGTCAAGTTCGCCTACAATGAGCCTGACTGGGTGCTCAAAGACATCAGCTTCCGGGTGCAGCCGGGCCAGACCATTGCCTTTGTGGGCGCCACCGGTGCCGGCAAAACCAGCATCATCAACCTGCTGAGTCGCTTCTACGACATCCAGGAAGGCAGCATCCGCATCGACGGCCGCGACCTGCGCGAGTACGACCTGAGCTTGCTGCGCCGGCAAATCGGCGTGGTGCTCCAGGACGTTTTCCTCTTTGCCGGCAGCATCCGCGACAACATCACGCTTGGCAACAAGGCTATCACCGACGCCCAAATTTGGGAAGCGGCCGACCTTGTGGGCGCCCGCCGCTTCATCGAGCGCCTGCCCAATGGCCTTGGCTACCCCGTGATGGAACGCGGCGCCACGCTCTCGGTGGGCCAGCGCCAGCTCATCAGCTTTGTGCGGGCCATGGTGTACCAGCCCCGCGTCATTGTGCTCGACGAAGCCACGTCTTCGGTCGATTCGGAAACCGAAGAGCTGATTCAGGCCGCCATCGAAAAGCTGATGCAGGGCCGCACCTCGCTCGTTATCGCCCACCGCCTGAGCACCATCCAAAAAGCCGACAAAATCATCGTCCTCGACAAGGGTGAAATCAAAGAAACCGGCACCCACGATGAGCTGCTGCGCATTGAGGGCGGCTACTACGCCCAGCTCTACCGCATGCAGTACGTGGTTCACGACCACGAATTATCGGCCAGCAACGAAGAAATAGTGACCGGCAAAGGCCAATTGCCCGAAGCTTCTTAGCCCGCCGGCTTCTCCAACTACTGCCCCCTGATAGCTGCCCGTATGACCCGTTACCTTTTTCTCGCTATTATTCTGCTCACGCTGGTTGCAGCCGGCACCTACGTTTACCTGGGCGGCACCCGCGACCCCAAAGTCACCCTCGAAACCACGGGCACGCCCTTGTACCTGGCGGGCCAGCCCTACTACGGTTCCGTGCGGGGCGATGAGTTTGGCCAGCTGTTTCGCCGCGCCAAAGAAGTGCAAACCCAGCAGAAACGGGGCAGCGACCTGGCCAACCTTTACTTCAACGACCCCGAAACCGCCCACGACACCATCAGCGCCTTCATCGGCTTCACCGTGGCCGATACCACCCGGCCCCTGCCAGCCGGCTTCCGCTACCGCCTTGTGCCGGCCGGGCAGCGCGTGGTGGCCGCCCGCCTCAGCGGCGTGAGCTACCTGCTGGCTCCCAACAAGCTGTATCCCGCCGCCCTCGAAGCCGTGGAGAAGCAAAAACTCACCCAGCGCGGCGACTTTTACCTGGAGCGCTTTGGGGCAGAGGATGCTTCCGAGGTGTGGGTGGGCTTGAAGTAGCCCTTGCCACCACCCGGGCAAATACCTCAATTTAGCTCAAGCAACGCTCAGCCCCCAGCTGAGCGTTTTTTATTGCCCCTATACCACGCCTTGGTATAAGTAATAATACGCAGGCACGGAAATAAATGATATGGATAAGTACTTAAATACCTGTTCAAAAATAACTTGCTGCCAACTTAACCGAATGAGGCAAGTACAGACTTAGACCATGCCGGAAGCAATTGCAAAAGTGGAGGCACCCGCTTAAACATTGAAAGTTCGGCAGTTTACCATCAGTATCTCACGCTCACCTTAACGACTAATTCTATGCTAGCAATGGATTTCAGGGGCCCGAAAAGGGTCCGCGCTGTTCAAAAGCCCATGCCCGAAATTTTGCATCCCGAGGATGCAATTGTCCGGATACTGCGCACCTGTATTTGCGGGTCTGACCTGCACCTGTACAACGGCAACGTGCCGGATACCCGCGTCGGAATGACGTTTGGGCATGAATTTGTTGGCGAAATCGTAGAAATTGGCTCCGAGGTAACGAATGTAAAAGTGGGCGACCGGGTAATGGTGCCGTTCAACATTGCCTGCGGGCGCTGTATTTTCTGTAAGCAGGGCATGTTCGGCAACTGCCACGAATCCAACTCCGAGGCCACGGCCGTGGGCGGCTTCTTAGGGTATGCGCACACGGGGGGCGGCCACAACGGTGGCCAAGCCGAGTACGCGCGGGTGCCCTACGCCAACTTCGGTCCCACGCTAATTCCGGAAGGCATGAGCCTCGACGATGCCGTGCTGCTCACCGACATCACCCCGACCGGCTACCAAGCCGCCGAAATGGCCGGCATTCAGCCCGGCGATACGGTGGTGGTGTTTGGCGCGGGCCCGGTGGGCATCATGGCGGCGCGATGCTGCTGGCTGTTTGGCGCCGGCCGCGTCATCATCATCGACAAAGAAGACTATCGACTTGAATTCGCCAAGAATTTCGCCAAGTGCGAAGCCTACAACTTCGAAAGCGACATGGACGACCCGGTTATGTTCATTAAGAAACAAACCGATTGGATTGGCGCCGACGCCTGCATCGACGCCGTGGGGGCCGAGGCCGCCGGCAATGCCATGCAAACCATCACCGGGCGCAAGCTGCTGCTGCAGGCCGGCTCGGCCACGGCGCTGCACTGGGCCATCAACTCGGTGCGCAAAGGCGGCGTGGTATCCATTGTGGGCGTGTACGGCCCCACCGATAACCTGGTGCCCATTGGCAACATGATAAATAAGGGCATCACCATGCGCGGCAACCAGGCCTCGGTGAAGCGCCACCTGCCCCGCCTGATTGAACACGTCATGAACGGCATTCTCAAACCCAGCGAGCTGATTACGCACCGCATCCCCCTAGAGGAAGTGGCCGATGGCTACCGCATTTTCTCGGCTAAGCTTGACAATTGCATCAAGCCCGTGCTCATTCCCCCAACCGCCAATAGCTAAGCCGCGCATCATGAAAAAGACAGCAAAAGACTTTGCCCACATCCCCGGCTGGGGCATCGATAATGACCCCAAAAACGAGCCCACCTATCCGAACCGGCATAGGACTGGCGAAGAACACGACGGCCGCTCCTGGGTACGGCCCACCCAACAGGCCCTCGACCGCGAGGTGCTGCACTCCATCGAGCGGCCCGACTACACGGCCGTGGTCGGCAATTCCGTACCACCAAGCGGTCTAAGCGGGATGATTCGGCGGTTCGCGTTTAAGTACAGTGAAAACGAGTACTTGCACTGGCTGCCCCTACTGATGGCCGATAAGATTAACGTAGTAGAAGGCATTATTGACGATTTCGCTCACGGCACCGTGCCCAACATTTTTGCCGAGAAGGGCTACAAGGCCGAGTGGAAACACAGCCCGCAAACCCTGGTTCTGAAGCTGGCGACATTTGCGGCCGTGGTTGGCGGCGCCGCGCTGCTGCTCTCCCGGAAAAGCAGCTCGTCGCGGCCACGGGCCAGGGGTCGGCACCAGATGGACCGCTAGACTCCGCTCGTGCGCCTTCTGAATAACGGCGCACCGCACCCTCCCAAATCAAAAAGCCCGCTGAACGATTGTTCAGCGGGCTTTCTTGTTTGCAATCGTAATGTCGGGGTGGCAGGATTCGAACCTACGGCCTCGTCGTCCCGAACGACGCGCGCTACCGGGCTGCGCTACACCCCGAAAGCAGGCCGATGGGGCGACCTGGTTTCATTTTCCAAATGTTGCGGCCGAAAAAAGCCTCCGAACTCGGAAGTTCGGAGGCTTTGAGAGCGGCTGCTCTTCCGTCGGAGTGGCAGGATTCGAACCTACGACCTCCAGCACCCCATGCTGGCGCGATACCAGGCTACGCTACACCCCGTTGGTATTGGAGTGACAAAGGTAAGGGCTTTTTCGCAGTTGGTGCAACCAGCGCGCAAATAAAATTTTGCTAATGGTCCATTTCCGTCGCCCCTGGCACGTCACTTGCAGAACAGTAAGCACTAACGAGACCCAGAATTTATTAGCTTTACGCTAGCAATTTTAACTTGGTCAATTCGTATACCTATTATGAAGCATCTATTACTACTTGTATTGGCCTGCATCTTGGTGCCGGCGGCCGTTCACGCGCAAGCCACCCCAGCGCCGGCCGCGGCCGTTCCGGAGTCGGCCCAGGAGGCCATTCTGCCCAGCGGGGTAGTGGCTACGCCCGCACCCGCGGCCGCCCCGGCCCCTGTTGCCAATGCGTCCCTCATTGCTCCGGCCCCCGAAACGCCCGCTGCGAACCCCAACGCCATTAAAGTAAAAGCCGAGTCCGCTGCCGGTCGTCTCACGGTTAAAACGGACAATCCCGGCCCCACCCGCGTCGAAGTATCGGACGTGGGCGGCCGGCCCGTGCTCACCCATACCATGATGAATGGCCAGACCCCGCTGGTTCTGAACGTGAGCCAATTGCCCGCCGGCGCCTACATCGTGCGCTGCACGGCGTACGAAAAAACGGGCATGCGGCGGGTTAATATTGGGCTGTAGCGTTTGGCGCGGCACAGGTCTTGTTGCGCAAAATGGAAGGAGGTGCGGCGGTTGGTCTTAGGACGAACGGCCGCACCTCCTTCCATTTTGCGCCGTGCCGGTTTATGCTTCCTCGGTCTGAAGCTGGCGCTCGTATAGGGCCCGGTACAAGCCGCTGGCATCGGCCATGAGGTCCTCGTGGGTGCCGTGCTGCACAATCACGCCGTCGTCGAGCACGAGGATTTCATCGGCCAGCTTCACCGAACTCACCCGGTGCGAAATGATGAGGCTGGTGCGCTGCGCCATGATGCGCTGGAGGCTGCCGAGAATGGCATTCTCCGTTTTGGTGTCCACGGCCGAGAGTGAATCGTCCAAAATCAGAATTTTGGGTTCTTTCACCAAGGCCCGGGCCATGCTCACGCGCTGTTTCTGGCCGCCGGAAAGGGTGATTCCCCGCTCGCCTACTTTGGTATCGAAGCCCTCGGGAAACGCCACGATGTTCTCGTACACATCGGCATCTTTGGCCGCTTGCAACATTCGGGCTTCGTCGGGCTCATCGAGGCCAAAATTGATGTTGTTGCGGATGGAATCGGAGAAGAGAAAGACGTCCTGCGGGACGTAGCCAATTTGGCCGCGCAGGGCGCGCAGAGAGTAGTCGCGCACGTCGGTGCCATCGATGCGGATGCCGCCGGCGGTCACGTCGTACAGGCGGCAGAGCAGCGCGGCAATGGTGCTTTTGCCCGAGCCGGTGTTGCCGATAACCGCCAAGGTCTGCCCCGGCCGCACCCGGAAGCTAACATCGCTCAGGGCCTGAATGCCGGTGTCGGGGTAGGTGAAGGAGACGTGCTCAAACACGATGTCGCCGGCCAGTTCGCGCTGCACGTTTTGGCGGGAAATGATTTCTGTCTTCTGGTCCAGAAACTCGTTGATGCGGGCCTGCGAGGCCTCGGCCCGCTGCACCAGCGACGACGTCCATCCCAGCGCCGTGACGGGCCAGGTGAGCAGGTTCACGTAAATCAGGAATTCGGCGATGGTGCCCGTGGTGATGGTGCCGCGGATAACTTCCTGGCCACCAACCCACACGGCAATGAGCGTGCTCAGTCCAATAAGAAACAGAATGAGCGGAAAAAACAGCGAATTGACGAAGTTCAGACTCAGTGATTTCTCCTTATAGTCGTTGCTGGCTTGGGAAAACTGCTCGTGCGAATCGGCTTCGCGCACGAAGGATTTCAGCACCCGAATTCCCGAAAATGCTTCCTGCACAAAGGTGGTCATGCCGGAAAGGGCCTTCTGGATTTCGTCGGACTTGCGCTCAATCAGGTTATTAACGTAAAAAATGCTCACCGACAGCACCGGCAGCGGCAGCAGCGTGTAAAGCGTCAGCTTCACGTTGACCATGAGCATGAGCGGCACAATGAGCAGAAACAGCAGCACCAACTGCAGGAAGTACATGATGGCCGGCCCGAGGTACATGCGCACACGGCTCACGTCTTCCGAAATGCGCGACATCAAATCGCCGGTGCTGTGGCGGCGGTAGAAGCTGAGCGGCAGCGACTGGTAGTGCTGGTAAATCTGGTTCTTCTGGTCGTTTTCGATGTGGCGCGACATCACGATAAGAGTCTGCCGCATGAAAAACAGGAAAATGCCGCGCAGCAAGGCCAGCACGATGATGAGCATGCCGTAGAACAGCACGTTGCGCCCGAACAGCTGGTACACGCTGCTCTGGGCGCGGGTGCCGGCGTAGAGGTGGTAGAGGTCGATGCCTTCGTTCACCAAATCGAAGGCGTAGCGCACCAGTTGGGCCGGGAAAATGGCCAGCAAAGTGCTAAGCGCCACAAACAGCACGCCCGCCAGGAAATGCCATTTGTAGCGGAAGATGAACGGGTTAACGGCGTTTAGGGCGCGCACAGGCTGGGTGGGAAAGAGGCCGGTATAAGAAAATAGGGGTACTTTTGTGGCCTGAAACGATAAGTCAATGGTCCGGTAGAAGCTCGTGCCGGGCACGGCGTTCCGGATTTTTGTACAAGCCCAAAGACCTAACAAAGTTACGCTACACTCTTCCCAACCCTAAATTCCCACCACGCTCAATCCCCTCCCATGATTGAAACCCACACCCTGGCCCCTGAGGTCATCTTCGGTCAAATTGCCGAACACCAGCACGAGCAAGTCGTATTTTGCCACGACCACGAAACCGGTCTGAAAGCTATTATCGGCATTCACAACACCGTGCTCGGGCCGGCACTCGGTGGCACCCGCATGTGGCACTACGCCAGCGACATGGAAGCCCTGAACGACGTGCTGCGCCTCTCGCGCGGCATGACCTACAAGGCGGCAATCTCGGGCCTTAACCTGGGCGGTGGCAAAGCTGTCATCATCGGTGATGTGAAAATGAAGAACGAGGCGCTGTTGCGCAAGTTCGGCCGTTTCGTAAAGAACCTGAACGGCAAGTACATCACGGCCGAGGACGTGAACATGACCACCAAGGACATGGAGTACATCCGCATGGAAACTAAGCACGTAGCGGGCCTGCCCGAAAGCATGGGCGGCTCCGGCGACCCTTCGCCCGTAACGGCCTACGGCACCTACATGGGCATGAAAGCCGCCGCCAAAAAAGCCTTCGGCTCCGAGAGCCTGACCGGCAAGCGCATTGGTGTGCAGGGCGTGGGCCACGTGGGCACCTATCTGCTCGAGTACCTGCAGAAAGAAGGTGCCCAGCTCATCGTTACCGACTATTACGAAGACCGTGCCCTGGAAGCCGCCGCGCGCTTCGGTGCTACCGCCGTGGGCCTGGACGACATCTACGACCAGCAGATGGACATCTACTCGCCTTGTGCCTTAGGTGCCACGCTCAACGACGAAACCATTCCGCGCCTGAAGTGCCAAGTGGTGGCCGGCTGCGCCAACAACCAGCTCAAGGTAGAAAACGAGCACGGCCCCGAGTTGGTGCGCCGCGGCATCGTGTATGCCCCCGACTTCCTCATCAACGCCGGTGGCCTCATCAATGTGTACTCCGAAGTAGTGGGTTCCAGCCGCCAGGGCGCCCTCACGCAAACCGAAAAAATCTACGATTTCACCCTCCAGGTTTTGGCCAAGGCCGAAGAAGAAGGCTCGCACCCCCAGGCCGCTGCCATCAAGCAGGCCAAGGAGCGCATCGCCAGCGTGGGCAAGGTGAAATCGACGTATTAATCATTTGAGGAGCTAGGAGTTAGGAGCTAGAATCAATATGCTACCTTACTCCTAGCTCCTAATTCCTAGCTTCTTTAAAGAACCCATGCTCAACCGTCGCCTCCTCCGTATCAAAGTCATGCAGTCGCTCTACTCCTACCACCAGGCGGTGGGAGCCGATTTGCTGCTGGCTCAGGACCGCATCGCGGCCGCTTTTGAGCCGGACCTGACGGCCAAAGAGGCGCCGGACCGCCGCCAGCTCGAAGGCCAGCGCAAGCTGGGCGAAGCCCAGTTGCGCGAGTGGTACAAGACCGGCGTGCAGCCCGAAAAAACCGACGACAAAGCCGTTGATGCCGCTTTGGCGGATGCCATTAGCTACTTCGAAGCGCAGGTAAAGAAGGACGGCACGTTCTTCGGCGGGCAGCTGCTGGCGGGTGCCGAAAGCATTCACGACCAGTACCTGCACCTGCTCAACCTGCCGGCCGCGTTGCTGGGGGTAATTGAGGAAGAGCAGAGCCGCGAAGAGCGCCGCCGCCTCGGCCCGAGCGAGCACGCCCTGGATGCCACCCGCCTGCACCAGAGCGCGGCCATTGCCAAGCTCATGGCCAACGAGCAGCTGCAGGACCTAACCATACGGCGCAAGCTGGCTTGGGACGGCGCCGAGGAAACCGAAGCCCTGCGCGCCGCCTGGCAAGAAATGAAGGCCGACGGCCCGCTCCGCGAGTATTTGGCCGGCCAGCCCACCGGCATCCCCGAGGCCGACTACGAAGCCGACCTGGAAATCCTGCGGCTTATCTACAAGGACTACGTGTTTAAGGGCGAAGCTTTGCCGCGCCAGCTGGAAGCCGACGACCTGAACTGGGAGGAAAACCGGCCCATTGTGCGCAACTTGGTGCTGAAAACGCTGAAGATGCTGCCCTTCGCCGCCGACGAGAAGCAGGAATTGATGAATCTTTCGGCGAACTGGGCCGACGACCGCGAATTTGCCGAAACGCTCTATAAGCAAACGCTCATCGAGGACGATAAGATGGAGAAGCTCATCGCCGGCTCGGTGCAGAACTGGGACGTAGAGCGTGTGGCCTTGCTCGACAAGATTATTTTGAAAATGGCCCTCACCGAAATGCAGCTATTCCGTGGCATTCCGGTGAAAGTCACTATCAACGAATACATTGAAATCAGCAAGCTGTACAGTACGCCCAAGAGCAAGCAGTTTGTAAACGGTATTCTGGACAAGCTGGCGCAGGATTTGGCGGCCAGTGGCGACATTCGCAAATCGGGCCGCGGCCTGCTGGACAACCAGTAGCCTCCGCCGGCCTGGCGCTACGTGGAGGCGGCAAAAAGCAGTTGCAGATTTGGTCACTTTGGCCACCTTTGTATCTACTGCGGCGTTTCTCCGTACCTACCCTCGAATCTTATCCCACCTTCCCTCCCCATTCCGACGACCATGGCCAGCAAAACCACTACCGGCATCTTGTGCTTCGCGGGCGGCGCCCTTACCGGCGCGGCCCTAGGCTTGCTTTATGCTCCCGAAACCGGCACCGAAACCCGCTCCTGGCTCAGCTACCAGCTGGAGAAATACCGCTCCGTGCTGGCCGACCTCACCGATAGCCTGGTGACCAGCCGCGACACCGCCGGCCCATCCTCGGCTAAAACCGAGGGCCAGCGCGTGATTTCCGATGCCAAATCCAAAGCCGAGCAATTGCTGGGTGACGTTGACCAACTCATTAACCAAATCAATTCCCGCAAGGGCGCTTAATCCAATGGGTGAATGAAGGAACGGGTGAATGAGAAAAGGGAACCGGGTGAATGACTGTTCACCTGCTGTTCATTCGCTCATCCGCCCATTCCTTCATTCACCCATTCACCCATTGATAACAACATGCATTTAGTAACCCTTATTCCCGGCGACGGCATTGGCCCCGAAATCACCAAGGCTGTCACCGACATTTTTACGGCGGCGCAGGTGCCCGTGCAGTGGGAAGAGCAGAACGCGGGCCAAACCACGTTCGACCAATCGGGCGAATTGATTCCGAACGCACTGCTCAAATCTCTGGAAAAGAATAAGGTGGCCTTGAAAGGCCCGATTACCACGCCGGTGGGCAAGGGCTTCCGCAGCATCAACGTGACGCTGCGCCAGAAGTACGACCTCTACCAGAACGTGCGCCCCAGCAAAACCACGCCGGGCATCAAAACCCGCTACGAAGGCATCGACTTGGTGCTGTTCCGTGAGAATACCGAAGGCCTGTATTCGGGCCTGGAAGTGTTCGACGAGCGGCTGGGCATCGCCGACTCCTTCAACCGCATCACGGTGGAGGGTTCGCGCAAAATCTGCCGCGCTGCTTTTGCCTACGCTGCCAAACACGGCCGCAAAAAGGTGACCCTGGCCCACAAAGCCAACATTCTGAAAATGGCGGGCACGCTCATGCTCAACGCCTGCAAAGAAGCTGCCGCCGAGTTTCCGCAAATTGTGTTCGAGGATAAAATCATCGACAACATGTGCATGCAGCTCGTCAACAAGCCCGAGCAGTTCGACGTGGTGGTGACGACCAACCTGTTTGGCGACATTCTTTCCGACCTGTGCGCCGGCCTTGTAGGCGGCCTGGGCGTGGTGGCCGGGGCCAACATTGGCGACGACATGGCCGTGTTCGAAGCCGTCCACGGCTCGGCGCCCGATATTGCCGGCCAGGGCAAAGCCAACCCCACCGCCCTGCTCCGCTCGGCGCTAATGATGCTGCACTACCTCGGCGAGCATGCCAAGGCCGACCAGATTGAGAAAGCGCTGGAAGCTACCCTTCTGCATCAGGAAGAGTGCACCGGCGACCTTGGCGGCCAGGCCAGCACCAGCCAGTTCGCCCAAAACATCATTGCCAAGCTCTAGCACGCAGCGAAAAGTGCCCGCCCCCATTTCCTTAAAAATGGGGGCGGGCACTCTCTTCTACAACCGCTTGTTGCTGAAGCCATCTAGCCTTTACTGAGCCTTACTCAAACGCGCCAGGGCGCGTTTAACCCCGCATGAAATACCAGATTATCCTTGCCGCAGCGCTGCTGTTTACTGCCTGCAACCGCGATAAAACCGCCGAAGTGGGCACCGAAGGCATGAATGCCGCCGCTACCGATGCCGCCTCCGCCGCGGCCAACCCCACCGTGGACAACCCCAACGTGGTGAGCGAAGACGAAGCCCCCAACCCCAACGCGCCGGTGATGAAATTCACCGAAACCGAGTTTGACTTTGGGGATATCAAGGCCGATAGCAAGGTGCGCCATACCTTCACCTTCACCAATACCGGCAAGTCGCCGCTGCTGATTCAGGACGCCATTGTGTCGTGTGGCTGCACCACGCCCAGCTGGACCAAGGCCCCCGTACTTCCCGGCGCCCAGGGCACCATGGAAGTGCAGTTTGACAGCCGCGGCAAGCAGGGCATCATCAGTAAGCAAATTGCGGTGCGGGCCAACACCCAGCCCAACATCACCACCATTCTCATCAAAGGCAACGTGCTGACCGGCAACCCAACGGCTGCCACTCCCCTCTAAGCCCATAACCCACACGCCATGTTCTTGACCTTACTCTTGCAAGCTTCCGGAGGAATGGATTACACCCAATTGCTCTTCCCGATAGCCATCGGTCTGGTGGTGTATTTCTTCATGATTCGGCCCCAGCAAAAACGGGCGTCCGATGCCAAAGCCTTCCGCCAGTCGCTGGCCAAAGGGTCGCGCATTGTCACCATCGGCGGCCTGCACGGGCTTGTGGTTGACCTCACCGAAGACACCGTGGTAGTGGAAGTAGACCGCGGCACCAAGCTGCGTTTCGACCGCTCCGCCATTGCCCGCGAAGTGAGCAGCAAGGCGAGCGCCGGCACCGACGGCGTCGCCACCACCTAAGTCATGGACGGGCCGCTGAACCGGGCGAGCCAGCTGGCGGGCTGGTTTGTGCGCCCCTTCGCTGGCCAAGAGCCCAGTTTCTACCGGGCTGTAACGGCGTGCTTGCTCGCGGCGGGGTTTTTCTGGCAGATGAATGCCCTGAACAAGACATATACCACCCGCTTGAATTACCCGTTGGCGTGGCGCTACGACTCTGCCCGCTACGTGCCGCTACGCCCCTTGCCCGACGCCCTGCCGGTGACGGTGACGGGCCAGGGCTGGCGCCTGCTACGTGCCAACCTGGGTTGGGGCACGCACCCGGCCGTATTGCGCCCGGTGCCCTTGCCCGGCACCCGCTACCTCCCCGCCGATGTGTGGCGCCGCGGCCTGCAGACAGCCTTGGAAGACGTGCAGGTTACCGAATGGGCCGGCGATACGTTGCGGCTCACCTTCGACCGCTACGCTACCCGCCAGCTTTACCTCTCGCTCCCCCGCGATTCGGCGCGACGCTATCAGGCACGCTTCACCCCGGCGGCCGTTACCTTCAGTGGTCCGGCCAGTTTGATAAACGCCCTGCCCGACCCGTACATCGTGGTTCCCAAAGCCCTTGCCCGACGCGACGAAGAAGTGGAGGTGCAAGTAGCAGTCGAAACGCCCTCCCGCGTGCGCGCCTCGGTGCCCAAAGTGCGCATGAACTGGCAAGTCCGAAGCCCCGCCAAGAGCCGTGGGCGACGCTTCTCCCAAACTAACCAATAGCCTGCATGCTGCGCATTGGCATCACCGGTGGCATTGGCTCGGGCAAGAGCATTGTGAGCCGTTTATTTCACGCATTGGGCGTACCCATTTACGATGCCGATACTCGGGCTCGCTGGGTGATGGAAAACGATGCCGAACTGCGCCAGCAGCTAACCGCAGCCTTCGGGCCGGATACCTACGATGCCGCGGGTCGGCTCAACCGGCCCGTTCTGGCCGGCACGGTCTTCAACAATCCCGCTCTATTGGCCCAGCTCAACGGACTGGTGCACCCGCACGTCGGCACCGATTTTGAGCGTTGGGCCTTGGCGCAGCAAGCCGCTGGGCACCCGTATGTGCTCAAAGAGGCCGCGTTGCTCTTCGAAGCCGGCTCGTATAAGCAGCTCGACCGCATCATCACCGTGTTTGCGCCGCTGGCCGTGCGGCAGGCGCGGGTGTTGCGGCGCGACCCGCACCGCTCCCCGGCCGACGTACAGGCGATTATGGCCAAGCAGTTGAGCGAAGAAGAAAAGATGCAACGGGCCGACTACGTTCTTACCAACGACGATATGCAGCCGCTGCTGCCCCAGGTGCTGGCGCTGCACCACATGTTTGGCATCGGCCAGCAGGCATAAAAAAAGCTGCTTCCCTCGAAAGAAACAGCCTCCTTTATATACATTTTAGCGCCGGTCTTTACGACTACAGCTTACCCGAATAATCTTCGAGGGTGTCAATCACCTTGAGCAACTGGGGCACCGCCAGCGAGTAATAAATCTTGGTGCCAATCTTACTGGATTTCAGTACGCCCCGGTCTTTGAGGGTAATGAGGTGCTGCGAGGCAATGGCCTGGGGCAGGTCGAGGGCCTGGTAAATGTCAGTAACAGACATCTGGCTGTCTTTGCCTTTGGTCTTGCCTAGTAAGTCAACGATAGCCAACCGCTTGGGATGGGAGAGAACCTTGAGCATAGCCGCGGCACGGTCCAACTGTTGCGCTTCTACACGCGAATGCAATGGTTTCATGAGTCGATAAGAAGTAAAATGTAAATGGAAGAGTAGGATGTTAAGGGTAGAGGACGGAAGATGGGTGGTAGAAGCTAGAAGAGTAGAATAACCGCAATACATCTGATTTACTTAGGTAGTTCCTAAGTGTGGTGCAAAACAGAGGGAAACGGACCGGTTATCTCAACAATACTTAAGTATTTAAACCTCTCATTTCTACGGCGAATACAATTTTGGGTTGCAGCAGTCCAACGGCTTGCCTCCGTACCTTTGCGGTTCAGCTTTTTGTCACGAATGCCCTTATCCCCACCCAATGCTTGACCTGCTAACCAAGTTTGAAAACAAACGCCCTGAAATCGTCTTCGAGTGGAAAGATTCCGAAACGGATGCCGAAGGTTGGGTGGTCATCAACTCGCTACGCGGGGGCGCCGCCGGTGGGGGCACTCGCATGCGCAAGGGCCTGGACAAGCGCGAGGTAGAGAGCTTGGCGAAAACGATGGAAGTAAAGTTCACGGTATCAGGGCCGGCCATCGGAGGAGCCAAATCGGGCATCAACTTCGACCCGCAGGACCCGCGCAAGCGTGGCGTATTGGAACGCTGGTACCGCGCCGTGTTCCCTTTGCTGAAAAACTACTACGGCACCGGCGGAGACCTTAACGTGGATGAGATACATGAGGTTATTCCGATTACTGAAGAATACGGACTGTGGCACCCGCAAGAGGGCGTCGTGACCGGGCACTACCACGCCACGGAACCCCAGAAAATACAGAAACTTGGCCAGCTCCGGCAAGGGGTAATAAAAGTGGTGGAAGACGCTACTTTTTCGCCCAATCTGGCCCGCAAGTACACCGTCGCCGACCTTATCACCGGCTACGGGGTGGCCGAAGCCGTGCGCCACTACTACCGGCTCTGGCCCCAAACCGACCTGCGCGGGCAGCGCGCCATCATTCAGGGTTGGGGCAATGTGGGCGCTGCGGCCGCTTACTACCTAGCCGGGCAAGGCGTGCGCATCGTGGGCATCATCGACCGGGCCGGGGGACTGCTGAATCCCGAAGGCTTCGGCCTGGAAGAAATCCGGACGCTGCTGCTGGCCCGCCAAGGCAATGCCCTAACGGCCGACAACCTGCTTTCCTTCAGCGAAGTGAACGAGAAAGTGTGGTCCATGGGCGCGGACATTTTTGTTCCGGCGGCGTCCTCGCGCCTCGTGGCCCGCGAGCAAGTGGAGCAGTTGCTGGCCGGCGGCCTGAAGGTAATCAGCTGCGGCGCCAACGTGCCCTTTGCCGACCCGGAAATCTTCTTCGGCCCCACCGGTGAGTTTGCTGACCAGCACACGGCCGTGGTACCCGACTTCATTGCCAACTGCGGCATGGCGCGGGTATTTGCCTACCTCATGGAAACCGGGGCCGAGATTACCGACCAAGCCATTTTTGCCGATACCTCGCGCATCATCGGCGCCGCGCTGGAGCGTACGCACCAGGAAAATGCGCATCCCACAGGTATTGCCCAGCGCTCATTCGAGATGGCGCTTCGGCAATTAATATAGCCTGACAATCAATTTCTTAAGCAATTAGCAGTGAGCGAAGTCAGGCATACCGCTTGGCTTCGCTCACTGCTAAAAAGCAGTCCCTCACGGCATCGCTGTTTTATCGTTACAATTCGGTAACTTTGACGCCCTACTTTTAATCGCCCCTATTTCGGGGCGATTTTGTTTTTGAAGGAATTCCCATAGAACGTATGTCCACTATCAAGAAAGAGAAGACCAGCAAGACCAAGATGTCGGACGACATGTTGAATGCTGGCAGCGGCAAAACCATCAAACAGCCGAATGTCAACGACGACAAGCTAACGTCCATCAGCGAGATGCGGGAACAAGTGAGCGGCCACCCTTCCCTCGCCATCGAGGACGAGCAGCGCCTGCGCAAAGCCTTCGTCGACAAGGACTGGAACGAAATCAAAATCGCCGACAGCTGGCAGATTTTCAAGGTGATGGCCGAGTTTGTGGAGGGCTTCGAGAAGATGTCCAAAATCGGTCCGTGCGTCAGCATCTTTGGCTCGGCCCGCACCAAGCCCGACAACCCGTACTACCAGATGGCCGAGGAAATCGCGGCCAAACTGGTACGCCACGGCTACGGCGTTATCACGGGCGGCGGCCCCGGCATCATGGAGGCCGGCAACAAGGGTGCCCGTTCCGAGGGCGGCAAGTCGGTGGGCCTCAACATTGAATTGCCCTTCGAGCAATCCCACAACATCTACATCGACCAGGACAAGTGCATCGATTTCGATTACTTTTTCGTGCGCAAAGTGATGTTTGTGAAATACGCGCAGGCCTTTGTAGGCATGCCCGGCGGCTTCGGTACCCTCGACGAGTTGTTTGAGGCCATGACGCTGATTCAGACCAAGAAAATCAGCCGTTTCCCCATCGTATTGGTGGGCTCGGCCTACTGGAGCGGCCTATTTAAGTGGGTAGAAGACGTGATGCTGCACGAAGAGCACAACATCTCGGCCGAGGACATGAAACTGGTGCAGATTGTGGACGACGCCAGCGAGGCGGTAAAAATCATCGACGATTTCTACCACAAGTACTTGCTGTCACCGAACTTCTAAGGCATCCGCTAGTTTACAAGCCACAGAATCAGCCGGGCCGCAAGGTTCGGCTTTTTTTGCGCGCGGATGTGCCATTTTTGCTGCCTCTTATTGCCGCCATGCCTGCTTCGGACGCTTCGCTTGATTACGACTACCTCATCGTGGGCGGCGGGGCCGCGGGCCTCAGCCTGGCGTATCATATGGCCCAGGAGCCGCGCCTAGCCGCTCAAAAAGTGCTGATTATCGAGCCCGAGGCCAAGGACCAGAACGACCGCACCTGGTCCTACTGGTCGAACACGCCGATGGTATTTGATGGCCTTGCCGCCCACGAATGGCGCCAGATAGCCTTCCGTAGCCCGGGCTTCGACAAAGTAATCGACTTGGGAACCTACCGCTACCGCATGATTCGCGGGCTGGATTACTACCAATTCATCCGCGCCGCGCTGGCTGATAACCCGCAGTTCACCACCGCCCGGGGCACCGTCGAAAAACTGGAGAACTTGCCTCATGGCGTGAGCGTGAGCAGCAGTGCGGGCGAATTCACGGCGCGTTATGCGTTCGATAGCCGCCCCCCGGACCTGGCCAAGCTGAAGCGCCCCGAAAACTACCGCTACCTCTTGCAGCACTTTGTGGGCTGGGAAGTCGAAACCGAAGTCGATGCGTTCAATCCGGAAGTAGTCGAGTTCATGGACTTCCGCGGCGAACAACACCACGAGGCGCGATTTGTCTACGTGCTGCCTTTTTCACCACGCAAAGCACTGGTTGAATACACGTTGTTTTCAGAAACACCCTTAGCCAAATCCGAATACGAGGCGGCTATCCGGGAATACTTAACTTCCCTCTTGGGCGAAAGCAGCTACCGGATTGTGGCCGAAGAAACCGGAGCCATTCCGATGACGGACCACCCGTTGCCGGCCAAAGCGGGTGCGCACATCATCAACCTAGGCACCCGGGGCGGACGCGCCAAGGCCAGCACCGGGTATGCCTTTAAGCGTATTCAGCAGCAGTCGGAAAGGCTGGTGGCGGCCTTGGCCAGCACCGGCCACCCGCCCGCCGACCCCACCGGCGACCGGTGGCAGTTTCGGCTGTTCGACACGCTGCTGCTCGACATCATGCAGCGGCGCGGCGAAACCACGCGGGATATTTTTCGGCAGCTCTTCGCGCGCAATCCAGTGGAACGCATCTTCCGCTTTCTGGACGAAACCACTTCCTGGGCCGACAACCTGCGCGTAATGAATTCGGTGGCCCCGGAGCCGTTTATGCGCTCCATTGCGCAAGTGCTGCGGGGCAAGCCAGGCCGCCGCTAGTGCTTCAGGCAATGCGGGCCGGGGCTTGCTCCAACGACTCGCGGGCGGCCTGCACCGTAGCCGGCGAAAGCACCCGCAATTGCGGCTGCGGCTCCGAAAGGTTGAGCAAGTAGCCGCTCAAGCCCGGCAAATTATCCAAATCGTGGGTGCTGCAGAGCACCGTTTTGCCCTGCTCCGTCACCCAATTGTGCACCAGGCCAAACACCTGACGGCGGTAGTACACATCAAGCTGCTGGGTGGGCTCGTCGAGCAAGTAAATCCGGGCGTCCTGAAGGCTGAGCTGGGCCAGCCACACCAATTGCTGCTCGCCGCCGGAGAGTTGGGTAAAGTCCCGTAAGGCCAGATGAGGCACGCCCACGCGCACCAAGGCGGCATCGGCCAGGGCGTAATCGGCGGGGGCATACGCGCTGAGCAAGCCGTGGTGCCGGTAGCGGCCCATCACCACCAGCTCGCGCACCGAAATGGAAAACCCAATGCTGCCGCGCTGCGGTAAGTAGCCCAGCAAGCCGGCCGTGGCCGCGCGCCGCAGCCCGCGCACTTCCTCGCCCAGCAGGCGGGCACTGCCCTGGTAGGGCAGCTGGCCCGTGAGCACCCGAAACAACGTGGTTTTGCCACTGCCGTTGTGCCCCACCACGGCCACGAAAGCCGGTTCGGGCAGGCACAAAAAAAGGTTGCGGACCAGCACCCTTCCGGGGTAGCCCGCAACCAGATTTTCCACGCTGAGTGTGGCAGCAGCTATGAGTTGTGAATTATGAGTGATGAGTTCAGAGGCTGGCTCCTGGTTCAACTCATCATTCATGATTCACAGCTCATAATTAAAAACTTAGTACTCGTCCTCGTTGAACATGAAGTCCTCCTTGGTCGGGTAATCGGGCCATACTTCTTCGATGTTTTCGTAGGGCTGGCCGTCGTCTTCCAAGGCTTGCAAGTTCTCAACCACTTCCATGGGCGCACCCGAGCGGATAGAAAAGTCAATCAGTTCGTCTTTGGTGGCGGGCCAGGGAGCATCTTCCAGGTAGGAAGCAAGTTCGAGTGTCCAGTACATAGTAAGGAGGATAAAAAAAGGTTGGCGAAGGTAAGAGTTTCCGGTCAAAATGCAAGCCGGAAACTACATTGAAAACGACAACGCAAAACCCGGCCCAAGGTTAGCTAGCGGCCTGTGCCTGCTGGCTAAATAAAGCAATTAGGTCGTTTTTCGTGCGAATCTTACGCTCAAAAGACCGGATTTTGGTTTGCAGCATCTGGCGGAAGGCATCGTTGGCGGCGCTGGGGCTGAGCTTGTCCAGGTTGTCGCGTAGCACTTCCAGTTCCTGGTGGTCATCTTTGAGCAGCTCGCGCAGGGTGGTGGCCCGGAAGCGGGCGCGCTCGGCGGGAGAGCTGGCAGGCTCGCCGCCCACGCGCTTGCGCAGGTGGTATTCGAGGGCACTCAACTCAAAAATCTTATCGCAGGCCACCATAAAGCGCTGCCAAATGCGGTCCGACTCTTCGCCGCGCACGGTGCCCACCTGCTTCCACTCGGCTTGCAGGGCCTTGGCCTGGTGAATGGCCTCCTGGGGCGGCACGCTCATCAGGGCCTCGGCGCGGTCGGCCAGGGCCCGCTTGCGCGCCAGCAATTCTTCGGCCGAGGCCGGAGCGCCGGGCGCCCCGGCGGCCTGCTGGGCCGCGATGTGCACCTTCAGCCGTTCAAAGAAATGGTTGTTGGCGGCGCGGAACCGCGTCCACAGCTCCGAGGCTTGCTTCTTGGGCAGGGTGCCGTTCACTTCGCGCCACGCCTGCTGCAATTGCTTGAGTTGGCGTGAGGTGGTTTCGAACTGGTCGGAATTCTTAAGGTTTTCGGCTTGCTGAATTAGCTCGCGGTAGCGGTTTTGCACGCGCGAGGTCATGGCTTTCTTATCGGTCTGGAAAGCCTTACGGCGGTCGAAAAACACTTGGATGGCCACCTGAAACCGGTGTTCCAGTTCGTCGGCCATTTCCTTGTCCACGGGGCCGGTTTTGAGCCAGCCCTGGCGCAGGTCCTTCACTTTTTCACTGGCCGATATCCATTCCACGCTGTCGCGCAGGGCTTCGGCTTCGTGAATGAAGCCGATTTTGGTGGCCAGGTTTTTCTCGCGGTTGCGGGCCACGGTCACGGCAATGGCCTCTTCGGCCTCGGTCAGCCGGCGCTGCAGGGCCACGAAGTCGCCCAGTCCTTCGTAGGTCAGCAGTTGCTCCTTGAGGTGCAGGGCCTTCATCAAAAACGAGCCTTTGTTATCGCTGGCTTCCATTTTGGCTAGCAGGGCGTCGACTTTGGCACGCAGGGATTCAAAGCGTTGCGCAAAATAAAGCAGCGCGGCATCGTCCGATTCTTTGACCAAGCCTATCTGACGGGCAGGCTGGCCCAGCACCGGGCGCAGCCACACGCCGCCGGCTTCCACGTAGCCGTAGCGCTTGGCTTCGGCCAGCAAGGGGTCGGTTGGTTCCATACTAAAAATTGAGCTCGTGGGTAGGAGTGTAGGATTCGTGGACAGTTGAAACGTGGACCGGGAAGGGGTTACAAGTTTACGCTAAAAACGTGATGAATTAATGTTCTCCTTCCGTAATGAGGAGCTGAGAGCGGGCCGAAATGAGATAATGGCGGGATTTGGCCAGAATGACAACCCGAGAAAAGGTGTGGTTTACCAAGGCGCCCCTGCCGTTCTTTGCTCCCCAGCTCCTCCCTCCGGGTTCAATTGACCGGTTGGCGGAACGCTCTCTTCTCATCCATTCCCTCCTCCCTTTACGAACCATGAGCGACCAGACCATCATCTTCAGCATGGCCGGCGTGAGTAAGATTTACCCACCCCAGAAGCAAGTTCTCAAGAACATCTACCTCTCGTTTTTTTACGGGGCCAAAATTGGCGTGCTCGGCCTCAACGGTTCGGGTAAGTCGAGCCTTTTGAAAATCATTGCCGGCGTCGACAAGCAGTTTCAGGGCGAGGTGGTGTTTTCGCCGGGCTACTCGGTGGGCTACTTGGAGCAGGAACCGCTGCTCGACCCCACCAAAACCGTGCGCGAAGTGGTAGAAGAAGGCGTGGCCGAAACCGTAGCCATGCTCAAGGAATTCGACGAAATCAACGAGGCTTTCGGGGCCGAAGACGCTGATTTTGACAAGTTGCTCGACCGCCAAGGCAAGGTGCAGGAGCGGCTGGACCAGCTCGATGCCTGGAACCTCGACTCGAAACTGGAGCGCGCCATGGACGCCCTGCGCACGCCCGCGCAGGAAGCCATCATCGGCAACCTCTCGGGCGGTGAAAAGCGCCGGGTGGCCCTCTGCCGCCTGCTGCTGCAAGAGCCCGACGTGCTGCTGCTGGACGAACCTACCAACCACCTCGACGCCGAAAGCGTGCTGTGGCTGGAACAACACCTGCAACAATACAAAGGCACCGTAATTGCCGTTACCCACGACCGGTACTTTCTCGACAACGTGGCCGGCTGGATTCTGGAGTTGGACCGCGGCTCGGGCATTCCGTGGAAGGGCAACTATTCGTCGTGGCTGGAGCAGAAAACAACCCGCATGGCGCAGGAGGAAAACACCGAAAGCAAGCGCATGAAGACCCTGCAGCGCGAGCTGGACTGGGTGCGGATGTCGCCGAAAGCCCGCCAATCGAAAGGCAAAGCCCGCCTAGCCAACTACGACAAGCTGGCCAGCGAGGAAGCCAAGGACAAGGAGCAAAAGCTGGAGCTGTTCATTCCGGACGGCCCGCGCCTTGGCGCACAGGTCATCGAGGCCGAGGGGCTGACCAAAGCATTCGGCGACAAGCTACTGTTTGAAAACCTGAGTTTCTCGCTGCCGCAGGGCGGCATTGTGGGCATCATCGGGCCGAACGGCGCGGGCAAAACCACGCTCTTCCGCCTCATCACCGGCCAGATACAGCCGGACGCCGGCACGTTTGAAGTTGGCCCCACGGTGCAAACGGCCTACATTGACCAGCAGCACGACACGCTGGACCCCAACAAGTCGGTGTTCGACACCATTACGGGCGGCACCGAAACCATGCTGCTGGCCGGCCGGCCGGTGAACTCCCGCGCCTACGTGAGCAAGTTCAACTTCGGCGGCGGCGACCAGGAAAAGAAGGTGGGCATGCTTTCGGGCGGTGAGAAAAACCGCGTCCACCTGGCCATGACGCTCAAGCAGGGCGCCAACCTGCTGCTGCTCGACGAGCCCACCAACGACCTGGACGTAAACGCCATCCGGGCGCTGGAAGATGCGCTGGAAAACTTTGCCGGCTGCGCCGTCATCATCAGCCACGACCGGTGGTTCCTCGACCGGCTGGCCACGCACATCCTGGCCTTCGAGGGCGATTCGGAAGTGGTGTGGTTCGAGGGCAACTTCACGGACTACGAGGAAGCCAAACGCAAGCGCTTGGGCGATGTGGAGCCGAAGCGCGTACGGTATAAGAAGCTCGGTTAAGCAGCAAAAATCAGGACATAAAAAAGCCGCTTCCAGCAAATGGAAGCGGCTTTTTTATGTCCTGATTTTTTTAATTACGGCGGCTGCCGCCCATAAAAATCATCACGTAATACAGCAGTGTAGCCAGCGAGCTGATGGCCGCGATGACGTAGGTCATGGCCGCCCACCACAGAGCATCTTTGGCCATGGCGTGTTCCTGCGTGGTTACCACACCGCGCGTGTCCATCCAAGCCAGGGCCCGGCGCGAAGCGTCAAACTCCACGGGCAGGGTCACGAAGGAAAAAAGCGTGGTGAGCGAAAACAGGGCGATGCCCACACCCAGCGGAATCACGCTACGGTTAATCATAAATACGCCCGCCAACAGAATCCACGGCATCCAGGTAGAAACGGCGCTGAGCGCCGGCACCATGGCCGAGCGGAACTGCAGCATGGAATAAGCCGTGGCGTGCTGTACGGCGTGGCCGCACTCGTGCGCCGCAATGGCCGCGGCGGCGGCGCTACGCTCGGCGTACACGCTTTCGCTCAGATTCACGGTTTTGTCGGTCGGATTGTAGTGGTCGGTCAGGCGGCCTTCGGTGCTGATGATGCGCACATCGGTGATGCCGTGGTCGGCCAGCATCAACTCGGCTACCTGAGCGCCCGTGAGGTTGGCTTTCAGCCCGACTTGGGAATATTGCTTGAACTTGCTGCGCAGCCGCCATTGAATAGCAAAGCTGACCAGCATGAGCACAATGAGAATCAGATACATGGTGAGGGATGGTTATTGAGTGGGTAAACGGAACTCGGGTGCAGGATACTTAATGCTGACGTTTCTACATCTCGGATGATTAATTATCTCCTAGGTGCATATTGCGGTGCAGCTTTAAGCGCCTCTATAAACCAAGGATACGTTCGATAATGCGGGAAGTACTGTACCCCGATACCAAGGGAACCGTCAGCACCTGGCCGCCCCTGTTCAACACTAATTCGTGCCCCACAATTCCGTCGATGGCATAGTCATCGCCTTTCACCAGCACGTCGGGCTGCACCAGTTCAATGAGTGCCAGCGGCGTGGGCTCGCCAAACAGCACCACGGCATCGACAAAGGCCAGCGAGGCCAGGATGCGCGCCCGGGCCGTTTCGTCCTGAATGGGCCGGCCCGGTTTGAGGGCGCCCACCGAAGCATCGGTGTTGAGGCCCACCACCAGCGCATCGCCCAAGTGCCGGGCTTGCTCCAGGTAATCAACGTGGCCGAGGTGAAGCAAGTCGAAGCAGCCGTTGGTAAACACCACCTTGCGGCCCTGCGCGCGCCACGCCGCCACCGCAGCGGGCAGGTGCTCGCGGGTCAGGATTTTATCTTTTGTCCACATGCTGCACAGCGGTTAGTTAAAGGTGTGAGGCAACCGATTCGGCGGCCAGTTTGCGGGGCGACTTGCCCGACTGAATGGCCGTGATAACAAAGCTGATGCCGCCCATCAGCACCACCAGAATGGTCTGGGCGCCGTGCACCACCAGCGCGTAGGCAATGCCCGCTTCCTTGCTCACGCCATACACCAGCAAGGTGCTCTGCACAAAAACGTGGAACACGCCAATGCCGCCCGAAACCGGCGCGGCCATGCCAAACGCCCCAAAGGTGAGCACCGCCAGTCCGGCCTTCATATCTAAGTTATACGTCTCCGGAAAACACATAAAAGCCAAGTAATCCATCAGGTAATACACCAGCCAGGTGAAAGCAGTGTGGAGCAGAAACAGGCTCTTGTTCTGCATTTTGCGCACGCTGAACACGCCCGCCAGCAGGCCTTTTACAAAGGCAATGGCCTTCAGGAACAGGGCATTTTCCCGCAGCTTATCCAAGTTGCGAAACAGCAGGTAGCCGAAGACCAGCACCAGCAGCCCCGCAATGCCCGCTACCGAGAGCAGCACGCCCCGGTTCGCCGCCAAGGAGTCGTACTGGTCCACAAACAGGCTTTGAATGAAGGCCCAGAACTTGTTGAATTCCAGCAGCAGCACCACACCCAGCAGCAGTGCCAGCACCAGCACGTCAATCACCCGTTCGGTTATCACCGTGCCCAGCGACACCTCCACCGGCACCCCGCTGGTGCGCCGCAGCACCGAGCAGCGAATGACTTCGCCCATGCGCGGCAGCACGATATTGGCCAGGTAGCCCACCATCATGGCGTGGTACACGTGCCAATACCGAACCTCTTGCCGCGAGGCGGTGAGCTGCATTTTCCACCGGTAGGCCCGGCTGAAATACCCCAGCACCGACAGCGTCATGGTTACCCCGAGCCAGAAATAATTGGCCGAGCGAATGTATTGGCCGATGCGAGTCAAGTCCTGCCCGCGCACGGCGTACATCATCAGCGCCCCCGACAGGGACACCAGCAGGGCGTATTTGAAAATGGTGAGAAGGTGCTTCAACTACTGATAGACGGCTAGGAGTGGTTCGACAAAGGTAAAACGGCGCCGGGCGCCGGGTCACGCCGCCACCACTACGTTATCAATCAGCCGCACGCCGCCCAGGTGCGCGGCTAGGCACAGCACCACATTCCGGCCCGTCACGTACTGCGCCAACGGCTGCAATGTTTGCGCATCGGCCACTTCGAAGTACTCTGGCGTTACGAGCGGTTCCTGCGCCAGGGCCGCTTCGGCGGCGGCGCGCACTTGGGCGGGCATAACCCCGTCCCGCACCTGGGCAGCGGCTTCCGTAAGCACCCGGTGCAGCAGCGGAGCCGCCGCCCGGGCCGCCGCGTCCAGCCGCAGGTTGCGCGAAGACATGGCCAGCCCGTCGGCCTCGCGGATGGTGGGACAGGCCACAATTTCCAGGTCAAACGATAAGTCGGCCACCAGCTGGCGAATCACGGCCACCTGCTGCCAGTCCTTCTGGCCGAAATAGGCCCGGTGGGGCCGCGCCAAATGAAAAAGTTTGCTCACCACCGTGGCCACGCCATTGAAGTGGCCGGGCCGGTGGGCGCCTTCCATCACCTGCTCCAAAGCTCCGAAATCGAACCGGAGCACAGTGGGCAGCGGGTACATTTCTGCCACCGAAGGCACGAAGAGCGCCGTGCAGCCGGCGGGCTCCAGCAGGACGGCGTCGGCCTCCGGCACCCGGGGGTACAGCCGGAAGTCTTCGGCGTTGTTGAACTGGGTGGGATTGACGAACAGGCTGACGATGACTTCGTCACAGTCGGTACGGGCGGCTTGCACTAATTGAAGATGGCCGGCGTGCAAAGCGCCCATGGTGGGAACCAATCCCACCCTTTTGCCGGTTTGCCGGGCCTGTTCCGTGTAGGCTTGCAACCCGGTGGCGGTAGTTAGTATCTGCATAAGGGAGGAAGGCAATTATAGATAGCCTCCAAAGTAGCTTTTATTGAATTTCCGCTCAAAATTGTTTAATTTTGTGCACCCATAGCATGGCCTTGTTCCATTCTCTTCAATAATCTCTTATGTCGAAGCTACGAATCCTTTACGCGGCCACCGAAATTGACCCGTTCCTACAGACCACGAAAGTGGCTGAAATGCTGCGTCGGCTCCCCGCCAGCATGCAGGAAATGGGCTGCGAGATTCGCATTTTCGTGCCTCGTTTTGGCATTATCAACGAGCGCAAGAACCGGTTGCACGAGGTAGTGCGCCTCTCGGGCATCAACATTGCCGTGGGCGACGACGAGAAGCCGTTGGTCATCAAGGTAGCGTCGATTCCGACTGCAAAGCTGCAAGTTTATTTTATCGATAACGAGGATTATTTCCACCGCAAGTCGGCTTTGGTCGACAAAAACGATAAATTTTACGCCGACAACGACGAGCGCGCCATCTTTTTCTGCAAAGGCGTGCTTGAGACGGTCAAGAAACTGGGCTGGTCGCCCAACATCGTGCACTGCAGCGACTGGATGACGGGCCTGATACCGTTGTACCTGAAAACCACGTACAAAAAAGACCCGGTTTTCAAGGATGCCAAGTCGGTATTCTCGATTTACAACAACGAGTTTGCCGATAAATTCGAGGGCAACATCCTCGAAAAAGCCAAAATGCTGGACATTGACGACCAGATGCTGGCCTCGCTGAAAACCGCTGACTTCAGCGGCTTCATCAAAATGGGCATGGAATATGCCGACACCGTGGTGCGGTCCGACGAGGACTTCAGCGACAACATGAACGGCATGTTCACCGAATACGCCCTGCACAACCGGCTTAGCCAGGTAGCCACCGACGAAAACCTGCACTCTTCCTACCTAGCGCTTTACAATGAATTGGCTAACTAGCCGCTGTGCTCCTCTGGTTGCTTTGTCGGCCCTGGCCCTGGCCAGCTGCGACGGAGGCACCGACCTAAACGTGGACCTGCCCGATAGCACGGCCATCAGTACCGAGTATACCGAATACAAGGACCCGCTCTTGGACGTGGCCACCGTGCGCATTTCCCCGGTGCAAACCCTTAAAACCGACCATTACTTAATTGGGCGGTTGGCTGATAACATCGTCGGCACTACCGAGGCGCGCGCTTACTTTAATGTCGTGACGGGCAGCCCCGCAGACTCGTTGCCCTCGAAGTTTACGCGGCCTGTGCTCGATTCCGTAGTAATAGTGATGGGTTTCGATAAAGTTCATGGGAGTGTTGTCACGCCCGTTCACTTCGACGTTTTCAACCTGCTGACGCCCTTGGATGAACGGGGCGCTTACAACAGCGGCTCCACCACAGCCGTCGGTGCCCCCCTGGGCGAAAACCTCGTGAGCAGTCTCAACCGCACGACGGTGGTAACAGATACGACGACCTCTCCGGTCACCACTACGGTCGTTCCCAGCCCTACTATCCGTTTGGTACTGCAGCGCACAGCGGCAGTAGCAAGCCCTTTTGCACCGGCACCGGCGGTTTCTTCGGCTTTCTTCACCAATTTCTATACCGCCCTCCGTAGCAGCACATCCGGCTTCACTCAAGCCCAACTCGATGGCTTGCTGAAGGGATTAGCCATAGCGCCGAGTGCGGGATATTCGTCTGGCATCTTGAGTTTTGGCCGGTCGTACAATGCCCGTCTGGCTTGCTTTTTTCACGACGAAGCCGCAACTAAACCAAGGAGCTGGCACTCGTATTCGGTATTTTTTGGGCCAGTTTTTAGCAATGCCGGCGCCTCTCCAATCCGCGACCCGCGCTATTACACCCAAATAACTAACACCCTCACGGGAACGCAACTCAGCTCTCTGACGAACCCATCGCAAGCCGTTGCGTCCACGACGTTGAACGGGAACAGCTACGTGCAGGAAGGCGTGGGTTTGGGCACCCGCATCACGTTCAGGGGCTTAGAAGCGCTGATGAACAAACCCGGCCTGACGGTAAACCGCGCAGAGTTGCGGGTACCGGTAAAACCCTTCAGCAACGCGCTTTACTCTAACCCTGCGGCTATTTACGCCTTAGAGGTTGACGCCAACAACAATGCCTTGCAGCGCCTGTCGAATTTTTTGCCGACTGACCGGGTGGTACAAGCCGATGGGCAAAACCAATTGGGCACGTCTCAGCCAGCTTTGGGTACGTTGGTGAATGCCTCTTCCACACAACCGTATTACACGTTGGTTATCACCAATTATTTGCAAGCGTACCTTACCGACAAGTTGGATGGCAATCCGGCTTCGCTGGTGCTGGTGCCAAACATTAGCTCTTCTTCAACGTTAGGGCTGAATCGGGCCGTAATCGATGCCGCCAACATTAGTTTGCGCGTCTATTACTCCAAGCAGTAATGGTGTTGAACGCCTTGGCTTTCAGCCTTGCTAATGCGTTCTTACGTTTTCAATTTATTTCAAGTACTTAACCCTTCCTGCCATGTGCGGCATCGTTGCTTATTTGGGCCATCGTGAGGCCTGCCCCATTATTTTAAAAGGTTTACATCGGCTCGAATACCGGGGTTATGACTCTGCAGGGGTTGCCTTGCTCAATGGGGAGTTGAATGTCTACAAGAAAAAAGGCAAAGTTGCTGATTTAGAGGCATATATTTCTACCAAGGATACGCACGCCCACGTGGGCATGGGCCACACGCGCTGGGCTACCCACGGCGAACCGAACGACGAGAATGCCCACCCGCATTATTCGACCTCGGAGCGCATTGCCATCATTCACAACGGCATTATTGAGAACTATGCCGCGCTGAAAAAACACCTGCAAACGCAGGGCCACACGTTCCACTCCGATACCGACACCGAAGTATTCGTCAACCTGATTGAGGAAATCCAGAAGCAGAACGCTTGTTCGCTTGAGGAAGCGGTTCGGCTGGCACTGCACGAGGTAGTGGGCGCCTACGCCATTGTGGTATTGAGCAAAGACGCTCCTAACCAACTCATTGCAGCTCGCAAAGGCTCGCCAATGGTAATTGGCATTGGCGAAGGCGAATTCTTTATTGCCTCCGACGCCACGCCCATCATCGAGTACACCAATGAGGTCGTGTATGTCAACGACTACGAAGTAGTGGTTATCCGCGACGGTCAGTTGGAGATTCGTACCAAGGAAGATGTCAGCCAGACGCCCTATATCCAGAAACTGGAAATGGAGCTGGAAAGCATCGAAAAAGGTGGTTACGAGCACTTCATGCTGAAAGAAATTTTCGAGCAGCCCCGCTCGATTTTGGACTCCATGCGCGGACGCTTGGAACTGGAAGCCAGCCATTTGAACATGGGCGGCATCCGGGCATATGAGCAAAAGTTTGTGAATGCCCAGCGCATCATTATCGTAGCGTGCGGCACGTCGTGGCATGCCGGACTAGTGGCCGAATACCTGATTGAGGACTTGGCCCGCATTCCGGTTGAAGTGGAGTATGCGTCGGAATTCCGTTACCGGAATCCCGTTATTACGGAGCGCGACATTGTGATTGCCATTTCGCAAAGCGGCGAAACGGCCGACACGCTGGCCGCTATCGAGCTTGCCAAGAGCAAGGGTGCCACCATCTTCGGGGTGTGCAACGTGGTGGGCAGTAGCATTGCCCGCGCCACCGACGCCGGCGCTTATACCCACGCCGGCCCCGAAATTGGTGTGGCCTCTACCAAAGCCTTCACGGCTCAGGTGACGGTTCTGACGCTTCTGGCCATGATTATGGGCCAGAAGCGCGGCACCATCACCGACACCAAACTGCGCGAGCTGATGGTGGAGTTGGATACGATTCCCTCCAAGGTAGAGAAGGCGTTAGAACTGGACGCGGAGATTCAGGCCATCGCCGAAATCTTCAAGGATGCCACCAACTTCCTGTACTTAGGCCGCGGCTACAACTTCCCTGTAGCACTGGAAGGCGCCCTGAAGCTAAAGGAAATCAGCTACATCCACGCCGAAGGTTACCCAGCGGCCGAGATGAAGCACGGCCCCATTGCCCTGATTGACGAGAACATGCCGGTGGTGGTAATTGCCACCCGCGACAGCTCGTACGAGAAGGTAGTAAGCAACATTCAGGAGGTGAAGGCCCGCAAAGGCCGCATCATCGCCGTGGTGAGCGAAGGCGACACCGTGATTCCGTCCATGGCCGAGTTTGTGATTGAGGTGCCTCACACCAGCGAAGTATTGATGCCGCTGGTATCGGTGGTGCCGCTGCAGCTGCTGAGCTACCACATTGCGGTCCTGCGCGGCTGCAACGTGGACCAGCCCCGCAACCTGGCGAAGTCGGTAACAGTGGAATAACCCCCCCGCTTAAAGCAGTAAATCAAAAAGGCCGCTCCAGTAATGAAGCGGCCTTTCTGTTTTCGGACTCAGCTACACGGCAAATGGCTCGCCGCGCAAGGCCTGGCGCTTGAGTAGCGGGCAGACTTTGTAGCGTTCGTCGTGCGTATCGTGCCACAGGGCTTCCAGCACGGCGTACACCCGCTCCACGCCGATGGCGTTGGCCCAGGCAAATGGGCCGCGCGGGTAGTTGGTGCCGAGCTTCATGCCGAGGTCGATGTCCTGCATGCTGGCAGTGCCTTCCTGCAGCGTGAAACAGGCTTCGTTGATAATCTGGCAAATGACGCGGGGCGTGACCAGTCCCACCCGGTCTTCAACTACGCGGTAGTCGGTACCGAGAGCGGCGCAGATTTCGGCCAACTTAGTGCGGTCGGCTTCATGATAAAGGCTGACTTCAAGCAGGGTGCGATTGAGTAGAGTAGGCAGGCCGCAGAAGCCAAAGAAATGCATTGCAGGTGACCCATTCATAGCTTCCCACCGCATTTCCGACAAAGATTCTTTTAGGTTCTCTACAAAAACAGGTGAAGCTGATTTTTCTAACAAGCGATAAGAGTGGGAATGCCTATCCGTTTGGCCAAAGCAAAAAGCAACTCCGGCAACAGGAACAGCACCAGCAATTGCTTGCTCGATAAGTGGCCACTCGCTCGGTTCTTCATGTTGGGTATTTATGAAGCGGTATTCATGCGATGGCCCAAACTTCTCGCGGAATTCCGCCTCTACGTGTGCGCCGTCAATGACCAGAATGTGCATGGTTTCGGTTGTTACTTTG
Organism: Hymenobacter jeongseonensis; assembly: GCF_015694725.1. Classification (GTDB taxonomy): domain Bacteria; phylum Bacteroidota; class Bacteroidia; order Cytophagales; family Hymenobacteraceae; genus Hymenobacter; species Hymenobacter jeongseonensis. The sequence goes on along the minus strand of NZ_JADQDQ010000001.1, from coordinate 252,921 downwards.
GCCTCAAAGATACCCTAACCATTTCCGCTCATGCCCCACCAGATTATCCTGACCGACCAAGCACCGGCTCCCATTGGCCCCTACTCCCAAGCCGTGAAGGCCGGCAACACCGTTTATGTATCGGGCCAGATACCGCTGACTACCGACGGACAATTGGTGGCCGGTGACGTAGCCGACCAAACCCAGCAAGTGCTGAAAAACCTGACGGCCGTGCTGGCCGCGGCCGGCCTCAGCCTCACAGACGTGGTGAAGTGCAGCATATTCGTCAAAGACCTGAGCAACTTCGCCGTTATCAACCAAGTGTACGGCTCGTATTTTGACGAAGCCACGGCCCCGGCCCGTGAGACCGTGGAAGTTAGCCGCTTGCCCCGCGACGTGGAAGTTGAAATTTCCTGCATTGCCGTGGGCGCATAATTTAAAGCCGGGGGAGGCGTTGAGGGTTAAAATCATCTCTTCACCTATTCCTCGCAACGCATGAAAGAACTTGGACTCGGATTGCTCATCATTGGGCTCATCTCGCTGGTGCTGCCCTTCATTAACCCAAACATTAAATCCGTTTTTCTGACTTGGATTGACAACTGGGGGCCCACCGTGGCCTGGCTCATACGAGGTGGCATCACGCTGCTGGGGCTCGTTCTCTGGCTGGGTTTCAAAAACCGGGATTAAATGAGAAACGGCGAAGCCGCCCGTTGCTATGGCAACGGGCGGCTTCGCCGTTTTTGGCATTTCTGGCACCTCATTAGCCTTGCGAGAAGGGTTTACTCAACCTTAACAAATTATCAGACAAGGCCGTAGGCATATCAAGCCCTGCCAACGACCAGCGGGGAATTTTATTTGAGCACGGGGGCTTCCCCCTTCATTCCCCGGCCATGGCGTCCCTGATTCCTACCTACCCATTGCGCACGGCGGCTGACCTGAGCCCCTTGCTGGACGCCATTGGCGAAGCCCGCGTGGTGTTGCTTGGCGAGGCCTCGCACGGCACCCACGAATACTACACTTGGCGCACAGCACTCAGCAAACGTCTGATTCGGGAGAAAGGCTTTCAGTTCATCGCCGTGGAAGGCGACTGGCCCGATTGCTTTGCGGTGAACGCTGCCATCAAGCAACCGGAAATTACTTACGGCTCGGCGGCACAACTGCTCCAAACCTTCAACCGCTGGCCCACTTGGATGTGGGGCAACTGGGAAATTGCGGCTTTCGTGGAGTGGCTGCACCGCCACAACAGCCACCAGCCCACCGGCAAACGCATCGGTTTCTACGGGCTCGACGTGTACAGCCTATGGGATTCGTTGCAGGCCGTGCTGCGCTACGTGGAGCAGCAGGGCGACGCGGCCGTGGCCGCCGCCCGGCGCGCATTCCACTGCTTCGAGCCCTACAGCGCCGACCCGCAGGAGTACGCCCGCGCCGTTGCCTTCGTGTCGGAAGACTGCCAGGACGAAGTCACCGCCGTGTTGCAGGCGCTGCGCCGCCAAGTGCAACAGCACGCGCCCACCAATTTGCCCGAACGGGAACTGGCCTTCGGAGCCGAGCAGAATGCCCTAGTGGCCGTGAATGCCGAGCGGTACTACAAAGCCATGCTACGCGGGGGCAGTGCCTCCTGGAACGTGCGCGACGAGCACATGATGGAAACCCTGGCCAGCTTGCTCGACCTGCACGGGTCCGATAGCAAAGCCATTGTTTGGGCCCACAACACCCACATTGGCGACGCCCGCTACACCGCCATGCGCCGCGCCGAGATGGTGAACATCGGGCAGCTGGCTCGCGAGCACCTGGGGCGCGAGGAAGTATTCAGCGTGGGGGTTGGCTCCTACCAGGGCCGCGTCGTTGCGGGGCGGGAATGGGGCGCGCCGTTCGAAACCATGGTGGTGCCGCCCGCCCTTCGCAATTCTTGGGAAGACCGGCTGCATCAACAGTTGGGCGGGCCCAATGCGTTGCTGCTATCCGAGGAGCTGAAGGAAGACGACCAACTAAGTACGCTGCTGGGGCACCGCGCCATTGGCGTGGTCTACCATCCAGAGCGCGAGCAGTTTGGCAACTACGTACCGTCGCTTATTCCCGAGCGCTACGACGCCTTTTTGTTTCTGGACCGGACCCAAGCCCTGCATCCGTTGGCCACGCACCCGCAGGCCAACGTTCCGCCCGACCTTTACCCGTGGGGCGAATAAAGAATTGTCTAATCCGCTTCGGATTGCTCAGCCAAAGCTGTGCGAACGGCTGCCGGTACCGGAGCTTCTTACTACTGAGGACTGGCCTTACCTTTGCGGCGCGTTCCGGCCTACGGGACGCGCTTTTTTTGCGATATGACTGAGAGAGAAGTTCGGGTGCGCTTTGCACCGTCGCCCACCGGCCCGCTGCACATTGGCGGGGTCCGCACGGCCTTGTATAACTACCTGCTGGCCCGCAAGCTGGGCGGCAAGATGCTGCTCCGCATCGAAGACACCGACCAGAACCGCTTCGTGCCGGGCGCCGAGAACTACATTCTGGAAGCCCTGGCCTGGTGCGGCATCGTGATTGACGAAGGCGTGGGTCCCGGCGGCCCGCACGCGCCCTACCGCCAGAGCGAGCGCAAGCCCATGTACAAGCAGTACGCCGACCAGCTCATTGCCAGCGGCCACGCCTACTACGCCTTCGATACCCCCGAGGAGCTGGACACTATGCGCGCCCGCCTGCAGGCCGCCAAGGTGCCCAACCCGCAGTACAACAGCATCACCCGCGCCCAAATGCGCAACTCCCTCACCCTGCCCGAAGACGAGGTGAAGCAGTTGCTCGACGGCGGCGCGCCGTATGTTATTCGCCTCAAGGTGCCGCGCAAAGAGGAAGTGCGCTTCCAGGACCTCATTCGCGGCTGGGTGGTGGTGCACTCCTCGGCCATCGACGACAAGGTGCTCATGAAGTCGGACGGCATGCCGACCTACCACTTGGCCAATATCGTGGACGACCATCTGATGGAAATCTCGCACGTGATTCGGGGCGAGGAATGGTTGCCCTCAGCGCCGCTGCACGTGCTGCTCTACCGCTACCTGGGCTGGGAAAGCACCATGCCCCAGTTTGCCCACTTGCCCCTGCTGCTCAAGCCCGACGGCACCGGCAAGCTCAGCAAGCGCGACGGCGACAAGCTCGGCTTCCCGGTGTTCCCGCTGGAGTGGCACGGCCTCGACGGCGAAACCGGCGAACCAACCGTGAGCCGCGGCTACCGCGAAGACGGCTACCTGCCCGAAGCTTTCATCAACTTCCTGGCCTTCCTGGGCTGGAATCCCGGCTCGCAGCAGGAAATCTTCTCGATGGACGAGCTGATTGCCGCCTTCAGCATCGAGCGGGTGAGCAAATCCCCGGCCCGCTTCGACCAGAACAAGGTGAAGTGGTACAACGAGCACTACCTCCGCGCCAAATCCAACGCCGAGCTGGCGCCCTACCTACTTGCCGCGCTAACCGAGCACGGCATTGCCTGTTCGCAGGAAAAGGCCGAGCAAATTGTGGGCGTGATGAAGGAGCGGGTGAGTTTCCCCAAGGACTTCTGGCAGGAGGCGAAGTACTTTTTCCAGGCGCCGGACAGCTACGACGAGCAGGTTATCAGCAAGAAGTGGAACCCGCAGGTAGCAGCCGCGCTGGTGGCCTACGCCGACGCGCTGCCCAGCGCCGCCGAGCCCACGGCCGAAGGCTTGAAGGGCCTTTTCACCCAAACCATGGAAGCGCAGGGCCTGAAAACCGGCCAGGTGCTGCAGGCTTTGCGCGTAGCCGTGACCGGCGCCGGCGCGGGGCCGGATTTGTTTGAAACCTTGGTAATTCTGGGCACGGAAGAGGTGGCCACTCGCCTGCGAACGGCGGTGACTGCGCTGGGCTAACGCGAGGCCAATCCGTAGATTATGGTGAAAAAAGGCTGGCCAATAGTCAGCCTTTTTTCTTGCCTGGGGCCTGCTCCAACACCACCTCTCGGCCCTAATTCGCGTAAAGCCTCGAACTGCTCCCCGAATTAACCGATTCCATTATGGCCAAGAAACCCGTCAAGCCCAAGTCAAAAGCCCAAGACCCGGACAAGAAAGCGCGCGTGCACAAAGAACTGGAGGGCTTTGAAATCGGCGTAAACCCCTTGGGGGAAATCACTTCCAACTACAGCATCGAAGAAATCAACCAGTTTCTGGGGCGCCACGTGCGCGATAAAAAGCTAGTGGACCGCGCCGGCCAGTTTGGCGAAAAGCCGGGCCCCGACGAAACCGAGGACGAGGCATTTCCCATTGCCGACGCCGAGCACTCGCCCGAGCCCGAAGAAACCGACGAGGACTTTATGAAGCGCACCAGCCGCGAGGCCAAACGCAAAAAAGCCCCGCTCGACCCCGACGCGGCCGCTGCCGAAACCCGTGCCGACCTGCCCCCCGCCGAATAAGCCGCGGCGCGCTACAGTGTGTTGGTAATGCTTGTGCGCCGGCCATTTTCGAAGGTTTCCACCTTGAACAACTGGCCCGCCCGGTAGGTTTCGGTGCGGGTGCGGCTGTTGCCCACGTAGGTTTCTACTTCGGCGAGTTGGCCGTTTTCGTAGGTTTCGGCCCGGGTGAGGGTGCCATCGGTGTAGGTTTGAATGGCTGTTTTTTGGCCGTCCTCGGCGTAGCTAGTCCACGGCCCAAACCAGTAGAAACGGGGAGTTTTGCCGCTGCCCGTCACCCATTGCGCATGGCCTTGGCGGGCCGTTTTTCCGTTGGGATACCAATAAGTCACTTCGCAAACGCCGTCCGCGCCGTAGCGTTCGGTGTGGTCCAGAACTCCCGTGGGCGAATAGTAGTTGAAGCTGCCCACCGGCCGGCCGTGCCGGTACCGGCCGGTCGTGAACGGCTCCTTTTTGGCGTCGTCGTAATACGTGCGCCAACGCCCCTTGGCCAAGCCGTGGCGGTCGGTGCGGTTGGGCTGCCAGAAGCCCAAGGGTCTGCGGTGAGTGGCGGCTGAGCGGGGACCGACGCAGGCTCCACACAGCAGGTCCGCAATGCAAAAACTCAACAGAATCAGGGTTCGGTAGGGCATAGCAGCAACTCGTGTTAGTACAACTATAAATTTAGTTGAAAACTATCCACGCAACGCAACTCCGTCAAAATATTGTACAGAACAGGTAGTTTTCGGTATATAGCGAACACCTCGCGGAATACGGCAACTTTTTTACCTTTGGCGGCACCAATCACCTTTCCCATTCCGCTATGCTTTCCCACGACGTTGACTACCGTATTCTGGGGTCCGATATTCAAGTACTGGAAATTGAACTCGACCCCAACGAAACCGTCATTGCCGAGGCCGGCGCCATGGTGTACATGGAGGAAGGCATTGCGTTCGAAACCAAGATGGGCGACGGCTCCGAGCCCGACCAAGGCCTGATGGGCAAGCTGTTCTCGGCCGGCACGCGACTGATTACCGGCGAGTCGCTCTTCATAACCCACTTCACGCACCGCGGCGGCTACGGCAAAAGCCGGGTGGCGTTTTCGGCCCCCTACCCCGGCACCATCATTCCCATCGACCTCCGCGACATGCCCAACGGGCTTATTGTGCAAAAAGACGGCTTTTTGGCAGCGGCGCGGGGCACCAAAATCAGCCTGCACTTCAACCAGAAATTTGGGGCGGGCCTCTTCGGTGGCGAGGGCTTCATCCTGCAAAAGCTCACCGGCGATGGCAAGGCCTTTGTGCACGCCGGCGGCACCATCATCGAGAAGAAACTGAACAACGAGTTGCTGCGTGTCGACACCGGCTGCGTGGTGGCGTTCGAGCCCGGCATTGATTTCAGCGTGGCCCGCGCCGGCGGCTTGAAATCCATGATTTTCGGCGGCGAAGGCTTGCTCTTGGCCACCCTCCGGGGCACGGGCCGCGTGTGGATACAGTCCATGCCCGTCAAAAAGCTCATCCGGGCCCTGGCCCCGGGCGGCGGCAATGCCCAAAAAGAAAGTGGCGGCGTCCTCGGCGGCCTACTCGGTGGCGTATTGGACGAGTAACCGGGCTAAGAGCGAAGGCTACCTATTGGCGCTGTTATAAGCTGATTCACTGCTCGTTTCGGATAGCCCGGTAATCACAAACGTTACCGCTACGGCAATGACAAGGCCGATGGCAATGGCCACGCGAATTAAAAACTTGTGGTCTTTGACCTCGTCGTGCTTACGTCGGTCGGCCTCACGGCGCTGACGGCGAGACTTATACGGACGCTGATAGGCCGATTTTTTGGCCTCTGAAGCAACAGAGCTGTAAGACATAGGGCGGGAATGTTAGCGTAATATTACTAACTATTCTCTAAATAAAGACGTTCCTTTTTCACTAGGCCGCTATATTTCGGAATTGGCTACCGGTTTCATCCAATTGGTACAGTAGCACGCTTGAGAGGAGACGGTTAAGATTCGTTATTCCTTCTCCTTTCGGCAGTGGCCAGCACCGCTTCCAGTACCTCGCGCGAATTGAGTAGACGCGGCACTTTGTGCTGGCCACCCAGCTTCCCTTTGCCGGCCAGCCACGACTCGAACGTGCCCGCCGGCACGGCGTGCAGTCGGGGCGGGGCCAGGACCAGGTTGCGGTGCCGCTTGGCGGCGTAGTCAGAATTCACGGCGCACAGCGTGGCGTCGAGCACGGCCCCGAACGTGGTCAGATTGGGGCAGGCGGCTTCGGTGGCGAATTCGATGACCCACTCGTGCCCGCCTCGCGACGAACTGTCTGCCGCAAACCAGATGGGGGCCGCCGTGAAATCGCGCACGGTCAAGCCAATGGCTTGGCTGGCCGCAACGACGGCCGCTTCGGCGTTCTCGATAACCACTTCCTCGCCAAAGGCATTGAGAAAGTGCTTAGTGCGCCCGGTGATGCGCACACGGTACGGTGCGAGGGACGTAAAGCGCACGGTATCGCCCACGAGGTAGCGCCACAGGCCGGCGTTGGTGCTGATGACCAGGGCGTAGGGCCGGTGCAGCTCCACGGCGGCCAGCGGCACGGGCTGCGGGGCGGGGCTGGCCCACTGGTCAGCGGGTAGGAATTCGTAATAAATGCCGTGGTCGAGCAGTAGCAACAGGTCTTCGCTGTCGGGCTGGTCCTGCAGGGCAAAGTAGCCTTCGGAAGCGCTGTAAATCTCGAGGTAGCGCATGCGCGCATCGGGAATGAGCTGGCGAAACAACTCGCGGTAGGGCCCAAACGCCACCGCGCCGTGCAGAAACAGCCGCAGGTGCGGCCACACATGGGTGATGTCGGGCGCCCCGGCCAGTGCCACCACGCGGCGTAGCAGCACAACCATCCAGGTGGGCACGCCGGCCAGCACGCGCACGTCCTGGGTGAGCACGTGGGCGGCAATGCGCTCAATCTTTTCTTCCCATTCCTCCAGTAAAGCCAGCGCCAGCGGCGGGGTACGCATTTGCTCGGCCCACCACGGCAGCTGCTGCATGATAACGGCCGACACGTCGCCGGTGCGGGAAGCGGGCTCCTGAGGCCGAAACGGATTGGCCGAATGGGCACCGCCCAAGGACAGGGTTTTGCCGGTCACGAGCCGCTCCTGCGGGTAAAAGTGCGTGGCCAGGGCCAGCATATCGCGCCCGGCGCGGTAGTGGCAGTGCTGCAGGGCTTCGGCCGTGACGGGGATGTACTTGCTACGGTCGTTGGTGGTGCCGCTCGATTTGGCAAACCACTGCGGCCGGCCCGGCCAGAGCACATCGGGCTGGCCGCGCAGCACTTTTTCTATTTCCGGATACAGCTGCTCGTAGGTGCTGACGGGCACGCGCCGGGCAAATTCGGCCGGCGTCAGGCGCTCTTTGAATCCGTAGCGCTGGCCCCATTCGGTGCCTTGCGCCCGCCCCAGCAGCTGGCCCAGCAGTTTGGCCTGCACTTCAAGCGGCTGCTGGCGCAGGCGGGCCAGCCGGGGCATGCTGCCCCATTGAACGGCGGTGGCAAGGAGCTGGTCAAGCATCAACGGACGGAAATCGGGAATTAAAAACGAAAAGGACAGCCGTAAAAATCACCCGGCCGAATGAGTTGAAACGGGCACTGAATACGGTTAGGCTGGCCCGCTTCCATTTTGCTTCTTCCCGCTATCGCGGCACGGTGCGCTTGAGCTCGAAATTTTTGCCCAGGTACACGCGGCGTACGGTTTCGTCGCTGGCCAACTCCTCGGCGGTGCCGGCCTTGAGCAGCTTGCCTTCAAACAGCAGGTAGGCGCGGTCCACGATGCTGAGGGTGGAATTGACGTCGTGGTCGGTAATAAGCACGCCAATGTTGCGGTCTTTGAGCTTGGAAACGATGCCCTGGATTTCTTCGGTGGCAATGGGGTCGACACCGGCAAATGGCTCGTCCAGCAGCACAAACTTGGGGTCAACGGCCAGGGCGCGGGCAATTTCGGTGCGCCGCCGCTCGCCGCCGCTCAGCACCTTGCCCAGGTTTTTGCGCACGTGCGTCAGGCTGAACTCTTCCAGCATCTCCTCCACTTTGTCGCGGCGAGCATCTTTTTTCATGCTCGTCATTTCGAGCACCGCCATGATGTTTTCCTCCACGCTCAAGTCGCGGAACACGCTGGCTTCCTGCGCCAAATAGCCCACGCCCAGCCGCGCCCGCTGGTAGATGGGCATGGTCGTAATTTCGGTGTCATCGAGAAAAATGCGACCGGCGTTGGGCTTCACCATGCCCACCATCATGTAGAAGCAGGTGGTTTTGCCGGCGCCGTTGGGCCCGAGCAAGCCCACGATTTCGCCCTGCTCCACGGTTACCGACATGTCGTTGACAACGGTGCGGGCTTTGTACTTTTTAACGAGGTGGTCGGCGCGAAGAATCATGAGCGTAAAGGTACGGGCTTGCGCCACGGATGACTAAGTGGGTAACAAACGATTGTAAAGGGATAAATTATTCGGCTTGCCGAACACTTGACTTGAAATTTTCCGTTACTTTTAACCCTACATCCCAACCACCCTAAATTTTCTGTATTAATATGACGGTAAAAACACTACTCCTTGCGGGCGGAGCAGTCCTGGTAGGCGCGTCGAGCGCTAACGCGGGCGGCTTTCAGGTCTACCTACCCAGCCAGCAAAGCATCGGCATGGGCGGAGTAGGCGTCGGCCTCTCCATGGAACAAGCCGCGCAGTTCATGAACCCCGGGGCCATGGCCATGCTGCGTCAGAATGGCGTGCAAGTAGGCATGAGTGCTACGTTTGCCCGGGTGGCCTTCCGACCCATTTCCGGCGGCGAGCAGCGCCAGTTGCAAAACAGCACCGTAACACCCTTCAACGTATACGCCAGCTTCGGCCCCAAAGACAGCAAGTTTCGCGCCGGCATCTCGGTGTACACCCCTTACGGCTCCTCGCTGAAGTACGAGCAGGGATGGGAAGGCCGCTTTGCCCTCAACGAAATCACCCTGCGCGCCGTGTACATTCAGCCCACGGTGAGCTACGCCATCACCGACCAGCTGAGCGTGGGCGCCGGCCTGATGATACTGTCGTCCGGCTCAGTGAACCTACAGCGCTCCATTGCGTTGCCTTCGGCCGAAGGCAAGATTGAGCTGGACGGCAAAACCAAAACTGGTTTTGGCGTAAACGCCGGCATTTACTTCAAGCCCTCCGACAAGCTCAGCGTGGGCCTGAGCTACCGCTCGAAGATTGACGCCAAAGTGGAAGGCGGCAACGTGACCGTATCGGGCATTACCCCCGCGCTGCAGTCGCGATTCGTGGGCGACAAGTTTGACGCCACCCTGCCCCTGCCGGCCACTGTCAACATCGGCCTCGGCATCACGCCCAACGAGAAGCTCACCGTGGGCCTCGACGTGAACTTCACGCAGTGGAGCGAGTACCGCTCGTTGCGCTTCGACTTCTCGAAAGACGGGGCGCCTGCGCAGGTGGGCACCGGCACTTTCTCCGAGTCGAAACGCTCGTACCAGGACGGGCTGACCTTCCGCTTGGGCGGCCAGTACAAAGTGACCGACAAGCTGGCCCTGCGCTTGGGCGGCGCCTACGATACTTCGCCGGTGAAAGACGGCTACGTGACGCCCGAAACCCCGGATAATGACCGGGTTATCGGCACTGCCGGTGTGGGCTACAACATCACCGAGAACTTCGGCGTGGATGCGTCCTTCATGTTCCAGGCCATCCTGAAGCGGACGCAGACCGAAGCCCAGCTGCTCGACAACGGCACGACCGACCGCGTGGCCGGCACTTACCGCACCAACATCAGCATTCCGGGCATCGGGTTGCGTTACAATTTCTAAGTCTCACTCCGCTAGTATTTTGTTCGTATGAACCTTATTTTCAAACGTTCCGCGCCTTTTATCGCGCTATTAGGCCTTGCGCTTGGCGGGTGCCAGCCCGACCTGAATGACGACCCGAAGTCTAGTGCCGGCCAGGCTGATTTCAGCCGTTACATCGCCGTCGGCAACTCGCTCACGGCGGGCTACAGCGACAACGGCGTGTACCGCGAAGGACAGCTGAATTCGTATCCGGCCATTCTGGCCCAGCAGTTTCAGAAAGTAGGCGGTGGCGCTTTCGCGCAGCCCCTGTTTCCCGAGGCCAACGCCAACGGCAGCGGTTATCTAACCATTACCGGTTTTAACGGTGCAACTCCCGTGCTGGGCCAGGTGGCGCCCAACGGCGTAGTGGGCCTGGGAGCCGACGCCAGCACCCCGCTGCTGGTGCGCTACACCGGTACCGACAACCAAAACCTCGGCGTCCCCGGCATCCGCGTCGCCGACATTGCCACCAACGGCTACGGGTTTAACAACCCCTTGGGCTTCAACCCCTTCTTTGAGCGCCTGCTGCCCGCCAGCGACGCTCGCTCGTACACCCAGTACGTGCAGGAGCGGGTGGCCACCATCAAGCCCACCTTCTTCACTAACTGGCTGGGCAACAACGACGTGCTCGGCTACGCCAGCTCCGGCGGTACGGCGGCGCCTCTCTCAGACCCCGCTGATTTCCGGACGAAATACACCGAAATCGTAAACGTACTGACCACCGGAGGTGCCAAAGGCCTGGTGGCCACCATCCCGAACGTGGCCAACGTGCCGCTGTTCACCACCGTGCCCACGGCCAGCGTGATTGGCCAGGTGCGCAGCGCCCCCGTGCCGGCTGCCATCGCCGGCCAGCTCACGGCCGCCCTGTCCCTGACGCCGGAGCAAGCCGCCACCATTCGCTTTGGCCTGTTCATCGAAACCACTGTTACCACACCCACTGGCCCCAGCACAGTAGTGCGCGAAGCCACGGCTGCCGACTTGCTGCTGCTGACGGCCAGCTCCGTTATCAATACGCCCTCGACCACGGCTAATCCTTTCCCCCGGGGTTTGGGCATCTCCATCACCGGTCTGGCACCGGCGCAGGCGGCTGGTTTAGCCGCCGCCGCTCCTGCTAACGCCCTGCCCAGCCGTTTTGTGCTGGATGCTGGTGAGATAGCAGCCGTGCAGGCTCGTACCACCGAGTTGAATGCCATTATCACGGAGGTAGGCCGTAGCAAAGGCCTTGCTATTTTTGATGCCAACACGTTCTTCAACGGCCTGGCCCGCAATGGCTTGGTGGTGAACGGCGTGAGCAATACCGCCGCCTTTGTATCGGGCAACCTCTTCTCGCTCGACGGCGTGCACCCCACGCCCCGGGGCTACGCCGTTATCGCCAACGAGATGATTAAGGCCATCAACGCTACGTACGGCGCCGCCGTGCCCGGCGTGGACGTTACCGCTTACCGCGGCGTGAAATTCCCGCAGTAATTCTAATACCCACCGGTTACAAACAAGCGCCTTCCTGTAGCAGGAAGGCGCTTGTTTGCTTTTAAAGCGGGTCTTTGGGGAAATTGCTTAAAAAACAGAGCCTCACGGCTAGCTTATTCCGTGACTGAATAGGTAGATTTGCTTATGCCGAAGCATGGTGCTTTGGGATTCTATACTTTCCCGCAATGAAAAGCCTCTCTACTTATGTCCTGCTTGCCGCAATGGCAGTCCTGACAGTAAGCTGCAAAAAAGACAGCGAAGCCACTCCATCCCTTACCAAAACCGACTTGCTGACGGCCAAAAGCTGGCGCTTGACGGACGTCAAGCTGGGTGGACAAAGCTTTTATGCTTTCCTCGACGATTGTGACAAAGACGATTTTATCAAGTTCAACACGAACAAGTCTGCCACGTACGACCAAGGTGCTCTCAAATGTGACCAAACCGAACCGCAGACCGCAACCGGCACCTGGGAGTTCACCACTAACGAAACTAAACTGAAAATCACCGACCCCGCTGGCGACGTTGAGGAAGGCACCATCACCACCTTGAATGCCACCTCGTTGGTGCTAAGCGACCCCAATTATGGGGGCGCCGGCGTTGCCGCCGAGTTGACGTACACGGCGCGCTAAGCTCTTCTGAAAAACCGGAAAAGAAAAAGGCTGCTCCACCAGGGCAGCCTTTTTCTTTTCTGGGCTTTGCCGTTTTCCGCTCTGGATAGATACGGTTGAGCTTATAAATTAATTTTCAGATAAATACCGGTTTAGCCAATGTGGAGCCTTAGTTTTAGTGCTTCTATTATGTTCTCATTTTTCTCTTTTCATGAATAAACGCTTTACTCATCTACTCATCTTATCCTTGGCTTTGGTTGCCGCGGCTTGCGGCAAAGACGGTGACCCCACCCCCGACAAACCCGCTGTTTCAGCGAAAACCGCTCTGCTGACGACACCCAAGTGGCGCATTACCGCCATTGTGGGCACGACCACCTTCGGTGGCCAAACCACTACTATTAACGGCTATGCTTCGTTGCCCGCCTGCCAGAAAGACAACTTTGGCAAGTTCAACGTTGATAAATCCGTGGTGATGGACGAAGGCGCTACCAAATGCTCGACCACCGCACCGCAGTCCAAGACCGGGACTTGGTCGTTCAATGCGGCGGAAACCGAGCTGACCACCGTTGACCCCTCGCAGCCCACGGGAACGCTACAGCACACCGTTGTGGCCGAAGTATTGCAGCTCACCGCCACTGCCCTGAAGGTGAAAACAACCACGACCCAAACGGTATCTGGCTTCACCATCGTTTCGACGGCCACTACCACGTACGCGGCAATCTAAGAAAACCGCCGCCTACCCAGAAATCTCAACCCAAAAGGCCTCCTGACTACGGAGGCCTTTTGTTTTACCCTCAAGCGAAGGCTTGCGCGGATAGATGCGCCGCGATGAGCTGCGCGTGGTGCCGCCCATTCTCGATGAACCACCGGCTGGTGGCGCGGCCGCCGCACACGGTACCGGCCACAAACAGGCCGGGCCGGGTGGTTTCGTGAGTGGCGGGGTCAAAGAGCGGGGCGCGGGCTTCGTCGGCCGGGTCGGGCTCGACGCCGAGGCGGCCGAGCAGGGCCTCGTCGGGGTGGTAGCCGGTGAGGGCGTACACAAAATTGGTGGGGATGGTAAGCGGGCCATCGGGCGTGAGAACATCGACCGCTTCGGGGTGAATGGCGGTGATGCAGGTATTGAAGTGCGCCGTAATGCGGCCTTCGGCAATGCGGTTGACGAGGTCAGGGCGAATCCAATACTTCACGGAGTCGCTGATGGCGGGGCCGCGCACAATGAGCGTGACCGTGGCGCCGGCCCGGGTGAGCTGCAAGGCGGCTTTAGCAGAAGAATTTTTGGCGCCGACCACCACGACGTGTTGCGCCACGTGCTGGTAGGGCTCTTTGTAATAATGACTGACGTGGGGCAAGTCCTCGCCGGGCACGTTAAGCGGGTTGGGCAAGTCGTAGAATCCGGTAGCCACGACGACGTTGCGGGTTCGAATTTCGCCTTTGTCAGTCGTGACGGTGAAGTTGCCTTGCTCACCTTCCAGCTTCAGCACTCTTTCGTAGAGGCGCAGGGTCAGCTTTTCGTCGCGGGCCACGCGCTGGTAGTAGTCAAGAGCATCTTCGCGCAGGGGCTTGTAGTGGCTGGTGGGAAAGGGATAGCCGCCTATTTCGAGCAGTTCGGGCGTGGAGAAAAACTCCATATTGGTGGGGTACCCCACCAGAGAATTAACCAAGGCCCCTTTTTCCACGATGGCCACTTTCAGGCCGCGCCGCTGGGTTTCGAGGGCGCAGGCCAGGCCCACGGGGCCGGCTCCGATGATGAGAACGTCGAGCATATGATGTAGAGACGCATACTTGCGTCTTGTCGTTGAACAGTAAATGGGTACGTTTCCTCTTGAAACCAGCCGCTCCGGACGCCGGGACGCAAATATGCGTCTCTACCTTTGCGCCATGCGTATCTGTGACTTGTGCGGCAGCACCGACTTTAAGAAGCTGCCTTTTTACTACGAATTTGAAGGCCAAAGGCTGCAAGGCACCCAGTGCCGCAGCTGCGACCTAATGTTCCTCAACCCCCAGCCTACTCCCGCGCAGCTGGAACGGCTGTACGGCAAAGACTATTTCACGGAGCGGCCCAACTACGACCGCACCCAGCAGGACATCGTTTTCATCGAAGAAGGCCAGAAGCAGAGTGCTCTAAACCAGGTCCGGCCCGACAAGTTCACCAACTACATTCTGGCCAAGTACCCGGGCCGAAAGTTTCGGTACCTCGACGTGGGCTGCGGCCCCGGCTACACCCTCAAAAGCCTGGAAAACCTGGGCTGGGAAGCCCACGGTCTGGAAATATCCGAGCACGCCGCCGACTTTGCCCGCCGCGAACTGCACCTGCCCGTAGTAACGGGAAACATCGAAACCACCGAGGACTTCCACGAAAACCAGTTCGACCTTGCCTACATGGGCGACGTGCTCGAGCACCTGCTTTCCCCGGCGGCCACACTGGCCAAGTTCCACCGCATTCTGGAGCCGGGCGGGCTGCTGGTGCTGGCCCTGCCGGCCACGCTCAACCTGCCCACCGTGCGCCTGGGCTTTGCCGCTTACGGCGTGCTGGGCAAGGAGCGCAAGATGGACATTCCGCCCTATCACCTCTTCGAATTCACTCCCGCTACCATCACCAAAATGCTGAAGAAGCAGGGCTTCGAAGTGGTGGAACTATTGAACCCCGTGAAACCGCCCAAGAACATTCGCCTAGGCGGCAGCGTGGTGGAAAAGGTGAGCAAGCTGGCTGGCCAGTACCCCACGTATTATCTGAACAAGCTGACCGGCCGGTTTGGCGACCGGATGTTTGTGGTGGCGCGGAATGTGAAGTAGCCTGGACTCTGCGAATCCGTACATGGGCGGCAGAATGTTCCAATAACAAAAGCGGCGCGAAGCATGTGCTTCGCGCCGCTTTTGGCGTTCATAACCTGCGCGGACTCGCAGAGTCCACGATACATTACAGCAGCTCCGTACTGCGCTTCACGAAGGCCGTCAGGGCCTCGCCTTTCAGCATCCCCTGAGCCAGCAGCGCGAGGTCGAAGGCTTGCTTGGCCAGCTTCTCGCCGTTGCCATCGGCCAGCACCTTTTGGGTGAGGGGGTGGTTGGCGTTCACGGTCACGTCGTACGACTCGGGGAAGGCGCCGAACATCTGCATGCCCCCGCCGCCGCCGGTGCGCTGCATGTCCTTCATGCGGCGCATGAATTCGTTTTGGGTGATGACCACGGGCGCATCCTGGGGCGAAAGAGCGGCCACTTTCACGTGCATAGCTTCGTTGGCAATGGCCGTTTTGTAAACGTCGGCAAGCTTAGTTTGCTCGTCTTCGCTCAACACGCTTTCGGTGGTGTGGTCCTTCTCGATGAGTTTGCTCAGGGTGTCGGCATCGACGCGCTTGAAGCTGGTTTTCTCGAGTTTCTGCTCTAGCTGGCCCACAAAGTGCGGGTCGAGGATGTGGTCGAAGTTCAGCACGTCGTAGCCGCGCTCCTGGGCGGCGGCCACGAAGCCGTGCTGGTGCTCGGCGTCGTTGGTGTAGAGCACCACGGTATTGCCGTCCTTGTCCTGCTGGTTGGCCTGGATGTGCTCGGTGTATTCGGTAAGCGTGAACAGCTTGTTATCCACGTTTTTCAGCAGCACGAAGTCCTTGGCTTTCTCGTAGAATTTCTCATCCGAGAGCATGCCGTACTTCACAAACATGCCGATATCGCCCCATTTCTCCTCGTAGCCGGGCCGGTCCTGCTTGAACAAGCTGCTCAGCTTATCGGCTACTTTCTTGGTGATATAGGTGTTGATTTTGCGCACCGCCGCGTCGGCCTGCAGGAAGCTGCGCGACACGTTCAGCGGGATGTCCGGCGAGTCGATGACGCCGTGCAGCAGCATTAGGAATTCGGGCACCACGTCCTTCACCTCGTCGGTGATAAAGACCTGACGCGAGTAGAGTTGAATTTTGTTGCGCGAGAATTGCAGCTCGTCCTTCACCTTCGGGAAGTACAGAATACCGGTCAGGTTGAACGGGTAGTCCACGTTCAGGTGAATCCAGAACAGGGGCTCGTCCATGCTCATGGGGTAGAGCTCCTGGTAGAATTTCTTGTAGTCCTCGTCGGTCAGCTCGGCCGGCTGCTTGGTCCAAATTGGGGTCGTCTGATTGATAACCTCGCCCTCGAACTCAATCGGAATGGGCAGGAACTTGCAGTACTTGGTGAGAATGGTGCGCAGGCGGGCAGGCTCCAAAAACTCGTCCGAATCTTCGGCGATGTTCAGCACCACGTCGGTGCCGCGCTCGGCCTTCTCGGTTGTTTCCAAGGTGAACGAGGTGCTGCCGTCGCAAATCCAGTGGGCGGCTTCGGTGCCTTCCCGGTAGCTCTGCGAGAAGATTTCAACCTCCTTGGCCACCATGAACGCCGAGTAGAAGCCCAGACCAAACTGACCGATAATCTGGTCTTTGGTGGCGGCATCCTTGTCCTTGTACTGCTCCACAAACTCGGTGGCGCCGCTGAAGGCAATCTGGTTGATGTACTTCTTGATTTCCTCGGCCGTCATGCCCAGGCCGTGGTCGGAAATCGTGATTTTGCGAGCCTCTTTGTCCACGGTCACGCGCACTTTCAACTCGCCCAGTTCGCCCTTGAACTCGCCCAACTGGGCCAGGCTCTTCAGCTTTTGGGTGGCGTCGACGGCGTTCGAGACCAATTCCCGCAGGAAAATCTCGTGGTCGGAATACAAGAACTTCTTGATAATAGGGAAGATGTTCTCGGTGTGGATGGAGATGGAGCCGGTTTCTTGCATGGAAATAAAATAGGGAAACGGTTGAATGCGGACGGAATGGCCGGACGCAGGGCGTCGGGCCGCTGCGTGAGCGGCATTCAAAGGGCGTTCCAAGGCAAGAATGGCTGTCAGATTGACAGCGCGGGGCTACTTAAGCGGGCGGTACAAGCCCGGCAGTTCGGAGAGGTAGTCGGCCGCTGCTGACGGGCCCGTGCCATGCACAGCGTTCCATTCGGCCAATAGCACCGGCAGCCGCACCGAATAATCGCACAACCAGTGCAAACCCGGAATGGCCGTCAAAAAAAACTGGATATCGAACTTGATAAACGGCCGCGACAGGGCGATGAGCGAATCGATGGCCAGCTGGTTGTGCACCCGGCGGCGGTTGATGGCCAGTACCAGCCGCTCGAGCGGCAGCTTCACCAGCCCGGGCATCCAATTTGTACCCAGCCACACTTGGTCGTACACCGAAATATCCGGGAACGAGTTCATGTCCAGCAGCATAGAACTTACTTCCAGCTGTTTGGCCAGCTGCAAAAGTTGCTCGGCACTGGCCCGGAACGTGCGCATGTCTTGCCCCGAAGCCCACTCAACGCGCAACAAGCCCAAGGCTTCGTCGTGCTGCACAGAGAGGTCGGAAATGGTCGTAATTATCACAAAAAAGCTCGGCCTGGGCCGCTTGGGGCGAAGGTACTGCAAGGGGTACGAAAAACGAGCTTCAATTGGATTGCGAACAAGCCGCAGAGTTTAAAAAAATGATTCTGCCTCCTGCGTTTATTTCTTTCCGTACATATTTGCAGCCGTGTCCGCCCTGCGTTCCCATATCGCCCTGCTGCTGCTGCTCTGCCTCACGCGCACCATGTTGCCCGAGGCGTGGATATTGGATTTGCACGCTCACACGCACACCACGGAGGAGCCAGCCCAGGCCCCAGCCTTCCGGCACAAGGGCAAGGCCATCGTCAGTGCCCAGCACCAGCACTGCGCCGCCGAGCACTTCTACGACGTGCCATTCTTGTTGAATGCGCCAGTGGTGGTACCCCAGCCCGTGGCCCGGCCGTGCTTTGCCACGGCGCCCGTGCCCACAGTGGCCACTGCGCCTTGGATAGCGCAGGAGCCGGCCCAGCCACGAGGGCCGCCAGCCGCCTAGCAGCTCCCGATTTTCCTGATTTTCGGCCATTCGATTTCCTAACTGCGCCGCCGTTTGGCAGCGGACTTGCGGCTGTGCCGCCGTTGAGTGGTTCTGCTCAGTAGTTCCTCGGCGTTGCTTATTCCTGTCTGTTCGAGCACGGAAATCACGACCTAGCATCCTCCCGAAATCAGCGACAGCTAGTAATCCCGACGTGGCAGTAACCCTGCCTGTGGCGATGCGATAACCATTTTCGCGGCGCTTAGCCCCCCCTGTAGGGCAACGATTCAGCGGCGGTGCCGGGCTTGGAGTCCGCGCTGCTTCCCCCAAAAAATTCCTGGTCAGCCTATATAACAAGCTGAGCTTATCGGTAGAACAAAGTGCTGCTTGCCAGCCGCGTTCCCCTTTCCTTTCAATTCATCGCTCTTTGGGCGACACTCAATTTTTATGACTCTTTCTGTATTATTCAAACTGTTTGTGGTGTGCGGTGCTGTTTCCACCGCCGCGGCGCAAGACGTGCCCGCCGCGGGCGAGGCGGCGCGGCCGCTTTCACGGGCGCGCACCGTGGCGCCGCCTTTTGCCGGGCGCGTGGTGGATGCCGCGACCGGCGAGGGGCTGCCCGGGGCCAACGTCGTGTTTGTGGACCTGAAACGGGGCACCGCCACCGGCGCCGACGGCAGCTTTAGCTTCGCCAAACTGCCACGCGGGCGCTTCACGGTGCAAATCCGTTTCCTAGGCTACAACACTGTGACCCAGACGGTGGATACCGGCAACGGCCAGCCACTGGAAGCCAAACTCACGGCATCGGCCACGGAAATTGGGCAGGTGGTGGTAACGGGCGTATCGCAGGCCACCGAAATGCGCCGTTCGCCGGTGCCCACCTCGGTGGTCGACCACACGCGCCTCAACCAAACGCTGGGTTCCAACATCGTCGACGCCATTGCCCACACGCCGGGCGTGAGCCAGATTACGACCGGCGCGGCCATCAGCAAGCCCGTGGTGCGCGGCTTGGGCTTCAACCGGGTGGTGACGTTGAACAACGGCGCCAAGCAGGAAGGCCAGCAGTGGGGCGACGAGCACGGCGTCGAAATTGACGAGTTCAGCATCGACCGGGCCGAGATTATCAAAGGGCCAGGCTCGCTGCTTTACGGGTCCGATGCCATGGCCGGCGTCATCAACTTCGTGGCCCCCGACCCCGTGGACGAAGGCCGGATTCTGGGCGTGGCCACGGCTAACTACCAGACCAACAATAACCAACAAGGCTACTCGTTCCAGAACGCCGGCAACCTCAACGGCCTGAACTGGTTGGCGCGCGGCACCCGCAAGGTGGCCGGCAACTACCGCAACCGCTACGACGACCGGGTTTATAATTCGGGCTTCAACGAGTGGGACGCCAACGGCTACGTGGGCGTGAACAAAAGCTGGGGCTACTCGCACCTCACCTTCAGCAGCTTCAATCAGCGCGTGGGACTTACCGAAGGAGCCCGCGACGCTGTTACTGGCCGCTTCCTGAAAGACATTCCCGATGGCTCCGATACCCGGGCCGTGCCGGTGACCGACGAGGACCTGCGCGGCTACGAGCTGGCCGTGCCCCAGCAGCAAATCAACCATCTGCGCATCGGTACCGACAACAACTTTATTCTGGGCGAAAACGGGGCGCGCCTCACGTTGCTCGTCAACTACCAGCAGAACCTGCGGCGCGAGTACGGCAACGTGTTCGACCCGGCGGAAACGTCGCTCTACTTCCAGCTCCGCACCGTTGATTACTCGCTGCGCTACTTTCTGCCCGAAATCAAGGGCTGGAACCTGACGGTGGGCACCAGTGGCCTGCACCAGCAAAACCGCAACCTGGGCGTTGAATTCCTGATTCCAGCCTATCGCACCAGCGAAGCCGGCGTGTTTGGGGTGGCCAAGAAAACCGTGGGCGCGTTCGATATCAGCGGCGGCCTGCGCTACGACCGGCGCCGCATCACGGCCGATGCGCTGTTCTTGAACGCCGACGAGCAGCCTACGAGCAGCACCGACCCCGATGCCGAAACCAAGTTTGCGGGCTTCCGCAGCAGCTTCGGCAATTACAGCGGCAGCGTGGGCGCGGCCTACAACCTGAACGAGCGGCTGACCGTGAAAGCCAATATTTCGCGTGGTTTCCGGGCGCCGAACATCGCCGAGCTCGGCTCCAACGGCCAGCACGAGGGCACCATTCGCTACGAAATCGGGCAGCCAGGCTTGCGGGCCGAAACCAGCCGGCAACTCGATGCCGGCGTGAGCTACGTAACCGACCACGTGCGCCTAAGCCTCGATGCGTTCACCAACACCATCGACAACTACATTTTTCCGCGCCGCCTGCTCAACGCCGTCGGCACCGGCGACTCGCTGAGTCCCGAGGGCAACGGCGTGTTTCGCTACGAGCAGGGCAAGGCCCGGCTAATGGGCGGCGAGCTCAGCCTCGACTTCCACCCCCACCCACTCGACTGGCTGCACTTTGAAAACTCTTTTTCCATGGTGCGCGCCACGCAGCTGGACCGGCCCGAGAATGAGAAATACCTACCCTTTATTCCGGCCGACCGACTGCAATCGGAGCTACGCGGCAATTTCCGCCGCCAGGGAAAGCGCCTCACCAATCCCTACGTGCGGGTGCAGCTGGAGCATACGTTTGCCCAAAACCGCTTCTTCTCGGCATTTGATACCGAAACGGCTACGCCGGGCTACACGCTTATCAACGCGGGCGTGGGCACCGATTTCGCCAGTGCACGGGGCCGCACCCTGGCCTCGCTGTTCATCACGGCCAATAACCTCTTCGACGTGGGCTACCAAAGCCACCTGAGCCGCCTGAAATACGCCGACCTCAACCCCGCCAACGGCCGAAGCGGGGTATTCAACCAGGGGCGCAACGTGAGCGTGCGGCTGGTGGTGCCGCTGTCGTTTAAGTAAGCAGGCGCTGTTTAGCATCCTGTTCTGGCAACGGCTTACACTTGGTTGAACGACAGCATAATTAATCTAGAGTGGGAATATTGGCACTTGTCTACCACTCCCAACTGCCGGTTTGCTCATCCTGACGGAAGCCTCTGACTCCGCGTTTACGAAACTCATCGCCTCGGCACCTTTGCTAAACTTTGATTCGTAGAGGGGTTTCTTAAACTTGCGCGGCTTTGCAGCGACCTGTTAACAGCAGGTTTCGGGCAGGTGCCAGTGTTTCACCAAAAGGAGCTTTATCCTGACACCTTTTGCGGTGCTAGTTTCGCGACCTCTTTTGTCGTTTTTCATCTACTCTCTCCTCGGGGCACGCTATGCAGACTAATCCGCTGTTTCGGTTACTCTTGCTCATCAACTTGTGCCTCACCAAATTTTATGAGCAATGGTACCCCCACGACGCGCATTGGCAAGCCGCGATGGTGACGCCCTTGCTGCTCCTGTGCAACGTACTCGAAATCCAACTGCTCGCCGAAGCCTTCTCGGACGAGCCAGCGGGCGGCGGGCTGCTCCTCGGGGACGTCTTGCTCACGTCCCACCAGCAAGCCTACGCAGTGGCCCTGCCCTCGTTGCTCCTGGTCGGGGCGGTCAATTATGTCTTGGTGTACCGCCGCGGGAAGTACGAGGACTATTTCTTTCGCCTTTCCCACGAGCGCACCGACATTCTCCACCGCGACTTCTTCGTGCTTGTGGGGTATTTCGTGCTCACCGTCGTACCTGTGGGGTACTGGCTCGTCCAGAAAATAGCAAACATGCCGTCATAGCTCGTTCACTTTAACGGTAGGTTTGGCACCTGCTGGTTTCGCCGTGGTTTGGCGATAAGGTGATAATACGCGGCCCCGTAGCATAGGCCGGCAGCGGTGTAAATGAGGGCCAGCTTGCCGTTGTAGGCGCTGCTGCGCATCAACCCATCGTGGTTCCAGGCGGCCAGCCACAGAAAGCAGGTCGCCCCGCTGGCCACGCCCGCCGCCAGGGCATGGCCCCGGCTGGGTGTGTGGTGGTCGCGGCGCCGGCAAATGGCCCCGTGGCAGGCCGCCAGCAGCACGTGACCGGGCCAGGAGTAGAACAGCTCGAAAAGCGGCAGGACCGCCAGGGCCGCCGCCCAGTGGGACACCGGCTTTCCCACCAGGTCCGCCCACACTTGCCAGGACAGGCTCCGGTCGAACATGCGCAGCCAGGCCGCCGCCGCGCTTAGCCCGAACAGCCCGATTCGTGTCATGAGGTGGCGCATCGCCCGGCCAAGGTACGGGCGGCGGTGCGTCCGGGCCAACGCCCGACGCCCCCACCGCGTTCTGTGAGCCGCTAACCCGCTTCAATCGGGTGCCAGTAATGGTTTAGCCAAAGGGTCCCAAACGTGACCGAACGGTTCGCCAAACGTTTCGAACCGTTTCACGAGGCGCTGCGTGAACGTTTCGGCGCCTCTTTGTCCCCGAAAGGAGGGTTACTTTGTCACGGAACTGCTTCAAGTGCCATCATCGCTCCTTTCGCGCATGGGTTTCTTTGTCCTATTGCTAAACAAGGAATTATCTCCAGCAAGAGTGGCCAGCCTGCTCGGGCGCCTGTTTGCCATCGAAGCAGCTTCTGTAGCGGAACTGCTCTCCACTGCCTCCAGTCAGCTCTACTACGAAATCCGCTTGCTTCAGCAGGACACTGTTCCCCGTAGCGATGACCCCGCAGCCATCTTCTTCGTGGAGTTGTGCATCTATCCTCACGGGCAACTCCAGGCCCTTTACGACAGCGACCAAGCGGTTGCTCGTGCGTTCTCCCACGAAAGCCAGCTGCCCGTTATCGTCGGTGCCCAAAACAAATTAGACCCGTACCGCTGGCTGCTGTTCGAAGCGGAGCAAGTGTACGAAGTGGACGAGTGGCCGGAGGACGAGGAGACTGCGGCCATCACGGTGACCAGAGAGAATAAAACACGGCGGCCTTCACGTTAAGCAGGCCCGAGCCAACGCATCCAGGTTCCTTTATGAAAAGCGGCGTTCACCAAAACGGAAATTTAAACCAACCATCACCATACAAACACTATTTTACAAGAGCGCATTGTCGTCCCTTGGCTGCGCTTTAATATTTCCAACTACACATAAACGCCGTTTTGAAAGAGCTTCGGCCCAACCTACACGGCTTCGGAAGTTGCCGCCCAAAGCAAGGCGTCTTGCTGCTTTCCTGGTGGCGGCGAGCCGCTTTGCTGATGGATTTTTGTACGCCATCTGCTTGCGCACGCTACATTTCGCCATGCAAGCCACTCAAACCCCAAAAGTCACTGTTTTTTCCGCCGCTGTGATTGTGGCAGCGCTGGGCTATTTTGTTGATATCTACGACCTGATTCTATTCAGTATCGTGCGGGTCCAGAGCCTCAAAGACCTGGGCATCATCGACAAAGCCGAGGTTACCAATCAAGGCTTGTTCCTGATAAACATGCAGATGGGCGGCATGCTGGTCGGCGGTATCCTGTGGGGCATTCTGGGCGACAAGCGCGGGCGGCTGTCGGTATTGTTCGGCTCGATTCTCCTTTATTCCCTGGCCAACCTAGCCAACGGCTTTGTGACTTCCGTGGAGCAATACGCCTGGCTGCGGCTCATTGCCGGCATCGGCCTGGCCGGGGAATTGGGCGCGGGCATCACACTGGTGAGCGAAAGCCTGCCCAAGGAAAAGCGCGGCTACGGCACCATGGTGGTAGCTACCGTGGGCGTGAGCGGCGCCATGCTGGCCTACTGGGTGGGCGAGCAGCTGGGCTGGCGCAACGCTTACTTTGTGGGCGGCGGGCTGGGCCTGGCGCTGCTGCTGCTGCGCGTGAGCGTGTTCGAGTCGGGTATGTTCCAGCAGGTGCAGGCCCAGACGGAAGTGGCCCGCGGCAACTTCCTGAGTTTGTTCACCAACGGCGCCCGCTTTGGCAAGTACCTGCGCATCCTGCTGATTGGGGTGCCGCTGTGGTTTGTGGTGGGCATTTTGGTGACGCTGGCGCCGGAGTTTGGGCGCGAGCTGGGCCTCACGGGCGAGGTCACGGCCGGCTTGGCGGTGTTCTGGTGCTATTTCGGGCTGGTGTTTGGCGATTTTATCAGCGGGGCGCTCAGCCAGCTTTGGCACTCGCGCAACAAGGCGCTGCTGGTGTTTCTGGCGTTTTGCGCCGTGCTGGTGGCGGTCTATCTGTTCGCCATCAAGGGCGCCTCGCCCACGGTTTTCTACGCTGTGTGCTTTGTGCTGGGCATGTCGGTGGGTTTCTGGGCGCTGTTTGTGACGGTGGCGGCCGAGCAGTTCGGCACCAACCTGCGGGCCACGGTGGCTACCACGGCGCCCAACTTTGCCCGCGGCTCGGTGGTGCTGCTGGTGCCGGCATTTAAGTACTTGAGCAGCCAGTTTGGCTTCGTGCCCGGGGCAGCCATCCTGGGCGGTGTGTCGCTGCTAATGGCCTTTTGGGCGGTGAGCACCCTGCCCGAGAGCTACGGGAAAGAGCTTGATTACGTAGAAGAGTAGCACAGCCGAACCGGATTTGCTGGCTGACGGGCTCAGATGCTCAGCCGCATTTCCAGCAGGTGCGCGGTGAAACCCGCTTTTTCGTAGGCCCGCCGGGCGGGTTGGTTGTGGGCGTATACTTCGAGGCGGATTTCGGTGAGGCCTTGCCCGGCCACCCACTGCTTGAGGGCGTCCAGAATGAGGCGATTGATGCCCTGCCCGCGGTAGGCCGGTGCCACATACATGAAGCCCAGGTACGCATACTCCGCGTGCTGGTGGTACGCCTTGGCCGGTTGAATGCGGGCGTAGCCGGAGCCCACGAGTTGCTGCGCACACTCGGCAACCAGCAGCCGGGATTGAGAACTGGCCAGCAGCTCCGGCAGGTTATAGTAGCTGATGGCTTCGTGCCGCAGCGTGGGGTCGAAGGGCCGTTCCGCCTCAATCACGCCTTGCTCAAAGCGCAAAAGCGTTTCCAGGTCATTGAGCGTTGCCAGGCGGATAGAAACCTCGTTCATAGTGCTTTATTGAAGAAAAAGGAATTGGGGCTGGCAAATATTGCCGGCTGAATATGGTTGAAGTTATTACTTCGTCAACTTCCGGCAGTGGCTTGCGTTTCAGGCAGTAATCATTCGTTGTTTGATTTCTAAATCCTATCATGAAAAACCTATTCCTTAGCGGCGCCCTCCTGGCCGCCCTTTTCGTTGCCACCACCGCATTGGCCCAAACCACGCCGATGCCAGCCCCGACTCCAACCCCCGACCCAACTGCCGTGCCGCTCACCCCCGAGCAGCAGAAGCAGCGCACCGACGACGCCAAAGCCGCTTACGAGCAGCAGCAACAGCAAGCCAAAAACAACGAGCAAGCCGTGCGCGACACGAAGAGCCAGCTCAAGGAGCAGGCCAACCAGGAAAAAGACCTGAAAAAACAGCTCCGGGCCCAGCGCGAAGAAGAAAAGATTCAGAAAGTGCAGCTGAAAGAGCAGCGCCGCGCGGCCCAGGAAGCCAAAAAGCAAGAACGCGTCGCCAAAGACTTGGCCAAAGCCGAGAAGCGCCGCGTGAAGGAATTGGAGAAAGCCAAGTAATTCGCCACTTGCTCCGTTAAGAAAGCTCCGGCCTCGGCCGGGGCTTTTTTTTGGCGTATTCCGCCCCGCTTCTTTTACCTTTCGCCCTCCTGCTTACTTCCAACCCATGGCCAACCCCACCAAAAACACCCCCATGTACTACCCGTGGCACCACTTTGTGCTCGTGCCCCTGGCCCTGCTCCTGGCGGGCTACGCCGTGCTGCGCTACACCAAAGTGGCCGGCGACGACGACCAGATAGCCCGGCTCTGGTTCAGCGTAGCGGCGCTGGCCATCATCGGCTTGGGGGTGCTCATCATGCTGCGGCAGCACTACGCCCTGCAACTGCAGGACCGAATTTGCCGCCTCGAGGTGCGCCAGCGGTATTTCGAAGTCAGCGGCCAGCGCTTTGCTGCGCTCGAAAAACAGCTCAGCCTCAGCCAAATCCTGAGCCTGCGCCTGGCCGGCGACGCCGAGCTGCCCGCCCTGGCCCAAGCCGCCGCTACCGATAAACTTTCGCCAAAAGACATTCAGGCCCGTATTACCAATTTTCAGTTCGACTCCCTGCGCGTCTGAAAAGGGTGCCTGAGCAGTGGCGGGAGTTCTTTTTGCTTCTAGCCGCCCATGTTCAGCCCCCGTTCACTCCTTTCTTCTTCCTCATGATTCTCTACAACGTCACCAGCAGCATCGAGCCCAGCGTGGCCGACCAGTGGCTGGACTACATGCGCACCACGCACATGCCCGAAGTGATGGAAACCGGCTTTTTTCTAAAAAGCCAGCTCTGCCGCCTGCTCAACGAAGAAGACAACGGCATCACCTACGCCGCCCAGTACTACTGCATCAGCGTGGAGCAGCTGGAAGAATACCAACGCGTGTGCGCTCCCGCCCTGCGCGCCGACATGGAAGCCCACTTCGCGGGCCAATACGTGTCATTTCGCACCGTGCTCGAGGTCGTGGAATAGCTCATTGCTTTATGTAGCGCGGACTTTGCAGCCCGCGTGTTCGCGCCATTTGGGTATCTGTCGGAAACGCGGACTACAAAGTCCGCGCTACGGCACAAAAACGGCTTTGGTGCTGTTGAAATAGCACCCTATGAAAAACCTTATCTTCTTCGGCGACAGCCTCACCGCGGGCCACGGCCTGCCCGCTGCCGCCAGCTTCCCGTCCCTGATTCAGCGGCGGCTCGACGAGCAGCAGCTTCCTTATAAAGCCTACAACTACGGCGTGAGCGGTGAAACCAGCGCCGGCGGGCGCCAGCGCTTGGCTTCGGTGCTGGCCCGGCATCCTATCGATGTGTTCGTGCTGGCCCTGGGGGCCAACGACGGCATTCGGGGCATTCCGGTGCGCGAAACCACCCACAACCTGCAGTTCATTATCGACGCCGTGAAGCGTCAGTACCCGGAGGCACAAATTGTGCTGGCCGGCTTGGAGTTTCCCTTCGACCTAGGCCCACTGGGCGGCCATCGCTTGGCCCACTACGCCACCGAATTTAAGGCCCTGTTCCGCACCCTGGCCGACAAAAACAGCTTGCCCTTCGTGCCCTTCCTGCTGCAAGGCGTGCTGGGCCGCCGCGAGTTGAACCTCGCCGACGGCGTGCACCCCAACGCGGCAGGCCAGCGCATCCTGGCCGACAACGTATGGCAGATTCTGGGCCCGCTGCTGCTTAGCCGAACAGATTCCCCTGTACCGGCTGGGGAATGACGAACGGGGGCGGCACCGCAATGCCCGTTAGCTCGCGCATCTTATTGAGGAAATAAGTGGCGAGGACGGGCGCGTGGCGCACGTCTTTCTGATGAATGAAAAAGTAGACGTCGTGCACACCCTGCGCCACCCAGGCGGCCAGGCGCTCGGCCCAGGCGTCGGCACGCTGGTAGTCGGTGCTGTGCAGGCCGTGCCCGTTGAAACGGATGAAGGCCACCGGCGTGGTCAGGCGCATGGGCAGCACATCGCGCCGGCCGGCCACGTCGGTTATCACCAGTGTTTTGTTCAGGGCCTCGAAGGTGGCAAATACAGCATCGGCCAAGGCTTTGTCGGCAAACCAACGGGGATGGCGCAGTTCCACCGCCAGCGGCACGGTTTCCGGAAAGTCGAGCAGAAACCGCTCCAGACGCGGCAGGTGTTCGGGGCCAAAGTGCGGCGGCAACTGCAGGAAGGCCCAGCCCAGGTTCTCGCCCAGGCCCTCGTAGGCGCGGGCCATCGGCACCACCAAATCATCGGCCTGAAACAACTCCCGCTCGTGGCTGATGCTACGCGGCAGCTTGGGGCAAAACTTAAAACCGGGCCCCACGGCCGCGCACCAGCGGCGCACCGTGGCCGCATCGGGAATGCGGTAGTGCGTGGTGTTCAGCTCGATGCTATTAAACTGCTGCGCGTAGTAGTGCAGGTAGTCGGGCTCTTTGATGCCCGCGGGGAAGTAGGTGCCCAGCCATTCCTTATTGGTCCAGATGGGGCAGCCCACGTGCAGGCCGGCCGGGGCGGGCTGCGTGGCGCGGGCGCGCGCCAGCACCCGGGCCGTTTCGGGGTGGTCGGGCGGGAGCCGAAAATCAACGTAGCGTAAGTCGGGCAGGCGGCCGAAATCCATGCCGCAAAGGTAGGGACCGCACCGCCAGGGCGCTATTCCGCGAACACCATGTCGATGCACAGCGCGGCCGCCACAATCATGGAACGAATGGCGTCCGTGGCCGCCACAGTGGGTTCGATGTTGATGACGTAGTTGTCGGCCGAGGTGAACAACTCCTTGCCCAGGCCCATCCACTTTTTGGTCACCAGCGCAATTTGCTCGCCGTCGCGCAGAAACTTGTAGTTGAAGCTGGTCACTTTGCCTTCCACCGTGCAGATTACCCGGCCGCCGCCGTCGAGCACGTCCAGCTTGCCGCCGAAGCTGAGCACGTGCTGCCGAAACGAGCCCACCAGCGCTTGGTTGCCATCGAAGACCTGCACCGTGGACCGGAACAACGAAACGCCCCGCGTGAGGCGCAGCACGTCCTGCCCTACCCCGTCCTTCACCTCAATGTCGAACGGCGTCTGGGTTTTGTACTTCGTGAACCGGAACATTTTCGTGAAAAAGCCCAATTTGGGTTCTCGGCATTCCAGCAGCGGCTGCTGCGATTCCAGGTCCAGAATGTCGTAGCTGTTGGCCGCTTTGAACATGCCAACGTGCTCTTTCACGAAGAACTGGTTTTTAGTAAGAATTTGGTTCATGCAAGGATATAGTTACTGCTGTAAGTAAGCTGCAAGTATAGCCTTATTAAACCCCCGAAGCTTGGCTAAGCGCAATATTTAACGGATAACGAAGCTCCCGCACCGCCTCGGCATGCCAACTGCTTGCCATGTCCCGCAATCGGTCTGGTTAAGGTGCGGTTTCTTTCCGCTCCGGCTTGGGTCTCGCAGTTAACTCATTACGAAAAAATCGGGACTTACGCAAACAGGTTCTGCAGGTAGTTTGACGTGCAATGCCCAAATTTTGCACGTACTGCATAATCTAATTTTTGCACCTGCGCAATGGGTTGCCACCAAATCTGCAAAATATACTTTGAGAGCCTCTCACGGCTGCTTTTCCCACTAGCATGTGAATAAATTAAATGCAAGTTTTAGCGGAAAAGCCCAATTTTTTACCTAATCCAGTTAGTAGCTGGGATGCAAAATTTAGCAAAGCGCGGGTGGATGCGCCTATGTTTGTTTCGCTCACCATCTGCAAATCGCATGATTTTATTTCGTCCCTTCAAAGTACCCGTCCTTTCCAGCGTTCTATTTCTGTTGCTGACTTTGCTGAGCGCTCCGGCGCACGCCACTACCCCCGGCACCACCAAAGCCACTTCAACCCCGACTACTTCCGCCACTACGGTGCTGCGGGGGCGGGCCTCCTGGTACGGCAGTTACTTTCAAGGCAGACGAACCACGAGCGGCGAGCGGTTCAACCGCTTCAAGTACACCTGCGCTCACAAAACCCTGCCCTTCGGCACCCGCATGCGGGTGACGAACGTGAAAAACGGGAAGTCGGTGGTGGTGCGCGTGACGGACCGCGGCCCCTACCGCCACCAGCGCATCATTGACCTTTCAGAAATTGCGGCGCGGCCGCTCGGCATCACCGAATGCGGCGCCGCCACCGTGGTAGCCGAAGTAGTAGCTCCCGAAACGCCCCTGGGCCCGGCCACTACGCCCGATAACCTGGCCGCCCTGTTCGCCGCCGACCCCAACCCCGAGGCCGCCTTCACCACCTACTCGGTACCGAACGCCATTCCGACCCTCGCCGAGCCCGCAACACCGGCCGAGCAGCCCGTCCTCATTGCGGCTTCCAGCGCCAGCAAAATCGAAGTAATGACCGCCACCGAATCCGTGAACTGCCCGTCGGGCTTCCTCATTCAGGCCGGCTCTTTTGTTGATGCCGCCAACGCCCACGCTGTGGAGGCCCGCATCAAATCCCTGCTGCCCGAAGTGCAGGTGAATGTATCGCAATACCTGCTCGATGGGCGCCAGCGCAGCCGCGTGCTCGTGGGCAACTTCGGCGAACGTCCCGAAGCCGAGGCCGTGCGCCAGCAGCTCATGGTGTGGGGCATTGGCGGCATGGTGCGCGAGGTAGCGCTTCGATGACGCTGGGCAACAAGTAGCTACTAGCAAGCGCCGAGCAATCGGCCGGAAGGGCTGGAAACGCAAAAGCAATTGATGACATTGTCGTTACTTGCCGGGCGTTTCCAGCCTTTTTTTGGCTCGCGCGGTGCGCTATTCTTTACTTCCTACGCTTTACTAAATGATAAAGGCCCTGTTGGCGCTGGCCGTCACCCTCACGCTGGTTTGGACGCTGAACACCAAGCACGGCGACGTGCCCCCGTTTGGCAAGTTGCTGAGTCCGTACCGCGGCTTTTGGCAAAACGCCGAGGCCCGCCAGGCTTTTCCTACGCAGCAAACCCTGGCGCTGCCCGGCCTTCAAAAGCAGGTGACGGTGCGCTACGACGACCGCCGCGTGCCGCACGTGTTCGCCCAAAACGACGCCGACCTCTACTTCGCCCAAGGCTATCTTACGGCCCGCGACCGCCTCTGGCAGATGGAATTCCAAACCCACGTAGCGGCCGGCCGGCTGGCCGAAATTGTAGGCCCGGCCCGGCTGGAAACCGACCGATTTTTCCGGCGGATGGGCCTGCCCTTTGGCGCAGCGAACTCCCTGAAGGTAATGATGGCCGACCCCACCACACGCACCGTGCTGACGGCGTATTCGGCGGGGGTGAATGCATACATAGACCAACTCACGCCCGCCACGCTGCCCTTCGAGTACAAGCTGCTCGACTACCAGCCCGAACCGTGGCAGCCCCTGAAATGCGCGTTGCTGCTCAAGTTTATGGCCTGGGACCTGAGCGGCCGCACCGACGACTTGCGCATGAGCAACATCCAAGGCAAATACGGCCCGGCGGTAACCCAAGACCTGTTTCCGGACTACCCCACGCGCGAAGACCCCATCGTGCCGGTGGGCACGCCGCTGGATTTCCAGCCCCTGCCTGCCCCACCCGTACCGAAGTCGTTTGCAACGGCCCAGGTGGCCCACCAGCTCCGCACCGAACCCGACGCCGAGCTGGGCTCCAACAACTTCGCGGTGAGCGGGGCCAAATCGGCCTCGGGCTACCCGCTGCTGGCTAACGACCCGCACCTGCAGCTTAACCTGCCCAGCATTTGGTACCAGATTCAGTTGAATGCGCCGGGCGTGAACGTGTACGGCGTCACCATTCCGGGCGCGCCCACCGTTATTATTGGCTTCAACGAAAACACGGCCTGGGGCGTGACCAATGTGGCGGCTGATGTGCTCGACTTCTACCAGTTGAAGTTCAAAGACAAGACCCAACGCGAATACTGGCACGCCGGCCGCTGGAAACCCGTGCGCCGGGTAGTGGAGCACATCAAAGTGCGCAACCAGCCCGACCGGCTCGATACCGTGCTCTATACTCACCACGGCCCAGTGGTGTACGATAAGCCGGAGAAGCCCTTTATTGCCCAAACGCCCATTGCCCACGCCATGCGCTGGACGGCCCACGACGGGGCCAACGAAGTGCTGGCCTTTTACCAGCTCAACCGGGCCCGCGCCTACCCCGACTACACAGCCGCGCTGGCGCACTACGGTTCGCCGGCACAAAACTTTATTTTCGCTGATAACCAAAAGGACATCGCCATCTGGCCCAATGGCCGCTTCCCGCTGAAGTGGCGCAACCAGGGCAAATTCATTCTTGACGGCACCGACCCGGCCTACGATTGGCAGGGTTGGATTCCGGCCGCGCACAATCCCCATGTGAAGAACCCAGCGCGCGGCTTTGTGAGCTCGGCCAACCAGTTTTCGGCGGGGCCCGACTACCCGTATTACCTCAACTGGAATTACGCCAATTACGAACGCGGCCACCGCATCAACCAGCGCCTCGGCGCCATGCGCCAGGTAACGCCCGACAGCCTGCGCCAGCTCCAGAACGACGTGCTCGACCTCAACGCCCAGCTGATGCTGCCGAAAATGCTGGCCTTGGTGGCCGCGCCCGCCCTTGGTTCGGCGGAGGCCAAGGTGCTGGCCGAAATGCGCCGCTGGCCGCATCAGTACACTGCCGATGCCATTGGTGCGAGTGTGTTCAACCTGTGGTACAACGACTTTGTGAAACGAATCTGGGAAGATGACTTTGGTAGCAAGGTCACTGGCGTGGAAATGCGCTACCCGCCCCGCGACCGCACCAACAACCTGATTCTGAACGAACCCAATTCGCCCTGGATTGACGACCGCCGAACGCCCGCCAAGGAAACCCTGCCACAGCTGGCACTGCAAAGCCTGCGCTTTGCCACCGACTCGCTGACGCGCAAGCTTGGCCCTTTCGGGCCCAAATGGCGCTGGGCCAACCAAAAAAGCACCGACGTGCTGCACCTGCTGCAGCTCCCCGGCTTCGGGCAGTTGGACGTGGACTGCGGCGGCGGGGCGGGCATTGTGAACGCCACTTCGGAGCGCAACGGTCCTTCCTGGCGCATGGTGGTGGCGCTGGGCCCCCGGGTGCAGGCCTACGGCGTGTACCCCGGCGGCCAGAGCGGCAACCCCGGCTCGCCCTTCTACAACAACCTGCTGGAAACCTGGCGTGTGGGCCAGCTCGACGAATTGGTGTTTCTGCGCTCTGCCCAGGAGCAGCACCCGCGCGTGCCCACGGCCTGGACACTGCAGGGCAAATAAGGCATTATCCAGCGCCGCTTCCGGGCCGAGTGACATTAAGAGTACCTTTTGCGGGCAAGCTTGACCCGAACGCAAAAAAGCCGCTCCCGAAGAAGCGGCTTTTTTTTGCGTTTTAGGGGCGCGGCTATTTGTTGCCGTTTCCTTTGCTGTGGCTGCCGGCCAGCTGGCGCTTGTCTTCGCGGGGAGTTACGTCCTGGGCTTCGCCCTCGCCTTCCTTGTTTATTTCCCGGCCAATGAAGATGATGGCGACCGTCGCCAGCGCGGCTACGCCCAGCACCATCTGGGTGGGGGTAAACTTGTGGGCGGCTTTGCGCAGCAGCACGCCGCCGTGTTTCAGCAGGTCGTCCATGTGC
Organism: Hymenobacter jeongseonensis; assembly: GCF_015694725.1. Taxonomy (GTDB): domain Bacteria; phylum Bacteroidota; class Bacteroidia; order Cytophagales; family Hymenobacteraceae; genus Hymenobacter; species Hymenobacter jeongseonensis. The sequence goes on along the minus strand of NZ_JADQDQ010000001.1, from coordinate 219,788 downwards.
TCATGCCGGCCCTGAATGACGTGGAAAGCGCTTTCAAAAGTGCGGGCCAAGTCTTCGGGCATGATTTTTTCGAGCTGCTGTTCGATTTGCGAGTCCATATAAAGGGTATTGAAAAGAAGAGGTGAAAGGTGACGAGGCGTTGGCCTCGAAAAATGCTGTACGCAAAAGTCCTCAGCTGGGCTAATTTTCTTCCGAAATTCATGTGAAATACCCGATGCCAGCGTCACCGCTTCGCCTCGTCCCAAGCGCGCACTATCTGGCTCTTACGGCTCATAGTCAGCATTGTATTTCCTCTTAGTCACGAGTTGTATCGCACCGATAGCCGTAGCCAATGACTAGCGACACTCTTTAATGCCGCGCCTTGCGGAAACACCTACTCAGGAGCAACTTTATGCCAATGGAAGGCTACAAAAAAAGCGCCCGGCCGTATAGGCCGGGCGCTTTGCCAGGTGCTGATGAAACGCGCCGCTTACTCGGCCGAGGCTTCGGCTTCGGCGGCGGCCGGTACGCGGCCGGCCGCATAGAAATTGCGCTGGTAGTAAGGCTGCTTTAAGGAACTCACCATGACGCCGCCGTTGGTAGCAGAGTGGGCGAATTTCCCGTTTTTCAAATAAATGCCGACGTGGTAAATGGGGCCTTTGCCGCGACGGAAGAAAACCAGGTCGCCGGTTTTCATCTCGCTCTTGGCAATGTGCTTGGTGGTGGAAAACATGGAGCGCGACGAGCGCTGCAACGTGATGCCGTACACCTCGCGGAACACGCGGGTAACGAAGCCGGAGCAATCGGTGCCTTTGCGCGAGTTGTTGCCGTAGCGGTAGGGAGTGCCTAGCCAGTCGGTTACGGACTGTAGCAAGTCCTTGTTTTCATCGAAAGCCAAGTGCAGGCCCAGGGTCTGCGCGTAGTAGTTATAGGCCAGCGAGTCGCGCGAGGCGGCCAAGTCAGCCGCTGTGGGCACCAAGGCGGGCTTGGCCGCAGGCCCATTGGCCGGGGCGGCAACAAGCGTGGGAAGTTCGGAGGCGGGCTCGGTCGTCGTCAGGGCGGGAAACAGCGATGCTTCGGCTACGACAGGCGCCAGAGCGGCACGGGACGTAATCGAAGCATCGGGGGAGCGCTCGAAGAAGAAGGAGAGAGCCAGCGAGCCGGCGGCGAGGCAATACAGAAAGCTATTTTTCATTGTCCGTCGTAGGGGGGTGGGTCACAAATTCCGGATTCCTGCTGATGGGAGGAAGCGCCGGGCAGTCGGTTTCTTAGGCGATAGGCAAGGCTGCGAGGAGCCGAGAGAAGAGGTTAGAAAAAGAGTTATTATCCGGTAATTCATATTGTTTATGAAATCGGACTTAGGGTAAAGCTAGGCCTAACTTTTGATAAACACAGCATTGTATCCCGGAAAAAATCAAATTTTCTTATTAAAATATAATTTTATCTTCCTTTAATAACTTCTACAGTTGCAACCATCCCGTAGTCGCTGCCGTATTAGCTCGCCCCAAATATTTCCCTACCTTTCTTCTATGCAAAATCTCCGAACCTGGACTCGCTCGCCGCTGGCGCGCATCGCCTGCTTGGTGCTGGGCAGCCGGCGCGTGGCCATGGTTATCGGCCAAACGGTGCACCTGAGTGGTACCACCCGCGAGCAATTCTTGGCCGATGCCGAATGGGTGGCCCATGAGTTGGTGCACGTGCGCCAGTTCAAGGAGCACGGGTTCGTGCCTTTCCTCTGGAAATACCTCGTGGAGTCGGTGCGGGTGGGCTACTACCACAACAAGTATGAAGTAGAAGCCCGCGAGGAGGCCCGTCGCGTGGTGCTGGCCAACCCCGACCACGTGCTGCTGCCCTTGCCCAAACACGCCCAACCCAAAGAGCCGCGGGCATAGCCGCGCTTTCCTTTCGACGCCCTGCTATTGACCAAGTATCAGCGCGGCTGCGTCTTTCGTTTTGGAGCCTTATTGTGGCCGCCGCCAACGAGTGATTTCGGCTGGTGCAGGAGTGTAAACAGCGCTTCTTTACCGGCGAGAAACTCTTTAGTACAGCCGTAGTTTGATGCCGGCAGCCTTATGGCCAAGGTTTAATTTCTTGACGGTGAGTGCAACTTATGACGGGGAACTTACGAATACAAAGCCCCGCGGCTTTCGGCCGGGGCTTGTTGATTCCTTTCCACCATTTCCTTCTTTTCACTATGGACAACCAACCAAACCAGTCGGGCAACCCCATGTCCGGTGACGACGTTCGTAACCAAAATACCGGTTCTACCCCCGGCAGCACGGGCTTGACCGGTGCTGAAACTTCGGGCACATCCGGTGCATCGCGCAAATCGGGCACAACCAATGGCCCAGCCCGGAGCGGTGCGGCCCAGCCTACTGCCAGCACGCCAGGCAGCAATTTAGGCAATCCGAGCAACAACCCGCAAAACGTCCGCGAAGGTGATAAAAGCGGCAACGTCCTCGACAAAGCGCTCGAAGGCGGCAAGAAATGGATTGAAGATTCTGGCGTACTCAACAACGTAAACCAGCTGCCCCAGAGCGTGAAAGACTGGAGTTCGCGCGCCGCAAGCCGCGTAAACGACCTGACGACCACCCAGAAAATTGTGGGCGGGGCCCTCTTGGCCGTAGGCCTTGGCTACTTGGCCACCCGCAAAGGCAAATCGGAAAAGTCCGAGGCCCGCTACAACCGCCAGGGCAGCAGCTACGGCCGGCGCTCCAGCTACGGCTATCAGGCACCCGATGCGTCCAACAGCCGCCGCACCAGCGTAGGCAGCGGCCGCACCGACAGCGGCTCGCCCTATGGCAACAGCGGCAGCAGCTACGGCTCGGGCTCCAGCGGCAGCTATAGCAGCGGCAGCAACGCCGGCTCTGGCTTTGGCTCGTCGACTTCGGGCGGTGATTTCAGCGCTCGGACTTCGGAAAGCAGCTACCGTTCAAAAACCGACGATTTCCGCAACATTGAATAGCGTTTAAGCCTCGTGCATAATTAAAAAGCCCCGCTTCTTACCGAAGCGGGGCTTTTTAATTATGCGGTTGACTGGTTCTAGAGGAGTTACTACACTATCAATTCCCGCACGACGACCGTCAAGTCAACCTTAAATGTTCATGGCCGATTCGCGGCGGCGCATTTTGCCGGCCGGAATACCGAACATCATCTTGAAGCGGCGGCAGAAGTAAGCGGTGTCTTTGTAGCCTACTTCTTTGCCGATGTCGCGGATGCTTTTCTTGGTGGTGCGTAGCAGGAACACGGCGCGCTCCATGCGCTGGTATTCGATGTAGTCCTGCGGGTTGATGTTGGTCAGCATCTTGAAGTACTGGCCCACGTAGTCTTCGCTCACGTTGGCTACGCCGCTCAGCACTTTGTTGCTCAGGTCGCCGCCCAGGTTCTCCTTGATGTAGTTGAACAGGTCGATGAGGCGCGGGTCCTTGAAGTAGGTGCTGTTGGTGGCCAGCTGCTCCACAAACATGTTGTTGCGCAGCACGTAGCGCACCACTTCCACCACTATATTTTCGGTGTAGATGTTGATGAGGCGCTCGCGGCCGGGCAGGTCCTGAATGCTCTCTTCCACCACCTTAATCACGAGGTTGGCCAGCTTGGGCTGCCCCGAGATGAGAAAGGCCGGCACGTCGAGCGAGGCGAAGAAGTTCACCGAGTCGAACACCTTGGCTTCGAAGCTGACGAAGCTGTGGCTTTCGTCGGCATCGCCGATGAGGTCGAGGTTGTCGTTGGAATGAAAGAACTTGTCCTTGTTGGTAATCAGGTCGTCGTTGGAAATGACGCGGTTCTTCTGGTCCTGGCCATAGCTCACACGGGTGGGCCGGCCGCCGGGAATGAAGAGCATTTCGCCTTCCTCCACCACCATTTCTTCTTCGCCGAAGGTAATGTGCCCCTTATGCAGCAGAATGAGGTTGTTGCCAACATCGTAGGAATTGCGCACCGTGAAGGGCTGATGCAACACCAGGTTTTTGGCCTTGATGTAGCGGACGCCTAACGACTCGATGACTTTATTGTAATCTTCCATAATTCGGGATGCCAAAACGGCCTGAGGGAGGGAGCGGACTGGGTAACTGGGTGGCTACCGCAGTGCAATATAACAGCTTGAAATTCACAAAAACTAAAAACCCAGCCATTTAGTGGCTGGGTTTTGTGCAATGAATCTGAATTTTAGGCTATTCGCTCCTTACTTGAGGATTTCCCGCGAAATCACAATTTTCTGAATTTCAGAAGTCCCCTCGTAAATCTGGGTGATTTTGGCATCGCGCATGAAGCGCTCCACGTGGTATTCTTTCACAAAGCCGTAGCCACCATGTATCTGCACGGCTTCTACGGCCGAGTCCATGGCCACCTTGGAGGCAAATAGCTTGGCCATGGCGCCGGATTTGGCGTAGTCGGCGTGGTTGTCCTTGTCGGCGGCGGCTTGCAGGCAGAGCAGGCGGGCCGCGTCGATGTTGGTAGCCATGTCGGCCAGCTTAAACTGGATGGCCTGGTGCTTGGCGATTTCGACCCCAAACGCCTTGCGCTCCTTGGCGTATTTCAGGCTGAGCTCCAGCGAGCCGGAGGCGATGCCGAGGGCCTGCGAGGCGATGCCGATGCGGCCACCGGCCAGCACCTGCATGGCGAACTTGAAGCCGAAGCCGTCGGCCCCGATGCGGTTCTCCTTGGGCACCTTCACGTCGGTGAACATCAGCGAGCAGGTGTCGGAGCCGCGAATGCCGAGTTTGTTCTCTTTGGGACCCTGAATGAAACCGGGCATGTCCTTGTCCACAATCAGCACGTTGATGCCGCGCGACTTCAATTCGGGGTTTGTTTGGGCGATTACGAGGTACACCGAAGCGGTGGTGCCGTTGGTAATCCAGTTCTTGGTGCCGTTCAGGAGGTAATGGTCGCCCATGTCCTCGGCGGTGGTGCGCTGGCTGGTGGCGTCGGAGCCGGCTTCGGGCTCGCTCAGGGCGAAGGCGCCGATGATTTCGCCCGAGCACAAGCGGGGCAGGTACTTCTGCTTTTGCTCTTCGGTGCCGTATTTCTCCAGTCCCCAGCACACCAGCGAGTTATTCACCGACATGATGACCGAGCACGAAGCATCGACTTTGCTAATTTCTTCCATCGCCAGCACGTAGCTCACGGTGTCGAGGCCCGAGCCGCCGTATTCGGGGCTCACCATCATGCCCATGAAACCCAGCTCGCCCATTTTCTTGACTTGCTCGGTAGGGAATTTCTGGTGCTCGTCGCGCTCGATGACCCCGGCCCACAGCTCGCTCTGGGCAAAATCACGGGCGGCGTCGCGCACGGCCAGCTGCTCTTCGGTCAGCTGATAAATGTTAGTGGAAGTGGCGGTTTGCATGAACAGGGTGGGAAAATGGATTAATGGAACAAAAGTACGCCCGGGGCGCGGGGCGGGCAAGGTGCACGGTAAAGCGGGCGGTTCAGAAGCTTAACCATTTGAGAGAGAAAAATATTAACTAGCTACCCGCAATTATGGCGGCTATACGGGCGAGCGGCCCACAATGGCGGCCGTTGCCACGCCATTAAGCCCCACATTTACGGGCCTATGACCGTATCCTCTTTGAGCCGCTATGGGTTGGCCCTGCTTTTTGTGCTGGCTGGCAGCTGGCATTTTGTGCAGCCCAGTACTTACCTGGCCATTATGCCCCCACCGCTGCCCCAACCCTTGGCGCTGGTGTACATAAGTGGCTTTTTCGAAATCCTGGGAGGATTGGGGCTGCTGTTCCGCCGCACCCAGCGCGTGGCCGCCTGGGGCTTGCTGGCGCTACTGGTGGCGGTGTTTCCGGCCAATGTGTACATGGCGTTGGCCTACGAACAGCTCGGCATTCCGGGTTGGGTGGCGTGGGGACGGCTGCCGCTACAATTGCCGCTGCTCTGGTTGGTGTGGCGCACCATGCGGCAACCGTAGCGTCAAGCTAAATTGCGGCCACTTTCTACCAAAAATCACTTTATGACATCCCAGTACCTGCTCGCCGGACTGCTGGCAGTGAGTAGCCACTCCCTGGCCTGCGCCCAAATCAACGCACACCAGCCCTCCTCCGAGCCTCCAGTTACTGTCACTCAAGCGGCTACATATGGCGCCGCTTATGACTCGTTGATGCAACGCGTAGTTGCTATACGAAACCAAAGCACCGCTCGAATCGCCGAATTTAAAGCTATGCAGGGGTCCATGGGTGGACTACACCGAAAGATAAAGGCTTATGCGGGGTCGCCACAGGCCGCCGTCAGCGACGATGGCACTCAGTCTGGGGCGCATCTCGTCACCCAGAAAACCATCAAGCACCGCTTTGGCATTGAGCTAGAGAAAGTGGTGCATTACGACGCCAACAATCATGTTGTGCTGCGGGAGCGCTACGAAAACCGACGGCTTACCCGGCTCGAATTGTTCGAATACAAGGCGCCCCTCAACTCACCCGTGGCCAGCTGGCTGTTCGTACGCGGCGACTATTTGCGTCACACAAACTCGCCGGTTTCCTTGGCTTACAAAACCACTCAGCAAAAGCGCTACTACTATAGCCCCCGGTCAGCAGGCGAATAAACCGTCCGTTTAGTGCTTACTCCCACCGCACGTCCAGCAACCGCAGCTGTACGCTGCGCTGGCCGCGGTACTCGTTCAGCTCCACCGTGTAGCAGGCGCTGAAGGGCTGGCCCTGTTCGATTTCGGGCAGATAGTCGGCCAGGCCGAAGCCGATGGCGTCCACGGCCGGGCCCTGGGCGTCGGCCGAAGCCAGGCGAAGCTTGAGGTGCCCCTGCCCTACCACCCGGGCACTATTGGGCACCGCTACCAAGCGCTGCGAGGCAAACACCGGGTTGGGATTGCCGGGCCCGAAAGGCTCCATGCGGCGCAGCTCGGCAAAAAATTCCTCGTTTACCCGGCTCAGTGGCAGCGTAGCGGCTACCTCCACCGGGCGCACCAGGTGCTCGGTGGTGAGGGTACCCGCCACTACTTCCTCAAAACGACGCTGGAAGGCAGGCACGTTTTCTACCTTCAGGGTGAGGCCGGCGGCGGCGCGGTGCCCGCCAAACTGGTCGAGCAGGGGCGCGCAGGCCTCTAGGGCCTCGTGCACATCAAATCCCGCCACGGAGCGGGCCGAGCCGGTGGCCTTGCCATCGCGCTGAGTGAGAATGACGGTGGGGCGATAGTACTGGTCGAGGCAGCGCGAGGCCACGATGCCGAGCACGCCCTGGTGCCAGTCGGCTTTATAAAGCACGGTGGCGCGAGCATTCTGCAGCGTGGGGCTGCCGGCAATCATGTCCAGCGCTTCCTGGGTGGTGTGCTGGTCGGAGCCGCGGCGCTGCTGGTTCATCTGGTCCACCACTTCGGCGGTGTAGCGGGCTTCCTGCTGGTCGGGGGCCAGCAGCATGGCCACGGCCCGGCGGGCGTCGCCCATGCGGCCGGCCGCGTTGATGCGCGGGGCAAAGCCAAAGATGAGGCTGCTGATGCCCAACGGGCCTTCGCGCAGGGTAGCCAGCTCGCGCAGGGCCGCCAAACCAGGGCGCAACAGGTGGGCGTCTTCGTTAAAGCGCCGAAGGCCGTGGGCCGCCAGAATCCGGTTTTCACCGGTGATGGGCACAATGTCGGCGGCGATGCTCACGGTGGCCAGGTCCAGCAAGTCGTGCAGGGGTGCTTCGGGCCGGCCCAAATGCTCGCCCAGGGCCTGCATCAGCTTAAAGCCAACGCCGCAGCCCGACAGTTCTTTGTACGGGTACGCGCAGTCGGCACGCTTGGGGTCGAGCACAGCTACGGCGGCGGGCAGTTCCTCGCCGGGCAAGTGGTGGTCGCAGATGATGAAATCGACGCCCTTGCTGGTGGCGTAGGCCACCTGCTCCACGGCTTTGATGCCGCAGTCGAGCGCGATAATGAGCGTGAAGCCGTTAGTGGCCGCAAAATCAATGGCTTTTTCAGAAATGCCGTAGCCCTCGGTGTAGCGGTCCGGAATGTAGTCGCGCAGCCGCGCCTCGCCGAACAGGGGCGTGAGGTAGCTCATCACAGTGGCCACCGATGTGATGCCGTCCACGTCGTAATCGCCCAACACGACTACCTTTTCGCCTTCGTTGAGGGCGCGGCTGAGGCGGGCCACGGCGCGGTCCATGCTGCGCATCAGCAGCGGGTTGGGCAGCTGGCGCAGGTCGGGGTGGAAGAAGGCGGCGGCGGCTTCGGGCGTGTCGATGCCACGCTGCACCAGCAGGGCGGCTATTTCGGGGGCGATGAAGAGGGCCTCGGTCAGGCGTTGGGCCCGTTGAGGGTCCGATTCGGGGATATAATTCCAGCGCTTACTAGCGGATATGGGCATCGGATACGTAGTAGAAATGGTCTCAAAAGTACGACCAAACCCCTCCCCCACGCCGGCTGGCTTATCTTTGGCCCCCGGCGCCCTACTGCCGCGGCCTATGCGTCAGCTCCAAGAATTCTACCGCAAGTACCGCCAATACATCCTTTCCGATGGGTTGATGTACGTGGTGTTTATTGTGGCGCTGGCCCTGATGTTCGTGTTTTTTGGGTAATCCGGCGGCAGCTTAAGGCCGCCGCATGGGCGCTACACGCCATCGCCGCGCAGTTTCCGGAACCGCTTGCGGGCCTCGGCCACGTAAATACTTCCCGGGTATTTGGTGATTACTTGGTTGTATAGTTCCTGGGCTTTCCCCTTGTCCTTCATGTCCTCCTCCTGAATCCGGGCCAGCAAGAACAGTGCATCGTCGCTCAGCACGTCGTACTTGGGATTATTGGTGATGCGCTCGAGCGTGGCTGTAGCGGCGGTGAAGTCACCAGTACGGCGCTGCAGCTGGGCTTTCAAATAATAGGTGTCGTCGGCGAGGGAATGACCAGGGAACTTCTCCAGCAGCACATCCAGGCCCGCTATGGCCTCCTTCAGCTTGTTCTGAAACACGAGCTGCTCCACAGCGGCGTAGGCGCGCAGGCCCAGGCCCAGCGTGTCTTCCACGGTGTTGTCCTGAATCAGCAGCGAGAGCTGCATGGCGTCGTTGGCGATTTCGCGCGTGGTGGCTTCTTTCAAAATGTCGAGGTGGCTTTGCGCAAGCTTAAAGTCGCCGGCATAGTAGCTCAGGCGGGCGTTGCGCAGCTTGGCCTCGTAGCCAAGTGGAGAGTCTTTGTGAGACTTCTCGACCTGCGAATACAGGAGTGTGGCTTCCCAGGGCTCTCCTTTCAGCAAATACAGGTCGCCGAGGGTGACTTTGGCTTCGTCCACCACGTCGTTGCTGGCCCGGGGCATGTCAATTACTTCCTGTAGCAAAGTCATGGCCTTGGCGCGGTCGTTTAGCTGGAAAGCGTGCAGGTTGGCCAGGTTGCGGAGCACGGGCGCCGTGTCGGGGGTCCGGCCCTGCTCGGTCAGCAGCTGCTCGTAGTCGGTGACCAGGGCGCGCACTTTGGTTAAATCCACCGGATAGGTTTCGCGCACCTGCGCCTCGCGCGCCTGGAGCAACCGCTGGCGGGCCACATTGCCGTAAGGACCGTTGCGGTATTCCCGGGCCACGTAGCCAAAGCCCTCAATGGCGCTTTCGTAGTCCTTGTTTTGCTGCGCAATGGCAGCTAGTTCCATTACCCGGACGCCCTCGCCGCGCCCGCGCCGGTCCAGCGCGCGGGCCTGCACCAACGCCCCGGCAAAGTCGCGCCGCTGCATTTGCAGCCACAGCAGCAGTTCGCTGTAGGTAGCTTGGTCGGGGTGTTCCTGCGTAGCCGTGAGCAACAGTCTTTCCAGCGCGTCAAAATCCTTTTCCTCGCGCAGGGCGTTTTGCAGCATGTTGCGCACAAAGGGCAGCTGCTTTTCATCCAGCGCAATCAGGCGCAAGGTCTCAGCCAGCACTTGGGGTTGGTTCTGGCTTTGGGTGTAGAGCTGAATCAGCTGCGGAGCGTACTCCGTGTCGTTCTTGGCCAGCGCCCGGCCGCGCAGGTACGTGCGCTCGGCCCACTGGGGCAGCTCGCGGCGGCTGAACTCGGCGGCCACGGGCTGCACCTGCGACGGGACAAGCTGGCTCAACACTTTTTGCCACTGCTTTTCGGCGGCCGGGGCATCGCCGGCGGCCGCATACACGCCCCCCAAGGCCACGCCCAGGGTCGCATCTTCCGCGTGCTGCTTCATGGCTTTTTTCGCCAGCTTCTCGGCGTCTTTGTGCCGTTTCAAGGCTTGCAGCGAGGCCAGATACACGGGAAATACGGTGGGGCTGGTTTGCTCGGCGGCGGGGAGCTTTTCCAACAGAAACACCACTTTGTCGTGCTCGCCCCGGCGGGCGTAGTCATTGGCCAAAGCGGTACCGCTTACCGGCGCCCAGGCTTTGTCGGGTTGCTGAGCCTGCGCCGGCAAAGCCAACAAAAACGAAGCGGCTACTACTAGGAAATGCGGACGCATATATTCAGGAGTCGGTTCAAGCGGAGGACATGAGCTAGCTGCCAAGCGGCAGCCCGTGGGCTTAAACGCTGGGCTTGGCGCCGTTCGTTCAACAAAAAAGCCAACAGTGCCTTCCGTTGTTTCGAAGGCAGGGCAATGACGCTGAAAAACAAAAAAGGGCCGCCCCCGAAGGTACGGCCCTTTTCAAATTCAGGAATTGACGTCCTAGAAAAACTTCGTGCGGTTGTCCTGTACGTTCGACTTGGCCTTGATGGCCTCGTAAATCTTGCCGTCCTGCTGCTGGGCGCGCTGCTGAACGAGCTGCTGCTGCACGGCTTTCAGGTCGGTAGCGGCGGCCGTGGGAGCGGCTACGCTCACCGGCTCAATCACCAATACGCCCTGTTCGCCTTGAATTGGAGCGGACTTCTGTCCGGGCTTCAGGCCGAAGGCTTTGCCCACGGCTACGGGCTCAAAGCCCACGTTGGCGAGGTTGCCCTGGCCCAGGGTTACGTCCGGGGCAACGCCCACCTGCGCGGTAGGACCATACTTGGCTGCCATGTCTTCCAGGGTGCCAGTTTTGGGCAGCTTGGCCAGGATTTGCTTGGCCTTTTCCTCGTTGCGCACGCCAGCCGAGAGTTCTTCTTTCAGAGCCGAAACCGAAGCGGTGCCTTTGGCGCGCTCGTCGGTGAGGGCGGCAATGACGTACTGGTCGCCAATTTCGTAGACCTCAGAAATGTCGCCTACTTTGGTTTCGCTGCCCGTCTGGTTGAAGCCAAAGGCCCAACGCACGAGTTCACGAGCATTTTGCAGGTTGTTTACGTTGCGGGCGCCCCGGTCCAGGTTTTTGGCTTCCTGCTTTACCAGCGTTTTGTCCTTGGTCACCAGCTTGCGGAAGCTCTCCAGGTCGGTGGCTTCGCCCTTCAGCTGCTGCGCTTTGGCGTAGGCGGCTTCGCGGGTGGCATCGGTCGGGGCAATGCTCTTCTTCACTTCGGCTACCTGGTAGGTTTGCTTGGTGGGAGCGGCGGTTACTTTGATAATGTGGTAGCCAAACGACGTTTCTACGAGGTTGGGCAACAGGCCGGGCGCGGTGGCCGCGAAAATGGCTTTCTCAAACTCGGGCACCATGCGGCCCTGGCCGAACCAGCCAAGGTCGCCGCCCTGGTCCTTGGTGCCATCGGTACCGAACTGACGGGCCATGGCGCCAAAGTCGGCGCCGGCTTTGATTTTGTTGAGGATATCCTGCGCCTTGGTTTTGGCGGCGGCTTTGGCTTCGGGCGTGGCGCCGTCGGCCTTGATGAGGATGTGGCTGGCGCGGGCGGCCAAGTCCTTGCCGGCGCTTACGCCGGTCACTTTGTAGAGCGAGTACGTGCCGTTTTCAGCGTAAGGACCGTAGATTTTGCCTTGGGCCAAGGGCAGCTGCTTGCGCAACTCCTCGGGCAGGTCGGCGGGGCTACGGAAGGCCTTCGTGTAGGGCTGCTCCGAATTCGCCATCACAAACAGCGAATCCACCGGAGCCGAAGCAAATTGGGTTGCCAGTTCGGCAATCGTGGTTTTCACGGCAGTACTGTCTTCTTTCGAAGCAACCACCGGAATGGTGATGTACTCCACCGAGCGGCCGTCTTCTACTTTGTACTTGCTCTTGTTCTTGTCGAGGTACGCTTGCAGTTGGGCGTCGGTCACTTTCACGGCCGAGTCGGAAATGCTGGCATACGGCACGAACAGGTACTTCACCGTCGCCTTGGTGTTCTGCAGCGTGTTAAAACGCTTGGCTTCGGCGGTGGTCACGTACACCGAGTTTTTCAACAGCGCGTTGTACTTGTTGGCGATGCGCTCGGCGGGCAGGTTGGCTTCGAAATTGTACCAGGCCGCCTGCGTTTCGGGGGGCAGTTTGTCGAGGTTTTTCAGGTAATCAATCAGGCGCGCCTTGTCGAACTGGCCGGTTTGCTGATTGGTAAATGCCTGCTTGATGCCGGCGTTGATGTTGTCGCCCTGCACCATGTCCACCAGCTCGTCATCCGATACAGTCAAGCCCAGCTTGTCCCATTCCGGCTTGAACGCCAAGCGGTAGATGGTCTGGTTCCACGCCTGGTCGCGCAGGTAGCCCATGGCCTGGTCGTCGGGCTGGCGCTGCTGCTGCGAAATAAACGCCTGCTTGGCTTGCTCCAGGGCATTGTTGTAGTCTTCGAGCTCCACCTTTTGGCCAGCTACTTCCCCCACCACGGTCTCGTTGCGATTGAAGAGCCGGTTGTTGCCGCCTATCAGGTCGCCGCCCACAATAAAGAGGAGCATGCCGATAGCCACGAGGCCGACTGCCACGCCTGATTTTTCTCGAATCGTGTTAATTAAAGCCATTCTTGTAGTTGTCGGTTGTCTGTTATTTGTCGGTTATGAGTGGCCGGCAGCAGGTAGCCAGAGCATGCTGACAACTGCTAACGAGCAACTAACAACCCGTTGAGTAGGGTCAAAAGAGGCGCAAAATAACCAGAATTTGACCGGGAATCAAAGTTTTACCTGATTTTAAGTCCTTCGCAAAGGCAGCGGCAGATTTTATCTTAGCTGCCGGCTGCGACGCCGGTACGTCCTCAAAATGTGCCTCAGCGGCGCTTCCGGTTAGATTTGGTGGGGGTTTTGGCCCGCGCTTGCTTGGCCAGCCGGGCTTGCTCCTCCGCAATTTTGGCCGCCAACCGCTCTTGCTGCCGCCAGTACAGCAGCGGCATCCAGCAGAACATGGCAATCATGAAAATCCAGTAATTGGCCGCTATGTCGTTGAACAGCAACGTCTGGTAGATGCCAATTACCAGCGCCACCACGCCCACCGAAAAGAGGACGGTGCGCAATAAGGATTTATCGAAAGTCATGGGGAGGAATTTTACGGGCCGTTCTATTTTTCAAACCGCCAACGGAGCGGGGTGGTGCCACCCGGCCCTATTTTGCGGGAGTTGCCGTGCCCGCTGCAGGCGCGGCAAATACCCCGGTCACCTTTTTCAAGCTGTAGCGGGAAAAGTTTTGATTTGCCGTCAGGCCATAGCCGTCCACGTACTCGGTGGGCGTGGTTACTTTCACAAACGTGGCCGAATCGGTGTAAATCAGCTGCTTGGTTTTGTCAAAAAACATCTCCTCAGTGTTGAGGCGCTGCTCTTGGGGGATGTTCACTACCCGCACGTCACCGCGCATGATGTAGAGGTTTTTGGCTTTGTCGGCTTTACCGTACTTGGCCGTCAGCGTGTTCACCACGGTCCGCTTGCCATCGGCCGAATAGAAGGTCACCTGCACACCCTTGGGATAGAGCACGTCGCCGTTTTCAAACTGCTGTTCGAGCGGGGCGGTGAGCTGAAACTTGAGCTTGGCCGAGTCGCTGACCAGGGTGCGCACGTTGGTGGTTTCCATTAGCGGGCCGGTATAAACCAGCCGCGGGCCGGTGGCCGCTTTTTTATCGCAGCCCGCCAAGGCCAGCACCAGCAGCACGCCCCCACTTCCCCACCTGTCTCGGAATGCGTGCAAGTTGTTTGAGTTGATTAATGCGTGGCCGTTACTGCAAGCGCCGCTTGATGAACCAGCGGTTGTTGAGCGTCACCCCCAATTGGCCGCGGATGTAGTTTTCCTGCACGTTGCTGCTGCCCGTGGTGGCGTTGAGAATGTCGGTATTGCCCCGTACGCCGTACGTAAAGCCCAGGCTGAACGTAGTGGATTCCAGAGGCGTAGCCGTGGGCAACGGGAAGGCAAAACCCCAGCTGATGGCGCGGTCGTACAAGGTTTTTCCATCCAACTGGTATGGCATCTGCGCAACGCTCACGCCGGCGCGGTACGTCACCCGCTGGAAGTAATGCTCAACCGAACCCGGGTCGGGGGCAATTTCGCCGCCCAAGCCCACCCGCCAAGTGTTGTTGAGCGAGGTGCTCTGCTGGCCGAAACTGTTGAACTTCGACCACTGCTGCTGCGAAGCATCGAGGTTGATGCTCCAGTTCTTGTCGTTGTCGAGGCTAAAGCCGACTTGGGCCAGCATGGGAACCGCAGTGCTGCCGCGCCCGTCGCTTAGGGTCGTCGAAGGCGCAATGAGCGTACCGTCGACATTGGCTTGCTCCTGCTCCACGGACTGCTGCCCACGCAGGTTATGCCCAAAGCTGTACACGCCCGCCACGTTCATGTTGAGGTCCTTGCCCAGCTTGTGCCGGTAGTGCGCCCCGGCCCGGAAGGCAAAGTCGGAGTAGCGCGTATGGGTTCGGGTTATTGAATTGACCGACGCGGTGCTATTGGTAACCTTCACGATGGTGCCAACAGTCTCATCGACCACCCCAAAAATATAGGAAGCCGTAACGCCAACCGTGAAGCCCTTCGAAATCTGAAAGCCCTGGCCGAAGTACGCTTCGGAAATTCCGCCCGTGCCGCGGTACTGCGTCAACACGGAATCCGTGGCATTCGGTGCGCCGATTACCGGGCGCACGGTGTTCGATTCGTAGTCCACGGCGCTCAGTGGCTTCAGGCCCACGGCCGCGCCCCACTTGCTGCTCAAAGGCACCGACATGGCCAAATAGCCCAGGTTGGCGCTGCCGCTGCGGCTGGACGAAGCCGCGTTTTTCACGGTTTTGTATTGCCCGCTATAACCTGCCTCAAACGTGGTGCGGCCCGTGTAATACAGCAACGCCGGGTTTAACTCATTCACGTTCGTGGGGTTAGGTGCCGCTAGGCCCACGCCGCCCATGCCCATCTGGCGCACGCCGCCGGTGTTGGCGTTGAATTCGCCTAGGCCGATGCGGGAGTACGGCGAGTTGCCCAAGCCCTGCGCCTGCGCGCCATTCATAGCAACCAGAACCACTCCCGCCAACACCAAGCCCAAACGCAGGCAACCCATCTCTTTATTTGACAACATGATAAGCTAAAATCCGATTAAGGCCGAGCAGCACCAGCTCAGGCACCACAAAGATACGAGCCGGGAGCCGGGCCGCCAGAAAAGTAGCGTCGCCTCCCGTCAGCAACACCCCGAGACCGGGATGGAGCCGCTGATACTGAGCAATGAACCCCATGATTTCGGCCACGATGCCGTTCACCACGCCGCTCAGCATGCTTCCCGTAGTGGAGTCTCCCACGAGCGGAATCGTTGCATTGGCTGCTGGCCGCTCCAACAACGGCAGCCGCCCCGTGAACGTGTGCAACGCCCGAAACCGCATGCCAAGCCCCGGCGCAATGCTGCCGCCGTGGTACGTGCCATCGGCCGAGACAAAGTCAAATTTCAGGGCCGTGCCCGCATCCACGATGAGCGTAGGCTGCCCGGGCCGTAGTCCCGCCCCACCCACTGCAGCCGCTAGCCGGTCAGCCCCCAGCGTATGGGGGGTGGCATAGGCATTCCGCAATGGGACGGCCGTAGTGGCCGGCGAAAAGGTCAGAACTTCTCCCAGCACCAGTTTGCGCAACTCATCCGCCTGCAGCGCGGCATCTTCCGCTACCGAGGCAATGATGCAGTGCTCCGGCTGCCAGCGCTGTGTAAGCGCCAGCACCTCCGGCGCCGTGAGGCCCGCTTGCATTTCGACCAGCCGAGAGCTATCGAAACAGCCGGCTTTCACGGCCGTGTTGCCAATGTCAAGGGCAAGAGTACGCAAGTGGTTTGGCTAGATAAGAATTAAAAATAAACGTCATGCTGAGCGGAGCCGAAGCATCTCGCGTGCCACCACTAACTCAATTGTTTGGATTAGTGGTGGCACGCGAGATGCTTCGGCTCCGCTCAGCATGACGGTCTAGTGGGACTGAAAGTACTTAGGTTGCTTACAGAAAGTACTTCATCCGAATAACTTCCTGCTCGCTTAGGAAGCGCCACTTGCCGCGGGGCAGGTCCTTCTTGGTGAGGCCAGCGTACTGCACGCGGTCCAGGGCCACCACTTCGTAGCCAAGGTGCTCGAAGATGCGGCGCACAATGCGGTTGCGACCAATGTGGATTTCGATGCCCACGAAGTGCGGGTTGCCGGCTACTACGGCCACGTCGTCCACAGTGGCTTTGCCGTCTTCCAGCTCCAGGCCTTCGGCAATCTTGCGCAAGTCCTCCTCGGCCAGGGGCTGGCTGAGTTCGACTTGATAGATTTTCTTGTTTTTGTGCGAAGGATGCGAGAGCTTCTGGGCTACCTCCCCGTCATTGGTGAAAAGCAGCAGTCCGGTCGTGTTGCGGTCGAGCCGGCCCACGGGGAAAATCCGCTCTTTCGAGGCGCTGGCTACGAGGTCCATCACCGTGCGGCGGCCTTCGGGGTCTTCCGTAGTCGTGATGAAGTCCTTGGGCTTGTTCAGCAGCACATACACCGACTTCTCACGGTTGAGGTTGGTCTTGCCGTACTGCACGGTGTCTTCAGGTTGCACTTTGTAGCCCATTTCCGTCACCACTTCACCATTCACCTTGATTTCGCCGGCTGCAATCAGCGTATCGGCCTCGCGGCGCGAGCAAATGCCGGCGTTGGCGATGTAGCGGTTCAGGCGCAGTTCGTCGGTGCCGAAATCTTCCTCTTCCTCACGGCGACGCTTGTTGCCACGGGTTTTGTCGTTTTCGTAGTGCTTCAGGTTTTTGTAGTCAGGAGCTTCGCCGGGGCGCTCGCCGTAGCGGGGCTTGTCGGCACGGTTCTCCTGCACGGCCGGGCGAGCAGCGCGGGGCTTGTCTACGGCGCTGCCGTAGCCAGTGCCGGAACGACGCACGCTGCGCTCCTGGGCTTTCAGGGCCTCGCGGCGCTCGGCAAAGCTGCCGGGCGCGGGCGTCCATTTCTCGGTGCTGCGCTTCTCGTAGCTACCGGGGCGTTCGCCGGTGCTGCGGCTGGCGCCGAAGGTGGAGTTCTCGCGCTTGCCAAAAGCACCGGGGGTAAACTTCCGGCCAAACGCGGCTTCGTCGCCACGACGGTCGGCATCGCTGCCACCCGCAAAATCAGCACGCGGGGCACGCTCCTCGCGGGGCTGCGGCGGGTCCGCCTGAAACGGACGGGCCGACCGAATGGGCCGGTTCGGGCCACGCTCTTCGCTGCGCTGGAAATCTTCCGGCTCGCGGGGCGTGCTCCGACCAAAGCTGCCGCTGTTGCGGGGTGCGCTGGTCTCGTCGCGCTCGTTGGGGTTGCTCTTCTGGAACTTGCGGTTGCGCTCGCCGGGCAGGCCACGGGGTACGGCCTTCTCGCCTTCGCGGCGGTAGGGCTGGCCGTTCCAGTTCTCTTTGGGCTGATACTCGCGGATGGGACGCGCGGGGGCCGAATCCGAACCACGCTGTTCGCCGCGGTCGCTGCCGAAACCGCCACGCTCGTTGCCACGCTCAGGGCGCTCGGCGGTGCGGCCGTAGCTGGTACCGGTGCGCTGCTCCTTGCCTAAGCGAGGACGCTCGCTGCGCTCGGGCCGGTCGCCGCCGGGGCGGAACCCGCCGGGCTCGCGCTGGCTGGATTCTTTGCCGCCGCCGAAGCTCTTACCACCAAAGCCTTTGTTACCGAAGCCGCTGCCGCCTTCGCGGTTGCCGCCGCCGTAGCTACTGCCATAGGGGCGCTTCTCGCCGTCACCGGAAGGACGGCCGCCACCGAAGGCACCGTTGGTGGGGCGCCCGAAAGCGCCGTTGGTTGCCGGGCGCCCGAAAGCGCCATTGGTGGCGGGACGGCCATTGCCGGGGCGAGCGGCGGAATAGCCGCCGCGGTCGCCACCACGGTCACGGTCGCCGCCGCGGCCAGCGGGGCCGCTTGGGCCCGAACGCTCGTTTTTGTTGCCGCCGAAGCCTCCGGGGCCTCCTGCACTGCGGCCGCCGCGACGGTCCGACTTATCTTCTGAAAAATGTTTCTTGCCCATGGCTTGAAAAGTTGCTTGCCGTATCGCTACGGTATGATGAAAAACGTGGTGGTCAGAGTTGAATCCGGCGCTACCGACCGGTTAAAGCCGGCGGCCGCCGAAATGATTCATTCCCTTAAGATAAACGCAAAAGCCCGAACCTGCCAGCCGGCCGCCGCAGCGCCGGCCCACAGGTTCGGGCCTCGGGCCTTTGCGACGGTTAGTCGCGGCGCGCCATTTTGGCTTCGATGGAATGCTGGGTGTGCGGTACTGCCCGCAGGCGCTCCTTCGGAATCAGCTTGCCGGTGCCGATGCACACGCCGTAGGTACCGTTTTTGATGCGGACCTGGGCATTTTCCAGCTGCTGAATGAACTTCATCTGACGCGAGGCCAGCTGGTTCATGCTTTCCTTCTCGGCGGTGTCAGCACCGTCCTCCAGCACTTTGGCCGAAGACGCGGTGGTGTCAGTGCCCGAGTCGTTGCTCCGGTTCAAGGTTTCTTTGATGAACGCCAACTCTTTGCGGGCCGCCGTCAGCTTCTCTTGAATAATCTGGTCGAACTCATTCAAGTCTTCCCGGGAATAGCGAATGTTGTCTTCGTTCATCGAAAGGGTTAAAAAAGGAATATGGAATATTAGGAATCGGGCGAGGCTATAACCCGGCAACACGACGACCTGCTAAATGGTTTGGCAGCTCCACAATGAGCCTGTTCCCTCTAACTAAAGCCGTTGCATGCTTGTTTTTGCGGCTGCAAAGTTACGAATGCCAGGCCGCTTTTCCTCCCAATACTAAAAACCTAACATTTGGATAGCAGCCACAGCGGCTTCCACGCCCTTATTGCCGTGCTTGCCCCCGGCCCGGTCCCAGGCCTGCTCCAAGGTATTCGTCGTCACTAAGCCAAAAATGACCGGCTTATTGAACTTCAACCCGACCTGAGTGATGCCCTGTGCCACGGCGTGGCAGATGTAATCGTCGTGCTTGGTTTCGCCCTGAATAACGACGCCGAGGCAAATCACGGCATCCATCTCCTCATGCTGGGCCAGGAACTGGGCGCCTAGCGTCAGCTCGAAGCTGCCGGGCACAGTGTTGCGGTAGATGTTATCGGCGTTGGCACCGTGCTTGAGCAGGGTGTCGTAGGCGCCGGCGCTGAGTACATCGGTTATCTCGCGGTTCCAGTCGGCCACCACCAGCCCGAAACGCTTTTCGCTGATGTCAATGAAAGTGGAGGCGTCGTACTCGCTGAGGTTTTGGAGGGAAGTAGCCATAGATGGGGTTAAAAGCAGTCATCCTGAGCGCGGCGGCGGACCTTGGCACAAGGAACGGGTTTCGTTCGGGTGCGGTAAGGTCCTTCGCTGCGCTCAGGATGACAAACAGAGGTACGGATTGGTTAGTTGGCGCCTTCCAGCTTGGCTTTGAGTTGGCGGGCTTCCGCTACTTCCTGAGCCGTGGGGAATTCGTTGATGATGCGGTCGTAGGCTTTCAGGGCGCCTTCGTTGTCGTTGGCGATTTCGCGGGCCGTGCCTTCCTTCAGCAAGTAGCCGGGCGAGAAGTACTCGTTGGAGTTGTGGTCGGCGGCTTTGGCGTAGAGGTCGGCCGCTTCCTTGGGCTTGTTCATTTCCAGTTGCGCGTCGCCCATCAGGGCGTAGGCGCGGCTCTGCACGAGGTAGTCGTCCGAGCTGAAGTCTTCGAGGTAGTCGAGGGCCTCTTTGAACTTGCCCTGCTTCAGCGAAGCCACGCCGGCGTAGAAGTTGGCGAGGTTGCCGGCTTTGGTGTTGCCATACTCATTGGCCACGGTGGTCAGGCCAGGAGCCTTGCCGTCGCCCTTGATGGCTTTGTTCAGCGAGTCGGCTTCCCAGTTGTTCACAGCGCGGAACATCGTGGCTTGGGCTTTCTCGTTCTGGCTCGTGCGCCAGGTGTAGAAAGCGAAAGCGCCTACCACACCTGCCACCACAATGGCCAGGATGGTGAGCAGAACGTTGCGGTGGTTGCGCACAAAATTCTCCGAATCCACCAAGCGGGCGGCCAGTGCATCCGGGTCTTCCAGCAGCGGGTTTTCAGGCGCTAGGTTTTCGGCAGGCGCCAGCGGGTCGGCCGAAACGTTCTGAACGGGTTGCCCCTGACGGGCCTGCTGGCTCTTGCCAGTGAATGGAATCTTCGACATTACGGAGAGAATTGCTACAACAAGGCCTGCATGCAAGCCGGGTGGCCCCGGAAGGGCCGGGTTAATTAGTCGTGGATGTAAGGGTAGTCGTTCTGCACGTACACGTCCTTGTACAGTTCGTCGGGCGTGGGATAAGGCGAGTTTTCGGCAAACTCCACCGACTCGGCAACCTGGGCTTTGATGCGTTCGTCGATGGCTTCGAGGTCGGCCTCGGTGGCCATGTTGTTCGTGAGAATGGTGTGACGCACGCCTTCGATGGCGTCGCGGTGGCGGTAGTCTTCCAGTTCCTCTTTGGTGCGGTACTTGGCGGGGTCGCTCATGGAGTGGCCCTTGTAGCGGTAGGTCTTGAACTCGAGCAGCGTGGGGCCTTCGCCGGCGCGAGCACGCTCGGCGGCGCGGGCCACTGCCTCGTGAACATCTTCCACGCGCATGCCGTTCACCGGCTCCGACGGCATGTCGTAGCTCAGGCCAATCTTGTAGAGGTCGTGCACGTTCGAGGTGCGCTGCACCGAGGTGCCCATGGCGTAGCCATTGTTCTCAATCACGAAGATGACGGGGAGCTTCCACAGCATGGCCATGTTGAAGGCTTCGTGCAAGGCGCCCTGGCGCACCGCGCCGTCACCCATCGAGCAGATGCAGAGCTTGCCGGTCTTGTTGTATTTCTCGGCGAAGGCAATGCCCGCGCCCATTGGTACCTGCCCGCCCACGATGCCGTGGCCGCCCATGAAGCCAACTTCTTTGTCGAACATGTGCATTGAGCCGCCTTTGCCTTTCGAGCAACCGGTGGCTTTGGCAAACAGCTCGGCCATCACGGCATTGGGCGAGGTGCCCAGCGCCAGCGGGTGGGCGTGGTCGCGGTAAGCCGTGATGTACTTGTCGCCTTTTTCCAGCGCCGATACCTGCCCCGCCACACAAGCCTCCTGGCCGATGTAGAGGTGGCAGAAACCTTTGATTTTTTGCTGACCGTAAAGCTGGCCGGCCTTGTCCTCAAACTTGCGCATGAGCTGCATTTGCTCGTACCACTGCAGGTAGGTTTCCTTGGGAAAGGAAGTGCCAGCCTTGGCTTGCTTCGACAAGTCGGTGCCGGATGCGGCCATCTCGGGCGCGTCGGTTCCAGGCATGACGGGGTCGGGCTGACCGCTGGGCGCTGCCGCTTTGGCCTTGGCTTTTCCTTTGGTCGCAGCTGCTGCGCCATTGGTTGCCGTCGATTTTTTAGAAGCAGCTTTTACTTTCGTATCCGCCATAGCACGTTTAAGGAAAAGAATAATTCGCGTTGGGAGGGCGAAATTACGTAAAAGTGCTGGCAATACCGAACCTTATGACCCTTGACTCCCTCCAGCTGCTTTTTTTTAAGAATTACGACGACGCAGCCCTGCGTTTATCCCCCGGCCTCAACTGCTTTATCGGGGACAATGGCAGTGGCAAAACCAATTTGCTGGATGCTATCCACTATTTGTCGCTGACTAAGAGTGCGATAACCTCTTCTGACGTCCTTTGCATTAAGCAAGGCGCTGATTTCTTTGTAGTTAAGGGCAATTTCTCTTCAGATTCTGACGCTGGTCACGAAACCATTCAGGTCAGCCTGCGCCAGGGCCAGAAAAAGACCCTTACCCACAACAAGCAGCCCTATGAGCGGATGGCCGACCACATCGGCAAGTATCCGGCGGTACTCATATCGCCCTACGACACCGACCTCATTCGCCAAGGTAGCGAGGACCGCCGCAAGTACTTCGACAGCTTGATGGCCCAATTGGACCACGAGTTTCTGGAACTGCTTATTTCCTACAATGCCCTGCTTCGCCAACGCAATGCCGTGCTCAAGCAAGGCGGCGACCGGCCTTCTCACGGTTTCGACCGGGACTATCTGCTTGCGCTTGACGAGCAGTTGGCCCCCATCGGCCAACAACTCACTGCCCTGCGCGAAGCTTTCTTGGCGGAGTACCTACCCATTTTCCAACGGCATTACAGGCAGCTAGCCGATGGGCGTGAGGTCGTCACCCTCACCTACAAGAGTCAGTTAGTAGGAGCAGACTTTGCGCAATTGCTACGCAACAATGAGCGTCGCGACTTTGCCTTACAGCGCAGCACCACCGGCTCCCACCGCGACGACTTTGTCTTCCTCATGGATGAGCAACCCGTAAAAAGCCACGCTTCGCAAGGTCAGCAAAAGTCTTTCGCTATTGCTCTCAAGCTGGCTCAGTTCGAAATGCTGGCAGCCAAGCAGCAGCACAAACCCTTGTTGCTGCTCGACGATATATTCGACCGCCTCGATGACAAGCGCATTGCCCGGTTGCTAGAGTTGGTCGCCGACGAGACCTTCGGCCAAGTATTTCTGACCGACACCAACCTAGAGCGAACCGACCAAGCGCTAGCCCGGGTGACTATTCCCATCCTCCGCTTTCGGGTTCAGGATGGAACCGTCGCACCGGTTTAGCCCTTGCCAAGCGCTACCTTTGCAGCACCAATAAAAGGGTAAATTCAGCCCTTTATCTTGCTCTGACTGCTCCGTGAAAAAGCCCTCCTCCCCTACCCGCTCCGGCGACATTTCTCTCAAGGAAGGGCTCGAAGCGCTGGTGCGAACCTATCGGCTCCAGGGCAAGCTCAATGAGGTAACCGTGGTGTCGAGCTGGGAGCGAGTAATGGGAAAGGCCGTTGCCTTAAAGACCCAGGAAGTTTATGTCAACAAAGGCCGGTTATTCGTTCGCCTGACGTCTGCGCCGCTCAAGCATGAGCTGCTAATGGCGAAGACCCGCGTGGCCGAACTCATCAACGCCGAGGTGGGCGAAACCGTGATAAAGGAAGTCATCTTCCTATAAGCTCGTTCAGGAGCACCTTCCAGTTTGGGTTTCCACTCGGACGCTTTCCGTCCAAGTCTGCTAGCAAGACAGCTTGCTAAGGCTCTTCCAGGCGACCCTTGCTTTGCCTCTCCGCATTTAATCGAAATATGCTCCAGAGAAGCAAAACTCCTCCCCCGACTCTGCATACAACAGCCCCTATTGAATTGGGGTTTTAGGCACTATCCGAGCACGGCTATCATGAGGCGTGCTTCTTGACGATATCGATAGGCTCACATTGCGCCGCCTTGTATCCCTCCTTGGCGCCTGTTGTTCTTCTATTCCTTTCAGCTTCACCGAACAGGCTATGCACCCCCGTGTGGCATTGTTGTCCACGTGACTGAGGTCCGAACGAAAATGTTTCACGTGGAACATTTTTGTCACTTCGGCCCGTACACCTTTAGCAAAAGCTCATTGTAGGCCTCAAGAAGGGCTATGTACTTAGACTGTAGTAATAAAAGCTGCTTAGTTGGGTCACCGTCGGTCATTTGAGGCGGTGTTACACGTTGCGTAACAACGTTTGTAACACTAGGTCTTTGTACAGATGTTACAAATGGTAAAGATGATTGTTGAACAACTGTAAAGTCGTTTGAAAAATCATGATTAATGATGTCACCGATTCTTTTTACGATACTGTAATCAACTGTTTCTTCTTTGAATTTACGATAAATGGTGGGACGTGTAATACCCAATTCCTCCACGATACGTGTAATGGAAATACCGCTGTTTTTGATAGCTTCTTGCAGGATTTCCCCTTGGTGTGGCATAGTATGCGTGTTGTGTAACGATTATGCAAATATGTCCAATACGCACTGATTAAACAAACTTGTTCGAACAATAAAGTTACAACCAAGCACACATTACAATAACATTACAAACACAATATCTGTAACAATTACACTTATTGAGTGTATCATAAATGCGTTACACAGTACACTTGTAACACATGGAAGCTTTACGCATTACAAAAATAAAATGGCCTACTGTAGTCAGCAAGGCCATTTTTATACGGGTAAGCGTACTTTGTACTAGCACCGTGTTACCCTTGCTAAGCTGAAATCACAGATAGCATCCGGTCTGGATAATCTGTGGTCATTCCGTCGACTCCTAGAGCAATGAGACGGTGCATGTCCGCGCGTTCATTTACAGTCCAAGGCACTAGGCGCAGGCCAGGAAACGCTGTGCGCAAAGTGTGGACAGCCTTTGGTGAAACGGTCTTGAAATCGGGCCCGAACGTGGTGGGTACAAAGCCGAGTTGGGCGATGCTAGACGTCCAAGCCAAGTCATCTTCGACCAATAGGCAGAGGGCTAAGTCGGGTTGTTGATGGTGGGCCAACCGGAGGATGCGGACATCAAAAGAAAGCAACGTAGTACGATTCAAGACTTGAGCGGCGTGCACTTCCGCGAGTACCAAAGCGAAGAACTCCAGAGGTCCGGGATGAAATATATAATCGGTGTGCGGCGCACTTTTTACCTCGATTGAGTACCCCACAGGAGCACGGCCCAAGCGCAGGCTGGCTGCTTCGACAGCAGCGAAAACGTCCTTCAGCAAGGGCTTAAAAGACGGCTCCGAAACTTGCTCGGGAAAGTTGGGATGGCGCAGCCGGCCGCAGTCGCACTGCCGGATGGTGGAGTAGGGAAGCCGGTATAAGTTGTGTCGTTGGCCCTCTATCGGAGGGATGACCTGACCAGAAGCATCAAGGCAAATCAGGGGATTTAGCCACGGCTCATGCGACACGACCACTCGGTTATCGGCCGAAATGACAACATCTAATTCGAGTACATCGACCCCGAGTGACAGGGCATGCAGGAAGGCTGGCAACGTGTTTTCGGGTCGTAGACCCCGGCAACCGCGGTGGCCGTGGATTTCGGGGCGAAAGGCAGCAAGAGGCACGGAAGAAGAACTAAAAATGGATAACGAGAAAGATTAAACACGCAGAGCGAAGGCAGTGTGCGCTCCAACACCGGGAGAGAGAATGCGACGTGTTTAGAGGCAAGAAAAATGCCCCTGAGGCTGCTATACGGTAGCTCCGACAAAACCCCGAGTTTGGGGTAATTTTGCAGCTCATCCTTATTGATTCGACTTCCATGAAAAGACTGCTTTTGCTTGTATTACTCATTGCCCTGGGTGCTGGGGGATACTATTATTACCGAAGCCTGAAAAATGGGCCGAAGGGAGCGTTGGTATCGGCGGCGGCGGCGGTGCAGGCCCACGACATGGTTGCCTTTGAGAAATACGTCGACGTGAGCAGCGTAACCAGCCACCTGGTAGACGACGTAGCCCAGCAGGGTTCAGTGCTGACGTCGTTGGTGCCAGGCGGCGGCCTGATGATGGGCGGGGCGCTCCGCATGCTGAAGCCAACCCTGGCTAAAGCTGCCCACCAGGAAGTGCAGCGCTACGTGGAAACAGGCTCATTAGAGGCTGCTGTCGAAGCCGCTCCCAAGCGTATGGTGAACCTCTCACTCACTGGACTGGCCAGCCGCGTGGTGAGCCCCGAAAGCGAGTTCAAAGGCATCAAGTACACCCGGGAGGAAGGCGACAATGCCTTCGTGGGCCTGGAGGTGACGCAGCCCAAATACGACACCACAATGGTAGTGGAAGTGAAGATGCGCCGCCAGGGCGACCATTGGCAAATGACCGAAATCACGAACAGCGGCGAACTGCTGCGGGGCGTGGCCCAGCTGGAAAAGA
Source organism: Hymenobacter jeongseonensis (assembly GCF_015694725.1). Taxonomy (GTDB): domain Bacteria; phylum Bacteroidota; class Bacteroidia; order Cytophagales; family Hymenobacteraceae; genus Hymenobacter; species Hymenobacter jeongseonensis. The sequence continues at coordinate 194,013 of NZ_JADQDQ010000001.1, read as the reverse complement.
AGCGGCTACTGAACCGGTAGAAGCCGTTAGAAAGCCCTCACGAAATGCCACAAACAAAAAGCCCGTTGCTGATAGCAACGGGCTTTTTGTTTGACTGGGAAGCTGGGGGATGACTACACTATTCCGGTGTTCGATTTGCCACGGCCGGCAAACAAGAAGTAGGCAATGAGGCCAGCGAAGGGGAAGATGAAAATCACAACGGCCCACAAAAGCTTCTTGCCAATGGTCCAGGGTTGACGGAATACATCAAACAAGGCGAATAGGTCGAGGGCCAGCAGAACGTAGCCCCAAGTAGCTAGGCTGCCATCGGCGTCGAAGCGGCTGCACGACGAAGCGAGCAGCATAATGGGCAGCAACAGGGCCACCAGAGGCAAGCGGGAGGTAAATTGACGAAGAGTTTGCATGAGGGTGGAGGGAAAGTGAAAGAATGTCTTTGCCCCATTACGCAATACTCGCTAAATAGATTATTTAAGACTACTATTCTTCGTTCAAATCATTGATAATCAAAATTTTGACTGAATGAATGTGTTTATCTGGCTGAAGAATACCGGGCCCGCCGCGGGCATGAGGACCAGCAGAAGCACTACCCCGTAGAGGGCGCCATAGAAGTGGGCGTCGTGGTTGATGTTATCGCCCCGGCGGCGGCCCATGTACCAGGAATAAGCCAGATAGAGAATACCAAACACGAAGGGCTGAATGGGAATCGGAATGGGGAAAATGATGATGCCGCCCCCGTTGTTGTTCACCGGGAAAAGCAGGATACTAGCAAACAGCACCGACGAAACCCCGCCCGAAGCGCCGAGGCTGCGGTAGCCCGGGTCGTCGCGGTGACGGAAGTAGGTGGGCAAATCGGAGAGGATGATGCCGCCCAAATACAGCAGCAAAAACAGGCCAATGCCGAGGCCCGCGCCGTACCCTTCGGCCAACGCCCGCAGCACCACCGGGCCGAAGGAGTAGAAGGCAAACATGTTGAAGAGCAGGTGGGCCCAGTCGGCGTGCAGGAAGCCGGAAGTGAGCAGGCGGTACCACTGGCCACCGGAGCGGGCCATGCGGTAGGGCTGCAGTATCCAGGAATCCATGAGCTCGTCTTTCGACCAGGCGTAGGCGGAGATGGCGACCGTGAGGCCGATGAGAATCAGAATGGGATTGAACACGGTGGGTTAGTTTTCGCGGTCCATGAGCTGGAGCGCGAGGTGATGCAGGGGCTCCTTGCGGGCTGCGGGCGCCGCCACGCGCTCCAAATGCTGGAGGGCGTCCTGGAAGTAGGTGTTGATGAGTGCCTCCGTCTGGGGGCGAATTTCGAGCTCGTCGTAGATGCTGCGCACGGCCAGCACCTTGGCGTCGGCATCGGTGACGGGCTGGGCGATGAGCTGGCGCAGGATGGTTTGCTGCGAATCGTTGGCCTGGGCCAAGGCGGTGAGCAGCAGGAAAGTCTTCTTATCGGAAACGATGTCGCCCCCTACCCGCTTGCCGAAGGTGGCGGCGTCGCCGTACACGTCGAGCAGGTCGTCGCGGAGCTGAAAGGCCAGGCCAATGTCGGTGCCGAACTGGCGCAGGTGGTCGGCATCTTCTTCGGTGGCGCCGCTGAGGCGGGCGCCCAGCTCCAAGCAGAAGCCGAGGAGGACGGCCGTTTTCAGGCGAATCATGTCCAGGTATTGCGGGATGGTTACCTGGGCTTCGGTCTCAAAATTCATGTCCCACTGCTGGCCTTCGCAGACCTCGGCGGCCGTCTGGCCGAAGCGGCGCAGGATGGTAGGCAGCAGCTCAGCGGGCACGTCCAGGAACAACTCGTAGGCCCGCACCAGCATTACATCGCCGGAGAGAATGGCCACGTTGGGATTCCACTTTTCGTGCACGGTGGCTTGGCCGCGGCGCAGCGGCGCTTGGTCCATCAGGTCGTCGTGGAGCAGGGTGAAGTTGTGGAATACTTCGGTGGCCAGCGCGGGCTTGATAATGCCGCTGAGGTCGTCGGTGAAAAGGTGGGCGCCAAGCAGTGTGAGCAGTGGCCGGATGCGCTTGCCGCCCAAGCCCATGATGTAGCGGATGGGGGCGTAGAGAGTCTCGGGCTGCTCGCCGTAGCTGAGCTGTGCCAAAGCGGCGGTGATGTTAGCGGGGAAGTCGGCTGGGGTCATAGGTGGTGCAAAGAACGGGGGCGTTGGGCATCTTCTCGGTTGCTGGCATTTGCCTCTTATCTGTCATCCCGAACGCAGCGAAGCGGAGTGAGGGACCTAAGGAGAGAGGAACAACTGGCAGTCGATAAGTACTGCTAACCGTTCCGCTTCCAAAAGGTCCCTCACTCCGCTTCACTGCGTTCAGGATGACAGACGTGAGTGACTAATGCTAGCGGCGCTTGTTGCCCTTGTGAGCACCCTTCGCCATGCCGCCGCCTTTGCCGCTCTTGTCGTAGTCGCGGTAGCCGCGGGGGGCTCCGCCGCCACGGGTGCGGCGCTCCTCGGCTTCACGCTTGATTACGTGGTCGGGGCGGTTGTCCACCAGTTCGAAGTCGATGGTGCGGTCAAGCAGGTTGGCCGACTTCACTACCACTTCCATCACATCGCCGAACTGGATGATGCGCTTGGTCTTCTGGCCTACAATGCGGTAGTTGTCCTTGTCGAGCTCGAAGAAATCGCCGGGGATGTCGCTCAGGCGCACCATGCCTTCGCACTTGTTCTCCTCGATTTCGATGTACATGCCACGCTCCGTCAGGCCCGATACCACGCCCTTGAAGGTGTTGCCGATTTCATCGGCCATGAACTCCACCTGCTTGAACTTGATGCTGGCGCGCTCGGCGTTGGCCGCCAGTTTCTCGCGGCCGGAAGAGTGCTTGCACTCCTCTTCCACGGGGTCGACGGGCACGTTCTTGCCGCCGAGCAGGTAGTGCTCGAGCAGGCGGTGGGCCATCATATCCGGGTAGCGGCGGATGGGCGAGGTGAAGTGCGAATAGTGGTCGAAGGCCAGGCCGAAGTGGCCCAGCGGCTCGGTGCTGTAAATGGCTTTGGCCATGGTCCGGATGGCGAGGCCCTGGAGCACGTTCTGCTCGGGCTTGCCCACTACTTCGGAGCTCAGATTATTGAGCTCGGTGCTCACCTTTTTCGGGTTGTCGAGCTTCAGCTTGTAACCGAACTTCTGGGCGAAGAGGGCGAAGGTTTGGAGGCGTTCGGGCTCGGGTGCGTCGTGGGTGCGGTAAACCATGGTGAAGCGCGGCTTGGTCTTTTTGAGGTTGAACACGAACTCGGCCACCTTGCGGTTGGCCAGCAGCATGAACTCCTCAATCATCTTGTGCGCGTCCTTGCGCTCCTTCACGTACACGCCGAGGGGCTTGCCTTGCTCGTCGAGGCGGAACTTCACCTCCTGGGTTTCGAAGGTGATGGCGCCTTGCTTAAAGCGCTGGGCGCAGATTTTATGCGCCATGTCGTTGAGCACATTTATCTCCTCGGCGTGGTCGCCGGCCTTGCTCTCGATGCGCTCCTGGGCCTCCTCGTAAGAGAAGCGGCGGTCGGAGTGAATGATGGTTTTGCCAAACCACGACTCGTAGAGCTTGCCGTTCTCATCCAGCTCAAACACGGCCGAGAACGTCAGCTTGTCCTCGTGCGGGCGTAGTGAGCACAGGCCGTTGCTCAGGCGCTCAGGCAGCATCGGAATTACGCGGTCCACTAGGTACACCGAGGTGGCGCGGTGCTTGCCCTCGCGCTCCAGTTCGGTGCCGGGGCGCACGTAGTGGGTCACATCGGCGATGTGCACGCCCACTTCCCAGTTGCCGTTCTCGAGCTTCTGAATGCTCAGGGCGTCGTCGAAGTCTTTGGCGTCGGCCGGGTCGATGGTGAAGGTTGTGATGTTGCGGAAGTCGCGGCGGCGGGCAATTTCATCTTCGCCGATAACCTCGCTGATGCCTTCCGACTCGGTTTCTACTTCCTCAGGAAATTCGAAGGGCAAGCCGAACTCGGCCATGATGGCATTAATCTCGGCTTCGTTGCCGCCGGCCGCGCCGAAGTTGCGGATAACCTCTCCCACCGGCTGGCGGCCGCTGTCTTCCGGAAACTCGTTGATGCGCACCAGCACCTTGTCGCCATTGCGGGCGTCGTGCAGCAAGTGCGGGGGCACAAACACGTCGAAGTACACCTTGCGGTTGTCAGCCTTCACGAAGCCGAGGGTACCCTGTACCTGCAGGCGGCCTACTATCTCAGGGCGTACGCGCTTGAGCACTTCCACCACGTCGCCCACCGGGCGGCCGTCGCGGGAGCTGCGCAGGCGCACCCGCACCACATCGCCCTGCAGCGCAAACTTGAGCTGGTCGGTGAACACGCGGATGTCATCGGCATTGCCGGTTCCCTCGGGCACCACAAAGGCGAAGTTGGGCGTGGCCAAATCGACGGTGCCAATGACCGTGTTGGTGTCGCGCTTCGGGCGGGAATCGTCGCCCACGTAGTCGAAGCCGGCCTCGCGGCGGCGATGCACCACGGGGTCCTGGCCAAACTCGGCGGCAGCAAACCGCTCCACGTCTGGGCTCGACTTCGGATGCGTCTTTTTGGTCGATTTTCGGGCATTAGACGGCATCAGCGCGGTTGCTACGGCGTCCGTATCGGCCAAGCGGTATTCGTCGTTCTGAAGCAGCGTAATGAGGCCTTTTTTGCGCAGCACCTTGATGTGCGCGAATATTTCCTCGCGCTGGCCCTTGGTCGTGACGCCGAGGCGGCGCGAGAGCTGCCGGTACGCAAGGACTTTGGTGGGGTTTTCGGTGAAGGCGCTCAGCACTTGTTCCTGGCTGATGGGCGCGGGTTCGGGCTTTTCGCGCTTGGCGCGGGGAGCTCGGGGGTTTTCGGGGGTGTTCATGTAAAAGAGTTGGCCGCCGAATAGTTGATTGGTCGCAGGCGGCGAGAGCGGAAAAATTGGTTGGCCGAATTACCGGCACGGTAAGTAAAACGCGGCCGGAGCCGCTAGGTTGTAGCGCGGGGTTGAGCTTGCGCTAGGCAATAGTAGTAGCGCGGACTTTGTAGTCCGCGTCCCAGCCAGACTCAGAACAAACCCAGATGGCGCAGGACGCGGACTACAAAGTCCGCGCTACAACTCTTACGCCCGGCTGGCCACCGCAGCCTCGATGTCCGCCAAACTATCCTTCGGGATGGCAGCCAGCAAGCCTTGGGTGTATTCGTGTTGCGGCGCGGCGTAGATAGCCGCCGCAGGGCCGCTCTCCACGATGCGGCCCTGGTGCATGACCAGCAGCCGGTCGCTCATAAACCGGGCCACGGACAGGTCGTGCGTGATGAACAAATAGGTGATACCGAACTCGCGTTTGAGGTCGTTGAGCAGGTTCAGGACCTGCGCCTGCACCGAGACGTCGAGGGCCGAAACCGACTCGTCGCAGACAATCAGCTTGGGCTGCAAAGCCAGCGCCCGGGCTATGCAGATGCGCTGCCGCTGCCCGCCGCTGAACTCGTGCGGGTAGCGCTGGAAATGCTCGTCGCGCAGCCCCACGGTGCGCAGCAGTTCCATCACTTTCGCCTTTTGCTGCTGGCGGGTGCCGCCCACGTTGTGCACGCGCATCGGCTCCCAGATGGCCTCGCCCACCGTCAGCATGGGATTGAGAGCGGCGTAGGGGTCCTGAAACACCAGCTGCAAATCGCGCCGACGGCGGCGCAAGTCCCCGCTCGACAGCTTTGCCAAATCGGTCCCTTCAAACAGGATGCTGCCCGCCGTTGGTTCCGTGAGGCGGAGCAGCGCCCGGCCCAGCGTGGTCTTGCCGCAGCCCGACTCCCCTACCAGCCCAATCGTCTCGCCGGGGTACAGCGTGAAGCTGACATCGTCGACGGCCCGCACGTAGTCGGTGGCCCGCCGGAAGAAGCCCTTGCGGAGCGGAAAGTAGACCTGCAGGTTTTGAACCTGGAGAAGCGGTTCAGTTGAGCTGGGTTTTGGGACTACCACAGGCTCGCTAACCGGCGCCGAAGTAAGCTCAACGGGGCGTGGAACATCCCCAATAGGGCTATGTTCCACGGGGAACGTTTTGGCGGTTTCAATTTTATCACGTAACTGCTGTTCCTCTACAGCCGGCCAGGATTCCGCAAGTGCCTCATCTGGCAGAGGAAGCACAGGCGCAGGTTGAGCAAAAAGCTGCCTGCTGGCGTCTTCGGCCATGAAATCGGCTACCACGGGGAGGCGTTTTTTGCCCACCGAGAGGCGCGGACGGCATGCCAAAAGGCCTTTTGTGTACGGATGTTGCGGATTTGAAAAAATATCCAGCACCGTTCCCTGCTCCACCACCTTGCCCCGGTACATCACCAGAATACGGTCGGCGATTTCGGCCACCACCCCGAGGTCGTGGGTGATGAAGAGTACGGCGGTGTTGTGCTGCCGGCGCAGGTCGTCAATCAGACGCAGCATACGGGCCTGCACCGTCACGTCGAGAGCGGTGGTGGGCTCGTCGGCGATGAGCAGGGCCGGGCGGCAGGCCATGGCCATGGCAATCATCACGCGCTGCTTTTGGCCGCCGGAAATCTCGTGCGGGTAGCTGTTGAAGATGGCTTCGGGGCGCGGCAGTTGGGCTTCGGCAAACAGCTCAATGGTGCGCTCCTTGGCGGCCTTGGGCGTGCAGTCGGTGTGCAGCAATAGCGCCTCCACCACCTGGCTGCCGCAGGTGTACACGGGATTCAGCGAGGTCATCGGCTCCTGGAAAATCATCCCGATGTCGTTGCCGCGCACCTGGCGCAGGTCGGTTTCGGAGAGTTTCAGCAAGTCGGTATTGCCGAGTTTCTCGGAGAGGAATACAGTGCTACCACTAGCAATGCGGCCGGGTGGCATCGGAATCAGCCCAAGCAAGGCCAGCGAAGTCACAGATTTGCCCGAGCCTGACTCGCCCACAATGGCCAGCGTCTCGCCCCTATTCAGCTCAAACGACACGTTGTCCACAGCCCGCACGTCGCCGCGGTGGCTGGAGAAGTCAATGGTCAGGTTGGATACGGTGAGGAGGGGGTTGGGCACGGAGGTAATTACAGAGTAGAATTTAGGCCGATTTTGAGCCTCTTTAAGCAGTTTAGATACGCAAGAACGTCAATACACCAGAACGTCATGCTGAGCTTGTCGAAGCATCTCTACCGCTTCGTTGAAGCCACCATTTCCAAGTCTCCAAATCAATGGCCTGCCAACTCGGATTAAATGCAGTAATCAGCGCGTCTTTCTTGAGGCGTGTCCAGCCTTTCAACTGCTTTTCCCGCGCTATGGCCTGTGTAGCGTCGGGCTAAATTTCAAAGTACACTAACAAATCAGCCTGATACCGTCCCGTGAATTTCCCTGCATCTCCCCGGCCGCTACTATGCTCATAAAGCCGTCGCGGGAGTTCGTTGGTGACACCGATGTATAGAACGGTTTGGGTTTGATTCGTTAGGATGTAGACATACATGCTGAATACCAGCTACTTTATCTAGAAGAATTATTTATCTGATAAACAGCTTTGAAACGCTCAACAGGAAGGCAATAACGTGAACACTGATAGCAATGCATAGTGAAACGGTCACCCATTTCTCTAAGTAGCTTTTGCCTTTGTGAGGAATAAGCGCCGGCAGTAAACCAACCAAAAAGCTGAGTAGTTGGATGCCAAAGAATAGCGTTGTGATAGTTGCACTTCGCATCTCGGGGCTCCGAGCCATCATAACATGCCCTTCAAGTGTCTGGCCGTTACCAGTTGTTGAATTGCTGATTAGAAGGTTAAGTACAGCCAATATGATGACTGCTATGAGTTGCTTTTTATTTGTGCTGTTCATGCTGGCAAAGCAAGACGATTTTGTAGGGAATACCCCTACGAAGCGGTAGAGATGCTTCGACTGCGCTCAGCATGACCGTTCTAATTGGCATGCGCAAACTGCTTCTTAGAGCTACCCCAGATTCTCCGAGTCAGGAGCTACTAGTGGGGTGCGCTCATTGGCAGCTACCGCGTTTTGCTCGCGCTGATTTTCCTCTTCCTGCTTGAAAAAACGGCTCTGATTTAGCAGAATCAAGGCCACGCCTACGAAAATCGAGGAATCAGCAATGTTGAAGATGGGCCAGAGTGAGACGTACTTCCCTCCTAGCAGCGGCCAGTTTTGGGGCAGGAAACCTTCGTAGATGTCCACGTAGAGCATGTCAATCACCTGGCCGTAGAACCAGCGTGTGGGGCTGGCAAAGGGGGCATTATTGTAGATGATGCCGTAGAAAACCGAGTCTATCAGGTTGCCAACGGCGCCGCCCAGAATCAGGGCCATGCAGGCGATGTAGCCGCCCGAAGCCCGCTGGCGGCAGAGCCGGATGATATAGTAGCTCAAGCCAAAGACAGCCAGCAGGCGAAAAGCCGTCAGTACCAGCTTGCCGTAGGGTGCCGGCAGTTCAGCTCCGAAAGCCATGCCCGGGTTCAGCGTATAGTGCAGCTTAAACCAGTTGCCGAGCAGCGGGATTTCCCCCGCCATGCCGGGCTGCATGTAGGTGTGCACGGCCCACTTCGAGAGCTGGTCGATGGCGATGATGAGCAGGGCCAGCAGGAAGAATTTAGCGGCGGATTGCTGGCGATTGGTGAGGATTGGGTGCATTCAGACGGTGCCAAAAGTGGCGAGAGCGACGGCCTTGTTTATTACCGTCTTTTTATACCTTTTATAACTGATTATCTGGCCTTTTGAGCCGATAAAGACGAGCTTATTGAGCGTTTGTGCGTCCGAGGACTCGCCGGGGATTTCACATCCAGGCGAGTCGTTCAGCATCAGGCAGTTGCGACCTCCAACCGAACCGGCACGGAGTAGTCATCAAATTCGAGCACCGAGCCGCCGTTCACATCGGCCGCAAACGTCAGGGCGAGGGCCTGTGTTTCGGTGCGGATGTAGTCGCCGAACGCAGCCACGGCGGCCGTGAGCTCGGGCTGCTGGTCGGCCAACGTGACGCGGATTTTGTCCTGCACTTCCAGGCCCGAGTCTTTGCGCAGGTTCTGGAGGCGGTTCACCAGCTCGCGGGCGAGGCCTTCCTGGCGCAGCTCGTCGGTCAGGGTCACGTCGAGGGCCACGGTGAGCGGGCCGTCGGTGGCCACGAGCCAGCCGGGCAGGTCGTCGGTGCGGATTTCCACATCGTCGGGCGCTAGCGTGATGGGCTGGCCATCTACTTCCACGGCGAGGCTTCCCTCCTTCTCCAGCTTGCTGATTTCAGCGGCCGTCATCTGCTGAATGCGGGCGCCCACGGCCTTCAGGCGCGGGCCGTATTGCTGGCCGAGGCGCTTGAAATTGGGCTTCACCGACTTCACAAGCACGCCGCTCTCGTCGTCGAGAAATTCGATGTGCTTCACGTTGATTTCGGCGCAAATCAGGTCCTCCACGAGGCCGACTTGCTCCTTGGTCGAGTCGTTCAGCACCGGCACCAGGATGCGCTGCAGGGGCTGGCGCACCTTCAGCACCGACTTTTTGCGCAGCGAGTGGGCCAGCGAGCTGATGCGCTGGGCCAGCTCCATGCGCTCCTCCAGCTTCGGGTCGATGCGGGCCGTGTCGGCCTCCACCAGCAGCGTCAGGTGCACCGATTCCGGGGCCAGGGGCGTGTTTTTGGCCACGGCTTCGGCGCGCATGCCGTCGGTCATGTTCTTATACAGCCACTCGCCGAAGAAGGGCGCGATGGGCGACATCAGCTGGGCCACCACCACCAGGCATTCCTGCAGGGTTTCGTAGGCGGCGCGCTTATCGGCGCTCAATTCGCCTTTCCAGAAACGGCGGCGCGAGAGGCGCACGTACCAGTTCGAGAGCTGGTCGGTAACGAAATCCTGGATGGCGCGGGCGGCCTTCGTGGGGTCGTAATTGTCGAGGTGGCCGCGGGCTTCCACAATCAGCGACTGCAGCTTGCTCAGCACCCAGCGGTCCAGCTCGCTCAATTCGGCGTGCGGCACACGGTCAAATTCGCTGGTCTGAAACTCGTCTAGGTTCGCGTAAAGCGCATAGAACGAGTAGGTATTGAAGAGCGTGCCGAAGAAACGGCGCTGCACTTCGGTCACGCCGGCGGGGTCGAACTTGAGGTTGTCCCACGGTGGCGCGTTGGCGATGAGGTACCATCGGGTGGCATCGGGGCCGAACTGCTTGATGGTGGCAAACGGGTCGACGGCGTTGCCGAGGCGCTTGCTCATCTTCTGGCCGTCCTTGGCCAGCACCAAGCCGTTGGCAATCACGTTTTTGAAAGCCACGGAATCTTCCAGCATCACGGCCAGGGCGTGCAGCGTGAAGAACCAGCCGCGGGTTTGGTCCACGCCTTCGGCGATGAAATCGGCGGGGAAATTCTTCTGGAATTGGCCCTCGTTTTCAATCGGATAGTGCCACTGCGCGTAGGGCATGGCGCCGCTGTCGAACCACACGTCGATGAGGTCGGCCTCGCGGTACATGGGCTGGCCGGTGGGTGAGACGAGGAAAATATCATCCACGTAGGGCCGATGCAGGTCCACTTTTTCGCCGTTAGCGTAGGGGTTGTGAGTCATGATTTCGGCCGCCACGGCCTTGTCAATCTCCGCCTTCAGCTCGGCGATGCTGCCGATGCAGATTTCCTCCGTCCGGTCCTGGCTGCGCCAGATGGGCAGCGGCGTGCCCCAGTAGCGCGAGCGGCTTAAGTTCCAGTCTACCAAGTTCTCCAGCCAGTTGCCGAAGCGGCCGGTGCCGGTGCTTTCGGGCTTCCAGTTGATGGTTTTGTTGAGCTCGATGAGCCGGTCTTTCACCGCCGTGGTCTTGATGAACCAGGAATCGAGCGGGTAGTAGAGCACGGGTTTGTCGGTACGCCAGCAGTGCGGGTAGGTGTGCTCGTACTTCTCCACTTTGAAGGCCGTGCCGTCGCCCTTCATCTTGATAACGATGCTCTCGTCCAGCGTTTTATAGTCGGCACCGGTTTCGTCGTGGCCGTCGTAGTTCTTCACCCAGCGGCCCGCAAACTCGCCCATTTGGGGCACGTAGCGACCCGTCCGGTCCACGATGGGGCCGAGCGTGCCTTCGGCATCCGGCACCATCAGCGCCGGGATGTCGGCCAGCTGCGCGGCCCGGAAGTCATCGGCGCCAAACGTGGGCGAGATGTGCACGATGCCCGTGCCGTCCTCCGTGGTCACGAAGTCGCCGTTGATGACGCGGAAAGCCCGCTCCTCGCCTTCAAAATGAGGGAAACCTTCTTTGGTACCAAACAGGCGCTCATAATGAATGCCGATGAGCTCAGCACCAGTGAGTTCAGCCTCGATTTCCCAAGGAATCTGCCTTGTTTCACTTCCCCAATCTGAATACGTTGACGGGGTTACTTTACCAATTTCAGTGAATTCGGAGAAGTAACTTTTTACCCGCGCTTTTGCCAGAACAACCCGGATATACTCCTTCGTGTAGGGGTTGATGGTGCGAACAACAACATATGGGATGTTCTTACCAACTGCTAATCCAGTATTAGCAGGCAGAGTCCAGGGAGTCGTTGTCCAAGCTAAAACGAAGACATCAGTTTCAGAATCGCCATTTGGTCTTTCCCAAACTGGAGCCGCAAAAAGCTTCTCAGAAACTGCGTCACGCTTCACCTTGAACTGCGCCACCACGGTCGTGTCCTTCACGTCCTTGTAGGTGCCGGGCTGGTTCAGCTCGTGCGAGCTAAGGCCGGTGCCGGCGGCCGGCGAGTACGGCTGGATGGTGTAGCCCTTGTAGAGCAATCCTTTGTCGTAGAGCTTCTTGAGCAGCGCCCAGCAGCTCTCGATGTACTCCGGCTCGAAGGTCACGTAGGGGTCGTTGAGGTCGACCCAGTAACCCATTTTCTCGGTCAGGTCGTCCCACTGCGCCTTGAAGCGCATGACGGTTTCCTTGCAGCGCTGGTTGTAGTCCTCCACGCTGATTTTCTTGCCGATGTCCTCCTTCGTGATGCCCAGCTCCTTCTCTACCTGCAGCTCGATGGGCAGGCCGTGGGTGTCCCAGCCGCCTTTGCGGGGCACTTGCTTGCCCAGCAGCGTCTGGTAGCGGCCGAAAATGTCCTTCACCGTGCGCGCCATCACATGGTGGATACCGGGCGCGCCGTTAGCCGACGGGGGGCCTTCGTAAAACACGAACGTGGGCTGGCCTTCGCGGCTGCTTACGCTCTTTTCAAAGATGCCGTGCTCCTTCCACCAGGCGAGGATGTCCTCGCCGAGCTGGCCGTAGTTGAGCGGCTGTTTGTATTCGGGGTATTTCATTGTTCAGTTTTAGAACGATGTAGAGACGCATACTTGCGTCTCGTCGTTGAACGGTAATCGATAGAATTTCAGGGCGAACGAGGCCCGTGCTGTGCGGGCGACGAGACGCAAATATGCGTCTCTACATCGTTCTTAAATTGTGTAGTCGCCGGCGTAGTCGCCTTCCTTTTTCATGCGGGCAAGGTTCAGTTCGGCATCGTCGTCTTCCTCGTGGTACGACTCGTCGTAATGGCGAATCAACGCGTTGTTATCTATCAAGTTGCCTCTGCCATGGTCGAAGGTAATGAGCATGGCGGGCAGCAAAATCAGGTTGGAAAAGTTGGTTATTAACAACGAAGCCGACATTAACAATCCCAAGGCCTTGGTTCCGCCGAATTCGCTGAAGGCGAAAATGCTGAAACCGACGAACAGCACGATGCTGGTGTAAATCATGCTGGTGCCCGCCTCGCTCAGCGTAACCGATACGGCTTGGCGCACGCGGTGGCCGTTGAGGGCCATTTCCTGACGAAATTTGGCCAGCAGGTGAATGGAGTTGTCGCCATCAATGCCCAGCGCAATCACGAAAATCAGCGCCGTGCTGGGCTTGAGCGGAATGTTGAAAAAGCCCATAATCCCGGCCGTCAGTATCAGCGTCACGGCATTGGGGATGAGGGCAAACAGCACCGTGCGGGCCGACCGGAAGAGAATTAGCACCACCAAACCCACCAGCCCGAAGGCCAGAAACAAGCTTTCGCGCAGGGTATGAATGATGTACTCGTTGCCCTTGGTGAAGATGATGGTGGTGCCGGTGGGGCGAATGTCCATGCCCGAACCGGTGAAAATGCGGTTCATCTCGGGCAGGATGCGCTTGTTCATCAGCGAATCGAGGTTCTGGGAGCCGATATCGGCAATTTTCAGGCTGATGCGCGCCTTCTGGCCGGTGCTGTCGGCGAAGGAGCGCAGGAGCTTGCTGTTCATGCCCGCTTCGTTGCCGGCGCCCCGGGAATTGGCCAGGGCACTGAGGATGTAGGGGCGCTCGGAGTTATCGGGCAGGCGGAAAAACTTGGGGTCGCCGTTGTAGAAGGCCTGGGTGCTGGCCTTGAGGAAAGTCACCAAGCTTACGGGCGGCGACAGCTCCGGCTGAGTCCGCAAGAACTTCTCGAACTGGTCGATTTTCTCCAAGTTCTTGAGCTTGAGCAGGCCGCGCTTTTTGTGGGTGTCGACTTCGAATTCCAGCGGCATCACGCCGTTGAAATGGCTTTCGAAAAAGGCCAAATCGGCGTTGACGGAGCTTTTCTTGGGCAAGTCGTCGACCATGTAGGAGACGGATTCGATGCGCGAAATACCGAACGCCGCGCCGGCTACCATTACCAGAGCCGCCACGTACACGGTGGGCCGGCGGTGCAGCACGAGGTAGTCAAAGAACTCCAGCAGTTTGGTGAGCGGCTTGGCATCGAGGTGCTCGAGCTGCTTGGCTGTGGGCGGCGGCAACATGCTGAACACGGCCGGAATCAGGATAAAACTGATGAAGAAGGCCGCGAAGATGTTGATGGTGGCCACCAGCCCGAACTGATACAGAATCGAAATATCGGTGAAGGCAAACACGATGAAGCCCACGGCCGTGGTCATGTTGTTCATCAGCGTGACGAGGCCGATTTTGCGGATGACCCGCGTCATGGCCAGCATCTGGTTGCCCGATTTTCGGTAGTCGTAGTGGTAGCGCGAAAGCAGGTAGGTGCAGTTCGGAATGCCGATAACGACAATAATGCTCGGAATCAAGCCCGTGAGCAGGTTGATTTTGAAACCCAGCAGCACAATGGACCCAATGCACCAGACCACCGTGACACCCACCACAATGAGCGGAAACACCACCGCCGACCACGTCCGGAAGAACACCAGCAGCGTCAGGCCCGTCACGGCCATGGCCAGCAGGGTGAAGAACTTCATTTCCGAGGCCACCTTGCTCGTCATCGTGGAGCGCACGTAGGGCAGGCCGGCGTAGTGGAGCTTGATTTTGGTTTTCTGCTCAAACTGCTTGGTGAAGCCCAAAATGTTGTTCATCACAGCCTGCCGGCGCGACGAGTTCAGGTACTTCGGGTCCATGGTCAGGGCCAGCAGCGTGGCCCCGGTCACGGGGCTGATGAGCTGGCCCTTGTAGAACTCGACGCTGTTCACGACCCGCATCAGGCTATCTAATTCGGCCTGGGTGCGAGGGGCGGTTTTGAAGATTGGGGTGGCCTTGAAGCTGTTGTTGGCGGTGTCCTTGCTGATATTCAGCAGCTTGCTCACGCTGAGCACGCCGTTCACACCTTCTACTTTGGCCAAGGTATCGGTGAGGATACGCAGCTCATTGAAGTTGCTGAGCTTGTACACCGAGCTGTCTTGCAGGCCCACCACCAGCACGTTGCCGTCTTCGCCGAAGGTCTTTTTAAAGTCCTGGAAATAAATCATATCCGGGTCGTTCGGGCTCACGACCTGGGCAAAGTCGTAGGTCATCTCCACGTCCTTGGCTTTCCAAGCCATGAACACGGTGATGACGGCCAATACCGCAATCAGCGAAATACGAAACCGAATGATGAAAAGCGCGAGCTGCTCCCACATAAAACCCTGCAAAAAGGCAAAGTTACGTAAGCGCGGCGCGGCCGTAGTTTCTACAGGTCTCGTTTGCTGGCTCTGAGCATAATCCTGAACGTTGCAAGCGGAATGAGTTCGTTCTTTCTCCCCCGTTCCACCCAAAGCAAAAAGCCCCGACTTTGGGAAAGTCGGGGCTCACTGAAACGTGAACTCTGCGAGTCCGCGCCTAGTAGAACGAATGGCGCGGTTCAGGCGCGGACTCGCAGAGTCCACGCTACATTGCTACAGTTTCTCGAAGATGCGGCGGAAGCTCACGGCCTCGCCGATGTAGCTGCGCAGTTCCGAAATCGGCATACGGGTTTGCTCGCGCGAGTCGCGGTGGCGCACGGTTACGGTTTCGTCTTCCAGGGTCTGGCCGTCGACCACGATGCAGAAGGGCGTGCCGATGAGGTCCTGGCGGGTGTAGCGCTTGCCGATGGCGTCACGCTCTTCCAGCACCAAACGGAAGTCAAAACGCAGGGCATCGAAAATTTCCTGGGCCTTCTCGGGCATGCCGTCTTTGCGAACGAGCGGGAAGATGGCGGCTTTCACCGGTGCCACGGCCGGGTGCAGCTTCAGGAAGGTGCGGGTTTTGGTTTGCTGGGCGTCGCCCTCCCCTTCCGTGATGGTTTCCTCGGTGAAGGCGTTGCACATCGTGGCCAGGAACAGGCGGTCGGCACCGACGGAGGTTTCGACCACGAAGGGCACGTAGTTGCCGTAGGCCTTGCCGGTGGCGGGGTCGATATCGGCGTCGAAGTACTGCTGCTTTTTGCGGCTCAGGGCCTGGTGCTGGGTTAGGTCGAAGTCGGAGCGGGAGTGGATGCCTTCGATTTCTTTGAAACCGAAAGGGAATTCGTACTCAATGTCGACGGCAGCCTTGGCGTAGTGGGCCAGCTTGTCGTGGTCGTGGAAGCGCAGCTTGTCGGCGGGCAGGCCGATGGCCTCGTGGAAGCGGCGGCGGGCGGCCTTCCAGGTGTCGTACCACTCGCCTTCGGTGCCGGGGCGCACGAAGAATTGCATCTCCATCTGCTCGAACTCACGCATCCGGAAAATGAACTGGCGGGCCACAATCTCATTCCGGAAAGCTTTCCCGATTTGGGCAATGCCGAAGGGAATCTTCATGCGGGCCGACTTCTGCACGTTCAGGAAGTTTACGAAAATGCCCTGGGCGGTTTCGGGGCGCAGGTACACGGGCGGCGCGTCCGAGTCCACGGCCGAACCCTGGGTTGAGAACATCAGGTTGAACTGGCGCACTTCGGTCCAGTTGCCGGTTTTGGAAACGGGGCAAAGGATTTTCTCGTCGATGATGAGCTGGCGCACGCCGGCCAGGTCGTTTTCGGTGAGCAAGCGGCCCATTTCGGCCGTGAGGGCTGCCCCACGGGCGGGGTCGCCGGCGTTTTCGTACTCGGCGGCTTTTTCTTCGAGCAGCACATCGGCGCGGTAGCGCTTTTTGCTGTCGAGGTTATCCACCATCGGGTCGTTGAAGCCGTCGATGTGGCCCGAGGCTTTCCAAGTCTGGGGCGCCATAAAAATGGCGGCGTCGAGGCCCACTACGTCGTGGTGCAGCTGGGTCATGGCTTCCCACCACAGGCGCTTGAGGTTGTTTTTCAGCTCCACGCCGTTGGGGCCGTAGTCGTACACGGCGGCCAGGCCGTCATAGATTTCGGAGGACTGAAATACGAAGCCGTATTCCTTGGCGTGGGCCACAATATCCTTGAGCTGGGTGGTTTCGAGTGCTGGGTTCATATCCACAAAAGTAGGCCGATGTGGCCCAAGCTGAAACTTGTGCGTAGAAGGCCCAAAACAAGAACAGTCCTGCTTCGGCTGCGCGCATTAGGGCGTTTTGTTTTGACGCTCTTTCCCGAGGACACAATTCGGTAACATACCGGCTGTGAACTACCTCCCTACCTTTGGCCCATGATTCAACCTAAATACCCACCAATTTCCTCTTTATGTTTGGTTTAGAACCTCACGTGCTGCTGCTTCTCGGCGTGTGCCTGCTGGCCGCCTGCGCGTTCGAGTTCGTCAACGGCTTCCATGACACGGCCAACGCCGTCGCCACCGTTATTTACACCAACACGCTGCGGCCCTGGGTCGCGGTGGTGTGGTCGGCCTTCTGGAACTTCATCGGCGTGTTTGCCGGCGGCATCAGCGTCGCCATGGGCATTGTATACCTGCTGCCGGTCGAAAGCCTGGTCGACGCCAACGTGTACCACGGCATTGCCATGGTCGGCGCCCTCAT
The DNA here is from genome assembly GCF_015694725.1 of Hymenobacter jeongseonensis. Classification (GTDB taxonomy): domain Bacteria; phylum Bacteroidota; class Bacteroidia; order Cytophagales; family Hymenobacteraceae; genus Hymenobacter; species Hymenobacter jeongseonensis. Next base: position 177,019 of record NZ_JADQDQ010000001.1, on the reverse strand, counting down.
CCTCGGTGCCATTATCTGGAACGTGGGCACCTGGTATTACGGCATTCCAGCCTCCAGCTCGCACGCTCTCATTGGCTCGATACTGGGCGTGGGCATTGCCTTTTCGCTGCTGCCCGAGTCACGGGGCGCGGCTGTGAACTGGGGCAAAGCTGGCGAAACGGGCATTGCCCTGCTCGTGGGTCCGCTGCTGGGTTTTGCGCTCACCATCGGCATGATGTTCCTGTTCAAGCGCTTCATTCGCAACAAGGCCATTTTTAAGGAGCCGCACAAGCGCAAGCCCCCGCCCCTCTGGATTCGGCTGATGCTGATTGTAACCTGCACGCTGGTGAGCTTTTTCCACGGTTCCAACGACGGGCAAAAGGGTGTGGGCCTCATCATGCTGATTCTGATTGGCATCGTGCCCAGCTATTTTGCCCTCGACCAAACCAAAAACCCGCTCGACCTGCGCGAATCCCTCGGCAAAGTGGAGTACGTAATGAACCGCGTGAACCGCAACGAGTTGAGCCCCGCCGATACCAAAATGCTGGCCGAAATCCAGGTACAGACCAGCGACCTCGACCGCATTTTTGCCAACACCACCCGCATCGAGGACCTGCCCCGGCAGACGCGCTTCGAAATCCGGCGCGACATTCTGCTCATCGGCAACCGGGCCAAGAAGCTGCTCGGCTCCGAAAAAGTGAGCCTGAGCACCCAGGACCGGAGCATCTACGACGGCGCCATGAAGGAGATGAAGACCTTCACCGACTACGCTCCGTGGTGGGTGCTGTTCATGGTGAGCATCTCGCTGGCCGTGGGCACCATGGTTGGCTGGCAGCGCATTGTGAAAACCATCGGCGAGCGCATCGGCAAGGAGCACCTGAGCTATGCGCAAGGCGCCTCTTCCGAGCTGGTGGCCGCCGGCATGATTGGCATCAGTACGCAGTTTGGCCTGCCGGCTTCCACCACGCACGTGCTCACTTCGAGCATCGCGGGCTCCATGGTGGCCAGCCGCGGCGTGAAGAACGTGAACCCCGGCATGGTGCGCACCATCGCCCTGGCCTGGGTGCTCACCCTGCCCGTGACCATGATGCTCTCGGGCCTGCTGTTCCTGCTGTTCCGCGCCCTGATGGGCTAGTAAGCTCGACCAATCAAAACACAAAAAAGGCTGCCCTTCACCGGGGCAGCCTTTTTAATTCTCGGCTAATTAGCAAAATCACCGCTTGCTATTAAAACCCAAGAATTGGGGGATAACCCCACTGTTTTTAGTCACTTGTCCACTTATCCACAGGCAAAAGTCACCCAAATGTGGATAACCCAGACTTATTTGGGCCATTGCACTTCCATGTCGTCGTTGATGAAGACGCCAAAATTCACGAATTGCAGCTGGCCTTCTTCAAAGTATAAGTCAATCATTGACTTCTCGTAGGAGAGGCGAACGGCGCCTTCTTCCATGGTTTCGAGCTCGGGCGTGGGCTGGTTGTGCTGCTGCATCAGGGCCTTCACCTCGTCAACAGTTTTGCCGTGAATGGCCTCGCCGAAGAGGCGAATGTTGGGGTTGTCGGTTTCGATGCAGCTCAGGCGGAAGTCGTCTTCGCGGTCGAAGTAGAGGGAGAGCAAGTAGTCTTCTTCGTGGTAGTTCCATGCTTGGTGCTCGAAGTCGTCGTCGTCGTCCGACTCTTCGATTTCCTCGGGTTCCCCCACGAGGGTGCGCACCTCGTCCATGGTGGCGCCGAAGCGCAGCGGGCCCATGCCGGTACCCAGAATAATTTCGTTTTCGTCGATGCTCGAAGGTTGCGTGGTGTTCATGGGGTTGGGTTGAAGGGTAGGTAGCAAAGGTAGGCAGCCGCGCTACTTCCCGTATTTTTCCAGAAAGGCTTCTTTCTGGCGCAGGTACTCGGGGTGGACTTTGGCCTCGTCCCACTTGCGCTTGAAGATGGCCGCGGCTTCCACCTTGTCCACATCGGGGTGGGCGGTGCGCGGCAGCTCGGCACGGCCGTGGGCGCCGCTCTGGCCTTTTTTGTCGTCGGGCACAGGGCCGTCGTATTTTTTGCCGCCGCGGTGGTTGGCGTAGCGCCGGGCCCGGGTAAAGCCCATCTGAATGAATTTGCGGGCCATGTCGGCGCCCACAAAATCCCCGGCCTTCAAATAAGCCTCAAACAGGCCGTAAATCGTCTCCGACGACTCGGTGGCTGCCGCGGCGTCTTTGAAGCGCCAGAAGGGCAGGATTTCGCCCTTGTAGGGCTGCACCAGCAGCACGCCCTGCTCGCCCCGGCCCACGCGGTACAGCTCGGGGTGCTGGCGGAAGTCGACGGTGTGGAAATCGAGGGTGTAGTTGAATGGCATTGGCCGCTATACGGAAAGTGCCGGTGGCGGGCTACACGGCCCGGGCGGCGCCTATGTCGGGCTTTTACCGCAAGCGCTGATTTGGGTTTCTAGCTGAACTGCTTTTTTAGCAGCGAATCCCAAAATCAATGCCCGGCGCTCAACCCCTTGATTCGGGAGCAACCTTTTTAACCGGGAGCAACCTTTCGATTCGGGTTTTCCCCAACCTTAATTTTTTGTTAAATCTTTTTTCTAAAAAACTCTCTTTGTTTCCACTCATTAGGTCGGTTGATAAGTGGATAAGCTCGAGAGGTTATCCCCAGCGTGGAAAACGTGGGGGTAAGCAGGGCCTTATCCACGTGCTATCCACCACCATTGTGGAAAACAAAATATTGTTTGTCAACACTTTATCTGCATTTTCAACATCCCGCCCTGCTTTCCACATTTTCATTGTCCCCCGCAGAATGGGTGTGTGGGAAGGCCGTCTGGCGTGCAGAAGTTATCCCCGGTTATCCCCCGCCGTTTTCCCCTGTCTGGGCCCCGGAATCACCAAAAAAACTTCTACCCCACTTATCCCCGTTCAGCTTTCCTGTTTCCCCCAGGTTATCCCCGAAATTACCCCCAGCCCAAAAGGCGTGTGGAAAAGCCCGTGGAAAACCGGTGGATTACCGCTCAAAAAGGCCGTCAGTAACTGGAAACGACCATAAGTTATCCACGAATGTGGGTAAGTGCGGGCAGTTTCAGTGTTTTCAGAGGCTTTACCCACTTTTCCACTGAACATGTTAGAACCGCTATATGAAGTGGTATCTGGGGCAAATCCGCCCGTAGATTCTGTTAGTCCGCAACAACCATCGCTACGGGCAAGCCGAAATGAAAAACCCTTCTCCTTCCCCCAGCAGCCCGGGCGGGCAGCCGAATAAGAAGAAGAAGGGTATTTAACGCGAGAGTTGGCCGCTTTAAAAAGCCAGCGGCGTCACAATGTCGAAGCCGGCCCGCACCTGCTGGGGCCTAGGGTCGAGAAATACTGGTTCGGGGGGCAGCAACAGGTTGGGGTCGCCGTTGCGCCACTTGCCGTCGCCGTCGCGGTCAATCAGCACGCGCAGGCGGTAAATGCCCGGCGCAAGGTCCGAAAATGAATACGAGCCTTTGGGCGACACCAGGCTGGCCACGACCTGCAGCTTCTCATCCAGCAATTGCAGCTCAAAATTCTTCTCTTTGGTGGTGATGGTGCCGGACAGGCTGTTGGAAACGTCCTGTTCGCTGATGTCCAGGCGCAGGGGCCGCAGCCGCAGCCGCTCGCCGGTGATGGCGGTAATGGCTGAGCTGTCGAGGACGATTTCGAGGCGGGTTTTGGCCTTCGATTTGAAACGAACGGCGAGTTGGGTGCGGTCGGCGTTGAGGGTGCCATCGGCGGGCAGGCGCAGGGCGCGGCGCTTGGTCGAGTCTTCGATGATTGTGCCGAAGGGCTTATCGGCAGCCATACGCACCGGCACGGCAAACACGAACTTGACTTGCCCCTCCGGGTACACCGCGCGCGGGCTGCCCTCTACCGAATACAGGGCCGAAACGGCAACCTTCTTGGCCGTGGCGGCGGGCACCGGAAACTTCAGATTGAGGGTATCGCGGAGCACGTTGCCGGTGCTGTCGGTGGCGGTGAGCAGGAACCGGCCATCCCCCACGGCCGGGGTTTTAAAAATGACGACGCTCTTGCCGCGGTCCGTGAGCAGCACGGCTTCGGCCACGGCCGCCGAGGCCGCGCCCACCGGCGCCAGGGCGGCCGACCGCAAGCCTTCGTTGAAGCTCAGGCGCAGCTGCGTGGGGGTGTACTGGCGGGTGGTGGAAAGCGGCGGGCGCTGGTCGGGTTGGGTGAGCACCAAGGAAACCGGTCGGCTGCTGTCGCCGGCAATGGTGACGGGCGCGGGCAGGTAGGCAATTTTCTCGCCGTCGTCGAAGCGGCCGTTGTTGTTCTTATCGGCTACAGCGTACAGCTTATACGGCCCGGCTTTGAGAAACCCCAGACTGAATTTGCCCTCCTTGTCGGTAAGCACTGAATAGTAGGGCCGGCCGCGGCGCACCCCGGCCGTGTCAGCGGCGCGGAACAGGCCGATGCTGGCCTCGGCTACGGGTTTGGCCGTGAGCAAATCGGTGACGGTGCCGCTCACCTTGCCCGAATCGAGCACGGCGCCGGTGCTGAAGTTGATAAAAGCGTTTTTGGCCGGCAAGCCCTCGGTAATGTCCACCACGGCATCCCGGAAATTGATGCTGTAGGTGGTATTGGGGTCGAGCGGCTTCTCGAAAAGTAAGGTGATGGAGTTGCGGTCCTCGCGCAGCTTGTAGGGATTGTCGGCGGCCAGCTGGGGCGTGATGAGCAGGTTTTTGCTGAGCTCCTTTGTGACGACGGGCTCCGAAAATTCCAGGCGCACGAACTGCTGCTTCACGTTGCGGGCCGCGCTATCGGGCGAGCTGCTGATGCGGCGCGGCGGCGTGCGGTCGCGCGGGCCGCCCAGGGGCGGGGCCACGGCGGCGCAGCTTTCAAGCAGGGCAACCAGCGCCAGCATAGCCAGCAATTCAGCGCGAACGGACATTATACAACAGCAAGGTGGTGAGGGTAAGCACAAGAATGGCGGCGCCGATGCGCCACGCCAGCGGGCGGGTCACGACCTCGCTGGGCTCGGCCGTAACGACGGCCACGCTGCGGGCAGTATCAACTACAAAGGTGGGCGGCGGGATTTTCACCGAGTCGGCCCCTGGTAGCGCTGCTGGGGCGGGTGGCACGGTTTGGGCCTGCGCCACCGGCAGCCCTGCCGCTCCCAACGCCAATAGCAGCCCAAACCGTGCCGCCCGCCGCATCAGGCCGCCGGGGTGCGCCGACGCGCCACGTACAGCAGGCTCGAATACTGCCCTTCGTGCTGCGCCGCGTATTGGTTGGATTTGTAGCCTGCCTTCAGCACCGTGAGCAGGCCACCGGCGCGCTCGGCCTTGTGCTTTTCGCTAAGCATGCTCACATAGTAAGCATCAAGCGGCATGGGCAGAGTATCGCCGATGACCAATTTGTGCTTTTTCAGCAGCTGGGCCATGGTTTTTGGAGCGAAGTGGTAGAGGTGCCGGGGCACGTCGTAGGCCGCCCATAGCTCGCGGTAGTGCTGGGCGTCGAGGCTCTCCACGTTGGGCACGGCAATCAGCATCACGCCATCGGGCTTGAGCAGCGCCGTGAGCTGGGCCAGGGTTTCGTTGAGGGTGTGCACGTGTTCGAGCACGTGCCAGAGGGTGATGGTATCGAAAGTGCCGGGCTCAAACGCCGCCAAATCCGGCTCGCCGATGGGTTGGCCGAGGCGCTGGCTGGCCTCTTGCCGGGCGCGCGGGCTGGGCTCCAGGCCCGCTACCTGCCAGCCCGCGGCCTTGGCCGCGGCCAGAAAATGGCCCGTGCCGCAGCCGTAATCCAACAGCTTGCCCCGGCGGGGCGCGTACTTATTCAGCAAGCTCACCTTGCGGCGCATGGTGAAAAACCGGGCCACTTTGTAGGCCTGGTTTACCAGACCCGCCGCGTCGCTGTTGTGCGACACGTAGGCGTCCGACTCGTAGTAGCGGCCAATGTCGGCCGCGCCGGGCCGAGGGTTGGTGAACTGAAAGGTGCAGCCCGCGCACTGCACAATGGCAAAGCTTTCGTGGCTCACGGTTTTATCCTCCACCACCAGCTTGTTGCGAAACTCGGGTTTGCCGCACACCGGGCAGCTTTCTAATCGTTCGTAGGACACGGATACTTCTAAAAGGCAGAACTGACCGTTACTCAAACGGCGCAGCAAATTTCATAGCCCGGCAAAGTTCGCAAGATTTTAAGTAGCGCGGACTTTTAGTCTGCGAGCGAACCAATCTACTCGCGGACTAAAAGTCCGCGCTACATATTACCGACCCAAATACACCATCAGCACCGACACATCGGCGGGCGAGATGCCGCTGATGCGCGAGGCCTGCCCAATGGTTTCAGGCTGGATTTTGAGCAGCTTTTCGCGGGCCTCGTGGCTGAGCGCGGGCATGGCCCGGTAGTCCAGCCGGCCCTGAATTACGAAATTCTCTAACTCCTGCTGGCGGGCTGCCTGCTGGTGCTCTTTCTGTAAATACGTTTCGTACTTGATGTTGATAATGGCTTGCTCCAGGGCTTCCGCATCGAAAGACACCAGGGCTGCATCCAAGGCAGGCAGGGCGCGGCGCAGGTCGGCCAACTCCACGTTGGGCCGGCGCAGCAGGTTCACGGCGCGGGTCTTCTCATGAATTTCAGCCGAACCCAATTCTGTAAGTAGTGGGTTGATTTCGGCCGTCTCAATGGCAAACTTTTGAAGCAGCTCGGCCAAATCCGCCGCTTGCGCTTCCTTCATCCGCACCCGCTCCAACCGTTCATCCGAGGCCAACCCCAACTCGTGGCCCAGCGGCGTGAGGCGCAGGTCGGCGTTGTCTTGGCGCAGCAAAATGCGGTGCTCCGCCCGGCTCGTGAACATGCGGTAAGGCTCGTCGGTACCCTTGTTCACCAGGTCATCAATGAGCACGCCGATGTAGGCTTCGCTCCTTTTCAGAACGAAGGGCGCCTTGCCATGCACCTTGTTGTGGGCGTTGATACCGGCCATCAATCCCTGGCAGGCGGCTTCCTCATAGCCGGTGGTGCCGTTAATTTGGCCCGCGAAGTACAAGCCCGAAATCAGCTTGGTTTCGAGCGTGAGCGAAAGCTGGGTCGGCGGGAAGAAGTCGTACTCGATGGCGTAGCCGGGGCGGAACATCTTGGCGTTCTCGAAGCCCGCAATTTCGCGCAGGGCGCGGTACTGCACGTCCTCAGGCAGGCTGCTCGAAAAACCGTTGATGTAGCATTCCACGGTGCTCCAGCCCTCGGGCTCCACGAAAATCTGGTGGCGGTCCTTGTCGGCGAAGCGGTTGATTTTGTCCTCCACGCTGGGGCAGTAGCGCGGCCCCAGGCCCTTGATGCGGCCTTGGAACATGGGCGACTTCTCGAAGCCCTCGCGCAGGATGTCGTGCACCCGCTCGTTGGTGTAGGTGATGTAGCAGGGGCGCTGCTGCGTGAGGCGCGGCGTGTCGAGGTAGGAAAATTTGCTGGGCACCTCGTCGCCGCCCTGCACTTCCATTTTGGAATAATCCAGGCTGCGGCCGTCCACGCGGGGCGGAGTGCCGGTTTTCATGCGCCCGGCTTCAAAGCCTAGCTCCAAAAGCTGCTCGGTGATGCCGCGGCTGCCCTTCTCGGCCGCCCGGCCACCCCCAAAATTCTTCTCGCCAATGTGGATGAGGCCGTTCAGGAAGGTGCCGTTGGTGAGCACCACCGACTTGCCCCGAAACTCAATGCCGAGCTGGGTTTTCACGCCTACTACGGTATCATTTTCCACCACGATGCCCGTCACGGCTTCCTGCCAGAAGTCCACGTTGGCGATGCCTTCCAGCGTCAGGCGCCAGGCTTCGGCGAAGCGCATGCGGTCGCTTTGCGCGCGCGGGCTCCACATGGCGGGGCCCTTCGAGCGGTTCAGCATCCGAAACTGAATCATGGTCTGGTCGGTGATGATGCCCGACTGGCCGCCCAGCGCGTCAATTTCGCGCACAATCTGGCCCTTGGCCACGCCGCCCATGGCCGGGTTGCACGACATCTGGGCGATGGTGTTCATGTTCATCGTCACCAGCAGCACTTTCGAGCCGAGGTTGGCGGCGGCGGCAGCGGCTTCGCAGCCGGCGTGGCCCGCTCCTACTACAATGACGTCGTAATCTTCTTGCTGAAACATAATGGAAGCACGCGCCCGGGCGCATTCGGTATAGATAACCGCAGGAAGGCGCGGTAATAGAAACAGTTCAACGCCGGAGGCCGCTTGGTGCGTTCCAGCAGTAGTGCCCGCAAAATTACGAAATCAAAAACCCGCAGCCCGTTTCACGTGAAACGAGTTGTGGATGTAAGAATTTGGGTTAAAGCAGAGCCGTAGCGAAGCGTTTCGCCGGGGAAATTCGCCGCCGGAATGTTCGGCTTAGCATGACACGGGCCACTTATTGCGTCTGTCCGCGCAACTCTTCGGGTAGCCAGTCGGCCAGCAACTCCGCCGAATGAGCCGCCACGGCGTCCCAGGAAAAGAGCTGCCAGTGGCCGCTCACGTTGTCGAATACTTCCGTAGCAGTTGGGCTGAGAAACAACTTGTAGTCGAACTTGGGATAATCGTGCACCAGATAGCCGGGGTAGTAATAGTCCAGCTGCAGGCGGCGGGCGTAATCGGCTTTTAGCAGCAACAGGTACTTGCCCAGGCTGTGCTGCCGATAGGCGGGGTCGTAGAAATTGAGGATGCCGGCCAGGCTGCGGTCGCCGCGGTCGAAAATGCCGACGGCTACGAGTCGGTTGGCATCGCGCAGCTCGATGACGTAGGTATTGAAAACGTTGTGCTCCTCGCCGCCCAGTAATACGGCCTCCACGGTGGGCGCGGCATCGAACGTAATGGCGTTTCGGTAACGGGCGTAAAGTTCTTCGTGCTCAGCGCTGAGGCGAAGTGGCTGGATGGTGGCTGCAAAGCGGGCATTGCGCCGCATCAGCCGGCGCTGTTCGGGGCCCCATTGCATGTTGGCCAGCACCACGCGCAGCCAGTGAGCGGTGTAAATGCGGCCATCGAAGGGCACAAACTGGCAGGTGAACAAGTCCTGCTGCATGCGGTAGTAGCCCCGGCCCAGGTAAAAATCCAACGCTTCTCCCCGAATGAAGGCTGGCACAGAAGAGGAAGCGGACATAAAACGGAAACAAACAACGACGGCGCAATTGCCGCAACCAGTCGGGGTGGCAATGCCAACGCCCGCGAAAAGCGGGCGTTGAGTGGTTTCGAAGATAAGACTGCCCTAAAACGTGCGCAACGACAAGCAGTGGTCTTCTTTGGCCCGCATGGCCGTCTGGCTCAGCAGGTCCTTGTCGTGGTAGCCGAGCAGGTGCAGCACGCCGTGAATCATGACGCGGTGCAATTCGTCGCGGAAACTCACGCCCAAGTCTTGGGCGTTTTCGCGCACCCGCTCCACGCTAATGAAAATGTCGCCTTCTAAAATATCGGCATCGTCCGAATTATCGAACGTGATGACATCGGTGAGGGTGTCGTGGTCGAGGTACTCGACGTTGAGCTGATGCAGGTAGTCGTCGGAGCAGAATATGTACGTGAGCTGCACAATGCGGTGCTCGTGTACGGCCGCCACGCGCTCAATCCACCCAACAAGCTCTTCCGCATCGGCCAGCTCGAAAGCGGGCACGTCCTCCACCATGAACTCGATGCCGGGGGCTTCGTGGTGCAATTCGCCGGGCGGAGATTCGTGGTGGGGAGGCCCCACCGGCGGGTGGCTGTTCATGTTGCGTTAGGCTGCGATATGGTCGGCCGTGGGGCTTTCATCAACGGGCGCAGCCGTAAGCTGAAACGTGAGCTGCACGCGGCGACCTTCTTTGCTAAATTCAACTTCATCGGCCAAGTGCCGGATGAGGAAAATGCCCCGGCCCCCGGGATTTTCCAAGTTCTCGGGTGCAGTAGGGTCGTCCAAGTTGTCGAAATTAAAGCCTGCACCTTCGTCTTCGATTTCGAATTTGAGCAGTTGGGGCTCCACGTACAGCGACAAATAGACATTCTTATCCTTGTCGAATTTGTTGCCGTGGCGGATGGCGTTATTCACCGCCTCGGTCACGGCAACCATGATGTTGCCATAGATATCGTCCTCAATCTGAAAGGTATCCTTGGAATTATCGATAAAACTCTCCACCACGCGGATGTTTTCGACGAGTGACGGAATCTGAATTTTTACCTGCTTCATAAGGCGGTTTGATAGGGAGAGCGGCAGCGGGTTAGGGGCGGCAAAAATAGTGTATTGTACGGCAGACTTCAGCTTATCGGTTTACGATAAAACGAAGAAGTGAGCGACAAGCAAGGCAGCGTCTACTTAATCTTCTGAAAGTACTCCCCCACTTCGCGTTGGTAATACGGAGTAAGGCTCGGGGGTGTACTACGTAGTAATTCAGTTTGGCGTTCTTTATTTGCCTTGTATTTGTCGAAACCGGGCGGAAAAACCGGGGTTTTTACTTGCGCGGCCTGGGCTTCGCGCTTGGTGTCTTGGTCGCGCTCCCGGGCCGATTTCTCCACTTCCAGCAGCCGGGTGAGGATTTGCTGCTGGCGCATGATGGTTTGCTCGGTGAGGCGCTTATTGACGAGGTCGGTTTCGGTTTGCTCCATCATTTTTTTGATGTCGCCGGTGCCGCCGCCGCCCTGCTCCCCTTTGCCATCGGCGCCGCCTTCTTTTCCTTCCTTGCCGCCCTCTTTGCCGTCTTTGCCTTCGCCCGCTTGTGAGCCGCCGGGCTTGCCGTTCTGCTGCATTTTATCGAGCTGCTGCATGGCCTGGCGCAGCATCTGCTGCTGGCCGGCCAGCTTGGCCAGCTCCTGCGACATTTCCCGGCCCGACTTGCCGCTCTGCGACAGCTTCTGAATCTGCTCGTTGAGCTGTTGCTGCATCTTGCCCATCTGGCCGGGGCCGGGTTTGCTGCCCTGGCCCTGCCCTTTGCCCTTGCCTTTTTTCTTGCCGGGCTTGCCCTGGCCGTCCTGGGGCTGGCCTTTGCCGGCCTGGGCCTCCTGCTGCATCTGGTTGAGGGAGCTTTGCAGCATCAGGGCTAGGTTGTTCATGCTGGTCATGGCCTGCTGCTGGGTGGCGGTGGCCCGGCTGGGGTCGCGCTGCTGAATGTGGGTGAGCGACTCCTCCATGCGGCCGTTCATCTCGCCCACCTCCCGCGTCACAAAACTCTGAATCTTGGGCTCCTTCTTGGCCAGGGCGTACAGGGAGTCTTGCACAATTTTGGCGTCGTCGCGCAGCTTGCGCTGGGTTTGGCCCAGCTGCACAAAGCGTGGGTCGCTCTGGTCCACCTTGCGGAAATCCTTCATCAGGTTTTCCTGGTCGAAGCTGAGCGTGAGCAGATTTTCGAGGATGTCGCGCAGGTCGTCGATGTTCTCCTGGGCCTGGTCGCTTTCTTCCTCGCTCATCTGGTCGCGCATTTTCTGCGCCATCTTTTTCATGCGCTGAGCGGCGCTTTTCTGCTTGGCGGCGGCCTTCTGGTTCTGGTTTTTGCCGAGCTGCTGCTGGCTTTCCTGCATATCCTGGTCGGTCTGCTCCTGGTCGGGCTTTTGCTCGTCCATGCCGTTCTGGTCGCCCAATTGCTTGTCCATCTGCTTCAATTCCTGAAGCTCCTTTTTCAGGTCCTCAAACTCCTTCTGGTTTTCGGCCTGCTCTTGCTTCAGTTGCTCCTGCTTGGCTTTTTGCTCCTGGTTCGAGAGCTTGTTGTCGGGATTTTCCTTGTCGTTCTGCTGGGTTTTGTCGGCCAGTTTCTCTTCGTCCTTAGCAAGTTCTTCCAGCTTGTTGGCGGTTTCCTCCACCTTCTGCTCAAGCTGCATTTGCTTGAACATTTCCAGAGCGCGGTCCAACTCCTTTTGCAGGGTGTCCTCTTTGTTTTCGAGCTGCTGCAGGAGCTTCCGCATCTCGGCATCGGGCTGCTTTTGCTGTTCCAGCAGCTTTTGCAGCTTGTCGTAGAGCTTCTTCGTTTCGGGGTCCAGCAAGTCGTTCATGAGCTTTTTCAGCTCCTCGGCCTTTTTGGCCATCTCCTCGCTTTTGGGGTTGAGCTGGTCCTGCTTTTGCTGAAGCTGGTCGAACATTTTCTGCATCTGCTCCACCTGCTCGTTCAATTGCTGCTTCTGGTCGAGCATGTTTTCCAGCTGCTTGCGGTCCTGAAAGCTCAGGTCGCGCTTGGTTTTGAGCTTGTCCTGGGCCTTGGCCAGCTCACGCTCCAGCTTCTCGCTTTGCTTGGCAGCTTGGCTCATTTCACTCGCCACCGATTGTGCCTGGGCGGTCAACTCCTCGCGCATTTCGCGGCGGCCCGGCAGGCGGAACTCCGCCGGCCGGGTGCGCGCCGACTTCGGGCCGTGCACGCCGTCGTTGTCCCACGCCTCCACGTAGTACTCGAGCCGGTCGCCGGGCTGCAGGTTCAGCGGGTTCAGGTTCCAGGTGTAGGCGTACGTGCCAGCGCTTTCGCTGGGCAAAGTCAGCGGGCGCGAGGCGTAGTTGCCGGCCGCTCGGGCATTGCCGCCGCGCAGCAAACGGTAGTGCAACTCCAGGCGGGTGAGGCCATAATCGTCGCGCACGGTGCCTCCCAACGCCAAGTAGCGCCGCGTCACCGTATCCGGAAAGGCTTCGAGCGTGAGTGTCGGCACCAGGTCCGGCACGGCCGTGAGCTGGTAAGAAATCGGGTCCCGGTTCAGGCTAACGGGGTTTTTCAACCGTAGCAAGTAGGGCTGCGACCGCAGGATGCGCCGCGTGGCCACGAAAGTTTCTCCGTTGCCACTGGCCGCCAAGGTCTCATCCGGGTTTTGGAATACCAAGGCCAGTTCATCGGTAGCCGCTGTCGCGAATTCCCAGCGCACCGTGCTGCCTTCGGGAACCGTCAGGTTGCCGCCATTCTCAATGGTTTCGGCCGCCTTTCCGGTATAAGCCGGGTAGGTAACATTTACTTTGAAATCGCGCAGATTGGGCCGTTCCAGCACCGTGAGTTGGTACTCCGGCGAGTTAAAGCCGGCCCCCTTCAACTGGAACGTCACGTTTTCCTGCGGTTGCTCAAACGTGTAGCGAAACTGGTCGCCCCGCCCGGCCACCTTGCTCAGGCGCCGCTCGCTCTCGTCAAAGGCAATGCTGACATCGGCCGGCAGGGCCTCTCCGGCCACGCCCACGTCCAACGTAAAATCCTCGCCCCGAAACGCTGTCAGCTTCGGATTTTTAATCACAAATTGAAACGGTGCCGGCGGCGAATATGCCCGCTTGTAGTGCCAGATGCGCTCCGTGCCCTGCACCAAAAAGCTGGGGTAAAAAGCCAACAGCGCCAGCAGCACCACTACCGGCACGGCCGCGTACTTCCACAGCGGCCGGCTTTGCTGCTTGATATTGATGCCCTGCGCAAAGGAGATAGTGCCCATTTGGGCGGCGCGTTGCTCCAGGCTGGCCGCAATCAGTGCGTTGTCGCGGGCCTGGCCCTGCAGCTGCAGCGCGTTCAGCAGGCGGTCCTGCACTTCGGGAAACAACTCCCCTACCCTGCGGGCGGCTTGCTCGTCGCTGAGCAGCCGGCGCAGGTTGGTGAGGGCCGCCAGCGGCGTCCAAATCCAGCGCACGAAGCTGTAGGCCACCAGCGCCAGAAACCCGAACAGCAACCCCGCCCGCACCGCCGTGGGCAGGTAGAGGAAGTACTCGAGGCCGTTGAACACCACGAAAAAGGTGAGCAACAGGCCGCACGCCACCAGCAGGCCGCGCACCAGCAGGTTCAGGTAAAACTTGCGTTTAAAAGCTTCCAGCTCCGTCCGTACTCGCGCCAGGGCCGGGTATTGAGCCCCTGAAGCTCCGCCCTCCATCGTCATCTCCATAAGTGAGGTCTTAGTCAGGAAAGATACATCAAGACGGGGCGCTTGGTTCGGAGGATGTAGCGCGGACTTTTAGTCCGCGAGTAGTAGTCCTTCGCAAAGCGGCTTGCTCGCGGACTAAAAGTCCGCGCTACATTACCTCCACCCAGGCCGGGCAGTGGTCCGAATGCACCACGTCCGGTAACAGACCCGCCCCGGTCAGGCGGGGTTGCAGGGTGCCATCGGCCAGCCAATGGTCGAGGCGCCAGCCCACGTTGCGCTGGCGCGAGCCGGCCCGGTAGCTCCACCAGGAATAGTGGCCCACCGCTTCGCCGTGGTGGTGCCGGAAGGTATCCACGAAGCCATCGGCCAGGAAATCCTTGAACCACTGCCGCTCCTCGGGCGTGTAGCCGGGGCTGTTTTGGTTGGCCTTGGGGTTGTGCAGGTCAATGGCCGTTTGGCAGCAATTGAAGTCGCCGCCAATGAGCAGCGGCGGCGTGCTGCCCGCCTTTAGCCCGGCCACGTAGTCCCGAAAAAAGTGCAGCCACTCCACCTTAAACGCCTGCCGCTCCGGCCCGCTCGTGCCCGAGGGCATGTAGGTGTTCAGGACTGATACATGCTCGAAATCCAGGCGCAGCACGCGCCCTTCGTCGTCGTAGCAGCTCTGGCCACAGCCGTGCACCACGGCCGTGGGCTCTACTTTCGTGAACGTGGCCACGCCGCTGTACCCGGGTTTTTGGGCCGGATGCAGGTAGGCGCAGTAGCCCAACGCTTCAAACCCGGAAACGTCCATGGGCTCGCGCCCGGCCTTGATTTCCTGCAGGCACAGCACGTCGGGCGCCGCTTCGGCCACCCAGTCCAGCAGGCCCTTGCTCAGGGCCGAGCGTAAGCCGTTGACGTTGTAAGAAATGATTTTCATTGATTCACAATATCGAAACGTCATGCAGAGCGCAGCGAAGCATCTCGCGTGCTTTAAGTAATCCGGTCAACTGAATTAGCGGCGGCACGCGAGATGCTTCGCTGCGCTCTGCATGACGTGCTATTAACTTAAAGGTCGTCTCCCGGGTCCAGCATGAAGTACTCCAGCACGTGCCACTTCAGCATGCGCTCCTGTTCCTTCAGATTGGCGAAGGGCACGGGCCGCAGCAGCTTGTAGTGCGGCCAGCCGTCCTCGTCCACGCGCTCCAACTCGTAGTGGCCGCTGAGGCTGAAAAGCCGGCAGGTGGCGATGTGCATCAAATCCTGCTTTTGCTCTTTGGTGAACGTGGTGATGCCTTGGTTCAGCTCCTGAATGCCGATGAGCAGCAGCAGCGCGTTCAGGTCGGGCCGCTTGCCGAAGCGCGCTTCCATTTCCTGCATCAGCGTTTCCCAGCGCGCCTCAAAGTCGGCTTCGGATTCGTGGTGTTCGGCGAGCGTCAGGTCCTCGCTCATACCGCGTGCTCGGCGTGGGGTGGCGCCGGTGCTACGGCCTCTGTCTTTAGGATTTCCCAGTATTCCACCGCGCGGCGGAAGTGCGGAATCACAATGCTGCCGCCGATGATGTTGGCAATGGCAAACACCTCGTAAATCTCCTCGTCGGTGAGCTTTTCCTCAAAGCATTTGCCGAGATGGTACTTGATGCAGTCGTCGCAGCGCAGCACCATGGAGCAGGCTAGGCCCAGCATTTCCTTGGTTTTTACGTCGATGGCGCCGGGCGCATAGGTATTGGTGTCGAGGTTAAAAAAACGCTTGATGACCTTGTTATCGGCCGCCATGATGGTTTCGTTCATCCGCTGGCGGTACTCGTTGAATTCGGTTACTTGGGACATTGGTTATTTGGATGGGCGGGTTAAGATGAACGGTCCTGCTGAGCGCCGCCGAAGCACCTCGCGTGTAGCAGTAATCAATTTGATAACAACGAAGCGGGCGAGATACTTCGGCGGCGCTCAGCAGGACCGTTGTGATGAAGCACAATGCACGAGAACGGGCTACATTGCTCCTCCAAAATTACTCTCCAAAACCTCGCTTCTACCCTTCATGCTCCGCTCCCTGGCCGCCGATTTCATTGGGCTGATTTTCCCGCGCCTGTGCCTGGCCTGCCGCGAGCCGCTGGTGACGGGCGAAAACCACCTCTGCACCGGCTGCCGGGCCGAATTGCCTTACACCGATTTCCACCTGCTGCCACCCGAGCAAAACCCGCTGGGTAGGCGGTTTTGGGGCAAGCTGCCCATCCGCCATGCGCTGAGCTATCTGCGGTTTGTGCGCCACGGCCGCGTCCAAAACCTGCTCCACGAGCTCAAGTACCAAGGCCAGCGCGACGTAGGCACTGCACTGGGCCAGCTCTACGGCGCCGAATTACACAATGCAGGCCTCGCCGCCGATTTCGACCTGATTGTGCCCGTGCCGCTGCACCCGAAAAAGCTGGCCAAGCGCGGCTACAACCAGGCTGCTGCCTTCGCTACGGGCCTGGCCGAAGGGCTGAAAGTGCCCGCCAGCGCCACTGCGCTCCGCCGCACCACCAACACCAATACCCAAACCAAAAAGAACCGCGCCCAGCGCTGGGAAAACGTGGCCACGGTATTTGAAGTAGAAAACCCCACCTCGATTATCGGCCGCCGCATTCTCATCGTCGATGACGTGCTAACCACGGGCGCTACCCTGGAAGCTTGCGGCGCCGTGCTGCTGGCGGCGGGGGCCGCCGAAGTCAGCATCGCTACCATCGCCTGCGCTGACCGCTAAAGCGGTGGAAAACGCAAGGCATAAAAAAAGGGCCGCTCCTGGTTAGGAACGGCCCTTTTTATGGTAGCCCGATTATTTGTTCGAGCCTGCGTTAATCATTGCGCAACGGAAACCAATGGTTGCCGTTGCCGAATCCTCGGCCATGAAGCGACGGGTGCCGGGCGAGAGCCAATAGGCTACGTCGCGCCACGAACCACCTTTGTACACGCGCACGTGGTCGTCAATCAGCGACTGGTAGTTTTTCTTGTCGTATTTGTCAGCCGGGTCGGCTACGCCGTTGCGACGGAAGGGGTTCAAGTCTTCCACGTCCTGGTACGAGAGGGGACGGTACACGTCCTGCACCCACTCGTTCACGTTGCCGGCCATGTTGTAGAGGCCGTAGTCGTTGGGGGGGTACGAGTAGATGTACTCGGTAATCATGGCGCCGTCGTTCAGGCTACCGGCGATGCCGGCGTAGTCGCCGCGGCCCCGCTTGAAGTTCGCCAGGAACTGGCCCTGCTTCCGGCCGTAGGCGTTGCGGGTAGTTTTGCCATCCCACGGGTAAATGCGCTTCTCCTCCTGGTTTTCATTGCCAACCTCCTGCGTACCAACGAGGGCTTGGGCGGCATATTCCCACTCGGCCTCGGTGGGGAGGCGGTAGTTGGGTAGCACGTTGCCGTTTTCAATTGAGATATTGTTCTTGGCATCACCTCCGTTGCTGGCCGTGCCTTCGGCGCCGGCATCCGCCGCGTCAGCTTTCTTTTTGCGACCGAACAAACCGCCGCCCTTTTTCTTGGAACCGCCGTCGCTGCCTTCGCCAGCCAAGCGCTGGTTCACCTGCGCCGTGCGCCAGGTGCAATAGTCATCGGCCTGCAGCCAGCTCACGCCCACCACGGGGAAGTAGCGGAAGCCAGGGTAACGCAGGTAGTAGGTTACGTAGGGGTCGTTGAACGACAGGTCGCGCGCCCACACCGTAGTGTCGGGCAACGCCGACCGATAAAATTCTTCGGCCGAGTCGGTGCGGATGAAGTGCAGGTATTCCAACCAGTGAATGTTGGCCACCTCGGCTTCATCCATGTAGAACGAGGCGATGGTCACCGTGCGCTCGATGTTGTCGTGCGTCATGGTCACGTCTTCCGACTGCGAGCCCAGGACAGTGCGGCCACCTTCGATAAAAATAAGGCCCGGACCTTCGGGTACCGACTTGAAGTTGGCCACGGCCATCCCCTTCTCAGTGTTGTACTCAATGCCCGTAGTAGAGGAATATTTACCTGGCTTCGAAGCAGTGGGCGGCCCACCTTTGCCACAGCTGGCTAAGGTCACAAGGCCCACTACGGCCAAGCGTAAATAATTTGGAAAGTTCATAACAAAGTTAAAATGACTATGAGGGAGGAGGGGTTAGCAAGGGCAATTAGGACACAATAGTACAAAAAATTAGAATGCCGGACAAGGGGCCACTGGGTAAACGCGCCTTTTTAGGCGGCGATAGGCATTTTCCAGGCGGTCAAATGCATACAGGGCCAGCGTTATTTCGTGGGCGCCCCCCAAGTCGGCGCTCAGGCGGCTCACCCCCACGTCGTAGCTGTAGCCCAGGCGCAGGCCTCCCGCTCGGATGCCCGCCACCGCGGCCAGGATGTGCTGAGACCCAACGTCGCTGGGTGAAAAAATATTGCGGTAAACCGCCCCCAGCGTCACGGGCGACGCCGTGAAGTACATCCCCGTTTCGGTGCGCTGCGAACCGCCCTGCCGGGAATAGGCCCCCACCGGCGTGAAGCTCACTTCCTGGGTGGCCACTCCAGTGGCGGGCTTCACGATAAAGAATTTATAGCCGCCCGATAAGCTCAACTGCAGCGGCAACTGGCTTTGCCGCTGAAATCCCAGGCTGGGCTGGTTGAGGTGCTGGCCGGCCAGGCTGAGCCAGCCTTGCTCGGTATAGAGCACGGCACCGGTACCCAGGCTGAGGTAGTTAACGGGCTGAAAATCCAGCAACTCTGCCGAAGGGCCCACCACGGTGCCATCTTCCAGAATCTGGTCGCCAAACACGAAATTATCATATCCGACGCGCTGGCGGCCGTAGCTGGCCCGCAGGCCGCCGCTGAGGGCCAATTTCTCGTTCAGGCGGGTATGGTAGGCGTAGAGGGCGCCCACTTCCAGGCGGGTGTAGCCCACTGCTCCGCTCCGGTCCTGGTTGAGCAGCAGGCCCAGGGCGTGGTGCTGGCCCGGCCGGTCGAGGCGCAGGTCGGCGGCGGCCTGGGTGCTGACGAAAGCCCCGGCCAAGCGCGGAAACTGGTTGCGGTAGCTCAGCGTGACGCTGTAGTCGTCGACCAGCCCCGTGAAGGCAGGGTTGGTGTGGAGGCGCGTGGCAAAGGGCTGCGAGAAAAACACGTCCTGCCCCCGCGCTCCGGCCACGGTGCCGAGCAGCAGCCCTGCCGCCAGGGCAAGCCGTCGGCCGGCAAGCAACGAGGGATAGAGCACGGGCATAGGGACCGGGAAAACGCCGCCAACCTGCCGTTTAGTACGGCCGGCCCTGCGAAGGTACGGCCTGATACCCCGCGGCTAGGGCAACCAGTCGCTTACTTCTGCAGCACTTTCAGGCTCAGGCGGCGGTTCATGGCCCGGCCTTCTTCGGTGGTATTGGGCGCAATGGCGTAGCGGGGGCCGTAGCCTCGGGCGTCGATGCGGCCGGGGCTGATGCCCATGTCCACGAGGCTGGACCAGGCCATGCGGGCCCGGGCCTCGCTGAGTTGCCGGTTTACCTTGGAAGTTCCGGTGCTGTCGGTGTAGCCACCCAGCTTGATGCGGGATTGCGGGAAGGCGCGCAGAATGGCCGCCACGTTCTTCAGCTGGTTGAGGGATTCTGCCGTGAGCGTGGCCTTGCCGGCATGAAAAAATACCCGGTCGAAATTGTACCAGCCGTGGGTGAGGTCGACGGTATCGATTTGTGCTTTGGGGTTAGTAAGAAACCGGTATAGGTTGCTCTCGGTGGACTTATCCCCAACTTCTTTGATTACTGCGCCGGACGGTAGCTTGAGCGAGATGGGCGAGCCAGTCTCGTAGATGTAGTTGCCGCTGGCAGCATCGAAGTGGCCCCCGACAAGCGGAGCGGCGCCTTTGGTTGGCTCGGGCTTGTCGTTGGCGCCGCGGCGGTAGCGGGCCGGGCGGGCCGCCTTGGCCGTGAGATTAGGGCCACTGGCTCCCGGGCTCGCCGCCTTCGGGGCCGAAATCACGGGCGCTGCCGCGGCGATGGAGGCGACAATGGATTGCGGCGGAGCCTTCGCCGTTCCGTACGAATTGCTTGAAGTGGTAATCAAAACCGGGCCGCCAACCACGCTTTCCGCCGCCAATGCTTCGGAATGAACAGCCGTAGTCGCGTGGCGGCCGGAACGCGTTTTGCCGGTTGTTTCGGTTTCGAGCTTGCTTAGGGTGATGGTGAACGTAGCGGTTTTTCCTTTTTCCAAAAAGATGCTTTCTACGGTTTGGGGGCGGTAGCCGCCGCCGCCCACCCGCATCAGGTAGGGGCCACCCGCCTGCAGATTGGCAATCGAAAACCGGCCGGCTTCGTTGGCCGCCGCCGCGTAGCGCGTGCCCGAAGGCAGATGAATAACCGTGACCGCGGCTCCGGCCAACGATTTTTGGTCGTCGGACTGCACATTGCCCATCAGGCTCAGGGCAGTGTCCTGCGCTTGGCCAGCAAAAGAAGTCAGCGCCAGCCCAAGGGCCAGAAAGGTAGAGAAGAGCTTCATGAAAGATAGGAAAACTAGAAACGAACCCTATTAGGGAGGCTAAATCAACTTAGGGATTAAATGTTTGGCCAGTTGCTGTTTAAGCACCGGCAATGCAGCAGGTATTTCTTGGTTGTAGCTCTTGGTAAAGCACCCGGCTATATCAAGGCTTTATAAGAAACCAATCAAGGCGAACAAATATAATGGAAAAATACGAGTATGAAAATTTAGCAATAATATATCACTTATCTAATTGAGTGATTTGCTATTTTATTAGAATAAGCCGAGCCATATTTTTATGCATAACCGGCCTAATGAGCCTTTTTCAGCAGAAATGCGTTCTGGAAAGTCCGTGCCGTGAGCGTATTCGGAGGCATGAACGCAACCGGGTAATATTGCATTTATGCCGAAGTGCGTGGAGAAAGAGCAAATGAGTGGCGGATGGCTTCCGCCGGACGTGGCGATTTTGCGAACGCAACGTTTGGCTCGATTTTGTCCTCGCTACTGAAAAAAAGCGGTAGTTCGTGGGTTCTACCTTTGTTTGGAATAACTAATTGTCCCCTGCTATGCGGAAAATCCTGTTGGGTATCGGTATATTTTTGGTGGTGCTGGTAGCGGCCCTGGCCCTGGCGCCGGTGCTGTTTAAAGACAAGCTGCGGGCCTTGGCCGACAAGCAGATTGCCCAGCGCGTGCGTGCCACGGTGCAGTACGACCCCGCCAATATTGACGTGAGCCTGCTCCGCTCGTTCCCGGACATGACCGTGAACATCCGGGAATTGCGCGTGATTGGCCTCGACTCGTTCAGCCGCGACACGCTGGCCTACCTGCCCAACCTGCAAGTGGGCCTCGACGTGATGAGCGTGGTGCGCGGCGGCGAGATAGACATTAAAACCATTGAGCTGGAGCGGCCCGACCTGAGCCTGCGGGTGCTGAAGAGCGGCTTGGCCAACTGGGACGTTATGATTTCGGACTCCGCCGCCGCGGCCAAAGGGCAGGACACCAGCCAAGTGCACCTCGCCATCAAGGGCTGGAAAATGACCGACGGCCGCCTGCGCTACGAAGACCTGACCCTGCCCTTTGCCATGCAGGCCAGCGGCGTGAACCACTCCGGCAGCGGGGACTTCGAAAGCAACGTGTTCGACATGACCTCGCAGACCACCGCCGCCGACCTCGACATGACCTACGACGGCGTGGCCTACGTGAGCAACAAGCAACTCGACGCCGACGTGACCATGAACATGGACCTGAACAAGAGCCTCTACACGTTCAAAGACAACCAAATAAAGCTCAACGACTTCCCGTTCAGCTTTGCCGGGGCCATCGGGCTGCCCAATGAGACGGATATTACCTACGACCTCACGTTCAAGGCGCTGGAAACGGATTTTAAAACCTTGCTGAGTCTGGTGCCGGGCGTGTACACGGAGAAGTTTAAGAACATCGAAACCAGCGGCAAAGTGGCCTTCGATGGCTACTACAAGGGCACGCAGAACGAGGTGAAAATGCCCGGCTACGGCGTGAACCTGGCCGTGACCAATGGGCAGTTCAAATACCCGGACTTGCCTCAGGCGGCCAAAAACATCAACCTGAAAATGCAGGTGGATAATCCCTCGGGCTACACCAACAACGTGAAGGTGAACATTCCGCAGTTTCACCTCGACCTGGGCCCCAACCCCGTGGACGGCAACATCGCCATCGACGGCCTGGAGCCGATGCGCGTGGATGGCCGCGTGAAAGCCAACGTGAACCTGGCCGAGGCCCTGAAAGTGTACCCGGTGAAGGATTTGGCCATGCGCGGGCAACTGTTCGTGGATGGCACGGCGAAGGGCATTTATTCCAAGACGCAGATGCCGGTGGTCAACGCCGCCATTCGCCTCACCAACGGCTTTGTAAAGTCGGCGCAGTTCCCGGCCCCGATTGAGAACATCAACCTCAACGGCACGGTGGTGAACACCACGGGCAAGGTCAACGACACCCAAATTAATCTGCCGCAGTTCCGGATGGTGCTGGAAGGCGAGCCGCTGGAAGGCCGACTCACGGCCCGCAACATCGACAAGCCGGTGTTCGATGCCAACGTGCGCGGCACGGTGGACTTGACGAAAATCACCAAGATTTTCCCCCTCGAAGGCATGACCGTGACCGGCCGCGTGGCCGGCAACATTGCGGCCAAGGGCAACATGGCCGACGTGGAAGCCGGCCGCTACCAGAACGTGGTGGCCAGCGGCACGGTAAAAGCCAATAACGTGACCTACAAGAGCAAAGACCTGCCGCAGGGCGTGAAAATCAGCAGCGGCACGGCCACGTTCAACAACAACCAGATTAACCTGCAAAGCCTGACCGGCATGGCCGGCAGCTCCGATTTTGCGGCCTCGGGCACGGTGAGCAACTACATGGGCTACCTCTTCACGCCAGGACAGTCGCTGAAGGGCACCATGAACGTGAACTCGCGCAATTTCAATGTGAACGAGTGGATGGTGGACGAGGTGTCGGCCAAGCCCACGGCCACCGGCGGCAAAGCCCCGGCCAAAGCCGAAGGCGTGCTGCAAATCCCCAAATACTTTGACCTGGTACTGAACAGCCGCGTGGATAACGTGACGTATGACAACCTCAAGCTCAGCAATGTGGCGGGCACCGTGACGGTGCGCGACGAAATGGCCAAGCTCAACAACATGACCTTTAATACTCTGGGTGGCACCTTCGGCACCACGGGCAGCTACAGCAGCAAAAACCTGGCGCATCCCAAATTCGACTTTGGGCTGAACATCAAGAACCTCGACATCCAGAATGCTTTTTCGGCGTTCACCACCATTAAGCGGCTGGTGCCGCTGGCGGCGCAGGTGGAAGGGGTGTTCGGCACCAACTTCAGCGTGAGCGGCGAAATGGGGGCCGACATGCTGCCCAACCTGGCCACGCTCACGGGCAAAGGAGTGGTGGACGTGGTGAAGGCCGCCATCAACCAGTCGGAAGTGATGAGCAAAATTGCCAGCCTAACCACGCTGCCCGAGCTGAAAACGCTGGTGGTGGTGAACAAGGCCATTCAGGCTAACATCGTGAACGGCAACCTGGTGGTGCAGCCCTTCGACCTGACTGTCGGCGACGTGAAAATGACCTTTGGCGGCTCGAACAGTTTGTCGGGGGCCCTGGCCTACGTCACTGCCCTGAACGTGCCCACCGGCAAGCTGGGCAGCGCCCTGTCGAGCAAGCTCACGCAGCTCACCGGCGTGAAGGACATTCAGGGCACTGAGCGCGTAACGCTAGGCCTGAACATTGGCGGCACCATGACCAGCCCCGTGGTGAAACTGACCAGCGGCAGCGTGAAAGACCAAGGCAAAGCCATTGTCACGAACGTGGTAAAAACCAAACTGACCGATGCGCTTCTGGGCCTCGCCCAGAAGAAGCAGGCCCAGCGCGACAGCACCACCCGAACCGAAGCCGCCGCCGACCAAACCGCGGAAGAAAAGGCCCGTACCGTGGCCGAAAAAGCCCGTTTGGAAGCCCAGGCGCGCCTGCGCAACCAGGTTGGTCAAGGCCTGAATAGCCTCTTTGGGAAGCCCAAAGCCAAGCCTAAGCCGGTTGAGCCCACGCCCGCAGATTCCACGAAATAATACAATTGGAACATGGCGTTAATAAGGTTGGCAGTATTATTGCCCCGGGCCGGCAACCAACGGCCTAGGTGGGCCGTTTCACGACCACTTGATTAACCTCATCCGTTTCCTCATGAAGATTACTCGTCTATTTCCCCTGGCTTGCGTTGCGCTCTTGGGCCTGGCTAGCTGCTCCAAAGATTCTGATTCGAACGGAGCCGAAACGTCCAAGCTCGAAGTGCGCCTCACGGACGCCCCCGGCAATTTCCGTAGCGTGGTGCTGGACGTGCGCCAGGTAGAAGTGCATCTGAAAGAGGAAAACGACCCGGATGGCTGGAAAATGCTGACCTTCACGCCCCAGGCCATCAACGTGCTGGAGTACGTCAACGGCAAGTCGGCGCTGCTGGTTAGCGAGGATTTCGCCCCCGGCGACCTCAAGGAAATTCGCCTCATCCTCGGCCCCGATAGCTATGTGATTGGCCGCGATGGCCAGCGCTACGACCTCAAAACCCCCAGCGGCCAAACTTCCGGCGTGAAACTGAAGCTGAACAAAGCCACCCTGCGCGAGCGTGAAACCTTCCAGCTGCTGCTCGATTTCGACGTGGCCAAGTCCATTGTGGAGCGCGGCAACTGGAGCCCCGGCAACGACAAAAAAGAGCGCTACCTGCTCAAGCCCGTGATTCGGGTGGTGGCGCAGGGCTTGCGCGCCGGCATTCGCGGCACGGTGAACCCGGCGGCGGCCCTGCCCCAGATTTTGGCCATTCGCTCCACCATTCTCGGTCCTGATACGGTTAGCACGTCGGCCGATGCGTCGGGCGCCTACCAGCTCGGTGGCCTGGCCGCCGGTACCTACCGCGTGGAGTTCTTCCCCAGCACCACGGCCCCTACCGGCCAAGCTGCTTACACCAATGTCGTCCGCACCGGCGTGGTGGTTACCAACGACAACGTCACGGACCTGGGCACCACGGCGCTCAACTAATCAGCGAAGCCATAACAACCAAAAAGCCCCAACCTCGCGCGAGGTTGGGGCTTTTTGGTTGTTATGGCTTCGCTGAAAGAAGGCTTTACAGCCGCTGCAGCAGGGCCAAAAGTTCGCGCTGGGTGCTGAGGGTGCGGTCTTTGGCGTACCAGCCGTGTAGCTGCGTCGCGAATTCCTGGTAGGGTACGCCTTCGTGCTTGAGGCGCGTGAACAGTTCCTGCGCCGGCGCGGGGCGCGGGCCCCACGTAGCGGCTTCGGTGAGGGTGTCGGCGTGGAGCACGACGAGCTTGGGAATGGAACGGCCGCCGTGGGTGAGGTAGCGGTCCATGAGGTCGAAGTTTTCATCGCGCAGCACGTAGCGCGTGGTGAGCTTGCTGTGGCTGGACCGGGCAATGGCTTCGAGCACGGGCACCAGCTGGGCGGCGTCGCCGCACCAGCCTTCGGTAATCACCAGCCACACGTAGTGCTGCGGCAGTTGCGCGAGCACCTGCTGCAGTTCGGGCAGCAGCTGGATGGTCTTGTCCAGACGCTGCATACGCGTGATGTTGAGGTGCGCGTAGTGGACAAGCTGCTCGCTTTGGTTGGGCCCCGTGGTGCGGTTTTGGGCCATCAATTCGTCGAGAAGCTGCCGGTAAGCCGCGTAGGAATAAGCGCTGCGGAGGCGTTCCGGGGCGATGACGGGAAGGGATGAAAGGATTTCGGACATAAAACGGCGGAGCTTCGGTGGGAAAAGCCCCTAAAAAACCCTTCCGGGTTGGGAAGGGTTTTCGAGACCACAAAGTAGCTGCTTTACAAGCTCGGCACGGCCTGCTTGGCGGCCGCCGACAACTCGCGGCAGTACGTAATAAAATCGGAATTGACGGGCTCGAAGCCGTGGTCGCGCAGGCGGGTGGCCACTTGGGCGCGGTGGTAGCTGGCGTGTACCACGGCGTGGGTCAGGATATCGTGCACCATGCTGTCGTAGCTGTCACCCAGCGAATTGGTGTAGGAAATCAGGCGCTGCAACTCCGTTTCATCGGCCTGCACCATCAGTTGGTGCAGGGGTTCAGAAGTTTGCTGGTGCAGTTGGTGGCACGTGGCCAAGTCGTGCTCCTGCCACACTTTCACGGGGCTGGCTGTGCCGCCGATGCGCGAAATCCAGATGGCTTGGGCATTGAGCACGTGGCTGAACAGGCGCAGCACCACGGGCGGGATTTCCTGGCCAGTAGCGGCCACTTCGTCGAGGCGCTTGAGCACCGTGGTATTGGCCCACACGTTGAAAGCACCGAGTTTTTCTAGCGTATTCATAATTTAAAAAATGACTGATTGACTGAGTAACCAAGTGAGTGCAGAAAACAGAAAAGAAACCTACTCTTTAGTTCTGCGCTACTCCGTTACTCTTAGCGGGGGTCTTGCCAGACCAGTTTTTCGTTGGCTTTGTTTTTTTCGAAATCGGGGCACTTGCCGTCGCCCTTGCCCGTAATGCCGCCATCGGGCTGGCACACCAAGCGGCCCTGTGAGTCAAATACCTGCGAATATTGGTCGCAACACGGTGCCGATTGGTAGTACACCGTTTGGCCGCCGTAGCTGTAGCTCAGAATGCGGGTAATGGGGTTGCGCTTGCGTTCGCTCAGCACGGCGGCAATGCGCGCTTTCAGCCAAGCTGGGCGCGCGGTGGTATCGGATACGGCCACGCGGGCCGGCACGGGGTCCACGGTATTGGCGCTGGTGGGGGCAGGTGTGTCGGGGCCGCTCGCGTACCCGGTGGTGGGCGGCGTGGTGGGTGTGGTCACGCTCACTTGGTTGTGGGCACAGGCCGAGGCGAGCAGAGCGCAAAGGGCTAAGGCGAGCAGATTTTTCATTTCAAGGGAATTAATCAAATCAACAGTCAGGCCGCGCCGCACTTCCGCCTGCTTTACGCCGGGCTTATCCAATGAGTTGGTTTTTCTGCTTCATTTCGTTGGCTTTGCCCGCGGCTCTTCTACGCTGAACGGGCTACTGGCGGCCGGCAAGCACATGCGGCCCAAACACCAACGCTCCCACCACCAGCGCCCCCAGAGCCGCCAGCAGCACGGCCCCCGCCGCCACGTCCTTGGCCTTGCCCGCCAACGGATGGTAGGCCGGCGAAGCCAAATCGGTGAGGGCTTCAATGGCGGTGTTTACCAGTTCGGCGGCCCACACGCTGGCGATGGCTAGGGCCACCAGCGCCCATTCCAGCCGGGTTAGGTTACAATAAAACCCTAGCCCAATCACCACCACCGTGGCCAAGGCGTGAAATTGCAGGTGCACTTCAGAGCGCAATGCCGCCCACACGCCCCGGAAGGCGTGCCCGAAGCTGGCCACGCGCCGGCGCCATAGCCCATCGGGCGGGCGCAGCCGTTGCGAAGTAGGGGGAGCGGGCTCAGCCACGGGGTTCAAATTCCTGAAATACCGACTGCCGTAGCTCCGACCACTCCGACCTGATGATGCTGAAAATGACCGTGTCTCGCCGAATGCCGCCCTGCGTGGGCCGGTGGCTGCGCAGGGTGCCTTCCTCGGTGGCGCCCATGCGGGCCATGGCGGTGCGGGACTTCTCGTTGCGGGAGTCCGTTTCCAGCTCCACCCGCTCGTAGCCCAGCTGCCCAAAGGCGTGGCTGAGCAGCAAATGCTTGGCCGCACGGTTCAGCCCCGAGCGCTGAAACGCCGTGCCCACCCAGGTGTAGCCGATGCTCAGGCGCTGGTCGGCCGGCACTACGTTGTAGTAGCTGGTGCTACCGGCCACGGCGCCCGTTTTCCGGTCGACGATGACGAACGGGTAGCGCAGCCCCTGCTCCCGCGCCTCCAGCGCTTGGCGGATGTAGGCAGCCAGGCTCACCGCGTCATCGCCGCGGGTGAGGGTGTAGCGCCAGAGCACCTCCTCAAAAGCCACGGCTTTGAGGGCTTCGTAATCGCCAATTTCCAAGGGCCGAAGGCGGGCGCGGTTGTTTTCGAGAACGACGTTCGCAGAGAAATCCATCGGGGCAAAGATGCTGGTAAAAAAGAAAAGCCGCTCAGCGGTTTCCTAAATAAAACGTCATG
This sequence comes from Hymenobacter jeongseonensis, assembly GCF_015694725.1. Taxonomy (GTDB): domain Bacteria; phylum Bacteroidota; class Bacteroidia; order Cytophagales; family Hymenobacteraceae; genus Hymenobacter; species Hymenobacter jeongseonensis. The sequence goes on along the minus strand of NZ_JADQDQ010000001.1, from coordinate 149,289 downwards.
CTGAGCGCAGCCGAGGCATTTCGCGTGTGGTAGCAAATCCAATCGACTGGGATTACTACCACACGCGAGATGCTTCGGCTGCGCTCAGCATGACGGGCTTGAGTTGAGAGGAAAGCGAGTGTATCTACCGGCCCACCATTTCCTCAGGTTTCAGCCACTCGTCAAACTCGGCTTCGGTCAGGTAGCCCAGCTGGAGGGCGGTTTCCTTCAAGGTTGAGCCGTTTTTGTGGGCGGTTTGGGCAATTTCGGCGGCTTTGTAGTAGCCGATGTGCGGATTGAGGGCCGTCACGAGCATCAGGCTGCTGTCAACGTGCTTTTTGATGTTGGCTTTGATGGGCTTGATGCCCGAGGCGCACTTGTCGGTGAAGCTCACGCACACGTCGCCGATGAGGCGGGCGGAGTGCAGGAAGTTGTAAATCATCATCGGCTTGAACACGTTCAGCTCGAAGTGGCCCATCGAGCCGCCGACGGTGATGGCCACGTCGTTGCCCATCACCTGGGCCGCTACCATGGTCATGGCCTCGCACTGCGTGGGGTTCACTTTGCCGGGCATGATGCTCGAGCCGGGCTCGTTGTCCGGAATGTCGATTTCGCCGATGCCAGCGCGCGGGCCGGAGCTGAGCATGCGGATGTCGTTGGCAATTTTCATTAAGCTCACGGCTACCGTTTTCAGGGCGCCGTGGGCTTCCACGATGGCATCGTGGGCGGCCAGGGCCTCAAATTTGTTTTCGGCCGTGATGAAGGGCAGGCCGGTGAGGTCGGCAATGTGCTGGGCCACGTTCACCGAGTAGTTGGGCGGGGTGTTGATGCCCGTGCCCACGGCCGTGCCGCCGAGCGCCAATTCGCTCAGGTGCGCGAAGGTGTTGTTGATGGCGCGCAGGCCGTGGTCGAGCTGCGAGACGTAGCCCGAAAACTCCTGGCCCAAGGTGAGGGGCGTGGCGTCCATGAAGTGGGTGCGGCCGATTTTCACGATGTCCATGAACTCCTCCGACTTGGCTTTCAGCGCGTCGCGCAGCTTCTCGATGCCGGGAACGGTGGTTTCCTTCAGGATTTTGTAGGCCGCGATGTGCATGGCCGTTGGGAAGGTGTCGTTCGAGCTCTGGCTCTTATTCACGTCGTCGTTCGGGGCCAGCGCCTTCTTCTCGTCCGTGAGCTGGCCGCCTTGCAGCACGTGGCCGCGGTAGGCAATCACCTCGTTCAGGTTCATGTTGCTCTGCGTGCCCGAGCCGGTTTGCCACACCACCAAAGGGAACGAATCCGCCAGCTGGCCGGCCAGAATTTCGTCGCACACTTTGCCAATCAGCTCGGCCTTGTCGGCGGGCAGCACGCCGGCGTCGCGGTTGGTGAGGGCAGCGGCTTTCTTCAGGTAGGCGAAGGCGGCGATGATTTCCTTGGGCATCTTGTTGATGTCCTGGGCAATGGGGAAATTCTCGATGGAACGCTGCGTTTGCGCGCCCCAATAGGCGGTAGCTGGCACCTGCACGGTGCCCATGGTGTCCTTTTCGGTACGGAAATCCATTGGTTGGTTGTGCTGATTAAGAGAAGGGTTGAGGCGCTGGTGAAAGCCAGCCCGGTGCGCAAAAGTACAGCGCGGCCGAACGGCAGCTTTTATTCTAACCGAAATAGCCGCCAAATGGCTTGGCGCGTACACAGCGGCAGCGCCGGAAACGAAAAAGCTCCGGAAGCGCTACCACCAACACATTTCCACATCACCCTGCCCCATGTCCTCCATCAAACAAGTTATTGAAGTCCTCGCCTCGTCCGAGAAGAGTTTTGAAGACGCCGTGCAGCGCGCCGTGCAAAGCGTCAGCGCGTCTATTCCCAATATTTCGTCGGTCTTCATCAAAGACCAAAGCTGCAAGGTGCGCGACAACCGCATTGTGGAGTACCGCATCACGGCCAAGGTGAGTTTTGGCACGCCGGTGGCCGAATTCGACATGTCGGACATTGAGCGCACCTTCGCCGAAGCCCCCGAGCCCGCCGGCAACGGCGCGCCCGACTACAGCCACGTGGCCATCAAAACCGAGCCCGAACTGCCCCGCGAAGTAGAGCCCGGCGGCAGCGCCACCGAGCCCGAGAGCGGCGGCGGTTACAGCGGCTAGAGAATTATTGGCTCCTTGCGGACCCGCTAGCGCCGCGCTGCTCCATTGTGGCGCGGCGCGGCGTTTTGGCTTTTGAGAAGTTAGTAAAAGGTCAAAAGCAGTTAGCCGGAAGTATCTGATTTGCGCTACCTTTCGCAGATTCACCGGGCGGTTGGTTTTAACAGCTGCCCGCCCATTTTCTGCAAGGAATATGAAGCTAAAACGCTACGCTTACTTCCTCACGGCCAGCCTGCTGCTGAGTGCCCCCGCCTTCGCCCAAACTGCCCCGGCCGAACCCAAGCCGCTGCTGGGGTTTGACGCCGCCGCGGCCACTGCCCAGTACCAGCTCGAAACGAAATTCGACGCCCAACTCAAAACCGACAACCTGCGGGATTGGATGAAGCGGATGGCCTCCCGGCCCCACCACGTGGGCTCGCCGCACGGCAAGGACAACGCCGATTTTATGGCCGGCCTGTTCAAGTCCTGGGGCTATGAAACCCGCATCGACGTGTCGTACGTGCTGTTTCCCACGCCCAAGCTGCGGCTGCTGGAAATGGTGGCCCCTACCCCATTCAAAGCCGGCCTCACGGAAAAGCCGCTGGCCGAAGACGCCACTTCCGGCCAAACCGCCGAGCAGCTGCCCACCTATAACTGCTTCTCGAAAGACGGCGACGTGACCGCCGAGCTGGTGTTTGTGAACTACGGCGTGCCCCGCGACTACGAGGAGCTGGAGCGCCGCGGCATCGACGTGAAGGGCAAAATCGTCATCGCCAAATACGGCGGCTCCTGGCGCGGCATCAAGCCCAAAGTGGCGGCTGAAAAAGGCGCCATCGGCTGCCTGATTTACTCCGACCCCAAAGACGACGGCTACGGCCAGGGCGACGTGTACCCCAAAGGCGCGTTCAAGCCCGAAACCGGCGCCCAGCGCGGCTCCGTGCTCGACATGCCCACCTACCCCGGCGACCCGCTCACGCCCGGCTACGGCTCCACCAAAAACGCCAAGCGTCTTGACTACAAAAAGGCCCCAACGCTCACCCAAATCCCGGTATTGCCCATTTCCTACGGCGATGCCCAGCCCCTGCTGGCGGCCCTGGCTGGCCCGATGGCGCCGGATGCCTGGCGCGGTGGCCTGCCCATCCCCTACCACCTAGGCCCGGGGCCGGCCAAGGTGCATTTGAAGTTGGAATTCAACTGGAAAAATGAGCCGGTCTACAACGTCATTGCCACGATGAAAGGCAGCCTCTACCCCGAACAGTGGGTGATGCGCGGCAACCACCACGACGCTTGGGTGAACGGCGCCAGCGACCCGCTCTCCGGCATGGTGGCGGAGCTGGAAGAAGCCCGCGCCATCGGCGAGCTGTACAAAACCGGCTGGCGGCCCAAGCGCACGCTCATGTTCTGCGCCTGGGACGGCGAGGAGCCCGGCCTGCTGGGCTCCACCGAATGGGCCGAGACCAACGCCAAACAGCTGCAGAAGAACGTGGTAGCGTACCTGAATACCGACAACAGCGAGCGGGGCTTTCTCTTCGCCGCGGGCTCGCACACGCTCGAAAAGTTCTTTAACCAAGTGGGCCGCGACGTCATCGACCCCGAAAAGAACATGTCCATTAACGACCGGCGCCGGGCCTTTGACCTGATAAATGGCAACCCCGAAGCCCAGAAAGACGCCCGCGACCGCGCCGACCTGCGCATTGCCGCGCTGGGCGCTGGCTCCGATTATTCGCCCTACATCCAGCACCTCGGCATCCCGTCGATGAACGTGGGTTTTGGCGGCGAGGGCGAAGGCGGCGAGTACCACTCCATCTACGATTCCTTCGACCACTTCACCCGCTTCAAGGACCCCAATTTTGCCTACTGCAAGGTGTTGGCCCAAACCATGGGCCGGGCTTCATTGCGCTTAGTCAATGCCGACGTGCTGCCCTTCGAGTTCCAGAACTTCTCCAACACCGTGGCCAAGTACGGCACCGAGGTGAAGCTCCTCACCGACAACATGCGCACCGAAACCGACAAGCAGGCCAAGCTTCTCGCCGAGAAGCGCTACGAAGCCGTGGCCGACCCCACCGAAACCCTGCTCCCGCCCAAGGCCCGGGAAGCTGTGCCCTACCTCAACTTCGCGCCGCTCGATAATGCCTTGCTCAAGCTGGAGCAAAGCGCCAACGCTTACGCCCAGGCCCGCAAAACCAACACGAGCCTTTCCAACGACCGCAAGAAGGAACTGGACCAATTGCTCTACCAAGCTGAGCAGCAATTACTGAGCGCCGAAGGCCTCCCCCGCCGCCCCTGGTACCGCCACCAGATTTACGCCCCCGGCTTCTACACCGGCTACGGCGTGAAAACCCTGCCCGGCATCCGCGAAGCCGTGGAAGAACGCAAATGGGCCGAAGCCGACGAGCAGATTAAGCGCACCGCCGCGGCCGTGGAACGGTTTTCCGCGCAGGTGAGCCGTGCCGCCGCCGTAGCCGCGCCGGCCCCGGCGCAGTGAGCAACAAGGCATAAATGATTTGCTGAAAGAACGTCATGCAGAGCGCCGCGAAGCATCTCGCGTGCTACCACTAATCCTGTCGAATTGGATTACTCCCCGAGCGAGATGCTTCGCTGTGCTCTGCATGACATACGATTATTAAAACGCCACTTTCCCCCCAACCCCCACTCCTTCCCCCTTTCATGACCAAATCTTTCCTCTTTCTCCTGCTGCTGCTGGTGCTACCCGCTTTTGCACAGGCCCAACCTTCTGCCAACGCCGCTACCCCGGCGAAAACCAATTCCGACGCCAAGGCCGTCACCTTCATCTGGGGCCAGAAAATCCCGGTGCGCGACGGCGTGAAGCTCAACGGCACCGTATTTAAGCCGCGCGTGATGGCGCAGCCGCTGCCGGTCATCTTCACATTCACGCCTTATGTAGGCGATGCCTACCAGGACCGAGCCATGTATTTTGCCCGCCACGGCTACGTGTACGTGCTGGTGGACGTGCGCGGCCGGGGCAATTCAGAAGGCAAATTTGCGCCGTTTGAGAACGAGGGCCGCGACGGCTACGATGTGGTGGAATGGCTGGCCAAACAGCCCTGGTGCAATGGCAAAGTGGCCATGTGGGGCGGTTCCTACGCCGGTTTCGACCAGTGGAGCACGGCCAAGGAACTGCCGCCGCACCTCACCACCATGGTTCCTGCCGCCAGCGTGTACCCCGGCCTCGATTTCCCGGCCCGCAACAACATGATTACACCCTACACCATGCAGTGGCTGAGCTACACCAGCGGCAATACCGGCAACGACAAGCTGTTTGGCGACTACGGCTTCTGGCGGCAGAATTTCGTGACGATGTACGAGCACCACCTGCCCTTTCAGCGCCTCGACAGCCTGGTGGGCAACCCCACCACCGCCTTCCAAACCTGGCTGAAGCACCCCGCCGCCGATGCCTACTGGGATGCCCTGGTGCCCAACGCCACGCAATACCAGCAGCTCAATATTCCCATTCTCACCATCACGGGCCATTTCGATGGCGACCAGTTTGGGGCCTTGGGCTACTACCGCCAGCACATGCAGCACGGCAGCGCCACCGCCAAGCAGAACCACTACCTCGTGATGGGCCCCTACAACCACCCCGGCACGCGCACGCCGGTGGGCGCCTTGGGCGGCCTGAAATTCAGCCCCGCCGCCTTGCTCGACCTCAATAAGCTGCACAAAGAGTGGTACGACTGGACCATGAAAAGTGGCCCCAAGCCCAGCTTCTTGCAAAAGCGCGTGGCCTGCTACGTGATGGGCCAGGAAACCTGGAAATATGCCGACGACCTCGAAACCCTAGCCAACCAAAAGCAGCTGTTTTACTTGAGTTCTATGCCGGGCCAGGGCCACGATGTGTTCCAGGCCGGGAGCCTCAGCGCTGCGAAACCCACGGGCAAATCCAACCCGGATACCTTCACCAACAACCCGTTGGATAACTCGTTCATTAACGACACCACTGGCAGCGCGGAGTATTACCTGGACCAGCACGCCGTGGTGGCGCTGGCCGACAAGGGGCTGATATACCAAAGCGCGCCCTTCGCGGAGGACACCGAAATCACCGGGCAGCTCAAGTTCAGCGCGTGGCTGGCCCTGAACGTGCCCGATACCGACCTGGAAGTGGGCGTGTACGAAATTCGCCCCGATGGCAGCAGCATCTACCTGACCACCGACGTGAAGCGGGCCCGCTACCGCGAGTCGTTGCGGGAAGCACGCCTGGTAAAGCCCGGCGCCGTGAACCGCTATACCTTCGACACCTTCATGTTTTTTTCGCGCACCGTCAAGCGCGGCAGCCGGCTCCGGCTGGTGCTCACCACGCCCAACCCCATGGCCTCGGCCCGCAACTACAACGGCGGCGGCAACCCCACGGCCGAATCCGGCAAGGACGCCCGCACCGCCGTCATCAGTGTCTACCACGACGCCCAGCATCCCAGCGCGCTGGAACTGCCCATCGTGAAAAAGCCGTTGGGCACCGCGGCGCGCTAGCCGAATTCTCAGAACAGCGCCGGCCCCTCCTATTGAATACTAAATCGTCTTTCTAATTGTTACTTTTTTCCCCGGTAGAATGAAGTGTTTTGCTCCCCTGCACTTGGCAGCATCGTTGCTGATAAGTGCCTCACTTATTGCGGGCTGCAGCCGGCCTGAAGCGCCTGCCGATACCGCCGTTGCCGTTCCCGCGGCCGGGGTGCCGGCCTCCTACTTTCAGCCCACCGAAACGGGCGTGCAGGACGGCGGCGTGCGGGTCATTCCCATCACCACGCCCAAGGGCAAGTTCAACGTCTGGACCAAGCGCTTCGGCAACAACCCCAAGGTGAAGGTGCTGCTACTCAACGGCGGGCCGGGCGCTACGCACGAGTATTTCGAGTGCATGGAGAACTTCCTGCCCCGGGAAGGCATCGAGTTCATCTATTACGACCAACTCGGTTGCGGCAACTCCGACAACCCCAAGGACACCGCCATGTGGAGCCTGCCCCGCTACGTGGAAGAAGTGGAGCAGGTGCGCCAGGCCCTGAACCTGGACAAAACCAATTTCTTCCTCCTGGGCCACTCCTGGGGCGGAATTTTGGCGGCCGAGTATGCCCTTAAATACCAGCAAAACCTTAAAGGCCTCATCATTTCGAACATGATGATGAGCTGCCCCGCCTACGGCCGCTATGCTCAAGAAGTGCTGGCCAAGCAAATGAAGCCCGAAGTACTGGCCGAAGTGCGCCGGATTGAGGCCAAGAAAGACTTTGCCAACCCGCGCTACATGGAGCTGCTCATGCATAATTTCTACGCCGAGCACATCCTGCGCCTGCCCCTCGACCAGTGGCCCGAGCCGGTGTCCCGCTCCTTCGCCAAAATGAACCAGTCGCTCTACGTTACCATGCAGGGCCCCAGCGAGTTCGGCGTAGCCGGCAAACTCCTGAACTGGGACCGCACCGCCGACCTGCCCAAGCTCACCGTGCCGGTGCTGTCCATCGGCGGCAAATACGACACCATGGACCCCGACCATATGCGCATGATTGCCGCCAAGGTGAAGAACGGCAACGCCCTCATCTGCCCCAACGGCAGCCACATGAGCTTCTACGACGACCAGCAAACCTATTTCACCGGCCTCATCAAGTTCCTGAAATCGGTAGACGACGGCTCGTTCCGAGGCGGCGCAACGCTATAGAGCGAGCCAGGATTTAACGCGAAAAAGGCCGCCCCATCGGGCGGCCTTTTTGTATCTGAAGCGGAGGAATGCCCTTACAGATGGGCTATCCGGTCGGCAATGCCGTCGGGGTCGTTTTTCACGCTGCCACTGGTGGTGAAGGCCTTGCCGCGCAGCAGGAGCACGCCCGCCATGTGGGGCGTGGCCATCGACGTGCCGCTGATGGTGTTGTAGCCGTCGCCAATCCAGGTGGATTTGATGTACACGCCGGGCATGCAGTAGTCCACAGGCGGGTTGCCGAAGTTGGAGAACGAGGCCCAGTTGTCGTAGCTGTCCATGGCCGAAATGGTGAAGATGTTGGCGCCGTTGGCCCGGGCGGGCGAGTTGAGCGCGGCGTTGCCGGCATTGTTGCCCGCGGCCAGCGCAAACAGAATGCCCTTGTTCGACGCGTTAATTACGGCGTTGTCGAGGGCGAGCGAAGCGCTGCCGCCCAAGCTCATGTTGGCCACGTCGCCGGCCTGGCCGTTGGCGCCCACGTAGTCGATGCCGGCAATGACGCCCGACGACGTGCCGCTGCCGCTGGCATCGAGCACCCGCACCGCCACCACCTTGGCGTTGGCGGCCACGCCCACCACGCCGAGGGTGTTGTTTTTGGCCGCAATGGTGCCGGCTACGTGCGTGCCGTGGCCATTGCCATCCTCCGCCGACGTGCTGGTGCTCAGGAACGAGCGGCTCCGGGCCACGTCCACGTTCAGGTCGGGGTGGTTCAGGTCGATGCCCGTATCGATAACCCAGGCGGTTTTGCCGGTGCCGTCGCCGTAGCCCACCCGCGTGATGCCACCCGGCACGGTTTGGGTGCTGGGCGTGGGCGCTGGCGTCGGCTCCGAAATTGGGCTTTTGGGCCCCCTCACGGGCTTGCCCAGGGAAATAATGCGGTCGGCTTCGACGTAGCTCACTTGGCCGTCTTTGGCTAAGCCAGCGGCTTGCTGAGGCGTCAGCTTGGCGGCAAAACCTTTCAGCACGTGCCCGTAGGCCACGCCCACGGCTTCGGAGCTCAGGCCGCGGCCCCGCAACAACCCCTGGGCAGCGGCCCTCACCTTGCGCACTTTTTCCGAGTAATTATCGGCGGGCGAGGTAGCCACAGCGCCGTCTTTCAACACCACAATGTAGTGGCCCGGTACCACGTCGTCAGCCCGCGATTCAGCCACCGTAGGCGCTTCGGCTGTGGGATTTGCCGGCTCCACCGATTCCCGGGAACAGCTCATAAATACGGCAGACGAGGCAAGCAGCGAACCACTCACGAGCCACGAAGCAAGACGGATGTTGGAAGAGCGTTTTTGCATTATGAGAAATTAGTGTTGGTGATAAATAGAGTTAGAAATGTCGGAGTAATTAGATGTAAAGACAGCGTATTGAAATTCGACAGAAGAGAAATATTTATACTTGCAGCAGGCGAATAAAAAATGCTAGAGTAACTATAGCGTCATATGAAACCTGGGTGATTAGTCCCATTATATTCATTGGGTGCCAAACTAACCCTTGGGTAGAATGATTCATTTAATTTTCTTAGCCCAATATTTTTCCCGTATTTTTTTATCGTAAGCAGAATTAGTGCAATTTTATAATCGATAATCGTGGCGTCAACGCCTCCGTGTATTTGCTTGAAAATGCCAACTTCTAGTTTGAGTGAAAGCCAGTGAATTTTGAATAAAATTCATGCAGAGCAACGGCCGGCGGCTATAAAAAAAACCGCCCGAACCAAGTGGTTCGGGCGGCGCATTTTTAGGGGAAGAAAACCGATTTAGAAAGGCACGGTAAGCTCCATTGGGAGGGGCGCCCGGCGGCCGCCGGAAATTCCCGGTTGCCAGGCCGGGCCGTCGCATACAATGCGCAGGGCCTCGGCGTCGTAGTCGGCGCGCAGGCCGCGGGTCACTTTCAGGTCGCTGAGTTTGCCATCGGCTCCTACCACGAATTTCAGCCGCACCGTACCGGTCAGGCGGATAGCTGGCGTTTCGGGTTCAAAGGCGGCGGCTTCGCTGCGGAGGTATTCGCGCAGAGCCACTGAGCCGCCCACCGGGGCGGGTTTGATGCTGGGCGCGGCGGGCATGGGCGTGTTGGCCACGCGGGCTGCGGCGGAATTGGCTGCCATCGGAGCAGTTTCTACTGCTTTGGCTTTTGCCGATTGGCTGGCCACCGCTTCGGAGCGGAGCGTGGCGAGGGTATCAGCGGCCGATTCTTGCGCCTGCACCTCGTCGAGATTGGGGACAGCAGGGGCGGCGGCCATGCTGGCGGGCGCATTATCCTCATTGGCCTGCTGCAGCACCGATTGCTTGGCCTCCGAAGATTCCGGCACCATGGCGTAGTCGGCTTTCACCTCCTTGTCAGCCATGCGGATGCGTTTGGCGGCGCGGCCTGCCCTTCGCTGGGTGGCAGAGCGGGCGGCCGAAGGAGGCGGCGCCGTTGTTACGGCTGCGTAATCGGCCGATGCCGCCGTTTTGGAAGCACCAGCGTCGGCCGCATCGGGGGCGCTAGCTTGCTCAAGAGCCGGCTCTGCCGACGTTTGCGGCGGCGCTGCTGCTATGGGTTGTGGGGCCTCTAAGCGGGCTTTGGCAACGGGGTCGGGGTCGCGTTGCTCCAAGCTCCAGATGCCTCCGGCTATCCCGCCCAGCAGCGCGGCCGCGGCCGCTAGGCGGGGCCACGCCCAGCGGGTAGCCAGCGGCACGGGCTGCGGGGTCCCGGTGCGGGCTTGCAGGCGGGCGCGCAGCGTGGCCACGGCTTGGTCGGTGGTCGGGGCGTCGCTCATCGAGAACCCTTCTACCAAGTCAGCGCAGCGCTCGCAATCAAGGGTGTGGGCCTCAATGCGGTGCTGCTCGGCGTGGGCCAGCGTGCCGGTCGCGTAGGCGCGCAGCTCGTCCGTGGCCGGGTGGGGGCCGGAAGCAGGCAGCGGAGCAAAAGGCGAATCAGCGGGCGACATGGAGCGGATTATTGTTGGAAGCGGGAAGGGGCGGGCGGGGCGTGGGTTCTGGTTTGGGCGGGGGCTCCAGTTGGCGGCGCAACATGCGCTTGCCGTTTTGCAGGTGGCTGCGCACGAGGTTCAGCTCCAGGCCAGTTTCGGCGGCGATGTCGCGGTAGCACTTCTTTTCGAGGTAAAACAATTCGAGGCAACGGCGCTGAGCGGGCGGAAGCAGGGCCAGGGCCGCCTCCATGCTTTGCAGGCGGTTTTCGGTTTCTTCGGCATCCTCGGCGGCAGCTTCCTCGTCCAGCAGATGCCGGGCGCCGGCTGTTTCCACATCGGCCGCATCAGGTAAGCTGAGAATGAGCGGCCCGGCGCTGGGGCCGGCGCGCTTGCGGGCGCGCAGCTGCATCAGGCAGTGGTTGCGGGCGGTGGTGTGCAGCCAGGCCGGGAAGTTGTCGGGCGCGTGGGTGCGCAGGGCTTTCACGAGGTGCTCAAACAGCTGCATCACGGCATCCTGGGCGTCTTCGTCGGGCGGGGCAAGGTAGCGGCGGCACACGGCAAACGCCTCGGGCAGGTACCGGTCGTAGAGCAGGCCCAGGTCCGTTACGGCGCCGTGCAGGCGGTAGCGGGCCAGCAGTTCCTGGTCGGAGAGCGGTGCGGTGGCGGCAGAGGAAGAGCGGCGGAAGAACATGGAGCACGGAAGATAGGCGACGCCACTATTTTTTTCGAGCCGATGTGCATTTGGCCGCTTGCTCGCATCAGCTAGCCATACCTCACTCCCAAACCCTGTTGCTATGAAAAACCTCCTGCTCCCGGCGCTGCTCGCGCTGCTGGCCCCGGCCGCAACTGCTTTTGCCCAACACGCCCCGGCGGCCGTGCTGCCCGACACGCTGCACAACCACGAAGTGCGGGGCACCGTGCGGGAAGCCCGTACCGGCCAGCCGCTGCCCGGCACCACCGTCCTCGTGAAAGGTACCAACACGGGCACTTCTACCGACCAAAACGGCTACTACACCCTGCTGGTGCCCAACGCGCCTCAGGCCACGCTGGTGTTTTCTAGCATTGGCTTCGCGACGGTGGAACGCTCTGTGCAACAAGCCCGGGTGCTCAATGTGAGCTTGGTGCCCGATACAAAGCAGCTAAATGAGACAGTAGTGACCGGCCGTGGGGTGCGCGGCGTGGCGCGGGCCGTCACCGGCAGCGTGAGCACCCTGGCCGGCCGGGTGGCGGGGGTGAATGTGGACAAGAAAAGCAAGCGTGGGGCCTATGAAATGCACGACAGCAACCAGCCAACCGGCGCGCCCTATCCGGCCCAAGCCGAAGCCGGCGCGGGCGATACCTACGCCAAAGTGAAGGAAAACGCTTTTTTTACGGTTAAAAACGCCCCGCTCAGCACCTTTGCGCTCGACGTGGACAACGCCTCGTACAGCAACGTGCGCCGCTTTCTCAACGAAGGCCAGCTGCCCCCACGCGACGCCGTGCGCGTGGAGGAAATGCTGAACTACTTCCGCTACGACTACGCCGCACCGCCCACCGCATCGCCCGACCCCGTGCGCATCAGCACCGAATTGGCGGTTTGCCCCTGGAATACGGCCCATCAGCTGGCCCGCATCGGCATCCAAGCCAAAAAGGTGGAAACTACCCAGCTGCCGCCCGCCAACCTGGTTTTTCTGGTCGACGTGTCGGGCTCGATGGCTGGCCCCGACCGCTTGCCGCTGGTGCAAGCGGGCCTCAAGCTGCTGGTGAAACAGCTCCGGCCCCAGGACCGGGTGGCGCTGGTAGTGTACGCCGGCGCGGCCGGCTTGGTGCTACCGCCCACGCCCGGCTCGCAGCCACAAGTCATCCTCGAGGCCATCGACCGGCTGCAGGCGGGGGGCTCCACGGCCGGCGGCGCGGGCTTGCGCCTGGCGTATTCCACGGCCCGCCAATCCTTCAATAAAGCAGGCAACAACCGCGTCATTCTCGCCAGCGACGGCGACTTCAACGTGGGCGAAAGCAGTGAGCAGGCCCTGGAGCAGCTCATCGTGGACCAGCGCGAGAGCGGGATTTTTCTGACCGTGTTAGGCTGCGGCCGCGGCAATCTGCGCGATTCCCGCATGGAAACCCTGGCCGATAAAGGCAACGGCAACTACGCCTACCTCGATAACCTTGACGAAGCCGGCCGGGTACTCGTGGCCCAGTTCGGCGGCACGCTCTTTACGGTGGCCAATGACGTAAAGCTCCAGGTTGAATTCAATCCCGTCCGCGTGGCCAACTACCGCCTCGTGGGCTACGAAAACCGCCTGCTCGAAGCCGAAGATTTCAACAACGACCGCAAAGACGCCGGTGAGCTCGGCGCCGGTCATACCGTCACGGCGCTCTACGAGATTGTGCCCGTAGGCAGCCCCCAGCCCTTGGTTGACCAGTTAAAATATCAAGCCGAGAAGGCCAGCCCCGCCGTGGTTTTGGCGCAAAGCGCCGGCGAAGTGCTGACCGTGAAGCTGCGCTACAAAGAGCCGCAGGGCAACAGCAGCAAGCTCCTGACGCAAGCCCTCACCGGCGCGCCGGCCGCCATTGCCAGTGCCTCGCCCGACTTCCGCTTTTCCGCTGCTGTGGCCCAGTTCGGCATGTTGCTGCGCCAGAGCGAGCAGCGCGGCACTGCCACCTGGGCCGCCACCGAGCAACTGGCCAACAACGCCCGCGGCACCGATGCCGACGGCTACCGCGCCGAGCTCGTGCGCCTCGTGCGCTTGGCCGAAGGCCTGAGCGGCAGCAGCGGCAGCATAGGAAAAAGGTAGGCTGTAGCGTGGACTCTGCGAGTCTTGGAGGAGATTTCTCCTACGCGTGGACTCCCAAGGACCATGCTACTAATCAAAAGGCCCCCTCGCAGCTGCGAGGGGGCCTTTTAGTGCATCTAAAACCAAAGCACCAAATTATGGGCTAACCAGGTTCAGGCTGATGTTGAAATACAGCGGGTTGGTGAGCGTGTTTTTGTACAGCGAGGGTTCCGAGCCCAGCGTGCTTTCGCGCTCGCCGGTCACGTCCTGGTTGCGGAAGGCGTCGTTGCGGTAGTTGTAGCGCAGGCCAGCTTGCGCCGACACCCACACGAAGCCCGAAAGCTGGCGCTCGTAGGTAAGGCGGGGCTTCAGCTCGCCGCGGCGCAGGTACACCTCGTCGGGTCCGATGTTGCCCAGATAGTAAGTGTTGCCTTCCAGCTCGTAGCCGAATTTTAGCAAGGCGTTGGTGCCGAAGTTGCGGCGAATTTCGGCGCGGGCTGGAAACACCACTTCGCAGCCCCACTGCGGCGAGAAAGTGCGGTTGTAGAGCAGCACCGGAATGTGCAGCAGCTGGCCGGCGCGGTAGGTGCGGCTCAGGCCCACGCCCCACTGCAGGTTGTCGTTGGGCTTCCAGCCGTAAATGCCCGTGGCACTGAAGGTGAAAGCTTCGGTCTGCACGTCCTTGAGGCTGCGGTAGTTGCCGTTGGCGTCGAGGTTGAGTTGCAGGATAACGAAGTGCTTGTTGTCGATGGGGTTAAAGATGGTGGTGTTCAGGCCCGTTGTGCGCAGGCCGTCTTGCAGCTTGTCGAAGTAAGGCGACCGTTCGGCGTTGGCCAGGTCCATGCCCGTGTTCCAGTACGTCAGGCCCACGTTGAAAATAAAGTCGTTGCGCGAGATGACCGGCGCGTTGAACGCCAGTCGCACGCCGCGGGCCGAGTTCACGCGGGTTTCCACGGCCGCCGTGCTGGCGGGCAGCGGGCCGGCGGTGGTCATGTCGTAGCCCAGCTGGCCTTCGTACCCCACCGAAATCAGCTTGGTGGGCGTGAGGTAAAGAACTTTCTGGGTGTTGTAGGTGCCCGCGCCCGCGCCGACATCGCCAAAGTCGTCGAAGTTTTCGTCGGCTGCCGGCGCGGTGGTGCGGGTGGTGTCAGTGACTTGGGCCGCCGCTGGCGCCAGGGCGAGCACGCAGGCCGCGAGCGTAAAGTAGAGGAATTTCATGCAGTGGGTGGGATGGTGAATCAACCAAAAGTAGGTATCCCGAGCCACTGCCCAGCAGGGGCAGTAGCTCGGGAAAATCAACAACAGCAGGCTATTATTTTTTTACTTGGCGCTTCCACACGTCGGTTCGCCCAAAGAGCGAGACGCCTATAAAGCCACGCACTTCCAGCGTGTTGGCGTCCACCAAGGTCATTTCGCAGCTGTAGTCGCTGCCATTTTTGGGGTCGTAGATTTTCCCGTTTTCCCACTTGTTGTCGCCAGCGTAGGTGAAGTCGCGCATGTTTTCCAGGCCTTTGAGAGCAATTTTACGCTTGGTTTCCTCGGGGTTGTTCACGTCGGTGCGGGGCGTGCCGTCGGGGTTGTTGGCCACTTTCAGCCACACCAGGCGGCCATAGTATTTATCGCCTTTCTTGAAAATCTGAATCATGCCGGTTCCCTCCCCGTTTTTCCAGACGCCGAGAACGTCATCGGGTTTGGCAGCGGCTTGAGCCGCGAAAGCAGCCATTACGAGGCTAAGGAGCAGGAAGAATCCTAAAAAACGTTTGGTCATGGTGGGTTTTTTTTAATGAAAAATGAAAGAGCAATTAATGGCAAATGTATACATAGGAACCAATAAATCTAAGAGCTTTAGCAGGTTGCGTACTGCTTTCCCTAAACCAGTAGGGCCATAGCGTTTTATTGAGCGGAAGCCAGCCAATAAAAAGGCCCCACTGTTGCAGCAGTAGGGCCTTCATAGCTTAATTCAGATAATCACTGAAAGGATTGATGAACAGGTATAAGTGGAATAGAATGGCTGATAATCAGCGGCTAAAAAGAGAAGTTCAGGCCCGCTTTGATTACCCGGTTCTGGGCATCGAAGCGGTTGCCGGTGTCGAGTGACGACAGGCCGTAGTCGTAGCCAGCACTCAGGCCCAGGCCGTTTTCAAACTGGTAGCCTAAGCCCGCCACGGCGGCAAAGTCCACTTTGCGGAGTTGGTTGGAGATGTCGAAATCCTGCTGGTAAGCGCTGAATCCCAGCGCGCCGGCTTCAACACGGGCCTTGCCGCTGACCAAGAACGAAGCCTGTGGACCGGCGTAGAGGTAGAAGCCGGGGGTAACGAATACTTTGGCGAGCACCGGCACATCGATGTAGGCCAAGCGGGCCGTGCCGGTGAGGTTGGTATTCAGGAAATCGAGAGCGGGCACCGGCACTTTGCCTTGCAGCACGGTGCCTTTTTCGGAGTACGAAACGCCGGGCTCAATGGCAAAGCTTGGGCCCAGGGGCAGCGTGGCGTAGAGGCCAGCGTAGAAGCCGGGGCGCATTTCGCGGGTGATGGCGCCATCGGGCAGGTAGCCGGTGAGGTCAGTGAAGCTTTTCACGGCGTCGCCTTGCACATCGGCCAAGTTCAAACCGCCCCGGAAGCCGAACCGAACGCCGGAATTGCTGCTAACGGGAGTGGAATACGCTGACTGGGTGCGGGCTGGCGCGCGGCGCACCGGCGCCGTGGTGCGGGGCGACGGCGCAGCTTTGGGGTTGCCATAGGCATCGCGGGCGCCCTGGGCCGAAGCCGACCCGGCAAAAGCAGAAATCAAAAGGCAAGCCGCGGCCAGGCCGCCCGAAAGGCGTGAAATTTTCATAACCAAAATGGTTGGAGGAGTGAAAGAAATCGGCCCGTCGCTACCGGGCCAAATGCCCGGCTATTGGGCCGATGAAAAGATGTATTACAAAACCGTGCCAAACCAGTTGGAGCGTACCGGACCCGGCCCGGGGCCCCGCCCACTGTGCCGACCAAGGGCTGTAATGCACCCATCAGCGGGCTCCTAAAATCGACCAAACGCCGGGACTCTCAAACGCAAAAAAAGTCGGGCCATCCTTGATACAGGATGGCCCGACTCTTGGGCAGAAGGTGTTGGGGGCTATTCGCGCACTACTTGGCTGCTGCTGGCTGGGCCCGTGGGCGGCGTGATGCGCAGCACGTACAGGCCTGGGGCTAGGCCGTGCAAGTCCAGCGTTTGGCGCAGGGCGCCGGCCGGGGCCTTCAGGGTTTGCTGGCGCACGAGGCGGCCCAAGGCATCGAGCAATTCTAAGCGTACGGAGCCGGCGGTGGCTAGTTCCGTAACCACAGTAATGGCGTCGGTAGCGGGATTCGGGTAGGCGCTCCAAGCGGCGGCATCGTGGTGGTCTAGGGCTGCCGTGGCCAGAAACACCGTGGTGGTCGCGGTGTTGGTGCGCACGGGGGCGTTGTAGTCAAAGAAAATATTGGCGTGATTGGGAATGACTTCGCCCACTGCCAGCGTGGCTTGCGGCAACACCCGGAACCGTACAAATCCTTGCGAGCGAATCACGTTCTGGTTGCGGTGGGGGAGTCCGATATTGAGGAAGCGCACCGTGAGTTCACCTTTTCCAGTCAGGCTCCAGATGCAGTTGTGCGACTGGGCCACCAACTGCAAGGTGCTGAGCCGGAGCTTTTGGAAATTGAGCGTGTCTTTCACAATCACCGTGAAGGCCGTGTCGGTTCCCATGTTCTGGAAACGCACTGTGTAGTCGAGCGGCTGGCCAGCGGCCACTTGCGTCGGTGTGAGGCGCGCGTAGTTCACGGTGATGTCGTTGGGGTCAAACGAGGCGGTGACGGTTTGGACGTTGCTGGTCGTGTTATCGGCCGGGGCAACATCGGCGGCGAGCGGCGCGGAAGCGGTGGACGTGAGCACCGTGCCCGGCGGGGTATTGGTGGGCAAGCTGAACAGCACGTCGAAATCGAGCCGGTTGAAAGGGGCCAGTCCGGCGTAATTCCACGTGATGGCCTGGCCTGCCCGGGTGCCGCTGGGCGTGCTGCTCACGTATTCGGCGTGGCTATCAAGCGTGGCCGTGACGGTGCCATTGGCTGTAGTAGTACCCACGTTTTCCAGCGTGGCGCGGTAGCGGGTGGTGAAGCCGGGCCGCGCCGGACCATAAGGCGTGAGCGTGATGCGCACGTCGGCTTGGTTAGGGATTGGGGCCAAGCCAAAATGCTGCTCACTTACCAGTTGGCTAACGCCGCTGAACGTGCCCGAATACCTGCCACCGTTGCCGGGCTGACTTACCGTGTAGTAGGTGGGAATCCGTGCCAAACTCAGGGAGTAGTTGCCGGGGCTGGCGTATGCTTGCATCGTGCCTGTCATGTCCACCGGGAAATAGGTGGTGGTAGTGCCCTGAACCAAAGCCCCGGTGAGTGGAATCGGGAAAATGCCTTCTGTTGCGTCGCGTTGCCCGTTCGCATTCTGGTCTAGGTACACCTGCCCGCGAAGCGTGTTGGCATACGCGTTGAGGCGGGTCACAATGCTGCCCCGGCCCACCGTTGTCTGACTGCCCAGTTGAATGGTGGGCGCCGGGCCTATAGGGGGGCCGACCCCATTACCCCGAACAACTTGGCCTACGGAGTACACGTTGCCGCGCGCATCCAAGCCCATGCTTGTGGGCCGATAATAGGGCGGCTGCGCCGAGACGGTGGGGATTGGGCCCGGCCAAGTATCAGCTACGGCCCACTGTTCGAGGCCCTGAGCCGTGTAGTGAACGAAGGTGACAGGTGCTCGTAGCTCTAGGGTACCCAGTACCAACGATGCGGGGCTAGGGGAAGCAATAATTGAACCGGGAGATAATCTCACTGTTACGGTTACGCCAGCGTTGTTTGCCACCAAGAGTTCCCCTGGATAACTGGGGTACCAGTTTGGTATGGGTTGCCCACCGCGGGCCCATACCACAACTCCGGCGGCATTGTACTTGGCCAGAAAGTAACCAGAAGTTAGCGTGAGGCTCCCAATCTGCAATGGCTGGTAGCCCGTGCCTGTCACGTAAGCATTGCCGTTGGCATCTGCGGCCAGGCTCTTGATGGCGGCAAATCCTCGCCCTTGCTGCGTTGTGGTGCCTACTATTCGGCTCCACTGATGAGTGCCGGTACCGTCGAAGCTGCTCAAAAAGCCATTGGTACTCCCTCCTCCGGAAACTGTAAGCAATGGGTTAGCCGTGCCCGCACCCAGATACAACGAATTTAGAAGCAATCCACTAATCAAAAAACCTCCGCTGGGCTTGGGTCCCATCTGCAGGCCGCTTAGTGAGAGAAACGAAGTGCCGTGTAGCACGCGCACCCATTGGGTCGTACCGGTGCCGTTTGTTTGGAGTATGAAAGCGTCGTCAGCCTCTGCGTTTGTGCCGCTAACAGTGCCAGGATTTAACAACACGCCCAGTACATAGGCGCGGCCGGCATCGTCGGCCACTACCCCAAAACTGCCATCGTATAAATTAAGGTCTGGCAGCGCACGGGTCCATTGCAGCGTTCCACCTGCCGACGCTTTGGCGTAGAAGGCGCGGTTGGGAGTAACCGGAATGGCGGTGCCGTCCCAAGTACCGCCGCCCGCAACTTCTTTGAATGCGGTAATGAACACCCCGTCGGCGCTGTTGTCCACCGCCATCTTCGTGATTACCAAGTCCTGCAACTGTTTTATCCATAGCACAGTACCCGTCGAATCGTATTTAATGACGGCTGCGGAGCCGGTTGGGGCTGCCGTCAGCACAGTACTCTCCACTATAAGACTTTCCCGGAAGGGGATATAGGCGTAAGTATTCCCGTCAGCATCGGTTGCACTTACTTGGCGACTAGCAGTCGCGTAAGCCGTATCGGTAGGAGT
Source organism: Hymenobacter jeongseonensis (assembly GCF_015694725.1). Taxonomy (GTDB): domain Bacteria; phylum Bacteroidota; class Bacteroidia; order Cytophagales; family Hymenobacteraceae; genus Hymenobacter; species Hymenobacter jeongseonensis. The sequence goes on along the minus strand of NZ_JADQDQ010000001.1, from coordinate 130,005 downwards.
TCGGGCAATCTTCGCCCAGGCGAAGGACTGCGCCCGCGCCGACCCCAGGCCGGCCAATATCAGGAAAAATACCAGCAGGTAGCAAGAACGTAGTATTTTCATCAGCAACAAGAAAAGAAAGGGAGGAAAGCCAAAAGCGTGGCCGCGCCGTGAACCTTGCTACTGCCCCGGCCGGAGCGCAGCACCGCGTTTCAGAAGGCCAGACCAGCCCCCTGCGAAAAAGGCTGCTGGCCGAGCCGGAATTAGTTACAGTTTAAACCGGATGCCCAATTGCAGGCCGGTGGCCGTGGGCTGCTGGCGCAGCCCCGTTTCGGGCTTATAGATGGATAGGGCCTGCCAGCGCATGCTGGGCGCCACGCTCACGGTGAGGCGGTTGGTGAGGGCGTAATTCAGCGCCAACGAGCCGGAAAGAGCCACGTTGAGCGCCCGGAACGGCCCGGCCCCGGCCCGGATGGTTTCGGTGCGGAAGTTCTCGCCGTCCTCCGTCACCACCTGCGTGCCGCCGAGGAAAAACTGGAGTTGCGCGCCGGCGGCCACATCGGCCCACCAGCGGCCCGAACCCATGGTGAGGCGGTAGCGCAGCAGCACCGGCACCGTGAAAAACCGGTAATTGGGCTGAAGCAGCTTGGACGTAATGGTCTCGTACTTGCTGATGAGCGGCGTTACCGTCCGGGTGATGGCGTGGATGCTGTCGCGCTGGACCGTGGTAGTGAACACCGTGTCCTGGCGAGGCACGTACACCGTGTCGTAGCGAATGACCTGGCCGCTGGGGTTGAACACCGGCGAGAGCTGCGGCATCTGGACAATGCGGATGGAATAGGTTCGGTTGGTGGAGGTATAGAAGCTGGTGGTGCGGGTGGTGGTGGAGTCGTAGCGTACCCGTACCTCGGTGTTTTTGGTGGTGAGGCGCAAGTCGGCGCCGTAGGTGTTGTAGCCCACGCCGCCGCCTACGCTCAGACGGGGCGTGAGCTGGTATTCGGCCAGCAAGGCGGCGTTGAGGCCGGCGCGGCCGGTTTCATGGTTGCGGCGCAGGGCCGTGAGGCTGTCGCCCTCGGGGCCTTGCAGGGTAAGGGTATTTTGCTCGGGTGTGGCCGTTAGCAGCAGGCTCCACTTGCGGGCCGCGGGTTTTTCAGGGTCAATTTCGGGTGGGCGGGCGGCCGTATCGGGGCGGATGGCTAGGAGCGGAGCGGCGGGTAGGATGTCGCCCAAGACCAGCAGTGTGCTGTCGGTGCGGCGTTGGAGGCGCAGCAGTTCGGCTCGCTCGGCGCGCAGGGTGGCCAGCAGCGCGGCCCGGCTGCTGGCCGGCGGGGTACCGGGGCTCAGCGTGGTGATGCTGGGGAGTTGAACCAACGTTTCGCGCTCCAAGGCTGCCAAGGTGCGCAAGGTGGCCGGAACGAGCTCCGCGGTGAGCGCCGGAACGCCGTTTATCGTGTCACCGGCAGCCCGTGTTTCTGCGGAAGCCGCAGCAATTGTTGCAATTCCAGCGATTGCAGCGGATGAAGGCGTGGGAGAACCTTCTTTACCAACTGCGGTAGCGGTAGCCAGTGACAGAGGGCCTGCAATGTGAGGTGCAGAAGCTGGCGTGGTAAAATCCGGGTGCTGCGGGGGCACCGCACCACGCGTTTGGGCCATTGCCGCCACGCGTGTCCGTGTACGACTAGGCATGGCCCCAACAGCGGCTGCTTCCTGGGCAGTATATGAACGTTGAACAGCAGTACGCGTTCCATTATTGTGGGTATTTGGCTCTGTGGAGCGGGCTTGTGGCTTTGCGAACGCAGATTTTTCCTTGGTGGAGTTAGTGGTTACAGTCGTTTCCAAGACCGCGCGCTTTATCCCGGGAGAAGTTTCTCCCCGCGGCAGCAGCCAGCCCAGCAGCCCCGCCAGCAGGGCCGTGAGTCCAAACAGTAGCGGCAATGGCAACGGCCGTCGGCGCGGGCGCAGCATGGGGGCTGGCGCCCCGATGCGTTGCTCAATGCCGGCCCAAACGTGCGCGCTCGGGGTCAGGTCAAAATCTTCGAATTTGTCGCGCAGGGAGTGGTCGAGGCGGTTTTCTTCCGGTTCTTCCATCATAAGTTCAAGTAGCTGGTCTGCCGCTGGTGCAGCAGGTGAAGTTGTTTGCGGGCCTTGCTGAGCTGGGCCTTCGAAGTGCTGACCTGAATGCCCAGCAGTTCCGCTATTTCGTTGTGGGTGTAGCCGTCCACGGCGTAGAGGTTGAGCACGAGCCGGCAGCCGTCGGGCAGTTGCTCCATCAGGGCCAGCACCTCGGCCACGCCCAGGCGGTCAAGAGCATTAGCATCGGCGGCGAAGGGCTCGGGCACGTCGTCGAGCAGCAATTGCTGGCGGCGGTGCTGCCCGCTTTGCCAGTGGTTGAGGGCCGTGGTGACCACAATGCGCCGCAGCCAGCCTTCAAACGACCCCTCGGCTCGGAAATCGTTCAGTCGCGTAAACGCCTTCACGAAGGCGTCTTGCAAAATGTCTTCGGCCTCAGGCACCGAGCGCACGTAGCGGCGCGCCACGCCCAGCATGCGCCCGGCAAAGTGAGCATAGAGTTGGCGTTGGGCCGCCGGCTCGTGGCGGGCGCAGCGGGAAAGAAGGTCGGCTAAGTCAGCGGGTGGAGCCGGCATGGGGGCAAGGTAAGCCCGGGCGTCGGGCAGGTGCGGGCCAGACCCGTGCCGACGCCAAAAGGCTGCCGACCCAAACAATTATTTTTTTCAACGATAAGGTGGTCGGCTAATTAATAGCGGTATAGAGATGGACAAACCAGGCCGACACAAATTAAACTAAGAAAATAGTTTTTAAACTAAAAATTTAGTTATACGTTTGCGTTACCTTAACATCATCTCCTGATACCTATTCCATGGACCCGTCCTTCCCTGAACTCACCCGCGCCGAAGAACAAGTGATGCAGGTGCTTTGGCGGCTTGGCCCCTCCTTCGTGAAGGACGTGCTGGCCGAGCTGCCGGCCCCCGCGCCGGCCTACAACACGGTGTCCACCATCATCCGCATCCTCGAAACCAAGGGCTTCGTGGACCACGAGGCTTTCGGGCGCACGCACCGCTACTTCGTGCTGGTGGCCCAGGACGAGTACCGCCGCTTCTCGCTGCGCAAGCTGCTGGGCGGCCACTTCGGCAATTCCTTCAGCCGGCTGGTTTCCTTCTTTGCCAAGGAAGAAAACCTCGATGCCGCCCAGCTCGACGAGCTGCTTCGCCACGCTTCCCATCCCCAAACCCCTGATTCCAATGAACCCAATCAGCCTGCTTAATTGGATGCTGCTCAGCACGGTGCTGCTGGGCGCGTGGTGGCTCTGCTACCGTTTGCTGTTGCGCTCAGAGCGCAGCTTTGTCTACAACCGGGTGTTTCTGGTGCTGGGGCCGGTGCTGGCGGCGGGCCTGCCGCTGTTATCCCTGAGTTGGCTAGCTAGCTGGGTAGCAGGCCAGGGCAAGCTGGCTGGAATGGCGTCGGTGCTGCTGCCTTCGGTGGTAATAGGAGCGAAGACAACCGGCGAGGCCACTGGGGTAGACTGGCCGTTCTGGGTGCTGGCAATTTACCTAAGCGGCGCGGTGTTTATGCTGGTGAAATTGGGCTGGGAGCTGGGCCGGTTGTGGCTGAGCACGCGCCATTTGGCCCGCGAGCAGTGCGCCGGCTACACGCTGGTGCGCACCCACGGCACGCTGGCCACCAGCTCCTTTGGCAAAGCCGTTTTTTGGGACGAAACCCTGCCGCTGAGTGTCACCGAAGCCGGCCAAGTGCTACGCCACGAACTCGCTCACGTGCAACAAGGCCACACCTACGACCGCCTGCTGCTGGAGCTGCTGCGCGTGGCACTGTGGTTCAACCCCTTTGTGCACCTCAGTGGCCGGGCGCTGGCCCTCACCCACGAATTCTTAGCCGACGAAGCCGCGCTGCGCCACGACGCCGCTGTGGCGCCAGCCTTTTCGCCCACACATTCCTACGCTCACCTTTTGGCCCGGCAAGTAGCCACCCGTCTTGGTTTCTCCATCCCGCTTGCGCACTCCTTTTCCCATTCCCAAACCTTACGTCGCATAGCCATGATACACCAAAATTCTCCCATTCGCCGCTGGAAACAGTGGTTCGCGCTGCCGCTGCTGGCAGTGTCCTTCGTCACCGTTGCCTGCGAGCGAAATCTACTTGTGCCCGACATGCCTCCGCCCCCGCCGCCCACCGTCATGGACGCGACACCTCCACCCCCACCGCCGCCGCCCCCTGCGCCGGATATCGCGCCTCCGCCCCCACCAGAACTGCTTGGGCAGGAAAATCCCGGTCCTGGTAAGGTTTACACTTACGTCGAAAAGATGCCTCAACTTCCCGGTGGGGGCGGCAATAGGGCCATTATAGATGCCATTAAAAGCAACCTGGCTTATCCGTCAGTGGCGTCGGCTGACCGGAAGCAGGGGCGGGTATTTGTTTCCTTTATCGTGAACAGCGAAGGGCAGGTACAACAGGCTAAAATTGTTAAGGGCTTAGCTCCTGCGTACGATGCGGCGACGGTGGCAGCCGTAGAAAAATTGCCGCGTTTTGTGCCTGGTCAGCAAGACGGTAAGGCCGTCTCCGTCACCTTCACGGTGCCCGTGGAGTTTGCTAAATAGGCATTTGTTGCAAAAAATAAACAGCGGCTTGTTGCAGGTCCGGAGCTACGGCTCCCGGCACTTTGCGGCCCGCTGCCTGGAGAAACCGCTCGAAAAGCTCCGCCACTGGGCGGGGCCTTTCTGCGTTAGCCTCGACAACAACCGCTCAAAAGGGGTTAACTTGCGGGTAGTATTCCCCTTCTTATTCAGATTTATTCCGTGTTGTTTTCCCTCCTGCCGCGCCACGTTGTAGTGGCTGCTTCGCTAAGCCTGCTGGCTGCCGCGAGCTTGCCCGCCTGCCAAACCCGTCCTGCCGAGGGCGAGCCCGCCGCCGGCCTCGCTGCCGACGGCAGCACCGCCCCCGCCACGCCCGCGCCCATTGACTCGGCCCAAATCCGGATGCAGGTCATCCGCCGCGATTCGTTGCTGGCCGACTCCATCATGAAGAAAAGCGGGCAGCTGCCGGGCGCCATCCTGCCGGGCAAGCGCATCGTGGCTTTCTATGGCAACATCCGCTCGAAGGGCATGGGCATTTTGGGCCGCGAGCCCAAGGAGCAGATGTTCCGCAAGTTTGAGAAGGTGCTGGCCGAGTGGCGTGCCGCCGACCCCAGCCGGGGCGTGCAGGCCGCGTTGCACAACGTCACCATCACGGCCCAGGGCACGCCCGGCAAAGACGGCAAGTGGCGCCTGATGAACTCCAAAGCCACCATCGAAGAGGTGCTTAGCTGGGCCAAGGAGCACAACTGCATTCTGTTTCTGGACGTGCAGCCCGGCCATAGCACGCTGGCCGCCGAACTGCCCAAGCTGGAGCAGTACCTCAAAGACCCCATCGTTCACCTGGGCATCGACCCCGAGTTTTCGCTCTCCACCATGCCCGGCGTGCGCCCCAACCAGAAAATCGGGACCCTCGACGCCAAGGACGTGAACTTCACCGTGAACTTCCTGGCCCGCATCGTGAGCGAAAACAAGCTCCCGCCCAAAGTCCTGACCGTGCACCGCTTCACGCGGAAAATGATTACCAACTACAAAAACATCAAGCTCGACCCCCGCGTGCAGATTGTGATGCACATGGACGGGCACGGCGAGCCCACGCTCAAGAAGGATTCCTACAAAGACTACATCGTGGCCGAGCCCGTGCAGTACACCGGCTTCAAGCTGTTCTACGAGTACGATGCCCGCCCCAAGCCCCACCACATCATGACGCCCGAGGAGGTCATTGCCCTAACGCCCTCGCCGCTGTATATTCAGTACCAGTAAGCGCTGAACAGCTCTACGCAAAAGGCCCCGGCAGAATGTTCTGCCGGGGCCTTTTGCGTGCTTGTTGAGACAGGACGTTGTCTAGTGGGCGTCCAGGCTAATCTTGCCGATAACCTTTACGCGCTTGATGAGCAGCACCAGCGGCAGGCAGACCACGAAGAATAGCCCAATCATCGTGAACACCTGCGAGTAGGTGATGATGGATACTTGCTTCATCAGAATGCCTTCCAGCGCGGCGTAGGCCTGCTGGCGGGCCTGCTCCAGCGAGAAGCCGCGCGACAAAAAGTTCTGGGTGAACGCCTGTATGCGCTCCACGGTGTTGGAATCGTAGAGCGAGATGTGGGCCAGCGGGCTGATGCGGTTCTGGGCGATGCTGCGCTCCAGGTACGTGCCCACAATGGCCACCCCAAACGAGCCGCCGAGCTGCCGAATCATGCCGGTGAGGCCGGCCGCCTGGCCCGCGTCTTTGCCCGAGAGGCCGGCCAGGCTCATGGTGGTGATGGGCAGGAAAATCAGGCCCATGCCCAAGCCGCGCACCATCAGGGGCCAGAAGAAGTCGTCTTCGCCGGCGGTGGGCGAAATGATTTGGGCCATCCAAAACGTAAAGACGAAGAAGATGAAGAAGCCGACCGGAATCATGTACTTCTGGGGCACGCCGGCTTGCAGCATTTTACCGATGACGGGCATCATCAGGCCCGAGGCCAGTGCGCCGGGCAGCAAGATGTAGCCCGTTTGGGCCGCACTGAAGCCGAGAATTCGCTGTGTGAAAATCGGGAAGATGAACACCGAGGCAAACATGCCAAAACCTAGCACAAACGACAGCACCGCGCCCACAGCCAGATTGCGGCTCTTGCCGAGCACCCGCAAATCCACGATGGGCTGCCGGGCCGTGAGCTCGCGCCACACAAAGCCAACCAGGCCAATGGCCGCCAGCACGGTGAAGGTGTTGATGTAGGTGCTTTCGAACCAGTCCTCGCTTTCGCCCTGCTCCAGTACCAGCTGCAGCGAGCCCACGCCCATAATCAGCAAGCCAATGCCCAGCCAGTCAATCTCGCGCAGGGGCCGCGGAATGGCATTCTTGATGCGTTCGGGGTCGCGAATGAACAGCAAGGTGAATATCGCGGCCATGATGCCCACCGGCACGTTCACGTAAAAAATCCAGGGCCAGTCGTAGTTGTCCACGATGTAGCCGCCCAGCGTGGGGCCGATGGTGGGCCCGATAATCACGCCCATGCCAAACAAGGCCTGGCCCAGCGGCAGCTGCTTGGGCGGGAACGTGTCAATCAGAATCGACTGCGAGGTAGCCATGAGCGCGCCCCCGCCAATGCCCTGAATGAAGCGGAAGGCCACCAGCTCCCAAATGTTGGTGCTCTGGCCACAGGCAATGGAGGCGATGGTGAAAATCAGCACCGACGCGAAGTAGTAGTTGCGTCGCCCAAACTGCTCGGCCAAAAAGCCGGTCATCGGGATGATAATGACGTTGGCGATACCGTAGGAGGCTATCACCCAGGTTACTTCCTGCTGCGTGGCCGAGAGGTTGCCCATCATCTGGGTCAGGGCCACGTTCACAATGCTGGTGTCGATGAGCTCCAGCAAGCAACAGAGGACCACCGTGATGACGATAATCCACTTGGTAAATCCGGTTTCCATTATAGCTTAATTATGAGTCACAAGGCCGTCATGTTGAGCGCAGTCGAAGCATCTCTACCGCTTCGTTGTGGCAGTATTGATTACCACTGCAGTAGAGATGCTTCGACTGCGCTCAGCATGACCGTTTTTTTAAGGCTTGCGTGGTTTTACTTCAACTCCACAATGGCGTTCACGCTCATGCCGGCGCGTAGCGGGTGCTGCGGGTCCACTTTGTCGAGAGCAATTTTCACGGGGACGCGCTGGGTCACTTTCACGAAGTTGCCGCTGGCGTTGTCGGGAGGCAGCAGGGCGAAGCGGGCGCCGGTAGCGGCGGAGAGCGACTCGATGTGGCCTTGGAATTCCTGATTGGGATACGCGTCCACTTCCAGTTTCACGGGCTGGCCCACTTTCATGTCTTCCAGCTGCGTCTCCTTGAAGTTGGCGATAATCCAGGTTTTCTCGCTGCCCACCAGGCCCATGAGCTGCTGGCCGGGCATTACCACCTGGCCGGGCTGCACGTTTTTCTTGCTCACAATGCCGTTGGCGGGCGCCACCAGCGTGGTGTAGCTGAGCTGCAGGCGGGCGTTGTCGAGGTCGGCCTGGCGCTGCTTCACCACGGCCTGGGCCACGGCTACTTGCTGCTGCGAGGCGGCCACTTGCTGGCGGGCCACGCCCACTTGGTCAGTAGCGGTGGCGCGCTGGGCGTTGGTGGCGCGCAGGTTGGCCTGCACGGCATCGTACTCACTCTGCGGAATGATGTCCTGCTCGCGCAGAAACGTGCTGCGCTTGAGGTCTTTGCGCAGCTTGGCCTGATTGGCTTCGCTCACGCCGATGGTGGACTGGGCGGTGCGCACGTTGGCCTGGGTGGTGCCCACGGCGGCGCGGGCGGCGGTTACCTGGGCTTGGGCGGCGGCCAAGGCGGCCTCGGCGGCGTTCACGCGCTGCTGGTAGTCGGAGGGGTCGAGGGTGGCGAGAACGTCGCCCTTTTTCACGGGCTGGTTGTCTTCCACCTTCACCTCGAGCACCGGCCCGCCCACGCGGGGCAGCACCGGAAACACGTCGCCCTCCACTACCGCATTATCGGTGCTTTCGTGAGCTTGGGCAAACTGGTAGCGCGTCCAGCCGTAGAAACCGCCCGCCAGCAGCACCACGGCCAGAATAATGAACATGAGCGGGTTGCGCCGCTTGGGCTCCTCCATAATCGTTTCCGTCTCCGGCAAGGCCGCGTTGGGATAAGGAGCTGGGGCGTGGTGTACGGCGGGAGAGTGTTGAGGCTGGGCCATCTTGGTAAGGTACAGGTGTCGGGGTTTTTTGAGGAAAAGGAAAAGCAGAAACGAGAAGGAAAAAGGCCAAGCGGCCTTTAGCTCGGCTTTTCGGTGGTTTCTGGTTGGAGGGGCGCCCGCACCAGCAGGGTGGCGCAAGCCGCAGTGCGCAGCACAATCTCGGCGGTGCTGCCCATCAGGAAGCGGGTGATGCCCGTGCAGCCGTGCGCCCCAATCACAATGAGGTCGGCCCGCTGGCGGCTGGCTTCGGCCACTATTTCGGCCGCGGCTTCGCCTTGCACGATGCCGGTTTGCACCCGCTTCGTGCCGGCTTGCTCGGCCACGGCGCGCAGGTCCTGCAGTCGCTGAGCACAAGATGCCGGACGGGCCGCCGAGGGCTCACCAACCGGAGTTTCCTGCGGTTCGCACACGTGCAGCAGGCGCAGTTCGGCCCCGGTTGCTACGGCCAGCGCCGCCGCATACGCCACCAGCCCCGACGATGCGGCCGAGAAATCGAGCGGGCAAAGGATGGTGGAAAGGGTCATTTGTTTGAGGAAAAGCAGTTGTACAACAGGTCGTCATGCAGAGCACAGCGAAGCATCTCGCGTGCAGTAAGTAATTAGTGGTGGCACGCAAGATGCTTCGCTGCGCTCTGCATGACGGCCTACTTTATTGTTCTAGTCGGCTACTTCCAAATCTGCTCGCCGGTGGCGCGCTTGAGCTGGTACTGGCCGAGGGTATAATTATAGACGGCCTGGGCGCGCGACAAGCGGGCCTGCGCCAGTTGGGTTTCGGCGTCTAGCACGTCGAGGTTAGTGCCCACGTCGTAGCGGTAGCGGGCCCGGGCGCGGGTGAGGGCGTCGGTGGCCTGGGCAATTTGCTGCTCGGCGTTGGTGTAGCGGGCCTGGCTGAACTCCATGTTGTTGACGGCCTGGCGCACATCGGCCCGGATTTGTTCCTGCAGGTCCTGGGTGCGAGCCACGGCGCTGCGGGAGTTGGCGAGGGCCTCCACGCGCTGGTTCTTGTTCTTGTTGCCGTCGTAAATCGGCACCGACAGCTGCACCACGCCCACCGTGTTCGGGCGAATTTGGTTGAGGTCGGGCAGATAGCCGTTTTTGGCACCCACTTGCGCGCCCACGCCCAGGCTGGGCATGTTGCTGCGTTCCACAAGGCGCTGCTGGAGCGTGGCGGAAGTCTCGGCGTCGCGGGCCAGCTTGATTTCGGGGCGGCTGTCGTAGGCCCGGGCCAGTTCGGCGTTCACGTCCACGGTTTGGGGCTGAAAGGTCAATTGGCCCTTCACCGGAACGTCGGCCTGCGACGGCTTGTGCAGCAAGCGGGCCAGTTGCACCTGCTGGTTGCGGAGCTGGTTTTGCAGGTCAATCCGGGTGTTTTGAGCTTGCGTAATGCGCACGTTGGTAGTCGTCACGTCGAAGCGCGTGCTCACGCCGCCCTGCACCCGCTTCTCCATCTCGTTGCGGTGGGCACGGAGGGAGGCAATCTGGGCGTCCTGCACCTTGATGCTTTCGCGCATGAACAGGATGTTGTAGTACACCTGCGCCGCGTTGAAGGCCAAGTCGCGCTTGGTCACGTTCACGTTGTCGCGGGCGGTTTGCACCTGCGATTCGGCCAGCTTTACCTGGGCGTCGCTCTTGCCAAAGTCCAGCAGCAGGTACTGCGCCGTGATGTGGGCGTCGTAATTGTTGTTGGGGGCCAGTTGCAGGATTTCGCCGCCAAACGGCAGCTGCACCACCGGGTCGATGCGGGTGTAAGTGGCCGTGCCGGTGATTTGGGGCAGGAAACCGGTGCGCGTTTGGGCCAGCCGGCCGTTGGCGGCATTGGCCAGCTCATCGAGCGAGGTCACCGCCGGGTTGGCATCGAGCACCGAGCGCAACGTGCCATCCAGGGTCAGCGAATCGCTGATAATATCGATGCCAGCAGCCGTCTGTGCCGAGGCCGAACCAGCACTAACCAGCGCCAGCGCAACAGCCACAACGGCCAATGGTGAAAAACGAGAAAACATAAGCAAAAGCAGGTTTGAATCTGCCGGAGCCTACCGAAACTTGTGCCAAGGAGTGTTCAGCTGAATAAATCCAATTAATCCCAATCCATTAAGTTGGTTATCAACGATATTTATAATTTTAGCGCTGTTGTAAACCAACGCTGCAAAAATCTGTTTTCCTTAAATAGCAGGGATTCCCCAAAATTATTTCCTGTTATTTAAGGAAAAGCCTTTTCAACAGGCCGCTAGCTTTATGCCCGAACAAGACGATACCCTGCTGCTGCATTTAAACGAAGCCATTGCAACGACCCGCGACAAGGACTCGCTGTTTAAAATAGTTACCACCAAGCTCCGCCTCATTTTTCCGTTCGACCTCATCGGTATCAACGTGTTTGATGCCGAATTGAAGAACAAGCGGCTTTTCCTGCGCGACTACTACGGCGCCGAAGAAATTGTGTCGGAGTTGCCCGCCACAGTGGACTATTTCACGCCCATCGCCGGTTCGCCCGTCGAAAAACTCGTGGCCGACCCCCGCGTGCGTCAAATCACGCTCCAGGACTATATGGGCGACTACCCGGCCTATGAGCCCTTCCTGCGCATGCTGCACTTAGGCGTTTCGCAGCTCACGGTCGTGCCCTTGCGCACGGCGGGCCACCTCACCGGCTTTCTCACGCTGGCCTCGCGCCGCCGTCCCAATCTCACCCCCGCCGACGAAAAGCTGCTGGAAAAAATCGGGTCGCTGGTCGCCGTAGCTGTGGCCAACACCCTCGCCTTCGAGGAAGTGGCGCGCCGCGAGCAGGAGCGTACCCTGCAGCTCAACATCAACAACGCTTTGCTCAGCATCAAGCAGCGCGAACCGCTGTTTCGGGCTGTGGCCGAGGAGCTGGGGCGCCTGGTACCGTTTGCCTATTTCGGTATTCGGGTGCAACGAGCGGGGCAGCAAGCGAATATTTTTCAAGCCTTTGCGGAATTCCTGCGCGATACGCCTGAAGCCCCGCTGGTAGCCTTGGACCCCGAGCGCGACCAGGACCAGCGCCTCAGCGACCCCGCCGGCATCTACCAGCAAAACAGCGAACTGCTGCACGAACCGGCCATTTATTCCGGCGCCGAATTCAAAGAGTTGGCCGTGCGCTACCCGCGCTTGCGCTACATCTACGAGCATTACGGGACGCGGGCGGTGCTGGTGGCGCCCATTTGGCAGCGCCCCGATGGTGCGGCCGTGCTTACCCTGTCCGCCGCCCGGCCCGATGCCTTTCGGAACGAGGACCTGGCCACGGTGGTGGCCTTGGTGCCGCAAATTGCCCTGGCGTTGGAAAACCTCTTTGCCTTCGAGCAAATCGAGGAGCTACGGGCCCAGGTAGAGCAGGAGCGCACCTATTTGGTGGACGAAATCAACACCTCGGCGCGCTTTGGGGCCGATTCGGGAGCATTCATCGGCAGCGGGCCCGCCTTGCAGCAAACCTTGCTCCGCATCCGCCAAGTGGCCTCTACTGACACCACCGTACTGATTTCGGGCGAAACCGGCACCGGCAAGGAATTGGTGGCCCGCGAGTTGCACAACGCCTCGCCCCGCCACAACCGAGCCCTCATCAAGCTCAACTGTGCGGCCTTGCCCGCCCAGCTCATCGAAAGCGAACTGTTCGGGCACGAAAAAGGCGCGTTTACCGGCGCCGTGGAGCGGCGCATTGGCAAGTTTGAGCTGGCCAACGGGGGCAGCATTTTCCTCGACGAAATCGGGGAGCTGCCGCTCGACCTGCAAGCCAAGCTGCTGCGCGTGTTGCAGGAGCGAGAGTTTGAACGCTTGGGCGGCACCAAAGTCCTGCATTCCGATGCTCGCGTCATCGCCGCTACCAACCGCGTGCTGGCCGACGAAGTAGCTGCCGGCCGCTTCCGGGCCGACTTGTACTACCGCCTCAACGTCTTTCCCATCGCGCTGGCCCCGCTCCGCGAGCGCCGCGAAGATATTGAGCCGCTGCTGCGCCACTTCGTGCAGCGCCTGAGCAAGCGCCTTGGCAAACCCATTCGGCAAGTTCGTCCGGCTGATTTGGCCGCGTTGCAGGCCTATGGCTGGCCGGGTAATATCCGCGAGCTAGAGCACGTGCTGGAGCAAGCTATTATTGTGAGCCAGGGCCCCTTTTTAGAGTTTGCAGGATTTGCTGCTGCGCCCCTGGTACTGGCATTGCCAGCGGGGGCAGCCAGCAATTTTGCGCCCCTCAAAACGCTGAAGGAGCAGGAGCGCGACCACATTCTGGCGGCGTTGCAGCGCACCGGTGGCCGGGTAAGCGGCGCGCAGGGCGCCGCTCTATTGCTCGACATTAACCCAAAAACACTGGAGGCCCGGATGAAAAAGCTGGGCATCCGGCGCACGGTGGGCGTGGAGTAGCTCGGGGCGGTCTACGCCAAGAAATAACCGTAAAAATGGCCGCCGAGGAAAGCCAGCCGTACACTAGGCTACTTTCCATAAAACAACCCACAACCATGGCCAATACGACCACCACCCCGAAGCACACCGACCCTGCCACCAAGCGTGACGAGAAAAAGAACGAAGTAGAGGTGAAGGATAAAGTCTCGGGCAAGACCATTAAGACGCAGAAGAAGTAATTTTCTTTAAGAAGCAAAAAGCGCCCGGCACGTCTGACGTGTCGGGCGCTTTTGCGTTATAGGAGGCTCATTACCAATTGCTCAGCAGGCGGCGCACCAGAATGATTTCGCCGGTGTGATAAGCCGTGTGGTCGGCGATGAGCATGGCCTCGCGCAAAATAGTTTGGCCGGTGCCATGCGGTATGGGGGCCAGCAAGTTGGTTTTCTCATCGTGCAGCAAGTCGATGAACCGCTGGCGGTCGGCCTGAATTTGGGCTAGCGTGCCTTGCCATTGCTGTTTGTCGGCGGTAGCATCGCGGGCGGGCCAGTAGCCGGCTGGCCAATCCGGTGATTCGTGCTTTTCGCCCAGCGAAAACTCTACAATATCCCACTGCGCGATGCGAATGTGCTCGGCTAATTGCCAAATGCTGTAGGGCGCATGCGGCACGTGTTGGTTCCAGATTTCGGGCGTCAGGTCGGCGCAAGCCTCCTCGAAGGTGACGTGGGCATTACCCTGGGTGAGCAGGCTGATAAGCTCGGCTACGATGCCTTGTTTGGTGGCTTTATCCACGGGGAATTATGGTTCGGTGGTTTTCGGGAAGCTGTACTTGCTGGTTTCAGCGCATAACATGCCCTTCCAAGCAGCTCGGGAAATGAAATTACGCTACGCGTTTCTAGAATCGTTCTATTTATGGTTTAGGGTGCGCTGGCTTAATGGTGGTGAAAATTAAGGAAGCGAGCACAGGGGACGAGAAGGCAGCGCGGTGTTAACGTGCAGTCCGAAACAAGTAAATCGAAGCCTGGCCGGACTTTTTGCCCGCTTCTGTGGCGATGTACATGCTTCCATCGGGCGCGAAGGCCAGGCCTTCGGGCTGCGGAAACAAGTCCGTGGGCAAGGATTGCGCGGCGATTAGCTCCCCGGTAGGGCTGAGTTCAACCAAGGTGTTTTGCCGAGCCGAGAGCACAAATACGTGGCTGGTGCGCGGGTGCACGGCCACGGCCGACGGGGCAAACCCGCGCGAAGAAGCCTTTGTTGAGCCTTTCTTCCCGGCCTTTTTACCCGACTGTTTGGTCTCTGGTACCTCAGTTGGCAGCGCGGTGCCAATGGCGGCGATGTCGAGCACGAAAGCTGGTTTGGTTTCGGCCCGGTAGGTGCCCCGCTGCAGGCGGTACACAGCGCGTTTGGTGGCCGGCAGGTTGGCGCCGGCGTCGCCCTTGCAGGCCACTAGCAGCGTTTTAGTGGCGGCATCATAGGCCAGGCCTTCGGGCTCGTTGGCAAACGTGAGGCCCGTTTCGAATTCCTGCGTGGTGGTGCCATTGTACTGAAACAGCGTGCCGTCGCTGCGCAGAATAAACCAGTCGTTGCCCACGCCGGCCAGGTCCTCAAAGTCTCCGTTGCCAGCGAATTTCACCGTGCGCTCCAGCTTGCGCGAGGTCAGGCTGTAGTGGTACAAATTGCCAGTTTCATCCTCCACGCCGGTGATGCCGTTCGGGCCGTCGAGCGCGATGCCGGAAAGCTCGGCTAGCTCTGAGGGCATGACGTAGGTGGCGGCCGGCTGGCTCAAGTTGTAGCTCATCACCCCAAAGGCCGGTCGGGTAGTAGACGAGACTGGCGGGGCACCGGCAGTAACGGGACTGGCGGCGAGCGAGGGAGCCGCGGAGGTACTGCACATGTTGGGCAACAGCAGCAAAGAAATCAGCAGAACAGGATTCATTAGAGAGATTGAAAAGTGGAGGAAAAGCCTCGGGAGAGAAATTAAAGTGGTAGTGGAAAAGGGGTATTTACTCGTCAGCGACGGGTTGTAACACCTTCAGCGAAGGGAGGCCGCGCCTGGCATTCCGCCAGTTGTTGGCGCGCTTGGCGCAGCTCTTCGGTGAGTGCAGCCCAGGAAGCATCGTCCTCTTCTTCGTCATCGTCATCCCAAGCGGTGCGCAGCGCAGCCACGTCGGGCCGCTCGGAACGGTACGGTGGGGTTAGCCAATACAGATTGGCCCCGACCGAGAGCAGCAGCGCTCCGGCCAGGACCCAGGTCAGCAATTGGAAAGTTGAGCGGGCAGCCAGTTGCATCCAGTGGTCCGTTGATTGACCACAAAGGACCCACCCCGACATTAAGACGGCCTGACTACGACATTAAAAGAGTATTAACGGCCCCTGGCCCAATGTCCCACTCGGCGCCGCTATAAAGCTGGCAGGCGCACCGTTACCTGCGTTCCTTGCCCTAAGGCAGAATGAATGCGCAGTTCGCCCCCGTGCGCTTGCACAATCTTGTGGGTGACGGCCAAGCCCAGGCCATAGCCGGGCTGGTTGCGGGCATTGGCGGCCCGGTAAAGCGGTTCCAGCACGCGGGCGGCCTCCTCTGGGGAAAGGCCCGGCCCGGTATCGGCCACGGTGAGCAGCAACCACTGGGGCGTTTCGTAACCTAAAGTAACCGAAACGGCCTGCTGGGAATACTTGCACGCGTTATCCAGCAAGTTGAGCACGGCCGTGTGCAGTAGTTGCGCATTGCCCCGCACCTGAAACGGCGCTTCCACGGATTCGGGCCAGCTGCCAAAGTCTACTTGCATGGCCCGGCCCGGGTGCCGAACGGCGCAGGCATCCACGGCTTGCAGCAGCACGTCATCGAGCGGCACGATGGCCCGCCGAAACGAGGTGTCGTCGGCCATGGCCAGGGCCAGCAGGCCGTTGGTCAGGTCGATGACTTTTTGAATTTCTTCCACCGCCGATTCCATGCTGTGCCGGGCGGCGGGCAGGTCGCGGTCGTAGGCGGCTGCGGTTTCTAGGGTGCCCAGCACGTTGGCCAGCGGGGTGCGCAGCTCGTGCGAGGCGTGCGAAAGAAAGCTTTTCTGCGCTTCAAAAGCTTGTTCTAGCCCGCTGAGCATCTGGTTGAAAGTGCGCGCGAGCTGGGCAATTTCGTCCACGCCGTTGCCCTCGTTCACCCGCTGGCGCAGGCTGGAGGCGCTGATGCTCCGCACCTCGGCCACCATGCGGGAAAGCGGCCGCAGCGAGCGGTCGGCAAAGTACCAGGCCGCGGCAATGATGAGCACCAGCGCGCCCAGGTTGCCGCCCAGCAAAATGGACCGGAGCGTCTCAAATTCCTTACCCCCAAACTGGTCGCGCCCGCTCACAAACACGAAATACGACCGTCCCTTGTGTCGGTACAGAATGCCCAGCGTTTCAATATCGCCTTCTTTAAAGCGGGCCGGTTCTTTGCGGGTGATGCGGTCGAAATACTCCGCGTCGCGAGCCGACGGCGTGGCCTGCTTCTTTTCCTGAGCCAGGTGAAACAGCAGCCGGCGCTGCTCGTCGTAGATGCTGATGCGCTCATTGTGCATGGTCAGCAGGTCCTTTTTGCGAAAGGTGCTGAGCAGGTCCTCGTCCAGGTTCAGGCGCCGGATGAGCAGGATGGCCGTTTGCACGGCCTTGCCTTCGAGCCGGTGGTAGAAACGCAGCTCGCGGGCCCGGGCGCTGTAGAAGTAGATAAACGCCGTGAGGCAGAGCTGAATAGCGAACACCAGCCCCAGAAAGCGCAAGATGAGCTTGTGCCGAATCAACATGGGTCCTCCCGCAGCATGTAGCCCATGCCCACTACCGTGTGTATCAGCTTGGGCGTGTGGCCCTTGTCGAGCTTGCGGCGCAGGTGGCTGATGTACACGTCGATGATGTTGGTATTGGTGTCGAAGTCCAGCTCCCACACTTTTTCGGTGATGTCGACCCGCGAAATGATTTTGCCGCGGTTCAACAGCAGGTACTCCAGCAAGGAGTATTCTTTGGCCGTGAGGTCGATGCGCTGCCCGGCGCGGGTCACGGTTTTGCTTTCCAGGTTCAGTTCCAGGTCGGCCACCCGCAGGGTGCGCTTCACGGCCGAGGCGTCGGCGTTGCGCTTGGTGAGCGCCCGGGCCCGCAGTAGCAGCTCCTGGAATTTGAAGGGCTTGACGAGGTAATCATCGGCGCCGGCCTCAAAGCCCTGCACTTTGTCTTCAATGCTGTCGAAGGCCGTCAGAAACAGCACGGGCACGTGGGGGTTGTCGGCCCGGATGAGGGCACAAAGTGCAAACCCGTTGAGGACCGGCAGGTTGACGTCGAGAATAATCAGGTCGTAGGCCTGCTGGCGGAACATAGAAAGCCCCAGTTGCCCATCAAAAGCCACGTCCAATTCGTAGCCCTCGCTGAGAAAGCCTTTTTGGATGAACGACGCCAGCTTGGGCTCGTCTTCGACCAGGAGTAGTTTCATGCGACCATCGTAAAGTATCCTTTCAACCCCAACCCAGTCGCTCGGTTGCCGTGGACGCTGGTTTGTACAAGGCGAGCGAGCAGGCGCTGCGGTGAGTGGGCCTATGTGTTTTCTTGGAACTGTTGCGGCCGCGCCCGCAAAGCCGTTAATGCGCCGGTAGACCACAGCGCCCAACCCATCAGTACGGGCTGGAAAAATAACCGCCCCAGCCGCTTGGCGTCGGTATCAAGGCCAAAGGCAGAAATGTGGTGGGTGTACTGGTGCACGTTGCCGGGAAATACCAGCGCATAGAAGGCGGCCAAACCCACGCCCATGCGCACCCGGTTCCGGCCCTTCAACAAGAGCAAGGCCAAGCCCAGCCCAATTTCCACTACGCCCGATTGCAACACGACGGTGTCTTTGTCGAAAGGCACAAAATCAGGCACCTGCGCCTGAAATTCCTGCCGCTGAAAGGTGAGGTGCCCCGTGCCGGCCACTATCATAAAGGTGCCCAAAATGCCACGGGCGACGTTCTGTAAGGTTGTGGTGTGCGTTTGGGGTGCCATAGCTTACCGAAGGGTTAGTCGAAAGCTTGTCTATACGGAAGGCCGCCGCCAGAGTGTAAGTAGCGTGGACTCTGCGAGTCCGCGTGTGGGCAGACGACTCCTGCAATGCGCGGACTCGCAGAGTCCCTCCGGGTACGACCACGCTACTTCGCGTTTCCGACTTCAAAAGCAGTTTAGTGGGCCTGCAGCCAGTTGTCGCCGGTGCCTACTTCCACTTCCAGGGGCACACCGCGGGGCAGTAGCAGGGCCGTGGTCATCAGCTCCTTGATTTTGGGGGTGATGTAGGCCACTTCCTCTTTCACCGCGTCGAACACCAATTCGTCGTGCACCTGCAGTATCATGCGGGTCTGGAGCTTCTCCTCGCGCAGCCAGTGGTAGATGTTAATCATGGCCATCTTGATGATGTCGGCGGCCGTACCCTGGATGGGGGCGTTGATGGCGTTGCGCTCGGTGTAGCCGCGCAGCGTGGCGTTGCGCGAGTTGATGTCGCGCAGGTAGCGGCGGCGCTTGAGCAGCGTTTCGGCGTATTCCAGCTCCCGGGCCCGGTTGATGCTCTCGTCCATGAACTGCTTCACCGACGGGAATTCCTGGAAATAGGTCTCGATGATGTCCGTGGCTTCCTTGCGGCTGATGCCGATGCGCTGGGCCAAACCGAAGGCCGAAATGCCGTAGATGATGCCGAAGTTGACCGTTTTGGCTTTGCGGCGCATCTCGCTATCTACTTCTTCGATGGGCACTTTGAAGACTTTGCTAGCGGTGCTGGCGTGCACGTCGAGGCCCTGGCGGAAGGCCTCAATCATGGTTTTATCGCCCGAGAAGTCGGCCATGATGCGCAATTCCACCTGCGAGTAGTCGGCCGCGAGCAGCACGTGGTTTTCGTCGCGCGGCACGAAGGCCTTGCGAATTTCCCGGCCCTTTTCCGTGCGGATGGGGATGTTCTGCAGGTTGGGGTTGGTGCTACTCAGGCGGCCGGTGGCGGTCACGGCCTGGTTGAAGTTGGTGTGCACGCGGCCATCGGCCACGCACACCAGCTGAGGCAGCGCCTCCACGTAGGTCGAGCGCAGCTTGGTGAGCTGGCGGTACTCCAGTATGAGGGCCACGATGGGGTTGTCGGCGGCCAGCAAGCTCAGGATTTCCTCGCCGGTGGCGTACTGGCCGGTCTTGGTTTTCTTGATTTTGCCGCCGCCAATCTGCATTTTGTCAAACAGCACTTCGCCCAACTGCTTCGGCGAGCCGATGTTGAACTCCTGCCCGGCTTCGCGGAAAATCTGCGTTTCCAGCTCCTGAATGTAGCCTTGCAGCTCGGCCGAGTACTCGTTCATGGCGTTGGAGTCAATGCGCACGCCCTCGTACTCGATGCTGCTCAGCACCGGCACCAGCGGGTTTTCCACGTCGTTGAGCAAGCCCAATAAACCCAGGTCCTGCAGCATGGGCTCAAACACATGCTTGAGTTGCAGGGTCACGTCGGCGTCTTCGCAGGCGTAGTCCTTCACCTCGGCGGGCGGGATGTCGGCCATGGTTTTCTGCTTCTTGCCTTTGGGGCCGATGAGGTCGATAATCGACACCGGCGAGTAGTGCAGGTAGGTTTCGGCCAGCACGTCCATGTTGTGGCGCATGTCGGGCTCGATGAGGTAGTGGGCCAGCATGGTGTCGAACAGCTGCCCGCTCACCTCCACGCCGTAGTGCCGCAGAATGGTGAGGTCGTACTTAATATTCTGCCCGATTTTGAGAATGTGCTCGGCCTCGAAAAACGGGCAGAATTCATCCACGATGGCTTGCACCGCTTCCGGGTCCTCCACCGGTACGGGCACATAATACGCCTCGCCTGGCAGCCAGCAAAAGCTCATGCCCACCAGCCGGGCCGTCATAATATCGAGCCCGGTGGTTTCGGTGTCGAAGCTCACTTCGGTTTGCTGCAACAGGAAGCCGAGCAGCATCTGGCGCAGCTCGGGCGTGTCAATCAAATGGTATTGGTAGGGCACGTCTTCCAAGCGCTTGCGCGGGCCGCTGGGGGCGCCGTACTGGCCGGTTTCGCCTTCTTCCGCGTCAACGGCAATGGCCCCGTCTCCCGGGTTGCCGAAGAGCGAAGCTTGGTCGCCGGCCACTAGTTTGGGGCGGCGCACCGGGGTGCTGCCGGGCTTGGCCACGCTGGCCGGGGTGCGGGCGGGACCGTTGCCGCCGAGCACGCGGGCCGCCAGCTGCCGGAACTCCAGCTCGTCGAACAACTCGCGCAGCTTGGCTTCGTCGGGCGCGTCGAGCACCAGCGCATCGGGCTCGAAGGGCAGGGGCACGTTCACGTGGATGGTGGCCAGCTCCTTGCTCATCAGGCCCTGCTCGGCGAAGTTGCGCACGTTTTCCTGCTGCTTGCCCTTGAGCTCGTCCACGTGGGCCAGCAGGTTTTCCACCGAGCCGTACTTCTGAATCAGCGTCTTGGCCGTCTTCTCGCCGATGCCGGGAATGCCGGGAATGTTGTCGGAAGCGTCGCCCTGCAAACCCAGAATGTCAATCACCTGCTCCACTCGCTCAATCTCGAAGCGGGCCAGCACGTGGGCCACGTCCAGGATTTCGGCCGCGTTGCCCATGAAGGCCGGGCGGTAGATTTTGATGTGCTCGGTCACGAGCTGGCAGTAGTCCTTGTCGGGCGTCATCATAAACACCTCGAAGCCTTGGGCCTCAGCCCGCTGCGCCAGGGTGCCGATGACGTCGTCGGCCTCAAAGCCGTCCAGCATCAGCACCGGAATGTGGAAGGCCTGAATGATTTTCTTGATGTAAGGAATGGCGATGCCTATGTCCTCGGGCATGGCCTGGCGCTGGGCCTTGTAGGCAGCAAACTGCTCGTGGCGAAAGGTCTTTTTCGGCCCATCGAAGCACACGCCGATGTGGGTGGGCTTTTCCTTTTGCAGCACCTCCACCAGCGTGTTGGTGAAGCCGAGCACGGCGCCCGTGTTCATGCCCTTGGAGTTGATGCGCGGGTTTTTGCTGAACGCGAAGTGCGAGCGGTATATCAGAGCAAAAGCGTCGAGGAGGAAGAGTTTTTTGGGAGGGGTGGCGGATTGTTCAGGCATAGTGCGAAGGTACGGGCGACCAGTACAGAAGGGTATAGCAAAATAGCCAGTTCCACTGTTACGGCTACTGGTATTGGCACCTTGGGCCACTGCCGCGAGTGGGGGCGCTCAGCCCGGCAAGCTACAGCGCCGGCTTCACCTCCAAGACAAAACTGCTGCTGCCCGCAAGGCCACTAGCGGCAAGGCCTTGAACTACAACCAGAAATCGCCCGGCTTGGTCACCGGTATAAAACTCTACCGGGCGGGTAGTGCCACTGGACGTTGCCAGTTCCGGATTCCAATACAGCAGATTGCGCAGGTCGGGCAAGCGACTTTGCTTTTCTTGGTCGGTTTCGTAGCGGGGGGCGTAAAACTCGCGCTGTTGTTGCACCCCTTCGTATTCCTGCACCAGCGCCCGTGCATCGAGCTGAAACCCTTCGAGGTTGCCCTTATACGTCGTGAAGCTCACAATGCCTTCATAAGCCGCCACACCGTGGAAATACCGGGCGTCGACAACTTCCAGCTTTTGGATTTTCAGCGGGTCCATCGCCATGATTTTGTTCATGTTAAATACGGGCACACCGTCCAGGAGCACCATGGGATTTTTCTGAAACAGTTCCTTGTTCAGCCGGTCGGTCACGGCTAGGTGAAAGCCGTCCTTGCGGATGCGCACCAGCACGCCTGGCACGTATTCGCGCAGCACTTCCTCCAGCACTTTGAAGCGGGTGTATTTATCAAGCAGATAGGATTCGTTGGGCTTGCCAAAAAAAGACAGACTATCGACGGGCTGGGCCACGAAGCGGTTACGGTACTGGCCCGCAAACACGTGCTGGACCTGCGCCTGCAGATGCCGCTTGGCGTAGTCGAGCTGAAAGCGCCCCGTTAGGCCAAACGCAGAGCCGACCGCACTGGCGTACTGCTTCGAAAAAGGAGAAAGCACCGTCAGCTGCAGGGTTGTGTCCTGCTGCGGGGCGGTTTGCAGGACCAAGTTTTGAGTGCCGGCAAACTGTTGCATCTCAAATTTCACCCGGCCATCGGCGGTGCTTTCGGAGTTGCTCAAGTGCGTGATGCGGCTCGGCGAGGACAAGTATGTGATGACGCCCTGGACCGGCGCGTTGGTGCCGGCCCGGGTAACATGGCCTTGCACTACCAGCCCGTTGGGCTCAGGCAGGTGCTCGAAGGGCTTGGGCGTCGCGGTCAGCACCTCTTCCCAGCGAAACCGACTCCAGCCTTGCGTGAGCATCAGGTTATCGACGGCTAGGGCTGCTTCGGCCGCCGGCGCGGTGAAATAGTAATCGGGGTTTTCCACTGCACCCTTCAGGTCAGAGCTCAGCCAGAGGTAGCGGTCGATGGCCGTGGCCTGGGTGGTGGTCAGCGAATCGAGGCGGTACACGGCCATCGAGAGGTTGGCCGCGATAAAGTGAGTGTGCTGGTCGGCTGTGCCTACCTGCACACTCACTTTATCGCGGAGACCGTACTGGGCCTTGCTGGGGCGTGCCGTAATAGCCAACTGGCGTTTGGGTGCCTGGAAGTATAGCCGTTCGCACAGCGGGCGCCGGGCCGAGTTGAACAGGGTGAAATGGGACACGCCCTCCAGCAACTGCGTTTTGTTTACTATAAACGCCGCCTGGCCGTTGACGAGCTGTGCCTGCAGGGCTACCGCCGGGTGCTGCCGCGAATGAGCCAGCAGAAACACTGTTTCGGGACTCATAGTGGTGGCTATAACGTTCACGGTGAGCTGGTCGGCCCCGGTATCCTCGAGACGTAGCACGTAACCGTGGTCCTGGGTCTGGGGCAGTAGCCGACGCAGCACCTGGTTTTTGCCCAGCGTTACAACTGCGGTGTAAGCACCTTGCCCGGCAACCGTTGGGGTAAGATTGAACGTGCCCATGCCCAGCTGCTGAGTCTGGAAAGTGGCCACCACGGCGCCGCTCTGGTTCAAGACCTTACCCGTGGCGGCAATGCCCTTGCCGGCCTTGTCGGTCACTTTGAAAGCTACTTTGCCTGGCAGGCCCTGCACGAGGTTGCCGCCTTCGGGATAAAACTGCGCGTCGTACGTAGACGAATCCTTGGTGCCCGCGCCCGACGACGTGAGGGTATTTATGACCGTGACCGACGTGTGGAAATACGCCTCCGGCCCGGCGTTTTGCATCCAGCTAGTGTACGCCCGCACCGTGTAGCGGCCCGCGGGCATGGAGGTGGGTAGCAGGAAAGAGCCCTGTCCCGTGGCGTTTTTCAACTCGATTTTGCCCTGCAGCACGGGCTGTTGCTCTGCGTTGATTATTTCCACGTAGGCCACGCTGCTCAGGCGCAGAGGGCTGCAGTACGTTCCTTCCACGGCGTAGAGCTTGAACCACATGGTCTCGCCGCTCAGGTACACCGGCCGGTCGTGGTGGAGGAATATCTTTTCGTGCGGCCCCCGTTGCTCGTATTCCGCCAGCTTGCGGGCAATGTCGGTGCTTGCATCGGCCTGTGCTGCAGCCGAGCCCAAGCCAGCCAACCCGCATAGCAGCACGGTTCCCAAACCGGTGCAAAAGTGCCGTGAAGCCAGATGTGTGAAGTTGGCCATGAAGTTTTTGCGGTGCTGGAAGGGTTTGAACGCCATATTCTACCAGAAAGTAGGCCTTACGGTCGTCCCCCGGGTGCGACAGTCAATGCAATCACGGGACTTGGCCGTGTAGCCCTGTAGCACGGGGCCTGGACCATAAACAGGTTCAATGGGCAGGTTACCGGACAAGGGGTTGAAAGCGCCGTACAGAATAACCACTGGATTGGGGATAGGAGGATTGGGACGGTCGATGTAAACGGTGTCGGGCGGAAGGCACCCCTCGTAACCAGTGCGCACATCCCACTCCTGGGGCAGCTCTTGCCGAGCGATAAAAAGGCGTTTCTCAGTGCAGGAATGGGCGCTGACAAAACCCAGGGCAAGCTGGTCGGGGGCGGAGAGGCATCGCACGTTGCCCGTGAGCTGGGCGGGCTGGGGGTCGAAGAGCGAGCCGAGGCTCTCAGTGTTTTTGCGCAGCAACTCCCAGTAGGCGTACTCCTCCTTGGTCAAGGCGTGCTGCTGGACCAAGACGCTGTAGCGCGAGGTCAGCCGCTCAGAGGTGCGTGCCAGCCGCCGCACCCTAAAGCCCGACACCACGTCTTGGCTCAAAGCCGTAGTCTTGTCAATTTGTATAGCAGTTGAAAGAGCACTGCCCCAGCAAATGGTCGGGTACGGCACCACGATGTCCCGCATTTGTCCGTTAACGTACTCCACATTAGGTCGGTAAGGCGGATTAATTTCCCAGGTCTCCTCATAGTCCCAACGATAATACTGGCTGGCGTTTTGGTCGTCGTGCGTGTCGACGAGCACGTCGACACCTTCCGGGGTAGCGCGCCAAGCCACCGCGTCGATGGGCGGGGTAAGCTTGACGGGTACGAATTCGGACGCATAGTCCTGCCCGGCTTGGGTCAGCACGCGCAGGCGGTACTTTTTGGCCGGGTCGAGCACCAGCGGGGCCGAAACATACGCGCCAGCTACGCCCTCGCGCAACCCCAGGCGCGCTCCGGCTTCGTCTTCAATAAAGGCGTTGGCGCGGAGTTCGGCTGGGGCCACTGCCTTCGAGTCCACCGCGTAGGTACGCGAAAGGCGGACGGTCGTCACACCCTGCGCGTTGAGGAAGCCGTCCACTACCAAATAGTTCGGTGGAGATTCAAGCGCCTCGGGCAAATACGAATCCGTACAGCCCATTAGCAGCGCCAAGCACCATATTAGACTCCGGCCAATGGATAGAGGAAAGGTGCGCATTTAGAACTTGAAATTGTAGGTTATACTCGGAATCGGCGCACCAAAAACGGCCAGTTGGTAGCCCTTGATTTGCCCGTTCACCGCTTTGAAGTAAATGGAATACGGATTGCGGCGGCCGGTTACGTTATAAATGCCCAGCGTCCAAGAACTGTGGGCCAGCTTCTTCACTTTGTGGCCGCCTTCGATGTTGAAAGCGAAATCGAGGCGCATGTAGTCAGGCACTCGGTAGGCATTGCGGTCCGAATAATATACCCGCAACGAGTTGGCCACGTAGTACTTGGCCAGCGGCAGGGTAATGGGTCGGCCCGTGCTATAGGTGGCGTTGAGCGAGGTGCTGAAGCGGCGGCTGAACCGGTAATTGCCCACCATGGTCACGTCGTGGGGCTTGTCGAAATTAGTGGGATAATAACGCCCGCCGTTTATCATGTCCGACGTGGTGGCCGCATTCACCTGCACCAGCGAGCGGGAGTAAGTATAGCCCACCCAGCCGTTGAGCTTGCCCGTGAGCTTCTTTAGAAAGAACTCCACGCCGTAGGCTTGGCCTTGGGCGTTGATGATGTCGGTTTCAATGTGGCGGTTGAGCACCAGCGTGGCGCCGCTTTTGTAGTCAACAAAATCGCGCAGGGTTTTGTAGTAAGTCTCGACCGATACTTCGATGGTATTGCCCTTGAAGTTGCGGTAATACCCCACCGAAACCTGGTCGCCAATTTGGGGGCGAATGTTGCCGTCGCTGAGCTTCCAGACGTCGGCTGGCGAAACAGAGGCAGTATTAGTCAGCTGGTGAATGTACTGGCGCGTGCGGGTGTAGCTCGCCTTTACCGACGAGTTGTCGTTGAGCGAATAGCGGGCCGAAAGGCGGTATTCCGGGCCGTGGTACTGGGCCAGCACCTTATTAGAAGCGTGCTGCACTGTGTCGATAATCGTCGCTTCCGTGCGCGACTCTCCCGGCGCGTACACGTACACCTCGCGCGGGCCCAGGGCTTGGAATAACGAGTAGCGCAGCCCCACCGAAAGCGAAAACCGCGGCGTGATGTCAAACCGGTCGGAGAGGTAGAGGGCGCTTTCCAAAGCCTTCTCCTCGGGCAGTACGTTGGGCCGTATCAGCGAGGCTTCACCGCGAGGTATGAAGCTGCCCGGGGCAATGCGGTAGAGTTGCGAACTACCGCCAAAGTCGACGGTGTGCCGGGAGTTCGGAAAAAAGCTAAAATCCGCTTTCAGGCCGCCTTGGTTGATGGCGTAGGCTAGCTCCGACGCCGTGGTTTCGTTTTTGATGCTGGTAATGCTGTAGTCGTAGTGGCTGTAGGTGCCCGTGAGCACTCCATAGAGTTGGTTGTTAAACGTGTGGCGCCACTTCACGCTGGCTGCCTGGTTGGTGTAGCGGTACGTGGTGTCGCTGGCCAAACGGAACCGGTCGGTGCTGAAATACCCCGTCGCGTACACCGAATTTTTGTCGTTTATCTCGTGGCTGATGTGGCCCGTAACATCGTAAAACCCCGCCGCGCTTTGCTTGAAATTTTTGTCCGACAGCTGCTTTAAAATCCAGTCGGAGTAGCTGGCCCGTCCGCTGATAATGAACGCGCTTTTGTCTTTGGCCAGCGGCCCTTCCAGCGTGAGGCGGCTGGTAAGCGGACCGATGCCGCCCGAACCCGAAAACTTCTTTTTGTTGCCTTCTCGCGTGGTAATGTCCAGCACCGACGACAGGCGCCCGCCGTACTTGGCCGGAATGGCGCTTTTGTACAGCTCCACACCCTGTAGGATGTCAGGGTTGAAGGCCGAAAAGAAGCCAAACAAGTGGGACGGGTTATAAATCGTGGCGTCGTTGAACAAAATTAGGTTCTGGTCGGTGGCCCCGCCGCGCACGTTCAGACCGGTGCTGCCCTCGCCCACCGTTTTCACGCCCGGCAAGGTCATCACCACGCGCAACACGTCAGTTTCGCCAAACGCCGTGGGCACTTGGCGCATGGTCTTGATGTCGAGTTTTTCCAGGCCCATTTGCATGCCCGATACGTTCTTGTCTTTTTCGGCCTCAATCACCACCTCTTTCAAGGTCACGATATCCTCCTCCACTTCCACCTCGAGCTTGCCGTTCCCCAGCAGCACCACCTGGCGCCGGGTGTTCTTGATGCCGACGCCCCTGATTTTGAGGTCGTGCCGGCCGGTGGGCAGCGTCAGCGAAAAGTAGCCAAACTGGTCGGTGCTCGCGCCAATGCTCGTGGCTTCGGAGTAGATGGACGCCCCAATCACGGGTTCGCCCGATTTCTGCGCGCGGATGTGCCCGGCCAGGGTGGCTCGGGTGCTGTTGCTTGCTGTTCCAATTTCGTACACCTTGAATTCCGACGCCGTCACGTAGCGCGAGCGCGCCACCGGCCCGGTGGCCGCGGCCTCGTCGGCCTGGGCCAGGGGAGTGCCTGCCTTGGGTTGGTAAAACTCACCGGGCAGGTTGGGATTAATAGTGACTCCCGATGTGATAAAGACCCGGTTTTCATCGTCGATGGCAAACCGAAACGGCGTGTTTTGCAGGACCTGCTCCAGTACGGAGCGCACCGGTTGATTCTGCACCTGCAGTGTTATAAACAAGCTGTCGACGACGCTGGGCTCAAAATAGAACCGCAGGGTCGTCTGTGACTCCAACTGTCGGGCAAACTGCTCAAAAGGTAATTGCGTGAAATTACCACTAACTGCTTTTTCGCTCTGCTGCGCGGTGCTGATAAAGCACTGCAACGTGAAAAACAACATGAGTAACACGGGGTAAACATGCTTCATGAACCGCAGAAAAGAGAATGGAACGGAATAAAATACTTGCTCGCCAGCGCGATTACGAACGCAAGCTCGAGTAATAGCGCAGCAGTTCAACGGTGGCTGCTTCGCGTTGCTTCTTGTTAAAATTCAGTTTGTGCTCCTGAATGTACCGCTGTATTTCCTTGTTGCGGTCGGCAAGCAGGCGCACAACCGAGGACTTGTTGCGGATAAGATGGTAAACGCCACCCTTTTTGATAAATAATTCATCGATATCAAAATACGCAACATCGATTTTGCCGTCGATGATTTGCTCTTGTTGGCGCTTGGCTCGTTTGGCCAGCAGCTGAACTTGGCTATCAACCAAGACTTCGTAGTAACCCGTGCGAATGACGTTGCGCGAAGCGCTATCGGCCACCAAGCGGACAAATTGGTGGTCGTTGAGGGTGAAAGCCCGCATCTGTTCGTTGATGAGCCGCATGGTCAGCGGGCTGGTAGGGTGCTGCAACACCACTTGGTCCAATACCACGTCGTAGTTCAGCCGCAGATTATTAAAAACCTGGTTGTTGTACTCAACGCTGCCCGGCTGCCTGTCTGGCGCCGAAAAGAACTGATGACCAATCTGAGCATGGTACCGCTTGGCATAGTCCACGTATTCGGGGCCATTGTATAACTTGGGCGACCCAGCAAAAGAGTCGGTGTACTGTTTTTGAGCTGCCGCTACGGACGCCGCTAGTCGGGCATCGCCCAAGGACTGCTGGCCCCAAGTGGGCAAACTGAGCGCGAACAGGCACAAGCTGAGCCCACCGGTAATGCGAAGCATCTTCATGGTTGCAAAATGCAGTAGAGACGGAAGTGACGGCGGCGAAGGGGAAGCTTACCCAATCAAACAGCTTAAATCCGCTGCAAGCTTTTGTAAAACGCGTCCTGGTACGATTTGCCGATGGGCACGAAGTGGCCTTCCCGTAAGTTGGCCGTGTTGTCCTCGATGGATTCGATGTGCTGGGTATTGAGCAAGTAGCTGCGGTGCACCCGAATGAAGTTCGGAAAAGTGCTGAGGCGGGTTTCCAGCGCCTTCAGGGTCGTGTAAACAATGTATTTGTGCTTGTTGGTCACGATGTTGACGTAGTCCGACAGGGCCTCCACGTACAGCACCTCATCGAAATTGATGCGCACCATCCGGCTGTTCACCTTCACAAATAGGTCCGTGTTGA
The DNA here is from genome assembly GCF_015694725.1 of Hymenobacter jeongseonensis. Classification (GTDB taxonomy): domain Bacteria; phylum Bacteroidota; class Bacteroidia; order Cytophagales; family Hymenobacteraceae; genus Hymenobacter; species Hymenobacter jeongseonensis. The sequence goes on along the minus strand of NZ_JADQDQ010000001.1, from coordinate 101,131 downwards.
GCGGCCCCTCGGCTGCGGCCGGCGTCACCGCCGGGCTCTGCCGGGATTGCACGCGCTGCACCGCTTGCGTGAAACGGGCAAAATCGAAGGGCTTCACCAAATAATCCGTCACGCGCAGCTCAAACGCATCGACGGCAAAGTCCTGCCGCGAAGTGGTGATGATGACTTCGGGCGGGTCGGTGAGCACGCGCAGCAGCTCCAGTCCGCTGAGGTGGGGCATCTCAATGTCAAGAAAAAGCACGTCGACCTGCTTGCCTTCGCGGAAGTACGTAAGCCCGGCAATGCCATCGGCTAACGACGCTTCCAGCTTCAGGTTAGGGGAAAGCTCGATGTAGTGTTCGAGCGTCAGACGATTGATTTCATCGTCATCAATGATGGCGCATGTCAACATAGCAAAGGAAAGGAGAGGCGGGCAACACAATTGACGAAAGAAGAGAAGAACCATTCGCCGCCATAAAGTAACCACTCGCTGGGCAATTAAGCCCAACGGCTTGGCACCAAAAAGGCCGCTCAACAGTAATCTCTAGTTTTGAGCACTCAACCACCTCGCTTTGAGGTGTTGCTTTCTTTTACTCCTTCTGCTTTTTTGCGATGTTTACTAAAGGTCTCCTCTTGCTGGCAATGGTAATGATTTCGGGTGCATCAACAGGACAGGCCCGTCCCCGCCCCCGGGCCGTTTCGGTGGCCGCAGCCGACGCCCGCGGCGAAAAAGCCACGCCCAGTTTTGCCGTCCAAGTCCGCGAAGCGCACCGCATCAGCGGTTACCTAACCGATGCCCTGGTGCTCACCAGCGCGCAAATGCACGCCGTAGAAGATTGTACCATAGCCGAATGCGAAGCCCTGGCGCTGGCAGTCACGCCCGCTGATGCTGCGCAGGCCCGGCAGCAGTATTTGCTTGCCTTGGGCCGGACGCTGGCTCCCAGCCAACTGGATGCCTATGTCGCCATCCGCGAGCAGTTGGCTGGTACCCTTATGCCGCTCGACGGCATGGGCCTCGCTTCCCGATAGCACCGTAGTCACATAAAGAGCGGGGCGTTGGCCGGAAGCACTGTGCTTCCGGCCAACGCCCCGCTCTTTATGTGGGATAGTTCTTAGTTCAGGTCCTTCTGCTGCATTTCCTGTTGCACCAGCGCCTGCACGGCCGGCAGGTCAAAATCGGCTTCGGTCTGAATGCTGGGCATCAGCCGGGCCATGATGGCTTCCTGGCGCTGGCCAGCGGCCCAGGCTTCGGCATAGGGCGTGTGCGAAAACGTGACCTGGGAGTAGAGCGGCGTCCAGCGCCCAGGGAATTGATTCGAGATTTTGGCCTCTATTTTCTTTTGCAGCAGGAAGCGCGGGTCTGCCACCCGGTCGCGCATCTCGGTGAAGTTGTAGAGGGCCAGGTCGGCCATGGCGTCGGCATTGGGCTTGCGCTGGGCCTGAAACTCGCTGAAAATCGTGGGCCAAGCAGCGTCGCCGTGCTGGTCGAGCAGCTCGTTGAGCACGCTGCAGTCTTCGAAGCCGGCGTTCATGCCCTGCCCGTAGAAGGGCACAATGGCGTGCGAGGCATCGCCGAGGAGCAGCACGTCGTCGTCGTACTTCCAAGGGTAGCAGCGAATGGTGACCAACGAGCCAGTGGGGTGCTCAAAAAACTCCTGCGTCAGGGCCGGCATGAGTGGCATCGCGTCGGGAAACACGCGGGTGAAAAAGGCGGTGACGTCGGCCGGCGTTTTCAGCGCGGCAAAGCTCTCTTCGCCTTCAAAGGGGAAAAACAGCGTGCAGTTGAACGAGCCGTCGAGGTTGGGCAGCGCAATCATCAGGTATTGGCCGCGGGGCCAGATGTGCAGGGCATTCTTCTCCAGCTGCCACGCGCCGCCGGGCCCAGCTTCGATGGTGAGTTCCTTGTAGCCGTAATCGAGGTAATCCTGCGAGTAGTCGTAGCGGTCCGTCTTTTGCAAGGCGCCGCGCACGGCCGAAAACGCCCCGTCGGTGCCGAACAGGCGGGTATACGGTTCGGTATGCTCCTGCTTGGTGGCGGTGTCGAGCAGGTGCAATTCCTGCTTTTTCAGGTCGAGGTGCAGGCACTGCTGGCCAAAATGCAGCTCCACGTTGGGGTTGGCATCGGCCAAGTCGAGCAGGCGGCGGTTGAGGTGGCCGCGATTGACGGAGTAGATGGCTTGGCCCTCGTGCCCGTAGGGCTGGCGGGTGAGGTTGCCCTGCACGTCGTGCATCACCCGGCCGCTCATCGGAATGCCTACCTGGCGAATGTCGTCGGCCACGCCCACGCCTTCTAGGGCCCGCCAGCCGCGGTCGGAAAGGGCCAAATTGATGGAACGGCCTTCCTGGAAGCCTGCCCGGCGCGGGTCGGCGCGCCGCTCAAATACCTGCACGGCATGCCCGCGCCGGGCCAGGTACAACGAGAGCAGGGACCCCACCAAACCGGCCCCCATGACGGTGAGGGGCTCGGCAGCGGGCAACGAAGAAGCAGGAGCGGACATAAGAAGAACAGTGTGAAGCAACGAAGCTACTACGTGCCGGGCATGCAAACCGGCCATTGGGCCAAGCCAGGCGATTCCAAAGCAGGGAATGCGTTTCCCACTTTGATTCGTCGGGTGCTGGCGAATGTTTGTCGGGCGCAGGGATTGGTTTGTCGGAATTTGGCCAATTACCAAGTCGACAACCAGACCTTTGATGCATTAGAACTAAACTACTTTCTACTATGAAAAATTTTCGAATTCGCCATCATCGCATCTGCTACATGCGGTGGCGCTGCCGGGCCACGAGCCGCCGGGCCATGTTGGTGGTGCTCCCGTTTTCAATGGTTGATAGTTTCGGTCCCAGCGCTGCTGCCTGGCGGCGTACCATTCCCGTAAAGGTGCTATTAAAGCCAGCGGCCAATGTATTGCGGGTGGGAGACTTCATAGTTGGCGAAGAAGGAGACCCTCAATTGTTGGGGCATCCCGGCATTCTTTACTAAGGGTTTATTAATCAGAAAAATAATCGCCTGCTAGGGCGGGGCTGCCGAATTAATTTTTTCAGCTGTCTGGAAAAAAAAGCAGTAGATTTGCAGCCTACTTTTTCAAATTTCCATACATGCGTCAACATTACTTTCTTATTATTTTATGCTTACTGCTGCCCCTGGGGAGCTGGGCGCAGGAATCCCAGGCCATCAGCGGTACCGTTCAAACCGAAGCGGGGACGCCGCTGCCCGGCGCCACGGTCTTTATCAAGGGCACGTACACCGGCGGCAGTAGCAACGAGGAAGGGCAGTTTCAGGTAAAAGCGGATTTTTCGAAAGGGCCGCTTGTCCTTTCGGTCTCCTTTGTGGGCTTCGAAACCCAGGAGTTGCCCATCAGTGCGCCCGATAATGCCCTTATCGTTACGTTGCGGCCCAGTGCCATGCTCGACCAAGTAGTAGTTGCGGCTTCCCGCGTGGAGGAAAGCATTGGCCAGGTGCCGGTTACGGTGGAAAAGCTGAACCAGCGGCAGGTTGAGCAAATCACGACGCCGGACTTGGTGGCGGGCCTGGCCCGGTTCAAGGGCATCGACATCAGCAGCTCCAGCATGTTGTCGACCAGCTTCAGCACGCGGGGCTTCAACTCCTCGCGCTCGGAGCGCGTGATTCAATTGGCCGACTACATGGACACGTCCATTCCCAGCCTGAGCAGCAACTTCGGCAACCTCCTTGGCACGCCCATTCTGGACATTGCCAGCGTGGAGATTGTGCACGGCCCAGCCTCCGCGCTCTACGGCGCCAACGCTTTCAACGGTGTACTGCTCACCAATTCCAAAGACCCCTTCAAGGACCAGGGCCTGACGGTGCGCCTGCGCGGCGGCAACCGCAGCCTGCTGGACGGCCAACTGCGCTACGCCCAGAAATTTGGCGAGCGGGTGGCGTTTAAACTCGCCGGTAGTGCCACCATGGCCGATGATTTCATTGCCGATAACGAAAGCGCCACGTCCAACCTGATTGAGCCAAATAACAACGCCATGGGTTCAAACCTGGGCTACGACGCGGTAAGCCGCTACGGCGACATCGGCAATACGTTTGGGGCCAGCGGAGGCGCCCTCAACGGCAAAACGGTGTTTCTGCCCGGCTACACGGAGGCGGCCCTGATTGCCGGCGACGACAAAACGCACTCCTATAAAGTGGCCCCCAGCCTGTCGGTGCTGCTCACCAACAGCATCAAAGCCACGGCCGATTACAAGTATACCAACGCCACCACCACCTACCAAAGTGCCAGCCGCTACCGTTTCGTGAACAGCGGCGCGCACCAGGGCCGGATTCAGGTAGAAGGCCGCAATTGGTTTGTGCGCGGTTTTACCACCCGCGACTATTCCGGGCAGCGCGACCCCAGCTCGGACGGTTCTTACAACCTGGGCTTTTTGGGAGCTTTCCTGCAAACGCGCTTGGTGCCGAATACCTACGCTGGTCAGCCCGGCCAGCCGGCTCAGCTGCCTTTCGCCAACAACTACTTTCAGGTCTATGCCCGCAACTACAACCAGGAGTTTGCCAGAAATGGCAGCAATGCCGATGCGGCAGCCCTGTTTGCCCGGACCGAAGCCAACCGCCTGAGCCCGCAGCTGAAGCCCGGCGAGGCTGATTTTAACGACGCCCGCAACGCCATCACCCACAATCCCACGCCGGGCCAGGGCGCGCGCGTGATTCTGCGCTCCATCATGAACGACGGCAGTGCCCAGTACAACTTCAAATCGGACATTGCCGACCTGACCGTAGGCGGCGCCTACCGCCAATACCTGCTCGGGTCGGACGGCTCGGTGTTCGAAGACACGAAAGACGGCGACCGCATTCCCAACTACGAGTACGGCGCCTATGCGCAGGCCAGCAAAACCCTGCTCGACGACCGCCTGAAACTGGCCGCGGCCGGCCGGGTAGACCGCTTCAAGAACTTCGGAACGGCGTTCTCGCCCCGCGCCTCGGTGGTGTACTCGCTGGGCGCCGACAAGCAGCATAACTTCCGCGCCAGCTACAGCCGCGCTTTCCGGGCCCCGACCCAGAACGACCAGTACATCAAGCTCGACGTGGGCCGGGCCATCTTGCTGGGCAACGTCCGCAACGGCTTCGACGGCTACTCCGTGAACGTGCTGCGCGGCGCCTCGCCCGCCGATGCGGCCAACCTGTACCGCGCCGACAAGCTCACGCTGGAGGAAGTGAACAGCTACGAAATCGGTTACCGCGCCCAACTGGCCAAAAAGCTGTATGTGGACGTGGACTACTTCCGCAACAGCTACAACAACTTCATTGCCACGCAAAACTTTGTGGGCAACGTGGACGGCACCCGCCCCACGCCGGCCCAGTTGGCCACCACCAACGCTCCTGGCAGCGCGGTGCGCGTGATTCAGGTGGCCGCCAACGTGGACCAGGAAGTGGAAAGCCAAGGCGCCGCCATCACCTTGAGCTACTCGTTTTCGCCGGCCCTCATCCTGAACGGCAACTACAGCTACAACGAGCTTAGCACCAATGATTTTAAGGCAGGCACCCAATCGTTCTTCAACACGCCCACACACAAGTTCAACGTGGGCCTCGACGGCTTGCTGCTCGAGCGCAAGCTGAGCTACAACCTGAACTACCGTTGGGTTGATGCCTTCCTCTACGAGTCGACGTTTGCGACCGGCACCGTGCCCGTGGCCCATACCATCGACGCGCAAGTGGGCTACACGCTCCCCAGCCTACACACCACCCTGCAGGTGGGCGGCACCAACCTGCTGGACGCTCAAAACCTGCAGGTATACGGCGCGCCCAGCATCGGCCGCATCGCCTACTTCGGGCTGTTGTTCGACATCAAGTAGCCGCGACTATCCCCAACTACAAAAAGCCCCGGCCTGCCACAGGTCGGGGCTTTTTATGTGCCATTCAAGGAGAATATACTTGCCGGAAGGTCAGGTTGAGCCGCGGGCCGATGGGCCGGGCGGTTTTGGGCAAGGCATGCTGCCAGTGCTGCTGGGTGGGGCCGCGCATCAGGAGCAGGCTGCCGGTGGGCAAATCCAGTCCGAAAGGGGGCAAATCGAGCCCGGCGCGGGGCCGCAGGCGAAAGCGGCGCGTGGCGCCCAGGCTAAGGGAAGCAATGGCGGGCGATTGCCCGAGTTCCGGCTCGTCGTCGGAGTGCCAGCCCATGCTGTCGCGGCCGTCGCGGTAGTAGTTCAGCAGCACGCTGTTGAAGGCCGTGCCCGTGGCGGTTTCGATGCGCTGCCGCAGGGAATGCAAGGCGAGCGTCCAGGGCCGCGGCTCCCAGGCCAGGCCCGAGTAGCTGTAGCGGGCATCCGGGTCGCCGTACCAGGCCGTGAGGCGGGGCTGCGGTAGCTCTTTTCCAAAAATGCGGATATTCCGGTGCTCCCAGGACACGTCGCGGATGAGTTGCGCCAGCAGGACGTCGGCTTCTGCCGCCGGCAGGAAAACAGGGTCAAACAGTAGGTCGGCCCGCGGCAGGGGCAAAGGCGAGAAAGTCATGCGGATGCTTAACCCAGCTTCGTGATGTTAACAACGCCTCCTTATAGCCCGGTTGAGCGAGGCCGGCCCGTTGCTGGAAACAAAACCGCCGGCCCTGCCCTCACTTGGGCAGCATTTTTTCCATCTGCTCGCGTACTTCTTTGGGTTGCTTCTCCATGATGTAGCCGTTCAGCTTTTGGAGGCCGTACTGGAGGCCAAGTCCCAACGCAAAGCACACGAGCAGGGCAGAAAACCAGTTTCGGCTGCGGTAATTAACGTTGCCCACGTTGCGCGGCCAGAACCATAGAATGTACACCAGCACGGCTGGCAGGTTGAACAGCGGACCATACCAAGAACTCAGGCCGTAGCGGGGCAGCGCCCATTTCAGCACCAGCCCGCCGAGTACCATGTAGGCCACCACGAACAGCACTAGGCCCAGTATTGCCCGCTTGCGGTCGAGCCGCCACAGATTCAGGCCCAGCAGGGCCCCGCCCGCCAGAAAACTGAAGGGAATCGAAAACAACACGATGGTGATGGGCGAGTACAGCGCCGGGCCCGTTGCGGCTTCGGTCCCGTCATCGACAGTGGCCGCGGCGGCGTCTTCGCGCTCGGCTTCGGCGGCGGCTTCGCGGGCGCGCTGCTCGGCGGCGGCAATTTCTAGGCCGGGGCGCAGGGTGGCTTCTTCGGGCGCGGGCTGGCCGCGGCGCCGGAGTTCATCGAGGGCGGCCAGCACGGCGGCCTCGCGGTACTGGGCATGGCCGGTCACGTATTCGCGCAGGGCCGCGTCGGTCTTGAGCAGCATCTTGGCGGCGTAATCTTCCATTTTCAATGGGGGAATGCGTGAATGAGCGAGTGGGTGAGAGAAAGAAGGTGGGGAGATGGACAGTTTAAAAACGAACAAATACACATTCGCTCATTCATCCATTCGCCCATTGTTGCAGCGCTTGACCCACCCGACTTACATCCTCAAACGAATTATAGAGCGGCACGGGTGCCAGCCGGATGACGTTGGGCTCGCGCCAGTCGGCAATAATGCCCTGACTGGCCAGGTAGTCGAACAGCTCGCGGCCGCGCTGGTGCACCAGCACCGACAGCTGGCAGCCGCGCTGCGCCGGGTCGGTGGGGGTGATGATTTCCAGCTGGCTGGTAGGCAAGCCCAGGCCGCGAATGAGGGCTTCGAGGTAGCCGGTGAGCTGCTCGCTCTTGCGGCGCAGCGCCGCCAGCCCGCCGGCCCGGTCCACCATGTCGAGGCTGGCGCGGTGAATGGCCATCGGGAAAATCTGGGCGTTCGAAAGCTGCCAGCCGGCCGCGCCCGGCATGGGCCGGAAGCCTTTTTTCATCTTGAAACGGTCCGAGGGGTCGTGGCCCCACCAGCCAGCCAGCCGCACCAAGTCGGGTCGGTTGGCAAACCGCTCGTGCACAAACACGCCCGACGTGCCGCCCGGCCCCGAGTTGAGGTATTTGTAGGAGCACCAGCAGGCAAAATCCACGTCCCAGTCGTGCAGGTGCATTTCCAGGTTGCCGGCCGCGTGGGCCAGGTCGAAGCCGACCAGCGCGCCCACCGCGTGCCCGGCCCGCGTAATAGCGGCCATGTCGAATGCCTGCCCGGTGTAGTAGTTCACGCCCCCGATGAGGACGGTGGCCAGTGAGTCGCCCAACTCCTGGATGGTGGATTCAATGTCTTCGGTGCGCAGGGTGTATTCGCCGGGGCGGGGCACCAGCTCCACAATCACGTCGGCGGGGTCGAGGCCGTGCAGGCGGGCTTGGCTTTCGATGGCGTATTGGTCGGAAGGAAACGCGCCGCCTTCCATCAAAATCTTGAAGCGCGTGGCCGTGGGGCGGTAAAACGACACCAGCAGCAGGTGCAGGTTCACCGTCAGGTTGTTCATCACCACCACTTCCAAAGGGCGGGCGCCCACCAGGCGGGCCGAGCCCGCGGCCAGGGTTTCGTGGTAGTGCATCCAGGGGGACGTGCCGTGGAAATGGCCTTCGACGCCCAGCCGCTCCCAAGCCTCGAATTCTTGCTCGACGGCCGCACGGGCAGCTTTGGGCTGCAAGCCCAGCGAGTTGCCGCAGAGGTAGGCGCAGGGCTGCCCGTCGGGACCCGGCGGAATGTGAAACTCCTGGCGGAATGCGGCGAGGGGGTCAGCCGCATCCAGTTGGGCAGCGGAAAGGGCAGCGGAAACGTCGTTCATAAAGCGCAAATATCGGCAGTAGGGCGCGCGCCCGGCTGTGAGTGGCTGGAAAGATTCGGGCCAACGCGGGCTAGCGGCCCGCCAGCAGGGAAGAGGCGTTGGCGAATTTCTCCTGGGTCAGCCCCAGCCAATCCAAGGCATTCTGGCCCAGTATTTGGGCCTTGATATCGGCCGGAAACGGCATCGACTTGATGAGTTGGCCGGGTTCCAACTCGCCGAGCGGGAAGGGATAATCGGAGCCCAGCGTGATTTTGTCGGCGCCCAGCGTCTTCACCAGGTAGTCCAGCATCAGCGGGTCGTGCACCAGAGAATCCACCCAAAACTTGCCCAGATACTGGCGCGGGTTGTGGGGGTTGTCCACGGCGCAGAGGTCGGGCCGCACCTGCCAGCCGTGCTCGATGCGCCCAATGGTGCTGGCAAACGAGCCCCCGCCGTGCGCCACCGCCACGCGCAGCTTGGGCAGCCGCTCCAGCACGCCGCCGAAGATGAGCGAGCAGAGCGCCAGTGTGCTTTCGGCGGGCATGCCCACCAGCCAGGGCAGCCAGTACTTGGGCATTTTCTGCTGGGCCATCATGTCCCAGGGGTGCACAAAGACGCAAGCGCCCAGCTCCTCAGCGGTGGCGAATACTTCGAACAGTTCGGGCTGGTCGAGGTTCCAGTCGTTCACGTGCGAGCCGATTTGCACGCCGGCCAGCCCGATTTTCATGCAGCGCTCCAGCTCCTTGATGGCCAGGGTGGGCGCCTGCATCGGAATGGTGCCCAGGCCCACGTAGCGGGTGGGGTAGCGGGCGACTACGCCGGCAATGTGGTCGTTGAGCAGCTGGCTCAGGTCGAGGCAGTCGGCCGGTTTGGCCCAGTAGCTGAACATGACCGGCACGGTGCTCAGCACCTGCACCTGCACCCCAAATTGGTCGTACTCGCGCAGCCGCACGGCCGGGTCCCAGCAGTTGTCCTGCACTTCGCGGAAGAACTTGTCGTCCTGCATCATGCGAGCGCAGCAGGGCTTGTGGTGCTCCAGCCGAATGAAGCCCCCGTAGCCGTAGCGGTCCGCTAAATCGGGCCAGCGCTCGGGCAGAATGTGGGTATGAATGTCAATGCTCAGCACAGGGTGGGGCGGCAACGGGGCAAGAGGGTGGAGCGGGCGGGAATTAGGCAGCAGGAACCGGGGCGGGCGGCTCCATCACGGTGCCGCAGTTCTTACACTTCCGCAGCTCTTCGGAAGCCCAGAATTTGTTCATGATGGGCGGGAGCTGGGCCACGATGTCGGTGATGACGGCGAACTCTTCGTGCAGCTTGTGCCCGCAGTTTTCGCAGTACCATTGAAAGCCGTCTACTTCCTCGGCGTCGCGGTAGCGCTCCAGCACCAGGCCCACGGTGCCGGCCGGGCGGCGCGGCGAGTGGGGCACGTTGGGCGGCAGCAAAAACATCTCGCCGGGCCCAATGGTGATGTCCACCGGCTGGCCGTCTTCGATGATTTTAACCGTCATCGTGCCTTCGATTTGCCAGAAAAGCTCCTCGCCGGCGTCCACGTGGTAGTCTTTGCGGGCGTTGGGGCCGCCCACTACCATCACGATGAAGTCCTTGTTGTCTTTGAACACCTGCTGGTTGCCCACCGGAGGCTTCAGCAAATGGCGGTGCTCGTCAATCCACTTTTGGAAATTAAACGGACGGGTTATCATGGGCGGCAAGGGTTGGTTGGGAATGCTAATCTACTGCCGAGCACCGGGCCCGCGCATGCTGTCGTTCTCCACTGGGGGGCGCTTTGCAAAAATAACGACTCCGGCACCGCACCGGTAGCGTGCGCGGGTTGGGTAGCTTTGCTTGCAGCAAGGCCAGGAGCAGGTGGCACGCAGCGCAACTTTGGCGTCGCATTGGTTCGCCTTTTCTAACCAAAAGCACATCACCTGCCAGCGCCAGCGCACCGGGCGTTCTTTTAATTTTTCTTTCTATTCATGACAAGCTTCCCCCTTTCTTCCCGGCGCGCCCTCGTGGGCGGCTCCACGCAGGGCATTGGCCGCGCCATTGCCGAAGCCCTGGCGGCCCAAGGCGCCACCGTGACCCTGCTAGCCCGCGACGCGGCTCGCCTGCAGGAAGTGGCGGCGTCGCTGCCCACGCCGGCGGGCCAGCAGCACGACTTCATCGCGGCCGATTTTACCGCACCTGAGGCCCTGGCGGCTACCGTGCGGGCGTACCTGGCAACTGCCGCCACCGGCTTCCACATTTTGGTAAATAACACCGGCGGCCCTCCCGGCGGCCCCTTGCTCGCGGCCACGCCCGCCGATTTTAGGGCCGCTTTCGAGCAGCACCTCGTGGCCAACCACCTGCTGGCCCAGGCCACGGTGCCGGCCATGCAAGCAGCAGGGTTTGGGCGCATTATCAACGTCGTCAGCACGTCGGTGAAAGTGCCGTTGCCCGGCTTGGGCGTGAGCAATACCATTCGCGGGGCCGTGGCCAGCTGGGCTAAAACCCTGGCCAATGAGTTGGGCCCGGACGGCATCACGGTGAACAATGTGCTGCCCGGTGCCACCCTCACGCAGCGCCACACCTCGCTCATCGAAAAGAAAACTGCCCAAACTGGCCAGTCGGCCGACGCCATCGAGGCCGACATGCTGAAGCTGATTCCGGCCCGGCGCTTTGGACTGGCCGAGGAAGTGGCGGCAGCCGTGGCCTTCCTAGCGTCGCCGGCGGCGGCCTACATCACCGGCACAAGCGTGCCCGTGGACGGCGGCCGCACCGGCAGCTTGTAAGGGACTTTCTACCCCAAAAGGCAATGCTGCAGCCGGTCAATGTCCTGTTACTTTTGCGCCACGCAAGCCCTTCCCGATTTTGGTAAAATTCGACACGCTTTCCATCGTTATTCCGGTATATAACGAAGCCCGTACCATTCATCAGGTTCTGGATTTGCTGCGCGAACTGAAATTACTAAACAACATCGGCAAGGAAATCATCTTGGTCAACGACTGCTCCACCGACGGGTCGGGCGATGCCATCCGGGCGTATGCCGTGCGTTACCCCGAAATGGGCCTGCGGCTGCTGGAGCACGCCGTGAACCAGGGTAAAGGGGCCGCCCTGCACACGGGCATTCGCGAGGCCACCGGCGACTACGTCATCATTCAGGACGCCGACCTGGAATACGACCCGGAGGAGTACAACATCCTCCTCAAACCCGTGCTCAAGGGCTTTGCCGACGTGGTGTACGGCTCGCGCTTTATGGGAGGCAACCCTCACCGCATCCTGTTTTTTTGGCACAGCATCGGCAATAATGTGTTGACGTTCCTCTCGAACATGGTGACCGACCTAAATCTGACGGACATGGAAACGTGCTACAAGTTATTCCGGCGCGACATCATTCAGAACCTTCGCCTCGAAGAGAAGCGCTTTGGCTTCGAGCCCGAAGTCACGGCCAAAGTGGCGCGGGTGAAAGACGTACGACTCTACGAAGTGGGCATCAGCTACTACGGCCGGACTTACGCCGAGGGCAAGAAAATTGGCTGGCGCGACGGATTTCGGGCCATTTACTGCATTATAAAGTATGGACTGTTGGGGCACTAGGCCAAGCCGCGTTACTTGAATTCAGCCGTAGTTTTAACGGCTTTACAACCCAACACCAGCGGGCAGGCCTCTGGTTTTAATGCACATCGGTGAAAATTTCTATCGTCATTCCCGCTTACAACGAAGAGGAAAACCTGCCGGAAGTGGCCGCTCGCATCAAAGAGCATTTGAGCGGGCGCTTCGAGCGGGAGCTGATTTTTGTCGATGACGGCTCGCAGGACAACACCCAGCAGGTGCTGCGCGACATGCGGGCCCAAGACCCTGACATCCACTTTGTGGTGCTGGCGCGCAACTTTGGCCACCAGAGCGCCTTGCGGGCGGGCATCGATTACGCCACAGGCGACTGCGTTATTTAGCTCGATGCCGACTTACAGCACCCGCCGCGCCAGAAATAATCTGGAATGCAGCCCATGAGGCTGTACACGCGCGCCTTACGGCTCGACTGATACTTTCAAGTCGTCGATGTAAACCGGCTGGCTTCCGCCCGTGCGCCACAGGAAAATGCTCAGCCTATGCGAAGCGTTGATGCTGGCGGGCAGCGTAATAACCTGGCTGACCTCCGTCCACTTGCCAGTGGTTTTCACCTGCTCGTTTAGTTTGATGCCTTGCCAGAGCAGGGGCTTGGCCGAAGCACCAGCGGCTGGGTCGGCAATAGAGGCCACAAGCGTCGCTTCGGCTTGGTTGCCGGGCAGGTAAGCCCAGGCCGACACCCTTATTTTGTCCGGACGCGCTTCGCGCAGCTCGCTTAGGACGTTCGTGTACGTGAGGCTGTACTCGTGGTTGGCGTCCACCTTGAGCGACGTTTTTCCCGAATGCGCCTGCTCGGTGGTCAGCGTGGCGCTCAGCGGCTCGGGTAGCCAGCCGTCGAGCGTTTCGAAACCGCTTACGAACAGCGTATTCGGGTCACCATCTGTCGTGGCAGTGCCGCCGCACCCTGTCAGGCTTAGCGTACTCAAAAAGAACAGAAGATTTTTCATCGAAATCGCAGGCAAAAAACGGGTGATGGGCTACCAAAGCTCGGTGATGCGCAGGTCGTCGGCATACACCGGGACCGGCGAGCCGGCTTGCCACATATAAACAACGAGCACGCTGCTCGACGGCAGGTCGGCGGGCAGGTCCAGGCTTCGGCTCACCGGCTTCCACTCCCCAAAAGGGCGGCTATCGGCCAGAAAAACGTATTTGGTGAAGAACGGATGGTCTGGGTCGCCGGCAGGAGCAATGGACAGCACGAAGCGGGCATCGGCTTCGGGGCCGGGCACCCACGCCCAGGCACTCAGGGTTATGCGCCGGGGGCGGTGGTGCGGGCTAAGCTTGCTCAGCAGCATGCGGTAGGTAACCGAATACGGGTGTTTCGAATCGACGCGGATGGCGAATTTGCCCGCGTAGGCTTTTTCGGTGGTGAGGCTGGCGTGCGGCTCGGGGAGCCAGCTGGCCAGTTCCTCGAAGCCGGTCTGCATCAGCACCCGGGGCTGCACTGGCTGGCGGCCAGCGCTGGGCTGGCACCCGGCCAGGCCCAGTAGGCCGACAAGCGCCAGCGCGGCGGCCCGGCAAGGTTTGGCAAATAAGAGCATGCGGCTGGCGTGTGTCATCAGATAAAAACCGGTTACCACGGGCGGCGACGGTCGCGGCGGCGCAGCACAACGCCCGGCTCCCGCCCAACCTGCTCGAAGCCGGCGGCAAAAGCCGCGTGCTGGGGCGCCAGTTGGGCGTAGACTGCGGGAGGCATCACCAAGTAGTCGAGGCTGTCGGCGGCCATGCGGTTGAGGCATTCTTCCGCCGTAATCTCGCCCATTTCTCCCGGCTGCCAGGCCACCCCGCGCCGGTCAAAGTAGACCTGCCCGGTGTTGACGGCTTCGTTAATTACCAGAATAGTGGCCGTTTGCGGAACGCCGGCCCGTTGGAGCTGCTCGGCGCCGCCCCGCATCCACAGGTGGGTGTAGTACTGCGAAAAAGGCGGGTAGTCGTCGCTCATGCGGCGGTTCAGGCGCTTGTAACCGGTGGCACCCAGAAACAGCACCAGTGCCGCCAGTCCCACGCTAGTAGCGTAGCGAACGGGCCCGGTGTACTTGCCCACGTTGAGCAAGGCCAGCACCAACAGCAGCACGGCCGGCGGAATAAAGGAGCATATCAGGTAATAGTCGTGGACGCCCAGACTGCTGCCCATCAACTGCACAAACAGGTAGGCGATGACGACGGAGGCCAGCAGCAGCAGGGTCAGGGGCAGGTAGCGGCGCAGGTTGGGCCGCAGAAAAACGAGCAGCAGCCCGCCGCATACCGCCAGCGTGCGGTACTGGGTGGTGGTGGCGTATTCGGCCAGCCAATTGGTGCGCACCGACTGCACAATGTCGTGCTGCGTCTCCGGGTCCAAAATAGGGTTGATGGACGAGAGGAACTGCCACGAGCGGTAGGTGTTGTTGAGGTACTGATTGTGCAGGAAAAAGGCGACAATGGCCCCAAAGCCCACCCCGGCCCACAACAGAAAATGGCGCCGGTGCCTGGGCAGCAGCAAGGCCGGCTCCAGAAAAGCCCACAGCAGGGTAATGCCCACCACCGCCCCCAGGTGCAGGGCCGTAGTGGTTTTTACCAGGCCGGCCAGCGTGAGCACCAGCAGGGCCAGGCGCAAGTCTGGGAACTGCCGGTTCTCGAAAAAACGGAACCAGTAGTAATAGCCGATAAAACTCAGACTCAGACTAAACGGGTCAGGCAGAAAGCTGCCGGCGTAGAAGGCGTAGAATGGCGAGGCCAGAAGGAAAGCTCCGGGCACCAGGCCGGCTACAAAGTGGTTGGTGCGCTCAAATACCAGCCGGAACAGGTAAAAAAAACCCGTCACCGTCATGGCCACATCCAGTAGGCGAAACAAGGGCACGATGCTGTTCCGGCCAAACACCACGCCGCCTAGGGCCGCCAGATAGGCCTGAATTGGAAACTCTACCCCCGTAACACCGCCAATGGACACCAGCGACGAGGTGCGCGGAGTAAGAAAGGGAAGCCCGTAATCGTAAAAATTCAGGGCCAGCGACAGCCGGTCAGACTGCGCCCAGGTGTGGATGCCGGTGGGCAAGGCGTGCAGGTAGGGCAGGTAATACACAGCCGCCACCACCACAAATAGCAGCGCCGCGGCCACGTGGTAGGGCCGGGACCGCAGGGGCCGCATCAGGGTATCGGAAAGGAAGGAACGCAAAACTAAAGGAGAGGTCGCTAGGGCAAGTGGCAAACAAAACTAGGGGCCGGCACCTGCGCCGGGGGACGGGGCTCGGTCCCGGCCTGCCACTGCCCGAGGGTTACTTCACGATGCTGACCGAGAAATCGTCGAGGTAAACGGGCTGGTCGACCGAAGTGCGCCACAAGAAGAAGCCGATGTTGTCAGTGGCTGTGGCGTTTTTTGGAATTTCCACCACCTTGCTGATTTCCACCCATTGGTTGTACTTATTGCCCACGGCCTGCGTCACATCGAAGCCATCCCAGAGCACGGGCTTGGTAGCGGGGGGCTGGTCGCCGACGTGGGTTACCAGCAGCGCCGTGGCGTTGCCGTTGGGCACAAATACCCAGGCCGTCAGTTTCAGCTTATTGATGCGAACCCCCTGCAAATTGCCTAGCGTGCTACTGAAGCCCAGGCTGAACTCGTTGTTGGCATCCACCTTGATGGCATACTGGCCCGAGTGCGCTTTCTCCGTCGTGAGCGTGGGCGTGGGCGCCGCGCCCAGCCAGCCCGCCAGATTATCAAAGTCGTTGTGCACCACCGTGGCGCTATCAGCCGCGGCGCCTTTGTCGGTGCTGCAGGCCGGGGCCACTAAGGCAAGCAAGCCGAGTAGCGCCAACCGCCGGCCGTAAGAAACTACATTATTCATAGGAGAAAAAAGAAAAGCAGGGAATAGGCAAGGAGGTTGGTTAGCGAATTTCAGTTAGCTTCCAGTCGTCGGCATACAGCGGGTGGTTGGCGCTGAAATGCCAGAGAAACACCACAATCTGGGCATCCGAGGCAATCTCGGGCGGCAGGTTAATGTCGCGGCTAATGTATGTCCACCGCTTGTAAGGCCACTTATCTGCCAGAAAAAGGTGGGTGGAAAAGATGGCTGGCATGCCCTCGACCGCGTTGGGCGGGTTGAGCAGGAAAATCAGGCGGCCTTCCTCCAAGGGGCCCTCCACCCAGGCCCAGGCGCTGAGCCGCAGCCGGCGCGGCCGCTTGCTGAAGCCGTCGCGCAGGGTGAGGCGGTAGGTGACCGAAAACGGGTGTTTCTTGTCCACTCTTACCGAGTAACGGCCGGAATGGGCGCGCTCGGTGGTGAGCGACGAATCGGGCACGGGCAGCCAGCCAGGCATTTGCTCGAAGTCGTTTTCGAAAATGACGTGTTCGCGCACCACGTCCGGGTCGTCGGTGCGCGCCCGGCACTGGCTCAGGCCCAGCAGCAGCGCCAGGCCCGCCAGCCGGCCCCAGCGGCGCATCAGTGCCCCGCCCCGGCAGCTCATTGGAATTTGCATAAAAGTGTTGCCGCCTTGCATTACCACGCGCGTTGTTCGGGATGAAGCCGCCGCAGCACTACTACCTGCTGTTCGACCACGGGGGCAAAGTTCTCGAGCAGGGCGGCGCGCTCCGGCTGCAGCCGCTGGTAGGCTTTCTGCTTCATAATAACATATTCCAGCCCAAAGGCCGACATGTACTCCACAATGGCGCCCAGCTTGGTATCGGGCAGGTAGGTGGCCATGTTGCGCCCGCGCCGGTCAAAAAACACCAGCGCCATGTTGGGCGAGTAGTCTTCCAGCACCAGTACCAACGCTTTCTGGGGCACCCCGGCCTTGGCCAGCAAGTCCGCGCCGCCGCGCATCCAGCGGTGTGTATAGCCGATGCTGACCGGCGGGTGGTCATCGCTCATGCGGCCGGCCAGTTGCCCAAAGCTGCTGTGCACCAAGTAGCCCGAGAGTACCAGCAGCCCTCCCGAAAAGGCATAGCGCAGCCACGGCCGCCGCACCAGCGGCGCCACCAGCACCAAGGCCATAACCACGGCCAGCACCACCGGCGGCAAAAACGAGCAGATGACGTAATAGTCGTGCACCGCCAGCTGGGCCCCCATCAATTGGTAGAAGAGAAACGCTATAGCCAGCGTGGCCAGCAACAGCATCAGCAGCCGCAAGTGCAGCCGCCAGCTGCGGTACACCAGTGCCACGCAAACCACCGAACACACCAACAAAATGCGGTATTGCGTGCGCGTCAGGTATTCGAACCACCAAGTTTCTTTGACCACACGCAGGTACTCGTGCCAGGTTTCCACGCCTTCGGCCGGCTTGGGCACGGCCAGGAATTGCTGAGATTGGTACTCCTCGTTGAGGTGGGTGTTGTGCAAGTAAAACCCGATGAGCAAGGCCAGCCCAACCCCCAGCGTGCCGAGAAACTGCAGCCGCTGCCAATGGGTGAAGCGGTTGGGCTCCAGAAAAGCGTAGAGCAGGGTGATGCCCGCCACCGCCCCCAGGTGCAGCGCGCATGTGGTTTTGATAAGTGCCGCCAGAATCAACACCGCCAGTGCCCACAGCAAATCCGCAAACCGATTGGAGGTATCGAAATAGCGCAACCAGTAGTAGTAGCCCGCAAACGTGAGCGACAAGCTGAACGGGTCGGGCAAGGTGCTGCCCGCGTAAAACGCGTAGGTGGGCGCCGTAAGCAGAAAAGCGCCCGGCAGCAAACCGGCGGCAAAGTTGCCAGTCCGCTCAAACACAATCCGAAACAAGTACCAGAACCCAAGCACGGCCATCGCCACATCGAGCCCCCGAAAGACGGCCACGATGTTGTCGCGTCCAAAAATCAGCCCGCCCAACGCCGCCAGGTAAGGCTGAATGGGAAACTCCACGCCCGTAATGCCCCCGATGGATTCCAGCGACGACGTGCGCGGGTGCCAAAAATCAAACTCAAAATCGTAAAAATTGACGGCCAGCGAAAGCCGGTCCGTCTGCGGCCATACGTGCGTGCCTTCGGGCAGCATCCAGAGGTAAGGCCCAAAAAGACAGGCCGCCGCTATTGCTAATAAAACGGCCGCCGCCACGTGGTAAGGGCGGGAAAGTTTCAACAAGGGGTTCGACGTAGCGAATGAAAACAAGGACAAAGCTAGGCGTGGGCTTATTGAATAACTTGGCAAAAGTATACATTTTAGCGCTGGCAATACCCGGCGTTTGCCGCTAAAACGAGCTTGTCAGTAGCAGCTTTTGGGTCGGATTTGCGTTATAACGAGCCCGCGCCTCCTTCTCTGCTCCTGTAATGCCTTGCCTTCTCCATTTTTATTCACGGCCCTTGTGGCACTATTGGGCTTTGCTGCTGGGTCTAAGCAGGGGACTGAGCGTGCCGGCGGCCGCACAGCCAGTGGCTGGCACGGGCCCGCCCCGCGTGGTTCTTTCCGACTCGTTGGTGCGGCATTTTTTGTCGCGCTCCATCACCGTGCAGGGGATTCATGGCCTGCCGCCGGCTGAGCGCCAAGCTTTTGCAGCGTGGGCCGGCTCGGCGGGCGCACGCTTTGCGGGTCGGGTCGGCGGCTTTTGGTACACGCCCGAAAACGCCGTCCAGGAGCGAGCGGCCTTCGATACCCTGCGCCGCATTGTGGCCGAACTGCACCGGGTGCAGCCGGGCATGGTGGTGCAAGGGGCCATTTTTGAAATTGTCTACGCGCAAGTCAACAACCTGCGCGTGCCCAACGCCGCCCGCGCCGAGTTTGGCGAAGACACCGTGGCCGTGCCCACGCGTAATTTCCGCCTCGCCGACATGGTGTACCCGGGCTATTTTAACGTGAAGGAAATCGACGGCTACCGTTGGGACAGCCGCCCGCCCGGCGAGGCCCCGGGCATCCCCGACATGAGCCGCACCGAAACCCAGCTCTGGTTTTACTGCTGCGCCCGCCGCCAGCTCGATGCCGGCTGCGAGGCCATCCATTTCGGACAGGTGATGCTGATGGACAAGCGCGACGCCGGCCACCATGGCTGGTGGAGCATGCTGCAGCGGGTGCGCGCCTACGCCCGCACCCGCAACCGGGGCTTCGTGCTCTGCGACGCCCACACCCACAGCGAGTACTACGACCCCGACCCCCAACGCCCGCTGCCCGATTCGGCCCGGCAGCTACTTTTTGACTTTCACAGCTACCCACTGCGTGCCACCGAAAACGACACTGTGCGCGCTGGCACGCACGGCGCCCGCCTCGAAATTGCTACCTCCGACGCCCGTAACGCCGCCATTTTTGGCCGCAGCGGCGGGGGCGTGGCGCCCGGTGGGTGGGCGGTGCGCCGGTTGCCGGCCCTGGTTGAGCTCGACAACTGGGGGCGCTGTACCCGGCCGGGCCAGCCGGGCCAGTGGCCGTGCATTTGGGGCTACGACGAGATTTCCTGGTTTGCCACCCAGCCCTCGGACTACCGCGACGAGTGGCTGGTGTACGCCACGGCCCGTGTTCAGCAGCTCGACCCCAACGTGTACTTACAGATGCCGGGCATTCGCGGCGTGGAGGCGCCGCCCCGCCCGGTGGGCCTGTACCGGGCCGATATTGCTGGGCAGGGCGACATCATTCGGGCCATCTGGGCGGGCGAAACCGCCCAGCGCGGGCAGCGCCTGCTGCTCTACGGCCCGTCGCCGCCGTGAAGGCCGCCTGGAACCCTGGCAAGTGGCCGCGTCCTGCACCCGCTGTTTACCTTTGCACAGCTAAATTTCGATGCAGAAGTTAAGTAACTGTTTGTCAGAATAAAAGCCAGGCATTGCCGCGGGGTTTCCCAGGCCTGGCACCAGTGTTAGCAGTTGCCGAATGGCAGTGCGTTCTTCAAAACCCTTCCTGGCTGCTCTGCCTGCGGCCGCGCTTCGCTGATGACGTCATTTGACTTGGTCTTGCCCTGTTATAACCCCATTCCGGGCTGGGCCACCAATTTGCTCGCGAGCGTAACCCGGCTGCGAGAAGCCCTGCCCGAAGCGGAGCCGCACATTATTCTGGTAAACGATGGTTCGGCCCAGGGCGTGAGCGCGGCCAATATTGAGGAGCTTCGCCGTGCCCTGCCGCAGTTTACCTACGTCGACTACGCGCTTAACCAAGGCAAAGGCCACGCCTTGCGCACAGGCGTGCAGCACTGCAAGCACCCGCTGTGCCTGTTTACCGACATTGATTTTCCCTACGAGGAAACCAGCATGGCCCAGTTGTTTCGGGTGCTGGCCGCCGGCCAAACCGACGTGGCGGCGGGTATTCGTGACAGCAACTATTACTCGCACGTTCCCCCAGCCCGCGTGGCCATCTCCCGCACCCTCCGGTTCCTGACCAAGCAGCTGCTGCACCTGCCGGTGAGCGATACCCAATGTGGCCTCAAAGGCTTCAACGACGCCGGGAAAGCCCTTTTCTTATCCAGCCAAACAAAGCGGTACCTGTTCGATTTGGAGTTTCTCTACATGAGTGCCCGCCAGCCGGGGCTCCGGGTGCAGCCCGTGGAGGTTCGTCTGAAAGAAGGGGTGGTATTTTCCAAAATGCCCTTGGGCGTGCTAAGTTCGGAAGGCTACAGCTTGCTTAAAATTCTACTGCGAGGCTGAGCAGTTTTCCCCGAGCTAAGTGTCAAGAGCGTCTTGGCGGTTCGGGAAATAAGCAGAAACGTGGCCCGCCCAAATGTGTACTTTTGAAAAATGGACCTGACTTACGAAGCCAAATACCATCAACTCGAGGAACAGCACTGGTGGTTTGCCAGCCGCCGCGACGCGGTTTATGACCTCATCAAAAGTCTGAATTTGCCCCGCACGGCCGCTATTCTGGAAATTGGCTGCTCGGGTGGCCCGCTCATGCAGCGCCTGCGCGCGGCGGGCTACATTGACCTCACGGGCATCGACGTGAGCACGCCCGCCATCGAGTTGGCCCAGGCCCGCAACGTACCCAACGTGTCGGTGATGGACGGGGCTGCCCTGGAATTTGCAGATGCCCGGTTCGACCTCGTAATTGCCTCCGATGTGCTCGAACACATTGAGGACGAAGAAAAAGCCTTGCGCGAATGGACCCGGGTGCTGAAGCCGGGCGGGCAGCTGCTGGTGTTTGTGCCGGCCCACGCCTACCTCTGGAGCGAGCACGACGTGGTGAACCACCATTTTCGTCGCTACTCGCGCCAGGGGCTGGTGGCCGCCCTGGAGCGCGCCGGCTTGCGCACCCTGCGCAGTTCGTTTTGGAACGCGGCCATGTACTTCCCCACGGCGGCCTTGCGCCTGGGCCGGCGGTTGCTGTCGGGCCCGGCTTCCCCGGAAATCAAGCCCGGCGCTACCGGCGATTTGCACCACTTTGCCGGCCCGGCCAACAGCCTGCTCCTGCACTGGGTAAAGCTGGAAAACCGGCTGCTCCGCCACGTCAACCTGCCGCTGGGCGTGAGCGTGTTCGCCCTTGCCCAAAAGCCTGCCTAATTCCTTCCCTTCGCCTGACCCTTACCCGCGTGGAACTGTCCGTCATCATTCCTATCTACAACGAGGAAGCCAACATTGGCGAGCTCTACCGCCGCCTGCTGAGCGTGTTGGAGCCGATGGCGCTGCCCGGTGGCTTCGAGCTAATCTTCATCAACGACGGCTCACGCGACCGGTCGCTGTCCCTGCTGCTGGCCCTGGCCACGCGTGACGAGAGGGTGCGCTACATTGATTTGAGCCGCAATTTCGGCCACCAAATTGCCGTGACGGCCGGCCTGGACCGGGCGGCGGGCGCGGCCGTGGTCATCATCGACGCCGATTTGCAAGACCCGCCCGAACTCATTCCGCTGCTGCACCAGCGCATGCGCGAGGGGTTCGAGGTGGTGTACGCCAAACGCCGCTCGCGGCAGGGCGACAGCATGGCCAAGCTGCTGACGGCCCGCCTGTTCTACCGCGTGCTGGCCAGCATCACGCACATATCCATTCCCGTGGATACGGGCGACTTCCGCATTATTTCGCGCAAAGTGGTGGAGGGCCTGCGCCTGATGCCCGAGCAGAACAAGTTCATCCGGGGCCAGATTTCCTGGATTGGCTACCGCCAAACGTTCATCGAGTACGACCGGGCCGAGCGCGCCGGAGGCGAAACCGGCTACACCTACCGCAAGATGATGCGCCTGGCCCTGGACGGCATCACCGCCTTCTCCGATGTACCGCTTAAAGTGGCTACCATCAGCGGGTTTGTGGTGTCCGGACTAGCCTTTGTGGTGGGGCTCTACACGCTGTACTCGCGCTTTGTGACCCACGATTACCAGCCCGGCTGGCCGTCGCTGATGGTCAGTATTCTGTTTCTGGGCGGGGTGCAGCTCATTTCCGTGGGCATTATCGGGGAGTACATGGCCCGGCTCTCGGCCAATGTGCGCCAGCGGCCGCTGTACCTGATTTCGGATACCAACATTCCGCCCGTGGCACCCCCGGCCCGCTAAAGCAAGCTTAGGGTTTGGGTGAGCTGGCCGCTGCCTTGGGGTACCATTCGTAGAGTGACCAGCTGCCTTGGTGGCTGACGCGCCGCATGTTCTGCTCGCGAATAAAATCGGGCGTGCGCTCAAACAGGGCGCGCATTTCGGGCCGGTCCTTCAGTTGGTCGCGGTAGTAATTGTTGCTGCCATTGTAGTACGCCGAGTCGAGGAACACGAGGATTGGCCGCTGGTCGAGCCGGGTCAGCAGCTCCGGGTCGGGGCCGCCGGGGCGCAGCACCGAGTACAGGAGTTCGGCTTGGTGGTACACGGTGCGCGCCGCTTTGTGCGACATCAGGGGCAGACCCGTCACCATCGACAGCTGGTAGGTTGTGTTGCTGTGCGGGTCGTCGGGGTCGATGATAATATTCAGCTGCCCGTTGGCGGCTTCCGTGCCTACGTGGAAATAGGGGAGGGGCAGAATGGCCTGATAGGCTTCCGATTTAATCCAGCCGGTGAGGCGGCGCACGGGTTCCGTATCGGCTGGCAGCGCGAGCAAATTGGTGCTTTGAGTGACTTTGTGGTAGTGGTGTGTGGCGTTCACCGTATCGATTATCAACAGGCCGCACAGCACCAACAATCCCCAGCGCAAGCCCGCCAGTTGCCGCCACCGTGCCACGTACCAGCTAAAGCCGAGCACCACCGCCCACCAGAAAGGCCAGATGAACCGGCCCAGCGTCCGGAACTGGGTGATGCGCTCGGTGAGTTTGTGGGCGACAAAAAAGACGTTGAGGTAATTGTGAATAACGTAAGCGCCGTTATCCAGTTCAATGGTTTCTCCCAGCGAAGCCAGCGCCAGCGGCAGGCTGGACAGGAAAAGCAGCTTAAGGAAATGCGCTCGCGAGTCGGCGTCGCTGCGGGGTAGGCGCGCGGCGGCCGGCAGGCGCTTGAGCAACAGCAACACCCCCACCAGCAACAGCCCAAACAGCACAAAGCTGGTCAGATAGGCCGAGGATTCGTACGGAATGTGGGCCGTGCGCTCCAGCGGAAAGCGCACTTTATTGTAGTCATAACCTCGAAACAGCGCGCCAAACTGGAATTTCCATTCTATCCAACCATAGCCGCCGCCGCCCACTGGGCGCTCGCGGGAGAGCGGGTCCAGCGCGGTGAGGAGGCCCCAGGTCATCAGCAACGCGCCGAACAAAGTCAGGCCCGTGCCCACCACCAGCGGGCGCCACGGCCGTTGGCGGCGCCACCCGTCGATGAGCAGGCAGGCCACGAAGAAAGCCAAGCTGCCACCCAGCAACGGCAGGTAGTAAAAGTGCAGCCACGACGCTACCACAATGCCCAAAAACAGCCACACGAAATGCTTGCGCAGCGGCGCGTTGGTGCGCCACGCTTCGTGTAGCCCCTGCAACGCCCAAATCAGGAACAGCAGCGCCGGCGTGTAGGCTAGGTTCATGTGCCCCACATTCAGCCGGATAGTTTGGGGGCCGAGCCAGGGCAACGCCACGCTCAAAAGCACGGTGAGCCACGCCGGCAGGGCCAGGCGCCGGAAAATTAATACCAGCAAACCAGTGCTTACCACGAGGCTGGAGAGGATAAACAGGTCGTATAGGTACAAGCCGTAGGGCGCCAGAGCCGGAATGGCGTGCACCAGTGCATGCAGCGGCGCCATGAGCAAGGGCGCGCTATCAGTAAAGTACATGTACTCACCGAAAGGATAGTTGTGCCCGTGCACCAGCATGCCATCGCGCTGGGGCTGACGCAGAAACGAAGCAATGGAGAAATAGCTCTTAATGCCGTCGTAGTGCGTGACAATAAGACGTTTGCCAGGGTTAAAAATGAGGTAGGAGTAGGTGTAGCAAAGCAGCACCAACTGAACCAAAATGGCTATCAGGCCTACTTTCCAGCGGGAAAAAAGCGTGGGTTCGGCCACAGGTAGGGTATGCTGAAAAGTTTCTTGGGTGGGGGCCATATAATAAGGCTCGGTATAAACGGCCCGCAAGTTAGGGCCATGACGTTGCGAAAGTAGGGGTGCGGCGTACCCACCGAAGGGATGGTTTTGGTCCAACGCCTACTTTTGGTGCCTACACGTCCCGCCTCCCATGCTTCGCATTCAAAACTATATCAACGGCCAGCTCGTGGCGCCCCAATCCGGCCGCTACCTTGATAACATTGAGCCTGCTACCGGTCATGTATATGGCGAGATTCCGGACTCGGAGGCCGCCGAGGTGGCCGCCGCCGTGCTGGCGGCCACGTCGGCGCTGCCCGCCTGGCGGGCGTTGTCGGCCGAGGAACGGGGCCGCCTCCTGGTTCGGATTGCCGCGCTGATAGACGCCAATCTGGAACGCTTGGCCCGCGCCGAGAGCCAAGACAATGGCAAACCGCTGAGCTTGGCGCGCGCCATGGACATTCCCCGCGCCGCATCTAATTTCCATTTCTTCGGCACGGCTGCCGAGCATTTTGCCAGCGAAGCACACATGCAGGAGGGCGTGGCCCTCAACTATACCGTGCGCCATCCCATTGGCGTGGTGGGTTGCATTTCGCCCTGGAACCTGCCGCTTTATTTATTTACTTGGAAGATTGCGCCAGCCTTGGCCGTGGGCTGCTGCGTGGTAGCCAAACCGTCGGAAATCACGCCGGCTACCGCGTTTTTGCTGAGCGAGCTGTGCATCGAAGCGGGCCTGCCGCCGGGCGTGCTCAACATTGTGCACGGCACCGGCCCGGCCTGCGGGCAGGCTATTGTGGAACATCCCGGCATCAAAGCCATCAGCTTCACGGGGGGCACGGCCACCGGGCGGCACCTGGCCCGCACGGCCGCGCCCCTGTTCAAGAAGCTGAGTCTGGAACTGGGTGGCAAAAACCCCAACCTCGTGTTTGCGGACTGCGACCTAGCGGCGGCCGTGGCCACCAGCATCCGCAGCAGCTTTGCCAATCAGGGCCAGATTTGTTTGTGCGGCTCCCGAATATTTATTGAGCGGCCGATTTACGACGCCTTCAAAGCCGAATTTCTACAGCAGCTGGAAGCCCAAAAAATTGGCGACCCGCTGGCCGCCGACACCAAGCAGGGCGCTTTGGTGAGCGAAGCACACTTGAATAAAGTGCTCGACTACATCAAGCTGGCGCACGAAGAAGGCGGCCACTTGCTGGCCGGGGGCCAGCGTGTAGCTGTCCCCGGCCGCTGCGCCAGTGGCTATTTTCTGGAGCCCACGGTGTTCGAAAACCTGCCCCACGACTGCCGCACCAATCAGGAAGAAATCTTTGGCCCTGTGGTCACGCTCACGCCGTTCGATACCGAGGCCGAAGCCGTGGCCTGGGCCAATAGCACCGATTACGGCCTGTCGGCCTCCATCTGGACCAGCAACCTCACCCGCGCCCACCGGGTGGCACAGTCGCTGCACAGCGGCATCGTGTGGGTGAACACTTGGCTGCATCGCGACCTGCGCACGCCCTTTGGCGGCATGAAGAATTCCGGCGTGGGCCGCGAAGGAGGCTTGGAGGCGTTGCGGTTCTTTACCGAAGCGCAAAACGTGTGCGTGAAGTTCTAAGGATAGGAGCGTTAGCCGTTTAAATTTCAAAGAGCGTCCGGCCAACCCCGACCTTCGCCTTACCTTTGCAGGCTGAACCACCCGCTTGCCCCGAATGCCGCATTCTACTACTGATTACTACGCCCATCCCACCGCCATCCTCGACGAGGGGTGCCAGATAGGTTCAGGTAGTCGCATCTGGCACTTTTGCCACATCTGTGCCGGCGCCGACATCGGGGAGCAGTGCAACCTGGGCCAGAACATCTTCGTGGCCGATGGCGTGACGCTGGGCCGCAACGTGAAGGTGCAAAACAACGTGAGCCTCTACGGCGGCGTTATTTGCGAAGACGACGTTTTTCTGGGCCCGTCGGTGGTGTTCACCAACGTGAAAAACCCGCGCAGCGCCGTGCCGCGCAAAGGCAACGGACAATACCTGACCACTTACCTGGAGCAGGGCGTGACCGTGGGCGCCAACGCCACCATTGTGTGCGGGGTGCGGCTGGGGCGTTATGCTTTTGTGGGGGCGGGCAGCGTGGTCACGCACGACGTTCCGGCCTACGCCCTCGTATACGGCACGCCCGCGCAGCCGCAAGGCTGGATGAGTGCGTATGGCCATCGCCTGAAGTTCGACAGCAACCGCCGTGCTACCTGCCCAGAAAGCGGGGAAACGTACTGCTTAAGCCCCGATGGCCAAACGGTTCAGCCAATGCCGGCGGCCACTGGTAAACCATCAAAAACCAGCAACTAATACTAATTCTTACTCCAGTGTACGAAAAACTATTGCGCAAAGAGGCCACCCTGGCCGTCATCGGCCTCGGCTACGTGGGCTTGCCCATCGCCTTGGAATTCGCGAAACAACTCAAGGTAATCGGCTTCGATATCAACGCCGGCCGCGTGGCCCAGATGAAGGAATGCATCGACCCGAGCGGCGAACTGGAAAAGAAGGATTTTGAAGGTTGTGACATCACGTTCACCGATTCGTTGGACGTGTTACGGCAGGCCCAGTTCTACATCGTGGCCGTGCCCACGCCCATCGACGAACATGCCCAGCCCGACCTCAAGCCGCTGCTCGGCGCGTCGGGCTCGGTGGGCAAGGTGCTGAAAAAAGGTGATTACGTGGTGTTTGAAAGCACCGTGTACCCCGGGTGCACCGAAGAGGACTGCATTCCGGTGATTGAGCGCCTGTCGGGGCTGAAATTCCCGACCGATTTTAAGGTGGGCTACTCGCCGGAGCGCATCAACCCCGGCGACAAGGAACACACGTTGCGCCGCATCGTGAAAGTGGTGTCGGGCAACGACGAGGAAGCCCTCGATACCATTGCCAAAGTGTACGAGTTGGTGGTGGACGCCGGCGTGCACCGCGCCAGCAGCATTCGGGTGGCCGAAGCCGCCAAAATCATCGAAAACACCCAGCGCGACGTGAACATTGCGCTGATGAACGAGCTGTCGATGATTTTCGACCGCATGAGCATCAACACCTACGAAGTGCTGGAAGCGGCCGGCACGAAGTGGAATTTCCTGCGGTTTTCGCCCGGTTTGGTAGGTGGACACTGCATCGGCGTAGACCCTTACTACCTGACGTATAAGGCCAAAGAGCTGGGCTACGACGCTAAGGTGATTCTGAGCGGCCGCACCACCAACGACAACATGGGCGCCTACATCGCTCGTAAGACGGTGCAGATGATGATAAAAAAAGGCAAGGACGTGGCCAAAAGCCGGGTGCTCGTGATGGGCGCTACCTTCAAGGAAAACGTGGAGGACATCCGCAATTCCAAGGTGGCAGACGTTATCCAGGAGTTGAAAAACTTCTCGGTAAACGTCGACATCATCGACCCGCACGCCGATTCCGACGAGCTGCACCACGAATACGGCTTCCGCCTCACCGCCAACGACGACGTGCGCACCGATTACGATGCCGTTATCGTGGCCGTGAGCCACTTACCCTACGCCGCAAAAGACGAAGCGTATTTCCAGTCCATCACCTCTGACAACGCCGTTCTGGTCGACATCAAAGGCCTATACCGGGGCAAAATGAAGGAGCTGCAGTACTGGAGCCTCTAAAATCTCGACATCAAGCCGTGCTCCGCACGTTGAGCACCTTTCGTCCCTTCCCGCTATGACTGCACAACGCACTAAGATTCTCGTTACCGGCGGGGCCGGCTATATCGGCTCGCATGCCGTGGTAGAGCTGTACCAGGCCGGCTACCAGCCGATTATTATTGATAATTTCAGCAACTCGGAAGAGTCGGCGTTGGCGGGCATCGAATCCATTTTGGGCACTGCCGTCCCCACCTACCGCATCGATTGTGCCGACGAAGAGGCCCTGCGGGGCGTGTTTGCGGCCGAACCCAACATTGCAGGCGTCATTCACTTTGCGGCGTTTAAAGCCGTCGGCGAATCGGTGCAAAAGCCGCTGGCATACTTCCAGAACAACGTGGGCTCGCTGCTCACGCTGCTGGCCATGATGCCTGATTTTGGCGTGGAAAACTTAGTGTTTTCGTCGTCGTGCACCGTGTACGGCATCCCGGATTCCCTGCCCGTGACGGAGGCTACGCCCACCAAGCCGGCCTCGTCGCCCTACGGCCGCACCAAGCAGATGTGCGAAGACGTCATCCACGACGTGTCGGCCGCGCCGAGCAATAAGCTGCACACTATTCTGTTGCGCTACTTCAACCCAATTGGCGCGCACGAATCGGCTAAGATTGGCGAGCTGCCGCTGGGCGTGCCCAACAACCTCGTGCCGTTCATCACCCAAACGGCGGCCGGCATTCGCGAAAAGCTGACCATTTACGGCAACGATTACGACACGCCAGACGGCACCAACGTGCGTGACTATATCCATGTGGTCGATTTGGCCAAGGCGCACATCGTTGCTGTGCAGCGCCTGCTCGACCGCAAGGGCACCGAAACCGTGGAAACCTTTAACGTGGGCACTGGCCACGGCAACTCGGTGCTGGAAGTGGTACAAACCTTCGAACAGGTGAGTGGCCAGAAGCTGAACTACAGCATCGGCCCGCGCCGTCCTGGCGACGTGCCCGCCATTTACGCCGACGCCACCAAGGCGGAGCAGGTGCTGGGTTTTAAAACCGAAACCTCGCTGGCCGACTCGCTCGCCAGCTCGTGGAAGTGGCAAGTTGCATTGAAAAAGTAATTGTCATGCTGACGAAGGAAGCATCTTCTCACGGCTGCTTTCGTCGGATTTACTAACCCTTGAAGTGCAGTCGTGATAAGGTCCTTCGCTGCGCTCAGGATGACAGAAATAGTATGAAAATCCTCATCACCGGCGGCGCCGGCTTCATTGGCTCTCACGTCGTTCGGTTGTTCGTGACGAAGTATCCGGCCTATCAGATTCTCAACCTCGACGCGCTGACGTACGCCGGTAACCTGGAGAACCTGCGCGACATCGAGAATGCGCCGAACTACCGCTTCATCAAAGGCGACATTTCCGACCAGTCGTTTATCGACCAGCTTTTCGCCAATGAGGAGCCCGACGCCGTGATTCACCTCGCGGCCGAGTCGCACGTGGACCGCAGCATCACCGACCCCATGGCGTTTGTGAAAACCAACGTCATTGGCACCGTGAACTTGCTGAACGCGGCCCGCAACCTATGGCAGCCCGGCGGCTACGAAGGCCATGTGTTCTACCACGTGAGCACCGACGAGGTATATGGCTCGCTGGACTTCGGCCCCGAGATGTTCACCGAAGAAACGTCGTATGACCCCCGCTCGCCGTACTCGGCTTCCAAAGCCAGTTCCGACCACTTTGTGCGCGCCTGGCACCACACCTACGGCCTGCCCATCAAGCTCAGCAACTGCTCGAACAACTACGGCCCCAACCACTTCCCCGAGAAGCTGATTCCGTTGGCCATTCACCGCTTGCGTACCGGCCAGCCCGTGCCCGTGTATGGCAAAGGCGAGAACGTGCGCGACTGGCTGTTTGTGAAGGACCACGCCACGGCCATCGACGCGGTGTTCCACAAGGGTAAAAACGGCGACACCTACAACATCGGCGGCGTAAACGAGTGGCAGAACCTGAAGCTCATTGAGTTGCTCTGCGACGTCGTGGACGAGAAAACCGGGCAGGCACAAGGCACTTCTCGTAAGCTCATCAAGTTCGTGACCGACCGCGCTGGCCACGACATGCGCTACGCCATCGATTCCTCAAAAATCATGAACGAACTGGGCTGGAAACCCAGTGTGACCTTCGAGCAAGGGCTAGCCCACACCGTGGACTGGTATCTCGAAAACGAGGAGTGGCTGAACCACGTAACCAGCGGCGCCTACCAGGACTACAACCAAAAGCAGTACGCGGGACGCTAGGGATTCAGTTAAGAGTTAAAAGTTAGGAGTTAAGAGTTGATGCTTAAGCGACTCAAGCTACCGGGCCTCAACTCTTAACTCCTAACTTTTAACTCTTAACTCAACAAAGTGTACGAAAACCCTTTCCACGAGCAGCCGCTCGATAATCTTACGTTTCTCGTGACCGGCGGCGCCGGCTTCATCGGCTCCAACATTGTGGAGTATCTGCTGAAATACGGCGTGAAAAAAGTGCGTACGCTGGATAACTATTCCAACGGCTTCCGCAAAAACCTGGCGCTGTTTGCCGACGATGCCCGGCTGGAAATCATGGACGGCGACATCCGCGACGCGGCCGTGTGCGCCGCTGCCTGCGCTGGCGTGGATGTGGTGTTGCACGAAGCCGCTCTCGGCTCGGTGCCGCGTTCCATTAAAGACCCGGTGCTGACCAACGACGTGAACGTGGGCGGATTCGTGCAGATGCTGACCGCCGCCAAAGACGCGGGCGTGCAGCGCTTTGTGTACGCGGCGTCGTCGTCGACCTACGGCGACCACCCCGGCCTGCCCAAAGTAGAGGACCGGATTGGCAAGCCGCTCTCGCCCTACGCCGTCACCAAGTACGCCAACGAGCTGTACGCCGACGTATTTGCCCGTACCTACGGCATGGAAATCATCGGCCTGCGCTACTTCAACATCTTCGGCCCGCGCCAGGACCCTGGTGGAGCCTACGCCGCTGTTATTCCGCTTTTCATCGACGCCATTCTGCAAAACCAGGCGCCCACGCTCAACGGCGACGGCGGCCAGACCCGCGACTTCACCTTCGTAGAAAACTGCGTGGAGGCCAACATCCGCGCCGCGCTGGTGCAGAATCCTGAAGCCCTAGGCCAGGTGTACAACATCGCCGTGGGCGACCGGACTTCGCTGGTGGAGATGTACGACATCCTGCGCGAAGAAGCCGGCTCGGACCTAGCGCCGAAATTCGGTCCCGACCGGGCCGGTGATATCCGCGACTCGCTAGCAGACATTTCGAAAGCCAACCGCCTGCTAGGCTACCAACCCCAGATACGCATCCGCGAAGGCCTGCGCCAAACGCTGGCGTGGTTCAAAGCCAACCAGGAATTCATTCGGGAAAGAAACTAAACCGTAGCCTGGACTCTGCGAGTCCGGGTATAATTCCGTTTTTTCATGCATGGGCTCGCAGAGTCCAGGCTACTATTTCATCTTATGAAAGGAATTATCCTCGCCGGCGGCTCCGGCACCCGCCTGCATCCGCTCACGCTTGCTGTGAGCAAGCAGCTTATGCCCGTGTACGACAAGCCGATGATTTATTATCCGCTGTCGATACTGCTCATGGCGGGTATTCGGGAGGTGCTGATTATCACCACGCCCCACGACCAGGCGCAATTTCAAAAGTTGCTGGGCGATGGCAAGAACCTGGGATGCAACTTCCAGTACGCCGTGCAGGAAGTGCCGAATGGTCTGGCTCAGGCCTTCGTCATCGGCGCCGATTTTATCGGTGATGACAAGGTGGCGCTGGTACTCGGCGACAACATTTTCTACGGCGCAGGCCTGGAAGAGCTGCTGAAATCCAACAGCAACCCGACTGGCGGCGTAGTGTTTGCCTACCACGTACTCGACCCCGAGCGCTACGGCGTGGTCGAGTTCGATGGCGACAAGAAAGCCCTCAGCATCGAAGAAAAGCCGGCCCAGCCCAAAAGCAACTACGCCGTGCCCGGCCTGTATTTCTACGACAACGACGTTATTGAAATCGCCCGGAACCTGGAGCCTAGCCCACGCGGCGAGTACGAAATCACCGATGTCAACCGCGAATACCTGCGCCGCGGCACGTTGAAAGTAGGCATCCTCGGCCGCGGCACCGCTTGGCTTGATACTGGCACCTTCGAGAGCCTGATGCAGGCCGGCGAATTCGTGCGCGTAATCGAGCAACGTCAGGGCCTGAAGGTTGGCGCTATTGAAGAAATGGCTTACCGTCAAGGTTTTATTGACGCCGACCAGCTTCGTGCCATTGCCGCGCCGCTACGCAAGAGCGGCTACGGCGACTATCTGATGAATCTGCCCGAGCAGCTGGTGATGGCCGAGTAGCACACGCCTTTATCCGAAAGCAAAAGCGCCCCGCAACGATATTGCGGGGCGCTTTTGCTTTTACTTAAATTCAGCGATAACAGCAGCTATTCGTCCAAGTACTGGTGCACGAACTTGATGGCCATGCTGCCCTCGCCCACGGCTGAGGCCACGCGGGCCATGGCGCCGGCTCGGCTGTCGCCGGCAGCAAAAATGCCCGGAACGCACGTTTCGAGCAAAAATGGTTCGCGCTGCTTTTTCCAGGTGGCGGCGAAGCGCGAATCGCCGAGCAGGTCGCGGCCGGTGAGCAGGAAGCCTTTGCCATCGCACAGAATTTGGTCGTTTACCCATTCGGTGCTGGGTTTCGCCCCGATGAAAACAAACAGCGCCCGCGCTGCTCGCTTCTCCACCGTGCCGTTGATGTCAACCATCACGGCCTCGAGGTGGTCCTGGCCGCACACTTCTTTTATTTGTGAAAACGGCAGCAACTCGATGTTGGGCGTAGTGCGAATCTGCTCAATAAGATAAGCCGACATGCTGGCCGCCAAGTCGGCACCGCGGATGACGATGAATACCCGGCGGGCATACGTGGCCAGGTACATGGCTGCCTGCCCGGCCGAGTTGCCGCCGCCCACAATGTACACGTCCTGGGCATCGCAGCTGCGGGCTTCGGTGCGGGCGGCGCCGTAGTACACACCGGCGCCGCTGAGGCGGTCCATGCCGGGCACGTCGAGCGTGCGGTAGCTCACGCCGGTCGTCAGGACCACGGCTTTGGTGCTGATTTCGCTGCCATCGCTCAGAGTCAGAACCTTGTATCCGTCCTGCACACACAGCTGGCTTACTTCCTGTGGGGCCAGGAACTCGGCCCCGAGGCGTACGGCCTGCGACCAAGCGCGGTGGGCCAGTTCGGCTCCACTCAGGCCGGTGGGGAAACCCAGGTAGTTTTCGATGCGCGAACTGGTGCCGGCCTGGCCGCCGGGCGTCTGGCGCTCGATGATGAGCGTTTTTAGGCCCTCGCTGGCTCCGTACACGGCCGCAGCGAGGCCGCTCGGGCCGGCGCCCACTACCACCACGTCGTACATCTCCTGCGTGGTCTTGTTGCTGATGCCCAGGTGCTGAGCCAAGGCCGCTTTGGTGGGGTTGGGTACGGCAGTGCCGTCGGCGCAAATGACGAGCGGCAGGTCCGTGGAGTTGTACCCAGAGGCTTTCAATAGCTCCTGCGCTTCGGGCTGGGTTTCAAAATCCAGCCATTGGTAACCCACCATGTAGCCGCTCAGAAAATCCTTGAGCTCGTGCGAAAGCGGCGACCATTGGAAGCCAATGAGTCGGATGCCGTCGTATTTGGGTTTGTGGGCGGCTTGCCAGGCGTTGAGCAAGTCGCGAAGCGTGGGAAAGAGCAATTGCTCGGGCGGGTCCCAGGGCTTCATTAGGTAATGGTCGAGCCGGGCCGAGTTGATGGCCCGGATGGCGGCCTCGGTATCGGCATAGGCGGTGAGCAGCACGCGTTTGGTGTCCGGAAAAAGCTCGCGCGAAGCGGTAAGCAATTCTACGCCTTCCAAATCGGGCATGCGCTGGTCGGCCACAATCAGGGCCAGCGGTTCCTCCTTCACGCGCAGTTCGTGCAGGGTAGCCAGTGCCTCGGGCCCCGAGCCCACACGCAGGATGCGGTACTCTTGGCTGAATTCCTGCCGCAAGTCGCGGGTGATGGCGGCCAGCACTTGCGGGTCGTCGTCAACGGCTAAGATAAAAGGCTTTTTGGAGGCCATAAGAAGGGGGTAAAAGCTAAATCAAGGGCGCGCTGCTGTATTCTGCCTGCCATTTGCCGCGCATGTCCACACATGGCTATATCAAGCTAGCGGGGCGGCTACGGGCAGCCACGCGCAAAACTCGGTATGGCCGGGCCATGAGCTGACTTCCAACCGGCCGTCGTGCTGCCGGATGATGCGCTGGGCAATGTCCAGCCCCAGGCCGGAGCCTGCCCCGGCCTGCTTGGTGGTGTAAAATGGCTCAAAGATGTGCGGCAGCACGTCCGCCGGAATGCCTGCGCCGTTGTCAATCAAAAATACGCGCACGAAATCGCCTTCCTGACGGGTGCGGAGCGTGAGTTCGCCGCCCTGGGCCGGCAAGGCGTCAACGGCGTTGTCGATGAGGTTGGTCCACACTTGGTTGAGGCTGCTGACTTGGCCCCGAATCTGGGGCAAGCCGGGGGCGAAGTCGCGGGTGAGGCGCACGTTTTTTTGGCGCAGCTCAAAGCCCAGCATGTTGAGCGTGCTGTCCAGCCCAGCGGCAACGTCGAGCAGCTCAAACCCGCCGGCGCGGTCCATGTGCGAGTAGGTTTTCACGTCGGCCACCAGCTTGCTGATGCGGCTGCCGGCTTCCTGCACGTCGCGAATAAGCTGCAGGGTCCCTTGCTGGCTCTCCAGCCATGCAAAGGCCGCGGGGCGGGCCGCCACCGGCAGCACCTGGGCCGCCGTGGCCAGTAGTTCTTCGGTCAAGCCGGTTTCGAGCAAGCCCGGCGCTAGGCGGTACCCGTTGGCCACGCCCTGGCCGGCCAGCCAGTCGGCCAGCGCGTCTTCTTGCTCCGAACGTTGCAAGGGCGAGAGGTGCGGCTGGGGCGTGGCATGTTCGGCTAGGGGCACCGCCAGGGCCGTGAATGCGCAGAGTGCAGCGGGGTCGGGGCACTGGTCAATGAGCTCACGGAGCAGTTGGGGCTTGGCGGCGGCGCGCTCAGCTAGGGCCTGAGCGGCGCGGGCAATGGCGGCGGCGGGGTTGTTCAGTTCGTGTGCGAGGCCAGCCGAGAGCTTGCCCAGGGCCCGCAGCTTGTCGTCGCGCTCTTGGCCGCGGGCTTCGTCGCGGGCGCGGTCGCTCATCAGGGCCACCAAGCGCTGAATCAGCTCGGGGCTGATTTGTTCGAGGGCCGGGAAATGGTTGCGGTGCAGCAGGTACAGCACCGTTTCGCCCACGGCCGCGCCCAGGCCGCTGATGATGCGCAGCCGCGAATACGGTAGCACGCCGCTCACCTGGCCTTTCTCGACCCGGAACCGGGGCTCCCGGGTGCCGTTCTGCACCAAGTAGAACTGAATGCCGCCCTTTAGCACGGCCATGAGGTACTCGGCCGGGTCGCCGGGCTGGGCCACGCTGCCGCCGTCGGCCAACACCCGCTGCTCGCCGTGAGCGAGCAGCCAGTCGAGCACGTCATCGGGTAGGCCGGCAAAGGCGGTGATGGTCGCTAGTTCGGTGGTAGTTAGGGCAAGGGTTTCGGACATGAAAAGACAAGCTAGGGAAGGGGGGAAAGTTGAGCAGCAACCGGTAGCGCCGGGCCGTACCTTGCGGCCCAATTAGAGGCGGCCCGTGAACGGGAATATTTTATGAAGATAAGAGTTTTACACAGGGCATATTCCTTCCCCAAAGCCCTGTGCCCTACAGCTTGGCTGACCTTAGCCGGCCTTGTTATGGGCCCAACGGCCTACGCTCAGCGGCCGCCGCGCGTGGCTACGCACATCGACTCATTGCGGGCCGCCCGCAGCCCCGCGCTGGGCGACGTGTACCCGGCGACGTTTACGCTGGTGGGCGGGCGCCGGGTCTCGGCCTTCCTCACGGGCATTGAGCCGTGCTACGTCGAACGCATTGAGTGCTACGAGCGCCACCCCAGCCAACTGCCCGCCCCGCCCCTGAAGGCGCTGAGCATCGACCGCATCGAGAAAATGGAGCTCGCAGGCCACCACTACGAAAGCCTGCGCCTGAACGGCAAGCTGCTGGGTCTCATGGCCGAAAGCCTGACTGGGGCCGGGCCTGTGGCGCTGTTTGGGTACTACAAAGTGAAAAACGGCTTCCCCATTATCATTCCCCTCCCCCTTCCAGGGGCCGCCATTTTCATTCCTACCGAAGGCCACAACAAGTACTTCTGGTATGTGCGGCAGCCCGGCGGCGAATTGCTGGAAGTACTGCGTGACAGCTACTCTTTTGCTCGGGAAATGAGCGTTTTCTTCATCGGGGCGTCTGAAATGGCGGCCCAAATCAAGGCCAAGGCGCCCAAGCACCGCTTCGAAGACCTACCCACTCTAGTGCAGGCCTACAACGCCCGGGCGGCCGTGAAATAAGCGACCTGGAAACCAGCTGTTGCGATATTAAAGGCAACTTTTTTAGGCGGGGCTACCTTGTAAATAATTGCCATACCTCATTCAAATACGCCTTTCATGGCCAAAGCTAGAACTGTCTTTTTCTGCCAATCCTGCGGTGCCCAATCGGCAAAATGGATAGGCCGCTGCCCGGCCTGCGGCGAGTGGAACACCTACGTTGAGGAGGTCATCCAGAAAGAAACCGTGGCCACCACCACGGGACAGTGGAAGCCGGCCAGCACCGTGCCCGGCGGCAACCTCACCAAGGCGGCCAAGTCGGTGCCGCTCGGCGATATTCTGGCCGAAGACGAACCCCGCATCATCACCCCCGATGGCGAGCTAAACCGCGTGCTGGGCGGCGGCCTGGTGCCCGGCTCCATTGTGCTCATTGGCGGCGAGCCCGGCATCGGCAAAAGCACGCTCATGCTCCAGATTGCCCTGAGCCTGCGCAAGATGAAGGTACTCTACGTGAGCGGCGAGGAAAGCGAAGCCCAGATAAAGATGCGCGCCGAGCGCCTGGCCGACGGCCAGCACCCGGGCTGCTACATCCTCACCGAAACGAACACCCAAAACATCTTTCGGCAGATTGACCAGGTGCAGCCCAACATCCTCGTCATCGACTCCATCCAGACCATGCACTCTACGCTGGTGGAAAGCGGCGCGGGCAGCGTGAGCCAGGTGCGCGAGTGCACTGCCGAGTTCCTGAAGTTTGCCAAGGAGACCAGCACACCGGTGCTGCTCATCGGTCACATCACCAAAGACGGCAGCATCGCCGGCCCCAAAATTCTGGAGCACATGGTGGACACCGTGCTGCAGTTCGAAGGCGACCGGCACATGAGCTACCGGATTTTGCGCACCACCAAAAACCGCTTCGGCAGCACCTCCGAGCTGGGGATTTACGAGATGCAGGGCGATGGCCTGCGCCAGGTGAGCAACCCCTCCGAAATCCTGCTTTCGCAGCGCGGCGAAAGCCTGAGCGGCATGGCCATCGGGGCCACGCTCGAGGGCAACCGCCCGCTGCTGGTGGAAGTACAGGCCCTCGTCACGCCTTCCACCTACGGCACCCCGCAGCGCAGCAGCACCGGCTTCGACGCCAAGCGCCTACAAATGCTATTGGCCGTGCTGGAAAAGCGCGCCGGCCTGCGCCTGGGGCAGCACGACGTGTTCCTGAACATTGCCGGTGGCCTGCGCCTCGACGACCCGGCGCTGGATATGGCCGTGTGCGCGGCCGTGGTTTCGTCGCTGAATGACCTGCCCATCCCCGGCGATGTTTGCTTGGCCGCTGAAGTCGGGCTGAGCGGCGAAATCCGGGCCGTTTCGCGCCTCGACCAGCGCCTCGCGGAAGCCGAAAAATTGGGCTTTCGGGAAATGTACGTTTCCCAGTTTAACGGCAAAGGGCTGGACCTCGCACGTTTCGGATTAAAAGTGCAAGCCGTGAGCCGACTCGACGAGGTACTGAATGGCTTATTTGGCTGAGCCAAAACCATGCTGATAATCAGTTGCTGTTTGCCTAGTTTGGGGAAGCCCCTTGCGGCGCTAAGCCCAACGGCTTGGAAGACGATAAGTGGCTGATTTGGATTTTATAAACCAAAAAGCCTTATCTTCGGATGACTGATAGGCTTTTACCGCGAATTGTTTAGGTAACTGTCATCGGTAATGTCGAGTTTCGTCGGTTATTGATGGTCCATGCCATCAGTCCTCTGCTAGATTTTTTGTGATATGATATCTGCCTTCATCACTTCTGTACGCGGCTTGCTGGGCACGACGCTGCTGTTGGTGCCGGTGCTTAGCTACGGCCAAAGCAAGCCCGCGCCTACGGCCGCAACTGCACCAAGTAAGTCTGCTTCCGCCGCGACTACTGCGCCGCGCAAGGCGGCTTCAGCGGTTAAACCAGCAACTAAATCGGTCCTGAGCAAATCGGCTTCGAACACCAGCACCGCGCAACGCAAAAAGGTGGTAGCGCCCGCTGCAGTAGCCGACCCTGCTGCTACGCCAGTGCCCGTTCCCGCCGAGGAAACGGCCGCGGTGGCTACCCCGGCCGCACCTGCTGCTGCCCCCAAGCCCGCCCCGGTTAAGGCCGCGCCGGCCAAGGCTTTTGCGGCGCCGCCCACGGGCACGGCTATTCTTACCGGCCGGGTGAGTGGCAGCACCACCGATTCGGTAGGCGTTACGTTGCGGGAAAACCCGCTCGACCCGAAAGAAAAACTCATCCGGGTTGCGCTGAGCGATAAAGGCGATTTTAAATTGGTGATACCCGTGCACGGCTCAACCAAGGCTGATTTGGTGTACGGCGACGACGTGGCACCCCTGTACCTCGACGCTGGCACGGACATGGATGTGCGCTTCAAAGGTGATGACATGTCGGGCACCTTGCGGTTTAAGGCCAACGATGTGCCCACGGGCCTGGCCACGAAGCTTCGCAACCGCACGAATCTGAGCGACGAGCAAAAGCACCGCCAGCAAGCAGCCAACGCCAACAACTACTTGGTGGAAGCCGACGCCCAGTTTGTGGAAAACGACGGCTTTCAGGTGCTGCCCGACAACATTCAGCTTTACGAAGCGCCGTTTCTGTCCTTTCTGGAGTACCGCCGCAAGCACCAGCTGGAGTTTCTGGAGGACCACGCGGCCAAGCAGTCCTTCACGCAGGATTTTTACAACTATGCCCACGCCGAAGTGGTGTACGCCTACGCCAACGACCGGCTGACTTTCCAGGACCTGCGGGAGCAAGTGGTGAACACCGAGGGCCGCCTGAAAATGGAGCCCACCTATTATAGCTTTCTGCGCGAGCCCGGCCTGCTTAATGAGCCCAACGCCGCGCAAAGCGAGTTATACCACGAATTTCTGCTGAACTACGTGCACTTTGCCGTGGCGCAGGACAAGCGCCAGCGCTCCGACCCGGATTTCTATCCTGCCTCTTATGCTTTGGCCAGCAAGAAGCTCACCGGCCCTACGCGCGCCATTATTTTGGGCAGGATTCTGCAGGAATCCTTTCGGTTTGGGCACGTGAAGCAGTCGGCCGCGATGCTGGCTGATTTCCGCAACTACGACCCCAAGAATCAGTACTACTCCACGCTGGAGAATGATTTTGACCGCCACAAAGATTTTGCTATTGGGGCGCCGGCGCCCGATTTCAAGCTGGCCACTGCCACTGGCGATACCGTGCACCTGCACGACTTCGTCGGCAAGCTGGTGTACCTCAACTTCTGGAAAACCACCAACGGCCTGTGCTTGCGCGACTTGGCCTATGCGCAGGAATTGATTCGCAAGTTTGAAGGCAAGAACATCACCTTCATCAACATTGCCCTTGATGAGAACGAGCAGGCTTGGCGCCAGCTTGTGACCGTGAAAAAGCTACCCGGCGTGCAAGTGCGCGTGCCCGGCGGCGGCCTGCGCTCAGAGCTGGCCAGTGCGTACGCGTTGCAGGAAGTGCCCACCTACATGCTGGTGGGCGAAGACGGTACCTTCCTCAACACCAAGCCCAAACGCCTGAGCAGCCGCGCGGCCATCGACGAAATCAACCAGTCGTTTGGCAAGGCCAGTACCTACACCAGCGCCATTGATTTTCCGGCCACTAAAAAGTAGGCCGCAATAAATTATCGGTTATCCCGAGCATCGCGAAGGACCTTATCGCGTTGGGATTGTTGAGGTGGTGATTTTTCCCCTCCGCAGTCCCGGCGATAAGGTCCTTCGCTGCGTTCGGGATGACGTATTTTTAGGCCCTTCTATCCAGGCCCGCGCTGCTTATGTCCTTCCCGTTTGCCGATAGCCTGAATGTTTTATCGAAAGCCACGCCGTTGCGCGTCTGGAATACGGTGCAAATTGTGGGCTCTTATATCCTCAGCAAGTTCACGGGCAAGGCCCGGCTGGCGGGCCTGCCCATGGCCCTGAGCTTCGAGCCCACCACCAGCTGCAACCTGCGCTGCCCGGAGTGCCCCAGCGGGCTGCGTTCGTTCACGCGGCCCACCGGCATGCTGCCGGCCGATTTATTTAAACGAACGATTGACGAAGTGGCCAGCCGGCTCTGGTACCTGATTTTCTACTTCCAGGGCGAGCCGTATTTGCACCCGCAGTTTCTGGACTTGGTGAAGTACGCGGCTGACAAAGGCATTTACACGGCTACCAGCACCAACGCCCACTACCTCAACGACCAGAACGCCCGGCGCACCGTGGAAAGCGGCCTGGACCGACTTATTATCTCCCTAGACGGCACCACTCAGGAAGTGTACCAGCAGTACCGCGTGGGTGGCAAGCTGGAAAAGGTGCTGGAAGGCACTCGCAACATCGTAAAGTGGCGTAAGGAGTTGAAATCAAGTACGCCGCGTATTATCTTCCAATTTCTGGTGGTGCGGCCCAACGAGCACCAGATTGACGACGCCAAACAGCTGGCCGAAGCCATGGGCGTGGACGACGTGTGGTTTAAAACCGCGCAGATTTATGACCACGAGCACGGCTCCCCGCTCATTCCCACCATCGATTACTACTCGCGCTACCAGAACAACCAAAACGGCACTTGGAGCTTGAAAAATAAGCTCGTGGACCACTGCTGGAAAATGTGGCACTCCTGCGTCATCACCTGGGACGGCCTCGTGGTGCCGTGCTGCTTCGACAAAGACGCCGAGTACCGCCAGGGCGACCTCAAAACCGAAACCTTCCGCCAGCTCTGGCGTGGGCCCAAGTACCAGCAGTTCCGCGGCAGCCTGCTGAAGGGGCGCGACCAGATTGAGATGTGCCGCAACTGCTCCGAAGGTACCAAAGTGTGGGGTTAAGCGGCGATGCGTGCCGGCTAAGGCGCTAGAAAATAAAAGCTCACGATATGCCTGCTCCGGAACCAGCCCCGCACCAGCCCGTCGGCGCCCATCCGCACAAGTACGAGTTTCCGGGGCGCGCCGTGGTGGAGTTGAGCAGCGCCATTATCGGCAAGCACTGCAGCGTGTGGCCCACGGCCGATGCCCGCACACTGGCGGCCATCCAGCCCGAAACACTGGCGCTGAACCACGGGGTTTTTACCAGCACGGTGGGCTCGGGCCAGCTGCGGTTTCCAACGGTGGTGGTGCAGCAGGAAGACACGGGCGTAGTGGTTTCCTGTGCTTGCGAGGCGCCGAAAAGTGCGCTGTGCGAGCACCAGGCGCTGGTGCTGCTGAGCATTTTGCAGCGGAAGGAATTGCGTTTGTTTTTCGATAAAGCCGCCCGGCAGCAGTATTTGCTGGCCTCGGCCCGCGACTACGGGCTGGAGGAGGACGAAGATTTGGACGCGCATTTCGACCTCGTCTACAGCCGTTCATCGGCCGTGGCGGTGCAGCCCAAGCGCCCCAACCTCTACCCCGTAACCGCCGCCGCCAAACAAGAGCTGATGGGGCATTTGCTGCCTGTGACGCGTCTTCCCGTGCTTCCATCGCCCGTTGGCAGCCGCCTGCTTATCCTGGACCGCCACCGGTACTATGGGCACCTGACCATTCATTTGGCCGAAGCGGCTACCACAGCCATGGGGAAGCTCAAAAGCCCCGTGAACCTGCTCAACCCGCTGGATGGCATCTGGCAGCTGCAAAACCCGGATGAGGTGAAGTTTTACACCGCCCTGGGCCGCTTTCAGCACAATTACGACGAGGTTCGTTCCGTAGCGGGCATCGAGGCGCTCCGGGCCATTGTGCGCAATCCGCACGCGCTGCCGGTGTATGCGCACAAGCCGGCCGTGTCGGACAAGCCAGCGGCAAAATCGTTGGTTCCGGTGCAGCTGCGCAGCGCCAAAACCGACCTGCGGCTGCGCGTCACGCAGCAGGGGGACTACTACGAAGTGCGCGGCGAACTGCTGCTGCACGACGAGCCATTCGACTTGAAAACCTTGGCCGTGCGCTTCGAATATTTCCTGGCGGCCCGCGAGGCGTTGTATTTAATTGACGACTTGGAGGTGTGGCGGGTAATTGAGTTTTTCCAGAAGCGCAACAATACCCTGTTGATTCACCAAACTAAGTTTGCTGAATTTCAGCGTGGTGTACTGGCGAATCTGGAAGACAAGCTGCACATCAACTACGGCTACGTGCGGCCGGCCACGCCCGCACAACGGGTGGAGAGCGGCTTCGACCAGCCACCTGAGCCGCTGCTGTACCTCACCGATGCCGGCGCGCACGTGGAGGTGCTGCCCGTGCTCCGCTACGGCCCCAAGGAAGTGCCCATTCTCTCGCGCCGCCAGCTCTACGCCACCGATGAGCTGGGCCGGCCCTTCCTGCTGGCCCGCGACGCGGCCGCCGAGGCCCGGTTGCTGGCGGCGCTGCTCCGGCACTACCCCGACTTCCAGGACCAGCTCAACCAAGACGCGCTGTATGTGCCCAAAACGTTGTTTTTGAGCGAAGAATGGTTTCTGGAAGCCTTCGACGACTGGCGCAGCCACGACATCGCCATTCTGGGATTCAACCAGCTTAAAAACAACACGCTAAACGCCCACAAAGCCCGGGTGAAAATCTGGGTGACGGGCGAAACCAACTGGTTCGACACGGTGCTGCGGGTGAAGTTCGGCAAGCAACAGGCCAGCATGCAAAACTTGCACAAAGCCGTGCGCAACAAAAGCCGCTACGTGCAACTCGACGACGGCACCCGCGGGATTTTGCCCCAGGCATGGCTGGAAAAATTTGCGGCCTACTTCGAAGCCGGTACCGTGGTGGCAGAGCACATTCGCACGCCTAAAATCAGCTTTGTAACCTTGTCCGAGCTCTACGAGCCGCAGGACCTGACGCCCGCCACCCAAGCCGAGCTGGCCCGCTACCAGGCCGCCGCCGCCGATTTTACGGGCATTGCCCCGGTGGCGGTGCCCGTGGCCCTGCGCGCCACGCTGCGCGACTACCAGCAGCAGGGACTCAATTGGCTAAATTTCCTCGACACCTTCCACTTTGGGGGCTGCCTGGCCGACGACATGGGCCTGGGCAAAACCCTACAAGTGCTGGCGTTTATTCTGCTCCAGCGCGAAAAAGGCCTGGCCGTGGCCAACTTGGTGGTTGTACCCACTTCACTGGTGTTCAACTGGCAGGCCGAAGTGGCCAAGTTTGCGCCTTCGCTGCGGGTACATGTGCTGCACGGCGCCAACCGCCGCCCCAAACCGCAGGATTTCTACGCCTACGACATCGTGCTGACGACCTACAACACCGTGGTGTCGGACATCCGCTGGCTAAAGGAATATTGCTTTAACTACGTCTTTCTCGACGAATCGCAGGCCATCAAAAACCCCGATTCGCTGCGATACCAGGCGGCATGCCTGCTGCAAGCCCGCAACCGCGTGGTGCTGACGGGCACACCGGTAGAAAACAACACCTACGACCTCTACGGGCAGCTTTCGTTTGCTTGCCCCGGCCTGCTGGGCAGTCGGCAGCATTTCCAGGACCAGTACGCTACGCGCATCGACAAGTTTAAGGATGTGCGGGTGGCGCAGGCGCTGCAGCGCAAAATCAGTCCCTTTGTGCTGCGCCGCACCAAGGCCCAGGTAGCCACCGAGCTGCCCGATAAAACCGAGATGGTGCTTTACTGCGAAATGGGCGCCGAGCAACGCCGGGTGTACGAAGCCTGCCGGCAAGAATTTCGGGCCAAACTGATGGGCCTGCACGAGGAAACAGCCGGCAAAAACAGCGTGCACATCCTGCAGGGCCTCACTCGGCTGCGCCAGATTTGCAACTCGCCGGCCTTGCTGCCCGAGGAGGAATACTACGGCCCGGCCTCGGCCAAGCTGGAGGTGCTGCTGGAGGAAATAAGCGGTAAAGCGCCGCAGCACAAAATCCT
This sequence comes from Hymenobacter jeongseonensis, assembly GCF_015694725.1. GTDB lineage: Bacteria > Bacteroidota > Bacteroidia > Cytophagales > Hymenobacteraceae > Hymenobacter > Hymenobacter jeongseonensis. The sequence continues at coordinate 56,838 of NZ_JADQDQ010000001.1, read as the reverse complement.
GATATTCTCGCAGTTCGTGGCCATGCTCAACCTCATTCGCACGGAGTTGGACCAGCGCGGCATCGCCTACGAGTACCTGACGGGCCAGACCCGGAACCGGGCCGCTGCCGTCGCCGCTTTTCAGGAAGATGCCGGTGTGCGGGTGTTTCTCATCAGCCTCAAAGCCGGCGGCACCGGCCTCAACCTGCCCGCTGCCGACTACGTGTACCTCGTGGACCCGTGGTGGAACCCTGCCGTGGAAAACCAGGCCATCGACCGCAGCCACCGCATCGGCCAAACCAAGAAAGTGGTGGCCGTGCGCCTCATTTGCCCCGATACGATTGAGGAGAAAATTATGAAGCTGCAGGAAGCCAAGCGCACCCTGGCGCACGACTTGGTGAAAACCGACGCGGCCTTCTTCAAGGAACTCACCCGGCAAGAGTTGCTGGCATTGGTGAGCTAAGCCGGGGACTAATGCCTCGACAGGCTAGCGCCTAAAAAAAGCAGCCGCAACGGCAAACGCTCGAACAGGGTTTTGTTCAGGCATTTACCGCTGCGGCTGCAGAATGGTGGAAAGCGGTTACTTGTGCTTCTTATCCAGATTCTTGCCGAGGGTTTCTACTTCCTTGAGGAATTCCAGTGCGTCGGTATCGCCGTAGGTGCCGTAGGCGGAAGATATGGTGCCGCGCACACCGTCGTTGGCCTCCAAGGCGTAGAGGATGGACATGTCATCGGGGTCGCTTTCGCCTTCGAACCGGTAGAAATCGACGATGGTGACCTCACTGGGCGCGTAGCTCTTTTCGGAGTCGTGGCCAATGGTCTGCAGGCGGCCGTCCACGACGTTGAAATCCTGGGTGAAACCGTCCTTTTTCAGTTGCTTTTCGACGTTCACAAGGGAGCGTTCTTCTTCTTTGTCCTGCATGGCGGTGGGTGTTTTGGAGTAGTAAAGCAAAGCGGAAGTGGGCAAACGCAGCCCGCCCCCGCTTCGGCTATACGCAGCCAAGGCGGGGGCGGGTTATCTAAACGGCTAGAAAAATGCACGCCGTATCAGCGGCCGGTGTGGGCCGCGGCGCGGGCTTCTATGGTGCGCTGGAGTTGGTCTACGTCGAGGCTGCCGCAGGCACCGCCGCAGCCTTTGGCACAGCCGGCGGCGGTTTTGCTGAAGAAAACCCGCCAGAAAATCCGGCCCACGTAAAAGGCTGCCGCCACAAACAGGGCGCCAATCAGAAAATACTGAATTTCGACGGAGGTGAGGGCGAGCAGGAGCATGCTGGGTAAACTGCGATGCGAAAAGAATAGTTTGCGAAGTTACGACCAGAACTCGCCGATGGTCTGCTGCATCTCGGCGTGGATGTGGCCGTTGCTGGCCACCACTTCGCGCCCAAAAAGCGGGTCGCCGGCTTCTAAAAATTGCGACACGTGCCCGCCGGCCTCGCGCACCAGCAAAATTCCGGCGGCCACATCGTAGGCGTTGAGATTAAACTCAAAAAAAGCTTCGAAGCGCCCGGCGGCCACGTAGGCCAAGTCCACGGCCGCTGAACCCAGGCGACGCAAGCCGTGGGTGCGGGTCATGAAGGCACCCAATACGTGCAGATAGTTGCTCATTTTGTCGAAATCCTTATAGGGGAACCCGGTGGCAATGAGACTGTTGTTGAGGGCCGAAATGTCGGTGACGCGGATGGGCAGGTCGTTGCAAAACGCGCCCCCGCCGCGCACGGCCCGGAAGCTCTCGTTGCGGTTTACTTCGTGCACCACGCCCACCACCAGCTCCTTGTGGTGCAGCAGCGCCACACTGATGGAGTACACCGGCAGGCTGTGCACAAAGTTGGTGGTGCCGTCGAGCGGGTCAATTATCCAGGTAAATTCCTCAGTGTGGGTGTCGGGGCCGGCGGTGCCTTCTTCGGTGATGAAGCCCGCTTCGGGCAGCAGCGCCCGCAGGCCGGCCACCAGGCGGCGCTCGGTTTCCTGGTCTACGTAGCTCACTAAGTCGTGCAAGCCTTTATGCTCAATTTTGGCCCGGTCAAAAATGGCTGCTTCCTGATGGATAAACTCGGCTGTGGTGCGGCACAGCGTCGCTAGGTCGAGGGAGAGTTGGGTGAAGTCGGTCATCAGAGATTGTTAAGAAGAACGCCAACTCCGCTCCTTAGCCAAGGAGGGGAGTTGGCTTTTTGCGCCAGCCTTGCATAATGGCCACCAGCAACAGCAGCACCGCCAGCACCTGCGTGCCGCGGCCAATCAACTCGCCGTAGCGCACATAGAATGTCACTTCATCGTTCAGGTGCACGGTGCCGCGGCTGGCCGTCGGAATCCAGGCCTGTTCGCGTTGAATGACTTCGCCCTTTTGGTTAATGAAACCGGTAAAGCCCGTGTTGGCCGAGCGGGCCAGGTCGCGGCGGGTTTCGATGCAGCGCAGCGCGCCGTAGCTGAACAGCTGGCGGTAGCCGGGGGAGTCGTGCCACCACGCATCGTTGGTGATGACGCTGAGCAGCGTGGCGCCGTTTTTGGCGTATTCGCTTACAAAGTCACCGTAAATGGATTCGTAGCAGATAATGGGCGCCACGCGCAAGGCCGGCGCCGCGGGGTGGGCCGGGTATACGGTGCGGTCGGGCTGGCTGCCCACGCTGCCCACGGTGCCGCCCAAGTCGATGTGCGAAATAATCGAAGCCAGGGCCGGCGGAATCTTTTCCACTCCGGGCACAAGGCGCGACTTGTGGTAAAAGGAAATGGGCGCCGTGGCGTTGGCGAAATAAGCGCCGGTGTTGAAGATGTCGTAGTAGCCCAGGTCGTCGCGGAAGCGTGCGGTTTCGCTGGCTGCTTCTTTGTTGGGGTACGAATCGATGGTAGTGATGCCAGTGAGCAGGGCCACGCCGGGGTGCTGCGCCAGCCACGCCCGGATGCGCTGAATTTTGGGGTTGCTCTCGATGGTATTCTGCCAGTACGCCTCTTCCAGGGCAGTTTCGGGCCAGAGCACGAGGCGGGTTTGGGGCGTGAGTTGTTGCTCAGATAGCGCCAAAAGGCGGGTTATCTGCTCGTCGTAGGGCACAAATTTGGCCCCGCCTTCAAACTTCTCTACGTAAGGGTCGAGATTGGGCTGCACCACCACGACTTCGGCCGTGGGCCCTTTCTCCTGGTAATTGCGGCCAATGACTGTGGAGGCAACGATGGGCACCCACAATGCTAGCACAGGCAATGCCCAGCGCCACCGCCGAGGGCCCGATATGGCCCAGGGAGCAACGCCCCCGCGGCCCCACCACGCCCAGAATATCAACAAATTCACTGCCCACACCCACACCGAGCCCCCCAGAAAACCAGTGTACTCGTACCACTGCACCCACTGCGGCGCGGCGGCAAAGCCATTGCCCAGCGTGAGCCAGGGCCAGGTGAGGTCCCAGGTGAGGTGCAACTGCTCGAAGGCAATCCAGAACACCGGCAGCGAGAGGTAGCCGATGCGGTTGCCCAGCCGCTTCTTGGTTTGGCGGAATGCCATGAGCGGCAGGCACATGAGCAAAGCATTGAGCACCACGGCGGCAATGCCGGCCGTGAGCTCGGCGTAGCTTACCCACCACGTGGTGAGGGCGTTCCAGAGCACCAGAAACAGGTAGGTATGCGCAAATACCCGCCGCTTGCGGGCGCCCTGCCGCGTGAGCTTGCGCTCGAGCAGCAAGTAGGGCACCCAGCCGATGAACAGCAGCAGCGACAGCGGCGCCGACGGGTAGGGGGCCCAGCCGCCCCACAGCAGCAGGGCGCCCAGTACCGCCAGCACCGCAGGCCGTGGCAGGCTAGTCTTCGGCGTCGACGTCATCGTCGTCGGCGCGGCGGTATCGGTCTTCGCGGCCGGGGCGGGGCTCGCGAGGGGGCGGGGTAAGGTTTCCTTCGACGACAACGACAATTTCTCCTTTGATAGTGGGACGGGCGGCGAAATCAGCCTCCAGGCTGGCCAGCGTCCCGGTTACGGTTTCTTCAAACAATTTGGTCAATTCGCGGCTGACCGACGCCGGCCGTTCGGGGCCCAGCACCTCGGCCAACTGGCCCAGCGTCTTCACAATGCGGTGCGGCGACTCGTAGAAAATCATGGTCCGGGTTTCCGAGGCCAGTTCTTTCAACCGCGTTTGCCGGCCTTTTTTCACCGGTAAAAACCCTTCAAACGTGAACCGCTCGGCCCCAAAACCGGACTTGAGCAGCGCCGGCACAAACGCCGTGGGCCCCGGCAGGCACTCCACGCCCAGGCCCTGCGCCAGGCACTCGCGTACCAACAGAAACCCGGGGTCTGAAATTCCGGGCGTGCCGGCATCCGAAATCAGGGCCATGGTTTCGCCCTTGGCCAGCCGCTCCAGCAGGCGGGGTACTTGCTGGTGCTCGTTGTGCAGGTGGTAGGAGAGGAGCGGCTTTTTCAGGCCCAGGTGCTGCATGAGGCGGCCGCTGGTGCGGGTGTCTTCGCATAGCACCGTGCCCACTTCGCCCAGAATGCGGATGGCCCGCAGGGTAATGTCTTCCAGATTGCCAATGGGCGTGGGCACGAGGTAAAGGACCGTGTTGGGCATGGGGCAAAGGTAGCCGCTGAGCTTGTTGAAGGCGAAGACGCAATGAGAACGTCATGCGGAGCTGGCCGAAGCACCGCTACTGCAGTACTAAAATGGATTGATTGCGCGGTATTGGTGCTTCGGCCAGCTCCGCATGACATCCTTTTCTCCTCATTCCACTGTCTCATAGCGCGTCGCTACAGCGTCAATAGCATCCGCCAGTTGGTGGTCGCGCTTGGTCACGGTGTTGCCGGCATCGTGGGTGCGGAGGCGGAATTCAACCACGTTGTACTCGTTGCTGAACCAGGGATGGTGGTCGAGCCGCTCGGCTTCAGCGGCTACTTCGGTGAGGAAGGCGAAGGCCGTTTTGAAATTAGCAAATTTCAAGCGGCGGCGGAGGCTCTGGTCGGTTTCAGTCCACATGGGTATCAAGGCATTAGTATAATTAGGTACGCCGCAAGAAGGGTTTGGAGCACAACCTAAACGGCTAAACTAAAGTACACCTTACTCCTAGTTGCATCACTAACTCTCCTCCCAAACCAATGGCCATCGACCCTAATAATCGCCCCGTTCGCGTCATCAACGACGACACCACCCATGAGGAAATGGAGGCCGGCCACCACATCCCCAACGCCGACCCGCCCAAGAACGACGCCGCCCGCGGTGGCTTTGGCAACCGCGACGGCAAGGAAGGCTTCGGTACCGACAGCGAGGATGGCATTACGGCCGTGAGCGTGAACGCCGACGCCGACCAAGTGGGCCACCCCAAAGACAACATGCGCACTTCGGACGAAGGCCGCCCCGACCGCCCCAACCAAGACCTGCCCGAAGACGACTACGACGCTACCATGCGCCCCGTCGGCCCGGTCGATGAAATTGATGCGCACGACCGCCGCCCCGGCCTCGACGAAATGCGCAACCCCAACTCGCACGTGGGCATGGGCCAGATGGAGCCCCGCCCCATTCAGCCCATCACCGGCACCGATACCAACGCTGAGCTAAACGACCCCAACGCGGCCGATACGGCCATCGACCAATAGCAAGCCGGGCTGCACGGAGTTAAGACAAAAGAATTAGTCCTTTTTCCACATTTCAACTTCTTTTATCATGCCGTACAAAAGCAATAGCACCAACCAGCAGTCCAGCGAAAACAAAGGGGCGCCCACCGGCGACGGCCAGCCCAAAGGCACCGGCGACTTGCCCGTGAACGAGCAGGACGCCGAAACCCAGGCGCGTCTTGAACAAGAAGCCCTGGATGCGGGCACGCGCAACCCCAACCGTAACCTCGACAAGCCGGAACTTGACAAGCCGGCTTACGGCGGCGGGCATTAATTCCTAATTCGCGCTTAGATTTGAAAAGAAGGTCACGCCCCGCGTGACTTTCTTTGTTTCTAACCCACTGGCCTTCTCCCCGTGCGCCGCTTCGCCACCACCGACCTGCACGGCTGCCTGCAGACCTTCCGCTACCTCGTAGAAGAGGAACTGCGCCTGACCACCGCCGACGCGCTGTACCTGCTGGGCGACTACGTGAACAAAGGCCCCGATAGCCGCGGCGTGCTCGACTACCTCATGCACTTGCAAGCCACTGGCTACCAGGTGCACTGCCTGCGCGGCAACCATGACCAATCTTTGCTCGATGCCGCCCGCCACCGCTGGCGCTGGGACTGGCTGGGGCCTCGAGGCCGGCTGCCCACGCTGCGCAGTTTTGGCGTGCGGCGCATGGCCGACATCCCGCCGCGCTACCTGGAATGGCTGGGCGCGCTGCCCTACGAAATCGAGCTGCCTGATTTTCTGTTGGTGCACGCGGGCTACAACTTCGCGCTACCCGCCCCCGAAATGCGGCGCGACCACAACGCCATGCTCAACATCAAGAAGTTCGTCTACGACGCGTCGCGGCTCGAAGGCCGGCGCCTGCTGCACGGCCACGTGCCCACGCCCACAGCGCAGGTCCGCACCAAGGCCGCCGCTCACCCCGGCGCCCTAGGCCTCGACACGGGCTGCGTGTACCGCCACAACCCTGAACTCGCCCACCTCACGGCGCTCAACCTGGACACCTGGGAACTGACCATGGTGGCCAATCGGGAGCCGGCTTACGCCATCGGCAAGCGCTAGGCGCTGGCAGCACACCAACTCACCGGACAAACCCTTTGGCTGTTATGCAGTCAAAGGGTTTTTGCATTATGGGATAATAATTTTATCTGGTTCTGGGTTTGAAATCGCTGGGCGCTCAAGTGGAGTGAGGTAGAATAGTTATAAAAATGGCAGAGCCGCGAGTTGGCTGAAATCTTGGGTATAAACCCTTGGAAAGATTGGACGAGGCTTTGCTCGTGAATTGTCCTGTTAAAAAAATAATAGCAATATTATTCGTTTGGCGTTGGATGGTGCAAATAATAGTGCTGATGAATTGTATTTTCTTGTTTGGCAATTGATTGCTCTATTGACAATAGATGTAAGTGGTAATAAGTTTGATAAGTGCTATTGATATTGATTTGGAAATAGATAAAAAAAAGCCAAATTGAAATCATAAAATTTCTTTATAATATAATTATTCTTGGTTGATTGGTTTGTATCGCCTGTTGACAGAGAATAAACTTAGAATAAGTAGCGGTTACACTGCAAAGTGGCTGGCTAGTAAGCAAAAAACTCATTTCGCCCCTATTTACGCTTGTATGAAAAACACTCTACCTTCTTGGAATCAATTAGTTCATCACACTGCGGCCTCGTGTTGGGGCGGGCAGCGCGGGCTGTTTACGGGCGCGTTGGTCGCCTTGCTGGCCCTCAGTGGCAACAGCGCCGAGGCCGGCGTCATCATCAACGTCGGCGTTGGCACGAGCCATCCGACCATTGAGAGTGCGCTCGCCCAGATTCCGGCTGTTCTCGACCAACCCTACGAGCTCTACCTTCAGGACGAAACGTATGCGGAAGACGTGGTGCTGAACAAAACCGGTTCGGCGCTGAACACCCTCACCATTCGGCCCAGCGCAGGCAAAAACGTCGTTATTCTTGGTACGTTCACGTTCGGTGCCGGCAGTGCTTACGCCACGCTGAGCGGCGACAACGGGGTGGCGGCGGTTCGGGCCCTCACGCTGCGCGAGGTGTCGGCTTCCGAGCCAACCATGGTGTTCAGCGGCGATGCGGCCCACAATACCGTCACCAACGTCGCGGTGTTTGGCGCCAACGCCTTGCCCACCAGCGGCGTGATAGTAATCGGAAACGGCACAAGCACCGGCAACGACCACAACACCGTCACCCAGAGCTATGTGGCCAATGCCAGCGCGGATGCCGTACCCACCAACATGGTGTACGCGGCCAATGCGGGCGGCGGCCTCAACGATGCGTTCACGTTCACCCAAAACCAGTTGTTCAATTTCACGGGCACCGGTGTATTGGTGACGGCCGGCAATGGCAACGCGTGGAACATCAGCGGCAACAGCTTCTACTACAACCTAGCCAGTGTGCCCACCACGGCCCAAGCCGGCATCGATTTCCGCCCCGGCGCCGCCGCCAACGACGTGACCGTGGCCAATAACTTTATTGGTGGCCGGCCCGGCGAGCCCTCGGGCACCATCTGGACCAATGCCAGCCCCGAGACGTTTCGCGGCATCCGCATAAACTGCGGCAGCAGCACGGAATTCACTAACGAGGTAAACGGGAATACTGTGACCAGCGTGAGCATGACCGGCGCCGGCGCCGCCTCCATCATCGCCTTGGAAATCGTGGCGGGTCGTATCCTGGTCAATAACAACGTGATAACGAGCCTCGCTAACTTGGGTACGGGCGGCGTTTATAACTTGGTGAGCCGGGCAACCACCATACTGAGTTCTTTCGCAACCAGCAACGGGCAGGTAATGGAAGTAGCCGGTGGACTGACCGAAGTGCAAGGAGACCTGACCAATGCGGGTATTCTCAACCACACCGGCGGCGACATTCTCATCACGCGCCACCTGTTGAATTCGGGCTCTTTCGTACAAACGAGCGGGGATACCGAAATCAAAGGCGATATGCTGAACGGTGGCCTCTTTACCTGCTCTACCGGCAAGGTGAAGCTGACCGGCAACGGACCGCAAAAAGTGAGTGGCGGCAACTATTTCAACTTGGAAGTGAACGGGGCCGGCACCAAGACTTTCAACCGCGATGCCGAGGTCTACAACGGGGTGCAGATGCTGAACGGGATTCTGGCCACTGGCCGCTACGCCCTCACGCTAGCCCCGCTGGCCAACCTCAACGAAACCGAAACGTCGTACGTGCTGGGGCAAGTAGACGTGGTGCGCACGCCCGTAGCTGGTGCTACCGAGGATTTTGGAGGCGTGGGCCTGCTGATGCACCCGGCTGCAAACTCCTCTTCGCCCGGCGAGACCTTCGTAACGCGTTTCACAGGCATTGCCCCCACCATCGTGGCCGGCCGTCAAGGCATTTTGCGCTACTTCGACATCGAAGCGGGCAGCACCGCGCTGTTGAATGTCGACCTCACGTTTAAGTATTTTAACCACGAGCTGCGAGGCTTGGAAGTGAATAACCTGCGCTTCTTCAAATCAATCGACGGCGGCACCGTGTGGCAGAGCCAGGGCGTAAGCGGCGCTGGCCCCGGCTACGCGGTGTTGAATGCCGTGACCGACCTCTCGAACCGGGCTCAAGAGAATTCCGTGGCTCGTTGGGCGTTGGCCGAGATTATCAACCCGCTGCCCGTGGGCCTCACCGCCTTCCGGGCCGAGCGCCAGAGCCGCAATGCCGTGCTCACCTGGGCCACGGCCAGCGAACAGGATAACCGCGGCTTCGGCGTAGAAGTATCAGCAGATGGCAAAGCCTTCCGCGAAATCGGCTTCGTCGTTGCCGCGGGCAATGGCACCAGCAGCGCCGTCCGCAACTACCGTTTCGTGGACGCGGCCGCCGGCAAAACCGGCACCCGCTACTACCGCCTCCGCCAAACTGACCTCGACGGGAAAACAGCTTACTACGGCCCGCAGCAGCTGAGCTTCGACGCTACCCCCGCTTCCTTCGCCGCGTACCCGACCCAGTTTGGTGCCGAGTTGACCGTGCTACTCACCAGCCCCATCACCGACACCGCCACCCTGCGGCTGCTCGATGGGATGGGCCGCGAAGTATGGCACCAGGAAGTACCCTCCGGCTCGGCCCCGCTGCAGGTGCGGCCTGCCTGCGCTGCCGGCAGCTACATCCTTACCGCTACGGTCAATGGTCAGGTGTTGCGCCAGCGCGTAGTAAAAGAATAGCCCGGCACACGAGCAGCTTTTAGCCCTCCTAAAAAAAGCCCCTGCCTTTGACTGGCAGGGGCTTTTTTCGTCAATTAGGTGCTGTGGGTTGGGTGAAAAACCCACGCGCACTCGGTTTTTCCAGTTCCGGCGGCTACCGTTGTTCGAGTACGCCCGAGGCGACGGCTTTTTGGGCCGTACGGCGGTAAGGATTAAGCGAATCGGCGGCTACCGTCCGCAGCTCCACGAGGGCTTCGCGCATTTCTTTGGCTTGCCAATGGGCCATGCCCAGGTGGTAGCGGGCGCGGCGGGCGAGTTCGGTGGTGCTGTCGGTGGCGCCCACGCGCCGGAGGTACAATTGGGCAGCATCGCCCTGGCCCTGCCGCAGTAGGATGAGGCCCCGCAGGTATAGCAAAGTATCGGCCCCCACTTTGGCTGCCGACACGCGCCCGAGTGAATGCAGCGCCGCCGGATAGTGGCCCGCCTGGTACTGGTCGAGCGCCTCGCTGAGCAACGGGCGGCTGTGCAGCAAGCCGGTGGTGACGGCCGGACCGGGGTCGGGCTGGTAGTAGGCTTCCCAGTTGCGGGCGGGGCCGGCGGTATTGGGGCGGCTGAAGTGCCAGGCTGCCACGGCCGCAGCCAGCAGCAACACCACGCCCAGTCCGCCCAGAACGGCCCAGCGCCGCTGCCGGCCTTTGGCCAGTCGTTGGGCTCGTTCCAGGGCATTGCCCCGCTCGTTCATGCGTTCGTCGAGGGCTTGCAGGCGCAGGCGCAGGGTGTCGTGCCCGGCGGCCCAGCGCAAGTCGGCAGTTAACTGCTCGTAGGCGGCGTAAGCGTCGGCCAGGGCCTCGTCTTCTTCCAGCCGCAGCTCGAAAGCATCCTGCTCGGCCGGCGACATTTGGCCGTCGGCAAAGCGTTCCAGCTCATCGAGGTAGGGGCGGAGGTCGGGATTGGGAGCCAGGGGACTCATTTCAGCAGCTCGTAAAGTTTGCGCAAGCAAGTGCTCTTCTGAAGGCGCGCCACGGTGGCGTTGGGGAACCCCATTTTGCCGCCCATCTTTTCAAAATTGTAGCCGCGGAAGTAAAAGTAAGTCAGCACTTGCTGGCAGTCGCTGCCGAGCTGATTGAACTGGGCCAGCAGGCGCTGGCGGCGGCTCGCCTCCGCCGCGGGCAAGGGCTGGTGCGCGGGCACGTGCGCTGCCAGTCGCTGCTGGGCCATGCCGTAGACGTGGGCGCGCAGGTCGGCGGGCAGCAGGGTGAGGCGGCCGTCGGCTACTTGGTCGTAAAAATCGAGGAGGGTGTCTTGCAGCAGCTCGTGGGCCTGGGGCGCGGCCAGCTGGTGCTTGCGCTGGGCCCAGCGGGCAAACAGGTGCCGGCTGCGCTGGTAAAAGTCAATCAGAAACTTCTGATTGCCGACGCGCAGCTGGGTAAGGGTTTCGGCGAGAGGCGCGGACATGGTGGAAAAGCAAAGGCACTGGCAAGTAACAACCGAAACCGTTATGAAAGGACGAGGTAATGGTGTAAAAAGTGAAGTCGAACGGTATGCCGGAGCCGGCCCGCCACTTTTCAAATCCACTAACACGCCCGACCTGTTACCTTTGGACTTATGCAAACAGTCGCCCCCGCCCGCCTCCTCGACACCGCCGTTTTCGACCTCATTGCGCAGGAGAAAACCCGCCAAACCCACGGCCTCGAACTCATTGCCTCCGAAAACTACGTTTCCGAGCAGGTGATGGCCGCCCAAGGCTCCGTGCTCACCAACAAGTACGCCGAAGGCCTGCCCGGCAAGCGGTACTACGGCGGCTGCGAAATCGTGGACCAGGTGGAGCAACTAGCCATCGACCGCGTGAAGGAGCTGTTTGGTGTGGCCTGGGCCAACGTGCAGCCTCACTCCGGCGCCCAGGCCAACGCGGCCGTGTTCCTGGCCTGCCTCAAGCCCGGCGACAAAATCCTCGGCTTCGACCTGAGCCACGGCGGCCATCTCACCCACGGCTCGCCGGTCAATTTTTCGGGCAAGTACTTCGTGCCCAGCTTCTATGGGGTGGAGCGAGAAACCGGCCTCATCGATTGGGACAAGGTAAAAGAAACCGCCCGCCGCGAGCGGCCCAAAATGATTATCTGCGGCGCTTCGGCCTACTCCCGCGACTGGAACTACGCTGCCCTGCGCGAAACCGCCGATGAAGTAGGGGCCCTGCTGCTGGCCGATATTTCGCATCCATCGGCCCTCATCGCCACTGGCCTGCTGAACTCGCCGTTCCAGCACTGCCACATCGTGACCACGACGACTCACAAAACCCTGCGCGGCCCGCGCGGCGGCCTCATCATGCTGGGCCAGGATTTTGAGAACCCCTTCGGCCTGAAAACCCCGAAAGGCGAAATCCGCCAGATGTCGGCTGTGCTCGACGGCGCGGTATTCCCCGGCACGCAGGGCGGCCCGTTGGAGCACGTCATCGCCGCCAAGGCCGTGGCCTTCGGCGAGGCGCTGAACAGCGACTTTAAAAACTACACCCAACAAGTGGCGCGCAATGCCCAGGCGTTGGCCGCTGGGTTTGTGGGCCTGGGCTACGACATTATTTCCGGCGGTACCGACAACCACCTCATGCTCATCGACCTGCGCTCGAAAGGCATCAGCGGCAAGCTGGCCGAAAACACGCTGGTGCGGGCCGACATCACCATCAACAAGAACATGGTGCCCTTCGACGACAAGTCGCCGTTTGTGACCAGCGGCATCCGCATTGGTTCGGCGGCCGTAACTACCCGCGGATTGGGCGAAGCCGACATGGGCCGCATTGTGGAGCTGATTGACGAAACCCTGACCCACCACGACAACGACACCCGCATTGGGCAAGTGCGCCAGCAGGTGAACACCTGGCTGCAGGACTACCCGCTTTTTGCTTAAATTTTACGTGAGAAGGGCTGTTTGTCTGATAAACATACGGCGATGCTGAGCCGACCGAAGCATCTCTACCACAAGTTCCTCGGTAGAGATGCTTCGGTCGGCTCAGCATGACGTTCTTCTTTGGTCCTTCTTTCCATCGCCGTACTTACCTAATTACTCTGTGCAATCCAAATCGCAACAACCTCCGCTGGGCGAACAGCACGAAATGTCCTTCATCGACCACCTGGAGGCGTTGCGCTGGCACGTCATCCGGGCCGCGATTTCGGTGGTGGTGTTTGCCACCGGGGCCTTTTTTGCCAAGGACTTTCTGTTTCACGATTTGATTCTGGGCCCTTCGCGCAACGATTTCTGGACGTACCAAACCTTGTGCAAGGTGGGCCAATGGGCGGGGTCGACGGAGCCCTGCGCCAACAGCGTCAACTTCGTGATTCAGAACCGTGAAATGAGCGGACAGCTGGCCATGCACATCAGCACGTCCTTCATAGTGGGCATTGTGCTGGCCTTTCCTTACCTGTTTTGGGAAATCTGGCGCTTCGTGAAGCCCGGCCTGTACCCGCACGAGCGGAAAAATTCGCAGGGCGCCGTATTTTTTGTGTCGGTGCTGTTCATCCTCGGGCTGTTGTTCGGCTACTACGTGGCCGCGCCGCTCAGCATCAACTTCCTGGCTTCGTATACGGTGGACGCCACCATCGAAAACCAGATTGACATGCAGAGCTACATTTCCACGCTCACGACCATGACGCTTTCCTGCGCCTTCGTGTTTGAGCTGCCCATGGTGGTGTTTTTCCTGGCCAAAGCCGGGCTCATCACCCCCGAAATCATGCAGGTGTACCGCAAGCACGCCATTGTGGTTATTCTGATTCTCGCGGCCGTCATCACCCCGCCGGATATCTCGTCGCAGATTATCGTGACCATTCCCATCCTCTTGCTCTACGAGCTCAGCATCAACATTGCCCGCGCCGTGCGCCGTGGCGACGTCGACCGCCTGAATAGCGAACTCAATAACAGCAAGTAACCGCGAAATCGGGCAGCCCAAGTGTGCTCGCGATGCCGTGATTACGTATTTGCCTTACCCGTCAACCACTGCCCCATGAAACTTGCTCTCGGTTCCGACCACGCTGGCTTTGCACACAAGGAAGTGCTGCGTACCTGGTTGAGCGACCAAGGTTACGAAGTGAAGGATTTCGGCACCTTTTCCGCCGACTCGATGGATTACCCCGACGTCGCCCATCCCTTGTCGGCGGCCGTGGAATCGGGCGAATTCAGCCTAGGTATTCTGCTCTGCGGCTCCGCCAACGGCGTATGCATCACGGCCAACAAGCACGCGGGCGTGCGCGCGGCCATCGCGTGGCTGCCCGAAATCGCCGCCTTGGCCCGGCAGCACAACAACGCCAACGTGCTGTGCGTGCCGGCCCGCTACGTGAGCGAGGAGCAAGCCAAGGAAATTGTATCGACCTTTCTCAAAACAGACTTCGAAGGCGGAAGGCATCAGAACCGCGTGTCGAAAATAAACTGCTGAGAACGGTGCAGGTTGTTTTTCTGCAAACGGCGGCTTTAACACCCAAAGGGCTGAATTTGTTAGAATAGCATTAAAGCATGAATTTGGCTGCACAGTGACTATCTTTGGCTAGCACTATGCAGCTATTCGTGAGCAGGCCTGTTTCTTTCCTTAGATGGCTGATGGCCTTTGGGTTGCTCGTGGCTGCTTCGGCGCAGACCATGGCTGCGCCGCCATCGGTGGCCGACACGGCGGTTTTGCGCCGGCAACTGGCCGCTCACCTGCCCGATACCGCGCGCGTTCGGCTCCTGACCGCCATGTGCACCGCGTTGCATAGCGGGCAGCCCGCGCAGGCCTTGCCCTTCGGCGAAGCCGCTGTGGCCCTGGCCCGCACGCTGCCCTCCGGCCAACACGAGCCCATCCTTTTGCGCAGCCTGCTCCGGCTGGCCAGCTGCTACGCCAACCTCTCGAATGGTCCGGAAGCCTTAACTCTCCTCTCGGAGGCCCAAATGCTGGCCCGACGCCTGCAGGATACCGACGCCCTCACGCGAACGTACACGGCCCAGGGCAGCATTTACCACGAGCGGCGGGATTCGGCCACTGCTTGGCAACACTACCGCCGGGGCTTGCAGCTGCTGCCGCAATCGGCCGTGCGGCCCCGCACCCGCATGCGGCTGCTGGGCAACGTCGGGAGCTTGTTTTTCTACCGCCAGCAGTACCCGCAGGCCATGCACTTCGACTCGCTGGCCTTGGCCCTGGCCCGGCGCGACGGCGACTCCACGGCCCAATCCAACTACCTCTCCAGCCTGGCCACTTACCAGATGCGCGTGGGAAATTTAGGGCGGGTAAAGCGGCTGCTGACGCAGGCGCTGGCTATCAGTCGCCGCCAAAACGCCGTGCGGAGCCAAGCCAACCAGCTGATAATGTTTGCGATGTACTACATCGAAACCGGCCAGCCGGAACGGGCCGACGCGGCCGCCCACGAAGCCCTGCGCATAGCCCGCCAAAGCAATTACTTGGAGCGGGCCCTCGATGCCTACGGCATTCTGGCTACCGAGGCCGCCCGCCAGGAACGCTACCGCCAAGCCTACGAGTGGAACCAGCGCTACGTGGCCCTCAACGATACACTGAACAGCCGGCAAACCATGCAAACCCTGGCTTCGGCTCAGGTCAACCACGAGACGCAGGAGCGGGCGCGCCGTTTGCGCCAGCTCACCGAAGAGCATGAGGAGCAGGTGTGGCGCAGCCGCTTGTTGGTTGGGGTAGTGGCTATTCTGACCATTGGCTTGTTGATTTCGGCGTACCTCTACCGCAATTTGCGCCGCCACCGGGCCGCGTTGGCCGCCAACAACCGCGCCCTAGAGCAGGCGTCGGCCGAGCTCCGCAGCGTGGCCGCTTTCAAGGACAAACTGTACGCCATTGTGGCCCACGACCTGCGCGGGCCGGTCACGGCGTTTGCGGGCGTCACCAGCCTCATCGATTCCTACATTGCCCAAAACGACCAAGCCGGTTTGGCGCGTCTGCCGGCCCTCGTGCGCCAAGCCGCGGATAGCCTGAACCACTTGCTTGACAACGTGCTGAACTGGGCCGTGAGTCAAACGGGTGAGTTGGACTGCCGCCCCGCGCCGTTGCTGGTTTCCGAGATTTTTGCCGAGTGCCAAGCGCTGTATCAAACCACAGCGGCCGCCAGCTGGCAGCACATCACTATGTCGGCCCCCGTGGGCCTGCGCCTGCTGGCCGACCGCAACATGACCCGCACCATTCTGCGCAATCTGGTGGGCAATGCGTTGAAATTCATGCCGGCCGGAGGCCACGTGCACCTGGAAGCCGCCCTCGACCCCGACGACCCGCAGATGGTGCTCCTGAGCTGCACCGACACGGGGCCCGGCATGAGTCCCGCCACGGTCGCGTCGCTCATGAGCGGCCCCGCGCTGCCCGCCCCCATTTCCTCGCCCCAGGCCACGGGCTTGGGCCTGGGCCTGGCATTGTGCCGGGCGTTTGTGCACCGGCACGGGGGCACACTGGTGATTCAGAGCCGGCCGGGAGCGGGCACCAACGTAACGGTGAGCCTTCCCACTGCGAAAGCCAAAGCGAAAGAAGCCAAGGCCGTTGAACACGAAAAAAGCCCTTCCTTTTAGCGGAAGGGCTTTTTTTCGTGTTGTGGGATTCTTTACCAGATAACCACGCGGGTGGAATCGGGCTGGTATAGTTTCTGCCCGGGCTTCACACCAAAGGCTTCGTAGAATTCGGGAATGTCGGCCATGGGGCCATTCACGCGGAATTTGGGCGGCGAGTGCACGTCGGTAAGGAGGCCCGCGGCCAGGCTTTCGTCGCGTTGGTGGCCCTGCCAGCCCAAGGCATAACCCAGGAAATACCGTTGCGTGGGCGTCAGGCCGTTGATTTTCTTGCCTTCCTTGTACTGCGCGGTTTTCTTGAAGGCGTCGAAGGCGATGACGATGCCGCCGAGGTCGGCAATGTTTTCGCCGGCCGTGGCCTTGCCGTTGATGTGCATCGAATCGAGCATGGTGTAGCCGTTAAATTGCCGCACGATGCCGTTTACGCGCTGCGTGAAGCGGGCGCGGTCGGCCTTGCTCCACCACTCCTTCAGGTT
This sequence comes from Hymenobacter jeongseonensis, assembly GCF_015694725.1. Lineage (GTDB taxonomy): Bacteria > Bacteroidota > Bacteroidia > Cytophagales > Hymenobacteraceae > Hymenobacter > Hymenobacter jeongseonensis. Next base: position 40,125 of record NZ_JADQDQ010000001.1, on the reverse strand, counting down.
GCCTTGGGCATCGAATTGGCTGCCTTGGTCGTCGAATCCGTGGGTGAGCTCGTGGCCGATGGTGCTGGCCCCGGCGTAGCCGTACACCAGGGCATCATCGGCGTCGGCATCGAGCAGGCCGGGCACGGCGAAGATGGCGGCGGGCAGCACAATCTCGTTGTTGGAGGGGTTGTAGTAGGCGTTGTAGGTCTGCGGGGTCATGCCCCATTCGGTGCGGTCCACGGGCTTGCCCAGCTTATTGTTCTGGTAGCGGTAGCGCCATTGGTTGGCTCGCAGTACGTTGGCGGCAAGCGAGCTGCGGTCAACCTTCAGGCTGGAGTAATCCTTCCACTTATCGGGGTAGCCGACTTTGGGGGTGATTTTCTGAAGCTTCCCCAAGGCCACTTTCTTAGTAGAGTCGCTCATCCAATCCAGCTTCTGAATGTGCTCGCCAAAGGAGGTCGAGACGTCCTTCACCAGCTTTTCGTAGCGGGCTTTGGCCTCGGGCTTGAAGTATTCCTTCACAAAAAGCTGGCCCAGGGCATCGCCCAATGCGGTTTCCTGCATGTCGAGTACTCGTTTCCAGCGGGGACGCTGGCTTTTGGCGCCGCGTAGCACCGTGCCATAGAAACGGAAGTTCTCTTGGTCGAATCCCCGGGAGAGCGCAGGCGCGAACGTATGCGCCAGCTGCCAGCTCAGGTAGGCCTGCCAATCGGCGAGGGGCGCCGTTTTCAGCAGCCGGCCCACGGTTTGGTAAAACTCGGGCTGGCCCACAATGACGCTGTCTACCGTCTTCACTTCCAGCTGCGTCAGCCACGCGTTCCAATCGACGCCGGGCGTGAGCTTGTTGAGCTGGGCAATGCTCATTTTGTTGTAGTTCTTGTAGGGGTCGCGCAGGTCTTCGAGCTTGCGCGACGATTTGGCCAGCGCCGTTTCCAGGGCCATCACGCGCTGGGTATTGGCCTGGGCCGCCACCGAATCCTGGCCGAGCAGCCGGAAAGTGGCGGCCACATGGCGCAGGTACTCGCGGCGGATGTTCTTGGTGCGCGCGTCGGTGTTGAAGTAGTAGTCGCGGTTGGGCAGGCCCAGGCCCGCCTGCCACAGGTACAGCGCCATCTGGTCGCTGCGCTTGGCGTCTTGCTCCACGCCGGGGCCAATCAGGGCATTCACGCCCAGCGGAATGAGGCGGGCACTCACGGCCGGTACTTCGGCCACCGATTTCATGGCCGCGATGCGGTCCAGCTCCGGCTTGATAGGCGCCGCACTCAACTGGTCGGCCTTCACCGAATCGATGCCCACGGCCCAGAAGTCCCCGATTTTCTGCTGGTTGCTACCGGCAGCGGCATTGCTTTTCGCCGCTTCCAGACTAGTCTGCCGCAAGCGGGCGTACACTTCGTTCTGCACTTCCCGGCCTATGCCCCAGGAACTTTCGGAGGACGGAATGGGGTGGTTTTTGAGCCAGGTCCCGTTGGCGTACTGGAAGAAGTCATCGCCGGGGGCCACGGTGGTATCCAGCGCGGCGTGCAGCAGGTCGGGCTTCTCGCCGGATTCGGCCGTCTTCAACGTATTGGACGGGCAGCCAGAAACGGCGGCGGCCAGTAGGGGCAACAGAAACAAGTGTTTTTTCATGCAGAAACGCAGCAACATAAGGTGATAAGAAACGCAAACGCCGGCCTCGGCGGGCAGGCACGCCAGCCGTTCGGCAACGACAAGCCCTTACCCGAACCGTTGCACGGGCCCGCCGATGGTCTGACCGGCAGCCCCGAAGCCGCATTTGGTGCCTCCAAAGTACAATAATCAGCTCCGGGAAGTCAATTGGCCGTGCTGGGGAATGCTTTGGTTAGGTCAGGAAGTGCTTCGGCCACACCGGGAAGTATTTCCGTCGCGCCAGGAAGTGTCTTGTTCCGGCCGGAAGGCGACTAGAGGATAAACCGGGTGCTCAGGAAGCTGCTTTCCTGGCCATCGACGATGTCGTTAAGAAGCTGCTTATTGGCCTCGGTCTGCTTGGTGGCCACCACCGTGCGGATGCTGAAAGAGCGCAGCGCATCGTTCACCGACAGGGTGCCCTCGGCCGAGTCTTTGCGGCCAGTGAAGGGGAAGGTGTCGGGCCCGCGCTGGCACTGGGCGTTGATGTTCACACGGCTCACTTGGTTCACCAGTTGGTCGACCAAACTGGCGACATCCTGCGATTCGGAGCCGAAAATGCTCACCTGCTGGCCGTGGTCGGAATCAATGATGTACTGAATGGCTTCGTCGACGTGGGCGAACGAGGCCACCGGCACCACGGGTCCAAACTGTTCTTCGCGCCACACCTTCATGCCGGCCTGCACGGGGTACATCAGGGCCGGGTACACCAGCGGGCCGGCCGCGGTGCCGCCGCCTTCGTTCACAATGCGCGCGCCCTTGGCCTGGGCATCGGCAATGATTTCGGCCAGGTAATCGGGCTTCTGGGGCTCGGGCAAGGGCGTGATGTTCACTTTGTCGTCCCAGGGCATGCCGGGCTTGAGCTTGTTGATTTCGGCGGCGAAGCGCTGCACGAAGGCTTCGGCAATGGCTTCGTGCACAAAAAACAGCTTGAGCGCCGTGCAGCGTTGGCCGTTGAAGCTGAGCGCGCCCAGCACCGATTCCTTCACGGCCACGTCCAGGTCAGCATCGGGCATGATGATGGCCACGTTCTTGGCATCGAGCCCGAGAATGGCGCGCAGGCGGTTGGATTTGGGGTGCAGCTTTTTGAGCGAATCGGCCACGCGGCTGCTGCCAATGAGGCTCAGCACGTTAATCTGGCCCGAGGACATGAGCGCTGGCACAATGGTGTTGCCGCGGCCGTACACGGTGTTCACCACGCCTCTGGGGAAGGCTTCAGTGAAGGCTTGTAGCAGCGGAAAGTGCAGCAGCGCGCCGTGCTTCGGCGGCTTGAAAAGCACCGTGTTGCCCATAATAAGGGCCGGAATCAGCATGCAGAACGTCTCGTTCAGCGGGTAGTTGAAGGGGCCCATGCACAGCACCACGCCCAGCGGCGAGCGCCGAATCTGGCCAATGATGCCTTCCTCGATGGTGAAGCGCGAGGAGTCGCGGTCCAGGTCCTTGAGGGCGTCAATCGTGTTGCGGATGTAGTCGATGGTGCGGTCGAATTCTTTTTCCGAATCGGCGGCCGACTTGCCGATTTCCCAGAGCAGCAGGTGCACAATTTCCTTTTTCTGGGCTACGATGAGGCGTGTGAATTTCTCCACTGCCGCAATGCGGTCGGCCACGCTCATGGCGGGCCATTCGCCACGGCCGTGGTCGTAGGCGCGCACGGCAGCATCGAGAGCGTTGAGGCTTTCTGCCTCGTCTAGCAGCGGGTAGGAGCCGATGACCACGGGCTGCAGGGTGCCGTCGGGCTGGCGCAGCTGGATGGGCGAAAGAACTTCCTGAGTGGGGCCGCTCCATTCGCGCAGTTCGCCGTCGAGCAGGTACTGGCGCTGGTGCAGGGGCGCGGGCCGGCGCCAGGCTTCGGGAATGGCCGCTTCGTCGGGCGGGAAAAGTTGGGTTAGGCTGTGGGCGGTTACGGACATCGATGGGAAGAGCATGGTGCGGTGCGAACCTACTCACAAGTTGGGGTCAAGCGAACTATTCACCTTTTCGCAGGCACTGGCCCGGAATTTACGGGAACGTTTTCGTGCCTCGGGCGAGCCGTAAAGCCGTATGTTCAGGCCAGAATTATTTTTCTTCGACATGTCGCTCCGCCTTTTACTGCTACTCAATTTTGCCGCCACTGCGTACCTCACCGGCCTCATCTGGACGGTGCAAGTGGTGCATTACCCCAGTTTCGGGCAGGTACCCAAGGCGGCGTGGGCGGCGTTTCATGCAGCTCACACCCGCCGCATGAGCTACGTGGTGCTGGCACCCATGGTCGTGGAGTTGGCCCTGGCCATCTGGCTTGCGTGGGCGGGGCGCGCGGTGTTGCCCAACGGTAGCGGCTGGTGGTGCCTGGCGCTGGTGGTGCTGGTATGGGCAGCTACTTTCTTCATCTCCGTGCCGTTTCATAACCGCTTGGCGGCCGGATACGACTACATCGCCATCGACGGCCTCATCCGTACCAACTGGTTTCGGACGCTGGCCTGGACGGCGCGGGCGGGCCTGCTGGGCTGGCTGCTGGCGCGGTAAGCGGGCCGGCTTTCAGGGCTGAAAACTGCGGGCAGCCGTTTCATTGCCCCAGCCTCTGCAACCAGGAGTTAGGGGGCCGCTAGCCCGCCGCGCTGGCTACCGAGGAAGAAGATGCATCGGTGGAGCGGACTGGGTGGCGCCGCAGCCGAAAGGCCAGCACGCTCATCAGGATGCCGACAAAGAAAATATAGGCCCCCATCCACCAGGCAATAGCCAGCGCCCCGACCCCGGGCCATGCCAACACCACGCCACCAAAAAGGATGGACAACAGCCCACTCAATAGCAGTATCCATTCCCCGGTAATCTCCTTGCGCAGCCGGATGGCCGTGCCAATTTGCAGCCCACCGGTGACAATGGCCCACACGGCCACCGCAAACAGCAGCCCCATCAGCGTCATGCGGGGCCATACCAGGGTGAACATCCCAACCAGCACGCTAAACGACCCTTCCAGCACCAGCCACCACCAGCGCGGCCGGCCCCGCCCCCGGCGGAAAGCCACCACCATGGCCAAAATGCCGTTGACGATGCAGAACCCGCCAAACAGCACCACCAGCACCAGCAGCGTAAGTCGGGGGTTCAGGAAGGTGAGCAGGCCAAATGTGGTGGCCACCAACCCACGCAAAGCCAGCAGCCACCAGTTCGTTTGCAATTGTAAAACCGAAGGAATTATCATGGCCGGCAGGAATAAATAGCAGCCCCGGAGCGCAATCCGCGTCCCAAAGCCTGTGGATATTCGCACTTACCCAATTACTCCCTTTTACCAGCCGGTGGCGTTCCGGCATCGGCGGCGCAAGCACCCGTTTTCCGTGTTTTTCAGCGCTAATTACGTAGTTGTCCCCCGCGCCGATGCGGCTGCTACGGAGGCCCAGCCAGCAACCGGCAGCGCAATCGCTGGGAACTTGCGCCAGACTGTTAGCGCTATTGATGGGCTTTTTGGCCCGATTTTCGCAATTGCTGCGCCGTTCCCGAACTGGCGACGCGGCCCCACTGATGCTGCCAATTGGGCAAATGCCCTCCGCCGCCGCAATCCAAGCTTTCTCAGTGCCTCGGTCAGCCAATTTGAGCCGGCGGGCCATTTCCGGCTTGAGTACTGCTCCAAGACCCGCAAATCCTTCCGGCCCTTGCAACTATTCTTCAACGATTGACTCTTCTTGCTATGTCTTCTAATTATTTTTTACCCCAACCTTCCAATCTCGAGCCCGAACAGCACGCCGCGTGGGCCCGGCGCCAGTACGTGGCCGATTGTGCTGTTACCTTTCTGGCCACCAAAACAAATCCGCTCGATAGCGCCGTGCTTGCCCATCTGCAGGATTACGTGGCCGGTGCGGCCACTTTGGGCCAAGCCATTGGCCGCATCGTGGACCACGTAGCGCAGGAATCCCAGCCCTTCGGGAGTCTTCAGGCTTCATAATCCTCAAAATCATACCAAAAGCCCCCACGGCCCGCTGTGTTCCTTCGCCAGGAAACACGGGCCGTGGGGGCTTTTAATGTGAACAACCAGGGCTACATAGCTTTGACGTTCAAATAGTTTTTGGCTAGGTCGTTCAGCTTGGTGTCGGTTAGCTGCTCTTCTTCCAGGCTTTGGCGTAGCAGGTTGGCGGCTTCGTTGTGGCCCAGGCGCTCGGCAAAGTGCGCGGCGGTGCCGTAGCCCGAAATTTCGTAATGCTCAATGCGCTGCGAGGCCGCAATGAGGGCGGCATCCATCACCTCGTCTGTGGCACGCTCCGACATGGTTTCCTGGCCTTCGGTAATCAGGCCGGCCATGGCTTTGCACGTGTGGCCGTCGAGGGAGAAATCCAAGTTTTTGCCAATCCGCTCCAGGCGTTCCACTTGCTTTTGGGTTTCGCGCAAGTGCTGCTCAAAACCGGCCCGCAGGCGGCTGTCTTTGGCTTTGGCGGCCATCATGGGCAGTGCCTTCACCAATTGGTTTTCGGCGCTGTACAAGTCTTTGAGCTGCATCTCGAACAGGTCATCGAGGGTTTCCATTTTGTCGAAGAACATAACCGTAAGGATAAGGTGGAAAATGAGGAAAAGGCCGGTAGCTGGCGTGGCTATCCGGTTGGTAATTCATGAAATCCTCTACGTTCTGACCGGTGTTCTGGTAGCCAGCGAATACGCGGATTCGCGGCCGTCCGGGATGGTTGAGCTTGGTGCAGCTGTTGTTATATGGCTGGGGATTATTGTATTGGTGCTGTTATATGTCGCGCTTAGTAAGTGGGCTTCGGAAAATACGGAAGGAAAAATCCGTACTTCCCGAAGCATCTTTTAGCGCCTCCAAGGCACGGAAAATGCCACGGCCGAGCTATGAGACGGGCGGTGCTGGGGGACACAAAGAATGGCCCGGGCAAGCGACACGTATCGTGTCGCTTGCCCGGGCCATTCCATTAGTTAACAGTGCTGTTGTCACTGCGCCGGAACCAACCGCTATTGCGTTAGAGCGGCCGCGGGCGCACTACAAACGGGCGAAATGCTCGGCCGCGATACGGCCGCCTTCATCGGTGCAAATGCCGCGGATGTAGTACAGGAAAATGCTCCGGAACACTTCGCCCATGTTGAAGCGCTCTGGCGGAAACACTTGTGGATTGAGCATCATGTTGAGTTGCTCAATCAATATCTTGGTTACCAAGTTGATATTGATGTCAGACCGAAACAGTCGGTTGCGAATCCCATCGTTGAGCAGCTGCTGGAGCTGTGGCGACGAATAAGTGGTGAGGTGGTGCAAGGCCGCCTCCCAACTCTCGGGAAAATTGGTTTGCAGGTCGGCGTAGAAATTTCCGGGAATGGTCGTTAAATCGCGCAGCCCCAGCTGCAACAAGCCATAAAGCCGTTCCACGGCGGTTGGATACTGCGTGTAGAGCGCGATGTGCTCGCGCTTTTGGCGCTCCATATCGGCCAGCATGGTGCCGTACACCAAGCTCGCCCGGTCGGGATACTGTTGGTTCAGGTCCGCTACGCTAATGGCCAAGGCCTGCGCCAGCAGGGTATCGGGCGCGGTGCGCAGCCCGTGCGCAAAAAATACGGGCAGGGCCGGTTCCAAGGAAATGGTTGCAGGAGTAGCAAGGGGCATAGGCGGAGAGGATTTTTTGGCCTAACGGAGGCAGCGTCGTGTAAGTTCGCCACCTTGGTTAAACCGGATGTGCTCTATGTTAAGTGCTTATCGCAAAGCGCCTAGCAAGAAAAAAAACAGGAGCTGGGTAAGGTAGACCAGCGGAACCAGCGCGTTGAGCTTGGTAAAATTAGCCCGGTTGAATAGCATTTGCAGCAAGCAAGCAAAAATGAACCAGTCGCGGAAATTCTGGAACGGAATGACGTTGGCAGTCCAGTGCCAGAAGTCGTAGGTGCTGGCCACGGGCTCCATGCACATATCAAGGCCCACCATCAGCAGGGCGGCCACAAGTATTCGCGGCAGCTCGGGCAGGGGCATATAGCGCGCCAGAGTGCCGCACACGTACGTCAGCACCAGCCAGTTGAGGCCAATGGCTACGGGTACTTCCAGCACTTTGTAGCCCAGGGTGTCGCCGTAGTAGTAATGCCCAAAAAACCAGCCTGTGTGCACCCCAATTACTTCGGCAGCAAAGCCCAACAGGGCCACCGAGAAGCAGAAGCTCCAAAATCCAAGGCCGCGGTCGGGCTGAAATGCCAGCAGCAAGCCCGCTGTGAGCAGGAGCGTGAGCGGCGTGAAGCGCAGGTAAAAACCGGGGTTATCGGAGAAAGCCAGCCCCACAAAGCCTGTGATGTGAAACAAAAGCACTAGGCCCTGGGCCACGCGCAGCCGCTGGGCATTCACGGCCGGGAGCGGCTCGGAGTAATCAACCATATGAGGGCATGAAGTACGAAAAACGAGGGAAACAGCAATAGCAAGTACTATTGCTTTACTTCCGCCCGCCTCATTCTTCATCAATAAGAGACGAAACGATTTTGGCTGACAACAGACACAGCGGAATGCCGCCGCCCGGGTGCACCGAACCGCCGCAAAAGTACAATCCCTCCAGCCGCCCCGAAAAATTGGGGTGGCGCAGGAACGCCGCCAGCGCGTTATTGGACGAACTGCCGTAGAGCGCGCCCCCAAACGACGAGGTATCGGCCGCAATGCCGGGAGGCGTCCACACTTTCTCGGCGACAATCAACGGCTCAATTGCCGTGCCCAGTGTCTGGCTCAGCTTACGCAGGACCACGGCCCGGGTTTTCGCGGTGAGGGCGTCCCAGTCTTGGCCCTGGTCGTGGGGCACGTTCACCATCACAAACCAGTTTTCGTGGCCCACGGGGGCATCGCCGGGCGTTTTTTTGGAGGTGATGTTCACGTACACGGTCGCGTCATCGGCCACGGTGCGCTCCTGGAAGATGGCCTGAAACTCCCGCTGGTAATCAGCCGAGAAGAAAATGTTGTGCAAGTCCAGCTCCGGAAACTCGCGGGCGATGCCCCAATAAAAAATCAGGGCCGATGAAGAGCGGGGCTGGCTGAGCGTGCGCTCCGGCGCGGGCTCGCGCGGCAGCAGGCGCCGGTAGGTGGGCACCACGTCCATGTTGCTCACCACCCGGCCAAAATCGTACACATCGAAGGCCGTGCGCACGCCGGTCACGCGGCTTTCGGCAGTGATGATTTCCTCCACTGCCTCGTTGTACCGGAATTTCACGCCGAACTCAGCGGCCAGTGTCGCCAGGCTTTTGGCAATGGCATAAATGCCGCCTTCGGGATAAAACGCCCCGATGCCGTGCTCCAGGTGCGGAATCATGCTCAGCGTGGCGGGTGCCTGGTAGGGGTCCGAGCCGTTGTAGGTGGCGTAGCGGTCAAACAGCTGCACGAGGCGCGGGTCCGAAAACGCCTGCGCGTGGCGCTGGTGCATGGTGCCGAGCAGGCCCAAGCTGGGCAGCGCGGCCACTGCCTTCAGCGTTTCGGGGCTGAAATAGGTTTTGGCTTTGTGCAGCGACTTGTGCAAAAACGTGCCCGCCGTGGCGTCATATGCCTTGCCGCCGTGGGCCAGGAACGTGGTTACCTCCGCCGCGGGAGTAGCGAGTTTTTTCTCCACTTCGGCGGCAAATTTTTCTGCATCGGCCCACGCCGTGAGCCGGGTGCCATCGGCAAAAAAGTACTGGGTGATGGGGTCCAGCCGCTCGTAGCGGAAGTACTCGCTCGGCTCACGGCCCGCCAGCCGGAAAACGTCATCCACCAGTTGCGGCAGCGTGAAAAGCGACGGCCCGGCATCGAACCGGTACCCGCCCGGCAGGCTGAACTGGTGCATCTTGCCCCCAAACGTGCCGCTGGCCTCGAACACCGTCACGGCATGGCCCGTCACAGCCAAGCGTACCGCCGTGGCCAGCCCGGCAATGCCTGCGCCGATGACGGCTACAGGCTGGCGCGAAGGCATCTTATTTTTTTTGTTGCGGAACACAGGTAGAACAGTGGAAAGAGCAACAGTTGAAAGCCTACGCTGGTTTAGTTGGCAAGAATATCTCCGCCAGCATGCAGCGGGCGCTGCCGCCACCCACTGTCTCGATGGTGGGAATGGCCAGCGGCAGCAGTTCGGCGTAACGCTCCAACGCCTGGCGCTGGGTGGGGTTGAGGGCGTCGTGGGCCTGCCGCGACATCACAAGCAGAGGCCGCCCGCCAGCTTCCGGCGCCAAGGCCAGCATATTGCCCACAAATTGGCCTACCTGCGCCTGCGAAATGGTCACTATTTCATGGCCGGTTGCGGTGAGCGAAGCCACCACAGCGGCTCGCTCGGCCGCATCGGCAATACTGTCGAGGCATATCACGGCAAAGCCCGGCCCCACGCACATCATCACATTGGTGTGATAGATTTCCTGACCCTGCGCATCGGTCGCCCGAAAGGCCACCGGCCGGTAGCCCAGCCGCTGTGCCACCTGCTCGAACAAGGCCGCATCGGTGCGGGGAGATAAGCCCGCGTAGGCCACCCGGTGCGCGTGGTCGAAGATGATGCTGCCCGTGCCTTCCAGAAACCGCTCTTCTTGCTCCGTGCCTGATAAATCAATGACCTCGCGCACGGCAAACTCGCGGGCCAGTGATGCCACCAACTCGGGCTGGCGCTCGGCGCGGCGATTGGGTGCGCACATCGGGTAAAGCAGCAGCCGGCCATCGGCGTGGGTCGTGAACCAGTTGTTGGGAAACACCGCGTCGGGTTTGGCCGGCTCCGGCGCATCATCGAACACCCGCACCCGCACCCCCCGGCCCCGCAAGGCGGCCACTGCCGCATCAAACTCGGCCAACACCTGCGCGGTCAGGCCGGTTTCGGTCAGCTGCTGCTGGTAACGATTGGAAACCGCCGTCTCAGCATTGAATCCAAAGCTGGCTGGGCGCACCAGCAGCACCGTGGTGGCAAAGGGCATAAAGCGTATTTTAATTCAGTGGTTTGCCGTGCGTTAAATAAATGTAGGCCGACGACTTACCTACTCCACCGCCAGCACCAGTCCTTTCAAATACGCGCCTTCCGGGTGGAATAGGCTCACCGGGTGGTCGGCGGGCTGGGTGAGGCGGTGCAGAATGCGCGCCGGGCGGCCGGCCTCAATGGCGGCGGCCAGCACCGCGCCCTCGAACAATTCGGGGCTCACCACTTGGGAACAAGAGAACGTGAACAACAACCCACCCGGCGCGAGGTGCGCAATGCCGGCCGCGTTCAGTCGCTTGTAGCCCATGAGAGCGGCGTGACGGGCGCCCATGTGCTTGGCGAAAGCGGGCGGGTCGAGCACCAGCAAATCGTACTGGGCCGAGTGGTTTTTGAGGAAGCCCAGCACGTCGTCGGGGTAGGCGGCGTGGCGGTCGGCGTGGTTGGAAAGCTCGGCGTTGCGCTCGGTGAGGGCAATGGCCTTCTTACTGGAATCCACGGAGTGCACCAAATCGGCGCCCGCTTCGAGGGCGTACACCGAGAAGCCACCAGTGTAGCAAAAAGTGTTGAGCACCTTGCGGCCGGGCGAGTAGCGGGCCAGCAGGGCGCGGTTGTCGCGTTGGTCGATGAAAAAGCCGGTTTTTTGCCCTGTTTCCCAATCCACGGCAAACTGGTGGCCGTTCTCGTGCACGAGGTGCTCGGTGCCAGTGCTTTCGCCGAAGAGGTAGCCGTTTTGGGCGTCGGGTACAGCGTTGCCGGGCACGGTTTCGGCGCTCTTGTCGTAGATGGCGCGCAGTTGGTTGCCGAACACGGCTTGCAGGGCCGCCGCAATTTCGGGGCGGGCGCGGTACATGCCCACGCTGTGGGCCTGCACCACGGCCACGTCGCCGTACACGTCGATAATCAGGCCGGGCAGGCCATCGCCCTCGGCATGTACCAGCCGGAACACGTTGGTGTCGGCGGTGCCGGTGAGGCCCAGGCGCTGCCGTAACCGGTAGGCATTGCCCAGCTTGGCTTCCCAAAACTCGGGCGAGGGCAGGGCCGCATTCACCCCGAAATCGAGCATGCGCACGGCAATGGAGCCGCCACCCGAAAAGTGACCCACGCCCAGCAATTCGCCGTCGATGGCTTCCACCCGCACGGGGTCGCCCTCGTGGGTGTCGCCCTTTACACGGGCAATGGCGCCCGAGAACACCCAGGGGTGGCGGCGGCGCAGGGAGTGGTCTTTTCCGTTTTTGAGGACGATGGTGGCGGGGTTCAGCATAGCCCACAAAGGTACGGCGCCCGCTGTGCGAACTTTGCTTCTCCATTTCTGCAGCACCTCCGCTATTTCGTAAGCCATGAACCACGACCTCGCTATCCTTGATTACGAACCCGCCCACCAGTCTGCTTTCCGGGCCCTCAACCACGAATGGATTGCGCACTATTTCACCATCGAGCCCATCGACAACGAGATGCTTGACGACCCCGAAGGCTACATTCTGGCACCCGGTGGTCACATCTTCATGGCCTGCCACAACGGGGAACTAGTGGGCACCTGCGCGCTTATCAAAGAACACGAGGGCGTGTACGAGCTGGCCAAAATGGCGGTTTCGCCCCGGGCGCAAGGGGTGGGCATTGGTTGGGCGCTGGGGCAAGCGGCACTGGCTAAAGCCCAGGAAATGGGTGCCCACCGCGTCGAGCTGCTTTCGAATTCGCGGCTGGGCCCCGCGTTGCGGCTGTGCGAAAAATTGGGCTTCCGCCATGTGCCGGTGCCGCCCACTCCATACCAGCGCACCGACGTGAAAATGGTGCTTGACCTTTAGTTATTCTGACTTACGCCTACTTAAACCAGCGGCGGTAAATGGGCTTGCGCCAGGCAAACTGCGCCCACATGGCCGGGTAAAGCAGAGCGTCGAGCAGGGGAGTGGCCGTGCGGTATTCCAGGGCATCCACAATCACGCTGCCGCCGTTCGGGCCGGGCTCAATGAGGTGGCGGTGGCGCCAGAATCGCAAGGGCGGAGGCAGCACCTGGCCTTCGTCCACGAAGAAATGGGTGCCGTCGGGCAACTGGCCATTGTCCAAAATCAGGGACGTCCAGCGCAGGCGTTTTACCAGCGTGTTGAGTTCGATTTCAACTTGGTCGCCGGTCATGCAGCCGTCGAACCGCAGCACCCGCAGCTTGGGAAACGGTGGCGCCAAGGCCACAAAAAGCTCACGAGTAAAGCCGGCCATCACCTGAGCGGGTGGCTGGGCAACGGTGGTGCGGAGGGTGACGTGCATAAGTAGTCAGCACAACGGCTCGGGCCGGGCTTTGTTTGCCGCCCCTGCTTGGAGGCGGGCTATTGCAGGCCGGTTATTCGGAATTCAACCCTCCGGTTGAGCTTGCGGGTGTACTCCTGGTCGTTGCTGGCGGCGGGTTGGGCGCCTCCCAAGCCAATGCCGCTGATGCGGGCTTCGCCAATGCCGTGGCCCACCAGGTATTCCTTCACCGTGCCCACGCGCTGTTCGCTGAGCACCACGTTCTTCTCCGGCGGCCCCACGTTGTCGGTGTGGCCGCGCAACTCAATGGTCATGCGCGGGTTTTCGGTCATCAAACTCACCAATTTATCAAGGGCTGAAAAAGAAGTTGGGAGCAATACGGCCTGGCCCTGCTCAAACTGAACATTGTCGAGCTGAACGGTGGCGCCCACGGCCAGTGGTTGGAGCAAAATGTCCCGCACCAGAGAGCCGGGAGCAGCCATCCAAGTGCTATCGGCCGCGATGTAGCCAGTGAGCTGGGCGCGGTAGCTGTGGGTCACCCCGGGCTTCGCGGCGTACGAAAAAGCACCTTCCGGGCTCAGCCGCACCACTTTGCCAAACCCGCTGAGGCCCAAGCGCAGCTGCGCCTGAGGCAGCGGCTGGTAAGTGGCAGCGTTCAGCACGCGGCCACGCCACAAAGCAGTGGTGGGCGGCGGGGGCGCCGGGGCAGGCCGCGGCACAATGCGGAAAAGATTGCAGCCCGCGAGGTCGGTGTAAGTGCCCTTGCGCACGAGCGTGGCGCGCTTCCTAGCCAGGTCCACCTTGTACACCGATTTGGGACCGGCCAGGTAGAGGCGGCGGCGGCCCGCACGGTCGTTCTGCATCAGCAGGTCGCTGTAGCCGCCTTTCTTGGGCAAGCCGCCGAGCGGCATCATCTCAGGTGTGGGCCGTTGGGTTTTCAGGTCGATCTTGAGCAGGGAGCCGTCGGTGCTGTACACCAGGTACATCGTGTTGGCGTCGTCCAAACAAAAGTTGCCGTGCGTGCCGGCGCCCGAAAAGGCAATGGTCGGGTAAAAAGGCGCTTTTTGAATGGGGTCGACGTACCAAATGGGCGTTACTACGCCTGTGGCAGGGCTGACTTTTATCAGCCGATTGGCATCGGAAGTCATGAAAAACAAGTCCCCTTTGTCATCCGTCGCCGCCGAAATCCAGACGTTATCGGGGCCCTGGGGCGGCAGCCGCCACGCGGTGTAAGCGCCCTTGCGGGTAGCTGGGTCGTAGCGGTACACCAGCTCCGGGGCGTCGGTGGGGGCTTTTGTGACGGAGTACAGGCAGTTGTCGAAGCCTTTGGCCAGCGCGTACGACTGGAAGGGTAAGGCCTGCCGGTGCACCACCGGCGCATCGGTCAGGTCGTTGTTGGCAAACTCGTGAATGGTGCGGCAATCGTCCTCCCAGTTGCCGTTGTGGTAGCGAATGGCCGCAATGCCGTAGAGTTTGTCGTCGCACATCTGCGCGGCATAGCGGCGGCTGGGCCACGACTTTTCAGTGAATGCGAACGAACCGACCAGTTGCTTTCCCTCGGCGAAGTAGCGGCCGTCCTCTTGAATTTCGCCGCGGTACTCAATCTGAAATTGGTAGCCTCCGCGCCAGATGCGCCGTCCCACCACGTGGGTGCGGGCCGCGGCCGGTGGCCCAGGCAAGTAGCTGTACTCGTAGCGCACTTCCTCGTAGCTGCCAAAGTCCTGCTGCTCGAGGCCAAGCACCTGCGCCCGGGGCATCCGCTGGATACGGCGCCACATCGAATCCAGTCCCCCGTAAGCGGTGAGCTTTAAATCTTTAAGCTGTTCAGATAGCACCTGCGACGTCAGGGTGACGATGGCGGAAGCAGCCGGAGATGGCGTCCCGGGGTAGAACGTGGCCTCGGTGCCATCGCCGCGCTTTCGCAACTGCCAGCTCCGGGGATACGCGAGTTGGTAGCGGCCACTGGCATCAGCGTATACCACCGGGGCCCCGGCCGTTTCCGGTTGGGCATGGAGCACGGCCGGAAACACGAAAAGTAGAAAAACCAGCGTCAGAAAAGCCTTCATAAACAGCAGCCCGGACGTTAGCAATACGGTCTTGGGGGAAAGTGCACCCTCGTTTATGGGAAAAAACGAAAGGCGGGTGAGAGAAAATGCAAGCGCCTGTTAAAAAAGAGGACGGCCGCTTCGGTAGTTTATCGGGGGGCTCGAAAAATTAAAAAACAATTATTAACCCAGTAACTCCTCAATATCTGCCCGGGTGAGGTGCTTGATTACTGCCTCGTCGGTTGCAATCAACTCGCTCACCAAGGCCAGCTTGCGGCGCTGCAAGGCCAGGATTTTTTCCTCTACCGTGCCCTGGGTGATGAATTTGTAGGTGAAAACCGGCCGTTGCTGCCCAATGCGGTGGGCGCGGTCTACGGCTTGGGCTTCCACGGCCGGGTTCCACCACGGGTCGAGGATGAAGACGTAGTCGGCCGCAGTGAGGTTGAGGCCCACGCCACCGGCTTTCAGACTGATGAGGAAAATTTTAAGGTCCTCGTTGTCCTGAAAGCGGGCCACTTCGGCGGGCCGGTCCCGGGTGGCTCCGTCCAGGTAAGCATACGGCATCTGGCGCTCATCCAAGCCCGCGCGCACCAAGGACAGGTGCTGCACAAACTGACTAAAAACCAGAACTTTGTGCCCTTCCGCTACCACGTTGCGAATCATGCGCAGCACCTCGCGCAGCTTGCCCGAGTCGTGGGTGTACGTCTCGTCGGCCAAGCGTGGGTGGTTGGCAATCTGGCGCAGGCGAGTCAGGCCTTGCAGCAGCAAAAACTGGGTGCTGGCCGGCCCGTTCTCATCGAGGTTGCGCAGGATTTTGTTGCGGTAAAAGCTTTTGGTTTCCTCGTAGGCGTGGGCTTGCTCCTCGGTCATGGGGCAGTAGCTGAGCTGCTCGGTTTTGTCGGGCAATTCTTTGGCTACTTGGGCCTTGTGCCGGCGTAGGATGAAGGGTTTGATGAGGGCGTGCAGGCGCCGCGTGCGGCCTTCGTCCTGATGTTTCTCGATGGGCTTGAGGAATTCCTTGCGAAAAAAAGCCTGGGTTCCCAGCAGGCCGGGGTTGATGAACGACATCTGCGACCACAGGTCCATGGTGCTGTTTTCCACGGGCGTGCCCGTGAGAATGAGCCGGTGCTTGGAGCGCAGCTGCCGCACGGCCTGCGACGTGGTCGACGACGGGTTTTTGATGGCCTGCGATTCGTCCAGAATTACGTAGTCGAACTTGTAGCTGGCCAGCATTTCGGTGTCCAGGCGCACGATGCCGTAGCTGGTCAGCACGACGTCGTAATCGGCAAACCGGTCGGGGTTTTTGTCGCGGTAGGTGCCGGTGTAAGCCAGAATCCGGAGGTCGGGAGTGAACTTCTGCGCCTCGTTCAGCCAGTTGAAAACCAGCGAAGTTGGCAACACCAGCAGCGACGCGGCGCCCTGCGCGTCGCCGCTTTCGCAGCGCTGCTGCAGCATGGCCAGCGTCTGAATGGTTTTGCCCAAGCCCATGTCATCGGCCAGGCAGCCCCCGAAATGGTAGTCTTGCACGAAGCGCAGCCAGTTGTACCCGGCTTTTTGGTAGGGCCGCAACTCACCCAAAAAGCCGGTGGGTAGCGGATGGTCTTCTACCTCGGCAAAGTCGCGCAGCTTGGCCAGCTTGCGGCCCATGCGCACCGTGGCCAGCTCGTTGCTCTGCAAATCGGCTACCAGGGCCAGGTGGTGGCGGCGCAGGTTGAGGCCTTCCTCCGTCTCTTCGCCAAAGGCAAACAGCTCCAAATAGTCCGTAAACCACTCTTCGGGGATGATGGCAATCTGGCCGTTGGGCAGTTTAAACTCGCGCCGCCGCTGCAGAATGTGCCCGCGCAGCCGGATAAACGGCACCTCGATGTCGCCAAAACGCACCGTGCCGCGCACATCAAACCAGTCGCCGGCTTCCTGAATGCCCACGTGCACACTGGTGGGGCCAATGAAGTAGCTCTTGGTGGCCGTCGAGGCCGCTTCCACGGTGTAGCCCAGTTCCATGAGCACGGGCGTGTTGTCGTGCAGCCACTTAAAGGCTTCGCCCTTGGGCAGGGTGGCGTGGCCGTTTTCTACAATGAGCAGGCGTTCATTTAGTTCGGCCACCGTGGCTTGCTCCTGCTCCGGGTTGCGGAGCAATCGGTGAAACACGTAGCTGTCGGCCGTTTTTTCCAGCCGCACGCTTACGGGTTTATCCGTGCCCAGCGGCATGAGGTGCGGGCCGTAGCGGAAACTCAGCTCGAAATGGATTTGCTCGGCTTCGCTGCCCGTGAGCACCGGCGCCACGGGCTTGGGCAGTGGAATGCGGCCCCGACGCGGCGGTCCGGGCGGGCGCACGGGCGCTTCGGGAGCGGGCGCCGCCGGCAGGGCATCGCTGAAGGTGAGCCGCGGCCGTGCCACGTAGCGCTCCGACCGAATGTCGAACCCGCGGGCGTGCACCTCAAACGATTCCATGAGCGGCGCCACAAACTTCTGAAAATAGCTTTCCTCCACCTGCCGGGGCACCACAATGAATTTTTTCTTCAGAAACGGCAGCAGCTTGCGCCCGTCTACTTCGGTGCGGAAAGAGTAGAGCAAGTCGCCCAGGAGCAGCCAGGCCGGCTGCAGGCACACCAGCAGCGCATCCTTGTACTGAAAGTCGAGGCGCTGGTTCTGGTACTGAATGGTGGGGAAGTAGTGCGTGCCTTCCTCGTTGCGGCGGAAGTGGAAGAGGATGGACGCCTTGGCCGGCGCCAAGCCGATTTCCTTCCACGTCGGCTCGCCGTCGCGGCCCATGATGAACACGCGCTTGCCCGCCAGCCGCGCCAGCAGCGCGGCCATACGCGTCTGCACGTGCCGGGCAATCACTTCCTGCAGCGGTTTATCGCCTTTCTCGGCGTTGTAGGTTTTCAGGAAAAATTCGGCCGTGGCAATCTTGCGGGGCCAGAATTCTTTGACCACTGCTTCCTGCTGAATCTGGTCGCACAGTTCCACCAACTCGAAGTCGGTTTGGTCGAGGCCTTCCGCGAATTCGTGCACGTTTTTGCCCGAAACCGTTTGGTGCAGCAGCGTTAATTGGTCGCGCGGACCCAGCTGCACCACGTAGGCCGCGAACAAGTGGCCGAGGAACTCGTGCTCGAAGAGCGAGTAAACAATCTGAAACGGTTCTGAGGTAGATACTTTCATAGCCGGACACGCGTGAAGCGCAAGGTAGGGCTGAAAGCGGAAACGGGCACGGTGGAGCTTTGCAGCGGAGAAGGAAGGTTAGGCCCTTACGGCTGCGGGCGCCAAGGGATGCACGGGAAATTATAAATTCTCACGCAGGCCCAACCTGCTCGCATTCAGCGCTGGCCGAATGCTTACTGCTAAGGTGATGAAGATGATGGACGCGCAGGTAAAAATTAGGTCCGAAAGCTGCATTTTTACCGGGTATGCATCCACCACACTCGTGGCCATGCCCATGCTCACGAAGCCAAAGTGCTGCTGCAGCCAGCACAGCGTCACGCCAAAAACCAGGCCCACCGTCGCCCCCACCAGCGCCACAATGGCGCCCACTAGCAGGAATGTGTGCCGCACCGTTTTCTGCGTCGCGCCCATGGCCATGAGCACGGAAATGTCTTTCTTTTTGTCAATCACCAGCATCGACAAGGAAAAGAAAATATTGAGCGAGGCAATGAGCAAAATGAGGGTGAAGGTGATGAAAACGAACAATTTCTCCACCTTAATGGCCTTGAACAGGCTCACGTGCTGCTCGTCCGAATCCTGCACCTTGAAACCCGGCCCGAGTTGCTGGCGCAGCTGGGCCTTTACCTGTTCTATCTCGAAGCTGGCGCCCACTTTCACGTATAGTGCCGTGCGGCGAGTGCTGTAGCCCAGCAGGCGCTGGGCGAAGCTGATGGGCACGAAAATGTAGCTGTCGTCGATGTGCTGCTCGATGAGGAAGACGCCGCCGGCAATCAGGTTTTGCTCGTTGAACGCATTTTCGGGGTTCATGCTAAGCGTTTTTTTGCCTGGCGTGTTGCGCGGGTACAGCAGGCGCATAGGCGCCAAACGGTTGTTGAGCGTAATGCTGAGCTCGTGCTGCACGCCGGCGCCCACCAAAGCAACTTCCAGGCTGTCGCGGCGCAGGCGGTGGTCGCCTTCTTTGATATTGGCGTCAATCTGGCTTTGGCCGAAGTAATTGTCGCTCAGGCCGCGCATCTTCACCACCATCTGGCGGTCGTGGTATTGCAGCAGGGCGTTGTCCTCGATAACTTCGGTGACCAAGGCCACGCCGGGCATCCTTTCCAACTTCATCAGGAAGGTGCGGTCCACGTCAAACGCCTTGCCCTTGGCAGCGGAAATGACCAGGTTCGGGTCCGACTTGCCGTAGAGCGTGCGCACCAAGTCCTCCAGCCCGTTGAACACCGACAGCACAATGATAAGCGCAGCCGTGCCCACCGCCACCCCAATCATCGAAATGTTCGAGATGATGGTGATGATGTTGCGCTTGTTCTTGGAACGAAAGTAGCGCTGGGCAATGAGGAAGGGAACGTTCACCTAAAAAGTTTGGATAGGGTACGCGAGGGCCCGGTTTAGCAGGAAAGTAATTCTGGGTAAAGCTACCGCATGCATCACTGTTGACTTCAGCCAGGCCCGATATTTTACTTCCAGGCCTTCACAATGAGTCCCGTGCCCGAGTCGTGAACGGTGCGGGCATCGAGCCAGTTCAGTAGTAAGCAGAACGGGAACGTGATGAGATAGTAGAACGGCAGGACCAGAAAAAACAGGCGCGATTTGCCCAGCATCAGGATGGGGTATTTCATGCTCAGGCGCCAGGAAATCTGGCCCGGCTCGCCGTAGGCGTAGCGGGCTTCGATGCGCTCAAAACCGGCCGTGCTGAGCTTCTGCTGAATTTCGCGGATGTTGTAGCCGTCGCGCACGTGCTCTTCGATGAAGCTGGTTTCGCCGTCGTCGTGCACGTCGGAACCGCCTTGGTCGCTGGGCGTGGAAATGAGCAGCATGCCGCCGTTTTTCAGCGAAGCGTGGATGTTGCGGAACACCTCCACGTCTTCCAGAATGTGCTCCATCACGTCCACGGACAAGGCCAAATCAAACGAGTTGGGCTCCTGGTAAAGCACTAAATCTTGCACCGCAAACTGTACGTTGCGGCGGCCAATCTGCCGAAAAAACTGGTTGGAGTCGGCCACCTGGTCGTCTTTCACGTCCACGGCCAGGATGTTCCACTTGGCGCTCAGCCCGCTCAGCCAGTACGTGTACTGCCCGTAGCCCGAGCCCGCGTCGAGAATGTTGAGCGGTTCCTGGGTCCGGCCTTTGGCCCATTGGCGCAGCTCGCGGTGCACGTGCCAGGTGCGCAGCAGGAGCAAATCCAGCAAATGATAAAACAGTCGGCGCAGCCACGGCGTGCGGTTAAAAACCTGGCCGAGCGTCTTCTTAATCGGGTCGTAATACAATGCGGTGAAGGAGCGAATGGGTGAATGAGTGAATGGCCGAGCGGATGAAGGAGCACAAGACCGCAGCGCAGTCATTCGCTCTTTCACCTACCCGCTCATTCACCCTTAAACAAGCGCGGCCGGGTGGGCTTTTCGTCCTCGTCGGAAGCGTCGTCTTTGGGCGCGGGCGGAATGTCGAGCGTGCCGAGTACTTGGTCCATGTGGGCGGCGTAGGCCGCGCTGTCGTCATGAAAGAAGATGAGCTCGGGCACCACGCGGGCCGTTTGGCGGATGCGCTTGGCCAGCGCCTGGCGGATGGCCTTGGCGTTTTCGCGAATGATTTCGAGACGGTCGTTGGCATCGGAGCCCAGGAGCAGGCTCAGGTACACGCGGGCCTGGCCCAGGTCGGGCGTCACGCGCACCAAGCTGATGCCGGGCGCCAGGCCGCCGCCGAAGAGGTGCGGTAAGTCGCGCTGCAGCACCTGGGCCAGCTCCTGCTGGAGCAGGCTGGCCATTTTTTGTTGTCGTTTGCTTTCCATAATAAGATGCAAAGGTAAGTTTCTTGTTGCGGGTTTCCTGTGCCTTGTTTCGG
Source organism: Hymenobacter jeongseonensis (assembly GCF_015694725.1). Taxonomy (GTDB): domain Bacteria; phylum Bacteroidota; class Bacteroidia; order Cytophagales; family Hymenobacteraceae; genus Hymenobacter; species Hymenobacter jeongseonensis. Next base: position 19,373 of record NZ_JADQDQ010000001.1, on the reverse strand, counting down.
GTGTGGCCCGCGCCGGGTGAACTGATATGTACGACTGCGTTCAATCTTTACAACCCGAAACCGGATACCCGCCCCCAGAACCCTCCAAACTTGCTTCGCTTTTTCAAAAGCTCTCTTCCTGCGCAGCTGCTGGCCCTGCTGCTGCTGGTGCTGGCCCTGCGGCTGCCACTGCTTTGGCTGGGCCTGCCCGTGACGGCGGCCGAGCTGCGGGCGCTGCTGGTGGGCGAGCGGCTGCATGGCGGCGCCATGCCGTACCGTGACCTCTTCGATGGCACCGCGCCGCTGGCCGCCGCCACCTTTGCCGTGCTCGACGCCGTGGTGTCGCGGCCGGTGTGGCTCTACCGGGTGTTTGCGCTGGCGTTGCTGCTGGTGCAGGCCCTGCGCCTAAACCTGGTGTTCAACCGCTACGATGTGCACCCCGAGCGCGGCTACGTAGCGGCCCTGACGTACTTGCTAATCGGCAGCGTGAGCACCGATTTGGATACGCTCTCGCCCCTTTTGCTGGGGCACACCTTCATCGTATTTGCCCTGAGCGCCCTGCTGCCCACCTCGCGCGAAGGGTATGATAACCGCCGCCTGTTCCGGGCCGGTTTTCTGATTGGCGTGGCGGCACTGTGCTACCTGCCGCTGAGTTTGTTCGTGATAGTCGGGCTGTTTGCCGTGGTCATCTTTGCAGCCAATTCTTTCCGCAGCTCCTTGCTGCTGCTGTGCGGGTTTTTCTTCCCGTATGCCCTGCTGGCTACTTTTTTCTTTTACTTCGGGGCAATGCCGGGCTTTGTGCAGTTTCACTTGCAGCCGGGGCTTACCGATTTGATTGCCAGTGGTCTGCCCGCTGGCTTGCAGCTGCGCCTATTGGTGGTGCCGGGTATCGTGCTGTTGCTGGGCCTGCTGCGGTCGTTGGGCACTTCGCTGGGGTTGGTTTTCCAAGTGAAATTCCGGCAAATGATGCTCGTGTGGCTGGCAATAGGCGTTGCCACCGCGGCCGTGGAGCAGGGCGCGGCACCGGGTGTGCTGGTGCTGCTGCTGCCGCCGCTGGCGTATTTCAGCTTGTTTTTGTGGCAGCGCTACCAGCACAACTGGCTGCTGGAGCTGGGGCTGCTGCTCATTCTCAACGCGGCGGTGGTGCTGCGTTATCGGGCGCATGTGCCGCGCCTAGAAGCCTTGCTCCACATGCCCGCCGAAAGTCGCTTTGGCCTGCAGCCCGACCCGCGCTACGCCTCCCTACGCAACCAAACCTTGCTCATCCTCGGCCAGGACGACCGCGCCTATTTCCACAACCGCCCCGCCACGCCCTACCTGGACTGGGCCCTCTCGCAGGTTGATTTCGGCCATCTGAGCGAATATGCGGCCGCAGTGCGGATAAGCCAACGCATCGGCCCTACTCCCCCCGCTTACCTGCTCGACCAGGTTTCCATTGTGCCGCGCCTCAAGCAGTTGTTGCCCAGCATATTTGCTTCCTACGAACCCACGGGCACTCCCGGTCTCTACCGTCGGCGCTAGGGGAAATAGCGCTGAAAATCAGACCCAACACCACGTCTTGGTCGGTCGGTCGGTCGGCAGGTTTCGCAAGAAAACCGTCAGGGGCTCCAAATCAGTTAGCAGCGAGGTAAGCACGAGGCTGCGGCCGTCGGCGAGGTGTAGGGTCAGGTAGTCGTACTTGGCCCAGAAGGTGCGGCGCGCACTACACGTCACGCGTTCCACACGGGCAAGGTCGCGGCGCTCAAATGCAATGCGTTGGCCGGCCTCGTACACTTCGAATTGGTTATCCGCAGGGTTGAAAACCAAGACGGTGGCGTGGTTCAACGCCCAATAGCGCAGAAACAGCAGCAGCGCCGGCCCGCTCAGCACCAGCGTAAACAGAAAAAAACCGCAGGCCAGCAGCCATTCATATGCCGTGGTGTGGGAGCCGCCCAGCGCCGTAGCCGGCAGCACACTCAGGCCCGCGCCGAAGGCTAGCAATGGCCAAAACAGCAGGCGTAACTGCCGCGCAGCCGTAATGCGATGGACATAGGTTCGCTTAGAAAATAGCCCCGTCACCCAGCGCGCGGCCCCCAAAACCACAAGCAGTACCACCGCCACTTCCAGTAGCGGCCGCAGAAAAGAAGACTTCATAAGTAAAGGCTCAACCCTGGCTACGCGCCGACCTGAACCCACGCCTCGCCTTCCTGGTGCGCGCGCAGGCGCCCAAAGCTTTCCAGTGCCAGCCCGTGCTTGGCAAATACGTCCAGCACCGCCTCACGGCCCTGAGGTGCCACGCACACCAGCAAACCACCCGAGGTTTGAGGGTCGCACAGCCACGTCCGTTGCTCATCGCTGATGGGGCCCACCTTGTGGCCATAGCTGGCCCAGTTGCGGCCCGTGCCGCCGGGCACGCTGCCCTGCTTCACATACGGCTCGGCCGCTGCAATCCGCGGCACTTTCGAGAACTCGATTTCGGCTGTCAGGCCGCTGCCTTCGCATACTTCGGAGAGGTGCCCCAGTAAGCCAAAGCCCGTCACGTCGGTCAGCGCCGTCACGGCATCCAGCTTGCTCAAATCCGCGCCAATCTTATTGAGCTGCATCATTTGAGCCGGGGCAATGGCCGCATCCTCATCCCGTAGAATCCCCTTTTTCTGCGCCGTAGTCAGAATGCCCACGCCGAGCGGCTTGGTCAAAAACAGCTCCGAGCCAGCCGTGGCTGTATCGTTTTGCTTCAGGTCCACGATGTTCACCATGCCCGTCACGGCCAAGCCAAAAATGGGCTCGGGCGAGTCGATGCTGTGCCCGCCGGCCAGCGGAATCCCGGCTTCGGCACAGATGCTGCGGGCGCCTTCCAGTACGCGGCGGGCTACTTCAGGCGGCAGCTTATCCACGGGCCAGCCCAGCACGGCAATGGCCAGCAGCGGCCGCCCGCCCATGGCGTACACGTCCGAAATGGCATTGGCCGAGGCAATGCGGCCGAAATCGTACGCGTCGTCCACGATGGGCATGAAAAAGTCCGTGGTCGAAATCACCGCTTCGCCGCCGCCGATGTCGTACACGGCCGCGTCGTCGCGGCTGGAATTGCCCACTAAGAGCTTCTCATCATAAGGCTGAGCAATGCTGGTATGCAGCATCTGGTCGAGCACCGCCGGCGCAATTTTGCAGCCGCAGCCGGCGCCGTGGCTGTACTGGGTGAGTTTGTATTCCATGGATTCAAAAACAAGAGAAGGCCACAAAAGTAAGCGGGCGGCCCGCCTGGGCCGCCCGCTTACTTTGTTGGGGTGAATGAGCGTTACTTAATGGCTACGGGCAGTTCCACGTTTGCCCAGCGCAGCACCAGCGCCTTGGGCGTCACCTCGTAGGCCAGCCGCTCGGTCAGGGCCGTCGTTATGCGGGGCGTTACCGTGGCCCGCAGCGCGTCCTGCTTCTCGTCGTACTTAAAAGCGCCCCACTGCTCCGGCGTTTTATTGAAAATGACCGTCCAGTCTTTCTCGGTGGGAATCACGAAGAAGCTGTATTTGCCCGCGGGCAGCGGCTTGCCTTCCACCGTCACCGGCTTGCTGAATTCCACGGTGGTGGCCTCATTGGCACCGGCGCGCCATACTTTGCCGTACGGCTCGAGGCCCCCGAAAATGGTGCGACCCTTTACAGCGGGGCTGCTGTATTTCACGGTCACGTCGGCCGCGCCTATTTTGCCCGTGGCGGTGGCTGCGGGGCTGGGCTTGGCTTTCGGCGTCTCGGTTTGGGCATAAGCAGCACTAGTAGTAAGCACCGTGGCCAGGCCAAAAGCAAGGTGACGAAGGAGGTGAAGGGTTTTCATGTGATTCCGGTTTAAAGTGAGTGGGAAATACCAACCGTGTTTGCGGTCTGCGCCGTGAAACCCAGCGGGCGGGCTTGTGGTTTTAAAGTCAGTAATTTAGGACAGGAGTTGCTTCCTGTAGCTACCGCTGTGGTTGCTTGCGCAGGCCAGCAGGAGCGGGAGGGCCCCCTCAAGCGGGCCTGTGTTGCATTCCGCCGCCCATTGTCGTATCTTTGCACCCGAAGTTGGTATTCGCTTTAGCAAAGAGGGGACGCGCAGTCCCCTCTTTTTTTGCCCGCTTGTTTCAAGATTTATGCATTTCGACCGTACCCTACTGCTGGAAATGCTCCAAGACGCCATTGGCGACGAGGAGCTGTTCATCGTGGGCCTCACCGTATCCGATTCGGTGATGCCGAAGGTGACCGTCACCCTTGACGGGCCCACCGGCCTGGCAATTCAGGCGTGCGCTACCATCAGCCGCCGCCTGGCGCGCCGCATCGACGAGCACTACGGCGAGGATTCGGCCTACTCCCTGGAAGTCACCAGCCCCGGCGCCGACCAGCCCCTCACCGACCCGCGCCAGTACACCCGCCACATCGGCCGTTCGCTGGCCCTGAAGCTCAACGATGGCACCGAGAAAACCGGCGTCCTCACCGCTTCGACCCCGGAAGGCGTAGAAATCGAAGAAGTTATCAAACAAAAAACCAAGAAAACCACCCTGCCCGCCGCCTTCTATCCTTTCGCGGATATCCAGGAAGCCAAGGTTGTTATCTCCTTCAAATAAATCCCGTTCTGCCTCTATGAACAGCCACGAATTAATCGAGTCCTTCAGCGAATTTGCCCGGAGCAAGAACATCGACCGGCCCACGATGATGAGCATCCTGGACGACGTGTTCCGCACGATGATTCGCAAGAAGTACGACCAGGACGAAAACTTCGACGTTATCATTAACCCCGATAACGGGGACTTGGAAATTTGGCGCAACCGCGAAATCGTGGATGACAACTCCGAGGACATCTGGGACCACGACAAGATTACGCTCACCGATGCCCAGAAAATCGAGCCCGATTTCGAAGTAGGCGAATCGGTGGCCGAAGCCGTGAAGCTGGAAGATTTTGGCCGTCGGGCCGTGCTCATGGCGCGCCAAACGCTGATTCAGCGCGTGAAGGACCTCGAGCGCGACAACCTCTACCAGAAGTACAAGGACCAGGTGGGCGAAATAGTGACCGGCGAAGTCTATCAGGTGTGGAGCCGCGAGGCCCTCATCATGGACAAAGACGACAACGAACTGGTGATGCCCAAGGGCGAGCAAATCCCCAAAGACCGGTTCCGCAAAGGCGACACCGTGCGCGCCGTGGTGCACCGCGTGGAGGTGATTAACGGCACGCCGAAAATCATCCTGTCCCGCGCCGCGCCAGCTTTCCTCGAGCGTTTGTTCGAGTTGGAAGTGCCCGAGATTTACGACGGCCTCATCGTTATCAAGAACGTGGTGCGCGAGCCCGGTGAGCGCGCCAAAGTAGCCGTAGAAAGCTACGACGAGCGAATTGACCCCGTGGGCGCTTGCGTCGGTATGAAGGGCAGCCGCATCCATCCGGTGGTGCGCGAACTCGAAAACGAGAACATCGACATCATCAATTACACCGACAATCTGGAACTCTACATTGCGCGGGCACTATCGCCGGCCAAAGTGGGTTCTATGAAGATAAACCAAGAAAGTGGCCGGGTTTCGGTTTTCATGAAACCCGACCAAGTGAGCTTGGCCATCGGCCGCGGCGGTGCCAACATTAAGCTGGCGAGCCGGTTGGTGGGCATGGAAATCGACGTATTCCGCGAAGCCATTGACTACGAAGAGGATATTTCGCTGGACGAATTCCAGGACGAAATCGAACCTTGGGTACTGGCGGAGTTGAAGAAAATTGGCCTGGACACCGGCCGCGCCGTACTAGCCGTCAAGAAAGACGACATTGTGCGCCGCACGGAGTTGGAAGAAGAAATGGTGGACGATGTTTATCGCATTATTCGCCAGGAATTTGCCGACGACGAAGAACTCGACGAAACCTCTTTGGAGGCCGCTAAAAAACGCGTTGCCGGAGACAGCACCGCCGAGGCGAAAGCCGATAGCAAGGACGAAGAAGCAGCCGTTACGCACGCTTCAGAAGCCGAAATCACCCCTGAACACACCCCTTTGGTGGCTGAAATGACCGAACAACCCAAAGCAACGACTGAGGATGCGGGCGCAAGCTCTCCCGCCGAGCCAGCCCAATGACGGCCGCGCGGCCGGTACGGCAAGGGTAACAAATCGTGCCAGTTGGCGCGGTTTGCGCCCTGCTGGCAAGATTTATTGTAATACCTTTGCACTTAGAAGCGTATCGTACGCGAGTAACAGATAGAATGGCGGAAGCAACCCCGAAACGGCTACAACAGGCGGCCAAAGACCTGAATATTGGAATGGACAGGGTGGTCGAAGCCCTGGCCAAGAAAGGTATACAAGTAGAGAACAAGCCGACCACGAAGCTCACTGGTGAGCAAGTGGCCTCGCTTGAGAAGGAATTCGCAGCCTCTGCCCACGACCGGCAAGAAGCGCAGAAAGTCATTCAGGCCAAGCGCCAGAGCGACCTCGACGCTGCTCCCAAACCTGCTGCCCCGGCCCCGCGGCCAGTGCAGGCTGCTGCGCCGGCTCCCAAGCCGGCCGCGCCTGTTGCCCCTGTAGCAGCCACTCCGGCGCCTGCTCCGGTAGCGCCAGTTGCCCCTGTGGCGGCTGCACCGGCTCCGGCTCCGACCCCTGTACCAGCTCCCGCTGCGCCAGCCGCACCGGGCCTGAAGGTGTTGGGTAAAATTGAATTGGATAGCAAAGGGCGTGTGGTGCCTCCCAAGCCAGTAGCAGCCGCACCGGCTCCTGTAGCGCCTGCCCCAGCACCAGCTCCTGCTGTTGCACCGGTAGCTGCTGCTCCGGCACCAGTTGCTCCTGCTCCTAAAGTAGAGGCCCCGGTTGCGCCTGCCCCAGCGGCTCCCGTATCACCGCCTGTTGCGAAAGCTGAAGCCGCTCCGGCGGCTCCCATAGCCGCGCCGACGGCTGCTCCTGCAGCGCCGACTCCAGTGGCGCCGGTTGCTCAGGCCCCGGCTGCTCCCGCAGCAACAGCCCCTGCGGCCCCCGTTGAAGGCAGCACGCCCGAGGATACAAGCACGATTGTCGCCAAGTCGGATACCCTGAAGGGCCTCACGGTTCTCGGCAAAATCGACTTGTCATCTATTAACAACGACCGTCGTGGTCCGGGTGGCCGCGGCCCCCGTCCCATTGCTTCGTCGGATGTAAGCAAGCGTGGCTTGCCTGCTGGCCCCGGCCAGAAGAAGCGCACGCGCCTGCCTGGCCCTCCCGGCAGCACCACGTCGCCACCCAGCCCCGGCTACCAGGGCAACCGCCCGGCTGGCGGTCCCGGTCAAGGCGGCGGCTACCAAGGCAACCGTCCGGCTGGAGGTCCTGGCCAGCGCCCCGGTGGTCCGGGTCAGCGCCCCGGTCAGTCGGCGCCAAAGCCTAACGCTCCCGCATTGACCCCTGAGCAGGCTGAAAAGCAGATTCAGGAGCAGATTAAGGCTACGTTGGCCAAACTCGGCGGCAACAAAGCCACCGGTCAAGCCAACCGTGCCAAATATCGCCGCGACAAGCGGAGCATGCTGGCAGAAGACCGCGAGGCTCTGCGCGCTCAGAACGAACTCGACGCCAAAACCCTCAAGCTCACTGAATTCATCTCGGCCCATGACTTGGCCTCGCTGATGGACGTGAACGTGAACGAGGTAATCAAAGTGTGCTTGGGCATGGGCATGTTTGTGTCCATCAACCAGCGCCTTGATGCCGAAGCCATTACGGTAATTGCCGACGAATTTGGTTTCGATGTTGAATTCCTATCGAAAGAAGAGGAAGAAATCAGCATTGATGCCGGCGACGACGAAGCTGACTTGGTGCACCGTGCTCCAATTGTGACCATCATGGGTCACGTCGACCACGGCAAGACGTCGCTGCTTGACTACATCCGCGATGCGAGTGTGGCCAAGGGCGAAGCCGGTGGCATCACGCAGCACATTGGTGCTTACGAGGTGCGGACCAAATCGGGCCAGCCCATTACTTTTCTTGACACACCTGGTCACGAAGCCTTTACGGCCATGCGTGCCCGCGGTGCCAAGGTGACGGACATTGCCATCATCGTGGTAGCCGCCGACGACTCGGTAATGCCACAGACGAAAGAAGCCATCAACCACGCGCAAGCGGCTGGGGTGCCGATTATCATCGCCCTCAACAAGATTGACAAGCCTTCGGCCAACCCCGAGAAAATCCGCGAGGAGCTTTCCCAGATTAACATTCTGGTGGAAGAGTGGGGCGGAAAATACCAGAGCCAGGAGGTTTCGGCCAAATCGGGCATTGGTATTGAAGAGCTGTTGGAAAAGGTATTGCTGGAAGCCGAATTGCTCGACTTGAAAGCCAACCCCGACCGTGGTGCCATCGGCACCGTTATCGAAGCCTCGCTGGACAAAGGCCGTGGCTACGTAACCACCGTGCTGGTACAAACCGGTACGCTGAACGTGGGCGACATCATCCTTGCCGGCCCGCACTTTGGCCGCGTTAAGGCCATGACTGACCACCGGGGTAAGAAAATGAAGACGGCGCCGCCCGCAACGCCGGTGCAGGTGCTCGGCCTCACCGGTGCCCCACAGGCCGGTGACCGCATCCAGGTAATGGAAACGGAGCGCGAAGCCCGCGAAACGGCTACCCAGCGCTTGCAACTGGCCCGTGAGCAAACCATCCGGACTAAGAAGCACATCACGCTGGACGAAATCGGCCGCCGTTTGGCTATCGGTTCGTTTAAGGAACTCAACATCTTGGTGAAGGGCGACGTGGACGGTTCGGTAGAAGCACTCTCCGACTCGCTGCTGAAGCTTTCGACGCCGGAAGTGAAGGTGAACATCCTCTCGAAAGGGGTGGGCGCCATCTCCGAAAGCGACGTGCTGCTGGCTTCGGCTTCCGACGCCATCATCATCGGCTTCCAGGTGCGGCCCTCGCAGAGTGCCCGCAAACTGGCCGAGCAGGAGCAGATTGACATCCGTCTGTACAGCATCATTTACAACGCCATCAACGAGGTGAAGGATGCCATGGAAGGCATGCTGGCTCCGACGGTGCAGGAAGTGGTGACCGCCAACGCCGAAGTACGGATGGTGTTCAACATCACCAAAGTGGGCTCAATTGCCGGCTGTATGGTGACGGAAGGCACGTTCCAACGCAAGACCCGCGTGCGGGTGGTGCGCAACGGCATCGTGCTGCACACCGGCGAAATTCAGGACCTCAAACGCTTCAAGGACGACGTGAACGAAGTTCGCCAAGGCTACGAATGCGGTATCTCCATCAAGAACTTCAACGAGTTGCAAGAAGGCGACAATATCGAAGGTTTCGAAGAGAAGGAAATCAAGCGCACGCTGTAAACACAGCGCGACGAGTGAACATAAGAAAGCCCCGACTGCATCGCAGTCGGGGCTTTCTTATGTCTTAACTGATTACAGAGGATTAGAAGACTAAATACTTCTTCTTCATTTTGCTCTTGTGCACCAGTGGTTTGCCCGGAGGGTTGGAGCCGCCAACGGAGTGGCTCATGCCGCGCTTGAGTTCCGAAAAGCCTTTCTTGGCTTTGTATTTACGCACCATAAAACCTTGGCCGCTGCGATTGGAGTCGAACTGACGGTCGGGAGCGCCGTTGCGACCGAAACTGGTGTTGCCAGTGCGGGCTTGCAGGAGTTCCAACTGCTGGTCTTGTTTGATTTGGTCGGGCGTCATGGCGGCGCGGCGCTGGTTGCGGGCCAATTCCTCGGCGTTGTTCCCGTTGTTGCGGCGCGCGCCGGCTTCGCTGGTGCCTTGGCCCGAACTGGGGAAGGCAGGGCCAGTAGTTTGGGCAGTAGCACCCGAGATAGCAACCAAACTCAAGCCGCTGAGAAGAGTGGCAGCAAGAAAAATCTTCATGTGAGCAAAAAGTGGAGTGGGAAGAATAACTGCTGCCTAACGGTTGGGGGCGATGAGTGGTTCAACGTCCCCGATAAGAGAATGGCAACCGAGTGATTCGATGCCTCTAAGTTCGCAACTTATTTTGATTCGGCAATTTATCTATCCTTGATAAAATTGATACTTGAGCTTAAAACGGCGAAACCGCTGCTCACAACTCGGTGGACAGCGGTTTTTTCACGTTGAACGAAACGGGCCTCTTAGCCGCGGTTGGCGCGTAGCGAATCGCGGATTTCCATGAGCAACTGCTGGTCGGTGGTAGGGGGTGGAGGAACGGCGACCACTTCTACCGGGGCTTTCTTCATGCGGTTGGCCACCTTCACCACCCAGAAAATAACGAAGGCAATGATGAGGAAGTAAATGATGGCATTGATAAAATTGCCATACGCAATGGCTGCCGAACCGGCTTTCTTGGCGTCTTCCAGCGTGGCGTAGGACTTGCCATCGAGCGTGACAAACATATTCTGGAAGTCGATGCCTCCGGTGAAGATGCTCAGGATGGGCATCAGGATGTCGTCGGTCAGCGAGGTGACAATTTTGCCAAACGCTGCGCCGATGATGACGCCGACAGCCAGGTCTAGGACGTTGCCTTTGGAAATAAACTCTTTGAATTCGGAAACAAAGCCCATAAGCGTAAGAGAAAAAGTGAGCGATGAAAAAGGTGTATTGCGAAATCTAGGGAAATAAATACATATTCCATTTACGAAAACCGCCAGCGTAGTAGAATAATTTGCGCTAGAAGTCGCTCAGTGATTCCATGCCTAGCCTCAATCAAGCCCAGCCTTTGGGAGCCGGGCGCGCCCCGCCTCCCAAAGGCTTAGTGCTATCTTTGGCCGGACCAATTCCTTCAGGCTTTTTCCCGCGCCATGTCTGCTTCCTACGAAAACTTACTCTATGAACTGGACGCCGCCAGCGGCATCCTCACGCTCACCATCAACCGGCCCAGTAAGCTGAATGCGCTGAACGCGGCCACGATTGCCGACATTGCCGCGGCCATGCAACAGGCGCTGGACGAGCCTCAGGTGCGCGGCATCATCGTGACGGGCAGCGGCGAGAAGGCCTTTGTGGCCGGCGCCGACATTGCCGAGCTGGCGGCCCTCACGCCCGCCCAAGCGGCCCGCGCAGCCGAGCACGGGCAGGAAGCTTTCTGCCGCATTGAGGAAAGCACCAAGCCCGTGATTGCAGCCGTGAATGGCTTTGCACTGGGCGGGGGGTGCGAGCTGGCCATGGCCTGCCACATGCGCGTGGCCTCCGAAAATGCCCGTTTCGGCCAGCCCGAGGTGAACCTGGGCCTGCTGCCGGGCTACGGCGGCACCCAGCGCCTGCCCCAGCTCATTGGCAAGGGCAAGGCCATTGAGTTGCTGCTCACGGCCGATTTGGTAAAAGCCGATGAAGCATTGCGCTTGGGCTTAGTAAACCATGTGGTGCCGCAGGCCGAACTGCTCTCGTTTTGCCAACAACTGTTGGGCAAGATTTTGAGCAAAGCGCCTCTGGCCGTAGGCATGGTGCTCGAATGCGTGAACGCGCACTACGCCAAGAATGCCAACGGCTACGAGACGGAAGCAAAGGCTTTCGGGCGGGCTTTCGAAAGCGACGATTTCAAGGAAGGCACTACGGCGTTTGTAGAGAAGCGCGCCGCCGTATTCACCGGTAAGTAAGCCTTCGTTATTGGGGACCAAGACTTGAGGAATGAAGAATTACCGGTTTCGGTAGGGCTTTGTTCCTCATTGTTTGTCCTCGTTCTTCATTGTCAAAGAATGAGTGTAGCTAAAAAACTAGCGTCGCAGACGGCCGTGTACGGGGTGAGCAGTATTGTGGGCCGCGTGCTCACGTACTTGCTGGTGCCAGTGTACACGGCGTATTTCGCGGCGGCGGAGTATGGCATTGTTACGGCGCTGTATGCCTACGTGTCATTTTTGAACGTTGTGTTTACCTACGGGATGGAAACGACGTTTTTCCGCTTCGCTAACCAAGCGGGCACAGACCGGCGCGAGCTTTACGGCCGGGTGCTGAGCCTGCTACTGGTAAGCAGCGTGGGGCTCACGGCGCTGTTGGTGTTGCTGGCGGGGCCCTTGCTGGGCCTGCTCGATATTCCGGCCGGCCACGAGGGGTACGCCGTGTGGGTGGCGCTGATTCTGGGGCTGGATGCGCTGGCTGCTATTCCATTTGCCCGGCTGCGGCTGGAGAACAAGGCCCGCAAATTTGCCACCATCAAACTGGCCAACATTGTGCTGAATGTGGTCCTGAACCTGTTTTTTATTGTGCTGTGCCCGGCCGTAATGAGCGGGAAGTGGCTGCCGGCTTTGCAGCCGCTGGTAGCGCGGGTATACGACCCCAGCATTGGCGTGGGCTACGTTTTTCTTTCCAATCTGGTAGCGAGCGGCTTCACGCTGCTGCTGCTGTGGCGCGAGCTGCTGGACTTCCGCTTTCGCCTGAACCTGGCACCGCTGCGGCCCTTGTTGAAGTATGCCTACCCGCTCATGCTCATGGGGCTGGCCGGTATGGTGAACGAAACCCTGGACCGCATTCTACTGCCCAAGTGGCTGCCGGACAACTTCTACCCCGGACAAAGCAGCCTCACGGCGGTGGGTATTTATGGTGCTTGCTACAAACTGAGCATCTTTATGTCGCTGGTCATTCAGGCTTTTCGGTACGCGGCCGAGCCTTTTTTCTTTGCCCAAAGCACCGAGAAGAACTCGCCCGCCACGTTTGCCATGGTGTTGAAGTGGTTTACCTTGTGCTGCGTGGTGATTTTCGTGGGCATCAGCCTGAATGTGGAGGATTTCGGGCAGCTGTTTCTGCGGCGGCCCGAGTACCTGCAAGGGTTGGTGGTAGTGCCAGTACTGCTGCTGGCCAACCTGTTTCTGGGCATGTATTACAACCTCTCGGTCTGGTTCAAGCTCACAGATAAGACGTATTACGGCACCTACATTGGGGCCGGGGGCGCGGTGCTCACCATTGCGCTCAATTTCCTGCTGATTCCGGTGCTGGGCTATCTGGGTTGCGCCATTGCTACGTTGGTTTGCTACTTCACCATGGCGGTGCTGTGCTGGCGGCTGGGCGAGCACCATTTTCCGGTACCGTATCCAGTAAGGCGGCTGGGGCTATGGCTACTGGGCGCTTCGGCGGTGGTGGCGCTGGGCTGGGGCGTGCAGGTAGAAGATTGGTGGGCCCGCCATGCCTGGCACGCGGGCCTCACGGTGGTATTTCTGATGGCCTTGTGGCTTATTGAGCGGCCTAAAGCGGTGAAGCCCGTAGTCGTGTAATCGTATTTTGTTAGGATAGCACGTTTCCTATCTTTGCCCGGCTGACCTGCTAAACGACCATGCAAATTCCCGTAATCAACCGTTCACACCACCCGCTGCCCGAGTACCAAACGCCCCACGCCGCTGGCCTTGACCTACGAGCCAATCTGGAAGCACCTGTAACGCTGGGTCCGCTGGAGCGCGCCCTCATTCCAACGGGACTGTCGTTGGAAATACCGGTGGGCTACGAAGCTCAGATTCGCCCCCGCAGTGGCTTGGCGTACAAGCACGGCATTGGATTGGTGAACAGCCCGGGAACGATTGATGCCGACTACCGCGGCGAAATCAAGGTGCTGCTGGTGAATTTATCCAACGAGCCGTTTGTGGTGAACGACGGCGAACGCATTGCCCAGCTGATAGTTGCCAAACACGAGACCATCGCCTGGCAGCCGGCTGAGGCGCTCAGCGAAACCCAACGCGGCGCGGGCGGGTATGGAAGCACGGGCGTGGGCTAGTGCCCTGGTATATTCTGCGCTGCTTTCTCTACATTTAATCCTCCACTTCAATACCTCTAACTGTGAAAATCATTGTCCCGATGGCCGGCATGGGCAAGCGCATGCGCCCCCACACCCTCACCGTTCCCAAGCCCCTCATTCCCATCGCGGGCAAGCCCATTGTGCAGCGCCTCGTGGAGGACATTGCCAAGGTGTGCGGCGACCAAGTGGAGGAAGTAGCGTTCATCATCGGGCGTTTCGGCGACGCGGTGGAGAAAAGCTTGGTGAAAATTGCCGAATCGGTGGGCGCGAAGGGCACCATCGTGTACCAAGATGAGCCGCTGGGCACGGCCCACGCCATTCTGTGCGCCAAGGAGTCGCTGAGCGGCCCGGTGGTAGTGGCTTTTGCCGATACCCTGTTCAAAGCCGACTTTACGTTGGACGCAAGCGTACCCGGCACTATTTGGGTACAACAAGTGGAAGACCCGCGGCCCTTCGGCGTGGTAACGCTAAACGAGCAGGGGCAAATCACGGAGTTCGTGGAGAAGCCCCAGGACTTTGTTTCCGACCTAGCCATCATCGGCATCTACTATTTCCAGGACGGCGAATACCTGCGCAGCGAACTGCAGTACCTGCTCGACAACGACATCAAGGACAAAGGCGAATACCAACTCACCAATGCCCTGGAAAACATGAAGAACAAGGGCACGGTGTTCGTGCCCGGCCGCGTGACCGAGTGGCTGGATTGCGGCAACAAGGACGCCACGGTGTTCACCAACCAGCGCTACCTCGAGTACCTGAAGGAGCGGGGCGAATCGCTGGTAGCCGAGTCGGCCCAAATCACCAACTCAGTCATCATCGACCCGGTGTATATCGGCGAGAATGCCATCATCACCGATTCGGTGGTGGGCCCGCACGTGTCGCTGGGTGACCACGCGAATGTGCGCGACTCGCGCCTGTCCAATTCCATTGTGCAGCAGTCGGCTTCGGTGCTCAACGCCGTCATCACCAATTCCATGATTGGCAACTTCGCTACTGTCACCGGCACGCCCGACGACCTGAGTCTCGGCGATTATAACCAACTGCGCGTGTGACATTTTAGGGAGTAAATGCGTTACAACGACGCGGCCTTCTGCGGAGGGCCGCGTCGTTGGGCATTATTACCCGTAATTTCGTGAGCCGGGCCCAGGGTCCGGTTTTATTGTATATGCGTCAAGTTGTTCTTAGTCTGATGTTTTGGTTGGGGCTCACGGCCATTGGCTACGCGCAGCCTACCAACGGGGCCCCTACGCCACCCGCCAAGCTGACCCGCAAAGAACAGCGGGCCCTGGAAAAAGAGCAGCGCGAACTCGACAAGAAGCTGGCCGAGGCCCGCGCCAAGCGCGCCGTTGCGCCTCCGCTTTCGGAGCGCGAGCGCGAGCACACCGAAGCCTTGTTTGTAGAAGGCGTGAAACACGTGCTGTTGGAAGACTACAACAAGGCCCTCGAGCAGTTGCTGCGCGCTTACACCCTGAACCCCGACAATGCGGCCGTTAACTACAAAATAGCGGAGGCCAACCTGCTGAGCGGCAACCTGCGCGACGCGGCCAACTACGCCAATGCGGCCATTCGGCTCGACGCCCAAAACGCTTATTACTACTTGCTACTAGCCGATATCCAAGTCAGGCAGAAGCAGTACGAAGGGGCCACCAAAACCTATGCGGCGCTCATCAAGCAAGTGCCGAATTCGGGCAGTTATTTGTTTAATCTGGCCGACCTGTACCTGGCCCAGAACAAGTTGCCTGATGCCTTGACCACGCTGGACTTGGCCGAAAAAGAATTTGGGCAAGTGGATGAGATTTCTTTCAAAAAGCAGCAGATTTACCTTAAACAGAACAAGCTCGACCTTGCGCTGGCCGAGGGCGAGAAGCTCATCCGGGCCAACCCGAACGAAACCCGCTACGTGCTGGCTCAGGCTGAGATGTATGCCAGCAACAACCGCCTGCCTGATGCCATGCGGGTGGCCGAGCAAGCCCTGCGCGTTGACCCCGACAGCCCCCAGGCCCATATGATTCTGGCCGAAGTGTACCGCCAGCAAAGCCAGCCCGACCAGGCCGCCGAGCAGCTAAAGCTGGCTTTCGCCAGCCCGGCCTTGGACATTGACGAGCGGGTGCGCATTCTGGTGGGCTATATCAAGCAACTCCCCAATCCCAAAGAGTCGGTAAACCAGTTGGCCCGCGACTTGGCAGCCGCCACCATCAAAACCTATCCCAAGGAGGCCAAGGCGTACGCCGTGGCCGGCGATATTCATACCCTGACCGACCGCAAGAAAGACGCCCGCGATACCTATTTGAAGGCCCTGCGCTACGACAATTCCAAGTTCCAAATCTGGCAGCAAGTCGTGTTGATTGACGCCGAGCTGAACCAAACCGATTCGCTGCTGGTGCACACCGACCGGGCATTGGAGCTATTTCCCAACCAAGCCTCGCTGTGGTTTTACAATGGCGTGGCCAATTTGCTTAAGAAACAGCCCCAACGAGGCGTGAAAGCGCTGGAATACGGTCGCAAGCTCGTGGTGAGCAACCCGGAGCTGCTAGGGCAATTCGATGCCCAATTGGGCGACGCTTACCATGAGATGAAGGAGTACGCCAAATCGGATGCGGCCTACGAAGCCGCGCTGCAGAGCGACCCCAACAACATTCAGGTGCTGAACAATTACAGCTACTTCTTATCGTTGCGGGGCGAAAAACTCGAAAAGGCCAAGCAGATGTCGGGCAAAGTAGTAAAGCAATTTCCCGACAACGACACCTACCTCGACACCTACGCCTGGGTACTCTATAAGATGAAGGACTATGCCGGCGCCAAAACCACGCTGGAAAAAGCCCTGCAAACCACCAAGGACGCTTCCGTAATCGAGCATTACGGCGATGTGCTCTACCAGCTCGGGCAGCAAGACGAAGCCGTGGCGCAATGGCAGCGGGCCCGCAAGGCCGGTTTGGCCTCCAACCTGCTGGAGCGCAAATTGAAAGACCGAAAACTCTATGAATAAAGTAACGTTGCTGTTGGCCCTGGGGCTATTGGTTGGCAGTTGTGCCCGCAAGGCCGTGCCCACCGCTTCGACTACCGGGCCCGGCACTTCTGCCCCAATAGCCGAGCCATCGGTGCGGGCAATAAATACCTCCTTCCTGTTTTTGAGCGCGAAAGGCAAAGCCCAAGTGACGATGAAGGGCGGCCAGCAAGGAGCAAACTTGGCGCTACGAATGCGCCGCGACAGCATCATTTGGGTATCAGCATCGCTGGCGGGCATCGAAGGCGTGCGGGCCGTGCTCACCCCCGATTCTGTCCAAGTGCTGAATCGATTGGAGAAAACGTATTTTTCGGGCGGCTATGATTACTTGAGCAAGCTCCTGAACGTGCCCGTTACGTTCGAGCAAATGCAAGCCTTGCTTTTGGGCGACTACTTGCCGGCCCCCGACGGCACCACGCCCAAGGTAACCGAGGAAGAGAACGGCCGCCAGCGCGTCACGTACCCGCTGGCCGATGTCATCATCGAGCGTCTGTTGCAAGGCGGCACCGGCCGCGTACAGCAGCTAAAAGTAAGCGACGCCAGTTTGCAGCGAAATTTGACCGTGGATTATACCGATTTCCGGCCCTTGGATGAGCAATCCCCGTTGCCATTTGCCCACGCCACGTTCATTCAGGCCCAGCAGCCGTCATCGGGCGTGGTCACGGCCGCCATTAACTTTACTAAAGTAAATGCTGGCCGCGAGCGGTTAGCCTTTCCTTTTACCGTGCCCAAGGGCTTTAAGCGGCAGAAATAATTAGCAGCTTTTGAATGGCGCACTTTGAATAAGCAGGTAAAGACGGCTGGAAGGATGAATAAGGACCTGGGAAACATTGGGTTCTGGCGCGGCTGTGGGGCATGGTTTCTCCCGTGTCTGCTAACCGTCTGGTTGGCTATGCCCGTCACTGCCCAACAGCGAGAGAAAAAGCAATCCACTAAAGCCAGCTCCACCAAAGCCCGGCGGCCTGCCACGCGCCCCGCCACTCGTCGCGCTCCCAAAAGCAAAGCCCAGTTGGAACGCGAACGCCTTGCCAACCTGCGCCAGATTCAGCAAACCAGCAAGGAGCTGAATCAAACCCAGGAAAAGAAAAAAGCCAGCCTGGGCCAATTGAACGTTATTAAAGTAAAGCTGACCGAAAAAAAGCAAGTCATACAAGGTATCTCAACCCAGTTGCGGGGCATCGAGAGCAATGTGCAGCAAACTGCCCAGCAGGTGCTGCAAACCCAGAAAACCCTGCGCGAACTGAAGGCAGAATACGCCCGGCTGTTATACACTGCATCCAAAACCGCGAATGGTTTCAATCGGTTGATGTTTCTGTTTGCGTCCGACTCCTTTAATCAACTTGCGCTCCGGCTCCGCTACATTCGGCAGTACACCGAAGAGCGGCAGCGCCAAGCCGCGCGCATAATGGGCACCCAGCAGCAATTGCACCAGCAACTCACGGGCCTCACCAAGCAGCAGCAGCGCAAGAGCAGCTTGCTTAACAGCCAGCTGAGTGAAAACAAAAACCTGCTGACCTTAAAAACCAAGGAAGACCAAATGGTGCAGCAACTCAGCCAGCAGGAGCAGGGCTTGCGGCAGGAGTTGGAGCAGCGCCGCCGGGCTGTCGTCCAACTCGATAACTTGATTGCCCAGCGAGTTCGGGAAGAAATCGCCCGCGCCGCCCGCGCCGCCCGCTTGGCTGCCCGCCGCCAAGCCGAATTGGCCGCAGCCCGGCGTAGCGCCGCAGCGCGCCGCCCCGCTGGCAACGCCAGCTCAGCCAGCACGCGCTCCGACTCCGACAATGATAATGCCTCAGCCACTGCGGCGCCTGAATCGGATGTGCCCGAAACGGCCGCAGAAGCAGCCGCTGACCGCCGTGCGGTGCGTATTGCCCTTACGCCGGAGTCCGCGCTGCTCTCTTCATCGTTTTCCGGCAACCGCGGTCGGCTGCCTTGGCCCGTGAGCCGGGGCTTCATCAGCCAGCGCTTTGGGCGGCATCCGCATCCAGTCTTGAAAAATGTGACCGTAGAAAATCGCGGCATTGACATTCAAACCGGCGCTGGCGAAGCTGTCCGATCGTGCTTCGACGGTAAAGTGCTGACCATCGCCAATATCGCGGGCATGAACACCATCGTTATGATTCAGCACGGCGACTTCTTCACAGTATATGCCAAGCTTAAGTCTGTGAATGTGCGTGAGGGCCAGCGCGTAAGCGCCAAAGAAGTCATCGGCATAGTAGCTACCGATGGTGAAGGTACTTCAGAAGTACAGTTTCAGGTATGGCACAATTCCTCTAATCTAAACCCCCAGAATTGGCTGGGTAGCCGATAGCCTTTCAATTATTGATGCCATTTTATTCGACTGCAGAATAGCATCTTAGGAGGCAGTAATGGGGGGAATCGTGAAAAGGGTGAAGTTTTCTTGAGGTATCCCCTTGCTCCCTGAGAAAACCCTCTTACCTTTGCACCCCCAATAAGAAAGGGCTTCAATCGGAAGCAAAAATCTTAAACGGAACGAACTAGCAAGGGCAGGTAGGAAGGTTGTTCTCCATTCTCCTTAGGCCAGTTAACTTTCGTAATGAGTCCTGACTCTGCCGAAAAAAAAGATTGGCTGTTTGTTGTGAGTTGAAAAATTCCTCTTACCTTTGCACTCCCAAATCGAAAGAAGGGAAAAGAAGAAGAGAAGATTACTGGCCGATAGGCCACACGGTTCGCCTAATTGGGGCGGGCGCACGTTCTTTGAATGTTTGGAAAAGACAAATAGTAAGGGTGGTTCGCCGCAAGGAGAACCACAACCATTACAAGCGT
>NZ_JADQDQ010000019.1 GCF_015694725.1 Hymenobacter jeongseonensis | reverse complement strand
TCAAAATGAGCCGCAACCCCGCTTTGGCAGAGCAGGTCATGAACCTGATGGATATTTTCGACGGCGTATAGGCTCCTGTTTTTGAACGGAGCGCGTTTACGGTACCACCGTTTCAGTGAACTGCGTGGCGTAAGCGGGAGTAAATTTGACTGCGCCCTGTGCGCTTGCTTTCTCTCGCATTACTTGTTTTCCGGCTACATGCTCTCCCCCCTCCTTAAAAAAGTGCTGTTGTATGGTGGCGGCTTCTGGCTCTTGTGCTTTGGGCTGTCCAAGTTCGGGCTGTACTGGATGCGGAAAGACACCCCGCCCTTTTTGGTGGACATGGAAGAGCACCTGGCCGAAAACCCGCGGGTTGTGGCGCGGATTGGGGAGGGCGCGGAGAATTTTGAATACAGCTACAACAACCACGACCTGGAGAAGGACACCCTTCCCTATTCCTTCTCGATGTCCGGCAGCCTAGGCCGCCTGCGGATTGAAGGGTACGCCCTCAAAAAGCAGAACCAGTGGGTGCCGGTCAAGGCGGATACCCTCTTTACCTCATCAGAGTAAACGCACGTTTCGCTTTCGTACCCTTTTCCTAAACTGAATTTCTAATACATTCGGCAAACCTCAGTGATTTCATCTTTGTCACCTCTGAAATTCGAAAGGCACGTCTATGTTGCAAACGCTACTACATACCTCCAAGATGGTGACCAGTATTTACGGAACGGAGGAACTGGTTTGGCCCGGCGGCACCCTACGAAAGGTTAACTTCGATAACGCCCCCTACCCATCCTTGGGCGTGGGGGTAGAACCAGCAAATTTTCCTGCCAAGCCCCCCGCTAAATGGCAGACAGCGGGGTTTAACACTTGCATCCTGGGGTTTCAGTTTACAGAGGTGACTGCACTCACGCTCACGACGCTGGGCGAATTCCGTTTAGTGGATATTGTGTCTGAGCGGATTGGTGCCCTGTACCGGGTCACGTTTGAAGGAGAAGGCACGGCGTTACTGCGAATCGATGCGCGATACGTTGATGTTTCCTCTATAAACGCCTATTTAAACGGGTATAGTTAGTAGGACCCTCCTTCAACGGAACAAAGCGCGTTTAGCTTTGGACCGTTTACCTGACCGGTGCCGCGCACCAAGAGGCGTTCGGGTAAACGTTTAGAAGCGCTTATAAGCGGCTACCAAACGGTTCTGCCTACCGGTACGACCCTTTCGCTGAACTAGTCGCGTCGACGGCAGACACCCGCCAACACAATTGCCTATTCTAGCACTAAATAGGATGCAAGAGCCTTGCGTAGCGTAGTCCTAAAGTGCATTATGTTAGTATTTAAATACCGTGGAATACTTCACCTTGTCAATCTTGTCGATTTTATACCCATAATGGAAGGCGAACCTGTAGTGGGTATTTCGCACGAAGTTGCGTGCTTTTGAACCACTGGTGGGGTAAACAAACCTTAATGATTGTGCTGGCTTTACGGGTATAATCGCAGGGACGCTCGTGAAAGCCCTTGTTATATCGCGGTCCACTTCCCCCCATTCATTCTCAATCTGCGCTTCGAGTTTGATAATGAAAAACGCACGTCTTTCTTGATTATCAACTTTCACAAAGAAGGAGTTACGGCTTCTCTCAACCTGAAAACTCGGCTCGCCACCTGTATTATAAATAGGTAATAATGCTACGCTTACTAGGGCAATGATATTCATAATGCCAAGTAACGCTCCATTGAATAAACGGAGTGCGTTTACCTTGCCACCGTTTGGCTGAACATTAGGAAGAGCGTTTGACGGCTCTACCCTTAAGCTCCCTACCTTGCGCTTCCCCTTGCCCCCGGCCCATGCGCGTGCTCTTGCTGCTGCCCTTCTGCTTCCTCAGTTTCGGTGCCCGCCGCCCGCCGCGCCTCGTGCTGCCGGGGTATTTCGCTTGCCGTTCCGCGCTGCTGGAGCAAAGCGGCAACGCCCTCGCCTGCTACGCCAAGACGCAGCAGCAGTGCCGCAACGGCCAGCTGGTGCTGGCCTTCGAACAGCGCCTCACCGCCCGCACGGAGCGGGCCCGCTTTGCGATCGTCGACACGGTGCGCGTGACCACCGCCGCACCACGGCGCGAAGTCGACATCACCTATTGCGCGGCCGCCACCGGCAAGCCCCAGCTGTATTTCGTCTTGTATCAGGGCGTGCCGGCCGCTCCGAAACGCTATCTGCCCTTTCCGCTGCGGGCGTGGGGCGTGAATGCGCAGGGCCACCTGGTCGAGGTGCCGGTGAAAAGCCTGCGCTGCCTCAACAACGATTACGGAGCCGAGTAAACCATCTCTTGCTCATACTACCGATTTGGTGAACTTCCGCTGCACCATTTGCCATCGGTGGTGCCCCTGCGACCCGCACGCGCTTAGATTTGTGCCCATTCCCTGCTTGCTAGCCCTTTCTGCCCTTGTTCCCCCGCCCTTTGCCCACCTTGCTGCTCCTGGGAATCGGCGCCCTGGCCAGCTGCCAACCCGACGGGGCCCGCCCCGACCAAGCCGGCGTGCCCGAGCAACCGGCGCCGGTGAGGGATGCGCCGCGGCCCCCACACCCACGGGAATCTTCCACAAGTCCGTCGGCCCAGCGCGTCGACACGTTCGAGTTCGCCACCCACCCCCCGGGTAAAAGTGCGTACGAAGCCTATCTCAAAGCCGATACCCTGCTGGCAGTCACGCCGGACAGGGCGGTAGAATATCCGTTGGGCGAGGGCGCCACGGCCGCGGCCCTGACCACGCGTTACCCCCTCTTGGCCGTGCACCCGGGCGTGTCTTACTACCAAGGGGACACCCTGCCCTACACGGTGCTTCGCTTCCGCAACAGCGCAGTCAAGTTTTACGACGATTCCGAATGGGGAGCCACCGTCGTTTCCGGGCACGTGGTGGACCCGGAAATCGTCTTGGTCAACGGCGTGCACATCGGCACGACCTTGTCCGAGCTCCTGCGGGCGTACTACGTCACGGTGCCCACGGAGAAACTCCGAACCATTCGCATCGTTCGCGTGGATTACGCGGTGAATGGCATCATCTATTATTATTCCTTGGAGAACAACCGGGTGGTACGCCTTGACTTGGATTCCTATTCGGTGATTGACAAATCGCTATAAAAGGCAGCAAATCGCTCGTTTTGCGATTCGGACCGTTTGACTGAACTGCCTTTGGGGTTGGTTTACTTTGCTCAGCGCCATGATGGACTTAACACAATCCAGGAACGGTAAGCGCAATCGATGAGAGTACGCCCCTTGCTTCTATTTAGCCTAACGGCCTGGTTGCTTTCCGCTTGTGGTACACGCCAAAAAGTAGGATACTTTCCAACCGGGGAAATTGAATACCGGGCGCCCCTTAATGGGCAAGGGGTAATGGATGGCGAGGCAAAGTACTTCTATCAAAATGGCGCGGTCAGAGCAATTCTGCCTTATCGCAATGGCCGGATTGAGGGGTTGATAAAAAGGTTCTCCCCCGACGGGCATTTGGAGTCCAGCGAGTTCTGTAAAAACGGCGAAACATCCGGCCCTGTGAAGCATTATTACGCGACCGGGCAACTCAAGCACTCGTCGACCCGGTACGGAAACGTTTACCGGGACACGTCGCGCTCCTACCATCCCAACGGCGAACTCGACCAAATGATTATCTACGACGGCAAGGGGCGCCGGGTAGACTTCCACTTCTGGCGTCCGGATGGGAACATAGATGCAGCGTATGCGCGTCCCTTTTTTCTGGCAGACCGCGACACGGTGCCGGAAGGCCAAGATTATACGTTTGAGGCGGTGCTGGGGGCCCGGCGTTCCAACGTGGTGAACGTAAAAGTGCTACGCCCACGGACCGGGGTGGACAGCACCAAAGGCACGTATTCCCGCACCCGGTACATCGTCCGCCGCCCCATGCCGGGCCGGCATACCGTGACGGTTCAACTCTACAACCACTGGGCCCGCAAGGGAAGCGATACCATCTGGACAATTGAGACCATCCCGATTAGCAAATCATTTTGGGTAACGCCAAATCGTGGCAAAAAATAACGCTCCTTTCCCTGAACTGCTAAACGAAACACCCCGCAAGTTGCGCCAGCGCGTGGAATAGCCATTCCATGCCTATGCCGAGTTTAAAAAACTCGTCTACCAATCAAAGTTTACGAAACTCGGTTAGGAGATGAGTTTCGTAAACTCCTCCGCATGAAGATTGGCTACGCCCGCGTTTCCACCCGCGATCAAAACTTGGAACTCCAACTCGATGCCCTGACCCAGGCCGGCTGCGAGCTCATCTACCAGGAGAAAGCCTCCGGCGCGCTGGCCGCCCGGGTCGAACTCGACAAGCTCCTCTTGCAGGTGCGTCCGGGCGATACGGTCTACATCTACAAGCTCGACCGGCTGGGCCGCTCCTTGAAGCACCTGCTCGACCTGGTGGCCGACCTGCAGCGCCGCGACATTGGGTTGATCTCGCTGACCGACGCCATCAACACGTCGTCGGCGCAAGGCCGACTGGTGCTTAACCTGTTTGCCTCCCTGGCCGAGTTCGAGCGCGAACTTATCCGCGAGCGCACCCTGGCCGGGCTGGCCGCCGCCCGCGCCCGGGGCCGCGTCGGGGGGCGCAAACCGGGGTTGTCCGAGGAAAGCCAGCGCACGGCCCGCGCGGCCGAGCTGCTCTACAAGGCCCGCGAGCTGAGCGTCGACGACATGGCCCGCAGCTTACGCATCTGCAAGGCCACGTTCTACAAGTACCTGCACCACCGCGGCGTGGCCCTGCACGCCCAGCCCTTGCCCAGTCCCGTGGCCATCCCCGCAACGTGAAAAAAGCGCCGGGGCCGGGGCATGCGGCGAATAGCAGGTATATTCACCGCAGATTATGCGGAGAATAGCGCCTTATATCCATCAACGCCCGGACTGGCCGGCCTTCACGTGGGACCCGGCGGCCCTGGAAGCGCTGCTGGGCACGGTGCGCCACCAACAAGGGCGCCTGCTGGGCCGGTTGGAGGCCTTGGGCGTGGACCTGCGGGCCGAAGCCACGCTGCGCACGCTCACGCTCGACGTGCTCAAGTCCAGCGAAATTGAGGGCGAGTTGCTGCCCCCGGCCTCGGTGCGCTCCTCCATCGCGTGGCGCCTGGGGCTGGAGCAGGCCGCGCTGCCCCCGGCGGACCGCCGGGTGGAGGGCGTGGTGGCCGTGCTGCTCGACGCCACCCAGCAGGCCGCGGCGCCGCTAACGGCCGCGCGCCTGTTCGGCTGGCACGCGGCCTTGTTTCCCACCGGCTACAGCGGGCTGTACCCCTTGCAGGTGGGGGCGTGGCGCACGGGCCCCATGCAGGTGGTGTCCGGGCCCCTGGGCCGCGAGCGCGTGCATTACGACGCGCCCGGCGCCGGGGAGCTCGACGCGCAGATGGAGCAGTTCCTGGCCTGGTTCAACGCCGACCAGGGCCTGGACCCCGTGCTCAAAGCCGGCCTGGCCCATTTCTGGTTCGTGACGATTCACCCCTTCGACGACGGCAACGGGCGCATCGCCCGGGCCATTGCCGACTTGCAGCTGGCCCGCGCCGACGGCACGGGCCAGCGCTGCTACAGCATGTCGGCGCAGATTCAAGCCGAGCGCCAGGCCTATTACGACCTGCTCGAAACCAGCCAGCGCGGCCCCCTGGACGTGACGCCCTGGCTGGACTGGTTTCTGGGCTGCCTGGGCCGGGCGCTGCAGGCGGCCGAGCAGACGCTGGGCCAGGTGCTGGCCAAGGCCCGCTTCTGGGAGCGCCACCGGCAGACCGCGTTCACCAACCGGCAGCGGCAGTTGCTCACCCGCCTGCTCGACGGCTTCGAGGGCAAGTTCACCACGGGGAAGTGGGCGCGCATGGCCCACTGCTCCCAGGACACGGCCGGCCGCGACATCGCCGACCTGCTGGCCAAAGGCGTGCTGGTGCACGAAGGCGCCGGCGGGCGCAGCACCAGCTACCGCGTGGCGCCCGAACCAGAAGCCCGGTAAGTCCCCGGCTGCCTAGCCAACCGGAAAAGGGCTCGCAATGGGCTCACAGCAACCGTGCGGGGACCTTCAAAAGCCGCATATGGGCATCTAAATACGCATTTGGCGGCAAATCAATGGGCTCACAATAGGCTCACAGGCATCGCATGAGTAGTGTATCTGGAAAGCTCGTTTAGTGAAAAGAGTGTTTCGGCGACGACGCGTTACTCAGTCATAAGGTCTCATTGTGCGTATTCCCCATGCCTGGTTCACTTTCCCCAGTAACATCCGCAATGGCCGCCCTTACTAGCACAACGACGAAGCGTCACCTCCGCGACATTGTCGTCATCGGCGCCTCTTCCGGAGGCGTCACGGCCCTGCTGGCGCTGGTCAGAACCCTCCCGGCCGACTTTCCCGCTCCCGTCTTCATTGTGCAGCACGTGGCGCCCGATTCGCCCAGCATCCTGCCCCAACTGCTCAGCTCGGTGTCGGCCCTGCCAGCCCGGCACCCGCAGCACGGCGAAACCGTGGCGCCGGGCGTGATTTACGTGGCCCCGCCCGACCACCACCTGCTGCTCGAGGGCAACCAGGTGCTGGTGGCGCGGGGCCCGAAAGAAAACCGCTTCCGGCCCTCCATCGACGCCCTGTTCCGCTCGGCGGCCTACACCTTCGGGCCCCGCGTCATCGGCGTGGTGCTCACCGGCTACCTCGACGACGGCACCTCCGGCCTGTGGAGCGTGCAGCGCATGGGCGGGCTGACCATCGTGCAGGACCCCCGCGACGCCGAGCAACCGGCCATGCCCTCCAACGCGCTCGAATTCGTGGCACCCGACCACCTCGTGCCCCTCGCCGAGCTCGGCGGCCTGTTGGTGCGCCTCACCACGGAGCGGGCGCCGGCAAAGCCGCGCCTGCCCGCCGCCCAGCTCGATTTGCTCCAGATTGAGCTGACCATTGCCAAGCAGGGCGGCGGCTTCGAGCTGGGCATCATCGACAAAGGCTTGCTGACGCCCTTCACCTGCCCGGATTGCCACGGCGCCCTCACCCAACTCATTGAGGGCAAACTGATTCGCTACCGCTGCCACACCGGCCACGCCTACACGGTGAGTTCCTTGCTCAGCGAAGTCACTGCCTCCGTCGAAAGCCTGCTCTACCAGTCCATGCGGGGGCTGGAAGAAACCAAAATGCTGCTCGACCACCTCGGCCAGCACTTCGCCAACGCCCGGCAGCCCGAGGTGGCCGCGCTCTTTTTCCGCAAAGCCGCCGAAAGCGGCCAGCAGGCCCGCATCGTGCACCACTCCATCCTCCAACAGGAAGCCCTCAGCGGGGACTTGCAGTTTCAGAAAAAGAAGCTGCCGCCTCCGGCGGCTTAAATGAACGGTGACCCAGCGGAGGGGCCGGGCCAGAAACGGAGCAGCCGGCGGGCGCCCCCGCCCTGCAAACGGCTGCTGCTCGCCCCGTTCGGGCCCGGCCATCCAACCATCCGCCCGGTGCTTACACCGCTGCAGGCGCTGGAACCCGGGTAACCGCGCGTTTGGCCGGGAGCCGGGTGCCGGCCACTGCCTGTGCTGCCCGGGTGCTGGTGCCCGCACCAACCGAGCGGTTTCCGCTGGCCAAACGCGTACCTTCCTGAGAATTCCATTTGCCCGCCGCTTCGTGCCTGATTCCGTGCCAATTCCCGAGCCTTTCTTCCCTGGCCTGTCCCAGCCTTCCGCCGACGCGGCCGTGCACCGCCAGCGGCTCCAGGCGCTGGTGCAGGACGCGCCGGCCTGTTTGGCCAGCCTGTCCGGGCCGACGCACGTCGTCACGGTGAGCAACCCCCTGTTCCGGCAGCTGTTCGGCGACCGGACCTTGGCGGGCCTGTCCCTGCGCGATGCGCTGCCGGAACTACGGGACCAGCCTTTTTTTGCTTTGCTTGACGGGGTGTACGCCACCGGCACCGTATGCCACGGCCCCGGGGAGGTGCTTTTCCACGACGCCACCCGCCCCGACCCGCGCGGGCCGGTGCATTTCACCTTCATTGCACAGTCCCAGCGCGACCGGCTGACGGGGGAGGTCACGGGCCTGCTGCTGTTCGCCTACAACGTGAGCGCCCACGTGCGGGCCCGCTTGCAGGCCGAAGCCCGCGGGAGCCAGCCCGCCGTGACCGCCCAGCAGCTGGCGGTCGCCAACGAAGCGCTGGCCACCAGCAACGAGGAGCTGTCCGTGACCAACGCGGAGTTGGACGCCACCGTCGGCCAACTCACGGAGAGCAACCAGCACCTGGCCCGGGCCAACGCGGACCTGAAAGCCGCCAACGCTCACATCCGGGCCCACGCCGCCGAGCTGCACCGCAGCCAGAAGGCCCTGCGCCACCTCAACCGGCAGCTGGAAACCCGCGTGGGGGAGCGCACCGGCCAGTTGCAAGCCGCCCTGCGCGCCACCGAGCAGCAGCGCGCCACCATCGCCGCCGTCTTCGACCAGACGCCCGCCGCCGTGTGCTTGCTGCGCGGCCCCGAGTTGCGTCTGGAGTACGTCAACCACAGCTACCAGGCCCTTTACCCCGGCCGCGCGCTGCTGGACCGCCCGCTGGCCGAAGCCTTGCCGGAGACCGAAGCGCAGGGCTTCCTTGCGCTGCTCACACAAGTCTACGCCACCGGGCAGCCCCACCACGGCCAGGAAATGCCCTTGGTCGACGCGGGCCCGCACGGCCCGCGCACCCGATTCTTCGATTTTACCTACCAGGCCTTCCGCGAACAGGGCGCCGTGGTGGGCGTGGCCGTGTGCGCCTTTGACGTGAGCGAGCAGGTGCGGGTGCGCGAGCAGGTGGCCGTGGCCATTTTCCGGGGCCCGCGCTACGTCATCGAGCTGGCCAACCCCGCCGTGTGCGCCATTTGGGGGCGCAAAGCCGAGCAGGTACTCGGCAAGCCGCTCTTTGAGGCCCTGCCGGAGGCGGCCGGTCAGGGCTTCGAGGAATTGCTCGACGGCGTGCTGGCCACGGGCGTTCCGTACGTGGCCACGGAGCTGCCTTCCACGCTCGACCGGGACGGGCAGCGCGACACCGTGTACTGGAACTTCGTGTACCAGCCCTTGCCCGACGCCGAGGGCCTTGTTACGGGCATTACGGTGGTGGCCACCGACGTGAGCGAGCAGGTGCGGGCCCGGCAGGTGCTCGAACAGCTCGGGCAAGAGCTGGCCACCGCCTACGCCACCCTGCGGGTGGCCCACGTCGATACCGAACTGGCCAATGCGGCCCTGTGCGAGAGCAACCACCACCTGACGCGCACCAATGCCGACCTCGACAGCTTCGTGTACGCGGCCAGCCACGACCTCAAGCTGCCCGTGCTCAACCTGGCCGGCCTCATCGAAGAGTTGCGGCGCGGCGTCACCTTCACCGACCCGGCCGAAGAAGGCGTGCTGATTCCCCTGATTGAGGAAACCCTGCGCCAGCTCACCGCCACCCTCGACGACCTGTCGGCCTTGGGGCAGATGCAGGAGGCGGCGCTGGCCCCGCCCGAGCCCTTGGACCTGGAAGAAGTGGTGGCCGACGTGCTCCAGGTGCTCGAACCCCAGCTGCGCGCGGCCCGTGCCCGCGTCACCGTCGACTTCGCGGCGCGGCCCGTGGTGTCGTACCCGCGCGCCAGCCTGCGCACCGTCGTGCTCAACCTGCTCAGCAACGCGTTTAAGTACGCCGACCCCACCCGTCCGTGCCGGGTCCACGTCTCGCTCTGGCTCGACGCCGGCCAGCCGGTGTTGTGGGTGAAGGACAACGGCCTGGGCTTCGATGCCGCGGCCCACGGCCCCGCGCTGTTCCAACTGTTCCGCCGCTTCCACGACCACGTCGAGGGCACCGGCGTGGGCCTCTACCTCGTCAACCGCCTAGTACACGCCACCGGCGGCCGCATCGAAGTGGACAGCCGCGTGGGCGAGGGGGCCACCTTTCGCGTCTACTTGGGCCAACAGTAGACGCGGGTCATCGGAGTTGCTTGACCAAATGGTCGCTTCGTTTAAGAAAACGGTCGTGGCTGTTGCAGAACTCGTGACCGAACTGACGGCCCCAGGCGATTGCACCAAACGAGCCACAATTGGCCGTTTATGAAGCGTATGTGCTCCCGAAAGACGCTATCACCACTGATTTCGGACGCCACCTAGACCGAGTTCTGCAACAGCCACGACCGTGGCTGTTGCAGAACTCGGTCTAGGTGGCGTTCTTTCCTAACTGTTCCTGGAAAAGAACAAGCGTTGGCGTCCAGGTCCGGCCGTTATGACGCGCCCCGCGCCAAACGGCGGCCCGCAACGGCTGGGGCAGGGCCACCGCCAGGCTTATCTGCCGCTGGGGGCGGTGGTGGAGCAGCTTTTTGAGGTTGTAGGCGACGGCCGTGAGCAGCATGGTTTTGTGGGCCCCGGCGTGGCCGCGCACGTTCATCCGACGCAGGCCGTAGTGGTGAATGAGATTCCCAAACACGGGCTCGACCGTGCCCTGGCGGACCCGGCGTTTCCGTTGCCCCCGCCGGGTGTGCTGCCGCTCCCAGGCCCGGCGGTACGCGGCGTCGTAGAGGGTGCGGGTGAGTTGCTTGCGCTTGGCCCGCGGAGCACAGAGCGGTTTGCGCGGGCACTGCTGGCACGTGCGGCACGGGCCCCAGTAGATTTTGTGCCAGCCCCCGTCCGGATTCGTATCGTACTTCTGAAAGGGCAGCTGCTGGCCTTCGGGGCAGGTAAAGGCATCGGTGGCCCGGTCGTAGGCGAAGCCCTCGAGGTCGGCTTTGTATTGACCAAATACGGGAATCCAGGCCGTGAGGTGCGCGGCTTCGAGGCGGGCGTAGTTCGGGCCGTTGGCGTAGCCAGCATCGGCCAGCAGCTCGCGCAGGCGCAGTTCCTGGGCACGCAGCCGGCGCTGCAGGCCGGTGAGCAGGCGGGGCAGGTGCTGGCTGTCGCGCTGGTCGGCGAAGTCGGCTTGCACGTGGTGGATGACGCCGTGAGCCGTGTCGACGGCCAGGCTGCAGAGGTAGTTCAGGGCCCGCGCTTTGCCGGGCTTGACGGAGATGCGCGCGTCGGGGTCGGTGGGGCTGTAGTGCGTTTTATTGCTCAGCAAACGCGCCTGTTCGTGCCGCGCGCCCAGCGCGCCGGTCTGGGCGCCCTGCCGCCGGCGCTGCCCCGTGGCCAGCTGGCGCAGCTGGTGGGCCGGGGCCGTCAGCACCGCCGCAGCGGGCAGGGCGGGCGCGTCGCAGCCGGCCAGGTGGGGGCCGGTGGCCCCGGCGGGCCGTTTTTCGCGCACGGCTTCCAGCGCCGCGTTGGCCTTGACCGGGGCCAAGTCGACGGCCTGCGTGTCGCCGGCGACCAGGCCCCGGGCCACGCACTGGGCAAAGACGTGGTCGAACAGGCGCTCGAAGACGGCAGCCGGGAAAAATTGACGGGTGCGGCTCACGGTCGAGTGCCAAGGCAATTCCTAGTCCACTTCGTAGCCCAGGAAGTAGAGAATGTCCAAGCGCAGGGCGCAGTGCTCGATGAGCCGCCGGTCGCTGACCAGGTTTTCCAGCCGGCCCACGAGCACCAGCTTGAAGAACACGACCGGGTCCAACGAGGGCTGCCCGGTGTGGCTGTACAGGCCCCCGGTCGCGTCGTAGAGAAACGACCAGTCCACCAGCTCGGCCAGCCGCCGGTACAGATTATGGGACGGCACCCGCTCGGAAAGCCGAAAGCGGACCACTTCTTGGTCGAGAAACAGCTTCTTGCCTTGCATCTTCCCTCTACGAACCCGGGTTCTGCAACAGCCACGACCGTTTTCGTAAACCTCCGCCACTTTCTAGTGGACGTGCTACGGGCGGGGCTAAACTGTCAAAACCAAGGCATCGATGCCCTGCTGCAGGACCAGTCAGGCAGCCGTTTACTGAGGAACGCAGAGGTCTCCCGTATCAGCCCAACTTTGCGGCCATTACTCCATTTAGAGGCGCAAGTACGGGATTGCCGGCCCAGTGCGCTGGGTAATATCAGTACTCTCCAATAGCTGGCTGCTCTTCATTGCCCGTCAACTGCAAGCCAATCAGCATGAGGATGCCGGTGAGCAGAATCACGACAAACAGGATGTTTTCGCTGACTTCGCCGATGAGGTGCTGGGGCGGAATACTGTAGAACAACAGCACGGTAATTAGTCCCTTGGGCGCGATGAATACTTCCGGCACCAAGCTTGTGCGGGCGATGTAGCGCAGGTAGACGTAGCGAATCAGCGTGAGCACGGCCACAATACCCACCCCCTGCAGCAGCAAGGGGCCCTGGAGGATGCCCACGAGCGAAATCGAGAAGCCGAACAGCAGAAAGAAAAACGTGCGAATCAGAAACGCGCCCTCGCCCGTGATGCTCTGCAGCTGGTGCAGCTCGTCCTGCAGGCGCCCCGGGTTGAACCAGCGCCGCAGCGGGCCGCGCAGGAACAGCTCGGCGTTGCGCACGATGACCCCGAACACGAGCACCACCAGCAGCGAGGAGAGGTGCAGCTTCTTGGCCAGGGCGTATATCAGCACCAAAAACGCCAGAATCAGAATGAACTTGACGTGGTGGCGGATGCGGTTCAGCAAGAACGCCAGGATGGCCGTGGCCAGCGCCGACACCACCAGGACGGCCACCAGGTCCCGGCTAAAAGTGAGGGCGGACATGCCCTGCGCGAAGTTGTCCTGCGCCACGAAGTTGAAGAACATGATGCCCAGAATGTCGGAAAACGTGCTTTCGTACACGATGAACTCCTGTTTTTCCCCGCCCAGCGTGGCCACGCTCGGAATGGCCACCGCCGAGCTGACCACGGCCAGCGGCACGGCATTCAGCAGACAGGTCTGGAAACTCACACCCGTTCCCAGGTACCACTGCAGCAGCCAGGCAATGGCGTAGGCCTGGCTCACCAGCATCAGGGCGGCCGCGGCAAACGCCCGCCGGATCAAGGGCCCCTTGCCGGGCTGAATCTTGAGGTGGAGCGACTCTTCTAGCACTATCAGAATCAGGCCCACGATGCCCAGCAGCTGCAGCGTCACCAGGGGTATCCGCACCACGAAGCCGCTGTAATCGGCCGCTTGCTTGAGGGCAATGCCGGTGAGCAGCAGCATGAGCACCGACGGAATCTTGGTGGCGCGGGCGGCAATGTCGAACAGGTACGACACGATGACGGCCACGCTCAGAAAAATGAGAATGATATAAGGACCCATAGTACCCGCATACGCAGGTAGGCCACTACCGGCCAGCTCGGCACTGCTCAGCTCCTGGCTCGACGATTCTGCAAAAGGGAAAGGCTATGGTCTGCACAAAGCCCGCTGCTTCGGCCTCTATAGCCCTCGGCTCGTACACCTTTGGTAATGGAAGTATACAACACCCTGGCCCTACTCATCGTCATTGCGGCCGTTTTCGGCTACGTCAACCACCGCTTTCTGAAGCTGCCCAGCGCCATCGGGCTCATGGTGCTGGCCCTGGTCTCGTCGCTATTGGCCATCGGCTTGGGCAAGCTCGGGGTGCCCTGGGTGGTGGCGGCCGGCCAGCTGGTGCGGGGCCTCGACTTCCACGCCGTACTCATGCAGGTGATGCTGAGCTTTCTGCTGTTTGCCGGGGCCCTGCACGTCGACGTGCGGGCCCTGGGCAAGGAAGGCGTGGCCGTGGGCGCTATGGCCACGGCCGGCACGCTGCTGTCCACGGCCCTAGTGGGCACGGCGTTCTATTACCTGCTGCCGTTGTTTGGCCGGCCCACCGACTTCATTTACTGTCTGCTGTTTGGGGCGCTGATTTCGCCCACCGACCCCATTGCCGTGCTGGGCATTCTCAAAGCGGCAAACATTGACAAGCGCCTGGAAATCCGCATCGTGGGCGAGTCCCTGTTCAACGACGGCATTGCCGTGGTGGTGTTCGTGAGCTTGTTCCAGATTGCCCAGTTCGGGGCCGGGCAGTCCACGCCCACCGTGATTGGCCAGCTGTTTTTGGTGGAAGCCGTGGGGGGCATTGCTCTGGGTGCGGCCCTGGGGTATGCCGGGTATTGGGCCCTGCGCAGCATCGACCACTACCAGGTCGAAGTCATGATTACCCTGGCCCTGGTGATGGGCGGTACGGCCCTGGCCACGCGTCTGCACACCTCGGGGCCGCTGGCCATGGTGGTGGCGGGCCTGATTGTGGGCGACAAAGGCCGGCAGCTGGGCATGTCGGACGTGACGCGGGAGTACCTCGACAAGTTCTGGGAGTTGCTCGACGAAATCCTCAACGCCATTCTGTTCGTGCTCATCGGCCTGGAGATGATGGTGCTCGACATCAGCCGCAACACGCTGCTGGTGGGACTGGTGGCCATCGTGGTGGTGCTCGTGGCCCGCTGGATGTCGGTGGGTTTGCCGCTGGTGCTGCTAAAGCGCTTTTATCCTTTCGACCGGCAAACCCTGCGGGTGCTCACCTGGGGCGGGCTGCGGGGCGGCATCTCCGTGGCCCTGGCCTTGTCCTTGCCCGAGTCCATGCCCCGCGACTTGATTGTGGGCATCACCTACGTGGTGGTTATTTTCAGCATCATCGTGCAGGGCCTGAGCATCGGGCCACTGGTGAAGACGCTAGGCCTGAGCACCGGCGAGGCCCCCGACCAAGCCGGCCATTGACCCCACGCAGCATGAACCGACTCCGCGCCCTGTGGCAGAACGTCAACGCCAGCCTGTGGTTCGTGCCCAGCCTGATGGTAGCCGCCGCCATCGGGCTGGCGTTTGCCCTGGTGTTCCTGGACGATGGCATGAGCCACGACTGGGTGCCGGACTACCCGCTGCTGTTTGGGGCCGGGTCCGACGGCGCCCGGGGCATGCTCACGGCCATTGCCGGCTCCATGGTCACGGTGGCCGCCCTCATCTTTTCCCTCACGCTGAGCACGCTGGCGCAGGTGTCGAGCCAGTACACCTCGCGGGTGCTGCGCAACTTCATGGCCGACCGGGCCAACCAGCTGGTCCTGGGCTTCTTCGTCAGCATTTTTGTGTACTGCCTGATAGTGCTGCGCACCATCCGCGGCGGCGACGAAGGGGGCTTCATTCCGTCCCTCGCCGTGTTCGTGGGGCTGGTGCTGGCCCTGGTCAGCATCGGGGTGCTGATATTCTTCATCCACCACATGGCCACGGCCATTCAGGCGTCTACCATTATCCGCCACGCCACCGAGGAAACCCACAAGGCCATCGGGCGCCTGTTTCCGGAAGAACTGGGCGAGGAAGCCGGTCCGCAGCAGGCGCAGGACCTGCTGCGCCAGGCCGGCGAGTTGCGCTGGCAGCCGGTGCCGGCCCGGACCACGGGCTACGTGCAAAACCTGGACGAAGAAGCGCTGCTCGCCCTGGCCCGCCAGCTGGCGGGGGTGGTGCGCCTGGAGCGCGGCATCGGCGGCTTCGTGGCCCGCGGCGCGGCCCTGGTCAGCGTGGCGCGGTACGAGCAAGCACCCGTCGCGCTGCCCGAGGAACTGACCAAGCAACTGACCGACTGCTTCAGCCTGGGCAGCCAGCGCACCATCGAGCAGGACGCCGGCTTTGGCCTGCGCCAGATTGTGGACATCGCCCTCAAGGCCCTCTCGCCGGGCATCAACGACACGACTACCGCCATCATCGGCATCGACCACCTGGGCGCCTTGCTCGCGCAGTTGGCCGACCGCCGCTTCGAGCAGAATTTGCGGGCCGACCAGGACCGGGTCCGCGTCATCGCCGTGCGTCCCACGTTTGCCGGATACGTGGCCACCGCCTTTGACCAGATACGCGGCAGCGCCGACGGCAACGCGGCCGTGTACCTGCGTCTGCTCACGGCCCTGGCCACCATCGGGCAACGCACCCCCGCCCCGGAACGCCGCCGGGTCCTGCGCCAGCAAGCCGACCTGATTGCCGAAGCCGCCCGGCGCACCCTGGCCACGGACTACGAGCGCGAGCAAGTGCGCGAGCGGCTGGAGCAGCTGCTTCCGCGCTTGGACGACTAGCAACTGAGCAAATCCCCGCTACGGCGCGGGACTACTAGGCCTCTTGCAGCCAGGCCCCGGCTTGGTCCAGGTCGCTGAAGACGGCTACCTGCAGGCGCTGGCGCAGGCCCTCTAGCACGGTTTCGGTGTGCAGGCGCCGGGTCGGGTCTGCAGTGGGCAGCGCCGCGTAGCGCGCCAGGGAAGTAGCGGCGACCGTTTCGGGCAGCCACTGCGTGAGCAACCACTGCTGGTCAGCGGGGTCGGGGGCCGACGGCATGGCTTGATGGTCGGCCAAAATGGCTTTCAGTTCGTGCCGCTGCAGGAGGTTGCGGGCATGCACGTACAGGGCCCGAAACTCCCCACTACTCAGCGGGGCCCCCGACCAGTGCAGGTACACGTAGGCGTGGGGCACAAAATCGACTGAGCCGACGGCATTGGAAAAGTAAAAACGAGTCGGAAGCACGCGAATAAAAGAAGACGAAAAAGCTCCCTTACGTGTAAAGGCGCTGCTTCGCCGCAAACCCGGCTATTCGGCATGTTCCGGCTGTTCCGCGGCAGGGGGGACGGGTACTTCTGCCCGGGGCACGTCGCCTTGGCCGGCGGACCAGCCTTCGCGCTGTTGCTTGCGGTTCCCGTCGGTAGCTTTGGTTTGGTCAAGCCACAGAATCTGGCGGGTAGGGAAGGGCAGGTTGATGCCGTTGGCCGAGAGCTTGTTTTTGATGGCTTCGAGCACCTTGTCCTGCGCATCCAGCACGTCGGCCTGCCGGGGCGGGTCCACCCACCAGCGCGCCCGGATGTTGACCGAGCTTTCGGCCAAGTCCATCACCAGCGCCTCGGGGGCAGGGGCCTGTATCACGCCCTCCACTTCGCGCATGGCTTCGAGCATCAGCTCCCGGGCCCGGGCGATGTCGTCGCCGTAGCCGATGCCCACGTCGTACTGCAGGCGGCGCTTGTCGTAGGCCGTGTTCACGGTGATGGCGTTGGTGAACAGCTCGGCGTTGGGGATGATGACGCGGCGCCCGTCGTAGGTTTTGATGGCTGTGGCCCGGGTCTGGATGTCCTCCACCGTGCCCTCAAAATCCTTGTACTTATATCTGGTATCTGGTCGCCAATCCGGAAAGGCTCGGTGAAGAGCAGCAGGATGCCGGCCATAAAGTTCTGGGAGATGCCCTTTAACGCGAAGCCGATAGCAATACCGCCCACGCCCAGCGCACTGACCAAGCTCGCCGGCGTAAAGCCCGGCAACACGATGGTCACCGTCACCAGCACTCCCAAAATGAGCGTGGCCACGTAGGCCAGCCGGCTCAGCAGCGCCGATAGGTTGTGGTTGTCCTTCTTGTTGCGCATCACGCGTCGCACCAGGGCGCGCACGCCGCGGGCCAGCAGCACAAACCCGACCAACACTGGTTGAGTTTACGAAACTCATCCCCTCGGCGCGTTTCGTAAACGTTGAATCGTAGACGAGTTTCGTAAACTCAACCAGTGTTGCAGAGGGCACTTTGCCGCTGGGCGCAGGGCTGCATGCATGGTTTAGGGAAAGGAGCGTTCATTTGCTCTAACCCTTCCAATCACCTGCAACCTGCTTGGGATAAGAAACGCCACCAAACATGCCACGCCACTGCCGCTTTCTATGGGTGTCCCTCGCGCTGGCCAGTGCTGGGTGCGAGCGTTCCCACCCCGTTGCGCGGCCCTATCCAGACCCCACGTTCAATGCCGTTCAGTGGCGGCGCGACAGCACCGGGTGCTTGGGCTACCGGGCCCAGCACTACGAGTCGTTGCGAGAACAAGCACCCTTTTTCCGCGGCAAACCGGTTTCGTTTCTACGGCGCTTCCTAGGCCCTCCGCAAGTGATAACTACCCTGGGGAGTCCCACCGAGGTGCGGTATTTTTATGCCGCAGGGTGTAGCACACCGCCCCTGGGGCTTCCAGCTCAACAGGAGAGTGCCTTCGAGCGGGCCAAGCTGACGTACCGTGACGTACCCGTCGTCGTTTTTGAGTTGCGCGCCGACACCTGCCGGCGAGTGCGGCTCATGATACCCTAATGCCTTGCCTGGCTTCGTGGGGCATCTATTGAGCGGTAAACCGCGACTGCTAGAGTTTAGCCAAACGGTGATTTAAATAATGCTATATTCTGCTTGACATGGTCGGAAACAAGGAGGTTTATAAGCTATTGATTCACCAGGAAGCTGAAATCAGCGCGTGTTTTCTTGGTAGCCGAATGCAGGCTTTTTAAGGATACCACTCGTGTAGAACGGGTGCACCTCACCTCCCAATATCAACCGTTCGTCAACTTTCTACCAATCGGGTTGGGGGGCCCGATAGGTTTGCAGCGTCAAATCCCGGTTTGGCAAGTCCACGCCCGGGTCGACCGACCCGGGGTGCCACGCTTGTTTCCCGTTCTATGCTCAGCGCTTACTCCTGGAGCCAGTTTGGCCTGTTTATCGGGGCACTGGTCCTGCTTTACTACCTGGTGGTTGGTTTGCTCTTATACCGCGATGAACTTGTGGCCCGGCTCACCAAGGGTGGGAGCGGTACTCAGCCCAAGCTGGCCGGAGTGGCTGTGGGCGGGGCGGCGCCCCCGGCCCTCGTCCGTCCCACCTCTGCCTTCGCTCCGGCAGCACCGACCCGGGGAAAAGCCGCCGCCGCTGATTCCGCCGCTGAAAACGAAAGCCCGACGGACGGCGCGGCGGAAAACCTGCCCACGGCGGCCAAGCCAGTAGTAGCAGGGGACCTGCCCGCTTCCACCGCCACGGCGACCGGCCATGACGAGAGGACCGACGAGGCAGCGCAGCTGGAGGCTATACATTCTGCTCAGCCCGAAGCCCAGGTGCGGGACGAAACCCGGACCGAGGCGGCCGACCAAGTAGATGAGCGGCTGGCAAGGCTGGTTCAGGGGCCAGCGCCTCAGCAATCGATTGAAGAAGAATGGCCGCCGACGGTTATCTCCCCGGAACCAGAGTCCATCTCGGCGGCACCACTGCTGGGCGGCTACGAGCCGCTGGCCACGTTCGACGAGCCGGTGGCCTCGCTGCTCGACATCATCACCGCCGAGCCCTCGGCGCAGTTAGTCGCCGCCGAGTCGGTCAGCGAATACATCGCCCTGCTGCAGGCCGGGCAGGACCCACCCATGCCCGCCGCGTTGCAGGGCTCTTGCCTGGTCGAGCAAATGGCCCAGCACCTGGACCACTACAACGCCGAGCTGGCGGCCCTGTTCGCAGCCGACGAGGTGTAGTCCTCAACGTCGCCTTGCCTTATCCATTAGACTGCTTCCCTTTTCCGCTAATTCCTTTCCGCTTGCTATGAACAAGAAGCCTCTTTTCACTTTCCTGGTTTTGCTCACGCTCCTGCTCGCCTCGCCGCTGGTCTACGCCCAGGGCGCTGGCAACGGCACGGCCGGCATTCAGGATGCCACCACGCAGGTTACCAGCTACTTTGACCCGTTCACCAAGCTCATGTACGCCATCGGCGCGGTGCTTGGCCTGGTCGGCGCCATCAAGGTCTACGGCAAGTGGAACTCCGGCGACCAGGATACCCAGAAAACGGCGGTGTCGTGGTTTGGCTCCATGATATTCCTGGTCATCGTGGCCACGGTGGTCCGCTCGTTCTTCCTCTAAGCCGCCGGCCATGCCTATCTACGACCTGAACCGGGGCATTAACAAGCCCGTCGAATTCAAGGGGCTGGTGGGCAGCAACATCTACTTTCTGGTAGCGGGCATTGCCTCGGTGTTTGCCCTGTTCGTGACCTGCTACCTGGCGGGCGTGCCGCTGCTGGTCACCACGCTGCTCACCCTCGCCGCCGGGGGCGGCATGTGGGCCGGGGTCTTTGCCCTGAACCGCCGCTACGGCGAGCACGGGCTGATGAAGGCTGCCGCCCGGCGCTCGTCGCCCCAGTACCTCACCAACCGGCACAGCCGCTTATTCCAACGCCTTAACGAGGACCCGTCCGGCCGTGCGTAGTAGCCGGCCCGGGTGCCTGCCCTGCCCATGAGCAACAAGGTTCTGCCCTCCGCTTCCCTGGAATCCAAGCAGCCCATCTACAAGGTGGAAAAGGATTGCCTCATCTCGAAGAATGCCGACGTGACCGTGGCTTTCCGGCTGGAGCTGCCCGAAATTTTTACCCTTTCGCGGGAAGACTACGCCCAGCTGCAGTCGGCTTTTGTGAAAGCCGTGCGCCTGCTGCCCGACCACTGCGTGGTGCACAAGCAGGACTGGTACGTGGAGGACGGGTACGCGCCGGGCTTTGAGGCCGAGCGCACGCTGCTTTCCTCGGCCTACGAGCGTCATTTCAACGAGCGGCCCTTCCTCAACCACTTCTGCTATCTGTTCATTACCAAGTGCTCCTCCGAGCGCCCGGACTGGGGCAGCACGGCGGGGCTGCTGGCCCGGCGTCACATCGTGCCCCGGGAAATGCTCGACGCCAAGGTGCTGGAGAGCTTTTTCGACAACGTGGGGCAGTTCGTGCGCACCCTGGAAGGGGTGGGGCCCACCAACGCGCCCTACATCAAATCCCACCGGCTTACGTCCGATGAGCTGGCCGGCACCGAGCTCGCGGCGGGCCTGCTGGAAAAGTACCTCGCCCTGGACCTTTCCGACTAGGCCCGGCAGGTGGACCTGGACTTGACCAACGGCCTGAAAGTAGGCGCGGAGTTCTGCCAGATGTTCTCGGTGGCCAACCTCGACGACTTGCCTACCGCGGTGGAAACGGACATCCGCTACGAGCCCTACAGCACCGAGCACTCCGACTTTCCCATCAGCTTCGCCGCCCCGCTGGGTTTGCTGCTGGGCACCAACCACATCCTGAACCAGTACGTGTTCCTGGACAACAGCCAGAAGACGGTCAAAACCTTCGAGCAGAAGAAGGACCGGCTCAACTCCCTCTCGCTCTACTCGCGGCAGAACGCCATCAACTTCGAGTACTACAACGCCTTTCTCAACGAGCTGATTGCCCACAAGCGCCGGCCGCCTTCAACGCCATGAACTGCAAGCCCCGGCAGAACACGGTCGACATTGCCGCCCTCTACTGGGGCGGCATCCCGGGCAACGCCGGCGACTTCCCGAGCGAAGAGATCTTTTACACCTTCATCGAGCAGGCCGTCTGCTTCTGGGCCTGCGAAACCAACTACCGCAGCACCGGGGCCACCAAGGGCGTCAAGCTCTCCGACCGGCTCACCGGCAAGCCCGTGCTGGTGGACCTCTCCGACGAGCCCATGAAGCGGCAAATCATCTTCAACCGCAACAAGTTCGTGCTCGGCCCCTCGGGCTCGGGCAAGTCGTTTTTTACGAACCACATGGTGCGCCAGTACTACGAGCAGGGCGCCCACGTGCTGCTCGTGGACACCGGCAACTCCTAAAAAGGGCTCTGCGAACTGGTGGGCGGGGTGTATTTCACCTACGAGGAAGACGACCCGATTGCCTTCAACCCCTTCCTGATTTCGGGCAAGCTCGACGTGGAAAAGAAGGAATCCATCAAAACGCTGCTGCAGGCGCTTTGGAAAAAGGACGACGAAGCAGTGAGCCAGTCGGAGTACGTGTCGCTCTCCACGGCCGTGAGCCTGTACTATGTAATGCTCGAAGCCAACGCGCATATCCAGCCTATTTTCAACACGTTCTACGAGTTTGTTAAAGGCCCGTATCGGCTAAAGGCCCGTATCGGCGGGTGCTGGAGGAGGAAAAGGTGAGGGAGAAGGACTTCGACCTCGACAATTTCCTCTACGTGCTCGGGCCCTACTACCGGGGCGGGGAGTACGACTACCTGCTCAATTCGGAAAAGGAGTTGGATTTGGTGCAGTCCCCTTTTATCGTCTTCGAGCTCGACAACATCAAGGACCACCCCATCCTGTTTCCGGTGGTCACGCTCATCATCATGGAAACCTTCGTCTCCAAGATGCGCAAGCTCAAGGGGGTGCGCAAGATGATACTGATTGAGGAGGCCTGGAAGGCGCTGACTACGCCCGGTATGGCCGCCTACATCAAGTATCTCTTCAAGACGGTGCGCAAGTTCTTCGGCGAGGCCATCGTCGTCACTCAGGAGATTGACGACATCATCGGCAACGAAATTGTCAAGGACGCCATCATCAACAACTCGGACTGCAAGATTCTGCTCGACCAGCGCAAGTTCAGCAACCGCTTCGATGAGATACAAGCGCTGCTCTCGCTCACGCCCAAGGAAAAGGACCTGGTGCTGAGCATCAACCGCGACAACAAGGCCGCCCGGGGCCGCTATACAGAAGTATTCATCAGCCTGGGCGGGGTCGTGTCCACGGTGTACGCCATCGAGGTTTCCAAGGAAGAATACGTGACCTACACCACCGAGGAAACCGAGAAAGTGCGGCTGTTCGAGAAGTTCCGGCAGACCGGCGACATGCCCACGGCCATCAAGCTTTTCGCCAACGAGCTGCGGGAAGGGTAGGGCGGCTGATTTTAACTAAAGGTCAACATCATGAAAACCAGAATCCCTCTGTTAGGCTTAGCCATATTCTGCTTCAGCGTATCCAAGGCAGCCGCGCAGCTCGTGGTGACGGCTCCCGTCCTGGAAGTGCAATCGGGGGTGCAAACCGGCCTGCAAAACACCATGAAGGGCCTTTCCTCGGCGGCCAACGTGCTGGTCAAAGCCGGCGTGAAAGAGCAGGAGCTCACCAAAGTCTTTTCGGAAAAGAACCTGCAGCTGGCCAAGACCTGGTACGACGGCCTGTTGCAGGTCAGCGCCGCCGTACGCACCTACCGGCGCGTGCAGTCCGTGTTCGAGAAGCAGGGACGCATCATCCAGACCTATTCGACGGCCATCGAAACCCTGCGGCAGTCCCCCTACATCCGGCCGGAACAGCTGTCGGGCATGACGGCCACTTACACCCGGATGCTGACCGAAAGTGCCAACACGCTCTCGGACCTGCAAGCCATCGTCAGCCCGGCCATGCTCCAGATGACCGACGCGGAGCGGATGCGCTTCATCGATAAGCTTGATGTGAAAATCAGCGACCAACTGGGCCTCATCAACTACTACACCCAACGCAACCTCGTGCAGATGCACTTGGCGGAGCAACGAGCGCAGGACACCCAAGCGCTCAACGCCCTGATGGGCGCCCGTTAGTCACCTTTCCACTTCTACCAACTGTTGCCATGAAAGCGTGGACCTCCTTACTTGCTACCGCCTTATCTGTTCTGGCCCGCCCGGCCCTGGTGCAACTGCCAGCGGTTATCTCGGCGCCCATTGCCGAAGACCAGTCCCGCAAGCAGGTCGTGCACCAGGGCATCTCCACGACGCTGCTGGGGCAGGCAAGGTGCTGGCCGGCGACCTGAAAACGGTGAGCGGTCAGATAAAGGGCGTCATTGACAAGACCCAGCAGCTCCACGACCAGTGGTACAGCAGCCTGCTGCAAATCAGCGCGGGGGTGCGCAACTACCGGCGGGTGCGCGAAATCTACGCGCACCAAAGCGCGATGATAAGTCAGTTCTCGGCCGTCATCCCGGAGCTGCGCACCAAGAACCTGTCACCCGCGCAGCTGGGCGAAGCTTCGCGGGTCTACCAGGGCCTGCTGCAGGAAAACATCGCCCTGCTGGGCGAGCTGGCCGGCGTGCTCAGCGCGGGCCGGGCCAAGATGACCGACCCGGAGCGCATCGAGTTCATCGACAACATCGCCGACCGCATCGGCGAGCAGCACAACCGGATGAACTACTTCAGCAGCAAGTGCCGGGCCATTGCGCAGCAGCAGGCCCAGCAAGCCCAGGACCGCGAATCCATGCGCGCCTTCATGTCCGCCCGGTAGGGGCGGCGTGCTCATTATTCACTCCCTTTTCCTTCCGACTATGAAACATTACCTCATTCTGGTAGCCTCCGGGCTCTTGTTGGCTGGCTGTAACTCAGAATCAACTACCGACGCGGCCACGACCACTCTCCCAGCAACTGCAACCGCAGCAACCGATAGCAACCCCGACCCACGGGTGGCCACCATCCGCCAGCAGCACGAGCAGTTGCTGGTTATGCAAAAGGAGTACGTCGCGCAGCTCAGCACGCTGAAAGGGTTTGAGAAGCTAAGTCCGGCGCGGACGAAGAAGTCCACCGAACATTTTAACTTCCTCATCGAGCAGAGCCAGGCCAACCTAACTGCACTGGACCAACTCGACGAGGGCAAAGCACAAGAGCCAACCCAGATAACTCTGGTAGGGGAGTTCGGCGAAAAACAGGCTAGCCTATTGTCGCGGGGTGAGAAACAGTTAGCCGGCATTCACAACGAGCACTACCTGCCTCAATAGCCTCGCGCCAGCCGATTCCCTTATCTACCAATAGCCTTCTCCATGGACCCAACTTCCATTGACCTCAACATGGCCCTTTATGAGCAAAAGCTCGAAGGCATATACACGGAGATGCTCACGTTTACCGCGCAGTTTATCAACCTGGGCCGCGCCATTGGCGGCATCGGAGCCCTGTTGTTCATCAGTAGCCGGGTATGGGTCAACATCGCCCGCGCGGAGCCCATCGACCTGTTTCCCTTGCTGCGTCCGTTTGCTATCGGCCTAGCCATTCTATTCTTCGTGCCCCTGTGTGCGGGACTGCGCGGCATCACCATGGTCGTGGCCCACGGCACCGATGCCATTCGCCTAGGGCAACTGACGGAAGTGAATCGGTTGACAACCGAGCGGGACCGACTCGCTGCGGTTGCCAAGGCCAAGTCGGACATGGTCATCAATTAGGAGTACGAGCGAGAATTGGGTAAGCTGGGAGCTCTGGATATAGGCCAGAAAGCCAGCTTGGCGATGAACCAGGTGCAGTACTCGGTGGGCCAGAACTTCCGCGAATGGACGAAATCCATCCTGGAACTGGGCGCCCTGGCCGCGAAGCTGGCCATCAGCCTTATCTCTACTTTCCTGCTGGTGCTGCTCAGCGTGGCCGGACCACTGGCCTTCGGCATTGCCATCATCCCGGGCTTCGGGGGTGGGCTCATGAAATGGTTTGGCTACTTCCTCACCATCTCCCTGTGGGTGCCGGTGGCTAACATCTACGCCGCGGTGCTCGCGCACGTGCAGGTGACCATGCTCCACAGCAACATTGCGCAGCTGCAGGCCGGCGGCAGCGTGGAGTCGGCGGACATCGGCTACCTGTGCTTGCTGGTGCTAGCCATCGCAGGCTACTTGTTCGTGCCCAAAGCGGCGGATATGCTCATTGAAGGCTCCGACATCGGGCGGGCCGCCACGCGGTTTATCACTACTTCAACTGTCAGCACGGCCGGGGTCGCCGGCGCGCTGGGTGGGGCCGGACTGCGGACCGGGGCGGATGCCCTGGGCACCGCGGTCGGAGCAGGCCAGGGCCTGGCCGGCACGGCTGGCACGGGCAGCATGACCCGCGGGGAGTCGCTGGGTTACCGGGCCGGCACGGCCGTGCGGGAGCGCTTCAACCGCCTGCGGGGCTAGACGGCTCGTCCTCTTCTCTCACCCATTCCGACGCTCATGTTCGCATCCCTGAAATCCATAGATTCGGCCTTTCAGCAGGTCAAAACCCTGGCGC
The DNA here is from genome assembly GCF_015694725.1 of Hymenobacter jeongseonensis. Taxonomy (GTDB): domain Bacteria; phylum Bacteroidota; class Bacteroidia; order Cytophagales; family Hymenobacteraceae; genus Hymenobacter; species Hymenobacter jeongseonensis. The sequence continues at coordinate 18,903 of NZ_JADQDQ010000019.1, read as the reverse complement.
TGGTCTTTATCCTGGCCGTGCTGCTGCTGGCCGGCACCATCGCCTACTTCGCTTTTCAAACCACGAACGCCGCTGCGCAACGCATCTACGTGCTGGAGGGGGGGCAGCTGCTCACCGCCGGCTCCCGGGATGCGCGGGCCAACCGGCCGGTGGAGGCCCGCAGCCACGTTACCCGCTTCCACGAGCTGTTTTTCGCGCTCGACCCCGACCAGAAAGCCATCGCCAGCAACGTGGACAAGGCTTTGTATCTGGCCGACAACTCGGCCAAACGGCAGTATGAGAACTTCAAGGAGAAAGGGTTTTACAACGACCTGATTGCCGCCAACATCAGCCTGGAGATGAGCGTGGACAGCGTGGTCATCACCGACTCCCGGCCCTTGGTCGCCCGGTGCTACGGCCACCAGCAGGTGATCCGGGCCACCTCGGTCACCACCCGCAACTTCCTTTCCGAGTGTTCCCTGCGGGACGTGACGCGCTCGGAAAACAACCCCCACGGTTTTCTGATGGAGAACTGGCGGGTGCTCCGGAACGAGGACCTGACGACGCTCCCCCGCTAATTACGACCCGTTATGGCAACCGCAACCACCGCGCGCGACGCGCAATTTTATCGGACCCGCCAGATGGCCACCTTCCTGCCCGTGGTGGGGGTGCCCTTCCTGGCCGTGATGTTCTACCTGAGCGGGGGCGGCACGGGCACGCCGGCCCAGGCGCAAAACACCGAGTCCGGCTTCAACACCAACCTGCCCAAGGCCGAGCAGGCTTCTATCACTGCTAGTAAGCTGGAAGCCTATGCCAGTCCCGTAGATACCCTGCGCAACCGGGGCTTGGTGGACGCCCGCGTGGATACGGCCACCGGAAATGGACTCTCTTATGCTGTGGGTGCCGATGGCAAGCCCGGCCCGAACGGCTCGGTGGACCGGTCAGTGGCGGCAGCGCAGCAGCAGCTGATTGCCGCGCAGCAGGCGCAACTAAACGGGGGAGTTGCTAATACTACTGCGCAGCCGGCACCTCAGCCGGGGACCCTTACTCCCGAAGAGCAGATGCAGCTCATGCGCTCTCAGCACGAGCGGGAGCTGTCAGAGGCCCAGGCTCAGGCACAGATGGCGGCGCTGCTGGCTCAGTCCAGCAGTGCCAGCAGCGCGGCACCGCGGACTGTGGCAGCAGCTCCCAAGAAGAAAAAGACCTCGACCAGGCTCCGCGCCATTGATGAGGACGCCGTCGTATCCCGCCTGGGCTCTAGTGGTCCGAGACGTCGGCGGACGGCGTCGTTTCAGGGATTTGACTCGGAAACCGGGACGGGTGGAGATGCTAACACCCTGCCAGCAGTCATCCACGAGTCGCAGGAAGTAGTCAGTGGCTCGCTGGTGAAAATGCGGCTCACGGAGTCAGCCGTCATCAACGGCCATCAGTTGCCGGCTAATACCTTCATCTACGGTAAGTGCAGCCTGGCAGGCGAGCGTCTTAGCATCGCCATCGAAACGCTCAAATCCGGCAACAGCGTCTTTCCCGCCGCTCTGGAAGTGTACGACGTGGATGGGCTGGAAGGCCTGCACATTCCGGGCGCCATCACCCGCGACGCTGCGAAACAGGCGGGCGCGGAAGGGCTGGGTGCGGCCGATATGATGACCCTGAGCGCAGACCCGGCCCTGGCCGCCGCGGGCGTGGCAGTAAGCGCGGTCAAGGGCCTCGGCCAGAAAAAACTCCGTCTGGTCAAGGTTCGCCTCAAGGCCGGCTACCAGGTGATGCTCAAAGTAGACAAGGAATAACCCCACCCCCCTTTATGAAAATCACCCTCTTTGCCACCGGCGCCCTCGTTCTGTCATTGGGCGGCGCGCCCACGCAGGCTCAAACCTCGGCTGCCCGGATGCTGCAGTACTCGGAAGCCAACAAGCTGCCGACCTACCCGCTTTACATCAGCGACCAGAAAACCACCCACCTCGTGTTTCCTTTCCCGGTCACTTATGTCGACCTGGGAAGCTCGGGTTTGATTGCGGCCAAAGCCACCGGTGCGGAGAACATCGTGCGCGTGAAAGCGGCCTCGGCTGGTTTTCCGGAGTCGAACATGACGGTGCTCACCTCGGACGGCAAGCTTTATTCCTTCGTAGTAAACTACCAGCACGACCCGAAGGTGCTCAGCCTCGACCTGGGTGCGGCGGGGTCCACCTCATCGCCTCAGGGAGCAGCCATACTATCGAACTCGCCTATCCCGCAGGGCAACCTGGATGCTTATTCCCGAGAGGTCCTGTCAGCCGGTGGCACTTCAGCCAGTGAGAGCGCTAATCAGCTGAGCGTGCGCGCCGGCAGCGTGGGCTACAAGCAGGAAACGTTGTTTTTCCCGCTCCACCTGGCCAATAAGTCCAATGTGACCTATGACGTGGACTTCGTGAAGTTCTACATCCAGGATAAGCAGGTAGCCAAGCGCACGGCCGAGCAGGCATTGGAGATCACCCCCATTTATGTCTACCAGGGTGCGGCCAGGAAGATTGAGTCCCGGGGCAAGCTCGAGCAGGTGTACATCTTCAAGAAGTTCACCATCCCGGAGCAGAAGCAGCTCATTATCGAAGTGTACGAAAAAGGCGGGGGTCGCCATCTTAAGCTGATACTCTCAAATGCTGACCTGCTGAAAGCACGTTCCTTATAACCGGGAAACGCGTTAGAAAAGCCCTATTTTTCGGCCTCTTCCCGGCACGCTTAGCTGCCCCGGCTTTTCTTCCTCACGCCCAGACATGCTTACCAGAGCTACTTCCCTGCTTCTTGCCCTCTTCTGCGCGTTCCTGGCTACCGGTTGCGGCAGTCAGTCAACAAGGGAGCACCATGCCGCGCGCCCTCCTTTTGAAGTCACGGAAGCTTCCATCGCCGAGGTGCAGCAGGCCCTGCGGGAGGGCAGCTGCACCTGCGAGCAGCTCGTGCTCGCCTACCAGGCCCGCATCGCTGCCTACGACCAGCTCACCAAGCTCAATGCCATCGTCGTGTTGAACCCGAGTGCGGTGGAAACGGCCCGGCAGCTCGACGCGGAATACCGCCGCACCGGCCAGCTGCGGCCCCTGCACTGCACAGCCCTGATCGTGAAGGATAACTTCAACACGGCCGGCTTGCAGACGGCGGCCGGCTCGCGGGCCCTCAAAGGCTTTGCGCCCGACACGGACGCTACCGTGGTCAACGCCCTCAAAGCCGCCGGGGCCATCGTGCTGGCCAAGTCTAACATGGCCGAGTGGGCGTTCAGTCCCATGGTGAGCATCAGCTCCCTGGCGGGGGAGACCCGCAACCCCTACAATCTGGCGCACGTGCCGGCGGGTTCGAGCGGGGGAACGGCAGCTGCGGTAGCCGCGAGCTTTGGCACGGCAGGCCTGGGCACGGACACCGGCAACTCCATCCGGGGGCCCTCGTCGCACACGGCCCTGGTCGGCTTCCGGCCCACCCTGGGGTTGCTGAGCCGGGCGGGCATTGCACCGCTGTACCTGCGTAACGACACCGGGGGTCCCATGGCCCGCTCGGTGGCCGACGCCACCCGGCTGCTCGAGGTGATGGCCACCGGGCCGGACCCCGCTGATGCGCTCACCACTTACGGGGCGGGCAAGCGGCCAACTCAGGGCTACCAAGCCTCTCTGGATCCGAAGGGCCTGCAGGGTGCCCGCATCGGCGTGCTGCGCACGCTGAGTGAGCGCAGCCCCGACCCCCAGGTGAAGGCACTGTTCGAGCGGGCCGTCGCTGATTTACGCCGGGCGGGCGCGACGGTGGTGGACGTGGAAATCCCGGCCTTTGACCAGGTAAGTGCTGATCAGTGGTGCTCGGTATTCAAGCACGACATCAACCAGTACCTGGCCGCCCTGGGTCCGCGCTCACCCGTGCAAAACATCGACCAGGTGCTGGCCTCGGGCACGTATTCGCCTTACATCAAAGAAAACCTGCAGGACGAGCTCGCGCACGGGGTCCGCCCCAGGGACAGCCAGGCGGGCTGCGGCGAGGCGTATACCGCCCCCCGTCGCATCGCCTTCCGGCAGGCGGTGACGGCCGTCATGGACCAATATCAGGTGGGCGCTCTTGTGTACCCCACCTGGAACAACCCACCCGCCAGAATCGGTGATTTCAAGGGCTATCAGGGCGATAACAGCCAGTTGATTGCCCCGCACACCGGGCAGCCGGCCTTCACCGTGCCCATGGGCTTCACCTACGAGCAGCTGCCGGCGGGCCTGCAGTTTCTGGGCCGCTCCTTTGATGAGGCTACGCTGATAAAATACACCTATGCGTATGAGCAGGCCACGCACCACCGCCAGGCGCCCGCCCGTTTTCCCGCCCTGCCCGCGAAGGGTCCGGTTAAGTAAGCAACGGAATACCCCACCACCTGCGTCCCTTTATGCTGCTGTTTGTTTCCTGTTCGCGCACAGCCCTTTACGAGTGTGTGCCTAAATAAAGGCGCTGCGTTTTGTAAAGGTAGTTGACGGCCAGGGGCCAGGGGGAGCGCTGCTTCCCGGCTTGCACAGGATAACATCTCCGAGAGGGCCTACTACCTTATGTTGTGCAGACGCATCAAATGTGACCAAATATGTCCTATTTGTTGCGTTTGGGCAACATGCATCGCCGCCTTGTCACTGGCCTTTGTGCACCCGAACTATTCGCTTAGGATGCGGTGGAGCTCCAGGTTCAGGTAGTAGTGATGCCCGGCAATAACTTTCTTGCCCAGAATCCGCATGTCCACCAACTGGTTCAGGTACTTGCGGGCCGTGTTCTCGACGTACAACCGCGCATCGGTCAGGTGCTTCACCTTGGTAAAAGGCTGGATAAAGAGGCTATTGACCAGCTGCTCGGGCCGCTCTATCTGCGTATCGCTGATTACCGCCTGCAGAATGGCGTCTTTGGCGGCCATCAGGTCGTTGATTTTGTCATAGGTCAAGTTGGCGGTGCTTTCCACGGCTCGCAGCATGTACAGCAACCACGACTTCCAGTCTCCCCGCTGCGACACTCCCGCCAGCAAGGCGTAGTAGTCCGCCTTGTGGTCCATGATGTAGCGACTCAGGAACAGAATGGGGTAATCTAGCAGCCCCTTGTGGGCGAGGTAGTGGATGTTGAACACCCGGCCGCTGCGCCCGTTACCGTCGCGAAAGGGGTGAATGGCTTCGAATTGAAAATGGCCAATGGCCATCTTCAACACCGGGTCCAGGGGGTAGCGCTCGTCGTCGTTCATGAAGTCGAGCAGGTTGGCCAGCTTCGCCTCCAGGATGCCAGCCCCGCGGGGAGGGGTGTAGACTGCCTTGCCAGCATTAGGCCCGGAGCCGCCTTGCTTGATGTAGATCTGCGCAGCAGGCGGACGAATACCGTCAGTGGCCTGCGTGATTTGCCGGTACATCTGCGGAAAATATTCCAGGTCAAAGGCCGGCCGGCCCTGGAGATATTCATGCCCGTGCCAGAGGGCCTCGCGGTAGCGCAGCACTTCTTTGGGGGCACCTGCGCCCGCATCCAGGACTTGTTCGCTGTAGGCTTTATAGAGTTCGTCGTCGGTCGTGAAGATGTTCTCAATGGCGCTCGAGGCCTTGGCTTCCTGTAGGCTGATGCTGTTAATGAGCAGGCCTTGATTGGGAATCACCGCGCTGCGGCCCTGTAGCCGCCCCAGCGCAGCCCGGGCCTTCACCAGCTGGCTCAGGATTTCGACGGTCTCCACTAGTTCCGGCTCCAATGGTAATTCCGGCAGGCCATTCCAGGGCTTGTTACGATCCGGGTTTACGGGATAGCTCATCTGAGTTCGGGAGGCAGTCAGGTGATTGATTGCACAAACCTACCACGCCACGAGTAGACATCAACAAGATACATCATTTAATGTCTACCAGGCTTTAGACCTCACGAACCACCCGACAGGCTGTACCAAACAGTAAAACAAGGCCTTATTTAATGTTTGCCTGGCTCCAGGCCTCATCAAACAATAGGAAGGGGGAGTTACCCACCATTATAAATTTAAGGTCCGATAACCTTCTCTTATCGCCCCTTAAACATTCTGGTTATATTTGGCAGTCAAAGGCGCGTTTTACTCCTTTATATATAGGTCGCATGGAAAAGTCGTCCGAACTCTCGATTCCTGGTAACACGTCGGCCGCTCTGGCGCAGCTGGCTGAGCATACCTCGCGCTACGTCGAGGCCGGACTGAGCGGCGCGGCCAACACGGTGAAAGCGTATGCCGGGGATTGGAAACGCTTTGGGCTTTGGTGCGCCGAGCACGGACTGGAACCGCTGCCAGCATCAGTCGAGACGCTAGCGGGATTCGTGACCCACTTGGCCGAGACAGATAAGAAAGTAGCGACCATTCAGCGGCACTGTGCCGCCGTGGCCAAGGCCCATGTGCTGCGCGGGCTGGACTCGCCCACGGACGACAAGAAGTTTAAGGTGCTGATGGAAGGCATAGCCCGGGTTAAGGGCGTGCGGCAAAAACAGGCCCCGGCATTTACACTGGCGAACTTTAAGCGGACCGTGAAAAGCATCGATGGCAAAACGCTGGCGGGTCTGCGGGACCGGGTTATTTTACTACTAGGATTTACCGGGGCTTTTCGTCGTTCGGAATTAGCGGCGCTGAATATTGAAGACCTTTCCTTTTCGGAAGAAGGATTGATTGTGAATTTGGCCAAGAGCAAAACCAACCAGTACAGCGCGGCTGAGGAGAAAGCCATTTTCTATTCCCCGGATTTTAAGCTGTGTCCAATTCGCACCTTGGAAGCTTGGATAAAGCGGCTGGACCGTACTACAGGGCCCGTGTTTGTGTCCTTTCGTAAGGGCGAGCGTTTGACCGAACGGCGGTTGACGGACAAGCACCTAAACTTGATTGTGCAGCGGTATTTGGGCCCCAAGTACTCTGCTCACTCTTTACGTGCTTCATTTGTAACTGTAGCGAAGCTAGCCGGGGCTGATGATTCAGAGGTGATGAACCAGACCAAGCACAAGACAAGTGAAATGATTAGACGCTACACCCGCCTTGACAACGTGCGTCAGCACAACGCTGCCCAGAAACTTGGGCTATAGCTGGAGGCCAAGGAGTAAATGCTCAGCCTGCTGAGGGCGGCATATAACCGTCAGAATTAAATTACCAAACAATGTCCACCCAGCTACTCACTAAAGTACAGCGAGACCACCTTGACTCCTTAACTAGGGCCAATGGCGTGAACGCTTTGTCTGAACTGATTTGGAATGCACTCGATGCAGATGCGACTCACATCCATATCCTGACAGAAAAATCGCAACTGGGTGCTTGGGACACTCTAATTATTGAGGATAACGGACATGGCCTGTCTCGTCGCGAGGCACTAAGTGTGTTCGAATCCATTGGGGGTTCCCAAAAGCGAAACTCTCCTGTTAGCCCTGGTCAACGCTCTTATCATGGCAAAGAAGGAAGAGGACGCTATAAAGCCCTCGCTTTAGGTAGCCATGTATCTTTCCAAAGCACTTATTTAGGTGATGACGGACTGGCCCGGACGTTCGCTATTGACTTGCATCGCGAAATCATAGACCGCCCGATAGTTCATGATGCCGTTATTTTAGACAATGGCTCACAGGCAACGGGCTTCCGAGTAGTCATTAAGGCCCTCAATCAGAACGTAGTCTCAAAGTTATTCACAAAGACTTCGCTTGATGAGATAACCGAGAAATTCGCCATTTACAGCATGACCTACCCAGATTTTAAAATCGTGGTAGGCAACGACGACCTCAATTTCCGAGGCCTTATCCGAAACACAGAATCTGAGGACAAATACTTTCAGGACGCTGGCAACCGGGATTATAACTTTAACATTCAGGTTGTAGAGTGGAATTTTGATTGCCATCGCAAAATCTACCTATGTAATCGTAACGGGGTGACCTACCGCGATATACCAGCAGGTATTCGCCCCGGCCTCCCAATCTGTATAGTTATCAGCTCCCCATATATTGACCGCCTCCAATTGGAGAACCGTCTCGATATGGGTGAACTTGACCCAACACTTCATGATGCCATAACCGCCGCTAAGAACTATGGCCGGCGGTACGCCCGTGAGCGTCTGCATCAGAGAGCCCAGGAGTTTATTGATAACCTCAAAAGCGAACATATCTACCCTTACAAGGAAGAAGCAACGACCGAAGTCGAACGCGCCTCCCGGCAGGTATTCGATATCGTAGCGCTCCAAGTAAATGAGTTTTTGCCCTCCTTTAATGACCAAGACAAGAAAGGCAAACAACTGACTCTTTCTCTTATAAAGGAGGCACTTGAGAATGATACCACTTCACTCCGAAGAATACTGACAGAAGTGATTGAGTTGCCAGAAGCAAGACGCCAGGAACTGGCAGAACTGCTAGACGAAACTCCGCTTTCCAATGTCATCGACACGATGAAGGAGGTGACCAACCGGCTAAAGTTTCTTCGTGCATTAGAACACCTCATTTATGATAAAGAGGTGAGCAAAAACGTTCTTGAGAGGAGAAACCTTCACAAGATTGTCGTTCAGGAAACCTGGATTTTTGGTGACGACTACACTTATGGAGCCGACGATATCAATCTAAAAAACCTGCTTCTAGCCCACTTGGAAAAGCTTGGCCGCACGGATTTTGAAGACGTTGTTGAAAGCGGTGATAATTCCGGCCTTACTCGTATTCCCGACGTTTGCTTGTGGCGTCAATTCAATGGCGGGAAACACGGCTATTTTTCGAATCTAGTTGTTGAGCTCAAACGTCCTACGGTTGACGGAGGCATGGTTGAATACGGGCAGATTATGGATTATGCCCGTTCAGTTAATGCTGACCCACGATTTTCGAAGGCCCACCATTCATGGCATTTCATTCTCTTAGTACGTGATGTCAAGTCGGATTTAGAAATGATTATGGCTCCTAAAGACCGAGACTATGGCCACGTTTATTCTGGTGATAATATTGACGTCCATGTACTTCGCTGGTCTGATATCATTGGCGTGGCCAGAACCAAATATGAGTATATACAGCAGAAACTCAACATCAATCTTACTGACAATGAAGAATGTATGAGCCTGCTTAGGAATAAGTACCAGCAGTACTTACCCAAGGATTTTCCCAAAGCGTTCTAACGCCAGAGTAATGTTTGATTTTAAAGACCTCGACGAAAATACTCGCAAGTATATGCTCATCGAAGTGGACCAGGCTATAAAGGCCAGTCAGCTCAACTTCAGTAAGCGGTTCAATGATACGGGCACCAAGCTGTACCCGCAATTGCTGCGGGATGCCGTCACCAGTGGCACCGGAGCAACCCTAGCTGTTGCGCTCCAGCAGCACGGTTGCTTTAACACTCATGAAAAACGCGGAGCCGTAACGCGCAAAATACCCGAAAATGCGGCTATCACATTTGCGGAGGGCGAGTTCAATGCGTTCTACATGCGGGGTGTCTGCCACCGCGCCATTCAAGATGGGCACATGGTGCAGGTATACAGGGCCAAGGATTCAGAGGTTCACCGTAAGGATTCCGAGTTGATAGAAGGCAAATTGGAAGACCCAAAGCGCGTGCTTCTTATCATCAGGAATAGTCTAGACGGAAGCCAACGTGGGCCGGGGATGCCGGCAGGGTCCAACTCAGGGCTGAGCATTAAACTTACCGCAACACCTATTAGCTAAGAAAAAAGCCCCTTGCTCTCAAGCAAGGGGCTTTTTTAGGCTATTCGCTTCGCCACTTTTACAGGTTTTGCTAATCTCTTAGCCCGTTCAGCTAAAACTCGTTTTCCTGGCTCGCCAAGCTCAAGTAGTAATTCAGCCGAACGCTTCAACTCTGTATTCCGAACAACTCCCATATCGGATGCTCTGCGTTCACTCGATTCATACACTTGACCTATTAAATCTGCTAACTCTTCATCATTCCAAGGGGAACCAAGATACCATGCCATCATTAGCACCGATTTTGAATTAGTATCAATGGAACGGGGACTAACATCAGGCATTTTGCTTAGGAGGAATTCAGTATAATCCTTTCCATCCATCCCTTTACGGGTTAATGCATCTCGTTCCAACAAAGGCTGTTCTTGCAATGCCCAAGCCACCAATCGAGCTGTTTCAGTAGATTTCGCTGAACGCCAAGCGTGAAACATGTTGATAAGCACCTGAACAGGAGTAGGAGTTAGACCGAATAGCTGTAGTCCACCCGCGCCCCATGCCATCGCCCAAGCCCCTGCATACATAGTGGGTTCATGACCTGACAAAATCATTTCTTCCAATAAAGCACGAATCTTGGGTGATTGGGAAGTGAGTACAGCAAACACTGGCTCTTTATCAACAAATTCTTCAATAAAAGCCGGGGCTGTAAGATTGTACATTAGAGACATGAGAGATAGCGCCGCTTTTATTCGTTGCATTCCATTCTTTTCTTCCAATGCGGCAATGATAAGTTGCACGTAATCAGTATCGATTTCGAATTGAAAAGCAACTGGACTATCATTTTCATCCTCTACATATTCCTCATCGGCTTCATCATTATACTCCTCCTCATCATACATAAACACATCAGGATCAACACCTGTAATGTCTAAAATGGCTATTTTTTGTAATACCTCACTATAATCTTCCCAACCATCTTCTCCGCTAATGAACCCCTGCTCAACAATTTCCTGAAATAATTTTCCAGACCTGCCACGCAAAAGCAGCAGCCAATCATCGCTTATAGTAATTTCCAAACCAAGTTGTCCAAGCTGGGTTAGAGCGGCAGTCATAACTACAGGAGAGATTGTTACCTCATCAAGTATGCACTGAATCAGATTATTAACACAGCTCCTTGAGGGAGATTCAAGTAGGCCGATTTCCTCATTTGGTATTCCTTCTGCAGAAGCGGATGTCAACCTTTCAAAAGAGGCTCTGCATCAAGCTCGGCTAAAACGGCAGCCAGTGGAATTACTTCACGCCACGTATGGTCGCCAAACTTAGGCTCTAATAACTCTAAGAGGGAGAGGCGTTGAGTCCTTCGCGGATGCTGTTTTTTCACATATCCCCGAGCCGCGAGATATTCCTGAAAAGTTAGATGCCGGAATTCGTATAGTGGCTGTAACTCCCCTTCCACCATTTTACGGCCTGAAAGCATAAGTAAGCTACTACGGTACTCTACCTGTTCGACGAATTCCTCCGGCGACATTCGGATGTACTGTAGCTCCGCTGCTAATACTTCGCGAGATTCCTGTAAAAGATTTAGAAGTTCAGCATGCGGAATTTGCTTAATGTTTTTTTCCATCATGGCGCACGCTACATATGATAGCTGCGCTAATGCCTCCTTTTCATTTAAGGCATTAAAACCCTCGATATTCCAAGTTTTAACTAGTAGCTTAACTGCTTCTGCATATAAGGCAGCCCTGTTTGTAGGCAATTCACCGATGCTGCGTTTTACCACCAAAAGCGTGGTCAGTAGTAATGGGTTTTGAGCTAGAGTAAAAATGTTGTGGTTGTTGCAGATATCATTAGCTAGTTTTTGGGCCTCTTCGCGCACCTGAGGTGAGTCCCTCACAACCTCTACATGCCACTGTTCGCACAGATATCTTATGTCAGCCACTTGTAGAGGGGCAAGTTTTGCCTGCTGACAAGTACTGGCAATTACGCCAGCGACAACCCGGAATCCTGCCTCCCTTGATGTAACCACCATTGCTATTTGCGGAAACAGGGCCAAGAATGTTCGCAGGTTGTTCGCAAAGCTTTTGCGCCCTCCTTCATCAGGTATTTCATCCAAGCCGTCTATGAGTAGTAACACTTTGCCACTGCGTAGTCTTTCATGTACTACTCCTCGGAACGCATCTGCTTCTTGCGCTGGCATACTTGTCTGCACTGCAATTTCTTCCAAAAGTTTCAGAACAGGGTCAGCAGTACGGTCACCAAGCGTTCTACAACGCAAAAAGAGCGGTAGCCAGTCTTCATCGGGCAGTTTGTCATCGATATCGGCGCGCCGTTCACTGAAGGCATATGCAGTAGCTTACCGCTTCATAAGTGTACTCTTACCACCACCAGGCGCGGCTAAGAGTGCTACGTGTCTTCTACTGCTCAAGAGCTGCCCAATTGGGATTATAACTCCCTCGTGAAATAGATTATGTTGCTGTTTGTCGTTTTCTGAACCAGCAGAATCTATTTCACGCGGAATGATAGCTCTTAAGGGGACAAAGAGCTTTTCTAAGGTCAATTTCTTTTGGCTTAGCTTTTCATCAATGGGTAACCCATCAAGTTGGATAAAGCCACATTCTTCCCCAATCCAACGACGATAATGTTCAAGAGCAGAAGTTCTTGCCACACGTCGGTCTTGTTCCAATGGCGCAGGTGCCAGATATTGAAGTTTATGTAGTTCACCACCGCCTGTTTTGTCATCATCAATAACAGCTTGGGCTATATCGGCTGCCAAAGGAGTACCATCAGCGTGAACCAGAGCAAAATGAGTCGTTTTCTTATTATGGGAGTAGTAAACAGCCTTAAGGTATCCAATCTCATGCCCAAGCAATTCAATGCTTTCGATTACAACATCATTATCAACCCCTGCATAGCTCACGCATCGGCCTGCTTGGTCTGCCGCATTCTTATTGCTAACCAATACATGGCTTCTTTCTAAATGTGCAACTATTTGCGGGGCATTTACCAAGATGATTCCTTCATCCCCAAGTTCATTTTCTTGTTCAACAGCACTCTCTGTAAATCCCCCAAGAGAAATGAAATAGTCCATCATTGCTTTTTTGCCAGCTTTAATTTGTTCAGCTCGCAGTGCGCCACGAAACTTGCTAACCTCTGCTCCTCCCATAGTCTTTTTATGAGCCTTGCATTCAGCGCGCAACAGCCGGGGTTCGGTTCTGTGCTTGCCTTGCACATCAATCTCACGCCCTGACTTGGCAACGTCATGTTGAATGTCCTCGTAGCCGAGCGCAAAGAACAAATCATCCATCAAGCGAGTGAATAAATCCCCTTTATGGTTGGTAGTGGTGCTAAGCAAACGAATGGTAATGGCAGATTTCATGTGTTATTTTTATCAAGGGTAGAATCTGTGCAAGGTAATGAGTCATACAACATCTTCAGGCCGTGTTTTACACAGTTCAAACTTTGTCCTTCATTTTGGCATTCTAACATTATAATCACCCACCAGCTCCGCCTAAATAACCTAGCTGCGGACGGCGCGCCCTCTTGTACCGTTGCTTGGGCGAACAGCCGCCCGTGCCCATGGAAGTAACCTGCCAGCTGCTCACTGAGCGGGTCATCAAAAAATGTCTAACCCACGTCTAGCTCACCTTCTGCTGGAGCGGCCTGCGCCTGCGCAGCTGCCAGAAGGTCACGCCCATCGAGTAGGACACTAAGCGATAGCGGGCCAAAACAAACCGTAAAAACTCAGTACCGACAATGAACTATTATCGGTACTAAGTCCAGGCAGTCACGGCCGCTACGGCAAGGGCGCCCACCAGGGTGTTGGCGGCATTGACCCCGTTATTTCCTACGTAGCCCCGGCGCTCGAGCGTGGCGCCGAGGACCGAGTCGGCCAGGTTGCCGACGGTACCGGCCAGCAGCAGCCACCCGAAGGCCGGGCCCCAGCCCACGCTCGCACAATACGCCGCGGCCACCACGGCGCTTCCCAGCAAGCCCAACAGCGTTCCTTCCAGGCTGACGACCCCGTTCTCGCCCCACACGTCGCGCTGGGCTACGCGTTCGTGTTCATTGGCTACCTCACCGTGGTGGTCAACTCGGCGTATCAGGGCGGCTAATATGCGGCCACGACTTGGTGGCTGGCGCTGTGCGGCGTGATGGGCACCTTCCTGCTGGGCCGCCGGGCGGGGCTGCTGTTCTTCGGCTTGGGCCTGGCCACGGCCCTCGCCTTTTGGGGGCTGGAGCAGCGGCACTACGTGTTTCCCAACCGGGTGCCGGTCGACAAGGCCCAGTTCTGGCACCTCGACATCCTGGCCGGGCTCATGCTGATTTTGCTGGTGGTGGCGCTGGTGTTCGACCAGATCAACACCACCGCGCTGCGCAGCATGAGCGCGCAAAACGGCCTGCTCTGGGAGCGCACCGCCCAGCTCGAGCAGTCGCTGGCCGACCTGCGGGCTGCCCAGGCCCAGTTGGTGCAGCAGGAGAAAATAACCTTTTTGGGCGAGCTCACGGCCGGCATCGCCCACGAACTGCAGAACCCGCTCACCTTCATGAAGATCTTTGCCGAGGTCAGCACCGGGCTGGTGGACGAGATGGGCGGCACCCGCCCCGACGGTGGCGACCACGCCGCCGGGCTGGAGGGCGACCTGTTGGCCGGGCTGAAGCAGAACCTGCGCGAAATCAGCCAGCACGGGCAGCGGGCCACGGCCATCATCGCGGGCATGCTCGAGCACGCGCGCGCCGGCACCGGCCAGCGCGTTCCCACTCCGCTCAACGCGCTGGTGGCCGAAAGCCTGCGCTTGGCCTACCAGGGCCTACGGGCCAAAGACCGCGACTTCCGCGCCCACCTGACCACCGCCCTGGACCCGGCCCTGCCCTTGGTGGCGGTGGTGCCCCAGGACCTGGGCCGGGTACTTATCAACCTGCTCACCAACGCCTTCTACGCCGTGCGCCAGCGCCAGCAGGCGGGCGAGGCCGGCTACCGCCCCGAAGTGCAGGTGCACACCCGCGCCGGGCCGGACGGCGTCGAAATCCGCATTGCCGACAACGGCCCGGGTATGAGCGCGGCCGTTAAGGCAAAAATCTTCCAGCCTTTCTTCACCACCAAGCCCCCGGGCGAGGGCACGGGCCTGGGCCTCTCGCTCGCGCACGACATCATCTCCCACGGCCACGGCGGCACCCTCCACGTGGAAAGCCGGGAAGGCCAGGGCACGACCTTTCGCGTGGACTTGCCCCTGGAAGGACCGGCTTAACGACCCCTACGCGAAAGGCTTCTGGTCACGTCGCGAACCAGTTGCATGAACCCTGGCTTGGTGCTACTGGCCGATGAAGTCGAAACGCGCAGGGGATGCGCCTGACTGCTTCTAAGCGCCCGGGTGCCCTCGACTGTCGGCCGGGCGTCGGCTGCAGCCGGGCAAAGGCCGCCGCTACGGGGCCAGCCACGCCAGGGCGTCCTCCTCCTCGAGGAACCACCCCACGTGCCCCACCCCCAGCGGCAGGGCTTCTGCCTGCTCGTAGCCCAACCGGTCCAGCTCCAGCCGCACGGCCGGGGTGACGAGAAAGGCCACGCGCACGGGGCGCCCCAAGGCGGCCTGGACCCGCGGCCAGTAGTCTTCCCGCAGCCAGTGGCGCAGGGCGGGCGGTTGGCCGTAGGGGGTGGCGCGTCCGTCGAGCAACCAGCCGGCGCAATCCCGCCGCCGGGCCGCGGCCAGCACCAACTCGCAGCTTTCGGTGACCTCCTCCGCCCGCAAGGGCCGCAGGTGCCGCCCCCGCAGCAGCGGCGGGTCGGCGTGGTAGGCGAGGTCGTAAAAGGCGAGGGCGGACAAGGAAACAGCGGGCAGGCGAACAGTACCGGAAGATAGGGGCTGCCCGGTCACCGCCGGGCGAGTTGCTCCAAAAAAGGGCTGTGCGGGCCACCATTACAGGACAGGGTAGGAAATCACCGCCTTCACGGCCACCCACGCACTTGCTGCGCCGTCGACCCCTCTACCGGGGGGAGTTCGCCTGATACGGACCCGTTACTCCCGGGCTCGGAGGGCGCATTGGTGTTTAATAGCGGGGACTGAGCAACCGAAAAACAGCTGATTGGAAAAACTGCACACCATTCAATTTATAATCATTTTTTGTTTAAATATGTTTATTTATATTTACAGCAGTTGGTTTTTAGCGCGGCGATAGTGCTGCCGCCACAAGTTCCTCGCTCGTATGTCCGCTGGGCGGGTCTTTCTTTCGCCACTTTCCTGCTCCCTGGCCATGAAACAACCGCTTACCCCAGCCCTGCTGCTCGCGGGGAGTCTGCTGCTCGCCTGGACGGCCTACGCCCAACCGCGTGCTGCTACCCGCACGTCCCCCCCCTTGGCAAACCCAGCTACTCCGTGGCACGGGGACGTCCGTCCGGCCCCGTACCAGGGGCAGCAGACGGCCCGGCCCTCCCCGGCCGCTCCCCTCGTACCGCGGCCGGCAGGGTCTTCCACGGCCCGAGCCGCAGCAGCGCCGCTCCGGGCGACGGCGGGAGCGGAACCCGTCACCCCGGAATGGGTCGCGCGCTACAACCTGCCGGTTCCGCCCCGGACGGCCAGCTACGAACTGGCCCGGGACGTGGCCGTCGACGGCGCGGGTAATGTGTTCGTCACGGGCCTGGCGGCGGGGTCGGGCAGCCCGAACGCCCAGCTGCTCACCGTCAAGTACGCGCCCACCGGCCAGCCACTCTGGGCGGCCTACTACACCGGGCTCGAGGCGGTTTCGCCGTACGGCATCGCCGTCGGCGTCGACGCAGCGGGCAACGCCTACGTGGTGGCCAACGGGTTGGGGGCGGGCGGCAATGCGCTGGTTAAGTACGCGCCCACCGGCCAGCAGCTGTGGGACGCGCACTACCCCGGCTTGGACGGCCACGGCGCGAACTTCTATGCACTGCACGTCGACGCGGCGGGCAATGCGTACCTAACGGGCGACGCCCAGGGCCCGCGGCCGGCCGGCGATTACGATTACCTCACGGTGAAGTACGCCCCGACCGGCCACCTGCTCTGGGACGCCCGCTACAACAGCCCCGACAACCAGGGGGATTACGCCCAGGCCCTGGCCCTGGACGCGGCGGGCAACGTGTACGTCACGGGGATTTCGTACCGGGACGGCACGGCCAGTTCCGGCGAGTTTGCCACGGTCAAGTACGCGCCCACGGGCCAGCAACGCTGGGTGGCCCGCTACAACTCGCCCGGCGAGGCCTACGACGAAGGCCGCGTTCTGGCCGTGGACCCGGCGGGCAACGCCTACGTGAGCGGGTATTCCTTTGTGGAGGGGGACGACGCGTCGACCGGCTACGTCACGGTCAAGTACGCCCCCAGCGGGCAGCCGCTTTGGACGGCCCGCGGCGAAGCCTACCCCCGCGCCACGGCCGTAGATGCCGCGGGCAACGTGTTCGTGACCGGCTCGTACGCGTTCGGGACCGCCTCCCCCCGCGGCTTTATCACGGCCAAGTACGCCGCCGACGGGCAGGAGCTGTGGACGGTCCGCTACAACGGGCCCGGCGACGGCACGGATGTCGCCCAGGACCTGGCGGTCGACGCGGCGGGCAACGCGTACGTGACCGGAAGTTCTGACGGCGGCCCCGGCACCGCCGCCGACTACGCGACCGTCAAGTACGCGCCCACGGGCCAGCCGCTCTGGGCGGCCCGCTACAACGGGCCGGCTGGCAGCGGGAACGACAACGCCGCCGCCCTGGCCCTGGACCCGGCGGGCAATGTCTACGTGACCGGGGATTCCCAAGGCGCGGACTTTAGCAGCGGCGTCGACTTTTCCACCATCAAATACTCCCAGTCGGCGGTTTCGGAGCCGCCGGCCTGTAACCCCACGGCCCACCAGCCCGTGGCTGCGGCCGACCGCCTCCGGGTGGACGCGGGCGCGCTCACGTTTGCTCCGGCCCAGCTGCTGGCCAATGATTCCGACCCGTTGGGGCGGCCGCTGCAGGTGGCCCACGTGGGCCCGACTAGCGCGGGCACGCTGGTGCGCAACGCCGACGGCACCTTCACCTACACCGCCTGGCCCGGCTTTGTGGGTCCGGCCACCTTCACCTACCTGGTGCAAGCGGCGGGCCCCGTGCTGGCCTTCCCGGGCACCGGGCATTATTACGAGTTTGTTCCCGCCCCGGGCGTGTGCTGGGCCGCGGCCAAGGCTGCTGCGGCCGCCCGCCGCTACCAGGGCCTGGCCGGCTACCTGGCCACCGTCACGGGGGAAGGCGAAAAAAACTTCCTGGTGGGCCGGGCGCACGGCCCGTACTGGTTTGGGGCGTCCGATGCCGGGACCGAAGGCGAGTGGCGCTGGCAGACGGGCCCGGAGGCGGGCCAGGGGGTCGGGCGCGGCGGAACCACCGGCAGCGGCGCGGCCTATGCCCACTGGCTGCCCGGCCAGCCCGACGACTATTCCAATCCGTGGCGGCCCGGCGAAGACTACGGCCAGCTCTACGGCAACTCGGGCCTTTGGAACGACGTGGATGCGTGCAACAGCGGGGGCACCACGGCCGGTTACGTGGTAGAGTACGGCGGGCTGGAAGCCTGCGTGCCCCTTCTCTACGCCCTCGGCACGGTCACCCTCGACGTGAGCACCTCCCCCCCGGCCCAACGGGCTGCCACGCGCTCCGCTGCCCCCGCTGCCGCGGGGCCCGCCTTGCTGCTGGCGTCGCCGAACCCCAGCACCGGCCAGTTCCGGGTGCAGGTCGTAGCGAACCGCACGGAGCCGGTGCAACTCGATTTGTTCGACGTGCAGGGGCGCCGGGTGCGCGCGCTCTTCACCGGCTTGTTGCCCGCGGGCGAGTTGCGCGAAGTCCCCGTGGACGCGCAGGTGCTCAGCGCGGGCATCTACCTGCTGCGGCTGCAAAGCGGTCCGCAGGTGCAGCAGCTGCGCGTTTCGATCCAGAAATAAGGGCGTCGTATTTCCTTGCTTTCACGAGGCTGACCGTTGGAACGACCGTTAAAATGAACGAACGCACCTTAATGAAGGGCAATTGCGGTTTGCTCGCTTTCTGGGGTGTGGCTCGGGTTCGGCAATACTTTGTGGCGGTGGCCGCCACGAGGGCAGCTCAGTTTTGTTTGAAGTGAGGTGGTCTAGCTAAGCCGGACAGAGTTGGGACGTTGTTTGAATATGGGTTTCAAAATGGTTGGGCGAGTAGTAGCCGAGGGCGGAGTGTCGTCGTTCGGCGTTGTAATAGGCGATGTGGTGGCTGATTTCGAGCTTGGCTTCGGCTAATCCCGGGAAGCTACCGCCGTCGAGCAGTTCGGCCTTGAAGCGGCTCCAAAACGATTCAGCGTGCGCATTATCGTAGCAGTTGCCCCGCCGGCTCATGCTTTGCCGCGCCCC
>NZ_JADQDQ010000018.1 GCF_015694725.1 Hymenobacter jeongseonensis | reverse complement strand
GGAACTGGATGACAAAGCATCTAAAATCAGGCAAACCCTTTTGCACTGAATCAGCAGAGTTTACCATCAGACCCTTTTTGTGAACACTACTTGATAAGGTCAATAAAGGCCTAAAAAGTCATAATTGAAATCGAGTGCCAGCAGTAGTAATCCTAGTGCCAACAGCCACAGAGCCGCGACCCCCAGCCATCCAATCACAGCGTGGCCCGGTCTGAGCGCTTGCTGTGCCTTGGCCCACCGCGCGGCCCGGTGCGCGCTCCAGAGTAAGACCCAGATGCCCGCCGCCAGCGGTAGAAACGCGAGGAACATGAACAAATTCAGAATGTCCGAATAATTCGTATCCAGCAACAGAATCAGCATCCGGGAAGCAGAGAAGAGAAAAGGGAAAGGCGCAGGGCTGTAGCCGACAGATACGCCGCAAAGGCCTTTGGCAAGTTCAGTACTAAAGTGACCCAACCCCTCCTCAAACTAAACAGCCAGCGTTTACCTTCGGACCGTTTGCGTGAACTACGGTCGTTACCTTGTGCGGCTGCTCCGAGGGGGGCACGTCGGAACTTTTCCTTTCCGCAGCTGCCATGAATAAGTCGACTGTCGCGCCGCTGCTCGCTGCCCTGCTGGCCCTCGGGCTCCTTCCTGCCGGTCTGTATGCGCAGACCGGCAGGCCGGTGAGAAAAATCCGGCTCCATGCGTACCCGTATTCCAGTTCCACCCTCATCGGTGTGGACACGACCCAACTGGCGTACGCAGCGGCCCTTAAAACCACTGTAAAACACGCCGCGACGTTTCTGGCGGCGCTCGAGCAAGCCCTCGACCAACGCGACACCATCGCTGTGCACACCTTCCGGGGCAACTTTGTGCGGTTCTTTTTCAAGGTGTATTACCGCGACGGCGGAACCCGCTCGATTTACCTGGCACAAGGCCGCACCCTGCTCTACGGCCAGCGGCTCTACACGCTGGACAACGAGTTGAAGCACCTCATCCGAGGATTCATCCCCCGGGCAGACGAATACTTACCCGTGAGAGCCCTGAAGAAATAGGCTCCTTTTACTTTTCGGACCGTTAAAGTAAACCCTTAGCTGAACGCGAAGCTATCGGGGCTGATAATCCTTCAGCTCCTTTATTTTCTTATTGATTCGGTTGCTGTTATTAGCCACGTAGTCATAGAACTCTTTAAACGACCGCTCTTTATACACTTTGTAGCACTCAGCCTCTAGCTCATCATACACATTTCGGAAGCTTTTATCTTCGTAATGAATGGCGATGCATGGAAAAGGACCTACGTAATAGGCAATGATAACATCGACTACTATGGGCATTTCCTTGATGTGCTCTAACGTCATCAAAGAGTCCGCGATCCAACACAAGATGGACACATGGGTTTCCGTATTGAAGCCTGATGACCATACGCCGTCAAAGTACGTTTCTAAGAGTGTGTATGCTCTGGTTTCCATGGACTTTGCCTGTCGGGGATGGAGGACTAACGAAGGGACACTGAAGCAATAGTATAACGCTCCTTACTCTGAACTATGCGCGTTCACGTCAGGACCGTTTTTATGAACGCAGTACTACAACGCAGTCCTCCTTGGCTTTCGAGGTGCCTAGTGGCGTTGCAAGAAGCACTGCTTTTTGGGGTCGGTGGCGTCCGTTAACGGAACCAGTCGATTCCCGCGCTTCGCAAATTGGTCCACTCCTGGCTGCGCGGTGTATTTGACAGCGGGTGCTAGCGGCGGTGGGATCCGCAGGAAAAAGGCGGAACGCAGCGTTAGCGTGTCGTGTGCTTGGCGCCACGTGCCGGTGACGAGGGTATCCAGGTACTGGAAGCGGTACGCAAACGTGTGGTCTGGATGCAGCGTCAGCACGACCCCGGGGCGGTGGTAAGCCGTGCAGGAATCGGCGTACGTGCCCAACGCAGGGCGCTGGCACCCCAACAGGAGCAGGTGCACAAGAAAGAGACCGAGGTACCGCGTCATTGGGCGCAAGTTCGCCACCATAACAGAATTAAGCTCCAGTGAATAAATGGTGCGTGTTTATTCACTGGAGCGTTATTGCGCGGGCCCGCGCTGGGCTGGCCCCGCCCGCGCTAATGCACTTGCCGGTAGGCGAGTCCCGGGCCGTCGCACACCTGCCATGTGCTGGCCAGGGTCCCGTCGGCCTGGAAGGCCAGCGTCTCGGTGAGCGCGTTGGCCGCGCACGAGCCGATCAGCGGGCTGGCCGCCTCGTAGGCCAGCACGGCGTACCGGCCGTCGGGCCCGGCCTGCACGGCAAACGTGCCGCGGGCCTCGGCGCGCTCAGCGCCGTGCCGGCGCGTTTTTAGGAAGGTGCCGTCGGCCCGGAAGACGTACGTTTCCTGCCACGGCAGCTCCGCCCCGGTCCAGCGGGCGCCCACGCGTTGGCCCGTTAGTTCCACCAGCTGCCAGGTTTGGGGGTAAGCGGCCGCCCGGGCCGCGTCGGGGGCCGCGGGGGCCGGGCTGGCTTTGCGGCAGGCGACCGCCGCGGCCAGCCCCAGCAAGAACAGGCAGCACAGGAGGGACTTCTTCATCACACGCACGGGGTAAGGGTTCTTCCGGATGACCGGCCACGCGACGGGAAGGTTGCACGCGCTTGCGGCCCCGCCGGATACCGTCCGTTTCCGAGGCGTGCAGAAATTGCTCCTTTTAGTATTCGGACCGTTTCACTGAACCATTTGAACAGTTTAATTGGTGGGAGTTGCCGACTCGGCAGCCATTTGCCACCCCCCCAACGCGGAGTTGCCTAAAAGTCAGACCGGCGCAACAGCACCGCCAGGCTGTCGTGACAGGAAACGGTGAAAATTAACTCAACTACCTCGTTGTCAGGAGTATAATGTATCTCGCTGGGGTAATACGTCTCAAAAGGGGTTGCCTGGTACGGACGTTTATGGCGGAGACCCGCCGCAAATACCCCAACTTGCTGCGGGTCGACGGGCTCCACCGCCTCGTCGCGCCGTTTGCTCTTGGCAAATGCCCGTTCGTCTAACCGCCGCAAGGGGCGCAGGCGCTGTCCTGTTGCGTCCACGAGGTAGTATTCGGCATCGGCTAAATCGTCGGCGCCGAGCGGCGCCGAGGTGCTAATCGAGCCGTCCGGCGGGACGCGGAGGATGGCACGGCCGTCCACCTTTGTGAACAGGTCCTGCCGGTCGTATTGCCGGTACAGTATCACTCGGCCGCGGAAGCCTTCCGGAATCAGGAAGACCAGGCGGTTGTGGGGGGGCAACCATTTCGCCCCCGTCACGAGCAGCACGAGCAGCACGGGCCCGAGCACGGGGGACAGGGCCAGGAGCTTGGCCCAGAGCGGCTGGGTGCCTTGCACGATGAGCCCGACCCCCAGCAGCAGCCCGCCGGCCGGCAGCAGCAAGAGCAGCAACAACGGGGGAATGTAGGCGCCAATCATGCAGATTAGCCCGGCCAGCAGCAGGCTGCCCAGTAAAAGAACGGGCCCGACCCAAAAGCCGAGGGTGCGCCAGGAGGATTCGCGGGGGTACATGGGTAGGGAAAGAAAAGACGGGTGAAATGGCCCGACGCCAAAGGCATCTCAGGTCGCTCCAAGGCGGGTGGGTGTTCCCAAGAAGGGCAAGGGCGGGGCAAACTTGAAGCGGACGGCCTCACCCCAAAGAAAGGCTCGTTTTACAGTTCGAACCGTTTTGGCAAACGAAAAGGGGTTTCATAGCCCGCGAACCCTCGTCGCTCAAAAGCGTGAAGTCATGCGGCCCCTCTACCCGTCGTCGGGGTGGGTGGCCACTCGCCCTCTCGGCCAGGGCCGGCGGCCTACCGACAGGCCGCTAGGCGCCGGCCCTGGCCGAGAGTCAGGCGGTCCGCCCCTCCGTGCCGGGCGCTCGACGGGTTCGGTTTCGGGCCTACCTTTGGCTGCGTCTACCCCGGTCTCCTTTCCCCCGTTCCCCATGCCGACTCCTACCCTCCTTTTTCTCGCGTCCGCCCCCCGTCTGGTTTGCCGCGGCCTGTTGCTCGCGCTGCTGCTGCTGCTCGGCGGGTTGGTCGCCCCGGCCCGCGCCCAGCGCCTGGCCACCGGCGGCCACCACACCCTGTGGGTGCGCCCCGACGGCACGCTCTGGGCCTGGGGCCGCAACAGCGACGGCCAGCTCGGCGACGGCACCACCACCAACCGCCTGGCCCCGGTGCAAATCGGCACGGGCAGCACCTGGCGCCAGGTGGCGGCCGGCGACGACTACAGCCTGGCCCTGCGCGCCGACGGCACGCTCTGGGGCTGGGGCAGCAACAGCCACGGCGAACTCGCCGACGGCACGGCGACCACCCGCTTGGTGCCGCAGCGCGTGGGCACCGGTGCCAACTGGCAAACCGTGGCGGCCGGCACCTACCACGTGCTGGCCCTGCGCACCGACGGCAGCTTGTGGGCCTGGGGCAACAACTTCGACCGCCAGCTCGGCGACGGCTCCTCCGTCAACCGGCGGGCCCCCGTGGCCGTGGCCGCCGGCAGCACCTGGCAAAGCATTGCCGCAGGGTATTCCCACTCGCTGGCCGTGCGCGCCGACGGCACGCTCTGGGCCTGGGGCAAGGACTTTACCGGCGCGGCGGGCACCGGCGCGAGCTTTTACCACCGCTTCCCCGAGCAGGTGGGCCCGGCAACGACGTGGCGCCGCGTAGCCGCCGGTTACGGCCACAGCCTGGCGCTGCGCACGGACGGTACGCTCTGGGGTTGGGGCACCAACCTTTTCGGCTCTGTGGGCGACGGCACCACCACGGACCGGTACGGCCCCGTCCCGGTCGGAACAGCCACTACCTGGGAGACGGCCGCTTACGGCGCCAACAGCCACACGGCCGTGTTGCGCACGGACGGCACGTTGTGGACCTGGGGCAAAAACGAATCGGGCCAGCTTGGCACCGGCACGACGGCCACCCGGACCGTGCCCGCACAAGTGGGCACGGTGAACACCTGGCAAGCCGTGGCCGCCGGTTTTGCCCACACCGTGGCCCTCCAGGTTGACGGCAGCCTCTGGGCCTGGGGCGACAACACGTACGGGCAGCTCGGCACGGGCACACTGGCCGGCAGCACCGTGCCGGTCCTCGTCCTGGCCGGCGCGGGCCCGCTGGCCACGTCTGCTGGCCGGGCCGCCCCCGCCGCCCTGCACCTCGTGCCCAACCCGGCCCGGGGCCGCGTGCAGGTCCCGGAACTGGGGCCCGCCGCGCCGTGGCGCTTACTCGATGCGCAGAGCCGCCTTGTGCGCCAGGGCACCGGGCCGGTGTTGGGGCTCGAGGGGCTCGCTCCCGGCCTGTACCTCCTCCACGCCCCGGCCCTCGGCGCGCCCACGCGCTCGGCCCGCCTCCAGGTGGACTGAACGGGGCACCGGCCGGTTCTGGGGGCGGTGGCGGGCCGGTTAGGGGGAGCCCTAGCCCCTTAAATCGTCGCTTGGGCCGC
Source organism: Hymenobacter jeongseonensis (assembly GCF_015694725.1). GTDB lineage: Bacteria > Bacteroidota > Bacteroidia > Cytophagales > Hymenobacteraceae > Hymenobacter > Hymenobacter jeongseonensis. Next base: position 40,770 of record NZ_JADQDQ010000018.1, on the reverse strand, counting down.
AGCCAAGCGGAGGGTTTAGCGAATGCTCGTTTTCGTATTCGGACCGTGGCGGTTGCAGAACCCCTCGACGAGCTAGCGCCCCAAGTTATTGCACCGAACGAACCTCAACAACGGCCGTTTTGGAGGCTTGTGTGCTCCCAGATGCCGCCATGACCATTGATATAGGGCGCCACCAAGGGTTCTGCAACAGCCACCGTTTGGCTAAACGCGTCAGGCTCATTTCGCGAGTAATTCTTGCGCCATTTGCTTCACCTCCAGGGGCGCAGTGGGATGGGCATAAACCGCCCGATACACACTTGCTACCGGATGTTGGGCAATTGACTTTTGCCCCGTGTTGGCGATTCGCCGCACCAAGAGCAGCGTTATTTCCGTGGGTTGGCGGTGCAGGGAGTCCAACAACTCGGTCTCGTACGCGGGAAAGGATTCAATGCCGTGCATGAGCCCCATCAACACGCCCCCGCTCTCATCTACGGGAAAGCGCTCCAAGAACCGAAACAGCGGCACCAAAGCATCTGCGGGCGGGCCGTGCTCCCACAGCTCCGCCAACAGGTCTTCCGCTTGCACCCACGAATCCTGCGGCTGAAACGAATCGAGGGAATGGAGCAATGTAGCCAGGGAGGGCATAATGGGGCGGAAAGGTGCAATAACGCGCTCATTTTGCGTTTCGGACCGTTTGGCTGAACTGTAAAGCTTAGCGGGCCTGTATTGGACAGACCCTTACTTTTAGAGGTTTATGAGCACGCCCCAAAAATGCTTTACGGACGCCCCTGACACGGCCGTCATCACCACAGTGTACGTCGTTCGCCAGGCATCACCGATTCTGTTTGTGGCACATTTTGACGATGGCTATTGGCAATTCTCGGGCGGAGAGGGCCACGAGCAAGGGTTGCCAGACGACGACTACCTCGTCTTGTGCTTGGAAGAGGTGGTAGCTCTGGATGGGACCGTCGTAGAAGTGTCCGACCTGCCGAGGGGAGCCGCGGCCACCCGAGCCACAAAGGGAGGCGAATGGGTTATCTCGGAACTCGTTGATGAGTAAACGCTCGTTTACCTTGGGACCGTTTTCTTGAACGTTAATACAGTTCATGGTCAGTATCTTCACCCTTTCACCTTTTCCCTGGCTATGAAACCCAACCCCATTTTCCTGCTTGGCATGACGCTAGTGGCCCTAGGTGGTCCTGCTTACGCCCAAACAACGCCAACGCCTGTACCTAACCCCCCGGGCAAAGGCGTCCCTCACCCCAAAAGGGCCGCTGCGCCAACGCGCAAGGCGTCGACGTCGGCCGTGAAAATGGACACCGCGGCCTTTCGTCGCTCCGGACGCCCCACTGACGCCATCCGAACCAGAGCCCGGGAACTCCCCCCGTTTGCTCCATCGAAAAAGAAAAACTAAAGGAGGAGGTCGTTCGAACATCCGCTCCTTTAAGCAAACTACGCCTGCAGGCCTGAGCCCAGCGGCAAAGAGCCCTCTATTGGACCGGTGGAGTTTACGAAACTAGTCTACGATTCCTAGTTTAAGAAATGGGCCGAAGGGATGAGTTTCGTAAACTCAGCTGTGCGTCATCCACACGTTGGCCTGTAACGCGGGACAGTGGATCCTTTAGCCCTGTTCGCGAAATAAAGCTACAGGCTAAGACTCCTGTTCATAGTGAGCCAAGTTGGGCTCTTTTAGATGGGAAAAAGATGCTCTCAAAACTATCAAAAGACGACTCGTAGTCATGACTACCGACGAGGATCATCACAATTGGGACAAATTCTTATATGCCATTGCCTAGGCAGATGCTATACTATGCTTATTTTCGTGGAATTAACTCGCTCGCGTTTATTTTATTGATTGTATTATTTCATTAGCCCGTGCCTATGTTCCAACGCTACCCTTCTTTTCTGCTCACGGCTGCTCTGCTGCTGGTCGCGCTCGTCCTCCGCGCCCAATCCCCGGTGCTGCTAAGCCGCTCGCCCCAGGCCAATACTGCCTTTGCGGCCCCTACTACCGCCGTACAGCTTACGTTTTCACAACCTATGAGCGCCCAAGCGGCTTCGGCCACGGGGATGCGGGTGGTGAGCGGGTGGCGCGGGCCGCTGGACGGCACCTACTCGGGGGCCGGCACCACTACTGTGCAATTTACCCCGGCCAGCGCCCTGCAACCGGGCGAGCAGGTGCAAGTGACTGTGACGACACAGGCTACTAGTCAGGCCGGTGTGGCCCCGACGACCGCTACTACTTACCAATTCTGGGCGGCCTCAGCGGGGGGGAATGGGCAGTTTCTGGATGAGGATGTGGCAGTGGGGGGCAACCCGACTTCCATTGCGGCGGGTGATATCAACAACGATGGCAACCCCGACTTCGTGGTAAGCGACAACTCTAGCAGCATAGTACGGATTCGGCTGGGTGACGGTAGGGGGGGCTTTCTGCCGCCCCCCGCCCCCATTCCGTCCCAGATTGGCGCGGGGCTTTCCAATCCTAGTGCTATCGCTCTGGCCGATGCCAACAACGACGGAAACTTGGATATATTCGTTATAGGCGGCTCTATATCAGGTCGGTACGGGACGATGCTAGGCGACGGTACGGGGCGCTTCACGGCGGTATTCGAGGCTAGCTACTATAGCGGCGACAGCCTCAACGGCCTAGCCGTGGGCGATGTGAACGGCGATGGTAACGCCGACCTGCTCACCTCGCCGGCCCGCTCAGCCAAGGTGCTAGTGCTGCTGAGCAATGCGCAGGGAGGATTTACTAGCGCTCAAGATGTGCCGACCGGCTACAACAACGCCCTGGCGCTAGCCGACATGAACCGCGACGGCAAGCTCGACATTGTAGCCGTTAGCCCCAACGCGGTGGCCGTGCGCCTAGGCAACGGGGCCGGCCTGTTCAGCACCCCTACCGTTAGCCAGGTGGCCGTGACGAGTGGGGCCGTGGCCGTGGCTGTGGGCGACCTCAACAACGACAACAAGCTGGACGTGGTGACGGCCAGCAACGCCGGCAACGCGGTGTCGGTGCGCCTCGGCGACGGGGGCGGAGGCTTCACCACTGCCCCCGACATCAGCATCGGTGCGGCCCCGCGCAAAGTGGCACTGGTCGACCTGAACCGCGACGGCAAGCTCGACTTGGCCGCCACCCTGAATGGCCGCACCAGCACCACGGTGGCGCTGCGCCTAGGCGATGGGGCGGGCAACTTTAGCAATGCCCCGTCCGACCTAACGGTAGGGCTTGCTCCCAACGGGCTGGCCCTGGCCGACTTCAACAGGGATGGGCAGACCGACCTGCTGGCCGGCAACACGGGAGACCCTGGCGGTTCGGTAATGGTGGGAGATTTCAGCACGGTGTCGGTGCGCCTGGGCAACGGGGTCGGCGGCTTTGGGCGGGTACCTGCGCCCCGGGTGCAAGTGGGCGGCCCGGGCAGTACTACCGTAGCAGACGTAAATAACGACGGCCGCCCCGACCTGCTGGCCCTGTACTCGGTCAGCGGCGTAGGAGGTGTGAGTGTGCGCCTGGGTACCGGCACAGGGGCTTTTCGTGCGCCAGTCGCGCCCATTCCGGCCGAAGTGACGGGCGTAGGTACCTACCCCAATACCTTAGCGGTGGGCGACGTAAATAACGACCGCAAGCTTGACTTTGTGTCGTATGCTTTCATTGGCGGGCTGGTTCTGCCCACTACATACTTGGGTAACGGGCAGGGAGGCTTCACACTCCAAACCCCCGTTGCCTCTAGCCACATCGAACTTAATGTCCGCTCGATGCGCCTGGTGGACATCACTGGCGATGGCAAGCTAGACCTGCTGGTGAGCACCGTATTTCCGAGCACCGAGTTTGTACGGGTATTGGTGGGCGACGGCACGGGCAAGTTCATGGCCGGGCCGGGGGCGTCGTCCTTCGTGAGCGCCCGCCCCGGCACCGGGCCCCGCGCGATAACGGTGGGTGACGTGAATGGCGACGACAAGTTGGATTTGCTGGTGGGTGACTACAGCAGCAGCAGCAACCGGGCCGCCGTGTCGGTGCGCCTGGGCAACGGGGCCGGTGATTTCAGCGTCCCGCCCGCGCCAGTGGCGGCCGAAATATTGCTGGGCTATGACTACCTGACCGGGCTGGCCGTGGGTGATGTGAATAACGACGGGAAGCTAGACTTTGTGGCAACCACCATCCAGGCGGGGGACTTCCTATCGGTACGCCTGGGTAGTGGGACCGGGGCATTTGTGGCCGTCGCCGATACCCGACTGGCGTTGCAGTACCCATCGGGGGTAACCTTAGGGGACGTGAATGGCGACGGCAAGCTTGATGCCATTATCAGCGGTAACCAGTATGGTAACCGGGTGGCCGTGCTGCTGGGCGATGGCGCCGGTAGCTTTAGGCCACAGGCCGTTCGCGGCCTTATCACGGTGGGCAGCACTCCCAGCGGCCCACAACTTTATGACCTGGACGGCGACGGCGACCTGGATTTGCTGCTCTCCAACGGGGGCGACCCCAGCGTGACGGTGCGCCTCAACGGGTCGTACTACGCCGGCTCGGTGCTGCCGGTGCGCCCAGCCACGCTGCCCGCCGAAGTGGCGGCTCTGCAAGCGTATCCCAACCCGGCCCGCGGTACCGTGCGCGTGGACGGTCCTGGCAGCACCGGCCCGCTGGTGCTGTTCGACCTACTGGGCAGGGAGGTGCTGCGCCAGCCGGCTGGCCCTTCCCTACCCCTGATAGCCGTAGTGCCGGGTATATACGTGTTGCGCTGCGGCACCCGCACTACCCGCTTGGTGGTGGAGTAGGTCGGTACCCGTTTTATGCCAGCAGCTGGCGGTGAAAAACGAACATATTGCTTAGCGCAGCCGAGGCCGAACGGTACTACAAGCCACCAAACCATTCAAATCAATATTTTCATCCCTTTTATTCCTGATAACCCGCCGTCACTCGCCGGGTACCCGTTCGCTATGCGTATCACCTTACCCTCGCTTACTACTCACCTAACTCGGTGCGGCCTGCTGCTGGCCGGCCTGCTCCCAGCAGGCGCGGCACTGGCCCAGCCCACCATCACGGCCGTTTCGCCGGCGGCTAATGCCAAGGCGGCTCCCGTGGCGGGGCCGGTTTCGACTACTTTCAGCCAGCCGCTCACGGCTGCTTCGGCCGCCGCGTTGCAGGTGTACCCGGCGCAACGTGGAGGGCGGCGTGGGGCAGCTTCCGGGACTACTACGGTGAGCGGTAATACGCTCACCTATACGCCTAGTGCAGCCAGCCCGTTTGGAGCGGGCGAAACCGTTGACGTGACTACTACCCGCGCGGCGGCCAGTAGCAGTGGCAGCCTAGCGCGGGCACAGGTGCGGCAGTTCACGACGGCCGTGGGCGGCTCGGGGCGGGGGGTGTTCATCTACGGCAACAACAACTACGGCATTCGCACCAACTACTCGCCCTCTAGTTCGGCGGTAGGCGACCTCAACGGCGACGGCAACCTGGACGTGGTGAATACCCCCAATAACGCCAGCACCAACGAGGTGTACGTATGGCTGGGCAACGGCACCGCCACTTACACCGCTGGCCCCACCGTGACGATGGGCGGCAACCCCCGCGCTGCTAACCTGGCCGATGTGGACGGCGACGGCGACCTGGATTTACTGACCATTACCACGGCCTACTACACAGGCAATACCACCAGCGTGAGCGTGCGCCTTAACAACGGCAGTGCCGTTTTCGGCGGCGCGCAGGAACTAGCGACTGGGGCGGCCAGCGGCTTCGTGCTAGGCGATGTGGACGGCGACGGCGACCGCGACCTGCTAGTGGCTACCGGCACGACGACAGGCGTTGTGACGGTGTGGACTAATAACGGCAGCGGCACCTTCGCCAGCGGCAGCCCGGTAAGCGTCAATTCTACACCCCGCACGCTGGTGCTAAGCGACTTGGACAACGACGGCGACCTGGATTTACTGAGCGGCAGCGCAGCGCTCAACGGACCGGTAAGCGTGCGCCTTAATAGCGGCAGCGGCACCTTCAGCGGCACCCAGGCGGTGGCTTCCACCGGCTATTCCTACGGGCTGGCGGCCGGCGATGTAGACGGCGACGGCGATGCCGATCTAGTGTTCAGCAACCGTTCTTCCAATACGGTGCAGGTGCGCCTCAACAACGGCAGCGGCAGCTTTAGCGGCACCCAAGCGGTGGCGGTGAGCTCAGAGCCCTTCGGCGTGGCGCTGGGCGACGTGGATGCCGACGGCGACCTGGATTTGTTTTCCGTCGCCAGTGGCTACGGGGTGGTAGACATCCGCCGTAACAACGGAACGGGCACCTTCAGCGGCACGGAAAGACAGAGCGTTGGCTCAAACCCTACGCAAATGACCCTGGCCGACATGGACAATGACCAGGACCTGGATATGGTGGTGACCAATCACTTCGTCAACTTTATCGCCGTGGCTTACAACCGGGAGCCCTACCCGCAGCCAGTTATCGCGGCTGCGTCGCCCCTGGTGGCTACCGCCGGTACCAGCGTCACCCTCACGGGCACCAATCTGGACTTTGTTATGTCGGTGACCGTGAACGGGGCTTCCGTAAACAGGGCTACCATTACCAACAATAGCCCCACCAGCCTCACCTTCTTGGTGCCGGCCGGCGCCTCAGCCACAGGCGACATCCGCCTGGTGACCGCCGGTGGCACGGCCACCGTCCCCAACTTCACGGTGAAGCTGCTAGCTACTACCATGCCCGCCGCCAACGCCAAGGCGGCTCCCGTAGCTAACTCGGCCGTAACGGCTACATTCACCGAGGATGTGGCCGGTGGTTACCTCACGGGCATCGCGGTATATTCGGCGCAGGTGGGGGGCCGCAAGCCCGGCCTGCTGACGGCCACTGCCAACGTCGTGCGCTACACCAGCACCTTGGCTGTGCCGCGCCTGGCTTTCCGCCCCGGCGAGTTGGTGCAAGTGACCATTCCGTCCACCGTGCGCAGCCGCTACAGCTTGGCCGCGCAGCCCCGGGTGTGGCAGTTTACCACGGCGGTGCGGGGCACGGGCCGGGGCACCTTCACGGCCGGCACTGACCCGGCCGTGGGCAGCAGCCCGCGCAGCGTGGTGGCGGGCGACGTGGACGGCGACGGCGACCTGGATTTAGTGGTGGCCAATGTTGGGGGCAACACCGCAAGCGTGAGCCTGAACGGCGGCAATGCCAGCGGCTCCAACCCTGGCGCGTTCGGCGGTACGCAGTTGGTAACCGTGGGCAACGGCCCGACGCACGCGGTGCTTGCCGACGTCGACGGCGACGGCGACCTAGATGTGCTCACGGCCAACTTCTCGGACAATACCGTGAGTGTGAGCTTTAACAACGGCACCGGCACGTTCAGCAGCACGCAGACGCTTGCTAGTGCCAGCGGCGTGCGCCACCTAGCGGTGGGCGACGTGGACGCGGACGGCGACCTGGACTTGGTGACGGCCAACCAAACCGACAATACCGTGGGCGTGCGCTTCAACAATGGCAGGGGTACCTTTGGCGCGGAGCAGCGCTTGGCCGTGGGCACTGACCCGGTGCAGGTGGCACTGGGTGACGTGGACAATGACGGCGACCTCGACTTACTGGCCGTGAACGCTGGCAGTAGTACTGTGAGCGTGCGCTTGAATGGCGGCGATGCCAGCGGCAGCAACACGGGCGCATTCGGCGGCACAGGCCAGATGGCGGTAACCGGCACCCCGCAGAGTCTAGCCGTAGGCGACTTCGACGGTGACGGTGATCTGGATGTGGCGACGGCAAGCAAAGCCGGCAATCAAGTCAGCATCAGCCTCAACGACGGGGTTGGCAACTTTGGTAACCCCGTTAACGTGCCGACTGTCGGCGAGCCGACCGGCCTGGCCGTGGGCGACCTCGATGCTGACGGTGACCTCGACCTAGTGGTGGCTAATTCCTTGGCCAATACAGCCGGCCTGCTGCTCAACAATGGCACGGCCGCCTTCACGCCCGGTGCCCCAGTGGCTGTGCAGGGTTCGCCCCAGGGCGTAGCCCTGGCCGATGTGGACGGCGACGGCGACCTAGATGTGCTCACGGCCAACGTCGCCGCCAGCACCGTGAGCGTACGCCTCAATGGCGGTAACGCGCTGGCCACGGCAGCCACTCATGGCGGTGTGGCGGCTCTGAACCTCCATCCTAACCCCGCCCGCACCAGCACCCGACTTGTGGGGCTGTTACCCCGGCAGGCTGTGCAACTGCTCGACGCGCTGGGTCGCCCGGTAGCCCACACCACCGCTGATGCAGCGGGCACGGCCACACTGGCGCTGCCGGTCGGGCTGCCGACGGGCGTGTACATGGTGCGCGCCGGCACCCGCACCGTGCGCCTCATGGTGGAGTAAGAGCAGGTTGCATAGGTTGATTAATGACAACAAAAGCCCCAGTCAATGACTGGGGGCTTTTTCACGAGCAGAATTCACAGCGACTGCTACCAGGGAAGCAAGCGCACGAGCAGGGAGATAGAAGCTATAGTGGAAGCAAAGTAGCTTCTGTGTCTTGGTATAAGCTCTTTAAAAATTGGTGGTTTATAAACCCACCCCTGAAATAGTGGTGATTTTCATCCTCTCTGAACCAGGCCTCAAATCTTGGTGCATTGGCAGGGGGCGAGGCTCTAGTTTGGAGTTTACGAAACTAATCCCTTCAGCGCATTTCGTAAACGGGGAATCGTAGACGAGTTTCGTAAACTCAACCAGTCCTACAGAGCGCACTTTTTTGGCTGGTGCCAGACAGTGGTGGGCGGTTCAGAGAAAGGAGCGTGGCTGTTGCAGAAGTCGTAGCCAGCTCGGCGCGAGCTTCGTAGCGGTTAGATGCAAGGCAAGAAGCCGTTTCTCGACAAAGAGGTGGTGCGCTTTCGGCTCTCGGAGCGAGTTCCACCCCATAATCTGTACCGCCGGCTGGCCGAGTTGGTCAACTGGGACTTTCTCTACGCGGAAACCCAGGCGCTGTACAGCCGCACGGGCCAGCCCTCACTCGACCCGGTGGTGTTCTTCAAGCTCGTGCTGGTGGGCCGGCTGGAAAACCTGGTCAGCGACCGGCGCCTAGTCGCGCACTGCGCCTTGCGGCTGGACATCCTCTGGTTCCTGGGCTACGAAGTGGACGAGGAATTGCCCTGGCACTCGACCGTGAGCCGCACGCGCCAGCTGTTTCTGGCTGCCGTCTTCGAGCGCCTGTTTGACCACGTCTTTGCCCAGTGCGTGGCCCGGGGCCTGGTAGCCGGTGACCGGCAAGCCGTGGATTCGGCCCCGGTCAAGGCCAACGCTTCCTTGGAAACGGTGCGGGAAAAGCAGCCCGCAGGGCTGACAGGGTCTCGTTTGGTCACGGACGAGCCAGCTGCCGTGGCCCCGGCCGCGTCGGTGGTGACGGCCCCGGCCCACCAGCTGCGCACCCTGGCCGCCCACCAGGCCCGGCTCGTCGCCCACTCCAGCGCGCCCGGCCCCAGCACCCCAAGGCGCGGCTGCTTCGCAACAAAACCCACTACAGCCCGACTGACCCCGACGCGCGCATTTCCATCAAACCCGGCAAAGCCCGGGCCCTGAATTACCTCTGCAGCCTGGCTGTGGACACCGCCCACGGCGTCATCAGCCAGGTGCAAGCCGACTTCGCCGACCGCCGCGACAGCTTGCACCTACCCCGACTGCTCACCGGTCTGCAGCGCCGGCTACTCCCTCTCAGAGACGCCATCTTTTCTGACCATACTATTTGCCATGCCCGGAGACCGACTTTTGTATAGGGGCATAGAAAGAATTTACTGCCCCATCTTTGTTGCGTTAAGTAGCTTATTTTCCATTTGTTTCATTGAGAATGTTACACCACTACGCTCCCCACCCCACCCTCACCGCGACTATAGCCTCGGTTGCCAGGCTCATTGCCAGCAACAGCCGGCTGCTGCTGGCAATGAGCCTGACCGGAATGGCCTCAAGCGCGGTTGGCCAAACGTTCGCTCCAGTAGTTGCTTACCCGACGGGCGGGGCCGGCACCCCTTACAAAGTGGTGGCCGCCGACGTAAACGGCGACGGCCGGCCCGATGCCATCGTGGCCAACAGCACCACGAGCACCGTAGGAGTGCTGCTGGGCAACGGCGATGGCACCTTTCGGACCGTTACCACGTACTCGGTGGGAGCTAACCGACTGCCCTACAGTGTGGCCGTGGCCGACGTCAATGGCGATTCGTGGCCGGACATCGTAACGGCCAACAACGTGCTTAATTTTGGGGTAAGCGTCCTGCTGGGCAACGGCAACGGCACGTTCCGGGCGGCCGTGTCGTACCCGGTGGGGGCATACAGCTTCCCGACGGGGGTGGCCATTGCCGACACCGACGGCGACCGCCGCCTCGATATTGTCGTGGTCGGTACATTTGTATTCGCAGGGACCACCGAAGCCTTTGCGAAGGTATTGCCGGGCCTGAGCAACGGCACGTTTGGCTCGGCCCGGACTTTCTCGGCGGGCCTGATAGCTCCCCGCGACCTCGTTATGGCTGACGTTAACCGCGACGGGCGGCTCGACATCGTGACGGAAACGCCCGGACGAGGTGCGGCCAACGTCCTACTGAATAGTGCCAACAACGGCTTTCAGCAGGGCGTCGAGTACGCGCTGGGCGCAGGCAGCCGGCCCTTCGCCGTGGCCGTGGCCGATGTAAACGGCGATGCCCGGGTCGACATCGTGACGGCCAACAACGGAACGGCTTCGGTGGGTGTGCTACTGAACAACGGCAGCGGTGCCTTTCTGCCAGCCATGAGCTACCCACTGCCAAGCGGCAACCAGCCAACCAGCGCGGCCCTGGCCGACGTGACCGGCGATGGTCGGCCCGACTTCCTGACCACGATTTTCAACACCGGCGAGGTGGCCGTGCTGCCTGGCAACGGCAACGGCACGTTTCAGCCAGCCGTAGCCTTCGCCACGGGCGCTTCTCCAGGGAGCGTAGCCGTGGCCGACCTCAACGGCGACGGCCGGGCCGACGTGCTGACGGCCAACAGGTCCGCCAACACGCTGGGCGTATTGCTCAATAGTGGAACCTTTCTGGTTCTGGCCGCCCGACCTGGCAGTGCGTCGCCCCGGTCAGCCTTTAAGCTGTCTCCCAATCCTACCCACCACTACACGACCACGACCCTAACGCTGGCAGCCCCGCAGGCGCAGCCGGCCGTGGTGGAGGTGTTTGATGCAGTAGGGCGCCTGGTGCAGCAGCTGCCAATACCAGCGGGCCGCGCTACAGCGGCTCTCGATATAGCCAGCCTGCCAGCCGGCCTGTATCTGGTTCGTTGCGCCGGAGCCATCGGCCGCCTCACGGTGGAGTAAGGAAACCGGGCCACTCCCCAACGAGGGTCCAACTTCATCCAGCGGCTTCACAAGCTGGTATCCCCTATTGCGAAAATGCGGGCGCCACAGGCTGGGGTCATTTGTGGCGGAGCCGTTAGGACCTGGATACAGGTCGACGTAAATGTCATCATCGAAGTCATTGTAGGTCACTTGGTAGCCAACCGAGCGTACATGTTTGACATTAATGCGGGAGTCATCATACACCTCAATCGTTCTCCCCGTACCGTCTACCCCGTCTGGATAAGGAAAGCGTTGTCCGTAGCGGGCACGGAAAACCGAGTCCGGAATCTCCTCCACGACCAGGCGCGGGTTGCTCAGCTTAGGAAAATAGCCCCCGTCGGGGTGACGGTCAAACCAAGGCAGGCGGTAGCCCAAGGCAAAGCACAGCCCTATCCAGGCCAGTACGCCGCCCGAGAGCAAGCGCAGGGCCTTTGGGTGGGCACGGGCTAGGTCGGTCAGCCGCAGAGAAGGGCTGTGCGTGGCTCGCCGTCGGGTTCTTAGTGGCAGACGTACGGGCCTACCTGGCCTGCTAACACCACAGGCGGGACTCACCAGTAGGCGGCTGTTTAGTTGAAGGAGCGTTATTTGTACTCATTGTTCACTTATCAAACGGGCACACTATACCGTCTTGCCTTTTCCGTGCTTTCGGAAGCGGGCGAGCGCAAACCGGGACAATTACTCGCGAATGAAAGTTGTTTACGTGCTCGTAGCCGCTGGCCTTTGGGGGTGTGAAGCCCCCACCGCTGCTCACAATGAAAAACTGTTCGTGGCCGTGGGGCGGCAGGGTACCCACACGTCGGTGCTAACAATATTCGACGGCTTCGAGTACGTCATGGCACACGACGGCCTGCCGGCTGAATCGGGGAGCGCGCAGTTGTGTGGCGACACACTCATCCTTTCCTACCTACCGGGAGGCCCACTTACTACCCTGGTTCAGAGTAGCGAATTTGTCATTAGGAAAGGGGAAATGTGCCGGGTGCACTACGCCCCACAAGGCGATGCGGTCCGGCGCGGGCACCTTGTGCCTCCGGTAAAAAAAGTCTCCGGTGAACGCTGTTTCGAGATAACCCGTGCATTCAGCAGGCTATACCCTAGCAACTTGGTTTCCGACGAAAACGGGCACTGAGAGCGCGCAATCTGCGGAACGACACTGGCACCTCCTGATGTGGTCTAAGCCTTCGCGCCCCAATATTTCTTACCCGTTCGTTCAAGAAAACGGTCGGAAAAGTGGAAGAAGCGCTGTTGCTTTATGAACTGCGCCCAGGGCTCATTTTTCGTAGCAGCTGATGCAGAGCGTGACCCCCAGCTCCCCCATGCGCTTCATCAGCGCGGGCCCAAACTCCATGTTGCACTGCTGTTCATAGGCGTAGATGTACCACAGCGACAGGTCCTGGCCGGAAACGCCGAGCTGCGCCAAGGCGTCCTTGTGGCGGGTGAGCAAGGCGAGAAACAGCGGCAGGGCGCGCACGAAGCGGGGCGACTCCTCATCGATTTGCCACTCCCACGGCAGGTCCGGGCCGCTACTCGAGGGCCCCAGCAGCCGCTCCAACGCGGGCCGCTGGGCCGTATCACAGTTGATATCTAGGCGATAAAAGCTGGCCATGGAAGGGGATGCGGGCGTGTACCGGGAACGGGCCAAGAAAGCGGAAAGGTACACTCCGCCACCAGGCCAGTGGCGTTCACGGAAACGGTGCTGAAATAAGACAGATGGCAGGTCAAGCAGAGTAGCCATATCCGGGTGCTACCAGCCGAGCGCGTTTTGGAGGAGAATCAACACCGTCACCTCGACTGCCCTGCCCACCGCTGTATCTTTGGCCAGGGCCCTGCTTCTTATTCTGGGGCGGTCCAGACCAGCGTGCAAGTGGGCCGGATGGAACGGCGAACGCCAACGATATGTATAGGCTTGCATATCCAAGGCCTTAGCGCCTGTTACGACCGTTATGTGTCTCTAATTCATTAAGTATTCGAACGTTCGCACCCACGTATTGCCCCCGCCAGGATGGTGCTCCGACCGCTCCCTAGGCTCCAGGCCGGTGCTTTCTGCCTGGGTCCCGTGCTATTGCTGTTTCCTTTTTTGTTCGTCCCCTCTTCCCTCACCCCGCCGCTGATGTCCGACCGCTACCGCTTCCCAAGCCGTTGCCTCTTCCTGTTCTTTGCCTTGGTACTGTCCTCGGTTCAAGCCCCCGCTCAGTCCCGCAAAACCGCTTCCGCGGCCGCGGTGCCGCTGCAAGCGGCCCTGAACCCCGACGGCACCTTGCGCCCGGGCAGCCGCGGGACGTTTGACGCGCGCAACTACCGCCTCGGCACGGACCCGGCCTCGGGCCAGCCCACGTTTCGGCCCGCCGCGGCCGGCGACGAGAACTGGGACGGCCGCTTCGGTGCCGGCGGGGCCAACGGCGGGGTGTACGCCGTGGTGGTGGCCCCCACCGGCGACGTCTACATTGGCGGGGCCTTTACGGCGGTGGGCGGCGCGCGCAACGCCAACCGGGTGGCGCGCTGGAGCGGCGCGGGCTGGAAAGCGTTGGGCCCGGGCCTCAACGACGAGGTGTCGACCCTGGCCCTGGCCCCCAACGGGGACCTGATTGCCGGCGGGCGATTTACCCAGGCCGGCGCCTTGGCCGTCAATCACGTCGCCCGCTGGAACGGCACGGCCTGGCAGCCGCTCGGGGCCGGGCTGAACCGGGACGTCTACGCCCTGGACGTGGCGCCCAACGGCGACGTGGTGGCCGGGGGCTCCTTTAACAACGTGGGGGGCAACCCCGCCGCCGACTACCTGGCCCGCTGGGACGGCACGGCCTGGCAGGCGATGGGGACGGGCATCCTCAGCTACGTCTACGCGCTGCAGGTGCTGCCCACCGGCGACGTGGTCGTGGGCGGCGATTTCGATGGAGTGGCCGGCGTGGCCGGCACGGGCTACATCGCCCGCTGGGACGGCACGGCCTGGCACCCGCTCGGCACCGGCCTGAACCGGGCCGTCAACGTCCTGCTCGCGCTGCCCAACGGCGACGTGCTGGTCGGCGGCCGTTTTGACGACGCGGGGGGCAACCCGGACGCCGATTTCCTGGCCCGCTGGGACGGCACGGCCTGGGGCCCCTACGGCGCGCCCTTGGAAAGCGGCGGGCGCACCGGGTTTGACCAGCCGCTCATCGGCAGCGTGCGGGCGCTGGACCTGACCGCCAACGGGGACCTGCTCATCGGCGGCTCGTTTGCCAACGTCGCCGGAAACCTGGACGCCGACATGGTGGCCCGTTGGGACGGCACGCGTTGGCAAAGCCTGGGCGGGGGGCTCAAGTCCGTCGTGCCGGCCGTCGCCGAACTGCCCGGGGGGGACGTGCTGGCCGGGGGGGTCTTCCTCGACGCGGGCGGCAGCGGCCTGCTCGACCGCCTGGCCCGCTGGGACGGCACGGCCTGGCGGGGCCTGGGGGCGGGCCTGGGGCCGGACATCGCGTCCGACGCGGTTCAGGCGCTGCTCGTGCTGCCCAACGGCGACGTGATCGCCAGCGGCCTCTTTCAAAACGCGGGGGGCACCCCGGCCGCCGATTACATCGCCCGCTGGGACGGCGCGGCCTGGCAGCCGCTCGGGGCCGGCCTGGCCGGCGCGGTGGTGAGCCTGTTCCTGGCCGCCAACGGCGACGTGCTGGCCGGCGGCAACTTCAGCGACGCGGGCGGGGACCCCGCCGCCGACGGGGTGGCCCGCTGGGACGGCACGCGCTGGCGGGCCGTGGGCCCGGGCGTCGTCTGGGGCATCGTCCACGCGGTGGCCGAGGGCCCGGACGGCGAGGTCTGGATCGGGGGCGATTTCTCGCGGGTGGGCAACGACGTCACCATTTGTGGCGTGGCCCGCTGGACCGGCGGGGCCTGGCAGGCCGTGGGCACCGGCCTGCTGACGAGCGGGGGGGGGAGCGTCTACGACCTGCTCGTGGCCCCGAACGGGGACGTGCTGGCCGGGGGCTTGTTCCGGCGGATGGGCGGGGTGCCCAACGCCGACATGGTGGCCCGCTGGGACGGCACGGCTTGGCACCCGCTGGGCCCGGGGCTGAACAACACCGTCCACGCGCTGGCCCGGGGCGCGGGGGGGGACCTGTACGCCACCGGCACCTTTACCGACGCCGGGGGGGACCCCGCCGCCGACGGGGTGGCCCGCTGGGACGGCACGGCCTGGCACCCGCTCGGCACCGGCCTGAGCCGGAACGCACGGGGCTACGCGCTGGCCGTGGCCCCGAACGGGGACGTCGTGGTCGGCGGCATCTTCACCCTGGCCGGGGGCGTGGCCGGCACGGCCCACATCGCCCGCTGGGACGGCACGGCCTGGCACCCGCTGGGCAGCGGGCTGGACAATTACGTGATCGCCGTGGCCGCCCCGGCCTCCGGCGACGTGGTCGCGGGCGGGCGCTTCCTGGCCACGGGCGACGGCGCCACCGGCCTGGGCCAGTTCGGTTTCTACCGCCGCCCCGCCGCGGCGCCCACGTTGACCGCGGTGGCGCCCGGGCCCGGGGCGGTGGGCCGCGCGGTCACGCTGACGGGCACGAACTTCACCGGCGCCACGGCCGTCACCTTCGGGGGGACGCACGACAACGTGGTGCGCAGCGGCTTCGCCGTCAACGCCGCGGGCACGGAGCTCCGCGGCGTGGTCGTGCCGGCCGGGGCGGCCACCGGCCTGGTCACGGTGACGGGGCCGGCCGGCACCAGCAACGCCGTGCGCTTTGCCATCGGCACGCCGACGGCGGCGGCCCCGGCCCGGCCGCGCGCGCTGGGCCTGTATCCCAACCCGGCCCGGGAGGCGTTCGAGCTGGCGCTGCCGGCCGGTCTGGGCCCCGGCACGCTCACGCTTTACGGCGCCACGGGCCAGGCGGTGCGCACCGCGGCGGTGGCGGCCGACGCCGTTGGCGTGACCGTGTCCGTCCGGGGCCTGGCGCCGGGTCTGTACGTGGTGCGGGTGCAGGGGATAACGGGCACGGCCAGCGCCCGGGTCGTGGTGGAATAAGGCGGCCCGGTGCGCTGGGCTGGTCGCGGGCGGGAGGGAGCCGCGCCTACGGTAGGCGGGAAGGGCCGTTCGGCCCCGGCCGACGCCTCGGCGCTCCAATCCCACGGGCGCCGGCCCCCAATGGTTGTGGTTGCATGTTCCACTGCCGAGTATTCCCCAACGCCCCGTTAATCTCACTGGCCCGGGTGAGCCTCCTCGTCCTGGCCTACAACAAGGCCCCTGGGTTTCAGGTATCGCCCTGGCGGTTAGCCCGCTTGAACGCCAACACGAGGCGCGCCCCCTGCAAGTCACCCCACACCGCGCCGGAAGAAGCAGTTAGCACTATTATGATATTTGATAAATAAATAGTTGTACCTTTCGGAGCCCGCAGTGGGCCCAGTTCCATTTTTTATCCTTTTATCCCTGTTTGTTACGCGCATGCGCCATTCCTTACCCTTGCTCGGAGCCGCGGTGCTCCTCGCCGTTGCCGCCCACGGGCAAAGCATCGACGCCCAAAAAGTTACCTTCGACTACGTGCGCCTGCCCTTGCTGCCGCTGCCGGCCAGCACCAAGTCGTTCTCGCCGGAAGTCGTGCTGCGCTACCAAAGCGAGGTCGAGCAGCAGAAAGCCGACCGCGTCACGGCCGTGTCCGAGGCCAAAGCCAAGGCCGAAAAAGACAAGCAGGACTACAAGGCCCTCTCGTTGAAGGACAAGGCCCTGAACCGCCTCCTGCTCGACGAGCGCAAGCCCGGCGAGGCCGTCATTCCCCCGGCCAACTACACGGCCCAGGTGTTCGACAGCAAGGCGCTCGCCTCCACGTACGTGACCGTTAGCGGCCTGCAGCGGGCCCAAGGGGCCGACGGCGACCTGCGCGTGACCGTGAGCCTGGACGGCTTTACGCTGGGCCCGACGACTTCCGTCACGGTGCGCGACGGCAAGAAGGTCGACCCCAACCTGGTCAAAGACGGCGTGAAGCAGGCCTACGAAGTGTCCTACAAATCCCCCGTGTCCATCAAGGTGGCCACCAAGGACGGCACGGTGCTCTCCGACGAGCTGCTGGAAGCCTCCACCTCCTACGCGACCCTGGTCACCCAGGAATACGGCAGCGCCACCCAGCCCGCCTTTCTGCGCCGGTTGGACGAGGACATTCTGAAGACCAACATGAAACTGGTGACCGAGTACCTGGACAGCAAGTTCGGCCAGCGCCCCATCACGCGCACCACCGCCATCTGGGTCGTGACCGACAAGAAAATCAACTACGACGAGTACGCCCAGGCCTATATCAAGGCCTTAATGGGCTACAAGCTGCTGGCCGACGGCAGCCGCGCGGCCGATGCCCGCAAGAACCTCGGCGACGGCGTGGCGCTGTGGGACAAGGCCCTGACCGAATCGAATCCCAAAGACAAAAAGGCCCGCATCGACGAGAAGGTGACCGCCGTGACACTGCTCAACGACGCCGAAGCCAACCTGTGGATGAACAACTTCGACGAAGCCGAGATGCTGCTGGCCCGCCTCAAACTGCTGGACATTTCCCGCTACAACACCGCGGCCAAAGAACTGGAAACGCTGGTGCAGGACCAACGCACCCGCTTCGCGGCGAACAAAAAGGGCTAGGTCCGATTGTCAAGCACTTTAAAAAAGCCCCGACCAACCGGTCGGGGCTTTGCAGCTTTTAAGGACTTGTACCAATCGTAACCGCCGAATGCGGCGGGTGTGTACAATTCGATGCCGTTAGCCGCCGCGCTAACCGTGCTATACCTTATATCTTGCAGAGCCTCACAAACGTGTGGCCCCGCTGCGTAGTATTCCGCATGAAACAACCCGTACTGTCTTTGACCCATTTCCGTGCCCCATTGCTGCGCTTTGGCGGCCTCGCCGGGGTCCTCTTGGGCCTGGTCCCTGCCGTTGCCGGCCAGAACTTTGCGCCGGCCGTCGCCTACAACGCCGGCAGCAACGCCAACCCGCTTAGTCTGGCTGTGGCCGACGTTAACGCCGACGGCAAGCCCGACATCCTCACGGCCAATAACGGCAGCAGCACAGTGGGGGTGCTGCTGGGCAGCGGCACCGGTGCCTTTCAGGCCGTGGCCACCCCCTCGGCCGGCACCGGCAGTCAGCCCTACGGCGTGGAGGTTGCCGACGTCAACGCCGACGGCCGGCCCGACGTGCTAACAGCCAACTACGGCACCAGTTCGGTAGGGGTGCTGCTAGGCAACGGCAACGGTACGTTTAGGACGGCCGTGGCCTACTCCACGGGCCCCGGAAGCCAGCCGTTTGACCTGGCCGTAGCCGACGTCAACGCCGACGGCCGGCCAGACATCATCTCGGCCAACACCTTCACGTACGGGGTGGGGGTGCTGCTGGGTAACGGCAACGGCACGTTTGCCGCCGTGGTTTCCTACACGACAGGCACCCAATCTTCCACCGCGGTTGCCGTGGGCGACGTGAATGCCGATGGCCGGCCAGACATTGTCGCCGCGCTTAGCGGCGCGGTAGGGGTGCTGCTGGGCAACGGCAACGGCACCTTCCAAGCCCTCGCCACCACAGCGGTGAGCAACTCGCCCCGCAAGCTGGCCCTGGCCGACGTGAACGCCGACGGCCGGCTCGACGTCGTTACGGTCAGCGACGACGGCAGCGGCTCGGTGGGCGTGCTGCTGGGCAGCGGCACCGGTGCGTTTGCCGCCGCCGTGAGCTATGCCACGGGCAGCAACACCCTCCCCAACGGCGTGGCCGTGGCCGATGTGAGCGGCGACGGCTGGCCGGACCTCGTGTCGGCCAACCCGGGCAACTATACGGTCGGTGTGCTGACAAACAACGGCAACGGCACGTTTGCTGCCGTGCAAACCGTTTCGGCGGGCAGTGGCATTCCCGCCCCCTACGACGTGGTAGCGGCCGACGTGAGTGGCGACGGCAAGCCCGACATCGTCACGGCCAACGTCAGCACCAATACGGTATCGGTGCTGCGCAACACGGCCATCTTCCTCGCCACCCAGGTGGCCCTGCTCGCCGACGTGCAACTTTGCCCCAACCCCGCATCGAAGGCGTCGGCGTTCCTCGTCACGGGCCTGCCCGCCGGGATACGGAGCGTCGAAGCCACCTTGCTCAACCAACTGGGGCAAGTCGTGAACCGCGTCACGGCCCCCGTTGCGCAGGGCGCCGCCCGCGCCGAACTGCCCACAGCGGGGCTGGCAACGGGCCTTTACCTGCTGCGGTTGCACGCCCGCGATGCCCAAAGCGCTGCTGTGGGCACGTTGCCCACCCAGCGTCTGCAAGTGCTCTAGTCTCACCCGGTTTACCCAAACGAGCACATTGTCTGAACACCCTTACCTGCCCACGTCAGGTGCTCGGCCGGCTCGATGTGTGCCCCTTGGGGCAAGTTCATGGATTCCAGCGGAGGAACCGCGGCCACAGGTACTTGTGGGCGTAGATGACCAGTACCACCAACGGCAGGGCCAGCATGGTGTCCTCCACGACGCCGAAGGCCTGCGGGCTGAAGTTGAGGCCGAACGCCCCGTAGTGGTTGATGTAATACGGCAGCATTCGCCGAAGCGGGGCGATGGCCCCCCAGGGCTGGACCAGGTGCGCGCCGCCGTTGTCGAACAAGTGATACGGAACGCGGGTGGCCGGCGTGCTCGTGTAAAAGCCCCGGGTCTGCACAAAGAGGAATGGAAGAATTAACCACCCCCAAAAACGGGGTCGCACGAGTCGACGAAGCATCGGAAGGGATGGTGCGTGGGGGCCTTTGTGGACGGGTACGGGAACAGGGCGGCAGTCGCCAGCCCCCTCGACAAAACTAGCACGAGCAGGAAAATGGTACAGCGAAAGGGTCGATTCGGTTTACTATCGTCAATTTTCAATCAACTGTGATTACAGTTGATTGAAAATTGGCTTAAAGCGCTTAGTTCTATTATTCTGCTACCTCGACATTCCGTACGGGTGCGCATTGTCAGGCTCCATCGGAAGCAGCGTACCAGACATGATAGTACGGCTCCTCGCTCCTCCCCTACTGGCTCATGGGCCCGCTGCGCCCGGGCCGTGGCACTTCCCAACGTGGCCGATGCTGAGCCCAAGCCCGGGCGGACATAAGCTAGATTATCCTATCCAAGTGTGTGCGTGAGCCAAGTGAACATCTTCTCATATACCTGTTCACGCACTAGTAAAGGCGAGAGCACTAAGTCATGAATGCCGCCTGCAATGCTGGTTACGGTAACGCGCTTGCCGAGCCGAGGGGAAAGCGTTTCAATGTCGCGCACTCTGAGCACGCCGTCGGCGCAGAAGTATTCCTCACTCCAACCGTTCCCGCGCACGGAGCGGTCAGAGTGCAGCACCAGTACTGGTAGAGTGAGTTCTTCGCCGCGTTGAAGGCGTCGGTGGGCAGTGTGAATGGCCCGTAACCAGCCCATGGTAATGGGAAATACTTTCACAGGCTTCCACGCCAAGTCGTACCCCCATTCGCCCCGGTACTGCCGGTGCAAGCTGGCGCCGTAATGGATGGGCAAGCTGCCCGGCACTTTTAAGTTGGGCGCTAACCGACCCACCGCCGCCGCAAACGGTACTGCCAGGTGCCGGGCCATCCAGCCTTGAGCGAAGGCCAAGAACGGGCTGTTGAGTACCAGTGCTGCTAAGGTGTGACGTTGGGACCCTTCCTGCGCATATAGCGCCGCTATCAGGCCTCCAGTGGAGTGGCCGCTGAGAATCACCATTGCACAGCCTTCCGCACGCAATACGGCCAGAGCAGCGTCGATATCGGCGTAGTATTCGCGCAAGTCGCGGACGTTATTGGCGAGTTGGTGTGGCAGCAATGAGCGCCCGTACTTGCGCAAGTCTAGGGCGTAGAACCGGTACCCATGTTCCTGGTAACGCCGAGCCATTTCCTCCTGAAAGAAATAATCGTTGAAACCATGCAGGTATAGCACTGCCTTCGTACCATGAGTCGAGTTTCTGAGCCGGACCAGCGTGCTTTGCACGGCGCCTTCGTAGTCGGGCAATTGTGGCAATACCAGTTGCTCAAAAGGTAAGCCGAGAACGTCGGGATGGTAGGATGTGGTATGCATAATAGTCCGGTCTATTGCTTCACCAGCCACTCTTCACCGTCCCGTTGTTCGTACGCGAATCCTTGGTTGAAATAGATTTGCTGCAGGTGCTCTTCAAATGTTGGGGCGCGCTCCAACAGCTTTGCATACGGCCCGGGGTTATCATACATTTCTCGCACTTCGGCAATTCTGTAAGCAGCCACTTCTACCGGTTTAGCGGCCACTGCTTTGGGCTTTTTCTTCGTTTCCCTTGCTTTCAGCAATTCTTGATAGTCCTCCAACAAGTACTTCTCCACCAAAGCTTTATAAATAGCTCCAGCCATGCGCTTGACCTTGCCCAATTGATGTTGCTTCTGGATGCGGTCAAGAACAAAATCGACGTATCCAAGGTCGTAGTCGCCCTCCGCTAGTTGCTGCCCGATGCGAGCGATGCTACGGGCATTGAGCCCAATTTGGGCGAGTGCCGCGCCCCACTCCGCCTCCGCCGTGGGCAACGTCTCTTTTGTAGCAGATAGCGCCAGATGAAACAAAAACTTGATGCGTTCTACTACCTTCCCTTCCCGTTCTAGCTCGAACGTAAACGGCATGTCGGTTTCCGCGAGTTCGTTTTGTGCCTTGTCCAAGATGCGAGCCTTAAAGTTGCTGAAACGGGGGTACTCTCCTTCCTGCACGTCCAGCACAAAGCGCAACTGCTCCACCGTCATTGTGCGCCGGCCAAAGTCCGCGTACTCTTTCAGCAGCCAGTAAATCCGCAACGCGTGTGGGCTTTTCAGCTTTAGCACCTCCTTCAAATCTGCGGTGGTGAAGTTGCCGCTTTCCCGCAATTGAAGCAGATAGGGCATAATCTTGGGGTTGAAACTTGCTAGCACTCCCCCCTGCTCAGCCGTGTAGCGGGCCTCTGACATCAGCGGGATGTAGGTAAAGCTGGGCTTGCGGCGTCGGCGCCGGGTACCTTCCTCCAAGTCCTCGATGTATAGCGTGAATGATGCTAGCTTCTTGCACATGTCATCTACCTGCTCATAGGCCGACCCGCCCCGACGGTCAAACACCAGCTCGTTCAAGGGAACGAAGTGCTCCTTAAAGTCGGTGTCATCGGGCCTAATACGCGACAGCAGCCCCAAAAACAGGCGCATCTGTAGCGGCACAAAGCTGAAACGGGCGTTTATGAGCGCATTGTGTTGCGCCACAGTTTTATCAAGACTTTCCATTTAAACGTCTTTTTTGTAGCAGCACGTCTTTTTTGTAGCAGGTGAATTTGTCACAACGTCTTTTTTGTAGCAGATACACGTCTTTTTTGTAGCAGATATACTGCTCACAACGTCTTTTTTGTAGCAGATACACGTCTTTTTTGTAGCAGATGACCCTCTGGGTGCATTGGCAATCAAGTAGTTACGGCACCTATAATACTTTATAATAGTAAACTAATAAGAATAAAGCAGCTTTATTTTTTTAAGACTACGTCTTTTTTGTAGCAGATAAGAGAAGCTTTTAAGGTAAAAAAAAGCACAAAAGTGAAATTTTCGCCGGCGCTTTTTATACCATTTTCTACTGTAAAACAATGTGTTAGCTTCCTTACTGTTACCGTTGCTTGGCAGGTATTGCCTCATGGCTGTCCGGCCGCGAAGCAAAATAGGCTTCAAGTGCATCGTTGAGGATATCCACCTTCGCTTCGCGGCTCCAATAGGCCAGTTGCTCTAGACACAGTTGGTTCTCAGCTGTAATGCGCGAGCTAAAAGGCGAATAAACCCGTTTTCCGGGCTTAGGCGAGCCTATCGGCGCTTGGTGCGAGGGCTGGGCCTTGGTGCCCGGTTTGCGGAGCATGGAGACAGCATCCTGAGTGGCTTTGGGAGGCGTGTTCATTAGAATTTTGAAATGAGGTGGGATAGATAATGGAGGCTGGTCATGAATTAGGCCAGCTTGGCCCGGACGATTTCGGCCAAAGCAGCATAATCCATCGCTGCATTAGAGTCCGGTTTGTGGTCATAAATGGTCTTTACGTGTACTTGAGACTGCACTACAGCTGCGTCGCGCCGCACACTGGGCAGCAGCGATTCCTCACCGTACTCCTCCCGCACGGCCTGCACCACTGCCGCGTGCATGGAATTGCGTTGCTTGGCGTTGTAGCGGGTGAAGAATACGCCCAGGAACTGCAGCCCAGGGTTGATACGTCGTTCAATTTGGTCAGCTAATTCCTTTACCAAGCGCAGACCATCGAAGGCAAACTTCTCCGGCTCTGTGGGAATCAGGTATGCGTCGGCCGCCGCCAAAGCCATATAGGTAAAAGTCTGCAGCGAAGGCGGGCAATCGACCACCACGTAGTCGTAAGTACCCTGCACTGTTGCCAAGGCCGTAGCTAGCCGCGTATGGTAGTCCTTCTGCTTGTAGATGATAGGCTCGTAGCTGGCTAGACGGAAATCGGCCGGCACCAAATCCAATCCGGCCTCAGTGGTGAGAATCACTTCAGCCAATGGCACCGCCCCTACCAGTGCGTCCCCCACGTGCAAAGCCAATTCCAACTCGCCGCCAAGGTTGTTGGTTAGATTAGCTTGCATGTCTAGGTCCACCATCAGCACTCGGGCTCCCTGACGTTGCAGCGCTGCGCCGATGCTGACGGCACTGGTGGTCTTCCCAACCCCCCCCTTGTTATTAGTTATGGCCAACACCCGCATTGGCGGCGGGCCGGTCTTTTTTGCTTTCATAGATTGCAGTGCTTACTGTAGAAGTATTGACAGCAACAAATGTATGCAAAGCACTGCTTCTAAAACAAGTAATAAAATAAGTACATTTATTACATGTAATAAAAGCAATTCATGTAATAAATGTTATACATGTGCTTCAAGTAATTATTTTATTACTTGCAAGAACTGAAAAGACCCTGAATCCTTCAGAACACGCATTTATGGTCTTTTCAAAAATGCAGGCAGAAACTGGTTCCTGCCTGTAAGTCATTAATCGAAGCGAAAAGCACTAGTTATGTTGGAATTCGAGTTTACTGAACATACATGCAAAGCGGTCCATAGGGAAGACGAATATTGTTTGCCTCGGCAAAACCTTCCATAAACAGGCCATAGCTCATACTCGAATGATTGGTATCCTAGAACTGTAGTCAATCTACATAGCTGCACACAGGGAAGAAAAGCTGAATACATGCGCTGTTGAACGCATAATCAATGGTTCGAAAAACTTATGCCAAGAAGGGCCGGAGAATTTGACCCATTACGCGGCTGGGGTGGGGAGGGGCCAGTATAAGTTACGAGGAAATGGGGATGGGCCCGCCGCAGCACAGCCACAGGGTCCGCCAAGCGTTCCGGCGCTAGGTGCTGCTCGGTTGAATGGCTCAAGGAAAAAGATTATAACGTTAGTTAAACGTGGCTCCGCCAATGTTACGTGGGTAGCGCTAAATAGCAGTTGATTCATCCTGAATGACCTCAGTCGGTCAGGCTTTTGCCCCAAACGGACTCCCTTCAGCGAAGCATCGCCGCCAGGGCCGTCGAACCAAGCCGCCACACCGGGAGTTATAGGGGGCTCTTCCCCTCCTAAGCCGCACCGTTCCCGCATGAGACAGCTCAAAATCAGCAAACAGATCACCAACCGCGAAAGCCAGTCGCTGGACAAGTACCTCCAGGAGATTGGCAAAGTGAGCCTGGTGTCGATTGACGAGGAAGTCGAGCTGGCCCAGCGCATCCGCGAGGGCGACCAGATGGCCCTCGAAAAGCTGACCAAGGCCAACCTGCGCTTCGTGGTGTCGGTGTCCAAGCAGTACCAGAACCAGGGCCTGACGCTGGGCGACCTCATCAACGAGGGCAACCTGGGGCTGATCAAGGCGGCCAAGCGCTTCGATGAAACCAAGGGCTTCAAGTTCATCTCCTACGCCGTGTGGTGGATTCGCCAGAGCATCCTGCAAGCCCTGGCCGAGCAGAGCCGCATCGTGCGCCTGCCCCTGAACCGGGTGGGCTCGCTCAACAAAATCAGCCGCTCGTTCGCCGAGCTGGAGCAAAAGTTCGAGCGCGAGCCCTCGGCTGACGAGATTGCCGAGCTGCTGGAGTTGAGCACCGCCGAAGTGACGGACACCATGAAAATCTCGGGCCGCCACGTCTCGATGGATGCGCCCTTCGTGCAGGGCGAGGAAAATGGCTTGCTCGATGTGCTGGGGGACGAGGCGGCGGACACGCCGGACGCCGGCTTGCTGCGGGACTCCCTGCGCCGGGAGGTGCAGCGCGCGCTCTCGACCCTGACCCGGCGGGAGGCCGACGTCCTCACGCTCCATTTCGGGCTCAATGGCCAGGCCGCGCGCACGCTCGAGGAAGTCGGCGAGCAGTTTGGCTTGACCCGCGAGCGAGTCCGGCAGATCAAGGAGAAGGCCATTCGGCGCCTGCAGCACACCTCGCGCTCGCAGTCGCTGAAATCGTACCTGGGCTAGTCCTGTTGTCCGCTTTCCGTTCATCGCCCCGTCCAGGCGGAAGCCTGACAACTCCGGCATGGGGCAGCCGGTCCCTCTTGCCAAAGCAGCACATAAGGAACTACAGCAACTAAGCTTCAGACAGGGAGCGATAAGTAGAGGGGGGCGCTACTTTGATTGGGCTAATAAGGCCTGATAACACCCCATTATCGTTCCCTATCTTGCCCCCGAAAAGCCCGACACTTGCGGGCTGTTTTGCCTGCTCCGTGTCGTCCGAAGTTCTTGCACCATCCCTGCCCAACGCCCAGCTCCCGGCGCACCTGCTCGCTTCCTCCACCCGCTACGTCGAAACCGGCCTGCGCGGGGCGGCCAACACCGTCCGCGCCTACGCCGGGGACTGGAAACGGTTTACCAGTTGGTGCGCGCTCCACCAGCTGGCGTCCTTGCCCGCGCCGGTCGACGCGTTGGCCGGTTTCTTGACCGAGTTGGCCGACGCCGGCAAAAAGGTGGCCACCATTCAGCGCCACGCCGCGGCCATCGCCAAGGCCCACGCGCTGGCCGGCCACGACTCGCCCACCGCGGATAAGAAGATCAAGGTGCTGCTGAAAGGCATCGCCCGGGAGAAAAAGACCCGCATCAAGCAAGCGGCGGCCTTTACGCTGGCCAGCTTCAAGCGCACCATCCGCGCCATCGACGTCTCGACGCCCACCGGGCTGCGCAACCGGGCGCTGCTGCTGCTGGGCTTTACCGGGGCCTTTCGCCGGTCCGAGTTGGAAGCCTTGAACATCGAGGATTTGGCCTTCGACGAGGAGGGCCTCGTCGTGTCACTGGACAAGAGCAAAACCAACCAGCTGGGCCAGGCCGAAGAGAAGGCCATCTTTTACTCCCCCGACCCGGCCCTGTGCCCGATTCGCGCGCTCCAAGCTTGGTTGCGGGTGCTGGACCGGGACGCGGGATGTGTGTTCGTCTCCCTGCGCAAACACCAGCGCCTGACCACCCGCCGGATGACGACCAAGTACATCAACCTCATTGTCCAGCAGCACCTGGGGGCGCCCTACACGGCCCACTCGCTCCGGGCCTCGTTCGTGACGGTGTCCAAGCTCAACGGGGCCGACGACTCCAAGGTCATGAACCAGACCAAGCACAAGACCTCGGCCATGATCCGCCGCTACACCCGCCTGGATAACGTCCGCCAGCACAACGCGGCCAAGGAACTGGGCCTGTAAATCACCAATTTACTTTGTTGTTTGTAACTTCGTAAGTAAGTGATTAACTTTTCGCAGCTTCCCTTCGTTCAGGAGAAGGCTATGCCTGTCATAAGGAGACCGAAAATGAAGAATACTGAGAAATTATTCCCAGAAAACGAGCAGGCTTTACGAGAAGCAAGGCGTAAATACGCTGCTGCTAGCGTAGTAAGTCGCTATGAAAAGTTGCGTAAGGACACTGGGCTGAATGGTGCCGAACGAATCCAAAAGCAAGCTCTTCGCCTATTGACGAACGCATGAGCGAGCTTGTATTTTTAGAAGAACGCATCCTAGCATGTGATTGGGATGTAAGTGGCGGCAGCCTTGAATACGATATAAGTGATTTGCACCCAGATTTTGATGTGCTAATTCAGTCGTACACAGTAGAATCAGTGGACTTTGAAGGCCGGTTGGTTTATGGTAGTGAGTTCCTCTTCTTCAAGAAGGGACGGAAAATACCTAGCAATCTTAGCAGGTATCCAAAAGCAATCAAAGCGGCACTTTGGCAAATTGTGTTTTCCGTCAAAAGGAAGTTTTTTGAAGAAATAAAACCTGACATTGTATTGCATTTCATCAAACAACCGCATTCGGTTGAAGAACGATTCAAACTTTATTCCAAGTACCTGAATCTACCAAACTACACGATCGAGAAGAGCAAACACGAAATAATCTACACGAAAACAACCTCCACCGGCAACGATGGAGGTTTTCGTTTATAGGGAGTTGAAGTAATTGTTATTTGACAGGACGTTTACAGCACGTAAAACAGGTTAATTACCCGCTTACTCAAATTCTTACATCGACTATTTCCTCCTTCTGCTACTTAAATAGTTGTAACTGCGCGTCTAATTGCTTCCATTGGGGCAAATGCTGGCTCAGTTCCGTCCAGAAGGTTTTGGAGTGGTCCTTAACCTTGGTGTGGCACAACTCGTGCACGATGACGTAGTCAATCAATGTATAGGGCAGTTTTACCACATTCGGGTTCAGCAAAATGGTATTGGCACCGGTGCAGCTGCCCCAACGCTTTTCCATCGTGCGAACCTTGAAATCAGCGTAAGCCAACCCCGTTTTAGCCGCCCATTGCCGCACCCGAGGCGTAAGCTTCTCCTCGGCTTTGGCTCGAAAAAAGGCGGTGAGCGCCTGTTGAATGGCGGCTTGCCGGTCGGCAACAGCCGGGCTGACGTGAATGCGGAAGCGCGAGTGGTTGAAGGTGATGCGTGCCTTGGGCTCGGCTTCATCAACCACGACTTCGGTGTAGTACTGCCGGCCCAGGTAGGTGATGCGGGAGCCCGTTACGATGTCTTCCGCGGCTACGGCTTGTACCAGGGCCAACTTCTCCAGAATCCAGCGGGCTTTGCGGAGCACTAGTTTATCGGACTGGGGGGCGGGCAGGCGCAAGCCTTTCAGCACCACGCCCTGGTCTTTATCGACGCTGAGGTAGTGGGCCTTGAGGTCGGGGCGCTCCTGCACGGAGTAAGCAATGGTGCGGTCGCCGTATTGTACGCTGCGCATTTGGCTAATTTTTACGGAGGATTTCGACCAAGTCGCGGGCTTTCAGGCGCGCTTCCGAACGATCCAGCTTGCCCACGAGCAGCTTGCGGATTTTACTTTCCATGTCGTTCCGGACTTCGCCTTTGTCGCGCCAGCCCACGATTTCCAGCTCGCCGCTCACCAGCTCAAACAGCTTGGTGGTGGCAGTGGCGGCCTCGCCGTCGAAGACGGTTTTCATCGAATTGAATACGGCCACCTGGCCTTCGGTGAGGAAGCCGTGGGCGTTGCCCTCCTGGTTTTCGTTGATAACGTCGTCCTGCAACTGCGTGAATGCCAGCAATAGCTGCGCTTGGTCGATGCGCTGGGCTTCGTATTCTTTCAGCAGCTCTTCGAGGCGCTGGGCCAGGGGCTTGTAGTAATCGGGGTTGCGGTCCATGCCCAGCCGGATGACGTGCTTGAGCTGATTGCGCATCTTCAGCATTTTGGTGCCGGGCGAGGCGTTCAGGATTTCCTGCTTGAACTGCTCCCGGTCGATGATGCTGACGGGCTCGGCCAGCAGGTTTTGTACGCCTTGAGAGGTGAGGTGGTCGTTGATGAGTTGTTGCAGCATCTTGCTCTCGTCGGGGCTCACCTTTAGCTCTTCGTCATCGGGGTAGGTGTTGCGGGCGCGCACCTTGATTTCGTTGAAAAGCTTGAAGTCGCCTTCGTACCGCAGCGCTGCTTTATGGGGCAGCACGATGTTCACCGACTTGTTGAAGACCCGCAGCAAGGCCTTGAACTCGTCGCGGCGGTGGAAGGGCTCAATGAACCGGATGCACTCTTCGATGAAGGCCTCGCGCTGGTAGCCCTTGTTGGCCTTGAGGGGCTTGCAGAAGGCCAGCAGCTTGGCGTGGTTTAGCTCCAGCTGGGGGATTTCCTCGCTCAGGTTGCGCAGGAGGTCGTCGGGGCGCAGGTCGCCGCTGAAAATCTCCAGGGCCTTGATGAGGTGCTGGGTGACGCCGTTGTAGTCGATGATGTAACCGGCCGCCTTGCTCTTGTAAGTGCGGTTGACGCGGGCAATGGCCTGGAGCAGGTTGTGCTCTTTCAAGGGCTTGTCGAGGTAGAGGCAGGCGGCGATGGGCGCGTCGTAGCCCGTGAGCAGCATGTCCGACACGATGAGGATGGCCGTGTTGTCGTGCTTCTTGCGCTTGCCCGACTGGTCCATTTGCGACTCATCGCCGAAGGGCAGCTTAAAATCCTCGGTGACGCCTTTGATGTCCTCGGTGGGCGTGACGAGCAAGGGCAGCGGGTCGTGCGGGTTTTCGCGGTTCCAGGCCAGGCGCTCGAAATAATCGCGGGCAATGGGGTCCGACTTGGGCGAGCCCAGGCTGACCACCACTTTCGTGGTGAAATCGTGGAAGCCGGACTGCCGGAGCGCCAGCATGTTTTGCTGGTAATCAAGGGCAGCCTGCCGGCCCGAGCACACCAGCAGGGCCTTGTGCCCATCGGGGTAAATCTTGCCCTTAAAGTGCTCCAGCAGGTGCAGGCTGATGTCGCGGATGCGGCCGGCGGAGCGCTGGTATTTCAGCAGCGCCTCGTCTTTTAGCTTGTCCTTCTTCTCCTCGGATTCGTGTCCGAACCGCTCTTCAAATTCCTGGTCCAGCGCTTCCTTTTTCACGTCGAGGCGGGCAATGCCGGCGTCGTAGAGCAAGGGCACGGTGGCGCCGTCGGCCACCGACTCCACGATGGTGTACACGTCGAGATAGTCCTGGCCGTAGAACTCAGCCAGCGTCGACTTGTCTTCTTTGGAAATGGGCGTGCCGGTGAAGGCGATGAACTTGGCTTCCGGCAGCACCGTGCGCATGAACGCGGCCAGGAAACCGTAGTGGCTGCGGTGGGCCTCGTCCACCAGCACGTACAGGTTCTGCTTGCGGCTCAGCGGCACCAGTTCGATGGTGGTGCGGCTGACTTCCCGCCATTTGCCAGCTACCAATTCTTCCTCCACCGTGACGAGGCTATTGCCTTCGATGGCTTGGGAAGTGCGTCCCGGGCGTGGGGCGGGCGCGGTGGCATCGACGGGCGTGGTCAAGTCATCCGACTCAACTGAGGCGTCGGCGGTATCGGGGGCGTCTTGGTCAGCTTGCTGGAACTTCTGGAGCGTGCTGGTGATGATGCCGCCGTAGTCGTTGCGGAGCAGCATGTCGAGGTGGCGCACCGACGTGGCCTGCTGCACGCGCTTGAAGCCGACGTTGCGAAAGGTTTTCGTAATCTGCCGGTCCAATTCCTGGCGGTCGGTCAGGATGAGCACCGTGGGGTTGTCGAAGCCGTACTCCTGGGCTTGCAGCTTGCGCGTGAGGTAGGCCATGGTGAGCGATTTGCCGCTGCCCTGGGTGTGCCACACCACGCCGCCTTGCTGGTGGGCCCGGAGCTTGGCGATGGTCTTGTTCACGGCCCGCACCTGCTGGTAGCGCGGCAGTTTCTTCACCACGCGCCCGCCCTCTTCCAGTTCGAACAGCACGAAGTGGCGCACGAGGTCGAGCAACCGCGTGGGCTCGAAGAGGTGGAAGAGCAGCTGGTCCTGCGCCGTGGGCTGAGTACCGCCCAGCAGGGCCAGCAGTTCGGGCTCGTCGTCGGGGGCGCGAAACCGGGAGTAAAACGGCTGCGGCGTGCCAATGGCCCCGTAGCGCCCGCCCACGCCCCAGGCGCCCACGCACAGTTGGTTGTAGTGAAACAGCCGCTCGGAATTGCCCTGGTAAAAGTTCAGCTCGCTCCAGGTGCTGCTGATGGGCTCCTTGATAACGCCGCTGGCCTTGCACTCCACCACGGCCAGCGGCAGGCCGTTGACATACACCACCAGGTCGGGGATGGAATTGCCGGCCTTGCCGTGAAACTTGAGCTGGTTCACCACCAGCCAGTCGTTGTTGGCGGGCGTCTGGTAGTCGAGGTAGCGGATGGGCAGGTCTTCGGGCTTGCCAGCTACATCCTGCTTCAGCGACCACTCAGCATTGCCCCGCAGCAGCTTCCACACTTCTTCGTTTACCTCCATCAGCGAGGAGCCCGGCCCGGACGTTACCCGGTCGTAGGCCTTTTGCTGGTTATGCGCATCGAGCAGCGGGTTGAGGCGGGCAATGGCAGCCCGCAGGCGCTGGGGCAGCACGACCTGCGTGATATCGGGCCGCTCGGCCGCCAGGGCCGCACCGCTCAGGTGCTGGTAGCCCAGCTTTTGCAGCAGCACCAACGCCGGTTGCTCGGAAGTAAGAAACTCAGGGGTAGAAGACACGCAGTGGAAAGAATAGAGGTCGTGACAAATCTGGCTTTAGGGAAAGTGAAGCGGTCTAATGCACCAAGAATCGACGCGTCGTCAGGGCCGTGCCGGCCTGCACTTGCAACAGGTACACCCCGGGAGCCAAACCCTGCAGGTCAAATTCTTGCCGCAGACCGGCAGGGGACAGCGTCGCATTTTGCAAACGCACGGTTTGCCCCAGCGCGTCGCGCAGACTTAAGCGAACGGTGCTTACCCCCGTCAGGGGTTGCACCCGCACGGTCACCCTCGCGTGAGCTGGGCTCGGGAAAATATCAATTAAATTCCCTAATAAGCGTTTGTTCACCCCCAGCGGAGCAGTCACGGTGAAGCTGGCAGTGGGACTATTGCCGCGCGGCGTAGCAACGGCCACCCGATAGGAGCCAACCGTCAGGCTGGCCGGCACCGTAAGCCCGATGGTATTGGGTGTGCCGGTGAAGTTGGTACTGGTAAATTGGGTGGCGGGCACGGCCGTCACCACTTGCGCCAGATTGGTGAAGGTGACCTGGGTGGCACCGGCCAAACGGGTTCCTTGCAGCGTAAGCGGTGCGCCCGCGCTGCTGCTGGATGAACCCGTGAGCGTGAGCACGGGCACTGCGCTCACGAATACCCCGGCATTGCCCGCGTTAAAGTTGGCCGAAACAAGGTCTGCTGCCCCATCACCATTTACATCGCCAATGGCAGCGCTGAGCGGGCCGCTCGTGGGGCCCGTGGCGTAAGTGGTCACCGGGCCAAACGCGCCGGTGCCCTTGCCAAGCAACACCGATAACTGGTTGCTGCCGAAGCCGGCCGTCACGACGTCTGGGTAGCCGTCGTTGTTCACGTCGCCCAGCACGATGCCCACGGGGAAGGAGCCGACCGGGTACGTGGCCACGGGGCTAAACGTGCCGCCGCCGGCGTTCAGGAGCACGCTCACGGTCCCGGCGTGGTTGGCGGTGACCAAGTCGGGCCGAAGGTCGCCGTTTACGTCGACCACCGCGATGCCCAGCGGCCCGGTGCCTGCCCCCACCGAGAGGCTCGACGCGGGGCCGAACGTGCCGTTGCCGTGGCCCAGCAACAACCCAACGGCATCGCCATTGGCATTGGCCGTGGCAATGTCCAGCCAACCGTCGTTGTTTACGTCGCCCAAGGCCACGGCTTCGGGCCGGCTGCCCGGGGCCAGCGGGTACGCCACAGCCGGAGCAAACGCATTAAACTCGCGGCCCAACAACACCGTGGCTTGGTCGAAATTGCCGCTGGTGGTGCTGGCGCCGTACGCCGTGACGATATCCAGAAAGCCGTCCCCGTCTACGTCGCCCAAGGCCAGGGCGCCAGGATTGCTGGTCATGTTCAAGGGAAACTGAGCCATAGGGGGCGTGAGCGTGCCGTTGGGCATGCCCAGCAGCAGACCGCCCGTGGTGCTGCCCGCCATCACCACATCGGGGCGACCGTCGCGGTTGATGTCGCCCACTTTCAGGGCCACGGCGCCGGCTGTCCCGGTAGGGAAAGCGGCGGCTGAGCCCAGTGAGCCCTTGCCCAGCCCGAGCAGTACGCTCACGGTATGGGTTGGGTCATTGGCAGTCAAGAGGTCCAGGTGGCCATCGTTGTTGATATCGGCCAGCGCAATGCCCAACGGCGCATGGCCAACCCCAACCGAATAGGGGGTCATTGGCCCAAAGGTCTGCGCTCGGACAGTTGCTCCCAACCCGAGTGACAATCCAGCAAACACGCACCAACCTAGTGCACCAACATAAGAAAGGGGTAGTGGTAGCTTCATAGAGGCTTAAGGTAAACTGTAGGTTCGCAAGGCTTGGGTCCAACCTTGATTGAAGCACGCCCGGGCTAGAAGGCGTGCTTACGCCAGCGCTGCTTCCGGCTGCGCCACCCGCACCCGCCGCTGCCCCGTGAGCAGCTGCTGCATCAGCCCGCGCTTGAGCTCCTGGTACTGGGCTTTCTTGTCGGTGAGGACTTGCAGCTTGTCGTCGACGGTGGTCAGGATTTCGGCTATTTGGCGCTGCTCTGCCAAGGAAGAAGGAATTATTAACTGCATTTTGTGCAGTCTACTTCCTTTGATGCCTTTCACTGTTGAACCTGTTGATTCTTTATCTAAGGCTGTTTGGAACTGAGGTCCAAGTAGAAAATACTTGAAATACCCGCTATCAAGTTGTGAACTATCGGCCCGGTACTTGATAACGCGTTGCGCCAAGGCAATATCTTCTCTATCAATTGCAGCAACTTCTCCCATTGGTGCTTCAGTTGTAATTAGCACGTCACCAATTTGAGGTTTGCCACGGCTCATAATCTCATCATACTCATCGATAGGCACAAACTCCTTTGACAGAGAGTAGTCGATTTTCCCATTCTTAATATTTCTAGCTGTGACCAGAAACACACCAGAATCCACTTTAGGAGGGGTTTTGCCACGGTAATCAACATAGCTTGACACCTCACTTATTCGCTTGACTTCCCAACTCTCCGGTATCTCCCCCAGCGGCGAATCTTTAAACGCGGTATGCCCGATGCCTTTCGTCAGCAGGCGCTGCATCAGGCCCTTTTTCAGCTCCTGGGTTTGCGCTAGCTGTTCGTCAATTACGGCCATTTTCTCATCCACCGTTGATAGGATTTCGGCTATTTTCCGCTGCTCGGAAAGCGGAGGAAGCAGGATTTCAATCTTAGCGAATACAGAGTAAGGAATGGATTTACGACGATTTATGCTACCCAACCCTATGTGGTTATAAATATTTATGAGGCGCTCCGATTTAAGCACAGTGAATAGAAACTGGGTATCAACTTTATTCTTCTTTGCCTCAAAAACAGTGTACATGGGGCTCAAAACAGCCTCATCGTAATCTGCTAGGAAACCAATCGAGCCTTCATCTAGATGAATGGTTGCGTAGGCAAATTGCTCCTTCTTGATGATTTTATAAGTCGATAGTTCTTTACTATAAACCTGCTTTTTGAAGAAATCCAGTGAGTTGACGATGCCTCTATGCTTAGTCACAGAAACAACGTGCTCCACTTTCTTATCTGCGTTTTTGATACTGACGTTTTTGGTCAGCTCACCAAGGGTGACGCATGCCCAACCCTCCGGAAGCTTATTATTAGAGCTCATCATATCCCTAGTTCCTCCAACAGAGCATTAAGCTTAGCATCAACTTCTGCTTCCTTTTCTTCCAATTCCTGTAAAGAGGCTTTAACAAAATCCAAGTCAATGCTTCCTGCTTCTTCGCTACGGTCAATGTATCGAGAGACGTTCAGGTTGTAATCATTGGCTTTGATTTCAGCCAGCGATACCACTCGCATATACTTATCTTCGTCCTGGCCCGCATTGTATGCTGCCAACACGCGCTCGACGTGGTGGTCTTCCAACTCGTTCTGGTTTTTGCCAGGCTTGAATTCCTGGCTGGCATCGAGCAGCAGCACGTTGCCGCGCCGGGCGGGCGTCTTGGTTTTGGCCAGCACCCAGATGGCCGCCGGAATGCCCGTGTTGTAAAACAGCGCCGAGGGCAGGCCCACGATGCCTTCCACGAGGTCGGCTTCGAGCAGCTTCTGGCGGATGCTGCCCTCGGCCCCGCCCCGAAACAGTGTGCCGTGGGGCAGCACCACGCCCATGCGGCCGTCCTGCTTCAGCACGGCCAGCATGTGCTGTAGAAAGGCCATGTCGGCGTAGCCGCGCGGCGGAATGCCGTAGTGCAGCCGCCCAAAGTTGTCGACCACCACGCTGGCGTAGTTCGGCGCAATTTCCTTCTCCTTGCCGTGCTTGTCGAGCTTCTTTTCCTGGCTCACCTCGGCGGGCGTCCACCACCGGTCCTGCGAGAAGGGTGGGTTGGCAATCACCCGGTCGAAGAGCATCAGCTCGTTGTCGCCGTTCTTGTGTGCGGGGCTCACCAGGGTGTCGCCCTTGCGCAGGTCGGCGCTGTCGAAATTGTGCAGCAGCATGTTGAGCTTGGCAATGGCCCAGGTGCCCAGGTTTTTCTCCTGCCCGTAGAGCGACACGTTGATATTGTTGCCCACCTTGCCGTTCGGCTGCTCGGCAATGTAGCGCGCCGCCTCAATCAGCATGCCGCCCGAGCCGCAGGTGGGGTCGTACACCCGGTTCTTGGCCTCGGGCTTGATGAGGCCAACCACCAGCTTCACCACCCCGCGCGGGGTGTAGAACTCGCCGCCCTTCTTGCCCGCGTCGTCAGCAAACTGCTTGATGAGGTATTCGTAGGCATCGCCGAGCAGGTCGGGGGTGTAGAGGTCGGCGTTGCGCAGCGAGTGGCGGTTGAAGTGGCTCAGCAGCCGTTGCAGCGTGTGGTCGGAGAGCTTTTCCTTGTCGCCGAACTTGGTGGCCGTCATCACACCCTCCAGCTGGGTGTTGTCGCGCTCGATGGCGGCAAAGGCCTTGTCTAGCACCACGCCGATGTTTTCGGTGGCCTTCTTCACCTCGGCCCAGCGGGCTTCGGCCGGAATGTGGAAGTAGGTGTCTTCCTCGGCGTCTTCGCGGCTCACCCCGTCGCGGGCCACAATGGCGTCCACTTCCTCCTCAAACACATCGTTGGCCCGCTTGAGGAAGAGCAGCCCGAAGATGTAGTTCTTGAAGTCGGAGCTGTCGATGCTGCCGCGCAGGATGTTGGCCGAATCCCAGAGCCAGGATTCGAGGGTTTTCAGGTCAAGTTGGGGCACGGTGGTAGCAGGCTTAGGAATCGCCGGCGTCGGGGCGCTGGCGAAGAAATCCAGTTGGGACATAGGGGAAGTCATTCAGCCCGGGGCTGACTTGGGCAATTTACCAAAAGTAACGCCGTCACTGCCGGGATGTAACCCCTGCTGACTAATAAAGGAAGCCAGATGCGGCCACAGGTTCTACAGGCAGTAGAGTGCCAGCCATTTCCCTTCCAAAGGCACCGTGTAACGGTAGTATCCAAAAAGTATTCGTTCACCGCTTGCGAACCGGGTTGCAGCAAGATTAGGTATTGCTGTCTGAGTTTTTACAGCACTGGCCACCGCAAAAACGCCCAGCTTCCATGGGTTAATAAAAAGACCTGTCATCATGGTTCGTTCGAAATTCTACCCATTCCCGAACCGTCCCGCTACCCCCGCCAAAGGCCTCAACAACCCGTATTTTCGGGGCGTTCGGCGAAAGGGTTTTGCGAACGGTGGTGGCAGGCCTCTTTCGGTATCCCAGTGGTCGGCAGAGGTACGACGCCCGAAAGGGCCGCTGTCTGGGGCACGCCGGGGAATCGAACGAAAAAACGACGTGTGTTTTCAGTTGGATCCCCCCGCCCGTCGGTGGCGAACGCAAACGCCGGCGCTATTTTCTCCTTTTTGCGGTGTACGACCACGCCACACGCGCTTAAGTGGCATAATATTTTGATTATCAGTAGTTTGCAATCAATAAATACACGCAAAAAACGGGCATTTCGGGTGGATGCAATCGGCTGCTTTAACCGAAATAACAACGGGTAACCACTTGGCTATCAGCTAGTGGCCCTACTTCGTGCAGCGAAAAGTTCGTTTTCAGGGCACGCCAGACGTCTTTTCTTAAGTAGGATAACGCGTTGGCAATCAGGCCTTCCAGGCACTTAAGAAACGCCGTTCGGGCCCTCCAACCGGGGCGTTGGGGGGCGCGTTTCTTAAGTAGGATAACGCGCTGGTGGTCAAGCTCCCCAGCCACTTAACAACCGTCCGAAAGGGACGCCAAACGGGTTTTTTCCGGAACCGCGCGCCACGGCACGTTTCTTAAGTAGCCTAACGTCCTGGTAGTGAAGGGCTACCGGCACGTAAGAAACGGGTTGTGGCGCACAATACGTCGCCCGTTGGGCCATGCGCGCCGCAGCGCCGTTTCTTAAGTAGGATAACGCGCTTGTAATCAGGGCCTACAGCCACTTAAGAACCGTGGGTTTAGACCGTGTTCTACGGCGCGTCCGTTTCCCCGGGCGTTTCAACGCCTGCCGTTGCCTCGTTCTATTAACAGTAAACTGTACGTAATCAGGACGATACAGCACATAAGAAACAGCCCGGCGAACACGGCCAAACGGCGGTTCTTAAGTGCCTGGGAACCTTGATAATCAGTGCGTTATCCTACATAAGAAACGGCGTTTCGCGCGCAGCGGTAACATGCCCGAATCCCTACGCATCCGTCCAGTTCGGTGCCACCAGGTCATAAATCATTGATTAGCAAATTATTGTTATCGGAATCACCCTGATATGCGCCGACGCTTGCCCTCTATTTGAGTCCAAGTTAACCGTTTGCTTATCAATATTTTATAGTACATAAGCTTTTTTTTCAACACGCCACCCTTGTTCGCCACGACGTGCGGGGGTATTCTCCCGGGGGAGGTGGGAGAATACCCCCGCACGTCGTGGCGAACAAGGGTGAACGGGTGTCGCCGTTCCACTAGCTCGGTTTGCATTTCCGACCGTTTGGCTGAACAGAAGTCGTAGATGAATTCACTACTGGAGAGCCGCGCCGCGTGGGCGTTACAACCAGAACGCCCACGTGCTCAGGCAATAGCTTCCCCATAGCAGCAAGGGCAGCAGCGCCAGGCCGCGCTTGCCCCACGCAGCAGCGGGAAAACGCAACCAGTATGTAGAGGGCCGGTGCAAGGACCGGGCCGTGGCATAGCTGCTGACCAAGACGAGCACGCCGGGCAGCAGGACCACGGGCGACAGCCAGTGCCCCTTCCAGTCCACCAGCACGTACGCCCACAACACGGCGCTGTAGGGCAGCAGCAAGACATAGCCCAGGGTGCCGAGCCAGAGCCCCGCCCGGGCCCGGTAGACGAGGACCGGGGCCGCCCCGGCCGAGAGCAGCACGCCCCCGACGAACGCAATAAGGGGGAGGGGATTGACCAATCCAGCCGAGAGGCCGCGGTAGAAAAGCACCAGCCAGACACTCAAAAAAGCCGCCAGCAGGTAGACAACGTAAAGGCGCATGGGATTGGTCGAGCGGTTTGGGCCCGGCCAGCCCATTCACCGCAATCAAAGGAACGCTCGTTTTACTATTCGGACCGTTTGCTTAAACATGGCGTCGTCTAGGCCTGGTTGTATGCCTCGGTTACGGATACCTTGTTGCTGCCTTGCCTGGCCTACGATGGACAACCACCCTCTACTTTCGTCAGCCGAACCGTTTACTACTTTCAAGAAAGAATGACCAAATATTACCTGCTGTTGCTGCTGAGCCTATTCTCGTTGTCTGCCCACGCCCAAACGCCCCCCCCGCTGGCTACGCCCCGCCCTGTTCCTGGGGAACTGTCAGTCGGCCGCCGCGACACCCTAAAAGCCCTTGGCAACATGTACGACCGCCGGCGCCGTGGCGGTAACCGGTGGATAATCCTTGGCGTTGCTTTCACCGGAGCCATCACACGGGGGGTACTTGCTGGGGGCACGGGGAACAACGCCACCGGGTAGCCCTCACGTATGCCGTGTTCGGCGGCATTCCTGCCGCCATTGGCATTGGCAAGAAAATACGCTTCAACGAGAATAAGGAGGACGAGGCCGACCGCGCCTACCGGAGTGGGGGGCCACTTCCCCGAAGCATCAGCCGCCGACTAAAATCCAAGGATTTTGAATAAAGCTTCTTTCCCTGATCGGAGCGCGTTTCGCTTCGGACCGTTTAACTGACCGGTGCCGCTCACTAAGAGGTGTTCGCCCGCCCGCCCAATTGGGAGAATACCCCCGCGTAAACCGTTCGGGTAACCGTTTAGAAACGCTTAGAAGCGGCTACCAAACGGTTCTGCCTACCGGTACGACCGTTTAGGTGAACACCCTTCGGAAAGTTGCCAGCTTACTTGTCAAGTGCGTCTCGTTGCACTTGTGCAGCACGCATGTCCAGCAGCAGGTCGAAAAACGAACCATATAGCCGCTGCGTAGGCGCTGGGTCTTGGTAGAGATCCAGCACGCGAACCACGGCGCAATCCTGCCCGTCCGGTGTGCAGTGGGCAAAGTCAAAGCAAATGGGCTTCAAGTCCAGGTCGTACGCGAACTGAATGTACCCCTGCTGCCGCAGGGTGCCCGGTTCATGTAAAAAGAAGTAGTGGTCCCACAGGCCTGCTTTCCACTCTTTGACGTCGTGCATGATGAACGAGATGCCCGCCGCTTCATCCAGTTCATAAAAGTGGCGGTACCGCAGGAATGCGACGTACAGCGCCGGGAAGGAGTGGCCGATGGCGGCTTCCAACTCGTGGATATCCGCCTCGGTAGCGGTGCTGGCGATAGGCTTCCAGGCAACCATGTCGCCCAACAAGCCCGCCGTTATCGGTTGCGAAGAGTCCAGCATAGCGGCATCCACGATAAATGCGGGCTCCCGCATCAACTCGTGGGCGGCCAAATAGGCTAAGGCCGCGTCTACGTATTCTCGAACGAGTGTTTGTCCATCATTACTCATGGTGTTAAAGTAACGCTCGTTTTGCTGGGCGGGCCGTACTTTGGCGGCATGAACCGTGCGCTATTCCACGCCTTGTCGGAAGAGGACCAAATCGCCGCCGTCGTGGCCCACGGCCGCTACCTGGCCCGGCGCTGGCAGGAAGTCGACGAGGCCGTGCACCTGTACCAAATGCCGAGTGGTTTCTTCGCCGAGCTGACCTACAACACCACGCGCAACCAGATCCTGTACGCCGAGCACTTCGGCCCCGAGGAGGCGGAAAAACTGACGGACTACGCCCTGTTCGTGCACCTGCCCAACTGGCTGCTGGGGACTGAATAAATACAGTGCGTTAATCCACCGTTTTGCTGAACGCGCAAGGCCCGATTTTTACTGAGGAGCGCGAATGGTGGTCCAGTACTCTTCTTTCACGTCCTCGTCGATGAGCAGGGTTACTCGTTCATAATGCGCGTCGCCCCCACGCTTTTTGGGGCCAGACACCCAGTATTCTTCATTGGTAGCGACGTCGAAAAAATTGCCTTTGATGCTCTCACTCCCGCCCCGCTGCAAGACTTTGTCTTGGTAATAAACCGTCTGCATCGTGCGCGAAAACGTGACCCGGCCGATGTGTGCTTCGCCCGTTTCCTTGTTTTCGATGTACATAATCCGCGTTTTCATAGCGCATATTAACGCTCGTTTTACTTTTCGGACCCTTTTGCTGAACAGGTGAATGCGGTCCTTGATTTCACATGGGCTTGTCCACAAGCCCGCTAC
>NZ_JADQDQ010000017.1 GCF_015694725.1 Hymenobacter jeongseonensis | reverse complement strand
GAGCGGCGCTCGCGAACGTTCGAAAAACCTGCCATAACAAGGCCCCGAGAACGCGCGTTTTCGGGGCCGTTGGTGGGGTAGCAGAGCTATTCGAGAAGGAGTGGTTTTTCGTACGCTCATCCAATAATGGAGCCCTTTTCGGCGTAATTCGGCAGGGCCGTTTTCGGGGCCGGGAAGACGGTTTTTGCGGGACGTTTTTGACACCCCTTATTGCACGTTCCAAGGGGGGGCTTTGTTGGCGTAGAACTGTGCGGGTTTAAGGTAGATTTGTTCAAACCCGCCAGCCCTTATCCACAAACCATCATGGACGCCTCACCAACAGAATACTCGTTGCCAGTGCTCTGCCTGGAATACATGAAAGTTCTAATCTCCCTGCCGGCGGTTGTCTTATATATTTCAGGATACTTTCTTATCCTTTTTAAGTCCGAAATTCGGGACTTGCTGAATCGAGTGAGCGATGGAGAGGCTTTCGGGGTCAAAGTGGCATTTCGTAAGGATGTTATTGAAACCGCGCAGGGGGTAGCGGCACAGGTTGCCGCCAATGTGGCTTTACAACCCGAAAGAGACGCGGCGAATCAATTGCCGGAGGAGGCCAGATTGGCCAAGTTAGCGGATATTAGAGAGCAAGAAGCGGTCTTGATTCAAAAGAGTAAAGATTCGTTGCAAGCCGAGGCATCGGAACGTTATGAGGTAGAAAACCAACTGTCTAACATCTTAAATGACCCTGATTTTCTATCGACTTTAGGAGAAATGTATTGGTATGCAAAAATGATGGTAGGCGATGAAGATGACGCTATGGTCAATTTAAGAAGGAGCTATCCCAGGAAAAGCGAAGAGGAGCTGCAAAGGGTTTATCATCTTGCAAAAAGCGAGATGATAAAAAGGCAGAAGGCCCAAAGCAAAACCGCTTAACTGGATACAATGAAACATCCCAGGCAAGCGATCGAGAGTAAAGCGTTTAAGAATAGGGTCCAAGGCTAGACGAGCGGAATGATTAGCGTTCGTACACTAAGTAAGCTATTCTTGGGTCTGACTTTTTGTACAAAACCCGTACTTGTTTCAGCTCATCAAGCTCTTTACCCGGCTGGAGTTTTTGGCTTCTTTCGAAGTTTTTGCCATCGACTGTATAGGTGAAAGACACGGGCGGATTCGTCCACGAATCCTCTAAGGAAGTCGCCGGTGTTGGCGCAAAGAGCTTACTGTCAAATACCGGTTCCCAGAACAGCACCTCTGCATTTTTGAGGTCATCGTCCAGGTACTTCAAGGCAAAGGTTTCGCCCTCATAGAGCCTCGCATAGGGCCTTCCTATCACGATTTGCTGGGCAGCTCCGTCAACTGCAAACCCGACAATCATATTATTGCCAGACCCAGACACGGTACAAACAGTGGTCTTCCCCTGCTGAAGCACCTGGTCCGTGGTATGGCTACTCCACCGCGCCATCCCGACACAGAACAGACCGCAGCCCAACACCATAGCCGCCTCTTTGATACTGATAGCCATAGAGCAAAGTGAAAGGGCCTTCAATATAGAACGTTCAGCCAAACGGTGCTCTTTGCAAACAGGCCGCGGAACCCGAAATGGAGCGTGTTTGCCACCGTTTTTGACGGCATGTGACTCCTTTTGCCGTTTCAACCGTCCGACTAGCCGGGCCCTGCCCTCCGTCGCGCGGGCGTATTCGCCCCCCGCACGCGGGAGAATACACCCGGCTTTACGGGAGAATACACCCGGCTCTACGGGAGAATACCCCCGGCTGCCCCGGGAGAATACGCCCCGGGGCCGTAGCTTTACCGGGCCCCGGCGGGCGACTCCGATGGTCGGCGTTGCCCCCTATTCCGGTGCGTTTGCCCATGCCCTACAAGAACGACCCGCGGCGCACGCTCACGCTCAACCTGCTGCCCGACGCGTACGACGCCGTGGCCGCCCAGGCCGCCGCCGCCGGCTACGCCACGCCCGGCCCCTACGCCAAGGCCCGGGTGCTGGGCACGGCCGCGGCCCCGGTCGCGGCGGACCCCGCCGAGGCGGAGGCCGCCGCCGTGCGGGCCCGCCAGCAGGCCGCCCAACTGGCGGCGAGCAACGCGCGGGCCACGAAATGGAAAGCCCGCGCCGAGCAGGCCGAGCGGGCCCTGGCCCAGGCGACGCAGGCGCTGACCGCGGCCCGTCAGGCGCAGGCGCAGGCCGAGCAGGAGCTGGCCCAGGCACCGGATGCCTTTTTCGCGAAATACCGCCCCCATTTGGAGGCCATGTTCGCCAGGCGCTAGCCCCCGGGCCGAGCCCCCCGCGGCCCCGTTCGCAAAACCTCTGCGCCACCGGCCCCGAGAACGCGCGTTTTCGGGGCCGGTGGCGGGGGGAGCGGAGCTATTTCGAGAACGAGTAGGTTTTCGGACAATTCAACTGCCCAAAGGCACCAATTGGTCGCTTTTGCAGGGGCGGCTAGCACCCAGAAGCACCTGTTCTAAAGGGTTTCAGTTGTCCTGTACTGGGCCGGGGCCTGCTCGTTGTCTGATTCCCCAGGCCTGCCGTCGTCTGTGCGGTGACGAGTGGCTGCTACCGGGCCGTAAAATGGGCGATCAGGCGAATCAGCGTCCCGTCGGATTGGGTATACTCGGAAATGGTATACGACAAGGAGGTGGCGGTGAGGGCCTGAATCTGGTGTGGAGCGGGATTGGGTTGGTCGGGATTCAGCACCAGTTGCGTGTCGTTGGCCGCCAATTCCCACGTGCCGGTCAACGTGCGCCCGATGATGTTGCAGTTCAGCGGTCCTTCGTCAACCGAAAAGGTATGGTCCGTCTTGTAGCGGGTAAGGTCGTCCAAGGAGCACGGGTCAAAGCCTGCCTCATAATTGGGGGTCGTCGTCACCACGCCTGCCGGGGTCGCTCGTATTTTCGTAATGCTGCTATAGAACCAATTCGGGGCGGTCAAGAATTTTTCCCGCTCCGTGCGCGTGGGTCCCGCCGGGTCCGTGGTTTTGCTGCAATCGGTGAGCACAAGGGTGCTGCTCGTCAGCAGGACCAGCAACAGCAAGCGTAGGGGAGTCGTCATATAAGAAGATGTAGGATTAGGAATCCTCACAACGGCAATAGCGGGTTAATTATGCGTCGATTGTCTGGTGTCGTTGCAAAAAGGGTATTTCCAAGCGGGACTGCCATTAATTAGTTTGCATTGCACCTTAAAGTGCCGATGCCAACATCGGCAGCGGCGCACACCGATGCCGGCGCGAGCCTATTGGCCATGGTGCGGGCAGTTTTGCGGCAGGTGGCTAGCAACTCTTCCTCGACCACAGTAGCGGTTGAAGCTCGACTCGGTGCGGTGGCCTGCAGCACCTGGGCCCGGGGGACGCCCTGGCTAATCTTGAGGGTGACGAAGGTTTTACTCGTGGGCTTGAAGCGGGTGAGCCCTGCTCAAGCCCTGGCCAGTCTTGTGGCTGGTTTTATGCGTCTGCTCGCCCAGATATTGGTTGTAATACTCAAGGAACGTGGACGGGGCAGCTTCGAATATCGAGTTGTAAAGCAAATAATTTCCTAATTCAAGAACTTAGGCTATTCCTTTTCAGGGTTCTGTTTAGGGGGAAGCGGACCTTTTTTTCTAGGAGGTTGCGTCACTTGGTCAAATTCGACAGCACTTTGGGCCAGCTGATCAACCTGCGCAAGGGGTTTTCCGGCTTGGCCGAGCTTGTCAATATGATTAAGTTGGTCAGCA
Organism: Hymenobacter jeongseonensis; assembly: GCF_015694725.1. Classification (GTDB taxonomy): domain Bacteria; phylum Bacteroidota; class Bacteroidia; order Cytophagales; family Hymenobacteraceae; genus Hymenobacter; species Hymenobacter jeongseonensis. The sequence goes on along the minus strand of NZ_JADQDQ010000017.1, from coordinate 46,352 downwards.
ATAGTTGTCAAACCGACAAGTCCACCGACTCCATGAAGAGTTGGGAACGACATGCCAGCGCGAACTTTATTGCCTAATCGGTCAAATTCCTTGTTTCTTATTACGTTTCCGAAGCCACTAAAGGCTCCGAGGCCAGCTATTGCCGCTGCATTAGAGCCTATCCACTGATTGAGGTTGATTGGGGTTTCTGCTTCAATGAGGGATTTTGCGACGCTTTCAAGAACATCTTTGTCTTTGGTGGTCATATCAGAGTTCTTAATAATGTCCTCCAGTTTTTGAATCTGCTCGTTTTTCTCGCGTTCGAGGCGCTCAAAATCTTGCTGAGAGTTCCGCAAGTGCTTATTTAAATCCTGCACGAAACTGCTCATTTCGTCAGCGCTTCCGGCCAAGCGATTGAGCATTAACAGTAAGTTATTTGTGAGCGGGTTGTCTGAAAAGCTAGGGTAGCGCACCTTATGGTCTACCTCACTCCAACCCTACTCGAAAATAGTGCGCACCTGAATCTCAACATAGCGCTTGGTCTTGGTTGGCGATGTCTCAACGATGTAGTGCACGGAACGGTAGCCGGCTGGGTGCTCTTTTACCTCACAGTTTTGTTTGGTAAACATGCTCAAAACCTCACCAGAGTCTCCCTTGCGATAGTAGGCCGTGGGGGCTTCAAGTAATTCCCACGTATTCGTAATGAATTTATGTATGCGCTGCCAGTCCCCTTTAAACAGATGGAGTATCCGAATGCCGGCCAAATCGGTCAGTTCTTCCTCGTAGTTGTTAACAGTAATGATTCGCTCCTTACTCTCTAGGCGCTTTCGGACTACTTTTTCCAGCAAGTGCCTGGAGTCTTTTATCCGATATCGCACGGAATGGACACCGGATGTCTTGAGCAGTATGCCCGTGATGGCTTGAGCAGCCTGTTCGTAGCTACCTATTTTCCCCTCAAAATCCTGCTGAATGGCTTTGAGTTCTTCTCAATTGGTGCCAGCTTCCTCTATTGCTTGGTCGCTTAGGTAATCAATGAGTGCCATGTGGAAAAGCAGTATAGTGTTGACGGTTTCTTGCCGCGCTTCAGCAGCTGAACGGTGTCCTTCCTGTTGGGCTTTAGAAGCGCCGGACTAGGTATGTACTCTCGACCCAGCCCAGCGGCAGCGGTTGCTCGAAGGGCAAAGCGCGATAGGCGAAGTGAGAAATAGCCATTCCAGCTTAGCTCTTCAGGCCAAACAGGTAGGCCAGCGAGAGCTGGAAGGCGTGATTGCGGTAGGTGGGCGGGGTTCGGGTGGTCAGACCGGGTTTGTCGTTGGCCCCCAGGTTGCGTAGGCCCTGGGAGTAGCTGGCCTGCACCTGGATTCCGCCGGCAAAGCCGAGGCCAAGTCCCCCTTGCACGCCAACGTCCATGCCCCGGGACACATAGGCCTCGCCGGGACGGTTGTTGTAGGTATCCCCGGCCTCCACGTCGCCCTGGTTGGAGGTAGTTGGGCCGCCGCCGCTCGCGTACCGGCCGGTTTGCGAGGAGGTAAACTCGCCGCCCAGCAGCCAGCCCACGTAGGGGCCGGCGAATACCTGCAGGCCTTGGCCCCCGGGCTGCGCGCTGTAGAGCAGGTTGACGGGCACGGCTAGGTAGTTGAAGCGGAAGCTGTACTCCCCTTTGTACGTAAAGATTATCAGGCCCTATCTACTAAAATCTACCACCGATCAACCAGCGTCCCAGCGAAGGCTCCAGATACCGTTTCCGGTAGGCCGGGCCAGTACATCGCGGCCAACCCGGCATTCGCCCACCCCTGCCCGCGGAACAATCAAAAAAATTCAACACTTTCCTGCTTCCCGCAATCCGATCGCCGGCCCAGGTCGTAGCTTTTTCAAGAATCCGGATTTAATCTCACTTAATAGCAGAAAAATGAAAAAGACCCCCTGCTTTGGCTCGCTGGTGGCCAGCGCCGTTCTTTTCTTCTCCCTGGCCGGCTGCGAACAAGCCCTCGACGACGTATCCCACGCCCAGGCGGGCAGCGCTCCGGGCGTGAGCGACGCCAAGCGGCCCGACCTGTCCTTCGCCTTTTACGCCCTGGCGGGCGGCGTGCAGCTGGACGCGTTCAACGGCGCCGACCCCGAGCGGGTGGTGAACTCGGCCCCGATCACCGGCTTGCAAGCCGGCGAAACCATCCTGGCCATCGACTTCCGCCCGGCCACGGGCCAGCTCTACGGCCTGGGCAGCACCAGCCGCCTCTACGTCCTCGACCCGCAGACCGGGGCGGCCCGCGCCATCGGCACCGGACCCTTTGCCCCGGCCCTGACGGGGGCCGTGGCCGGCTTTGACTTCAACCCCACCGTGGACCGCATCCGGGTGGTCACCGCCGAGGGCCAGAACCTGCGCCTGAACCCCGAGACCGGCACCGTGGCGGCCGTCGACGGCCCCGTCAATGGCGCCGTCGGCGCGCGCATCGCCGCCGTGGCCTACACCAACAACGTGGCCGGCGCGGCCACCACCACGCTCTACGACCTGGACGTCGCGGGCCAAAAGCTCTACCGGCAGGACCCGCCCAACAACGGGACGCTGGTGGAAGTCGGCGACCTGAAGCTGAAGGTCACCGGCGACGGCGGCTTTGACATCGCCCCGGGCTCGAACCAGGCGCTGGGCCTGTTCGAAGTCAACCAAAAGGCCACGCTTTTCGCGGTAGACTTGGCCACCGGCGACGCCCGCATCCTGGCCAAGTACGACAAGCGCCTGCTGTACACGGGCCTCGCCATTCCCACCCTCCCCGTGGCCTACGCCGTCAGCCCGGCCAACGCCCTACTAATTTTCAATCCCACCGCGCCCGCCACCGCCGTGGCCAAGCCCATCACGGGCCTGCAGCCCGGCGAGTCAGTCCTCGGCCTGGATTTCCGGCCCGTGAACGGCCAGCTCTTTGCCGTGGGCAGCACCAGCCGCCTGTACACGCTCAATGCGGCCTCGGGCGTCGCCACCCTGGTGGCCGCGCTGAGCGTGCCGCTGGCGGGCACCGCCTTTGGCGTCGACTTCAACCCGAGCGTGGACCGCCTGCGCGTGGTGAGCAACACGGGCCAGAACCTACGCATCAACCCCTTGACCGGCGCGGCCACGGTGGACGGCCCGCTCAACCCGGGGAGCCCGATGGTCACGGGCGCGGCCTACACCAACAACGTGGCCACGGCCACCACCACGCTCCTCTACGGCCTGGACGCGGCCACCGACCAGCTCGTGCTGCAGTCGCCGCCCAATAACGGGACGCTAACCGCCGTCGGCCCCCTGGGCGTTGACGTGGACGCCGCGGCCGGCTTCGACATCGGCGGCACCAGCGGCCGGGCCTATGCCCTGCTGACGTCGGCCGGGCGTACGCAACTCTACCACGTGAACACGCAAACCGGCGCCGCCCAGTCGCTGGGGGCATTCAGTGGCCCGGCCACGGGCTTTACCATCGGGCTGGGCTTTTAAGTCCCCGCCCCCAACCTCCCCCACCCGCCGCATACGAACGCCCCGGCTACCCCGTCGGGGCGTTCGTATGCCCGGCCCGGCCGAGGAAGGCCAGAAAAGAAGCGGATCCGTCTGTGGCCAAGCAGCAGAGGGGATAGGAAAGCTTCTGGCTCGCCACCGGTGCACCGGTGCGGTCTAACGCTTGTCGAACGCACGTTCAACAAACATTATGGGCGATGAGTCAACCTAATCCTGCGAACGCTAGCTCGCTCACAACAAGTGCCGTGTTATTTCGGCGGCGGCTGCATGGGGAGTCACCATCCTTACAATGGAAACGACCTAGCTGGTAACAGATAGCAAAGGAGCGAGGTTCAGCAAACTTTGATATCATGAATGGCAGTGAAACGACATGCAGAAGTAAGTCAACGCCCAACGCTTCTCATGGCGTGGAGGTGTTAAAATGATAGCTCAAAGCAAGTCATCTATGAAGTTAGCGGGTGCCAGCAGCTAGATGGTCTAATGTTGTTTGCCACCCTTTTATTTTCTCGTAACAAAAAAGGCCCCTCACAATATGTAAGGGGCCTTTTTTCTTTTTTAACAAACGGTAGCGGTCTGGACGGGGCCAAAATCATAGTATTTCCACAGCTCCCACCATATTTAAAAAGTGCCCCAATCGCATTAAAAAAGCATTATTTAGCCAAATGAAAGCTAGCGGAAATCAGCCATGGTTATTAAATTTGTCCCCTGAGCTGTCCCCTGAGCTGTCCCCTGAGCTGTCCCCTGAGCTGTCCCCTGAGCTGTCCCCTGAGCTGTCCCCTCGTACTTTCCGCACCCCGCCAAAATGCCCGAAGCCAAGTTCGTTCTCAAAGAGCCCAGCGCTTCCGGCGCCACCCTGATTTACCTCTTCTATAACTTCAACCAGCAGCGGCTGAAGGTGAGCACGAAACTCAGCATTCCCCCGGCACAGTGGCTGCCCGAGAAGCAGCGGGCCGTGGCTGGCAAGAAGTATCCCCACAACGCCGACCTCAACCTACGGCTCAATCAAATTCAGGCCGGGATAAACCAAGCCTTCCTCCGCCTGCAAACCCTCGGTGAGCCCATCACCCCGGAAACCCTGAAGGCCGAGCTCGAAATTGAGCTAGGAGCGGAGCGGCTTTCGGCCAAGCCCATTATGCTGGCTGATTTTGCCGAGCGCCTCACCGAGGAGCTAGCCGGCAGCCGGTCTGCCAGCACCCTGCAGGTGTACCGCTCCAGCATCCAGCACCTGCGCGACTTCGAGAAGTACAGCCGCCGGCGCTACGACTTCACCGCCATCAACCTGGAGTTTTACAACAAGTTCACCGACTACCTGAGCACCAATAAGGCCCATACCCCGAACACCGTCGGCAAAATCATCAAAACGCTCAAGTCGTTTCTCACCGAAGCCGTCGAACGGAAGCTCCACACCAACCTTGACTACAAAAGCAAACGCTTCAAGGTAGAGAAGAAGGAAACCGAAGCCATCTACCTGACCGTCCCCGAGCTCACCACCCTGGCCCACCTCGACCTGCCCGCCGGCTCCTCCCTGGCCAACGTGCGCGACATCTTCGTGTTCGGCGCCTTCACCGGCCTGCGCTTCTCCGACCTGGCCCAGCTCTCCAAGATTGCCGTCAGTGGCAAAGAAGGGCAAAAGGTGCTCAAGGTGCGCACTCAGAAGACCGACAAGGTGGTCGTCATCCCCCTGCACCCGTTGGCCGAGCTGATTCTCGCCCGTAACGAAGGCCACCCGCCCAAAGCCTACAGCAACCCCGCCACCAACCGCCTGCTAAAAGAGCTGGCGCAGAAAGCCGGTTTTGATGCCCCTGTGGAAGTCAGCACCGCCACCGGCAAAGGAGTGAAGCAAAAGTGGGAGCTGGTCACCACCCACACGGCTCGCCGGTCTTTCTGCACCAATGCCTACCTGGCCAACATTCCGCTGCCGGCCATCATGGCGCTGTCGGGCCACTCCAAAACCCAAACCTTCATGTCGTACATCCGCATTACCGCCGAGGAGAACGCCACGCAACTCCTGACGCACGCCTTTTTCCAAAGTGCCCCGGCCCAGTAGCCAAACACCACGGAGATAAATTAGAAAGTGGCCTGTTGCAGAACGGGCCACTTTTTTTATGAAATGCTATTAATTTTTTAGAGCCCACTAATCAATTAATAATTAGCATGGTCCGAGTGAAAAGTAAATTGGCTAAGACCTAATTAATAAGCCATTACTAACCCCGTTTAAGTGTTTACAAACAACTGAAAACAAGCATTTTGTTGATGATATGCGGCGCGCTAAGTTTGGATATAATTATTCAAAACGCCTGAAAATCCACCAAAATGAACGAGCCATATATCTTATTTCCCGTCCCCATCAGCGAATTAAAAACGCTCATCCACGAGACCCTCACCGAGTGCTTGGCCGCGGCGTCCGGCCACAAGTCCGACGATTCTCCGGACGGCTTCATCAGCCGCGAAGAAGCCGCCGACCTGCTGCACATCAGCTACCAAACCCTGGCCAAGCGCACCCAGAGCGGCGAGTTCGTCGCCTACCGCATTGGCTCCCGCGTCCTCTACAAACGCCCCGAGCTCATTGCCGCACTGGCCCCCACCAACCGCTTCACCGTGCCCGGTAACAAGCGCGGCCCGAAACCGAAGCTCCGGGCCGCTGCATAAGCTCCTGTTCGTAAAGAAATGTCTCATCGCGCCGTAAAGTCCCACTTACCTGGAGATGGCCAACAACTGGCGGACTCCCGCATGATTACCGCCTAATCTGCCGCAGAATGGTTTGGTCGGTGATTTTGTCGTCGTCCATCAGCAGCAACGCCTTGCTGAGGATGATGGAGAGCACCGCGTCGCCTTCGAAGGGCAAGAATACAGTGCTGGCGCCCATGGTTTTGGCCGAGCGGTCGGGCACAATGCACAAGTAATGGTCGTTGGGCTCCATCAGGATGTTGCCCGACCCCAGGTGGATTTTGTAGGTGTGGTAGTGGCCTTTTACCCGCAGGAAGTTGCCCTTGATTTCGCTCACCTTGCCGATTTTCAGGCGCGGCACCAGCCGTTCCAGGGCCAGCTTGCGGGACTTAGCTACTTCGCCCAGGTCGCCGAAGCTGTAGCTTTCCCAGTAGTCCCGGAACTGGGCCAGGCCGCCGTTGTCGCGCCACTGCGGGTCGTTGCCCACCGAGGCCACGCCCACGAACAGGTCCACGTCGCGCATTACCTCGCTGAAGGCCAGCGCTGGCACCTCGGGCAGCGGCACCGGCACGTCGTTGCGCGTGAAGCGCACCTGGTCGGTGCTCACGTAGTTGTAGATGCCCGTGTCGTTCCATTCGCCATCGGCGTACACCTCGCTCACCCAGTACTCGGCCGTGAGGCCATGGGCGGGCAGGGGCAGGGTGGCAATTTCCGAGTCGTAGCCCTTGTCGTACGCCCCGAGTAGGCGGTAGCGCCACCCTCGCAGCTTGGCCAGGGAATTAAACTGGTGCTGCTTGAGAATGTGCGCCGCCATGCGGTTGGAGTAGGTACTGGTGCGCTCCTCCGGGGGCGTGAGCAGGTACACTTCCCGAAACGCCTGCTTCAGCGGCTGCCGCAGCTGCTGGCGCTCCAGCAGCTCGCGCCAGGCCAGTACCTCCGGGGCCGGCGCCAGCAGCGGGTGCCAGCACTGCACGGTTTCGGCGGTGGTGGCCGGGTCGGGCAGGGGCTGGCCGCGCACGTTGCGCCAAGCTTCGTCCACCCACAGCGCGTCCTGGTGGGTGCCGTCCGGGTAGTGCAGGCGCCAGATGAGCCGCCGGGCCAGCTCGCTCGTCAGCCCGTGGTGGAAATAGTATTGCGCAAACCAAGCCCACGGCATGCGCCGCTCCTCCACAAAGCCGCGGTCCAGCCGGTCGCGCTGGGTGCTGTAGGTCTGCTGGGCCTGGGTCTGGGCCGCTTTCAACTCCTTGAGCTCGTCGGCGTGGGTGGCTTTGAGCGCCGCCGGGGCGCTTTTGAGGGGCTTGCCGGCTTTCTGCCACTGCACCTCGGCCTTGCCGTCGGCCAGGCTGAGCGTCGCGGTGTAGTCGCCGTAAGCCTCTTCCAACCGGCCGTTCTCCAGCCCGAAATCCGGCACGGCCATGTCCTCGATTTCGGCCGGGCTCACCCCCAGCTTCGCCGACTCCTGCGCGATGTAGCGGGCAATGGTTTCCTGGGTGTTGGTTTGCCGAATTTTGCTGCGCACCCGGGCCAGGGCCGCCACGCCCGGCAGGCCGTTTTGCGAAAGCGCCAGCAGGCAGGCGTTGCCCAGGCCAGCCGCCAGTGGACCCTTGCCCGGAATCTTGCGAAAGCACTTGGCGGCCAGAGCGGTCAGCAGCTCCAACAGTGCCCGGTCGGCCACCGTTTGCAGGGTCCAAACCAGCCCCTTGGCCACGATGGCGTTGGACTCCATCAAAAACTCCCAGGTGGAGTAGTTGTACACGGTGCCGTCGCCGTACGCGTGCACCTGCGGCTGCTCCACCACCGGGATATCGGCCAGCAATTGCAGCCAGGCGCGGCCCTGCTGGCGCACGGCGTTGGGACCGATGACTTTGGTGGCGGCGTCCAGCTCTTTGCGCAGCTTGGCCGTGGGCTGGCCGGTCGATGCCTTCTGCCACAGCTGAAGCAGCGCGGCCCACGCGGGCGCAGCCGACGGGTCAAGGCCGGCCAGAAACTGATTGAGCTGCTTTCCGAACGCGTCGCCCTCGACGAACGCCACGGTGGGAGCTTGTGTTTCGCCGGCCAGGTTCAGGATTTCCTGGGTTTTGAGTCGGATTTTGATTAAATCGCCCTGGCCGGTGGCACTGTAGCGCAGCAACTGGCCCAAGTACTCCCGCAGGGGTTGGCCAAGCCGGCCCTGCTTTTTCGCCAACCGACCCACCTGGGCCAGGGTGAGGGCGACCGGAAAATACGGCCAGAGATACGGCGACGGGACGGCCGCCGAAAACGTTAAGTTATAGAGCTGGAACAGCCGCAGGTAATCGTCCTCGGTCAGCCCCAGCGTTCCGCGTAGCAACGCCCCCAGCAATTCCCCCAGGGCGTAGCCGGAACGGTAGTCGGCCGGCGTACAGCGGTTCATGGCCGTGGCCAAAGCCAGCGCCACCTGGCCCTGGTAGGCGGCGTCCTGCGCCCGCACGGCCTGATAAGCGGGCAGTTCGGTGAGCTTGGTGCTGTAGCTTTTATCCAGCGCCTGGGTCACCAGCTCCGTTACCACCCCCTGCAACTCGTCGAACTCGGGGTTTTTAGCATTGGTAACGGGCAGGTCTAGCGCTTCTTTCTTGGTGGTAGCAGCCATAGTGGCGGGGCGGTTAAACAGGTCCAGGAAACGGTCGAGCAGTCCCATGCCTCAGCCGCCCACCAGCGGGGTAAGTTTCAAAAAGCTGGCCGTCGCGCCGTCGCCCAGCCAGACTTCCTCATCCAGGCTTTCCACCTGCCGCTCATTCACCAGCACGAAAAAGCCGTTCTGCTGAAACGCCTCCAGGGCGCGGTACACCTGCTGCTCGGCGTCGATGCGCTTCTGGGGGCGCAGGCGGTAGCCGTTGAGTTCCCGCTCCGACTCGGTCGGCTGAATCAGACCCTGGAACATGCCGCCCTGGCGTTCATTATAGGTCGCTACTTCGTCCTGCACACGGCGCGCAATCAACTCGCGCACGGTGAGCATTTCCTGGCTGATTTCCAGTTCCAGCCGGTTCAGGATGCTACCGCTGGAGGTTTCGTCGAGTATGGTGAGCAGGGCCATAAGCAGTGTTGAAATCGTTATTAAGCAAGAAAGGTAATATTGCCCGCACGGCGCTACAAGTCCCCTGAAATAGCAGTGTCGACTCGCGGCACTGGCACCAGCTTTCCGTGAGCACAGCGACCTATATAATCCTACGAGCCTATTTCTGGGAGTAAGCAGGGTAGAAGCATGCCTTCGTCATTATCTACAGCTTTGCTCCCCAAACAGAAAACAAGTACCTACGACACCTCCAGTATCGGCCCGCGCAGCTCCACCGAGCCCCGCGCACTGTTATTCAGGAAGCGCATCACCTCCTGGTAGTTGTGGCCCATCTCCTCAATGGCCTCCCGCAGCCGCACCAGGGCACTATCCGGCCGGCCTGGGGCATTAGTTGACACGAAGCCCCGCACCATCCACAGCTCCAGCAAGTCCGCCACCGGCATGGTGTGCACCCGGTACTGCCCGCTGTTATCCGAGTGCAGCTCTATGGTGCCTCGCCGGTCGGTAATCGGCGCCACCAGCCGCTTCAGCAGCACATTCTCGGCCGTCACCAGCACGTAGCTTTCATCCGGCCGCAGCTGGTCCCAGCGGTCCACGAAGGTGCACACCACGATGTCGTGGTGCTTGTACGTCGGATACATGCTGTCCCCAGCCACCTCAAAGGCCCGGCAGGTGCCCGAGAACCCCGGCAGGTGGTACGGCGTCAGGTCGCCCACAAACTGCTCCTGGTTGAACGAGTGCGTGTAGCCCGCCTGCGCCTGCACGGGCACAAACACCGTGTTTTCCTTGCCCGTCCGGTCCACCGTCACGGTCAGCACCTGCCCGCTGCTAATCCCCCGCGAGGGCATCGTGGGCCCTGGCGTCATCACGTTGCCCGATAGGAGCGGAGCCTCCACGCCCGGCCGCAGCATTGGCCCGCGGCCCATCAGCAGCCAGTCGCCGGAAACCTCCGGGAACGTCCCCAATAATTCCACCAGCGAATCATACCCCGGCTTGAAGTCACCTGCCAAGAACTTATAAACTTTCGAGGCATTCGTATGCCCGAGCTTCTGGCTGGCCTGGTTTGCATTGAGTTGATAGTGAGCAAGAATCTGCTTGATTCTATCACTTACGCCAGTAGGATTCTCCATGCTATTCGTAATTTATTGTCGCCTTTCGGATGTTTTATTCGTTAGTTTGCACGAAGATAATCACTTCTTACAAACAAATGTAACTTTCTGTGGCGGCGACAAGAAGGAGTTCTCCAAATGGGAGCGCAAGCTGTCTGACCAGGTGAAAATTCAGCAGCGCCAAAAAATAGCATCTCAGCTGCGGTTGGTGCTTGATGAGGATGCCTTTGACCGCCTGTATGGTTTCGAATCGCACCCAATTCCTGCTACCCCAGGCCGTCGCCTAGCCGTTCGCATCATTAGCCAGTTCGGCGAAGAATGCACACGAGTTTTAAGTATCTGACGCTACTAATTTAACGGACATGCAGTGCTATTTATGCGATTCTGAGATTACGGAACTGAACAAGACTAACGAGCATATTATCCCTCGTGGCCTTGGCAATAACATCGAAAGCGCAACGGTTCTGTGTAACCCTTGCAACAACGAGTTGGGCAGCGAGATAGACGCTGCTTTAATCTCACAACTTGGTATTCTATATCAGTTAGTAGCACTCGCTCGACCAGGTACCAGAAACGATGCTGTTACTAATGGGCTATTGGACGACGGGACCCCCGTCAGGTTCGAGGGCCTGTTAAAACCCGAAATTCCAGTTGAAATTCATTTGCCTGGTATAGCTCCTGTAAAGTTCACCGCCCAGCGCGACGAAATAGAATCTAAAGCCCGTAAAAAATTAGTTCAACTCAAAAGGCGCTTCCTCGACCTCGACATTGATAAAGCCATTGCAGGCTTAGAAATTAAGGAATACCCTGAGCGCCTTATTTACTTTTCCAATAGCTCTGACCCTAAGCAGAGCATGGTTGGGAGCCCTGCTTTCTTCAGAGGTATTAAGAAAATTGCAGTTAATTTTTATTTGCACACGGGCGGTGACCCCATGTACATCCGTGACGTCATCCATCAGGTAAGAACCGGAGAACCGGCTCCTCAAGTAATTTCTAAATTCTATTACCCAGCCATTCGTCCTGTCTATGTTCCTTCAGAGGGTGAAGTGTCTCACCTAATTAAGTTGGTGGGTGACCTCGAAATGGGAGTTCTATATTGCTACGTCGAACTGTTCAACACTAATTCGGCCATCATCCTGCTCAACGATAATTACGACGGGCCTGCAATTAACCAGCAGTACCACTACGACCTAATCAACCGCCAACACCTTACCGTTCCTATCACATTGCCGTTTAAAAACCGAAGCCATGTAACGGACCACTTTATTGTGGACCGGAATACAAACATGGAAGGAAACGCCACTTATCAGCGCACTCGTCGAAAGTTGGAAGAATTGATTAGAGCAAAAGGTCTTTTCATATAAAGCAAAGGGGCGACCAAGTGGTCCGCCCCTTTGCTTTTAAACTGGCTAATATGCTTCACCACACTTTATAAGCTGATTACTTACATCAGCTTTGCATAAAACAGGCTTCAGCTCCACTTCCTAGTAGCTGCGCTGCGCCGCCAAGTTCTCCACCTTCGGCCACCACGTCCGCACCTTTGGCAACCGCAGCTGCGCCCCATTGAAGCGCTGCACCCCGTAGTCGTGCCCGCCTAGCTCGCCAAACCCATCCGCTACGCGCACCCGGTAGTCCTCATCCACCCAGAACAGATGCCGGTCAAACGCCCGGTGCAGGTTCGGGCACAGCGACAACCCATTCCCAATCGTGTCGTCGTGGCTCACCGACCAGGGCACAATGTGGCAGGCATCCAGCAGCGGCGCCGTCCCCGTGGTGCTCAGCAGCTGCAGCCCCGACACCGCACAAGTCGACTCATACGCCCGCAGCACCTCCCGCCCAAACACCGCACTCCGCACCAACACTTCCGTTTCATCGGCCACGTCCACCACGCGGTTGTACACGGCCGCTGGCTCCTCCAGCATCTGCCGGCCCAGCGCCTCCAGCTTTTCCTGCCCGGCCTGTGGCCGGAAGTAGTGCCGCGTCAGCGGGAAGTAACGCGCCAGCAGCGCCTGCCGCAGCTCCTCCCGAGCCACCGGCTGCAGCAGCAGCTCCCACAGCGGCGCATCCAGCGAGGCATAGGCAATAACGTCGCGCAAGTGCCCAAAGCTGCGCACCGACTTCGACGCCGTCAGCACCAGCTCACACCCCGGCCGCGCCTGCAGGTGCCAGAACCCGCTGCTCTGCAAATGGAAGAAGGGCAGTTGAAACGGCCGGGCCCCATACTCCGGCCCCGGGCTCAACAGCTGGCAATACGCCTTAAACGCCACAATCAGCTCCGGCGTAATCGCAATGCGGTTATCCCGGATAACCTGCTCTTCCACGCCCTCCATCACCGCCAACAGCAGCGCCGGCTTGTACGGCGACTCCAGCTTCCGCCCCGCTATGGTTTGGGCATTGACGTTTAGCCTGGTAAGACGGGCCCGATACTCAGATAGGTAGTTCAACGTCGCGGACGCAGGGATGTGGATGCCCCACAAACATACCCGCCAGGCCGGCATTGCTCCCGGCTCAGCCAGCCCCAACACTCCCCATGCCAGCCCCGCGACCGCAACATTTACAATTAATTAGCTCAGTTGGCCCTCAAGCACCGCCTGCTGCCGCTCATCGCCGTATAGGGGGCAGCTTACAAGCTGGCAGACTTCCCGCCCAGCCCGCAAAGCATCATTTCTCCTTCGCGCGCCTACAGGGGCTAGCCATCCAGGCCAAGCCCCCCCAGCACCTGCCGGCGTTGCTCCCCCCCAATCTTCCCAAGTGTCCTCCTCCGGCTACCATTGCCGAAGACGCTCCTTCGCTTGAAGGCCCGCATATTCCCTGTTGTAATGTTTGATTTTGCCACTTTTTTTCTGGAGCAGGTTGAGGCCAGCCCCAAGGTCCAGTTTGTCTACAACTTGACCACCAACCACGTCGCCTTCGTCAATCCGGCCTACGAGCAGGTCCTCGGCGGCCACGCGGCCGAGGTCAACGCGGAGCTGGCAGGCCTGCTCGCCCGCCTGCACCCCGACGACCTAGCCTACCTGGCCGAGTACTGGCGCGCGTGGGGCAGCGGCCAGCCCACCGACGAGGTCGACATCCGCTTGCAGACGCCCGGCCAGCCCGACCAGTGGTTTACCCTGCATCCCAACTACCAGAAAGCCGCCAGCGGCAACGTCTGGCTCAGCGGCACGCTGCACGACGTCACCGTCACCAAGGAATACCAGCAAAACGCCGACCTCTTCAACTCGCGCAAAAACGCGACGCTGGACATGCTCTCGCACGACTTGAGCGGGGCCTTCATCCTGGTGGAGCAAATCTCGCAGTACCTGCACGAAGAAATCAAGCCAGCGCCCAGCGGCAAGATGCTGGAAATGCTCGACGTGCTGGCCAGCACCAGCCAGGACAGCGTGAAGATGATTCGGGACCTAATTAACCTGGAGTTTCTGACCTCGGCCAACTCGGCCCTCAAACGGGACCGGGTGAACCTCAATGAGGTGCTGCGCGAGCCCCTCGAGCAGTTTGAAAACGGCCAGCGCCTGACGCGCCATCATTTCACCTATACCTTGCCGGCCCGCCCGGTGTACGTGAACCTGGACGTCAACAAGTTCGCCCAGGTGCTCATCAACCTGGTCAACAACGCCCTCAAGTTCACGCCCGACGAGGGCACCATCTCGGTACGGGTCGAACCCGGGCCGGGCACCGTGCGCATCCAGGTACAAGACAACGGCATTGGTATTCCCCTGGACCTGCAGCCGCGGGTGTTCGACCGGTTCACCCCCGCCCGGCGGGAAGGGTTACGCGGCGAGCACACCACCGGGCTCGGGCTGGCGACGTGCAAGGCCGTCGTGGAGCTACACCACGGCACCCTAACCGTGGAAAGTACCGAGGGGCAGGGGAGCACCTTTACGGTCGAGCTGCCCCTGTCAACAGTAAGTAAGCGGCCTGACGAGAGAAAAATGGCGGTGCGTTAGCGTCCCGGCGTGTACCGCTGCTTGTGCGCCAGATAAACCCGAGCAGTTAGTTTTCTTGCTGGTCGCCCGAGGATAAGTTCGCCAAGGCCCAGTCCCTGCGCCAGCACTAGGGCCTCCGGTCCAGTGGCAACGCCAACGCAAGCCCCCCCGGCTCGTAAACCAGGATAGCGGCGCCGGATGGAGCGCGCCCTCTGCCCGACCCGATGCATAGAACCCTGGAACTAACGGTGCCCCCAGCGGCCACCGACGCCCTGAGCGAACAACTCAAAACCCTCGAAGACGTCATCGGCCTATCCGTGTCGCGCGGCGCCTCCCTCAAGCCGGCCGGCGACGTGCTCACCGTGCACGTGCTCAACCGCGGCGCCGACGAGGTGCTGCGCCGCGCCCTGGCCGCCGTCGGCGACCCGCAACAGCTCAGCGTAGTCACCAGCGAGCTGAACAGCATCATTGCCCCCGCGTCCCACCACGTCGTGGACAACGACCGCGACGAGGCCATCTGGGAAGAAATGGAAAGCGGCCTGCGCCACCAAGGGCGTATCACCACCAATTACCTCCTGCTGATGGGGCTGGGCGGCATCGTGGCCGCTATCGGCCTGGTTTCCGAGCCCGTGCCCCAGGCCGTGGCCTTCGTGGCCTCGGCCATCATCGCCCCCGGCTTCGACCCCATGACCAAGGTGCCGCTGGGTTTGGCGCTGCGGCACTGGCGGCTGGCGTGGGAAGGAGTGAAGTCGGCCTTGGCCGGCTACGCCGTGCTCGTGGCCCTGGCGGCCCTCACCATGTGGGCGCTGGTCGCCGCCGGCGAGAGCAGCGCCAGTGCCTTGGCGTCGAACGGCGAAGTGCAGCACCTGGCCCACCCCAAGCTGATGGAGCTGCTGCTGGCCGCCGCCGGGGCCCTGGCCGGCGTGGTCACCCTGGCCGCGTTCCGGCGCAGCTTCCAGGCCGGCCCGCTCATCGCCATGGCCTTCATCCCCGCGGCCGCCCTCATCGGCGCCGGGCTGGCCGTCGGCCGCTCCGACCTGGCCCTGGAGGGACTCGAGCGCTTCGGTGCCGACTGGGGCTTCATCCTGGCCCTGGGCATGCCCTTCCTGTGGCTCAAGCAGCGCTTCATCCACCGTCGCACGCCCTTGGTCTAGCCCCGGTCCATCCTTTCCTGCGCCCTTGCTGACGGCTGCCGCTTGGCTGCTCCCTGCTACAATGGCCGCAGCCACTGCATGGCTTGCCCCTCGTCCTCAAACAACCCGATGTCGAACGGCCGGGCCGGGTCCAGGGCGAAAGCTACTTCCTTTTTGTGGCCGGGGTCGCTCACGTACGCCGCCGTCAGTGCCGGGGAGCTCAGCACCGCCATGCGTAGGCGTTGGGGCGCAAGCTCCGCCACCGCTCCCGGGTAAAACGAGGTGTTCACCCACGCGCTCAGCTCCGGCGCCGCTACCTGCCGGCGGCGCACGTCCAGCAGCCAGTCGCACATGCCGTGCAGCTTCGCCGCGGCCAGCATCTGCGCATAGTCGGCTTGCACCACCTCCATCTCTGCCATGGAATGCCAGCGCACCACCATCACATTCAGGTCGGTTCGGAAAGTCAGTGTACGCGAAGCCAGTTCAATAGGAGGAATCATTGCTCAAAGGTAAGCTCGACTTACTGCCCCTCCGTCCAACCTCACGCCCGCTTCCGCTGCTGCTTCCCCTTCAGCTGCTCATAGCACCAGAACGCCGCTTCGAACGCCTCGGCCGACAGCGTCACGAACGTGTACCGCACCCGGTCCCGCAAAATGTAGTCCTTCACCGAGTCGCGCTGTCCCTGTGCCCGCAGCTCGGCCGCCTCGCCCGGCGCCAGGGCCTTGGCCACGTGCAGTTGGTAAGCCCCGTCGGGCGTCACCGCCATGCTAATTCGCCGGTTATGCAGGCGCCGCGTCACGCCGCGCTTCACCCAAACTTTTGTTTGAGGGCCCATCAAATGAGCCGGGAAAATGCGGGCAGCCATAAAGTAACGTCGGTAAAAGGGTAGGAGCCAGGCCCTGTGGAGGTTGGCTGGTCGAAAAATCACAGGCCTTACAGACTGGCGTTTACCGAGAGAGAGGAGCCAGATTGTTAGTCAATTCTTGCAAACTAATTTAATTAGTAGCAGATTTGCCAACAATATTAGCAACGTTTTCGTTGCTATAGCTCATCCTATTCCCAACTATTTTATGACCACCGTCGAAATCCTGCAGATTATCCGGGAGCCCATCTGGATAATCGAGTGCGAAACCCCCGTCCCCGCCGGCTTCCCGAGCCCTGCCGAAGACTACCGCGGCACCAAAGTCGACCTCAACGCCATCCTGCTGCCCAACCCCAACTGCACCTACATGGCCCGGGTCAAGGGCACCAGCATGGACGGCGCCCCCGCCCACATCACCGACGGTGCCCTCATCACCGTCGACTGCTCCATCAAGCCCGAGCCCGGCCACATCGTCGTGGCCGCCGTCGAAGGCGAATTCACCATCAAGCGCCTCGAAAAGCGCGGCGCCACCTACTGGCTGGTCCCCGACAACCCCAACCACCACTCCACCGACATCAGCCTGCTCGGCGACGGCTTCGAAGTCTGGGGCGTCGTCACCCACGCCGTCACCGAATTCATCAACGGCAAGCTCAAAGAACACGTCCGCACCCGCCGCCTCCAGTAGCCGCTGACCAGGCTCCTCTTTATGCCGGAGAGGGAACGGGACCGTGCCCGGCAGGAGTGAGGCCTCCTAAAAGTACGTCATGCTGAGCATGTGGCGCATCAAGCCAGTGAGCGCAGCCGCAGTCGAAGCATCTCTACCGCGCAACTAATCCAATCGGTACCACTAAGACCCAACCCATCAGGCTCCCCTCTCCACGGGCTTCGCGCATCAAGCGAACCGGGGCCGGGGGTGAGGTTAACCCCGCCGCCCCATGTTCGCTTTAGTAGATTGCAACAACTTCTACGTCAGCTGCGAGCGCGCCTTCCAGCCCAGCTTAATCGGCCAGCCCGTCGTGGTCCTCAGCAACAACGACGGCTGCATCGTGTCCCGCTCGGCCGAAGCCAAGGCTCTCGGCCTCAAAATGGGCGAACCCCTGTTCCAGGCGCGCCCCCTCATCGAGCAGCACCAGGTCAAGGTCTTCAGCAGCAACTACGCCCTCTACGGCGACATGAGCAGCCGCGTGATGAACTACCTCTCCGAGGTCGCCCCCGAAGTCGAAATCTACTCCGTCGACGAAGCCTTTCTCGGCCTCCACGGCCTGCACCCCCATTTTGGCACCCTCGAGAATTACGCCCGCAACGTCCGCGCCCAAGTCCGCCAGCGCACCCACATTCCCACCTGCGTCGGCATCGCCCCCACCAAAACCCTCGCCAAGCTCGCCAACCGCGTCGCCAAGAAAGACCCCCGCCTCGATGGCGTCCTCAGCCTCGAAACCCCCGCGGCCCGCCAGTGGGCCCTCGCCCAGGTGCCCGTTCAGGACGTGTGGGGCATCGGCCACCAGTACGCCACCAAGCTCCACGCCCAGGGCATCGCCACCGCCGCCGACCTGGCCCGCTGCTCCGACGCCTACGCCCGCAAGCACCTCGGCGGCGTGGTAGGAGCGAGGCTCGTGCGCGAGCTCCAGGGCTTCCCCTGCCACCAGCTCGCCCCGAGCGAAGACGGTACCCTCGCCCGTCAGAGCATCGCCTGTACCCGCACCTTCGGCCGCCCCCTCACCGAGCTGGCCGACATCGCCGGGGCCGTGGCCGCCTTCGCCTCCCGCGCCGCCGAGAAGCTGCGCCGCCAGGGCTCCGTGGCCCACGTCCTCACCGTCTTCCTCAGCCAGAACCGCTTCGGCCCCACGCCCCCGCCGCATTCCCGTTCCGCCCAGTACACCCTGCCCGCCGCCACCAGCAGCACCCTCGACCTCGTCCGCTACGCCCACGCCCTGCTCCAGCGCCTCTGGCAGCCCGGCCACACCTACGTCAAAGCCGGCGTCATCCTCGACGGCTTCGAAGCCGCCGGCCAGCCCCAGCTCAACCTGTTCGCGCCCACCCCCGAAATCGTTCACCCCCAGGCCAGCGCCCTCATGCAGCGCCTCGACCAGCTCAATGCCCGCTTCGGCCGAGCCGCCGTCCAGGTCGCCGCCGCCCTCCCGTCCCAGCCCAGGCCCCGCGGCGCCAAAGCCGCCCCCGTCGTGCCCTGGCAAGGCCAGCAGCAGCACCGCACCCCCGCCTGCACCACCTCTTGGGACGAGCTCTGGGAAATAGGGTAGGAGCCCCACCAGGAAATAGCAGAACTAAAAAAGAACGTCATGCTGAGCGCAGTCGAACCGAAGGTCGGCGTAGCCAAGCATCTCGCGTGCAGCAGTAATCAACTCTTCTACACCAAAACCTCTTAACAACCCCATGCAAGAACAAAGCAACGTCCGCTTCCTCCTCGGTGCCCGCATCCAGGACCCCACCGCCGACATCCTCACCTTCACCTTCCAGCGCGACGTGTTCGGCCAAGACCTGTATGCTCTCCAGGTCCCGCGCCAACTGCTCCAAAAACTCGGTGGCCAGGGTTTCATCGACTACCTCGCCGACTTCTACCTGGAGCAGCAGCCCGCCGAAACCGCCCGCATCGACCGCGGCGCCGTCGTCTTTGCCTTAACATATGGCATAGACTACAGTAGGCTAGGGGATGCCGCGTAAAGCTGGCCCTAAGTAATCAAAGCCCTCGGCCCGGTCTGAGCCACCGCCCCGGCCGTCCCCGGGAGCGCAGGCTCCCACCGGCTTTCTACTACTTCGCCCCGTCCGGGTACAGCTGCCGATACAGCAGCTGCGCCGCCGCTTCCAGCAGGGGCTGGTCGGTCACCCGCTCCTGGCAGCGCTGCAGGTCGTAGTGGAACAGCGTCCCGAAGGCCTTGCCCTGCCCGTCGCGGATGAGCGCCCCGCAGTAGGAGATGACCGACGTGTCGATGCCCGTCGCCTGCGGGTCCGTGGCCGCGTCCAGAATCTGCACCGGCGCCTCGTTACGGCCCACCAACGAGCAGTACGTGTCGGCCAGGGGCGCGTCGGCCCCCGTGCGCACGTCGGCCAGCTTCCGGTCAAACAGCACCTCGCTGCGCAGCATGTCCCCGTCAAAGCGGTACACGCCCGTGTAGCGATGCGGCGTGCAGTGGTTCAGGTAGCCCAGGGCCGCGTGCACCCCCTGCGCGTGCAGCACCGCGCCAAACGCGGCTATCTCTGCCTGCATGGGGTCGTTTTCGTACCGAGTCGTTGCGTTCATTTTAGCAAAGGTAAAAGGCTGACGCTCGCCGGTTCTTCCCGTCACGTGGCCTCCACGTGCGGCCAAGTGCCCAAACGGCACCCGCGGGTGGGCAACCGGAAACGTCCTCGTTTGTTTAGCGCGTGCCCGTGGTTGCGCTTATCTTGCCTGTGTTTTTTCGCCTCTGCCCCATGCTCCAGCCCCCCGCTTCCTCGTTGCCCCCCGCCGAAGCCGCGCGCCTGCGCAGCCTGCGGGCCCACGACGTGCTGCCCACCCTCGCCGAGCCCCTGTTCGACGAGTTCGTGGCCCTCACGGCCCAGGTCTTCGGCTTGCCCATCTCCCTTATTTCGGTGGTCGAGGAGGACGAGGTCCTGTACCCGGCCAACCACGGCATGCCCGGCAACGACCGCCAGCCCCGCGCGGAGGCCCTCTGCGCCACGGCCATTGAGCAGGCCCGCGCCGTGGTCTACCACGACCTGGCCGTGGAAACCAGCGCCTCCCTGCCCCCTGAGGCCCTCCACGCCGCCGAAGCCAACGAGCTGCGCTTCTACGCCGGGGCCCTGCTGCACCTGCCCGACCAGCGCCCCCTCGGCACGCTCTGCATCATCGACCGCCAGGCCCGCACCTTCAGCGCCGCCGAGCAGCACGTGCTCGACCACCTGGCCGCACTGGTCTCCCGGACCATCGCCGTGCGCCTTACCTGCCTGACCCCCACGTCGGCCGGTGCCCAACGGTGGGAACAGCTGCGGGTGCACCTGCAGGGCGAGCTGCGTGAGCTGACTGCCCTGGTGCGCTACCTCTTCACCCGTCACGGCGTTCAGATTCCCGTACCGGCCGCCCTGCTGGACCAAGTGGAACGCCGCCTGCAGGAAATGAGCCAGTTCCTGAGCGAGAACCAATGCTGATAACGGACGGGCGCTGCCGCCTCACGTTCCCTTACCCGCCCAGCCTAAGCCCGCGGAAATGCATTTTTAGCCACCTGCCCAACTACCTGCCTACCAACCCGAGCGGACCACCTGGCCCGCTCGTTTCTATTCTATACTTCAAAGCGGGTGGGGCCCTGTACCCCGTTCTTTGACGGATGGCTTCCGTATACCCCCACACCGTTCCCCGCCACATGCCGCACGCGCCCACACCCGCCCAGCCTTCGCCTTCTTCCGCGGCTGAAAACGCCGCGGCCCTGCGCGGGGAGCCTGCCGACCCCAGCCAGCAGCCCCTCGACCGCTACGAGCAGAGCCAGGTCCGGTTCCGCACGGTGTTTGAAAACGCCCCGCTCGGCCAGAAAATCATCACCCCGGACCTGACCATCCGGCAGGCCAACCCGGCGGTGGTGAAGATGTTGGGCTGCGCCAGCGTGGACGACCTGGTGGGGCGCAAAATCCTCGAGTTTTCCCACCCCGACCACCGCGCCGACTGGCAGGAGCTGCAAGAGCGCCTCTGGGAGCACAAAATGCCGGCCTTCACCCTCGAAACGTGCATGGTGCGCGCCGACGGCTCCTCCTTCTGGTGCCAGGTTCATTCGGTGCTCTTTCCCGACGAAAGCGGCGAACTGGGCTACACCATCCTCGAGGATATTTCCGATCGCAAAAACCTGGAAGCGAAGCTCAAGCGCGTCTACGACGCGCAGGAAACCATTCTGCAGCTGGCCACCCACGACCTGAAGGGCCCCATCGCCCACATTGAGCTGCTCACCGACCTGCTGCAGCGCGAAGTGGCCAGCCGTAGCGGCGAGGCCCCGCCGCCGGAAATGGTGCACTACCTCGGCCTCATCCAGGCGTCCTGCGCCCACGCCCACGCCCTGCTGCAGGACGTGCTCTACGTGGGCGACCTCGACGAAAACGGGCTGCAGAAACGCCCCACCGACCTGCACGCCTACCTCACCACGCAGCTGAACCTGCACCGCCTCGCGGCCCAGGAGAAAGGCATCGCGCTGGCCCTGGACCTGGCCCCCGAGCCGGCCCAGGCCCGCCTGCACCCCGAAAAGTTTGGCCGCGTGCTCGACAACCTGCTACACAATGCCCTCAAGTTTACGCCCGCCGGGGGCACGGTCACCGTCGGCCTGCGCCAGCACGAGGGCAAGGCCCGCTTCACGGTGCAGGATACCGGCGTGGGCATTCCCGGCAAGCTGCACAACAACCTGTTCGACAAGTTCAACCCCACCCGCTGCGCCGGCCTGCAGGGCGAAACCACCACCGGCTTGGGCCTGTTCATCGCCCGGCAAATCGTGGAGCTTCACGGCGGCCACATCTGGCTCGAAAGCCGTGAAAAAGAAGGCACCACCTTTTTTATCGAGTTGGCTTAACGCGTGGAACTGAATTCATTTTGTGCGGCCCGGGGTAGGGGGCACCGGCTCCTTTCGGCCCGCCATTCCCCAGGGCTCCGTGCCCAGCCCTGTCCATGAAAAAAATCTCCAGCGTGCTGCTGGTCGATGACGACCCGCTCACCAACGACCTCAACGAACGCCTGCTCCAGCAGCTCGGCGTGGCCGACCGCTACCTCGCTGCCACCGACGGGGTAGATGCCTTGGCGGCCCTGGAAGACCTCGCGGCTGAGGCCAATCCCACTAGCCCGGTCCTGGTCTTGCTCGACGTGAAGATGCCCGGTATGGACGGTATGGCTTTTATCGATGCCTACCAGATGTTGCCTGCGGCCCAGCGGCAGGCCGTGGTCATCGTCCTGCACACCGCCTCCATGAGCTCCGTCGACCTCGGCCGCATGGAATCCCTGCCCATCGCCGGCCTGGTCAGCAAGCCTCTCACCAAGGAAAAGCTCGACACCATTCTCAAGCTGCATTTTCAGCGCCAGTTTCCGACCTAGCCCCGCACCCGGCTGCTATCCCATCAAACCAACCCGAGCGGACCCTCTGGCCCGCTCGTTTCGTTTTCACCCCATCTTGCTGCTGTTACCCCTAGCCCTTCCCCTCCGAGCTGGACCGCCTTGAATTCTCTTTGCTGAGGGTAATGGTGGCCCTATTGCCTACTATACCCGGTGCCGTTGCGCACGTAACCAGCGCCCCCCGCCCCCGGACGCGCGTCGTACGGCTCACGCCCGCTCCGCTACCAGCCGGGACAGGTCTTGGGCATTTTCAAAGGCGGCGCCCATGGTGTTGTTGAAGTAGGCATACACGTCTTTTCCATCCTGGAGGTAGTCGTGTATCTGCTCGGCTTGGTCGTGCAGAAAGTCGCGCTCGTAAGACTCTCGGTAGTTTCCCTGCGGGCCGTGGAAGCGCAGATAGACAAAGTCTGCCCCCTCGTTCAGCCGGGCGTTTCGGGCGGGGCCTTTGTCGTGCAGCACCAGGCTGGCGCCGTGGTGGTCCAGCATCTCAAACGCATCGTCTTCATACCAGCTTGGGTGGCGAAACTCCACCGCTTTGCGCCACTCCTGGGCGGGGTCTGCCGCGGCAAGCGCCTGCAAGAGGGCACTGACCGCGTTTAGCTGGCGAATGCTGTTGCTGGGCGGGAACTGAATGAGCAGGCATCCCTTTTTGGGGCCCAACTCCCGGGCGGCAGCTAGAAAGCGGACAATACCGGAGAGGTCTTCTGCCAGCGCCTTGGTGTGCGTGATGTCGCGCCACAGCTTGAGGGTAAAGTCAAACCCAGGGCCGGTTTCCGCGGCCCAGGCCGCAAACGTTTTGGGCTGGGGGATGCGGTAGAAGGTGCTGTTAATCTCCACCGAGTTAAACAGGGTGGCGTAGTAGGTGAGGCGGCTCGTGGCCTGGTAGGCCTCCGGAAAGGTGGCCTTGGGGCCGGGCACGACGATGCCGCTGGTGCCAGTGCGCAGGGTGCCAAGGAGGGCCGGCATGGGAAGGCGTTAGACGGGAGTTTCGTGGGATAACGTGCCACGCGGCCTCAGCGTTTTACCCCATACCGTCTATTAACGCCTGTCGGCACGCTGCCGTTTGTCTGCAACCCGGAGGCATGACCAGAACCTTTGCGGGTTCATACCAGTTAAGCATACATAAACCATTGCGCATGTGTTAACTTTGTTCTCATAATGGATACCAAGTCCCTTGTCAAGTTAGCTAAGTCACTGAGCGACCCCACCCGGCTTCGCTTATTGCAGGAAATAGCAAAAGGGGATATCACGGTTTGTGCCGACTTGTTTCAGTACGTGCCCATCAGCCAGCCTTCCATGTCGCAGCACCTAAAGGTCCTCTCCGAGGCGGGCTTGATTGAGTCCCACAAAGAAGGCCGGAATATGCACATGTTCATCAATGCTGAAAAACTGCAGGAGTTGGAAGACTTCCTGCAACTGCTTAAACCGGCTATAGCTAAGCTATAATTACCTCCTTGGCCCGTTGGTGCTATCACCAACGGTTTTTTATTCTCCTAAAGCATCATTGCATGCTTATGTTTTTATGATTTATGCCTTTGCTGATGCCTGGCTAGAAAGATACCGGTTGCCAGCAGAGGCCTTTACCCACGCTTCTCCAGGCCCAGCGCTGCTACCTAGGCTGCCACCCGTTCATTTTAATAAAACCCGCTGCATAGCAGTGTCTTAAATCTTCAAAGCGCCATGAATATTGGAATCGTTGGAGCCGGTAACATCGGCAAGACCCTTGCTCGCAAACTACAGCAGCACGGCCACCAGGTGCGTGTTGCCAATTCGCGCGGCCCTGAATCGTTGCGGGACTTTGCCCAGCAAA
Source organism: Hymenobacter jeongseonensis (assembly GCF_015694725.1). Taxonomy (GTDB): domain Bacteria; phylum Bacteroidota; class Bacteroidia; order Cytophagales; family Hymenobacteraceae; genus Hymenobacter; species Hymenobacter jeongseonensis. The sequence goes on along the minus strand of NZ_JADQDQ010000017.1, from coordinate 22,290 downwards.
CCGGCGTCACGGCCGTGACCGTCGGCGAGGCGGTGCAGGGGGCGGAGCTACTCATTCTCACCATTCCGTTGGGGAAGACGCCCGACGTGCAGGCCGATTTCCGCGACGTGCCGAAGGAGGTCATCATCGTGGAAACAATGAACTACTACCCGGCGCGCGATGGGGAGATAGCCGCTATTGAGCAGGGGCTAACGAACAGCGCGTGGGTCGAGCAAGTGCTGGGCCACCCGGTCATAAAAGCCTTCAACAACATTGGGGCGTACAGCTTTCTTGCCGATGGCCGGCCCGCCGGCACCCCCGGCCGCATTGCCCTGAGCGTATCGGGCGACGACGAAGCGGCCAAGCAAACGGTCATCGAGCTGGTCAACCAGACCGGCTTCGAGGGCTACGACGCGGGCCCCATCGCCGACTCGTGGCGGCAGCAGCCCGGTACCCCGGCCTACTGCACCGACCTGTCGCTGGACGAGGCCAAAGCCGCCCGGGCGCGCGCCGTGCGGGCAGAGGCCCCGGCCAACCGGGACCAGGTCAATCAAAAGCTGGCTGACCTGGGCGAGGAGTACATGCACATCATCGTGAGCGGCAACTACCCCGCAGGGTTCGTGGACCGGGGCATCGACGTGTCGCGGGAATATTACGGCTATCCCAGCCGGCAATGGCAGGAGTAGCCCACTTGCATGACCGTGGCATACGCCAACGGCTTAGTGCCAAAACACTGTTTACCATACCCTTAACTCCATGAAAATCGGAATCATTGGCACCGGCCCGGTCGGCGGCTCCCTTGCCAAAAATCTGGCCGCCCTCGGCCACCAAGTGAAAGTGACCAACACCCGGCAGCCGGCCGAGCTGGCCCAGAAAGCGAAGGAATTAGGCGCCAGCCCCGCTACTCTGCAAGAGGTGGTGCAGGACGTGGACCTCGTCTTTATCAGCGTGCCTTTCAAGGTAATTGACGAGTTTCCCAAGGACCTGTTCCGGTCGTTGCCCCCTGAGGTGATTGTGGTGGATACCGGCAACTACTACCCCTTCCGGGACGAGAAAATCGACGCGCTGGAGCAGGGCCAGCCGGAGAGCGTGCTGGCGGCCGAGCAGCTGGGCCGCCCCTTGCTGAAAGCCTTTAACAACCTGCTGGCCGAGACGATTGCCAGCGGCGGCACCGCCCCTGGCACGCCCGGCCGCATTGCCCTTTCCATTGCGGGAGATGACGAGCGCGCCAAACAAATCCTATCTGCCCTCTGCAACGACTTCGGCTTTGACGTGGTGGACGGGGGCAGCCTGGCCGACTCGTGGCGGCAGCAACCCGGCACCCCGGCCTACTGCACCGAGCTCACGGCCCCGGAGCTGACGCAGGCCCTGGCCAACGCCGTGCCCGGCAAGGCTCCGCAGATACGCGACGAAATTATCGGGGAGCTGCTCCAACGCAAAGACTGGCCTACCCGCGAAGAAGTGGTGGCTGGCAACCGCGCCCGGCAGCTAGGTAAGGAGTAGCCAGTCCAGGCCCTATATACCGAATACAACTTCAGTACAAACTCACATGGAAAACCAGCAACACCCGACCGTCCTTGTTTTGGGCGCCAGCGGAACCATCGGCCGTCAAGTGGTAAAAGACCTGGAAGGTCAAGCTGTCAACGTACGCATCACGTCGCGCAACCAAGAGACGGTGGAACAGTTTCGCCGCGAAGGGAAAGACTGGCACTACCTGGACCTGGATGACCCGAGAACCTTTGCGCTGGCGCTGGCCGGAGTGGACCGGGTGTTTCTGCTAACCGGTTACACGGTGGCCATGCTCACGCAGAGCAAAACCCTGGTGGACGCGGCCAAGAAAGCCGGCGTCCGTCATATCGTGCACGTGGGCGTGTTCGCGCAGTGGGACACGACCGACGCGCACTTTGCTTGGCACCAGCTGATTGAAAAGTACATCGAGGCCAGCGGCATTGCCTGGACCCACCTTCATCCGAACATGTTTATGGAGGTGTTTACCGGGCTGTACATACCCAAGAATCTAACCTATACCAGTTACTGGGACGACCGGCGGGTTGGCTACATTGCCTCCAGTGATATTGCGGCGGTGGCCGCCAAGGCCCTCGTCGACGGGCCAGAGCGGCACGGCGGGCAACATTACTGGCTCAGCGTGGAAACCTTTAACGGGCAGGAAATTGCGGCGCTGCTGAGCGAGGTAACCGGCCTGGAAATCAAGCACGAAGACAAAGGCCTGGAAGGCTTTAAAGAGCTGATTGAAACGCTGCTGGCGAATGGGGCGGAGAGCTGGTACGCCAAGGCCAACATTGACTTTGTGACGCAGATGCTCGACGGCCGAATGTCCTACATGTCCATGGTGCAAAACGATATTCCCTACGTCCTGGGCAGGCCCGCTAAGACCCTTCGGGAATTTCTGCAGGAGCATAAGGCTGCAATTAGGGAATCAGCGGTAGCGGGGTAAAGGACATGCAGGTGCTGGATATCATCGGCCAGACCCTTGGCTTGCGGAGAAGGTTCTGCCGGGGCAAAAACACGCATTTATACTTCTTGTAATGACCAACCGAAAAACGTTAAAGCTGGCCGCAGTCATTGATGGGCCGGGGTGGAATTTTTCCTCCTGGCGACACCCCGATATGCCCGCCGACGCCGGCGAAAACATTGATTTCTTCGTTCAACAGGCGCAGTTGGCGGAGCAGGCCAAGTTCGAAACCCTGTTTTTGTACGACGTGAGTCACGTTGGGCCCGGCAACATTCCCTACTACCTGAGCATGTTCGAGGGAGGGACGCTCATGTCGGCCCTGGCCATGAAAACGGAGCGCATCGGCCTCTCCATGACGGCTTCCAGCTCCTACACCGACCCCTACAATCTGGCCCGGCAGGTCTTGTCGCTGGACAAACTCAGCAAGGGCCGGGCCTCGCTGAACGCCATTACCTCCAATCCGGGCGGGATGGTGAACTTCAGCCGCGGCCACCTCGGCAAAGCCGACCAGTACCCCATGCACGAGGAGTTTCTGGAAGTTCTGCTGGACCTATGGGACACCTACGAGGACGACGCCTTTCCCCGTGATAAGGAAAGCGGCGTCTTCCTGAACCCGCGCAAGATGCATCCGGTTAACTTTCAGGGCAAGTACTTCTCGGTGGATGGTCCGCTGAACCTGAGCCGCTCGGTGCAGGGTCGGCCGGTGCTGTACATGGCCGGCAGTTCGCCTACCTTTGTAGACCTGGCCACGTCCTACACGGACGGCGTCTTCATGGCCGGCAGCACCTTCGAGGAAACGGTATTGCTCGCGAATGCGCTGACCGCAAAGCTGCTGGAAAAAGGCAGGCAGCCGGACCACTTTGTGCGGGCCATTTCGCAAAACCCCATCGTGGGTCGCACCGATGCGGAGGCTCACCAGAAGTACCGGGAAATCCTCGCGCTGGGCCCGTACTCGCACACTCCCGTTCCCTTGTTTATGGGCTCGGCCGAACGAGTTGCCACGGAAATCCAGCGGTGGTATGAAGCCGGGGCCATCGACCTGTTCATGGTTCGGCAGGACCATCCCCACGGGCTACGGGACTTCATCGAGCTGGTGGTGCCCATTCTGCAGGAACGCGGCCTTTTCCATCGAGAGTACGAGGCCGAAACCCTGCGGGGAAATCTTGACCTACCAAAACCCGCGTTCCGAACCATTTAAACGGCGCTTCCCTTCTGTTTCAGCTATTCAAGCATCTGGCCGGCTGTTCCCAGCTACCCCTTAATCTAAAGACCCCATGCCTACGCCCCTTAACGAGTCCAACCGCCCGGAAAAGCATCCGGTCGCCTATTCTATCCTAGACTTGGCCATCGTGTCGCAGGGCCGCACGATACAGCAGACCCTCCACGACTCCCTGGCCTTGGCCCAGGAAGCCGAAGCACAAGGCTACACCCGCTACTGGCTGGCCGAGCACCACAACTCCGACAACATCGGCAGCAGCGCCACCTCGCTGCTCATCGGCTATGTCGCCGAAAACACGGCCACCATCCGCGTGGGCTCGGGCGGCATCATGCTGCCCAATCACTCGCCCTTGATTGTGGCCGAACAGTTCGGCACCCTGGCGCACTTGTACCCCGGCCGCATCGACTTGGGGCTGGGCCGAGCTGCGGGCACCGACTCGCAAACCGCGCAGGCCATTCGGTCCGATTTCATGCAGGCGGCCCATTCGTTCCCCCGCGAAGTCGGCAAAATCCAGGAATACTTCTCGCCGGAAAACAAGCACGCCGTCGTTCGGGCCCCGGTGGCCGAAGGCACCGACGTGCCCCTGTACATTCTGGGCTCCAGCACTGATAGCGCGCACCTGGCGGCCAAGCTGGGTTTGCCCTATGCGTTTGCCAGCCACTTTGCTTCCACCCACTTGCTCAATGCTCTACGGATTTACCGCGAGGAGTTTCAGCCGTCGGCCGTGCTGCAACAGCCTTACACCATCGTCGGCCTCAACGCCTACGTGGCCAACACCGATGAGGAGGCGCAGCAACAGTTTACGTCCTTAATCAGGATGTTTGTCGCGCTCTTGACCGGTGGGGCAAAGGAGGCCCTGCAGCCCCCCACGGACATGACCGACGAACTGGAAGGCATGTGGCATCATCCGGCCGTACAGCAAATGCTGAAGTACTCCTTCGTCGGCAGCAAGCAAACGGTCAAGCAGCAGCTACAAGCGTTTCTGGCCGAAACCCAAGCGGACGAACTCATCACGGCTTCCACCATGTACGCGCTGGAAGACCGGCTAAAATCTGCTCGCCTGTTTGGGGAAATTATGCGGGAGCTAAACGAGCCTAAAGCAGCCGGGCACCTGAGCCAACTTCTCCGCTAAGCCGACAACGACTGCGTATTTTTTGGGCGGTGGCTGGATTGCCCTGACTAATACACCCCACGTCCTAAAGTGCCACCAACCAAAACGAGCGGACCATCTGGCCCGCTCGTTTCGTTTCCACCCTACACCGCAAAACGCGGCCAGTCAGTACCCACAATTTATTCCCAGTTGCACATTGAACGCCTCCCACGTTGCTGTTTGATTTGTGCACAAAGCGGTTTGATTCGTGTTGTGACGCCTTTTTTAAGCGGGGGACCTTTGTCTTGCTTCAACTAGGTTGCCTGGCGACGAGTGGTGGAGCCCAAGAAACCTTAACGAAAAAGGATATGAGCCAGAATAAGCAAGAAGCAGACACGAACCGAAAGCGTCGCCTGGTGCAGGGCCGCCGCTTAGTAGCCACTGCGGCCCTTTTCGGGGCATCCGCCGCCTTGTCAGGGTTCACCGGCGCCCCATTGTCGCGGGCTGCCCCCGCCGTTTCGCCTGAGCCTAGCCACCAACCGGTAGCTGCCACAGTGAAAAGTGTGCAGTTCCCGAACGGCCCCCTGAAGATGGCCGGCAACCTCTATCTGCCCGCCGGCTTCGACGCGGCCAAAACCTACGCTGCCATTGTCGTCGTGCACCCCGGGGGCGGCGTGAAGGAGCAGACCGCCGGCCTGTACGCGCAGCGCCTGGCCGCGCAGGGTTTCATCGCCCTGGCGTTCGACGCGTCGCACCAGGGCGCCAGTGAGGGCCTTCCCCGCTTCCTCGACGACCCCATGAAGCGCGTGGGCGACATTTCCAGCGCCGTCGACTACCTGACCACGCTAGCCTACGTGGACGCCCAGCGCCTCGGCGCGCTCGGCATCTGCGCCGGCAGCGGGGCCACCGTGAAAGCCGCCATGACCGAGCGCCGCCTCAAGGCCCTGGCCACCGTGAGCGCCGTGGACGTGGGCGCGGCGAGCCGCAAAGGGTGGGACGGCCAGGCCACGCAGTCTGGCCAGCTGGCCACGCTGGAAGCCGTGGCCCAGCAGCGCACCGCCGAAGCTGCTGGCGCGGCGCCCGTGTACGTGCCTTATGTGCCCAACGTGGGGGACAAAACCGCGCCCCGCGATTTGCAAGAGGCCGCCGACTACTACCTCACGCCGCGCGGCCAGCACCCCAACGCCCCCAACAAGATGCTGCTGACCAGCGCCGGCTACGGGGCCGTGTTCAACGCCTTCGACCAAGCCGAAACGCTGCTCACGCAACCCCTGCTGATTGTCGCGGGCAGCGCAGCCGGCTCGCTCTGGCACAGCCGGGACCTGTACGCCAAGGCCGCGGGGCCCAAGGACTTGGTCCTCATTTCCGGGGCCACGCACATGGACCTCTACGACGGCAAGGGCGCGGGCCTGGCACTGGACAAGTTGGCGCCATTCTTCAAGCGCACCCTCTAAACGGCATAATTTCAAACGCTTCCCGTCAAACCCTAGTCATAAAACGAAACAACATCATGGCAGACAAGCAAGTATGGCTGATTACCGGCGCCGGCCGGGGAATGGGCCTGGACATCACCAAAGCCGTGTTGGCCGCCGGCCACGCCGTCGTGGCCACCGGCCGCAACCGGGAGCGCGTCGCGCAAGCCGTTGGCGCGTCCGATGACCTGCTGGTGCTCACGCTCGACATCACCCAGCCCGGCGAGGCGGAAGCCGCCGTGCAGGCCGCCCTCGACCGGTTTGGCCGCCTCGACGTGCTGGTGAATAACGCGGCCAACTTCTACGCCGGCTTCTTCGAGGAGCTGAGCCCGGAGCAGATAAACCAGCAGCTGGCCACCAGCCTCCTCGGCCCCATGAACGTGACCCGGGCCGTGCTGCCGGTGTTGCGCCGGCAGCGCGCCGGCCAGATTATCACCATCTCCTCCACGGCGGGCCTCGTCGGCTTCGAATTCGGGGCCGCCTATGCCGCCTCCAAGTTCGGCCTGGAGGGCTGGATGCAGTCGCTGCAGGCCGAAGTTGCTCCCTTTGGCATCGACACCATTGTGGTCAACCCGGGCTTCTTCCGCACCGAGCTGCTCACCGAAGAGTCCACTAACTTTGCCACTCACCCAATTGCCGACTACAACGAGCGCCGGGCCGCGCAGGAGCAGTTCTGGACGGGCCACAACGGCCAGCAGACGGGCGACCCGGCCAAGCTCGCCCAAGCACTGCTCACGATTTCCAGTCAAGAAAACCCACCCCGCCGCTTTCTGGCCGGGGCCGATGCCGTGGCCACCGCCGAGCAAGTCGCCGCCGTGCTCCAGCAGGAAACCGCCGCTTACCGGGAATTGTCGTCCTCCCTCGCCTACGACGAGCCGGCGGCCAGCGCCGGCCACTAGCCCTTTCTGACCGGATGACGCAGGCGGCAGGTCTCCTTATTTCCCTTCCCACCCGTAGACACCCCATGGCAACCCCCTTGCTTCCGTCGCCGCGCCCAGACATTTACCCGAGTGTCTCGCCCTCCGGGGGCGAAATCACCGTGCTGACCATGCAGGAGGCCGAATGCGGCCTGGGGCACTACGACCGGCGCGACGTGTTTAAGTGCGTGCTGGTGCTGCGCGGGGCCAACGAGCTGCATTACGCCACCCGCAGCTACCTGATTGACCGGCCCGCGCTGGTGTTCACCAACCGCCTGGTGCCGTTTTCGTGGGAACCGGTGGAAGGCACGGGCGAGCAGGAAGGCTACATCTGCGCCTTCACCGAACCGTTCTTGCAGTCGGCCATGCGCGGCGTCCGCCTCAAAGAGTCGGTGCTCTACCGGGTCGACGGCAACCCGGTGTATTACCTCGACGACGAGCAGCAGCGCTACTTGGGCGAGGTGTTTGGCCGGATGCGGAAGGACTTCGACACCGAATACGAGCACAAGGACGAGTTGCTGCGCAGCCAGCTCTCGCTCATTGTCCACGAGGCGACCCGACTGGAGCCAGCCAGTTCGTTTCCGGCCGTAGCCACCAATTCGGCCGAGCGCGTCACCAACCTGTTCATGACCCTGCTGGACATCCAATTTCCGGTGACCAAAGCGTACAACGAGCCCTTGCTGAAAAACGCCCAGGAGTACGCCGACCGGCTGGCCGTGCACGTCAACAGCCTGAACCGGGCCGTGAAGCAAGTGACGGGTAAGCCCACCACGGCCCATATTGCCGACCGCATCACCAGCGAAGCTAAGGTGCTCCTGCACCACACCGACTGGAGCGTGGGCGACATCGCCGACCGCCTCGGCTTTGAGTACGCCACCTACTTTCACCGCTTCTTCAAGCAGCACACCGGTACCACGCCGCTGGCTTTCCGGCAAGCAGCTTAACAAGCGACGTTATACTAATACCAAACCAAAACGAGCGGACCATCTGGCCCGCTCGTTTTAATGGTGTCACTACTCAATAACCACCCTACGCCGTTGGCCGGAGCGTGGTTATGCGCTTGTAGTCGCGCACACGTGCCCAATACTTGGCCTGACGTAGGTTGCAGTCGTAGCAATAAAATTTTTCATTACCGCCATGACCACCAACGTAACCGTTGTTATTGGAGCCGGCTCCATCGGCCAAGCCATTGCCCGGCGGGTGAGCGCGGGCAAGCACGTCTTACTGGCCGACCTGCGCCTGGAAAACGCCGAAGCCGCCGCCAAGGTCCTGAGCGAAGCGGGCTTCGACGTCAGCACCACCATCGTGGACATATCGTCCCGTACATCCGTGCAAGCCCTCGTCGAAACCGCGACGGCCCTTGGCCAGGTCACCGGCCTCATCCACGCGGCGGGCGTTTCGCCCACGCAAGCGCCGCCGGCTACCATCCTGCGGGTCGACTTGTACGGCACCGCGCTGGTGCTAGAAGCCTTCGGCAACGTCATCGCGCCCGGGGGAGCGGGCGTCGTCATTTCGTCGCAGTCGGGGCACCGTTTGCCGGCGCTCACCGCCGAGCAGGACAAGGCCCTCGCTACCACGCCGGTGGAAGAGTTGCTGGCCCTGCCCATGCTCCAGCCTGACCAGGTACCCGACCCGCTGCATGCGTACCAAGTATCCAAGCGCGCCAATTCGTTGCGAGTGAAGGCCGAAGCCGTGCGCTGGGGCCGGCGTGGTGCGCGGGTCAACGCTATTAGCCCCGGCATCATCATGACGCCCTTGGCCAAGGACGAGTTGACCGGCCCGCGAGGTGCCGGCTACCGGCGCATGATGGAAGGCTGCCCGGCGAAGCGCGTGGGCACTCCCGACGAGGTGGGCGCGGTCGGCGCGCTGCTCTTGGGCCCGGAAGGTACCTTCATCACCGGCAGCGACTTTCTGATGGACGGCGGCGTCACCGCCTCCCACTTCTACGGTGACCTTGCACCAAGGCATGTGTCCCAATAGGGTCCAAATAGAAGAGGAGGGGATTGCTATGCAGTGCTCTCACTCGACGGTACCGGTTACTTTGAAGGTATAACGGGTGAACCGTTGGCTCCGCGGGGCGTGCAGCTGGGTGGTGATGCTTGCTTGGTAGACCACCTCAAAGAAGCGCGCGTTGCGCAACTCGTCTTCGTCGTGGTTGTCGCGCGGGCTTTCCAAGGTGTTGCGAATCGAGTCGCCGGGCGCCAGCCCAACCGGACCGGCCTCGGCCGGGTTGCAGTACCGTTTCACCTTGCGATTCGGCAGCAACGGCCGGTGCTGGGCATCGTAGAGAAATAGGTACACCGAACAATGATAGGGGCGGGTGAGGAAGCAGGGACGCGGGCCCGCATTGCGCACCGTTAATTCCCCGCCCGATTGCCCCGTGGCGTGCTGGGTGGGCACCTGTACGCCGGTTGCCGCCGCTTCGGCTTGCGTGGCGAGGCGCAGTGGAGGGGTGCAGCCGGAGAGCAGAGCGAAAGCAAGCACCCATCGACCGAGCATCGGTTGGAGTGTTTGCAGGAAAACTGAAAAACCGCGTTTCATCCGTTCAAGTTAACGGTCGGAAAAGAAAAGGAGACCATTTAAAAAGCCATTTTTGGCCCGTTTAGTTGGTTAAAGTCAGAAGCTGACGGCGTTCTTCTCCCTGCGCTTGGCTCATGTTAACCGACTTGGTATTCGACCCACACAGCATGAAGTGGTAGTGGCCCTTCGGCAAATCGAATCGGTCCATCTCCATCGTCCCACTGTAAAAATCGGGTACATCACCGCAACCGTTCCGGAACGCCACGCAAACGTGCCCATTTCGTGAATATCACAAATCAGCTTGTTCCTATCCGGCTTATCCGTCAATACCTTAACGGCCACCTGAACGCCCTGATTTTGAACTTGAATAAAGCGGTGAAACTTCCATCCTGGGCGAAAAGAAAACCATCCTCCAGACAAGAAGCAATGAAATCTTCCTCCTCAGAGCCGCTGATGATATAGTGTTTATCGCCCGAAGCAGTCCGGTTGTTTTTAATGTAATCAAGAATTAAAATTCTCCGCCGTAACCTTAAGCAAATCCATATCCGGGATACTGCCAAGCAACGAAAGCGCATGTTTGGTTAATTCCTGGGGAATACGGCCCGCGAGGTGTTTTAAACGGCCACCATTGTCAGGAAAAACATCGAAAATGCCATACTCCCCATTAGGCAGGCGGATAGCAAACCACGCAATCGTCTCTTCTTCTGCCATGGCCAACGGCTGGGCATCTTTTAAAAATTGTACCACCTCCTGCTCGTGGCCCTCTTTCGCTTTAAAGGTGAGCAATAGTCCTTTTGTATTAGGTTCCGCTGGCGGTTGGGAGGGTAGTTTGCTGGCAAGTACCTCTATTTTCTGGATATGCGGGGAGGTTTCAAATAATTCATCTGCTTTCTGCAGCAAGGCGCTGGCAACCGCCCCGTTAAGATGGGCATCCCGGGATTCTTCATCAGGGAAGAAATCGACGATGCCATATTCAGACCGGCCAAAACGAACGGCAAACCAGGCTTTTGTTCCAGCCTCCTGCCGTACTAATGGAAGGGCAGAAGAAAGAAAATCTTCCACCTCGTCATCCTTGCCATGTTTCGCCTCTAAACGAACGAGTAATCCTTTTGTAGTCATCGTCATGGTTCAATGAATTAAGATGATTCTTTGAATTTTGTCTATTAAAGTGTTAGAAATTAACAGCTTCCTATGCTTGTCTATTCCAAAGTTGGGTTTTCCTGTTTCATCCTTATTTCACTCAGCCGGGGAAAGGCAAAATAGACATATAACAGCAAAACAGGGACGATGCTAAAAGGTACGCTCCACAGGCAGATGGTTAAGGCGGCCAGGTGCAGCGCAGGGGCGATGGCATATTCTATTGTCAGCCGACGAATGAGCCGCTTATCGGTGCCGTCTTTCAACAGTTCATCCCGGCTAATGGCGTACCACCAGGTACAATTATAGAACAAGGTCATCAACACCAACGTCCCGTGGTATATCAGGGCGGCCGTACGCTCGTCGGGTTTGCCGACATGACGGGCCAATAGCCCGGTGGTAAAGGATTGCAGGGTAACAAACATCAAAAACAGAATATTCAGGAGAAGCAGGTACTGGTCCGTCTGCTTGATGTAACTAAACATGTTGTGGTGGTTGGACCAGGCAATACAGATGAACAGGAAAGACGCCGCGAAGGCCGCATAATGCGGCCAGAGTTTCACAATCTCCTGTAGCAAGCCCGTTTCCGTTTCGGGCTTAGGCAGTTCGGTCGCCAGCAAGGTTGCCGCGATGGCCAACACGGCGTCGCTGAAATATTCGAGCCGGTCCGTTGGTCGATGGTTGTGCATACGAACTTTTCAACATTAACTGCCCTGAAACATAGAAGCAGCCCATAAAGCATCAACCCCAACGTGGTGCAGCCGGCGCCCACGTTGGGGTTGATGCTTAAAGGCAACCCTCTTTTCAGCTGTCAGTTATACGCCCCCTTTCCATCATGGGCCAGCGGATTACTACGGAGATTCGCCGGGATAAACCCGTAATCGTTACGGCATCGGTTTCCCCTCGTGCCTCGCTGAGGCCGCATTGCTGGCCGCCCGGTTAGCGCTTCGCTCGGGGCTACACGGACTTGTCTTGTCCTATCCGGTAAGCTGAACAACCCTGCCGCTAAGTCAAAGCCCTGCTGGCGTAAACCAGCAGGGCTTTGACTTAGCGGCAGGGTTGTTCAGAAAAACGAGCGTTCGAGTGATTTTCATCAACGAGGCGAACTCTGCCCTAGCATTGAGCTTGACTGCCGGACGATGAAGAAGCTTCTCTTCTTTTGTTTATCACTTTATGCCGTTAGCGGCATGGCGCTCTTGTATTTGTGTTTGACCGGGTGGGTTACATATGGGCATGGACTCGGGGACGTATTCGCCCTGCTCCTGCACACGATTGTGTACCTGCTGGTGTCCACCTTGGCTAGGCTTATGCGCAGGCTCACAGGCATCGGGTACGTCTTTGTTCTGCTGGTGATGCTGGTTCATCTCGGCGTACTGGGCCTGCAACTAACCGTTTTTCGGGGAGTGGAATACCCATTGAATCACCAGCTATACTATCGATACAGAGCAGTAGGTTAACTCTTATGCTTGTTCAATGAAACGGTCCAAAAGTAAACGCAGAGGTGAAGTTGCCAGATGTTATTCGAGTTAGATTCCGCTGTTTTCTCTGCCCGCAAATGTGCCGGAGATGCCCGCCTCTGTCCTATCGGCATCGGTGACCAGGTGACGAATTTTGCAGGAGAACACTAACTCCTTGCGCTCATGTCTCCAACTCATGCGTCCGTCGGGCTGCCGCCGCCCCGCCAGGAGTTGCCGCTTCCATTCCCGGTTGTGGCTCCCGTTGGCCAGACCCCCATGGGGCTACCGCTGCTCCTGAACGAGCGGCACTGGCAAGTGCGGGCATTTGCCCACTTGGTTGACCAGCAGTTCCGAACGCTGAAAACGGTGAGTGGCTACGCCGCGCAGCTTTCCTTGAGCCCCAACCACCTCAATGCCCTCTGCCGCCGGCTGCTGCACCAGACCGCCAGCGACGTGCTGCACGCCCGCATCGTGGCCGAAGCGCAAAGGCTGCTAACCCAATCGGGTTCCTCCGTGGCTGCCATCTCCGTGGCCCTGGGCTTTGCCGATGCGTCGTACTTCTGCCGCTACTTTAAAAAGTACGTGCGCCAGACGCCGTTGGCCTTCCGCCAGGCCCTGTCCCCGGCGCACGATTAGCACCGGGAACCTAGCGGCATCGTATCGCGGCCGCCGGTGGCTCGTAACGCCGGGCGAAAATTGCGTAAGTTCGGGCAGAATCGTTCCGCCGACTTTGCCCAGGGCCTGCCTATGAAAACGCCGAGCCTGCCCGTACTGGCCCTTGAGCACTTTTCCGAGCCCCACCGGCCCGGCCCGGGCTACTACATCGAGCGGCTGGAAGACCACCTGGCCCGCTTTCCGGTCGTGAGCCGGCCCCACGCCCACAGCTTCTACCTGCTGCTCTACATCACGCAGGGGCAGGGCACGCATACCATCGACCTGGTCACCTACGAGCTGCAGCCCGGCGGACTGTACTTCCTGGTGCCCGGCCAGGCCCACAGCTGGGTGTTGTCGCCCGATGCGCAGGGCTGTATCCTCTTTTTCAGTGCGGCCTTTTACCAGCGTCAGTACCCGGCCGACCGTCTGGCGGCCTACCCGTTTTTTAACCCGGCGTACGCCCCCGTGCTCTATCTGCCGCCCACAGAAAACACGCTGCACGGGCTGTTTGCCCGCATTTTCGAGGAAAATGCCACGCCCGCGGCCAATCGCAACGAAGTGGTAGGGGCCTATGTATACCTGCTGCTGGAGCTGGCCGCCCGCTTTTACGGGCAGGAGCAGGAGCGGCACGCCCCGTCGCACGGCCTGCAGCAGGTGCGCGCCTTCAGTCAGCTGCTTGACGCGCATTTCCGCACCGAGAAAACCGTGCGGTTTTACGCCGACCGGCTGGCCGTGACGGCCAACCACCTCAACGCCCTGTGCCGGCAGTTCCTCAACCAGACGGCCAGCGAGCTGATTCATGAGCGGGTCATCACCGAAGCCCAGCGGCGGCTGGCCCACTCCGCCGACCCGGTGGGGCAGGTCGCCGACTACCTGGGGTTTGACGACGCGTCGTACTTCACGCGCTACTTCAAAAAATACGTGGGCCTGACACCGGAAGCCTTTCGGCAGCAGCAGCGGGCCCGTTAAGGGGGCCATCCGTTGATTTGTCCGGTAGGTGCCCGCATATGGGCTGACACCCGCCCTGGAGGGGAGCCTAATTTTGTATCGTTCAATTAAGCTCCTGAAAATCATGGCCCCAATTGCCTCGAACACCTCCGCTCTGCTCGCCCTGCGCTGCCCCCGTTGCCACGAAGGCAAAATCTTTACGTCGCGGGCGTTCAGCTTCAGTTTTGCCGACATGCCCGCGGTCTGCCCCGTGTGCGGGCAGCCTACCGAGCCCGAGCCCGGCTTCTACTACGGGGCCATGTTTGTAAGCTACGCTTTCTCGGTGGCAATTTTTGCCGTCACGGCCGCGGCGCTGTACTTCCTCTTCGGCGACCCCGCGATTTGGGTATACGTGGTGGTAGTGGGGCTGAACGCCATGCTTTTTACGCCACTCTCGGTGCGCTACTCGCGCATGCTGATGCTCTACTTATTCGGTGGGGTGCCTTACACGCCCGACTGGGTGCGCTACGAGCCGCGGGCCCGGCGCACGGCCCCGGCTTCGATACGAACAGAGCCCGGGCTGAAGTCTTCCTAAGGGCTGTGCGCCCCATCTGGAAGCCCCGCCTCCCGGTCCAAGGGGCGCACATGGCCGGTATTGGTTTTCGCCTAATCGGCAGGTGTAAAGCGTGCCTACGGCCGTAGCCAGCGCGGCCGCGCACCCTTCCGACTCGCGGCCAACGCCAACGGCTGCCCTCCCGGTCCAAGGGCCCCAGACCGCTCGGCCTTCACCCGCCCCGTATGGAAGCACGGGCAGCCCGCTAGATGTTTACAGGGCCTGATATCGTTTGGGCCACAGCTTTCTGTTCCCGCTTCCCCATGCCCACCCCTCCGGCCAGCCTCCCATCCCTCCCCGCTGTTGAGCTCCACGCCCTGCTGGCGGTTTCCTTCAGCGCCCTGGCCTTGTGGCGCCCCCTCTACGGCCCCGACGGGGCCGCTGTCACGGACTTTGCCTGTGAGTACCTGAACCCCGCCGGGCAGCAGATGCTCGGCCAGCCCGAACGGCCCGAACAAACCTTCCTGACGCTCTTCCCCAACGCCTGCGAGAACGGCCTAATTACTTGCTGCTGCCGCGTGTTTGCCACCGGCGAGGCCGGCCACTTCGAGGCCAACCACCCGGCCGATGGCCGGGACAACTACTGGCACCTCGCCGCCCGGCGCGGGGGCGAACTGCTGGCCACCAGCTTCACTGACCCCGCTGGCGAAACCACTCTGCGCGCAAACCACCGCGCCGAAGCCCGGCAGGCCGAGCTGCTGGCGGCGGCTCAGCGCCGGGCGCAGGAGCGCGAGGAGTTCGCCCAGGTGTTTGCCCATACCCCGGCGGCCATTTGCATCCAGTGTGGCCCGGCCCACCGCTACGCGTACGTCAACGCCGCCTACCAGCAGTTCTTCCCCGACCGCCAGCTGCTCGGCCGCCCCGTGGCCGAAGCCCTGCCCGAAACCGTGGACGCCGGCGTGGTGGACCTGCTCGACGCCGTGTACCGCACGGGCGAAACCTATTACGGCCACGAGCAACCGCTGCTCGTGGCCCGGCCCGGGGGGCAGGCGCCGAAGCCGATGTACTTCACCTTCACCTACCAGGCCTACCGCGAAAACGGGGAGGTCGTGGGCATCTCCACCTTCGCCTTCGACGTGACGGAGCAGGTGCTGGCCCGCCAGGAGCGCGAACGCCAGCGCCAGCAGCTGGAGGACTTGTTCATGCAGGCCTCGGCCCCCATCGTCGTCCTCGACGGGCCCGACCACGTCTTCACGCTTGTCAACCCCGCTTACCAGCGCTTTTTTCCTGGCCGGGAGCTGCAGGGCAAACCCTTGCGCGATGCCCTGCCGGAGCTGGCCGATACGCCCGTTCCGACGCTGCTGCGCCAAGTGTACACCTCCGGCGAAACCTGCGTCGCCGAGGAAATGCCGCTGCAGATGGCCCGCTCGGCCGGCGGCCCGCTGGAGGAGATGTACTGGACGTTTTCCTTCCAGGCCCACCGCGACGCGCACGGCGACATTGACGGCATCCGGGCGTTTGCCCAGGACGTGACCGCCTCGGTGCGGGCCCGGCAGCAGCTGCAGGAAGCCAATCAGGCCCTCACCGAAAGCAACCGCCAGCTCACGCGCACCAACACCGACCTGGACAACTTCATTTACACGGCCTCGCACGACCTCAAAGCCCCCATCACCAACCTCGAAGGCCTGCTCCATCTCCTGCAACGGGTGCTGCCCCTCCCGGCTCGCCAGCAGGAGGGCGTGCAGCCCGTGCTCGACCGGATGCAGCAGTCCGTGGACCGCTTCCAACTGACCATCGCCCAGCTCACCGACCTCACCAAGCTGCAGCGGGCCGCCGCCGAGCCGGCCGAGCCCGTGGACCTTGCCCGCCTCATCGAAGACGTGTGCCTGGACCTGGCCCCGCAGTTCGCCGCCACCGAAGCTCGCTTGACTGTGGACGTCACCGGCGGCCCGCGGCTGGCCTTTGCGCCCAAAAACCTGCGCAGCCTCGTCTACAACTTGCTCAGCAACGCCGTCAAATACCACCAGCCCGGCCGCCCGCCGGTGGTTCACCTGCGCAGCCACCGCACCGAAAACGGGGCCGCCGTGCTCGAGGTGCAGGACAACGGCCTCGGGCTGAACGCGCGCCAGCAGGCCAAGCTCTTTGGCCTGTTTCGCCGCCTGCACGACCACGTCGAGGGCTCGGGCATCGGCCTCTACATGGTCAAGCGCATTGTGGAAAATGCCGGCGGCACCATTGCCGTGAGCAGCACGCCGGGCATAGGGTCCACCTTCACCATTACGCTCCCAGGGACTGCCCTTCCTGAAACAACAACCGCGGTTTAGGTTGCTATCCTCTACTCCTTATTCGCTTCCCTACTATCCTATACGATGAAGAAAATTCCCGCTATTCTACTGGTCGATGATGACGACATCACCAACTTTCTCAACAAGCAGGTCTTGAACCACCTCGGCGTTGCCGACCAGGTGCTGGTGGCCACCAACGGCGAGCAGGCCCTGAACATCCTGGCCCGGCCCGACAGCTCATTCAGCCCCGCCCACCCCGTACTGGTTCTGCTCGACCTCAATATGCCCGTCATGGACGGATTCGAATTCCTCGAAGCCTTCCAGGCCCTACCCCCCGCGCAGCAGCAGCGTGCCGTCGTGGTCGTGCTCACCACCTCCCTGAACAGCCACGACCTGGACCGAACCACCAACCTGCCCATCGCCGGCTTTCTTAACAAGCCGTTGAATGAAGAGAAAGTCGCCACCCTGCTGCGTATCCATTTCGGACCGCTGGTAACCGCCGAATGAGATTGCCGGCCACGCATTCGCTCTAATCAGTTCAGCGAAAGGGTCGTGGCTGTTGCAGAACTCTAAAGCGGGTTCAAAATCAGGTGGCAACGGTCGCAGCGACATGCAGAAATGCAATTTACAGCCGGTTTGCGGCGAGACTCATGCTGTAGCAACAGCACTGGGTGTCCGAAACCGAGTTCTGCAACAGCCACAGTCCAATATCAATTCCTATAACCCTGCTATGAAACGAGCGGACCATCTGGCCCGCTCGTTTCATTTGCCCCTACACCTCAAAGTGCGGCCGGTCCTTGAACCCCGGCCAGTCGCCGCCCCAGCGCACTCGTGCATCCGCCGCCTTCATCAGCCGCGCAAACTTGCTCAGCAGCAGCCCCGACCACGATACCGACCCATCGGCCAGCAGAAACGCCACGTCCAGCGCCCGGCTCGGCAGCGCATTGTGCTTCGATTCCCCGCCGCGCTTATAGGTCACCACCGGCCCCGGCGCACTCCGCCCGCGGGAGTACAGTTCATCCTGCACCGCCACCGACCGGTGTCCCTCCGTCACAATTGGCAACCCCAGCAGCCGCAGCCCCGGGTCACCCGACCAGCGCCGCAGCGCTACCCGGTATGCCTCCGCCAGCTCCGGCCGCACCTCCGCCAGCCGCGCCGCCTGCCGCACCATCTGCGCCACATTCAGCCGCGGCGCCGCGCGCTTGCTCACCGCATAAGTAGCCCGGTCCTCCATGTTACGTGGTACCGGCGCTACCCGCCGACTGTTCAACACTTCCATCGCCTGAAGCCACCGCGCCCGGCTCCACCGTCAGCGCCGACAGCCCCGCCGTCAACGACCCCACCAGCACCAGGTACCCGGCCACCGACACCACGGCCGCCGGCAGCGCCACCGGGGCCGTCACCAGTACCAGGCCCAATCCGCCAATGGCCTTGCCCATCGCACTCACCTTGCGCCAAAACGTCGGCGATGGCAGCGCCACCCGGTCCAATACACTTAACTTCTTAGCAGTTTCCATGCGCAAAAACAGTTGAGAGTGAAGAAAATATAACCCCATAGCCAGCCCCAAACCCTAGCTTTTCCCGGCATCGATTGGTGGCTCAGCAGGGGAGGAGTGCTGCTCGGCTTTGCCCACGGCTTTTCGCAGCACGAAAAGGGGCTGTTTTTCCTCTCGCAGCTGGCGATTGCGCCTTTTGTCATCTTCCACCTGCGCAGCCTGATTATCTCCTTTAGCAAGCTAGGACTGGTAGACGCCGGCGTGGCGGATCTGCTGCAAAAGCGCATTACCCGGGCCGTAGAGGCCGAACCTGCCCCGACTGAGCCCGCGCCGGTCCCCACCGAAAAACTCGCTTTACCCGTCACCCCATGATTCGATTTAGCCTCGACGACAAAGCTCATTTCCTGCCGGAGCGCTACGGCGAGCTCACGGCCCGCCAACTGCTGGCCGCCGCTCCGCACCTGAGCCAGGACTCGGTCGCCGCCCGGCTAGCCATCGTGCAGGCCTGGTGCCCGAAGCTGAAGGATAAGCAGCTGCGCCGGCTCACGCCCGACCAGCTTTGGGATTTGGTGAGTTTGGTGGGGTGGGTCTGGAAAGAGGAACTCGACGCCTCGGCCTTGCCCAGCTTCAAGCACCGGGGCCGGGTGTACCTGCTGCCCGAGGCCAACCTCACGGATGCCGTGCTGGTCGAATACGCGATGGCCACGCTCTTTTTTCACCACTTCGCCCGGCCCCGCCAACCGCAGCCCCGCGCCCTCGACCAGTTGGTGGCCACGCTCTGCCGGCCGGCCGCCGTGG
Source organism: Hymenobacter jeongseonensis (assembly GCF_015694725.1). GTDB lineage: Bacteria > Bacteroidota > Bacteroidia > Cytophagales > Hymenobacteraceae > Hymenobacter > Hymenobacter jeongseonensis. The sequence goes on along the minus strand of NZ_JADQDQ010000017.1, from coordinate 3,313 downwards.
GCGTGGACGAAAACGACCCGCGCTGGGACGGACAGCGCCGCGAGCGGTACCACGGCAAGATTGCCGAGGCCCGCGCCCTGGAACTGACCGATTTGCCGCTGGGGCACAAAGTCGTCGCGCTGCACCACTTCCTCAAGGCCCAGCGCTTCGTGCACCGCGCCTACGCTGACCTCTACAAAAAGCCCGAGCCGGCCGGCGAAGGCCCCGCCCCGAAGGTGGGGCCCGTGGGCGATGGCACGGAGGTGCTGGAAATGCTGGCCGAGTTAGCCGAGCGCGGCACCTACGGCACCTACGAGCAAGTGGCTTACACGAGCCTGCACACCGCTTTTTTCAACCTGGCCAAACAGGCCCGTCGCCGGCGCGAAGCCGAGAGAACCCAAGCATGAAAATTTCCCCAGCAGGGCTCGACCTGATTAAGCGAGAAGAGCGGTTCATGGCCCGCAAGTACTTCTGCTCGGCCGGCAAGGCCACGATTGGCTACGGCCACGTGATACTGCACGGCGAGGAAAAGTACCTCTACGCCACGCTGAGCGAAGCCGAGGCCAGCGCCTTGCTCCAGCGCGACGTGGACCGTACCTACGGCGCCCACGTGGCCAAGCGCCTCACGCGGGCGGTGACCCAAACCCAGTTCGACGCGATGGTGAGCCTGTGCTTCAACATCGGAACCGCGGGCTTTGACAAGTCGAGCGTGCTGCGCCTGGCTAACCTGGGCAGCACCGATACCGCCGCCATCACGGCCGCGTTCGGGGCCTGGAACAAGGTCACCAATCCGCGCACCCGCGTCTTGGAGCCCAACCGGGGCCTGACCCTTCGTCGCGGCCGCGAGGCAGCACTTTTCCTGCAACGATGAGAACCCCGCTACTCCTGGCCGTGTGGGCCCTGAGCCTAGCTTCGTGCGTGAGCAGCCGGCTCGCTGAGCCGCCGCCCACGCCGTCGGTCGCCCTCGTGAGCACGCCCCTGGTGCTCGACTCACTGGCCCAGCTGCCGGCGTACCTGGTACCGGCGCCGGCCGGCAGCACGCCCCGCCAGCGCCGGCAGTGGCAGAAGGCCCAAGCTGCCAACCTGGCCCGGTCCGGCCTTGCGCCGCGCACGGTTAAAATCAAGCAAAGCGCCGTGGCCACGGGCGCTGGCAGTACGGCTCTTACCAAGCCCGCCGGCTCCGTCGCAGCCGGGGCCGGTGCGGTAGCCACCACGGTTACCAAGCCCAAGGCACCCGTGGCGGCGGCCCCAGGTGCGGTGGCTACGGCAACGACCGAGCAGGGGCTGAGCTACTGGTGGCTGCTGGTGCCGGTAGCGGGCGTGCTGTACTGGCAGCGGAAACGGCTGGCGATGCTGTTGCTTTGACTCGTTAGTCTGTTTACTTGACCGATTCTGTGAACGGAGTGACGCCCACTTGGCTGCTGCGGCCCCGTCGCCCGCGGGCGCTCGAATCCGTTGCCAGCCTATATTCAAGCGTCTGAATAGTAGCATTAAACCAGGTTCCCAAATGAACCGTAGGGAGGACGGGGACAGTTGTTCGCCCCGGTCTTTGGCGAAGATTTTGCTATTCCCTCCGTATGATGAAATATTGTCCTGATACAGCCTTGGTGCGGCAGCTGCGGGCGGGCCTGCGCCAGGTGCAAGAAATGAAAATTCGAACGCCCGCGGAGGGAGCCGGCTTGCACGAGCAGGTGGGCCGCCTGACGGCGGCGTTGGCCGACCTGGACACCGAGCAGCACCCGGGCCTGCCCCTGGTGCGGGAACGGCTGCGGGCCTGGACCCACGAGCGTGGGCAGGGGTCGGAGGCCGAACGGCACGCCTGCTTGGTGAGTGTGCTGCAAACGACCCTGCGCCAACTCCGCTAGGGCGACCGCCCGTGCCCCCGCCGGCGGTTTGCGCCGGCTCAACCGTAGTAAATAAATCACATTTTATTATACTAAATCATTATCTTACAGGGCCTCCGCTTGATTCGGCCCCATATGCCCTTGTTTTTGCCGTTACTGCTCTGCCCCGGGGCTGCAGACCCGGCCCGCGCACACCGGGTGCGCGAGGTCGAGAACGCCGTCTTGAGCCAGATCTACGAGGGGTACCCGCCCTCGCCGGCGGCCTGGGCACAATTGTGCCGCTACGTGGCGGGGGAGGTGTCCCGGGAGGAAGGCTTTCGGGGGCTCTATACCCATTACACCGCCGCCCGGCGCGGGCGCGGGGGCCCGCCCAAGCCGGCGCCGGGAAGCCCCGCATAGGCCGTTGACCGCGAGGACTATGCTTCCGCATTACCCGGTCCCGCTGGCGCGGGGCGGCGACGCAGCTCGACTTCCCATGACTAAAAGCATCTCCGGCGTCTTGATTCGATTCGTGCTGCTGCTGCTTGGAAGCGCCTGGCTGGCCTACCGCACGTGGCCCGTGTATGCGTTGCATCTGCTCTACCAAGAGGCCGACGCGTCGGTGGGCCTCTTGCCGGATGGGCGGTTGCACATTCGGTTTTTCAACGCGTTTGAAAACCACGAGACCTCCGTGACCCGGCCGTTATGGACGGGCGAGCGCTTCCAATTCGTGGGGCCGGTGCTCCGGGTACGGTATGCCTGGGCCTGTCCCGACGCCGTCGTTGTGTACGGATTAGATAATATCCCCGCCTTCTGGCTGCCCGCGCTGCTCCAACTCGCGTTCCTCTTTACACTGTTCGTCAGCGGGAAACAGGCCGTAAACGTCTTGGCCCGGCGCGCCGAACCGGGTGAGGGCAAGTAGTCGCTCGTTCTAAGTGAACAAAGCGCCTATACCTGCGGACCATTTTCCTAAACTTCGTTTCCACCGACGGAAGCTTCCCCTGTTCACAAGGCAGTTCCGGGGGGCGCTAGGTGGATTGGAGCCACTGGCGGGCGTCGGATTCCTGCTCAAAGTAGCGAAACTCCAGCGGGCCGGTCAGGCGGCTACCGACCGCCCGCGCCGCCTGCCGGTGGTCTTCGCGGGAGCATTCCACAATTGCACAATGGCTGTAAGCGCAGTCGGCAATGGCTTGAGGAATCGACTGCTCCACAATCCACGTCTGCATCTCCTCTGACAGGGCCTGGCGGTCGGTTTGGTCGGTTAAGAGTTTGCAGGTCTCGTGGTAGCGCAGCGCCTGCAGGGTGTGGGCGTACAAGGACTGCAACTCGGCGGACGTGACCGGCGCGTCTGACCATTTCAAGGCCACAAAGCCGAGGGGGTCGTAGGTGATGCTACCGAGCGGATTGCGGTAGTACAAGAGGGCAACAGGGGTCAACTGAGGTGGTCTAGCTAAGCCGGACACAATTGGGACGTGGTTTGGAGTTGGGATTCGAAGTGGTTGGGCGATTGA
>NZ_JADQDQ010000016.1 GCF_015694725.1 Hymenobacter jeongseonensis | reverse complement strand
ACACGTTGCCGCTGCCGTCCACGGCCACGCCGTAACCGATGTCGTTGCTGGTGCCGCCGCCGGCCGCGGCCCAGCGGTAGGCGCCGGCCGCCGTGTAGCTGGCCACGAACACGTCCGGGGTGCCGGAGATGCTGGTGCTGGCGCTGGCCAGGCCCGCCCCCCCGAACTGCACCCGTTGGGCTAGGCTCGACGTTGGGTCGGTGGCGCTGGTGGCCGCGTTGTTCACATAACCCGTCGCGTACACGTTGCCGCTGGCGTCCACGGCCACGCCGTAGCCGAGGTCGGTGCCGGTGCCGCCGCCGGCCGCGGCCCAGCGGTAGGCGCCGGCGGCCGTGTAGCTGGCCACGAACACGTCGAAGTTGGCGGTGGTATTGGTGCTGGCGCTGGCCAGGCCCGCCCCGCCGAACTGCACCCCACGCGCCGACGCCTGGTCGGTGGCGCTGGTGGCCGCGTTTTGCACTTGGCCCGTCGCGTACACGTTGCCGCTAGCGTCCACGGCCACGCCGTTGCCAATGTCGTTCCCGGTGCCGCCGCCGGCCGCGGCCCAGCGGTAGGTGCCGGCGGCGGTGTAGCTGGCCACGAACACGTCGTTGTTGCCGATGGTGCTGGCGCTGGCGCTGGCCAGGCCCACGCTGCCGAACCGCACCCCACGCACCGACGTTGGGTCGGTGGCGCTGGTGGCCGCGTTTTGCACATAACCCGTCGCGTACACGTTGCCGCTGGCGTCCACGGCCACGCCGTAGCCGATGTCGGTGCCGGTGCCGCCGCCGGCCGCGGCCCAGGCCCAGGCCTGGGTAGTGGCGTCCCACTTGGCCACGAACACGTCGGTGCCGCCCGCGCTGGTGAGCACCGTGCTGCCGAAGGCCACTTGGTTCGAGAACGAGCCCGTCACGTACACATTGCCGCTGGCGTCGGTGGCCGTGGCCCGCGCCACGGAGGTGCCGGTGCCGACCAGCAGCGGCCCGCCGCCGTTGAAGGCGTCCTGCCAGGTGGGGGCCTGCGCCCGCGCCGCCCACCCGGGCAGCAGCAGGGCCAGCAGCAGGACTATGCAGCAGGAGGAATAACGGAGTCGGGCCCACGGCCGGGCCAGGAAGTACAGGTGTTGCATGCAAGGAAGAAAGAGGGCCACATCCGGGCTCAGGCCGGTACGAGCGTGGAGCCGCGGGTGGTCCAGAATAGAATAATAGGCTGGTAAAGCCGTCAAAGGTACGCCCCCGGGGGCGGCGGCTGGCCTTTGTAAGTTGTGTAAATCATTTGTATTCAAGCAAAATCAAGCGCCGCCGCATCCACCGGGCCAGGAGCGTCGTTGGACCGGCGCCGACGGCCGTTCGTCGGCGCCGGGGCGTGCGCCCCGGCCTCTGGAGCGCCGCGCCCCGATGGGCCGGGGCCCGCCGGCAGCGCAAAGGTCGGCCGTAGCACAAGGCGGCGGTATTGCATGAACATGCGAGCAGGACAGGAGGAAGGAATCGCCTTATGCGGGGAAAGCGGGGCCGCCCCCTCGGGCGCCCAGTCGTCCGGCGGGCGGTTGAACGGGTCCGCCCAGCCGGGTGGTGGCGCAGCCGGCCCACGCGCCGTGCCCCGGCGCTCGTTTCGCCGCGCGTCTGGACGTGTACGACGGGCCAGCGGACGCGCCCGTCAGGGCCACCGTGCGCACGGGCAAATAGCTGACGGTGCCGTCCGCATCCCCTAGCGCAGGCCGCAATAGAGCGTGGAGTGGACGGGTGTGAAGCAGCGCGTAGGTGCGCCGGGCGCTGCTGCTGTCGGCCGAGGCCACCGTGCCGGCGAACGCGCGGCTGTCGGCGCAGCGCTCGATTTTGAAGGCGGAAATTAGAATTTAACGGCTCCTTTCTCTGAACGTAAGGAATCGACCTGACAACTGGTGGCCAGTAAGGCGCTGCAGTGGCCGGAGGAGTTTGGAAAACTCGTTCACCTTTCAAAATTTCGAAACGCAGAGTCGAGATGAGTTTTGTGAACTGCTAAGCGGGATTGTTCCAGCAGGTCCGGTGGGGCATACAAGCCCCGACCCTGGCGCGCGTTTTGCGCCAAAAACGAAACAGGGCGCTCCGCGGGGCGCCCTGTTTCATGAAAACCAAGCCAACGCTTAGGCCGCCGGGGGCACCGGCGCCACTACGGGGGCGGGCGTGTCGTGCACCGCGTAGTCTTTGTACTTGCGGGCATCGGACGCGGAGTCGAGGCCCGCGCTGCCGAACATTTTGTAGGTGGCTGAGCGGGTATCGTTCACCGTGCCCACAATGCCCATCACCACCTGCTGTTGGGTCACGGCTTGCGTGTGGGTGGCCAGCTTGCGGCTGGTAGCTTCTTGCTTCAAGGCGTCGAGTTCGCCGTCGGTGGGCAGGGCGGCAAAGGCCGTGGCCTGGGTCTGAAACGCGGGCACGCGGGCGGCCTTCACGGCAGAATTTGGGCGGCTCCGCAGGCGGACAGCCTGCGTTTTTGCCGCTATAAAAACCGCGCTTGCAGGGCTGGCGTGGGCAGCAGGCAGCTTTCCTGCCTTCCAAACCAGCGGTAGCGGTGCCGCGCCACCACGCGGTAGAGCGCGTCGCGCCAGGGGCGGGGCAGCACCCATCCCAGGCCCACCAGCCGCCACGCCCCGCCCAGGCCCTGGGCAATGCGCAGCACGGCCGTGGAATGCGAATACAGTTGCCCCCCGCTGAGCAGCAGCACCGATTCGGGCGCGGTGGCCAGGGCGCCGGGCGCCAGGCCGTGGGCCGCCAGCAGGTGCTGGGCGGCGTCGCTCTGCAAGGCCGCGAAACGGTAGCGCCCCGCGGGGTCGTGGCGAATCACGAGTTGCACAAAGCCATTGCAGAGGTTACACACTCCATCGAAGAAAATGGTATCGGGAACGGCTGGGGGCATGGGCAAGGAGGGAGGGACGAGCATAAGCCTTACGAACAAGACGGCAGCGAGTAGGCTCAGGCCACCTAAAAAACGACTTTGTGTTTGCTTAGCGGCTGCAAAAACGTCCTTATACTCATGCAACGCGAAGCATCTCGGGATTCTAAGAGTGTCCGGGATTTTACAAAAACGTTGTTTCCGTCATGCTGAGCTTATCGAAGCATCTCTACCGCTTCGTTTGGAGCTTTCTCAACGAAGCGGTAGAGATGCTTCGACAAGTTCAGCATGACCATTTCCAGACACATTCCAAGTGCACGGACATCACGCCGCTGTGCTACCGCTACGTAGTTGCCCCGAAAAAATACGGGTTTTCCGCTTGGTGCTCCGCTGCCATCGCCCGTATAGCGTATCAGCTAAAGGCATCCTTTTACCTGATAACGCGGCTTGGAAAATCTTCACGTTGGCGAATTTCGGCCGATTACGGCCCCAGTCGTAAGTCCCTCTGTTCCCAACAATAGAACTGGGTTCTGGGGGGTGGTGCGCCGGCCTTTTGTGCTCGATTTGCGGGCGCTGGCGCTCTTGCGCATGGCCACGGCAGCCGTACTGCTCACCGACCTGGCCATTCGCAGCACCGACCTTGAAGCCCATTATGCCAACCTGGGCGTGCTGCCCCTGGCCGCCCTGCACGCCTTTGGCTGGACCCCCTACCAGTTTTCGCTGCACGCCGCCAGCGGCCTGTGGCTGGTGCAGGCGCTGCTGTTTGTGGCGGCGGCGGGGCTGGCTGTGGCTCTGTTGCTGGGCCACCACACGCGGCTGGCTACGGTGGCGTCGTGGGTGCTGCTGGTGTCGTTGCAAAACCGCAATCCGCTCATCGGGCAGGGCGGCGATGACTTGCTGCGCATGCTGCTGTTTTGGGGCATGTTTTTGCCCTGGGGACGGGTGTGGGCCTGGGATGCGCGGAGTCGGCCTGCCCCAGTCCGGTTGCAGTATTTCAGCGCGGCCACTGTGGCTTACGTGGTGCAACTGGCGCTGCTGTATTGGTGCACGGCCCTGCTCAAAAACGGCCCCGAATGGACGCAGCACGGCACCGCGCTCTACTACGCCTTTAGCCTCGACCAAGTGGTGCTGCCCGTTGGCAAGCTGCTCTATCCGTACCCGGAATTGCTGCGGGTGCTCACGTTTGGCGCCTATTATACCGAACTGTTGCTGCCGTTTGCGCTGTTTATTCCGGTGGGCGTGGCGTGGTGGCGCCTGCTGGTGGTGGGGGTGCTGGTGGCGTTTCACCTCACCATCAGCCTCACGCTGTTCGTGGGCATTTTCTTCCTCGTCAATTTTGCTTCGATAACGGGCTTGCTGCCACCGCGGGCGCTCGACTGGCTCACGCCGCGCTTGGCACCGCTCATCGCCCGCGTTCGAAGCGGGTGGCCCAGCCTGCCCGGCTGGCAACTGCCCTGGCGGCTGCGCCTCGAACGCCGCGCCGCGCCCGCGCCTCATTCCCGGGCGCTGGCCCGCACCGTGCGCGACACCTTTGTGGCCGGGGTGCTGGCCTACGTGTGCTGGTGGAACCTCGACGACGTGGCCGTGCTGCGCCCCGCGGGCGGGCTGATGCCGGAGCCGTTGCGCGGGTTTGGCTACCTGTTGCGGGTCGACCAGCATTGGGGCATGTTTGCCCCCACGGTGTTCAAAGACGACGGCTGGTACATCCTCGAAGGCACTGCCGCCAACGGTCGCCGCCTCGACCTCAACCGTGCCGGGGCGCCCGTGCGCTACGCGAAGCCCGCCTCGGTGGTGGCGCTGTTCAAAAACGACCGGTGGCGCAAGTATTCCGAGAATTACCTGTTCGTGAGCAACGCCTGGATGCGGCCTTACTACTGCAACTACCTGCTGCGCATCTGGCACACCAACCCCGCCCGGCCTGCGCTTCAACACCTGGCGGTGGTGTACATGAAGGAAGTGTCACTGCCCGATTACAAGCTGGCCACTCCCGTCCGGGAGGTGTTGTGCGAATGTGCTTTGCCCGCCAAAACGCCGGTGTCAAGCAAGAATAAAGACTAATAATTAGGTATTTACCCGCATAAAAATCCGGGTAAATCGCGCTTTCAACCCTCGTATAGGTTAAGAGCTATTAGCTGTATCACTTTCCTTTCCACTTTTTCCTTCCCTTATGAAACGTAAATGGCTTTTTGGGCTGACCGGTGCCATCATGTGCTCGGCGCTCACCTTCTTCAGCGCTTGCACCACTTCCGAAAACGCTGGTACCACCAGCGGCACTACTTCGGGTAGCACCAGCGGTACGACTTCGGGCGCGACGGATGCTGGCACCACCACCGGCACCACCACGGGCAGTACCACCTACGGCAGCACCTCGGGCACTACGTCGGGCACCACCACTGGTACCACCACCACTGGCACCACTACCACTGGCACCACTACCGGCATGACCACCTCGGGAACCACCACCGGCACCACTACCACGGGCACCACCACTAGCGGCACTACCACCGGCACCACTACCACTGGGACGACCACCACGGGTACCACCACCGGCACTACTACCTGAGGCACCTGCTAACGCTGACTCCAAGAAAAAGGCCCTGTTCTCATCGAACAGGGCCTTTTTCTTGGAGTCCCTGGTCAAATCCAGGTCTTGAGGTATTGAAATACCTCCGGGTGGGTGAGCAGCCCGCCGTGGTGCTGCTGGCTGAACACGGCCGTGCGCACGTTGGCCCCCGCCGGCAAGGCCGCTTCGTCGCCAAACGTGGCGTGGCCTCGGGCGCTGCCTTGGCCCACCAGCCCGTCGCCAAAATACTCGCGCAGGGCCGAGGGCCGGGTGGTGCGCAGCCACGCGCCCATCAGAATGTGGTACTGCACGCCGGGCAGGGGCGGCACCGCCGTGCGCGGCGGCGTGAGGTCGTCGGCGTGGGCGTCCTGCCAGTCTTCGTCCACCAGAATGGAATAGCGCAAGTCCTTGATGCCGTTGCTGCGCTGGTTGAGCGCCTTGCTCAGAAACCGGGTCGGAAAGAGGTTGATGCGGTTCAGGAGCCGCGCCGTGAGGTGGGAGTTCTGCTCCAGCCACGAGCCGTCGTTGGGCGTGCCCAGCAGGAACACCGCCCGCAAATGGGCCAGCCAGGGCGCAGGCTGAGCAGCCTGGATTTCACCGGCCAGTTCGGGTGCCGGCTGGCTGCCATAATACCCGGCCGACCGGATGATGAGCCCGCCCATGCTGTGCCCCACCAGCACCAGCTCGCCGATGGCATCGGGATAGGTTTCGACCAGTTCGGTGAGCAGGCGGCTGAGCTCGCGGCCGTTTTCGGAAAGGTGCAGGCCGGAGTTGAAGCGCAGGTAGAGGGCGCGCAGGTGCTCCTCCTCGGCCAGGCGCGGGCCGTAGCGCCGGCTGCCGGGCACGTCTTGGAAGCCCGATTGCCAAATCAGCTCGTCGCCCATGAGGCCGTGCACGAATACCACCGTTTTTTGGTGCGGCTCGCTCAGGCGCAGCTCGGCCACGGGCACATCGTGCCCGCCCCGGCGGAAGCTCATCCGGATGGCGCGGGAATCGTAGCGGGCGGCCAGCTGGTCGCCCAAGGCCCCGTTCAGCACCGGTAGAAAAAAGTGGTGGTGGGCCCGGCCTGACCGCACGAGGTAGCCCGCGCCGCGCACGGGCAGCAGGGCCGCACGCCCCACGGCCCCAAGGGCGCGCCGAAAGCGGGAAGGCTGGTTGGGGTCGGACGAAGCGGGCATGGCGGGAAAGCACAGCAGGAGTGAGCCACTAAAGTAGCGCTTGCGCCGCGCATGACCTGAGCTTAGACTTGGCCGCCAATGCACCCTTCTCCTCGAAATCCCCGTACATTTGAATCCCAATCCCAAGCACTTTTTCATGAAGCTTTCTTCCCGTTCCGCCCTGGCCTTGCTGCTGGGTACTGCCCTGGCCGGCTCTCTCTCGTCCTGTGACTACCAGTGGACCCCTGGCGACAACGCCCAGTTCCGGCATGGTTTCAACAACGCCCCCGGCTGGCACAAAGTCGATGTGAACCGCGACAGCATCAATTACAAGCAGGAAACCAACCCAGCTGCTGGCGTAGGTTCGGCGGCTGCCATCGCCACGGGCACCGTGCAGGAGCAAATCGACTCGGCCCCGGCCGGGCGTAGCGCTGCGGCCGGCCAATCGGCCAGCGGCACCATGGCCCCCGTGGGCAAGGCCACAACCGGCAACGGGGTCAAGACCGACCAGCCGCAAACGAAGCCCCAGCCGAAATAAATTTTTTGAATTGAGAAAAAGCCCGCTGCCGCCCCGGTAGCGGGCTTTTTGCGTTGGCCCCAAGGCCAGCCGTAGTCTTCGGATAGCCTCGGCCGTGCCAATAAAAAGCCAACCTACGGGCCGTTTGCTGTCGTAATATCTGCGGCCAAGGCCACGTTTTGTTCTTCTCACTTCACTAAAACCCCTGTTTCACCTATGCTTTCCAACGAAGCTAGCCGGGCCTCGACGCCCGCCTTCACCGCTGTTGTGCCGGGCCTGAGTGTGCTGCGCGACGTATTTGTGAACCTGTACTACGCCTTCCCGCAGGACCAGCCGCAGGGCCCGTGGGTGCTCATCGACGCCGGTTTGCCCGGCTCGGCCCACAAAATCAAGCAGCACGCCGAAGAGCAGTTTGGCGCCAACAACCCGCCGGAAGCCATTCTGCTCACCCACGGCCATTTCGACCACGTGGGCGCCCTGGAAGACCTGATGGCGGCCTGGCCCAACGTGCCCGTGTACGCCCACCGGCTGGAACTGCCCTACCTCACGGGGCGCTCGAGCTTTCCGCCGCCCGACCCCACCGTGGGCGGGGGCATGATGGCCTACCTCTCGTTTGCCTATCCCAAACACCCCTACGATTTTGGGGCGCGGGTGCAGGCCCTGCCGGCCGATGGCAGCGTGCCCGGCCTGCCCGGCTGGCGCTGGCTGCACACGCCGGGCCACACGTTCGGGCACGTGTCCTACTTCCGGGAGCACGACAAAGTGCTGGTGGCCGGCGATGCCTTTACCACCGTCTTTGCCGAATCGGGCCTTTCCACCCTCACCCAAAAGCAGGAGGTGCACGGCCCGCCGGCCTATTTCACGCCCGACTGGGACGCGGCCCGCGCCTCCATGGAACTGCTGGCCCGGCTGGAGCCCGAGGTGGCGGCCACCGGCCACGGCATTCCCATGTACGGGGAGGCCCTGCGCCGCCAGCTGGCCGAATTCATCACGCGGTTTGATGAGCTGGCACGTCCCAAAATTGGCCGCTACGCCCACCAAGCCGCCACGGCCGATGCCGATGGCGTACGCTCGGTGCCCCCGCCTGTGGTCAATCCGTGGCTGAAGGGCTTGGCCGTGGCGGGCCTGGCTATTGGCGCCGTGGCACTGGCCACGGCCGGCAACGGGCGCAAAAGAGGGGAGCGAACCGGCAACGGCAAAAGGAAAAAAATGCGGGCGTCCGATTATTCCTATCGCGCCTGGTACCGCGACAATCCCGCGCAGCCAGGGCCATCGGGTCCGGATTGGCAGTATCGGCGGCCGCGGGCTTTTTCGGACCAGCCTTATTCTTTTCAGCAGTCAGCGTATAGCCGCCCCGATGAGTTGAGCCCAAAACCATCCAGCCAACAATATGCGGACCTGCGCTATTCGGACCAGCAAAGCCGGAAAATTGAAACCCAGTATCCGTAGCCTCACCTTTCACTAATATCAAAAAGGCCGCTTCGTATGAAGCGGCCTTTTTTGGATTGCTGGATGCCCCAGAATATTTACTGTGCTACGGGCGGCTGGCCCGGGCGGGCGTAGCCGAATCGAACGGGCGGCAGCACTTCGTGGTAGCCATCGAGGCCGGAAATGCAGGCGTTGCCCAGTGCCACGAGGTCTAGGGTGCCATCGTCGCGCAGGCCGGCTTCGTGCAGGTACACGTGCTCCACGGTGCCCACCAGCAGCACGGTGCCGTTGGAAATCGACAGCTCTTCGCGCAGCCGCAAGCCGACGCTAAGCGGGCTCTCGGCCACGTAAGGCGCGGGAAAATCGTCGCGGTAAACGGCGGTGAAACCACATTCCTCAAACTCTGACAGCTCAGCCCCGAAGTCGGCCGAAGTGTAGTGGGCTTGCGCCGCGAGGGCCACGGGCACGTGGTTGAGGGTGTAGCAGCCGCTGCTCTTGAGGTTTTGGTAGGTGTGGCGGGGCACGGTAGTGGGCCGCGTCACAATGCCGAGCAACGCCGGGTCGGAGCCCAGATGCAGGGCCGAGCTGAAGACGGCCAGGTTGGTGGCGCCGTCGGGGGCGGCGGTGCCAATGAGGTTGGCCGGCTTGAAGCCCGGCAGGCCATTGACGAGGTTTAGACGGTAAATCCGCTCAAAGTTCTGGATGTCGGCGGCGGTGATGTGGCGCATAGGGAGTAGCGGGTGAAGGTAGCGCGGCAATGACCGGCGGAGGCGCCCAAATGTTCAGCTGCCTGCCCGTGGAGGTGCCCTTGCCTCGGTGGCGGCTCCAAAGCTGGCACTAATGCTGGCGCAGGAACTCGCGCACGGTTTTGAAGTATAAATTGGGCACTTCGCGGTAAGCGGTATGGGAGGCATTTTCGAATACCACGAGCTGGGAATTAGGCGTGCGTTTCTGAAAAAAAGCGGTTGACGTGGGCGTGGCCTCGTCGTAGCGGCCGCAGAGGTACAGGACGGGCAGCGTTAGGTTCTTAAGGGCGGCCGTGCGGGAATGGTTTTTCATGTTGCCCGTGGAGGTGGTTTCGTTTTTGCCCCACATGGTTTCGTAGGCCTGCTTGCCGCCGCCGCGCTCCCACGTAAGCACGGCCGGGCGGTTGCGCCACACGTGCAGGCTGTAGTAATAGTCTACAGCTTGCTGGTATTTGCGACGACTCGCGGAATCAGGGGCGTTTTCTAGCTTAAACGCCGCCCGGGTGGCAGGCGGCAGCTCGGCCACGTAGTGCCGGGCGTCGGCAAGCCAGCGTTTGGTGTCCAGCCAGGGGCTCGACTCAATCAGGCTAACGACTTGCGGCGGGTTCTTGGTCAGCACGTATTCAGTGGCCAGCGTGGTGCCCCAGGAGTGGCCCAGCAAGTGGAGTTTGGGGTAGCCCAGCGTGCGCACCACCACGTCGAGCTCCTCCACGTAGCGGCCCAGCGTCCACAGGCTAGGGTTGTCGGGGCGGTCCGATTTGCCACACCCTAGCTGGTCGTACAAAATTACCGGCCGCTCATCGGCCAGCGCCGTGAAGTTGCCGAACGCGCCGCTGCCTGAGCCTGGCCCGCCGTGCAGCACCAGCAAGGGCACGCCCGGCTTGTCGGCCCCCAGAATCTGGTACCAGACCTTGCCGCCCGGCACGTCAATAAATCCCTCTTTCGTGGCGGTTTGGGCACGAAGCGTGAGGGCCAGCAGCCAGAAAAAAACCACTGCCAGCAAGTGGCGGTCGAGGCCGAAAAACGATTTGTGCTTCATGGGTTGGTTAGCGTTCCAGCTTAAAGCCGGGCTCCGGGGCGGGGCGGGCGGCGCGGTTGGCCACGGCCCAGCCGGTGAGGTACATCCAGTTGGTCATGCGCGTGAGCTTGGGGTAATCGATGCGGGCGGGCTCGTCCTTGGGCGTGTGGTAGTCGACGTGCAGCAGGGACGTGTACATCACGGCCGGAATACCCAGGCGGGCGTAGGGCAGGTGGTCGGAGCGGAAGTACCAGCCCTCGGGGTGCGTGGCCTTGTCCCACTCGGTGTCCAGCTTGAATTTGGGGCCGGCCTGGTTGGCGGCCAAGGCCAGGTTCACCAAATCCGAAGAGTTGCGGTGCGGCGGAATAGAGCCCAGCAGGGCCGCGCTGTCGGGGGCGTTGCGGCCCATCATCTCCGCGTTCAGCACGGCCACGATGGACTCTTGCGGCACGGTGGGCTTGGCCGAGTAGTAGCGCGAGCCCAGCAGGCCGCGCTCCTCGGCGCCGTGGTACACAAACAGGGCCGAGCGGCGGGCCGGCTGCTGCTGGAAGGCCCGCATAATGGCCAGCAGGGCCGCGCAGCCGGTGGCGTTGTCGTCGGCGCCGTTGTAGATGGAGTCGCCGGCCACGGCCGACCGCACGCCGTCGTGGTCCTGGTGGGTGCTGAAGAGGACGTTTTCCTTTTTCAGCAGCGCATCGGTGCCCGGCACTTTGGCCACAATGTTCACCGAAGGGTATAGGAAGGTTTCCACCCGCAGGGTGGCGTTGAACTGCTGGCCCGCCTGCCGGGCCCAGTCCAGGGCCGTGGCGGGCAGCCAAACCACGGGGGGCTGGTCCACGACTTTGGTATTGGGGTCGCCGGGCAGGCCGAAGCGCCCACGCTCGTAAATGTGGCTCCAGTGGTCGTAAATGGCCTGCGCCGGGGCGTCGGAAATAAATACTACCGCCACCGCGCCCACCTTAAACAGCTCCGCCGACTGGCTGCTGAACTTGCCGAACAGGTAGCGCCGGTAGCTGATGCCATCGGTAGGGGCGCCCGAAATCTGGAGCGCCACGGCTTTCCCCTTGAGGTCGATTTTTCCTATTTCGGCCGGCGTGCCGGTGCCCACAAACACGAGCGGCGCCGCCACTGTGGCATTGGTGGGGGCAACAATCATGGCGTCCTGGTTGGGCTTTAGCTGGCGCGTGCCAATGCTCAGCTGGCTGGCTTTGGTGAGGCGCGTGCGCTGCAAGTGAAACCATTGGAAGTAAGTGCCGTCGTCGCCGGCCGGCTGCAGGCCGATGGCCCGAATCTGGTCGGCCAGCCACACCGAAGCCTTCAGCTCGTCGAGCGTGCCGCCTTCGCGGCCCCGGTAATGGTCGGCTCCCAACGCGAATACGTCGCGCTTGAGGTCGCTCTCCTTGATGGCTGAGAGGGCATTGGCGGCGGCGGTTTTACGAACGGGCGCCGCGGGCTTCTTCTGGGCCGAGGCCGCCAATGGAGCGGCAAAGCTCAGGCCCATCAGTAGCCAGGCAGCCGTTTGACAAAGTGGATTTTTCATGTGCTGTGTAACGTAGTGACGCCCGTTGCGTCTGGCAGTTAAACCAAGGCGCGAAGCAAAGGCTTCTGATGCTACCAAGAAGACACAAATATGCGTCTCCACCTCGTGTCCAAGCCAATAGGGCCTCTCGCTGGGCCTAATGATTTTTTGGCACAGCCAAGGTGCTACGCTTATAAACAGCGCCACGCACGCAGAACAGCACCCTATTGTGGAATTACAATTTCAGCAGCAGCAACATGAATAAGAAGCCAGCCATGCCTAGCAGGTTGGTTTTCATTTGCTTGAATTCCAGTTGGTGGGTAAAGCTGCTAAACAACGCGGCACCGCCAACGGCTGCGAAATAGGCGGTAGCAATGGCCACGGTTTTCATCTCCGCAGGCCAGTCGCTGGTTTTATTGAAGGTGCACGCTAGCCCAATGCCCAAGGCAATAAGCACAATGCCGGAAAGGCCGCGTAGCTTAAAACGAGAAGTGGTTCCGGTGAGGATTAGAGAGGGCGTTGAGTTTCCGTCGAAAGTACGCTGGCGCACATGAAATTGTGGATTCATTTTGCGGGTATGGCCGCCTGCTCCACCCGCTTCAGGTCCAGGTCCTGGAAGTCGTAGCTGAAATCAGTAAGCTCCGAAATCGGCTTCATTTTGATGCTGCTGGCCTGGCCCATTTCGTCGAGGGTGAAAGCAGCAAAAGCGTCGGCATTGAAGCTGCGGGCCTTCCAGCGAACGACGAAGGTGCTGCCCCGATACGGCAATACCTGGCCTACCAGGCGCGGCGCCCGCACCGATTTCAGCCACAGCTGGTTGCCTTGCATATACAGGTCTACATCGCCCAGCCAAGCGTCGTGGTAACGGCCCACGAAGGGTTTGTAGTCCGGGCGTTTCGGCTCCTTTTTCTTGGCCGCAGCTACCTGCTGCCACACGGCGGCGGTGGCTTTGTCGTCACCAGACTTGTTGGCCGCAGTTAAGTCCACCATTAGCTTCACGTTATCGAGCCCGGTCATGCCCAGGTAGTGGTCCACGATGGTGTTGGAAACGGCCTCGAAGGCTGCTCCGCTTTCCTGGTTGGTGAGTACGATGATGCCCAGGTGCAACTCGGGCAGCAGCGTCACCTTGGTCACCATGCCGATTTCGCCACCGGTGTGAGATACTTCTTTATACCCGCGCACGTCGCGCAGGAACCAGCCCAAGCCATAGGCTGAAAAGTGCGTGTTATAACTAAAAGCGGCGTACGCCGCCGGAAACGGGCGAACGGGCAGAATGGTTTGGGGCGACCACAACTCCCACTGCGTTTGGGGCTTGAGGAGGGAAGCCGGAGCGCCGGGGCCACCAAGCAGCATCATGGCCCATTTGCTGAGGTCGGCGACGCTGCTGTACATGCCGCCGGCCGGGCCAATCATCTCGCCCAAGTCGCGCCGGACCACCCGGACCGTGCCATCTACGGACCCGTGGCCATCAATCACATTGGTCGGCTCGGGGAGGCGGGAAAAGGAAGTACTGCTCCTGTTCATGGCCAGCGGCTTGAGCAGGCGGGTTTCCACGAAAGTGCTCCAGGACTGGCCCGATACCCGCCCCACTACCTCGCCGGCCACGATGTACAGGTTATTGTCATAATCGAACTTGCTGCGAAACGACGACACCGGCTTGAAGTAGCGCAGGTTGTGGATGACATCCTTAACCGTAAAGTCGGCCGAGTCCGGAAAGAACATGAGGTCGCCGGCGCCCAGGCCCATGCCGCTGCGGTGCGTGAGCAGGTCGCGTACGGTGAACTCCGCCGTCACGTAGGGGTCGTACATCTTGAACTCGGGAATGTGTTCGGTCACCTTGTCGTCCCAGCGCAGCTTGCCTTCTTCCACCAGCAGCCCCAGGGCCGCGGCGGTGAAGGCTTTGGTATTCGAGGCAATGCCGAAGAGCGTGTTCTCGTCCACCGGCGCCTGGGTTTTTAGCGAGCTCACGCCATACCCTTTGGACATCACCACCTTGCCGTCTTTGACCACGGCCACGGCCATGCCCGGCACGTTAAACGCCTTTAGCGTGCGGGCAACTGCGGCATCCACAGCCGCCACATCGAGTGGGGCAGTGGGCGGCACAGCCTGTTGAGCTACCGCAGGGCCAACCAGCACAGCCAGCAGGAAGATGTTGAGTAAACCAATTCGAATCATAAGAACTCTGTAAAAAGTACGATTAAAGTCAAATGTAGCTCGCCGTTTGGTTGATGAGGCACAAGGGGCCTGCGCATTTTTGGGGTTTTTACTCGTAAAGTTTACTGGCAACTTCTTGCTTACCAATTGCGCCCCACTCAAACTAGTGTGGAGGCGCTTTCGGCCATAAAAAAAGCGGTGGCCGGAAAGTCAAATTGTCTTTCCAGCC
Source organism: Hymenobacter jeongseonensis (assembly GCF_015694725.1). Taxonomy (GTDB): domain Bacteria; phylum Bacteroidota; class Bacteroidia; order Cytophagales; family Hymenobacteraceae; genus Hymenobacter; species Hymenobacter jeongseonensis. The sequence continues at coordinate 46,496 of NZ_JADQDQ010000016.1, read as the reverse complement.
ACCGCTTTTATAGCACAAGTATCAACGGCCTAACGCCCGCCAGGGGGACAATTCGCTTTTAGAAACTTGGTGTAAGTTGAGGCTAAATGAGTGCTGGTGCCTTCGCCCTCCGAGATGCTGTGCGTTCGGTTGGGATAGGCCATGAGTTGGAAGGTTTTGTTGTGCTTTACCAATTCGTTTATCATCTGCTCGGCGTTGTTGTAGTGCACGTTGTCGTCGCCAGTGCCGTGCACGAGGAGCAGGTTGCCCCGCAAATTCTTGGCGTGGGCCAGCGGCGAATTATCAACGAAAAAGTGCTTGTCTTCGGGCAGCAGGCCCATGTAGCGCTCCTGGTAAATGTTGTCGTAGTTCAGCTGATTGTCCACGGCGGCAATGGAAATGCCGGTCTTGTAAATCTTTGGGTATTGAAACATCAAGTTCAGAGTGGTAGAACCGCCGCCGCTCCACCCCCACACCGCCACGCGGCTGGTGTCGACGAAGGCGTTTTTCAACACCTCCTGCGCGCCCAGCGCTTGGTCACGGATGTTCAGGTTGCCGATGCTTTGGTAGATGGCTTTGCGGAATTCCCGGCCGCGTGGGGCCGGCGTTCCCCGGTTCTCGAGCGAGGCGTAGATGTAGCCGTCATCGGCCATGTTGCCCTGGTACAGCTCGTTGAGGCCCGTGCCAAAACGGTCGACCACCGTCTGGCCCGCCGGCTCGCTGTACACCATAAAGACAATGGGGTATTTCTTGGTGGTGTCGAAATTAGTGGGCTTCACCATCCACCCGTCCAACGTCACGCCCTCGGAGGTTTTTACTTGGAAAAACTCCGTTTTGGGCATTTTCATGGTCTTCGCCCGGTCCGGAATTTCGCCGCCGCTCACGCGCTGGTGGGCAGGCAGGGTCACCACATCGGCCACCGGGAAAGACGTGCTGCTGGAGAAATTATGCAGCGCGATTTTCCCGTTCGGCGAAACGTCGTAGCGGTGCGAGCCAGCCAAAGCAGCCGGCGTTACGCGGGTGGCTTTCCCGCCTTTCAGCGGCACTTGGTAGAGGTAGGTCTGGGTGGCGTTGGTGGGGGAGGCCATGAAGTAGATAGTGCCCGCTGCTTCGTTGATGGAGGTCAAGCTGATGACGTCGTAGTTGCCGGGCGTTAGCAGTTTGTGCTTGCCGGTGCGGTCCATGGAGTAGAGGTGGCGCCAGCCGTCCTTTTCGCTCATCCACACAAAGTTTTTGCCTTTGTTGTACCAGTTCCAGCCTTCTGCTCCGTCCTTGGCGTCAATCCACGCCTTTTCGGTTTCGCTGTAAATGGGATTTGCCGCACCCGTTGCGGCGGTACAGAGTATGAGCTTGCTCTCGTTTTGGCGCCGGTTTAGCTGCTGCACAATCAGGGCGTCGTTGTCGGCCCATTCCATGCGCGGCAGGTAGTGCTGCACGGCGTCGCCGGGGATGTCCATCCACTTGGTAGCGCCGCCCGCTACGGGCACCACGCCTACCCGGGCGCGGCTCGGGTCCTCGCCCACCACCGGGTACTCCACGGGCACGGTGAAGGGGTACTGGGCGTCGGTGGTGTTCAACATCAAATAGTTGCGCGTTTTGGTCGCGTCCAGTTGCCAGTAGGCCAGCCGCTGCCCGTCGGGCGACCAGCGAAAGCCGTCCCGGCAGTCCAACTCCTCCTCATACACCCAGTCAAAGGTGCCGTTGATGAGCCGCTCGGTACCGTCGGTGGTGAGCGGGGTGATGCGGTGGTCGGCCAGGTTTTCCACGTAGAGGTTGTGCTCGCTCACGTAGGCTACTTTGCTGCCGTCGGGCGAAAACTTGGCGAACATCAGCGACGACGCTGGCCGGCCTTTGCCGAGTTGAGTCAGTTCTTGGGTGGCCATGTTATACACCCAGTAGTCGCCGCGGGTGTCGAAGCGCCATACTTTTTTGGTGTTCGTGTGGAGTAGTGCCAACTTGCCATCCTCGGAGAGGGCAAAGCGGCGCACCTTCAGCGGGGCCGTCTGACCAGCCGGAATGAGCTGCTTTTTGCTGATGATGGTGCGGCCCTTGCTGGGCTGGCGCGCATCGAGCTGCACCACAGAATCTTGCTGTACCCGAAGGTAACTGTAGCCGTCTTTGGTCCATTGGGTGCCCGGGCCAAACTGCGCCTGCGCGGTAGCAACACTGAACAAAAGGGCCAAGGCCGTGCCCGCGCGGCGGACTACGTGCTGAATCATAAGGAAGGAATAAGGAATGAAAGGGCTGGAATTACCCTTAATTGATGGATTTAAGGCCAAAGTTATTTCTGCCGGGCAGCCCAAGCGTCCATTTTCTTCTCCAGCACGGCCAGCGGCATCACGCCATCTTTCAGCAGCTCGTCGTGGAAGTTCGAGAGCGAAAACTTGCTGCCCAGCTGCTTTTGGTACTTGGCGCGCAGCTCCTGGATTTTCAGGGCGCCGGTTTTGTAGCTCAGGGCTTGGCCGGGGATGGCCATGTAGCGCTCGATTTCGGCCGTGGCACCGTCTTCCGAAATGGCCTCGTTGTCCATCATGTACTTGATGGCTTCTTCGCGGGTCATGTTGCGGAAGTGCAGGCCGGTGTCCACCACCAGGCGCACGGCGCGGTGCATTTCGTCGCCCAGCGCGCCCATGTACTGGTAGGGGTCGGTGTAGAGGCCCAGCTCCTTGCCCAGGCTCTCGGAGTAGAGTGCCCAGCCCTCGCCCATGGCGCCGTACCAGGCAAAGCGCCGGAATTTGGGCAGGTCGTTGTTTTCCTGCTGCAGCGAAATCTGGTAGTGGTGGCCCGGAATAGCTTCGTGCAGAAACAGCGACTCCATGCCCGAAGTGGTGTTGAACTTGCTGGCGTCGACAATCGGAATGTAGAAAATGCCGGGCCGCGAGCCGTCCGGCGAGCCCTGGTTGTACTCGGCCGAGGCCGACGCGGCGCGGAACGCCTCCGTCTGCCGAATCTCAAACGGCGTTTTGGGGGTGCGGCCGAACATCTTTTTCAGGTTCGGGTCGATAGTCGCCTGGATTTTGCGGAAAGCGTCCAGCACTTCTTTGGACGACTTATAGGGCATGAACTTCTTGTCCGTTTTCAGGTAAGTGAAAAACGCTTTCAAGTCGCCTTTGAAGCCGGTTTCGGTTTTCACGCGCTCCATTTCGCCCCGAATCCGGGCCACTTCGGCCAAGCCGGTTTGGTAAATTTCGGCGGGTTTCTTGGTCGTGGTGGTCCAGTAGCCCACGTAGTAATTATAGATTTCGGGGCCGCCGGGCACGCCCGTGATGCCGCTGGTGGTGCGGGCCTTCGCCATGTATTCCTTCTCCAGGAAATTGCCCATTTTCTGGTAGGCGGGCACCAGCTCGTTGCTGATGGCCTTCTTGTAAGCCGCCGTCAGGCGGGTTTTGTCAGCCTCCGAAAAATCCTTGGGAAAGCGCGTGATGGGGCCGTAGAACAGGCTTTTGGTGGGGTCGGTTACCACAATGTCTTTGCCGCGCATCTGGGGCAGCATTTTTGCCACCAATGATTTGGGCAGCACCATGCCCGCCCGCATGCCCTGGCGGAAGTTGGCAATGGCTGTGTCGGTCCACACCGTGAAGCCACGCACGCGGCCCAGCCAGTTGTCGTAGTCCTGCACCGTTTTGAAAGGTTGCACGCCCTCGCCCGACCCGTACTGGCCCAGCGTGATGGGCAGGCCCCAGAACTGGTTGGTCGGAATCATCCAGGTGTTGAGCTTGAGGCCGGCCAGGCGCTGCTCCATCTCATACTTAAAGATGTCGTAGCTGATTTTGTCGTTGTCGCTCAGCTGCTCGCGGTCAAACTTGCCCAGTTGCGCCAAGTAGTCGCCGTAAAACGTGCGCAGCGTGTCGCGGAACGCGCGGGTCTGGTCGTTGGGCAGCAGGTGGTTGTAGCGGTTGTCGCCCTGCGCGGTGGCCGAGAGCGGGTCGAGGCGCGACTGCGTTTCCCAAAAGCTCGTGAACAAACCCGTGAGGCCCGCGGTGGAATCCGCAGCCGAGCCCGAGCCGGCGGTGTCGCTGGTGGCCGTTTCAGAGGTTTTGGTCTGATTGCAGGCGGAGGTGAGCGCCGCGGCCACAAGGCCAGCGAGGACTATTTTTTTCATGGATAAAAGGGGAAGCTGAAGCAAGCGAAAAAGTAGGGCCAAATAACGCGAAAATCTCGGCTAGGCTGCTTGGGCCACGCCCAACGTCGCAATGCTCTACTTTTCAGCAGAAGAGAACTTGCCAAAAAGCCCGGCGTCCGTAGTGGGACGCCGGGCTTTTTGAAACGTTTTTCTAGGTGCTATTCCCGGACCACGCGTTGCGAAGAGCGTTCAGTAGTCCCAATCAGTTCCAGAAAATAGGTGCCTTTGTTCAGCCTTGTTAAGTCGAGGCGTTCATTGCCCGTGGCGTTGCCGCTCAGCATGGTTTGGCCCAAGGCATTCAGAATTCGGTACTGCACGGGGCCCAAAGTGGCCGGCAGCATGACGGCGTCGGTGGTAGGATTGGGGTAAACGCGTGCTTCCGAGTGTATCTGGACTGTCACCACTGGCGAGAAAGCGCTGGCACCATCGGTGTCGACCTGGCGCAATCGGTAGTACGACTGGCCCGCCAATGGACGGCTGTCGGCAAACGAATACGCCTGCGAATTGCTGCTGTTGCCCTGGCCTTTCACCGCGCCAATGGTTTGGAAGGTCTCGCCGTTGGCGCTACGCTGCACTTCAAAACGGTCGTTATTTTTCTCGGTGGCGGTAGCCCAGTTCAAAACTACTCCTTGGGGCTTTGCGGTGGCTTCGAAGTGGGTAAGTTCAACGGGAAGGGGAGATACTGAAGCAAGGGTGACATTGTCTATTACCAGAACATTTCTTCGCGACGTATTTATAACTATGCTTACCCCAACGGTGGTGACATCAGTAAAAGAAGGCAGATTTATGGTAATGCCGGTCAGCCCGTTAGCAGGAACGATAGTAGTCAGGGAGTTCGACCCAGTTGATGTGAACGTTCTGGAGGCGGCAGTAGTGGCACCAGCCAGATAAGTAGGGCCGTTGCCACTGGCTGGGTTTATCAGTAAAGTGGATGTGGTTGTAATTAATGTTCTGGTATTCGTAAAAGCCAGGGTTACCCTGATGCTACTGTTATTTCCAAATCCAACTTGATTTGTTGCGGTGGTAATACTGCCTATCTGAAAAGACAGGGTATTGTTTAGGGAACTCGCCTGGAAAGCCTGGGGGTCGAATGTTATGGTAGCAGAAGTGCCGGTTAAGCCATTGCCGCTATTCGCTACTCCGTATGTTCCAAAATTTCCGGCAATTGCATTGAACGAGTTATTAAAGTAGGTCCCGCCAGTCGCCGAAAAGCCCAATACATTTCCGGTAGCAGGGGGAGTATATAGCGCATTAAAATTCTGGGTTTTGAAATAAATCTGCGCGAAAGATTTTGGCGAACCAAGGAGCAGGACAAAAGTCCCAAGCAGCAAGGTGAGCAGGTAGTTATTTCGAATCGTAAGTGGATTGAAGAATGTCTGCATAGAAATAGAAGGTATTTTGATGTGAAAAATAATTTTTATTCGCGACGAATAGTAAAGCTCCAGTGGTGGCCGTTGCACCCTTGTTTTTCACTCAACTGATTCTTAATCAAGGACCAGCTTATAGTTGACTTGGGTAATAATTAGACGTGTGCCACGGTTTAGGTTTATTAAAACATGAAATAGTCAGGTATGTAAAAGTTATAAAGAAAAATGGAATTATCAAAAAAAGCAATTATGAGAAACCAGGGAAAAGAGTTAGGCACTACTAATTATTAATGTGAATATTTAGCGCTTAGGTCTTGTCTGCATCCTTTGATGGGCTGTGATAATTGACTCATTAGCGGAGGATTGTTTTTGAGCGATTCTAAGTCTGGCGCATAACTTTCTTGAATGGATGTCCCCGATGACTTCTCGCATCTGCTCCAATTAGGTCGTCTTGAGATGGGATGAGTTCGGAGTAGGAAGGACTACTTTCGTAATAAAAACCTGCCCTTGCCTCTGTCATCCCTAAAGTCACTAGTGCTATTGGCGCTGCTGTCGACGGCGCCGTTTTTGGCTCCGGCCCAGCGCCGCACCGCGCTGGCCCCCACGCCAGCTAGTTCCCGCCAGTTGCCTTCCGCTCCCAAAGCGAAAGCCGGGAGCCTGAAGCCTCGAACTGCTCCCACCAAAGCCAGCGGTGCCAATGGTACCGCAAGGGCCCGCAAGCCTTCGGCTTCAGGAGCTGGTTTGCCCGGCACCCCTGCCTTCACCCAATACCTGCATTCGCCGTGGGTCGATAGCCTCATGCGGGTGCTCACGCCCGACCAGCGGGCCGCGCAGCTTTTCATGGTGGCCGCGTATTCCAACCGCACCCGAGTCGACGAAGACTCCATTTCGGCGCTCATTCAGCAGTACGGCATCGGCGGTTTGATATTTTTTCAGGGCGGGCCGGGCCGGCAGGCGCGGCTGCTCAACCGCTACCAAAGCCAAAGCCGCGTGCCGTTGCTGGTGGCGCTGGACGGCGAGTGGGGCGTGGGCATGCGCCTCGACAGCGTGGTGAAATTCCCGTATCAAATGAGCCTGGGGGGCGACGTGGATACCACCCTGCTGTACGATATGGGGCGCGAAGTAGCCCGGCAGTTCACGCGCTTGGGTATGCACGTCAACTTTGCCCCGGTGGTGGACGTGAACAACAACGCCGCCAACCCCGTCATCGGCTTTCGGTCCTGGGGTGAAAACCCGGCGGCGGTTTCACGCGACAGCCGCCAGTACATGCACGGCATGCAGGACGCGGGCATTCTGGCCGTGGCCAAGCACTTTCCCGGCCACGGCGACGTGGACGCCGATTCGCACCTGGCCCTTCCCACGGTGCGCGTCGACCGGCGGCGGCTTGATACGCTGGAACTGCCGCCTTTTCGCAGCCTGATTGCGGGTGGCCTGGGCGGCATGATGGTGGCGCACCTCAACGTGCCCGCGCTGGACACGGTGCCGGGCCCCAGCACGTTGTCGCGGCCCATCGTGACCGATTTTCTGCGCAAGGAAATGGGGTTCCAAGGGCTGATTTTTACGGATGCCATGAATATGAAGGGCGTCATCACCAAGTTTCCGCCCGGCGAAGCCGACGTGCGGGCCCTCATGGCGGGCAACGATATTCTGGAGTTCAGCAAAAACGTGCCGCTGGCCCTCAAAATGGTGCGCATTGCCGTGGACAGCGGCCGGATTTCGCAGCAGGAAATCGACGAGCACTGCCGCCGCGTGCTGGCCCTGAAGCAGTGGTCGGGCCTGCACCGCTACCAGCCCATCAATACCAAAAACCTTTACGAAGACCTCAACGCCCCGCACGCCCAGTACCTCAGCCACCGCCTCACCGAGCTGAGCATCACGCTGCTGCGCAACCAACAGAACCTGCTGCCGCTCCAGCGGCTCGACACCTTGCGCATTGCCACGCTGGTGCTGGGCGGCTCCGCGCGCGACACCACCGATTTCCAAAAAGCCGTGGCCGACTACGCCCCCGCGGCGCACTTCCGCGTTGCGGCCACGCCCACGCTGGATGAGCTGGTGAAGCTGCGCGCGGCCCTGAAACCCTACAATCTGGTGCTAGTAGCCATGCAGGGCCTGGGCCGCTTGCCCGCCACCAGCTTCGGCATCACGCCCGAAACCAACCTGCTGCTGCGCGAACTCAGCAACCAAAATCAGACCTTGGTGCTGAGCGTTTTCGGCTCGGCCTACGCCGTAGCCAAAGTGCGCGACCTGGAACGCGCTGCTGGCGTGGTGCTGGCTTATCAGGAAAGCCCGAATGCCCAAAGCTTGGCCGTGCAGGCCATTTTCGGTGGCATTATGGCCACGGGCAAGTTGCCCGTTACGGTATCGGACCGCTACCCGCGTGGCTTCGGCCTGCGCACCGCTGGCAGCCAGCGCCTGCGCTACGCCTATCCCGAAGACGTGGACATGGACGGCCGCCTCGAAGCCCGCGTGGACAGCCTCGTGGGCCGGGCCCTGGCAGCGCAGGCATTTCCAGGCGCGCAGGTGGTCATTGCCCGGCGTGGCACGGTGGTGCTGCGCAAAAGCTACGGCAACCACACCTACGCCGGCTTTGGGAGCGGGGCAGCCGAGCCGGGAGCGGATGGAAGGCGCAAGCAGCGCCGCCAACGGGCCCAACCCGCCGCCCAAGGGCCAGCTTCAGCGCCCACCACGGTGCCCCGCCCCGTGCACGACGACGACCTCTACGACCTGGCTTCGCTCACCAAATTAATGGCGGCTACGCCGGCGCTGCTCAAGCTGCAGGAGCAAGGCAAGTTCAGCCCGGACAGCACCTTGGGTAACTACTTTTCCTTCTTGCGCGGCACCGACAAGGCCGGCTTGCGGCTGCGCGACGTGCTGACGCACCAAGCCCGCCTCCAGGCCTGGATTCCGTTTTGGAAAGACCTGACAAAGAAGAACGGCCAGCTGCGGCGGCGCTATTTTCGGGCCGATTCTTCGGCCCGCTTCCCGTTGCAAGCCGCCAATGAGCTGTGGGCGCGCAAAACGCTGCCGAAGCGTATTTACAAGGAAATTGGGGAGTCGCCGCTGAATGAGAAGCCGGGCTACGTGTATTCGGACCTGTCCTTTATTCTGTATCCAGAGTTGGTGAAGGCACGCACGGGGCTGTCGTTCGATGCTTTTCTGCAGCAGCAGGTGTACCGGCCGCTGGGCGCCAGCACGTTGGGTTTTCGGCCCACCAACCGGTTTCCGCTGCGCCGCATCGTGCCCACGGAGGTTGATTTGGCTTTCCGGCGGCAGTTGCTGCACGGCACCGTGCACGACGAGGGGGCGGCCTTGCTGGGCGGGCTTTCGGGCCACGCCGGCCTGTTCGGCAATGCCAACGACGTGGCCAAGCTGGCCCAAACCTACGCTTGGGGCGGGCGCTACGGCAACCAGCAGCTGTTCAATAAAGAACTGATGGCCGAATGGACCCGCTGCCAGTTCTGCCCCGACAACCGCCGCGCCCTGGCCTTTGACCGCCCGGCTGCTGACCCCGGCCAGAACTCTGCTCCCGGTGCTTCGCAAAGCAGTTTCGGCCATACCGGGTTTACGGGCACGTATTTCTGGGTAGACCCGAAGGAGGAACTGGTAGTGGTGCTGCTCACGAACCGGGTACATCCGTCGCGAACCAACAACAAGCTCACGGAACTGAGTGTGCGCTCGAGCTTGCTACAGCTGGCTATTGAGGCGGTGCGGAAGTAAGCTTTCCGCATGTTGATGGCAAGAAGCGCTTGGAAAATCCAAGCGCTTCTTGTTTCAATATCCTTGAATATTGGCTAGCTTGGGTCCCTGCATTCCCGCCCAACCCTCACTCCCACGAATCCATGCAAGGACTAATGATGGCCGACCAGCTCCGCGTAGCTGGCGTAATCGAGCACGCCGCTAAGTGGCATTCCGATGCTGAAATTGTCTCGCGTTTGCCCGAGGGTGGCCTGCACCGCTACACCTATGCCGATGCGCACCAGCGCAGCAAGCAACTGGCCAATGCGCTGCTTAAAATAGGCATTGCCAACGGCGACCGGGTGGCCACCATTGCTTGGAACACGCACCGGCATTTCGAGCTGTACTACGGCGTGGCCGGTATCGGAGCGGTGTGCCACACCATCAACCCGCGCCTGTTTCCCGAGCAGCTCGTTTACATCATCAACCACGCCGAGGACCGGCTGCTGTTCTTCGACCTCACGTTTTTGCCGTTGGTAGAACGCCTCGCGCCGCTGTGCCCGACAGTCGAAAAGTGGGTGCTGATGGCCGCCGCCAAGCATCTGCCCGTTGGTTCCGAGCTGCCTGGTCTTTGCAGCTACGAAGACCTGCTCTCGGCCGAAAGCCCTGATTACGAGTGGCCCATGTTCGACGAAAACACGGCCTGCTCGCTTTGCTACACCTCCGGCACCACCGACCAGCCCAAGGGCGTGCTCTACTCGCACCGTTCCACGCTGCTGCACGCCATGGCCATTTCGCTGCCCGATGCCCTCAACTGCTCGGCGCTGGATGTCATCATGCCCGTGGTGCCCATGTTCCACGTCAATGCCTGGGGCCTGCCGTATGCGGCCCCACTCAACGGGGCCAAGCTGGTGCTGCCCGGCGCGGGCATGGACGCCGCCAGTCTCTACGAGCTATTTGAAAGCGAAGGTGTTACCTTCTCGGCGGGCGTGCCAACCATCTGGCTGGGCCTCTTGCAGTTTATGCGCGAAGGCAAGCACAAATTCAGCACCTTGCGCCGGACGGTAGTGGGCGGCTCTTCTTGCCCGCCGGCCCTGATGCTAGCCTTCGAGGAGGAACTGGGCGTCACCATCAAACACGCCTGGGGCATGACCGAAACCAGTCCTCTGGGCACGGCTGGCCACCTCAAGACCAAGCATCAGTCCTTAAATTCTGCCGATAGCCTGGCGGTGCGCGCCAAGCAGGGCCGCGCGGTGTTCGGTGTCGACATGAAAATTGTGGGCGACAACGGGCACGAACTGCCGCACGATGGCGTGGCCTTTGGCGATTTGCTGGTGCGCGGGCCGTGGGTAGTGGCCGACTACTTCCGAAGCGGCACCCCCGGCGAGCTTACCGCCGACGGCTGGTTCCGCACCGGCGACGTGGCCACCATCGACCTGGATGGGTTCATGCAAATCACCGACCGTTCGAAGGACGTCATCAAGTCGGGCGGCGAGTGGATTTCCAGCATCGATTTAGAGAACCTGGCCGTGGCCCACCCCGCCGTGGCCGAAGCTGCCGTCATCGGCGTGCCCAGCGCCAAGTGGAGCGAGCGGCCCCTGCTCATTGTGGTGCGCCGCCCCGGCATGGACGTTTCGGCCGAGGACCTGCTGGCTTTTTTCAAAGGCAAAGTGGCCAAGTTTTCCGAGCCCGACGCCGTGGAATTTGTGGAGCAACTGCCCCACACCGCCACGGGAAAACTACTGAAAACCCAGCTGCGAAAGGACTTTGCGGGGTACTCGGTGGCGTAGCGTGGCCGTGCCCGGCAGGTACTCTGCGAGTCCGCGCTCTGCTGAAATCGTTCGCCCATGCGCGGACTCACAGAGTCCGCGCTACCTTTTACTTACCAAGTTCTTCGGCACGGTCGCGGGCAGCGTCGGCGCCGGCCATGAGGCCCTCGCGCACTTTGCCGGTTCCGAAGGCGTGCATGGCGGCCTCGGTGGTGCCGCCTTTGGAAGCCACTTTGGCAATCCAATCGGTGCAGCTCAAGCCCGATTGGGAGTAGAGTTCCACTGCGCCGCGGAAGGTTTGGCTCACCAGCAGTTCGGCCTCGGCAGGGGAGAAGCCCATTTGGGTGGCGGCGGTCATTAGGGCATCCATGCAGTAGTACACGTAGGCCGGGCCGCTGCCCGAAATGGCCGTGGCGGCGTCAATGGCCGATTCTTCTTCCACATAAACCGTTTTGCCGGTAGTGCTGAGCAGGTTTTGCACCTGTACCAGCTCGGCGCGGGTCACGGCGTCGGTGCTGGTGAAGGCCGTCATGCCCATGCCGATTTGGGCCGGCAGGTTGGGCATGGCCCGGATGATTTTGGGCGTGCCCAACGCCTCGCGCAAGGTGGCAATGCGCACCCCCGCCATAATGCTGAGCACCACCTGCTGCGGCTGCACCAGTTCGCGCAGCGTTTCAAACAGCGCCGCCGAATCCTGCGGCTTCACAGCCAGAATGAGCAAATCGGCGCCCGGCACGCACTCGCTGGGATGGCCCCACACGGTGCCAATTTCGTGAATGGCCAGGGCTGGTACCCGTTCGGGTGAGCGGGCCAGCAGCCGCAAATCGAGCCGGGACGTGATATGAGCCCGCACAAAGCTGCGAGCATAAGTCAGGCCCATATTGCCGCCGCCGATAATCAGGATTTTCATACGTGGATTTGCTTGCTACTGAGGAAAGGCTCAAGTTCGGAAATAAAAGAGCCAACTGCTGCTTGGGAGTGAGATTTTGAAGGTGGGCTGCGGCCACTCCACCACTAGTCCGAACGCGACGATGCCACTGCATCCCGCCGTTGGGCGGTTCACAGTGGCATCGGCAGGCCAGAAGGCGCTACAGGGTGTCGTAATAGGCCAGTAGTTCAACTACATCGGCTTCGTCGGTCAGCTTCAGGCGTTTCCGGTGAATGTACGCGGCCATGGGCGCGGCATGGGTTGGGCCCAGGGCGGCCAGTACTGCCGGCTCGGCTAGAGTAACGAGGGCCAGGTTATTATCCGGGGTTTTGATGAAATACGTGGTGACCACGCGCTGGCGCAACGCCGAATTGCGGCCCCGCTGTGAATTGTCGGAAACCTCGCTCACCGACCGGCGGCAGAGCAGGGCCGCCCGTCCGGCATCGTACCGCACTTCAAAGAACGCCAACCGAAGGGCCGGGTTCTCAATGCGGGCATTGAGGTAGCGGCGGTAGGTGCGCTGGGTCCTGAGCAGCGAATCGCCCAAGCTGAATTCCTTGATGTTATCCAAGTCAACCTGACTGGACTCGCCGGACGGCAAACGGGACACGAGTTTATTAAACACGAGGTCGTATTTGAGCCAGGGGTGCTCTGCGGGCCCGGAGTAGGGCAGCACCGTGCCCCGCGTCCAATACGGCAGCATGTGGGAGGATGACGGGTCGGTTAGGGTCGTGGGGCCGGCGGACGAATTACGCGCTGGCTGGGCTGTATGTGGGCTCTGGTAGGGTTGGCCTCCCGCTTCTTGGCCCGAGGGAAGGAGCCGGCTGGGTGTCATCAGGCCCCGGCTGGTCAGGTCTTGTGCCTGAGATAGCTGGGCCGTGAAAAGCCCCAGGAACGGTAGAAGGAAAAGGCGCATAGCTAACCGGGAAGAAGTGCTAAGTGGCATTGGGTGGTAAATGTATAGACCGGCGGGCATAGCGGCCGGATATGGGTTCAGACTTTCAGCACGAGGCCTTTTTTGTACATCCAGCTCAATACGCCCAGCCAGATAAGCACCAACACCACCGCTCCCGCCAGCGAAGCGGCACGGGGGTCGGTGAAAAAAGGCGCGATGCCCCACTGGTAAAGCCAGTCCTTCAGGCCCAGCGTGTTGCCGCCCGGCCCCGGCAGCTTAAAAAGTGCGAACGTGCGCGACAATACCACCGACAAACTGAATACCAGAATGGCATTGACCCCGTACACCACCGCCGGGCGCGTCCAGCCGCGGTGGCCTTGCACGTCGCAAACCCAATAGAGCGCGGCTAGGCCCGCCATTGCCAGGCCGCCCGTGTATAGGACATACGAGCTGGTCCACAGGGCTTTGTTGATGGGAAACCACGGCTCCCACAGCAGGCCCAGGATGGTAACTGCCCCCGCGGCCACGAACAGCCACGCGACTTTGGCGGCGGGCTCCTGGTTCGGGCGCCGCAGCCATTGGGCGGTGAGCACGCCCAGCAGCCCGGTGCCCAGGGCTGGCAAAGTACCCAGCAGGCCTTCGGGGTCCCAGGTTTTGCTTTGATTCCAGAGGTGCGCTTCGCCTAACAGCAGGCGGTCGAGCCAAGCACCAAGGTTGGTGGCGGGCTCCAGATTGGCAGGCCCGAAACCAGGCACCGGCACAAGCTGCAGCAGCACCGCGTAGCCCACCAAAAAGGCAGCCAATAGCCCGAGCTGCGTGCGCCAGCTGGTTTTCAAGAAGATAACGCTGCACCCCAAAAACACCAGCGCAATGCGCTGCAATACCCCCGGAATCCGCACTGTGGAGAAGTCAAACTTGGGGTACAGCGCCAGAAACAGGCCCAGCCCAAAAAGCACGGCCGCGCGCCGCAACACCCGCCCCAGCACGGCGCTTTGGGAGCCGCCCAGTTGCTTCTGGCCGTCCAGGGCATACACCAGACTAACGCCCACGATGAACAGAAAAAACGGGAAAATGAGGTCCGTGGGCGTGCAGCCGTTCCATGCTGCGTGCTCGAAAGGCGGGTAAATGTGGCTCCAATCGCCGGGGTTGTTCACCAGAATCATGGCCATCACGGTGAGGCCCCGAAAAACATCGAGCGAGACGAGGCGTCCGGGTCCGGAAGTGGCGTCCGAGCTGGGCTGCGATTCGGCGCGCTGGGCGCTGGCGAGGCGGGTCGTGTTTGGCATGGGATGGTGAAAACGGTGGGCCGATGGCCCAGTACAAGCAACTGTGCTGGCTAAGGTCGTTATTTCTTCGCGTACAGGAGCCGGCTAATCCGATTATCCGGGCAGGGAGATTTTGCCTAAACTCACGGCCGGCACGCGTTGCCGCCCCGCCCCAATGGCTATGGGTTGGCCCGCCACCGCCTCGTTGGCCAGCACCGCAAACAGGATGGCTTCCTTCGCATCGCCCGGCACGCCCAGGACGTCGGTGGGGGCGAAGTGGGCGTGCGACAGGTGGCGTTTGAGCGCCGCCAGCAACACCGGATTGCGCGCCCCGCCGCCACTGACGTAAATAGCTGTGGGCGCCAGCCGCTCGGCAAAAGCGGCCTCCACGGCCCGCGCCACGCCCATGGCGCTGAACTCGGCCAGCGTGGCCAGCGTGTCTTCCAGGCTCAGGCTCAGCGTGCCGCTACGCTCCTGTGCGTCGGTCAGGTAATCGGGGCTGAACAACTCGGGTCCAGTGGTTTTGGGCAGCGGTGCCACGAAAAAATCATGGCCCAGCAACGCCGATAGTAGCCCTTGGTGCACCCGGCCAGCGGCTGCCAGCCGGCCGTCCTCGTCGTACTGCAGGCCCGGGCGGTAAATGCGCACCGTAGCGTCGAGCAAGGTGTTGCCCGGCCCGGTATCGGTGCTGAAGGCTGTGCGGGTGTCGCCGCCGGCGCGGGGCAGGTAAGTGAAATTGGCAATGCCGCCCAGGTTGAGCAGCAGCCGTTCCTCGTCGGGGCTGCTCAGCAGCAAAAAGTCGCCGTAAGCAGCCAGTGGGGCCCCTTCGCCGCCGGCAGCCACGTGTTTCTGGCGGAAGTCACTGAGGGTGATAATGCCCGTGCCAACGGCAACATGGTCGCCGTCGCCGAGCTGCAGGGTGGCATTGTGAGGAAATTCGATGCGTTGGTGCTGGTGCTGCGGCGCGTGATACACGGTTTGGCCGTGGCTGGCTATCAGGTCTACTTCGTCGGGACGTATTTGCCACGTGCGCAAGCAGTCCAGCACCAGCGTCGCGTGCAGGCTGCCCAGCCAGGGATTGAGCAAGGTGAGGTATTCCAAACTGACCTGCTCCCGGGCAAACACGGTGCGGATGCGGGCGCGCGTGTCCTCGCCATACGGCACAGTGCGGAACTGCTCCAGCTCCAGTTGCGTGCCGGGGCCATGCCCCGTGAGCCGGCACAAGGCAACGTCGAGCCCATCAAGCGAAGTGCCCGACATCAAGCCGATGATGCGGCGGCTGGGCTGGCTGGCAATGTGGTGCAGGCGGGCGAGATGGGGGTTCATGGGGGCAAGATAGAATGACAAACTCCCCTCCTCAGCTGAGGAGGGGACGTTCGAGCCGCAGGCTCGGACGGGGGTGGTTGAACTCGTTGAACGACCGGGACCGGGGGATTGTGGCGTACTCATTGAAGCGTCTTTGGAGGCGGTTGTTCAGGTATCGTTCAACGAGTTCAACCACCCCAGCCAAGCCTGCGGCTTGGCATCCCCTCCTCAGCTGAGGAGGGGAGCTTGATGTTCACCACCTCAAAACTGCCACCGCACAAAGGCCTCTATGCCCTCATACTCCGGCAGGCCCAGCGCATCATACAGCTTGGCGGTGGTGCGGTTGCGGGTTTCGCTGCGCTGCCAGAACTCTCGCTGGTCGGCGCCGGGAAACAGGGGCCGGTCCTTCTGCGACTGGTGCTTGAAAATGGCGCGGCGCTTGCGCGTGAGCTCCTGCGGCGAGAGCGGCACGGCCATCTCAATCTGGTCGATATCCCACTCCTGCCAGGCGCCGCGGTACAGCCATACCCAGCAGTCATCCAGCCACGGCGTACCGGAGTCGCGGAGTTGCTGAATGGACTGAAAAACGGCCGCCAGGCACACGCGGTGCGTGCCGTGCGGGTCGCTCAGGTCGCCGGCCGCGTAAATCTGGTGAGGCTGAATCCGGTTCATCAACTCCATGGTGAGGCGAATGTCCTCGTCGCCCAGCGGTTTTTTGCGCACCCGGCCGGTTTCGTAAAAAGGCAAATCCAGAAAGTGCGCGTTGGCCTCGGGAATGCCGGCTAGGCGGCAAGCACTTTTGGCTTCGCCGCGCCGGATAAGACCTTTTATCTGCTGCACTTCGGCCGAATCGACTTGCCCGGGCCGCTTGTTTTTGAGAAAATCCGAAACCCGGTGGTAAAGGTTATCAGCAGGCTCGTTGGTGGGCAGCCCGAAGGCGTGGTCGTAATCGGCCACGAACTCCGCGAAGCGAATGGCTTCGTCATCGAATACCGCGATGTTGCCCGAGGTTTGGTAGGCCACGTGCACTTCGTGGCCCTGGTCGACCAGCCGCAGCAGCGTGCCGCCCATCGATATCACATCGTCGTCGGGGTGCGGGCTGAAGATGAGCACCCGTTTCGGAAACGGCGCCGCCCGCTCGGGCCGGTAGGTGTCGTCGGCATTCGGCTTGCCGCCCGGCCACCCCGTGATGGTGTGCTGCAGCTCATTGAACACCCGAATGTTGATGTCGTAGGCCGGCCCCGACTGCGCCAGTAGCTCCGAGAGTCCGTTTTCGTTGTAGTCCTCTTCCATCAGCTTGAGCACGGGCTTGCTCACGGTGCGGGCCAGCCAGGTCACGGCTTTGCGCACCAGCGCGGCGTCGTGCCAGAGGCAGGGCAGGCCCAGCAGCCAAGGCGTTTTGCGGGGCGTGAGGTCGGCGCCGGCGGCTTCGTCCAGCACCACCTGCACGGCGGGATGGCGTTGCAGGTACGTGGCCGGCACGTTGTCGGTAACATCGCCCTCCACCATGCGCTTCACCACGGCGGCTTTGCCCTCGCCCCAGGCCAAGAGCACGATGTGGCGGGCTTCCAGAATGGTGCCCACGCCCATGGTGAGGGCGCGGCGGGGCACGTTTTCTTCGCCGTAGAAATCGGAAGCCGCGTCGGTGCGCGTCACGTGGTCTAAGGTGATGAGGCGCGTGCGCGATGCCGGCCCGGAGCCCGGCTCATTGAACCCGATGTGGCCCGTGCGGCCGATGCCGAGCAATTGCAAGTCGATGCCGCCGGCCTCCTGAATTTGCGCTTCGTAGCGCTGGCAAAACGCGCCCACCTGCTCCGGCGGCACGGTGCCATCGGGAATGTGCACGTTTTCGGGCCGAATGTCGACGTGGTCGAACAGGTACTCGCGCATAAAGCGCACGTAGCTCTGCAACGAATCCGGCGCCATAGGGTAGTACTCGTCCAGATTGAAGCTGACCACGTTCTGGAAGCTCAAGCCTTCTTCGCGGTGCAGCCGCACCAACTCCTCGTACACGCGAGTGGGCGAGGAGCCGGTGGCCAGGCCCAGCACACACGTCTTGGCTTCTTCCGCGCGGGCCCGTATCAGGTCGGCAATTTGCGCGGCAACGGCGGCGGAAGCAGCATCCGAATCGGCGTAGATGCTGACGGGCAGCCGAGCGCCGGCCGTGGCGGGCAAGGTGGCAAGGGGAGAAACCATGGGAAGCAGGGGCTGGTGAATGCGGGCCGAAAGTTGGCGAAACCCGTCCCGGAATCAAAGCTGCCAAATGGGCGTGGGCGCCCTCAGTTCAACTTATACCATTCCAGCAGTCGCAGCAGCACACCGTTGGTCCACCCAAATCCGTCCTGGAGGGGGTACTCGCCGCCCCCGGCCGGCCGGCTGGGGGCCACCACGTCGTATTTTTCCAGCAACTTGCCGGTTTGGGTGAACACGCGGCGGTTCAGCCGCACCCAGCGCAGCGCGATGGTATCGGCCAGCGGCCGCCGGTCGTAGCGCCGCAGCCCGTCAATGGCCAAGTACTGCAACGGCGCCCAGCCGTTGGGCGCGTCCCACTGCTGGCCGGTTGTGCTTAGGGTTGTGGCCAGGCCACCGGGTTTCAGGAAATTGGCTTTCAGGTTGGTCGCCACCCGGCTGGCTTGGGCAGGTGTGGCCAAGCCAAACGCCAGCGGAAACATGCCCGCCAAGGTGCGCACCGGCGAGCGCTGCCGCCGCTGCCAGTTGTAGTCCTGAAACCAGCCCACCTTCGGGTCCCAGCTCAGGGCCAGGAGTGCGGCTTTGCGGCGGCTGGCCTTGGTGGCGTAGCTGCGGGCCTGTGCCGGCTGGCCGGCCGCTTGGCAGGCTTCGGCCAGGGTTTGCTCCAGCTGGTACAGCAGGCAGTTGAGGTCCACGGGCACCAAATCGGTGGTTTGAATGGTGGGCAGTCCGCCCCCGGCCTGAAACCAGCGGCTGCTGAAGTCCCAGCCCGAAGCGGCAGCCGCCCGCACGTTGCGGTAGAACTGCGCGGGCGGCTGCTTGCTGCGCTTGGCGGCGGCCACGTCTTCGGCATACGACTCTTCGCGGGGCTGCGCGCTCTCGTCCCAGTAGCGGTTCAGGACCGCGCCGCCGGGCAGGCGCACCACCCGGTGGGCGGCCGTGCCGGGCGCCAGTTTCTCGGCTCCCAGCATCCAGTAGCGGTATTCGCGCTCCAGTGCCGCGCGGTAGCGCAGCAGCACGCCGTTGCCCTGGTCCTTGGCCACCAAGGCCACCATGCTAGCAAAAAACGGCGGCTGCGAGCGGGTGAGGTAGTAGCTGCGGTTGCCGTTGGGCACGAAGCCGTAGCGGTTTATCAGGAAGGCGAAGTTGTCGGTGAGGTTGTTCAGCAGCTCGTTCTTGCCAGCTTCGGCTAGGCCCAGCATCGTGAAGTAGGAATCCCAATAATACACTTCACGGAAACGCCCACCGGGCACGATGTAGGGCTTGGGCAACGGCAGCAAGGAGCGGTAGGCAGCCAGCGAATCGTCGGGGCTAGCGGGAGGGGCGGCGGGCCGGGCCAGCACGGTCCATAGGGTGTCGAGGTGGTGGCGCAGGCCGGCCGCTACGTTGCTGCGGAAGGTCGTTGCGCTATCCGTAGGCAGGTCGAAGTGGGTTTCCACAAAGGCTTTTAGCTTGAAGCCGGGTTGTTTTTTTTCGCGGTTCCAAGCCGCCAGAATGGTGGCCGGCCGCTGCCGGGGCGCGGCATCAACAAATGTTTTGTTATCGGCAAAAATGCGGCCCAGCTGCACCGCCTCAAATAGGCCCGGAAACAGCTGCCGGGGCGAGGCCGGAACAGCCGGTGCGGCCGCCACCTCCGGCTTCGGTGCAACCGGCGGCGCTACCTGGCCAATTTGGGCGCGACCGGGCAGCGGCAGCACACTAAGCAAGGCAATGGACCAAGTGAATATCTTTTTAGTCATTGATAACGAGGTGATAACTACTGCAGTTAATTTCATCGGTGCCCAGGCCCGGTGCCAGCGACTTTAGGAGGTACGGATTCTGGATAAAAAGATTGTTTTCTCGGCGTATTGCTGCAAAACGGTTCAGGTTAATCGACTTCCCCGGCGCAAAAAAAACGGCACCTTCCCGACCGGAAGGCGCCGTTTTGGGCCAGTTGCAAAAAAAAACTAGCGGCCAAAAAGCCGGGAGAAAAAGCCGCGCGGCTTGGCCTTTACTTTGGTTTTGACTTTGATTAGCTGGTTGGCGCCCGCTGGGCTTTCGCCGGGAATAGTAGGCTGCAGCACGATACGCGGCGCAGGCGCCACCGCACCCGGCTGCGTGGACGCCGTAGCCGTGGGCTCGGCAGCTGAGGCAGCCGCGGCGGTGCGGGGCGTGCCGGCTGGCACCTGGCCCTGGGCTAATTCGGGCATGCGCTGGCCGTTGGTGATGACGCGCATGGGCCGGCTCTCGTTATGCAGGCGGTCCACGGCCGTGACGTAGTAGGCGTAGGCTTGGCCCGGCACGGCGGTCGTATCAACGTAAGTGGCCGGGAAGCCGGGCGCGGGGCGCGGCAGCGCCAGAATGCGGCGCGGGTCGTTGGGCGTGCTCCGCTCGTTGGCCCCAAAGCGGTAGAGGACGTAATAGGTAGCGGCGTCGCCATCGGCGGCCACGGGGCCCGGCTGCCAGCTCAGTGTGACGGAGTTGCTTAGGCGGCGCAGCATCAGGTTGGCCACGGGCTGGGGCGGCAGCGCGTCCATCCACGGCATGGTGGGCACGAGTGCCAAGTAGCGGTAGAGGTCCTGACGTAGCGTGTCGGTGGTGTGCAGGGGGTTGGCAAGCAGAGATTTGGCCGAGAAGAACACGCTGCCGGTTACCTCGTCGCCATACGAACGGTTGAGGCGAATTTGGCGCGGCAGCTCGCGCGGGTTGCGCCAGGTGGTGTCGGAGCGGGTGCTTTCCAGCATGCGGTAGGTGCCGTGCCCGATGTAGAGGTGGCGGTCGAAGTGGTTGCGGGTCCACCATTCGAGCAAAATGGGGTAGGGCACGAGCTTGAAATTGGTGCTCCAGTAGAGCTGCGGCACGATGTAATCAATCCAGCCTTTTTCCAGCCACAGCCGCGAATCGGCGTACAGATTGGCATAGGACGGCTGGCCGGCGCGGGTATCGGAGCCCAGCGGATTAGCCGATTTATTCATCCAGACGCCGAAAGGCGAGATGCCGAACTTCACCCAGCGCTTGGCCGATTGTATGCTGTCGTGCAGGTCATGAATCAGCACGTTCACGTTGTTGCGGCGCCAGTCGGCCAGTTTGGCAATGCCCTCGGGGTTATGCTCCTGGAAAGCGGCTTCGTCGTGCAAAACCTTGCCCGCTGCGGGATACGGATAGAAATAGTCATCGAAATGCACCGCGTCGATGTCGTAGCGCCGCACCACGTCGAGAATCACGCGGGTGATGTGGGCGCGCACCTCGGGCAAACCCGGATTATACAGCAACTGCCCGCCGTAGCGCAAAAACCACTGCGGGTGCTGCCGGTACGGGTGGTTGGCCGCCAGGCGGGCCGTCACCGAATCCATGGTGGCCCGGTAGGGGTTGAACCAAGCGTGAAATTCCAGGCCGCGCCGGTGCGCTTCGGTGATGAGGAAGGGCAGGGGGTCGTCGCCGTTGGCCGGGGCCTTGCCCTGCGTGCCGGTGAGCCACTTGCTCCAGGGCTCGATATCCGATTTATAGAAGGCATCGGAAGCCGGCCGGATTTGCACAAACACGGCGTTGAGGCCGGCCCGTTGCCCGGCATCGAGCAGGCGCAGGTAGCCGCGGCGGTATTGTTCGGGCGTTTGGCCGCGCTGGGTGGGCCAATCAATGTTTTCGACGGTGGCAATCCACATGCCGCGCAGCTCGCGCTTGGGGGGCAAGGGAGTGTCCTCGTCGTCCGCCGGTTGGGCCTGAACTGGCGCGGTTAGGCCAGTATAGGCAATAAATAAGAGAAAAAATAGGAAACGGCTAGCGGCGGACAATCGGACCATTAATAGAAATTAGCAACACGAATAAGCGCTGCAAATTACGCCGCAAGCCGCCCCCGCGAAACAAGAACTGTCGAGCTGCTAAGCAGAACACTCATTCGCAATGCAAATGCCGCGGTCCGACGTATCTCATTTCATCGCCACCATTTCTGTGACGGAAATAAAAATGCTTCGTACCGCGGCACGATAAAGGGAGCGTTGCAGCTTCGCTGGCTTACGAACCGGTCAGCTCGGTGTCCGTTTCAGGTTGGTCGGGTCCGCCTTCTAGGCCGTTCGTTTGGCTGGCGTTGCCATAGTCGCCACGGATGCCGGCGCCGTCGCCCATATTTTCCTGGGTGCTGGTAGGCATGGCGCCATCGGCCGTGGTGCCGGCTTCGGGGTTGCCGGGGGCGTTTTGGTCGCGGTCAGCGCCTTGCGTGGGGGTTTCGCCGCCGGTGCTGGCTTGGTCAGGGCGTGGGTCGGTGGGAATTTGCTCGGGGGAAGGCATGGTGTTTAGCGATAAAATTGATGGAATGGAACGCGGTTGCGGCCATTATGCAACGGTTTACGGCCCCGGAGCCCAACGGTTGGTAGCAACTTATTGGCCTTCGTTCGCCATCTTGCCAATTGCTTTCATCCCCCAGCTTTTACCCACTGCCGTGTCTGACGCCGCTACCGACTTCTACCACAAGAAAACCGACGCCGAACTGCTGTTTTTCGTTGAACACCCCGACTACTACCAAGAAACGCTGGTAGACGCCGCCCGGCGCGAGCTCCGGCGCCGGGGCGTAGCGCCCACGGCCCCGCTCGCAGCTGCCGCTCCGCTGCCCGAAATCATCGAATCCAAACCCTGGGGTAAGATTGTTGGGTTGGGATTGGGGCTTCTGGTCTTGGGTGGCGGCACCTACTTCCTGCAGCAGCGCAGCAGCGCCCAGGAAGCCGCGTTGCAAGCCCGGCAGGAAGCCAAGCGCCGCCTGCCACCGCCCCGGCTGGTCGAAGTCGCCACCAGCGCCATCCCTAACTACGACGGCGTGGTGGCCCAAACCGTGGCCCAGCAGCTGCGCAAAGTGCCCACCGCCGAAAAAGCCAATGCCCAGCACCTGCGGCAGTACCGGGAGCTGGCCAAGCGTTTCTGGACGGCCCAGACCAAAACCGAATACGTGTTGGATAAGGCCCGCCAGGGCAAGTTCGACGCGGCATTGGTGGGCCACATCGAATCCGTGGAAGCCGCTTGGGAACCGTGGCGCAAAGCCACCGTCTATGGCTACAAACTGGGTCCGGTGATGGCCACCCACCTCGACCTGATGACCCGCGTGGCCAACCAGCAGCAGGAAGGCCTGGCCGATTTGTATTTGGTAGCCAGAAATCCGCAGCCCTTCGAAAACGAAAAAACCGAGCGCCGCGAAGCCGATGTCAGCGACCTGCTGTCGGGGCTGCTGCCCAAATCACCGGTCACGGGCCGCGCTTATAACACCATGGTGCGGCGCGTACAGCTCTAGCGCCCCAACACCTGGCAAAGTGGCCGGTTGATGCAAGGTGGCGCATTCCTTGCCGCGTCCCGCTCCCATGGAAGAACCCGTTCCCGAGTCTGCTCCCGGTTCCACCGCGGCCTTGGCCGCGCAGCTTTTTGCCCAGAAGCCCGACGCCGAGCTGCTGTACCTGGCCCAAAACGCGGCCCGCTACCCACCAGCCGTGGGGGCCGCCGCTGTGGCCGAGCTGCGCCGCCGGGAGCTGCTGCCTGAAGCTACTCCAACCGTGCCCCCGCCAGCGCCCGTCCCGCACGAAACCTGGGCCGAGCTGGTGGGACAGCTATTCCGGGGGCTGTTTATTCCGTCGCGCCGCTTCCTGGCCACGCCGCTGCTGCTCGACCTCAACCTGCTGATTTTCGGCCTGATGGTCTTCAGCGGCGTATCGGCCTCCGACCCCATGGGCCGGGAGCTGGTGCAGTGGGGCTCCAATGTGTCGGGCCTCACGCTGCACGGCGAGCCGTGGCGGCTGTTCAGCTCGTTGTTCCTGCACGCCGGCCTGTCGCACCTGCTACTCAACATGTTTTCGCTTTGGCTCCTTGGCCTTTTGGTGGAAGACCGGGTGGGGCCCTTGCGCCTGGCCCTGGTGTACTTGGCCAGCGGCGTTGGCGGCGGGTTGGCCAGCTTGTGGTGGCACAGCAGCGGCGTGAATTCCGTGGGGGCCAGCGGCGCCATTTTTGGCCTCTACGGCTTGCTGCTGGCTTTGCTGGTGAGCAAAAAAATCCTGCTCGACAAATCCGACCGTCGTGCCATGCTGGGCCTGGTGCTGTACCTGGTGCTCAGTAATTTGATTTCGGGCCTGACCGGTAACATCGATAACGCGGCTCACCTCGGCGGCCTGCTCATGGGCTTGTTGGTCGCGGGGCCGCTGGCGCTGGCGGGCCTCAAAGGAAATAGCGGAAACTAAGGAATCAGCCCGCCAATACCGCGGCCGTGCCGCCGCAAACAACCTGCCGCCTTATTGCTTACCATTGTCTACCGCTCACCGATACCCGACCTTATGCACGCCCTTCAGCTCGATGCCATTCATCAGCCCGCGGCCATCCGCGACGTCCCCACGCCCACGCCGGCTGAGGGTGAAATCCTCGTAAAACTCCACGCCGCCGCGCTCAATCACCGCGATGTATTCATCCAGCAGGGCCTATACGCTGGTATTAAGCTGCCGTGCACCTTGGGGGCCGATGGCGCCGGCGAAGTGGCTGCGCACGGTGCCGGGGTGCCGGCCTCGGCGCCCGAGGTGGGCAGGCGCGTCCTCATCAATCCCGGACTGCGCTGGGGCGACAACCCCCGGGCGCAAGCCCGAGACTTTGTGGTGCTGGGCATGCCCGACCCCGGCACGTTTGCCGAGTACATCGCACTGCCCGCTCGCTACATCTTTCCCTTGCCAGCGCACTTGAGTTATGAGCAGGGCGCGGCGCTGCCATTGGCGGGCCTCACGGCCTACCGGGCCGCTTTCACGCGGGCGCAGGTGCAAGCCGGGGAGCGGGTGCTGGTCACTGGCGTGGGCGGAGGAGTGGCCCTGCTGGCTGCCCAGCTTTGCGCGGCCCAGGGCGCCGAGGTCTGGGTTACCTCCAGCTCGGAGGAGAAACTGGCCCGCGCCCAAACGCTGGGGGCGAAGGGAGGGGTTAATTACAACGCCGAAAACTGGGTGAAAACCTTGGTGCAGCAGGCCGGAGGCCCGTTTGATGTCATCATCGACAGTGCCGCCGGGCCCGCGTTCAATGCCTTGCTGGATGCGGCCGCGCCCGGCGGCCGCATCGTGTTCTACGGCGGCACGCTGGGCGCCATTCCGCAGCTGCCGCCCGCCAAAGTATTCTGGAAGCAGCTCTCCATTCTGGGCTCGACTATGGGCACTGAACAGGATTTTGCGGCGATGCTCCAACTCGTAACCGAAAAGGAAATTGTGCCCGTTGTGGACGAAGTATTCCCGTTGGCTGAAGGCGAAGCGGCTCTGCGCCGCCTCGAAGCCGGTGCGCAATTTGGCAAAGTGGTGCTGAAAATCGTCTGAGTTTCAAGTAGGAGCAAGGGCGAAATTATGGCGGTTTATGCTGGCTAAAATTAGCTGAATAATATGCCGTTTAAGGAATGAAAATAAGGTATTTGGGGTTAATAAAGCACGCCAATACTGTCTTATAACCAGCCTTAATTTTAGCTATGAAGTCTGCTGCCGAATACCTCGAAGCCCACGTTTTTGAAGCTCGCCGTCCGCGCCGGGAATTGCAGCCGGTAGTTGCTTATACGGATGCCGTGCAAGCCATTGAGCAAGCTTTGGCCGATGCTGAGAAATATAAATACTTGCTGATGCGCGCCCTGCGCCGCCATGCTGATGCAACGGCCGTAGCTGCTGTCCACGCCGTGCCGTCGATTACGCTCGTGCCTGACGTTACCCCTGTGTTGCCCCTCTACCCAAACCAGCCGCGCATGGCGGCTTAGGTAGCCGCTGCAGCGTGATTGTAGCAGCATCTGCCTTTGGGCAGCCTCCCGCCACTCTAGCATTCTTTTTCCAGCGCCTGTCTTCCTGAGTTGAGTTCAGGGTGACAGGCGTTTTTTATTTACGCTTTTGGATTGGATTGCCTCTTGGCTTCACGCACTGCTATTTCAGCAGCCAAGTCCACCGCCTGCTGGCGTATTTCCGGCACCGCAGTCGACTCGAAATAGGCGGGCCGGCGACTAGGTCCCAGCGTAAATAATGCCGGTGAGGCAGTTTCAGCGCTCCCGAGTACGGCGCCGTGGGCATCGGTGCGCAAACCCAGGCCCAGCGGGTCGGGCGTAAGCTGGCCGGCTTCGCGCAAGCTTACCACCAGCGGGTCGGCAATGCGGCTATAGTTCAGGAGCGGGCCGGCACAGCAGATGACGTGCTGCGTCGTGAGCCATTGCGTGGCAGTGCCCCGGGTACGGATTCCCACGCGAAGCCGCTCGCCTTCGGAGAGGATTTCGCGCACCGTTCCGATTTGCATCTGCACCATGCCCGAGGCGACGAGAGCGGCCACGGCCGCCGCGTTTTGCGCCGGGCTGCGATGGCGAACCACCGCCCACAGGCTGGCCAGGTGCTGCAAAAACCGCCGCTGTTCCAGCAACGGCCACGCGGCCCAAATACGGCCCAGGTCGGGCCGCAACGAATCGAGCACCGGCCGCCAGTCGATGCCATCAGCCGCCGCCGCCCGCAGGTGCCGTTTCACAATCGACACGACGCCGGTAACAGTGGTTTCCTGGGAAAGCTCGGGGTAGAAGCTGGGGTAGGGCGGCACAATGGGGCCGTGCGCGGCGGGCCAGCGGCCGTGGCGGGCCACCACAGTAATTGGGGCCCGGTGGCCATCCTGGCGCAGGGCCAACAGCACGTCCACCGCCGTCAGGCCCGAGCCGATGAGCAGCACCTGTTCATCGGGGCCAATGCGGCGGATGTTGCCGGCGGCCCACGGGTCGGCGTGATAGCCGGGGTGGGTGAGGTAGCTCAAATCGGGACCGGCGGGCGGTGGGGGCGGAAAGTTGCCCAGCGCCAGCACCACGTATTCGCTTTGGATTTCGGTGCCATCGGTTAAGTGCACAGTCCGGCGGCCATCGGGAAGGAGCGGGGCGGCTACGGCCGTGGTGGCGTGCCATTCTACCACGGGCAGGGGCGCCCCGTGCCTCATCGCGGCGGCTAGTTCTTCGTGTAGGTAGCGGCCGTAAGCGGCGCGGGAGGCAAACTCGGGCAGGCCGGCCGCACTCTCGGGCTGCGCCAATAACCACGTGACAAAGTGCTCGGGCTGGTCGGGGTATAGGCTCAGCGAGTTGGGACGCACATTGAGCAGGTATTCGGGCCGCCGGGCGGAGTAGGCCAGGCCCGGCCCGGGCGTGGGCCGCGGCTCGATGAGGTGAATGCGGGCCAGCGCCAGCGCTGGCTGCCGCCGCAACTGCAACACCAGCGCCGTGCCCGCAAAGCCGCCGCCCACAACAGTGATAACGGGCGCAACGGGTTTATTCACAATAGCCGAATGGGATGGGAAGGACAGTAAAACTCCGCAAGTGCAACCGCACGCCGCGCCGTAATAACGGCAGAAGAAGAAAGGCAACCAATGGCTGGCCCAATGGTTGCCTTTCTCCTGCTCGGCAAGCTAGAAATTTCGCGCTTATAAATACTGGCCGGGCACGAGGTAATTCTGCACGTAATCGGCAATGCCGTCCTCCAGGCGGGTAAACGGACGGTCGTAGCCAATGCTTTTCAGCTTGCTCATATCGGCCTCGGTAAAGTACTGGTACTTGTCGCGAATGTCCTCGGGCGTGTCCTTGAAGCGGATATCGGCCGTGCGGCCCAGAGCATTGAACGTGTTCAACGCCAGGTCGAGGAAGGTGCGGGCCTGGCCGCTGCCCAGGTTGTAAATGCCCGAATCTTTGCGGTGGTTCAGCAGGAAGTAGCACACTTCCACCACGTCCTTCACGTACACAAAGTCGCGCATTTGTCCGCCGTCGGTGTAGTCCGGGTTGTGCGATTTGAACAGCGTCATCGAGCCCGTTTGCTGAATCTGGTTGAAGGCGTGCAGGATAACCGAAGCCATGCGGCCCTTGTGGTACTCGTTGGGGCCGTACACGTTGAAAAACTTCAGCCCCGCCCAGAAATACGGCTTTTCAGCTTGGGCCAACGCCCAGTTGTCGAAGTCGTTCTTCGAGTCGCCGTAAGGATTCAGCGGGCGGTAGAGCGGGAACAAGGCCTCGTCGGTATCGGTGTAGCCCAGCGTGCCATCACCGTAAGTCGCCGCCGACGAAGCGTACACCAGCGGCAGGTTGTAGCGCACGCAGGCCTGCCACATCTGCTTGGAATAGTTCATGTTGAGCAGGTCGAACACGGCCGGGTCCATCTCCGTGGTATCGGTGCGGGCGCCAAGGTGAAACACGAACTCTACCTGCTCGTGGTGGGCATCAAGCCACTCGAAGAAGGTTTCGCGGTCCACGTATTCGCGTAGCTTTTTGCCCTTGATGTTGGGCAGCTTTTTTTCAACCGAAAAATTATCCACCACGACCACGTCGTTGAAATTGGCGGCATTGAGACGGGAAACAAGGCAGCTGGCAATGAAGCCGGCCGCGCCGGTAACTACTATCATAGGGGGCGAAGTTGGGTTGGGGCAAAGGTAAACCGTTGCGCTCCGTGGTTGGCCATCGGGCCTACCTTTGCCCCATGCGCGTTTTGTATCTGTTTTTAACGGCTGCTTTGCTGGCCAGTTGCCAGCCCGAGTCCCGGCCCGCGGCGGCCGTGGTGGTGAAGGACGGCCTGGGCCGGAGCCTGACCTTGCCCGCGCACCCGCGCCGCGTGCTGGCGCTGGCCCCCAGCATGACCGAAATGCTGTACGCCGTGGCCGACACCGCCACCATCGTGGCCCGTGTGCCGCAGGACAATTACCCCGCCGCCGTGCTCCGGAAGCCGGTGGTCAACAACTACCCGCTCGACCTGGAAAAACTGGTGCTGCTGCGGCCCGATGTCGTATTCACCGTCGAAGGCATCACCTCCGTCGACGACGCTCAGCGCCTCCAAGAGCTGGGAATTCCGGTGTATTACCTGCGTTTCCGCAAAGTCGAAGACGTGTTTGCTGGAATTGAAGAACTGGGCCGCCTGCTGGGCCGCCAGCGCCAGGCTACACAACTAGCCGACTCGTTGCGGCGGAAATTGGCTGCTTTGGTGGCTACCACGCCCAAAAGTGCTGCCCCGCCTAGCGTATTGGCTATTACCTGGCAGGACCCGATTTATTGCTATGGCCAAAACACGCTGTTCACGGACGAAATACGGCTGGCCGGCGGGCAGAACGCCGTTACCGAAACCTTCCCGCAGCCCTACCCGGCGCTCACCCGCGAGTACATTCTCAAGCTGAACCCCGATGTGTTGCTCGGCGGCAGCTTCGGCAAGCTGGACAGCACGTTCTTCCGGAATTACCCCGAACTGCGCCGCATAAAAGCCTGCCGCAACCGTCGCGTATACCCCATCACCGGCAACCTGATGGAACGCCCGGGCCCGCGCGTGGTGGAGTCGGTGCGGGAGCTGCAAAAGCTGCTGCGTCAACCTTACGTGCCGGCCAACTGATGCCTGACCGTCGTCCCGCGTTATGGTTATTTCTCGGCCTCCTGCTCACGCTGGGGCTGGTGGTGCTCGGCCTGCGGGTGGGCAGTTATTCGACATCGTACAGCTTCATTTTTAACACCTTTCGCCACTACGACCCCACCGACCCGGCCCAACTCGTGCTGGTGGAGTTGCGCCTGCCGCGCATTGTGCTGGCGCTGCTGGCCGGAGCCAGCCTAGCCGTGAGCGGCTATTTGCTGCAAACCCTGGTTACCAACCCCTTGGCCGACCCATATTTGCTGGGCACGGCTTCGGGAGCCTCGCTGGGAGCCATTGCCTCGTTTGTGTTGGTGCCGTCGCTCACGGTAGCGGGCGTGTATTTGCCACCGATTGCGGCTTTAGTGGGCGCTTTTGGCGCTACGCTGTTGGTGGTGGCCCTGGGCACCCGGCGCGGCCGCATTCTGCCCGCGCCGCTGTTGCTGGCGGGCGTGGCGGTGGGGGCGTTGGCTGCGGCTGTTGGCAGTTTGCTCACGTTTCTGGCCAGCGCCGAGGGCAACTTGCGCAGCATCGTATTCTGGGCTTTCGGCAGTTTTGAGCAGGCCGGGTGGCGCGTGCTGCCCTATCCGGCGGCGGCACTGGCCATCAGTTTATTTGTGCTGGCTTTTTTGCAAAAAGACCTCAACCTGCTGCTGCTGGGCGAGGAGCGGGCCGCGGCCCTGGGGCTGCCGGTGGCGCAGCGGCGCTGGCTGCTGGTGCTGCTGGCGGCGGGCCTCACGGGGGGCGTGGTGGCGCTGTGCGGGCCGGTGGGCTTTGTGGGCTTGCTCATTCCGCACCTCACGCGGGGGCTGCTGGGCACCACGGGGCGCTACAATTTGCTGGTGTGTGCGGTGCTGGGCGGTGGTTTTCTGCTGGCCTGCGACCTGCTGGCCCGGGTGCTCTACCCGCCCGCTGGCCTGCCGGTGGGCTTGGTCACGGCCCTGTTCGGGGTACCCTTCTTCGTATATTTGTTGCGAAAAAACAGCTGATGTGCTGCTTTGCTCATGCGCTGGCGCCGCGGATTCAGGCGGCTTGTCAGGGCTTCAGTTGAAGCCGCTAGCAGTTCCAGGCGTGAGGCACGCCGGTTTTAGCACATCAGCCCATCGATAGCACCAGTACACCCGAGAATGATTTACGTTAGCCGCCAGGAACATTTTAACGCTGCCCACAAGCTGCACAACCCCAAGTGGAGCGACGAGCGCAACCGCGAGGTTTTTGGTCCCTGCGCCAACACCAACTGGCACGGCCACAACTACGACCTAGTGGTGACGGTGAAAGGCCAGCCCGACCCCGAAACCGGCTTTGTAGTAGACCTGAAGGCGCTTTCTGACTTGCTGCGCACCCACATTACCGACCAGGTAGACCACAAAAACCTGAACTTGGACGTGCCCTTCATGGCCGGCCTCATGGCCAGCACCGAAAACTTGGCCATTGCCTTTTGGCAAATTCTGGAGCGCGAGCTGCCCGCCATCACCACCGCCCAGCTGCACTGCGTGAAACTCTACGAAACTCCGCGCAACTTCGTGGAATACTACGGCGGCTAGCTCCGGGTCCTGCTGACGAAGAAAGCCTCCTATCACGGGCACTTTCGTCAGAATTATTAACCCTTGCGGTGCGGACGTGATACGGTCCTTCGCTGCGCTCAGGATGACATAACCAGTTGAAATACTATCTAATTGCCGGCGAACGGTCGGGCGACTTTCACGCGGCCAACCTCATGCGCGAGTTGCAGGGCGAGGACGCCGACGCCCAGTTTCGGTTTTGGGGCGGCGACCAAATGCAGGCCGTAGGCGGCGAGCTGGTGCGGCACTACCAGGATTTGGCCATCATGGGCTTTGTGGAGGCGGCCACCAGCGTCCTCAAATTCCGCGGCTACCTGAAGCAGTGCCAGGCCGATTTGCTGGCCTACAAGCCCGATGTGCTGATTCTGGTGGACTACGCCGGCTTCAACCTGCGCATGGCCAAAGTTGCCAAAGACCACGGCATTAAGGTGTTTTACTACATCTCGCCCAAAATATGGGCTTGGAACCAGGGCCGGGTGGAAAAAGTAAAGGCGCGGGTGGACAAGATGTTCGTCATCCTGCCTTTCGAGGCAGAGTTTTACAACAAATTCGGCTACGGCGTCGACTACACCGGCAATCCTACGGCCGATGCCGTGGCCGAATTCCAGCCGTCGCCGGACTTCTTTGAGCGCAACCGCCTCGACCCCGCCAGGCCCATTATTGCTGTGTTGCCGGGCTCGCGCAAGCAGGAAATCGAGGAAATGCTGCACGAGATGATTGCCATTTTGCCCGGTTTTCAGGAATACCAGTTTGTGGTGGCTGGCGTGAGCAACCTGGACCCCAATTATTACCGCCATTTCGAGCGCAACGGCATCCGGTTTCTGTTCGAGCAAACCTTCGACCTGCTGAGCCACGCCAAAGCTGCTTTGGTAACCAGCGGCACGGCCACCCTCGAAACGGCGCTGTTTGACGTGCCCCAGATTGTGTGCTACCGCACCAGCGCCCTGAGCTATGCCATCGGCAAAATGGTTATCAAGGTGCCGTTTATCTCCTTGGTGAACCTGATTGCGGGCCGCGCCGTGGTGAAGGAATTTATTCAAAACGACTTCAATGCCCGCAATCTGCTCGACGAGCTCAAGCTCCTGCTCACCGATGCCGATTACATGGCCCGCATGAAGGCCGGCTATGCCGAAATACGTGAGAAGCTGGGGCAGCAGCAAGCCGCCAAAAAAACCGCCGAGCTGATGGTTAAATACCTAAAGGCTGGCTGAGGCAAGAGATTGGTTTGGGTTGGCGAATTATCGCAAAGAAAAAGCTCCGGCACACAGCGCCGGAGCTTTTTCTTTGCGGTTTACCTCCGCAATAGAACCGAGGCAATTGCCTTTTCAGGAGGTAAACAAGGGCAATTTTGATGCTTCTTCCTTGCAGGCCGAGTAGCTAGCTGGTCGGCTTGACCACAAGCCTATTTTTTTTCTTAGATTTACTAATTCACCTCAGGCCCAATTCTTAATGCAGCAATGGTACTCCGGCCGTTTGGCCACCCAACGGTCGTTTTTCTTTTCTACGTTCAAAGCGAATCTAAATCATATCGGGACGGTGCTGTTGCTGGCCTGGGGAGCTTCCCTGAGTGTGAAGGCCCAGCAGACCGCCTATCAACGTTCGCCAGCCAAGTTTTTCCAGGCCAATGCCGAGGCCCGGGCAGTAGCGGCAACATCGCCGCTGGCGGCTGCCCTGTTTCGCTCGCAAGCCTTGACACTGGACGTTCCCGCCCTGCGCGCAGCCTTGGCAG
The DNA here is from genome assembly GCF_015694725.1 of Hymenobacter jeongseonensis. GTDB lineage: Bacteria > Bacteroidota > Bacteroidia > Cytophagales > Hymenobacteraceae > Hymenobacter > Hymenobacter jeongseonensis. Next base: position 14,367 of record NZ_JADQDQ010000016.1, on the reverse strand, counting down.
CTGCCCCGAAAGAAACCCAACCCACGGCCGCGCCGCTGGTGCTCGCGCTGCCCTTGCCCAACGGCGGCACCGGCCGGTTTGCCGTGCACGAAACCTCGGTGCTGGCGCCCGCGCTGGCGGCCCGGTTCCCCAGCATTAAAACCTACGCCGGCAGTGGCCTCGACGACGTTTCGGCCACCGTGCGGCTGGAGATGACGCCGCAGGGATTTCATGCCCAAGTGCTGGCTGGTGATGGCAACAGCTTCTACATCGACCCTGTCACGCGCAATGATTCCCGCCATTACCTGGGCTTCTACCACCGCGACATGAACCGGGGCACTGCCCGTACGGCCCTCAACTGCGGCTTTGCGCCCACGGCTGCTACCCAAAAAGCCACTGCCAAGCGGCTGGCGGCCCAGAAGGGTAGTCTGGCAGCGGCGCGTGCCAGCGGGCCGCAACTGCGCACTTACCGCCTGGCCCTGGCCTGCACCCCCGAATACGCCGTGACCAAAGGCAACACCGTGGCCAGCGTACTGGCCGCCGAGGCCACCACCGTGAACCGGGTGGTGGGCGTGTACGAGAAGGAACTGTCCGTGCGCATGGTACTGGTGCCGAACAATGACCAACTGGTTTTTCTGAGCGGCACCGGTCCGCAGCCCTCCCCAGCGTATTCCAACGAGGATGGCGGCGAGATGCTCGACCAAAACCAAATCAACGTGGACCGCATCATCGGTACTGCCAATTATGACATTGGCCACGTGGTGAGCACCGGCGGTGGTGGCGTGGCCTACCTCGGCGTGGTGTGTTCCAGCACCCAGAAAGCCGGGGGCGTCACGGGTTCTCCCAACCCCGTGGGCGATGCATTTGATATTGACTACGTTGCGCACGAAATGGGCCACCAGTTTGGCGGCAACCACCCTTTCAATGGGAACGCCGACAACTGCGCCGGCGGCAACCGCAACCGCGAGACGGCTTGGGAGCCGGGCTCGGGGAGCACCATCATGGCCTACGCCGGCATCTGTGGTTCGGCCAACGACCTGCAAGCCAGCTCCGACGCCACCTTTCACACGGGCACCTACGAGGAGATGCGTGCTTTTATTGATGGCACTACCTGCGGCACCAGCCAGGCCACCGGCAATACCGCGCCTGTCGTAACCGTACCGGCCAGCGGCAAAACCTTGCCCATTGGTACGCCTTTCAAACTGACGGCCACGGCCACCGATGCCGAAAACGACGCCCTCACTTATTCTTGGGAGGAACTGGACCTCGGGCCCAGCGGTACGCCCACTACGGCCCAGGTTCCGGGACAGAATGTGCCTTTGTTTCGCTCGTTTAATCCTACCGCATCCGGCACGCGCTATTTTCCGCGGTTGAGTAATCTGCTGGTCAACAATACCGTGCTTGGCGAGCGTCTGCCTACGGTGACGCGCGCCCTCACGTTTCGGTGTACAGCCCGAGACCAGCATGTGAGCCCGCTCGGAGTAATTGGCGGCGTGAACTACAGCTCGCTGGTGAGTTTGGATGTAAGCAGTTCGGCCGGCCCGTTCCTGGTGACGGCCCCCAACTCGGCCGTTAGCTGGACCGGTGGCGCCGCCCAAACCGTTACCTGGAACGTTGCCGGCACCACCGCGGCGCCGGTTAGCTGCGCCCGCGTCAACCTCCGCCTCAGCCTCGATGGCGGCCTTACGTATCCCGTCTTGTTGGCTGCTAATGAACTGAACGACGGCTCGGCCGTGGTAGTGGCGCCCAGCCCCGCTACCGCCGAAACCCGGGCCCGCCTGATGGTGGAAGCCGTCGACAACTACTTTTTCGATATTTCGAACGCCAACTTCACCATTACTCCGCCGTCGGTGGGGCCCTCCATCACCAGCTTCACGCCCACCGGCGGGCTGGCGGGCACGGTCGTTACCGTGCTGGGTTCGCAGTTCACCGGCGCTACATCGGTAAAATTCAATGGAACCGCCGCGGCCAGCTTCACGGTAAACTCTGCGACGCAGCTCACGGCTACGGTAGCGGCGGGCTCCACCACCGGTCCCATCACCATTACGGCTCCTACGGGCACTGTGGCTTCGGTTACGCCATTTGTGGTGGGCGCTCCGCCTACCATCACCAGCTTCACGCCCGCTACTGGCCCCGTCGGGAGCAGCGTTGTCATCACGGGAACGGCGTTCACGGGCGCAACCCGGGTGACTTTCAACGGCGCCGTGTCACTTGCTTACACCGTAAACTCGGCTACCCAACTCACCGCGACGGTGCCCAACGCGGCTACTACCGGCCCCATTGCCGTGACGACGCCAGTGAATACGGCCCAGTCGACAACTAATTTTGTCGTGATTCAGGCACCCGTCATCCTTTCATTTACCCCCACGGCCGGGGGGGCGGGCACGGTGGTGCAACTCACCGGCGAAAACTTCGTCGGCGTTACGCGGGTGACCTTCAACGGCACCGTAGCGCCCATCTTCACCGTGAATTCATCCACCAAGCTTACCGTGACGGTGCCGGCCCAGGCCACCACGGGCCCCATTGTGGTTACGGCTGCCGGGGGAGTAGGCACCTCCACCACTTCCTTCCTGATTCCGCCGGCCAATGATTTGTGTACCAATGCCATATCCTTGGCTTGTGGCCAGACGGTGAGGGGCACTTCAGTGGCTAATACCAATACCGGTGACCCAACCTCCGGCTGCTCCACAACCATCGACAATGGAGGGGTATTTTATTCGATAGTGGGCACGGGAGGCAACATCACGGTTTCTGTTTGTAGCTCTATCACGGATTACGATACCAAGCTCTTCGTTTTTTCGGGGACTTGTCAGGCGCTCACGTGCGTTGGCGATAACGACGACGACGAAACCTGCGGCGCAAATTCGTTGGCCTCTTCGGTTACCTTTCGCTCGGTGGCCGGTACGAGTTATTTGGTAATGGTGGGGGGCTACGACGGCGAAACCGGAGCCTTTGCACTGAGCGCGAGCTGTGCTCCGGTTCCGCTGGTTCCTGTTATCACCAGCCTCAATGCCACCAGTGGCCCGGTGGGTACTACCCTTACCGTCACAGGCAGCGGGTTTGCTGCTTCCAGCAGTGTAACATTCAATGGCACCGCCGCCACCACCGTCACGGTGGCCAGCGCCACCAGCCTGACGGTGCAGGTACCCACTGGTGCCACCACCGGCAACGTAGTAGTAACCACCACCGGCGGTACTAGCAACGGCGTCCTCTTCACCGTATCAACTGCTACCGCCACCACCAATGCCACCAAAAGTGAGTTCAGCGTGTGGCCCAACCCCGTTGCGGGCAAAGCCTTGCTAAACGTGACCTTGGCTACTTCTGCCACCAAGGCGCAGGCTACGCTTCGCAACGTGCTGGGCCAGCTGGTCGCCACCCGAACCTTCAGTGGCAGTGCCACCGAGCTGAGCACCGCCGGCTTGGCTGCCGGGACTTATCTGCTCTCGGTGCAGATGGATGGTCGCGCCCCCAGTATTCAGCGCGTGATGGTGGAGTAACAGCTCGCCGTAACCGCGTGGTTTTGAACAGAAAAAGGTCCGCCAATTGGCGGACCTTTTTCTGTTCAAAACCAATAGGATTTCCTGCTAAGCTGCCCGCAGGTGGCGCAGCGGAGACTTCTCAAACTTGCTGCGGCAGTAGCTCAGGTTGATGAGTAGCGCATCGGCCCCTTCTTCGGAAGGCATCTCAAACATGGCATCGGTCATGATGCTCTCGCAGATGGAGCGCAGGCCCCGAGCGCCAAGACGGTACTCGTCGGCCTTCTCCACTATGTATTCGAGGGCGTCTTCCGTGAAGCTGAGCTCGATGTTCTCCATGCCGAACAGGCGCTTGTACTGGCGCACGAGCGAATTTTTGGGCTCGGTCAGAATCATGCGCAGCGTGGTGCGGTCCAGCGGGTTGAGGTGAGTGAGCACCGGCAGGCGGCCGATGAGCTCCGGAATCAGGCCAAAGCTCTTGATGTCCTGGGCCGAGACGTAGCGCAGGAAATTTTGGGTGTCCACCTGGTCGTCGAGGTTCGTCTTGGCGAAACCCATCGGCTTGGTGTTCAGGCGGCTCTTGATGATGCGGTCGAGGCCCGAGAAGGCGCCGCCGCAGATGAAGAGTATGTTCTCGGTATTCACCGAAATCATCTTTTGCTCGGGGTGCTTGCGCCCGCCCTGGGGCGGCACGTTGATGTTGGTGCCTTCGAGCAACTTCAGCAGGGCCTGCTGCACGCCCTCGCCGCTCACGTCGCGCGTGATGCTGGGGTTGTCGCTTTTGCGAGCAATTTTGTCGATTTCGTCGATGTACACAATGCCGCGCTCGGCCGCTTCCAAGTTGTAGTCGGCCGCTTGCAGCAGGCGGGTGAGAATGCTCTCCACGTCTTCGCCCACGTAGCCGGCTTCCGTCAGCACGGTAGCATCGGCAATGCAGAAGGGCACTTGCAGGATTTTGGCCAGCATGCGCGCCAGGAAGGTTTTGCCGGTGCCGGTTTCGCCCACCATGATGATGTTCGATTTTTCAATCTGCACCTCGTCGTCGGAGGGCTTTTGCATCAGGCGCTTGTAGTGGTTGTACACCGCCACCGACATCACGCGCTTGGCTTCGTCCTGGCCCACCACGTATTGGTCGAGGTGGTCTTTGATGGCCTTGGGCTTGAGAAGATTGAACTTGGGTTGCTTGCTGGCGTCCTGGGCTTTGGCTTCTTCGTCGAGGATGTGCTGGGCTTGGCCCACGCATTTTTCGCAGATATGGGCGTTGATGCCCGAAATCATAACGGCGACTTCGCGCTTGCTCTTATTGCAAAAGGAACAGGATATTTCGGCCACGGAAAAGAGGAATAGAATAGAGGGTGGGAAGGCAGGTTTTCGAACAAGCGGGCTCAAAGGTACAACAGCCCCAACGCCGGTTACCAGAAAAATGGTGCCATTCGGAAAAGCATAGATAAGCTATTTTCTAGGTAGCACTTGCTTTAAAATGGCAAGCGGAAGCTTATGGAGGGCTTGGAAAATGCGTGCCCTTTGGGGAAGCGAGCTGACGAGGCTGGGAGATGGTACCTGGACACCACTTCGGGCCGGAGGGTTGCCTGTGCTGCGGCCGGCTTCGGCGCGAGGTTTGTTTTGGGGCACAACTACGGGTTGCATCATCTGGTTTTTCAATGGTTGCCATAGCTGGGCCCTTTCGACTCTTTTCATTCGCGAACCTCTTACTTTGTAGTTCTATGAAAAGAGCCTTTAGCCTTTTAGTAGCGGCCGCTGCGGTAGCTGCACTTCCCCAGTTTGGAGTTCAGGCCCAATCCAGCCGCAAACCGATTCCTAAACCCACTTCCCGGCCCGCATCCCCAGCGCCTAAGCCCGCTACTAAGCCAGCGACAGCGCCCGAATCCGAGCCTTCTCTGTTGGAAACCGTGTTGCCCACCACATTCACCAACGGGCCCTTTGTGGTCGGCAACCAAGTGCTAAACCTGGGAATTGGAGTAGGAAGCCGTGGCAATTACGACGCAGATAATATTGGCGGCAGTCCGTCGGTATCGCCGGCCATTAACCTCTCCTACGAGCGGGGCCTCTTCGCCATTGGGCCGGGTGTGCTGGGGGCCGGTGTGCTAGCCGGCTACCAAGGCGCTACCTACAACCTGAATAGCGGCGGCAAATGGAAGTACAGCGACGTATTGCTGGCCCTGCGCGGCGCATTTCACTATCCTGTTTTGCCCGAGTTCGATGCCTACGCGGGCTTAGGAGTTGGGCTGCTCTACACCAAAGCTTCGTACGAAGGCAGCACCGCCTCGCCCGAGGCTGGCAGCAGTGCCAAGCTAACGCCGGGTATTTTTGTGGGCGGCCGCTACTTTCTGCTGGAAAACCTGGGTGTGTTTACAGAATTGGGCTACGACCAAACCTACCTCAAAGTAGGACTCACCGGTAAGTTTTAGCTGCTTATCAGCAGTGGAATGGCCGGATTGCTTGCAATAAAAAAGCCCCTGCCAAATCTGCAGGGGCTTTTTTATTGCAAGTAGTCGAAGCCGACTGAATCCGTCATTAGTCTTTCTTCTTCTCCAAAACCTCGTCAATTAGGCCGTATTCTTTGGCTTCGTCGGCGCGCATCCAGTAGTCGCGGTCCGAATTGTCATGGATTTCCTGGTAGGTTTTGCCCGTGTGTTGGGCCAAAATGTCATACAGCTCCTTCTTGAGCTTCAGGATTTCGCGGGCCGTGATTTCAATGTCCGACGACTGGCCCTGCGCACCACCCGATGGCTGGTGAATCATGACCCGAGCGTGGGGAAGGGCCGAACGCTTGTTGGCGGCACCACCGGCCAGCAACACGGCACCCATCGAAGCCGCGAGGCCCGTGCAAATCGTGGCCACGTCGGGGTTCACGTACTGCATGGTGTCGTAAATGCCCAAACCGGCATATACCGAGCCACCGGGCGAGTTGATATACAGCAAAATGTCCTTCTTGGCATCGGCCGACTCCAGGAACAGCATTTGGGCCGTCAGGATGTTGGCGATGTAGTCGTCCACGGCCGTGCCCAGGAACACAATCCGGTCCATGATGAGACGGGAAAACACGTCGATTTCGGCGAAACGCGTGGGGCGTTCCTCAATCACCGAGCGGGTCATGCCCGTAAAGTTTTGGCGGGCAATGCCCTCCATGTGCGTCAGGTACTGGTCCACTCCTAGGCCGTTAAGTCCTTGGCCCTTCACGGCAAACTTGCGAAACTCTTGCTTATTCAGTAATGGATTCATTGGAGAAAATTGGGGCGCACGGTGTGAGCTTGCGCGGGTGAGGTTACAAAGACGAGCGAAGTAAGCGAATGTTGTTGGAACACCAACGAAAAAAGCCCCTACGTCTCCGTAAGGGCTTTTCCAAAATCAGGGCTGCTCGGCTACTACTAGCTGTGCAGGGTCCGGAATTCTTCGGCCGTTACGGGCTTGTCCGTAACAACAACTTTGCCGCGCAGGTTTTCCAGCACTTTCTCTGCCAGAATGGCCTCGTACTCGCTCACGTAGTTTTTGCCGTTGTCCTGCTTCAGGAAGCTGTCGGCGTAGCTGCGCATCGACTCGCGCATTTCGTCGGGCATGTTCGGCATGTTGAACTGGCCCATGATTTTGTCGAGGGTGCGGTCCACGATTTCGTCGTTGCTCACCTTCAGGCCGGCGTCTTCCACCACCTTGTTGCGAATCATGCTCCACTTCAGCTCCTTCTCGTAGTCGGAGTAGTGCTCTTCCACCTTCTCGGGCGTCAGTTTGCCTTCGTTGGCACGCACCAGCCACTTTTTGAAGAACTCAGTGGGCACCTTGATGTCCACATTGTTCACGAGCTGCTCCACAATACTGTTGTTCAGGGCTCCATCGCTCTCGCGGTCGTAGTTCGACTGGATGGTTTCGCGCACTTTGGCATCGAACTCTTCCTGCGAAGCAACTGCCTCGGGGCCGAATACTTTGTCGAACAGCTCCTGGTTCATTTCGGGCGCCGCCGTGCGGTTCACCTTCTCCACGTTGAACACGTAGTCGCCGGTTGCAGCAGCGGCCTCTTCCTTGCTCAGGCCCGAGAAGTTTGAAATCGAAGCGGCGTCGTTACCGAAAGCAGCTTGCAGGTCGAACGTAATCGAGTCGCCGCCTTTTTTGCCAACGAACTGCGTAGCATCGCCGGTTACTTTGCTGATGGGCAGCAACACCGTGCGGCCTTCGCCTTCCTCATCGGCCTTCTTCAATTTGCCGAAGAGGTAGTCGCCCGCCTCCGAAACCTCGGGGTTGGTCGTCTCGCCGTACTGACGGGCAATTTGCTCGTTGGTCTGGGTCAGCGTCTCCTCGTCGATGGTTACTTGGTGGCGCTCCACGTTCAACTTGCCTTCGGCGGGCAGTTCGAAATCGGGCAGCAGGCCCAACTCAAACTGGAAGTCGAAATCCTTGTCGGTGTCGAAATCCACGTTGCTCTGCACGGGCAGGGGCTCGCCGAGCAGTTTGATGTTGTTCTCCTTGATATAGGAGTCCACGGCTTTGCCCAGCATTTTGTTGATTTCCTCAGCCAAGATGCCCTTGCCGTACATCTTGCGCACCATGCCCACGGGCACCATGCCAGGGCGGAAGCCTTTTACTTGGGCGCGCTTGGTGTACTCTTTGATTTGCTTATCAACCGTGGGAGCGTAGTCGGCTTCGGTCAGGTGCACGGTCAGCAGCCCGGTGAGCTGCTCGTCGTTCTTGTCGAGGGTAATGTTCAAAACAGGGGAGCCGGCTTCCGCTGGCGGGTTGAAAAGTTGAAAAAAAAGCCTCCAGCCTATGCGACTGAAGGCCTACATCAAAAAAGTGCGGATAGAGGGACTCGAACCCACACGCCTTGCGGCACCAGATCCTAAGTCTGGCACGTCTACCAATTTCGCCATATCCGCATATGTGCGCCGCGCGGCCATTTGCTACGGGCCCGCAAAGGTACTCGGGAAATCCATTGCATGCAAAGCCCAAGTGTAACTAGTCTGCGTAGTGCCTTTGGGGCCACCTTTTCTTCCCGAGCTTTGTTACTTTACTACTTATGCCTCCCGTTATCTCTCCCGAAGCCGAGCGCCAGGAAATCCTGCGCCACTACCGCCGCTTGCTGCGTACCGCCAAGCCTTACTTAAAGGACGGCGACCCGAAGCTCATCAAAAAGGCTTTCAATCAGAGCCTTGAGGCGCATAAGGAGATGCGTCGCAAGTCTGGGGAGCCCTATATTCTGCATCCGCTGGCGGTGGCCCAGATTGCGGTGGAGGAAATTGGGCTGGGCACGACCAGCATTGTGGCCGCGCTGCTACACGATGTGGTGGAGGACACGCCGACGGAAATTTCGGATATCGAGCGCGAGTTTGGCACCAAGGTGGCCCGGATTATCGACGGGCTGACAAAAATTTCGGGGGTCTTTGAGTACGGTACGAGCGAGCAGGCGGAGAATTTCCGGAAAATGCTGCTTACGCTGAGCGAGGATGTGCGCGTCATTCTCATCAAGATTGCCGACCGCCTGCACAACATGCGGACGCTGGACTCGATGCCGCGGCACAAGCAATTAAAAATTGCTTCGGAAACGCTGTATTTGTATGCGCCGTTGGCCCACCGACTGGGGCTCTATACTATAAAGAGTGAGTTGGAGGATTTGTACCTCAAATTCACTGATACCGAAACGTACAATGAAATCAAGGCCAAGGTGCGGCAGAGCCAGGCCGCGCGGAATCGGTTTATCAAGGATTTCGTGCAGCCGATTGATGATGAGCTGAAGGCGCAGGGCTTTGAATACGAAATCAAGGGCCGGCCCAAGAGCATTTATTCCATCCTGAAAAAGATGAAGAAGCAGAACATCACCTTCGACGAGGTGTATGACCTGTTTGCCATTCGGGTGATTTTGGATGTGCCACCGGAGCAGGAGAAAGCGGCTTGCTGGCAGGTGTATAGTATTGTGACGGACTTCTACCAGCCCAACCCGGACCGGTTGCGCGACTGGGTGTCCACGCCCAAAGCCAATGGCTACGAGAGCCTACACACGACGGTAATGTCGCGCGCCGGGCAATGGGTGGAAGTGCAAATCCGCTCGCGGCGCATGGACGACATCGCCGAGAAAGGCTACGCGGCCCATTGGAAATACAAGGATACGGGTAGCATTCAACCCGAAAGCTCGCTCGAAGGCTGGGTGAATAAGGTGCGCGAAATGCTGGAATCGAACAATTCTAGTGCGCTCGAATTCATGGACGAGTTCCGCCAGAACCTGTTCGTGAAAGAGGTATATGCCTTCACACCCAAGGGCAAGCTGGTGATTTTGCCGGATAAGGCCACGGCGTTGGACTTCGCCTTCGAAATTCACACCGAAATAGGCTTGCGGTGCCTAGGAGCGAAAGTCAACCAGAAGCTGGAGCCGCTGAGCTACCAGTTGCACAACGGTGACCAGGTTGAAATCCTGACGTCGCACAAGCAGCGTCCGACGTCAGAGTGGCTTACTTATGTCATTACGACCAAGGCCCGTTCTAAAATCAAAGATTTTCTGCGCGACGACCGGCGCGCCAAGGCCGAAGATGGCCGTCACTTGCTGGAAAAGCGTTTGGAGATTATTGGGGTGCCGTTCACCCAGGAAAATTTCAACCGGTTGCTGGCCTATTTCAATGTGCCCACCGCGCAGGAATTCTACTACCGGCTGGCGGTGGGGCAAGTCGACGGGCGCACCATTCGCGAGTCGTTGTTCAACGCCGCCAAGCCCGTTGGGAGTGTGGCTTCGGTACTTGAGCCGAAAAAGTTTGACCACGAAGTGCAGAAAATCCGTGGCGTACGGCCGGATATGCTTGTGGTAGGCGAGCATACCGACAAGTTCAACTACAGCATCGCCCGCTGCTGCAACCCGATTCCGGGCGATGACGTGTTCGGCTTCGAAACCGAAACTGGCATCATCATCCACCGGACCAGCTGCCCCCGCGCAGTTGATTTAATGTCGAACTACGGTAACCGCATTGTGCGGGCCAAATGGACCGAGCAATTGGAACTGGCCTTCTTGGCTGGCATTCGCATCAAAGGCACCGACCGAGTGGGCTTGGTCAACGATGTGACGCGCATTATCAGTACTAGCCTCAAGGTAAACATGCGGGCCATTACGGTGGATAGCAACGACGGCATATTTGAAGGCCAGATTATGGTCTTTGTCAACGACACCGACCACCTTAACAAACTTATCCAACGCTTGAGTCGGGTGAATGGCGTGCTTCAGGTAGAGCGTTTCGATTCATGAGAGAAGAAGCGCAAGGCCATTTGGTCTGTCACGGCACGGGTGTGAATGAGCGGACCCAGTGTGCCCATTACCATTCCGACCGTGACATTATTGCCATCAAATTCAAGTGCTGCGATGCCTTTTATGCCTGCATAGAGTGCCACAACGAAGCTGTGAACCATGCGCCGGTGGTCTGGCCCAAGTCAGAATTTTCTCACGAGGCCATCTACTGTGGCAATTGCAAAAGCACCCTCACCATTGCCGAGTACTTGGCCTGCGACAATACTTGCCCCAAGTGCCAAGCCGCTTTCAACCCGGGTTGCGCCAATCATTACCACCTTTATTTCGAACGGTAAAACCTAAAGCCGACGTTGCTACTTAGCTAGCCGGCGTTTCTACCTTTGTCCCACTATACCTTATATATACTGTGAATTCCTCCAAAGTAGCTTCTCCGCATGCCCCCAATGCCCCCGCCCACGCGGTAGGGCAGGAGGTGGGCGGTTCTTCCGAAACGGGCTACGCGGCCAAGCATACCTCAAGTGCCGCCTCCCAAGCTACCCTCAATACCGATAAGCTCGAGGAAGTCCGCAAGCTTTTCACCGCCCACCTCGAAAACAAAGGCCTTCGCAAAACCGGCGAACGGTATGCCATTCTCGAAGAAATCTACGCCCGCTCCGGGCACTTCGACGTGGAGGAACTCTACGTCGGTATGAAGGAACGCGGCCTGCAAGTAAGCCGCGCCACGGTTTACAATACCCTCGACTTATTGGTGGAGCAGGGTTTGGTTAGCAAGCACCAGTTCGGCCGCAATCTTGCCCAGTATGAGAAGAGCTACGGCTACCGGCAGCACGACCACGTCATCTGCACCGAATGCCATAAAGTGGTGGAATTCTGCGACCCCCGCATCCACGGCATCCAGACCATGGTCGGTGAGCTTCTGAACTTCCATATCTTGCACCATTCTTTAAATCTTTACGGCATTTGCGGCGATTGTCGCGCTCAGGCTGCCGCTCGCTCTTCCGCTACTCCCGCATGACCACCACCAGCACCGTTCAGAACGGTATTCTTTACGTTCGCCTCGCCGGCGACCTAATCGGGAGCCCCGACACCGACCAACTCTTAGAATCTGTTAACCAACACCTCGGCGAGTCGCTGAACTACTGCGCCGTCGATTTGTCCGAAGTCCGCTACATCAACAGCACCGGTATCGGCGTCCTCGTATCGCTGCTCACCAAGTTCCGCAGCCGCGGCGGCGAATTGGTCCTTATCAATCCCGCCGAACACCCCAAGAAAATGCTGGCGCTAACCAAACTAACCAACATTTTTACAGTAGCTTCGGACGAAGCCGCTGCCCGCCAACAGCTTATTCCAGCCGCCCAATAGGGCGGCTGTTTTTTTGTCGAAAAATCAATTTCAATCAGGTAGCAGTTTCTGCCAACCACCGAACACCAAGAATACATGCCAGTAGACGTATTAGTAGGCCTCCAATGGGGCGATGAAGGCAAAGGCAAAATTGTAGACGTCCTCGCACCCACTTACGACGCCGTAGCCCGCTTCCAGGGTGGCCCCAACGCCGGCCACACCCTCACCTTCGACGGCATCAAGCACGTTCTGCACCAAGTGCCCAGCGGCATTTTTCACCCGCACATCCTCAATATCGTGGGCAACGGCGTGGTCCTCGACCCCATCGTCTTTCGCGCCGAACTCCAAAAGCTCACCGATAGGGGAGTGGATTGGGCTAAAAACCTCTATATCTCTAAGAAGGCCCAACTCATTCTGCCCTCGCACCGCGCCCTCGACCGCATCAGCGAAGAAGCCCGCGGCAACACCAAAATCGGCAGCACCCTCAAAGGCATCGGGCCCACCTATTCCGACAAAATCGGTCGTGTCGGTCTCCGCGTCAGCCACATTCTACTCCCTGATTTTGAGCAGCGTTATAAAGAGGCCGTGGCCCAGCACGCCGCCATCGCCGCTCACAATCACAAGGAACTCGAAATCGAATCCCTCGAAGCTGAATTCTTCTCCGCCGTCGAATTCCTACGCACCCTGCAACTCATCGACACTGAATACCTCCTCAACGACCTCCTCAGCCAAGGCAAGCGCATCCTCGCCGAAGGTGCCCAAGGTTCGTTATTGGATATCGATTTCGGCTCCTATCCCTACGTCACCTCTTCCAGCACCATCGCCGCCGGCGCCTGCACCGGCCTTGGCATCGCCCCGCGTCATATAGATAAAGTGTACGGCATCACCAAAGCCTATTGCACCCGCGTCGGTAGCGGCCCGTTCCCCACCGAACTCCACGACGAAGTCGGTGAGCAAATCCGCCAAGCCGGCCGCGAGTTCGGTTCCACCACCGGCCGCCCCCGCCGTACCGGCTGGATAGACCTGCCCGCCCTTCGCTACGCCATCATGCTCAACGGCGTCACCGAACTCCACCTCATGAAAGCCGACGTCCTCGACGGCTTCACCGAAATACAGGCCTGCACCCACTACCGCACCGCCACTGGCGAAAGCACTCCCCAACTTCCCGACCCCGGCGAGCTCACCACCATCACCCCCGAGTACCGCACCCTTCCGGGCTGGAACACCGACCTCACTGCCCTCACCGATGCTGCCCAACTTCCTGCCAACCTACAATCCTACCTGGATTTCCTAGAACAGGAACTGCAAGTGCCCATCAGCATTGTAAGTGTGGGTCCCGATAGAGTGAGCACCCTTCACCGCTAATGCTCATGTAAGGCTACCGTATAACAGTGGCATTGCCAAGTGCTAGATAAGAAAAGCGTCGTAAGCTGGACCTCTAAGGGCCACTTACGGCGCTTTTCTCTTTGTACCTATCAATCTTATTTAAGCTTCTGCTATCTATTGAATAAGCAAATAGGGCGAAATTGAGCTCAAACAACAGCTTTAAATCAAATTAAGTCTGCCTCATTTGTTGCGATTAGAGTGCCAAATGCCAGGCTTCACATCTGAGCTGAATGAGCTCAACAGCGATACTACAACACGCCATAACATGACAAACAGATTTTTTTCATCGCATCAATCAGATACTTATAACCTGCTTGCAAGTATTTCGTATGAGCACCCTTGCTGCTCCAAAAACTCCTCTTACCTTTGCAGTCCCAAAACGTCAAACGGACAACGGGGCGCCACGAAACGAAAGTCTCTTGCGAAATTTTGAAAGTGTCGGAACTCCTGCAGGCTGTACAATTGTCTACCACCTGCAACGCTTAAAAAAAGCCTCGAAAGAATTTATTTTTCGAACCGCTTGCAAAGCCGAAAAGAGCCACCGTACCTTTGCACCCCGCTTCGATAGGAAACGGGAAAGCTTAAAAAGCGACAAGAAAAGCCAACAAAAACTTTTCTAACTAAAGCTTGCCAAGTAGAAAAGTCCTCGTACCTTTGCACTCGCAAATCGAACAGGGCGCTGCAATACCACCGAAAAGGAGATGAAACAAACTCCGCACTGTTACTTCAAATGGAAGTAACACACGTTCTTTGAATGACGGAAACAGACAAAATAGTAAGTGTTTCACTTACTGCTCTTTCTTCGGGAAGAACACAGTGAAACAAACCAAGCGAAACGAATTAGACGATAACGTCAAATATGTGAGCAAGGTCAGCACTCGACATCAGCCCGTGTTCGCATGGGTGTAGAACATTTTACAATGGAGAGTTTGATCTTGGCTCAGGATGAAC
>NZ_JADQDQ010000015.1 GCF_015694725.1 Hymenobacter jeongseonensis | reverse complement strand
GGCGTTCCTCGGAACGGTACTTGATGGAATTGGACAGCAGGTTATAGAAAATACTGTAGAGATAAGCCCGGCTGCCCCGCGTCATCAGGCGGTCTTCGCAGTCGAGCGCCACCCGTCCGCCGCATTGGTGCAAGGCTTCATCCATATTATTAATGGCTTGCTCGCAAACCTCTTTCAGGGCCAGGGGCTCCACTGCCTGCAGGTCCTTCTGGTCGCGAATGGAAAGTACCAGGTTCAAGTCCTTGAGCACATCGTCGGCCTGCACCATGCTCTGGCGCAGGTGGGTCAGGGCGGTCCCAAACGCCTCCGTATTCTTATCCACTTTCGTGAGCACGGTGGCCAGCCCCAGGGCATTGGCCAAGGGGGCCCGCAGGTTGTGCGAAATCACGTAGGTGAACTGCTGCAAGTCGCGGTTGTGCCGGTACAAATCCTGGGTCATTTTGGCCTGGCTGGCCTCTATCTCCTTGCGAAAGTTGATGTTCTGCTGAATAGCAATATACTGAGTCAATTCGCCCACATCGTTGAAAACGGGGGTGATGTCCATCGAAAACCACAGCTTCTGCCCAGACTTCTTGTAATTGAGAATGGTGGCTGAAAACGGCTTCTGCAGCGGCAGCCGCTCCTGAAAGCGTTGGATGGCAGCCGGGTCGGTTTCGGGGCCTTGCAGCACGGCGCCCGGCTTCTGGCCCAGCATCTCGGCCACGGTGTAGCCGGTGTGCTTGGTGAAGGCTTCGTTCACCCACTCGGTGCGCCCTTGCGCATCGGTGATGATGACACTGTTGACCGTGCCCTGGGCCACCAGGGCCAGCAATTTCAGCTGCTTGTCGGAAGCTACCCGCTGGGTGATGTCGGTGAAGAAGATGGAAACGCCCTCGGCGAAGGGGTAGACCTTCAATTCGAGCCAACGGTTTTCGCGGTCAAAAAAGGCTTCAAACCGTACCATCTGGCCGGTATCCA
Source organism: Hymenobacter jeongseonensis (assembly GCF_015694725.1). Taxonomy (GTDB): domain Bacteria; phylum Bacteroidota; class Bacteroidia; order Cytophagales; family Hymenobacteraceae; genus Hymenobacter; species Hymenobacter jeongseonensis. The sequence continues at coordinate 70,925 of NZ_JADQDQ010000015.1, read as the reverse complement.
GGGCTTGCTGGTACTTCTGGCGGTAGATGCCGCCAGCTTCTTCGGGAAATAGCTCCCACATGTTTTTCCCCAGTGCCGCGTCTTGGATGATGTTCAGCAGCCGTTCGCCTTCGCGGTTGAGGTAGGTCAGGTTCCAGTCGCGGTCCATCGAGAGAAAGGCGTCGGTAACGCTTTCCAGCACCATATGGAGCCGGGCAGCCTGCTGCTTGATGAGGCGCTGCGCGGTGGCCATCTCCGTGATGTCTCTGGCCGTAGTGTACACGCCGGCGACCCGGCCCTCCACCACCAGCGGTATCTTGGTTACGGCAATGGTTCGCTCCACCCCGTCGTGCATTAGCGTAGGTTCGTAGGTCAGCTGCTGGCCGCTCAAGGCTACCCGAAACAGTTCTTCGGCACAGGGGGCGAGGCCCGCCGGCAAAGAATCGGTAAATGGCTGGTGCATTACCTGCTCTTTGGTCATTTTCAGAAAGGCCAGGTAAGCGGGGTTCACCTCCAGCACCCGCCCGTCGGCATCCTGAAAGATGGCCGGGTTCTGGTTGTTCTCGAACAGCAGCCGAAAGCGCTGGTCGCTGGCCGCCAGCTCGAAGGCGCGGTTTTTCTTGTCGGTCACATCGCGCGAGCACAGCGTGAATGCCCGGATAGCCGGGTCCAGCAACTGGTTGCTGATGGTGGTTTCCATCCAGCGCCACTCGCCATTGGCGGCCCGGAAACGGCAGTCCGGCACGGCAAAAACGGGCTGTGCGCCAAGCTCGGCCCAGGCGGCCTGCGCCGCGGCCACGTCATCGGGATGAATGAACTCGAAGGGACTGTGCCCCACCATTTCTTCGGGCCGGTAGCCCAGGGCTTTTTGCACAGAGCCGCCCACGTAGGTGTACACGCCCTCGGCACTGAGCAGCGCCATCGTATCGAAGCCGTGCTCGGCCACGGCCCGGTAAAACGCGTCTTGCTCGTGTGCGCGGCGAGTAGCCTGGCGTTGCTCCGTCACGTCGCGCCCAATGCAGAGCAGCAGGGCATCGGCCGGTGGCCGGAAGGCCGACCACTCCACCACCAGCTCGTCGCCGCCCGGGCCGAGGCAGCGGCTTTCGAAGCACACGTGCTGCTCCTGCGTTAGCGCGCGGCCGCAGGCGTCCAGGGCGGCCGTGCGGTCGTCGGGATGCACGATGTCGGCAAAGGCCTGGCCCAGCAGATGGTCCTTTTCCCGGCCCAGCATTTGCCGGCAAGCACCGCCCACCTGCTGCAAGTGCCCACGCGAGTCGATGGCGCAAATGATGGCCGGGGAGTGGTCCATAATGTTCGCCAATAGGCGGAAGTCGGCGCGGATGCCCATCTCGTTTCAATTAAAAAATACGTAACCAACTCTCAGTCAATAATAGTTGGCGCAGAGTCAAGGCCATTGCAGTCGTGCCAAACCCGGTAGCGGACAGGGCGCTTCCGTTGCGACGATGCCCACCGGTAAGGGAAAGCAGGTTGAGCCCAGCGTGGTACGGTGTAGCGCTTGCAAACCGGCGGGGGCAGCGCTCCGAAGATACCTGCTTCGGCGGGGATAGCCGGGCTTCCCCGCCGGCAGGGCCGCTTAGCGAGTTGCCGCCGAAGCTAACCGAGCTAAGCAAAGGGTTTCTGGTGATATTTTTCCCCTAATTATTTTCGCAATCACTTATTGTAATGCAAGCAAATATAAAAGGGGGTTTGGCCCTGGTTGGAAAAAAAATCTACCCTATTTGGGGGGCATAGGCTGGGCAGCGTTTGCGCTTCTGTCAGCACCGCGAGTTTGCTGTATTTGCGCCGGGGCCGCGCCGGTTGCTTGCGTGGGCTGTTTGTCCTTGGCCTGGCACTGCCCACCCACGCCCGGGCCCCCGGTCCATGACCCGCATTTAGGGTAGGCGAACTGGAACTCCGAAGATATCTGTCGCCTACCTTTACCATAGTAATTCGGGTGCATCGCCTTCGCTCAGGCTGCCGCAAGCAGTAGGGTTATCTTCCTGAGGCGCAGCCAGCAGCTGTAAGGCCCGGCTGACGAACTTACCGGAAGTTCTCACACACGCACGCAGGCCTTATTACCTCTTTCAATTATGGTGTCGCTATCGCTGGCTATTGTAGAAGATGACACCGTGGTGAGCCGACTGCTGGAAAACTACTTTAAGATGCAGCCCGAAATCCGGGAAGTGCTGGTGGCCGATTCCATCGAAGATGCCCTCGAACAGCTGGCCGACGCCATGCCCCCGCAGGTGATGCTGCTCGACATTGGCCTGCCCGGCATCAGCGGCACCGAGGCGCTCCCGCTGCTGAAGGAGAAATACCCCGAGATGGAAATCATCATGCTCACGGCCTACGAGGACGTGGAGCACATTTACCAGGCCCTGTGCTGCGGGGCCACGGGCTACATGGCCAAGCTCACGCCCCTAGCCCAGCTCAAAGAAGCCGTGCTGGAGGTGGCCCGCGGCGGGGCTCCCATGAGCCGCGCGGTGGGCCGCAAGGTGCTCGCGCACTTCCGGCCCACGCCTACCACGCACTCCGACTTGCTCACCCCGCGCGAGCGGCAGGTGCTGCAGGGCATCGTGGATGGGCTGAGCGATAAGGAAATTTCTCTGCGGCTCGACTTATCCACCCTCACCATCCGTACCCACGTGAAGCATGTGTACCGCAAAATGCAGGTCAACAGCCGCACACAGCTGCTCAGCCAGCACTTGCGGGGCATTATTTAACTTACGGGGGCAGCGTCGCCCCCGAGGGCTTTGCCCGGCTCGGGCCCGGCACCTTGCGCCCCAACGCTACCACCAGCACGCGCTTGCCCGCCCGGGGTGTCCTGGCCCACCGGGAAAGCCAGGAAGGCACTGCTTCCGCTACCAGCGGCACGCTCAGCCACACCTGAAAGCCGGCCCCATCGGTTCGCGGCCCGGTTACCAGTTTGCCGCCCAGCTCCCGCGCCCGCTTGGCCATGTTGCGCAAGCCCATGCTGTGGCGGCGGCCCGACGCTATCGCCGCGCCATCGTCGAGCACTTCGAGCAGCAGAGAATCCTGCTCGCGCCGAAGGCGCACCACTAGGCTGTTGGCACTCGGTGCGTGCCGCATCGCGTTGGTAATGGCTTCTTTGAATACTAGGTACACTTCCTGCCGCAAGGGCGGCGGCATGGCTTCAGTTCCATCCAAACCTTCGGTGGTGAAGGTGATGTCCAGCGCGGAGCTCGTAGTCATCTGGTCGAGCAGTTCGCGCATGCGGTCCTGTAGGGCGTTCACGTTGTCGGCGTTAGCGTCGAGGCCCCAGGCCACGTCGCGCAGCGCCGAGGTGGCGGCCTGAATGGAGCCCAACAGCTCGGGCAGCCCAGCATGGCCGCCGGGTGGCTGGAGCAGCGATTCGGCCTGTAAGTGAATGCGCATCAGCTGCGACCCCAGCTCGTCGTGCAGGTTGGCCGCGATGTCGGCGCGGATGGTAATCTGGTCGGCTAAGCCCTGGGCCCGGCACGCCCGGAGGCTGTGCACCAAATAGCCAAGGAGCAGGAACGGCCCCAACACCCCGAGCCAGCCGGTCAATAGCTCGTACCAAACTCTCAAACTCAAAAAGGAATGGAGCATAAACGGGGCAAATGCCCCGCCGGCACTAGCAGGCAAACGCGCTTGCGGCTTGCGCCTTCCCCGTGAGATGACCCGGTAAAGCGCCGAAGCGCTGAACATTAGCGACGGGGACTTTCGGAAACAAAATAGCCAATTGTTCAAGTGCAGCCATAGAGAGTTTGTGCAAGAATTACCAGTTGCAAATGTTGATAATCGCCGGTGAAAACATTTTTTTGCACGACCAAAGTACTAAAAAACTCGTTATAACCTAAAGCGATGCTTCGGCAAGTTAATCGTCGGCTTCACATCCGAACCTTAGTGACAGTAGTGATGAGCTTAAGAATCAGGCAAAGCGCTGCTGCTGAATGCTAGCATTCTACTACTGTGCGGGCCCGGCTGTTCACCAATTCCTCGGAAAAAAAAAGCAAGCCCGGGCTAGCGGCCCCTTTGCCGCTGAGGTTCTTACGGTGCCACCACACTATTTTCTGGCGGCCGGGTAGGGGCTGGCCACTGGCATCATGACCCACCAGGTAGTACAGGCCGGGCGTGAGTTGGCTCACGTCGAGCTGCGCGGGTTGGTGGTGGCTGGGCTGGCGGGCCACTTCGCGCCCCAGGCCGTCGAACAGCTGCAAGGTCACGTCCTGCTCCGGCCCCGTTGTTGTCACGGTCAGTAGGTGGCGGACAGGCTGCGGAAAGGCCGGCCGCAAGGTGGCGGGTGCTTCGGCGGCCAGCCATGCGGCGCGCATGTCCACCGGACTGTCGCGCAGCTGCCCCGTGAGCGGGGCCATGCCCTTACCCGTTAGCTTGCTTAAGTACAGGGGCTGCACATACTGCACCCGGCCGGTGAGGGCCAGCTCTGGCATGTCCATGTCCACGTAGGAGTCTTCCAGGGCCGGAAAGCGACCTTCCGGCATCCGGATGGCGGTAAGCCACTCGGATGCCGGGCGTATTTTGGTTCGCAATACGGGTTGCGGATGCTGCGCGTGCTGGCCCCCATACGTGTAGGGCAGGCGGCCATCGGGCAGAAAATCACCCATGGCCCGGAACAGCGTCAGGCAATTCAACAGCCCGTATTTGAGGTGGTAGGGCCCCTCGGCGTAGCCCCCCACCTGGGTCGATTCGGACTGGCACTGGGCGTCGAGCCCTAGCACGCTGTCGAGGTGATAGAAGCCCGTGCCAGCCCAGGTGGCGGGCTGCTGGGCAGCGTCGGCGCTGCTGGCCTCGCTCAGCACCACGGCAGCTAGGCCCAGGGCGGCGGCGGTTATCAGGGTATGGTTGTATTTGATGTTGGCGTAGAAGCTGTAGGGCCCCAGCGGCGTAACGGACTGTTGGTAGAGGTGCCCGGCAAACTCTTGGACGCGGGCCGCGCCGGCGGCCATGTCCGTGGGCGTTTCGCCGGCCCCGCGCAGCAACTTGTAGGCTACAAGGTAGTCTATCAGAACTTTATAGCGCCATTGCCACCCGGTATAGGGCGTGGTGCCCGAATACGTGGCAAAGACTTACACATTGGTATTGATGCTTTCGAGAAGGCCGCGGGCACGGGCCATCAGCGTGGCCCGTACCCGCCTGCTGCCGACCGAGGTATTATCGGTGGGCGGCGGGGCCTGCACGTCGTTCCACAGACCCTGGTAGATGCTGAGCCGGTCGGGGGCATTCAGCGAAGCCCGCACACCGGGCAAGGCCGCGGCCTTGAGCAGCGTACGGGGGTAGACCAGGTCAGCACCGGCGGGGTTCCAGCTGCGAGCCTGCGCCAGCATGGCAAGGGGCGCGCACCCCAGTGCCAGTAGCAGGGGCAGGCATTTTTTCATCGGGATAACAAGAATTTTGTGAAGGCGAGGTGCCCGGGCAGGCAGTGCCCGGTTGGGCCGCCGGGTTTAGGCTGCCAGGGGTCCGTACTGTTCCAAATCCATCGTCATCTGGTTCATGGTCTGCCGCAGCAGCGTGTCGATAACCTCCACGATGGGCTGGAGCTCCTGGCCGTCAAAGGCTCCTTCCCAGGCTTCGAGCTGGGTCACGAGGCGTAGCACCTGGTAGATGTGCAGGTGCATTAGGCTGGGCCTGATTTTGTGGGTAGCCTCCTTTAAGGCCTCCATGTTGCCCTCGCGGAAGCCCTGATGCAGGGTGGCCAGCCAGCTTTCGCCGCTTTGCAGGAACGTGCGCAGCATAAAGGCCACAAACACGGGGTCGTTGTTGGAGGCTTCCTTCAGGGTGTCGGTTCGGTACAGCTTGTCGCCGCCGAGCTTGTGGTGCCGGGGGGTCACCACCCACTCATGCACGATTTTGAGCAGGTCATTTTCCTTGTAGGGCTTCGAGAGGTAGTCGTTCATGCCTGCATCCAGGCATTTCTGATTGTCGCCGCGCAGGGCGTTGGCCGTGAGGGCGATGATGGGCACGTGCAGCTTGAGGTCGTTGCGGATGACGTTGGTCGCATCATACCCGCTCATCACGGGCATCAGCAAATCCATCAGTATCAGGTCGAACTCCTGCGTGCGGGCCAGCTCCACGGCGGCTGCACCGTTCTCGGCTTCCGTCACCACGATGTGGGCGAGGCGCAGGAACGACTTGGCCAGCATTCGGTTATAGGCATTGTCCTCAACCAGCAGCACGCGCTTGCCGTGTAGGCTCTCGCGGATGAGCTTGGAGCTCACGGTCATCTCGTTGCGGGGAAGGTCGCTATCGGTGCCGATGGGTAGTACCAGCGAAAAGCGGCTGTGCGTGCCTTGGCCTTTCTCGCTGGTCACCTGCAGGTCGCCACCCATCAGGCACACCAGGTTCATCGAAATGTTCAGGCCCAGGCCCGTGCCGCCGTGCTGGCGGGAAATGGAGGCGTTTTCCTGGCTGAAGGTCTGAAACAGTTTCTTCACGTACGCCGGCGCCATGCCGATGCCGGTGTCACGTACGGTAAACTCGACCACGGCATCGGTGCCGACAATGCCCGCCAGGGCGCATCCGATATGGACCTCGCCCTTTTCGGTGAATTTGATGGAGTTACCGGCTAGGTTCAGCAGCACCTGCACCAGGCGGTGGGGGTCGCCGAGCAGCACCTCCGGGGTGTTGGGGTCCACCTCCACCACCAAGCTCAGGCCTTTGTCCTCGGCCTTGTAGTGCAGGGTTTTCTCCACCTGCTCGCATATTTTAGGCAGGCTGAAGCCAATTTTCTCAATCAGCATCTTGCCGGCGTCAATCTTCGACAGGTCGAGGATGTCGTTGATGATGACGAGCAGGTTTTCGGCCGATGTGGCGATGGCGTGCAGGTAGTTGTTCTGCTGGGGCGAGAGCGCCGTGCGCGCCAGCAGCTGGCTCATGCCCAGGATGGCGTTCATGGGCGTGCGGATTTCGTGGCTCATGTTGGCCAGAAACATCTCCTTGGCTCGCGAGGACTCTTCGGCGAGCTTTTTGGCATCGCGAAGCTTGGCTTCGAGCTGCTTCTGGTGCGTGATGTCGAGGTGCACCCCGATGGACCCGGTGAACTGCTGCTCGTCGTCATAGACGGGGGTGCCGCTGACGAGCAGCCAGCGCAGCTCGCCGTGCTTGTTTTTGATGGGCAGCTCGTAGGTATCGGAAATGCCCCGGGCCCGCGAGTTCGTCTTTTGTTCCAGCAACTGGCGGTAGCTCTCGTTTACCTGCAGGCGGTCGAGGTCGTGGTGCAGCAGCTCGGCCTGGGTGTAGCCCGTGAGCTGGCAGTAGCTGTCGTTCACGAAGGTGACCTGGCCGGCCAGGTCCACCTCTATCAGGCCCAGGTTCAGGTTTTCGAGGATGCTGCGGTACTTGCGCTCCCGGCGCTTCAGCGCTTCACTCTCGGTCACGCGCCGGGTAATGTCCTCGTACTTCCAGAGGAAGCCGGCCCCAATACCGCGCACCTGAACGGGGGTAAAGTTGCGGAGCAGGGTGCGGCCGTCGCGCAACAAGAGCGGCTCGCCGCTGATGGCCTGCATCGACTCCTGCATGGCCCCGATGCTCAGCGTGAAGGTGGCCTCCTCGTTGAAACAGCCCTTTATCCGTTCCGCCAGCTGGTCAGTGCTGGTGCCCACCAGCGCCACCGGGCCCTCGGCCAGGCCAAAAAGGCGGCAGAAAGCGTCGTTCACCAAAATAACGCGCCGGTGCTCATCCTCCAGCAGCACGGCATGCTGCAGGCTGGCAATGGTGCTGCCCAGGCGCAGGCTGGCGGTTTCGGCCGCCAGGTTGGCGTTGGTGACGGCCGTGATGTCGGTGTGGGTACCGGTTATCAGCAGGGGCGCGCCCTGGTCGTCGTGCAGCGTCACCATTCCCCGCGATAGGACCCATTCGTCGGTGCCGTCGGTGCCCGGAAGCCGGTACGTCACCTCAAAGAGGGGGCGTTCGCCGCTCAGGTACGCGGCCATGTTCTGGCTGGCGGCGGCGCGTTCGTCAGGGGCAATGTTGGCGTAAAGGGGTGCCTGTCCCATTTCCGTCTCTATCAGCTCGCCGTAGTATCCCAGCAACTGCTGGTACTTCGTACTCAGGCGCAGCTGCTTGGTTTGCAGGTTATATTCCCAGGTGTTATTGCCCAGGGTTTCCATCACGCCACGCCAGCGCTGCTCGCGCGCCAGGGCCCCCCAGAGGGCGTCGGATTCCGGGTTGTTCTCAGCGGAAGCTCCGCCAGGCACGTCCGGCGTTTGGGCCGGGAGGGAGGCCATTGCCCCCGGGGTCGCGTACGGGTTGGCCGGGGTGCTCTTTTTGCAGTAAATATTTTCCATTACACGTCGCCGTCCTGCACCAGTTTATAAATCGTCGAGCGCCCGATGCCAAGCTTCTCGGCTATAAGGGGCACGTTGTTGCTGTATTTGTCGAGGTGGTAGCGGATAATGGTGCGGGTGTATTCGCGCAGTGTTTTCTCGTCTGACAAAAAGTCCTTGCCCCTGGCCGGGGGCGTGAACATGAGGTCGGCGGGCCGGATTTCGTGGCCGTTGCTGAGCACTGCCGCCAGCTCGAGCACCGTTTTCAGCTCGCGCACGTTGCCGGGGTAGTCGTAGGCCACCAATTTGGCCTGCGCCGCCGCCGAAAGCAGCAGCGGCCGCTTCTGGTACTCTTTGCAAAAGGCCGCCAGGAAATGCTGGGCCAGCACCACGATGTCGGGTCCGCGCTCGCGCAAAGGGGGCAGCACAATGGGCAGGCCCATGATGCGGAAGTACAGGTCTTCCCGAAACGTGCCCTTGCTCACCTCCTCGGCTAGGTTCTTGTGCGTGGCCGTCACCAGGCGCACGTTCAGCTTAATCTTGTCGCTGCCGCCCACGCGCTGCATTTCGCGCTCCTGCAGCACGCGTAGCAGCTTGGACTGAATAACCGGGTGCAGCTCGCCAATCTCGTCGAGAAACAGGGTGCCCTGGTTGGCCTCCTCAAATTTGCCGATTTTGCGCCCGATGGCCCCCGTAAAAGCCCCTTTTTCGTGGCCAAATAATTCGCTTTCTACCAGCTCGCTGGGGATGGCAGCCATGTTCACGGCAACAAACGGCCCCTTCCGGCGCTCCGATTGTAGGTGAATACCTTTAGCCACCAGCTCCTTGCCCGTGCCGGTTTCGCCGTTGATGGACACGTTGACCGGGGTTTGGGCGGCCCGGGCCATCATGTCGAAGGTGCGCCGAATGGCCGGGCTGTTGCCTTTCAGCAGCGTGCTGAAGCCGTGCGGGTCGTCCAGGGCCAGCGGCGTGGAGGCGGCCGGCTGGTTCTGCGCAGCGTTTTCGCGCACCACCCGCACGGCGTTCCACAACGACTGCCGGGTGTGCTCGTCTTTCACGAGGTAGTCGGTGGCCCCCAGCTTGAGCAGCTCCACCACGGTACCGATTTTGCTTTGAGCACTGATTACGATAACCGGCAAGCCGGGGTAGAGCTGCGTGACTTTCTTGAGCAGCTGGTCGCCGGCGATGTCGGGCAGCGAAAAATCGATGGTCACCAAATCCGGCCGCTCGCGCACGCCGCTGAAAAACTCCTTGCCTGAGGCGTACAGCGCCACCTCGTAATCAGGGTTCTGCGAAAGGTGGTACTGCAGCAGCTGTCCGTACCACAAATCATCTTCGATAACGGCGATGCGGAATTTCTTAAGGGGTTGCGGCTTCATTGCAGTCTAAGGACTATTCCGCCAGAAAAGGGCTGGAGTTAATTAATGGAAGGTGCACGCTGTCACAGCCGGGGGGCAGTAGTTGATTATCCCGGAACAGGCAACGGGTGTGCGCGTTTGCGACACCGTGCCAAACGCCAGGCTGGCCGGGTCTACATACACATAGGCGCTGGTGGGCGTGGCCTGGCCGGTACCCGCAAGCGCAACCGACTGCGAAACCGTGCCCGTGCCGCTCGGCGTCAAGGCCAACAGATTGTCGGCATAGGTGCCGGAGCCGTCAGGGCGAGTGCCGGACGGCACGGGCGCAAAGCGGACGTCAATGGCAGTAGAGCCAAGGTTGCCGCCAGTAGGGCTCAGAACAATGGCATTGGTGCTGAAGGAATTGCCCCCCGTTCTGATTTCAAATCCCTCGGCCGTGTTCAGGGTGACGGCACCGGTCAGGTTGGCCCCGCTCACGAGAAAAGACTGCTGGCTCGAAGTGCGGTTGACTTGCACCGACCCAAAATCCTGCAGCGGCAACATATTGCCTAGGGCGGCCTGCAACGTAATGGACTGCGCCTGTGCCTCCAGGCTTGCCAGCAGGCAGCCCAGTAGGCCCAGTAGGCACAGTAGGTGCCAAGGATGCTGGGTTCGATTTATAAAAGCATTTGAGTAAGAAATTTCCATAAGAAAAAGTGAAATTGTTTGCGATTAAAAGAACCTAAGGCATAGTTTTAATGACTTAAATCCTTTTTTAATTATATTTTACTTGTTTGTAAAACTCAATATGCCATTGATGCATTTTCTCATATCAATGCCGATGCTTAACGGCGTGTTCTGAAATGACCACCCGCTTCAAAACCCCATTTTGTGAGTTTGTATCGCTTAAAAACTTTTAATTGAGCCAGTTGGATATAATAAATGTTAAATTGTTTATATCCATTGAAGTCAATATTTTGCCGTGTAGGGGAGGATAAATTGCGAAACAAAATTATTGCCTGTGGCAAACGTCAGATTAAAAAAATCCTACCGTAAATGCGGTAGTGCTCTCGCAGCCGGTCAGGCCGAAGAGACTAGCGGCAGAAGTGGCCGGCCAAAAGGCGAGCACCTTACTGCAAACCTGGACCCGACCCGACTAATCGGGCCGGGTCGATGGAGTACTTAGCAAGGCTTGCTCTAGGGCTCGGTTAAAGGCGTTAAGGATTCTGTCGGGCGCTACCATCCCCCCCGGCCGGAGGGCGTACTCGAAGGTGTCGAAGTACACCTGCGACATAAAATCGCAACCGTAGGTGTTGAGAAAACCCAGATGGACACTGTGAAAGGAGGTTTTATCGGCCAGGGACATGGAATGCAGAAAGGCCAGCCACTGCCGGGCGTTGTTGGCCAGGCCCTGGCGCAGCGTGTGGTCTATCAGGTCCAGCTCCCCAAAATGCCGGTCGATGCCCTGGCTCATAACGCGGCGGAAAACCCCGCACAGTTCGTAACGCTCATCCAGATTCGCGTTCAGCAGTATTTCTACGATTGCCTTCTGATAGACAAACGCCATGAACCCGCAGCCGTTCCGAGCCAGGTACTGCTCGTGCTTCTGGTGAAAGGATTCGGATTCGACCATAGCAATGGACGCCAGCAGCGCCAGCCATTGCTGCGCATGGTCGGCCGGAGAGGGGAGTACTTGCTCGTACATATCAGTGATGAGAAAATAAGGTGTGGAAGATGAGGACATCGAAGCGGGGATAAATGGCCGGCTGGGGCTCACAGCTCTTCTTCGTAAAACATGTTTGGGGCAGCGTAATGGCCCAGTTCGTGCTGCAGCAGGTCGTCCGAGCCGAGCAGGCTGATTTGGGAACGCAGGCCGCCCTTGCGCTGCACGCCGCTGGAGTTGTGGAAAAGGGCGCTGTACTTGCGAGTGATGATTTCCCACTTGTAGCGCCGCTCGGCAATGGTTTGCATCTGGCGGCCGAGAGCCTGCCAAGTAGCCAGGCTACTGTCTTGGAGGAGCATTTTTAGCTCTTCCCGGGTGGCGAAGTAGCAGGCTTTGTGCTCGGTGGTGGCCCGGTTGAACGACACGCCAAACGCCACGATGGACAAGCCCAGGTACATGGCCTCGACCAGCGAGGGGTTGGTGCCACCAGCGCTATGGCCGTGGATGTACACCTGGCAGTGGCCGCGCAGCACGTCGAGCTCGGCCTGGTCGTAAATCGGGTCGAGCAGGTGCAGGTGAGGCAAGCCGCCGTACTGCGCCTTGAGCTGCTGGCCAAACGCGCTGTTGGCCCAGTTGCCCACCAGCACGAAAGGGTACTGCGGCAGCTCGGCAAAAGCTTCCAGTATCATGGCCACGTTGTTTTCGGGCTCGATGCGGCAGACCTTGAAAGCGTAGGGGCTGCTCAGAAAAGGGTAGCGCGCGTTGTGGGCCGGCGTGATGGGCTGCCGCACCACGTGGTCGCCGCCGTATTCGATGACGCGGCTGCGCGTGCTGTAGGTGCGGGCTGTGTAGTTCTGAATGGCGTCGTTATCGGAAATGTCGGCGTGCGAAAACTTCACTGCCAGGTTTTCGGCCAGGCGCAGGTACCACTTGGCCAGGCGGTTCCACTTGCTGCGGCGCCATTCGATGCCGTCGATGGACACGATAATGCGCTTGCGGGTGAACACCTTCACGAAGGGCAGTAGAATGCCGCCGGGCACCCCCAGTACCAGCAGCACGTCGGCGTAGAACAGCGCGTGCAGAATGGACAGGCAATCGTAGAGAATGCTTTGCACGCCGTTGGCATCCAGCGGCACATACACCAGCCGGGCCCCGGCGTGGTGGCTTTGGCGCTGGGCTTTGGGGTAGCGCTTGCCGCTGCAATACACCGTGAGCTCATGCTCCTGGTGCAGGTGTTTCACCAGCTGGGCCACCAGGGTCTCGAACCCCCCGTAGCAAGCGGGCAACCCCACGGTGCCGATGATGGCTACTTTTTTGGTTGACATGAAAGGAATGGGTAAGCGGTTGAGTCAAATGAATGGGAATGAGGGGAGCAGCGCGCCGGGACTACCCGACCGCCGGAGCCGGGATAGTCCGCCCCGGAAAACGAGCCGGCACGGGGGGCAGCGCCAGCGGAAACCGGGCGAACTCGGCCTCAAACTGCTGGTTTATCTGCTCTGAGAAACGACTGGGGGCGAACTCGGCCGCCCGCCGCCGGCACGCGGCCGACATGGCGGCGTACTTGCGCGGAAACTGCTGCAGCAGGTGCAGCGCCCGCTCCAGGGCCGGGAGGTCGCGGCTGTCGATGGCGAAGCCCGTTTCGCCCACGATGTTGACCTCGGCCATCCCGCCCACCACGGGCACGATGACGGGCTTGCCGTACTGCATGGCTTCGAGAATGGTCAGGCCGAAGGTTTCGACCCACTCGGCAGGGCGCGAGAGGTTCACCACCACCGATGCCCGGCGGTAGTGGGCGTGCATGTTGGCGGTGCTGGCGTACAGGGTCAGGTTGGAGGGCGCGGCGGCACTGGCCTGGAAGCTGGCCACCTGCGCCGGGGCCGCATTCAGCACCAGCTCGAATGCCATGTCGGGCAGGGCACGGGCCAGGTCGAAGAACTCGGGCACGCCCTTGTAGTCTTTCAGTGAGCAGGCCATGAGCACCCGGAAGGGCTGAGCCGCCGGAACCACAGCGTTGGCTTCATTCAGGAAATCCGGGGATAAGACATTGTGCACCACTGCCTGCTGCGGCACCGACAGCGCCAGCTGCTGCCGTACGAAGTGCGACACAAACAGCACCCGGTCGGCCGTCAGGTTCACGATGCCGCAGAGCAGCCGTTGCAGCAGCGCCGGGCGCAGCGACACCTCGTGCACGTGGTACACTACGCGGGCACCCCGGCAACGGGCCGCCAGCGCCGCCCCGCCGGGTAGCAGTGAATTCACATACACCACCGTGCCGGGGCCGGCCAGGTGCAGCACTTTGGCAAACACCACGGCCTGCACCCAGCAGAAATTAAGCAGCGTGCGCCAGCGGCTGGGCTGCAAGCGGTAGGGCAGCGCGTGCGCGACCACGCCGGGCAGCTCGCTTAGGCAGCCGGCCTCCTGGTCGGAGGTGGCCGTGAGCAGGTCGATGTGGTAGCCGGCGCTGCTCAGGCAGCTCAGCGAGTTGCGCAACACTTGGGGGCTGCCGCTGCGGTCGTTCAATAAGTGAACGGAGATAATGCGTTTCATGAAATAAGGGCTTGCTGATAAATGCGTTCTAACTGCTGGCCGCGGCGGGTCCAGGTGTGGTGGGCATCGGTGTGGCTGCGGCACAGGCGGGCTTCGGCGGCCAGCAGCAGCGGGCAGGCGTGCAGGCGCCCGAGCTGCGCGGCGAAATCCCGGACGTTCTGTGCGAAGGAGGCGTAGGGCACTGTGAGGCTGGAATCGGGCGGCACCAGCTCGCCTGGGCCTTCGTTCTGGTAGCAGAGCACGGGCACGCCGTGGCTCATGGCCTCGGCCACCACCATGCCGGCGCCCTCGTGCGAAGGGAAAAAGAAAACCGACGCCTGGCTGTAAGTGCGCAGCAGCTCCTCCCGGTCGAGCCAGGGCCGGTGCTGCGTGCAGGGTGCCACACCGTGCTCTTTCACCATGCGCAGTAGGCACGCTTCCTCGGTGCCGCTACCGATGAGCAGCAACCGGGCGTTGGGCTGGTCGGCGGCGCTCAGGCCGTGGTAAAAGGCGGCAAAAGCCTGAATCACCATGTCGAACCCTTTCAGTGGCACCATGCGGGCAGCTATCATCACCACAAATTCTTTGCGCGGCACGGCGGCTGCGATGGATTCCTGGGCCGGCATGTGAATGGCCACCGAAGGCACGATTTCAAATTGCCCGGCGCGCAGGCCCAGGCGGGGCGCCACCGCCGAGTTCATGCACAGTACCTGCCCGGCTGCCCGGCGCGTGATGCGCAGAAACGGGTCGAACGTCCAGAAGGCGCGCTTCAGCAGGCCGATGGCCCGGTCCTGGCAGTAGGCGGCGCGGCCGTACTGGCGCAGGTGGCTGGCCGGAATGGGTGGGTGGTGGCCAATGGGACCCCACACCAGCGGCCGGCCCAGCAGCCACAGAAACGAGGGCGTCCAGTCGTTGTGGAAGTTCAGGTTATGCACCACATCTACTCCCAGCCGGCGGCGGCGGGCCCACAGCCACAGGCCCAGCCCCAACTGCCACATATAGAAGTAGAGCACCGACAGCAGTGGGCCTTTTTTCCACCAGCGCATCCAGGCTGGCAGGTCGAAATACAGGAAGGTGATGCCGGTGGCCAGGGTGGCCAGTTCGGGGTGCTCGGCCAGAAAGCGGCGAATGGGCGGCTCGTTATTGCGGCGCGTCACGGCCACCACGCGGTGCGTGCGGGCCGCTTGCAGAATGAAGCTCCAGCCCATCCCGTCTTCCGAGCCCTTGTAGGGATTCACGGCGTAGGCCGTCATCAGCACGGTTTTCATGAGGCCAGAGCGGTTTCGCGGAGCACCGCCACCGGCTGTGCCTCGCGGGTGGAAATCACGCGGGCCGGCACCCCGGCCACGACACTACCGGCGGGCACCGAGCGCGTAACCACGGCTCCGGCCGCGACTACACACCCCGCCCCAATGCTTACGCCGTCGAGCACCGTCACCTTGCTGCCAATCCAGCACCCGGCCCCGATGTGGATGCCCCGGCGCACCACACCCTGCAGCCGGATGGGTACCCGCGGGTCGGCGTGGAGGTGGTTTTCGGGATGGCAACTGAAATACTGGCCGATGATGCAGTCGTCGTCAATCTGCAAGCCGCCGCCGCCGCCCAGGTAGGCAAACTCGCCGATGCCCACCCGGTTGCCAATCAGGATGAATGCGCCCGGCTCCTGCAAGGAAGTCGAGACAATAACCTGGCTGAAAGCGCCAATGCTCACGCGGCGGCCCATAATCAGGCCATCGGTGCTCAGGCCGCTGAAGCGCACCTGGTCGCCGGCCTTCAGCCAGGCTCCGAAGCGAATGCCGCTCAAATAGGCGAACTGCACGCCGTGGCCCAGCATCGCGCCGTGCGGGTGGCGGCCGCGCAGGCCCAGCGCCGCGCCGCGCAGCAGCGCGCCGGCCGTGCGGGCCGCAAAGCCCAGCAGCCAGCTCGTGGGCACGCTCGGATGAATGAGAAAGTCGGGGTTGCGCCGCCGCACCCACTGTTCGAGGAAAGTGCGCATGATTATACCTCCGCTTGAATGTACTGGCCGATGAGGTCCAGCGTGTTGTCCAGATTATGGTTCTCGATGGGCACGTACTGAGACTGCGGGTACTGCCCGGCTAGCTGCCCGAACAGGGCTCGGTACTTCTGGGTGAGCTGCACGATGGTTTCGCCCGAGAGCTCCTGCTTGCGGTGCAGAATCACATCCGGGTCGGCGTAGAGGAAGAAGTTGAGGCGCGGCTTGCTCACGAAGGTGTACAGGGCTTTGGTGAGGCGCTCGGGCAGGCGGATGTTGCTGCGCTCGCCGTCGTTGATGAAATCGAAGTAGTACCGGTCATACAGCACCACCTGGCCGCGGCTGGTGTACTTCAGCCATACCACCACCTGGCCCAGCAGGTAGTCGAGGTAGTAGTAGCCGAAGCGGACCAGCGAGGACTTCAGGCGGCGGTTGCCACCCCGGCGTGGCAGGCGGGCCACCGAGCGTCGCTCGGCTTCGGCCTGCCCGTGTTGCCAGGCGCTGAGGATGGGCAGCACCGAGGGGCGGTGCCGCAGCACGACCACGCGTTTGCGCCACTTTTTTTCGAGGTGCTCCTTCACCTTTTCGATGACCGTGGACTTTCCGGCTCCATCGACGCCGCTGAAGGAGATGACGAAGCCATTGGGCTGGAAAAACGAGGTGGCCTGGCCCCAGCCGTAGCGCAACGCCCGCCACTGACGCTGGAAAAAGCCGCTGCCGGGCTGGTCCCGTAGTTGCTCTCGCACCTCCTGCGCGGCCTCGGGGTGGTAAGTAGCGGCGGCCCGGATGCTGTCGAAGCGCAGGTTGTATTTGGTGGCCAGGTGGGCCAGCAGTTCGGCTTGCTCGGCCGGGCTGCACTGCTCGTAGTGCCGGCGGTGGGCGGCGGGCAGGTCGCTGCCATTCAGCCAGTAAAACAGCCAGGTGTACTCGAAATCGTGGCGCAGCGCGGGCACCGTAACGCCGGCTGCGGCGCGTGCATAAGCCAGCATCTCGGCGCGGTCCATCATGGGCACCGACTTCCGCCAGAGCTGGTGCAGCAAATCGACGGACAGAAATGTGCCGTCCTGAAAAATGCAGTCCACCGAATGCATGTGGGCCTGCCGGCGCACCGCCACCGAGCGCACTAGCGGGAAGCTGCGCAAAAACGCCACCGAACGGGCCATTTGCGCCCGGCTCACCAGCAAATCCAGGTCGGCCGTGGGCCCGGGGTAGTAGGCGTTTTCGGCCCGCTGTTTGAGCACCACGCTGGCGCGGGGCTGGAGCGAATCCAGGAAATCGTAGAGGCATAATTGGCGGTGCGCAGCGTGGGCGGCCAGCTCCAGGGTCAGCAGCTCGTTCCAGCCGACCAGCTGCCACTGCACCTGCGCATGCCAGGCTTCCTGGGCGTGGTAGGCCAGGGCGTAGCGCGAAACGTGGTGCAGCAGGTACAGCTGCCAAGCCAGGGCCAGCTCGGCTTCGGGAATGGCCGGAAACTCGGCGCGGGCCTGCTCCCACATGGTGGCGCGTACCTGCGCGGGCTGGCGGCGGCTCACCAACAAGCCCTGCTGCACGTGAAAGTGGAACAGGTCGTAGAGCAGCGGAGCCTCGGGCTGGGCAAACTCCAAATCGTAGAGGGCCACGAGGTCGGGGCCGAGCCAGCAGTTCCAGCTCGTGAAATCGCCGTGGGCGAAGGCCAGCCCTACCACTTGCTCCGAGTCGATGCGGTGGTAGAGCTGCAGCAGCTTGGCGCGCAGGCCGTAGGGAATACGGGTTTCCGGCAGCCCTTGCAGCTCCGATACCTGCGCTTCGGTGGTCTGCCAGAACGTGGTATCGGCCAGGGGGCGGCGCACAGAAGTTTCGCGCAGCTGCTCGTGCAGGTAGGCCAGGTGCCGCGGCGTGAGGTGGCCGACGCGGGTGGCCTGTGCGGGTTTCACTTCGGTTTGGTGCAGGAAATCATCGTGCGCCGCCACCACCTCCGGCACCCGGAACGAAGCGGCCGGGCGGCTGGCCAAACCTTTCAGGGCCTGCGTTTCGGCCTGCACCCGCACCGCCGCCGCCGGGGTCAGCGGCATCTTCACAAAGAAGCGTTGGCCCGTGGTGTCCGTGTGGCAGCACACGGCCTTGCGGTAGGTGCCGGGCGTGCCCGTAAAGAGTGCAAAAGCCGTCATCGACCACCCCTGCACGCCGGTGCGGCCGTAGCGGGCGGGCAAAAGCGGGAACAGCAAGCCCTGCAGGCCACAGGCAAACGCCAGCCGTACCGCCCGCTCGAATAGTTTTGCCTTCGGCGAAGCCGCGTTATAGAATTCCAGAAATAAGGGCTGGCGCAGCGTTGCCGGCCACACCCAGCGCAGGCTGCCATCGGGGTTGCGCATGCCCCGCAGCCGAATGCCGCGCGCTTCCGTCGGCAAATATCCCAGCTTGCCCATCAAGCCGGTTAGCAGTACCTCGTCAGGGGCTGATAATGTAGTAGTGGTCATGCCAGCCCTGATACCAAGGTGGTGCCAAAGCTATTTTTATGTTTAACTACTTGATAGTATGATTAATGTAATAGGGTCGTCGATTGCCGCGCTCCATAAACTGGAGTGCCGCTCCAAGGCATGGGCACCGCGAATGAGCGCCGCCCCCCTGACGCTGGGGCACCGGCTTCCAAGAATAGCGAAAGCCAGCGCTGCGGCGGAAGAATCCGCACGAAGCACTGGCTTGGGTGGTGGCTTCCGGAGCCCGGAATTGGGGCCGGGCCGCTAGGGCCGGGAGCCGCGCCGAAGCGGGCCGTAGCCCAGATGCGGGGCCCGGTGCATGCGTTGGCGCGACATCGGGTAGCGCGGGTCGGCGCTTTTCGCCCCGAAATCGGCGGCGGGGCCGCGCTCCTCCCGCTCAGCTGCGGCATACAATGCCAGCGTTTCAGGCGACGTGGCGGGGGGCCAGCCCCAGCGGCTCGCCTTCGGCATATTCCTGCTCCGAGAGGGCACTGTCGGTCAGGTGGGGCGAAAACACGCGGGAGATTATCAATATGCCCATCATCAAAGAGATACGGGGCATTAGCAGGAGGTTGTCGATTACTTTCATGATGAAGGGGTTTTGGAGTGAATAACAAGTGGAAATTGGGGAAGAGGCTGCCGGTGCGGTTGGGCTTAGCCGGCCAACGCCAGCTCGGGGCGCATACGCTTCAGAAAAAGCTGCTCGGGCGTGCTCAGCCGGGGGTTGTAGCGCAGGCTGATGAGAAAAATCAGCAGCTGGTAGAACAGGATGCCGTAGTTGGACAGGCCGAAAATGCCGAACTCGGTGAAGGAGTTGATGAGAATAGGCAGGAAGATGCCCAGCAGCAGCAGCCGGCCCTCGTGGGTGGGGTAGGCGGCAAAGCCGCGCAGGGTGAAGGCCAATTGCGCCAGCACGATGGCGAAGCCCACCAGCCCCAGGTTCAGCAGCACCTGGATGAAGGTGTTGTGCGTCATTTGGGCGGCGTAAGTGTGGGCGCTCTGGAAGTAGTCGCCGTAGGCAATCCGCATGAAGCCGTAGCCCAGCAGCGGCTCCTTGGGCAGGCCCTCGGTGAGCAGGGCGTGCCAGAACGGGAGGCGGCCGGTCAGGTTCAGCACCTCATCCAGCCCACCCTGCTTGATGAACAGCTGCCCCACCAGCGGCAGGGCCAGCAGCGTGGCCGTGGCCAGCGCCAGCTTCAAGCGGGTGCTGCGGGCCTGCCAGATGTGGAAGCCCACAATCAGCAGAAAGCCCACCAGCGAGGAGCGCGAGCCGGTGAGGACCAGCGCCGCCAGCACGGGCGCCATCTGCAACGCCGTGAGCACCGGGCGGTGGCCCCGGTAGAGGCCCAGCCACAGGCACGAAAGGCACACCACGCACAGCATGCCCAGCTCGTTGGGGTTGATGAAGTAGCCGCCGAGGCGGATTTCGGCGGCGCCGTGGGTAAGGCGGCCAAACACCTCGGGGGCCACCACCAGCCCCACCACAAACAGCAGCACCAGCCAGAACGAAGCCGTGCCCAGCACCTGCGACAGGAGCACGGAACGAGCCGGGAAAAACGCCTCAAGCAGCAAAAAGCACTTCACGAAAAAGTAGGCGAAAACCAGGCTGGCCACGTCCATCACCAGCTGCAGCAGCGAATACCCCGGGTTGGTAGACCACAGCAGCGACGCCACGCCCAGCAGCAGGTAGGCCCCGTAAAGCAGCGGGGCCAGGCTATGCTGCCACCGAAACGAGTCGACGGCCCCGCGGGCCAGAATGAGGCGGTACACGCCGTAGGCCGCCCCGGTCATGGCCACGCGGGCCACAATTTTGGCCGCGCGGGTAACGGCCACGTTGTCGGTCCAGGTAAAAAAGCTGGCCAGCATCACGAGCACGATAACCGTGAGGAGCACCTGCACCAAGCGCAGAAATGCGCTGTAGTCGGGGGCGAAGGGCAAGGAGCGTTTAGGCAGCATGGTAGGCGCGGTCGTACATGAGTTGATAGTTGTGCAGCAGCGTGGGCCAGGCAAAAGCCGTGGCCACCATGGTGCGGCTGCGCTGCCGGAATTCCAGCTGCCCAGCCCCGCCGCACTGCGCGTGCAGGCGGTGCAGGCTGGCGGCCAGCTGCTCGGGGCGGGCGTTTTCCAGCACCTGCCCGCAGGCAAAGTCCCGGATGTAGGAGCCCAGGTTGGTGGCCTCGGTCACCACGCACGGAATGCCGAGCGCGGCGGCTTCGAGCACGGCCGTGGGCAGGCCTTCGTAGTGAGAGGGATGGGCAAAAGCGTCGAGCTGGGCCAGCAGGGCCTTTTTATCGGCCCCGTAGCGGCTGCCGAGCAGCTTCACCTGGCCGGCGGGCAGCCGGGCCGCCCAGCGCGCCACCCGGTCGCGGTCGGGGCCGTCGCCAATAATCCAGAGCTCGGCATCGGGCAGCTGCTGGGCAAACTGGCCGAAGCCGGCAATGAGGCAGTCGAGGCCCTTGCTGCGCTCGTCGAGGCGCCCGCAAAAGCCCACCCGGAAGCTGTCGTGGGGCACCGGGCCGGGCTCCGCGCCACCGCCGGTTTCGTCCTCGTAGCCATAGGGCAGCAGGCAGGTTTCGAGCTCGGGCAGCAGGGCCTTCACGCCCTGCACCTCGCTTTGCCCCAGGCAATGCACCACGGCCGCGTTGCGGAGCACGAAATGCTCGCAGCAGCCCAGGTACAGGCGTTTTAGCAGGTGGTTCTTGCCCAGCGCGTGGGCATTGTAGGCTCCGTGCGGGGTCATCACGTACGCCACGCCCAGGGTTTTGAGCAGCTGGGCCGCCGAGTAATACGCCGGAATAAAGCCGCCGTGCAGGTGCACCACGGCCCCCTCCCCCGCTACCTCGGTCAGGGCCGTTATCAGCGGCTGGGACAGCTGAAACGGGTTGCGGCCGGCCCGGAACAGGCGGGTGGTGAATTCGCGGGCCGGGTAGTTCACCGCCACGTCCGGGGTGATGCCCCACACCTCCACGTCCCACTGGGCGCGGCTCTGGTGGGTGGCCAGCGCGTGCACCACTTTGTTCACGCCGTTCATGCGCTCCGGGTTGGCCTTGCCGAGAATGAGGTGAATGATTTTCATGCGTTTTCCGCTTGTAGCGCGGGAATAATGGTTTCAATACCCTTGTTTTCAACACTTTTCACCTGCACCCGCCGCACGGCCAGCGCCCAGTACAACCCCAGCACGGCCTGGGCCACCACCCAGCCCAGCACTACTCCGCTGGCCTGCCACTGCCCAATCAGCCAGCGGGCCAGGCCAAACGACACCGCCACGCTCAGCACGTAGCCTTCGAAGTAGAGCCGGGCGTTGGCCAGCAGGCGCACCGACAGCCGCAGCGGGTACACCAGCAGAATCACCACGTACAGCAGGCAGCACCAGCGCAGCACGTTGGCGTGCGCCTCGCTGCCGGCCTGCAGCCAGCCCACTAGGGGCCCGGCCAGCGCAAACAGCAGCGCCAGCGGCAGCGCGGCCACCAGCAGCAACGTGCGCCCCAGCCGCGCCCGCTGCGCCGCAAACAGGTGCGGCTGCCGATGAAACGTCTGGCTAAGCCGGGGCAGCGCGTAGTTTTCCACGGCCTGTAAGCCCACGTTGAGCACGCCCATCAGGGTTTGCGCCAGCCGCAGGATGCCCAGCATGGCCGCGCTGCCCATAAAGCCGGCAAACACCAGCAAGGCATTCGACGAGGCCCACTGCAGCAGCGCCGTGGGCAGCAGCCACCGCGCCCGCCGCCAGTGCGCCCCGGCGAAGTGCCGCAGCCCCGCAAAGCGGAGCGTGAGGCCCAGCACCCGGCCCGAAAGCAGCAGCGCCGGCACCGTGGTGAGGCCCATGGCCCAGAGCACCGCCGGCAGCGCCACCGGGCCGGAACCCAGCGCCCAGTACAGCAGCACCAGCACCTGCCCGCCCGCCGAGAGCCCGTCGCTGACCAGCGCGGCCCGCACCCGGCCTTCGGCCAGCAGCAGCTTGCGGGCGGTGTCCTGCCCGCAGCCCGCCACCAGGCATACCAGAAACGCCGGCAATACCTCCGCCGCGCCCCTTGGCAGCAGCGCCGCCCCGCCCGCCACAGCCGCCACCGCCACCAGGCTGAATGCCAGCTGCATGGCCAGCAGCGCCTGCCGGTAGGCCGGCTGTTGTGCCGGGGCCGTTTCGCCCTGCACTATTTGCATGGGCTGGGTAATGAGCGCGCCCTGAACCGACAAGGCCAGCAGCAGCACCATCTGCCAGGCGCTGTACTCGCCAAATGTGCTCAGGCCGCACAGCCGGGCAATGAAAATATTGGTGAAAAACGATGTGCCGCTCACCACCGCCTGGCCCGCCACCACCCAGTAGCGGGCCGGCAGGGCTGCCGCGCTACGCCGCAGCCAGTGCACCAGCATGAGCGGTATCGGCCGCCGCAGCCCAGGCCGTTTGGCGGGCCGGGCGCTGCCACAAGCGGGCCAGCAGGCCGGGGCGGTAGCCGGCGCGGTTCAGGCAGAGCTGCACGTTAGGCAGCTGGTACTCGGCCACCAGCTGCTCCAGCTCGCGCAGGCGGTGCAGGGGCGTGGTGCGGCTGTCAACCAGCACCAGGTTCACGGTGGCGCCGGCCATCACGGCGAGACTCAGGCTGTCGGCGGTTAGGGGCACGTTGTGCACCAGCAGCAGCTCGGTGGCCAGGGCGTCGGGGTTCAGCGAACCGGCATTTTCGATGTGAATGGCGCGCACCTTTTTGGCCTGTGCGGCCAGCGCTACCCGCAGGTGCTCGAAGAAAAACGTCTGACCTTCGCCCCCCGTGAAGGAGCTCACCAACACCTTGCTGCCTATCGCCAGCAGGCCCTTCAACTCGAGCCGGATGGCCAGCTGCCGGAAAAAAGCCAGCTGTTGGCCGGGAGATTCCAGGTGGGGCAGGCTGGTGGCCAGGGGCAGGCTCGATTCTTTCTGCACGGCATAGGTGTCGCCCGGCGTGCCGCGCAGCCCCGCAATCAGGTACACCAGCAGCGTGCCGCCGAGCAGGCCCAGAAACCCGGCCACGGCCATCACCAGCGCGTGGTTGGGCGCCACGGCTTCCCCGGCCGCGTTGCCCCGCGAAATAATGCGGTGCGACGACGTAGGCGCGGCCTTGGCAATTTCGGCTTCGGTTTTCTTCTCGTGCAGCAGAATGTAGAGCTTCTCGTTCAGCTGGAAGTCGCGCTCCAGAATGGCCAGGTTTTTTTCGCGGGTGGGCAAGCCCACAAAGCCGTGCTGGGCCTGCCCGATGGCGCGACCCAACTCGTTGTACTTAATGGTGAGAGCGTTGCGGGTGTTCTTAATGCTTTCCAGCAGGTAGTTGTTCAGGTCCACCAGTTTCCCGTCGATGGCGACTATCTTCTCATCCTGCGGCCGGAAGCGCAGCAGCAGGTCGCGCCGGTCGGCCTGCAGGTCCTTCATTTTTTTCACGATGTCGTTCGACAACTGGTCGTTGAAAGCGCCGAACGTGGGGGCCAGCTGCAAAATATCCTTCTTGCCCGACTGCATGTAGCGGTACAGGTCGTTGGCCGCCGCCAGGCTCATGTACAGGTTAGCCCGCTGAATCTTCAGCTCCGAAATCTTGTGCAAATCGGTTTCGGTTTCCTGGCCGATGTTCACGATGCGCTTCTGGTCGCGGTAGCCCTGCACGGTGTCTTCGGCGTGGCTCAGGCTGGCACTCACCGCCCGCAGCTGCTGGTCAATCACGTCCACCGAGGCATTCACCACCTTGTATTTGTTTTCCAGATAATCGACCATGTACACGTCGGTGAGGGCATTCACCAGGTCGGCGGCCTTCTCGGGCACGGGGCTGCGGTAGCTCACCCGAATCACGGCCACGTCCTTTTCCACGCTGGTTACGTCGAGCCGGTCGAGCACGTCGCTCATCAGCTTGGCCGGCGAGTGGTGCACAAATTCGTAGCGGTCGGCCAGCTGCAGGCCGGGGCGGGTTTTCAACAGGGGCTGGTTGGGGGCGATGGTCACCATCGCGCCGGGCAATTTCATTGGCTGCCCCAGCCGGCCCCACACCACCCCACCGGCTGGCGTGGTGAGCAACAACCGGCCGTTCGGCGCAATCTTCAGCTTGAACAACTCGTCGTCCCACTGCCCGTTTTGCTGCGTGATGGTGACCAAAAACGGACTTTCCGTATACATTTCCGTCTTGCGAATCTCGCCCACGCGGTACGTGCTGACGGCGAAGGGCAGGCTGAGCAGGGCCCGGCCCACCAGCAGCTCCGATTTGAGCAGCACCACCTCGGCCACGGCCTTGTTGAATGGCGCAAACGCGTCCGACGTCTTAATCAGATTGGTATTGATGGGGCCTTCGTTCACTTCGGCCAGCTTGATTTCGGCGCTGCTCTCGTAGAGCGGCGTGGCGTAGCGCAGGTACTGGTGGGCCAGGGCCAGGGCCAGGGCTAGGCAGAGTGCCACAATGGGCAGGCCGCGCCACAGCGGGCGCAACAGGCGCAGATTTTGGTTTAATTCGTTCATATCCCAGTGATGATGCGGGTGAATAAAAGGATGGCAGTAATGGCGGAGGTGACGGCCAGAGAGGTGCCGGCTTTCTTGTCGAATTGCTTGCCTTTGCGGGCCGGCACGTACACCACATCGCCGGGCAGCACCACGATGTTGTTGGCGTAGTTGCGGTCGAGTTGCGTGAGGTCGATTTCCATTTCGCGCAGGGCCGTGCCCTCCGCGCGGGCCACTTTCACGTGCCGCTTTTCGGCGTACACGGTCAGGTCGCCGGCGCGGCCCAGCACTTCCAGCAGCGTGTTGCGCTCTTTTTGCAGCAGCAGCAGGCCGGGCGTGTTCACTTCCCCCAGCACGGTCACCTCCTTGTTGAGAACCTGGATGGTAACCTGCGGATTCACAATCCACTTGCCCAGGGCGCGTTCGAGGTTGTCTTCCGCCGCCGCCACGGTCAGGCCTTCCACCGGAAACGCCCCGACTTTGGAGAACCCGATTTTGCCGTCGGGGTCCACCAGTACCCACTTGCCCTGCTCCTCGCCCGAGCTGTTGACGCTGTAGATGGAGCCCACGCTCAGCTCTTCGTGGTCCCACACGCTGATGGTCAGCTTGTCGTCTTTCCGCAGCTTGTATTCGTAGGCTTGGTCGGTCGTAAACGCTTGGTACTTGGTTTTGTCCGTCGATTGGAACAGGTTCTGGGTGCAGCCCGTCAGCAGGCACAGCACCAGCCCAAAGAGCAGTTTTCTGGCCACGGTTTTAGCAGGAAAAGAGAATGGGGTGAACGAATAGCAGCGCGAGGCTGGCGAGGCTGAAAAACGACCGCAAACGTTCGGGCACGCTGGTGGGCTTCTGCGCCAGCAGCTCGCCCATGCCCTCTATCTTGGTCAGCACCGAGCCCACCTTGGTGCTGAGCTTCTCGTCTTTCACGATGTAGTCGAACGCCCCGTACTTGAGCGATTCCACGGCCACAGCCACTTCGTGCTGCCCGCTCACAAACACCACGTAGATGTCCGGGTTGAAGCGCTTCACGGCCTTTAGCGTGTCGATGCCGGAGACACTGCCCATCACCTGGTCCAGGAAAATAATATCCGGTTCGTCGGTGAGGGCGTTGAGGCAGGCCGCGCCGCCATCGTAAGTATGCACGTCCGCAAACCCGTTGGTTTTCATGACGTGCTTCATCAGGTTCTGGCAGAACGGGTCGTCGTCTACTAGAAAGACTTTTTGTTGTTTGTGTAGCATAATGATGATGATTGTGCCAGAACATACACCATCGCCATACCAACAACCTATATTATATTCAAATACCTGTCAATCAAATTCTTAATAAAAAAAGCTATTCATGCCGTTACTCTGTAAACCGGACTTGTCTCCAGAAAATAGAGTGCCGGGATGGGCCAAACAAGCAGCAGACGCCCACTGGCACCGGCTCGCGCCGGTTGAGTGGATAGTTGCTAACCGGCATTCAGGACCGCACCACCGGGTGCGGGGGGGGACCAAGCGCACATCCCAAAGTGTGTGGCAAAGGCATGCTGCACTAACTCGGCAAGTCGCTTCCAGTGGTGGGTGCTGGCCTGGGGTAAAAATATAGTGTAGCAGTTGTGCGGACTGCCCCTGAATGTGACAGCTACTGCTGGAAATATTGCCTCCAAAGCCATAATTCCACTATTGTTCATTAATACTTTCGTGGCTGTTGCAGAACCCGGTTTAAGTGGTCCACTTTCTGGTCAGCGGCTTGGCGAGGGTCCGAGTTGGCGCTTCCGAGCGCCGGCATTGCCGCCTGACGTGCCCATTGACCGCCAGCAGGGGCCGTGGCAGGGCCACGGCCAGGCTAAGTTGCCGGTTGGGGCGGTGCTTGAGCAGTTTTTTGAGGTTGTAGGCCACGGCCGCGAGCAGCATGGTTTTGTGGGCCCCGGCGTGGCCGCGCACGTTGAGCCGGCGCATTACTCAACGACTACTGGTACATCGCCGGCACGATACCGAAAGGAAGCAAGGGAGGAGGGTTTGAAACTATCATTTCAGCCCGCAATGCCCAAATCATGAGTTCAACTCATAGCAAATAAGCGTTTAAGAAAATGGTCCGAATCGCGCAAGGGGGTGACCGTAGGGCAGCTAGGTTACTTGCCCCAACCACGCCGCCGCCGCCTCTTCGGTGTCGAAGACGCGGTACGTCAGCGCGGAGACGTTGGCGGCGTGCGTGACCTGGTCCATGGAGAGGCGGGCAAAGACGTCGTGGGCCAGGATGACGGCGCTGTGGATGCCCCCGGCCCGCTGCCGAGAACGGTCGAGCCAATACTCGACGATCCAGGCCCGTTCCTGTTCGGAGAACGGCGCCATTAGGCGCTGGTCCCCGAGCAGGCGGTGCCAGCGGTTGCGCTCGAGCAGGTTGCGCACGTGGGCCAGCAAGGCCTGCAAGTCCGTGAACTGGCGCGGACCGGGTTTGTACTCCAGCACCACGTAGCCGTCGGGGTGTTCGAGCAGGCGGCCGGCCTTGTTTTCGAAATAGAGTTTGGGAGTCGTTGGAGACAACATGGCACGAACAAAGCAGCGGCGTAGCACCGCGGGGGAGAGGGCCCAAAAATACAGCCTCTTGCTCCGGGTGCAACCGCCGCACTGCTTGCCTACTCGTTCGCGAAAACGGTCGTGGGTGTTGCGGAACTCCGGGCCGGGACGGCCAGCCGTGCTTCGCGCAGCTGAACGAGACCCCGAAGCGGGCTTCTGGCGCCTGTCCTAGTAGGTTTGCCCCCCAACTAGCCGTCCGCAAGCTTACGGGAGCGTTTTGCACCCGCCACCGTCGTTATGTACCACCCGCATACCCAGCATTCCCTTTCGGGCAGTTGCATCACCCAAAGGGTTTGCCATGATCTAATGGAAGCATTGGCGCGCAATCACACGCCCGTACACCGACCTTGAGCCCGCCGGGACGACATCGTCCCGTGCCCAGGAGCGGGGTGGGCAGGCACGAGCCCTGGGCATCGGGCTAAAAAAAACGATTGCCCCCTTTCACCCTGTGAACCCGCTAAATACCTGCCTGAACCCAGCACGGCGCGAAGGGTTCGCCTCGCTACTTCCCCGTCAGGGTAAAAAAAAAACCGGGTTTCCCTAAGGATTCCCCGCTTTCCCCGACTAATCGGGAAACACCGAGCATCTTGAAAGAGCAGTTCCTCCTCCTCCTCGAAACCCATCAGGGCCTGATCCAAAAGGTCTGCAACATGTACTGCAACACCAAGCAAGACCAGGAAGACCTCTTTCAAGACATCGTGCTGCAACTCTGGCGTGCCTACCCCACTTTCCGGGGAGGCGCCAAGGTCACCACCTGGATGTACCGGATCGCGCTCAACACGGCGATCACCCGGCTGCGGAAGGAGACCCAGGGCGAGCCATTCGCCGAGCTGGGCCCCGAGGCGTTCCAAGTGCCGGCCGTAGAAGAGGGCTCCCGCGAGGAAAGGGCGGCCATGTACCGGGCCATTCGGCGGCTCTCCCAGGTGGACCAAGCCCTGACCCTGCTCTATCTGGAGGACTGCAGCTACCGGGAGATGGGCGAGGTGCTGGGGATTTCGGAGGCGAACGTGGGATTCAAACTCAACCGGATCAAGGCCCAACTAAGGACACTCATGAGCATCGCGTAGCATGGAACTGGACGAATTCAAAAAAAGCTGGGGCGCCGTCCGCCGGGAAGGGTCCGAACAGGGGGGGCATACCCGGGAGGCATTGGACGGGATCCTCGAGCGCAACGCCAGCTCCCTGGGGGAGTTAAGCGAGAAGAGTGCCTTCTGGAACAGGATCGGCGGGTGGAACGCCGCCCTGCTGGTGCTGCTGACGGCCGGGTACCTGGTTTGGCAATACCACCGGGGCCTGGGGGCGCGCGCGTTGGCCGGGAAGCTTCCCCTGGTCGCCGTCCTGGTGGGTTTCGCCCTGTTCTCTGGGTGGACCTACCGCCGGCAGGAGGCGATCTTCTCGGAGAACACCGGCGCCAGTTCGAGGGAAGCGCTCAGCGGGATCCTGGCGGCATTTAAAAACTATTACCGGTTCACCAACTCCGTCTTCCTGGTGGTCTCCCCGGTGGCCTTCTACGCGGTGTTCGAGATCCCCGGCGCCGGCCTCTCTGTGGCAACAACCAGCCTGGCTTCCGCGGCCCTGACCGGTTTCTCTTTTCTGCTCCGCTACTGGTACTACCGGGCTGTTTTTTTTCCGAGGATCAAAGCCATGGAATCCAACCTGCGCGAACTAGAAGCACCCCCCGGCTTCGACTCCCCCCTCGGGGATAGCGGTTGAGGCGTAGCCTGTTTGCGGGCAGCGTCCCAAATGGACGCAACCGGCAAACCCGCCCGCCATACACCGGCCACAAGCCCCCCTTGTCCGCGCCCTCGTTACGAACCACTACTTTCTAACCCCTTACCCTTACCCTTTCAACATGAAACAGCTTCTATTCACCCTTGCCTTGGCCGTTAGCTGCCTGGTCGCCCATGCCCAGCACTTCGAGGGCAAAATCGTTTACCGCAACACCTACACGAGCAAAACCCCTGGCCTCTCCAATGGGCAGCTAAATTCCATGATGGGCGACGTGCAGAACTGGTACACCAAAGCAGGGGATTACCGGTCTGAGCTCAACGGCACCCAGATGGCCTGGCAGGTGTACCGCAACAGCGAAAACAAGCTGTACAGTAAGTTCACCGGTTCGAACAAGCTGCTCTGGAATGACGGGGCCGCGAACCCCGACAGCGTGCTGAGCATGACGCTTCGCAAAGGCGCCGCGACGATCCTGGGGTATGCCTGCGACGAGTTGACCCTGGTGTGCCGAAGCGGGGTGCAGAAATACTACTTCAGCCCGCGGCTGCCGGTGGACCCAGACCTGTACCAAGCGCACCGGTACGGCAACTGGTACGCCTACCTCTCGAAAGCGGGTGCGGTCCCGCTGAAGATGGTGATCGAGACCCCTCAGTTTAGCATGGAGAGCGTGGCGACCGGGGTGCACCCCATGAAGCTGGGCAACACGTTCTTCGCGATCCCCGCGGATGCGCAGACCAGCAAGAGCCCTTACTGAGACCAAAGCCCCCGGGTTATGCCAGGGGCTTTTTGAAACCACAGGCGCTTGCCGAGAGGCCCGAAGCTGAGCCGCTCTAGCACTAGCGGCCAGCAGCAGGACAGCTATTGCTTCTATTATGGCCGCCAAAACCAGCGGGGCGGCGCCCGACCAACGGCGGACACACGACGAGGCGTTCAAAGCCTAGGCCCTGCGCCTGGCGGGCGAGAAATGGCGTCCGGCCCAACTAAACCACCGCACGGGCTCGTGCTCCTCGGGCTGGGGGTAGGGGGCCACGGGCGTATCAGACGTTGAGAGGAAGGTTTAGACGTGGGAACGGCAAGGTTAGCACCGGGCCGAAGCCTTATTTGATGTATAGCCAACCGGTCGAAAAAGCGAAAGAAGCGTTCATCTTGTGAGGCTTCGTGGTGCCGCCATGCGTTGGATTCAAGTGAAATCCAGCCCTGGGTTTGCTTCACGCGTGGTATTTCGTTCTGGCTGCCGAACTTGCTTCCCCGTACTTGCCCCTGGAACCATGAAGAATTTCGTATCGAACCTGTTGCTGGCCGGGCTGGTGCTGCTGGCCACGGTCCTGCCGGGCCGGGCGCAAGCCGATTTCACCCCGGAGTGGAGCAAAGGCGTGGTCTGGTACCAAATCTTTCCGGAGCGTTTCAGCAACGGCGACCCGCGCAACGACCCGAAAGCGACCGACCAGAACGGCGCCTACCCGTTTGACGACTCGTCGGCGTTCCAGATTCATCCCTGGGCGAGCGACTGGTACCGGCTGCAGCCCTATGAGCAGAAAAACGGCCGAGACATTTATTACAACCTGCAACGCCGCCGCTACGGGGGCGACGTGCAGGGCATCCTCAACAAGCTCGACTACCTGCAGGCATTGGGCGTGAATGCCCTGTACCTGACGCCCGTGTTTTGGTCGCCCTCCTCCCACAAGTACGACGCCTTGTGCTACCACCACGTCGACCCTACGTTTGGGCCCGACCCGGAAGGCGACAAAAAACTCATCGCCACCGAAAACCCGCTCAAGGCCGAGACCTGGGTGTGGACCAAAGCCGATTTGCTGGTGCTCCGGCTCATCGACGAAGTGCACAAGCGCAAGATGCACCTCATTTTCGACGGGGTGTTCAACCACCTCGGCGCCCAAAGCTTTGCGTTTCAGGACGTGGTGAAAAACCAGCAGGCCTCGCCGTACGCCGACTGGTTTATGGTGAAGAGCTGGCGCAACGCCGCCACGGGCACGGCCTTTGCCTACAACGGCTGGTTTGGGGTCCAGACCCTGCCGGAGCTGAAAGAAGACGAAACGGGCCTTGTGGCCGGCCCCAAGCAATACATCTTCAACGCCACCCAGCGCTGGATGAACCCGCTGAACAAGGGCGCGGCCCACGGCATCGACGGCTGGCGCCTGGACGTGGCCTACGACGTGGGGCACCCGTTCTGGAAAAGCTGGCGCCAGTGGGTGCGCCGCCTCAACCCCCAGGCCTACCTGACGGCCGAACTGGTGTTTCCGGTGGAGAAAACCCGGCCCTACCTGCGCGGCGACGAGTTTGACGCCACCATGAACTACAACTTCGCTTTTGCCGTGCACGACTTCTTCGTGCAAGACGCCACGGCCATCCCCGTGACGGTGTTTGACGCCCGTCTGAAGGAACTGCGCGAAGCCTTTGGCCCGGGCGTGGCCCTGAACATGCAAAACCTGGTGGGCAGCCACGACGCCACCCGCATCGGCAGCGCCGTGGCCAACCCCGACGGCAAGCAAATGGGCGACTGGGGCCCCTACTTCAACTGGAGCCAGAAAAGCAACAACCAGGGCTACAACGCCCGCAAGCCCACGCCGGCTCAATTGCAAAAGCAAAAGCTGATTGCCGCCTTCCAGCTGCTGTACCTGGGCGCGCCCATGATTTTCTACGGCGACGAGGCCGGCATGTGGGGCCCCAACGACCCCGATTGCCGCAAGCCCATGGTGTGGGCCGACCAGCAGTACGCGCCCGAAACGGCGAACCCGGACCAGAGCAGCCACGCGCCGGACGCAGTGGCGTTCAACAAGGACTTGTTTGCGTGGTATCAGAAATTCATTGCCCTGCGCCGGCGCTCTCCCGCTATCCAGCGGGGCACCTTCACCACCGTGGCCACCGACGACGCCCGGCAGCTGTACGCCTTCCGCCGCACGCTGGGCAACGACGACGTGCTGGTGGTGTTCAACCGCGGCCCCCAGCCGGTTGCCGTCGACCCCGCGCTGCTCGCGGGCCACCGGTACCGGGACGCCTTCACGCGGGCGGCCGCCACGCGGGCCACGGTGCGCGCCATGGACGTGGTGGTGCTGCGCGCCAACTGAGCACGCCCGGCGACGGCACGTCCCCCCGGGCGCGGCCGCTGGTTGGCGGCACGGCTGGGCTCGCGGGAACAGCCCTTCACCGTCTCTTCAACCACTACCGCACAAGGGCTAATTACGTTCTCAAAAACGGTCCGAAGGTAAACGAGGGCTAGCTTAGAAGCCCCATGAGAACCTCCGTTCTTTTTTCGTTCTGCTTTCTGGCTGCAACGCTGTGCCGGGCGCAGGCTCCCTGCGATTCGTTGTATGCCCAAGAAGACGCGTTTACGGCGGGTAAAGGCGGACTTGTTTGGTTTGAAAAAGCCCCGGAAATCATAGGTGGCCGCGGGCCATTGGTCCGCTACAACGTGCCCAAAGACTCGGTTGGAGCGGTCTATTTCCGTGTCCTGATTGACGCGCAAGGCAACCCGCTGTGTTTGCGCTGGCTGCGAGTGACCAACGAGGCCCTCCGCGGCACCGCCATTGCCCTGGCCTCGACGTTGCGCTTCACCCCCGCCGTGAGGCAGGGAAAAGGCATCCCGGTGTCGATGACCTTGGTTGTGCGCTTCGTCGAAGGTCCGCCCCCCACGAAGAAAGAACTGCGGAAGGCGCGTCCGGCGCATGTCCAGTAAGCGGCCAGAGGCACGTACTGGTGGCGGCTGCCCGTGGAAAATTTGGTTCAGCTTCGTTTAGCGAAAGGGTGGTCTAGACAATGAAGCAGTTACAGCGGCCGCAACCACTGCATGGCTTGGCCTTCATCCTCAAACAAGGCAATGTCGAATGGCCGGGCCGGGTCCAGGGCAAAGGCCACTTCCTTTTGCTGGCCCGGGTCGGTGCGGTACGAGGCCGTCAGGGCCGGCGAGCTCAGCACCGCCAAGCGCCGGCGCTGAGGCGCCAGGCGCGCCACCGCCTCGGGGTAAAACGTGTGGTTCACCCAGGCGCTCAACTCCGGCGCGGCGACCTCGCGGCGGCGCACGTCCAGCAGCCAGTCGCTCAGGCCGTGCGCCTGGGCCGCGGCCAGCATCTGGGCATAGTCCGCTTGCACCGCGGCCATCGGGACCATCGTGTGCCAGCGCACCACCAGCACGCGCAGGTCCGTTCGGAAGGACAGCGTCCGGGAAGGCAACTCAGTCGGAGGAAGTAGCATGGTACAAAAGTAGAACCGCCCACCGGTCAGGGAGAGGGTCCTAATTACTAAAAGAGGATTAAAGGGCTACGGCAGGAACATACAAAGCGAGCTTGCCAGGTAGTACGCTTGCGTTGGAGAATGCATAGAGGGCAGCATCATTCGGCTGCTACCGGCGACCCAAAATGGAGGTGCAGTAGGGAATCGATTTTTACTTTGTCCAGGGGCTTGGTGAGGAAGCCGGCAACGGGAAGGTTATTGCTGCGGTCCATGTCCTGGGTGTTTAGGGAAGAAGTGAGCACGACCACGACGGCGCTCCGCTGCTGGACGGAGGGGAGGGCCTGGAAAGCCTTGAGAAATTCGAACCCGTCCACAACGGGCATGTTGAGGTCGAGCAGAACCAGCACGGGATTGGTGGGATTGAAGCGAGCGTTGGGCTGGGTCAGGATTTTCAGGGCTTGGGCGCCGTTGCGGGCCACCAGCACCCGGTCGGAAACGTTGAGGCGGAACAGCAGCCGCTGGTGGAGAAAATTGGTGGTTTCGTCGTCGTCGACCAGCAGGATAGTGCGAATTCTGCGCATAGCGTGGCTTAAGGTACAGGCAGCTTTAACCCTGGATTAAAGTGCAGATGGTGGTTCGGCAACAGCCAGCGCCGGGAGCGTAATGGTGAAGGTGGTGCCCACGTCGGGCGTGCTCTGCACGGAGATGGTGCCGCCGGCGTTTTCCACGATGCGCTTGACCATGAAGAGGCCGATGCCCGTGCCCTCGCCGTGGGTGTGCAGGCGCTGGAACAGGCCGAACAGCTTGCTCTGCTGGGCCTCGGTCAGGCCGAGGCCGTTGTCGTGCACGTCGAGCACCACGGTGCCGTTTTCGGCGCTGCGGCAGCGGAGCTCCACCCGGGGCGGCCGGTCAGGGGAGCGGTACTTCACCGCGTTGCTGAGCAGGTTGTAGAGAATGCTGCGCAGGTTCTTGGGCGCGAACGACACTCGCGGGCAGCTGGCCACGTCGATGGTGAGCTGCGCGTCGGTGGTGGTGAGCAGCTGGGCTAGGTCGAGGCGAATGTCGGCGACGAGGGTCGCCAGGTCCACGGATTCGGCGGGCTGGATGTTGGCCCGCTGCAGCTTGGTAAAGTCGGTGAGTTGGGCCAGGGTGAGTTGGAAGCGGTCCATGGCCCCCTGCATGCGGTCGAGCAGCGGGGGCACGGCGTTGGCCTTCAGCAGAGCGGCGGGCAGTTCTTCGCGCAGGGCGTGGAGCAGGCCCTCGAGGTTGGTGATGGGGGTTTTGAGGTCGTGCGACGCCGTGTAAATGAACGTGTCTAGGTCCACGTTGGTGCGTAGGAGCTGGTCGTTGCTTTCGGTGAGGGCCCGGTTGGCTTCCTGCAGCTGCTGCCGCTGGGCTTCGCGCTCGTTCCGGGCCAGCACCTGCTCAGTCACGTTGAAGGCGAAGATGGAGATGCCGGCAATGTAGCCGGCTTCCCGGAAGGCTTGTAAGGTGAAATTGAAGTACTCCTGGTGGGCCAGCAGGCCGTCGGCCGGGGTTGCGACAAAGGGCAGCTCGGCGCCGAAGTAGGTTTCGCCGGTTTGATACACGCGGTCGAGCAGGTCGATAAAGCCTTGGGCGCGCAGTTCCGGCAGGGCGTTGGTCAGGTCGTGGCCCACTAACAGCCGGCCCGGGAACAGGGACTGGTAAGCAGGGTTGACGTATTCGAAGCGGTGGCCGGGCTGGCGCACCAGGGCCACGAGGGCGGGCGTTTGTTCGAACACCTCGTGGAAGGTGTCGCGCTCGGCGAGCTGCTGCCGGGTCGCGGCCAGCACCTCGGCCTGCAGGGTTTCGGCGCGGCTACGGGCCGATACGGCTTCGGTGACGTCGTAGGCAAAGATGGACACGCCCGCGGTGCGGCCGTCTTCCTGGTAAGCGTCGAAGGAAAACGTGAAGTAATGCGTGCGGACCGGCTGGTCGCCGGCGGGCTCGAGGGCCACGGGCCGCTCGACGCCGAAGTAGGACGTGCCCGTGCGGTACACGCGCCGCAGGCGGGCCGCGAGGCCCTGCTTTACGCCTGCGGGCAACACTTCTGCCAGGGGGGTGCCGGGCGGCAGCGGACGGCCCGAAAAGAGCCGCTCAAAAGTGGGGTTGCAGTAATCGAGCGCGTGGGTGGGGCCGCGCAGCACGCAGATGGCGGCGTGGGTGCGGCCGAGGTAGCGCGCCAGGGTGGCGCGCTGCCGCTCGGCGTCGGCGCGGGCCACGGTTTCGGCGGCTCGGCTTGCGTGCAGGGCGAGGGCTACGGCGGTACACGGCTCGCCGGCAATGTCGGTGAAGCTGGTGGCCAGCCGCTCGCCCTGACGCCGGGCGGCCACGTGGTAGCTGATAGCCAAGTCGTCGAGCGCGAGGATGACCTCGAACTGGCCGGGCTCGTCGGTGGCGAACACGCGGCCGCAAAAGGCCAGCAGGCCGCTTTCGCGGGCGTTGGGGAAGAGCGCCGCGAATGTTTCTTCGGGCTGTTCGGGCTGGCCGAGCAGCTGCTGGCCGGCGGGGTTCAGGTATTCGCAGGCAAAGTCCGTGACGGTGGCGCCGTCGGGGCCGTAGCAGGGGCGCCACAAGGCCAGGGCGGTGAGGGAAACTTCGAGCAGGGCCTGCAGGTCGGCGGCGGGTGGGACGGGCCGGACGGACGGGGAGGAGGTCATGGGAAGCGGAAACATAAAGGCGGAAACCGAACTACATCGGACCGTTCGCGCGGGGCAAGTCCCACCGCTCCGGCTTGGGCCCGGGTCCGGCGGGCAGGTAATAGAAAAGCGGGCAGGGCGCACTACGCGCCCGGAAACTGGCGTTGGTAATGGAGCTTGAGGATGGTGTCGACTTTTTCCTTGGTGAGGGGCTTGCTGACGAGGCCGGCGATGGGCAGGGCTTCGATGCGGCCCAGGTCGGCGGAGTTCCTGGTGGCGGTGTGCATGACGATGACCACGGACTGCTGGTGATTCTCAGGCAGGCGCTGATAGGCTTCGACGAAGGCCATGCCGTCCATGCCGGGCATCTTCACGTCGAGTGGCACCAAGACGGGGCTGCTGGGCTGGGCGTCGGCGGCAATGTCTTCCAGGGTCGCCAGGGCCGCCACGCCGTCGGTGGCGGCGAAGTAGCGGTCGGCCAAGCCGAGTTGCTTGAGGAGGCGTTCGTTGAGGTCGTTGGTGGCGGCGGCGTCGTCGACCAGCAGCACGCTGGATAGTTTTATCATATAGAGAAGGTTAAGAGCAGGGTACCAGCCATTCACGCCGGGAAAGAGTGCGCGTAACGACCCGTTTTTACATCGACCCGCCGATACCGGAAAAGTGAATCAGACGAGGCATTAGCCTAGGAGCAGCGCTTACGCCTGGCAGTTGGCGGGCACAGGATTGTCCAGGCAATCGAGCACCTGGTCGAGGGTAAGGGTGCCCTGGATGTAGCGGGCCAGGAGTTGCTTTTCGTAGTAAGCGGGTGCCAGCGGGGTGTTTTTGGTTAGGTTGAGGCCAAAGGCGACGGCTTTGCGACGGAGGGTTGCGGAGTGCATAGGAAAGTAATGGCGTTAGTGAGTTAGACGGGTACCGGCAACGTCACGGTGAAGGCGGTGCCCACACCGGGCTGGCTGCGCACGGCGATTGTGCCCCCGGCGTTTTCCACGATTTTCTTGATGTTGTAGAGGCCCACGCCGTTGCCTTCCACGTGGGGGTGCAGCCGTTGGAACAAGCCGAAGAGCCGGGCCTGCTGGCTTTCGTCGAGGCCGAGGCCGTTGTCCTCGATTTCGAGCACAGTGGTTTTTTTGGTGGACTTGCAGCGCACGTGCACGATGGGCTTGCGGGCCGGGTCGTGGTACTTAAGGGCGTTGCTAAGCAGGTTGTAGACGATGCTGCGCAGGTTGCGCGGGGCGAAGGTGAGGCGGGGGCAGCCGGCTACGTCGACCAGCAACTGGGGCTGGGTGCTGACGACCAGGCCGTTCAGGTCGAGGCGCACGCCTTCCACCAGGGAAGCCAGGTCGACGGATTCGGCGGGCTGGGCCGGGGCGTTGTCTTCCCGGATGATGTCGGTGAGTTGGGTGAGGGTGAGTTGGAAGCGGTCAATGGCGCCCTGCATGAGGCGCAGCAGCGGGTGTACTTCGGCATCGTGCCGGACGGCGGGTGGCAACTGCTCGACCAGGGCCTGGAGCAGGCCCTCCAGGTTGGTGATGGGCGTGTGCAGGTCGTGCGAGGCGGTGTAGGCGAAGGAATCAAGGTCGGCGTTGGCGCGGGTGAGCTGCTGGTTGGCCGTGCCGAGCTCCTCGTTGGCGTCGGCCAGGGCGGCGTTGGCGGCGTAAAGCTTGTCGTTGAGGGCAGCCAGCTTGTGGTTGGCGCCCACCACCGACTGGCGGGCGGCGACTTGCTCGCTGACGTCGTTGGCCACGGCGGCAATGGCCGTGATGCGGCCGGCGGGGTCGCGCAGGGGGTGGTAAACGAAGTTGACGTGCACCGTGGCGGGCTGGCCGGCGTGGAGCACCCGCAGGGCCACTTCGTGCGCCACGTGGGGCACCCCGGTGCGCCCCACCTCGTCCAGCAGCTCCTCGAAGCCCTGGTCGCGGATTTCGGGCAGCACCTCGAACAGGGGCCGGTTGAGGGCCTGCTCGGCCGTGCGCCCCCAAATGGCCAGCATGCCGGGGTTGCATACCTCCACGCGGTAGTCGGGTCCGGCGAACACGCCCACGGCCACCGGGGCCTGGGCCAGCAACTCGCCCACCTGCAGCAGCTGGGCGTCGCGCTCGCGCCGGGCCAGCACCTGCTGGGTGACGTCGTAAGCAAAAATCAGCACGCCGTCGACGCGGCCCCGGGCGTCGCGGGTGGCCTGGTAGGTGTAGGTGGCGTAGGTGTGCTCGAGCCGGCCGGAGTTGGTGCGGTCCAGCGTCACGGGCTCGTCGACGCCGTAATACGTTTCGCCGGTTTGGTACACGGCATCGAGGCGGTCGAAGAAGGGCTGGCCTGCCAGCTCGGGCACGGCCTGGCGGTAGGGCTTGCCCACCAGCGGGCGGTGTCCGAACACCTGGTGGAAGCCGTCATTGGCAAGCTCGATGCGGTGGTCGGGGCCGGTGAGCACGGCAATCATGGCGGGGGCCTCGGCAATGAGCCGGTGCAGGCGCTGGCGCTGGCCCGTGGCCTCGGCCTGGGCACTGTTCATCAGGCGGGTGCGGTCGGTGACGGTGGCCGTCAGGCCCTGGTTGACGCGGGCCAGCTCGGTGTTCAACTCCTGCACCTGTTGGCGGGCCAGCACCTGCTCAGTCACGTCAGTGACCACCACGGTGACGCCCGATACCTGGCCGTCGGCCTCGCGTTGGGGCTGGTACACGAAGTTCCAGTACACGGTGTCGCGGCGGCCAGCGCGGTCAATGAAGGCGGGCAGCTCGTAGGCCACGTAGGGCACACCGGTAGCCATAACACCCGCCAGCAGTTCCTCGAAGCCCTGGCCGGCCGCCTCGGGCAGCAGCTCAAAAAGAGGAGTGTCAAGCGTTTGTTCCAGAGTGCGGCCCCACATGTGGAGCACGGCCGGGTTGGCCATCTGCACCACGCAGTGGGGACCGTGGAACGTGGCCAGGCCCACGGGGGCCTGCTCGAAGAGGCGCTGCAGCTCCCGCTGCTGCCGCTCGACTTCGGCGCGAGCGATTTGTTCGCGGGCCTGGCTGGCGCGCAGTGCCTCCTCTACGGGCGTGCGGTTGTGGTCGGCCGTGTCGGTAAAGCTGACGACCAGCCACTCCTCGTGGCGCTGGGCTGCAATGTGGTAGTAATTATCGAAGCCGTCGTGCTGGTAGTTGACGTCGAAGCGGCCGGGCTCCCCGGTGGTAAACACCTGGCAGTAGAAGCCAAAGGTGCCGGCAGCTTGCGTGCCGGGAAAGCGCGCGAGCAGGGTGCCGCCGGGCTGCTCGGGCAAGCCCGCCATGCGCTGACCGGCGGGGTTGAGGTAGTCGAGGGAAAAGTCTACCACCTCATCGTTGAGCCCGAAGAGGGGCCGCCAGAGCTGGATGGCGGTGAGGGAAACGTTGAGGACGGCCTGGAAAAGGCCAGCGGCGGCGAACAGTGGGTCAGCCCCTCCCGCGGTGGGGGCCGTGGAGCAAATCTCCATACGAGGATGCAACGGGCGTAAGTAGAGAGTAAAAGGACTAGCGAAACGGCGGCTTCGTGCCTTCAAAAAATGAGAGCGGGAGGGGCTGAAATTTGCAGATTA
This sequence comes from Hymenobacter jeongseonensis, assembly GCF_015694725.1. Taxonomy (GTDB): domain Bacteria; phylum Bacteroidota; class Bacteroidia; order Cytophagales; family Hymenobacteraceae; genus Hymenobacter; species Hymenobacter jeongseonensis. Next base: position 31,586 of record NZ_JADQDQ010000015.1, on the reverse strand, counting down.
CAAATCTCAGCCCCTCCCGCTCTCGGCGTTTTACATAATTCTTTAAACGTTTTACATGTTTTTCAGGGATTACGCCAAGCTCTTTTTGTGCTTCAGTCCCTTGAAGAAAGTCGGTGTCAGACCGGTTTCTTTCTTGAACTGCCCGGACAGATGGGCGACGCTACTGTAGTTCAACTTAGCGGCGATTTCGGTTAGGTTCAGTTCGTCGTACAGCAACAGCTCTTTTACCCGCTCAATTTTGTGCCGGATGATGGAGCGCTCGATGGTGACGCCGGTGGCCTCTGAAAACAAGGTGGCGAGGGAAGGATAATCGCGCTTGAGCTGCTGGCTGATGTATTCGGAGTTTTTGATTTTCGGCAGCGTATCGGCGTCGTGCACCAGCTGGAGGATGCAGGCCTGAATCTTTTCAATTTCAGCGCCTTTGCTGTGGTCGAGCAATTCGACCCCCAACTCCTGCAGTTCCTGCTGCAACTTCTCGTGCTGCTCCGGGCTGATGTCCTGCTTGAATTCCACTTCCCCCAAATCCACTTGGCCGTAGTGCAGCCCGAGCTTGTCGAGCTTGTCCTGCACCTGCATTTTGCAGCGCACGCTGACCATGTATTTAATGTAGAGTTTCATGCGGCTGATGGAGTAAAACGGTAAAGTGCGCATAAGACTACCAACCCTGGGAGGGTTCCATGCAAAATAGCCTCTTTATCCGCGAAGCCATTTAACACAGCTCTTTAGCAGGTACTCTTTTTTAAAGGTTGGCTTATATTTCTTGCACTGAGTGAGCAACCCACAAGGAGTGTTGCTCACTCAGTGCAATGACAGCGAAGACTTTTAACTGTCCGTCAGAGTTTGCCCATTTCACCACTTCGCCTCCTGCAAACCACGTTCCCGCTCTGTCCGGTTTAGCTAGACCATCTCATTTACCCAAACGGTCCGAAAGTCAGCGGAGGGTTTACCCCTCTGGCTAGGCGGTCCATTGGCTCTGCTCCGTCTGTTCCCACAGAGCGGCCACCCCCACGGCGGCGCTTGTGATTCCGCGCCCCGGGGCGGACCTTCGCGACGCGTACGGCGGCCCCCGTTCCGCGCCCTTCCTCCCCCTTTTGATGCAACGGCTGGTCTCCTATCCCTATCTTGAGTTGACCCTGCACGACGGCGCCGGCCGCGCGCTGGAGGCCCGCTGGAACGGGGTAATCGCGCCCGCGGCGCTGCGCCGGGCCACGCTCGAATGCGTGACGCTGGCCCGCGCCCACGGCGTCACCGGCTGGGTGGCCGACGACCGGCGGCTCGGGCCGGTGGCGCCCCGGGACCTGGCCTGGATTGCCACCTACGTCTTCCCCTTGCTCATCAAGTGGGGCGTGCGGCGCTTTGCCCGCCTCGAAGCCGTGGACCCGCGCAGCCAGCGGGGGCTGGCCCTGGCCCAGGAAATGGCCGCCCACACGCTGCCCTTTGCCCTGCGCTCGTTTACCGACCCGCACGAAGCCCGGGCGTGGGCCTGCGGAGACATCCTGTAGTTCAGCAAAACGGTGGGGGCTGTTGCAGAACTCGGTTCAGGAGTGCTAGTCCGAGCAATTGCTTGGCGAGTGCCCGAGTGGGGGCCTTACTGGGGGGCCTGTTTCGTCGGCAAGCGCGTGCTTGCGCGGCCAGCAGCGGGCGTGGCAGGGCCAGTGCCAGGCTCAACTGCCGTTCGGGCCGGTACTTGAGCAGCTTTTTCAGGTTGTAGGCCACGGCCGCGAGCAGCATGGTTTTGTGAGCGCCCGCGTAGCCCCGTACGTTGAGCCGGCGCAGGCCGTAGTGGTGAATCAGGTAGCCGAACACCGGCTCGACGGTACTTTGCCGGACCCGCCGCATACGCTGCCCGCACCGGCTTTGCTGGCGCTGCCAGGCCCGGCGGTACGGAGCATCGTAGAGCGTGCGGGTGAGTTGCTTGCGCTTGGCCCCGGGCACGCAGGTGGGCTTCAAGGGGCACTGCTGGCAGTCTTGGCAAGTAACCCAATAGATTTTGCTCCAGTTGCCGTCGGCCGTGGTGTCGTATTTGCGAAACGGCAGGACCTTGCCCGCCGCGCAGGTGTAGGCGTCCGTGGGGGCGTCGTAGGTAAAGCCGGCAATTTCGGCTTTGTACTGGCCGAACACGGGTATCCAGGCCGTGAGGTGCTGGGCTTCGAGCCGGGCGTAATTGGAGCAGTTGGCGTAGCCGGCGTCGGCCAGCAGCGCGCGCAGGGGCAGGCTGTCGCGGCTGTCGGCCAAGTCGGCCTGCACGTGGCGGATGACGCCGTGCGCCGTATCGACCGCGAGGCTGCAGAGGTAATTGAGCGCCCGGGCTTGGCCGGGTTTGAGGGAAATGCGCGCGTCCGGGTCGGTGGGGCTGTAGGGCGTTTTGTTGCTGAACAGGCGGGCTTTTTCGTGCTGCGCGCCGGGCACGCTGGAGTGGGCGGCGAGCCGGGCCTGATGGGTGGCCAAGTTGCGCAGCTGGTGAGCTGGGGCGGTCACCAGCCGAGCCGTCGGGGCCACCGGCTCGTCCGTCGTCAAAAACGGGCCGCGCGTGCCCGCCGCTTGCTTTTCGAGCACCGCCTCCAAGGACGCATTGGCCTTGACCGGGGCCGAATCCACGGCCTGCGTGTCGCCGACGACCAGGCCCCGGGCCACGCACTGGGCGAAGACGTGGTCGAACAGGCGCTCGAACACGGCGGCCGGGAAGAGCTGGCGGGTGCGGCTGATGGTCGAATGCCAGGGCAGCTCCTCGTTTACTTCGTAGCCGAGAAAGAACAGAATGTCGAGCCGCAGGGCGCAGTGCGCGACGAGCCGGCGGTCGCTCACGAGGTTTTCCAGCCGGTCCACGAGCACGAGCTTGAAAAAAAACACCGGGTCCAACGGGGGCTGGCCCGTGTGGCTGTACAGCGTCCGCGTTTCGTCGTAGAGAAACATCCAGTCGACTAGTTCGGCCAGTCGGCGGTACAGGTTATGGAGCGGAACCCGCTCGGAAAGTCGAAAGCGGGTCACCTCTTGGTCGAGAAACAGCTTCTTGCCTTGCATCTTCCCTCTACGAACCCGACTTCTGCAACAGCCACGGTGGTTATCAATGCAGCGTTCACTTTAGCTAACCAGCCAAGTCAGGCGGTCGCGGGCCTGCAGCAGAGTAACCGTATGGTGCCAGTAGAAAAGCGCGTTCCCGGGTACCGAGCGCAGCTTGTTGAGGTAGTTAAAGTCGGGCTGCGGCACGAAGAAGGTACGTGGGTCAGCGCCGGGCACCGGCGCCGTAGTCCTGGGTGAGCAGCCGAGCCGCCAGATACGCCACGCGGGCGGCCGCCGCCACGGCCTGGTCTTCGCGGAAGGCTCCGTCGATGACAAAGTTGCGGAAGCCGGCAATGCCGCGGCGCAGCTCGGCCGGCGCCCGGTTGAGTTTCATCTGGGCCAGCAGCAAGGCCGTTTGCAGGGTGTCCACCAGCACGTCCACCGCGCTGGTAGTGGTCAGGCGGCGGTAGCGCAGCTCCTTGGCCACCGTGGCGGCAAACGACTCGGCGACGGTGGCCACGTCCTGCACTTGGTCGAAGAGGACGCCCACATCAAAAAGCTGTTTGATGATTTCCAGTTCCTTGCCCTTGCCGTAGAGGATGCCGGTGGTGCGCGGGGCGAAGGCGGTGAGCTTGTCGCCGGTGATAGACTCGACACTTGGCGCGGCCACGCTTAGCGGCTCGCCCGCCTGGTGCAGGAAAGGGGAGGCCACCGGCAGCTGCAGCACCTGCGGGTAATTATGCTCCTCGAAGAGCAGGTCAATGGCAATGGCCCGCTGGGGGTGCTCGGCCAGCAGTTGCTGGTCCAGGGCGGAGTCGTAGTACACGTAGTAGTGGCCGCGCGGCACGTCGTCCTTGTGGCTGCGGGTGGCGTCGTACGCGAACGAGCGGAACGGCGGGCGGGCACATACCTGCGTCAGCGCCGCGTTGATGGCCGCCAGCTCGGCCTGATTGACTAGGTCCACGTCCACGGAAAAGCGCCGGGCCTGCCCCAGCACCAGCACCAGGCAGGTGCCGCCCTTGAAGGTGAAGGGCAGCCCGGTTTCGACCAGCCGCTCGACCAGGGTGAGGGCCAGAATCATTTTTTCCAGGATGGAGGGGTCCAGGCCCGGGCGCTGCCGGCAGTGGTCGAGCATCCACTCGCGGGTAAAGGAAGTCGCCGTAATCATTGGGGAAGCAGGGAAGAAAGGCCCTCGGCCAGCAACAGCTCGCGCAGGGCCGGGGCTTTGCCGCGCCGCCGGGCGTAGGCGTGCAGCGTGCGGGCGTCGAGGCGGTAGCGCCGGGCCGCCGTGCGGTAAATGGTGCGCAGCTCTTCGCCCTGATAGGAGGCCAGCAGCACGGGCTCGCTGAGCAGGTCCACCAGGATTTTTTCCAGCCGGGGCACCGGCGTACCGCTTACCAACTGCAGCGGGGCGCGGCTGACGAGCGGCAGCACCAGCACCGCATCGGGGGTTTCGGCCACGTAGAGTTCCAGCACCCGCGCATCGGGGGCCAGGAACACGCGCCCGCCGAGCCGGTCTTTCAGGGCGTAGTAAGTGGAGTCGAGCGCGGCTGGCTCTACTTCGACTAACTGCACGGTGCGCATGACCTGGTGGCTGGTAAAGTCGTTGAGCCACTGGGTGGGCCAGACGCAACCCGCGTCCAGAAATAATTCAGCGGCTACCGCCTGCCAGAGTTCCACCAGCTCCGGCGGTACCGAAGGGGCAAACTCGGCCGCCCGGGGAGCATCGGGCAAGGCATAGACGCCCCGCCCGGCGTGGACCAGTTGATTGCGCAGGGTCAGGCGGTGCAGGTACACATCCAGGGTGGCCTTTTTCAACGCCGGGTTCAGGGCTGCCACCCGCTCCAGTAATTCTTTACGCGCGAGCACCGGCTGGTCACCGAACCAGGCGCGGAGCTGGTGCTCCACCGAAATCAGAAAGTGCTCTTCGGGCAAAACCATATCGAAAGATACGCCAATAAATGCCATATGTTGGCATATCTTTCATATTGCGACTGAAGCAAATCCAAGGTGGATTAGCAAAGCCCTGGACTTATAAAATCTATTAGTTCGTCGGGTGGCAAAGCCGTCCGAAGCCTCCCTGCCTACCATGCCCAGCAAACGAGGCTTGGGGGTGCTGACGGGCTGGAAGCGTCTGTTTAAGTCGGTCAACAGTGGAAAAAGGAACAAGAGGGAAAATCAATTGATGTGCCATAAATAAGCATAAAAAGCATATGTAAATACGCTAAATAAGCAACAATATGGAGCTGTTTTGCGTTTAATAAGAAGAAGCAACGCCCAATAAAACAGTCTCTTGCTGATGGAAACGACTCCCGCGCCCGCCCCCCTTTCGTCCGGTACGATGCTCCTGGTGGCGTCGGCCCGCCGCAACCTGCGGCAAGCCTTAAACCACCCGGCTTTTAGCCCGGAGCGCCGGCAGCGAGCCGAGCAGCTCCTAAGCGGCAGCACCGACGCGGCTTGCCTACTGAAGTGGAAAGCCCTGGCCCTGCGCGAGTGCGAGGCCTGGGAAGATGCCACCCTGCTACGGGAAGAAGCCCAGCCGGGTCCGCCGGCTCATCCTGAATACGCCTACTAACGCCAATGAGCCCCTTTTCTCACCCATTCCCTTTTCGTTATGAAAGCTGCCTCCGCCCCCCGCGCCGACGTGTACGAGATTATCACCAACCGCATTATCCTGGCCCTGGAAAACGGGGTGACGCCCTGGAAACAGCTGTGGTCCGCGGCCCACGGCGCGCCCCGCAACTACCGCAGCCAGCACGTGTACCAGGGCATCAACGCCTTTTTGCTGGGCATGCTGGCCCACGAGCAGCCCTATTACCTGACCTTCAACCAGGCCCGCGAGCTGGGCGGGTGCGTGCGCAAAGGCGAGAAAGGCATGCCCGTAGTGTTCTACAAAGTGAGCAAGAAGGAGGACGCCCAGGGTAAGGAGAAGAAAGTAGCCATCCTGCAGTACTCCACCGTCTTCAACATCGCCCAGATTGACGGCGTCGACTGGCAGCTGCCCGAGCTGCCCACCCGCGAGCACACGGCGCAGGAAGCCGCCGAGCAGATTGTGGCCGGCTACGCGGGCGGCCCGCGCATCCGCTACAACGGCCCCGACGCCCACTACCGCACCAGCACCGACACGGTGAGCGTGCCCGCGGCCAGCCGCTTTCACACAGTTGAGGACTATTACTCCACCCTGTTTCACGAGCTAACCCACTCCACCGGCCACGCCAAGCGCCTGGACCGGGCCACGCTGAGCGAAAAGGCCTCGTTTGGCTCCGAAACCTACGTTAAGGAAGAACTGGTAGCCGAGTTGGGCACCGCATTTCTGAGCAACGCCGCCGGGCTGGATTTGACCCGCAGCGAGCCGAGCACGGCCAGCTACCTCGCCAACTGGCTGCAGGCCCTGCGAGGCGACAAGCGCCTGATTATCTCCGCCGCCAGCCAGGCCCAAAAAGCGGCCAATCACATTCTGGGCGTGGTGCCCAGCTACCCAGCCGAAGAGGAAGCCTCCGCAGCCGGCGAGTAGGGGAGGGGCTCAACGAGCCGGCCGGAGCAATCCGGCCGGGCTCCGAGGGCGCCGACCAAAGGAAAACGCTCGGTTAACGTCACTACCAGCAATTAGTATCATGATGAGTACGCCCGCACTCGCCGCTCGCCAACCCGAAATCAGTTCCCAGGAGTGGGCCGCTGACCCACAGCAGTGCCCCGCATGGATTGGCTTCCTCACCCGCGCCAGCCTGCCGGCTGGCCTGATTTGGTCCGGTACCGGGGAGGTCCCCGCCATAAGTACCCGCGTGCACGTTTACCTAAACAGCTTCGGTCCGGCCGTGGTCAAAGCCTACTTTCACGCCGACGGATTTTTGGGCGTGCTCGGTGAGTTTGAGCGCCTGCCAGACTGGTTTCGCCGGCAAAGCCCGGGTGTGACGATGGGGCACCTGTTTGGTCGGTAGCTGGAACCGGCCCGGCCCAGGCCCCTCAACTCGGAGAATAAATCAGGGCCAAGTTCAGCCGGGGCGGGTGGCCAGGCGGCAACGGTCAGCCCGGTTGATGACTGGATACCGGATTACCCGCCTCAGGAAGAAGAGGGAGAGGATAACCAGGACGCCAGAGAGTAGGCGGAAAACCCACCGAACGAGCTGCGCGATTAAAAGATCCGGGAAGAGGGTTGCGCAATTTGGCCGGCTGCCCTTTTTCACGCAGGTTGCCTTTTCCGCTGCGCCGAGGCTCGGGTGCTGCGCTTAGCGCAAGCCCACCATCTTCAAAAACAGCCCGCCGGGGTTCTTATCCGCTTTCACCTTGCCGGTTTTGTGCTTGTAGGTGAACGAGAACAAGGCATTCAGCTTCTTGGCGTCCCCGAGAATCTGACTGATGAGCTTGGGGTCCCGGATTTCCAGCTCCTCCAGGTTCTGCAGGGCCCGCCGCTGCTTTTCCTCCTCGGCCCCGTCCTCGAAGGGAATGGGCAGCTGCTGCGGCACCTGCCCATTCACAAAAAAGCGGATGCTGTGAAAGGAGCGCCCTTTTTTGATGAGCTCGTAGTTGATGCGCAGGTCGGTGTGCTCGTTGATTTGGGTGGTGGCCACGTCGAGCACGTACTTCTGCAGGGCCGAAATCTTCTCGTACTGCTCCGACTCCAGGCCCTTGGGGTCCTTGAGCGCGAGCATAATCTTGAACTCGTCCAGGGTGAAGGTCTTGGTTTCGCCGATGTCCTTCCACTGCGAGGCAATCTGGTAGATGCGCTTGGCGTACTTGCTCGACAGGCTGAAGACCGACTGCAGGCGGTAGGACGTGAAGTTGTTCTTCAGGTCAATCAAATAGCGCCGCATGCGCTCGGATATCTCCAGCTCGATGATGCCCTCGCCCTTCACGTAGAGCGCCGAGGCCAGCAAACCCACCTGCAGCACGTGCTTGTTGTCCTCGATGTGGTACTCGCGACTGCGCAGGTTGGAGGTCGCCTCCAGCAGGCGCTGGTAGTTCCAAACCCGGCCCGTAAGCTGCTCCAGCTCCTTGACCCGGATGCGGTAGATGGTCCCGGGCTGGTCTTCCTTGCGCAGCACCGATAAGAGCGAGAAGACAATGTCCATCTCACAGGCGCTCATCTCGTAGCGGGCCGTGGTGATGGCATTGTGCTGCCGGATTTCCAGGTAGGAGGTTTCAGTGGTGGCGGGGACGCTCATGCGGGTAGGGATAAGGCGCTTCTATGGCCAAATATAAGCAACTTGCAGTAGTTAAAAGGAAGGCTTCCTTCGCACTCTATCCTTTGGCTTACCATCTCTATCCCTACCACTTACGAAAGCTATCCTTTCGCGTACCATCCCTATCCTTTCGCTTACCGAATCTATCCTTTGTACTTACCATCCCTATCCTTTCGCTTACTATCCCTATCCTTAAATGGGTATAAAAATCAGAAAGTCAAGAGCTTGAGACCCCTGCAAATAGAGTAAATACTTGACAAATAAAAAAAACTCACAAATTTGTTGATGTTCGAATGTAAAAAGGCTTTTAGGGGTACAAAACGGGGAGGGCAAGGCAAGGAAACAACAAAAAAGAAGGCATATTTTAGCACAAACCGAGATATCACTATTTAAAGAAAAAATATACCATTATTTACTTCAACAGGTTTCCTTTAACGGTAGCCTCGTCTTTAAAGATAGTATAAAAAGTGCCTTAGAGCACCGAAGAGGCCTTTTTTACTCAGGTACTGTGATTCTTAAGCCTCGACAGTAGCGTCAGCTCCCCGCCCCGGCACCCACGAGGCCCGCAAAAGGATAGAAATGGTTGCCAGATTTCGTGGCCCAACGCGTGAAAGGATAGAAATGGTAAGCCAAACCACTCTTCCGAGGCTGAAAGGATAGAAATGGTAAGCATTCGCAGCCACTGGGGCCACTTTTTCGACCTAGCTGGGTTCAGTAAGGGAGCCGCACCCAAGCCATTGACTTACCATTTCTATCCTTTCACGGCCTCCTCCGGGACTCGCTGGCCACCTTAAAATCTGCCTCTATTAGCTGGAAAGTACGATTCAGTAAGCCAAATTGAGAAATCACGTCGCTGAACCAGGACTCATTCGAGCGGAACTGCCGGTCTCAGTAGGCCATGAGTTGACTTACAAAAACTATCCTTTCGCTAATCGAACGCTATCCTTTTGCCATCGGCTCACTAGGGGAAAGGTCCGGCCGCCGGCTGGAATGGAACCGGCATTTCCCGAAACAGCCCCCGGCCCACCGTCCACCAGGTCGACTTTGCGCCCTACCCGGGCCAGTGAAAAAACCACTTTTTATTAAGCGGGTAGGAACGGAAAAAAGCGGCGACGGGTCGCGCCCGTTTGGTCCTGTAGGGTGCCAGGCCGTAAGTATGCCAATTTAGCTCCTTTCTTTACCGGTATGAAAACCCCTAAACCCGCGCCGCCAACCATTCAGGTGATGCCCCTGGAGCGCGAGCAGCCGCCCAAGGTGGCCGTTACCTGCCGCTCGCTGGCGGAGCTGATACACTCGCTGGGTACCCGCAAGGAAGTGTCGGAAGCCTGGAAAGTAGTGCCGCGCACCCTGGCTTTGCGCATGCAGAAGCCCGAAACCGCTACTCTTGAAGAGCTGCAGCGCCTGGCCGTGCTGGCCAAGCTGGACCTGCCCACCGTATTCGAGCTGGCGTACTACCAAATGCAGCACCCGGTGGCTATTCCCACCCCGCAGCTGGGCCGGCCCAGGCAGCACTAAGGCGCGGCAGTGCCGGCCCATTCGCGTGGGCTTGGTGCATTTCATCACCAACTTTTTACCACTCGTCCTTTTTTCGCTTTAGGCGGGCCAGGGCTTAGTAGTTTCGTAGTGTACCGTCCGACAGATTAGCCCTAGGATGATTAAATGTGAACCGTATGGAAGTTGCCGAATGCCCGGAAGTGGCCCCGTTACCTTTTCCCGACCTGAGTCTAACCGTTTCCTATCCTGAGGCCCTGCGCTACGCTCAGGGGCGGCTGAAAATGCTGGGCAGCGGTGGGCTGAAGCCCTTTTGTGAAACGCACCAGCTCACCTACACCAACGTCATCAACCTCAAGAACGGCAAGCTCAAGCGCGAGAAGCCACGCCTGGTGCAGCGTTTGCTCGGCACCCTGGCCGTGCCCACCGAGCTGCTGCATTACCCGCTGGGCAGCAAGACCCCGTGCTTTCTGCTCCCGGATGCCGAGGCGCTGGCCATGTTTCGAGCCCAACTGCAGTTTCTCACCGCGGCGGAATAAGCTCAGATGAGGGAGCCATTTGCCCCGTAAAAACGTTTATGACTTAGGACCCACTAGTTGCCGATGAACCCGTCCGGTCCTAAGCCGGGCGGGTTATTTTTTACCCCTCTACCTTGACTTGTGGCCATTCAGGACGGTTTATTCAATCCCCGGGACCAGATTATCTACAACCGGCTGGGCATCACCAACCCCGAGGAACTGCGCGAGCTGGAAGGCACTACTCAATTACCATCATGGGCCAGCTGCTGGCTGGCACCCTGGACATACCGGGCCAGTTCAACGCCGCGCACCTCAAACAGATTCACCGGGAGCTGTTCCAAGACGTGTACGACTGGGCCGGGCTGACCTGCGCCCACGGGCCCGACGGACCCTTTCAGGGTCAGAAGCCGGCCTTACGTGCTCAATCCCCAGGGCGACATGATGCGGTACGCACCCTACGCGCAGCTCGACCAGCGACTGGATGCCATCGGCGCCCAGCTCCAGCAAGAGAGTACCCTCCGGGGCCTCAGCCCATCGCAGTTCGCTGAGCGGGCGGCTTACTACTTCGACCAGTACCACCATGCCCACGCCTTCCGCGAGGGCAACGGCCGCACCATCCAGGCCTTGATGGCTGTGCTGGGCCGGCAGGCCGGATACCAGGTGGAGTTGAAACCGGCTGCGGCCGCGCAGCTCAACAACGTGCGTGACCTGGCCGTCATCCGGCCCTACGGCCCTCTACAGCCAGAAAAGAACTTAGAGCCGCTGGCTTTGCTGCTGCATACGGCTATCAAGCCCCTGCGCGGCCGGGAAGCTGAAAAGCTGCGCGCCCCCAGCCAGGCCCGGCCCTTGGCGGCGCCCACGCCCGATATGCAGCGCATGGAAGCCCAGCGGGTCCTGCAGGCCAGTGCCTACGTCATTGGAGGCGCCTTGGGGGGGATACTACCCGCGGCAACCAACTCCTGCAGCAGATGAGCCAAGTATTGAACGGCCAGGATACGGCATCCGAACGAGGCGGCAGCATTCAGCAAGCGGCTTTAGAAGTCTCCAAGCACCCAGTGCTCAAACAAGAGGCGCCATTGGTGCTGCACGCGGTGGCCTTGGCCCAGAGCGTGCAGCAACTGGTCAAGCTGGAACTGCACCCGCTCCTGAAAAAATCAACACGCGGCCGAATTGAAAGGCCGGGTGTTGAGGCCCCGCCGGCCCAAGCGGTAGGCTGCCAGTTGTTAGGGCGTCGAATAACGAATTGAACTACACAGAATTATATGAAGCGCTGCTTCACTGAAGCAACATGTCATTGTTTCGTTGAAGCGATGCTTCATACATAGTAGTTGTACCAGGAAAAGCGATTTTTCAGTACCCCCGGAAGGGACTATTTCCCTGAACCCCAGCCGCACCCGTTCAGCGCGCGGGCTAGGAGAGTTAACGCGCCAAGTAGGCCCGCACGTCCGCCACCAAGGGGCCGACGGCCAGCACGGCGTTGCGCAACCTAGTTTCCGAGCAGTTCAACTGCTGGCACCAGTAGTAAACCTCGTTGGCGGAATGCAGCCCGACCCGGGTGGGGTCGGTGGGGCAGCGGGAAGCGGACATAGCAGGGAAAGGTAACGCCAGGGAAACGGGGAAGGCCAACGGCGGGCTACTCGGCCGCCACCCGCACCCCCAGGCAGAGGCCGGGGGAGGGCATTCGGGTGGCCCCGTTACTACCTTCATCTTCCGGCGTAAGGACTGAGTCCGTGCGCTGCGTCCTGGTAGGCTGAAAACCCGGATAAGGTTAGCCTTTTTTTGCGTTTGCACCGCTAGTCAGGCGACGTCCTGCTGGAGTTGGCTGTCCAAACAGTAGGGAGTAAGGACCCGCTCCGGGCCGTTACCCCTAAACCACCTCACTCGGGAGGTGGTTAACGGTGCTGGTTGGTGCATAGCCCGGTAAGTTCGCTCATGCCGCTGAGGGTGGTGGATGGCCTCCAAACGTCTGACTTAGCACAGTATTTTTAGCTTCCCGCATGCGCCAGGCTCGGCTGATATCACGCCACGTGGGGTCTTAGGAGGATTGGGTGTTGTTAAACAAATAGGGTAAAACCTCCGACCCGCCCCATATGAGTCCAATAGGCAGCACGCTCATTAACTGCTGGGATGCGTGGCCCATCGCTTTTGAAGCAGGCAGGCCCAAGTTTAGGCGTTGCCGAAGTGTTGCTGCCAGGATTGTTCCAATAAGAGATAGGTTAGTTGTGGTGCTACCAAGCCAGGAGCGCCTACGCACCAACTGCCGCATAGAGCCCCGTATTGCAGGCATTTTTGCGCCGGCTCCTGGTGTAGCCAGCCGTAGAGGAAACCGGCAAAAAAGTTGTCCCCGGCCCCGTTGCTGTCAACTAGGACCCGGGCTGGTACGGCCGCCTGCTCCAACCACTGGCCCTCGGCCGTGAGCAGGGTAGCTCCTGCCGCGCCGTGGGTGCATACCACCAGGCGCTTGCCCGCGGCCCGCAGCTGTTGCATCACGGGTCTGTAATCGGGCAGGGTATCCGAACTGAGATGAACGTAGTGAGCCACCTCGATAAACGGTTGGTGGTAGGGGTTGTGCCCATCGTAGTCGTGCAGGTCGGTCCAGATGGGGTGGGGGTAGCCAGCCAGCAAGGGAATTAACTGCTTGCAATAGCTGAGGATATTCAGCACCAGGCACGCGCTGTCTTGCAGCAGGGCCATTACCTGGGCCTGATCGAATGCCAGCTGTGGCGAGGACTGCGTGATAAACAAGGAGATGCGCTGGCCGCGGGCATCCATCAGGTTGATGTGACGCTCGGTGCCGGCGGGGTCCACCACGTAGTGGGCCCGCACACCCTGCGCCTGCAAATCCGCGACGATGTGGCGGCCGTAGGCATCATCGCCCACGGCCGAATACAACGTAGTCGGTAGGCCCAGCTTTGTGAGGGCCAGGGCCTTGCCTGCCCCGGTGGAGCCCGTTCCTTCGTGGAAAGGCGCCTGGTGGATGGTCCGCGGCTGCGGAGCCGGCAGCTCAGGCAAGGTCACGATGTGGTCGAAGCTCGTGCCGCCCAGGACAAGGATAGGTGCCATAAGCCGTAGCTACTCCTTTGGGTTTAGCGCAATTCCCACACCAGGGCGGTGTATGCCGGTACGAAGGCGGTTTGCAGGTCTGAAACGACGGCATTGGTCAGCACATCCTGCGCGGCGGTATAGCCCTTCAGGCGTTCAGCAAACCGGGTCAGCGGTACCGTTTTGGCGGCCGCGCTGCAGTTCATCATCACCAGTACGCTTTGCCCTTGGGCGTTGTGGCGGAAGTACGTATACACGCCATCCTCCGGCACGAAGTGCGTAAGCTGCCCGGTTTGCAGCACCGGATGCGTTTTGCGGTACTGGGCCAGCCGGCGTACGTACTCGTGCATGTCCTGCTGGGCCGGGGTGCGGCCGGCGGCCGTGAAGGCGTTTTGCTTGTCGCCGGGAAAGCCGCCGGGGAAATCGGAGCGCAGCAGGCCGTCGGGGCGGCTGAAGTTCTTCATCAGCACCTCGGTGCCGTAGTAGAGCTGCGGAATGCCGCGCTCGGTGAGCAGCCAGGCCAGCGCCATTTTCTGCTTGCGCACGTCTTCGCCCAGCACCGAAAACACGCGGTCCACGTCGTGGTTGTCCAGAAAAATGACGTTGCGGCTGGCATCTTCGTACATCCAGTCGCCCTGCACGGCGTAGTAGAGCTTGGCCACGCCCTCGGCAAAGCCGGCCGGTTTGGTCAGGCTCTCGAGCAGGGCCTGGCGCAAGATAAAGTCAATGGCACCGGGCAGGTTACTCTTGAAGCCGCCTACGGGCGGAAACACGTTACGGGTCCAGAACGCCTGTTGGGCCACGCCCTCGGCTTCCTGCATCCAGGTTTCGCCAAACATGCCCAGCTGCGGGTACTCGTCGAGAATGGCCTGGCCCCAGTTCATCAAAAAGGTAGGGTCAGAGTAGGTGTAGGTATCCACGCGGTAGCCGTCGACGCCGGTGTATTCCACCCACCACAGGAAATTCTGGATGAGGTACGTCGCCACTAACGGATTCTCCTGGGCCGGGTCGGGCATGGTGACATCAAACCAGGTAGTGCTGAAGAACGTGCGGTCCAAGGCGGCTACGTGCGGGTCGTTCACCGTGCCGTTGCGGTAGTTGCCCTTCGTGGGCTGGGGCCACTGGTGAAACCAGTCCCGGGCCGGCTGGTCGAGCCACAGGTAATGGCCACTGCCAATGTGGTTGAGCACCACGTCGTGAATCACTTTCAAGCCCTGCCGGTGGGCGCGTTGCACAAAGCGCACGTAGTCCTCGTTGGTGCCGTAGTGCGGGTCCACCGCATAATAGTCGGTGAGGGCGTAGCCGTGGTAACCCGCTTTGGGCATGTTGTTGTCGACCACCGGCGTGGGCCAGATGGCCGTCACGCCCAGTTCTTTCAGGTAGTTGAAATGCTGCTCAATGCCCCGCAGGTCGCCCCCGTGCCGGGCGTACATCGAGTCGCGGGCCACGCCGGGGGCGCGGTTACCTTTGACCACGTCGTTGGTCGGGTCGCCGTTGGCAAACCGGTCGGGCATGAGCAGGTAAATGAGGTCGGCGCTGCTAATGCCCTGCACTTGCGATTTGTCGCCGGGCGTCGTGCGGGCCCGCAACTCGTACGCGTACGTGCTTTTCTGCTTGCCGGCAAAGGTCAGCTGCAGCTTGCCGGGCCGGGCCGCCGGACTGATGGTGAGATTGACGAGCAGGTAGTTGGGGCTTTCCAGTCGCTGAAAGCCGTCGAACGTCACGCCCGGGTAGCTGGCCAGGCTCACCCGGCTGGTGGCCAGGCCCGGGCCGTGCACCAGCAATTGCAGTTTCGGATTTTTCATGCCCACCCACCAGAAGGTCGGGTCGATGCGGCTAATGGACGCGGCCGGCTTGGCAAGGGGCGCGGCGCTGGCGGCCAGCCGGCTCACGAGTACGAGCAGCAGCACCAGCAAGGTTTTGGGGAAGGACATGAGGGGGAAAAGCAGGGCCGGCTCAGCGGCCGGCGGGTGAACGGAAGGGTTGAGTACCGTCCCGGCCGGACGAGATATCCGTCGCCTGGCCGAATGGGTTAGGCAAACCTACCGCGCCGCTTTTCGCGCAGCGCCCCGTTTTCCGAAAGCGGTTACTTTTGACATATCCACTTTTTAAAACCCTGAAATCCTTATGATTGCAGCACAGAAAACAGGTACCGCTTTTGAAATGCGGCACTTCAGCGGGGCCGCCGCCAGGGCTCCTACCTAGCCCCGGCTCCCGTACCACGGCTGCTCACTCCTCGCTGACGCCGTTGAAATACTGGCGCGGGGTCTGGTCGGTTTGCTTTTTGAACGCCCGGTTGAAGGCGGTTTTGGAGTTGAAGCCCACTTCCAGCGCCACCCCCAGCAGGCTGTAGTGCTGGGCGCGCGGCGTGGCCATCACCGCTTTGAATTCCTCAACCCGGTAAGAATTAATGAAGTCGAAAAAGTTCTTCTCAAATCCCTCGTTGATGACTTTCGAGAGCACATGCGGCGGCAGCTTCAGGCCGGTTGCCAGCTCGTGGATGGTCAGGTTGGGGTTGAGGTACGGCTTATGCTGCTGCATGTAGTCGGTCACGGTGGCCTGCAAGGCCGGCTGGTCGAGGGCCAGCGGCGGCCGGGCCGGGCTAGGGCGCGGCGCTTCTACCGGCGTGGTGACTGGCGGTGCTGCTGGCGCGGCTGCCGGCAACGGCAAGGCAGGCGCTGGGATGTCCGCAGGATACGCCGGGGCGGCGGGCACCAGCTTAAAGATTTCGGGCTGCCGGATAGCGACGTAGCCCAAAAAGTAGGGCAGGGTGGAAAACGTCAGCCAGATTAATTCCACGTTGCGGGCCGCCAGCGAATACACATCGAACTCCACCCAACGGCTGGCCAGCACGAGCACAAACAGAAACCCCCACAAGGCCAGGCAAGCCGCCTGAATACCCAACACCGTACCGAGGTACTGCAAGTTCTGCTCATACGAAACGCTGGCTTCGTACTGCCGGGTATAGGCCCGCAGGGTGCGCCGGCAGGCCAGCCAATAGGCTCCATTGCTCAGCCAAGCGGCGGCCCCGGTTGCCAGCAGCACCGCGCGGAGCGTACCGTCGTGGCTCACCAGCTTGAGCTGAAACTCGTAGCTATCGAGCAGAAAATAGGGCAAATACACCAGCAGCTGCAGGCCCGCCGGCAGCAGATACAGCCACTGGCGGGGCGGTTGCGCTTCGTTGAACAGCAGGCGGCGCAGGTAGCAGTAAAACAGCGGCCCGTAGAGAAACCAGATAAAATCAGGCAGCAGCGCCAGTTTGGGATACGCGTTAGCCACCTCGCGGTAGCTGCTCACCACCGTGAGCAGCATGGCCAGCGCCCCCAGGCCCAACAGCCACAGCAGCCACCGATTGGCCACCCGGTTGGCGTGCTGCGTATTGGGAATGGCCACTACCAGCAGCAGCCCCTGCAGGCACGAGAACAGCAGCAACAGGTCGTAAAGGGAGTAGAATTGGAAGGTGCTGGCCAAATCTTCCCAGCTTTGCACGCGCACTTCCAGCTCGCCGGCCCGGGCCTGCTGGCGCGTCGCCACCCGGTTGGCCCGCACCTGCCCGTGCCCGCTGCCCTCAACAGCGGCCCAGCTCCCCCGCGACACCTTGTATTCGATGCGCGCCTGCGTCGTGCGCAACACCAGGCCGAACAACCCATTGGGCTGCGGCCGAAACCGGTAGCGGGCATCCGCAGGCTGCCAGTTATTGAAGGAGCCGACCAGATAGAAGGCCGCATCGGCCGGCGTATTAGCGGGTAAGCGGGTAATGATGAACCGATAGGTACTAGGTAAGTGAATGGAATCGGTCGCTGTACTCCCCATGGGGGCGGTTTGTGCCACACCGGCCACCGGCGCGGCGGCACACCCGATGAGCCAGAAGAGTAGCGAAAAGAATAACCTACTGTGGGGGCGGAAAGGCACTAGATCAGGGGGTGAAAAGGGGAACGATAAAAACGCAAAAGTTGAACATCCGGTAGTTTAGGGGGGCGCATAATAGTCGCCTTGGTTAAAAGTTAGGTACAAAGATTAAACGGACGGCCACCGAGTGGCCGTCCGTTTAATCTTTGTACCTAACTTTTAACCAAGGCGAGTTTTGGAACCCTTCAACCGAACCGCCTACTTTATTTTTTCGCCCACTTTGTCGCGGCCGTTGGCGTGCAAAATCATTGTGAGCACGCGGCCCTGCGCATCTCGGGTGAAGGACACTTCAAACTCTTCCTGCTCGCGAATAAAAAACCGGGTTTCGGACAGCGCCGCCAGTTCGCCCCGGGGGCCGTGGAAGGGATAGGTTTGCAGCACCCCGTTCTCCAGCTTCACGTCCACCACCAGGTCTTGCTCTTTTATCAAGTACGTGCCCGTGTACGGCCGGAGCATTTCGGGCGCTAGGGCAATGGCGTGCTTGGTCACAGGCAGTTGGTAAGGCTGGCCGTAGAGGACGGCCAGCAAGCCTTTCGCGATGGCATCGAGGCTGGGGGTTTCCGTGTTGCTGAGCAGCACGATGCACACGTCGTCGGCTGGAACCCGCACCAAGGTGCTGCGAAAGCCCCAAGTGCCGCCGCTGTGCGAAACCGTACGCTGGCCCGCGACGGAATCAATCACCCAGCCGTAGCCATAGTGGTTTCTTACCGGCGTGTAAGCCCGGACTGCCGACGCCGCTCCCATGGTTCGGTGGCGCTGCAGCCCCATGTGCCACTTGTACAAGTCGCCCACCGTCGAATACAGCGCCCCGGCGGCAAAGCTGATGGATGGGTCAATGGAAGGGGTTTCTTTCACGTACGCTTTGCCCACTTCCGCGTAGTAGCCCGCCGCCTTCGTGGCGTCGGCGAGGCGTTGGTAGTCGAACCCGCTACGGGCCATGCCCAGGGGAGTAAAAATGGTTTTTTGGATGGCTTGGGCGTAGCGCAACCCGGTTGCTTTCTCGATGATGTACCCCAGCAGGGAGTACCCGGAATTACTGTAACGCCAATCCGTGCCGGGCGCGAAATCCAGCGGCTGGTTCCGGAACAGCGCCAGCATCCGCTGCTCGGTGGCAGGCCGAGCCGTTTCGCTTAGCATGAAGTCGTTGAGTTGGGTGTAGTCGTAAATGCCCGACGTGTGGCTGAGCAACTGCGCCAGCGTGATGCTGTCGCCGTGCGGGAAATCGGGGTAGTGCCGGCTGAGTTTGTCCGTTATTGCCAGCTTGTTACGCTCGGCTAAGTGCAGCACGAGCGCGGCCGTGAAGGTTTTGGTGACCGAGGCAATCGGATAGCGGGTGTCGGGTCCGTTCGGGGCATGAGTGCGGCGATTAGCAAGGCCATAGCCTTTCTCTAGCAATATTTTCCCGTGCCGGGCTACCAGTACGGAGCCGGCAAAGTCGCCGCGGTCAGCGTAGGCTCGCAGCAATGCTTCCAGTTCCAGGGCGGGCGTTTGGGCGTGCGCGCACAACGGTGCCGTCGCCAGCAGCACCAGCAGCAGGGTGAGTATCTTTTTCATAAAGTAGTAAGGAATAGCAGCCGCCGGCGGGCGCAGCCGCTCAGTTTATTCGGTGAAGCTGGATAAAATCGTCTACTTCCTGGGCGTAGGTGGCACCAATGGGCAGTTCGTGCCGCTGCACCCAGACGCTGCGCCGGTCGGCCTTGGTGACCTGCTGTTTCGCCACCACAAACGAGCGGTGAACGCGCAGAAACACCGACGAAGGGAGCAGGGCCATAGCCTCGTTCATGGTCAAGCGTGACACCACGCGTTGCGTCGTCAACACGAATTGCACGTAGTTGCCCACGCTCTCAGCGTACAACACCTCGCTCAGTTCCACGCGTACCTGCTGGCTGCCGCTCTTGACGAACACGAACGTTGGTACAACGTCCCGGCTAGGCGCGTTTTTTAATTTATACTGTTCTTGGGCCCGGTTGCACGCCTGCAGGAACCGCGCTTGCGAGAACGGCTTGAGCAGGTAATCGAGGGCATTCAGCTCAAAGCTGTGCACGGCGTGCTCGCTGTGGGCGGTGGTGAAAATGACCAGGGGCGGACGGGACAGGGTTTTGAGCAAGTCAACCCCCGATATTCCCGGCATTTTGATGTCCAAAAACAGTAAATCGATGCTGTTCTGCTGCAAAAAACCGGCGGCGTCGAACGGGGAGGTGAAGTACCGAGCCACGCGCACGAAGGGCACTTCGGCCACCAATTGCCGGATGACGTCGAGCGCCACGGGTTCGTCGTCAAGGACGATTGCGTTCAAGGTGTTCACCGTTCGGTTAGTTGAGAGCGTGATTAATCCAGAGATCCACCGTGAATTCTCCGTGGCTGCTTCCGTAGGCAAGCCCGTGCCGGTCGCCGTAGACCAACCGCAGGCGTTCCGCCACGTTAGGCAGGCCCACCCCCGACGCCCCTGTGTCCGGGTCCGGGGCTGCTTGCGCGTGAACGCTGTTGCGGACCTGGAAGTGGATTCGCTCGGCGTCGCAGCGGAATCGGACGCGTATCCACGACTTTTCTGTGCCGGAGAGGCCGTGCTTGAAGGCGTTTTCAACAAAGGGAATCAGCACCATCGGGGTTATCCGGTAGCGGTCCGTGGCGTCGTCGGCGATGTCGGCTTCAATCGTTACGTGGGCCGCCGCCTGCACGCGCAACTGCTGCAAGGCCAAGTAATTCTGTAGGTAGTCCGTTTCCCGGCGCAAGGGAATAAAGTCCTGATGATTGTCGTGCAGCATGAAGCGCATCATATCGCCCAACTGCTGGATGCCTACTGCAGTTTCCTGCGCGCCGCGCGCCAGGGCCGACCCGTACAAGGCATTCAGGACGTTGAACAAAAAGTGAGGATTAATCTGGGCCCGTAGCGCCTGCAGCGTCGCGGTGGATTGGACAAGGGCTTGTTTAAGGCCGAGTAACTGCCGGATTTTATCTTTGTGCTGCACGTAGCGCACCCAGGCGGTAGGAGTGACTAGGAGCAATTGCACGGCCCAAGACCCCAGCCAAACGGGACCAAAAGGCCCTGTTTGCTGAAAAAACACAGCAAAAGGAAACGAGTACAGAGCCGTGGACAACAGCAGCCGGGCCACGAACGCAAAGGTGATGCGCGGCTGCTGCCAGTAAGTCGGAAGCAGCCAGTAGGTAAGACTGAAATAGGTGAGCGCAGCCGCGGGCAGCAGGCTGAAGTACAACAGATAAAAAAGGTCGTTGTCGACCAATTGCAGGGTGTGAAGTACCAGCGGCAGCAACAAGAAAGGAACCACGGCGGCCGTTATCTGATTGCTCACCAGCACGCGGTAAACGGCTGTAGCTCCCGGCCGTTCAAGATGCCGGATAACGTGTTCCCGTCCCATTAGGTAAGCTGCCAACACGGCGGTCAGGACCAGGGCCCGGTCCAACCCGGTCAACCAATTTGTCAGCGGGGCGTCGTTGTACCCCAACCAGGCGAGCAGGCCAAACCCGTCGTAGTTGAAGTAGGCGGGCTGGGCGTAGTAGGTCGCAACGTTCACGCCCAGCGCCAGCGAGCAGGCCGCCACGACCAACTGCAGCCCGGTCCCGGCGTGACGCAGCTGCGTTTTTCGCCGGTGGCGAGCACTCTCCGAAGCCAACAGAAAACGGCAGTACAGGTACCAGCCGTAAAAGAGCAACACCGCGCCGAACTGAGGCCCGAGCACATTACGATAAAGATCAAACGGCTGATTGTGCGCCCGAAACGGAACTGCGTAGTGGCTGTGTACTTGTTCAGCCGTGATGCGGCTACCTTCCCACAAACAGTTGATAAGTGCGAGAGAGGTCACCAGCGTAATGGTTATCAGCTCGTGTTTTGGCCAGCGCGACTTCATTATCTTTTTTCACAAGGTTAACGCATGAAAAACGCGGCCGAGTGAGAATGTGACGAAACCGCAGGAACCTGGGACAGATAGTCAAACTATAGGTCTTCTGACAAGTATACCATGAGGTGATTTAGTAGTTGGACCTAGTCCGACGTTAAACGCTGGGTGTAGCTTCAACACTGCCTGAGTTGGTCTAGGCATGACGGACAGAAGAAGGACGTATAGTTCTTCTGTCATGGCAACAAAATCAATCGGGGCGTCGCCCGACCAACGGCGTAAATATGATGAGGCCTTCAAGGCCGAGGCGCTGCGCCTGGCTTCGGAGAGTCGGAGCACGCAGGCCGCGGCCCGTCAGTTGGGCATCAGCCCCAAGCTGCTCTACCGGTGGCAGCAAGTGCAGCTCGTGGCCGAGGTGGGCAGTGCCGACGTCGCCCGCGACCCGGAGGTCCGTGCCCTGCGCGCCCGGCTCAAACGGGCCGAGCAGGAGCTCGATATTTTAAAAAAAGCCTTGGTCCTCTTCGGCCAGGCGACCCCGTGAGCACCTACCAGCACATCGCCCAGCGGCAGGCCCGGGTGCCGGTGCGCCAGCTCTGCCAGGTGCTGCGCGTGGCCCCGGCCGCCTATTATGCCTGGCAGCGCCGGCAGCAGGTGTCGGCAATAGAGCCGGCCTGGCAAGTAGCCGTGCGCGAGGCATTTGCGCGCCACAGCCAGCGCTACGGCACGCGCCGGATGCGCGCCGAAGTGCAGGTCCAGGGCCACGCGGTGGGCCGCAGGCGCATCCGCCGCGTGCTCCACGCGCACGGCCTGCGCGCCCAGCAGCCCTGCTCGTTCGTGCCGCGCACCACCGATTCCGACCCGGCCGTGCGCGCCGCGCCCAACCGCTTGCTTGGCCAGCCGGCCCCCACGGCCCCGAACCGGGTCTGGGTCGGCGACATCACATACTTGCCCCGCCAAGGCGGCGGCTGGCTGTATCTGGCCGTGTGGCTGGACCGCTGTTCGCGCAAAATCGTGGGCTGGGACGTGCGCGACACCATGCCCGAGGACCTGGTCAGCGAAGCGTTGCGCCGCGCCTTAGCCGTACGCCAGCCCCCGGCGGGGCTCATCGTTCATTCCGACCAGGGCAGCCAGTACACGGCCACCCGTTTCAAGCAACTGCTCACCCGCCACGGGGCTTTGCCGAGCATGAGCCGGCGGGGCAACTGCTACGATAACGCCCACGCCGAATCATTTTGGAGCCGCTTCAAAGCCGAACTGCGCGACGGCGGCCGCTTTTCCAGCCTGGCCGAAGCCCGGCTGGAAATCAGCCACCACATCGCTTATTACAACGCGGAACGACGTCATTCCTCGCTCGGTTACCTCGCGCCCAACCTCTTCGAAAAGCAACTTCAAACAATGTCCCAATTCTGTCCGGCTTAGCTAGATCACCTCAATTGCCATGGTTGGAGTTCTAGCAGCCAAAGTAGGCACTCAATAATGCTCGTTTTGCTTTTCAGACCATTTGGATAGCCTCTTTGCTTGTGTTTCTTACTACAGCAAGCTGCCGGCTAATGCTTCGCAAATTACCACAGGCGGTGGGCAGGGTACGTTGATAGCCCCAAACTCCCCGACTCAGCGTTAGCCGTTTCCCGCAATCAGGAGCAGCAGCATGGCGACCAGCAACACGGTGCGGTTGCGGCTCAGCTGCTGGGCAAACACTCCGCTGCTGACCAGGAGGGTTTCCAGCTCGCGGGGCAGCGCCTCCGCCGAGCGGATGACGCCCTTGCCTATAAAACTCAGGGCCGCTTGCTGGAACCGCATCAGCGTTTCCCCACCCGCCGTCTTCCAGTACGCCTCCTGTTCCCACAGGCTGGTGGAGAGCACAAAAAGTTCGCCACTCGCCCGCGTTAACGCCGGTTCGCCGAACAGGCCGAAGCGAATCTCCCCCAGCGGCTCGCCGTCTTTCGTTATGAAAATGTCGCTGCTCCAAAAGCTCTTTCGCGCAAACTGGAGCTTCGTGTCGTGGTCGGTGTATACCGCGTCATGATGCCACCAGCTCGTAAACAGCAGCTGCCCCTCCCGCTGCCGTTCCAGGGTGATGACAAACCGCTGGGCCAGCCAGTCCGCGCACTTCCAGGTTGATGTTTTCATGTTAACGCAAGGGGGTAAGGTTAAAAGAGAATGCGAAAGAAGGGTTCTGCCGGGGCATGTACAGGCCCCCGGCATTTGCCCCGGCACCGGTGCCAAGCCGCGCACCGGGTAGCCGGCGCGAGCCAACACTTCCTGCGGCGCAAATGGGCGCGGGCGCCCCCGCGGCCAGGAGCTTAGACTGGCGCATTTAGCCTGAAAAGCCGCAGGGCCGGGCCGAAACGCTTATTACAGCTCCTTCACGTTGTCGTCCAGCCGCCGGTCGATAATCATGTTGTAAGGATCTATGGCTACTGAAGCAGGCTTCTTGTTCACCACAAAGCGGAGCCGGTTGTCGCCGGGGCGCAGGCGGCGCTTCACCATCAACATCGGCGGCACGGGCTTTTTGTCTTTGCCCAGCTCTGGGAATACGGCCACTGGCAGGGCGTCGCGGCTCTGGTCGGCCGGGCGCTGATTACCGGAGCTGTCGGCGTAGAACTTGTTGCTCTTCACCGTGAAGTCCACTTGGTACTGGCCGTTGGGCAGCTTCTTGCTGGTAGCGGTGGTCACGCGGTTGTCGAACAGGGTGATGCGCTCAAACTGGTCGGTGATATACGGCTGCAGCGAGTCGGGCGCAGCGCGGCGCAGGTAGCCGATAAACTCGGGCGAGTTGGTGTAGGGCGGCTGCTGGAAGGCGGTGGCGGCCACGTACTTTTTCAGGGCGCCGTTGAGGGTGGCCTCACCCAGGTAGTCCTGCAGCGCATACATCACCACGGAGCCTTTGCGGTAGTGGATGTACTGCTGATTCTCGACCAATGCCAGCGGCACCTCCTTTTTCTGCTCGGTGCTGCGGCCCTGCAGGTAGCGGCTCATGTCGAGCTTGAGAAAGCGCTGCATGGTGCTGGCTCCGTTGTGGTGGTTGAGCACCATGAGGGCTGAGTACTCAGACATGGCTTCCGACATAAGCGTGCTGCCCTGCACGGCGCCGCCCACTACCTGGTGGCCCCACCACTGGTGCGCCACTTCGTGGGCCGTTATGTAGTAGGGTATGTTCAAGTCCTCTGGGTTGTTGTCGTCCACATCGGCCACGAAGCCAATGGCTTCCGAGAACGGAATGGTGTTGGCGAAGCTTTGGGCGAAGGCCGCATACTGCGGAAACTCCAGGATGCGCAGCTGCCGATGCTGGTAGGGTGAGAAATTCCGGGAGCAGTACGCCAGCGCGTCCTTGGCACCTTCGGCCATGCGCTTGAGGTTGTACTCGTGGCCCGGGTGGTAGTAGATAACCACCGGGATGGTGCGCCGGCCGGCCGTGTCTACCCACTGGTCGGAATAGGTTTTGTAGCGGGCCGACAGAAAGGTGTAGAAGTTTTTCATGGGCCGGTCCATCACGTAGGTGAAGTAGCGGCGGCCGTCCTTCACCCACTCCTTTTGGAGGTAGCCGGGGGCCACGGCCGTCTGGTCGGCTTCGGTGCTGACGGTGGTCCGGAAGCGTATCCAGTCGGCATCGGTGCCGATGTAGGTGTTCTGGCGGGCCTTCAGGTCATCGACCCTGGCCATGCGGGGCTTGGGCTTCAGGCCATAGTTTTTGCGGTCCTGGTCGCCGCTGATTTCGACTTCCTCGCGGTAGCCCAGGCCGGGCAGGTAGCCGTTGCTGATAAACGTGCCATTGTACACGATGTCCGTGTTGGAGCCCGCGTTAGGGAAGCCGCGCTCCTGATAAAACAAATCCAGACGCAGGGCCAGCGAGTCGCCAGGAGCCAGGGGCCGGGCCAGGCGGTAGATGCGGAAGCCAAAGGTGGTGTCGTTCAGGGCCAGGGTGG
Organism: Hymenobacter jeongseonensis; assembly: GCF_015694725.1. Lineage (GTDB taxonomy): Bacteria > Bacteroidota > Bacteroidia > Cytophagales > Hymenobacteraceae > Hymenobacter > Hymenobacter jeongseonensis. The sequence goes on along the minus strand of NZ_JADQDQ010000015.1, from coordinate 6,666 downwards.
CCTGGCCGGGGGCACCCAGCGCGAGGCTACGCACCCGCGGATGCCGCTCTGCGGGCAAGCTCACAATCACCGAGTCCAGCGGCTCCGCGTGCTTGTTTACCAGCGTAAACTGACCCCGGAACCGCACGGCGCGGGTGCTGGGAAAGATGTCGGTCTTCAGGCTCACGGCCGTGACGCGGGGCTGCGGCACGTCTTTGTAGCGGCGGTACTGCTGCTCGTAGGCCAGCTGCTGCTGCTCGCCGGCCTTGGGGCTGAGGTACTGGTTCAACACGTTAGTATTGTAGAAGATGTAGCCGCCGGCACCCAGGCTGATGAGCAGGCCCAGCGCCAGCGTGGCGCTGCTGCCGGCACTCCAGCGGCGGCGCGCCTCGCGCAGGCGGCCGGTGGTGTCGGTGCCGCGCACCCAGAGCAGCGTGGCGGCCAGCACCATCAGCAGGGCTACGCCGGCCCAGAGCAGCTTGTTCCACCAGAAGGCGGGCAGAAAATGGCCGTAGCCGTTCATGGCTGAGTAGGGGCCGGGCGTGATGCTGCCCCCAAAATCCAGCAGCCGGTGGCCCAGGCCGATTTGCGGCCGAAACGCGTCGGCCAGGTAGTACACCATGATGACGGCGAAGCCCAGGTACTTATTATTCACCACTACCTGCGTTACCATGGCCAGCACACAGAGTAGCAGCAGGAAGGGCAGCTGGTAGAGGAACAGCGCCTGCAGGTACAGGCCGATTTCGAAGTTGAAGTAGCCTTTCAGCGTTTGGGTGAGCAGGCCACACCCCATCACTACGGCCATGAGCACCACCTGCACCAGTCCCAGCGCGGCCAGCTTGCTCAGAAACGGCACCCCGTTGGGAATCGGCACGGCATCAACAATCTGGGCCACGCCGGCCTGGCGCTCGCGCCAGACCAGCTCGCCGCTGTAGAAGATGATGATGGCGAACAGGAACAGGAAAAACGGCCCGCCCGCGATGCTCAGGTACTGACTGGTGAGCGGAAAGGTGGGGGTATCGAACGTCTTGCCGGCCTGGGAAGCGGTAGCCAGCAGCACAATGATGCCGGCGCCGGCAATAGCCGCGAAGTAGCGGCTGCGCACGATACCCCAAAACTCCAGCCTAGTCAGGCTCCACCACTGGCTGAGGCTCAGGCCACCGGAGAAAACCTGCGTCACGCGCGGCAGGCGCAGGCCGCCGGGTAAGCCTGGCTGCACCGCATCAGCTTCCGCCAGCGCGCCAGCCGTAGCTGCTGAGGCGTGCCGAACCTTCTTCGACACCTTTTCCGAAGCCAGCGCCGAAAACGTAAACCGCGCGTAGCAAAACGCCAGCAGCGCCAGCCCAAAGCTCAGCCACACGGCCCGGTTGAGCAGCAGGTAGCTGGACAGCGGCACGAGCAGGGTGTTTTTCTCCGGGGTGGTGAGGTAGCGCGTAGTAAATTCCAGGGCCGTAAGGCCGAAAGCGTCCAACGCCGCTACCAGGTGCTCGTTCTTCAGATCATTCAGGTAGGCGACGGAGACGATGTAAGCCACCAACAGCAGTACGGCGCCGATGTAAGTGCTCAGGATGTTGCGCGTGAGCGTGGCCGTGGTAAAGAAAATGGCGCCCGTAAACAGCAGGTTGGGCAGCACCAGCGTGAGGTAGGGCCACAGGTAGGTGCCCGGCGGCGTGCTGGCCAGAAACCGGTCCTGCTCTATCCAGGGCATGATGCCGGCCAGCCCGATGCCCAGCCCGATGCCGCTGAACACGAGCGCCGCAATCAGATAAGACCCCAGAAAGCGCCCGCCCAGGTAGCCGAATTTGCTGATGGGCGTAGTGTAGAACAACGGGTGGGTGCGGTGCTCAAAGTCGCGGTACACCGGGTTGCCCATGAGCGAAGAGGCAATGATGACGCCGAACACGCTCAGCAGGGTAATCGTAATGGAAACCGAAAACGGCGCGTTGATTTTCACCGCCTGCCCGTCGCCGCCGATGCTCACGTCGCTGCCCGGCCCGAAGCCGCCGCCCGCCGCCGTGACCAGCAGAAACGCCAGCATGAACAGGATGGCAAAGTAAATCCAGGTAGCCGGGCGCTTCAGCCGGTATTTCAGTTCGAAAAGGAGTATAGGAAGAAACATGAGCGGCAATTAGAAATTGAGAAGTGAAAACGGACGGTGGCAGCACCCTGCGAAGCCCTGCGCCAACCACGGCGGGACTCTGCGCGAAATATTCCTCACGCCGTCACAAACCCATTTTTTACTCTCCCCTCATAATTCTTAATTTCCGAGAAATACACGTCCTCCAGGTCCGGATTCACCGCCTCAAACCCACTGTCCGGGGCCGAGTCGGCCAGGATATGCACCACGGTTTGGCCCGCGAACAGGCGCGAGCTGATAACCTGCTGGCTGGCTTGCAGCGCCGGCAGTTCCTGCTTCTCAACCAGCTTTTTCCAGATTTTGCCCCGTAGGTTGTGCATCACCGTGAGCGGGTCGCCGGTGAGCAGCACCTCGCCCTTGTTGATGATGGCCATGTGGCGGCAGAGGTCACTCACGTCGCTCACAATGTGGGTGCTCAGAATCACAACCAGGTTTTCGCCAATCTCACTCAGCAGGTTGTGGAAGCGGTTCCGCTCGGCGGGGTCGAGGCCGGCGGTGGGTTCGTCCACAATGATGAGGCGGGGGTTGCCCAGCAGCGCCTGCGCGATGCCGAAACGCTGCTTCATGCCGCCGGAGTAGCCGCCCACGTGCTTTTTGCGCACGTCATACAGGTTGGTCTGATGCAGCAGGGCCGCCACCATCTCCTTGCGCTCCTGGCCGTTGGCAATGCCCTTGAGGGTAGCAAAATGGTTGAGCAGCTCCTCGGCGCTTACACTGGGATACACGCCAAACTCCTGCGGCAAATAGCCTAGCACCCGGCGCACCGCCTCCTTATCGCGCAGCACGTCAATATCGTCGAGCCGGATGGAACCCGTGTCGGCGTCCTGCAGCGTGGCAATGGTGCGCATCAGGCTGGACTTGCCGGCCCCGTTGGGGCCCAGCAGGCCAAACATGCCGGTAGGAATGTCCAGGCTGACGTTTTTGAGGGCCTGGGTGCCGTTGGGGTAGGTTTTGGAGAGGTTAGTAATGGTGAGGGACATGAGAAAGAAGATGAGGTAGTGGCTTGTGGGGGACAAATCTCCTCCTACCGTGGCCGGCTAACACATATTCATGACGGTAATCGGCTAAAGCATGACCAACTACTCTCTGGCGCTGACCAACGCAGTTGGTCATTTTAAATTGAATGCCGCTGGCCGGTTTCAGTAGTTTTGCAGCATGGCAATTGCACAGTTTATCAGGCTGCGGGCCTTCCGCCACGGGGTGGTTTGGCTGCTCATACTAGGTTACCATGGCGCCCTGGCGTGGGCCAACTTCACCGGGGCTCAACCGCAGGACGGGCTGCGGCTGCAGGTCCTCTCGCTGGTCGTGGTGGCACCCGCCATTTATGTGCACGGTTGGCTGCTCACGCGCTTCATGGAGCAACGGCGCTACGCGTTATATGCCGCAGCTACCCTGGGCTTGGTGTTGACAGCCGGAGCCCTGCTCGATTTACTCAGCGAAGTGGAAAGTATTGCGGGGGCAAACGCGGGCGCTCCGAATCAAACGGCTGCTTCTTTGTACGGCCACGCGGTGGGCAACCTGCTGCTGTTTCTGCTCATTGCCACCATTGCCCGTTACGTGCGGCGCGGCATCGTGAGCCACTTCCAGATGCAGCAGCTGCGGGCCCTGCAGCTCGAAACCGAGCTGAGCCTGCTCAAAGCGCAGGTCAACCAGCACTTCCTTTTCAACACCCTCAACAACCTGTATGGCCTGAGCCTGGCCGCCCCCGACCAGATGCCCGAGGCGCTGCTGCAGCTGGCCGGCCTGATGCGCTACCAGCTCGACAGCTCCCGCCAGGCCACCGTGACCGTGGGCACCGAGGCCGAGTACCTGGCCAACTACATCGGGCTAGAAAAGCTGCGCCTGCGCCACAACACGCAAGTGGAATTCACCGTGGACCTGCCCCACCCCGAGCAGCCCCTGGCTCCCCTGCTGCTGCTGCCGCTGGTCGAAAACTGCTTCAAGCACGCCATCGGCCCCAGCGGCCAGAACACCATTCGCATCGAACTCACCCAAACCGATGTGGGCCTGACCCTGCGTACCGGCAACAGCATTCCGCCGCACTTTCGAGCGGTGCCCTCCGGCCTGGGGCTGCCTACCTTGCGGGCCCGGCTGGCGCAGTACTACCCCGGCCAGCGCCACCAGCTTGACATTGAGTCCAGCAGCACGTTTTACGCCGCTAACCTGCAACTGGCGCTGTAGCGTTGTAGAAGACGCCTATTTGCGCCTCTACAACGCTACAGCGCCAGTTGCAGGTTAAAGGTGTCGGAAACGCGCCCAGCCACCCATTATCGTTCAATGAAGGGACGCAACTAGGCGTTTCTACATCATACATTTTCGCCCAATGCCTGCTCCCCTGCGCTGCCTGTTGGTTGACGACGAGCCCCTGGCCCACACCGTGCTGCGCACGTACCTTGACCGCCTGCCGGGCCTCGTGACCTGGGCCGGCAGCTGCTACGGCGCTGTGGAAGCCCTCACCTTGCTGCGCACCACGCCCGTCGACGTGCTGTTTTTGGACGTGGACATGCCCGAGCTCACCGGCCTCGAGCTGCTGCGCGCCCTGCCCCAGCCGCCAGCCGTGGTGCTGTGCACGGCCCACGCGGCCCACGCCATCGACGCCTTCGACCTAGGCGTGGTGGATTACCTGCTGAAACCCATTCGCTTCGAACGGTTTGTGAAGGCCATCAGCCGCTTGCAGACTGGCCTTACGGCTCCATCTGCTCTGCCTCCAGCGGCGGCCATGCCCACTGCGTCTCCGGCTCCCGACTTTATTTTTCTGAAAACCGATGCTGGCACCGAACGGGTGCGTTTTGCCGACCTGCGCATTGTGGAGGGCTACGGCAATTTTGTGAAATGCTACCTGGCCTCAGGCCGCATGCTGCTCACCGCCGAAACAATGAAGCAGATGGAAAGCCAGCTGCCCGCCGGCCAGTTCATGCGCACCCACAAGTCCTACCTGGTGAACCTAAGCAGCGTGGAGCGCCTGAGTGGCAATGTATTGCTGGTGGGCCCGCGCGAGGTGCCCGTGGGCAACACCTACCGGCAGGAGGTGCTACGGCAGCTGCATTTGCGATAGGCAGCGGCGCTACTTCAAAATGCTTTTTTTTCCAGGGCCCGAATGGCGGCATTGTCAGCGGCCGTGGCGGGCAACACGTTGCCCGCACCCCAGTAGGGCCGGCCAAACCGAGCCACCCAGCCAGCGCGAACAATCCCCAAAGCCCTTCCTCAACCGTTTGCATAAACATGGAAGCAGCAAATTCAGGGTCTTTTAATTTAAATCTGCTAATCAACATAAAGGCATGAAAATCATAAATATGCACAAGCGAAGCATTCAGCAGTCAAAGCTTCGAATAGGTGAGCTATTGAGGACCTTGTCTTCTAAGAACGACCTGATGTTGGCAACCGATAAATGGTCCCCAATGATATTAGACAAAGGATTAGCAATAGGGTCAAAAGGTGGACACGGACCAATGAAGTATGTAATTGAAAAGTATGAGCCAGATGAATTCATACAATTCACCTTCACTGGCCCCCAAGGTTTTCGCGGATTTCATACGTTTGAAATCACGGCATTAGACGATAATGTAAGCGAACTTAAACACACCATTGAGATGACTACAACCGGGTTGGCGGCGACTTTGCAGTGGTTAATCGCCATTCGTTGGCTACACGATGCTTACATAGAGGATGCCTTTGATAAAGTCGAAAGTCATTTTACAACCGAAAGGAAAAAGCGGAACTGGAGCATTTGGGTGAAATTATTGCGAAAAGCATTTAAGCCGAAACCCAATTAAAAACGAAACCATCATTTTAGCTGGTCACTTTAATAGCCGTTACAGTCCCTGCTTTGGGGCTGGCCTGCCAGCACGAGCAAGCCCCTAAGCAGGGGCAAACGCTTCGCCTCAACGCGCCAGAAGACTACTTACCCCCTCCCTCACCTAGACGAGCTCACCGGGAGTAGGGGTCGCACTGGAGTTGGAACAGAAAACAACGCTAAGGCCAGTTGGTCGAATTTTGGCGGGTGTGGGGTGTCTCATAATACGGGCCGATACTGGGGCGGTGCGGCCCTTGGCGCGTACGGCCCGGTGGAGACGGGCCTCTTGTTGAATGCGATTGCCCTGAGCTTGGTGTTGGCACGCCTGCTGGACGTCGAATGGGCGCTGGACAAGCACCCGGTGGCGTTTGTGGCCCTGGCTGGGGGCGTCCAGGTTGGCGCCTTCTGGTACTACAATCGCCGTTCCTGGCGGATTCTCAACCGCTACCAAGACGCTGAGTGGGTCAATCGCCTGCCCCTTGTGCTCGTGGTGATGACGTACTATGCGCTTAGTTTTGGGCTGGCCCTGCTTTGCGCACTGTACCGGAACCACAACGGGGTCTTTAAGTAAGGGAATAATCCCCTCCTGTTTTGAACGGAGCGCGTTTAAGCCACCACCGTTTTGGTAGACTTATGGGTAAGGGCAGCGAACTTGCTGCTCCCTTCCTGAGCTAATCCCTTTGTGAGGTGGTCTAGGAGAGCCGGACAGAAGAAGGACGTATATTTCTTCTGTTATGACAGCCAAAAAGAGCGGGTC
>NZ_JADQDQ010000014.1 GCF_015694725.1 Hymenobacter jeongseonensis | reverse complement strand
CGCCTTGCCGGAGCATCAAAAAGCCCCTGCCGGATATCCGGCAGGGGCTTTTTGATGCTCCGGCAAGGCGGCGCAATAATGGCTACCGGCCGAATACTTGCTTGAGGATTTCGGAGGTGCGGGCGGCTGGGTTTTTACGGATTTTTCCTTCCTCATTTGCCAAGAGGATGAACAAGCCATCCACCGCTTTTTGAGTGGTGTAGGCCGACAGGTCCGTTTGCACAGGCGTCATGAGCGGAATGCGGTTGTATTGGCTGGTCATTTTCTTATAGGCATTGCCGGCGCCTACCTGGTCGATGGCGGCGCTGATATCCGGCTTGAAAGCCGCGATGAGCTGGGCCTCGGTGGACTTGCGCAGAAACTGCGTAGCGGCGTCCGTAGAGCTGCTGGTAACCAGCGACAGCGCATCCGAAATACTGATATTGGTAAGGGCGTTGAGGAAAATATCCTTGGCCTTGGGCGCGGCCGCCTCGGCCGCGCGGTTGAGCTGGGTTTCGAAGGATTCCACCAGCGTATTCATGCCCGGAAAGCGGCTCAGCGTCGTTTTCATTAGAATGGCATCCTCCGGGAAAGGAATGCGAATCTCGTCGTTCAAATTAAACCCATCGGGCTCGGAGGCAAACTGAACCGCCTTGATAATCCCCTTATTTAAGGCGTCTTTGATGCCCGCGCTGGCTACGGATTCGGTGAGTGGCGCAGCAGCAGGTGCGGGCGTAGCAACGACAGCACTGGCGGCGGCAGTTTTGGCAGCGGCTGCTTTTGCCGCGGCGGTTTTGGCGGCAGCGGCTTTCGCAGCAGCAGCTTTTTTAGCGGCCGCTTTCTTCGCTGCTGCTTTCTTCGCGGCGGCAGATTTAGCAGCTGCTGCTTTTTTGGCGGTGGTGGTTTGAGCGTGGGCAGCCGGGGCCGCCAGGGCCAAGAGGCCGGCTACCAGCAGGACGCTGGCAATGCGAGTAAACATGAAAAAACAGGCGCGGCGGGAAAACCAGAAAGCCCCTATGGCTGTCGTTGGACCGCCGCGTATGCAAATTGAAGACAATTTTGCGGCCAAACCTATTCTTAGCTCCTCCATATGACTTCCCCAGTGCCTGTCAACGACCATCTGCCCGTTCAAAGTACGCCCGCCGCCCCGCCCGATGTTGAGATTATGACCATCGGCGATGAGCTGCTGTACGGGCAAGTAATTGACACCAACTCGGCTTTTATGGGCCAGGAACTGGGAAAGCTGGGATTGCGCGTGCGCCAGATTTCTTCGGTTTCGGACCGGGCCGATGAAATTGTGGCTGCCCTCGACCAAGCCCGGCAGCGCGCCCAGGTCGTGCTCATTACCGGCGGCCTGGGCCCCACCAAAGACGACCTGACCAAACACGTACTGGCGCGCTACTTTGGCGCCGAGCTGGTGATGCACGAGCCCACGCTGCGCCACGTAGAGGAAATATTCCAACGCTTCCAGCGCCCCATGCTCGACGTGAACCGCCAACAGGCCCTGGTTCCCAGCAACTGCGAGGTGCTGCACAACGCGGTGGGCACCGCGCCCGGTATGTGGTTTAACGAGCAGGGGACGGTGTTTGTGAGCATGCCCGGCGTTCCGTTTGAAATGAAGCGGCTGATGACTGACCACGTTCTGCCCCGCCTGCAAGCGCAGTTTCACCTGGCCCCCATCGAGCACGTGGTGGTGATGACGGCCGGATTGGGCGAATCGTTTCTGGCGGCCAAAATTGCCGATTGGGAAGAAGCGTTGCCGGCTAATATAAAGCTGGCGTACCTGCCCAGCTTCGGGGCCGTGCGCCTGCGCCTCACCGGTACCGCCGACGGCCTGCCCGACTTGCGGGCCCGCATGCTGGCCCTGCTGCCGGCCCTGCGCGAGCGCATCGGAGAATACATTTTTGCCGAAGAAGAAACCCCGCTCGAAGCGGCCATTGGCCAGCTGTTGCTAGCGCGAAATCTCACCATCGGCACCGCCGAGAGCTGCACGGGCGGCCTCGTGGCCCACCGCCTCACCAGCGTGCCGGGCAGTTCGGCCTACTTTCGCGGCAGCATCGTGGCATATCACAACGACATCAAACAAAGCGAGTTGGGCGTGCAACGCGACACGCTGGCCCAATACGGCGCCGTGAGCGAAGCCACCGTACGCGAAATGGCCGAGGGCGCCCGCCGCCGCCTCGGCGTCGATGTGGCCGTAGCCACCAGCGGCATTGCCGGCCCCGGCGGCGCCACCGACACCAAGAAAGTAGGAACCGTATGCCTCGCCTACGCCGATGCCACTCAAACCATCAGCAAGGAGTACGTGCTAGACCGCGGCCGCGGGCTGAACGTGGAATATGCCGCCCAGTCGCTGCTCACCATGTTGCGGCAGCAATTGGCGGCAATGGAAATTTGAGGCCATACGTCGTGGCTTGGCCGCAAGCCGTGACAACTCGCTCTCAACTTGACGCTGCGTAAAGTCAACAAAAAAGCCCCGCACTTCGCAGTGTCGGGGCTTTTTGAATTTGTAAAATAAAGCGCTGCGAATGATGCACATTACTTCGCACCACTCGTGAGGAGAGTGAACCTACGCCGCTTCGGGCGCGTCGCTGGTTACTTCACGCATGATGTCGTGGCCCAATTTGTCGCGCTTGGTGGTGAGGTAGGCCTCGTTGTGCGGGTTCGAATCAATTTCAATGGGCAACGTGTCCACGATGGTGAGGCCGTAGCCCACCAAGCCGGTGCGCTTGCGGGGGTTGTTGGTAAGCAGGCGCATTTCGGTGATGCCGAGGTCGCGCAGGATTTGGGCACCCACGCCGTAGTCACGCTCATCGCTCTTAAAGCCGAGGTCTTCGTTGGCTTGTACGGTGTCGCGGCCCTGCTCCTGCAGCTTATAGGCCTTTAGCTTGTTGATGAGGCCAATGCCGCGGCCTTCCTGGTTCATGTAAACGATTACGCCGCGGCCTTCTTTCTCAATCTGGCGCATGGCCTGGTGGAGCTGGGGACCGCAGTCGCAACGGCAGGAACCGAAAATATCGCCGGTCACGCAGGAGCTGTGCACCCGCACCAACACCGGCTCTGAACCGCTGATATCGCCTTTTACCAGGGCCAAATGCAGGATACCATTGCTGCGCTGGGTGTATGCGTACAAGTCAAAATCACCCCATTCGGTCGGCATCTTCACCGAAATATCCCGGTGAATGAGGCTTTCCTTGGAAAGGCGGTATTTAATGAGGTCCTGCACCGAAATCAGCTTGAGGTCCCATTTCTTGGCGACGATTTCCAGGTCTGGCAGCCGGGCCATTTCGCCGTCTTCTTTGAGGATTTCGACCAGAACGCCGGCCGGCTCAAAGCCAGCCAGTCGGGCCAAGTCAACTGCGGCTTCGGTGTGGCCGGCGCGGCGCAACACGCCTTCCTTGCGGGCCTTGAGGGGGAAAATATGGCCCGGCTTACCCAATTCTTCGGGCTTGGTGGCGGGGTCGATGAGCGCCAGAATGGTCTTGCTGCGGTCGGAAGCCGAGATGCCGGTGGTCACGCCATTCTTGAGTAGGTCAACTGAAACCGTGAAGGGCGTGGCGTGCAAGGCAGTATTGTGGCCAACCATCAGGTCGAGGCCAAGTTCTTCGCAGCGCTGCTCGGGCAGCGAAGCACAAACCAAACCACGGCCGTGGGTGGCCATGAAATTGATGATTTCCGGGGTGGCGCATTGGGCGGCGCAGATAAAGTCGCCTTCGTTTTCTCGGTCTTCGTCGTCAACGACGATTACAACCTTGCCAGCGCGGATATCGGCAATGGCGGATTCGATGGTATCAAGCATGGATGGGGTATTTCGGGCCATAACAACGGGAGCCGCCGCAAAGTTAGCCCACCTCCGGGTGCCAAATGCGCCGGGCCGCTACCGCCCCTGCTGGAAGCGCTGCGTGGGCTGCCAAATAGTGGTTTTGACGCCGCGCAAATATCGGACATAGCCGAGCAAAAGTGCGGCGTTCATGCTGTAAAAATGGGTTACGAAGCGGAGCAAGCGCGAATTCCAGCCCACCCAGCGCAAGCCGCCATCCACAAGCAGCAGCAAGGGCAAAGCCAGTTGACCTGCCAGCGCCAGCTGAAAAAACCACCCGGCTCCGCTCACAACCAAACCGGCCGTAGCCAGCAGCAGTAACAACAGCAACAGCGGCGTGTACCAGCGCAGCACCTTGTGCGACCACAGTGCAAACGCCCCGCCCCGCCACGGTGGCCAGAGCACGGCCCGGAACGCCTTCAGATTTTGAAAGTTGCCGGCCGAGATGCGCGCTTTGCGCCGAAATTCCTCCGGCAAACGGTCCGAAACGTCTTCGTAGCACACCGCCTCCAGCTCGTTAATGGCTTGGTAGCCGTCGCGCAGCACGGCCAGCGTGATGTAAAAATCATCGACCAAAAAAGCCGCGGGCGCCGGGTGGTAGCATGCCCGTCGCACGGCAAAGCAGCCACCAAAAGCGCCCATCATGCTTCCCCACAACACACCTTCCTGGTACTTGATTAGGTTTTCGCGCTCCAGATAGGCCTTCTCCTGGCCCGAGATGCCGTCGGCGCGGTGGTCGGGGTTAAGAATATTGCCGCCCACCAGGCCGATGGCTGAGTGTTGGAAATGCTTGATTAGATGATAAATCGTGTCGGGCGCAAAAAACACATTAGCATCGGTGAGCACCAGGATAGGCGCCGTGGCTTGCCGGGCCAGATTCTCCATAACACCGGGCTTGCCCGTGCGTTCGGTGTAGGTCTCTACGCGCAATTGAGGGTATTCTGTGGCCAGTTTTGCTAAAAATGCGTTGGTTTGGTCCGAGGAATTATCGGAACCCACCAACAGCCGCAACCGGTCGAGCGGGTATGTGGTAGCAAACGTGGAGCGGACTTTCTCCGCTATCACGGCCTCTTCGTTGTGGGCTGCCAACAGAATATCCACGGCAGGCAGGCCGGCGGCCGCGGGCGCGAATACGTTTTGGTTTTGGTGGCGGCCGCGGGCCAGCACTTGCAGCAGCAACGGATACAGCACGTATGTGTGCGCCACCAGCAGCAAACAAGCCCAAAACACCACCAAGAGCACCGCTACCATCATCAGGCTTCGACGGGCCGCAGCCGCTCATATAATGCCACGAAGCGCTGCGTGACGCGGCGGTTATCGTACAGGTCGGTGGCGATGCGGGCAGCCGCGGCGCCTATGTCCGCCGTGCTCACCTCGCCGCGGCCCCAGGCCCGGAGCGCATCTATCCACGCGGCGGCCGAATCGCGCAGCAGAATGGCCTCTCCATCGCGCACGGCAATGCCTTCGGCTCCGAGCGACGTGCTTAGCACAGCTTTGCCCAACGTCATGCCTTCGATGATTTTGATGCGCATGCCGCCGCCGCTAAGCAGGGGGACCAGCATCAGGTCGTATTGCTGCATGAAGCCGGGGGCCGATTTCACGAAGCCGTGCACCACCACATTATCGGTGCGCGGCGCTAGTAGGCTGGCGGGCGTGCCGCTGCCCGCCACGTGCAACTCCACATCCGGCATTTCGGCGTGAATGGTGGGCCATACCTCGCGCAGCAGCCATTCGAGGCCTTCCAGGTTGGGCAGCCAGTTCAACGAGCCAATCATGAACAGCGTGCGCGGCTTGGGGCGGATGCTGGGGTCGGGCCGAAAACGGTCCATTTCCACCCCAGCCGGAATAAATACCACGGGCTCCGGACAGCCCAATGCGCGCAGGCGCTCGGCATCGGCGGCGGTGATGGCCGCCACGGCGTCGAACTGCGGCAAGTGGCGGCGCTCAAATTTTTCCAATCGGGCGGCCATGGTGCGCAAGAGCACGCGCTTCACAAAGTTGCCCTCGCGGCCAGCCAGCGCTTTCCAAATGGTGAATTCCAGGTTATGGGCCCGCAGTACCAAAGGCGGCACCACCAGCTCGGCGCTGTGCTGCCGGCCCAGAAACTCGGCATACCAGGCCACAAAAGTGCCTTCCATCTGCACCACGTCCACGGCTTCGGTACGGAGCAATTCGAGTAGCTTCTCCCCCACGGCGGGGCTGATAAACCGCTCGGCAATGTACGGCTGGCGACTAAAGAGCAGGTTTTTTAGGGCCCGGCGGGGCGAAATGTCTGTATCCACTTCCACGGTTACCAGTCGGAAGTTGGGGCCTAGGTGGTCGAGGGCATTGGCGGGCTGGTGATGCTTGGGCGTGTTGATGGCCAGCATCGTGACTTGGTGGCCGGCCTGCACCAGCCCGGCCGCTACATCGTGCATGGCAATGGCGCCCCCGGTAGTCAGCGGAAACGGAACGCGGGGTATGAGTTGCAGGATGTGCATATTTTTTAGTCAGCAATTCCCCCAAAATCGCAATTTCCGTTGACCGTAAGCAAGGGGTTGCAACTTGATGAGGAGCTTAATCCTGGGGTTTATTTAATCTCCAAGTGTCGAAACGCTACTTCGAAGCGCTGAATTTGTTCCTCGCTGCCCAACACCAGCAGCACGTCGCCCGGAGTGGGCACGTAGTCCATCGGCGGACTTACCAACAGCGAACCACTGGCCGTGCGCATGCCTATCACGGTGGCCCCGGTGAGGGAGCGCACGTCCAGCTGCCGGATGCTGGCGCCCCGTAGGTCCTTGCGCAGTTGCTCAAACGTCATTTCTTCGAGGCGGAGCTTGTCGGCGCTCAAGCCCGAAATCAGGTCCAGGAACCGGATGACTTCGGGGCGCACCACCAGCTTGGCCATGTGCGAGCCCCCGATTTCATCGGGCATCACCACCGAGTTAGCCCCTGCAAAAAGCAGCTTGCTTTCGGAGGTTTTCAGCGAAGCCCGGGCAATGATTTTCAGGCGCGGATTGAGGGCGCGGGCCGAAAGCGCCACAAACACGTTGTCGGCATCCTTGGGCAGCGAGGTGATAAGGGCCGAGGCCCGCTCCACGCCGGCTTGCTTGAGCACGTTGTCGGAGGTAGCGTCGCCGAAAACGGTGAAGATTTTGCCGCCCGCCAGTCCTTCGCCGTCGTAGTCTTCGCCGGTGTGGCCATCGGTGATGCTCTTCATCAGTTCCTCGCTCGATTCGATGACCACCACGCGGGCCCCGCTGGCGCGCAACTCCTGGTAAGCCCGGCGGCCATTGCGCCCGAAACCGCAGACGATGACGTGCCCGCTAAAGCGCTTAATTTCCTGGTCGGTCCGGAACATTCGATAGATTTTTTGCAGCTGCCCGTCAAAGATAAACGCGGAAAGGACCGACACGAGGTAGGCCACTACCACCAGGTTGTAGATGATAAAGACCGAAACAAATAGTCGCCCCGCCGCCGAAAACGGATGAATTTCACCAAAGCCTACCGTGGCTATGGTGGTCACCGTCATGTAAAACGCATCGATGAGACCGTAATTCTCAATGAAGGTGAATCCCAACATGCCGAACATCAGGCTCGACCCCGAGAGGATGCCGGCCAGAATCAGGCGGTTGATGTTGATGCGTTTTATCATGTAATTTGATAGGGAAGCTGCAAGAACGTCATGCTCAGTGCCAACGAACCGAAGGTGGCTGTGGCAAGCATCTCATTTATCGCAATTGAACCCCTCAGGTGCCCCGCGCCACCACCGTGCCCAGCATGGCGGCCAGTTCATTGTCCAGCTCCTTGAGGCGCTTGATATCGCCCAGAATTTCGAACATTTCGGCGTCCGGCAGCGGGTGTCGCAGGCGTTCGAGGCAAATATCCAGCTCGCGCTGCACGTGCACCTTATTGAGGCGGAGCACGGCGTTGTCGCAGGCCTGCTTGGGCAGGTCCACTTCGTTGAGGACGTATATTTCCTTGATGCGCCAGTTCGGACTGATTTCGTAGCGTTCAGTGGCCAGGTCCGTGATGAGGCTGCGAATTTCGGCGCGCTCGTTCTGGGCCAGCAGGCGGGCGTCTGGGAAACGGTTGGCTAGCAGCTCCTGCCGGCAAATCTCCCACATTTCGGCGTAGAGCGACACCGTGAGGGGGTTCTCGCCGAGTTGGCCCATCAGATAAGCCGCCACGCTGATTTCGGGGTCAACCTCGCGGCCCGCGTACAGCACCAGCAGCCGCAGCACCTCCCGCTCGCAGAGCTTAAGCACGTCGGGCGTGTCTTCATCGTCCGCCGCAGCAGGCTTGGCGGGCTGGAAGGAAACTCCTGCGCCCAGCACTTCCACGGTGGCCTCGTGGCCGCCGTACATGAGCATTTCGGCTTCTTCTTCGTCCGACATCGGGCGGGCGGGCGGCCGGGCAGTGCCGCTGGGCGGATAGCCCGTGTTGGCGCTGCCCGCGCCGTTTCCGTAGTTGCCCGCGTTGCCGCTGGCTTGCTTGGCGGCCGGAGCCTTCACCAGCTTGTTGTATTCGGTGATGAGCACTTGCTCATCAATGCCGAACGTGGCCGACGTTTGTTGCAAAAATACCTGCCGCTTGATGGCATCGGGCACTTTGGCAATGCTGTTGAGCACGTCGCGAATAGCTTCGGCCTTCTTCACCGGGTCGTTGCTGGCCTCGCGGGCCACCAGTGTGGTTTTGAAGGTGATGAAGTCCTGGCTGCTTTTTTCGATGTACTGGGCAAAGCGCTGGTCGCCCACTTTCCGGATGTAGCTGTCCGGGTCGTCGCCGTCGGGAAACAGCACCACGCGCACGTTCAGGCCGCTTTCGAGCAGCAAATCGGTGCCGCGCAACGAAGCCTTGATTCCGGCCGCGTCGCCATCATACAGCACCGTCACATTATCCGAATACCGCTTGATGAGCCGAATCTGGCCCTCGGTGAGCGAGGTGCCCGACGAGGCCACCACGTTTTTGATGCCGCCTTGGTATAGAGACAATACATCGAGGTAGCCTTCCACGAGGTAGCAGACTTCCTCCGTTCGTATCGCCTGGCGGGCCTGAAACAGGCCATAAAGTACATCGGACTTGTGGTAAATATCCGATTCGGGCGAGTTGAGGTACTTCGCCATCTTATCATCCCGCTTCAGGGTGCGCGCCCCGAAGCCCACCACCCGGCCGCTGATGTTGTGAATCGGGAACATGACGCGGCCTCGGAACCGGTCGTAGCGCCGGCCGGTATCGTGGCCTTGGTCGTCGGTTTTAGTGACGATGAGGCCGGACTTCTCCAGATATTTTTTGTCGTAGCCAGCCTTTTCGGCCGTTTTCATTAGGTCGTCCCAGCTATCGAGGGAGTAGCCCAGCTCGAACTGCTGGATGGTGGCCAAGTTTAGGCCTCGCTCCTTGAGGTAGCCGTAACCGATGCTCATCCCCTCTTCGGAGTTCAGCAACAGGCGATGGTAGTGGTTTTTGGCGAAGTCGGATACGATGAACTGGGAATCCCGCTCGTTTTGCTCAAGTTGCTGCTGGGGCGTTTTTTCCTCCTCTTCAATGGTAATGGCGTACTTCTTGGCCAGGTATTTCAGGGCCTCCACGTAGCTAGTACCCTCCACGTCCATCACAAATTGCACCACGCCGCCGGCCTTGCCGCAGCCGAAGCACTTGTACAGCGACTTGGCCGGATTTACGGAGAAGGAAGGGGATTTTTCGTTGTGGAACGGGCACGGCGCCCACATATTCTGGCCCTTGCGCTTGAGCTGCACAAAGTCGCCGACGACTTCCACGATGTCGGCAGTCTGGATAATATGGTCTACTAGTTCTTTGGGGATGCGGGCCATGGGCGGCAGGGTAACGGCTTTTTATCGTGAGCGTTTTGGCAAAAAGGCCGTCATGCTGAGCGCAGTCGAAGCATCTCTACCGCGATACGCACTGACGGATTCAACGAAGCGGTAGAGATGCTTCGACTGCGCTCAGCATGACGGCCTAATTAAGAGACTGGCGCTAACGCCAACAAATTTCGCCCTACTTTCTCCTACGTCCTACCTTTGCCTGGAATAAACTCCGCGCAAGATGCCCGCATACCGTCCCGAAGAAATTGAAAAGAAGTGGCAGGCCCACTGGAAAGCCCACAGCACGTTCCAGGCCCATAACCACTCCGAGAAGCCTAAGTATTACGTGCTTGACATGTTTCCGTACCCTTCCGGGGCGGGCCTGCATGTTGGGCACCCGCTCGGCTACATTGCCTCCGACATCGTGACGCGCTTTAAGCGCCTGCATGGCTTCAACGTGCTGCATCCCATGGGTTTCGACTCCTTTGGCCTGCCCGCCGAGCAGTACGCCATTCAGACCGGCCAGCACCCGGCCCTGACCACCGACCAAAACATTGAGACGTACATCAAGCAGCTCAGCAGCTTGGGTTTCAGCTACGACTGGAGCCGCGAAGTGCGTACTTCGGACCCCGCTTATTACAAGTGGACGCAGTGGATTTTCCTCAAGCTGTTTAATTCCTGGTACAACCTTGACACCAATAAAGCCGAGCCGCTGACCGACCTCACCGCCCGCTTTGCCGAGCGCGGCAGCGAAGGCATCAACGCGGCCGGCGATGCCGACGAGCGCCAGGTATTCACCGCCGGCCAGTGGCAGCTCTTCACCGAACAGCAAAAACTGGCGGCCGTGCACCCCTACCGCTTGGCTTACCAGCAGGACACCTACGTGAACTGGTGTCCCGGTCTTGGCACGGTGCTCTCGAACGACGAAGTGAAGGACGGCCTTTCGGAACGCGGCGGCTTCCCCGTCGAGCGCCGCCTCATGCCCCAGTGGAACCTGCGCATCACGGCCTACGCCGACCGTTTATTGCAAGGCCTCGATACCCTCGACTGGCCCGATGCGGTGAAGGAAATGCAGCGCAATTGGATTGGCAAGAGCATCGGGGCCGAAGTAACGTTCCCGGTGCAGGACCACAAAAACGCCCAAATCAAGGTTTACACCACCCGAGTTGACACGATTTATGGCGCTACGTTCCTGGTGCTGGCGCCCGAGCACGAGTTGGTCGATGAACTCACCACGCCCGGCCAGCGCGCGGCCGTGGACGAGTACATCGCCGCCACCAAGCGCCGCTCGGAGCGTGACCGCATGGCCGATACCAAAACGGTGTCGGGTGTATTCACCGGCGCCTACGGCCTGAACCCAGTGAACCAGGAGCCCGTGCAAATCTGGCTGGCCGACTACGTGCTGGCCGGCTACGGCACCGGCGCCGTGATGGCCGTGCCCAGCGGCGACCAGCGCGACTATGTTTTCGCGCAACATTTCGGCTTGCCCATCCCGGCCATTTCCGACGCCCAACAAGGCCTTGACCAACAAGCCGACCCCACCAAGGAAGGGCGCTATATCAACTCCGGCATCATCAACGGCCTAACCTACAAGGAAGCTACCCCCAAACTCATTGCCTTCCTCGAAGAGAAAGGCCTGGGCAAGGGCAAAGTCAATTTCCGTCTGCGCGACTCCATTTTCGGCCGCCAGCGCTATTGGGGCGAACCCATCCCGATTTACTACAAGGACGGCACCGCCTACGGCATCGCCGAGACCGACTTGCCGCTGGTGCTGCCCGAAATCAACGAGTACAAGCCCACCGAAACCGGCGAGCCGCCCCTCGGCCGGGCGCAAAACTGGCTCTACCGCGGCCAGTACCCCTACGAGTTGAGCACCATGCCCGGCTGGGCGGGCTCGTCGTGGTACTACCTCCGCTACATGGACCCCACCAACGAAGCCCGCTTCGTGGGGGAAGAAGCCGAGAAATACTGGGGCAACGTGGACCTTTACATGGGCGGAGCCGAGCACGCCACCGGCCACCTTTTGTATGCCCGCTTCTGGTATCTGTTTCTGAAGGATTTGGGCCTCGTGAGTAGCAACGAGCCGTTCCAGAAACTGATTAATCAGGGGATGATTCTGGGGCGGTCGAATTTTGTGTACCGCATCAACGGCACCAATAAATTCGTTTCTCTGGGAAAGAAAGACCAGTACGAAACGACTGCCTTGCATGCCGATGTGAACATCGTAGAGAACGATGTGCTCGATATTGAAGCCTTCAAAAAGTGGCGCGAAGAGTATGGCGGCGCTGAATTCATTCTGGAAGACAACGGCACCTATTTGTGTGGAGTTGAAATCGAGAAAATGTCGAAGTCAAAGTACAACGTAGTGAGCCCTGATGTGCTGATTGGCAAATACGGCGCCGACGCCCTGCGGCTCTACGAAATGTTCCTTGGCCCGCTGGAGCAATACAAGCCTTGGAACACCAACGGCATCAGCGGCGTGAGCGGTTTCCTCAAGAAGCTCTGGCGTCTCTTCCACCCCGAAGACGGCGACTTGGCCGTGACTGACGAGCCCGCCACGCCCGTCGAGCTCAAGGTCCTGCACAAAGCCATCCGCAAGGTGCAGGAAGACATCGATAAGTTCAGCTTCAATACCTCCGTGAGTGTGTTCATGATTACCGTGAACGAACTGACTGCCCTCAATTCGCACAAACGCGCCATTTTGGAGCCGCTCACCGTCTTGCTCTCGCCCTACGCGCCCCACTTGGCCGAGGAATTATGGCAGGAGCTGGGCCACGAGGCCGGCAGCATCAGCAGCGCCAGCTACCCCGAATTCCGCGAGGAGTATCTGGTGGAAGATACCGTGGTGTACCCCATCGCCATCAACGGCAAGGTGCGCGAGCAACTGCAATTTCCCGCCACTGCCACAGCCGCCGAAATTGAAACCGGCGTACTGGCCTCCGATTTCCTGGCCCGTTTCGGCGAAGGTAAATCGGCCAAGAAGGTAATTGTGGTGCCCGGCCGCATGGTGAACGTGGTCGTGTAATCAACCCTGTTAATTATCAATAAAAAGGCCCGCTGTAATTACAGCGGGCCTTTTTTTATTAACATCGGTATTCGCCTGTAAATAAAAACGTTTGTCATGCTGAGCGCATTCGAAGCATCTCCACGTTAAACGGCGCATACGAAGCAGTTGAGATGCTTCGTATGCTCTCAGCACGACGGACGGGGGTTCGGAGTAATCCCGCAACGAGCCGTTACCCGACTTGCGTATCGGCGTCCATCAGTCGAAAGCCGCCGGCTTGTAGCGCGGCGCGAATAGCGTCCAGGCCCGGGCCGGTGCTGCTGGTGGCGGCCACTTCGGCCTCGCCCTCAACCACTCGGTCGACAACTAGGCCGAGGCCCATTAACCGGTCGCGCACTTGGGCGATGGAGTCGGGGCCGTGCATGTTATCGATGGTCAGGATGTAGCGCACAAGTTGGGTGAGGTCGGTGACCGGAGTAGGTTTGGAGGAAGGCATGATTGAAAAGCTGTGGAGGTGGAACCATATGCAGGCTGATTTCCATGCAACGAAGCCCAATCCGCACATGTTCGGCCGAGCTTACCGACTGGCACGGGTCCACTTGCGGTAGCAACCTGGCCCATCCGTCATTTCTGCCTCCCTGTTGGGCTTGGAAATGCCCTTATGCCTTAGCACTTCCGGCGGGCTTCGTCCTGCATATTTGTATGGGCGATGCGAAACACATTTCACGCCTATACCCTCTTTATGAAGCCATTCGTACCCGTTAGGCAGTTGCCGCTTCGCGCCTTGCGCATCTGGAGTTTTTGGCTCCTAAGCATTTTTCTGGCTTTTGAAAGTCCGGCTCAAACTGCTTCCGTTTCAGCAACTGATGACCTGCTCACGCCCGACCAGTTTTTAGGGTACAAACTTGGCTCGCGCTTCACCACGCACGCCGAGATTCTGCGCTACGTCGACCACGTGGTGGCCCACACGCCCGGCCGCATGAAGCTGGTGCGCTACGGCAGCACCTACGAAAAGCGCCCGCTGGAAGTAGTGCAAGTGGCCAGCGCCGATAACTTCGGCCGCCTTGAAGATGTGCGCCACAACAACCTGCGGCTGGCTGGCCTAGAAGCCGGCACGGCGCAGCGCCAGCAGCCCGCCGTGTGCTGGCTGAGCTACAACGTGCACGGCAACGAGGCCGTGTCGTCGGAAACGGTGATGCAGGTGCTCTACGACCTTGCCAACCCCCAGGACCAGCAAATGCAGGACTGGCTGAAAAACACCGTCGTCATCGTGGACCCCTGCGTGAACCCCGACGGCCGCGACCGCTACGCCAACTGGTACAACCGCGTCCACAACCAAACCACCAACGCCAACCCCGATTCCTGGGAGCACCACGAACCCTGGCCCGGCGGCCGCTTCAACCACTATTTCTTCGACCTGAACCGCGACTGGGCCTGGCAGACTCAGCTGGAATCTCGCCAGCGCATTGCCCTCTACAACCAGTGGCTGCCCGCCGTGCACGCCGATTTCCACGAGATGGGGCCGAATAACTCCTACTACTTCTCCCCCGCCGCCAAGCCCTTCCACGCCGACATTACACCCTGGCAGCGCAAGTTTCAGAACATTCTGGGCGACTACAACAAAGTCGCTTTCGACAAGAATAACTGGCTCTATTTCACCCGGGAAGTGTACGATTTATACGCCCCCACCTACGGCGACACCTGGCCGACTTTCAACGGCGCCATCGGCATGACCTACGAGCAAGGCGGCGGCGGCCCGGCCGGTGTGGCCTTCGCCCGGCAGGACGGCGACACCCTGACGCTCAACCAGCGCATTGCCCACCACCACGCCGCCAGTCGCGCCACCATTCAGGCCACCGCCGAGCGCCACGACGACCTGCTGCGCGAGTTCCAGGCCTACTTTACCAACGCCAAAACCAAGCCGCAGGGCGAATACAAAACCTATGTCGTTGCGGCTGGCAACGACCCCGGCCAGCTCCGCGCCTTCACCCAATACCTCGACCGCCAGCAAATCAGCTACGGCTACGCCCCCAAGCGCACCAAAACCAAAGGTTTCAACTACGCCACCGGCCAAAATGAAACCGTGCAAATTGAGCCCCGCGACGTGGTAGTGAGCATGTACCAGCCCAAATCCACGCTGGTGAAAGTCATGTTTGAGCCCCGCCCGCAGCTCGAAGATTCGCTGACTTATGACATCACGTCCTGGGCGCTGCCCTACGCTTTTGGCGTAAAAGCTTACGCCCTGCCGGGCAGGCTCGCGGCCTCCGGCACCACACCCAGCCCTGCCATGGTGCGGGGCAGCGCCGCCGCAACCACCGAGCGCCCCTATGCCTACCTGGCCCGCTGGAACAGCCTGCAGGACGTGCGCTTCCTCAGCCGCCTGCTGCAGCAAAAAGTGAAGGTGCGCTACGCCAGCAAAGAATTTGAGGCCGAAGGGCAGAAATATGCCCCCGGCACGCTGGTCATCACCCGCACCGGCAACGAAGCCATGGGCACCCGCTTCGACCAACTGGTGCGCGCCCAGGCCGACTCGGCCGGCACCGTGGTCACGGCCGTAAAATCCGGTTTCTCCACCTCCGGCAGCGACCTGGGCTCGGGCACCGTGCATTTTGTGAAGCAGCCCAACGTAGCAGTAGTGGCCGGTCCCGGCATCGATGCTACCGCTTTTGGCGAAGTGTGGCACTTTTTTGAGCAGCAGCTCGGCTACCCCGTCACGGTGATTGGCAGCGACTACCTCAGCCGCGTGTCCCTGCAGAAATACGACGTGCTGGTGCTACCTAACGGCAACTACGGCGACATTTACCCCGACCGAGCCCTCGAAAACCTAAAATCCTGGGTGCGCGACGGCGGCAAGCTCATCGCCCTGGAAGGCGCCGCGAAGTACTTGTCGTCGAAAAAAGACTTTCTGCTGAAAGCGAAAACCATCGATTCAGTGGCTGTGCGCAAGGAAGAAAGAGCCAACCCCTATCGGCAACTCCGCCGCTACGGCGACGCCGACCGCGAAGAAGCCGGCGAAGCCGTGCAGGGCAGCGTGTACCGGGTGCAGCTCGATAACACCCACCCGCTGGCCTTCGGCTACGGCAGCACCTACTTTGCCCTCATTCGCACCCCGCTCAACTACCGGTTCATGGGCAAAGGCGGCTGGAACGTGGGCGTTATCAAGAAGGACAGTTATTCGGCCGGTTTCATCGGCGCCAAGGCCCGCAAGGAGTTGGCGGATACGTTCGTCGTCGGCACCCAAGAATTGGGGCAGGGCCAAGTCGTTTATTTGGGCGACAACCCCTTGTTCCGGGCCTTCTGGCAAGGCGGCAAGCTGCTCTTCGGCAACGCCGTTTTCCTGGTTGGGCAGTAGAAAAACTACCGATAACGGGCAAAAAGACCGTCATGCTGAGCGAAGTCGAAGCATCTCTACCGCAACACTAAATCAGATTAGTTGCGCAGTAGAGATGCTTCGACTTCGCTCAGCATGACGGTCTATGTGTTCACGCTATTGTTCCAATGCCCCCCGTGCAGCTTTGGGCAGCGAGGCCAGCACCAAGTCGTACGAATGGTCGATAAGTTCGCGGAGCTGCCCCAGCGGGGCGCCGGTTCCAATCAGCACGGTGTTCCAATGCTTCTTGTTCATGTGGTAGCCGGGCAGCACGTAATCGTGGGCTTCGCGCAGCTCCACGGCCCGCTCAGGGTCGCACTTGAGGTTGATGCTGCCGAAGGTATCGATGTCGGTGAGGGCGAAAACTTTGCCGCCAACTTTAAACACAAGGGTTTCGGGGCCGAACGGGGTTTCCTCGGTCACGCCGGGCTTGGCCATGCAATAGTCACGGAAATCCTCGATGTTCATCAGCCCAATAATTACAGCACGTAGCGGAACAACATCACCACGAGACACACCAGGAACATCGCCAAGCTGAGCTTATTGATGAAGTGCATGGTCTTCATGTTGAAATTGGTCTTCCGATTCGGGTCTTTGCCGCGGAAGTAGTAACCGAGGACCGGACCGAAATCAAAGAGGTTTTTGCCGTTCATAGCGGGAGGTTTTTTGGTTCGAAAAGGTAACAACAGGCGCGGCAGAATGATTGGTTAGTGTGCTGATTTTTTCGAATATTTTCGAACCATAAACCGACAATCCTGCACGTTCCAAGCTGGTCAAAACCGGGTTAAAACGGCCGTTCGCGCCAGCGCAACCCACCGGGCAAATCAGTTGAAGAAAACTACAGGTGTAATACCCGGCGCGGGCAACTACTCGGCCAAATAACTCGCGGAAGCGCTTACTTTCATGTGCCGGCAAAGCTACATCCTGCTCCCAAGTAGTTGCTGAAGCAACCCTTGGTTTCGCCCGCCGCCATTACCCCGACCCATCCCCTAAACATGAAGAAAGCCCTTACGCCTGTCTTGTTTTCGCTGCTGCTTGGTGCCAGCCTCGGTGCAAATGCTCAAACCACGGCCGCCGAAACTGCCGACATCAAACAAACTATCAATGCCTTTTTCACCGGCATGCGCCAAGGCGACAGCACAACTGTGCGCCGCACGTTGGCCCCCGGTGCCGTGCTCCATGCCCTTGGCGGCAAGCCCGGCCAAGCCCCCAGCCTGCACATCGAAAGCATCAACGGCTTCCTGAAAGCTGTGGGCACGCCCCACCCCAAAATTTGGGACGAGCGAATCACCTTCGCCAACGTTTTAATTGATGCCAACCTCGCCAGCGTCTGGACGCCCTACGAATTTTACATCGGCGACACTTTCAGCCACTGCGGCTACAACTCGTTTCAATTAGTGAAGCTGGCCGACGGCTGGAAAATTGCGCATATTATCGACACGCGACGGAAGGAGAAGTGTCGATAAGCAGCTCTCGTCCTTAAATAATCATTCTTAACAAAGACTATATTATTTGTTTCCAACCCCCATGTTATCGCCGTATTTATCAGCTAATAATTTCAGCTGATTTATTGATAAATTCATGAACGACTGGTCCGATTTAATCGAGAAAATTAATCGGTTTTCTGTGTCGTCATTGGCAAGAAAACAGCCTTTTATCTGCACATGACCTAACGTGTCGTATTCAGCGGTAAATTCTAAATTCCCTTCGAAGGATGCATAGCGAACCACGCCACTTAATTGTTCATTGCTGCGAACAAGTTGCTTCAGCAACTCATAGATTTCTCCAGTTGAAGTATAGAAGTTCGATATAACTTGGAAGCCTCCGGCCTTGATTATCACGGCTGCAAGCACATCATAGCCTCCTACAAAGCTTGTTGTATTGGGGAACCCCCAAACTTCGACAAAAGTGATGCTGATATGGTCACCGTTGTCGCCTAAAATCTCGAACTTTTCCTGTTCATTAGTCATCACGCACCCACCGGCTCTTCCACAATCTCCTTCTCAATCCAGCGGCCGTCCTCACGCATGAGTTCAATCAAGTCATCCACGGCACGTTCTTCGGGCACCGATTTTTTGATGACTTCCTGGCCGCGGTAAAGGGAGATTTTGCCTTTGCCTACGCCCACGTAGCCGTAGTCGGCGTCAGCCATTTCGCCGGGACCGTTCACGATGCAGCCCATGATGCCGATTTTCACGCCCTTCAGGTGGTCGGTGCGCTTGCGAATCATGGCCGTGGTTTCCTGCAGGTCGAACAGCGTCCGGCCGCAGCTGGGGCAGCTGATGTATTCGGTTTTGCTCATGCGGGTGCGGGCCGCTTGCAGAATCCCGAAGGAGAGCTGGTTCAGGCTATCAATGGTGGTCAGCCATTCGGCTTTGGGCCGCTCGGGCAACAATTCCGTGCTCAACACGATGCCGTCGCCCAAGCCGTCAAGTAGTAGGCCGCCCACGTCGGTAGCGGCATAAAGCTGGGTTTCCTCATCGCGCAAGGCCGGAAACTGCCGGTTGATGATAACCGGGCACGTCACGCCCGCCTGCATTAGCTCAAAGAAGGCTCGACGAATTTCCGGCATGGCGTGGGCATTCTCCGAATAAAGGAAGACCACCACCGTGCTGTCGGCCCGCAGCTGATCGAGCGCAGGCGCGGTGAGCGAGGCCAAGTTATGAAACACAAAATTCAGCACCGGATGCTTGGCAGCCACCACCGCGTATTCGGCTTGGGTAAATACCGGAAAGTGGTCAGGGCGGTGGCCGGCGTCGCGCCAGGCGCTATAATCCACAATTTCTTTCAGGCCGTTGGGCAGCATGAAAGGCGACGGGACTTGGCCGGTGTAGATGTAGTCGGCGCCCAAATCCGACATCTGAAATTTGTCCAGAAACGGCGAATATAGCTGCCCGGCGGCACGCAAGTCGGGGTATTCCAGGTTTTGCAGGCGCGATAAATCGGCAATCACGCGGGGCACATTGGCTCCGCCAATGTTCTCAACCTCCCGCGTCACCCGGCGGATGTATTGGAACGGGTTGATGAGCGCCTCGCCCACCAGCGGCGCGATGGGCTGGGCCAATTCAGCGCGGCGCGTGTAGCGGTCAATCAGCATTTGGGCCACCGGCGCCTCGGCTTCGGGCGCTTCGGTCAGGCTCACGCGCACTGTATCGCCGAGGCCGTCTTCAAGCAACGTGCCGATGCCCACGGCCGACTTGATGCGGCCGTCCTCCGCCTCGCCGGCTTCGGTCACGCCCAGGTGCAACGGGTAGGGCTGCAGCCCTTCTTCGTCGAGCTTTTGCACCAGCATGCGGTAGGCCTGCACCATTACCTGCGTGTTGCTGGCCTTCATGCTCAGCACCACGTCGTAGTAATTCTCCTCTTCGCACAAGCGCAGAAACTCCAGCGCCGACTCCACCATGCCCAACGGCGTATCGCCGTAGCGGCTCAGAATCCGGTCAGACAGCGAGCCGTGGTTGGTACCAATGCGCATGGCCGTGCCGTACTGCTTGCAAATTTTTACCAACGGCCGGAACCGCTCGCGGATGCGCTCCACCTCGGCCGCGTAGGTAGCATCGGTGTATTCTATTTCTTCAAACTTCTTTTTATCGGCGTAGTTGCCGGGGTTCACGCGCACTTTCTCAACGATGCGGGCGGCCAGCTCAGCGGCGTTGGGGGTGAAGTGAATGTCGGCGATGAGCGGCACGTTGCAACCGCGCTTGCGCAGTTCTTTCTTGATTTCCAGCAGGTTTTGGGCCTCCTTCATGCTGGGCGCGGTGATGCGCACGTACTCGCAGCCGGCCTCTACCATGCGCAGCGTTTGCTCCACCGAGCCCAGGGTATCCATGGTGTCCACGGTGGTCATGCTCTGCACCCGGATGGGGTGATTGCCGCCCAACGGCACCTCGCCAATGTTGACTACGCGGGCTACGCGGCGCTTGTATTCGACGAGGCTGGGGCAATACGTTTTATTCATAACCCAAAAACTAGGGGAGGAAGGCGAAAGTTGCGCCGAAGCACAAAGGTAAAGCGGTACGGCGCGGGCTCCTCTCCTATTTGCGGTCGCAACTTCTGGTCGGTTTCGCTGTCTTTCTGATTCCGACCTCACTTGGTTCATCCAGAGCACCCTATACAAAGGAGCTTTTGGACGCCGACAAATCAACTATTCAATAAATTACGATGCATCAAATAAGAGCTATTCTCATCGGTTTTGCGCTGTTGCTGGCTGTTCCCGGCATGGCCCAACAAGTTGCGGTTATCAAGTTTCCTGAATTGCAAAAGCGTCTTTCGCAGCCCACGGACACAACTTATATTGTGAATTTCTGGGCCACTTGGTGCGCACCCTGCGTTAAAGAGCTGCCCAATTTTGAGCAAGTCCGCACCGCATATGCCACCCAAAAAGTAAAAGTGCTGCTGGTGAGCCTGGACTATGCTTCGCAGCTAGATAAGAAAGTAAAGCCTTTTGTGAAACAGCGCGGCCTCAAGTCGGAAGTAGTGGTATTGAACGAAAGTGACCCCAATTCCTGGCTTGAGCAAGTGGATGCCAAATGGTCGGGCTCCATTCCTTTCACTTTGATTATCAACAATAAGACTAAGAAACGCGCAACCTTTGAGCGCAAACTCACCCGCGCCGAGCTGACAACGGCACTGCAGAAATTTTTGTAATTTAAATTCCGCGTCAACGCCCTGATTGGCCAGTCATTCTCCACTTACCACAACCCTTTTTTCACATGAAAAAGCTCCTGCCCTTTCCCCTGCTCTGTTTTGTTTTGCTGCTGAGCAGCTTCATTGTTCGCCCCGAATCCAACGGGTATCAGGTGGGCGACAAAGCCGCCGATTTCAAGCTCAAAAACATTGACGGCAAAATGGTATCGCTGGCCGACAACAAGGCCGCCAAAGGCTACATTGTGGTGTTTACCTGCAACACCTGTCCCTATGCCAAAGCCTATGAGAGCCGCATCATCGCCCTGAATGCTAAATATGCGCCACAAGGCTTCCCCGTGGTGGCCATCAACCCCAACGACCCAGCCGTAGCGCCCGGCGACTCTTTTGAGGCCATGAAGACCAAGAAATATGCTTTCCCCTACCTGCTCGATGAAAGCCAGCAGGTGGCCAAAGCTTACGGGGCCACGCGCACGCCCCACCTCTATGTGCTGAAGCGGCAGGGCAACGACTTCGTGGTTTCCTACATCGGTGCCATCGACGATAACTCGGAAGATGCCACGCTGGTGAAAACGAAATATGTCGAAAACGCCATGACCGAAATTATGGCCGGCAAGCCCGCATCAACGAGTTCGACCAAAGCCATTGGCTGCACCATCAAGTGGAAACGGGCTTAACCGCTAGCCAAAACCAAATTCCCCAAAACGTCAGGCATCTGCCTGACGTTTTGCGTTTAAAGCCATTTAAGTTACCAGCCGGGTGCTACTTCCAACACAATTTTTCCAATGTGCGCGCTGCTTTCCATCAATTGATGAGCGGCGGCGGCTTCAGCCAACGGGAAGGTTTGGTGGATAATGGGTCGAAATTTCCCGGCGGCAATCTGCGGCCAGACGTGTTTTTCTACCTCCACCGCCAGGGCGGCTTTGAAATCCGCGGAGCGCGGGCGCAGGGTGCTTCCTGTGATGGTAAGGCGCCGCCGCATCAGGTCCAGGGCATTGAACTCGGCCCTAGCCCCCTGCATGGCATTGATGAAAACCAACCGGCCATCGTCCTTGAGCAAGCTAAGATTTTTGGCCATGTAGTTTCCGCCTATCATGTCCAGAATAACATCCACCCCAACTGGCTTCAGCACTACTTCAAAGTCTTCGACTTTATAATTGATGGCCCACTCAGCACCTAGCTGGCGGCAAGCTTCGCATTTGGCGTCATCACCCGCCGTAATGGCGACCCGGCTGCCCCAAGCCTTCGCCAACTGAATGGCCGTGGTGCCAATGCCGCTGCTGCCGCCATGCACCAGCAGCGTTTCGTTCGGCTGCAGCGCCCCCCGCTGAAAAACGTTGTGCCACACCGTAAACACCGTTTCGGGCAATGCAGCGGCTTCCACCATGCTCAAGCCGGCGGGTACGGGCAGGCAATGGCGGGCATCCACCACCGCGTATTCGGCATAGCCACCGGCTGGTAGCAGGGCGCACACGGCATCGCCAATGTGCCAACGGTCTACCTCGGCCCCACACCGTTCCACGGTGCCGGCCACCTCCAATCCCGGCACGAGGCCGGCAACCGCGCCGCTGCCCGCATACTTTCCTTGGCGCATGAGCACGTCAGGGCGGTTAACGCCAGCCGCTTGCACGCGAATCAAAACTTCGTGGGCGGCTGGCTGGGGTTGGGGCGACTGGTGCAGAGTTAATACGGCTGGACCTCCGGGCTGCTGGATGATGATGGCGTTCATGGAAAATGGCTTTGTGTGCAGAACTACTGATGCTAGTCCGCAAACGAAAAACGGCTCCAAAGAGCCGTTTTATCAACTAGAAGAAACCAATTCCTGAATTAGCACTTACCTAATTGCTGCTTCAGGGCTTGCACCTCGCGTTCCAAATCCAAGGTGCGGAATACTACTTTGGCCTCCAAATCCGAGTATGCGGCTGCGAGTTGGTCGCGCATTTGGCGCTGCTCCTGAATATCCGTGCAAGTGCCAAACCAGGCGATAATATGGCCGTCAGTGCCCCGGCGCGGCAGGGCCTGGCCCAGAAACCAGCGGTACGAGCCGTCTTTGGCTTTGAAACGGTATTCGATGCTGTACGCATCGCCGGTGGCCAAGCAATGGCCCCATACCTGGCGGGCGCGTTCCTGGTCGTCGGGATGCAGCAGGTTATTCCACATGTCGGGGCCTACGCTGTCGGCCAGGGTATAGCCGGTGAAATCTATCCAGCGCTGGTTGAAATAGGTGTGAAATCCCGTCGGGTCCGTAATCCAGACCAACTGCGGAATGACATCGGCTAAAAACGTAAACTGCTCGGACCCCACCAAACCCTGTTCAGTGGAAGCATTCAAAGCGGCGGAAAGCAGCGAATTAGTGGAAGGCGAAGTACTCACAGACAAAAACGGGCTAGAATTCGGCTAAGTAAAAGATTAGGCGCGGTCAAGTTGCATTTCCATGCCCGACGAAAAATACAGATTGAGTTGGCTGTTCAGGCCATCGGCCGAGCGCCGCAGGCGCGTCACCAGCGCCCGGGTGGCTTCGGTGGGCAGTTCGAAGCTGAGGTACGGGCGATTCAAAATTTCATCGCGCATCACGGCCCAGTTGCCGGTTTGGCTCAGTCCCGCCGCCGGAGCCTGCGCCTCCAATTGGTCGGCCTTGAGCACAAATCGGGTTGCTTGCGCCATTGGGCTGCCAGGGTCATTTCGGTTGAGGACACGGTTGGCTACGTGCCACTCCCCCTTGAAATAATCATCAGGCAGTTGTTGTAAATTTATATCCAGCAGCAAATCGGACATATAACAAAAAGAGCAACGGGCTCGAATGCAAAAATAAGCAAGCGCGCCGAGGACAGGCCGAGGCCAACTGCGGAGCTAAACCCAACTGGCCCCTGCCACGTTCCTTTGTACACAAATTAGGCCCCTTGAAGGCTACTGAACCGTGAAAAAACCCTTGTTCATTCCTGCCATTCTTGGGGCAGCACGTTTTACTGGCTTGGCAGCCTGGCAAACCGGGCGCCTCTTCCGTCAGTTGGCAGCCCGCGCCCTCGACAGTGTGCAGGACGTGCTGCGGGCAGAAGTAGAAAAAGGGAACCTCAAGCTGGTAGCCGATTTTCTGGCAGATAAGGCTTTGCCCGCTGCCCGCGTGCTGCTGGTGGAGCAAATGACCGTGCGCCTCCTGATGCGCCTCGGCCTGCGCGGTGCCTTAGCCTCTAACGTGGTGGGCTGGGTGCTTCCGTTTGTTATTGAGAAACTGATTGTGGCCGGGCACCGGAGTGGCTTGTTCGACAAGCTGATGGCGAACGCCACCGTAAGCGAGGCCCTTGGCAAGCTCGATGACTTGCGCAGCGCAACGTGGCAAATGCTGGTCCCCGACCCCGGCAGCAGCGCAGAAGTAGTCGAAGACGAAAAAGGCATGACGCCGCGCCTGCCCCTGCTGCTTGCCGCCCCGGCCGTGGCCAACGCCAAACACTCCAAGGCTAAGCACACCCAAAAACCAGGCTAGCGCACCTAAAAAGGGCTTTTAAGAGCCCAACCTGCAATCGTTTGCGGGGGCTCTCCAAAAAAAGCCACCTCACCTGAGATGGCTCTTTCAAAACCGGGGCGCGGCGAGAATTCCCACCCAACACCGGACCCGATTCCGCCCCCTGATTACCGACTGAACAAAAGTTCGCGATACTTCACCAGGGGCCAGTCCTCGTCGGCCACCATGCGCTCGAGCTTATCAACAGCGCGGCGAATGGGGTCGAATTTTGGTTTAATCTCCTCGCAGTAGGCAACCGCCAGCTCGCGAGCATCTCCGATTTTATTTACTTTTTTCCGGGCTTCGGTCATCTCATCAACATGGGTTTTGATGGTTGACACGTGGCGCGAAATATCTTTAATCATCTCCACCGTTACCTGGCTGTGCTCGTCGTCGAGGCCCAACTCGCGCAGGCCGCGCACGTTGTTCACCAGCTTGGTTTGGTAAGCCAGCGCCGTGGGGATGACGTGGTTTACGGCCAAGTCGCCCATTACGCGGCTTTCAATTTGAATTTTCTTCTGGTATTCCTCCAGCAAAATCTCGTGGCGAGCGTGCAACTCCACTTCTGAGAAGATGCCGTGGCGGGCAAACAACTCGGCCGCATCTTCCCGAATCAGGGCATCGAGAGCCTGAGGCGTGGTGGCAATGTTGCTGAGGCCGCGACGCTCGGCTTCTTGCTTCCACTCCTCGGAGTAGCCGTTGCCTTCGAACCGGATGGCTTTGGAGCTGATAACGTATTCGCGCAGCACTTCAACAATGGCTACTTCTTTCTTTTTGCCATTGTCAATCAGCGCGTCAACCGATTTTTTGAAATCAATCAGCTGGTCGGCCACAATGGTGTTGAGCACCGTCATCGACGAGGAGCAGTTGGCCGAAGAGCCCACGGCGCGGAATTCAAACTTGTTGCCGGTGAAGGCAAAAGGCGAAGTCCGGTTGCGGTCGGTATTGTCGAGCAAAATGGCGGGAATCTTGTCGATGCCCAGCTTCAGGTAAATGTTGTCGCCCTTGTCAAGCGGCAGCTTGGCCGTGCGCTCCAATTCGTCCAGGACCGAGTCCAGCATCGAGCCCACGAATACCGAAACGATGGCCGGCGGCGCTTCGTTGGCGCCCAAGCGGTGGTCGTTTGAGGCCGAAGCAATGCTGGAACGCAGCAAGTCGGCGTAGCGGTGCACGGCCTGAATCGTGGTGATAAAGAAGGCCAGGAATTGCAGGTTCTCTTTGGGGCGACGGCCCGGAGCGAGCAGGTTCACGCCCGTATCGGTGCTCATTGCCCAGTTGTTGTGCTTGCCGCTGCCGTTCACACCGGCGTAGGGCTTCTCGTGCAGCAGGACTTTGAAGTTGTGGCGCTCGGCTACGCGGTCCATCACATCCATCAACAGCTGGTTGTGGTCGATGGCCAGGTTGGCATCTTCAAACGTGGGCGCGCACTCAAACTGGTTGGGCGCAACCTCGTTGTGGCGGGTCCGCAGCGGAATGCCGAGCAAATTGGATTCTTCCTCAAACTCCAGCATGAAGCCGTGCACGCGGGCCGGAATCGAGCCGAAGTAGTGGTCATCGAGCTGCTGGCCTTTGGCCGGCGCGTGGCCGAACAAGGTACGGCCGGTCATCACCAGGTCAGGGCGGGCATCGTACAGCGCTTTGTCAACCAGGAAATATTCCTGCTCGATACCCAGCGTCGTGTTTACGCGGCTCACGTCCTTGTCGAAATACTGACAAACCTCCAAGGCTGCCTTTTCGAGTACGGCTAATGACTTCAGCAACGGGGCTTTGTAGTCGAGGGCTTCGCCGGTGTAGGCAACAAAAATCGTCGGAATGCACAGCGTCTTGGCGCCTACCGTTTCGATGATGAAAGCGGGCGAAGTGGGGTCCCAGGCGGTGTAGCCACGGGCTTCGAAGGTATTGCGAATGCCGCCGTTCGGGAACGACGACGCATCGGGCTCCTGCTGTACTAGGGCCGAACCTTTAAAATTCTCAATCGGCCGACCGTCGGAATTCAGGTCGAAGAAGGAGTCGTGCTTTTCGGCCGTGGAGCCGGTGAGGGGCTGAAACCAGTGGGTGTAGTGCGTAGCGCCCTTGGCCATGGCCCAGGTTTTCATGGCCGAGGCCACGGCATCGGCCACGTTGTGCTCAACGTTGGCACCCTGCTTGATGGCAGACTGCAGCTTCTTAAAGTAATCGCCGGGCATGGTAGCCCGCATGGCTTCCAAATTGAACACGTTTTGTCCAAAGCTGTCGGAGCGACGCGCGGCGGCAGGAACCACCGTAATGGGACGACGCTGATTGACGAGTTCTAAGGCTTTGAAGCGGAGAATTGCCATGTGGGAGTAACCGGTCGGGAAGTAAGTTGAACTAGTAGGTAGCTTTTGTACAAGCAAAGATAAAACACGAATCACTTTCTACTGTGTCCCACCCCAAAATATTAGGTAGTTTTTCGAAAAAACTTAACCTTTTGCCAACATACCCCTCCCAAAACACCCTGTTCCAAGCTTTAGCCAACTATATCAGTATTTTTAACTGTTTTGCTTACATCTGAGCCGATTTCGGCAGCAACGTATCTTTACGGGGTGAAAAACCGCTTCGCGTTCCAGCCGCGCTACTTTCTATTTTGGCTGCTGTTTTTTGAACTGTGCCGGGCCATCTTTTTGGCGTACCATCACGCTGCCACGGCAAATATATCGGGGAGCACCCTTTGGGGCACGTTCGGTTACGGGTTGCGCTTGGATGCCTCGGCAGCGGCTTACGTGTGCCTGGTTCCGTTCTTGCTTTTTATAATAGGGAGCATATTGCCCAGGTTTCCGCTTCAGCGGCTGACAAGCGCGTACTCTGTTTTCATTGGGATAGTACTGACCGGGTTGATAACCGCCGATTTGGAGCTTTACCGAACGTGGGGCTTTCGGCTCGATGATACTCCCTTTCAATACCTCAACTCGCCAAAAGAGATGGCGGCTTCGGCCGGCAGCGCGCCGCTGCTATTGCTAGCGGGAATATTTGTGGCGCTGCTGGCGAGTGGCTGGGGATTGTATAAGCTGGTAGTGGGGCCGCTGAAACCGCTGCCCTCGTGGTTTGGACGTCGGCGCGCGGCTTTGGCCAGTTTATTATACGTGGCCTTGCTGGTGGTGCCCCTGCGCGGCGGCATCCAACAGATTCCCGTGAATCAGAGCGATGTTTATTTTTCCCGGATGGCCTTTGCCAACCACGCGGCTGTGAACGCGCCCTGGAACCTGATGAGTGCTCTCATTCTGCGAAAAAGCGAGCAGCCCACGAAGCCATTTATGGCCGACCGCACGGCCCAGCAGTTGGTGGCCGCCATCTATCCTCTCGCAGTGGGTGCGCCCAACCGGCCCGATTCCACGGTTTCCTACCTTGCCGAAACCCGGCCCAACGTTCTATTCATCATCCTCGAAAGCTTCACGTCGAAGCTAGTGGGCAGCATGGGCGGCCAACGGGGCGTAACTCCTACGCTGGATAGCCTTGCGCGCACGGGAATCGCATTTACTAATATATACGCGGCGGGCGACCGCAGCCAGAAAGGACTCGTGTCGTTGCTGTCGGGCTATCCCAACCAGCCCACCACCAGCATTATTAAATTTCCCCGGAAAACCGAGAAATTGCCCCATTTGTCCCGGCAATTGGCCACCGCAGGCTATCGTTCGCGCTACTACTACGGGGGCGAACTGGCCTTTGCCAACATGGGCAGTTACCTGCAAACGGCCGGCTTCGAGCACATCATCGAGCGGTCTGATTTCTCCCTGGCCGAACAGAATTCCAAATGGGGCGCGCACGATGGTGCCCTTTTCGCCCGCGTCTTAACCGACCTGAAGCAGCAGCCGCAGCCTTTTTTCGTCACCGCTTTCACCCTGAGCAGCCACGAGCCATTTGAGGTTCCCATGACGCCCAAGTTCCCCGGCACCACCGAAAGCGACCTGTTTCGCAGCTCGGTTTACTATACCGACTATACCCTTGGCCGGTTTCTCAAAGAGGCGAAAAAGCAACCCTGGTACGCGCACACGCTGCTGGTGGTGGTGGCCGACCATGGCCATCACCTCCCCGGCAACTCCTCTAATCAGAGCCCAAACAAATTCAAGATTCCGTTTATTTTAGCTGGGGGCGCGCTGCGGCCGGAAGCCCGGGGCAAGGTGGTAAAGACCATTGGGTCCCAAACCGACGTGGCAGCTACCTTGCTGCGCCAGCTAAACTTACCGGCCAGCGATTTTCAGTGGAGCCGCGATTTGCTGGCCCGCAACCCGGTGCCGTTTGCTTTTTACTGCTTCAACAATGGCTTTGGGGCCGTGTCACCGGCCGGCGTGGTCACCTTTGATAATGTGAGCCGGCAAATAGATTCCGTGGGTGTGAAAGTTTCCGATGCCCAAATCCAACTGGGCAAAGCCATGCAGCAGGTATCGTTGGACGATTTTGCGCGGAAATAACCCCCCGGGTGCGCCGCCTCAATGCCTCGGAGAAATCGTGATTTGGCAAATTCATCGCGCCTATCGAGGCTTTCTTCCACATCAGCGCGCCCCATCGGCTGCATTCGTACCTTTGCGGTGCTATGCCTACCCCCCAATCCGTTGCCTTTTATACCCTCGGCTGCAAGCTGAATTTTTCCGAAACGTCGGCCATTGGCCGTCAGTTTGAGGAAAAAGGATTTGAGAAAATTCCTTTTGAAGCTGGCGCCGACCTGTACGTTATTAATACCTGCTCCGTAACGGACCATGCCGACCGCAAGTGCCGGAAGGTGGTTCAGCAGGCCCTGAAGCACAATCCCGAGGCGTTTGTGGCCATTGTGGGCTGCTATGCCCAGCTCAAGCCTCAGGAAATTGCAACAATACCGGGGGTAAGCGCCGTGCTGGGGGCGGCCGAGAAGTTTCAGCTGGTGGATATTCTGGCTGATTTTAAAAAGCCCGCCCCGGGCCAGCCGGGCCAGGTACACGCCTCGCCTATCTCCGACGCGACCGAATTTCACGCGGCGCATTCCTTTGGTGACCGCACGCGCACGTTTATGAAAGTGCAGGACGGCTGCGACTACTCCTGTTCTTTTTGCACCATTCCTTTGGCCCGGGGGGGCAGCCGCTCCGGCAGCATCGCCAGCGTAGTGGAGCGGGTAGAAAAGCTGGCGGAAACTGGCGTGAAGGAAATTGTGCTCACTGGCGTTAACCTGGGCGATTTTGGCCTGCAAGGCCCCGAACGGGAGCGGCGGGAGGATTTCACTCAGCTGGTAAAAGCGCTGGACGAAGTGAGCGGCATTCGCCGCTTCCGCATTAGCAGTTGCGAGCCCAACCTGCTCACCGACGAAATTCTGGAAACCGTGGCGGCGTCGGAACACTTTATGCCGCACTTCCACATCCCCCTCCAAAGCGGTTCAGATAAGATTCTGGGGTTGATGCGCCGCCGCTACCGTCGGAGCCTGTATGCCAGTCGCGTGGCCCGCATTAAGGAACTGATGCCGCACGCCTGCATTGGCGTCGACGTCATCGTGGGCTTTCCCGGGGAGACGGAGGCCGACTTTCTGGACACGTATAACTTCTTGAACGAGTTGCCCATCAGCTACCTGCACGTTTTCCCCTACTCGGAGCGGCCCGATACGCTGGCACCTACCCTGCCGGGCCGGGTGCAGGACCGGGTGCGGCACGAACGCACCACGCAGTTGCGCAGCTTATCGGAGAAGAAAAAACGGTATTTCTATGAACAGCACCTGGGCCTTGAAACCGACGTACTGTTTGAAGATGACGTGACCGACGGGCGCATGGAAGGTTTCACGCCCAACTACATTCGGGTAGCGGCCAAGTACGACCCGTTGCTGGTCGGCGAGATGAAACCCTTGCGCCTGACCGGCATCAATGCCTTTGGCCTCATGGATGCCGAAGAAATGGGCGTATTCGCGTAGGTTTAAACCATTGCCTGGCGGGCCATCGCGAGCATCTCGCGCAGCATCTGCTGTTGGTCGAGTAAGTGCTGGTTGCGC
The DNA here is from genome assembly GCF_015694725.1 of Hymenobacter jeongseonensis. GTDB lineage: Bacteria > Bacteroidota > Bacteroidia > Cytophagales > Hymenobacteraceae > Hymenobacter > Hymenobacter jeongseonensis. Next base: position 52,349 of record NZ_JADQDQ010000014.1, on the reverse strand, counting down.
ATTTCGGCCATCGCCAGTTGGTGCTGTAGGTGCTGGGCGTGGAGCGCGGCCGTCAGGTAGCTTTCGGGCGATGGGCCGGCGGCCGGGCTTGGCGCCGTGAGCAGAGGGCTGGCAACCGGCGTTTCGCGCGCAGCTGTTGGCACTGCTTCGGTGGTGGCAGGAGCTTGGGCAGGAGTTGGCGTTTGCGGCGCTGGTATTTCAGCAATCTGCGCCGGGACTGCAGCCGCAGGTGGAACGAATGCGTGCACAGTAGCCGGCTCGTTGGAACCCGACGGCATTGCAGCCCCGTCAACTGTCACTGGAACGGCAGTCTGAACGGGCTGATTGGCGGCAGCGGCTAATGCCAAGGTGGCTGCAATATCAGCGGGCTGGAGCCGGGTGCCCGCCACTCCCGGGCCGGTACGCCGTTGAATTGGTGGCACTTCTATCTCCTCAAAATCGAGGGGAGCCAACGGCAATACTGGGGCTGTGGGCAACGATGCAGGAGTCGATTTAGCGGCGATTTCGCCGCCTATCAGCATCGGCCCGCGACCAAGTAGCAGCCAGTCTCTTGAGACATTTGGGTATACCTCAAATACGCGGCACAATAAGTCGTACCCGGGTTTGTTGCGCCCGTCGATGAGGTGTTGAACCACACTCGCCGTCTTGCCCAATGATATCGCAAAGCTGTTTTTGGTGAGCCCAAACTGCTGAATGAGTTGAGCAAAGCGTTGGTCTATGGGTACGGAAACCGGGGCTGCCATGAGATTTGCACAAATGAGTAATGGGCAAATGTATAACGCAGCCGCGTATCTCCCGCACAAACGCCGGTTGAAGATTTGGACAGAAGCTCCTGCCTCCTAACAGAAGCTCCTGCCTCCTACTCGTAGCGCAGCGAATCGATGGGGTCCAGGGCGGCGGCTTTGCTGGCCGGGTAGTACCCGGAAGCCAGCCCAACGCCCACGCAGATGACTAAGCCGGCAATCATCCAAACCCACGGCACCAGAAACGAGCCAGCGCCCACAAGCTTGGCCACGCCATTGCCGCCCAACACCCCGAGCACAATGCCAAGCGTGCCCCCCAGAAGGCAGATGACAATGGCTTCAATGAGGAATTGCTGGCGAATTTGAACGGCCGTGGCGCCCAGGGCTTTTCGGATGCCGATTTCGCGGGTTCGCTCGGTCACCGATACCAGCATGATGTTCATGAGGGCAATGCTGGCGCCCAGCAGCGTGATGAAGGCCATGATGCTGCCGCCGACCCTCACTTTCCCCGAAATAGATTCAAGGTCAGAAGCCAGCGACTCACTGCTTTCCACCACGAAACTGTCTTCCTGGCCCAGCCTGTCGTGGCGCACGGCGCGCATCACGCCCGTGGCTTGCCCAATCAGGAAATTCAGGGTACCCTGCTTATCGGTGGCCGTTTTGATGTCGTAGGTGAGCGCACCCTGGCGGGGCAATTGGTTGCCGGTGACCAGCGGAATAAGGGCCAGTCGGTCGGCCCCGCCCCCACCCATGCTGCTGCCGCTTTTTTCGAGCAGGCCCACTATCAGAAAGCGCCGGCCCAAGGCGGACACATTTTTTCCTACCGGGCTTTGCTTGGGGAAAAGCTTGAGACGGATTTCTTCGCCCACAATCATCACGTTGGCGCCGCTGTTCAGCTCAGCCTGGGAAAAGGTGCGGCCATTGGCCAGGTTGTAGCCTTGAATTTTGAGGTAGTTCTCGTCACCGGCCACCACTTGCATGTTCGGGTTGGTTTTGATTCCGTTCGCCTTCATTTCGGCGGAGCCCGCAATCGAGGCCGACACTCCGACCTGCGCGTCTTCGCCCATTGCTTCCTTGTACTGCTTGGCTTGCAGGTAATTCACCGGGGTGTATTGCTTGGCTTGCCGGCCGCCGCGGCGCCCCCGGTTGTTGTAGCCCTTGGCATGAATGTCGAAGGAATTAGCCCCCAAGCTGGCGAAGGTTTCAGACAGGGAATTCTTCATCGCATCGATGCCCGTGAGGATGCCCACCAGTGCAAACAAGCCAATGCTGAGAATCAAAGCAGTTAGAATGGTGCGCAGCAAATTGGCGCGGATGGAGCGGAAAGCTTCGCGAACGTTTTCGAATGGACTCATGGTCAGTAGCGCCAACCGGGGGTTGGAAAATCGTTGAACGACAATTGCTGGAAACGCGCCAATGACACGCCAGCGCAAAGATGGTGTTGCATCCTAATGCGACCAAAGTTCGGCGGCCAAAGCTTAACTTGAACCACGGACGCCGCAACCCCGTTGCTTCGATGCGCTTCTTTCGATAAAAATTATGCTGCTAACGCGTTTTCTATACTTCGTGCTCTTGGTGGTGGCCTCGGTGGCCGCACCCCTGACCGCCCGTGCCAACAAGGTGTTCATTCCCATGGATGACACCCAAAAGGAATCCCTAAAGGCGTACGGCGTGGCCTTTTGGCTGCTCCAGCGCGACGTTCCGGTTGATTGGCTGTTGAACTACCGCGGCGGGTCCTTCGCCTTCGAAACCAGCGCCGGCGCCGAAAACGAATTGGCCGTGCGCGGCGTCACGTTTCAGGTTATCAGCGAGGCGCAGTACACCGGCATTTTGCAGGAAATATCCGACCCCAATGCTAACATGGACGTTATGAAGCTGGAAAAAGTGCCCAAAATTGCGGTGTATACCCCCAAAGGCAAGCAGCCCTGGGACGATGCCGTGACCATGGTGCTGGCCTACGCCGAAATCCCCTACACCCAGCTCTATGACGACGAAGTGCTGGCCGGCACGTTGCCCAAATACGACTGGCTGCACCTGCACCACGAGGATTTCACGGGCCAGTACGGCAAGTTTTACGCCACCTACCGCAACTACCCGTGGTACCAGCAGCAGGTGCGCGATGCCGAAGCGGCCGCCAAGCGCAACGGCTTTGGCAAAGTGAGCCAGATGAAAAGCACGGTGGCCGTTAAGATGCAGGAATTCATTGCCGGCGGTGGCTTTTTGTTTGCCATGTGCTCGGCTACCGACAGCTACGACATCGCGCTGGCAGGCTTGGGCATCGACATGGTGGAAAGCATGTACGACGGCGACCCCGCCGACCCGGCCGCGCAATCGAAGCTCAATTTCAACCGCTGCCTGGCTTTCCAAAACTTCCAGTTGGAGCGCAACGCGTTCCAATACGAATACTCCAACATCGACATGCAGCCCAACGAGCGGGGCCTAGGCGAGCAGAACGACTACTTTTCGCTCTTCACGTTCTCGGCCAAGTACGACCCGGTGCCCACGATGCTGTGCCAGAACCACGAAAAGACCATTCACGGCTTCATGGGCCAAACCACGGCCTTCCGCAAGCGCCTCATCAAGTCCGACGTGGTGGTGATGGGCGACACCAAGCAAACCGGCGAGGCGCGCTATGTGCACGGTACCCTTGGCAAAGGCACTTGGACCTTTTATGGCGGCCACGACCCGGAAGATTACCAGCACTTGGTGGGCGAAGAGCCAACGGATTTGGCCCTGCACCCCAATTCGCCGGGCTATCGGCTGATATTGAACAATATTCTCTTCCCCGCGGCCAAGAAGAAGAAACAGAAGACCTAAGCCGTCCATTCGCTTCCATTTATTTTAAAATCCCGGTTCAGGTGAACCGGGAATTTTTTTATGCCTGAAGCAGCCGGACATTTTGCCGGAAGCCCACAGCTGGTGGCTATGGTTTGGGAGTAAATGCGTATCTTCCACAACTCCACAATAGCCTGATGCTGTTTATGCTTGCGAAAAAGATTTCACTGGTTTTGGCTTGTTGGACTGGCAGCCTCGCGGTAGCCCAAGCGCAAGTGTACGTGCCGTTGTCACGCGCCGACTCGCTCACCATCGTGCAGCGCAAGCAGCAGTTCCGGAAGGCGGCCCTCCGTATTGCAATTCCGTCGGCGGTGTTTGGCTTGGCGGCAATGGCCAACAGCCCCCGTTTCAGCACTATTTTGTTTGAGGCCAGGGAAGAAATCCAGGAAGAGACGCAAGAAGCTTTTTCGTCGTTCGACGCGCGGGGCCTTGATGATTATTCCCGCCACGCGCCCCTGGCCGTGGCTTACGCCCTGATGGCCACCGGGCACCGCGGCGAACGCACCGCCGTTGGGTTTACGCTCACCTACCTGCTGGCGCGCGAGCTGGACGCTACCGTTGTGAGCAACCTGAAACGAGTGACGGCCCAAGCCCGCCCCAACGGCGACCCAAATTCTTTCCCCTCTTCGCACACATCACAGGCTTTTTTGACCGCCACGCTCCTCCACGAACAGTACGGCCGGCGCTACCCTTGGCTGAGCGTGAGCGGCTATGCCGTGGCCACGGCCACGGGCACTATGCGCGTGCTGGGCAATAAGCACTGGGCCAGTGACGTGCTGGCGGGCGCGGCCATTGGCTTTTTATCGGCCGAAACCATGTGGCACCTGTATCCGGCCCTGACCAAAGCCTTGCCCAGCCAAATGGCGCAGAGGCTGCTGTTGGTACCCACCTATGTCGCAGGTGGTGGGGCGGGGCTAGCAGTAGCGGTGCAGTTATAAGCTGGTAGATGAGTAGCAGATTACTTGGTGTCGGCACCGGTGCATCGTGGGTAGTTGAACAACATTTGGCAAGGTGGATTTAGCTTCTATTGCATCATTCTGGTGCTTCAGGCCGTTAGCAATGTTTTAGATTCGGCTTGCTCTGAAAGGCCGTAGCTCAACTTCTTCCGACTCCGCATGGACGACCTGAATTCTTCGAACTATTCGCTCTCTTTCAGCCACCCCGAGCAGGCGCTCACGACAGAAGTGGCCAATCCCCTGCCCCGGGCTGTGCTGCGCATGAACAACCACGAGCTACTCGATGGCCAATGGCACTTTGCCCACGACGATGCCGATGTGGGCTTAGCCGAAAACTGGGCGCAGGGCCATGCTTATGAGCACACGGCCCAGTGGCCCGGCTCGGTAGAAGAGCACCTGGCCCACGCGCGGGGGCACCAAGGGGTGAGCAAGTGGCACGACCAGGTAGTGGTGTGGTACGAGCGCGAATTCAACCTGCCCGAAGTGGCGGAGCCCCAGTCACAGTCCATGCTCCAGCTCACCTTTGGGGCCTGCGGCTACGAAACCCGCGTGTGGCTCAACGGCAAGCCACTGAAAACCATTGAGGGAGAAGAAATTCACTACGGCGAGTACACGTCCTTTACCTATGAGCTGAGCGAGGACAACCTGCAAGCCGTGAACCGCCTCACGGTGCGCATTGCCGACAACATGGACGCCGAGACGCCGCGCGGCAAGCAGGAATCTCACGTGTACAAGCGCGGGGGCATCTGGTACCAAACTTATACCGGGGCCGTGCGCAGCGTGTGGCTGGAAGTAGTGGAACGCAACCGGCTGCGGTCGCGGGTGGGCGTAGTCAGCATCGTCGAAGACCAGCTGGTGCGTTTCAATATGACGCTGCGTATTCACGATGCCGGGGATTACACCATTCGCCTCCAGATTTTTGACCCGCACACCACCAATCGGACCTCTCCGCTGGCGTCCTCGGACTTCCCGCTGCACCTCGAGCCGGGGCAGTGGCAGCAGCGGCTGGTGTTGGAAGTGCCCGGGGCGGAGTTATGGTCGCCGGAAGCCCCGCACCGCTACCGGCTGGTGGCCCAGCTCATCGACAGCCAAGGATACGCCGCCCAAATCGAAACCCTGTTTGGCTTGCGTAAAATTGAGGCCCGCGGCCGCTACGTGTACCTCAATAACGAAGCCACCTACCTCGACGGCATTCTGTACCAGCCCGGGCAGGCCACCTTCGAAGAGATGCAGCGCCACATGCACGCCATGAAAGAGTTGGGCTGCAACCTCGTGCGGGTGCACATTGCCGGCATCGACCCGCGCATCTATAACCTGGCCGACGAGTTGGGACTGTTGCTGTGGGTGGAAGTGCCGAGTCCACACAGTTCGACGCCCCGCAGCCGTGAAAACCACCGCGCCGAACTGCTGCGCCTGGTAACGCTCAGCGAAACCCATCCCTCCATCATCATCTGGAGCCTCTACAACGAGGATTGGGGCGCCCAAGACATTGCCACCAATCCCGAAACCCGCCAATACATCATGGACACCTACCACTTCATGCAAATTGCCTACCCGCAATTTCTGGTAGTGGACAACGACGGCTGGCACCACATTTCCTACACCGGCCGCTTGAAGTCCGACTTGCTCACCGCCCACCTCTACACCCCCGACCTCACACGGTGGAAAGAGCTGCTTGACCGCTTGGTAGGAGGCGAAATGACGGGCACCGCAGCCTTTCCCCTAGTGGTAGGCGACCCGTTTTTTTATCGGCGCCAAGTTCCGCTCATCGTGAGCGAATGGGGTGGCTTTGGCTTCCCGGACTACGGTGGGCCGCAGGACGCCGAATCCCGCACCAACAGCATCCTGGCCTTCAAACAAGAGCTACGCCGCCGGCCCATTGCGGGCGACGTGTACACGCAGGCCACGAACATTGAGGACGAACGCAACGGCCTGATTGACCCGCAAACCGGCGAGCTGAGCGTACCCAAAGGGCTACTTGCCTCCCGCCAAATGCAGCATTTGGCGTAGCCCAACGGCTGATGACGGACTTAAAAACCGGATAGCTGGCGAGGTGGCTGCGGCACGGCCAAGGTGGCCGTGATGCACCAGGCAGCCCCCAGGGCCGTATTGTTGGCGCGGAGCTGGGTCAGGATTTTGCCCGGCACAGTGCTGGTGACGGAGCCCTGACGCAGCACCATTTTGGCTACTTCCAGGGGCTGGCGGGGCGCCGGCACTTTGGCCGCCACCGGCACTACCAACTCAAAAATAACCAGTTGCTCCACTTCTTCTTCGGTGCAGTGAGGTAGACAGCTCACTTCGACAGTGCTAGCATGCGTTGTTGGGTCGCTGTTTGGCATAGAGAAGGTATGAAAGCGTTAAATAATCAGGGCTAAAAATGGGCTGGTAAATATGGTTAGCATTTGCCGAATTATTGCTACTGAACACCTTACTTAATTAAAAAGCAATAGACCACGTGCCGAACCTGCCCGCCGCTTCTGGGGTTATCTTTGCACCGCGCCATCTCCCGGCGCTTTCCCTGCCCTATGACCATTACCAAAGAAGCTGTTCTTAAAGCACTGAGCTACGTGGAGGAGCCCGACCTGGGCCAGGACCTCGTGACGCTCAACATGATTGAGAACGTTGAGATTGACGGCCTTACCGTGGCCTTTACAGTGGTGCTTACCACCCCCGCGTGCCCGCTCAAGCAGCTCATTCACGATGCCTGTGAGCGCGCCATTCACACGATGGTGGACAAGGATGCCAACGTGGTGATTACCATGACCTCGCGCGTGACCACCCTGCGCAACAACCGCGGCGACCTGCTCCCTGGAGTGAAAAACATCATTGCCATTGCCTCGGGCAAAGGCGGGGTGGGCAAAAGCACCGTCACGGCCAACTTGGCGGTGGCCCTGGCCGCCACGGGTGCCAAAGTAGGCTTGGTCGATGCCGACATTTCGGGCCCAAGCATGCCCACCATGTTTGGGGTAGAAAACGAGGCGCCGCACGTGTTTCAGGGCCCGAATGGCAAAAACCTCATCCAGCCGATTGAGAAATACGGCGTCAAGCTGATGAGCATTGGTTTCCTGGCGCCGGCCGAATCGGCCATTGTGTGGCGCGGCCCCATGGCTTCGTCGGCGCTGAAGCAGTTTATCACCGAAGTGGATTGGGGCGAGCTGGATTACCTGTTGCTCGACCTCCCGCCCGGCACTTCCGACATTCACCTGACGCTGGTGCAAACCGTGCCCGTGACCGGTGCCGTTATTGTGACCACGCCGCAAAAAGTGGCGCTGGCCGACGCTCAGAAAGGCTTGCAGATGTTCCGACAGCCCCAAATCAACGTGCCCGTGCTGGGCGTAGTGGAGAACATGGCGTGGTTCACCCCGGCCGAGCTGCCTAACAACAAATACTTCATTTTCGGCGAAAACGGCGGCCAGCGGTTGGCGGCGCAGCACGATGTTCCGTTGCTGGGCCAACTGCCGCTGGTGCAAAGCATTCGCGAAAATGGCGACCAGGGCCAGCCCGCCGTTCTCGACCCCGAATCGGTGGTGGGCCGGCTGTTTGCCGACCTGGCCGAAGCCGTAGCCCGGCAAGTCAGTATTCGCAACAACGTGGCCCCCAAAACGGCCGTCGTGCAAATGAATCCTTAACGCTCGTGGAAAGCCCAACTACTGCCCCTGTTTTCGACCATCCGCTCATGCCTCGCATTGAGGCCGCGCTGGATACGCTGCGCCCCTACCTGGCCACCGACGGTGGCAACGTGCGGGTGGCCAACATCACCCCCGAAGGCATCCTTCAACTGGAATGGGAAGGCGCGTGCGGGGCCTGCCCCATGTCGACCATGACGCGGGCGGGCCTGGAGGACACGGTAAAAAAAGCCGTGCCCGAAATCACCGCTGTGGAGGCAAGATAAGCCCTCCACCATCCGTGCAAGCAGTTGCTGCTGCATAGCTGATGCCGTTTGAAGGCAGGCCCAATGATATTGGGTCTGCCTTCAAACGGCATCAGGATTTACTGGTATCGCAGTAGCAGTTTAGGATGGAATCCATTGCAGCTTTTCCGGCTGCTACGGCCAGAATTTTGGCGCGGTGCGCAGGCGCCAGCAGGTGCAGCAACGGCTGTTTCAGCTTGTTAAAATCCGCGAAGGCCTCAAGCAGTTGAGCGTCCCACTCGCGGTGGAAATTCAGGAGGTCATCGGGCAATACCTGGGTTCGGTTACTGCCGGGCTCGGGTACGCAGTCAAACGGTTCCGTCGGGTTTAAATAGCCGTAGTCGTCGGTTAGCTCTTCGTCGGGATGGATGTCGCGCACAGCCAACTCGCAGTCATAGGCGGTGCTCATGCAGCTGGACCGGAAGCTGTGGTTAACAAACCGCGCATGGTCGCCGCACAGCACGTAGTTGCCCTGTGGGTCGCGGTAGCAGTATTTATCTAAAAACGTCTTTTGCAGCGGGTCCAACTTTTCAAAACCCTCGGGCCTGATAATCTGGTCGAGCGAATCGAACACCCAGGTGATGGTGCCTTTGGGAATAAGTTTGGTAGCCACCACCCCAAAGCCGATTTCGGGGCTGATGAAACGTAATTCCGTATCGGGGTGAATCATGGAAGGGGCATGAAAAGGAGACCGTAATGTTAGAAAAAACAGGCTTCTAATCAAGCTCAACAACGCAATAGGAAGCCCCGGCCCTACTTTTGCCGGCGTACCCCTCCCCATTGTTCATGGCTACCTCGCCCAATTCGCCCACCCTGCGCTCCTGGATTGATATTCCGCCAACCAGCGACTTTCCCATCCAAAACCTGCCCTTTGGGGTATTCGAAACCGATGAGCGGGGGCCGCACCTGGCGGTGGCCATCGGGGGCTACGTGCTCGACCTGTATGCTGCCAGCCAGCACGGCTACTTCGAGGATTTGGTTGAGTTAGGCGATGCCCAGCCCAAGGTCTTTCGCCGCCGCTCCCTCAATGCCTTTCTACGGTTGGGCCGGCCGGCGTGGCGGGCTGTGCGGCAGCGCGTAAGTGAGATGTTGCGCCACGACGCGCCGGAGCTGCGCGACAACGAAGAAGCCGTGCGCCAGTGCCTGCTGCGCCAAACCGAAGTGCGCCTGCTACGCCCCATTAAACCGGCCAACTACACCGATTTCTACAGCAGCATCGAACACGCCACCAACGTCGGCACCATGTTCCGGGACCCGGCCAATGCGCTGCTGCCCAACTGGCGCCACTTGCCCATCGGCTACCACGGCCGCACCAGCAGCATCGTGGTGTCAGGCACCGATATCAAGCGGCCCAACGGCCAGCGCAAAGCGCCCGATGAAGACTTGCCAACTTTTGGACCCAGCCGCCAGCTCGATTTCGAGCTGGAAATGGGCTTCGTGGTCGGCACCGGCACCGCTTTGGGCACCACCGTTCCCATCGCCGAAGCCGAAGACCACATCTTCGGCCTCTGCCTGTTCAACGACTGGAGCGCCCGCGACCTGCAAAGCTGGGAATACGTGCCGCTGGGGCCGTTTCTGGGCAAAAATTTTGGCAGTAGCATGGCGCCGTGGGTGGTTACGCTCGATGCGCTGGAGCCTTTCCGCATTGCGGGGCCGGTGCAGGAGCCCGCACCCCTGCCCTACCTTGCCCAAAGTGGCGAGCACAACTTCAACATCAACCTGGAAGTGGCCCTCACTCCTGCCGGAGGACCCGAAACGACCCTCAGCCGGACCAATTTCGGTCTGATGTACTGGAGCATGGCCCAGCAACTGACCCACCACGCATCCAACGGTTGCAACCTCGAAGCCGGCGACCTGTATGCTTCGGGCACAATCAGCGGCCCAACCCCCGACTCCCTCGGCTCCATGTTGGAACTGGCGTGGCGCGGCACCCGGCCCGTACCGCTGGCCGATGGCACCGAGCGCAAATTCCTGCTTGATGGCGACACGGTGACGATGCGCGGCTACGCCGAGAAAGAAGGAATCCGAATTGGCTTTGGCGAAGTTACGGGCACCGTCCTACCCTCCGAATAACGCAAAGTATCCGCAACACAAGAAGAGGGTGCACAAGGTCTGATTGAACATCGACCTTGCGCACCCTCTTCTTGCTTTGCGATACCCCAAGCTTAGTGAATTCGGTCGTCGCGAACGGGTAAATTAGTCACGATTTCCCCCTCGATTTTCAATAGTTCCTGCAACCGCTCTTCAACTAATTTCGGGTCGCAATATTCCTTCGCTAATTCGACGTAGCTAACAAAATGCGCGGCTTCGGAAACCATTAATTCGTAATAGAATTTGCTGAGTTCTTGGTCGGCTATATTTTGCCAGAGCAACTTAAACCGCTCGCAGCTGCGCGCTTCTATTAGGGCGGAAACCAGGAGCTGGTCCATGAGTTGACGCTCGCGGGCACCGCCTTTGCGCACGTGCGCCAGCAGCTGCACCACGTACTCGTCGCGGCGCGGCCGGCCCAGCTGAAAACCCCGTTTGCGCAGCTCCAGCAGCACTCTTTCGAAGTGGCTCCACTCCTCGGCCACCAAATCGGTGAGCTCGTCGACGAGGCGCGTTTTCTCGGGATAATGGATAATCATGCTGATGCCGGTGCTGGCGGCTTTTTGCTCGCACCAAGCGTGGTCAACCAAAATATCTTCGATGTTTTTACCAGCAATATCTACCCAGCGCGGGTCCGTATTCAGCTTTAGCTTAAGAATGGTTTTTTCTTTCATCTGCCACTTATTAATTAAAGAAATCCCACCTCAATCCTAATTGAAAACGCCGCGGATACCCCGTGTAATACGGGGTGGTGAAATAGCCATCGCCCATAATTCCCTGGTTGACGTACGCGGCTTTCAGGAATACGGTCACTGATTTGATATCAGCCGAAAAGAAAACATTTACCACCGGGTAGTTGCGGATGGTGAAGGTATTCTGCTGGTAAAATTGCTGCGTGCTCGGGCTGTAATCGAAGGCGCGAAAGCGCGATTGGTAGTACAGCTCCGCGCCTACCTGGCTGAGCAGCGCTTTTCGGAAAATGTAACTTTCGTAGTAAACCCGCGAGTTAGTCACCAGCGCCGGAATTCTCAGGCCGTCCACGTCGCCGCCTTTGGTGTAGGTGGCTTGGTTGTCGAAATTTACCCGGCCCACGCCCACCTTGTGCCGGGCCGTGACGATGAGCAGGTTGCGCGCCACGTCGATTTGCTCGGGCACTCCGGCGGTGTTGTAGTACACCAAATCCACGATGTTGACGCCGCTGACGCTGGCTTCAAAACGCTGCCCGGTCAGCCGGCCCAGGTCAGGAATTTTCAGGCGAATGCGGCCAGTCAGCTGAGTGGTGCCGGTGTTGCGAAACTCGCTGCTGCTGCCGGGCAGATGGTGCCATTCGTAGTGATTGCCAACGAATTCCTGCTGCGTCAGCGTAGGCGAAGCGGAGCTACGCATGGCCTCGGCCGACAGTGGGCCGGTGCGCACCACGGCCTTCAGCCAGTATTCCGGGTAGTTGGTGTAAGGGCTGCCCAAGGAAAAAGCATGCAGTTCCCCGGCCGCTTCCACAGCGTAAATAGTGCGGTAGTTGAAGGCCGCCGTCCCCCCAAAGAAAACCTCGTTGAAATTGCGCGTGGGCGCTCCGGTGATGAGCGGCAATCCGCTGACCTGCGACGTAGAATCGAGCCGCCGGCTGCTGAGCGAAGCCAGCCGGTCGCGGGCGTAGAGGCGGTATTCCACGGCATTGGTACGGCCCAGCAGGCCCACGGTATTTTCGACTTGGCGGTACTCGGCTCGGTCGATGGTAGCCCGGGTATTGCGCACAAGATTGGCGGGGTAAAACCGGAAATTGCCGGTGCCGTCGGCGTTTAGCTCCAGGTCCGAATAGCTGTTGTACTGGCGCTTGGCATCGAAGGTGTGGTAGACAGTGAGGCCGCGACCGAGCAAACGGTACGTCTGCGTGAAGTACAGCTCGTCGCGGTCTTCTTTGTTGGCCGCCTGGGTGAGGTACACTCGCTCCCGGCCGTAGTTGAACAGGTCGTCGGGCCGGGTTTGGCCACCGAGGCTATCGAGGTTGCTGGGCAGGCGCGTGGTGGTAATCACGGGCCAAATGCCGCCCTGCTCGATGGCCCGATGCCGCACGTTGCTGAAATTGAAAAGCAAATGGTACCGCTCGTCCTCGGTTTGGTAGCGGCTAAAGAACAACAGGTTGGAATGCTCCACCAAGCCGTCGCGGGGAGACCTGGAAGCCAGAATTTTATTCGACGCAATTCGTTCGTAGGCCACGCCCACGCTGAAGTTTTTCTTCAGGCTGCGGCTGTAGCTGATTTCGAAAACCTGCTCACCAGAACCGGATTGAACCAGCCGAAAAAAGGAGTACGGCGACCGGGAATCGTAATACGGGACCTTGGTGGCGTCGCGGGCGTACCGGTCGAAAACGTTGCGGCCAAACCGCGCCCCCAGTTGCAGGCTGGGCTGGTAGAGCAACGGCCGCGACGCGGTGCCCACGGCGCCCAAGTCCTGCTGAAAAGTGGTGTCGTAGAGCCAGAACCGGGCCTGTGGCCAGCGCGTGAGCGTGGTATCGAGCGGGGTGCCCGATGTGGAATCGCGCAGGACATCGGCCTCGTAAATAATCCGCGTGGTTTTGGGGCCGTAAATTACCCGGGTCGAATCGTCGAGCACCTGCGCCTGGGCATAGCGCCCCCCGCCAGCCAGCAGCAGGAATAGTCCCACTAAGCACCACCGCAGCGGCCATGCTTCCAAAAATTCTCGTTGCTTCGCCTTCAAACAGGTACCGAATACGCCGGAATTCACAAATGAAATCCAACTAAGTCAAAAGTTAAAATCAGTTTCTTCTGGCCGCCAGCACCCCGGACAGCAGCTGGCGCAGCACCGCGTCATCGCCGCCCCGAAACGCCACCCGCACCGGAATGGTATAGAACGGCAACCCGGCCAGCGCCGCCGCGAGCACGGGGGCAAGCAGGCGAGTTGCATCCTTCTCGGTGGTAAAAATAGGCCACCCCGGCTGCCAATGCGCCCGCAAGGCTGTTAAATCAGCGGGCTGGAATACATGATGGTCCGGCAAAACGGCATGATACTGAATGAAATAGCCCTGGCTTTCGAGGTAATCGCGCAGCGGGCCCGGCTGCGCAATCCCCGTGAGCAGCACGGCCGGACGGGCCGGTGGCTTGGCCAGCGTATCGCTTGGGAGTAGCGGCGAAACGCCTTCGGCAACGTGAGGCAACGGCTGGGGCGCCCCGTATTCATAGGACGAAAAAAGTACTGGCACGGCAGGCCGGCAGTAGGCCCTAATGCGCTGCTCAACAGCGGCTTTGGCTTCCACCGACAGGTCGAGCGGGCACTTGGTCACGATGATGACATCGGCACGGCGGGCGCCGCTCCGGCGCTCGCGCAGACGCCCCGCGGGCAGCACATGGTCTTGATAGAACGGGCGCGCCAGCTCCGTGAGCAGCACATTGAGCGTGGGCCGAACGGCGCGGTGCTGGTACGCATCGTCGAGCACGATGACGGATACTTCCGGATGGGTTTGCTGCAACAACCGCACGCCAAGCCCGCGCTTCTCGGCCACGGCCACGGGCACGCGGTGCGCCGAAAAGTGCTGGTAGTATTGCCACGGCTCGTCGCCCACCGTGGCGGCCGAGTCGGCGGCGGTGGCCAGGCGCGGGCCGGTGGTGCGGCGGCCGTAGCCCCGGCTCAAGACGGCTGGCCGATGCCCCTGGCGCAGCAGCTCTTCGAGGAGCCACGTTACGTGGGGCGTCTTGCCGGTGCCGCCCACGCGCAGGTTGCCCACGTTTATCAGCGGCACGGCAAAGGTTTCCGATTTCCGCCAGCCCGCGTCGTACAGCCAGTTGCGAACGGCCATGACGGCCGCGTAAAGCCAGGAAAAAGGCAACAACAGAAAAGCCAAAACGGACTGCATACGCGAGCTAGGCACCAAACCAGAGCCGTAAAAGTACGGCCCCCGGCGGGCCAGCTACACAAAGCGGCCACGAAGCGGTTGCTTGCCACCGTCATCACCGTTACCCCGCTGCTCCCATGCGCTTGCTGTTCTTGCTTATTTGCCTGCTCGGTATGTTCAACCACCCGCGCGCATTGGCCCAAACCGTCGTCGATTCGTTGTCACAAGCCGTTCCGCTGGTTGCCACGCCCTTGGCAACGTTTAATGCGGAGCGCACTCGCCTCGACCAACGCGGCATGGCCGTTTTGGGTAGTTGGGCCGTGACCAATTTGCTGGTCAGCGGCATCGCCACCGGGCAAACGGATGGGTCAGCCCGTTATTTCCATCAAATGAATAGTGGCTGGGGGGCCATCAACCTTGCTCTGGCGGGGGCGAGCTACCTCGCGGCCCGGCGAGCCAAGCGCTTGCCCGTCACCGACCGGACCGGCACCGTGCGCCACCAGCTCCGCACCGAGAATTTGTACCTCTTCAACGCGGGACTGGATGTGGCTTACCTCACCACCGGGCTTTATCTGCTGGAAAAAAGCCGCAACCCAACCGCCTCCGGTTCTACGGACCGCTGGCGTGGGTACGGCCAGTCGCTGCTGCTGCAAGGCAGTGTACTCTTGCTTTTCGATGCCTTTCAGTTCGCCGCACACCACCGGCACGGCCGCGGGTTGTTTCCCTTATTAGGCCGAATCAACCTGGGACCAGGCAGCTTTGCCGTCTCGATTCCGTTGAATGAACGGACACGTTCGGACCATTCCACACGTGTTAGTAGCGAATAAATATCGTTTTATCGAAGGCGTTTTCAACGTCTGTTCGCGGTTTACCTATGTCTGATTTCGCTGCCCGCCTGTTTCGGTTCCTCACTGAATTTCCCCTGCCCAAGCACTTGCCAAAGGAGGTGGTGGCGCACAGCCCGTTTCGTGAGGTGGAAGTGCAGGAATTATTCCGGCAATTTGGCCATCGATTCTACGCCGATAACCGGCCGCGGGTGGCCGTGTTGGGCATCAACCCCGGCCGCCTGGGAATGGGCCGCACCGGAGTCGCTTTTACCGACCCCGCGGCTTTGCGCGCCTGGTGCGGCATCAACCATGAATTGCCCCCGCAGCGGCCAGAGCTTTCGACCCAATTTGTTTACCAAGTAATTGCGGCCCTTGGGGGAGCCGAGGAATTTTACCAGCATTTTTACCTGGGTTCGATATATCCGTTGGTCTTGCTGCGTGCCGGCTTGAACTACAATTATTACGACTCTCCGGCCCTCACCGAGGCCCTTTGGCCAGACATGCGCCTTTCGTTGCGCCAACAGGTGCAGGAATTGGGACTGCGAACGGATGTAGCCGTGAGCCTGGGCAAGCGCAACGGCACCTTCCTGCACCGCCTTAATGAGGAACTGGGCTTATTCGACTACGTTGTCGTTCTCGACCATCCCCGCTACCTCATGCAGTACCGCCGTCGCGAATTAGAAGCCAATGTGGCCCACTATGTAGCCGAGCTTGGCTCGCTTATTATCCAGTAATAATAGGCGGCCCAACCATTCCACAGGCATGTTCGTGCCGGAAGCCGGTTATTTGCCCCTTGATATTCATTAGTGCCTATGCCCACCGTTCAAGACCTTTCGCGCCTGCTGGAGGCCGCCGCCCCCCTCGCCTACCAGGAAAGCTACGACAATGCAGGCCTGCAATGCGGCGACCCCACAGCTGAAATAACAGGCGTTCTTATTGCGCTCGATTGCACCCCGGCCGTGGTGGCCGAGGCGCTGAAGCGCGGTTGCAACGTGGTGGTGTGCCATCATCCGGTCATTTTTCGGCCCCTCAAGCGCCTCACCGGAGCCAATGAAGTGGAGCAAACCATCATTGCGGCGCTGAAAAATGACGTGGCCATTTACGCGGCCCACACCAACCTCGACAATGTTCGCGGCGGCGTGAACGACAAGCTCGCCCAGAAGCTCGGCCTCACGAAAACCCGGATTTTAGCGCCCCAAAGCGGAACGTTGGCCCGCCTTATCACCTACGTGCCGCACCGGCCCGAAGACCAGCAGACTGACCTGGCGGGCCACGTGTTGCGCGCCCTGTATGCCGCCGGAGCCGGCCAGGTGGGCCAGTATGCAGACTGCAGCTTTCAGGTGGCCGGCACTGGTACATTTACGCCCGGCACTGGCACGGCGCCCCACATTGGCACCCCGCAGCAGCCCACGTCCCTGCCCGAATTGCGCTTGGAAGTACTGCTGCCTCTGCATCGCCAAGCGGCCGTGCTGCGGGCCCTGCGGGAAGCGCACCCTTATGAGGAAGTGGCCTATGAGCTGATTAAGCTCGAAAATACGCAAACGGATATAGGTGCCGGCATGGTGGGCGAGCTGCCGACGGCAATGGCCCCGGCCGCTTTCCGCGCCATGCTCAAAGCGCAGCTGCTGGTGCCGGTGGTGCGCCACACGCCTTTCGACAAGCCAATCCGCACGGTGGCCATTTGCGGCGGGGCGGGTGCCTTTCTCATTGGCGCGGCGCGAGCGGCCGGAGCCGATGCCTACGTCACGGGCGACGTGAAATACCACGAGTTTTTTGGCGCCGAAGGCCGCTTGATGCTGTGCGACGTGGGTCATTTCGAGAGCGAACAGTTCACCGGCGAGGTATTCAGAGATTTGCTAACGGCCGGATTTGGACGTACTTTTGCGGTCTTAATCGCTGAAACCCCTACGAACCCCGTTCAATATGACTGCTAAAAGTGCCGCCGTCGCTCCTGCCGACGTTCCCGTAGCCGCCAAGCTCGAAGCCCTGCTCACCCTGCAGCAGCTTGACTCGCAGCTCGATGAAATCCGGCGCGTGCGCGGCGATTTGCCCGAAGAAGTCCGGGATTTGGAAGACGAAATTGCTGGCTACGAAGTGCGGGTAAAGAAATTTGACGAAGAAATTCAGGGCCTGAACGACTTCATCAAGAGCCGCAAGCAGGCCAGCAAAGACGCCGAGTCGCTCATCAAAAAGTACGACGAGCAGCAGCAGAACGTCCGCAACAACCGCGAGTTCGAAGCCATTGCCAAGGAAATTGAATTGCAGCGTTTGGAAATCCAGATTGCCGACAAGAAAATCAAAGAGTCGCAGTACCAGATTGACGTAAAAAACGCTGAAATCAGCGGTACGAAGTCGAAATTGGAGGAGCGTCGCAAAGACCTCGACAACAAGAAAGGCGAGTTGGAAACCATCGTTTCCGAAAATGAAGAAGAAGAGCGCGCCATCATGATACAGCGCGAGGAAGCCACCAAGCCGGTGGAAGACCGCCTGCTGACGGCCTACACCCGCATCCGCGGCAACGTGCGCAACGGCTTGGCCGTGGTGCTGGTGCGGCGCGATGCCTGCGGCGGCTGCTTCAACACGGTACCCCCGCAGCGCCAGGCCGACATCATTTCCCACAAGAAAATCATCGTGTGCGAGCACTGCGGCCGGATTCTGGCCGACGTGGAAGCCCGCGCCGTGTAAGCAGAGCTTGTAGCCAATCTCAAAAGCTGGCTTGCTGATTAAAATCGTAAAAAAGGAACGGCCGGGTGTCGTTCCTTTTTTTGTTAAGTGCCTAATGACGTCGCTGGCGACCCTTTTTCTCGATTTATACAATAAAGTGCGCACCCAGCCGGCTAGGCTAGGGCACCCTGCCCTGCTGTGGGTGGCTATGGCACTGCTAGTCTCCGCGTTTTCAGCACCACTTTCGGCACCGCCAGCCAGTGCTGCGCAACAGCCGCCGCTAACCGGTGTCGCACCTCCCGCGCCGCAGCTGACACCAAATAGTCGCCGCGCTTACGCCGAGGTGTTTAAGCTTCGGTTGGAGCCGGCGCGGGAACTGTTGCGCCAGGAGTTGCTTGCTACGCCCTCGGCTCCGGCGCCCCTGCTGGTGGCCAACTGCGCCGATTTTGTGGAACTCATCGTAACCCAGGATGCCAGTCGGTACGAGTCCCTCGTGAGTTCCCAGGAGACGCATCTGGAGGTCTTGGAGCGGGCCCCGGCAAGTGCAATGCGCGACTACGCCCGGGCCGAAATCACCCTTCACCTGGGCCTGAGTCAACTCCTGTTCAAGCATCTGGTGGCAGGCGGGTACCACTTGCGGAGCGGCTATCATCAGATGCAGGAGGTAGTGAAACGTTACCCTGCGTTTGCACCGGCTCGCAAAACCTTGGGCGTTTGCGAGTTTGCCGTGGGTTCTTTGCCGGCGGGTTACCACTGGCTTTTGCGCCTGCTGGGCTTGTCGGCCAACGTGGATGCGGGGTTGAGAAACCTGGCCTGGGCCGCGGCCCGGCCGAGCGAATTTCAAACCGAAAGCCAGATTTACCTGACGCTGATTCGGGAAGGCTATTACAAAAAACCCGAAGAAGGGTTGCGCCTGATGGAGCGGCTAGCCGCTGAGCAGCCCAGTAATTTGCTCTTTGCCTATCTGCTCATGAGCGTGAACAAGCGCCAGCACTTGGGCGAAGAGGCGCTGGCGGCCTATCGCGGCCGCCCCACGGGCACGGGCTACCTGGCGGTGCCGTATTTGCACCATATGGCCGCGGACTTGCTGCTCTACCGGGGCGACTATGCTGCGTCGGAGCGCGAGAACCTGACTTTTCTGCGGGAATACAAAGGCCTGCACTATCGCAAAGACGCTGCCTTTAAGCTTTACCTGGCGGCGTGGCTGGGCGGGCAGCCCGCCGCAACGGTAGCGCGCTACCGGGAGCACATCAATCGACCCGGCCCGACCGATGTGGAGGAAGACAACTACGCCCAGCACTACTACCACGAGGCCCAGGCGCTGCATCCGGTGCTCACCAAGGCCCGGCTGCAAATCGACGGCGGCTACAACCGGCAGGCCCTAACCACGCTCCGCCGCTTCCACCCCACGCCCGGCACGCTGTGGCGCGACCTGATTGAGGAACCGTACCGCCGCGCCCGGGCCTTCCAAGGGCTGGGGCAGCTCGATTCGGCGTGGTTTTATTTTGAGCGGACGCTCACCGTGGCGGGCCCTAGAGCTCCTTATTACTATGCGCCGCAGGCTGCCTTGCAGCAAGGCTACTTGGCCCAGCAGGCTGGAAATAAAGCGCAGGCGCGCATCTATTTTCAGAAAGCCCTGAACTACCCGTGGCACGAGTACAAAAATAGCACCGACGCCAAGGCCGCGCTGGCGCTGCGGGAGCTGAAATAAGAACCTCGCGGCGCTATTTTGTTAGTAGTGCGCGTTTTCGAGCCAAGTTCTTTCAATGGTATCTACCTCCTCCCATTCCCTTCCCAGCTCATCGGTTCTGTTGGCGGACCTGCCCGCCGATTTTCGGGCGCGGGCGCTAAGCTGGGCGGCCAATTTCCCGCACTGCGCCTACTTCGAACCCAACGGGCTGGAGTATCCCAACGGCCCCTTCACCCGCATTTTGGCGGTGGCAGCGGCAGGGGCTTTGGCCAGCAATTCGCTGGCTGAGCTGCGCGAATCGGACAATGTAGATTTGACGGCTCCGCGCTGCGGGTTCGTTACGTATGACCTCAAAAATGAGATAGAGGCGCTTTCGAGCGAAAATTTCGATGGCTTTCGCTGGCCTCAGCTGCATTTTTTCACTCCCCAAACCTGGCTTTGCTGGCGCGCGGACGTGGTAGAAATTCACGGGCAAACCGACGATGTGCTCGCTCAGATTCTGCAACAGCCGCTACCTGCCCTGCCCGCCCCACAGCTGCCCGCCCTGCGCCCGCGCCTGCCCAAAGTCGAGTATCTGGCCGCCGTGACGGCTATTCGCGAAGACATTCTCAACGGGGAAGTGTACGAGTTGAATCTGTGCCAGGAATTCTACGCCGAAAACGTTGCGCTGGCCCCGGTTGATGTGTTTTGGCGGCTAATGGAAGCCTCGCCCGCTCCCTTCGCGGGCTTCATTCGCTGGCACGACCATTTCTTGCTGTGCGCTTCCCCGGAGCGGTTCCTGTCGCACCAGGGCAGCGAGCTACTTTCGCAGCCCATCAAAGGCACCATTCGTCGGGGCACGGACCCGGCCGACGACGAGCGCCAGCGCCACACCTTGCTCCACGACGAAAAAGAACGCGCCGAGAACCTGATGATTGTGGACCTGGTGCGCAACGACCTCGCCCGCGTAGCCCAAACAGGCACCGTGCGCGTCCCCGAACTCTTTGGCCTCTACCCGTTTCGCCACCTCTGGCAAATGATTTCGACCGTTTCCGCCAAGCTGCGCCCCGGTGCGGATTTGACGGATATCCTGCACGCTACCTTTCCGATGGGCTCGATGACCGGGGCGCCAAAAATCCGGGCCATGCAGCTCATCGAGCACTACGAGGCTACCCGGCGTGGGCTCTACAGCGGCAGCATTGGTTATATCTGGCCTAATGGCGAGTTTGATTTTAACGTCGTCATTCGCTCACTTCAGTACCGGCAGGACACCGGCTACCTCAGCTTCGAGGTGGGCTCCGCAATCACCTTCGATTCAGACCCTGAGCGAGAATACGACGAATGCTTGCTGAAAGCCAAAGCCTTGCTGGAAGTGCTTGGTACTCTTGTCGGTGAGTAGAAGACCAAGCGCGTCATGCTGAACGCAGTCGAAGCATAACATTGCTTTTGCTCGTTAAATCAACTCTGCCATTCTGTCATTTTACCCTTGACCGCTGTATCTTTGCATTCCGCCGAAACGCGCTATAATTATGTCCCAAGCTCTGTTAACCCTAGATTTTTTAGATAAAGAAGCGCCGGCTGCCGAGGCTACGCCCAGCGGCGAAGTGCGCGTAACGGCCGCTACCCGCACGGGCCGGCAGCGCAAGCTCTACATCGAGAGCTACGGCTGCCAGATGAATTTCTCGGACTCGGAAATCGTGTCGAGCATCCTGTTCGACGAAGGGTTTGATACCACCGACGACCTCGCCAGCGCCGACTTGGTGCTGCTCAATACCTGCTCCATCCGCGAGAAGGCTGAGCAAACTGTGCGCATGCGCCTGTCGCAAATTAACTCGCACAAAAAACGCAACCCCGGCCTGCTGGTGGGCGTGCTCGGCTGCATGGCCGAGCGCCTGAAAAGCAAGTTTCTGGAGGAAGAGAAAATTGTAGACCTCGTAGTGGGTCCCGATGCCTACCGGGATTTGCCCCAGCTAATCAGCCAGGTTGATGGCGGCCAGAAAGGCGTGAACGTGCTACTGAGCCGCGAAGAAACCTACGCCGACATCACGCCGGTGCGCCTGAATTCCAACGGCGTTTCGGCCTTCATCAGCATCATGCGCGGCTGCGACAACATGTGCTCGTTCTGCGTGGTGCCCTTCACCCGCGGCCGTGAGCGCAGCCGCGATGCCCACAGCATCGAGCGCGAAGCCCGCGACCTGGTGGCCGCCGGCTACAAGGAAGTGACCCTGCTGGGCCAGAACGTGGACTCCTACAAGTGGGCCAGCGCCGACGGCACCGAGCACGTCAACTTCGCCCAACTGCTGGAGCGCGTGGCCCTCATCAGCCCCGAGCTGCGCGTGCGCTTCTCCACTTCGCACCCCAAGGACATCACCGACGAGGTGCTGCACACCATGGCGCGCCACGAAAACATCTGCAAATTCATCCACCTGCCCGCTCAGAGCGGCAACTCGCGCGTGCTGGCCCTCATGAACCGCACCTACGACCGGCCTTGGTACGAGGAGCGGGTGCAGGCCATCCGCCGCATTCTGGGCGACGATTGCGCCATCAGCTCCGACATGATATCGGGCTTCTGCTCCGAGACCGAGGAGGAGCACCAGGACACCATGAGCCTGATGAACTACGTGCGCTACGACATGGCCTACATGTTCTTTTACTCGGAGCGCCCCGGCACGCTGGCCGCCCGCAAGCTAACCGACGACATTCCACTGGAAACCAAAAAGCGCCGCCTGCAGGAAATAATCGATTTGCAGCAAATTCACAGCGCCGAGCGCAACCAGCGCGGCGTAGGCCGCGTGCACCGGGTACTGGCCGAGAATTTCTCCAAACGCTCAAAAGAGCACTTGAGCGGGCGCAACAGCCAAAACCAAGTTGTCATCTTCCCAAAGCAAAACTTCAAGAAAGGCGACTACGTGGATGTCTTAGTGCACAGCGCTTCGGCTAGCACGATGCTGGGCGAGGCGATTTAAAGCGCTAGTTCAGCTATCCATCTTCTTTCTCCTTCTCCACGAACTGCCTGTAGCCTTGACCACTCAAGAAATTCAATCCATCAAGCTCCGGTTCGGCATCATCGGCAACGCGCCGGCGCTGAACTACGCCATTCAGGTGGCCGCGCAAGTCGCGCCGACTGACATGACGGTGCTCATCACCGGCGAGAGCGGGTCGGGCAAGGAATCCTTTTCCAAGATTATCCACGCCTTGTCGCCGCGCAAGCACGGGCAATTCATTGCCATCAACTGCGGCGCCATTCCCGAAGGCACGATTGATTCGGAATTGTTTGGCCACGAGAAAGGCTCTTTCACTGGGGCCAATGAAGCGCGCAAGGGCTACTTCGAGGTAACCAACGGCGGCACCATTTTCCTGGACGAAATCGGCGAGATGCCGCTCGGCACCCAGGCCCGCCTGCTGCGCGTGCTGGAAAATGGCGAGTTTATTCGCGTAGGGTCTTCGAAAGTGCAGAAGACCGATGTGCGCGTGGTGGCCGCCACCAACGTGAACCTGCTCGACCGTGTGCAGGCCGGAACCTTCCGCGAAGACTTGTATTACCGGCTGAACACGGTGCCCATCACGGTGCCGCCGCTGCGCGAGCGCGGCGAGGATATTTACTTGTTGTTCCGCAAGTTTGCTTCTGATTCGGCGGAGCGCTACCGCAGCCGCCCCATTACCCTGCTGCCCGATGCGGTGCAGGCGCTTACGCGGTTCCGCTTTCCCGGCAACATCCGCCAGCTCAAGAACATCGCCGAACAGATATCCGTGCTGGAAACCGAACGGGAACTCGACGCCCGGCGGCTGGCTCCTTACCTGCCGCAGGACCAAGCCAACCGCCTGCCCATGCTGCTGGGGCAGGGTGCTTCCGACGGCGCCACGGCCGGCTATTCGGAGCGGGACCTGCTCTACAAAATCCTGTTCGACATGCGCCGCGACATGACGGACCTCAAGAAAATGGTGCTGGAGCTTGCCACCGGCCAACGGCCCCACGAGGCACAGGAGCTATTACGTCAAAACAGCCACCTCTTCAACAATACCGCGCCGGCCGGTCCGTTTGAAGCCGGACAATCTTCCGAATACTTCCTGCCGGCGGCGCCCAAGTCGTACAACAACGAGCCCGAAACGGACTATGACGAAGAAACGCCCGTGGAAGACATTCCGCACGAAACCGAAGAGGAAACCCTTTCCCTGGACGTGAAAGAGCGGGAAATGATTCTCAAGGCGTTGAAAAAACACAACAACAAGCGCAAGTACGCCGCCCACGATTTGGGAATTTCGGAACGCACGCTGTACCGTAAACTGAAGCAGTATGACCTGGAGCAAGTGTAAACGAGCCATCCGCTTTCAGCTGCTTGCCATTGGTTTGCTGGCGGGGCTTAGCGGCTGCGGCATCTACTCGTTCAGCGGCACCAACATCGACCCGGCGGTGCGCACCATTTCCATCGCCACCATCCAAAACAACACGCCCCAGGGGCCGGCTTACCTCACTCAGCGCTTCACTGAAGACCTGAAAGATTATTTTCAGCAAAACACTAACCTGCAGATTGTGCCGCGCGATGGCGACCTGCAGTTTGACGGCAACATCGTGGCGTTTGACTTTGCCCCCGCTTCCATTCAGCAAGTGGACGGGGTAGACCAGGCGGGTTCCAACCGCCTCACCATTCAGGTCCGCATCCGGTTCACCAATACCAAAGACGACAAGCAAAGCTTCGAGCAGGTATTTCAGAATTTCGATGACTTTCCGGCCAGCCGGAATATTGCCACCATCAACAGCGACCCCAACGCCGTGCGTACCACCACCACCAAAATCATCACCGATATTTTTAATAAATCGGTGGCTAACTGGTAAATCCCGAAGCCGTTGGGCGAGGCCAAGACGAGCTTCGACCGAAATTGAATCGAAAGCCGGGGCAAACTCAACGGCGCGAGCGTGGGCGTTTGGATAAATTAGCGTAATGTTGCGCCCCCGTTAAACTGTTTGCACCGCTGGTTTTAGGAATTACCCACAAAACTTGCGCTGCTTTAAAGCCGCACTTTACTCCGTGACCCGCGCCACGCTTTTGCACGTTCTTGACCACACTTCGGCCCTTGGTCCGGCCGAAGTGCGCGAACTCGAACAACTCGCTCAAGCCTTCCCGTACTGCCAGACGGCGCACCTGCTGCTTGCCAAAGCGGCCCACGACCAAGGCACCATGCTGGCCGGCCAGCGCCTGCGCCGCGCCGCCACCTACGCCGCCGACCGCACGCTGCTGCGCCGGCTTATCGAGCAAGAAGCGCCCGCGCCGGAAGTTGCGTCCCTTTCAACGGAAGACCTGGCTTTGGCCGTTGTGCAAGAAGCCCAAGCGGCCCCGCAACCGCTAGCACCGGAACCACCGGTTAGCACTGTTTTCGTTGATGTTGAATACGAAGCACCTACGCCACCGATAACGACGGCATCAGAAGCTCCAAGCGCTGCTCCCGAGCCCGAAATTATGGCGGTAGCTCCCACGCCCGTGGCAGAGGTTGTTCCCATTGCTCCCGAGCCTACGCCGGTGGTCGAGCAATCAATTGAGGAAGTTCTGGAAGCCGCAGAAGCTCCATCTTCCCCGC
The DNA here is from genome assembly GCF_015694725.1 of Hymenobacter jeongseonensis. Classification (GTDB taxonomy): domain Bacteria; phylum Bacteroidota; class Bacteroidia; order Cytophagales; family Hymenobacteraceae; genus Hymenobacter; species Hymenobacter jeongseonensis. The sequence continues at coordinate 27,236 of NZ_JADQDQ010000014.1, read as the reverse complement.
CTGCTCCGGTGGAGAGCGTGCCGCAAATCGAGGAACTAGCAAAACAAGAAGTACCCCCAACGCCCACGGAAACCGAACAGGTCCTGCTGCTCGATGTGGAAGGAGTAGATATTCCCGCTACCGAAATCATTGCGGAGCATTTTCCAGAACCGGAACTTGATGCGGAGGATATTTTGCCCGCGCAGGCGCCGGCCATTCGCCCGTCGGTTGAAGTCGGAGAAGCCCGCTTCGAGTTTGGTTTGGCCGACGTTCCTCCACCCGCCGTGCCCGCCTATGAACTCCCTGGCCTGGTAGATGAATGGGCCGCCTCGGCCGTAACCCGCAGCCTGGGCAGCGTGGAGTTGCTTCCCGAAATAATTGACGTAGCCGGCTCTGCTACCGACCTCACGCCTGCTTTCACACCCGCCGCTTTTACTGGCGATTCTGCAGTTGGCTACGGCTTTGGAGAAAGCAGCCGCCTAGGCTTTTCCCTACAGTTGCTGAATCTATTAGCTGACAAAGCCGAGGCAGAATTTGCTTCAACTGAAATTGCGTCGGCCCAGCCAGCGGCTACGTTGATGCCGCCTGCCGGGGCTTTTTTCGAGCCCGACCCGCTGCTGCTCGACCATTGGGCCACGCACTGCCCGCCGCCCCCGGTGCTGCCTTCGTCGCTCGACCTTATCAACAACTTCCTGCGCCGCCAGCCCCGCCTCACACGGCCCGCCATGCTGCCGCCGCCTTCTGGCGCGCAGGCTGATTTGAGCGTGCGCAGCACCCGCGCCGAACCCGACTTGGTGTCCGAAAGTCTGGCACGTATCCTCGTCCGGCAGGGCAAAACGGCCCGAGCCATTGAGATTTATGAGAAGCTCATGGTGAAACAGCCGGAAAAAATGGCGTACTTTGCGGCCCAAATCCAACAATTGCAACCCTCGGCGTAATTCGCCTTTTCAGTTTTTTTGCTCCTCATGTTTTACACGGCCATCATCGTACTAATTCTTATCGTGTGCTTCTTGCTGGCCCTGGTGGTGCTGGCCCAAAACCCTAAGGGCGGCGGACTATCAAGCCAGTTCAGCGCCGGTGGCGCTGCCAGCATGATGGGCGTGAAGCGCACCGGCGACCTGCTGGAGAAACTCACTTGGGGTTTTGCCATCGGCTTGGTGGTATTGTCGCTCAGCACCCACATGCTCACCGCTGACTCTGCTGGTCCTACTCGCAGCGTGAACCAGCAGCGTGCTTTGGAAACCCGCCTGCCTGCTTCGGCCCCTTCTCCTAGCGCTCCGGCTCCGGCAGCTGCTCCCGGTGGCGCAACCGCTCCAGCAGGTACTAGCACGGCACCGGCTTCGGCTCCTGCTACCACCACAACGCCTGACGCAACCACTCCGGCAACGACGCCTCAATAACTAATTCTGGCGCTTTTTGCGCTGCCAATCTCGAAAAGGCCGGTGGTTCCTCATGGAGCCACCGGCCTTTTTTTGTGGCTTACCCGATGGCTGGGCTGGTTGAGTTGTCAACTGCCATCCGCCAACTTTGCCACCTTTCAGTTCCCGAATATGCCCATTTTGTCAGGTTTGCGGGGCTGGCACGGGAAGTGTCACTGGGGCGTACACCCTGAATTTTCGTTCAACTCAACCCAAACACACACAGAATGGCACTTAGCATGAAACCGCTGGCCGACCGCGTCATTGTCCGCGCTGCCGCCGCCGAGGAGAAAACCAAATCCGGTATCATCATCCCTGACACGGCCAAGGAGAAGCCCCAGCGCGGCGAAGTGGTAGCCGTAGGCGAAGGCAAAACCGCTGACAGCGGCTCGCTCATCAAGCCCCAGGTGCACGTAGGCGACCAGGTGTTGTACGGCAAGTACGCCGGCACCGAAATCACCGTCGACGGCGAGGACCTGCTCATCATGCGCGAGTCGGACATTTTCGCGGTGTTGTAAGCCTTAGGCTTTGCTGCGAAAATCCCAAAACACCCCATCATCTAATTACTTCATCACCCAGAAATGGCTAAGAACATCCAATTCGATACCGAAGGCCGCGCCCGTCTCCAAGCCGGCGTGAACAAACTGGCCAACGCCGTAAAAGTGACCCTCGGTCCGAAAGGCCGCAACGTCATCATCGACAAGAAATTTGGCGCTCCGTCCATCACCAAGGACGGTGTGACGGTTGCGAAAGAAATTGAGTTGCGCGACCCAATCGAGAACATGGGCGCCCAGCTCGTGAAAGAAGTGGCTTCGAAAACGGCCGACCAGGCCGGCGACGGTACTACGACGGCTACGGTTTTGGCCCAGGCCATCTACACGGCTGGCTCGAAGAACGTGGCCGCCGGTGCCAACCCAATGGACCTGAAGCGCGGCATCGACAAAGCGGTTATCGCCGTTGTTGCCAACCTGAAGTCGCAGTCGAAGAAGATTGAAAACTCGGCAGAAATTGCCCAGGTAGGTACTATTTCGGCCAACAACGACGCCGAAATCGGCCAGATGATTGCCGATGCCATGGAGAAAGTGGGCAAAGAAGGCGTTATCACCGTGGAAGAAGCGCGTGGCACCGAAACCGAAGTTAAAACAGTGGAAGGCATGCAGTTTGACCGCGGCTACCTCTCCCCTTACTTCGTGACCAACCCCGAGAAAATGGAGGTTGAGTTCGACTCTCCTTACGTTCTCATCTACGATAAGAAGGTGAGCACCATGAAGGAGTTGCTGCCCGTGTTGGAGCAGGTGCTCCAGACTGGCAAGCCCCTGGTTATCATCTCCGAGGATGTGGACGGCGAAGCTCTTGCTACCCTGGTGGTGAACAAGCTGCGCGGCTCGCTGAAAATTGCTGCTGTTAAGGCTCCTGGCTTCGGCGACCGCCGCAAGGCCATGCTGGAAGACATTGCTACCCTCACGGGCGGTACCGTTATCAGCGAAGAGCAGGGCTACAAGCTCGAAAACGCGACGTTGGAGTACCTCGGCACGGCTGAGAAAATCATCATCGACAAGGACAACACGACCATCGTGAACGGCAAGGGCTCGAAAGAGAACATCACCGGCCGCATCAGCCAGATTAAGGCGCAGATGGAAACCACGACGTCGGACTACGACAAGGAGAAACTGCAGGAGCGCCTCGCTAAGTTGAGCGGCGGTGTGGCTATTCTCTACATCGGTGCGTCGACCGAAGTGGAAATGAAAGAGAAGAAAGACCGGGTGGACGATGCCCTGCACGCTACCCGCGCCGCCGTTGAGGAAGGCGTGGTACCCGGCGGTGGCGTGGCCCTGGTGCGTGCCATTGAGGCTTTGGCCGCAGTGGACACCCACAATGCTGACGAGCGCACCGGTGTGAACATCATCCGGACGGCCCTTGAGTCGCCCCTGCGCTGCATCGTGCAAAACGCCGGTGGCGAAGGCTCGGTGGTAGTGCAGAAGGTGCGCGAAGGCAGCGGTGACTTCGGTTACAACGCCCGCGAGGACCGGTACGAAAACCTGGTGGCCGCTGGTATCATCGACCCCACCAAGGTGACCCGTTTGGCCCTCGAAAACGCTGCTTCTATCGCCGGCTTGCTGCTGACGACGGAGGCCGTGATTTCGGACGAGCCCGAGCCTAAGGACGCTGGCCATGGCCACGGCGGCGATGGTGGCATGGGCGGTATGGGTGGCATGGGCGGCATGATGTAAGTCAAGTCGCTAGCAGCCCAACCGCTGTTGGTTAAAATTGAAAAAGCCCCGCTGGTAGTACCAGCGGGGCTTTTTTATTGGCAATGATTTTCCGGGCTACTATGTCGAATACCAAGAATTACTCTCAATCCCTGTCATGCTGAGCAGAGCGAAGCATCCTCTCATGTTCGAACGACTCCTGCCGCAATGAGAAGATGCTTCGCTTCGCTCAGCATGACAGACGATTAGAGAGACGGTCAATATGTTCAATGGCAATTGTAATGGCAGGTTGGAGATATAAAAGTGAGGACTGCACGATTGTACAGACACAAAAAAGGCCCGTTCACAATGCGAACGGGCCTTTTTTGTGTCTGATTTCGGCTACTTAAGCCTGGGTAGTTGGCGCTGGGTAGTTGCGAGCGTCCATCATCTTGGCCAGTTTGCCGCTGATGAGGAACAACAAGCCGGCGGCGACGGCGGCCGAAACCACGAAGACCATGAAGAAGTCGTAGAGGCTGGTGATTTGGTAGCCCAGTATCTGCGGCGCGGGGCCGGTGGATTTGGGGTCCGGGTAGAGGCTGCTCATGTAACCAGCCAGGTAGTTGGCCGCCGCGTTGGCTAGGAACCACACGGCCATGAGCAGGGAGGCAAACTTCACCGGGGCCAGTTTATTCACCAGCGAGAGGCCGATGGGCGACAGGCACAGCTCGCCCACGGAGTGCAGGAAATAAAGGGCCACGAGGAAGAACATGCTCACCTTCACGCCGGGCTGCAGGTTGGTCACGCCGAAGCACATCACCAGGTAGCCGGCGGCCAATAGACCGAGGCCAATGGCCATCTTGAGGGGGGACGGTGGCTCGGCGCCGCGGCGGCCCAGGGCCGTCCAGACCATGGCCATGAGCGGGGCGCCCACCACCACGAAAATGGCATTGAGGTTCTGGAAAATACTGGCCGGCAGGGTGTAGCCGAAGATGGTCCGGTCCATTTGCTCGTCGGCGAAGAACGTGAGCGAAGCCGGGGCCTGCTCGAACGCCGCCCAGAAGAACACCACGAAGAACGACACGATGAAAATCACCATGATGCCTTTGATGTCGGCGCCGCTCAGCGACTTATCGCTGAAAATCATGAAGGCGATGCCGATGACGGCCACGCCCAGCAGCGGCGCGATGGTCGGGAACATGGCCGAATCGAGCCACAGAATGCCCAAAATGATGGCCAGCAGCACGGGCAGCAGGGCGTAAATGCCCATCACGCCGCCCGATTGCGCGGGCGTGAGGCCCACGGGCTCGCCGGTGGGCGTGTGCAGGTGCTTGTCTTTGCCCCAGTTGAAAACGACGACGCTCAGCAGCATGGCAATGCCGCAGGCCAGGAACGCCCAACGAAACGCCTCGGGGTGGCCTTCTTTGTCGCCGATGAGGCTGGTGATGGTGTTGCCCAGGAACGAACCCAGGTTGATGCCCATGTAGAAAATGGTGTAGGCGGCGTCCTTGCGCTTGTCGGTGGCCGAATAGAGCGAGCCCACCATCGAGGAAATATTGGGCTTAAAAAAGCCGTTGCCCACAATCATCACGCCCAGGCCCAGGTACAGCAGCCAGTGGCTGAGGGCGTGGGTTTCGGCGGGGCCGTAGTTGGAAGCCGAGAAGAACAGCGTGAACTGGCCCAGTGCCATCAGCAAGCCGCCCGTCATGATGGAGCGCCGGTTGCCCCAGTAGCGGTCCGAGATGTAGCCGCCGATAAGCGGCGTGAGGTACACCAGGCTGGTGTAGCCGCCGTAGAATTTGGACGCGAAGGCCTTGTCCATCATCATGGCCTTGGTGAGGAACAGCACCAGCACGGCCCGCATGCCATAGTAGCTGAACCGCTCCCACATTTCGGTGGCGAACAGCAGGTATAGCCCGCGGGGGTGGCTCGTGGAATCCGCGGAGAGCGGTTGCCCGGTCTGGGCAGGAATTGTTTGCATGAGCGAAACTAGAGTGAGGAATGAGTAGGCAAGAAATGGGAAATGAGGCCCTGGGCGCAAACCAGTGCAGTATGGGCACGGTAAATCTAGGAAAGAATCGGCACGTAGCGTAGACTTTGTAATCCGTGCCTTCGAGCTGTTTGGCGTAATTCAACTGGCGCGGGAACGCGGACTACAAAGTCCGCGCTATATCTTTTGCGCCTCCTTCGCTCCGATAAGCCTTGGCCCGGTAGGCACCGGGCGACAGGCCGGTTTGCTTGCGGAAGAACCGGGTGAAATAGCCGGGGTCGACAAATTGCAGCTCGTAAGCAATTTCGGCCACCGACAGCGAGGTATAGAGCAAGTAGTTGTGGGCCTTGCGAATGGTGTGGGCCTGCACAATTTGCTGGGCCGTTTTGCCCTTCACGGCCTGGCAAATGCGGTTGAGATGAACTTGGGTAATCTTGAGTTCCTGGGCAAACTGCGAGATTTTCTTCTCGAACGGCGCCGTGCGCTCGATGGCTTTTTGGAACTCGCGGAAGTAGTGCAGCGCGCGGTTGGGGCTTTCCTCCTTGCGGCGGTTGTGGTGCAGCAGGCGGAAAATCTTCACGAAGAGCAACTTAAAATAGCCATTCAGGGCGAGTTGCTTGCCGGGCAGCTCAGAGTAGATTTCCTCGTGGATTTGCTGCTCCAGGGCCTGCAAATCCGCAAACGTGACCTCGGAATTGAAGTCGGACAGAATGTGCACGCTGTTTAATTCGACCAGCACGCCGGGCGTGGCCTGCAAAATGGTGTCGAGCAGGGCCTCGGAGAGCGTGAGGGTGCGGCCCTTCACCTGCGGGCTGAAGGTGAAGCCGTGCACGGTGTTAGCTGGGATGATAACCAAGCACGGCGTGACCAACTCGATTACCTCCGACGCTTCAAACGCGGCGCGCCCGGCTTCGAGGAAAAACAACTGAAACAGGTTTTCGTGCAGGTGCGGCTTGAGGCCCCAGTCGGTGGTGCGGTGGCGCGGCACAATGAGCTGGCTCTGGAGGTAGTCGTGCGAAATCTGCGCCTTGCTATCCCCGTATATGCCGTTGTAGCTGGCGATGTTGGAAGCCATCGGATTAGAAATTGGGTAGGGACAAAGCAAACCTAAATAACGCGCCGAGTGTAACAGCTGACGCTCTGACGGGCTTATTGCGCCACCCCCAGGTCCCAAAAATAGCTCACATATCAAGCAAGGTTTAATTTGTCCCGTTAAAGAAACGAATTGTTTCACTCCCAACGAGCCGAATAATTCTACCTTTGTACCCTCACTCACGGGAATTCCCACCCAACACCACTACTGCCATGCAAGAACCTTCCACCCTTGCCGCCAACTCCCCCAATCGTTTGCAGCCGCTGGGCTTCCACGAAACGGCCACCATTCACCTCAATTTAACGCCTGCGGAGCTCATTGAGCACGCTTTGCGGAACGGCGAGGGCCACCTCACCGACACCGGCGCCTTGATGGCCGACACCGGCAAATTCACGGGCCGCTCGCCCAAGGACCGGTTCGTGGTGCGCGACGCCAACACCGAAGACAGCGTGTGGTGGGGCGACATCAACATCCCCTTCGACGCCGACAAGTTTGACAAGCTCCACCAGAAAATGGTGGCTTACCTGGCCGACAAGGAGCTGTACGTGCGCGAAGCCTACGCCGGCGCCAACCCCGACTACCAGCTCAAGCTGCGCATCGTGAACGAGCAGGCCTGGCACAACCTGTTTTGCTACAATATGTTCCTACGGCCTGAAGCCGGCGCCGACACTTCCTGGCTGCCCGATTTCAGCATCATCTGCGCCCCCGGCTTTGAAGCCGACCCAGCCGTTGACGGCACCCGCCAGCCCAACTTCGCCATTCTCAACTTCACCAAGAAGATGATTCTGATTGGCGGCACGGGCTACGCTGGCGAAATGAAGAAAGGTATTTTCGGGGTGCTGAACTACATTTTGCCCCACGAGCGCAACACGCTGCCCATGCACTGCTCGGCAAATGTGGGCGAAGCCGGTGACACAGCCATCTTCTTTGGCCTCTCCGGCACCGGTAAAACCACCCTCTCGGCCGACCCAAACCGCGGCCTCATCGGCGATGACGAGCACGGCTGGACGCCCGATGCCGGCATCTTCAACTTTGAAGGCGGCTGCTACGCCAAGGTGATTGACCTGAGCAAGGAAAAGGAGCCCCAAATTTGGGACGCCATCCGCTTTGGCTCCATTGTGGAGAACACCCGCTTCATCCCCGGCACCCACACCGTGGATTACGCCAACAAGTCGGTAACGGAAAACACCCGCACCGCCTACCCCATCAATTTCATCGACAACGCCATCGAGCCCTCGGTGGCCGATGCGCCGAAAAACATTTTCTTCCTCACCGCCGATGCATTCGGCGTGCTGCCTCCCATCAGCAAGCTTGACAAGAGCCACGCCATGTACCTATTTATGTCCGGCTACACCGCCAAGGTTGCGGGCACGGAAATGGGCGTGGTTGAGCCCCAGACGACGTTTTCGGCTTGCTTCGGCGCGGTGTTCCTGCCGTTGCATCCTACCAAATACGCGGAGATGCTGGGCAAGAAGATGGATGAGAACCCCGACATTAACGTGTGGCTCATCAACACGGGCTGGACTGGCGGCGCTTTTGGCACCGGCCACCGCATGAAACTGGCCTACACCCGCACCATGATAACGGCGGCCCTCAACGGCCAGCTCGACCAGGTCAAGTTCACCAAGCATTCCATTTTCGGGGTATCAGTACCCGGTGCAGTGCCCGGCGTCCCTTCCGAAATCCTCGACCCGCGAAACACATGGGCCGACAAAGCTGCCTACGACAAAACGGCGGCTGATTTGGCCGAAAAATTTGTTGAGAATTTCAAAAAATACGCAGAGTTTGCGAACGATGAAATTCTCGCCGGTGCGCCCAAGGTAGCGGTAGAAGCCACCTTAGTCTAGGTTTTGACAGATGCGTAAGCAAAAAGGCCCGCTGACCAATTGGTCAGCGGGCCTTTTTGCTTACGCATCTGTCCAGGGGCTTGCTCGAAGCTAAGCGGCTACGGGTATTTGCTTGGCGTGCTGGCTCAACCATTGTTCAAAAGTTTGCAGCTTGGGGTTTAGCTGGCGGGAAAACGACACGTCGCGGGCTTTGAGACACACCGGGGCAAAATCCCGGTCGAACTGAAACATATTGCCCAAGTCTTCGGCTCCCGGAAAGCCAAAGCTCCGGTACACTTCGGGCGGCACTTCGTTGTAGACCACCTCACGCCCCAGGGCCTGCGTGAGGGCCCGCGCCATTTCGGTGCCAGTCAGGTGGGCACCGGCAATTCCTACCGTTTTGCCAATCATCTCGCGTCCCTTCTTAAAGATGCCGTATGCGCACTTGCCGATGTCTTCGGCCGCGATGGTCGCCAGTTTCTCTTGGCCCATGGGCAGCGTGATGGCGAGTTTGCCGTCGGGGTTGGGCTTGGGGCCCATGCCGAAATAAATAAAGTTCTCCCAATAGAACGAGGTGAGCAGGAACGTAGTGGGCACGCCCAGGTCGGAGAAGTAGTGGTTGGCCGCGCCTTTGGCGTCGGTGTGCGGCACTTTGTAGTGCCCGTGCAGCGTGGGCATGCGGTTATCGTCGAGCGGAATCCATTGCCGGGTATCTTCCAATGTCGACCAGATGACGTGTTGCAGACCGGCATCTTTGGCCGCTTCCGCCATTTGGCGAGCTTCCGCATCTTCCCGCTCGGGCGAGAAATGCTCCCAGAAAAAGGTAACGCAGAAGGCACCGTAAGCGCCTTGCATGGCCTGCCGGATAGCGTTGGGGTCATCGATATCGGCCCGGAAAATCTCCGCGCCCAGCTGCTCGAGAGCCCGGGCTTTCTCCGAATCCGGATGGCGGGTAACGGCACGAACGGCGAATTCACTTTGCGGGTCTTCCAGAATGGCCCGCACCAAGCCCCCGCCTTGCGCGCCAGTGGCTCCGAAAACGGTAATGAGTTTTTTATCCGGCATAACTACGGTTGCGCTAGGCGCTTAACGATGAATAATTCATTTCTTTTCTAACCATATCTAATATAAAAATGCCTCTAATTATTTACAAGGTCCACAGCAGAAATGAGGCTGTGAGGCAGCTCAGCACCAAACCTATTGGTGGTGAAAAAACAGACCAAACAAAATTCGCCGTGCCGCGACTGCACCGAAGCACAGCCGAAGCACGGCGAATTTTCACTCAGCTAAAAGCTAGGCCGATTGCCCGTTTTGCTTTTTCGTTGCCGTGGCCGAACGGTTCATCCACGCGGCCAGGCCTACGCCGGCTCCGGCCAGCACCGCGGCGGCAACCAGCGGGTGCGTAGTGGCGGTAGTATAAATGCTGGTTTCGTGCGCGTGGCCGGGGTAGTTGCCGCGCTCCTTGAGGCGGGCGTTGGCGTGGTCGAGGCCATTGTCGGAGCGGGGGCGGGCTGGGCGGTTGGACTTGGTCTGTTTAGAAAACACCTTTTCCATGAACTTATCGGTCAGGCTGGGCGCGTAATGGCTCATGGCGTTTATCATTTTGCCGCCGCCGCCCACGGTCACTTCGCGCTGCCCGTTTTCGGCGCAGTGCAGAATGGCTTCGGCTACGAGGTCGGGGGCGTAGGCAGGGGGCGCGTGCTGGGGCTCGCGGTCCATGTAGTTCTTGGCGTTGAGCGTGTAAGGCGTGTCGATGGCCGCCGGCTTCACCAGCGACACGGCTACGGGGGCACCGTCCATTTCCAACTCCATGCGCAGGCCGTCGGTGAAGCCTTTCACCGCGTGCTTGCTGGCGCTGTAAATGGTCTGCAGAATGGCGGTGGTTTCCGACAAGATGCTGCCAATGTTGACAATGGCACCGCCGCGCATTTTGAGGTGTTTCGCGGCTTCCAATGAGCCATAAATCAAGCCCCACACGTTGGTATCAAAGAGCTTGCGCATATCGTCGATGGGCATGTCTTCCACCTTGCCATAAATGGAGACGCCGGCGTCGTTCACCCAGGTATCGAAGCCCCCGAACCGCTCAATAGCCGCACGGGAAATGCGCTGTACGTCGGCTTGCTGGCTTACATCGGCCACCACGTAGATGGCCTGTCCGCCGGCCTGATTGATTTCATCGGCGAGCTGGCGCAGGGCATCCTCCGTGCGCGCGGCCAGCACAAGGCGGGCCCCTTCCCTGGCCGCCATGCGGGCGGTGACCAGGCCAATGCCCGACGAGGCACCCGTAATAACCATGATTTGGTCTTGCAAATTCTTGAGGGTAGGTTTCATAGGTAAGTTGAAAAGGAAGTGAAACAATCGGCATACGCTGCGCCTGACAAGTACTTACGAGGCGCTGGAAAGCCTGGTTATTCCCGCGCTTACCCGGCCGCGCGCCCCGCCCGGCAGCTGCTTTTTCATTCAGTGCCGTTCTTTGCCCCATGCATACTTTTTACGCGCCCGACCTCACCGGCCCCACCTACACGCTGCCCGAAGACGAAAGCAAGCACGCCGTGCGGGTGCTGCGCCTCGGCACCGGCGACGTAGTGGAGCTGCTGGACGGCCGCGGCAGCCGCTACGACGCGGCAGTGGCCGACGCCAACCCCAAGCGCTGCCAACTCCGCATCACGCAGCACGAAAGTATGCCGCCCCGCTCCTACTTCACCCACGTGGCCGTGGCGCCCACTAAAAACCTTGACCGCATGGAGTGGTTCGTGGAGAAAGCCGTGGAAATTGGCGTGGAGCGCATCACGTTCCTACGCTGCGCCCGTTCCGAGCGCCGCGAGCTCAAGCTGGACCGGCTGGAGAAAATTGCCATCAGCGCGATGAAGCAATCGGGCCAGGCATGGCTGCCGCAACTGGACGAAATGACGGATTACGCAGCTTTCGTGGGCGCAGCAGCTTCCGAAACCACCTTCATTGCCCACTTGGAAGAAGGTGAACGCACCGCTTTAACCCAAGTGGCGGCAACGGGCAACGGCTGTTGCGTGCTCATTGGGCCGGAAGGCGATTTCACCCCCGCTGAGATTGAGCTGGCCCTCAGCCGGGGAATTCGGCCGGTCACGCTGGGCAGCTCGCGCTTGCGTACAGAAACTGCGGCCCTGGCAGCGGTGTTCACGGTGCATCTGGTGCGCGAATAGGCTGGCCCTACCCGACGCGAACCCAATTGCGGGGCGTGGTTACTTCACGGTCACCTGCACCAGCGCCCGGCCCGCCGCCGCATAGCCCCTGGTAGCGCTGTAAAAGCTGGTATAGCGAACTGCGCCAATATTGCGCAGTTCCAATTGGTGCCAGCCCGCACCGCCGTTGGTCGTTTGCATCACGGCGCCATCGTAAGTCCCAAAGTCTCCTCCACTGTAGCGGCCAGCCCCGAAAACCAGAACGCTGGTTGCCGTCAGCGGATTGACTACAAATGCACTCACTCCGGCCTGGGGAAGCTCGACCCAGTTCTGACCGTTGTCTGTGGTTTTATAAACCAGGGAGTTATTTGAAATACAGTAACCGCTGCTGGTCAAGAATTTCAAATCGTTGAAATAGTTAGAAGTAAGCGTTGGTAGGGCATTCCACGTCGTTCCGTTGTCGAGGCTGCCGATAATCTTTCCGTTGGCACCGGCGCAGTAGCCAAAGGTGTTGTCGAAGGCAATTTCTGCTAACGGAAAGGCAAACTCAGCGACGGGGGCCCAGGTGGTGCCCGCGTTGCTGCTTTTCAGGAGTTGGGTGTTTGGGCCTTTGGAAATGGCAAACAGCTCGCCGCGGCTATTTGCCGCAATGGCCACAATTTCGACGCGGGCAGCCTGGTAAACGCTTGCCCAAGTGGCGCCGCCATCCACGGTTTTCAATATTAGCCCGCCCGCAGGCGTGCAGTTCGCCCCACTGCAGGCCCGGGAGCCGCCCACGGCATACCCCACAAGCAGGCTGGTAAATTCAAGGCGCTGTAGGGGCTGGTCGGCCGTTGCATTGCTATGCTGTAATGTCCACTTTTTTCCACTGTCAGTGGTCCGGTAGATGCTGCCGGTATAAGTGATAGCAAGGCCCACCGAGGCATCCGCAAAATGAATGTCGGTTACCCAATCAGGCAACGAAGTCGTGACCACCTCCAGTTTGAGCGAAGCGTCCTCAAAAGGCAAAGAGACAACGCTTTGGCTAAGTACAGGGGCCTCAGCCTCCTTCTCGCAGCTGGCCAGCGCCAAGCAGGCCAACAACATACCGTGGATTATTTTCATTGAGCACATGACCGGCGCATTCGGCCAAAGGTTGTCCGGGCGGTCCGATTTATTTGACGGCAGTTCTGCCAGGGTGCAGGCTTTGCTCGCCGCCGGAAATAGGAAATGCCGCTTCAGTAGCTAGTGTTCAGAATGGCCTCGTCCGTTTTCACTGCTGTAGCGGTTGTTTGCGGAAGCATTTGGGGTGAGCGGGAGCCGAATGGTAAATTCGGTAAAATCGCCCGGCACCGACTTAACCGTCAGAGAGCCGCCGTGGCCTTGGGTTACTATTTCGTGGCTCAACGAGAGGCCCAGGCCGGTCCCTTCGCCGGGCGGCTTGGTGGTGAAAAAGGGGTGGAAAATGCTGTCGATGATGTTGGGCGGAATACCGATGCCGTTGTCGCGCACCCGCAGGTACACGCCCTGCGCGCTGCGCTGCGAGCTCACCGATACCGTGGGCGTGTACGAAGCCCCCGCCGGTAGCTCTTGGGCCCGCTTGCTCACGCCATAAAACGCGTTGTTGTATAGGTTGAGCAGCACGCGGCCCATGTCCTCCACCACCAGGGGCACCAAGCCCAGGCGCAAACTAAAATCGGTGGTGAGGGTGGCGTTGAAAGATTTGTCCTTGGCCCGCCAGCCGTGGTAGGCCAGGCGCAGGTACTCGTCGGCCAGCCGGTTGAGGTCGGTGGGTTGCCGCTCGCCGGTGCTGGTGCGCGAGTGCTGCAGCATGTTTTTCACGATGCGGCCGGCGCGGTCGGCGTGCTCGTTCACCTTTTGCTGGCTTTGGACCAAATCATCCAGCAAGTGCCCAAGGGCCTGCTTGCCCTGCTCCGACACGGTTTCGTGTTCCAGCACGTCCCGCAGCTCCGCCACGAGCTCCACGCTCACCTCCGAAAAGTTATCGACGAAGTTGAGCGGGTTCTGGATTTCGTGGGCAATGCCCGCCGTCAGGGCGCCCAGCGAGGCCAGCTTTTCCTGCTGCACCAACTGTGCCTGGGTGTTTTGCAGGTGCTCCAGCGACTGTGCTAGGGTGTCGTTTTTCTGCAAAAGCAGCCATTCCTGACGGAAGTTTTCTTCCCGAAAATAATACACCACCACAAACAGCGCGACGAAGCACAAGAACAGGTTGGTATTGTAGAAATACACACTATCTTCCACATACAGAAACGGTTCGACAAACGCCATGGCCTGGCGCACCAGGAAAAACGCCGCTACATTGAGCGCAAACAGGACGGATATTTTCCAGAAGTTGCGGAAGAACAGCATGGGCACAATGCTGTTGGAAAGCAGATAGTATTCCACCCCGTCGTACTTCCGGGCAATGGCAATGAACGAGCACAGGCCCATCACGCTCAGCACGCTGTAGTAAGCGGCGGCGTCGTAGCGGTGGTGATAATTAAAAAGCAGCGGCGGCAGGTTGAGCAGGACGCCGCTCAGGCAAATGCGAAAAATCAGAAAATCGGGGGAATTGAAGAAGACCGTGGCGTAGCCGGCATAAATGGCAATGGTGACGCAGCTAATGCCATTGAGTAGGCGCACGCGCTTCCATTGCCAATTGGTGAGGTTGGGCTGCACGCCGATATTGATGAGGATTTGCCACAGCTTCGCTACCGGCGAAAATATTTTCTGGCCGAGGTTGGTAGCGGCATTATCGGAGTCGGTAAGGCGCGGCATAAGCACAACAGAAACGGCGGGCGCAACAATTTTCAGCAATAATGTTAAAGTTATTCCAATTATGTTGATATTATATTTAGCATGCTGGCTAGCGGCACCTCTCGTTTGAGTCGACCAACGCAAAGCCCAAAGACTAATTGCGTAACTCACTAATCATCAGATGTATGCCAAATAGCATCATCCCATTATTCAACCTGACTTAGCCAACCCTACCGGGAATTTTCTGGCACCGCACCGTCCACACTATGCATTTCCACCTACCGATAAAAGGGCTGCTTTGGGTATTCCTGGTTTGCTGGGCGTCGCTTGTTTGTGCGCAGCCCGCACCGCGGGTAGTACTCACCCTCAACAGTTTGCCACCCGATGGCATGGTGCTGGACAGCGGCTGGACCTATCAGCCCGGCGACAATCCCGCCTGGGCTGAGCCCACTGCCGATGACCGCCAGTGGCAGCCCATCAATCCAACGCAATGTCTGCAACGATTGCCGCAGGTGCAGCAGGCCAGCGTGGGGTGGCTGCGGCTGCGGTTCCGGGTGGGCCCAGGCCTCCAGAATCGCACCCTCACACTGGGCGTCTATCAGTATGCGGCATCGGAAATCTACTTCAACGGCCGGTTGCTGCGCCGCTACGGCACCGTCAGTTCTGCCCCCGCCCAGGTGCGCCCCATCTGGCCTGATGGGGAACCCCTTGAACTCCCGCTCGGCAGCGGAGGCGAGCAAGTACTGGCGGTGCGGATTTCGCCCTGGACGCCGGCCCTGAACTTTAACCACTTCTTGGTGCCCGTTTTTTTTCAGGCGCGCATCAATAGCCTGCCTCAGGTTTTGAAAGCTTTTCAGTACGAAGCTACCTACAAAACCGCGGACATGCTGCTGGTTGGCGCATTTCTGCTCATCAGTTTGCTGCATTTCGGGTTTTATATCTACAATTCGGCCCAGCGCGCCAATATTTACTTTGCCCTGTATACCCTGTTAGCGGCAAGCAGTTTCTGCTGCACTGGCTTCCTCGACGAAATACACCGCCTGGACCTGCGCGTCTGGGCCGACATACTTTCCTACGTCACGCTGCAAACCGGCAGCTTGCTGGCCTTGCGTGCCCTCTACAGCCTCTTCAATGTGCAGGTGGGCCGCATATACTTCGGGCTTTGGATTATCAATGTCCTGAGCCTGCTGCTGCTCACCTTTGGGCACGAACTGGGCCACCGCATCAGCTGGTACCCAACAGTCATTTTTATGGTGCTGGTATCCGCCGAGCAGCTTCGCCTGACGCTGGGGGCGCTGCGCAAAACCAAGCGGGCGGCGGGCATCATCGCCGCGGGTTTTGGCGTGGCCTTGGCCATGCTGGTGGCCTTTGCCTATATGGCAACGTACCAATCGCACCTACTGATGAAGGAGGTGTTGGGCATTCCGGTGCACACGTTGCTCACGTTCCCGGCCTTTCTGAGTCCGGTGCTGGCCATTTCGCTTTTCCTCACCCGTCGTTTTGCCCTCGATAGCCGCCTGCTGGCCGTGAAGCTGGTGCAAGTGCGGCGCCTTTCGTCCCAGATGCTGGACCAACAACGGGAAAAGCAGCAATTATTGGCGCAGCAAAATGAAACCCTCGAACGGCAGGTGCAGCAACGCACGGCCGCCCTGCAGCAAACCGTCAGCAACCTGCAAACCACGCAATACCAGCTGGTTCAGCGCGAAAAAATGGCTTCGCTGGGGGAGCTCACGGCCGGCATTGCCCACGAAATCCAGAACCCACTCAACTTCATCAACAATTTCGCCGATGTGGCCGTGGAATTATTGGCCGAACTCAAAGAAGGCCCCTTAGCCGGCTTAGCTGGCGAAGATAAATCCAGCGCTGACGGCTTGTTGACCGAGCTGACCCAGGACCTGGAAAAAATCACCTACCACGGGCACCGGGCCGATAGCATTGTGAAAAACATGCTGGAACACTCCCGCGCCAAAGCCGGCGAGCGGCAACCCACCAACCTCAACCAACTGGCCGACGAGTACCTGCGCCTGGCTTACCACGGCTTACGGGCCAAGGACAAATCTTTCAACGCCACCCTCACCACCAATTTCGACGATACCCTTGGGCCCATTGAGGCGATATCCCAAGACATTGGGCGCGTGCTGCTCAACCTGTTCACCAATGCCTTCTACGCCGTGCAGCAACGCCAGAAACTAGGGCAGCCCGGCTACCAGCCCGAGGTGAGCGTGACCACCAGCCGCTGCGCTCAGGGCCACGTGGCCGTGCGCGTGCGCGACAACGGCATGGGAATCCCCCGAACGGTGCGCGAGAAAATATTTCAGCCTTTTTTTACCACCAAGCCGCCCGGCGAAGGCACCGGCTTGGGCCTCTCGCTGAGCTACGACATTGTGACCAAAGGCCACAACGGCACCATCACCTTTGATTCCACCGAAGGCGAGTTCACGGAATTTACCATTTGCTTGCCGGCAAACGAGGAAAAAAACCCGCCACTAACGTACGCTGTGTAATGAAAATCCTGGTTGTTGACGATGAAATGGACGTCAAGCTGCTGTTTGAGCAGCGGTTCCGGCGCGAAATCCGCGAAGGCTTGTTTTCGTTTGTGTTTGCCTTTTCGGGCGAAGAGGCCCTCAACTACCTCTTGGAAGAAGAGCATTATTCCGAAGTTGTGCTCATTCTTTCGGACATCAACATGCCCGGCATGAGCGGCCTGGAACTGCTGCGCCGCATCAAGCAAGACCACCCCAACCCCCCGCCTACCATCATGATTATCACCGCCTACGGCGACAAAGAGAGCCACGCCAAAGCCCTGCAGCTTGGCGCCAGCGACTTTTTGGTCAAACCCATTGACTTTGGCCTGCTGAAGCAAAAGCTTGTTCCGCTCAACACCTAAAACGCCACCGCTCGCCGCCGCCGCAAAGGGGCGGCTCAACGCGGCCTGGCCCCTGAACTTTCCGCCCCAGCCCTTACTTTGTAGGGAAGGCGGGCTTGGGCTGCCACTAAATGCTATGCTGAAACACCTGCTCTTGACGTTTCTGTGCCTGCTGTCGCTCACGGCCGCGGGCCCCAGCTACAGCTTCAAAATTGCCAAACTGCACTACGGCGGCGGCGGCGACTGGTACGCCAACAAGACCTCGCTGCCCAACCTCATTCAGTTCTGCAACCAGACGCTGAAAACCAACATTGCGCCCGAGGAAGCCACCGTGGAGTTGGACGCCCCGGAGCTCCTCACCTACCCGTTCGTGCACATGACCGGGCACGGCAACGTCACCTTCACCGCTGCCGAGGCCAAAAACCTGCGCCGCTACCTCACCGGCGGCGGCTTCTTGCACATCGACGACAACTACGGGCTCGATAAATTCATCCGGCCCGAAATGAAAAAGGTCTTCCCCGAACTGGAGTTTGTGGAATTGCCCTTCTCCCACCCCGTTTATCACCAGAAATTCTCGTTTCCGGGCGGACTGCCCAAAGTGCACGAGCACGACGGCAAACGCGCCCAAGGCTTTGGCCTGCTCTACAAGGGCCGCTTGGTGTGCTTCTACAGCTACGAATGCGACCTCGGCAACGGCTGGGAAGACCTAGGCACCTACCCCGAAGACACCCCCGCCGCCCACGATGCCGCCCTGCGCATGGGCGCCAACCTCGTGGCCTACGCCCTCACGCAGGATTAGCCCCCTCGGTAACGCCCAATCTGTCTAGTACCTGCGCTGGAAAATTTCGCTGAGCACAAACGCCGCTCGTACCGTGGCCGGTTGGCTAAGCATCTGGCGCACGGTCGCGTTTAGGGCCGTGGTGCGGGGCGCATCCGTGGGCTGTGCACTCCGCACCAAAGGCGTTTCGTGCGAGGCCCGGGGCAGGCTCGATGAGCGACGCACCAGCGGGCCCAAATGGGTATGCGGACGGCCCGCAGCGGGCGCTTCCAACGATGTTTGGCGCACCCGGGTACGCTCCTGGGTACGGGCCGGGCGGGCAATTTCTCGGGGCAGCAGGCGGCCGCCAAGCGTGCGCTTTCCCACCGGCTGCGAAGGGGCTTCGGCCGACCGAGACATAGGCCCCTGGGCCTCGGTGCTGGTTTCGCCCGCATTCTTGGCTTGCATCTGCCGGAGCAACTCCTGAAACGTGGCAGTAGGCAGCTCTGGCACGGCGCTACCGGGTTTGCGGGGCCGCTCCTGGCTTTCCTGCACGTTGGTGTCGCGCATCTTCACAATCATGCGGAACACGAAAACCCCGATGGCAAAAAGTATCCAAAGCAGGGTGAAGATTTTTTCCATGGCAGTAAGATAAGAAAGCGCGCCAATCCGGCCGTTCGGCTAGCGAATGCCTTTCTCAGGGAAACGCCCGGTTTTGGTGCGGTAAAACGCTTTGATTTTGGCTTCATCAGCTTCATAATCGCCCGTGGGGTACACGGCTTCGCCAATGCCGGCCTCTTTGTTTTTGTAATCGAGATACCCCAGTCGGATGGGAACACCCGCCCCCAAAGCCGCAAAATAGTAGCCCTTGCGCCAGCGCGGCTGGTAGGCCCGCGTGCCCTCCGGCGTGATGAGAATCACCAACTCATCGTGTTGGTCAAAGAGCTTTATCATGCCGTCTACTAGGCTGTTGTTCTTGCTGCGGTCTACGGCCAGGGCGCCCACTGCCCGCACCATGCCCCCCAGCAGCCAGTGTTCGGTCCATTCTTTTTTCACGGTAAAGCGCACGTCCACGTCCATCAGGTAGAAAGCGGCCCGGGCCATGATGAGGTCCCAATTGCTGGTGTGCGGGGCCGCAATCATCATGCTTTTCTTGATTTCCGGATTGCAGATTTGCCCCAGCTTCCAGCCGGAAACCCAAAACACAAATTTTGCGATGTAATACCAGAATGTAGACGTTTTGCGGGCGGGCATCAGTTGCGGTGGTGAATTATTGATGGGAGAGCGGGGCATTGGCAGCAAGCCAACCCTTATTCAGGCTACAAAGATGGCCCACCAGCGCCAAGCTAGCGCTTTTCTGGTGAAAGCAGGGCCTGAAGCGACTCAGCTTTATCCAGCGTGTACCGATAGCCAATATCGAAAAGCTCGGCCCCCTGCTTGTAGCTCAACGGCCGGTAATGGCGCAGCTCGGGGGGCTCCAACAGCAAGTGGCACTGCGTTTTGCGCGAGTTCGTATTGGCATTGATGGCCAGATGGAGCGTGCGCTCAATCAGACGCCGGAAGTTGGGAATGTGGGCTTCCGAGTTGATGGGATTGCAGTTCACGCCCACCACCCGAATATCTTCCTGGCCCAGCAACGGCTCGATGGGGAGGTTGTTGAGCAGGCCACCGTCAACCAGTTGCCGGCCCTGGTACTCCACCGGCCGGTACACAATGGGCACCGCCGACGACGCCAAAAGCGGCTGCAGCACCGGCCCCGAACTAAAATACACCGATTCGCCGGCCATCAAGTCGGTGGCGACCAGCGTGAGGGGCCGGTTCAAATCTTCGAAGTTTATTTTTGCCCCCAATTGCCGGGCAATCAATTCCGCCACGGCGTCTAGGTGCAGCAGCCCAAAACGGCTGAATGCCGGCCGCGTGAGCCGAAACAGATTCGTACTCAGCAGCATTTTGAGAATTTCGCGGGGCGCAAACCCGGCCGCGTAAAACACGGCGGCAATGGCGCCGGAACTCACACCGGCCAGCTGCCCAACGGGCAGCTGAAGTTCATCAAGCGCCGCCAACACGCCCAAATGGGCAATTCCGCGCGCTCCGCCCCCCGATAATGCCAACCCCAGCTGGGCCATGGTGCTGTTCGTTTTTGGTACATCCGCGCCGCGCGCCCGTGCCACCACGGCACCGGCGTAGCCGCTACTGCGCGATACGCAAAATCAGCCCCTAACAACCAACTATCCCCCTATAAATCTGCCAGCCGCAGGGTATCGGCCAAGCGCACGCCTTTGTCGGTGTGCTGCACGGTGCAGGCTTCGTTGATGGGGTCGTGCTCCAGTAAGAGTATCCAATTTTCATCGGCCGCCCGGCGCAGCACGGCTTCTTTCTCCGTCATGGTCACGAGCGGGCGCATGTCGTAACTCATCACATAAGGCAGCGGAATATGGCCGGTGCTGGGCAGCAAATCAGCCATAAACGCCACCGTGCGGCCTTTGTATTCCATCACGGGCACCATCATTTTCTCGGTGTGCCCATCGGCCATGATGATTTCGCGAAACGACGCCAAGCGGGCAGGCACCCCCGCCTGCACGTCTACAAATTGCAAGTGGCCGCTTTCCTGAATTGGCAGAATGTTCTCCTTTAGAAAGCTTGCTTTTTCGCGGGGGTTGGGGGTCACGGCCCAGTCCCAGTGCGCCTCGTTGCTCCAGTACGTCGCGTTGGGAAATGCCAGTTGCAAAACGCCGTCGGGCCGACGCTGCACCGAGCCGCCACAGTGGTCGAAGTGCAGATGAGTCAGGAAAACATCGGTAATGTCGGTACTGGTGAAGCCCAGCTTGCGCAGAGACTTTTCCAGGGTATCGTCGCCGTGCAGGTAAAAATGCCCCCGAAATTTCTCATCCTGCTTGTCGCCAATGCCATTATCGATGAGCAGCAGCTGGTTGCCATTTTCAATCAGCAGGCAACGCATGGCCCAGGTGCACATGTTGTTGGCATCGGGCGGGTTGAGCTTTTGCCACATGCTCTTGGGCACGACGCCAAACATGGCGCCGCCGTCGAGCTTAAAAAGGCCAGTGTCGATGGTATGAATTTTCATTTTTGTCATCCTGAACGCAGCGAAGGACCTTATCACGCCCGCAACGCATCGATTAGAGAACCTGAAAAAGCGCAGCCGTGATAAGATGCTTCGCTTCTCAGCATGACAAACGCCTTATTCCACCACCACGCCCATGGCCGAAAATTTGTCGATGCGCTGGCTGATTCGGTCGGCGGGCGCTATTGCCCCCAATTCCTTCAGCGTTTTGAGCAGCGTGTTTTTCAGAGTTTCAATCATCTGCTCGGGTGCGGTATGGGCACCACCCAGGGGTTCCTTCACGATGCCATCAACGAGACCCGCCTTGTGCATGTCGATGGCCGTTAGCTTGAGGGCCTCGGCAGCTTGCTCTTTATAATCCCAGGTGCGCCACAAAATGCTGCTGCAGGATTCCGGGGAGATAACCGAATACCAGGTATTCTCCAGCATCAGCACCCGGTCGCCAATGGCGATACCCAACGCGCCGCCCGAAGCTCCCTCGCCGATAATGATGCAGATAACCGGCACCTTCAGCATGAACATTTCCTTCAGATTGCGGGCAATGGCTTCGCCCTGCCCCCGCTCTTCGGCTTCCAGGCCCGGAAAAGCTCCCATGGTATCAATCAAGGTGACGATGGGGACGTTGAACTTCTCCGCCAGCTTCATCAAGCGCAGGGCCTTGCGGTAGCCCTCGGGGTTGGCCATGCCAAAGTTCCGATACTGGCGCTCCTTCGTGTTGTGCCCTTTCTGCTGCCCAATAAACATGACGGTGTGCCCGTCGAGCTCGCCCAGGCCGCCTACCATGGCCTTGTCGTCACCCACGGTGCGGTCGCCGTGCAGCTCAACAAACTTGTCGACCATGCCCCCGATGTAATCCAGCATTTGGGGCCGCTCGGGGTGTCGCGAAAGCTGCACCCGCTGCCAGCGGGTAAGGTTGGCGTAGGTTTCCTTTTTAAGCGCTTTGATTTTGGCTTGCAAAGCCGTCACCGCTTCGCTCACGTCAACGTCGCTCTCGTCGGCCAGCTTTTGCATTTCGAGGAGCTTGCCTTCCAGCGCGGCGATGGGTTGTTCAAAATCAAGTAGCATGGACAAAGGAATGTTTCGGATGGAAAGACAGAAGAAGAACACCGCAGAAAGCCGTTGTGGAGGAAAAAGAACATCCCTCGGTCGCAAAAGCCGTTCGTCAGGCGGATGGCAAAGGTAAAACATCCATCGCAGCAGCGACCCACAAAAATTAATGAGCCTGAAAAACAACCTACAACCTCTCACAAGTCCTCCATTTTAGAAAAACTTTGGCCCTGTGCTTGCAGGACGCAGTTTTCCTGCCCTACCTTTGTATCACCAAAACGGAAAAGCACACGGCTTCTCCACCAAGGCAAACGGTTTGGTAGTTCAGTTGGTTAGAATGCCGCCCTGTCACGGCGGAGGTCGCGGGTTCGAGTCCCGTCCAGACCGCCAGTTTGCATAGAAAAGGCCATTTCCACTGCGGAAATGGCCTTTTTCTTTTTACTGTGGCAAATACTGTGGCACGCCTACCGGATTCCGGTGCTGTTTCGGACGGCTTCCCGCTCGCCTAATCGCTCCTCCACGTTCTCGGTATCCTCGTCCTCCCAGGCAATGCGTAGCCTGGTGGGCAGGGCCCGAATCGCGTCCCGGGTTTCGCGGGCCACCTGCAGCTGCTCGGCGTTGCCGGCTACGGTACCGCCACTCGGCAGATTGCCCCCTAGGGTGCCCCCATCCTCGTAATAACTTCCACGTGGGCGCACCGGTGCCCCGCCCCGGTGCAGGCTCGTGTCGAGCAAGTCATCAATCAGCGGCTTGTTGTTGGCGTAGGTGTCGCGGCTCAGAATCATGTAGGGCTCGCCCCGCTCCCACTCGCCCAGCTGCTGGCCGGTGGCCCCGTCAATCATCTGAATGCCGCCGCTGCCGTGCAGCTGGCCGGTGTTGGCCACGCCGGCCACGGCGTTGATGCCGCCACTAGCAAAGCGGCGCACCTTTTCCCGCCACGTGGGATTGGGGGCCCCGGTGATACCGCCCTTGGCAAACTCCGGAATCGGGGTGGCAATGATTTTGGCGACGCCCGCCGCCGCCGCGATGCCGGTGGCAATCTGGAGCGGCACGTTCGGGGAGGCCTCAATCACGGCCAGCACGCCGGCAATGATGGCCTGCGCGATTTTGTACTCCTTCTCCTTTTCGGCGGCCTGCTTTTTAATCGAGCGGGTTTTGGCGTCGTAGTTGGCCTCGATGCTGGATTTCTGGGCCTCGTACTGCTCCTTGCTCAGCATGCCGGCTTTGTACTCCTGGTCAAGCTTGAGCAGGCGGGCCTTCTTGTCCTTTTCCAGCTTGGCCAGCTGCTTATCCGAGTCGATTTTCTGAAAGTCGCCCACAATCTGGATGCCGGTTTGCACCTGCTGGAGCGCAAACTGGCTCTTTTCCCGCTCGGTAAAATCCGCAAACGCCCGGCGTTCCTGCTCCAGCACCGCCACGTCGGCGTGAAACTGGCGGATGATGGCCAGCCGCTCGTTGACCGTCAGCTGCTCGTTGGCCAGGTCCGCCTCGAGCTGGCTCTGAAGCAGCCCTTTTTTGATGTCAAACTCCTGCTCGTTGGCCTGCTCGCGGGCCTCGCTGAACAAGCCGGCCGTGTCGCGGGCCTGTTGCACCCGGCGCAGGGCAATATCGGCGTCCGACTGCTCGATGCGCCGGTCGATGGCGGCCTGCTTGGTGACCCGGTCCTCCTCGAGCGCAAGTAGGTCCAGTTGCAGCTTTTCCTGAATCAAGCGGCGCTGCTCAGCCACCTGGGCGTCGTTGCCTTTCAGCTTCACCGATTCGGCTTCGGCCGCGGCGCGAAGCTCGGCCGCCCGGCGCACGTACTCGTCCCGCTCCAGCGCGGCCTGGCGCTTGAGGATGGCGGCCGCTGCTTCGGCTTCCTCCAGGGCCTGTTTTTCGGTCAATTTCCGGTCTTCCTCGGCTTGCTTGGCTTTGTCGGCTGCCTGCTTTTTGTGGAAATCCGCGTTGAGCTTGTCCAAGGCCAGCTGGGCCTGGCCCTGAATCAGCACCCGCTCGTTGGCCGTTTTCTTGGCATCCGACAACTCAATGTCGCGCGCCACGAGCACCAGCTGCTTTTTGAGCTTTAGCTCCTGCTCGCTGCCTTCCTGCACCGCAATTAATTCCCGTTGCAGGGCCAGCTCGCGCAGCTTCAGGTTCTGCACGGCCTGGGCCTGGGCGGCGTCGGCCAGCGCGGCGGCGGTGGCGGCGGCGGCTTTTTTCTCGCGCTCCAGCCTGTCCGCCGCCGCTTTGTTTTCCTTGTTTTTGTGGTCGTCCTGCCGCTTTTGCTCGTTCGAGGCCTGGGCGGCTTTTTCCTTGGCTTCCTGCTCCGCGTAGCCTTTGTGGTAGGCGGCGGCGACTTCTTTGCCGGACTTGTTAAACGAATCGCCCAGGCCCGTCAGCCCCTTTTTGATGCGTTCGGGGTCGAAGGTGAAGATGCCGGCCAGCAAATCGCCCACGCTGCGCAGCTGGGTGAGCACCGTGTCCTTCATCGTGGCGAACACCTGCGTGGCCACCGCCCCGAGCCCGGCGATGGTTTTGCGCACGCCCTCGCTGCGCTCGTAGAGCGTGATAAAGCCGCCGATGAGCAGCGCGACGCCGGCAATAAAGAGCCCCAGTGGGTTAGCACTCATGGCCACCCCCAACAACCGAAACGCAATGGCGCTGGCCCGGGCCGCTACGGCCCGGGCCTTTTCCAGCGTGATGCTATAGAGCACCTGGCCATTCAAAATGATTTGTTCGGCGTTCAGGGCCAGTAGGGCCAGGGCCAGGCCTTTGAGCACGGCGCTGTTTTCGCGCACGAAGGCCGGGATGCCGCGCAGCATGTCGAGGAACAGGCCCGAGTACTGGAGCGCGGCGATGTAAATCGGAATCAGCTGCTCGCCCAGCTCGCGCCGGTACTGCGCAAAGCTTTTCTCGGCCTTGGCAATCTCGGCCGCCGCGTTGGTGTTTTTCTTGTTGAACTCTTCCGTCAGGCTGGTGCCCTTGGCCATTTCGGCGCTGGCCAGGGCCTGCTTCTGCCGCACAAGGTCCGTCTGGGTGGCCAGCAGGGAAACCACTTTGGTCGCTTCCTGCGACTCGACGCCTAAGGCTTCCAGCGTAGAAATGATTTCGGTGTTGCTGGCGCCCTTCAGGCTTTCGGCCAGCTGCAAAATCACCTCGTTTGGGTCGGAGTTGAGCAGGCCAATAAATTCTTTCTGCGTCAAGCCCAGCTGCTTGGCAAACCCGGCCGTGTCCTTCGAGGCGGTCAGCAGCACGTTGGTCAGGCCCCCCGACGAAATCTCGGCCGACAAGCCCAATTCCTGAAAGGCCGCGCCCAGGCCCAATGTCTGGGAGATTTCCGGCGCCAGGTCGCCTAGCTGGCCGATGCGGGCCGCAAACTCGGCCACCACCGGGGCAGTTGCCGAGCCATCCGCGCCCAGGGCGTTGAGGGCCGAGCCGATTTTGGTAATGGCCTGGTCCGGCTTCAGGTCGGCCGTGTCCTTGAACAGCTTTTGCAGGCCCCCAATGGACTTGGTGACGTCCTCTACGCCACCCGTAAACTCATCGCCCAGCGCCACCACGGCTTGGTCCACCGACACGGTGAACTCGTCCACGTCGGCCGCCGCCACGCCCAGCTGCCCGCCGGCGATGGCGATGCCTTCCAAGTCTTCCTGTGCGGTGCGGGTGTCGATGCCCTCCAGCTGGGTGCGCAGCGCTTTGGCCCCGGCCGTGGTCACGTTCAGGCTCTTTTCCATGTCCGCGATGGAATCGCTGCCCTCAGCGGCCGCCGTGATGCTCTCGCTGCCCAACTGCTTGAGGCTGCTCACCACGCCCTCGACGCCCAGCTGAATGCCGGCAAACGCGGCCGACTTTTTCACGAACGACAAAAAGCCGTTACCGCTATCCTCCAGCTGGTCTTTCACGCCCTTGGCTTCGGCGCGGACCTTGGCCAGCTGGTTGTCCACTTCGCCCAATTCCTTGGCCTTGTCCAAAAAAGACTGCGTATTGGGCGTGAGCAACGCCAGTTCGCGGTTCAACTGCCGCGAGAGGGCGGTGAGCTGCGCGGAATTGAGCGAGGTGAGGCCGATTTCCTTCTGCAACTCGCCCATGCGGGTGGTCACGGTGGCCAGCTCCTTGCCCTTGTCCACGTACTCCTGGGTGCCCTTTTTGAGCCCCTTCAACTCCTCCTGCAGCAGCTTGGATTTGCGGCTCAGGTTGTCGAGTTCGGTGCGCGACTGCGACCCGTCAATCTCCAGTTTTATCTGGACGTTGTCTTGCCTTACGTTAGCCATGAGTTAAGTGCGGAGGGTGCTGGCGATGTGCTGGCCGGTCTGGGCGGCGTAGCGGGTGGTGACCGCGTCGATGAAGCGGTTGATGCTGGAGTAAAAGGTTTTAGCGAACCAGGCCTTGGGCTTGACCTGACTGTTATCGCGCAGCTTGGCGCGGGCAATGCCCCAGGCGATGCGGTTGATGGCCACGGCCTGGCTCAGCGGCGCCTGGCCGAAGCGGTAGCCGGGGATGTAGGTGAAGTTGCCCACGCCGACCTTTTTCACGAAGGCCTCGATTTGCTCGATGGGCGGAGCCTGGGTGCGGTTGAGGCCCTTCATGTCCCGGATGCGGCCGTACTGCTCGAAAGCCACGCCCATGCTGGCCACGTGCTGGGCGCTGGCCGCGACCACCTCCGTGCGCAGGGACTTGAGCAGGTCTTCGGTAAGCACCAGGCCTTTTTTCTGAATCGCGGCCGTGAGCAAGCCCAGCGCCCGGGCGGCGTAGTTGCCTACTTCCTCGTCGAGGATGCGTTGGAAATCGGCAGTGAAATCACTCATGCCCCCAAGATGCGGGCGCGAGGAAGCGGGGCATAGGACGCAAAAAGCCCCGCCGGAGGGGCGGGGCTTGTACTGTTTTTGGAAGGAGGAATTAGTTTATTGAACAGTTCACGAAACTCATCTCACTTTTGCGTTTCGTGAACTTTGAAAGGTGAACGAGTTTTTTAAACTCATTCTGGACTGTAGGGCCACTTTGTTGGGCCAGTAGGCACCCATGGGCAGCAGTTCACGCAAAGGAGGGTATTCTGTTTGTGCTTATAATTGCTAACATGACCAAGCACTATGTCTTCGTGGCCGCCCGCTTCCTGCTG
>NZ_JADQDQ010000013.1 GCF_015694725.1 Hymenobacter jeongseonensis | reverse complement strand
AGCAAGCGATTGGGCGCGGCGCGCACGGCCGGGTCCGAGTTGGTGGTGCGCGGCACGAACGAGCGGGGCTGTTGGGCGCGCAGGCCGTGGGCGTGGAGCACGCGGCGGATGCGCCAACGGCCCACCGGATGGCCTTCGGCCTGCACTTCGGCGCGCAACCGGCGCGTGCCGTAGCGCTGGCTGTGGCGCGCAAATGCCTCGCGCACGGCCACGTGCCAGCCCGGTTCCGGAGCCGGTTGGCCCTGCTGCCGGTGCCAGGCGTAGTACGCGCTGGGCGCGACCTGCAGCACCCGGCAGAGCTGACGCACTGGTGCCTTGCTGGCCCGTCGGGCAATGTGTTGGTACACGCTCACGGGGTCGGCTGGGCGAAGATGGCCAAGGCTTTTTTTAAAATGTCGAGTTCCTGCGCCAGCCGCTTATTCGCGGCCCGCAGGGCCCGCACCTCGGGGTCGCGGGCCACTTCCACGCTGCCCACTTCGGCCACCACCTGCGCCTGCTGCCAGCGGTAGAGCAGCTTGGGGCTGATGCCCAACTGCCGGGCCGCGGCTTGCGTGCTCCGGCTCTCGCTGGCCAGGCGCAGGGCTTCGGCCTTAAACGCCTCGTCGTATTTGCGTCGTTGGTCGGGCGACGACCCGCTCTTTTTGGCTGTCATAACAGAAGAAATATACGTCCTTCTTCTGTCCGGCTCTCCTAGACCACCTCACAACATACTAACTGACCGGGCCTTCGCCCGGCGGCCCTTGGGTTCAAGGGGAGCATGGAGTGGGGCTTCGCGGGTTGGACGGGTATACGCCGTCTCCTGGCAAACAACTGACTATTCCCTGGCCCTGCCGGCGTAACTGGAGCGTGGCTGCGGGCATCTAGTCAATTGGTCAGAACGTTATCAAAGACTTGTGTCCGGGCTCCCAGCCGTTTGCGGCTTTCATCTTTGACGTTGGCGCCTGCCTGGGGTACGTCCAACCGGCGCTGCAGTTGGTCTAGGTTCAATACTCCCTGAATGAATAGGGCTAATAACGCTCGTTCTTTCGGTCCTGGAGACAAGGGAGTGCCAGCAGCAAAGGCTAACGCAAAGGCAACCGCTCGTTCGCGGCCTGATTTAGTACTTAACAATGGAGAAACGGCCATTTGAAAGCAAGGCAGGGAAGAAGATATACACCTGCTTTTTAAGTCAAAGAGTCACTAAATGTTTTGGCACCCGCGTGACTCGCTTCCGGGCAGGCAAGACCGCAGTCCTTAACCCCCCTCATTTCACTAAACTGCTGCACGTGGGCGCTTACTTGGCTGGCGAAGGCACGCTACGGTCCAGATTGGGTTCACGATACTCGAATCCGAGATGAGTCTTGTAAACTGCTCCGTCAAAGTACCCTCATCCCGAAATACAGCACAAGCCCCGCCCCTTTGAGCGGGGCTTTTTGCGTCCTATGCCCTGCTTCCTCGCGCCCGCATCTTGGGGGCATGAGTGATTTCACCGCCGATTTCCAACGCATCCTCGACGAGGAAGTGGGCAACTACGCCGCCCGGGCGCTGGCCCAGCTGGCCGGCGCCATCGAGAAGAAGGGCCTGGTGCTCACCGAAGACCTGCTCAAGTCCCTGCGGTCGGAGGTGGTCGCCGCCAGTGCGCAGCACGTGGCCAGCATGGGCATTGCCTTCGAGCAGTACGGCCGCATTCGGGACATGAAGGGCCTGAACCGCACCCAGGCCCCGCCCATCGAGCAAATCGAGGCCTTCGTGAAAAAGGTCGGGGTAGGGGCCTTCGCCTACATCCCCGGCTACCGCTTCGGTCAAGCGCCGCTGAGCCAGGCCGTGGCCATCAATCGCATCGCCTGGGGCATTGCCCGCGCCAAGCTGCGCGACAACAGCGAGGTCAAGCCCAAGGCCTGGTTCGCCAAAACCTTTTACTCCAGCATCAACCGCTTCATCGATGCTCTCACCACCCGCTACGCCGCCCAGGCCGGCCAGCACATCGCCAGCACCCTCCGCACCTAATTCATGGGAAACGTAAGGCAAGACAACGTCCAGATAAAACTGGAGATTGACGGGTCGCAGTCGCGCACCGAACTCGACAACCTGAGCCGCAAATCCAAGCTGCTGCAGGAGGATATGAAGGGCCTCAAAAAGGGCACCCAGGAGTACGTGGACAAGGGCAAGGAACTGGCCACCGTGACCACCCGCATGGGCGAGTTGCAGAAGGAAATCGGACTCACCTCGCTCAATTCCGCGCAGCTCACCGCCCTCTCGCGGCAGTTGAACCGCGAATTGGCGCTGCTCACGCCCCACACGCAGTCGTTTGTGGACAAGGCCAAGGAGTTGGGCGAAGTGGACAACCAGCTGGCCAAGGTCCGCGCCGAAGCCAAGGGCGTGAAGGACCAGCTCGAAGATTCGGGCAACGGCTTTTTGTCGTTCGTGAAAAAGTCGGCCGCGTTTGCCGGCATTCAGCTAGGGGTCGAAAGCGTGGTGAGCAGCCTCAAGCAATTGGGCAGCGAAAGCATCACGGCCGCCGCCGAGGGCAGCGATGCCATTGCCGACATGGAAAAGAGCCTGAACGTGACCACGGCCGGGGCCAAGGCCTTGCGCACGCAGCTGGAGGGCATCGACACCCGCACCGCGCAGCAGGATTTGGAAGGCATCGCCATCGCCGGTGGCCAGCTGGGCGTGGCGGCCGAGGACGTGGACGAGTTCACGGTGTCGGTAGACCAGGCCGTGGTGGCGCTGGGCGATGAGTTTACGGGCGGGGTCGATGACGTGACCAAATCCATTGGGGGCTTGCAAAAGCTGTTCAAGGACACGGCGGACTTGAAGCCGGACAAAGCCATTACCAAAATCGGAAGTGCCCTCAACGCTCTCGGGGCAGATGGCTCGGCAACTGCGCCGGTGGTGGCCGAATTTGCGGCTAGAATTGGTCAGCTGGGCGACCTGGCGCCCGAGATTTCCCAGACCCTGGGCCTGGGCGCGGCCTTTCAGGAATTGGGCTTGTCGGCCGAGATTTCCTCAGGGGGCCTGACCAACGTGCTGCTGACCGCCTCGAAGGACACGGCCGGGTTTGCCAAGCAGCTGGGCTTGACGCAGAAAGAGTTTATCAGCCTGCTCAATTCCGACCCCAACGAGGTGATTGTGCAGCTGGCCGAAAGCCTGAAAGGGGCCAGCAACACCGAAATCGTGGCCACGCTCGACGCGCTGGGTATTAAGTCGCAGGAGGCCACCAAAGTGGTTTCCCTGCTGGCCAACCAGACGGACATCGTGCGTCAGAAGCAGGCCCTGGCCAGCGCCGAAATGGCCAAGGGCACCAGCCTGACGGAAGAGTTCAACAAGAAAAACACCAACGCGGCGGCCGAGATTGCCAAGGCCGAGAAAAGCTTTGCGCAGTACCGGCGCGAGCTGGGCGAGCAGCTGATTCCGATTTACATCGCCGCGCTCCAGTACTCGGGCCTGTTTCTGGACATTCTGCGGGGCATCCCGGCCTTCGTGCGCGAAAACAGCGCCGTACTCAAAGGCTTGGCCATTGCCCTGCTGGCGCTTAATGCCCAGCAGATAGCCACCAACGCGTCGATTCTCTACGGCATTGCCCTGGAGAAGGGCCGCGCCGTGGCCACCCGGGCCAGTGCCATCGCCCAGGGGCTGCTCAACGCGGCGATGACCGCCAACCCCATCGGCCTCGTCATTGCGGCCGTGGCCCTGCTGGTGGGCGGTTTTATCACGCTCTACGATTCGAGTGAGCGGGTGCGCGCCACCATCGCGGGCCTGGGCAATGTCGCCAAATTGGTGTTCACCAACATCAAGGACGTGGCGCTTAACTCGCTGGCGGGCGTGGCGAACCTGCTGGCCGGTGTCTTCACCTTTAACCCGGCCTTGATAAAAGCCGGGCTGGAAGAATTGAAGAAAACCGGCACCAATTTCTCGAAGGCCTACCACGAGGGCTACCGGGCGCAGGAAGCCAAGGAGCAGGCCAACAAGGCGAGCCGGGAGGAAACGGTGAAAAAAGCCGATACGGCCCGCGCCGATAAGGCCGCTGCCGAGAAGCTGGCGCGCGACAAGAAAACGGCCGATGCCGCCGCCGCCGCGCTGGCCGACGCCGCGCAGGCCCAGGCCGTGCAAAACCTGAGGCTGCGCGAGCTGGCCCTGCAACGCGAGTTGGTGGCCGTGCAGGAAGGCAGCACGCAGGAGCTAAACCTCAAAAAGCAGCTGGTGCTCGTGGCGCGGGACATTGAGTTGTCGGATGCCAAGAAAACGGCCAACGAGCGGGTGCTGATTCAGGGCGAGGCCCAGGTGGCGTTGGACAAGCTCAACGCGGATTTCCGCAAAAAGCAGGCAGCCGACAAAGCCAAGCAAGCCGAGGAAGACCGGAAATTGGCCGAAAAGCAGGCCCTGGAGGAAGCCGAAGCCGCCGCCGCTATTCTCAAACGCCAGGCCGCGTTGGAGCGGGACGAGTACGTGCGCCGGGCGGCCGAGCTACGCGCCGCGGCCGAAGCCGAATCGGTGAAGCTGAAGGGCAACGACGCCCAGGTGGCCGAGCAGCGCCGCTTGATTCAGGAGAAGTTGCAAGTGGACTTGCTGGCGCTCGAGGAGGAACGGGTGACCAAGCAAGCGGCCATCGACCGGCGCATTGAGCAGTCGGACGCCGAGATTGCCCTGCGCCGGGTGCAGCAGGCCCGCGACACGGCCGGCCTGTTCAGCGAGGCCCGCGAGCAGGCCAACGAGCAAGAGTTTGACATCAAAAAAGGGCTGCTTCAGAGCCAGCTCGAGGCGGACCTGGCCAACGAGCAGCTGACGGTCAACGAGCGGCTGGCCATCATCCGCCAGTTTCACGCCGACGTCGCGGTACTGGAGCAGGAGCGCCGGGCGTTTGCGGATTTCACGGAGCGGGAAAAGAGCCAGTTTGCGCTCCAGCAGGTGCAAACCGGCATCCAGATTGTCGGGGACTTTCAGAAAATTGATTCGGATAAGCAGCTGGCCAAGCTGGAAAAGGACAAGAAGGCCCGCCTGCTCAAGCTCGACCAGGAGTACAAAGCCGGCATGCTGAGCAAGGAGCAGTACGAGGCCCAGAAATCCAGCATCGAGGCCAACTACGACGCCAAAACCCGCTCGATTAAGAAGCAGGCCGCCGAAAAGGAAAAGGAATACAAAATCGCGCAGGCCATCATTGCCGGCGTGCTGGCCGTGATTGAGGCCTCCCCGAACGTGCCGCTCCAGATTGCCACCGGCATCGCGGCGGCGGCGGGCGTCGCCAAAATCATTGCTACCCCGATTCCGGAGTTTGCCAAAGGCGGTATCACCGGCGCCCCGAAGCCCACGTGGCGGGAGAAGGTGCGCCGCTTCGCCCAGGGCGGCATCAACGCCGTCGCCGGCGTGGCCAACGTCGGCCAGCTGCACCGCGGCGGCGGCATTCAGATGATTGACGGGGCCACCGGCCAGCAGCTGGGCGAGTGGGAGCGGGGCGAACCCTACATGATTTTGAGCCGCGACACCTACGCTAACAACAAGCCGCTGATTGATGATTTGCTTGACACCAGCCTGAACCGGGGCGGGGCACCGGTGCGCCCACGGGGCTACTACGCCGAGGGGGGCACCCCCGGTGGCGACTTGCCGGGCGGCGGTACCGCGGCTGGCAACGCCGAGCAGCTGCAGGTGGCCCGCGAAACTCGGGACGCGATTCGGGCCCTGCCCACCCGGCTCCGGATTGTGTGGGAGGACGAGGATACTGAGAACGTGGAGGAGCGATTAGGCGAGCGCGAGGCAGTTCGAAACAGCACCGGAATCCGGTAGGCGTGCCACAGTATTTGCCACAGTAAAAAGAAAAAGGCCATTTCCGCTGCGGAAATGGCCTTTTCTATGCAAACTGGCGGTCTGGACGGGACCGTGCTAATTGCACTAATTTGCTTCAATATGCTTCAAAATGCCTGTTTAAAGCTGTTTTTACAGGATTGCGAAGTGCATATCGAAGCAGGAAATTGAATAAAAATGAGTTAAATGTTTTACCAAATGTTTTACCCCATCCATCGGCGCCCTACCTTTAAGCTCTGTACCAACCTCCTGCACCGATGGCAAGCGTAACGATTCTACTCAAGAAAGAGAAGGCGAATAAGGCCGGCGAAGCGCCCCTTTACCTGCGGCTCATCAGGGACCGGAAAACTCAGTACATCGCCTTGGGCCTCCGAATCCGGCCCGCTGATTGGAACGAGGAGCTGCGGCGGGTGAAGAAGTCCCACCCCAACTCCACCCGCGTCAATCTCTTCCTCGCGCAGAAAGCGGCCGAAGCGGAGGCCCTATCGCTGGACCTGGAAATGCAACCGGAGCCCGTTGCCTTAAAAGGGCTCAAAAAGGCGCTGTCGGCACAGTCCTCTGAAAGCTTCCTGCAATACTTCACACGGTACCTGGCCGCCCTTGAGCGCGCCGGTAAGATGGGCACCCTGGATAAGGCGTCCGCCGTTTACTCAAAGCTGCGAACCTACCTGGGCACGAAAGACCTGCTTTTTGATGAGATGACCGTCAGCTTTCTGCGGCGGTACGAACGCTACCTGGGGGATGAACGAGGCAATACTGTTAACACCATTCATTCCAACCTGAAAATCTTCCGCAAGCTGGTGAACGACGCCATTCAGGAAGACCTCATTACGCCGGCTATGAACCCCTTCCTGAAGTTCAAGCTTCGGCTGGAGAAAACGACCAAGACCTATTTGAGCGAAGAGGAGTTGGAGAAGCTGTGGCAGTTGCCGCTGCCTGAGGCCAGTAACCTGTTCCACCACCGCAACCTGTTTGTGTTTGCCACCTACGCGGGGGGCATCCGGATTTCGGATTTGCTGCAATTGAAGTGGGCCAATTTTTCGGGATCGCACGTTCGGCTGGTGATGCAAAAGACCGGTGAACCCGTTTCAATCAAGCTCCCCAACCGGGCCCTGGAAATTCTGCAGTTGTACCGTCAGACCGGGGCGAACTCGTCTGATTTCATCTTTCCTTTCCTGAAAGCCGGGCGGGACTATACGCAGCCCCGGGTGCTGTTCCGGGCTATTGCTTCGGCCACGGCCTACGCAAACAAAGACCTCAAGCTCATCGCCAAGCGGGCCGAAGTTGAAACACTGATAAGCTTTCATAGCTCCCGCCACACGTTTGCAACCCGGGCCCTTACGAAGGGGATGCCCATTGAGTATGTGTCCAAGCTTCTGGGACACAGTTCTATTAAGACGACTCAGATTTACGCCAAGATTGTTAACACCAAGCTGGACCAAGCCATGGATGTTTTCAATGACTAGTATTTCCTAAATAGCGGCGAGCCCGGAAGTTGGCTGCTGCTAAGGGTACACACAGCCCTGAAACGAGGCATCGAACCCGAAAAGCGGGTAGCTTCCCGCTAGCGTACCCGGGGCCATTGTAAAGCTCACAGCAGTTCCAGGACTTGCGTGTAGGGCAACGGTGCTATTGCCAGGGCCGCGGCTGGGCCTTCTGCACAGCCGCCAGAGTACGGTTTCTGGTGGAGGGTTTAGTATTTACAGGCCCCACCTCTCGCTTCACGAATGAATAGGACCAACGTCAGGAGCACCCCTTTCGCGCTGGACCGTACCGGGTAGCAAAGCGCTTTAATTACCCACGGGTATTACTGCCAGATTAACGGCGGTCAAGGTCTATCGGCCAAGGGGCATTGTTCAAATAGCCAAACGAGAAAAGGGGTGGATTACCAGCATGCTGCATACAAGTGTGATCGCCCTGTCGGCAATAAGCGAGAGGGTAGGGCAATGCCGGGAACCTGATTTCAAGGCTTATGCCTGGCCGTTTGTATGTTCAAAAATACCTGGTCACCCCGTTGCCGGACGGACTAATGCACCACGATGCGTCGCGTCAGCAGAGTCGTGCCGGCGTGCATACGGAGCGTGTACACGCCGGCTAACAAGTCTTTTGTGTCAACCAGTAGACGCGTGCCTTCAACCGACAGGGGCGCTTGCTGCCGGAATACCACTTGGCCCAAGCCGTTGAACAACTCGACTTCGAGGCTGGCGGCTCCCGCCATACGCGCCAGTTCCAAGGTAAACTGGTTGTGGGCTGGGTTGGGGTACAAACGAACAAGGGCAGTTGATGGCACCGCAGTTGTCAGGTAGGTTCCTTTGTTGCGCAGAATGGCCGCGGTTGAACTGGCGAAGTTTACCGCGGCAATGTCCAGGCGCCCGTCTCCGTCCACGTCCCCCACCGCCACGTCGTGGGTGCTCGTGCCCCCGCTATCCAAGTTTGTGCAGACCGCTGGAAACGTACCGGGCGAGGTCTCGGAATTCACGAACACGCCAACACTGGCGGTGCCCGCAGAAGTATTGTAATTGCCAGTGACAATATCAGGGTGACGGTCGCCATTGACGTCGCCTAACACCACGCTGTACGCACCGTTATCCCCCGTGGAGTACGTGGTTGCCTTTCCTGGAAAGGTGCCCGGGGTAGTGGCCGAATTCAGGAGGATGCCTACGCTGCCGCTGTTACCGGTAGCCACCACGATGTCAGCCCGACCGTCGCCGTTCACATCGCCTACGGCCACGTCTTGTGGGTAGCTGCCCCCGCTATCGTAGCTCACAGCCGGAGCGAAGGTACCCGGAAGAGCTGACCGATTCAGCAGGACGCCGACGGAGCCGCTTCCCCCGCCCCCCACAACCAGGTCCAGACGGCCGTCCCCGTTGACGTCGCCCAGCGCAATACCTTGGGAATTGGCTCCCCCGGCGGGGTATATCGTCGCGGTCTTGGGGAATGTACCTGGTGCTGCAGCAGAGTTTAGCAGCACGCCCACAGTGCCGTCGGTCAAGTTCAGAGCCACCACATCTGGCCGACCGTCGCTGTTGACGTCGCCAATGGCCAGCGTTCGGGGGTCCCCCAGGGTTGCATAGGAGACCAGTGGCAAAAAGGTTCCAGGGGACGTAGCGGAGTTCAGCATGATGCCGACCCCCGCGCCTTGCTGCATCGCCAGTATGATATCAGGTCGAGCGTCACCGTTCACGTCCTTAACGACTAGCCGCACGGGGAAAGAGGCCACATTGGCGTACGTTGTCGCGGTGGAGAATGCCCCTGATGCGCTGGGTTGATTGATAAAAACGCTCACCGAATTCGCCGCCGTGATGGAAGCAATCAGGTCCAGCCGTGAATCTCCGTTCACGTCGGCCAGGGCAACACCTTGTGGGTTCGTTCCCAGAGCATACACCGTCGGTGCTTCAAAGGTCTGCGCAAACGTTGCGGGTGCCTGCCATGCTCCTATCGCAAGGATTGTGAAGACCAGCCGTTTGCTGCTGACACGGCGAAGTTGGTATCTGGGTAGAAGGGGCAGAAGCATAAGTTGAAAAGCGTGAACCGTCAAAGCTAACAGACGCATTTCAAAGGACTCCCATTGTGCCCGCGAATCATTGGTGGTCCACAACTGGCTTCTGCACATGGCACAGACGGGGTGCAGCGTAGCTGTTGTCCCTTCCATTTGCATGACGCACTATGTTTCATACATTCCATGGGCATCAAATGACCCAGGTACCGCACCTACGCCCCACGTAACTGCTCCGTTCTGCTCAGAGCTGGCGCAAAATGGTTTGGTCGGTAATTTTGTCGTCGTCCATCAGCAGCAGGGCCTTGCTGAGAATGATCGAGAGCACGGCGTCGCCTTCAAAGGGCAGGAATACATCGCTGGCCCCCAGCGTTTTGGCCGAGCGGTCGGGCACAATGCACAGGTACTGGTCGTTGGGCTCCATCAGGATATTGCCCGAGCCCAGGTGGATTTTGTAGGTGTGGCGGTGGCCCTTCACTACCAGGAAATTGCCCTTGATTTCGCTGACCCGGCCAATTTTCAGGCGCGGTACCAGCCGTTCCAGTGCCAGCTTGCGGGACTTGGCCACCTCACCCAGGTCGCCGAAGCTGTAGCTTTCCCAGTAGTCCCGGAACTGGGCCAGGCCGCCGTTGTCGCGCCACTGCGGGTCGTTGCCCACCGAGGCCACGCCTACGAACAGGTCCACGTCGCGCATCACCTCGGAAAAGGCCAGTGGCGGCACCTCGGGCAGCGGCACCGGCTCGTTGCCGCGCGTGAAGCGTACCTGGTCGGTACTCACGTAGTGGTAAATGCCCGTGTCGTTCCATGCCCCGTCGGCGTTTACCTCGCTCACCCAGTACTCGGCCGTCAGGTCGTGGGCGGGTAGGGACAGGCTGGCAATTTCGGAATCGTAACCCTTGTCGTAGGCCCCGAGCAGACGGTAGCGCCACCCCCGCAGCTTGGCCAGGGAATTAAACTGGTGCTGCTTGAGCAGGTGCGCCGCCATGCGGTTGGAGTAGGTGCGGGTGCGCTCCTCCGGCGGCGTGAGCAGGTACACTTCTCGGAACGCTTGCTTCAGCGGCTGCCGCAGCCGGTGCGCTTCCAGCAGCCCGCGCCAGGCCAGCACCTCGGCCGCATCGCATAGCACCGGGTGCCAGAGTTGTACGTGGCCCTCGTCTCCGGGAAGCGGCACGGGCTGGGCGTTGGCGTCCTGCCAGGCCCCGTCGAGGTAGAGCGCATCGCGGTGGGTGCCGTCGGGGTAATGAAACCGCCAAATCAGTCGTTGGGTCAGCAGGCGCAGTAGCCCGTGGTCGAGGTAGTACTGCGCAAACCACGGCCAAGGCAACCGACGCTCGTCCGCGAAGCTGCGGTCGAGCCGGTCGCGTTGGGCGGCGTACGTCTGCTGGGTCTGGGTTTGGGCGTCTTTCAGCTCCTTGAGCTCCGCGGCGTGGGTACTTTTAAGGGCCACCGGGGCGCTTTTAAGGGATTTGCCGGCTTTCTGCCATTGTACTTCGGCCTTGCCGTCGGCGAGCAGAAGCGTTGCGGTGTAGTCGCCAAGTTCCTCCACGCGCCGGTCCTGCTCGAGTCCGAAATCCGGCACGGCCATGTCCTCAATTTCGGCCGGGCTCACGCCTAGCTGCTGTGATTCCTTGGCGATGTAACGGGCGATGAGCTCCTGGGTATTGGTCTGCCGGATTTTGCTCCGTACCCGCGCCAGAGCCGCTACGCCCGGCAAGCCGTTTTGCGAGAGGGCCAGCAGGCAGGCGTTGCCCAGGCCAGGCGCCAACGGCCCCTTGCCCGGAATCTTGCGAAAGCACTTGGACGCGAGCGCGGTCAACAGATGAAGTAGCGCCGCGTCGGCCAGCGGCTGCACGGTCCAGACCAGGCCCTTGGCCACGATGGCATTAGACTCCATCAAAAAGTCCCAAGTGGAGTAGTTGTACACGGTGCCGTTGCCGTACTCGTGTACTTGCGGCTGTTCCACCACGGGGATGTCGGCCAGCAATTGCAGCCAGGCGCGCCCCTGCTGGCGCACGGCGTCGGGGCCGATTGCGGAGGAGGAGGCATCCAGCGCTTTGCGCAGCTTGGCCGTGGGCTGACCGGTCGTCGCCTTTTGCCAGAGTTGGAGCAGCCCGGCCCATTCGGCGGCAGCCAAGGGGTTGAGGCCGGCCAGGAACTGGTTTAGCTGCTTCCCGAACGGGTCGCCCTCGACGAAGGCCACGGTGGGGGCTTGTTGTTCGCCGGCCAGGTTCAGAACTTCCTGGGTTTTGAGCCGGATTTTGATTAAATCACCCTGGCCGGTGGCACTGTAGCGCAGCAGCTGGCCCAAGTATTCCCGCATGGGTTGGCCGAGCCGGCCCTGCTTTTTCACCAAACGGCTCAGTTGAGCCAGCGTGAGAGCAACCGGAAAATACGGCCAGAGGTAGGGCGACGGGACGGCCGCCGAAAATGTCAGATTGTAGAGCCGGAACAGCCGTAGGTAATCGTCCTCGGTCAGCCCCAGGGTCCCGCGTAGCAACGCACCCAACAATTCCCCTATGGTGTAGCCGGAGCGGTAATCGGCCGGCGTACAATGGTTCAAGGCCGTGGCCAGCGCCAGCGCCACCCGGCCCTGATAGGCGGCATCCTGTGCCCGCACGGCCTGGTAAGCGGGCAGTTCGGTGAGCTTGGTGCTATAGCTCTTGCTCAGCGCCTGGGTCACCAGCTCCGCTACCACATCCTGTAGCGCGTCGAACTCGGCATTTGCACCATCGGGGACGGACAATTTTAACACTACTGTCTGGGTAGCAGACATGGTGGCGGGTCGTTTAAATAGGTCGAGGAAACGGTCGAGCAGGCCCATATGTCAGCCACCGACCAGTGGAGTGAGTTTCAGAAAACTGGCCGTTGCACCAGCGCCCAACCACACCTCCTCATCCAGGCTTTCCACCTGCCGTTCGTTCACCAATACAAAAAAGCCGTTTCGCTGGAATGCTTCGAGGGCGCGGTACACTTGCTGCTCCGCGTCGATGCGCTTACTGGGCCGCAACCGGTACCCGTTGAGTACCCGCTCCGACTCGATGGGCTGCACCAGGCCCTGGAATACGCCGCCTTGGCGCTCGTTATAGGCCGTCACCTCGTCTTGCACGCGGCGGGCAATGAGTTCGCGCACGGTGAGCATCTCCTGGTTGATTTCCAGTTCCAGGCGGTGCAGGATGTCGCCGCTGGCGGTTTCGTCGAGAATGGTGAGCAGGGGCATAAAGTGGGAGCAAAAATGGATGGAATAGATGTGAGTTCTTCAGGCCATGAAGTCTCAATGACGGCTAATTGATCAACCCACAGCATGGTGCCGACCGAGCCAACGGGACCAGATGATCTCAGTTGAATGACCAGGAAACATAAGAAGGACTGGGGCTGGATGTTGCGCTGCATAGTATGCTAAACGAAGGGGAAATGTAGCACGAACCTGTTGAACTGTGATTTGCAAGATGCCGGGTTACCCAACCTGCCACAATTCCTCCCAGCAGGTGGTATAGGCCGGTGTGCGGCGGTGCTGCTGCCCCTTCCAAACCCCCGGCTGCTTGCCCGCTCCGCCCAGCGCCGTCGCCACCTGGACGCTGTTTTTACCAAACCGGGCATTCAACGCGTCGAGCTTCTGCATGAGCCGCTCGGCCCGTTCGCCGCCATCCGGCGCAAACAGGCTGAGCTGCTTCTGCTCCCCTGCCTCAAAGCCATCGAGAATCACGCCCGCCTTGACGTAGGTCAGGCCCGGCTGCCAAAGCCGGCCCAGCAGGGCCCGGGCGAAACGCACCAGATCGGGGGTGTCACTGGTGGCCACGGGCAGCGTTACCTGGGCCGACCGGGTGTGCGGGGAGGGCGTAGACCCGAAGCGATTCTGGCTGAGGAATACGGTGAGCACGTTGGCGGCGCTGTCCTGGCGACGTAGCTTTTCGGCCGCCTGCGAAGCAAACGATGCCACGGCTCCCAGCACATCCTCGTAGTGCTGCAGCGGCTTGCCAAACGAGCGGGTGTGCTGAATGCTCTGCCGTTTGAGGGTTCCGTCCTCACTCGGCGCCAGCTGGTGGCAGGGATACCCTTGCAGCTCACGCACCAAGCGTGCGCCCACCACACCCCCCAGGTGCTTACGAGCCACCGCCTCGGAGCACCGGGACAGCCCGGCGGCGGTGGTAATGCCCATGTGGTGCAGCTTGGCGGCGTACTGCCGGCCGATGCCCCACACGTCCTCCACGGCCACGCGCTCCAACGCCCACTGCCGCCGTTGGGGCGTGTCGAGCAGCAGCACGCCGCCCAGGCGGGCATCCTTCTTCGCCACCCGGTTGGCTAACTTAGCCAGGGTCTTGGTTGGAGCCAGCCCGATGCAGGTGGGAATGTGGGTACGCCGCCTCACTTCGCTCCGAATCTGCCGGGCGTACGCGTCCAGGGGCCCGTGCCAGCGTTCCATCCCGTGCAGGCTGAGGAAGGCTTCGTCGATGGAGTAGACTTCCAGCTCGGGGGCCATCGATGCCAGGTAGCCCATCACCCGCCCGCTCATGTCGCCGTACAGGGCGTAATTGGAGGAGAGCGCGTGTATGCCGTGCTGCTCTACCAGCGGCTTCACCTTGAACAGGGGTTCGCCCATGGGGATGCCGAGCGCCTTGGCTTCGGCCGAGCGCGACACAATGCACCCGTCGTTGTTGCTGAGCACCACGACGGGCTTGCCTTCTAAGCTCGGCTGGAAAGCGCGTTCGCAGCTGACGTAGAAGTTATTGCAGTCGACGAGCGCGTACATGTTCGTGCAGTTTGCCGTTGATGAGTTCGGTGACCACGTGGGTCACCACGCCCCAGACCTTCACATGGTCTTTGCCCCGGACCTCAATGGCCGCGAAGGCGGGGTTGTCGGGCACCAGCCAGTAGGCGACCCCGCGCTTTTCCAGCCGCTTGACGGTAAATTCGCCGTCGACGGCGGCCACGATAACCTGACCGGCCTGGGGCTTGAGCGCGCAGTCGATGGCCAGCAGGGCCCCGTCCGGGATGTTGGAAGGCGGGCCGTCCATGCTCGTGCCGGTGACCCGCGCCAGGTAGGTGTGGGTGGGGTGGGGGAGCAGGATTTTGTTCAGGTCAATCCGTTCTCCGCGCTCGTCTTCGGCCGGGCTGGGAAACCCGGCTGGAATGGGCGTGTCGCATTCAATGAGCCAGACCGGCTCGCGAGCAACTTGCAGGATGTCGATGCTGCACATAAGAATAAAACGAAGTAAACAGGAGGAATTTAGCGCAAGTAACGAAAGCTTTGCTAATAAAGTTAGTACAGAATTGTTCTAATTTTGTTAGCAACTAATATTGCTAGCTGCCTATTCGTGCTCCCCGCAGGAACAACTCCCTGTTTTTCCTGGCGTCGCCTGAGAGAAAAATTCCCTCTGTCCGTTGCTGGGTTTGCTTCCACCGGGGAATACGCGCCGTAACGCGTAGGTTTATCCCTGGTATCTACTCCTCCCCGCGCCCTATGCCCCTACTGCTACCCTTACCCCGACTGCTATGGCTCTGGGCCGGGCTC
This sequence comes from Hymenobacter jeongseonensis, assembly GCF_015694725.1. Lineage (GTDB taxonomy): Bacteria > Bacteroidota > Bacteroidia > Cytophagales > Hymenobacteraceae > Hymenobacter > Hymenobacter jeongseonensis. Next base: position 82,155 of record NZ_JADQDQ010000013.1, on the reverse strand, counting down.
TTTCTGATCATGGGTCCGTTGCCCACCCAGGCCCAGACACCGCCGTACGCCTGGGCCGTGGGCGTAGGGACTACTACCCTGGGGCAAGTCGGCACCGTCGACCGCCACGACTGCGACATAACCGCCCTGGCCGTCACCCGGACGGGCGAGACCTACGTGACCGGCAGTTTTAAGCGGTCGGTGGAATTCGGCGCCACAACGCTCGTCAGCGCCGGGGAACAGGACGTTTTCCTGGCCAAGCTCGACGCCACCGGCCGCGCCCTGTGGGCCGTGCGCGCCGGGGACCGGGGGGATGACATGGGGTTTGGCCTGGCCGTGGACGCGGCCGGCAACGTGTACGTGACGGGCACCTTCCGCTACTCCGCCGCCTTTGGGCCCGTGGCCCTCACCACCGGCGGGAACATCTTTGGCTTCGTCGCCAAGTTCGACCCGCAGGGCGGGTGCCAATGGGCCCTGTCCGTCCCCCAGGCCGGCAACGTCGGCGCGGTGGTCGTAGACGCCGCCGGCGACCTCGTGCTCAACGGCACCTTTTCGGGGGCCACGGTGCAGTTCGGGGCCACCACCCTGCAGGGCCAGCCCACCACGGAGAACGCGTTCGTGGCCAAGTTGAGCGCGCAGGGCACCTGGGTATGGGCCGTACCCAGCGGCCACCGCACCGGCTCCCTCGCGCTGGACGAAGCCGGCCACGTGTACTGCACCGGCGCCTTCGGGCACACCAGCACGTTTGGGCCGTTCACGCTCACGGCCAACGGCCTGCAGGACGGATTCGTGGGCAAGCTGGACCCGGCCGGTCAGTGGCTCTGGGTACGGAGCGCGGGCGGCCCCAGCTACGATTACGCCGCGGGGGTGGGCGTGGACTACGCCGGCAACGTCTGGGTCGTCGGCGGATTTTACCCCCCTTCGGCGACCTTCGGTTCTATTACCATCCCCAATCGCGGCGGCGGCAACTTTGATGCCTACGTGGCCAAGCTCGATGCGAAGGGCAATTACCTCTGGGCCGTGGGGGCGGGCGGCACCGACAACGACGTGGCCAGCGACGTGGCCGTGGACGACGACGGCAGCGCCTACGTCATCGGTCAATTCCAGGATTACGGCATCGGGGGCACGTTTGGCGACATTGTGCTGCCCAACCTGGGACGGCGCTTTGGCCAGTGCTACGTGGCCAAGCTCACCCCCAACGGCGCGTTCGACTGGGTGGCCACGACGAGCAGCGGCACCTACGACGAGTTTGGGCAAGGCGTGGCCCTCGACCACCGGGGCGGGGTGTACGCGGCCGGCAACCACACCGGCCCTGGCATCGGGTTCGGCGCCACGACGCTCGTGGGCAACCCCGGCGCGCACACCGGGTTTCTGGCCAAGCTGGCCGACCGGCCGCTGGCCGTCGTGGCCAGCCTCTCGCCCGCTCAGGGGGCAGCCGGCACGAGCGTAACGGTTCGTGGAGCCCGCCTGGCGGGGGCCACGGCGGTCTATTTCAATGGCCAGCGCGCCGCTTCGTTTACCGTGACCTCGCCCACGACCTTGACGGCTGTGGCGCCGGTGGGCGTCACCACCGGGCCAGTCAGCGTGCAGACCCCGGCCGGCACCGGCCCCGCGGGCCTCGTGTTTCAGGCAGGCACCGTCACGGGTACCGTGGGAGCGGGCCGGCCCGTCACCGGCTGCTGGCCCAACCCGCTGCCTTCGGGCGAGCGGCTGCAGCTGGGAGCGGCACCAGGCGGCCGGGGACTCGCGGAGGCCGACCTCTACACCCTCGTGGGACAACGGGTGGTGACCCGGCCCGTATCCGAGGCCGGGGAAGTGACGCTGGGGACCGTGCCAGCGGGCTCTTACGTGCTGGTGGTGCGCACGCCCGGTCATGCCGCGGTCCGCTACCCGTTGCGGGTGCAGTGAGGAGCGGGTACTAGCTTGTGGGACCGGTGTCCACCCGCGCTTCCACGGCCTGTTGAACCGACGCCGGTACGGCCGATAAAATATCATAGCCCGTGGCGGCTTCAAGGGCGTCCACGCTAACCCGGTACGTGCCCCACGTCGTGCTGAGGCCATTATCGTTGGGCGTGTCAATGGCAATGACGCGGGTGGTGCCGCTCACCCGGGAGGCATCGTCATTCCCCACGGGCAGCACCACCACGACCTTCCAGCAACGGGCGGGAACCGTGATGCGGCCTTGGTCTACGGTAGATGCGTAGCCATTGGTGCCGATGCCGCCCCGGCCGTAGCTGCCACAGATGATGTACAACTCGTTGCCCTCGCTGACCAGTTTGCGGCAGTAGTCTTCCAGGTTCGCCCAGGTCTGCTGGTTGTTGCGCGGGGCCTGGGGCATGATGTTGGTCATGAAGAACGTGGCCGAGTTGTCCGCCATGGTGCTGGTCCTGTCCGCGCTAGGGCAATTGTGGCCGCGATCAAAGCCCGAGCCGGTGTAGCTGCTGGCCCCGGGCCTATACCAAGCGGCAGGGAGTTCGGGGTCCGCCCGGAAGTCATCCTGGCGAGCCGCGGACCCCAGCCACGTGCTGCTCAGGTGCCAGCTGACCCAGTTGGGCTTGCCCTGGTCTCGGTGGTAGGACAAGGCGTACTGTGCCTTCGACAGCAAGTAGTTGGTGGGCTGTGTCACCTCTGCCTTGGCCCCGCTGGGGTTGCCTAAGGTGAGGTGCTCCGGTAGCGCCTGGGGGGGCGGCAAAGGAACCGGGGTTGGCGTCGGAGTCGGACTTGGAGCAACTACATCCTTCTGGCAAGCCGTCAGGGCCAGCGTAATGAATAGGAGGTAGGAGCGAAGGGGGAATAAAAACATACGTATCGGGGAAAGGAAAGCGAATCTAATGCAGTAAAAGGGCTGACACCGTCAGCAACTCACTCTTTCTGCGCCCACTTGACCGCAAACTCCACTGACAACACTAAAAGCCGGCACTCCTCGGCTACTTGACTCCTAATCACTTCGAAACCCAACTCATAAAAACGTCCCGTTTGTGTCTGGCTTAGCTGGACCATCTCACCTCCGCCTAACCATGCAAAAGACACGGGATGCTGTCGTCATCAAAATGACCACTCGACCGCTGGAGATTCTGAGCCTTTATCAGAAGCAAGGGGTAGAGCCGTCGGATTACATCTTCCCCTTTTTGAGTTCAGTACGGGACTATTCTACTCCAAAAGTCTTATTCAAAGCCCTTTCTTCCGCTACGACCTACGTCAACAAGGATTTAAAGACCATTGCCCGGCGGGCCAAATTGGACGTTCCTATTAGCTTTCACAGTTCGCGGCACACGTTCGCAACCCTGGCCATTTCCAAGGGGATGCCGATAGAGTATGTGTCTAAACTGTTGAGACACGCATCCATCAAAACCACCCAGATTTACGCCAAAGTTGAAAAAGCTTGACGAGGCAATGGACGTCTTTAATCATTAGTATGCGGACCTGGGTGCATCGGGACCTTTTTTGGCTGCTTTTCCTCCTTTGTGGCCGGCTGCCCTCGTGGCGTTTATGAGTTGAATTGGGCGCAAAATCGATACGGCGGGGGCACGGAGGGCCTGCTTTTGATTTTTTTTCAAATTTCTTCCTGGAGATTTTAAGTTCTCCAAAAAGGCCTTCAAGCCTATGAGAGGTACGGGTTTTTTATGAAAAGTTCTACAGAATGCTCTGTGGGTCAGTGGTTTAATGTGAAACTTGTAGCGGCCGTGTGCGTTTGGCACATATCCTCGAGGATGTACAGGTTACTTCACCTTAAACCCAATGTAAATGGCACCACCCCCAGTAGAACTTATTGTTTTCGACAGCGCTGCCTATAGGGCACTCCTGGAGGAAACCTTCGCGCTTGTCAAAAGCCTGTTTGAGCGTGAGCAGCGCGTCGATACTTCCCAGTGGCTTAGCAACGCCCAGGCCCAACAGCTGCTGAAAGTAAGCAGGCGGACCCTTCAGACTTGGCGGGATGCCGGGCTGCTAAGCTTCAGTCAGATTGGAAACAAAATTTACTACAGCAGGCCGGAGATTGACCGCTTGCTGCTGAACCACGCCCACAAGTCGTTCGCAAAATAATCACCTGGCTGGCATCAACCCGCAGTAGACGGCAAGGAAGAACGCAACGGTGACCCACGTTTGCCATCGGGCTTGGACCATTGGCCTCGGACAGCCCTGGTCCTGCCAAATCACAAACAAAATGGAAGTAAAAATTCGAGGTCCTGACCGACCAGGGCACTCTATGCCCACTGGTGTGCCGTGCCGGCATGCCCTTGCTAAAAACTTCTGCCTGTTTTATCACGGGCCAACACACCTACACCTCCATCATTTATTTTTCTTCATCATCATGAAAACCATCGAGAAACAGGGCGCATATTATGCCCCGACCTTTACTGACTTGTTTGTCCTTCCTGAAAATCCGGAAGTAAGCCGGCCAAGCGCTTCTTGGCCTGAGGAACAAAGCCCGCGTTCCATGTTTGAGCGCTTCTTTGGCGGGCCGATGAACCCTCTTCCCCCTTTTTCAGCCGAAGATGTGTTCTTGGGCCAGGAACGGTGGTTGCGGAAATTTTTTTCACAAGCGGAGCTGGGGCAGCGGCTCAATATTCCTGTCTCGGATGTGGAACAGGCCATTGTCGCTCATTTCGAAACGGCCAGGAGGCTTTACGACGATTACCAGCGCTCAGTCGTTGAACCTGGCCCCGGTGAGCAGCGCCCGTATGTTCCGGGCGACGGCACAGATTCTGAGCCGTCGCCGCAAACCTTCTTCTCGAACGAAAACACCACCGAAAATGGACGCTAAGCCAGTCGGGAAGAAAGCACCCGCGGCAATGGAGCCCAGCATACTGGTTCGCCTCTGGCGACTCGGCCGTTGGGAGTGTCCGGTTCACGGGTATCCAATGATAAGGGGGCAGCAATTTCAGGTAAATGGCAAGGCCTACAGATTTTTAGGCTGCGGGCTCCGGGAGTGTGAAATAGAAGGCTTGGGGGAGGTATTTCCAAAGCCGTTTTCTTTGCTGCCAGAGTTCAGTTATCTTCTTGCGCCTCCGTCCAGGGTAGTCCGGGCCATATTCCAGCGGCGGGTGAAACCCATCCGGTATAAACCGGATGAGCAGGATGGGCTGGAGCAGTTTCCGTTCTGACCCTATTGAACCATTAGGGGACCCGGCCACTCGCCACTCAAAAGCAGCTTATCGCCCCATTCCGATAATTGCTGAAGTTGCTATAAAGCCATAGCTTCTCATTTTGCATCAGCTTGACTTTGCCGCTAACCTCCGCTGAGGGGCCGGAAACCTTATATTGCATGCCCGGTAACCAAACTGACGGTTTCCGGGCATGCTTTTTATAACCTATACCCAACTGGAGAAAACACTCTGGAGCGCCGCCGACAAGCTGCGCGCCAACATGGATGCCGCCGAATACAAGCACGTTGTTCTCGGCTTGATTTTCCTCAAATACATTTTCGATGCCTTCGAGGCCCGGCACCAACAGCTCGACCAGGAGTTGAGCGACCCCAAAAGCGACTACTACGTGGCCGAGCCAGAAGCCCGCTACGGCACGCTGGAAGACCGTGACGAGTACACACGAGAACGTGTACTACGTACCCCCAGCGGCCCGCTGTAAGCACCTGCAAAGCCACGCCAAGCTGCCGACCATCGGCACCGAACTGGACGAAGCAATGGAAGCCATCGAGCGCGATAACGCCCGACTGAAGGGCATACTTCCCAAAATTTACGGTCGGCCTACGCTGGACAAGATGCGGCTGGGCCAGCTTATCGGCACCATCAGCATGGGGGCAGCGGGCACATGAGCAAGTACTTGCTGGGCCGTGTGTACGAATACTTCCTCGGCCAATTTGCCGATGCTGAGGGCAAGAAAGGCAGGCAGTTCTACACTCCTGCCAGCATTGTACAACTAGGTGATGGGCGACGATAAGCTGCGTATCATTGCCCGTGAGCTAGTGGACATTGTTCGCAAGAATACCGCTATAGACTGGAAGATGAAGGAAAGTGCACAAGCCAACCTGCGCCGTTTGGTGAAGCGTGTTTTGAATAAATACGGGTACCCGCCTGATTTACAAGCGCGTGCTGTAGACACGGTACTTGATCTAGCTAAGCAATTAGCCATGCTAACACAATAACAGGCTCTAGATGGCGGTGTGGTGAAGTTCGTGAATTCGTAAAGGTCTTCCGTGTAAACCACACCCCCGCCCCCTCTCCTGAAGATGTTTAAAAATATTGGTAAAATTCAATAACTTCTACTGGTAGGGCTTTCCATTTATGCACAATAATGTTAGCTTTGTCCGGGTAACTAAATTTCTTTTGAACAAATGTCAAGACGTAAAATAATAATTGTGATTGCTTTAACAATGCTCTTGGGGTTTATCGCGTTCATAGCAACATCACTTATCCGAACTAGTTTAGCTAATGACGAGGTGGCGGACTATTTACAGTCAGTTGAAAATATACGCAATTATCCCCAGGGATATGATAAGGGTGCGACTGCAGACACGGACCGACTTTTAGACGCGATTAAGTATGATGATGAGAATTATCAAGCTTATATCTTATATGCTCAATCGCTCCATAATGAAAGAAAATATGATGCGGCAATAAAGTTTTATCAAAAGACAATTAGTATCGCTCCTGACAGTATTGATGGGTACTGGTATAGAAGTCAGTGTTATGCGCATTTGAAAAAATACGATAAGGCGATTGCTGACATGACCAAGTGTGTTCAGCTTGACCCAACCTCGTACAGTAATTACTTTGCAAGAGCAAGGCTTTATGGCTCTGTAAATAATAGAATTAGTGCTATCAGGGATTACGACGAAATCATTAACAGAGAAGATTACAACCATCCGAAATACCCGAGTTTTGCTTTAGTTTTAAATAATAAAGCTTTTTCTCTAATGGAATTAGGCAAGTATTATGAGGCATTGCCTTTGCTCAATCATGCAATTTCATTGCAGCAAAATGATGATACTTTTTACGGTTCAAGAGGACAGCTTTACTATGCGGTAGGTGACTTTGAAAAATCTTATAATGATTTTAACCGTGCAATACGCATACTCGAAAAAAATAAAAACAAGAGTGGATGTGACGACCCTGCTTCCTACTACTATTATCGTGGGCTTTTGCATTCTCGCCTAGGACTTGCAGAAGCAGCTCGTGTGGATTTGCAACTAGCTGTACAAATGGGTTCTGTAAAGGCTGCCAAGCCCCTTCACCAAATTGAACAAGTTATCGGTAAGTCTTTGATTGAAAATATCTAGACGGTATTATCAATATTATCAATCTGTGGAGTTATTGCAAGTTGACAGACGGTCGGTCATCGTCGTAGGTTAAGCTTTTGTAGCGGGCACTCCAACTCAGGCTACGCTCTATCACCAAGAGACGCAGCCCCAAGCCAATCAATTGAATTACTGATACGCCATTATAATATAACCGCTTGAAAATAAACCCATCCAAGCATATTAATGCCTGGATGGGGTCCTGGAAGCAAGGTGTCTAGCGAAGGTACCAGCTGGCGCTTTGCCCTTCCAGCGCGTCCTGCACCTGCGCAGCGAAGTCCAAAGCATTGACGCTGCGGTCGAGGAATTGGTCGATGTATGTACTCTTGTTCACGCCTGTGAACAAGTTATATGCCTTCCAGAGCGATATGTCACCGTTTTCGTCGCGGCAGAAGCTCTTGTCGCGGTAGTAGTCCTTGCACACCGCGGCGAGTTGCTGGTCGCCATAGAGCAGGGCTGGAATGTTCGCCTTGACCGCAACCGGAAGGTGCTGGTAGAGGCGGCAGCGGCCGACGAGCTGGGCAAACTGGTGCTCGGTGAGCGAGTACTCGGTGAGGGCCTGCATCTGGCGCAGGTGGCGGCGCGGGTCGTAGCTGCGCAAGAGGCTTAGAATGGCTTTTTGGAGCTGCTCCAGACTGCTTGCCCGCACATCGCCGGCGTATCCGTCGCTTCGGACGCAGAGGTTGGTACAAACGAGATTCTCAAAGCCGATGAACAGCTTGAAGTGCTCAACAGCGCCCTTGCGGTTGTAAAGGCTGTCGAGGTTGTACGCCTTCACCCCCCCGACCACCAGCGTGAGCGGGTTGCCGCCGACGGTTTCGAACAGAGTCGGGACTTCGATGCAGAACATCATTCGCTCGTAGTAGATAGTGCGCTCCCAATCGTGAAGCTGGGCGGCGGGCTTGTCCTTAGCCTCGGGGATGCGGCCCTTGATGGGGTGCGACACCCGCACCTGAGGTGCTAGAATCTGCTCGCCACGGAATACCTCGCGCACGGCTTCGGCGGTGACCTGGATGAAGTCGGACTGGCTTATGAGTGGCTCGTTGTCCTTCACGAACACGGGAATGATGTGGTCGCGCCGAATCTCGGCGAAGCTGCTGGAGACGGTGTTGGCCTCGATGAAGGCCCGCGAAGTTGATTCAGCCGGAGCCTGAAAATCGAACGAGGCCGACTCTCTCGAATCGGCCTCGCGGGCAATGTGCATCGGATGAGTGGGGGCGCTAAGCCGCATGAGGGAGGTTTCCATGGTATTGTGATTGGGTTTGGGATGAGGAAAATTGGGTAATTGGAAGCGTAAGTAGCTGGTGCTTGCGCTGCTGAAAATCCGGTTTCAGCGCAGCCTGTAGTTCGGGCGTGAGGGTGTAGTAGAGTTCAGCCAAGGCGGCCAGGCTCTCGCATTCGGAAACGAGCTGCTGGCTGGCTGTAGGGGTGGGAGGGAGAGGGGGCTCGGTGCCAGCCTGGCACCAGCCCAACAAGGCTTCGCCCGTCGCTGACCCTGGTCGGAAAGGGAGTTGGCCAGCGAAGAGTCGGGTCCGATCCTTCGTGGCGGTAGCGTTATAGGCGCGGTCGAGCTCAAGCACCAGGTCAAACTCGTAATCAAGGCCATCGCGCTGGATGGCTTTCATACCGACCTTCTCAGGCACCTGCTTGCCATTCTTGTCGGCTAGCACGTACTCGGTCTTCGCTCTGACCGTCGCGATGACGTGGGCCGAGGAGGTAAGCATCCGGCTGATGAGGGCGTTGTGTCGTGGCGTCACCTTGCTCCAGGCCGTGAAGGAGTTGCCGGGCAGGTTGGCGTGGTAGTCAAGCAGGTTTTCCCACTCGTGGGTCAGCGAGTCGAGGATGATGACTTCCGCTCCGGCCGCTTCGCAGGCCTCAATGGCTTGGATGTAGCGCTCCGGGGTGTGCGGAGCCTCGAGCGTGAGCACACGATACGGGCCTTGCTCGGCGTAGAGATGGCTCGAGCCGTACTCGGTGTCAATGACGACGATGTTGGGCCAGTGACCCGCCGTTAGGCCGCTGGCGATAAGCAGCGAGCCGAGAGATTTGCCGGAGCCGCTCGGGCCTTGGAGCAGGAGCCGGATTCGGCACCTTGTTCGTGATGATTGTTGGATGTTCATGAGTGCATCTGATGAATTTAAACTGGTGAGATTTGGACTGACCCACCTGGGTAGTTGGTATGTTCTCTCGTCGAGGCGGGGGTGTCGCCGTTTCGCTTCGAGGCCCGGGGGATGTTCCTGTCTTGGTATCTGGGCTCGTGCATACAAGCCGTGGAAAAATTTCCAATTTTTTTCGCGTTGGTACAGGTAGATGGAAGCGCAACCCAGGGCCTTAATCCGGCCACTTGCGGCACCCCCGGCCCGTTGATGCCAAGGCTCAAGGTGCCCTCGACGTAGAAGATGACAACAAGCGAACCTAGCCATCAAGCTGGCCAAGTCGAGCAGCAAAACGTCGTGGTAGCCATCTATGTATTACGAGAAGCGACGTGTTCGGCATCGCTCCCCGAAACCAATGAAAGGCCCGTTTGGAATGAGTGCCCACGCTCGCATCCGCGCTTTTTCCGACCTCCCTGTCATGGATTTCACCTTCTGGGTCTGTGTGCGCCTGATGGTCGTCACTGCCCACTTGCCTCATATCTCCTACCAGCAACTCAATGTGTTGCTCTTCGTGCTGCTGCACCCTGCCTTGATGCTGTTCTTCTTCTGGCGCTACCGCGTGTACAAATGGTGCTACTTGGTGAGCTTGCACCGAAGCTAAGGCGGTGCCGTATTTTTCTGGTGCGTGAGGATGCGGGCCAACGGCAATACGCTTTGCGTGAACTGTTAAACGCTTTGCGCTATGTGGTGCGCACAATTTGCCGCCTTGGGCCACGTGCTACCAGCAGTGGGCGCGCTGGCGCGGCGCCCGCGTGTTCGTGGGCTTGACCGAGGATTTGCGCGAGGTGCTGCGCCTGAACGAGGCCCGGGCGGCGGACCCAAGCGCCGTGGTTTTCGATTCGCGCACCTTGCAAAGCACGTCCATGAGCGGGCACCGGGCGGGCTACGACGAGGCCAAGCGGCGCAAGTGCAGCAAGGTCCAAGTGGCCGTCATCATGCTCTTGGTTAATTCTTTTAGGTTGTACAATTGTAGATTGATAGTTTCAGCACTCTTTTAGAAATCCTGCCTTTTATCATTAAGCGTTTTGTCAATTGTCGAATGCAATTCTTTTGAATATTCACTCCTAAAGTAATAATTCGCATCACACATATCATTAAAGATTGTTAGGTTTATGACCCTATTTTTTTCAATCCAATAATAGCTATAGACGGACTCACCCTCATTTATATTAACAGTATAATATCTGCCCTCAGTTTCGTCGGAGTAGGAGGCGTCGCTTTTCAATTCTTCTTTTGCAATTGCCCCATATTTCTTAAAATAACTATCAACAATAAAGTTTTTGTCTTCTTCATTGACCTTGAAATTAAGATAATGGACGCCTTCACCGGCACGAAGCGAGAAAAGGCCTTTGGTATAAAATTTAATATTTACACTTTCCAGCATTTTCTCCCCTTCGGTATCAGTGTAGGTATTATAAAACACTGACCCCTTTGCGCTATTGGAAAGAGTCATTATGTTACCAGCTTCAGATGGAACCAAATCCCCTTCTTTAATAGCCTTATTTATTTCACTTTCTGCAGGGTAACCTAACTTGATACCATAAATTGTTTCAGGATGTTTATTATTGCATCCCGCTAAAGTTAAAATTGCCAGCAAAAGGATAAATATTTTTCTCATAAAGCTTTTTTTGGGTTTTGAACTCTATTTCTTAACATGTTCTAAATATTAAATTTGAAAATTTCAGCTCCAATCTTAGCGCCATTGCTTAACATAACGCCCACTTCATCTCCTGATTTAGGGTTTACAGTTTGTACAGTAACATTATTGACCCGCAAGGAGGTCACATGTGCATAGTTGCACCGCAAACTGCTTTTCACGGCAACCCATTCGCCAACTTTTATTTCATTTGAATTAGTCGTAAGTATCAGAGCATTTGCTTGCTTAAAATACTCTGTAACATTGCCTAGATGAACACAGAACGTCTGACTCTTATCCTGTTCGCAAATATTCCATTGCACAAATTGAACAAGCGTCTCGCAAAGGAGAAAGATAAAGTCACCTAAAGCAAGCAGTTCACTCATTCCTAAAAGGTCATCTACCCCAATAGGCCCATGAGCACAGTCATTTCTATAGCTAATAAAATTTTTTATTTGTCCTTCAACGCTGTACGATTCGGCTGAACACATTAATCCTAGTTGGGAACTACTATCATTAAGCCACGGTGCCACTTCAGCAAGCCCAACTTTTGCAAACAAACTAATTAGCTCGTTATGGCGCAAGTTAGGTAATCCATCAGAAAAGGCTTCGGATATAAATGAGTACTTTCCATTACCTGATAACCCTGCGTATAGTCCTTCAATAAGCGATAGTTCGGTTAGGTGCTCTGTCCTTGCCCCCCCGAATCGTTGTAAAAGGCCCCCAATACCATAGCGATAATTCGCACCGACTTTCGGCGGCAAATCATTCCAATCAGGAAATATTCTTTGTAGGCTTCCCAACCACTGCCGAATTAAATCAAAAACAAATGTTTCGTACAGAGCATAAAGCTGTGTTACAAACGCGCTGTAATCATTAATGCGCCACCGCAGTTGTGAGGGCAATATATTTTGAGCAGCAAGATAGTTTGAAGCACCTATTTTTATTGCAGATTGAGTTAAATCACCGTCTTCTGCAAAATGCTTGCGAATATTTTCGTTAACCTGGGCTATTAACTGTAACTGAGTTATATTTTTTCGGAGATTCTCAAGTCCTACAGAGAGCATATCTATACGGCTAGAATGCTTTGATACATGCCACGCACAAGCTCGATACGCGCTAGAACATCCTTTTTTGTGTTGCCACGGCCCGTTAAAACGCCAGCTGAGTCCTCTTTAAAAAGTTGCTTGGTTGCATCCAGTATCAGGTCTTTTTTATCCCAAAGCTCATCCTTCTTATCAAGAAAGTTTGAGAGACCCACCATTATCGCATCTGTGTATGCTTTTTGGGGAGACAAACCCCAGCCATCTTTTTTAGGGATGAATGGAATGAATAACTTATTTCCATAAATACCCGAAGCTATATCCATCACGCGATTGAACATGCCTTCTAAAAACAGTATATCCTCTTCATTAAATGCCCTAGCTCTTAGCATGTATAAATCTAAAAACCCCTGCATTCCTCGCTGATAATTTTCAGCATGTCTTAATGCGAAAAATCGTAAGATGAGTTCTATATCATCCAGTTGTAGGTAGAACTTGTTATCCAGTAGTTCATCTGGTGTCTCTTTGAGTTCCTTTTCAGTAAATGGGGGTATATCCCACGCTTCTCTAAATGCCTGGTTCCGGCTAAGCCGTTGTAACATTTTATTAAAAGGGCCTTGATATAGCGAATTCCTTATTTCTTGATTGCTGAGCTTCACCCCACCCGTATTGAGTCGCTCGAAAACAAGTTGTTTTAATATTAGGGCATCCTCATCGCTCTCTGCGGACTCATGTAAGACTGTTATCCACGAAATGGACCGTCTATCAATTCCAGCCTTTATACGTTCAGGCAATTTGTTGTAAGTACGTCCATTCAACTCAGGCCAACGGTCTAGCTTTTCTAATACAAGGTCATTGGAATAAAATGCCCGAATTGCTGATATCCGTTGTTGTCCATCCATAACCTCATACACGTTCGGCCTTGTCTCATACACAAACAAGGGTGGTATAGGGATATTTATAAGCAACGATTCAATAAGCTTGGACTGCCTTTCTGCATCCCACCTTTGGCGCCTTTGATACAGTGGCCGCGGGTCCATGTAACCCGGTCGCAACAGAGATTCATAGAAGTTTTGAAGCTTTTCGCGGTTTGTTTCTGTGACAATTCGTTCAGCTTTCAAGTCATACTTAGAATTTATCTGTTCATCAGAGAGCTTTGCAGGACGGGACTTAGGTGTTCTCACCCACATATCCTGTTCAGTAGGTGACACAGTTGGCATAGGAGACCCTTCGGGATTCATTTCAAAGCTGTTTAGTAGTTTCTGGAACATCCAAATGGATGCTAATGGCCGAGACTTTTCGAGTAAAGAAGACTGAAGCTGTAGTAAGCTCAAATCTATACAGAAAATAAACTACTCATTCGGCGGATGAGAATAGCTGGGGGGCTAAATCGATTTGCAACCGTGTTGTTAAAACCCACGCGTCAGTATCATCGAAGCTTGACTACCGAAGTATTATTCGGCAGCCGCGGAGGGAATAGACGTAGGACACAGCACAGCACGATAACCTCTAGCCAGCCCGCAAATTATAACCCCCGGTTCCAGGTTGAAAACGGGGTTTTTAGTAGATTGAGAGGGCGCTGAACCCTTAGACGCCAAGGGACTGGGGCCATCCCAAAGTGCGGGTAAGGAGCGCTGCTTACTTTCGGGCCTAAAGCCCACTACATGTCGCCCCGTCCTGCCCGAAAAAGCCTGGCCTCGCAGCGAACTCCTATGCGCGTTCCAGCCGCCTTTTCGTTTTCTGATGTATTTCGCTGCGAATTCGACGATGTGCCGACGACTACGGTTGAAAAGGAAAATCTGAAGAACACGGCCTACTATATCCTGAACGCACTAGTCAGGTACCGATACGACGGCCGGGCCCTTAGGGAACTTGAGAAGACGGGCTATCTGCCCTTGAACGCTGACCTACTGAAGGCGAATTGCGACAACCGGTACAAGCGCGTCCTCGAGGTGTTATGCCGGGAAGGAGTAGTGGAGGCCGAAAGCCAGACCTACGGGCCGGGTCGAAGCCGACGGTACCGCCTTTCACCGGCCATGGACCGGTCGGCCCCCGAGTTTAAAGAGCTCGACGGCACTATCCAGCGGCGCTACCTGAAGCATCAGGTTGCCGGGGCTAACAAGGCCGAGATAGGAGAAAACTCTCTCAAGCACCTGACAGTTTGGTTGAAGGGGACCCGGCTCACCGCACGGGTCGAAGATTTGCACTATTTCATTGAAGCAGCATTTCCCCGCGTCCAAGCTCTCGTCGCACGGTCTGGCTACCCGCCGGAAGACCAAGCTGAATTGCTGGGCAGGGCCGTGCTTCGGGTGAACCACCAGCTGGATTCAATCAGGAGGCTGGTCGCTGGCGAATTCCGGCCATCCAACACCGGGCGAGACGAACGCCTCCACTCGCTTCTGGTTCGCATGAAGCGCGAACTACGGTCGTTTTTGCTGTACGACGGCCAGCCATTGGTGTCGCTTGACGTACGGTCTTCTCAACCGTACTTACTACTCGTTCTGTTGTCGAAGGAATTCTACAAAAGAGCCGAAGCCAACTCGTTGAGCTGGGCGTCGGTGGTGTCGGGCAGAAACTTCTCGAATCACCACATACTGATTACACCAGACGCCAACCATCCATCATACTACTCCAAGATTCCGCTAGTTCTTTCGGAACTGTCTGACACACAGTTCGCAAAAAAGCAGGTATTTCCGAAAATTGCGTGGTCGGAGGGATTCTACAAGGACTTTGCCCGCAAAGTGACCGGGGGTGAGCCTACACCACCGCAGGTCGAGAAGATGAAAGAGGAGGGCATCTGGATGTTTTTCGAGCCAAAAGCCAAGAAGTTCAACTCTCGAATTTTCGCCCAGTTCCAACACCACTATCCCGTCGAAGCAGCAGCCATTCGGGCTGTTCACAAATTGGCTCCCAAGCTGCTTCCGCTGCTATTGCAGCGCCTGGAGGCGCGGATTCTTCTACACGGGGTGGCCAAGGACATTGCCGGGCGCTTGCCTAAGGCACCTTTGCTTACCGTCCATGATTCCATCCTGACGACCCCTGCCTACGCGACCCACGTGAAGAAACTGATGGCAGCCGGGTTGAAGAAGTACGTCGGCGTGACCCCGGGAATCAAAGAGGAGCTTCTCACGGCCGAGAAAGAGTTCGCCAGCACTACGCTAGAGAATGTGGGGAAACCGGGAGTAGTGAAAGGCGTCGATTCATTCGCCGAGAAAATCTTCAAGTCCGCAGTCAAGGCATATAAGAAGGCCAAAAGGGATGCCCGACGTCGTAAAACATCCCCCATGTCCCTGGCCCACCACGGGTTGGACCCTCCAATTCTGAATGAGCTGCCGCAACACGAGGGCAAGCACTTGTTTTCTCCCCGCTTCTACCACCCTGACTGGAAGTTGCCAGAAAATGCGGAAGGCCAGTAGCGAGCTTGGCAAACGGATGACTCTGCCCATAAGGAGCAGTAGCAGAAATTGTCGCTACTCGATGCCGAGCAGAATGGGCTTGGGGCTGTGGTCGGTGTACCCGGCCAGGGTCTCGAGAAACGCGGGATTCACGGTGGGGCAGCCTTCACTGACGCAGATGGGTTCCGGTTGGGGTTGGGGTGGGATGCAGCCGTGCGCATGCAAGAGCACAGCTCGGGCGAACATATTGCTGTTGGTCGGGTCCAGGCCTTGGAACTTGTAGGCCTTGCCGAACTGCCCCCGGTAGCGGTACGCCACCCTGGCCACCCCCCGGGAGCTGCATTTGGAGCCGTACGTGTTCGAGTAGCGGACATTGCCTAGTACATCCGTGCGCCCGTTGCAGCACAGCCCTTGGGCCAGCACCCGATTGTGCTGAATGTCCACGACGAAGAAGCGGTTTTGGTCCGATGGGCGGGAGAGGTCGGCGTAGAAGGCCATGTCCTGGTTGACTCCCGGTTTCAGGTGGTGTCTCAAAACGGTGCGACAGCGGGCAACAAGTTCTGCTTCTTCGGCGACTGGCTCTCTCTCGGTGGAGCAGCTGCAGATGAACATGCTGCCCATTAGGGCGAGCAATACCGCGGTGAATCGGTTTGGGAAATTAGGCCAGGCCATGCTGCCTGCTACTTTGAATCGCCGATGAGTACCACAACGCCCCAGATGAGAAGCCCAGTGCTCGCCACACCAACCAATTTTCCGGAGAAGGTGTATTCACCTAGAAACATCATGAGAATGGAACCAGCTACGAATCCTCCGATGAGCAGAGCTGCGAATTTTTTGTCCTCTTTGCGCTGTTCATTTTGTTCTGCCACGATGAGGTGCTTGTAGATGAGCGGACAAGATAGATGCGGCCAGCCTTCATGACCCTATCCGGGATGTGAGAAATTTGACGCTTCCAATCTGTGAGGTGGGGGTGGGTTGGTTCTCTCGATGTACCGGGGGGGAGTTCACTTGGTACACGCCGCTCGTGCACACCTGCTTCGGCCCATTTTCCCCATTTTTTTCTGACAAGGCGGTTTCCCTCAAATTGAGACGGAGTTTCCCACATGCTCGTTGGGTCCCTTCATGTACCACTTGAAAGCGTCTAGGTCCAGATTCGTTGCCCGTCTACTTACCGAGTTAGCTATCTAATGTACTGGGGGCTTCGTACTAGAGGCTTCGTGCCGTGCACACGCTGACCAGGACCCAGAAATGCGCTTGTTTCGACTACCCTTTCAATCACGCGCACTCACCCTTCTAAACGTGTGACGTTTGAATGTCTCGCAAAGAGCAGCCGGTTACTTGCGTCCAAACACGGTTCTCAAATCGGCGTCCCTCGTTTTACCCGGGCCAGGTAGGTGTGAGTCGGATGCGGCAGCAGTATTCGATTGAGGTCGATGCGCTCGCCGCGTTCATCCTCGGCTGGGCTTGGAAATCCGGCAGGGATAGCGGTTTCGCACTCGATGAGCCACACGGGCTCGCGAGCAACTTGTAAAATGTCAATGGTATCCATGTCCTTTGGGTGTTGTAGGACGCAAGTAACGACAGTCTTACTAATAAAGTTAGCATAAAGTCATTCAATTATGTTAGTATCTAATGCTAATAGGCTTTCTGCTTGTTAGGTTAATGAGTAAGAAACTACATACACAAACCTTCAATGGAGACCCTAAAAGCGTGCGTTAGTATTCGCCCGAAAATCTCCTTATACATCGGCGTACATTCACTCTCTCTTCACATATTACCCGTACTATTATGCTTGTACCCGTTACTGTTCGACACTGGCTTTTTCATAGCCTATTGCTACTATTCCCGACCACAATAAGGGCGCAAGCACCAGTTCCTACGCTATTAGATGACTTCAACCGGCCGGACAGTCCGACGGTGGGCGCGGGCTGTGTGGAAACCGAAACCACGGCGGGCACGGGCGCGGCCATTATGAGCAACCAGCTGAAGTTGAGCAGCGGGGTGCTGGGCAAGGAGTATGCGTCTCGGGACGTGTCGACGCGCTACAGCCCGGTGCTGCGGCAGAACGCGGACCAGCTGACCTGGCTGTTTAACATGCAGCAGTCGCGGCCGAACCCGTCGGGGTTTGGACCGAATAACTACGGGGCGGCGTTTGTGCTGGCGGGTAGTGCGGCGGACTTCACCACGGGCAATGGCTACGCGGTGGTGTATAGCAACGCTAGTCAGCCCGACAGCCTGAAATTAGTATCAAAACATCACTCGAATTTTATGTCTTTTACATTGGCATAGCCCAATTAGTTAAATACCACAACAGTTTAAGTTAAGTGACACAAATTCAGTAACCAAACTGGTCTTCGCGGTCGGCGCGATGACGCTCGTTCTCGGCCTGAGCTTTGAAATCATTATGTAAGCCCCGCAGGATACGGGCCGTGGTAGGGTAGCGTGTTTGCAGCTTTTGAGCCCAATTGGCATAATCTGCGGCTAAATTCTCCTCTCGTCGGCCGCCATCCACCGTGTGAGTCCGGCCGTGGATGTTATATCGGCCCATGTGAATGTGCCGCGCTACAGTTTCGTTGGCGCCTTCCTCTTCCAGCAACTGGCAGACTGCCTGAGGAGGCCAGACGCCGTCGGTGCCGACAGGGGCGTGGCTTAGAAGCAACCCCAATTGAATGTCGAATCCCTTTATAATCCGCTTCTCAGATGCTAATTCCCTGGCTTGGTTTACCCAGTCGTGTAGGTAGGGTCCATCTAAGGTGCCATTTGGCTGTACACCTGGCACGGATTCCCAGTGGTGCAGGATACTCCACGCCTGACTAGCGAATAGCTGTTTGATTTCGCGTTCTTGCTCGGGTAAGGCTTCAATTTCAGTTTCAGACGCATTGTCAGGTTTGTAAAGACCTTCGAGCAGTTCAATATAAAAGGCAGGATTGCGCTCAAGCTCTTCGTTTAAGAGTTGGGGGTTTTCAAGGGGTACCGCTGAACTGAAGAGAAAGGCCAACTTTATAGCTTGGCTACGGTATTCAACCGGGGCGTAGGGTAGTTCGCTCAGCAGTGTTTCTAACTCGTAGCGCTGAACCAGCGGTTGGTCTGTTTTAAGCTGAGCTGCGAGCAGAGCTTCCAACGTAGCTAATACCAAGGACGCAGGCAGCCGCTCATTGTCGTGATGCTGTAGCATTGTAAGTACATTGGCGGCAGCTTCTGGACGGCCATGTGTTAGGAAGTTTTGTACTGCTTCGGGTGCTTCAGCATCATTTTTCACGTAGTGCCATGCCCGCTTCCAGTATTCGGCCACAACTTCCGGGCCTAACTCCTTCGCCAGATGCCAGGTAGTCGCCTTCATTGGCATGTTAGCCAGCCATATGCCGGCTTGGTTGGGCTGCCAGGCAATATTTTCGCTGAGAACCTCGATGCGGGCATTCTCTTCTCCCAGCGCAAGTATAAAACTGGATGCGAGGCCACGCCCGAAGTCGGCTTCGCGCTCCTCAACAGCTGCTGCGTAGCGCTTAAAAAGCTGCAATTTTTCAGCGTCACTAATGTGCGTACTCTGCCCGCAAATGCGCCCTAGCCAAAAAGGATTTGTTATAACAGGTAGTAACTGCGAAATCGCTTCATTGCCTAGTGCAGCTAGTATTTCGCTCAGCGCCTGTTCTTGACGCTTGCTAATAACCTCCTCCGCATC
This sequence comes from Hymenobacter jeongseonensis, assembly GCF_015694725.1. Lineage (GTDB taxonomy): Bacteria > Bacteroidota > Bacteroidia > Cytophagales > Hymenobacteraceae > Hymenobacter > Hymenobacter jeongseonensis. Next base: position 63,015 of record NZ_JADQDQ010000013.1, on the reverse strand, counting down.
TGCACTGCTGCGGCGTTCTATTCCTTCCGGTAATTTAGGCCATTGCTCGAAAAGCCAAGCGTGCCGGCTAATTAAATCCGATGGCTGGAGCTCCTCATAGAGTAACGCTAAAGGAGCCAACTGCGCTTCACTCCATGTCCAGTCGGCTTGTTTAAACGAGCGGTGCCGGTTGAGAAGGTCGCGCAATTCTTGAAGCAGAGTCAGGCGGTCGGATTCAGACAAGGGCACCGATGCCAGCTGGCTGAGAGCGGCTAAAACCTGCTTACGCAAGCCAGCATTTGGCAGTCGGGCCATCCATTCCGGGAGCTCACCCATCAACTGGCCCCACCGTTGAGGAATAGTACCCGCCGCGTGAAGCACCCGTTCAGTCAGGCCAATTAGGTAATTGTGGTATTCTTTTATAGGTGTTCTCTGGTCAGGGTTAACCCCCCAGTCTCGCCACTGAAAAGTCGGGACGTGAGTGCCGAACGATGTATCGTGTGCACTGGGCAGCAGTAGCTTTAATAGCCGCCAACTTACCTCTGGTTCCATCTGTTGAATGCGGTCCAGTACTGTAAGCCGCTCCTCAACGCTAGCGTTGGTTTGTGGCCGCCATGTCAAGAAGATAGTCCGTAGAGAATTAATTGGCCGGTTCGCCAATTGCCCCCCTGGGTCAAGGCGCGTCAGGATGGCCAGTGCCAGGGTAGCATCGGGGAAGTACTGGGGAGGCCAGGCCAAGCCCTCCAAAGCCCAAAGTAAACCTGTGTGGTGAGCCGTACTGTGAAAAAGACCAGCCTCTTCCTCGAACAACTTCACCAACGCCGGAGCAGAGTTGCGCAGGCCTTGCAAAATAGTAGACAGGAATACGTCTGGGGCCGCTTCCGCCAGCGGCGGCAAGTGGTTGTCGAGAGAAGCCAGCAGGTAGCCATTTGCATCCTGCAATGCATTAGCAACAAGCTGATGTACTTGGCCTCCAACCCAGCCAGGTACACGCCGAGCTGGTGCAGCTGGCGGAGTATGCGTGCTTAGCAGAGCTAATGAAGTAGTAAGGCCGTGGCGTAATGTATTGGAATAATCATCCTGCGGGCCGCGCAACCCGGCAAAACGTCTTTCGTCTGGGGCTAAGTCAAAGCGGGCTAAAGGTGCACCTAGTACATGCTGCACTACTTCGCTGAAGCTTTTGAGCAAGTCAGAAGTGAGATAGGCGGCCGTTTGCTCCCATACATCTGCAGGGTCAAGTATAAACCATTCTCTATCAAGCAGGCGTACCGGGGCCGCAGGCTGCTGTGCCCATGTCCTCAACAACGTTTCCATTGCCTGATAGGGCTGGCCACTTAGCATTTCTACTACCAGTTGGTCGCCTGGCGAAGTCGTTTGCCAACGGTTGAGTAGAAGTAGTGGCAAAAGTTGCCTGGCAACACCAGAATCTTGCCACCAGAGGTGGTGTAGAGATTTATCAGTTAGTAACGTACGGTGAAACGCGGTGAAGCTGCGCCGGGCTAGGCTGGCCTTTTCAGCAGCATCTAACCGAGTAAACGACGCCTGCTCTAATGCCTGCTGCAGTGCTTCCCGTTGCAGGGGAGGAATAGCGGTGTAACCATCTCGGAGTTCATTGGCTGCACGAGGCAGCAACACCCTATGACCCTGCCTTGTAGCCGCTGCTTGAAGCTGATTTATACGTTCTGACTCGAAGTTCACTAGCAGAAGCAGCGGCTCGTTAAATAAAATAAGTTGCTGCCAAGCCGACTCGCTGCTCACCACAACAGTCTGAGCTAACAAGGTTGTGCGTTCCGGCAAGGGCAGGGCTAGGAGACAGCTGGCAACAAAAGCGCGCGCCTCGTCGGCGGTGCTGGCGAATAGTGAGTGAACTTGGGGAGTCGCAGGAGCCGCAGTCAGCCAAGTAACAAGAGCATTCTGCGCGATTGAGCGTCCAGCGAGCAGCCAGTGCCCTTGCATCACCGGCGTTGTTTGGGCTGCCCAACCATCCCACCAGCTTTCTAAATCTTGCACGCCCTCAGGATGCTTGCCAAGTAGATGGGAAAGCCAAATGTGCGTGGCTGGTGACTCTGTAAGCCAAGCAATAAGGTCGTCTGCATCGTAAGCCCGAACGTCGCGCCACCTTCCTTCGCCGCGGCGCGCAGCTGCCCATTTCCGGCGCTGCCCCCAGCGACGCGGGGTGCAAAAGATGAACGTGGCGTCGCTTGGTTTCAACTCTAATGGTTCAGCCGTTCGGGTTTCATAGTCATCATCAGCTTTGCCTTTTTGACCTTTATTAGTACCCAACTCCCAACCGGTTGAGTTAGCGGGTACAAATTTGGTGGCTTCTTCAGCTGTCGTAATTCCGTCCCACCCGCCTAGTTGAACGCCCTCAGCGGATGAGAAGCTGATACTGGTGAGCGAACGGGTCGTCCTGCTAATGAGCCGACGTAGTAGCTCTGGGAAGGTTGATTTTCCCTCAAGCAGGTCAGCCCAATGTTCGAGGTCGGAAGCGGTAGCCAGCAGCTTATGCAGCATAATTCAAGACGTTAAGAAAGCTAATAATTAGGGTTCAAAAAAGGCCATTTCATGACCTGCGAGTTTGACCCAGTAAATAGCTGGCTGGCCAGCTGGGTATTGGTTGATGCAAGTTGCGCTGGCATTCCTTGCTGAATCAGTAACGCCCGTAATTCTTCCACCCCAATTGGAGGTAGCAGGCTATTACTTGGTATATTTCTTTCGTCTTGCTGTGGGTTAGTTATTATTACCCGGTGACCTTGTCGAGCGGCCATCGAGCATAACACGTACTGTCTTTCCGATAAGAAATCGAAAACCAGAATTAACTTTTTCTCTTCCCAAACTAATTCTTCCCAGACGTCCTCTCGTGCCACTAGCACAATGCGTCCCAGAAGCGTCAAGCGGTCATCCTCTGCCAGAGACATAACGCAGGCGGCCAGAAACGCTTGAGCTTCCCGAGTGGATTTTCCAAAAATAGGGAAAATAGCATCTCCCTCCTTAAGCCATTCTATTAGGCGGTCTCTGTGCTGTTGTCGACCAGCTATCAGCCAGTCCGGCTGAATCCTTATGTTTATCGAGAAAGCCCAGTCGGCCCACCAGTTTTCAAGGTCGTTGGTGCCTCGTACAGGCTTTCCCATCTGCCGAGAAAGCCAGAGATGAAGACCAGGGTGCTGGGTGAGCCAGGTGTAAATGTCACTCGCATCAAATACACGGATGGCCTTCCATTCATTTGCTTTTGTTTGCGCAGCTGCCCATGTTCTGTTGTCGGGCCATTCTCGTCCGATTACAAAAACTAATGTCGTTTTGCCACGGAACACTAGCTCTTCTGGTGACACTATACCAACTGGAGGTGCGGTCGGAGCCCCTACTGCCGTAACCCCTACTGCGGATGTAGCAGGCGGATTCTTCTTGGGCCGGCCTCGTTTTTTTGGTGGAGCTGGAGGCGCGTTGCGCTTCTCGAAATCACTTTTGACTTTAGATTGGGCATCCACGTTGGTACCAATTTCCCAGCGGGAAGCACCGGTGGGTACGAAGGTGGAACCATCCGCTTGTTCGACAATCCCATCCCAGCCACTGATGGCAATGCTTTCATAAGAACGAAACTGAAGGCCACGCACCGACAAGTCAGAACTCAGGATTAAGCGCTGAACAAGGTCTGGGAATAACCCGCGTTCTTCAAGCCTGTAGTGGCGTTCAGTTAAATCAGTAGCGGTGACCAGATGAGGGGAATGCAGCATTAAGAAGCGCAAAAAATCACATGCCTATTAGGCGCTAAATACTGCAGAAGCTCGATAAAATCTAAAGAGGCAGCCTGCACAGCCACTAATGTAAATATTCCACACGGAGGAGCTTTTGTGCCTACACAAATAGAACCCTTTAGCACGGTCAAGTACCGGCCCACAATTCGGAATAGTTGTAAGCTTAATTATTTACTAACCAACGGGTTAATATTACTTCTTTGTTAATGCATTTAATTCCGAGAGCAGCTGGGTCATCTCAGGAGTTTGGAAAGGCGCGAGCTTTCTTCCTAACTGGTTTATTAAGCTCTCAGTATTGTAGTGTGCATGCCAAGCCAGGCGAAAGGGGCCGTAGTGGCCATCGGCTGAAGTACCAAAGCTAAAGTTGAACTTCTCCTTAGCGAGTAAGTGGTTATCCCACCAAGTATCTATCCGCTCAAAGCATTCCAACAGTATCCGAAATCGGGCTTCCTGGAGCAGGGCGGTTGTTTTAGCTACATCGTTACAGCCACCCCGTGCTTCGAGAACGAATATTCCATCCCAGTGAAAAACGAGGCAGATGGAGTACTCCCCATATTCTGTTAGATACCACACCATGCTGAACTCGTCGGGACTGAACTGCCGGAACGACCATTTGGGTTTGGGGTGTTCTAGCTGAAAGTATCGGTCGGCACGTTCAACGGCCGGGCGTGTCATCATGCGTTTGAGCCGGTCAGTCTGGCGGCTCAACTCCAAAAATGCATTCCACTTGTCGGGCGTATCAAACAAAAGCACTGACTGGCGTAATTCTTCGGCTTCCATAATGATGGAAAAGTTACAAGGTCTGCCAGAACTGAAGATATTGTTGTGTGAACTGGCGCAATCGGTGATTATTAGGCGGAAGTTGGGCTAAGCAGGCTGTGAGCCATGCCACGATTAAAAGTCCAAATTGATGGTGCTCAACTAAACCCAAAGGCACAACAGATGGTAACTCTGGCCACTTTAGTTCCCAGCCATCGGGGCGGCATATGGCGTGTGAGTCTGGCTGCTTATTCACTGCCGGAGCAAGATATATCACCCGGTATTGGGTTCGGGATGGAGTTTGTCGCTCAGCAGCAGAGCATTTACGGGCTAGTTGAGCGAGGTAAATCTGCTTGTGCCAGTAACGGTAAAGCTGATTGGGCTGGTCGGGCGCATAGTTTGATTTGTTTTCTATTACTACCACGGCGTGAGGGTGGGCACGGCGTAGCAGTACATCCACACGCCCGGCCTCAGCAGTAACTAGCCAAGGGCCGCAGCTTGGCTCGCAGATATCTATTTGCTTCAAAAATTGCGTCAGAAACAATGTTCCTTGTCCATGGGCCGCCTGCGCGTCCAGGAAGAATGCCAGCAAGCGACTGTGGGTTATTTCGCCAGGCCGCATGAACCTGAATACATTCAGGTGGCCGCTTTCTAGGCGGTTATGTTCTTGGTTAGCCTGCACCCATTGGGCTAACGCTGGCACCAGCGTCCGCAGCGAGGGTTGTCGGCGGCGGGTAAGGTAAAGCTCTGCAATGGCATTTACTGTAGCCGAGTAGGTAGGAGAGAGTTTGATGGCGGACAAGTAATCTGTTGATTGTCAGTAATAATTATGGCGCGTATTGTTGGGGTGCGTTGAATTAAAACTGCTAAAAGTCAAAAAGCACCTCATCGTTGATGTCGATGGGACGCTTGAAGGTATATTGCGATACATGAGCGGGTGAACTCATACCTATTGGCGCTGAAACCTGCTGAAACCCGCAAAACTCTTGTAGTAGGCGGGTAATGGTGCGAGCCACACCATTGGCAAGAGCGACAGGCACACCATTACCAATCATTTTAAATTTGCTGCCCAGAGGAGGGCCCTCTGATAATACATAGCTATCGTCAACACTCTGAATACGGAGTACTTCCCTTACAGAGAGGCGGCGATTCTCAAATGGGTGGAGGTGTACCTCATTATTGCCGTAGCATGCCGTGGGGCTGTAACGGTAACGGTGTAAGCGTTTAAAAGACCGGTTATTTACAAGGCCTTCGGGGGTTTTGGCAGGAATAGCGGAATAGAGTTTGAATCGGTCGCAGGCGTTGGGGAGCGATGTATCTTCTTCGGAATGCAAACAACGACTGACGCATAATTCCAATTGCTGAGGGTTCAGTGGAGCGGCGGGCCTAACTTCTAATTCTTCAACTCTTGGCCACTGAAACTGAGTGCGCAGGCCAGCGTGGCTTTGCTCACGTTTCCAGTTTGCCCAGCCGATTGGTGGTATAGCATCCGAGAAAAGGCCGGATTTGGGTACTTGCACTAAGTCACGGCGCAGACCGATGAGCAGCAATCGTTCCCGGCTTTGAGGCACTCCATAATCCAAGGCGTTGAGGGGAGCGAAATCAGTGATGTAGTGCCTATTGAATGCGTCCCGGAGCTTATCGAACTCGGCCCGGTGATTTTTTTGAAGTAGACCGGTAACATTTTCAAAAACAAAGAACGCTGGTTGCAGTTCGTTAATAACCTGGCAGTAAGCAGGAGTTATTTTGCCGCGCTCGCCCTCAATACCCTGGCGAGAGCCAGCGATACTGAAATCCTGGCAGGGTGGCCCTCCAATAATGCCAAACAGTGAGGGTTTGCCTTTAGGGAATGCCTGTCGTGCAATCTCGGCAGGTGTAATGTCTAGCAGGTTTCCAATGTGGGAAATCCGAGCCTCAGGGGCACTAGGTTTGTGTTTTCTCCGCCAACTAGTTATCCCTTCAGAATATAACTTAGCAAAGCCAGGGTCCAATTCGTTAGTCCACACAATATCAAAGCCCGCTTCTTCAAAACCCATATCGAGTAGGCCGCCACCTGTGAAAAAGGAAAGGACAGGTATTTGATGGGTAACGGTTAAATGAGGAGGAGGGATAGCAGACACAGCAGGGCAGATTAGGTAAAACCGGAATTGGAATAAAGAATAAAAGTACGGCTATGGCACGGATACACCCCGAGCAGGTAATTAATTATGCTCCCAGTTGTTCAGTCCAATCGTTATATGGGCTACATAATGGACGTACTTGGCAGTAACGGCACTGCTCTTGGCTTGGAATTGCAAGTGACTCAGGATTGCCGGCGTTTACGGCTGCTTTCATTTGAGTAAGCAAGCGACGAGCGTTGCTTAAAAGTTGGAGGCAGCCAAGTTCGGTAAATTCTACTTCGTGTTCCTTGCCAGCTAAATCTGCTAAAAAAAGATGTGCGGGAAAGTGACCAGTCTGCTCATGGAGAAGGGCCGCGTAAAGCTGCAATTGCTGAGAATAAACTGGCTTTATTTCAGCTTCATCGTTTGAATTAAGTTGAAAAATTGAACCGGTTTTGTAGTCGACAATTTCGGGCCCGTCGATTCCCAAGCGAATGAGGTCAGCAATACCACCTACGGAGCCGGAGTTGTCTGATAACCACTTCTCGGCACCAAATGGAATATCTGAGTCACCAGGAAATGGGGCAGCCTTGGGCATCATGGCAAGGTGCCAGCTTAAAAGAAGCTTGGTAACTGCATAGCCGTTAGCTCGGTAGGTCAAAGGAACAAGATGGGAAGCTCCATTCCGAATTAGGTCTGCTTCCTTCTCACTTAACAGTTCCTGCCAAACAGATTCAAATGCGACTGCATCAGAGAGGTCGGTCGCAACCGACCGTTTCAGCATGCCGTGCACAACAGTCCCCACTTCAGACGCGCCCCCGCTGCCAAACATGCCAGGTAACGATCTTGCTTCAGGTGTCGAGGCGAGTAGTGATTGATATGGACAGGCAAGTACCCGAAAATACTGGCTAGGAGAAATCCTGGCAGGGGCAGTGATTGTAATAGCCATTAGACTACACCAGATTGTGAGGCTGGCCATTGGTGCTTCCCCGCAACCACTGGTAACACTGCCCAGAGCGGCGGGCTAGGTTAAACGAGTCGATAAATTGCAATAGGCCACCCTCATTCTCAGCGACTGCCAAACGCGCCAAAGCCAGGATTTCATTCAGCCAAGTCTTCTCAGCTGGGTGTTTCAGGTCCCAAAGGGGATGCACTACTAACGCTAGGTTCCGCTTATTAGGGCCCCAGGCCAGGGCAGGTATTGCAGGGCCGTTTTTAGGGGTTAGCCAACGAATTTCGCCTGGAGTGGTAGGTGTGGAAAAGAAACTGGTGGCGAAAATTTGCAACTGTTGATGATTAGTGTCGAGCCAGCCCTCAAGTTCGGGGGTGTCGAACTTACCATCGGTACCTGCGAGATAATCAGGGTCACGCATGATGCGTAGTAGTGTTAGGGCCAGCCGCCAATCGAGCAGAGCATGGTAACTCATGTTTCGGTAGCCCATCAGACATTGATAGCAGGCGCTTTTGCAGTCTCTCTTGTGATTTGAACTGTGGATTGTTCCTAAGTAGGTGCCTGCGCGGGCGCCATTCAGCATCTCAGTTAACAGAGGGGTGGCGTTGAGATGTTCAAACATACGCCGGACGAAGCCCGAGCCATTTGGCAACGCATCACTGAGCACGATTTGCCCAACCATGGGTTCTAGGCGACGGGCATCATTTAAACTTATTTGGGTGATGCCACCAATTTCAATTTCATCTGGTTCTATATCAAGCTTATCAGAAATGGCTCGCTGCAACAGAAACGCAGCCGAGTAATAAGCGGACTTGAGTCCGTCGCGTTGCGGTCCGGTCGAACGGGTGAAATCAAGGTTGATGCCAATGGGTACCGTAGCGGGATGCAACCGGATGATTTCGGTCTTTTTATTGGCTGCCAGGGCTACTCGCTCAACACCATCCTCCTTAAACATCCATTGTTTACGGGTCCAAGTGGTGGCATTTATTTGCCGCTCCTGCCAGCTAGGACGGAACTCACCAGCAAAAAATGCATCGCGTGGGCCTTTGTTCAGTCGCCAGGTGATATCATCATCAGCTAGAAGCGCCCAACCGTTGCCAAGCGATAGTTCTGCAGGTTTGGCGCTTGTGGTATTGGTTTCTGCTAGAAGAGGCGGACGCTGAGTAGATGAATCAGTTTGCTCACGGTCATCATGGCCGGCACTGTAATCAGTCCGGAATGCCCTAGGCGACACGACTTCGAAAATATGCACCGAGCTAATACCATTTTCAGCCGGTAGCAGAGGCGCTTTACACTTGGGATTGGGGCATTCGGGAGCAGGCGGAGCAATACGCTGATCGGGGTCAGCTTCGTATGTTTTAGTGAAATAGCAGACGGGGCAGGAGAGCATCCAGCGCCGAAGCAAGAAGGGGCCGTCGTCTTGGTTAGTGATTATTGAACTGTTGTTAGGACCTCGCTTCTCGTCAAGTGTTGAGGTGAAGCCAATAGCCTTGTGGTAGAATTTGTCCTTCAGCTTTTGAGCGCCGGGGGCAAATTCGTAGATAGCCATATCGAGAGGACGGTCGATGAGAGGCAGGGTCCAGCGCCCATGCTGGTCGCGGCGGGCACCCAATTGCAGGTTGCGCACAGATGTAGGCATGCCAAACATGGGCAGCACACCACCCTGAGCAAGCTTATCTGCAGTGCTCTCACCTGGGGTGTTACTGTTCATCACCCGGTCTACGTCAGAAAGTAAACCTTTCTTGCAGTCACCAACCCAAGCAACAAGCTCGGGAACGAGATGGGCGTTTTTGCGTCCGGTCATTACACCCAGGATGTCTGTGGCCCATGCTTCTCCCTTGTCTTCTAGCCAAGATGACACAGATGAACGGTAGCCGGCCCATTCAACGGTACCACCAAACTCACCATGAACTCCGCCTCCAGCCGCCTGTGCAGCACTAAATGCCTCGCGAAGGGCTGCCTTGGCGAGTACCCGCCGTAGGATGCGGGGCTGGTCGATGGCTAGGAATGGTGTGGGCGCGTCGTCACCCGTAATTTTGTGTGGGTTGGCAAAGTAAAACTCGTCGTGGCTGCGCCCGCGGCAGAACGTAAATGCAACTGAATATGCCTGCCCGCGGCGGCCCGCCCGGCCCACACGTTGCTGGTAATTGAAGCGTTGTGGGGGCATGTTACCAAGCATTACTGCCTGCAGAGCTCCAATGTCGACGCCTACCTCCAATGTTGTGGTAACGCTAAGCAAATCTATTTGCCGGACTTGCGCCGGGCCATCATTCGACAGAATGACATTGCGAAAGTGCCGCTGGCGCTCAAACTGGTCGTCGGTTTGACCCGTGAGTTCTTCGCAGTGTAAGCGGATGGATTCGCGGGGGTGCAGTGCAGCGTGGTAGGCCAGATAATTTTTCTTCCACAAATGCCGGCAGGTTTGCGGAACACCGTTTCGGGAGTGGGCCGTGGCAGGAAGCAGCTTTCGGCAACTAGTACAAATGCCCGCGGCACGGTGCAGATGAATGCGGTGGCAGGTTTTGCATTTCCAGTAAGGGTCAGCAGCTCTGGCTGCTTTAAGCCAGAGGTTAATAACGTCAACATTCCCGAACGCATTGATGGCAGGTAGCATGCCATTAGCTGAGCGACGCAACTGCTGGCGAACCCATTCCCCTACATCATACCAGTTAGCGTCAGACCCTTCAAGGTGGGCGCACACCGCCTTTAAATATTTTTTTATAGCACCGGGAAAGTCCTCGGCGTTCTGAAGGGCATCCTGGTTGTCGCGCTGGTATTCACTACCGACGTATTTATACTTGTCACCAAGAATCCGAACCACAGCGCTGAGAATATCCGAAGAGTGACTTCTCAGCGAAGTCGGTAAGGCAGAAAGGGTTGCTGCTTCCGGCTCAGGCCTGACAACTGGTGTTCCTAACCCGGAAGCTTCCAGAGAGTAGAATAACCGCCGGAATAGCAATTCGGCAATTCGCTGGGTAAGGCCTTCGCTGATACGGTCGGCAAATCCAACATTAACGCTGTTCCATTTGGGCTGGTTTGGCTGGGAATAGTCAACTCCCTGATACCATGGATTTCGGTGATTCTGAGCATCAGTGTACTGTAACTCTAAATCATTACCACCTGGATTAACACCAAGCTTAAGAAACTCGCGCAGCAAAGCACCACCCCCGACAGGCGCCTGCCCCGCGACGTCCAATCCTTGCGCCAAGCTCTTAATTGAAACAACACGCTGGTTCAGGAGAGCAAGCTCACGTAGGGCTTCCTGAGCTTCCACTCGCTCATCTTCGAAACCACTGGTAATATCCTTTGCCCGTCGTAACCAAGTTCGAATTTTGAGGCTCAGCGTGGGCTGCTTTTTTCGGATTTCTTCAAATTCCTCTGGTGTTAGTGAGGGACTAGAGATTGCTGTTACCAATTCAGCCCCTGTGGCCACATGCTGTTGCAAATACTGTGTTAGCAGTTCACGTAAAAGGTCACCATAATGGTTGCGCTCGATGCCATTGGCCACCTGAGCAGCGTCATCTCGGCTATCAGAGAAGACAACGAGTTTGCGGGTATCGGCCCCTGCGGGCAATTGTAGCAATAACTCTTTGGCGAAAGTTTGGCTTGTTTGGCCGAAACCAGTCCGAAACCCACGCACTGAACTGAGGCGGTATACGCCCAATTCGTGGTTGGCACCACAGCCAGGGCAAACTGCCGGCATTGCCCGTAAGCGTTGAGCTGTCTCCGTACTAGGTGTGCCATCAACCCGAAATACTCGGCCGTATATCCAGTCTGGTCCATCGGTTCCAGTGCTGGGGGCAAAGTTTTCGCCGGTTTCTACCCGGCCACTCCGGCTATCAATGCGGGCAGGTCGCCAATACGATTCACTATTTACCGTTGCCCCCCGAATCACAGGTTGCTTCCAGAAGTCGCCATTTCCCCTGGCCCTCTCGTGTTGTACAAACTCCTGCCCGGCTTGGGGCCAGAACACAGCATAATCGGCATAGCTGCGCCGTTCAACCAGTGTCTCCGCAGCTTTTTCGGGGATTCCCTCAATATCTGGACTCACAGAAAGCATTTGAAATTTGCTCCCATCGGTAATGCCAGGTAAGTCCCAGTTTAAGCGCGCTCCGCCGTAAAAAACGGTGCCGCAGCGGTCGCAGTACAGGCCTTCCAGAACGTGTTGTCCGGCAGTGGTACGCAATGAGGTATGAGCTAGTAACTCACCATAGGGTCTGCGAATTAGTTTTCCTTCGCTATCAGGTGCCATGTCGTCGGAGCTCGGCAAGCCAAGCCAGAGGCCATCAATGTTGCGAAAAAAGAAGTGGAAACGGAACCGCGGCAGGCTGCGTGCATTAGAGCGGGCCATCTTCTCTATTGCGGGGAATTTGCCTTCAAAGGAGCCTCGAGCAATGAAAAGTCCCCTTAGGGCGTCATGCAACTGCTGCTGGGTATGGCCTTGACCAAAAAGTGATTCAGCCAAGTAGTGAAAGCCAGGAGCTAACTTATCACCAACGGCTGGCAATGTTGGAACCGCCCGCAATTTGGTGCGTCCGGTTTCTGTATCAGTAACGCGACATGCACTGTATAATCTTTCACGCAGACGGAGCTCAGATGACCAAAGGCTGGTTGCTAATGCCTCTAATCCCGTAGCAGGGGCAGGACTTATAGGCGCGCAATGGCTGAAGGTATTAAGTGCATCCGCCGCTAAAGCGGCGTCGGCATCTGGTAGTTCGGTATTAGCATCCGAAGCTTTGGCAAGGCTTGCAAATGGCGCGAGAGGGAGAGGTAGTAATGCTTCGCTGGGAAGCGCGGCGTCTATCTCCTGGCCTCTGATGATTTCAAAAGAAGAAGTACCGTCCTCTTTAGGAGGGACCCCAAAAAAGTCTTCCAGAAATTGGCTGCTGTATTCGCCAGCTTTTCCTTCGGTTTCGAGCGAGGCACTGCTGGCTAGGATGCGCAACTGGGGATGGTTCGGGTTCAAGCCCAAGCGGTCAAGTACGAGCCGCAGCAAGTAAGAAACCTCAGTGCCGGCGGTGCCACGGTAAAGGTGCAGTTCGTCAATGACCAAGTGAAAAATGTGGCTGGAATCTGCTGCCAGCCAGTTGCGTGTTTTTTCAAAAACTGGGCCGTCGAGGGTGCGCATCAGCATAATGCTGAGCATCGAAAAGTTTGTAATAAGGATGTCGGGCGGAGCATCCTGCATATCAAACCGGCTTCGCATCTCGGCTCCATCGAGCCGTGGAAAAAATGATACTAAGTCTTTGCGGCGCGTCTGATTGGCGGGCAGACTAGTAAACTCATTGATAGCGTCGACGTTGCGGCTGTACTGGCTTAATTCTTCACGCAGTTCCTCCAGTTTGTAGCCATTAATTTTTAAGCGGCCATTGGCGTCAAGCTCCCGCAGGGACCCCGCTACAGGAGAGGCACCGGTGTAACGACCGAAGTGAATGCGGTTACCACGGGCATTCATATCGAACCACTGGCGGGCATCGTCGGAGTCGAGAGCCCGGCGCAGTCGTGTCATCTGGTCTTCGACCAAGGCGTTCATTGGGTACAGGATGAGCGCCCGCACCGCGGCCTGTCGGCCAGTATTTTCGTGCCCGCGCTGCTGCGCAGCAGCCTTAAGGCCGCTGGTGGAAGCACCATTTGCGTCAGCTACTTGGCCATTGGTTAAACGGTTAGTCCCTGACCACCAGTTTTTGGCAGGAGGCTCCATGGTGCCAGCAGCTGGCCAGGTTGGAATTTCCTTTGTAATCTGTGCCAGCAGTGGCAGTAGAAAGGATTCTGTTTTACCGGAACCCGTCCCGGAAGTGATGACGCAGTGCTTATGCTCCAGAGCATTAGATAGCATCTGTTTTTGATGCTCGTACAGCTCGACAGCAGGGTTGTCGATTAGTCCGGCCTGAATTAATCCGCGGAATAGGTCACTCTGCATAGGTGAGAGGCCGGGCAAGTCAGCGTCTGTAAGCAGGGCCACGGTTTTGCCGCTGCTTTGGTATTCTGGCAAAGGTTCTGCCCAAGGCTGGCGATAGAGTACACCATCCTGATGAAGAAGCTTGTTGCGCAGGTCCTCAAACTCGCCAGGCTCATCGAACTTGGTGCGGAAGGCAGTTTCAACGTAGCGAACAAAATTGTCGCGGATGGTATCGAAGGAACCAATAGGGTCGTTCATTCTGGTAGATTAGAGAGTTTCGTGAAGCCGCTGACCAAGGACAGAATATAGGCGGCTATGCAGTAGGGTGTAGGTGTTTCCGGTTTGGTACACGTTGTAAAGCCTCTTCTCACGCGTGTCCCACTCCAAGGCTGGGGCATAACCGCTCAGAAGGGCAACGGCGCGGGCGGGAATTTCAGGAAAGGGAGCGGCAGCTGGCACCTTGAGCAATTGCCGGGTGTGGTTGTAGTGCAGGACCTGTTGGTTAGCTTGCTGCAATACTAGGTACCGTCCCCAGCTCTTATCAACTGCGTAGGGAATACCATCCTGCCATAGGAAGCATTGCCGCCGGTACACCCGGTACTCATATTCGGTTAAGCAAAAGGCGCGGTCACCGGCTCCAGGGTACCATTTAAGCGTTTGCGGGTCAAACCATGACTGCTTCCAGTCGGTGGGCAGTTCCTCGGTGTAAGGAGCCAGCGCCTGTTGATATTCAATAAGGCTTCCTGAGAATTGCAGCAGGTCGGCTGAGATCATATCGCCGCAAAACTGGATACCACATTGCGCTGCCAGGCCTTTAAGTTTATCATCACCGTATCCCTGCGTTGGGTGGCCATGGGCTAACAGCTCTACACGGTTGGGCAGGAGTTGACGAAAGGCCTGAGTAGTAGCAGAACTAATGGTTGTTTCGGGGTCAGAAAGGCTATTCCAGATACTTTCGCCATTGAATTGACTATTAATCGTCAGCAGGACCCCATGGGCTTCGGCAGCGGAACGCAACTGCAGTAAAAGCTGTGGGGTGCGGGCCCCCGTGAGCAGCATTCGGCGCCCGGCACTACCGGCAATCGGGAGGCGCAGCAAGGCAGGGGGCAGTACCTGAATTGTACCAGCAAGAGAATCATAATCACCAAAGCCGAGTTGGCTATACAAGCGAAATGCAGCTTGTCGGTCGGCAGTAGTGGGTGTGGGATAGCGGGCTGGTGCAGGACAAGAAAGACGTCGTGCATCGTGTATGGTTTGCAGAGCCTCGCCAAAGGCCTGGTTGGTTAGCTTGCTTACGCTTGACAGGTAGTGGAGTAGTAAGTCATTGGGTGAGTCTCCAAAATTATCTTGCGTGAAAGCAGTAGCTGGCGGGGCAAGATGACCAAAAGGAATGACTGGCTCAAACTGCGGCTGAACTCCCCCGTTTCGTAGGTGCAATTGGTGTAGCTGGCCGATGTGACCCGACAAGCAAGTGCCATTGTAAACCAATGTTTCCTCGGGGCTTGCAACCTCTCCGCGAGGACCTCGCAATGGGACCTGGTAGGAGGTAGGCAGTGCAGGCTCTTGTAACTTAAACGGCAGTGTTTGGAGCTCTGCTTTCCCGATTCCGGTTATGCGGAATGGCTGTCCTGATGGTAAATCGGCAGGCAGAATCCAACCGCTTTGGTCATGTGGGGCTCGGTTATCTGGCAGCAACTCGGCCGTCTGGCCGATGTTGAGGAGTGTGCAGCCGAGTTGCTGCCCTACTGCTCCGTTTATTAGGCGAAACGACGGCGGCAAACTTCTCAGGAAAGAACGAAAACCGCAGTCAAGACCTCCTTGGGCCCTGATGTATGTTTCAATAGCTACCGGAGCTCCAATAAATGAATAAGTATTGGCAGGTAAATTACTTAGCCAAAACAGACTGTAATTAGCCGGAAGCCCAGCAAAATTTGACCAGTCTTGAAAAGCGTTGGCGCATTGGGCGAGTTGACGGACTCCACTGGCGAGTTCTCTTTCACATAATACCAATAGCTCAGTACCGTGCTCCAAAGCTGGGATTGGAGCCCAATATTGATAGAACCCATAGCGTCCACCTGGTGCAAAAACTTGCAATGGAAGGAGTTTGGCACTAAGTGTCCACCCGTTGTGAGCATCCGTAAATTCCTGAAGGATGGGACTGGGCAAAACACCTGGAATAGCACAAGACCATTCCGCTGAAGTTGGTTGTACCGCTACTGGCGGCTGACCTGGGACAGTAATTGTAAGATTCTCTGGCAGCGGAGCTCTAATAGAAAGCCGATAAGACCAGCTGACCATTTCGCTCTCAGCGAGGTCGATTGGCAGGAACGGCAGAAGCGTACCATATGTATTGCCACGGAGGGTGATTTCCTCTACTCTTGGAACACCGTTGCGGATTACTGTTCTACGCTCACGATACCCCGTGCTTCCACTCCATGCTTGCAGCTTGCGCGATACAATATCGGTAAGGGCTTGTCCAAGAACAGTGTCGGTACGCAGCTCTCTAAGAGTCGCAGCAGGTAGTACCAATGGCCCCTGTAGCAAAAGCTGACGCAATTCCCCAGCTGCAATACGGCTGCCAGGCATAAGGTGATGGTATGCAAAAAACCGGGGCAGTTGATTTAATGCAGTGGGAGGTAGCAGACATTGTGATTGTGGCCACCCAACATAACTGTAGCCCCCTAATTGCCTGGCACGTAATATACCCCGCTCACTACCGAGTTCTTCCTGACTCCAGCGTGCCAGTTCCTCCCACATTGCAGCCCAATTGCTGTTGAGCTGCGTGAGGGAGTTGTCAGGAAAATGATGGCCGCCGGAGATGAGTCCCTTGCTTAGAAAGAAAGCCCGCCAAATCTCATAAAAGCCAGCATTAAGCTGTGTGGCATCTGCCATGCTGAATGGCATGGTGAAACAAGCCAAGTAAAGCAGGTGCAACGGAGTAGTTTGTGCTAGGGCACCCTGCTCATGATAGAATTTGCGGCTGCTAGTATTAGTACTGGATGCTGGGGCGCGTCTCCAGTCTGCAAGTGCATACGTCGCGCATTGAGCGGGATTAGTTGGAGCCGGTCGGGATTGACGCTTGGAACGGCCATTTTCACCCACCCAGTAGTCTTGATGCGCGCGATTTGGAGGACAGCGCCAGAATAGAGGTCCTTCCCTCAGTGCTTTCCAGAAATCGGAAAGTATGTCCCCTTCCTCCCATTCAGCCATTCGGCGAACCAACTCTTGTGTGCCAGAACCAGCAGCAGCTTTTTTTAAGGCTTGTACAATATCGTCTTCCGTCAAATAGAGGAAAACTTCTTGGTTTTTACGGGATGGTGTGAAAAGGAAATCAGCAACTAATTTATTCCAGTAGATATAATTCATGCATGGTAGAGTATGGATGCCCGACGCAAAGTAGCCTCGAAAAACACAACTCTATCACTTATGCCATCGCTCTTTTTTTTCTTTTATTAATCGTAACTGTCGTCAAGGGGGTGTAGTATTTCCTGAATAAGATGCTTTAATGTTTCAGCGCGTTGGGAAGATTTTAGCTCACATTCCCATACTACAATCACACGCCAGCCTAACATGGTAAGCTCACGCTGCTGCTGCCAGTCTCGAGCCTTGTTATAACCAAGTTTACGCTGCCACCATTCGGTGCGGGATGATGGCAGACGAAAACATGGTTTGTCGTCGTGGGCGTGCCAGAAGCATCCATGCACCAGTACTACAGTCTGAAAACGTGGCAGCACAATATCGGGCTTGCCTGGCAAATCAGGATGATGTAAGCGAAACCTAAGACCCTCTCGATGCAAATATTGTCGAACTATGGTTTCAGGCTTTGTATCCCTACTCCTGATGCGGGACATGTTGAAGCTGCGAGTATCCTTGCTATGCACATCGGCCATACCTGCCTAACGCATATTAAGAGATATTTGTGCGAGAAAAATCAATGCCTATCGAATAAGCTACCTTGCACATTGGAAGCAAAAGACATTAGAATGAATACTACACTTTACCAGCCAAGTGAAGCTCCGGTCGCTATCGTGGGAGCAGAGTTCTGTTTAAATGAGGTGAGCGGCCAGGTGATTCAGAGCTCAGAATCAGCTGCAGAGATTCTGGGTTGCGCACCTTTTTTGGTAGATGTACTTGCCAATGGGAATGGATACCTGATTTATTCCGTGTTTGACTCTGAAGGCGAAGCAAATCCGGCTGCTATGAAGGTTTTTTCCGAGATAACAGGAATCTTAGTAGACACTGAGGACGAAGATGACATTTTAAGAGGCCCTGTGCTAGTAATTACTGCTGACTTATCATATTGAAGCCAGTTGTGTAATTGCTAGAAAAAAGCGACCTATGAAATCCAACTTCTACCCAATTGAGTTTGACTTCACGGAGTTTGACGTACAGCGCGTGCCGTATCAAGACGGGCTGCTTGGGCGTCTGCGTCAGGAGCACAACAGTACGCATTCCTTTTTTCGACGCGGCGACTACATCTACATCTCACCAGGGGAGGAGGGTGCGGCTACGATTGGAGAAACGGCGCGGTTATCCATTCAACAGGAGCCACAGGTGGTCAGCTCGCTGATTAAACACCTTTTCTTCCGGGCGGTGAAGCGAGACCAACCAGACCTGCAACCAGAGTTCTATCCCTTCCGCTTCGCTGCCCGTCGCCGCGAGCTGGATTTGGCGGCCGACGTGGTGCCCGAACCACTGCGCGACGTGTTAACTTTCAAGCGCATCACCGAGGTGCAATTCCGGCAGAATGAAAGCAACGCGGAGCAATTGACCTTTGGAATGCTCGTCAACCACCGCTACAAATGGCGTCTGAACCGGACCTGCCAGGACTTAGCCGAAACGGGCTTCGACCTAGTGGGGCGCGAAGTTATTGGCATCCAGGCGCTTGACTACTCGGATGGGGTTGTTGCACCAGAAATATCCCTGCTCGGCCCCGTGCAGCGGATTATCAGCGGAGTAGCCACCGTGCTGACCAATGAGGGCCCCGCAGATTACCCCCTGCACGAACTGCACCTCCACAACTCCCGCGTTAACATTACTGCCTTTCTGGCGTGGAACGTGGGGGAACCCCGTGCGGACACCATCATGCGTACCATCAAAGAGCTTGAGGCCCGGCAGCTCAAGCCCGATGTGGTCATGAGCCAGATTGAGTCCTTAAGCAAGTGGCTGCGGCGACTGGAGTATCGTAACCAAGACGCTTTTGGTTTTCGCATCAGTGACCGGAACACGGTAACCGCACCCACTGGCTTCTCCTTGAGTGAGCCGAGCCTCATCTTTGACATCAGCAAGACCCGTCAGAGCTTCTTCCCATCGCAAGGCCTGAACCAGCACGGGCCGTATAGCAGGTCCGTGGGCTTCTCACTCAATGCCCCCAAGGTGCTCGTGGTCTTTCACAGGCAAAACGCGAGCATCTTCACCAAGTTCCTGGCCGAGTTACGAGACGGTATTCCGCAACACAGCTTCTTCGGCAACGGTATGGTGAACAAGTACCGGCTGACCTCAATGACCTACATCATCGAGGAAATTGGAGATTACTCGGCCGCCGCCTACCTCGCGGCCATCGACCGAGGTGTGCAGAAGCTGGACGCAGCTTTCGACTTGGCCATTATGGAGACGTCAGCGGACTTCCGAAACCTGCCCAATGTGGATAACCCGTACTTCCGGGTAAAGTCATTTTTGTACATGCAGGGCACAGTCGTGCAGTTTATCAAGCCGGAGACGGCTGCGAACCCCACGTTCACCATCGACGGCATCGCGCTGCAACTCTACGCCAAGCTGGGCGGCACCCCTTGGACCATTCCAGTGGACCAGAGCGTGGACCGGGAGTTGGTTATCGGCATTGGCCACACCATCCTTCGTGATAGCCAGTATGCCGGTGCTGCCCAAACCCGTTTTGTCGGCATCAGCACCTTCTTCGCGGCCGATGGGAAGTACCTGACCAATAGCCGAACGCGCCACGTACCTTTCGACGAGTATTTTGCCACCCTTCTCAGCAACTTGAAGGATGCGCTTGACCGGCTTTCCAGCGAGTATAGTTGGAGCCCGCAGGACCGCATCCGCCTGATTTTTCACATCTTCAAGCCCATCAAGAACTTGGAGGCTGACGTGGTGGCGCAGTTGGTGAATGAATACCCGCAGTATGACATCAAGTTCGCCTTTGTGACGTTGGCGGAACGTCATCCCTACCTGCTGCACGACGACTCTCGGACGAGCGGTAAGGGAGCGTTTGTTCCGAGTAGGGGGTATGCCTGGCCGCTGGGCTCGCGCCAATGCTTGGTTCAGCTCGTGGGTAATAAGGAGATGCGAAATGTTCGGCACGGCGTTCCCACGCCCGTGCTGGTCAGCATTCACGAGAAGTCGACCTTCCTAGATGTCCAGTACGTGGTGCAGCAGGTGTTCAAATTCAGCCGCCTGTCTTTCCGCAATTTCGAGCCGATTTATACTCCCGCGACGCTCCTGTACGCCAACCTACTGACGCGCCAGCTCAGTGACCTGCGTAGCATCCCGGGCTGGAATGCGGGGATTGCCAACTCCCAATTGCGCGAAAAGAAATGGTTTCTCTAGAAGCCAAAGCGGATTACTGGAAGCCCCTACGAGCCACCCCGCTCGTTTGCTTCTTCATCGACTTCCTTGACGGGCAGCCGATGCCACCACTGGGTGCCCTAGACCCGGCCGATAACGAAGGCGCCGTGAAGCACCTGCTGACCAGCGTGCGCGACAACGACCGTACAACTGCCGCGGCGCTCTACCTAAAGCTGAGCACCCGCCGACTGCGACCAGACACCGAGTGGGTGCACAATGACTATCTCGTTTTCGCTCTCGTGTGCACGGTACGCAAGTTCCAACTGGACGACGGCTGGCTGCGGCAGGTGATTCGATTGCGCCCAGTTGACGAGAACGAAAAGCGTCTTGTGAACAAGACCTTCGAGAACATCTTGGCCGGCAACCACAACGCTCGGGAGGATTACCACCAGATTTCGGTGGTGTTCCGATTAATGACCGACCAAGGCCAGCCCGATGCCGAGCGGCTGAACAAGATGGTGTCGCACCTATGGCGGCACCCCTTTCCCTGGTTTGAGTCAGAGTTCTTGACTATCGTCTCCATGCGCGCCATCCGGGCGGCGTTTGAGGCCAAGGGGCTGCTCAACCCAGAGCAACGTTTTACGGCAGATCAATTCGCTGAACGTTTTCTGGAACGAGTCAAAAGGCTTAGTGCAGTGATAGCCTGGGCAGCCTTTTTCGGCGTGGTGCTCCTATTGGTGTTCCTCAACGTGCGCTACGCGGATAACTCAATCGTCAAAATTATTTTGACCGTTGTGACTGTGCTCACGCTCATCGGCTCACTAACTGACCTGCGGAGGCTGGTGGCTACGCTCACAGAGCGTTCAATCAGGAAATTGTTAGGGTACCACTTCGCGCCCTCAAGTGGGCCGTCATAGCGTCAAGCTTTCCCTTGGCGAGCTGGGGAATAATTCACGCCAACTCTGTGGAAGAATCCCACTTGTTTTACCTATGTTTTACCCGAAAACAAAAACACCCTGCAAGTGCATGACTTACAGGGTGTTTTTACAAACGGTAGCGGTCTGGACGGGACGTCCAGGCGCTTATTCAGGCTCAGGCAGACTTAGCCAAATGGCCTCTATGCGCTGTGGTGGCGGTTTTGGGTCCGAGGACTAAGCCAGCTCAAGCGGCGGTGGGCACGTCCGTGCCACAGTTTTTTGCCACAGAAGTGCCCCCCTTTTGCCGTGGAGCAACTCGGCGCGTAGGGCGTGGCCTGCTAGCGGGGTTTGCGCAGGAGGGCGTAATTCGACTGCCGGCTGGACTCGGAACCGGGCTGATAGTCGGCGACGACCAGCTCGTAGCCCTGGGCTTCCAATTCCCCGATTTGGGCCAGCAGCGGGGTGAAGTTGTAGACGTGCTTCTCCCCGGCAAAGGCGACCTTTTTTTCTTCGAACCTGTCTTTGTAGGAGAGGGTCAAGGTGGTGCGGTTGTAGAGCACCACCGTAACGTAGTCGTACTGCTTGGGCTCGGCAGGGGATTTGGCCGCGATGATGCCGCCGCCGATGAGCAGGGTCAAGAGCAGGACGAGGAGCTTGGGCGCGTGTTTGGTGAACATGGGCAGGGGAGTTGGGGAGTGAAGAAGTAAGGAATGAAAGGTAGCAGCCCTGAGGCATTACGCCGCATCCGAGCGCTTCTCCGCAGCTGCCTTATCCACCGTACGGGCCGTTTTGCGAAACGTCGCCAGCAGTTCTTCTTCTACCACGCCCAAATAGCGGTTGAAGCTCGACTCGGTGCGGTGGCCGGTGGCCTGCATGACCTGGGCCCGCGGCACGCCCTGGCTAATCTTGAGCGTGACGAAGGTTTTGCGGCCGATTTTACTCGTGAGCTTGAAGCGGGTGAGCCCGGCCAGGTGCTGCACGTGGGGCAGGTAATCCGACAAGCCGTTGACCACCGGCAGGCAGGTGGCCAAGTGCAGGGCCGCGTACTTCTGCACGAGGGCCACGGGGCGGAACACGTCGTCGTCGAAGTAGGGGATGTAGCAGTCCTTGCGGGTCTTGGTAGCCTTGAGCTTGACCAAATCGCCGTGGAGCTGGCGCGGGCTGAGCTTGTCGGCGTCGGAGATGCGCAGGCCCAGGTAGCAGCAGAGCAGCACCTTGTCGCGGCTGCGCTCGAGCATCCGCAGCCGCTCGGCCACGCGGCGCGGGTCGGCCTGGCTCACGCGCATGCCTTTCTTGGTGGCGGCCTGCGCCTGCAGGGCCGGGTCGAGCTGCTCGAACTGCTGCTGCACGTAGGCCCGGGCCTCGGCCGTGTGGAAGTCCACGGCGGCCAGGCGCAGCAGCTCGGCCTGGGTAAGGGCGTCGGCGCCGATGTACTCGTCGGGCGCTTCGAACTTGCGGTACTTGCGGTTTACCGGCAGCTCCCGGTCCTCGGCCCAGGCCAGAAAGGACTTGAGGTGGCGCACGTGCTTGCCGAAAGTGTTGACCGACGTGCCCCAGCTGCCCTGATAGAAGAACTCGCGGAAGCGGGCGTACCAGGCGTGGTCCACGGCTGGGAAGGCGAGGGGCTGCGTGTCGCGGCCGGCAAAGTCCTCGAGCACGGCGCGGGTGTTGGCCAGGCTGTCGAGGTAGGACTTGCTTAGGCCCTGGCCGGTCTTGTGGCTGGTTTTGCGGGTCTGCTCGCCCAGCCACTGGTCGTAGTATTCCAGGAAGGTGGGCGGAGCGGCCTCGACCACCGGCAGCGGGGCTACTTCGGGGCTTTCGGCCTGGGCCTCGTCGCCGGCGGTGAGCAGTTGGTAGCGCCGCTTGATTTCGGCCAGCATCTGCTCTTTGGGCAGCAGCGTGCGGGTTTCCTGGGCGGCGCGCTCCGCTGCCTGCGCGGCCTGGGTGTAGCGCTCGAGCACGAGGTTGGTGGCAGCGGCGAAGTTGCCAGGGACGGGCTTTACTTCCTCGCGCTTGGGGTTCCAGTGCTTGGGGTCGCAGGTTTCACCCGAGCCGAGGCGCAACCGCAGCCGGTCCCAGCAAAAGGTGAGCTGGATGGGAGCCAGGCCTTTTTTGGTGAGGGCGTCGAGGCGTAGCTGGCGGGTTACTTCCATTTTAATAACCTATAGATTGCAAAAAAAGAATTGTTGCGGTCAAGTATAAATTAGGCATCATTAGCAGAACTAGTTGGGAGTCTTTCGCAAACAGCAACTACTGTGGAGAAAGCCTGTCTTAATACGAAGTAATCGTGGCTGTTGAATGTAATGTACAAGCTGTACTATTGTGCTATATCCAATATCTACCAAACTAATGGCATCACCATCTCAAAAAGCATCTAAACCCAAAGGAATAACAGGTAGGTCACTGGCCGTAGATGGTAAGGACCTTTTCTCTGCTCTCGCGAAAGGAGTCATGCATTCCTTTCAAGGAAAATGGGATGAGGTAGCAAGCGACAGTATTGATGCAGTGAAGGCATTAGGTATTGGCACTGAGCCGCCAGCTATCGCCTATATACTTATTCGGCGGGCTGCTACGGCCTCAATGTTTGAGTTAGTTGGAGAAACCGCTAAATCTGGTTTTTTTGGCACTAAGCCGTATGCGTCTTCCACTAAAACTGTGCTCGATTTTACGATAAGTGAGCATGATATCCCCATTGACAAGGCTTTCTTTCAAAAGCCGACTGAACTAAAAGTTGTGAAAAGCTTCCAAGCACTTCTGTGCAGGTGGCTAGAACTTATGGGTCTAGAAGCGCATATAGCAAATGCGGTAGGTGGCCGTTTTCCAGCGTACTACTTGTATGCGCTTAATGAGGAGTGGAAAAAGCATTCCAAGCTGTACCAACCCCTTTTAGACAGTACGGATACGCCGTTCCAGGATGCAAGTAACCAAATGTGGGCTTGGCAGTCCTACGCTTCCCGACTTGAGTTAGCAATCAATGAAAGCACATTCGAAGAGGCCTTTAGTTTAAAGCAAATCTATGTGCCTCTGCGAGCTTACTATGAAGTTTTTCCCATTCATAAAGAATTGGATGGGATGGACAAGCGTAAAAGGACTAAAAGAATAGTAGAGCTGAAAAATGAACTCTCAACTTGGTTAGGTAACGGGAAAAAAGACGATGCCATTCGAATAATTAGTGGAGGTCCTGGTAGTGGTAAATCTTCTTTCGCCAAAATATTTGCAGCCCATATCGCTAATTCCACGGAAATAAAAGTTCTGTTTATTCCGTTGCATCGGTTTGATTCATCAAAAGATTTGACAGAAGCAGTTGGGGACTTTGTCACGGAAGAGAATATTCTTCCCCATAATCCACTTAGCCCGACTAACGGAGAAACTAATTTGCTCATAATTTTTGATGGGCTTGATGAGCTAGCTAGCCAAGGAAAAGCAGCAGTTGAAACGGCACGAGCATTTGTTAGGGAAGTAGACCTGACCCTCGAAAAGCGTAATAGCCAAACTCTAAAGTTAAGGGCCATTATTAGCGGTAGAGAAATGGTTCTGCAGGACAATGAAACTGAATTTAGTAGTCGCAGACCGCACCAGTTATTGACTTTGTTACCCTATTATATTGAAGAAGAAGTTAATGATGATGACAATAATGAGGAAGAGATAATTGACCCTGATGACCTCTATGACTACGACCAACGAGATATATGGTGGCAGCAATATGGAGAACTAACGGGCAAAAAATATGAAGGGCTTCCAAAGCACCTAGACCGTGATGATTTAAATGAGGTTACTTCCCAACCTCTACTGAATTACCTTGTCGCATTGAGCTATACAAGAGGGGCTTTGGATTTTACCAAAGCTGTCAACTTGAATAAAATCTATGCTGACTTAGTGAGTTCTGTGCATGAAAGAGCTTATGAAAATAAGCGCCGGTACACACAGATAGAGGGAATGACGTTGGAAAGCTTTGCGCGGGTATTGGAAGAAGTAGGGCTGGCCGCGTGGCACGGCGATGGAAGAACAACCACAGTACGAGAGATAGAAGAGCACTGCTTCAATAATGGACTTGACCGTCATTTGAAAACATTCGAGCAAGGAGCCAAAGCTGGAGTGTTACGCCTTCTTGCTGCGTTTTTCTTCCGGCAATACGGCCGACGGAGCTCCAGCGGCGATGCTACATTCATGTTTACGCACAAGAGCTTTGGCGAGTACTTAACAGCTAGGCGAATTGTACGGGCGATGGAGAAAGTCGCCAAGGAGCGAGATAATAGGAGGGAAAGCTCAGATGAAGGATGGGATGAGCGCGAAGCATTATGGCGCTGGGTTCAGCTGGCTGGCCCAAGCCCTATGACTTCTTATCTCTTTCGTTTTGTACAAAACGAATTGCGTTTGAAGGGGAAAGCAAAAGCGCGTAAAATCCAGTCTTGTTTTGCCGAGCTTTTCAGCTTAGTGCTGCGTAGTGGGATGCCAATGGAACAGTTACCCCGAACTACTTTCAAGCAAGAAAATTTTATGGCGCGGAATGCTGAGGAGGCATTGTTAGTCTGCATGTCAGCCTGCGCCAGGGTAACACAAGAAATTAGCCCAATTTCACATGCCACTCGCCTAGTATTTGGCGCTTGGTTTAGGCGAGTGCAGGGTCAGCGATATAGTCCAGCATCAGCACTCGCGGCATATCACTTGGACTTTTTGAACCTTGAAGAAACAGAATTGGCAGTAGTCGACTTTTACAGTGCCAACTTATCCAATTCAGTACTACGAGGTGCGGAAGTACAGCATGCGATATTTATCCAAGCCAATTTGAATTACACAAATATGGAGGGCGTGAAGGCCGATGGAGCAAGTTTTGAAGATGCAACTCTTATAAAGACTAATTTAGAAAAAGCAAAGCTTCTTGGAGCAAACTTTAGTGCTGCTCGTTTTCATGAGGTTAACCTTAACGGAGCTAGGATGCATGATGGCGCTTTAGAGCATGCCATAATTAGAGATACAGTTACTGATGCTGTTTTATTCGAACTTCATCCTGCTCAAGTTGCGAGCATTCAGCGTGCTGCTAACGAAGAAATGTTAAAAATACATAGAGAGGGTTTGTTAGCAGAAGCATTAAATAATGTTGAATCAGAAAGTTGATTTGGTTGGTTCCTACTGCCTCTAAGCAGTGCCAGCAATTCTTCCTTCGCCGCGATAATGTTATAATGCACTGCTAGCAGGGTATCATTCATAACGAGCTGCTCCTTGGGCAGCTCGTTTTAGTTTTAGCTACTTCACAGCAAATCTTTTTATATGAGGTTTTGTATATTACAAAGCGAGTATTCAATATTTTATGCATCAGGTGAAGTTGTAGGCTTGGGTTTTGGCTTACGCTTAGTTTTAATTCCCTTTTTCTGACGTTGAAGATGCTGATTTGTCTTTTCGGCTTCCTCCGCAACCATATCCATTACTTTGTCAATAGCGTTAGTCTGGTGCAGATTAGCCAACCCACCCGCACCTGCGTTTCTAAAAATACCCTCATTAATGCTCAAAAAGTTAGATTTTATTACATTGAGGACACCTGCCATTGCATCAGGTGGCAAGATGAATTGCGGAGAATGGCTAATAGACTTTGCTACTCCCTCCAGCGTTGATTTAATTTGCTTGGATGTTTCTGGATTATCAATGAGGCTGTTCAACTTAGCTATTTGCTCGTCCCGCTCCTCCTGCATCTTCTCTAGTTCATGCTGAGATTGCTCTAAGTGTATGCTCAGTTCCTGCACAAAGCTGCTCATCTCGTCGGCACTGCCAGCAAGTCGGTTAAGTATCATCAACAGGCTGTTTGTTAAAGGATTGTCAGAAAAACTGGGGTATCGTACCTTATGGTCGATTTCGCTCCATCCCTCCTCAAATATTGTTCGCACCTGGAGCTCTATGTAGCGCTTTGCCTTAGTCGGCGATGTCTCGATAATGTAATGGACCGAGCGGTATCCGTACGGATGCTCCTTGATGTCGCATTCCTCAAACATCTTCAGAAAAGCTGGCGAGTCGCCCTGGCGGTGATATGCAATGGGCCTCTCTTTCAGCGTCCATGTGTTCATTATGAACTTATGGATATGCTGCCAATCACTTTTGAATAGGTGCAGTATCCGGATACCAGCCAAATCAGTGATTTCTTCCTCATAAGTAGCAAGCGTGATGACTCGCTCATTATTCTCCAGCTTTTTTCTGACAATCTTTTTGTGTAAGTGTAAAGGGTTTTTTACCCGATATCGGACAGAATGAACGCCTGGGGTCTTGAGTAAAAGATTGGTGATGTATTGCGCCGTATGCTCATAGCTGGTGACTTTTTTGACAAAATCTTGGCGAATTGCTTGCATCCCCTCGCTTGTCAATCCAGCTTCCTTAAGCTCAGTGTCCTTTTCAGTCGACATAGTTAGTTTAGTCGGTTATGGCAGCCGCGTAGTAACGCGAGCATTTCGTCTTTGGCGGCAACTTGGTCCGTTTGTATTAAGCTCTGCTTATTCAGCGTTTCGGTTCTGTCAAATCGTCAATATTGACGTAGCAGGCATAGTCCTCCAAGCGCTCCATGCGCGTGAAAGTGCGCACGCGTACTACCTTGTAGGTTTCCACTTCTAGGTACACCTCGCAGAAGAATCCCCCGTCCATGTGGTAGAGGCTCACGCCGTCCTCTTCCTCCCAGCGCCGGGCCAGGAACGTGCCTTCGACCCACACCAGCGGCAGCTGCTGCTCGAAGGGCAATGCGCGGAAGTCGTAATGGGAAGTAGCCATCAGAGCCTAGCTCTTCGGGCCAAACAGGTAGGCCAACGAGAGCTGTAAGGTGCGGTTCCGGTAAGACGGATTTTGGTAGACCGGGGCGATGGAAAAATCCTGGCCGTTCTCATACGTGGCCGCGAGGTTCCGCAAGCCTTGGCTGTAGCTGACCTGTACCTGAAGCCCTCCTGCGAAGCCGTAACCCACCCCTGCTTGCAGGCCCACGTCCAAGCCCTTGGATTCGTACTTGCTGTCAGGCAAGTTGTCGTAACTGTCGCTGGCCACCACTTTGCCCTTATTGGTCACGCTGCGCGAGGACCCACTGACATTCGTCTCGTCAACGCTGAACGTGTAGGTGCCACCCAGCAGGTAGCCCAGGTATGGACCCACAAATACCTGCATCCCTTCGCTATTGGGCCGCTGGCTGTAGACCACGTTTACGGGCATTGTCAGGTAAGCTACGCGGAAGGCGGTTTCCCTAGAATAGGTGAAAGTACTTGGGTCGTAGTTGTTGTGAACGACGTAGCCATAGCCTTTCTGCGCATAGAGCACCGCCGGTTGCACCGCAAAGTGGTCGGACAAGCCTACCTGTGCCACAAGCCCGGCCTCCGCACCGCTGCGGTAGTAGTTGTTAAGGGACATGTAGGGGTGTAAGTTGGGGTAGCGCATGCTGCTGGAGGACAAGTTGTAGCCTACTTGGGGGCCAATGCGGAACGTGGTTTGGGCATTGGCCGAAGAAGCGGCTAGCAACAGGCAGCTGGCCAGTAGCGAGCTAGTAAAGGTTCTCCTCATGTGAGTCAGTCGGGTAGAAAATGCTTCCTGAAAAGCAGCTGTGGGTTATTTAGCTCTTCGGGCCCCACAGGTAGGACAACGAAATCTGGAAGGCATGATTGCGGTAGGTGGGCGGGGTTCGCGTGCTCAGACCGGATTCGTATTTGGCCCCCAGGTTGCGCAGGCCCTGGCTGTAGCTGGCTTGCACCTGGATTCCGCCGGCAAAACCGAGGCCGAGTCCCCCTTGCACGCCGGCGTCCACGCCCCTAGAGACATAGGCCTCCTTGGGGTTGTTGTGGTAGGTATCGCCGGCCTCTACCTTGCCCTGGTTGGAGTTGGTTGGGCCGCCGCCGCTCGCGTACCGGCCGGTTTGCGAGGAGGTAAACGCGCCGCCCAGCAGCCAGCCCACGTACGGGCCGGCAAACACCTGCAAGCCCTGGCCGCCGGGCTGGGAGCTGTAGAGCAGGTTGACGGGCACGGTCAGGTAGTTGAAGTGGAAGCTGTATTCCCCTTTGTACGTGTAGTTGTAGGGCGCATCGTAGGCGTCTTCCACGAAACCAAAGCCCTTCTGGGCGTAGAGCACGGCCGGCTGCACCGCAAAGTGGTCGGAGAAACCCACGTGGGCCACGACGCCCGCCTCCACGCCGCTACGGGAGGAGTTGGTCACTTTCAAATAGTCCTGGTTGGGGTACTCGAAGCCGCCGAAAGAACGATTGTAGCCCAGTTTGGGGCCGATGCGAAACGTGGTCTGGGCGTGGGTTGTGGCAGCGGCAAGTAACAGGCTCCCGGTAAGGAGATAAGTAGTAAAGGCTTGCTTCATGTAAAAATCAGGGTGGCAAATGGTGGTAGCAGCGTCAATTGCTTCAGCGGTTCAAATACCCACGCACATCCGCCACCAGCGGCCCGACGGCCAGCACGGCGTTGCGCAGCCGGGTTTCGGTGCAGTTGAGGGTTTGGCACCAGTAGTTCACCTCCACAGTGGAATGCAGGTTCACCCGAGTGAGTTCAGCGGGTTGGTAGGAGAGACTCATTTGGTTTTGCGGGCTTTCTCCAAGCGTGAAATGGCCTCGTCGCAGGTTTGGTCAACCACCAGCGCAGGCGCTTCGTGTATCCCATCGTGCGACGTATGAACAAGCGCCCCGCCATCGAGCGTGCACGTAATGGTGGTGTGCAGCACGGGAACCTCCTGGGAGATGCCCTGAACGGTCACGGTGAATGTTTTCATGGGAGAAGCGGAGACAGG
Source organism: Hymenobacter jeongseonensis (assembly GCF_015694725.1). Lineage (GTDB taxonomy): Bacteria > Bacteroidota > Bacteroidia > Cytophagales > Hymenobacteraceae > Hymenobacter > Hymenobacter jeongseonensis. Next base: position 33,393 of record NZ_JADQDQ010000013.1, on the reverse strand, counting down.
GCGGGTGGGAATTGCGTGCGGGCGGCTTGTCCGTTTAATTAGGCTGCTCAGGACGAGGTAGAGCGTGTAGAGGACTTATTTTATTTAGCTGCAAATGCAGGTATACGGAAATCACCTTACCGCCCACGGTGGACACGGCCTCCCGCAATTGGTCTTCGGTGCACATCAAGGCCTGGCACCAGCCGGGCAGTTCATGTGCTTGTTCGAGGTCGATGTGCACATTTTCCGGCCGAACGAGCGGGGTTTGGTCGTTGGTCATAGTGGGTAGAAAGAGAAGAATGAGGAAAGAAGTAAGGGTTTACTGGTTGTCGGGCATCTCTCCCCGCAAGTACCGGCGAACGTCTTCGGCTTTGGGGCCAACTGCGGCAACAGCATCGCGCAGTTGTGGACGAGTACAACAAAAGGCCTGGCACCAGTATTGGCGGTTCCTTTTGTCCTTCATATAGATTACAAGCGATTCAGTTGGGGTGTATAGACTGTATTTTAGGCCCATTGCGGTGGGAAAGGAAGCAATTAATTAGGGCGGTTGTGGCTGCCACGCAGCAGCGTGAGGGTTTCGTCTTTGGCGGCAATCAGGGCCTCCTGCATTGCGAGTTGCTGGCGGAGGAGTTCGTTTTCAGTGCGGGCTAGGTCGCGTTCAGCTTTGTAGGTGTCGCGGTCCTTCTCGCAGTCGGCAATGTTGTAGTGGTGGTTGTTCTGGGTGGCCGTGCCCTGGTTGCCGTTGATAGAATTCCCAGAATTATTTTTTTGATTGATGGTCATTGAACCAGCGCTTTCACCTGATTCGGGTAGGAAAGGCTTGCCTTTACCAGTCAATAACCAGTTTAAATCGACTCGGCTAAAATGGCTCGCAATACTTTCCAGGTACTCTGAGTTGAGCTTAGTTCCTTTAGTTAAGTAGTTTCTGGTGTTGGAATCAGGCATGCCAATGGCAGCGCTGAATGCTCTAGCACTCAAATTCAACTCATTAATCAAAAAATTTAGTCTCTCGTTTACAGTCACTTGAGTTATAATTGGCTCAAAGGCCAATAATTTGAGTTTAAAATGGTGAGTCTATAATGACTCATTAGCGTATGTTTGTGGCGTGTACAACTCAATGCCCTCGCAATAAAGCAAGGCATTGACGAAAGCGCCCAAACACGATGACCGATAGGCAGAAATATTTCCACTTGCTCGCTTTGGTGTGCGAGGATTTGCACGCCAGCGCCGTGGACGTGGCTGTCCGAGGTGGACACGAAGCGTCCTCTGTGAAACTGATGGGGGTGCGCCACGGGCGCTACATCAAACTGGCCTGGCTCATCGACCTGGTGCGCATCGGGCTGCCCGACTTCTCCATTCCGGCCGAGCTGCTGCCTGCTGAAAAGCAGGTACAGGAAGCCCTGTTTCCTATTTCCTAACCCTTTTTCAGCTCACCCATGCATCTCAACACCGACGCGCTGGCGGACCCAGCCCCCCGCAAAAAGCCGTGCATCCGCGACATGCACGAACTCGTCACGCACCACCTGCCCAGCGCGGTGGTCAAACTCATCCCGCTCGACGAGCTGGACCGGCGGGGCGAGGAGCTCATGGCCGAGCACCCGCGCTTTGTGGAAGAACTGCCCATTCTGGTGCAGGGAGAGAAAGTACGTCGGGCCCGCTTTCGCAGCCTGCAATTGGTCGGCCGCATGCCGGCCCCAATGACCACGACGCAGGCCTACCTCAATGCTTAAGCCCGTCGTTTCCCTCACCGATGCCCGCAGCGGCAAGCGCGTGCGCGTCTCGGAGCTGCCGGCCGGCGCGGCCCTCGTGGAACCCATATTAGGCTACTGCTACCAAGCGGGGCATTTCACGGTGTACGTCAACGGCTCGATGCCGCTGGATTTGCGCAGCGCCCACGAAGAGGGCCGCACCCAGGACGAGGTGTGGCTGGTGGCCTCGCCGCCGGCGGGCATCCGCGAGATTGACTGGACGGACGCGCGCCAGGAGTTTCAACTGCTGCTTCCCAAAGCCGCCTGATGGGAGCCCGCGCCCCCTACGGCTCCGCGCCACCGCCCGGCCCCCGCGACTTGGGCCCGCATATCGCGCAGTGGCTGCGCAGCGTGGGCTTTCAGGTACTCGAGCAGCCCACGCCCACGCCCAGCCTCTCGCTGGTGACGGGTACGTGGACGAGCCTAACGGGGGAGCAGTTCCACTTTCAGTATGCCCACCACCACCCGGCCAGTGGCCCCGTCAGCTGGGCCGCGTGCAGCATGGGCGTGCTGCGGCCGGGCACCCCCACGCCGGCCGTGTGCTTCGCGGCCACGCAGGTGCGCCGCCTCAAGGAAGTGCGCCTGCTGGTGCTGCAAAACGATGACTTCGACGCGGCCCGCCAGCGCTTAGCAGCTGCCCGCGCTACCCTCACCAAAACCCCCGCTACCGCCTCATGAGACGCGACGACCTGCCCACCGTGGGCTACCTCGATGAGTGCTTCCGCACCATCCTGGGCCACATCGAAGCCATTAAGCGCCCGGCCCCCGCGCCCGAGGCCAGCGCGGCCGTGGTGCTGCTCACCATCGAGCAGGTCATGGAGCACCTGAGCGTGAGCCGCTCGGCGGTGCAGCGCTGGACGAAAGTGGGCAAGCGGGGCCGCAACAAGCAGCTCATCAAGCTGGCCGTGCTCACGTTCGGCGAGGCCGAGCCCCGCATTCCTTGGCCCGCGCTGCTGGCTTTCGGCCGGGGCGAGGCCTACGATTTGGCCCAGCTGCCGGCCCCGCAGCTGCCGGCGGCGCTTCCCGTTCCGGCGGGCGCGCTACCGGCCCTGCGCCTGGCTTCCTAAGACTTTTTCAGTTCACCCCAATCCCATCTCAACCCCCCATGTCAATCGAAACCTTAACCACCGACGAGTTCATGGACCTCGAAATCGAAGACCATCAGGAAGCCCTCCGGCAGTACAACGACGCCATCACAAGCGCATCGAGCGACCTGGCTAGCATCGGCTCCGAAGCCGCCAAAAACACGGTCCTCGACCGCATGGCCCGCCTCTTCACCCTGCGCAAGGTGCACACCGTGCGCTTGGAGGAGATGGTGGCCGATGACGCGGCCGATGCGGCAAGCCATGGTTCCAGCCTGCAAGCCGCGGCCTGAGCATGGAGGCCATCAACGTGTACACCTCGAACGCCACCGACCAGGGTCTGGTGGCGTTCACGCTGGCCCTGGGCATGAACCTGGGCCGCCAAATCAACCTGCGCCCGCTCTCGCAGTTGCCGAAGCCCGACCCGCTGCGCCGGCAGGCCCTGCGGGTGGAGCGGGTCGAAGTGCTCGAGCAACTCAAGCAAGCCGAGTTCTGCCTGGAGCAATACGCCTGCGGGGCCTGGCAGCCCGATGCCAGCCACCAGGAAGGCACCCGTTTCATCGTTGATTCGCTGACTAGCCGCCTGCGCGGGCTGGATGCCGTGCTCAGCACGGAGAAAGGGGGCGGCAGCTGTGAGTAACGTGGAGCCAAAAGTTCGCTCGCTGGCCGACATCAGCAAGTTCAAAATTCACGCGACCTCCGGTGACAGGGTGCGCGTGGGGGAGAAGAGCACGGTTTCGGCTGAAATCATTCAGGCCAGCGCCCTGGTGCGCATCGCCGAGGCCATGGAGGCCCAGGCCGAACTGCTCCGGTCCTTGTGCCAGCAGCACGGGGCGCTGGTGCCGGAGGGCGGCTGCTAACGTGATACATTTTCCTGAGCCCACCGAGGGCCCCTGCGCGCAGCAGGCACCCGGCGTCGAAGCCGGTCAGGGAGCACAGGGTCTGCAGCTGCAGCTCCGGCGCTGGGGAGCAGGGGAGGACACGCCTCCGCTGCCCACGCCACCATTTTCTTCCCTTTCTCTTTTAAATGCTGCCTCTTCCCCTTACCCTCGCCAAGGCCCGCCGGCTCTGGCACCAGGACTTCGAAGCCCAGTGCGCGGCCATGCCGTTGCAGCTGCGCTCCCGCACCCACCAGGCCCGGCTCGACGCCGAGGGGCAGGTGCTGGTGCCGGCCCGCACGGAGCACTACTACGTGCAGCCCAAGGCAGCCCCGGCCACGGCCAAGGAGTTGATGACCGATTTGGTGTTCATGAGCGTGCGGGCCCTGGAGCGGAGCAACCGCGAGCCGGGCTTTGACTTTGCCCAGGTGGGCACCGACGCGGCCCCGCAGGCCCCGCCGATTGCGGTGAACTGCAAGAGCTTGGGCAAGCGCCGCTCGATGTCGTCGCGCAGCGTGCGCACCCACATCGATTTGCTGCTCAAGATGGGCGCGCTGGTGCGCAAGGCCTGGCACGGCACCCGCGCCGACTTTGAGCTGTGGATAAACCCCAAATACGTGTGGCAAGCCCCCGAAATGCCGGTGGAAAGCGATTTGGACCGCTTGCAAATCGGCGCGATTCTCAACAGTGAGCCGACAAAATTTCCGCTTAGTGTAGCATTTGAAACACTGGAAACACGGAAACTGGAAACTAGCCAGGTGGATAAGTTAGTGGTGGCAACGCCGCCGGCTCCAAAACTGGAAACACAGGCAACACTCACTGGCAACACAGGGCCGCAGCCCGACCCGGAACCGCTCGGGGCAGCGGCAGAAACGGGGCAGGCTGGGGCGCGGCGCCGGCCGAGGGCCGAGGCCCGCAAACTGGCCCAGACCGCGGCCAGCGCGCCGAAAACGGGGCCGACGCTGGCTCAAAAGCGGCTTGTGATGTCGTTTTGGGCCTATGCTCGGCCCCAGCTCTACGGGGACGTGGCCTTTGACGAGGCGCAGCACGCCAAGGCCCAGAACGCCATCTGGTTTGGCGTATTCGCCGGTTTTCAGGCCGGGCTTTCGGAGCGGGAGTACGAGCTCTACCACCAGCAGGCCCTCGAGCGGGTGGATTTGGTGGCCGACTGGCTCAAGCGCAACCCGGGCCGGTTCCTGCCGGCGCCCTACGCCGAAATCGTGAAGGGCCGGGGCTATTTCGACCGCGAAAACGGGCTGGGCTTCGTCAAAACCGAGGAATGGCTGGCCCAGAAGATGCTGCGCCGCCACGAGTACCACGTGGCCACCACCCTGCGTCGGGCGGGAGCGGAAATGCGGGGCTGGCGGCTAAAAACGGCCGGCAAGCGGGTGCTGGCCCTCACGGCCGCCCAACTCTACCACAAGCACCTCAAGAAGGTGCAGGCCCTGCGCGACCCCCGGGCCCTGGACAAGTTCTACTTCATCGCCGCCGGCGGCAAAGTCTAGCGCAACGCCTAATACTCATTCTTCATTCAGCTCACCCCAACCCATCTCAGCCCATTTCCATGTCCCATCCGGCACCCACTCCCGGCGAGAAGCTCAAGGCCGCCGCCCACACCAAGCTGCTCGTTTACTTCAAGGACGGCAACGCCCGCACGCTCTACGGGCGCAGCAACGCCAGCACCTACGTGCCGCTCGACCCGCGCGAGCTGGAGATTAAGCGGCTCAAGAAGTACGCCGAGAGCGTGCACGCCAAAATCAACGTGGCCATCCTCTACGACGTGCACACCGGGCAGGAGGTGGCGCGCATGAAAAACGGGCAGTGGCTATGAGTTTTCCACACCTCGACCAAGTGATTGAACTTAACCGCGGCGAAGCCGGCCAGCTCTGGTGGGCCGTGGCTGACTGCGGCCGCCGCAATGCCATCCGGCTTCACCAGAACCAGGGCCTCCGCGTCGAATCAGCCGGCGTGGTGGTCGCGCTGCCGGCCCTGCTGCGCGTGGCCAAGCGGCTCAAGCGCCTCGATGACCGCGAACTCCGCCGCGTGGGCGTGCCCAAAAACAAGCCCGTCCAGTTTCGCCTCCGGTGCGACGAGCTGGTGGCCCTCATGCTCTACGTGTGGCCCCATTCTTACTCGGGCCACGTGGTGCTGGGCAAGGTGCAGCAGGTATCGCTCAATCTCGAGCACCTCATCAAATTTACCTAAAAACCCTTTGGGTACGGTGTGGTACTGAACAAGGAGGAAAAGAGCCGCTCCCCTAGGAGCGATGCGTTGCGTTTGGTGAGAACACACCTAGTAGTCGGATTCCGCTGAAAGCAGCCGAGGCAGCGGTTTGCTGGTTGCGGGCTCATTGAGCAAAACACAGTACCGGCAGTGCTTGCGCGTGACCGTTTCCTTGCCCGGAATTCGATGGGCTCGGGGAATGCTTTTGACAATAAAACACTCGTCGTTGTCGTGCCAGGCATCTTCCAATGCCAAGCCCCGCCACTGGGAATGGAAAGCAGGAATCTTCATCACAATTTACTTTAACTAATTACCTAAATCATTACCAGACTAACATCCCGCACGGGACCAACTTCAAAACTAACTGACCGTGATGCGCTCCACAAGCTGAACAATTTCGATTCTTGTCTCAAAAAAAGTATTGCGCAAAAACACCCCTTAACCGACCGTTTCCGGGGCGTTTTTACTTCCCTAAAATTGTCGCTCGAAAACCACTTGCTTAATATGACACACGCCGACCCGCTACCCGTTGCCCTCTTCGCCCGCGTGAGCAAGGAAGCCCAGGACTTTGGCCGGCAGCTGCTCGACACCCAGCGCCACGCCGACCGGTCCGGCTACGAGGTGGTGGCCACCATCGCCGAGAAGCTGAGTGGCTCGCGCCGCAGCCGGGCCAAGCGCCCCGACCTCGACCAGCTGCTGCACCTGGCCAAGTCGGGCCGCATCCGGATGGTGCTCGTCACCGAGCTTAGCCGCCTGGGCCGGCGGGCCCGCGAGACGCGGGCCGTGGTCGAAGAGCTGGCCGACTTGGGCGTGTCGGTCTTTGCCCTCAACATTCAGCTGGGCTACCTGCTGCCCGACGGCAAGGTGAACCCGATGGCGCGCCTGGTGATGACCGTACTCATGGAAGTGGACGAGATGGAAACCGAACGGATGGGCCACCGCATCAAATCCGGCCAGGCCGCGGCCTTCGCGGCCGGCGCGCAGAAGGGCCGGCCGGCCGGGTCCACGAAGTCGTCGGCACAAACCATTAGCAAATACCCGAAAGTGGTTGAACATTTGCAGAAGAGGCTGAGTGTTCGGGACGTTGCGAAATTGGCGAACTGCTCCACCAACACCGTTCAGAAAGTAAAAACCGCGCTGGAAGCGGCCGCAACCGCCGCACTTTCGTCCTAATTCCCCGCGTTACGCACCGATACATTTGAGCATATTCTACTCCTAATTCTTTTCCTTGAGCAAGAGCCCTGTCTTCGCCCTTCCCGTACAGGCCCACGTGCGGCAATTCCTGTTAAAGGAACTGGGTCCGGAACCCGTCAACATTCACCAAAACACCTACATGGGGCGCACCGTGCGCATGAAAGTGGAGAAGCTGCCCTTCCGGCAGCTGGACCGGCCGGTGCCGGCCCAGGGCCCGGTGCTGCTCATCAGCCTGCCCACGGCCCTGCGGCACCACACGCTCACGCCGGCTTCGGCCAAGCAAATCGGGGAAACGCTCGACAAGTTCTTTCAGCAGCAGCTCATCGCGTTTGTCAAGGGCCAGGTGGCCGTCACCCAAAACGAGCGGGCCGCGCTGCGCTCGTTCTACAACCTCTACGAAATCAACCCCAGCGATTACGACCTGGAGGAGGCCCGCAAGGTGTACCGCGACTACCGCGATAAAATCATGAAGGGCAACAAGCACTACGAGCTGATGTACGAAAACGGCGGCTCGGCCCTGCGCTCCGACTACGCGGTTGCGTCCTAATAGGGGGTAACCGCCCGCTGTTTCTTTGGGTCATGGACCCACACAAGCTCCCCGATTTTATTGACTATTTCCGGCAGCTGGCCGGGGCCAACCGGGCCCTGGCCGGCAGCTTCGTGCACGGCTCGGCCGGGCGCATTATTAGTGGCAGCCGCAGCGGCATGACCTATCCGTGCCTGTGGCTGGAAACGCCCACGCTGGGCTTTAGCGAGAAGGACGGCACCGCGCCCCTGGGGCGGCGGCAGTGCGCGTTTGTGGTGCTTCAGGACGTGCCCAGTGACGATTACGACGCGCAGGATGCCGGCTGGGCAGCCAGCGAGCAGATTGCCCTCGACGTGCTCAGCCGCATGGTGCGGGACCGCAAGAAGCGCAAGTTCAGTTTTACGCTCAACGAGCGGCCGCTCGAGCCCATCGCCACGCTCACGGTGGACAACGAAATCGGCTGGCGCTTCGAGTTTGAGCTCAGCAGCTACGTGGAGATGCAATACGAGCCCAGCCGCTGGGCCGACGAGGAAGGAGGGCAGGGCGCATGATTTTAATTCTGCTGGCTTACTCGAATCAGACCAACTACCAGGACCCGAACACGCCCCAGGTGTACGGCTCGACCTATGACGTGGACCGCTACGAATTTGACGAGGTCAACGAGACGGTAACCCACACCACGGGCGGCTACGACGACTTTCAGAACCACAACCCGCCCGAGAACTACAGCGTCGAGGGCGAGTTTTTCAGCAAGTGCGACGGCACCACCTACCTGAGCTACGTCCACGACGGGGCGGGCGGGTTTACTCTGGTGCCCACGGCGGATAGCCTCAGCTGCGGCTTTGTGCCGGCCGTGCCGCCGAGTTGCAACCTGAGCGTGTACTACGAGCTCACGGCCACGGCCACCGGCGCCAACCTGGCGGCCCAGTACGAGGACAGCCACGGCGCGGTGCGCTACCGGCTCGATGGCGGCTTGCCGCAGGCCTCGCCCAAGTTCTACGGCCTGGGCCCCGGCCGCCACGTGCTCACCGTGAACGACACCGGCGTGGCCAACTGCGCCCGCTCGGTGGCCTTCGACGTGGCCGTGCCCGCCCCGCCCGCCGCGCCGGTGGGGCCCACCAGCGCCGTGGACTTCGTGTTGCAGCCGCTCTGGTACCCGGTGGCTGCGCCGGCCGGGGCCGACGTGCTGCTGGAGCTCTACGCCGAGAGCCAGCACCGGGAAGAGGATTTCGCCCTGGTGTTTCGCGCCCGGCGCCGGGCCAGCGCCAGCGGCCGGGTTGATTTTCGCCTCGATACGCTGCTGGCCCCGCTGCTTACGGCCGTGGTACCGCCCACGTCCACGCTGGCCACCGTGCTGTGCCGCACCCCGCTGGTTAACTACTTCGTGCGCACGGCCACGGTGCTGGCCGAGGGCGTACCCGCCGCCTTTGTCACCAGTGCCCTGCGCACGGCCCTGCGCGGCGGGCTGCCGGTAGAGCACCGGCACGTGGATTACTTCGCCTACCGGCTGGAGGCCTTCGGCCAGCCGCCGTTTCTGAGCTGGCAGCCGGCCGGCAAGCGCCTCACGGCCCAGCAGCCCGAATGGCTGTTCTGGCTCTGCCCGAGCGCCGCGCCTGCGGTGCTCACCGTGCGCCGGAGTTACTACCGCACCGGCTTTGCCGAAGCCCCGCCCGAAGTGGAAGATGAGGCGGTGGACCTGAGCGCCGGGCGCGGCCCGCTGGCCCAGCTGCTGGCCATTCCGGTGCGGCCCCGGGCCGATACCGATTCGATGAGCGTGGCGCTCTACTCGCCCCTGGGCGAACCGCTCAGCGGGGTGAGCACCTACCAGCTGGTGCCGGAAACGGCGCGCAGCCGCTACCTGCACTTCACCAACTCGCTGGGCGGGTTTGACACGCTGCGCACGGAAGGGCGGCTCGAAGGCGTACTGGAGGCCTCGGCCGACCGGTTTGAGCTGCCGGCCGTGCCCGGTAGCAGCAGCCCGGCCGCCGAGCGCCAGGCCTTCGACGTGACCGGCTCCCGCAAACTGAAGCTGGCCACCGGCTGGCTGAAGGCGGCGCAGCTGCGCTGGCTGCAGGAGCTGGTGCTGGCCCGCGAAATCTGGGAATGGAAGGGCGGCCGGCTCTGGCCGCTGGACCCCACCAAGCGCGTGCTGGTCCCGGAAAGCGACGAGGCTCCGCTGCGGGGCATGCTCCTTGAATTTGATTACGCCTTTGCGCCCACCGCCTACGCCGACTTGCCTTAACTACTTGCCCTAATCCCGATGCTGGAACTCCTTTCCGACGAGCGCCCCGTAGTGCTCAGCCCCGGCACCAGCGTGCAGCTGGAGTACCACTCGCCCGTTTTCGACGAGGAAGTGGTGCGCGGCACGTTTTCGTATTCGATTGCCGTGCCGGCCCCGCCCAACGGGCCGCTCTACGGCTTTCCCGAGCGGCTCGATGCCCACGTGGCGCCGGGCGCGGAACTGCCGGCCGAATTGCGCCTGGATGGCGTGCCGCTGCTGGTGGGCACCCAGCGGGTGCGCTCGGCCAGCACCAAGCGCTACAGCGTGAATCTGAGCGGAGCCCTGGGCGCGGTGGGGGCGAGCCTGACCGGCCGGATGCTGGCCAGCTTTGGCTACGGCGGGGTGCGGCACCTGCCGCCCGCCCAGCCCTTCGGCGGCGGGGAAACCGGGGGCCTGTTCCAGGTGCCGGGCTGGGTGGCCCACGCCAACGAAGTGGTGCGGCATCCGGAAGCGTATGACTACGTGTTTGCCCCGGTGCGCTGCGACGACTTCTACGACCCCGCGCCCGCGCCGGTAGTCGTGGAAGGCCAGCCGCCCGCGCCCCCGGCGCACCCGCCCGTCGTAATCAATCCCTGGCTGGGGGGCGCGAATCCCGGGTACGGCGTGCCGGCCGGGGGTAGCTTCGCCCACGTGGGCTTTGTGGGCTACCAGCGCCTGGTGGTGCCGCTCTACGATATTTTCAATCCCGCCGCCTCGCGGCCCTACCGCTCTTCCGAAGGCCAGCTGCTGCCGGCGTACGGGCAGCTGGCTTGCCCGTTCCCGCGCCTGCGCTACGTGCTGCGCTGCGTGTTTGAGGAAAGCGGGCTGGTCATCGACGAGCCCAACTTTCTGCCCGGCGAGTTGGGCGACATCGTCATTTTCAGCCCGGCCAATGCCCTGCGCACGAGCCGGGACGCGGCGGGCGTGGTGCAGAGCAGCTTCCACCTGGCCGATGCGTTGCCCGCCCTCGACGTGGCCGGCCTGCTGCGGGCCGTGCGCAAGGGCCTGGGCTTGGTCGTGCTCATCGACGAAGTGAACCGCCGGGTGAGCACCTGCCTGCTGCGCGACGTGGTGGCGGCCCCCGCGGCCGAGGTGCCCGACCTGACGGGCCGCCTGGCCGGGGCGGCGGAGGTGGAAATTGCCGAGGCCGGGCGGCTGAAGCTGGTCTACGAAACCGACCCCGACGATTTGCTCACCGAGCAGCTGCTGCGCCAGGCCCCCGACCCGGCCACGCTGGGCCCGGCCGTGGAGCAACTGGCCGATCTGCCGGCCACCGCCCTGGTGGGCGCGCCCCTGGAAACCCGGCTGGTGCGGGCCCAGGGCGCGTACTACCAAAGCAGCGGGGTGTGGAATTTCAGCGGCACCACCGTGGACCTGACGTGGCGCTACCTGGCCCCCGCGCTCGAAGGGGTGGAGGTGGGCGGCACGGACGGCACCGAATACGCCCAGGGCTTTGCCTACACCCACCTGGGCCGGGCCCCGTTTCAGGCCGACCCCCAGCTGGCGGTGCAGCTCGACCCGCTGGCCACCGACTTCATGGAAGTGCCGGCGCTGAGCCGGGCGGGCTTCGAACCGGCCAACGCCTCGCCCGATGCCCCGCCGCGGCCGGCCGCGCTGCGCCTGCTGTTCTGGCGCGGGATGCAGCCGGCCAGCGACGGCACCCTGTACCCGCTCGTCACGCCCCTGGCCACGAACCAGGCCGGCGACGTAGTGGGCCAGCTGAGTTTGCGGCTGGAGGGCGCGGCCGGCACCTACCAGCAACTGCTGCGCGGCTGGCTGGAGGTGAAGCGCCGGGGCGTGGTGGTCAAGCAGCCGCTGCGGCTGAGCGTGCTCGACCTGGCCCGGCTGGAGCTGGCCCGCAAGGTGCGGCTCGACGGCATCGAGTACCTGGTGCGCAAGCTCTCGGTGACGGTGCCGCTGCGCAAGCCGGTGGTCGCGGAGCTGGTTCGCGTGTGAGAACACCTTCGCGTGTGAGGGCACCGCTAACGGAATATCGAAAAAAAAAGGCTGGGCCCGGCAAAAAATAAACTTGCCAGTTCTTCCCCAGGATTTGCCAGTTGTTCCCCAGGCCGGCGCGGGAAGGGCAGGGGAGGCGGGCGGGGAGTTGCCGGAAGGGTTGCCGCGGCCGGTGGCAATTGCCGGGCCAATCGCCCGGTAGCCGCTGCCGGCAAGCGGCCTATTACCCGGGAGGGCAATGTGGCTTCTTGGGCCCATGAACAAAGCACTCCTGGCCCTGAAGCGCGGCAAGCCCGCCCACGGCTGCATCCTGGGCGAGTTGTCGCTCAACGGCAATTTCTTCTGCTACACCCTCGAACGCATTGGGGTGGCCATCCCGGCCGATACGTACCAAGTGCTCTTAAACCAGAGCCCGAAGTTTCGCAAGCTCATGCCGCTGCTCGTGTCCGAGAAGGTGCCAGCTAAGTGGGGCGTCCGGATGCACACCGGCACCACGGCCAAGGACAGCGACGCCTGCGTGCTGGTGGGGCTGGCCAAGCTGCCGTGCCACACCAAGATTTACAAGTCGCAGGAAGCCTTTGAAAAGCTCATGGGGGCGTTGCTCCCGTTCGGCGCAATCGAATTGACCATCGCCTGATGCTGCCGGTAATTTCCATACCGCCCAGCGAGTGCTTCAACATCGGCGGCCTGCGCGGGCTGCGGGTGTGGCCGGCCGGCAACGTGCGCGGCTACGCCGAGCCGGTGGCCAGCGTGGTGGCCACGGAGCTCGACCTGTTCGACCCGGCCAACTTCGCCGATATTTATTTCCTCGACGAGTCGGCCAGCTACGACGAAGACCCCGAGCAAAACGAGCAGGGCGACTTCTATAAGGTCAAGCTCCAGCTGCTCGTGGCCGGCGACGCGCCCGACGTGAGCGAGGCCGTGGCCCGGCTGACGGGCGGCCGCTACCTGGCCGCGTTTCTCGACGGCAACGGCCGCACCAAGCTGGCCGGTACGCCCGAGTGGCCGCTGAAGCTGCTCATCGGCACCGAAACCGGCCGCAAGCCCACGGACCGCAACGCCCTGCCCTTCACCTTCACCGGCGTGCTGCCGGCGCGGGCTCCCTTTTTTCTCGAACAAGAGCTCCTGCCCGCCGACGCCCGCCGCGCCTGGTCGGCCGGGTTCTCCTTTGGCTTTAGCTGATGCCGTACGACCCGAATAATGTTTTTGCTGTTATTGCCCAGTACATCGTGGACAACGTGCTGGCCAAGATTACGCCGGCCCATATGCGTCTGGTGCTGGCCCAGGTCGTGGCCGATGCCCGCCAGCAGCTGAGTGACCGCTTTGAGGCGCTGACCACCAACCAGGTCAAGGGCGCGCTGTTTCGCGTGCCCACGATTCTCCTCGTCAATGGCCAGCCCACCATCGACACGGCCCTGATTCCGGTGCGCTCCCGCATCCTGGGCATGGACGCCCGGGCCACCAACGGCACGGACGCGGCCACGGCCGGCGCCGGCGTGAAGGTGGACCCGATGGATTTCCGGCTCATCTACTCGTCCACCGGCCCCATTGATGCGCTGGTGGACGAGTTGCCCACCACTACCGCGACGGTGAAAGCCCGCTGGGTGCGTACCAGCGGCACGGAAGAAGAGCGCATCCTCTCGTATCCGGTGCTTCAGCTCGAGGACCAGGACTACGTGAAGGGCGAAGTGGTGCAGCACACCTTCGCCGCGCTGGTGCCGCCCGTGACGCGGCTCTTGGAGTGGCGGGAAGCCAGCGTCGGGTTTCAGCACCCGGTGCCCACCGGCCTCGACGATGACCCGATTTACAAACCCTTCGCGCCGCTCACGGCCCCCATTTACGACGACACGGCCCTCAAAGCCCGGGTTTCGGCCGTGGAGGGGGCGTTGCCTGCCAAAGCCGACTTAGTGGGCGGCAAGGTGCCGGCCGCCCAGCTGCCGGCCGGCCAAAACCTGGCCAACACCGACGCGCTGGCCGAAGGCGCCGCCAACAAGTACTTCACCGACGCCCGCGCCCAGGCCGCCCTGGCCAGCGCGCTGGCCGGCAAGATGCCGCTCGACGTGCACACGACGCTGAATTACAGCCCCACGATAGTGCTGGATTTTAACGCCGCCAACGTGCGCAGCATTACTCTATCGGGCAACCTGGAGTTCCTAGCCACACTCAACAAGGCCGACACCAAAAGCAAGGTAGTGCGCGTGATTGCCGACGGCACCAACCGCACGATGCTGTTTCCCAGCGCCTGGCGCTGGACCAATAACTCGAAGCCCAGCAGCCTAGCCGCTACGAAATTTGCCATCCTCACGCTTTGGTGCTTTGGTGCCAACGAAGCCGACGTAGTGGCCACTTGGTCACCCGAATAATGCAGGGCGCTTTATCCATCAAAAACCCCGGTTGGGGTGGCAGCCCCCCGTGGGTCCGCGACGGTTACGCGCACCAGAACCGCGTACTCGCCGCTGGAGGCAGCAACGTAAACCTGGAGTACGTCATTTCCCGGTTCAAGCTCAAATACGACTACAACCTGAATTTAGGCGCCTGGCTGAGCCCGGCGTTTGGCTCGATAAAAGACGCCCAGGGTCGGGTTACCCGCTTGTTTGAGCTGAGCGGCAAAGATCTGCTACTGGAAGGCACATGCCCTTATGGCTGCGCCGTCGTTCCACTCAACGGCATCGACACCCTGATTTACACCGGCGCCGAAGTCTACAAAGCCATCGAGCAAAGCGGCTACAACCCCGGCAGCGGCGACATGATTAGCTACTGCGCCATCAAGCCGGCCAGCTACACGGCCAGCAGCGTGTACGCCAAGTCCTTCCTGAACAGCGTCAACGGCCGCTATTCCTGGCTATACCTGAACGGGGTGCTTCCGATTTGGCACGACACGACCAGCCGCTTTCCCGCAGTGGTGGCCTCCCCGTGGGCGCTCAATACGTGGCGCGTCGCATCCCAGCAAGCCATTCGCAGCATTCCGTCGCAAAGCGCTTACGAGTTTCAAGGCGGGGTGCTCCAGCAGGTCGGGGCCGCCGTGGCCATTGATGCCACCTACGTCATGAATGCCTCTTACGCCTTCTTTTTGGGCGGCTACAACGCCAACTCCAACACCGCCCTGGACGCGAGCCGCCGCTACACCGGCGCCATGCAGGAGATTCTATTTCTGCGCACCTACCCCGGCGCGGCCACCAACGCCGTCCTGTTTGCCAACCTTGCCTCCCATTTTTAACAGAGCCATGCCATTATACGAACCCCCCCGCGACCTGATTGAAACGCCCGTGTGCGACCGGGTAATTGGCGAAACCCTGTTTAAGCAGGTCGCCCGCTTCAAAAAGCTGGACCACGAGCAAACCCGCGAAGGCGTGTGCAGCGCCATCATTACCGTGCAGGTGACGCTACACGCCAGCGTTGACGGCCAGGCCGGGCCGGTGCTCAGTGGCCAGGGATTTGACCACGACGGCTACGAGCAGAAGCTGGTGGCCGACAACGAAACCATAGTGGACCCGGCGACCGACCAGCTGCTGGCTATTCGTCACCACTCCATTCACGGCCTTAACCCGGCCGAGGAGTGGGAAAACGCCGTGAACGCCCCCCAGACCACGATGTACCAGGGGGATTATTTTATGATGGTGCGCAAGTATTCGCCCATTGATATTGACGGCATGATTGAGGACCACATTGCCCGCGCCGACACGATGGGTAAGTTTCGATGATTCTGGTACTGCCGCCCCTCGTCGTCAAAATGGCCGTCGTGCTCTTGCTGGCCATGCTGGGCGGCGTGGCCTGGAAATCCCGCCCCCGACGCTGAGCCCTTACCAAAAGCACGAAAGCCCCGCCCATTGGCGGGGCTTTTTTCGTCCTATAGGCCGGTAGCTCAAAAGGCGAACATTGTATACTGCCTCCTAGGCGGTGCACTTATGGACGACCTGCTTTCCAGCTCCGCCTGGGCCCTCGAATCGAAGTACTACGGCATGGCCAAGGAGCGCATCCTGGCCCGCATTGGCAAGGGCCTGCCCGCGCTCTCGGCGGCGGAGGCCAAGCCGCGCAAGTACGCTCACGCCGATGCCGAAGGCTACCCCACGATGTGGGTGAGCCAGGCGGGCGAGTTGGCCGGCATGCCGACCCCGGCGGGCCACGGCCTGAATCTGGCCACGAGCATGGCGGCCGCGCTGGCCGGCCCACGGGGTGGCAGCTCGGCGAATACCAGCGGCTCGAAAGTGGCCGTGATTCCGGTGCAAGGCACCATCCAGAAGCGCGGTGGCTACTGCTCCTTGGGCACCAAAGACATGATGAGCATGCTCTCGGCCGCGCTGCGCGACCCGGAGATTTCGGCCATTGTGCTCGACATCGATTCGCCCGGTGGCCAGGTCGACGGGACCGAAGAGTTCGCCCAGGCCTTGGCCAATGCCAGCAAGCCCGTCGTGTCTTACATCGACGGGCTGGGCGCTTCGGCCGCTTACTGGATTGCCGCGCAAACCGCCTACATCTACATCAACTCGGCCAGCACCGGCTACGCCGGCAGCCTGGGCGTGCTGTGCATGAACATCTTCCAGGGGGCTTACCTCGAAAAGCAGGGCTTTAAGGTGGAAATCCTGCGCTCGACCCGCGCCGTGGACAAGGCCCGCATGAACGGCGTCGAGGAGCTCACCGATGCGGTGCGCGCCTCGGTGCAGGCCGACCTCGACCAGATTGGGGAAACCTTCATCGCGGCCGTGGAAAGGGGCCGGGCCGGCAAGCTGAGCACCAAAGAGGACGTGTTCACCGGCAAAGTCTACCGGGGCATCGACGCCAAAAAGCACGGCCTGGTCGATGCCATCGGCTCGCTGCAGGACGCCGTCAACAAAGCCGCGCAGCTGGCCCAGTCGGGCGCTGGCGCGGGCAATTCCGCTTCATCATTCACCCAAAATTTTAACAACGCATGGAAGGCAAATTCGCTCACATCTTAGGCTTTCTCGGCCTGAAGGGGAACACCGACACGGTCACCGAAGCCCACTTGCAGGCAGCTGACGATAAAATCGCGCTGCTCGAGCAGGAGAAATCCGCGGCCGAGCTCAAGGCCACCCAGGCCGCCGCTGCCCAGGTAGCCGCCCAAACTGCCCTCGATACTGCCAAAACCGACTTGGCCACCGCCAGCACGAAGCTGAGCGCGGAGCAGGAGAAGGTCACCACCCTCGAAAACTGGAAGAAGGAGCAAAAAGCGACCGACGGCCGGGAAGAGGACAACAGCAACGACCTCGACGGCGACCACGACGGTCCCCAGGCCTCGTGGGAAGTAGCCGCCGCCTCGCAAATCGCCGGCGTCAAAAAGCGCCTGGGCGAGAAGTAGGCCCAGAAAAACACCATTCATTTCTTATTCCTCACCCTTTAGCTTTCCGGCATATCCAGCATGGCAGCAATAGATTTCTCGGGCTTGCCCGCCAAGATTACCAGCTACACGCTGCGCGAGGCGCAGCAGCTGCTTTCCACCATCCTCATCACGGACCAGTCGTTTCTTAACTACATGGGGCTGCTGGTGGACGTGGTGGACGAGCAGGCCCTGACCCAGATTTTCGTCTCGTCGGTGCTCCAGCCCGGCGGCAAGGACACGTTCGACCCGAAGGGCACGGTGGGCTTTAAAAACCGCATCGGCAAGGTGCGCTCGTGCAAAATCGACTACACGCTCACGCCCACCGTCATCAACGCGATGTGGAAGGGCTACCTGGGCCGCATCAACAAGAGCAAGCGCGGCGACGTGTACGACGTGCCGTTCCAGCAGTACATCATGGACCGGATGGCGGAGAAGGGCAAGGAGGAAATGCACCTCGACGCCGTGTTCAAGGCCGTTTACAACCCCGATAAAAAGCAGGCCAACCGCATCTTCGACGGCTTGCTGCCCCTCATGTCCAACGCAGGCGTGATTGCGGCCGCCAACATCTTCGCCGGGGCGCCCGTGACCCAGGCCAACGCCATCGACCAGCTCGAAGGCCTGGCCGACAAGGTGCCCTCGCATCTGATTAACCGCGACCTGGTGATGCTGGTCGAGCCCACCGTGGCTAAGTTCTACAACCGCGACTACCGCGGCACGTTCGGCAGCAACACCAACAACACCGGCGGGTTCGTGCACACGACCATTGACGGCACCAACATCACCATCACGCCCGAGCCCGGCCTGGCCGACACCGGCGGCATGATTGTGACGCCCCGCGAGAACCTGGTGTGGCTCACCGGCCCGCTGGGCGGCGTGCCCGGCTCGTCGTTCATCGTCGAGAAGAGCAAGCGCAACATCGACATCATGGCCGACTTCGAGGCGGCACCGGACTTCGCCATTGCCGAGTACGTCTGGTGCAACGACGCCGCGCTGGCTAAAGGCGTGGCCCTGCGCGCCGCGGCCGCGGCCGAGTAAGCCTCCGGCTCCGGCTGCCTGCCCAGGCAGCCGGGGTCCTGGTCTTCAGCTCCCGTTTGCATCTCATAGCCGACCCCATTCCTCGCTTTTAATTTTCTTCTGTACGCATGAAAAAAGTGTTCTCGGCTCTCAAAATGAGCCTGTTCTTACTGGCCGTGTTGCTGATAGGCGTGAGCCTGTTTCCCGACCAGGCCCTGGCCCTGGCCCAGGTCGTGCCCCACGGTACCGACGTGCTCACCGCCCTGGTGGTGACGATTCCCGGTACCGCGCTTGGCTGCGTGGTGGTGCCCATCGCCGAAATCATCCTCGACGACTGTCCCAACCCGGGCGGCCTGACCGATATCCACGTGATTCGCCGGCGCGACATCGAGACGTTTCCGGAACCGGGTGCCGACAAGGTGACCGTCTCGACCGCCATCATCCCCAAAGCGGGCTGCGGCTTCGTGCCGTGGGAGTTTGCCCAGGATACGGGCGAAATCAACCACAAGAGCTCCGGCGATGCCGGCAACCAGAGCATTGCCCACGACCTGGCAGTGTACGTTCCCCGCGGCTCAGCCGCCACCGATGCCGTGATTCAAGCGGCTCTGAACGGCGATTTCGTGGTCATTGGCCGCGACAGCAACGGCAACTTGCGCATCGCCGGCGACAAGCGGCGCGGCGTGAAGTTCGAGCACGATTACAAGTCGGGCAAGAAGGGCAACGACAAGAACGGCACCGACTTTAAGTTCTCGGGCGAGGGCTTCACCCACGTGCCCTACTACTACACCGCTGCCATTCCGCTGAAGGGCGCGGCCTAGGGCAGTCGGCCCGTCGTTCGCTTATAAAATCTATCCTTTCACCCTAGCACCATTATCATGGGACTGAAAAAATTTGACCTGGTCAACACCGAGGGCTTGAAGGGCCTGCAATACAAAGGCGACTTTATCCCGTTCGATAAAATCACCGATGAAATGGCCGAGGAGCTGGTGGACAAGACCCACGTGCTCAAACGCAAGACGCCGGCCGCTGCGCAGCGCGCCCTCGCGGCCGCGGAAGCCGAAAGCAAGTAGCCGTCCGTACTGGAGTAATAAAAAGCCCCGCCCACCCGGCGGGGCTTTTTTGCTTTTATCTTCGCCCCGCTAATACCTGTTATCCTTCTTACCCTGAATGCCATCCGCCGTGCCATCTGGAAACGGCCGGGGGAGCGTGCGGGTGTAAGTCCCGCAATTCTAGGGCGTTCAGGCGTCACAGGTATTAGCAGCGATTCCTCCGGCTTTCCTCGTGGCGCTGCTCATGCCCAACACTCGCTTTCGGCTCTCGACCCTGCCCGCTCTGGCCGGCTTCCTGGTGCAGCGCGCCCAGGGCAACGCCCAGCTGCAGGCAGCGCTCGATGACGGACTGGCCGATTACGAGGAAGGCGCTCAGGTAATGCTCACGGCGCTGCGGGCGCTGCTGGACGAGTATCTGGAAGAAGGCCAGCAGCTGCTGTTTCAAACCAACCAGTTCGCGGAGCCCTATAAATGGCTGGCCATGACCGACCAATTGGAGGTCGTGCAGACCTTCCGTAACTTGCTGGGCGAGGACTAAAAACGTCCTATTCGCCGCTTGCTCATTCGGATAGCTTTGGTTTCAATCAACCTGAAATCAACGTTATTCCGATGGAAAACCTCGAAAAAGTCATCGCCTGGCTCGAAGCCGGCGATGCGGCCGACTACCGCGCCGGCGTGCTGCTGCTGCAGGAACTCACCGGCCACCGCAGCCTAGTCAACACCTTGCTCAAGAAGGAGTCGGCCGGCCACCGCGAGAAGCTCACCTACGAGCTGTGCAAAGTAGGCTGCGAGGGCCGGTTGGCGGACGTGGGCGAGGTGATGAACCACTTTGCCCAGGCCGTGCAGGGCGCCACGGCCCCGTCGGTGAACTTGGTGACCAGCGTGACAATGCCCGCGCTCCTGGTAGAAGTAGAGCCGGCTCCTCAGGCCGTGCCTGAAGCGGTGCAGGGCCAAGTGGACGAGCTCACGCAGCTGATGCAGCGCGTGTATAACCAGCGCTGCCAGCTGAGCAACAGCCTGGCCGACTTGCCCGAGGCCGATGGCCCCCGCGTGGTGGGCGAAATTCTGAGCCTGCAAAACCAGTACAACGCCCTCTCTGAAAAGCGCCGCCGCCTGGTGGCCGGCGAGCCCACTCAGGTTGAGCCCACGGCACCCGTGGCGCCCGCGGCCGGCGAAGCGGCTCCCGTCGTGGACCGGGCCGAATTGCTCCAGAAGCGGGGCAATTTGCGCAGCCAGGTGAGCAAGGCCAAGAAGGCCGCCGCCAAAACGCCCGACGACCAGCTCAAAGCCGAGAAGGTGGCCAAACTTCAAGTGGAACTCGATACGCTCGAACTTCAGATTAAGCAGCTTCCCGCATGAGCACCGCGCCCCAATCCGACATGAAGACAGATAAAGTAGTGCCCTTAGCCTGGCACACCGAACAGCGCCGGCTCGATACGCTGGTGCCGCTGGAAAACAACCCCTTCGGGAAGATTACCACCGAAAAGCGCCGCCGCCTTGAACTCAAGCTGCTGGAGCTTGGCGTCTTTGAAGCGGCCACGCTCGACACCGATGGCGTGCTGCTCACCTTCAACAAGCGCCACAACCTGCTCATGGGCATGGGCCGGGGCCAGGAGCACTTCGCTGTGATGGTGCCCAACCGGGCGCTGACGGGCGAGGAGCGGATGAAAATCGTGCTGGCCTCCAACATCAACGAAGGGGAGTGGATTGACGAAATCCTGCGCGACCAGTACGCCGACGTGCTCAGCGAGATGGGCCTGGAGCTGGCGGCCCTCGACGAGCAGCTGGCCGGCGAGGAGGCCGCCCCGCCGGCGCCGGCCGAGTTTCCGATTGTGGCCGAGTTTTCGGAGAAGTACGATGCCGTGGTTATCGTCTGCCGCAATGAGATTGACGCCAACTACGTGCGCGAGGTGCTGGGCCTGGGCAAGGAGCAGAGCTACAAGGCCAAGGAAGTTGGTACCACCCGCGTCATCGATGCGAAAGCGTTTTGCGAGAAATGGAAGTCAAAGTCGTAATTCCCTCCCACAAGCGAGCGGGCCGCATCCTGACCCTGGGCGTGGTGCCCGGCGCCATCATCTGCATTCCCGAGAGCCAGGCCGCCGAGTACCGGGCGGCGCATCCGGACGCGGAGCTGGTGACCCACCCCGATAGCGTGGTGGGCCTGGCCCGCAAGCGTAACTGGATGTACCAGCACTTTGGCGACATGCTCCAACTCGACGACGATATCACGGACTTCCGGCGCATGTACCTGCCGGCCGGCGAGAAGGTGAGCGTCGCGCCGGACCGGGTCATGGCAATCATCCAGGAAACGGCATACGCGGCCAAGCAGGCCGGCGCGTACCTGTGGGGCTTCACCAGCAACCCCAACCCGACGATGTACAAAACGCTGGCCCCGATTGCGCTGACCGGTTACGTGACCGGGTGCGCCACCGGGCTGCTGGCCGGCTCGAAGCTGTGGTATAACTCCGATATCATCTGCAACGAGGACTACTGGATTTCGTGTCTGAATGCCTACCACCACCGCCTTATCTGGAAGGATACGCGCTTCACGTTCATTCAGAAGGATACGTTCGTGGGGCAGGGCGGCCTAGCCGAGTTCCGCAACCTCGATGCCGAGCGGCTGGACTTCGAGCTGCTGCGCCGCTGCTTCGGCGACGTGATTCAGGAAAAGCGAGATGGCAAGCTGGCCAAACGAAAGCACCAGTTTCAAAAGACGATGAAGCTGCCGTTTTAACAATGGAAATCCTACTTTTAGGGGCACCTAACTCCTTTAATTATGCCAAGTAGATTTTCCGCAGTACTCATCAACAGGCTTCACCAACACATCAAAGACTTTTTTGAGGCAGAGAGAGCCATGCAAGAGTGGTTTAGGCTTTCATCGGCTGCCGACCGAGAATTGGTCGCAGCTATCGAAAAACAATGCCCCGCTGACGACAAGGTTAGTATAATCAAGCAAACGATACACGCTTTAAAAACGAAGGAAGTCAAACCGCTTATCGATAAGGTAGCTGAAGTAGAGCACCAGCTTTCAACTGTAGATGGAACTTCCGGCGTCAATGGAATGGCGACCTTAAATGCTGCTATTTCAATAACCGGCTCCTTTAGCTCGCGTGAAATAGAATTACTTAAGTCGGCGCCTCTAATTCTAGAGGTAGAAGGCAAAAAAATTCAGATTCACTACGAAGAACACGAAAGCTTTCCGGACGTTAATTTTCGCGTTATAGAGTAATTGATGTTATCGTTGTAAAGCCCCGCAGCACCCGCTGCGGGGCTTTTTTTGGCCAGTATCTTATTAGTAAATAAAGGTTGTTTGGTTTCTGTAAATGGTTCTGTATGAAGAACTTTACATATCAGTTCACACTAACACCAACCATCTCAACCCCCATGAAAAAGACCACCGTAGCCGCCGCCCTCAAAACCGCCCTCGCGGCCGAAACCACCGCCCAGAAGCTCGACCTGCTGCTCGACTTCATCAACGGCCAGTACCAAGGCGAGCAGAACCTGCCGGCGGGCAGCAAACTCGGCAAAACCCTCGACACCCTGCGCGACGAGCTGGCCGCGGAGGCCCTGACCAAGCTAGCCACCAAGCGCGCCGCCAAAAAGGGAACCGCCCCGCTCGTCGTGGCCCCAGTGGAGGCAGCGCAGCCCGCCACTGAGGTCGTGGCCAGCCAGAGCATGGAGGCCTCCGACGCCGCCTTTGTCGCCCAGCAGTCGCGCCTCGAGCAGCTGCCCGAGCCCTCGGATGAGGACCTGGCCAACGAAGCACTGGCCGAGGCCCAGGGCATTCTCGATGCCGCCGTGGTGCGCGAGGCCACGCCGGCGCCCGCGCCCGCGCCGGTGCATCCGGTGAGCGCCGCGGAGCGCCGGCAGTTCCGGAGCGAATCGCTCGACCTCATCCTGAGCGCGGCGGTGCCGGCGAGTACGAAGACGTACTCGCCGCTGAGCCACCTCGACCTCATCACCTCGGTGAAGGAGCAGCTGGACAAGCGGGGCCTGCAGCTCAAGGACGAGCGGTACACGCAGAATCGGCAGGGCCAGCAGATGTTCGGGCACATGACCGTGCAGGGGCTCAACGGCGAGCAGGACATGTGCCTGGGCTTCCGCAATAGCTACGACAAGAGCATGCAGGTGGGCGTGGTGGGCGGCTCCCGCGTCATTGTCTGCTCGAACATGATGTTCGCGGGCGATTTCAAGGCCCTGGCCATGCACAACGGCAACTTGGTGCAGGAACTCAACACCATGCTGGGCAAGGCCGCTGACCGGCTCGAAGAGCACTACCGCAAGCTGCAGGTGGACTCCGAGAAAATGAAGCAGGTGGAAGTCAACCCGCGCATCATTCACGAGATATTGGGCGAGTTGTTCTATTCCGAGTCGGTGGTGAGCGAGGCGCAGCTGCGCATCATTCGCGGCGAGTTACGCGAGAAAACCAACTTCGGCGACGGCAGCCTGTGGGACATTTACAACCACACCACCGAGGCGCTGAAGACCGCGCCCAGCGGCCTGATTATCGGCCGGCACATCGACGCTCACCAGTTCTACATGGCGCGCGCTTAATCCTTAAAACGCAACGAATAAGTGGTGTTTCCCCGGCCGACAGGTCGGGGAAGTGCTACTGCATTCCCCAAACCAATGAGCAAATACGATTTAAGAACCAAGAAGGGCTACGACTTCTTCGAGGTATCGAGCGCGCTGCAAAAGTGCATTCGCCGCGGCATGGAAGAAGAGGCGATGTATTGGGCCGTGGAACTGTTCAATTCCAACTACGTCGAGTACATCTGGAAGCGCCTGCGCATCATGGCCAGCGAGGACGTGGGCCTGGCCGTGCCCGGCATCGTGGCCGAGGTCCAGGCGCTCTACCAGCACCACAAGCTGCAAGCCACCAAGAAAGAGGACAAGAACCAGCCCGAGCGCCTGTTCCTCACGCATGCCGTGCTCATGCTCTGCCGCGCCCCGAAGAGCCGCGTGATTGACCACGCGCTGCTCTACCACTGGATGCGGCACGAGCACGTGCACCACGAGATTCCGGATTGGGCCTTGGACAAGCACAACGAGCGCGGCCGTCGGCTGGGCCGGGGGTGGCGCCATTTTTTCTTTACTGGCACGCTGTTGGCCGACTCGGGCAGCGTGCCGGGCGAGCACGAGTACAAGCAATTGGCGATGGACGCAGTTGGCAGCCCGGCGCCATCGCTGTTCCCTACCGAGCCGCAGCCTGAAGTGCCGGCCCCGTCCAACGTGTTGAGCCTCTTCCCGGAACCCGATGCCCAAGGGTGACCAAAAGCACCGGGTGATGCGCAAGCGCACCCTGGATGAGCCAGGCTATTACGCCTTCGCCTCCGTCGTCGGCCAGCAGCGGCATTTTAACGTGCAAACGGCCAAGCTGCTGGCCGCCTACGGGTTTGAGCCCCTGCGCCTGCTCGATGGCCAGGGCCGGCCCCAGCCGCCGCAGCTGCCGAGCGAAGAAATACTGGAGTGGATAATTGAGCAGAGCAACTGCCCCATGACGCAGCTGCGCGCCTTCGTGGACGTGGGCGGCGACGAGTTGCCGGACCAGACGCCCTGGGGCCGGATAGCGGCCGGGCTGGTGAGCACCACCGAGGCCAGCCTGCGGCGCTGGGGCGATGCGAACCACTTCACCCCGCAGCTGCTGCGCAACTACTGCGGCCCCGAAGGCCAGGCCCTCGACGTGCAGGCAATGGTGCTCAGCCACGAAAGCCAGCCGGTGGAGCCCGGCCAGCTGTGGGAGTTCATCGTGGCGCACCCCCGGGGTCAGCAGAGCTACCGGCCCCAGACCATCGGGCACCGGCTGGCCGAGGCCTTCCAGCGCAGCGCCGGCTTCCGGCTCACTTACCACTACGCGGCCGACCTGCTCCGGCTCATCGACGGCCGGCAGCCCGCGCCTGCAGGCGAAGAGGAGCCGCCGTTTTAAACGAAGAAAGGCCAGACTTGCGCCTGGCCTTCTTATCAGCTCACACACCGGCATCTCAAAACCGATGATGAACTGCGAAGATAGGGATTTGCGTCCTATTGCTGGCTTGAGCAGGGTTGCTACTTACGTGGCAACCCTGCTTTTATGAAGAAACTTGGAAAGGGCGATAAGCTCGACAAATACCGTTCGCACCTGGTCGATGGCGGCGAGCTCAAGGACGAGGAACTGGAGATGCTGGCCAAGTACCGCAAGGCCCACGCGCTGCTCTGCCTGGGTTTCGGCCGCAACCAGGTGCTGGCCACGCTGGAGAAGGAATTTGAGCTGAGCCAGCCGCAGCTCTACGCCATCGTGCGCGAAAGCATCGCCCTGTACGGCTCGATTGAAGAAGTGGACAAAAAGGGCCAGCGCGTCATTTCTCACGAGAATTACAAGCTGCTCTCCAACCTGGCCCGCAAAAACGGCGACATCGGCGCGGCCATTCGGGCCCAGGAAAACGCCGATAAGCTGCTGGGCCTCTTTGAGGCCGAAAAGACGGTGCTCGACCCCAAGGCCTTCCTCATTCCGGTGCCCATGGACTTCAGCACCGACCCGGCCGTGCTGCGCGAGCAGGAAACGACGGAAGACACCGACTTTGAAGACGTAAGCGATGTCGAATAAGCAAAAAAGCGGTTCCCGGCGCATTTACGTCAACGAAAAGCAGCGGCAATTTCTGTCCTCCACCCACAAGCGCCGCACGTTCGTCGGCGGCCGGGGCTCGGGCAAAACCACCGTGGCCGGCCACCAGACGCGGGTGGAGATGAACTACCTGCCCCGGGCCAAGGTGTTTCTGGCCGGGCTGACCTACACGCAGCTGCTGAGCAACACGGTGCCGGCGATGGAAGGGGCCTGGCAGGCCCACGGGCTGCGCGAGTTTGACCCCAAAAGCGGCTTTGGGCACTACGTGAAGGGCAAGCGGCCGCCCAGCGAGTGGGTTAAGCCCTACCAGGCGCCCAGCAATTACGAGAACGTGATTACGTTTCTCAACGGCTACACCGTTCAGATGCTGAGCATGGACCGGGCCGAGCTGGCCCGGGGCGGCAACTACGACGGAGGCCACATCGACGAATCCGCGCTCATGAAGCAGGAGCACGTCAACAAGATTCTGCGGCCCATGATTCGGGGCAACATCTACCGCTTTCCCGATTCGCCCTACCACCAAACTTTCTGCGATTACACGTCCGTGCCCTGGATGCCTTCGGGCCAGTGGGTGTTCAACACCGAAGACCTGGCCAAGGAGGAACCCGACAACTACTTCTTTCTCGAATCCACGGCCTACGACAACGTGGCCGTGCTGGGCGAGAAGTACCTGCGCGATTTGCGCAACGGCATGACCCCGCTGGAGTGGGACGTGGAGGTGATGAACAAGCGGCTAACCAAGCTACCCAACAGCTTCTACCCATCTTTCAATGAGGAAAAGCACGGGGTCTGGAAAACCTACACCTATACCCACGACGAGGAAACCGGCCTTACGCACAGCATCGACTCGGACCGCGACCCCAAACGGTTACTCGAGCTCAGCTTTGACTTTAACGCCGCGTTTACCTCCCTTACCGTCCACCAGGAACACGGCAACGAGTTCCGCGCCCTGGATGCGCTCTGGGTCAAGCAGAGCGACACCACGGTGCTCGATGCGCTGGTGGAGAAGTTCTGCGACAGCTACGAGGGGCACGAGCGCAAGGAACTGCTCATCTACGGGGACCGCAACGGCAACAACAAACAGGTGGGCTCAAATCTCACGCTCTACCAAACCATTCAGCAGGGCCTGGCCGCCCGTGGGTGGAAATCTACCCTGATGGTGCAGGGCCTCGACCCCGACCACCGCCTCAAGCACATTGCCATCAACCAGCTGCTGGCCGAGAACAACGCCCGGCTGCCCGTGCTGCGCTTTAACCGCAACAAGTGCAAGTTTCTCATCATCTCCATTCAGCAGTCGCCCATCAACCCCGACTGGACCAAGAACAAGAACTCGGAGAAAAGCAGCATCGACCAGGAGCGGGCCACCCACCTGAGCGACTGCTTTGATAACATCGTCTACCGCAAGTACGGGCACCTGTTTGGGCAGGCCCAGACCTTTGAACCGGTCTACTTCTTAGGCCGCGACTAGCACCCCTGGTCGCAGCAAGCGGCAATTGCCATCTGTACTACATGAGAAAGGGCTTTGGCGCTATTGCCAAGGCCCTTTTTGCTTGTGCTCGTCCCAGGGTAGGCCGTTCATATATACCTGAAAAATTGCCGGTTTGGCAATTGCCAAACGCTAAAGGGCGCGCTCTCTGGCGGGCGTCACGCAATAAAAAAACGACTGCCGGCCGGGCGTTGTGGCTGATTTTCTGGGCCGTAGGGGAAAAACACGCAATAATTTATTTCCGTCCTACCCGGCGGGGAGTGAAAACGGCAATTTGAGTCCATGCAACGGATTCATTTACGCACGGTGCTGGCCGAAATCGACCAGCACGAGCAGGACGGGCAGGGCCGCGCCTTTTCGCTTCAGTACTACAAAACGGACGGGCGCCGCGGCAGCAAGCCGGCTGTGCGCAAGGGCGGGCTGGCCGGCATCGGCCCGGCGGCGAGCCCGACCAGCGGGGGCTTTCGCTACAAGCTCAAACAGAAGGGCACGCTGCAGCTGGTGGACTGCGCCACCAACAAATCCTTCGCCCTGAAAATCATCTTGCTGACCCACTTCAACGGGCAGCGCATCCAGCACGCCTAAGGCCATGAGACGCGACATCAAAGAAGTAGGAGCGGGGCTCTTCATCCTGCCCGGCGCCCAGGCCCTGGTCGAGCTCACGAAGAGCGACAAGGCGCAGGACGTGAATTTCGGGGCCGCGCCGCTCACCAGCGGCGGGCTCAAGATTGCGCCCTGGGGCAAGGACAACTTGCAGCCGCAGCAGATGCTGGAGTTGATTTACAACAACCACATCAAGCCCCAGCTCATTACCACGGCCCGGGACTTCTTGCTCGGCTCCCGCGTGGGCTGCTTCAAGCGCAGCATCAAGGAAGGCAAAATCGTCGTCGAGCCGGTGATTGACACCGAGATGGAAGACTGGTTCGAAAGCATCGACGGGGACGCGGCCATGCAGTCGCTGGCCTACAACCTCGAAGGCTTCGCCAACTACTTCTCGGTGCTATCGCTGGCCTCGAAAAACTACGTGGAGGGCATCCAGAGCTTCGACGCCACGGTGGTGCGCGCCCTAGTGACGACCAAGCCCCGGCCGGAAAAGTACGCCCTGCACCATGACTGGCGCAACTTCAAGGCCGACGAGGCCAAGGTGCTGCCGGCTTACGACCCGCGGAATCCAACCAAGTACGGCGAGTGCCTGCTGCACGGCCGCGACTGGACGCCGGGCCAGAAGTACTACGACATGCCGCCCTACTGGGGCACGCGCAAGTGGACGGAGGTGAGCAACAAGATTCCGCGCTTCCATAGCTCGGGCCTCGACAACGGCTACAACCTGAAGTACCACATCAAAATCCCGCAGGGCTACTTCGACCAGTTCGGCGACGCCGAGAAGCAGAAAGCGGCCGAGCGCGACCTGATGGGGGCCATGAACGAGATGCTGGCCGGCGTAGAAAACGCGGACAAGGCCTTCGTGTCCAAGTTCGCGGTCGACGCGATGGGCAAGGCCTTGCCGGGCTGGGAAATCGTGCCCATCGAGAACAAGATGAGCGACAAAGCCTACGATTCGGTCAACACCCAGGCCAACATTGCCCACACCAGCGGCCACGGCATCGACCCCTCGCTGGCCGGCATCGACACGGGCGGCAAGTTTGGCGGCTCGGGGTCCGAAAAGCGCATCAGCTACCAGCTGCACATCGCCCTGCGCACGCCAACCAAGCGCAAAATTCTGCTGCAAACCCTCAAGGCGGCCCACGCCATCATGGGCTTCAACCGCGCGCACCAGTTCGGTTTCGAAGACGTGGACCTGACCACGCTGGCCGAGAACCCCACGGGGCAGCAGAAGGTGGCCAACAAGTCCATGTAGGCCGCTCTGGCTTCACTTATAAGATGCATTTTATGCTGTTTACGACCACTGCGGAGCTAAAAGAGTCCCTGGGCACGCTGCACAAGAACATGAAGTTCGAAACCCTGCTCTCGTTCGTGGAGCAGGCCGAGCCCAAGCACCTGGCGCCCGCCGTGGGCTTTGAGCTGCTCGAAAAGCTGGGCTTGCCCACGGCCGAGCTCGATGCTGACTACCTGGCCCTGCGCACCCGGTTACGGGCCAGCCTGGTGCATTACGCCGTGCTGGAAGCCGCGCCGTTTCTGGCCGTGGCGATGGGGGAGTTGGGCCTGGTCGAGCAGAGCGCCGGCAACGCCACGCCCACCCGCCAGTGGGTGTACCACAACTTCGTGGACGCGGCCGCTGAGCAGGCCGACCAGCAGCTGGACGTGGCCCTGATGTGGCTGGATTTCAAGGCCGGTGCCGGCGCGTTCCCCGAATACGTGCAGTCGGAACAATACCAGCTGAGCCGGGGGCAGTTGCTGCACAGCGCCCACGAATTGGGCAAGTACCTGAGCATTAAGAACAGCCGCCGCGCCTACCTGGCCCTGCTACCGTTCCTGCAACGGGTCGAAGAGCTGGAGTTGGCCCCGCTGCTCGGCGAGGACCGCCTGGCCGCCCTGCGCACGGCGCTCCGAAGCGGGGCGCCCAGCCAACCCGACCAGAAATTGTTGGCCCTGGTGCGCCCGGCGCTGGCGCACCTGACCATGGCTGCGGCCTTGCCCGAGCTATCGGTGAGCATCACCGGCGCCGGCATCCGCGTGCTCAGCGACAACGACGGCATTCGCCAGCGGCAGGCGGCCTCGGCCGACGTGGTGGGCGCGCTCAGCCGCAAAGCCCTGGGCCTGGCCACGCAGTACCTGGAGCGGCTGCGGCGGCACCTTGACGCTGAAAGCCCGCTGGCCGAGGTGCGGGCGGCCGAGCTGTTTGATAATTCGGGTAAGCCCACGTTCGTCGTTTGATGCTCGGCGCTCGCTTTCTCAACCTCGAAATCGGGGCCGTGGTGCTGGCCGGGCTCAGCAGCTTCGTGGAAATGCACATCTGGTCGCCGGCCTACACCTACTACCTGCTGCTGGTGCTGGTGGTGCTCGACGTGGTGACCAACAACCTAGTCGCCGGCAAGCCGCTGGTGCCCCGCAACCTGCTGCTGCGCCTGGTGGCCTACACCGTGCTGCTGGGTTTGGCCCATGGGTTTGCCGCCCACGAGCCGGGCCTGTTCTTCCTCTCGCAGCTGGCAATGGCCCCGTTTGTCATCGTCCACATGCGCAGCCTCATTATCTCGTTTGGCAAGCTGGGCCTAGTCGATGAAGCCGTGGCCGACCTGCTACAAAAGCGCATTACCCGCGCCGTAGAGGCCGAGCCGCCCTTGCCGGAGCCACCCGCCGCCCCCGCTGAAGTACCAACCCACGGCGAATAAAGTACCAACCTATGATTCGTTTTCGTCTCGACGAGCGGCCCTACTTTTTGCCTGAGCGCTACGGGGAGCTCACGGCCCGGCAGCTGCTGGCCGCGGCCCCGCACCTGGTGCACGATTCGGTGGCCGCCCGGCTGGCCATCGTGCGGGCCTGGTGCCCGCAACTGAAGGATAAGCAGCTGCGCCGGCTCACGTCCGAGCAGCTGTGGGACCTGGTGAGCCTGGTGGGCTGGGTCTGGAAAGAGGAACTCGACGCCTCGGCCTTGCCCAGCTTCAAGCACCGGGGCCGGGTGTACCTGCTACCCGAGGCCAACCTCACGGATGCCGTGCTGGTGGAGTACGCGATGGCCACGCTCTTCTTTCACCACTTCGCCCGGCCCCGCCAGCCGCAGCCCCGCGCCCTCGACCAGTTGGTGGCCACGCTCTGCCGGCCGGCCGCCGTGGGCATCGACGAAAACGACCCCCGCTGGGACGGGCAGCGCCGGGAGCGGTACCACGGCAAGATTGCCGAGGCCCGCGCCGTGGAGTTGGCCGACTTGCCCTTGGGGCACAAAGTCGTGGTGCTGCACCACTTCCTGAAGGCCCAGCGCTTCGTGCACCGCGCCTACGCCGACCTCTATAAAAAGCCCGAGCCAGCCGGCGAAGGCCCCGCTCCGAAGGCCCAGCCCAAAGGCGATGGCACGGAGGTGCTGGAAATGCTGGCCGAGTTGGCCGAGCGCGGCACCTACGGCACCTACGAGCAAGTGGCTTACACGAGCCTGCACACCGCTTTTTTCAACCTGGCCAAACAGGCCCGTCGCCGGCGCGAAGCCGAGAGAACCAACGCATGAAAATTTCTAAAGCAGGGCTCGACCTGATTAAGCGAGAAGAGCGGTTCATGGCCCGCAAGTACTTCTGCTCGGCCGGCAAGGCCACCATTGGCTACGGCCACGTGATACTGCACGGCGAGGAAAAGTACCTCTACGCCACCCTCACCGAAGCCGAAGCCAGCGCCTTGCTCCAGCGCGACGTGGATAGTAAGTACGGCGCCCACGTGGCGAAGCGGCTGACGCGCGCGGTGACCCAGAAGCAGTTTGACGCGATGGTGAGCTTCTGCTTCAACATCGGGACCGGGGGCTTTGACAAGTCGAGCGTGTTGCGCCTGGCTAACCTGGGCAGCACCGATGCCGCCGCTATCACGGCCGCGTTCGGGGCCTGGAACAAGGTCACCAACCCCCGCACCCGCGTCTTGGAGCCCAACCGGGGCCTGACCCTTCGCCGCGGCCGCGAGGCTGCCCTTTACCTGCAACGATGAGAACCCCGCTACTATTCGCCCTTTGTGCCCTGAGCCTGGCTTCCTGTGTGGGCAGCCGGCCCGTTGACACCCCGCCGCCCACTCCATCGGTGGCCTTTGTGAGCACTCCCCTGGTGCTCGACTCGCTGGCCGACCTGCCGGCGTACCTGGTACCGGCACCGGCCGGCAGCACACCCCGCCAGCGCCGGCAGTGGCAGAAGGCCCAAACCGCCAACCTGGCCCGGTCCGGCCTCCAGCCGCGCACCGTTAAAATCAAGCACAGCGCCGTGGCCACGGGGGCCGGCAGTACGGCCCTGACCAAGCCGGCCGGCTCCGTCGCGGCCGGGGCCGGCGCGGTGGCCACCACGGTCACCAAGCCCAAGGCGCCCGTGGCGGCAGCACCGGGCGCGGTGGCCACGGCAACGACCGAGCAGGGGCTGAGCTACTGGTGGCTGCTGGTGCCGGTAGTGGGGTTGCTGTACTGGCAGCGAAAACGGCTGGCGATGCTGTTACTTTGAGTCGTCAGTCTTTTTATTCGACCGTTTCGCTAAACTTGTCTCGCCGTGCTGCAGCAGTCCAAATGCAGGCAAGCACTACCGCGTATTCAACGCATTGTCACCCGCAGATAGGTGAATTTTTGGCTGTTCTGCCGGGTTTTCTCGGGCAATTTGCCCCTGTCAATGGCTTCTTCCACCGCCACGGGGAGGCACTTGATCAGAAAGTTACGCTCATCGACCCACGCCAGCTCATAGGGCACCCACTTGCCCTGCGCAATGCTGAATTTGCGGCGCAAGTGCGGCGCGGCTACTTGAAACACCTCGACCCCGTTTAGGGCGCCCTCGAACGGGTAGCCTTGGTAGAGGGCGGCTACTGCCCCCCGTTTGGGACTCGGCACCGGAGGTCCTTGCAGCGTATCGATGACGCCCGTCGTCTCGTCCACCAGCAGGTAGGCCGAACCCTCGTAATACAGCACGTGCAGCACGTACTTGGGCAAGTGGGCGAGCTTTCCCACGTAAGTCAACTCGGCTGATTCTTCTTCGAATGCAGCGGTGGGTTTGCTCACCAAGCGCAGGCGGCGGCCCTTGGTCAAGCGGAGGGTGAACGTTTCGCCGCTGCGGGTGAAGCCCTGCTTGTCGGATACTATGCTGGCTGGGGCAGGGCGGGCTTGTGCCTGCGCAAATAGGGCCGCGGTTGTCGTCGTAATGCGATAAGGACGGGGAGCCGGAGCCTGCTGGGCGTAGGTCCCCCCTGCCAATAGCAGTAGGGCAAGAAGAGGCCGAAAACGGACAGTAAAGGAGTTAACCATGCAGCAGCGGGGCGTATACGCACAGCAAAGCCAGGACGCTGGTTAAGCCGCGTAACAGGGCTTTGATCGAAAGCAAGGTAGTCTTTTCTAATGCTCGTATCGCTCGTTTTGCGATTCGGACCGTTTCCGCAAACTACATTTCCTTTACTTGCTCCCTCACGTCGCTCCACGGTAGCGCCGGGCAGTGCTACGGTTG
>NZ_JADQDQ010000012.1 GCF_015694725.1 Hymenobacter jeongseonensis | reverse complement strand
CGGTGGGCACGGCGGCCACGGTGGCGCCGCTCACGTTGTTCCACTGCTCCCGCGTCAGGCTCCCCGTTCCAGCGCAGGCTGTTGGTGTTGGCGATGGAGCCGGTGCAGGAGTTGGTGCTGGAGCCGGTGCAATTGCCGTTGTACCAAAGGGAATCAGGGCCGAACCGGGAATAGGTTCTTGACGAACGCCGTCGGGACGGCGCCAGGCCACGGTAAGGTAGCCGGCACCCCAACTCTGCTTGTGCAGGCTTTCGATGTAGTAGCGCGTGCCGGCCTGTAGCTTGATGGCTACGGACTGCTGGCTGGGCATGCGGGTGAAGTCGCTGGCCGAGCTGGTCCAGCCGGTGCTGTAGGCGATGCGCACCTTCTTGGTGGGGTCATCGCTGGTGCTCAGGTAGAGCTCGGCTGTTTCGTCGCCCACAATCCAGAAGATATAGTCACCGGTCTGGGGAGGGCAAACGTAGCCGCGGATGCGCGCCCCGTTATTATAGTTAGTCTGGTTGGGGGTAGCAAACTGCGTGATGGCGGCGCTGCTGGTCGCTTTGGTCGTAACCGGAATGGCGGCGATGCCCGTGCCCGAGAGGTTGTTCCACTGTTCGCGTAGCAGGCTGCCCGTGCCGGTGCAAGCCGTTGGCGTCGGAGTAGGGGTGGGGGTCGGAGTTGGCGTAGGCGTAGGCGTAGGCGTTGGGGTCGGGGTGGGCGATACCACCACGCTGCCCGTGCCTTGGGTGAAGAACAAAGGCGTCTCCGTCAGGGCAATGTTTTGCGGCGATACGGAGGTTTTGGCGTTGGTGGTGGCGTGGTTCCACTCGTAGCGCTGCACGCTGGTCAGGTTCCAGCTAGCAGGGAAGGAATACGTTCCTTTGGCTGACTCCGTGTTGTCGACCAAAGCCTTAGCCCACAGCACGTAGGCGTACACGCCGTTCTTGCTGAAAGCCGCGCCGTTGAGGCTGCTGGGCAAAGCCAGGCCGGCGGTCCGGGCCGCGTCGTACTTATAGCCGTACAGGAGCTTGGAAGTAGTGGCGAAGGCCTGGCCCAACTGGGTAACTTTCTCCGCGCCGGGGGCGTCGCGCTTGAAGTTTTCGTATAAGCCCATCAGCGCCAGCTCATCGGCACCCGATACGGACGTGCCCACCGCCGGCGCGTTCACCGACTCGCCCAACTGGTAGAAATAGAACTGCTTAATGTCGTTTACCTGCGTCAAAACCAAGGATTTGATGCCGAAATTGCGCTGGCCTTCGTCCGACGCCGTGCGGTCGTCGGAAGTGCGGCGCGATACGTTGGCTTCCGACATGAGCAGGCTCTTGGCCGGATAAGTGGTGCCGTAGCCGTACTTCTTCAGCACGTCCACCATGGTCTGCCGCTCTTTCAGCAGCTGCGCAATGGCGTAATCCGACGAGCGAGTGTATTTGAACCCGTTGATGCTGGTGTCCCAGTAGTGCAGCGAGTAGGTGGGGTAGCTGTGGAAGCTCAGCGCGTCGAGGTACGCGCCGGCGGTGTGGGGGTAGGCGGCTGTTACTTTGCCGCCGTCGGGGTTGTCGGTGTAGCGCAGCAGGGCATCCACAAACTGGGGGTAGCCCACGCCGCCGGTGGTGATGTACGCATCGGGGCGGTACTTCTTAATTACCTCATAGCTAATGCGCAGCATGCGCACGTAGTGGAAAATGGGGGCCTGCACGTTCGGCATCTCGTCGGGCGTGGGCGCCCGGGTTAGCCACGCGTCCTTGTTCGATGCGTACGTGAAGTCGGGCTCGTTCACTACTTCCCAGAAGCGCACCTTGTCGCCGTAGGTCAATAGCAATTTATAGAGGTAGTAAGCGTAGTAGTTGTTCTGGTTCACGGTGCCATCGGCGTTCCAGATGGGGTCGTACATGCGGGCAAACAGCCGCGAAGAACGAGTCCCGCCGGGGTAGATGGTCTGGTCGCGGTGCGCTTCCGAGGGACCTTCCACAAAGCAGGTCAGCTCCTTCATGCCGTAGGTATTCAAATAGGCATCAAACGTGCCGGCCCGGATGCCGTAGCCGTACTGTTCAACGAAGTGCTCGGGCAGCGTAGGCCGTACCGAATGCACGCCCAATTTCTGGGAAGCTGCCGCCATCTTTTCGTCGGTCCAGGCAGAACTGTAATATCCAAGATTGACGCCGTACTGAAACGGCTCGGTGTAGGGTCTAATATAGTCTTTTGCAGTTCGCGTAGGTGTCTGGCCGTTAACGTAAAAAACAGACTGGCTGATAAATAAGAGCAGAAGTGAAAGAAAGCGTCTCAATAGTAATTGTACTTTAAGTTAAAAAAATTTAATACTGAAAGAGGTGTTGTATTGGTAGGATACAATAATGCTCGGCTCTTACAAAAGTACTAGTTGATTTATAGAAACAAGACTAACCTCAGCCGTAATGGCTTGGAAACAAGGCCACTTTCCAGAAAAAACTATTCATATAAGTAGCGCAATAGAAGAGAGCATCCTGCTTGCTTAAGCTGGAGCTTAGCTGTCAGTCGTTACCCAAGCTTTATTGATTTCAAATAATTGAAAATCAAATAAATATCGCGCTGACGGAGTTCTACGCTTGCTCTCACTATTTACCTATCCGGTTTTAGGATTTTGCGGCCCGGAGCAAAGCAGAATTGCAGGACATAATTTTGTACATCATTTTTTTCTTGTAAGTGGGCGGTGCAACCCTCAACCTTAATTGCTGCCTAACCTGTATTGGATTTGTTATAAAATTTCACAAGGGGCCAGATAGGATTTCCCCTCTTCAACTCCTGTGAATAGTTTCCCGCTGATTTATCCTTTCCCAATCACACACGGAGTGAAAGGAGCACAACGCCTTACCAGGCTAAGCGCTGCGTATCGATGCTTTGTGGACTAATAAGTATGTGATAATTAGAGTTTTTATAAAATAATACACCTTTATAGAATCTTGCTTATCTCTTTTGTAAGCAGTATTTCAGCATGGCATTTAGTTGGCATAGGTTCATTCAGATGGTTATAATACTTCGCTATTCGCCCATCTTTTGCACGATTGGATAGCCTGTTGGCTGGCTTTAGCATCATTCAAATAGGATAAAACTATCTTTACTGACGCAGGAGTTTTTTGCCCGCTTCGTGCTGAGCAGTGCCACAGTTGTTGACTGTCCCTGCTGCCTTGGTAGCAAATCCCGCTTCGCATCAATTTGTACTTATGCCATATCTGCTGCGTGACGCGCTTTTTCCGATAGTCGTATTTTTGCACGCTTTGCTCATCGGCGCCCCGGCAAATCACGGCCGCGGCCCGTTTAAGCGGGCGCCTTATGCCGTGCAGCGCATGGGACGGCTTCCGGCAGCGTTGCGCGAAAGCTCCGGCCTGGCGCTTGCCGATTCTGCGCAAGGCGTATGGAGCCACGGCGACGGCGGCACGCCGGCCTGCCTCTTCCTCGTGGTACTGCCCCATAAGACTGTGCGGCTGCTCGACCTCGCGCCCCTGCCAAATACCGATTGGGAGGACCTAACTCGGGATGCAGCCGGGTGCCTGTACATCGGAGATTTTGGCAACAATGCCAACCAGCGCCGGAACCTGGCCATTTACCGGACCAACCCGCGCGCTGGCCAGCCCCGGGTCGATACCATTGCCTTTCGCTACCCCGACCAGCGTGATTTCCCCCCGCGCCGGAGCCGCCGCAATTTCGATTGCGAGGCTTTTTTCTGGTTCAACGACACCCTGCACCTGTTTAGCAAGGACCGTAGCCGGCAGCAATGGGTGAAGCACTACGTGTTGCCCGCCCGCCCGGGCCGGCACGTGGCCGTGCTGCGCGACAGCATCCGCCTGAACCGGCCCATCACATCGGCCGACATCAGCCCGGACGGGCGCACGGTGGCCTTGCTTGGCTACGGGGGCGTGTTTCTATTTGCTCAGCAGCCTGGCCAGCGCCTTTTCGATGGGCGCAAGCAGTTTCGGGCCCTGCCCACCACCGGCCAGGCCGAAGGCGTGGTGTTTCTCAACGATTCGACCTTGGTAGTAAGCAATGAAAAGGGACGACTGTACCGCATGGCGCGCCGGCGGTAGCCCACTGGTTAGCAAGGGTGATACGTAGGAATACGGAGTAAAATACCGGGTGCCCGGCGGCCGGGGCGGCGAAATGCCCAGCGCGGCCCCTGGGATGGATACCGAGCCTAACTGGCGCCAGGAATTTCAAAACCAAACGAATACCAAATAACCGAAGCCTGAATTCCGTATTTCTGGCATCGCCAAGGCGGTTTCTGGGCCGTAAATAAGAAGGAGCGCATCGTTATCAGAAGCACCAGAGGTAGCGATACACTGGGGAAACTGTACCGGTGGTCTACCCACTGCGTGGGCCTCCCCAACTACCACCACAGGCGTTTTGTCGGGCAACGGGTCCGGCTGGCGTCTGTGCTGGTGGACACCCCAGCGGCGCGGGCGATAAGGTGCGGCAGCCTAGTGCAGGCACCGCAAGCGGAACGGAATTTAGCCGAGTCGTTTTAAGAGGGGAGGCCTTTGGATGTTCAACAAGACAGAGCAATCCGTTTTGTCAATCAAAAAGCGGCCTTAAAACAGCTTGCGAAGGGTCCATAAGCTCCACCCAATCACCATCAGCCCTACGCCCACAAACATCCACCGGGTGGGAATGCGCCCGCTGAGCTTGGCAGCCAGGGGTGCCGCAGCCACGCCGCCCACAATGAGGCCGGCCACGATTTGCCAATGCGAAATACCCAGAATGGAGAAAAAGGTGAGCGCGCTGGCGAACGTCACGAAGAACTCCACCAAACTCACCGTGCCGATGACGTACTGCGGCGTGCGCCCATTGGCAATAAGGGTGCTGGTGACCAGCGGCCCCCAGCCACCCCCACCAAATGAGTCGAGAAAGCCCCCGGCCCCGGCCAGCCAACCCGCATTTTTCACCTTGCGCCGCCGTTCCCGCTGCCGGCGCAAGGCTTTGCTCAGAATGCGTAGTCCCAGCAGCAGCAGGTAAAAAGCCAGAAGGGGCTTAATCCAGTTGGCGTATTGTTCGCCAAAATAGGAGAGCAGCAACGCGCCGCTTACCGACCCCGCCACGCCCGGCAGCAGCAGCGCCTTGAATAAGCGCTTGTTAACGTTGCCGAAGCGGTAATGCTGGTAGCCCGAGGCACCGCTGGCAAACATCTCGGCCGTGTGAATGCTGGCACTCACCGCCGCCGGATTCAGCCCCAGCGACATCAGGCTAATGGCCGAAACCACGCCGTAGCCCATGCCCAGCAAGCCGTCGATGAGCTGCGCCACAAACCCCACCGCCACGAACAGGTAAAACGTGTCCGAACTGCTTACAAAAGCCCAGGCCTGCGCCCACGTCACGTAGTAGGAGAGAATATTGAGCAGAATAAACAGCGCAAACGTGACCAGTGCGCCCGTGGCCACGCGCCGCCAGTAGGCAGTAGCGGGCGTTTCAAAAGCGGGCCCGTAGGCCAGCTCGGCCGTCACGGCGTTTAGGTATTTGATTTTCTGCGTAAAATCGCCCTGTAATCGATGGCCAATGACGGCCAGCTGCTGCATAAGGCTTTGCGTTTCGTTTGGCAGTGATTCCTCCAGCACGGCCCGCAGCCGCTTTCCCAGCGTGGGCGACTTGCCGTTGGTGGAAATGGCCACCTTCAAGTCGCCCTTGTGCACCACCGACGGCAGGTAGAAATCGCATTCATCCGGCATATCCGCCACATTGGTGAGCAAACGGCGCGCTGCCGCCGCCGCCTTGATGGCCCGATTCAGCGCTGGCTCGTCGGTAGCCACGAACACCAAGTCGTGCGCATCAAGGTCCGCTTCGGCATAGGCCCGTACATGCAGCTGCACCCGGTTGTATTGCCCAGCCAGTTCCGCAAACGCGGGCAGTAGTCGGGGCGCCACCACCGTCACGGCCGTGGCAGGGCTGTTGTGCAGGATGGCCATCAGCTTCTCCAGCGCCCCACTGCCACCCCCCACCAACAGCACCCGAAATTGCTCCAGCTTCAGGAAAACCGGAAACAACGCATTGCTAGTAGGAGGAGGCGAAGTGAAGAGTGACACTGATTAATAGCGGGACAAGCGGGCCTGGGGCGATAAGATACGGCGATTTTTGCCGTCTATACAGCCACAACTCTTAGCCAAGTAGCCGTGCTATTAGCAGAGCCTTGCCCGATACAATCGTAGCACGGCCCGACAGTTATGAATAGCGCTGCTGGAAGGGGAGTGTTACACCAACCTTATTTCGAAGAAAGCAGCCATCAACCGAATGAGCAGACGCCTTGAAGATTTTACTTCGCTTGAAACGCCACGAAATTTAGAAGGCATAAAAAAACCCTCCTTATTGCTAAGAAGGGTTTTGCTGTGTCTATAGGTGACACTTTGTAGTCCGTAGGGGAATATTACTTATACCCACTGGTATATGATTCTTCATGTGGTTTTTTTGAAAAATATTGATAATGGGCTTAACTGATGGATTTTCTCATAGGATGCAACGAGAGCGTATAGAATGATTTCCTGCCTTATACTGATTCTTTGTACCCTATACTGTACCCTGGACTTGATTTTCCGTAACTTGAGCACTGAATCAATCCTCTCCACTTA
Organism: Hymenobacter jeongseonensis; assembly: GCF_015694725.1. Classification (GTDB taxonomy): domain Bacteria; phylum Bacteroidota; class Bacteroidia; order Cytophagales; family Hymenobacteraceae; genus Hymenobacter; species Hymenobacter jeongseonensis. Next base: position 102,133 of record NZ_JADQDQ010000012.1, on the reverse strand, counting down.
TGGCTACGGTTTCCTTTCATCTCAAGGAGCCTAACGGCGAAAAGCCCACGGCAATTTTTATATGGTTCAATCCTCAAAATGGGGGTGGTCGGGTTCGCATTTATACGGGGGATAAAATACAGCCCGACCAATGGGATGGCGGAGACGAGCAACGTGCTAAGACACCAAAGCGTGGCGCTGAGACGGACCGTAACCGGACAATCAATGCGAACAACGAACGCATGAAAAAGCGGTTGCTCGACTACTGGCAGGAATGTCGGGCTGCTGGGTGGCTTCCCACCGCCGAGCAGCTTCGAGCAGTTGTCGAGCCTGAAAATACCGCTGCATCGGCGCCAGTGCGTCCGCAACCCCTTTCTGACTTCGTGACTTACCTGGACCGGATGACCAAAAAGAATACGGCGAATACGGTCAAGTCCCATCGCACTACCTATAATCACTTGGTGGCTTTTGCCGAACAATCCCACCGACCCTTAGAATATGCTGACCTGACCCTCGAGTGGAAAGACCGATTCGGAGCTTACTTGGCCGAGGAGAAGAAACTCGCCGATGGCAGCGTCAACAAGCAATTCAAAATTCTGAAAGAGTTTTTGGCGGACGCCGCTGACCGAGGATTTACTCCACGCATTGATGTTCGGGGATGGGGGTGGAAGTTTGTTGAACCCGCAGTGGTATCGCTTACCTCCCAGGAGCTAAGTCAGCTCGAAGCCTTGACTGACCTGCCCCCTTCCTTGGAGAATGCGCGAGGGTTGTGGCTACTCATGGCCTACACCGGCCTGCGCTATAGCGATGCCATGTCCCTGAGAAAGGAACATGACAAAGGCGATGTGCTGCAACTTGTGCCGAAAAAGACCACGGACATCGCGGTGGAGGTTTATGTACGGAAGTGCACCCGGCAATTGCTGGATAAATGGTGGCGGGGCGAGTTGCGACCTATTACTAACCCCAAGTTGAACGAGTACATCAAAAGAGTATGTGAACGGGCCAGCATTAACGACCTCACCGAGAAAATTACTTATTACAGGCAAACCAGCCAGCCAAAGAAAATAGCTGTTCCCAAGTACCAACTGATTAGTTGTCACACCGCCCGTCGCACCTTTACCACGCTTTCATTGGCCCAGAACATTCCCCTGGAAGTGGTCATGCAGGCAACCGGCCATGTGAATACTAAAACTACCCTGCGCTACAATCAAAACACCACTGCCCGCCAAATTGAAGCATCCCGTAAAGCATGGGCTGAGAATGACTAATTTCTTTAAAAAAAACTACCGTTTTCTTATACACTACTTACTCTGGCTGCGTCAAATGATTAGAGCAGTTGGGCCCCTTCTTCTCGCCTTCACGTTCGCTACGGGCAAGGGTTGGTGCCGTGCAGCAGAGGCGTGAGTACCCTCAAAAGGACCGTTTTAAGGATTTGTGTCAGCGCGTTGTATTCTCTTTATCAATTTATTATGCGCACTTCTAATGCTGTTTTTGGACAGTTTAAGGCCTTGTTGGACCTGACCGCCCTACTTGTCACGCTAGCGGGTTGCGAGAAAACGACCGAAGACAGCATTGGCGTGCCACCGGCCCGGGCAGCCGCACGCGACCCCGAGCCGCCGACGAAAAGCGCATCGGAGTAGCCCGCCGGGCGGAGGCAGTTTTCAGCCGTGCGTGCTGTCTACCCGTAAGGCAGTTGTTTCGACTTAGTTTATTCGCGTGGTTCCGACTCGTTTCTATTTTTCCAATGCCGTGGGCGCGGTCGATTTTGTTCCCCAGGCCTACGTGTACCTGCACTGGACGGGAGCGCCGCTGACGAGCCCAGAGTTTCGGGCCCTGTACGTACATGTGCGCAACCTCTTGCAGCGCCACAAACTGAAAGCCATTTTAGCCGACCACCATGCCATGCCCGAAGCGCCCGACGAAGCCGACCGGCTGTGGCTGCTCGACCAGTGGCTGCCCCAAACGCTGGCCGAAACGGCCTTGGCCCGTTACGCCGCCCTGCCCACGCCGGACCCGGGCCACCGCCTGCACACGGAAACGGTGCTTGACGGCCTGCGCCGCCGCCTGCAGGTAGCCGTTTTTGACGACCTCGACCAAGCCAGTGCCTGGCTTCAAGAGGCATAAAATCTGGCTGCTACGGGTTATTCGGCTCAACAACCGCCCCAAGGTTCTTTTCCACCTCCGCCAGTCGCTGGCGCACCTGCTCCCGCTCGTAGTCCGTGGGCAGGGTGCGCCGGGCGGCTTCGGCAATCAGCTCGGCTTGCTGGCGCAGGGCCTGGTGGCGGGCCGGAGCGTGGACGCGCTGCCCGATGGTGGCCAGGGCTGTGAGCAGGCGCAAGTACACGGCCGCGTTGCCGTCGGCGCTGCCGCGTATCTGGTCGAAGGCCGTGGCCAGGTAGCCGCCGAAGGTGGGGCGCACGGCGATGACGCGGACCCGCTCGTGGTCGGTGCGCCAGGGCTGCTCAAAGCGCCGGTCGGCCAGCTGCGCCAGCAGTGCACTCAGGTGGTCGATGCCGATGATGGCCGTGGTGGTGTCGTTGATGCCCGGCGAGAGGGCCTTGAGGGCAATGTCCACGAGCTGGCGTAAGCCGAACCCAGCGTCCTGCTCGATGGTGCGCTGACTGCCCAGGCTGAAGCAGTCGTTGAGTTGCGCGGTGAGCTCCTCCGTCAGGACCGTAGGGGCGGCCGGCGGCTCGTAGCGCGCCACGCTGACCAGGGCGGCGCCCCGGGCCACGAACCCGCCCAGGCCGTGTTCCATACGCACCACGCTCCCGAGGCGACGCGCGAGCGCGAGCAGGGCCTCCTCGTCCAGGCTTTGCACGTAGCCAGTGGCCCGGGCGGGCACCGGCTGCCAGCGTAGCTCCCCAGCCTGGCGGAGCAGGTCTTGCGCCTGCTGCGGGTCGGCTTCCTCGCCCAACTGCCTGGGAAACAGGCGCGCAATGGCCGCGTGGGTTTCCTCCGTGGCGTGGCGGATGATGGTAGATGCCTGAATGGCCGTGGCCATGTGGTGGATGAAGAATATCAGCACCCCGATGCTGACCAGGGCCAGCACGAGCCCCATGAACACGGCCAGGGAGGGAATAAAGCCCCCTTCGTCGCCGCCGCGGATGGTGCGCAGCACTATCAGGCAGTAGACGAAAATGCTGACGAAGAAGCCCAGGACCAGCTGGTTGGCCCGGTCGCGCATGAAGTTGCGCAGCACCCGGGACGTGTACTGGCTCGACACCTGCGCCAGCGTGCTCAGCGTCAGGGAGAAGATGAGGGCCGCTACCGTGACCATGGAGCCGGCAATGGCCGTGAGCATGCCCCGGGCCCCGTCGGAGCCGGCCCCGAACAGCAGCGGGTAGTCCGGCACCCAGTCGTGGCTCATGCCGGCGTCCAAAAACACCAGGGCGAAGGCCAACCCGATGGCGGTGGCCACCATCAGGGTGGGCACAAACCAGAGGCTGGCGTTGAGGTTCTGCCAGAGGGCGCGGAGTCGGTGCATGTGGTGCGTTTATGAGCAGTTAATGGCCGGCATCGGCGGGCGCCTCGCCGGTGCTCAGACCCAGCCGCTTGACCAGCGGGCCGATGGTGAGGCCCTGTCCGATGATACTGAACACCACCACCACATAGGTAATGCCCACCATCAGGTCGCGCGGCATGGACTCGGGCAGCGACAGGGCCAGTGCCACGGAAATGCCGCCCCGCAGCCCGCCCCAGGTCAGCACCCGCAGCGTTTGGCGGTCGAAGGGGTAGTAGCGCCGCAACAGGACCAGGGGTACTCCCACCGACACCCAACGGGCCAGCAGCACCACGACGATGGCCGCCAGGCCCACGAGCAGGGTAGTGCGGCTGATATCAAGTACGAGCATCTCCAGGCCGATGAGCACGAACAAAACGGCGTTGAGAATCTCGTCGAGCAGTTCCCAGAACTTGTCCAGGTACTCGCGCGTCACGTCCGACATGCCCAGCTGCCGGCCCCGGTCGCCCACAATCAACCCCGCCACTACCATGGCCAGCGGGCCCGACGTGTGCAGTTGCGCGGCCAAGGCGGTGCCGCCCATCACCAAAGCCAGGGTGATGAGCACCTCCACCTGGTAGTGGTCGATGCTGCGCAGGGCCCAGAAGCCGGCGTAGCCCAGGGCCGCGCCCAGAGCTAGGCCGCCTACGGCTTCCTGCAGAAACAGCTGGCCGATAACGGCGGGCGTGGCCTGCTCGCCCCCGAACTGGGCAATCTGAAACAAGCTGATGAACACGACCACGGCAATGCCGTCGTTGAAGAGGGACTCGCCCACGATGCGGATTTCCAGCCGCGGGTCGATGCGCGCCTGCTTGAGAATGCCCAGTACCGCAATGGGGTCGGTGGGGGAAATGAGCGCCCCGAACAGCAGGCAGTAGATAAAATCGGTGGGCAGACCGAAGAGCGGCAGCAGGTAGTAGAAGGCCGTGCCGACCAGGGCCGTGGAGAGCAGCGTGCCGGCCGTAGCCATCGCGCCCACGGCCACGCCTTCTTTGCCCAGGGCGCGCAGGTCGACGTGCAGGGAGCCAGCAAACAGCAAAAAGCTCAACATGACCTGCATGAGCACGACGTGAAAGTCGATGCCGCGCACCAACTCGCCCGCGGTCAGCACCCAGTCGACGCCCAGCTTGCCCAGCCCGATGGCCAGCAGCGAGGACACCAGGGCCAGCACCATCAGCCCGATGGTGCCGGGCAGCTTGAGGAAGCGGTGGTTGACGTAGCCGAATACGGCGGAAATGACGATTAGCAGCGCCAGGGTATTGTATAATTCCATCTAAAAGCCAGGGGCGGGTTAGGGTTGGGTAGACGCGGAAAAGCGGAGCTTAGTTGACCAGCTGCAGTGGCGTGTAAGTCGGGCGGGCCTTCTTCCAACGCAGCCACGTCCAAATGGGCCGGGTCGTTAATGTATTTTAATGCTTCGTTCACCTCGTTTTAATCTCCGCCCGACTCCTTTGCCCCACAAAACAAAAGGGGCTCCAGCTTGGCCAGCGCTCCAATTCAAACAGCTTAGCGGCTGACACAGAGTATTTAACTCATCCGGTCAGCCGTAGTTTGCCGCCAATGTATCACTTTCCTGGGTCGGGCGGCGCGAAAACCCGGGAATAGCGTCCTACTGCCATGTCCATCACTTCCTACGAACGCTTGCGCATTACGCACCGAACGTTGCTCCGCCAGCCGCCCAGCGAGGGCGCCCTGCGGGATTTGCTCGCGGAGTTGCCCGCCCACCTGAATGACATCGCCAGCATCCGGCCCGCGCTGGAAGCGGAAGTCGACTACAGCCGTCAGCAGGTGCAGCGCATTCAGGAATGCCTCACCCCAGGGCGGCTCGCTACCACCAAGCCTCTCGCCCTGGGCTTGCACGCGGCGCTGGCTCCGTTGTTTGCGGGCTAAGCCAGCGGCGGAGAATTAGGGCTAACTGCGGGGTCTTGGTGCGCCCCGCGTTCCCGGGTACGTTTCATCCCACCCCTTCACACATTTCCATGAACGCGCATTCCAATCCGTGGGAATTGCTGACCGGCCCGCTGCTGTGCAGCCTGGCGTTGTGGCTGAGCCGTGGAGCCGGGCCCGCCGACCCCAGGCAGCGCGCGTTCAATGGAAGTTATCTGCTGCTGGTTAGCTACTTTTTTGCTTGGTCGCTTGGCAAAATTCCGCTGGTGCTCAACGCGGCGGTTATCATCCTGCCGCTGCTTGCCATTCGGCTCTTTCACCGGCGCGGGCAAGGTGTGTCACCGGGCCTGCCGGTCACACGCCCCAAGTGGCCCAGCGCAAGCGACGGCGGTAAAACGGCCCCTCCCCCCCGGGCCCCGGCCAAGGCGACGTTGCGGCGTGCCCACGGGCTGCTAGCCCCGCAACCTGGCGGCCGCCGGGCGCAGCAGTGGCAATGCACTCCCCGTGAATCGGCCCTTCAATACGCGGCCCATTGCCTGCAGCTGTTTCCTAATTAACTTCTCCAGCAGCTGGTAAACGCCGGTTGAGGCCATACCTGGCGGTTACGATAGGCCCACCCCTAAAGATTATCACCTTGCTTGTTGGCCCACATGCGGCCGCACTTTGCGGCTACCTTGCAGCGGGGTGCGTATCCAGCGCATTCAACAGCGTTTTCTTTTATGCACGTGCGCTTTCTTACCTGGCTCCGCCAGCGCTTTGACCTTTCCCATGACATGGCCGACCCGGCCCGCATCGTGGCCGGCGTGGAAGAGGGTATTTCTTTCCGCGGCACCAACCTTTGGGTGCTCATTTTCGCCATCCTAGTGGCTTCGGTGGGGCTCAACGTCAACTCCACGGCCGTCATCATCGGGGCCATGCTTATTTCCCCGCTCATGGGCCCCATCGTAGGTATCGGCTTCGGGGCAGCCACGGCCGAGGTGGAGCTGGTGCGACGGGGCCTGAAAAACCTGTTCATTGCCGCTGGCATCAGCCTGCTGGTGTCGGCCCTGTACTTCCGGCTGACGCCGCTCACCGACGCGGGCTCCGAGCTGCTGGCCCGCACCCAGCCCACCACTTGGGACGTGCTCATTGCCTTGTTCGGCGGCGCGGCCGGGGCCGTGGGCCTCACCCGCCGCTCGCGGGGCAATGCCGTGCCAGGCGTGGCCATTGCCACGGCCCTGATGCCGCCGCTGTGCACGGCCGGCTACGGGCTGGCAACGGCCCACTGGAGCTATCTGTTCGGGGCGCTGTACCTGTTTTTTATCAACAGTGTGTTCATCAGCCTGGCCACCTTTCTGGTGGCCCGCGTGCTGCCGCTGCCGCACCACACGTTTGTCAGCCGGCAGCGGGCCCGGCGCGTACAACTTTCCATCTGGGCTGCCGCACTGCTTACGGGCGGGCCCAGCGTGTACCTGGCGGCGCGCATCGTGCAGCGCACTGTGTTTGCTCACAACGCCCAGCGCTTCGTGGACGAGCAGCTGAATTTGCCCGGCACCTTCGTGGTCACGCGCCGCGTTGAGGCCGACACGCGCACCATCAACGTGCTGCTGACCGGCGAGCCGCTAACGCGGACGCAGCTGCGCCAAGCCCGGCAGCAGCTGGTCCACTACCGCCTGCCCAACGCCCAGCTCACCGTGCGCCAGGGCCTGGCGCAGCTGGACTCGGCCGATGCCCAAACCATGCGCAACAGCCTGCTCGAAGACGTGCGCAGCCGCAACGAGCAGACCCTGGCCAGCTACGATACCCGCCTGGCCCAGCTCCAGCAGATACTAACCCAGCCCGACAACCCCGCCCTGACCGGCTTGCCCGCCACCCCGGTCCTGCTGCGCGAAGTGCAGGCCGAGCACCCCGCCGTGCGCCAGCTGGGGGTGAGCCGCGTGGTGCGCCCGGCTGCCGATTCGCTGCGGGCCGATACCACCGTCGTTGTGTCGGTGCGCACCGCGCGGCCCCTGCCGGCGGCCGAGCAGCAGCGCCTTCGCCAGTGGCTCAGCGTGCGCGGCGGCGGGAAGCACCCCGTGCTGCTGCTGCTGGAAGAGCGAACCCCACGCTAACGCGTAGGGAGTTGCTCCGGGCACGAAAAAGGGCGCGGGGCCGTCAGGGGAGTGCCACGCGCCGACCGTAGCAATGGATTTTTCGTGCGCCTTTCGCGCTGGCGGACCTAATCCCGCTGAGGGCCGTAGGTAAGTAGAACCTCCACCATTCCCCAGCCGCATGACTGACCTTAACCGCGCATTCAACTTATTGTCGGACAAGCTCGTTCGCTGGATGCAGCAGTTTATTCTGCTGCTGCCCAACCTGCTCATTGCCCTGCTGATTCTGGTCGTGACCTTCTTTGCGGCGCGGCTGGTGCGTCGGCTGATGGGCAAGGTGCTGCCGCGAGTATCGACCCATGCCACGCTCAACAACCTGGTGAGCACCACGGCTTACCTGGGCGTGATGCTGGTGGGCACGTTTTTCACGCTGGAGGTGCTGAGCCTCGACAAGACGGTGACTTCGCTGCTGGCCGGCGTGGGCATCATCGGGCTGGCGCTGGGCTTTGCTTTTCAAGACATTGCGGCCAACTTCATCGGTGGTATCATCATCGCCGTGCAGCGGCCCTTCACCGTGGGCGACGTCATCCAGACCGAGGCCTTTTTCGGTACCATCGAAAGCATCAACCTGCGCACTCTGGACATGCGCCAGGTCACCGGCGAGCTGGTGCGCGTGCCCAACCGCAAGGTGTTCGAAAGCGCCGTGATTAACTACACCGTCACCACCCGCCGCCGCGTGGACCTGGACTGTGGCGTGGCCTACGACTCGGACCTGGAGCAGGTGCGCGGCGTGGTGCTGCAGGCCATGCAGGACTTCCCCAAGCTGCTCATCGACCGGCCGCCGGAGGTGATGTTCACCGGCTTCGGCGACAGCGCCATCACCTTCACGCTGCGCTTCTGGATTCCTTACCAGAAGCAGGTCGACTACGTGGGCGCCAAGAGCGAGGCCATCCTGCGCATCAAGCGCGCGTTTGACGAGGCCGGCATCGTCATCCCATTTCCCATCCGCACCCTGGACGTGTCGCCGGCGCTGCTGGCGCAGCTGCGGGCGGAAAACCTCACCCCCGGCCCCTCTCCAAAAGAGAGGGGAGCCTGACGAAGCCGTAATACGGGCTTTGCAGTCCGCGTCCCCGCGCCATTACAATCGGTCATACCAATGCGGACTGCAAATTTCGCGCTACGCCTTCACGAACCGGTGCCCTCTCTTTTTTGGAGAGGGGGTCAGGCGGTGAGGTTTTCCACCCGCGCCGGTGCCTTGGCCGTCTGGGCCAGTGTTTCGCGTACGAAGCCCGCCTTCAGGTGCTCGTAGAAGGAATGCCGGTCGACGAGGGAGGCCACGGCCTGGGCCATCAGGCCGCTGAGCAGCAGCTGGAAGATGGCCGAGTGGCGGTCCGTCATTTCCAGCACCAAGATGGCGGCCGTGAACGGGGAGCGCACCACGCCGGTGAGAAAGCTCACCATGCTCACCAGAATCAGCAGGTTGTGGTCTTCAAGCGGCACCTGGCCCAGGCGGCAGAGCCCGTCGCCGAGTACGGCCCCGGCGCTGAGCGAGGTGGCGAAAACGCCGCCCGCCCCGCCGCTGCTGTAGCTCAGGGCCATGCCCGCGAAGCGCACCGGAAACAGGTGCCAGGGTGTCTGGCCGTCGTTGGCAAACAGCAAGCGGTTGATGATGGGTTTGCCCGTGCCCACGCCTTCCTGGCCCACGGCGTAGGCCAGGAAGGCCAGCAGCAGGCCGCCGCCCAGCACCCAGCTCGCCTGCTGCCCCCAGGTGGTGAAGCGCTTGCGGTAGGAACCCAGCCAGAGCAGGACTTTGGCAAACCCGGCGCCTGCCAAGCCGCAGATGACCGCCACCAGCGCCACCGTGGCCAAAAACCAGCCGGCGTGGGCATTCACCTTCGGAAAGCCCAGGTACAGGTAGGGCCCCAGCAGCGACTGGGCCGTGAGGCCTGCCACGATGACGGCCGAAAACACGGCCATGCGAAAGCGGGCCATGTGCATCTGGGTCAGTTCTTCCACCACGAAGACGATGCCGCCCAGCGGGGTGTTGAAGGCGGCGGCCAAGCCCGCCGCCCCGCCCGTGACCAGCGCAATCTGGCGCGAGAGCTGCGGCCAGCCGGCGGGCTGCAGGCGATTGATGGCCCTGAAAATGGCCGCCGAAATCTGAATGGTGGGCCCTTCCCGGCCGATGACGCCGCCGCCCAGCAGCAGGGCCACGCTGCTCAGCACCTTCACGCAGGCCACGCGCAGGCTGAGCAGGTAGCCCGTGCGGTGGTGGTGGGCGGGATTAGACAGCTCGATGCCGGCCATGACCTGCGGTATACCGCTGCCCCGCGCCGCCGGCGCCCAGCGCTGCACCAGCGCCCACGACACCAAGAACGCCAGCGGCGTGAGCCCGAAGGCCAGCAGCGGCTCCCGGCGCAGCCAAGCAAAGCTCACCTGCTCGGCCCAGATAAACAGCCGCTCGTAGCCCACGGCCACAAAGCCCACCACCACGGAAGCAAACCAGAACGGAAAGCTTTGCAGGATGAGCCGGCGCATCCGGTCGGTGTAGAGCCGCTGGAGGAGGCGTTGGTCCAGCCAGGCCAGGGCCCGGGCATAGCGCGAAGGAGAGTCAGGCATTCGAGGAAAATGTGTAGGAAGTGGGCGGGGTTACGGCCGCCCGCGCGGAGTGGAGAAAGAAGTCCGTCTGGCAAAAAAAGACTGCGGCATGAAGCCGGCATGAGGTGTTCCATAGCGCAGTAGCGCGAACCTTGTAGTTCGCGTGTCCGCGCCGTTCGGGTGTCGTTCGGGGAAGCGAACTACAAAGTTCGCGCTACTGCGCTACACAATACCGGCTCCGGTATCGTGCTGGTGGCGCGGTGGAGATGCTGCGGCAAGCTCAGCAAGCCGGGCCGTTGACTAATTATCCACCCAGGCTAGCCCCGCACTTTTAGCAGCTGCCGCAGCAGCTGGCGCACCTCGGCGGGGTTGCCCACGTGGTAATGGGCCGCCGAGTGCCGCGCCGCGCCCACCCGCACCGCGTAGGCGCCGGCGGGCAGCACCTGAAACGTGTCCTCGTCGGTGCGGTCATCCCCTAGGGCAACGATAAACTCCGGGGCGTACTGGCCGATGCAGCGGGCCGCCGCATAGCCTTTGCTGACGCCACTGTTTTTAATTTCCAGCACCTTATTGCCCTCCAGCACCTGCAGCTCAGTGTTGGACGTGAGCAGGCTTAGGTGGCTGACCAGCTCGCGGGCGTGCGCCACTCCTAGTGCCGGCTGAGCCCCCCGGTAGTGCCATACCAGCGAGTAGTCCTTTTCTTCGACAAAGGTGCCCGCGGTGCGGGCCACGTATAGTTCCAGGATGCGCCGCAGGCGGGGTTTCCAGGCGTTGCTTAGGGGCCGGGCCAGCTGCCACTCGGCGCCGGCCGGGCGCAGCCACACGCCGTGCTCGGCGATGAAGTCGAGCGGCAAATCACCCAGCCATTCGGTGAGGGTGCCCCGGTCGCGGCCGCTGATGACCACCACCTGGGTATCGGGCAGCTCGGCCAGGGCCCGCAGCAGCAGGCGCAGCTCCTGGTCGGGCCGGGCTCGGCGCGGGTCGGCCTGGAAAGGCACGAGCGTGCCGTCGTAGTCGAGCAGCAAAAGGCGCGGGCCCGCGGCCTGAAAATCGTCCAGCAGCCGGGCCGTGGCGTGGTCGTCAAGCGGCGCCGTGGCCAAAGTGCGCTGCTGGGCCTTGATGTGGGCCAGCTGGCCGAGAAAGTTGTCGGTCCAGTCAAACACGTCGTAGCGGCGCACCAGAGCCTGCATGGCTGCCATGCGGGTTTGCTGCTCGGCGTCGGGCATCACCAGGGCCGTGTGCAGGGCCTCGGCCAGTTGGCTGGTGCTGGTAGGGTTGATGACCAGCGCGTCGGACAGCTCGCGGGCGGCGCCGGCCCGCTCACTCAGAATCAGCACGCCGTGCTGGTCGGCCTTGCAGGCTACAAACTCCTTGGCCACCAAGTTCATGCCGTCACGCAGGGGCGTCACCAGCGCCACCTCCGCCATACGATAGAGGGCCGCCAGCTCTTCCAACGGAAAGGCGTGGTAGAAGTATTGGATGGGATTCCAAGTGATGGTGCGGTACTGGGCGTTGATGCGGCCCACCAGCTCGTCGATTTCCTCTTTGAGCGCGGCGTACTGCGCCACTTGGTCGCGCGAGGGTACCACTACCATGATGAGGCTGACCTGCTCGCGCCATTCGGGGTAGCGCTGCAGCAGGCACTCGAAGGCCCGCAGGCGCTGGGCAATGCCCTTGGTGTAGTCGAGCCGGTCGATGCTGAGGATAACGCGGGTGTCGCGCAGGGCCTCGCGGTACACCTGCTCGTGCTGCGCCGCCTCGTCGGAGGCGGCTGCCTGCGCGTAGCGCTCGTAGTCGATGCCCATCGGAAACACGTCAACGCGCACGGTATGGGACGCCGTTTCAATCTCCCCGCTCTGCGTGGGCAGCCCCAGCAACTGCGAGACGGCGCTGAGGAAGTGGCGCATGTAGCCGAAGGTGTGGAAGCCGATGAGGTCGGACCCCAGCATGCCGTGCAGCACCTCCTGCCGCCAGGGCAGAAGCCGCAGGATTTCGTAGGAGGGAAAGGGAATGTGCAGAAAGAAGCCGATGCTGGCTTCGGGCCGGGCCTGGCGCAGCATTTCGGGCAGCAAGAGCAGCTGGTAGTCGTGCACCCAGATGGTGTCCTCCGGGCCGGCCTGGGCCAGCACGGCCCGACAGAATTTCTCATTCACGGCCACGTAGGCGTCCCAATGGGCATCGACGTAGGTGGCAAACTGGTGGAAGTAGTGGAAGGTGGGCCAGAGCGTGGCGTTGCTGAAGCCCTCATAGTAGTCGCGGATTTCTGGCTCGGTCAGAAACACCGGGGCCATGCTGTCGGCGCGCAGCTGCTCGGTCACGTAGGCTTCCTCGGCGGCATCGTGCACGAACAGTCCCGGCCAGCCAATCCAAACGTTGTTGTTGCTGCGGTAGATGGACCCCAGCCCCGTGGCCAGCCCGCCTTCGCTGGGCTGAAAGCTGAGGCTGTCGTCGGTGCGCAGCACTTTGGTGGGGAGTCGGTTGGAAACAATTATTGTGCGGGACATGAGTCGTATAATCAGTGAAAAAAAACCAGCAGCTGCCCTAAGGCCAAGCTGCTGGCAGCAGTTAAGGCCGTGCTTCGGCCGCTGTCCAGCCGCCGCCCAGGGCGCGGTACAGGTCAATGAGCAGCAGAAACTGCTGGCGGCGGGCATCGGATAGGCTCAGCTCAGCGTCGAGCACGCTGCGCTGGGCCGTCACTACTTCGAGGTAGGTGGCGTAGCTGGCCCGGTACAGGTCGTTGGACACGGCCACGGCCTGGGTGAGGGCGGCCACTTCCTGCCGGCGCAGGTCGGTTACGCGCCGGAAGTTTTCCAGGCCGCGCAGGTTGGTATTCACTTCCTCGAAGCCGGTCTGGATGGCTTTCTGGTAGTTCCAGTAAGCGGCCCGCTGCTGGGCGGCCGAGCGGCCGTACTCGGCCCGGAGCGCGCTGCGGTTGAGCAGCGGGGCCGACAGGCCGCCCAGCAGCCCGTAGGCCAGCGAGCCGGGAGTTTGCAGCAGCAGCGCGGGCGAGTACGCATTCAGCCCCAGGTAGGGCGAGAGGGTGAGCGAGGGCAGGAACGCGGCGCGGGCGGCGGCCACGTCGGCGCGGCTGGCCACCAGCTCCAGCTCGGCCTGCTGCACGTCGGGCCGGCGCAGCAGGGTGGCGGCGGGCAGGCCCGCGGACACGGCGGCCGGCACTACCTGGGCCGTTAGGGCGCGGCCCCGCCGGATGGGCTGGGGGTAGCGGCCCAGCAAGCGGTTGAGGGTGTTTTCGGTGGCCGCAATGCGCTGGGCCGCCTCGGCTTCCAGGCTGCGGGTGCGCAGCAACTGGGCCGTGAACTGCTGCACTGCCAACTCGGTGGCTCGGCCGCCCAGCTTCTGCAGCTTAACCAGCTCCACGGCCCGTTCCTGGAGCACCCGGTTTTTGCCCAGCACCGCCAACTGGTTATCGGCGGTCAGCAGCTCGTAGTAGAGGCTGGCTACCTGCGCCACCAGGGCCGTTTGCACCAGGCGGCGGCCCTGCTCGCTGGCCAGCACCCGGGCAAAGGCGGCCTGCCGACGCTGGCGCAGCTTGCCCCACACATCAATTTCCCAGGCGCTGCTCAGGCCCAGGAAGAAGTTGGGCACGCCGTTGGGCAGTTCCCGGCCGTCGTTGGTGCTGGTCTGACCTTGCGCGGCGTAGTCGGCAAACCGGTCGAAGCTGGCGCTGGCGCCGATACCCACGGTGGGCAGCAGCGCGCCGCGGGCGGCCCGTAGCCCGGCGCGGGCCATTTCCACGCGCTCCACGGCAATAAGCTGGTCGGGGTTGACCCGCAGGGCGGTATCAATAAGCGCCACGAGGGCGGAGTCGGCAAAGAACTGCGGCCAGGGCAGCTGCGCCACACTCGCCGCATCGGCTGGGGCGGCCGCGCCGAAAGTGGCCGGCACGGCGGTGGCGCGGGGCGTGCGCACGGGAGGAGCTAGGGCGGTGCAGCTGCCCAGCCCTGTCAGGGCCAGGAACGTGGCCAGCCGGCGGGCAAATCGAGCGGGCTGGCCGAGGCGCAGATTGGAAGGAGTGTAATTCATCATGGGTAAATCAGGGCTAGGCCGTTGCGTGAGCAAGCGGGGCGCTTTCCGTGGTTGCTTCTGCAGCTTCGGTCAGCGGCTCCTTCTCCGGGGCAGCCGGCTTCTTATCCCGTGAAAACAGCACGTACAAGCCCGGAATGAGCACCACGCCAAACAGGGTGCCGATGAGCATGCCGCCGGCCGCGGCCGTGCCGATGGAGCGGTTGCCCATAGCCCCCGCGCCGGTGGCAATGCACAGCGGAATCAGACCCGCCACGAAGGCAAACGACGTCATCAGGATGGGCCGCAGTCGGGAGCGGGCGCCTTCCACCGCCGCGTCCAGGGCGGAGAGGCCTTGCTGGCGTCGCAGCACCGCATACTCGATGATGAGAATGGCGTTTTTGCCCAGCAGGCCGATGAGCATGACCAGCGAAACCTGGGCGTAGATGTTGTTTTCCAGCCCCATCAGCTTCAGGGCCAGGAAGGCGCCGAAGATGCCGGTGGGCAAACTCAGCAGCACCGGCAGCGGCAGCGTGAAGCTTTCGTACTGGGCCGCCAGCAGCAGGTACACAAACACCAGCACAATGCCGAACACGTACAGGGCCTGGTTGCCCGAGATAATCTGCTCGCGGGTCATGCCGCTCCATTCGAAGGTGTAGCCGCGGGGCAGCTCTTTGGCCGCCACCTGCTCGATGGTGCGGATGGCGTCGCCCGACGAATAGCCCGGCGAGGTGTCGCCGTTGAGCGTGGCCGAGGTGTACATGTTGTAGCGGGTAAACTGCTCGGGGCCGTACACGCGCTCCAGGCGCACGAAGGTGGAATAGGGCACCATCTCGCCCCGGTCGTTTTTGACGTATAAATTCAGGATGTCCTCGGGCTTGGTGCGGTAGCCGGGCAGGGCCTGCACCATCACCTTGTACATCTGCCCGAAGCGGATGAAGCTGGCGGCGTAGTTGGCGCCAATCAGCGTCTGCAGCGTGCGCATGGCCCGTTCCACGGTCACGCCCTTTTTGGCGGCCAGGTCGGGGTCGACGTGAATGAGATACTGCGGGAAGCTGGGGTCGAAGCCGGAGAAGGTGTTTTCGATGGCCGGCGTCTTATTCAGGGCCTGGATAAAGCGATGCGTCACTTCCTTGGTCTGGTGCAGGTCGCCGCGCCCGGTGCGGTCGAGCACGCGCAAATCGAAGCCGCCGGCGTTGCCGAAGCCCGGCACCGTGGGTGGGGTGAAAAACTGCACCTGGGCCCCGGCAATGTGCCGGGTTTTGGCCCGCAGCTGGTCCATGAGCTGCGTCACCGACTCCTGGCGCTCGTCCCAGGCCTTGAGGTTAATCATGCCCATGCCGTAGGAGGCACCCGACACGTCGTTCATCAAGCTGTAGCCGGCCAGGGTCGAGATGGATTCCACCGGCTTCAGGGTCTGGGCCACGCGTTGCACCTCGTCCAGCACGGCCTGGGTGCGCTCCACGGTGGCGCCGGGCGGCGAGGTCACGTTGACGTACACCATGCCTTGGTCTTCGCTGGGAATGAAGCCGGTGGGCAGGATGGAGTTGACGCCCCAGGTGGCGGCGAAGAAAAACACCAGCAGCCCCACCGTGACCAGCCGGCGGCTGGCCAGCGTGCGCACCAGGCCTTGGTAGCGTCCGGCAAAGGCCTCGTAGCGGCGGTTGAAGCCGGCGAAGAAGCGGCCTAGCAAGCCGGGTTGCGGCTGGTCGGCCTCGTGGGCGTCGCCCTCAATTGAGGGCGTGGCCTTGAGCAGCAGCGCGCACAAAGCCGGCGTAAGTGTCAGCGCATTCACGCCCGAGATGACGATGGCAATGGCCAGCGTGAGCGAAAACTGCCGGTAGAACACGCCCACCGGCCCGCTCATAAAGGAAACCGGGATGAACACGGCCGACATCACCAGCGTGATGGCCACGATGGCGCCGCTGATTTCGCGCATGGCGGCCAGCGTGGCGTCCATGGCCGAAAGATGCTCCTCGTGCATCTTGGCGTGCACGGCCTCCACCACCACAATGGCGTTGTCAACCACGATGCCAATGGCCAGCACCAGCGCAAAGAGCGTGAGCAGGTTGATGGAAAAGCCCATCACCTGCATGAAAAACAGGGTGCCCACCAGCGCCACCGGCACGGCCAGCGCCGGAATCAGCGTGGAGCGCCAGTCCTGCAAAAACAGGTACACGATAACGAACACCAGCAAAAACGCCTCGAACAGCGTGCGCACCACTTCGTGAATGCTGGCGTCGAGGAAGCGCGACACGTCGTAGCTGATGGTGTAGCGCATGCCGGGCGGGAAGCTGGTTTTCTGCAGCTCGGCCATGCGCTCCTTCACTTGGTCGATGACGTCAGAAGCGTTGGAGCCAGGCAGCTGCTTGAGCATGATGGCCGCCGAGGGCTTGCCGTTGCTCTTGGACAGCATGCGGTAAGTCTGCACGCCAAACTCTACGTCGGCTACGTCGCGCAGGCGCAGCACCGAGCCGTCGGGGTTGGCGCGCACCACGATGTTGCGGTACTGCTCGGGCTCGAAGAGCTTGCCGGTGTAGCGCAGCACGTACTGCAGCACCTGCGCGTCGCGGCCCGAGCTTTCGCCGGTGCGGCCGGGGGCCGCTTCCACGCTCTGAGCCTGAATGGCGGCCACCACCTCATCGGCGCCGGCCTTGTAGGCCAGCAGGCGGTCGGGCTTGAGCCACACGCGCATGGCGTACTCGCGGTTGCCCATGATTTCGGCCAAGCCCACGCCCTTGATGCGCTTGAGCTCCTGCAGGATGTTGATGTCGGCGAAGTTGTAGATGAACTTCTCGCCCACGGCCTTGTCGTCGCTCACCACGTTGAGGTAGAGCAGCATGGAGTTCACCTCTTTCTCGGTGGATACGCCGGCCTTGATGACTTCCTCGGGCAGCTCGTCGATGATGGTTGTTACCCGGTTTTGCACGGCCACGGCGGCCAGGTCGGGGTCGGTACCCACCTCGAAGAACACCTCGATGAGGGTGGTGCCGTTGTTGGTCGTCACCGTGTTCATGTAGGTCATGCCCGGCACGCCGTTGATGGCGCGCTCCAGCGGCGTGGCCACGGCCTTGGCGCAGACTTCGGCGTTGGCGCCGTTGTACTTGGCGCGCACCGTCACGGAGGGGGGCACGATGTCCGGAAACTGCGTGACGGGCAGCGTGAACAGCGCCCCGACGCCCAGCAGGGTAATAAACAGCGAGATGACCAGCGAGAGCACCGGCCGGCGAATGAATACTTCAACCATGGGGCTAGGGATTAAGGGTGGGGCCGGCCAGCATGCTGCGCAGCGTGACTGGGCGGGGCGTGATGCGGGCGCCGTCGCGCAAGTCCTGCGTGCCCTCGCACACGATGCGCTCGCCGGGCTGCAGGCCACTTTTCACCACGTAGAAGGCGGCTAGGCGGCTCCGGGGCACGAAGTTTTTCTGGTGCACCGTGCCCTGCTCGTCCACCACGTACACGTAGTTTTTGTCCTGCTGCTCGAATACGGCTTTCTGGGGCACCATCAGGGCATCGGCCACGGTGTTGGCTAGGCTCACCTTGCCCGTGGCGCCGTGCTTGAGCAGGCCCTTGGGATTGGGAAAGCGGGCGCGGAAGGCAATAGCCCCGGTGCTGGCCTGGAACTGGCTTTCCACCGTCTCAATCTTGCCCGGCGGGGCGTAGCGCGAGCCATCGGCCAGCAGCAGCCGCGCTTGGTTGGTGCTGCGGGCCGAGTCCTGGGCGCGGGTTTTGATAAACTCCAGGTACTCGGCCTCCGACACGTTGAAGTAGGCAAACACCGCGCGGGCATCCGACACCGTGGTCAGCAGCGTGCCGTCGTCAACGAGGCTGCCCACCTTCATGGGCTCGCGGTTCACTGTGCCATCAAAGGGTGCCCGCACCAGGGTGTAGGACAGCATCAGCGCGGCGTTGGTCTCCGCCGAGCGGGCCTCGGCCACGCTGGCTTCGGCGGCCCGCAGCTTAGCCTGGGCCACGTCCAGCTCGGTTTTGGAAATGACGTTCTTCTCGGTGAGCATGCGCACCCGGTCCAGCTCCAGGCTGGCCACCCGGGCCTGGGCCGTGGCGTTGCTGCGGGCCGCATGCAGCCGGGCCAGGCGGGTGCGGTACTCGGCGTCGCTGATGCGGAACAGGGGCTGGCCTTTCTTCACCAGCTGCCCCTCGTCCACGTAGATTTTTTCCAGGTAGCCTTTCACCCGGGCGCGCACTTCCACGTTGCGCACGGCCTGAATATCGGCCACGTATTCCCGGGTCAGCACGGTGTCGCGGGGCACGAGGCGCATGACGGGCAGGGCCTGCGGGGCTTCCGCGGCGGTGGCCGCACTAGCGTCGGCCTGGCCCTGGCCACAGCCGGTCAGCAGCGTGCTTCCCCCTATCAGGAGCGTCAGGCAGCGAAAGCGCAGGTAATGCAGGTTGAATGGGAGCATAAAGGAAGCGGTAATGACAAAAGGCCGTTCGAGGCAGCGTCAAGGCGGCGCTGGCAGCGGCAGCAGAAAAAGAAAAATGACGCCAGGGCCTTAGGGCAGCAAGCCCAACAGCTCCTCGTCGATGGGGTCGGGGCTAGCCGCCAGCCCTGAGCCGGGCGAGAGCGACAGCAGGTAGCAGCGGGCCACGCGGTCGAGCAGGGTCCGGCCCCGCCGCACCACAATCACCCGCTGGTCGTTGGTCCACTCCAGCAGGGGGTTGACTTCCAGCAGCGCTTGCCGCCACCAGGTCAGCGAAGCCGTCGACTGGCCGAGGCGGCAGACAATGTCGCGACGTAGCTGGCGGGCCGCCATCCATTGGGCGGGGCGGGGCAAGGCGGAGAAGCTAGCGGTGATGCGCATGGCGAGAAGGCGTTAGGTGGAGGTTCAGGAGAGACAGGCGGGTTAATAAGCCGTGCGGCAGGCGTCCTCGGCCTGGCGGCAGGCCTCAGTGCAGTGGCGGCAGTGGCTCTGCGGGTACTGGGTCACTTCGTCGGCGCAGGCGCGGCACAGCTCGGCGCATTCCCGCAGCAGGTACTGCACGTGCTCAGAGCCGCGTGCCACGAAGGCGGCAACCAATTGGCAGAGGTCAGCACAGTCGCGGCTGAGCTGAATGCTGCGCACCCGGGACGTATCGATGGCGCCGGCCAGGCTACTGGTGAAGCATTGGTTACAAGCAGCCACGCAGGCATTCAGGGCATTAAAAAGGTGTTGTTGGCGGGGAAGCATTTTAAGAGAAGTGGCGGGGGAAAGGAGAATCGAAGGCATCGCAAAGTCAATGAGAGGGGTAGGGCTTTAACTCCTGCACCGTATCGGGCGGGGCCGGCGCGGCCGGCAGCTGCAGCGTCACCGACGGCTGCTCGCGGGCGGGGTTGTCGTCCTGCAGCTGTGCTTGCACCTGCTGGTCAGCCAAATTAGCATCGAGGCGCAGCAGGAAGTAGGCGTTAAGTGCCGTCGAAAGCAGCAGCGCCCCGACCAGCAGGTACAGCAGTATTTGGGGGCGGTGGTCTCCTTTCATAGCAGGGCAAGGCGGCAGTGAACCCCACAAAGCACCCCCCGCGACATTAACGCGGACTGAAGGAGACATTAAAAAACATTAAAAGACCCGGCTCAGCCGCGGGCTAGCCCGGCGCGGCGGGCAGGCGCAGCGTGACCGTGGTGCCTGCGCCGGGCACCGACACGAGTTGCAAGGCGCCGCCGTGGCGCTGCGCAATCTTCTGCGTCACGGCCAGCCCGATGCCGTAGCCGGGCTCCCGGCGGCCGTTTTCGGCCCGGTACAGGGGCTCGGTCACGCGGGCCAGCTCCCCGGCCTCGATGCCGATGCCGGTGTCTGCCACGGCCACGGCCACGGTGGCCGAGTCGGGGTAGCTGAGGGTGGCCCGCACCTCGGCCCGCGAGTACTTGCAGGCGTTGTCGAGCAGGTTGAGCAGGGCCGTGGTGAGTAGGTGGGCGTTGCCGGCCACGGCAAAGGGCGTTTCCAGCCGCGCGGGCACTTGGCCAAAATCCAGCCGGATGGTGCGCTCGGGGTAGCGGCCCTGGCACTGGCTAAGGGCCTGGGTCAGGCATTCGTCCAGCCGCACGGGCTCGCCCCGGAACCGGGCTTCGTCGGCCTGGGCAAGGGTGAGCAGCGAGTTGGTCAGTGCCACGAGCTGACGCAAATCGTCCACCGCCGAGGCCATGCTGGCCTTGGTTTCCTCCATGGTCTGGTCGTAGGCGTGACCGGTTTGCAGGGTGCCCAGGGCCACGGTCAGGGGCGTGCGCAGTTCGTGCGAGGCGTGGCTGACAAAGCTCTTCTGGGCCTCAAAGGCCTGCTCCACGCCGCCCAGCATGCGGTTGAAGGTGATGGCCAGCTGGGCAATTTCGTCGGTGCCGTTGCCCTCGTCCACCCGCCGGTTCAGCTCGCGGGCCGTGATGCGGCGCACCTGCTTGATGATGCGGGCAATGGGCTTGAGCGACTCATCGGCAAAGTACCAGCCGGCCAGGATGATGAGCACTAGGGCCCCCACGTTGCCCACCACCAGAATGAGCCGCAGACTGGCCAGTTGCGACCAGCCCAGCGCGTCGTAGCCGGCCGCAAACAGCCGGTAGGATTGTCCCGCCGGGCCGTAGGTGAAGCCCACGCCCTCCAGGGCTCCGGCCCGGAACGTGACCGGTTCGGCGCTGGCCGTCACGCGGGGCAGCTGCCGCCGGTTTTCGGCCTGGGGAACGGTGTCGGCGCTCACGTAGCGCAGGCGGTTGTCGGGGCCGTAGATGCTGATTTCCTCCCGCTCGATGGTCAGCAGGTCGGCCCGCCGAAAGGCGCGGGCCGTGCGGGTGGAGTCGGCCGGGCTGCTCAAGTGCAGGCGGGCCGTCATCACGGCCTTGCCGGCCAGCCGGCGGGTGAAGCGCTGCTCGCGGGCCGCGGCATGGAAGTAGTACACAAAAGCCGACAGGCTGAGTTGGATGGCCAGCACCAGCAGCGTAAAGCGCAGAATTAGCTTGTTGCGAATCAGCATCGGGCCGGGGGGTTAGCTTTCGCGGACGACGTAGCCCATGCCCACCACGGTGTGAATGAGCTTGGGGTCGTAGCCTTTATCCAGCTTTTTGCGCAGGTGGCTCACGTACACGTCAATGATGTTGGTGTTGGTGTCGAAGTTCAGGTCCCAGACCTTCTCGGCGATGTCGACTCTGGAAATCACGCGGTTGCGGTTCAGCAGCAGGAATTCGAGCAGGGCGTATTCCTTGGTGGTCAGCTCAATGCGCTGCCCGGCACGGGTCACGGCTTTGGTGTCGAGGTTGAGCTCCAGGTCGGCCAGCTGCAGCACGCGCCGGACGGCCGTGGCCTCCGAGCTGCGGCGCGTGAGCACGCGAGCCCGCAGCAGCAGCTCCTTGAACTCAAAGGGCTTTACCAGATAGTCGTCGGCCCCGGCCTCGAATCCCGTCACCTTGTCGTCGAGGCTGTCGAGGGCCGTGAGCAGCAGCACGGGCAGCTGCGGGTAGTCGGCCCGAATTAGGCGGCAGAGTTCAAAGCCGTTGATGTGGGGGAGGTTCACATCGAGAATGACCAAGTCGTAGTAGCCCTGCTGCACCAGCGAGAGGCCCATGCGCCCGTCGAAAGCGACGCTAAAGTCGTATCCCTCGTTTTCGAAGCCTTTTTTCACGAACGAGGCCAGCTTGGGCTCGTCTTCCACCAGGAGTATTTTCATGTTAGCTGCTCGTAACCGGAGCGCAAGTATACCGGGTAATACCCCGGCCAGAGCGGACAGGTTGCCAGCTCCTCTTTCCATCCACAGTCCGTCGCGTGGTCTTCACTAAATGTTATTCGGCTCATTCCTCCTCATTCCTCCTCATTCGTTTATTTATGCCTGACCCGTTGTCCCTATCCGACCGCTTGGCTCTGCAACGTACCCGTCTGGCCAACGAGCGCACCTTTCTTACCTACGTGCGCACCAGCTTGGCCATGCTTGGCTTTGGCCTGGTCCTGATTCAACTGCACCCGTCCCGCACCGGCCTGCTGGGATACGGAGCTATAACGGCCGCGGCTTTGATGATTGTTACTGGCTGGCTGCGTTTCCGCAAGCGGCGCAAAGAAATAGAAATCAGCTAGACGTCAAGCATTGGCATTGCCAACGCTTAGCCATTTATGCTACCAGGAATTACTACTCAACAACAAGCTGCCGAACCGCGCAGAGCCGGCCACCATGGGGTGAGGCTGTGTATGCCCCTGCTATGGGCCCATACTCTATCCTCATTTTGCTGAGCATTGCCGTCATCGTATCGTACCTGCTCGATGTTATCGCCCGCGCCACCACGATTTCGTCCGTGCTCATGCTGCTTGCAAGCAGCATCAATGCTGATTAGCCTGCAGCTGACGGGAAAAGATAAGGAGCCCGCCATCTGAGAATACCAAAGCCGGCTCCCATCCCATTGTGGCGTTAAATCTTCCGTGTGGCCGTCAGCCAATACCACATGGTCGAAGGGGCCGCCGTGCGCCAAATCGTACCTTCCCCGCTTATGAAGCCATTTATTACCTGCTTATTGCTGTTGCTAAATTGGTGCGCTGCGGCCCAGACGCCCGACTCCTTGGCTCCGGCTGCCCGACCCGCACCGACCCCGCCCGCGGGCGCCGCTGTGGTGCTGGCGCCCAACGACACCTTGTTTCGGGTGTACGGCCGGGTCGGCTCGTTCGGGCCGCGCGAGCGCGCCGAGGCCATTCAGGGCCGTTTGCGGGCGTTGCTGGACGCCCCGCTTTTCGCGCCCGACTCGCTTTACGTGGTTGACTCGGAGCGCGACTCAGAAATCATGTACGCCGACGCCCACGTGCTGAGCGTGGGCGAGGCCGAAGCGCAGGCCCTGGGCCAGCCCCGGCAAGCCGTGGCCCGGCAGTACCTGGCCACCCTGCGCCGCCAGCTCACGGCGGCCCAGCAGGCCAGCTCGCTGCCCGCGCTGCTCCAGCGCGGCGCCCTGGCCGTGCTCAGCTGCTCATGCTGGCCGGGCTGATTTACGGCCTGAACCGCTTTTTCCGGGCCATCAACCAGCGCATCCTGCGCTGGCGCGGCAGCCCCCTCCGACCCTGGCGTATCAACAACTACGAGCTGCTGACCCAGGAGCGGCAGCTGAATTTGCTGCGCACCGGGCTCAAAACGCTGCGCGTGGTGCTGGTGGCCCTCACGGTGTATTTGACCCTGCCGCTGCTCTTCAGCTTGTTTCCTTGGACGGAGAGCTTCTCCCGACAGCTGTTGGGCTACGTGCTGGGGCCGGTGCAGCGGGTGGTGCTGGCCATTGTGCACTACGTCCCCAACCTGCTCACCATTGGCGTCATCTACTTCTTCACCACCAACGCCGTGCGCCTGCTGCGCTTTCTGGCCGGCGAAGTGGCCGCGGGCAAGCTGGTCATCCAGGGCTTCTACCCCGACTGGGCCCTGCCCACCTTCAACCTGCTGCGCTTCGCGCTGTACGTGTTCATGTTCATCGTCATCTTTCCCTACCTGGCCGGCTCCGATTCGCCGGTGTTCCAGGGCGTGTCGGTGCTGCTGGGCTTCGTCATTTCCTTCGGCTCCACCTCGGCCATCGGCAACCTGGTGGCCGGCATCGTCATCACCTACATGCGCCCCTACAAGGTGGGCGACCGGGTGCGCATCGGCGAAGTGGTGGGCGACGTACTGGAAAAGACGCTGCTGGTCACCCGCCTGCGCACCGTCAAGAACGAAGACATCACTATTCCCAACTCCAACATCCTCACCGGCCACACCGTGAACTACAGCATCGCGGCCGAGCGCGAGGGGCTGGTGCTGCACTCCACCATCACCATCGGCTACGATGTGCCCTGGCCGCAGGTGCACGAGCTGCTGCTGGCCGCCGCCCGGGCCACTGCCGGCGTGGAAGCCGCGCCCGCGCCCTTTGTCCTGCAAACCAGCCTCGACGACTTTTACGTGTCTTACCAGGTGAACGCCTACACCCGGCTGCCCCATCGGCAGGCGGCGCTCTACTCCGAGCTGCACCAGCACATCCAGACCGAGTTTGCCCGCGCGGGCGTCGAAATCATGTCGCCGCACTACCGCGCCACCCGCACCGGCGCGGAGGCGGGCAGTACCATTCCGCCGGTGACCGGCGGAGGAAGAGGCGCAGCGTAGTCCCGCTTAATCCAGTCTCCTGCCGGACCGGGTTAAGCAGGACTATGCCACCAATCCCCGCGCTGCCGACGGCCAGGTAACCAGTGGACCCACTCGTTAATCACGGCTCGTAATGCTGTTTAATAAAAGAACCGGAAAACTAAAAGGGCCTGTTTTTACCAAGGGCACCAACATCCAGCCAGCAGCACCCGATGGGGTTATTTAGAAAAGAAACGCACGAAGAAGTCATATGCAAAGAAGTCTATGTGTACTTCTTTGGTGCTTTAATTTACAAGATGTGGTTTGTCCGAGGCGTCAAGACCGGCAGCAAAATGTTTCACGGCGGAGCAGGATTGGCCCAACGCCAAAAGTAAAGACCCAGCTAAGTCGCGTTCGTGATGATGAACCAGACCGACAAACCACTCGACTGCCAGTTATGGATAGCCAAAGCCACCGCTGCCGCGCATTACATCACGACCCTAGTAGTAAAATAACAAGTTGAGACGTCCCAGTAATTGCCATCGCCCGCTGTAGGATGGAGTAATCATTCATTGGCATCTTTTTCATATATTCGTCTAACGACCAGAGTCATGCGTACTACAATTGACTTTTCAGAGCCATGCGGCTGATTGCTGCCTGTGCTCCGTCCAAGCAGGTTGTACAAACCACCCAGGCCACGCAAACTGTGCCAGCCAGCTGGTCGTTACAATTCGATTAAGTCTGGCGCTCCATCGTGGCTGTATACCCTTATACTGAGAGGATTACAAAAAAGCTAAATTTTTAAAAAAATCCGGTGCGCCCCCATTACTATTTGAGGCCCGGGGTGGGGACAGGTGGAAGAAGGGGATGTCCCAAAGGGGCGGGGGGGCCAAACCTATGTTTTTTAGGTTACTCGGCCAGCCTTGGTCACCTGTTTGTCGTTCAAAGCGCTCAGCACAGATTTTTTACTAATGATGCCCTGCTAGAATATGCCTTTATGGTAGCTGAAACTGGCAATTAGAACTGGTTATTGGCGTTTCTGGAACTAATAAGTTTTGGACTTTCACCGAATTGACCCCGGGTTGTCCAGGAACTGAAACTGAGGGTGGCGCTACTGCTCACGACTGATGAGAGTGCTCAATCACCACGCGCGCTGCCTCTCAGCGCGGGTGCTTATCATAACCATTAGTCGGATTTGCTGGGGTAGTTCGTGGTACGGCGGGCGTATTTGCGTCGCCCGTCGGGTTGGGTTTGTTGCTTCAAGACGGCCAGTACGTGGCCTCGTTTTAATCGTACGGCAGTACCAACTTTAAAGGCCTGAATCTTCCCTGCCTTGGCCCACACGTACACGGTTTGCGGACGTAGCCCCAGGAGATGCGCGGCTTCGCTCACGGTTAAGACCTGGTCGTTCAGGTCGGCTTCCGCAGCGGTCGCGGCTTTTTCCGCCTGCATTGATGCATACTCCTCTCGGAATGTCCGACGGGCATGGCAGTCGAACAATTGGATGAAGAGGGTAAATATTTCCGACCACTGAGCGGGTACCTGTGCTAGCGGCTCACCAGCATTTGCTGCAAGGGAAAAGCGGGTGATTTCAGCAGGTGGAAGAGTCGTGGTACAGTTCATGCCAGCTTTACGCAAAAGCCAGGGGGGAGCGTTACCGAAGCAGAACTACGATTATGGTTAATATAATCAAAGTCAAAGCATTAAACTTAGACTGAGGGGCGATTGTTTTCAGCTTGTTACCCGGCTTTAGCTGGTGTGGAGAAAACTGAAAACGCCGCCACAAACATGCCGAAGCTCTGCTCGTGGCGGCATTGCGGAAGTAAGGTTACTCCGCCACCTCCAGCTCCTCGGCGATGCTGGCGAACTGCGTCAGCGCGGCCTGCAGGTTCTCGGTGATTTCCAGGGCCAGCACGTCGGGCGCGGGCAGGGTGGCGCTGTCTTCCAGGGCATCGTCCTTGAGCCAGAAGATGTCGAGGTTCACCTTGTCGCGGGCCAGCAGCTGGGGCAGCTCGTAGCGGTGAAACTGCTCGGTCTCCTGGCGCTGGGCCCGCTGGCCGGGTTTACCGTAGCAGGCGATGAAGTCCTGCAGGTGGGCCAGCGTGAGCGGGTTGCCCTTGGGGGTGAAGTGCTGGTTGGTGCGCAGGTCGTAGACCCACAGCTCCTTGGTCTGGGCCTGTTCGGCCGCGGCCCGCTTCTCGAAGAAGATGACGTTGGCCTTGACGCCTTGGGCGTAGAAGATGCCCGTGGGCAAGCGCAGCAGGGTGTGCACGTTGCAGTCCTGCAGCAACTTGCGGCGGATGGTCTCGCCGGCCCCGCCCTCGAAGAGCACGTTGTCGGGCAGCACCACGGCGGCCGTGCCGCCCACCTTGAGAACGGTGTAGATGTGCTGGACGAAGTTGAGCTGCTTGTTGCTGGTGGTGGCCACGAAGTCGGTGCGCTCGTAGCTGAGCGTGTCCTTGCTGGTCTGGCCTTCCTCGCTCATCACCGTGATGCTGCTCTTCTTCCCAAAGGGCGGGTTGGCCAGGATGAAGTCGTAGCGCTCGCCGGGGTCGGAGAGCAGGGAGTCGCGGTTCTGCACCGGGCTTTCGGTGGAGCCCACGCCGTGCAGGTA
The DNA here is from genome assembly GCF_015694725.1 of Hymenobacter jeongseonensis. Lineage (GTDB taxonomy): Bacteria > Bacteroidota > Bacteroidia > Cytophagales > Hymenobacteraceae > Hymenobacter > Hymenobacter jeongseonensis. Next base: position 75,431 of record NZ_JADQDQ010000012.1, on the reverse strand, counting down.
CAGGTTCATGGCCGCCAGGCGCACCACCGAGTCCACGATGTCGGTGCCGTGGAAGGTGTGGTCGCGCAGGAACTTGAGCTGCTCGCGGTCCAGGTCCTTGCCGTAGGTGTCGACGAGGTAGTCGCGGGCCACCAGCAGGAAGCCGGCGGTGCCGCAGGCCGGGTCGCAGATGGTCTGGCCCGGGGCGGGGGCTACGGCTTCCACGATGGCCTGGATGAGCGGGCGCGGGGTGAAGTACTGGCCGGCGCCGCCCTTCACGTCCTCGGCGTTTTTCTGCAGCAGGCCTTCGTAAATCTCCCCCTTCACGTCGAAGCCCAGGCCCGACCAGTTCTCGCGGTCAATCAGGGCCAGCAGGTGCTTGAGGCGGGCCGGGTTCTGAATCTTGTTCTGGGCCTTCTTGAAGATGACGCCCAGCATGCCGGGCTCCTTGCCCAGGTCGGTGAGCAGGTGGCGGTACTGCACCTCCAGCGCGTCGCCTTCGAGGGCGCGCAGGCTGGCCCAGTCCTTCCCTGCGGGCACGGCGGGGGCGTTGGGGGCGCCGGCCTGCTCATCGGCCATCTTCAGGAACAGCAGGTAGGTGATTTGCTCGACGTAGTCGCCGTAGCCCACGCCGTCGTCGCGGAGCACGGTGGCGTAGCCCCAGACGCGCTGGACGAGGGATTGGGCGGTGGCATTGAGGGTGGGTTTGCGCATGGGCAAGGAGGAACCTTTATCAAGCGTTGTCAGACCGGCGCTACACCTCACTAGCAACTTGCTTGGGCTGCCGAAATGTACTGCCTTTAAGCAGATTCAAACTTCTTGACGGTCTCCATGTGCATGAACATTCGGCGGTCCTCATCCGAAAGCCGCTGAAAACCATACTCCTTATAGACATCGACTAGCTTGTCGTTTTTTGCATCCAAAACCAAAAAACGTGAGGCGACGATTTGGCTGCCCTCCGCTACTTTTTCCATCATCTTTGTCATCAAAGCTACCCCAAAGCTGGTGCCCCGCATTATGTTATGGGCGGCTACGCGGCCAAGCATTGTGCAGCCAATTCTGTCGTGGGGAAATGCCCGGTAGATGTCGCTTAACTTCCGTTTGGGTAGCTGCTGCCACTCCGGGCCATATTCAGCGGCTAACAAGTCCGCTCGGCTAATGGAGTAAGAGCTGAGCGTGAAATACCCCCACACAACGTTACGGGCATCAACACACACATAAACCGATGAGGTCCCATTCAGGACCTCACGGAGTGCTGCTTGTCCCGTAATGAAATCGGTTAGCTTGGGTTCCAGACAAACAAAAGCCGCTCGGTCGTGGGTCGGCGCGAGCGGCTCTATCGAAAACGGGGGTTCAGCAACCCGTGGGTGGGGTTCTATCCAAACCATTCTTTGGCTTTGCGTTTAGCCATCATTAGCTTGGCATTAGGCGCGGGAGCTGGCGACATCAGCGCTTTGGCCAAGGTCTTGAGGGCGGCAGCCGGCAGCGCAAGCGAAGCGGGAGCCGGGCTTGTTTCCTGGGGGCTATTCATATGGTAATGGTCAGGGATGGCAATTTCCGGGGTATGCACGGCATGGGCCATCTGACGGCGAATCTCCATCACACGAACCTCAGCCGAAGGGGCCTTTATGTTGGCGGGAGGGGTTGTCATAGTAGCGGAATCAATAAGGTAGTACCAGCTATCGCAGCGGTAATAATACACAAAGTTGCGTTGCGTTGTTTCATAAACGCAAATCGGGCGCCATTAAGTGCCTGCAAAACATGCTTTAGGCTTCTGGGAGGCATTATATTTTTTCTGCTTGGCCAAGTCGCTCAGGTCGGCCATGGGGCCGAAGGCCTTGCGGTAGCTTTTCTTCTCGAACACGTGGGTTTCGTCCATGCGGGAGCGGCGTTACAGGCCCAGGGTAGGTTGCTGCGCGACGGCCTTGCGCCCGCGGGCCGGCTTGGCTCTGGCCGAAGTGGCCGGGGCTTCCCGCAGCCGCGCCAGCAGCGCCGCGGCCGGCTCGTCGGTGGCATCCTGGGGCACGAGGCGGCCGGTGAAGGCCCGGTGCAGAATGCTCTGGCGCAGGCGCTCGGCGCGTTTTAGCTCGTCGGTGAGGGTCTGTTCCAACTTGTCAAGAACAGAAATTCGCGCTTCGACCTCAACTACAATTTGCTCTTGTTCAGCAAGTGGAGGCAACGGAACCGGAAACTCGCTCAACTTAGATAAATTGATAGAAGCCAGGTTGGTAGTTTGTTTTCCTACTCGCATGAAATAGAGTTGGCCGAACGAATTTCCCCAATATGAAATCAGCCGTGAAGCCATTTCAGGCAAGTAGGTCCGGGCACGAAATACGTGGTTTTGATGAATGCACTCCGGAACCTGATTCTCCCAAATCCATCCGCGACCAAGCTTATCTAGGTCGCCGCCTTCGTTAAACAACACGTCACCATATTGAAGCGCCAAGTCTCGAATGGCTTCTTCCGATGCCTCGATTTCCTTGATTTCTGTCAAATCCAGATATCCCCGCTGAACATTCGCCACCCGTAAGTAAGGTACCGAGCGTGATTCAACATGTTGGCGTTTGCTGTCTTTTGTAACGCCACCTTTAAGGCTTGCAATGATATCTAGCCGGGCAACTGCCCAACCTTCCGGCAAGTCTGGCAACTCGGAAGTGTCAGGCTCGCCCGGCTCCACATACTTCGATTTCCACCCATCGCCCAACGGCAGTTGCCCGCCGCGCTTGGCGACCTGAGCGGCTTCCCACTGCGCACGGCGCTCGGCGCGGATGCGCTCCAACAGGGCGGCCCCGGTTTCGGCGGGGGCGGGGTGGGCTTCGCGCCAGGCGCGGGTGAGCTCGCCCGTGACGGCGGCGTGCAGTACCGACTGGCGGTAGCGTTTCAGCAGGGCCTGGGTACGGCGCACGGCCGCCACGCCCGCATCCAGCTTGCTGAACAGCTCCTCCAGCTTCGCCACGATGCGGCGCTGCTCGGGCAGGGGCGGGAGGGGAAACGCTAGTGCTTCAAACTTGCTTTTGTTCAGAATTGGTAACGTCGTGGAAGAGGCATTATCAATAATCTGACGATATAGAACAGGTGAGATAAAGCCGAAATACGCGAACTGCGGGACTACTACAGCTGCAGCAGGAACCAGCGCATTTATTTGTTGATTCGTAGCACCAGCCACCGTCGAGAAGCCAGTTTTTCCAATCGTAGCCCCGATGCACGTAACGAGAATCGAGTAAGGTGGTAAGATTCTCGCCGATGCTGCGCCAGCCTCGGTTATGTTGGTCTCAGCCTCAGAAATGGCATAACCAGAGCCCAAGTCACCCGGCTTGAAAAACGGTATGGGTCCCCCGTAAAATTCCGGATTGCTGGTGCTTGGCGTATTTCCGGTAACTGATTTTCCTAACTGATTAACGGTAGTCCATATCCAACCCTGCGGTAACTCCTGCTGCTCTTCCATTTCTTACGTTTCTTACGCGGCCAGGGCCTCGTTTAATTCGGCTACCAACTGATTCAAATCCGCCCCGAATACCTGCCGGGCGCGAGCATACCCGCCCTGGTCCACAAAGGGAGGCATCGTAAAGTCTTCGGCCTCCACGCTCAAGGAGGTGGCCACCTTCTCCTTCATCATCGTGAGCCAGCGCTGCTGCTCGTCCGAGAACGTGCGGCCCGCCTGCTGCTGCGCCGCCAGCCACGCCCCGAACCGCTCGTCCACGCCCAGCGGGTAGGCCGTCAGCGTCTCGGTCTGGTGCAGGGCAAAACGCACGAGGCTGACGAGGTTGGTGAGCAGGGTTTTGGGGCCGGCGCCGCGCACCCGGGCCTTTTCCAGTTGCTCGTAGGCAGCCCAGATGCCTTCGGGCGTCAGCTCCGGGTGGTCGAGGCGCAGGGCCAGGGCCAGTTCCCGAATCTGGGCAAAGGTAACGGCCCGGCGGGCGTAGGGCTGGTTGTGCAGCAGTTGCAAGGCCGTGATTTCGTCCTTATGCGCTTCGATGAAGGCCTGAAACTTGTCCACCCGCTGCCGGGCCAGCGCCTCCTGCGCGGCTTCGGGCGAGGTGCGGTGCTCGAATCCCGCCGCCAGCACCCGGTCCTGGCTCACCAGGTCGATGATGAGGTCGTGCTGGGCGTGCACCTTGGTGAGCAGGTTGCGCAGGGCCGGGTCGTCGAACAGGCGCACGGCCCGCTCGGTGAGGGCCTCCACGGCCTGCTGCCAGTGGGCGTCGGTGGGTTCGTCCAGGGTGCTGCCCGGCTCGCCGGGGGCGGGCAGGCCAGCGGCGTGGGCTTCGGCCGCGGCCACGCGCTGGGCTTCGGCCTCTTGGCGCACGGGGTCCACGGCGTCGTAGAGGCGGGCGGCGAGCTGCTGCACGGTGGCCCCGCCGGCCTGGGCCTGCACGGCGGCGCGGTCGTCGGGCGTGAGCTGGCGGTCGAGCCGGGCCAAGCGGGTGGCCAGGCTGCGCAACTGGGCGGAGTCGTGGTTGCCCTGGGCCACGGCGTGCAGCAGCTTCTCGAAGCCCAGGCCGCCGAGGCGCTCCACGCTTTCGGTGTCTTTCTTCACCGAGTCGGTCACGCCCACCGCGTCCACAATCACGAAGCGGGTCTTGGCGCCCGCGTCGCTGGTCACGGTCTCCAGGTCGGTGGGGCTGATGACGCGGGTGCCGCGCCCCTTCATCTGGTCGAAGTACACCCGGCTGCGCACGTCGCGCAGGAACAGCAGGCACTCCAGGGGCTTGATGTCGGTGCCGGTCGAAATCATGTCCACCGTCACCGCCACGCGCGGGTTGTACTCGTTGCGGAACTTGCGGATCAGCGTGTCGGCGTTCTCGTCGGAGCCGTAGGTGATTTTCTTGCAAAAATCGTTGCCCTTGCCGAACAGCTCGCGCACCAGCTCCACGATTTCGTCGGCGTGGTGGTCGCTCTTGGCGAATACCAAGGTCTTGGGCACGATTTCGCGCCCCGGAAACAGCTCCGTGAACAGGCTGGACTTCCATTTCGTGAGCACCGTGCGAATCTGGTCGGGCGCCGTCACCGAGCGGTCGAGCTGCGTGCCGGTGTACACCAGGTCGTCGTCGAGCGTTTCCCAGCGCTTGGTGCGGGTCTGGCGCTCCATCAGCCTCACGCTGCTGCCCTTTTCCACCCGCGAGCCCTGGGCCGTGATTTCCGTCTCGATGCGGAACACGTCGGAGCCCACGTTCACGCCGTCGACCACGGCGCGCTCGTGGCTGTACTCCATCACCAGGTTTTGGTTGAAGAAGCCGAAGGTCTGCTTGGCCGGCGTGGCCGTCAGCCCGATGAGGTGGGCGTCGAAGTACTCGAGCACCTGCTGCCACACGTTGTAGATGGAGCGGTGGCACTCGTCAATCACCACGAAGTCGTAGCCCTCGGGCGGCAGGGCGGGGTTGTAGGCCACCTCGCGGGGCCGCTGCGGCGCCTCGCCGTTCAGCTCGAAGCCCGACCGCTCCTCGTTGCCGGCGTCGAACTCGGCCTCGCCCCGCAGCATCGAGTACAGCCGCTGGATGGTGGTGATGGTGACCTTGCTCACCGTGTCGAGCTGGTTGCTGGTCAGGTGCTGCACGTTGTAGAGCTCCGTGAACTTGCGCCCGTCGTCCGGGGCCGTGTACTGCTGAAACTCCTGCAGGGTCTGCCGCCCCAGGTTGCCCCGGTCCACCAGAAATAGGATGCGCTTAGCCCCCGCGAACTTGATGAGGCGATAAATAAACGACACCGCCGTAAAGGTCTTCCCACTACCCGTAGCCATCTGAATCAGGGCCCGGGGCCGGTCGTCCTTCAGGCTCACGTCGAGGTTGCGCAGGGCTTCAATCTGGCAGTCGCGTAGGCCGGCGGTGGTCACGGCCGGCAGGGTGCGCAGCCGCGCCCGCAACGTGCCGCCCAGTTGCCGGGTCCACGCGCGCAGGGTCTCGGGCCGATGAAAGCCGAACACTGGCCGGGAACGGGGCTCGGGGTCGCGGGCGTCGGCGAAACGGATTTCCTGGCCGTTGGCCTCGTAGCCGAAGGGCAGTTGGTCGGCCACGCGCTGGGCGTGCTTGGTGGCGCTGGTCTGGTAGCGGGCCGTCTGCTCGGCCACGGCCGTGAGGGAGGTGCCTTCCCGCTTGGCCTCCACGATGCCCACCAGCTTGCGGTCGACCAGCAGGGCGTAGTCCGCTGGGCCCGAATCAGTAGGGTACTCGCGCACCGCCACGCCGGCACCCGCGCCCAGATTGATTTGCTTGTAGTCCTGCACGAGCCAGCCCGCGAGGGCCAATTGGGCATCGATGAGCTGACGAGCGTGCTGTTCGGGGGTGAGCATGAAAAGAAGGTGCGGCGGTAGAACTGCGAATGTACACCTCACCAACCAGGTAAGAGAGAAAGGGCTACAAGACCATGAATACAGGGGTGGGAGGGAACCAGGAAACCAGAGCGGGTAACCGGAAGAGGAGACAGGGAGTGGGAAAGTAAGCAAGAGGCTATTGCACCCCAAAACTGCACTTTTCTGGCTTCACGAGTCGCATTGGCGGTTTTTTCAGTGAGAAAATAGAGGCCTTGCCGGAAGAGCAAGCAGGTCCAGCGAGAAAAGCTTCGAATTAATGAAGCTCAAGAAAAAAGGCATGGCGGCCTTCGTATTCCGAGGGGAAGGGATTCACTAACCGGCCGCCGAGAGGCAGGCCACTCACCCAACCTGCTCACAATGCCCCAGTCTACTAGTACCCGAAACCAGAAGAAATCCATCACCCTCTTTCTGCCCGCCAACCTCAACATCAACGCCCTCAACGTGACGCTCACCGGTCGTCCCGGGGTGTCAGCCCTGACGAAAGGGGTGTGCTACCTCTACCACTACATCCTAAAGCAGAGCTGCAACTCTCACAAAGAAGTGGAATTCGAGCCCAGCTTCGTACAAGTGCCTTGCTGGGTGCTCCGTTCGTTGTTGGGCAACTCCTACGTTGAGACGATAGAGCTACTTCTCCACGCGGGCTACCTGGAGCGTCTTGACGTCAACCCGGACGGAGAGCATATCCCCGGGGGCTATCACCGTCCGCCAGTGTGCCGGGACCGGGCCGCCAAGCGGTTCCGGATACCGTCCGTGTTGCGGGGCGAAGAACGCCAGTACGTTCGCAAGGAAGAAAAGGTCGGCAAGGCCATTCTAAACAAATTCAAGGCCCTCAGCGCCCCGAAAGGATTAATTCCTTGCGACCCCGAGAGGGAGCACGTGCGGCGGATGATGCAGCAAATCGTGCTGCTGGATAGCCTAGAATGTCGAGAGGTAGTGGAGCGGCTGGCCGCGGAGCAGCGCATCTCGCACCCAGCTGCCTTGTACTTTGACCTGTTCAACCATAGCCCTTTCCGCTTGGTCGTAATCGATATTTTCGGGGGGCGTGCTCATTCGGAAGTAGTGAACTCCCCGAAGCCGTTGCGGCCCAGCATGCGCTTCCGGGACCGGCTCGACGACCAGTTGGTAGAAATCGATTTGGTGAACTCCCAGCCGGCGCTATTCGCGTCTATTACCCCGGCCCTCATCAACCGTTTCGCACCCGAATGCGCCGCGGCCATACCGTTGTTCAAGGCGGTGAAGCACAAGGAGGACTACCAGCGCTACCAACGGTTGTGCTTCGACGGTGGCTTCTACGAGTACCTCCAGACGGAATTCAACCGTGCCTACGAGGGCAAGTTGCTGAAGCCATTGACCCGTGACGATGCCAAGAATATTTTCTACGTGGCTGCCTTCTCCAATTACTGCTTCTTAGCTCACCAGCATGAAGCAACGTGGGAGAAAAAGCGCGACGATGCCATTCAGTGGGGGGAGCCAGACGAAGTGCTCCGCCAAGCTGAAGACACGTTGCATGCAGTACGGTCATACCAACTGCTTGAAAGGCTTTTTCCTTCCCTGGTCGAACTGTTCGCCCAGTTAAAGCAACTGGACTGGACTGCCCTGGGTTGTGAAAAAAAACACGCCGCAAACTGCCTGCTGGTGCAGCGCATCGAGTCTGGGCTCATTTTCAATGTTCTGGTTAAAGCCCTGCTAGCTGCTGGCATCGAGTACGTCGTCACGTTGCACGATGCCTTGTTCTTGCGCGAGGTGGATGCCGTGAAAGCGCGCAAAATCGTTAAAGAGGAATTGAACAAGCTCAGCCTGAAGCTTAAGCTCAAAGCGAAATGAACAACAACCAGCGCGAAAGCAAGGGGCTAACGTGAACAGGCCGTCCTCATACCCCCAGATAAGCCGAAAAAATACAGTTTGTACCCCAGGCTGTACCCCAATAACGAAAAAACCCGCTCTGCGTGTTGCAGAGCGGGTTTTGAGTAGTCCGTAGGGGAATCGAACCCCTGTTGGTAGAATGAAAATCTACTGTCCTAACCCCTAGACGAACGGACCGTTTTTGTTTTGGTGGTGCAAAGATACGGCGCGCTGCTTTCCGTGCAAGGATTGAGATGAAAAAAAGTGCTCAAAGGAGCAAAGTGCCTTGTTTTTCAGGCCCAAAGATTTTTGGAGCTTCCTATAACTTGATTTTTGAAAGGGCCGAACTGCGCAATCTCGGATACCTAGTCGGCCATAAATAGACGCCCGGAAACCCGAATACCACCTGCCCGGAGCCGGGATTAGCTAACCCAACGCTAGCCTGCTATCTTCGCCCCGCGTTTCAACCGGCTACCACAGGGGCAGCCAGTCACCTTTTTTTCTTGTTTTGCTATGGCAAAAATCAAAGTCGCCATCAACGGCTTCGGCCGCATTGGCCGCCTCACTTTCAAGTCGCTGCTGGGCCGCGACAACGTAGAAATTGTCGCTATCAACGACTTGACCGACAATAAGACGCTGGCCCACCTGCTGAAATACGACTCCGTGCACGGCCGTTTCGATGGCACCGTGAGCTACGACGAGGAGAGCCTGACCGTGAACGGCCAGCGCATTGCCGCCCTCGCCGAGCGCGACCCCAAGCTGCTCCCCTGGGGCAAAATGGGCGTTGACGTGGTGCTCGAATCCACCGGCCGCTTCGTGGACGAAGCCGGCGCCGGCCAGCACCTCACCGCTGGTGCCAAGAAAGTCGTGATTTCGGCTCCCGCTACCGGCAACATCCCCACCGTGGTACTGGGTGTGAACGAGGACATCCTCACCGGTGAGGAAACCATCCTCAGCAACGCCAGCTGCACCACCAACTGCCTGGCCCCAATGGCCAAGGTATTGGACGACGCCTTTGGCATTGAGAAGGGCTACATCACCACGGTACACGCCTACACGTCGGACCAAAATCTGCAGGACGCGCCCCACAAAGACCTGCGCCGCGCCCGCGCTGCTGCCTACAGCATCATCCCTACCAGCACCGGCGCCGCCAAGGCCGTGGGTCTGGTGTTGCCCCACCTCAAGGGCAAGCTCGACGGCCTCGCCATGCGCGTGCCCATTCCAGACGGTTCGATGACCGACCTGACGGTTATCCTCAAAAAGGAAACCACGAAGGAAGAAATCAACGCGGCCATGAAGGCTGCCGCTGAAGGCCCCATGAAAGGCATTCTGGAGTTCTCCACCGACCCGTTGGTGAGCATCGACATCGTGGGCAACTCCCACAGCTGCATTTTCGACTCGGAATTGACGTCTGCCAACGGCACCTTGGTGAAGGTGATTGGCTGGTACGACAACGAGTTTGGCTACTCGTCGCGCACGGCCGACCTGATTCAAAAGCTCGGCGAGCGGATGAACGGTTAATTGCTGCGCCCGTAAACTACGCCGCTTGCTTTGCCATTCGTGGCGGGGCGGGCGGCGTTTTTTGTGCTCTTAAGCCACGCTTTCGTAGTGGCCGGGAGTTTTACTTCTTCGATTCGCCAAGCACCCGCTGGGCGTTGCCCATGCCCAAAACCTGCTTTATTCTCAATCCGAAGGCTGGTCCCAGCCGCCGCCTCGACATGCCCGCGCTTATTGCGCAGCACTTTGGTGCGCTGGAATCCGATTATGAAATCCGCTTCACCGAATACGCCGGGCACGCCGTGGAGCTGGCGCGCACCGCCGCCGCCGAAGGCTTTGAGGTGGTGGCCGCCGTGGGCGGCGACGGCACCGTAAACGAAGTGGGCCGGGGCCTGCTGGGCACGGATACGGCCATGGGCATTGTGCCCCAGGGCTCGGGCAACGGCCTGGCCCGCCACCTGAAGGTGCCGTTGGCGCTGCCGGCGGCGCTGCGGCAATTGGCCGCGCCGACGTTTAGCCGCATGGATGTGGGCGTGATAAACGACCACCCGTTCTTTTGCACCGCCGGGCTGGGCTTCGATGCCCACGTGAGCCAGCACTTTGCCCAGGCCGGTTCGCGCGGCCTGAGTACCTACCTGCGGGTGACGCTGCGCGAGTACCGCCGCTACCAGCCCGTGCCCGTGCGCGTGGACTTGGACGGGCAGGTTGCGCAGACCAACTGCTACGTCCTCGCCTTCGCCAATGCCTCGCAATACGGCAACAACGCCTACATCGCGCCCTTGGCCGATTTGCGCGACGGCTTGCTCGACGTGTGTCTGATTGATGCCTTGCCGGTGGGCCGTGCCATCAAAGTGAGCTTGGGCATGGCCCTGGGCAACCTGCCGCAATCCAAAGCCGCCGAGTATTTTCGGGTGCCGCGGGGGCGAGTGACTGCCCAGGCCCCCATCGGTTTTCACGTCGATGGCGACTACCTAGGGCACGCCACTGAATTTGTGATTGACTTGATGCCCATGGCCCTGGCCGTGGCGGTATGATGTAGATTAACGCAACTATACTTTTATGAAAGCTGATAAAAACCAACGACAGGGCGTGGTGTATTCCACCAACCCGGATTTCTCCTATCAAACCGATGAGCCGGCGGCAGCCGCTACGTTGCCGCCCCAGCAGCAGCAACTTCGGGTGCAGCTCGATAAAAAGCAGCGCGGCGGCAAGCAAGTGACCCTGGTGACCGGTTTCGTGGGCACCGACGCTGACTTGCAAACGCTGGGCAAGCTGCTCAAAACCAAGTGCGGCGTGGGCGGCAGCGCCAAAGAGGGCGAAGTAGTGGTGCAAGGCGACTTCCGCGACAAGGTGCTGGAAGTGCTGCTGAAAGAAGGCTACAAAGCCAAAAAGGCCGGCGGCTAGTAGTTTCGGGCCGGGGCCAGTAGGCTCAGGGAGTTGTTTTTTTGCCTTGATACAGTGTTGCTATGTTCCAACTTGACGCCCTGCCCGAGGTTGCTCGGAACGTTCCAACTGTGCATTCTCAGGCCGAAAGCGCCGTCATCAGCGCGGTGCTGTGGCTGAAGCTGGGCATCGAAACCGTGGGTGCGGTCATCATTGCGCTGGGCATTCTCAGCGCGGGCTGGTTGCTGGTGAAGTCCTTGGCCAAACGCCAAACGGCCGATTTTACGGCTATTCGGCTGACCTTGGCGCGCTACCTGGCGCTGGCGCTGGAGTTTCAGCTGGGGGCCGACATCCTTTCCACGGCCATTGCGCCCAGCTGGGAACAGATTGGTAAGCTCGGCGCCATTGCCGTTATCCGCACGGCACTCAACTATTTCCTGTCGCGGGAAATGCACGAGGAGCGTCAGCAAATCAGCCCCGAGCACGAAGTTGTGAAACGCGCCGATGCCTAAACACCAAGTCGGGCGCGTGCCTTGGCCACGTCCTCCGGCGTGTCGATGCCAAACGCATCCAGCTCGGTTTGCGCGCACCGGATGCGGAATCCGGCTTCCAGCCAACGCAACTGTTCCAGGCTTTCTGCGGCTTCGAGGGACGAAACGGGGAGCTGAGTGAGCTGCTCCAGCACGGCCGGCTGGTAGGCGTACAAACCCAGGTGGCGCAGGTAGCGGTGGTGGGCCAGCCACTCGGCGGGCGCGTGGCCGCGCTGGTAGGGCAGGGGGTGGCGGCTGAAATACAGGGCGTTGCCCTGCTGGTCGAGCACGACTTTGGGCAAGTGCGGACTAAATAATTCCTCCTCCGAAACCACGGGCTTCACCAGCGTGGCAATGGCGGGCGCCGTGGCTTCCTGGGCAAATAAATCGGCCAGGGCATTGATTTGGGCCGGGTGAATGAAAGGCTCATCGCCTTGGATGTTGACGATGCAATGCACATCGGCCGGGCGGCCCAGCTGCTGGAACGCTTCCCACAGCCGGTCGGTGCCGCTGGGGTGGTCGGGGCGCGTGAGCACGGCTTCGCCCCCAAAATCCTGCACGTGCCGAAGGATGCGCTCGTCATCAGTGGCTACCACCACGCGGGCCAGGTTGGCCTGCTGCGCCTGCGCCACCACTCGCTGAATCATGCTGAGCCCGCCGAGGTCAACCAAGGGTTTGCCGGGGAGGCGGGTGGAAGCAAAACGGGCGGGAATGAGGCCAAGAACCATAGCAGCAAAGCAGAACAAGAGGAACGAGAAGGAGGCCGGAACCAATAGTCCGGCTTCAAATAAAGCGCTTTGGTGGTTGCCGGAGAAAAGAGAAGCGAATTCCCCCCGGTTTTTGCGTTATTTTGTCTTTGTTAGCCGCTGGGCTGGCTCTCCGGGCGGGGATGGTATGGATTTCGCAAGGTTGATTTTATGACTATAATTCTTTCGCTTATTACGTTGCTGGCCTTGGGCGGCCCTGGTCCTAAGAAAGCAAACCCTTCCCGGAAAGCTCCCACCGATTCCATTGGCGTAGAGATGCGCGGCGGTCAGCGTTTCGTAAAGCACCGGGTGGCCGCCGGCGAAACCCTGTCGGCCCTTTCGCGCCGTTACCGGGTTTCTCTCGACCAGATAACGGCCGCCAATCCGCAGATTAAAAGCGGCCTGGGCATCGGGCAGATTGTGTACGTGCCCCGCCCACTGGCGGGCCGGGCCGCCGCGGCTCCCAGCCGGTCGGCGGCCGCAACGGCCTCGCCCGCCGCCAGCGCCACGCCCGCCAGCTACACCGTGGCCCGGGGCGAAACGCTGTTTGGCATTGCGCGCCGGTTTCAGCTCACGCCCGAGGAACTCATCAAACTCAATAGATTGCCCGCCAACGGTGCCGTGCGCGTGGGGCAGCAACTACTGCTGAGCGCCGCCGAAGCCGGGAACCCCACGGTGAGCGCCTCGCCCAAACCGGCCCCGGTGCGCGCCGTGGAGGTAGAGGACGTACCCACGCCCAAAACCCCCGTTGCGCCCGCGCCCGACAAGCCCGCCCAAATTGCGACCGTGACCCCAGCCTCGACGGAAAAGGAGAAGCAGGAAACCGAAAATGAGGAGCGGACTCCCACCCGCGCCGGCGAGCTGCTGTCGCGCGTGGTAGAGGCCGGCTTGGGTGCGCCCATCGACAAGAGCGTAACCGATAAATACCTGGCGCTACACAAAACGGCGCCCGTGGGCACCATCATGCAGGTAAAAAACAGCATGAATGGCCAGTCGGTGTACGTGCGCGTTATTGGCAAGCTGCCCGATACGGGCGAGAACAACAACGTTCTGGTGCGCCTTTCGCCGCGCGCCATGCAGAAGCTGGGCACGGGCGATTCCCGCTTCCGCGTCGAGACGAACTACATTCCGCAGTAAAACAGAGGGCTTCAAAAGCCGCTAAATGAGAACGTCATGCTGAGCGCAGTCGAAGCATCTCGCGTGTGGTAGTAACTCAATCGATTGGATTAGTTACAGCACGCGAGATGCTTCGACTGCGCTCAGCATGACGTTTTTTCGAGTTCTCTGTTTGTTTCCAATCCTTCTGCTCGTTTCCATTTGAACATCGCCCAGCTCCGCCGCCAGCTTGATGCCCAGTACGAGCGTTACAACCGCCCGGAATTCATTAAAAACGACCCCATTCAGATTCCGCACCGCTTCACGCAGCGGCAGGATATTGAAATCAGCGCCCTGTTTGCGGCGTTGCTGGCCTGGGGTCAGCGGCCCACCATCATCAACAAGGTAAACGAGCTGCTGCGCCGCATGGATGATGCGCCGTATCAGTTCATCACCCAGCACGAGGACGAAGATTTGAAGCGCCTACTGGGCTTCTGCCACCGTACGTTTTGCGACACGGACTTGCTGTATTTCGTGCACTTCCTGCGCCATTGGTATGGGCAGCACGAGACGCTGGAAACCGCGTTTCTGGTGGGCCACACGCAGCGCGAGCGGCTGATAAACTTCCACCAGCACTTTTTCAGCCTGCCCGATGCGCCCGGCCGCACCCGCAAGCACGTGGCCACGCCCGCCCGCAAATCGGCCTGCAAACGGGTGAATATGTACCTGCGCTGGCTGGTGCGCCGCGACGATAACGGCGTTGATTTCGGCCTCTGGACTCGCCTCTCGATGGCCGATTTGATTATGCCCATCGACTTGCACGTGGAGCGCCAAGCCCGCCCGTTGGGCTTGCTCACCCGCAAGCTGGTGGACTGGCAAGCCGCTGAGGAACTCACTGCCAACCTGCGACTGCTCGACCCCGCTGACCCGGTGAAGTACGACTTCGCGCTGTTTGGCGCGGGCGTGGACAAGTAGACGAAGCGCCAGCTAAGGGCGGCTTCGCCCGCGGTGGGGGAAAGCTACTGAATAGTATAAATTCGGACGACTCCACCTTGCTGCTCACTGATTTCCAATACCGTGCGCGTAGTGCCGCCAGCCGATGCACTGATGTAACGTCGGTACGGCTGCTTGTCTTTGGCTTTAAGTACCAGCGCATAGGCCTGCTGGTGGAGTGGCGCGCTGGTTTGAAAATAATAAACCGGTAGAATCTCGCCCATGACCGGAATGGTGATGTAGCGAGAATTGTACGAATAATTCTTAACAGTATGGGACAGTTGGTAAACGTATTCACTGGCCATGAGGCTTTTCCGCCGCTCTTTTTCGGTGTTCACCACTGACTTGTCAAATTGCAGCTTCTCATCGAAGTACAGGGCCGCATAACCGTTTTTGATGGCCACATCCACCACCAGCTTTTGGGTAGCCGGGTCGCGGAATACCATCACACCCTCGCTCTCGGCCAGTTGTTGGAGGAGTGCTTTTTGCTTGGCCGGCAGAATATCGGCGTAGGCCACCTGTTGGCGCACGAGCCGCTGGCCGTTCAAGCCGTAGCGGTCAAGAAAAAATCCGGCGGTAGCGGGGCTCTGCAGCAGCCGGTTTTTGGTGGTCTGCTGGTAAGCCCCGCTCACTAGTACGCTTTCGGTGGTTGGGTCCAAATAAAAAGAAGCCTTCTGTAGGGCCTTTCCCATAATGCGGTAATCTCCCAGGCCGAGCCCCGGGTGCATTGTGGCTACCAACTGCCCTTGGTTGTTGAAGCCGAGTAACTCGTATTGCTGCTGCATAATGGGCTCGGGCGTGGAGCCCGCATTGGATTTGTAGCGGCGGTACAGGTACGTGACGCCTTTGTGATGCGTGAGCAGCGTCCAGGTTTCCTTGAAATTCGGCGCCCATTGGCTGTTGTTGAGCTTCGTCAGGTTAAGGGGAACATGCTGACGGGCCTGGCTGCTCAGGTCAAACGAATTCAGAAAATATTCCTCTGTTTCCTGGCGGTTGCTCTGCTCCCGGCTTATTTGGTAAAAAACGCCGCTCTCCACGTAGCTGCCCATGCTGCTGACGCTGACGTGCTTCGGAATATCGGCGTAGGGCAACACAAAGCGCTGCACAGTGCCAATCGAGTCCAGCCGCTGCAGCAGGATGTCGTGGTGGTGGATGTCGTCTCTTTTGTCGAGGCGGTCCAGGTCCTTGTCCACCACTTCGGCTGCGTAGAGGGTGTTGCCGTGGGCAAACACCTCCAGCGGCTCCAGCGTGGGATAAAGCCGCTCTATCAACGTACGGTTGAGCAAGGTCGGGGGCTGTTGGGGGTCGGCCGCTACCTGCAGGCCCTGCAGCTTGCTAATGGACCGCTCCCATTTTATTTTGCCATCGGGTTGCAGCAGCAGCAGCCGCACCGCGCTTTCATCGGGTTTGGCTAGAAACAAGGCAATGCTGCCGTCTTGCCGCTGGAGAACCGCGCCGGGTATTTCCTTTTTATGCAGCGCAATGGTAGCGGCTAGCCGGGTTTGGGCAATTGCGGGTGCGGTAGAGAGGGCCAGCAGGAGGGGCGCTATCAGCAAATGGTACGGGGGCGTCATGGAAATAGTAGAAGGAAAAAGAGGGGATGAAGGCGACTGGATTTGCCTAAAAAGATTTGCCAAGGGTCATATTGAACTCGCGAATGCGTAGAACTTCGACCGGGCCTTCGCTGGAGTAGTAGTTGTAGAAGCGCGTGGGCCGAAGGTCGCCGGTGAGGCGCAGAAACCAGTCGGAGTCGGCGGCGTACACGCCTTCCAGCATGGCGCTAGGCGAGTTGAAGGGCAAGAAAAACTTGCAGAACCGGTAGCCCAGGCCGACGCCCACCCCAAAGGTTTTTTGGGAATGCTTGCTGGCTTTGGCTCCGTAGCGGTAGGTGACGTATTCCGGAAAATCTAGAATGAACGAGCGGTTGAAGCCGTCTATATCCTGGCGGGTGGTGCCCAGTAGCCCCGCCGTGGCATTCAGCGAGAGGCCAAATGATTGTTCGCCCCCGCTCATTTGCAGTAGCGGAGCGTCGAAGCCCAGGTTACCGTTTAGCAGAACCAGGTTTGCGTGGGTTGACTTCAGCACATAGCCGGGCGTAATGCCCGCGTAATTGTTGGGGTTGGCTTGCATAGGCCCCCGGGACCGAAGGGACACCACGCCGGCCCCCCAACTGCCGTGAAACTTGCTTACCTGTGCCTGCACGGGGCACGCCAAGGCACCGCCCGCCACCAGGGCCAGCAGAGGGAAATACGTTTTCATTGGTTACTGGTAGTGAAAGCGGTAGATGAGGCCGCGGTGGCCGACGGCATAAAAAGTATTGGCGTTGGCAAAATCAGCGGCGTAAAAAGTCGCGTCAATGGACGTGCCGTCGGGGGCGTGCACGTACACCCAAGGGGTGTGTTCAGCCGTTGAGTAGTCCTCGTGGCGCCGGACCACGGTGCGGCGCCCAACCCCTACCACGGGTCCGCCCCGGCCCGTAGTGGCAAGCCCAAACACGGGGTGGCCATAGCCATCGTCGGGCGCATAATTTTGGTTGGCGTCGTGCGCCTCGAAGCCATGAGGGGTGGCCAGTATATAGGTTTTGAGATTTAGGCGCAGAACGTCGTGGGTGGTGTTGTCCTGGGGGTTGCCATAGTAGTCGAATGCATACCAGGTTTGTCCGCCATTGGCGGTCAGCCACCGCGACTGCTCGTCGCCCATCACAGTGCCCGAATCCGCCGACGTGAACGACACGGCCCGGAACGTGTAGCGCTTGTCGAGGCGGCGCTGCACGTTGGTCCAGGTGGTGCCGCCGTTGGTGGTTTTGTGAATGGTAGCGCCCGCCCCCACCGCGTACCCGGTTTGGGCTGTCACAAACTGTATGTCCGTTACTTCGCCGGCTCCGGAGCCATAGGCGTCTAGAATGACTTGGCGCTGCCAGCTCTGGCCGCCGTTAGTGGTGCGGTACAGGCCACTGCTAGTGCCCGCCCAACCGGCGGTGGGCGAGGTGAAGAGCAGCTTGTTGATGTTGCCCAGGGTGGGCTGCGAGCGGCGCGTCCAGGTCAAGCCAGCGTCGGTGGTGGCGAAGAGCGAGCCACTTGCGCCGCCCACAAACCCCTCGCGCGCCGACAAAAAGTCAACGGAGTTTAGCCGCAGCGTATCGGCCGCGGTGGGCAGCGCTAGCACGTCGTAGCGCATCGTTGAATACGAATCGAGAACGTAGACGTCTTCCTTGCACGCACTGACTCCCAGAGCCAGGCCAAGCAAAGCCAACGGGTAGAATTTCTTCATATAAAAATTAAGGTGTGACAATACAATTAGCGTCAAAGCTAAGAGGGCACCTAGACAAAAACTCTATTTATTTGTCAGAACTAAAGCGGTGATTTTTTTGAAATAGCCGTGGGCGAGAGAACCTGATTGGCGAAAGCGCGTGGCGAGCTGGGACCGCTGTTTAAGCTGTTGCAGTCAATACTGGCGCGGGCGGGAGTGTCAATCGTCGGGCCTGTCAATAATTACTTGCCAGCGCGCCAGCGAGGCGCATGAGGGGAGAAATATTTCGTAATGTTTTTGCGAATCATTCCCGCCGCACGCAGTGTTTACCTTCGTACCCCATCCTCGAATACCGAAAGACTACTTTCTTGCTTTTACCCCAACACTTCGAACAAAAAATCGGCTTCACCACCCTGCGCGAGCAGCTCGAGGCCAATTGTCTCTCCCCGCTGGGCCGGCACTACGTGGCCCGCATGGAGTTCCAAACCAAGCACGAGCCCCTGCTGAAACTGCTGCAACAGGCCGACGAATTCACCTACTTGCTGCGGTCGGGCGCCGACTTCCCGGCCTCGCACTACTACGACCCCAAGGTGCACCTCAAGCGCGCGGCCCTGCCGGGCGCTTACCTCGACGTGGCCGCGTTTTTTGAGGTGAAGATGAGCCTGCGCACCATCCGCCAGGCCCTCGCCTTTTTCTCCGACGCCGACCCCGGCCTGTACCCTACGCTGCGCCTGCTGGGCATTGGCGTGCAGGTCGACCGTAATTTGCTGGCCGCCATGGACAAGGTGGTGGACGACGAGGGCGCCGTGCGTGACGATGCGAGCCCGCTGCTGCGCCAGATTCGGCAGGAGCTCATTGCGCGGCAGGGCCAGTTGCGCAAGCAGATTGCCGGCATTCTGCGCCACGCCAAAAACGAGGGCTGGATTCCCGGCGACGCCGAGCCCACCATCCGCGGTGGCCGTTTGGTGCTGCCCGTCATTGCCGAGCACAAGCGCAAAGTGAAGGGCCTGATTCACGACGAATCGGCCTCGGGCCAAACGGTTTTTATCGAGCCCGAAGCGGTTTTTGAGTTGAACAACGACATCAAGGACCTCGACAATGCCTATCACCGCGAGCTGATTCGCATCCTCACGGCCCTGACCGACCAGCTGCGCCCGCACCTGCCGGACTTGCGCCGCGCCTACTCTTATTTGGGGCTGATTGACTTTATTCGGGCTAAAGCGCGCTTGGCCGTTTCGCTCGATTGCCAACTGCCGGTGATGCACAACAAGCCGCTGCTGAAGTGGCACGGCGTTCGCCACCCGCTGCTCCAGCTGGCTTTTGCTCAGCACAAGCGCGAGAACGGCGACCCCCGCGAAGTGGTGCCGCTGGACCTGGAGCTGAACCACGAGCAGCGCATTTTGGTGATTTCGGGCCCCAACGCGGGCGGCAAATCCGTGAGTCTGAAAACGGTGGGCCTGGTGCAGTTTATGCTGCAAATGGGCCTGCTTATTCCCTGCGCCGACAATTCCGAAGCCGGCGTGTTCGAGGACATTTTCCTGGACATCGGCGACGAGCAGAGCCTGGAAAACGACCTGAGTACTTACTCTTCGCACCTGCTGGCCATGAAGCAATTCCTGCTGCTGGCCGGCAAGAAAAGCCTAGTGCTGATTGACGAATTCGGTACCGGCACCGAGCCCAGCCTGGGCGGCGCCATCGCCGAGGCCGTGCTCGACCAACTCAACAAGGCCCGCGTGTTCGGCGTCATCACCACGCACTACACCAACCTGAAAAACTTCGCCGAGCGCACGCCCCACCTCGTGAACGGCGCCATGCGCTACGACCCAGACAAGCTACAGCCGCTCTACCGCCTGGAAGTGGGCAAGCCGGGCTCGTCATTTGCCATCGAAATTGCCCGTAAAATCGGCTTGCCAAAGGAGGTCGTGGAGCGCGCCACCCAACTGGTAGGCAAGGACAAAATCCGCTACGACCGCCTGCTTGAAGGTCTCGAAAAAGAGAAAACCGAGCTCGAACAACGCACCGCCGAAGCCGCCAAGGCCGAAAAGCGCCTCAAGCGCGCCGCTCAGGAATACACCGACCTCAAGCAGCACCTCGAAGACACCAAGCTCGAAACCCTGCGCACCGCCAAGCAGCAAGCTAAGGCACTGTTGGTGAACACCAACCAGCAAATAGAAGCTACCATTGGCGAAATCCGCCGCGGCCAGGCCGACAAGGAAATCAACAAGGCAGCACGCGAGAAACTAGACACGTTTGTAAAAAAAGAGCTTCAGATTGAGCCGCCTAAGCCCAAGGCCACCCGCGAACGCGCCGAAACCGGCAGCCTTCAGCCCGGCGACAAAGTGGCGCTGTTCGGCCAGGACGGCCACGGCGAGGTGGTGAGCGTGAAGGGCAACACCGCAGAAGTCATGTTCGGCGGCATGAAAACCTTGACCAAGCTCAGCCAATTGGAAAAGCTCGGACGGGCCGAAATCCGCGAGCGGGAGCAGGCCGCCAAGTCCAAAGCCGGCCGTCTCAGCGGCGGAGGCTCGGGCGGCGGCAACGGCGTAAACATCACCGACCGCATGGCCGGTTTCAGCCCCACGCTGGACCTGCGCGGCGAGCGCGCCGAAGACGCCCTTACCAAAACCATGAGCTTCGTAGACGACGCCGTGATGCTGGGCATGCCCGAAGTGAAGTTCCTGCACGGCCGCGGCAACGGCGTGCTGCGCCAAGTAGTGCGCGACTACCTGCGCTCGCAGCGCGCCGTGGCCAGCGTGGCCGACGAACACGCCGATAGGGGCGGCGATGGGGTGACCATTGCGGTGCTGAAGTAGGAAATTAGCGTTGGCTAAAGTCGCCCCAATTATCCTTTGATTCTTAGGAAACCCAGGTCTGAATAAGGCCTGGGTTTGTTTTTTTAGGATTTTCCGTGCTCAAAATCGATTTGCCTATTGATTTGAAAAGTCAGACAATTATAAATTGTATATAAGGGAAGCGGGTAGGAGAGTGGTACGTTTGTTCCACACCAACAAAGGCAGCATGTCGCTGCCATTCAAACGCTGAACTACACCCCACTCTTTTCTTGTCATGAACCCGCAAACCACCAGCCAGCCCGTCGCCCAACAAACTTCCGCCGCCTTTATCGGTGCTTCCTGGGCCGCCTTGCTCACCGGCTTTGCCGCCTTCAACATTGGCCTCTGGAACGCCGAGATGGCCATAAATGAGAAAGGCTACTATTTCACCGTATTGATGTATGGCCTGTTCGCTGCCATCTCGGTGCAAAAAAGCGTGCGTGACCGCCTCGAAGGCATCCCCGTTACCAATCTGTACTATGGCATCAGCTGGGTTTCGGTGCTCCTCACGGTGGCCCTGCTTTCGGTGGGCCTGTGGAACGCCACCCTCACACTGAGCGAAAAAGGCTTCTATGCCATGTCGTTTGTGCTGACGCTCTTTGCCGCCATCGCCGTGCAGAAAAATACCCGGGACAGCCTGCACAGCAGCAAGTCCGAACAATTTAGAGACTAGCTGGTTGGGGCGGATTCCTGATGCAACAAGCCCAATTGATACGTCATGCTGAGCGGTTCAGAAGCATCTCACGTGCCGTCACTAAACCTATTGTTCAAAGAGTCGAGCCCAGCATGACGATGTACTAAAATAGCAGCAGCGAACCCCAATTCTGTCAAACCTCATGGTTAAATAAAAAAGGCGGCTCCTGATGCAGGAGCCGCCTTTTTTAGGAATTTAGAGCAAGAGCTACTCCACTACCACGCGGCTAACCTGCGTGGCTTCGGGCGTGGTTACCTGCACTAGGTACAGACCCGATTTCAGCGCCGTGGCGTCTACAGTCAGGTCGGTGCCGTTGTAGGGCTGGGTGCGCTCCAACACGACGCGGCCGGTGGCGTCGCGCAGCACGATGGTGGCGGTGCGGGCCGTGGTGCGTGCCAAGTGCAGCTGGAAGCTGCCGCGCGTGGGGTTGGGGTACACTTGCATGGTGCTGGACTGCACCGTGCCGGTGCGGGTAGCCAGCAGCAGGCGGCAAGCCGTAACGCCCTGATTCTGGTCGGCGATGCGGGCGGCGTATTCCTGGTAATACTGGTTTGTGATGAGGTTGTCGTGGATAACCAGGGTGTTTTCGTCGTTCTCGGTGTCGGCCGAAGCCGTCCAGTTGTGCGAGCCCACGAAGACGGTGGGGTCCGACTGCGGAGCACCGGCGTCCACAATCAGTGTTTTGTGGTGCATGATGCCCGAGAGCTTATCGAGCAGGTAGCGGCTGCCCATGCCCGCCCGGATGGTGCGGAACACGAAGCCGGCCACGCCGCTGGTGTCGTTGGTCAGGCCATCGGAGCAGGGCGCGATGTTGCGCAGGGTCACCTGCTCGGCCAGGGCGCGGCCCACGTCGCTGCGGGTCACGAGCATCGAGAGTACGTGCAGGTCAAAATCGGCCGTCTTTATCGTCTCAATCAGGCGCGAGTTCACGTTGTCGGTGGGCGAGAACCACGACTCGACGGCCTTGCCGCCAATGACGAGGTAGTGCGGGGTGTTGTCGGTTTTGCGCGAGCCAAACAGGCTCAGGCCCGGCGCTGCCGTCGCGCTGCCCCACATTTCTTCAAACTCCATGGTGTACACGCGGGCCAGGCTTTGGTCCTGCACCGCGATGGAGTTGTTGCGGTCGGAGCTGAGCTGGGCCGGGGTCCAGTTGGTCGAGCCGGTCCACACCGTGGGCACGTTGGGGTCGATGCTGCTGGCATCAATCACCACAAACTTGTTGTGCATGATGCTGGTGGTGTTCAGGGCGCCGCCCGCGGGGCGGAACACGCGCGGAATACCGGCCTTGAGGTTGGCAATGCTAAAGTTGGAATTGTCGTCTTCGTAGATGACCCGCACCCGCACGCCGCGGTCGTAGGCGGCGTTCACGGCGTTTAGAATCACGTTGTTGTTCCAGTTGTAAATGGTCACGTCCAGCGTTTGCTGCGCGCGGCCAATGTATTTGGCCAGCGTATCGGCAATGCTGCCATTGCGGCAGTACGTGGCGTTGTTGTTGGGCAGGGCCAGGGTGTTGTCCACCGTGCCGGTGAAGTAGGTCTTCATCGTACCCGACGAGAGCGAGGCCGTAATCATGGGCGTCACGCGCGACTCGGAACGACCCGTGGCGTTCACCGAAATGGCCTGCACGTAGTACACGGTAGCCGGCTGGAGGCCCGTGAGCGCTAGGCTGTGCGTCGTGCCTGCGGCCG
Organism: Hymenobacter jeongseonensis; assembly: GCF_015694725.1. Lineage (GTDB taxonomy): Bacteria > Bacteroidota > Bacteroidia > Cytophagales > Hymenobacteraceae > Hymenobacter > Hymenobacter jeongseonensis. The sequence goes on along the minus strand of NZ_JADQDQ010000012.1, from coordinate 52,597 downwards.
CATCGGAGAGGGTGGTGGTGCTGGCCGCGGGTAGCGCTGGCGAGGTCGAATACCGCACCTGCGTGTCGCCGGCGTTCTGCGTAGCAAAGCTAACCGTGAAGCCGGTGGTGCTGATGTTGCTTGGCACGGGGCTGCTGGTCAGGTTGGGCGTGTTGCCCTGGATAAAGTCGGCGTACTTACGATTCAGCAGCTGGTAGCCGCCCGTGGTGCCCGTAGCCGAGGACGTGTACTGGCTCATGATGCCCACGGCATCGAACGTGCCGGTGGGGCTGGGCTTGCCAATGAGGCCGTCGGCGCCGTTGGAATTGGTGGGCACGTAGGTGGCGAGCGCCGCGCTGTTGTTGAGGCGGTACACGGTGTTGGCCGAAAACGACGTGACCGAGCCGCCGCTGGTGGTGTTCACCGAGGTCAGGCCGTTGAGGCGCACCAGCTGGCCTTCGTACTGCTCGGCGTAGGCAGCCGTGAAGTTGGCGCTGGTGAAGACTACCGGCTCGGGGAGGGGCCGGTTGCCGGCTACTACCGTTACGGACGTAACGGGGTCAATTTCCAGCAACCCGCGGAACATTTTCAGTCCGCCCGTCACGATGATGCTATCGCCGGGTACCAGGGCGCTAACCAAAGGGCCGCTCGTGCCGCCGGAGGTATACACGCCAATGCCGGCGGTGCCGTCCTGAATGTAGCGAATGATGCTGACGGACGAGCCCAGCTCGCGGCCGTTGGTGACGATGCCGGTGACGGTGACGACGGGGCCGGCCACGTTGTTAGCGGCTGGGGCCTGGGCTCGGGCCGCCGCAATGGTAATGGGAGTTTGGGCCTGCACGGCCTGCCACGAAGTAGCAAGCGCCAGCAAAGCAAGCAGGGTAAATTTCTTCATAAACACGCTAAAAAGGGTTGATTGGAAAAAACGAAGCCATAAGCCGAACCACAAAGATGGCAGTTCCCGGCCGAATGAGGTCAGCCTGAAGCGGCAGGGCGTCTGGCAGCGTTGCGGTTACTGGGCCCGATGCCCGAAGAGCGCAGGACCATGCGCCAGCCGGGGCTTATTTTTTTGCAGCGGGACGGGCGCGCTTGCCATTGCCCGTGATAAACGGCACCGGCGGGGCCGTTTCGACGCCGACGGCATTGCGCGAGCTTACTTCCACGTAGTAAGTAGTTTCCGGCAGCAGGTCGGTCAGCGTCATGCTGTGGAGGGTTGTGAGGGTAGCGTCGCGTCGGTTTTCCTTTAGGTCTTTGGCGCTGAGGCCGTAGCGCACGCGGGTATCGCCGGCATTCAGCGTAGAATACACCACCGTGAACCCCGTGGCGCTCACGTCAACCGGCACCGGCTCCTCGGTGAGACGGGGCAGGCCGCCACCGCGCACCATATCCGAAGCCAACCGGGGCAGCAATTGGTAGCCTCCGGTGCCACCCGGCGCAAACTGGCTCAGCACGCCGCGCACATCAAAGCTTTCGCCCGCGGGCGGGGCCACGTCCACCAGGCCATTGGGGCCGGTGCTGGCGGCGGCCACGCGCATCAGCGCGCCGGCCACCCCGTCCAGCAAGTAGTTGGCATTGCCGGCCAACACCGTGGCCGGGCTGCCGGCCGGCGTGAGCAGGCGCGTAACGCCGGTGATTTCGACCAAGCGGCTTTCGTTGGCTTCGATGAAGGCCGTACTGGCTTGCGCCATGGATACGTGCAAGGTGCGCAACCGCTGGCCGGAGGCCAGTTTATGGAACGAGGTAATGGGGTCCATTTCCAGCAGACCGTTGTACGTCTTCAGCTGGCCGGTTACCTGAATGCTGTCGCCTGCCCGCAACTCGCCGTAGCCGGGGAGCTTGGTGGGTTGCGCGTAGAGGGCCAGCCCGGCCTCGGCGTCCTGCACGTAGCGGATGTTGCCCATCTCGGCACCGTTGAGGACCACGGCCCGCACCGTTACGGTACTGCCCGCACCCAGGGCGCGGGCCGCCTTCACGCTGAGCACGGCGGGTGCCACGGCATCGGAGGGGGCCAAGGCAGCGGCCGCAACAGCAGCCGGGGCGGCGGCCAGGAGGCCAGCCAGAAGTAGCAGTTTGGTCATCTTTTGAATTGTAAAAAAAGGAGAATGACAGCGAAGTTGCTATCGCAAAGTTCGCAACAAATTATTCACTTTTCGCGGAATTCAGCTTGATAACCCGCAATTGTTCAAAGTACTAATGAATCACAAAATGTTAACTTCCGGATGAAGCTCGATTCCAAACTGCTGGCGCACGGAGGAGATTATTTCCTCGGCGAGCTGGCGTAGGTCGTTGCCCGAAGCGCCGCCGTGGTGCACCAGCACCAGGGCCTGGCGGTCGTGCACGCCGTGGGTGCCCGCACCGGGGCCGCGGCGCAGGCCTTTCCAGCCGGCCCGCTCGATGAGCCAGGCCGCCGGCACCTTCACGCCGCCGGGCACGGGGTAGCCGGGCAGGTCGGGGTAGTTGCTTTTGAGCTGGTCGAACTGGGCCTGGGGTACCTCGGGGTTCTTAAAAAACGAGCCCGCGTTGCCCACTTGGGCCGGGTCGGGCAGCTTGGAGCGGCGGATGTGCACCACGGCCCGGCTCACGTCCTGGGGCGTAGGCTCGCCGGTGATGCCGAGCTCGGCCAGGGTTTCGCTGATGGCACCGTAGCGCACGTTGGGGCGGGCCTGGCGGTGCAGGCGCAGGGCCACGGCCGTGACCACGAACTGATTTTTGAGGATGTTTTTGAACACGCTTTCGCGGTAGCCGAAGCCGCACTCATCGGCCGTGAACACGCGAAAATCGCCGGTGGCGAGGCTCACGGCTTCGAGGTGCTCGAAGGTGTCGCGCAGCTCGGCCCCGTAGGCGCCGATGTTCTGGAGCGGGGCCGCGCCCACCGTGCCGGGAATGAGCGAGAGGTTTTCGATGCCGCTTAGATGTTGGTCGAGGGCGTATTCGACTAGGCCGTGCCAGCTTTCGCCGGCTCCGGCGCGGAGCAGGGCTGTATTGGCTTCGGCGTCTTCGCTGATGATTTCCAGCCCGCGAATCTCGTTTTTGAGCACTACGCCGTTGAAATCTTGGGTGAAGAGCAGGTTGGAGCCGCCGCCGAGGATGAGGATTTCGCGCCCTTGCACTTCGGGCTGCCGCAGGAGCTGACGCAGCTCATCGGCCGAGGCAAAGCGGGCGAAATAGCGGGCCTGCACGTCGAGGCCAAAGGTATTGTAGGGGCGGAGGGAGACGTTTTCTTCGAGGAGCATGCTGCAAAGGTACCGGCAGGCGGGTTCCGGCTGGTCGGACCGAAAGGTTAGCACCTATCAAGCATCTGCCGGTAGTGAGAACGGTAGTGGCGGCCACTTGGAAAAGCTGCCCGGCCATTTTTGCTGCTGCTGCAAAGCGCCTGAGCAAGCTTTGGGGCTACTACGTGCGCCAGCGACTTGACACTTTAAATCCGGGATGGCAAGAAGGCGGCAGCGCGCCGGTGGAGTTTCTGTGAGGACCGTAAGGCCTGATGCTACCGCACCCGGTAGCCCCGTAGGGCATAAAACAACAGGTATAGGTAGCACAGTGCGGGCACTACGAAGGCCACCCGCAGCCCGCCGCCGTGCGTGGCCAGCCAGCCCATGAGCGGGGGAATAAGGGCCCCGCCCACAATGGCCATAATCAGGTAGGAAGAGCCTTGCTTAGTGAAGCGCCCCAGCCCGGTAATGGCCAGCGGGAATATCACGGGCCACATGATGGAGTTCATCAGGCCGCAGAGGACGATGAGCCAGAGAGCGGTTTCGCCGGTGCTCAGCACGCTGGCGCCTACTAGGGCGGCACCGGCCGCGCACACCGTCACCAGCATCGCGCGGTTGTTTAACTTCAAAAGCAAGGGAATGCCCACGAGCCGGCCCACCAGCGAGCCAAACCAGTACGACGACACCAGCACCGCGCCCACGGCCTTCGTGAAGCCGATGGTGGTATCAATGGGCGCCGGCTCTTTGCCAAACAACACCAGCGCGTAGTTGGTGGCCACGTTCAGTCCCCGCACTAAACTTTGGGTGAAGGCCGAAAGCTGCTGAATCCCCTGCGCCTCGCCGTAGCGAATAAGAAAGGACCCCAGGCCTACTTCTACCCCAACGTATACGAAAATGGCGACTACCCCCAGCACCAGATGGGGAAAGGCAAGGGCACTGTCGCGGTGGGTGACCTGGAGCTTGCCATCTTCTGCCCATTCGGTGCCTCGCACGTCGCTTTCGGGGGCCATGCCCTCGATTTCGGGCAGCTTGACCAAGAAGAAAAACACGCCCGCCAGCACCACCAGAAATACTGCCAGCCCGATGTATGGGCCTTTGACCAACTGGGCTTCTTCGCCCAGGCGCTGCGCCAGCGGCAAGGCGGCCAGCCGCGCTTTCAGCGCCACCGAACCACCGAACAGCACCAAGCCGCCCACTAGCGGCGACAGCGCCCCGCCGAAGTTGTTGGCCACGCCCACGATGCTGACCCGGGCCGCGGCATTGCGCGCCGGCCCCAACACGCTGACGTAGGGGTTGGCCGCTACTTGCAGCAGCGTGATGCCGGCGCCGAGTACGGCCAGTGCGGTGAGAAACAGCGCGAAAGCCCGGGAGTCAGCGGCCGGAATAAATAGTAGCGCGCCGCCGGCCATAATCAGCAGGCCCAGTACGATGCCGCGCTGGTAGCCGAGCTTCTTCAGGACCCAGCCGGCGGGCAGCGACATGAGAAAATAGGCGCCGAAAAAGGCCGACTGCACCGCCGAAGACTGCAAATCCGTGAGTTGGCAAATGTCTTTGAGGTAAGGCATAAGCACGTCGTTGAAGTTCGTGACGGCGCCAAACAGGAAGAACAGCGTCGTCATCAGCACCATGGGGCCGGCGTAGGAGCGGGCGGGCGCGGTGGGGTTGGTAGTGGCGGTAAAGGGTGCGGTGGCCATGCGGGGAGTTTTTGGGGGACTAAAGGTAGAAATAAGTGGCACTCTGTTTCTGGAGCCCGACCTTTGCAGTACTATGCACCTTACCGCCACCACCCAGTTCGGCCTGGAAGAACTGCTCGCCGACGAACTCTACGCCCTCGGGGCCGATATCACGCACGTCGGCTCGCGGGCCGTTGAGTTCATTGGCGACCACCGCCTGCTCTACGAAGTAGCGCTCTGGAGCCGGCTTTCCATGCGCCTGCTGCGGCCCTTCGCCGCGTTTTATGCCGAAGATGAAAAGGCGCTGTACCGCGAGGTCAGCCGCATCGACTGGCAGGATTTTATTGGCCCGGGCCAAACCTTCGCCATTACGCCCGTGGTGAACCGCTCCACCTTCGAGCACTCGCTCTTCGTGGCCCAGCTCACCAAAGATGCCATTGTGGACCAGTTCCGGGCCCGCACCGGCGAGCGGCCCAGCATCGACACCCGCACGCCCGACATCCGCCTGCACCTGCGCATGACGGAAAACGAAGTCATCCTCAGCCTCGACGCGGCCGGCGACTCGCTGCACCGCCGCGGCTACCGCCAGCACACCAACGAAGCGCCGCTGAACGAGGTGCTGGCCGCCGGCCTGGTGATGCTATCCGGTTGGGATGGCAAAAAGCCCCTCATCGACCCCATGTGCGGCTCGGCCACCATCCTCACCGAAGCGGGCCTCATCAGCCAGCGCATCGCGCCCGGCTTGTTTCATCAGGGCAAGTTTGGCTTCGAAAACTGGTACGACTTTGACCCCGAACTCTGGCAGCAGGTGCGCGAAGAAGCCAAAGCCCAGCGCCTCGACGAGCCGCAGGCCTACCTCGCCGGCTCCGACCTCGACCCCAAAACCATCGACATGGCGGCGGCCAACATTACGGCCGCTGGATTGGAGGACTTTATTCGGTTGTCCGTCCGCGATGTGAAAGATGCCGTAGCTCCGGCCAAGGAGGAGCCGGGCATTGTGCTCATGAACCCGCCGTATGGCGAGCGGATAGGGGAGGAGGCCGAAATGGCGGCCTTGTACAAGACGATTGGAGATTCACTAAAGGCAAATTTTCAGGGCTATAACGCTTTCGTCTTCACCGGAAACCTGGAGGCGGCGAAGAGCATCGGGCTGAAGCCGGCGCGGCGAGTGCCGCTGTTCAACGGGCCAATTGACTGCCGGCTGATGAAGTATGAGCTGTACCGGGGGAGTCGGCGGGTGGCGCTATCTTCCTCGCATGAACGAGCCTCTCAGGCTAAGCGGCCCGTAAGAGCACATCTACCACACCGATGTCCGCACTTGGGACAAGGCGAAGGTCTATGCCCGTGAAAACCGCAAAGCCCCCACGCCCGCCGAAAATATTCTCTGGCAGGAATTACGGGGCTCCAAACGAGACATCAAGTTCCGCCGCCAGCACGCCATTGGCTTTTTTATCGTCGATTTTATCTGCGTATCGGCCAAGCTTACCATCGAGCTCGACGGCGAAATTCACCTCACCCCCGAGCAAGCCGAATACGACCTCGGCCGTACCTTCACACTAACGGAATTAGGCTACCGCGAACTGCGTTTCACCAACCAGCAAGTGCTAACCAGCTTAGACGAAGTCCTCGCCACCATTACCGAGAATCTATAAATTACACCGCTCCCCAACGAGTCGTCCGGCTCCCTCTCTCCGCGGGAGAGGGGGCCGGGGGGTGAGGTTACCCCGAACAACATGCCCGAACTAGCCACTGCCCCGCAACTGCAAGCCGCCCGCCAGGCCCTGAAACGGTACTACGGCTACGACAATTTCCGCCCCATGCAGGGCGACATCATCCAGCACATCCTGGCCGGCAAAGACACCGTGGTGCTTATGCCCACCGGCGGCGGCAAGTCGGTCTGCTTTCAGATTCCGGCCGTCGTTTCGGAAGGCACCTGCATCGTAGTTTCGCCCCTCATCGCCCTGATGAAGGACCAGGTAGAAGCCCTGAAGGCCAACGGTATTGCGGCAGCCTATATCAACAGCAGCGTGGGCCAGAGCGAGGCCAATGACATTGCCCGCGCCGCCACCGGTGGCTACCTCAAGCTGCTCTACGTGTCGCCCGAAAAGCTACTGTCCGACGGTTTCCTGCAGTTCTTGACGCGGGTCAATATCAGCCTGTTTGCCATCGACGAGGCGCACTGTATTTCGAGCTGGGGCCACGATTTCCGACCCGAATACACGCAGCTGGGCCAGTTGCGGAACCACTTCCCGAGCACGCCCATCATCGCCCTCACGGCCACGGCCGACCGGCTGACGAAGCGCGACATCATTACCCAACTCAACTTGCGCGAGCCCAAGGTGTTCCTGTCCAGCTTCGACCGGCCGAACATCAACCTAATGGTGCGCCCCGGTCAGGACCGGGTGGGCTCGGTCATCGACTACATCACCCGCAATCCGCAGGACCCCGGCATCATCTACTGCCTCTCGCGCAAGACCTGCGAAACCATCTCCGGTAAGCTCATCGCCAAGGGCATCAAGGCCTCGCACTACCACGCGGGCATGACGCCCTTGCAGCGCGGCAAGGCCCAGGAAGCTTTTTTGCAGGATGATATTCAGGTGATTGTGGCCACCATCGCCTTTGGCATGGGCATCGACAAGAGCAACGTGCGTTGGGTGATGCACTACAACCTGCCGAAAAACATCGAAGGCTACTACCAGGAAATCGGTCGGGCCGGGCGCGACGGCGCGCCCAGCACCGCCATCCTGTTCTACAGCTTCGCCGACGTGATGCAGATGCGCGAGATGGTGACCAAGGACGTGCCCGCCCGGCAGGCCCAGCTCAACACCGCCAAGCTGGAGCGCATGCAGCAATTTGCCGAAGCCGCCAGCTGCCGCCGCAAAATCCTGCTCAACTACTTCTCCGAAAACCTGCCGCACGACTGCGGCAACTGCGACATCTGCCGCAACCCGCCCACCACGTTTGATGGGACGCTGATTGCCCAAAAAGCCCTCTCGGCCGTGTTCCGCAGCCGTGAGCGGGTGGCCATCAATCTGCTGATTGACATTCTGCGGGGTATGCGCAATCAGGCCGTGCTACAAGGCGGCTACGACCAGATTAAGACCTACGGCGCGGGTTCCGATTTGCCCTACCTCGACTGGTACAGCTACATCCACCAGATGCTGAACGATGGCCTGTTCTACATCGCCTACGAGGAAGGCTACGCACTGAAAATCACCGAGCGCGGCCACGAAGTGCTGAAAGGCCAGCTTGCGCTGCCGCTCAAGAAATTCCAGCCCAGTGAGAAGGCCGAGAAGCCCACCCGCGCCGGCAAAAAAGCACCCGTTGCCGCCACCATTGGCACGCCCGAGGCGCAGCTGTTCGACAAGCTGCGCAAGCTCCGCAAGCAGATTGCCGACGAGCAGGGGGTGCCGCCCTACGTGGTATTTAGCGATGCCACGCTGCAGGAAATGGCCGCCGAACGGCCCGTGAACCGCGTGGGCATGCTGGGCATTTCGGGCGTGGGCATGAAGAAATTCGAGACCTACGGCGAAGCCTTCATCCGACTCATTCTGGAGCACGGCGGCGGCCAGTACGTGCCCTCTGATTCGGACAGCATGTTCAACGAGCCGCGCCCGCGCCTGACGGCAGCCGAGAAAGCCGATAAACCCGTAAGCGACTCCGAGGACGCCACTATTCAGTTCCATCAAATGGGCCTCACGCCGGAGGATATTTCCGAGCGCCGCGGCCTGGCCCTGAGCACCGTGAAAACGCACCTCTACAACGCCTACGCCAAGGGCCGCGAGCTGCGCATCCACGATTTCGCGAGTGACGCGGAGCTGGCCGAAATATTCACCGCGCGCGCCCAGCTCGGCGGCGACCCCACGCTCCGCGACCTGTTTGACCACCTGCGCGAGAAGTACGACTACTTCCAGTTGCGCATGGCCGCGCTCTACCACAAGCGCTTGCGCGGCCAATAAAAGAATCTGGCCCGCCGTTACCCACGGCGGGCCTCTTTATTTGCAGGTGCCCGCCCGAAACCGCCGCGCTTCATGGCCCGAAAAATTCTCCTCGCCCTCGCGGCCCTCGTCATCGCCGCCTTCGCGGGCCTGATGCTCACCAAAACGCTGCCCTACTACACCTTCGAGAAGGGCATCCACTTTCTTACCACCAAAAGCGAGGACACCAACGACAACTCCGTGTTTCGGCTGGGGTTTTATGTGCACATCACCACCAGCCTCGTGGTGCTGGTGGCCGGGCTGCTGCAGTTTTTGCCGGTGCTGGCGCGGCGTGGGCCGGGGCTGCACCGGCAGCTGGGCAAGTTCTACATCATCGGTATTCTGGCGCTGGCGGCTCCGTCGGGGCTCATTCTGGCACGCTTTGCCAATGGCGGGCTGGCCGCGCAGGTCGGGTTCACGCTGCAATGCCTGGTGTGGTGGCTGTGCACCTGGCGCGCCTACCAGGCGGCCCGCCAGCGCCAGTGGAGCCTGCACGTGGACTGGATGCTGCGCTCCTACGCCGTGACCCTGGCCGCTCTGGCCCTGCGCGGCGAAAGCTACGTGCTATACTACGTGTTCGAAACCAAGCCCATCGAGACGTACCTGACGGTGACGTGGCTGTCGTGGGTGGGTAATTTGGTGCTGGTTGAAATTCTGCTGGAAGTAGGATTGGGACGGTACTTTTTGCAGGCTTTCATGCCGAACCTTCGGAGTAAATTGGCGGCATGAAAAATCTGATTTGGGGAATTGGACTAGCCTTGGTCGCCGCGGCATGTCATGAAAAGGCCCCGGTTGCGCAGGCGGCATCCGTTTCACAAGTTGCCGTAGAAGCACAAGGTGCTGCCAGTACCTCTGCCCAACTGGCCCAACCGCCGCTGCCGTCACTGTTCAAGGTGTCAGATACGCTAACAGCCCCTATGCAAAGCCTGCTGAGTCGTTGCAACTTGGCTGGTCTTTTACAGGGAGATATCAAGAACAGACAAACGAATCCGGCTTTGGAGGGCTTTTTCGGCCCCGACCACTACCGGTTTGCCTTGATATTCAACGACGTTCAGCTTGATGAGCAGAACCCGGCCGTCTACCACGTCCGCGGCAAATGCCATTACCGAAAAAATGTGCGAAACTTCACCGGAACGCTGACCATTCAACAGGTGCAGGATTTGCCCCGGGGAGGCTTTTTTATTGCCGGGGCTGGCAGCGACTTGCCGGATACGGCGGCCGCCCAAACCTACACAGCCCGAGCTCGACTGCAGTTGGTGGAGGAAAACAGCGATAACAGCGGCGTATTTGAAGGAGAGGCGGTGCTCGATTTCTACACCCTTGCGGACTCGAATAAAACGGATTACGTGACGGGTGTATTGGGCATTGATGAAAGCATGCCCGCCCGGGGCAGCGGCCTGTTGCTGCGGGGCAACCGGCTGAATCGTTCGACCAAGCAGGTCAAAAAATTTGTGGTTTCCACTGATTTCTTCGCCGCCGCGCCCGATGTGTATACCGATTTTGGCATTGGTGACCGGGGTGGCCAAATCAACCCCAAATACGCCAAACTCGGTTGGGACGAAGCCTGGGAAAACGACGAATGGTGGGCCGACTCCCCCAAGCCCTCGCTCAGCCTCTAATACTAAAACGCAGTTGCACACCGTTAAAAAACAGAAGCGCCATCTAGCAATATAGATGGCCTTCGTTCACTTTTTTTCGCGGTTCTATGCGTTACTTTCTGCTGCTGGCGGCGCCTGCGCTGTTGCTCGCCGCGGCCCGGCCCCAAGGCCGCCCGGCCAATCCCGGCTTCCATCGCCTTACTGCGCCGGGGGCGCTGGCGGCCCCCGGCGCAGTGCTCACCAACGCCGCCCGCCGGGCCCTGCTGGGCCGCACCAATCTGGGTCGGCTGTGGCAACACCAGCCCCAGGCCGGCCCCGAAGACGTGCTGAATGGTTGTTTCGGCTACGACGGGCGCCGGCTGGAATTCGTATTCACCAGCGTGCAGGCCGATGCCAAAAGCCCGGGTCGCTACCTCGTGGCCGGCAAGTTCCGGTGCTATGGCGACGTCACCCCGTTTCGGGGCGCCATTGAGCTCCAGCAGGTACAGCGGCTGCCCGCCGAGGTGAAAGTATACGGCGCGGACTACAGCCTTTCCAGTCAGCCCACGTACTGCGCCACGGGTGGCTTTGCCCTGCAAGCCACCAGTAGCCACGGCCTGAGCGGCCGTTTCAATGGGCGCATTGCCCTCGATTTTCGAGTTATGCCCGGGAATCGGGCCGTACTCATCGAGCGCACCGACAACCCCGTCACGCGCAGCGGCGGCCTGCTATTTGACGGCGAATGGCGCAATGCTGCTGGTGCTGATGAGGCCGTGCCCGCCCTGTGGAAACAGGGCGTAGCCGTGACCCGGCAGGTGCTGACCCGCTTTACGATGGGGGACCGCAGCGGCAGCATCAACCGCAAGTATACCCGCGTGGGGTGGGATACTTACTGGAAGAACGAGGAATGGTGGGTTGAAAAACAACTTGCTCAACGCTAAAGTGGTGGGCAGAAAAATATTAGCTAAGTGAATTAGTAACTTCGTGCTTGCGTTGCTAACTTCACCAGCCGAATCTGCGTTGAAAACAACGCCATTCCCGGCTGCTGCCCCTCCCGATGATTAATACCAACCTCAAATTTTGCCGGCGCGAGCTTGCCCTCACGCAGGCCCAGATGGCCGATAAGCTCGGCATCAAACGCTCCCTGGTGGGCGCCTACGAAGAAGGCCGCGCCGAGCCCCGTCTCGCCACCCTCGTCAACATGGCCCGCCTGTTCGGCATCACGCTCGACCAGCTGGTGACCACCGACTTTAGCAAGCGCAAGAACGCCAAAGCCATTGGCACCATGCGCGCCCAGGAGCCTGCTGCGGCCGATGCGACGGCCGAAGACGATACCGACCCACCCACTACGCCCGCCGGCGGCAAGCTCCGCATTCTGGCCCTCACCGTGGACAAGGACCAGAACGAAAACATTGAGCTCGTGCCCCAGAAAGCCGCTGCCGGCTACCTGAACGGCTACGCCGACCCCGAGTATTTGGAGGTGCTGCCCAAGTTCCGGCTGCCCATGCTCTCGCAAACGGGCACGTACCGGGCCTTCGAAATTGCCGGCGATTCCATGCTGCCCATTGCCAGCGGCACGGTCATCGTGGGGCGTTACGTGGAAGATTGGGCAACTATCAAAGACGGCACGCCGTGCGTGGTGGTGAGCAGCAAAGACGGCATCGTGTTCAAGCGTGTGTTCAACAAGCTGCGTTCCGGGGCCATGTTCGTGCTGCATTCCGACAACCCCCATTTCTCTCCCTATGAAATTAACGTGGACGATGTGCTGGAAATCTGGGAGGCTAAGAGCTACATCAGCAGCACGTTCCCCATTGCCGAACTCTCGCTGGAGCGCGTGGCCAGCCTCGTGCTGGACCTGCAACAGCAGGTGGCACTGCTGAAAAAGGCCTAGAGAAAATCGGCAGCAGCTTGAGCCGCGAAACCGATTATCGACCCAAACACATGGTCCAACGCGGTAGGCCAAGCCATTCGCTTGCCGCCGATTTTAGAAGCCCTTCCGTGGTAGCGGAAGGGCTTTCCTTTTGGTGGGCCACTAACTAAGGGGCGCGCAACCGCGTATGCGAAGCACGACCACCTTTTTGCTTCCGCTCTATGCTCAAATACATTTCCTCCGCCGACCGTCATCACGCCGCTCCCGCCTCCTGGCTTAGTAGCTATTTCCTGTTTTCGTTTGCCGATTATCTGGACCGCGACAACATGCATTTTGGGCCGCTGCGGGTGTTCAACGACGACAACGTGGCGCCCCAGTCGGGGTTTCCGCAGCATCCGCACTCGGAAATGGAGATTGTGACGTTGGTGCTCGAAGGCGAGGTGACTCACGAGGATACCATGGGTAACAAAACCTCCATCAAGGAGGGCGAAGTGCAGCGCATGACCGCCGGCACCGGCATGGCCCACTCCGAATTCAACCGCCAGGATAAACCCCTGCACCTCTATCAGTTGTGGTTTATTCCGGGCCAGAAAGGCCTGGCTCCCAGCTACGAACAGAAGGATATTGGCTTTACCAGCGGCAACAGAAACGAGCTGGTGCCCCTCGTTACGGGCCAAAAAGTGCTCGAAGACGTGGTGTACATGAATTCGAACAGCACCGTGTACTGGTCCAATTTGAACGAGGACAACGAAATCGAATTCAAGACCTTTCCCATTCGCCTCACCTTTATTTACGTGAAGGAAGGCTCGATTTTCGTGAACGGCACGGAGCTGGGCCCCAACGACCAAGCCCGCATGACCAACGACGACGTGGTGCACATTCGCGCCGCCAAGGACTCCCAATTTATCCTGATTGATTTGCCATCAGCCGAATCGAATTACTAAGCACCCCCAGTAGCGGGCCACAAAAAAAGCCGGGTAATTCCCGGCTTTTTTTGTGGCCCTTTTATGCGACTAGTAGTTGTAGGATAGGCCTGCCGAGTAGCCCGTCGATTTGCCGATGTTGCGGCCGGAAACGTAGGTGCTGGCGCCCAGTACCACGCCAAATCCTTGGGCCAGGGGCCGGTACACGCTGCCGCCCAAGCGGATAAAATTGACGCGTGTGGAAGGGAAAAAGCCTCCGAAGCCCTCCTGCGAAATGTCGGTTCCGCCGTTCGACTCCTGGAACGAGGCGAAGCCTTCGAGGTAGGTTTTGGGGCCAGCGTAGCCAATTTTGGCTTCGCCAACCAAGGCGTGGGGCACTTGGCCGGTGCGCAGGCTGTAGCCTACCTGGCCGGTGGCAAACACACCGGAACTGGTTTTGAGGTGGGCAATGCCCGAAGCCGAATACTTGGTGGCGCGGTTGCCGATGGCAATGATGTAGCCGTAGCCGGTATTGGTCTGGTAGTCGCTGACGGGGGTGCTGAAGCTGACCACGCCGAGCAAATCGAGGATGCTGCTGCCAATCTCGCGGCTGTAGGTTTTGAACTTGAGCAGGCCGGTGATATCCTGCAGGCCCTGGCGGACGTTGGTGTAGCCGGCCGTGGAATAGAGGGCGTCCAGGTCGCTGATGACCGTGCCGGCGGCCCGGCCTTTCGACTGGATGTAGGGCAGGCTGATGACGGCGTCAATCTTGTCGCTGAGGCCGTAAGTGCCATAAAAGTTGAGCGAGTTGACGCGCACCTCCTGAAAAATCGGAACCCCGTCAATTTTCTCGGGCGCCAGGTAAACGGTTTCGTAGCGCTCGGTGGTGCCCGATACCACGACAGAGCCGTGGCCTTTTCCCGCCATAAACCCGCTCACCAGGCTCTGGGCCTGCGCTGTGGGGGCCGTGCCCGCCAAGAACAACATGCCAATAAAAAGTGCGGAAAAGTTTCGCATGAATTTAAATAAGAAGAAAACAGATTATTTTGATATAGGCTTCTTGCAAAAGCAGGGCAACAGGCTTCTTCGGGCCGGTTTAATACTGCAATCTACGGGGTTGTTTGGGGGACTGGATTTACCTTAGCGCAATCCAAACGGTTTTCAAATACGTTTGTATTCAGTGCTTTGGGTTGAATGTATTGATTAGCTCGGCGAACTTTACTATTTACACGATGAAAAAAAAATACACGTTGTCTGCGGCTCTATTGTTGGGTTTATTTCTGTTGGGTAGCTGCGCAAAAAACGACGAAGTTGACCCGTCAATCACCAACATTGCCGTCACCAATCCGGACTTTCAGACCCTGGAAGATGCTGCTGTACGCGGCGACGTGGCCGTACTGCTGGGCAACAGAAACGCCAACGACCCGCAGGGCAATTTCACCGTTTTTGCGCCTACCAACGATGCCTTTGCCCGCCTGGGCCTGCGCACCCCGCAAGACCTGACTGTTCTCCAGCAACCGTTCCTACGCAACACGCTGTTCTACCACGTGTTCAGCGGCACGCTGGCGGGCAGTGCCCTCACGCCGGGCAGCACCTCGGCTTCCGCCTTGGGACCGCGGCGCCGCATCATTCAACGGGCCGATGGCAGCACCTACGTCAACGGTTCCAAGATTTTGGCCACCGATGTGCGCGCGGCCAACGGGCTGATTCACCCCATCGACAAAGTGCTGCTGGCTACCAACGCCGACGTGCTGAATTCGGCCCTGGCCTTGCAAAGAGGGGATGTTTTTGTGAAGCCTGAGCTGACCTTTCTCGTTGAGGCCGTGGTGTATTGCAACCTGACGGCGGCACTAGCGGGCACGGCTACCAGCGCCAAGCTGACCGTGTTTGCCCCAACCGACCAGGCATTTAAGGATTTGGGCGTGATTCTGGGCGTGCCCCTGAACCAGCCCAGCGACATCCGTAAGCTCCCCGTTACCACCGTGACGGCCGTGTTGCTCAACCATGTAGTAGGAGGGACCCAAGGCGGGAAATTTACGCCCGAGCTCCCCATGAATACCTCCATTGCCTCGGCCGGTGGCGCTCCAGTAGTACTTGGCGCTTTCAATAATGGCGTGCTCACAGTGAAAGGCAGCGGCAACGGGGCCAATGTGGCCAACATGGTCATTCCAGACGTGCAGTGCCTCAACGGAGTGGTGCACGTAATCGACCGGGTGATACTTCCTTAGAAAGCAACGCGTTGATGATGAAGTATCGGGTTTTCCGAAAAATTTAAGACGTAAAATGCCCCGCTCACCGTGTTGGTGCGGCGGGGCATTTGCATGAAATCAATTATGCTAAAGCTGAGCTTACGCGTTGCTATTGGTTGGGCATTGATAACGGGACTATTGCCCGGCAGCGCCCTCGGCCAGCCCATTCGGCCGGCTGTTCCGGTCCTGGCCGGTGTCTGGAAAGGTCCGTTGGCCATTCCCGGCGGAAGCGTGCCCATTCAGATTGTAATCAGTCAGCCGGCGCCCAATAAGCTCATTGCCAATTTGGACCTGCCCGCCAAGCGGCTGACCCGGTTGCCGATGTCGCTGACGTTCCGGGGCGATACGCTGGTCTTCTACGCGGCGCTGGCCGAGTCTCGGTTTGTGTGTGTGGCCAGCGCCGAAGGCCAGCAATTGCGCGGAGTGTGGTCGCAGCCCGGCCTGCGGGTGCCGCTCACGCTTAGCCTTGCTGCGGAAGGCACGGTGGCAGCTTTGGCAAGCAGCCGGCTGGCGCCCGTGGCCACCACCTACCACACCGAACAGGTGACCTTAACCAGCCAGCCCGGCAACGTGGCGCTGGCCGGCACCTTGAGCATTCCCGACGGCGCTGGTCCGTTTCCTTCGATGTTGCTGCTCTCGGACATGGGCAGTCACGACCGCGACGCCCGGGTGGGCGACTACCGCCTGTTTGGGGCCATGGCTGCTGCATTTGCCCGCCAGGGCATTGCCGTGCTGCGGCTCGATGACCGCGGCGTGGGCCAATCGGGTGGCAATGGCCGCCTGGCCACCACCGCCGACCTGCTGCGCGATGCGTTGGCCGGGCTAAACTACCTGCGCCTGCGCCCCAGCATCGACCCGGTGCGAACGGGCCTCCTTGGCCATGGCGAAGGCGGCAATGTGGCGTTGCTGGCCGCAGCGCAGCCCGTACCGCCCGGATTTGTGGTGACGCTGGCCGCCGCCGGGCTGCCAGGCCTAGAACTGCTGGCCAATCAGGCCGAGCCCCCGCTCAGCCCCACCGATACTGCCCAAGCCGGAGCCGCTCGGCGTGGGGCATGGGCCGAGGTGCAGCAAAAAGCGGCCAAGCTGCGCGCCAGCGGTTCCAACGCAGCCCAGGTAGAAACCTATCTCACGCAGCAGCACCTCAAAATCAAAAGCGAAGAGCGCAAGCACTTGGCCGCCACGGTCAAATTTCGGCGCGCCATGCTGGAAATTATCAGTCAAACGGCCAACAATGACCAGGCCCAGGCCATTGTGGTGAATATGTTGCGCCAGCGCTACCCCAACCAGGCGCCGGCTGAGGCCCGCAGCCGGGCAGCCGAGCTTATCACGCCGTGGTCGCGCTATTACTTGAAATTTGACCCGCAGCCTGGCTTGGCCGATGTGCAATGCCCCGTGCTGCTGCTCAACGGCGCCGAGGATGCCGAAGTAAATGCCATCGCCAACCTCACGGCCCTCGAAAAAGGCCTTAGGAACAACAAACAAGTAAGTGCCCGGCGCCTAGCTGGCGTCAACCACTGGTTTCAAACGCCAGCCGCTGAGCTGATTCCGAATCCCGACGGGACCGTCGACCCCATTATCTCGACTTTGATGCTGGATACGGTGCGGGATTGGGTGCAGCAACAGGGCGGAAAATAGGTTGGAGACAGACCAGCTTTTAAAGCAAAAACCCATTTACATTGTGTATTTGCGGCCTTTGTTCTGGGCTTTCAAGTACGTCATGAGGGGTTGAAAGTAGTCGACCATGGCGCGGGCCGACAGGTCTTCGCCGGTTTTTTCTTTCAGGACCACGCGCCAGTCGCGGCTCGCGCCGGGGCGCATGATGTCGCGCAGAAAATTTCCTACTTCCTTGCTACCGTAGTAATTGGTGGCGTGCGGGTCCTGCTTGAGGATGTTCTTGGCAATGTGGTCGTGCAACTGGAACAGGATGACGTAGCTCAGAGCATAGTCGTAGTACTGCGCGGGGTCGTCGTTGATGTGGGTTTTGGTGGCGGGGTCGAGGTAGTTCTCGCCGCGTGTGGTGGGCGGCACAATGCCCTGGTACTGCTTGCTCAGGGCCCACCATTTGGCATTGAGCTGGTCAGCGGGCAGCTTATCGGCGTAAAAACTGTTCTCCCATTCGCTCATCACCCCCGAGGCAAACGGGATGAACACCACGTAGCTCAGCGCTTCTTTGAGGAGCTGCTGGGTTTCGTCGGTTTTGGTTTTAGGGTCAATCAAGCCCAGGCCGGCCAAAAAAGGCTTTTGCTTCGCTGCCAGGCCCATCATCGAGCCAATGGCTTCGTGGTAAGCGCGGTTGGCACCCTGGCGCAGCAGCGGCGGCACGTCGGGGTTAGAGTAGGTTTGGTAGTAGAAAATGTGGCCCAGCTCGTGGTGCGCGGTTTCGTACCACTCCGTGTTGGCCTCCACGCTCATCAGGCTGCGCAGGTCGTTGTTGAGGTCCATGTGCCAGGCCGAGGCGTGGTTGTTCTTCTTGTAGGCCGCGTCTTTCGGCAACGGGTACAGACTGCTCTTTGTGTAGAACGACTCGGGCAGCGCCGGGAACCCTAGGCTTTGGTAAAACCGCTCGCCCTGCTTCACCTGCCATTCAGCCCCTTTCTTGGCCAGTACCGCGTCCAGATTCAAGCCTTTCACGTCCACCATCGAGCCCCAGTCCTGGCCCCAGCGGTTGGGCAGCCAGTGGGCGGGCAGGTAGTCGGGCACTTGCTTCACTTTGTATTTTTTGGCCAGCTCGTAGCGGGCGTAGGTGTGCAGCTCGCGGTAGAGGGGCCGCAGCTCGGTGTTGATTTTGCGTACTAGGGCCATCATTTCGTCCCGGCTCAAGCCATAATCGCTGGCTTGGTAGGTGAAGTAATCGGAGTAGCCGAGGGCTTGCACGGTCTGGTTGCGTAGGTCGCGCAGGTTGAGCAGGCCATCCTTGAGCGTGGGGCCGATGGCCTTGCTGGATTCCCACACGGCCTGGCGCCGCTGCGGGTTGATTTCCTTGCGCAGCAGCTCGTCGAGGTCGTTGGTGGTAACTGATTTTCCCGCGTATTTATAATCGAAACCGTACAGCTTTTCCGTCTGCGCGGCTTCGGCGGCGATGCGCCGCTTCACCACATCGGCCACCGTTTGTGGATTGTTGGCCGCGTTGTAAAGGGCTGTAGCCAACTGCTTGGTCTGAAGTTCAGTAAGGTCAGCTTTGTGCTCGAGCAGCTCCCGTAGTTTCTGAATGTTCTCGGTGCTGCCCGTGAAGGCCGCCATGCGCTGGTTGGCCCGCGTGGTGGCACCAGCATTGGACGTATCGCCGGGCACAATGTGGGTATTGGAGCGCCACTCGGCTTCGGAGGACGCGGTGTACAGCCGAACATATTCAGCTGTATAAGCAGTGAGGAACTGCTCGGCCTGGGCACGGTAGTCGGGCGGGGCCGGGGCGGCGGGCGGAGCCGTAGCGGTTTCGGGTGTTGTGGCCACGGGGGCCTTTGCGGTGGGAGCGCAGGCAGCCAGCGAGGCCGCCGCCAGAATGGAAAGCAGGGGCGTTTTCATAGAGGCAAGATTACTGCATTTTGCCCTCATTATTAAACGACCGTCATGCTGCCTGCTTCTGGTCCAGGTGGCACTCTTTGTATTTCTTGCCACTGCCGCAGGGGCACGGGTCGTTGCGGCCAAACTTGCGGCTGCTGCGCAAGGTCTTAAGCCACTCGCGCGGGTCGGTGGCGAAGCGCAGGAAGCGCTTCTTGGGATTCTGCCGGAAGGCGCGGCCCAGTAGCTCGTACAGCTCTGGGTGGTTTTCCTGCAGCTTCTCAGGTTTCTCGAAAAAGTACTCGGTAACGACCGCAAAAAACTCGGCTTCGTTGGTGGCGGCGTAAGGGTTGATTTCCGACTTGCCGGCCTCAATGGCCTCAATTTCGCGCTTCATCACGGCGGCCCAGGGTTGCAGCAACTCGGGCGGCAGGGCAGCTTTGGGCACGCCGTCAATCACGCCATCGGCCTCGTCCAGCATGTGCGCAAACTCGTGGATGCCCACGTTCTGACGGTCCAGGCCGTCGCGAAAGCCTTGCTCGAGCGAGGCCTTGGACAGGCGCATGTAGTGTTGGTTCTGGAAGCCCTGCACCGAGCCCAGTAGGGTGCCTTGCAGCGGCTTCACTTCCTTGGTGGGATCGTTTTCCAGCTTCCAGGCATCGGGCACGATGAGGACTTCGCCCAGGTTGCTGTACTCCCATTCGGGAAAGCCAAATACCGGAATCAGCGCGGAAGCGGCCACGAGCAGGCGCGTGCTGTCGTCTACTTCCGTTTGCACGCCCGTGATGCGTGTGCTGGCCAAAAACACCTGCACCTGCTTTTCAAACCGCGCCTTTTCGTTCTTCGTCAGCGACAGGTAAAAGGCCACCCGCTCAGACAAAATCTGCCGCCAGGCCACTGGAAATGCTTCGGCCAACGCCTCCGTGCGCAGCCGGGAATCGGCCGTCACGTACCGATAGAAAACGTAGAGAATGGCGGCCAATACGGCCAGAGAAATAAGGTAGGACATGGGCCGATTAAACGGCCCATGTGGTCAGAGGTTAGCTTTTGAACGTGGTTTTGTGATTTTTCTAACGCGTTTGCGCGTCGTTTTTACGGCCCAGGCGATAAGCGGTGCTGAACCTCAACACGCTGGATTCCCCGAAAACGAGATTCTTAAAAACGCCTTCCCCATTTCGGGCGCTATACAACTGGCCGTCCAAGCTAAAGGTGAGACGCTGAGTGCGCCAGCCGACAGCCAAATTGGGGAGCAGGGTAGGGTCGGCAAAAACCACTTTGTCGGCATAGGCGGACATCGCCTGGCCCGCCGGAGTGGCATAATCGGGCCGCCAAACGGTGTTCAATTCAAGCCCCAAGCCAAATAGCAACTGTTGGTCATGCGGGAGCGGGATGAAATAGCGAACTCCGATGCGGGCCGTGCCGAGCCACGCCTTATAATCGTAGTAGTTATACACAAACGAGCTTCCACCATTCAGAATGCCAGAATTAACGGCCAATTTGCCGCTGAAATAGCTCGTGCTTAGTTCGCCATACACGGCAGTTGAGCGGCCGGGCATAAGCAATTCCCCATACAGCCCAGCAAAAGGCCGGACTTTGCAGTCGGAGCAATTGGTATTTGGATTGTCAGTCGGGGTTACAATGCGGTTGTAACGTAGTCCCGCTAGTATTCCGCCCTGAAATAAGGACGAGCTGCGCTTTATACCTTCTGCCGGAAACCGACGGCCGGCTTGCTGGGAGGCGCTGCATTCTTGGTTGTAAGCCTGCATAACGGCTACCAAGGCCTCGGGAGTGAAAGGGGCTTTCTGAGCTAGGTTGTTTGCGGCCGGGCATCTGCCAAAATATACAGCTAATTGGCTGCGGTAATTATTGCCTTCAGCGAGTTCCTGCACCCCGCGGGCATTGGTCCTCAGGTATTTCCGCTCGCACAAGTCCAGCACGGGTTGGCCGGGGCATTGCATCAAATAATGCACCGAGCCAAATGTAGCCACGCGAAATAGCGAGCCGGTGCCCTCGAGCAGCACCTCTGCCAGCACGGAGTCGGTTTGCACACTCATGACGTTGCCTACTGGCAACCTGTCAAGTCGGGTGTTCGCAGCGTGGTCAATGGGCAGAATTTCGTAGCGAAAATACCGGCCCTTGGTGAATTGCACGGCCCGAAGTGCCCGCGGCTGGAATAACTGACTGGGGCTTTCCGCCGACGGCCGATAGCGAATAAATGCCGGCGGCTCATTCCAGGCACCATTTTCAATCTCACCGCGCAGCGTGTCGCCGTTGCTGCGCACCAGCAAGCCCGGCTCGTAGGCTTGGGCCAACGTCTGAAAAGTGTAAAAGAGGAAAGCGGGTAGAAGTAGTAAGCGTAGTAACATATGTAGAAAGTATAATTTGCCCGCTAAAGTAGACGCAAATGCGCCGCCAGCTTCTGCCGGAGCAGGGCTATCAGCTCGCTGTCGCCAAACGGGTACTTATCGGGAATGCGCAGCACCACGATGGGCTTGTTCTGCAACGCTTCCGCAAATTTCTCGCGCAGGCGGTCGGCGTGGCGGCGCTCCATCACGAAGATGATTTCAGCCCATCCCAAATGGCCGGCCGTGACGCGCACCCGCGCGCCCGGCTCGGTGCCGGCCGAGCGTGCTTCGTAGTGCGGATGGCCGTCGAAAAGGTGCTCGGCCGTGAGGCTGCGCCACTTGTTCTGGCTACAAACGAAAAGCAGTTGGCGATGCTCAGGCAGGGGTTCCGGCACTAGCGAACCAGTGCCACTTTCACCTTCTTGCCCTTCACCTTGGCGCCCTGCATTTTCTCCAGTACTTCCTCGGCCACGGCTTCGGGCACGGCCACAAAGCTGTGGTGGTCGAATACTTCGATGCGGCCCACGGAGTCGCGCTCTAGTTCGCCTACGCTCACAAAGGCGCCAACCAAGTCGCCAGCGCTGATTTTCTCCCGCTTGCCCGCCGAAATGTGCAACGTAACCGTGCTGGGGCGGGGTGCCTTGGGCAGGGCATTGGGCAAGGAGGGCGGGCGCAGGCCGGCCCATTTCACGCCGCTGGCCGAGGGCCAGTTTTGCAGCTTCTGCTGTTCGTATGGCGTTACAATGAGGTGAGCCGTACCCACGGCGCCGGCCCGAGCCGTGCGGCCGGCCCGGTGCTGGAAAGTTTCGGCCTCGTGGGGCGGGTCGAACTGCACCACGGTGTCGAGTTCATTCACATCGAGGCCGCGGGCGGCCACGTCGGTGGCCACCAGCACGGTGGCCGAACCATTGCGCAGCTTCATCATGGATTTGTCGCGCTCGGGCTGTAGCATTTTGCCGTGTAGCGCCTCGGCGGCCAGGCCCCGGCCTTTCAGGAAACGCGTGAGTTCCTCTACCCGGTCGCGGGTATTAGCGAACACCAGGGACCGGCCCGCATTGGGCTGTGTGATGATGTGATACAGCGCCGCGGGCTTCTGGTCGGCGGCGTTCACTACGTGGCCGCGCAGCACTAGGCTCTCGGGCAAAGTGGTGGCGTTGGAGCCGCCCACGTTCATCACCCGGGGCTTGGTGAGGTATTCGCGCACCAGCTGCAGCACTTTGTCCGGCATCGTGGCCGAGAACAGCAGCGTCTGTCGGCGCACCGGCAGGCGGCTGATGATGGTCGCCATCTCCTCCTGAAAGCCCAGCTCAAGGAGTTTGTCAGCCTCATCAAGCACCAGCACTTTCAGGCGGTTGGGAATGATGGTGCGGCGCTCCAAGTGGTCGAGCATGCGGCCGGGCGTGGCCACTACCACGTGCGGCATCTGCTGCATGCCTTTAACTTCTTCGCGCATGGCGTGGCCGCCGTAGTAGCCGGCCACGCGCAGGTTGGGCATGTGCTTGCCGAGGCTTTTGAGGGCGTCGCGCACTTGCAGCACCAGCTCGCGGGCGGGCACCAGCACCACGGCTTGCACCGTGGCCGAAGTGGGGTCTACCTGCTGCAGCACGGCCAAGCCGTACGCTGCGGTTTTGCCCGAGCCGGTAGGGGCCTGGCCGGCCACGTCCTGGCCTTCGAGGGCGGGCGCCAGCACCAGCTGCTGCACGGCCGTGGGCTGGGTGAAATTCAGCTCGGCTACGCCCGCCAACAAGGCCGGCGAGAGAGCGAAATCAGAAAATTGGAGGTCAGCTTTGGCTGCGGGGGGAACGTGGGCGGCGCCAGCGGCGGAGGTATCAGGAGTTTGCACCGCGCAAAGGTAACGGATGCAGCAAGGCCAACGCGGGGGCGATAACTATCAATAGCCCATTTCGCCTTCGGCCACGTTGACCAGCCGGTAGCGCACGGCCGTTTTTTTGGGCCGAATGTCCAGCCCAATGCGGTGCGCATAAGCTTTGGTAAAGGCGGCCCCGAAGTAAAAAATCATGGCTGAGTAGAACACGAACAGCAGCACCAGCACCAAGCTCGACGCCGGGCCGTACACCGGGCCCAGGTCGCGGGCCACCAGTAGCTTGCCCAAAATCACTTCGCCCAAACTGATGAGCAGCGCCGTGAGGGCCGCCCCGCGCGTGACCGCCCGCCACGGCACCTTGGCCAAACTCAGGGTGCGGAACGTGACCCCAAACCAGGCAGCCAGGATTAACCAGCCAATAGCAGCGTTCAGGACCCGGACGAGGTAATAAACGAACGTGGCGTCAAAATCGTGGATGGCGCTGGCAAAAAGCCCCAGGGCCGCATCGGCCGCGAAAGCCAGCAGGGAGAGCAATGCCGTGGCCAGCAAAATCCCGCCCGAACGCACCCGCTCGCGCATGGCCTGCGAAAACTTGCCCGCGCCGCGCCGCGGCCGGATTTGCCAAAGCTGGTTCAGCGAATGCTGAATGATGGTGAACAGGGTGGTGGCCACAAAAAGCAAGAAGGCAAAGCCTGCCCAAGTCACGAGGCGGCTGCGCTGCGGGTCGGCCACGTTTTGCACAATCTGGGCCACCAGCCCGGCCGCCGGTGCCCCCACCAGGTCGCTGATTTTGGTGAGCAGCATCAGGCGCACCAGCGACGCGGGGTAGAGCGAGCTCAGCACCTGAATCAGGATGATGAGAATGGGCGGTAGCGCAAACGAGGTGAAAAAAGCCGTGGCCGCGCCCAGCCTGAGCGGGTCGTTGGCGCCGAGCTCGCGGCCGGCGCGGTGCAGTAAAATCGGGAGTTCGCGCCACCAGGGTCCGGGCAACTCCGCGTGCGGGATTACTTTTGTCATCAGCAAAAAAGCCGGGGCGGCCCCGCAAAGCATTGTGCTTTGGCCGGCCGCGTCCAGCGAAGATACGGGGCGCCGGCTCCGGCCTCCCTCATGCCCACATCGCCCGTACCGCCCGTCACCGAAATCACCCCGGCCACTGTTGCGCCCCCGGCGGGCTGGCTGCGTCGCCGCCTGCTCAATCCGATGTTGGGCTTGTTGCGCCAGGGCTTGTCGCCGGAGCAGCTGGCCCTAACCGTGGCCTTGGGCGTGTCGATTGGGTCTATTCCGCTCATGGGCGCCATTACCACGGTGGCGGCGCTAGTGGCGGTGCGCCTGCGCCTGAATGTGGCCGCGCTGCAGTTTACCAGCCACATGATGACGCCCTTACAGCTCATTATCATCATTCCGCTGCTCCGCCAGGGCGCGCGCCTGATGGGCAATACCCAGGAAAATGAGTTGACTTTGGCCAACGTACGCCACCTGTTTGCCACCGATTGGCGGGCGGCTTTGCAGCTCTTGTGGCGGGCCGAAGTGGGCGCCATGCTGATTTGGCTGCTAAGCTCGATTCCAGTGGTCGCCGTTCTCTACTTTCTATTGCGGCCGGTGTTCCGGCGAATCGCGCAGCGCCGAGCGGCAGCACAGGAAGCAGCGTAAAAAGCAGGCTTGTCAAAATCGAGAACAAGCCTCCTGTTAGAAAGCTAGTTTTATCAAGATGTAATAGCAGTGACGGCTAGAAAGCGAGCAAAGCCACGGCTTGCTCGCGCAATAGCTGACGGGAAAGGTCCTGGTTCAGGCCATCTTCCTGGTTCAAATCCTTGCCGATAAAGGGCAAGCGCACGCGCTGGGGCAATACGGCCGAGCCGAGGTACATGAGGATGTCGGTGAGGTGAGTCATGGCCAGCAGGCCGCCCTGGCCGCCGTTGCTAAGCCCAATCAGCGCCGTTTTTTTCCCGCGAATGCCGCCCGGATACGGCAAACCATCGATAAAAGCTTTCAATACGCCCGGGAAGGAAGCGTTGTACTCCGGCGTAATAATCACCAACTTATCGCCGGCATCGAGCATGTCGGCCAAGCGGTTGAAGAGCGGGTTCGTGCCCGCGTTGGCGTACAGCGCCGAGGCAATAAAATCTTCCGGCAACTCGGCTAAGTCAAGGATTTGGCTTTCCGCATTCAGCTCACTAAGCAGCGTGCTGTAGTAGTTGGCAATGCGGCGGGCGCGGGAGTTGGGTCGGTTCGTGCCGACGAGGAGGGTTATCAAAACGGGACGCTGGGGTAGTAAGAAGCAAGCTGACAACCGAAAATATGCGGCGAGGTTTTGCCAAGCATCCGAAGCCGTGCTACGCGGCAGGAATTTTTGTGGTTTCCCGGCGCATCGAGAGCCAGGCCACGGCCGCGAGGCACAGGGCAAACCAGGCCCAGGGCAGGCGCAAATCCAGTACCGAAAGCCCACTGAAGACCACCGCCGTCCCAAAACTGGCCAGCGACTGGAACGCCTGGTTCAACCCAAAAATTTCGCCCCGGTCAGCCTCTGTGGTTTCGCGGGCCAGCCGGCCTTCCAGCAGTCCCTGAATGAGGGAAAGGGTCAGGCAATCGAGCGTGAGAAAGATGTAGAAGGCGAATTTAGAGGTGCCCACCAAGCCGTAGCCCAGCAGCACCGGCGTGCCCAGCAGCGCCAGCCACATAATGGCTTTCCGTTGGTTGATACGGTCGGCCAAATAGGTGTAGAACCCGTAGTTCAGCACGATGCTAAGGCAGCCGAAGTAGATGAACAAATAGGATATGCCGCGCGCATCCAACTGCAGCTCTCCCATGCTTACAAATGGGACGAAGTAGAAATAGTAGCCGGTACTGAGTGTGAGGGCCACTTGCGTAAGCACAATGCGCCGAATGCCGGGGTTGCTGGCGTTTTTGGTTTGCAGTCGGGCCCAGAGGGTGAAGGGGTTGACCGCCCGCCCCAACTCGGTGCGCAGTTCGGCTCCCCGCACTCCGTTTTGCTGCCGATGCGTTTCGGGAAGCCAAAAGCTTAGCAAAACGTTGAGGGCCGATAGGATGACCGCCAGCCGCACCACGTAGGCGGCCTGCTGCCCGGCGGGCACTGCCAGCACGGTAAGCAGCAAGCCCGCGGCCATGGGCCCCAGCACAAACCCTAACGAGATGATAGCGCCCTCGATGCCCAGGTTTCGGAACAGCCGGCCAGGCGGGGAGATGTCTGTGATGGCCGAGCGCGCCGTGGAGTACATGCCGTTGGTGAGGCCATCGGAAGCCCGATTGACGAAGTAGAGGCCAGCCCGCACCGGCAGCAGCAGCGAATTGGCTAGCAGTGTGCCCACCGCTGAGAGGATAAAAATGGGGCGCCGCCCGTACCCGTCGCTCAGCCGCCCCAGCAGCGGCGCCGAAAACAGCTGAACCCCCAGAAACACACCCGTGCCCACTGATAGCCACAACTGGGGCTCTCGCAGCCCCCGAACAAACTCTGGCAGCACCGGCCCGAGTGCCGCCCCCACTATCACATCCACCAGAATGATGGCGTAGAGCAGCGGCAGGGTGCGGGCGGGAGGGGAAAACATTAGTGATTATTGACGCCCGTGAGGAGCAAAGGACCCTCAATTAACTAAAAGAATAGGGCAGCCTTACTTGGGGCGTGAGCTATTCAGGCTATCGGAAAGATAAATGGCTTTAAGAATCTGGCGTCCGACCACCGGACGGTAATGGTACTCTTCGTAATAGTTTCCTACCACTTCAGTAAATCGATTAACACCGCTGTAATTGTGGACTCGCTCGGCGCCAAAAAGATGCGTCAGCGTACGCACATCAGCCGGATTCATTTGCTCTTGGTAATAAAGCGGGCTGATAATGAAGTGGTAATTGGTGCGCTGCCGGTGTAGAATGTTCCGTATCGCCGTCAGCTGCTTCAACTGCACCGGGCCAATCACGGCCGGCGCAACCGCTGGCAGAGTAGGGCGCGGGTGCAGATGTTTACGCACGTAATAGCCGGTTGAGTCGGTGCGAATTTCCTGTTCGACATCCGGCAAACGCAAGTCGTTGGTGAGCGGGTCGTAAAATATCCGGCGGCTTTCCAGCATGCCGGCCATATCCGGCGTGTAGGTGCCCGTGAGGCGCCGTTTCAAGTATTTTAAGTAAAACTGATTGGATAGGTAGGCTTTCAAAAAACTCACGTGAAATCCCAGGGGGAACTCCTGCGTCAGCCGCGGGTCTTTGCGGGTGAGGTGCGTTTTGATATCCCGCGTTTCTTTCAGCAGCGAAGGGTCGCAGACAATGAGGGCATGCTTAATGCCCGGACTACGGGCTTCAATAAACTCCAGCTTTTTCCAAACGCCGTACAACGTTTCACTGGAAGCATCGAAATGGAATGCTGGGTTGCCGCCGATATACTGGTACCAGTCGCCAATCTGGAACGCCATGGTGCGGGAGTTTCCAAAAATAAAGGACTGGTAGCGCCGGGTCTGGTATGTGTTGACATACATCTGGGTGCTGACGTAATCCCGGTTTGGAATGGTGATGAGGTTGCCTGAGAACGTTGGGTAGTGGTACAACACCCAAAACGGGTCGAACACAAAATAGGAAATAACCAACGCCAAGCCTGGCAAGCTTAGCAGCAGCAGCTTGCTGAGCAATTGGCCTGCGCGGGATGGAATGTGGCGCATTAAAACTGAAAATAAATGAATTTCAATTCCTTAAAGGCGCCGAGTAGGGCGATGTAACCCACAATTCCGTAGTAGAGGCTCCAACGGACCGGCGCTGCCTGCCGGGTAAGCCATGCGCCCACGGCTACGCGGCGCTGGCTATTTTCTACTAACAGTAATATGGCCAGCGCGCCAGCTAAAGCCAGCCATTCCCCCATAGTGTAAAAGCTTGACACGGTTTCGAGCCCGTACCACGTTGCGCCGTGCCGCAGCGATTCGGCATTATCGGCCAGGTGCCGCACGATGTAGAATGCGTCGGACAAATTATTGGCGCGGAAGAATATCCACGCAAAGGTCACGAGTCCAAAAGTGAAGAAGATGCTAACCAACGGGTGGTTCAACGCCGGCAGATGCAGCCGTTTAATAAGGCTGGTTCGGAGGTTAACGGTGAGGTGAGCCATTATTAAATAGCTGCCATGCAAAGCTCCCCACATCACAAACGTCCAACTTGGCCCATGCCACAAGCCACTTAGCAAGAAAATTAGAAGCAAGTTGAGGTAGTTACGCGGTACAGAAACGCGGTTGCCCCCGAGCGGGATGTACACATAATCCTTGAACCACGTGGAAAGGGAAATGTGCCACCGCCGCCAAAACTCCCCAATGCTTTGGGCAAAATAAGGTCGGTCAAAGTTCAGCATCAATTTGAACCCCATAACCCGTGCTGCGCCCCGGGCCATGTCGGAGTACCCGGAGAAATCGCAGTAAATCTGAAAGGAAAAGAAACCAGTGGCAACCAGCAACGGCAAACCCCGAAACTGCTCCGGGTGGCCATATACCTCGTTGACCATTGCGGCCAGCCGGTCGGCAATTACCACTTTTTTAAATAGTCCCCAAGCCATTAAGCGCAGCCCACTTGCCACATTATCATAATCGAAAATCTTCTCTTCGTGAAGCTGAGGCAAGATGTTTTGGGGGCGCTCGATGGGGCCGGCCACCAATTGCGGGTAGAACATGACGTACAACGCATATATCCCAAAATGGCGCTCGGCGGGGTAGGTACCCCGATACACCTCAATGGTGTAGCTCATGGCCTGAAACGTATGGAACGACAAGCCAATGGGCAGAATAATCCGTAAGAGCGGCAGAGAAGCAGCACCGCCCCCAATTGACAATAGGGAATTAAGATTGTCGACAAAAAAGTCGTAGTATTTGAAAAAAGCCAACATCCCTATATTGGCTGCCAGGCTAATAATTAAATAAAATTTGCGTCGATTTCCCGAAGCTTTTTCTATCAGTAACCCCGCGTAATAATCAATAAGAATTAATGCAAATAGAATTAGAATGTAGTACGGTATAAAAGCCATGTAAAACACACAGCTAGCCATTAGCAAGTGAAACCATCGGTACCGGTGTGGCAATAAGAAAAAAATGGCGGTAACCACTGGGAAAAACACCAAGAACTGAAAGGAATTAAATAGCATATTCCTACTTATTCAGAAATGGTTATTCCAATGCAATAGGTAGGGATATGCTGTTTAGGCATGGGGCAATCAACAGGGGGCTAATCGAAATATGCGTTATCAAATGGTAATTGATAATGTGCTTGGTCGGGACATAAAAAAGGCGCGACGGGTACCCGTCACGCCTTTTTTATGTCCCAATTTATTAGCGCTACGCCAAGTTGTTCGACGTAGCCTTGGCCACAAGAAACTCGCGGTTCAGCATGGCAATATTTTCGAGCGAAATGCCCACCGGGCATTCAGCGGCGCAGGAGCCGATGTTGGAGCAAGCGCCAAAACCTTCCTTGTCCATTTGGGCCACCATGTTTTCCACGCGGGTTTTGCGCTCGGCGTGTCCTTGGGGCAACAATGCCAATTGCGAAACCTTGGCTGATACAAACAGCATGGCCGAAGCATTCTTACAAGCGGCCACGCAGGCCCCGCAACCGATGCACGTTGCAGCCTCAAACGCCCGGTCGGCAATTTCCTTGGGAATGGTAATGTCGTTGCCATCCGGCACCCCACCGGTGTTCACGCTCACGTAGCCACCGGCCTGAATGATGCGGTCGAACGCCGAGCGGTCCACGCTCAGGTCCTTGTTCACCGGGAAAGCGTTGGCCCGCCAAGGCTCGATGGTGATGGTGTCACCGTCTGAGAACTTGCGCATGTGCAGCTGGCAAGTAGTCGTGCCCTTCTCCGGACC
Source organism: Hymenobacter jeongseonensis (assembly GCF_015694725.1). GTDB lineage: Bacteria > Bacteroidota > Bacteroidia > Cytophagales > Hymenobacteraceae > Hymenobacter > Hymenobacter jeongseonensis. The sequence goes on along the minus strand of NZ_JADQDQ010000012.1, from coordinate 22,648 downwards.
GTGGCTGCGGCCGTTGATGAACAAGTCGCACGAGCCACAGATGCCTTCGCGGCAGTCGTGGTCGAACGCCACCGGGTCCTGGCCGGCGTGCAGCAGGTCTTCGTTCAGCACGTCGAGCATTTCCAGGAAGGACATTTCGGGCGAAATGTCCTTCACTTTATACTCTACAATTTTTCCTTCAGCGTGGCGGCCTGCTTGGCGCCACACGTTCAGGGTCAGGTTCATCGGTTTGGCGTTGGGATTGGAGCCGGCCATAGTTTTAGTTCTCGTTTGTCATCCTGAGCCCAGCGAAGGACCTAATCACGCCGGCGCTTGTTGGGTTAGTAACTTATTGGGCGCCAGCGTAAGAAGATGCTTCCTTCAGCCGCATGACGGGTGGTATTATTTGTAGCTGCGCTGGGTCAGCTTCACGTTTTCAAACGACAAGTCTTCTTTGTTGAGCTTCTCGGGCTGGTTGTCGCCTTGGTATTCCCAGGCCGCTACGTAGGCGAAGTTTTCGTCGTCGCGCAAGGCTTCGCCCTCGGGCGTCTGGTACTCCTCGCGGAAGTGACCGCCGCAGCTTTCGTTGCGTGCTAGCGCGTCGTCCACCATCAACTCACCCAACTCCAGGAAGTCGGCCACGCGGCCGGCTTTTTCCAAGGTCTGGTTGAGCTCTTCGCCGGTGCCCACCACGCGCACGTCGCTCCAGAACTCCTTGCGGAGGCGCTGAATCTCGGTTTTGGCGTGGCGCAGGCCTTCGGCGTTGCGGGCCATGCCGCAATACTCCCACATGATGTGGCCCAGCGCTTTGTGAAACTGGTCGGGCGTGCGGGTGCCTTTGATGGCGAGGAGCTGCTCGGTGCGCGCCTGTACCCCCGCCTTGGCTTCGGCAAAGGCAGGGTGCTGGGTGTCAACCGGCTTGGGGGCCGTTTGAGCCAGGTAATCACCGATGGTGTACGGGATAACGAAGTAGCCATCGGCCAAGCCCTGCATCAGGGCCGAAGCTCCGAGGCGGTTGGCACCGTGGTCCGAGAAGTTGCACTCTCCTGTGGCGTAGAGGCCGGGAATGGTGGTTTGCAGGTTGTAGTCAACCCACAGGCCGCCCATGGTATAGTGCACCGCCGGGTAAATGCGCATGGGCATTTTGTAGGGGTCCTCGCCGGTGATTTTCTCGTACATGGCAAACAGGTTGCCGTACTTCTGGCTCACGCCGTCGGCGCCGATGCGCTGAATGATTTCGGCAAAGTCGAGGTACACGGCGAGGCCGGTGCTGCCTACGCCGCGTCCTTCGTCGCACATTTGCTTGGCATTGCGCGACGCCACATCGCGGGGTACTAGGTTACCAAAAGCCGGGTACTTGCGCTCGAGGAAGTAGTCGCGGTCGGCTTCGGCAATGTCGTTTACCTTAATCTCGCCTTTGCGCAGGCGCTCGGCCAGCTCCACGGTGTTGGGCACCCACACGCGGCCGTCGTTGCGGAGCGACTCCGACATCAGCGTGAGCTTCGACTGGTAGTCGCCACTGACGGGAATGCAGGTTGGGTGAATCTGGGTGAAGCACGGGTTAGCAAAATAGGCGCCTTTCTTGTGGGCACGCCACGCGGCCGTCACGTTGCAGAGCTTGGCATTGGTGCTCAGGTAGAACACGTTGCCGTAGCCGCCGGTAGCCAATACCACGGCGTGAGCTGCGTGGTTTTCAATCTCGCCGGTGATGACGTTGCGAGTCACGATGCCGCGGGCTACGCCGTCTACCATCACCAGGTCCAGCATTTCCGAGCGGGTGTAGAGCTTCACTTTGCCGTAAGCCACCTGGCGGCTCAGCGCCGAGTAAGCGCCCAACAAGAGCTGCTGTCCGGTTTGGCCGCGGGCGTAGAAGGTGCGGCTTACCTGGGCACCCCCAAAAGAGCGGTTGGCCAGTAGGCCGCCGTATTCGCGGGCAAAGGGCACGCCTTGGGCCACGCACTGGTCGATGATGTTGACCGATACCTGAGCCAAGCGGTAGACGTTGGCTTCGCGGGCGCGGTAGTCACCGCCCTTGATGGTGTCGTAGAACAAGCGGAACACGGAGTCGCCGTCGTTCTGGTAGTTTTTAGCGGCGTTGATGCCGCCCTGCGCGGCGATGGAGTGCGCGCGGCGGGGCGAATCGTGGTAGGTAAACGCCTTTACGTTGTAGCCCAGTTCTGCCAGCGATGCGGCGGCCGAGGAGCCGGCCAAGCCGGTGCCCACCACAATCACGTCGTATTTCCGCTTGTTGGCGGGGTTCACAAGCTTGACGTTGAACTTGTGCTTTTCCCATTTTTCGGCAAGGGGACCTTCGGGGATTTTGGAATCCAACAGCATAGAGTAACGGAGTGAAGGAGTGACTAGTGACCTGTAGAACAGCCAATGAGCGCAGGTGTTACGCTAAAGGGCTATTATTCTACGGGACATATTCCGAAGAATTTAAAATGCTGAAGCCACGCTTTGAAGGAGGGAGGAGGCGTTCGAAACCACTTCGCCGCGTTCATTGGTGAACAGGAAGAAATACAGGGGCATGGAAGCAAAGCCGGCCGCTACCACCACCGAGAAGACATAGCCCGCGTACTTGATGACCGGTATGTATTTGCGGTGATTCAGGCCCAAGGTTTGGAAACCCGACCGGAAGCCGTGCCACAGGTGGTACCCGAGGCTAATCTGCGCCGCTACGTAGAGCAGCACGTACCACCAGAGCTGAAACGACGAAACAACGGCCAAATACAGGTTGTCGTAGTCGGCCGTCTCTACGTCGGCTCCGCCCATCTTGGGCAGGTCGCCGGCAAAGCGGGCACGCCAGAAGAAATTGTAGAGGTGAACAATCAGAAATATCAGGATGATGGTGCCTAGGATGCCCATGTTGCGGGAGGTCCACTCGCTGTTCTGCTCGGCTTTCCACTGCGCGTAGCCCTGGCCGCGGGCGGCCTTGTTGCGCCGGGTAAGGGCAAATGCCTCGTAAATGTGAAAGCCAAATCCCAGTACCAAACCCCACTCAATGGTGCGGATAATGGGGTTAGTGCCCATGAAATGCGAATAAGCATTGAAGGCAGCACCCCCATCGTGCTTGAATAACTGCAGATTGCCAACCAGATGAACCACCAGGAACGTGCACAGAAACAGGCCCGTAACGGACATTATGAGCTTCCGGCCGATGCTGCTGGTTAAAGTTTTTGTTATCCAACTCATAAAGTAGCCAAACTGGGGAAGTGAAGAGGTGTGTTTATAGCACCCAAAGGTAGGCCCCACCCGCTAACCGAACAACGCAAAGGCCCGATTCTTGCCTGCTAGTGCATGCGCCTAAAAAAACCTCACAAACGGTGGTGAATCTATCCGCGGCGGGCATCGTTTACCCGTACAAGCGCGTTATTGCAGAATAACTCATTGGCACTGGCGAATGTTAGGTTTCTACGCCCCCTGATGTGTTCGGTCGCGAGTAGCGGCCACTCGTTCTCCTTACTTTCCTCTATTTAGCCGGTATGCTACAAAAATTTCTACTTCGGGTTAGGGCGCTGCCGCGTTTAGCGCTGCTCGTGCTGGTGATGGCCACCGGGCTGGGCGTGCTGCCGCACGCGGCGTGGGCCTCCCACATTCGGGCCGGCGACATTCAGGCCAAGCCGGATACGACGGCGAATCCGGTTCCGCGCCGCATCTTTTTTAAGATGATTCTTTACACCGACAATACATCGCCGGTGAAACAACCCACCGCCACCATCTTTTTTGGCGATGGCACCTCGAGCTGTTTTGACGGGGTGCCGCGGGTGGGCGTCGAACGGCCCATTCCGGGCAGCCCCGATACCAGCCTCAATATTTACTTATTTGAGCACACCTTTCCCTCAACAGGCAGCTACGTCGTCAGCTTCATCGGCGAAAACCGGAACCGGGGCGTGCTGAACATGGACCGGTCGGATGACCAGTCGTTCTACATCAGTACCACCATTACGTTGGACCCCGCCATTCGGAACAACCGTTCGCCTGTGCTCACGGCGCCGGCTATCGACAAGGCGGGCGTGGGCCAGGTGTTTCTGCACAATCCCGCGGCATTCGATGCCGACGGCGACTCACTGGCGTTTAGACTGCGGGAAAGCCAGCGGGTGGCAACGGCCATTCAGGACGTGGTAGGCGCTCCGTGTGTTGGGTCCGGCACCAACCGGCCGAACAACACGATTGTCCCTAACTTTCGCTATCCCAATGACCCCAGTATTTCCGGTAATAGGCCAGTTCAGGTAGAATACGATGGGGTCCCGGTGGGAAGAGAGGGCGCTGATGCCATTTTTGTGCAGGACGTGAATACCGGCCAAATCACTTGGAATGCGCCCAACACCGTGGGGCTCTACAACGTGGCCATGGTGGTAGAAGAATGGCGCCGTACGCCCTTGGGCAGGCGCAAGATTGGCGAGGTGATTCGCGACATCCAGATAATTGTAGCCGGCACCCCCAACATACGGCCTACGATTACCATTCCGGAAGACATCTGCGTGATTGCTGGGCAGAATGTGCCAGGCGCTGTTTCGGCGGTTGATGGCGCATCGCCCTCGAACCCGCAGACGCCCATTTCCCTGTTTGCCTATTCGGGCATTATTCCGCCGGCTACCTTTCGCCAAACGGCTTCGGGTCCGCCCAGAGCCGAAGGTGTTTTCAATTGGCAAACAGAGTGCAAAGACGTAGCGGAATTGCCTTACTTGGTTGTGTTCAAAGCCCAGGATAACCCCCCAGGCCCGATAACCGGTACCAACGTGCCGCTTATTGATGAGAAAACATGGCGCATCACTGTCATCGGGCCCGCGCCCCAGAGCCTGCGGGCCACCCCCGTCATTGGGAGTGGTACCGACCGCAACCGTGTCCAACTCAATTGGAACCTTTATCAATGTGCTAACGCCTCGCGCATTTTTATCTACCGGAAGTTGAATCCCTCGTCTTGGTCGCCTGATGACTGCGAAACCCGCATACCGGCTTCGGCAGGCTATACCTTGGTAGGAAGCGTGGCCGCTACTGAAACATCTTTCCTCGATAGAAATGCCGATGCCAACGGCAACGTGCGTGGCCTTGACCGGGGCCAAACCTATTGTTACCGTATTTATGCGGAGTTCCCGCTGCCAAAAGGAGGCGCCAGTATTGCTTCGCAAGAGGCTTGTGCTACTTTTCCCGGTACTCCCGCCCGTCTTATTAAAGTGGACGTGGAAAATACCGGCGTGACCAATGGCCAAATTCAGGTGTGCTGGACCCAGCCCCGCCAAGCTAACGGGGGGACCTTGGGCGGTACCCCCAGCTACGTGCTATCGCGCGGCGAAGGCCTGACGCCAACGGCTTTTACGCCCATTGCTACTATTACTTCATTGGCAGATACGTGCTACACCGACGCTGGTATCAACACTGAAGCGCTGCAATACACGTATAAGCTGGAGTTTGTACGCACCTTTCCGCCTAGCGATAACCAAGCACCAATACGGGAAGTAGCACCGACGGCCAGCAGTGTGCGCGTGAGCGCCGTGCCTGCCAACCCGGAAGCATCGGCCATTACAGTAAGTTGGACCTACAACGTGCCTTGGGACAATACCACGCGACCGGCCGTGATTTTCCGGCGCACCGGCAACACGGGGCCTTTCGTCCGGCTCAACACGGCACCAACCACACCCACCGGCGGCATCTACCTGGACAACGACCCGGTGCTTCGTAAAGGCCAGACCTATTGCTACTATGTACAAACCGATGGGCTATACCCTGACGTTAGCTACCTCAACTCCCTGATAAACCGGAGCCAGGTGCAGTGCATGGTGCTGATGTCACCGCCGTGCATCCCGCTGTTGACTCTGGAATCGACGAACTGCGACAGCCTGGCGGCGCTGCCGGAGTTTCCGCGCCCGAACGAGCGCTATACCAACCGCCTCAGCTGGACGCTGAGTGCCTTGCCCACCGGCTGCGACACAAACATTGCCAGCTACCTGCTTTATTACCGGCCTACGCCCACCGGGCCGTTCACGCTGCTGGCCACCACCACGCAAACCAGCTACACGCACCGCGACCTGGAGTTCAACGGCGGCTGCTATGCCGTGCAAGCCGTGGCCCCGGGCGGGGTGGTGAGCGACACGAGCAACATTGCTTGCCAGGATAACTGCGTGTTCTTCCGCCTGCCCAATATTTTTACGCCCAACGGCGACGGGCAGAACGAGGTGTTCCGGCCCAAGAACCACAGCCCGGTGCGGCGGATTCGCTACCAGGCCTTCAATCGCTGGGGCGTGAAAGTGTTCGAGAACGTGACCACTTCAGACGACCGCATCCTCATCAACTGGGACGGCGGCGGACCCGTCGGCGAGTCGGGCAATGGCAACTCCCCCAAAGTGTCGGACGGCATTTACTACTACCTGGCGGAGGTGGAGTTTGCGGACTTTGCCAATACCAAGCGCACCTACAAAGGCTGGGTTGAGGTGAGGCGCTAGGAGGTTAACCAGCAGGCGAAAAACAAAAAAGGCTGCTCCCAACGGAGCAGCCTTTTTTGTGCCTGAGTTGTGCCGTTGGCCCGTTTATTTGCAGCTTGCGTCCCCAACCGCTGCGGTGGTTGGCCCGGCGCTATGCCTTGTCATTGCCTTCTAATTTATCTCCAAGCGTGCTCGTGAACCCTTCCAATTCCTCCGATTCTCTCCAGACGGCCATCATTTTTCCCGGTCAGGGCAGCCAGTTTCCGGGCATGGCCCGCGAGTTGATCGAGCAAAACATGGACGCTCGCGCCCTGCTCACCCAGGCCAACGACATTCTGGGTTTCAGCCTGACCGATATCATGTTCAGCGGTTCGGACGAGGACCTGCGGCGCACTGATGTCACCCAGCCGGCCATTTTTGTGCATTCGGTGGCCCAGTTTGTGGCTCGCCCCGAATTGCAACCCGCCATGACGGCCGGCCACTCCCTGGGCGAGTTTTCGGCGCTGGTGGCCGCGGGCGTGCTGCGCTTCGAAGACGCGCTGCCGCTGGTGGCCCGCCGTGCCCAGGCCATGCAGGCCGCCTGCGAGGAGCAGCCCGGTACAATGGCCGCCATTCTGGGGCTTGATGATGCCACCGTGGAGCGAATCTGCCAGGATATTTCCGATGCCGGCGACATTGTGGTGGCCGCCAACTACAACTGCCCTGGCCAACTGGTCATTTCCGGCTCCACCGCCGGCGTGGCCAAGGCCTGCGAAGCCTTGAAAGCTGCCGGTGCCAAGCGGGCCCTGCCGCTGCCCGTGGGCGGCGCGTTCCACTCGCCCCTGATGCAAAGCGCCGCCGCCGCACTGGCCGAGGCCATCGAAAAAACCACGTTCGGCGAAGCACGCTGCCCCGTGTACCAAAACGTGGACGCGCTGCCCCACTCGTCCCCGGCCGAAATCAAAGCCAACCTGCTGCGCCAGCTCACCGCGCCTGTGCGCTGGACCCAGGCCGTGCAGCAGATGGCTGCCGACGGGGCTACCGAATTTGTGGAGTGCGGCCCGGGCAAAGTATTGCAAGGGCTGGTGAAGAAAATCGTGCCCACAGCCACCATCGGCTAAGTGGCGCTGCCTCTGCCCGAGAATCTACACTGGCCGCGGTGGTTTGGCTGGTCGGTGGCGCTGGCGGTGCTGGTGCAGCTGGCCCTGTTTGCCTTGGCCACCGGGCCCGGCTTGGCCGGTACCGCCGATTCGGGCTACTATGTGCACGCGGCCACCACGTTGCGAACGGCCGGCCGCCTGCTTCACCCCGACGGCTCGGCGTACCGCTACTGGCCGCCCCTTTACCCAGTGCTGGTTTCCCTCGGCGGCAGCTTGGCGGTGCTGCGGTTACTGCACGGCGCGGCGATGGTGGTCAGCTTGGTAGCTTGGAGCCGGCTGGGCCGCTGGCTGCTGCCGGGCTCGCTGGCCCTGGTATTTCCTTGGTTGCTGGCCTTCAGCACGCCGTGGTTGGTGGTGAGCAAGTTTGTGTGGGGCGAAGCGGTGTTCTTGGCCTTATTTGCGGGGTATGCCGCCGCGTTGTTTCGTTGGCTTCGGCAGGGGCAGCGGCAGTGGTGGTGGCTGGCTACGGCCTTGGGTTTCCTGCTGCCCTTGCAGCGTACGGCGGGCTTCTTTCTGCTGGCGGGCACAGCACTGAGCTTGCTGCTGGCACGCCGGTCGCTGGGGTGGAAACGCCTGCTGCCGGTGGCCGGGCATACGTGGCTGGCGCTGCTCGGGGGCGTAGTGTGGCACGTTTACGCATTATTGGTAGCTGCCCCCAGCGTTTACCGCCTCAACCGCGGCTGGCCGCAATTTTTCAGTTCCGCAGCCGACTATGGGTTTGTGGTTAGCCGCTGGCTGCTGCCTGTGCGCGCCGCCTGGCGTCCCGAATTATCCCTGCTTTGGGCTCCGGTATTGGCCGGGCTGCTGGCGCTGCTCTGGCCGCGAGCCCCTCAGCCGGAAGCAGTAGGCGCCGGCCACTCGGGTAGTGAGTTGGTGGGGCCGCATCGTTTTCTGCGGGTGTTGTGGATTGCGGTGCTGGCCTTTGTGCTATTGCTGCTGATTTCTACCACCTTCACCCGCAGCGCCGCCGGGCTCTACGATGCTGAACGGTACGCCAGCGTGCTGTTTGGGCCTGTGGTGCTATTAGCGCTACAGGGAATGGGCCGCTGGTTCGAATCAAAGCCGGGAAACCGGAGCTGGTCTTCCTGGCTGGTGGTCGGCATTGTGAGCATGTGGTTGGTGTATTCAGCGGGCCGCACCATTAGCAACGCACGAGCCCTGCGCAAGCTGGCGCCCATGGCGTGGACGGCTGCGCAGTAAGGCTGACTACGCCCTACCAGAACCGGTTGGTGCACACCACCTGGGCCTTTTTCTTGAGTCGCAAACCCACTAATATTTCATGGCTGCCGCCGTGGTAGCCGGCCAGCTCCGAGAGGCCCGCATCGTAGGAATAGCCCAGCGTGTACTGCTCATAGCTGAGGCCCACCATCGCTACGGCCGAGTCGAAAGCGCGCCACGACACGCCGGCCCACAGTAGGTCTTGGTACTTAAGTTTGGCGTTGATATCAAACGAGAGCGGGGCCGGGTTCACGGCTTTCACCAGCACCGACGGCACCAGCGACCAATCGTCGTTGAGCGGCAGCCGCACCCCGGCCGTGGCAAAGTAGTGTCGTTTCAACGTGTTGCCGGGGGCGCCCTCGCCCAACTGGTCGCGCCCGTAGGAAAAGTTAAGCTGGTTGCCCAGCAACTGAGCCCCCGAAAGGCCCACGTAGAATTTGGAAGTGTACATCCACAACCCTACCGTTCCATCCAGCACCTGCGACGCGGCACTGGGAGCAACGGTGGTGGGGTCGTAGAAGCGCAGCTGCTGCCCATCGACGGAAAATTGCTGCATGCCAGCCGACATGCCCAGTGCCAGCCGCAGGTCGGGCGTCAGGACCATGTTGTAGGCGTAGGAAACGTAGGCGCCGGCCCGGCTGGTGGGTCCGGTCACGTCGTTGTACACGAGGCCGCCCACCGCATGAAACGGCCGGCGCCGGTCCCGTATGGTTCGCTTTTGGGTGCTGCGCCACTTGCCCAGCGATGAGCTGATGCTGGCGTAGTAGGTTTTGGGTGCCCCTTCCAGGCCCGTCCATTGGGTACGGTAGCTGAACTTGACGTCGATGTAATCCTCCACGCCCGTGGTGCCCGGGTTGAGAATGTAATTATTGTTCATGTACTGGCTGTACTGCGCCTGCTGCTGGGCCCGGGCCGGCGCCCCGGCCCAGAACAGCAGCGGGAGCAATAGCACGCGCAGGGCACGATTCATAACAGTAGTTGTCATATGGTCTATCAATAAGAAGCAAGAAGTAGCCCCACGGGGCCACCTTCGCATGACGTTTTCTTAATACAAAATCGTAATCGACCCACTGTAGGACTTACCCAACGGACCCCGCGTGACCACGACATAGTAGTAGGTGCCCACCGGAGCGGGCTTGCCGTTGATGTCGCCGCGCCACTCATTGGCCCGGCCGTAGTTATCAGCCGAGAAAACTTGGTTGCCCCAGCGGTTGAATACGCTCACGGTATTGTTGGGAAATTGCTCGATGAATTCAATCTGCCAGGTGTCGTCGCGCCCGTCGTTGTTGGGTGTGAAGGCGTTGGGAATTCGAATAGCCGGGCGCACCCTCACCGTCACCTGGTCAGAATCGGCGCAGCCGCCCGCCCCAGCCGAGAGGGTATAGGTCGTGGTGACCATAGGCGAGGCCACGGGCCGCAGCCGGTCGCTGCCCGGAAAGGTCAGCCCCGTCGTCGGCGTCCACGTCACGGGGTAGGTACCATCGGCGCGGCCTTCTAGCGTCACGGACGTGCCCGCCAGAATCTCCTTGTCAGGCCCAGCATCCACGTCAACAGGCGGGCTAATGCGCACCGCTATGCCGTTGGAAACAACCGTAACCGGCTGTCCACACACGTTGGTGGTGCGTAGGCGCAGCGTCACGGTCTGGCCATCACGCAGCGTGGTTCTGGTAAACACCGGGGTCGTAGCACCAGCTACGTTGCTGCCATCAACCTGCCACTGATAGGAAGGGGCGGGACCAGCGTTGGTCACATTCGCGATGCTGAACGTAAGCGCATCACCTGGGCAAACGGGACCACCCGGCTGCACGCCAATGGATAGCGTGGGCAGCGGCGTTGGGGTGCGTGTCACCGTGACGGTGGCCGTAGCCGGGCCCGTGCTACACAACCCCGCCGTGGGTGTCACCTCCACCCGTACCTGGTCGCCCGAAACCAAGGTGCTGCTGGTGAACGTGGAACTAGGTCCGTTGGCTACGGATACGTTGTTGACGAACCAGCGGAACGTCGGCGCAGTGCCCGCGTTGGTAGCCACCGCCGTGAAGGTGAGGGGAATGCCGGGGCACTGCGCGGCTGGTGCCGTCAGGGTCACGCGGGGCGTCACCACGGGCTGCACCCGCACCGTCAGAACATTGGAAAACGCCGTTGCGCAAGTGCCGGTACCCGATGTCACCCGGCGCCGATAGTAGGTAGTCGCCGTCAGTCGGCCTGGGGCATACGTCGGGCCAGTGACTCCGCTGATGGTCCGCCAGGTTACGTTATCTGTCGAGGATTCCCATTGATAAGCAAACGTGCCCGTTCCACCCCGAGCCGGGGTAGTGCTGGTGAGGGGAGCCGGCGTGGCGCCGGTACAAATGTCCTGGTTTGCCGCAATGCTACCGGCCGTCAGGGCTGGCAGCACCGTTAGAACGACGACGGGGGAATATACCGGCCCGCACGGCCCCGAGGTCGCCCGGCGCCGGTAGTAGGTCGTAGTCGTGAGCGGACCGGGGGAGTAGTTGGCGCCGGTGGCCCCGGCAATGGGCGTAAAATTGGAGGTGTTCGGTCCCGATTCCCACTGGTAGCTATAGGTGCCGGTGCCGCCGCTGGCCCCGGCCGTGCTAGTGAGGCGGGCAGGGGTAGCGCCAGGGCAAAGCGTCTGGTTGGCGCCGATGCTGCCGGCCGTCAGCGCCGGTGTTACGGTGATGGTGACGACATTGGATACGGCCGGAGTGCAGGCGCTGCCCGAACTTGCCCGACGCCGGTAGTAGGTAGTCACCGTCAAACGGCCCGGGGCATACGTTGACCGGGTGGCCCCAGCGATGGTCTGCCAGGTCGTCCTGTCCACCGAAGATTCCCACTGGTAAGTAAACGACCCCGAACCGCCGGTGGCCGGCGTGGTGCTGGTGAGGGGAACTGGCGTGCCGCCGGCGCAAAGGGCTTGGCTAGCGGCAATGCTGCCGGCCGTCAGCGCCGGTGTTACGGTGATGGTGACGACATTGGATACGGCCGGGGCGCAGGCGTTGCCAGCGCTGGCCCGGCGCCGGAAGTAGGTGGTTACGGTCAGCCGACCTGGCGCGTAGGTTGCGCTCCTGGCTCCGTTGATGGTTGTCCAGGTTACGTTATCTACTGAGGACTCCCACTGGTAGGCAACCGTGCCCGTGCCACCTGCGGCGGCCGTGGTGCTGGTGAGGGGAGCCGTCGTGGTGCCCGCGCACACGGTTTGATTCGCGGCGATGCGGCCTGCCGTGAGCGCCGGCAGTACGGTGATGCTTACCGAAGGGGTAAAGCTGGGAGTACAGTAGGGACCCGATTGGTCCGGTAGGAGCAGCTGCACGCGCCGCCGAAAATAAGTGATGCCAACCGGCAGCGAAGTTGCCGGTCGGTAAGTTGGCCCAGTGGCGACGCCAGGGGCGTTGGTCCAGGTGGCATTGTCTCGAGACGTTTGCCATTGGTAAACCAGCGGTAGGCCGCCGTCGCCCGACGCATCAACCGTGCTGGTCAGCGTGTCAGCGGCGGTTCCGGCGCACAGCGTTTGGGAGGCAGCAATCCTCCCCGGATTAGGCAGGGCGGGCACCAGAATACTGCCCGAGCTTTCGCGGCAAAAACACGCGGTCGTGATGCGCAGCGTTACGGTGTAGGTGCCGGGCCTGGCGTACGTATGCACGGGATTTTCTTGGGTTGAGGTGGTGCCGTCGCCAAATTTCCAGGCGTAGGTTTTGCCGTCAAAGTCAATGGGCGGGGCCCGAAATGAAATTTGCCGACAACCCGTTATCTCAAAACTAGGCCCCACGCGCAACAGGGAGCTTTGGTTGAAGTTGACCAAGCCTAGGCCACTCAGGCGGCCGCCCAACTGCAGGCTATCGTCGGCATAGCCGACTTTGGCCCCCAGCGAGTCCGGGTAGGGGATGAAGCCCAGTGCGGGCTGGTTGTTGCGGGCCACGTAAATCTTGCCATCGGGCGCGGCCTGCATCGAGCCCAGGTTGACGGGGGTATTCTGATTGAGCGGAATGACCTCCTTGGTAACCGACCCGGTGCCGCTGATATCGAATTGCAGCAGCTTGGGCGGGTTATTCACCGTGGCGTAGAGGTAGCTGCCGGGCGAAAAACTCACCCCGTAGTATTTCCCTTCGCCGCTGTCCACCACGAACGGAACTTGAGGATTGACGCTAACCTGGCCTGTGCTGGTATCAAACCCAAACAGTTCGACGGTGCTGCTGCTGTCGCCTACCGCTTCGCTGTAGCGGGCCAAGGCCAGCCGCTGGCCATCGGGGGTTACCTTCATCTGGCCTTTGTAGCCCAGGGCCGCCACGCTCGGCGCGTGCAGGCTACCCACAGTTGAGATGATGGGCGCGTCGATGACGACCGGACCTACATAGCCGGGTGATTGCCGCACGCGGTAGGCCAGAAAGGCGTCGCCCCGATTGTCATTGCCAGACTTGGCATCGCCCCAGCCGTGCGCGATAACCCAGATATCGCAGCCGTTTTTGTGAAATACACCCGTAAGCTTCTCTGCCATGCCGCGGGCCAGGGGCCTGTTTTTGATAGAGTCGATGACGATGCCCGGCCCGCCGCCCGCCGGAATCTGAATTTCCGAGTAGCTCAGGCCCACGGTGCTGTTCAGGGTGAAGAGGAGGTAGCGTGTCGGTTGGCCTGACGTAACCAAGTCCGGCAGCTTAATAGGTAAGGGGCCGTCGGTGGTGGTGCTGTCGCCAGCTAGTCCCCGGCCGTTGGTCATCACGGTGCCGTCGCCGTTCCAAACGGTTTTGCCGTTGCTGTAAAAGAGAATTTTACCGTCCTTGTCCGACATCACCCCCGAGCCAGCGGGGGCAATCATCGCCCCATCAGTGAGCACCTCCGGCAGGGCGTCGGCTGAGGCTTGGTTGAAGTCCAGCCCTGCCTTAAAGCCGAAATACCACGTGTTGGCAAATTTTTCATCGGCCGCGCATTCAGGAGGAGGCGTGCCTTGCGCCATAGCCGTGGTGGCCGTGCCACCCAGCAGCAGGAGCAGCAGTGTGAGCAACCAACTAGCTGCCAAGCGGGGGAGGCCGGCTTCTGCCTGGTCGCGCTCGGCTGCGTGTAGAGAGAAATAGTTGCTACGGGATGAGGCAGGATGCGACAGCTCTGCGAGCATAAGGGGGCAGGTAAGTGGGCAGATAGGTAAGTAGGATTCAGAAAGAAAAGTGCCACCTGCCGCTTGTAAGAAACGGAGCTTGACGGCCGGTTATTGCCGAAAATTGCTGCCAGCTGGTTCCAGTAAATCTACGCACAGCCGGGAAGGTTTATACATGGCACCTATCGGGTGGTGAAGTCCGCCAGAACCATGCGCCTATTTCAGTGTCATCAGGCCAAATTAGTGCCTTGAGCGGCTGCCGCTAGTTCGTGGTCTTTCACTGCCCCTAGGGTAAACAAGAGACTTATTTCCAACAAAGACAATAATGGCGCGTGAATCTGCATTGGGCGTCCGCGCAGCCGCCGCTTCTCGCTTACTTCGGCTGTCATCCTGAGCATTCTGCGAGTTAAGCAGAGACCAAGGTCCTGCTTCTGTCCGAATGATTCGTTTTGCGGTGAAAAGATGCTTCGCAGGCTCAGCAGGACAGGAAGCGCGACAGAGATGCTTCGGCTGCGCGGAGGCCCAATGCAGCATGACGGGCCACTCTAAGTTTTTATAATGCTTAGGAAAAAGCACAGGTTCTGTTCCAGTTATTCGTTCGGCCACCGTCGCACGGGCAGCGGGTCGGGGCAGTGGGCGAGCAGCTCCGCCACGGTTGGGCCAAGTGGCGACAGCCACTGGGAAGGCACGATTTCGGCCAGCGGCACCAGCGCAAAGCGCCGCTCGGCCAGGCGCGGGTGGGGCACCGCAAGGCCGGGCTGGGCTATTATCTCCTGCCCATAAAACAATATGTCTACATCGAGCGTGCGGCTGCCCCAGCGTTCGAGCCGTTCCCGACCGGCCTGCCGCTCGGCGGCCAAGCATTGCTCCAACAGCTGCTCGGCGGATAGAGATGTCTCAACGGCTAGGGCTTGGTTGAGAAAAGCCGGCTGGTCTTCCCGGCCCCAAGCCGCCGTTTCGTACAGCGCCGATGCCACCACCACTCGGCCAGCCGTGGCAGCCAGCTGGGCGCGGGCTGCTTGCAGCAGCGCGGCCCGGTCGCCAAGGTTGCTGCCCAGCAGCAGGTAGGCCGTTACCGAACGGCTCACGCTTGCCTATGAAAAAACTCCGCAGTACGCTCCGCCACAATTCGGGCGGGCTCAGGCAAAGCGGTTTCGGGCCAGGGGTGGGCACCGCCAAACATGTGCCCGGCGCCAGGCACCAGCAGCAGCTCGGCGTCGGGCTTGAGTTGGTGCAGGGTGCGGGCGGCCTCCAGGGGCACGGTTTCGTCCTCGTCGCCGTGCACCACCAGCAGGGGCTGGCGCACCCGGCGGCGCACGTTGTGCGGAATATCAAGGCGCGGGCGGTTGGCGATGTAGTCCTCCAGAATCTGGTAGTGGAGCGGCAGTTGCTGGCCGGTGCGCGAGTTGGGCACGTGCAGCACGCCGGCCCGCCGCCACTCGTCCAGCACGGATTGGGGCCAGCGCTGGTCGATGTCGGCAATGCCCGCCCAGGTGGCCACGGCCCGCACGCGGCTGTCTTCGGCCGCCTTCAGCAGCACCAGGCCGCCGCCCCGGCTGTGGCCCGCCAGGTAAAGGCGGTTCAGGTCCATCTCGGCGGCGGGAACGGGCGTGGCGCCGGGCGTGAACAGCGCGTCGATTACCTGCCCAATGTCGTCGAGCTCGATGCTGAAATTATTACGGCCAAAGGCGTCCAAATCCTCCAGGTCGCCGGTGCCGCCCACCACCAAGCCGTTGTGCGAGAGGTTGAGCTTGACGAAAACAAAGCCTTGCTCCGCAAAAAAATCGGCGAGCAACGGGAAGTGGCCCCAGTCTTTAAATCCTTTGAACCCGTGCACAAAAACCACCACCGGTTTGGGCTGGCCAGTAGCCTGATACGTGGCGTCGGCTTCGAAAGCGCGACCGTGGCGCGTGCCGGAGAGCAGAAAAGGCGAGTGAGTGAGCATAGGCGAAGGTAGGGGCCGCGGCCAGCCAAACAGTCGTTCCAATGGTTACAATCGATAACTACGGCGAAAAGTTGGGCGTCGGCCAGTCGGCCGCTCCCCGGTTCTGCCGTATCATTGTCGCCGCAATGCCCCATACTTCGCCCTTTTCCCTCGACCAGATTCAGGCGCCCATCGCGGCCGAAATGGAAGAGTTTGAACACAAGTTCCGCCAATCGATGCGCACCAAAGTGCTGCTGCTCGATAAGATAATGGGGTACATTGTGAAGCGCAAAGGCAAGCAGATTCGGCCGATGTTCGTGTTTCTCACGGCCCGCGCCGCTCGGCCCGAGCCCGCCACCGGCGACCCGCTGCCCGAAGCCTGCTTTCGCGGCGCGGCGCTCATCGAGCTGCTGCACACGGCCACCCTCGTGCACGACGACGTGGTGGACGAGAGCAACTACCGCCGCGGCTTCTTCTCCATCAATGCGCTGTGGAAGAACAAGATTGCCGTACTGGTGGGCGATTACCTGTTGTCGCGCGGCTTGTTGCTGGCCTTGGAAAACGACGATTTCGACCTGCTGAAAATTGTGAGCAACGCGGTGCGCGAGTTGAGCGAAGGCGAGCTGTTGCAGATTGAGAAAGCCCGGAAGCTCGACATCACCGAAGACGTTTATTTCGATATCATTCGCCAAAAAACCGCCTCGCTCATTGCCTCCTGCACGGCCGTGGGCGCGGCTTCGGTGGGCGCCGACAAAGAAGCCATTGAACGGGCCCGGCTGTTCGGCGAAAAGGTCGGCATAGCCTTCCAAATAAAGGACGACCTGTTTGACTACGGCACGGCCGAAATCGGCAAGCCCGTCGGCATCGATATCAAGGAAAAAAAGATGACCCTGCCGCTGATTTATGCCCTTCAGCAAGCTTCCTGGCTGGAAAAGCGCAAGGTCATCTTCAACGTAAAAAACAACGACGGCCACCGCGACCGGGTGCAGCAGGTGATTGAATTTGTGAAGAAGTCGGGCGGCTTGGATTACGCCATTGCCACCATGAAGCGGTACCGCGACGAGGCGCTGGCCATCCTGCACACCTTCCCGGAATCGCCGAGCCGCACGTCGCTGGAGGAATTAATCAACTACACCATCGAGCGGGAGAAGTAGCGCGCTGCTTGAACGGATTTCCGCTGGTTCTGCTGCCTGGTTCAAAAATGCAAAAGCCGCTCAACTTGAGCGGCTTTTGCATTCAATTAATTCCGGGTTTATTGAGCTACCTGGTAGCTGATTTCTTTGGCATCGCTCACCTTGAAGGTCACGCCATCAAACGAACTGTCTACTTCCAGGGAATGCTTCATGTCGCAGCCGGGGCACTTTATTTCCTCTATTTCGTGGTTTTCCGCGTGCTCGACCGAGTCGGCGTGCTCGTTGGGGGCAGGGACACCGATGAGGTCAGTGAAAACTTCGGTGTTACAGTGCTGGCACTCAAACTTGAGGCCAACGGCACGGCCTTGCAAGTCGGCCAGCGGAGCGGGCGAGCTGGGGTTTTGCTGAATCCACATAAGGGGAAAGGGTTGGTTGGAGGAAAGGACAAAGTGCAGCGGTCCGCACTTCGATTGGGTTTACGGAGGGGATTTGAAAAAAGATGAATTGCCCGACTCAGCGGTTATTTTTGACGGCCGCCGAGGGGCTATGCGGGTACTATAAATGAGCTATGGCAACCTTAAAAACAGCGCTTGAAGCACCGGAGGACAAGGTTTCGTTGCCGCGGGTGCCGCGCTGGCGCTCTCTGCTGCGCTCGTTTGCGCTGGCCAAAGACCCGCTGCCGGTGCTGGACGCCACCTTGGCCCGCTACGGCGACACCGTGGAACTGTTCATCGGCGGGGTGGAGAAAAGCATCCTCACCCGCGACCCGGGCCTGACCCAGCACATTCTCCAGAAAAACCACCGCAACTACGCCAAATCGAAGTTTACCCAGGGTTTTTCACGCTACATAGGCCACGGCCTGCTCACGAACGAAGGCCCCGACTGGCTGCGGCAGCGCCGGCTCATTCAGCCGGGGTTTCACCGGCAGCGGGTGGCCGGCCTCACGGGCCTCATGCAGGAGATTACGGCCGAAACCCTGGCGCCTCTGGCCGCGCAGGCCGCCAGTGGGGGAGGTGCCCTCGCCGTGCCGGTGCACGAGCTGATGACGCGGCTCACGTTTCGCATCATTGCCCGTTCGGTGTTCAGTACCAATTTCCCCGAAGCGGAGCTGGACCGCCTGGCCGGGTTGATTACCGAGATTCAAGCGTTTTTCGTGCGCTCCATTCGCCAGCCGTATTTCAAGCCGTGGTTTTGGGTGCGGGGCCAGTTTCGCTACCACGACGCGCTGGCGGCCGAGCTCCGCGCGCTGCTGGCCCGCTACATAGCCCAGCGCCAAGCGGCCAACCGGGAGCCCAGTGCCACGCCGCCCGACGACCTGCTGCAAATGCTGCTCGACGTGCGCTACGAGGACACCGGCGAGCCCATGACCCCCGAGCGGGTGCTCGACGAGGCCCTCATTCTGCTCGTGGCCGGCCACGAAACCAGCGCCAACGCCCTCACCTGGCTCACCTACCTGCTAGCCCATCATCCGGCGGAAGCCGCTAGCATCCGCACCGAAATGGACGCCGTGCTCGCCGGCCGGCCACCCACGTTTGAGGACCTTCCGCGCCTGAGCAAAGCCCTCAACGCTGTGCAGGAGGCCATGCGCCACTACCCGCCCGCCTGGATGGTGGACCGCGTGGCCCTGGCCGACGACGACTACAACGGCCTGCATATCCCCAAAGGCACGCTGTTCTCGCTCTACTTCTACGGCCTGCACCACGACGGAAAGTATTGGGACGCGCCGGAAGAATTCCTGCCAGGCCGTTTCGCGCCCGGGCAGCCGCGCCCGGTGCAGTCGTTTGCCTACGTCCCCTTTGGCGGCGGGCCGCGCCTGTGCGTCGGCATGCAGTTCGCCCTCACCGAAATGCAACTCGTGACATTGGAGCTGCTGCGGCAGTTCGGCATTGAGTGGGTGGCGAACCAGCCGCCCATCACCATGCAGCCGCTCATTACCCTGCGGCCCCGCAATGACTTTCAGGTGCGGCTGCGCTTGGCAAAGCCCAACAAGTAAATTCCTGCCGCAGCGCCCTAACTATTAAGACGCCAGGTGGTACGTCAGGACCGGCGGAAAGGCGTTGGTGGCCACGGTTTCGGCGATGCTGGTTTGGAAGAAGCGGCTCAGCCCCGAGCGGGCGTGGGTGGGAATGACCACCAAATCGGCTTTCACCTGCTGGGCGTATTGCTCGATGCCGCTGGTGGTGCTGGCCGCATTCACTACTTCCATCTCGACCTTGGACAGCCCCGCCCGTTGGGCAAAGGCCTGCATGTGCTGCTGTCCCGTTTCGTAATTGGCATCGGACACGATGTGCAGCAGGTGCACCGTGGCGCCGGGGAAGGCGGCCACCACTTGGCGCAGACCGTCGGTAGCGGCGGCCGATTCTTCGGTGAAATCCGACGGGAACACAATATTGCGCACCTCAAACTGCGCTTGCGGGTGCTTTATCGTGAGCACCGGGCAGGGCGCCAGGCGAATCATGCGCTCGGTGTTCGAACCCACAAAAAAGCCCTCCATGGCGCCGTGGCCCTGGGCGCCCATCACCACTAGGTCGATGCCGTGCTTCTCCACGGCGGCCAGAATGCCGTCGCCGATGCGCGAAACCTCCACCGTATCCTGCACCGATACGCCCGGGGCGAGACGGTGGGCCTCGTCTTTTAGGGCGTGCATGCGGCGCTTGGTCACTTCCATCAGCTTGATGGTGAACAACTCGTCCATGCCGCCGCTGCTGTTTGGAAGCTCCGACCCGTTCACCGGCCCGCCAAAGGTGCTGAAATTGGCCGTGGTGGCTTCGGGCGCTTCGAGCACGTGCAGCAGCGTGACGCTGCCGCCCGTGCGCTGCGCCAACTGCAGGGCCACCTCGTAGGCGTGGTGCGATTCGGCCGAAAAGTCGGTGGGGACGAGGATGTGTTTCATCGGAGAAAAGGGAAGGTGAAGGGCCCACAAACTTCAGTAGACTGATTGTCTTACGGATAACTTCCCAGGGAAGTCGTCTGCTACCGGGCATCGCTTGTTGCTTCTGAACGCGGGTGCTATTGAAAATGGTAGGTCATCACCGGGGGGAAGGCGTGGGTGGCCACGGCTTCGGCCACGCTGGGCCGCAGCCAGGTGCTCAGGCCGGAGCGGCCGTGGGTGGGCATCACCACCCAATCGGATTGCACGCTGTGAGCATACTGCTCGATGCCGGTGCTGGGGCGGTCGGCCTCCACCACGGCCGGCTGCCAGTTGGTGAGCCGATGCTGCAGGGCAAACCGCTGAATCTGCTCCTGCTGCCGACTGGGTTCTACCTGGTGGCCCACCAGCACGTGCAGCAGGTGCAGCCGGGCCTGCGGGAACACGGCCTGCACCTGGCGTAAGCCGTCGAGGGCGCCCGCCGGGCTCCCCGAGAAGTCGAACGGAAACACAATGTTGCGCACCTCAAACTGCGCGTGTTCGTGCTTCACCGTGAGCACGGGGCAGGGCGCTAGGCGTATCATCTGCTCGGCGTGCGAACTCACAAACAGGTGCTGCAAGCCCCCGTGGGCCCGGGCGCCCATCACCACCAGGTCGATTCCGTATTTCTGGATGGCCCGGAGGATGCTGTCGCTCACCGCGCCGGTTTTCAGCGAGTGCTGCACCGGCACCCCCTCGGCCCGTATCTGGGCTTCTTCCTGCAGCGTTTGGAGGCGGTATTTGGTGGCTTCTATCAGCTTGATGGGGAAGATTTGGTCGAGCCCGCCCCCGCCAACCGGCCCGCCCACGCTGCTAAATCCGCCGCCGGAGTCGCCGAGTTCCTCGAGTACGTGCAGCAGCGTGACGCTGCCGCCTGTGTGCTGCGCCAGTTGCAGGGCCACTTCGTAGGCGTAGTGCGCTTCGGGCGAAAAATCGGTGGGTACCAGAATATTTTTCATAGCTAAAAGGAAGAAGAGGTGGAAAACCGAATCTGCCGTGCCAGCCGCCCGCTGCGGGCCCGTGCGTGGGGCCGCAACGGGTGTTAAACCGTTCTGCACCGGGGTATTACAATTTACCTCTTCTTTTTTAACTATGCACTATTCTTTTAATAACTTGTCGACTTCCCGGTTGAAGCCCGCAATTTCTTCTTCGTAGTACTTGCCCGTGCCCGGCCCCGAGAAGCCGGTGTGAATCTTCCGCACGAAGCCTTTTTTATCGATGAAAATGGTGGTGGGGAAGGCCAGCACCTGCGCCAGCTGCGGCAGCGACTTGGCCGCTGAATCCTTGTTCGACACCCCGGCCACGGCTAGCTCATACTTGATGTTGTAGCGCTCGCGCAGGTTGCGCAGGCGGGCCGAAGCCACTTTGTAATCGGAGCTACGCTCGTAGCCCAGGCCGATGACTTCCACGCCGCGGCTCTTGTTTTTCTCGTACCAGGGCGCCAGGAAAGCGGTTTCGTCCATGCAGTTGGGGCACCACGAGCCCAACAACTGCACCACCACCACTTTGCCCTGGTATACGGGGCTGGCGGGCGAAACCACGCCGCCTTCGAACACGCTGGGGAATTTGAAATCGAGCTTGGTCTCGCCCTTTTTAAGGGCAGTGAGCGAATAAGCGTCGGGGAGTTTGGCGTTGGGGTCGAGCACGGCCGTCCAGGTTTCGTGGCCGGCTTTGCCACTGTAGAAATCGCCTTTCAGGGTGCCATCCGGCTGCTTGGCGGCCTGGAAGAGAAAGGCGTGGTTGCCATCGAACGTCGACATGCCCATGCCGGTGGGCAGCACCGCGCCGGAAAGGTAGCGGTAGTCGCCGGTGGTGGTGAGAAACGTGCCCGTAATGGCCGCGCCCTGCTGCTTGAACACACCCACCGCCGGGTAGGTCTTGCCGTCGTCTTCTTTGAAAGTGACCCGCCAGGTGCCGTTGAAATCAGGCGTGTTGGCGGTGGCGGCGGGCTGGGGCTTCTCGCCGTAGAGGGCCACCAGCGGCACCCGGTAGGAGGCAGGCGCGTCGTATTTCACCCACGTGCCGGTGAGTTTATTCTCGCCATCGGCCCGGACCACTAGTGCGGCATCGAATACGTGCAGGCGGATGGTGGCCGAGTCGCCGGCCGCCGAAATGTCGTTGCAGCGCAGGCGTTCCTGGCCATCCAGGCCCTTGTTGATGAGGTACACCACGGGCTTGCCCTGCTCCACAGCCACGTCGAACTCGAAGCCGATGGCCTTGTTCTGGGTCCGCACAAAGCCTTGCCAATGGCCGGCTTTCAGGCCCGCGGGCAGGGCCACGCTGGCATCGGTGGCGCTGGTGTCAGCGGTTTCTTTTTTGGTGGAGGAAGAATCGCAGCTGGCCAACAGGCTCAGGCCCGCGGCGGCCGTGGCCAGCAAACGGAGGGAAAACGTCGTCATAAGTAGTGCAAATGTGCGAAGGGAATGCTGGCAGCGCCAACCGGGGGGCACAACTGCCAGCCGGGCCATTAGGTTGCCGGGTGGCGCTAGTTGCTGGAGGCGCTTTTCGGGAGCTGGGGCAATTTGGCGTTGGGGTCGAGGACGGCGGTGAAGGTTTGGTGGCCGGATTTAGTGGAGTACAAGTCACCTTTTATAGTTGGGTCATTTCCAAAAGATAACAACCCATTAAATAACAAAGCATGACTGCCATCAAAAGTGCTGAGTAGCAAATGCTGTATTTTATTATGTATTGCGATGCTCCCAGATAAATGATGGTAATCCCCGGTCGTCGTCAAAAAAGTACCCGTCAGGTTATTGCCTTTTTGTAGTACTCCCCAAAAGTTGGACAGTAAATGGCGGCTATCTTAGTCAACGCCATGAACCCCAAACGTACCCGTCGT
>NZ_JADQDQ010000011.1 GCF_015694725.1 Hymenobacter jeongseonensis | reverse complement strand
CCGCGAAGCATCTCGCGTGCCACCACTAATTACTTATTGCACGCGAGATGCTTCGCGGCGCTCTGCATGACGCTTTGTAGGTAAGTTCTCAGACCTGGGAGCGAAAACTTAACCGCTAAAAGGAGCTACCCAAAATCCTACAACCCATACTCCTCAATCTTGCGGTAGAGCGTTTTTACACCAATTCCAAGCTGCCGGGCGGCCTCGGTTTTGTTGCCGCCGGTTTCCTGCAGCACCAGCCGAATCTGCCGGGCTTCCAAGGCGCGCAGGCTACGGGTATTTGATTCAAGAGCCGTTTCTGAGGCCGCAACTTGGAACTCCGCCGGTAGGTCTTCGGCGGTCAGCCATTCGCCCGGAGCGGCGAGGATAGCGGCGCGCTCGAGGACGTTTTTCAGCTCGCGCACATTGCCGGGCCAGGGGTAGGCGGCCAGGCGGCGCAGGGCGTCGTCGTCGAGGCCGGGCAGGCGCTTGCGCAGCTTGGTGGCAAACACCTGCGTGAAGTGCCGGGCCAGCGGCGCAATGTCGGCCCGGCGCTCAGCCAGGGAAGGCACCGCAATGGTGAACACCGAGAGGCGGTAGTACAAATCGGGCCGAAACCGCCCTTCGCCGGCTTCCTGCTTGAGGTTGCGGTTGGTGGCCGCGATGATGCGCACGTTCACCGTCAGCGGCTTGGTGTCGCCGAGCTTGGTGAATTGCTGGGTTTCGAGCACCCGCAGGAATTTGGCCTGCACGTTGGCTTCCAACTCGCCGATTTCGTCTAAAAACAACGTGCCGCCGTTGGCTTCTTCCAGCAGGCCTTTCTTATCGGCCATGGCCCCGGTGAAGGCGCCTTTGCGGTAGCCAAACAGCTCGGATTCGAGCAAGTCTTTGGGGAAGGCGCTGCAGTTGACGGCCACGAAAGCCTTGCCCCGCCGTCCGCTGGCCTGGTGAATGGCTTGGGCAAACAGCTCCTTGCCGCTGCCGGTGGGCCCTTCGAGCAGCACGGTGGCTTCGGTGGGCGCCACTTGCCGGGCCAGGTGCTGGGCGTGCTGCAAGGCCGGGGAGGCTCCAATCATGGCGTCGAAATCGTACTGCTGGCCTACTTGCTTTTCCAGGTTGGCCACGCGGTGCTGCAGGCGGGCTTTTTCGGCGGCGCGCTCCACTACTACCAGCAACTGGTCGTCGGAATCGCCCTTGGTGAGGTAGTCGAAGGCGCCGCGCTTCATGGCGGCCACGCCGTCGGGAATGGTGCCGTAGGCGGTGAGCAGAATGATTTCGGCCAGTGGCGCGAGCTGCTGGAAGCGGGGAATGAGGTCGGGGCCGTGGCCGTCGGGCAGCTTCACATCGGAGAGCACCACGAGCACCTCGGCGGCATGTTGGGCCAGTAGCTCCAGGCCGCGGCGGGCGTCGGGCGCGGTGAGCACCGCGTAGCCTTCCAGTTCTAGCACGCGGGCCACCACGCGGCGCAGGCCGGGTTCATCGTCGATAAGGAGAAGGGTACCCGTGGGCATGGAGTGTTCAATAAAGGCCGCTGGCCGCGTAAATACCACCGGGGCAACCGGCCCGCCGGGCCCCGGCAAAGGTACATGTACCAATAACCGTCAACCCGACGTTATAAGACCAACGGATTTCGGCCAAGCGGCGATTGGCTGCGTAATGCCTATACTTCGGCCCAAAACCCTCGCTTTTTCCTGCTTATGCCATCATCCGTTTCCGTGGGGCCGCCCGCCTCGCGTCTTTTTCGTTGTTTCCGGTTAGCCGGAGTGCTTTTTGGGTCGATTTCACTGCTGAGCAGCTGCGGTGGCTCCGAACCCGCCGAAACCAAGTCGGGCAGCCCCAGCAAAAGTGCGAAACCGGCCGCTACTGCGCCGGCCACGCCCGAAGCCGCTCCGCTTCGGGTCAGTGTATTTCTGGAGTATTCGGGCGGCATGAAGGGCTTCGTGCCCCGCGGCGGCGCCGATAAACCGGCCACCGAGTTCCAGCAGCGCATCGGCGCGCTCATCACCGAGACCCAGGTGAGCGGAGCCGTGGCCGACCGCAAGTACTACCTCTGCGAAAACGCCGCGCCCCGCGCCGTACCGTTTCAGCAGTTGCGCGACGTGGTGCAGGGTGAGGTGAACCAAGCGGCCCTCGGCACCGAGCTGCCACAGATGCTGGAAGGCATTCTCAACATGCCGCAGGCCACGCAGCAGGTGAGCGTGGTGATTTCCGACTTCATCTATGGCCCAGCGCGCAAGTCCGACTTTTCGCAGCTGCCGAACCTGATTCGCACTTCCATTGCGCCCGTGAGCCAGAAGCAGCTGGCCGTGGCGGTGTTTGGGGAGGCCTCGCGCTTCTACGGCACCTACCACCCGGCCGTGAAAACGCCCGTGGCCAAGCGCACGCTCAACGGCGAAAAGGTGCCTTATTATGTGTGGGTGATTGGGCCGCCCGCGCTGGTGGCGCGCTACACGGCCGAGGTATTTAAGAATGCACCGGCCCAGCAGGCCTTCTTTGGGTTGAAAACCGATACGCCCGCCTTCGCGCCGCTGCTCACCAAGCTCACCGACCCGAAATTAAAGTCGAGCGGCGGCACCGTGTACGCTGAAAACAACGGCCTGACTCTGAACCCTTCCGACGACCCGGTGGACTTTTCGGTCGGTGTAAATTTACGGGAATTGCCGGCGGCGTGGCAGAAACCGGCATTTTTGGCCCAACATATGCGGGTGCGCCTTCCCAACGGCCAAGCTTCGCTGCTGCCCAACTCGGTGCGCCTGCTCACCGAAGAGGAGCAAAGCGGCCAGCCGGTGCTGGCGCCCTACACCCACGTCATGCGCCTGCGGGTGAGCAAATTGGCCGCTCCCACGGCCACGCTCAGCCTGACGCTGCCCGCCCCGGAAACGCCGGAATGGGTAGCCGCCTGGTCGACCACCAACGACAATACGCCCGCGCCTCGCACGTTTGGCCTCGACCAAATCCTGGCCGGTGTCCGGCAATCGTATCCTAGCCCGCTGCCCGCCGTATTTACGGTTCAGCTTCCCCTCAAAAACGACAAATAATCCGCCTTCTTTTTCATGCAAACATTCTTCACCAGCCTGTATTCGGCCCTGATTTCCATCTTCCAAAGCCAGCGGCCCGCCGACTACGGCTTGTACAAAACCGACTTATTTTCGCTCGTAGGCTGGAGCACTTTGGGAGTAGCGTTGTTGTTGGTAGTCGCGTTCTATTATGTCTTCAATTCGGCGCTGCGCACGGGAATGTTTCGCACCACGCACTGGGTTTTGACCCTGGCGCTGGCCGCCGGCCTCGGCACGTTGCTGGCCAATACCCTGAGCAAAAGCCACGGCGCGGAAGTCAGCAGCTACCTCGGCTATTTCATGGTGGTGAACATGCTGGTGGCCGCGCTGTGGTTCCTGCTGTTTTCGGTCCTGCTGAAGCGTTGGAGCACGTATGCGCGCACCACGCCGTTTGTGGGGCCGTTTTAATTACTTTTTGTTCCACCTGTCATCCTGAGCGGAGCGAAGGATGACAGACGATAGAAACATCCGTTTCTCTATTAGCTAGAAAACAATGCCTAAACTCTTCATCTTCGCCGTGGGCGGCACTGGGGCCCGCGTGCTGCGCTCCCTCACCATGCTGCTGGCTGCTGGCGTGCGCATCCCGAACTGCGACCAGGTGGTGCCCGTCCTCATCGACCCGGACACCCAGAACGGCGACGTGACGCGCACCGTGGCCCTGCTTAAGCGCTACGCCCGCATTCACGAAGCGCTGTATGGCGACGGCCAAAAGGAAAAAGAGGGCTTTTTCAGCCAGCCCATGAACACGCTGGCCCACCTCAACACCGGGGGCTCGGAGGAACTGCGCGACTCGTTCGTGTACGATTTCGGCGGCATCAGCCAGCCCTTCCGGGATTACCTGAAATACAACGACCTCTCCGTGGAAAGCCAGGGATTGGTCGATTTGCTGTTTACGCAGGACAGCCTCGCGGCCAACCTCGACGTGGGCTTCCGCGGCTCGCCCAACGTGGGCTCGGTGGTGCTGAACGCGGTGGTGCAATCCAAGGAGATGCGCTACCTCGCCCAGAGCCTGCAGGACGGCGACCGCGCCTTTTTCATCAGCTCGATTTTTGGCGGTACCGGCGCGGCCGGCTTCCCGCTACTGGTGAAGAACCTGCGCGACTCCAACTCCGCCCTGGCCCACCCCGAAGTGCGCCGCCGTATGAAAGCTGGCGCGCTGGTGATGCTGCCCTACTTTAAACTACAGGAGCCTTCGCAGGATGAAAAGGCTGCGGGGCAGGACTTCATCGACTCCAATACCTTCATCACGAAGACCAAAACGGCCCTTTCGTACTACGCCGACAACCTGCAGGGTCTGGAGGCGCTGTATTACCTCGGCGACCAGCCCGGCCAGCCGCTGGCCAACCACCCCGGCCGGGCCGAGCAGCGCAACCAAGCCCACTTGCTCGAAATGCTGGGCGCGCTGTCGGTGACGCACTTCATGGAGGTGCCCGATAACCAGCTTGATGCCGGCCAGCCGCTGCACCACGAGTACGGTTTGAAGTCGGATGCGGCCGAGGTGGATTTTGGCCAACTGCCCACCGACATGCGCCAGGAAGTAGCCCGCCCGCTGATTCAGTTGCACTACTTTGCCCGCTACTTCCTCAAGCACACACCCGACGACGCCAAAGCGCCTTATTTCGAAGCCGGTGACTTGGCCGCGCAGCTGCGGAACAACCGCTCGTTGCGCGAATTGACCGACTTTTTTGGCGAGTACAACGAATGGATTCGCGAGTTGGGCGTGAACCAGCGCCGCTACACGGCCATCCGCGCCGAGGAGATGGACTTCAACAAAATGGTAGCCGACAAAACGGTGGAAACCGGCATCTTCAGTAAAGGCATCACGCCGGGCTATTTCCGCGACGAGCTGACGAAAGCCGTGGGCAAAGACACCTTGAAGAACCCGACGGAAAACGAGGCCCTTCGCTGGGTCGTGAAGGCCTTTGAAGAGGCCACGGGCGAGATTCTGGACAAGAAGCTGCAGTACTCGTAACGCCGGAATCAACTTTAATTAAACAACAATAACAGCGTCATGCTGAGCGCAGCCGAAGCATCTCTACCGCTTCGTTACATTCCGCATTGATTACTAATGCGGGAGAGATGCTTCGGCTGCGCTCAGCATGACGTTCTAGTTCGTTTGCAATTACAAAAAATGGCTAAAATCCTGCGTTTGCACGATACCGGCTCCAGCACCCACGAGGGGTGGGGCCCGACTGGTAAAATCGGCCCCCACGAAGTGGAGCGGCTGATGGACCCACAAGGCGGCCGCGCCGCCAAGGTGGCGGTGTCTATTCCGTCGCCTTTTGCCCGAATGCACTTGGTAGAAACCGCCCTGCGCTTTGTGGGGCAGGGTGGAGGCCACCAAGACTCGGTGTACCACCAGCTGGTGAGCCACTTCTGGGACGTGTGGGAAATGGTGTTCAACTACCACCAGCGCAAGCTGGCCAGCCAGCGCCTCCAAATCCGGGCCTGGCGCAAAGACGAAGAGTTGGCCAAACTGCGGGCCAACCCCGGCACCCGGCCCCTGGCCGATGTGCTGAGCCTGTACCTCGACGGCCGCTTTGCGAAGCTGACCGAGATGCACCTCATCTACTTCCCCGGCGCCAACGGCGTGCCGCAGCTCATCGGCGGCACTTCGCCGCTCACGCTGTTTTTCCCGGCGCCGAATGTGAAGCCACTGCCAGTGCAGCGGCCCCAGGGCGGCGGGTATTACTTCGATAGCCACTACGTGTCGCTGGCCAACCGCGAGGCGGCGTTCCGCGACTTCGTGTACCAGCAGTTTGTGGGCGACCCCGCCCTGATGGCGCTGGCCCCGCTGGTGCGCGACACCCTCGACCGCGGCATTCTGCAGAAGTGGGCCATGGATGGTAGCGCCAACCTGAGCAACTTCCCGGTGCTTACCGATGGCTCGAACAACCAGATTGACGTGGCTGGCGTGCTGCTGCGCGTGCGCCCCGACGAGGGCACGGTGCGCAATTCCGACCTGTTCATCCGGCCCAGCAAGCCGGGCGTGGCGGGCCCGTTGCCCATCGTGCTGCGCCCCGGCCTGAAAGCGGTGGGCAAGCGCTATTTCAACGAAACGATGTTTGCCGACAGCGGCGCCATCATTCCCGCGGCTGACCCGCGACCCCTGAAGGAGCGCACGCTGCCCGGCCCGGAGCTGTCGTACCCGTACCTGACGGTGAACGACTTGCTGGAAGAAACCCTGCTCACCGTGCCCTACGAGGTGGATGAAGCCCGTTTCTACTGCGGCAATTTGAAAGTTGCGCCGGGCTTCAAGCCCAGCACCTGGCCGCTGCTGCCCATCAAGCCGGCCTACTTCGATTACTTCACTTCCCACGACCTAGCCGAGCATCTGAGCCTGGAGCTGGACCCCGCCTGCGTGCGAGTAAAGCTGCGCGTGCCGGTGAGCGGCGGCGATTACGTGGATTTTGAGCGCGCCTATTACTCCAACCCGCAGGGCGACAACGTGGGCCGCCTGCTGGTGACCAACATTGCGCTGTCGGTGTTTCCCTTCGTGAAGGTGATTGACGCGCAGCAGTACAACGACTTCTACAAAGTCATGCTGGTGGATGCCAACAACATCGACCCGAGCATGGTGACCAAGAAGGTGGACCTCAAATTTTGGGTCGATGGCCGCCCGCTGGGCGAAACCGGCACCGGCCAATCGGCCACGCGCTACGAGCGCACCCACAAAACCGGCCAGGACGAAGGCAGCACTTACTTTGAGGTGCGCGGCACCCATTTCGATTACCTCGAAGTGCTGAACCCCGCTCCGGCCGCCGGCGCCGCGTTGGTTATTCCGCGCTGGCCCGAGGTGCGCCAGGGCACCAAGGAGTACCGTTTTGCCATCGACTTTGGCACCACGAACACCCACGTGGCCATGCAGGACAGCCCCGGCCAGGAGCCCAAGCCGTTCAGCTTCGGCCTGACCGATACGCCCGTGGTTCTGCTCAAAAAGAGCACTGCTGAGCCCGACCGCACCGCTTACGAGCGCCTGTACCGCGGCATCGACGACGACCCGGCCAACTTCGTGCAAATCAAGCGTTGGCAGCAGTACCAGGAGCGCGAGTTTGTGCCGCCCATCATCGGGCAGGACGCCTCGCCGTATGCTTTCCCGGCCCGCACCGCGACCTATGAAGCCGCCAACTACGCCACTCAGGAACTGAGCGTGCTGGGCAACATCAACGTGGCTTTCGGTATCATCACCGAAGAGCAGCGCCGGCCCAACTACCACACTAACCTGAAGTGGGACAACAGCCTGAACCAGGCCAGCACCAACCGCGTGCGGGCCTTCTTCCAGGAAATTCTGCTGCTGTGCCGCGCCAAAGTGGCCCAGAATGGCGGCAACCTGGCGGCCACGCAAATCACCTGGTTTGCCCCGCTCAGCTTCTCGACCTACCAGCGCAACCTGTACCAGCGCGAGTGGGATACGCTGTTCCATAGCATCTTCCACACCACCAACTCCATGCCCTGCATGGTGGAATCGACGGCCCCTTACTACTACCTCACCCGGCGCAACATCGTGACGCTGGGCCCGGGCGAAAACGCGGCCTTCATCGACATCGGCGGTGGCACCACTGACGTGCTGCTCTACGCCGACCGCAAGCCGGTGCTCAGCACCTCGTTCCGCTTTGCCGGCAACGACCTGTGGGGCGACGGCGGCGCCGAGGTGCGCGGCTCGAAAGACAACGGCCTTGTGCGTTTCGGCGTGGCCGGGGTGCAAAGCGCGGTGCTCTCGCCGGCCGCTCGCCGGGCCCGCGAATACGTGCTGGTGGCCGAAGGAACCGACAATTTTGGCTCCGAGGACGTGGCCAGCTTCCTCTTCAACTACGACCAATTGTTGGGCTTCAGCGAGCGTCTGCTGCGGGCCGAGCACCTGCGCGTGCTGTTTTACCTGCACTTTGGGGCGCTGATTTACCACGTGGCCCAGGTGACAGTGGCCAACGGCCAACAGCTGCCGCGCTACCTGTGCTTCACAGGCCGCGGCAGCCTCTACGTGCGCCTGCTGGCCGCCGGCTCCAATCTACAGCCAGTGGAGCGGCTGGCCCGCCTCATCATGGAAAAAGCCACCGGCCAGACCGTACCGACGGACTTCCGCATCAAGCTGGCCGACGACCCCAAGCAGACCACAGCCAACGGCGGCGTACTCGCCACCGGCCAGATGCCGCAGGACCCGCCGCTGGTGCGTCCGGTGGGCGTGCTGCCCGATGCGGAGGTGCCGCAAGCCGACAAAGGCGAGCACCACTTGGAAGCCTCGGCCGTGACCGACGAAATCAAGCAAGCCGTGCTGGCCAACGTGCGGGCCTGCTTGCAGCTGCTGCTCGAAGACCCCGAAGTAAAGCGTCTGCAAGCCGATTTGGGCGTGAAAAACGACCCCGGTTTGGTGATGAGCACGCTGGACCGTCACCTCGGCGATTCGTTCAACCTGTATCGCCAGCAGTACGCCGACGTGCTGCGCGACGGCGACACCATTCCCGAAACGCTGTTCTTCCTGCCGTTCAAAAACGCCCTGTATGAGCTATCCAAGGTGCTTCATGACGCGCAGCCGCTTAATTAACCGAATGGGCCAGGGCGCCTTGCTCGTGCTGCTGACTTTCGGCAGCGAACAGGGCGCCCTGGCCCAGCCCCGGGCCGATTCGGTGCGGGAAGCACCCATTGCGTCGGTTCCGGCCGACTCGACAACGGCGCCGGTAGCGAGCAGCCCGGCACCTGCGCCGTCCTCCAATTGGCCCCTGATATTGGGGGTGCTGGGTGGCATTGCGTTGGGGGTGCTGGGCGCGCGCATGTGGTCGCACAAGTCGCAGCCTACGCGCCAAGATGACCGGGACATGAGGCCAGCGCCCAGTGCCGAAGCGGAGCCCGAGCGAAAAAAGCCGGCCGAAAACGTGCCGCGCGGCCCGGTAGTGCAGTCGCTGCGCGGCGTGCAGGGCGCGCCGAATGCGTCAGCACCCATGCCGAAGCCTGCAGCAAAGCCGCCGGTGCCAAGCGGCAAACCCAAGAATAAACCCAAGCAAAATCAGCCATCGGGCCGTGCTCCGGCCTGGCCGGCTGTTCCTCCCCGTCCTGCTATCATGAATCCAACCCAGCCCCCGGTGCCTCCCTCCTCCGGCGACCAGCCCCTGGAAACCGGGCAGACCATCGAATGGTCGGCCCCCACCTCGACGCCGCCCGCTATTCAGGAGTTGATTGATGCCTCGGCCTCTGACGGTCAAGCAAGTGCTCCGGTGCAGGAGGCCGCGCCCGTGCCAGCTGCCTCAAATGGCCCGACGCACTACTACGCGCCGGCCCCCGACGTGCCCAGCATTGAGCACCGTAAGCTCAGCCCCAATCCATTGCCCCAAATGCCGCTGCTCATTACCTTGGCGCATACCGAGGCGACTACGGCGCAGTATTCCTTCAGTCCGCAGGCAGACCAGTCGCGCATCATCGGCAACGGCGTGCGGGAATTGAAAGAGTTTTTTGCGTTTGAATTGCCCCCCACGGAGCAGTTCACGACCATTCAAAACCTGTCGGCCGGCAAGCTGGAGAAGCGCGAAGATACCTGGCACGTGGTTGAAAAAGCCAGTATTGCCCTGAGCTAAATAAATGGTGTAGAGACGCAATATTTTGCGTCTGGGCACCCAGGCTTCTCCGTTTTTACTGGACGACTAGAACTGGCCCACTCTCTTCAAAAACGCGGCGTAATTCTCCGTCTCAACATCGCAAAAGACGCCGCAGTACCTTCGGCAATTATTTGACGAAGCAGCTATGCTCTTAATTGAAATTGTATTAGTTCTGGCGCTGGTGGCCTGGCAGGGCTTCGTGTTCTGGCGCAACCGCCAGCTCACCGACCGGGTGCAGGCCATGTACCCAGCGGCAGGCGCGGTGGCGGTGCAGCCCATCACCTACACGGCCGCGAACCCGGAGAAGAACTTCGCGGTGCATTACGATGCCCTCATCACCCGCGATGCTTCGCCGGAGTTCGCCCAAATCATTGCCGATACCAACGAGTATCTGCAAAACAACCGCGGTGCGGCAGCTGATTTTGGCATTCTAAAAGACATTTCCGAGCGCCACGCCGAAGCGCTGGACGAGGAAATTCAGGCCCAGATTGCCACGCCACTCTACTTGGGTTTGCTAGGCACCTTCACCGGGGCCATTCTGGGACTGGTCTCTTTGGTAGGCAATCCGTTTGCTGATGCGGTAGCCGACCCGGCGTTGGATACGTCTTTTAGCAACAATGACGTGCAGCATTTCCTCGGGGGCGTGCTCATTGCCATGATTGGTAGCTTGTTCGGCCTGGCCTTCACGCTGGCCGGCAACCAGTTGCTGAAACAGGCCCGCGCCCTGCGCGACCGCAACAAAAACGCCTACTACACCTACCTGCAAAAGGCCCTGTTACCCAAGCTGAATTCCGACATGCAGGCGGGCATGAGCAACCTGAAATCGGTGCTCGATACCTTCAACGCCGAGTTCTTTAGCCAGATTCAGAACGACTTTTTCAGCAAAATCCACGAGTTTACGCCACTCATTGCCAGCATCACGGAGAACGTAAGCGTGCAGAAGCGCTTCCTGGAACAGTTGGAGAAAATTGGCTATTCGGAGCTGGCCAACGCCACCATTAAGGTGTTCGATAGGGTGGATGAAAGCGCCCATA
This sequence comes from Hymenobacter jeongseonensis, assembly GCF_015694725.1. Taxonomy (GTDB): domain Bacteria; phylum Bacteroidota; class Bacteroidia; order Cytophagales; family Hymenobacteraceae; genus Hymenobacter; species Hymenobacter jeongseonensis. The sequence goes on along the minus strand of NZ_JADQDQ010000011.1, from coordinate 100,567 downwards.
CATTTGAGAAATTCCTGGGCTACCAGCAGGCGCTGAACACCACCGTCACGCACAGCAACGAAGCCGCCCAGACCATTGGCGCGCTGCTCAACCGCCTCACAGCCCTGGAGCAAGGCCTAGCCAGCGTGCCGCAATACCTGCAGCAGCACGACGATGCTTTGCGCCAACAAGTGGCTTTCTTCAGCCAGCACGGCAAACTCCTGGCCGATATCGGTTCGCAAATCCGCCAAGGCGTGAGCGAAGGTGTGCACCGCATGGACCAGGAACTCGACGGCCGCCTGCAGGAATTGCAGCAGGAAGCCACCCAGGCCCACGAGCAATGGCAGCGCCACTTCCGCGAGCTAAACAGCAACAACGTCTACCAGAAAATCACGGAGTACCTCAATCCTTTCACGCAGCTCCCGGCCCAACAGCAGCAGCTCAACGTGCTGCAGGAGCGCCAGGCCGCTTTGGCTGCGCAAGCCATGCAGCGCATGGAAGCCCGTCTGCTGGCCGACGCGCAGCTGCAGCAGCAACTGTTGCAGCAAGTGGACCGCACCAACAAAGTGCTGGAGGAAATTACCCGGCCCAACTGGTTCCAGCGCACGGTGCTGGGCAAGAAGTAAAATCACCTGAGCAAAAAAACGGTCATGCTGAGCGCAGTCGAAGCATCTCGCGTGCCACCACTAACCCAATCGTGCAACGATGCGAGCGAGATGCTTCGGCTGCGCTCAGCATGACGCTCTTTATAAATCCTAGCAATACCAGCCCACCTCCATGAAAGAGAGCAAAGACTTCTTCTGGCCCAGCTACGTGGACCTCATGACGGCTTTGTTCCTGACCATGCTCGTCATGTTCGTGCTCAGCTACAAGCTTTTCAAGGACAAGCAGCGCGACAACGACAAGCTCATTTACGACCTCAAGGTGCAGGTGCAAGAAAAGCGCAAGCTCGACGAGATAAAGGCCGCACTCAAGCGGCTGGAAAGCGACTATTTTACTTACAACCAGCGCTACAAGCGCTACGAGCTGAACTTCCCGGTCACGTTTGCCCCGCAGAGCGCTGCACTGCCGGCCAATGCCCAAGCGCCCCTAATTAAAGCCGGCCGGTTCCTGCTCAATCAAATGAAAGCACTGGAAACCGACGACAACGTGCAGTACCTCATTGTGGTGGAAGGCCGCGCCGCCAAAGACCTGCGCTACCCCGCCTCCGACCCGCGCAACCTCGACGGCCCCGCCGTGCGCCAGCTCAGCTACAGCCGCGCCCTGGCCGTGATTCGGCTTTGGGAGCAGGCGGGCCTGCGCTTCCCTAGCAACCTGGAAGTGGTGGCGGCCGGCAGCGGCTTCCGCGGCGCGGGCCGCTACACCGGCTCCCAGGAAGGGCTGAATAAGCGCTTCATCATTCAGGTCCAGCCCAAAATTGGCTCGATAGGGAAGTAGGGTGGAATTAAGAAACAGGAGGGGATAAAAAGAACGTCATGCTGGGCTGGCCGAAGCGTCTCTCCCGCAGCACTAAATCAAATTAGTTGTGCGGGAGTGATGCTTCGGCCAGCCCAGCATGACGTTCCTCAAGCAGTGCCTAAATCTTCCGGTTTAGTACCGGCGGTTGATGCAGTTCAAATCCTCAAACGCCTGCTTCAAGCGCGCTACGAAGGTTTCTTCGCCCTTGCGCAGCCACACGCGCGGGTCGTAGTACTTCTTGTTGGGCGAGTCGGCGCCGTTGGGATTGCCGATTTGGCCCTGCAGGAAAGCCTCGTTCTTCACGTAGTAGTCCTTGATACCTTCCCACAGCGCCCACTGCATGTCGGTGTCGATGTTCATCTTGATGGCACCGTAGCTCAGGGCCTCGCGGATTTCCTCTTGGCTGGAGCCCGAACCGCCGTGAAACACGAAGTCGATGGGCTGGGGGCCGGTGCCGAAATGCTCCTGCACGTACTGCTGCGAGTTCAGCAGGATTTTGGGCTCCAGCTTCACGTTGCCGGGCTTGTATACGCCGTGTACGTTGCCGAACGCGGCCGCGATGGTGAAGCGCGGGCTCACCTCGCTCAGCTCCTTGTAGGCATAAGCCACTTCCGAAGGCTGAGTGTAGAGCTTGCTCGAATCCACGTCGGAGTTGTCCACGCCGTCTTCTTCGCCGCCGGTCACGCCGAGCTCAATTTCGAGCGTCATGCCGATTTTGGCCATGCGCTCCAGGTAGCGCTTGCAGATTTCGATGTTCTCCTCAATCGGCTCTTCTGACAAGTCGAGCATGTGCGAGCTGTAGAGCGGCTGGCCGTGCTGGGCGTAGTATTTCTCGCCGGCGGCAAGCAAGCCGTCAATCCAAGGCAGGAGCTTCTTGGCAGCGTGGTCGGTGTGCAGCACCACGGGCACGTCGTAAAGCTCAGCCATGAGGTGCACATGGTGGGCGCCCGAAATGGCCCCGGCAATGCTGGCGCGCTGGCCGTCGTTGCTCGCCGACTTGCCGGCGTAGAACTGGGCCCCACCGTTCGAAAATTGAATCATTACCGGTGAGTTTACCGCCTTGGCGGTCTCCAGTACGGCGTTCACGGTGTTGGTGCCCGTCACGTTCACGGCCGGCAGGGCGAAGGCGTTGGCCTTGGCAAATTGGAACAAGCTCTGGACTTCGTCGCCGTGCAGGACGCCCGCCCGCAGGCCGGTAAGGGTTTGGTCAGCCATAAAAACTAGTTGTGCGGCAGCGCCGCGGTGGGAGGTAAAATCAATGAGCAAGAGGCCACCCAAGCCGGGCGCCCGAACAGCAAAGTACGGTCGGCGGTGCCTAACCTGAAAATTCTGGGGCCAGGCGCAAGAAAATCAGCGCCCTACTGGGCCTTTCGTTCTCGTGCTGTACGGAAATAACGGGCAAAAAGAAGAGGCTGACCGTTGCAGCGGTCAGCCTCACACTTCACTCACCTTCACACTCCCATTATCTTTAGCCGGCGGTCATCATCTTTGACTGCCGGTACACGCCGTGGCTGTTGGTTACTTGCAATTGGTATAGGTAGTCGCCGGAGGGAAGGCCCAGGCCACTCAAATTTAAGCTAATGGTTTGGGCGCCCGCCGTCATGCCTTTGCGGCTAATGCCCGCCATCTTACGGCCCGCTACGTCGAACAGGTCCAACCGGACGTCGCCGCCGTGGGTCAGGGTAAACGGCACGGTGGTTTCCCCAATGTAGGGATTGGGGTAGTTTTGGCCCAGGGTGAACTGCCCGCCGGTTTCCCGGTCCAGCCCGCGCGGAAACTTTCCGGTGTGGGAAACAACGACATCGGGCGTTACGAAACAACCCGTTGCGGCCTCCGTCATGAACTGAGCATGGTGGTGCGCCATTAAGCCCGCGTCGGCAACTGCCAATTGCTGACTGGTTCCGGCCGTTGCACTCCGAATATCACTTAAAACAGTGGGGGTGGTCACAAGCAAATTGAGTTGGGAAAGTCTGCCTCTTCTGAATTGCAACGGCTTGTGCAGCAGCGGCAGTAAATAAGAAGGCAGGAAGTGCAAAACAGAATGAACCCGGCCCGGGAGCCGATTATATTTCAAATATCAATATTCTAGTGTTGGAAACCTACTCATATTCGGTGATTTGCTTGAAAAACTCGGCAAGCGGTAACGCAGCCACCACCAAGGCTCAATTGAGCCGCTGAAGTTGGTTTAGTTTGTGTACACGGCGGAACCCAACGGTGCCAAAAGCCATTATCACGCCACGTTGCCGGCCGGCCGGATTGCCATCAAGCAATGTGCCGGTTGTGCGTTTAACTTTGCCCAATTACAATTTCCGCTACATGCAAGAGTATCGCTCGTCTGTTGACTCTGAATTACCCCGGCTGCCCAAATCGCCTACGGGCATTGAAGGCCTCGATGAAATCACCGAAGGAGGCCTGCCAGAGGGGCGCCCTACGCTGATTTGCGGCAGCGCCGGCTGTGGCAAAACCCTGATGGGCATCGAGTTTCTGGTGCGCGGCATCCAGAATTACAACGAGCCGGGCGTACTCATGGCCTTTGAGGAAACAGCGCCGGAGCTGGCCGCCAACGTGGCTTCGCTGGGCTTTGACCTCGTGGACCTGCAAGCCCGCAAGATGCTGCGCGTCGACCACGTGCACGTCGACCGGTCGGAGATTGAAGAAACCGGCGAGTACGACCTGGAAGGCTTGTTCATTCGTCTGGGCCACGCCATCGATTCCATTGGCGCCAAGCGGGTGGTGCTCGATACCATTGAGGCACTGTTCTCGGGGTTTCCCAACCAGGGCGTGCTGCGCTCCGAAATCCGCCGCTTGTTTCGCTGGTTGAAGGACAAGGGCGTGACCACCATCATCACGGCCGAGCGCGGCGACGGCACGCTGACCCGCCAAGGCTTGGAGGAGTACGTGTCGGACTGCGTGATTTTGCTCGATAACCGGGTTATTGACCAGATTACCACCCGGCGCCTGCGCATTGTGAAGTACCGCGGCAGCACCCACGGCACCAACGAATACCCTTACCTCATCACGCAGGACGGTATTTCGGTGCTGCCCGTGACGTCGCTGAAGCTTGACCATCCCATTTCGAATAACATCATGTCTTCCGGCATCCCGGCGCTGGACGAGATGTTTGGCATGCGCGGCTTCTACCAGGGCAGCAGCGTGCTGATAACCGGCACGGCCGGCACGGCCAAAACCACGCTGGCCGCTGCCTTTGCCGAAGAAGTCTGCCAGCAAGGTCAGCGGTGCCTGCTGTTTGCTTTCGAAGAATCGCCGCAGCAACTGCTGCGCAACATGAAATCGGTCGAAATCGACCTGGCCTCCCACGTCGCCTCGGGCTTGCTGCGCATCGAAGCCTCCCGGCCCACCATCAACGGCTTGGAGCAGCACCTCGTCACGCTGCACCGGCTGGTGAAGGAATTCAAGCCGGATGCCGTCGTTATTGACCCCATCACCAACCTCATCACCGTTGGCAATATTGCCGAGGTGCGCAGCATGCTCACCCGCCTCATCGATTTCCTAAAGGTGAGCGGCATCACGGGGCTGTTTACGGCGCTGGTGAGCGGCCGGGGCCAGCAGCAGGAAATGACCGACGAAGGCGTGTCTTCGTTGGTAGATACCTGGATTAGCGTGCGCGACCTGGAAGGCATTGGCGAGCGTAATCGTGGCCTGAGCATCCTGAAATCGCGCGGCATGGCGCATTCCAACCAGGTGCGCGAATTTGTGGTGACCGAACACGGCATCGAGCTGCTCGACGTGGTGGTGGGTCCCACCGGGATTGTGACCGGGGCCAGCCGCCTCACCCAGCAGCTGCAGGAGCATGCCCAGACCCTAGCGGCTCAGCAGGAAACCGACCGCCGCGACCGCGAGTTGGAGCGCCGCCGCCGCGTACTCGAAGCCAACATTGCCAACCTGCGCACCGAGTTCGAATCGGTGGAGGAGGAGCTGCGGCAAATCAATACCGACGCCCAAAACCGCCAAGAAACCCTAACGAGCGGCCACCAGCGCATTGCAGCTGCCAATCCGCCCCGGCGTGATGCGCCCGCGTCCGGCGAAAAGAATTAGATGCCCGTATACCAGAGTTGCCTCTGGCATTTGCCCCACCCTTTCCATGGCTGAAGAAAACGACGAAGAAACCTGGGAATTGCGCCTGTACGTAGCCGGCCAAACGCCCAAATCTGTTACGGCCCTGGCCAACCTAAGAAAACACTGCGAGCAGCACCTCAAAGGCCGCTACAAGATTGAAGTCATCGACCTGTTGGTGAACCCCCAACTGGCCGAAGGCGACCAGATTTTGGCCATTCCGACGCTGGTTCGCAAGGTACCCGAGCCCATCCGTAAAATCATCGGCGACCTCTCGAATGAGGAGCGGGTGTTGGTGGGCTTGGATGTGCGCCCCCTTACCAGCAAATAACCCGGCCCATGGACCCATTATTGGACCCGGCGGAATTTCCGGAGGAGCCCACGGGCCCCGAATACTTGCTGCACCTGTACATCACGGGTGCTACGCCCAACTCGACGCGCGCCGTGCGCAACATCAAAGACATTTGCGAGGAGCACCTGAAAGGGCGCTACGAATTATTGATTGTGGACGTGTACCAGCAGCCCGAGCTGGCCCAGGAAAAAGACCTCATTGGAGTGCCCACGCTCATCAAGATGCGTCCGGGGTTGGTGCGCCGCATGGTGGGCGACTTCTCGGACCGCGAGCGGGTACTCAAAGCCTTGGGCGTAACCCCGCCCACTAGCTTACTATGAGTACCACGCCGCCTGTTGCAGTCGACCTAGCTCGCGAAAACGAGGAGCTGCGCTCCCAGCTGGAGGAGGCGCAAGACCTGATTCACGCCATTCGAACCGGGGCCGTGGATGCGCTAGCTGTGCAAAGCTCCGAGGGGCCGCGCATCTACACGCTGCAGGGCGCCGACCAAGGCTACCGCACCTTGATTGAGCAAATGAACGAAGGCGCCCTGCTGCTCACCGAGGACGCCACCGTGATGTACTGCAACGCCTGCATGGCCGACCTGCTGGGCCGGCCCCTGGCCGAGGTAATGGGCAGCGCCTTCAACGATTTCGTGCCCCCCACAAGCAGAGATTATTGGGCGAGCATTCTGCTGCGGGGTTGGGGTGGCAAAAGCAAAGGCGAGTTGCCCTTGCAAACCAAAGCCGGGGCCTTGGTGCCGTTTTTGGTGTCGATGAATGTGCTGTTGTTCAACGATACTCCGGCCCTGGCCGTGATTGTAACCGACTTGTCGGCGCAGCGCGAAATCACGGCCATTCGTGCGCAGGTGGCCGAGCAGAACACCTTGCTCGACCGCAAGACCGAAGAGCTAAAACGCGAGGAAGCTGCTCGCTTGGTAGGCGAGCGCGCCGCCGCCGAGGCCAGCCGCATGCTGGAGGGCATCTCGCAAATTGCCTGGACCACCAACGCCCTGGGCGAGCACACCTACCGCAACCGGCGCTGGTACGACTACATCGGGCAGCAGCAACACCAGGGCAACGCCTCGGGCCGCTCCTGGCGCGAGCGGCTGCACCCCGATGATGCCGTGGCCACGCTGGCGCGCTGGCAGCAGAGCTTGAATACCGGCCAGCCCTACGAGGTGGAATGCCGCATTCGCAACGGCGGCGGGGATTACCGCTGGATGCTGGGCCGCGCGCAGGCTTCGTGCAACGAGCAAGGCGAGGTTATCCAGTGGATTGGCACCTACACCGACATCCACGAGCACAAACTGGCCCTCGAACGCATCGACCACGGCCAGCGCCAGCTGCGCGACAACAACGAGCAGCTTACCCGCGTGAACGTGGACTTGGACAACTTCATCTACACCGCCTCGCACGACCTCAAGGCCCCCATCAGCAACATTGAGGGCCTGCTGCACGCCCTGTTGGTGGAGCTGCCCGTCGCCACCGTGCAGACCGAACCCGTGCAGCCCATTCTGCACTTGATGCAAGACTCCGTAAACCGCTTTAAGCGAACCATTGAGCAGCTTACCGACGTGAGCAAGCTGCAGAAGGAGCACGGCATTCCGGCGCAGTACGTCGATTTGACGGCTGTTATTCGGGACGTTCGCCTCGATTTGGAGCCGCTTATTCAGCTGTCGGGGGCCTCGGTCGACGTGGCGGTAGATACAGGGACTACCGTTTTATTTTCTGAGAAGAACCTGCGCTCGGTGGTCTTCAACCTGCTTAGCAATGCCCTCAAGTACCGCGACCCGGCTCGCCTTCCGCGCGTGCAGGTGCGGGCCCGGACGGAGCAGGAGTTCGTGGTGTTTGAGGTGGAAGACAACGGCTTGGGCCTTGGCGATGCCAGTGAGCAAAAGCTGTTTGGGATGTTTCAGCGTTTTCACGACCACGTAGAAGGCTCAGGGATTGGCCTTTACATGGTGAAAAAGATGATTGAAAATGCCGGAGGGCACATCGCCGTCCAATCTAAGCTCGGCGTTGGCTCGACATTCTGCGTATATTTTGCTCAATAACCCGTGCGCAGCCGTTCTCCATTCCGGGGCATGGCCGGCGGCTTGATGTTCCATGCAAAAACTCACCTGTGCCCTGTTGGTCGACGACGACCAGACCACCAACTACCTCAACCAGTTGCTTCTGAAGCGGCTGGCAGTGACGAATAAGTTGTTAGTGGCCCTCAACGGCCAGGAGGCACTCGAGCTGTTGCAGATTCATTGCCGGGAAGCCACGCAGGACTGTCCGGCCCTTATCCTGCTGGATGTGAAAATGCCCGTGATGGACGGTTTCGCTTTCCTCGAAGCCTACTATAAATTGCCTTTTCTTCAAAAAGAAGCCATTATTATTGTGATGCTCACCACTTCCCTGCATCCGCAGGATGTGGACCGGGTGCAAAAACTCAACATCGCCGGGTTTTTGAACAAGCCGCTCACCGAGGATAAGATAAACGCGGTGCTGGAAAACCATTTCAACCGCCACCTGCCAAACCACTAGTCTTGACCAGCAGCTGGAACTGTGCCGGCAAGTCGGGACGCTAACCAGCCAGCCCTTTTTTTGGCGCCATGTCCGACTTTCGCCTTCGTGTGTTTCAGGCCGTGGCGCAGCACCTGAGCTTTACCAAAGCCGCCCAAGCGCTGTTCATCACGCAGCCGGCCGTAACCAAGCACATTCACGAACTGGAACGGCAATACGAGCAGCGGTTGCTGGAGCGCCGCGGCAACCGCGTGGCCCTCACCGAAGCTGGCCGGTTGCTCCTGGCCCACGCCGAAGCCGTGGCCGCCTCGCACCAGCAGCTGGAAGACCAGTTGCACGCCCTGCGTGACCCCGAGGAAGCCGCCGGCCGTCTGCGCCTGGGGGCCAGCACCACACTGGCGCAATACGTGCTGCCCGGCATATTGCCTGCCTTCCAGGCGCGTTACCCCAAGGTGCAGCTCACCTTGCTCAACGCCAATTCTGAACACATTGCCGAAGCTCTGCTGCGCGGCGAGTTGGATTTAGGCTTTGTGGAAGGCCGCTCGAAAAGCCGCGACTTGCACTACGAACTGCTGCTGGACGACGAACTGGTGGCCGTGCGCGGGGCCACGGCCGCCGGCCCGCCCCCGCATCCCATGCCGCTGGCCGAGGCACTGGCTCGGCCTTTGGTGCTGCGCGAGCGGGGGTCGGGCACGCTGGAGGTATTGGAATTTGCCTTGCGCACCCTCAAAATCAAGCTCAGCAGCCTGCCAGTAGGGTTTTATTTCGATAATACCGAAGCCATTAAGGCGTATCTCGAAGCCGCGCCGGAAGCGTTGGGAGTGGTGTCGCGCCGGGCGTTGGCTCGGGAACTGACTGGGGGGCTGTTGGAAATCGTGCCCATCGAAGGTCTGTATCTGCCCCGGCAATTTGAATCGGTTTGGGTGCAGGGGCAGCCGTTGCCCCGGCCCGCCCAACGGTTTCTGGCCTTCGCCCAGGACCAGTTTAAATCGTTATCATAACCAAAGGTTATTTCGAATAACATTTTGGTATTACCCAAAGGGAGACAGGCAGCGTAATTTTGGAACAGCAATAAAGTTCTGTTCCATGGCGCTACTCGTTTCCGCATCGCCCAAGCCCTTGGCTGCCGGCAGCCAGCCGCCTGCAACTCGTCAACTGTCACAAGCAGAAGCAGCCCCCGGCCCGGCAGGCGGCGAACCCCGCGGCTTCATGCGGCACTTTCACGCGCCTCGGGTGGTGTTCGGCCGGGTCGTAACGCTGCGTCAGGTCGTTTTCGCCTTGTTGCTGATTTATTGCCTTACGCCGTGGGCGTCGCCGCCCATTGCGCTGGCGCTCGGGCTGGTGTTGGCCCAAACGCTCGGCAACCCCTTTGCGGCCCAAACCAAGCGGCTTACGGCCACGCTGCTTCAGTTTTCGGTGGTGGGACTGGGCTTTGGCATGAATGCCCACGCGGCGGCGCAAGCCGGCCGACAAGGCGTGGCCTTCACGGTCGTTTCCATTTTTGGCATATTGATTTTGGGGTACTTCGCGGGGCGCTGGCTAGGCATCACCCGTTCGGTAGCCCACCTGATTTCGTGCGGCACGGCCATCTGCGGCGGCAGCGCCATTGCGGCCGTGGGGCCGGTGCTGCGCGCCAAAGACGAGGAAATGTCGGTAGCGCTGGGCACGGTGTTCGTGCTCAATGCCGTGGCCCTGTTTGCCTTTCCGGCCATCGGCCACGCGCTGGCCCTCACCCAGAACCAGTTTGGCCTGTGGTGCGCCATTGCCATTCACGATACGTCGTCGGTGGTGGGCGCGGCCACCGCGTATGGCGACCACGCCCTGCAGGTCGCCACCACCGTGAAGCTGGCCCGGGCCCTGTGGATTATTCCGGTTTCCATCGCCACGGCCATGGTTTTCAAGCAGAAAGGCGTGAAAATCAAAATTCCGTACTTCATTCTTGGCTTCATTGCCGCCATGCTGCTCAATACGTTTGTGCCCGCTGCCAAGCCGCTGGGGCCGGTGCTGGTGGCCTTGGCCAAAACGGGCCTGACGCTCACGCTCTTTTTCATTGGGGCCGGCTTGTCGGGCCAGGTACTGAAGGCGGTGGGGGCCCGGCCGTTTTTATTGGGCGTGTTGTTGTGGGGCGTTATCGCCTCGGCCTCGCTCTACGTCATCATTCGCACGGTGTAAGGTCCCGTGCGTGTTTGCTATCTGGCCATGCGCTGGCTGTACGTACCGGCTGGCGTGAGGAGCCGCACAATGTAGATGCCGGCGGGCAACTGCTGCACATTCAGGTACCAGCGGCCCGTCTGGGCCGCATCGGAGGTGGCTGCCACTGGCTGTGCGCGCCCGAGGGCATCGAGTAGTTGAATGGAGGTGGCCGCGTGGCCCACTGCCTCGGGTGGCAGGTTGCTGCTCACGGCCCACTCCTGGGTGGTGCGGCCGGGGTACACTTCCAGCATGCCCGGGGCGTTGCCGCGCTTCACGGCCCGCACCGGCGAGTAGCTGCGGGTGCCATCGAAGTCGGTTTGGCGCAGGCGGTAGTAGCTGGTGCCGGGCAGCGGCAGCTCATCAACGGCGGAGTAGGTGCTCAGACTTTGCTTGTTGCCCGCGCCCGCCAGCGTCTGAAGGTCCTGGAACTGCTGGCCATTGGCCGAGCGCTCGATGGTGAAATCTTTGTTGTTTTTCTCGGAAGCCGTGGCCCAGCGCAGGGCCACCTGCTGCCGGGAAACGAGCTCGGCCGTAAACTCAATGAGCTCGACGGGCAATGGCAAACAGGCCGTTGGGTCAGCGGCTGGCAAAGCGCTGGCAGGAACACAAATAGCGTTGGCTATCGGCGCAATGGGGCCTGGGCACAAGTTGTTGTTACGTCTCACGCACATGCTAGGTTTGCCGGCGCCGCACGGATTGGGTTGCGGGTTCAGCAACTGGCTCAATTGGCCCGGGTTGGCAAATACACAGCCCCTGACGGCCATTTTGCCCGTGCCGCAGGCAGTAATGTCGCCCCCCGACAAGTCCAGATTGCCGTTGATAACCATCAATCCTTCTATGTTGGTTAATCCATTAATGACCACCATGTTGCACGCCGTGATGAGAGTGGCGCCACTGGCAATGGTCAGGGTCCCTTTATTAGCCGTGATTTGGTCTAATTCGACAGCTGCCAGCCCGGAGACCCTCAAATTGGTATTTCGCTGCGCCGCGCGGTTATCGCCCAGCATTAGATTGCCGCCCCGGATTGCGCCCCCGTCAGTCACCGCGATGGAGCCGTTGGCTTGCACGCGTACCGCGTTTACGCTGGGGGCAGTACTGGGCAGGATAAGAACACCCCCGTCATTGACAAATAGGTCGGCGTCGTCGCCTATTACCAAGGCCCGGTTTGTAGCCGTCAGCTTCAATATGCCATCCCGTGTGGGATTAGTCGATTTTAACGTAATGGACCCTCCGCGACCTACCGTGTAATCAGCAGCCATCTCGATGCTAACGCCGTCAATAACGATGGTGGCGCCGCTGCCGCTGACCGGGACAGGAGAACAAGAGCCTCCTGATGAAGTTGCCACCCAAGTAGAGGCCGTGAAGAAATTCCGGGGGATTATGTTGCCACTTCCATCAGTCGCATTGGCGACTGCCGTATACGTGCATTGGGCCGCTGCCTGCAATGGAAAAATCATATTGATTTCAACCAGAATCAATACTGTATATAGTAATTTTTTCATGACTCATAAAGGTTAAACAAGATTGATTGTTTGAAAAAAACCATTACTAATATAATTAATAAACGAATAAATTACAAATAATATTAACTTAATTCAAAAATTAAAAGCTGTTTTCAACCGTATGCTATGCCTTATTGAGGATGATAATTTGGCCTGAGGACTCAGTCGGACAAAAAATCAGGTGAAAGTGCTGTCGCTATTGGGGCAGAATGGCGGACGCGCGCAAGGGGCGGAAGCCAGAGTTACCGGCTACCGGACCAGTTGGCTGGACAATAAATCCCGGAATGCTTCAATTAAACGCCTGGGCGTTAATGCCCCGGTAATTCGAGTGTCGGCTTGCTTACCACGCCTGCACGCGCACTCCAAACCCGAGGGTCAAAATGGAGCTTATCGGAAGCTTCCCGCGGCCGTTTACCCAGCTCACCAGGTACAAATCGTTGGTGCCTAATTCGTAGTAGGCCATGGCCGTACGGGCAGTGCCGCGCTTGGTGGGGCGGAACGCGCGGCCGGCGCTCCCGCCAAGAAAGGCGCCCACCCGTGTGCGCGACGACCACCAGTAGTACCCGGCGTCGTACTTGCTGCCCCGGGTCTGGTTGATGCCCCGGCTGGCCGAGTAGCTGACGAAGCCTCCCAGGGCCAAGGGCTGCACGCGCCACGGCGTGCTGCGCACCGCCAGCTGCCAGGGCGTGTAGGTGGCTTTGGCCGTGAAGATGCCGATGGGCGTGATGCTGAATTTCTTGGGCAGGTAGCCCGCCACTGCTTCCAGAGCCAAGTGGTTGTGGTTGGCCGTCCAGCCGGTGCCCACGGCGGCCAGGCCCTGCCCGCCGGCGGTGTGCACCAGCAGGTGCGAGGGCACGTACCACCGCTCCCGGGCAGGGCGCGCCGTATCGGCGGGCGCCAGACTACCGGCGTCCGCAGTGGCCAAATGCAGGAGCAGCAAGGTTGAGAAGGTCATTAGAAATCGACGGTGTCAAGCCGGAATTCGTGGTCGCCCCAGAGCGTGAGCACCACGTAGCGCCGCCGCTCAAAGCTGTAGGAATTGATGAACGTGATGCCGTTGCGGTAAGGCTCGCCGATGCTGAAGCTGTGCCGGTGCCCGTTGAGGGCCAGGACCACGCGGGGGGCGTGCTCCAGCGCCCGCACGTAGGGCTGCTCTAGCTGCGGGTCGAAGTCGCCGTCCATCGGCGGCACGTGGTTGATGATGATTTGCCGGCGCACGCCCGCGGTGTCGGCCAGTTGCCGCTCGAGCCAGCTGATGTTGGGCACCGTGCCATCGAAGCGGTATTCGCGGCTGTTGGTGTTCAGCATGATGAAGCGCGTGCGGGCGTGGGTGAAGCTGTAGTCCAAGGCCCCGAAAACTTCTTGGTAGGCCTTGCGGCCGTTGGCCGCGTGGTCGTGGTTGCCCACTACGGTCAGGTAGGGCACGCGCAGGTGCTTGAGCTTGTCGTGCACCCAGCGCATTTCCCGGCCCAGACCAAAGTCCGAAATGTCGCCGGCCACCAGCAGCAGCGCAATGCCGCGCTGCCGGTTCACGCTGCGCACCAGGTCCTCGGCCTCTTCGTAAAACCGTTGCGAGTCGCCGGTGAATACGAAGCGCAGGGTGTCGCCCGCCGTGGGCACCGGGCGCTGGGCCAGGGCCGCCAGGTTTTTGGCCGTGAGGTCGCTGTAGGCGTCCGGGCTGTGCGTTTGGTTGGGACTGAACTCAATCAGGTCGCACCCCGCCAGCACGGCCAGCCCCGCCCCGAGCAGCAGGCCCCGCCCGCGCACCTTGCTCCAATTGCGTAGAAAGTGCTGTTTCATACGGCCAGCCGTTAGTTTGCCGACGGCGCCGCTCCGCTCGGCAGGTGCGCGGTTACGTACTGCACCAAGTCGCCCACCACGTGCAGCGGCACCTCGTCGGGAATGGTGAGATGGAAGCGCTGCTCAAGCGCCAGAATGACATCGACCACATCCACCGGGTCAAAATGCAGGTCCTGTGTTAAGCTGCTGGTCAGGCGCAGCCGGCCCGCCAGCGCTTTGCGCTGGCGGATTACGCGCAGAATCTGGCTCTGCACCGCAAGCCGGGATGGAGGGAAAGGAGAGGAGGAGACCATGGGAAGAGCCCCGTGAAGGGGTAGTAATAATTTAATGAAATAAACCTGCTTCTACAAGCTGGAGGCCGTTTGCGAATTGATAGCTAATGATTTAAGTCCCGGATATGGGGCTAGTAAAATTCGTTAGGTCACCAGTACAGTCCGTTTATTGCAGGTGTCGCGGTGGCTTCGTGGCGGGCGCACGAGCGGTATCTCAAGGGGAATATCGGAGCCGCTCATGGCCGGTTCGGCGGGTTTTATGGGTTTAATAACTTTGGTTAAACAAAAAGGTTTTTCAAAATTTGATTTGACACAATTAATTTTAGGGCATGCCTTCCGTGCATTTGGGAAACATCATTGTTGCTCTGCTAAGGCTCTTTTTAGAAATGCAATGCCGCCGGCACGCGACTGGCGCACCGCACCGCTTTACTTTTGCGGCCTATATGTCAATTGCCGCTGCCCGCCGTACTGTTCGCCGTAAGTTTGTTCGACGCCGGCTCCTGTTGCGGTTGCGCATGTTCGCGCTGGTTTTTTGCGGCATGAGCGTGGCAGTGGGGTATCAGCTGGTGGCCTTTCACGCTTCGCCGGTTCCGGTGCTGGGGGCGGCTGTGGTGGGTGGCCTGTTGGGGCTGGTGGTGGGGCGCATGTCCAAGGTGGTGTGGCACGAAGAAGCCGCGCAGGTCATTGCCAAAATGGACAAGCTAGGCGGCCTGATGCTGGCGGGCTACTTGCTGCTGGCCGTTTCGCGCTGGTGGATATTGGGCCATTGGTTTGCGGGGCACGAACTGACGGCCGTGGCCCTGGCATTCACGGGCGGCATCATGCTGGGCCGGCTGCTCTCCACCCGGCGCGCAGTCATTCGCATCCTCAAAAGCCAGCAGCGGTACTAGGCGGCCTCAGCACCCCAGAATGGTCGCGCCCCGGCCCGGTTTAATTACCGCCGGGCAGGGCAGTGAAATGCCCGCCGATTATTTCGCTCACCTTCTCCCTGGTCAGGGGTTTGGTTAAAAAACCGGAAACGGGAAGTTGCTGGGCGCGCTCCACATCGCGCGGGTGCAGCGAAGTAGTGAGCATGACCACTACCGTAGCGCCCTGCTGCTCGGCCGGGAGCTGGCGGTAGGCATCCAAAAATTCGAACCCGTTCATCAGGGGCATGTTCACGTCCAGGAAAATGAGGTCCGGACACGTGGCATCGACCTGCTGAAACTTAGCGTTGAGGATGGCCAACGCCTCCTGCCCGTTGAGGGCCGTCAGGACCTCGCCGCTGGCCCCCATGGAGACCAGCAGTTTGCGGTTTAAATAATTGGTGGTGGGGTCGTCATCGACCAATAGAATACAACGCAGCGGGGACATGCAGGGCGAATAGAAACGAAAAATAGGCCTGCACAGGGCCGACAAGCGGTACGGGTGTTAGCGTGGGATGTAAACGGAAAAAGTGGAGCCGTAACCGAGTTTGCTGGCTACTTCAATTTTGCCGCCCACGTTTTCCAGCATCTTTTTCACCATAAATAGGCCCACCCCCGAGCCCTCCACGTGGGTGTGGTAGCGCCGGAACATGGTGAACAGGTATTGGTCGCGCGCGAGGTCCAGGCCGAGGCCGTTGTCCTGCACGTCGATTACGTGGTAGTCGCCGTCCGTCCGGCTGCGGATGCGCACCCGCGCCGGGCGCTCGGGGGCTTGGTACTTGAAGGCGTTGCTGAGCAGGTTGTACACCACCGAGCGCAGGTTTTTCTCCGAAAAGGTGACCAGGGGCGTGGCGCGCACATCCACGTCGAGGAGCCCGCCGGTTTGTTTTAAGAGCGGCGCCAGGTCGAGGCGCACGTCTTCGATAACGGCCGCCAGCGGCACGGTGGCGCTGGGCTGGCCGTGCTCTTTCTGGAGCTTGCTCACGTCGGTCAGGTGTTCGATGGTGCGCGTGAAGCGGTTCACCGAATCCTGCATCAGTTCCATGATGTAGCTCACTTCACCGCCCGGGGGCTGGGGCGGCAGTTCGGTGCGCAGGGCGTGCAGCAGGCCCTCAATGTTGCTGATAGGCGCTTTGAGGTCGTGCGAGGCCGTGTAAATGAAGTTATCCAGGTCCACGTTGGTGCGGGTGAGCTGCGTGTTCGTCTCGCGCAGTTCCTCGGCCAGCATCCGAGCCTGCTCGCCGCTGGCTTCCACCACACGCCGGGCCTGCACCTGGTCCGTGACTTCGTGGGCGAAGGCCAAGATGCCATCGATTGTCCCGTAAGCGTTGCGCCGGGCCTGGTAGATGAAGGTCCAGTAGATTTCTTCCAGCGGCGCGCCTTCGTGGCGGGCTAGCATGAGCGGCAGCTCCTGAGCGGTGTAGGTGGCGCCCGTTTCAAACACCTGCCGGAGCAAATCCGGAATGGGCGTGCCCTGCAGCTCGGGCAAGGCCTCCAGCAGCGGCTTGTTGAGCAGTTCCCGGCCCGGAAAGATGAGCTGATACGCCGGATTGACCAATTGGAATACCAGCTCGGACCCGTCGAGGATAACAATGGGGGCGGGCGCCTGCATGAACAACGTGTGCAGCTGGTTCTGCTGGGCCTCGCGCTCCTGGCGGGCCCGCACCTGGGCCGTCACGTCGTGTGCAAAGATGGAAATGCCCGCGATGGCCCCGTTTTCCCGGTAAGCCTGGTACGTGAACGTGAAGTACACGTCCTGCGTCGACCCATCCGGTTGTTCCAGTCGCAGGGGCAAATCCTGGCCAAAATAGGTTTCGCCGGTGCGGTACACATTATCGAGCAGCGCCACAAAGCCTTGCTTCACGGTTTCGGGCAAGGCCTCGGCCAACGACCGGCCCACCAAGCGGCGGGTCGGAAAAAGCTGCTGATAAGCGGCGTTGACGTACTCAAACCGGTGTTCCGGCTCGCGCAGTAGTGCAATGCAGGCCGGCGTTTGCTCGAATACTTGGTAAAAAGTCTCGCGCTCCGACACGCGGCGCTGGGCTTCTTCCAGCACCGCCTGCTGGCTGTGAGCCAGTTCGTCGTTATTGGCCCGCAGCTCCTCGTTCGAGCATTGCAGCTCTTCGTTCGTATCGGCCAGCTCTTGGTTGAGCCGCTCCACCTGGCGGCGGGCCCGCACTTGTTCGGTCACGTCCGTCGCGATGCACGTAATGGCGCCGATGTTGCCGTTGGCGTCGCGCAGGGGCTGGTACACGAAATCGTAAAAGCCGGTCTCGTCCGGTAGGTGCTGGGCCAGCTGTATGGGCTGCGCCTGGGCCACGAAGGCCTTGCCGCTCGCCCGCACGCCATCGAGTAGGGTGCGCAGGCCCTGGTCCACGAGTTCGGGCAAGGCGGCGAAGAAGGGCTTGCCCTTCAGCCACGCGGGCGGGTAGCCCAGCATCTCGCCCATGGACGCATTCACCACATCCAGCACGTAGTCGGGGCCCCGAAACACGCAAATGGCCACCGGGGCCTGCTCGAAGGCATCGCCCAGCTGCTGTTGCTGCACGGCGCGCTCCTGGCGGGCCTCCACTTGCTCGCTCACGTCGTTGGCAAAAAGCAGAATGCCGTCGATGCGGCCCTGCGCGTCCCGGGTAGCTTGGTAGGTGTAGTCGAAGTAAGCGGTGGTTAACTCGCCGGAGTTATGTCGGTCGAGGTCCGCGGGGATTTCCGTGCCGTAATACGTTTCGCCGGTGCGATACACCGCATCCAACTGGTCAAAAAACGCTTGGTTGGTCAGCTCCGGCAGGGCATCGCGGTAGGGCCGGCCGGTCATCTCCCGGCCGCCGAGCAGCTGCCGAAACCGCTCGTTGGCCAGCTCCACAAAGTGGTTGGGGCCGCGCAGGCGGGCAATGAGGGCCGGGGCTTCGGCAATGAGGGCCTGCAGGCTGTGGCGTTGCGCGTCGGTTTCGGCGCGGGCCGTTTCCAGGGCTTGGGTGCGCACCTGCACCAGTGCCTCGGCATCCGTTAGGGCTTGCCGCTCCCGGCTCTGGCTGTCGCGCAGGGCCAGTTCCACCGCGGTGCGGGGGTGGGCGGCGGTATCGGTGAAGCTCACCACCAGCAGGTCGCCGCTGCGTCGGGCCGCCACGTGGAAGTAGTTGCCGGAGCCGTCGGCCTGGTCGCTTAATTCGTGTTGCCCCGGCTCGCCGGTTTCAAACACGCGCTGGTACAAGTCGAAAACCCCGTTGGTGCGAACGTTCGGAAAATGGCTGCCTATTGTGCCTCCAGGACGCTCCGGCAGCCCCGTCATACGCTGGGCGGCCGGATTGAGGTACTCGAGCGTGAAATCTTGGATGTCACCGCCCGAGCCGTAAATGGGACGCAACAGCTTGATGGCAGTGAGGGAAACGGCCAGCAGGTCTGGCAACAGCGTATCGGCGGAAGCAAACAAACTGGCTGACGCCACCAGGTGGGCTGGGAGCGGGGCCGCAGAGGAAGGCATAGCGTCGAAATTATTTCCTGAACAGGAACTAGCTAAAGGTACAGCAATTCAAATTGTTCGTTGCCAACGCAGGAAGCGGGGCGTGCCGGTGGCAATGCTCGGCCTCTCCACGGCCTACTCAGCCAGCACCACGCGCAGGGCTTGCAGGCGCCGTTGCAACTGGTGCAGCACGGCCGGAGCCACGGGAACTTGGGGGGCGTTTTGTCCAAAGGCATCGCGCAGGAAGGTGCGCAGGGCGTGGACGTCGTGGCGCAGGTGGCGGCAGACGGTTTGCCACTGTTCGGTACCAAGCTCGGGGGTTGCCAGGCAAAGGTGGCGCACGGCAATGCTGAGGCTGGCCACATCGGCGATGGCCACGAGGACTTCCTGCTCCGGGGGGCTGAAGGGCCGGGCGTGGGGACCAATCACGCAGAGCACCCCAATGGTTCGGCCGTCGGGCATGCCCAGCGGGGCGGCCGCGTAGAACCCCAGCCCGAGGGCCAGCGCCGCGCGAATGGCCGGGGCATCGGCACCGGTTTGGGCGGCGGCGGCGAGGTTTTCATAAGCCACGGCGTTCGGGTGCAGAATGGCCGACGAGCATAGCGCCTCAACCCGGGGAATGGGCGGCATGGGCGGCCCGCCGTGCAACACCGGAAAGCGGACCTCGTGCTCATCGACGAGGGCGAGAAAGGCCAGGGGCTGGCTGAAAAGCTGGGCGGTCAGTGCCAGTAGGTCCTGAAAAATATCGTCGGCGGGAACGGGGCGAAAATCGTAGTGGCGGAGTGAGGCCAACCGTTTGGCCTCGTCGGGGGGCAGCAGGGCAGCGGGCGTCAGCATAGAAAGCGGGATAAAGGATACTTGCTGCGCAAAAAAGTGCAAAGCAGGCCGTAACGGTGGCTACTAGTTACAAAAGAAGCAAATGCTGCGCAAGAAATGCGGAATCGGGGGCGGCGGGGCGAAAGAAACCACTGACCTGGCCAGCCTTGTGTGGCCGCACCGAAGGAAGAGTGCCGGTGGGAGTATTGGATACTTCTGTTTTGGATAATTACTTTATTTTCGTGTAGGGCTTCAACTCGCTTTCGGGTTGTTCGTATAGCCGATTCCGTCCA
The DNA here is from genome assembly GCF_015694725.1 of Hymenobacter jeongseonensis. Lineage (GTDB taxonomy): Bacteria > Bacteroidota > Bacteroidia > Cytophagales > Hymenobacteraceae > Hymenobacter > Hymenobacter jeongseonensis. The sequence goes on along the minus strand of NZ_JADQDQ010000011.1, from coordinate 80,974 downwards.
ATTAAGCTCTGTGCCGCTTTGCTAGTGGCTTGCTCCTAACCTTTCGCCACTATGAGTTCCATACCGGCATTGCCCACGGCAATGGACGAGACTGAGCTGGTCCAGCGGTTGCTTGCTCGCGACGAGCAAGCCCTGCGGCGGCTGCAGGAACGATACGGGCGCAATTTGCAAGCGGTGATTATGCGGCTGGTGCACAAAGAGGCATTGGCACAAGACCTGCTGCAGGAAGGGCTCCTCAAAATCTGGTTGGGCATTGGCGGTTATGACCCCGCCCGCGGCCGCCTGTTTACTTGGATGGTGCGGGTGTGCTGCAACCACGCCATCGACGTGATGCGCAGCCCCCGGCACCGGTTTCACAACGACAACCAGTCGCTGGAGAGCAGCAGCGTGCAACGGGCGCCTGCCCCCACCACCTTCCACCCGGAACACATCGGCATTCGGGAACTGACGCAGGGCCTGAAGCCCCGGCAGCGCGAAGTCATCGACCTGCTGTATTTCGGCGGCTGCACCCAGGTGGAAACGGCCGAGGAACTGGGAATTCCGCTGGCCACCGTGAAAACCCGGGCGCGGGCCGCCCTGGTGGCGTTGGCGGCACTGGCCCGGTCGGCCAGATAACCCCCGCTGGCTAATGCCTGCTTTGTGAGTTAAACAACGCGGTTGAGTACCGACTTAATACCGTTCATTCGAAAACAAAGAACCCCAGGTAGGCACACCTGGGGTTCTTTGTTTTAACCGTTGTTCAGCCGGCACCTGATAAGTAGCGGGCAGCCCGTATGGGCCGCGCGCGCCGCCTTTAGCGCGCGGCCTCCGTCACGCTGATGGCGTAGCCGCCGCCGGGCGCGCAGTATTGTGCCAGCTTGGACTTGCGGGTCACGTTGACTTTGCGGATGGCGTAGGCCTGCGGGTTTTTCTCGTAGTGCGCGTCCTTGGCATCGGCGTAGATGGTGGCCACGTACTTTTTGCCGGGGTCGAGGAAGTCGAGCTTGATGTTGGACGTGCGGCCGTTTTCATCACACGTGCTGCCGATGAACCAGCTGCTCTTGCCCTTGGCCTTGCGGGCAATGGTGATGTAGTCGCCGGGTTCGGCTTCCAGCACGCGGGTGGCGTCCCAGTCCACGGCCACGTCCTTGATGAACTGGAAGGCGTCGAGGTGCTGGTTGTAGTGTTCGGGCAGGTCGGCGGCCATTTGCAGCGGCGAATACATGGTTACGTACAGCGCCAGCTGGCGGGCCAGCGTGCTGTGCACGAAAGACGTATTGCTGGGGTTGAGGGCACTGACCTTGGTCTGGAAAATGCCGGGCGTGTAGTCCATCGGCCCGCCAATGAGGCGGGTGAAGGGCAGAATGGTGGTGTGGTCGGCGTTGTTGCCGCCGAAAGATTCGTACTCCGTGCCGCGGGCAGCCTCGTTGCCGATGAGGTTGGGATAGGTGCGGGCCAGGCCGGTGGGGCGCACGGCCTCGTGGCCGTTCACCATGATTTTGTGCTCAGCCGCTTTTTCCAGCACGTACTGGTAGTGGTTGTTCACCCACTGGTCGTAGTGATGGTGGCCGAGCGGCACGATGTCGCCCACGTAGCCGGTTTTCACGGCGTTGTAGCCGTACTTGTTCATGAACTGGAAAGCCGAATCCAGGTGCCGCTCGTAGTTGCGCACCGAGCCACTGGTCTCGTGGTGCATCATCATCTTCACGTTCTTGCTGGCGGCGTACTGCTGCAATTCCGGCACGTTGAAATCGGGGTAGGGCGTCACGAAATCGAACACGTAGTCCTTGTGCTTGCCAAACCAGTCTTCCCAGCCGGTGTTCCAGCCTTCCACCAGCACGGCGTCGAAGCCGTGCAGGGCGGCGAAGTCGATGTACTCCTTCACGTGGGCCGTGTTGGCGCCGTGCGTGCCGTTGGGCTTCACCGTCTTGTAGTCAACGGAATCGAGCTTGATGTTGTCCATGTTGGTGTACGACCACGTGCTTTTGCCCGTAATCATCTCCCACCACACGCCCACGTACTTCACTGGCTTAATCCAGCTGGTGTCCTTGAATTTAGTGGGCTCGTTGAGGTTCAGCACCAGCTTCGATTCCAGAATGTCGCCGGCCCGGTCGCTCACAATTACTGTGCGCCAGGGCGACTGGGCCGGCGTCTGAATCAGGCCCTTGTCGCCCACGGCGTCGGGCGTGAGGTGCGATTCCAGCACGAAGTTCTTGTCGTCGAGCTCCAGGTGCATGCAAGAGTAGTCAATCAGCGCCGCTTCGTGGATGTTGATGTAGAGCCCGTCCTGGCTTTTGAGCATGAGCGGCGTTTGCACGCCGGTGGGCGAGAAGGTGGTTTGCGAGGCGTTGCCCGTCACGGCGGCTTTCATCTGGCCGCGCACTTCCGAGAGCTTCGACGTGACGGTGCTGTACTCCTGGGTGTCGTAGTCGCCGGGCAGCCAGAAGGCCTTGTGGTCGCCGGCCAGGGCAAACTGCGTGCGCTCCTCCTTAATGGTGAAGTAGTCGAGCTTGGGCTGGCGCGGAAACTCGTAGCGGAAGCCCAGCCCGTCGTCGAACACCCGGAATCGCACCCGGATGGTCCGGCTGGTGCTGGCCTGGGTGAGCGTCACGGCCAGCTCGTTGTAGTGGTTGCGGATGGTTTTCACCTCGCCCCACACCGGCGTCCAGCTTTCGTCAAACGTGCGCTGCTTGCTCTCGGCCACGGCAAAGCCGCTGGTGAGGGCGGCGGCGTTTTTCAGCTCCAGGCCCAGCTTGCTGGTTTTGATGACCTCGCGGCCTTTGTAGGTGAGGCGGTACGTGGGCACGCCGTCGTTTTGCAGCACGAAGGCCAGCGTCAGCTTGCCGTTGGGCGACTTGATTTCTTCGGCCGCTGCCACCTGCCATAGGAAGCAACAGCAGAGCATGACCAGCGCTTGGCTGGCAGCCTTTAAGGAAAAACAGCTGGTTAAAAAGGGGTGGCAACGCATGTATGGGAGTGAGTGTGTGAGTGAAGTGTATTGCCTGCAAAGAACTGCATTGTTGCATAAAGCCCGTTCCGTGCCGGTAGTAGCAGGCCAATGCAGTGCCAGTAGTGGTCAATGGAGTGGTAGTAGGCCCTTTAGGGCGGCACTACCTTTGTTGTTCATTAGCAGGCGTCTGTTGTGCCCTGCCCGCTGCGCCCCTCGCCCTCCCACCCGCGCCGCAGCCACTTTCTTATTTCCGGGTAGCGCAGTGGAAGGCCCAAGTGGGCTGCCCGAATTCACGTTAACCACTATTTGATATGCATATTCCCTATGTCTGGCAGCTTACTGCCGAAAACGCCGAACGCAGTTTTCGGTACCTGAAAGTGTACCTGCTGCGCCGAATCCCTCACATTCATTTTCATACAAAAGCCTGGTCCTGACACCAGGCTTTTTTGTAGTCCTGGGCCAGTCGCTCCGGGTGGCCTAAGCGGCCGCCTGCCGCCGGTACTCCGACGGCCGCTGGCCGGTGAACTTGCGAAACGTGCGATTGAAATGGGAGAGGTTGTTAAAGCCCGTGGCGAAGCTGGCTTCGGCCACGGGCCGGCCCTGCAGCAGCAGCAGGCTGGCTTGGCTGATGCGGTATTCCTGCAACAGCGCGGTGAGCGTTTGGCCGGTCATTTTTTTGATGTAGCGGCAAAAGGCTGGCACGGTCAGGAAGGTGAGGTCGGCCATTTCCTGCACCGTCACGGGTTCGGCGTAGTGCTGCTCAATGTGCTCGTACACCTGCTTGAGGCGCTGCTGCTCCCGCACTTGCAGCGCCGAAAGGCCCATGTCGGCGTGCAGCTCGGTGGCGTCGGGCGCCTCGGCCAGCTGGTAGAGCAACTGGAGCAGCGTGAGCAGGCGCGTGGGCGCGGGCTGGGCCAGCATGGCCCGCAGCGCGGGGCCCACGGCGGCGCGGGTGCCCGGCCCAAACGCCAGCCCCTGCCGCGAGCGCTGGAACAGGTGCTGCACCGCCGCCAGCTCCGGCTTTTGCAGGAAATGCTCGCCCATAAAATCCTCCCGCAGTTGCAGCACAACCTGCTCAAACGAGCCGTCTTTTTCGTAGCTGAAACTCAGGTGGGGCAGGTTGGGTCCCATAAAAACCAACTCACCGCCCACGTAGCGCGACACGTGCTGCCCGATGTGCCGCCGCCCGCTGCCCGTGGGAATGTACACCAGCTCGTACTCCGGGTGGTAGTGCCAGCTAATGTCCCGGTCCCGCGCCTGGGTGTAGTAGCGCAGGGTGAAGGAGCTGCCCGGTGTGGGCTGAATAGGTTCAAATTCCAGTTTCATGTTGGCGGCACGGAGTGGTTGCCCTCATACGCGAGGCCAGGGCCGGGCGAATGTAAAAGACGCATGCTTGCCGGGCCGCGCAGGGGCAATAGTAAGCAGTGGCGCGAAGATTTGCCCTCGCCACGCCGCTACCGGGTTGCGGGAGCAGCGGTCCGTTTCGAGCGGGACAAAGCTATTACCGAACCATTACCATTGCCGAAATCGAAAGCGCATAAATTAATAATTAAGCAACATCGAGCGGGTAAGACAACCGCTGCATAATCAGAATTTTGCAGGTGAAACAATCTTCTGGCAGTATATCCATTCGGTATTGATTTCCCTTGGGGTTTTCAGGTTCGGAAGCGGCCAATAAACCCTTTCCTCACCCCCTTGGATATCCCCTCAATAAAGCTGCTGGCACTCACGCCCGCCCACTGGCCGCAGATGCGGGCCATCTACGGCGAACGATTTGACAGTGGTAACTCCACCTTCCAAACCGAAGCGCCCGCGTGGGAAGAGTGGGACTGGGGCCACCTGGCCCACAGCCGGCTGGTGGCGGTGGCCGCCGACCACCCCGGTCCGGGGCCGGTATTGGGTTGGGCCGCCCTCACGCCCCGCTCTGCCCGCGGGGTGTACGCCGGTGTGGCCGAAGTGAGCTTGTACGTGGCCGGGGCCGCCCGGGGGCGCGGCGTGGCCCGGCAGCTGCTGGATGCCCTGGTCGCCGAATCCGAAGCGTATGGGGTCTGGACCCTGCTGGCGAGCATCTTTCCCGAAAACACCACCAGCCTGAGCATTTACGCCGGCGCGGGGTTTCGCGAAGTGGGGCGCTGCGAACGAATTGGCCAGTTGCACGGCGTCTGGCGCGACATCGTGCTGCTGGAGCGCCGCAGCGCCAAAGTGGGCCTGCCGGCCACCACCGCCTGATTGCCGGTAGGTCACGGCTCGCCGTTGAGCTCGGGCAGGGCGTGCGCCACATGCAGGCTGCGCAGCAGGGCACTTTTCTTGTGCTGATGGTCGGCCATGCGCTGCAGAATATCATCAAGGATTCGGACGGCTTCCACCACTCGCGGCCCCTTGTTCAGCATCACGCACTCGGCGCGGTCGCCCATGGCGGCGTCCGTGATTTCGGCGCGGGAAGGCATGCCGCCGCGGGCCAGGCTTTCCAGCACCTGCGTGGCCCAGATAACTGGCACGTGGGCCGCCTCGCACAGCCACAGAATTTCCTCCTGCACCTCGGCCAGCCGCTCAAAGCCGCACTCCACAGCCAGGTCGCCGCGGGCAATCATCACGCCGCAGCTGCTGGCTTGCATGGCGCGCAGCAGCAGGGCGGGCAATTGGTCGAACCCCCGGCGGGTTTCAATCTTGAGCAGAATGGGCAGCACGCGGCCCCCCAGCTGAACCATGTGGTCTTGCAGCTGGCTCACATCGTCGGGGCTGCTCACAAAGGAGAGGGCTACCATATCGGCGTGCTGCACCACAAAAGCCAGGTGCTCCCGGTCTTCTGCAGTCAGGGCCCCCAGGGGCAGCTGGCTGTCGGGCAGGTTGATGCCTTTGTCGTTGCGTAGCTTTTCGCCCAGCTCGCGGGCCTGGGTGATGCGCACGTGCACCGCGCCCGGTTCCACCCGCTCCACTATTCCGCCAATTTTCCCGTCATCAAACCAAATCCGTTCGCCCGGCTTCACGTGGTCGAAAACCTCCGGCAAGGTGCAGCCAATCAGAGCCGGCGCAGTGCTGCCCGCCGTTCCGCCGCTGGCGCTGGCGGGTGGCACCGGCGGCGTGGTCAGCCAAAGCGCATCGCCGGGGCGCAGCAGCAGGTAGGATTCCGGACACGGTACCTGGTGAACCGTTGCCGTTGAGGTGGGCCCTTTGAACCGGGTGTGCGGGGTGATATAGGCCGTTTTGAACAGATAAGCCCAGCCGCCTCGCTCACTAGCACCCTGCATAAGCAGCACCCGCCGCGCCCCGCGCGCATCAACGAAGGAAACCACGTCGCCGGGGTGCAGCTTCCGCAGCCACGCCGCGGGGAATTCCAGCGTAGCCGTGGCGGCAGTTGGGGCGTCTTGGGGTTGCTCCCGTGCCGTGAGCCAGAGCCGAGCCGGAGCCAGGACCCGGCCGTAGGCGTCGCGTTCGGGCTGCAATTGCAGCACAGCCGGGCCGGGGGGCAGGCCCGTGGTGCGCAGCTTGGGGCCGGCCAAATCCATGCTCACCCGGCAGGAGAGGCCCAACTCCTGCTCGGCGCGGCGTAGGTGCTGAATCATGCGCCGCCAGGCGGTGGGCTCGTCGTGAGCGCAGTTGATGCGCATGCAGTCCATGCCTTGCCGCAGCAGTTCCCGCACCAGCGGGTAGTCGGTGGCTGCCTGGGAGGGCATTGTCACCATGATGCGTACATCGCGCGCCGGCCGCGGCGGGCCCAGCAACGCATCGCTGTGCTCCGCCAGCAGCCGGGGGCCGCTGCGAAAGTCCGGGGCGGGGTAGGGCGGGAGCAGGCCCACGGGGTCGGTGGGAGGCGCCAGTTCGAGCAAGGCTGCCAGGACGGCATCGACCGTGGCCAGCGCGTGGCCCTCGGCGCGCCCCAGCGAAGACAGGCCCACCGTGGCCAATTGCTGCTGCAGCGGGCGCAGGTCGTGCTGGCGCAGGGCCAGGTAGTGCACCAGGTTGTGGGCGCTAAGCCAAAAATTGGGATGTACCGCTTCCAGCCGGTTCATCGCCTGGGCGGCGGCCCGCACCATATCATGGCGCAAGGCCGCAAGCTGAACCAAAAGCGCGGCGTATTCCGTGTCAACCGAAGGAAGCGAGATAAGCTCAGGCATGGCGCGAAGCAGATGCGGCAGCCTTCGTCCTGACCGAAGACTCCATTGGTAATATAAACTTAATGTATCATGACAATAATAAGTTGTAAATTAACAATAATTATTTGAGCCAATTATTTCCTTGGCTCCCTAGCATTATGTCGGTGCACACGCTTCCAGCCCGGGGCCTTCCACTGCTGCTCCTGCTGGCGCTGGCACTGACCGGCTGTGTGGATGCGGCACCGGAAACGAAGATTCACATCGACGGCTCCAGCACGGTGTTTCCCATCACCGAAGCTGTGGTGGAAGAGTACGCGCGGGCTCATCCCGAAGCGCGCATTACGGTGGGCGTGTCTGGCACGGGCGGGGGCTTTCGCAAGTTTTGCCGGCAGGAGATTGACGTGGCCGATGCCTCCCGGCCCATTAAGGAAAGCGAGCAGCGGGACTGCGCGCAGCGGGGCGTGCGCTACACCGACATCCGGGTGGGCTACGACGGGCTGGCGGTGGTGGTGCACCCGGCCAATACTTGGGTGCAGAGCCTGACGGTGCAGGAGCTGAAGCGTTTGTGGGAGCCAGCCGCGCAGCACCGCGTCACGCGCTGGAAACACCTGCGGCCGGAGTGGCCCGACGCCGAAATCCACCTTTTTGGGGCGGGTACGGCGTCGGGTACCTACGACTATTTCACTCAGGCCATTGTGGGCACCGCCCACGCCAGCCGGGGCGACTACACGGCCAGCGAGGACGACAATGTGCTGGTGCAAGGCATTTCGACGGACCGCCTCGCGCTGGGCTTCTTTGGGTACGCCTACTACGAAGCCAACCGGGCCAAGCTCAAACTCGTGCCCATCGACGACGAAAAACCCGAAAACGGCGCCGGGCCGGTGGCGCCGTCCATCGAGACGGTGAAAAACAACAGCTACGCGCCCCTATCGCGCCCGTTGCTGGTGTACGTGAGCCGCCCGGCCGGCCGCCGCCCGGCGGTGCAGGCCTTCGTCCACTTCTACCTGGAGCAGGCCCCGCGGCTGGCCCGCGAAGTGGGCTACATCCCCATGCCCGCCGAAGAATACCGCCGCGAGCAGGCCAAGTTTGCCGCCTTCGTCAGCCAATCTCACCCCTAAGCTGGTGCTGCCGTCCGTGCCATGAAAACCAACGAACGCCTGATTGAAGCCCTGCTGGCCATGAGCGCGGGCGTCGGCGTGCTGACCACGGCGGGCATCCTGTGGATTTTGGTAGTGGAGGCGGTGCATTTTTTCCAGCAAGTGCCTCTGAGCGCCTTCCTGACCGACACGCAGTGGACGCCGCTCTTTGCCGACAAGCACTTTGGCATTTTGCCGCTGGTGGCGGGCACGCTGCTCACCACCGCGGTGGCCGTGGCCGTGGCGCTGCCCCTAGGCCTCACCATTGCGGTGTACCTGAACGAGTACGTGGCGCCGGCCCTGCGCAATACCCTAAAGCCCTTGCTGGAGGTGCTGGCGGCGGTGCCCACGGTGGTGTACGGCTTCTTTGCCCTGACCCAGGTGACGCCGTTTTTGCAGCGGCTGGTGCCAGGCCTGGCCGGGTTCAACGCCTTGTCGGCGGGCTTGGTGATGGGCATCATGATACTGCCGCTGGTGTCCTCGCTCAGCGAAGATGCGCTGGGGGCCGTGCCCCGCAGCCTGCGGGAAGCCTCTTATGCCATGGGCGCCACGCGCTTGCAAACGGCCTTTCGGGTGGTGGTGCCGGCGGCTTCGTCGGGCGTTACGGTGTCGGTGGTGCTGGCCATTTCGCGGGCCGTGGGCGAAACCATGATTGTGGCCATTGCCGCCGGCCAGGAACCCCGGCTCACGGCCAACCCGCTGGTGCCCATCGAAACCATTACCACCTACATCGTGCAAGTGAGTTCCGGCGACGTGGCCTACGGTACGCTGGAATACAACACCATTTTCGCGGCCGGTATCACGCTGTTCGTGCTCACCCTCGGGCTCAACAACGTGGGGTACTGGTTCCGCAAAAAATACCAGGAGCGGTATGAATAGCATGGCCCGCAACCGCCTGGCGGACCGCATTTTTCGAGTCGTGGGCCTGCTGGCCACGCTGCTGGGGCTGCTGTTGCTGGCTATTTTTCTGTGGGGGCTGCTGCGCACCGGCCTGGGCCGGCTCAGCGGGCAGTTTCTGAGCAGCCTGCCCTCGCGCTTTCCCGAGCGGGCGGGCATCTACACGGCGCTGCTGGGCACGGTGTGGATTATGGTGCTCACGGCCCTGTTGGCCGTGCCGCTGGGCGTGGCCGCGGGCGTGTACCTGGAAGAATACGGCCGCAAACGCCGCTGGGCCGCGCTGCTCGAAATCAACATTACCAACCTAGCCGGGGTGCCGTCCGTGATTTACGGCCTGTTGGGCCTGGAGGTGTTCGTGCGGTTTCTGCGGCTGGGCAGCAGCGTGCTGGCCGCCGCCAGTACCCTGGCTCTGCTGATACTGCCCATCCTCATTGTCGCTACTCGTGAGGCCATCCGGGCGGTGCCGCGCTCCTTGCGCGAGGCCTCGTTGGCCCTGGGCGCCACCCGCTGGCAAACCATTTGGTACCAGGTGCTGCCGGCCTCGGCGGGGGGCATTCTCACGGGCATCATTTTGGCGCTGTCGCGGGCCGTAGGCGAAACGGCGCCGCTGCTCGTGATTGGCGTGCTGGCTTATGTGCCGTTTGCGCCGTCCCAGCCGCTTGACGAGTTTTCGGCGCTGCCGGTGCAGATTTTCAACTGGATTTCGCGGCCGCAACATGAGTTTGGAGTCAATGCCGCGGCGGCCATCATCGTGCTGCTCGTCATCACCTTCGGGCTGAACGGCGTGGCCATTTACCTGCGCAACCGCTGGCGCCAGCAGTTGCCCTGAAGGTGCCTTTTTCACTTGATTATGTCCGAATTGCAGGTGGAGCATGTGAATGTGTACTACGGCACGAACCACGTGCTGAAGGACATTTCCATGGCCATTGCGCCCAACACGGTCACGGCGCTCATTGGCCCGTCGGGCTGCGGCAAGTCCACGTTTCTGCGGCTCTTCAACCGCATGAACGACCTCATCGACGACTTCCGCTACGACGGCCGAATCCTGCTGCAAGGCCAGAATATATACGCCTCCGACGTGGCCGTGGAAGAGCTGCGCAAGCGCGTGGGCATGGTGTTTCAGCGCCCCAATCCATTCCCAAAAAGCATCTACGACAACGTGACGTACGGGCTGCTGCTGCAGGGCGTGCGCGACCGGGCCGTGCTCGACCACGCCGTGGAGCATTCCCTGCGCCAAGCCGCGCTCTGGGATGAAGTGAAGGGCGACTTGCGCAAGTCGGCGCTGGCCTTATCGGGTGGGCAGCAGCAGCGCCTGTGCATTGCGCGGGTGCTGGCCGTGGCCCCGCACATCCTGCTGATGGATGAGCCGGCTTCTGCCCTGGACCCCATTTCCACGGCCAAAATCGAGGAGCTGATTCACGAGCTCAAGCAGCAGTACACCATTCTCATTGTGACGCACAACATGCAGCAGGCCGGGCGGGTGAGCGACAAAACGGGCTTTTTCAACTACGGCCAACTCATTGAGTACGACGACACGCGCACCATTTTCACCCAGCCCCACCACGAGCAAACCCAGAACTACATCACCGGGCGTTTCGGTTGAAGCAACGCCTGCGCCAGCCTGATTTTGCCGCTCTAAATCACCACGGCCATGACCCAATTGGAAACCGAAACCCAGAAACTCAAGAAAGAGGTGCATGCCATGTGGGGGCTGGTGCTGGGGCAGCTCGAACGCAGCCTGCAAGCGCTGCACACCCTCGACAAGCCCCTGGCCAAGGAGGTGATAAAGTTCGATAAGCGCATCAACATCAAGGACCTTAGCATTGAGCGTCATTGCGAAAGCATTATTGCGCTGTACACGCCGGTGGCCATCGATTTGCGCTTCGTGCTGGCCGTGCTCAAAATCAACACTAGCCTGGAGCGCGTGGGCGACGCGGCCAAGGCCATGGCGCAATTCGTGCGCCGGGCCATGGTGGATGAATACGAGGTGTTCGACCAGCACCTCTTGGCAATCAGTGGCCTGCAGGAAATGGGGCAGCACGCCACCAGCCTGCTGGCGCTCGTGCAGGAAGCCTTTGAGCAGGAAGACAGTTCGGTGGCCCGGCGCCTCTTCTTAGAAGTCAAGCTGCTAAGTGACAAGAACGTGAAGGCGCACGCGGCCATTGCCGACTACATCCGCGACCATCCCGCCCGGGTGCAACAAGGGTTGCAAATGCTGCTGCTGGTGCGCAAGCTGGACCGCATCGGCGACGAGGCAAAGAACATTGCCGAGGAAATCATTTTTTACGTCGAGGCTCAGGTCCTGCGCCACCAGTCGGGCAAGCAGCGCCGGGGGTAGGGCCTGGGCAATACTGGAAGGAGTGGGCTAGGGCGTCTGGTAGGACGTCGAATATTTCAATGCCATTTACCATTATGGCGTGCAAAAAGCACCCGTTCCACATGGTTTCAGTTAAGATACAAAATGGCATTAGCCCGCTTTGCCGGCAACGCAAGCCGGCATAGGATACGGCCACTGACTAACCGGCCAAGCCGAGACGGCGGCGGAAAAGAGTGATTGCGCTCCAGTTCGGCGTATAATGCACTGCGGGCATTTTACGAGGGCAGCTTTGCGCGGGACTGGCCTCGGTGGCTGTCACCGGCAGGCAATACATCCGCCGCCGGACAACCAGCGCCGAGAGCAGCGTGAGCCCGCCAATGGCCGCCAGCGCCGCCGCCAGCCCAAAGGCATCGGCCAGGATGCCCGTGAGCAGCGCGCCGATGGCGTAGCCGGCGTCGCGCCAGAACCGGAAAATGCCCACGCTGTGTGCCCGTTGCGCCAGCGGGGCGTACTCGGCCACGGCCGCCAGAAACGTGGGGTACACCAGCGCCGTGCCCGCCCCCAGCAGCGCCGCCAGCAGCAGAAATACCGGGTAGGCATCGGTGAACAGCATGGCCAGCAGCACCGCTCCCTGCAGTAGCATGCCCCAGAAAAGCAGGTCTTTTTTGCAAAGCTGGTCGGCCAGCGGGCCGGTGAGCAACTGGCCCAGGCCCCACACGGCCGGGTACACAGCCGCCACGGTGCCAATTTGGGTGAGCGTGAAGTCCTTGCTGGCCAGCAGCAGGGGCAGCAGGCCCCACACCATGCCGTCGTTGAGGTTATTCACCAGTCCGGCCTGTGTAACCGAGCCCAGGTTTGGGTGCCGCCACGTCACGTCCCAGAAGGAGAGGGCTGGGCCCGTGGGCGTGGCCGGGGCCTGTGCGGCTTCGAGTGCGACGTGGTGGCGCGTATCGCGCACCAGCAACGAGCCCAGCAGTCCGGCCACCGCCAAGCCAATGCCGAGGTAAAAGGGGTAGGGCCGCAAGCCGTATTCCGTAGCCAGCCACCCCGAGGCAAAGGCCGTAGCGGCCACGGCCAAGTAGCCGGCCGACTCGTTTAGGCCCAAGAAGAGGTAACGGAGGTTTAATGGAGCAGCAACGCTTGCCAATTAGCGCATCAACGGGCAATTAGTGGGGCAGCTTTTCGCGCAGGGCGCTGTAGGTCCAAGTGCCGGCCAGGGCGGCCAGAATCAGCACGGCGGCCGAACCGATGCCGCTGCCCAGCTGCGCAAACAGCGGGCCGGGGCAGGCCCCGGTCAGGGCCCAGCCGAGGCCGAAAATAAAGCCGCCAATCCAGACGCCGTGGTTGAATTGTTTGTCGGCGATGACGATGGGCTCGCCCGCAATGGTCTTGAGGCGGTTGCGTTTGATAAGCTGAATGGAAATCATGCCCACCAGAATGGCCGAGCCGATGACGCCGTACATGTGGAAGCTCTGAAACCGGAACATTTCCTGAATCCGAAACCAACTGATGACTTCGCTTTTGGTGAGAATGATGCCAAACAACGTGCCCAGCACCAAGTATTTGAGGTATTTCATAAGAGGAGGTTAAAACATCAGCGGGTAGATAACCCAGGTCATCAGCAGGCCGCCGGCAAAGAAGCCGACGACGGCTACCAGCGACACCCATTGCAGATTCGAAAGCCCCGAAATGGCATGCCCCGAGGTGCAGCCGCCGGCGTAGCGCGTGCCAAAGCCCACCAAAAAGCCGCCCAGCACCAAAAACACCCAGCCTTTCCAGTTGGCTAGGTTTGCCAGGGCGAACAGTTCGCGCGGGAGCAGGCCGGTGAAGTCCGTCAGGTGCATTTCGGCTTTTAGGTCGCGCACCGTGGCGGCCGAAATGGCCACCACGTCGGGGTGGCCCATGAGCCGGTAGCCAATAAAGCCGCCCAGGGCAATGCCGAGCACGAACACCAAATTCCAGGTTTCGGCCCGCCAGTTATAGGTCAGAAACGGGATGCCGGCCGGCACGCAGGCCGCGCACAGGTGGCGTAGCGAGCTGCTGATGCCCAGCGCCTTGTTCCCCACAAGCAGCAGCGCGGGCACGGTGAGGCCAATCAGAGGCCCGGCCACGTACCAGGGCCAGGGTTGTTGCAGGAGTTCAAGCATGAAAACAGAATATCAGAATGATGGCAGCTATTTATTTAGTGGTCAGTGCCTCGCTCCAGTCGAGCACCCCGCCCAGCAGGTTCGAAACCTGCGCGAAGCCGGCGGTGGTGAGCTGGCCGGCGGCGCTGGCCGAGCGGGCCCCGCTGCGGCAATACACGTAAGTTGGCTTGCTTTTATCCAGCGCCGCTACGCGCTGCCCGAAGTCGGGCGCGGTGACTTCGATGTTGACCGCGCCGGGCAGGTGGCCGGCGGCAAATTCGTCGGGCCGGCGCACGTCCAGCAGCACCGCGCCGGGCTGGTGCAGGCCCTCGGCAAATTGCGCGGGCGTCAGGTTTTGGAAAGCGGGAGCAGAAGATTTAGTGAAACCGAACATGGCGGATGAATTTGAATTGGGAGGGAAATTGAAGGATAAACTAAACCGTCATGCTGAGCGCAGCCGAAGCATCTCTACCTCGGAAGTAATTCCATCAGTTCAACGAAGCGGTAGAGATGCTTCGGCTGCGCTCAGCATGACGGGCGTTGAAGCTTAGTGCGCCGCCGTGGCTGGCTGGAAGGACTTCACGGCCTCGCTCAGGTCCAGCACTTCGGTGCCGGGCAGGGCGTCGGCCACGATGCTGCTGCCCGCCGCCGAGCGGTAGCCGCCGGCGCAATGCACCACCACGGGCTTATCGGTGGGGATTTCCCGGGCCCGCTCGCGCAGCTCAGGCAGCGGAATGTGGAGAGAACCGTCGAAAATGGGCTCGTCGCGGTGTTCGGTGGCGTTGCGAATGTCCACGATGGTGTATTGCTCCGGGTGCTGGCGGAAGGCGGCTAGGTCCAGCTGCGGCAGTGTTGCCTCGGTGGCCGGCGTGCCCACCAGCGCGCCTTCAATCAGCGGCTCGTAACCGATTTTGGCCGCTTTCTGAATCAGGTCTTCCCGCGTGGCCTCGTCGGCCGCGATGAGGTAGAACGGCTCCTCCGGCCCCACAATAGTGCCCAGCCAGGTTTCGAACTTGCCGCCCTGCTGAATGTTGATGGCGCCCCGCACGTGGCCCTTTTTGAACTCGGCTTCGGGGCGCGTGTCCACCACCAGCGCGCCGGCTGCCAGCGCCGCGCCGGCAGCCAGGCGCTTCACCTGCTGCACGCTCGGCGCGTAGTTGGGGGCGCCGGCTTTGTTCAGGGCCACGTCGTAGCCGAAGTATTTGGGAATGAACGGCTGGTCGGCCAGTAGCTCCTGCACAAAGGCCTCCTCGCTGAGCGGGCGCAGCATGGGGTTGCCAATTTTCTCGGCCCCGATGGTGCTGCTGTTGGCTCCGCTCAGGGCCTTGCCGCAGAGGCTGCCCGCGCCGTGGGCCGGGTACACCAGCACGTCGGCGGCCAGGGGCATGAGCTTTTCGCGGAGGCTGTGGTACAGTTGGCGGGCCAGTTCCTCGCGTTTGGCGGTTAGGTTGCCGGCTTTTTCGCGCAGGTCGGGGCGGCCCACGTCGCCGATAAACAGGGTGTCGCCGGTGAACACGGCCACGTCTTTGCCCTCGCGCTCCAGCACAATGCTGATGGAATCGGGCGAGTGGCCGGGCGTGTTCAGGGCCCGGAAGGTGAGCTTGCCGACGGTGAAGGCGTCGCCCTCGTCAAAGGCTTCAAAGGCGT
Organism: Hymenobacter jeongseonensis; assembly: GCF_015694725.1. Lineage (GTDB taxonomy): Bacteria > Bacteroidota > Bacteroidia > Cytophagales > Hymenobacteraceae > Hymenobacter > Hymenobacter jeongseonensis. The sequence goes on along the minus strand of NZ_JADQDQ010000011.1, from coordinate 65,828 downwards.
AATCGGCCCCCAATAGCCGGCTCACGCGGATAACAGCTCCGATGGTTTGGGCAATTTCCAGGTGCGACGACACGAAGTCGGCGTGGGGGTGGGTTTCGATAACGGCCACGATGTTGGCGTCGTGGGCTTTCGCGTAGTCGTAGTAGGGCTGCGGGTTGCGGGCCGGGTCGATGAGAACAATTTCGCGGGTGCCCTCGCTCAGGATGGCGTAGGAGAAATGGGCCAGGCCCTTGTCTTCAAACTGTTCGATTTTCATGGGAGGCAATGGGGGATTTAGGAGTGAAGTAGAACGGTCGTGCAGAGCGCAGCGAAGCATCTCGCGTGCAATAACTAATTAGTAGCGGCACGCGAGATGCTTCGTTGCGTTCTGCATGACGGGCTGATAAGAGCTTCACCAACTCAATGAAACAGCAGCTCTTTGGTTAGAATAAACGTGCCCATGGCCAGCGTGAACCAGCCAAAGGCCGGCTTCAGCCTAGCCCCCGGAATGAAACGGGACAGGTAGGTGCCCAGCACAATGCCGCCGAGGGCAAAGGCCAAGAAACCCAGCAGAAACGACCAGGCAATGGGCGTGCCCGCGCTGAGGTCGCCGGTGAAGCCGATAAGCGAGTTCAGGGCAATAATGGCCAGCGAAGTGCCCACCGCCAGCTTCATGGGCAGGCGCGCGCCCAGCACCAGCGCCGGAATAATCAGAAAGCCGCCGCCCGCTCCCACAAAGCCGGTGAGCGTGCCCACCACTAGGCCAATGGCGAGAATGAGGGGATAGTTGAAGGCGTGGCGGTGGTGCAGCTCTTCATCGAGCACTTCCTCGGCCTGCTTGCGGCGAATCATCGACGTGGCCGCCACTACCATGAGCGCGGCAAAGGCCACCAGCACCAGCAGGTCTTTGGTGAAGGCGATGCCGCCCATCGTGAACAGCTCGTGCGGAATGGCCGGCATGAGCACCTTGCGCACCCCAAACACCGCCAGCAGCGAAGGAAGCAGGAACACCACGGCCGTTTTCAACGAAACCAGCCCCTTGCGGAAGTAGCCCGAAGCCCCCACCACCGACGTGCTGCCCACCACAAACAGCGAGTAAGCCGTGCTCAGCACCGGGCTCACGCCCATCAGGTACACCAGCACGGGCACCGTGAGGATGGAGCCGCCCCCGCCCATGATGCCGAGCGAAAGGCCAATGAAAATGGCCGCGAAGTAGCCGAAGTAATCGAGCATGATAACCGAATAATGTATGAAATTATGATAATTTGTTCATGTGTTACGGCATAAAAAACGCGCGCCGTTTACAGGAACGTGCACGCGGCCAGGCACTGAATCACGTCGATGACTTCGCGCATTTTCAGGGAGTAGAAGATGTTCTTGCCATCGCGGTGGCTGCTTAGGATGCCCTTGAGCTTCATGCCCGTGAGGTGGTGGGAGAGGAGGCTCTGCTCCACGTTCAGCCGTTCGCTGATGTCCGTCACCGAGAGGCCGTCGTGGGCGGCCAGCAGCTGCACAATGGCAATGCGCGTGGGGTGGGCCGTCGTCTTCAGAATGAAGGCCACCTTCTCCATCTTCTCAATGGAGAGGCCCATGTCAACGGAGGGAGCGGTGGTTGCGGTCATAACTCGTACAAACTTATGAACATTTGTTCATTTATACAAATGTGCTTCCTACATTTGTTCCCTCAAGTCTGTTTTTTTCTGGTTTATACCAGTAGCAGCGCCCCGGCTGCTGCCCCAGGCCGTTCCCCCATTTTCCAACCATGAACCGTAAGAATCTAGTGCAGTGGCTGCCGCTGGCCCTGTTTGCTCTCGTTCTGCTCACGCCGTTGCGCCCCATTGTGCTGGGTGGGGTGCAACGCGGGTTGCTGGCCACGGGGCTGTGGAAGGCCACAGTGCCCGTGCGCTCCGCCACCGCGCCCGCGCGGCCCACCGGAAACCCTTCCTACCCGCACAACTTGCCCCTGGTTACGCTCGAAGGCCGGCCCGTGAACCTGAGCCACCTGAAGGGCAAGGTAGTATTTGTGAACCTGTGGGCCAGCTGGTGCCCGCCCTGCCGCGCCGAGATGCCGGGCATCGAAGCCTTGTATAAGAAGGTCGACCGCTCAAAAGTGGCCTTCGTGATGCTCTCGCTCGACGATGACGTGGCCAAGGCCCGGAAGTTCGTGCAGGGCCAGGGCTACACCTTTCCCGTGTACCTGCGCACCGGCACTTTGCCCGCGCCGTTCGATTCCAATTCCATTCCGTCCACGGTCATCCTCGGCCCCTACGGGCAGGTGGCGGCCCGCCACGACGGCATGGCCGACTACGACACGCCGGAGTTCAAGGCCTCGCTGGAGCAGTTGGCAAAATCGGCCCGCTAGCGTGGCGGATTTTTCTGGTGGCTGCCGGGCAGGAGGGAAGGTGATAATTGTCATCCAATAGGCTGTGCATCGTCAAGTTCCGGGCCTGCGCCGGTCCCCACCTTTGTGCTATGCTCTCCACCTGCGCTCCAACCGGGCCGCATTTCGGGCGGGACCAGTGCCATTTCTCTCCGCTTTTTTATTCCGCCGGACCATGAACCCTGACCTTCAACTCAGCTTGGACGAAAATGCCAGGCAGTGGCAGGCGCTATCGCTGTCGATTTCAACGTCGGAAAAAGCCACATTTGATGCCCTGCACAACGGTTTTTTTGCTGCTTACGGCCCCAATTTCATGGCCCATGTCTACCGGGAATCCATCGAGCAGGTGCTGCAAAACATGCCCACGGTGGAGCGGGACAAGCTCCTGGTGGCCTTCCGGCACGCCCTGGACAGCGCCATTGAAAAGCACGCTTACATGCTGCCCACTGCCGCCGACTGCGCGGCCTGCCACGCCCGGAAGTTTTAAGGCGATTTTGATAACCTGCTTAGTAATAATTTGATTCGCATGAAATTAACGCATCCTCCGCTTAAAAGCGGCAGCCTGCTGGCCGGCCGTCATCCCGCCGCGGGCGAACAAAAGGCCCTCGTGCTACTGGATAAAAGCGGGCAGAAGGTGATTTACAAAACCTTCGCCGCTGGCGAAATCATGCCCACCCACCACGCCAGCGTCGATGTGTTCGTGACGGTACTGGCGGGCCGGCTCATCATCAGGCAGGAAGACGTGCCGACGGAAGCAACGGCGGGCGACTACGTCATCATCCCCAGTGGCGCGCCGCATTCGCTGGAATGCCTGGAGGCGGCCCGCATTCTGATTTTCCGGTAGGGCCAGCTGAAAAGAATCAGCTTCCCGCCTGACTTTTATCAGCGTTTGCCGCTGGGGGAGGCCGGAGCTTTGAGGCTGTCACCAGCCCGTCCGTTCGTGCCCATCACCGCTGCTCCCGAAATCCTCACCCACGTCGCCTGCACCCACTGCGGCGACGCGTGCCCCGACGAACCCATCCTGCTGGCCGACCAGCCGACGCTGCACTTCTGCTGCGCCGGCTGCCGCGCCGTGTACGAGCTGCTGGATGCCAGCAACCTGTGCACCTACTACCGCCTCGATGACCGCGCTGGCCAGAAGGTAAAGGAGGTGGAGTTGCCCTGCCGCTTCGACTACCTGGACCTGGAATCGGTGCAAAGCCAGTTGCTGGCGTTTCGCTCGCCCACCTTGGCTCGGCTCACGCTCAGCATCCCGCAGATGCACTGCGCTTCGTGCATTTGGCTGCTCGAAAACCTGTTCAAGCTGAACGCGGGCATCCGGGAGTCAAGGGTGAATTTCCTGCGCAAGGAGCTAACGGTTAGCTACGAGCCGGCCACCACCAGCCTGAAAGACGTGGTGACTTTGCTGGCCGCCATCAACTACGAGCCGCAGATTACGCTGGCCGAGCTGGGCGCGCAGCCCCACGCCGCCAACCGCACGTTGTACTACCAGCTGGGCGTGGCAGCCTTTGGCTTTGGCAACGTGATGCTGCTGGCCTTTCCCGACTACTTTTCCTTCACCGAAGGGCTACAGGCCACGTTTGGCCGGTTCTTCGGCTGGCTGAGTTTGCTGCTGGCCCTGCCGGTGCTGCTGGTGAGTGCGCGGGGGTTCTATCAGTCGGCTTGGCAGGGGCTGCGGCAGCGCTACATCAACCTCGATTTCCCCATCAGCCTGGGCCTCACGGCGCTGTTTACGACCAGCGTATTCGACGTGCTCACGCAGCGCGGGCCGGGCTACTTCGACTCGTTTACGGGGCTGGTGTTCTTCATGCTCATCGGCAAATGGGTGCAGCAGCACAGCTACGACGCGCTGCGATTCGACCGCGACTTCACCTCCTACTTCCCGGTGGCCGTGACGCGGCTCACTAAAACCGGCGAGCAGTCAGTATCGGTGAAGGAGCTGCAGGCCGGGCAGCGCATCCGGGTGCGGCACCAGGAAATCATTCCGGCCGATGCCGTGCTGCTGCGCGGGGTTGGCCTGATTGATTACAGCTTCGTGTCGGGCGAGAGCGTACCCGTGGCAAAGGCCGTGGGCGAGGTGGTGTATGCCGGCGGGCGGCAGGTGGGCGAAGCCGTGGAGCTGGAGGTGGTGCGCGAGGTATCGCAGGGCTACCTCACGCAACTCTGGAACAACCCCGCGTTTGAGAAAGCCGGCCGGCCCACGCTGGAAACCTACGCTAACCACGTTGGCCGCTACTTCGTGGCCCTGACGCTGACGCTGGCCCTGGGCTCGGTGCTGTATTGGTACCCCAAGGACCCGCAAATGGCCCTGCGCGCCTTCACCTCGGTGCTGATTATTGCCTGTCCCTGCGCGCTGTCGCTGGCCACGCCTTTCGCCATGGGGGCCGCGTTGCGGGTGCTGGGCCGCCGCCAGCTATACCTGAAAAACGCCGCCGTCATCGAAACCCTGAGCCGCGCTGACACGCTGGTGTTCGACAAAACCGGCACGCTCACCGACGCCCAACGCGCCACCGTGCGCTTCGCCGGCCCGACCCTCTCGGCCGACGATGCGCAGCGCGTGGCGGCCCTCGTCCGGCAGTCCACCCACCCGCTCAGCCAGCGCATCGCGGAGCAACTGGGGGCCAGTCCATTCTCAGTAACGAATTGCCAGGAAACGCCTGGGCAGGGCATCCGTGGCTTGGTGGCTGGCGTGAAGGTGTGTGTGGGCGCAGCCAGTTTTATTGGCGCCTCAGCGACTGAGCTGGCGGGGCCGGACCAAGCCACGCGGGTGTACGTGGCGCTGGAGGGCCAACTCGCGGGCTGGTACGAAGTGCAGAGCGAATACCGCGAACACCTCGCCGACCTGCTGGGCGAACTGGGCCAGCGCTACCAGCTGGTACTGCTCACCGGCGACAACAACGCCGATGTAATCCGGCTACGCCAGCTCTTCGGAGCCGGGGCCGAACTGCGGTTTCAGCAGTCGCCGCTCGATAAGCTGGCTTTCGTGGAAAACCTACAGCAGCAGGGCCGCCGCGTGGTGATGGTGGGCGACGGTCTGAACGACGCCGGCGCCCTGCAACGGGCCGACGTCGGCATCGCCCTCACCGAAACGCTCACCAACTTCTCCCCGGCCAGCGACGCCATTCTCGAAGCAGGCAGCTTCGGCCGGCTGGCCACCATCCTGCGTTTCGCCCGAAACTGCCGGCACATCGTGCTGGCCACTTTCGGGCTGTCCTTCTGCTACAACGGCATCGGCCTGGGCCTGGCGGTGCAGGGCCTGCTCACGCCCATTGCCTCGGCCATTCTCATGCCCATCAGCTCGCTCAGCGTGATGGTATTTGCCACGCTGCTGGTGCGCTATGCCGCTCACCGCCGCGGGCTTTAACCTGCTCCGTCATGACCATTATTTTCCTGCTCATCGGCATTAGCCTGATAGTCGCGTTGCTTTTTTTGGGGGCTTTTCTGTGGGCCGTGCGCTCGGGCCAATACGAGGACACCTACACGCCCGCCGTGCGGATGCTGTTTGAAGAACCCGCGGAGGACGAAGAATAGGCCCTGCGCTATATGGCTGCCTGATAGGAATCAAGTCCTTGGCTGACTTTTATCATATTTCCCAAATACCGTCTGCGGGACCTTTGAAGCAGTAAAAACTACTCTTCTCAGGCCCATGCAAGCTGAATTACACGTACCCACGGCGGCCACCCTGCCCCTCTTGGTGCCCCCGCCGCCCGCCCGCGGAATCGAGACCTTCTTCTACGACAACAAGATTGTCCGCGACTTTGGCATTGCCACCGTGGTCTGGGGCATCATCGGGATGCTGGTGGGGGTGCTGGCCGCCTTTCAGCTGGCCCGGCCCGAGGTGAACCTGGGCAACGCCTACACCACCTTCGGCCGCATCCGGCCGCTGCACACCAACGCCGTGATTTTCGCCTTCGTGGGCAACGGCATTTTCACGGGTGTGTACTATTCCTTGCAGCGCCTGTGCAAGACGCGGATGTTCTCCGACGTGCTTAGCAAAATCCATTTCTGGGGCTGGCAGCTCATCATCGTTTCGGCGGTGATTTCGCTGCCGTTGGGCCTCACCACCAGCAAGGAATACGCCGAGCTGGAATGGCCCATCGACATTGCCATTACGCTGGTGTGGGTGGTGTTTGGCTGGAACATGTTCGGCACCATTGCCAAGCGGCGCGAGCGGCACCTGTATGTGGGCATCTGGTTCTACATCGCCACCTTCCTCACGGTGGCCGTGCTGCACATCGTCAACTCGATGGCGCTGCCGGTGAGCTTCATGAAAAGCTACTCGATGTATGCTGGCGTGCAGGACGCGCTGGTGCAGTGGTGGTACGGCCACAACGCGGTGGCCTTCTTCCTCACCACGCCCTACCTGGGTTTGATGTACTACTTCCTGCCCAAGGCAGCGGAGCGTCCGGTGTACTCCTACCGCCTGAGCATCATTCACTTCTGGTCGCTTATTTTCATTTACATCTGGGCCGGGCCGCACCACTTGCTGTACACAGCACTGCCCGACTGGGCGCAGAGCCTGGGCGTGGCCTTCAGCATCATGCTCATTGCGCCAAGCTGGGGCGGCATGATAAACGGCCTGCTGACCCTGCGCGGTGCCTGGGACAAAGTCCGCACCGAGCCCGTGCTTAAGTTCTTCGTGGTGGCCATCACGGCCTACGGCATGGCCACGTTCGAGGGCCCCATGCTGGCGCTAAAAAACGTGAATGCCCTGGCCCACTTCACCGACTGGATTGTGGCTCACGTGCACGTTGGTGCCCTAGGCTGGAATGGTTTCCTGACTTTCGGCATGCTGTACTGGCTGTGGCCGCGCCTCTACAAAACGCCGCTGTTCTCCACCAAGCTGGCCAACACTCACTTCTGGCTGGGCACCTTCGGCATCTTGTTTTATGCCATTCCCATGTATTGGTCGGGCTTCACGCAGGGGCTGATGTGGAAGCAATTCAACGCCGAGGGCATGCTGCAATACCCCAACTTCCTGGAAACGGTCATCCAGATTGTGCCCATGTACTACCTGCGCGGCATCGGCGGCGTGCTCTATTTGAGCGGCGTGTTCTTGATGATGTTAAACCTGTACAAAACGGCCAAAAGTGGCGCGCTGCTGGCCAATGAAATGGCGCAGGCCCCCGCGCTGCTCCCCGCCGCCGAAGACCCGCACGCCACCGGCGGCCACTGGCACCGCTGGCTGGAGCGCCGCCCCTTTCAGCTGGCCGTGGGCGCTACCATTGCCATTCTCATCGGCGGCGTGATTGAAATGGTGCCCATGTTCCTGGTGAAAAGCAACGTGCCCACCATTGCCTCGGTGAAGCCTTATACCTCGCTCGAATTGCAGGGCCGCGACCTTTACATCAAGGAAGGCTGCTCGAACTGCCACACCCAGATGGTGCGCCCCTTCCGCTCCGAAACCGAGCGCTACGGCGAATACTCCAAAGCCGGCGAGTTTGTGTATGACCGGCCCTTCCTGTGGGGCAGCAAGCGCACCGGGCCCGATTTGCACCGCCTGGGCGGCAAATACCCGCACTCCTGGCATTACAACCACATGATGGACCCCACCAGCATGTCGCCCGGCTCCATCATGCCGCCCTACCCGTGGCTGCTCGATAACGAAATTGACTACTCCGACCTGCCCGCTAAAATCCGGGTGCTCCAGCAGCTGGGCACGCCCTACCCCGCCGGCTACGACCAGCAAGCTGTAGCCGACGCCCAAAAACAAGCCCAGGGCATCGTGGCCGACCTGAAAAAGGAAGACATCGTAGTAAAATCCGACCGGGAAATCGTGGCCCTGATTGCCTACCTCCAGCGCCTGGGCACCGACATCAAGGTGAAGCCCGAGCAGGCCGCCGCCACGGCGGATGCCGCCGCGCAGTAGCCACGCAGCAAAAAGAACGTCATGCTGAGCTTGTCGAAGCATCTCTACCTCAATGGTAATTAATGCCTTTACAACGAAGCGGCAGAGATGCTTCGACAAGCTCAGCATGACCGGCGGCTGGCAATCAAATCCCTCCAAAACCTCCTCACCATGTACAAAGAAGTTCTGCAGTCCATCACGGGCATTTCGATTTACCCGCTCATCTCCTTCGTCATTTTCTTCCTCTTTTTCATAGCCCTGTTGGTGTACGTGCTGGTCGTCAATCGCCAGCACATCAGTGCCATGAGCATGCTGCCGCTGCTGGAAGATGAGCCCCTGAAACCCGTTAAATCCAACCCCTCATGCTAGCGCCAGCGAAAACCACCCGATTGGCGTTGCTGACTGCGGCCAGCCTCCTGCTGCGCGGCGTAGCCCACGCCCAGACTCCGGAAACCACCGCGCCCGCCAAAGCCGCCGGCATGAACCAGCAGGAGCTGCTGTTCTGGCTGCTGCTGGGCCTGTTGGGCGTGCTGCTGCTGACGCTGCTGTCCGTAGGCATCACCATCGTAGTGCAGATGAAGACGCAGCTGCGCCAGCTCTACGACCTGCCCACGGTGCACGGCACCTGGAGCGGCAAGGTGCTGGGCCTGCTGGTGGGCGATGCCACGCTGGTGCGCGGCGAGTACAAGGATGAGCTCCTCGACCACAACTACGACGGCATCCACGAGTTCGACAACGACCTGCCGCCGTGGTGGAAGTACGGTTTCTACTTCACCATCGTGTTTGGCCTTGTGTACGTGGGCTACTACCACCTCACCACCAAGGGCCAGCTGCAAGCCGCTGAGTACGAAACCGAAATGCGCCAGGCGGCGCTGCTCGTCTCGGCCGGGGCCGATGACCCCACCAAGCTCACCACCTACCAGGCCCTGGCCACCGCGGCCGACCTGAGCAGCGGCAAAAGCATCTACACCACCAACTGCGCCCCCTGCCACGGCGCCAACGCCGAGGGCAAAGTCGGTCCCAACCTGACCGACGAATTCTGGCTGCACGGCGGGGAGGTGAACCACGTCTACAAAACCATCAAGTACGGCATTCCGAGCAAGGGCATGGTGGCCTGGAAAGGCAAGCTTTCTGGCAAGCAGATTCTGCAGGTGGCGTCCTACGCCCTGAGTTTGCAAGGCTCCAAGCCGGCTAATGCCAAGGAGCCGCAGGGCGAGAAAGAGGCTCCTAATAAGCCTGTAGCCAAGCTGTAACGGCTGATTACAACCCCAGTAGCACGTCATGCTGAGCGCAGTCGAAGCATCTCTACTGCTTCGTTGGGTAGCGTTGATTACTCCTGCGGTAGAGATGCTTCGACTGCGCTCAGCATGACGTCCCTATTTGATTTTCCTCCCACTTCCTCCAACCCATGGCCACCACCCAATTCAAACCCGACGACGCCTACCGCGACAGCATCTCCACGGTGGATGCGGCGGGCAAGCGGGTGTGGCTCTATCCTAAGAAGCCCGCCGGCCGCCTCTACCGCGCCCGGAAGTGGCTGAGCTACGGCTTTCTGGCCGTGCTGTTTGCCGGGCCCTGGCTGCGGCTCAATGGCCTGCCGCTGCTGATGCTGAACCTGCCGGCGCGGAAGTTCATCATCTTCGGCCAGATATTCTGGCCGCAGGACTTCTTCATTCTGCTGCTGGCCACGCTCACATTTCTGGTGTTCATCATCCTGTTCACGGTGGTGTACGGGCGCGTGTTTTGCGGCTGGGTGTGCCCGCAGACCATTTTCCTTGAGATGGTGTTCCGCCGCATTGAGTACTGGCTGGAAGGCGACGCCCCCCAGCAAAAGGCCCTCGACCGGCGCGCGCTTGATTGGGACAAGCTCTGGCGCAAAACCACCAAGCACGTTCTGTTTCTGGCTGTCTCGTTTTTCATTGCCAACACCTTTCTGGCCTACATCATCGGCTCGGATGCGCTGGTGGCCATCATCACCGACCCGCTCACGGCCCATTTGGGCGGGCTGGCGGCCATGATCGGCTTCACGGGCGTGTTCTACGCCGTGTTTGCGCGGTTTCGGGAGCAGGTGTGCACCATTGTGTGCCCCTACGGCCGCCTGCAGGGCGTATTGCTCGACCAGGACAGCCTGGTAGTGGCCTATGACTACAAGCGGGGCGAGCCGCGCGAGAAGCTGCACAAGAACAAGGTGCGCACCGAGGGCGACTGCATCGACTGCCACCAGTGCGTGCAGGTGTGCCCCACCGGCATCGACATCCGCAACGGCGCGCAGCAGATGGAGTGCACCAACTGCACCGCCTGCATCGATGCCTGCAATTCCATCATGGACCTGGTGAATTTGCCGCAGGGCCTCATCCGCCACGCCTCGGAAAACGGCATTGCCAACGGCACCAAATTCCGGTTCACGGGCCGCGTGAAGGCGCTCTCGGGCGGGCTGGTGCTGCTGCTGGCCGTGCTCACGGGCCTGCTGGTGTCGCGCTCCAACGTGGAAGCCACCGTGCTACGCACGCCCGGGCAGCTCTACCAAAAAACCGACCACGGCACCATCACCAACCTCTACAACATCTCGGTCATCAACAAAACCAACCGCCGCTACCCCATCACCCTGCGCATCCTCGAACCCGCGCAGGGCCAGATTTCGCTCATCGGCACCAATGGCCTGAAACTGCCCGCCCAAGGCATCACCGAAGGCGTGTTTTTCGCTGAACTACCCCGCACCGCCCTGCACCGCACCAACCAGAAAATCCGCATCGGCCTGTTCAGCGGCGGCGAGTTGATTTCGGAAACCAGCACCAAGTTTCTCGGGCCATCGCAGTAGCTGGTAGTGCTGGCAACTAATTAGCACGTCATGCTGAGCGCAGCCGAAGCATCTCTACCGCAGTAGTAATCAACGCTGCCACAACGAAGCGGTAGAGATGCTTCGACTGCGCTCAGCATGACCGTTCTCAAACCCAAACACCCATGACTAACCCGGCCGTTTCCCCTCCCAAACGCAACATCTGGCCCTACGCCATCATCGCGGTATTCGTGCTGTTCGCCGCCTACATCGGCTCGATGGTGTACCGGGCCATGCAAACCGACGTGAACCTGGTCAGCGCCGACTATTACCAAAAGGAGCTGGCCCACCAGCAGCGCATGGACGCCGTGGCCCGCACCACCGCTTTGCCCACGCCGGTGCAAATCCGCCACGATGCCGCCAGCCGGCGCCTGACGCTGGAGTTGCCGGCGGCGCTGGCGGGCCAGGCCGTGCAGGGCCAAGTCCACTTTTTCCGCCCTTCCAACGAAGACCTGGATTTCGCGCTGCCCCTGCAGCCGGCGGCGGATTTGCGGCAGTCCATCAACACCAGCAAAATGGCGCCCGGCCTGTGGCGCGTTCAGCTCGATTTCACGGCCGGTGGACAAGCCTATTTCCTCGAACAAGACCTCACGCTTAACTGAACTAAACCATGCTCTTGGCCGGATTCCTCTTTGGATTGCTGGGCAGTTTCCACTGCGTGGGCATGTGCGGGGCCATTGCCCTGGCGCTGCCCGGCGGCGTGGATAAGGCGACTTCGCCGCTGCGCTACGCGGGCGGCCGCCTGCTCTACAACCTGGGCCGCGTCACGACCTATGCTACCCTAGGGGCCGCGGCCGGGCTGGTGGGCCAAGGCCTGCGCCTAGCCGGGGTGCAGCAGGGCTTATCCATTGCCTCGGGCGTGCTGATTTTGCTGCTGGTGGCGGTGCCGGAGCGCTACACCAGCCGCCTGGCCAGTGCTCTGGGCCTGAACCAGCCGCTGGCTTGGGTGAAAACCACTTTGGGCCGCCTGTTTCAGCGGCCTGCGCTGTCGGCTCTGTATGCCACGGGCGTGCTCAATGGCCTGCTGCCCTGCGGCCTGGTGTACCTCGCGCTGGCCGGGGCGCTGAGCGCGCCGGGCGTGGCGGGCGCGGCGGCTTACATGGCCTGCTTTGGCCTGGGCACGCTGCCGCTGATGTTCGGCTTGTCGTTGAGCGGGCGCCTGGTGCCGTTGTTCTGGCGCACCCGCATGCGCCAGGCCGTGCCCTACGCGGCTTCGGTGCTGGCGGTGCTGTTCATCGTGCGCGGGCTGGGACTCGGCATTCCTTACCTGAGCCCGCAGTTGGGGCCTTCCGCTGCCAAAACCACCGCTTCCCAGCGGGCCACGGTGTACGACTGTCACTAGTCTCTTCTCATTTTCTCTCCCATTATTCGGCCTACTGCGCGCCCCTGCTCATGAAAACCATTCTCGTCCCCATCGACCACACCCCGGCCGCCGAATTCACCTTGGCTTACGCCAACAAGCTGGCCGTGCGCTGGCCCGCCGAAGTGGTGCTGCTGTACTGCCACCAGCTCGATGACCAGGCCGCCGAGCCCGCCGCCGTGCTGCGGGCCCAGGAGCAGCGGTTGCGCGTGTTGGTTGAGCGCCTGCGTTACCAGCAGCTCACCCGCCAAAATGGCCGCCGCATTCAGTACCGCTACCGGGTGCTGGCCGGCTGCCTGCACGACCATGTGCAAGCCGAAGCCGCCGCCTGCGCCGCTGACCTCGTGGTGATGGGCCTCGAGCACATCGACTGCGGCCAGGAAGAAGCCCCCGGCAACCACGCGGCCACCATCGCCGCCCTGGTGAGCTGCCCGGTGCTGGTGGTGCCGGCCAAGCACCGCTCCTTGCCCAACAGCTTGGTTTTCTCCGCCGATTTTGATGCCTTGGGCCTGCACCTGCTGCCTCGGCTCTCGGGCCTGGCCAGTGCCTTTCCGGGTTCGCTGGATTTGGTGCAGTTCTACCCGCGCACGGCGCGGCCCCGGCGCCGGCGCCTGAAGCAGGCCCTCGGGCGGGCCGCGTCGCAGCTCACCTGGCCCACCATCACCGAGCATTTGGTGGAAGACGAAGCGCCCTTGGAAGGCATCAGCGAGTACTGCGCCCGCACGCAGGCGCAGCTGCTCATCATTGCACCGGCCACCACGGCGCAGCTCCTGCGCTACTTCGACCAGTGCTACACCCAAACGCAGGCCTACCACACCCAAATCCCGGTGCTGGTGCTGCGCGCCACCGAACCCGCCGTGCCCGAAGCCTGCTGCGAACACTGCCAGCAGCGCCTGGCCCAGGAAGAAGCCGCCGCCCGGCTCGCCGCCTACCGCGCCGTGGCCTGGGCCTGAACCAGTCCTGCTCATTCTTAACTCCGCATTTGCTTAACTCTGCTTCATCATGACTGCTGTTGAAACCCTGACCCTGCCCCGCACCCGGGTTGAGAACTGGATGCGCCACTTTCAAGATTGGCTCTGCTACCGGCTGGAGCTGGCCGATGGCAGCGGCATCAAGTTCCAGGAAACGCCCTGGGAGCACGCCGGCGGTGGCGGGGGCCGCACCCGCGTGCTGCTAAACGGCGACATATTGGAGAAAGGCGGCGTGGCCTTTTCCACCGTGCGCGGCGGCCTCACCGAGCAGGCCGCGCAAGCGCTGCTCCTGCCCGACCGGCGCTACTTTGCCACCGGCGTGAGCGTGGTGCAGCACCCGCGCAGCCCCCTGGTGCCCATCTCGCACATGAACGTGCGCTACTTTGAGGCCGGCAACGGTGAAGCCTGGTTCGGTGGCGGGCTCGACCTGACCCCGATTTACGTGGACGAGGCGCAGGCCCGCTGGTTTCACGAGCAGATTCGCGAGATGTGCCAGCGTCACGACCCCAGCTATTACTCGCGCTTTAAGAAGTGGGCCGACGAGTATTTCTACCTGCCGCATCGCAAGGAAACGCGCGGCGTAGGCGGCATCTTTTTCGACCGCCTCACCGTGGGCCAAGACGGCTCGTTTGAAGAGCTGTTTGCCTTCGTGCAGGACGTGGGCGAACTCTACGGCCGCACCTACGCCGCCATCATGCGGCAAAACCAGGGCCTGATTTTCACTGAGCGGGAAAAGCAATGGCAGCAAGTGCGCCGCAGCCGCTACGCCGAGTTCAACCTCGCCATTGACCGAGGCACCCGCTTCGGCCTCGAAACCGGCGGCCGCACCGAAAGCATCCTCATGAGCCTGCCCCCGCAAGCCGAGTGGCACTACAACTACACCGTCGAGCCCGGCTCGCCGGAGGAAGCCACGCAGCAGTGGCTGAAGCAGGGTGTGGAGTGGGCGCCGGCTGCGGCCGTGCCGGCGTAGTGCTTACCTAAGAAACAGCGTCATGCTGAGCGCAGCCGAAGCATCTCTACCGCCAGAGTAATTATTTACTTCCTCAGTAGAGATGCTTCGGCTGCGCTCAGCATGACGGTCTAGTCCCCAAAATTTTAACCTTAATAAGCGCCTGGTGCTTTTAAACTCCTTCTTATTTGACCTCATGCGAATTCCCCTCGGCCTTACCAGCCTTTCCCTAGCCTTGTTGCTCGTGGCCTGTGACACCAAAAATCCCAACGGCATGCCCGATGAAGCGGCCGGTCAGGGTGCCATCAAGGTTGCCACCGACAATCCGCCCAAGCCTGACTCGGCCGCTGCGCGCACCGAAAACGCTGTGATGCCCGCCGACACCTCCGTGGCCGGGGCGTGGCTGCTGCTGGAAGGCGCCCTGCGCGGCCACGATGCCGCAGTGCTCAACCAGCTCCTCGACCCGGAATTTGGCCTCTGGATTCTGGAGCAGCCCGGCGCTGTGCCGCTGGTGACGCGAGTGGCCGAAGTGGAAGCTTTCCGCCGCTCTTACCAGAACCTGCCGCTGTTTTCGCTGGACAAGCAGCTCATGACCTGCCCGCAGCTGCAAAACGTGGCGCGGCTGCTGGAAGCCGACTGCGCCCTGCAAACCAAGGATAACGCGGGGTTTGCCCGGCAAGGTTGTTTTGCTGGTCCGGCCACCGCCTTTCGGGCGCTGGACTTGTGGGGGAGTGCCACGGTGAAAGGTGGCACGGCCGCGCAGGGCCAGGCGGCCCAAGGGCGCACCGTGCGCAGCGTGCTGCAAACCCGGACCGGGTTTCGGTTTCACTTCGCCAAGTCGGCGGGGGTGGGCGGGCGCTGGCGCCTGATATTTCTGGACCTGCGCGTGCCCTGTTCGGCCTGATGCCGGGCGCTAGGCTAGGGCGGCAGCCGGCTGCCGCTCCAAGTCGAATAGCTCGCTGAGCAGTTCGACCAGCTGGCCGGGTTCGCCGCGCTTGCAGGCCGCCTTGAGCTGCAGCACGGGCTGCTTGAGCACCTTTTGCATCAGCGAGCGGGTGATTTCGTCCAGCATTCCGGCTTCGGCAGGGCTCATTCGCTTGCCGTAGCGCTGCATTTCCTCCTGCCGCAGCTGCTCCAGGGCGTTTTTCAGCTTGTGGATGGTGGGCGACACGGCCATTTCCTCGCTCCAGTCCTGCAGGCCGGCCACACTTTCGGCAATGATGGCGCGCACCTGGGGCACGGCTGCTAGCCGCCGCTCTAGGGCCGCCGAGGCCTTGCTCTGAATGGCCTCGAGTGGATAGAGCAACACGCCGGGCACCGTTTCGACCGTGGCAGCAATGCTGTGGGGCATGGACAAATCGACCAGGTACTTGTGGCTGAGCACGGGCTGGTTGCCCAGCAGTTCCGGTGTGATGAGCGGCGATGGAGCGGCCACCGAAGAAATAACAACGTCGGCCGCCTGAATGCCGCGGGCCAAATCGGCAAAATCTAGCACGGGCAGTCCGCACTCGGCCGCTACGGCTTCGGCCCGGGCCCGCGTGCGGTTGCAAATAGTGACGTGCGCAAACCGCGGGTTGGCCGCAAAATACCGGGCCACGTCGGCTCCGAAATCTCCCGCGCCCAGCAGCAGCACCCGGGGGCTGGGCAGGTGGGCCGTGAGGTCCTCCACCAGCTGCAAGGCAGCGTAGGCAACCGAGGCGGTTCCGTCGCAGAAGCCCGTTTCCTGGCGCACCCGCTTGTGGGTGAAAAATACGGTGTGCAGCAGCCGGTGCAGAAATGGGCCCGCCGTATCCGCGTCCGCCGACCATTGGTAGGCCTGCTTCACCTGGTGGCTTATCTGCTGGTCGCCGATTACCTGCGCGTCCAGGCCCATGGCTACTTCGAAGAGATGTTGCACGGCGGCGGCCCCGGTGAGACTGATAAAGTAAGGCGCGAGCCGGGCGGGGGAGGGGAAGTGCTTAATGCGGGCCCATTCGTCGAGGATGGCGCCGCTCTGGTCCTGGTCAGCACAGTAATATATTTCGGTGCGGTTGCAGGTGCTCAGCACGAGCACATCGGTAAGCCCCAGGCCTTTGTTTAGCGTAATCAGCAAGGCGCGGCAGGCGGGCTCGCTCAGTGCCAACTGCTCCCGAACGGCAGCAGGGGCGTGCCGGTGACTAAGGCTGAGAACGTTGAAACCTTGGTTCATGCGAAGATTCGAAGTGGAGAGAGTAGGAACGCGCACGCCGGATGCGAATCAGGCGCTGACAAAGGTCCTTGCCACCGCAAGCCGAAAGCATGACACACGTCATCAGTCCAGCTGATTGGTGTCATGGTAAGCCGGACCGGACCGTGGCACTTTTGTGGGATAAAACCGGGGTGTGCCCAGGCTAAAGCAGGGGCGAGGCCAGCGGTCGGTTTCCGGGCCTGCTTTGCCTTTCGGTTCCGGCCTGGCGCGCTCCCTGCCTGCTCCAGGTCCTGCTGCACTACTGCAGCAGGCCAGTACTTCCCAGCAATTTCGCGCTATGAAAACCCTTCTGTTACTTGGTGTGGTCCTGCTGCTGGCCAGCAGCAGTCGTGCCCAACTCATCAGCTCCGACCAAGTGCCACCGCTGGCCTTCGTGGCCCTCCAGCAGCAGCATCCGCGCGCCACCACCGTTCAATGGAAAAAGACCCAGGGGCTGTATCAGGCCAGTTTCACCCAGGGCCCGGCCCAGCAATTGGTCCGTTTTACGGCTAATGGGGACGTGGAATCCACCGGTGTGCCGTTGGCCGTGAGTGCCCTGCCAGCCTCCGTGCTCCAAACGCTGGCCGTGCACTACCCGAGCCGGAAAGTCTGCCAGGCTGCCAAATTCGTGAACGCCCACACGCAGGCTATTACCTATGAGGCCGCGACTTGCGAAAGCAGTCTCAGCCGAACCCTCGTGTTCACGGCCGATGGCCGCAAGGTGCGCCGCACCAGCCACCGCTAGCTTGTTTGATTTGTACACGAAGCTGTTTGATTCCTGTTCTCGGCGGGCAAGGGGCTGGAGGACCTTTGTATTACACCGGCACTACGCCGCTTGCGTTTCGCCAAGCGGCGTAAAAAGCACTAATCGTTCCTAACGAAGGCCACACCGAAACGAGCCGACCATCAGGTCGGCTCGTTTCGGTGTGGCCTTCGTTTAAATAAGCTGATAGTGCGCATAAGGTACTTGCTCGTCCCAATTGCAGTGAGAACCCCATCAGCATGCGTCCCCCCCACGCTCCAACGGCTGCTTAGTGTTTGCTGCCAAACGCTAGGAGCGGAGCGCCCCTGAGTTGCTTTGCCTAAGCGGTGGGTTCAACTCCTGTCAAATGCCACGCCTGCTGAAGCCCTTGCGCGCTGCTTTGGTGGTCTGCTCATACATCGCAGGAGAGGTAGAGTAACTCATTGTCTGTGAGGCGATTTTTAGCTATATAAGCCGCCCGCGCCCTGACGGCCGCCTGCTTCCCAACTCTGGTTAGGAAAAAAACCTCGACAAAATGGCACTGCTGCGCTTGAGCCGGTGTTGAAGCTCAACATTTTTCGGTTTTAATGAATTTACAGCGCTGATTAGTGATATTTTTTATGTGAATATTTCCGAGTTTTCGTGCTTGGGTCGCCTTGCTTTTCAGCCATTTCTGCTTCTCTATTCTTTCACACATACGCTTTATTTATTATGAGAAATGCAATGAGATGGGCTTGGTTGGTCTTTGGTGCCAGTCCGTTACTCACAAAAGCGCAGGCGACGGTGGTCGTTAATACGGAGTCGGTCATTGCGAGCGGGGTAGCCGACAAATACGGCATCAACCTCAACGCGGGGCTTGATGCCGACGCCAACCGGCCCGCCGGGGCCCGGCCGCTGGCCCAGGCCGTTCAGGAAATGGGGGCCAAGCGGCTGCGCTTCCCCGGCGGTGCAAAATCTAATTTTTACGTGTGGGCTGCGGCACCCTACACTTCGGCGGCCACGGCGCACTGGGTTCCGGGCAGCTATTACGCTGGGGCTTCGCGCAACACCATGAACACGGACCAACTCATGGCCACGTGCCGGCAAACGGGCGCCCAGGCCCACATCAACGTGGCCTACAACCCGGCAGCCGGCCTCGACCAGCAAGTAGCCGCGGCGTGGGTCCGGTACGCAAATATCACGAAGGGGTACGGCATCAAATACTGGGAAGTGGGCAACGAGATGTGGAACGACAAAGGCCTAAGCGCGGCGCAGGCCGCCGACATTGCCAGCCGCTACGCCGCGGCCATGAAAGCCGTCGACCCATCCATCAAAGTCGGCATCAGTTGGAACAGCCAGGCCGGCTTTCAAACCATTGTCAATGCCGCGCCCAATATCGATTTTGTGGCGTGTAGCAATTACACCACCGCTTGGTATGGTGCTTACAGTACGTACGCCACCACTCCCGACATAGACCTGCTGCCGGACGCCCGCGCGGCGCTCAATGCCGTGGGCAGCAGCGGAAAATCGGTGGTGGTTTCGGAATTCAACGCCATCAACTGGTACCAGGGCTGGGGCAAAACCAACGACCTGGGCCACGCGCTGGTCAACTTCGAAACCATTGGCCAGCTGCTCACCACCCCCCGCATTGATTACGGGGCGCTTTGGAACACCCGCTGGTTTGGCGAGGAATGGGATGGCTTTTCTCTGTACACCGCGCTCAACCGCGCCAATGGCCTGCATGCATCGGGCATGGCGCTGGCCGTGTGGGGCAAGTTCATTCAAGACCAACTCGTGAGGACCACCAGCAGCCCCACCGTGAAGACCTTTGCGGCGTACGATGCCAGCACGGGCACGCTCAATGTTTTTCTGGAAAACAAGGCCGAGCAGGCCCAGCGCGTCGCGGTGCCCATCCGGTCCTCCAACGCCTACGGGGCCACGGCGGCGGTGTGGCAGCTTACGGGCAGTGGCTCCTGGGACCAAACCCCCACGTGGGCCGCGGCCGCCCCGGTGCGCGTGGCCGGCAACACCATTCCCGAAATAAACCTGCCGGCGGTGTCCGTCACGGTGGTGTCGCTCACCAAAGCGGGCGCCGGGCCCGTGGCCACCACCCGGGTGGCGAACGGCGGCTTTGAAACCGGCACGCTGGCCCCGTGGGCCACTTGGCTGAACGGCGGCGAGGCGGGTCTCACCACCTCCACCACGCGGGCGGGCAGCCAGGCGGGCTGGGCCGGCGGCGGCTTGGCCTATCTCTACCAGGTAGTGCAGGGCCTGCAGCCCAATACCACCTACACCCTCACCTGCGACGTGGCGGCCTACAGCAGCAGCGGCGCCACGGCCTGGGTAGGTGTGAAGAACACGGGCACAACCGAACAGTACCAGGAAGTGGGCGATACCAATGGCGGTTGGCGCACGGTTAGCTTCACCTTTACGACTGGCAGCTCCCAAACTTCAGCGGAAATCTACCTCTGGAACACCGATGCCTCGACCTGGGCCTGGATAGACGAAGTGCGCCTAACCGACGGCTCCAGTGCCGCGCGGCAGCTCAGTGCCGTGGCGGCCGACCAACGGGCAGCCCCGCCGCTCGCAAACGCCCAGCTCACGGTATTTCCCAATCCCTTTCGGTCAACATTTACCTATGAGCTGCCCGAGCCCCATACACTCCAGGAAGTGCAGCTGCTGGACTTGCGCGGGGCGGAGGTATCCGGCGTGCTGGTGCAGCAGGGCGGCCGCCAAGGCCGCATCACACCGCCTGCGTCCCTGCCCGCCGGCCTTTACCTGCTCCGCCTGACCACCCCGCAAGGAAAGACGACGGTGCACAAAGTGGTGAAACAGTAAGCAAGGTCAATTTGAAAGGCCGGTAGCTTGGTTGCCGCGGTTTTGGCAGGCCAAAGCGAACTATGGAATGCCGCCATTTGCAGGCTGTTTTATGGTGTAAATCAGTGAAAATTTTAGTATATTTAAAGAGTAGTGGGCTTGTCGGTAATTCATTTATTGGTGCCGCTTCAACCGTTGAAAGGCGCCATCGCCATCCGAGTAAAGCACTTATGTGTCCAATAATCTTTCTCACTCATTAATTATACGGCCATGAATGAGCAGCAAAACACTCAGACAGTGCAAGAGGGATACGACCTATTTGTGAAAGGCGACATCTCCAACTTGCTCAACTTGTACACGGAAGACATTGAATTCATTTATCCCGGCATGGCGTCGCTGGTTCCGTATGCCGGCGTATTTCGTGGCAAGGAGGAAGTGGCCAAGTTCTTTGCCAAGGTGAGCGAGGCCATCGATTTTGAGCGGTTCGAGGTTCAGGAATGCATCGCGCAAGGCGATGCCGTTGTGGCCCTGGGCTACAGCAAAGGACACGTTCGCTCCACCGGGCAGCCCGAGGAAGAGGAGTGGGCCCACGTCCTGCGGATGCGAGATGGCAAAGTCGCGCACTTCCAGGCTTATACCGACACCGCGGCGGTGGCGCAGGCCTTCCAGCGCAGCAGCCACATGGCGGTATAGGCCC
Source organism: Hymenobacter jeongseonensis (assembly GCF_015694725.1). GTDB lineage: Bacteria > Bacteroidota > Bacteroidia > Cytophagales > Hymenobacteraceae > Hymenobacter > Hymenobacter jeongseonensis. Next base: position 45,064 of record NZ_JADQDQ010000011.1, on the reverse strand, counting down.
AATGCCCGGCGTCGGTGCGGAACCTGGCGACTGGGCTCTCGGCGGTGTGCCGGGAACAAGTCGCTTCCGAAGGTGCTGATAATAAAAAGACCCTTTGCGTTAGCGCAAAGGGTCTTTTTTATAACCGTACGCAGACACTTCGAACCTACTGGCTATAAGATATTACCTGAGCTACTATTTAGAATTGTTCTAAATAGACTTTCTGGCGCAGCTGTCAGCGCCTACCTTTGCTACTGTTTAGAATCATTCCAAATAAGTTTCTCATGGTTTCCCGAATTTACTGCGCTGCCCTTGTTCTGCTTTCTCTGGTCACTTTGCCCGCATTGGCCCAACAAACGGGCCGCATTGCTGGCCGCGTGACTACCACCGACGGCGACCCGGCCGAGTCGGTGAGCGTGGGCGTAGAAGGCCAGCCCCTGGGCGGCATTACTGATAGCAAGGGCCGCTACCGCATTAGCGCAGTGCCCGAAGGCACCTATAGGGTAGTGGTTTCCTTCGTGGGGCTCAAGCCGGCCCAGCAGCAGGTAACGGTAGCGGCGGGCCAGGTCGTGACCCTGGATTTTCGTTTGGTTGAGAGTACGGCGCAGCTGCAGGAGGTCGTAGTGCAGGGCGCCCGCACCAACCGGTTTGCCCGCACCAACAGCGAGTACGTGGGCAAAATGCCGCTCAAGAACCTGGAAAACCCGCAGGTGTACGCCACGGTGGGCAAGGAATTGTTGACCGAACAGCTGGTATTTACCGCCGATGACGCGACGCGCAACGTGCCCGGCCTGCAAAAAATGTGGGAAGCCACCGGGCGCGGCGGCGACGGCGGTGCGTTTTACAGCAGCCGGGGCTTCATCTTGTCCAGCCAGCTGCGCAACGGCGTGGCCGGCAACGTGACCAGCGACATCGACGCCATCAACCTGGAAAAGCTGGAGGTGATAAAGGGCCCGTCGGGCACGCTGTTTGGCAGCGCGCTCACGTCCTACGGGGGCTTGCTGAACCGCGTGACCAAGAAGCCGCTCGACACGTTTGGCGGCGAGCTGAACGTGGCGGCCGGCAGCTACGGCTTCCACCGGGTGAGCGCCGACGTGAACCTAGTGGACGGCCAGACGCCGACGCTGCAGCCCAAGCCGCTGGCCTTCCGCCTGAACACGGCCTACACCTACGAAGACAGCTTCCAGAACCTTGACTACACCGGGTTTGGCAAAAGCCTGGCCGTGGCGCCCAGCCTGCAATTCCGCCCCAACGACCGGTTGACGGTGAACGTGGATGCCGAGATTTACAAGGGCACCAACGTGGGCAAGCAGATTCTCTTCTTCTACTACCCATCGGCCGCGCTGGGGGCGTCGCGGGCCGATGAGCTGCCGCTCGACTACCGCCAGTCGTACCAAGGCGCGGGCTTGACGCAGGACACGCGCAGCACCAACCTGTTTGGACAGGTGCAGTACAAGATTTCACCGAGCATCACGTCCACCACTTTCCTGAGCAGTAGCCACAGCTTCTCGAACGGGTTCGGGCCGTATTTCTACCTGATGCCCGGCGACACGTTGGCCCGCGCCGACCAATCGACGGGCAACAGCCGCCGTACCGTGGTGGAGGCCCAGCAGCTGTTCAACGGAGACTTTAAAGTGGGCCGCCTGCGCAACCGCGTGGTGCTGGGCCTGGATTTCCTGCGCATCGATTCCGACGTGAACTTCCTCGGTGGCAACTTCGATAAAATCTCCTTGAACGCATCCAGCGCCGCCATTCGGGCCTTCAACGCCACGAATGTGAATGCGCTGTACGCGGCTGCTCCAACGGGCAATTACCTGGTAACGACCAAAACCAACACCTACAGCGCCTTTGTTTCGGATGTGCTCAACCTGACTGAGCAGCTGAGTGTGCTGGCCGCGCTGCGCGTCGACCATTTCGATAACAAGGGCGGACTCTTCTACTCGCCGGTCGCGGCTTATTCGCAAACGGCTTTCTCGCCGAAATTCGGCGCGGTTTATCAGCCCGTGAAGGACCGGGTGGCGTTCTTCGCCAACTACCAGAACAGCTTTAATAACCTCGGCACGTTCATCAACAGCAGCGGCGAATCGCGCATTGCCACGCCTGAGCGCGCCAACCAGCTCGAAGGCGGCGTGAAACTGGACGCGGCTGGGGGCCGTCTGAGCGCCACGGTGAGCTACTACGATATTCGGGTGGAAAACCGCCTGCGTAGCGTGCCCACCGTGGACCTGCCCAATGCCCAAACCCAGGATGCCACCCAGCTCAGCCGCGGCGTAGAGGTGAGCGTGATTGCCAGCCCGGCGCGCGGCTTTAACCTCGTGGGCGGCTTTTCCTACAACGACTCGAAGTTTGAGAACACCGCCGAGGACGTGAACGGCCGCCGGCCCAACACCGCGTCGTCGCCCATCGTGGCCAATGCTTGGCTGAGCTACCGCCAGCCCGAGGGCGTGCTCAAAGGCTTGGGCGCAGGTTTCGGCGGCAACTACGCCAGCGACAACCGCATCCAGAATACCAACACCAACGTCTTCACCCTGCCCGCCTACACCGTGCTCAACGCCAGCGTCTTCTACGACCAGCCCAAGTTTCGCCTGTCGGCCAAAGTCGATAACCTGACCGACCAGAAATATTGGATTGGCTACACTACCATGAACGCGCAGAAGCTGCGTAGCGTCATTGGCAGCGTGGCGTATAAGTTTTAAGCTTACGCTGGTGATGCCGAAATGTCATGCAGAGCGCCGCGAAGCATCTCGCGTGTGGTAGTAAACCAATCGTAAGGATTAGTGGTGGCACGCGAGATGCTTCGCGGCGCTCTGCATGACGTTCGTGCTTTTTTAATAGAAATCCAGTTTCCCCGCCCCATGACCATCAAAAAAGCCATCGGCAAATTGCACCTCTGGTTGGGCCTGAGCACGGGGCTGGTGGTGTTCATCGTGAGCCTGACGGGGGCCATCTTCACCTTTCAGGACGAAATCCGGGACGTAACGGAGCCCTGGCGCAAGGTGGAAGCCCAGGCTACTACGCCCATGCTGCGGCCTTCGCGCCTGCAGGCCGCCGCGCTGGCAACTCACCCGGGCGTGGCGAAAACCACGACGTGGGTGACTTATTTTGGTCCCGAGCGCTCGGCTACGGTATTTTTCACCGACCCGGCTGGCACACCCACGCTGGTGTACTTGAATCCTTATACCGGCCGGGTGCTGCAAGAGCTGGACCTCAGCCGGCACTTCTTCAGCATTGTGCAGGAAATTCACATGACTCTGCTGCTGCCCGAGGCCATCGCCAAATGGGTGGTGGGCGGCAGCGTCATCATCTTTCTGGTGATGCTGGTCACGGGCTTGGTGCTGTGGTGGCCCAAGCGCAAGCAGGAGCGCAAGCAGCGTTTCACCATCAAGTGGGGTGCCCGCTGGCGGCGCATCAACTATGATTTGCACAACGTGTTGGGTTTCTACATTGCCAGCCTTGCCGGGGTGCTGGCCCTCACGGGCTTGTTCATGCTTTTCCCTGTTATGCTCGACGCGACCATGTGGGCAGCCAATGGCGGGCGGACGTATCCGCAGGAAAAAGTGCTGCCCAAAGTGGACACCCTGCAAGCCGTGACGGCCGCTGCTCAGCCCCTGCCCGATGTCATTTACCGCACGGTGCTGCGCCGCTCGCCGGGGGCGGAAATGGTGCTCATCGGGCCAACCGGTACCGGCAAGGACCCCGCGTATTGCTGGACCTACCAGCAGGCGCTGCACTACTACCACCGCGACGAGTATGCGTTTCATCCCGTGTCGGGCCAATTGCTACTGGCCCGCTTCCACGCCGGGAAAAGTGCCGGCATGAAGCTGGGCGACATGAATTACGACGTGCACACCGGCCAGATTTTGGGCTTGGGCGGCAAAATCGTGGCTTTTCTTGTCAGCCTGTTGGCCGCCAGCCTGCCCGTGACGGGCACCTTGCTGTGGTGGGGCCGCCGGAACAAAAAGGCCAAGAAGTCGGCGCGCTTGCCGGTAGCTGGGCCGCCCCAAGTAGCGAATAGAAAAGCGCTCCAATAAAGTCCCGGACCAAGCTGTGGTTCCTGGAAAAGGCCTTTTTAAGGCAGCCCTATCGCAAGTAACACGAGAATCGTAACGAGCTATATTCCATAGCGCTAGGCGGGAGTGCGTACGGGCTTATTAGTTTTCGTCAGCAGGGCCAGCTTTTCCTCCAGCTCGCGGGCGGCCAAAGCGCACACGGTTTCTATCTTCCCAAACAGCGTATGGATGCGGGCCCGGCTTTCGTCGCTTTCCCAGTCCCCGGTGTCTTTCAAAATAAGCATCACGGCCAGGGCCTGAATGGCTTTGGCGATGTCCTCGTACTGCGGGTCGATGCCCATGGTGGCAAAGGTGGGAATGATGGAATGCGTCGCCATTTTCAAGGCAATCCAATTCTTCTCGCCGATGGCTTTTTTCATGGTTTGCACCAGCTGCGGAATCTCCTGCAGGTAGAGGCGAATCATTTCGGCCATGCGGGCCTCACTCTTGGTGATGCGTTTCAGGTAGTCAAAATTCACACAGGTGAAGGCCGTGGGTTCTTGCGCATCGGGCGTGGAGAGGTCGCTGCCCCCCAGCTTCAAAAACTTGATGATTTTGCTATAGAGCAGCTTGTCGTCGATGGGTTTGGAGATGTAGTCGTTCATGCCCACGGCCTTGCATTTGTCCACGTCCACGGTTGTCACGTCGGCCGTGAGGGCAATGATAGGGACCTTCAATTTCAACTCCTTGCGAATGCATTCGGTGGCCTCAAAGCCGTTCATCACGGGCATCTGCAAGTCCATCAGCACGATGTCGAAGGCGGTGGTGCGCAGCTTCTCCACCGCGATTTGCCCGTTGCCGGCCACTTCCATCTCAAAGCCGAAGTCCTCAAGCAGCGTCTTCATCAGCAACTGGTTGAGGGCAATGTCTTCCACCACCAACACCTTCACGTTTTTAAAGCCCGTCTCCAGGTCGATGTGCAGGCCGAGGTCGGCAGCGGCTTTTTCGGTGGTTTTCGGAAAGCTCAGGATAAAGCTGAACGTGGAGCCTTCGCCCACGCGGCTGCGCACGTTCACGGTGCCGCCCTGCGGCTCTACCAGGTTTTTCACAATGGCCAGGCCCAGGCCCGTGCCGCCGTACAGGCGGCTGGTACCGCTGGTGGCCTGCTGGAAATTGTCGAACACGGTGTCCAGCTTCGCTTCTTCAATGCCGATGCCGGTATCGGTCACGGCAAATTCCAGGATGACTTTTTCCTTGTCCTGCACCAGCAGCCGCACGCCCACGGTGATTTTGCCTTCGGTGGTAAACTTCACGGCGTTGCTCACCAGGTTCAGAATAATCTGGTGCAGGCGCACGGGGTCGCCCATCAGCACCTCCGGAATGCGGGTATCGTAGTCCATCACCAGGGCCAGGTTTTTTTCCTGAATCTTGGTTTCGAACAGGTGCACCATGGCCGTGACCGAGGCCGCGAGCTTGAAGGGAATCTGCTCGAAGGTCATCTTGCCCGCATCCACCTTAGCCAGGTCCAAAATGTCGTTGATGAGCACAATCAGCGTGTCGCCGCTGAGCTTGATGGCCGTCAGGTATTCCTGCTGTTTTTCCGTGAGCTCCGTTTTCAGCACCACCTTCGTGAAGCCGATGATGGCGTTCATGGGCGTGCGGATTTCGTGGCTCATGTTGCTCAGAAACTGCTGCTTGGCTTTCACCGCGTCTTCGGCTTTGGCCTGGGCTTCCTCGGCCAGCACGGTGGCCAGCTCGGCGGCAATTTTGGCTTCGGTAAGCTCGGTGGCAATGCGTTTCTGGTCGGTCACGTCGCGCGCTACTACCACCACGCCCAGCACCTCGCCCTCGTCGTTTTTGTACACCGAGCCGTTGAACAGCACGTCGGTCAGCTTGCCGTCTTTGTGGCGCAGGGTGAGCGGCGAATCGGCCACGGTTCCCTTGGCAAACACTTCCTGGTACACTTCGCTCGCCATCTGCGGGTCGGTGAAGTACACGAAGAAGTCGGAGCCGCTGAGCTGCTCGCGGTCCAGGCCGGTGATGTTTACCGTGGCCTGGTTCATGTCCGTGATTTTGCCTTCCGGGCTGATGGTCACCAGCGGGTCGCGGCTGGCTTCAATCAGGCCGCGGGCGTAGTTGGCAATGCGCAGTTCGGCCGCCCGCTTCACCTTCTCGTCGTTCTGAAACGCTAGCTCCTTGTTGGCCAGCACCAGTTCGGCGGCCCGTTTTTCCTTTTCGTCGTTCTGGAATGCCAGCTCAATATTGGCGATGCCAAGCTCGGCCGCGCGCTTCTCCTTCTCGTCGTTCTGGAACGCCAGCTCCGTGTTGGCAATGCTCAGTTCTTCGGCCCGTTTCTCCTTCTCGTTGTTCTGAAACGCCAGTTCTTCGTTGGCCACGCTCAATTCCTGCGCCCGCTTTTCTTTCTCGTCGTTCTGGAATGCCAGTTCTTCGTTGGCCACACTCAGCTCGGCGGCCCGCTTCTCTTTCTCGTCGTTCTGAAACGCTAGTTCCTTGTTCGCAATGCTGAGCTCGGCCGCCCGTTTTTCCTTCTCATCATTCTGAAAGGCCAACTCGGTATTGGCAATGCTTAGCTCCTGCGCCCGTTTTTCCTTCTCGTCGTTCTGAAACGCCAGCTCTTTGTTGGCGATGCTCAGCTCCTGGGCCCGCTTTTCCTTCTCGTCGTTCTGAAACGCCAGCTCCTCGTTGGCAATGCTGAGCTCGTCGGCCCGTTTTTCCTTCTCGTGGTGCTGGAAGGCAAGTTCTTTGTTGGCGATGCCCAGCTCCGTGGCCCATTTCTTTTCGGCAATTTCACGGGCCACAATGACCGCGCCCAGCAGTTCGCCGTCGTCGCCCTTGTACACCGAGCCGTCGAACAGCACCTCGGTCAGCGTGCCGTTGGTGTGGCGCAGCGTAAACGGCACGTTGCTCACGGCGCCACTTGCCACCACTTCCTGGTACACCTCCCGCACCAGTTCGGGCTCGGTGAAATAATGAAAGAAGTCCGAGCCCATCAAGGTCTCTCGGTCTACGCCCGTAATTTTCACGGCTGCCTCGTTGGTGTCGATGATGCGGCCTTGCAGGCTCACCGTAACCAGCAAGTCCTGACTGGCTTCAATCAAGCGCCGGTACCTCTTTTCACTTTCCTTCATGGCCTGCTTGGATACAAAACAAATCAGCGCTGTGCCCTTCGTACTTGGCTGATTTACATCTAAGGTAGTCCTTTTATTTCCTCGGAAAAGTTATATGCGATAACCTGGGCCGGGAATGCCAATGCAGTGCCTTATGCCAAGGCGTATAACGGCTGGCCAAATGGCTTTCGCCAGCTTGCCCAACGCCTTGGTAGAGAGAAGCGGCGGGCCGATAAAACGGAAAAGCCCCGGCGGCAAGGGCAGCCAGGGCTTTTCTGGTATCCTGAGGGCGTAGTGCCGCGAATTAGCGTTTGGCCACGCCGTCGGCCTTGGCAATTACATTGAAAGTCAAGGTAAACGTGTCGTCAATGGCTTTGTCGCCAATGCTTTCGAAAAAGGACTTGGACCGGTAGCGGATGTCATACTTTGTGCGGTCCACGGTGGCCGTGCCGCTGGCGGCCGCAATGCCGCTTTTTACTCCGATTTTGGCTGGAAAGCTCAGTGGGTTGGTTTTGCCCTTAATGGTCAGGTTGCCGGTGATGGTGGCGTTGTTGCCGCTGGCGTCGCCCTTAAGCGGCTTCACGCTCGTGATGACGAAGGTGGCCGTGGGGTTTTTCTCCACGGCAAAAAAGTCCTCCGATTTGAGGTGCCCCACCAGCTTGGCGTTGGATTCGGCGCTGGTGATGTCCTCCACCTTCATCGATGCCATGTCCACCGTGAACGTGCCGCCCACAATTTGGCTGCCTTTCACCAGCACCTGCCCGCTTTGAAACTGAATGGTGCCGTTGTGTTGGCCGGTTACTTTTTTGGCCAGCCACCCCAGCGTGCTCAGCTGCGGCTGCAAGGCATAGGGCTCGGGGGCGGGCTTGCTGGTTGTCTTGGAAGGCAGCGGTGCGGCAGGGGCTGCCAAGGTTGGCGCCGCGAGAACAGCGGCCGCGAGCAGCACGGGAAGCAGGAACTTTTTCATGGGTGCAAAAAAGAGGAGGGTACGTCGTAAGCCCACAAGTTAGCAGGAAGTAAGCAACTTATGGCCGCCCGTGCCGCTCCGGCGCTAAGCCCACTCAGGTCACTCAATAATGGGAAAGTAATAATTACTTTCGAATAATATTAACTATATAGTAATCAAATAAGGTTGCGGAAGCGTACAAGTTCAAAAAAATGCTTTACCACTCCTTGGCTACGGAAGCCCAACAACGCCGGGCGGCCGACTGGGTTCAGACCTTGACCGCCAACACCGACCCCTCGTCCCAACGCTACGAGCGCCAGCTGATGGAGCACTACCGGCTGGGCGAACTGACCATTGACGAAGTGATGAACCTGCTGGACGTCAGCCAATACCACGTCCTCTACCGCAGCCTCGCCACCCAGCCCTTCACCGAAACGCAATTGGAGGACTTGCTGGCCTCGGCGCGGCCCTTTAATGCGGCCAACCAGCTCACCGGCTTGCTGCTCTACAGCGAAGGCCGCTTTGTGCAGGTGCTCGAAGGTCCCGAGGCGGCCGTGCGGGCCCTGTACGCCCGCATTCAGCAGGACCCGCGCCACAACCACGTCGTCACCGTGAGCGAAGGCCCGGGGCCGGGGCGGCGGTTTGGCGAATGGGGCATGGCCTTCGGGCGCGTGGCCGGCCCCGCCGTGGTCCGCGCCTTCGATACGGTGCTGGCCCAGGACCCCGTGCCCGGTACTCCCACCGACAGCGCCCTTTTGCTGGCGCTGCTCCAGGCTTTTGGGGTGAAGCAGGAAACCAGAGCCGTTGCGGCGCTTCCGCAGCCCGACGAAAAATAACGCCTGTGCCTGCGGGGCAGGCTGCTTTCTGAAAATGTGCTGACGGGTACGCCCATTGCTTCTTGCGGGGCAGGGCCTACCTTCACCTGGGGGCGGCGCCGGCCTCGTCGTTGCCGCGCGTTCGTACAAGCAGCCTTATTAACACCCTTTCGATGCCGCAAGACAACAACTCCTCCGTCGGTGCCCTACAGGCCGAGAACGAAGCCTTGCGCGAGGAAATCCGGCGGCTTCGCGAAAGGCAGAGCGCCACCGCCGAGCAACAAGACCGGCAAGATTCCTACACCCAAAGCCAAGTGCGCTTCCGTACGGTGTTCGAAAATTCCCCCCTGGGCCAGAAAATTATCACGCCCGACCTGACCATCCGCCAGGTGAACCAGGCCGTGGTGACCATGCTTGGCTACGCCCGGCCCGAAGACCTCATTGGGCGCAAAATCCTCGAGTTCACCCACCCCGACCACCGCGCCGACTGGCAGGAGTTACAGAGGCGCCTGTGGGACCACCGCATGCCGCATTTCGGCCTCGAAACCTGCCTGGTGCGCGCCGACGGCTCGTCGTTCTGGTGCCAAATTACCTCGGTGTTATTCCCCGACGAAGGCGCCGAACTGGGCTACACCATCTTGGAAGACATTTCCGGACGTAAGAAACTCGAAGCCACCCTGCGGCGCCTTTACGACGCCCAAGAAACCATTCTGCAGCTGGCCACCCACGACCTCAAAGGTCCCGTGGCCCACATCGAGCTGCTCGTGGACCTGCTGCAGCGCGAAGTGGCCAGCCGCAGCGGCGAAGGGCCGCCTCCGCCCGAAATGGTGCAGTATCTGGCCCTCATCCAGACGGCTTGTGCCCAGGCAAATTCTCTGCTCGAAGACGTGCTCTACGTCGGCGACCTCGATGCGGACGCCTTGCAGAAAAAGCCGACCGACCTAAACGCCTACGCCGCCACGCGGCTCGAAGTCCACCAGTTGGCCGCCCAGACCGCCGGCGTGACCCTGGCCCTGGACCTGCCCGCCGAGGCCGTGCACGCCCGCATCCACGGCGAGAAGTTCAGCCGCGTGCTCGACAACCTGCTCAGCAACGCCATCAAGTTCACCCCGGCCGGCGGCACCATCACCCTCCGCTTGGCTCAGCCGGGTGGCAAAACCCGCTTCATCGTGCAGGATACCGGTATTGGCATTCCCAGCAAGCTGCACGCCAACCTGTTCGACAAGTTCAATCCTACCCGCCGGGCCGGCCTGCAGGGCGAAAAAACCACTGGGCTAGGCTTGTTCATTGCCCGCCAGATTGTGGAACTCCACGATGGTCATATCTGGCTAGAAAGCCGCGAGCAAAGAGGCACCAGCTTCTTCATCGAATTGCCGTAAGCTTTTTGTAAGTAGGGCTTAGCTCCTTACCGAGGGAGCGGCAATTGCTGAGTAAGCAGCCAGGTTAGCGTTGGCTGACTTGTGGTTGTTGTTTCTTGCTGCTGAGGCTGCGGGCAATTAACCACTGGTCAAAGTAGCGCCCAGTCGTGTAGAGCTGCCTTTTTGGTTCTCAGGATATTATATTGTCTATATAAACATCTCCGCGTTGGCTGCGTACTGGCAAGGGCTTAATTTTTCCCATCCCCATCCTATTTCCTTTCCCAACACCTTTCATGAAACAGACCCTTCTTTCCCTGCTTGCTGCCACTGCTTTGCTGACCAGCTGCGAAACCAAACGTTCGGAAACCAAAGACCAACTCGCCGAAGCCGGCCAGGACACCGCCGTCATGACCCGCGACGGCCAAACGGCTGCTGACATGGCCGCCGGCGCGGCCTCGTCCGTGGACAATGCCTGGGACATGACCAAGGCCAAGCTAGCCGATGTGAAGTACGAGGAAGTAACGTCGCCCAGCGTTTCTGTGCGCGGCAATGACACGTATAACGTTTACAGTGTGGACGAAACCGTACTTTTCGACACCGACAAAGCCGACATCAAGCCCGCCGCTGCCGAAGCCCTGCAGCAAATCACCGGTTCCATTGGCAAGCGCTACGCCACGGGCCCCGTGCGCGTGATGGGCTTCGCCGACTCACGCGGCGACAAAAACTACAACCGGGAACTGAGCGAGAAACGGGCCGAAGCCGTGAAAAACTACCTTGTGTCCACGGGCAAGCTCGACGCCGCCCGCGTCAGCGTTGAGCCCATGGGCGAAGCTGCCCCCGTGGCCAGCAACGCCACGGCCGCCGGCCGCCAGGAAAACCGCCGCGTCGAAATCGCCGTCCGTACCAAGTAGCCTCCAGCAGCGCTGGGCCCATTACGGCCCGTAGGTTGCCGCTTGAGTCAATAATAAAAAGAGCGCCAACTGCAGATGCAGTTGGCGCTCTTTTTATTCTCAATACAATTCACGCTGAGACTGAAAATACAAGCAGACCTACATTGACCAAAGGTTGCTGATTTTTGAATTGTACTTCAAGTAAGGAGTCAGCCTTCAACTAGCAGTTGTTATCCTCGGTAGTTGTTGCAGCACTCGCACGATGGCTTATTTGCGCGGCTTGCGTTTTAGCGCCGTGGCCACGGCTTGGTTTAGCAGGGGCTCCATCACGCGGTAGCCGGCCAGGTTGGGGTGAACCCCGTCCTCCCCGTATACCTTTTTCAGCCCTTGCTGCTCGTCGGCCATGGGGGTGTGGTAGTCGAGGTACACGCAACCGCTTTGGGCTGCGTAGGCTTTGATTTGTTGGTTCAGCGCCACGATTTTGGCGGCTGGCAACAAGCCTTTGCGCCACCAGAAGTCGGCCGCTGGCGTCACCGAGCACAGCACCACCCGAATGTTATGAAGCTGGGCCAGCTCGGTCATGGTCATGAGGTTGCTGAGGGTGACTTGCGGGTTGTAAGGGCCGCTGTTCTGGGCCACGTCGTTGGTGCCCACCAGCAGCACCACCGCAGCGGGGCGCAGGTTGATGACGTCTTGCCGGAAGCGCAGCAGGGTTTGCCCCGTCGTTTGCCCGCTGATGCCCCGGCCGATGTAGGCGTACGGCTTGCCCGCAAAAAATGCAGAATCGGCTTTGGGCCAGCCCTCCGTGATGGAATTGCCCAGCAGCACCACGCGGGGCACGCCGGGCGTGGGCGCGGGCAAGCGCAGGTTGGCCGCGGCGTAGCGCTGCAGGTTGGCCCAGTCGTTGTGCAGCAGGTACTCCTGTTGCCGGTGGTATTCGTCGTCGTCGGCTGTTTTGGGCGGCGCGGCTGCCGGCTGCTGGGCCTGCGCGGCTGCCGGCCCCAGCAGACTGCTCAGCACGAGCGCCGTAATTGCGAGGGTTTGGGGGAAGGACATCGAACGTTGTTTCACTAGGTTTCTCAGAGCACCATGGTCATGATGGAGTGGGGGGCGGCGGTGGTTTTGGCAGCCTGGCCGGCAATCCAGAGCTGAAAATCGAGCGGCTTATCGGTCTGGTTCATCACCACCACGGCCACCGTACCGTCGGGATTGCGGAAGGCCGTAGTTTGCAGCGCGTCGCGGTTGGAGGCGGCGCTGATGCGCTTGGCGCCGGGTCGGATGAACTTGGCGAAGTGGCCGATGTAGTAGTAGGCATTCGTGTAAATCAGCTTGCCGGCCTTGGTGTCGGCAATGATGGGGGCGTAGCAGAAATTGCCCACGTGGTTGGGGCCGCCGGTCTCGTCGAGCAGCACGTTCCAGTCGGTCCAGCCCACGGTGCCGGCGTTGAAGTCGCCAATCATCGACATACCGTACTTTTCGCCCAGGTCCCAGCGGTTCACCGTGGCCAGCTCGAATTTTTCCAAGCAGCCTTCGGTGAAAATCAGGTTCTTATCGGGGTAGGTTTCGTGCACGCGGCGCACGTTGTCGAAGAGCATGGCGCTGCCGGTCCAGGTTTCGTACCAGTGGTAGCCGACGCCCCACACGTACTTGGCGGCCTGGGGGTCGTCGAGCACGGCGCTGGCCCGCTGGGTCAGCAGGTCGCGGTTGTGGTCCCAGGCAATGAGCTTCTTGCCGCCTAGGCCAGCTTTGGCCAGGGTGGGGCCGAGAAAGCCCTTGATGAAGTCGCGTTCCTCTTCGCCCGTGAAAATGCAGGACTCCCACTTCTGAGTGGCCATGGGTTCATTCTGCACCGTCAGGCCCCAAATGGGAATGCCGAGCCGCTCGTACGTCTGAATAAACTTGACATAGTAGTCGGCCCACGCCTGGCGGTAGGCGGGCAGCAGCTTGCCGCCGCGCAGCATGTTGTTGCTGTCTTTCATCCAGGCCGGCGGGCTCCAGGGGCTGGCGTAGAGGGTGAGCTTGCCACCGGCGGCGGCCATGGCCTGCTTGATGAAGGGAATGCGGAACTGCTCGTCGTGCTTGACGCTGAAGGTTTTCAGGGCCTTGTCGTTGTCGGCCACGTAGGTGTAGCTGCCGCTAGAAAAGTCGGAGCTGTGGATGCTGGTTCGGGCCAGGGTGTAGCCAATGCCCTTCGTGGGGCTGTAGTAGGCCTGCAAAAATTCCTGCTGCTGGGCCTTGGGCAGCTTGGCAAAGGTCTCGGCCGACGCATCGGTGAGCGCCCCGCCGATGCCGAGCATGGTTTGAAACGAATGGCCAGGGTCGACGAACACGCAGACCTGGGTTTCGAGCGGCTGCCCGGCGGGCGCAAAGGCCAAGTCCGCGCCGGCCGAGAGGCGCTGGGTCGTGTTGGCCGCCGTGGCGTACACCTTCACCGTTTTGCCCGCCGCCGAGTAGGCTTTAAGGGGCGCTTTGGCAGGAGTCTTGGAATTCGGGGTGGGCTTTTGGGCGTGGGCGCTGCCCAGGCCAAGGGTAGCCAGCAGCGTCAGGGAGAGAAATCGAATGGACATGGGCAAGGATATGAATGGGCAAACTAACTAATTTGCCCGGCCGGGCATTCTGGGGCCGCCCGGCCGGGCTGGAAGAACGTGAACAGGCAAGTACTGGGCCTGCAGCTTGAAACGCTTAGCGGTGAATGAGAATGCGCCGTTGCAGGTAGCCTTCGCCCGTGAGCACCCGCAGCACGTACAGGCCCGGGCTGGCCGCCCCCACGGACAGGCGCAGCTGGTTGAGACCGGAATGTACGGGGATGGCGGCGGGCAAGACGACGTTCTTGCCCAAAGCATCGACCAATTGCACCTGCAGCGTTTCGGCGCCGCGGGCCGTGTAGTCAAAAGTCAACTCCTGGTCGACGCTGGTTGGGTAGACCTGCAGGCGGGCATCGGCGGCGGAACCGGCCGTAGCCAGGGCCGTGCGGGCCGCGCCCTGGTCGCTGAACCACCAGCGCTGGTTGTCGGCGCCGGTCCAATCCCACTGCTGCACGGCGGTGCCGTCGGCCAGGGAGGCGCTGGGCACGTCGAGGGCCTTGCCGCTGTACTTGCTCTGGATGCGGTAGGTGCCGTCGGTTTGCTGCTGCACCAGCCAGGCCTGGCTGTCGCCGCTGCTCCAGTCCCACTGGTGCACCAGCGCGCCGTTGGCCGTGGAAGGCCCGGCAATGTCGAGCGACTTGTTACTGTTCAGGTTCACGATGCGCACGTAGCCGCCGCCCAGGTCCAGCACGCGCCACTTCTGGTTGGCGCCGCTCACCCAGCCCCACTGTTGCACGCGGCCGCCGTTGGCCGTCGACGAAGCCGACACTTCCAGGGCTTTGCCGCTGTGCTTGGCGCTGATTTCGTAGGTGCGGCCCACGGGGATGTTACTCACGCCGGCGGGCGGCGTGCTGCCGCCCCCGTTCCACTTGTAGGTGGCCAGGGCCCCAGCCGGCAGGGTGTAGTTGAAGGACTGGCTGCCCCACTGCACCTTGAAGGTGCTGGCCCCGTTGCCGTTATTCAGCGCAATGAGGACTTTGCTGCCGTCGGGGTTGCGGAAGGCCACGGTTTCGATGCCGCCGGCGTTGGAGTTCGAGGCAATGCGCAGCGCGCCGGCGTCCACAAACTTGCTGGCGTGGCCCAGCACGTAGTACTCCACGTTTTTGGTCACGGCCCCGGTGCCGTTGTTGACGGTGACCACGCCGCGGCAGGTGGTGCAGCCGCCGTTGGTGGGGCCGTTGTTCTGGTCCAGGGCCAGGTTCCATTCCAGGGCGCACTTGGCCCAGTTGCGGGTGGTGCCGATGAGGATGTTGGAGGCGTGCCACTTCAGGTCGCCGGCAAAGTTGCCCCCGGCCGAGCCCGACACTTCCGTAAACCAGATGTCCTTGCCGGGGTAGGCGTTGTGCACCGCCGTTTGGTTGGCAATGCCCGAGGTAGGGGAGTAGCCGTGGAAGGCCGACCCGGCCGCGTACTGGGCCGCGGCCGCGTCGGCAAAAACGGCATTGGGATAATCGGGCCGGTCCCAGTTGTGGTCGTACACGATGAGCTTGGTATTGATATTGGCCGCCTGGAAGGCCGGGCCGATGTTGTTTTTCAGGAACGCGGCCTGGTTGCCGGCGTCCATGCGCATGGCCATGTAGGGCGCGGCGTACAGCGGCTCGTTCTGCAGCGTCACGGCGTATACCGGCAGGCCCTGGGCGTTGTAGGCCTGCACGTACTTCACGAAGTAGTTGGCGTAGGCCTGGTACCAGGCCGTGTTCAGCCAGCCGCCGCCGCGCAGGTTGTAGGTTTCCTTCATCCAGGCCGGGGCCGACCACGGCGAACCCATGATTTTCAGGTTGGGGTTGCGGGCGTAGGCCGCCTTCAGCATGGGCACCACATCAACCAGGTCGTTGGCAATGCTGAAGTTGACCAGGTTGGCGTCGGTCTGGCCCTGGGACCGGTCGTTGTACGTAAAGTCGCCCTGGGCCGAGAAATCGGAGCCGCCCATGGTGTGGCGCAAAAAGCCCAGCCGGATGCCGCCGCTGCCGAACAAGTCGTTGAGCAGGGCGTCGCGCTGGCTGGTGCTCATGCGGCGGTTCAGCAGGAAGGCCGAGGAACCCGTCATCGACGCGCCGAACCCGTCCATGCTCTGGTAGGTAGTGCCCTCGTTTACGGTGATGGTGGTGCCCGCTCCCGGCGCCGAAGAGCTGAAGCTGACGTTGGCCTGGGCCTGCAGCAGCTTGGACTGGTCGCCGGTGGTAATCCACACGCTCACCGGTTCATTGGCCAGCGGGGCCGCAGGCCGGGAGGCGCTCAGCGGGAGCAAGGCCAGGGTAGCGGCCAGCAGGGAGTAAAACGGTCTGGAAAGCTTTTTCATGAACTGTGGGGATTTTGGGTGAAAAGGAATTCAGAAGAAAAAAGCAGTTGGCAAACCAGACACTCTCGCGCACGCCGGGCCAGTCAACAATGAATCAGGACATTGTAGAAAACAGTAAGCAGTTTGAAAATCAGAAATAGGAAGTACTTGGGAGAGGGGAAAGCCCGAACCACTATTCGAGCCGGCCGCTCACTTGGCTTCCGCTGGGGCTACCAGATGTAGGTGCCCACTGCTCCGCCGTAGAGCGCCGTGGAAGCCATTTTGCCCTTGAACTGGATGTTGAAGGTTTGCAGGGAACTGCCGGTGTTCAGCACCACGAGTACTTTGCGGCCGTCGGGCCGCACGTAGGCCACGTTCTGTAGGTTGCCGGGCACGTTGGTGGCCACGCGCACGCTGCCGGGCCGGACAAATTTGCTGGCGTGGGCCACGGTGTAGTAGGAGGGGT
The DNA here is from genome assembly GCF_015694725.1 of Hymenobacter jeongseonensis. Lineage (GTDB taxonomy): Bacteria > Bacteroidota > Bacteroidia > Cytophagales > Hymenobacteraceae > Hymenobacter > Hymenobacter jeongseonensis. Next base: position 28,630 of record NZ_JADQDQ010000011.1, on the reverse strand, counting down.
TGCGCGTAACGGTATTGCCCGAAATGGTTACCGCCCCGAGGCATTCGGTGCAGCCGCCGGTGGTGTGAGGGCCGTAGCTGGCGTCGTTGGCCAGGTTCCATTCCAGCACGTTGCGGCTCCAGTTGCGCGGCGCCCCAATAATCAGGTTGTCGACGTGGTAGCGCACGTCGCTGGCAAAGGAGCCCGGGGCCTGGGTCCACTGCTCGGTGAAGTAGATATTTTTGGTGGGAAAGGCGTCGTGCACCGTGCTCAGCGCGCTGATGCTGCCGCCGTAGAGGTGAAAGGCCGAGCCATCGACATAAGGGCGGGCCGCCGGGTCGCTGAGCACCGCAATGGGGTAGTCGGGGCGGTCGGCGTTGTGGTCGTAGGCAATGATTTTGGTGCTCAGGCCGGCCGCGGCCAGGGCGGGGCCCACGTGGTTTTTGATGAATTCGGTCTGCTCGGCCGCCGACATCAGCATGCTGGGGTTATTGCCGCCGTAGAGGGGCTCGTTTTGCAGGGTGATGGCGTCAATGGGAATGCCCTCGGCCGCCATGCCCTGTAGGTATTTTACAAAATAGCGGGCGTAAGCCGCGTAGAATTCGGGCCGGAGGCTGCCGCCCACGGGGTTGTTGTTGGTCTTCATCCAGGACGGAGCGGTCCAGGGCGAGCCCATGATTTTGATGTTGGGGCTCAGGGCCAGAATTTCCTTGAGCACAGGAATGAAATGCTCGCGCTCGGGCGCTAGGCTGAACTCGTTCATGTTCACATCGGTCTGCCCGGCGGGCAGGTCGTTGTAGGTATACACCCGCTCGCTGAGGTCGGACGCTCCGATGCTTACGCGCAGGTAGCTCACGCCCAGCCAGGTGCTGTCGGTGGCAAACAACTCACGCAGCAGGGCCGCGCGCTCCGTGGCACCCATGCGGCTGAGCACTTGGGTGCTGCCGCCCGTTAGGGTGTAGCCGAACCCGTCCATGGTCTGGTAACGCTGGGTGGTATCGACGGCGATGACGGGGTTGGAGTTGGCCGCGGCCGTGAAGTTCAGGACCACGCGCTGCCGGGCAAAGAGCGACGATTTGTCGGCGTTGGTGACCCACGTCGCAATTTGGGAGGGCGCTACTGGCACCACTACCGGGGGCGTGGGGTCGGGCTTGACCTCGCTTTTTTCTTTGCAGCCCCAGGCCGTAAGCAACAGCAGCCCGCTGGCGAAAAGCCGGGTCCGAATAGGTAGAAACATAGCGCAATTCATAAAACAGAAAGTAGTGTGTGCCTCAGCCAAGAGGGCGGCGCCAACCGGCGCCGCCCCTGGCCGAAGGCCTTATTCCACCACCACGCGGTGGCGGCTCAGGTACTGGCCCACGCGCAGCGTGACCAAGTAGGAACCAGCGGCCAAGCCATGCAGGGGCGCCAGGGCCACGTCGTGGCGACCGGCGGCCTGGGTGGCGTTTACCAATGACAAAGCTTTTTGTCCCAAGCTGTTGTAAACCTCTACTGTGACGGGCTGGGCGCTCGTGGGCACCGTGTAAGCCAGGCGGCTAGTGGCGGCCAGCGGGTTGGGGTAAGCGGCCGCTTGCAGCGCAGGGGCGCTGCCGGTGCGGGTAGCCAGCACGCCGGTGCCCACCTGGTAGGTGTAGAACTGCTTGCCGGGGATGGTCGTGAAGTTAGGGTCGATGCCGAGGGCTGTCGTCTGCGTGGCAATGGAGGGCAGCACGTCGGAGTTGAAGCTCTTGAAGTCGTCGATGTAGGCCACCATCATGTTGAGGTTGCTGCCTGCGGCCGCGCCGCCAAGGGCCGCCAGCGGAATCTCAAATTCCCAGCCGGTGGTGGTATTAGCCGCCACGCTGCCCGTGGCGCTGGTTTGGAAGGCCGTCTTCGCGCCAGCAGGGTCGTTGGCGTCCGTGGTCAGGGTACCGTCTTTCCGACCTGCACCCATGCCGATTTCGTCGTAGCCGTTGGCACCCGGGGTGACAGTGTAGTCAACCCGGCTCAGGTAGATGGCATTGTTGGCGTCGAGAAAGGGCGAGGTGGTGAGGCGGAAGCCGTAATCAACGGGCATGTCCAGGGTGGGGCGCTGCCGCAGCGACTCCCGGCCCCCATTGCCGCTGTTGCTGCTGCCGGGCAGCTGGGTGTTGGCCGCGATGCCCGTCTTGTTGGGGACATCGAGGTAAAACACCATGGAGTTGTACTCGTTGATTTCGGGGGAAGCCACAATCATCACGTTGAGCGTGGTGGCCGTAGTGCCCACGTACAGAGCTTTCAGGCCGCGGTCGGGTTTGGAGTGCGTGCCAGCGAAGGTGCCCACCAGCTGGTACTTGCCGGTGCCGGTCCCGACTTCGGTGGCGGCCAAGGTGCCGTCAACGGTGAACTGAGCCTGCGCCCCGAGGGATGCGGTGGCCAGCGCCGCCATGAGGGGAAGAGTAAAAAGGTTTTTCATGGGAATTGTGGGAAAAAGGGTTGGGAAATTGAAAAATGGGAACTGCGAAATGGAATGAAATATCGTGGAAGGGGGCTACCAGACGTAGGTGCCCACGGCCCCGGCCGGTAGCGTGGTGCGCAGCTGTTTGCCTTGGTGCCGAATGCTGAAGGGCTGGGCCGTCGTGCCCTCGTTGTACACGATGACTACCCGCGAGCCGTTGGGCGTTCGAAACGCCACGTTGGGCAGCTTGCCCGGAGTGGTGGAGGCAATGCGCACGCTGCCGGGCCGCACAAACTTGCTGGCATGGGCAATGATGTAGTAGGCCGGGTTGCGCGTCACCGCGTTGCCGGCCAGCGTTATCGCGCCCAGGCACTCGGTGCAGCCGCCGGGCGTGTGCGGATTCTGTTGCGGGTCGGCGGCCAGGTTCCACTCCAGCACGGTGCGGGCCCAGTTGCGGGTGGCCCCGATGATGAGGGTTTTGGTGTGCCAAGCCAGGTCGCCGGCGAACTTGCCGGGCGCCCCAATCCACTGCTCGGTGAAGTAGACGCTTTTGTCGGGGTGGGCGTCGTGCACTTGGCTCAGCGCCTCAATGGGGCCGGCGTAGAGGTGAAAGGCCGAGCCGTCCACATACTGCCGGGCCTCCTTGTCGTTGAGGATGGTGATGGGGTAATCGGGCCGGTCGGCGTTGTGGTCGTAAACAATGATTTTGGTGTCGAGCTTCGCCGCCCGAAACGCCGGCCCCAGGCTTCGTTTGATGAATTCGGCCTGCTGCTCGGCCAGCATCAGCAGGCTGGGGTTGTTGCCGGGGTGCAGCGGTTCGTTCTGGATGGTGATGGCATCAATGCGCACGCCCTCGGCCTTCATGCCCTGGATGTACTTGATGAAATACTGCGCGTAGGCGTCGTAGAACTCCGGCTTTAGGCTGCCGCCTTTGGATTCGCCATTCGTCTTCATCCACGTGGGCGGCGACCACGGCGACCCCAGGATTTTGATGCTGGGGTTGATGGCCAGGATTTCCCTCAGCACCGGCAGCAGGTGCTCGCGGTCGGGCGCCAGGCTGAACTTGGCCAGGGTTGGGTCCGTTTCCCCCGCCGGCAAGTCGTCGTAGCTGAACACCCGGTCATCCAAGTCCGAGGCCCCGATGCTCAGGCGCAAGTAGCTCACCCCAATGTTGTTTCCTGCGGTGCCAAACAGCTCGCGCAGCAGCTTGGCCCGCTCAGTGGCACCCATGCGGTGCAGCAGCATGGCGCTGCCGCCCGTCAGGCAATACCCAAACCCGTCGATGGGCTGAAAGGTCTTTTTCTCGTCCACTTCAATGGTAAGGCCTTTCGCAGGCGCGGCACTAAAAGGCAGCTTGGCTGGCTGGAGCTGAAAGAGACGGGTTTTATCCGGCGTCGTGAGCCAAAGGGCCGCCTGGGCCGTTTTAGCTGTCGTCGCGCGGGAAGCCTTGGGCTGCGGGCGCCCGGGTTTCTGCGCTTCGGCATTGAAGGCCAGCAGCGCCAGACCTAGAAGCAATCCGCGGTGGGAGGGGAAAAGCATATGCAGTTCGAAATCAGAAAGTAGAAAGCAGAATTCGGGCCGTGGGGTACCCGAAGCTGCGCCGGCCGCAAGCCGACTGTAAGGTAGTGAAAAGCCGTTCCAGGGCAGGTACTGTTTTAGTTCCCACCTGCTTCCCTGCCCCGAAACGACCGCACCCTAGTACCCGGGATTCTGCTGAATCTGGGTATTGGTGTTCAACTCGCCCAGAGGAATGGGGAACAGTAAGTAGTTCACATCGCGCTGGCCCTGCCGCTGCTGGGCAATAAGGTCGAGCGCCGTCACGGCGTGGGCGCCGGGCTCGGCCTGGTTGTGGCGGGCGTAGCGCAGCAGGTCAAACCACCGCTCGCCTTCAAAGGCCAGCTCCAGGCGGCGCTGGCGGTCAATCTCGTTGCGCAGGGTCTGCTTGGTTGCGGCCTGGCTCGAGGTGGAAGTGAGGGCCGGGAGGCCGGCGCGCTGGCGCACCAGGTTGAGCTTGGCCAGGGCCTCGCCGCTGGGGCCGGTCAGCTCGTTGGTGGCTTCGGCGTACATCAGCAGCACGTCGGCATAGCGCAGCACGTAGTAGTTGTCGGGGCTGTTGAAGCCGTTGGGGTTGCTGGGCCACTTATACACGAAGGGGCCGTCGTCGTTGCCGGTGCCGCGGCCGCCGTCTACGTAGCTGCCGTGGTCGCGGCCGGCGTTGGTCACGCCCTGGAATTTCCAGCGCAGGTCGTTCACCGTGTCGGCGTAGGCGAGCAGCTCGGCGGTGGGAATGTTGAACTTCGGAAACGAGTAGGTGGCAGGGGGCGAAGGCAGCAGCAGGTCGGGCAAAATGTTGAAGGTGCCGCCGTCGGGGTTGCCCGCGTACTGCACTTCAAACACCGACTCGGCCTTGTTGTCGGCGGGAAACAGCGACTTGAAGCTGCCGGCCAGGGCGTAGCCGCCCCCGCCGGTGATGACCTGGTTGGCCGCCGCCTGCGCCGCGGCCCAGTTGCGCTGGGTGAGCTGCACCCGCGCCAGCAGCGCGTTCACCGAGCCCTTGCTGGCCCGCGTGGCGTTGGCGGCGGGCGTCAGGCCGTCGGCTTCGGTCAGGTCGGCCACCACCTGCTGGTATACCTGCTCCACGGTTGCCCGGGGCAGGTTGAGCACGGCCGGGTCGCCGCTTTCGGTGGGTTCGAGGCGCAGGGGCACGCCGCCGTAGAGCTTCACCAGGTTGAAGTAGGAGAGGGCGCGCAGGAAGCGGGCTTCGCCGAGAATGGAGTTCTTGCGGGCCTCGGACATCTGCAGGGCGGGCACGTACTTGAGCACGGCGTTGGCCCGGTTGATGGCGATGTAGGCTTCGCGGTAAACGTTGTTGACTTGGCTGGTGGTCGAGGTCCAGGCAATTTTGTCCATGGCGGCCACGTCGCCGTTGGTGCTCGAGCAGTTGTCGGAGGGCATCTCGCCCACCACGTTGAGGTCCTGGGCGTAGGCGCCCGTGCCCTGAATGCCGTCGTAGGCGGCCGTGAGGGCGGCTTCGGCGTCGTCGGCGGTTTGAAAGAAGTTGGCCGGCGAAATGCTGGGCAGCGGGTCCTTGTCGAGCACGTTGCAGCTCGCGAGCAGGGCCAACGCAAAAAGGGAAGTTGTGAGCTTTTTCATGGGAAGGAGAAGGCTAGGCGCGGAGCTTAAAAGGAAGCGTTGAGGCCCACCGTATAGGTGCGTGCCTGCGGGTACACGCCGAAGTCGCGGCCCAGGCCCGTGGTGGAGAAGGGGTCGGAACTAACCTCGGGGTCGTAGCCAGAATAATCGGTCCAGGTAATGAGGTTTTGGCCGGTCACGTACAGGCGCAGGCTGCTGATGGCCGCGCGCTTGGACAGCGAAGTAGGCACGTTGTAGGCCAGGGTCACGTTTTTCAGGCGCACGTAGGAGCCGTCTTCCAGGAAGCGGTCCGAGTAGCGGGCGTTCTGGTTGGGGTCGTTGCGGACGGCCCGGGGCACGTTGGTGTTGGTATTAGTCGGGGTCCAGCGGTCGAGCACGGTCGTCAGCTGGTTCAGCGGGTCGCGCATGCCCTCAATGGTCTCGCGGTTCTGATTGTAGATGTCGTTGCCGAAGCTGCCCTGGAAGAAAACGCTCAATTCCAGTCCTTTGAAACCAAAAGTGTTGGTGACACCGGCCACCGCTTTGGGGTTGGGGTTGCCGATAACCGTGCGGTCCTCGTCGTTGATAATCTTGTCGTTGTTCAGGTCGCGGAAGCGGATGTCGCCGGGAGAAGCGTTGTCCTGCTTGGCTGCCTGCGAAATTTCGTCCTGCGACTGGAAGATGCCCTGCACCTGGTAGCCGTAGAACACGCCCAGGGGCTGGCCCACCAGTGTGAAGCCGTTGCCGCTGCCCAGGCGGCGGTCCACCTGCTCACCGGTTTCGTCAATTACTTTGCCCAGGTCGAGCACCTTGTTGCGGTTCATCGACACGTTGAAGTTGGTCGACCAGGTGAAGGCCTCCGCGGCACTGCCTTTTACATTGATGGTGTTCAGGCCCAGTTCAAAGCCCCGGTTCTGCACGGTGCCCACGTTCTGGAGAATTTCCAGGCTTTGGGCGCCGGTGCTCAACGGAATGCTTACCAGCGTGAGCAGGTCTTCGGTGCGCTTGTGGTAGGCGTCCAGCGTCAGGGTAAGGCGGTCACCGAGCAGGCCCAGGTCCACGCCGGCATTATACTGGTAAGTGGTTTCCCACTTCACGTCGGCGTTGCCGATGCTGGAAGGGGCAATGCCGGGTAGCACGGTGCTGCCGGTGCCGGGGTAGCTGAAGCCCACGGCGTACAGCGGAAAGCGCTGGTAGGTGTAGAATTCCTGGTTGCCGTTGGCGCCGAAGCTAGCGCGCAGCTTCAGCTCCGATACGGCCTGGATTTTAGGAAAAAACGGTTCCTGTGAGATGCGCCAGCCTGCGCTCACGGCCGGGAAGTAGCCAAACTTCTGGCCTTCGGCGAAGCGGCTCGAGCCGTCGGCGCGCATGCTCACCGTGGCCAGGTAGCGGCCGTCGTAGTTGTAGATGGCCCGGCCGAAGAAGCTGAGCAGGCCCCACTGGTCCTGGTAGCTGCTGGGCTTGGTGAACACCGACACGCCCGAGAGGTAGGGTACGCCGTTGGACGGGTAGCCCGAGCCAGAGGCGCTCGACGTGAAGCGGTCCGACTCCTGCATGGACTCGCCGGCCAGCAGCGTCAGGTTGTGCTTGTCGCCCAGGTCGGGGTTGTAAGTCAACGTGTTTTCCTGCAGCCAGATAACCTGCTGGTTGGTGCCGGTGCGGCCGCTGCCGCGGGTTTCGGGCTGCGAAGTCGAGGTGCCCGGGTAGTCGCGGGTGATAAACTCGTTCTCAATCTGGCTCCGGAAATCGATGCCGATGGAGCTGCGCAGGGACAAGTTTTTCAAAATATCGAGCTCACCGTACACGTTGCCGATAACCTGATAGATGTTGGCCTTGTTGCTGGTCTCTAGCAGGTTGCCCACGGGGTTGTCGAAGTTCTGGAAGGGGTTGGTGCCGTAGGTGCCGTCGGCTTTGCGCACGGGCACGGTGGGCGCCTGGGCCAAGGCCCCGAGCACGGTGCCCGAGTTGCCAATGCCTTTTTCGCTGCGTACGCTGCCGTTGGTCATCGTGCGGCTCAGGTTGAGCGTGGTGCCGGCCCGGAAGCGCTGGCCGAGCTGCTGGTCCAGGTTTACTTTGAAGTTGAAGCGGTCAAAGCCGGAGTTCAGGCTGATGCCGTCCTGCTTGAAGTAGCCGCCGGACAGGTAGTAGCGGGTTTTGTCGGTGCCGCCGCTCACGTTGAGCTGGTAGTTCTGAATCGCCGCCGAGCGGTAGATTTCGTCCTGCCAGTCGGTGTCGGCGGGCAGGTTGTTGAGGTCGGGGTAGCCCGGGGCCAAGCCGGCGTTGGTCTGCGCCTCGTTGAAGTATTCGGCAAACTGGCGGCCGTTGAGCAGGTCCAGCTTCTTGCGCAGGGTCTGGCGGCCGTAGTAGGTGCTGAAGCCCACCGTGGCCGTGCCCACCTTGCCGCGCTTGGTGGTGATAACCACCACGCCGTTGGAAGCGCGCACGCCGTAAATGGCCGCGCCCGCGCCGTCCTTCAGGATGGTAATATCCTCGATGTCGTTGGGATTGAGTGCGTTCAGCGGGTTGGGGCGCTGGTTGCCCACGGCCAGCTCCTGGTCGTAAGTAGGCAGAATGGGAATGCCGTCGATAACGTACAGCGGCGAGGCGTTCAAACTCACCGTGCTGTTGCCCCGGATGCGGACGTTGATGCCCGCGCCGGGCGCGCCCGAAGGTGCCGTCACCTGCACGCCGGCCGCCTGCCCTTGCAGGGCTTGGTCGAAGCCGGCAACGGGCTGCCGCTCGATGGCCCGGGCGTTTACCGAAGTCACGGCCGTGGTCAGTTCTTGGCGGTTCTGGGTGCCGTAGCCTACCACTACCACTTCGTTCAGGGCTTGCTGGTCGTCGACCATGCGAATGGCCAGGCTGCTGGTGGCCCCGGTCACGGGTACTTCCTGCCGCACAAAACCCACCGAGCTGAATATGAGCACGCTGTTTTCGGGCACGCTCAGCGAAAAGCTGCCGTCGGCTCCGGTAGAGGTGCCGATGCTGGTGCCCTTGACGAGCACCGTCACGCCGGGCAGGCCTTCGCCGTTGGCCTGGGTTACGCGGCCGGATACCGGCACGTCCTGGGCAATGGGCAGGCCGGTGCCGGCGTTGGTGGTGGTAGCCGTAGCTGGAGCGTTGCTGGTTACGATGAAGTAATCCTCGCGCAGCTTCTTGAAGCCCAGGTCGGCTGCGGGCAGCACGGCGCTCAGCCGGGTTTCGAGGGTGGCCACGCCCGTGGGCTGCGGCACGCGCTTGTTGCCGACGAGGTTGCTTTCGTAGAAGATGGTGACGTGGTAGTCGCTTTCCCACTGCTTGAGCAGGGCTTTGAGCGACACCGTTTCCGCCAGGACGGGGGCGGGGGCCGTGCTAGCCGGGGTTTGGAGGCGCTGAGCCGAAGCCAGCAGTTGGGCCGTAGCGGGCACGTGCAGGGCGCCCAACAGCAGAACTCCCGCAGCGAGCCCGGCCGGTCGGGCGTAGCGACTGCCCTTAGGGGTAAGGTTGTTCATAACGATTTACTTAGAAGGGTTGGTGGGATGGGAAGCAGTTTGGTCGGATAAGGTGAGGCGGTTGCCCGCGCGGGTGGCCTTGAGGTGGAAGGCTTCCTCCAGGGCCAGGAGCAGCACGTCTAGGTCGCGCACCGCAATGGTGCCCGTCACTTTGCGCTGGTTGAGTTCGGGGCTTTCTACCACCACCTCAATGCCGTAGGTGTCCTGGAGGCGGGTTGCCATTTCGGCAATGGTGGTTTCGTCGAGAACCAGGCGGGCGTCTTTCCAGGCGGCGTAGGGGGCCGTGCGCACGGTTTTGTGCACCACGGCGGCGGGCTGGGCGTCGCGCGTTTCCACCAGCTCGCCGGGCTTCATGATGACGTCGGCCACCGCCGGATTGTCGAAGTTCACCCGCACTTTGCCCGACAGCAGCACCACCCGGGCCTGGTCGCGGCGCCGGTTCACGGTGAACTTGGTGCCGAGCACCTCCACGCTAAAGCCGGCCTGGGTGTGCACCACGAAGCGCTGGTGGTTGGGCTGGTGCTGCACCGAAAAATACCCTTCGCCGTCCAGCCACACTTCGCGGGGTTTATCGGCCGCCCATTGGGTGGCGTAGCGCAGCTTGGAGTGGCCGTTAAGGATTACTTCCGAGCCGTCGGGCAGCCGGATGGTTTGGGTTTGGCCGTAGTTGGTGGCTGCCTCTACCGGGGCCGCGGTGCGCTGGGAATACAGGAGCCAGCCGCTGCCGGCCACCGTGCCCGCCACGGCGGCGGCGGCGGCCCAGCGCCGCCACAGGGGGCTGGGCTGCGGCACGAGCAAGCGCGGCTGGCCAAAGTCCAAGCGCTGGTGCAGGCTGCTGAGCATGGCTTCGTAGTTGGGCTCGTCGGGGTGGCCGGCGGGTGCGGGTGCCGTTGTCAAGCCATCCCACTGCCGGCGCATCCATTCGAGCGCCTGGGCCTGGGTGGCCGCATTGGTAAGCCACTCGCGCACGGCCGCCGCTTCGGTGCCGGAAGCGTTGCCTTGGCTGTAGCGGGCCAGAATTTCTTCGGTAATCGGTGTTTGCATGTAGTTCAAAAAGGGAATGGGAATGAACAGAGGCGCTTGCCGGGTTTTCCTGGCCAGGGAAAAGTCGTGCGTTCCGTTCATTTTTTGCAAACGATTGGGCAATGTGTCGCAATCGTTTGCAGTACTACACCGCAAGCGCACTTCCCCCTTACTCTCCCTCGAAATTATTTTTAAGGCGTGCCTACGGCCAGCAGCAGCAGTAAGCTCAGTACTTCACTGCCGTGGGCCCGAAAGAAAGCACGCAAGAATTTGAGCGACTGCATTATCTGCGTCTCAACGGTCTTCACCGACAGGTTGAGCTGCTGGGCAATTTCCGGGTAGGTGAGGCCCTGCTGCCGACTCAAAATAAATATCTGCCGCCGCTTGGGGGGCATTCTGTCCAGTGCCGCCAGATATAGTGCCTCCATCTCCGAAAACTCCGCGCTGTTGGTGGCCACGCCGGGAACCAGAGTGGCCAAATGCGTTTGGAAGCGCAGATGGTGCTGGTTGCGACGCAGTTGGTTGAGAATGGCGTGGTGGGCTATGGTAAACAGGTAGCCCTTGAGCGGCACATCGGCGCGCAGCTCGTGCCGCTTCTCCCAAATTTTAAGAAAGCAGTCCTGCACGGTTTCCTCCGCCTCTACCCGTGACTTGAGGTAGCTGTAGGCAAACCGATAAACCAAGGCACTGTAATAACGAAACAACGCATCGAACGCACGCTCGTCGTCCAGCTTCAACTGCCGGATGCAGTCTAGTTCTGAAAAATCACGCGCTATTTTCAAGGTTTCCGGTTTTAGGTAGCTAAAAGTAACAGAAAGCAAGAAAGTAAGCATCATGCAGCCCGTAATAGTAAAATCTCGCCATCGAAGAAGCATACTATTCGGAGCCATCGCGGCTGCATCAGGCACCAATTCGAGCACGAAGAATCCCTTGGATGCAGAAGCAATTAAAGGTTGTGGCCGTGAAAAACTAGCTGGAAACCCGGCACCTACGGGTCAAGCTGACGGCGCCACCAACTCTGCCGCCAGCCTGACGGTATTCATCCCGCCGCTCACGTCGGAATGGGAGCTGACTTACGCCGTGCAGCTGCTCGATGCCCTGCAGCAAATGACCCAGCAGTTGGGAACGTGCGCGAGTGGCAGCAGAAGCTGGAGCTGCACCAGAATTTGCAGACCGTGAAATCCGGGCTCGACACCTTAAAGCAGGTGGAGCAGGAGTCGGCGATTCGAGCGTAGCCAAGTGTTCAAATTACTCTACGAATAATGGCCCCGAAAATCATCGTTTTCGGGGCCTTTTGGCGGTGTCGAAAAGTATTCAAAAAAGAAATCTAATTTGAACGACGGCTGCTCAATACAAGCCCTCCAATGGGCGGTACAAACAACTCTTATGTTTGGGGTAGATTATCTGCTTTCTAATCTCTTTTAATTATATCAATCATCAGATACCGTTCTGATTCAAACATAAACAGGGTGGCCTATTACCTCAGCGAGGAGAAACAAGCAATTGCCATTGACTTGTTGGCTACTATGTTTCAAATACTGAGCGAATCGACAAAGAGATTGGAAGGTAAAATATCAGATATTTCCCTTTCGCAAGGCTTGAACGCGATGCCTGTGCCTAAATCACTTGAACTCCATACGGCAATTAGCCTTTTGGACTACAAGCGAGAGCCAGAACAATTGCAAATTCGGACCGCTCTTGCTGAAGCATGGACAATTATTGACTATGCACACCGTGTGGGAGAGCTTTTGCCGTTGGCAAGAGTAAATACAAACAAATACAGTGACGATATATTCGAGCGCATTAGGTTGATGCGAAATTCATATCATCATACCAACGAACGAATCGAAAATCACTTTTTGAATGGTGGGTCTGTATTCGGTAATTTAACGTGGCAATTTATGGATGCACAGAAAACGGCTGTGCTAACCCTATTCCCCAGCGTGTCGCCTAATGAGGAAACGTCAGGGAATTTCGAAACTAGCAAGGGTCATTACGCGACGACTGCCGGTATTTCAATGGTGAAACTGCACTTTGTGATTAAGAAGAGCAAAACGGTATTGGACGAAGAATTAAGACTCGATGATGTCGCAGCATTGATTAATAACATAATTGAGCGCATGGAATCACACTTTCAACAAGTTGTCGATTGGGCAAATGCGAAAAAGCAGGAGCATGAAGGGACGTGGGAGTATTCAAGAATGCCCCCTTCGATAATGGTGAGTGTCAGAAACAATGAGGATACGCGTCCCGACTAGCAATTATGCGAGTAGCCCTTTACGCCCGGGTATCGACGAGTGACAAAGACCAGAACCCGGAGAACCAACTGGTGCTCCTGCGCAGGGAGGCCGAGCGCGCCGGCGATACCATTTATAAAGAGTACGTCGACGAGAAGTCGGGCGGCAGCTCGAACCGCAAGGCCTTTCAGGAAATGATGAAGGATGCCGGCAAGCGGCGCTTCGACCTGGTGCGCGTGTTTGCCCTAGACCGGTTCAGCAGCGAGGGCATCGAGAAGGTGTTTGAGCACACGGCCGCACTGGAGCAGGCGGGGGTGCTCTTCTGGAGCTACTGCGAACCGGCTCTGAACACCACCGGCCCCATGGCCAGCCTGTTCAAGTCCATCATTGCCTGGGCCGCCGGCTACCGTAACCAGCGCCACTCGGAGAATGTGCGGCTGGGCCAGGCCCGCAAGCGTGCCGAAGCCGCCGCTGCAGGGAAGGAGTACGCGCACGGCCGACGGGCCACCAGCCCCGAAGTGATTGCGGAAATACAGCGGTTGATTGGCGAGGGCCTCAGCCAGCGGAAGATTGCGACGCAGCTCAACGTCTCGGTGGGCACGGTCAACAAACACTCCGGGATGATTAAGTTATCTCATCCCCCGCAACCCGATTAGGGCAGGAGTGCGCCAATGATACTGTAATATAAATCTTATGAACACGGATAATACCAGAACCAACGACCACAGCCAGATGTATTTGGCCATCGGCAAATTGGTGGTCAGGTTTGAACATTTGACCCATTCATTAAAAATGAAACTGACCGTTCTCTGCGGTATGAATTATCAGACTAGAATGCTGGTGGAGGATTACTCCATGAGCCAAGCCATTGATGGGCTAAGCAAGCAAATCGAGTGGCAGCTTGCTGCTGTAGGAGCGGTACCGCAAGAGGTCGCACATTTCAGGTTTTTAATTTCAGATTTAAGAACATTAAACACCAATCGGAACAATGTTATTCACAGAGAGTGGGAGCTTGATACTCCAAAAGAGTCCAATGCGATAACGTCGGGCAGGGGAAGAGCCTTTGTATTGAAGAAGCCACCTGTGGTGTACACCCACTTGGATGTGGATGCGTTTTCTCATCAGGCAGATAGACTGCACAGGGTGATTTGGACAATTTGGGCTGTTTTTCTTGACCCGTCTGCTGATATACCACCATTGTATGAGTTATGGCATCGCTCAGCCCAGGGTGAGTGGACTGATGACCATCGGTAAGGGGATATAAAACGGCTGTCCTTTTTTCCGCTGCTGCAGGGCAAAACCTTTGGGTTCTTATTTATTCACCCAAACCAAATGCCCACAAGCATGAGAAAACTAGTTGTGTTGCTGCTCGGCAGCTTTATGCTGTGCGTGGCCACCTTCACCGGTGTGCACGCCAGCCCGCCCGTTCCCGACCGAAAGGTCGACTACACCGAGTGCGTGATGTACAAGCCAACCATGGCCACGTGCTTCATCGATACAGTGGCCACCGTGCACGCTGTCATCCTGAAGCCCAGCTTGGGCCCGGTGGCTCCGAACTCGCTGGTAGCCGTCGACGGTGGCCACGAGTTCCTGGCGCTGCTGCGCACGATGACGTGCCCCGACAATCGATGGCCTGGCCACGTGGGCGTGTTGTACCCGACAAAAAGTAAAACGGGCCGACAAGCACTCCTGAAGGAATATCCCACCGCTGGACCGCCTAAAGTCATTGACCCGGGGCGATAAATTCCTAAAGTGACACGCAAATTGACACGACCACGAAAAAGGCCCTCAGTGCAAACTGAGGGCCTTTTTCGTGGTCGTGTAAGGACTACCTACTTCTGGTTGTCGCCTGCTGTCTTAGGTCATGTAATGCTTTCCTATTGCCTGTAATGGCATTTTTGGGTGCGGTTAGAACCAGCTGTGACTAGATATGGTCAGAAGTTTTGTCCCGTGACTTGTCCCGTGGCAACACCGGGACTACCTTCGTTTACTCACTTTTATATATAGTAAATGCTGCGGACCAAGTACTATTTAACCGATGCCAAATCAGTGGGTGAAACCGCCCTCTATGCCGCCTGTTACCTCGAAGGGCAGCGCAAAAAGATCTATCTGCCCACCCTAACGGTGAAGCCCGAACAATGGGACGCGAAAGCCCAAAAGTACCGGCGCAATTACGCGGGCTTTTCCGATGCCAACCACCTGTTGAAGAAACTGGCCGAAGGACTCGAAGCGGCCCATCTGCAACACACGGCGAAAGGGAAAGTGACCACGGTGGAGGACCTGCGTGCGGTGGCAGCGCGCTTCACCTCCGGCAAGCAAGACCAGCCACCGGCGGGGCTGCTGGAGCATTTGGATTCGTGGATTGAGTCGGCGAAACGCGACCGGGCCCCGTCCACCATCAAGGCCTATAACACGCTGCGCCAGCACCTGATTGCTTACTCGAAGCTGCGGCGACTCCGCTTGGAATTTGCCTCGTTGGACGTCGCGTTTTGCGAGGCGTTCAAAAGTTACTTGCTCAAGACCCTGAGCATGGGCAATGCGTCCGTCAACAACCAAGTTAAGAACCTGAAGGTGTTTCTCGGGCAAACCTTTGAGCAAGAGTTGCACGGGTACGCCCACTTCAAGCGCTTCCGTAAAATGGAGGCCGTCGCGCCGGAGGTCGTGTACCTCACGGCTGCCGAAAAAGCACGCCTTTTTGCTCTTCCCCTGGCCCATATCCCGTACCTGGAACAGACCCGCGACATTTTCCTCTTCGAATGCGAGACGGGGCTGCGGTTCTCCGACGTGTTGGCGTTGCGCGCAGAACAAGTCACCAACGATTCGCTGGTGCTCACCACCCAGAAAACCGGTGATTTGTTGAAGGTGCCCCTTTCTCCGGTTGCCCAGGGCATTCTCAAGCGCTACGCTGGCCGGGCGGACGGGCGGGCCCTCCCGGTCATCAGCAACCAAAAAACCAATGCCCACCTCAAGACTCTGGGCAAGCTGGCGCGCATCGACGCCCCGACCACGACCAGTCAACACAAGGGCAGCGAGCGGGTGGCCACCACCCGGCCCAAGTACGAACTGATGGGCACCCACACGGCCCGTCGCACCTTCGTTACCCTGGCCCTGGAAGGAGGGATGCGTCCGGAAACCCTCATGCGCATTACCGGCCACAAAGACTATAAGATGCTCCACCGCTACCTGAAGATTACCGATTCCGTGGTGCAGGATGAATTCGCTCAGTACCTGGAGCGGCAAGCAAGCCCGTTGATGCGGGTTGCTGGATAATTCCTGAGGGTTGGCAAAATTGAACCCAGGGCTGCTGAGCAAGTTTGCGCGGGGGCGGTGGGGAGGCGACTAATGGGACCAAGGACCGGCCGCACTTTGAGGGGTAGGGTGGAAACGAGACGAGCGGGCCAAATGGTCCCGCTCGTCTCGTTTAGTGGCACTTTTAGTCGGCATGAAATCCTATTCTGAGGCTGTCGTTTACTTATTCTACCGTTTTTGTGAACTCAGGCTAGTTCCTCGGAAACGACTTCGGTGGTACGGCTCAGGCGGTTGGTGACGGCAATCTAAAAGCAATCGAACCCATTCCGCTGCGCCTCGGCAAACGGCATCTGCCGCCCATCCGGCAGGGCAATGTTTCCCTGGCTGTCTACTTCATCCAAGTAGCCTTCGTCCTCGTCCTCGTAATCAATCTGGTAATAGGCCGACAGCACCACGCCGAAGGTGTCTTCCCCGTCCTGGTCCTGGTAAAAGGCCCACGCCACCGGGTCTGACCGATGGGCCTCGGCATCCCCAAACAAGGCTTCGTGCCCGTGCTGGCTGCCGTCGAACAATAGCATTTCTTCCTGCGTCTGGTCATCCACCGCCACCACAATGGCCGGGCGGCCGTTCGTCCCAACCACAAGATTGGTGTGCTTGTGATGCCGTTGGCCAGCATACTTGAGGCGAAACCACGTGTTGCCCGTTGCCCCCTGCAGCTTCCTTCGCCATTCAAACGGCGCCACGCCCTGAGGTGCTTCAAGAGGAACCGTGCGGCCTTGCAGGTGGGTAGGGCCAAGTAATACGCCAGAGGACATAGCTAGTGGAGGAGGTAGTGAAGGAGCAAATAAAACGCTCCTTTCGCTGTTCGGCCCGTTTCCCGCGCAGGCCCCGCCCGCGCTAGTTCACGTGCTGGTAGGCGAGTCCCGGGCCGTCGCACGCCTGCCACGTGCTCGCCAACGTCCCGTCGGCTTGGAAGGCCAGGGTTTCGGTCAACGCAGTCGCCGTGCACGAGCCGATCAGCGGGCTGGCCGCGGCGTAGACCAGCACGGCGTACCGGCCGTCGGGCAAGTCCTGCACCGCAAACGTGCCGCGGGCCTCGGTGCGTTGCGCGCCGTGCCGACGCGTTTTCAGGAAGGTGCCATCGGCCCGGAAGACGTACGTTTCCTGCCACGGCAGGTCCGCCCCGGTCCGGCGGGAGCCCACGAGTTGCCCCGTCATTTCCACCAATTGCCACGTTTGGGGGTAAGCCGCCGCCGGGGCCGCTTCGGGGGCCGGGCTGGCTTTGCGGCAGGCGACCGCGGCGGCCAGCCCCAGGAAGAACAGGCAGCACAGGAGGGACTTCTTCATCACAGGCACGGGTTACGGGTTCTTAAGGATGACCGGCCACGCGACGAAAAGGTTGCGCGGGCTATTGGCCACACCGGGCACCGTTCGTTTCCTATAGGCTCAGTAATCCCTCGTTTTGTCATTCGGACCGTTTTCTTAAACTCAACGATTATTCACACTTACCTCAGGTTGGATGAATATATGACCGGGTAAGGAGTAGAATCAGGGCTAAGCGGCATTTGACTGGTCGGGCGCCTAATTTCGCCGCCGAGAACATGGAGAACACTCGGGGCTTTGAAGACCTATTTCGACGCGAATACGCCCGGCTTTGTCAGCGGGCTCACCGCATCACGCGCGACCTGGCCGTGGCCGAGGACTTGGTGCAGGACATCTTTGTGGCCTTCTGGCACCAGGAGGACCGCGCCAGCATTGCTTCGCCCAGCGCTTACCTCTACCGCGCGGTTATCAACAAAGCGCTGAGCGCGGCCACCGGCCAGCAGCGTCGTAGCGAGCTGACCGCGCAGTATGGCCTGCCTCGCAGCGAAACCACCAACGCCGGCGAGCAGGCCCT
This sequence comes from Hymenobacter jeongseonensis, assembly GCF_015694725.1. GTDB lineage: Bacteria > Bacteroidota > Bacteroidia > Cytophagales > Hymenobacteraceae > Hymenobacter > Hymenobacter jeongseonensis. Next base: position 11,206 of record NZ_JADQDQ010000011.1, on the reverse strand, counting down.
GCACCTGGCCGACCTGGAGCGGCAGCTTCGGCAGGCCATCGCCAGCCTGCCACCCATGTGCCAGCGGGTGTTTCTGCTCAGCCGCTACGAGGAAATGAGCCACCGGGAAATTGCCGATTTTCTTGACATCTCGCCCAATACCGTGGACAACCACATCAAAAAGGCGCTGACCATTCTGCGGCAGGCCCTGCTGGCGGGATTAATGCTGCTTTTTATTAGTTGGTAAGTAAGTCGCTGTATGCGAGTTATCTTTTCTTTCTTCCGAAGTCAGCTATTATTTTTTTGGTGTGAGTAGCGGTGCGACCATTCTCACGGGTCTAGAAAGCAAGGAAGGTCACTTCCGCTTTTTCACCGCTTTCACCCCGGCACCTTGGACACCTATTATTGGGATTTGGCTGCCCGCCAGTTCGCCAACACCGCCACCGCGGCCGAATTGGAGACCCTGCGCCAGTGGCGCGCGGTGCAGCCGGCGCACGAAGCGCAGTATCAGCAGCAAAAGCAGCTCTGGCTCCGCACGGCCCCACCCGCCGAGCGCGTGGTCGACACCGACGCGGCCTGGCAGCAGGTGAGTGCCCGGCTGCCGCAGCCCGCCACCCGTTTGCTCTGGTCAGCAGGGGGTGACAGGGCGGTGGCGCCCCGGCCGACGCGCTTTTGGCCCGTGCTGCGTTTGGCGGCTTCCTTGGTCGTGGCGCTGGGACTGGGCTGGCTGATGGTTTCCTATTTCCGGGCTGATGCCGCGATGCAGGTGGTGCAGTCCGGCGACCAGCGGCGCGAGGTGTGGCTGCCCGACAGCAGCTGCGTGTGGCTCAACCGGGGCAGCGTGCTCACCTACGCGGCGGCGTTTGATGGAGCTGAACGGGTGGTGCAGCTGGAAGGCGAGGCTTTTTTTGAGGTGCGGCGCAACCCGCAGCAGCCGTTTGTGGTGCGGACGGGCCAGGCCACCACGCGGGTGCTGGGCACTTCTTTTAACCTGAGCGCTTACCCGAATGCGCCCGCCGTTTCCCTGACGGTTGCGACGGGCAAGGTGGCTTTTTCCGCGTCAGCCGGCGGCCCCGCGACCTTGGTCACGCCCGGCTACGGCGCCCGGCTGGACAAGCGTGATGGGCGCCTAACCAAGCGGCGCGTGACTGATGGCAACGCCTGGGCCTGGCAGTCGGGGCAGCTACGCTTTGCCGCCCAGCCGCTACGGGCCGTGCTGCCCACGCTGGAACAGTACTACGGCGTGCAGCTGCCCTTGGCCGACACCACGCTGGCCCGCTGCCGCTTCACCGGCACCTTCGACCGCGCCCCGCTGAGCGAGGTGCTGCAGGTGCTGGAAGCCACCCTGCAGCTGCGCGCGGCCCAGCAAACAGCACAGGTGTATCAGCTAGAGGGCCCCGGCTGCCGCTAAGCCCGCTGCAATATTGACTACCTGACCACTGCATTGCATTTGACATGAAGAACCTCGTCTTTTTTCTCCTTATCGGGTGGCTGACCGGGCTGCGGCCGGCCCTGGCCCAGACGACTTCCCCGCTGGACCTGCCCGTGTCGGTGACGGCCGCCAACCGGCCGCTGCCGCAGGTGCTGACCGAGCTGGCGGCCACGTACGGCATCCGGTTTTCCTACGACCCCGACTTGCTGCGCCGCCAACCCCCGGTGAGCCTGCGCATGGAGCAACAGCCGCTGCGCGAGGTGCTCGACCAACTCTTGCGCGGCTCCAAGCTCCGCTACCAGCTCATTGGGCCGCAGGTGGTGTTGCAAGCCATTCCTAACGGTGTTTCATCGACCCAGCAGGGGGGAGTCACCATCAGCGGGCACGTGACGGACAAGACCTCGGGCGAGGCGCTGATTGGCGCCAGCGTGAGCTTGGCGGGCCCTCCGGCGACGGGCACGGGCAGCAATGTGTACGGCTTTTACTCCTTGCGCCTGCCGGTATCACCCCCTGCTGGCGAGGCCCAGCTGCGAGTGCGCTACCTGGGCTATGCGCCGCTGGAAGTACCATTGGCCGGACTGCGGCGCGACACCACCATTGCCCTGCGGCTGGAGCCCCTGGCCCGGGAGCTGAGTGAGGTGGAGGTGGCCGGCAACCCCGTCTCGGCCCTGGACCAGTCTGACCGGCTCACCTTGCGTGGCTCCGAGCTAAAGCAGCTGCCCCGCCTGCTGGGTGAGGCCGATGCCGTGAAGGCACTGCAGCTGCTGCCGGGCGTGCAGGCCGGCCGCGAGGGCTCGTCGGACCTGAGCGTGCGCGGCGGCGGCCCCGACCAGAACCTGATGCTGCTCGACGGGGTGCCGGTGTACAACGTGTCGCATTTGCTGGGCACGTTTTCCGTCTTCAACCCCGACGCGGTGAAAAGCGTGGAGTTGCTCAAGGGCAGCTTTCCGGCCCAGTATGGCGGCCGGCTGTCGTCGGTGGTGGACGTGCGGCTGAAGGAAGGCAACAACCAGCGCTTCGGCGGCGAAGGCGCAGTGGGGTTAATTTCCTCGAAAGTGCTGTTGGAAGGGCCCATCGGCAGCGAGAAAACCTCTTTTTTGCTGGCCGCCCGCCGCACCTACCTCGACGTGCTGACCAGCGCCGCGGCCGCCCTGAGCGGCGAGAGCCTGGGCAATTACCACTTCTTCGACCTCAACGCCAAGGTAAACCACACCTTCTCGGACCGCGACAAGGTGTACCTGAGCGTGTACGGCGGCCAGGACCGGTTCGGCGACCAGCAGGAGTTTGCCGGCAGGGCCGACCAAAATGAGACGCAGGATTTTGCCATGCGCTGGGGCAACGTGACCGGGGCGCTGCGCTGGAACCACACCTTCGGCCCCCGGCTGTTTGCCAACCTGACCCTGACCCACAGCCGCTACCAGTTCAGCCAGCGCACCGACTTCACGCAGCAGAATGGCGAGAGTCGCCTGAGCCGCTTTTCCGACTACCGGTCGGGCATCGTGGACTGGGGCGCCAAGGCCGAGGCCGACTTTTTCGCCAATGCCCGGCACAGCATCCGGTTTGGCGCCAGCTACACGCACCACCGCTTCAGCCCCGAGTCCTTCGTGCTGAAGACCGACAGCCTCACGTTCCAGGCCAACGCCTTTTCCACCATCGGCACCCACGAAGGCTACGTGTACGCCGAAGACCGCCTGCAGCTCAGCGAGCGGCTGCAAGCCAGCGTGGGCCTGCACGCCTCGGGTTTTCAGGTAAACGGCACGTTTTACTCGTCGTTGCAGCCGCGGCTGGCGCTGGCTTACACCGCCGCCCACGACCTGCGCCTGCGCGCTTCGTTCGTGACGATGGCGCAGTACCTGCACCTGCTCAGCAACGTCTCGACGGGCAACCCGACCGACATCTGGGTGCCGGCCACCGACAAGGTGAAGCCGCAGCGCTCCTGGCAGGCCGCGCTGGGCGCGGCGCGGCCGCTGGGCGCGCAGTGGGAGCTGACGGCGGACGTGTACTACAAGGAGATGCGCGACGTGACCGAGTTTCGGGACGGGGCCGACTTCGTGTCGGACTTCCTGCGCAGCGGGCCCGAAACCAACTTCGGCAACCTGATTTCGGCGCCCTACGAGACGCGCCTCGTGACCGGGCGGGGCTGGAGCTACGGCTCCGAATGGCTGCTGCGCAAGCGCCAGGGCAAAACCACCGGCTGGCTGGGCTACACCCTGGCCTGGGCATGGCGGCAGCTACCGGGCATCAACTTCGACCAGCAATACCCTTACGCCTACGACACGCGGCACAGCATCGCGGCCGTGGCCAACCACCAGCTCAGTCCGCGCCTCACGTTGGGCGGCAGCTTCACGTACCGCACCGGCTTCGTTACCACGCTGCCCACCACTTCTTACAAGGCCTATAATGAGCCGGTGTACCAGCCGGGCAGCAGCACGCCGTTCGTGCAGAACGTGGAGTATTTGGGGCAGCGCAACAACTACCGCCTCGGCGCCTACCACCGGCTGGACTTAAGCCTGACCCACACCAAGACCAAGAAGTGGGGCACCCGCACCTGGAACGTGTCGGTCTACAACGCCTACAATCGTCAGAACCCCTATTTCGTGCGGCTCAGCAGCGCCGCGGCCGGCATCACCTCGCGCCGGCAGCTGTATCAGGTGTCCTTATTTCCCATTTTGCCTTCTGTCAGCTATGGCTTTACTTTCTAAAAAGATACGCCGGGCGGCACGCCAACCGCTCGGCCGGCTGCTGGCCCTGCTGGCCTTGCTGAGCAGCTGCGAAACCGTGGTCGAGCTGGACTTGCCCGAGCCGGAGCCGCAGCTGGTGCTGAACAGCGTGCTGAACCCCGACAGCGTATTCACGGCCGACCTCAGCGCCAGCCGCAGTATTTTCAGCAACGGCCCGCACACCCCGTTGACCACGGCTCTGGTGCAGGTGTACCAAGCCGGGCAGCTGCTGGAGGAGCTGCCGCACCAGGGCCAGGGGCAGTACCGCGGCACGCACCGGCCGCAGCCCCGGCTGGCCTATGAGCTGCGGGCCAGCGCGCCCGGCTATCCATCCGTTCGCGCCACTACCCAACTGCCGGCGCCGCCCGCCCTCCGCGACGTGAAAGCCAGCCGGGGGGCCGACACGGACTTTGGGGCACGCACCGTGGAGGCCGCCTTCGTCCTGACGGATGACCCCGCGCAGGAAAATTTCTACTACCTGCAGGCCTACCGGCCCGAAATCGACCGGTTCAACAACGCGCGGACGTACAACCAGGCGGTTAGCATCATTCAGTTCGCGCCTTTTGAAGGAGAATTCTCGATGGAAGCCCGGTATTTTTTCAGCGACCGGCTTTTCAACGGCCAGACGGTTCCGTTCCATTTGCGCCTGGAAACCAACCCCGACCGGCCAACCTACGTGCGCGTGGCCCACGTCTCCAAGGCGTATTATGACTACGTGCGAACCCTGCGGCAGCAGTCGTATGGCGACAACGTATTGCCCAGTCCCGTGACCGTACCCAGCAACATAACCGACGGGTTGGGCGTGCTGGCCAGCTACTCGGCTGCGACTCTCTACCTCAAGCCGTAAAGTCAGGCAAGTAAGTTGGAGCAGAAAAGCAGGCAAGTTTAATAAACGAACGTTTACGGCTTGTAAAAGGGCTTAATCTAATTTTAATCACCGTTTAGCTGAACTTCGGGTTAAATACCTTCTGCCCTTTACACGGAGCTAAGTTCTCGAGCTTGACGCTGGTCTTTATAGCCAATACGGGGGCAATGTCCTCGTACCTGGCTACCTCTACGACCTCTTCTTGTAGGTGCTCTTCGCTCATGGCTATCAGTGCTTCCGCGATGTCGCTCAGGTAAATCTTGTAGGCACCATTCCACCACTGGACGCCAACAGAAGCCCAATGCGTCTGACCAGCTTTTTCGTAGGAGAAGGTTGTACCTATTTGCTTTCCCGCCTCAAGCCACTCTTGTACTGTTGAAAGGGGGTGCATACTACTTCATGAGTGGTGATACTTCTTGCAGCAAAGGTCTGTCAACTTAAGGCTCCTAAAAATAAACGCGCGGGTTGTTGTAACGAATCACGGGCCGAGCGGTAGCCCCGTTGTTTCACCCGTGGCCGCTGCAGAGGGGCTGCTCAACCGCTTGACGAATGCTTCCTGCCCGTCTCCTGCTGCTCCTGCTGCTCCTGCTCGTCGCCTTGCCGCCCCGGCCCGCTCGGGCCCAACCCACGCTCACGCCCGCCCAGTGGCGGCAGGACCTGCAGGTGGTGCTGGACTCCTTTCTGCGGCGCGACAAAACGTTCAGCCCGGCCAGGGCCGCCCAATTCCGCGCCCGGGTGAGCGCCTTGCGCGACTCGGCGGCGCAGCTGAGCGCGCCGCAGCTACTGGTGGGCTTGGCCGCGGCCGTGGCCACGAGCGGCAATGCCCATACGCGGCTCTACCTGCTGCGCAACCGCAGCGTGCTGCGCCGGTACCCCGTCCGCCTGTGGTGGTTTGCCGACGGGCTGTACGTGGTCAAAACCACGCCCGCGCACGCGGCGTTGCTGGGCGCCAAAGTCGAGCGGTTGGCCGGGCAGCGCCCCGAAGCCCTGCTTCGGCGCGTGGCCCCGCTCTACGCCGGCAACGCCGCGTGGCAAGCGTACATGAGCACGTATACGCTCACCAGCCCCGAAATCCTGCAGGGGCTGGGCCTGGTCGGCGCCGGCGGCGGCCTTGCGCTGGAGGTGCGCACGCGCGCGGGCAAGCACCTGCGCGCGCCGCTGCAGCCGCTGCCCCTGGCCCCTTCCCGCCTGCCGCTGGAAGCGTGGTGGGACCTGCACCCGGGCCATCCGGGCCGTGGGGCCAGCTGGGCGAGCGCGCTGCCGGATGATTCTACCCGGTTGCCGCTGTACCTGCGCCGCCCCTTGCGCCAGTACTGGCAGCACTACCTGCCGGCCGAACAGCTCCTGTACGTGCAGTACAACCGCGCCGGCAACCAGCCCGGCACCGAAACCGTCGCGGCCTTCGGGGCCCGCGTGCTGGCCGAGCTGCGGGTTCGGCCCGTGGCCAAGGCCGTGGTGGACCTGCGCCACAACACCGGCGGCAACCTGCTCGTGGCCCGGGAGTTCTGGGCGCAGTTCGCGGCCCTGGCCCGGGAGCGCGGGGCCCGGCTGTACGTCATCACCGGGCCGGCCACCTTTTCGGCGGGCCTCTACCACGCGGCCCAGCTGCGGCAGGCGGGGGCCATCGTGGTAGAGGCCCGGCGGGCGATGCGCTGGACTTTTGGGCAGAGGGGGGGAACCTGACCTTGCCCCACTCGCGCCTGGACGTGCACTTCGCCGACCGGTTTCACAGCTACTCCCCCGTCCCACACCCCGAGCTGGCGCCCTACCTGTTCCTGGATTTGAGTACGCCCGACATCGCGCCCCGCCTCCGGACGGAACTGAGCAGCCGGGACTACTTTGCCCGGCGCGACCCGGCGCTGGCGGCCATTGTTCGCGACGGCGCGGCACGGGCCACCCGCCGTACCCGGACCGGCAACACCCCGTGAGCCCGTGACCGGGCACGGCCGGGGCGCATGGCGCAACCCGGTCGGGGTTGCGCAGATGAATCACCCTTTCACTGAACGTTTGTTAGAGTGGACAGCCAATTCTGTTAAGGGCCTTTCTCACTTCCGCATCGATAGAGGAGCGAGTAAAAAGGCTATGGATTTATCGTGATGGAATTAAAGAAGCGTCGGCGCTGGGCGTGGTCAACTAAGCCCAAGCTGTCGGAGAGGTTAGCAGGCCGGAAAAGAAGATTATAGCCGATAGACTCCAAAATAAGACTGCGCATGTAACGCACTCTACGATGGCCTGTGCGCGCATCTAATACTGTATACTTAATCTCGATGCCAAGGCCGCCAGCTATTTGGAAGGGAGTGCGCTTGAGTAGATGAGCCTGGTTTTCATCTGCCAATGCCCCCTTGACTACACTATCATAAAAAAGCCGATGCTGCGTTGTGTCCCCTTGTCTAATTACTTCGACATTCACGTAAGGAATTCGCATGATTACGCATAGTCCTTCCGACGCCCGCGCCACCCATGTCTGGGTATGTGTGGGAGCTTGGCCAGCGGGCAGCATCTGGGCCACATTTAGCTCTGTGGCCTGAACGGGCAGCTCTACGGTGAGTCGTTTATCTATTGCGAAGGACTGCCAGGTGTCGGTGGCTGCACAGGCAAACAGCGGCAACATTAACAAGTAGCGAGTAAGCTTCATGCCCGCAAAGGTCAGCAATTCCCTCGTTTACCTTAGGACCGTTTGGCTAAACAAGTACCTACCTTGTCCCCCGCATGGCGAACATTGTCAACATCACGGTCGGCGTCGCGGTTTCCCTGCTCGTGGTCGTGGGGGCACAGCATTATATGGCCAGCTCCGTGGTCTTACAAGCGTCCGTCGACTCGGTGGCTGGAACCGCAGAGTGGCTGGAATTACGAGCCAACGGCACCTTTGACCACACCAGCGCCGGCCTGTTTTCGGAAACCATTACCCACGGCCGCTATACCCGAACGGACGGTCTCATCCACTTGGACCGGCTGCCGGAAGGTGGGACCCTTAAGCGCAAAACGCTTCGGGTGGAGGCGTCCTCTGCCTTTGCCACGGGGAAAGGACTCTGGCAGGTGGGGCCAACCGGCCGCATCGATTCCGCCTTGGCTGGGTTGAGAATCGTTCACGAAGAATAATGCTCCTTTCTAAAGGTTACGACCACCCATGACAACAGTTTTTGTTTCAACACGCGCTCACTCTGGCCGGAACGTAAAAATACTGTAGCCAGCCGAGTTTTCGGCACGAACAACTAGCTGCGTGGCCGTAAGGGCAACAATTTGGCCACTCCCATAACCTATTGAAAAACCGATATTTGGCCTACAAAAAGGATCGGGTCCGTACACTGTCAGTGGAGTAGCTCTTTGTATATTTAAATACTCAATGGGGGCAGGTGGAACGTCCTTAATCATGGTTTGCCAAAGGTCCTGCATAAGCGTATTATTGCTGTTGAAGCTGTATCGAATAGGCGGCCCGATAGCCTGTACTGGGGCACCAGTGCTGGTGGACTGAAACGTCACCAAGTGCCACACTTTGGTGCCGCCGCCGGTAAGCAGGGCCGATTGAGCTGGCGTTAAGCAGCCGCCCATAGTGGCTGTGACGGCAAGCGGGGCGTTGCTGATATCCTGTCCATCGCCCTTTTTGGCCGTGACGCTCAGGCTCTGCACGCCGCCTGCCGTTCCCAGGGTCCAACTGGTTTGGGCGTAGCCGTTCGCGTCAGTCGTTACGCTGGCCGGGGAAACGCTCCCGTGGTTGGGAGCGGGCGTGAAGGAGACCCGTACAAATTGCACCGGTCCCCCCCGGGAGTTGAGCACCCGGGTGCGCACGGGCTGAGGCAGCGCGGTGGCGCTCGGCCCGGTCTGGTTGTTGCCCGACGTCAACTCGAGGCGTTCCGGCGCTTTTTGCACAAACCGCACCCAGGGCCAAGTCGCGTTGAAATTATCCACCTGCGGCCCCAAGAAGCTGCCGGCGGCCAGCCCCGCTTTGGCGTCGATGCCAGCAGTGGATTCGTAGTCCCAATTTGGCGCGCCCGACGTTACTTTAAAGCCAGCCTTCAGGTCCAAGGCAATGTAAGGCCCCACCATGTTATAGAACCTCACGTCCAGTCTTGGCACCAGCGCCACCGATGCGTCCCCCGTGGCGTTGACGGTCACCGGGCCGGGGAGGTAAGAGTTTTCCGTTACCACATTGTTGATGCCTTGCCATTTTCCGTTGGCGTAGGCCATTCCCAGGTCAAAATTCGCGTGACTAGCCAGGGTGCCATCGTAATTTAAACCGGCATTCAGCGCCATGGAGGTCTCCAAGTTCAAGGTGACGACAACGAACATGACTACGGGCACGGGGAAGGGCACGGAAGGCACGGCCGTTCGGATCACGTGGGTGAACCGCTTCAGTCGAATCGGCTCGTTGGGGAAAGCCAACGCCCCGCCCACGTTGGTGTTCAGGACCATGTTGGCGTCGAATATTCCGCCGCGCGTAGCCACTTCGGCGCTAGTCAAGCCCAATAAGCCAAATTCGGCTTTGAAGCGCATATGAGGCTCCAAATCTGCCTTGACGCTGCGGATGGTCACCGAGAGGCCGGAGCGTTGGATGACCGGAATGTTGCTGGCCGAGTAGTGAATGCCGGCTGCATCCGCCGTGCCGCGGCCCTGCTTAATCGTAGAGCGGCCCTGCAGCACGCCAAAGTCGATGGGCAGGTCCAAGGTGCCGCTGCTGAAGACTTGGGCGAGGCTCGCGGGTTCGGTCGTCAGGGTAGTCACGTTACCGGCCGTGGAGCTGCCTGTCACCTTGCGCAAGAATCCGTACCCTTGGGCGCCGACGATGACAGCCCCCACAGGCATGTTCAAGGGCGCCCCGCTGGCCGTGAAGCGGTAATTGCCAGCCGCCAGTTGGGTGCTGGCGGTGTCGAGTCGAAACAACGTGGAATCAATTACCCTCACGTTGTCAAAGACCGTTAGGCCACCTGTCGGCGACGTTGGCGGAGTTGGCGGAGTTGGCGACTGAGGTGGCTCTTCCGTTTTCTGGCAGCCCGAAAGGAGCAGCATTGAGCAGATGAGGGCATACGCGACGCGAGGGAGGAAACGTCTTAGCATGAATAGAGGGAAATTAAGTATCGTACTAGCAATATAAACCTTTTAACCTTAAAGATAACTATCCTGTGGTATATTGTCACTATTAATTATAAGCTCGCTGTTAAAGTGTGGGGTCGGTGCAACAATGTGCCCACGCTGGTAGGTAGCAATGGCCTTTGATCTAGTTGTCTGAGACGAGCACCACGCAAAATGACCCGGCTGGGCACAAAAAAGGGCCCCGGAAGGCCCTTCTTAAAAAATAGATTAATTCCTCCCTTCCCCAATTCTTTGCCATGTAAAATGTCTTAGAACCACCGTTTAGCAAGAACGTTTGATATTACGCTGGTAAAACCTCTCTCTATACAAAAGCCGCAGTCTGTTTAGGCTGCGGCTTTTGTATGATGACTAGACTTGAAGTATCGTACTCCTGTCCGTGAACCGGTTATTCGCCCTTTTCCTTTGAAGAGGAATTAGGAGTGCTCGGCACTGCCGATTGTCCGGACGGCAGGACCCCACTGAACTCCACAATATCTGCCGTGAGCGTGCATCGATTGCCTGTGACAATCGGTAAGTAGGACCCGCGGAAATCCAGGATGAAGTTGGCATACGCCTGCCCGGATTTAAGCGGGTGATTCTTGGTCAAATCTTTTTTGGCTTCCGCCACCAGCGCGCTTTTGGACAAGCCCCCAATACCAAAAATGTACTTGGTTTTGGCGGTGCCTTGCACATTGCTGGCCACGTAGGAAAAGTTATTGGTTTGCAGATTGGCGCCTCCGGTAATCAAGCCGCTATGGACGGCGCACGATTGGGTGCTCAGGGCAATTCCAGCCAGTAGAAGGCAGGGGTACAGTCTTTTTTGCATGAAAAATAATAAACGAGGATGAAGAAATAGGGGCAAAGGTTTCGGCGTAGGAAGGCGCCATGCAAAGGCCAAATATTTCTTTTCAACCAAAAGCATTCCATCAGCCTGTAGGAGTTCACGAAACTCATCCCCTTGGCGCATTTCGTAAACTTTGATTCGTAGACCAGTTTCCTAAACTCGTTTAGCCCTGCAGTGGCCAATTGCTACCAGGTTCTGGCCAGTTGCTAGGGGTTCAGGGATAGGAGGGTATTCTGTTTGTGCTTATAATTGCTAACATGACCAAGCACTATGTCTTCGTGGCCGCCCGCTTCCTGCTG
>NZ_JADQDQ010000010.1 GCF_015694725.1 Hymenobacter jeongseonensis | reverse complement strand
TTGTCGTACTTGGCCTGGTAGGCGGTGTAGAGCGACCAGGGCTCGGAGCCGAGGTAGTCCATGACCACGGGGTGGAAGGTGGTGGTGTTGGCGCCCTGCAGGCTGGTGGCCCGAATCCAGCGGCCGCTGCGCTTGACCACGTACTCGCGGGCCGGCACGTCGTAGAAGCCGTCGACCTCGGGGATGTAGTAGTAGCGCTTGCCGGCCGGCAGGGCCGGGCCCCAGCTCGGGGCCGTCACCGTGGCCTTAGTCTGAGCATGGACAGCCGGTGGAGCGGCGGTCAGAGCGAAAGCAGCCAGCGAGGCAATGCGCAGAGGTTTGAGAAGATGTTTCATAAAGGGAAATCAAAAGATAATAATTAGCATTGGCAAGGACAGTGCCAAGCTAAACTTGGGCCTGGTACGCTACTGCTGGGCTACATGTTCTGATGTGTGATTATAACTGCTACTACACTATAAAGCACATAAGTAAAGAATAATAAAAAAATGATAGAGTAAAACTTTCAAATTCTTCTATTAGGTTTAATCCATAAAAAAAGACCTGCCCGGGCGAGGGACAGGTCTTGAAAAGTGGTTGGCAGCAACGGCTTATTTCTTGCCTTTGCCGTTTCCGTTGCTTTTGCCGGGGCCATTGTTGTAGCCGTGGTTACCCATTTTCTTGGCTTGTCCGGGAGGCAAGCCACCGTTGCTGGGGTTGGCGCGGTAGCCTTGCTTTTTAGCTTGGCCGGGAGGCAGGGCGCCGTTGCTGGGGTTGCCGCCGCGGGGGTACTTCCGGCGGTACTCATCGTAGCGCGACCAGGGTTTGGAGCCCACGTAGTCCACTACCACGGGGTGGAAATTGCTGGTGTTATAGCCCGAAAGTGTGCTGGTTCGAATCCAGCGGCCGTCGCGTTGCACCACGTACTGCCGGGCCGGCACGTCGTAGAAACCATTGGTTTCGGGAATGTAGTAATACTGCTGGCCCTGGGGCACGGCCGGACCCCAGCTCGGCGGGTTGATGTTGATGTTAATCTGGGCGTGAGCTGCGGGGGCAGCGGCCAGCGCAAATAAGCCAAAGAGGGCTGCGCGCAAGGGCTTGAGGAGATGGTTCATAAGGGTTTGCTAAAAAAGCGAGAGGGAATGCTTGGCCTTGGCAAGGACAGTGCCAAGCTAGGCGCGGGCTTGGTACGCCGCTGCTAGCGTACGGGTTTTGGCAGCTCAATTTTATCTACGGGCACAAACGGGAAGCTATTGCTGTTACCAACCACCGAGCTTATTGCAATTGGCTAATGCGAGTGGCAAATTGTGCTTTCCCATTAGCCTTCGGGTTCTCTTTCTCGTACCTTTGCGCACTTATTCGCTGCGTTTCTGAATGGCCAAAAAATCCACTGCTACCCCGGTTGCCAAAGCCCCTAAAGCCAAAGCCGCCCCGCTGAAAGACCCAGCTAAAAACGGTGCAACCCAAGCGGCTGAAACGGCCGCCACCGTGCGCACCATGACCGAGCTGCCTGCTGCGGGCCCCGTTACGGTGCACACCCACGGCCAACTCAACGGCCACAGCCCGGCCTCCCAGCACCTCGAAGCGCCCTTCATTGAAGTGTACGGCGCCCGCGAGCACAATCTGAAAAACGTAACGGTTAAGATTCCGCGCAACCGGTTGGTGGTGTTCACGGGCATCTCGGGCTCGGGCAAGTCGAGCCTGGCCTTCGACACCATTTACGCCGAAGGCCAGCGGCGCTACATGGAGACGTTTTCGGCCTACGCCCGCAGCTTCATGGGCGGCTTGGAGCGGCCCGATGTGGACAAGATTGAGGGCCTGTCGCCGGTTATCAGCATCGAGCAGAAGACGACTTCGCGCAACCCGCGCTCCACGGTGGGCACCATCACGGAGATTTACGACTTCCTGCGCCTGCTCTATGCCCGCACGGCCGAAGCCTTCAGCTATGCTACGGGCAAGAAGATGATTCGGCAGAGCGACGACCAGATTATCAACTACATCCTCAAGCACTTTGATGGCAAGAAGCTGGTGGTGCTGGCGCCGGTGGTAAAGGGCCGCAAAGGCCACTACCGCGAAGATTTTCAGAAAATTGCTAAGCTGGGCTTCACCAAAGTGCGGGTTGATGGCGAGTTGCTCGATATCACACCCAAGATGCAGGTGGACCGCTACAAAATTCACGACATCGAAATCGTGATTGACCGGCTGGTGGTGAAGGAAGAAGACCGGTTCCGCCTCAGCGGCTCGGTGCAGAATGCTCTGACGCACGGCAAAGGCACCATGCTGGTGCTCGACCCCGATGCCAAAAAAGCGCAGCCACAGTTCTTTTCGCGCTTTCTGATGGACCCCACCACCGGCATCGCCTACGATGACCCGGCGCCCAACACGTTCAGCTTCAACTCGCCCTACGGTGCTTGCCCCACCTGCAACGGCTTGGGCGAGGTGCAGGAAATTACGGAGGAAAGTGTACTGCCCGACCGCAAGCTGAGCATCGCGCGCGGCGGTATTGCACCCCTGGGCGACTACCGCGACATCTGGATTTTCCAGCAGCTGCAGGTCATCCTCAAAAAGCACAAGGCCACGCTGAACACGCCCATCGACAAGCTGCCGGAGGACCTGCTCAAGCGCCTGCTCCACGGCATTTCGGAGGACGAGGCCGACGATAGCAAAAGCCAGTATACGGAAGCGTTTGAGGGAATAATCCCCTTCCTGAGCCGGCAGATGGACTCTGAGTCGGATAACATCCGCGAGTGGATAGCCCAATATGCGCAGGCCCAAGCCTGCCCGGAGTGCGAAGGCTACCGCCTCAAAAAGGAAAGCCTGCACTTCAAGATGGACGGCAAAAACATCGGTGAGCTGTCGGTGATGGATTTGAACGAGCTGGCCGCTTGGTTCGAGGGCCTGGAAAGCCGCCTCACGGACCGCCAGAACGTCATTGCCCGCGAACTGCTCAAGGAAATTCGCAAGCGTATCGGCTTCCTGCTCGAAGTAGGCCTGGATTACTTGAACTTGCACCGGCCCGTGCGTACGCTGAGCGGCGGCGAAAGCCAGCGCATTCGCCTCGCCACCCAGATTGGCACCCAGCTTGTAGGCGTGCTCTACATCATGGACGAGCCGAGCATTGGCCTGCACCAGCGCGACAACGAGCGGCTCATCAAGGCGCTGCAGCACCTGCGCGACATCGGCAACTCGGTGATTGTGGTGGAGCACGACAAGGACATGATTCTGCATGCCGACCACGTGTTGGATATTGGCCCCGGCGCCGGCATTCACGGCGGCCACATCGTGGCTTCGGGCACGCCGCAGGAAATTCTGAACTCTGGCTCGCTCACCTCCCAGTACCTGAGCGGGCAGAAGCACATCGAAATGCGCAAAAAGAAGCGCAAGGGCGAAGGCGCCGAACTGGTGCTGAAAGGCGCCAAGGGCAACAATCTCAAAAATGTGACCCTAAAAGTGCCGCTCGGCAAGCTGGTGGCTGTCACCGGCGTATCCGGCTCCGGCAAATCCACGCTCATCCACGACACCCTATATCCGATTCTCAACCAACACTTCTTCAACTCCAAGAAGGAGCCGCTGGCTTACAGTGCGATTGAGGGTTTGGATTTGGTGGACAAGGTGATTGAAGTGGACCAGTCGCCCATTGGCCGCACGCCGCGCTCGAACCCGGCTACTTACACGGGCGTGTTCACCGAAATCCGCCAATTATTTGGCGAGATGGCGGAGGCGAAAATCCGCGGCTATGGCCCGGGCCGCTTCTCTTTCAATGTGAAGGGCGGGCGCTGCGAAACCTGCGAAGGTGCCGGTATTCGCACCATCGAGATGAACTTCTTGCCCGACGTGCACGTGCCCTGCGAAACCTGCAAAGGCCGCCGCTACAACCGCGAAACGCTGGAAGTGCGCTTCAAAGGCAAGTCCATCACCGACATCCTGGACATGACCGTGGAAAAGGCCGTGGAGTTCTTTGAATTCCAGCCCCGCATCCTGCGCAAAATCAAGACGCTGAACGAAGTCGGTCTGGGCTACCTCACCTTGGGCCAACAAGCCACCACGCTCTCGGGCGGCGAGGCCCAGCGCGTGAAGCTGGCCACCGAGCTCAGCAAAAAAGACACCGGCAAAACGTTCTATATCCTCGACGAGCCGACTACTGGCCTGCACTTCGAGGATATCAACCACCTCGCCGACGTGCTCCAGAAGCTGGCCGACAAGGGCAATACCGTTCTCATCATCGAGCATAACCTCGACCTGATTAAAGTAGCCGACCACGTCATCGACATTGGCCCCGAAGGCGGTGCGGGCGGCGGCACCATCGTCGCCCAAGGCACTCCAGAGCAGGTAGCCAAGTCAGATAAAGGGCACACGGCGCGTTTCCTGGCCGAAGAACTTAAAGTCAGCAAGTACAGCGAAGCCAAAGTCGAGAAAGTTTAAATACTTGGGATAGTCAATTTGTTGATTGTTAATCTGCACCGCCCGGAATCCAGCTATCAGTGGGTTTCGGGCGGTGTTTTTGTTGGTGGGAGGTTAGAATACTGCTAGCTTCGCCGCTCTTTTTCCCACCTTTCTTTTATGCTCAAATCCATACTCTTCTCCTCTTTGCTCATCGGTGCCATCGCTACGGCTCCTCCCAAGAGCACTCGCTGGACGGGCACCGTCAGCAACGGCATGAAGGGCGACAAAATCACTTTTGTGGTGTCGCCCGATGGTAAAACCCTTTCTGAGCTAACCTTTGATGGTTATTGGAGGTGCAGTGGCCGACTTGAGCGGCAGGTAGTGGGCCCGAAAGACAAGTTCAACATCGTAAAAGGCAAAGTGAGTGGCGTGGTACTTGACCCACCCACAGGCGGCTCGTGGCGCTTTGAGTTGCAGGGCAACTTTACTGGTAAAACCGCTGCGGCGGGTACTTTTCGCATGAACATCACCGGTTTGGGCTGCGATACTTACAAGCTTAAGTGGACTGCTGCGCCCATTGCCAAGTAAGACGCCGAATCCAATAATTGTATTAGTGCCACACCAAAAAAGCCTCTGCAATTAGTTGCAGAGGCTTTTTTGGTGTGGCACTTCCGGCACGGCGGCGTGGCTGCTAATGAGCAGCCAGTCCGACTACATTTTCATGTTGTTGTTTTGCTGGGCCATGCTCAGGTGTTGCTCTACTACCGGCACCGTTTTGCTGATGAAAGCTTTAAGGTCGGCGTCTTTGGTCATTTGCTCGTGGGCGCGCATGGTGTTGGCCGTCTTTTGGTGGTCGGCCAGCATCTGGGCCATGTATTTCTGCTCGAACTCTTTGCCCGAAAGCTTTTGCATGGCAGGGGCCATGGCCTTGTGCTCGGCGTCCATGTCGGTGGGCAGGGTTACGCCTTTTTTGGCGGCAATGACCTTCAACTCCGCGGTCGATTTGGTGTGGTCAGCAATCATTTTGTTGGCCATGTCGCGCGCCATGCCGGTCACTCCTTTGGCCAAGGCCATTTTGCTTTGCTGAATCTCGTTTTGGTCGCTATGCGCCGCCGATTTCATGAACTCCGCGTCGTCTTTGTGGGGCGCGGTCGGACCATTAGGGTCGCCTTTGGCCATGCCGGCGATTCCTTTGGCAGAACCAGCGTTTTGCGGTTGATTCTCGGGGTTTTCAGCGCCTGCGGGCATGGTTGTCGACACCGTATCGCCGCCGGTGGCCGAACTTGTCATGGTGTTGTCGCTGGCGTTGCCGCCCTCGGCAGAAGTAGATTTATTGGCGTCGCCGCAGGAGGCCAGAGCCAGCAGGCCAGTTGCCACCAAGGGAAAGAAAGCACGTTTCATAAAGGAATGAGTTTGTGGGAAAGGATTGAAAAAACCATCACCACACACCGGCTTTGCCACAGGCCAAGCCGCTGGTAGTACCAATACTACGGCCAGGCAAGGGCAAGATGTTACGTACTTTGCTGTATTTTATTATTCAAAAATGTATAAGCGGAACGGTTGATTACCAACATGGTTAGCAGTTAGTGGCAACCCAGGTAATAGCCGAAATACAGCTTTTGAGTTGGTGGCTGCAAGGTGCGTCACTACGCATATGCTGGGACTCAACAAGCCGCAGACTTTTCTCCAGCGGCAATGCCACGACAACACCAGCAAGGATGCCCGCTGCGCTACGGCAGGTCTTCGATGGCATCGGCTACTTCTTCGGCGCCGGCTAGCTCCTCCTGCACGGGAGGGTGGTATTTGGCCGCAAATCCCCGAATGTCGCCATCGTACGCATCGTCTTTCATGTCGTCGAAGGCGTCCTCATCCTGCCCCTGAACTTTGACGATGAGCTTCATCAGGCTCTTGTCTAACTGCGAGCCGGTGGCGGTGCTCACCTCGTGGTAGGCCGCCTGCTCGTCGCCGCCGAGGGCCGGGGGGATGGTTAGCTGCTTGGCGGCGGCCAACGTGCGCAGGGCACTGAGCAGCCCCAGCCGGTGCTGCACTAAGCGGGTGCCGTAGGCGCGCACGGTGGGAGTGGTGGCTCGGGCCTGTGCCAGCTTGCCCAATTCCACGGCCAGCAGGGCGTTGCTGGTGGCTTTCACCAGGAAGTCAGCATCGTCCTCCTGCTTTTCGGTAACATCGGCCGCACTGATTTTATCCCGATTTTCCGCGTTGGCCGCGTCCACGGCATCGTTACCACTGCCGCCCGATGAACACGCCGAGAGCAGCGGCAGCGCCACGGCTAACCGAAAAATTAACGGGCGCACAGCGACGGAAGGCAACTGGAAAAGGAACATAAAAAATGGATTGGTGAAAGGGCTGAGGTATAGTTGTCACGCTATACGACGGGGCCGGAGCCGGGTTCCTGACGGGCTGGTTGAATATTTTTGGCAGGTGCTTTAAACCCATACGGTTTGCTCGCTTCCAACCGGCCACAAACACTGTTCATTTCACCCTTTTTTCACCGTTCATTATGCGTACTATTTCTCTTCGCGTCCTCGCTTTTGCCAGCCTCGCCAGCGGGTTGCTGCTCACCAGCAGTTGCCAACGTGACGCCGACCAAGTTGCGCCCGATGATGTCGTTTCGGCCGAAGACCACGGCAGCGGCGACGAAGAAACCGCGCTAAGCAGCGACCTGCTCACGGCTGCCGCCCCCCAAGACGAAGCCGTGACCGGCAGCCCCGCTGTGGCCGGCTCCGCCGAACTGGGCCGCCTGCTGGGCACTTGCGCCACGCGCACCTACACCGCCGAAACCCGCACTCTAGTCATCGACTTTGGCCCCACCAATTGCCTGTGCCCCGACGGGCGCTACCGCCGTGGCAAAATCGTGGTCGTTTTCACCGGCCCGAACCTGCGTCGGCATTCCGAGGCCATCGTCACCCGCGTTGAGTATTTTGTGAACGACAACCAGCACACTGCCACCCGCATTTTTACGGACCTGGGCAGTGGCTCCTTTAGTGTAAATGTGCCCAGTGCCAGCATCATTCTGGCCAATAACGGCGGCACGCATTCTTGGACGGCCAACCGAGTATTTACCCGCACGGCGGGTTTCGGCACGCCCCAGTTGGCCGACGACGAATACAGCATCACCGGTGCCACCAGCGGCACCAACCGCCGGGGCGTGGAATACACGGCCACCATTGGCCAGCCGCTTATCAAGCGCTTCACTGTGGGCTGCTTCCGGCATTTCGTGGCGGGCACCGTCAAAATCGAAAACTCTAAGGGCAACAGCCTGCTGCTGAACTACGACCCCACGGGCGCCGGCGTGTGCGATAATATTGCTTCGGTCACCATCAATGGCAAACGCACGCGCACCATCACCCTGCGCTAGTTTGCCTCTGCTGCAGAAAAGAAAGGCCCTCTCGTTTACGAGAGGGCCTTTCTTTTCTATGGTAATACCGCTGCGTTGAAAGCACTGCTTAAGCAGCGTAGCAAAATGTGGTAGCGAATGCTAAGCACCTTTGAAAACAGGCTTGCGCTTCTCGCTGAATGCTTTCACTCCTTCCGCATAATCCTCGGTTTCCCCGGCAATTTGCTGGCAGTGGGCTTCGTAGTCCAACATCTCGTCGAGCGTGGCCGCGCCGGCTTTGTTCAGCATTTGCTTAAGCAGGCCAATGGATTTGGTGGGCGAGGCCGCGTAGCGGGCAGCCAGGGCATAAGTGGCTTCGTCCAATTGCTCTGGGGCCACTACCTGATTCACCAAGCCGAGGCGCAACGCTTCTTCGGCGGGTACTTTGGAGCCGAGGCTGCACAGTTCGAAGGCTTTGAGCGTGCCCACCAACCGAGGCAAGAACCACGAAGACCCCGAATCCGGCACCAAGCCAATGTTGATGAATACCTCAATCAAAGAAGCTTCGGTGCTGGCCACCAGCGCATCGCAGGCCAGCGCCAGCGAGCAGCCCGCGCCCGCCGCCACGCCGTTGATGCGGCCAATAATAGGCTTAGGCAGCGCCCGCATGGCCCGAATGATGGGGTTGTAGCGCTTGTGCAGCGAATCGTAGAAAGAGCGTTTCTCAGCGCCCTGCGCCGCCTTCAAGTCCTGACCGGAGCAGAAAGCCCGGCCCGCGCCGGTGAGCACCACCACGCGCACCGCGGCATCGCGCGCCACTTGCTTCAGGGCGTCCTGTAGCTCGTAGCTCAGCGGGTCGTTGAAGGCATTGAAGACATCCGGACGATTCAGGGTGATGGTGGCCACGCCATCGGGGCGCACGTCGTAGAGCAGGCTGGTATATTCCATGAGGGGGGAAGCACGGGTTGGAGCCCGTGTCGGGTGTGGTAAAACAGAAGTGAAAGGAGTTTCACAAAGAACGCACAAGCTCACGCATGCGCTACTGCGCCAGCAGAGCTTCCGCCACCATCAGGTCTTCCGGGGTAGTGATTTTTATGTTTCGGTAGTCGCCGTCCACCAACTGCACCCGGCACAAATCGTCCACCACCGTGGCGTCGTCGGTGAAGGAGGCCAGCTCGGGCATAGCGTAGGCGCGGCGCAGCAAGTCAATTTCAAAAGTCTGAGGCGTTTGCATGAGGCGCAGGCGGCTCCGGTTCTGCGCCGAAGAGCCGTGCTGCGACACCAGCCGCACCGAGTCTTTGGGCATAACGGCCGCTGCCGCCGCCGCGTGCGTGGCTGCCGCCACGTAAGTGCGCTCCACCACTAGGCGCGACACCAGCGGCCGCACGCCGTCGTGCACGGCCACCAGGCCTTCCTGGTGGTTGTTCAACGCCGCCAAGCCGGCTTTCACCGAAGCCCAGCGGCTGGCGCCGCCCGCCACCAGCGTGTGCGGAATGCTCACGTGGTGCTGTTCGCACAGGGCTGCCCAGGTGCCTAATTGGTCGGCGGGCAGTACCACCACTATTTCCGCCACGTTCAGCGCGGGTTCGGCAAAGCGGCGCAGCGTGTGGAGCAGCACGGGTTCGCCGCGCAACAGCAGGAACTGTTTGGGACGGTCGGCCGCCATGCGGCTGCCATTGCCGCCTGCCACCAGCACCGCGAAGCGCTGGGGATGATGGGACGATGGCGCTACGGAACGATTCTGAGAAGACAACATGGTATAAAAGTATCAGGCTCCCATCGAAGCAAGCGCGACGAACCAGCCCAAAAAGCACGAAAGCCCGGCTGCCGCATTGGCAACCGGGCTTTCGTGCTTTGTCAATTCTTAGAGAATCAGCATGGCATCGCCGTAGCTGAAAAACTTATATTTCTCTTTGATGGCTTCCTTGTACGCCTCCATCAGCAGGGGGTAGCCGGCAAAAGCGGCGGCCAACATAATGAGCGTGCTCTCCGGCATGTGGAAGTTGGTGAGCAAGCAGTTGGCGATTTTGAAATCGTGGGGCGGGAAGATAAACCGGTCAATCCAGCCCTGGGTGGGCTTCATGCGGGCATTGGCCGACACCGACGCCTCCATGGCGCGGATGGTGGTGGTGCCCACGGCGCACACTTTTTTCTTGGCGTCGAGGGCCTTGTTCACGATTTCGCAGGCCGGGGCCGTCACGATAAAGTTCTCCGAGTCCATCTTGTGCTTGGTCAGGTCTTCCACGTCCACGGTGCGGAAGGTGCCCAAGCCCACGTGCAGGGTCACAAAAGCCGGCTCTACGCCTTTGATTTCCATGCGCTTCATCACCTCGCGGGTGAAGTGCAGGCCGGCCGAGGGAGCGGCCACAGCGCCGATGTTCTCGGCGTAGATGGTCTGGTACCGCTCTTTGTCGGCGGGCTCGGTTTCGCGGTTCAGGACTTCTTTGGGAATGGGGGTTTCGCCCAGCTCGTACAGCGCCTTGCGGAATTCCTCGTCGGTGCCATCAAACAAAAACTTGATGGTGCGGCCGCGCGAGGTGGTGTTGTCGATGACCTCGGCCACCATATCGGATTCGCCGAAATACAGCTTGTTGCCCACCCGAATTTTGCGAGCGGGGTCCACCAGCACGTCCCACAGGCGGAGTTCCTTGTTGAGTTCGCGCAGCAGGAAAACTTCGATTTTGGCGCCGGTTTTCTCTTTGTTGCCGTACAGGCGGGCCGGAAATACCTTGGTGTCATTCAGCACCATGACGTCGCCTTCGACGAAATAATCCAGAATATCCTTGAAGGTGCGGTGCTCAATTTGGCCGGTTGCGCGGTGCAGCACCATCAGGCGGCTTTCGTCGCGGTTGCGGGCCGGATGCAGAGCCACCAGTTCTTCGGGGAGTTCGAACTTGAACTCATGCAATTTCATCGCCATGGGGCAGTATTTGGGGGAATATACGGAAATTTGGGGAGGCAAAAGTACGGCTTTTTCTTAGAATATCCGTTTTCGCGCCCGGCGATGTGCGGCGTGCAAGTTTAGACCTCAGCAACTTCCCGCCGGTTTTACGTCTTTTGACTCCGGATACTGAACATTACGTGTGCCCCCTGCCTCATGCTAGCCCTCCGCCTCACCTTTGAAAGTTTCCGGTTTGCCTGGGACGCCCTCAAATCCAACTTATTACGCACCATTCTGTCGCTGCTGGGCGTCACGGTCGGTATTTTTTCCATCATCGCCGTTTTCACCATCGTCGATTCGCTGGAAGCCAATATTCGCAGCAGCATGAATTTTGTGGGCGACAAAGTGATTTACGTCGAGAAATGGCCGTGGACGTTTGGGCCTGATTATCCCTGGTGGAAATATTTCAACCGGCCCGTGCCCTCGGTGCGCGAGTTTCAGGAGTTGCGCCAGCAGCTCAGCGGTAACAACAACGGCATTGCCATTTTTGCGGCCAAAAACGGCAACACGCTCAAAGCGGGCTCCAATTCCATGTCGGACTGCGCGGTTCTGGGCGTGAGCTACGACTACCGCGTGGTTAGCAGCGTGCCGCTGGCCACGGGCCGCTACTTCACCAACCAGGAAATGGAGTCAACCCGGCCGGTGGCCATCATCGGCGCCACGGTTGCCGAGAATTTGTTTCCGCAGGGCGAACCGCTGGGCCGCGAGTTCAAGCTGCGCGGGCTGAGCTTTGTCATCATTGGCGTGATGGAGAAGGAGGGGAAAAAACTGCTGGATACGCCCAGCAACGACACCAACGTGCTGGTACCCTTCGGCGCGTTCGTCAAATTATACGGGCTAAGCACCACCGGCCTGGGCGACGGCCCTTCGCCTCGCATCGGCGTGAAGGGCCGCAACGAGGACGCGGGCCTGCTGGACCTTGAGTACGAAATGCGCGGTGTCATGCGCAACATTCGGGGCCTCAAGCCCCGGCAGGAGGACAACTTTGCCCTGAACCGGCCCGAAATGATAGCCGGCCAAATCTCGAAGTTATTCGCGGTAATCGGCATTGTGGGGGGGATTATCGGCTCCTTTGCCATTTTGGTGGGCGGTTTCGGCATTGCCAACATCATGTTCGTGTCGGTGCGCGAACGAACGAATATCATCGGCATCCAGAAATCCTTGGGGGCGAAGAATTTCTTCATTCTGTTTCAATTTTTGTTCGAAGCCATCTGCCTGTGCCTCATCGGCGGGCTGGCGGGCATCATGCTGGTATGGCTCGTGACCCTGATTCCGCAGGATGCCCTGCCGCTGGCCATGTCGGCTTCGCGCATCATTCTGGGCCTGCTGATTTCGGTGGGCATCGGGGTGATTGCCGGCATCGTGCCCGCCGTGCTGGCGGCCAACCTGGACCCGGTAATTGCCATCCGCGCCAAGTAGCGCTGCCGCGCAGCGGGCTGCACCGGTAGCGCTATGCGCTGTATTTTCTTACTCTTTCCCCCTCTACCAAGTCGCAGCTTGGTGTTCTGGTATGACCCTTCCTTCCTTTTTTTACTACGAATTCCAGGGCAACACGGTGGGCCAGTACGTGGGAGCCGTACTCATCCTGCTCGTGGGCAGTGCATTTCGCCGGATTTTTTCGCGGCTGCTTAGCAAGCTGCTCTTTTCGCTCACCAAGCGCTACACGGGCGGCGTGAGCGAGGAAGAACTGCACGGCTTGCTCATTCAGCCGCTTTCCCTGCTACTGCTGGTGATAACGCTGCAACTGGCCGGGGCCACCCTCACGTACCCGCACGGCCCCAACGCCTCGCCCACGGCGCTGCCCTGGCACGAGGTGCTGTTGCTACGCCTGCTCAGCCTGGCCTTCATCGTGGCCGCGGTGCGGGTGGTGCTGCGCCTCATCGACTTTGCGTTGCTGGTCACCTCACGTCGGGCGGCGCTGCGCGATGCCACCGGCATCACCCGGCTCGACAACCAGTTTTTGCCCTTTGCCAAGGATTTGCTGAAGGTGTTTTTTATCCTGATTGCCGTGTTGGTGGCTTTGGGCCACGTATTCGGCGTCAACGTCACGGCCCTGGTGGGCGGCCTAGGCATTGGCGGTTTGGCCGTGGCTTTTGCCGCCAAGGAGAGCCTCGAAAACCTCATTGCTTCCTTCACGATTTTCCTCGACCAACCCTTCGGCGTTGGCGATTTGGTGAAAGCCGGCGAAGTGAACGGCACCGTGGAGAAAATTGGCTTCCGCAGCACCCGCCTGCGCACCGCCGAGAAAAGCTACCTCACTGTGCCCAACAAAAGCATGATTGACAAGCCTCTCGACAACCTCTCGCTGCGCACCTCGCGCCGCGTGGGCTTCACGCTCACCTTCGACCAGAAAACCACCAGCGCGCAACTGCACGCCATTATCGCCGAATCCATCCAGGCCATGCAGGACCACCCGCTGGTGACGCAGGAAGTGCAGATGAAATTCAACGCCCTGACCCCTGCGGGCAAGGAAGTGACAGTGCAGTATTTTGTGGATACCACCAGCTACGACGACTACCTCAACGTGAAAGAAGACCTCAACTACCGGCTGGTAGAAGTAGTGGAGCAGCACGGCGGCTCCTTCGCCGGCGCTCCCGCTGTCGCCACGCCCCAGGTTTAAAAGTTGGTGCTTTCGGGGGCGCTAAAAGCTCCGTGGGCGGAGTTTCATAATAGCCAAAACGCGAAAGAGGCAACCTGAATAGGTTGCCTCTTTGCATAAAAAGCTATTCAGTCAATAACAGGCGAGTCAGGGTTGCCGGTTAGCGGCCGCCGAACAAGCCGCCGAGCAACGAGCCCATGCCGCCACCGCCGCCAAGCAGGCTGCCTAGCCCACCGCCACCGGCGCTGGCCGGTTGCGTGTTGGGCCGCCCGCCCAGGCCACCGAGAATGGACATCATCGAGCCCAGGCCGCCCTGGCCGATGCCCGAACCGCTCTGGGGCAAGCCTGCCGACGAGTTGCCACCGCCCATTAGGCCGCCCAGCATGCCGCCGCCGAGCAGGCCGCCCAGCATACCGCCCAAGCCACTTTGCGCAGCGCCCCCAAGCAGGCCGCCCAGGCTACCGCTGCCCATATTGCCCATCATGCCGCCACCCATGCCTTGGCTCCGACTGCCGCCCATTACCCGGGAAATAACCATCGGGGCCACCACGCCCAGCAAACCCGCCATCAGAGCCTGCTTGGGAATGCCGGCACTGGACAGTTTGTCGCCGATGCTGCTGAAGAAGCCCTGTTTGGCGGGGTCCTGGGGGTTGTGGGCCACGGTTTCGGCTTGGTCCACCACGGTTTCCAGAGTGTGTTGCTGTTGCGAGTTGATGCCGAGGTATTGCGACATCTTGGTAATCATTGCTTCCTCGTCGTTGGCATACGAGCCGTCGGCGCGGGCAAAGCTGATGAGGTCGGTAACGAGCGAGAAGCGCAGGTCACTGTTTTTGAGGACATCAAGGCTTTGCTGAATGCTTTGATTGGTGGCATCTTGGGCAGCCGCCAGCACTTGCTGAGTCGAGCCACCCGACAGTCCGGCTTGTTGGGCCAGGGCCTGCAAAAACTCAATTTCGGCACCCGAGGCTTGGCGGTCGGCACTGGCTAGGCTGGCAATTGCGCTCAGGTAAGCCGTTTTTTCGGCTTCAGAATAGTTTTGAAGGAGGGTGGTTTCCATGAGAAAGAAAGGAAATGAGAAAGAAAGGGACCTGCCGTGCTTAACGCAGGCCATAGAAATACGTTGCTTGTGGTCCTGTACACCCTGGTTTGCATTTTTTTTGCAGTCAGTCAAGATGATTTCTCTCCCTGAAAATGAAATTGTTGCTGCGAAATCAGGCGCCTCCGCCCATTATTCGCGTCGATAAAAACAGAAAATTATTTGGCGCTTCCGAAAACACCTCCCATCTTTGCAATCCCAAACGGAAACACCCACGGGGGATTAGCTCAGCTGGTTCAGAGCATCTGCCTTACAAGCAGAGGGTCGTAGGTTCGAACCCTACATCCCCCACATTGATTGACAGCCACTTAGCCGGCAGGCCGAGTGGCTGTTTATTTTCCGGTTCACACAGGTACGTTAGGTGCCTATGTTCATACCCTTGGGAGGTTAGCTCAGTTGGTTTAGAGCGCTTGCTTCACACGCAAGAGGTCGAAGGTTCGAATCCTTTACTTCCCACACAAAACAACAGCCATCTAGCACCATAGCTGGGGGGCAGCTTTGTTTCTGCTCCAACTCCTTAATACGGCCGCAAAAAAGGCACTCTGCACTGCACTGTGGGCTTTTTTTATGCTTGGGGCATAACCTGGGTACAATACCGGAATTGAGGTTGTCTAGGTAAGCCGGACAGGAGGAGAACGTATATCTCTTCTGCCATGGTAACCAAAATCAGCGGGTCGTCGCCCGACCAACGGCGTAAATACGACGAGGCCTTCAAGGCCGAAGTCCTGCGCTTGGCCTACTCTTGGTCTGCGAAAGCAACAGCACGCAGGCCGCAGCGCGGCAACTAGGCATCAACCCCAAACTGCTCGACCGCGGGCAGCAAGCGCAGGTGGTGGCCGAAGTGGGCAGCGAAGAGCTGGCACTTGACCCAGAAATACGCGCCCTGTACGCCGCGAATAAGTGGCTGGCGCAGGAGTTCGATGTCTTAAAAACAGCCTTGGTCTTTTTTGGCCAGCTGACCCGGTGAGCGTGTGCCAGCACATTGTCTGGCAGCAGGCCTAAGTACCAGTGCGCCAACTCTACTAAGTCCTGCAGGTGGTGACTAGTGCGTTCCATGCTTGGCGGCGGCAGAGGGACCGGGTAGTGCCCGAGCCCGCTTGGCAAGTGGTCGTGCGCGAAGCTCTTAGTCGCTGCATAGTCAGAGCAATGGTACGCGCCGGTTACGGGCCGAAGTGTAGGCCAAAGGTCATCAGGTGGATTGTTGGTGCATCCACCGCAGGCTAGAGCGCACGACTTGGGGGGCCAGCCGCCGCGCTCGGTGCCCCACACCACCGAATCCGACCCCGCCGTGCGCGCGGCCCCAACCGCCTGCTCTGTCAACGGGCCCCCACCGCCCCCAACCGAGTGTGGGTCGGCGACGTCACATAACCTGCCCCGCCAGGGGGGACTGGCTCTACCTGGTCGGGTGGCTCGACAGCTGTTCGCGCAAAACCGTCGGCCGGGGCGTGCGTGACACCGTGTTCAAAGAACTCGTGAGCAAGGCTTTGTGTTGCATTCTGGTCGTGCGCCGGCCCTCGGCCGGGCTCCGCGTGCACTCTGACCGGGGCCGCCAGTTCACGGCCACCCGCTTCAAAGAATTACTTACAAAACACGGCGCACCGCAAAGCATGAGCCGACGCGGCAACTGCTCCGACGCCGCCGAATCGTTTTGGAGCCGCTTTAAAGCCGAACTGCTCGGCTACTACTTCCCGGGCTTAGCCCAAGCCCGGCTCGAAATCAGCCACGACGTCGCCTGTTACAATGCCAAACGCCGGCCCTGGGCCCTCGGCTACCACGCCCCTAACAACTTCAAAACCCATTTTCAAACCACGTCCCAACGCTGTAAGGATTACCTAGACCACCTCAATTAAGAAGAGTGGAGTAATAGGAGAGGGCATCGCGCAAGTTAAAAACAGCGAAGTTCACGGAAAGGGTCGTAGCAGCGCCTGTTGGTTTTCAGCCACACGGACCGCTCGTAACTAGGCCACAGCATCTTACTGCTAGCCAAAAAAAACCTCGGCAGTAAGACCGAGGGTTTTTTGTTTGTAAAATGACTTACTGTTAACTGGTTGTGGTCTTAATGAGCTACCGTCAGGCGCAAGGTCTTGGTACCCACGCGCACGACGTACACACCCGCCGGTAGTCCGTCCGGCATGGTGAGCGCCGCGGTGCCCGAAGCATCGGCTTTAGCGGCCAGCACCTGCCGGCCCAGCGCGTCATACATCGCTACCACAGCACCGGGCCGCGCGCCTGTGAGGGTAGCCGCCCCGGTCGTCGGGTTCGGGTACAGGGCCAGAGTGGGCTGGCTGCCCACTAGCCCCGCGCCCACTTTCACCGTGCGCACAGGCGAGTAGCTGAAGGTGCCGTCGCGGTCTACCTGCCGCAGGCGGTAGTAGATAAGGCCTTGGGAGCTTGCAGTTTTAGGTGCTTGGCTATCCTCAAAGCCATAGCTCTGGATGCTGCTGCTACTGCCGACGGCGGCCACCTGGCCGATACGTTCGAATGCGTGGCCGTCGCGGCTGCGCTCCACTTCGAACCGGTCGCTGTTTTTCTCCGAAGCCGTGGCCCAGGCCAGGGCTACCGTGGTGCCGCGCTGCTCGGCCGTGAAGCTGAGCAACTCTACGGGCAGCGGGGTGTCGCTGCCAGTAAGGTAGAACTCGGAGAAATGGTCGGTCACGTCCAGTTCGGCCCTAAAGTAGACCGTACCGGCCGGTGAGCTGGCCGGGGCGGCCAGGGTGCGGTGCTCGGCACTGGCCACGTTGTTGGCCAGCTGGCAGTCCTCGTTGGGGCCGCTGTACTGGGTGGCTTTCAGGTTGGCCAGCGTGGCGGTAGGGTCGGCCACTTGCAGGCGGGCCTGCTCGCTGTTGAGCCCGTAGAGGCGCAGGCCCACGGTGCGGCCGTCGAAGCGCCCGCCGCTGGCTCTGAGGTGCCAGTTGCGGCCCAGGTAATGGTGCTGGCGCGGGTCTTGGCGCACGGGCTGGGCGGGGTCGGCGCGTAGCACGTCCACGGCCAGGTTGCCCAGCGAGGCACCTGTGTAGTTATAAGCGGCTACCACTTGGCCGTTTCCGGCCAGCAGGTAGTGCCAGGACCCGTCGTTCAGGCTGGCTGTGGGCGGCACGGCGGCGGTGCAGGCATCTAGGGTACCGCCATCATACACGGCCAGCACCGTAAATAGTGGGCTGCTGATGCTGCTGCCAGTGGCGTTGGTGACCACCACGGCGTTGCTGCCGGTACCGGCACCGGCCGGCACTACCACCGTGAGGGAGGTGGGTGAAACGTAGGTGACGCTGCCAGAAGCTACCCCACCAAAGCTGACCGTGGTGCCCACTGTGAAGCCCGTGCCCGTAAGGGTAATGGGCATGCCCGGCAGCTCGGCCGGAGCACTCAGAACCGTGACGGTGGGCAGCGGCGCGGCGCACGCCGTGAGGGTGACGGTGTTCGACGCAGCCGAGGTTTCGCCATTCAGGTTGGCCACCACCGAATAGGCGCCGGGCGTGGTGGTTACAAGTGGGTTGGTAGTCGTATTGCCCGGCGAGAAGGTGAACGTGGCCCCGCTCACCGACGTGGGCGCCGTGTTCGGGCTGCCATCGGGCAGGAGGCGGATGAGGTGGCCCGCCGCCACGCCCCGGTACAGGGTGTAGATGCCGCCCACTACCGCGCTGCCGTCAGGCTGGACCACTAGGCGGCGCACGCCCGCCTCGAAGCCCGAGCCGATATTGAACGTGGCGTCGAGGGTGCCGTCGGTAGTAAGCCGGGCCAGTCGGCTTTGAGGCTGGCCTTTGTAATTGACGAACTGCCCACCAACCAGTATGTTGCCATCGGGGTGCAGGGTCACCACGTTTACCTGCGCGTTGCCGCCGCTGATGTTCGTGAAGCCGATACCGGTCGCAAAGCCAGTGTCGCGGGTACCGTCGGCGGCGTTTAGGCGGATAATTCCGCCCAGGCCCGTAGCGCCGTTGTAGCTGTTGAATGCCCCGCCCACCAGCACTTTGCCATCGGCCTGCACGGCCAGGGTGGACACGCTGGAACTGAAGCCCGAGCCCGTCGCGAAGGAGGCGTCGCGGGTGCCGTTGGTGGTGAGGCGGACAAGGTAATTGACATTAGAAGTGCCGTTGAAGCTCAAGAACGCCCCGCCCACCAGCACTTTGCCATCGGCCTGCACGGCCAGGGTGGACACGCTGGAACTAAAGCCCGAACCCGTCGCGAAGGAGGCGTCTCGGGTGCCGTCGGGGTTAAGGCGAATAATTCCGCCCAGGCCCGTAGCGCCGTTGTAGCTGCTGAATCCCCCGCCCACAAGTAGCTGGCCATCGGCCTGCAGGGCCAGAATGCCCACGCTACCAACGAAGCCCGAACCCGTCGCGAAGGAGGCGTCTCGGGTGCCGTCGGGGTTGAGGCGGATAATTCCGCCCAGGCCCGTAGCGCCTTTGTACGTCGTGAAGTCACCGACTACCACCACCTTGCCATCGGCCTGCAGGGCCACGCTCTGTACGATGTTATCGAAGCCCGTGCCGGTGCTGAAGGTAGCATCGAGCGAGCCGTCCGGGTTGAGCTGCACGATGCGGCTTGCCGGGGTCTCATCGTAGCTGACAAAGGCCCCGCCCAGCAGCAGCTTGCCATTAGGGCGCAGGATAACGCCGTTCACATTGGTAGTAGTCAGGTTCGGCAGGCTACTCAGGCCCGTGCCGGTTGTGAAAGCCGGATTGGTGGCCGTGGCCGTGAGCGTGAGCGGGGCGCAAATCTCCAGCGGCCCGGCCGGGCTAAGCGTGGCCAGCAGCCCGGCTTGGCGCGGCGTGTAGGTGAAGGCCGTAGCCGTGGTGAGTACCACGCCCTTCGAGGTGGTAAGGGTGAGGGGCCCGGTGGCCGCGCCCACCGGCACCAGCACCGTGAGGCTCGTATGCGACTGCGCCGTGATGGGGGCCAGCTCGCTGCTGCCGCCGAAGCGCACGCCGCGCACCGTGGTCAGGTTGGTACCCGTGATGGTAACGAGCGTACCCGCCGGCCCGCTCTGGGGCGAGAAGCCCGCGAGGGTGGGTGGCAGGGCCGTATTGAAGCGGATAAATAACTGGGAGTAGTTATAAGTCATGTCGCCAAGGCTACCACCACCAGAGCCGTTGGAGTTACCCTCGTGAGAGGTGAGCAGGTCCAGCGTGCCGTCGCCGTCCATATCGCCCAGCGCCACGAACGGCTTACTTCCCCCGGTGCCTACGTTGGAGCCGCCATTGAACGCACCGCTGCCGTTGTTAAGCCGCACCACCGCCTGACCTACGGCGGCACCACTCAGGCTCGGGTTGTCGCCGGCCGTCACCAGGTCCAGGTCGCCGTCGCCGTCCACGTCGCCCAGGGCCAGGGTTTTCGGGGCGAAAGCCAGGGTGTAGTCGGCGCCGCCACCGAAGGTGCCGTTGCCGTAGTTGAGCCGCACACTCACCGTGCTGGTAATGGAGCTGCTCGTGGCCAGGTCCAGGTCGCCGTCGCCGTCCACGTCGCCCACCACCAGCTTGGTCATAGCCCTGCCCATCGGCACATCGTAAATGCCGCTAAACGTACCGAGGCCGTTATTGAGCCGCACGCTAACGATGCTGCCGTTGGCTATTAACGCATCCAGGTCGCCGTCCCCGTCCACGTCGCCTAGGGCCACATCCACCGCAACAGGTACAGGAAAGCCCGTGGTCGTGCGGATGTAATTGGCGTTTTGGGAGAAGGTGCCATTGGCATAGAAGCTCAACGTTGCCTGGTCGGCAGCCGTGAGCATGTCCAGGTCGCCGTCGCCGTCCAGGTCGCCCAGCACCGTATGGGTAGGGCGGGTGTTGACTTGCGTAGCCTGGGAATTCCCAAAGCTACCGCTGCCGTTGTTCAGCCGCCTGTACACCTGATTCTGCACTGTACCGTTGGAGTTCGTTGCCCCGCTCGTCACCAGGTCCAGGTCGCCGTCGCCGTCCACGTCGGCCAGGGTAATGGCCGTGGGGTAGGTGGCATTATATTCGATGGAGGGACCCAGTTGGCCGTTACCCAAGCCGAACCGCACCACCGTCGAGCCAAATGCAGGGTCATTGGTGCCTCCGTAATAATCGCCCGTCACCACGTCCAGCACGCCGTCGCCGTTCAGGTCGCCCACCGCCACGCTCCGCGACTGCGCCTGCATGGCGTAGGACGTGGCGGGGTCCAGGAACGTGGCGGGAGCCGGGGCCGTCTCCGCCGTAAATTCATGCACCCGGGCGACGGTGCTGTAGCCGTCTGTGCTCTGCACCGTGGCCGGCACTGTCACCATCACCCGTTCGCCAGGCGCAAACGGGCGGGCCGGGTCTACGGTGATGGTGTTGCCGCTGGCCGTGGCATTGCCGCCGCCCACCAGCTGCCCGCCGCGTTGCGAGCCAAACACGCGCACGTTGCCCGCCGTGCTGGCGGCTATTGGCTGCGAGAAGGTGAGCACCACGTTGGCGCCCAGCGAAGCCGTGGGCAGGTTGCGCGCCGGCGACACCGACGTGAGCAAGGGGGCCTGGCTCTCGCCGGTGACGAAATTGCTGGCGCTGGTGCCCGTGCCGACGCCGTTGGTGACGGTGATGAAGCCGCTGATGGTGCCAGCCGACACGCTGGCCGTAATCTGGGTATCAGAGTCGACCACGAAACTGGCCGCCGCCGTGCCGTTGAAAGCCACGGCCATGATGCCGGTGAAATTGGCGCCCGTAATCACCACACTCGTGCCACCCGTGCCGCTGCTAGGCGTGAAGCTGCTGATGGTGGGCGCCAGCACCGTAAAGCTGCTGGCGCTGGTGCCCGTGCCGACGCCGTTGGTGACGGCGATGGGGCCGCTAATAGCGCCAGTCGACACGATGGCCGTAATCTGGGTATCAGAGTCGACCACGAAGCCCGGGGCCAGTGCACCGTTGAAGGCCACGGCCGTGGTGCCGGTGAAGTTGGTGCCTGTAATCGTAACCGATACACCCTGCCCCCCGCTGGTGGGCGTGAAGCTGCTGATGGCGGGCGCCAGCACCGCAAAGCTGGTGGCGCTGGTGCCCGTGCCGATGCCGTTGGTGACGGCGATGGGGCCGCTGGTGGCCCCGGCCGGTACCGGCACCGTAATCTGGGTATCAGAATCAACCACGAAGCCCGACGCTAGGGCACCATTAAAGCGCACCGCTGTAGTGCCGGTGAAGTTGGTGCCCGTAATCGTAACTGACACGCTCTGCCCCCCGCTGGTGGGCGTGAAGCTGCTGATGATGGGCACCCCAACTACGCAGGAAATAGTGGCGGCAAAGCCGGGCTGGCCAGCGGTGGGGTTACCCGACACGAGGCGTAGCGTAAGCTGGCCGGTGGCGTTGGTGGCCGTCACGATACCGGGATTAGTAACCGCGTTGTATTGCCCGAGGAGCGGGGCGTTAGCACTTGGCCCATCGTAGATGTACAAGGTGCCGGTAGAAGGGTCCAGACGAAACTGGGTAAAGTTGAGCCGCACCATCGCCCCGGCCGTGGCGGGGCTGAGCGTAGTCGTATTGTCCTGGGCGGTCACGTTGTTCGGCCCGTTGGCATCGTAGAGCGTGCCCGAGCAGGCGGTAATGGCCGCCGGAGACAGCCAGTAGTTATCAGTCACGAAGCTGGTGGCGCTGGTGGCCGTGGTGCCCGTGGTTACCGTGATGGGGCCGGTGGTGGCCCCGGTCGGCACGTTCACGGTGAGTTGGGTGTCCGAATTAACCACGAAGCCAGTAGCCGCCGTGCTATTGAAGCGCACCGCTGTAGTGCCGGTAAAGTTGGTGCCCGTGATGACGACGCTCGTGCCCGAAGTGCCGCTGGTGGGCGAAAAGCTGCTGATGGTGGGCTCCGGCACCGTGAAGCTGGTGGTGCTGGTGCCCGTGCCGGTGGGGGTCGTCACGCTGATGGGGCCGGTGGTGGCCCCGGCCGGCACGCTCACGGTGAGTTGGGTGCCGTCCGCGTTCACGATGTAGCCCGCCGCCGCTAGCCCATTGAAGCGCACCGCTGTAGTACCGCTGAAGTTGGTGCCCGTGATGACCACGCTCGTGCCCGTCAGCCCGCTGGTGGGCGTGAAGCTGCTGATGACGGGCGCCAGCACCGTAAAGCTGCTGGCGCTGGTGCCTATGCCGCTAGGGGTCGTCACGCTGATGGGGCCGCTGGTAGCGCCGGCCGGCACGCTCACGGTGATTTGGGTGCTGGAATTAACCACGAAGCCCGAAGCTGCCAGCCCATTGAAGCGCACCGCCGATGCCTGCAAGAAGCTAGTGCCCGTGATAACCACGCTGGCCCCTACCAGCCCGTTAGCGGGCGTGAAGCTGCTGATGACGGGCGGCGCCAGTATAAAGCTGGTGGCGCTGGTGCCCGTGCCGAGGGCGTTGGTCACACTAATCGGGCCGGTGGTGGCCCCGGCCGGCACGCTCACGGTGATTTGGGTGGCGTCCGCGTTCACGCTGTAGCCCGCCGCCGCTAGCCCATTGAAGCGCACCGCTGTAGTGCCGCTGAAGTTGGTGCCCGTGATGACCACGCTCGTGCCCGTCAGCCCGCTGGTGGGCGTGAAGCTGCTGATGAAGAGCGGCAGCACCGTGAAGCTAATGGTGCTAGCGCCCGTGCCGCTAGGGGTCGTCACGCTGATGGGGCCGCTGGTATTGCCGGTCGGCACCTGCACCGTGAGTTGAGTGTCGGAATCAACGGTAAAGCTCGGCGCTAGGGTGCCATTAAAGCGCACGGCCGAGGCACCGGTAAAGTGCAGGCCCGTGATGACCACGCTCGTGCCCCCCGTGCCGCTGGTGGGCGTGAAGCCGCTGATGGTGAGCGGCTGCAAGATGAAGCTACTAGCGCTGCGCCCCGTACCAATGGCATTGGTTACGGTGATGGGGCCGCTGGTGGCCCCGGCTGGCACCGGCACCGTAATCTGGGTGCTGGAATTCACCACTACTCCCGACGCCGCCGTGCCGTTGAAGCGCACGGCCGTGGTACCGCTGAAGTTAACGCCCGTAATCACCACGCTGGTGCCCGCCGCCCCGTTGGTGGGCGTGAAGCTGCTGATGGTGGGCACCCCGGCTACGCAGGAAATAGTGGCGGCAAAGCCGGGTCGGGAGGTGGAATATAGGCCATAGGAACTTGCGTAGCGTATCGTAAGCTGGCCGGTGGGGTTGGTAGCCGCCACAGCACTGGGACCGTTGAGCCCAGCATACTGACCAATCAGCGGGGCATTGAAATCCGGCCCGTCGTAGATGTACAAGCGGGCATCAACGGGGTCTATGTCAAATTCGTTGAAAAAGAGTTTTATTTTGTTTCCAGCCGTGGCGGGGCTGATGGTAGTCGAAAATTCACGCTGCCAGGTGGGGTTGGAGGTTGCCCCGCCGTCGTCGTAGATTTTGCCCGAGCAGACGGTAAGGTCCCCCGTGCCAATGAGGTAGTTATCGGTCTCGAAGCTGGTGACGCTGGTGGCCGCGAAGTTGCCGGCGTTGAGGACGGTGATGGGCCCGGAGAGGGCCCCGACCGGCACTTGCACGGTAATTTGGTTAGCGGAATTGACCACAAAGCTTGACGCATACACCCGAGAACCCCACGCGCCAGGGAACCCCACGGCAAAGGTGCCCGTGCTCGTGAAGCCCGAGCCCGTGATGACTAGGCTCGTGCCGCTACTCCCGCTAGTAGGGGAGAAGTTGCTTATAGAAGGATATTGCCCCCAGCTTAGCAGCGGCACCACCAGCAGGAGTAGCATGACAGCCCAGCGGACGGTTAATTTGGCGGTAGCGAACCCGATTGCTGGCAGAAACAGAGAGAAAAAGTGCTTCATAACATGGCGTAGCCGGGGGAAGGGCCCAGCTGGTGTTATGAAGGTCGGTGGATGGCGCCTCAGTCCAACATCGGCCGGCGCGCTTTGTGCACGAACGGCAGCACAGTGAGCACGAACGACAGAATCGGCCCTTTGCTGCCATTTCTACCCCGCCATTATACTCATAGCCCGCCGCCCAGCGGGCGAAGGCGGGCTGTGAGGGCCTCGCGGTAGCTGCGGCCCACGGGCACGGTGTGCTCGCCTAGCCGCACGGTGTGGGTGCGGGAGTCGAGAGCGTCGATAGCGGCCAGCTGCACGGCATAGCCGCGGTGCACCTGGCAGTACTGGCCGGCGGGCAGGTGTTCCAGTAGCTTGCACAGGTTCAGGCGCAGGGTAAACTTGCGGGTGGCGGTGCGCAAGTGGGTGTGGCCGCCGTCGGCTTCGAGCAACAGTACTTGGGCCAGCGGCAGCTTCACAAAGCGGTGCTGCTCGCGCACAAAAATGCCACCGAGCATTACCGTGCCCTCAGCCGGCTCACTGGGGTCATCGCCGGTCAGCAGGCCCTGGGCTCCGGCAAAGTGCTGCAGGGCCAGCTCGATGCTGTGGCCCAGCAGCGGCCCGTTGTAGGGCTTGCCCAGAAATGCAAACGGCCCCACCTGCCGGGCGCGGGCAAAGGTGGGGCTGTCGGGAAACGCCGTGATGAAAATGAGCGGCACCCGACGGCGGGCCACCAGGGCCGCCGCCGTTTCGATGCCGTCGCGAGGGCCGTCCAGGTGCACGTCGAGCAGCACCAGGTCGGGCTGGAGGGTGTCGAAGAGGGCTTCTGCCTCGTCGGCGGTGCGCGCCGTGCCGGCCAGCTCGTAACCCAGTTGCAGCAACTCGTGCTGCAGAATACGGGCCTGCATCCGGTCATTCTCAACAGCCAGTAGGGTAATGTCAGCGGTAGGCACAGAACTACAAGGATTAAATGGTCAGCTGCTTGGCGGTGGTTCTGCGAAACAGCTTGTCAGCACTAACCCTACTGTCACTATCGGTTAAACGACGACTTAGGAAATGGGTTCGTGAGCTGCGACGGCCGGCAAAGTAGGCAACTCAAACCAGAACTGCAGGCCGGGACCCTGGTCGTTGGGTTCGCCGTGCAGCTCGCCGCCCAGCAGCGCCACAAAATGCCGGCACAAGGGCAGCCCCAGGCCGGTGCCCGGCTCGCCGGCCGTGCCGGGCTGCGAGGCCGCATTTTCTGCCCCCATCGCCAGAGCCAGCGCGGCGGCCGGCATGCCGCGGCCGGTGTCCTGCACGCCGAAGCGCACACCAGTGGCCGTGGCCTGCGCCGTTACTGCCACCGCGCCGCCCGTCGGCGTGAACTTAATGGCATTGGCCAGCAGGTTGCGCAGCACAGTCGTGAGCAGGGTCAGGTCGGCCCACACCCACGCCTCGGCCGCGACGTCGATGCCGACGGCAATGCCCTTGTGCTGCGCCACCGGCGCGTACAGTTGCACCACGCTCTGCACGGCTGTGGTCGCTCGCAGCCGCACGGGGTGGCTGCTCACCAGGCCTCCTTGCAGCCGGGCCCAGTCAAGCAGATTGTCCACCAACGCTCCCACGTGCTGGGCGGTGCCGTCGAGTTCCTCCACCAGTTCCACCGCGTCGCGGGGCGCTTCGTCCCCCAGCGCCGCCCGTAGCAACGGCGTCACCTGCTGAAACATAGCCACCGGCCCGCGCAAATCGTGGCCGATGATGCGCATCAGCTTTTGCTGGGTTTTGTTGGCCTGGCGCAGGGCGGTTTCCGAGGCTTGCAGCCGATGCCGCGAGCGCTGCAGTGCCATGAGCAGCGCCCCGCCGCCCAGCAGCAGCAGCAGCAACGCGCCGGCCAGCAGCCCATACTGCCGGGCGCGGGCGGTTTGCTGCTCGGCCCGCAGCTGGCTGATGCGCCGCTGCTGGCTCAGGGCCCGAATGCGGGCTTGCTGCTCGGCCACGCCGAACAGCGTTTGCTGGCGCACGATTTCTTGGTTGCGGGCCCGGCTCTTCAACTCATCGTGCAGCTTCGTGTAGCGCAGCAACGTGTCGAAGGCTTCGGGGCGGCGCAGGGCGCCCAGCACTCGGGCCAGCACCAGGGTGTATTCATCCACCTGTGATTGGTCGCCGGTTAGGCGGGCCAGCCGCAGCGCTTGCTGCGCGTAAGGCAGGGCCGCTGCCGGCTGGCCCAGCGCCAGGCGAGTGGAAGCTAAGTTGCCCACAGCATAGGTTTCGAAGCGGCGCTCGTGGGCCGCGCGGGCCAGCCGCAGCTCACGCCCGAAAGTGGCAGCGGCCGAGTCGGGGTGGTGCTGGGCCAACTGGAGCAGCCCGATGAGGTCGAGCAGGTTGAGCAGGTCGGGAGCGGTGGTGCTGGGCCGCACCAGGGCTAAGGCTTGCCGCAGGGGGCGGTCGGCCCGGTCGTATTGCCCCACCTGCAGGTAGGTGTTGCCGATGTTGGTGAGCACGCCTACTTCCCGGTCGGGAATGGCGGGCCGGCAGGTGGCGTACACGGCTCGCGCCTGCTCGAAATACGCCACGGCCCCTGGCACGTTATTCATGGCATCGGCCACGACGCCCAGCCCCGAGTAGGCGAGGCCGGTCAGCGGGCAGAGATTGGCGCGGCGGGCGGCGGCTAGGGTAGCCTCGTAGGCGTGCTGGGCGGCGGGGTAGTCGCCCCGGTGGTACTCGCTGCTGGCCAAAGCATTGAGTGAATAGGCCAGCCCCGGGGCGTCTTGGATGCGCCGGGCCAGCGTCACGCCTTGCTGGGCATATTGGCGGGCGCTGTCGAGCTGCACGTTGCGCAGCGCCCGCGCCAGCAACCAGTAGGTGCGCACCCGTGCCGTGTCGGGCTGGCCGGGGCGGTGCAGTCGGGCCTTCAGGCTGTCGGCATTCAGGGGTGGAGCGGCTAGCACCTGGGTTATGCTACTCCAGCAGCCTACCAGCACCAGCGCCCGCAGTAGCAACCCAAAGCAGCGTTTCTGCCAACCATCAGAAGCGTCGGCAAGGCGCGGGAATAAACGGAACGGGTGGCGCATGGTGGGGCTAAGCTGGATTTAATGAGCAAATCCATTCCAACAGAAAAGGCTGCTGCGCGTCTCCCATTACTTCGCAGTCGTACAAGGCCGGTAGGTTGGGCGCCGGGGCAAGCTGGTCGTAGGCAAAGAGCAGGCGACGCGTCACTTGTTTGGGATAGTAGGGCTTTGAGGTCAGAGCCTTGGCCTCGCGGCATTTCTGCAATAGGGCGGGCAGTGCCTTTCGCGACAGGGCAATCTGGTTGCTCATGTGGGCGAGGATATGCAGACACAGAGCATCAGTACACGACGCAGCGAGATACGGCGCATCCCTGTAGCGGAAAACGAAGCGCCCGGCCCGTACTCGGCAATTTGTTGCAGATTGGCCGGGGGCCGGCTGCCCCAGCAGTACAAACAGTAAGAAGCGTTCCAGCCCTGGCAAGGAATCGGCAGTCAAAATAGAGAGAATACTGGACATAGCTGCTTAAGAACGAAGAAACTGCCCTGGTGCAGTGGCGGTCGAAAGCAGACGCAACCACCGAGCTTTACCCACATTTATATAAGAATATTACCGAAATGTACTCAAAACAGATACAGTAATCTGAAAAACGGAGTAAGGTCTGGTAGGTCAGGAGGAATAAACGGAGACAAACCACCTCTTTAGAAGATAAATTTGGCTTGCCATCTCCTAGAGAAGCCACATTTTACGCTCCACTCGCGGCGCAGGGCCGGTTTTGCGTGCACCTGCCCGCCGCGCCGCCGGCGACCCTGCGCCTCTGCTTGGTGAATGCAACCCTCGCCCAAGCGCTGCTCCCAGCGCGAGCGATATTTCTATAGACGTTGGCCTGCATCCCGCGGAACTCTACCTCGTGAGCCGTAGCTGCCAGTCTGTTGCTCACGCAGCGGCTCATGCTACAGTAAGTGCCGCAACACCGCGCAAAGCGCCGCAACATCGCGCAGCAGGTTTCCTTTCTAGTTAAGCGCAACAGTCCGAAAAGCAAAACGAGTGTGGCTGTTGCAGAACACTGCGCTAAGCCTTAAAAAGCGGTTTGCCGAACTCACAACTACCCGAAAACACTGCTTTTCAAGCAGTCTTAGATTGTTTTTTGCCCGCTCAGGCAATTTGAGGCACTTTGCTTATTTCTGCAACAGCTACGGTCCGCTACGCTAAATGAGCCTTTCGCGTAGCGGACGTTAAGCCGGTACCTTTAGGGGCAGGCACACGCGAAAGGTTGTGCCTTGGCCTTCCTGACTTTCCACATAGAGGGTGCCACCGTGGCCTTGGGTGACGATGTCGTAGCTTAATGACAGGCCCAGGCCCGTGCCCTCGTGGGTGGGCTTGGTGGTGAAAAATGGTTGAAATATCTTGTCCACGATGTGGGCCGGGATGCCCGTGCCATTGTCTTGCACCCGGATTTCGATGTGCCCGGATGGCAGTTGCTGCGTGGTCACGCTCACTTGCGCCACGTAGCTGGCTTCGTCGAATTTCTGGCGCTGCTGCACGGCGTAAAAAGCATTGGTGAACAGGTTGAGCAGCACCCGACCCAGGTCGGCTGCCACGGCCGGTACCAGGCACAGGCTGGCATCCAAGTGCTTAACGCGGGCGACGTGGAAGGCAGGATGCTTGGCGCGCAGGCCTTGGTAGGCTAGGCGCAGGTATTCTTCTACCAGGTTGTTGATGTCGGTGGGCGTGTGCGGCGCGCTGCCGTGGCGCGAGCGGGCCAGCATGCCGGTAATGATGGTGGTGGCGCGCTGGCCGTGCTCGCTGATTTCCCGCAGGTTTTGCTTGAGGCCCGCCAGCAGCAAATCGTGGTTGGCGTCGCGGGTGCGCGGGTGGACGCCGTCATCGGCCATGTCGTCGACCAGCACGGCACTGACCTCCGCAAAGTTTTTCACGAACGCCAGCGGGTTTTGCAGCTCGTGGGCAATTCCGGCCGTTAGCTCGCCCAAAAAAGCCATTTTCTCGCTTTGCACCAGCTGCGCCTGGGTTTCCTGCAGCTGCGTAATGGTGTTGCTTAAGGCGTCGCGCTGGCAGGCAATTTTCGCGTTTTGGGCGTTGAGTTGCCGGTTGGCCCGCTGCTTGTGGCGGTTGTTACGCCAGAGCAGGAACAGCGCCGGCACCGTGCTGGCCAGGGCCGCTAGCAGCCAGTAGTAGCGGCGCTCATCGGCCGCGGCCTCTTCCCGGTCGGCCAGTTCCTGCCGCCGGAGCCGCTCGCTCACATCCAAGGCTTGTATCTGGGCCATTTTGGTGCGGCTAAACAGGCTGTCGCGGGTGGTGCTGGCCAGGGTGAGGTACCGAAACGCCGCCGCCGTGTCGCGGCGGGCCGCGTGGGCCGCCGCCAGAAACTGGCTGGCTTCCAGAATGCCTTTGGGGTATTGCCCCAATTGCCCCGCCGCCAAGGCCTGCCGCCCAAAATAAAGGACGGAATCCGTCACCGCTGCGGCTTGGCGTTCCAAAAGATGGGCTTGCCCAAGGTAGGCCC
The DNA here is from genome assembly GCF_015694725.1 of Hymenobacter jeongseonensis. GTDB lineage: Bacteria > Bacteroidota > Bacteroidia > Cytophagales > Hymenobacteraceae > Hymenobacter > Hymenobacter jeongseonensis. The sequence goes on along the minus strand of NZ_JADQDQ010000010.1, from coordinate 85,957 downwards.
GGCACAGGGCAAACGTAATGCGCGGGCCCGTGGCGCGCCGGATGCTGCTGCGGTAGTAACGGCTTGCCAGCCGGTAGTTGCCCAGCCCGGTGTGAATGTTGCCCAGCATGGCCGCGTCGCCCACTTCGCTGGTCAGGTCGCGCTGGCTCAAGTCCAGGGCGTAGCCGCGCTGGGAGTAGAGCCGCGCCGAGTCGAGGCGGTTTAGCTGAACGTACACGTTGCCGATGTTGCCCATCACGCGGGTGAGCAGCTTGATGTTTTGGTGCTTTTCGGCCACGGCTTTGGCCCGGAAAAAATAGGCGAGGGCCGGCCGGCTGTTGCCTTGCTCCCAGTTTAGGTAGCCCAGGGCGTTGAGGGCGCGGGCCGTCATTTCCGAATCGTGCAGTCCCTCCGCAAGCCGCAAGCCTTGCAGGCCCACTTGCAGGGCGGCGGGGTAGTTGCCGGCTTCCCGAAAGCCGGACCCCAGCCGGACCAACGCCCAGCCCTCGCCCCGCTTGAACTGCAGCTTCTGGGCCAGTTGCAGCGCCTGTTTGCCGTATGCAATGGTGAAAAGGGGCGCGGTTTGGGTGTACTCGTAGGCCATTTGGGCCAGCCGCAACACCCGGTTCGAGTCGGGGGGCGCAGTAGCCAGCAGCTTTTGAAGGCTGTCGGTGCGCGCATCGTGGTGCGGAACGGCGGCGGCGGCCGTTCCGCACCACCACAGTAGCAGCAGTAAAATTCGTTTCATAGCAGCAGAAAGAAGGGTAGGGGCAAGCCCATGCGCCGAGGTAAACCCAAGGGCAAAAAAAAGGACTCAGCTTGCGCGTATTCCAGCCGGCGCGCTAAGAGAAATGGGGTTCTGTGGGCTTGCTTCTGCAAGCGGGGTATTTCAGTATCACCTTTATAACGAAAGGTGTACCTGCTGTCAGCCAAGCGGCAACAGTTGGCCCGGTAGAGCTGCCAATGTAATGATATTATTTAATATGGGAGAAGTGCCGCTCCATGAATTTGTCGTTTTGATGTGGAGGCGCCGCATCTTTGCAGGGCGTTTCCTTTCTCGTCTTTCGTGCCCCTCCCCACCACTCCCTTGCTCACTGTCTCGCGCCGCTGGGTGGGGGTGTTTTTGGGGTTGCTGGTGCTGCTGGGCGTGGCCCTGCACCGCGATTACGGCATGAGCTGGGACGAGCCCGCCGACCGCCTCAACGCCTTTGTGAGTGCCAAATACGTTGCCCTGAAACTGGCGCCCCGCCTCGCCCAGGGCCAACCGCGTTTGGCCGACATTCCCGACCTGCGCCAGCACCGCGACGCTGACCACGGCGTGCTTTTTATGCTGCCGCTGGTAGTGCTAGAGGCCCTCTGGCCGGGCCCCGACCCCGCTGCCTGGGCTTACCGGCGGCATTTGCTGGGGTTTTTCCTATTTGTGGCGGGTACGTGGGCCGTGTTTCGACTGGGGAAAGCCCGGCTGGGCAGTTGGCGGTGGGGACTGGTGGGGGCGGGGCTGCTGGTGCTCTCGCCTCGCATTTTCGCGGAGGCGTTTTATAACTACAAGGACATTGTTTTTCTGAGCTTGTTTGCCCTGGCCATGCTCACGCTCCGCCAGCTGTTGCGGTGGCCCACGGCGGGGCGGGCGCTGCTACACGCGGTGGCCACGGCAGCGGCCATCGATGTGCGAACGATGGGCGTGCTGGTACCGCTGCTCACCCTGGGTTTCGGAGCATTGGAGCTGCTATATCGGCCGGAGCGGCGGCGCGGACTGGCCGGGGCGCTGGGCCTGTATTTGCCTGCGATGACGGTGGGAGTGGTACTGGGCTGGCCGTATTTGTGGGAAAACCCGGTGGGCAATTTCCTGGCTGCACTGCACAGCTTCAGCCAGTACGCCAAGCCGCTGGAGGTTTTCTACTGGGGCGAATTTGTGTCCATTCAGGCGCTGCCGTGGCACTATGCGCCGGTGTGGCTGCTCATTACCACGCCGGTGCCCTACACCGTGCTTTTTGGGCTGGGCATAGCCGGCGTGGTGAGTAGCGCCTGGGCACTGGGCCTCAGGCGCTGGCTGCGGCAGGCCAGCGCGCGGCACGACTTGCTGCTGCTGGCGTGGTTTTTTGGCCCGCTGCTGGGCATCATTCTATTGAATTCCTCCATTTACGACGGGTGGCGCCATCTCTACTTCATTTACCCGGCCTTTGTGCTGCTGGCCGCGCGGGGCCTGCGGGCACTGTGGCAGGCCTGGGGGGGCTGGTGGCCGGGGCCGAAACGCGGGCCGTTGCAGACCTGGGGCGCCGGCGCAGTATTGGGACTGGTGGCGGTGGGCACTGCCCGCACCGCGTGGCGCATGGTGGCCGAGCACCCGTATCAATACGCCTATTTCAGCTTCTTGCCGGGCGCGGCCATTGAGCGGAATTTCGAGCGCGACTACTGGGGCCTCTCCACGCGGCAAGGCTTGGAATGGGTGCTGACCCACGACGCCCGCCCGGTCCTCACTGTGGGCATGGACGAACGCACGGCCCTCACCCTGCTCATCAACCTGAAAATGCTGCTGCCAGCCGACCGCGCCCGGCTCCGCATCGTCGCCCCCGCCGAAGCGGAGTACTTTTTCACCACCTACCGCTGGCATCCCGGCCCGTACCCGGCCAGCATGGGCCGGCCGGTGCACACCATTCGGGTGGGCGGCGCGGCCGTTCTTACGGTGCTGCACCGGCCCTGAGCGGCCGGTGAGGTGTTTCTTTGTGGCCTGAATCTCTTTTCTGCTTCGTTGCCGAAGCCCTGTTTTTCTTTCGTTGTTTATGCCGCTGCTTGAAGTTACGGATGCCCGCCTGGCGCGGCAGTTTATCGCCTTGCCCGCCCGCCTGCACGGCGCCGTGCCGCAGTACATCGGCCCGCTGGAAAACGAGGTAGAGGTGGTGTTCGACCCCGCCAAAAATCCCAAATTCGCCAACGGCGAGGCTACGCGCTGGGTCCTGACGGATGCCACGGGCACGGTTATCGGCCGCGTCGCGGCCTTCCTGAACCGCGACGCGGTGGACGTGCAGAACGCCGACTTGCCCACCGGCGGGCTGGGTTTCTTTGAATGCATCGACGACCAAGCCGCGGCCAACCAACTCTTCGACGCGGGTCGGCAGTGGCTGGCGGCCCGCGGCATGCAGGCCATGGACGGTCCCATCAATTTCGGCGAGCGGGACCGGTTTTGGGGCCTGCTGATTGACGGCTTCGACCGCCCGCCGAACTACGGCATGTTCTGGCACCCGCCGTACTATCAGGCGCTGTTCGAGCAGTACGGGTTTCAGCTTTACTTCAAGCAGTACACCTGCTACCGCACCACGGCCGCGCCGCTACACGCCAGCTTTGCGAAAAAGGCCGAGGACAATGCCGCCGAGTTCCACTTTGCGCACGCCCGCAAGCAGGACGCCGAAAAGCTGGCGCAGGATTTTCATCACGTCTATAATTTGGCCTGGGCCAAGCATACTGGCGTGAAACCCATGACCCTGGAACAGGCTCGCAACATTGTGCGCGAGATGAAGCCGGTGGTGGACGAACGTTTGCTGTGGTTTGCGTACCGCGGTACCGAGCCCGTGGCCTTCTTTATCAGTCTGCCCGAGTTGAACCAGATTTTCCGGCACGTGGGCCGGCGCCTGAACTTGGCGGGCAAGCTGCGTTTTTTGTGGGAGCAGTGGCGCTTCATGCGGCGCTCCGACAAACGCTTGTTCGGTATCATTTACGGCGTGGTGCCCGAATACCAGGGCAAGGGCGTGGATGCCGCCATGCTGGTGTATGCCCGCCAAGCGTTTATTGACGCCGGCTATGCCGACATCGAAATGAACTGGATTGGCGACTTCAACCCGCGCATGCTGGTCACGACCCGCTCCATTGGGGCCACCATCGTGAAAACCCACGCCACGTACCGGTACCAATTTGACCGGGAACGGCCGTTTGAGCGCAGCCCGATAATTAGATAATTCGCGGCCGACCGGCTCGGCGTACTACGCGTTAGAAGGGATAGCCGATGGCCAAATTGAGCCGGAAGGCATCGCTGGCAGGCGTGCCGTACGGCGCGGACAACGGCTTGGCGAAATCAAAGCGGATAACGAAGAACTGCACGTCGAGGCGCAGGCCGACGCCCGCTCCGATGGCCATCTGTCTGAGAAAGGTGCTGGGCTTGAACTCGCCACCCGGACGGTCGGGGTCGGGGTTGGCCAGCCAAATATTGCCGGCATCCACAAACACGGCGCCTTTGAGGTAGGGCACCAGGTCCTGGCGGTATTCTATATTGCCCTCAAGGCGAATGTCGCCCACTTGGTCGTAGTAGCTGATGGCGTTTTCCAGGCTTTGGTCGGGCCGGTAAATGCCCGGCCCAATCTCGCGGGCCGCATACGCCCGCACCGAGTTGGGGCCGCCGATGCCGTACTGGCGCAGGTAGGGCAGCGACCGTTGGCGGGAGTTGCCATACGGCAGGCCGATGCCGGCCTGCAAGCGGGCCACAATGCGGTTGCCGGACGATGGATTGGCCGAAATGCGGTAGTACTCACGGATTTCGAAGTCGAATTTGGTGTACTGCGAAAACTCCTGGTTGAAAAGCGTATACCGGTCTTCGGCGTTTTTGGGCAGGCCCACCACGTTGCCGAGGGCAGCGGCCAGGTTGCCGCTTACTTCCACTTGGCCCTGGAAGAAGATTTGCTGGCGCCGCTGCTCCAGCACCTGCTGGTTGTAGGTGTAACGGTAGCTACTGCCCAGAATAAACTGCTGCCGAAACGAATTCTGGAGAAAGGGCCGCTGCTCCAGAATGCGCTGAAACGTGTCGGTGGTCGAGACCAGGCTGTACTGCAAGTCAATGGGGCGCAACTCCTGCTCGTTGGTAATTTTGGTTTTCCAGCTGTAGCCGTAGTTCAGGTTGAAATTGCTGGTGCTGAAGAAGCCCGTTCGGGTGATGAAGCGGGCGCCGGCCCCAAAGTTGGTGCGCGGCTGAAAGTCGGAGTTGGGCAAGCGAATGTCCAAAATGGGCAGGTTGGGCGCCACCAGCCGGGGCACGCTGAGCTGGGCGCTGACGCCAAATTCGGTCGAGGTCAGGCCGGTGTTGTTGCGCGATTCCGCGCCGGCCGGGGCCCGCGTCTGAGTTTCGGCAATGGCCGTGCCGTTGATAAGCAGCTGCTCGCCGCCGCGCAGCGCCGAGCGGTTGCGGTACGACACCACCAGGCCCGGACCGGTAAAGCCGGTGTTTTTCGTCACCATTTGAAGGTCGGCGCGCAGGCTTTTCTTCTTGAGCTGGGTCATCAGCACGTCCACGTCCAGCCGGCCGCGGCCGGCCGAGTCTCCAGCTACGGCCGGCTTCATCCGAATTTCCACGAACTTGAACACGTTCAGGCTCATCAAGCGGCTGATGGTCTGGTCGCGCCGTTTGCGCCGGTATAGGCTATCGGGGTAAAGAAAGGTAGCGTTGGTGATGGCCTTGGCCTTGAACACTTCCTCATCGGGGAAGTACTGATAGCCACGGAACAGTATCGGCTTCCGCGTGACCGTATCAGTCAACACGTAATTGGTGTTCAGCTTAATAACATCGAGCCAATACGGCTGCGTGGCCTTTTCGGGAGCCGTGGCCTTCACCCGCAGGTACACGTTTATTTTGTTATTCAGCGTGCTATCAACCTGAAAGAGAATGTAGTCGGGATTAAAATAGAAGTAGCCCTTATTTTTCAGGATGTTGTCAATGCGCACCCGCTCGGCGGTGAAGGTGTTCAGGTTGTACGCGTCGCCCACTTTGAGCAGCGTGCCACTTTGGGTGGCCCGGATGTCGCCGTCAATCAGCGTGTCGCGGTCGGGAAAGTGGATTTCCTGAATGGTGTACACCCGACCCACCGTGGCGGTGTAGTCCACCTGCGCCGTTTTACCCTTGGTTTTTACCTCGTGGGTCACGGCGTTCTTAAACAAGCCGTTGTTGTAGAGCCGGTTGGTAATTAGACCGGTGGTAGCGCTGATTTTCACATCCTTCAGCAGCACCGGCGGCTCGCCAAACTTGGTGGCCAGGAATTTCCCCAGGCCCTTTTCCTTGCCCTGGCCCAGGCCCCAGAAGTACAGCTTGGGACGCAGCCCAAAGAAGGACGAATTGGGCTTGGGCTGAATCACCGACTCCAACTCGGTTTGCAGCGCCGCTTCGTTTTTGAGCTTTTCGGGGCTTTTGAGGATGACCTCGCTGCCGGTGTATAGTTGCTGGCCCTCGGGGATATGGCGCAAGCCCGAACAAGCCGCAAACAGCAATGGAAACAGAACCAACGCGAAAGCCCGCACCAGCCGGCTGGTTGCAGGCTTGCCCTCGCTTCGGGAAAAGCGTTGGGCCCGATAGGTAGCAGAGGATAAGACTATGGTACGGCGTAAGTAATCGAACATATTAAAAATCAGTCAGTATCGTCCAGCAATAGCTTAGCGCCCCCGCGTGGTATCGGCCCGCGCGGTGGGCTGGCTCTGGATGGAATCTTTCTCGGCTTTTTTCTCGGCCTTCTCGACTTTGCGATTGGCTTTCCGCTCCTCTTTGACGGACGCCGGTACTTTCGAGAACAGCTCCTGCAGGTCGCGGTAATCGCGCTGGAACACCAAGCCCGCCCCCGTGCGAATGATTTGGCCGTCGATGTCTTCGTAGCCGTTTTGGCGGAAAACCCGCAACCGCAAGCGGCCGTCGGCGAGCAGGGTGTACTCGATGCTCACGTCGCCGGTCAGGTTGCTGGCGGTGTTCTGGCCCTTGGTAGCCTGGGCGCCCGCGCTGGAGGTGCCGCTCAGGGCAATGTCGGTGCCCACGCGCACGGTCAGGCGGTTATTGAACAGCTGGCGGCGCATGGCCACGTTCAGGTCGGTGCGGCTGCGGGCTTCGCCGGAGCTATAGTCGGCTTGGTTGGTCACGCCCAGGTCCAGCCCAAGGCCCGAGAGGTACTTATCGGTCAGGCTGCTGAGCTGGTCGGTGAGCACGGCGCTGGCACTGCCGCGCAGCTGGCTGGCTACCAATCCTTCGCCGCTGCTGGTTTCGAAGGGCTTTTGGGCTACAAACCGGCCCAGAATCAGCAGCGAGAACACCTGCTTGCTCAATTCCGACGTCTGGTTGGGCTGGCGCAATTGGCCTAATTTGGCTTCTACCTGGCCGCCCAATGCCCCGCGCTGGTTTTCGGGCAAGGTGATATCGAAGCCGATGGAGGGCTTGCTCAGCTGCTCGGTCACGTTCAGCAGCACGTTGAACGGAAGGCGGTTGCGGGCGGCCGTGTTGGTGGTGCCGTCGTCCTCGCCCTGGCTGGCCAGCAGCTCGGCGGGTGCTGCCTTCACCTTATAAATGGCCGTGAGGTTGAGGTTGGCATTATACGGGTCGCCGTCCCAGGTGATGGTTGAGCCGCGCTGGAGGATAAAATCTCGCGAAGCCAGGTTGTAGAGCGACATGTGGTACTGGCCGCGCGCCACTTCCAGCCGGCCGCTGAGCGTGATGGTGCCGTCCGGTGCAATGTTGGTGTTGAGCGTGCCGTCGGCCCGCACGCGCAGGTTGTCGCCGCTGGCCGGGTCGATGACGATGGTGAAGGGCGTGCGCGGCGTAACGGTGACCACGGCCGTGATATCGTAGCCGGTGGCGGCCACTTTTACGGTGTCCACGGCCAGATTGCGGGCCAGCATGGTATCGATGGGGGCACTCACGTCGATGAATTCCACAATGCCTTCGCGCTCCACGGTAGTGGGCGTGGCGCTGGGCGACTCCACGGTCAGGTTAGAACCTTCCACGACGGTCACCCGGGTATCTATTTTAATGAGTTCCAGCGGGCCGGTCAGGCGCGTTTCCGAGTCCAGAACAAGGCGGCCGTAGAACAGCTCGTTGTTTTCCCTGGTGCTGCGCACGGCCATAAAATCCTTGGTCGTGGCCCGCATGTCGAAGGCGTAATCGATGAAATTGGTGGTGAGCAAATAACCATTGGCCACCGCTTTGTTCGATGCCGAATCCAGCACGGTAAAGTCGTTGAAAGCAATGCCGCGGTCGTCAAACGTCAGGCTTTGGTTGGGCATCCGGAACGGCGAGCCCAACTGCGGCACAATGAACCCGGCATCGGCAGACGTTGTGAGCGCGCCCCGTACCTGCGGGGCCGCCGTGGCACCGGTCACGGTGAGCTGGCCGCTCAGGTAACCGCTAGCGCTGCGCACCTGGCCCACCGAGAACGGCTCGACAATTTTGAGGTTGAGCCGCGTCGCGTTCACGGTGAAGTTGAGCGGCGTGGCACTGGAGGTGAGGTAGGTGCCGTTCACGCGCACATCGTTGCCGCTGCCACCCACGCTGCCCGCGGCGCCGCCCGTCAGGCGGGCGTCCACGTCGTAGCGATTGGGGGCAGGGTTGGTGGCATTCAGGGCAATGTCGCCGATGAGGGCTTTCTGGAAAACCAGGTTGCTGACCGTGGCATTGGCCGTGAAGGCCTGGCGCGGGGTGCCCAGGTTGTCAATTCGGGCCGTGCCATTGAGCGTGCCGGCCACCAGCGAATCCTGCTGCTGCACGATGCGGGCCAGCTCGGCCAGCTCAAAGTTGTTGAACGTGACGCCCAGCGGCGATGTGGGCACGGCCGGGTTCTGGCTTTGCAGGGCGAGGCTGCTGCGGCCGTTGGTCAGGTTCAGGCCATTGGCCGCCACGGCGCCGGAAGGGTAGTAGCGCACGTAGTTGTTGGCGCCCGCGGTCCAGGCCTGGTAGTTAATCACCTGTTCGGGCGCCGCCACAAACTGGTACACCACTTGGTCGTTGCGGTCGCGCGGGGTTAGCTCCTGCAAGGTGCCAGCCAAGGCCAGCCGCTCGCGGTTGGCCGAGTCACCCAGAATGGCCGCACGGGTGAAAATCTTGTTGTCGGCCACGTTGCCGATGATGCTGGGGCGCCGCAAGCGCAGCGTGGTATCCTGCGCGGCCTGGGCCATGCGCAAGCCGTAGTCCAGCTTGCTCGCATCCGAATCTACGTTCAGGCGCAGCGAGTCGATGCGGTAGTTTTCGTAGCGGATAACCGGAATGCTGGCGTTGGCGGTGAGCTTGGCGGCCTGGCGGCTGTAGTCGCCGGCCAGCGTGAAGGGCGAAATCTCCTTCAGGCCCGGCACCAGCTTGGTGGCCAGCTTGGCGTCTTTCAACTGCAGCTCGTACGTGAAGCGGCGGTCGGCGGAGCTGGCCACGTAGCGCACGCCGGGCAGGTCAAAATACCGGTCAATGTGCTGTTGCAACTCGGGCGCCAGATTGCCAAGCAGCACGTTGCCATCCAATTTGGCGGCCACGATACTGGAGTTGAAATCAACAGTTGCCCGGGAAGCGGTTTGGGTGATTTTGGCCCGTACCGTATCAAACGCGAAGGGCTGGTTGTCCTTCACCACCACGATGTTGGTGCCACTGAAGGTGCCGTTGAGGGTGTTGAGGCTGCTGCCGGTGATGTTGGCGTTCAGCTTGCCCTGCACCCGCAGGTCGCCGCCGGTGTAGAAGCCCAGCGCCGTGAGGTTGGCGCCGCGCAGATTGAGCGACGTTACCTCGTAGGTGGGATTGTTGGCGTCACGCAGATTTACCACGGCCCGTAGGTCAAGGTCGAGGTTGGGGTCGTTTTTGCTCTGGGCGTTGATGACGTAGCGGTTGCGGTCGAGGTCGACGGTAGCGGCCACGCCGCGATAGGTGTAGCCGTTGTACACGGCGCTTTGCACATTGGCTTTCACCTGCCCGACTAGGGTAGCGGGGTCCTGCACGTCGCCGCTGGCGTTGATGCGTCCGGTCGCCGTGACGCGTCCAATGGTGGGGTCTTTCAGCAGCTTACCAAAGTCGAACCCGCCCACTGCGAAACTGCCCACCACCGGCTGGCGGCCATTGGCCTGCTTGGCGCCCAGGTTGCCATTAAAAGCCAAGTTGCCGTAGCTGGAGCGCAACTGAAGGTTGGTGTCAAACTGCAAAACGGTGGGCCGCCCGCGGAACGTGCCACTCACCGACAGCGAAGACGGAATGCTGATATTAGCTGGAATACTGCCCTTGGGCGCCAAACTGCGGATATCCGCTTCGGTGGTGCTGAACTGCTGAATGTCCAAGTCGGCATACAGCCGCGAATCCACTTCGGGCAGGCCCTGAATGCGGCCGCGCCGGGCCCGCAGCACCGTGTTGCGCAGCCCCACAAACTCCAGGTTGCGCACCGTGAAGTCGCCCACGCGGCCGGCAATCTGCCCGTTGAGCAAGACCGATTGGTTGGGGCCGGTGTTGAAGGGCGCGGTCCCCGCGAGGTCGGGTGCCAGGTACAGAATGTCGCGGAAACCGAGGCGCACATTGCGCAGGTCGCCTTCAATCTTCAGGTTGGGCAAGTTCTTGGTCTCGCCCAGCGCCGCCAGGCTTTCGTAGCCAATGGCCAGCGTGCGCCGAATACGGGTGTGCGGCGTCACCAAATCCAGGCTGTCGAGGCGGATTTGCACCGAGTCGTACACCACATTAGCCCGCCACTTATCGATGCGGAAGCCGCTTTGCTCGCGGCCCGCCAGGTTGTCAACCTTGGCCGTGGTGCGGTTTTCGGAGTACGACAAATCGCGCGTATTCAGCACGAGGTCGGTGAAGTGCAGGTGGTTGTAGTCGAGCGCCGGGATGCGCGTGCGCTGCTTGGGCTGGTTGAAATTGTCAAAATTCACGGCCAAGCCGCTGATGTCGGACTGGTCGAGTGCCACCCGCCAGCCCGGCGAAGAGGTAGCCTGCCCGGTGGCCGCTTTAGCCTGGTCCGTGGCCTCATCGAGCTTGCGCACTGCTTCGGCGGGGTTCACCACGCGTTGCTCCACGGGCACTTGCTCGTTTTGAGCGTAGGCAAACGTGGTGTTTTTAAGCGTCAGCTTGCCCAGGTTTACGCGCTGGCGCTGCAAATCAATGTCCTTAGCGGTGATGTCGGCCAACCCAATGTTGGTGCTGATGAACTGCGCCGCCGGGTCGTTCTTGTACACAAACTGCACGCTGTCGAGCGTGGCCCGGTTCAGGCCGAACTGCAGCGTGAGCGGTTCGGTGGGCGCGGGGTTGTCCACTTCCGGGGCCGTTTTAGTTTGCACAATGCTGATGGATGCGCGCCGCAATGCCGCGTTATCCACCTTGTAGATGGAGTTGTCCACATCTACCTCGTCCATGTTGGCGGTGAACTCTCCGATACGGGCCCGGATGTCGGAGCCCGTCACTTCGTCGCTTTGGGTAAAGTAGATGTTTGTGAGCCGAGCTTTCCCAATGTCGTACTTCAGCGCCGAGGCCGTGGTGTCCACCGGTGCGTTCGGGTCGGTGAAGGCGGCGAGGATGAAGTCGTAGTTGTTCACCGAATCGGGCTCGGTGCGGGTCAGGCGCACGCGGCCATCGTTCAGCTCGATGTTGGAAACGTTGATTTCACTTCGCATCAGCGCCCAAATGTCCAAGTCCACTCCCAGGTGACCAACCGAAAGCAAAGTATCGCGCTGCTGGTCGGCCAAGTACACGCCGTCGAGGTTGATGGCGTGGCGGAAGTCGGTGCGAAACTTGGCGATGCGAACCTCCGTCTTGAGCTTGTCGCGCAGGTAATTTTCGGCGCGTCGGGCCACAAAATCCTGGCCAGCGGGAAATTGTAACACCGCCACTGCCACCACAATAATGAGGAGCACGAAGGCCAAAAGCCCCAGCAAACCGTAAAGGGCACGACGCAGAAAAATGGACAAAGCAGAAGGGGGTAAGCGGCAAACACAACAGGACGCATGAACCAAACGCAAAATGCCCGGCCGGGGTTGGCAATCCTTCGTATCCAAGCTTATATAACACTGCTTGATGCGGGCTGCCCAGCACCTGCCTTATCTTGCACCCCCCAAACTCACCGATTGCATGATACTACGTTTTTCCTTACCCTACCGCACCGTCTTCGGGCAGCGTTTGGCCGTGTGCGGTTCGCACCCCGACCTCGGCAACTGGCAACTGGCCACCGCGGCCCCGATGCACTACAACGAAGCCACCACTTGCTGGCAATACGAGCTGACTGTGGCCGATGCGGCCGGCGAGCAGTCGCTTACTTATAAGTACATCTTGCTTGACGCCAACACCGGCGGCGAACATTGGGAGTTCGGCCCCAACCGCGAGGTGGCCTTCAATGCCTCCCAGGCGCAGCGCCTGCACCTGGCCGACTATTGGCGCGCCCCCGCCCAGCCCGAAAACGAACTGTTTACCGCCGCTTTCACCAAAGCGCTGTTCCGGCGCCCGGCGCAATCAGCTCCCAGCGCTCCGGCAACTCCAGCGGGAAAGGGCAAAAAGGCGAAAGCCGCTTCCACTGGTCCCGCAACCAGCGCGGGTGCTCCCGCCGCAGGCGAAACCGTATTTCGTATTCTGGCCCCGCGCGTTGAGCCCCAGCACCAGCTGTGCATCCTCGGCTCCGACCCAGCGCTCGGCGCTTGGGACAACACCAAAGCCCTCGTGCTATCGGACAGGGAGTACCCCACCTGGGCCGCCGCCGTCAAGCTCGCCAACCCCGGCGACGACTGCCTCTATAAATACGCCATCTGGGATGCGCAGGCCGGCCATGCGCTCGACATGGAAGGTGGCGAAAACCGCATGGTGCCCGCTACCGCCGACCAGACGGCCGCCCGCGTTTTCAACGACGAAGCGTATCAGTACCCCGATACCTGGCGCGGTGCCGGCGTGGCGCTGCCCGTTTTTGCCATGCGCAGTGAGCAGGGCCTCGGGGTAGGGGAGTTCTCCGACCTGAAGCTGCTGACCGATTGGGCCGTGCAAACCGGGCTGAAACTGGTGCAGATTCTGCCCATCAACGACACCACGGCTACCCACACTTGGGTTGATTCGTACCCATATGCCGCAATTTCGGTGTTTGCGCTGCACCCGCAGTTTATCCACCTCGAAGGCATTGCGGCGCTCAAAGACAAGAAAGCGGCCCAGGAACTGGCCCGCCTCAAGCTGGAGTTGAACGCCAAGGATTTCGTGGATTACGAGCCGGTGATGACCGCCAAGTGGAAGTTTCTCAAGCTGCTGTATCAGCAGCAGAAAAAAGCTTTCCTGGCCGACCCGGAGTACCGCGCATTCTACGCCAGCCAGTCCGAGTGGCTGGTGCCCTACGCGGCCTTCTCGGCCCTGCGCGACCGGTTCGGCACCGCCGATTTCCAGCTGTGGCCCGCCGAGTTCCAGACCCCGCCCAACTTGGCCGAGCTGACCGCCGAAACCGCGGCCGACTACGACGAATTCGGTCTGTTTTTCTTCGTGCAGTTCCACCTCGACAAGCAATTGCTTGCCGCCGTGGACTACGCCCGGAGCCGCGGCGTGGTGCTGAAAGGCGACCTGCCCATCGGTATTTATCGCCACTCGGTAGATGCCTGGACCCAGCCCGAACTCTACCACATGGACCGCCAGGCCGGCGCCCCACCGGACGATTTCTCCACCACCGGCCAGAACTGGCGCTTCCCCACCTACAACTGGGAGCGCATGGCCGAGGACGATTATAAGTGGTGGAAGCAGCGCATGGGCCACCTCGCCCGCTATTTCGACACGCTGCGCATCGACCACATTCTGGGCTTCTTCCGCATCTGGGAAATGCCAATTGAGTCGGTAGAAGGCCTGCTGGGGCACTTTTCGCCCGCGTTGCCGCTGCACCGGCACGAGATTGAGCGCCGCCTGGGCTGGTTCGATTACAGCCGCTTGTGCGAACCGTATATCCGCTGGCACATGCTTCAGGACATCTTCCAGGGCGAGGCGCAGGCCGTGTTCGATGAGTACATGTACGACGCCAGCTACGGCCGCATTCACCTAAAAGAGCCAGTTGATAACCAGCGCAAAATTGAGGAATACGTTGCCGCGAAAATAGCCGAGATACCCGAGCACGCTGACTATTTTGCCTGGTTGCAGAAGGGCTTGTTCCAACTGGTGAACGAGGTGCTGTTCGTGCCCGCCGGCGACGACTTTTACCACCCGCGCATTACCCTGAACAAGAGTTATTCGTTCCGGGAGCTGGATTCGGACGAAGACCGCCGCCGTCTCTACGACGACATTTACGTGGACTTTTTCTTCCGCCGCCACGAGGAATTCTGGCGTCAGCAGGGCCTCGTGAAACTGCCGCCCGTGCGCTACGCCACCGACATGCTCATCTGCGGCGAGGACCTGGGCATGGTGCCCGCCTCTGTGCCCGGCGTGATGAAGGAATTGGGCATTCTGGGCCTGAACATCCAGCGCATGCCCGCCAATCCCGAAACCGAATTTGGCCACCCCGACACCGCGCCCTACCTGAGCGTGGTGACCACCAGCAGCCACGACATGAGCACCGTCCGGGGCTGGTGGGAAGAAGACCGGGTGCGCACCCAGCGCTTCTTCGAAACCATTCTCGGCCATTGGCGCGAAGTAGCGCCGTTCTACTGCGAGCCCTGGGTGGCGCGCGAAATCCTGGTGCAGCACCTGCACTCGCCCGCCATGTGGGCCATCTTCCCGCTGCAAGACCTGCTGGCCATGGACACCGGCCTGCGTCGCGCCAATCCGCACGACGAGCAAATCAACGTGCCCAGCAACCCCACGCACTTCTGGAAATACCGCCTGCATTTGCCCCTGGAAGAACTGGTGGAAGCTGTGGGCTTCAACGAGCCGCTACGGGCACTGGTGGAAGCCAGCGGCCGGGCGTGAAACCGCCAAAGGGCCGGTGCCATCTGATTATTTAAATTGGGTAACAACGCTATAAGTAACTGCGCAACCATGTAAAAACAGGATTTAGCACGTGGGAAATCTGTCCATGTGTTTGCCACGATTAGCAGCCAGCAGCGCCCAGGCACAGCAACGGCTTCCCCAATTGGGGAAGCCGTTGCTGTGCCTGGGCGCTGCTGGTTTAAGGCTGTTTTCTGCCTGTATTAAAAATGGTATTATGAGTAAGTATGGATATGATAAATAAAGGTAATTAACAAATTTATAGCATGTTATAAATCCGATTGCTGAGTCAATTTCGTACGCATAATTTTATCTCGGAAGGAATATTTACTTATAGAGTATCGAGCGAGGTCCTTATAAAATAAGTGGTTACATACTTTTTTATAGTTGATTATTCAAGTATTAACGTCCTGTTGCATGGTGGCATTAGGGCGAAGTGCCAACTCCGTTGGCATATGCCAAAGACCTGATTCATTTTCTACGAGGCTACCCAGTCGTCAGCAAGGCCGGTGCATTCACCGAGGCAAATCCATTGTTCAGCTAAAATCCGCACTTCTGGGATTGTGCCAAAAGTAGTTTTGTAGCTGCTCTATAAAGCACCTAATACCCTAGCTGTCTTTTCGACAACCCAAAATCCTTTCCATGAATGCAACCCTACAATTACCAACCCGGCTGCTGGCTTGGTTGAGGCGCAGGCGAACCCTTGCTTGGTTAACCGGCTCCGCGGTGGCAGCTACAATGCTCCATATCCCGCTATTCGCTTGGCAAAAACTACTGTTCGGCCAGAAGTGGCCTTTTACGAAGGGGGGTGAAAATAGTTTTACACTGTCTTACGACATCCCCTTACCTGCGTCTTTATCAATCAATAACTTTTTTTCAATGAAACCATTCTTACGTTTCGCCTTGCTTTTGGTGGGGTGGCTATTTTTAGCCAGCGGTGATACCTGGGGCCAAACTGCCGTGAACAGGGCAGCACCAATTATCCCAAAATCATTTGGGGCCACCCTGCTCAAGCCGTTGCAATCAACGGCGGCTACCACTGCTTCAGGAGCCTTGCAGCAGTACCGCATAATGTCGGTGCCTGCTTCCGGGTCTTTGCGAATCGGTGCGGGAGGGGCGAGCTTAGCCGCAAATGCCGTTGTCTCAATCGCAAACGCAAGTAATCTATACTATGTCCCCAGTGCTGGCGGAGCAGCGGGCAACTTCTCATTTACCTATCGGGCAGAATTCAGCGCAGGTGTTACGGGTAATGCCACGTACTCGCTGCCAGTGAGTAATGCGGTTTGCAGCCAGAACAGCGCCATTGACTTTTCTGAGCGAAACGTTGGGGAAAACTGGAAAGCGCAGGGTGGAATCACCGTAACCAACACAACGGTGTCCACACGGGCCTATGCTTCTAGCGTACCAGCCGGGCAAACGAATATTCTTGAAATTAGTGACCAGCCGGCTCGTTTATCCACCAAAGGCTTGGTGTGGCAGCTGGACAACGAAGGAGTGAATGGCGGGAACGTTTCTACCGTAGAAATGAATTTCAGCCGCCCGATTCGTAACCTGGCTTTTGCCATGGAAGACATCGATATCAGCACGCTAGCTACTGGCGGCAGCGACTTTGTCGATGAAGTAACTTTTAACGCATACACGCTTGGCAGCACTACTCCCTACACACTGACTGCCGCTGATATTGCACTTGGCTCAAACGGTTCAAATACCTTCGTAACGGGCACCAATACCATTAAGGGTCTTACCGTGAACGGTGGCCCGGCGGGCACTGTGGTGCTGACCTACCCAGCCGGAATAGCTATTTCCCGTCTGGAAATAATCTACCGCAATACCCAAACTTTTACGACAGGCAATCTGCGCTTGCAGACCATTGGCATCCCGTCGATGGTGTGGTGCGCCGAAATAGACCTGGCTACTACCCTTACCGGACCTGGCTATGTTCAAGCCGGTCAGCCAGTAGCCTATACTGCCGTAACCAAAAACCAGGGTGACCTATCGGCAGCGGGTGTAGTGACCAGCGTGCAGCTAACTGCTGGACTCACTAACGTAACCGTCAATAACCTTACTACGGGCTTTACTTATAATTCTACTAGTGGTCTGCTCACATACACCATTGGTAGCTTGGCCGTAGGGATAAGTGATACGCGCACTATCCGATTTACCATGCCAGCTACCGGCTCCGTAACGGGCAAGGCAAGTAGCACAACTGCCGGGCTGGACATCGAGCCCGTGAACAACAACGGCTCGCTGGCCAACGCCAACGTTACCACGGTGCAAAACCAGCCACCCGTAGTGGAGGACGTAGCTGCCACGCCCATGCCCAACACCAATGGCGCCACGGCAATCCCAGCGCTGGTAGGTACTGACCCCAATGGCAACAACACTATCGTATCGTATCTGCTCACCAACCTGCCTCTTACCACCCAAGGGGTTGTAACTTTTACTCGTGGGGGGGCTACGGTAACTCTTTTGCCTGGTAATACTTCCAGCCTTGCCAACCGTACGCTGACTCCGGCCGAAATGGCAACCCTGCGGTTCGACCCAACCGCAGGTTTTTTAGGCAATGCAATTTTTAACTACACCGCTACCGATGACTTTGCAGTTGTATCGAATACAGCTACTTATACCATTCCGGTAGGCCCAGTAGGCGACGTGTACGCCGTGTTCACGGCGCCGGCCACGACGCCCACCACAGGCCTAGCCGGCAGCACGCAGAGCTTTACCGTGCAGTTTGGCAACAACGGCCCCAACTCGGCCCTCGTGACCTCGCGCGTGGTGACCATCCCGGCCGGCGTGTCGGGCGTGACGCAGACCGGCGGCGTACTGACCGGCAGCGCGGCTCTGGGCTGGACCATCACCTACCCCGTGGGCACGTTTGCCACCGGCACCTCGAGCAACTTCACCTTTAGCTTTGTGACTCCGGCCTCGGGCTCAGTAGACCTCGTAGCCACCACCACGACCACTTCAAACCAAGGCGCCAACACTGCTCCCGACTCGGACACGCAAGTGCTGAACGTAACGCCGTTGGCCAACGTGGCGACGACGGTAACGGCCACGCCGGCCGCAACGGTGAACGCCGGCGCGCCCCTGAGCTTCGCCGTGACGTACACCAACGCCGGCCCGAGCACGGCGGCGGGCTACGCCCAGACCCTGCAGCTGACGGCCGGCCTCGGCCTCGCCAACGTGACGTTTGCCAACGTGCCCGCCGGCGTCACGCCGGTCTACAACAACACGACCGGTGCGGTGACTTTCACCGGCGCGCCGACGAGCCTGGCCAGCGGGGCCAACCAGAACCTGACGGTCAACATCGCCGCCGTGCCGGCGGCGCTCGCCAGCGTAACGGCCACTTCGACCGTAGCCACGACCACGTCGGAGAACGGCGCCGTGGCCAACAACACGGATTTCAAAACCGTGACCGTAACGCCCATCGCCAATGTGGCGACGACGGTGACGGCCACGCCGGCCGCGACGGTGAACGCCGGCGCGCCGCTGAGCTTCGCCGTGACCTACACCAACGCCGGCCCGAGCACGGCGGCGGGCTATGCCCAAACCCTGACGCTGACGGCCGGCCTGGGCACCGTGACGTTCGCCAACACGCCTGCCGGCGTGACGGCGGTGTACAACAACGCTAATGGCGTGGTGACCTTCACCGGCGCGCCGACGAGCCTGGCCAGCGGGGCCAACCAGAACCTGACGGTCAACATCGCCGCCGTGCCGGCGGCGCTCGCCAGCGTAACGGCCACCTCGACCGTGGCCACGACCACCAGCGAGAACGGCGCCGTGGCCAACAACTCGGCTTCTGCCACCGTCAACGTAACGCCAGTGGCCGACGTGTACGCCGTGTTCACGGCGCCGGCCGCCTCGCCCACCACGGGCCTGGCGGGCAGCGTGCAGAACTTTACGGTGCAGTTCGGCAACAACGGCCCCTCTTCGGCCGTGGTGACCTCGCGGGTCGTGACCATCCCGGCCGGCGTGCCGAGCGTTACGCAGACCGGCGGCACGCTCAGCGGCAACGCCACCACGGGCTGGACCATCACCTACCCCGTGGGCACGGTTGCCACTGGCACGTCCACGGATTACAGCTTCAGCATCGTGGCTCCAGCCACCGGCCCGGTGAACTTGGTGGCCACCACCGCCACGACCACCAGCCAGAACGGCGCCACGGCCAACGACACCGACACCCAAGTCCTCAACGTGACCCCTGTCGCCGACGTGGCGACGACGGTGACGGCCACGCCGGCCACGACGGTGAACGCCGGCGCGCCGCTGAGCTTCGCCGTGACCTACACCAACGCCGGCCCGAGCACGGCGGCGGGCTACACCCAAACGCTGACGCTGACGGCCGGCCTCGGCGCCGCTAACGTGACGTTTGCCAACACGCCCGCCGGCGTCACGCCGGTCTACAACAACACCACTGGTAATGTGACCTTCACCGGTAGGCCGACGAGCCTGGCCAGCGGGGCCAACCAGAACCTGACGGTCAACATCGCCGCCGTGCCGGCGGCGCTCGCCAGCGTGACGGCCACTTCGGTTACGAACACGACCACGTCGGAGAACGGGGCCACGGCCAACAACTCGGACACCAAAACCGTCAACGTCACGCCGATTGCCGACGTGTACGCTGTGTTCACGGCGCCGGCCGCCTCGCCCACCACGGGCCTAGCGGGCAGCACGCAGACCTTCACGGTGCAGTTCGGCAACAACGGCCCCTCCCCGGCCGTGGTGACCTCGCGGGTGGTAACCATCCCGGCCGGCGTGTCGGGCGTGACGCAGACCGGCGGCACGCTCAGCGGCAGCGCCGCCTTGGGCTGGACCATTACCTACCCCGTGGGCACGTTCGCCACCGGCACCTCAAGCAACTTCACTTTTGGCTTTGTAACTCCAGCCACGGGCTCAGTAGACCTGGTGGCCACCACCGCCACCACCACCAGCCAGAACGGGGCCACGGCCAACGACTCGGACACCCAAGTCTTGAACGTGACCCCCGTCGCCGACGTGGCCACGACCATCACGGGCCCGAGCAGCATTTTGCAAGGCCTGCCCACAGGCAACTTCACGGCGGTATTCACCAACAACGGCCCGAGCACGGCCGCTACGGTAACCCGCACCGTGACCCTGCCCACCGGCGCTTCGCTCACTAATGACCAGCGGAACACCATCACGGCGGCCTATCCGGGCACCACGTTCACCACGGTGGGCATCGGTGCGACGGAGGTAACGACCATCAACTTCGGTACCCTGCCCACGGAAGTGGTGGGCGGCACGGCTTCGTTCGTGTTTGCCTTCACGGCACCAGCTGCTACCACCAACGTGACGATAACCAGCAACACCAGCACTGTTACTTCCCAGAACGGCGCTACTGCCAACGACCAGTCGCAGCTTCCGCTGACGGTGACGCCGGTGGCCGACGTGTACGCCGTGTTCACGGCGCCGGCCACGACGCCCACCACGGGCCTGGCCGGCAGCACGCAGACCTTCACGGTGGAGTTCGGCAACAACGGCCCCTCGTCCGCCGCGGGCGTGACGCGGGTAGTAACCATCCCGGCCGGCGTGCCGAGCGTGACGCAGACCGGCGGTACGCTTACTGGTAGCGCCACCTTGGGCTGGACCATCACGTATCCCGGTGGCACCTTCGCCACCGGCACGTCGACTAACTACAGCTTCAGCATTGTGGCCCCGGCCACTGGCCCGGTGAGCTTGGTGGCTACGACTACCACCACCACCAACCAGAACGGTGCCACAGCCAACGACGCCGACACGCAAGTACTCGACGTGACGCCAGTAGCCGACGTGACCACGACGATAGCCGGCCCATTGAATCTGGTGCCTAATTCGCCCTCAGGGATTTACACTGCAGTTTTCACCAACAACGGCCCGAGCACTGCCATTGATGTAACTCAGCAGGTGACCTTGCCGGCCGGCGTAACTACCGTCTTCGTTAATGGAGTGGCTTATACGCCAACCAATAACGTAATTGACTTTGGCCCAGCCGCAACCTTGGCTGCCGGCGCTTCCAACACGTTCGAATTCAGCTTCACGGCACCTGCCACGGCCGGTTCCGTAGCCCTTGTTAGCAGCGTAAGCAGCGCCACGAACGAAGGCGCAAACGTGGCTCCTAATACCGCGACCCTCAACGTTACGGTGTTGAACACGGCCGATGTAGTGGCCACCATTGCGCCCGCCGCTGCTACGGTTACCGCCGGGCAAACGGGTACATTCAACGTCACCTTCCAAAACAATGGTCCTGCTGACGCTGCTGGCGTAATTGCTCACGTGCAGCTGCCCATCGGCTTGGTGGGTGTAACGGTATCGGGCAACGGTACCTACAACAGTGCAACTGGCTTGGTGACGTATGCTGCCATCACGTCTTTGGCAAGCAATGCCAGCACTGCTTCGGTTATCACCTTCACTGTACCAGCTGTCAGCCCCGTAACGGCTACTGCCAGCATCAGCACCACCACCAGCGAAGGCGGCCAGAAGGCCAACAACGTGGCTAATGCTTCGATTAACATCACCCCGACGTTCGATGTGACGACGCTCATCACGGGCCCGGCCATCACGGCAGTGGGCGTGCAAACCACTTTCAGCATTGCCACCATCAACAACGGCCCTTCGGCTGCACCCAATGTGGTGCAGACGGTAACGGGTTTGCCCATCAACCTGACGAATGTGTACGTATCGAACGATGGTATCTATGATGCTGCAGCCGGCACCGTCACCTTCCCAAGCCTGGGCACGCTAGCCGATGACGCCCACGTGAACAACACCATCAGCTTCACCCCGACCACGGCTTCGGCCACTGGTTTCACGGCCACGGCCACGGCGACGTCCAATGGTACCAACGCGAACGATTTCAATACCGCCAACAACTCGGCACTCGCCGCGACGATGGTAGTGAATCCCGCTCCCGCGCCCTCGACCAACGCTAACCTGTACACGCTGATTTCGACTCCGGCCGCCAACGTGCTGCCAGGTGCCGTAACCACGTTCACCGTAACCTCCGGCAATAACGGCCCGGGTACTGCCACCACGGTAGCCCAACTCGTGACCTTGCCCGCCGGCCTCACCGGTGTGGTGGTGAAAGACAACCTTGGTGCTGTGCTCGCGGGTGCTTACAACCCAACGACGGGCGTTGTTACGTTCCCAACGGTAGCCAGCCTGCTGAGCAGCAACAGTGTTCAATACACTATTGGCCTCGTTGCTCCGGCCACAGGCGTTATCGCAGCGGTAGCCACTGTTTCGGCCGCCACTGCCGACATCATGCCCTCGAACAACATTGCCACGGCCGACGTGACCGTGACACCGGTAACCGACGTGACCGTGCGCCTGACTGGCCCGAACCAAGCGCCTGCTGGCTCGCCTGCTACCTACACCGTGACCACGACCAACAACGGCCCCGCCACGGCAACCAACGTAGCCACGGCCGTATCCATCCCCGCCGGCCTGACCGGTGTGGTGGTCTCGGGCGGTGGTACGTATGACGCCATCAGCGGCCTCGTAACCTTCCCGGCCAGCGCCACTTTGCTCAACGGAATCAGCGTGGCCAATACGATTGAGTACATCACTCCCAACATCGCTACGTTCACCAACATTGCTTCGGTGACTTCGACGACCATCGACAATGTGGTAGCCAACAACACCGCCAAGGTGACGACGGCCGCCGCTGGAGTTGCCGACGTCGTGGTAGCCATCAACGGCCCCGCCACGGTTGTGCAAGGCAACGAAGCAGTGTACTACGTGTCTTCGATTAACAATGGCACAGTTACCGCCATTGCTTCCCAGGTTCGGGTGCAGCTGCCCACCGGACTCACCGGAGTATCGGCCACGAACGGCACCTACAACGCCGCCACGGGTATCGTCACCTTTGACGCTGATGACCAGGAGATTGGTGCCAACGGCGCCATTAGCAACCAGATTCGCTTCGTGGTACCGGCTTCTTTCACAACCTTGTACGCCGTAGCAACGGCCAGCACGACTTCGGAAGAAAGCAGCTACGCCAATAACAGCGCCGGCGTGGTGACCACTGTGCTGCCAGCCACCACCGGCTTGGCCAACTTGAGAATGGTGATTGACACCAGCCCCAATACCGTTGCCGGTGGCGAAGCGCTGACTATCACCGTTACGTCCACCAACTTGGTTACCAGTACAGTTGATGCTATCAACGTCGTGCAGCGTGTTGCGCTGCAGCCGGGCCTCATCGTTGGGAATATCACCAACGGCGGTACGTACGATGCCGTTACCGGAGTGGTGACCTTCCCAACGCTGGCAGTACTCGCGGATGGTGCTTCAGTTGTTAACTCCTTCGTAATTACCGCTCCTGGCGTGGCTGTTTCCACCCGCGGTGTAGTATCCGGAGACCAGTCGGACCCCACTGACGCTAACAACGTGGACACCAACGGGACAACAGTAAATGTGCGTACCGACGTAACCACTAGCGTGACCGGTCCCGCGGCTGCTCAGCCCGGCGAATTGGTTACCTACTCGGTAGTAGCGTTGAACAATGGCCCGAACTCGGCGCTCAATGCAGTGCAGAAGGTGACCCTGCCCGCAGGTGCTACTAATATTGTGGCCCCGAATGGCACCATCTCTGGTACTACGATTACCTACTCGTTGGGAACCTTGGGCGCTGGCGTAAACAGCCAGGAAATCAACACCATCACTTTCAACGCTCCTGCAGGCTTCGCAACTTCCTACGATGTGACGTCCAGCATCACGACGACGCGCGCCCAGACCGCTACTGGCTTGACCAACGACCAAGCCACGTTCACTACGTACAACGGCAACATTGCTCCCGTAGCCAATGCTGTCACCAACGTGCTGTTCGGGCCCGAGGGCAACACCGCCATCGCGCAGGCCATCTCCTCGCTGAGTGGCACCGATGCTGATGGCAACGCAACCATTGCCTCCTACGCCATCACGACCATCCCCACCGCCGCTCAAGGCGTGCTGAGCCTGAACGGTACTCCCGTATCGGTGAACCAAGTGATTGCAGTTGGTGACATAGCCAAGCTGGAGTTCAATCCAGCCAGTGGCTTCGTTGGCAATGCCTTCTTTACCTACACGGTGCTGGATAACGCTGGCGCCACCTCGGCCCCGGCCATCTACACCATCCCTGTAGGTCAGGACCTGAACTCCGTCTACACGGCCACTCCGATGAAGGGCGGCAATGCCAACCCGTACCAGAACGGTGACGTTGTTGCCTACGGCATCGACCCGAATACGGCGACGTACAACACGGCCGGCCTCATCTACAAGGCTGACGGCACGCTCGCCGCTGGCTTGGTAGAAAATGGCATCCGCTTTGGCAAGTTGAGCGAGGCCGATTCGACCCTGCTGGCCACGGTGGGCATCCGCTACACCTCGGAGACGGGGCTGTTCACGGTGGTTGACCGCAACCTGCTGCCCATTGCCGGCCGCACCATTCCGGTCTCCATCACAACGGTAGACTTGTTCGGTGGCATCAACGTGGTACCGTTCAACATCGCCCTTGGGGTTACCCCCCTGCCGGTGGAGCTGACGGTGTTCACAGCGCAAGCGGTGAAGAACGTGGACGCGCAGCTGACCTGGCGCACGGCCTCGGAGAAGAACAACGACTTCTTTGATGTAGAGCGCAGCCTCAATGGGAAGGACTTCATCACGATTGGCCAGGTCCAAGGCCAGGGCAGCACCTCCAGCGCCACGGCGTATGCGCTGACCGACGCGGGCATCGGCCCGAAAGCCGCGGGCCTGGTGTACTACCGCCTGCGCCAGGTGGACTTCGACGGCACGGCCACGTACTCGCCCGTCCGCACGGTGACCTTCACCAAAGCGCTGGCGTCGACCCCAGCCATTAGCGTGTTCCCGAACCCGGCCACCGCCGCGACCACGCTGGACCTGAGCCAGCTGCCCGCGGGCACCTACCAGGTGAGCCTGCTCGACGCCACGGGCCGGGTGGTGCTGGGCGCCACGCTCAACGCGGGCCTGGCCCACGCCCTGGAGCTGCAGACCCTCGCCAGCGGCACCTACACGGTGCTGGTGCGCGGCCAGCACGGCGGGCAGATGATTAACCTGACCAAGCGCCTGATTAAAGAATAAGGCCCACGCCGACGAACCGGCGCCTACAAAAAAGCCCTTCCCCCTCCGGGAAGGGCTTTTTTGTGCCTGTATGCGCACGGGCAACGTTGCCATTGCTTGTATGAAATAGCGTTCTAAACTGAAGAGCCGTAATCCTATTGTCGAGGTCTAAATCCACGCATTCTGCTGAGGGTATGCGGTTGGATTTTTAGCACCAAAACGGAAGGTTGATGCTGGTTTGTATGTAACGCTTATAGGGCTAAAGACTTTTGATTTCTTATTCACACAGCAAAAAGCTCGTCCTGTTTGGGACGAGCTTTTTGCTGTGAAATATAGCTCATTACAAAGGATTGGTAAATGATGTAGTTGAGGTTTTTACTGGATGGGTTTAATGTTAAATATGCTTTTAGAATAAAGAATGTATGTTTAGTATGTAAATAGTTAAAATATATTTAGTATCATGCGGTGTAATTCTATGAATTTTACTTCTTCAGATAATTAATGAGTTGGATTAATGATTTCATTGTATTTAAATAGTCACATTATTAATATTTTTTATACCACATATTTTTCTTACTGAATCAAGGATTTTTTAAAAGATAAAAGGTTGTTAATCAATAAACTGGATGTTATAAAACAACCTGTTAGAAGTAGTGGGTTGCTTTTTCGCTTCAAAGAAATAGTGCGCTTTTAATTGCTTTTTTAATATAAACAACTTTGCCTTCTTCCATATGAGACCATCACTACGCTGTTTCGTCGCCTTACTAGCAGTGCTACTCATGCATAGTAACTGGGTTTGGGCTTTACCAGTCGTTCCATCGGCTCAAGTGAAGTCAGTGGCTTACAACCTGAGGACTAATGTGACGCCGGCGGCGACTACGAACCGCTCTAATCTAAGATTTACAATAACAGGATACACGCGTGATGCCACAAAGGGAGAACTGTACATCGGGGTCAGCAACACCACCAGCCCCGTTACAAGCGTTCCGGCTACTATTCCGACTGGTAGCCAGCTCTTTTTTAGGGCTGCTGCTAGTGCGCCAATTGGAACTACAGTTGTATTCACCTTTACAGCTACTGATACTAACGGCGGAGGGAATGCTCCTGAGACCTCTAGCCCAACAACCTATACCATTACAGTAACCAACACGGCGCCGGTGGCCGTGGCCGACAACGGCTACACCACGGCCAATACGGTTGACCTTAATAACGTCCCCGTGGCGGCCAACGACACGGACGCGGAAGGCAACGCTACCATCGTGGCCAGCACGGTGGCGCTGGTGGGCACGCAGGTGGGCGGCGCTTTTGCCGTCAATGCAAACGGCACAGTTAATTTCACACCCACGCCCGGGTTCTTTGGTACTGCTAGCGTTGGCTACACCGTACAGGATGAGAAAGGAGCCACTTCCAATCAAGCCACGCTCAGCGTGGCGGTAACAGCTCCGCCCACGGCTTATAACGATGCTTTTTCGCGGTCTTATACTTCCACGGCAACCCTCAACGTGCTGGCCAACGACGTGGCCAATACTGGCACGCTAAATAGTGCAACGGTATTCTTGGGAGACCCGAGCGGAGTACCGGCACCTGCCAGCCGCACGTATACCGATGTGGCGAGTGGCGTAGTATTCACTGCTAATGCAACTACCGGAGCAATTACTTTCGCCAATCCCGCAAAATTTGAAGGCATTGCCACCGTAGGCTACACCGTTAAAAACACGGCCAATCCTGCTGCGTCCAACACAGCAGTGCTCACCCTGACGTTGACCAATACGGCGCCGGTTGCGGTGGCCGACAACGGCTACACCACGGCCAATACCGTGGCACTGAACAATATTCCAGTGGCCGCCAACGACACGGATGTGGACGGCACTTCTACCATCGTAGCCACTACCGTGGCGCTGGTGGCCGGTACGGAAGTGGGGGGAGGGTTCGCCGTCAACGCCGATGGCACAGTCAACTTCACGCCCACGTCCGGGTTCTTTGGCACCGCCAGCGTTGGCTACATCGTGCAGGATGAGAAGGGCGTCACTTCAAACCAAGCCACGCTCAGCGTAGCGGTAACCCAGGTTGCCGACATCACAACGAGTATTTCGGCCTCGGCCGACCCTGTGGATGCGGGAGCGCCGCTCGCCTTCACCGTTGATTTTGGGAACAACGGTCCTGGCTCCGCGAGCGGGGTAACCCGCCAGGTGCAATTACCCGTTGGGTTAGGTACGGTCACCGTCACGGCCTCCAGTGGTACCGGGGCCTACGCGACGGGTTCGGGACTTGTGACATTCACGCCTTCGGCAATCACCCTCGCCACTGGACAACACCTCACCGCGACCATCACCATTGCGAGTGTTCCGGGCACGTTTACTTCGGTTACAGCTACTTCTACTATCACAACCACTACGGTGCAGGGCGGCTCGACGGCGGATAACACGGCCACTGTAGCGGTGGTAGTACGGCCCGTGGCTGATGTGACGACGACCTTAACCGGGCCGACTACGATAGCGGCGGGTCAGCCATCCGGCAATTACACCGTCACGTTTAAAAACAACGGCCCCAATGCGGCAACCGGGGTAACGCGCACCGTCACCCTGCCCAGTGGCGTGACTGGCGTTGTAAGACCCGGCGGCACGCTCAGTGGCAGTACCATTACCTACGCGCCGGTAGGCGGCACGATGGCCAGTGGGCAAGTCGAATCGTTTACGTTCAGCTTCACCGCGCCGGCTACCACCGGTTCCGGCTTGGAGTTAACCAGTAGTATTGCCACCACCAGCAGCCAAGGCACCGCGGGCGCCCCCGATGAAGCCAAACTTATCCTAACGGTGGGGCAGGCCCTGACCGGATACGTGTACGAAGACCCAAACTACGGCGGGGGCCTCGGCCGGCCGCGTTCGGCGTCGGGCACCAGAGTACGTCCGGATGCCATCGTGCAGCTTTATAATGCCAGCGGCAACTTCGTGGCCTCAACCCTAACGAATGCAAACGGCCTATATGCTTTCGCCGTTGCGAGCGGTGATTATACAGTGCGGGTTGTGAATGCTTCGGTGACTTCGTGGCGGCCCGGGGCAGTAAGCACGCTGATTCCCGTTCAGACCTATAATGGTGCGGACGACCGGGTGGGGGGCGAAGACCCAACGAAGGTGGATGCGGGCGCTACGGCCACCACGTTATCGGCGCTGCGCACGGCTACTACCACCGCCCAAAGTATTGCGGCAGTTACGGTGAGCGGTGACATCACCGTCGGCCCGGATTTTGGATTTAATTTTTCTACCATCGTCAATACCAAAGACAGCGGCCAAGGTTCCTTGCGCCAGTTTATCATCAATAGCAACCAACTGACCAATGTTGGCCTCGACCAAGTAGCCTCCTCCAATGGCGGGGCCAGCCCCTCGGCAGGTAGAGAGACAAGTATTTTCATGATTTCGGACGGACAGGCGCATGCGGGCCTGCGCAGTGGGCTGCCCAATCAGCTGACGGAAGCCAACGGGGTTTCCCGGGCCGTCATCAGACTGCTGAGCACGGTGACCATCTCCGATGCGTACACCTCACTCGATGCCACTACCCAAACCCTGAACGTGGGCGATACCAACCCGGGCACCATCGGGACCACCGAAAAGGTAGGCACCAGCGCCACCACCCTGACTGCCCTGAACCGGCCCGAAGTCGAAATTGCAGGAGTGAGCATTGGCACTGTGCTGGCGGTGACCGGCAGCGCCGGGTTGGTGCGCCAAGTGGCGATTCGCGGAGGCAGCGCCCAAACAATTAGTTTGGGCACCGGCTCAACCGGTTTCTTGATTGATGAAATTCTGGTGGGCACCAGTGCAATTAATTACGCTTGGCCGGGTGACAATACCAACAGCGCCAACTTCGGCATTAACATTACGGGAGCCGGAGTCGTCGGTACGGTAGAAGGCAGCATCGTGTCCTTCACCGGCAACTCTGGCATCGTGGTGAACAACGAGACCAGTGCCGGCCTGCTGACCATCAAGGATTCAGAATTCAACCAAAACGGCTACACCAGCGCGGGTGGCGACGCCATCACGCTGGGTGACGGGGTTGGAAGTGGGCAGATGCTCATCGAAAAGAACATTTTCACGCGCCCTAACTCCAGTGCCGTGCAGTTTGAGATTGGCCAGACCGCCGCTTCCATTGTGCGCAACAACACCATCATCTCGGCGGGCAAAGGCGGGGCCGGCACTTCGGTCGACCAGCTCGAGGGTTCTGCCATTTGCTACCTACAGCGCAATGGCAACCGCCGCGGCGCGCAACTGGATTTGATTACCAACAACGTGATTGTGGATACCCAGGCCAGCGCCATTGTGGTCGGCTATGGGCAGCAAAACGTCACCATTAGCCAAAACTCCATCTTCAATTCGGGCGCAATTGCCATTGACCTCAACACGCAGAGTAATTCGTACGTCGGCGGCCCATCTGTGGGAAGCGAGACCTACGGCTCTGGCGATGGGGTGACCATTAACAATGGTGACCTCACCACCGGAACGGCCTTGCCCAACCGTGGACTGGACTACCCCGTTCTGACGAGCCTCGACGTGGTGGGCTCGGACTTGATTGTGGAAGGTTTCAGCCGCCCCGGCGCCCTGATTGAGTTCTATATTCCGGCCCTCGACCGGACGCGTTTTGGCGAAGGCCACATCTTCCTGGCCGCCGCCACCGAAAACTCCCCCGAAGATGAGGACGCCGGGAGCGGCAGCTACGGGCCAACCGCCGTGAATGGCCTGCTGCAGGGACAAGATGGAACTGCGAGCCGTTTCCGCTTCGTCCTGCCGTTCGGGTCGCTCACCAGTACGAAGCGCACGGATATTCGCAACCTGGGCCTGACGGCTACCGCCACCCTGAACAACAGTACCTCGGAGTTCTCCGGCAACGTGCCTTTTGCCGCCGATGTAGTTGCCAACATTGCTGCCGTAACCTCACCGGTAGCCGCTGGCAGCACCGGCACGTTCAACGTCAGCTTCAGTAACATTGGCGCCAGCGGTGCCAACGGGGTATCCGCCACGGTGCAGCTGCCCGCCCTGCTTCAGAACGTTCAGGTATCGGGCGACGGCAGTGGTACTTATACCTCGAGTACTGGTTTGGTTAGATACACTGGAATTGCATCTATTGCCCGGGGGCAGGTAGTTAATTCGGTAATCACGTTCAGCCAGCCCCTGAGCGGCAGCAGCGTGACCGGCACCGCCGCCCTTGTCACCACCACCAGCCAAAACGGACTCACCGCCAATGACACCCACTCGGCAACCATTCAAACCAGTCCGCAGAATTTCGATATGTACACGACCTTGGCGGGCCCCAGCACCAGCGGCGCCGGTCAGTTCAATACGTATGCCCTCACCACCCAGAACATTGGCCTAGGCGCCGCCGCCAATGTGGTGCAGACGGTGAGCGTGCCCACACCCGTCGCCCTAACGCACGTCTTTGTTTCGAATGGCGGTACTTATTCGTTTGCCGGTGGCACCAGCACATTCACGTTCCCGGTGCCCGCATCCATTGGCGCGGGCCAGTTACTGAATAATACATTTAGCTTCGCGGCGCCCGCCAGCGGCCCCCTCAATTTTACCGCACTAGTAACGCCAAATACCCTTGTGGATGGCGACCAGCAGGCCGGCAACAACACCGCCACGCTGACCACGAGCATTACCGCGGCCCCCGACCCAACCAAGGAGGCCAATCTGTTCACCACCATCAGCTCAAATGCGGTTAATGGCAGTGCGCTGCCGGGGGCGCTGGTTACCTACTCCGTAACGCAGGGCAACAAAGGCCCACATGCAGCCACAACTGTGGGCGTGAGCGTTGACCTCAGTCCCAACATCGTGGCCACCGGCTCAAATTTCAAGGTCAATGGCGTGGGCGGCACGCAGCCAGGAGGTGCGGGTACTACTATCAGCTTCGCCTTGCCTGCTGGGACAGCCGTTTATGACCCCACCACTGGCGCTCTTGCCTTGCCCGTAATGGCGACGCAAGCAGCCAACACCACGGCCACTTACACCGTGCTGGCGCCAATGCCTGCGCATGGGCAGGCTACAATCACGAGCAGCGTGGCCTCCACGACTGCTGACCCCGTGCCAGCCGATAACATTGCCAGCACGCTGACAACCGTTAACAACGCCATTTCGGCCGACATGAGCACCACCATCGTGGGGCCAGCGTCGGCCACTGCGGCGCAGCCTTTGGTTTACACCATCACCACCACGAACAATGGCCCTGGCCTGGCCCAATCCGTGGTGCAGAACGTGGCCATCCCGGCGGGGCTGGTCCTCACGGGTGCTACTGCCGTGCGCATCAATGGCAGCTTGCCCACCAGCACCACTAGCACCGTTGCCACCTACGGTTCGGGCAGCACTGCAGCAACCTACAACGCCACCACGGGCTTGATTACGATTCCCACTGCGAATGTGGCCGGTGTGGGTACCTCAATTACCAATACCGTGGGCTACAGCGTGCCCGTGAACGATGGCAACCTGGTAAACGTGGCGTCGGTGCGTACCACGTCGGTAGACAACGTGCCAAGCAACAACACCACGCAAGTGGTAACCACCGTGCAGCCTCAGGCCGATGTGCAGGTGCTGCTTGATGGGCCTGCTACCAGCAATGTGGGCTCGCCGGTTACGTATGTCGTGACGACTACCAATCTGGGCCCGTCCATTGTGCCGAGCCAAAGCATCTCGGTGCAACTGCCCAGCACCCTGACTTCCAATGGGGGCGTAGTGGAGGTGAGCAACAACATTGGCGAGGTACTTAGTGGTGTTTATAACAACTCCACCGGAATCGTGACGCTACCGGCCATTCTAAACCAATCGAACGGAATTGGCTCGGCCGTGCGGTTTGTCATTTCGTTCACGACACCGGCGGGCTCAGTGTTCTCGCCCACGGCCCGGACCAGCGTACCCGGTACGCTTGACCCGAACCTGGGCAACAACGAAGCGTCACGGAGCGTCAGCGTAAGTCCGGCCACCACCCTCCCGCGGCCCGACCTGAGCACCAGTTTTGTTGCCGGTACCAGCACTTCTGCCACGGCCGGCCAGCCCGTTACGCTAGTGGTGCGCACCAGCAATGCCAGCGGCACCGCCACGGCGACAGACGTGGTGCAGGACGTGATTCTAACGGGTGGGCTAACGACCACCGGCTTCACCGTTGGGGGCGTAACGGGCACCCTCCAGGCGACCACGGGCCTTATCGAGTTTGTTTTGGCGGGAGGCAAAGCCACCTATAACCCTAGCACGGGCTTGCTGAGCATCCCCATTGGCTCCATGACAGCGGGTGCGTCTATGGCTAATACCATTGTGCTGCCCGCGCCCGGCAACAACCCCTTGGCCATTATGGCTGCCGTGTACGGCGACCAAACCGATGCCACAGTAGCCAACAACCGCGCCTATACAGCCTTTCCCGTTTCGCCCACCGTGGGCGTGCAAACCACCGTATCGGGCCCGACATCGGCCCCCATCGGCGCCACGGTGACGTACGCGGTAGTAACTAGAAACAACGGACCTTCGGATGCAGCAAACGTGGTGCAAACCGTTGTTCTGCCTCCTGGCGGGTCCAGCTTCGTGATTTCCGGGGGCGGCGTGCTCAGCAACAGCAACACCCTCGTCACGTTCCCAAGCATCACCACGCTGGTGCCGGGAGGGGCGGGGCTCATTACCAACAGCATCTCCTTCAAAATGCCCAACACCACGCCCTCCATCACGGTCACGGGCAACGTAGCGGCCATTGGCGACAACTCGCCGGGCGGCAACAATACCTCCAGCCAAGTCACCACCACGCAGCCCAACAGCTCGCCGGTGGCTTCTGATGTAGTCAACGCCCTGACTACGCCCAACGGCAATACCGCCGTCACGCGCCTAGCTATTTCGCCTTTGATGGCAACCGATGCCGACGGCGCTGCCACCGTTGTTACCTATACGCTCACCAGCGTGCCAAACCCGGCTTCTACGGGCACCCTTTACCTCAACAGCACTGCCATCACAAGTCCTCGCACGCTCACGGCTAGTCAAATCAGCCAATTGTTTTTCCTGCCCAAAGCAGGATATGTGGGCAACGTCTTCTTTACTTACACTGCTACGGACGATGGTAACGGCGCCCCGGCTTTTGCCCTGACCTCGAACGAGGCGCGCTATACCCTCAAGGTAGGGCAGGACAATGCCGCGGTGTACACGGTAAACGACTCCAAAGGCGCCGCTAATGCTTACCTCAGCGGCGATGAAATAGCCCGCGTGTTCGATTACAACGGCGGCGTGGCGCTGTCTCCAGCCACTGCCGGTAAGAATATTTTCTCGCCCAACCCGAAGGAGCGAACTGCTGATTACGCGAGCGGAATTACCGACAACGGAGTGCGCACCGCAATAGCCGGTGCCTTCACCTTGAGTTCCGCGCCCACCATTACCACCTTGGCGGATTTGAACTTAGTGTTTAATCCCATCACCGGCCGTATCACCGTTGGCCCGCTGGTCACGGAAGCCGACCGCAGCAAGCTGCGCGCCGGCACCTATACGCTGCCCATTACCACCACCGATGCCTTCGGTGGGGTAACCACGCAAAACATAACCTTCGTGATTAGCGATTTCCCGCTGCCGGTGGAGCTGACGGTGTTCACGGCGCAAGCGGTGAAGAACGTGGACGCGCAGCTGAGCTGGCGCACGGCCTCGGAGAAGAACAACGCCTACTTCGACGTGGAGCGCAGCCTCAATGGGAAGGACTTCGTGAAGATTGGCCAGGTCCAAGGCCAGGGCAGCACCTCCAGCGCCACGGCGTATGCGCTGACCGACGCCGGCATCGGCCCGAAAGCCGCGGGCCTGGTGTACTACCGCCTGCGCCAGGTGGACTTCGACGGCACGGCCACGTACTCGCCCGTCCGCACGGTGACCTTCACCAAGGCCCTGGCGTCGACCCCAGCCATTAGCGTGTTCCCGAACCCGGCCACCACCGCGACCACGCTGGACCTGAGCCAGCTGCCAACCGGCACCTACCAGGTGAGCCTGCTCGACGCCACGGGCCGGGTGGTGCTGGGCGCCACGCTCAACGCGGGCCTGGCCCACGCCCTGGAGCTGCAGACCATTGCCAGCGGCACCTACACGGTGCTGGTGCGCGGCCAGCACGGCGGGCAGATTATCAACCTGACCAAGCGCCTGATTAAAGAATAAGGCCCACGCTGGCTCGCCAATGCAGGTGAAAAAAGCCCTTCTCACTCGGGAAGGGCTTTTTTGTGTTTTAATGACTTGGCCGGATGTAACCTCGGGGCCTTGGTTTGGGTTAGAACGGGCTCAAGCTTAGCTGAATGGTTTACTGATGCAATACGACGTTCTGATTATTGGCGCGGGCAGCGCCGGGCTTTCGGCAGCCCTCACCTTGGGCCGCTGCATGCGCCGCGTATTGCTGGCCGATGGCGGGCCGCCCCGCAACGAGTCGTCGCCCGGCGTGCACGGGTTCTTGACCCGCGACGGCATCCGGCCGGCCGAGCTGCTGCGGATTGGGCACGAGCAGCTGCGGCCTTACGATTCCGTGGAAGTGCAATGCCTGGAGATTGAAAGCATTGTTCAGGAGGGAAGGGGCTTTCGGGCCACGGGCGTTGGCACCGCCGATGATGCCCCGCACACTATTTTGGCGCGGCGGGTGCTGCTGGCCACGGGCGTGGCAGATATTTTGCCGCCGCTTCCGGGGTTTCGGGAGTTGTGGGGGCGCGGCGTGCTGCACTGCCCGTATTGCCACGGCTGGGAAGTGCGCGGCCAGCCGTTGGCCGTGTACGGCCAGGGCCGCACCGTCACGGGGTTGGCCTTGTTGGTGAGCCGTTGGAGTTCCAATGTGGTGGTGGTGACCGATGGTGCCGGCTACCTCACGCCCAACGCCCGCCGCCGGCTGCGACACCAAAAAATTCAGATTCGGGAGGAGCGAGTTGCCCGGCTGGTAGGGTCGGCAGAGCATGATTTGCAATACATAGAATTCGCCGATGGCAGCCAGTTGCAGCGCAACGCGCTGTTTCTGCACGCGCCCCAGCACCAACGCAGCGCTCTGGCCGAAAAGCTCGGGGCGCGCCACAACAGCAAGGGCGCGGTCTGGGTCGACTCGGCCATGGAAACCTCCATTCGGGGCCTGTATGCGGCGGGCGATACCACGCCCGGCACCCAGCAGGCGCTGCTCGCGGCCGCGGCGGGCAGCAAAGCCGCCATTGTTATCAACGAAAGCCTCACGCGGGAAGAATGTCCGCGGTAGCCTCACAATTGTTAAGCTTGGTGGTTTAGACGTAAACCAACGAGATGCTTACAGTACTTGCGCTGCATTATTGGGCCGGTTCGGGCCGCGAATACGAAGCCGTGCGGGCGTTGTTGCCGGCTACGGTGCGGCTGCTGGCGCCCGACTTGCCCGGCTTCGGCAAGCAGCCTGTGCCCCCGGGGTTCGACTTCTCGGTGGCGCACTATGCCGACTGGTTGGCCGGTTTTATTGCCGATAATAAGATGGCTGAATTCACGCTGCTGGGCCACAGCATGGGCGGCAAAATAGCGCTGGCCCTGGCGGCCAGGCGCCCGGCCGGCTTGCGGCAATTGGTACTGCTTGCGCCCTCGCCGCCCACGCCCGAGCCCATCACCGATGCGGCCCGGTCCGCGGCACTGGCGGCCTTCGGGCAAGCGGCGGAAGCCGAGAAAACCTTCCGCAACATCACCGAGAAACCCTTGGCCGAAGCGCTGCACCGGTTGGTGGTGGCCGACAATCTGTGTTGCACCCGCCCTGCTTGGGAAGCGTGGCTGGAGCGTGGGTCCCGCGAAGATATTTCAGCCCTGATGGCCACGCTGGCAGTGCCGTGCAGCGTGCTGGTCGGGGCCAACGACCGGGCCATTACCTCCGAAACGCAACAGCAGCAAACGCTGCCGTGGCTGCCCGCCACTACCCGGTTGCGCGTAGAGCCCGCCACCGGGCATCTGCTGCCGCTTGAGGTGCCGGCCTTAGTCGCGGCGCTGGCGTTGCAATCTTTTAAGTAAAAAACCAGTAGCTGGCCATCTTCGAGCCGGGTGCGTTGCTGTTTCCTATGTCGCTTGCCGCTGAGCTTCTTGCTGCCTTTCGCTGCCACTGGCGGCATTATGTGGCCGAAGCGGCGGGGCTGGCTTTCTTTATTACATGCGGTAGCTTACTTACCGTTGCGCTGGAGCATCCGGCTTCGCCGTTGCACCAGGCGCTGCTCGGCGAGGAAGTGCTGCGGCGCGGCCTGTTGGGCATTGGCATGGGCTTGGCCATCGTCACTATTGTATATAGTCCCTGGGGAAAGCAGTCCGGTGCGCACATCAACCCGGCCGTGACGCTGGCGTTCTGGCAACTGGGTAAAATCCGGCCGGCCGATGCCCTCTGGTACTGCTTGGTTCAAGTGCTGGGCGGCCTTGGGAGTGCTTGGCTGTGGGCGCAGGTTCTGGGCCCGCACTACGCGCACCCCACGGTACATTACCTCACCACCAAACCGGGGCCTACGGGAACGGCCGTGGCTTTCCTGGCCGAATTCCTGATATCGTTTATCCTGATGGGGGCCATGCTATTGGCCTTGCACCACCCGCGTCTGAAGAAGGCGGCGGGATGGCTAGTGGGGGCCCTTATCTGGCTTTACATCTTGGTTGAAACGCCATATTCTGGCATGAGCCTGAACCCTGCCCGCTCGTTGGCTTCGGCCGTGGTGGCTAACGATTTCCAGGGGGTGTGGGTGTACATCGCGGGGCCGCTGGGGGCTATGTGGCTGGCCACAGTGCTGTTTTTGCGTTACCACCACGGACAGGCATTGGCGTGTGCCATCGTAGCAGGCTGCGAAGCCATGCCCAATTCGCCTCACGCCGAGGAGCCGCCACTTTACCCGACTGCGCAACCGGAGTAAGCCTTATTCCAAGGCCCGGCCTCGGAACAGCAGAAAGCCCAAGTGCCCGTAGACGCTGAAACGTTCCGCCGAATCGTCGTAAAACCGGCCGTGGATGGCCAAGGGGCCCACGGGGGTTTGCAGAATAATGCCCGTGCTGCCCGTGAAGCGGGGCCGTTCGAGGCCGGAGCCGCGCGTGGCCGTCTGAAATTCGCCCTGCCTCAAGGGTTGGGCATTGACGTGAATGAAGGCTTCGGTGCGCCATTCCAGCTTCTTGAGGAAGGGCCGGGTGTAGCGCAAGCCGGCGGCCGCGTACCGCGACGAGCGGTAGCTGTCCAAGAACATGGTGCGCGAATCAGGCAGCGGGGCAAATACCGGGGCCGTGGTTTGCGACGAGCGGTAGGTCGAGAACGTGGGCTGGGTACTGGCCATCAACTCCAGGAAATAGCCCCAGCTGTGCCGCTCGTCTTTCAAGGGGAAATACCGCTCGGCTGTGGCCCGGAACTGCAACCACTCGCGGTGCTGCGAGTTGCCGAGTTGCTCGGCCGTGGAGCCGGGCGTATACACGGCCGAGCCCGTAACGCCGCGCACCGTGTACACATAGCGGTGGCCGGTGGTGGAATATTGTTTGCGGTTCAGGGTGTTGCGGGCAAACCGCAAGGCGGCGGTACCGCCCCGGAATACGGTGGCATCCAGCACATCGGCGGTGTTAAGCTCTTTGGAATTGGCGTATTCGTCTTTGGTTACGAAAGCACCTATGTCGAGCAGGAGACGGCTGCGGTAGTTGGGACTGATGCCGAACTGCCCGCCCAGTTTGGTGTCCTGCTGCCGCACTTGGGCGTTGAGCACGTTGCGCCCCAGCAGCCCGCCCGTGTTCTGGTAGTCCCATTGGTTGTAAATGATTTCGGGCTCGATGAAGAACGGCAACTTGGCTGGCACGCTGATGCGGAACGACCCGCGTGCCCCGTTGTAGAAGCGGCCCAGGCTCACATCGGCCGAGGCCGTATAAAGCAGGCGGCGCAGGTAGCGGTACTCCACGCCAAAATAGAGGTTGTCGATGGGCCGGTTGCTGAGCACGAAGCCTACCTCGGTGCTCACGTTGTTGTTGCGCTGCGCGTCCACGCTGAATATGTAGCCCTTGCGTGTCGCGTCGTAACGAATGCGGGGGTAAATGTTCTTGAAATAGTCATCCGAAGCTAAGCGGTAATAGCCTTCTTCGATGTCATCGAGCGAGTAGTCGCTGCCCGAACGCCGGAAAAAGCGCGCCGCGTACTCGTTTTGGTCGGGGCGCAGGCCGTTCACACGCACTTCGATGAAGCGCGGTTTGGGCGCCAGGCCCTGAAACGCCAGCCGGCGCTTTTGCAAGTCCACCGAATCCACGCGGCGGCCAATGCGCTGCTTAATCAATTCCATTTCGCGAAGGGCCGCCGTGTCGCCCTCGGCAATGAATTCCTTCACCCGCTCAAAATCGCCCACGCCCATGCCTTCCAAATCAGGCTGAATGTAGATGCCGTTGCGGCCCACGCTGCCGGTATCGGCCACGCTGGTGCCCAAAAAGGCCACGGTACTCGCCAGCAGGGCGTCGTCGTTTTTGGGGTATTTCTTAAAGGCCACGTCGCCCACGTTCACCCCGATGATGATGTCGGGGGCGAAGGTCTTCTTCATAGTGCTGGTGGGGAAGTTGTCGTACACCGCGC
Source organism: Hymenobacter jeongseonensis (assembly GCF_015694725.1). Classification (GTDB taxonomy): domain Bacteria; phylum Bacteroidota; class Bacteroidia; order Cytophagales; family Hymenobacteraceae; genus Hymenobacter; species Hymenobacter jeongseonensis. Next base: position 47,778 of record NZ_JADQDQ010000010.1, on the reverse strand, counting down.
CGTCGTAGTAGTATTTGCCATCGAGGTTGCGAATGGGACGAAACGCCAGCGGAAACGACATGGAGTTGCGAATGGCATCGGAGAGGGAGCCGGTTTTTTGCTCCACCACCGTGCGCGTAAACACCTCCGAGGCCATGCACCGGAAGGGCACGAACAGCTTGTCGAAATCGTAGCCACTGCTGGCCGAAGCCGGAGCCAGCAGGCGCGTCAGGGCCAGGTTCAGGTTCAGGTCGTTCACCAGGTTGGTGCTCACCCGCGCCTGAAAGGTGGAGTCGATGGCAATGCCGAGGCGCAGGGCCGACGGCGAGGGCTCGGAAGTCAGGAAGTTGAACGTTTTGCTCTCCAGCGGCTTGCCCGAAGTCCAGCGCTGAAAGTCGGTGCTGAGCACAATCTGCTCAATCTCATCGGGCGAGTAGCCCGCCGCGTACATGCCGCCAATCACGGCTCCCATGCTGGTGCCCACGATGTAATCGATGGGGATTTTGTTTTTCTCGAGCTGCCGCAGCACGCCCACGTGGGCCAGGCCCTTGGCACCGCCGCCGCTCAGCACGAGGCCCACGCGCTGGGCTTGGGCCTGGAATGACAACAGACATACCAACACCCAAAGCGCAACCGTGCGCGGTAAAGATTTCTGCATAAAAAGTAAGAAAAGCATTTTAAACGAAGCGGTTTGCTCTACGCCGCGCGTACGGCGCAGGTTGTTGGGGGCAGGTAGGCGCCAACTGGAATGGCAAGGTCAACCCGGGTACTTGGTGCCCCGATTTACCACTTCTTAAAAATAACATACACGGCCGCCACCAGCAGCGCGAAGCCTAGCACGTGGTTCCAAGCCAGCTTATCGGTTTTAAAGACAAAAACGGTGCACAGCGCAAACACCGTGAGCGTGATGACTTCCTGAATCACCTTGAGCTGAAACAAGCTGAACGGCCCGCCGTTGCCCGCAAACCCCAGCCGGTTGGCCGGCACCTGAAAGATGTATTCGAACAGGGCCAGCCCCCAACTCACCATGATGACTCCGAATATTCCCAGCTTGGCAAACCACGCCATCTTTTTGAACAGGTGCAGGTGCCCGTACCAGGCAAACGTCATGAACAGATTGGAAACGGTGAGCAGCAAGATGGAATAAACCCCTTTCATAGGAATAGGTAGGTAGTCGAGGGATGAAATGGCCGGCTGAAACCGCGCTATTCGTCGTGGCCGGGGGCGGCAATGGCCGGAGCGGCGGCGGTTTCCTTGGCTTCGCGCTCCAGGCGCTGCTTCTCGGTTTCGGAAGGTGTGCGGGGCATTTTGCTCAAATCAGGGGAGCCGCCATCCACCCAGCACGTATACCAGAAGTTGCCAATAAGCGCCGTTGCGTAGCGCATCTGGCGCTCCACCTGGCCGTTGAGCCGGCTGTGATACGCCCGGCTGAATTCGCGCGAATACGTGCGAACCGTTTGGGTGCCGCGCTGCTCGTAGCCGAATTTCTGGTCCTCGGGGTACTGGGCCGTGAGCTCTTTTTCGAAGCGCAGCACCGAATCGACGGCCGCGTGCGAGCGGATAACGGCGCCCCAGATGGCGTCGCTGGGGTTGTCGAGGTACTGGGCTTTGCCCGAAAACAGGTCGTAGTCGGTGCTCAGCAGCTCGGGCAGGCGCGACTCCCACAGCCCGTGAATGCCGCGCTGGCCGGTGAGCTGGCCGTTGTAGTTTTTGGTGGTGTGCAGCGGCACGCAGGCGTCGGCAATGTAGTGGCCCATATCGGCCGAAAGGCGCATGATGCGGTCGGTGTCGCGGGCCTGGAACGCGGCGGTGAGCTGGTTTTTCATGGTCACCACGTTCCAGGGCACAATGCCGTGGCGCAGCAGCGAGTCCTCGGTGTAGCGGGCAATGGCATCGGCGTAGCGGCGGGGCATTTTAAACTCCGCGCTGTCGCCGTAGCGGTCCACGTCGAGGAAGTGCTTGGGCGCTTCGCCGGGCACCACCGTGCGCCGCGAGTCGGGCCGGGTGGCGTTGGCAGTCAGGTAGTCAATGTTGGCCTTGTAGAAGCCCACCATGGCCGGTGGCAGCGTGTACACCGCCAGCCGGTTCAGCAGCCGGTGCCCGAAAAATCCCCACGCCTGGGCCCGGCGAGCGAGGAACAACAAGGGGAGGCAAACCAGAAGCAGAAGTAGGTATTTTTTCACGGGTAAAAGGTACGCGGAATGCGGGCAAAGTCAAGTTGCAACCCCTTGGTGCCGTGGCCGGCCTTTTGAAGAAAGGCCGCGCTTTGAAGGCCGTTGGAATGCTCAGGCGCAGGTAATATTTTTGCGCGCCTTCGTTTTTTGCGCTGCTTCTCCTACTTTGGTAACATCCTTTTCATTTCTGCAATTGCTGGTTATGCAACACTTCTCCTCGTTCTCAAAAATCGTCCTCATTGCCCTGAGCCTCAGTATTGCTGGCTCGGCGCAGGCGCAAAACACCCTCACATTCACGGCCCAGGCAGCCCTGCTCGACGGCGGACGCTACGGCATGGCCTATTGCCAGGACCAAACCGCTTTTTACATGGTGGGCGGCGGCAGCCTGACGGCCCCCTTAACTGCCGACGTATTTCGCTACGACATCGCCGCCAATAGCTGGGGCACTGCGCCCATCAGCTCCGGGCAAGTGGCGGCGCAGCGCTTCGGCACTGCGGCCATTATTGCGCCCAATACCAGCGCTAGCCTGATTTATACGCTCAACGCCGCCACCCTTGCCGCTCCCGTTGCCAGCGTGCAAAGCCTGCGTGTAGACGGCACGTCTGCGGGCAATTTCAGTAACCCCACGCCAGCGTCCACGGCGGGAGTGGCCGTCTGGAACGGGCTGATTTATGCCTATGGCGGGCAATTGGCGGGGGGCGTCTACACTAACCAGCTGCGCTCCTATAACCCCGCCACCAACATCTGGACAACGCTGGCGCCCATGCCCGAAGCCAAAAACACCTTCGGCGCGGCCGTAAACGGCAAAATCTACGCCTTCGGCGGCTACAACGGCGTGGCGAACTCCAACCGCATCGATGCTTACGACATTGCCACCAACACGTGGCAGGCGCTGGGCACGCTTCCCACTACTGTTTCCAACCAGGCAGTGGCCGTGCAGGGCGACGTGATTTGGCTGATAGGCGACTTTATCAACCTGTCTTACCTGGCGGCCTACAACACCAGCACCGGCGTGCTGCGCACCTTCACTTCCAACCTGCCCCCGCGCCGCAACGCAGCGGCCGCCATTGCGGGCAATTTTCTCTACGTGTGGGGCGGCAACACCGCTTCCGCCGGTAGCGCCACCCTTTCCGATATGTGGCGGGCGAACGTGGAGAGCGTCGTCACGGCTACCACTGGCGCCGCCTCACGCTCCTTGCTTCAGGCTTACCCCAATCCGTCGGCCACGGGTCGGCTCACACTGGCATTGCCCGGCCCCGCCGCGGCGCAATTAACCGTTGTGGATGCCCAAGGGCGCTTGGTGCGTACGCTACCCGTGCCGGCTGGTTCCACCAAGTTCGACCTGAACCTAGCCGGGCAAGCCGCCGGCCTCTATCAAGTGCGCTGGGAGGCCGCCGGGCAGCCAGCCGCTACCTGCCGCATCGTGCGGCAGTAAGCAGCCGGCCCCGTCGCTCTAGCGGCGCTTGCCGTCGCCCGCAAACCGCATGCGGTAGTCGTGCTTCACGTCGCCTTTGCTGATGCGGGCCAGCTTGCCCTTCAACAGCTGCTTTTTGAAGGCCGACAGCTTGTCGGTGAACAGCACGCCCTCCAAGTGGTCGTACTCGTGTTGAATGATGCGAGCGGCCATGCCGCTGAAGGCTTCTTCGTGTACTTGGCGGTTTTCGTCTTCGTAGCGCAGCACGATGTCGGCGTTGCGGTGCACCAGCTCTCGCACGCCGGGGATGCTCAGGCAGCCTTCTTCGAAGCCCCACAGTTCGCCGGTTTCGCTCACCATCACGGGGTTGATGAACGCGCGCTTGATGGGGGCTTCCAGCTCTTCGCCTTCTTCCTGGTCTTCCTCGTCCACTTCCACCATCGGGCCCGAATCCATCACAAACAGCCGCACGGCCTTGCCAATCTGCGGCGCGGCCAAGCCCACACCGTGGGCGTAGTACATGGTTTCGTACATGTCGGCAATGAGTTGCTGCAGGTCCGCAGCAGCCAGGTCGGGCGCCAGGTTTTTGGCTTTGGTCTTGAGCACGGGGTCGCCGATGGCGACAATGGAATAAATCATAACGGGTATCTGGTGGTCAGTGGCTAGGGTAAAAAAGGGGCCGTTGCGGGCGCTTAGCTCGGCGGTGTGGGCGGCGGGGTACTGGCCGCCTCCAGTGCCCGCATCAGCGGCGACTCAAGGAACGATTGCAGGATGATGGTGGCGCTGATGCGGTCGACGGTGGCTTTGTCGCGCCGGGCTTTCTGGCCCAGGCCCCCGGCCAGCATGGTGGCGTGGGCCATGCGGGAGGTAAACCGCTCGTCGAGTTCGTGCACGGGCAGTTCGGGCAGTTCGCGGCGCAGCCGGCGCAGCAGGCCCACCACGGCGCTGGTGACGTCGGTGGGTTCGTTGAGCAGCGTGCGCGGCATGCCCACCACCACCGCCCGCAACGGCTCGCGCTTGTGATAGGCCAGTACATACGCCACCAGGTCCTGGCTGTGAATGGTTTCCAGCGGCGAGGCAATCATGCACAGGGGGTCGGTGACGGCCAGGCCCACGCGCTTGTTTCCGTAATCAATGGCAAGGATGCGGCCCATATTGCCCGGTGGTGAAAGTAGCGGCGGTGATGCGGTGCGGCAAGTATTGCCCCCGCAAAGATACGGCAGGGGCGGAGGCCCCCAATCCATTGGCCTCCTTCGCACCGTAGGAGTACTGCAACAAAAAATTACCGAGTGAGCGGCGCCCAATCCGGAGCATGGGCAATGGGCATCCTGGAGTCTGCCGAACCTGCCGGAAGCCGCGCTATTTTAATCGGCTCCGCGGGTTTTATGGGCCTCAGGTCATACTCTGGTGCTTCCAGGGAAAATTATAGATTGCACCGCAGTCGGCCTGAGGACCGATGACGTGAGCACCGGCAATTGTCTGTGAATGAAGTGTGTATTTGCGTTTTAAAAATAAACTATTGCATTGATTAGAGAAACACCTCTATTGAGCAGTTTCTTAATACTTACCTAAGAAAATTTCAATAATTTTGGTGTCCATCCAAAGCATTACTATTCGCTAGCACTTTTACCCAATCCATGCCTGCTCCCTTCCCCGCTGCTCCAGAAATTGGTCGGCCTGCTGCTTCCGGGCGGCGGCAGGGGCGGTGGCGACAGGCCATGATGCTGGCGCTGGCCATGGGCTGTGGCTTTTTGGTGGCCAACAACCCGTTTCGGCCTTCGGATAACAACCCGGACGCGACGGCCCGGGGCTACCTCCGCTTCAAGGAGATTCTGAGTTACGTGGACCGCGACTACGCCGACTCCGTCGACACCGAGCAGCTGGCCGATTACGCCGTGGTGCAAATGCTGGAAAAGCTCGACCCGCATTCCGTTTACATCCCGGCCCGCGACCGCGAAAAGTCCGACGCCTTCCTGCAAAGTGATTTCGACGGGGTGGGCATCGAATTCAACCTGTTCCGCGATACCATGACCGTGGTGGCCCCGCTCAGCGGCGGCCCCGCCGAACAAGCCGGCATCCAGCCCGGCGACCAAGTGCTGAGCATTGCCAACAAGCGGGTTTCGGGGGCCCGCCTAAGTACGGGGCGACTCACCGAACTGCTGCGCGGCCCGCGCGGCAGCAACGTGGTCATGGAATTGCGCCGCCGCGGGCTGGCCCGCCCGCTCATCCTGTCCATCGCCCGCAGCCGCATTCCCAATTCCTCGGTTGATGCGGCCTATTTGGTTGACGAGCAGACCGGCTACATCAAAGTGAGCCGCTTCGCCTCGAACACCTACGACGAGTTCAAAACAGCTTTGGTGGACCTGCGCCGCCAAGGACTCACGCGGCTGGTGCTCGATTTGCGCGGCAACCCCGGCGGCTACCTCGACCGCGCCACCCGCCTCGCCGATGAGTTTATCGGCGGCTCCCGCAAAATTGTGTACACCGACGGCAAGGGCGACCAGTACGATTCGCAGACCTACGCCCGCGTAGCCGGCGAGTTTGAAGAAGGAGCCCTGGTGGTGCTCGTGGACGAAGGCAGCGCCTCGGCGGCCGAAGTAGTGGCCGGCGCGTTGCAAGACCACGACCGGGCCATTGTGGTGGGCCGCCGCACCTTTGGCAAGGGCCTCGTGCAGCAACCCATTGCCCTGAGCGATGGCGGCGAGCTGCGCCTCACTATTGCCCGGTACTACACGCCGGCCGGCCGCTCCATCCAAAAACCCTACGGCGCCAACTACGCCGAGTACAGCCGGGAGCTTACGGGGCGCTCCGCACGGGGCGAACTGGCCTCTGCCGATAGCGTCCACTTCGCCAAAGAACTGCGCTTTCGCACCGACCACGGCCGCACCGTGTACGGGGGCGGTGGCATCATGCCCGATGTGTTTGTGGCCCGCGATACGCTGGCAAACTCCGCCTATTTCACCCGGTTGATGAGCCACGGCGTGGCCCGGGCCTTTGCGCTGTCCTTCTACCAAGCGCACAAAGCGGAGCTGGAAGGCCTGCGTTTCGAGCAATTCAACGCCACCTTCCGCATCACCGATGCGCAGCTGGTGAGCCTAGCGGCCCAAGCCGCGCAAGACGGCGTGACGACCGATGCGGCCGCCATGCGCCGGTGCGCGCCCTTGCTGCGCAACCAGCTGAAGGCTTTCATTGCCCGCAGTGCTTTTGGGCCGGTGGCGTACTACACCGTGCTCCGCGAGCAGGATGCGGAATTGCAGCGTGCCCTCCACGCCGTGGGCGACAGCACGGCGCAGCTGGCCCTGCTGGGGAAGTAGCGGTTTCTACTGAGCAGAGCGGGAGAAGTCGTGCCAAGAGTGGGGTGCTTCGTGCATATTGGGCTGCTGAGCGTACTCCACGGAAGCAGGAACAGAGAGCCCAATAAGAGGCTGGTCCCGTAACTTCACTCCTCCAACCGAAGGTCAGCGTAGCTAATCCCACCCCTCGTCCCATGTCGCACTACCACCGCCTTGGCCAGATTCCGCGCAAGCGCCATACCCAGTTTCGTCAGCCCGACGGTAGCCTGTATTCGGAGCAGCTGGTGGGTACGCTGGGTTTTCATGGCGTGTCGTCGCTGCTCTACCACGTGCATCCGCCCACCCAGATTAAGCACGTGGGCGAGCCCCGTCCCTACGCGCCCAAGCTGCTGAAAGACCGGCCGCTGCAGCCCGAGCACCTGCGCACGCTTGCCCAAACCAGCACCGGCGGCGACTACCTGACCGCCCGCCAAACCCTGCTCGGCAACGCCGACGTGACCATGAGCATCTGCAACCCGACGGCAAAGCAGATGGGGTACTACTACAAGAATGCCCAGGCCGACGAGGTGATTTTTGTGCACGAAGGCCGGGGAGAGCTGTGGAGCCAGATGGGCAAAGTGGCTTTCGAGCCCGGCGACTACGTGGTGGTGCCGCGCACGGTCATTCACCAGCTGCATTTTGAAGAAGGGCCGGTTCGTCTGATGATTATCGAGTCGTTCAGCCCCGTGGAAACGGTGCGCCGCTACCGCAACCATTTCGGCCAGCTGCTGGAACACTCGCCGTATTGCGAGCGCGACATGCGCCCGCCCTCGGAGTTGATTAGCGAGGAATTTCCGGAGGGTGACTACCTCGTGCAGGTCAAAAAAGAAGGGCTGCTGCACCAATTGACTTACGCGCATTCGCCGTTCGACGTGGTGGGCTGGGACGGGTATTTCTATCCCTACGCCTTCAGTATTCACGATTTTGAGCCCATCACCGGCCGCCTGCACCAGCCGCCGCCCGTGCACCAAACGTTCGAAGGCCACAACTACGTCATCTGCTCGTTTGTGCCGCGGCTCTTCGACTACCACCCGCTCAGCATTCCGGCGCCCTACAACCACTCCAACGTCGATTCGGACGAGGTGCTGTACTACGTGGCCGGCAATTTCATGTCGCGCAAGGGCGTCGATTTGGCTTCCTTCACCTGGCACCCCACGGGCCTGCCGCACGGGCCGCACCCCGGCACGGTGGAGGCGAGCCTCGGCAAAAAGGAAACTCACGAGCTGGCCGTGATGCTCGACACGTTTCGCCCGCTTTACCTCACGGAAACGGCTTTGCCTTATATTGATGCTCGGTATCCCATGAGCTGGAATCCGGGTTTTGTGCCCGACCCGCCCCGCGCGGCCGACCTGATGGATTAAAACCCGCCGCTTTCGTAGAATACGCTAACTCTAGTTTAACATCATGAAGAAGATTTTGCTCCTGGCCCCGCTGGTATTGCTGCTGGTATTTGTGGGCTGTAAAAAAATTGACAAGCTCCTGACATTCAACGTGGATGTAACGCAAAGCGTCACCATTCCGGGGTATTTCGTGGGGGCGCAGCTGGCGCCGGTGAGTGTGACCACGAAGTCGGAAGACTCCTTTCGCAACAACAAGACCAGCCGCGACAAGGTGAAGGATGTGTACCTCGACAAGATGGTGCTCACGGTGACCAACCCGTCCGGCGCAAACTTTGACTTTCTGGAAAAGATTAACGTGTACATCAACACGCCCGGCGACAACAACAAAATCCTGTTGGCCAACCTACAGGCCGTACCGCTCAGTACCAACATTATCAACTTGGAGCCCACCAAAGTGAAGCTCGACGAGTACCTGAAATCCGACAAATACGAACTGACCGTGGAAACCAAGCTGCGCGGCTTTAGCCCCACGGAGTTCACCGTTCGGTCCGACGCAACGTTTCGCGTAACGGCGTCCCCGCTCTAGCCTCAATTGAATAGCTCGGCAACGAAAACGCCGGCCCTTGTGAGCCGGCGTTTTCGTTGCCGAGCGTTCGGCGCCTTATTTCACCACCACCATCCGGTTGTAGTGGTCCATCATGCGGGCAATGTCGGCGGGGCGGGTATAGTCCAATTGATTGGTGGTGGCGAAGGTGCGCACGTCATCGGCCCGGGAGCCGAAGAGGCGGAGCACAGCCGCTTGGGTCGGTTCCAGCGGGCGCAGAGGCTCGTTGCCCATTGTGCCGGGGCCGGCCAGCAGCGTCGCCACCAGCGGCCGGTGGCCATTGGCGGTGGGAGTTAAGGCCACGGAGTAGAGCCAGCTAAGCAGCAGCGGCCCGGCATCGACGGCGGTGAGCACTTCGACAAACTCGCGGCGGACGCCCGCGCTGCCTTCCTTCACCAAGCGGGAGCGGAAGCGGCGCACGGGCACGGCCTCGTCGTCGGGTTCGCCCACGTCGAAACCCCGCAAGCCGGCCGCGGTCCACAGGTGCGTGGCTTCGATGTTGACGGAATCCTGAACCTCCAACACTTGCAGGCCCGCATGATAGCGGAGGCCCGGAATGGGCAGGTAGCGGCCCGCATACGTGCGCAAAAATCCAAACGCAAAGCTGCCGTCGCCCACAAACCCCGACGACTGCTGGCTGAGCGAGGCGCGCAACGCGGCGCCCGCCGGCGAGGAGTTGGCCTGCTGGTACGCAACCAGCGCCTCGGCTTGGTCGCGGCCTGACTGGGCCCAGGCTGGCTGCCCACCGGCCAGCAAAAGCAGCAGCAATAAGTAGTAGGAATATTTCACTAACCGTTACTGAAGGGATACGAAATAAAAAGGTATCAAAACTACAACAACAGCAGCGGAAATCAGGGATAGAACACTATGCAAAACCTGTTGATTGGACAGTTCCTGCGCTAAATATTATCGGTTGGGATGACACAAAATGTTGAATATCTGTCGTAAATATCATTCGTTGTCTGCTCAATTTACTCGTGGGAATACTTAGAAACCAGGTTTGAGGGGCAAGCATGATTTTTCAGGTTGATGCAAATAGCAATATTCTCACATCAACCAGGCTTAGTAGATGCATTGCCGTGAATAGGTGCTCACTGCCTAGTACCATCGTAGAGCTTCGCTACTAAATCAATAACGGCTAGGGCTATTGGGCGTGGGTGGGCAACAAACGATTGGGACATACAAACCGGCCGAAAACCAGTACGTCCCCCTTGTCGCCGAATAAGCAAGCGACAAGGGGGACGTACTGGATTTCGGCCGGACTGGCCGTTTAGCGGTTGCGGCCGTACTGCTCGTGGCTGCTCACCCAGTCGGAGCTGCTGATGGCAGCGCCCAGGCTGAGCTCGCCGGCTAGTACCACGCCGGCCACGATTTCGGCAAACTTGCGCACCGTGCCGCGGCCCACGCAGCCTAGCATTTGCAGGCATTCGTTTTGAGTGGCCAAGCCAGTGCCGCCGCCGTGGGTAGCCACGATGAGCGACGGGATGGTGATGCTGATGTACAAATCGCCTTCGGGCGTAACTTCCGAATACAGAATACCGGCCGACGATTCGCTCACGTTGGCCACGTCCTGGCCGGTGGCGATGAACATGGCCGTGATGCCGTTGGCCGAGTGCGCGCCGTTGTTGTTGGCCCCCGAAATGAAGGCGCCCACGTTGCTCACCTGGCCGTGGTAGGCCAGCTGCTCGGGCGTCACGCGCATGCGCTGCATCAGCACGTCGCGCTTCACCACGGCTTCGGCCACCACGCGCTTGCCGCGGGTGCGCATCACGTTGATTTGCGAGGCCTTTTTGTCGGTGGCAAAGTTCGATTCGAGGTAGAAATGCTCGATTTTGTGGTCCTTGTAATTCTCCAGAACCCAGGAGCAGGCGGCGAAGGTGGCACGGCCCACCATGTTCTGGCCCGCAGCGTCGCCGGTGCTGAAATTGAAGCGCAGGTAAGCAAACTTGTTGCTCAGATACGTGTCGATGTACTGCAGCTTGGCCACGCTCGATGTGCTTTCGGCCTGGGGCCGAATCTGGTCGATGTTGTCTTCCACCCACTTGCCAAAGTCGCGGGCCCCGCGGGCATCGCTGAACACGAAAACCGGGGCGCGCTGCATGGCGTCGCCCACCACGGTGCACTTCACGCCGCCGCACAAATTCAGCACCTGAATGCCGCGGTTGTAGCTGGCCACGAGGGTGCCTTCGGTGGTGGCCATCGGGATGAGGAAGTCGCCCTGGGCGTGCTCGCCGTTCACCGTGAGCGGCCCGGCCAGGCCCACCGGAATCTGGGCCACGCCCATGAAATGCTCGCAGTTGCCCTGGAGCTGGTGGGCATCGAAAGAGTAATGTTTGAGATGCTTGAATTCCTTCTCCGAAAACTGCTCGGCGAAGCGCTGGCGAGCCGCAATGGCGGCGTCGGAATAGTCGTCTTCCTCGGAGCGCGGAATGCGGGGTTTTTGGTTGATAGCGCCCACAATGGCGTCTTCTACTTCCACGTGCAGGTCGCCGAAAGCATCGGTCGAAAACCAGACCTGTACCGGGTGGATGCCTTCGGCCAGGGCAGGGGTGTCGAGCAGAATGGTGAGCGTGCGGCCCACGGGCAGCTCAATGGCCTGGCCGTCGGGGTTGATGTCGGCAGCGGGCCGTAGTTCGCCGTTGCCCAGGTCCACGCGGATTTTATCGGCCGGAATCACCTCGCCCCCAATCTGCACTTGTTTGAACCCGGTGACTTTCACGGTATCGAGCCGGTTTTTGATGCTGAAGGCCACGCCCGCATCCTGGGGCAAATTGTGCAGGCTGCCGCGGGTGTAAAGCAGCTTCAAAAGCATGGGGCTGGGAGTGAAGACCATCGTTTGGTGGGAACTGAGGTGATGTAGAAAAGAGCGGTTTGGTGCGCGGGAGTGAAGGTGGGGATTTTTAGGCGGAATATCCAAGCGCCGCCGCATTCTTCGCGGCGGAATACATGGGGCTAATGGCCACTTCAATTGCGCTGCTGCCCACGGGACGTGGCGGCCTGCAGTGCCTTTCGACGGATGGCCTCCACAGACGGCCACGTCCCGTTCGGGCGCGGTTGGCAGGCCGTTTCTGCATAAAGATGAAAAGAATGTGAAAGAATTTATGGGCTTTTATAAATGACTTTTTATTGAAAAAACGGGCACGGAAAGCACCAGAAAACCGGCCTTCATTGCCTTGATGCTCTGCTGATAGAAACGGCGATGGATGAATTTGATGCGGCGCTGCCCGAATGCAATGAGTCCTTATTGGTAGCTCAAAGTCCGTCCTCGCATCGTTGAGGTCCCAAAACTCCCGGGCCCTGGTGCGGTTCTCACCTGCATTGCTTGCCCTGGCCGCTTCCTGAAAAAAGGTGTGGCGCGGCTGAATCTGCTTCCTCCGTGCGGTGTTTCGGAATGCCCGCCGGCTACCTCTTTTCTGCTATGTTCTTATCTAGCGACTATCCCCGCTTTTCGTTGGGCCGTGCCCTTACGGCCGAGCAACGGGCTTTTTTTAGCCAGTACGGTTTTCTGCACTTTCGCCCGTTTGCTTCGCCCGAGTACGTTCAACAACTCCTGAAAGCCACGCAGGACGTGCAAGCCGAATGGCTGGCCCACGGCGTGGAAAAAGTGAACGGCGTGCCCATCAAATACGGCCGCGACGTGGACGGTGCCCGCATTGTGCAGCGCTTTGCGTTTGCCTCGCAGCACAGCCCCGTGCTGAACGAGCTGGTGCACGACGAGCGGTTTCGGGCCCTGTTTCCGCTGCTCGAAGCCGACGGCGGCCGCGTGGGCGAAAACGAAAAGGACGGCTTGGTGGTAAACCACTATGTGAATGTGGACGGTTCGGAATTCTCGCAAATGGGCTGGCACACCGACTCGTTGCGCGACGTGTTCTATGGCAAGCGCATCGGGCCGATGCTTAACGTGGGCCTGCACCTCGACGGCACCAGGGCCACCAACGGCGGCCTGCGCGTGATACCCGGCACCCACCGCCAAAGCCTGCACAAAATGCTGTTTCGGAAGAAGTACTACAAAGACGTGGATTACGACCCCAACGAAATTGCCATCGAAACCGAACCCGGCGACCTCACCGTGCACGACGGCCGCATGTGGCACCGCGTGGCGCGCTCCCCGCTCACCGGCGAAGCCAGCCGCCGCCGCGTGATGTACGTACCCATCATCGCCGGCAAATACCAGCCCAAGAGCGCGGCCAGTCCCACGCCGTTCTACCTGCGTTTTTTGCACTTGGTGAAATAATGGCGGTTGGCCTGCGCTACGCAGCCCACCGATAAAGCAAGACAATTATGGCTTACGCACTTGTTACCGGCGCCTCGCGCGGCATTGGCCGCGCCATTGCACTGCTGCTCGCCCAGCGCGGCTACGACTTACTCCTGGTGGCGCGGTCCGAAGACCAACTCCGGGCTCTGGCGCAGGAAATAGCGCAGCATCACCAGCGCCAGGCGCATGTACTGGCCCTGGACCTGGCCGCTCCCGGTGCCGCCGAAACCGTGGCCGAATGGGGCGTGCAGCAGGCAAGCGGGCAGTTGGCCGTGCTGGTGAACAACGCCGGCTACGGCCTCTGGGGCCGCTTCGAGTCCCTCCGCCTCGCCGAACAGCAAAACATGCTACAGCTAAACATGGCGCTGCCCGTGGCCCTCACGCACCTGCTGCTGCCCGCACTGCACCAAGTCCCCCGGGCCTACGTGCTGAACGTGGCCAGCACCGCGGCCTACCAAGCCGTGCCGTCGTTGGCGCTTTACGCGGCCAGCAAAGCCTTTCTGCTCAGCTTCAGCCGCGGCCTGCGCTACGAGCTAAAACACAGTAACGTCTCCGTCACCTGCCTGTGTCCCGGCGCCACCACCACCAGCTTTGCCGACCGTGCCGGCATGGGCGCCGAACTGCAAGCCACCGCCAATAAAGTATCGATGAGTGCCGAAGCCGTGGCCGACGTTGCCGTAGCCGGCATGCTGGCCGGCGAGGCCGAAGTCGTGCCCGGCGTCTTAAACAAAGTTTCGGCTGGCCTTACCAGCTTCGTGCCCAAAGGCATTGTGGAGAAAATCGCGGCCGGCATCTACGAGAAGTACTTGTAGGCCGGTCTCGGGTGAGAAGGCTACTTCTTGCTTCGGCTAATCTGCCCAGCCAGTTGGTAGGCGAACCACGCGAAGAGCGGCGCAACCAGCACATCGTAGGAGTAGTGTACGCGCTGCACAAGCACCAAGGTGCCCACGGCCATGGTCATCAGCGTCAGAACACGGCCCCAGTTGCGGCCCCGCACCGCCAGGGCCAGCAGGGCCATGGTAGCCGTGTGGCCCGAGAAGAACAAGTCGCGCACGATGGGCTGCGTAGTCACTTCAAAAAGGCGGTCTATCACCGGGTCGCGCAGCGTGATTAGGGCGGCGGGTGGGTCCAGCGGCACCAGCCACAGCGTCAGCATCCGGAGCAGCTGCAGCAAAAAATACCCCCACAAAGCCCGCAGCAGCAATGGCGGCCGTGGCAGCAGAAACACCAATGCCGCCGCAATGCCGCCGTAAATCAGCGCAAACGTGGCGGCCGACACGTCGTGCACTGGCAGCAGCGCCAACAATGGGTCGGCGAGCTGCTGGCCGGGGCGCGACTGCACAAAATGGTAGAAGTGCGGCACCACCGCCAGCAAGCCCAGCAGCAGCCCCAGTACCAGCCCCAGCCGCCCCCGGAAGCCCGCCCTTGCCCAAGCCTCCGACCATTTCTGCTGGCGGGGCTGATAAACCTGCGGAGCTGGTTGGGTAGGATGCAAATCAACGGGTTCGAGGAGCGAAGCCACAGGGCAGAACGGTTGGGTAGAAAATGGTCAGCGAAGCCGCCGCAAAAATACGCCGCAGCCTGAACAGTAGCCCGGGAGTTCCTGCCTGTGGCGTAACATTGCCTGCCAATGAACCCCACGTCTTCGAATTGATTTCATTCACACACTCCGGTCTTATGCGCCTTGCTACTACTCTTTTTGCTGGTGTTTTGCTGAACACCATTGGCCTGACTGCCCAGGCCCAAAACACGGCCCTCAACACCCGCATTGCCCAGCTGGCGGCCCAGCAGGAAGGCAAAGTGATTGCCTGGCGGCGCGATTTCCACGAGCACCCCGAACTAGGCAACCAGGAAACCCGCACGGCCGGCATCATTGCCGCGCACCTCAAAAAGCTGGGCTTGGAAGTGCAAACCGGCGTGGCCCGCACCGGCGTGGTGGGCATTTTGCGCGGCGGCAAGCCCGGTCCCGTGGTGGCCCTGCGCGCCGACATGGACGGCCTGCCCATTATCGAATCCAACAACTTGCCCTTTGCTTCCAAAGAAAAAGCCACCTACCTGGGCCAGCCCGTGGGCGTGATGCACGCCTGCGGGCACGACACCCACGTGGCCATGCTCATGGGCGCGGCCGAGGTACTGAGCCAAGTGAAAAAAGACCTGCCCGGCACCGTGAAATTCATCTTTCAGCCCGCCGAGGAGGGGTCCTTGCCGGGCGTGGAGGGCGGCGCCAAGCTCATGGTAAAGGAAGGCGTGCTAGACCAGCCCAAAGTGGATGCCGTATTCGGCGTGCACATCAACGCCCAGACCGAAGTGGGCAAGCTGGCCTACCGCCCAGGCGGCACCATGGCCTCGTCCGACCGGTTTACCATTAAAGTGAGCGGCAAAGGGGCTCACGGCGCCTACCCCTGGAACAGCGTGGACCCGGTGGTGACGGCCGCCCAGATTATCATGGGCCTGCAAACCATCGTGAGCCGCCAAGTGAAGCTGATTGACGACGCGGCCGTGGTCACGGTGGGCACCATCAACGCTGGCGTACGCTACAACGTCATCCCGCCCGATGTGGAAATGAGCGGCACCATCCGCGCCCTCAACACCGACGTGCAGAAGCAGATATGGGCCTCCATCCGTCGCATTGCCACCAATATTGCCGAGAGCGCCGGCGCCACCGCCGAGGTCACCATTGAGCCCTACGTGCCCGTGACCAGCAACGACCCCGCCCTAACGGCGCGGATGCTGCCCACGCTGCAAGCCGCCGCGGGGTCCGGCAACGTGCGCGAAATCAAAGCCGTGACCGGTGCCGAAGACTTCGCCTACTACCAGGAAAAAGTACCCGGCCTGTTTTTATTTGTGGGTGGCATGGCCAAAGGGCAGGACCCCGCCACTGCCGCCGACCACCACACCGCCGGTTTCCACATCGACGAAAGCGGCCTCACACTGGGCGTGAAAACCCTGGCCACGCTGGCGGCCGACTACCTGGGAGCGAAGAAGCCATAAGGGCTGATTCGGTTGGTGCGTCTACTTCGGCTGCTGGCACAGCCGCAGAAAGAGCGCGCGTGCCGGGATGGAAAAATCAATCCACAATCCAAAGGGCTAGTGCACCCTCCGAGTGCGACTTGACGCTAGCAAAAATCGACCCGTTTATTTATTCAGGGTAAAAGAATGTTTCTATTTGTTAGAATACTATTTGTTTCGCTTTTGATTTATAAAATCCGGGCTTTTCAATAAAATTTACAACAAAAGCAGTTTGTAGTAAACAAAATGACTAGGTTGCAGTGGAATTGATGCGAAATATTCAATTCTGCAGTTCAACTTTTTACAACAACTCCAAACGGTTTACATGAGAAAACAATACTCTGCTGCTGCACTTCTATTGCTCGGCACATTGGCATCCACCACGGCGCAGGCGCAGGACGCTTCCCGCATTCAGGCAAAAGTGGTAGGGGCCGACAACCAGCCCGAACTGGTGCAATTCAACGCGGCCGGCAAGGCCAGCTACAAGGCCAGCGAAGCGGCCCAAGTGCTGCGCCAGCAGCTGGGCCTCACCAGCGACGACCAGCTGCGGCCCGCCCGCACCGAGCTGGACCAGTTGGGCTTCACCCACCAGAAATTCTCGCAGTACTACAAAGGCGTGCGCGTAGAGCACGCCGACTATAACGTGCACGCCAAAGGCGGGGCTATTGAGAGCATCAGCGGCGACTTTGAGAAAATCGCTGGCCTCAACACCACGCCCGCCCTGAACGAAGCCACCGCCCTAAGCCGGGCTCTGGCCAAAGTAGGCGCCCGCAAATACATGTGGCAGGACCCCGCCGAAGAGGCCGGCCTGAAGCAGCAGGAAAACGACCAGGCCGCCACCTACCTGCCCAAGGGCGAGCTGGTGATTGTGCGCGACCGCCGCATCAGCGCCGATAACGCGCCCCTGGTACTGGCTTGGAAATTCAACGTGTATGCGCAGCAGCCCGTCAGCCGCGCTTATATCTACATCGATGCCCGCACGGGCAAGGTGGTGTTGCAGGACAACATCATTAAGCACGTAGCGGCTACTGGTTCGTTTGCGACCAAGTACTCGGGAACGGTAAGCAGCGCCACCGAAACCGCCACCGGCGGCTACCGCCTGCGCGAGCTGACCCGCGGCCTGGGCATCGAAACCTACAACGCCCGCAAGGGCAACAGCTACACCACGGCCGTTGACTTCATCGACGCCGACAACAGCTGGACGGAATACAACAACGCCAACTTCGACAACGCGGCCCTCGACGCCCATTGGGGTGCGCAAAGCACCTACGACTACTTCAAGAACGTTCACGCCCGCAATTCCTACAACAACGCCGGCGCCAAAATCAAGAGCTACGTGCACTTCGACGACACCCCCGGCGACGGCGTAGGTTTCGAAAATGCGTACTGGAACGGCTCGGTGATGACCTACGGCGACGGCGCCAGCCGCTTCGACCCGTTGACGTCGCTCGACGTGGCGGCCCACGAAATCGGCCACGCCGTATGCTCCAGCACCGCCAACCTGACGTATGCCAACGAGTCCGGCGCACTCAATGAGGGCTTCTCCGATATCTGGGGCGCTTGCGTGGAGTACTACAAGGCACCCACCAAAGCCACGTGGCTCATTGGCGAAGACATCGACAAAGTGCGGCCTTCGCTGCGCTCGATGAGCAACCCCAACGCCGAAGGCCAGCCCGACACTTACAAAGGCACCAGCTGGGCGCCTACCAGCACCGCCCCCAGCAATGCTAATGACCAGGGCGGTGTGCACACCAACTCGGGCGTGCTCAACCACTGGTTCTACATCCTGAGCGTGGGCAAAGCCGGCACCAACGACATCGGCAGCGCCTACAGCGTTACCGGTATCGGCATCGACGCGGCCGCCAAAATTGCGTACCGCACCGAGAGTGTGTACCTCACGGCTTCTTCGAACTACGCCGCGGCTCGCACCTACTCCATTCAGTCGGCTACCGACTTGTATGGCGCCGGTTCGGCCCAGGTAACGGCTGTTACCAATGCGTGGTACGCCGTGGGCGTGGGCGCCGCAGCGGGTGGCACCACGCCTCCCCCCACCGGCACGCCCACCTACTGCACCAGCAAAGGCACCAGCCAGGCCTATGAGTGGATTGACCTCGTAAACCTGGGCACCATCAACCGCACGTCGGCCAAAGACGCCGGCTACTACAACGGCACAGCGTTGAGCACCAGCATTGCCGCAGGTTCGTCGCAGACCATCCGCTTCTCGGCCGCCTTCACCAGCACCGCCTACACCGAGAACTGGAAGATTTACATTGACTACAACAAGAACGGCTTGTTCACCGACGCCGGCGAATTGGTGGTGAGCGGCAGCAGCGCCAGCGCGGCCACCCTCAGCGGCACCTTCACGGTGCCCACCACGGCCCGCACAGGCGCTACCCGCCTGCGCGTGATTCTGAGCGACAACGCAGCCACCACCAGCTGCAACACCTACAGCTACGGCGAAACCGAAGACTACACGGTGAACATCACCGGCGGCGCGGCCATCGCGGGCGGCACTTACAGCCTGACCGGTGGCGACTCGATGCCGCTCGGCAATGAGTTAGCCCGCGGCCTGGAAGTGTACCCGAACCCCGCCACCGATGCCGTACGCCTCGTGCTGCCCGGCAATGCCGAAGCCACCAGCGTGGTCCTGACCGATGTTCGCGGAGTGCGCATCGCGGGTGCTACCTACAGCAACGGCACCTTGAACATCAGTGGCCTAGCCAAGGGCATGTACACCCTAAGCGTGAGCGACGGGCAGAAAGTGTTCCACCAGCGCTTCGTGAAGCAATAAATAAGCTTCGGAGCTAAGAAAAAAGGGCCGTCAGCATTGCTGGCGGCCCTTTTTCGTGTGGCTGAGTTTCGTTCTGCCTGGTTGGCTCTCGCGCAACCTAGCGCAGCGAATAATCCAGCTTCAGCATCAGCGTACCAAATCCATCTTTGTTGAGCGAGGCGCCGCCGAGACGGGTGCTGGCGTCGTCCAGCTGGTCGGTGGTGGTGAAGTAGTAGTTGCCCTCCAAGCCGGCGCGCAACTGGTCGGTGAGGCGTACCTGGAAGCCGGCCCCCACGGGAGCTACGCCCGCCAGGGCCGGGTAGTCGTTGCGCTCGGGGCGGAAGTAAGACGTTGTTGAGCTGGGGCGTTCCGTGCCCGTGTAAGCGCGCGGACTATAGAGCAACAGCCCCGCGCCGCCCTGCACATAGAGCTGAAACTTGGGGGCTTCGGCGCGCGTGGCAGCATAAATAGATTCGTCGCGCAACAAGTCGAACCGTAAAAAGACTGTGCCCAGCCCGTTGTTGCTGGTGAAGGCCAAGCCGCGTTCCTTGGCTTGGTCGCGGGCTCCCATGTTGACGAACGAAAACTCGCTTCCGATGTGCAGGTGCGTGGTCAGCCGGTACCGCACCCCCAAGCTCACGGCCGGCCCAAAGAAGTTGTCGGCTGGGCTGTTGCCCAGGTCTCCGTCGTAAAAAGCGGTGCCACCGCCGAGGGTGACGTGCAAGGGGCCCCGGTAGTACGGGCGGCCCTGCGAATCGTAGTGGCGCACTTGCCGGGTGTATTGGGCCTGAGCTGTTGAGGTACCAAATACTCCCGCCGCTACAAGGCCAAAAATCAACGCGCGAATCCGCATGCTATCCAAAATGAGTGAAAGAAAACCGTTTATACGGCTGCCAACGCTCAATCTGCCAAATCCGTGCCTTTTCTTTCCGCTTACTTGAACTTTCCCTGGGGGTCAGGCTGCTTGGCTAGCAAATCGGTGATGAGGTCAAAGTCAAGGCTGCCAACGCTTTGGACCTGGCCTTTGTGCACTGCTTCCCAGGCTTCCGGATACTTCTCCTCGTAATACAGGCCGCGGGCCAGCTGCTGCCACGCCGTACCGTTATTGGGCTCGAGGGCGGTGACGCGTTGGAGTAGTTCCATGCCGGTTTTGAGGTCCTTTTTCTTCTTGGTCTGGTTGTAGCGCATGAGGTAACTCGTGCCCAAATCGCTCATCAGTAAGGTGCTGCTGGGCGACAGAGCCAAGCCCTTGGTAAGCAGGCCAATGGCCGCGTCGGGCGTGGGCTGGGCACTGGCCACAATGCCCAAACCGCGAAAAGCCTCAGCATTTTGAGGATTGAAAAGCCAAGCCAAGTTGAAGCGATACGCGGCCGTATCGGGCTGGTTTTCGCGGAGGTACTCGTAGCCTTTGGTGGTAAAAAACGTGCTGGCTTCGGTGGTGGAGGCAAAGCTGGCGGCAATGGCTTTGAGCTGCGCCTCGCCAATCAGCTGCGTGGCCTGCGCGGGCGTGAGGCCGCCGAACAGGGGTTTCAACCGGGCTGGCTGCGCTACAGTTGCCGCCGAAGTAGTGCCAGCCAGGCTGCCATCGGCATTGGCAGCGGACGTGGTACGACCCTTGCGCTGGGCCTGGGCCGGCGCAGCAAACAACAGCCCCAGCAGCAGAAATGCGGCCAGCGACTGCGAAGCGGTTTTGAGCGAAGTGGAAATCAACACGGAGATGAAAATTAAAAAGGGTAAGGGCCCAACCGCTATAAAAACGGCTGAACACGGTTTCGGACAAAGATAAAGCCAATAGTGCCAAGGCCCTGCCCTAGCCCTTCCCGAGGTCTTCGGCAAACTGTAACGGGTGCCAGGGCGTAGGTGAGCGACCTCGCCACTACTTGGCGACGGACTTTACTGCTTGCTGACTGTATGCGTCGTTTCTTTTTGTTGCTGCCCGTGGCCCTGCTGCTGGCCGCTGTGGTAGTGGTGCTGGCCACCGAATATGTGGTGGCCCGCCCCAGCCGCCGCGCCAAAGACGTAGCTTACCTGCCCACCACGGCTCCGGGTTTCGATAAAGAACGCAACATTCTGGACGTCTATTCACCCCGAGAAAAGGCTGCTACGGCGGCTGGCTACCCCGTGGTGTTGTTCATCCACGGCGGCAGCTGGACCAGCGGCAACAAGAATATTTACACCTTTATCGGACGCCGCTTGGCCAAGCAAGGGGTGGTGGCTGTGATAATCAACTACCGCCTTGCCCCGCCAATACACGTGCCCGAGCAAGCCGCCGACTGTGCCCGCGCCCTAGCATGGACCGTACAAAACATCAATTCCTACGGCGGCGACCCCGCCCGTGTATTCGTGATGGGCCACTCGGCCGGCGGCGGCTTGGCAGCCCTGCTGGCTACCGACAATGCCCTGCTCGCCGCCAACGGCCTGCCCCAAAACCCCGTGCGCGGCGCCATTATGGACGACCCGGCGGGGCTTGATATGTACAGCTACTTGAAGGAAATGAAGTACGAAGGCGACCAGCAGTACCTCGTCCCCTTCGGTAGCGACCCCGTGGTGTGGAAGGAGCAGTCGCCCATCTACAAGATTAAGGCAGGCATGCCGCCGTTTATTTTCTTTATCGGCGGCGAGACATATCCCAGCATCAGCGGCAGCTCAGGCCGTTTCCGTGACCGGCTGAAGGCCATTGGCCAGCCGGCGCCCTATACCATCATCCCGGGCCGCCACCACATTCCCATGGTGCTCCAGTTGTATTGGCAGCACAACATCATCTACAAAAGCTTGCTGAAGATGGTGGGGGCGTAGTGCTTTTAGCCAAATAATCCGCCTTGCCGCACCGGCTGCTCAAATTCCAGTAGCCACTTCTTGCGGTGCATGCCACCGGCGTAACCCGTCAGGCTGCCATCGGCGCCGATAACGCGGTGGCAGGGCCACACAATGGCCAGCGGGTTTTGCCCATTGGCCGCGCCCACGGCTCGCACCGATTTGGGGTTGTTCAGTAGCTTGGCCACATCGAGGTAAGAAGCTGTGCGCCCGTACCCAATGCCGCCCAACGCTTGCCATACTTGGCTCTGGAAATCAGTGCCGAAAGCGGGTGCGTAAGTCAGGCTGAACTCGCGCAGTTCGCGGCCGAAATAGGCTTGCAACTGGCGATGCCCTTCCTGCAAACAAGCGGGCACCACATGAAAAGGCGTAGCCGTGTGTCCTTCGGTGTGATGAAAGCTGACCGCGCTCAATCCGGCATCGGAACCCGTGAGCCCGAGCAGGCCCAAGGGAGAATCGAGGTACGCCGTGGTTGTCATGGGGCAAAAGTAGGAGCGCCCCGTGATTTTGATTGCTACCTACCTGCTGGGTGGGATGGCAGCGGCTACCAGGGCCTGGGCCTCACGCAAAGCCTCGGCGCTGGGCTGGTGCAGTACGCGGGCGGGGCCGGGCTGGCTGAGGTCAGCGTCCCAGAGGCCGGACTGGTGCCACTGGTCGAGGTGGTCCCAATCGGGCCGGTCGACGATGGGGTAGAGGCAGGCGCCCCACAGCGGCAGGCCGTCGGCCACCACGGCGGCGCACTCCTCGCCAATCATGCGCAGCCACTGCGGCCGGTCGAGGCCCGGGTGGCTGGTTTCGGTGAGGGCGAAGGGGCGGCGGTAGCGCTTGTAAGCGTTGCGCAAGAGGGTGCGTAAAGGGTGCCAGCGCGGGTCGTGCACGTCGTCGTTCCAACCGAGCTTCAGGTCGGTGTGGTTCTGCCACTGGTTGTCGTAGTAGTAATTGAAGCCCACAATGTCGAGCAGTTCCGGGCGGCCGCCCAGCTCCGGGCACATGCGGCCGCAGAGAATGTCGGTGGCCTGAAACTGGTTGCGGTGCGCTTCATCGGCCTCGCGTCGCTGCCGGGGCGTGGGCCGTGGGGGCGGCACAATGTTCACGAGCGGCTCGGTGGTGAGAATGCGGATGCCGGGGTCGGCCTCGCGCAATGCGTGAGCGCCCTCAATGTAAGCGCGCATCAGGCCGTACTTTACTTCCCAGCCCTGGTGGGTGCAGTAGGGCACCGTGCCCCGGGCATCGCCGCCGAGCCAGGAAATGAAGCTGACCTCGTTGATGGGCGTGACAATTAGAACATCGTCGGGCCGCTGGTTGCGGTAGAACGCCACAAAGGCGCGGCACAGCGCAGCAAAGCGCCGGGCAAACAGCGGATGCAGCGGCGTCAGGTCGTCGGGGTAGCCGAAGTGGCACAAATCCCACACTTGCTGAATGCCGTGGCGCTGGCCAGCGGCCAACATGGTTTGCACCGTGCTGAAATCGTACTGATAGGGCGTTTTCTCAATGTGGGCCCAACGAATTCCCTCGCGCACGGTGCGCACCTGGAACTGACCCAGGGCCGCATAATCCTCGTCAATTAGCTGCAAATGGCCGGTGAGGGGCAGGAAATCGACGCGGTGCCCGAAGCAATTGAGCTGGTCCGTGCATTCGTAGCCGCCCATCCAAAACGAACGGAACGGGTTGGAGGAAGATAAAATCATAGAAATAAGCTAACAGGAAGCGCTGCACATACACAGTTGCTCCCGGCACCCGCAACGCGGACATAACGGTAAGAATCGATGCTAGGACAGTGTAGAAGCCGGCTGGATACTGCCCGGCCCGGCTACCTCGCCGTGGTGCGTGAGCGCGCTGGCTTCAATAAAAATTCGTTTAAACTCCGGATGCTTGGCTTTGATGGCAGTTTGCAGGCGCTCCACAGCTTCTTCTACCTCCACGGCAGTCAGGTGGCCTTTGAACGAAATATCCAGGGCCAGCACAGCGTCGGTTGGGCCCAGGTACATGGTGAGGGGCGCGCGTAGCTGCTCCACGGCAGAGTCCTGGCGGGCAATGGCGTCGAGGTCGCGCAGCACGGTGTCGTCGGCGCCTTCGCCCACGAGCAGCCCCTTGGCTTCGCCCAGCATGAACACCGCCATGCCCACTAGCAGCACGCCGATGAGCATTGAAGCGCCGCCGTCGAAGTACAGGTTGTTGAACAGGTGCCCGAAGTAAATGCCGGCCAGCGCGATGAACAGACCCACTACCGCCGCTAAGTCTTCCAGCAAAATGGCGAACACCGCCGGGTCTTTGCTACGCCGCAGGGCCTGCCAAAAGCCGAAATCGCCCTGGGTTTTGCGGAATTCCCGGTAGGCCAAGGTGCTTGCCACGCTTTCAAAAACGATGGCCAGGCCCAGCACCCAGTAGTTCCAGGTAGGGTCGGTGAGCGGGGCGGGGTTTTGGATGTACTGATAGCCTTTGTAGAGCGACATGCCCCCGCCCACGGCGAAGATGAGGACGGCCACGATGACGGTCCAGAAATAGATTTCCTTGCTGTAGCCGAAAGGATGCTTGGCATCGGCGGGCCGGGCGCTGCGGTTCATGCCGAAGAGAATCAGCATGCCGTTGCCGCTGTCGACCAGGGAGTGAATGCCTTCCGACATCATGGCCGCGCTGCCCGTAAAAAATGCCGCCACAAACTTGGAAACGGCAATAGCGAGGTTGGCTACAATGGCTCCATAAACAACGATTTTGGAAGAGGAAGCACCGGCCATAAACTAGGGAATGAGTGAAAAATACGCAGCATAGCTGCCTGGGCCTACGCAGACCACGCCGGAGAAGTTGGAAATTGTGTTAAGCGCCGCTTGGCCTGCGGGGTGCACCTAGGCACCGGCGGAAGCAGTAGAGATGGCCGAAAATTAGGTGCGGTTAGTCAACCGTGGCACTGCCCACCCGCTCTTTTTCGACAATGGATTTGGCTTCCACGAAAATGCGTTTGAACTCCGGGTGCTTGTCCCGAATGGCGCTCTGAATAGTCTTGATGGAGGTTTCTACCTCGGAGGCCGTCATGCGGTTCTCAAATTCAACATCGAGGGCCAAAATGACGTCCGTGGGACCCATGTACATCGTGAGCGGCGCCCGCATGTGCTGCACCCCCGATTGCGCCCGGACGATGTCCTGAACGCCGACCAAGGTTTCGTCTTCAACGCCCGTGCCCACAAGCAAGCCTTTGGTTTTGTAAATGAGAAAGATGGCTACCAATACCAGCAGGATGCCGATGCCAATGGAAGCCGCGCCATCCAGGTACGGGTTGTTCAGCAAATGCCCAAAGTATACCCCGAACAAGGCGATAACAAGGCCCAGTAAGGCGGCCAGGTCTTCGAGCAAAATGGCGAACACCGCCGGGTCTTTGCTGCGCCGCAGCGTGGCCCAGAAGCCGGCGTCGCCCCGGTCGGCATTGAAAGCCTTGAAGGCCAGAAAGCAGGAAATGCCTTCGAATACGAGCGAAAGGCCCAGCACCCAATAGTTCCAGGTAGGGTCGGTGATGGGGGCCGGGTGTTTAATGTGCTCGATGCCCTCGTAAAACGACATGCCGCCGCCCACCGAGAACACCAGAATGGCCACGATAAGGGCCCAGAAATACAGTTCCTTGCTCCGTCCAAACGGGTGCCGCGCATCGGGTGCCTTCGCGCTTTGGTGCACGCCAAACAGGATTAGAACGCCGTTGCCGCTGTCGACGAGGGAGTGAATGCCCTCGGAAAGCATTGCCGAAGAACCGGTGAAAAACGCCGCTGTGAACTTGCTGATGGCAATTGCAATATTGGCCCCAATGGCCCCGTAAATGGCGAATTTGGAAGAGGAAGCGGTTGTACTCATGCCTGCCCTTACGCAGCAGTAGCAGTTGGCGTTGGCCGGAAGGCCGTACCGTCGCGCTTGCAATGCCGCCTGGGCGCTACTTTCGCCTCATGTCCCAACCTTCGTTGCAGCGCCGTCTCGGCCTCGTTCAAGCCACTGCGCTAAATATGATTGACATGGTCGGTATCGGACCATTCGTCACGCTGCCGCTCGTCATGGGCTTTATGGGGCCCAATTTCCTGCTGGCGTGGCTGGTAGGGGCGGGCCTGGCCCTCATCGATGGGTTGATTTGGAGCGAACTGGGCGCCGCCTACCCCGAAGCCGGTGGCTCTTACCGCTTTCTCAAGCTGGCTTACGGCGAACAGAAGTGGGGCCGGCTGATGTCGTTTCTCTACGTGTGGCAGACGCTGGTGCAGGCGCCGCTGGTGCTGGCCTCGGGTGCCATTGGCTTCGCCCAGTACTTCGGCTACCTCGTGCCTCTGACCGAATGGTGGCAGCCCAAAATGGTGTCGGGCGCCGTGGTGCTGCTGCTCATCGTGCTGCTCTACCGCCGCATCGAAGACATCGGCAAGCTCGGCGTGATGCTTTGGGTGGGCGTGCTGGGCCTCATGGGCTGGCTGATTTTCGGTGGCCTCACCCATCCCAACCACGAAGTAGCTTGGCTGCCCAGCGGGGGCGTGAGTGCTCTGCCCGGCGTGCTTTTATCGGCCGCCATGGGCCAGGCCGCCATCAAAACTATTTATTCCTACCTGGGCTACTATAATGTTTGCCACTTGGGCGGTGAAATTCAGAACCCGCAGCGTGTGATTCCGCGCAGCATTTTCCTGAGCATTCTGGGCATCATGGCGCTTTACCTGTTGCTCAATTGGAGTGTAGGCACGGTCATTCCGTGGCAGGAAGCCAGCAAGTCGGAGTTCATCGTTAGCTCTTTCGTGGAGAAGATTTACGGCGCCGGAGCCGCGCAAGCGGCCACCGCGCTGGTGCTGCTGGTGGCGTTTGCTTCCCTGTTTGCGGTGCTGCTGGGCTACTCGCGCATCCCCTACGCCGCCGCCGCCGATGGCGAGTTTCTGCCGCTATTCGGCCGCCTGCACCCCACCAAGAACTTCCCCCACGTGTCGCTGCTGATTTTGGGCGGAGTGGGCTTTGTCTTCAGCCTGCTGTTCCGGCTGGGCGAGGTGATTACGGCCATCTTGGCCATGCGCATCTTGGTGCAATTTGTGGGCCAGGCGGTGGGACTGGTGCTGTTGCGCCGTCGCCTTGGCACCGACCGGCTGCCGTTCAAAATGCCACTTTACCCGTTGCCGGTAATCCTGGCCATTGCCGTGTGGCTGCTGGTTTTCTACAGCACCGGGGCGAAATTCATGCTCTCCGGTCTCACGGTTATCGTGCTGGGTGCGGGGGTGTTCCTGCTCTGGAGCCGCCGCTTGAAGCGGTGGCCGTTTGAAAAAAAGTAACAGCGAATGAATAGTTGAGGGTTGTTATTTTTTTCCTGCTTGGCATTTGATTATTATTAAGTTAATAAAATTTATTATTTTTATACAGTAACGAATTGCATTACTGTATAACTTATGAATGCTTTAGACTATTCTATTATCGCCTTTATCAACCAATTTGCGCGCAAATCGGGCTTTTTCGATTCAGTGGTAGCGCAATTTGTTACTAATAATCTATTGAAAGGAGGTGTACTATCGATACTGCTTTGGTTTCTCTGGTTTTCAGCATCAGCAGCTAATAGAAATCGGGTACGCCAGGTTCTAATAGGCACGCTGATGGGTGCTCTTTTGGCTATGCTTATTGCCCGGGTGTTGGTGCACGAGCTGCCGTTTCGCGCCAGACCACTGTATAATAAAGAATTGCATTTCGTGGCCCCCATTGCTGACTGGCGCACCAATCAGGTTGCTTCCTTCACCGACCTTAATTCCATGCCAAGCGACACTGCCACGCTGGTCTTTTCCATGGTGACGGGCATTATGCTGGTCTCCCGGCGAATTGGATTGGTTGCTTTGGTTTACGCGGTAATTTTCATCTGCCTACCGCGTATGTACGAAGGCGTACATAATCCCACCGATTTACTAGCTGGAGCGGCAATAGGCACCAGTTGCGTGTTGCTAGCCACACGCTCCCGCTCGCTACAACGCGTAGCGGCGCCCGTGCTTTCTTTCGGCAAACGCTACCCTGGCTTGTTATACGCTTGCCTGTTCTTTTTTACTTCCCAGGTCAGTTCCATGTTTGATGACGTGCGAGAGTTTTTATCTTTCTTCTTAATGACGCATTAGCACAAGTTCTTTCCCCGAAATTGCTTCCTGCGCCCAATTAACCCAGCCGCTTCTCGTAGCAGAAAAACCGCAACCCCGGCCGAAACCCCAGCGTGATTTCGCCCGCAAACCGGTAACCCAACTTCGGGAAAAGTCGTTGCGTGGCCGCGTTTTCCGAGTTGGTGTCTACCCGCAGCACGCGCAAGCCTTGCGCTATGGCCTGCGTCTCGGCTTGCTGCATGAGGGCTAAAGCCACGCCTTTGCCCTGCGCGGCCGGGTTTACGGCCAGCCGGTGCGTTACCAAGGCGGGTTCGCTCACGTCCCAGTCGGCTTGCGCATATTCCTCGTCCTGGTCTGTGGTGAGGGCGGCTACGCCGGCTATTGTGCCATCAAACTCCGTCACCCACAGGTGGCCGCGCGCCACATCACTGGCAAAAACGGCTTCGTTAGGATAATCCGCTGACCATTGGAAGTTGCCGCTGGCGTTCATCAACGGCACCACGCGGCTTATCAGGGCCAGAATAGCCGGCACATCGGCCAGCGTTGCACGGCGGGTTGCAAGCATGGTAAGCAGGGTTTAGCCGCGGCGCAGCACGGCGGCCGCTTCCTTGGCGAAGTAGGTCAGAATGGCATCGGCGCCGGCTCGTTTAATGCTGGTTAGTACTTCCATCATCGTCTTTTCGCCGTCGAGCCAGCCGTTTTGGGCGGCGGCTTTCACCATGGCGTACTCGCCGCTCACGTTGTAGGCCGTCACGGGCAGGTGGGTGCGCTCTTTTACCACGTGAATCACGTCGAGGTAGCTCAGGGCGGGCTTTATCATCACCATATCGGCGCCTTCGGCTTCATCCAGTGCCAATTCGCGCAGGGCCTCGCGCTTGTTGGCGGGGTTCATTTGGTAGCTCTTCTTGTCGCCTTTTTTCGGGGCTGAATCCAAGGCATCGCGGAACGGACCGTAGAAGGCCGAGGCGTACTTGGCCGTGTAGCTCATGATGCTCACGTGCTGAAACGCATTCTCATCCAGCACCCGCCGAATCCAGGCCACCCGGCCGTCCATCATATCGCTCGGGCCGATGATATCGGCGCCGGCGCGGGCCTGGGCCAGAGCCATCTGGCCAAGCACTTCCAAGGTCGCGTCGTTCAGGATTTCGCCGGATTCGGCATCTACCACGCCATCGTGGCCGTCGCTGCTGTAAGGGTCCATGGCCACATCGGTCATCAGCACCACGTCCGGAAACTGGCGCTTGATGTCGGCCACCGTCTTCAGATACAAGCCCTCGGGGTTGGCCGATTCTTTGGCCAGTCGGTCCTTCAAACTATCGTTGATGCTCGGGAAAGGAGCGAAAGTTTTCACGCCCAGCTCCACGCACTGCCCGATTTCGTCAATTATCCGGTCGGCTGTGAAGCGGTGAATGCCCGGCATGGACTTCACTTCCAGCGTTTGGTTCTGGCCTTCGATGAGGAAGAGTGGATAAATAAAATCGTGGGTGGTGAGGCGGGTTTCCTGCACCATGTCGCGAATAACCTCGGATTTGCGGTTGCGGCGGGGGCGGTGGGTAGGCAGCATATAGAAAGAATGGCGGGCCGGGCCCGCACAGCAAAAGTTGAGATGAAGAACGGTGCTAAACAAGCAACGCCAGGCTGCAAAGTTCACTCCTGCCGGCCAAACGGGTCGAGGTAAGCCACCAAAACGGCTACGGCGGCCAATCCGGCCACAACAGCCCACACCAGCCCGCCTCCGCTAACCACCAGCCCGATTAGCGCAATGGGCAGAGCTATCAGCCCCAGCACCCCCAGCACCGTGGTACCAAGCCCAACCTCCGCGGTGGCATGCGGCCGGCGCAGCCACTCACGCCGATGTACCGCCGCCGATGCTGGTGAGAGTACAACGGTGGTTAAGCTAGTGGCTACGGGTTGTTTCGACGATTGTGGGGTGGTTGGACGTCGCTTTTCGCGCACTGACTCAGCGGCCAGGCGCGGTAGGGGGGGCGTGGCGAGAGCTGGAAGCCCGACGGCTGCCACAGTAGAGTCGGCGGCTGCCTCAACCGGAGGCATTTGTGCTGCTCGCTCGTGGTGCGGGGCCGGTTGAAACGAAAAGCTGGGCCGGCTGCTCTGGCAGCTGCTGGCCATCTCCCCGGAAATCACCAGAAAGCCTAATAAACGAAAGCGAAAGAAGCGAAGACGCGTAGTAAAAACCATAAGGTGAACGGGAAGGTGAGGCCGCGTTAAGCTCTACGGATATCGGCTTAATTCCGCTGTCAACCGGCCAGCTTTTGGGCGGCCAGCCAGCCGGTGCCGGCGCCCATCGCCACGCCCATGCCATTGCAACGCACCGCCGCTAGCACACCCGGCCGTACCCAGTCAATAATGGGCGCCAAGGCGGGGCCAAAACCCATTACGCCGCTCCAGCGGTAGTCAATTTGGGGCCGCTGGCCAGGCAAAATAACGTCGTGCAGCAGGTTTTCGAGGTATTGTTGCACCGGAGCCGTTAGCCCGGGCGTGGTGGTTTGCTCAGCAGCGAAATTCAGGTTGCGGCCGCCGCCGAGCAGCAGTCGTTTATCGGGCAGCTGGCGGAAATACGCGTAGCCGTGGTCGTAATGGAAGGTGCCGGACAGGCGCACCTCCGGCAGTGGTTCGGTAACCAATACCTGGCCGCGGCCGGGACTCACTTCTACGCTCGGCAGCAGTTCGCTGGCAAAGGCATTGGTAGCCACCAGCACTTGCCCGGTTTCGATGCAAGCGCCGTTGGCGAGCCGCACGTGGAGCTGGCCGCTTGGTGCAGTTTCCAAGGCTTCGACTGCACAGTTGGTGAGCACAGGTACCTCTGCCGCCCAGGTGCGGGTGAGCAAAGCGCGCATCATCCGGCCGGCATCGAGGCTGCCTTCGCACTCATTCTTGAGCAAGGTGCCCACGCCCTGGAAACCGAATTGGCGGGCGTCCGCGCTGGCATCCCGGAAGGTTTGTGGGTGGCCCGTTACCGGGGCCAGCAGGTTGTTGAAATAGCCGATTTTCGCAACACATTCGCTGGCTAGCTCGGCTTCTTCGTGTCGGAATAACTCGTAGCCGCCCACGGGCTGGTAGTCCAGCGCGGCATCGCTCACCAAGTCGCGCAGCCGGGCCAAGCCGGCACACCGAGCAGCAACTACCGCTTCCAGGTCGCCGCGTTTTTCCTGCTCAATCAATTCTGAAATCGACCCAAAACACGCAAACCCCGCGTTTTTGGTGGAGGCGCCGCTGGGCAATGGTCCGCGCTCCAGAACCACCACGCGCCAAGTGGGCTGCCGTTGCTTGAGGTACAGCGCCGCCGTGAGCCCCACGATTCCGGCGCCGATAATCACGACATCGGCCGGCCCGAAAAACGCTTGGTACTCCCAGTAAGATAGATTCGAAGGGTTTTGCACAACGAGAGATGTAAAAAGGAGTTGCACCGAGGACGCAAATTACGGCCTTGGTACAACTCCTCTCATTGCCGGCATGGCCGGGTAGAAAAAGGCTTAGAATGCCATTATCACGCCTTCGATGATGTCGCAGGCCTCGTGCAACTGCTCTTCCGTTATCACCAGTGGCGGGGCGAAGCGGATGATGTCGCCGTGGGTGGGCTTGGCCAGCACGCCGCGCTCCATCAGGGTCACGCACACGTCCCAGGCGGTGCGGCCGTCATCAGCGGGCCGGATAACCACCGCGTTGAGCAGGCCTTTGCCGCGCACCAGTTCCACCACTTCGGGGCGCTTGGCTTGCACCTGGCGCATCCGCTCGCGGAACAGTTCGCCCAGCTTGGCCGCGTTCTGGGCCAGTTCTTCTTCCTGCAGCACATCGAGCGCGGCGCGCATCACGGCGCAGGCCAGTGGGTTGCCGCCAAAGGTGGAGCCGTGTTGACCGGGCTGGATGGTGAGCATGATTTTATCGTTGGCCAGCACCGCCGAAACCGGCAGCACCCCCCCACTCAGCGCCTTGCCCAGAATAAGAATGTCGGCGTGCACGGCTTCGTGGTCGCAGGCCAGCAGCTTGCCGGTGCGCCCCAGACCGGTCTGGATTTCATCGGCCACAAATAGCACGTTGTGGGCCCGGCACCGTTCGGCGGCCTGGGCGAGGTAGCCCACGGCGGGCACCATCACGCCAGCCTCGCCCTGAATGGGCTCCACCATGAAGGCGCACACGTGCGGGTCTTTCAGGGCTTCTTCCAGCGCCTCTATGTCGTTGTAGGGCACCACTTGGTAGCCGGGCATGTACGGCCCAAAGCCGCCCGTGCTGTCGGGGTCGGTGCTGAAGGAAATAATGCCCGTGGTGCGCCCGTGAAAGTTGTGCTCGGCCACCAGAATGCGGGCCGTATTCGGCGCAATGCCTTTCTCCTGGTACCCCCACTTGCGGGCCAGTTTGAGGGCCGTTTCCACGGCTTCGGCGCCGGAATTCATCAGCAGGGATTTATCGTAGCCGAACAGCTCGCACAGCTGCTTTTCAGCCGCGCCCAGCTGGTCGTTAAAAAACGCCCGCGACGTGAGCGTGAGCTGCTGGGCCTGCTTGGTGAGCGCCCCGATGATGCGCGGGTGGCAATGCCCCTGGTTCACGGCCGAGTAAGCCGAGAGAAAATCGTAGTAATGCTTGCCGTCTACGTCCCACAGGTGCACGCCTTCGCCGCGGTTCAGCACCACGGGCAGCGGGTGGTAGTTGTGGGCACCGTACTGGTCTTCGAGCTGCATCAGCTGCTCGGCGCGGCTGCTGGTGGCGGTGGGGGAGGCGGTTTGCATGAGCAGGTGGAAATAAGAGGTGAACGCACGAAACTACGGTTTTTTGGGCCGTCAGGGCAAGTTCTGCTTACCTAAAAGGCAAGCTCTCCAGTTGGCGCGCGGTATCGAGGTAGCGGCCCACGTAGTTGCCCTCTTCGCGGCCGCCGGCGCGCAGCAGCGTCCAGTCCACCACGGCGGTTTCGGGGAAACTCACCGGCAGTGGCTCCATTGGGCTGGCCGAGTTGGCTTCTTCGGGCAGCAGCAGCGCCTGCACCGTGTTGCCGCGCCAGCCCAGCACCCGCGCGGAGGCCTGCCGGAAGCTGGTATCCGAGGCCACTACCCGCACCGAAATCAGAAACTGGTCACCCTGCGGCAGACCGGCCTGAAACCGTTTTTTGGCCTGTGGCAGGGTGCGCTGCGCTTCCCGAAGCGGGTCGGCAAAAGCCGTTTCATCGCGGGTTAAGGCGGGCCGCAGGCCAGCCGGCGCCGAAGCGGCGGTGAGCACAATTGGGGCTGTGCCCTGGGCTGCCACCGCCGGGGCCTGCAACCACGCCAAGCCCGCCAGTAGGGGCACCACGAAAGCCGGAAGTGTATTCATAGCAAAGAGCTGAAGATGATGGCCACGAGAGCCGTTAGTATCCTTCCAACGCAGCCGGCCGTAACTTTGATTCACCGATGCCAACCCCCGTCCCCCAGCCGCTGCAGCCCGGCGATTTTTACTACACGCCCGAGGGCTACCTCGTCTTCACCGAGCAGTACCACCGGCGCCGGGGCAGCTGCTGCCAGAGCGGTTGCCGGCATTGCCCCTGGAATTTTCGGGCCAAATCAGGCCGTCAGGACGCATCTGGGCAGAAATAGCGCGGGGTGCTTGGTGAATGCCAGACTTTTGCCGATATTTGCGGCCCGTTTCCCTGCATTGTAATTTTTAACCCTCCGATATTATGGCCCGTGTTTGTGATTTGACCGGCAAGCGTACCCGCGTTGGTAACAACGTTTCGCACGCTAACAACAAGACCAAGCGCAAGTTCTATCCGAACCTGCAGAAAAAGCGCTTCTACATCCCCGAACAGGATGCTTGGGTAACCTTGAAAGTAGCTACGTCCACCATCCGCACCATCAACAAGAACGGCATCATGTCGGTATTGAAGAAGGCCAAGGAGCAGGGCTTCATTGTTTACTAGATTTTAGTGATTGGCACGGGTGCGTGCTGAGTAGATAGACGACAGTCTTTCAGCTTGCTGCCCGCCCGGCATTCCACTAAATACGCTAAGCCAGCGCCGATACGTTTGCCCTCCAGGCAACTGTATCGGCGCTGGCTTTGTCTGTTGGCGGTAACTTGGCTTTTAGCTCCCTTTTCCCCAACCCTTTGATGACTATGCGGCGTTCTTTATTCCCTCATTTGCTCGCGCCTGTGCCCGTTCGGCGCACGGTTCAACTCGTTTTCGGAGGCTGCCTTGTGCTGGCCGGTTTGGTGGCTGAAGCGCAAAACGCCGTTTCCATTCCCGAGCCGCTCACGGCCGCTTCGGTGCCTGCCCGCCCCACCGATTTTCTTTCGCCCGCCTTTCATAAGCAGCGGCGCGAGTTGCTGCGGGCCCAATTGCCGGCCAAAGGCGTAGCCGTTCTGTTTGCCGCGCCGGTGCGGAACCGCGCCAATGACGTCGACTTCATCTACCACCAAAACCCCGACTTTTACTACCTCACCGGCTACGAGGAGCCCGATGCTGTGCTGTTGCTTTTCAAAGAGCCGCGCACCGTGGGCGGGCAGGCGGGCGTCACCGAAGCCCTGTTTACCCAAACGCGCGACCCGGCGCGGGAGTCGTGGACTGGCCGCCGCCTCGGCGCTGCCGGCGCCAAAAACCAGTTGGGCTTGCAGTTTGCCGCCGACAACAAAACGTTTGGCAGCGTGGGTATTTCGTGGGCCGATTTCGAACAGATTCTCTTTGTCGACTTGCCCACCGATGCCCGCGACGACTTCAACAACCCGGCCGACCTCTACAGTCTGGTGGCCACGTTCCGGCAGCAAGCCGGGATACCCGCCAACTACAATCCCGAAATAAGCGCCCTCAGCGCCGCCATCCGGCGCAATGGCGTCCGGAATGCCAAGCGGGTTTCTGACTACCTCAACAGCCGAATCAAGGAAACACCTTCTCTGGCGGCGGCGCCGCTGATAAGCGCGTACCTGGCGGCCACCACCGATGCCGCCCGCGAGGCAGCCATCGCCGCCAATCCCCCCGGTCGCTTCGACGACGCCACACTGGGCCAGAAACTCGACGGACTCCGCGTCATCAAAACCCCCGAAGAACTGACCTTGCTCCGCCGCGCCATCCGCATCAGCGCCATGGGCCAGCGCGAAGTAATGAAGCTGGTAAAGCCCGAAATGGGCGAAATGGAAGTACAAGGCTTGCACGAGTACGTGTACCGCCGCTACGGAGCCGAATTCCAAGGCTACCCCAGCATTGTGGGCGCCGGGGCCAACGGCTGCATCCTGCACTACGAAACCAACGACCGACAGCGCCTCGACAACGACTTGATATTGATGGACTGCGGGGCCGAATACCACGGCTATTCAGCCGACGTCACGCGGACCGCGCCACCTTCCGGCAAGTTCAGCCCCACGCAGCGCCAGATTTACGAGTTGGTGCTGGCCGCCCAGGAAGCCGGCTTTGCCGCTTGCCGCCCCGGGGCCGAGTTCAACGCCCCCAACCAAGCCACGCAGGACGTGGTGGCCAATGGCCTGCTTAAGCTCGGCATCATCAAAAAGAAAGACGAATTCCGCAAGTACTACCCCCACGGCTCCAGCCATTACCTGGGCCTCGATGTGCACGACCGGGGCAGCTACGGCCCTTTGCAGCCCGGCACCGTCATCACCGTGGAGCCGGGTATTTACATTCCGGCCGGCTCGCCCTGCGACCCCAAGTGGTGGAACATCGGCGTTCGCATTGAAGACGATGTGTTGATTACCACCACCGGCTACGAAAACATGTCGGCCGAAGCGCCACGCACCGTGGCCGATATTGAGAAGCTCATGGCAGAACCCAGCGCCCTAGAGGGATTTAAGCTGCCTGAATTGAAATAGCTGGGGTACTTGTGCGCTCAGCAGGACTGTTTTTTTAGCTTGCTCAACGGTCGTTCTGCTTCTCGGACTGAAAGTTGCGACATAACCCTTGGTCGTTTCCAAAAAGACCCGTACCTTTGCAGTCCTAAATTTAAAAAAACAACACCCCCGTCGAGATGGCCAAGAAAGGAAACCGGGTGCAGGTTATCATGGAATGCACCGAGCATAAAACCTCGGGGATGCCGGGCACCTCGCGCTACATCACCACCAAGAACCGCAAGAACACCCCTGAGCGCATCGAGTTGAAGAAATTCAACCCCATCCTCAAGAAAATGACCGTTCACAAGGAAATTAAATAACCTGAACAATGGCTAAGAAAGTAGTAGCAACTCTGAAAACCACAGAGAACGCCAAGAACTGGGCAAAGGTGATTCGTGCCGTTAAATCGGAGAAGACCGGTGCTTATACCTTCCGTGAGGAAATGGTTCTCCTCGACAAAGTGCAGGAGTACCTGGCCACCGGCAACAAATAGTTGCTGGCCGGTATCGGCTTTGTAGAAGTTTAAAAAGTCCCACCTTCGTGGGACTTTTTGCGTGTTACCAATTTCGTCAGGCTGACTTTTGTCGTGCTGACGCAGAAAGCATCCCATCACGGCTGCTTTTTATAGAGTTACCAATCAGAGTCCTGCGACCGTGATACGATGCTTCGCAAGCTCAGCATGACCGAACCCCCATGGGCCTCTTCGATTTTTTTAAAAAGGACAAGGAAAGCACCACGCAGCAGGCCTCGCTTGATGCGGGCTTGGAAAAGACCAAAGCCAATTTTTTTGAGCAGCTGAGCAAAGCCGTGGTGGGAAAAAACACCGTGGACGAAGCCGTGCTCGATGATTTGGAAGGACTACTGGTGCACGCCGACGTCGGCATCGAAACCACGGTGAAGGTCATCGACCGCATTGAGGCGCGGGTGGCGCGCGACAAATACGTGAGCACCGGCGAGCTGGACCGCATTCTGCGCGAGGAAATTGCGGCGTTGCTGGAGGACAACAACTCCGGCTCCATGGCCGTGCTCGATAGCGCGGGCAGTTCCGGTCAACCCTATGTCATCATGGTGGTGGGCGTGAACGGCGTGGGCAAAACCACGACCATCGGCAAACTGGCCCACCGCTTCCATGCTGCGGGCAAAAAGGTAGTGCTAGGGGCGGCGGATACCTTCCGTGCGGCTGCCGTTGACCAACTCATTATTTGGGGCGAACGGGTGGGCGTGCCCGTGGTGAGCCACGGCATGAACACTGACCCGGCCTCGGTCGCATACGACGCCGTACGCAAAGGCGTGGAGCTGGGGGCCGATGTGGTCATCATCGACACGGCCGGCCGCCTGCACAACAAGGTGAACCTGATGAACGAGCTGAGCAAAATCAAGCGCGTGATGCAAAAGGTGATTCCCGATGCGCCCCACGAAGTACTGCTGGTACTGGATGGCAGCACGGGCCAAAACGCGTTTCTGCAAGCCAAGGAGTTCACCAAAGCCACCGAAGTCACGGCCTTGGCCATCACCAAACTCGACGGCACGGCCCGGGGCGGCGTGGTCATTGGCATCTCGGACCAGTTCAGTATTCCGGTGCGCTACATCGGGGTGGGAGAGAAGATGACCGACCTGCAACTCTTCGACCGGCACACGTTTGTAAATTCGCTTTTCAAGAAATAAGCTTCCAATTTTCGCGCAAAGCGCCCTGCGGCCCGCACCGCCAAGTTCTGCTTGGCCGTGCGGGCCGTTTACCTTCGCACCATGAACGACATTCAAACCCTTGCCGTGGTTGGGGCCGGCACGATGGGCCTCGGCATTGCCCAATTGGGCATCCAGCACGGCTTGCCCACTGTTTTGTTTGACCTGAACCCGGCCGCCCTGGAAAAAGCGCAGGCAGCTATTGCGGCCGGGCTGGGCAAGCTGGTTGAAAAAAGCAAGCTCAGCGCCGACGCGCGCGACGCGGCCCTGGCCCGCCTCACCATCACTACCGACATGAGCGTGGTGCAGGCCGACCTCATTGTGGAGGCTGTGGTGGAGCGCCTAGATGTGAAGCATCAGCTATTTGGGGAGTTGGCAGCCATCAACGGCCCGCAAACCATTCTGGCTTCCAATACTTCGTCCTTGCCCATCACGCAGCTGGCGGCCAAGGTGCCGAACCCGGAGCGGGTGGTGGGCATGCACTTCTTCAATCCGGCCCCGTTGATGCCGTTGGTGGAAGTTATCAGCGGAGTGGCTACCGCGCCCGAAGTGGCTGATGCGGTGGAAACATTGGCCAAGCGGTTGGGCAAAACCCCAGTCCGGGCTGCCGATGCCCCCGGCTTTATTGTGAACCGGGTAGCGCGGCATTACTATGTCGAGAGCCTGAAAGTGGTCGAGGAGAACGTGGCCTCTTTTCAGGTGGTGGATGAATTGCTGGAAGCCAGTGGATTCAAAATGGGCCCTTTTCGGTTGATGGACCTAATTGGCGTGGATACCAACTTCTCGGTAACCAGCGCCATGTTTGCCTCCTTTCATCAGGATGCGAAATTTCGGCCCAGCCGCATTCAGCAGCAAAAGGTAGACGCTGGCCACCACGGCCGCAAAACTGGCCAGGGATTCTACAAGTATTAAGGGTTTATTCGAAATGAAGAATTATTTGCTCTGTCTGTTGGCACGTTCCGTGAATTTGTGTGGGCTATCGGCGGCCGTTTTCCTTCTGGGGGCGTGCGGCGACAAGAACAACGACCAGCCGCTGATACCCTACGCCCCGGTGAACTTGAGCATCAACATCACCAATCAGCAATACGCCAACCTCCGCGTCGACAATGGTGCCGTTACCTTGCCCGCCAAGGGCCCCGCCGGCGATGGCGGGGTGAAGGGCGTTATCATCGTTCGGCAGAGTGCCAATACGTTTTTGGCCTTTGAACGCAACTGTCCCTACCAGCCGTACGATGCCTGCGCACTCGTTAGCCTCGACCAGTCGCGTTTTTTTATGCGAGATTCGTGTTGCTCTTCGCAGTTCGACTTGCGCGGCCAAGTCACTGGTGGTCCGACCTCAAGACCTTTGAAACAGTACAGCACGAGCTTGCAAGGAACGTTGCTGAATGTCACAAATTGAGGAGTGGAAGAAGTTTTTAGAAAAAAAAGCGGTTTTGGCTTGTGTCTTTTTAGAGAAGGCCGTAAGTTTGCAGTCCGAAACAACAACACCGGGTTTCGGGCAAGCAATTGCTTCCTTAGCTCAGCCGGTTAGAGCATCTGACTGTTAATCAGAGGGTCCCTGGTTCGAGCCCAGGAGGGAGCGCTAAAAGGCCACTCACGATATCGTGAGTGGCCTTTTTTATTTATTGCCCCCGGTTTTGCCCCCGGTTGGCTCTGTTAGTTGTGTTTTAGATGCTAGGTGTATTACGAAAACCACCGTTTAGGTGAACCCCTTCGGTCGCATACGCTTGCGCCGATAAGCGTGGTAGCTTGCCTCCTCCTAGTGCTTGTTCTCCCCGGTATGAAGTCTTGTTTCGCCTCCGTTCCTCTTCCTGGACTGCTGGTGGCCCTGCTCTGCGGCCTCACCGTTCCCGGCTGGGGCCAAGTCCGGCCGCCTGGGTTGCTGGGTCAGCAGTCCCGCCTATCCTATCAGGCACTCGTGCCGGTCGCGGATGTGAGTCAAGCCGAGTTGGTGCTGCGCGCCCGCGCCTGGGCCCAACGGGTCGCACCCGCTGGTAAGCTCCCTGTTCTCATGCGCGTGACCGATGGCGAGGTGATGCGTACCACGGGCGTCGCCCCCTTTACCTACGACTGGGGCGGCAAAACCCTCTTGCCCTGTGTGATGCGCTATACGGCCACCATTACGGTGCGCCAAGGCAACTACCACTACCAGGTGAGCGATTTCGTGTTCCTGGAAAAGACCACGGGCCCGGATTCAATCTCTGTAACGCCCGCCGAAACCTACTTCAACGGCAACTTCAAACCCTACCGAGAAATCGCCGCTCGCTTCCAGACGACCATGCGCACGTGCTTCACCGAAATCACCGGCGAGGTGCTGGCCCATCTGCAAGAGAGCATGCGCCTGCCCACGCCCAAGACGGGGACCGAATGAGGGATGGCTTGCAGTAAGCAACTGTTCGTTTCGTTTTTCTACCCTTTCGCTGAACAGTTTCAACTAACGGTCTGCTTACAGGCCGAGCTCCGTCAGCCCGGGATGATCGACGGGGCGAGCTCCCAGGAGCCAATGAAATTTGCGCTCCGCCTCGGCAATCGCGACATCATTAATACTGGCCTCGCGGCGTTGCATGAGCCCCAACTCATTAAAGGCCCACTGCTCGTTGCCGTAGGCCCGATACCACTGCTCGTCAGCCGTCCGGTACTCGTACTGAAAGCGAACGGCAATCTGGTGCCCGTGCACGCCCCAGACTTCCTTGATAAGCCGGTAGTCATGCTCCCGTTCCCACTTGCGGGTGAGAAACGCGACGATGGACGCGCGGCCGGTGAAGAACTCGCTGCGGTTACGCCACTGGCTGTCGGGGGTATACGCCAGGGACACCCGCTCCGGGTCCCGCGCGTTCCACGCGTTTTCGGCCAAGCGGGCTTTCTGGACGGCGGTTTCAAAGGTAAAAGGGGGCAGGGGTGGGCGGCTGTGGTCCATGAGCGGGGATGGATTAGGGAGCAAGACAGGCAAAACACCGGCCGAGCCGGTGGAACAGGCGAAAGTAGAAACTACGACCAATCGCCGCCAAGTATGGCTTCCGCTTTTGGCTCGGATGGCCCCGATAACAAGCCAATTCGGTTCGCAGCAATTTACCCTTTGGCTGAACTCGCGGCGCTTCGTATGCCAAGGATGGCCTAGCTATAAAAACTCTGTTACACCCGTCTATGGACTACTGCACTCCCAACTAGCCGCCCCCGCGCCGAGGCGGAGCGTTCCCAGTTGGCCGCTACTTTTTCGCCTGAAGCTGCGTCATCTTCTGCCGCGTTAGCGGGCGTTCTTGCAGTTTCAGCGCCTTGGCGAAGGAGGCAATGGCCAGGGTTGGCTGGCCCTGGCCCTGGTAGTAATCGCCCAGGCTGTCGTGGACGTTGAAGCTGGTGGGGTAGTTGCGCACGTTGAGCTGAAACAAATCCAGGGCCCGCGCGGACTGCCCCGCTTGTGAGAGCCAGTAGTAGGCGAGCTGGTTGACGAACGACTCAGGTGGCAGCACTGGGTAGCCGGCCTGAGCCGATACCTGCCGATAATGGTCTGTAAGCAGGACCGCCCCGTTGACCGGCGAATTGGCGGCCGGCGTACCCAGTTCGTTGGTGACGGCCGGCGAGAGCGCATAGGGCTGAAATAGGAAATGCAGGGCGTCATAGGTCGCCAGCAGCGGCAGCGTGTTGTGGGTGTCGGCGGGGTAGTATTTGTAGGCGGAGCGCAGCCCATTGCGGCGGTTGCGCCCTAGCTCGTCGCGCAGCTTCCACTTGGCGCGGGTGAATTCCCCACCCACGGAAAGGTCCTTCAACACCCGCAGCGAATCCAGCCCCGTGGAGTTGGCCGAGG
Organism: Hymenobacter jeongseonensis; assembly: GCF_015694725.1. Classification (GTDB taxonomy): domain Bacteria; phylum Bacteroidota; class Bacteroidia; order Cytophagales; family Hymenobacteraceae; genus Hymenobacter; species Hymenobacter jeongseonensis. Next base: position 6,716 of record NZ_JADQDQ010000010.1, on the reverse strand, counting down.
CCACGAACAGCGCCCGGCCAGCAAACCGAGGTTGGGCCAGGGCGTCATGGGCCTGCTTGAGCAGCTTCTCACCGTCCCAGAACATGCTGGGGTCGAGGGCCACGTAGTTTTCAAACAGACCGGGATGGTGCACGAGCGTATTTAGCACCAGCAGCCCGCCAAACGAGTGGCCGATGAGGGTGCGGTGGGCCGTGGTAGGGTAGTAAGCGTCGATGTAGGGAATCAACTCTTTTTCCAAAAAAGCGGTGAAGTTCTCGCCGCCGCCTGCACTTTTCAGCTCGGCGGCGGGCAGCCAGTCGGCGCTGGCTGGCCGGGACGGGGTAAGGTCACGGGTGCGGTTAGTGTTGGGAATGCCGACGACCATCATCTCCGGGCACACCGTATTGGGCATCTGGCTCAGCTGCTGAATCATCGCCGTCACAGCGGCAAAATGAGCGTCGCCGTCGAGCAGGTATACCACCGGGTAGCGCTGCGGGAGGTAGGTCGGGTCGCCGGCACTGGCCGGCACATAGACCCAGAGCGGGCGCTTTTCCTTTAAGACGACCGACGTGACGCTATCAACCCGGCCGATGACGATGGCGTTGTTTTTAACCGTTTGGGCCTGCGCCAGTGTGGGGCCGACCAATAAAAACAGGAGGAGAAATAACTTCATCCAGAAAGGGTTGGGTTTAAGCGCTCAAATGTACAAGCGTATATAGGGGATGCATGATTCGCTTGGTAATAGCCGATAGTCAATTAAATGCTCGTTTTAGTATTCGGACCGTTTAAGTGAACCGTTCAGCACAGGCCTTACTCCTCCGGGCGATAGGCGGTGTACCCGTTGCCAAAGCCTTGCCAGTACACCAGCAACCGGCCACAGTGGGGGCAGACCAGCATCGACTTCATGTCGGCATAGAGCGTTTCGGCGTCGACGGGCCCGGTGTAGCGGTCGTAGTCGACATCGGCGATGAGCAGCCATTCCCCGGGATTGGGAATCGCGCCGAGGTCAAGAAATTGGCCACATTTACAAAGCTCCTTTGGCATGCGGCAAAGCTAGATGCTGCAGACTCCCTAATATATATTAACCTCGTTTGCCTTTCCGACCGTTTTGGTAGACCAATCAGGAAGGCCCTGGCCGATTACTTACCGGGTCGTTTTGCGTTGGGGGAGGTCTATTTTTTTTCGATCCTTGGGCCCGATTGGGGATTCCAGTACGTGATCCAGGGTCCTACTGCCCTCGTACAGGCGGCCGTTCCACAACACGTTCCCCCCGGCATCGGCCAAAATCTTTTGCTGGCTGCCGTCGGTGTACGTAACCGCGTACAAAATCCGAATATGCTGGTAGTTAATCGCATCCGCCGCTCGTCCCGGCCCCAGCGACGTCTTGAGTCGGGTCAAAAACGCGTCGGGCTGGCGCACGCGCGTTTCCAACTGGTGCTTGCTTCTGATCATTAGGGAATCGATGTGGTAGCGAATAAAGCTGTGGATGGGCAGGTAGTACATGGTGATCTTGCGCGCCCGTTTTTCAGGGGGTGGCGGGGTATTTCCCTGGAATGCCGCCAGCCCGATCAGGAGACCGCAGGCCGCAACGAATGGCGGGAGTCGTTTATACATGGGCGAACGGGATGGGGACGAGTGGAAAGTAGGGCAGGGCGAAAGCTACAAAGATTGAGCCCCTATTGATTACGCTCCTTTTATCAAACAGAGCGCGTTTACAGCACCACCGTTTTAGTTCACTCTACAAACCGCCCTATCTTGGCAAGGCCTCGGCTTTCGGCGTGCTCATGGCAGTCCACTTATTCGCTTCCGTTGCTTATGCCCCGTCTCGTGTCTGCCCTGTTCTGCGCGGTGGCGTTGCTCACCACCGCCTGCCAAAAGCGCACCCCAGAGCAACCGGAGCCGGCAGGCTCGTTAGAAGGCACGTGGCGGCTGGGCTTGACCGAGCCCGTGATCTACGACCGCCAAAACCAGGCGGTGGCCACGTATCCGCCCCAGGCCGGCATCCTGCCGTTTACGCAGGTCACGTTCACGGGCACCGACCTGACGTTCTTCCACGAGCAAAGCACCTTGCGCACCACCACCGCCTACGTCCACGCGGGGGACCAAGTGACGTGCCCGCTGCCGTTTGCGTCCTTCACCATTCGCAAATTGACGACGCGGCAGTTGGACTTGTATCAGCGCGGCGAGTACCTGCCAATCGGTGCCAACTCGTTGCGCACCGACTACTTGATGCATTTTGAGCGGCTATAAGGCAATCGGTTCAAAAAAAGGGTGCCGTTTGCGCTGGAGACCGTTTTCGTGAACCATAACTTACCTTGTTCCCTGCATGGCTCACATTGTCAAGACCACTTTTTGCTTAGCTGGTGCGCTGCTGGCGGTCGTAGGCGTGCAGCACTTTACGGCCGGCCCCGTCGTCTTACAGGCCTCCTTTGACACAGTGGCCGGTTACGGAGAATGGCTGGCCTTGCGGGCCAATGGCACCTTCGACCACACCACCGTCGGCCTGTTTTCGGAAACCATTACCCATGGCCGCTATACCCGTACAGGCACTCTCATCCACTTGGACCGGCTGCCGGAAGAAGGAGCCCTCAAGCGCAAAACGCTTCGGGTGGAGGCTTCCTCTGCCTTTGCCACGGGGAAAGGACTCTGGCAGGTGGAGCCAACCGGCCGCATCGATTCCACCTTGGCGGGGTTGAGAATCGTTCACGAAGAATAACGCTCGTTTCACGATTCGGACCGTTTTCGTGAACTCTACTGGGTATCTGGATAGCCCTCCCCATCAGGCCCATTGAACCAGCTGCTTTATTGCCATTTCAGGCAACTCACTGGCAAGGCAACCCAGCAGCTAACGGGCTTGCCTTGCATGCGAGCTGGTGTCCAGCCCGTCATGGTGAGTAATTTCTCGCGCACTTCCCGACCGCACCGAGTCGATAAATGCGGGCGGGTAATTTGTACGTTGCTTACCTGCCCTTTCTGGTCAATAAGGAGCCGCAGGTATAAGCTGGCTATCTCTTCCCCCTCCCGCTGCCTATTCCGATACAAAACGGGGCTTAATTCCTTTGAAACGTAGGTCAGCCAATGCCGTGGGGTATCGTTTCGGTAGCTGGGCATCACCTCTGCATAGTCATATACCCGTTTACTGGCAGCTGCCTGCCCCTTAACTGCCGTTGTAAACACAAGTATGAAAGACCCGAAAAGAGCAAGCTGCTTCAAGCGGATGCGTATTTCATTCATTTGTGTAGGGGCTTATGAAGTAAAATTGCCCTCGTTTGTGTAAACCGCTAATGTAGACGGCTGGGAACTCCTGCCAGCGTTCAAAACAGCCAATTCGTGCGTGAGCCGAGTTTAAAAAACTGGTTTATCAATCAAAGTTTACGAAACTGCGTTAGGGGATGAGTTTCGTAAACTCCTCCGCATGAAGATTGGCTACGCCCGCGTTTCGACCCGCGACCAGAACTTGGAACTCCAACTCGACGCCCTGACCCAGGCCGGCTGCGAGCTCATCTACCAAGAGAAAGCCTCCGGGGCCCTGGCCGCCCGGGTCGAACTCGACAAGCTGTTGCTGCAGGTGCGCCCGGGCGACACGGTCTACATCTACAAGCTCGACCGGCTGGGCCGCTCCTTGAAGCACCTGCTCGACCTGGTGGCCGACCTGCAGCGCCGCGGCATCGGCTTGATCTCGCTGACCGACGCCATCAACACCCACTCGGCCCAGGGCCGGCTCGTGCTCAACCTGTTCGCCTCGCTCGCGGAGTTCGAACGCGAGCTCATCCGCGAGCGCACCCTGGCCGGGCTGGCCGCGGCCCGCGCCCGGGGCCGCGTCGGCGGGCGCAAGCCCGGCTTGTCGGAGGAGGCCCAGCGCACGGCCCGCGCGGCGGAGCTGTTGTACAAGGCCCGCGAATTGAGCGTCGACGACATGGCCCGCAGCCTGCGCGTGTGCAAGGTCACGTTCTACAAGTACCTGCGCCACCGCGGCGTGTCCCTGCACGCCCACCCCCTGCCGAGCCCGGTGACCGCCCCGGCCTGAGCCGCGGGGCGGCGATCAGGGACGCTCTCCTCCGCGTCTTGTGCGGAGAACGGCCGCCCGGCCGAGCGACCGTGGCGCGGCGGAACTTCGCCCGTACCTTTGGGCTTCTATTGCGCACACGCCCCTTTGCCATGAAACTCCGCGACCGCTTCCGCCAACTGCAGGACCCCGCCGTGGTCAAGGCCATGGTGGTGCGCTCGGTGTACGCCTCGATGGCGCTGGAGAACCAAACCGTTTCGCTGGATCGCTTGGAGGCCCTCTACGAGCAAACGGGCCCTACGTCCCCAGCGGGCGCAGCTGGGCGCTGATCAACGCCTGCAAGGGGCCCGGCTCGTGGGCGTCCGCGTGGCGGATCGCTTGTAAATACTCTGTCCGCCCGGCGCCGTTTTCGCGGCGGTACAAGACCACGTCCTGGTAGCCGTAATTGTAGGCCAACAGGTTGGTGAACAAGCGCGCGGTCCGGCCGTTGCCGTTGGTATAGGGGTGAATGGCCACCAGCCGGTGGTGCGCGTAGGCCAAGAGGGCGGCCACCTGCGCGTCCGTGGGAACCTCCGGCAGCCGGGACTGCCGGTGGCGCAGTTCGTCGACGAATTCGTAGAGCAGCTGCGGCACCCGGTGGGCCGGGGGCGGCAGGTACGCGCCCACGTTGGGCACTTGCGTGCGCCAGTGCCCGGCCCAATCGTAGAGGTGGCCGAAGGCCCGGCGGTGCAAGTCTTGCAGCAACGCGACCGACAGCTCCACGGGGTACTCAAATTCTTCGAGCAGGTAGCGCTCGACCCGGGCCACACCGAGTGCTTCCTGTTCGTTCAAGGCCGCCTTGTCCGTCAAGCCCAGCAAATTATCTTCCGGTGCGTCGGTGTAATGCCCCATGGCGCAAAGGTAGCGGGTCCGAAGAAGCCTGAAGATGCGTGTTTCCTCAAAGGAGCACTGGCACTAGGCGGTAAGCCTGGCGGCTCCGCTCGAGCCAGCTAACCGCCCCTTACAGCGCGCGCTGTAAGTGTTTGTACAACTGAGGGTACTCCACATCGACGGCCACCACGCGCCCCGTGCTGTCGACGAGTAGATTCGCGGGAATGCCCTGGATGCCGAAGCGCTGGGCATCCTCCCCCTGGCCGCCCTGCAGCTCTGAGAGGTGGGGGATGCGCAGGCTGTCCTCGGCGATGGCCTGCACCCACTTGTTGTAGTCGCGGTCCAGCGACACCCCAATCATGCCGAAGCCTTGGGGGTGGTACTGCTTGTAGAGGCCATAGTACTTGGGCAGCGTCATCCGGCAGGGGCCGCACCAACTCGCCCAGAACTCGACCAGCGTGAGTTTATTTTGCTTAAAGAGGCGGGGCGCGTCCAACTTTTGGCCCGCAGGCGTCTTGCCGGCTAAACCGTGGATGTAACTGCCGATAAAGCGCTGGCGGTTCTGGTTGCGGCCTTCGTTGCGGGCGAGCTCCTTATCCAGGATCTGGCCGTAGAAGCTCGCCCGCAACGCCGCCGGCAGGGCCTGGTAGTAGCGGCGAAAGCGCTCGGCCGACGGTAAATCATCGCGGTTGTCGAGCATGGCCCAAAGCGCCACCTCCGACGCCGGGTGCTGGCGCACGAAAGCATCGGCGGCCGCCGCCCAGTAGCCGCCGGCGCGGTAGTCGAAGCTGCGGGCCGAGTCGGCCCACTGCTCAATCCGGGCCTTGTTGCCCGTGCCCATGGCCTGCATAAAGCGGGCTTGCAGCCGGGCTTTGTCCACAAAATACTGGTTCCAGAGGCTGTCGCGGCCCACTAGATACTGTTCCCACTCGCGTTGCTTGGGGGAAGTGGAGAAGACGATCGTATTGCGCAGGTAAGAGCCGATAGCTGGCTTTTCAGGATAAAACTTGGTGCGAATCTGCTGGCGCGTGGCGGTGATGTGCACCGAGTCGGTGGGCAGATACAGCTGCAGGCTACCGGACACCGCGTGGTCGGTGTTGCTGTAATAGAACAAGTTATAGAGGCCGGGCTGGGCGAGGGTGCCCCGCAGGGTGAAATGCCCGTCCTTGGTCGATGAGCTGTCTACGTCCTGAAAAGAACTATAGCCCCGTAGAGAAAGCTGGGCGCGACAGTCGGTGCAGCCTTCAATGTCGGCGACAAGCACGTAGGGCTGGGCAGCTGGAGGCGGCTTTGCTTGGCAGCTGGCCAGTAACACCAGCCACAGCCAGCCGAGCCAGCGACTAGTAGCACGCAGGCCCTGGGGCAACCAAGGGGGGGTAGGGGTAGCGCGCGCGGGTAAGCCGCCGGAGGGTAGCAAGGGCATGGGCAGGCAATAGTAGCGAATGGGCGGGACTTATTACCTATCTGGCCCTTAACGTAGCCGCGACCGGCGGTTGCTTCGCCTCGACTCCACGTAATAGCTTCTGCTGGTGGTTCCGAAAGGCGCCTTTCGGAGCCACCGGGCCGGCTTGGCGACTTAGCGCTGGGCCGGCCTTTTTGATGTGTCAAAAAGGGGGTTCCGCAAGGTAGTTGGCGGCCACCGGCAAGGCGGAGGAGGAGAGTGCACGAAACGCATCCCTTCGGCGTGTTTCGTAAACGTTGATTCGCAGACGAGTTTCTTAAACTCCTCCGGCTCTGCAGTGGCCCAATAGCACGTAGTGTCGAACAACTGCGACTAGTTTAGGGAAAGGAGGGGTTAATTCTGCCTACTCCTTCTCTCTCACGAATACCAAGGTTGACGTAATGCCAGCGCCTGTTACGA